>NZ_CP109162.1:0-4800000 GCF_035920445.1 Nocardia sp. NBC_01730 | reverse complement strand
ACCGTTGCGGTTGGGCCGGGTACTGCCGAGAATGATGCCGATTCTGATCATGTCCGGAACTCCTGCTCTGCTGAAAGTGTCACGACCTTCCGACGACGCAGCCGGCCGGAATGTCAGGCCGTCTCACAGTTCGGGTCGCTGTTTCGTCAATTAGGTGAGGGCCGCATCGACCGAAGGAGCCGACCATGACCGAACCGCACCTGCGCTCGGTGATCAGCGAACGCCGTCAGCTGATCAATCTCGCCTACCGGCTGCTCGGCTCGCTGGCCGAAGCCGAGGATGCGGTGCAGGAGACCTACGCACGCTGGTACGCCTTATCCGAGCGGCAGCGGCAGGATGTGGCAGCGCCCGGCGCTTGGCTGACGACCGTCGCCGGCCGCATCTGCCTCGATCTGCTCGGGTCGGCGCGAGCCAGGCGGGAACGGTACGTCGGCGAATGGATACCGGAGCCGGTACCCGACCGTTCCGAATGGCTCGGTGGTCCCGCCCCCGCCGATCCCGCCGACCGGGTCACCCTCGACGAGTCGATCAGTATGGCCTTCCTCGTCGTGCTTGATTCCATGACGCCGGCCGAGCGGGTGGCGTTTGTCCTGCACGACGTCTTCCGCTACTCCTTCGCCGAGGTCGCCGACATCGTCGGGCGCACCCCCGCGGCCTGCCGCCAGCTCGCTTCCTGTGCCCGCCGCCGCATCGCTACATCGCAGCACCCGCCGAGCACCCAGCGCGCCGAGGTGGTGAGGGACTTCAAACGGGCCTGGGAGACGCGGGATATCGAGGCACTGATCGGTTTGCTCGATCCGCGGGCGACCGCGACCGCCGACAGCGGCGGTCTGGCTCCGGCTTTCCGCCGCCCGATCACCGGCGGCGAGCAGATCGCCCGCGCCTGGATCGAAATCGCCGCCCGAGCCCCCGAGGTGACGCTGCTCGAGCGCACGGTAAACGGCCAACCCGGCCTGGTGGCGCAGCTCGCCGACACCATCGTGTCGGTCTACGCCTTCGACATCGCCGACGGCCGGATCACTCGCATCTGGGCGATCCGCAATCCGGAGAAACTACGGCCATGGAAAGCCAACTGATCTGCGGTGATCACCCGACGGCGAGGAACGACGATGTTTGGTCGGACCGCCTTTTCTTTATGTCTTCGACGCCGATGAGTCGGCGCTCGAACAGCCATCCTGCGATCAACAGCGAGGATGCCGCACGATCACCCCAATGCTCGGGAAGAGCTGCGGCATACACATGGAATACTCACCCTTGCGCCTTTCGGTGGGAGCAGGGGTGAGTATTCCACTGGGCGAACGAGTGAGCATCGGAATCCGCTCGCGAGGCGTGGGCGTCAGGCCACGGCGTTGCGAAATAGACGGGACCAGCTGCCCACGTCGAGATCAGCCCCGATCCATCGGGTGGGTATGTCATTCAGCCGCAGTGCACTCGGAATACCTGCGACTGGTCGTCACCGATGAGGCCGCCCCAGTCGATGCATTCGCCCTTTGCGTCGACCTTCACCGGACCCGCGAACTCGGTGTATTTGGCGTCGTCGACGACTACGTCGGTACTAACCCCTGACCGCCGCAGCCCGGCGCCCATCCGCACGGGTTTCCCTGGCTGGTCTCGGACGGTGACAACGCAGTTCGTCTTACCGTTGTAGGTGAGGAAGGCGGTGGCGCCGTCGAGGTCGCGCGAGTCGATCACGGCATATCCCTTGCCGCACTGCCCACCGTAGGTTGCCGCGGACGCGGTCGCGGGCAGGAATACCGCCATCCCGGCAGTGATTCCGATTACGCTCGCACACACGGCAACTGTCTTCTTGGCGTTGATCATGTAGAAACCTCTTCTTCTTGACGTGCAGTCTTGCGTTACGCGGGTAGCGCAAGATCTTCGAACGACGCTCGACGCTATTGACACAACGTCTATGCCGTATCCCTACTGCTGAGGGCTTATCAGGAGACACGTGACGCACCGCAAGATGGTTCACGCTGTTTTGAGATTCCCTCGTTTCCCCTGGCCGTACGTGGAAGTCGCAGACGACCGCAACCGACTCGCACCGCCCGGAAGTGATTCCATCTGCGTCAGAATCCAGTCATGTGAGCGGTCGCAACTGTCGGGCGAGGGGACTCGAACGTGTCATTCCAGCAGCACGCGTGGATGAGTCGGCGGCTGGAGAAGCAAGCCGAGGTCAAGAAGGACCGCAAGTCCGTCGCCGACGACGAGTCGGTGCTCACCGACGAGGCGGAGGTCGCGGCACTGAAAGCCTCCATAGCACCGGCCGATTCGGTGTTCCTGGATGCCGAGGTGGAAGCCGAGCTGCTCGAACTGGACGAGGAGTCGGCCATATGGCGGGGACCGGTACGTTTCGGGCTTCCCGATGTCGCGCCGTTCGTGCTACCGCTGCTCTGGATGGTGGTCGAACAACTTTCGGACCACGCGACCGGCAACGCGGTCGACGCCGCCACGACCGGGATCGGTACTCGTGTGCGCGCCATGATCGGCAGGCGGCGACCGGCGGATCCGACTGTGT
Organism: Nocardia sp. NBC_01730; assembly: GCF_035920445.1. Classification (NCBI taxonomy): domain Bacteria; kingdom Bacillati; phylum Actinomycetota; class Actinomycetes; order Mycobacteriales; family Nocardiaceae; genus Nocardia; species Nocardia sp. NBC_01730. Next base: position 4,797,482 of record NZ_CP109162.1, on the reverse strand, counting down.
CCCCGGTGGATTCGGAGACGCTGCGGTGCGGTCGGCGCTGTGGTGGACCGCCGCGGTCCTGATCGTGGCGTTGGTCATCTACTGGATCGGGCCGCTGTGGGCTCGACGTACGGTGCTGGGGACGATGCCCGCCCAGATGCGGGCCACGGTCGATGGCCTCGTGGAGATCGCCGGACTCACCTCGGACCCACCGAAGTTCGTTGTCGCGATCTGAGATCTCAGCAGGGATGCTGTCACCATCCGCCGTGCGGGCCGACCGATAATCTGCCTCGGCGCGGGTCTGATCAGGGAGGCATTGGGCAGGGCTGGACAGAGCAGGCAGGAGCGGAAGCCCAACACTTTTCTGGCGGTGGTGCACATCACCGTGACCGCCGGAGTGGCCGAGACCGGACCCGAGCTGCCCCGCAGGGCGGTGTCCGCCGGCGTCGAGCGCATCACCATCCTCGCGTGGATGTCCGCACTGTTGGAGCAGGATCAGCGCCGTGCGTTGAATCGGGTCCATTTCCCGGTCGTGTACGCCATCGGCGAACAGGCCTCACCCTTGGTGGTGTTTTGCTCCCCCTTGGGGGACTGACCCCAGCACTCGGGGGCCTGATACCGGCGACAAATGCGGCGAACAGTTGGACAAGTCACCGCCAGCGAACCGGAGCCTCCGATGTCGATCTCCCGCACAATCGTTACCTTGGCAGAACGTCGTGCCACGGTCTCGACCGAAGACGGTGTCGCACTTGCGGTTCGCGAATACGGCCCACGAAATGCGGACCTCACAGTCGTGCTCTTGCACGGACATTGCCTGCGCACCGAGTCCTGGACTTACGTCCGCGACGCGCTGCTGCGCCGATACGGTGGCGCCAGGGTCGTCTGCTACGACCACCGCGGCCACGGCGACTCCTCCACGGCATCCCGGCAAACCTACAACCTCGAGCAGCTCGGTTACGATCTGCGGGTTGTTGTCGACGCTGTCGCCCCTACCGGGCCGGTCGTCCTCGTCGGCCACTCGATGGGCGGCATGGCCGTGCTGACCTACGCCAGCCAGAACCCGCACGAGATCGGCACTCGCGTCGTCGGCGTCGCACTCATCGCGACCGCTGCGAGCGGGCTTGCCGACGCCGGCTTCGGCCGCCTCCTGCGCAACCCGGTCGTTTCGGTATTCCAGGCGGCTGTCCGATGCGCCCCGGGTGTGATGCACCACATAAAGCTCATGGGCTGCAAGGTCTTCGCCCCGATCATCCGTACCGCCGAATTCGGCGATCGCAAGGTCAGCGCTCGCGTGCTCACCCTTGCCAATGCGATGCACAACGAGACGCCGATCGTGACGATGGCGAGCTTCTTAAGCGCCTTCATGGTCTATGACCAAACAGACGCGCTTGCTGTTCTCTCGAAGATCCCGACGTTGGTGCTGTGCGGCTCCGCCGACCTGATGACGCCGCCGTCGCATTCCGTCGCGATGGCCGCCGCCGTCGAGTACTCGGATTTCGTGATGGTCGAAGGCGCCGGTCACTCGGTGATACTCGAGCAGCCGAGCCGGGTTGCCGAGGCCATCGCTCGCCTGATGACACGAGCAGGCGGTACCGGCAGGGGCAAGGACGCTCACCGCGCACTCATCGCGTAGTCCGCTCGCACTGTCGCGCAGAGGTCTTGGCGGCTGCCGGAACCGGGGCGAGTTCCGCTTCAACGTCTGAGACGCCAACCGTCGCCGACGACTTCTGTTGTCATCGCCGGTTTCGCGGTCGGCGTGCTCTTCTCCGGCGCCGCTGTTCTAATTGAGCGGCATCCTCGGTCGCGGCTGAGGTGGGTTGTTGCGCTCGATGGATAGATGTCGACGGCCGGATGTCGTTCTGGCCCGCTGAGTCTGGAACACTCCTTCGTCGGAAAGGTTCTTGCTGATGATCCGTCGTTTCACGACCCTCGCGTCCGCCGCGGCGCCGCCGGTGGACGATTTGGTGGCCGGTGCGCTGCCGGACCGGGTGCAGATTGCGCATGAGCGGTTGGCGCACCAGGACGATCCAGCGCTGCTGGAAGCGTTGTCGGAGCGTGAGCTCGCCGCCTCCCGCCAGTTGGCCGAGCTCGTGCGTGACCACGAACGTTACGAACACCGGGCACGTATCCAGGCGGCCGCTGATGCCGCGGAACGGGTGCGCCGCACGGCGGCCGCGTTGGCCGAACGCGAAGCCGCGGACCTACTGCGAGCCGCGGAGGCGATCGGGGAGCAGCGACGCAGCAGCAGCCCGCACGCGAAAGTGGCTCGTCTGCACCAGCGCAAACCTCGTGTGCTGGGGCTACTCGCCGGTGTCGTCGCGTTCTCGATGCTGTTCTCCGCGGTCACCGTGCAGCAGAACATCGCGCCGACCGGCGGCGTGACCAACCCGATGTGGTGGTTGTCCTACGGCCTGGAAGCCTTGATCAGCGCGGTACTTGTCGCGCTGATGCTGTCCACCGGCGATACCGCCGAGTGGGGTGTGATCGACAGACTGTGGCAGATCTACACCGTCGAGGGCGTTCTGCTGACAGCGAGCATCGCGCTGAATACCTTCCCCTACTTCAAGGTAGGCGACGCGACCGGTATCGGGATCCACGCGATCGCGCCGATCATGATCGGCGTCGCGCTCGTCACTCACCGGCTCGTCGCCGAGCGATACGGACGCGCGATCGAGCAGGCGACCGCTGCCGTGCCCGACCATGAAGACCTCCAAGCCAGGCTCGCGGCGCTCACACAGGTCGGCGGCGCCGGGAACCAGATCTTGCCGAGCATCCTCACCGCGCAGCCCACGACCGCTCACCGCGTTACGGAGCACCCCGCTGGTGCTACCGAGCACCAGGCCGACGCTACGGAGGTCGCCGCGGATAAGGCTTTCCCGGTGCGGCATTCCGTCGACAATGTGGAGCGCGAACGGCGCGCTCCAGCTGCCACCGCGGAACACCGCACCGCCGAGATCGCGGCGTCCACCGCTGACCCCGCTGCCGCGATGTCCGAGCAGATGATCACCGAGCTGGTGCTGGCCACAACGCCGACCTCAGCGGCCGAGCCGAGCGGCCGGGAAGCGTCTGCAGAGGTTGATGCGGGTGAGGCTCATCTGGATGCGCGGTTGGAGGCGGCGTTGCGGCAGACGCTCGCCCATATACAGATCAGCGGGCAGGCGGCGCCTGCGCCCATCGTGCACTCGGAGCGCTCCGATTCTGTAGAGCGCGAACGCAGTGCGCCTGCTTCCTCAGCGGAGGAAGACGAGCATGTCGTGCCCGCGGAGACAGCAGGGGCGTACCACGAGTCGGTCGCGCGTGGCGTGCTGGAGCCGATCCCCGCGCGCGCGGCCGACGACCGTGCACTGACCGAGCTCGCGACCGATCGCGCACTGATCGCGCGCGAAGCCGATCGCGTGCCACGTTTGGAGCAGGACGCACCGATCGCGGCCGAAGACACGTCACCGATCGCGCGCGAAACCGGAGACTCCACCCGCACCGCGACGGCACCGCACGCGGCCGACCGGCCGGAATCCGCGCACGCGTCCGCGCATCCGATCGTCGATCACGAACCGTCCGAGTGGGGAATCGATCGCGCGCGGATCGTTGCGCACGACTTGGACTACGCCGGCGAGAGTCATGTACCGATCACGGACGACGAGCCTGCCGCGCCCGCCACGGTCTCTCCCGTCTGGCTCACCAACCGCTCGGCGATCGCGCGCGGAAGCACAGCGCGCCGCATGTGAACGAGGAAGCCGTGACCAGTTCGTTCGCGCGGCGGAACCTTCACCGCGTGCCGTGGTACTCGGCAGCCGAGTACCAGTGCCGGGGGCTCGTCGGCCCGTGAATACGGATGTCGATTCGCCACCCCGCCCCGAACACGAATGTCACGCGGATGTTGTACGTGCCCCGGTTGGACTCGCCCGAACACGTTCAGCGATGCGTAGGCTCATTTGGTGAAACAACTAACGATCGGCGTCATCGCAACCTCTCGCAAGGAGGACGAGCATCGGCTGGCGATCCACCCGGCGCACTTCGACCGGATCGACTCGGGTCTTCGCGGCCGTGTTTACCTCGAGCGTGGCTACGGCGACCGATTCGGCTACTCCGATGAGCGGCTGGCGCCGTTGGTCGCCGGGCACCGTACACGCGAGGAGTTGTTCACCGAGTGCGACGTGCTGCTGTTGCCGAAGCCGCTGGCGGAGGACCTCGAGAACCTGCGCCCCGGGCAGGTCGTGTGGGGGTGGCCGCACTGCGTACAGGACGCGCGGGTGACCCAGCTTGCAGTCGATCGCGGCCTGACCCTGATTGCATGGGAGGCGATGAACCACTGGACGAAGGAAGGGAACTTCAGTCTCCACGTCTTCCACAAGAACAACGAGCTGGCCGGCTACTGCTCGGTCCTGCACGCGCTACAGCTGCGGGGTTCCACCGGGGATTATGGCCGGCGGTTGCGGGCGGCCGTTATCAGTTTCGGTGCCACTGCCCGCGGCGCCGTGCGCGCGCTCTCGGCGCTCGGGATCAGTGACGTGACGGTGCTGACACAGCGCAGCGTCTCGGCGGTTGCCTCGCCGTTCGCGTCGGTGCGGATGCGGCAGTTCGAGCGCGACCCGGGAAACCCGAGCCGAACCCTCGCCCTGAAGGCGCCGGAACCGGGACCACTGGCGGAGATGCTGGCCCAATACGACGTGGTCGTCAACTGTATTCTGCAGGACACCGAGGAGCCGCTGCTGTTCGTAATGGACGAGGATCTACACCTGTTCCCACGCGGAACGCTGTTCGTCGACGTCTCCTGTGACGAGGGAATGGGCTTCGAGTGGGCTCGTCCGACGTCGTTCGCGGACCCGATGTTCACTGTCGGCGACGACCTGTACCACTACGGCGTCGACCACAGCCCTTCATACCTGTGGAACTCCGCCACCTGGGAGAATTCTGAGGCGCTGCTGGAGTACCTGCCGATCGTGATGGCCGGCCCCGACGCCTGGGACGGCAGTGCGACGGTTCGGCGCGCGATCGAGATCCGCGAGGGCCGCGTCCAGAACCCGCGGATCCTGTCGTTCCAGGGCCGCGCCGCGGCCTACCCGTACGCCGTCGTCTGATCGGACGTGTAGGACTGCGGTCGCCCGGCCGACCGTGATCAGAGCGTGCTCGTACGTAGCGCCGCGCTCTCCGTCCACAATGCGATAGGACCTGTCCGCGAGCCTAGGTGGCTGGTCAGTCGGTTGACCGATTGCCGTGCAGCGTCGGGTTTGCCTGCAGCGCAGGCAGAACGTAAAGACGCACGTAGCGCAGGACTGCCGCGGTGTCGTCGGGGTCGATCGTCTCGCCCGGCACCGTGCCGAGGCTGATCAGGAACCGAGCCACCCACTCGGAGACCTCGGCGAGGTCATGGCCGGGGTGGATCTCGCCGCGGGCCGCCGCGCCGTCGACGTAGGGTCGCCAGAAGGCGGCGAGATCGGGCACGAGGCCGGAGACGCCGGCGCCCGCGCACGCCGCGAACTCGTCCGGTTCGGAGATGCGGAGTCGCATGAGCAGCGCACCGGGGTCGTCGTATGCGCCGCGCCCGATGCGGACACCTGCGGCGACTTGCTCGGCGAACGTGCCGATGGTGTCGAGTTCGGCCCTCGCGTCGCTCCAGAACGTGTCGGTCAGCCGCACGATCGCCGCACCCAGCAGTGCCACCTTGTCCGGGAAATGCCGGTACAGCCATGCGCGCGAGACGCCGGCCTCCTCGGCGACCTCGATGACAGTGGTGGCGCGGATCCCCTTGCCGGCCAGTAGCTTCTGGGCGGCGTCGAGTAGTCGATCCACCACTGTGGCCGTCGGTGCCTCGGTCACGCGCCTCGCTTTCGGTAGAGCGTCAGAACCGCCGGGTTTCGCGAAAACCCTAGCAAGGAGTGGACAGATCTGAGAATCTGACTACCTGTAGACAGAATATGTGATCTGTCTACATCTGGCGTGAAGGGATCGAGGATGTATCAACCGCGGACCGCGGTCATCGGGGCCGGCATCAGCGGTTTGACCGCGGGCAAGATGCTCAACGACTACGGCGTGGCATACGTGTGCTTCGAATCGTCCGACCGGGTCGGCGGCAACTGGGCGTTCGGAAATCCGAATGGGCGCAGCAGCGCCTACCGCTCGCTGCACATCGACACCTCCAAGCATCAGTTATCGTTCCGGGACTTCCCGATGCCGGAGGACTATCCGGACTTCCCGCACCATACGCAGATAAAGCAGTACCTCGACGACTACTGCGCGGCGTTCGATCTCACCAGGGCAATCGAATTCGAGAACAGTGTCGAGCACGCCCGCCGCCTTCCCGACGGCGGTTGGGAACTGGAGACCGAGCAGGGTGAGGTCCGGCGCTTCGATTTGCTGGTGGTTGCCAACGGCCACCACTGGGACCCGCGCTATCCCGACTTCCCGGGCGAGTTCACCGGCGAGACACTCCACGCGCACCACTACATCGATCCGCGAACCCCGCTGGACTTCACCAACCAGCGAATCCTCGTCGTGGGGCTCGGTAACAGCGCCGCCGATATCGCGGTCGAGCTGTCGTCGAAGGCGCTCGGTACCAAGCTGACGCTATCCACCCGGTCCGGCGCCTGGATCGTGCCGAAGTACATCGCAGGTCGCCCGGCCGACAAGTACTACCGCACCAGCCCCTACATTCCGTTCTCATGGCAGCGCAAGATCGCGCAATGGGGTCAACCACTCACCGCGGGCCGGCCGGAGATGTACGGGCTGCCCACGCCCAATCACAAGTTCTTCGAGGCGCATCCGACGCAATCGGTGGAACTGCCACTACGGCTGGGCTCGGGCGACGTGATCCCCAAGCCCGATATCGCCCGGCTGGACGGGGAAACCGTGCGCTTCGCGGACGGGACCTCCGACGACTTCGACGTCATCATCTACGCCACCGGATACAACATCAGCTTCCCGTTCTTCGACTCCGATTTCGTCAGCGCCCCGAACAATCGGATCGACCTGTACAAGCGGATGTTCGTGCCCGGTATCGACGATCTGGTCTTCGCGGGCTTCGCTCAGGCGACGCCGACCCTGTTTCCGTTCGTGGAATGTCAGGCTCGCCTCATCGGCGCCTACGCCGTCGGCCGGTACCGGTTGCCGTCACCGCACGAGATGCACCGTGTCATAGCCGCCGACCAGCAGCGATACACCGGGCACATGCTGGATCGGCCCCGGCACACCCAACAAGTCGACTACTTTCTCTATGAACACGACATGCGGGTCCGTGAGATACCGGCCGGGGCGCACCGTGCTCGCACCCAAGGTCCACCGCGGTGGGCGCGGGTGACTGAAGCGCTCGACGTGCAGACGGGGGGCGGGCAGTGAACACGAGTTATCGGCAGGTGGGCTTCGATTCAACCGGAATCATTTGTGACGCATGGTATTTCATCGATGACGCGGTAAGCCCCTTCGATCGGTCGGCGGGTCGGCCGGTGGTGGTCATGGCCCACGGTTTCGGCGGCACGAAAGATTCCGGCCTCGAGCCCTTTGCCCGGCGCTTCTCCGATGCCGGTCTGGCCGTCTTCGCCTTCGACTACCGCGGATTCGGCACCTCGGCGGGGGAGCCGCGGCAGAAGGTGTCGATGTCCGCCCAGGTCGAGGACTATCGAGCTGCTGTGGCAGCGGCCGCACGGCAGCCGGGAGCCGACCCGAATCGCATTGTGCTGTGGGGTATCTCGCAATCCGGCGGGCACGCCATGATGGTCGCCGCCGACCGCGTGGATGTGTGCGCGGTCATCGCCGTTGTCCCGCTGGTCAACGGCTTGGCGGCTGGGCGATACGCGCTGACGCAGGTCGGTGCGGGTGCGGTCGCGAGGTCGACGGTCGCGAGTGTGCGTAGTGCGCTGGCCGGTCGTGTGGGCCGACCCTCGACCATGATGCCGCTGGTCGGTCGCCCGGGTGAACAGGCCGCGCTGACGGCAGACGGCTACTACGAGAGCTACCTCTCGCTGGCCGGTCCGTCCTGGCGCAACGAGGTCGATGCTTCCGTCGGCGTCGAACTCGGCAGTTATCGCGCCGACCGGCGGGCGGACCGCATCGGCGCACCGGTGCTGGTCCAGATCGCCGACTTCGATCGCGCGGCGCCACCGCATGCGGCGGCGAAGGCGGCGTTCAAGGCGCGTGCCGAGGTCCGTCACTATCCCTGCGACCATTTCGATGTCTTCGCCGGAAAAGAATTCTTCGAACCGGCCGTCGAGCACCAACTGCATTTTTTGCGGCGGAAACTGCTCGACGGCGCGGCGGCGGAGGATGCGGTTCGAGTAGTCGGGGGGTCGGCATGACCACCGCAAACCAGGTGCGAATCGGTCCGTCGGCACATCGTCAGTTGTGCCACACAGTGTGGCGAAAAGGCCTGATTCGTCCGTCGCGCAACGATTTTCGATACTCTGACTGCACCGGTTCCTGGGACGAGAGGGAGCTCATGACGATTCCCGTTGGTGCACCCGGCTGGTACGAGGCGTGGTCACCCGAACAACGTCGAGCGACCCTCTCCCTCGCGCAGTCCAAGCTGCGCTGGCTGGTGTTCTGGCTCGGGGCGGCGTTGGTCGGGGTGGTGCTGGCCGTCGGCTCGGCCACGACCGGCAACCAGGTGATGCCCGACCCGTCGTTGCTCGCTCCGCCCGCGCCGATGGTGATCGCGCTTGTCTCGTTGGCTTTCGACATCGTCGCGCTGCTGCTGAATTGGTCGGGCTGGCGTCGGGTGCGCGCGGTGTTCGCGGGTAGCGCGTCGGCGGCCACACTGCAGGGAATGCGAGCACGGACGGCGGTGCCCATTCTGCTCGCACAACTGGTTGGTATGTTCGCGATGGTCTGGGTGGCCATGTACCCCTGGGTGACGTTCACCGAGGAAGGGATCGAGGCGATTGCACCCGTGACGGTGGCAACCGCCGCTGTGGTGGCTGTTCTCCTTCTGGCCTGTGGCTTGGCGCCGTCATGGTTGCGGGTCAAGCTGTACCGAGTACGGTTGACCGCCTGAGTCGGCAAATCGCGGACATCTCGTGACCGAGCCGGGTTCCGCAGATGCATGGAAGCAGATGTATGGAACTCACACTCGCGGTTGGGTGTTCGCATGGGCGGCGTGCGGTAGGACTCACGGGGCATGCGGGGTGTGTGGAGCCAACGGCCGAAGTGTCAGCGCAGGTCCGGCGGGCGCGGCCAGGGGTTTTCTTCGATGTGCTCGACTGATTGGTTGAATCGCGCGACGAGCCTGCTCAATTGATCGACGTCCGCGTCGGCCCAGTCGGCCACCACCGAGCCGATGCCCTGGCGGCTCTGTACTCGATCGGCGGCCAGCAGTTCCAGACCCTTGACGCTGGCGCGGAGCTTGCGGGCGATGCCGCCGTCGGGGTCGGGCACTCGGTCGACCAGTCCTTGTTTGAGCATTGCTCCGACCTGGCGGTTGATCGTGGAGATGTCAAGCTGAAACGCCTCGGAGAGCTCGCGGAGGCTCAGCGGGGCGTCGAGCTCGAGCCGGGTCAGGATCAGATAGGCCGAGCGGTCCAGCTGGAAGCCGGGGCGGCGCAGAAGGGCGGCGGGGAAGTGCCTGGCCAACAGTGACAGCTCGAAGGTGAGGCGAGTGAGCGCTGTGCTGTCGGCGGGACCGCAATCGGGCATGGCGACACTATGTCGCGTGCATCACGTCGATACCAAATTGTGCACGATACACGCCATATGTACCGTACACATGTGACTGTTGCTGTCGACGCGTCTTCGACCGTCTCCGGTTCCGACGACCGGCGTCGTCCCACGCCGGCTCTTCTCATTGCGACGCTCGGCATGGTCGGTGTCGTGGTCTCGCTCATGCAGACGCTGGTCATTCCGATCATTCCGTCGTTGCCCACGCTGCTGAGCACTTCGGCGTCCAATGCGTCTTGGGTCGTGACGGCCACGCTGCTGGCTGGTGCGGTGTCGACTCCGATCAGCGGCCGTCTCGGCGACATGTTCGGCAAGCGCCGGATTCTGTTCGCGAATCTGGTGTTGTTGATCGTCGGTTCGGTGGTCTGTGCGTCGTTCTCCGAGCTGGTGCCCGAGATCATCGGTCGCTCGCTACAGGGCGCGGCGGTCGGGGCGATCCCGTTGGGGATCAGCATCATGCGCGACGAGCTGCCTGCTGAGCGTGTGGGTTCGGCGATGGCGATCATGAGCGCGACGCTCGGCGTCGGCGGTGTGATCGGTCTGCCGGTCGCGGCGGCGATCGCGCAGAACGCGGACTGGCACGTGCTGTTCTGGACCTCGGCCGGTCTCGGTGTCGTCTGCGCCGCATTGGTTTTCGTGTTCGTCCCGGAATCGCCGGTGCGCACGCCCGCGCGGTTCGACTTCGGTGGCGCGGTCGGCCTGTCGGTGGCGCTGCTCGCATTGCTCATCGCGATCACCAAGGGCGCGGACTGGGGCTGGGCCAGCGCGCGGATCCTGATCCTGTTCGCGGTGTCGGTGGTGGTGTTCCTCGGCTGGGGCGCTTACGAACTGCGGCAACGCTCGCCGCTGGTGGACCTGCGGGTCTCGGCACGGCCGAGGGTGCTGTTCACCAACCTGGCCTCGATAGCCGTCGGGTTCTCGCTCTACGGCATGTCGCTGACCTTCCCGCAGCTGCTGATGGCGCCGGAGAAGACCGGGTACGGCTTCGGGCTGTCCATGGTCAGCGCCGGATTGGCACTCGCACCAACAGGTTTCGTGATGATGCTGCTCTCGCCGGTGTCGGCGCGACTGTCGGCGAGCCGAGGCCCGAAGACAACCCTCGCGCTCGGCTCCACGGTGATCGCCATCGGCTACCTGTGCGCGGTGGTGCTGATGAACAGCGTCTGGGAAATCATGCTCGCGGCGATGATCGTGGCAGGTGGCGTCGGTCTGGCATATGCGGCGATGCCGGCGCTGATCATGGACGCGGTACCGATCACAGAGACCGCTGCGGCCAATGGTTTGAACTCACTGATGCGCTCGATCGGCACCTCGACCTCATCGGCGGTGATGAGTGTGGTGCTCGCACACATGACGATATCGCTGGGCGGACACGTGTTGCCGTCCCGCGACGGGTTCCACACCACGTTCCTCATCGCGATGACAGCGGCATTGACCGCGATCGGTCTGACGACGCTGATCCCGATGCGCAAGGCGGCTGACGCGGCGTCGACTGTCGGGCACGCCTGATCGAGCCGTTACGAAAGCCCGATCCGGATTCGCTCGGGTCGACATTGGGCTTTTGCGGACTCGGCGGTTTTACGCCGAGCGTTCCACTACATGGCCCCGGAGGGTGTGGTGGCCCCCACTGCGGCTGGTGCTGCTTCGGCTACGGCGCGTCGGCGACCGCTTCGGTGTAGCGGTGGGCGAGGGTGCGGATGTGGGCGACGAGTTCTGGCGGACTGTCCACGCGGAAGTCCATCATCAGCATGGATAGGTAGATGGCGACGGTTTCCAGCGCGTCCGCGCCGGTGTAGAGGATGCAGGTGTCAGCATCCACGGCTTCGACAACACCGACGGCGGGATTGATACGGGCGATCACGGTCTCGGCCGGGGCCAGCACGGTGACCCGAGCCTGCACCCGCCAGCCTGCGGTGGCGATGTGGCGCATGACGAAGGCGACCAGATCGTCGTCCGGAAGCGAGCGTGCGGCGAAGCGACGGGAGCCCGGCGCGGCATGGGGGATCCGAGCGACGGGAATCGCACGCCAGGAATGGTTTTCGAGGCTGTAGGCAACCAGGTACCAGCGGCGCTGCCAGTTGATCAGGCGATAAGGCTCGACCTCCGTCACGGGCTCGCTCGCGGCGGCCTCCTCGATTCGGACTGTCGCGCTGTCGCGGATGGCGCCCGCCAGGGTCGTGAGCACCCCGGCGGGGACCGGGGCGTCGGGTTCGCGGGAACCGGTGGTCGCCGGGCCGATCGCGGTGGCGTCGCGTAGCGCGGTCACCTTGCGCTGCAAGCGTTTCGGCAGAATCTGGTCCAGTTTGGCCAGTGCTCTGGTGACGTGGTCCGCAATGTCCGCGATGCCGGTGGAACCATCCTCGGCCAACCCGACGGCCACCGCGACGGCCACCGCTTCGTCGTCGTCCAGCAGCAGCGGCGGCATGGTCGTGCCGCGGCCGAGCCGGTAGCCGCCGATCGCGCCGCGCTCTGCGTGCACGGGGTAGCCGAGCTCGCGCAGCCGCTGGATGTCGTAGCGCAGTGTGCGGTCGGTGACGCCGAGTCGCGCGGCGAGGTCGCGTCCGGTGTGCGCGCGATCCTGAAGCAGTGCGAGCAAACGAAGGACACGTGTGGTGGACGCTGCCACTTTCACCTCTTCCCAAATTAGGAACGAAAATAGCCTAATTGCCCAATAGGCTCGTGTCAGCAGCAAGGAAACAACCCGAAAGGCTCTGACATGAACGCCACCACCGCCGCCACCACCCTGCGGCCCGTCTGGCGGGACGTGCTCGCCTCCTCCTACCGTGCGCTCGAAACAGTCGTCGCGAGCGTTGAAGACGATCAGTGGCAGCTGCCCACCCCGTGCTCGGAATGGGATGTGACGCAGGTCGTTCAGCACGCCGCGGGCGATCAGCTCGCGTACGCGGCATGCCTCGGCATCGGCGATGGTCCGGCCGACAACCCGTTCGCGCCGTCGGGCGCCGTCGACGGTTCTCCGTCGGACCTGGTGCACGAAGCGATCGAACAGACCTCCGCCGCCTGGGCAACGGTCGCCGACGACTCCGAAACTGTGCCGACTCCGCTGCCGCACGGCGCGCTCGCCACGCCGGTCGCCGCCGTCATGTGTGCGCTGGATGCCGCCGTGCACGCCTGGGATATCGCGATCGCCACGCGCCAGCCCTCGCCCCTGACCGACGACCTCGCCGCCCACTTGCTCACCGCCGCCCGCACCGTCCACCCGGCCCCCGGCAGCGGTGAGCAAGCCGAAATTGTCGAGCCCCTGCGCCAGTGGGGCGCCTACGCCCCGATCGTCGAAGGTGCGGCCGACGACACAGCCATCGCCGCGCTCCTGCGTTACCTGGGCCGCGACCCGCGCGCCTGATCGTGACGCTGGGCCGCGACCCGGGCGCTGCGTTGTCTGGATTGCGACTGAGTGTTCGACCGTGCTGCACGAGTTGCGATTCGCGCGTTTGGACCGTGCTCCCTCTTGGTCTCGATTCGCACGCCTTACCGCGCTGCTGAGCTGGGAACCCGCGCCTGACAGTGTTGCTTGGTCGCGATTTACGCGTCTGTGCGCACTGCCCGGGTCGCGAATCCGCGTGGGGTCCACGTCCCATGGGCGGCGATTTCGCGCGCTTGCCGCGGTACCTGAGGACGTGTCGACTCAGCGCGCGGTGACGAATCCTTGGGTGACCATCCAGTCCCGCGCCACCTCGGCGGGCTCGCGTCCGTCGACGTCCACCTGCCGGTTGAGTTCGGTGATGGCTTCGTTGGTGAGGCGCTGGGAGATCGGCGCCATAACGGTGGCTACCCGGGGATGTGCGTCGGCGAACTCCTTGCGTATCACCAGCGCCGCGTTGTATTTCGGGAAGAAGCCGCGATCATCGTGCAGCAGAATAAGATTCAGGGCGAGGATGCGGCCGTCGGTGGCGGCGACGGAACCGAAGCGGCACTGCTTGCCGTCGGCGGTGGCCTGGTACACCACAGCGTCCTGGACGATCTGCTTGCGCACCTCGTCGGGGTCGATCTCGTACTTGCGGGCCAGGCCGGGGAAACCGTCCTGCCGGACGTTGAATTCGGTGCCCACGCAGATGGCGGCCGCGGCGGGGTCGGAGTCGACCAGCCCGGCGTAGTCCGACAGCGTGCGCACCCCGGTCTCCTGCGCGGTCCGGGAACTCATGACCAGCGCGTAGGTGTTGTTCATCGGCGCCATGTCCGCCCACACCATGCCGTGCGCGGCGAGGTCGGCGTCACGGACCGCCTCGAACTGGCCGACTTCGTCCGGTACCGGCGTCTCGTTGCCGAGATAGTTGACCCAGCCGGTGCCGGTGTAGTCGTAGGCGACGTCGATCTGCCCGTGCAGCTGGGCGTCCCGCATGCTGTTGGAACCTTGGATGTTCGTCAGGTCGCGCACGTCCGCGCCGGCCGCCGACATGGCGAACTCGATGAGATACCCGAGGATGTTCTGCTCGGTGAAGTCCTTGGAACCGACGATGACGCGCACGCCCTCGAGTTCGGGCACCGGCTGGATGCTGCCCGGGCCGACCCGCAGCGGCACCGCACCGCCGGATTGCAGCCCGCAGGCGCCGACCAATGCCAGGCCGAGCGCGAGCGCGAAGGTGCGCCAGACCCGGCTCATCTCAGTCCCCTCGGCCCGAGAAACTCTTCGGCGAGCGCGCCGAGCCAGTCGACAAGCAGCGCCAGCGATACCGCGAGCACGGCACCGACCACCAGCGTGACATTGTCGCGCAGCTTGTAGCCGGTGTCGATCAGTATGCCGAGACCACCAGCGCTCACCAGGAACGATAGCGTCGCAGTGCCGACCGCGAGCACGAGCGAGGTGCGCAATCCGGCCAGGATGTAGGGCACGGCGAGCGGGAATTCGATGCGGCGCAGCACCGTGGCCGCCGACATCCCCTGCCCGCGCCCCGCATCGATCAGGGTCCGGTCCACCTGCTGGTAGCCCAGGATCGTGTTGCGCAGCACCGGAAGCAGTGCATAGAACGCGATCGGCGCGACGCCGATCCAGAAGCCGGTCGTGCCGGTGGCGAGGTAGCACAGCACGATCAGTCCGATGGCGGGCGCGGCCGCGCCGATATTGGCGATGCCGACGAAAAGCGGTCCGAGACGGCGAAATCCGGGCCTCGTGAGCAGCGTGCCGAGCGGGACCGCCACCGCGATGACGAGCAGCGCCACCGTCGCGGTGATCAACACGTGCTGCCACGTGACGGTCGCGATATCGGCGGCGTTGAGACTGGCCTGCTGCGTCGTGGTGAGGTCGCGGGCGAACGCCCACACCAGCACGCCCGCGGTGAGCACGAGAACGAGCACGGGTTGGACGAACAACCGGATACGCTCGGCCCGGCGCTGGGTGGCGGGTGACGTCGTGGCGGCGGTGGCCGTCATGATGCGCCGTTCGTTGCGACGCGGTCCGCTCCGTGTTCCGCGCGCAGGGCCGACAGGTGTGCGACGAGTGTGTCGATCGTGATCAGCCCGACGTACTCGCCGCGCGTTCCGGTGACCACCGCGGTCGCGGTCTGTTCGGCGAGCAGCGCTTCGAGAGCGTCCTGCAGGGTCGACTTCAGCGACAACGTCGCGCCGATAGGTGATCCGATGTCGCGCAACGAGTTCGCGTGTGCCAGCTGCTCGGACGACACCCAGCGCCGCGGGCGGTGGTGGCCGTCGAGCATCAGTGCCCATGGCCAGTCCTGGTTGGCGAGCGCGTTACGCAGATCCTCGACCGGGTCTTGCTCGGCGGCGGTAGGGCACCGGCCGAGTTCGACATCCCGGACGCGGGTCAACGTGAGCTGCTTGAGCGAGGCGTCCGCGCCGACGAAACCGGCGACTGTCTCGTCGGCGGGATCGGCCAGGATCGCGGCAGGCGTGTCGTACTGCAGAATCCGGGACTGGTTGCCCAGCACCGCGATTCGATCGCCGAGCTTGACCGCCTCGGTGAAATCGTGGGTCACGAACACGATGGTCTTGCCCAGTTCGCCTTGGAGGCGCAGCAACTCGTCCTGCAGCAGACCCCGGGTGATCGGGTCGACAGCGCCGAACGGCTCGTCCATCAGCAGCACCGGCGGATCGGCCGCCAGCGCCCGCGCTACCCCGACGCGCTGCTGTTGGCCCCCGGACAGCTGGCGCGGGTACCGGCCGCGGTAGGTGTCCGGGTCGAGGCTGACCAGCTCGAGCATTTCGTCGACCCGTGCCTCGATCCGCTTGCGGTCCCAGCCGATCAGGCCGGGAACGGTCGCCACGTTCTTCGCCACGGTCAGGTGCGGGAAGAGCCCGGCTTGCTGGATCGAATAGCCGATGCCACGCCGCAGCCGGTCGGGATTCATCGAGGACGCGTCGCGTCCGCCGATCGTGATGGTGCCCGATGTGGGCTCGATCAGCCGGTTGATCATCCGCATGGTGGTCGTCTTGCCGCAGCCAGACGGCCCGACCAGGACCACGATCTCACCCGCCGGGATGGTCAGCGAGACGCTGTCCACGGCTGGATCTCGTTGGCCAGGATAGTGTTTGGTGACCGAGTCGAGCACGATCTCGACACCGGACACAGCCGATGCGGCGGCGCCGGTGTCGGTTTCGGTGTCAGTCACGAATTCCCCTCGAGGTGGTGAGCCGCCCGACCAGGACGTAGATCCCGTCGAGTACGAGTGCGAGCACGACGATGAGGATCGTGCCGACCAGGGCCTGCGGCACCGCGTTCGGGCTCCCGAGCCGTGCGAGTCCGGAGAAGATCAGGTTGCCGAGACCGGGGCCCTTGGCGTACGCGGCGATCGCGAGGATGCCCATGATCATCTGCGTGCTCACTCGCATTCCGGCCAGGATCGCCGGCCAGGCGAGCGGAAGCTCGATGCTGATGATTATGCGGAGCCGATTCATCCCGACGCCGCGTGCCGCGTCGGTGACGGCGGGGTCCACCGAGGCCAGCCCGAGGATGGTGTTGCGCATGATCGGAAGCAATGCGTAGACCACGAGTGCGGTGATGGTCGGCGCGACGCCCAGGCCGAGGAACGGGATCAGCAGGCCGAGCAGCGCGAACGATGGAACGGTGAGAACCGCGCTGGCCACCGCGGTCGCTACCGAGGAACCGAGCGGGCTGCGGTAGACCAGAATTCCGATCAGCACCGACACAGCCGTGGCCAGCAGGACCGATTGCACCACCGCCGAGACGTGCAGATAGGAGTCGACCAGCAGCTGGTGTCGTCGGTGCACGACGAATGTCCACAGCGTGTCCAGGGCCGAACCTCCCGATCGCCTGGTTTCCTCGGAGACTATCGCGGTTTTCGCGCGGCCGGACGGGATTCCGGCTCGTAGTGGTTGCCCCGCGGGACGGGGATCGAAACCATTCGGTCTGGCGCGGAACCATTGACTCCGTTCTATCGTCGAACCTCTATGGCCCGAAGTCGGCACCGCGAGAACGAATTCGAGGAAGCGATGATCCGAGAGCAGCTCAGCCTGCGTCGAACAGGTCGGTGGGTCGTGCTCGGCCTCGCGCTGTTCGTCATCGCCTCCGTGATCGCGGGCGTCCGCTGGTGGGAGGACCGATCGAATGGCCAGGCCATTGCCGGCGAGCGTCGCACCGAGTTCCCGGCCCTCGATCCGGCGGCGCTCGATCCGAAACAGGTCAGGATCGTAGCGGTGGCCGAGCGTGAGTTCGGTAGTCCGGGTGCTGGCACGAAATACGCCGAGGGGATCGACGAGGCGTGGTGCGCCGACTTCGTCAGCTGGGTGCTGCGTGAGGCGGGCATTCCGCTGGTCAATCCCAACTCGGGCTCATGGCGGATCCCCGGCGTGTACACGCTGCAGGAGTACTACGAGAGCACGGGCCGGTTCACCCCGATCGGGTCCGGCTACCGGCCGCGCACCGGTGACGTACTGCTGTACCGGGAATCCAGTCCGTTCGGCCAGCACACGAACATCGTGCTGCGGGCTGACGGCGGCGAAGTGACCACGATCGGTGGCAACGAATTCGGCGACGTCCGTATCCACCGATTCACCCTGGCCGACGTGCCCGGTGTGGTGGGGTTCGGGCGACTGTGACAACCGCTGTTGCTCAGGGGTGGATCACCCCGATCTGCGCGTGAAACCGCCTGGCGAATAGTCCTACGATGTAATCGGCGGCGCCCGGCAGCGCCGTCGACGGTCCCCGCCCTGCTTCCCCCTCATCGGCAGGACGGGGACCTCGGGCTTGGGCGTGTCCGGATTCGACGCCGTATCAGGCGCGGCCGGACTGCGTCCGTCCGCTGCCTGCGCCGGGCCGAGTGGAGGGTGAGGTGGCCGCATGGCGGGCGCAGTCGGACGAAGTCCGTCCGCAGCCTGCGCCGGGCCGAGTGGAGGGTGAGGTGGCCGCATGGCGGGCGCAGTCGGACGAAGTCCGTCCGCAGCCTGCGCCGGGCCGAGCGAAGGCGAGGCAGCCGCATATCTGTCGCGTACCGTGTCGGTTGTCCATCGAGAGGTGAGGGTTTCGGAACTACTGATGCAGCCGACCGACGAATCGAGTAGTGAGCCGGCCTGGATCGACTATGCCGAGTTCGGCGAGCGTTTCGTCAGGCATGCCGTGACCGCTGCCCGAATCGAGGCCGCGGTGTCCGGCATGACCGGCCGTGGCATGACGATCGGTCCGGTCTCGATCGGTCCGGCCGGACTCGCCGGATTCGTCGCCGAGGGCAAGGTGGGCACACCGGTCGTCCTGCACAGCGGACCGCACCTGACGTTCGAGGTCACCATTCCGGTTTCGCTCGTGGTGAAGGTGCTGATCGGCGGCAAGAAGCTGCGGCTGGAGGCCAGGGTCGAGATCGATCTGACGCTGCACGCCCACACCGCCGATCCGCTGCTCATCGTCATCGACATTCCGCCGATCACCCAGCGCGATATCAGCTTCGTGCTGCGCGCCCAGGCGGTGGAGTCGGCCTGGGAGTGGCTGCTCGACCCGATCGCGGGCGTGGTGCAGCGCGAGGTCGCGTCCAGGGTGAACGCCATGCTCGCCGATCCGCAGACGCGTCGCGGCCTGGTGTTCGACGTCGAAGCCATGGTCGGCGGAACCCGGTCGCGGCATCGGGACAAGGCCGAGTTCGACTGGATCGGCTATGACGAGTTCGGCGACCGGTTCTTCTCGCGCGTCGTGACGCGGGACCGCGTGTTCGAGGTGGTGGAGCGGCTGGCGGGGCGACCCATCGAGGTCGGGCCACTGTCGACCGGGCCGCGCAACGCCGCCACGGTGACGGTCAACGGATCCGTCCGGGTGCCGCGGCTGGTGGACCGACCGGCGGAACCGGTGGCATTCGACGTGACGCTTCCGGTGAGTCTGGACATCACCGTCGACGTGCTGAAGGCCAACCGCTACCGCGCCGACGTCGAGGTGCCGCTGGTGCTGACCGCACGGGCCGCCGACCCGCTGCTGCTCGTGATCGACGTACCGCCGCCGGACCTCGGCGACATCCGGATGGAGTTCACGGCGCACGGCATGCGCGCGGCGGCCCTCGGTGCGCTCGCGGGTATCAAGAAGCAAGTCGTGGCGCAGGTGGCCAGGGTGGTCGGCAAGGAACTCACCGATCCTGCGAGCCGGACCATCGATGTCGCCGCGCGCATCGACGGTGTGGCCTAGCTGTTGTGGCGAATGTGAACTGTGTGTCCTGTGGGTCTAGCGGTTCCAATGTGAATATGGTGAAATAAGTTTACGTTCGAGGCTCCCGGCGCACATCGGATAGGGGAAGGTGCGCCGGGCACGCTGCCATCCATGTCGGGTCGCGCGAAGGAGTCCACGATGCGTTCCAATTCGGTGTCCCGGCGTGAGCTTTTCGCTTACGCGGCCGCGGCGGCCGCGGTCGGCGTGACCGCGGCGGCAACCCCGGCTTCCGCCACCAGAACCTCGCTCGGCACCCTGATCGATTACGCAGGCGGTGTTCCCTCCGCCGCGGCGATCAGGGACGCCGGCCATCTCGGCGTGATCCGCTACGTCTCCGATCGCAGGCCTGGTGCCGAGTGGATGGCGGGCAAGCCGCTGCACGCCAGCGAGGTCGAGCAGCTGAACGCGGCGGGCCTGAAGATCGTCTCCTGTTACCAGTTCGGCAAGGGGCCGACCGCGGACTGGCGCGGCGGACTGGAGGCGGGGAAGAGGCACGCGGAGCGCGGGCTCGAGCTGCACCGTGCGGCGGGCGGCCCGGACGACGTGCCGATCTACGCGTCCATCGATGACAACCCGTCGGCGGTCGACTTCGCCACCATGATCGCGCCATACCTACTGGGCTGGCAGTCCGTGCTCGGCCCGGAGAACACCGGCGTCTACGCGAACGCGCCGACCATCGAGCTTGCCACCGCGGCGGGGCTGTGTTCCTGGTACTGGCAGCATGACTGGGGCACGCCGACGGGTTTCGTGCACCCTGCGGCGCACCTGCACCAGTTCGAAATCGACGAGCGGTCCATCGACGGGGTAGCCATCGACCTGAACAACGTGCTCGCCACCGAATACGGACAGTGGTGAGCGGCCCGGCCGACTGATCGGCTGGGCCTGGTGGTCGATCCGTCAGGTCTGGCAGTGGCTCGCCGGTGCCACGCGCAGGTCGGGCTCGTCGTCCGGGACAACCCGCAGCGTCGGACGGCTGTCCGGCGCCTCGCGGTCACCGAGCCAGGAGAACAGCGACCACCGGGACAGGCCGGAGAACGCCGAACCGAGACTGGCGAACGAGAACGACGAGATCGCCGACCCGAACGACCCGACAGAGCCGATCGACAAAATCGAGCCGACGCTGCCGATGGACAGAATCGAGTAGGCAGAGCCGATCGAGAGGATCGAACCCTCCGAGCGGATCGACAGTATCGAGCGGTGCGAACGCCTGCTCCGAATCGAGTGACCTGGCCGTGTCGAACGATCGATGGTCGCCATAGTCAGGGGTCTACCACAGTGTCGAAGACTCATGCGACATCGCGGCAGACCTTTGAGTGTCGCGGAGCCGCAAGCCACAGAAGATACGGGGCACGGATGCCCCAGTTGCCGCCACTCGGCAAACCTTGTTTTCGTGAGAGACAAGCGAGGCCAGGCATTCCCTTGTTCGCCGCGCCACAGGCTCGTCCGACAAAGCGCTTACCTGCTAGCCACAACCACTCGGCTGACTTCCGGTTCCGAGCGCAGCGAGACCTAGCATTCCCCTGTTCGCGGCCCGGCTCGCGTCCGAGCGGCCGACGCGTCCGCGACGAAGTCGCCAGCGTCGGCCGCTCGGACGCGAGCCGGGCCGCGAACACGCCGCGCCCGCGCGGCCAAAAACACAGCTTTACACGACGAAGAAGCCGAGCGTCGGCAGGAACGAGCAGGTCCGCGGGTCGGCGTCGTCGGCCTTGGTGGTCAGTGAGCCGCCGATGACCGCGACGACGCGGCCCGCGCCGGTGTCGGCGATCGCGGACAACGTGGCCGGGCCGCCCGGGTTGATCTTGGCCTCGTCGGTCAGCGGCAGGGTGCCGCCCTGACGGGTGTCGAGGTTCAGCCACTGCACCGTCATGGGCGGGTTCTGTACCGGCGTCGGCGACTTGGTGCCGAGCGCGGTGAACACGAATCCGGTCTGACCGGCCTTCGGTCCCGGTGGCGGCAGGGTGGCCGGGCCGGGCACGGCCAGCGCGGTGCCGACCGAGTCGGCGGCCGGGCCGATGCAGCCCTTGCCGATGGTGGGGTACAGGAACTGCGCGATCGTCGGGCCGTCCTGCGGCACCTCGGGGCCACCGCCGCCGCTGCCGTCCAGGAAGGTGATGATCCGCTCAAGCGTCGACTTGATCTGCGGCGGCAGATTCAGCGTGGCGAGCAGCCTGCGCGCCTGGTCCAGAATCGCCGACTGCGGGCCCGCGATATCGGCGGGACCGGCGATGGACCCCACGATGGCGGGGGCGAGCGCGGCCAGCACGTCCACCGGAACGCCCTCGGGGACCATCGGGACGCTATTCGTAGTCGCCGCGGATGCGGGCGCGGGCGCCGCGACTGCGGTCATCGGCGCGGCGAGCGTGGCACTCGCCGCGATGGCGAGTGCGGACAATGCGATCCGCGATCCTCGGGTGCGAAGCACTGGTCTAGCCGTCCTTACCTCGGGTACATCTGGGTCCGATTGCTAAAAGCCATCGTTTCGGGGTCACTCTAGGGACATCACGGCTGTGTGTACAGCTGGGTGCCCGAAAGGCGCTGTGGACGATCAGTGTTATCAGAATGTAGCGCGCCGAGGTGTTGCTGGTGTGAAAGTTGATGCAAATGTTATCAATGATTCGGGGGTGGAACGGACGATATGCGCTGCGGTTAATCTAATCGTGCCGTCCGCCCCGTCGCCGGACCCCGGAACTCCGGGCGTGCCGAACCGACGTACCGCACCCTAGCCGAAAGCCAGCGCTTTGAATCGTCACCTTCGATGGGCTGTGTCGGTGCTCGGACTTTCCGTGCTGGCGCGGTTGCTCTGGATGCTGCTGTCCGAGAACGGAATGAACCTCGTCGACCTGCACGTCTACGTCGGCGGATCGGCCGCGCTGCTGACTGATCACCTCTACGACTTCACCTACGCGGAGAAGACCCCGGACTTCCCGCTGCCGTTCACCTACCCGCCGTTCGCGGCGCTGGTGTTCTTTCCGCTGCACTATCTGCCGTTCACCGCGGTCGCGGTGGCGTGGCTGCTGGCCATCGCCGCGGCGCTGTATGCGGTGGTGCACATCAGTTTCGAGCTCATGCTCGGCACGGAGACGCTGCACACGCCGCAGTGGCGGGCGGCGACGGTCGCCTGGACCGCGGTGGGCATGTGGCTGGAACCGGTGCGGACCACGATCGACTACGGCCAGGTCAACGTGTTCCTGGTGCTCGGAGGAATGCTCGCGGTGCGCAGTTCGCGGTGGTGGGTCTCCGGCGGGCTGGTCGGCATCGTCGCCGGGATCAAGCTGACACCCGCGATCACCGGGCTGTATTTCGTCGCGCGGCGGCGCTGGACGACCGTGCTCTCGTCGGCGCTGGTTTTCGGTGCGACGGTGGGCCTGAGCTTCTTGATCGCGCCCAACGAAGCGCGGCAGTACTTCGGCACGCTGCTCGGGGACGCCGATCGGATCGGGCCGGTGGGCTCGGTGTGGAACCAGTCACTGCGTGGCGCGCTGAGCCGGATCCTCGGCGACGACGTGGAATCCGGACCGTGGTGGATCGCGGCGGTGCTGGTGGTCGCGGTGCTGGCGTTTCTGGCATGGCGCGCGCTCGGACCTGACGATCGGCTCGGCACGCTGATCGTGGTGCAGCTGTTCGGGCTGATGGTCTCGCCCATCTCGTGGTCGCACCACTGGGTGTGGCTGCTGCCGACGGTGCTGTGGCTGGTCTACGGGCCGCTGCGTTCCGCGCCCGGCGCGCGGATCATGGCGGGGTACTGGTTGGTGACCATGCTCGTCGGCGTGCCGTGGGTGCTGTCGTTCTTCCAGGATTCGATCTGGACCATCTCGCGTCCCGGCGTGCTCGCTTGGCTCGGCGCCGTCGACGTGCTCGGCGTGGTGGTGTTCTATCTGTGGGTGATTCGGTCGGGGCGCCGGCGGTCAGGCAAGGAGGACGGGGCGCGCGTGACCGCGGAGGGCGCCGCACACGGCGCATAGACCACGCGGCGCATAGACGTAGCCGAATGCGGTCAGCCGGTATGAGCTTCAGGGGCCGCGAAAACATCCGGGTTCGCAGCTTGAACGCAACATCCCCGGCTCAACTCCCGTTTCCGAGCGTAGCGAGACCGAGCATTGCCCGTTCGCGGCCCGGCTCGTGTCCGAGCGGCCGACACGTCCGCGACGAAGTCGCCAGCGGCGGCCGCTCGGACACGAGCCACCAGGGGGCCGCGAACCCGCCGCGCCCGCGCGGCCGAAAACACAGCTCAGCCGGATCGTGGCGCAAGACGATCTATCTCGCGAGCCAGCGCGACGTCCAGGGCGGTGAGCCCGCCTGCCGAGTGGGTGGACAGTGTGAAGGTGACCTTGCGCCAACGAATATCGATGTCCGGGTGATGGTTCGCCTCCTCGGCGACCTCGGCGACCTGCCGCACCAGCTCGATGCCCGCCGGAAAAGTGGGCGCCTTGACGGTGCGGGTCAGGCTGTCTCCCGATCGAGCCCAGCCCGTCAGTTCGGTGAGCGCGTCGGCGATTTCGATGTCGGAGAGCAGTGTCTGCTGCGCCATATCTCCTTACTACCCGCTTCCGGCCGCATCGAAAAGGGCGACCGGATCCGGTCAGGCGGCGCGGGCCTGCTTGAGTGCCTTCTTCAGATCTTTACCGCAGATACCAGCGGCTTCGCACTTCTTCATACGCATGATGACGACGGGGCACTTCAAGCAGCGCGTCTTCTTGCGACAGCACTTCTTCTTCGGTTTCAGACTCGAAACCTTCTTGGCTTTGACCTTGCCCACGGAGGTTAGCTTACCCTAAGTACAAAGCCTGAAACGTAGGGGGAACCGGGCTGCCGGTAGGGTAGAGCTGGCCGCAATGCCCGGTGAGTTTCGATTCTCCACCTGTTTGCAGGGGTCGGCCGGCACCAACACCTAACAGCAGGAGGATTCAGGCGTGTCGTCTGCACGCGATTTTCGCAACGTCGCCATCGTGGCCCACGTCGACCACGGCAAGACGACCCTGGTCGACGCCATGCTGCGCCAGTCCGGCGCCTTCGCCGAGCGGGCCGAGCCCGTCGATCGTGTGATGGACTCCGGCGACCTGGAACGCGAGAAGGGCATCACCATTCTCGCCAAGAACACGGCGGTGCACCGCCACCACCCGGACGGGTCGGTCACCGTGATCAACGTGATCGACACCCCGGGCCACGCCGACTTCGGTGGTGAGGTGGAGCGCGGCTTGTCCATGGTCGACGGCGTCGTGCTCTTGGTCGACGCGTCCGAAGGGCCACTGCCGCAGACCCGGTTCGTGTTGCGCAAGGCGCTGGCCGCGTCGTTACCGGTGATCTTGGTCGTGAACAAGACCGACCGTCCCGATGCCCGCATCGAGGAGGTCGTCGAAGAGAGTCACGACCTGCTGCTCGACCTGGCCTCCGATCTGGACGACGCCGCCGCCGAGGCCGCCGAGCTCGCGCTCGACCTGCCGGTGCTGTACGCGTCCGGCCGTGAGGGCAAGGCATCCAAGGAACGCCCGGAGAACGGCAACGCACCGGACGCGGAGAACCTCGACGCGCTGTTCGACGTGCTGCTGGAGAACATCCCGGCACCGAAGGGCGATCCGGCCGCGGCGCTGCAGGCGCACGTCACCAACCTGGACGCCTCCGCGTTCCTCGGTCGCCTCGCACTGGTCCGCATTCACAACGGCGAACTGCGCAAAGGCCAGAATGTCGCGTGGATGCACGCGGACGGTGTCAAGCAGGTGAAGATCACCGAGCTGCTGCAGACCATCGGCGTGGAACGGCAGCCGGGTGAGGTCGCGGTGGCAGGCGACATCGTCGCCATCGCGGGCATCCCCGACATCATGATCGGTGACACCCTCGCGGACATCGACGAGCCCGTCGCGCTGCCGCGCATCACGGTCGACGAGCCCGCCATCTCGGTCACCATCGGCACCAACACCTCGCCGCTGGTCGGCAGGGTGCAGGGCCACAAGCTGACCGGGCGGATGGTGAAGGCGCGGCTGGACCAGGAACTGGTCGGCAACGTGTCGCTGCGTGTGCTCGACATCGGTCGACCGGATGCCTGGGAGGTGCAGGGCCGCGGCGAGCTGGCGCTGGCCATCCTGGTCGAGACCATGCGCCGTGAGGGCTTCGAGCTGACTGTCGGCAAGCCGCAGGTGGTCACCAAGCAGGTCGACGGCAAGGTGCACGAGCCGTACGAAGAGCTGACCATCGACTGCCCCGACGAGTACCTCGGCGCCATCACCCAGCTGCTCGCCGCGCGTAAGGGCAAGATGGTGCAGATGAGCAACCACGCCGCGGGCTGGGTGCGGATGGAGTTCATCGTCCCCTCGCGCGGTCTGATCGGCTTCCGCACCGACTTCCTCACCGAGACCCGAGGCACCGGCATCGCCAACGCGGTCTCGCACGGCTACGCGCCGTGGGCCGGTGAGATCCGGGCCAGGCACACCGGCTCGCTGGTTTCCGATCGCGCGGGCTCGGTGACCCCGTTCGCCATGATCCAGCTGGCCGACCGCGGCCAGTTCTTCGTCGAGCCGGGCGCGGACACCTACGAGGGCATGGTCGTCGGGATCAACCCGCGCGCCGAGGATCTCGACATCAACGTCACCCGCGAGAAGAAGCTGACCAACATGCGCAGCTCCACCGCCGACGTGATGGAGACCCTGGCCAAGCCGTTGCAGCTGGATCTGGAAGGCGCGATGGAGTTCTGCGCCGCCGACGAATGCGTGGAGGTCACCCCGGAGGTGATCCGGGTGCGTAAGGTGATTCTCGGCCAGAACGAGCGCGCGCGGGAAACATCTCGGCGCAAGGCGAGAGATCGCGCGGCGCTGTAATTGCTTGTCGCATAAGGGAATCCGGCGTCACTGCATGGCGCCGGATTTTTCCTGCCCGAATCACGGGTGGTGGCCGGGCCGGGATCGCGGGGATCGGCGGTGGGTGCGACCCGGTCTCGAGCGGTTTTCGAATAGATCGTATCGGTTGGCGGGTCAGAATTTTGTTGCGGTCCGAGAATTCCGCTCGTACATTGTCGAAAAGGTATTTGAAAGAGCGATCCGACGGCAGCGATCGGAACATCGGGAACGGATAGTCCTGGCTAAGAAAGATAAATACGGATACGTTCGATTGGTAGCGCAATTCGGGAGCGGGTCGCTGTGCTCCGGATCGCGGGCATGATTCTGAAGTATGCTGCGCGATAACTTTCGATGGATGTAGTCGGGTTCTGCGTACGCGTGGCCGGAGTTTGCTTTCACGGCGAGTTATCGGATGTTCTCATCGGTGAGTTTCGTTTGGAGATCACGTTGCCGATATCGACGACAGTATGCTGCCTTCGGGATGAAAGATCTTGGTCTGTATTGAGCGACCCTCTGCGCTGGGGTGGCATGCTCCGACCAGGAAATACTGTGCTCATGCAGGGGCTCCGACCCGCGACAAACGGCCGCGATGATGACCACGGAGGAGGGTAGGTCGGCCTCCGCGAGTGCGCCACTTCCGCTCCGGGTCGGCAAATCGGGACGCTACCCGCTCGATGCTGAATGTCATCGCGCGGCCTGGTTCGGGCATGCGCCGCTCCATCATTGCTCCCCGGCCGCTGCGAATCGGTGGGGCGTCGATATCGCAGGAGGCACCGGATCGGTAAGCTGAAAGTTTGCCCGAGGATTAAGCGTGCAATAGTCACCCGGCGGAACGGGGTCTGCGGTGCGTTCGCTATTCGGTACAGGACGTATATCGGTACAGGGCATATATAGGACCGGTATCGCAGTTCGTCGGCTGCGATACCGTGATTCTGCGCGCGGACTCGAACGTGCGGTAGAGTTCCCGAGCGTGAAAGTGGGCCCAGGAAAACGCACAGCGTGGCGCACGTTGTTGCCGACCGTGGCAGTGCTGATGCTGATCAGCAGCTGCGCGGCGAACCCGCCGCCGCCCATCGAGAGCACCGACAGCCCGAAGACCACGCCGGTGAAACCCGCGGAGACGACGGTGGTCGTCGCCCTGGACACCATCGGAACGGCCTTCAATCCGCATCTGCGGTCCGACCAGTCGGCCGCCACCTCGGCGATCGCCTCGCTGGTGCTGCCGAGTCCGTTCCGGCCGGTCCCCAGTCCGACCACGCCGGGGACGACGGCGTGGGTGCCGGACTCGTCATTGCTGGTTTCCGCCGATGTCACCGCGCAGGAACCGTTCACGATCACCTATCGGCTGCGCAACGAAGCGTCCTGGTCCGACGGGGCGCCGATCGCGGCCGAGGACTTCCGATATCTGTGGCAGGAGATGATCTCGGAACCGGGGGTCGTCGATCCGGCGGCCTATCGGCTCATCTCGGATGTGAACTCTTCGGCTGGTGGCAAGACGGTGACCGTCGTGATGTCGCAGCCCTACCCTGGCTGGCGCGAGCTGTTCACGGATCTGCTGCCTTCACATCTGTTGAAGGACGCTCCGGGTGGGTTCGCCCGTGGGATGAACGGCCAGGTGAGCGGCGTTCGAGTGTCCGGAGGACCGTTCGGGATCCGATCGGCCGACCCCGGACGGGACGAGATGCTGCTGGAACGCAACGACCGCTTCTGGGGTACCCCGGCCATGCCCGGCCAGATTCTGCTGCGCCGCGGCGGCACGACCGCTCAGCTGGCGGGCTCGCTCCGCACCGGCGATGTCCAGATGGCGCTGGTCCACGGCGGCGTGGCGACCCAAGCTCAACTCGGTGCGATTCCGTCGGTGCGGACCGCCATCATGCCGCAGTCGCGGGTGCTGCAGCTGGTGCTCAACGGACGCAGGGGTGAACTCGGTGATCCGCGGGTCCGGTCCGGGGTGCTCGCGTTGCTGGACCCCGCGTTGCTGGCGGCGGTTGGTGCGCAGACCGGCAACTGGGTGGAACCGGCGCGCGCCCAGGTGCTCGCACCGTCCGATCCCGGTTACGTCCCGACCGCTCCGCCGAGGCCGTCCGCGGACGGGGCCTTCGCTTTGCTCGCCGCCGCGGGTTTCGGGCGGGCGCCGGAGCCGCCGCCGGTGACGTCGCCGACCTCACCCGCGCCGCAGCCGAGAACGATCGGCAAGGACGGCAAGCCGCTCGCCGTGCGGATCGGCGCAGCCGACAAGGACGCTACCGCGCTCGCGGTGGCCAATACCGCCGCCGACCAATTGCGTAGCGCCGGAATCGATGCGACGGTGCGCAGCGTCGCCGCCGACGAGTTGTACGGTAAGGAATTGATCGACGGCACGGTCGACGCGATCGTCGGCTGGGAGGTGGCCGGTTCCGATCCGGCGACCGTCCTGGCCTCCCGCTACGGTTGTCCACCGCCCGCGCTGCCGGAACTCACCGGAATCGCGCAGGCCATCGCCGAGGCCGCCGCGCGCGCGCCGAGCAACGTCTCCGGTGTGTGCGATCCGACCCTGCAGCCCGCGTTCGACGAGGCGCTGCGCGGAGTCGAGGTGGGCCGGGTGCTCGCCGATGCCGAGCCCAAGCTGTGGGCCATGGCCACAGTGCTGCCGATCGTGCAGGACAACGCGGTCGCGGTGTCCGGGCCGCGGGTGGACGGTGCCTCGCTCAGCGGCGCCATCCAGGTCGGCATCTTCGGCGACGCCTCGATGTGGCGCAGGATTCCGTGATGGCTGCGACGACTGGTGGGTTGCTGCTGGTGCACGCCCACCCGGACGACGAATCCATCACCACTGGAGGCACGATCGCGCACTATGGCCGCCATGGTGTGCCGGTCACCGTGGTGACCTGCACCCTCGGTGAAGAGGGCGAGGTAATCGGCGACGAGTGGGCGCAGCTGGCCGCCGATCACGCCGATCAGCTCGGCGGATATCGGATCCTGGAGCTGACCCGTGCGCTGTCTGCCCTGGACGCGGCGCCCCCACGGTTCCTCGGCGGTGCGGGGCGCTGGCGCGATTCCGGCATGGCGGGCACCCTCGCAGCCGACAAACCGAGGGTGTTCGTGCGGTCCGGCGAGGAGGCGGTGCGGGCCCTCACGGAGCTGGTGCTGGAAGTGCGGCCGCGTGTGGTGGTCGGCTACGACCCGAACGGCGGCTACGGCCACCCCGACCACATTCGGGCCCATGAGATCACCACGGCCGCCGTGCACGCCGCCGCGGACGCGGGCTGGAACACCCCGAAGTTCTACTGGACCGTGACCGACGCCGACATGCTGCGCCTGCACACCGCCGCGCTGGCCAAGCGCACGGTCGATGGGTTGCCCGGCCGGCTGCCGCCGGGCTGGCGGCTGCCCGCGGACGGGGAACTCGCGAGCGTGCCGAGCCACACCGTGACCACGACGATCGACGTCTCCGACGAGCTCGCCGCCAAGCGCGCCGCGCTGCGGGCGCACGCCACCCAGGTCACCGTCGCGCCGTCCGGGCGCGAGTTCGCACTGTCCAACAATGTCGCTCAGCCGGTACTGCCGGAAGAGCACTTCATCCTCGTGCGCGGCCGGCGTGGTCCGGTCGGGCCCGACGGCCGTGAGCACGATCTGTTCGCGGGCTTGGACTGACCGATTCCGCCGAGTGACCGGCGTGTTCCACGTTGTTTCCGAATAATCCGAATAATCCGCGCAATTCGACCCCGCTTTTCCGAAGTGCCGCCGACCTGCGCGGATCCGCCCCCTGTGGGTTGCTGTCGCGATGGATCCACGCGACGGGTACCGTTCCCGTGATCTCGCGATATCGATGTGGAAGGTTCAACTTCATGACAGCGGTCGGCGACAAGGCTCACCTCAGCATCGAGGACCACGGATACCACAAGAGTCTCAAGCCGCGGCAGCTACAGATGATCGCGATCGGCGGCGCCATCGGCACCGGCTTGTTCCTCGGCGCGGGTGGACGGCTCGCCAATGCCGGACCAGGATTGTTCCTGGTCTACGGAGTGTGCGGATTATTCGCCTTTCTCATTCTGCGGGCGCTCGGTGAGCTGGTGCTGCACCGGCCCTCGTCCGGCTCGTTCGTCTCCTACGCACGCGAGTTCTTCGGCGAGAAGGCCGCGTTCGTGGCCGGCTGGATGTACTTCTTGAACTGGTCGATGACCGGTATCGCCGACACCACCGCGATCGCACAGTACTTCCACTACTGGTCCGGGTTCGGCCACATCCCGCAGTGGGTGCTCGCGCTGATCGCGCTGGTCCTCGTGCTCGGCGTCAACCTGATCTCGGTGAAGTGGTTCGGCGAGATGGAGTTCTGGGCCGCGCTGGTGAAGGTGTTCGCGCTCAGCGCGTTCCTGATCGTCGGCACGGTCTTCCTGCTCGGCCGGTTCACCGTGCAGGGAAGCCCGACCGGCCCGAGCGTGATCACGGACCACGGCGGCCTGCTGCCGACCGGCATCATGCCGCTGGTCGTGGTGGTCTCCGGTGTCGTGTTCGCCTATGCCGCCGTCGAACTGGTCGGCACCGCGGCGGGTGAGACGGAGAACCCGGCCAAGATCATGCCGCGTGCCATCAACTCGGTGATCGCCCGGATCGCGGTCTTCTACGTCGGTTCGTTGGTGCTGCTCGCGCTGCTGCTGCCGTACACGAAGTACACCGCCAAGGAGAGCCCGTTCGTCACCTTCTTCACCATGCTCGGTGTGCCAGGCATCGGCAGCGTGATGAACCTCGTCGTCCTGACCGCCGCTTTCTCCAGCCTGAACGCAGGCCTGTACTCGACCGGACGTATCTTGCGCTCGATGTCGATGAACGGCAGCGCACCGAAATTCACCGGCGTGATGGGCCGCAACGGAGTTCCCTATGGCGGCATCCTGCTCACCAGTCTGATCGCGTTGGTCGGCATCGCACTCAACGGCATCGTCCCGGACAGTGCTTTCGAGATCGTGCTGAACATGGCCTCGCTGGGCATCGTCGCCTCCTGGGCCACCATCGTGCTGTGCCAGCTGCAGCTGTGGCGCTGGTCGACGCAGGGACGCATCGAGCGGCCCGCGTTCCGGATGTTCGGCGCGCCCTACACCGGGCTGCTCACCCTGCTGTTCCTGTTCCTCGTCGTCGTGCTCACCGGATTCGACTATCCGCTAGGGACCTGGACGGTCGCGACCCTCGCGCTGATCATCCCGGCCCTGGTCGTCGGCTGGTTCGCTACCCGTAAGCGGGTGCTGGCGATTGCCGAGCAGCGCGCGGGCTACACCGGCGAGTTCCCGGTCGTCGCGAACATCCCGGTGGACGGAGAGAACTGATCGTGCGCGTGGAAACGCCGGAATAGACTCGGCCCTATGTACAACTGGCAGCTCCAGGACGCGATCGTGGCGTTCGTCGACAGCATGAAGCCGCACTGGCCTGCGCAGCACGACCTGTACATGACAGTGCTGTACGGCTTCGTCGACATGCAAAGCCACCTGCTGACCCTCCTCGGCTACCCGCCGGTGCCGTGACAACGAAGGTCGACGATTACGCGGGTGATCACGCCGCCGTGGAACCGGGTGCGGGTCGCATCCGGGTCGCGCTGGCGCCGGTGGTCCTGGTTCTCCTGGTCCTGAACGGCCTGATCACCCTGTTTCTCGAGGTCTTGTACCTGCCGACCTATCTCGGAGCCATCGCCTTTCCGCTCTCCGGCGTCCTAGCCGGTGCGGTCAACCTCCTGCTCGTCCTGGGGGCGCGTTCGGTCTCGCAGCGCACCGCGGCGATGTTCCTTCCGCTGGTCGCGTGGGCGCTCGGCTTCCTGGTCTGCGCGAGTACCGGCCCAGGCGGCGACATCATGCTCGGCAGTGATTGGCGCACCGTGCTTCTGCTGTTCTGCGGGCTGGTGCCGCCCCTGCTGTATATCTACTTCCGGATGAACTCGGTCCTATTTCCGTAGGAGCTGAGCCTGCCGCTTGGGAACTCAGCCGTCACCGCGCTGGGTCCGCCGGACCCGGCGATCGGCGATGCGTGGCTCGGGCGGGTGTGTCTTGGTCGTGGTCACCACGATCTTCATTGAACGCTCGCGCGGTTCAGCAATCGATCAGCGACACCGGTAGCCCGGGTGGTCGGTGGTGCCCATGCGGCACGTGCGAGCCGTCCCGGTGGGTCAGCGCGTGCCGAGCCGTCCCGGTGTGACGGCCTCGATGAGTTCCCATGCCGCGTCGAACGGAACGTCGACCACCGAGTAGCGCTTCTTGCCCGCGGCGGTCGCCGCGACCACCGTGGCGAGTCCGGCGCGCCGCTGGAAGAAGGTCTGCCGTACGGTCCAGCCGATCACGCCGGGTGCCTCCAAGCAGTCCCGATCCCGGTCGAGCGATCCGGAGCGGGTGATCAACCAGGTGGGGGTGGCCGCCGTGCCGGGCAGCACGGTGTGCCCGAGACCGCGGTAGCGGTCCTCCGCCAGCACGATGGCGATCGGAAGGGGCAGGCCGGGCACCAGCCACCACCACGGCGAATAGTCGATTCCCGCAAGGGAAAAGCCGATCAGCGCCAGAGCCGCTACGACGACCGGAAGGAGCGCGCGGGTATATCGGCGGCGCCGGGCGGCAGGGCCGTGCGATATCAGCGGCGCGCTACCGGGTGCGCTGTGCGAGGACGAGGGCGAGCCGAACTGCCAGGTACCGTTTGCTGTTATTTTCGATGTGGTCGGAATACGGTTGTCCCGCAGCTCATTCGGGGCGAGCAGGTGGCCGAGGGTGTGCTCGATGGCGCCGCGCGGGGCTTGGGGCAGGATCTTCTGGCGCGGGTTCTCGCCGGTCATGATCGCCTCCAGCTCGGCAGCCCCGGCCAAGCGCAGCAGCAGCGGCTCCTTCACCGTTGCGCCGCGCAGCCGGGCCAGGTCGAGCGTGATCTGCCGGGTGGTGAACAGACCGTGGCGTAGTTGCATGGTCTTTCCGTTGTCGGTGACACGGAGCCCGAAATAGGTGGCCAGGTAGTGCGCGCAGGACGAGACGCTGACCACGATGACGACGGTGAGCAACAGCGCGGCACCAGCGATGGCCAGTACGAGGGCGCTGCCGTTCTCGACGTTCTGCACCGCGTCCGACCGGAACACTATTTCGCCGATCCCGTACTGGAACGCTACGCCCACGATCGGCGCGATGATCGCGAACCCGGTCAGCGACAGCGGCGCGTACCGCACCCACTCCGGTTTCCAGTGTCCGATCTCGCGCGCAGGGGTCCTTGCCGTCACGAAACCGCCGGCCGACTTCTCCGGGAGTTCGTTTCGTTTTTCGGCCTGAACCGCCGACCCCGCGGTGTGCGCGAGCAGGGCCTTGCGCAGCTGCGGCAGCACCCGCGCGTTCAGGGCGTCGAGCTTGAACTTCTCCCCGGAATCCGCCCGCTGCCCGGTCCCGATCGCCAGCACAGCCAGCCCCAGCGCCCGGTGCAGCAGATCCGCCTCGATGTCCACCGACCGGATCCGTGACCTCGGCACGGACAGCTTCTTGCGCTGTACCAACCCGGTGCGCAGCTCGACGTGGGTCGGTCCGACCCGATATGTCGTGGTGAACCAGCGGGTGAGCGCGAACCCCACGATCAGCGTTATCGGGATGACGCTCCACACGTGATTGCCGCTGCTGGTGCCGAGGATCACCGAACCGATCAGCACCGGGATGAACTTCACCACTTCGGTGATCGGATGGACCAGCAGCATTCGCTTGTCCAGCCGCAGCCAGGGCTGGTCGGAGCGATGCTCGGCGGTGCCCGTGGTTCGCTCGCTCACGTCGCATCCCCGCGGTGCTGGGCGGCGATCCGGGTCAGGCGCGTGACGGTCTCCTCGGCCACGGGGAGGTCGAGGGCGCTGATCTGCACGGCGCCCGCGGAGGAGGCGGTGGTCACGGTGACCGTCGCCAGTCCGAGCAGGCGTTCCAGCGGGCCACGTTCGGTGTCGACGGTCTGCACCCGGGAAATCGGCGCAACCCGGTTCTCCTGGGTGAGCCAGCCGACCCGGGTGTACACCGCCTCGTCGGTGACCTCCCAGCGGTGCACCGCGTACCGCCACCACGGCACCACGGCGACGTTCAGCGCGGCCAGCGCAAGGGTCACCAGCAAGACCCCGAGTTGCCAACCCCGATGCCCGGCGTCGACCAACGCCCAGATGATCTGCGCCGCGAACGGAACCGCCCAAGCCAGCGCGGCCTGCACCGTCCACAGGAGCTTCGCCTTCGGACTGGGGCGCCAGGCCGGACCGGCCATGATCGTGCGCGACTGCGACATAACTGCCATGGTTGCATGACCACGCGCCGGTTGGCGCCGCAAACATCGACAGGTCAGCGCGACGGTGCGCGTCCGCGGGAACAGCCACTCGGCGAGGGAACGCCACCCGTCGTCGTCGATGTCTTTTCTGTTGTACGGCAAAGGATTTGTCTGATGGCGGGCTCGTCGAACGGGATGGATCATCCCGATGGCACAAATTGTCGACTCCGCAGTTCGGGAACGGTTCCCGGAGCAGCGCTCGCCGAGCCACGCGTCGAGGGCTGACCGCACCGTGCGCCTCGACTACCCGGTGCGGCGTCCTCGGAATAGCCGTCCATGCCGCACGGTTGTCAACGCTCAACGGTGCCTACGTCCCGCTCGGGCTCCGTTGTGAGCGGATCCGTCGACCCAGTGGCTCGTCGGCTGCGCCTCACTCACAAGCACTGGAGGGAGACAGTTCCGGATGTGTAGCGCATGATCGAGGGCGTGACCGACCTACCGAACCCGAGCGTCCCGTCCGCATCGCCCAGTACGTCGGCCATGCGTCGGGCGCTGCGACGAGCCCGTGACGGTGTCACATTGAACGTCGACGAGGCCGCGGTGCTGCTGCACGCGACCGGCGATGATCTGCTGGACCTGTGCCACAGCGCCGCGCGGGTGCGTGATGCCGGGCTGGCGTCGGCGGGTCGTCCGAAGACGATCAGCTATTCGCGCAACGTCTTCATCCCGCTGACCCGCCTCTGCCGCGACAAGTGTCACTACTGCACCTTCGTCACCGTGCCCGGCAAACTGCGTGCCGAGGGCAAGGGCATGTTCCTGGAGCCCGAGGAGGTCCTCGATATCGCACGCCGAGGTGCGGCCTTGGGTTGTAAGGAGGCGCTGTTCACGCTCGGTGACCGGCCCGAGGATCGCTGGCCGGAGGCCGCGCAGTGGCTGGACGAGCGCGGGTACGACTCGACGCTGGACTACCTGCGCGCCGTGTCGATCATGGTGCTGGAGGAGACCGGTCTGCTGCCGCACCTGAACCCGGGCGTGCTGTCGTGGGAGGAGATCTCGCGGCTCAAGCCGGTGGCGCAGTCGATGGGCATGATGCTGGAGACCACCGCCACCCGGCTGTTCACCGAGAAGGGCAACTGCCATTACGGCAGCCCGGACAAGGATCCCGCGGTGCGGCTGCGCGCCATCACCGATGCGGGCCGGCTTTCCGTGCCCTACACCACCGGTATCCTCGTCGGCATCGGCGAGACGATGGCGGAGCGGGCCGAATCGATCATGGCGATCCGTAAGCAGCACAAGGCTTTCGGGCACATCCAGGAAGTCATCATCCAGAACTTCCGCGCCAAGGACGACACCGCGATGCGGGATGTGCCGGACGCGGGCATCGACGAGTTCTTGGCCACCGTCGCCGTCACCCGGGTCCTGCTCGGCCCGGACGTGCCGGTGCAGGCGCCGCCGAATCTGGTGTCGCACGCCGAGTGCCGCGCGCTGATCGATGCGGGCATCGATGACTGGGGTGGTGTGTCGCCGGTGACGCCGGATCACGTGAACCCGGAGCGGCCGTGGCCGAATCTGGACACGCTGCGGGAGATCACCGAGGCGGCGGGCTATCAGCTGGTCGAGCGGACCTCCGCGCATCCGAAGTATGTGCGCGCGGGCAACCCATGGGTCGATCCGCGCATCGGTGCGCACGTCGCGGCGCTGACCGATCCGGCGACTGGGCTGGCGAACCCGGACGCGATACCGGCCGGCCTGCCCTGGCAGGAGCCGGACGAGTCCTGGGAGTCGGCCGGACGCGTCGACCTGAACACCTCGATCGACACCGAGGGCCGCAACACCGAAAGCCGCAGCGATTCCGCGCTCGGTCACAGCGGTGTGAGCGAGGGGCCCGGAGGCGGTAGCCTGCGTGACCACGGAGGGCCCGCGAACGCCGCTGATCAACACAGCGGTGTGAGCGAGGGGCCCGGAGGCGGTAGCCTGCGTGACCACGGAGGGACTCGTGAAGGCCGCCGATCGGACACTGACATCGTCGGCGCTTTCGGTGACTGGGACACGATCCGTGAGCAGGCGCGTGATCTCGCGGCCGCGACGCCGCAGCGACTGGATGCCGATGTGCTCGCCGCGCTGCGTGCGGCCGAGCGCGATCCGGCGGGACTGACCGACGCCGAGTATTTGGCTTTGGCCACGGCCGAGGGCCGCGAGCTCGATGCGGTGGCCGCGCTCGCCGATCAGCTGCGCCGCGACACCGTGGGTGACGAGGTCACCTATGTGGTGAACCGGAACATCAACTTCACCAACATCTGCTACACCGGCTGCCGGTTCTGCGCGTTCGCCCAGCGCAAGGGCGATGCGGACGCATTCACCCTCAGCGTGGACGAGGTCGCCGATCGGGCGTGGGAGGCGCACGTCGACGGTGCGACCGAGGTGTGCATGCAGGGTGGCATCGACCCGGACCTGCCGGTCACCGGATATGCCGATCTGGTGCGGGCGGTCAAGCGGCGGGTGCCGTCGATGCACGTGCACGCGTTCAGCCCGATGGAGATCGTGAACGGCGCCTCCCGCGGCGGGCAGAGCCTCCGGGATTGGTTGGTCGCGCTGAAGGAAGCCGGCCTGGACACCATCCCCGGCACCGCCGCGGAGATCCTGGACGACGAGGTGCGCTGGGTACTCACCAAGGGCAAACTCCCCTCCTCGGCCTGGATCGAGGTGATCACCACCGCCCACCAGGTGGGTCTGCGCTCCAGCTCCACGATGATGTACGGCCACGTGGACAACCCGAAGCACTGGGTCGGCCACCTGCGTGTACTGCGCGGAATCCAGGACGAGACCGGCGGTTTCACCGAGTTCGTTCTGCTGCCGTTCGTGCACCAGAGTGCGCCGCTGTATCTGGCGGGCGCCGCGCGGCCAGGGCCGACGAACAGGGACAATCGGGCCGCGCACGCACTCTCGCGGATCATGCTGCACGGTCGGATCCACAACATCCAGACCAGCTGGGTCAAACTCGGCACCACCGGCACCAGGGTCATGCTCAACAGTGGCGCCAACGATCTCGGCGGTACGTTGATGGAGGAAACCATCTCCAGGATGGCCGGCTCGCAGCATGGGTCCGCCAAGACCGTCGCCGACCTGGTCGAGATCGCCTCGGGTATCGGGCGTCCGGCCCGCGAGCGGACCACCACCTACGGCGTGCCGAAGCACAAGATGTCGGCGCTGCCGTTGACGGTGGGATAGCGCGAATCTGTCGCGCTCTGTGGTGACCGCGTTGCGCGATCGCCGGCACGTCGTCATATTGGGGTGGCCCGCCATAATCAACGGGGGCCACCCCAGGACTACCAGCACAACAAGTGATTTCATGAGCACATGGGTAACTCACTGGACACGCCCAGAACTCGAGCAGTCTCGACGCAGGACCTGAACGCAAGTCCCGCGCCACCCAACTAGTACGGCCGGAAGATCCGGAGAGGCGGAACAAGGCCACCCCGAATAGGGCAGGCTGACCAGTAGTAGCGTGGGGTGCCGGGATAGGGTTTCGCCGGGCGGACTATCCCGCAGGCGAGGACAGACTAGGAGAGCGGCAGTGCCGTACATCATCGCTGAACCGTGCGTTGACGTGAAGGACAAGGCATGCATCGAGGAGTGCCCCGTTGATTGCATCTACGAGGGTGGTCGCATGCTGTACATCCATCCCGACGAGTGCGTGGACTGTGGTGCATGTGAGCCGGTGTGCCCGGTGGAGGCGATCTTCTACGAAGACGACACCCCGGACCAGTGGAGCGGATACGTGAACGCCAACGTCGACTTCTTCGACGAGCTGGGCTCGCCGGGCGGCGCGACGAAGGTCGGCAAGGTCGATTACGACCCCCCGTTCATCAAGGAACTGCCTCCGATGGCGACTGAATGAGATCTGACGTGTCATCGCGTGGCCGGGTCAGCAGGCTGCTGCCCGATTTTCCCTGGGACACCATCGCTTCGGTGAAGGCGAAGGCGGCGGCCCACCCCGGCGGGATCGTCGATCTGTCCGTCGGTACCCCCGTCGACCCCGTCGACCAGGTGATCCGGACGGCATTGAGTTCGGTCGCCGAGGTGCCCGGGTATCCGACCACGCACGGCACACCCGAACTCCGCGCGGCCGCGGTCGACGCGCTGAAGCGGCGTTACGGGATCACCGGTCTCGACCCGGCGGCGGTGCTGCCCGCGATCGGCACCAAGGAGCTGATCGCGGGAATGCCGAGGCTGCTCGGTCTGGGCGCGGGCGACTTGGTGGTCATCCCCGAGGTCGCCTACCCCACCTATGAGGTGGGCGCGCTGCTGGCGGGCGCGCAGGTGCTGCGTGCTGACGGACTGACCCGGCTCGGACCGCAGAAGCCCGCGCTGATCTTCGTGAACTCCCCGTCCAACCCGACCGGCCGCGTGCTCGGCGTCGACCACCTACGCAAAGTAGTGGCCTTCGCCCGTGAGCGCGGCGCGATCGTCGCGTCCGACGAGTGCTACCTGGGCCTGGCCTGGGAGGGTCGTGCCATATCCATCCTGGACCCTGAGGTGTCCGAGGGCGACCACACCAACCTGCTCGCGGTGCATTCGCTGTCCAAAACCTCCAACCTGGCCAGCTACCGCGCCGGTTTCGTGGCGGGCGATCCCGCCCTGGTCGCCGAGCTGCTCGAGGTGCGCAAGCACGCGGGCATGATGGTGCCGTTCCCGATCCAGGCGGCGATGACGGCCGCGCTCAGTGACGACGCGCACGAGGCGCAGCAGCGCGAGCGGTATCGGGCACGCCGCGACGTGTTGCGAAAGGCGCTGGTGGAAGCCGGTTTCCGGATCGATCACTCGGAGGCGGGCCTGTATCTGTGGTCGACCCGCGGCGAGCCGTGCCGGACCACACTGGACTGGCTGGCCGAACGCGGCATCCTCGCCGCACCCGGCGACTTCTACGGCCCCACCGCAGGCGCGCACGTGCGGATCGCGCTGACCGCGACCGACGAGCGCATCGCCACGGCCGCCGAACGGCTCACCGCGGGCTGAAGGCCGAGCACCCGAACCCGTCACTGACTCCCCGCGCGCCCCGCCGGGAGTTAGCCTGAAGTATGGACGCTGTTACGGTTGTCCCCACGCCCGGCAACGAGCCGGCGCACTCCTACGCGCCGGGAAGCCCCGAACGGGAGCTACTGCTCGGCAAACTCGCCGAGCTGTACGCCGAAACCGTCGACGTGCCGCTGGTGATCGGCGGCAAGCACCGGCCGGGGATCGGCGAACGGCACGACATCGTCGCGCCGCATCGCCGCAGGCACGTGCTGGGGACCTACACCGACACCACACACTCGGAAGCGCACGGAGCCATCGATGCCGCGATGGCGGCCGCGCCCGGTTGGCGGGCGATGCCGTTCGAAGAACGTGCCGCGGTCCTGTTGCGCGCGGCCGACCTGCTGGCCGGGCCGTGGCGGGAGACCGTCGCCGCGGCCACCATGCTCGGCCAGTCGAAATCGGTCCAGCAGGCCGAGATCGACGCGCCCTGTGAGCTGGTCGACTTCTGGCGTTTCAATGTCGCTTTCGCGCGCGGAATCCTGGAGCAGCAGCCGCAGTCCAGCGCCGGAGTGTGGAACCGCATGGACTATCGGCCGCTCGAGGGGTTCGTCTACGCCATCACGCCGTTCAACTTCACCGCGATCGCCGGGAACCTGCCGACCGCACCCGCGCTGATGGGTAACACCGTGGTATGGAAACCTTCGCCCACGCAGACGTTGTCGGCGTTCTACACGATGCGGTTGCTGGAGGCGGCGGGCCTGCCTCCCGGCGTGATCAACATGGTGACCGGCGACGGCGCGCAGCTGTCCGAGGTGGCGCTGGCCGATCCCCGGCTGGCAGGCATCCACTTCACCGGTTCCACCAAGACATTCCGGTACCTGTGGCAGCAGGTGGGCGCGAATATCGGTCGCTACCATGGCTATCCGCGCCTGGTCGGGGAGACCGGCGGCAAGGACTTCATCGTCGCCCACTCCTCCGCCGACCCAGACGCGTTGCGCACCGCCTTGATTCGCGGGGCATACGAGTATCAGGGCCAGAAGTGTTCGGCGGCTTCGCGTGCCTACATCGCGCGTTCGGTATGGCGCGAGATCGGCGACGACTTCCTGCATCAGACCGGCCAGCTGAGCTACGGCGACGTCGCGGATCTGTCCAATTTCGGTGGGGCCCTGATCGATCGGCGCGCGTTCGACAAGAGTGCGGCGGCCATCCGGCGGGCCGGGGACGCGGGCATCACCATCCCGATCGGCGGCACCTACGACGACAGCGAAGGCTGGTTCGTCCGGCCGACTGTGCTGGTGGTGGACGATCCGCACGACGAGTCGTTCGCCACCGAGTACTTCGGACCGATCCTCGCGGTGTACGTCTACGACGACGCCGAACCCGGCTCCTACAGCGCGATTCTCGCCGAGGTGGAGTCGGCGGCGCCGTACGCGCTGACCGGCGCGGTGTTCGCGCAGGACCGGTACGCGATCGAACAGGCTGACGCCGCGCTGCGATTCGCGGCGGGCAATTTCTACGTCAACGACAAGCCGACCGGCGCGGTCGTGGGTCAGCAGCCGTTCGGCGGTGCGCGCGCCTCCGGCACCGACGACAAGGCAGGCTCGCCGCTGAACCTGCTGCGCTGGGTCGCGCCGCGCACGATCAAGGAAACCTTCGTTCCGCCGGTGGACTACCGCTATCCGCACATGGGGACATGATGTGCGGCGCGTCATGCGGCCGGGAGGCGGCGCGGTGAATCCGTTGCGGCTGGTGATTCTGGCCGCGTCGTCATCGAATCTCAGGTTCCTCCTGCGCGTGGTGTGATTCGCAATTCGTGCCAACATCGGAAAGTGGGCAGGGCAGATGCCCTGCCCACCTACCCTCTGGTGTAACGTATCCGAGTTTTCTACACCAGTGGTCTACCCAGGCGCAAACGCCTTCGTAGGTCGAAAAGATACGCGTTGAGTGGGAACATCCGTGCTTGTTTGGGCAAACGGGTGTGTATCGCAGCGATGGCCC
The DNA here is from genome assembly GCF_035920445.1 of Nocardia sp. NBC_01730. Taxonomy (NCBI): domain Bacteria; kingdom Bacillati; phylum Actinomycetota; class Actinomycetes; order Mycobacteriales; family Nocardiaceae; genus Nocardia; species Nocardia sp. NBC_01730. The sequence continues at coordinate 4,756,190 of NZ_CP109162.1, read as the reverse complement.
GCAGCATCCGATCGAATCGGTGCTGGTCGCGTTCGGTCCAGGACATGCCCATCTCGTCGCGCAAGTGTTGTGGGAGAAGGCCGGTGACGAAGAAGCGTTGCAGCTTCGCGAAGGTGAACCGGACGAAGCGCGGCACCATCTTCAGATCGATCAGATCGTCGAAGTAGTCCCGGAGCGCGGGCTCGATGCTGCGCTGCGCCAGGTTCTCGTCCCAATACCGCTGGAACTTCGCACGATTCGCGGGCCACATTTCGGGCCGCATCTGCAGCGTGGTCCCGAACCGCGCGGCGTAGTAGTAGAAGGCGTCGGCGGTGGCGGGGTCCATCGGGCCGTGCATCCGGGTGTAGAGGTCGTCGATGCCCCAGTACAGGCAGGCGGCGACCCACAGTTGCAAGTTCGGGTCGAAGGCGTTGTATTTCACCGGGCTCGCTGCGGTGGAGTGGACCGGGCGGTGCGACACATTGACGGCGTCGCGGTAGGCGGCGCGTTCCTCGTCCGAACCCATCAGCGCGACCGCGATGTAGGTCAGCGTGGTGCGCAGCCGCTTGATCGGGTGCAGAGTGACCTTGCCGCTGTCGACGGTGCTCTCCAGGACTCCACGCCCGACCGGCCGCAGGCTCAGCTGCATGATCACATTGGCGGTGCCGCCAAGGAAGGCGGCGATTCCGTCCACATACTCTCGAGCGGTTTCCGGGGTGAGGGTCTGGCTCGGATTCGGCTCGTTCTCGGATGCGGGCAGCGGGGCGGTCATCGTCGACCTCGTCTTTCCGTGTCCGTCCGCTCGCCGCGGAGCGGACGGTGAGAAGATTGCTAAGCCACCTTCTCATTGCTTCGAAAGGGTGTCAACCGCGGTGATGGTATGCGATGCTGGCCATGTCATCGTTTCGCCAATGTGGATAGGGTGGAGGCATGGCGATGCTGACCAGACTGCTGGCGCTGGTGCGCAGTGCGGCTCCGGAGGACCACAATCAGGCGCGGGTGCTGGACGCGGCGTTGCTGGCGTTTCTGGATTTCGGCATCAAGCGCACCAGCATGGTCGAGGTCGCGCGCCGCTGCGGGTTGTCGTTGGCCACGCTGTACCGGCGCTTCGCGAGCAAGTCCGATCTGATCAAGGCCGTCGGGCTACGACAGACCCGCGAGTTCATCGATGAGGTCGATGCCGCGCTGCAACGGCAGGTCGATCGGGACGCCAGTGCGGAGGACCAGATCGTCGAGCTGTTCGCCGCGTTCATCACCGGCCTGCGCGGCAACCAGCTGATCCACCGGCTGCTGGCGACCGAGCCCGAACTCGTACTGCCCTACCTGACCACCGAGGGCGCCCCGGTCATCGAACTCGGCCGGGACTATCTCGCCGAGTTCATTACGCGGTTGCAGCAGGAAGGCAAGCTGCCGGAATACGATCCGGAGCCCTTGGCCGAAATGATCGCCCGCACAGCGCTTTCGTTGGCGTTGACGCCGCAGACCGTGATTCCGCTCGCCGACGACGCGGCGATCCGGCAGTTCGCCCGGGACCACGTGGTGGTGTCGTTCCGGGTGCGGTAGTGGTTCCGAGGGGCTAGCTACGCGCAGCGTCTTGCGGCCTGGGCGGTGGTTAGCTCAACGGTTCCCATCCTGGCCACGGGCGCCGGCCGAGTCGCTCGCGGAGGCAATCGACGCGATGCTGCGCTTGATGAGCGTGGGCGAAGTTCTCAGCGGCGGTCTGCACCGCCATACAGGTCATCCGCATTTCCCGGATGTCGCGCAGTAGTTCGAATCCTGCCCAAGCCGTCACGTCGACACCGTAGGCATCGGAGAAGGTGTCGTACTCGGCTTGGCTGATCCAGCCGAATGAGGTCAGTTTGATTGCAGTGTGGACGAGGTCCCATTCCGGTGGGCCGACCGATGCTCGCTCGAGATCGAGGAACAGCGTCACCCCGGCGTCGGTGGTGACGACGTTGCCGTCCCAGGCATCCCCATGGATCGGGCACCACGGTAGTCCGGTCGGGAGCGCGTCCCACTCGACGTGCAGGTCGTCCAGGTGGGTGCTCAGCCATTCGCGATCGGAAGCGCCGAGGGTACGTGCCGCGGCGATCCGTTCGGCTAGCCGTACGAATGGGTCGACCTGGCTCAGGAACGGCGGGCTCGGGAGGGTGTGCAGGTGGTGCAGTGCGCCCGCGATCTCGGCCGGTTGACCGTTGCGGTGCGGCGGAAGCTCTTCCAAAAGGTCACTGCGCGCTGACCGACAACCACCAAGTCCGCTGCCGTGCCTGCTGGCTCCACCGCAGCGACATCGTTGTCTCGCAACCAACTTGCGATTTGCAGTTCGCGGCTGGCGGCCTCCTGCTGGCCGGACCGTGCGATCCGAGCGACGATGTTGCCCGGCAATCGGAAGACCGCGTTCTCCCCCAGTTTGATCGGTGTCGGGGATCCGGCGACGTCGGCGACCGCGCAGGCCGATCCGAGGATCTCGACGAGGTCAGAACTCACGCGATCACTGTGCCCGCACGGTGCGCGAAATTCCGCAACTCCTGGATGTCCTCGGCGGCGCGCTTGCTCTTCACCGCGCCCGCACGGTTGATCGCTGTGGCGCCGATGGACACTGCCTCGTCCCTGTCGCCGGTCGCCATCACCAGCGAGGCCAGCTTGATTGTCGACATCGTTCGAGACCGAGCCGCCTCATCTCCGTGGCCGGCGACCGCAGCCGCAAGACGGGATCTCGCTTCACCGGCGAATTTGCCCCGGATGGCCAAGTCGAACAGTGCGTGGCCGGTGTCGCCGGCGTGCTGCGGCGCGTCGTAATACGCCATCCAGCTCGGATCGTTCTGTGGCTCGGCGTTGGCGAAGTTCTCGTCGGCGTGCCCAACCGCGGTGAGGGTCTCCTGGATTCGTCCCAGCTTGGCGTGCCCGCGTGCCCGCGCGGTGAACAACATGGCCCTCTCCGTCGGCGTCAGACGGTCCGAGTGCTGGAATGCGCGGTCGATATGGCCCAAGCCCTGTTCGATGTTGCCGGTCCAGATCGCGTGGCGCCCGATCGAGCTGAGCACCTTCGCTCGCAGATTCCAGGCGTCGGCCTCTTCAGCGCAGGCGAAGGCGACGCCGAACATCGTGGTCGCATCGGCGTGTTCGCAGGCATCGAAGGCCATGAAAGCGGCTGTGTGAGTGAGCGCACCGACGGCCAGGAGCAGGTCGGGGCGATACTTCGGCGCACATTCTGCACCGAGGTAGGAGACCGCGGTACGGACCTGCGCGGCGACTACATCGCGCACCAGACCGCTTCCGTAGGTGGCATCCCAGGTTGCGAACAGATCAGACGCTGCAAGTAACTGGCGGATTTCGACGAGGCCGACTTTGGCTGGAGTCTCGGACACTCGGAAATCGTCGAGCATTCGCAGAAGGCCGGCCGGGGAGCCCAGACGGAGGGCGACCAGGTGGTGCTCAACCGGAAGACCTCGAAGAACGAGTTCGACCTGTTCACTCTGCCGTTGGTCGGCAGCTCGTGTGGTGGCTGCAAGGAATCCGCGTGCCTGGGCGGCTGCCCGGCCGAAGAGATCGTCATGGGCGCATCTTCGTGCGCCACCTATCCCGACATCGTGCCCGTATGCCGGTTGTGGAAGTCCAGCGCAAAGCCCGAATCGGAGTAGGAGCCAACCGAAATGAACATCCTCGAACAGGTCATTGAGCCGCTGCGCGACGTCGACTGGAACGACACCGAAGCTGTCCATGCCACGACACAACCCGTACTCGGCGGACTCGCCACCGACCGGCGGCTGCTTCGGACATCGGTTCTCGCCGCACTCGGCGACGAGGAATTGCTGCCTCTGTGCGAGCATTACGACATCCTCGACAAGATCGTGCTGTTCACCGATCCGAGCGGAATCCGGGTGCGCCTTCACGTCTTCCAGTCTGGCTACTTCGACCGGCCCCACAACCACCGCTGGACATACTCCAGCCGCATCCTGCGAGGCCGATACCTGCACAGGCTCTACGGAGACGCCGAGCTCGACTCCTCGCTCCACCCGGGAACGCTGGACGCGGTGCAGGTTCGCGAGGAGATCATTGGCACCTCGTACACCCTGAGCCACAAGGCCATCCACGCTGTCGTCGCCGATCCTGGGGCGGTATCGCTGGTCGTTCGCGGGCCCGCGGTGAAAGACCGGTTCCTTGTGATGGACGCGGCCACCGGCGATGCCTGGTGGCAGTACGGCGCTGCCCAGGAATCGGAGGAGGACTCGCGAAAAAAGAAGATGTCGCGTGACCGGTTGAGCGAGGTGATCGACTCGCTCGTCGACTGGAAAGTCCTCTAGTCAAGGACTGGGGTCGTGTCGGGTGCCGCGGCGGGCACCCGACTGGCGACTACCTACCAGCCGTACACCGAGAACGGTTGGCTGGCAACGATCGAGCTCAGCGCTGCCCGGCAGTACCTGATCATCCGATCAGGCAGCTCGGCTGGCGCGAACCATTCCAACGCATCGCACTTGTCCGGTTCCTGATTGATCGGAGTCCCGGCCCAGGTGCTGACCAGGAAGAAGAACGCAGCTCGGCCGCCGGAACTGGAGTTGTGCATGACGTGCGCGAAATGCACGTCTATGGGAGCAATCACCACCCCGATCTCCTCCGCTGCCTCCCGGACGAGTGCGTCGACGACGGACTCGTCGGACTCGAGGTGACCGGACGGCAGGTGCCAGGCGCCATCTTCGTATCCCGTGTTGGCTCGGCGCCCGAATAGGTACCGCCCTTGATCATCGACCAGCACCAGGTGTACGTCCCCGATCAGCTTGTGCCGCTCGGTCACTGTCGCGCTCACAGCGTTCTCCTTTCGATTCAGTGCGCGCCGGCTGGCGCGGGCCGACCGTACGCCACAACCCGCGTTGTCCTTATTCCTATGTCGAATAGTCCAGGAGCACGAATGACCACGCCCGTTGTCCTCTACCGACAAGATGGCCATCTCAGGATTCAGCCGCAAGCGCCCGGCTGGCTGCTGGCCATCATCGCGTTCAGCGCCGCGGCGGCAGCTGGCCGGGCCGAGGCACGTTTGCCGGAATCGGAACGCCGCGGTTACAAGGCCATCGTCAACCGGGAGGCGGGGCGATACCGCCTTCGGGACTCATACTGTGTGGCTGAAGGAGCGGGACTGTGCTGGACGATCTCGACGAGGATGTCAGCAAGCCGCTGGCTCCGGGGTTCGCCGATACGCCGCGTTCGCGGTGTGCGTTCTATCGGAAGGTGTGCCAGCTACCCACGGTAGTCGACCCCGACTCTGGACAGATCACGATGCGGGCGGGGCTGGTGTGGGGTGTCATGATGCCCGTCGAGCTGGGCCAGGTGGTGAAGGTCGATATGGAGCGGCGCCAGCTCGGCGGCGGGCCGATCGTCTCGCATCCGCGGTCGCGGACGTGGACCTTTCTCACCAGGTCGGACATCGTGCAGAAGCTGCGCGAGAACATCGACGCCGAGCTGTTCCGCCATCGAGTGACGCTGATCGGAACGGGGGGTCGGATCGGATTGCCGTCGCCGACGGATAGGGGCGTGGCATATCGGGCCTGGATCACCGCCGCCTACAGCCCGTTTCGGCCCTCCGGCGCGGCGGTGGTCGAGTCCATCCGTGCCGTTATCGCACCGAGGAGGCACTACACCCATGCCTGACACTCCGGAGTTGGAGTTGCCGCACTTGTACCGGGCCGATTGGAACGGCTACAGCCTGTGGTGGTTCACGGAGGATGGGTTGCTGGTGCGGGTCGCGCTGCTGGAATCCCCGGCCGGAGAGGCGAAGTTTTTCCCGACCGCGCCGACGCTCGGTGAGTGCTTTGGCATGATGCCGCGTGAGCTGTGGGAGAAAGCCCGCTGGGACTGTCATGACGTTCACAACGCGGCAACCGGGCGGCGCACCCGGTGGAGGTGAAATGTTATGAGCGTCAACGCATCTCCGAACGCTAGTGAGAGAGATTTACGTTTGTCCGTGTCCCTGCACGGTCTTCGGATGGATTTCGCTGCTTGCATCACTGGCGGCGTTGATCTTCGTGCAGGAACACCAGCACCAGCATTGCTTGGATGCGGTGGGGTGGCGCTGACCGGCACCACCGGATTGCCGTGCCTACCGTCTGAACGGCTATACCTCGAGCTGTGAAATCGTGCCGGAGATGGAGAAGGGGAACGTCATGGGAAGGTTCGAACCGTAGACCGCAGCGGACCTCGAGAGGATCGAGCGCGACCAGCAGGACCCTCGCTGGCTGGCATGACTGGGGGCATGCTCAGGCGGTTGTCGTCGCGGACTGTGCCTTGCCGGGTGATCCCCTCAGCGGAAGGGCATCAGCCCCGCGGCGATCGACGGTAGTGCGGCGAGGACGTCGGCGGTCTGCTCGGCGGCGGTGCCGCGAGTGTGCGCGGTGACCGCGAAACCCGGACCGTAGGACGCCGAAGCGACCTCGGGCTCACCGAGATCGGACCAGCCCCACTTGGTCCCGAGCACCAATGGGAATTGTGCGGTGCCCCACCCCTGTTCGGTGCCGTCGAGGGCGGTCGAGCCCGCGGCCGCCATCCAGTCGAAGATCGGCGACCCGGGATCGGTGCGCAGTTTGGCCGCAAGGAAGTCGGACACGTCCGCGGCGCTTGTCGTCCCGGCGCCCCAGTCCGTGCCGGGCCGGGTCTCGGTGAGGCGGTATTCGTGTGCGACGGCGCCGACGGCTTCCGGGTACTTGGCCGCCATCAGGCTCGCCGCGCCGTCATCGGAATAACGGATCATCCGTTCGGCGAGGTTGCGGTCGCTCGCCGAGCCGTCGCCGTGGCGCAGCGCGTAGTCAGCCAGAAACAGCTTGACCAGGGACAGCGCCGAGCGTGGTTCGTGTTCGTTCGCGCTACCCCATCCGACCCCGATGATCGTGCGCACGGAGATCGCTGTGCGGGTCGGCAAGGCGGCCTCGCCGGGTTCCGCGCTCGCGACCGGCGCGACCAATGCGAGGCAAGTGCCTACCGCCAAAAGCGCGGTCACCGTCATTCGACAGCCCATCGAATCCTCCTGGCTCGTTTCGGTGCGGCACCGGTCGGTGTGATTCGAGATAACACCGGTGCAGGCACTATCGGGGGCGCGACACGCGAATGCCGAACGATTGTTCTCGACGCGGCGCTGCGCGAGGCGCGCCGCGGCCGAGCCGTCAGACCAGGCGCAGGCCGAGTAGTCGCCGGACGCGCATGTCCAGCAGGTAGGCGTTGAACGGGAACAGGCGGACCGGCCGGGGCAGCCTGGTCTCGGCAGTGCCCAGCACGCGCAGGATGCGGTCGAGGGCGCGGTCGTCGCGCTCGGTCCAGGTGAGGTCCATTTGGTCGCGCAGATGCTGAGGGAGCAGGCCGGTGACGAAGAAGCGGTGTGGGCGGCCGAACACGAGTTGCGCGGGACGTGGCAGCATGCGCAGGTCGATCAGGTCATCGAGGTAGTCGCGGACGGTCGGGCCGATGGTCGTCTTCGCCATGTTCTCCGCCCAGTACTCGGCGAACGCGCGCCGGTCGGCGGGCCACATCTCCTCGGGCATCTGGAGAGTGGTACCCAGTCGGGCGCCGTGCCGGTAGAAGGCATCGGCGGTGGCCTCGTCCATCGGGCCGTGCAGACGCTCGTACAGGTCCTTCGCGCCCCAGTAGAGGCAGGCGGCGACCCACAGTTGCAGGGCGGGGTCGAAGGCGTTGTAGTGCACCGGGCTCGACTCGTCGGAGTGCACCGGTCGGTGCGAGACATCGACCGCGGCGCGGTAGGCCGCGCGCTCCTCGTCGCTGCCGAGGATCGCCACGGACAGGTAGGTCAGCGTCGTGCGCAGCCGTTTGACCGGGTGCAGCATGACCTTGCCGCTGTCGACCGTGCTCTCTGTGACGCCGTAGCCGATCGGTGGGGTGCTGAGCTGCATGATGACGTTCGCGGTGCCACCGAGGAAACCGGCGATGCCGTCGATGTACTGCCCGATGTCGAAGGGATTCGGCGATTCGGGGTGCGTCGTCGTGCGAAGTGGCCTGGTCATTGTTGACCCCGTGTTCATTGACCCCGCGCTCATTGAGAAGTCTATGCAATAATTTTCTCAACACCTCATCTGAGTGGCAACCGTCACAGCCGTAGGTCGCGTGTGGTGCTCGGCCGGATGTCGTGACGGTGCGCGCGGCCCGGCGAAGTAGCGTGGTCGAATGTCGTTCGGTCCGCCGCTGCTGCTCAGTTCCCTGAATCCGCTCGCCGTCGCAGGCGGAGCGGACATTCCGAATGCCGTGACGATCGATGGGACGGTGCTGTCGCGCAGCGATCTGCTCGGCGCGGCGACCTCGGTGGCTGAGCGCGTCGCCATGGCGGAGCGGGTGGCGGTGCTGGCCGAGCCGACCGTCACCACCGTGCTCGCGGTAGTCGGCTGCCTGATCGCGGGCGTGCCGGTGGTACCGGTGCCACCGGACTCGGGCACCGCCGAGCTGGCGCACATTCTCGCCGACTCGGGCGCGCAGGCGTGGCTCGGAAAGGCGCCGGAGAATACCGAGCTGCCCGTGGTTCCGGTGCGACGGCATGCCAGGTCCTGGCACACGTATCCCGAACCCGATCCCGCCACGCCGGCTTTCGTGCTCTACACCTCGGGAACCACCGGCCTTCCCAAGGGAGTCGTGCTCCATCGCGGCGCCGTCGCGGCGGGTCTGGACGCGCTCGCTGACGCCTGGGCATGGACCGCGAAAGACATTCTGGTGCATGGTCTTCCGTTGTTCCACGTGCACGGGTTGATCCTCGGCGTGCTCGGCCCGCTGCGCGTGGGCAGCCCGCTGGTGCACACCGGCAAACCGACCCCGGCGGCGTACGCCGCGGCCAAGGGCTCGCTCTACTTCGGCGTGCCCACCGTGTGGTCGCGGATGGTCGACGACCCGGACGCGGCAAAGCAATTGGCCGACGCCCGGCTGCTGGTCTCCGGAAGCGCGCCGCTGCCGGTGCCGGTCTTCGAGCGGCTGCGCGAACTCACCGGGCACGCGCCGATCGAGCGCTACGGCATGAGTGAAACCATGATCACGCTGTCCACCCGGGCTGACGGCGAGCGCAGGCCCGGCTGGGTCGGCACGCCGGTGCGCGGCGTGCGGACCCGGCTCAGAGACGAGGCCGGCGCTGCGGTGCCGCACGACGGCCAGAGCATCGGCGGCCTCCAGGTGCTCGGCCCCATGCTGTTCGACGGCTATCTGAACCGGCCGGAGGCGACTGCCGAGAGCTGGACCGACGACGGCTGGTTCAAGACCGGTGACGTCGCCGCCATCGGCCCGGACGGCTTCCATCGCATTGTCGGCCGGGAATCGGTGGACCTGATCAAGTCCGGCGGCTATCGCGTCGGCGCGGGCGAGGTGGAAACCGTGCTGCTCGGGCACCCCGCGGTCGCGGAGGTAGCGGTGGTGGGGCTGCCCGACGACGACCTCGGCCAGCGCATCACCGCCTTCGTCGTGCTGCGCGCCGGCGTCGGCGAGCGTGAACTGATCGACCATGTGGTCGAACAGCTTTCGGTGCACAAGCGTCCGCGCGAGATTCGGGTGGTCGACGCGCTCCCGCGCAACGCGATGGGCAAGGTGCAGAAGAGGCTGCTCGGCTGAGAGTTCACCATGGCGTTGACCTCAAGTTAGGTCGAGGTTCTACCTTCGTGGTATGACCTCGACCTTGACGCCCGAACAGATCGACTACCTGCACAGCCAGCGCCTCGGACGCCTGGCCACCGTCCGGCCCGACGGCACACCCCAGAACAGCCCGGTCGGCTTCCGCTACAACGCCGAGCTCGGCACCATAGACATCGCGGGCTGGAACATGGGCGCTTCCTGGAAGTTCCGCAACCTCGCCACCAACAACCACGTCGCTTTCGTCGTCGACGACATCGCCGCGACCCAACCCTGGCGCGTCCGCTGTCTCGAAATCCGCGGCACCGCCGAAGCACTGACCGACGTAGACCCCTACATCACCGGCGTCTCCCGCGAAATGATCCGAATCCATCCCCACCGAATCGTCGCCTTCGGCCTCGTCCCCGACGCCGCATAGTGGGAAGCCCGTCTCCAGCCCCGCGCTGGGCCAGGTGAAGGCGAGGCAGCCGCCCTGATTCACCCAGCACCGGCGAGCGGTTGGCACGGATCCGTGCTCGAGAACCGCCCGGCGCGGACCGATTGATTATCCCAACGCACCAACTGATTTCGTAAGCACATGGGTAACTCACCGGGAACGCCCAGAACACGACTGGCACCCAACGCAGGACCTGAACGGAAATCCCGCGCCACCCAACTAGTACGGCCTGAAGACCCGGAGAGGCGGAACAGCGAGGCGGAAGAGCTCAGTCGTTGGCGTGCAGGGCGGCGTTGAGTTCGATGCCGGTGCCCTTGCGGAGGACGACCTCGACCGCGCCGGTCGTGGAGTTGCGGCGGAACAGCAGATTGTCGCGGCTGCTGAGTTCGGCGGCCTTGACCACGGTGCCGTCTGGGGTGGTGACCTTGGTGCCCGCGGTCAGGTAGAGGCCTGCCTCCAGGACGCAGTCATCGCCGAGGGGGATGCCGAGGCCGGAGTTGGCGCCGAGCAGCGAGCGCTCGCCGATGGAGACCACCTGTGTGCCACCGCCGGACAGCGTGCCCATGATGGACGCGCCGCCGCCGATGTCGGAGCCGTCGCCGACCACGACACCCGCGGAGATGCGGCCCTCGACCATGGACGAGCCGAGGGTACCCGCGTTGAAGTTCACGAAGCCCTCGTGCATGACCGTGGTGCCTGAGGCCAGGTGCGCGCCGAGGCGAACCCGGTCGGCGTCGCCGATCCGCACGCCTGAGGGAATCACGTAGTCGACCATGCGCGGGAACTTGTCGATGCTGTACACCGTGACGGGGCCGCGGGCGCGCAGCTTGGCTCGGGTGATCTCGAAGCCCTCCACCGCAGCGGGGCCGTGGTTGGTCCACACGACATTGCTCAGCAACCCGAACTGGCCATCCAGGTTCACTTCGTGCGGCTTGACCAGGCGGTGGGACAGCAGGTGCAGGCGCAGGTAGACGTCGTGCGCGTCGACCGGGGCGGCGGACAGGTCGGCGATCGTCGTTCGCACAGCGACCACGTCGACCCCGCGCGCCTCGTCGAACCCGAGCAGCGCCGCGTACTCGGCGGGCGCCTCGTCCAGCCGCTTGCTGCCGGTCTCGGCGAACTCACCCAGCCGCGGGTTCGGGTACCACGTGTCCAGTACGGTCCCGTCCGCGGTCACGTTGGCGATACCGACTGCTGCTGCTCCCTCGATGCTCACGTCACAAGAGGTTACTGTGTTGGTTTTGCAGCGCCTGCGGCGCTGCGGGTTCGCGGGCTCTGTTTTCGGCCGCGCGGGCGCGGCGGGTTCGCGGCCCCCTGGTGGCTCGCGTCCGAGCGGCCGACGCTGGCGACTTCGTCGCGGACGCGTCGGCCGCTCGGACGCGAGCCGGGCCGCGAACGGGTAGTGCTCGGTCTCGCTTCGCTCGGAAGTGGGGTGGGGGCGATGTGGTTGCGTTGGGAGGCGAGCGCGGTTGTTCGGCTCGCATCTGCGGTTGTTCGGCCGCACATCATTGAGCCAGGTAGGCGGTTGTGCCGGTCGGGCAGTCCCGATCCGGTGGCGGGGCACAGTGCGGTCGGCGGACCGTGCGCGGAGCGGAGTTTTCTGGACGCCGTCGACTTGAAGTTGGTTCGTCGCGGTGGGGTGCGCGGGTGCGGGTGGGGGCGGTCGTAGGGTGAAGGGCGTGACCATCGACCTGCATGCCGACCCGATCACGCTGACCGCCGCGCTCGTCGACATCCCGAGCGTCTCCCAGGGTGAGGCGGCGATCACCGACAGGATCGAGCGGGCACTGCGGGAGCAGACGACCGGGTTCGAGGTGCTGCGGCACGGGAACGTGGTGCTGGCGCGGACGAATCGCGGATTGCCGACCCGGGTGATCCTGGCCGGGCACCTGGACACCGTCCCGATCGCCGACAATGTGCCGGGCCACTTCGCTGTCGGTCCGGCGGGCGAGCGGGTGCTCTACGGGTGCGGCTCGGTCGACATGAAATCCGGTGACGCGGTGTTCCTGCACCTGGCCGCGACCGTCGCCGAGCCGGTGCACGATCTGACGTTGATCTTCTACGACTGCGAGGAGATCGCCGCGGAGTTCAACGGGCTCGGCCACATCGAACGCGACCACCCCGGCTGGCTGGCCGGCGATCTCGCGGTGCTCGGCGAACCGTCCGGCGGCTGGATCGAGGCGGGTTGCCAAGGAACGCTGCGGGTTCGGTTGAGCACCTCCGGCGTCCGCGCGCACTCGGCGCGAGCGTGGCTCGGCGACAACGCTATTCATCGGCTTGCCCCGATTCTTCAGCGGCTCGCGGATTACCGGGCGCGCGAGGTCGACATCGACGGCTGTGTTTATCGAGAGGGGCTGTCCGGCGTCCGCGTCTCCGGCGGCGTGGCGGGCAATGTGGTGCCGGACCTGGCGGAGATCGACGTCAACTTCCGCTTCGCCCCTGACCGCACGGTGGACCAGGCCATCGATCACGTCCGCGAGGTCTTCGCCGGTCTCGAGATCTCCTTCGAGGTATTCGACTTCGCGCCCGGCGCGCTCCCCGGCCTGTCCGCACCGGCCGCCAAAGACCTCATCGCCTCGGTGCACCGCCACGGCGGCGGCGGTGTGCGTGCCAAGTACGGCTGGACCGACGTCTCCCGTTTCGCCGCCCGCGGCATCCCCGCTGTCAACTTCGGTCCCGGCGACCCCAACCTCGCCCACAAGCGCGACGAGCACGTTCCGGTCGACCAGATCACCGACGTCACCGCGATACTGCGCAACTACCTCACCGGCGACGCGCGCTGAGACCCGGCGGCGGCCGCGGTGTGGCTGCCTGCCATCACAGCGACGATCAGCGGCACAGCCGGGAGGACGACGGGACGTCGCCACAACGCCACGCGGCGCTTCAGACGACGGCGCTTCAGACGACGATGGGAATGATCGCCTCAGTGGTCAACGGTCCGATCGATCATGGCGGGGAGGCTCAGGTCGCGCACGGCCGTAGCCGGCGCCCCGGCTGCTCAGGCGGGGACGGGCTCCAGGTTGTCAACATCGTCAAAGGGCGGATAGCTCTCGCTGCCCGTCTGCTCGGCGGCATCAATGTAGTCGGCGAGAGCGTCGCGGGATTGAGCGAGCCTGTCCATCTGATCGTCCAGTCGCTGCAGCCGTGACCGCATCGCGGCCAGCAACTCGGGACACCCGGGCAGGGTCGGGGCCTCTCCGACTGCACAGGGCAGCAGGTACGCGATGTCCTCGGAGGATAGACCGGCGCCAAGCAGGTGCCGGATCTGTTTCACCCGCAGCACGGCGTTCTCGTCGTACTCGCGGTAACCGTTCGCGCCGCGGCCTGCCTCCAGCAGGTCCTGGGCCTCGTAGTAGCGCAACTGATGGGCGTTGACGCCCGTCCGACGACTCAGTTCCCCGATCCGCATCGAAACCTCACTTGACCTTCACACCGGTATCAACGTTGATGATGCTGCCATGAACAAAAAGACCGATACCTCCGTGACAGTCATCGGACTCGGACTGATGGGCCAGGCACTCGCCGGTGCGTTCCTGAAAGCCGGGCATACCACAACCGTGTGGAACCGTACGACCTCCAAGGCCGACCAGTTGGTGGCCGAGGGCGCACGGCTGGCGCCAACGGTCGGCGACGCGCTCGAGGCAGGTTCGGTGACGATCATCTGCGTCACCGACTACAAGGCCATGCACGAGTTGCTCGGCGCGAGCGATATCGAGCTGGACGGCACAATGTTGATCAACTTGACCTCGGGCGATTCGGCCCAGGCCCGGGAGGCTGCCCGATGGGCCGAGCAGCGCGGCGCCCATTACCTGGATGGCGCCATCATGGCCATCCCGCCTGCGATCGGGACCGCCGAGGCGGTGATTCTGCACAGCGGGTCGCAGTCGGACTTCGAGGCACACAAGTCAACACTCGACGCGCTCGGCACCGTCACCTACCTTGGTGCGGACCATGGGCTGGCATCCCTGTACGACGTGGCCGGCCTAGCCATGATGTGGAGCGTCCTGAACGCCTGGCTCCAGGGCACTGCCCTGCTCAGGACGGCCGGCGTAGACGCCGCGACGTATGCGCCGTTTGCGCAGCAGATCGCTGCCGGTGTGGCCGAATGGCTGCCTGGGTATGCCGAGCAGATCGACAGCGGCTCCTTCCCTGTCGAGGTGTCGGCCCTGGAGACCGACGCGCGGGCGATGGCACACCTGATCGAGGAGAGCGAGGCGGTGGGTGTCAACGCCGAACTGCCGAAGTTGATCAAGGCGATGGCTGACCGCTCGATCGCCGCCGGACACGGTGGGGAGCAGTATCCCGTGCTGATCGAAGAGTTCGGCAAACCCCGCAACGACTGACCGATCCCGACACCCGGGATCTAGCTGGTCTGGCCGCTGTCGCGAGCGGTGGGGAACTCGATCTCGGGAGCCTCTCCAGCATCGAGCAGGAAGTACCCGAGGAACGTGACGCCGTCGTCCTGCGCGTCGAAACGCGCTATGCGGACACCTTTCGGCTCGTAGAACACATCGCCGGAGCCGAGCACGGTGGGTGGCTCGCCGTCGACCTGATAGACGACCGAACCGCTCTCGATACTGCCGAAGACCGGGCAGTTGTGCACATGCAGTCCGCCGGCATGTCCTGGCGCGATAGCGATGCGCCGAATCTCGACCCGGTGGAGATTCTGGGGTGTCGGCAGTGGCTGGTCGAGCAGAACCGAGCGGGTGACCGAGTGAGCGGTTCCGGCGGTTCCGGTGTGATGGTCAGCGTGATATTCGGCGTCGGTGACGGCATCTCCGGCTTCGGATCCGGCGCCGTCTTCCGGAATTTCCTCGACGGCCAGGTGGGTCATGGCAGTTGTGGAAGTGGCGCCGTGCCAGTGCCATTCGCCGGGAGCGATGCGAACAGTGTCGCCCACCCGGATGGTCTCGATGCGCCCGCCGCGACGCTGCACGAGGCCAGTGCCCTCCGTAACGATGAGCACTTGGCCCAGGGGGTGCCGGTGCCACACGGTGCGAGCCCCTGGTGCGAAGCGGACGCGATCAACCTGGGTTCGCGACAACCCGTCGGGACTGGCCAGCGTCTCGAACCACGCGTCGCCAGTGATCCACTCGGCAGGAGCAACCGCAGTGGTGGTCGTGTGCGATATATGCATGATGTTGTGCGACTCCGCTGTTGATGGATTACGCGACGGTATGCGCGGCAAGAAGGCCGAGGATGCCCGCGACCGCTTGGTCGAACGGGTCCCGGGTGTCGTCGGCGCGTGCGAGGACGTAGCCACCCTGTAGGACAGCGACGATCGTCGTGGCGGTAGCGGCAGGGTCGAGCGTGGGGTCCAACTCTCCGCGGTCCAGACCCTCCTGAACGACCTGCGTGAGACGTCCACGTAACCAGGTGAAGGTTTCTTCTATCGGTGTGCGGAGGGCGGGAGTGACCATAACGTCCGGGTCCTGGGTGAGCCTTCCGATGGGACACCCCCGCAGGACATCACGCTCGCGACGCAGATAGGTGGCGATGCGGGTATAGGCCGTTCCCGCAGCGGACAGTTGGGCATCGGCGCCGGCCCGCAAATCTTCGGCGGTTCGGCAGATCGCGGCGAGAGCCAAATCCTGTTTGCCTGCGAAGTGGTGGTACATGCTGCCCTGCCCGGCACCGGCCCGTTGCTGGATCGACTTCGGGCTGGTACCGACGTACCCGCGTTCCCACAGCAATGCTCGAGTGCTCTCGATGAGGCCTTCTCGTGTACTCACGCAAGCAACTGTACATACTGATAGGTACAGAGTAAACGTGGCCGCTGATCCCGCCGAACAATGTCCTGCATTCGGCATGAGGGTGCTCGATGACAGGCGTCGGCCACATCGGCCACTGTCTGAATCGTTTCGGGTGGCCTGGCGGTAGGTCAGCCGATCCTCGCCTGCCGTTTCAGGAATTCGGCGACCGTGGCGGTGTAGTCATCGGGACGGCTGAGCAGCAGGGAGTGCCCGCCTTCGGGGAAGGTGCGGAGCTCTGCGCCGGGGTGCAGATCGCGCAGTCGCTGGGTGTGCTCGGCAGTGATCAGCGGGTCGTCGTCAGCCTTGATGATCAGGGTTGGCCCCTGCCATGCCTGCTCGCTTTGCAGTTGTGGAAGTCGTTGTGCCGCATCGAGCAGTCGAAGGTAGGAGTTGACCGCGCCGTCCTGCCCGCCGGTGCGGGTAGCGGCATCGACGCGGTCGAGCCAGAATTCGGCCTCGGCGGCGTCGCTCCAGGTGTTGCGCAGCGATGTGCGGATGGCGGTCAGGGTGTGCTCCCAAGGAGTGTCCCGGGTTCGAGTGAGCACCCCTTCCAGGCGCGCGACGTCTTCGGGGCCGTAGAGGCCGGTACAGCCGAGCGTCAGCGAGCCGACCCGGTCGGGTGCCTTCCGCGACAGCTCCTCGGCCAGCATGCCGCCGGCCGACTGGCCGACCACGTGCGCGGAGTCGATGTGTTCGGCGTCGAGGATGGCGACGATACCGTCGGCGAGTTCGTCGAACGTGGTTGGCCCGGGCGGATAGTCGACGGCGAGGGTGCGGAAGCCGGGGCGCAGGGCCGGTGTCAGGTCCAGCCAGCCGATGGCGATCCCGGCGCCGCCGGTCAGCAGCAGGACCGTCGAGCCTGCGCCGCCGGTGTAGTAGGTCCACTCATGCCCACCGACGTGCAGGGTCTTCGTGTCGTGGTCGCGGTCGAACGCTGTCGCGCGCTCGAGGATGGAGGTCATGTCGGCTCCGAACTGTGGCATCGTCAGGCGGCGGCTTCGGTGATTTCGGTGGCGAGATCGGCGGGGACGGGCATGGGCGTGCGTAGGCCGGCATCGGTGCGGCCGGTGTTGCCTTCGGGGAAGCGGCCGGTCAACGATCCGGGGGCGGCGACGATGATCCGCACGACCTGACCGGCGGCTTCGCGTCTGTCGCGCTGAGAGATCGCGAGCGCGAGCATAGCGACGTGGTTGCGGGTGTGCAGCCACGGATAGGGCTGCGAAATGATGTGCGCGCGTTCGAGATGCGTCCACCGCCGCTGCGGATCGGCGACGTGTTTCGCTGCCGTCATTTCGCGCTGGTAGAGCTGTTTGATGCCGCTGCTGACGGTGGTCACGACAGGTCAGCCTTTCGTCCCGAAGTGGGTGGGATTCCTTGCGCAGTCGCAGCAAGAGCAGTCGTGCGCGGCGGTTTTCGTTTGCTGGGTGCCGGGTGCCGGGTGCCGGGTGCGGGTGTGGGGCAGCAGGTGTCGCCTTTCCAGGCGTTGATGCCTTCCTTGACCGCGATCACGGCGATCACCAGGGCGGCGATCGGGTCGGCCCACGACGACCCGAACAAGGCGTTGAGCAGCAGCCCGGTCAGCAGGACCGCCGACAGGTAGGCGCAGAGTAGGGTCTGTTCGGAGTCGGCGACCGCGGACGCCGAACCGAGTTCGCGCCCCGCGTGCCGCTGCCCCCACGACAGCACCGGCATGATGATCAGACTGGTTGCGGCCAACCCGATTCCGATCGGGGAGTGCCGAGCATCCCCGATGCCGAGCAGGGCGCGGATGGCGTCGACGGTGACGTAGGCGGCCAGTACGAAGAAGCAGAAGGCGATGATCCGTAGCGCAGTCCTCTCCCTGGCTTCGGGGTCGCGGCTGGAGAACTGCCAGGCGACCGCCGCGGCGGAGGACACCTCGATCACCGAGTCCAGCCCGAACCCGATCAGCGCTGTCGACGACGCCCGGGTTCCCTCGACCAGCGCAATGCTCGCCTCCAGCACGTTGTAGCTGATCGTGGCCGCGACGAACCAGCGGATCCGCCGCGACAGCACCCGTCGCCGCGCGGGGCTGGGTCCCAGCCGGGCCGGCGACGTCCCGAGATCGGGCATCAGCAGGACTCCGCATTCACCGAGGCCGGGCAGCAGGCCGGATCGACCGCCAAGACCAGCCCGAGCAGATCGTCCAGCGCATGCCCGATGCGCGGGTCGGCAAGTTCGTAGCGGCTGCGCCGACCTTCGGGAACGGCGACGACCAGGCCGCAACCACGCAGGCAGGCCAGGTGGTTGGACAGGATCTGCCTCGATACCCCGATCCGCTCGGCCAGATCCGACGGATAGGCGGGCCCGCTGCGCAAGCTCAGCAGGATCCGGGTGCGAGTCTGGTCTGACAACGCATGACCGAAGCGGGCCAGTGCATCCGAGTGCAACAGCGTCTCCACAAATCCAATAATACAGATTCTCGTGTATTCATGAAAATATGAACTGTCTGCGGCGGCGAGGGCTCGGTGTGAAGTAGGGCTGTTCGCTGGCCGACCAGGGATGTGGGCCCGAAAACTATGCCCGAACTCCCCTCGGAAACTAACCCCGAACTCCGAAACCTCTACTCGAACGCGACACGTACTGTGCGTTCCGGATCTGGGTGGCGAGCCATCGATGGTCTGCCCAGGCCGCCGATGGTTGAGCCGGAGACCGGGGCCTCCCCGGCGGCAAACCGACCTGGGGGCCGCGGGCCGGTCGACCCTCGACCGCATACTGGTATCAATCCAGGGGGCCCCTTTTTCCTCAGGTTCGCACCGATGCGCCGAACCTGAATGGCGGACGACTTCTCGCGTCGACCCGGCGTGCACGCCGCCGGACGGTAGCGTAGAACGCATGTCCACCGACGCCGCCGACCGTGAGGTCGCCAACAAGCCGAAGTCGACAGCGAAATTCCGCGGACCGATAATGTTCCGCCGCGACCGCAAGGACGGCCTCGGTACCGCCGACCGGAATCTGCTGGACCAGCGCGGCGATACCGACTGGGTACACACCGACCCGTGGCGCGTGCTGCGCATCCAAGCCGAGTTCGTCGAGGGTTTCGGCGCGCTCGCCGAGGTGCCGCGCGCGGTGACCGTCTTCGGTTCCGCGCGCACCTCCGCGGACCATCCCGAGTACCAGGCGGGCCGGGCGATCGGCGCGGCGCTGGCCAGGGCGGGGTTCGCGGTGATCACCGGCGGCGGGCCCGGCGCGATGGAGGCGGCCAACCGCGGCGCCTGCGAGGCAGGCGGCTACTCGATCGGCCTCGGCATCGAGCTGCCGTTCGAGCAGGGCCTCAATGAGTGGGTCGATCTGGGCATCAACTTCCGCTACTTCTTCGTCCGCAAGACGATGTTCGTGAAGTATTCCCAAGCGTTCGTCTGTCTGCCCGGCGGTTTCGGCACCCTCGACGAGTTGTTCGAGGCGCTCACGCTGGTGCAGACCCGTAAGATCACCCGCTTCCCGATCATCCTGTTCGGCAGCAGGTACTGGTCCGGACTGGTCGACTGGCTGCGCGATTCGCTCGGTGGTTCCGGCAAGATCTCCCCGGGTGAGCTCGGCCTGCTGCATGTCACCGATAGCGTCGAAGACGTGGTCGGGATCATCCAGGCCAACGCGGAGGCGGGCGCCGCCGAGGACGCGATCGGCACGGAGGACCAGTGGTGAGCGAGCGAATCATGGCACAGCGCGCATCGCGCATCGCGCATGCCGGAGCCGAGCGCCAGCGAGGCGCAGGCATGAGCGGTCAGGCCCGGAGGCGGCAGCGGAGCGTGACCACGAAGGGCCCCGCTCATGCCAGAAAGGACACAGCATGAGCGAACAGCCCTTCGCCGTCTGCGTGTACTGCTCGGCGAGCACCATGAATCCCGACTACCTCTCGCTGGCCGCCCGGGTCGGTACCGAAATCGCCCGGCGTGGTTGGCAATTGGTCTCCGGTGGTGGTCACGTCTCGATGATGGGAGCGGTCGCGACCGCGGCTCGTGCCAGCGGCGCGAACACCATCGGCGTGATCCCGAAACACCTGGTGCACCGGGAGGTCGCCGACGTCGACGCCGACGAGCTGGTGGTCACCGACACCATGCGCCAGCGCAAGCAGGTCATGGAGGATCGCGCCGACGCCTTCCTCACGCTGCCGGGCGGCATCGGCACCCTCGAGGAGTTCTTCGAGACCTGGACCGGTGGCTATCTGGGACAGCACGAGAAGCCCGTCGTCGTGCTGGACCCCAATGGATTCTTCGCCGGGTTGTTCTCCTGGCTGGACGAGCTGTACGACCGGAAGTTCGTGCCCCGGACAGCCTTGTCGCGGATTACCGTGGTGACCGATCTCCCGTCCGCGTTCGCCGCACTGGAGGCGCCGCGTACCGCCTGATTCGGTGAGCTGACGACGTGAGCGCCGACGGCCGCTCGATGGTTCGCTCGCCGATTCGATGGGCGATACGCCCGGACGCCGACAGCGCCTTCTCCCCGCCGGACCATCGTGGCTGCTTTCCTGCTTACGACAATGCCGACGATGTCACCGGCCGAGCTCTCAACAGCTGACGACAACACCCCGAGCGGACCCGGTGGCGGCGCTCTACCGAATCTGCCGCCACCATCCCGTTCGGAACGGAACAACTGATTTCGTGAGCGCATGGGTAACTTGTCGGGTACGCCCCAACACAAGCGGCACCGAACGGAGGACTTGAACGCAAGTCCCGCGTTACCTCCTGGTACGGCCTGAAGACCCGGAGAGGCGGACTGGCTACAGTCGTGGACATGTTCAGCTCCACCGCAGCGCCGCTTCCCACTCTGTGCGGCAGGCAGGTGGCGACGGATCGTGCACTGGTGATGGCTATCGTGAATCGCACGCCGGACTCCTTCTACGACCGGGGTGCCACCTTCACCGACGCGGCGGCCTTGGACGCCGTGGCGCGCGCGGTGGACGAGGGCGCTGACCTGGTCGACATCGGTGGCGTGAAGGCCGGGCCCGGCGCGATGGTCGACGCGGCCGAGGAGGCACGGCGTGTGATCCCGTTCATTGCGGCCATTCGTGCGAAGTACCCGCAGCTACTGATCAGCGTCGACACCTGGCGCGCGGACGTGGCGCTGGCCGCTGTGGGCGAGGGCACAGACCTGATCAACGACACGTGGGCGGGCGCCGACCCGGACCTGGTGCCCGTCGCCGCCGAGCACGGTGCCGGGGTGGTGTGCAGCCACACCGGCGGCGCGGTGCCGCGGACCAGGCCGCACCGGGTCCGCTACGCGGACGCAGTGGGCGAAGTCGCCGACACAGTGGTGCGCGCCGCCGAGAACGCGCACGCGGCGGGGGTGCGCGAGGACTCGATACTGATCGATCCGACGCATGATTTCGGCAAGAACACCTATCACGGTCTCGAGTTGTTGCGCGGAATCGACGTTCTTGTAAATACCGGATGGCCAGTCTTGATGGCGCTGAGCAACAAGGATTTTATCGGGGAGACTTTAGGTGTCGATCTTTCCGAACGACTGGAGGGCACATTGGCGGCAACAGCATGGTCGGCGGCCGCAGGCGCCCGAGTCTTCCGAGTGCACGAAGTCGCCGCGACCCGGCGGGTCGTGGACATGATCGCCGCGATCCAGGGCATCCGGCCCCCCGCACGAACCTTGCGAGGTCTGGTATGAAAATCCAACACCGCGAGCCCGCCTGGGCGACGACCAATACCTGGGACACCCCGGACTGGACGGTGGACGAGCTCGTCGCCGCCAAGGCGGGCCGCACCGTTTCGGTGGTGCTGCCCGCACTGAACGAAGAACGCACCGTGGCCGAGGTGGTGGCCAGCATCCGGCCGCTGCTCGGCACGCTGGTCGACGAACTGATCGTGCTCGACTCCGGCTCGACGGACGCGACCGCGCAGCGCGCCCGCGCCGCGGGAGCCGAGGTGATCAGTCGCGAGCAGGCGGTACCCGAGCTGGAGCCGGTCGGGGGCAAGGGCGAAGTGCTGTGGCGCTCGCTGGCTGTGACCAGCGGCGACCTGGTTGCCTTTGTCGACTCCGATCTCATCGATCCGGATCCGGCTTTCGTGCCGAAACTGCTCGGCCCGCTGCTCACGGTCGACGACGTACAGCTGGCCAAGGCTTACTACCGCAGGCCGCTGCGCCAGGGCGGCGCGGTGGACGCGCACGGTGGCGGTCGCGTCACCGAGCTGGTCGCGCGTCCACTCCTCGCCGCGCTGCGGCCCGAGCTGTCGCAGGTGCTGCAGCCGCTGGGCGGCGAATATGCGGGCACTCGCGATCTGCTCACCTCGGTGCCGTTCGCGCCGGGCTACGGCGTGGAGATCGGGCTGCTGCTCGACACCTATGACCGGCTCGGCATGTCCGCGATCGGGCAGGTCAACCTGGGCGTTCGCACGCATCGAAACCGGCCGCTGGCCGACCTGGGTGTGATGAGCCGCCAAATCCTTGGCACCGCGCTCGGTCGCAGCGGCGTGCGTGACTCCGGCGCGGCGCTCACCCAGTTTCCGCTCATCGGCGATGAATTCACCGCACACAGTACCGAGGTCTCGCTGACCGACCGTCCGCCGATGAACACCCTGCGGCCCGCGCGGGCGGCCGCCTGAACTTCGAGTACTTCGGTGCACGAGCCGCGCGGATATGTCGGGCGGCCGCGCAGCGGTCAGGCGCGGAGTCCGTCTGTAGTGTGCGTCGGGTCGAGCGGGGGCGAGGCAGCCGTATTACGGGCGCTGTCGGACGGAGTCCGTCTGCAGTCTGCGCCGGGCCGAGCGAAGGCGAGGCAGCCGCATAATGGGCGCTGTCGGACGGAGTCCGTCTGTAGTCTGCGCCGGGCCGAGCGAAAAGGTGAGGCAGCCGCATAATGGGCGCTGTCGGACGGAGTCCGTCTGTAGTCTGCGCCGGGCCGAGCGAAGGCGAGGCAGCCGCCTACTCGGAGACTATTCGGCGCGGCGGCGCTGGTCGGGAAGTGGCTCGGCCACTGCAGGCCCGGCCTGCGGCCCGTCGTCCGCAGGCGCTACGGCCGCCTCCTTCGCGAGGCGGCCCTGCAGCTCGGCGACGGTCAGCTGCCGGTGCGCCGCCGTCGGCCGCAGCAGCACGGCGACGACCAGGGTGAGCAGCCCGGTCGCCAGCCCGGCGGCACCGACGAGCACGAGCGAGTTCACCGTTTTCTCCTCGAAGAACGCATCACGCGGTCGTCTCACGGAGCTGAAGGTAAGGCGGGACGTCACCCGTCTCGAAATACGCCGTGAAGATCTCGGCCGCCTGCTCGGCGGTGAACAACTCGTCCGGGTAGATCAGCGGAGCGGGCACACCGGCCGGCACCGGGACGTCGATGCTCGGCGCGCCGATCCGGTCGCCGGGCAGGCCGACGGCGAACTGGCGCGGCGCGGCGTCGACGGTGCTGCGCAATTCGATGGCCAGCGCTCCGGCCGAGCCGGTGCACTGCAGGTAGTTGCGTCCAGGCGCGGAGCTGATCACCGGGCTGATGTCGGCGGGCCGCATGGCCGCGGCGAGCCGGGTCATGTTCACCGAGTAGCGGTGGTACCCGTCGAGCCTGCGCAGCGGGCGCAGGAAGCTGTCGACCGTCTCGCCGGCCCCGAGGAAGACCTTCAGCCGGTCGCTGTAGGTGACCCGGTGGGTGATCAGCGCCGGGTCGGTGGCACGCAGCGCCGGATCGGGGTCGAGCTGGTCGCGCCGCAGCGGGGGAAGTGTGGAAACCGAACTCTCAGATATCGAACCTCGAACACGCATCAGAGCCCGCCCATCGAAATAGTTATCTTTCGGCTATTTAAGCATCAGCGCAGGAAACACCCTACCCGAGGGTGTTGTGACGTGTCGTATACCTCTGGAACCCTGCGTGTCACAAGCCCTTAGAGGATAGGGGTTTGCGCAGGTGGACGTCGTTCGACTGGCCGTGACCGGTATGTCGATTCAGCGGACCGGCAGTCGAATCCTGGGCTCCGGAATGGGCCTCGGGTGATCGGCAGGGACGATCCGCGCAGGCGGACCGACCGTCGTCGCGGGGCGATGAAGTTCTCAGCCGCTCTTCGGCATTCGGCACGTTACCGCCGAATCATGCCGAGACCCCAAGCAACTCGTCGCCGCGGGCCAATGGTGCCTACCGGCTCGCGTTATCGCGGTTCGCCGTGGATCAGCGGCGCACACCTTTTGCGGGAAACCGGGTTTCGGCGTCATGGCGGTACACCGGCGTGAGAAGATCGGCCTCCAATGGTTCGCCGGTGGCCCGGTCGAACCGGCAGGCGACCAGAACTGAGAACAGGTGTGTGCTCGCACGCTCGTGCAGGGTTGCCAGACGGGTGGCGAGCAGCCGAATGGCGCCGAGAGATCCGGGTGGATGCATGCCGTCGATCATCAACACGCTGCCGCGCCCATCGGGTCTTGGCAGCCTGGCCAGATAGGCGATGTCATGCGGTTCCGGCCCGCCGGGCCGGTACACCCGGCGCGCCGCCCGGTCTTCGATGCCACGACGGGTGTCGCCCGCCCTGGCCACCGCGCGCCGCAGCCGTGGATCGGCGGTGATCAGCTGGCGCAGGCTGGGGGAGAGCTCCGGGCCACCCAGCACGATCAGCCCGTCGCGCTTCAGGTCGACCGGGCGGCCGGGTAGGAAATGTTCGACCGCGACCGTGAAGCCGAGTTCGCGGAGTAGTTCGGCAAGACGGTGCGGCGCAGCCGGGTCCGGCGCACCGACTACCCGCCCGGCCCGCACCTCCGGGACGAGCACGGTGAGCGAACCGTGCCCGAAGAACAGTCCCTCCGGCGATGGTCCCTGCGTACTCACCTGATGGATCCGGGCGCGGGAAAGCCCCGCCGCCGCACCGATTCTGGCGAACGTCCAGCCATCGGCATGGAGTTCCCTGATCACAGCACGGCGAATCCTGGTCAGTTCGTTGATGGTCTGCTGGGCCGCCGCCACCCCGTCGGTGGCCGCCTTCAGTCGCTCGACCCTGTCCTCGATCGCGAACACGCGCGCCACGTCATCGGCCGACATGTGCGAAGTCTAGACAGCTGAACAGGTCATGGTGTCTAGACTTCTTGACAGATCAGGTGGCGTCCGTGTCGATCGGCGGACGTTCGTTGCGCTCCAACGGCTTATCGATCTTCGGCATCGGGTAGTCGGGCATTCCGCTGTTCGTGCTGTACAAATCCTTTTTGTCGAGCAGCGTGCCTTCCCAATCCTTGAACAGCGAATCGTCGCCGTTGAGAAGGTGTTTGGTCACCATCCCGCGCGGAGTCATACCGCGCAGTTCGTTCAGGTCGGCCAGCGGCTTGCGTAGATCCTCGAACTCGGGCCCGAGTTCCTGCTTCAGCTGCGAGGTCGCACCGCTGGCATAGTCGCGCACCTGGCGCAGGCTGCGAGTGGTCCAGCGCACCGCACCGGGCAAGCGCTCCGGTCCGAGAATCACGAGGGCGGCGACGAGCAGGATGACCATCTCGCTCCAGCCGATGTTGCTGAACACGTAATCAGGCTACCTGGGGACCCCACCAGCGGCTCAGTCGGATTCCAGCGTGACCGGCACGTCCACCTGTCGGCCATCACGGATCAAGACCACGTTCACGGTCTCCCCGATCTTGCGCGACTGCACCGCGACGACCAGCTCCTCCGGGCCGGTTACCTCACGATCGCCGACCTTCACGATGACGTCGCCCTCGACGATCCCTGCCTTGGCGGCGGGGCTGCCGGGTGCTACATCGGCGACTTCCGCGCCGCTCGTCGTCTCATTCGCCACCTGTTTGGTGCGCGGGCTGATTCCCAGCCTCGGATGATGAATCGCACCATCGCGGATCAAGGTCTGGGCGACTTGGGTCATCATGTCCACCGGGATGGCGAAGCCGAGGCCGACCGAGCCGCCGGTTTCGCTGCGAATGGCGGAGTTGATACCGATGACTCGGCCCTCCATGTCCACCAGTGCGCCACCGGAGTTACCCGGGTTGATCGACGCGTCCGTCTGCACGGCGTCGATCACGGCGTTCGTGTCGCTGCCCTCACCCTGCAACTTCACCGGGCGGTGCAGCGCGCTGACGATGCCGGAGGTGACGGTCTTGCTCAGTCCGAGGGGCGAGCCGATAGCCAGAACATCGTCGCCGACCTGGACGTCGCCGGACTTACCGAGCTTGGCGACGGTGATGTTCTTCACATCGACCTTCAGCACGGCCAGGTCGGTCTTCGGATCGCGGCCGACGATGTGGGCGGGCACCCGGGTGCCGTCGGAGAACTGGACCTGGATCGTGGCGCGATTGGTCTTGTCCTGTGCGGCCATCGAGATGACGTGGTTGTTGGTGACGACGTAGCCCCCGCCGTCGATCACCACACCGGACCCGGTGGCGCCATTGTCGCCGACGGTGACCCGAATCGAAACGACCGAGGGCAATACGGCGTTCGCGACCTGCGCGATCAGTCCGTGCGGACGATCGGTGTCGCCGCTCTGCTCCAAGGCGACCTTGCGCGAGGTGAGCGTGGAAGCGGTCTCCGCGGTCAGCCTGCCGACCAGACCGCCGAGCAGACCGATCACGAGCGCGACGAGCGCGAGCACGGCCAGCGCCTTGGGAGCGACCCGGGAGCCGAACAGCACCTGGCGTGCGGTGAGTTTCTCGGCCTGCGGCAATGGCTGCGGTGTGGGCGTCGGCACCGCAGGCGCGCCGAGGCGCGCGGCGGCATCGGGATCACGCCACGGATCGGCCGGACCCGCGATTGCTGCTGTGCCGTCGGCGGCGTCGGGATCGCGCTGCAGCAGCTCGCTGGAACCCTCCGGGCGGCCGAACGCCTCCGCGAGCACCGCGTCCGGGGGGCGGTTGTGGAGTTCGGGGCCCACCTGCGGCGCCGGACCCGCGGTGCGGATCGGCAGCGGCTCGGCGAACGAACCGGACAGGCCGGACGGCCTGCGGAAGGCGCGCGCGGTGTGCGTGTCGACATGGGGTCGGTAGACCGGACGCGGACCGAGCACGGGCGCGTCCGATGGACGGAGATTCCCGCGGTTGGCCGCCGAATCCGAGGTGTCGGCCGATCCGGAATTCGTAGATTCGGTGGTCACTCGGGAAACTCTACTTCCGCCACCACGTTGTCCACCGGGTCGCGGTGAACGAATCGGTCAGAAAGCCGAAAACCGCCTCGTTGCGCGGGGTCCCGTCGGAACCTGAGGCCGGGGTCCGCCCGTTGCTCGCGCCGCCCGGCAGTTCGGCGAGGGGAATCCTGGTCAGACTGTCGTGCAGCCCGGTGGGGATCGCGACATGGCCCGCATGACGTAACGCGATGCGCGCCTGTTGCTGTGCGTCGACCTCCGCCGCGCATTCGGGGCAGAGAGAAAGATGCTGGGCGGCACGCAGATAGGCGTTCATCCGCAACTCGCCGTCCACATAGGCCGCGATCGCCTCGCTCGCCAGATGCTCGGTGGGGCTGAAACGAGGCGGACGACGACCGGACGTACTGGAGTCGCCACTCATTCGGTGCTCACCCTTTCAACCGACATCATCCGATTTGTCGGGCGATGCCGGCTTTCGACGGATCACCCTATGTTGTTCGCGTCAGCGGCGAACCGCTGCTCACTTCCATTATGCGCAAGGTAGTCACGCAGTGCCTGCCGCCCACGGTGGATTCGACTGCGCACGGTGCCCAATTTCACGCCGAGCGTAGCGCCGATCTCCTCGTAGGACAGCCCTTCGATGTCACACAGCACGACGGCGGCGCGGAACTCGGGTGCCAGCGAATCCAGCGCGGATTGCAGGTCGGGATCCAGCCGGGCGTCGTGGTACGCCTGCTCGGGGCCGGGGCCCTCGGCGGGCACGCGGTCGTAGTCCTCGGGCAGCGCTTCCATCCTGATCCGGTTGCGCCTGCGGACCATGTCCAGGAACAGGTTGGTGGTGATGCGGTGCAGCCAGCCCTCGAAGGTGCCCGGCTGGTAATTCGAGAGCGAGCGAAACACCCGAATGAACGTTTCCTGGGTGAGGTCGTCGGCGTCCTGTGCGTCGCCGGAGAGGCGGTAGGCCAGGCGGTAGACCCGATCGGCGTGCTCGCGGACCAGCTCGTCCCAGGACGGCATGGCCGACCGGTCACCGGTGGCATCGAAGGCAGCAGTCCCGCTCAGCTCTACGGACTCCTCGGAGGCCTCGGCTTCGGTCGGCAGGATCTGCTCGGGCAGGGTGGCGTACTCACGCGCCGCATCGACCATGTGGATGGAGCTACCTCCTACTAGGGACCGTAAACGTCGGAACTCGCGGTGGCCCGGATCTGCGGACCGTCGCGTACGGATACAACCGACGATCGGTATGTCGTTGTTCCCGCGTTCCGTGTTAGACACGGTCGGTGGTCTTGCGTTGCCCATACTCTCTCGTGTCCTGATATGGCCGGGGTATGGAGATCCTGAGGGTCACCTGAGAAAACTGGCCGCGAGAATGGCGGGCGGCGCGTGTTGTACGGAACGCCGAGACCACCCGCCCGGCGTTAGCCTCATACCCGTGGCATCGAATCTGGAGCGAAATCTCGCCTACGTGGAGGAATCCGTCGTGGAAGACGAGATCCTCGTCAGCGCGCGCGAACGGGCCACCGAACTCGGCGTGGCACCCGTGCCGCCCTCGGTGGGGGCGATGCTGAGCATCTACGCGCAGTTGCTCGGCGCACGTGCCGTAGTCGAGGTGGGCACCGGTGCGGGCATCAGCGGGCTGTGGCTGCTCGACGGGATGCGCGAGGACGGAACGCTGACCACCATCGATTCCGAGCCAGAGCACCAGCGCGCGGCCAGGGAGGCGTTCCGCGCCGCCGAGATCCCACCCGCACGGACCCGGCTGATCAACGGACGCGCGCTCGACGTTCTGCCGCGCCTGGCCGACGGCGCCTACGATCTGGTCTTCATCGACGCGGCGCCGCTGGAGCACCCGGAGTATGTCGCCCAGGCGGTGCGACTGTTGCGCGACGGCGGGGCAATCGTGCTGCACAATGCGTTGCTCGGCGGACGGGTGCCCGACGCGGCACAGCGCGATCCGGCCACTCAGGCTGTGCGCGCCGCCACCCGCGCCATCGCAGAGCATCCCGAACTCACCAGCGTGCTGATCCCGGTCGGGGACGGATTGCTCTGCGCCTCACGCGGTTAGTGATTCGCGCCTTGCTCGACACGAGCTGATTTCATGGCCGAATTGCGGGTACCCGCTGGGAAACAAGTCAGCGAGGTTGTCAAGATGCGTGAACTCGATGCCGTCGAGATGGTCTACATGGGTGATGTCGTCGTGGAGCGACGATCGAGTTGGCTGCGGCCCACGGTAATCGCCTTCCTGTTCGTGATCCTGGGTGCCGTTCTGGTGCTACTCGTGGTCAGCAACGCCGATTTCGACAGCGGAACTCCGAAAGTCACTCCGACACAGGGGCCGTGCGAGCCATTCTGCACGCAGACTGTCGTGCCGCCTGGACCGTAATCCGCCCCCGAACGCCGGCCGCAGATACCTGGTGCCCGTGCAGGTTCGAAGCGAAAGTGAAAAGGCCCGAAGAGCAACTCGATTCGTTCGGCCGAAGCAGATCCCGTGGCTTCTGCACTTTTCGTCAGTCCGTGATCGGCCAACCCATCGAATACCCGGACACGCGCCGACTGTCCGGCGCATTCTTCAGGAGGCATGTGTGAATGGGGCACTAGCGGGTTGATCCTCCGAGCGAAGCATCTGGAAGAAGGTGCAGTGCGGTGATGTTCCTTTGGGACGACGACGAGCGTCGCCCTCGTCCGATCCACTGGGGTCGGGCGATGGCAGCCTTCGCCGCGGTGCTTCTGTTGGCGGTGCTGGCGGTGTATCTGGTCAGCACCGCCGATTTCGGCACCTCGAAGAGGACCGTGCCGCGCACGCCGGGCCCGTGCGCACCGTTCTGCATCGGATCCCCTGCCCCCGAGCCGGGGGAACCCTGATACAGCTCACCACGCAACTACTGATTTCGTAAGAACATGGGTAACTCGTCGGGCACGCCCAGAACTCGAGCGGCACCCATCGTAGGACCTGAACGCAAATCCCGGGTCACCCTGACTGGTACGGTCTGAAGACCCGGAGAGGCGGGCCAGCCCTAGACCCACACGCCCTTGCCCACCGTGACCACGCCGCCGTTGCTCACGGCGAACCGGCTGCGGTCGCGCTCCAGGTCTACCCCGATGATCTCGCCCTCGCCGACCACCACGTTCTTGTCCAGAATGGCGTGCCGCACCACCGCGCCGCGCCCGACGCGGACACCGGGCATGAGAACACAGCCCTCGACGGTGGCGCCGTCGTCGACCATGACATTGGAACTGAGCACCGAAGTGCGCACGGTGGCCGCGGACAGGATGCTGCCAGCGCCGACGATGCACTCCTGAGCCAACCCACCCTGGGCGAACTTGGCAGGCGGGAGGTTCTCGGCCGCGCCGCGGATCGGCCAGTGCCGGTTGTAGAGGTTGAACACCGGGTGCACCGAGACCAGATCCATGTGCGCGTCGTAGAACGCGTCGATCGTTCCGACATCGCGCCAGTAGCCGCGGTCACGGTCGGTGGCGCCGGGCACGTCATTGTGGGCGAAGTCGTAGACGCCCGCCTGACCCGCGGCGACCAGCGACGGGATGATGTCGCCGCCCATGTCGTGGTCGGAGTCGGAGTTGTCCGCGTCCGCCTTGATCGAATCCACCAGCACCTTGGTGGTGAAGACGTAATTGCCCATGGAGGCGAACGTGACGTTCGGGTCGTCGGGGGTGCCCGGCGGGTGCGCAGGCTTCTCCAGGAACTGGGTGATCCGGCCCGAGTCATCGGTATCGATGCAGCCGAACGCACTCGCCTCACTGCGCGGCACCCGGATGCCCGCGACGGTCACGCCCGCCCCGGAATCGATGTGGTGGCGCACCATCTGCTCCGGATCCATCCGGTAGACGTGGTCGGCGCCGAACACCACGATGTAGTCCGGGTCCTCGTCGTAGATCAGGTTCAGCGACTGCATGATCGCGTCCGCGCTGCCGGTGTACCAGCGTGGCCCGAGCCGCTGTTGCGCAGGAACCGGGGTAATGTATTCGCCCGCGAAGCCGGACAGCCGCCAGGTTTGCGAGATGTGCCGGTCCAGCGAGTGCGACTTGTACTGGGTGAGCACGCACAGCCGCAGAAAGCCCGCGTTGACCAGATTGCTGAGCACGAAGTCGATGAGGCGATAGGCGCCGCCGAATGGGACCGCGGGCTTGGCGCGGTCCGCCGTGAGTGGAAAGAGTCGCTTGCCCTCGCCACCGGCGAGCACGATCCCGAGTACGTGCGGCTGGCTCCTCACACCTGCCAAACTACCGGGTGACGCGCCCGGGAGTGGCCTCCACCGAATCGAACGTCTAGTTTGAACCGGTGAGTTTCGGCACGTATCGCGGGCACTCGGCGGTGGATTCCGGCGAGCGGGGCCGGCTTCGGGTCGCAATGCTGACCCGCGAGTATCCGCCCGAGGTGTACGGCGGAGCCGGGGTACACGTAACGCAGTTGACCGCGTGTTTGCGCGAGCTGTGCGAAGTGACCGTGCATTGCATGGGCGTCGCGCGCACAGATGCCGTAGTACACCAACCGGATCCGGTGCTCTACGCCGCCAACCCCGCGTTGCAGATGATGTCCGCGCAGCTGCGGATGGCCGATGCCGCGGGCGAGGTCGATTTGGTGCACTCGCACACGTGGTACACCGGTCTGGCGGGGCACCTGGCCGCGACGCTCTACGGGATCCCGCACGTGTTGACCGCGCATTCGCTGGAACCGCGCAGGCCGTGGAAGGCCGAGCAGCTCGGCGGAGGCTACCGGCTCTCGTCGTGGTCGGAGCGGGCCGCCGTCGAACACGCCGACGCCCTCATCGCGGTGAGCGAGGGCATGCGCCGTGACGTGCTCGACGCCTACCCGGCCGTCGACCCGGATCGGGTACACGTGGTGCATAACGGCATCGACGGGAGAATCTGGCATCCGGGGCAGGAGGCCGCGGGCACGTCGTCGGTGCTCGACACGCTCGGCGTGCGCCCCGATCGGCCCATCGTGGCGTTCGTCGGCCGCATCACGCGGCAGAAGGGCGTCGGCCACCTGCTGGCCGCCGCCCGGGACTTCGACCACGACATCCAGCTCGTGCTGTGCGCAGGCGCCCCCGACACGCCGGAGCTGGCGCAGGAGGTCGCCGCCGCGGTGGACGAGTTGCGGCGGCGGCGCGGCAACGTGTACTGGGTTCGCGAGATGCTGCCGACCGAGCAGATCCGCCAGATCCTCGCCGCCGCGGCCGTGTTCGTATGCCCGTCGGTGTACGAGCCGCTCGGCATCGTGAATCTGGAGGCGATGGCTTGCGCGACCGCGGTGGTCGCCTCCGACGTCGGCGGGATCCCCGAGGTGGTCGAGGACGGCCGCAACGGACGGCTGGTGCATTACGACGCGGGCGCCGCCGAGGACTATGAGCGCGACCTGGCCGCCACCGTCAACGAGGTCGCCTGTGACCCGGCGCTGGCCGCCGAGTTCGGTGCGGCGGGCCGCGCGCGGGCGGTCTCCGAGTTCGACTGGGCGCAGGTTGCCGCGCGCACCATCGAGGTCTACGACAAGATCCGAAAGGTGTGACTCCGCGCAGGCAGCGGCGCGGTCATGACACCGGGCGGTAGGTGCGCACGGCGACCGACGCGGTCACCTCCACGCTCTTCGGCAGGTTCGCCAAGCGCGGGTCCGCGGCGGCCACGTGATGCGCGGACGGTCCCATGCCCACCACGTTCGCGACCTCGCTCCGGCCGAGTTTCATCGGATACTCGACGAGCGCGTTCTCGACCGCCTCGAAGTGACCCGACAGCGCGGCCTCGAGCTTGCGGTCCTTGTCCGGGTCCACGCGCACCATGTCCAGCGGCCCGATCAACTCGCCCAGGTGGCGTTCGGTGGGTGTGGCGACGACGAAACGGCCGTCGTTGCCGAGCACCCGGGCTACCTCGCCGGGATTGCGCGGCGCGAAGACGGAGAGCACGCGGTCGAGCACGCCGTCGCGGATCGGCAACCCGCGCCAGGCATCGGCCAGCACCGCCGCGGCGCGCGGGTGCGCGCGGGCGCACCGCCGGACGGCGGGCTTGGCCACGTCCAGCGCGATGCCGACGGCCGGGGAAACGGCGTCGAGCACCCGGGCGAGGTAGTAGCCCGTGCCCGCGCCGATTTCCAGCACCGCACCGTCGGGTCGCCGGGCCGCCGTGACGGCGCGAGTCACCGCATCGGCGATCGGCAGGAAGTGTCCCCCGCTCTGGAAAGTGGCGCGCGCGTCCAGCATGGCCGCGGTGTCACCGGTCATTTTTGTCGACGCGCCGGTCAGAAGGCTGACATAGCCCTGCCGTGCGACGTCGAAGCTGTGCCCTTGTCCGCAGCGCAGCGCCCGGTCGTGCATTTCCAGCACGAGCGCCGAGGCATCCTCGTGCGACCGCTGCGAGCCCACGCATTCGGGGCAAGTCAGCAGACCGGCCACCGCGGCGAGGGCCGGGTGTTCAGCTGGTGACACTCAGCTGGTGACGCTCTTCAGTTCGTCACCCAGCGCCGCTGCCTCGTCCGGCGTGAGTTCGACGACCAGCCGCCCGCCACCCTCGAGTGGAACCCGCATGACAATTCCACGCCCTTCCTTGGTTGCCTCGAGGGGACCGTCCCCGGTGCGGGGCTTCATGGCCGCCATCCTCTGCTCCCTCCAGATCTGCGCGGTCTGCTGCGCACTTTCTTGGAACTCCAGTTGTCACCAACTAGTGAGCTCGCCGACATTTGGCGAGCTACACCCATTCCATTCTTCCCTATCGCGGATGTGGGCGGATACCTGAGTTCAAAAAGTGACCGGTCGGCCCGGGTCCGGCAGGTCACTGCCCACCCAGCAGTCGGCCAGGTGATCGTCGACCATTCCAGTCGCCTGCATCAGTGCGTAGGCGGTGGTCGGTCCGACGAATCGGAACCCGCGCCGTTTCAATTCCTTTGCCAGAGCTAAGGATTCGGTGGTGGTGGCGGGCACCTCCGCACCGGTGCGCGGCCGCGATCGCCGCGGCGGCGCGAATGACCAGAGCAGTGCGTCCAGGCCGATGTCGAGGTCGCGGGCGACCCTGGCATTCGCGATGGCGGCCTCGATCTTGAGCCGATTGCGCACGATGCCCGCGTCGGCCAGCAGCCTGGCCACGTCGGCGTCGCCGAATTCCGCGACGCGCTCGATCGAGAACCCGGCGAACGCCGCGCGGAACGCGGGCCGTTTCCGCAGGATGGTGATCCACGACAGCCCCGACTGGAACGCCTCCAGGCACAGCCGCTCGAACAGGGCGTCGTCGCCGTGCAGCGGCTTGCCCCACTCGTAGTCGTGGTAATCCCGGTACAGCTCGGACTCCAGCGGCCACGCGCAGCGAATTCGGCCGTCGTCGGCCGGCGCGATCATTTCGACTCGGGTGCGATCGGTGTCTGCCACCCGGCAGCCTGGACATCGGCCACTTGGCGCTGGAGTTCGTCGATCCTGGCGGCCAGCCTGGCTAGCGCCCAGTCCACCTCTGCGGCCTTGTACCCACGCACCACCTGCTGGAAGCGCAGCGCGCGCACGTCCGCTCCGGTAATTCGCTCGGCGGGCAGCAGCGTGGCCGTCGCCCCCTCCGGCAACGGCCCCAACTCCTCGGACCGCCCGAAGACCGCACTGGCGAGCAGGAACAGCACTGCGGCGACCAAGCCGACGATCAGCACGTATAGCAGCATCGTGAGCATGCTGTAATTTTTCCAGCGCCTGCGGCGCTGGGTGTTCGCGGCCCCCTGTTGGCTCGCATCCGAGCGACCGCCGCTGGCGACTTCGTCGCGGACGCGGCGGCCGCTCGGACGCGAGCCGGGCCGCGAACAGGCAATGCTCGGTCTCGCTGCGCTCGGAAGGGGGAGTGGGCCGATATGTTGCGCCAGGGGTGGGAGCGGTGGCGAGTTGTTCGGCCCGCCACTTGCCGCCAGCGATGGCTATTGTTCTGGGTGCTTCGGCAGCTCGGACGCGAGCCAAGAGGGGGCCGCGAACACGCAGCGCCGCAGGCGCTGCAAATTAAGCACGGCTATCGATGCCGAGCGACATGCCCGCGAGGCCACGGCGGCGGACGGCGAGCTTGTCGGCGACCTCCTGCAGCGCCTTGGCTGCCGGGTTGTCGGGATCGCGCAGCACGATCGGGGTGCCCTCGTCACCCGACTCACGCAGCGCCTGCTCGATCGGGATCTGACCGAGCAGCGGTATGTTCGCGCCGACGGCGCGGGTGAGCCGGTCGGCGACGGCTTGGCCGCCGCCGGAGCCGTACAGATCCATCCGGGTGCCGTCCGGCAGGTCCAGCCAGGACATGTTCTCCACCACGCCCGCGATCCGCTGACGGGTTTGCAACGCGATTGCTCCCGCGCGCTCGGCCACCTCTGCGGCGGCCGGCTGCGGGGTGGTGACGACGAGGATCTCGGCGTTGGGGATCAGCTGGGCGATGGAGATGGCGACGTCGCCGGTGCCTGGCGGCAGGTCGAGCAGCAGGATGTCCAGGTCGCCCCAGAACACGTCGGCGAGGAACTGCTGCAGCGCTCGGTGCAACATCGGCCCGCGCCACACCACCGGTGTGTTGCCCTTGGTGAACTGCGCGATCGAGATCATCTTCACGTCGTGCGCGACCGGCGGCATGATCATCCGCTCGACCTGGGTCGGCCTGGCGTCGGTGCCGAGCATGCGCGGGATCGAGTGTCCGTAGATGTCGGCGTCCAGCACGCCCACCGAGAGGCCGCGCGCGGCCATGGCGGCGGCGAGGTTCACCGTGACGCTGGATTTTCCGACGCCGCCCTTGCCGGAGGCGACCGCGTAGACGCGGGTCAGCGAGCCGGGCTGGGCGAACGGGATGACCGGGTCGGCCGAGTCGCCGCGCAGCTGCTTGCGAAGCTCGGTGCGCTGCTCGTCGCTCATCACGTCGAGCTCGACGGTCACCGCGCCGGCACCTGGCACGTCGGCGACGGCCCTGGTGACCCGCTGCGTGATCTCGGTGCGCAGCGGACAGCCCGCTGTCGTCAGGTAGATCTCCACGTGGACATTGCTGTCGGCGCCGATCGCGACGCTTTTCACCATGCCCAGTTCGGTGATCGGCTTGCGGATCTCCGGGTCGTCGACCTTCGCGAGGGCGCCCCGCACATCCGATTCCGTAACTACTGGCATGGCAGGAATTTTAGGCGTGTCAAATTCTGGGCAGGTCTCCGGGCCGGGGTGCGACCCCGGTGCTGTAGGAGGTTTCCCAGGCCATGACGTTCGCGACGTAGGCCATGGAGTGGTTGTATCGCAGGATCGCGCGCGACTGTTGGGCCAGGTCGCGCATGTTCAATCCGCCGTCGCACAGGTATTTGCCCGTGGTCAGGGCGGCGTCGAAAAGATTCTGCGGATCTGCGATGCCGTCGCCGTTGCCGTCGGCGGCGTAGCGCTTCCAGGTTTGCGGCAGGAACTGCATCGGGCCGATCGCGCGGTCGAATCCGGCCAGGCCGTCCAGCGCACCGTCGTCGGAGTCGCGGACGACGTGGTTGCCCGCCAGCGATCCGTCCAGCACCGGGCCGTAGACCGGGGTCAGCGGGTTGCCGTCGGTGTCGGCCTTGCCGCCGAACGCGTGCGTCGACTCGACCCGACCGATGCCGGCCAGCAACGACCACGGCATCCCGCACACCGGATTCTCCGCGGCCAGAACACGTTCGGCGTTCTGGTAGGCCGCGACGGCCACGCCGGGAACGCCCACCGGCCCGGCAGGCAACGCGGCGACTTGCCTTCCGTTCGGCAGCACAACGGTTTTCACCACCGGCGCCGCGGTAGGCGCGGGCTTTGCCATTGCGTGAGCGACGAATTCGGTCGTGGCGACGGGTTCTGCGACGACCTGCGTTCTGGCGCCCTGCACGTCCTGATCGGCTCCCGGTGCTTGAACCGCCGCCGCGGACGCGCCCACGCTGCCCACATCGGACGCGGCCGTGACGGCCACGAGTCCAGCGGGAACCAATCCGGTCAATGCGATAACGGAGCTCCGTCTGGCGGTGGCAGGCGGCTGTTTCCGGTGACGTCCCACGGTGTGGCGACCCTCCAATGGCTCATCGTGAGCCCTTCGTGATGGACGAAGGGAAGGTTACCGCATTCGAGATTGTTTTGTTACTGCTTCGTGATCCGCTGCTGGTTTAGGTCACTGTTGGAGTGTGGGTAGGGGTATGACGATGCCGAAGGGGAGGGTGATGCCGGGTGCTGGGGTGGATTCTGCGGGTTCGCCGGGGCCCGGTTCGGGTTCGTGTGTTTCGGCCGGTTCGGCGGGGGCGTCTCGGCGGGGTCCCTCGGCCGGCGCGGCGCCGGGTGCGGCGTCTGGCCGGCCGCCGGGTTCGGCGTCTGTCCAGACGCCGGGTTGTGTGCCGGGCGGGGTGCAGGTGGCGGCCTGGGGGTCGCGGGGATCCTGCGCCCGGGAATCTCGTGCCTGGCGGTCGTAGGGTTCGCCGGTGCCCGCGCCGTAGCTGCGTCCCGGCGGGACGGGAACAGGTATGTCGGGGCGTGGCATCGGTGCGGGCACCACCCGCGCCACACAGGGATCCACCGGTGCAGGCGGGGCCGGGCAGAAAATGCCACACGGGATCGGCGGCAGCCCCGGGATCATGATCATCACCTCGACCGGAGCCGGGGCCACCGGAGCCGGGGCGACCGGAGGCGGCACCTGCACACTGGAGTGCTCGGCGGGATCGGGGGGCGGGGCCTGGGCAGGCAGCGGTCCGAGGACGCCGGGCGCGACCAGCTCCGGTGACACCGCCACCTGAGTGGGAGAACCCCCCGTGCGGTAGGCCGCCGACCAACTCAACACATTCCCCGCATACGCCATCGAATTGTTGTACCGGAGCACCGCCCGCAACTCCTGGACCGGATCACGCAAATTCAACCCACCCGAACACAAATATTTCCCCGCACCCAATGCCGCGTCGAACACATTGTTCGGATCGGCCACCCCATCGGCGTTCCCGTCCGCGGCGTACGCATTCCACGTACCCGGCAGAAACTGCATCGGACCTACCGCCCGCACAAACCCACCCTCCGCCGACCGGATCACCTCGTTGCCCGGCAGATGGCCATCCAACGCCGGACCGAAGATCGGACGCACCGTCGTCCCCGCCGCGTCCGTACGACCACCCCCCGCATGCCCCGACTCGATCCGCCCGATCCCAGCCAGCAAACTCCACGACACCCCACACCCCGGCATCGAGGACTCCAACGCCAACTCCGCATTCCGATACGCCGCCAACAGAATCTCCGGAATCCCCAACGCACCCCCCATCACCGGCAACGAAATATCCCGCAGCGGAACCACACCCGCATACGGAGCCACCCCTTCCCCCCGCGGGACCAATGCCCGAAGCTTGCGCGGCGCCTCCCCGGTCACCGGTAACAACCCCGGCATCCGAGACAACCCCTCCTCCATCACATCCCGCCCACCGACCCCGCCCGCCGACGCCGCCAACAACGCCCGGGGCGGCCGCACCACCGACGACGGCTCCGCCGCCGAACCACTCACCACGACGCCAGCAACAACCAAGGCCGAGACGGTTATCGGAGCAGAAATACGCATTCGGCCACACCATCCTCGACGTCGCGGGGAGCGATTGTCCGGGACATCCCGGCCCGGGCCGCTCTGGACAACGCTGTCCAGGTTACCCACCGGTCAGATGGTTGTTCGGTATTTTCGGTCAATCATCGGCGCCGGGCGGTGAAACCGGAACCGTGGACTGCTTTCGGCCGGAGGTTTTCTTGCGAGCGGACTTTTCCGGGTGCGTCTCCTGATCCCGGGATTCGGCGGACTCGATCCGGTCCAAAATCTCCTTCATCTCTTCCAATTCGCGGCGCAAGTAGTCGCGCGTGGCCACTTCGCCGACCGCGAGGCGTAATGCCGCGAGTTCACGGGCGAGAAACTCGGTGTCCGCCTTGGTCTGCGCGGCCCGCATCCGGTCCTCCTCCAGCGCGACCCGATCGCGGTTGTCCTGCCGGTTCTGTGCGAGCAGGATCAGCGGCGCGGCGTAGGCGGCCTGGGTGGAGAACGCCAGATTCAACAGGATGAACGGATACGGGTCCCAACGCAGCGCGACAACGAACACGTTGAGCACGATCCAGAAGATCACGATGATCGTCTGGATCGCCAGATAGCGCCCGGTGCCGAGGAACCGCGCCACCCGCTCGCTGCTGCGGGCCAGTGCCTCGGCGTCCCAGTCCAACCGGAACCGGGTTTCCATGGGCGTCTCCAAGCGCTGGCGCGCGCTGCTGTAGCCGAGCCCCCGTGCCGGGTCCTTGTCACTCATGCCCAGGCACCCCTTCGTGCATCTCTTCTTGGTCGCGCCAGTTGTCGGGTAGCAGATGGTCGAGCACGTCGTCGACGCTGACCGCGCCGAGCAAGTGGTTCTCCTCGTCCACCACCGGCCCGCAGACCAGGTTGTAGGTCGCGAAGTAGCGGGTCACCGCGGCCAGCGGGACGTCGGGGCGCAGCGGCGCGAGGTCGGCGTCGAGGATGCCGCCGACGAGATGAGCGGGCGGTTCCCGCAATAGTTGCTGGATGTGCACCGATCCCAGGTAACGGCCGGTCGGCGTCGCGGTGGGCGGACGGACTACGAAGACCATCGAGGCCAGCGCGGGGGTCAGATCGGGATTGCGCACCCGTGCCAGTGCCTCGGCCACCGTGGTGGCCGGTGTCAGGATGACCGGCTTCGGGGTCATCAGACCGCCCGCGCTGTACGGGGAGTGCTTGAGCAACCTGCGGACTGGCTCGGATTCCTCCGGATCCATCAGGGCGAGCA
Organism: Nocardia sp. NBC_01730; assembly: GCF_035920445.1. Classification (NCBI taxonomy): domain Bacteria; kingdom Bacillati; phylum Actinomycetota; class Actinomycetes; order Mycobacteriales; family Nocardiaceae; genus Nocardia; species Nocardia sp. NBC_01730. The sequence goes on along the minus strand of NZ_CP109162.1, from coordinate 4,716,689 downwards.
GCGATTCGGCCTCGCCCGCGGGCAGTTCGCCGAGCAGGTCGGCGGCGTCGTCGGGGTCCATCGCCTCCAGCACGTCGGCCGCCCTCCGCACCTCGAGATGACTGAGCAGTTCGACCTGCTCGTCGTCGGGCAACTCCTGCACGACGTCGGCGAGGCGTTCGTCGTCGAGCGCGACGGACACCTCGACGCGCCGCTTCTCCGGCAGCTCGCGCAGCAGATGCGCGACGTCGGCCGCGCGCAACCCCTCGAACTGTTCCAGCAGTTGGGTGACGTCCTGTCCGGGCCTGCCGATTTCGTATGGCGTCAGGCCGGACACCATGGTCCAGTCGACCACGTGCACCGTGCGGCGGCGCCCCAACCTGCGGTGGCCGCGCACCGCGACCCTGGTGACCAGCCAGTCCCTAGTGCGGGTCTGTTCGATGCCGAGATCGACCACGTGCACGTCCACGCCGTCCAGGTCCGGCAGATCCGGGTCGTGCACCCGCACCGTGGAATCCACGATCTGCGCCAGCGCGAGCATTTCGCCGGGGCGCTGGGTGAACCGACGCAGGCTGACCGTTCCGGTGTTCAACGTGACGACGCCAGGCTCGATCGCGGTGACCCGCAGGATCGGCACGAAAATGCGCCGCCGGGTGGGCAATTCGACGACGAGGCCGTGCACCCGAGGTTGCTGGCGGTCGGACCGGATGGCCACGACGACGTCGCGGATCCGGCCGATAGACTCGCCGTCCGGTCCCAACACCACCAGGCCGGCCAGCCTGGCGACGTACACCCTGGTAGCTGCCATGCTGCCAGGCTAGAGGTTCGCGGGCGGGTGCTCGCAACGCGCCACCATCGACGGGAGTGGGCCAGGTACGCGCCCTCGACCTGCTGCTGACCCAGCTGGAGAAGGCATGCGGCCTCGAGGTCGGGCGCATCGGCATCGAGCCGCAAATCGAGAACGCGCTCGGCCTGCGCAACATCGACGATGGCACAGGTGATCGCGGAGCAGGGCCGCGCCGCCGGAATGACGCGCACCACGCGTTTCGCACCACCGGAGCAGCGGTCGGAGTAGCAGAGCAGAATGGAGAGATGACGAATCCCTTGGGGAACTCGAACCGCGCTCGGCAGGGCCTGCCGACGCCGCCCACCGGCTGGCCGGTCGGCTCCTACCCGACCTACGCCGAGGCGCAGAAGTCGGTGGATTACCTGGCCGACAACCAGTTCCCGGTGCAGGACGTGACCATCGTCGGCGTCGACCTCATGCAGGTCGAGCGGGTCCTCTACCGGCTGACGTGGGGCAAGGTCATCGGCGGCGGCGTGGTGTCGGGTGCCTGGCTCGGCCTGTTTCTAGGCCTTCTGCTGAGTCTGTTCACCACGAGTGGCGCGCTGGGTCCGCTGCTCGTCGGCCTGATCGGCGGCATCATCTTCGGCGTCATCTCCACCTCCATTCCGTACGCCGCGACCAGAGGGCAGCGCGATTTCGCGTCCACCATGCAGTTGGTTGCGGGCCGCTACGACGTGCTGTGCGACCCGAAGTCGGCCGAGCAGGCGCGCGACCTACTCGCGCGGTTGGCCATCTGACGCATGGAAGTGACGGAGGCGGTCCGCACCGGGGTGCTGGGCCATTTCGGGGTGGATTCGGCGGGCGTCGATTCGGCGTCGGTGACGTTTCTCGGCTTGGAGCCGATCGAGATCCTGCGCATCGTCGAGGGCGATCTGGTGCATTACGCCACGCTCGGTGGGTCCCGGCATCCGATGGGCGATCCCACGGCGCTGCACTCGGATCCGGTGCGTGGGCCGCGAGCCGAACTGGTGTTGACCCTGCGTTCCGGAGTGGGCGCGAGCTCGGGACTGGCCAAGTCGCTGGGTGTGCTCGCCGCCGCGCCCGTGGTGGAAGGCGTTGTGCTGCAGGCGGATGCGCTGATGGACTTGGGTGAGCCGATGTGGCGCAACGCGCCGTTCACCGCGGTCCTGCTCGGCGGCAGTGACATTCCCGATGTGGTGCTGCCCGATCCGGCCGAGCCGGTGCGGTACTTCGCGGTGACGCCGGTGACCGCTACCGAGGCGGCGTGGGTGCGGGTACGCGGCGCGCAGGCACTGCGGGACGCGTGGCAGGAAGCGGGCATCGATGTGCGCGATCCGGAACGGGGCGTCGCGAGCCTGTGAGCCGGTGTCGGGCTACAGCCACTTGTTGCGGCGGAAGGTGACGAACAGGCCGGTGCATATGGTGACGATGAGCAGCCATACCGCCGGATAACCCCAGACTTGGTGCAACTCCCACATGTGATCGAAGTTCATGCCGTAGATACCCGCGATCATCGTCGGCACGGCCGCGATCGCGACCCACGCCGAGATCTTGCGCATGTCGGTGTTCTGTTGCACGCCGATCTTGGCCAGCGCGGCGCTGATCAGCGCACTGAGCGCCTCATCGAAGTCGTTGATGCGCTCAGCGACGGCGGTGTGGCGCTCGGCGACGTCACGCAGATAGCGCCGAACCTCCTTGGACAGCGGCAGGTCCGGTTTGTGGCTGAGCTGTTGCAGCGGCGCGGCGAGCGGATTCACCGCGCGCCGCAGCTCCACCACCTCGCGTTTGAGCTGGTAGATCGATTCGACGGTGACCCTGCTGCGCGGGGTGAAGACTTCCTCTTCCATCCCGTCGATGTCGTTCTCGACCGATTGGGCCACCTCGATGTAGGAATCGACCACCCGATCGGCGATAGCGTGCAATACGGCGCCGGGACCCAGCGACAGCTGGGCCGGGTCCTCCTCCAAGGCCCTGCGCACCTCGGCGAGCCCCGAGTGTTCCCCGTGCCGCACCGCGACCACGAAGTCGGCGCCGGTGAACACGACGATCTCGCCGGTCTCCACGATCTCGCTGACGCTGTCCATTTCGTGCTCGACGTAGCTCACAGTGCGCAAGACCAGCAGAAGCATGTCGTCGTAGCGCTCCAGTTTCGGCCGCTGGTGGGTCTTCACCGCGTTCTCCACGGCCAGATGGTGCAGTCCGAAGGTGGTGGCGATGTCGGCCATCTGTGTCCGGTTCGGATCGTGCACACCGACCCAGACGTATCCGGTTCCCTTGTCGCGGACTTCTGCCAACGCCTCCTCATGGCTGAACCGGCCGGGCAGCCGTTTGCCGTCCACGTACACCGCGCAGTCCACGATCGCACGCGCCGTCGGCACCGTAGGCACTCGCGGCGGCGTCGGCGTCCGGCCGTATCCGCGAAATGACAGCGGGGAAAAGGAGGGCACGGTGACGATGCTACGTCGCCTGCGCGTGCGGGAACGGATCCGCGAACTGTAAGACTGGGGCGTGCGCATCGACCTGCATACCCATTCGACGGCGTCCGACGGTACCGACACTCCGGCCGAATTGGTACGGAACGCGGCGGCCGCGGACTTGGATGTCGTCGCGATCACCGACCACGACACGACGGCCGGATGGGCGGAGGCAGTCGACGCGCTACCGAAAGGGATGACGCTGGTCCGCGGCATGGAGATGTCCTGCGTCGGGCTCGGCGCGGACGGCTGGCCGGTTCCCGTGCATTTGCTCGCCTACCTGTTCGATCCGACCGATCGTTGTTTCGCCGACGAACGCGAGCGGCTGCGCGCCGAGCGGGTGGAGCGCCTGCGTGCCATGGCGGAGCGGATGGCGGCCGACGGACTGCCGATCGACCCCGATGCCGTGCTCGCCTCGGCCGGGCCGTCCGCGGGTCGTCCGCATCTGGCGCGCGCACTCGTGGCGGCGGGCGTGGTGCCGAGTGTGGACGCCGCATTCACCGAGCTGCTCGCCCCGCACGGCCGCTATTACGCGGAGAAGGCCGACACGCCGCTGCGTCACGCGGTCGAGATGATCGCCACCGCCGGTGGCGTGAGTGTGCTCGCGCACACCAGGGCGCGCAAGCGGGGCAGGTTGCTCGCGCTTTCGGACATCCGCGAGCTGGCCACCCTGGGGCTGGGCGGTCTGGAGATCGATCACCCCGACCACTCGGCGGCTGATCGTGCGCTGCTGACGGACTTGGCCGCCGAACTCGGTCTGCTCACCACTGGTTCGTCGGACTACCACGGCGCGAACAAGACCATCCGGCTCGGTGAATTCACCACCGAAGCCGCCCAATTCGAGAAGTTGGTCGGCAAGGCGACCGGGGTGCCGGTGATCGCCTCGTGAGAGTGGTGCGTGGGCTCAGCGGAATTGTTGCCGCAGGCACCTTCGCACTCATGCTCGTTGTAGTCGGCGCCTCGGTGATCGCCGACCGGCGCGGGTTCCCAGGGCCCGGCGGAGAGTCGGTGACCTGGCATGCGGTGATCGCCGCGATCGCCGTCACGGCGCAGATTTATTCGGATAGGCATCGGGGTTTCGCAGCCCTTTCCGGATCCGTGGTTGTTTTCGTCGCGGCCGGCATATTGCTTTGGACACAATGGTGGAGTTGATATTCCGGTATTGGTTGCGGCCGGGTGAATTGTGGCCGAACATTTCTCATTGTGAGTGCACTCGAGACGGACGTACTGGTTCTCGGCGGTGGCCCCGCCGGGACTTGGGCGGCCGTCTCGGCCGCCGCCACCGGGGCCAGCGTCGTCCTCGCCGACAAAGCGCGATGCGGCTCCAGCGGGCCGACGGCGTTCGGCACGACGTCGCTGTGGAACATTCCGCCGGGGCCTGCGCGGGATGCGGCGGTGCAACGTGGGTACGCGCACGGCGGCGGGCTCGGGGATCCGGAGTGGATGCATCGGGTGCTGGAGGAGACCCACCAGCGGGTGGAACAGCTGGCGCGGTGGGGCCATCGGTTTCCCGGCGAGGCATCGGGCGGCGCGGCGCGGCGGGTGTATCTGGACGGCGCGGGCTACCTGCGTCGTATGCGTCGCGGCGTGCTCGCGGCCGGAGTCCGGATTCTCGACCATCATCCGGCGTTACAACTGCTCGTCGATCGCGACGGCGTGGTGTCCGGGGCGAGCGGATTGCAGCACAGCGGCTTTCGGCGCTGGACCGTTCGCGCGGGTGCGGTCGTGGTCGCCACCGGTGGTTGCGCGTTCCTGTCCGGCGGCGCCGGCACCGAAGTGGACACCGGTGACGGGCTGCTGTTCGCCGTCGAGGCGGGCGCCGAACTGTCCGGCATGGAGTTCTCCAACGCCTACGGCCTGACCCCGCTGCCGCACAGTAGAACGCCCGCGGTGCGCTCGAGTTCCTCATCGGATCTCGCGCTGCATTTCGCCACCTTCTACGACGAATCCGGCGCCGTGCTCGACGGGCATCGGTCGGCGGCCTTCGCGGCCATCGCCAACGGTCGCCAGGTGTACACCTCGCTCGACGACATCCCGGATGCCCTGCGCAGCTGGTTGATACGGCAACGGGTGGTCGACCGCACGGGGCGGGTGCCGCTGCAAGCCGTGCTGGAGGGCACCGTGCGCGGCACCGGGGGACTGCGGATGACCGGATTGGATTGCGCCACCACCGTCGCCGGGCTCTACGCCGCCGGTGACGTCACCAGCCGGGAACCGATCACCGGCGCCAGCAGCGGGTTCGGCGGCCAGGGTGGCGCGTGGGCCGTCGCCTCCGGCGTGTGGGCGGGCGCGGCAGCTGCGAAGTTCGCGCGTGCCGCGGACCGGCGCGTGCCTGCCAGGGAGGTCCCGGGCGCCGGGCTCAACGCCGTGGCGCGGATCGATCCGAGGGCCGTGGTCGGGTTGGTGCAGGAGCACACCCTGCCGCTGCGCCGCAGCTACTGGCGCAGCGCAGGCAGCCTGCATGACAGCATCGGCGAACTGGACGAGATGTGGCCCGGCGCGGAATTCGATCTCGGCGGCAGCGGTGTGGACCGGCTGCGCGCCAGGCAGGCCGCTGCGCTGCTCGCGGTGGCGCGGTACACGAAATACAGCGCGCTGATGCGGACCGAAAGCCGCGGCATGCACCGCCGCACCGATCATCCCGGTGCGGCCGAGAACTGGCGGGTGCGCCTGACGTCCGGTGGGATTCGCAGCGTGTGGGTGCGTCCGGATGTCGTGGGGAGAGCGTCGGGAGAGCCGCGAGACATCGTCGCATAAGCTGCCCGGGTCTCACACCGGCTCGGCGCCGGATGGTGCGACAGCTCACGGGGCAGCGGCCGTGAGGTGCGAGTTTCCGCTCACTTCAGGGTAATTCCGAGGCCTTACGGTGGGGTGATGGCGCGCGACACGGCCCTGGGCATACCAGGTTTGGCAACTTCCCTGTGGGGCTGGCAGAATGTGCGGATTCCTTACTTACGCCACCGCCGGGTAGGGGAGAGCTGGAGAGCTACGGAGATCTCCGACTCGCGACGCACCGTCGCGGCCCGAGGATCACGCCGCATGTTCCGACCGGACCACCCGTCTGGTTCTTGCTCCGCGCATCAATGCCGTGACACGTCATCAAGATATCTGCCAGCCGCAGTCGTTTTGCTCGCAGCCATCTCGAAACGTCCCGGTCAGCGCATTCGATGAGCGCAGTGAATCGACTTATACCTATTACCCGGTGGTAACCGTCCCCCGGTTTAGCCCGACCCGAGCAGGAGTGAAATCGTGTCACCTGTGACTGACGCACCGAATGCCACCGCAAACCTTTCCGAAATCACACACGACGAAATTTTCGCGGGTCATCTCGGCGGCAAACTTTCGGTCGAACTCAGCGCGCCCCTGGAGACCCAGCGCGACCTCTCGATCGCCTACACGCCAGGTGTCGCCCAGGTCAGCCGCGCGATCGCACAGGATGAGGCGCTGGCCAAGCGCTACACCTGGACCGATCGGCTGGTGGTCGTGGTCAGCGACGGCACCGCCGTGCTCGGCCTCGGTGACATCGGCCCGCGCGCCTCGCTGCCGGTGATGGAGGGCAAGGCCGCGCTGTTCAAGAAGTTCGCCGGCCTGAACTCGATCCCGATCGTGCTGGACACCAAGGACGTCGACGAGATCGTCGAGACGCTGATCCGCCTGCGTCCGAGTTTCGGCGCGGTGAACCTGGAGGACATTTCCGCGCCGCGCTGCTTCGAGATCGAGAAGCGAGTCATCGAAGCGCTGGACTGCCCGGTCATGCACGACGACCAGCACGGCACCGCGATCGTGGTGCTCGCCGCCCTCAACGGCGCGGCCAAGGTACAGGGCCGCGATATCGAAGGCCTGAAGGTCGTAGTGTCCGGCGCGGGCGCGGCCGGTGTCGCGTGCACGAACATCCTGCTTGCCGCGGGCGTCTTGGACGTCACCGTGCTGGACTCGAGGGGCATCGTCAGCAAGGACCGCGGTGACCTCAACGAGGTGAAGGCCGAGCTGGCCACCCGCACCAACCCGCGGCACCTCAACGGAGGTGCCGCCGAAGCGCTGGCAGACGCCGATGTGTTCCTCGGCCTGTCCGCCGGCCTGATCGCGGAGGAGCTCATCGCTTCGATGGCGCCGGAGTCGATCGTGTTCGCCATGTCCAACCCGGACCCGGAGATCCACCCCGAGGTGGCGCGCAAGTACGCCTCGATCGTGGCCACCGGCCGCAGCGACTTCCCGAACCAGATCAACAACGTGCTGGCGTTCCCCGGTGTCTTCAAGGGCGCGCTGGACGCGGGCGCTCGTCGGATTACCGAGGGCATGAAGATCGCCGCCGCCAACGCCATCCTCGGCGTCGTCGCCGACGAACTCGGCCCCGAGAAGATCGTCCCGAGCCCGCTGGACCCTCGCGTCGCCCCGGCTGTCGCCGAGGCCGTCGCCGCCGCTGCCCGCGCCGAGGGCGTCGCCTGACCGGATTTTCAGCGTAATCGACCAAGGCGCCCCGCTCGATTCGAGCGGGGCGCCTTAGTCGTTCGTATCGAATCGATGCGTGGCCGACGGAGTCAGTCCGCGGTTCGCAAATCGACCGCGGGAGCTACGGCCAGTCGCGGTGATCGGCGCAAGCGGCCGGTCCCCGGTGCGCCAGCCCACACCGTGAATGCGAGCAAGCCGTCGAGCAGCATCGCGAGCACCGCCACCAGGAGGGCGCCGACCAGAACGCGGTCGTAGCGGTAGAGGCTGATGCCGTCGAAGATGTAGCGGCCGAGCCCGCCGAGGTTGACGTAGGCCGCGATGGTCGCGGTGGCGACCACCTGGAGGGTGGCGCCACGCAGGCCGGTGAGCAGGATGGGCATGGCGTTGGGCACTTCCACGCGGAACAGGATCTGGCGTTCGGTCATGCCCATGGCGCGCGAGGCGTCCACGACATCAGCCGGGACATTGGCGATCCCCGCGTAGGCGCCGGCCAGCAGCGGTGGGACGCCGACCGTGACGAGGGCAAGCAGGGGCGGGATCAGGCCGAGACCGAGCAGCAGCACCAGGAAGGTCAGCAGACCGAGTGTCGGCAGGGCGCGCATGGCGTTGGCGAAGCCGACCAGCACCGCCGCTCCACGCCTGGTATGGCCGATGACCAAGCCGAGCGGTACCGCGATCACCGCGGAGATCGCGATCGTCAGGAAGCTGTACCAGAGGTGCTGAGCGATCCGGGTGCCGATGCCCGCTGGGCCGTTCCAGTTCGCACCGTCGGTGAGGTAGTGCCAGGCGTCGAGGAAAAGGTTCATGCGGCAGCGGCTTTCGCTTTCGAGGTCCTGGCATCGGCGCGCACCCACGGTGTCGACCAGCGTCCGAGCACGTACACCACCCGGTCGGCGATCAATGCGAGCGCGAGTGTCACGATGATGCCTGCGATGATCTCGTCCGGATAGTCGCGCTGATACCCCTGGGTGAACAGCTTGCCGAGCCCACCGACGCCGATCAGCGCGCCGACCGACACCATAGCGATGTTGGTGACCACCACCACCCGCAGGCTGGACACGAACACCGGGACGGCCAGTGGCATGTCGACGGTGAGTGTGCGCCGCAGCGAGCCGAAGCCGACCGCGTCGGCCGCGTCGAGCACGGTGGCGGGCACCGAATCCAGGGCGGCGGGGACCGCGATCACCAGCAGCGCTGTCGAGTAGATGGTGAGCGCGATGATGACGTTCAGCGGATCGATGGCCGAAATCCCCACCACCGGAGGGATGATCACGAACAGCGCCAGCGAGGGGATGGTGTAGGCCAGGCTCGCCACGGTCACCGTGACCCGCCGCAGCAACGCCACCCGACGCATCAGCGCGCCGACCGGAATCGCGATCACCAACGCCAGCAGTAGCGGCACCAGCGCGAGGTACAGATGGGTTCCGGTGAAACCCATGATCTCCGAGAAGTTGTCGACGAGATACTTCATGCCGTCCTCCGGATCTCGGGCATCCGGCCGCCGCTCACCGCGCTTCCTGTTCGAAGAAGTGCCGATTGCGTTCGGCGTCCTCGTCCGCGCGCTGGTTCGCCAACTGCCGCACCACCTCGGTGGCCAGTACACCGCCGCGGACGGCACCCGAATCGTCCACGGCGACACCGACTCCGGATGGCGAAGAGATCGCGGCGTCCAGCGCCTGGCGCAGGTCCCCGGTCGGGCTGAACAGCGAGCCACCCGCGGACATGCTGTCGGCGAGCGCACGTCCGGAGCGCAGCGCCTCGACGCCGGTCACGTCAACCCAGCCGATCGGCTTGCTGGTCGCGTCGACCACCAGTACCCATTCCCCGCGGTCCAGCCGTAGCGTGCTCACCTCCTCGGCCACTGCCATCCGGATCTCCTGGAGCGGAACGTCGTCGGCGATTCGGAAGGACAGCCCCCGATACCCGCGGTCGCGACCGACGAAATCGGCGACGAAATCAGTGGCAGGCTGGGCGAGCAGATGCCGCGGCGGGTCGTGTTGCTGCAACACTCCACCGCGGCCGAACACCGCTACCCGGTCACCGAGGGTGATCGCCTCGTCGATGTCGTGTGTGACGAACACGATGGTCTTGTGCAATTCGGCTTGCAGTCTTTGCATTTCGACCTGCAATTCGGCACGCACCACCGGGTCGACCGCGCTGAACGGCTCGTCCATCAGCAGAACCGGCGGGTCGGCGGCCAGCGCGCGCGCCACACCGACGCGCTGCTGCTGACCGCCGGACAACTGCGCCGGATACCGCCCGGCCAGCGACCGGTCCAGGCCCACCCGGTCCAGTACCTCGAGCGCCGCGGCCCGCGCCGCGCGGCGCGAGTCGCCGCGCAACACCGGGACGGTGGCCACGTTGTCGACGACCGTGCGGTGCGGCAGCAGCCCGCCGCTTTGGATCACGTACCCGATACCGAGGCGGAGCCGCACCGGGTCGATCGTCGAAATATCTTGTCCGGCAACGGTGATCGTTCCTGAGCTGGGGGTGATCATCCGGTTGATCATCCGCATCGAGGTGGTCTTGCCGCAGCCGGACGGGCCGACGAACACGGTGAACGAACCGGATTCGATGCGCAGATCGAGGTCGGTGACGGCATGTGTGCCGTCCGGATAGGTCTTGCTGATACCGGAGAACTCGATATCGGACAACGCTGTTTCTCCTATCCGTTCGGCCTGCTCAGCCCTTTGGCAGCCACCCAAGCCACGGCCGCGGCCTTGGGCTCGGTCTTGCTGGTGCCCGAGACGGCCTCATTCAGCTTGATCAGCTCGGCGGTGGTCAGCTCGGCCGACGCCGCATTCAGTGCGGCGAGCGCCTTGTCCGACTTCTTGGCCGCGTTGACCAGCGGGACGATGTTCTGCGCCGGGAAGTTGTGCTTCGGATCCGCCAAGACCACGAGGTCGTTCTGCACGATGGCGGGCGAGGTGGTGAAGATATTGGCGGCGGTCACCTGGCCGTCCACCAGTGCGCGCACGGTGGCGGGCCCGCCACCGTCGGCGATCGGCACGAAGTTGTTCGCGGCGATGTCGAGGCCGTAGTTCTTCTTCAGACCGGGCAGACCGACCGGGCGCTCCTGGAATTCGGCCGGTGCGCCGAACTTCACCTCGGCCGAATGCGCGGCCAGGTCCGCGATGGTGCGCAAGTTCCAGCGTTGGGCGGTGGCGCGGGTGACGACGACGGCGTCGGAGTCCTCGCCAGGCGCCGGGGTGCCGATGGCCAGGTCGGAGCCGATCGCCTTGCCGAGCGCGCTGTCCACGTCGGCGGCGGTGGTCGCGGTCGCGTTCTTGTCCAGGTACTGCAGCAGGTTGCCGGTGTACTCCGGGATTACCGAAATGGCGCACTGCCGCAGCGCCGGGATATAAGCTTCCCGACTGCCGATGTTGAGCTTGGTGTCGACGGTGAATCCGTTCACCCGCAACACCTCCGCGTACACGTTGGCGATGGTCTCGGACTCCGGGAAGTTCGCTGAGCCGACGATCAGCCCGTCGCTTTCGCAGCTGCCCTTGGCCCCGAGCGGATCGGAATTGCCACAGGACGACAGGATCATCGCGACGGCGAGGGCCGCGGCGGCGGCAAGGACGCGCGAGGCGCGCAACACGATGCGCAGCGCGGAGCGCCGGTGCCTGGCGGCATCGGTGGTGCGGGTGGATTTCACGGGAGTCCTTCCGGCGTGGCGGGCGGTGCGCGGTCTGGGGGCCGAGCGTCCACCGGTACATTCTGGGTGTCCATACTGCCCGCTTCCGGGTGTTCCCGTTGGTTGAGTCGGTCCGTCGGAGAGTTGGTGTCGCCGTATGATGTTGGCCACGTCGGTGCGGATGGTTGCTCGATTTCTGGTGGTCGGGGCCGTCGCGCTGGTCGTATCCTGCGGGAACGACGATTCGGGGCCGCGCATCACGGTCGGCGCGGGCGACTCGGCGGAGTCCGCGGTGCTCGCCGAAATCTATGCGGGCGCGCTGGCGCGCACGGGCGCGCGGACCGCGGTCGAATCGCATCTGGGCGGTCGCTCGGATTACCTGGCCGCGCTCGACGCGGGCCGGGTCGAGGTGGTGGGGGAGCACACCGGCGCGTTGCTTGCCCATCTCGACGAGCATGCGGCCGATCGCCTGCCCGCGAAGGTGGCGAGCGCGCTGAGCGCCGCGCTGCCCGAGGGACTGCTGGTGTCCGACATCGCGGACGGCGCCGATCTGCGGCCGCGGGTGTTGGTGACCGAGCAGGCCGCGGCGCGCGACAACGTGCGATCCGTCGGCGATCTCGCCTCGCGCTGCGGTGGGCTGACCGTCGGCGTGGCGTCCGCGCCCGGACTGCTGCCGCTTCCGGCCGGGCTCGATCGGGTCACCGGATGCGACTTCGCGGCGATCGCGGCGTTTCCGGATCCGGCCGCGCTGCGAAGGGCATTGCTGGACGGGCAGATCCAAGTCGGTGTGCTGACCGGTCCACCCGAGCTCGCTCCCGGCGCGACCGACGGGCTCACCGCGCTGTCCGACGACGACTATGCGCTGCGCGCCGAGAACGTGCTGCCGCTGTTCCGCAAGGGGCTGCTCGACCAGCGGCAGATCAAGAAGCTGAACTATGTCGCGGGCGAGCTGACGACGAAGGACCTTGCTGTCATGATCCGGCGGGTCCGGGACGACGGTGCCGCGCCGGGCGAGGTCGCGCGCGCCTGGTTGGACGAGCACGCGTTGTAGCGTCCAGGGTGTCCCCGGGCGCATGATCCGCTGGTCTCCGGGGTTTTCGACGGGGCCGCCGATCGGGTCGCTGGAGGTCACGACGGTCGCCGACCGTTGTGGCGACAAGTGCGCCGCGTCTGTTCTACGCATATGACTCCGTCCAGAGCTGTTGTCGAGCCTGCTGCTGGTACCGCCGTCGCATGTGCCCGCCTGAACTGGGCTGACCGTGTTCCGTCGCGGCCGCGCGGGCGAAATTCCGTGTCCCGACTGCCTTTCCGCAAGCTCATGAGACTTGCATCCCCTTTACTCCACACCGTATATTCCGCATGGAATATTAAGTATGGAGTATGTCGGAGACCCGGACTGCTGTCGCGGGTCGCGAGTGACGCCCGGCTCCTCGATGACCGAAAGCCGGGGCGAACTGCGGGAGGTGACCAGACATTGGGGCAGCAGGCGTATCCATCCGTGACGCCATTGGCGATCGCTGTGCTCGCGCTGCTCGAGGAGCGGCCCATGCATCCCTACGAGATGTATCAGCTACTGATCGCACGCCGGGAAGACAAGCTGGTCAAGGTGCGGCCCGGCTCGCTGTACCACACTGTCACGCGGCTGGCCGACCAAGAGCTGGTCCGCTCCGAAGGTGTCGACCGAGCGGGCAACCGGCCCGAACGCACCACTTACCGGATCACCGCGCGCGGCAGGGACGCGTTGCGCGACCGGATCGCGGAGATCGTGCGGCGGCCCATCCCGGAGTATCCGAGGTTTCCGGTGGCGCTGGGGGAACTGCACAATCTCCCCAAACAGGATGTGCTCGCGCTGCTGCGTGAACGGGTCGGCCGGCTGGAGGCCGAACTCGCCGACACCGACATGATGGTCGCCTGGGCCGACGAGCACGTCGTCCCGCGTCGTTACTGGATCTCGCTCCCGTTTCTGCGTGCGATGCTCGCCGCCGAAGCCACGTGGGTCAACGAGTTCATCGCCGAGTTGGACGGCGGCGCACTCGAATGGGAGGACTTCGACCCCGAGACCGGCGTGCGGACGTCCGACCACGACGACACGTGGTCGGACGCCGACTCCGCCGAACTGCCCGTGCCGCGCAAGGCCGCGGCGAACTCCGCCACAAACATTCGGTCATCGGAGAATCTGAGTTAGGAACGAAATCCATGTCCACACAACGCAATCCGTGGCTCGCGCTAGTCGCGCTTGTCGTCGGCTTCTTCATGATCCTGCTGGACATGACGATCGTCGCGGTCGCCAATCCCGCGATCATGACGAACCTGCACGCCGATATCTCCCAGGTGATCTGGGTGACCAGCGCCTACCTGCTCGCCTACGCCGTGCCGCTGCTGGTCACCGGCAGACTCGGTGACCGCTTCGGCCCCAAGAACATCTACCTGATCGGTCTCGCAGTGTTCACCGCCGCGTCGCTGTGGTGCGGTCTGTCCGGCACCATCGGCATGCTGATCGCCGCGCGCGCCGTGCAGGGGATCGGCGCCGCACTGATGACGCCGCAGACCATGGCGGTGATCACCAGGACCTTCCCGCCGGATCGGCGCGGCGCGGCCATGGGTCTGTGGGGCGGCGTCGCGGGTCTGGCCACCCTGGTCGGTCCGATTCTCGGCGGCGTTCTGGTCGAAAGCCTCGGCTGGGAGTGGATCTTCATAGTGAACGTCCCGGTCGGCATCATCGCCTTCGCGCTGGCGGTCTGGCTGGTGCCCGCATTGCCGACCCATGAGCACAAGTTCGACATTCCCGGTGTCGTGCTCAGCGGCGTCGGCATGTTCCTGCTGGTATTCGGCATCCAGGAGGGCAACAACTACGACTGGTCGCCGCGCATCTGGCTGATGATCGGCGCGGGCGCGCTCGTGCTCGCCGCATTCTTGGTCAACCAGGGGCGCAACACCGGTGAGCCGCTGCTGCCGCTGAGCTTGTTCCGCGATCGCAACTACGGGCTGTCCACCGCCGCCATCGCCGCGATGGGCGGGGCGGTGACCTCGCTGATGGTGCCGTCGTTCTTCTACTTGCAGGCCGTGCGGGAAATGTCGCCGACCGAGTCCGCGCTCGTGTTCGCACCGATGGCGCTCGTGACCGGCGTGGGCTCCCCGCTGATCGGCAAACTCGCCGACAAACTGCACCCGAGGATCGTGCCCACCGTCGGATTCGCTCTGTTCGCGCTGTCAGTGTTCTGCTTCTCCGCGTTGATGGAGCCGGACTCCTCGCTGGCATTGTTCCTGGTGTCCGCGGGTCTGGGGGGCCTCGGCAACGCCTGCATTTGGGCGCCGCTGGCGGCCACCGCCACGCACAACCTCCCGGTGCAGCAGGCCGGTGCGGGCGCAGGTGTCTACAACACCACCCGCCAGGTGGGTTCGGTGCTCGGCAGCGCGGCGATCAGCGCCTTGATCGCCGCAAGGATGTCAGCGAATGGACTCGGCGGAGGCAAGGTCGCCGAGGGCGGCGCGGGCCAGGGCCCGATCCCGGAGTTCGTGAAGGACTCCTTCAGCACCGCGCTCGGCCAGTCCACCCTGCTGCCCGCAGGCATCCTGCTCATCGGCGTCGTGGCTTCGGCGCTGTTCGTCCGGCATGGAAAGTCGGCCCCGGCAGGACTGCGGGAAGATCGCGACAAGGCAGATTCGATGGTGAGCTGAATCCGCGAACCCGTGCCCCGCAAGCCATCCGCGCGCGGGGCACGGGGTGTCGGCGAATCAGTGCTGCCTCCCTCGACGGATTACTAGCCGAAACCGGCTTCACCCTCGACCCGATAAACCCATGAGTTCGAACTCATTACTCGGTCAACCGAGCCATGGCAAACCCTGATAGCAACGCGGCAACGTCTGGCAATATTGCGTCACCGAATCGGGCTAGTGGAGAGTGGTTCCCCGGTGCCCGACCGGGATCCGCGTCCGGTGGACAAGCGCCGAACAGTAGCATTGCACCAGGCACGGCATCCAGTACCAAGGAGAAGTCCTCCGATGCGTTGATCGGGTGTGGCGCTGTGGCATAACGTCGCTCTCCCAGCAGTTCTCGAACCACATCAGCGGTGAATTCGACCTCACTGGAGTCGTTGACTGTTGCTGAAAACTCTGGTTTGAACCGAATGTCGACATCGACACCATGCGCCATGGCCAAACCTTTGAGACAGCGGGTGAATATCTCTCGTAATCTGGGCTCGGAATCAGAGGAAAACGTACGGACGGTCGCTTCGAATGATGCGACCTCGGGGATGATGTTGTGACGAGTGCCCGCATGTAACGTGCCGACTGTAAGTATGACTGGATCGAACACGTTGAAATTCCGGGTAACCGCAGTCTGTAGTGCGCCGATCATCTCGGCAATCGCAGTGATCGGATCCCTCGTCTTGTCCGGCATCGCGCCGTGTCCACCCGGGCCGGAGACCGTAACCTCGAGCGTGTAAGCAGCGGCCAGCACTACTCCGGGACGGCTGGCCACTAGGCCGGTAGGAGACTGACTGGACGAAACATGAATAGCATAGGCATGGTCGGCCCGTCGTCCCGCAGCATCGAGCACTCCTTCTCGGATCATTGCTTCGGCGCCGTTCCACCCTTCTTCGCCGGGTTGAAACATGAATACCACGTCGCCGGAGAGCCGGTTTCTCTGTGCGGCCAGTAGTCGAGCGGCCCCTACCAGTGCCGTTGTATGCAGATCGTGGCCACAGGCGTGCATCGCGCCGTTCGTCGCGGCGAAGTCTTCACCGGACTGCTCGTGGATCGGTAGCGCATCCATGTCACCGCGCAAGAGGACTGTGCGTCGTCTGCCATTCGACGGCGACTCGGCTGTTCCGCGGAGTACCGCCGTGATCGAGGTACTTTCGATCCCAGTGGATATTTCCAGAGGAACCCCATCCAGTGCGTTGAGAACTCTCTCCTGAGTTTTCGGCAGAGAAAGGCCGACCTCTGGCTCGCGGTGTATTTCTCGGCGTAGATGCCTGAGATATGTACTCATTTCACGAGCGTCATCCAAGAGGTCCATAACGTGTCTCCTCGTGTCCATCTGCGCTATCTTGTGAGCGTTCCGCGTTACCAGGGATCTTTACACCCGAGGGTGGTGCAGTCCAGGGGCCGATCGCAGGGTCGGGTGGCTCGAGGGGATGGCGCACTCGGGCCACCTGCAGGGCGCGGCCAAGTCGTGTTTCAGCGGGCGAGCAGTAGTCAGGCGGGCCGGTTGAAGTCGTAGGCCATGGTGTCGCGGCGCGGCGGCGATGTTGGTATGCCCAACCGGCCGTAGCGGGCCGATGGCGGTGTTGCGGAGGGTAGTCATGACCTGCGGGTGTGGATCCGGCAGCGGTCCTCGTCGAAGGAACCATCGCGGACCCAGTGCGGGTAGTCCTCGATCTTCCCATTACCTGCAATCATTCGGCGACCTGTTCGGGGGTTGTGTCGGCGACAATGAGGCTGGTGACGGCATAGGCAGTTGTGCGGGCGCGTTTGCCGGGCTTGCGCCCCACCTACGGGTGCGGGTCAGCCCTAGCGCCTGTGCGGCACCGGGAGCCCGATGCTATCGGAGATCTCTGTCGTCTTCAGCGTGCGGGGTGTCCGCCTGCCGTGATCGCGTCCGGTCGAGATCGCCGCGCAGCGGAATGTCTTTCCAGGCAGGGGCTTTGACGCGTTCATGGAAGTCGCGTCGATCGGACTCGACGGTGCGGATGTAATGGCCGCCGCCGTCGGTGATCATCGTGGCGGTGTCGCCCCGGCAGTGCATGGCATCGGCGGCGATCACCGCACCGGTGATGCCCGAACATGTCAAAAGCGCCTGCGGACAGAGTATTTCGTTGGTTTCGCGCCGACGTCGATCTGGGGGGCGACCGGCACGCTCGCCCAGCCCGGCGCGCGGATGCACCAGGTTCCGCGGTGTCTCGGGTGTCACGCAGGGTCTTGCCGTCGACCACGATCACCCGACTGCCGCGGAAAACGCTGGTGCGCAGCCACATCCACCTCGTCGATGGTGTCGGGGGCACCTGGTGCGGCAGCCTGCGGATCGTCGCTTCCGACGGCACCCGGCCACTCACACTCAGCTGCACCATGATGCCGACCGGCGCCCCATCAGCCCATTGGGTGATCGCGGCGAACGACCGCGCGCCGGTCGGCGCCACGGTCGGCGCCACGGTCGGCACGGTGCCGACTCGCTGGCGCACTCCGCCTCGCTTGCGCGGATCACCGACCGTCTTCAACACTTCCAGCAATCCCACAGGAATCAGCGATCCAATGGAGGATTGTCGTCCGCCTCGCCCCGGGGCGCGGCCTGGCAGGGTATCGGCGAGAAGGACGGGAGGTGATGACAACGCGGGCACGGCAACGACTTTCGGAACGGACCGGCACGGTAACCGAGATCGTTACCGCATGCGGCAGCGCCCGCCTGAGAAGGAACGCCGAAGTCGCAGGTAAAATCCTTATTTCACAATTTTGCCGCCGCCATGGGTCACCCGGCCCCTGGGTCGATCCAGTGCAGTCGAGTAACTCTTGGGTGTTCTCGGGGACGGCTGAAGGTCGAGTCCTAGGTCCTGGCGCAGTGGTTCGGGAAAGACCGAGCTCGTACGTGTTGTAGGGGGACGATAGTCGCGATACCCTGTAGGCCCCCATCACGAGAACGTGTGATACGTGAGCGAGGCTGCCACCTAGCAACACTCACTTTGGGGTTGTTGGTAAGACGGAGGACAATATCATGGATGCTGTGGAAGTTGAGCGCACGGAGCTGCCCACGTGGGAATACGGGTGGGGAGTGACCGACGGTCCCGGGGTGCCGGAAGGCCTGTTCGTCGAGGACTCGATCAGCCACGACTGATCGGTCGGATCGATAGATATCATGTCAATTAGGTGTTGTTAGTGAACACCTCGAGTGCGCAGACGGGTCGTCAGGAGCGCGGGTGGATGTCTCTGCTGCGCGCTCCCGACACCCGTCCGCTGCCACGCTGTTGGTGGTACGACGACTCCACATTGGTGATCGTCGATGCCGCGCTCGCCGAGGAGGTATTGCGTGCTCCTCGGGGAACCTACATTTTGCCGAGCAGGTTTTACGTCGATTCGGCTGAGGGCTCTGGCGGCGGGCGAACATCGACCGAGCTGCCGCCCGGCCGAGCTACGGTGCAATCCTGGATGACGCCGGCCTGGACAGCTGCCTCGGTGCGCAAGCTCGCCCCGGCGATGCTGGCCGCGGCCGATGCGGGCCTGGACGCTCATCCACCGGCGGCGACCGGTTGGCCCGCGTTGGATGGTGCGCTGGAACTCAGCTCCCGGTTGGCGGCATTGCTCTGCCTGGGACCCGACGCCGATCTGATGACTGGTCTGCACGCCACCATGCGCGCGGCCGCTCCCGGTGTCGTGCGTGGCGTCGGCCGACCCGATGACCCCGATGCGAAGGCCCGCTTTGCCCAGGCCGCGGCCGAGATCGGGTCCCGGGTCCAGCGTGCCGTCGACCGGCGACGCGGCGGTGTCGAAGTCGACAGTCCCGATCTGCTGTCGACACTGATGGCCGCCGCCCACAAACGTGGCCAAACCGATCTACGCAGCGTGGTTTTCGCGGTGGCACATGCCCTGTGGCGAGTGGAGACCGGTCCCGGCCTTGTCACCGCGTGGATGCTGCACGAACTGGCAAAGCACCCTGATCACCAGACTCGGCTCCGCCAGGAAGCTCTCGCTGTTCTCGGTAGTAGTGGGACCCCCGAGGCGCTCAACCCGGCCGACTTGATTTCCACCGGCCACGCCATGCATGAGACTCTGCGGCTCTACCCGACCGCATGGATCCAGGGGTGGGTCGCTTGCCAGGCGGTCGACATCGGTGACCAGCACTTGGAGCCGGGGATGCAGGTGCGCATCGCCGTGTACCCCATCCAACGGGATCCTGCCAACTACTTCGATCCCCATGCTTTTCTGCCGCAGCGCTGGGCCGATTCAGACCTGGCTGGACCGGCTAATGCATTCCTGCCGTTCTCGCTGGGCACCAGTTACTGCAAGGGGACCCATTGGGTATACGCCGTCGCCGCCTTGTCCACCGCGGCTATCCTGCGCCGCTACCGACTGGCTCCGACTCAGGGCGCTGAGGTCATCGAGCAGTTCACCTCGCACCTGCAACCCGTCGGGCTGTCCCTGGATGCCAGCCAGTTACCGACCAACAATTAAGGCTCGCTATCCACATGCCCGTTATCGGCGGGGCGTTGATTCCTCCACTCGCTCTTCGCTGCCATCGCGGCATCATCATCGGTCCGCCTCGGACGGAAGGACGACATGCAGGATCTACGTGACTACATCGAGCAGCTCGAACGGCGAGAGCAACTGCTCCGGATCACCGCCGAGGTCGACTGGAACCAGGAGCTCGGTGCCATCACGCGGCTGGCTTGTGAACGACGCGCCCCTGCACCGCTTTTCGAGAACATCAAGGGATATCCGGGGCACCGCGTCCTAGGGGTGGCGATGGGGCCGGACTCGCGGTCGTTGTTCGGTCGGGTGGCGACTGCACTCGAACGTCCCATAGATACTCACCCGCTGGACCTGATCGAGTCGATTCGGACGAAGCTGAGCAAGCCGGTCGAGCCAGTTGTCGTCGATCGCGATTCCGCCCCCTGCAAGGAGATCATCCACCAGGGAGATGACGCCAACCTGCTGGATCTGCCGGTGCCGTGGATCAAGTCGATCGACGGCGGACGCTACGTTGGGACGTCCTGCATCGTTGTGACCAAGGATCCGGACACCGGTTGGACGAACTGGGGCACATATCGGTGCATGGTGCACGACGAGCGCAGCTTCGGCATCCTGCTGCTGCCGAGCGAGCAGCACGGCGGCGGAATTCTGGAAAGGTACAAGTCCGCAGGCAAGCCCATGCCCATCGCTGTCGTGATCGGCGCCGATCCACACTCCAGCCTGGCAGCGATGACGCCCTTCGAGAAAGGGGTGAGTGAGTCCGCCATGGCGGGCGCGCTGAAAGGATCCCCGGTTTCCCTCGTCGAGTGTGAGACAAGCGATCTTCTCGTCCCGGCGACAGCGGAGTTCGTCATCGAGGCGGAGGTGCACCCCGGCGATCTAGCCATGGAAGGACCATTCGGCGAGTACACCGGTCACGCCGCGCACAGCGGTCTGAGTCCGGTCGCCAGGGTCTCGTGCATCACCCACCGAGCGAACCCGATCTTCACGATGGCTAATCCGAGCAAGCCGTACGACGACAACGGAACGCCGATGTCTCTGATGGTCAGCGCCTTGATCAAGAGCCGGCTTGAAGCCGCCGGTGTGCCGGGTGTATCCGTCTTCCTGCCGTCTCCACCGATTGTCACCGTAGTTTCGGCCAAGGCACGTCCTGGTCTCGCAAAGCGTGTCTTCGCCTCGGTGTTCTCCGGTTATCGGATGTTCTCCTCGGGTTTGGTTCTGGTGGACGATGACGTCGACATCACCGACATGGACCAAGTGTGGTGGGCGATCGCGACCCGGTTGCACCCGGACCGTTTCGAAGTGGTCCGGAGGCTTCCCGTGACGAACCCGCTCTTGCCGCACCTGACTCCGGAAGAGCGAAGCACGTGGGAGAACAGTGCGTGGATCATGGATGCGACCTTCCCCACGAGCTGGTCTTCGGAGTACCGGCACAAACACACCCGGGTAGTCGACTTCGCGGATGGCTGGACCGAAGACATTCAGCGGCTCGTTCTCGGTCGCTGGGCTGAGTACGGTTACGGGCAGCGGTGATGCGCGAGCAGCGACTGATCGTCGCGATGACCGGGGCAACGGGAGCCATCATCGGGATCCGCCTGCTCGAGGCGCTGCGGGACCTCGAGGTCGAGGTGCATCTGGTACTCAGCGAGTGGGCGAAGCGCACGATCCGGATCGAGACCGACTACTCCGTACCGGATGTGCTGGCTCTCGCCCACCGGCACTACCAGCATTCGAACCAAGCAGCACCGATATCGAGCGGTTCGTTCCGAACCGATGGGATGATCATTGTTCCCTGCAGCATGAACACGCTGGCCGCGATCGCTCATGGCCTGTCGGAGAACTTGATCGCGCGCGCAGCCGACGTGACGCTCAAGGAGCGGCGCAGGCTCGTGATTGTGCCACGGGAAACCCCGCTCAGCTCTATCCATTTGCGAAACATGCTCTCCCTCAGTGACGCGGGAGCGTCGGTGGTGCCACCCGTTCCGGCCTTCTACAACCTCCCGCAGTCGGTAGACGACCTTGTCATGCACATCGTCGCGCGGGTTCTCGACCAGTTCGGCATCGAGAACGAGCTCACTTCGCGCTGGGGCACACCGAGCGCTGAGTCCAATGGGGGTGCTCGCCTCGTGGTGTCCGGGGTCGAGGAACCAGCGGACAACGGTTATCGCTGAGAATGGTCATGGTCGGGATGGCGGTCCCGAACCGATCGCCGAATTGATCCGATATCGAGCTCAGCCGACCTGGATCGTGACGGTGGGGTAGCCGGTGGCGCCGTCGGGGACCACGTCGCTGCGCTCGGCGGTCTGGGTTTCGCCGGTGCCATCGGTGGCGCGGGCGCGGATGGTGTGCGGGCCCGTGGTGGCATCCCAGTCGAAGACCCACTGTCTCCAGGTGTCGACGGACTGTTCGTCGGCGAGGCGGGCCTGCTGCCATGCGCCATTGTCGATCTGCACCTCCACGCCGCGGATGCCGCGATGCTGCGCCCAGGCGACACCGGCGATGGGGATGCGGCCCGGCTCGATGCGGCCGCGGGCGCGCGGGGTGTCGATGCGGGTGCCGGTCTTGATCGGGCCGAGGGCCGACCAGCCGCGGCGGGTCCAGTAGGCGGTGGCGCGGTCGAAGCGAGTGACTTCCAGTTCGGTCACCCATTTGGTGGCCGAGACGTAGCCGTAGAGACCTGGGACGACCAGGCGGGCGGGGTACCCGTGTTGCACGGGGAGGGGTTCGCCGTTCATGCCGATGGCAAGCAGGGCGTCGCGTCCGTCGGTGAGCACCGACAGCGGACTGCCCGCGGTCCAGCCGTCGGTGCTGTGCGAGAGCGCCATGTCGGCGTCCGCGTGCGGTCCCGCCTCGGCGAGTAGCTGGTCAAGGCGGTAGCCGAGCCAGCGCGCGTTGCCGATCAGGTCGCCGCCGACCGGGTTCGACACGCACGCCAGCGTGACCAGGCGTTCCTCCACCGGCCGATTGGCCAGATCCGCCCAGGTGAGCTCGATTTCGTGGTCCACCATGCCGTGGATGCGCAGTGACCAGGAGTCCTTGGACACCTGGGGCACGATCAGCGCGGTGTCGATCCGGTAGAAGTCGTCGTTCGCGGTCAGGTACGGCGTCGACCCGGGAACACGCAGGTCCACGCCGGGCGCGAGAGGCTGCACGGGAGCGCTCGGCTCCGGCAGCCGCACCGCGGCTCGCTCACCGGACACGTCCCGCCGCCGGGCACTGAGGAGCCGCCCGCCGAACCCGGTCACCACGGCCGCACCGCCCGTCACCAGCAGACCCTGCAAAACCTGCCGCCGCTCCGGTGCGGCGGCCCGCTGCGCCGCGTCGACCGCCGTCGTGGACGACGCGGCCGGTACCCGCGCAGCGCTGGCGGGAGGCGCGGCTTCGTCGCTCGGCCTGCCGGATTCGCTTCCGGTGTCCGGTGTTCGGTGGTCTCGCCGCTCGAACGCAGAGGACTCTTCGGCCTCGGCCGTGCGCTCGATCCGGCGGGTCAGCACGCGCAGCGCATAGATCCCGACCGAGACACCGATGACCGTCGGTAGCGCACCGGAGACGCTGGTGCGGGCCACCGCCGCGGCGGCGGCGATCACTCCGAAGGCGGCGAGCAACCACGAGCCCGTGGCACGGGACGGGCGTTCGATCACTCCCGCCAGCCCGGCGACGACGAGGGCGACCACGCCCATGATCAGATACAGCGCGGACTTGTCGTCGGTGCCGAAGGTATCGATGGCCCACTCGCGCAGGCTGTCGGACGTGTGATCGACCACGACCGAGCCGAGGGCGTTGAGCGGTGCGCTGCGGGCGTCGGCGAAAGCCGCGACCAATTCGGCGACGCCGAGCGTCAGCCCCGCCGACACGATCCCGGCCACCACCCGCAGTCGCAGCTCGGCCATGGAACCGAGCCTACTGCCGGTTGCGGGCGCACAGTGCGACCATTCCAGAACATGCGAACCGTCTTTGTTCTCGACGTGCTGGCTCCATCCCAGCGCGGCCGCCGAGGTTCGGATCCGAGAAAGGCGCTGCCCGCGAACAGCTCTGCGGACAGCGCCTCTCGGTGGCTGGGTCAGCCGTAGATCTGCGCCACGTCGTCGGCGTGCTGCTTCATCACGACCGCGCGCTTGAGCGACATCTTCGGGGTGAGCTCGCCGGTCTCCTGCGTCCAGTCGGTCGACAGGATGCGGATCTTCTTGATCTGCTCGGCGTGCGAGACCTTCTGGTTCGTCTCGGCCACCGCGGCGTTGATCTCGGCGATCAGGCCTTGGTTCTCGATGAGCTTCTCGATCGGGGTGTCGGCGGGCAGGCTGTTGCGCTCCTTCCAGCCGGGCAGCGACTCCGGGTCGAGGGTGATCAGCGCGCCGACGAAGGGCTGGCCGTCGCCGACCACCATCACCTGGCTGATCAGCGGGTGCGCCCGCAGCGAGTCTTCGAGCAGCGCGGGGGAGACGTTCTTGCCACCGGCGGTGACGATGATCTCCTTCTTGCGGCCGGTGATCGTGACGAAGCCGTCCGCGTCGATGGCGCCGAGGTCACCGGTCTTGAACCAGCCGTCCTCGAAGGCATCCTCGGTAGCCTCGGCATTGCCCCAGTAGCCGTTGAACACGACCGGGCCACGCACCAGCAGTTCGCCGTCCTCGGCGATCTTGACGGCGTGGCCCTCGATCGGCCTGCCGACCGAGCCGACCCGGATGTGCTCCACAGTGTTCGCGGTGACGGCCGCCGTGGTCTCGGTGAGGCCGTAGCCTTCGTAGATGGTCAGCCCGACGCCGCGGAAGAAATGGCCGAGACGCGCGCCGAGCGGGCCGCCGCCGGACATGGTCGCCTCGCACTGGCCGCCGAGTACGGCGCGCAGCTTGCTGTAGACCAGCTTGTCGAACAGCGCGTGCTTCAGCTTGAGTGCGATCCCGGGCCCGCCGGTGTCGATCGACTCGCTCCACGCGATGGCGGTGTCGGCCGCGGCATCGAAAATCTTGCCTTTACCGCTGTCGTGCGCCTTCTGCTTGGCGCTGTTGAACACCTTCTCGAAGACGCGCGGCACCGAGACGATGAAGTGCGGCTGGAAACTGCCGAACTGCTCGACCAGGGTGGACCAGTCGGCAGTGTGCGCGACGGTCACCTTGGCGTCGAACGTGGTCAACGCCAGGCCGCGCGCGAAAACGTGCGCCAGCGGCAGGAATGCGAGGGTCTTCTTGCCCTCGGTGATGTACTTGCTCAGCGCGATCCGGCAGGACGCGGACTCGGCGTAGAGGTTGGCATGCGAGAGCATGACGCCCTTGGGCCTGCCGGTGGTGCCGGAGGTGTAGATCAGGGTGGCCGGCGACGCGGCGTTGACCTGAGCGCGGCGGTCGTGCACGGCCTGGTCGTCCAGCTCGGCGCCCCGCGCGGTCAGCTCGTCGAGCGCGCCCTTGTCGATCTGCAGGGTCTCCTTCAGATCCGGAAGCGACCCGGTTTCGATCTGGTCGATGACCTTGCGGTGCTTGTCGCTGTCGAGGATGAGCACCTTGGTGGCGGAGTCCTGCAGGATCCACTTGGCCTGCTCGGCAGCGGAGCTGTCGTAGATGGCGACGGTGCATCCGCCCGCGGCCCAGATGGCGAAGTCGAGTACGGCCCACTCGTATCGGGTCGGGGCCATGATGGCGACCCGCTCGCCGAGTTCGATGCCCGAGGCGATCAGGCCCTTGGCCACGCCGGTGACGGTCTTCGCGAATTCCGCGGCCGTCACGTCCTGCCAGCCACCGCTGCCGTTCGGCACGTTGAACAGCACCGCGTTCGGCGACTGCTCAGCATGGCGGAAGACGTTGTCGGAATTGTTCGCGTCATCCGGAATGGTGTAGGAAGCCGGGACTTCGAACTCTCGCATCAGTGCCCTTCCACGTGTGTTTACTCGCCAGTAATCTACGACACCTGTGCCGGGGCCGTGAGGTGGACCACCGAAATGGATCCGCACGCCATCGCGGACTACGGATCCGCTCCGTATTCATCCTAGGTCGCGCAGGTCCAGCGGTTGGATCGCTTCGCGCAGGAACTCGGCGAGTTCGCGCAACGCGGCGGCCGCGGGCGCCACCAATGCGGCCTGCAACTGCGCGACGTGCCAGAGGCCCTCGCTCTCGGTGAAGCGGACGTGCACGCCCGCCGCCCGCAGCGCGGCGACCAGATCGACGCACTGCCCGTGCAGCAGCTCGCTGACGTCGACCTGCACATAGGTCGGCGGCAGGCCGCGCAGCTCACCGGTCAGCGGAGCGTAGCCGGGATCGGTCGGGTCCCCTGCGCCCAGATAGGCGGCCGCGCAGGCGCGCGACCACGGCTTGTTGATCACCAGATCGCGCTCGCGGTCCGGGATCCGGTTGGGGTCCCCCCACGGCGCGATCAGGCCGAGGGCGGCGGGAGTGTGCCCGTGCCGCGCGATCAGACGCTGCGCCAGCGCCAGCGAGAGTCCGCCGCCCGCGGAGTCACCGGAGATGGTGATCTGATCCGGGCGGTAGCCCGCGTCCGACATCAGCTCCAGGAATGCCGCCTCGGCGTCGTCCAGCGCGGCGGGGAACGGGTGCTCCGGCGCCAGCCGGTAGTCGAGGACGTAGACCGGGCAGCCGGTGTCGCGCGCGAGCCGGGCTGCCAGCGAACGGTGTGTCGCGAGGGAACCGACCGCGTATCCGCCGCCGTGCAGGTAGAGCACAGCGCCCTGGGAGGAAAGGGCGCCGCCGGTGATCCGCTCCGCGGGCCTGCCGCCGAAACGCAGCGTTCGCACGACGCTGCCCTCAGGCAGCAGCTGCGCCCGCGAGCTCACGTCGAGCAGTAGGCGCTGCGTCGGAAACGACAACCGCTGGTTGAGCGTGGCCCGGAAGATCGGATTCAGCACTGCCCGCGCCACGGGCAGCGGAAGGTTGATGTCCCGCATGGTTGTTCCTCGAATCCGGATCAGGGCAGGAAACGGCGTTCGACGGTGGTCGCGATGCGCTGGTAGCCCGACGCGGTGACCCGCACCAACATGTCGAGCAGCTTGGCCTCCCAGCCGATCAGTACGCGGCCGTGTCCCTTGCGCACGCCTTCGGTGATGGTCTTCGCGGCCATCTCCGCGGTGTGGATGGCCAGCTTCTTGTCGAACATCGAGGCAGCCGACGTGCCGTCGATGCCTTCGGCGTAGGTGGCGTTGCGTGCTACCGCGGTCTTGATGCCGCCGGGGTGCACACAGGTCACTTTGACCGGGTGCTCGGCAACCAGCATTTCCTGGCGCAGCGACTCGGTGAAGCCGCGCACCGCGAACTTGGCCGCGTTGTACGCGCTCTGGCCGGGGATCGCGATCAGGCCGAACAGGCTGGACACGTTGACGATGTGGCCGTCGCCGGATTCGATGACCATCGGCAGGAACGCCTTGGTGCCGTTGACGACACCCCAGAAGTCGACGTCCATGACGCGCTCGAAGTCCTTGAATTCCGAGCGGATCACCTCGCCGTGGTGGGCGATGCCTGCGTTGTTGTAGACCTGGTGCACCGTGCCGAAATGCGCCTTCACGGTATCGGCGTAGTGCAGCACCGCTTCCCGCTCGACCACGTTCAGCCGGTCGGATGTAACCTCGGCGCCGAGCTGTTCGCAACGGCGCGCGGTCTCGGCCAGCCCCGCGGTGTCGATATCGGACAGTGCCAGTTTGGCGCCGCGCTCGGCGAGATTCTCGGCCAGCGCGCGACCGATACCGGAGCCCGCTCCGGTGATCACACACACTTTGTTCTTGAAGTAAGCGTCATTGCTCACTGTGCCACCGCTTTCAGGTCGGCTCGGGAGAGGGATACGTCGTAAGCGGCCACGTCGAATCTCTTGGTCCGCCTACGGAATTCGAAGGTGAAGTCAGGCCACAGTGTGGTGTTGTTGCCGTGCTTGTCCAGGTACCAGCTGGAGCAGCCGCCGGTCACCCAGACGCTGCCGGACAGCTTCTGCTGCAGGTCCTTGTTGTAAGCATCCTGCATATCGCGGCGGACCTCAACGGTCCGAAGTCCCATTCGGTCGACGGTGGCCAGCGCGTCGGCGACGTAGTTGATCTGCGATTCGATCATGTACACCATCGACGTGTGCCCTAGGCCGACGTTCGGGCCGAGTAGGAAGAACATATTGGGGAAGTTGGCGATCGTGCTGCCCTTGTAGCCCTGCTGGCCGATCTCGTCGAACACCTCCGACAGGGTGCGACCGTCGCGGCCCGTGATCGTGTCGTAGGTCGGGGAGTCGGTGACGTGGAAGCCGGTCGCGACGATCAGGGCGTCGATCTCCCGCTCGGTACCGTCCTTGGTGACGATCGAGTTCTTGCGGACCTCGGCGATGCCGTCGGTGACGACGTCGACATTGGGCCGGGCCAGCGTCGGGTAGTAGTCGTTGGAGATCAGCATGCGCTTGCAGCCGATCCGGAAGTTCGGGGTGACCTTGGCGCGTAACTCGGGATCGCGGATCTCCCCCCGCAGCTTCGCCTTCGCGACCAGCTCGAGCACCTGCATCAACGCGGGAACCTTGGCGAGGCCGACCACCTGGGTCTCGCGCGCGGCGTAGATCGCCGCGCGGGATAGGCGCTGTAGACCGGGTACATGCCTGAAGGCCAGCCGCTCGGCCTTGGTGTAAGGGCGGTCCAGGCGCGGCAGCAGCCAGGGCGCGGTGCGCTGGTAGACATCCAGCCGGCCGACCTTCGGGGCGATGGCGGGCACGATCTGGATGGCCGAGGCGCCGGTGCCGATGATGGCGACCCGCTTGCCGGTCAGGTCGGCGTCGTGGTTCCACCGCGCGGAGTGGAAGACTTCGCCCTCGAACCCGTTGATGCCTTTGATGTCCGGCAGCGCGGGCTCGCACAGCGCACCGACCGCGGACACCACGGTGTCAGCGGTGAAGCTGCCCTGGCTGGATTCGATCTCCCACACCGCGGAGTCGTTGTTCCAGCGAGCACTGGTCACGTCGCAGTCGAAGAGGTGCTTATCGCGCACGCCGTAGCGCGCGGACACTTTCTCGATGTACTGCTGGATTTCGCCCTGACGGGAGAACGACCGAGACCAGTTCGGGTTGAGCTCGAAGGAGTACGAGTACAGGTGCGAGGGGACGTCGCAGGCCGCGCCGGGGTAGGTGTTGTCGCGCCAGGTGCCGCCGACATCGCTGCCGCGCTCCAGCACAAGGTAATCGTTGCGACCCTGCTGGGTCAGTCGGATGGCCAGACCCAGACCCGCGAACCCACTGCCGATGATGATCGTCTTGGCGTGGCGGGTGGGCCGGTTGACGACAGCTTTGTCTGTAACCTTGCGACTCATATATCTGAGAATACGGTGTTCACCCAGTGGCAGTCAACAGTATTGACTAGTGTTCAGTAAGAGTCGGTAGCATGGGTTCGGTGAGCAGGAGGAGTTCCGGGGAAACCGCCAAGCGGGTCCGCATGAGTCCGGATGAACGCCGCGAGCAGCTGATCACCTTGGGCGCCGAGATGCTTGGCGATCGAGCCATCGAAGACATCTCCATCAGCGAGATCGCCGAACAGGCGAGCATCTCCCGCGGTCTGCTCTTCCACTACTTCCCGACCAAGCAGGACTTTCAGCTTGCGATCGTGCGGCATGCCAACGCCGAGTTGCTCCAGCGCGTCACCCCCGACCGCAACCTCGCGGTGTTCGAGATGTTGCGCGACTCGATCGAGCGCTACGTCGAATACGTCAGCGATAACCGCACCTCCTACCTGGCGCTGCTGCGCGGCCCCACCAGCGTCAGTCCCGACCTGGCGCCGCTGGCCGACCAGACCCGGGACGCCATCATCGGCATCATCCTCACCGAGGCCCCTGTCTCCGTCGACGCCGCCGACCGCCCCCGCCTCACGCTCGCCATGCGTGGCTGGATCGCCTTCGTCGAGGAAGCCACCCTCACCTGGTTGCGCACCGAACCCATCCCGCGCGCCGACCTCATCGACCTTCTCGCCGAATCCCTCATCGCCATAGCCTCTTCCGTCGACCCGGCGCTGGCGGCCGCGCTGCGTGGGTGACCGGCGGCCCTCTGCACCACAGTGCGGTGATCGGCCACGTACAACCGGCGCTACCGCTGCGGGCCGTCGCCGTAGATCGGAATCTTCCGGTCGCGCAGCGCATTCCTGACCGTGAGCGGGATGAACTTCTCCGCCACGGCAGGAGCTCGTCCAACCAGGCGATACATGTCGGCGAACCGCCT
Source organism: Nocardia sp. NBC_01730 (assembly GCF_035920445.1). Lineage (NCBI taxonomy): Bacteria > Bacillati > Actinomycetota > Actinomycetes > Mycobacteriales > Nocardiaceae > Nocardia > Nocardia sp. NBC_01730. The sequence goes on along the minus strand of NZ_CP109162.1, from coordinate 4,686,997 downwards.
GCCGGCCAACATCGACCCGTGTCCGATGACCGCGCACACCGGTACGGCGCTCCTGTCGCCATGCTGGACGTGGACTGCCCTAGTGCTGCCAATGCCGTGCTCTTACAGTGCCTTTCGAATCATTTCCGGGCTCCGCGGCGAATATCGTTGAGCGGTCGATTGTGTGGAACGCGATGGAGGTGGCCGCTGATGTTGGTCATCAACGAACGAACGGCGGCGCCGCGATCCGAGCAGCGTGTGCTCGACTGGATGCGGACCTGGACCGGGCAGTACGTCATTGTGGGACTGGCGATCTCAGGGTGCTACCTACCGGACCACAATGGCGAGGGAGAGGCGCGGGAAGCCGATCTGGTCGTGATCACGCCCAGGGCTGCGGTCGTGGTCGGGGTGAAGGGGACCGCGCCGGAAGCCATGACAGGCGTTCTCTCGGTGCAGGCCAACGGACGCTGGCGGCTGTCCGGCTTCGAGGGTGACCCGATCCACGTGCGCGACCACGACAGCAGCCCGTTCGACCAGGTGTCGAGCAACGTCTTGAACCTGGAGGAACTGGTGCGCAAGCACCACGCCGACGCTTTCGTCGACGGCTTGATCGTCGTGGTGCCGCCCCGAGACTCGAACATCACACTGAACATCGAAACGCGCAGGCGCGGTTGCGGGGTGCTGCTCGGATCCAGCCCTCGCGAGCTGCGCGCCTGGTTCCACCGCACCGTGAGCCGAAAGCTCATCTGGACCGCAGAGCGCGTGCACGCCCTGCTCGGCGACTTGGACCTGGCCGATCAGGTGACTCTCGAAGATCTGGTTGCGGACGGCTTTCCGCTGGAGCGGAAGCTGCGTGCCGGGACTGCACTTGCGGCGCTCGAAAACGCGGCGCGCGAGCCTCGTCCGGTCGACGACACGCCTGCCACCGGAATCTCGACCGCCGCCGGTACGCCTGCGAATTCGGGTGTCCCGCCAGCGCATTCCACAGTCGGGGTGTCAGGCGTGGCGCCGATTGCCCCAGTGGCGTCGGAATCTTTTGCGCCGAAGCCTGCTGCACCGGAACACGCCGCACCGGAACACTCAGCATCGGAGCCCTTGTCGTCGGGCCCGGCACTCGATTCCGCTGCACAATCAGTGCCCGTGTTGTCGTCGCCCTTCACGGACCGGTGGTCGTCGTGGATCGAATCCGACGCCGACCGGCCAGTACGCCCCGCCCCTGCATCATCGCGCTCGCACCCCACGCCGCCACCGCAGCATCGGCTGTCACTGCGATCCACGTCGAACACCGGAGCCCGGCCACTGCGATGGCCCACAACACCGGTCATCGTCGAGCGTCGACCACGCATTGCGGATCTCCGGCGAATCACCGCGGCGCTCCCGAGTACGGCTGGCCGAACAACCGCACAGCCACAAGCGGGGGGCGGCCATCGGCCGCAGCAGATCGCGGCCGCGGCATCGATCGCGGTCATCATCGGCGCCATCTGGCTGCTGGCCGTCGCCTGCTCGACCCCGCACGGTGACGCCGTAGAGCAGAGACCATTGCCGACGTCGCCCACCGAGGTCGTTGGGCCACCTCCGACCGTCGCGGAAACACCGGCCCAACTGAATTTGCTGCCGCTGTGCCTTCCGTTCCGATCCGATTGTTGACCCCGGCAGTCCGAACGGGCCTCGGCGACCGTATTGCCCACCCTTCCTGGCAGTAGGCATAGTTCGGTCGGCCATGCGATGATCGAGGAGCAGTTGCTGACCGATCCTGAGGGGAGGATCTGGACCAGTTACTTCGACGAAGCCAGCTACTGGTCGGCCGATCCGGACGGCACGCGGTCGCATCGCTTCCTGGTCGGCCTGGCCCGCTGGGACGACACCGGCGGTATCCCCTGGCTCGCGCCCGCCCACACCGGCAGCCGGGTCGTCTGGTGCGACTGCTACGCGCTGAAGGTCGGTCGGACCCTGGTCCATGCCTGCCCCTACACCGACTTCCCGTTGGTCGAGTTGGATGCGAGCGGGGGCCGGTCGATCACACCGAATCCGGTCACTCGATGTCACGGCCTGGCAGTGTCGGGTTCCACGCTTGCTTTCCTGGACCAGCACCGGCACGGTGACGCGATCGTTTGGGAGATCCGTAGAGCCCATCGGGAGGATCGGGTGATCACCGAGACCGGACGAGAGACCCTGGCACTGCCCGACGGCCGGTCACCGACGGGCTGTGCTCGGGGGAAGATCGGGCGGGACGCAACTCTGTGGCTGCATGAAGATGGCAACCCCCGACAGTGGTATCGATACGAGATCGATTGCTAGGCAGACAGCGAGGACAACTGTCCAGAGCAGACGGCATCGTTCGGCGGCAACCGCCGTGACAACCGCCGCGAGTAGCTCGGCATGCGTACCGGTTTCCACGATCCGCCCGCGCACGACGACGGCGATCCGATCGGCCTGCGCGGCGGTCGCGAGCCGGTGCGCGACGATCACCGAGGTGCGGTTGCGGGTCAGTGATCGGCTCGCTACCAGTAGCGCGGTCTCGGTGTCCTGGTCGAGGGTCGCCGTTGCCTCGTCGAGCAGCAGCAGGTCAGGGCCAACCAATTCGGCCCGGGCCAGCGTGATCAACTGGCGCTGACCCGCGGACAGTCCGCGGCCGCGTTCGCCCACTGGTTGCCGCATACCGAGCGGCAGGGCGGTGATCGTATCCAGTGCGCCGCCGGAGGTCGCACGATGTTGTGGTGGAGTTGGGGGTGACGACTCGATTACCGAAAGATCTTCAAGATCAGAAGAACACTGTTAGTTCGACTAAGGTTCTGGGCTGTGGAAGTCGGGACGCCGCCTCATGATACGAGGACCGGTTCGGTGTACCGATATGTTCGCCGTGAGCGACACATCCCAGCTACTGCCATTGCGGCTGCGCTCGGTCACCCAGAGGGCGAGGTCGGAAGCGCGTTGGAGGCGTTGAGAAGTTATCGTCTCATCGACGACTCGCGTGACATCGCTAGGCCGTGTCTCATAAGTCCGGTGTGCGGTACGGTTTTCTGACCGCTTTTCTGGCGCCCTGCGGCTGTCTTACCCGCCCGAGCGTCTCAGCGCAGCGGGGATGAGGCGGAGGCAGGCCGCAATGTGTACTCGACCCTCGTGCAGTGGCCAAGGTTTCGGTCAACCGCTGGAAAGTTCATCGACTACTTGCCTCAGCCATTTCGAGATCGTAAGCCCCTCACACCGTGGATCGTAGCTGGCGCGGGCTCTCGCCAGCCACACCTCGGCCATCTGCTGGTCGCTCGCACCGGAGTCGAGCAGAACCTGAATGGCTTCGCGAACAGCCTCGACCTGTTCGGGAGGTTCGCCGATCCTGAAGTTTCGGATGACGCCCATCGGTGAGTCCGCTTCGAGGTCGAAGTCTTGGTGGAAGTAGGCCTGCGCAAGATATTCGATCTCTGGACCGTCCACTGCCACTCCTGTTTCATCAGCCCGATGGTCGGAGGTGGAACCCCGTTGTCCGGGTGGAGAAGTTGGTGATATGGCGAGGTCTCCGGTAACTGGTTGATCGACCAAGATTCCAACTGAACACCGGAGCCCTCGTGCCCAGCGTAGCGGTGACGCGGCGCGCGGACTTGACCGACGCCGAATGGGCGCGGCTGGCACCACTGCTGCCTCACGGGAAGAAGGCGGGACGCCCGCCGAAATGGACGAAACGACAGCTCATCGACGGGATCCGATGGCGGGTCCGCGTCGGCTCACCCTGGCGGGACGTGCCCGCCTGCTACGGGTCATAGAAGTGACTTGTGTTGTCGTGTAAGGAAATGCACGCCGACAGCTAGTTCGGCGAATCCTGCTGGGCGGTGGCTGCCTGGTCGGCGTTCTCCGGATAGTAAGGCGCCGGGCCGAATTGCTCTGGGGGACAGAGCGATTCGGCCCGGCGTCAGATCAGGAAACTATGCCGTCGGCTCGAACGCTTCCGCGACGATCTCAGCCTGCTCCACCGCGTGCACCTTGCTCGAACCCGAGGACGGGGCCGACATGGCGCGGCGGGAGATGCGGCGCAATTTGCCGAGGCGGTCGGGGAGAACCTCCGGGAGGTTGAGGCCGAAGAAGGGCCAAGCGCCCTGGTTGGCCGGTTCCTCCTGGACCCAGGCGAGGTCGGTCGCGTTGGGGTAGCGGTCGAGCGACTCGTTCAGGCGGAAGGTGGGCAGCGGGTAGAGCTGCTCGATCCGCACGATCGCGACGTCCTCGCGCTTCTGCTTCGCCTTCTCCGCGGCCAGCTCGTAGTAGAGCTTGCCGCTGGTCAGCAGAACCCGCTTCACCTTGCCGCGGTCGCCGATGCCCTGCTCGTAGGCGGGTTCGTCGAATACCGAGCGGAACTTGCTCTCGGTGAAGTCCTTGAGATCCGAGACCACAGCCTTGTTGCGCAGCATCGACTTCGGGGTGAAGACGATCATCGGGCGGCGGATGCCGTCCAGCGCGTGGCGGCGCAGCAGGTGGAAGTAGTTCGCTGGGGTGGACGGCACCGCGACGGTCATCGAACCCTCCGCGCACAGCTGGAGGAAGCGCTCGATGCGGCCGGAGGTGTGGTCCGGCCCCTGGCCCTCGTGACCGTGCGGCAGCAGCAGCACGACATCGGACAGCTGGCCCCATTTGGCTTCACCGGAGGAGATGAACTCGTCGATGATCGACTGCGCGCCGTTGACGAAGTCACCGAACTGTGCTTCCCACAACACGAGCGCGCTGGGGTTGCCCAGCGAGTAGCCGTATTCGAAACCGACGGCGGCGTATTCGCTCAGCGCCGAGTCGTGCACCGCGAACCAGCCCGGGTTCTCGCTGCCGATGTTGTGCAGCGGGGTGTACTCCTCGGCCGTCTTGCGGTCGATGATCACCGAGTGCCGCTGGGTGAACGTGCCACGCCGGGAGTCCTGGCCGGTCAGACGGACCGCATGGCCTTCATCGATCAGCGTGCCGAAGGCGAGCAGCTCGGCGAAGGCCCAGTCGACCTTGCCCTCGTAGGCCATCTCGCGGCGCTTCTCCAACACCGGCTTGACGCGCGGGTGCACGTTGAAGCCCTCGGGCACATGGAGGAACGCGTCACCGATGCGCTGCAGGACCGTCTTGTCCACGGCCGTCACGACGGTCGCGGGCACCGGCTGGTCGCCCTCGACCGATTCGCTCGGTTCCGGTGTGTACTTCTCCAGCTCGCGGACCTCGTTGAACACCCGCTCCAGCTGGCCCTGGTAGTCGCGCAGGGCGTCCTCGGCCTCTTTGAGCGAGATGTCGCCACGGCCGATCAGGCTTTCGGTGTACGCCTTGCGGACGCTGCGCTTGGTGTCGATGACGTCGTACATGTATGGCTGCGTCATCGACGGGTCGTCGCCCTCGTTGTGGCCGCGGCGCCGGTAGCAGATCATGTCGATCACGACGTCCTTGCGGAACTTCTGCTTGAAGTCCACCGCCAAGCGGGCCACCCAGTCACAGGCCTCCGGGTCGTCACCGTTCACGTGGAAGATCGGCGCACCGATGAACTTCGCGATGTCGGTGGAGTATTCGGTGGAGCGGCTGTTCTCCGGTGCGGTGGTGAAGCCGATCTGGTTGTTCACCACGATGTGGATGGTGCCGCCGACCCGATAGCCACGTAGACCCGACAGGTTCAGCGTTTCGGCGACCACGCCCTGACCCGCGAACGCGGCGTCACCGTGCAGCATCAGCGGCACGACCGAGTAGCCCTCCGGCCCGTCGCCCTTGTCCAACAAGTCCTGCTTGGCGCGGACCAGGCCCTCCAGGACCGGGTCGACCGCCTCCAGGTGCGAGGGGTTGGCGGTCAGCGAGACCGCGATCTCGTTGTCGCCGAACATCTGCAGGTAGTTGCCGTGCGCACCGAGGTGGTACTTCACGTCGCCCGAGCCGTGCGCACCGGCCGGGTTCATGTTGCCTTCGAACTCGGTGAAAATCTTCGAGTACGGCTTGCCGACGATGTTGGCGAGCACGTTCAGCCTGCCACGGTGCGGCATGCCGATGATGACCTCGTCGAGCGAATGCTCGGCGCACTGGTCGATCACCGCGTCCATCATCGGGATGACCGCCTCGGCGCCCTCCAGCGAGAACCGCTTCTGCCCGACGTACTTGGTCTGCAGGAAGGTTTCGAAGGCCTCCGCCGCATTCAGCCGGTTCAGGATGTACTTCTGTTGCGCGACAGTCGGCTTGACGTGCTTCTGCTCGACCCGCTCCTGGATCCACTGCAGCTGCTCGGACTCGAGGATGTGGGTGTACTCCACACCGACGTGGCGACAGTACGCGTCACGCAGGATGGAGAGCACCTCGCGCAGCTTCATCTGCTCCTGGCCGTGGAAGCCCGCGACGTTGAACGTGCGGTCCAGGTCCCACAGGGTCAAGCCGTGCTGGGTGACATCGAGATCCGGGTGGCTGCGGAACTTGTCCTTGACCAGACGCAGCGGATCGGTGTCGGCCATCAGGTGGCCGCGGTTGCGGTAGGCCGCGATCATCTCCAGCACGCGCGAGCTCTTGTCGACGCCACGCTCGCGCATGTCCTTGCGCCAGCGAACCGGCTCGTAGGGCACGCCGAGGCCGTGGAAGATCTCGTCGTAGAACTCGTCGGAGATCAGCAGCTGGTGGATGGTGCGCAGGAAGTCACCGGACTCCGCACCCTGGATGATGCGGTGGTCGTAGGTGGAGGTGAGCGTCATCAGCTTGCCGACGCCCAATTCCGAGATCCGCTCGTCGCTCATGCCCTGGAACTCGGCCGGGTACTCCATGGCGCCCGCGCCGATGATCGCGCCCTGACCATTCATCAGGCGGGGCACCGAGTGGACGGTGCCGATGGTGCCCGGGTTGGTCAGCGAGATGGTGACGCCGGAGAAGTCCTCGGCGGTCAGCTTGCCGTCGCGGGCACGACGCACGATGTCCTCGTAGGCGGTGTGGAACTGCCCGAAGGTCATGGTCTCGCAGCCCTTGATGGCGGCGACGACCAGTGCGCGGCTGCCGTCCTTGCCGGGCAGGTCGATGGCGAGCCCGAGGTTGGTGTGCGCGGGGGTGACCGCGTTCGGCTTGCCGTCGATCTCGGCGTAGTGCCGGTTCATGTTCGGGAAGGACCTGACGGCGTGCACGATGGCGTAACCCAGCAGATGGGTGAAGGAGATCTTGCCGCCCCGGGTGCGGGCGAGGTGGTTGTTGATGACCAGGCGGTTGTCGATCATCAGCTTTGCCGGGATGGCGCGCACGCTGGTCGCGGTGGGGATGGCCAGCGAGGCTGCCATGTTCTTCGCCACGGCCGCCGCGGCGCCACGCAACACCTTGGCCTCGTCGGTGGCGGTGTCGGCCTGCTTCGGGCCGGAGGTCGGCGTCGCGTTCGAAGTGGGCGCCGGGGTGGTCTGCGGGGTGCGCGTGGTGACCTTGGCGGGCGCGGCGGGCTTCGTGGGCGCGGCGGGCTTCGCTGCCGCCACGGCGGGCGGCGTCTTCGGGGTCGTGGCAGCCGGAGCTGCTGAAGGCGCGGCCGCCGGAGCCGGGGCGGCAGCCTGCGCGGATGTGGCGGCGGTCTGGCTGTTACCAGAATCACCACTCACCTCAGGTGTGTAGTCGGCCAGAAACTCGTGCCAGCTTGCGTCGACAGAAGATGGATCCTGTTTGAACTTCTGATACATCTCGTCGACTAGCCACTGGTTCTGTCCGAACTGGGAAGTTGAGCTGCTCACAGCAGGTGTTCGCCTCATTTCGTTCTTCGCGCTGCGACGTTTGTGACGTGCCCGGCATGGGAATCAGCGGATACGCGCCGATGCGCCCTGTCTGAGGATAGGCCCAGCAGCAAATCGGTGGATCTACTGACCACCACCCGACACCCCCGACCTCATAGGTGACGACTCGTCGATACCCGAGAATATTCCCTCTGTCTCGCGGGCCGCTGCCCAGAGCCGGGCATAGGGTCCCGCGGCGGCGAGCAGTGCGGCGTGCGGACCGAATTCCACGACTCGGCCGTGGTCGACGACGGCGATCCGGTCGGCGCGCGCGGCCGTGCCGAGCCGGTGCGCGACGATTACCGTGGTGCGGTCCCGGCTCACCGATCGGCTCGCCGCCAGCACCGATGCCTCGGCGTCCGGATCGAGGGTCGCGGTGGCCTCGTCCAGCAGCAGCAAGTCCGGGGCGACCAGTTCGGCGCGGGCGAGCGCGATCAGCTGGCGCTGGCCCGCCGACAGGCCGCGGCCTCGCTCACCGACCGGCTGACCCATACCGAGCGGGAGGGCGGCGATCATGTCGGTCGCGCCTACCGCGGCGGCGGCCGCGGCCACCTCCTCGGCGGTGGCGGACGGTTTCCCGAATGCGATGTTGCTCGCCACGTCGCCGGTGAACAGGTGAGCTTCCTGCGGGACTATGCCGAGGCGGGAGCGGTATTCGGCGAGGCGGTAGTCGCGGATGTCGACGCCGTCGACCCGGATCGCGCCGGAATTGCTGGAGCCTGCGCCGTTCTGCTCGGTCGTGCCGGGACCGTTCCGCTCGGCCACATCGGCGCCGTCGTCGTTCTGCTCGGGGTTGCTCAGCGCGCCGGACTTCGGAGAACCACCCGTGCCGTTCGTCACACCCGCGGGCAGGTCGTACAGACGTGCCAGCAACTTGACGACGGTCGACTTGCCCGCGCCGGTCGGTCCGACCAGCGCCAGCGTGGAACCCGCCGGGACCCGCAGCGAGACGCCGTCCAGAGCCGGAACCGGGCTGCCCGGGTACCGGAATCGGACATCGTCGAAGGCGACATCACCGCGCAACCCCTCCTCGATCGGCGCCGGCTCGGCCCGGTCGGCGGCGATCGAGGAGGGCGTGCGCAGCAGATCCCCTATGCGGCGCAGGCCCACCTTGGCCTGCTGATACCCGTCGAACATCTGTGATAACTGCAGGATCGGCACGAACAGCAGCTGCAGATACAGCACGAACGCGACCAGCGTTCCCGCGCTGGTCACACCGTCGGCGACCTCGCGCGCTCCGACGAACACCACCGCGGCCAACGCCAGATCCGCCCACCCGACGACGAACGCGAAATACAGTGCGATCGCCCGCTGCGCTCGCAACCGGCTGTCGCGGTAGCGCTGGGAGTACTCGGCGAAGCGGCGGGCGGCACGTGGCTCATGCCGGTTGGCCTGCACCGCGCGCAACCCGGTGACGTTCTCTTGGAAATCTGCGTTGACCGCCGACACATGCTCCCGCGACACGGTGTATGCAGTGGACGACATCCGCCGGAACAGCGCCGTCGCGACCACCAGGGCGGGCAGCATCACCAGCACGACGAGGGCAAGCGAGACATCGATGACGAGCAACGCGACCGCGATGCCGGCCAGCGTCAGCACGCCGACCAGGGTGGTGGCCACCCCGGTTTGCAGGAACATCGACAATGCGTCGACGTCGGTGGTCATCCTGGTCATGATCCGGCCGGAGAGCTCGCGCTCGTAGTAGTCCAGGCCGAGCCGTTGCAGATGCGCGAAACTGCGCACTCGTAGCGCGAACAGCACCCGCTCGCCGGTGCGCGCGGTCAGTAGCGTCGTCGCCGCGCCGACCGCCCAGCCCGCGGCGGCGAGCACCGCGCCGAGCAGGGCCGCGCGGACCAGCACCTCGGCGTGGTTGCCGACCACGCCGTTGTCGATCGCGTAGCGCACCAGGGGCGGGAACGCTATGCCGATCACCGCGTCCGCCGTGAGCAGCGCCATCACGGCCAGCACCAGCCAGCGGACCGGGCGAAACATGCGGGTCAGCCGGAACTCCGGATCCGGCTCGCGCAATCGCTGTGCGTCCAGGCCCGGCTGCTCGGTGGCGGGTGGCAGGCGCTCGATCGTGCGGCGCAGCTCGGGCGTCTCGCTCAGGTCCGCCGTCGCTCCCGCGGAGAGACCGCCGCCCGAACGCGGGGGCGGCGTCCGACCGGCCCGCACCGTGGTCGCGGAGGCGTCCGGCGCGGAGGCGATGTGCCCTGCGGGCGCGGGTAGCCGGATGATGCGATCGGCGTAGGCGAGGGTCGATTCCCGGTGCGCCAGGATCAGCGTGGTCCGTCCGCCGCGGTCGGACAGCGTGTCGAAGATCGCGGCCTCGGTGACCGCGTCCACCGCAGAGGTGGCGTCGTCGAGCACGAGGATGCGCGGGCGTGCCAGCAGCGCCCTGGCCAGCGCGATCCGCTGTCGCTGTCCGCCGGAGAGCGTGAGGCCGCGCTCGCCGATCACAGTGTCGTATCCGTCGGGCAACTCGGCGATGAAGTCGGCGGCGGCGGCCTGGATCGCCGCCTGCCGGATCTCCTCGTCGGTCGCCTCCGGTCGCCCGAGCGCGATGTTGGCGGCGATGGTGTCGGAGAACAGGAACGGATCGTCGAAGACGACGCCGATCGCCGTGCGCAGGTCGGCGGCGCGAACGTCGGCGATGTCGACCCCGACGACGTCGGCTGCGCGCGTCACGGCGTGCGGATCGGTCGGCGCGGCGGCGGAGGCGCCTGCTCCGTTGGTCCGCCGCGAGTCGGGGTGCTCGGAGAACAACTGGATGCTGCCGGAGTCCGGCGCGTAGAACCTGGGGAGCAGTAGGGCGAGCGTGGACTTGCCGGAACCCGCAGGGCCGATGATCGCTACCGTCTCGCCGGGCCGCACGCGCAGGTCCATCTCACGGAGCACCGGCTGTTGGGGGTCGAAACCGAAAGTGAGCGTATCGATGTCGATCCCGAGCGGCCCGTCCGGCAGCGCGACCGGACGTTCGGGGTCCGCGATGACGGGCGCGGTGTCGATCACCTGGAAGACCCGCTCGGCCGCGGCCCTGGTCAGCTGGGCCATGACGATTACCGACGAGAGGATGCGCGCGGTACCGGTCATGGTGGCGACGTAGGCGGCGAACGCGACGAAGGTGCCGATGCCGAGCAGGCCGTGCAGCGCGAGCATTCCGCCGAGCGCGATCACCGCGACCATGCCGACCTGCGGAATCGCCGCGACGCTCGGAGCGAACCGCGCGTCGATCCGCGCGGCGCGCATGCGCTCCGCGAACAGCGTGCGGCCGAGCCGCTCCAGCAGACCGACCATCCGCGCTTCCTGCCCGAAGCCCTTGACCACACGGACGCCGGTGACCGTCTCCTCGACGTGCTGGGCCAGATCGGCGGCACGCTGCTGCGCCGACCACGTGGCCGCATGCAGCTGCGGCCGCACCCGGTAGACCACAAGGCCGATCGCGGGAACCACCAGCAGCGCAACGGCCGCCAGCGGCGGGGAGAGCCAGAGCATGACCGCGGCGGCGAGCACGAACTCCAGCAAAGCCATGCCCGACAGCGGCGCCATCGCCATCAGTCCCTGCACCAACTGGAGATCGGTGATCGAGCGCGACACCACCTGCCCGGTGCGGATCGTGTCCTGCCCGATGCCGTCCAGTCGCTGTAACGACCCGAGGATGTCCAGCCGCAGTGCGTGCTGCACATCCAGCGACATTCGCCCGGCCAGCAGCCGCCGCCCGAACCCGGCCGCCGACCGGCCGACCCCCAGCAGCACGAGCAGTCCAGCGACCGCGCCGATCGCTGCCGTGTCACCGATGCCTGCCGCGTCGACCGCCCGTTTGATCAGCAGCGGGCCAGCGGTCTCGGCCACCGCGCCGACGAGCAACGCCGCCGCGAGTCCGGCGAGCACCGTGCCGTGCGGCCTGCACTCGGCCCACAGCCTGCGAATCCATCCCGGTCTGTCGCCCCCGTCCACGTCGCCTACTCGCCCCTCGGTTGTACCGCGCTACCCATTGACGGTACCGACACCCGCCGACACGTCGTTGCTCCCGAAGCTTCTTCAGCCCCTTCAGACGCTTCGAGTCAGAGATCGCGAGTGCGCAGGCTCCACCAGGTCGCGGCGCCGAAGCAAATGGTCCACAGCAGCAGGACAACGACGGCGGCTGGGGCGGGTGCGAGGAAATCACTGTCGGGGTAGGAGCCGACGGCCACGGTGCTGACGGTGGCCGAGAGGGGCAGCAGGGTCACGCCGCCCGCCATGCCGATGCCACGCGCGATCAGCCACAACAGTGGTTCGGCGACGGCGATCCAGCCCAGCAGCAGCCCGGCCGCGGCGGCGGACGATCGCAGCAGGATCCCGACGCTCGCCCCGATCAGCGACCAGCAGACCGCGGCGAGCAGTCCGCCGCCGAGCGCGGCGAGCAACTCGGCGGTGAAACCGAACTTGCCCCGGCCGAAGCCGAGCAGCCCTGCGAGCGCGACCAGCTCGACCGCGAACGCGGTCGCCAGCGCGACGCACCCGGTGACCAGGAACTTGGAGGCGGCGAGCCGGTCGCGGTCGGCGGCGAACAGCGCAGTCACCGCCATGGTGTGGTGCCGGTACTCTGTGCCGCTGCTCACCGCGCCGAAGATCGCGCCCGCTAGCACGGCCACCGCGAGGCCAACGTAGAGCCCGATCGTCGCGGCCCCGGTGGCGGGCTCGCTCTTCGGGGCCGCAGGTCCGGCGAGGCTCGCGGACCCGATGCTCGCGATCAGCGCGATCGCGAGGATCGCGCCGACGAGCACCCGGCCCTGCGGCAGTGTGAGGACCTTGCGGACCTCGGAATTGACGGTCGGCACCAAGTCCGTGGGCAGGAGGGGGATCATCGTGGGATTCCGTAGGGCATCGGCGATGGTTGCTGGTTGGTGATTCCGGCGGGCGCGGCGAGGCCCGGGTACTGCGGCGCGGGCGCGGCGGTGGGTTTGGTCAGCGACGCGAGCACCCGGTCGGGGTGGATCGGGTCGGGGACGATGCTGTCCAACCGCACCTGCGCCGCCGCGGCCGCCGCCCTGATCTGCGCTTCCGTCGCCTCGGCCACGGCGAGGCGCCCGTCCGTCCTGATCACCGCGTCGGTAAAGCCTTGCGCGGCGAGCATCGTCGCCAGCGCGATCGGTGTGGACGCCGCGACGACCAGCCGGTCCGGATGTCCGCGCCGCAGTCGTGCCGGGCTGCCCTGGTACACCACCGTGCCCTCCTTCAGCACGATCAGGGCGTCCGCGCTGGGCAACACCGCTGCGAGGCTTTCGCTGGACAGCAGCGCGCTGCCGCCGTGCCGAGCGTGCCCGCGCAGAAAGTCCTGCAGCCAAGCGCGTTCCGCGGCGTCGAGTCCGTCCATCGGGTCGTCGAGCACCAGCAGCGGGGGATCGGTGAGCAACGCGGTCGCCAGGGCCAGCCTGGTCTGCTGCCCGGCCGACATGGCGCCGATCTTCGTCCTCGCTTCCTCGTTCAGCCCGACGATCTCCAGCACCTCGGGCACCCGCGCGTCCGCGACCCCGCCTGCGGCGGCGTAGCTCCACAGATGGTCCCGCGCCGTCCTCGCCGGGTGAAGACCGCGCGGCGTGAGCACGCCGCCGACCATGCGGGAGGACCCGGCCGCGTCCTGACGGGCCGACCCCGGGCCGCCGACGAGAACGGTCCCGGAGGTAGGGACGAGCAGGCCGAGCAGCAGCCGCAGGACGGTGGTCTTGCCCGCGCCCCGCGGACCGACCAGCGCCGCCGTGGTGCCGGATGACACGGTGAAACTGACGTTCTCCACGGCGGGCGTCAGGTCGTACCGCTTGGTCAACGCCCGGACCGAGAACGCGAGCGGACGCGCCCCGCTCATTTCGGCGTCTTCGGGGGTTTCGGCTGCGCCGGGTCGACCGCGGTGAGTGGATCGGCGTCGACGACCAGATGCCGGTCGGCGGGCCACACCACGGGCGGGGGACCGAATGCCTTGCGCGCGTTGGTGATCGTGGACTTGCCCAGCGCGCGGTTACCCGCGCCGCCGATCAGCGCACCGATACCCGCGGGCAGTACCTTGCCCGCCATGAGCGCCGCGCGCTTGGTGATGAACCGGACGATGAACCGTTTCACCAGCGAATCGTTCATGCTCGACAGTCCGGGAATCCGGTTGGCGAACACAGTGCCCCAGTTCTTCGCCGACGTGCCGACACTCTTCTGCACGATCTCCATGCCGCTCTCGCCGAGCACGACGGCGAGCACCAGTGCCCTGCGCTGTGCCTGGTCCTCCGGTGAGATGCCGTGCACCGCCGCCACCGCGAGGGTGAACACCGCCGACGCCTCCATGAAGAACGTGGTCTCGGCGCTGACCGCCGCGATCGCCGCGACGGTGCCGACACCGGGCACCGCGGCCGTCGCGCCGACCGCGCTACCGCTGCCGGTCACCGCGAGCAGGTACTGCTTCTCCAACCGCTCGATGATGTGCGCGGGGGTTTCGTCGGGATGGGAGCGCCGGATTCGGTCGACGTACTTGGCGACCGCGGGTGCCTGCAGGCGGGACCCGGTATCGAGCAGCTGAACCACCGTCTTCTCGAACGCGCCTTTGACCATCGGCGGCATCCTCCTCTTCCCGTCTGCTTGGTGAACTGTATGGCACCGCGGCCGTCAGCTCGTCATGACAACGAACTACCCAGCCGGATCGGTTCCACTACGCCGGACTGTGCAGCGCGGGCACGCGGTCGGCAGACGGAGGAGGAGGCGGCGGGGTTCCATCGCCGAACGGCCTGCCGCCGAGGGCTTCCCTGCCGTGCGGGGTGAGCCAGTTCGCCAGCTCTGGTCCCTTCGGGACGATCCCGGTCGGGTTGACGTCCCGGTGCACCACGTAGTAATGCGTCTTGATCTGCCCGAAGTCGATGGTGTCGCCGAAACCAGGGGTCTGGTAGAGGTCACGCGCGTACGCCCACAGCACCGGCATCTCGGCGAGCTTCGACCGGTTGCACTTGAAGTGCCCGTGGTAGACCGGGTCGAACCGCACCAGCGTGGTGAACAGCCGCACATCGGCCTCGGTGATCGTATCGCCGACCAGATAGCGTTGCGCCGCAAGGCGTTCCGCGAGCTGATCCAGCCGGTCGAAGAGCCGGTCGTAGGCGTCGTCGTAGGCGTCCTGCGACCCGGCGAAACCGCAGCGGTAGACGCCGTTGTTGACGTCGCGGAATACTGTGCGATTCACCTCGTCGATCTCCGCCCGCAACGCCTCGGGGTACAACTGCGGCGCCCCGGGCCGGTGGTATGCCGTCCACTCGGTGGAGAAGTCGAGGGTCATCTGCGCGTAGTCGTTGGTGACGACTCGGCCGGTCGGTACGTCCACGATCGCGGGCACTGTGATGCCGCGCGGATAGTCAGGGAACCGCGCCAGGTACGCGTCACGCAGCCGGGGGATGCCGAGCACCGCGTCGACACCGCCGGGATCCAGATCGAAGGTCCAGCTGAGCTTGTCGTGGGTGGGCCCACACAGGCCGAGCGAGAGCACGTCCTCCAGTCCGAGCAGGCGGCGCACGATCAGCGTCCGATTGGCCCACGGGCAGGCCCGTGCGGCGACCAGGCGGTAGCGGCCCGGCTCCACCGGGTAGCCGTCTCGGCCGTCGGCCGTGATCCTGGTGGTGATGTAGTTGGTGTCCCGCTTGAACTCGCCTGGCTCGACGTAGGAACCGTTTTCACTGGCCGACTTGGTCACCCGGACAGTCTCGCAGATCGACGTCCTAGTAATGGGCGCTGCCGGACGTGGTCCGTCCTCAGCCCGCGCATGGCCGGAGCGAAGGCGGAGGTACGCCCTAGCGGGCGCTGCCGGACGCGGTCCGTCCTCAGCCCGCGCATGGCCGGAGCGAAGGCGGAGGTACGCCTAGGCTGACCGGATGAATGAAACGACGGCCACCCGGCTGGAGCGTGAGATCACCGACGGCGGTGCGGAGGTGGCGACCCTCACCCTCGCCCATCCGCCGCTCAACCTGTTCGATCGGGCCATGCTGGACTCGCTGGTCGCCGATATCGGCGAACTGTCGGGCCGCCCGCCGCGCGCGGTGCTGCTGCGCGCCGAGGGCAAGGTGGTGTCAGGCGGCGTCGACGTCCACATGTTCGACGGACTGACCACTGAGCAGGGCGCCGAGTTGTGGCGCACGCTGTTCGCGCAGATCATCCACCCCTTGGAGGCGCTGTCGTGTCCGGTGGTGTTCGCCGCGCACGGTCTGACCCTGACCGCCGCCTTCGAGATCGCGCTCGCCTGCGACTTCCTGCTCGCCGCGCCGAAGGCGAAGTTCGGACTGGTGGAGACCGTGGTCGGACTGACCCCGTCGATGGGCGGCCCGCAGCGCCTGGCCGAGCGCGCGGGTTCGGGCCGGGCCCGCGAATTCGTGATGACCGGCGATCTGTACGACGCGGCGACCATGGCGGACTGGGGCGTGGTGAACGCCGTACACGACGACGTCGACGCGGCGGCGAAGGAGCTGGCCCGCCGTCTGGCCGATGGCCCGACGAAGGCGCACGCGGCGACAAAGAAGATTGTCGAGGCGTGGCGTTCCGGTGGTGTGGCGCATGCGGATTCGGTGACGCCGGAGGTGTCCGGCGCGCTGTTCGCCACCGACGACCTGAAGGGTGCGGTGCGCAGCTTCCTCGAGGTCGGTCCGGGGAAGGCCGATTACTCCGGCCGGTGACGGGTAGGACACGTTCATCTCCTATCCCAGCGAGATTGTGACATGCATCATATAGTCGCAGTGCCTGCTGACTCGAGGCACGCGGAGGACGAATGTCGCAGTTGCTCATCGAATACCCCCTGACCCGCCCGCATGTCTGGGACAACCCACTGGCCCGGGGTGCGGACGGGGTTCTGCGCTACGGAAACCTCACGCCCGCGCTGACCGAACTGCTGGATCTGCAGGTCCACGCGTTCTCGACGCGCGAGGCCGTGGTCGAGGTCGGCGGCCCGCGCCTGACCTACCGTGAGCTGTGGCACTCCGCCTCGCGGATCGCCGGCGGGCTGCAGGAGCATGGCATCGGCTACGGCGACCGTGTCGCCATTCACATGCCCTCCGGTGCGCGCTGGGTGCAGGCCTTTCTCGGCGCATTGCTCAGCGGCGCGGTGCCGGTGCTGGTGCACGACGGTCTGCCCGAGGCGGTCGCCGAGCGCGTGATCGCCGACAGTCGCGCCGATTTCGTGCTCGGGCGTGCCTGCTCGGGCACCGAACTGCCCGACGGTGCCGCGTACATCGATGACGGTGCGGCACTGGGGGATTTGGCGCTGCTGTGCTACACCAGCGGAACCACCACCCCCAAGGGTGTGGAACTGACCAACGAAAACCTGCTTTCGGCCGTGCGGTCGATGGTCGCCGCACTGAATCTGCCGACCGACGGCCTGCGCAACCTGGTGCTGCTTCCGTTGGCGCACGCCAGCGGCTGTGTCGATCAACTGCTGCCGACCTTCGCGGTCGGCGGCACCGTCGTGCTCGCCAGGGACACCCGCGCGCTCGCGGAAGCCATTGCGGCCGAACGGATCGATATGGTCTCGGCGACGCCGCGGATCTTCGCGGGCCTATTACCGGAACTCGCCGAGTTGCGCGCCGAGGGGTTGTGTACCGAGGGCATCGCCCGGATCAGCAAAGCCGGTCACCGCGGCGAACGCGCCGCCGCACCCGCCACGCCCGCCGACCTGACTGCCGAACTGCGCGGCATGTTCCCCACCGCTCGGCAGTGGTCGGTGTGGGGCGCGACCGAGACCAGCGGCATCGGCCTCGCCGTGGACGACGCCGAACAGGCGGAGGACCCCTCCGACGCCGGCGCGGTGCTCGGGTTCCCGTTCGGGGGTACGGAATTGGCGCTGTGGGGGCCGCGTGCGACGGCGGGCTGCGGTGAGCTGCTGTGCCGTGGGCCGAATGTGACGTCGCGCTACTGGAACGATCCGACCACCACCGCGGCGCGGTTCACCGGAACCTGGTTCCACACCGGAGATCAGGTGACCATCGACGCGGACGGCTTGGTCCGCAGGGGAGCGGCGCTCGCCGAATGACTCGGTCTCACTCCAGCATTCGCATGCGCAGCCGGGCGCGCAGGTCGGGCGTCAGCCCGACGGCGGCGAGGTAGCCGTCGAGATCGCCGTGCAGGTCGCGCATCGCGGTGCTTGCGGTGTCGAGGTATTCCTCGCGCACGCCGAGCAGATCCACCGAGACCTCTTCACCGCCGAGTAGTTGCGTCGTCATCAGGGAACGGAGCGCGGGGATGGCTCCGTTGCTGAGCAGGAAATCGGTGAACACGTCGGCCTCGGTGACGCCGACGGCGCGCAGGAGCGTGGCGATCGCCCAGCCGGTGCGGTCCTTGCCCGCCGCGCAGTGTACGAGCACGGCGCCCTCGCCACGCACGATGGATTCGGCGATGGCGAGAATCGCGCCGTTCGCCTCGGGCAGCGCGGGGAACATCCGGTAGACCTCGAGCATGTACGTGAACGCGGTCCGCGCGGTGGCCTCGTGTGGGGGCGCCTCGGCCATTCTGGAGTCGAACGGTGTGACGGTCAGCCGGACATCCTCGGTCAGCCGGTCCGCGCCGATATGCTCGATCTCGCGATGTCCGCGCAGGTCGTGCACGTCGCTGACGCTCAGGTCGCGTAGCGCCGCGTGGCCCGCGTCGTCGAGGCCGCTCAGCTGAGCCGAACGCAGCAGCACGCCGGGGCGGACCTTCGCGCCGTCGACGGTGCGCAGGCCGCCGGTGTCTCGGAAGTTGAACGTGCCGGAGAGGAAGTACTGGTCGGCGGGCGGCGAGAGAGTCACCGGTCCAGGCTATCGGCCTCGCGGTACGAAAAGGAGTCGTTATCGGATCGAACGCCACACACGGGTGCCTGATTTGAGTGGTTCTGGTGTGTGATAGATCACAGAATTGCGGGTGCATCGAGGTCCGGTACCGTAAAGTGGCTTACGGTCTGGCGTACGGCAGGTAGGGCTGAGGTCGACCGTCATAGCGCGATTTTCGGAGAGCTTCGGTATGTCCCGGCGGCATTCCGTTTGGGTAACAAAACATTCTTTCAGTCTGAAATACCCACTTAAGCCATTCTCAAACCCCGAAAAACCACTACCATTGACGAACGTTGGACCGGGCAGCCTGGTGTTTCCCGAGATAGCCCGCCCGTTCAGCGAGTCGCGCCGACGAAGGTGCGCGAAATTTTTTCGCCGAGGGAGTCGTCGTTGAGCACACGTGGAGAAGTAGTAGCAGAGGTACGGCTGCGACCGAGCATCTGTGAGGCGGTCGAAGAGGCAGCGGCCACGCTCGATCACACTGGGGTCCGCGCACTGCGGGTCTTGCTGCACTCCGGGATCAGCGCATACTGGCCGTTGATCACGGCTGCTCCGACCAAGCATCTCAGGGCATACGAGGCGACGGTGCAGATGCTGAGCACTCGCTGGGGAGTGCGGACAAGCTGTGCCGCGGACCCGATCGCGTCGGCGGCCTATCAGGAGATGGACACCGAGGTCGCCACGTTCCTCGAGCTGTGCGCCGAGCGATCCGGAACGCAGTGGCTCGAACCGGTGGGGGCGATCGCCGCATACGTCGTGTCGCTCGTCCGGGGCGCTGTCTTGCGCTGGCTGGCCGACGGCAATGACGAAACCATGCTGGTCGTGCTGGACGACCTGGTCGCCATCCTGACGACGAAGGCTGTCGAGAACTAGTAGGCAGAAATACTGGACGTTTGACCAGTGCGGTGGTTGAGTATTTCTGGTGACCGAAACGTCGCCGATCGCGGGCCTGCACGCGGCCACCGCCGAGCTGGATCCGCCGCTGGCCGTCCTGGACTTGGCCGCCCTCCGCGCGAATGCCGCCGATCTGGTGCGCCGCGCCGCGGACATACCGGTGCGTGTGGCCAGCAAATCCGTGCGCTGCCGCGCCGTGCTCGAAGAGGTGCTCGGCGCCGATCTCACCGCCAGGGGCGGCTTCGCGGGCATCATGTCCTACTCCCTGCGCGAAGCCATCTGGCTGGTACATCGCGGAGCCCGCGACATCCTGCTCGGCTATCCGAGCGTGGACCGGGCGGCGCTGGCCGAACTGGCCGCCGACCATACGCTGCTGCGTTCCATCACACTGATGATCGACGACGTCGCCCAACTCGACCTGATCCGCGCCGCCGTCGGCACCGACCGGGTGCGCGCACGGGTCTGCCTGGACGTGGATGCCTCGTTGCGGATCGGCCCGATCCATCTCGGTGTACGCCGCTCCCCGGTGCGGACCCCCGAACAGGCCGCCGCATTGGCGAGTGAGGCGCTGCGCCGCGGGTTCGACGTAGTGGGCGTGATGACCTACGAGGCGCAGATCGCGGGGCTGCCCGACACCACTGCCGCGGTGCGCCTGGTGAAGCGGGCGTCCGTGGTGGAGATCGCCAAGCGCCGCGCGAAGGTGCTCGACGCGGTCCGCTCGGTGACCGGCAAGCTGGAGATCGTGAACAGCGGCGGCACCGGTTCGATCGAGGTCAGCGTCGCCGACCCGGACGTCACCGAGGTGACCGCGGGTTCCGGCTTGTACGTGCCGACACTCTTCGACCACTACCGATCGTTCACCCCGAGGCCCGCACTGTACTTCGCCACCTCTGTGTTGCGGCGACCGACGCCGACCATCGCCACCGTCTTCGCGGGCGGCTACACAGCCTCCGGCCCGGCCGGGCCGTCGCGGATGCCGAAACCGGTGTGGCCAAGCAGACTGAAGCTGCTCGGCACCGAGGGCGCGGGAGAGGTGCAGACCCCGCTGTCAGGGGCCGCGGAGCTGCGCATCGGCGATCGGGTGTGGTTTCGGCACGCGAAGGCCGGTGAACTTTGCGAGCGGTTCGACACCGTGCATCTGGTCGAGGCCGACGGGTCCCGCAGCTCCGTGCCGACCTACCGCGGCGAGGGCGCCTGCTTCGGCTGACCCACTCAGCCCAGCCGCAAGAACCCGGCCAGGTCGGCAAGGTCGTCGGGTGCGGCGGGCAGGTATTCGGTGAGCAGTGGCGAGCGAATGATGATCGCCTTCCACATGGCGCGGCACAGCGCGGCGTGGAGCAGGTTGCGTGATAACAGGAACGGCATGCCGTAAGGGGCGTCGGCCGGGCTGGAGGTGGTCATCGAGAGCAGCACCACGGCCGCTTCCCTGCCTCGGAACCGGTCCGGCGTCCCCACCAGCACGTCCTCGATCTTCGCACGGGCCAGCATGGTCTTGATCCGCCCGACCTGCGCGGCGTACGGCGCCACCACGAAGATGTCGTGCGGGTGCATTCTGCGGGTCGTCGCACCGATCGTCCACGACATGCCCAGCAGCGTACGGACCCGGCGCACCACCTCGCGGGCCTCGGCCACCGATTCGGCGGAGTTGCCGTGATGATCCACCAGGACGGTGCACACGCCAGGTTCCTCGCCGTCGAGCTGCCGTGCGAGCGTGACGGTTTCATTGGACCGCAGCCGACCGTCGTAGTACAGCCGGGAGAGCGGTTGGCACACCGCGGGATGCATCCGCCAGGTCCGGTCCAGAAAGTAGCCGCGCTGCGCGGGCAACGTCTGGCGGCCGTCGGCCAGCCAGCCGAGCACCGATTCGCCGACCGGGGCCGGATGGGCGCTGCGCGCGGCCGATGGCACGGGATCGCCGAGCAGCAGCAGGTTTCGCGCGCTGGCCGCGACGGCCACGGTGTCGGCCAACGACAGGCGGCCCGCGTCGGCGACTACGAGCAGGTCGAGGCTCGCGCGCGGCACCACGTCCTCGTTCGCGAAATCGGCCGGGGTACCGCCGATAACGCAGCCGCTGATGGCGTTGTCCAGGAAGCGCGGATAGCGATCGGCGTCGAGCACGGCCCACTCCGGGGCGACCGCCGCGACGTCCTTCTTGGCGACCAGCTCCGGGAGCACGCCGATACGCACGATCGCGTCGAGTAGATTCTCCACGGTCGAATGTGCCTGCGCGACAATGCCGATCCGCCATTTCTGGCGGGTGACCAGATGCTCCAGCACCCGGGCAGCGGTCGAGGTCTTGCCGGTGCCGGACGGTGCATGCACCGCGAGATAGGAGCGGTCGAGCCCGCGCACCGCGGCGGTGATCGCCGCGGCGTAGTCGCCGTGCACCGCGGGCAGCCCGGCGTCCCCGCGCAGCCGGGGCGGGCGGCGCACGAGAATATCGAAGATCGCCTCCCTCGGCGCATCCGGCAATGTCATGAGCAACTGCTGCGCCGCGAATTCGACCGCCATCTCGGCGTTCTCATCCCACGCAGGCAGACCGGGCGCGATCGCGGTCGGCAGCTCGTCGTAAGGTTCGCAGCCGTCGGGCAGCAGCTCCTCCAATCGGACGGTGTCGTCGAATTCGGCGTCCACCGAGCAGCCGAGCACCGTCGCGGTCGCGGTGGCGCGCCGACCGACGGCGGTCACCATGCCCGCGGCGGCCGGCCGGTCGTAGAAGGTGTAAACGGCGGTGCCGGGGGTCAGCGCGCTCGGCCCTGCCGCGCCGCTCCAGCTCCTTGCGATCCGGCCGGTCAGCGTCAGATACCGCCGCATTGTCGGCCGGTCCGGGCGGCGATGCCACTTGGTGTCGACGGTGCCCCAGTCGGCGACCAGAACGCCAGGGGCGTCAGCCCATTCGTCCACGGGATGGCTGAGCCGGTCGGCGTGTGCCCACCACAGCGGCTGCCGTTCGCGGCGGTGGTAGCCGAGCGCCGCGGCCATCATGGCGGAGGTGTGCAGCGGATCGCCATATCCCGCGGCATATTCCGCGAGCGCGGCCTCCAGCGACGACGGACGGGACGGGGGCACGGACTCCGGCTCGTCGGGGCCCGCCACCGTGCACCACGAACTCGCCCGCTCCAGCGTCACCGCCTGAGGGTCGATGCGTTGCTCGGCGGCGCGGTCCAGTAACCAGTCCCGCAGCCGCAGCACGGTCAGGCAATCGCGTTCGGCGGCGGGCGAATGCGCCGCACCGGGGAGCAGCCGCCGCAGTCTGCTCAGCCGGTAGGACCGCTCGCCGATGATCATGGCGTTGCGGATGATCGGGTACAGGTCGACGAAGACGCCGTCGCACAGCAACTCGTCCACGATCTCCTCACCGACGCCGTGCCGTCCGGTGCAGTGCAGCAATGCAGTGCGCACCGCCGAGGTGTAGTGGTACACGTGCAGGTCCGGATACATCCGCCGTCGTCGCACGAGATAGTCGAGCACCTGCTCGAGCGCGCGGCGCTGTGCGGTCGCCTCGCTGTCCGGCGCACCCGCCGCGCCGAACGGGCCGCGGAACGACAGGTGCACGGTGCCCGGCCCGCCCACCTCCAGGGTGAGCGGTAGTCGCCCGCCGCCCTCGATGGTGAGCGAGAGGTCGCCGGGCGAGGGCGGCGGCAGCGCGCCGAGCGCGATCGCGTCCACCAGGCTGTGCATCGGCCGGCCCGAATCATCGCGCCGCAGTTGAATTTCCGCCTGGCGCCGCAGTACGGACAAGGTGCGTGGCGGCACGCCTGGCACCGAGACCTCCGCGGCGGCCAGCCGATCGATGGTGCTCACCCCTGCTTCGCGCAGACGGGTACGCGTCGCCGACGGCATGCCGGCCACGAGCAACAGGTCGCGCGCGGCGGAGAGGGCGGCGGTGCAGGTCCGGCAGTGGCCGCAGGCAAGATAGCGAGAGTCGCCCCACTGCACCGGTAGCAACTCGCTGAGCTTCTCGTCCAGAATGCGTTCTACCCTGCGCCTGCGTGCGCGATACACAGGAAGCAGCTCGCTCAACGTGTGGGCGCTGCTCCCCTCGGCAAGGTGCAGCCGGATCAGCGGCGCGGTCAGCGCGCCGGAGCGGTCGATGGCGTCGGCGCACGCGGAGAGTTCGACCGCGGCGCCGACCCGGTCCGTCCCGGTGGGCGCGGTGCCGTGCACGGTGTAGCGAACCCGATGGTCCGCGCGGACGAGGAAGTCGCAGGAATAGTCGAATCGGCCGTCGAAGAATGTCGCGCCGTGGATCACGGGCGCGCCTGCGCGTAGCGCCGCGACGGTCTGCGCGTGCGCGGCTGTCAGCGCATCGATCCGCTCGGCCGATTCGCCGGGTTGGTCGGGTGGACGGTCGATCTCCACCAGCGCGCCGCCGAACCGCGCGCGGTAGTCGGCGAGGTAGCGTTCCAGGGGATCTTCGTATACGTTCGGCGGCTCGGGCACCGGTTCGGCGCCATCGAATTCGGCCTGCATGGTGCCCAGTTCGGCGTCGAGGGCGCGCAGCAGCGCGAATTCGCAACGCGCTGCGCGCACGAGGTCGACGGCGGTGCAGACGACACGATCACCGAACAGGAACAACCGCGGCCCTCCTGTGTCTTCGCGGGACACCCGCTGCCGGCGTGCGCCTCGTTACGCACCGACCGCAACACTGTAGCTAGCGCGTCTGACCTCGGCGTACCCTCCCCGCTTCAGGAGCGTGGCTTACGTCGCTCCGTTCGCTTGGCGCCGTCGCGCTCCCGGCGCGGACCCCGGCTGAACGAGCGCTGCTGCGGCGGACCCTGGTCGAGCTGCAGTTGGATGAGTACTCCACCGATCCTGGTGCGCCGCAACGCTTCCAGTGTTTCAGCAGGCAGCTGCGCGGGCAGCTCCACCAGGCTGTGGTCGGGACGGATGCTGATATGCCCGAAGTCGCTGCGGCGCAGGCCGCCCTCGTTGGCGATGGCGCCGACGATCGCGCCCGGCACCACGCGATGCCGCTTGCCGACGCTGATCCGGTAGGTCGCCAGCTCTGTTCCGGTGGCGCGGTGCACACCGCCGCCCTGCCGGTCGTCCTCGAAATGCCGTGCGGGCCGCTCGCGCGGGGTCCGGTCGCGCTGCGGGCGCTCCACCGGTTCGGGCTCGGGTTCCATGAAGAAGTTGTCGCCGTCATAGGAGCCGACGGCCAGCGCCGCCGCGATGTCGACCAGCGGGATGTTGTGCTCGCGCTCGTAGTCCTCGATCAGCTTGCGGAACAGCGGGACGTTCGCCGAGGCGAGGTTTTCGGTGATGGCGTCACCGAACTTGGTGACGCGCTGTGCGTTGACGTCTTCCACACTGGGCAGTTGCATTTCGGCCAGCGGGTGCCTGGTGGCCCGCTCGATCGACTTGAGCAGATGCCGCTCGCGCGGTGCGACGAACAGCAGCGCCTCGCCGCTGCGCCCGGCCCGGCCGGTGCGGCCGATGCGGTGCACGTAGGACTCGGTGTCGTGCGGGATGTCGTAGTTGACCACGTGCGAGATACGGTCCACGTCCAGTCCGCGCGCGGCGACGTCGGTGGCGACGAGGATGTCCAGCGCACCGGACTTGAGCTGGCCGATGGTGCGCTCGCGCTGGTTCTGCGCGATGTCTCCGTTGATCGCGGCGGCGGAAAAGCCCCTGGCGCGCAGCTTTTCGGCCAGCTCCTCGGTGGCCTGCTTGGTTCGAACGAAGATGATCATCGCCTCGAACGACTCGACCTCGAGGATCCTGGTGAGCGCGTCCAGCTTGCGCTGATGCGAGACCTGCACCCAGCGCTGCGTGATGTTGGTCGCCGTCGAGGTCTTCGACTTGACCGTGATCTCGACCGGATCGTGCAGATACTGCTTGGAGATCTTGCGGATCGCGGCGGGCATGGTCGCGGAGAACAACGCCACCTGCTTGTCCGACGGTGTGTCCGCGAGGATGCGCTCGACGTCCTCCTGGAAGCCCATCTTCAGCATCTCGTCGGCCTCGTCGAGCACCAGGTACTGCAGCTGCGACAGGTCGAGCGTGCCCTTCTCCAGATGATCGATCACGCGGCCCGGCGTGCCGACCACGACGTGCGCGCCGCGGCGCAGGCCGGACAGCTGGACGCCGTAGCTCTGGCCGCCGTAGATCGGCAGCACGTGCAGGCCTGGGATGTGCGCGGCGTAGCGGCCGAACGCTTCGGCGACCTGGATCGCGAGCTCACGGGTCGGGGCGAGCACGAGGGCGCGAGGATGTCTGCCCGCGACCTCCAGGCCCATCAGGATCGGAATGGCGAAGGCGGCGGTCTTGCCGGTACCGGTCTGCGCGAGACCGACGACGTCCGCGCCGGAGAGCAAGGGGGGAATCGTCGCCGCCTGGATCGGCGAGGGCGACTCGTAACCGACATCGGCGATGGCTGCGAGGATGCGGTCATCGATACCGAGATCGGCGAAAGACGGGCCGTCGGTGTCCCTGTCGTTGTCGCCAGGAACGCTGTCGACCTGATTGGTACTCATTGACCAGGAGTTTACTGCCTCGTACTGGTCGCCAAGGCCACGGCCCCAATACGGTGAGACCTATGCAACTGGACAACTCGCGCGGGCATCGGGACCCGACGCCGGATCAGCTGGACGTGGCGGTCGTCCAGTTCGCCCCGTCGACCGCCCCGTCGGCCAACCTCGCCACACTGCGCGAGCATGTGCGTACGGCCCGCGATCGCGGCGCGCGGGTGGTCGTCGCGCCGGAGTACTCGATGTTTGCCGTGACCCGGTTGGACGAGCGGGTCGTTGCCGTCGCCGAACCTCTGACCGGGCCGTTCGTCACCGGCCTCGGCGGCATCGCGCGCGATTTCGGCGTGTTCTTGGTCGCCGGAACGGTGGAGGAGGTCGCTCCCGGCAGTGGTCGGATCCGCAACACGCTCGTGGTGCTCGGACCCGATGGAACCCTCGTCGCGTGCTATCGGAAAGTGCACCTCTACGACGCCTTCGGACATCTCGAATCCGACGTGGTCGAGCCCGGCGCGATCGAGACGCCGGTCACTTTCACCGTCGCGGATGTGACATTCGGCATGCAGACCTGCTTCGATCTGCGCTTCCCCGAAGGCGTTCGCCGGGTCGCCGCGGCGGGAGCGCACGTGCTGCTGCTGCCGGCGCAGTGGATTCCCGGCCCGGCCAAGGTCGACCAATGGACCACCCTGGTGCGGGCGCGCGCCATCGAGAACACCGTCTACGTGGCCGCCGCCGATCAGGCCGCGCCGCGCGGCGCGGGTGCTTCGATGATCGTCGACCCGACCGGCGCGGTGCTCGCGGAACTCGGCGACGAGCCGGGTATCCTCACCGCCGGAATCGACCTCGCGCATCTGGGCGAGGTCCGCACCGTCAACCCCAGCCTCGCCTTGCGCCGATTCGCGATCACCGAGCGCCGACTGGAGTAGCGTCCGAATGGATGGTCTACTCCGATCGGGCATCGGCCGGTCGCACGCTGGGTGCGCTTCTGGAACACCTGCGGGCGTCGAACCCGCTGGTGCTCGGTCTCCCGCGCGGCGGCGTCCCGGTGGCTGCCGCGGTGCGTGAGGTGATCGGCGGTGATCTCGACATCCTCCTGGTCCGCAAGCTCGGTGTGCCGTGGCAGCCGGAGCTGGCGATGGGCGCCGTCGGCGAGGACGGCGTGCGCGTGCTGAATCCGGATGTGTTGTCGCACACCGGAGTCTCGCCCCGGCGACTGGCCTCGATCGAGAACGCGGAGCGCGCCGAGTTGGAGCGGCGCAGGCTGGCGCTGCGTGGCGACGCTCCACCGGTCGCGCTGGACGGGCGCACGGTGGTCATCGTGGACGACGGGATGGCGACCGGCGCCACCGTCGTGGCCGCCTGCCGCGTCGCGCGTCTGCACCGGCCCGCGCGGATCGTGGTCGCGATCCCGGTCTCCTCCGACGAGGCGTTGCAGCGTGTCACCGCCGAGGCCGACGAGGTGGTCTGCCCGTTGGTGCCGCGCATGCTCGGCGGTGTCGGCGCCGCCTACCGTGACTTCCACCAGCTCGCGGACGACGAGGTCACCGCGCTGCTGTGCTGAGCGCGGCTCAGATCTCGGCGATACCCTTGCGGTGGCGCTGCGCCAACTCCGCATAGAAGGCCGGGTTCAGCTGGACCCACATCTGAGCCGGGGTGCCCTCGATCGGCCGCTTCACCTCCGCGGGTGATCCGGCGGCCAGCACACCGTCGGGAATGTCGGTGCCGGGCTGGACCAGCGAGTGCGCCGCGATCATGGTGCCTGCGCCGATCCTCGCAAGATCGAGCACCGTGGTGCCGTTGCCGACGATGGCCTCCGCACCGACCGAGGCGCCGTGGAACACAACACTATGCGCGATGGTCGCGCCGGGGCCGATCTCCATCGGCACGTCCGGCGGCACGTGCAGGACCGCGTTGTCCTGGATGTTGGCGCGTTCCCGGATGATGATCGGGGCCAGGTCCGCGCGCAGCACCGCGCCGTACCAGATCGAGGCGCCCGCCTCGACCCGCACGTCACCGATCAGGGTCGCGGTCGGTGCGACGAACGCCGTCGGATCGACCTGGGGCCGCTTGCCTTCGAATTCGTAGAGTGGCACTTGTACACCGTAAGCGCTTGCCGCGCGTCGTGGTCTCCCCGGACGCGCACCGCGATGGATCAGCGCTCTGCGTATGCCGTGATGGTGCGCGTGGCCGCGGTGATCATCGGGCGCAGATGGGCGGCGAACCCTTCCGCCGTCACGGCGACGATGTCGACGTCGGTGCCGGTGCGCACCGCGTATCGCCCATCTCCGACCACGTCGATCCAGCACAGCACGCCGAACGGGCGCGGCACGCCCGCACCGCGGCGGGCGGAGACGACGATCTGACCGATGCCCTCGCGCGGCTGCTTCAGCAGCTTGCGGATTCTGGCCGATGGCGACGGTCCGGCGACCGGGACGGTGACCAGGCCGCGGCTGTCCTCGCCGACCTGGGCACGCGGGGCGGTCAGGCGCGGGAGTGCGCCGGGGGCGTTCTCCGGCAGTGTCGAGACCACCCGCGCGGCAAGGTTTTTCGGGCTGCCGACGAACAACCGCACCGCGTCGCCGCGGTCCGGGGTCGCGCCAGGACGCTGCGCCGCGACCACCGCGATGTTCCCGCATGCGGCGCCGAGAATCCGGACCGGCCGCGCCGCCGGGCCGGGTGCGTGCCCGCCTTCTGCCGCGGGGGTGGGAGGCGGCGCAAGGGGGCCATCGTCCCGGCACGGACCCAGTTCGTGCGGGATCGGCGCCGGTTCACGCTGTCCGAACACCTCGATGCGCAGGTCCGGCTTAGCGAGGATGCGCAGTGCCGCTTCCAGATCCGCGTCCAGCACGCGATCGCACCAGCCGCTGAGTGCGGGTAGTTGCGCGGCGCGTTCGCCGGTGTCGCGCGCGGACAGGCGGATGGCCAGCGGGTAGGGGATCCGATCGCCGTCGGTGCGCGACCAGGCCAGCGCGAACTGGTCCGGGGTCAGCGTCCAGTTCACTCGTACTCGGTCCATTCACCGAGCACGGGCGGCGTCGTCGGATCGAGCGACCCGATCAGTTCGCCGCCGTCGTCGGAGGGCTCGAGGTAAGTCGGGAGGTCGTCGAGATCGAACTCGTCGTCCTCGTCGTCGACGTGCACGGTTCGTGCGGCGACCGCGTTCGCGGCGACGCTCGATCCCGGTCTCGTGGTGTCGGTGGTGGCCAGCGCGCCGCCCATCAGACCGCCGACGGCGCCCGCGCCCAGACCGGTGACCGCGTCGTTGCCCGCGTTGTCCGTGCGTCGCTCATCGCGTTTGCGTTCCTGCTCCGCCGGGACCGGGTTGCTCGTGCCCGGAGTGGTCGGCACGACGATCGGCGCGGGCGTCGCGGCGGTCGTGTTCGTCGACGCCGGTGCGCTCGCGGCGGGAGCGGTGCGGAGCCGGGTGCCGGCCGGGACCACCGACAGCGGAGCCTCGGCGGCGGCAGGCGCGACGCGGGGTGCGTTCGCCCGCGGGTCGGCGGGGACGACGCTGTCGGCCGGAGTGACCCCGGCGGTCGTTGTCGCGGGTACGGCGTCGGGCGTCCGGTCGGTAGGCGCCCCGTTCGCGCTCGGATCCGCCGATCTGGTCCCCTGCACGGTCATGTCGAGCGAAACAGTCTGTGCGTCAAATACTTTCGGACTGGTTCCGGTCACGTTGGCCGACGGTGCACCGGTCGGCGCTTCGGGCGTCCGGTCGTCCGCCTGGTCGGGGAACGCGGGGACATCGGTGCCGGTCTGGACGAACACTCCCGCATAGATGTCGTTCATCGCGCGCACGACATCTTGGCGTGCGTGCTCGCCCTCCTTTTGTCCGTCGATGTTGCTGGTCGCCTGGGCCGGATCCAGTAGGGCCGCGGCCAGATCCGGCGCGACGCCGGACGGCTCCGACACGGCGGCCCGCAGCGCCTCCGCCGCGTCGCTCGCCTGACCGAGGCGCTGCGAGACCACCGCGAGCACATCGGCGAGGTCTTGGCCGCCCTGCTCGAACACGCGCACAACGGCGACCGCGCTCTCGGCCGCGCTGCCGCGCCAGCCGTCGGCGATAGCGGCGCGAATCTCGGTGTGCGCCTGGAAGATCGCGTCCGCCATTTCTGCGGCGGAATCGGCCCACGCCTGCCGGCCACCCGCGAGCACCGCGGGATTCAGCAGCTGGACTTTGGCGTGGATCTCGTCGTGGGTGAGGTTGTCGAAGATTTCGACGTTCGGCACGTAGGCGGGGTCGGTGCGCCGGTGCGTGGCCCGCTCGGCGGCGCGTGGCATTTTACGCATGAGTGGCTCCCGTCGCGTCGATCCGATCGACCGCCGCGGCGAGAGCATGGTCGGCCCCCTGGTAGGCGGCCGCCGCCGCACGGAAGGTCTGTGCGAGTGCCCTGGCTCCCGTGGCGTATTCCCGCAGCCGGGCGATCGCGCCGTCGGCCTTGCGCTCGAAGCCGGTGCGTAGGGAGTCGCCGGAGGCGAACCCGCCGAACCCGGGCAGCGAGGTCGCCGCGTTCAGCACGCGGATCTGCGCTTCGACCCGGTCGGCGAGTTGCTCGTACTGGCGCGCGCACCGTTCGTGTGCGCCGTCCGCGACGAGGAGGCCGTCGATCCACAGTGTCCCGTCGTCGACCGCCCGATTCAGCGCGGCGACGTCGACACCGGGCGCCGTGACCTCGGCGGGTGGCTCTCCGCCGAACCCGTTCTCGTTCGATGGCATGTGCGCCGTCCCCCTTCTTCCTCATCCGAAGCGTGTTCGGTTCACGGATGTCGCGCCGACCCCACGACGACACCCTGCATCCAGTCCGCGATGTCGGCAGCGACACGCGCGTGCACCGGCTCGTGCAGCAGGTCGTGCCCGGCGTCGGTGTACTCCCGCAAATGTACCGATTCGTGGCGGCTAGTCCAGACCCTGACCGCATCGATCGGCGCGCGCCGATCTTCGACGCCGTGCACCGTCAGCACCGGAAGCCTGCGTGGCAGCGGCGTTCCCGGCGCGCCGGGCGCACCGCCGCCGAGTGCGCGCTTCGGCACGCCGGACAGCACCAGCCCCGCCAGCGTGCTCGCGGGCAGGGCAGGCCGCAGCGGGTAGGCCCGCTCCAGGACGGCCGAATCCGGTG
Source organism: Nocardia sp. NBC_01730 (assembly GCF_035920445.1). NCBI lineage: Bacteria > Bacillati > Actinomycetota > Actinomycetes > Mycobacteriales > Nocardiaceae > Nocardia > Nocardia sp. NBC_01730. Next base: position 4,656,026 of record NZ_CP109162.1, on the reverse strand, counting down.
TCGCCTCCGCCGAATCCGGCACCGCGGCGCCGAGCATGCCCAGTGCGGTGACCGCGCCGAGTGAGTGGCCCATCAGGATCAGCGGTGTGTGTGGGTGTGCGGCGCGGGCCAGCTCGACCAGGCGAAGCGCGTCGGCCACCAGCTCGGCCAGGGTGCCCGGCCGGTCCGGGTCGCCCTCGCTCAGCCCGTGTCCTGAGGTGTCCAACGCCCACATCTGCATGTGGGCAGGTTGCAGGGTGCGGGCGAGACGGTGATAGTGGCCGCTGTGCTGGCCCATTCCAGGCAGCAGAACCACGGTGAGCACCGGGTTTTCGGTCGGCCACCACCGATAGTGCATCCGGCCGCGGGCGCCGTCGAAGAATGGCATTCGTCGATCTTGCCAAAGATTCTGTTGGCCATGGGGCGCCACATCCACTCGGAAAAGATCGCTACACTGCGCGGCGACCTTCCCCCTTTCCCGAGCTGAGGTGCCCGTTGCGAACCTCCCGCCGTCCAGGCGCCTTGCTCCTACCCGCCGCCGCGCTCGCGCTGACCTTCGCGTCGGTGCCGAGCGCCACCGCCGCCCCGATCGCCTCCTGCGCTCCCGCCGCGTCCGCGACCGCCGTGCCCGCCGGGTTGCCCGTGCTCGACTGGTCGGAGAACGTGGGCTACGACGCGCAGGGCAACCTGTGGGTTTCTCGCCTCTACCGCAACGAGGTTCAGCGCTACGACGCGGCAGGCACGCTTACCGCGACCGTACCGGTCGAATTCCCAGGCGCGGTCCGGCTCGGCCCGGACGGACTGCTCTACGTCGTCTACGGCGACACGCCGACCAGTGTTATTCGGCCCGGCGGTGTGGTCCGCTTCGACCCCGCGGCCGCCGTGCCGAAGCCCGAGGTGTTCGTCTCCGGGTTCACCATGCCGAACGGCGCCGCGTTCGACCCGAGCGGCAACCTCTACGTCGCGACCATGTCCGGCGTGGTTCGGGTCCGTCCCGACGCGAGTGTCGACATCGCCTGGGGTGAGCCGGTGGCCGTGCTCGCCGCCAACGGCGTTGCCGTGTACGACGGGGTGCTGTACGTGACCACCAACGGCGGCCCGCTCGGCCGGATCGTCCGCGTCCCGATCGCCGCGCCCGCCGACCGCGGCACCGTCGCCGACCTGTCCTCGCCGCTGCCCGGCGTGCCGGATTTCGCCGACGACCTCTTGGTCGACCCCGCCGGAGTCCTCTACGTGACAACTCTCGCGGGCCAACTGGTCCGGGTCGATCCGACGAACGGTGCCGCGTGCGCAGTCCTCAGCGGCGAGCCGATGACCGCGGTCGTCGCGGTACCCGGACACCCGGACGAATTGCTTGCCGGCACCGAAAGTGGCGCCATCCTGCGCATCCGCCTGTCCCACTGACCTACCCACTGGCCGCGCGCCGAATACGTTGGCGTACCGGCACTTCAGGAACAAGGGCGCCGTTGTCCGCGCCGTGCAGAGCGCTCTACGGAAACTGTGCGCAGCAGCCGGACGGCGGTCGCGATCGACTGGGGCGGGTGCGGCGACGAGGGTTCGCGCGGCATCGTTCGCGACATCGACAACGGCTTGTCCGGCACCCACGCATACCCGGTGACGGCCGTGGTCGGGTCTCACCGCCCGATGGCATCTGGTCGGGTTGCGACCTGCGGCTGGCGATTTATCTCACCGGCGCGGCGGTCAGTGGTCTGTCTCGAAAAAATAGACTTGACGAATGTCATATTGAGATGTCATTATCAAGAGGGAAAGGCACTGGAAATTGGGTGCCTATTTTCTTTTGCTCCCTCGACATCGGTCGAGTTCGGGTGTAATTTGGGGCTTCGCGTCGGGTCGCGTGCTGTCCAACTCTCGAAATCCGAAATGACTGTAGAAAGTGGCACTGTCTGCGTGTCGCTTTCTACCCGTTGTTGTCGAGTCATGTTCGGGCGGCGTCCGGAACGGTGCGCAATGTGAAATACGGCCCACAGGACAAGCAGATACCGTGACGACCGCGCGAACGCGTGGGCGGCGCGAGGTGCTGGAAGGACGCATCTTGGCAGTCTCGAGTCAGACCAAGGTCAATGCCGAAATACCCGTCGATACCAGCAGGAGCGGAGCCTGCGGAGCGACCAGACGACACCGCTCCGGGGCACCGAAGCGGGTCTCGTTCGCCAAACTCCGTGAGCCCCTGGATGTTCCGGGGTTGTTGGATGTCCAGACCGATTCGTTCGAATGGTTGATCGGTGCGCCTGCCTGGCGCGAACGGGCAGCGGCGCGCGGCGACTCACGTGTGGGCGGATTGGAGGAGGTGCTCGAGGAGCTCAGCCCGATCGAGGACTTCGCCGCGACGATGTCGTTGACGCTCTCCGACCCCCGTTTCGAGGAGGTCAAGACCTCGATCGAGGAATGTAAAGACAAGGATATGACCTACGCGGCGCCGCTGTTCGTCACCGCTGAGTTCATGAACAACAACACCGGTGAGATCAAGAGCCAAACGGTCTTCATAGGTGATTTTCCGATGATGACCGACAAGGGCACTTTTGTCGTCAATGGCACCGAGCGCGTCATTGTCTCGCAGTTGGTGCGTTCGCCGGGTGTCTACTTCGATCGCGCCGTCGACAAGGCCACGGATAAGGATCTGCACAGTGTGCGCGTCATCCCGTCGCGCGGGGCGTGGCTGGAATTCGACATCGACAAACGCGACACCGTCGGCGTTCGTATCGACCGTAAACGCCGTCAACCCGTGACAGTCCTGCTCAAGGCGCTCGGCTGGACCAGTGCGCAGATCACCGAGCGGTTCAGTTTCTCCGCGATCATGATGACGTCCCTGGAGAAGGACAACGCGTCGGGCACCGATGCGGCGCTGCTCGATATCCATCGCAAGCTGCGCCCGGGCGAGCCGCCGACGAAGGAGTCCGCGCAGGCCCTGCTGGAGAACCTGTTCTTCAAGGAGAAGCGCTACGACCTGGCGCGCGTCGGTCGCTACAAAATCGACAAGAAACTCGGCATCCACGCCGACGAAGTCATCGGCTCATCGACTCCGCCTCGCCGGCGCCCGGCTCCGTCATTCGCCGGGGACGCTGCGCCGACGGCTCGCCCCGGTGGGCTCGGCCCACGGGTGCTGACCGAGGAAGATATCGTCACGATCATCGAATACCTGCTGCATCTGCACGCGGGTGATTCGGTGATGACCGCGCCAGGTGGCATCGAGGTTCGGGTCGAGGTCGATGATATCGATCATTTCGGTAATCGCCGGGTGCGCACCGTCGGTGAGTTGATCCAGAACCAGATGCGGGTAGGCCTGTCCCGGATGGAGCGCGTGGTCCGCGAGCGGATGACGACTCAGGATGTCGAGGCGATCACGCCGCAGACCCTGATGAATATCCGCCCCGTCGTCGCGGGGATCAAGGAGTTCTTCGGAACCTCGCAGCTGTCGCAGTTCATGGACGAGCGGAACCCGCTCGCGAGTCTGACCAACAAACGCCGCCTGTCGGCGCTCGGGCCGGGTGGCCTGAGTCGGGAACGCGCCAGTCTCGAGGTCCGTGATGTGCATTACAGCCATTACGGCCGGATGTGTCCGATCGAGACGCCCGAAGGTCCGAATATCGGGCTGATGGGTTATCTGTCGGTGTACGCACGGGTCAACCCGTTCGGCTTCATCGAGACGCCGTACCGGAAAGTGATCGACGGCAAGGTGACCGACGAGGTCGACTACCTGTCCGCCGACCAGGAAGACCTTCATGTTGTAGCGCAGGCGAATGAGCCGCTCGATGCCGAGGGACGCTTCATTGATGCGCGAATCGCGGTGCGTCGCAAGAATTCCGAGGTCGAGCTCGTTGATTCCGACGAAGTCGACTACATGGATGTGTCGCCGCGTCAGATGGTGTCGGTCGCGACGGCGATGATTCCGTTCCTCGAGCACGATGATGCCAACCGTGCCTTGATGGGTGCGAATATGCAGCGTCAGGCCGTTCCGCTGATCCGTTCCGAGGCGCCGATCGTCGGCACGGGTATGGAGTTGCGTGCGGCGGTGGACGCGGGTGATGTCGTGGTGAACGAGAAGGCTGGTGTGGTCGAGGAGGTTTCGGCCGACTATGTCACCGTGATGGCCGATGACGGTACTCGCAAGTCCTATCGGATGCGGAAGTTCAACCGCTCCAACCAGGGCACCTGCTCCAACCAGCGTCCGATCGTGGACGAGGGTCAGCGGGTCGAGCATGGTCAGGTTCTGGCTGATGGTCCGTGCACCGAGAACGGTGAGATGGCTCTGGGTAAGAACCTGCTCGTGGCGATCATGCCGTGGGAGGGCCACAACTACGAGGACGCGATTATCCTGTCGCAGCGCCTGGTGGAAGAGGATGTTCTCACCTCGATCCACATCGAAGAGCACGAGATCGATGCTCGTGACACCAAGCTGGGTGCCGAGGAGATCACGCGGGATATCCCGAATGTGTCCGATGAGGTGCTGGCCGATCTGGACGAGCGTGGCATCGTGCGTATCGGTGCGGAGGTTCGGGATGGTGACATCCTGGTCGGCAAGGTCACGCCGAAGGGTGAGACCGAGCTGACTCCGGAGGAGCGGTTGTTGCGGGCGATCTTCGGTGAGAAGGCGCGCGAGGTGCGGGACACTTCGTTGAAGGTGCCGCATGGTGAGTCCGGCAAGGTTATCGGTATCCGCGTGTTCTCGCGTGAGGACGATGACGATCTGCCTCCGGGTGTCAATGAGCTGGTGCGTGTGTATGTGGCGCAGAAGCGCAAGATCCAGGATGGTGACAAGCTGGCGGGTCGGCACGGTAACAAGGGTGTGATCGGCAAGATCCTGCCTACCGAGGACATGCCGTTCATGCCTGATGGCACCCCGGTCGACATCATCCTGAACACGCACGGTGTGCCGCGTCGTATGAATATCGGTCAGATCTTGGAGACCCATCTGGGCTGGATCGGTAAGGCGGGTTGGCAGGTCGACATCGCCGACGGCAGCCGCCCGGACTGGGCCAAGCGATTGCCCGAGGAGTTGTTGTCGGCGGGCCCGGATACGAATCTCGCGACACCGGTCTTCGACGGTGCCCGCGAGGAAGAACTCGCCGGGATGCTGGCGTCGACACTGCCCAACCGCGACGGCGATGTCATGGTCGGGGCAGACGGTAAGTCGACATTATTCGACGGCCGCAGCGGTGAACCCTTTCCGTACCCCGTCGCCGTCGGTTACATGTACATCCTCAAGCTGCACCACTTGGTCGACGACAAGATCCACGCCCGTTCGACCGGCCCGTACTCGATGATCACCCAGCAGCCGCTGGGTGGTAAGGCGCAGTTCGGTGGCCAGCGGTTCGGTGAGATGGAGTGCTGGGCCATGCAGGCCTACGGTGCGGCGTACACGCTGCAGGAGTTGCTGACCATCAAGTCCGACGACGTGGTCGGCCGTGTGAAGGTCTACGAGGCGATCGTCAAGGGCGAGAACATTCCGGAGCCGGGCATTCCGGAATCGTTCAAGGTTCTGCTCAAGGAACTCCAATCGCTGTGCCTCAACGTCGAGGTCCTCTCCGCCGGCTCCGCCGTCGAATTGCACCACGGCGATGACGACGAGCTCGATCGGACCGCTGCCAATCTCGGAATCACGCTGTCCCGCACCGAATCCGCATCAATCGACGACCTTCCGAGCTGATCCGCGTGTCAGAGCTGCCGCGCACCGGATCCTCGGTGCGCGGCACTCCGAGACGTGCGCGGGTTCGGTGGTCATGCGGCGTGATGTGTCCGAGCGCCTGCGTCCGAACCGGAACGACTTGTGCCAGAACGAAGATCACAACGCGGCCGTGCGCGACCGCCGATTCGCGAGCTGTCCGGACGCCACAAGCACACGTGTCTTCCCGCCCGCGTGACTCGTCGAGGACTTCCTACCCACAGATCCGGACATACGCGGAGTCATCGAGTTCGGCCGGCGCCGGTGCTCGGCCCTGGGTTCGTGGTGACCGCGTGTTCGATGCGGTGCGCAAGGGTGCGCAAGTGGGTAACCAGCTCCGGTGGCTCGTGTACCTGGAAGTCGACGCCGAGCCCGAGCAGCCGGTGCGCCAACCATTCGGGCGAGTCGTCCCGAACGGTATCGATCCGGCAGGAGTGCGCATCGATCGCGCCGATCTCACCGGGGTCGTCGCCCAGCCGCCCCGCGATCTGCTCGGCAGGGGCATCGATGGTCAGTCGCAGTCGGAATGTTGGTGTGTCCCAGTCGGTCCGTTGGCCTGCGACATAGGCGGCGGCGTCGGCGGCAGGCAGGGCACGCGGGGTGAAGCGGGCGGCGGTGGGCTGTGGCCGGTCGATCCGGTCGACGCGGTAGACCCGCCAGTTGTCGCGGTCGATGTCGTAGCCGACCAGGTACCAGCGCCGCCGGACGGGCACCAGGCCCACCGGCTCGGCGTTGCGCCTGCTTTCGGCGCCGGACTCGTCGTGGTAGGCGAAGCGCACCCGCTCGCGGTTGGTTACGGTCGTGGCGAGCGTGGCGAGCACTTCTGGGTCCACGGCGGGCCCGTCGGCGGTCGGCGTGCTCAGTGCGGTGCCGAATACCCGCACCTTGCGCCGCAACTTCGCAGGTAGCACCTGCTCCAGCTTGGCAAGTGCCCGCACCGACGCTTCTTCGATCCCGGCCACGGCGATCCCGGCCGCGGCGCGTAGCCCGACCGCGATGGCGACCGCCTCGTCGTCCTCGACCAGCAGCGGCGGCAGGGCCGACCCGGCAACCAGCCGGTAGCCGCCCGTCGCGCCCATCGTCGCCGTGACCGGATACCCGAGCTCGCGCAGCCGGTCGATGTCGCGGCGCACTGTGCGATCGGTGACGCCGAGGCGTTCGGCAAGCTCGCTGCCCGGCCATTCGCGCGGAGTCTGCAGCAGCGACAGCAGCCGCAGCAGACGAGCGGGGGTGTCGTTCACGATTTCGAGGATGCCAGATAAGTAGGACACAAACAGTCCTAGATACTCCCTACCGTGGTTCTGGATCGCAGGACTTACCAGCAAGGAGCCCCAACGATGACCAGCAAGTCCACCGACGTTCGCCCGTTCCGCATCCAGATCCCGCAAGCCGATCTGGACGACCTGCGCGACCGGCTCGCACGCACCCGCTGGTCGGCGCAGTTGCCCGGCGCGGGCTGGGATCGCGGCATCCCGGTCGGCTACCTGAAGGAGCTGGCCGAGTACTGGCGGACCGAATTCGATTGGCGTGCACAGGAAGCGGCGCTCAACGAGTTTCCTCAGTTCATGACGCGGATCGACGGTCTCGACGTGCATTTCCTGCACGTGCGCTCGCCGGAGCCGGACGCGACGCCGCTGATCCTGACCCACGGCTGGCCGAATTCGTTCGTCGAATTCACCAAGACCATCGGCCTGCTGGCCGATCCGCGGGCGCACGGACTCGACCCCGCGCAGGCGTTCCACGTGGTGGTGCCGTCCGTCCCCGGGTTCGGCTTCTCCGAGGGCCCGCACGAACCCGGCATGACACCGCACAAAGTGGCGGAGATGTGGTTGGAACTGATGGACCGGCTCGGGTACCGGCGTTTCGGCGCGCAGGGCGGGGACCTCGGCGCGTACGTCGCACCGGAACTGGCCATCGCCGCGCCGGACCGCGTGATCGGCGTGCACCTCGACGGCGGCGTCGGGATGCCGACCGAGGCCGACGTACCCACCATGACGCCGGACGAACGCGCCGAGTGGGACCTCATGCAGAAGTGGATGACCGGTGTGAACCACCACGTGCTGCTGCACGCCGCACCGCAGACTTTCGCGCACGCCTGGACCGACTCGCCGGTGGGTCTGCTCGCCTGGCTGATGCACAAGTTCACCGAGTTCACCCCACTGGCCGACCGCGCCGAGGACGCGATAGACCGCGACCACCTGTTGACCAATATCAGCCTGTATTGGTTCGCCAACACCGCAGCCTCATCGTCCTGGCCGATGTACAACGGTCTCGGTGACGGCGGTTTCGTGTGGCCGAAGGGGCAGAAGCTGGTCCCTACCGGCACCTACGGCGGTGGCTCCGCGCTGATGCGCCGACTGGCCGAGCGGGACAACACCATCGTGCACTGGCCGGAGGGCAACACCGGCAATCACTTCGTCGCGATGGAACTTCCGGACGCGCACGTTGCCGACATCCGCGCGTTCTTCGCCGATCTTCGGTGAGCACGCGTGAGCGAGGCCGCCCGCGATGATCCCGGAGTGTGCCGAGTCGTCGTCAGCGAGCGGGTTCTGCCTGCGCCTCCGCGCCCGCGGGCACACTCGGTGCGGCTTCCGGTGCGAGGGCGGGTCCGACCTCGGTGCCGTTGCGACCCGGTGTGATCAAACCCGGTGTGGGAGGCGGCGGCGCCGCGGGGACGCCGACCGGCTTGTCCGGCACCACGAAAAGGCCCACCGTCGGCGTCATCACGCAGTGCGCGAACGGGTAGTCGATGATGCCCCACATCGAGGCGATGACCGTGCCCGGACCGCTGATGACCGTCTTGGACAGCGACGGCTGGTGGTACTCGGTCAGGTCGTTGAGCGGGGTGATGCCGCTGGCGCCGGTGTTCACGTTCACCCACGCGACGACGAGGCCCGAGGCCAGCGGCGCGCCGGAGTGCGAGGGGGTGGCGCTGAACCGCAGTGTGCCCGCCGCAACATTCAGGTCCGGGCTGGTGCCCGGCCCGTCGGTGGTCGCGGCGGCGATGATCGTGGTGATGGGGCCGTTGCTGCCGCAGCCGAACGTGGGCGCGGCGTAGGCGAACGGTGTGAACACGCTCGAGACGTGGCGCAGCTCCGCGACGTCGACCAGAGCGGTGTAACGCGAGAGCGCGTCGACGCCCGCCTGCGTGGCTGGGTCGGGTCGGGCCCTCTCGGTGAGGCGGCCGAGGCTCGAGTCCAGCGGTGACCGGGTTTCGTCGGCGAAGGCCGTGCCGGAGAAGGTCAGAACGGCGCCGATGCCGAGAGCTGTCGCGGCCGTGATGGCACGTGCGATGGTTCTGCCGTTCACTCGTTCTCCTCGATACCGAACCTTTCGGGGTCATCGACCCATGACCAGCAACGTACCAGCTCACCGGTTCTGTCGCCCGAGGGTGACGGGCGTCGGTAGCTGACGGCAGAACCCGGTCCACCACGGGAGCGAATACGCGGGACCTCTCGATGCGATCCAGTCGCCGAGGTGGGATTACCGAGGGGTAGTTTGGAGCAGGAAGTACGAGACACGCTGGGAGATGCGTATGAAACTATCCTTGTCCCCCGAAGACGTCGCCTTCCGCGACGAACTGCGTAATTTCTATCGGACCGAGATCCCGGCCGACATCCGCGAGCGCGTCCGGAACGGCCATGAGCTGTCCCGCGACGACGTCGTCACCGCGAACAAGATCCTCAACGACCACGGCCTCGCGGTGCCGAACTGGCCCGTCGAGTGGGGTGGCAAGGACTGGACGCCGATGCAGCGGCACATCTGGCAGGACGAGATGCAGCTCGCCTCGGTGCCAGAGCCGCTGACGTTCAACGCGCAGATGGTCGGCCCGGTGATCGCCCAGTTCGGCTCGCAGGAGTTGAAAGAGCGATTCCTCCCGGCCACCGCCGCGTTGGACATCTGGTGGTGCCAGGGCTTCTCCGAGCCTGACGCCGGCTCCGACCTGGCCGCACTGCGCACCACCGCGGTCCGCGACGGCGACTCCTACATCGTCAACGGTCAGAAGATCTGGACCACGCTGGCCCAGTACGCGGACTGGATCTTCTGCCTGGTCCGCACCGACCCGAACGCGCCGAAGAAGCAGGCGGGCATCTCGTTCCTGCTGTTCGACGTGAAGTCGCCCGGTGTCACCATCCGCCCGATCAAGCTGATCGACGGCGGGTACGAGGTGAACGAGGTCTTCTTCGAAAATGTCCGGGTGCCCGCCGATCAGCTGGTCGGCGAGGAGAACATGGGCTGGACGTACGCCAAGTTCCTGCTCGGCAACGAGCGCACCGGTATCACCGGCGTCGGCCGCACCAAGGTCAAGATCGGCGTCGCGAAACAGTACGCGGCGCAGACCAGGTCGGGCAGCGGCACGCTGCTGGAGGATCCGGTGTTCGCGGCGCGGGTCGCCGAGCTGGAGAACGAGCTGCTCGCGCTGGAGCTCACCCAGCTGCGTGTGGTCTCCAACTCCTCGGACGGCAAGCCGAATCCGGCCTCGTCGGTACTCAAGCTGCGCGGCTCCGAGCTGCAGCAGGCGGCCACCGAGCTGCTGGTCGACATCGCTGGACCGGATGCGATTCCGGTGGACGCGGACGACATCGCCTCGCCGGCCTGGGCGCAGCGTAGCGGCCCCGCTTACCTGAACTACCGCAAGACAACCATCTACGGAGGCTCCAGCGAGGTGCAGCGCACCATCATCGCCTCCACGATCCTCGGATTGTGAGGCGACACCATGGATTTCGATCTCACCGATGAGCAGGTCATGCTCCGCGACACGGTTCGTGACCTGCTCGCGCGCAACTACGACGCCGAATCGCGGCTGAAGATCACCGATTCCGAGCTCGGCTGGAGCCGCGACGTATGGCGTCAGCTCGCCGATCTCGGCGTGCTCGGGCTGAGCTTCAGCGAAGAGGACGGCGGTGTCGGCGCTGGTCCGGTGGAAACGATGGTCGTGCTGGAAGAGGTCGGCCGCAGGCTCGCGCCGGAGCCGATCCTGGACGCGGTGCTCGTGCCGGGCGGGCTCGTCGCCACGGCAGGCAGCGCTGAACAGCGTCAGCGGATCCTGCCGGAGGTCGCCGCGGGCGCGAAGCTGCTCGCCTTCGCGCACGCCGAGCCCGGTGTGCGCTGGCCGTCCACCGAGCCGGCGACCACCGCTGCGGCGGCCGTGCCTTCGGTGTCGTCCGCGGGGCCCTCTGTGGTTACGCAGGCTGCCGCCTCCGGGCCCGTCGCTACCGCTGTGTTCGATGCGGCGTCCGCGGGGCCCTCTGGGGTTACGCAGGCCGCCGCCTCCGGGCCCGTCGCTACCGCTGTGTTCGATGCGGCGTCCGCGGGGCCCTCTGTGGTTACGCAGGCTGCCGCCTCCGGGCCCGTCGCTACCGCCGGGGGGGATTCCTACACGCTGACCGGCGTCAAGAACCCGGTCCCGCACGGCGACAGTGCCGACGAGCTCGTGGTCAGCGCCGCGCTGCCGGATGGCGGGGTCGGGCTGTTCTTGGTCGCGCCGAACGCCACCGGTGTGGTCCGTAAGCCCTACCGCACGGTGGACGGTCAGCGCGGTGCGCAGCTGGAACTGGACAACGCGCCCGCCGAGCGTCTCGGCGCCGCGGACGCCGCGGAGGCGATCGCGTCGGTGCTCGGGCACGCACAGGCCGGCCTGTGCGCGGAATCGGTCGGCGCTATGGCGGAGGCGCTCCGGCTGACCACCGAATACCTCAAGCAGCGCAAGCAGTTCGGTGTCACGCTGTCGAAGTTCCAGACGCTCACCCAGCGGGCGGCCAACATGTACGTTTCGCTGGAGCTGGCGCGCAGCATGAGCCTGTACGCCACGGCGTCGCTGGTGGACGGAGCCTACGACCCGGTGATCGCGTCCCGTGCGCGCTTGCAGGTCAGCCGCGCCGCGCGGCACATCGGGCAGGAAGCGATTCAGATGCACGGTGGTATCGGCGTCACCGCCGAATACCCGGTCGGCCACTACGTGGCCCGGTTGACTGCGATCGAGCGCACCCTGGGTGGCGGGCTCGAGCATCTGCGAGTGCTCAGCGCTCGGGTCGGCGACTACGAACTGGCTGAACTGTAGGGCCGATGCGGTGGTGCGCGCGCCGCGCGCCACCGCGGGTCACTCGTTCGCGGTCGGCTCACTCGGCGTCATGACGGGCGGCTCGACCGCGGCCGGTCGTGTGCTCATCGGCGGCCTCGCGTCCTCGGGTGCCACGCCTTCGTGCAGAATCCGCGGCGAGGACTCGGCAGAGGTGGTGCTGCTGCTGAAGCCGGAGAACGGCGTGGCAGGGCGTTGCTGGTACGGCGCGATCTTCCAGGTCGGCGAGGGCGGGATGATCACCTTGGGCGTCGTCGGGCCGGTGGTGCCCTCGTGGGCAGCGGGCTCGACGTACTCACCCGCCTTCAGCGGCGGCGGCGGGACATAGGTGTCATGCCTGCCTACGCCGCACGCGCCGATGAGAACGAGTCCGATGGAAACTGCTCCCGCGGCGATCGCCGGACCGGCGATCTTGGCCCTGCTGTTCTCCATCGGTAACAACTCCTCGTGGGTATCGAGTGGCCTTACCTTACTCGAGGCCGGTCGGCCAGGCGAGGTAAGTGGTCGCTGGAAGGCGCCGTATGGCGCTTTAAAACAGTTCTAATTCAGATATCGAATTGGTCTCGTCGGCGTGTCGCGGGCACGTGTCGCTGTCATCCGACGTGCCGGAGTCGTAGCGTGTGTGAGCAAAGTTACGCGTGAGACGCCTGTTTCAGGATGAGAGACACGTTGTGTGAGAACGTGAAAGCGGTTCTCTGACCGGCGTCATCGAGGAGTAGATGATGGGAGCTTACTCGACAACATCGCGGCGCAGGTCGTCCCGCGCCGCGGAGGATGCGGTGTTGGCAACTGCGCAGCATCTGGAGTCGAACCAGCCGGCGCGTGCGCTGTCCACGACTGTGTCGCGGACCCTTGCCTGGTTGATCTTTGTCGGCGGAATCGTCGGGGCGGTCCTCGGCATCGCCGGCCTGCACGTCGAAATCACCGTTGCCGGTCTCATTCTCGCGTGCACCGCGGGGCTGGTCCTGCTCAAACTCCGCACGGGTGGCAGCGAAGCCGACTGAAACGACCGGTCGGTCGCGCGTGGGCACGCATGCCGTTCCCGGAAAACTCGCGCACGCAATACATTTAGGCACCTACCGTTGTCCGAACGGGGTGTAGTGCGTTGTTTTCGGTGCTCGGTCTCCTCCGCGGGAAAGCCTGTGGCGGCGGGTCTTCCCGCACGACGCTGGGACCGGCGATGTCCCGCGCGACGCGGCGAATGCCGCATCGCTGTGTAGCCGGTGGGGGTTGGTGCCGGCGGTGGCCAGCAGTGCCTTGATCTGGTTGATCACGGCGGTGCGGGCCTTGACCGCGGAGCGGCGGGTGGTGAGTAGGGCCCGCGGGGCCGTGGTGTTCGCTCACGGCTTCGCCTCGATGGCGCTCGGCTCCGTCGTGCGCTATTGCGCACTGTGCGCTCGGTTCACTCGCTGAAGCTTGCTCACGGGTCGGTCTCGATCTAAACGGGGCGGAAGCCTTCGCTTGCGCGGCTTATCGCAGTCCGCATCGAGGAGTGCCGCGTACCGGAATCCGAACCGGCCGCGGCTGTCACCGCACCCATGCATGCACCGAGGTGCGTGGAGATGATCGGCCATCTCGTCCGATCGGGGAAGCGTTCCTCGAGCGCGAGCAGAAGCGCCGCGTGCACGGACTGCAGCCGAATCATGAGCGATCCGGGCAATCCTCGTGCGCTGCCGACGAACTGGCGACGCAGATCCGCGAGCTCGTCACCGTTCGCGGCGGTGACATCGAAAGCGTCTACGAGTGCGTACATGGCGGCTTGCGTGGCATCCCAGGCGGTTGTCTCGGGGTCGAGCCGGGACAAGATGTCGAGCGCGACCTGAATGTGCCCCTCGATGTGGTGGAACAGAACGTCTTCCTTGGACGGAAAGTGCAGGAAGAATGTCCGGCGCGACACCCCGGCAGCCGCGGCGATATCCGAAACCGAAGTCGCGACGAAGCCCTGCCGCAGGAACAGAGTTGTCGCGGCTCGGACGATCGCCTCCCGTGTCGCCCGCCTCTTCTGTTCGCGGAGTCCGGTCGCTGCGGTCACAACTCGTAGCCTAATACCAGAGGGAATTAAGTGCACTAGTGTATAACTGCACTAGTGCACTTAAGCTTGTGTCGGTGTCGGCGTGGCAATCCCGAGTCGGCATCGCCTCCCGTGCGGCGACAGCGGAAGACCGTTGAACCGCAGTTCACGCGTGTGGCTGTACGCGACAACGAGAGTGAGGTAGGAAGATGGCGAACCTGGAGGGACGAACCGTCCTGATAACGGGAGCTGGGCGAGGGATCGGCCGGGCAGAAGCGCTGTACTGTGCGGCCGTCGGGGCAAACGTCGTGGTGAATGATCCCGGCGTGCAGACCGACGGTTCCGGTGGCGATAGCGGAATCGCGTCCACGGTGGTCGATGAGATCCGGGCACTCGGCGGACGGGCGGTGGCAGACACCGGAAGTGTCACCGATTGGAACGACGCCCGGATAATGGTCGAGCGTGCCGTCGTCGAATTCGGCGACCTCCATGCGGTGGTGAACAATGCCACCATCGAGGTCAATAAAGGGCTAGAGCGGTTGACCGAAGGTGAATTCGACGATGTGGTCGCCGTGAAGTTGAAGGGAACGTTCGCGGTCAGCCGGTGGGCGGCGGCGTTCTGGCGGCGGCGATTCGACGAGGGTGTGCGAACGGACCGGGCAATCGTCAATACCGCCTCGGGTTCCGGCCTGCTGAATCCACTTCCACTGCAAACCAATTACGCCGCGGCCAATGCCGGAATCGCGGCGATGACCACCGTGCACGCCCTGGAGCTGCGGCGACTGGGCGTGCGAGTGAACTGCGTCAGCCCGTCGATGGTCCGTACCCGCTTGACAGAGCAGGTGCCAGGCATGGATCGAACCCTTCCGCCCGACCGCCTGGACCCGAAGGATCCGATCACCGTGGCTCCGCTGGTTGCCTACCTCCTCGACGAGGCATGTCCGTTGACCGGACAGGTGCTCTCGGTGCGCGGCGGTTCGATCGCGGTGAATCACGGATGGGCGCGTGGCGGTCAGATCGACAAGGACGACGAACTGTGGACCGTGCCGGAACTGGCGCAGAGTTTCACGACGCTGACGGTGGAGGATCCGTTCGATCGACTTGCTACGGCGCTCGGCGGTGCGCTTGGCGTCCAAGGTCGGGACCAGCTGGAAGCGCTGATCGACGGCGAGCTCGACAAGCTCTGATCCGGCCGGACGAGGCGTCCGACCCAGGACCTGCGGTAGCACCCGTGGGTGGGTCGCTGCATCCGGATGCGACGCCTGGTCCCGGTTTCTGATGGGCCGGAGACGTGCTGGCGCGTCGCCAACAGCCGCGATGATGCTCCGATAGATGTCAAGCGGCTGGAACCTGGTCGCATTTATCGAGCAGGCTTTCGATGATGTACCCGGCGACATCTCACCGGTGCGGCACGCGTCAGTGCAGCGGCGCCGAGCGCCACCACCGCAACAACTCGTCGACCGTGGTGGAGCTGAAGCCGTCGGTGTACATCAGGAACTGGGTCCGATCCGGGTCCCCGGTGAACGCGGTGACCATCTTGGCGCCGTCGTCCACGTATTTGTAGTTGGTGTAGGACTTTCCGGCGTTGCTGTCCGTCGACTTGGTGGCCTGCGAGGGCAGGCCCTTCAGCACGTTCTGCACGTCGGCGGGTGTCTTGTAGGCGTAAATGCGGTAGTACGGGTCCTCGTTGTTGCCACCCTTGAAGCAGCGCCACTGCGCGGCCCAGTCGCCGAAGTTCGGTTCGCCCTTGGACGGCGACGGCGGCGAGCTCGGCGAGGCCAGCCAGCACTCGGCGCCGTTGTATCCGACTTCTTCGGTCTTGGACGGGGGCACCATCCTGGGGAACTCCGCGCTGATCGACTCCGCGGTCGCGCCGACGATGTTCGGCTGCACTGCCGAGGTGGTGGTGCTGCCGCCGTTGCTGGAGCTCGAGTTGGTGACCACGCCGATGATGCCGAGTACCACCAAGATCAGCACGATGACGCCCACCGAGACGCCGACGACCAAACCGGTGTTCTTGCGCGGCGGTCCGGCCGCCAGATGCGTGGGCACGCCGCGCGGTGGAGCGGGTGGCGCGGTGAACGCGGAGAACCCGGAATGCTGGGCATAGGGGTTGGTGGGCGTCGGCTGTGGCGCGGGGCCGGTGCGCGGCGACTGGTTCACCGGCGCGGGCGGCGGCATCGGCGACGATATCGATGCGGAGAGCTGATTCGGTCCGCCGGCTTGTGGGCCGGGGCCGTGCGCCACCGGGAAAGGCGTGCCGGTGACCGGGATATGCGGTCCGCTGATCGGTCGCGCGGTCGTCGGGCGCGGTCCACCGGTGACCGGCTGAGGCGGTCCGGTGATCGGGCGGGGACCACCCACCACCGGCATCGACGGCACACTCGGAGTGGTCAGCGCCTGCTTGGCGGCCGCGGCGAACTCCGCGCAGCTGGCGTACCTGTCGTCGGGACGCTTGGCCATCGCCCTGGCCAGCACGCCGTCCAGCGCGTACGACAGGCCGGCGCGGACGCTGCTCAGCGCGGGCGGAGCGCCTTGCAGATGCCCCTGGATCACCGCGGCGGGGTTCGTCGCCTTGAACGGGCCGGTGCCGGTGAGCAGCCAGAACAGCGAGCAGGCCAGCGAGTACTGGTCGGACCGGTGGTCGAGCGCGGCGCCGGTGAGCTGTTCGGGCGATGCGTAGGCGAGGGTCGCGGTGAAGGTGCCGGTCTGGGTGAGATGCCCGGTGTCGTCGCGCAGCCGCGCGATGCCGAAGTCCGTGAGATACACCCGCTCACCGCGGCCCGCGCCGGAACGGGCCAGCAGGATGTTCGCGGGCTTCACGTCGCGGTGCAGCACGCCGCTGCCGTGCGCATAGTCCAGCGCGTCCGCGGTCTCCTTGATGATCTGCACCGCACGTTCGGGCGGCAGCGACTTCGCCTCCACCGAGGCGGCGTCGATGCCATCGATGTACTGCATCGAGATCCACAGCTGCTCGTCCTCGAGCCCGCGGTCGTAGACCGTGACGATGTTCGGGTGATCGAGCTGGGCGACCAGATCCGCCTCCCGTTCGAATCGCGCCCGCACCTCCTTATCGAAGAACATCTCCCGGTTCAGCAGCTTCAGCGCTGTCATCCGCGGCAGCCGCGGATGTTTCGCCAGGTATACCGAACCCATGCCACCGCGACCCAGTTGCCGCTCGATGACATAGCCGGCGAAAACGTCACCGCTGGCCAGCATGACTGCTCCACTTCCCGCCGCCCGCCGGGACCCACCGGCGAACAGGCGTACAGCATAAGAACGCGCGATCCGGGACGGGCCCGACCACGGAAAACATCGAAACCATAGCAGCTATCGCGCAGCTCCCGTTCGGTCACGGACTTCGTCCGGCTGCGCCCATTAGGCTGACCGCTATGCGCATTGGAGCACATGTCCGGCTCGACAGCGATCCGATCGGCTTCGGTGAAAAACTGGGCGCCGACGTCATCCAGCTGTTCGTCGTCGATCCCCGGGGCTGGGACAAACCCACCCCGCATCCGCGCACCGAAGAGATCCTCGCTAGCCCGATCGACGTGGTGGTGCACTCCTCCTACCAGATCAACGTGGCAAGTCTGAACAACCGGCTGCGCATGCCCTCGCGCAACGCGGTCGCGCAGCAGGCGAAGGCGGCCGCGGAGCTCGGCGCGTTCGGCCTCGTGGTGCACGGCGGGCACGTGCGCTCCGACGCCGAGCTGGAGACCGGAATCGACAACTGGCGCAAGCTGTTCGAACGCCAGCAGGACAAGGGCGGCTTCGCGGTCCCGATCCTGATCGAGAACACCGCGGGCGGCAGCCACGCCATGGCGCGGCACTTCGATTCCATCGCCCGGCTGTGGGACGCCGTCGGAGACTACGGCGCCGGTTTCTGCCTCGACACCTGCCACGCCTGGGCGGGCGGTGAGGAACTGGTCGGCGTCGTCGACCGAATCAAGGCGATCACCGGGCGGATCGACCTGGTGCACCTGAACTCCTCGCGCGACGCGTTCAACTCCGGTGCCGACCAGCACGCCAATTTCGCCGACGGCACCATCGACCCGCAGCTGCTCGCCGAGGTGTGCAGGACGGCGGACGCCCCGGTGATTCTGGAGACCCCCGCCGAAGGCGTCGCGGACGATCTGGCCTACCTGCGTGAACACGTGGGCTGATCTGTGTTTGTTTTGCAGCGCTTGCGGCGCCGCGTGTTCGAGGGTCGACAACGTCCGGCTCGGCGGCGACCTGGCCCCGACCAACCTCGACGTGATCGATCGCGCCCTGCTGGAGCACAAGGTCATCTTCTTCCGCGGGCAGGACCACCTCACCGAGGACGTGCTGTACGAGTTCGCCCAACTGCTTGGCACGCCGACCACCCCGCATCCCAGGGGGCGCTTCGCGTAGTGGAAAGGAGTCCGTTTGTGGTCGGGTTCGTACTTCGCCGGGTCGGTCGGCGGCGGCCCATTGTCGATCCTGCGCCAGTACATCGAACAACAGAACCGCCCTACCGTGTGACAAGTTACGTCGACTGCGCAGCTGACGCGCTTCCTCCCTCGCCGTGAACGGCGGAGTATCCGCGCTACGTTTACTTGGTGATCATGAGTATTCGGCCGCTGGACGGGGTGCGCGTCCTGGAACTCGGCAACTACATCGCCGCGCCGACCGCAGGGCGGATCCTCGGTGACTTCGGCGCCGAGGTGATCAAGGTGGAACGGCCGAAAGTCGGTGACGAGCTGCGCAACTGGCGACTCTACGGCGGCGACACCTCGATGCTCTATCGGACCGTCAACCGCAACAAGAAGTCCATCACGCTGGATCTGCGCAGCAAGGCGGGGCGCGGCATCGTGCTCGATCTGATCCGGCGGTGTGACGTGCTGCTGGAGAACTTCCGGCCCGGCATGCTGGAGAAGTGGGGTCTGGGGCCGGAGGTGCTGAACGAGGCGAATCCGGACCTCGTGATCACCAGAATCTCGGCCTATGGGCAGACCGGGCCGCTGTCCGCGCGTCCCGGGTTCGCCGCCGTGGCCGAAGCGGTCGGCGGCCTGCGTGAGCTGGTCGGCGACCCGGATCGTCCTCCGGTGCGCACCGGGGTCTCGATCGGTGATTCGATCGCGGGCATCTATGCCGCCTTCGGCACCGTGATGATGCTGTTCCAGCGCGAACGCCGAACCGCGCAAGACGCGCCGATACCCCTGTCTGAGCGGGTTGTCGACGTGGCGCTCAACGAGGCGATCCTGTCCGTGATGGAATCGCTGGTGCCGGACTACCTCGCCTACGGCATCCAGCGTGAACGCGTCGGCGGCCGGATGGAGGGCATCGCGCCGAGTAACGCCTACCCGTGCGGCGACGGAGCCAGCATCATCATCGGCGGCAACGGCGATGCCATTTTCCAGCGCTATATGGCGGTCATCGAGCGCCCGGACCTGGCCGCCGACCCGGAGCTCCAAGACAACGCGGGCCGCTGGCGTCACCGCGAGCGACTCGACGCGGCGATCGGCGAGTGGACGATCCGGCACACCCGCGCCGAGGCGCTGAAGCTGCTGGAGGCCGCGGCCATTCCGTGCGGCCCTATCTATACCGCCGCCGACATCGTGGCCGACGAGCAGTACCGGGCGCGCAACATGATCCAGCCGTTCGCGGTGGATGTCGGTGCGCCGGAACCGAAGATGGTCGGCTTCCCCGGCATCGTCCCGGTGATCGGTGAACAGTCCTTGCCCATCCGCAATGTCGGGCCCGATCTGGGAGAGCACACCCGAGAGGTGCTCTCCGAGTTGCTCGGCATGAGCGAGGCCGAGATCGACGAGCTGGAGGCGTGATGAGACATAATCGCGCAGCGCTCATCGGCGCCGACCGGGTGCGGGTGTCCCGCAAGATACTGGAGGCGTGATGAGACATAATCGCGCAGCGCTCATCGGCGCCGACCGGGTGCGGGTGTCCCGCAAGATACTGGAGGCGTGATGAGACATAATCGCGCAGCGCTCATCGGCGCCGACCGGGTGCGGGTGTCCCGCAAGATACCGGAGTCGCCATGAGCACGCAGCCACAAGATCGCAGGCGACCCCAGGGGCGCGGAGCACGAGAACTGCGTTCGCCGGGCAGCAGCAGGCCCGCGGTGCAGCCGAATCCGACCGGGGCGGGCGAGAAGCCGTGGGGCGGCGTGATGTGTGGACGCCGCCAGGCGGGAGGACCGCGATGACCGCGCCGGTTCTACGCGACGTGACGCTGCGCGACGGGTTGCAGCTCACCGGCAAACTGCTGCCGGTCGAGCGGAAGGTGGAGGTGGTGCGCCGCCTGCTCGCGCTCGGGGTGCCCGCGTTGGAGATCGGCTCCATGGCGCGGCCGGACCTGGTCGCGCCGATGGCGAACACGATGGAGCTCGTCGCCGAGTTGACTCCCGAAGAGCTGCAACGCTGTTGGGTGTGGGTGGCCACGCCGAGACACGTCGAGAAGGCGGCGGCGGCGGGGATGCGCAACTTCCAGTACTGCTTCTCGGTGTCGGACGCGCACAACAGGGCGAACATCGGGCGTGACACCGAGGACAGTGTCGCCGTGCTGCCGGACGCGGTGCGGCTGGCCAGGGCGGTGGACGGGTCGATTCAGCTGTGTCTGGCAACGGCTTTCACTTGTCCGTTCGACGGGCCGGTCGATCCGGAGCGGGTGCTTGCCATCGCCCGCGACCCGCGCACCGAGGGCACGGAAGATATCGTCATCGCCGACACGCTCGGACAGGCGTATCCGGGACAGGTCGCGGCGCTTGTCACGGCGGTGCGGGAGCGAACCCCGCAGCGGCGCATCGTCTTCCACGGCCACGACACCTGGGGGATGGGCGTGGCCAACACCCTGGCCGCCGTCGCGGCGGGCGCGGACATGGTCGACGGGGCGCTCGGCGGCCTCGGCGGTTGCCCGTTCGCCCCGGGCGCGAGCGGCAACACTTCTTCCGAGGACATCCTCTTCGCGACGCGGCCGGAGTGGTTCGACCCCGCGGCGCTGGCCGCGCTGGTCGCGCTGTCGGAGGAACTGCTCGTCGAACTCGGCGAACCCAACCGTTCCCGTGCCGCCGAGGGCGCACGATCGAAGGCGTCGGCCTTCGAGTGGGTCGTCGAGCGAGCCCGCACCTAACCTGATCGGTCGCCCCCCCCACACACACAACCACATCGGCCCCTGCTTCCGAGCGGAGCGAGACCAAGCATGGCGGCGAACAATAGCGCGGCAGGCGCCGCACTACAAACACAGCCCGAAACATCAATAGATGGCGAACCCCGATGCCGGGATCACAACCTGCGTAACCACATCGGCCAGACTCCCGTTTCCGAGCGAAGCGAGACCGAGCATTCCCTGTTCGCGGCCCAGCTCGCGTCCGAGCGGCCGACGCGTCCGCGACGAAGTCGCCAGCGTCGGTCGCTCGGACGCGAGCCACAAGGGGGCCGCGAACCCGCCGCGCCCGCGCGGCCAACAAACATGGCACATGGGCGCGAACCCGGTAAGACTGGACGGCATGACTTCGCAAGCCATGCCTGCCGACACCGCCGAGAAAGTGGCTCAGCCCGATGTCGCGGCCCGTGCTATCGAACTGACCAAGGTCTACGGTTCGGGAGATACCCAGGTCAGGGCATTGGATGGAGTATCGGCCGAGTTCGCGAAGGGGGAGTTCACCGCGATCATGGGCCCGTCCGGATCGGGTAAGTCGACCCTGATGCACTGCTTGGCCGGGCTCGACAGCGCCAGCTCCGGGACCGTGCGTATCGGGGACACCGACCTCACCACCTTGTCCGACAAGCAGATGACGTTCCTGCGCAGGGACCGGATCGGGTTCGTTTTCCAGGCGTTCAACCTGGTCCCGACGCTCACGGCGCTGGAGAACATCACGCTGCCGCTGGACATCGCGGGGCGCAAGCCGGACCAGGACTGGCTGGACACCGTCCTGACACGGCTCGGGCTGACCGATCGGCTCACCCACCGTCCCAGTGAACTGTCCGGCGGACAGCAGCAGCGGGTGGCGTGCGCGCGGGCACTCGCGGGCAAGCCGGAAATCATCTTCGGCGACGAGCCGACCGGCAACCTGGACTCGCGTGCCTCGGAGGAGGTGCTGACAATCCTCCGCGCCGCGGTGGACGAGTTCGGGCAGACGGTGGTCATCGTCACGCACGAGCCGCACGCGGCCGGGTTCGCCGACCGGGTGGTCTTCCTCGCCGACGGACGCATCGTGGACGAGATGCGCGATCCGACCGCGGACACCGTACTCGACCGGATGAAGTCGCTGGAGCAGGCGTGATAGTGATGGCCGGTAGTCCGATGCGCAAGGTGGCGCTGCGCAATCTCGCCGCACACAAAGTCCGCCTGGCCCTGACCCTGCTGTCGGTGGTGCTCGGCACCGCCTTCATCGCCGGCTCGTTCGTGTTCACCGACACGCTGCAGCGCACCTTCGACGGGATCTTCGCGAACCAGGCCAAGGGTGTCGATGTCCGAGTGGGCCCGAAAGAGCGCCAGGCGCAAGGCATTCCGAACAATGTGGTGGACGAGCTCGCGAAGTACCCCGGCGTCCGCACGGTAGCGCCCAGTGTGAACGGACCGGTGGTGCTGCTCGATCCCGCGGGCAAGAAAGCGGTGCAGACCGGCGGAGCGCCCAGCATCGGCCAGTCGTACCTGCCGCCGGAGAAGGCGGTCGCGGAGCCGGACAAGTTCGTGCAGGGCGTCCCGCCCGCCCGGCCCGGTGAGATCGCGCTGAACACCGGTGGGGCCGAGCGGGCCGGGCTGAAAATCGGTGATCGGACCAAGATCCTGATCCCGTCGCTACCCGACCCCATCGAGGTGACCCTGACCGGCATCTACGAAGTCCCTTCGGACACCGGCGGTTTCATCGCCGTACTGTTCGACGACGCGCAGGCGCGCAAATTGTTCACCGACGGCATGCACGTCGCCTATGTGGATCTGGCGGCGTCCGGGATACCTGGCGACGAGCTGCGCGACAATCTGGCCGAGGCGCTGCCGAACTACAAGGTGCAGAACGGCGAACAGGTCCGCGCGGACCTGAAAAAGGAAGTCTCCAACGCGCTCAACTTCATCAACTACTTCCTGCTCGCGTTCGGCGCGATCGCGCTGATCGTCGGCACGTTCATCATCTACAACACCTTCTCGATGATCGTCGCGCAGCGATTGCGTGAGCTGGCGCTATTGCGCGCGGTCGGTGCGAGCCGTCAGCAGGTCGGCTGGTCGGTGGTGGCCGAGGCATTCGTCATCGGGCTGATCGGCAGTGCGATCGGTCTCGCGGGTGGCGTCGGATTGGCGTTCGGATTGTCGGCGCTGCTGAACGCGTTCGACCTCGGTCTGCCGACCGGGTCGATGGCGGTGCTGCCGCGCACCATTCTGGTCGGCCTGCTCGTCGGTCTCGCGGTGACGATGGTCAGTGCCTACGCGCCCGCGCGCCGGGCGTCGAGGATTCCGCCCGTGGAGGCCATGCGCGAGGAGTTCGCATCCGCCGGTGAATCGCTGCGGCTGCGTACCGCGATCGGTGCGGTGCTGGCCGTGCTCGGTGTCGGATTCGTCGTGGTGGGTGCGCGATCGGCCGGGGGAACCGCGGCCGCGACCGTCGGGGTCGGCGCGCTCGGCCTGATCTTCGCCGTGTTGCTCGCCGCACCCGCGCTGTCGCGGCCGGTGGTGTCCGTGCTCGGTGCGCTGGTGCGACCCTTCGGGTCGATCGGCCGGATGGCGCGTAACAACGCGACGCGCAACCCCCGCCGCACCGCCGCGACGGCTTTCGCGCTCACCCTCGGGCTGATGCTGGTGTCGGCGATCGGCATGCTCGGCGCGTCGGCGAAGGCCAGCGTCGGCGTTCTGGTGGACAAGGGTGTGCGGGCCGATTACGTGCTGGCGGGTCCGCAGCTGCTCGGGGTGCCGTTCGGCGCCGCCGACGCGGTCCGCACGTCGGTGCCTGGTGTGGCCGACGTGGTCGGGGTCCGCGGCGTCGGGTTCAAGATCGATGACGAACAGGTCATAGGCACCTCGGCGGACGGACCGCTGGACCGGGTGCTGAGCTACGACATCGTGCGCGGCAGCAACACCGTCGGTGGCCACGACGTGCTGGTCTCGGAGGACGAGGCCGACGATCGTGGTTGGCAGGTCGGCCGGCAAGTTACCGTGACCGGTTTCGACGGCAAGAAGATTCCGCTGACGGTGGTCGGCGTGTACAAGAAGACACCGTTGCTCGGCCCGATGGTGGTGTCGAAGAGTCTCTTCGAGGAACTGGTGCCGCTCAACTTCCGGACCAACTACCTGGTGCTGATCAAGGCGAAGCCGGGCGCGAACCTCACCGAGATGCGCACCGACCTGGAGAAGGCGACCGAGCAGTACGTCGTGGTGCAGGTGCAGGACCGCGAAGAGTTCAAGGGCGCGCAGGGTCGGCAGATCAACACGCTACTGGCCATCCTCTACGGGCTGCTCGCTCTGGCGGTGGTGATCGCGATCCTCGGCATCGTGAACACGCTCGCGCTGTCGGTGGTGGAGCGGCGACGCGAGATCGGCATGTTGCGCGCCGTCGGCATGCAGCGCGCCCAGGTGCGCAGGACGATCTATCTGGAATCGATGCTGATCGCGGTATTCGGCGCCGTCGTCGGCATGGCGCTTGGGCTCGGGCTGGGCGTGGGATTCCTGCGGACGCTGCGCGATCTCGGACTCGACCAGATCGCCATCCCGTGGACGCAGCTGGTGCTCGTCCTGATCAGCTCGGCAGTCGTCGGGGTACTCGCCGCGCTCTGGCCCGCGGTGCGCGCTGCGCGTACACCCCCACTCGCGGCCATTGCCGATCTCTGAAAACCCGTGCGGCGCAATTCACCATCCCGATCAGCTGATCGTCTTCTCAGCACTCAGCGAATTTCCGTCAGCGTCGACTTCTTCGTAGTCGATGCTGAACTCGAGACCAGTGCTTCTGCAGTGCTCGGCAAGATCCCGGAGCCTACCAACCGCCACCTCGGGCACGCCATCGATATGTCCTTCGAGAAGAAAGTATGTGGGCGTACCCAATCCCCCTGCATCATGACACAAGAGTTCGAATCCGTCGGTCTCGTAGTACACCTGGAACCCGCGGCGCGGCCTCATCTGCAAATCGTCGATCGACAGCCATGACCTCAGCATCTGCTCCACGATTTCCGGGCTATCCGTATAGAAAGTTCCGTGGTACGAGGTAATTGCCATGGATCTCCTTTGTTCGATGCGATCGACGTGGCGTGACCAGAAAATCACTCCAACCGAACGAACACCCGCTCGTCGGCATTATGTGTGTTCGGCCGACTACTCGACCACCGTGGCGAGATGTGCTGTGGCGCCTGCCGTTCGAGCCTCCCTGCCGCGCGGCTGAGCCTCGCCGTTCGGCAGCAGCGCCAGGAAGTTGCGCACGAGAGGCCGATCGTCATCCACCCGGTGCGCCACATAAACCGTTGTCGTGGCCTCGGTTTCGGCGAGCGGCACGATGCGCACCGACTTCGGTGCGGTGAACGTCGCGCTGCGTGGCGCGATGGTGACGCCCAGGCCCTCACCCACGAGGTAGAGGATGGTGGTCCAGTTGTTGCCCTCCTGCACGATGCGGGGCCGGCAGCCGGCCTCCACCAGGGGCCGCAGGTTCTTGTCGTGGGCATGGGCGCCGGCGGCCCGCGGGAAGAACACCAACGGGTCGTCGGCGAGTTCGGGGCCGGTGAGGACGGCGCGGTCCGCCTGCGGGTGGTCGACCGGAAGTACCGCCATGAACGGCTCGGTGACCAGCGGGAACACGACGATACCCGGCTCACTGTCGGGATCGCGCACGATTGCCATGTCGAGCGCGCCATGACCGAGCTGAGCCATCATGTGGGTGGTGTAGCCCTCGATGAGTTCAATGTGGACCAGCGGATAGCGGTCCCGGAACTGCCGGACGCTCCGCAGCGGTTTCAGCGGCAGCACCGACGGGACGAAGCCCAGGTAGAGCCGCCCCTGACTGCCCTGACCGATACCAGCGACCTCGTCGAGGTCGCGGGCCGCGTGACCGAGGATCGCCGCAGCGCGCTCGCGCAGGACTTCCCCTGCCGGCGTGAGGGCGACGCTGCGCGAGGTGCGGTCGAGCAGGCGAGTTCCCAGCAACATTTCCAGGCGCTGAATCTGCTGGGTCAGCGCGGGCTGAGCGATGTGCAGCCGCGCAGCCGCCCGGCCGAAATGCAATTCCTCGGCGACGGCCAGGAAGTAGCGCAGGTGCCGTAGCTCCACCCCATTATTCATAAGTTCAACATATCAATCGGACCTATCAAGTATTGGACATGATGGTTCCATGCCGGGCATGCTGACGATGTGTTACAGGAGACCGAATGCGCAGCCGCCGAGCAGGCCGGCAGCATCGTCATCGAGCCGATGTCGAGCCCGGCTGACGCCCAGGCGTTCAAGAACCTCAACGAGGACTGGATTGTCGAGCTGTTCTCCCTCGAGCCCGCCGACTCCGCCACACTGGACGACCCGGAGCATGAGATCGTCGCCAAAGGCGGGCAGGTGCTGATCGCCCGCGACGGCGAGGACATCGTCGGATGTGTGGCGCTGGTGCCGGAGGGCGACGGTGTGTTCGAGCTGTCGAAGATGGCCGTGGCGCGGGACTGCCGTGGCCGTGGCCTCGGTCGGCTCATCCTGCGGGCGGCCATCGACCATGCCCGTCGGCGCGGCGCCACAGCGCTGTTCCTCGGCAGCAGCACCAAACTGCCCAACGCGGTGCATCTGTACGAATCAATCGGTTTCGTGCACGTGCCGAGCGATCAGATCGGGCCGATGCCGTACCAGCGCGCGGACGTGTTCATGCGGTACGAGCTGAGCTGACCGCTGTCCGGATGGCTGGACGGGAAGGTAGTTCGATCGCATTCCCCCAGAGCGGCAACTCCTGCGGCGCTGTCGCGGTGATCTCCTGGAATGCGGACATGACCTGCAGGGCGCGGTCGGCTGGCCTGAGCATCTGGCCCCGCCATACAGTGTCGGGACCAGATGCAGGTCGAACTCGATCGCCGTGACCGGCGCATAGTCACCGCCACCACACAACGACCAGAACAGGTCGGGCTCGACCGACGCAACTGCCTCATTCGCGATGGTTGGCATGTTGCGGTGGAGGAACTTTCGCGGCGTCTGGTGCCGGATGAGTTTTCGAGCGTGGCCACCTGTCCCGTCCCGTGTGCGGGTAGCAGCAACTGTCGCGAATCCGCTTCTTGTGCAAGCGAATCCGTCTCAGTGCGTTCGCGTGTCTGCCCCGTCACATTCTGCTGAAGTTGTCGGCTCGGTGATGCTAATTTAAACGGAGGTTGCCACTCCGCTTAATTTTTGGGTAACGGCCTGGTTCAACGGGGAAGGAGGCCGCGCGATGGTCGCAGTGGGTCTTGGCGGCCCTGGCGTCGAACTCGAGTTCACGCCCGGTGGAGTCGTCGAACGGGTGCGGGCGGCCGTGCACGGCCGCGGCGGTGAGGCGATTCGGCAACTCGCCCTGATCACGGTCCTGTACCTCGGCTATCGGGCAGGTCGCATGGTCTCCGCCGACGACATGGGCCGCGCCATGGACAACGCGCATGACCTGCTCGGTGTCGAGGACCGGCTCGGCCTGCCGGAGGAGACGACGGTCCAGGCGATCTTCGTCCACCATGATCTCTTCGCGGTTCCGGCCAATTTCTATTACGCCACAGCTCATTTCACCGCCGCCGTCGGTGTCCTGCTGTGGCTGTGGATGTTCCGGCCGGAGCACTACCGCTGGACCAGAAACCTCATGGTGGCCCTTACCGGAGCGGCGCTCGTGGTGCACATGCTGGTCCCGCTCGCACCGCCACGGATGCTCCCTGACCAAGGCTTCGTCGATCTGGCCGCAATGCACGGCCAATCCGTCTACGGTGCGGCCGATTCCGGCGGACTGTCCAATCAGTTCGCCGCCATGCCCTCGCTGCACGTCGGCTGGGCACTACTGCTCGCCTTCGCGGTGGTCGCCGCGAACCGCACCCGCTGGCGCTGGCTCGCCCTTGCCCACCCCGTCCTGACCACGCTCGTCGTGGTCGGCACGGCCAACCACTACTGGCTCGACATCATTGTCGCCGTGGTGTTGCTTGCCATATCCGCCACGCTGCACCCACTCGTAGTGCCCGCGTCGTCCACCGCGTGGGGCGTCATGGGTCCTGCTCCCTATCGGCCGCAGGGAAGCCGTCATCGACGGTAGTGAAATGGTGGCTTCGGGGCGAAGCAGAACCACCATTGGGCTACGTTCGGTGTGCGTTTCGATGCGCAGCCAGGCAACCGGCACTGGGTGTGAGGGCGCTGGTCGCACTTCGGGCGAGGCGGTACGCCGCGTTGTCGGCGGTTGGGTAGGTCAGTGGTCGATACACGCCGCGCGGCGGTCACCCGGAGGGGGTTCCATTCACCAGTACGATCACGGGGCCCATCTTGTTTGCCAGTTCGGACAAGGAGTCGCCGTGGATCCGCTTGCCATCCTGAATACGTTGCTCTCGCTTGCCGTCCAGATCTTTTCCCTGGTCCAGGGGGACAGCAGCTTCTCGGCAGGTAGCTGAGCGAGTCGCCTCGGCGCTGCCCCTGTGGTGTCGAGGCGGCTCGGTGCCAGGGCAGGTAGCGCGGTGCGGTGATGGGTCAGCGGTGGGCGGCATCGGTGTTGGCCCAGGATTGGATGTCGCCGCGGTCGAGGGCCAAGGCCAGGAGGGTGGGAAATTTGTCGGGGGTGCAGGCGAAGGTGGGAATGTCGAGGGCCGCGAGGGCGGCGGCATTATCGTGGTCGAAGGCGGGGGCGCCGTCGTCGGAGAGGGCGAGCAGGACGACGATCTGGACGCCGGACTCCTTCATCGCGTTCACACGGCGGAGCATGTCGTCGCGTATGCCGCCCTCGTACAGATCGGAGATGAGGACGAACAGTGTGTCGGCGGGCTGGGTGACGAGGGACTGACAGTAGGCGAGAGCTCGGTTGATGTCGGTGCCGCCACCGAGCTGGGTGCCGAACAGCACCTCCACCGGGTCGTCGAGTTTGTCGGTGAGATCGACGATTTCGGTGTCGAAGACCACCAGCGAGGTTCGCAGCGACCGCATGGACGCGAGCACCGCGCCGAACACCGACGCATACACGACGCTGGTGGCCATCGACCCGGATTGATCGATGGCGAGCACGACGTCGCGACGCACCGCCTGTGCCTTGCGGCCGTAGCCGACGAGGCGTTCCGGCACCACGGTGCGGTGCTCGGGCAGATACGTCGCGAGGTTCTTGCGAATGGTGCGGTCCCAGTCGATATCTCGCAGGCGTGGGCGCGTGACACGGGCCGCGCGGTTCAGCGCACCGTTGACCGCGGCGACAGTCTGCGCTGCGATGCGCTGCTCGATCTCGCGGACCACTTTTTCCACCACCATGCGCGCGGTCGCCTTGGTGGTCTCGGGCATCACCCGGTTGAGGCTCAGCAAAGTGCCTACCAAGTGCACGTCCGGCTCGACCGCCTCGAGCAACTCCGGCTCCAACAGCAGCTGGGTGAGGTTCAGCCGCTGCACGGCGTCGCGCTGCATCACCTCGACGACAGTGCCGGGGAAGTAGCCGCGAATGTCGCCCAGCCAGCGGGCCACGCGCGGCGCCGAGCCCTGCAGCCCGCCGGTGCGCTTGCCCGGCGACTGGTGGTCGTGGGTGTTGTACAGCGTCGACAACGCCCGGTCCATGGCCACGTCCTCAGCGGAGCCGAGCCCGCCGAGACCCTCCTCGGCCGCCGCGCCGAGCACCAAACGCCAACGCCGCGCCTGTGTTTCGTCGGCAGTCATACCGTCACCCCCAGGATCTCCGCGGCAGTGCGCACCGCGATCCTTCCGCGCTCCACATCGAATTCCGCCGCGGTGCCCGCTGCCGCGACGACGGATCCGCCGTCGCGCACCGCCTGCCCGATCGCGCGGCGCTCGCCGGATTCGAACGCGCCGAAGGTCCGGCGCAGCAGCGGTAGTGTTTCGACGAACGCGTCGTCGCCGAGTTTGCGCAGCCAATCGTCGATGAGCCGCAACAACTCTCGATCGTGCACGAGCAGCAAGCCGTGGCCGCCGAGGAACCCGTCGATCCACGCCGCCTTGGCCGCGGCCGTGTTACCGACCGACAGGGCGGCGGCGAGCCGACGCGCGGACTCGGCGTCGCCGATGCGGCCGGCGTCGGCGAGTAGCCGAACGGCCCGGCCGACCAAGGCGCCGTGCACGTCGTCTCGGTCGGCGAGGCGGCCGAGCACGGCCAGCCACTCGTCGGTCGCCCAGCTGTCGTCCCTGGTATGGATGGCGGTGTGTGCCGCGTCGAGCAGGGTGCACAGCTCGGCGGCGGCATCGGTGTCCAGTCCCGTCACTGCCGCGGGCAGGCCCGCGCAGATGCGCACGAGCAGTCCGTCGGCGACGTGTCCGAGTGCCTTGGTGTCGGTGCCGCGCACGTCGCCGTAGCGCAGCGTTCTGATCAGCCCTGGCAGGGCGGCGAGCAGGTGGGTGACGTCGTGGTCGAGCGCGGCGGCGGATTCCAGCCGGGCGATCAGCCCGTCGGTGGCACCGCCGAGATCAGCGAGCAGGGCCACCTCCAGCGCGGCGGTCAACTCGACGACGGTGCTCTCCGCCCGGCTCGCGGTGTCGAGGATCTTCGCCTCGGCGGCGGTACGGATGGTGGTGCCCCAGCGGGAGGCCTCGATGATCGAGATCGCGTACTCGGGCCGCCATTCCAGCGTCCAGGTCTCCCGGAAGGTGCCGGAGCCGCGTACCTCGCTTGTGGTGAGCGTGCCCCACCCGATTTCGAGCACGCGCAGCCGGTGCAGGAGCCGCGACCGTTCGACTTCGCGCTGCTTGCGCAGGTCCAAGTCTATGGTGCGGGCATGAGGTTCCTGTTTCACACGTAGTGACCGGATCTTGGCGCGTAGGTCCGCGTCCAGCGGGACGGTCGGTGTCCCCTCGGGAACGCTGCCGAGCGCCTCGCCGACGACGAGCTCGCCGACCACCAGACGCAGCATCGTCTCGTCGCCCGCGCACATCACCGACCTGGTCGCCTCGGTGACCTCCGACAGCCCCGCGAGTGGGCGGCCGCGCAGCGCGGCGAGAGTGTCGGCGAGCCGGACAGATTCGATGATGTGCGCGCTGGAGACGGGCAGATCGTGGGCGCGCAGCACGCCGGCGACTTTCGTCAGCCACCGGACGATCGGCTGCTCGGTCTCGGTGAACAGGTGGTGGTACCAGCCCGGCGAGGTGACGCCCGCACCGTATCCGGAGGTCGTGGACAGCCGCGAATGTGTCCAAGGCACCCAGGTGAGTCGGGTCTTGGTCTTCGGAAGCCCTTTCAGCAGACGGGTATCAGGGGCGGCGGGGCCGAGCTTGCCCGTGAGTGCGGGCGCGTGCCATGCGCCGCACACGACCGCCAGCCGGACCGCCCCGTCCTTCAGCGCCTTGCGCATGGTCTGCCGCATGTAGGCCTCACGCCGCAGCGTGTTCGCGTCAATGGTGATCGGATCAGGTGGTGCCGGTCGGCTGATGTCGGCGTCGGAGAGCGCTTCGGCAACCGAATTCGCCTCCAGTGCTTCGGTATCCGTGGATTCGCCGGGTATGGGTTCGTGGTGTGCGTGACTGTCGTGCGCTGGTTCGCCTGCTGCTCGGTCGTGCGCTGATTCGTTGTCCGTCCGTCCGCCTCGTGCTGGTTCGCCTCGTGCTGACTCGTTGTGCGCCCGTTCGCCTGTCGCCGGTCTGTGAGCTGGTGCGCCTTGCGCTGTTTGGTCGTGCGCTCGTACGCCTCGCGTCGCTTCGCCGCGTGTTGGTTCGCCGTGCCCCGGTTGGCCGGGGGCCGGTGCGCCGTGCGCTGGTTGGTCGTGCGCGCTTCGCGTCGATTCGCTGTGTGTTGGTTCGCCGTGCCCGGGTCGGCCGTGGGCCGATGCGGTTTGTGGTGGTTTGCTGTGCGCTGGCTCGTTGCGCGTTTCGGTGTTTGCCGGTGCGTGCTCGGTGGTGCCAGGCACAGGCTGTTGTTCGCGCGCGGTCTGCTCGGCGGAATCCCGTAGTGCGCCCATCGCCTCGGTGATGGGGTCGAACGCGTCGGCGTCGGGGGCGGATTCGACGACCGCGTCCCACCAGCGCTCGGCGTCGTCGTAGCCGCCCGCCTCGGCCAGGGCGGTCAGTGGATCGAATCGATCGCCGGGCTCGTCCTCCGCCGCGAGGACGACCGTCGCGGGCAGATCGCAGAACCGGACAGGCACGGAGTTCCGCACGGCGTATCGCAGCGCCTGCCACTCGGGGGAGAACACCGCGTACGGCCAGAACGCGGCCTTGGCCGGTGCGTCCGGGACATAGGCCAGCAGCGCGACCGGTGGCGCCATCCCTTCGGCCGCGACGTAGCCCACCAGCGGGTCGGCGTCGGCGGGACCTTCGATGAGGATCATGTCGGGACGAAATGCCTCCAGGGCCAGCCGCAATGAGCGCGCCGAGCCGGGACCATGGTGGCGAATACCGAACACCCTGGTCACCGGCTTGGCTCCGGTGCAGGAGTTCACCCGGTGATCTCACGGCAGGCACGGTAGAAGTCCGACCAGTCCGGCCGCTCCCGGACCACGGCCTCCAGGTACTCGGTCCAGACCACCGCATCGGCCACCGGGTCCTTGATCACCGAGCCGAGCACGGCGCCGGCGATGTCGGAGGCGCGCAGCACCCCGTCGCCGAAGTGGGCCGACAGCGCGATCCCGTTGGTGATCACTGAGATCGCCTCGGCGGTGGACAGCGTTCCCGACGGCGACTTGAGCTTGGTCCGCCCATCGGCGGTGCTGCCGGAGCGCAGCTCACGGAAGACCCGCACCACCCGCCGCACCTCCTCGGCCGCGGCGGGCACCGTGGGCAGTTCCAGGGCGGACCCGAGCTGCTCGACCCGCTTGCTGACGATGGCGACCTCCTCGTCCTCGCTGGCGGGTAGCGGAAGTACCACCGTGTTGAACCGGCGGCGCAGCGCGGAGGACAGATCGTTGACGCCCCGGTCGCGGTTGTTCGCGGTGGCGATCACGTTGAACCCTTTGCTCGCCTGCACCTCCATGCCGAGTTCCGGTACCGGGAGCGTCTTCTCCGACAGCACGGTGATCAGCGCGTCCTGCACGTCCGAGGGGATGCGGGTGAGCTCCTCGATCCTGGCGATCGCACCGGTGCGCATCGCGGTCAGCACCGGCGAGGGCACCAGTGCGCTTTTACTCGGCCCTTCGGCGAGCAGTCGCGCGTAGTTCCAGCCGTACCGGATCGCTTCCTCGGCCGTGC
This sequence comes from Nocardia sp. NBC_01730, assembly GCF_035920445.1. Lineage (NCBI taxonomy): Bacteria > Bacillati > Actinomycetota > Actinomycetes > Mycobacteriales > Nocardiaceae > Nocardia > Nocardia sp. NBC_01730. Next base: position 4,623,041 of record NZ_CP109162.1, on the reverse strand, counting down.
CCGAAGTCCCCTGCACGAGCAGCGTCGACGCACCGCTGATCGCCGCCGAAAGATGTTCCGAGACCCAGGTTTTGGCAGTTCCCGGCACGCCGAGCAGGAGTAGCGCGCGATCAGTTGCCAGCGTCGAAACCGCCACCTCCATCAGCCTGCGGGGCCCGACGTACTTCGGGGTGATCACGGTGCCGTCGTCGAGAGTTCCGCCGAGCAGGTAGGTGACCACCGCCCAGGGTGACAACCGCCAGGACGGCGGCCGGGGCCGTTCGTCGTCGGCGGCGAGGGCACGCAACTCGTCGGCGTACGCCTGTTCCGCGTGCGGGCGCAGGAGGTTCGGCGTGGGGTCGATTGTGGTCACTGCAACTCCTCGAGCATGATCGAGCGGTGGTTGAGGTCGTGGGCGAGCTGGTCGAAGGCGCGCTCCCAAGCGGGATCGTCGCACCGGTGGGCCACCGCGGCGACGGCGTCCGCGACGGCGACGGGGAGATGGACAGCGGCCGTGGCCAGCAGCGACCGGTGCGCGTTCGGGGAGGCGCCGTGTGCGTCCGGGCGGCGGGCCGCTGCCCGTGCCCGCTCGAACAGCAGCAGGATCAGATGCTGCGCCAGCGCGTCCGGCCATGGGTGGCCCATCGCGGGCAGCAGTGCCTCGATCTCGGAGAGCCAGGAGCCGTCCAGCCGCAACAGATGCGAGGTCCGGTCGGGCAGCGGGAGCAGCGCGAACAGCTCACGCCGGCGCAGCATAGCCAGATCGGTCGGCACGCCCGCCTCGAACAGCGCGCGCGCCCACGGCGAATCATGTTGTGCGAGTGCGGCATCCACCCAGCCATCGAAGATCGGCTGCCGGAATCGGTCCTCGATCGTGGTGCGCACCGCCTGCTCCGGTGTGTTCAGCAGACTCGACCAGTGCGCCAGCGGTGTCGCCGCGACCACCTGCCGCAAACGGGCGGCCTGAACATCGGGCGCGCCGTTCCAGCGGTAGGCGAATTCGACCGTGCGGTCGGTGATTCCGTCGCGCTGTGTGGCGGCGTCGAGCGCGTCGGGCAGAGCGGGCACCAGATTCGTGTGCCGCATCCGGTGCTCGGCGCGGATCCACGTGGTCGCCCGGTTCCGCATGCGCTGCGCGAACGCCGAATTCGGCAGCAGCGCGAGCAGCCCCGCCGCGGTGCGCCGCACATCGGCGCGCCGATCGTCCAGCGCCGTCTCCAACAGCGGTTCGTCATCCGGCCCGATGCCCTCGGCGAGCACGGCCAGCAGCTCCGCCTTCAGCGGACCGGATTCCTTCGGCCATGCCGCGACGAGCCGCTTTCCGGCGGCGTCGGCGTCGCGACGACGGAGCGCGGCAAGCCAGTCGCGCCGCTCGGGCGGCTGCCCGAACTGCCAGGTTTCCACGGAAAGGTCGGACGCGATGGGCTGCTGCCGCACCAGGTTCCGCCACTCCGGGTGCTGCGCGGCCAGCCAGCTGCCGCGGGCGCCGGCCAGGCGCAGCAGTGGCTCGCGCAGCGCGGCGTTGATCTTCGCCTGCTCCAGTAGTCGCACGCTCAGCGCGCCCGGGGCCCGATAGTCGTGCGGCGCCGCTGCTTCGAACCATTCCGGGAGGAAGGCCGAGTGCTCCTGCACCATGCGCGTCAGTCGTGCCGCAGCCGGGCGCGGCAGCAGGCGGCGGTCGTCATCCGCCGCGGGTTCGGTCGCGGTCGCGGTGGCGGGCATGACCGCGCCGCGCGTGAAAACATCCTGCAACGCGGCGGTTTCGAGAAGCCGCAGCGCCGGGTCGGTCGGCAACCGGACCGCGGCGCGCGCCACCGGAGGCGCCAGCCGGTCGAGATCCGGTGTCCGGCGCGCGGTACCGAGCAGCGCGACGGAAGTCAAATCCGCGCTCGAGGTCTGTACGGCAGGCGAATTCGGCGGGCGGCCGACGGGGTCCGTTGGCGCCAGGTCGATGACCTCGCCCGCGGTGAACACCGAGATCGGAGCCAGCCCGTCGGTGCCCCATTCGGCGGCCACCGTCACCGGGTGGCCACCGGAGACGGCCAGCAGTCGCCACGGTTGCTCGGCCGCGGCGATCGGCAGCGCCGTGCCGTCGGATTCGGTGAGGTACCAACCCTGTTCGGTCAGCGCGGGAATCACGTCGACGAGCAGCATCGGCCATGTGCGCAGCCACGGATCGGCGCCGAGCGCCGCGGCGTGGTCGGCCAGTGCGGCCGCGATGGTTTTCGGCCGGTCCTTGTCGGCGGGCAGCGTGGTGAAGGGTTCGGCGGGGCCGCGCCGTTCGCCCCAGAGCGCCCGCAGCGGCGCGGTGCCGGGGTAGTAGTGCAGTTCGACATCGGCGAGTTGACCGAGCGCGGGAACGTCGGCGGGAAAGCTGGGGGAGCCGAAGGAGTGGTCGACGATCAGCGCCCAGCGCTTGCTCGCTCGCCCGTACAGCCAAGTGCGCCTGGTGTGCAGCCGCTCCTCATCGGAGACCCGCACACCGAACACCATCCACCGGTCCCGCACCGCGGGTTCGCCGCGCACCGCCTCGGCCGGATTCGGGTAGCCGATGTGAGTGCGGATACTCGCACGCAGCGCGGGCTCCACGTCGTCGAGCTGCCGGTGCGCGGCGACCAGGAGGTGCATCCGCGCATACTCGCGCAGCACGAGATCCGGCCAGTCGGTCCTGGTGACCACCGTGGTCGGCAGTCGGCGCAGGGCCGAAGCGAGGCCAGGCGCCTGTGCGTCGACCATCCTGGCGGCGATGGCCTCGAAGGCGCGGAACGAGCGTTCCGTCTGCGCGAGCCCGGTGCGTACCTGGTCTCCGAGCCAGATGTCGAGTTCTTCCAGTCCCGCGGTCACCCGCACCCTGCGCTGCTCGGCGGTGGCAGGGTTCGGTGTGCGGGCCACGCGCCCCGTGGTGGACGCCGACCGCGCCGCGCGGCCGCCGATCCAGGCCGCCGCGTAGTCCGCGGTCTCCGGGACCGCGGGAACCTCGCCCACGGCCCAGGCCAGCAACAGCGACAGTGCGTGTTTGCAGGGGAACTTGCGGCTCGGACAGGAGCAGCTGTACGCCGGGCCGGACAGATCGACCACCGTCTGGTACGGCACCGCGCCGCTGCCCTGGCACTGCCCCCACAGCGCGACGCCGTGCTGCCCGGCGCCACGCCAACGGTCCGTAAACTTGCGCGCCGCCGACAGCGAACCCGCGTCCGGTGCGAGCGCCCTGACCTGGTCTTCCGTCCAGGGCGTCGTCATCGGACGGTTCCAGCTCGGTGGTGCCTCATCGCCTTCCCCATTCCTCGGTTGACCGGATTTCTACCGCAGCACACCGACAGGTGCCGACGCCGCCGGTGTGTTCGCACGGAAATTCTTGTCGCCGTGCCACATTCGCCGACCGAGCTGATCTTGCGCCGATCGATGCGCTCTGGCATTCTGTGCTGTTCGGCTCGACCGAGCCACCCGGAACGGGTGTTGACACCATCGAGCTGCCCGCCGGGGTTGGCGAGGGGTGGACATCGAGACGCAGCCGAGCCGTTTCGATGACCATATCCATCCCCGCGGGCAGATTCGCACCGGCACGGTGGGTGTCTGCCGAGGCTTCGCTCGGCCGAGCACTTTTGGTGTCTGCCGAGGCTTCGCTCGGCCGAGCACTTTTTGTGTCTGCCGAGGCTTCGCTCGGCCGAGCACTCCTTGCGAATACGGCGCGATCGGGTACCGTTTCGCACAGCTTCGACAAAGGCGCCGTGCACGGGGTCGGAGGACGTGTGGCGGCTCGGTGGTGGAGGGGGTTTTCGCATGCGCCTGGATCCCGACGCTGTCCAGGTCGACGGGCCAGCGGACGCGGCGCCCCGGCTGTCCGCGGTGGTGACCAGGCGCCTCGCCGAGGATCCCGCGGTGCCGCCGTCGGTGACGCGGACCGTGCTGCGTGCGCTCGGCGGCGCCGAACCTGGTGATCCGACAACGGCATTCGGCCACTCCGGCATCTTCTTGCGCTCCATCCGGGTGCGCGGCTTCCGCGGCATCGGGCCGGAGACGACGCTGGACCTGCCACCCGGGCCCGGACTCACCCTGGTGGTCGGCCGCAACGGCAGCGGAAAGTCCAGTTTCGCCGAGGCCGCCGAACTGGCCCTGACCGGTGGAAATCGCCGGTGGGACGGGCGGTCGGCCGCTTGGCGCGAGGGCTGGCGCAACTTGCACGACGGTGACGCGCCGCGCATCGAGCTGGCGCTGCTCACCGCGGGCGGTGCGCCAAGGAGTGCTCGGCCGAGCGAAGCCTCGGCAGACACAAGGAGTGCTCGGCCGAGCGAAGCCTCGGCAGACACAAGGAGTGCTCGGCCGAGCGAAGCCTCGGCAGACACACAGTTGACCATCGCCAAGGAGTGGACTCCCGCCGCGGATCTGGCCGACGCGGACTGGACTCAGCAGTATCCGCCCGCCTCGCCAACGGAATTCGACGTGGACCGGTGGGCGGCTCAGCTGGAGCTCTACCGCCCGTTCCTGTCTTACAGTGAGCTCGGTGCCCTGGTCGACGGCAAGCCGAGCGATCTGTTCGATGCGCTACACCAGCTGCTAGGTCTCGACGAACTCACCATGGCGCAGGAACGAATCCGAATGCGTCGGCTGGAACTGGAACGCGCCGTGCGTGATTCGCGCCAGGAACGACTCGAGCTGCTCGAGCTGCTCGCGTCGGTGGCAGACGACCGTGCGGTCCGGGTGACGGGTCTGCTACGCCCTGCCCAGCCGGATCTCACCGCGATCGGGCGCGAGGTGCTCGGCGCCGTCGACGACCCGGCCGGGCCGGACGGGCTGCGGGCGATCGTGCGGCTCGCGCTGCCGACCGACACCGAAGTGGAAGAGGTGGCCGCTCGCCTGGAGCACTGCGGCGAGGCGCTGGCCAGGGGCGCCACCGCCGACGCCGAGGCCGATCTGCGGGTGCTCGAGCTGTTGCGCAAGGCGCGCGATCACCGAGCGGCGCGCGGGACATGTCCGTGCCCGGTCTGTGGAAGCGGCGCCCTCGACGACGCCTGGGCCCGCGACACCGAGGCCGCCATCGATCAGCTCGCCGCCCGAGTCGACGCGCTCACCACCGCGCGCGCCGAACTGGGCCATGCCATACGGGCGGCGCGGGCGCTGCCGGATCTCGTTCCGGCGGAATTGGAATTCGATCCGCGCAACCCGCCGTCGGTGGACACCTCCGCGGTACGCGGCGCTTGGTCCGACTGGGCCGCGTTGACCAGTGCCGAATACACCCCCGACCTTGCCGACCGGCTGCGCGGCGCGCACGCGCGGCTGGTCGACGAACTGGACCTGCTGCAGCAGGGCACCCGCAAGGAACTCGACCGCCTCGACGAGGTGTGGACGCCGCTGGTCCCGCGGATCGCGACTTGGCTGAAGGGGGCGCGCGAGGTCGCCGCGCGTGCCGCCGAACTGCGCACGGTGAAGAAGGCCGAGGATTGGTTGAAGTCGGCGACCGCGGGTCTGCGCGGCGAGCGCATGACGCCGCTGGAGACGACGGCGCGCTGGGTGTGGCAGACGCTGCGCCAGCAGAGCAGTGTCGAACTGGGCGCGATCCGCCTGCAGGGCAACGCGGGAACCGCGCGCCGGGTGCTGCTCGACGTCACGGTGGACGAGGTGGACGGCGCCGCGCTCGGCGTGATGAGCCAGGGTGAGCTGCACGCGCTGGGGCTCTCGCTGTTCCTGCCGCGCGCCACGGTCGAGGAGAGCCCGTTCCGCTTCGTCATGATCGACGACCCGGTGCAGGCGATGGACCCGGCGAAGGTGGACGGCCTGGCCCAGGTGCTCGCCATGGTGGCGTGGACCCGCCAGGTGGTGGTCTTCACCCACGACGAGCGCCTCGCCGAGGCGGTGCGGCGGATGGAGCTCGACGCGACCGTGCTCGAAGTGCAGCGCCGCGATCGTTCGGTGGTCGAGGTGCGGGTGTCGAGCGATCCGATCCGCCGCTACCTCGATGACGCCCGTGCGCTCGTGCGCACCCCGCAGCTGCCCGCCGCGATCGCCAACGAACTCGTGGCCACCTGCTGTCGTTCCGCGGTCGAGGCGGCTGGTCTGGCGAGGGCTCGACGCACCCTGCTCGCCGCGGGCATGAACCACTACGAGGTCGAACGCCACATCGACGCCGCGCAGTCGACCAGGGCCAAGATCGCGCTCGCGGTGTTCGGTGTTGGCAGCAAGGTCGACGACTTGAACAAGAACCTGGTCGCGCGCGAAGGGCAGTGGGTGGTGAACGCGCTGCGCGATGCCACGGCGGGCGCGCATGTGCCGATCGGGCGCACGATGCGCGAGCTGATCGGCGAGACCGAGAAGTTCGTCGCGTGGCTGGCCCGGTGAGGCGCCGGTGAGCGGGCGGCGTCCGCGCACCGGCGCGCGCCGCGGACCTGGGCGCGGGCCGAAGAACGGCTCGCGGCGGCTGCCCGCGAATCGTCCGTCGGTGGCCGAGCGGCTGGACACCGTGGATCGGCTGCTCGCCGGTTCGGTGACCGACGCGGGCGGGCTTTGGTCCCGGGCGACCGTGTGGATTCTGCGGATCGCTCTGGAGCAGTGCGTCGACGAACTGTGGATGCGGCTGGCGCCCGCTCTGATCCGCTGTCCGATGCGGGCGCAGCTGATCGCGTTGCGCGCCTTCGCAGGACCGGAGGTCGCGGCGCGGGTCGCGGCGCTGTGGGCGGCGCTGTCACGGGCCGCGCACCACCACGATTACGAACTCGCGCCGAGCGTCACCGATCTACGGCGCTGGCGGGAACAGACCGTAGCCCTCGCCGCGGAGCTGGCGGCCGTCGACGCGCACCGGAGGTAGCCCGGTCGGTGCCGGATACGGCGGCTAGGACGCCGGCTGCCGTGGGCCGCTGACGATGTGGTCGATGATCCCGTAGTCCTTCGCCTCGGCCGGCGTGAACCACCGGTCGCGGTCCCAGTCGGTCAGGATCTGCTCATCGGTCTGGCCGGTGTGCTCGGCGACCAGCCCGGCGAGTTGGCGCTTCATAAGAGCCTGCTGCTCGGCGAGGATGAGGATGTCGGCCGCGGAGCCGCCGAGCCCGGCGGAAGGTTGGTGCATCAGGATGCGGGTGTGCGCCAGCGCGTGGCGTTTGCCCTTGGTGCCGCAGGTGAGCAGAACCTGCGCCATCGAACCGGCCAAACCCATGGCGTAGGTGGCGATGTCGCAGCCCACGTAGGTCATCGTGTCGTAGATGGCCATGCCCGCGTCGACCGAGCCGCCGGGAGAGTTGATGTAGAAACTGATCTCGCGGTCCGGGTCTTCGGCGGCGAGTAACAGCAACTGTGCGCACAGCCGGTTGGCGATGTCGTCGTCGACCTGCTGGCCGAGAAAGATGACGCGTTCGCGCAGGAGTCGTTCGTGTACCGAATCGTCGAGGGTGCGTCCGCTGGTAGCCATGGCACGAGCGTAGAAGTTTGCCGAGCATACCGGAACGGAAGTTCACCATCAGCGAATTCCGCTGCTAGCGAACATAATTCAGTCTTCATTTCGGGTTTGCCGGGGTATAAGGCGAGCCCGGCGGAGCTGAGTCGTTCGCCCGGCGGCAAGATCGGTGGCATGGGCGAGCGAGCAATGAACACAGCCGAGTTCTCGGTCATGGTGGAGTCGAGCGCCAGTGATGCGCAGTCATGAGCGAGTGCATCGAGCGAATCATCGACACAGCGCGCATCGCGCATGACGAAGCCGAGCGCGAGGCGCAGTCATGAGCGGATCGCGCAGGTGCCCGTGTGGGCGGGGCGAGGCATTCGACGACTGCTGTGGCCCGGTGCTGCGCGGCGAACGTGGCGCCGCGACGGCGGAGGCGCTGATGCGGTCGCGCTACACCGCGTTCGCGGTGAGGGACATGGATTACCTGCTGCGGTCCTGGCATCCGCGCACCCGTCCGCCGGAGGTGGTGCTCGATCCGGCGCAGCGCTGGCTGTTCCTGGAGATTCGCGCGACCGAACGCGGTGGCCTGTTCGATGACACCGGCACCGTGGAGTTCGTCGCGCACTACCGGGACGCGGACGGTCGCGGCATGTTGCACGAGGTGAGCAGATTCGCCCGGTCCGATGGCGCGTGGGTCTACCTGGACGGCACGCACAAAGCCTGACCGGTAGCGTCAGCGGGCATGGCCCGCGTCGCGATCGAGTACTGCACCCAATGCCGCTGGCTGCTGCGCGCGAGCTGGATGGCGCAGGAGTTGCTGAGCACCTTCGCCACCGAGCTGGGCGAGGTCTCGCTCATCCCGGGTTCGGGCGGCGTCTTCCGGATCACTGTCGACGGCGAGCAGATCTGGGAGCGCAAGGCCGACGGCGGGTTCCCCGATATCGCGGTGCTCAAGCAGCGGGTGCGCGACCGGGTGGCACCGGAACGCGACCTCGGCCACGCCGACCGGCGCGACTGAAACCCGGACCGGCCGAAGCGGAGTCAGCCGCAGCAGCCGCCACCGCAGCAGCCGCCGCCCGCCGGCCGCGCCGCGGGGCTCGGCGCAGGTGTGCTGCCGCCCCTGGTGACCGTGGCGAAGGTGGTCAGCAGTTTGACCGTGTCGTCGTGCCCGCTCGGACAGGTCGCGGGCGCCGACGACTCCGCCATCGGACGGGCCATCTCGAAGGTGTCGCCGCAGCTGCGGCACCGATAGCTGTAACTCGGCATTCGCACAGTGTAGGGCCGCGCCGCAGGGCCGTTCGGATCGGCCTGCGGTACCAACCGGTCGCCGGCCAGATCCCGGTTCGTCGTTCCTGACAGATGTCAGCACCTTGCCAGCTATCTGAAGGCTTCCGCCGAGACCTCGCTACCGTGACCGATTCGACACGACGGCACCAGCACCGGCCTGAACAGCGGATGAATGTGATCCGACGCAGCAATGTCTCGGCATCGAAACGTTGTCGTCCTGATCTTCGACGTACTCTCGAGAGAGAAGTATGAGGAGGTCTGAGATGAGCGCTCAGTTCTTCGAGATGGCGCCCGGTCCCGATGACCTTGCCGAGCCGATCGTCCGCACGTCGTACGGTGACGTGCGCGGCGTGCACCAAGGATCGGTTCGCGTCTGGCGCAGTATTCCCTACGCGGCCGCCCCGACCGGAACCGCCCGATTCGCGCCGCCGCAGCCGCCACCGTCCTGGGCGGGAGTGCGCGACTGCACCGCCTTCGGCCGGATCGCCCCGCAGACGATGGGCAACATGGTGCCGGTCGATTCGCACCTGAAGATCGGCGAGGACTGTCTCTGGCTGAACGTCTGGTCGCCGCAGCACGACATCGGCGCCCCGGTGCACAGCGTGGAAACCGGCGAGTCTCGGCCGGTCATGGTCTGGCTGCACGGCGGTGCGTACTGCCTCGGCACCGCCGCGCAGGAGATCTACGACGGGCGCAAGCTGGCCGCGACCGGCGACGTCGTGGTGGTCGCGGTGAACTACCGGCTCGGCGCGCTCGGCTTCCTCGACCTGTCCTCGCTCGGCGACGACTTCGTGCCCAACCTCGGCCTGCACGACCAGATCGCCGCGCTGGAGTGGGTGCGCGACAACATCGCCGCGTTCGGCGGCGACCCCGGCAATGTCACGCTGTTCGGCGAGTCGTCCGGCGCCGGCTGCGTCACCGCGCTGCTGACCTCGCCACGTGCCACCGGCCTGTTCCACAAGGCGATCGCACAGAGTCCACCCGCGACCACGGTGTTCGGGCAGGAGCGGGCGGCGACGGTGGCGCGGCGCTTCCTGGAGCTGATGGAGCTGCCCGCGTCGCGCGCCAAGGAACTGTTGGAATGCCCCCTCGACCGGATCGTCGCGGCAGCGGGCGTGCTGCTCGACGAGATCCCGCTGAAGGAGCCGGGCAGGCTGGCCGCCGCGCCGGTGGTCGACGGCGACCTGCTGCCGACCTACCCGATCGACCGGTTCCAGCACGGGCGCTCGCACCAGGTGCCGCTGATCATCGGCACCAATAAGGACGAGGCGTCGCTGTTCCGGGTGTTCCGCTCGCCGATCATGCCGGTGACCCCGGACGCGGTGAACGCGATGCTTCGTGACGTCGCGGCCAACCACCCGGAGATGTCGCCGGAGCGGATCGCCGAAATCACGTCGGCCTACCCGGATCTCACCAAAACCCGCGGCGCGATGGCCATGTCCACCGACGCTGCCTTCCGGATGCCCGCGCACTGGGTGGCCGACGCGCACGCCCAGCACTCACCGACCTGGATGTACCGCTTCGACTATGCGACGCCCATGTTGCGGGCGGCTCGGGTCGGCGCGGGGCACGCCACCGAATTACCGTACGTGTTCGGTAATTTCGGCACCTTCAACCACGACCCGACGTTCTGGCTCGGCGGACGCAAGGTGGCCATGGAAGTGTCCGGTCGCATGATGCGCCGCTGGCTGGCCTTTGCGGCACACAGCGTTCCCGCTGCCCTCGACGGCTCCAAACACTGGCCCCCCTACCGCCTGGCCGCCCGAACCACCCTGGTCATCGACACCGCCGACCGAGTTGTCGACGACCCTGACCGCGAATTGCACAGCGCCTGGGGCGAACAGGCAGTGGGGTTCAGTTAGGACGCTGCCGCGACCGTGACCAGCGCCGCCGCGCCCCTTGCGAGCCTGGTGGAATCAGCCCGGGTAGACGTAATGACGGGGCCCGAAGTTGCCAGTTTTGCTGGAGCCGGCATAGGGCATGTCGAGGGGGGCCGTGTTGAGCTTGTGTGGGTTGCCGTCGAGGTCTGCTTGCCAGCAACCCTGTTGGACGCCATGGAAACTGGTGCACACGATGCGGGTGCTCGTGCCGAACGGTGAGGTCAACCGGTTCCGGTCGGAAAGTGGATTCCAGTAGTCGGGGTCGCTCGGGACGGCGAAATTCTTGGTCTCATAAACCTCGAACGCGCCCCCGCCGTCCGTGGGCCAGTCGTCGGCGGCGGCGGTGCCCGCACCGATCAGAAGCGCGGCGCCGGCCATCGCGGTGAGCGCGGCGATCCGCGCGAGGAGTTCGGTGTTGATGTTCATCCGCATCCTTGTCCTCTGAGGAACTGCGACTAAAAGCCGTATCACCGTAGCTCAGAGCATCATTCACCGTTCATAACCCAGTTCTGGCAACTCGATACCGTGAAAGGTGATGGGCTAGACGTCCGTCGAGAAGCGGATGCCGCCGTCGGGAATAACGACGCCGGGCCAGACTCGCGCCCCGCGCAGCAGCTCACACCGCGCACCGATGTTCGCGCCGTCGCCGATGACGCCGTCGCGAACGAGCGCGCGGGGGCCGATGCGCGCACCGAAGCCGATGATGGTGCGTTCGACCGTGGCGCCCGCTTCGATCACGGCGCCGTCGAAGACGACCGCGCCGTCCAGCCGCGCGCCCGCGCCGATCTCGGCGCCGCGACCGACGACCGTGCCGCCGATGAGCAACGCTCCTGGCGCGACGCCCGCACCAGGATGGACCAGCGATTCGCCGCGCTGACCAGGCAGGGCGGGCGAGGGTGCGATACCACGCACCAGGTCCGCGGAGCCGCGGACGAAGTCCTCGGGGGTGCCCATATCGCGCCAGTACGAGGCATCGACGTGGCCCTGGACGCGGGCGCCCTCTGCTAGCAGCGACGGGAACACCTCGCGCTCCACCGAGACCGGACGTCCGGCCGGGATCTTCTCGATGTATTCGCGGCGGAAGACGTAGCACCCGGCGTTGATCTGGTCGGTCGGCGGGTCCTGGGTCTTCTCCAGGAACGCGGTGACCCGGCCGTTCTCGTCGGTCGGCACACAGCCGAACGCGCGCGGATCGCTCACCCGGACCAGGTGCAGCGTGACGTCGGCGTTGGTCGACTCGTGCGTGTCCAGCACCGAGCCGAGGTCGGTGCCGCCGAGTACGTCACCGTTGAACACCATCACGTTGTCCGCGCGCAGCTTGGCGAGCACGTTCCGGATGCCGCCGCCGGTGCCGAGCGGCTCGGTCTCGGTGACGTACTCGAGCTCCAGCCCGAGATCGGCCCCGTCGCCGAAGTGCTCCTCGAACACCTCCGCCTTGAACGAGGTGCCCAGCACCACATGCGTGATCCCGGCCTCCGCGATGCGGGCGAGCAGATGGGTCAGGAACGGCAGCCCCGCCGTCGGCAGCATCGGCTTGGGTGCCGAAAGGGTCAGCGGACGCAGCCGCGTCCCCTGGCCGCCGACCAAAATCACGGCGTCGGTGCCCGCATTTCCTGCCATCAAGCTTCCCCTGTTCACAGTGGGTCGTTATTCGCTCATGCGCCGGTTACCCGGCGCTCTGCGCCTGTTGGCGCAGGGCAGATCGAACCGCAATCCGCGAGCGCACCGCAAGTCCGGCCCGCAACGCCAGCCGCAACGGCGCCTGCCACCAGTGCGGATGCCGGTCAGCCTGGAAACGGTAGGCGCTGGCGTGGTGCGCGGGCAGCATCACCTCGGGATGGCGGCCCGCCGCGTGGCCCTTGGCGTGGGTGACCTCGGCGTCCGGCACGAACACGTTGTGCCAGCCCGCCTTGCCCATGCGGTCGCCGAAGTCGACGTCTTCCATATACATGAAGTAGCGCGAGTCGAAACCGTCGATCGAGTCGAAGGCCGCGCGCCGCACCAGCAGGCACGACCCGGACAGCCAGCCGACGGCCCGCTCGGAGATCTCCTCGTTCTCCTGCCGGTACCGGCGGCTCCACGGATTGGACTTCCACACCGTGCCGAGGATCGCGTGCCCCGCGCCGTCGAGCAGCCCGGGCACCCGGCGGGCGGATGGGTACACGCTGCCGTCCGGCTCCCGCACCATCGGCCCGAGCGCGCCGGCTCGTGGCCAGCGCTTGGCGGCGGCGAGCAGCTTGTCGATGGAATCGGTGCTCCAGCGGATGTCCGGATTGGAGATCACGACGAACTCGATGTCCGGATCGATCTCCGCGACCGCCCGGTTGATCGCGCCGCCGTAACCGATGTTGCCGCCGGTACGCAGCAGCCGCACGTGCGAATTGGCCTCGGCGACCAGCTCCGGCACGCCGTCCACAGACCCGTTGTCGGCGAGGATCACCTGTGGTTTCTCGGTAGTGGCCGCGGCCAGGGTGGTGATGAAGTGCTCTAGGTGCTCACCCGGCGAATAGGTCACCGTGACGACGGCCACGCCCGTGGGGGTGACGGAATCAGAAGCTGCTGTGTCTTCGGTTCGCTCGCTGCGCTCACTCACAGTTGCCAACCCTAGTCGGACACCCGCACCAGCGCGTCCTCCAGTGCCGTCCGCCAATCGCGCAGCGGGGTCAGCCCGGCCTCGTTCCAGGAACGAGGCGACAGCACCGAATATGCCGGGCGCCGTGCGGGTCTCGGATGTGCGGACGAGTCACACGGGCGGACGCGCCCTTGGTCGGCGCCGACCCCGGCGAACACCGCGCGCGCGAGTTCGAACCAACTGGCCTGCCCGGCATTGGTGGCGTGCAGCACACGTGGCGCGTCCGGTCGCCCCGCCAATTCCAGCAGGGCCGCGGCCAAGTCGGCGGCGTAGGTGGGCGAGCCGAGCTGGTCGTCGACCACGTCGACGGTGTCACGTTCCCGTTCGAGACGCAGCATTGTCGCGACGAAATCGCCGCCGCGCCCGGCGTATACCCACGCGGTGCGCACCACGTGCGCGTCAGGGCATCGCGCGAGCAACGCCTGTTCGCCCGCAAGCTTGGACTTGCCGTAGACGGTTGCGGGACCGGTCGGATCGGTGGTGTCGTACGGCCGATCGTGGGTACCTGGAAAGACGTAGTCGGTGGACAGATGGATCAGGCGGGCGCCGAGGTCGGCGCAGGCGGCGGCGAGCACGGCGGGTCCCGTCTCGTTTCCCACGTACGCCGCCTCGATTTCGGTTTCGGCGCGGTCGACGGCGGTGTACGCGGCGCAGTTCAGCACCACGTCACCCGGTGCGAGCACCGCGCGTACCGCGGACGGATCGGTGATGTCCAGTTCGGCGCGTCCATAGCCGCGGGCAGCCGGAGCGAGACGCAGCAGTTCCCGGCCCACCTGCCCGCGCGCCCCGGTGACAACGAGGTGTGTGGATACGGCGGAGTCGGGCGCGGTTGGGGCGGTCACGGGCGCAAGTCTGGCACGCCGTCATACCGGTGGTTGAGGTCCTTCCCGGTAACCGTTCGTTAGCCTTGGAGTATCGGGGCTTCCCGGACCGGGCGGGGCAGGGTGGGAACCGGGGTGACGGGGGCAATTGCGCAAGCGACGCGAGGACACCAACTTTCGGCAGGAGGATGCAGAGTTGTCGCAGCGGAGGGGCACATCGATCCCGTCGCGGTCGGCCGGGGCAGGCGCGCAGTCGTTCGGGCCACTGCGTCTGGTCGTCGCGGTCGCCTCCGTGATTGTGCTCGTGCTCACCGGTTTCGCCTGGCGCAGTGTCGACTCGCTGATCGCGGACATCGAGCGCATCGGCGACCTCGGTCTCGGCGGTGGCCGCGACGGCGCGGTGGACATCCTGCTCGTCGGCGTGGACAGTCGCGCCGACGCGCACGGTAACCCGCTGTCGGTCGGAGAGCGTGCCATGCTGCACGCGGGCGACGAGGTCGGCACCAACACCGACACCATCGTGCTGCTGCGGGTACCGAACGACGGCCGCTCCGCGACCGCCATCTCCCTTCCGCGCGACTCCTATGTCGACATTCCCGGTATCGGCATGGGCAAGATCAACTCGGCCTACGGCGTGACCAAGGCGACGCAGCAGACGAAGTTGCTCGACGAGGGCGTCTCGGACGCCGACGCGGAGCAGCAGTCCACGAAGGCGGGCAGACAGGCGCTGATCAAAACCGTGGCCAACCTGACCGGCATCACCGTCGACCACTACGCCGAAGTGAGTCTGCTGGGCTTCGTGCTGCTCACCGATGCCGTCGGTGGCGTCGAGGTGTGCCTGAACCGGCCGGTCGACGAATGGATGTCCGGCGCCGACTTCCCCGCGGGCCGCCAGCGCCTGGACGGTCCGCAGGCGCTGAGCTTTGTACGCCAGCGACACGATCTGTTGCGCGGCGACCTCGATCGCATCGTGCGCCAGCAGGTGTTCATGGCGCAGCTGGTGCGGCAGGTACTCAGCGCGAAGACGCTGCGGAATCCGGGCAGACTGAAACAGCTCAGCGACGCGGTGGGGCGGACGGTCGTGCTGGACGACGCCTGGGATGTGGTCGCGTTCTTGCAGCAGCTCGAGGATCTGTCCGGCGGGGAGGTGAAGTTCGAGACGATCCCCGTCAAGGATCTCAACGGTGAGACCCGCAATGGCGAGTCGGTGGTGAAGGTGGATCCCAAGGCGGTCAAGACCTACGTCGCCGCGCTGGTCGCCGACGGCGAATCCGCGCAGAACTCCGATCTCGGGGTCGACCCGGCGACGGTGACCGTCAGCGTCTACAACGCGGGCGGCGTCGGAGGACTCGCGGCTCAAGTGGCGCAGGCGCTGGACGCCAAGGGTTTTCGGGAAGGCACGGTGACCAACTACACCGGCCGGAGCGTCACGAGCAGCCGGGTGCTCGCCGCGGACGCCGCGGACCCGAAGGCCAAGGCGGTGGCGAAGGCGCTTGGCGGGCTGTCGGTCGTCGCTGATTCGACACTGGCGGCGGGTTCGGTGAGCGTCGTGCTGGCGAGCGACTATTCTGGTCCGGGCTCGGCGGCCAGCAGTGTGTTCGACTTCTCCGGAACGTCGACCTCCGCCACGCCCGTGCCGCCCGCCCCACCGATCGACGCAGGCCAGAACGGACCGAAATGCGTGAATTGAACCATGCGTGACATCGACCAGGCCCACACCCTCACCGAAGCGGTACTCGATCCGATCCTTGCCCGCGAACCCGCGGGCCCGCGCGTCACCTACTACGACGACGCTACCGGCGCGCGGATCGAGCTGTCCGGTCTGACGCTGGCGAACTGGGCGGCCAAGACCGCCAATTTGATTCGAGACGAGTTCGGCCTGAGCCCCGGCGCCAGGGTCGCCGTGCTGCTGCCCGCGCACTGGCAGACCGCCGCGGTGCTGCTCGGCTGCTGGTGGGCGGGCACCGAGGTGGTGCTGCGCCCGGACGAGGACGCCGACCTGGCCCTGGTGACCCCCGACCGCCTGGACGATGCCGACGGCGTCGGCGAGGTCGCCGCGCTGTCGCTCGACACGATGGGCGCCCCGGTGCGCGACCTACCCGTCGGGATCACCGATTTCGCCACCGCGGTGCGTGTGCACGGCGACCAATTCCTGCCCCGCGGGGCAGGTGTCGCGCTGGACGGTATGCCGGTCGCGGAGGTGCTCGCCGAGGCGAGGAAATCGGCCATGCGGCAAGGCTTCTCCGAGGGCGACCGGGTCCTGTCGAGCACGCCGTGGGAGACCCCTGCGGAGCTGATCGACGGGTACGTCGCGGTGCTCGCCGCGGGTGCCTCGCTGGTGCAGGTGGTCAATCCCGATCCGGAGCTGCGTGACCGGCGGATTGCGTCGGAACGGGTGACCGCGCAGCGCGGATGAGTAGGACCCGGCATCGCGAGCGAGCGTTTGCCTGCTCCTACCGCGGTATAGGCCGGAGTCCGACCAGGGGATGTTCCACAACTCGGCCGGATTCCGTACGGTGGAGTCGATCGTACAACGATGGGGGTCGAGGACATATGAAGCCGCGGTATTGGTTCCGCTGGTTGTCGGTTCAGGGCGCGCCGCGTCTCGTCCTGCGTGCGCAGGCTCGCCGCGGTGACCCGTTCGCCGAGCTGGTCGGCGGGCCGACCGGCTGCGCCGACCCCTACCCGCTGATCGAGCAGCTGCGCGGCAAGGGCAAGCTCATCCGCACTTCGATCTCGTGGGCGACCTTCGACCACGAGCTGTGTCGTGCGATCCTGCGCGACAACAGATTCGGTGTGCGCACCACCGAGAGCTTCGACATCCCCAAGCCGATGCAGAAGCTCGCCGAGCGCTTCCCGCTGCCCCCGAACCCGGTCGAACCGCCGTCGATGCTGGTGATCGATCCGCCGGAGCACACCCTGATGCGCAAGCCGGTCGCCTCGGCGTTCACGCCGCGCGCCATCCGCAGGCTGCGCGACCGGGTCGAGTCCGTCACCGCGGAATTGCTGAACGAGTTGCCCTCGGACGGATCGGCCGACCTGATCGAGTCGTTCGCCGCGCAGGTGCCGATCGCCATCATCTCCGAAATGCTCGGCTTTCCCGACAAGGACAAGGCGATGTTCCTCGACTGGGGCGATCGGATGACGCCACTGCTCGACCTCGGCATCTCGTGGCGGGTGCACCGCAGGGCGCTGCGGTCCATGGAGGTGATGAACGACTACCTCGACCGGCATATCCAGCGATTGCGCCGCGAGCCGGGCGAAGACATCCTCAGCAGCCTGGTCACCGCGGGCGAGCTGGACGACAACGCGCTGAAGGCCTCCGCGAGCCTGCTCATGGGGGCGGGTTTCGAGACGACGGTCAACCTCATCGGCAACGGCGTCGTGCAGCTGCTCGCCCATCCCGATCAGCTGGAACGGCTGCGCACCGAGCCGGAGCTGTGGCCGAACGCCGTCGAGGAGATCCTGCGCATCGACTCCCCGGTGCAGACCACGGCACGGACCGCGTTGACCGACGTGGAGATCGAGGGTGTGCGGGTACGCAAGGGCAACACGGTGGTGCTGTCGCTGGCGGGCGCCAACCGTGACGCCGCGGTCTTCCCCGACCCCGAGCGCTTCGACGTCGGGCGCGAGAACGCCAAGGACCACCTCTCGTTCAGCAGCGGCGTACACGTCTGCCTCGGCGCCAGCCTGGCCAGGATGGAAGGCGTCTACGCGCTACAAGCCCTGTTCGACCGGTTCCCCGACCTGCGGCTGGACGGTACGCCGCAACGCCGCAAGCTGTTCACGCTGCACGGCTACGAGCGGATGCCGGTCCGGCTCGGACGCCGCGCGACGGCGCCGGAACCGACCGCGGTGTGACCGGAGCACCGATCAGCCGGTGGACGCGCTCTTCCAGACGTAGCGGGTTTTCGGGCGACCCGCCCTCCCGTAGTCCGAGCGCCGGACGACCAGGCCGTCGTCGGCCAGCTTCTCCAGGTAGCGCCACGCGGTGATGCGAGAAACCCCGATCGAGGTCGCGGTGTCGGCGGCCGTCATGCCTTGGGTCTCGGCGGCGCGCACGGCGCGGGAGATCTCGTCCAGCGTCTGGGGCGCGACGCCCTTCGGGGTGGCGGCGCGCTGGTCGGAGGTGCGCAGCGCGCTCAGCGCCCGGTCGATGTCGTGCTGGGAGATGGCGGACTCGCCCGCGGGGAGAGCGGTGCGGAATTCCCGGTAGCGGTCCAGCTTGTCGCGGAACGCGGCGAAGGTGAACGGCTTCAGCAGATACAGCACGACGCCGTGCGACACGGCGGTACGCACTAGGGCGAGGTCGCGCGCGGAGGTGATGGCGATGACGTCCGGGCGCGGCGCAAGGCCGGTCAGCGCGGCGGCGACATCGAGGCCGCTCGCGTCCGGCAGGCCGATGTCCATGAGCACCAAATCGACCGGCGTGCCCTCGGCGGCGGCATCGGCCGCCGCACGCATCGCCTCGCGTCCGGTATGCGCGACGCCGACGGGGGTGAACCCGGCGATGCGCTCCACGTAGGCGCGGTGCGCCTCGGCGATGAGTGGCTCGTCCTCGACGATGAGCACTCGGATCATCGTGCCGTGTCCTTTCTGGCATGTGCGGGGCTCTTCGTGGTCACGCTTCGCTGCCGTCTCCGGGCCTGACCGCTCATGCTGTGTCCTTCCGTGGAATCGTCACGGTTACCGCGCTTTCGGGATCCCGTTCGGTGCGAATGGTTCCCCCGTAGCGGGCCACCAGACGGTGGACCAGTGCGAGACCGAGCCCGTGATGGTCCGCTTTGGTCGAATAGCCACGCTGGGAAGCGCGCGCGAACTTTTCCGCCGACATGCCGGGACCGCTGTCGGCGACCCGGACGAAGAGCACCGAATTGCGATGCGCTGCGTCGGCGTCCTGATATCGCATGGTGACCTCCACCCATCCGGACGCACTTCCCGCTGCGGCGTCGATCGCGTTGTCGATGAGATTGCCGACCAGCGTGACGGTTTCGTGCGGCGACAACGGGTCCACCGAGTCGAGTGCGGTGTCCTCGGTGATGGTCAGTTCGATGCCCCGCTCGGTCGCCTGGTTCACCTTGCCGAGCAGCAGTGCGGCGAGCGCGGGCGCACCGACCGCGGCGAGCAGCCGGTCGATCAGCGCCTGAGACAGTTCGAGTTCCGAGGTGGCGAACTCCACGGCTTCCCGGTGGCGGCCCAGCTCGACCATGGTGACGACGGTGTGCAGCCGGTTGGCGGACTCGTGCGCTTGCGCCTGCAGCGACTGCGCGAAGCTGCGCACGGTATCGAGTTCGCCCATCACCGCACGCAGTTCGGTGTGGTCGCGGATCGTCATCACAGTGCCGATCGACCGGCCCTCCCACGTCACGATGTCCTGGTTGACCAGCAGGATCCGATCGGAGGTCACGTGCATCTCGTCCCGCACGACACCCCAGCTCATCCCCTGCAGCGAGAGCGGAAGGTGGCTGCGCCGGATCTTGCCGGCGGGGAGGTCGAGCAGCCTGCGCGCCTCGTCGTTGACCACCTCCGCGTGCTCGCCGGACGGCCCGAACACCACAAGACCCTCGTGGATGGAGTGCAGCACGGCGTCGTGGTGCTCGTACATCACCCGCAGTTCGTCGGGCGCGAGGCCGTGGGTCTGCCGCCGCAGTCGACGGCTCAGCAGAAACGAGCCCGCTCCCGACACCGCGAGACCCGCGCTCGCCACGCCGAGGATCACCGGTACCTGGGTGGCGACCTGGTCGCCGATCTTCGCGCGGGTCACTCCGGCGGAGACCAGACCGACGACGCGCCCGTCGTCGTAGATGGGAGTGACCGCACGGATGGAAGGGCCGAGAGTGCCGGTGAAGGTCTCGGTGAACGTCTCGCCC
The DNA here is from genome assembly GCF_035920445.1 of Nocardia sp. NBC_01730. Classification (NCBI taxonomy): domain Bacteria; kingdom Bacillati; phylum Actinomycetota; class Actinomycetes; order Mycobacteriales; family Nocardiaceae; genus Nocardia; species Nocardia sp. NBC_01730. The sequence goes on along the minus strand of NZ_CP109162.1, from coordinate 4,603,206 downwards.
GCCAGCGCGCGATCGATATTGCCGCTGAAAGGCAGCCCGATGTTCGCTGGGTTGGTGTGTGTGTAGCGGGTCCGATCCGGCGCCATGACCACGATGAAGTCCATGCCCGTCTCGCGCCGGACCTCCTCGGTGACCGGCTGCAGCAGCGCCGTCGGATCGACGGTACGGAGTGCGGCGACGGTGGACGGCGCGTCCGAGACAGTCACCGCGACGTCGATGACCTCACGGGTGGTGGTGACGTCGCTGTCGTGCCTGGCGTCCAAGACCGCCAGCACCGCGCCGATGGCGATCATCATCGCGAGCACGACCAACTGGAGGGCGAATGCCTGACCGGCCAGGGATAGCCGACCACGTCTCACAAGCTTTTCCTTCGCTGAACGTAATGCACCAAACAGTGACCCGGATCACTCCGGCCAGTCATCATTCTGCCTGGGGTGCATGAGACACCTCACTTCGGTACCACTCGAAGGGAACCCATCGCGATGAGCGACCCCATTACAACGCGGCACGACCGCACCCATTGGCTATATTTCGCCGTCATCCTGGCGGTGGTCGGGGGCGTCCTCGTCGGCTGGCTGGCGCCCGATGTCGGGCAGTCGTTCGCCCCGCTGGGAACCATCTTCGTCAACCTGATCAAGATGATGATCGCACCCGTCATCTTCTGCACCATCGTGCTCGGCATCGGCTCGGTGCGCGCGGCCGCCACCGTCGGCAAGGTCGGCGGTCTGGCCATCGGATACTTCCTGATCATGTCGACCATCGCCCTCGGTATCGGCATCGTGGTCGGCAATCTGCTGCAGCCGGGTACCGGCCTGAACGTCACCAAGTCGGTCAAAGCCGGTCACGATCTAGCCAACACGGCGCATAGCGCGGGTGGTACCTGGGAGTTCATCCAGGGCATCGTCCCGACGACGCTGTTGTCCTCGCTCACCGCGGGCAACGTGCTGCAGGCACTGTTCGTCGCGCTGCTGGTCGGTTTCGCGGTGCAGGCCATGGGCAAGACGGGGGAGCCGGTGCTGCGCGCGGTGGCGATCATTCAGAAGCTCGTGTTCCGGATCCTGGCGATGATCCTGTGGCTGGCGCCGATCGGCGCGTTCGGCGCGATCGCGAACGTGGTCGGCAAGACCGGGCTCGACGCGGTGGTGAAGCTGGCGACGCTGATGGCCGCGTTCTACCTGACCTGCCTGGTGTTCGTCTTCGGTGTGCTCGGCGTGCTGCTGTGGGCGGTGTCGCGGGTGTCCATCCTCAAGCTGGTCCGCTACTTGGCGCGGGAGTACCTGCTGATCGTCGCGACCTCGTCGTCGGAGTCCGCGCTGCCGCGTCTGATCGCGAAGATGGACCACATGGGAGTGGAGCGCACCACGGTGGGTGTGGTCGTGCCGACCGGGTATTCGTTCAACCTGGACGGCACCGCCATCTACCTGACCATGGCGTCGATCTTCATCGCCGACGCGATGGGCAAACCGCTCGCCCTCGCCGAGCAGGTCGGCCTGCTGCTGTTCATGATCATCGCGTCCAAGGGCGCGGCGGGCGTCACGGGCGCCGGTCTCGCGACGCTGGCAGGCGGGTTGCAGAGTCATCGGCCCGAACTGCTCGACGGTGTCGGTCTGATCGTCGGCATCGACCGCTTCATGTCCGAGGCACGCGCGCTGACCAACTTCTCCGGCAACGCGGTCGCCACGGTGCTGATCGGCACCTGGACCAAGACCATCAACGTGGACCGGGTGAAGGACGTGCTCGATCGCAAGCTGCCCTTCGACGAGCGGACCATGGTCGACGACGACCACGGGACGCCACCGCCGCCGCGGCAACCCGAAACCAAGAACCTGGTTACGGCTTAGCCGCACGGTGAACGACGAAGGGCCCGCAGGATCTGCGGGCCCTTCGTCGCGTTCCGGGGCAGTCTGCCCACTTCTCCGGGTGAAGGTAGTGCTGGGTGCTGCCGGAGGCGTGGGCGTGTCCGAAACCGTGCTCGGCTTCAGCCACTCGACGAGTTCCTTGTGCGAGGTCAGCACGGTATGCCGAGGTGGTGCCCCGGGCGGCTGGCTTCAGGTGCCAGCACCAACCGCGTCCGGCCTCGACACGGTGCGGTTCCGGAGACTCTGCTCACGGATGAGCAGCACGCCGGTCAGCGCGACGAGAACGGCGGTCAGGCCGTGGACGCCGAATGCGGTCGCGGTGGAACCGCTCCAGCTCAGCACGGTCAGCATGTCGCCGATCGGGACGAGCGCGATGACGAGGGTCGCGATGCCGAGCGCGTAGCGCCGCCGCGCCGAGCTCTCGAACGTGGCCGACGCCTCCGCCCCGAACTCCGCGACCAACGCCTCACGTTCCTAGTAGCCGAATGGCTCGCCGCCGTCGGCGCGCCGCTCACCCGACCGGACCTGGCGGAGTCGGCTCGCCCGTCGAGGTCGGTAGCGTGGGGGGCATGGCTGATGTGGTGGTGGTCGGCTCCGGGCCGAACGGGCTCGCCGCCGCGGTAATCCTGGCCAGGGCCGGTCTTGCGGTGGAGGTGTACGAAGCCGAGGCGACGGCCGGGGGTGGATCGCGCACAGCCGAGCTGACCGTGCCCGGATACCGGCATGACGTGTGCGCCGGTGCGCATCCGATGGCGTTGGCGTCGCCGTTCTTTCGCGCGTTCGATCTCGAGGCGCACGGTGTCGAGCTACTCGCGCCGGAGGTGTCCTACGCGCATCCGCTCGACGGCGGTGTGGCCGGACTGGCCTGGCGGGATCTGGAGCGGACCGTCGATGGCCTCGGCCGGGACGGTGCGGCCTGGCGTTCCCTGTTCGCGCCGCTGGTACGGCACTGGTCGGACGTGGTCGATTTCGCCATGTCGGATCTGCGCCGGATGCCACCGGGGCTCGGGACCGCCTTCCGGTTCGGGCTACGAACCCTGGAGCAAGGCACGCCGTTGTGGAACATCAGGTTTCGTGACCAGGCCGCGCCCGCCCTGCTCACCGGCATCGCCACGCACGCGATCATCCCGCCGCGCGCCATCACCGCCGCGGGCGCCGGACTGCTGCTCGGCACCCTGGCCCACGCCGGAGGCTGGGTTGTTCCGCGCGGCGGTAGCCAGGCGATCCCCGATGCTCTCATCGCCGAACTCGAACGCCTCGGCGGACGGATATCCACCGGGCACCGGGTCGACTCGCTGGACGAGTTCTCCGACGCCCGCGCGATCATGCTCGACCTCGCCCCTGCCGAACTGCTGCGCATCGCAGGCGACCGGCTGCCCGCGCGATATGCCGAGCGACTGCGGCGTTTCCGCTACGGTGGCGCGGCGTGCAAGGTCGACTTCGCGTTGTCCGGACCGGTGCCTTGGCGGGCCGATGGCTGCGAGCTGGCCGGGACGGTGCACGTCATCGGCACTCGCGCCGAGGCCATGGCGGCGGAACACGCCGTCGCCGCAGGGCGACACGCCGAACGGCCCTATGTGCTGTCCATCCAACCCGGCGTGGTCGATTCGACCCGGGCACCCGCGGGCAGCCACACGTTCTATACCTACGCGCACGTGCCGAACGGCTCCACCCGCGACGTCAGTGACGCCGTGATCGCCCAGGTCGAGCGTTTCGCGCCGGGTTTCCGCGACCTGATCGTGGCCGAGAATGTCCGCACCGCGGCCGAGATGCCCGCGCACAATGCCAACTATGTCGGCGGCGACATCTCCGCGGGCGCGATGTCCCTGCGCCAGTTCGCCTTCCGCCCCGCCGTGCGTTGGAACCCTTACGCCACACCCATTCCCGGCGTCTACCTGTGCTCGTCGGCGACCCCGCCCGGCCCGGGCGTGCACGGCATGAACGGCATGCACGCTGCCCGCCACGCTCTGCGCGGGCGCTTCGCTGTCCACACCGACCCCCTGGACCTCCTCCGGACCCGTACCCCGCAGCTTCGCTGATCCAGCGCACGCCCGACCAGCTCGCCCGAATGCTTGCGCCATGCCGGTTATCGGCGGTGCGCGAAGGCTTACCTGTTGGCGAGTTCGGTGCGGTAGAGGTCGGGTTCGAGGTAGATGACGCGGGCGGCGGGGACAGTGGAGCGCACGCGGGATTCGGCGTCGTCGATCGCGGTGGCGATGGCGGCGACGTCGAGGCCGGGAACCACGCCGATCTTCGCGGCCACCAGCAGCTCGTCGGGGCCGAGGTACTGGGTCTTGAGGTGGATCAACCGGTCGATGCGGGTACCGTCGACCAGATTCTCGCGGATCAGCCGGTCCTCGTCGGGGGTCGCGCCCTCGCCGATCAGCAGGCTCTGCATCTCCACGATGAGCACGATCGCGATCACGCCGAGCAGCCCGCCGATGGCCAGGGTGCCGACGCCGTCCCAGACCGCGTCGCCAGTGAGCATGGTCAGGCCGACGCCCGCGAACGCGAGGAGCAGACCGACCAGCGCGCCGGTGTCCTCCAGCAGCACCACCGGAAGTTCGGGGCTGCGCGAATTGCGAATGAACCGCCACCAGCTCGCATCACCCTTGAGCGGCTTGGATTCCCGGATCGCGGTCATGAAGCTGTAGGACTCCAGCCCGATCGCGATCACCAAGATGACGATCGCCACGAGCGGCGAACTGAGCTCCTCCGGATGCTGGATCTTGTGGATGCCCTCGTAGATCGCGTATCCGGAGCCGAGCGTGAACAGGACCAGCGCCACGATGAACGAATAGAAGTAGCGGTTGCGCGCGTACCCGAACGGGTGCAGCGCGTCGGCCTCACGCTCGGCGCGGCGCTGACCGAGCAGCAGGAGTCCCTGGTTGCCAGTGTCGGCCACGGAGTGCACCGCCTCGGCGAGCATAGACCCGGAGCCGGTGATCGCCGCGCCGACGAACTTCGCCACGGCGATCCCCGCGTTCGCCGACAACGCCGCGATTATCGCCTTCTTGCCACCACCAGCTGACATGGAAGCATGTCCTCTCTGTTTTCGACCTATCCGCGAACAGACTAATGGGCGCAGTCGGACGTAGGCCATCGTCAGCCCGCGCATGGCCGGAGCGAATGCGGAGGTACGCCTAATGGGCGCAGTCGGACGTAGGCCATCGTCAGCCCGCGCATGGCCGGAGCGAATGCGGAGGTACGCCTAATGGGCGCAGTCGGACGTAGGCCATCGTCAGCCCGCGCATGGCCGGAGCGAATGCGGAGGTACGCCTAATGGGCGCAGTCGGACGTAGGCCATCGTCAGCCCGCGCATGGCCGGAGCGAATGCGGAGGTACGCCTATGACAGCCGGACCGGACAATTCGGATCGGTCAATTGGTTCCGCCCACACACGCGCAGAACAGCTGGGCATTACCGTTCACCGCCTGGGCGCGGATATCGGTGTCGGCCGCGGAGATCCATGCGGCGGCGCCACGTTCGAGCTCGAGCAGGGAGCCGTTCTGGAACAGTCGCACCGCGCCCGCCGTGCACAGCACGATGCCCGGCCCCGCCGCGGTCAGCGGCACCTTCGCGGAGCCTGCGACGAGGTCGAAGCGCCGCAGCACGAACTCCGGGGCGGGCGTGCGGTAGCGCACCGACCCGCCGCCTGCCGGTTCCGGCAGCACGACGGGCAGGTTGATCGGCTCGAAGTCCAGCACCCGTAAGAGTTCCGGCACGTCTACGTGCTTGGGCGTGAGACCGCCGCGCAGCACATTGTCGGAGTTGGCCATGATCTCCACGCCGAGTCCGCGTAGGTAGGCATGCAGGTTTCCGGCCGCGAGGAACAGGCCCTGGCCCGGTTCCAATGTCAACCGGTTCAGCAGCAGTGCAGCGAGCACGCCGGCGTCGCCGGGGTAGGCCTCGGCGAGTTCGAGCGCGGTGCGGGCTTCGGGGACGAATTCGCGCTTGCCCTTGCCGGACAGATAGCGCACGCAGCCGTCCAGCACAGCGGGCAGCAGTGTGGCGAGCACATGGTGCGGCAGCGTGATCCAGGTGGTGAACAGGGTGCGCAGACCCGCCGAATCCGGTTGGGCGGCAAGCAGATCGGCATAGGAGGCGAGCCCGTCCACGCGCAGCGCGCGTAACAGCTCGACCGTGCGGCGTGGGTCACGGAATCCGGCCAGCGCCTCGAACCGGTCCAGCGCGACGATCAGTTCGGGCTTGTGGTTGCCGTCGCGGTAGTTGCGCATCGGCGAGTCCAGCGGCACCCGCGCCCGGTTCTCCCGTTCGAATCCGGCCTCGGCCTGTGCCGTGCTGGGGTGTGCCTGCAGCGACAGCGGCTCCTCGGCGGCGAGGACCTTCAACAGGAACGGCAGCTTCCCACCGAATTCCGGTGCGGCGGCGCCCAATTCCCGGTCCGGGTCGGCTGCGACGAGTTCGAGCAGCGAGATGGTGTGGTCACCGATCCGTACCTGCGCGGGGTCGGCCGGATGGGCGCCGAACCAGAGTTCGGCCTCCGGGTGCGCGGAAGGAACGGGCCGTCCGCACAGCTGAGCGAGTGCGGTGCGCGATCCCCAGGCATACGACCGCAGCGCACCGACGAGTTCGTGCACTAGTAGCTTCCCCCGTACTGCCCCTGGCTGTCGGCCGCGGCGGGGCGGGATCCGATCAGCCCCAGGTAGGCGGCGGCCATCTCCAGTCGCAGCGCGAGCACGGCGAGCTGTTCGAGTTCGGTGCCGTGCCCGGATGCGGACTCCTCGGAATGGGTCTGCGCGGGCGCGGCGGGGTCGGTCAGGTCGGTGCGCAGCAGATCGACGTCGGCATTGACCAGATCGGCGTCCACCGGGCTCGACGCCGCGCCGTCGAACACCGCGATCCGGCGGCGCGCGGCCGCCTGATCGGGATCGGTGCTGAGCATGAACACCCGGATGCGCTCGACCGGCGCGGGCCCGTCGAGCTCCTCGTCATGGAACAGTGGATCGAAGTCGGGCGTCGATCCGCCTGCCGCCTCGGCAATTCGGCCCTTCGCCGCGACGGCCTCGGCGAGATCCACCGCGGCACACACCCGGCCCGCGGACTGCAGCAGCACCTCGGCGCCATGCTCGGCGAGTTCGGCCGCGGCCGGCGAGTCGCCCGCGAGCACGATGCCGCGTTGTTGCATTCGGGCGGCCAGCGTCTTGGCCGGGTTGTGGAAGACCTCGTTCTGCGGGCCGTCGCGCAGCGCCTCCGCGTCGAGCACGTCGGCCAGCTCGGTGAGATCGGGGACTGCGGCGCCGGCGCGGAGGGGGTCGATCGCACGCAGTACCGCGATTCCGGCGGCCAGGAAGCGCAGCAGGCGGTTGTGATCGAGCACCTGCACCCTCGGTTCCAGCAGTGCGGCCCGACCGGCCGCCGCGGCGCGCAGCGGGCCCTCGTGCGGCGCGGCGACGACCACCTCGGCGCCGCGGCGCAGCGCCCGGTCGATGGCGTCGATGAGGCGCGGATCGCCCGCGTCGTCCCCGGAGACGAGCACGACGTCCAGCGGTCCGACCCACGGTGGCAAGGCGGTCGCGGGCACGACGGGTAGGCCTGCGCGATCGCCGAGAGCGGCGACCAGCAGACTCGCGGCACGCGCCGCGCGTCCGGAACCGGCAACCAGCACCACGCTGCGCGGTCTCAGGTCAGCAAGGCGGGCCAGCGCATTCTCACCGACGGCCGCCGCGGTGGCGCGCACCTGGGCGCCGCCCGAGGCGGCCGAGCGCAGGGCGCCGCCGGTATCGGCCGCCTCGAGCGAAGCGGCATCGTCGAGGTCGAGCACCGGTGTTCCAGCGATCATCGGGCGTCCCACCTCCCCTCATCGCGCTGTGTCGTTTCCGCCCCCGCGCCCACCCGGTTCAGCTGCCACACCGAGACCGAGTCGGGCGAATCCAAGGCCTGTGATTCCACTATTCCAGTCAGGAGCGGACGATGCTCAGGATCTCGGTTACGAGTACGTCTACTTCCTCCGCCGATCGGGCCTCGACGTTGAGCCGGAGCAACGGTTCGGTATTCGACGCGCGCAGGTTGAACCAGGCGTCGTCGGCCAGCTGCACAGTCACCCCGTCCAGCCGGTCCACCGAGTGCGCCCGGTCCGCGAAAGCCTCTACTACGGCCATCGTCCGCTCCTTCGCATCGGCCACTGTGGAATTGATCTCTCCGGAGGCCGCATACGTTGCGTACGACGACATCAGGTCCGACACCGGCCGGTCTTTCTCGCCGAGCGCGGCAAGTACGTGCAGGGCCGCGAGCATGCCGGAGTCGGCGCCCCAGAAGTCGCGGAAGTAGTAGTGCGCGGAGTGCTCGCCGCCGAACACGGCTCCGGTGGCGGCCATTTGCTGCTTGATGAACGAATGACCGACCCTCGTGCGCACCGGCGTTCCGCCCAGCTCGTGTACCAGTTCCGGCACCGCACGTGAGGTGATCAGGTTGTGGATGATCACCGCGCCCGGCTCCTTGGCAAGCTCGCGTTCGGCGACCAGGGCGGTGATCGACGACGGCGATATCGGGTCGCCGTTCTCGTCCACCACGAAGCAGCGGTCGGCGTCGCCGTCGAAGGCGAGGCCGATGTCCGCGCCGGACGTGCGGACCAGCTTCTGCAAGTCCACCAGGTTCGCCGGATCCAGCGGGTTGGCCTCGTGGTTCGGGAAGCTGCCGTCCAACTCGAAGTACAGCGGCACGACGGTCACCTGCGGCAGCGTGCCGAGCACCTGGGGCACGGTGTGGCCGCCCATGCCATTGCCCGCGTCCACTACGACGGTGAGGGGGCGGATGTCGTCGAGATCGACGAGGCCGCGCAAGAAGTTCGCGTAGTCGGCGAGCAGGTCGAGTCGGGTCGCGGCGCCGCGCGCTCCTTCGGGGCCGGGCACGCCCTCGATCAGCTCGTCTTTGATGGTGGCGAGGCCGGTGTCCTGCCCGACCGGGAGGGCCTTGGCCCGGCACAGCTTGATGCCGTTGTAGCGGGCCGGATTGTGGCTGGCGGTGAACATGGCGCCGGGGCAGTCCAGGTGGCCGGAGGCGAAATACAGCTGGTCGGTCGATGCGAGGCCGATGTGCACGACGTCCAGCCCCTGGGCGAGCACGCCGTCGGCGAAGGCGGTGGACAGCTCCGGTGAGGAGTCCCGCATGTCGTGTCCGATGACGACCTGGTTCGCGCCCTCCGCGCGCATCAACCGGGCGAACGACGCCCCGACATCCCTGACGAATTCCGCATCGATCTGTTCACCGACCACGCCGCGAACGTCGTATGCCTTGATCACCGCGTTCACGAATTCGGCAGAGCGGGGGACTGTCATGCCCAACACCCTAGTGGTTGCCACCGGTCGGTCCGCCACCGTCCTGGTCCGGTCAGGACGGCGGATCAGGGAGGACGCGCAGATGGCCGCGGCGACCGGTGCGCGTGGTGCGTGGCGGCGGGGGAGCATAGTCGTGGTAGCCGCGCTGGTCGTGTTCCGGCGGGCGGCGGCGCAGTCCGGCCTCGCGGACCGCTTCGGCGAGCGCGGTCAGATCGTCGTCGTCCGGTGTGCTCGAGGAGAATCCGCCTTCGTGTCGAACCAGCTCCCAACCCTTCGGGGCGGTGATCCGTGAGCCGTGTGTTTCGCAGAGATCCCAGGAGTGCGGTTCGGCAACCGTCGCGAGTGGTCCGACCACTGCCGTCGAATCCGAGTACACATAGGTGAGCGTCGCGACGGCCGGATTCTTGCAGCCTGGTCGGCAGCAACGACGCATGGGGATCACGCCGATGAGAGTAACCCTCCTGGCGCGTCGATGGGGACAGACACGCTTGGCGAATCTCAGTCTGCTCTCAGCGGAATGCGGGAAGCACGGCGTTCCGCGGGAGGCGCCCGTGGCGCGTCCGACGGTGTGTTCCACAGTGGAGATCCCCGGGCATCCAGCCTACGCGCCCGTGGATCGGTTTCGCTCGCCCCGCAATGGCATTCGAGGGGTGGGCCCGTCCGGATGGGTGCGGATCACTCGGCTTCCGGGTCGATGACGTCCGGGTCGACGCCGAGGTAGGTCGCGACCTGCTGGACCAGGACCTCGCGCAGCAGGTCGACCAGGTCGTCGGGATCGCTGGCCCGCAGCTCGAGCGGCTTGCGGAACAGCACGACCCGCGCCCGGGTCGCCGCGCCGTGCCGGTCGACGCCGGCCGGGATGAGCCGGGACAGTGGGACCGGCCCGTCGGCGACGACCTCGTCCGGCCAGGTAACCGAATCGGGATGCAGCGGACGGATTTTCGGAACATCGTCGACGGCGATGTCGAGTTTGGTGAGCCGGTCGTGCCATCGGGTGTCCAACGGGGCGAACGCCTCCAGCACCAGCCGGTCGAACTTCTGGCCGCGGGTCCGCCAGGCCGGCACCGTGGGTGGCAGCATCGGCCCGCGCACTCCGCGGCCGCGGCGGATCACCGACCGGGCGGTGGGCGGTCGACGCTTACGGGAACGTGCCATGACACAAAATCTAGGCCAGTGTATTCCCGCCGCGCTCATCGAGGCGGCGTGATGGTCTCGTCGTGTCGATGAGTGTGCCGGCGAGTGTCGCGTCGGTGCTGCCGTGAACCGACGGTCGGGCGCGGGATCGGCTGTCCTCGCGTGTTCCCGGAGTCACCCTGGTGGAGGTGGGCAACTCCGGGCCTCGCGTACGTCTCAGCTGATGCCGCGCTTGAGGCGGCGGCGCTCCCGCTCGGAGAGCCCGCCCCAGATGCCGAAGCGCTCATCGTGCGCGAGTGCGTACTCCAGGCACTCGTCACGTACTTCGCAGCCCATGCAGATCCGTTTCGCCTCACGGGTCGAGCCGCCCTTCTCGGGGAAGAACGCCTCCGGATCGGTCTGCGCGCACAGGGCACGCTCTTGCCACTGCTCTTCGATGGATTCGAACATCTCGTCGAAGCCGGTCACGACCAGGCTGAGCCGGGGTGCCGAGACTCCGTCACCCCCCTCTTCGTCCTTCCAGCCGTTGTCTGCGCAGACGCCACGTGCTGCGCCTGCTGTGGAATCGGTCGGCGAGACCATCTCATTGGCCATCGCTCCGCCTCCTCACTGTGTGTTAGCGCAGAATGATTCGTTCCGTCGGACCAACACGCATGCCGACGGCCATACCCCGCGACGTTGTCCCGCGGACGTCCCCGAGCCTGTCATTCACTCGAATGTCTGTTCGAAAAGCTGCTCGCGCCTTGGGCTCTCGCGCGAACCCGGAATGACATGACTGTGATTAGACACGCCGGACGTGTCGATGGTCAAGCCGCCGACGCTATTCCGTTACTATCCGCAGCCGCATTCCGAATTGATCTTGTCATGTACGTTAGCAAATAGATAGCAAATTTACTGCGAGTCGTGGCCGCCGGGGTACCGCATAGGCTGTGCGGATGTGACTGGACAACAAGCGGACGCTGTACCCGGGTGCGGGCCCCGGATCGCCGTCCTGGTCGGCGGTGTAGGTGGCGCGCGTTTCCTCCAGGGCGTCCGCGAACTGCTGCCCGAGGCCGACATTTCCGCGATCGTGAACGTCGGTGACGACGTCTGGATGCACGGCCTCCGGATCTGCCCCGACCTCGATACCTGCATGTATACCCTAGGTGGCGGTATCGATACCGAGCGCGGCTGGGGCCGGGTCGGCGAGACCTGGCACGCCAAGGAGGAACTCGCGAAATATCATGCCCAGCCCGACTGGTTCGGCTTGGGGGATCGTGATATCGCCACGCATCTGATCCGAACCGAAATGCTGCGCGCCGGCTACCCGCTCTCGGCGGTCACCGAGGCGCTGTGCAACCGGTGGCAGCCCGGCGTGAAACTCATCCCGGCAACCGACGATCGCTGCGAAACGCATGTCGTTGTGACCGACCCGGACAATCCTGGCGAACGGCGCGCGATCCATTTCCAGGAGTGGTGGGTCCGCTACCGCGCGAACGTCGACACCCATGGATTCGCCACAATCGGCGCCGATGACGCCAAACCGGCACCAAATGTGACGGAGATCATAACGTCCGCCGATGCGGTGCTCCTCGCTCCGTCGAACCCGGTCGTGAGCATCGGAGCCATCCTCGCCGTGCCGGGTATTCGGGGCGCCCTGCGCACGACCGAGGCCAAGGTGATCGGCGTGTCCGGCGTGATCGACGGAAAGCCGTTGCGCGGTATGGCCGACGAGTGCCTGTCGGTGATCGGGGTGGACACCACGGCCGAGGCGATCGGTCGTTACTACGGCGCCCGCTCGGCGACCGGAATCCTGGACGGCTGGCTGATCCACACCACCGACACCGCCGACGTGCCCGGCGTCGAGGTGCGTAGCGTGCCTCTACTGATGACCGAACCGCCGACCACCGCCGAAATGGTGCGTCAGGCACTGGATCTCGCGGGAGTGAAGCCATGACGACACCCACCGACCACGCGGCAGGAGAGCTGCGCATCCTGCCCGTCACCGGCCTTCCGGAGTTCCGGCCCGGTGACGACCTGGCCGAACACCTTGCTCGGTGTGCACCCTGGCTGGCCGACGGCGACGTGCTCGTAGTCACCAGCAAGATCGTCGCGAAGGTCGAGGGCCGAGTCGTGGAGGCGCCGATGGACCCCGAGGAACGGGACAGCGCCCGGCGCAGGCTCATCGACCAAGAGGCGGTGCGGGTGCTCGCGCGCAAGGGCCGCACCTTGATCACCGAGAACAAGCTCGGCATCGTGCAGGCGGCCTCCGGGGTCGACGGCTCGAATGTCGAACAGGGCGAACTCGTTCTGCTGCCCACCGATCCGGACGGCAGCGCCAAGGCGCTGCGGACGGCGCTGGCCGAGCGACTGGGCGTGACGGTCGCGGTGGTCGTCACCGACACCATGGGCCGCGCCTGGCGCAATGGCCAGACCGACGCGGCGATCGGCGCCGCGGGGCTTCGGGTGCTGCACGACTACGCGGGTGCTGTAGACGGCCAGGGAAACGAGCTGCACGTCACCCAGGTCGCGGTGGCCGACGAGCTGGCCGCCGCGGCGGACCTGGTGAAGGGCAAGCTCGGCGGCGTTCCCGTCGCCGTGGTGCGCGGGTTTTCGGTCACCGACGACGGGTCCGACGCCGCCGACCTGCTGCGCAGTGGCACCGACGACCTGTTCTGGCTCGGTACGGCGGAGGCGATCGAGCAGGGGCGGCGGGAGGCGATTCTGCTGCGTCGGTCGATCCGCCAGTTCGCCGACACCCAGGTCGATCCCGAACGCATCCGTGCGGCGGTGTCCGTCGCATTGACCGCGCCTGCCCCGCATCACACCCGCCCGGTGCGGTTCGTCTGGCTGCGCAAGCCGGGTCTGCGCGCCCAGTTGCTGGAGGCGATGGCGGAGAAGTGGCGCGCCGATCTCACCGCCGATGGCCTCGCGCCGGAACGCGTCGAGCGCCGCATCGCCCGTGGCCGCATCCTGTTCGACGCACCTGAGGTGATCATCCCGTTCTGCGTGCCAGACGGCGCGCACGACTATCCGGACGAGCGGCGGCGCGCCGACGAGCGCACCATGTTCACGGTCGCGGTGGGCGCCGCGGTGCAGGGCCTGCTCGTCGCCTTGGCCACCGAGGGGATCGGCAGCTGCTGGATCGGGTCGACCATCTTCGCTCCGGAGGTCACCCGTGACATCCTCGGCCTTGCCGACGACTGGAACCCTCTGGGCGCGATAGCCATCGGCCATCCGCTGGAGGAGCCGACCCCGCGGCCGGTGCGCGGTGCAGGCCTCGGCCTGGTCGAGCTGTGAGTGCGCGAGCGCCGCTCGGCGTGGGCGAGCGAACAACAGGCACAGCCGAACATCGCGCGGTCATCCGGGGGCGAAGCGCGGGCGAGGTGGAGTCGTGACCGCGGCCTCGCTGCATGCCTCGGCCATTGAGCTGCTCGAATCCTGGTGTCCCGCAGCGAGTTCCGACCAATCGCTGCGCGAGGCGATGCTGGCTTTCCTCGGCTCGGCTGCACGGGGCTGCCTACGTGAACATGTACCCGGCCACATCACCGCCTCGGCAGTGGTCTTCTCCCACGACGAGCGCGAGGTGCTGCTGACCCTGCATCCGCGGGTGGGCCGGTGGATCCAGCTCGGCGGGCACTGTGAGGAGGGGGACGCCACGGTCGCCTGCGCCGCACTGCGCGAAGCGACCGAGGAGTCCGGCATCGCGGGCCTGCGGCTGGAGCCCGGGCTGTACGGCGCGCAGGCGCATCCGATCACCTGTTCGCTCGGTCTACCGACCAGGCACCTTGACCTGTTGTTCCGGATCACCGCGCCCGTCGGCGCGGTACCGGTGCGCAGCAGCGAGTCCACCGATCTGCGCTGGTGGCCGGTGGACTCGCTGCCCGCCGACGCCGACGTCCTGCTGCGTTGACGCGCGACCGCCGAAACTCACTGCCACAGACCTCCACCCCGGACAGTGCCGATGGGGTGCTTGCGGGGTGGATCGTCCGACGGTGCCGCGAGCGTCTCACCCGACGCCCGCGCCGCATCCGGCGGAGCTGTTCGGCTGCCTGCGTCTCGTCCGAGTAACCCATAAGCAGCGGACGGGGCCATTCTGGTCCTTTACAAATTGTCTGATTTGTCTAGACATGAGACAAATGGCACGGTATCGTCCAACATTAGAGGTAACGCACGTCACACGTGATGTGCCGCTCGTGATGTGCCGCTTTGAATGGAGACAACGATGTCGACAGACGCTGACCTGTCCGCACAGCCGGTCGACTCACCTGCTTGGCGTGACCGCAAGCGATACATGTGGCTGTGGGGCTTGTTCGCACCGACCGGCCTGTTCACAATCGGCCTCCCGCTCGTCTGGGTGTTGAACGAACTCGGCTGGCACCACCTGGCTCAGGTGCCGTTCTGGCTCGGGCCGATCCTGGTCTACGTGCTGATCCCGTTGGCCGACATCTTCTTCGGTCCGGACGGCGACAACCCGCCCGACGAGGTGATGGAGTACCTGGAGAACGACAAGTACTACCGCTACCTCACCTACCTGTACCTGCCGTTCCAATACGCGACGCTGCTCATCGCGGCCTACCTGATCACCGCGGACAACGTGAGCTGGCTCGGCATCGATGGCGGGCTGCACATCGTGGACAAGATCGGCCTGGCGATCACGGTCGGCATGATCGGCGGTATCGGCATCAACACCGCGCACGAACTCGGCCACAAGAAGGTGAGCCTGGAGCGCTGGCTGTCCCGTATCGCGCTGGCCCAGTCGTTCTACGGGCATTTCTATATCGAGCACAACCGCGGCCACCACGTGCGGGTCGCGACGCCGGAGGATCCGGCGAGTTCCCGCGTCGGCGAGACCTTCTGGGCATTCTGGCCGCGCACCGTGTGGGGCGGCCTGAAGTCGTCCTGGCACCTGGAGAAGGTCCGCTTGGAGCGGCTGGGCAAGAAGTCGTGGAGTCCGCGGAACGAAGTGTCCAGCGCCTGGCTGATGTCGGCGGTGCTGTACGCGGTGCTGCTGGCGGTGTTCGGTATCGAGCTGCTTCCGTACCTGATCCTGCAAGCTGTCGTCGGCTTCAGCCTGCTGGAGGCGGTCAACTACCTCGAGCACTACGGCTTGGTGCGCCAGCGGACCGCCGGCGGACGCTACGAGCGGCCCGCTCCGGTGCACAGCTGGAACAGCGACCACATTGTCACGAACATCTTCCTGTACCACTTGCAGCGGCACAGTGATCACCACGCCTATCCGACCCGCCGCTACCAGACGCTGCGCAGTTGGGATGGCGCACCGAACCTGCCGAGCGGCTACGCCAGCATGATCTTGCTCGCCTACTTGCCTCCGCTGTGGCGCCGCGTCATGGACAAGCGGGTGCTCGCGCACTACGGCGGCGACATCACGCGCGCCAACATTCATCCGGGCAAGCGTGACCAGGTGCTCGCGCGCTACGGCGCGGATGCTCCGACCGGCGGTGCACAGGTGGCCGGGGCATGAGCGAGCAGTGCGAGCGAGCAACGGGCGCAGCCGCCATGGCGATTATCGGGGGGCCGGGCGCCGGCGAGGTGGAGTTATGACCGCGTATCGCTGCCCAGTCTGCGACTATGTCTTCGACGAGGCGAAAGGGGCGCCGCACGAGGGTTTTCCGGCGGGCACCGGGTGGGAGACCGTGCCGGACGATTGGTGCTGCCCCGATTGCGGTGTACGAGAGAAGATCGACTTCGAGCAGATAGGGGCCACGAAATGAGTACAGCATCGCCGAGGGATTCGATGAGGGGTGGCGGCCGGGAGACGGGTGGGCCCGAATACAAGCTCTATCAATGCATCCAGTGCGGCTTCGAATACGACGAGGCCGAGGGTTGGCCGGACGACGGGATCGCGCCGGGAACCCGCTGGGACGACATTCCGGACGACTGGACCTGCCCCGATTGCGGAGCCGCCAAGGCCGACTTCTTCATGGTCGAGATCGAGCGGTCGTGAGACTTTGACTGCGGCAAGTGCCCGTGACAATGTCGCGGGTATGCCGCGCAACGGAACCAGGATTCCCTACCAGGAGGCCGCACGGGAACTCCTGCGCACGTCGGTCCTGGACGCGATGCGCGAGCTGCTCACCGAGCGCGACTGGTCCAAGATCACGCTCGGTGATGTCGCCGCGAGGGCCGGAGTGAGCAGGCAGACGCTCTACAACGAGTTCGGCTCGCGCAACGGCCTCGCCCAGGCGTATGCGTTGCGTTTGGCCGACGATCTGGTCGACCACGTCGACGCGGCGATCACCGGCAATGTCGGTGATGCCCGCGCCGCGTTCCGCGAGGGGATGGCCGACTTCTTCCTCGACGCGGCTGCCGACCCGCTGGTGCGGTCGCTGCTCGCGGGCGAGGTGAAGCTGGATCTGCTGCGGCTGATCACCCTCGATGCCGGGCCGCTGCTCGACCATGCGACCGAGCGGCTTTCGCTCGCGTTCCAGCGCAGTTGGGTGGCGGCGACGGACACCGAATCGGACGTCATCGCGCACGCGCTGGTGCGCATAGCGCTGAGCTACATTCCCACCCCGCCCGGCCCGGGACGGGATGCCCCGGAGGAGTTGAGCGCGCTGCTCACCCCGTACGTCGAGGCGATCCTGGCGGCGCGGGTGCAGAGCTGAGCCGATTGGCCCACGGCAACCGGGGCGCGATCGAGGGCAGTGATTCTCATCACATGTGAACCTCCCCGAGGGTCGGCTGCCAGGCAGGTAATCTCTGCCACGTTTCAACCGTTCAGCTAGATGTAACAGACGTAGAGTCTGCAACTATCTTCATGCGTCGTCGAAGTCAGGGTCATATTAAGCGGGGCAAACGTGCAAACGGTTGGCAAACCGGCGGGGTCGGCCGATCCCAAACGCCATCTGTGGGTTCTCGGCTTGATCGCTCCATCATCCGCATTGTTGCCGTCACAGCTCGTGCTCCACACGGGCGCTGTGGTCTTCTGGTGGATCGGGCCGATCATTGTGCTGGTCGTGATCCCGGTGCTGGACTGGCTGATCGGCGAGGACGGCAGCAACCCGCGGGATGAGGACTACGAGTTGCTGTCGAACGACCGGTACTACCGGTGGTGTACCTACCTGTTCTTGCCGATCCAGCTGATCGGGTTGGCCGTCGCGTGCTACCTGTGGGCCGGTGACGAGTTGAGCGTGGTCGACAAGCTCGGGTTGGCCGCCACTCTCGGTCTCGTCAGTGGCATCGGCATCAACGCCGCCCACGAACTCGGGCACCGAGTCGAGCACCTGGAGCGCTGGCTGGCCAAGATTGCCCTGGCTCAGTCCGGGTACGGGCATTTCTTCGTCGAACACAACCGCGGGCACCACGCGCGGGTGGCGACTCCGGAGGATCCGGCCAGCGGCCGACTCGGTGAGTCGTTGTGGGAGTTCCTGCCGCGCAGCGTGTCCGGTAGCTTTCGTTCGGCGATCGGTCTGGAGCGCGAGCGACTGGTCCGCAAGGGCAAGGGTTGGTGGAACGTGGACAACCACATCCTGCAGGCGTGGTCGATGACCCTGGTGTTGTTCGGCGGCCTGATGGCGGCGTTCGGCCCTGGGGTGCTGCCCTACCTCGCGTTGCAGGCCGTGATCGGCATCGCCCTGCTGGAGACGGTGAACTACGTCGAGCACTACGGCCTGCTGCGGTCGCGGCGCCCGAACGGGCTCTACGCCCGCTGCTCGCCGCGGGACAGCTGGAACAGCGACCACCTGGTCACCAACATCTTCCTGTTCCACCTGCAGCGCCACAGCGACCACCACGCCAACCCCGGCCGCCGCTACCAGACGCTGCGCAGCTCCCAGCAGGCTCCGCAACTGCCTGCGGGGTACGCCACGATGATCGTGCTCGCCGCCATCCCGCCGCTGTGGCGCCGGATCATGGACCGGCGCGTTGTGGACCACTACAGCGGCGACATCACACTGGCGAACATTCAGCCGCGCAAGCGCCGCCGGATCCTGTCGGCACACGGGGTGACCACCTAGTCCGTATCCGGCGGCCAGCGACTAGCCTTGCCTCGGTACTTGCCGAACCAGGAGAGGCTGATGACCACCTCAGAACTTCCCGCACGCACATCTTTGACCGCCGATGTCCGCAATGGCATCGACTACAAGGTGGCGGACTTGTCGCTGGCCGAATTCGGTCGCAAGGAGATCCGCCTCGCCGAACACGAGATGCCCGGTCTGATGGAGCTGCGCCGTGAGTACGCCGAGGTGCGGCCGCTGCAGGGCGCGCGCATCTCCGGCTCGCTGCACATGACCGTGCAGACCGCGGTGCTGATCGAGACGCTGACGAGTCTCGGCGCCGAGGTTCGTTGGGCCTCGTGCAACATCTTCTCCACCCAGGACCACGCGGCCGCCGCGGTCGTCGTCGGACCGCACGGCACTGTCGAGGAGCCGAAGGGCACCCCGGTCTTCGCCTGGAAGGGCGAGACCCTGGAGGAGTACTGGTGGGCCGCCGAGCAGATGCTCACCTGGCCGAACCAGCCCGCCAACATGATCCTCGACGACGGCGGTGACGCCACCATGCTCGTGCTACGTGGCGCACAGTTCGAGAAGGCGGGCGTGATTCCGCCGGAGGACGAGGACCACTCGGCCGAGTACAAGGTGTTCCTGAACCTGCTGCGCGAGCGCTTCGAGACCGACAAGGGCAAGTGGAGCGCGATCGCAGACTCGGTCCAGGGCGTCACCGAGGAGACGACCACCGGCGTGTTGCGGCTCTACCAGTTCGCGGCGGCGGGTGAACTGGTGTTCCCGGCGATCAACGTCAACGACTCGGTCACCAAGAGCAAGTTCGACAACAAGTACGGCACCCGCCACTCGCTGATCGACGGCATCAACCGCGGCACCGACGTGCTGATCGGTGGCAAGAAGATATTGATCTGTGGCTACGGCGATGTCGGTAAGGGCTGCGCGGAATCGCTTGCCGGACAGGGCGCCCGGGTGCAGGTCACCGAGATCGACCCGATCAACGCACTGCAGGCGCTGATGGACGGCTACGACGTGGTGACCGTGGAGAAGGCGATCGGCGATGCCGACATCGTCATCACCGCGACCGGCAACAAGGACATCATCACCCTCGAGCACATGAAGGCGATGAAGGACCAGGCCATCCTCGGCAACATCGGGCACTTCGACAACGAGATCGACATGGCGGGGCTGGAACGTTCCGGCGCAACGAAATTGACGATCAAGCCACAGGTCGACCTGTGGACGTTCCAGTCCGGCCGGTCCATCCTGGTGCTGTCCGAGGGGCGCCTGCTGAACCTGGGCAACGCGACCGGACATCCGTCGTTCGTGATGTCGAACAGCTTCTCCAACCAGGTGATCGCGCAGATCGAGTTGTGGACCAAGCCGGAGGAGTACGACAACGAGGTCTACCGTCTCCCGAAGCACTTGGACGAGAAGGTCGCTCGAATCCACGTCGAGGCGCTGGGCGGCGAGCTGACCAAGCTCTCCAAGGACCAGGCCGAGTACATCGGCGTGGACGTGGAAGGCCCGTACAAGCCGGAGCACTACCGCTACTGAGCGGTAGGCGCGTGGGTGTCCCGTCGACCGTCCGGTCGGCGGGTACCGCGTGGTCGGTCACCGAGCCGCGTCCGGCCAGGTCGGCCCGGTATCAGCCCTGGTCGGTCGGTGTCGGCGGCGAACAGGCGGCGGGGTATCGTGCCTGCCCATGGGAGTGCTGTTAGCGGTCGAGGGCCTCGACGGCGCGGGAAAGCGCACGCTGATCGACCGGGTCGTCGCCGATCTGCGCGAGCGTGGCCTGCGGGTGCAGGCGATGGCCTTCCCGCGGTATCACCACTCGGTACACGCCGACCTGGCCGCCGAGGCGCTGCGCGGCGCGCATGGCGATCTCGCGGACTCGGTCCGCGGCATGGCGTTGCTGTTCGCACTGGACCGCGCGGGCGCCCATGACGAGTTGTCGAAGCTGTTGGCCGACAACGACGTTGTGATTCTGGACCGCTATGTCGCCTCCAACGCCGCGTATTCCGCTGCCCGGCTCGGGCAGTCGGCCGACGATGAAATCGTCGACTGGGTGGGCGAATTGGAGTTCGGCAGGTTCGACCTTCCCGCGCCCGCGGTGCAGGTATTGCTGGATGTGCCGACCGAGGTCGCGGCCGAGCGTGCCCGCAGGCGAGGCGAACTCGACGACGCCCGCGCGCTCGACGCCTACGAACGCGACCGCGGTCTGCAGCACCGAACCGGTGCGGTGTACCGTGAGCTGGCCGAACGCGACTGGCACGGGCCATGGTGGACATACCGATCCGACGACGACCCGGTTACGCTGACCGCGCGGATCACCGAAATCATTGGTCGATAAGGTTGGCTGTGCCGCGGGTTCACACCAGTGTTGGCGTGGCGGCCCGATCCTGGCCTGGGAGATGACAACATAGTAGTTATGAAGCCGAAGATTCTGGTCGTCGACGACGATATGGCACTCGCTGAGATGCTCACGATCGTCTTGCGCGGGGAAGGGTTCGACCCGCATGTGGTCGGCGACGGCACACAGGCCCTTGCGGCGGTTCGGGAGATCCGCCCGGATCTGGTGCTGCTGGACCTGATGCTGCCCGGTATGAATGGCATCGACGTGTGCCGCGTGCTGCGGGCCGATTCCGGGGTTCCGATCGTGATGCTCACGGCCAAGACCGACACGGTCGACGTCGTGCTCGGTCTGGAGTCGGGCGCCGACGACTACATCGTCAAGCCGTTCAAGCCGAAGGAACTCGTCGCCCGGGTGCGCGCCCGTCTGCGCCGCACCGAGGAGGAGCCTGCCGAGCTGCTGTCGATTGCGGATATCGTGATCGATGTGCCCGCGCACAAGGTCAGCCGCGGCGGCGCGCAGATCTCGCTGACGCCGCTGGAGTTCGACCTGCTCGTCGCGCTGGCCCGCAAGCCGCGCCAGGTGTTCACCCGTGAGGTCCTGCTCGAGCAGGTCTGGGGTTATCGGCACGCCGCCGACACCCGGCTGGTGAATGTCCACGTGCAGCGGCTACGCGCCAAGGTCGAGAAGGATCCCGAGAATCCGGAGATCGTGCTGACCGTCCGTGGCGTCGGCTACAAGGCCGGACCACCGTGACCCGGCCTGAGTTCATGGCCCGGAGGCGGTAGCTTGCGTGACCACGAAGGTCCCCGCCGAGGCCGGCATTCAGACACCGATGGCGTGATCGCACGTCTTCGGCGATCGATGGCACCGGTGGTGGCCTGGTTCCAAGCGGTCGGCAGCGCCCTCGGCCACCTCTGGCGCCGCTCGCTGCAGTTGCGCGTCATCGTGTCGACTCTGACCCTGTCGCTGATCGTCATCACGATCCTCGGCGTGGTGTTGACCAGTCAGATCACCGACCGCCTGCTGGACGCCAAGATCAATGCGGCGCTCGAGGAAATGGACCGCGCGCGCAACACGGTGCAGAGCCAGCTGGTCGGCGTGCACGACATCGGCACCCAGCAGCAGCGTCTGCAGGATGCGCGCAACGCGCTGTCCAACCGCGGCGACGCTGGCCAATCGACCGGTGCCGCAGGCACTTTCGATTCGGCGCTGACCATCATCGGTGGCATGCCGCAGCAGCAGATCTCCACCGGCCCGATCCAAGAGGTGCCCGACGAGCTGCGCCGGTTCGTGCAGCGCAACCAGGTCAGCTACCAGTTCGCCACGGTCGACGACCCGGACGGTTACCGCGGTCGTGCGCTGATCATCGGCAGCCCGAGCGCCGACACTCCCACGCTGGAGATTTATCTGATCTTCCCGCTGGCCAACGAGGAACGCAGCCTCGCGCTGATGCGCGGCACCATGCTCGTCGGCGGCATCGTGCTGCTGGTGCTGTTGGCCGCGATCACCGCGCTGGTGACCAGACAGGTGGTGTTGCCGATCCGCTCCGCGGCCAGGATCGCGGGTCGTTTCGCCGACGGCAGGCTCAAGGAACGCATGCTGGTGCGCGGCGAGGACGATATGGCGCGGCTGGCCCAAGCGTTCAACGAGATGGCCGAAAGCCTGTCCAACCAGATCACGCAGCTGGAGGAGTTCGGCAACCTGCAACGTCGGTTCACCTCCGACGTCAGCCACGAGCTGCGCACGCCGCTCACCACGGTGCGCATGGCCGCCGACCTGATCCACGGCAGCAGCGACGACCTCGACCCCGCCCTTGCCCGCAGCGCCGAGCTGCTGGTCAACGAGTTGGACCGGTTCGAGGGCCTGCTCAACGATCTGCTCGAGATCAGCCGCCACGACGCGGGCGTCGCCGAACTTCAGGTCGAATCGCTCGACGTGCGGATGTGCGCGCGGGCCGCGATCTCCACCGTGCGGCACCTGGCCAAGGACGCCGGTGTCGAGGTGATCACCGATATGCCGGAAGAGCCGCTGGTCGCCGAGGTCGACCCGCGCCGGGTAGAGAGGGTGTTGCGCAATCTGCTGGCCAACGCGATCGATCACAGCGAGGGCAAGCCGGTGCTGATCCGGATGCGCGGCGATGCCGACGTCAACGCGGTCGCCGTCGTGGTGCGGGATCAGGGCGTCGGCCTGCGACCCGGCGAAGAGAAACTGGTCTTCAACCGGTTCTGGCGCTCGGACCCGTCCCGGATGCGCCGCTCCGGCGGCACCGGTCTCGGCCTGTCGATCAGTGTGGAGGACGCGAACCTGCACGAGGGCAAGCTCGAGGCGTGGGGCGAGGTCGGCGTCGGCGCCACCTTCCGACTGACGTTGCCGCTGGTGCGCGGGAAGAAACTCGGCGCGAGTCCGCTGCCTCTGGAGCCTGCCCGCAAGTCGATGCGGGTGGTCGAGCCGGAGCGGCCCGCCGATCCCGTCGCCGCGAATCCGGCCGCCGCGGGCGACAGCGCATCAACGCCCGCCGATCCCGCGTCCGGTACAGCACCTGTGTCTGTACCCGGCGGCGAGCCTGCCTCTGGTGGCGCTTCGGCATCGGGTGCTGCTGTGTCTGTGCCTGGTGGCGAGCCTGAGTCGGGTGCTTCCGCGTCCGGTGACGGGCCTGCTTCTGGTGGGGCGTCGGCGTCGGATTCTGGCGGTGCGGCTGCTTCTGGCGACGGGCCCGTGTCCGATAGTGCTCCTGCTTCTGATTCGGCGCCCGCGTCCGGAGCCGGGCAAGCGTCCGGTGGCACATCCGCGTCCGGTGACGGGCCTGCTTCTGGCGGGGCGTCGGCGTCGGCGTCTGGTAGTCCGCCTACGTCTGGTGGCGTACCTGGGTCCGGCGACGGGAAGACCCTGTCCGGTGCCACGCCCGCGTTCGGTGACCGACCCGTGCCCGGTTCGAACGGATTGCAGGCGCCCGAGTCGATGCAGTCCGGGGGCGGGACGGAGCGCAAGTCCGGGGACGTACAGTCATGAGCATGCGTGCCAGGTCTGCGCGGAGGCAGCGGTTGTCCACGCTGGTCGCGGTCGTGGTCGCGATCTTGTTGCCGCTGACCGGATGCGCCAGTCTGCCCGAGTCCTCCGCGCCGCAGGCGCTGGGCACGATCGACCGAGAGCCCACGTCCGAGGGTCCGCCGCCGCCCATCGCCAACCGCGATCCGGATCTGCTGCTGCGCGACTTCCTGCAGGCCACTGCTGATCCGGCAAATCGCCACCTGGCCGCGCGCCAGTACATGACCCCCGCGGCCTCGACCCAGTGGGACGACGCCGCGAGCACCGTGATCGTGGAGAAGCCGGACACATTGCGTGAATCGCGCTCCGGCGACAAGGCGACGTACCGGATCCGCGCGCGCAAGGTCGGCGAGCTGGCCGCGGACGGCGCGTACCACGCCAGTGACGGCCTCGTCGAGCACAAGATCGAGCTGACCAAGATCGATGGAGAGTGGCGCATCGACGAGCTGCCCGACGGCGTCGTGATGGACTCCACCGCGTTCGCCAGGTCCTATCGGCGCTACGTGCTGTACTTCGTCGACCCCGCTGGTACCACCGTCATCCCGGATCTGCGCTGGGTCTCGGTGGCCAAGGTTCAGCTGACCCAGAAGCTGCTCAGCCTGCTGACCGAGGGCACCCAACCCGCGCTCGCCCCGGTCCTGCGCAACGAGCTGGCCGGGCCGGTCGCCGTCCGCGGTGCGATCACCAAGGCGAACGGCGACCCCGACGGGGTAGGCATCGGGCTCGGCGGCGTCAAGATCGACTTCGCCGGCGCCTCCGCCCTGAACCCGCGCGATCGCGAGTTGCTCGCCGCCCAGGTGATTCTGACGTTGTCCGGCGCCGACATCCTCGGCCCCTACGTTCTGCTCGCCGACGGCAAACCGCTGGACGACCGGTTCGCCGCGAACGGATGGACCGTCGCTGACGTGCAGCAGTTGAACCCGGCGACATCCGCACGCAATCAGGTCGGGCTGCACGCGCTGCGCGGCGGCGGACTGGTGCGGTTCCAGGACAACGGCGGCATCACGCCGACACCGGGGTATTTCGGCGCGGTGAACAACCTGCAGTCGGCGGCGCTGTCCCAGGACGGTCAGCTGGTGGCAGCGGTGGCCGAGACAGGAAGGTCCGAGCAGCCCCGCACACTGATGGTCGGCACTTACGGCGGCAACGCCTTCCCGGTGGCCGCGGGCTCGACCATCACCCGACCTTCGTGGACCTCCGACGGCAGCGCGGCGTGGGCGGTGGTCGACGGCGAGCGGGTGATCCGCGCGATCAACGACCGGGCCACCTCGACGGTCTCGGTGCAGGAGGTCGACACCTCGGCGCTGGCCATGGTGTCCTCCGGTCTCGCGCCGAGGTCGCCGATCACCGAGTTACAGATCGCACGCACTGGCGTCCGGGCGGCGCTGATCGCCGACGGCAAAGTCTATGTGGCGGTGGTGGAACGGCGTCCGGACGGTCACTACGCGCTCACTGCGCCGCTGCCCATCGCGATCACCCTGAGCACCCGCGCTGTGTCGCTCAGCTGGCTCACCCTGGACACGATCATCATCGCTCGCGAGGGCAATGTCGACCCGGTGAACACCGTCTCGGTGGACGGTTCCCAGCCGATGCCACAGACCAGCCGGAACCTGACGCCTCCGGTGCGAGAGGTCAGCGCGTCGCCGGAACACCAGTACGTCGCGGACTCACGCGCGGTGCTCGAGCTGACCAGCAATCCGGACGGCGGTGAGCCGTACTGGCGCGAGGTGCCCGGTCTGGGCGCGAATGCCGTTCCGGTCCTGCCTGGCTGAGATCGTCGGTTTCTCCGACTCGCCGTGACCCGTTGGTGGCGGTGCGCACCGTGTGATCATCGAGGGGCGTCGACGCATTGATGTGACCGCGGGGGTCGTCGAAGACGGCAACCCGTCGGCGGGCGGAGACGCGGTGGCGGTCGGTCGTTTGGGGAGCACCATCGACTGGCAGCAGTGGGCGCCGTCCCATCGTTTGCGCGGCGTCTGTGCGGTTCGCGTACACCGGTCTTGATCAGGTCCTCCGCGCAGTCGCGTGGCGCGTGCACGATACCGAGCGACAGGCCCCACCATCGCAGGGTTGACGAGGGCACGGCCGCGGCGATAGCGGTCGTTCTGACGTTAGTCGGCGCCCCGATTCTCGAACTGCGGCTGGGTCGTCGTGATCACTTCCGGGGCATCGTATTCCGCAGCCGCAGCCGCAGCCGCAGCCGCAGCCGCAGCCGCAGCCGCAGCCGCAGCCGCAGCCGCAGCCGCAGCCGCAGCCGCAGCCGCAGCCGCAGCCGCAGCCGCAGCCGGCGAAGTTGTCGGTGCCTGGGCGCAGACTCGGGCGATGGGGACGCTGCTGGATCTGATTCTGCCGACGGCCTGCGGTGGGTGCGGGCTGGCAGGGACGGCGTGGTGTGCCGACTGCGGGGCCGCCTTGGCCGCGCCGCCGGTGCGGGTGCGACCGCGCACGGATCCGGGTGTCCCGTGCTGGGCGCTCGGTCCCTACCGCGGGCCGGGCAGGCGTGCGGTGCTCGCGGCCAAGGAGCGGGGTAGGCGGGATCTCGCGGAGCCGCTCGGCGCGGCGCTCGCGGGCGGGCTGGCGCGGCTGCGGTCGTCGGATCGGCCGCTGGTACTGGTGCCTGCGCCGAGCAGGGCCGCGGCGGCACGGCGTCGGGGCGGAGATCCGGTGCTGCGGACGGCGAGCGTAGCCGCGAGGTGTCTGCCCGATAGCCGGGTGGTATCAGTGTTGCGAGTGTGGCGCGGGGTGCGTGATTCGGTCGGCTTGACGTCTGGTGAGCGGGTGCACAATCTCGGTGGGCGGGTGACCACTGTACCCGGCTGCGCCTCCGAGTGGGGGATACCGAAAGACGCCGAGGTGGTGGTGGTCGACGACGTTCTGACAACCGGTGCGACGGCCCGGGAATCGGTCCGCGCGCTCGCGCGGATCGGGCTGCCGATACGTGGGGTTTCGGTCATCTGTGCCGCTTGACGCCGGGAAATTTGCGTGAACACTGGCGATCCGCCCGATGTCGTACTAGCGTCGCGATCACACACCCGAACCAGGAGTTTGGAGGTGTCGCCTCGGACAACGTGTGCCGAGCGATTCTCGATCGGCACTGCTCAATCCCGCCGCATGAATCGGTCTGTGCGGCCATATCCGGGAGGTACGCGTGACGACTTCTTCACGACCTTCAGTGAAAGACGCTGCTCCTTCGGTGCTGGATTCCGGCGCCCAAGATGCGACAGAGCAACCTGGAGCGGAAGGCCAACGGGCCCCGCTCGCCGATATCGTGGTGAAAGGCCGCAATGTCGAGGTGCCTGATCATTTTCGAATCTACGTCGCGGAAAAACTCTCCCGCCTCGAGCGCTTCGACCCGTCGATCTTCCTCTTCGACGTGGAGCTGTTCCATGAACGCAACCGTCGTCAGCGCAAGAGCTGCCAGCGCGTCGAAATCACTTCGCGCGGTAAAGGTCCCGTTGTCCGGGCCGAGGCTCGCGCGGACAGCTTCTACGCCGCCTTCGAGTCGGTGACCGCGAAGCTGGAGAGCCGATTGCGTCGTACCAAGGATCGGCGCCGGGTGCACTACGGGGACAAGACCCCGGTTTCTGTCGCCCAGGCCACGGCCGACCTGGTGGATGAGTCCCTGTTCGAGCGGCCGAGCGGGTCGAGTACCGCCTATGCTCATCCCGGAGGCGAAAGCCGCCGCGTCGACGAGGCAGAGAACACCGATTACGCCACGGGTCCCGGTCATATCGTGCGTACGAAGGTGCACCCGGCGACTCCGATGACCGTCGACGACGCCCTCTACGAGATGGAACTCGTCGGCCACGACTTCTTCCTCTTCCACGATAAGGAGACCGACCGGCCGTCGGTCGTCTACCGCCGTCACGCCTTCGACTACGGTCTCATCCGGCTAGCCTGATCAAGTCCGTCCGTTTCTCCGGGTGCTCAACTCGACGTTGGGTGCCCGGAGATCTTTGTGAAAGCCGCTGTCTTCCTTGGTCGGCGACGTGCCGGCGCGAGCAACTCGGATCGCCGAGTCGGGCAGTGCCGCCCCGAAGTTGTTGCCGCCCAACGCGTCGGCCCCGGCGCATCCCGGCCGATTGCTACCATGGCAGCCGCGGGTCCGGTGGTGGTGAGGTAGTCCGTGGCTAAGCCGAAACTTCGGGCCAGCGCCATCAGGATCTCGACTTCGACGGTGTGCCCGTCGTTTTCGCGGTCGAACTCGCCGTTGCGTAGTCGCTCCAGATAGCCCGCAGGGACGGCGCGCCCGACGAACTCGCCGACCTGCTCGGTGACTGCCTCCGTGCTGCGCGCCGATCGCGGCTGCAACATCGCGAACAGCCGGTTGATCTTGTGGCTCGTCGCGTCGGCGGGTATCTCCAGCAGATGCGCAAACGCCATCTCGACCAACGGGTGCAGCTGCCTGCCCGGCCCGCCGTCGCGTTCGAGCATCGCGGTCGCGTAGCGGGCGGACAGCCTGGTCACCACCCGGTCGAGTTGGGTGATCGCCGCGACCACCTGGGGATCGGTGGTACGCCCGTGCTCTACGGCGTCGGTGAGCCTGCCCGCGGACGCGAGAAGTCCAGTGAGGTCGGCGATTTCGAACCGGATCGAGTCCGGTCCGGCCACCACCGACTCGCCTGAGCCGCGAGCAGCGGCCGACGGCTGGTCCGAGGATGTCGGCCACGGCGTCGTTCCGAGGTGAGCAGGGGCGTTCGCCGGGGCGGGTGTTTCCGGTCGGTCGCGCTATGGTGGGCGGCGGAGGAGGGGATCGCTGCTGGGTGCGATTCACCGTCGGCGAAGGGGGTCGACGGTGAACTTACTATAGAGTAAGTTTGGTGGTCTGAGATCTTCGAAAGGAAATCGCATGGCCACCAACGCCGCTCGCCGTGCTGTGATTGTGTCCGGTGCGCGCACACCATTCGTGCGTGCGTTCACCGGGTACACCCGAATGGACTCCATCGCGCTGGCGGACGCCGCGGTCCGGGGGTTGTTGGAACGGACCGGGCTGCCCGGCGCACAGGTGGAGGCGATCGTCTGGGGCGGGGTCATCCTGCCGAGCGCGGCGCCGAATATCGCGCGCGAGATCGCGCTGGACCTGCGGCTCGACCCAGGTTGTGAGGGCTACACGGTGACCAGGGCTTGCGCCTCCGGCCTCCAGGCGGTGACCTCCGCCGCGGCCGCGATCGAGCGCGGCGAATACGACATCATGATCGCGGGCGGCAGCGACTCCACATCGAACGCCGAGGTCAAGCTGCCGCAGAAGGTGGTGCACGCGGCGGCGCCGTTGGCGCTCGGCAAGCCGAAGCCGAAGGACTACCTCGCCGCGGTCGCGCAGCTTGCGCCGTTCACCGATCTGCTGCCGCGCCGCCCCAGGATCGCCGAACGCACGACCGGCGAGGTGATGGGTGAGTCCGCAGAGAAAATGGCCCGCGTCCATGGCGTGAGCCGGGCCGATCAGGACGAGTTCGCCGCCCGCTCGCACCACCGCGCGGCTGCGGCCATCGAGTCGGGGCGGTTCGACGACGAGGTGCTGCGGGTGCGCACTCCCGAGGGGGTCGAGATCGCGCGTGACGGCCTCGTGCGCGGTAACACAACCGTCGAGAAGCTGGCCGCACTGAAGCCCGTGTTCGCTGCCGACGGCACCGTCACGGCGGGCAACGCCAGCCCGCTGACCGACGGTGCCGCCGCAGTGCTGCTGATGAGCGAGGAGAAGGCGCACGCCCTCGGCTATCGGCCGCTGGCTGCCTTCCGCTCCTGGAGCTACGTGAGCGTCGACCCGACCGATCAGGTGCTGATCGGCCCCGCGATCTCCATGCCGCGCGCGCTGGAGAAGGCTGGAATGTCCTTGGGCGACATCGATGTCACGGACATCCACGAGGCCTTCGCCGCGCAAACGCTGTCCGTGTTGAGCGCCCTCGCCAGCGACGAGTGGGCCAAGACCCGGCTGGATCGCGACACCGCCGTCGGCGCGGTGGACATCGACACACTGAACGTGCACGGCGGCTCGGTTGCCCTCGGACATCCGTTCGGCGCCACCGGGGCGCGGATGGTGACCACCATGGCCAACGAGCTGGCGCGCACGGGCAAGAGCACGGCGCTGCTCGGCATTTGCGCCGCGGGCGGCATCGGCGCTTCAGCCGTGCTCGAGCGGGTCTGACCAGGCGTGGGTCGGTACGAGTGCACTGCCTGTGGCGTCAGCGCCCTGCTCAGGGTTGCCCGGGGGATGTGCCTGGCTGACGGTCGCGGCCCTCGTCAGCGATGATCCGCAGGCAGGTCTGGTGCTTGGTCTCGCCGGGGATCCCCTCCCGCCGCAGGCGCAACATCGCCTGAGCCAGATCAATGCCCAGCTCGCTCGACAGCCGAACGGCAGCGACATTGGCCATTGCACAAACCTCCTGAACGAAGAACCCTGCGTCCGAAGCAGTTTCGCCTGAGGCGTACCCACTCTGCCGGTAATTGAACCACGAACGACTCACTTTGCCCGCATCGTCGACCTCGACTCCGTCGAGCCAGTGCCGCTCCAGCATCTCGGCCTTCAGACGAGCCGGACCACTATCGCCACCGCGAGAACCGCCGAGCTTCCCGGTGAACTCCGCGCGCACGTCGCGGCGCCGCTGGATGGCTTCGTAGACGCTCAGAACATCAGTACACACGGGCCTCGGTCAGCCAGCTGTGTTTGGTGGGCGGGCGCAGTCGGCGGAATGACGCGTGTGCGCTGTCGAACTGATCAGACCGGGCGACGCGTGATCCGGCGTCGCCCCTTGGCGATCGCGGTGCGCAGACCCCGGCGCTTCCCGGTCACCGGGTCGACGGTCGCTGTGGTCTTACCACCGAACTTGCGCTCCGAGGCTGTTTCGGGCGCGTCGTCGACGGTGGCGCGCAGGTATTTGTTCGGCAACGCCAGCTTGAGGATGGTCCGCCACGCCTTGAAGTACTGCACCGGGAGCGAACCGGTGGTGTAGGGCAGGTCGTACTTCTCGGCCAGCTCGCGCACCCGCACGGCGATGTCGGCGTACCGGTTGCTCGGCAGGTCCGGGAACAGATGGTGCTCGATCTGATGGCTGAGGTTGCCGGTCATGAAATGCGTGACCGGCCCACCGGAGATGTTGGCGCTGCCCAGCATCTGACGCAGGTACCACTGGCCGTGCGTCTCGCCGTCGATGTCGGCCTTGGTGAACTTCTCCGCGCCGTCCGGGAAATGGCCACAGAAGATCACCGCGTTGGACCACACGTTGCGGATCGCGTTGGCGGCCAGATTGGCGGTCAGCGTGGAGAAGAACGCGGGCCCGGTGAGCGCGGGGAAGACCACGTAGTCCT
The DNA here is from genome assembly GCF_035920445.1 of Nocardia sp. NBC_01730. NCBI lineage: Bacteria > Bacillati > Actinomycetota > Actinomycetes > Mycobacteriales > Nocardiaceae > Nocardia > Nocardia sp. NBC_01730. The sequence goes on along the minus strand of NZ_CP109162.1, from coordinate 4,572,270 downwards.
TGAGGACCTGCTTGCCCATTTTGGTGAGCGCCTCGCCGCGCTTGCGTTCGAACTCGGCCCGTTCCGGGGTACCCGGCTTGAATCGGCCCGCGGCCAGTTTGCCCAGCTCCAGGTGCTGGATTGCCACGCCGTATTCGAAGAACAGCTGCAGCACCAGGTTGTAGAGCGGGTTGCCCAGGTTGAACGGCTTCCACCGCTGATCGCGGGTTACCCGCAGCAGGCCGTAGCCGATGTCGTCGTCCATGCCGAGCACGTTGGTGTACTTGTGGTGCAGGTAGTTGTGCGTGTGCTTCCAATGTTTGGACGCACCCGTGTTGTCCCATTCCCATGAGCTGGAGTGGATCTCCGGATCGTTCATCCAGTCCCACTGCCCGTGCATGACGTTGTGCCCGATCTCCATGTTCTCGATGATCTTGGCGGTGCTCAGCAGGGCGACGCCGGTCAGCCATGCGGGCGGCAGGAAGCTGCCGAACAGTACGGCGCGGCCGCTGATCTCGAGCGCGCGCTGGAGCCGGATGACGTTGCGGATGTACTTCGCGTCGCGCTCGCCGCGCGAGGCCTCGATTTCTCGCCGGATCGCGTCGAACTCCGTGCCGAGTGCTTCCACATCGGCCTCGGTCAGGTGCGCGTATTCCTTGACATCCGAGATGGCCATGCCGGTTACTATACCGTAAGTTACGAGACCGTAAGTTGTGAGGAAGTCGTCACAACTGGGTCGGATGCGCTCTTGTGATCAGCGACCGGATATGTCAACGCCGCCTACGGCCGAAGCGAAAAGGCTTGTCCCGCACGGCTTTCCTGCGCAGCGCCGCCTGCTCGTGACGGGCACGCTCCTGCAGCGCGAGTGTGGCCTCACGCAGCATCTCCTGCTCGTGCTTGGCCTTCTCCCGCAACGCCGCCTTGGCCTCGCGCAGCAGCTCCTTCTCCTGCCGCGCCTTCTCCTTGAGCACAACCTTCGCCTCATGCAGCGCCGAGCGCAGACCGCGCCGTTTGCCGGTTTCCGGATCGATGCGCAGCCAATGCGTGGACTCCGCGCCCGGCAGCGTCAGATCCCACCCGGTGCCGATCGACGGCAGGGTGATGCCGGCGAACTTGCGTTCTGAGGAGGTCTCCGGGGCATTGTCGGCGGTCGCCTTCAGGAAGCGGTCCGGCAGCGCGAGCTTGTGGATGGTGCGGAACGCGAGCAGATACTGCTTGCCCAGCGAGCCGGTGGTGTAAGGAAGGTCGTATTTGTCGCACAGCTCGCGCACCCGCGCCGCGATCTCCGGGTACCGGTTACTCGGCAGATCGGGGAACAGGTGATGCTCGATCTGGTAGCAGAGGTTGCCGCTCATGAACGCCATGGCAGGCCCGGCCTTGAAGTTGGCGCTGCCCAGCATCTGGCGCAGGTACCACTCTGCGCTGGTCTCGTTCTCGAGCTGTTCGATGGTGAACTTCTCCGCGCCGTCGGGGAAGTGGCCGCAGAAGATCACCGCGTACGCCCACAGGTTGCGCACCAGGTTGGCCAGTGCGTTCGCCTTCAGGGTCTGCTTGAAGGCCGGTCCGGTAAGCGCAGGGTAGATCAGGAAGTCCTTGGCCACCTGCCGGGAGATCTTACGGGCGAAGTCCCGGTTCGGCTGCGACATGAGCTCGCGGGGCGGGGTGTCGGCCAGCTCTTTCTCGATGCTCAAGTCGTGCAGTGCGATGCCCCACTCGAAGGTGGTTGCCAGCAGCAGGTTCGCCAGAGGCTGCATCAGGTGGATCGGCTTCCACTGCTCGTCGCGGGTCATCCGCATGATGCCGAAGCCGAGGTCCTCGTCCTTGCCGAGGACGTTGGTGTAGGTGTGGTGGGAGTAGTTGTGTGCGCGGCGCCACTGCGACGAGGGGCCTGTCATGTCCCATTCCCAGGAGCTGGAATGGATCTCCGGATCGTTCATCCAGTCCCATTGCCCGTGGCTGACGTTGTGCCCGAGCTCCATGTTCTCGATGATCTTGGCGACCGAGAGCAGCACGGTGCCCGTCAGCCAGGCCCAGCGGTTGCGGCTGCCGAACAGCACGGCGCGGCCCGCCACTTCGAGACCGCGCTGGGCCGCGATCGAGCGTCGGATGTACCTCGCGTCGCGCGCACCGCGGGACAACTCCACCGAGCGCCGGATCGAATCGAGCTCCTGCCCCAGCGTCTCGATGTCGGCCGCCGTGAGGTGGGCGAACGTCTTGATGTCGGTGATGGCCACCGGGGTCCTTTCCCTACTCGAACTAGATCGAGGGTACCTGCCGGACTACACGTCCAGGGTGCAGTCGCCTGCGGCAGCCGAGATGCAGGTCTGCACCTTGTCGCCCTCGCGGTGCTCGTCTCCGTTGCGCAGATCGCGCACGTAACCGGAATTCACGGTGACCACACAGGTCTGGCAGATTCCCATCCGGCAGCCGAACGGCATCCGTACCCCGACGGACTCGCCTGCCTCCAGCAGGCTGGTCGCGCCATCCACCTCGGTGGTGCGCCCGGACTTGCCGAACGTGACTGTGCCGCCCTCGCCGACCGCTGAGCGCTCGATCTCGAATCGCTCCACGTGCAGCCGGTCGGATCGGCCGACGTCTCGCCAATGGTCGTCGATCTCGTCGAGCATCGCCGCGGGGCCGCACGCCCAGGTGTGTCGCTCCCGCCAGTCGGGAAACTTCGAGTCGAGGTCGGCGAGTGCGAACTTGCCATGCTCGCCGGTGAGATGCAGGTGCGAGCGGAAACTAGGATTCCGATCGTGCAGCGCGCGCAGTTCCGCGCCGAACATCACGTCGTCGGCGGTGCGCGCGGAATGCAGGTGCAGCACGTCGGTGACCAGTTCACGGCGGTCCATCGCGCGCAGCATCGACATGACCGGGGTGATGCCGCTGCCCGCGGTGAGGAACAACACCTTCTCCGGTGGGGGGTAGGGCAGCACGAAGCCGCCCTGTGGCGCGGCGAGCCGGACGACGGTGCCGACCGGAACGCCGCTGACCAGGTGGCTGGACAGGAAGCCTTCCGGCATCGCCTTGACGGCGATCGAGATCAGTCGCTTGCCGCCGTGTCCGGGCTCGGTCCAGTTCGGGGGGCAGGTCAGCGAGTATGAGCGCCAATGCCAGCGGCCGTCGACCAGGATGCCGATCCCGATGTACTGACCGGGCTGGTATTTGAAGTCGAAGCCCCAGCCCGGTTTGATCACCAGTGTCGCGGAGTCCGCGGTTTCCTTGCGTACCTCGACGATGCGCCCGCGCAGCTCGCGTGCCGACCACAGCGGGTTGGCCAGGTGCAGGTAGTCATCCGGCAGCAGCGGGGTAGTCACCCGGGCCACGGCGCCGCGCAAGACGTTCAGCCTGCCGCCGCGCTCGGCGACACTCGCGGCAGGCGCCTCCAGCCACTCGCGGACGCCCCGCACCGAGAATCCCCCTCTTTTCGAACCCATCGCTGCCGTTCGTCTCCTTGTCGTCGGATGCGCCGATCGGACGCCACCTCGCCTGCCAGGTTACGGCATCGTAGGTTCATGTGGTGGGCAAGCCAGGGCGAACGCCCTCGCTCCGACACTCTGCGGCGCGGACGATGCAAATTCAGAGCAGTTCGAGCAGGAATGGCAGCTCCTGCGCGGCGTACCAGGCCAGCTGGTGGTCCTCGGCGTCGCCGAGCACGAACTCGGCGTCGGTGTCACCGAGATCGGCCGCATCGATCACGTCGACCGCCTTGGCCACCTCTGGCTCCGCGTCCGCCAAGTCGACGTGCACCGAGGCGATCTGCTGATAGCCGATCGGACCCGCCAAGCGCACGACCGCGTCGTCGAGATCGGGCCGCAGCTTCGCGCCGGTCACGTCGGCGGCGATCACCGCGCGCCGATAGACCGGGCTGCCGGAGGCGACCGGAGCGGCGGCGTCGTCCGGCGCTGGGTTCGCTGGGTGCTCTTCGGACTCGGCGATCTGCTCGCGCTCGGCGGCGAGCAGGCGCAGCGACGCGCGGGCGGCCTCGCCGATGGCCACCTCGCCGAGTTCTTCGTCGTCGCCGGAGGCGTATGCCTCGCGCAGCGCGGGGGTGACCGCGAACGCGGTGCCGCCGATGGGGGCCAGCTCCCGGTTCGCGACCAGTTCGCGCAGCATCGGCACCGTCGCCGGGATGTAGACCCGTAGCTTCTTCTGATCAGACGCAGGCACCGAGCATCTCCTCCATGGAATCGCGCACCGACGCGGCGAGCACGCCGATGTCGGCCATCGCGTCGCGGTCGGCGTTGAGTCCGAAGAAAACGCATCCGTCGTAGGACGTGATCCCGATGCTCGACGCCTGGTTGCGCAGCAGTGGCGCCACCGGGTACATCTCCAGCATCCGCGCGCCGCCGATGAACATCGGCGTCTGCGGACCCGGCGCGTTGGTGATCACCAAGTTGAACGTGTGCTCTGCGAACGTACTCGCCGCGCGCACGCTCATCGCATGCAGGCTGGCCGGAGCGAACCCGGCCAGATGAACGAGGGTGCGCGCGCGGACGCCGCGTTGGTGTCTGCCATTGAGTTCGGTGGCGTGCGAGATGTGCGACAGGCGCATCACCGGATTCGGCTCGCCGACCGGAAGATCGATCAGGAACGACGACACCTCGCCCGCCGGCTTCAGCCGATCCCCACCGTTCCCTTCGACATAGACCGACATGGGTACGACCGCTCGCAGCGTGGTCGACTCGGTGAGCGCCTCGCCGCGCGACAGCAGCCAGTTGCGCAGCGCGCCGGTGACCACCGCGAGGATCGCGTCGTTGGTCGAGCAGTCGAATCGGGTGCGGATCGTGCGGTAGCCCTCCAGGTCGGTGCGTACCACGTCGAAGCGACGGCTGCGGGAGGTAGGGCCGTTCAGCGGGCTGTCCGGCGCGCCGGTCGCCGCGGCCCGCACCGCCGACACCACCGAGTCCACCGCCTTGCCCGCCGTGCCGACCACCGCGAACGCGCTCGCGGTCGCGTCGCGGGCGACCTCCAGCGCCTTGCGTGGCTGCGCCGCGAGGTCGGCCAGCGCGCCGACCAGCAGTTCGACGTCGCTGGGTTCGCGCGGCGCGATCCAGGCGTCGTCGGCCAGCTCGCGCGGTGCGGGTCCGGCATCGAGGATCACGTGGCCGATCTCCAGCGCGGTATCTCCATCCACGAGTGCCGAGTGCGACTTGGTGAAGATCGCACAGCGGTCGTCGGCCAGACCTTCGATCAGATACATCTCCCACAGCGGCCTGCTCTGATCCAGGGGGTGGGAGGCGAGCCGGGCGACCAGTTCGTACAGCTGCTGATCGGTGCCAGGAGCAGGCAGCGCCGAGCGTCGGATGTGGTAGGTGATGTCGAAGCGGCTGTCCTCGACCCAGACCGGCCGTCCGAGCGACAGCGGGATCTCCCGCACCCTGCGCCGGTACCTCGGCACCAGCGGGAGCCTGCCTTCGACCAGGTCGACCAGCCGGTCGTAGTTCAGGATCGGCGCAGTGGAGCCTGCGCCGGAGTCGGTGTTCCGGACGATCGCGAGGGAGCCGATGTGGATCGGATTGCTGCTCGACTCGAGCCGGTAGAACGACGCGTCCTGCGGCGTCAGTCTCGTGATCACGCTGCCCGGTGCTCCTTTTCCCGATGCCGTCCCTGTTTTCCCGATGCCGTCCCTGCCTATTGTGCTGCCGCGACAACGGTTGCCTCGCCCCGTTGTGGCATATCCGGTGAAATCGGTGTGCCCCCTCGACCCTCCGGGTGGTAGGGAACTCGATTCGATCACAGCGGGGGCAGGGATGCACGGTCGACGGGGCGTTCGGTCGCTCAGCGTGTCGGACCGCCGCGACGTCGACCGAGAGCCAGGTCATCGTGTCAGCGATTCCGTCACGGCAGCCCACGCGGAAATGGGCGCGCCGCGCGGACGTCTTGTATCGTCGGGATCTTCGTGAAACAGCTTCGGCGCCAATGAATTCGCCGATAGTTCGCTGTGCTGGCAGGCGCGGCGCAACGGGTCCGTCCGGTGGCCGAGCATTGATCGGGTGTCGTGCGTGGAGCGCGTTCGCGGGCGGAATCGACCCGCCAGCCGCGCGTACTGTGGAAGACAACGCGCGCGTCAGGGGGCCCTGACGACATGGGAGGCGGCACGTCGCTGCTCGTCGGCGCCTACCATGGATGCCGCATTACCATGAAGCAAGCCGCGGATTCCGCGCCACCGCGTGGGCCCGCACCGGCCCGGGGGCCGACGACACGATAGAACCACCGACCAGAGGACTGACGAGACCCGTGCCTGCGCTGACACTGACGAGGTTGCTACGGATTGGTGAGGGTCGCATTGTCAAGCGGCTCTCGCATTTCGCGGACCAGGTGCTCGACCTCGAGTCGGACTACGAGTTGCTCACCGACGCCGAGCTGCGCGGCAAGACGGACGAGTTCCGCGAGCGCTACGCCGAGATGGTCGAGGACGGCGAGACCGATCCGCTCGGCCAGCTGATGGCCGAGGCGTTCGCGGTCGCGCGCGAGGCGTCCTGGCGGGTGCTCAGCCAGAAGCACTACAAGGTACAGGTCATGGGCGGCGCCGCGCTGCACACCGGCAACATCTCCGAGATGAAGACCGGCGAGGGCAAGACCCTCACCTGTGTGCTGCCCGCCTACCTGAACGCGATCAGCGGCGACGGCGTGCACGTCGTCACAGTGAACGACTACCTGGCCAAGCGTGACGCCGAGTGGATGGGCCGCGTGCACCGCTTCCTCGGTCTCGAGGTGGGCGTGATCCTGTCCGGCATGACCCCCGCCCAGCGGCGGACGGCCTACAACGCGGACATCACCTACGGAACGAACAACGAGTTCGGCTTCGACTACCTGCGCGACAACATGACCCACTCGCTGGACGACCTGGTGCAGCGCGGACACAACTTCGCGATCGTCGACGAGGTCGACTCGATCCTGATCGACGAGGCGCGCACCCCGCTGATCATCTCCGGTCCGGCCGACGCCTCCTCGAAGTGGTATGCCGAGTTCGCGCGCATCGCGCCGCTGCTGAAAAAGGATCTGCACTACGAGGTCGACATCAAGAAGCGCACGATCGGCGTGCACGAGGCGGGCGTCGAATTCGTCGAGGATCAGCTCGGCATCGACAACCTGTACGAGGCCGCCAACTCGCCGCTGGTGAGCTACCTGAACAACGCCATCAAGGCCAAGGAGCTCTACGCCCGCGACAAGGACTACATCGTCCGCGACGGTGAGGTGATCATCGTCGACGAGTTCACCGGCCGCATCCTGGTCGGGCGCCGCTACAACGAAGGTATGCACCAGGCGATCGAGGCCAAGGAACAGGTCGAGATCCAGCCGGAGAACCAGACGCTGGCCACCATCACGCTGCAGAACTACTTCCGCCTCTACGACAAGCTGTCCGGCATGACCGGCACCGCCGAGACCGAGGCCGCCGAGCTGCACCAGATCTACACCCTCGGCGTGGTCCCGATCCCGACGAACAAGCCGATGGTCCGTGCCGACCAGTCGGACCTGATCTACAAGACCGAAGAGGCCAAGTTCGCCGCCGTCGTCGACGACGTCACTGAGCGGCACGAGAACGGCCAACCGGTGCTGATCGGTACCACCAGCGTCGAGCGGTCGGAGTACTTGTCCAAGCAATTCACCAAGCGCGGCATCCCGCACAACGTGCTGAACGCGAAGTTCCACGAGAAGGAAGCCGAGATCATCGCCGAGGCCGGACGGCCGGGCGCGGTGACCGTCGCGACGAACATGGCCGGTCGTGGTACTGACGTCGTGCTCGGCGGCAACCCGGACATCATTACAGACATCCTGCTCCGCAAGCAGGGTCTCGACCCGGTCGAGACGCCCGAGGAGTACGAGCGGGCCTGGCTGCCGACCCTGGATCAGGTCAAGGCGCAGACCGCCGAGGACGCCGACGCGGTGCGTGAGGCGGGCGGCCTGTATGTGCTCGGCACCGAGCGCCACGAGTCGCGCCGCATCGACAATCAGCTGCGCGGTCGGTCCGGCCGTCAGGGCGACCCCGGCGAGTCCCGCTTCTACCTGTCGCTGGGCGACGAGCTGATGCGCCGCTTCAACGGTGCCGCGCTGGAAGCGATCATGACCCGGCTGAACCTGCCCGACGACGTGCCGATCGAGGCGAAGATGGTCTCCAAGGCCATCAAGAGCGCGCAGACCCAGGTCGAGCAGCAGAACTTCGAGATCCGCAAGAACGTCCTCAAGTACGACGAGGTGATGAACCAGCAGCGCACCGTCATCTACGGCGAGCGCAACCGGATCCTGCGCGGCGAGGACATGGAGGGCCAGGTCCAGAGCATGATCACGGACGTGATCTCCGCGTATGTGGACGGCGCCACCGCCGAGGGGTACGTCGAGGACTGGGATCTGGACAAGCTGTGGACGGCGCTCAAGACGCTGTACCCGGTGGACGTCGACTACAAGGATCTGACCGGCGAAACCGAGATCGGCGAAGCAGGCGAGCTGACCCACGACGAATTGCTCGAGGCGCTGCTGGACGACGCGCACGATGCCTATGAGCGCCGCGAAGACGAGATCGACGGACTCGCGGGTGCGGGCAGCATGCGCAATCTCGAACGGCAGGTGCTGCTTTCGGTGCTCGACCGCAAGTGGCGCGAGCACCTCTACGAAATGGACTACCTCAAGGAGGGCATCGGCCTGCGCGCCATGGCGCAGCGCGACCCGCTGGTCGAGTACCAGCGGGAGGGCTTCGACATGTTCGCCGCGATGCTCGACGGCCTGAAGGAAGAGTCGGTCGGCTTCCTGTTCAACCTCCAGGTCGAGGTGCAGCAGCCGCAGCCGGAGGGCGTCGCGGTCGACCCCGGCCTGCGTTCGCCGGTCGGCGCCATGACCGCGCCGCGCCCCCTGCCCGCCGAGGAGGCACGCGTCGCCAACGGTGTCCCGGCCGCCTTGCGCGCCAAGGGCATCGACGAGAGCGGCCCGCGCGGGTTCAGCTACTCGGGTCCGTCAGGTCCGGACGAGGGCGGTCGCGCCGCGGTACACAGCGATGCCGAGGAATACGGCACGGACGGTACCCAGCCCACCCGTCGCGAGCGCCGTGAAGCCGCCCGCACCGAGTCGAAGGGCAGGCGCGGACCGAAGTCGCGTCGCAGGCACTGATCAGCTGAATCACGAAGGCGTCCAGGGTTCCTGGGCGCCTTCGTGATATCGACGCAATCATTACGTCAACATAGTCCAGCGACGGACGCTGCACGTGGTTCGAGGAATGGCCTTTCGCGCCGGGACAACCCGACGGGCATCAGGCCGCTTGCTCTCGGTCGACCCGCGATGGTCAGGACCAGCTCTCGTTGGAGATGAGGGCGTTCAGCAACATGCGGATGGCGGCAACCCGCCGTTCCCTGCCGGGGAGGTTGTCGAGGGCACATTCGGGGTCGGCCGGTGGCCCGAGGTGGGTGCAGCCGCGAGGGCAATCCTCGATGGCGGCGGCCAGATCGTCGAAGGCGGCGATGACGTCGTCGGGGGTGATGTGGGCCAAGCCGAAGGAGCGGACGCCCGGGGTGTCGATGACCCAGCCGCCATCGGGAAGGGGGATGGCCACCGACTGTGTGGAGGTGTGTTTGCCCTTACCGACGCCGGAAACCTCGCCTACCGCCCGATCTGCTTCCGGCACAAGACGATTCACCAACGTCGACTTGCCGACACCAGAATGCCCGATCAGGGCGGTTAGCCTGCCGTCGAGCAGTTCAAGCACCGGCTCCAGCGGGTCGTCGACGCCGCCGTAGATGATGATGAGATCCAGATCATCGAAAGACGAGGCGAATTCGGAGTCGGCGGCCAAGTCGTGCTTGGTCAGGCACAGGATCGGCTGCAGTCCACCAGCATACGCCGCGACCATCGCGCGCTCGACGAAACCGGTGCGCGGCGGCGGGTCGGCCAGGGCGACCACGATGAACAGTTTTTCGGCATTGCCCACCACGATCCGCTCGAACGGATCGGTGTCGTCGGCGGTGCGGCGCAATACCGTTCGACGGTCGGCGACCCGCACGATGCGGGCAAGGGTGTCCGGCTTTCCGGACAGGTCGCCGACCACATCCACCTGGTCGCCGACCACGATGGGAGTGCGCCCGAGTTCTCTTGCTCGCATGGCGACGATCAGCCGATCCGGATCGCCACCGAGTACACACCCCCAGCGGCCGCGGTCGACGGAGACCACCATGGCGGCTTCGGCATTGCTGTGCTGTGGCCGGGTCTTGGTGCGGGGGCGGGAACTTCGCCCCGGACGGACCCGGACGTCGGATTCGTCGTAGCTGGCGGTGGAGCGTCCTGCCCGGCTCAGCGCACTCCTCCTTGGCCGGATAGCGCGGGGTCGAGCATCCGCTCCCACAGTGAGACGAAGTTCGGTAGCGTCTTGGCGGTAGTCCCGATGTCCTCGATCTCGATGCCGGGCAGCCGAAGGCCGAGAATTGCTCCCGCCGTTGCCATCCGGTGATCGGCGTAGGAGTGCCACTTGCCGCCGTGCAACTCCGCGGGCACGATCTCCAGCCCGTCCTCGGTTTCGGTGACCCTACCGCCGAGCCGGTTGATCTCGGTGGACAATGCGGCCAGCCGGTCGGTCTCGTGTCCGCGCAGGTGCGCGATCCCGCGCAGTGAGGACGGGGAATCGGCCAGCGCGGCCAGCGCGGCGACGGTCGGGGTCAGCTCGCCCACGTCGTGCAGGTCGATGTCGATGCCCGCGAGCCGGTCGGGGCCGTGCACGGTCAGGACGCCGTCGAAGATTCGCGCGTCGGCGCCCATCCGCACCAGGATCTCGCGGATCACGTCGCCCGGCTGAGTGGTCAACCGTGGCCAGTGCGGGATGCTGACCTCACCGCCGGTGACCGCGGCCGCGGCAAGGAACGGGGTTGCGTTGGACAGATCCGGCTCGACCTCCCAATCCACCGCCCGGATCGGACCATGCTCGACGGTCCAGATCTGCGCCCTGCGGTTGTCCGCCGGCGCCTGGACCCGCACGTCGGCGCGGCGCAGCATCTCGACGGTCATCTCGATGTGCGGCATCGAGGGCAGCGCCTTGCCGTCGTGGTGCACGACGAGACCCTCCGCGAAGCGGGCCGCCGAAAGCAACAGGCCCGACACGAACTGAGACGACCCGGACGCATCGATAGTCACCGTGCCGCCCCGCAGCGCGCCGGTTCCGTGCACCGTGAACGGAAGCGCGTCGCCGTCGATGTCGGCGCCGAGGCTGCGCAATGCGTCGAGGATCGTGCGAAGCGGGCGGATCCTGGCCTGCTCGTCACCGTCGAACGCGACATCGCCGGACGCCAGCGCCGCGACCGACGGGAGGAAGCGCATCACGGTGCCCGCGAGTCCGCAGTCGACCGTGCCGCCGCGCAGCGCGGCCGGGGTGACGGACAGTGTGTCGCCGTCACCCTCGATGCGCGCGCCGAGCGCGCACAGCGCGGCGATCATCAGGTTCGTGTCCCGACTGCGCAGCGCGCCTGTGATCGTCGAGGGTCCGTCGGCCAAGGCGGCCAGGATGAGGGCCCGGTTCGTGATCGATTTGGATCCGGGCAGGGTCACGGTCGCGTGCACGGGGACATCGACATGGGGCGCTGGCCAGAAAGTCACTCGTCCATCATCGCACTGTGTATTTTTGCAGCGCCTGCGGTGCTGCGTGTTCGCGGGCCCCTGATGGGGGTCGAGGAGTAATCCGCCCGATCCGGCGCTGAGGAGTTGCGACCGGTGCCATCCCGTATTCGGCGTGCTCGTATGCCCCTCGGACGTTGAGGAAGCACAGACGCCGATGCGGCGATAGGCGGCCCGATGGCATAGAGGCGGCGGATGACGGCGACTCCACGAGCCCTCGCTCAACGTCTCACCCTGACCTGCTGCAGCACGCGCGCGCACCTGGTACTCGCCAAGGGCGATTCCCGCTGGCTGTCGACTCTCGCCGTCCTCAGCTCTACATTTCCGGTCTTACAGTCCCTCAGAGGAGGCTTCGCCCGCGGACTGGATTCCACCGAGCTTGGTCGGATTGACCTGGAAGCGAATGTTTTCGATGCGGCCGTTGACGATGTCGTAGGTGAGCGCGCCGACCCGGTAGTCTCCGATCACGCCGATAATGCTGAGTTCGCCATTGACAATGGCGGAGGTGAGGCGGATGCCGGCGGAGACCGGCTTGGCCATGACGCCCAGCATCCAGCGCGCCACATGGTCCGGGCCGTGCAGCGGGCGGCGGGCCGCAGTGACGATGCCGCCACCGTCGTTCCACAAGGTCACGTCGGGGGCGAGCAGTTCCATGAGGGCGCTGAGGTCGCCGCCGTGGCAGGCGGCCATGAACTTGTCGGTGATCTCCCTGCGGGATTCGTCGTCGGCGTCGAAGCGCAGGCGGCGGGCCTGCACGTGATTGCGCGCACGGTGCGAGATCTGACGGACGGTCGCCTCGGGGCGGTCCAGGAAGCCGCCGATTTCGGCGTAGGTGTAACCGAACACCTCGCGCAGTACGAAGACAGCGCGCTCGGTGGGATTGAGGGTTTCGAGGACGACCAGCATGGCGGTCGACACGGTGTCGGCCATTTCGATCTCCTCGGCGGTGTCGGGTGCGGTGAGCAGCGGTTCGGGAAGCCATGGCCCGACATAGGTTTCGCGGGTGGCCCGGGCGGAGGTGAGGCGGTTGAGCGAGAGGTTGGTGACGGTGCGGATCAGGTAGGACTTGGGGTGCTCGACCGAAGCCCGGTCTGCCGCGTTCCATTTCAGCCAGGCATTCTGCAGGATGTCCTCGGTGTCGGCGACGCTGCCGAGCATCTGGTAGGCGGTGCTGAAGAGCAGGCGGCGGTGTTCGACGAAGGGGTCGATCGGTGCGTCGGTCCGCTCGGCGGCGCGGGGCTGCCTATCGGTGTTGTGGTCCTGCATGGGACTCATATCTACTGGTCTTGGGGATCGGGGTCCACTGGGAGGCCGGATTCGTCATCCGGCCTCCGCCTCGGGGGATCATGCGGTCTCGCGGGTGGCGCGGCCGCCCTTGGACAGCTGCACCTGCGCCTTCATGTACTTGCTCATCTTGAAGGCCAGCGGCGGGGTGCTGCTCACCGACTGCTTATAGGCGACTGCGGCCTTGCCCTTGAGGTACCAGCGGTTCGGGGTGTCATCGGCATTGGTGAACTGGATGACGGCGTCCTTGCGGCCCAGGCTCACCGGCTGGTGGAAGTAGCCGTAGCGGAATGGCTTCACGGTCTTGCCGTGCAGCAGCCGGGCCAGGGTGTCGGCGGTGTAGGCGGCGGTGGGCAAACCACTCTGGCAGGTGCCGTGGACCTGGCCCCAGTTCTGCTGAACCAGCGCGGCGTCACCGATGGCGTGGATCTCCGGGTGCGACACCGAGCGCAGGGTGGGGTCGGTGATGATGAGACCTTTTGCGTCCGTGGCTATTCCGGCCTGAGCGGCCAGTGGTGAGACCTTGACGCCGGTGGTCCACAAGGTCAGCTCCGAGGCGATCAGTTCACCGGTGTCCAGTCGCACGGCATCAGGCAGCACCTTGGTGACCTTTACGCCGACCCTGCGGACCACGCCGAGCCGGTCGAGGACTCGGTTCAGGTAGGCGCGGGCCTTGTCTCCCATCATCGAGCCGGGTTCGGCATGGCTGACGAGCGTGACGGTCAGGCCCGGGTGTGCCTCGGCGATCTCGGCGGCGGCTTCGATGCCGGTAAGTCCGCCGCCGCAGACGGAGACACGGCCACCGGCCAGGGCCACTTCGGTCAGGCGCTGCGAAAAGCGGTGCGCCAGGCGGGGATCGTTGAGTGTCCAGGCGTGCTCGTTCGCCCCGGGGACGGTGCTCGTGTCGGTGCTGCTACCGAGCGCGTAGACGAGGTTATCGTAGTGCAGGATCGCGCCGTTGTCGAGGGTGATCAGGCGGGCCTCGGCGTCGATGGTGGTGGCGGCGGCCTGGTGGAAGTCGACGCCCGAACCGGTCAGCAGGGCGGGAATATCGTGGTTGGCCAATTCCTGGCCGGCGGCGACCTGGTGCATGCGCAGCCGCTCGGTGAAGCGGACCGAGGGGTTCACCAAAGTGATGCGCACATCCAGTTTGCGGGTATTGCGAGCCAGCCGGATGGCGGCCAGCATGCCGGTGTAGCCGGCGCCGACGACGACGATTTCTCGGGTGGTGGTGTCGGTGTTCATCGCTTGCTCCCTGGGGCTCGTTCTGCGTGGTCGGCTATGGGACAAGACAACCCGTCCGAACGTGACAACTCGTTGTTGTGACCTGCGTCACTGCGATTCGGCGTGGCGGCAATGGGGTTGAAACTGCGGGCGGCCGGGCGCTCCGTCCTGCGACACCAGCAGCGCCCGCAGCCGGAACCGGCAACCCGCCATCGCTGCTGGCCCAGCCATATTCGTTGTTTTCGTGCGATTACTACCGGAACTCTTGGGCGCCGGCGTCGAGAACGGCGCGGTCACCCACCGCATCACCGACCTGCTCGCAGTGCCCGCTGCGGTGCGGTTCCTGTCGTGCGAGCCGCTGCTGGGCCCGATGGACCTCGGCGGGTTCCTGTTCACCCGCACCTGCGCCGACGGCTGCGGGTGCCGGTGGCCTGATGACGGTTCCGGCCGTACCGGCGGTTCACTGACAGCGCGTGAAACGGCACTGGGCGGGCCCGATGGTGTCTCTCGCCAGGCATGCAGGTCGGTGCGGGCGGCGGCGTAGCGACTAGCGGAAGCGACCAGCGGCGGTTAACTTCGAGCCATGTCGGCTGGTGCGCGTGCGGTTGAGGTGTTCGAGAACTCCAGGGCGCGATTGGAGGCGATCGCGTATCGCCTGTTGGGTTCGGCGAGCGATGCCGAGGACGCGGTACAGGATACGTTTGTGCGCTGGCACGCCGCTGACCGCGAGTTCGTCGAGACGCCCGAGGCGTGGCTGACGAAGGTGCTCACCAACATCTGCCTCAACCAGCTCGCATCGGCACGGGCACGGCGAGAGGCATATGTGGGCCAGTGGCTGCCCGAGCCGATCTTTGCCGGGGACCGTATGTTCGGCCCGGCCGACACCGTCGAGCAGCGCGAATCGGTGTCGATCGCAATGCTCACCCTGATGGAACGGCTGTCAGCCAAGGAACGCGTCGTGTACGTGCTACGCGAGGCATTCGGCTACGCGCACAGCGAGATCGCCGAAATCCTCGATCTCACCGAGTCCAACTGCTATCAGATCTACCGGCGCGCCAAACAACACGTGGCCAACGACCGGACCCGCGTGGAAGTCGATGAGGCTGCCGCCCGCAAGGTCGTCGAGGAGTTCCTGGCCGCGGCGCTCAGCGGCAACACCGACTCGCTGGTGCGATTGCTGGCTGACGACGCGGTCAGTGCGGGCGATGGTGGTGGCGTGGTGACGTCTCTGCCGCATCCGATCACCGGCGCGCTGCGGGTGGCGCGGTTCCTGCGCCGCCTGTTCGAGCCCACTGCGGACAAGTGGGCGACGATCGGCGGCCGTGCCGACCTGTTCGCCGCAGTGGTCAATGGCGTGCCCGCACTCGTGATCATGGTCGGGGATCGGGTCGTCGGCGTCATCACCCTGGAGGTGACAACCAACGGCATCGCGGCCGTCCACACGCAAGCCAACCCGAGCAAGCTCGAACGGGCCACACGCCACTGGGCCGCATCCGAGCACGCAGACCCCCTCCTCGCGGGGTGGTGACCTAGATCACAGTTCACTTCTGTCAGGTTTCGCGCCGCTGTCCGGTTCAAGAAGCGAACACCACCCAGACAGGAGTGAGACTATGAAGCACCGCATCGTCGTTCTCGGCGCCGGATACGCTGGAGCCAACGCCGCCGGTCGGCTGGCCAAGCGGCTGCACCCCGCCGATGTCGAAATCACCCTCGTCAACGCCGATCCCGAGTTCGTCGAGCGGGTCCGCATGCACCAGCTGGCGGCAGGTCAGGAGCTGAAGAGCCGCGTGCTGACCGATGTCTTCGCCGACACGGGCGTGCGGGTGGTGTTGGCGCGGGTGACCGCGGTCGATGCCGACCGCAAGACGGTCGACATCGACGCCGCCGATGGCTCCCGCGAGATCGCCTACGACACTCTCGTTTACGCCCTCGGCAGCGACGCCGCCGACTGCGGTGTGCCCGGTGTGGCCGAGCACGCCTACACCATCGCCGGCAAGCAGTCCGCGCTGCGGGTGCGCGAGCGTCTGGCAAGCCTGGGCGCGGGTGCGACCGTGCTGGTCGTCGGTGGTGGCCTCACCGGAATCGAAGCCGCCACCGAAATCGCCGAAGCCCGACCGGATCTCGAGGTCGCCCTCGTTGCTCGCGGCGGCCTCGGCGACTGGCTGAGCGAGAAGGCGCAACAGCATCTGCGCAGAGCGTTCGGCCGGCTCGGCATCACCGTGCGCGAGCACACCGATATCGCCCGCGTCGAGCGGACCGGCGCGGGCACCACCGACGGCCGCACGATCCCGGCCCGAATGACCGTGTGGACAGCCGGTTTCGCCGTCCACCCGATCGCCGCGGCCACCACCCTGCGGGTGTCGGCGACGGGGCAGGTCGTCGTCGATGACACGATGCGGTCGGTCTCGCACCCCGACGTCTACGCCGTCGGCGACGCCGCGCTCGCCCCCGGGGCGAACGGCGATCCGCTGCGCATGTCCTGCGCCTCGGGTGTCCCTACGGCCTATCAGGCCGCTGACGCCATCGCCGCACGCCTGACCGGCCGAAAGATTCCGCGCAATTCGATCGGCTACACCGGCCAGTGCGTCAGCCTCGGTCGCCGCGACGCCGTCGTGCAGTGGGTCACCGCCGACGATCAGCCCAAGCCCTCCGCCTTCACCGGCCGGGCGGCCGCGCGACTCAAGGAGTTCGTCTGCAAGAGCGCGGCTTGGAGCATCTCGCACCCGACATCGATGCTCCCGTCCCGCCGCCGTCACATCACCACCGCCGAGCCGATCCGCGCCCTCACCGCGTGACGCCGCGCTCCGTATGGGCCGTGTCGGGCGGGACGATCCGACACGGCCCGTTCTACTTCCGCCGCAAAGATTCCCGCAGGTCGGATTCCTCCGAATCTGTGACGGTTGCCGTGTACGTGCCAATGGTGGAGTGGGCGGGCACCCGACATGGCGTCGAGTACCCGAACCCCTTGTGCAGCTTTGCTTTTCCTTACTTGTGCCGTCCGTGCAGGAACGGAACCAGCTTGCGGAGCAGCTTCATGGTGGAGTTGGTGCGGGAATAGCTGAGCAGCGCCATGCCGGGGATGGCGAAGCGCTGCAGCGCGATCGAGTGCGGGCGGACGAATTCGCGCAGGCCGGGCTCGCCGTGGATACGGCCGATGCCGGAGTCGCCGACTCCGCCGAAGGGCAGGCCGGGGATGGCGGCGAAGGCGAGCACCGAATTCACCGAGGTGGCGCCGACACGCAGTCTGCGTGCGATGTCCAGGCCGTTCTCCTTCGAGTACACCGCTGCGGCCAGGCCGTATTTGGAGTTGTTGGCCAGCTCGACCGCCTCGTCCACGCTGTCCACGGTGCGGATGGTGACGGTGGGGCCGAAGGTCTCCTCGCACACCGCCTCGGAGCTCTCGTCCACGTCCATGAGCACGACCGGCTCGATGAATGGGGCCTTGACCGACTCCGTCCCGCCGAGCACCGCGGTGCCGCCGCTCTTCAGTGCGTCCTCGATGTGGCGGCGCACGATATCGACCTGGCTCGGCATGGTCATCGGACCGTAGGCTGCTTTGTCGTCGGAGCCGGGCTTGATGTCGGTCAGGATGCGCTTGACCTCGGCGACGAACTTATCGCGCACCGAGCGGTCCACGTACACCCGCTCCACACCCGCGCAGGTCTGGCCGCTGTTGGCGGTAGCGCCCCAGGCGACGGCGTCGGCGGCGGCCTTGATGTCGGCGTCAGCCGCGACGATCACCGCGTCCTTGCCGCCGCACTCCAGCAGGATGGGGGTGAGGTTCTCCGCCGCGGCGGCCATGATCCGCTTACCGGTGGCCGTGGAGCCGGTGAAGGCGATCTTGTCGACGTCCGACCGGACCAGCGCCGCGCCGGTGGCGCCGTAACCGTTGATCGTGACGAACACGCCCTCGGGCAGTTCGGGGTTCGCCTCGGCGAACGCGTCGGCGAGGAAATTGCCGATGCTCGTGGAGAATTCACTCGGCTTGAACACCACGGTGTTGCCCGCGGCCAGGGCGTAGGCGATGGAGCCGTTCGGGGTGTAGACCGGGTAGTTCCACGGACCGATCACGCCGATGACGCCGAGCGGACGCTGCTCGAGCCGGGCGGCGAAGTTCGACATCAGAGCGCCGGGGTAGATCTTCTTGGGGGAGAGAATCTTCTTGGCGTGCTTGGCCGCCCATGCGATGTGCTCGAGCGCGAGCATCAGCTCCAGGAAGGCGTCGTCGAGCGGCTTGCCGTTCTCGGCGTGGATCAGCTCGCAGAACTTCTCCGAGTTCTGCACCAACCTGCTCGACCAGCGCAGCAGGTACCCGCGTCGCTCGTCGAAGCTCAGCGCGCCCCAGGTCGCCGCCGCAGCGCGGGCCTTCTCGACCGCAGCGGCTACCGCGTCGTCGTCGGCGATGACGTGTGTGCCGATCACCTCGCCTGTCGCCGGATTGACCGACGTGAGTGCCGTATCGTGATCGGCCGGTTTGGTGTCGGTGGATGTCACAGTGGGTCTCCTCGTGCCGTCTGCGGTGGCTGGTTGGTGCGCACGCCCGAGTGAGTGGGCGTAGTGGCCACCCTGTGAGAGAATGTTATTTCAAAACTCTCAACTAGTCATCAACTACTGATCGATTGTCCCCGAGACTGTCGGTGACGGGTGGGAGTATCGGGATATGTGCGGACGATATGCGACCACTACCGACCCAGGCAGGCTCGCGGTCGAGCTGGACGCGATTGATGAGACCGAGACCAAAGGCGCTCCAGCGGCGTTCACCAACTACAACGTCGCCCCGACCACCCAGGTCCTCACCGTGGTAGAGCGGCACCAACAAGGGCGCGAGGACGACAGTCCGACACTGCGTATCCGGCGCATGCGCTGGGGGCTGATCCCGGTCTGGACCAAGGCCGCCGAGCGCGGCGTCCCGGTGAAGGGCAAGCCGTTGTTCAACGCCCGCGCGGACAAGGCCGCCACCACGCCGGCCTTCCGCGATGCGGTGAAATATCGACGCTGCCTGGTGCCGATGGACGGCTGGTACGAGTGGATCGTTGCCCCGACCGCCGAGCCGGGCGCGAAGGGCAAAGTCGCCAAGCATCCGTACTACATGGCGAATGCCGACGGCTCCCGCCTCTACATGGCGGGCCTGTGGTCGGTGTGGCGCGATCGTTCCCACCCGGAGAGCGAACCGCTACTGTCGTGCACCATCCTGACCACCGACGCGATCGGCGACCTGACCCGCGTCCACGACCGGATGCCGCTGCCCATGCCGAAGGAGCACTGGGACGCCTGGCTGGATCCGGATCATCCAGCTCCGGCCGGCCTGCTTGACAGCCCGAGTGAAGAGGCGGTCGCAGGGATCGTGCCGCGGCCGGTACCCGCGCTGGTCAACAGCGTGCGCAACAATGGGCCGGAACTGCTTGCCCGAGTGCGGGACCGAGCCGAGTACGGGCAGATCAGTCTGCTCTGATGGACCCGACCGAGAGACACGAAACCGGGCAGCCGAACTGCCCGGTTCGTCGAGATCAGCCGATCAGAACGAGCACTTCACGGTCGGGGTCATGATATTCAGCCCGCACTTGATAACCCCGACGAAGAGATCGATGATCTTGCTGGTCACATTTCCGCCGAGCTTCTCGGCTTTCTCGGACTTGTCGTCCTTCTTCAGCTTGACCCCACCGGATGGGGCGTCATCGGCGCCTAGGCCGTCGAAGGGGAAGTCGCTGACCTGCGTGATCGACGGGGTGTTCGGCGCTGCGGCGGACTCAGCGGCAAAGAGCGTCACCGAACCGAGAGCCAAGACGAGAGCTCCGAACAACGCGACGATCATGGTGCGCAAATGCTGCGCGGACATTCGCATCACATCCTCGAGTCGAATGAACCTGGCCCGTTCAGTAACGCACAGATCACAGCGAATCGGGTCGAATTACACCGACGCCACCGGCGCTGTCACCGCGGAAGTCAGCCGGACCAGATCGGCGGGCCCCAGCTCGATCTCCAGTCCGCGCCGCCCAGCGCTGCACAGCACCCGGTCCCAGGACAACGCGGACGCGTCGACCACGGTGGGCAGCAGCTTGCGCTGGCCGAGCGGGGAGATGCCGCCGAGTACGTACCCGGTCGTCTTCTCCGCCCGCGTCTTGTCGGCCATGCTCGCCCTCGACGCCCCGAGAGCCGCGGCGGCGGCCTTGAGTGACAACGTGTTCGGCACCGGAAGCACGGCCACCGCGAGCGAGCCGGTGGTCAGCTCGATGACCAGGGTCTTGAAGATCTGCTCGGCCGCGAGCCCGAGCTCGGCGGCGAGCGCGTCGACCGCCTCGGTGCCGTAGGAGTCGGTACGCGGATCGTGCTTGTAGACGTGCACACGGTGGGCGACCCGGGCCTGGGCCAGAGTGCGGATCGCCGGGGTCGAGGCTCCTGCCATGGCCGAAACTTTAACGGCGCGACCTGTCGGGACGGCAACGGCTTTTGCTGCCGGACAGTGGTCACGGGAACACCGCGCGGGCCGCGCATGTTGTAGCCGATACATAGCGCTTGGAGGAACTTCACCCCTCTGTCGCACGTGACCAGGCCCCGTGAACGACGTGAAGGAGATGTCGGTGCCCGTGCTGCTCGACGATCGTCCGGTATGGGCGGAGGCGTTACCGAGACGAGCCGGATTCTCGCTCGACGTGCCGTTGCCGGTAGATTTGGCAAGTACGGCGATCGAAGGGACAGGTGTGACGAGCGACGATGACGTGGTGGCCGACGATGTCACCGCGGTCGACGATGCCGAGCTGGCTCAGCGGTTCGAGCGGGACGCGCTCCCGCTGCTCGACCAGCTCTACGGCGCCGCGCTGCGTATGACCAGGAACCCGGCCGACGCCGAGGACTTGGTGCAGGAGACCTACGTCAAGGCGTTTCAGGGATTCAAGTCCTTCAGGGAAGGCACCAACCTCCGTGCCTGGCTGTATCGAATCCTGACCAACACCTACATCAACTCCTACCGCAAGAAGCAGCGACAGCCCGCGCAGTACCCGACCGACGAAATCACCGACTGGCAGCTGGCCGCGACCGCCGAGCACACCTCGCAGGGGCTGCGCTCGGCCGAGGTCGAGGCGCTGGACGCGCTGCCGGACGACGACATCAAGGCGGCACTGCAGGAACTGCCGGAAGAATTCCGGATGGCGGTGTACTACGCCGACGTCGAGGGCTTCCCGTACAAGGAAATCGCCGACATCATGGGCACTCCCATCGGTACGGTGATGTCCCGGCTGCACCGCGGCCGCAAGCAACTGAAGGGTTTGCTCGCCGATGTGGCGCGCGAGCGCGGATTCAACCGTTCGGGGGAACGCCAGGAGGTCAAGCAGTGAGCGAGCGTAGCGAGCGAACCGCAAACGCCACGACGGAACCGAGCGTCGGCGAGGTGGAGTCGTGAGTAGCGAGCGGGACCCCGACATGGATCTCGACTGCACGGCGGTACTCGCCGATGTGTGGTTGATGCTGGACGGGGAATGCGACGACGCCACCAGAGCCCGGTTGCAGCACCACATGGACCGTTGCAGCCCCTGTATCGAGGCCTACGGCATCGAGGAGAAGATCAAGGGTTTGCTCAGCCGCAAGTGCGGCGGTGACCGCGCGCCCGATTCCCTACGCGAGCGGCTGACCATCGAGATCCGCCGCGTAGTCGAGTAATCGGCCGCGGCGGGCGGGGCGTGTTGGCAGCCCAACCACATCGGCCCCACCCCTGCTTTCGAGCGCAGCGAGACCGAGCATTGCCCGTTCACGGCCCGGCTCGCGTCCGAGTGGCCGACGCGGCCGCGACGAAGTCGCCAGCGGCGGTCGCTCGGACGCGAGCCTTTAAGGGGCCGTGAACACGCAGCGCCGCAGGCGCTGCAAAAGCAACACAGCTCAGGCGTTGGGCCGCTTGCCGTGGTTGGCCGCATTGCCCTTCCGGCTACGCTTCTTACGTCCGCGCTTACCCATGAGTAGTCTCCCTTCTGGTTGAAGCACATTGTTTCATGTGTGGTTGGCTGTACCGTCAGCGGATACAGGCCAACGAGGGAATGGGGTGTCATGGCTGAGGAAGTGCTCGCCGAGCTGGTGTCTGTCGTCTACCAGGTGGTCGTCGAGGAAGGCACCGACGTGCAGGAGGGCGACACCCTGGTGATCCTCGAGTCGATGAAAATGGAGATCCCGGTGGTCGCGGAGTCCAGCGGCACGGTGACCTCGATCGGCGTCAAGGAGGGCGACGCGATCAAGGCGGGCCACCTGATCGCGGTCATCTCCTGACCGATTGCGGCGGTAGACCTCTATGGCGACTCTCAGCGAGCTCCTAGCCGAGCACACCGATCTACCCGGCGTCGCCGTCGACCATCTGCAACGGGTGGTGGGCGATTGGCAGCTGCTCGCCGATCTGTCCTTCGCCGACCTCCTGCTCTGGGTCGGAGCGGGCCCGGTATCGGCGGGGGCCGACATCGTATGCGTCGCCCAGTGCCGCCCCACCACCGCGCCCACCGTGCATCAGGAGGACATGGTCGGCACGCTTGCCCTGAAAACCGATCACCCTCAAGTGTTCGACGCACTGGTGACCGGCAAGATCGTGCGCGCGGACAGCGATGTGGAGGCCTCCGGCGTCTACCATCCGCCCCCGGTGCACGCGGTCCGCGAGGCCATTCCCGTGCGCTGCGGCGACGACGTGATCGCGGTGCTCAGCCGGGACACCGACCTGCAACGCTCCCGGGTACGCAGCACACTGGAGATCGCCTACCTCGCCTGCGCGGACGACCTGTGCCAGATGATTGCCGACGGCAGCTTTCCGACCACAGAGGACCGTGCGGCCACCCATTCCAGCCCGCGCGCCGGGGACGGTTTCATCCGGCTCGACACCGAGGGCATCGTGGTCTACGCCAGCCCGAATGCGTTGTCGGCATACCACCGAATGGGTTTGCAGGCCGATCTCGCGGGACAGGATCTCGCCGTCACCACCCGCTCGTTGATCACCGACCCGTTCGACGCGCAAGAAGTGGTCGGCGACATCCAGGCCGCCCTGGCCGGGCGGACCGGACGGCGCATGGAGGTCGAGGCGCGCGGCGCGACCGTGCTGCTGCGCACTTTGGTGCTGCGCCCGCACGGTGAACTGGCAGGCGCCGCCGTACTCGTTCGCGACGTCACCGAGGTCAAGCGCCGCGACCGCGCGCTGCTCAGCAAAGACGCCACCATCCGGGAGATCCATCATCGGGTGAAGAACAACCTGCAGACCGTCGCCGCGCTGCTCCGCCTGCAGGCTCGCCGCACCGAGAACGAGGAGGCGCAGGTGGCGCTCACCGAGTCGGTGCGAAGGGTCACCTCGATCGCGTCGGTGCACGAGATGCTGTCGATGTCGGTGGACGAAGAGGTCGACCTGGACGAGGTCGTCGACCGGCTGCTGCCGATCATGGCCGACGTCGCCACCGTGCACACCGCCCGGATCAAGGTGCGCAGGGCGGGTTCGCTCGGTGTGTTCTCCGCGGAACGCGCAACCCCGTTGGTGATGGTGTTGACCGAACTGGTGCAGAACGCCATCGAGCACGCCTTCGACTCCGGTGAGAACGGCACCGTCACCATCCGTTCCGAACGCTCGGCCCGCTGGCTCGACGTGATCATCAGCGACGACGGCCGCGGCCTTCCGTCCGGTTTCAGCCTGGAATCCTCCGACCGCCTCGGCCTCCAGATCGTCCGCACCCTCGTGACCGCTGAACTGGGCGGCTCCATCGGCCTGCACCCCGGTGCCGACATCGGCACCGACGCGGTGCTGCGCGTCCCCCTCGGCCGCCGCTCCGCGCGGTAGCTGTGTTTTTGGCCGCGCGGGCGCGGCGGGTTCGCGGCCCCCTTTTGGCTCGCGTCCGAGCGGCCGACGCTGGCGACTTCGTCGCGGACGCGTCGGCCGCTCGGACGCGAGCCGGGCCGCGAACAGGGGAATGCTAGGTCTCGCTGCGCTCGGAAGTGGGGGTTGGGCCGGTGTGGTTGCGTCGCGCCGCAACTGCAGCATCCAGTGATTCGGCTGTGTCTTGTGGACTGGGCGGCGAACACGCGGCGCCGGCGGACAAACACAGCCGCAAACAGAACACAGCCCGGCACCTTTGTGGGTGCCGGGCTGAAGATGCGTTACCGGGCCGGGCTGAATGGCCCGGTAAGGCGGATCGTCTGGCTAGACGACGGTGCGGGTGCGGGTGCGCGCGTTTCGGCGTTTGAGCGCCCGGCGCTCGTCCTCGCTCATACCACCCCACACACCGGCATCCTGTCCGGACTTCAGGGCCCAGGACAGGCAGTCGGCGGTGACGGGGCAGCGAGCGCAGACCAGCTTGGCATCGGCAATCTGTGCGAGCGCCGGACCACTGTTACCCACCGGGAAGAACAGCTCGGGGTCCTCATCGCGACAGATGGCCTTGTGGCGCCAGTCCATTCCTCTGCTCCTTTGCTGGGCGCCGCACAGGGCGCCTACGGTTTCTGGTTCGTTCACTTGTGCGACTCGAATGTTTCCGCACGGTTGCTTGTGAATGCTTTCACGAACACCGTAGATGTCAATAGGCATGCGGTGCACCGTGGGGAAGCTCACGCTCTCAAGGTCCCCCTACGGGGAACCTGCCCGGTCCTTTGTACTCGCTCTACCGGGTTTTTGCAGCACAACCGCGATGTTTTTCGCAGTGTTTCGCACTCAATCAGGCTGAGGCGCGATCACCCCGAGGATGTTCGGTACTGACGTGAACTCCACCACGTTGCGCTTCCCGATGAAATCGCCGTCGATTTGCAGGCCGATGGGTTCCTTGGTCTCGATTCTTACGGCGGGAACGTCATCTTCGCGAAATAGATTGCGGGACTTGGGTTTTCCGTCAGCGGCGAGAAGCTGACGCGCGAGCAGGAGGGTGGGGAGCACCGCCATCGAGCGCACAGCAAACAGTCCGAGTCCGCTCTCGAACCGGGTGCCCGGGTTGGTGTGCACCGGGGTGGCGTTCAGATAGGTCCACGGTGTGGTGTTCGTAACGAAGGCGTAATGCACGCCGTCCACGGCCGCATGGCCCGGGATTTCGACCCGAACGCTCGGTTCGCTGCGCCTGGCTCGGAAGAATTGTCGCACAGTTGTTCGAACGTAGCGTGCGGGGGTGGCCGCGTGACCATCGGCGCGGCTGGCGTCGATCGCCTCGCACACGTCGGCGTCCAGGCCGACGCCGGCGCTGAAGCAGAACCAGCGGTCGTCTGCCATGCCGAGCCCGATGCGGCGGTCCTTGTCCAGCGTAAGCAGGTCGATGAGCTGGTTGGTCGCGGTGACCGGGTCGGGCGAGATGCCCAGCGCTCTGGCGAAGACGTTCGCCGAGCCGCCGGGGATCACGCCGAGGCGGGGCAGCCAGGCCTGGCCGTCGTTCAGTTCGGGTAGCGGTAGGAAACCGTTGATGGTCTCGTTGACGGTGCCATCGCCGCCGTGCACCACGATCAGGTCCATCTCGTTGGTAGCGGCCCACTGCGCCAGTTCGGCGGCGTGGCCGCGGTGCTGGGTGTGTGCAACGGTGAGCTGGGTGCGGCTCTCCAGCGCGTGCGCCAGCAGGTCCCGGGTTGCCGGCGTAGTCGAGGTGGCATTCGGGTTCACGATCAGGAGCGTCCGCACCTTCGCAGCCTAGTTCGCTCCGGAGCCGTGCCGGAAAGCGGCAAACGAGACCCCGGAGGATCGCGTCCCTCGGACGACGCCACGGCGGTGTCCCGTTCGTCCGGGTCGTAGGCTTGCCGCGTGAGCGAGCGCAGCCAGCGAACAACAAGCACGGCCGAGCATCGCTCGGTCATGGCGGAGCCGAGCCCTGGCGAGGTGCCCACATGAGCGAGCGTCAGCGAGTGAGCCGTGGACACAGTGCTCGGTCGTGCACGACGGAGCCGAGTGTCGGCGAGGCAGCCCGATGAGCGACAAGGGGTCAGCCGGTGTGCCGACGACGGTGCGTGCAGCCGGTGGTGTGGTGACCCTCGAGGGGGTGGCCGCCGTGGTCGTGGCGGTCGTGCTGGTTGTGCGTGGGCTGCTAGGCCACGACCAGAGCGTGACAAGCGGATACGGTACGGCCGCCTGGTTCGGTGTTCTCGGTGGCGCGGTGCTGGCCGCGGGCATCGCGCTGCTGCTCGGGAAGCGCCGGGGTCGCGCGAACGCCGTCATCGCCCAGTTGTTGCTGCTTCCGGTGACGTGGTCGCTGCTCACCGATTCGCACCAGCCGGTCTACGGCGCGCTGCTCGGGATCGTCGCGGTCGCCGCGCTCGTGCTGCTGTTCGCGCCGCCGTCGACCCGCTGGATGGCGCAGGACTACGGGGTCGAGCCGGAGTAGTTCGAGGCAGCCGCTCCGGAAGCAGGCTGACGGGCGGTGCGCAGCGCCGCACGGCAGAGGTGGTCGGCGTGCCTGGTGGTTTCGGGCAGCCGGTAGCGCGGGGTCAGGGCGAGCACCTGCGCGCACGCCGTGTCGAGGTCGATGCGGTGGCCGACGGAGACGAAGACTGGTTTCACGCCGGTCCGGGTGCGCAGCGCGCGACCGACCACCTCTCCGTCGATGGTGATGTCGGTGGCAGCGCCACGCTCCCGGCCGGGCTCGGCGTAGTCGCCCCACACGGTCTTCGCGACGCCGATCGTCGGCACTCCGGTGAGCAGTCCGAGGTGGCAGGCCAAACCGAAACGGCGCGGGTGCGCGAGCCCCTGCCCGTCGCAGATCAGCAGATCGGGTGCGGTATCGAGCTTTTCGAGGGCGGCGAGGGTGGTCGGGATCTCGCGGAAGGCGAGCAGGCCGGGCAGGTAGGGGAAAGTGGCGACGCTGTGCGCCACGGTGGAGGTGACGGGCCTCAGCGTGGCGGCGTCCAGGACGACTGCCGCGGCGACGGCTCCGCCTACGACGGTGTCGTCGTAGGCGGAGTCCAGCCCGGCCACCGTGTGGAACCGCGTGCCAGGCGCGGTGCGCTGATCGATCCGCGGCCGCAGGTCGTCCTGGACCGCGATGGCCTCCTCGGCGGTCGTCGGCCAGGAAACACGATCGACGTGCGCGAGCCACGACATGGCCGGTGCCGTTACCGCGCCTCGGCGGCCAGCGTGCCGAGAGCGGCGCCAGCGAGACGGTAGCCGGCCCACTCGTCCTGCACCACGGCGCCGATCGACTCGTAGAAGTCGATCGAGGGCTTGTTCCAGGTCAGCACCGACCAGGCGACGCGGCTGTAGCCGTTGTCCACGGCCTCCTTCGCCAGCGCCGCCAGCAACGCCTTGCCGTAGCCCTTGCCCCGGGTCTCCGGCTTGACATACAGGTCCTCCAGGTAGATGCCGTGCACCCCGTCCCAGGTGGAGAAGTTGAGGAACCAGATGGCGCAGCCGACCAGACCGGTGTCGTCCGCCACCACGTGCGCGAAGACTTTCGGTTCCGGCCCGAACAGCGCGGTGTCCAGCTGCTCGGCGGTGACCGTGCACTCATGTTGCGCCTTCTCGTATTCGGCCAGATCGTGGACGAGGTCGACGAGCGAGGGCACGTCGGAGGGGACGGCGCGGCGCAGGACGGCCGCGCCGAGGTCGGCGGCGGAGTCGGTGGCGGCGGGGCCGGATCGGGTCACAGTGATGCTCCGTTGGGTAGCAGGTTGTGCGCGTGGATGGTTCGCGCGTCGTGTTCGTAGCCGAGCACGGTCAGCGCGCCGGTCGACATGGCGAAGCGGCGGCCCTCACGGATGTCGAATTCGGCCCACCGGGCGATCAGCGCCCGGGAGGAGTGGCCGTGCCCCACCAGCACGATATCCCGGTCCGGCAGCACCGGTGCCACGGAGGCGAGCACCCGGTCCGTGCGTGCACGCACCTGGTCGGCGGTCTCGCCGTCGGGGACCGCTCCGGTCCAGATGGTCCAGTCGGGTACGGACTCGCGGATCTGCGGGGTGGTCAACCCCTCGTAGGCGCCGTAGTCCCATTCGGCAAGGTCGTCGTCGACCACGATGTCGGTGAACCCGGCCAGTGCCGCGGTGCGCACCGCGCGTTGCCGTGGGCTGGTGAGCACCAGCGGGTCCCGCAGGTTCAGCGCGGTCAGCAGGGTGCCCGCCGCCCTGGCCTGTTCCTCGCCGCGCTCGGTGAGCGGCAGATCGGTGCGGCCGGTGTGCCGCCGCTGGGTGGACCAGCTGGTCTCACCGTGCCGGAGCAGCACAACGCGGGCGTCGTCGAGTACGGACATGTCTCCCATCATGGCCACGCCCGCGCAGCGCTGCCCGCACCGGGCCGGTCAAGGTCGGATCGGCTGTCCGAGCTCGATCACGACCAGCGGCAACGGACGCGTGACCTTGGCCTGGTACTCCGCGAGTAGCTGATTGTTCGCCGTCACCCAGCCCGCGTACTCGTCGTACTCGGCGCCTTCCAGTGCCCGCGCCGTGGCTCGATAGGTGGTCGACCCCAACTCGACGGTGACGCGGGAATCGGCTTTCACGTTGAAGTACCAGGCCGGGTACTTGTCTTCGATGAACGAACTCACGTACAGGCTCTCGCCGCGCCGCAGCAGGCCGAGCGGGACCACGTGCTGCTTGCCGCTCTTTGCCCCGGTTGTGGTGAGCAGCAACAGTTCACCGCCCTCGTAGGCGCCGCCGACTTTGCCGCCGTTGTCGCGGAACTCCTGGATCACTCCGTCGTTCCAGTGGGCGATCTCCGCGTCGGAATACTCCTGGTTCCACGGCGCGTCCGGATCGTCGTAGGACGTGATGGCGCGTGTGGATTCCGATGCGGTGGACTCTGTTTCGTTCATGCGCCGAGTGTGCCGGAAGGCACCGACACGATTCGGCGGTCAGCCGAGGGCGTGCAGCTGTCCGTCGCGCAGTTCGAGCACGGTGTTCCCGAGCACCGCGAGGGAGATGGGCGTTCCGGTGTAGCCGGTCCGCTCCACCGGCAGGCGCCCGACCGCGGCGCCGGTGGCAGGATCGAGGACAGCGAGTGCACCGGTGGTGGGCAGCAGCAGCTTGCCCGCCATGAGCGCGGGCGCACCGAGGGCTCCGCCCGCGGTCCACAGCGGGTCGAATGTGCTGCCGTTCAGGGCGATCACACTGTTGCCGGTGAACACCAGGTATGCCGAGCCGATCCGGGTCGTTGTGCTCGTTTCGCTCAGCGGTGCCGAAAGATCATGCAACACAATCGGATTCCCGTTCCCGTCGTACACCGCGAGGCGCGGCGGCAGCTTTTCGGGGCCCGCGGATGCGCCCGGGAGGTACAGCACGATTCGGCTGTCGGACACCGCGATCACCCGCGCGTCGGGAGACTCGGCTCCGGGACCGGTTAAGACGTGCGAGCCGTACTCTTCGGGCACCGTGTTGTCCTTCGGCGCCGGGTTGAGCACGGTCAGCCGATTGGCGGGGTCAGCGGGGCAGCGTTCCAGAATACCCAGCCGGGAGGGGCTGGAACTCGCAGACAGCAGCGTGCAGCCTTTGCGCGGTTGGGTTCGCACGTTCACCGGCGCGTCGACGAAGCCGTACTCCAGGGTGCGCACCAGATCCGAGCGCCACACCTCGAGCCGCTCCGGGCCCTGAGCGACCACATACGTGCCGTCGACCGACAGCCGCACGCTCGGATCCATGTAGCTGCTGCGCGCGGTTCGCCGGGCGCCGCTGTCTCCGGCGAGCAAGGTTGCCTGGCTGCAGCCGCGGTGGTCGCGGTACACCGCGACCACCATCCCGAACTGGCCCTCGATCCCGCACAGCGGCATGTCGCGCTGGTATTTCCACAACTGGTCGCCCGTGCGCGGATCGCGGCCGGTCACGGTGCCGTCGGCACCGGTCAACGCGACGCCGCCGGACACGAGCGCTCGCGCGCTCGCGCTGTCCGGCGCACGCCACAGTTCGCGCAGCGAGGTCGGCAGCCGATCGGCCGCGACCGGCGTCGGCACGGTGGTCGCCGCGGTCACCGATTCGGTGCCGTGCGAGTCACCGCGTGCCCATACCACGATCCCCGCGACCACCATGAGAACCGCGATTGTCAGTGCGGAGATGATGTCGGCGCGCGTCCGCCGCTCGGGTGCGAGCACGAGTGCGAGACTAGCGGATCAGACCGAAGCGGCCGCCGTGGTCTCGGCCGTGCTCCCGTTACCCTCGGCCGACTCGCCCTCGGCGGGCTTGCGCCGCCTGCGCCTGCGGCGTGCGGGCTTGTCGGCCGACTCGGCGTCGCCCTCGCCGCTGTCGTGCGGAGTGTCGGCCTCGTTGCCCTCCGCCGCATTGTCCGAGGAGCCGTTGTCCGTCGCGTCACCGGCGGCCTTGCGCCGCCTGCGCCTGCGGCGTGCGGGCTTGTCGGCCCCCTCGGCGTCGGCGGACGTCTCCGCTACCGGTCCGGCTTCGTTGCCGGTGGTCTCGTCGCCGGTGCCGTTCGGTTCGACGCCGTCGATCGGCTGACCGGCGCGCGTGCGCCTGCGGTTGCGCTTGCGCGGTGCGCGGTCGGGGCGCTCGACCACGACCCCGTCCGGGTCGCGTTCCGGCTTGGGCTTGCGGATCATGCCGCTCACGCCCTCCGGAATACCCAGGTCCGAGTACAAATGCGGCGACCGCGAATACGTCTCGACCGGATCGGGGATACCGAGGCCGAGTGCGGTGTTGATCGCCGACCAGCGGTTCAGCTCGTCCCAGTCGATCAGCGTCACCGCGACGCCGGTGCGGCCGGCCCGGCCGGTGCGGCCGATCCGGTGCACGTAGGTCTTCTCGTCCTCCGGGCACTGGTAGTTGACGACGTGCGTGACGTCGTCGATGTCGATGCCTCGGGCGGCGACGTCGGTCGCGACCAGCACGTCGATGGTGCCTTTGCGGAATTTGGTCAGCGCCTTCTCGCGGGCGATCTGACCGAGATCGCCGTGTACCGCGCCGACCGCGAAACCGCGCTCGGCCAGCTCGTCGGCTACCTTCTGCGCGGTGCGCTTGGTGCGTGTGAAGACCATCGTGGCGCCCCGGCTCTCGGCTTGCAGCACGCGGGCGATCAGCTCGCTCTTGTCCAGGGCGTGTGCGCGGTAGACGAACTGGGCGGTCCGGTCGTGCACGGCGGAGTCGTGCGGCTCCTCGGCCCGGATATGTGTCGGGCGCGTCAGGAAGGTGCGCGCCAGTGTGATGATCGGGCCGGGCATGGTCGCCGAGAACAGCATGGTCTGGCGTTTGTCC
Source organism: Nocardia sp. NBC_01730 (assembly GCF_035920445.1). NCBI lineage: Bacteria > Bacillati > Actinomycetota > Actinomycetes > Mycobacteriales > Nocardiaceae > Nocardia > Nocardia sp. NBC_01730. The sequence continues at coordinate 4,541,094 of NZ_CP109162.1, read as the reverse complement.
GGGACCATGCCGAGAATGCGCTCGATGTCGGGAAGGAAGCCGAGGTCGAGCATCTCGTCGGCCTCGTCGAGCACGAGCACGCCGATCTTGCCGAGGATCAGGTGTTGCTGGTCGGCGAGGTCGAGTAGTCGGCCCGGGGTGCCGACCACCACGTCGACGCCCGAGCGCAGTGCCGCGATCTGCGCCTCGTAGGGTCGGCCGCCGTAGATGGACGCGACGCGCAGCGGGCCCTGGTGATTGCTCAGGTATTTGCCCGCGTTCTCGAGGTCCTGCGTGACCTGGATGCACAGCTCCCGGGTCGGCACGATGACGAGCGCTCGCGGCGTGCCGTCCAGAGGTGTGGTGCCGGATTCGGCGGTCGCGATCCGGTGCAGCAGCGGCACACCGAATCCGAAGGTTTTTCCCATGCCGGTGCGGGCCTGACCGATGAGATCCTCACCGCCGAGCGCCAGTGGGAGGGTCAGTTCTTGAATCGCGAAAGTGCGTTCGATGCCGATCTCGCCGAGCGCGCGGACGATTTCCTCGCGAACTCCTAATTCGGCGAAAGTCGGGGCGGTATGCGTGGCGTCCAGTTCGGCCGTCAACAGGGTGTCCGCCAGTCCGGGTTCCTGATCGACTGTGATCTTGCTCAGGGTTCGTGCCTTCCTCGTAATCGCGTCACGCGCGCACGAGGTGGGGCGGGCCGGGCGGCCCGCGACAACCACGTCTCCGCCTGCGATACTCACCCGGCCACGCTCCGGATGTCGGCGCCTGCCATGAAAAACGGCGGCTACCTGGAAAGACATCGGCGCGGCGCATTGGTGACGCGGATCTGGTGCGCGCACATTTTCCTGTCCAACGAAAACCTCGCACCCGAAACCGGTCGGCGGTCGTAGCGGCGTCCCCGCGATGTGCGCGGGCGCGGCGTCCAGCAACTCTATCGAGCGAAACTTTCCGTTGTCCGCAGTGATTGTAGCGTGATAGTGTGCGCGGCTCGAATTGCCGTCACGGCCCGCCGTCGAATTTTCCGGAAACCGAAGTGCGCTTTCGTCGCGTCAGTCGCCGACGTACGCTGCGCCACATGGCAATTCATCCGGAGCGGCAAATCTGGACGCCCCTCGAACCGCTACACGATGTGGTGTATTTCGGTGCCGGTGTCAACGGGGCGGGCGTCGGGCTCGGGCTGCGCCTGATTCCGTCGCCGAACCCGATCGGCATGGGGGAGCTGTCGACGCAATCGGGAGTTGCCTGTAACCGTCGGTACCGACCTGTGGGAGATTCTTCGCTGTGACCCTTGCCGATACTGTCACCATCGCCGCACGTAACGCCTGGGCCCTGACGTTCGGCTCCGGAATCGAGCAGCCGGACCCGACGCCGTCCACGGTGCTGTGGGACCAGCCGCATCGCCGACTGCGCCGGTTCGAGGCCGCGGACGGCGGCGCGGCGGATGACGATGCGGCCGTCCTGCTGGTTCCGCCGCTCGCCAGAATGGAAACGATCGACCGCTTCATGGCCGAGATGCCGGGCTATCCCGGCCGTTTCTACGGTCAGCTGTGGGGCAGGCTGATCCTGAACAACGACATCGGCCGCGGCGTCGTCCGGCTTGGTACCCGCCGCATCGAGCTGGCGCAGGTGACCGCGCCCGTCCTGCTGGTCGGCGGGCCCGCCGACGTGATCACCCCCGCCGCCGCCGTCGAAGCGGGTATCGGCACCCTCACCGGCGCGGCCACGGTCCGTTACGAGACGGCGCCGGGCAGCCACCTCGGCATCCTGGCCGGACCGACCGCCCGCGACACGACATGGAGCTACCTCGAGAAGTTTCTGGCAGAGGCCGCATGATCCGCGCCAAGTATTAGGCTGGGGCGTATGGGAGCACAGTCACCTGCCGCGCTAGGTGTTACGTCGACCGACCCAGCAAACCTCTCCATCCCCGTGAGCCATCCCGGCGTGACCGATCTGTTCGCGGTCCTCGCCTACGGCGAGATCTCCGCGTTCTACCGGCTGGCCGAGGAGGCCAAGTTGTCGCCGACGCTGCGGGGCAAGGTGGCGGTGGCCACGATGGCCGCCGCCGAGATGGAGCACTTCAAGACGCTCCAGGCCGCGCTGGCCGAGCGCGGCGCCGACATCTTCGACGCCATGGCGCCGTTCGTGCGGGCGCTGGACGACTATCACGCCTCCACCGATCCCTCGACCTGGCTCGAGTCGATGGTGAAGTTCTACGTCGGCGACGGCATCGCCGCCGACTTCTACACCGAGATCGCGGGCGCGCTCACTCCCGACGTCGCCGCGGTGGTCCGCGATGTGCTCGCCGAGACGAGACATTCGGAGTTCGTAGTCGAAGAGGTGCGTCGCGCGGTCGTCCGCAATCGCTCCGAGCGTGACCGTCTCACACTGTGGGGCAGACGCCTGCTCGGTGAGGCGATCACCCAGGCCCAGTACGTGATGGCCCAGCGCGACGAACTCACCGAGCTGGTCCTCATCGCCACCGGCGACCTCAACGGCATCGCCGAACTCTTCGAGCGCATGCAGGCCAGCCACGCCGAACGAATGGCGGTGCTCGGTATTTGATTTGCAGCGCCTGCGGGGCTGCGTGTTCGCGGCCCCTTGATGGCTCGCGTCCGAGCGACCGCCGCTGGCGACTTCGTCGCGGACGCGTCGCCCGCTCGGACGCGAGCCGGGCCGCGAACGGGCAATGCTGGATCTCGAAGAATGCTTGGTCTCGCTATTCTGCTGCGGTCGTTGGGTTTTCGCTATGATCGCGTCGGCCCGAGGTCGGTGCCCCTGTGGCGCGCGGTGATGCCTATTCGTTCACCGCTCGGTTGGGGACCAGCCGCAGGCCGGGCGCGTGTGTGCTGGTGCGGTCGGCGAGCCAGACGATGAGGCTCTGGTCGCGGTCGGCCTCCAAGGTCTCGAACGGCACGTCGACCGGCCCGTGGACGGGATGGTCGAGGTGCAGCGTGCCGGAGATGTGGGCGCCGACCCGGTGTGGCTTCCAGCGCTGCGCGAAGTCCGGGTGGCGGTGCAGCGCATCGATCGTCTCCAGCAGCGAATCATCGCCCGGCCAACGGAGTTTCGCACGGGCGAGCGCGGCGGAGAAGATGTCGGCGGCCTCGTCCCAGTTGCGCAGGACGCGCCGCGCCGCCGGATGCATGAAGGTGTACCAGGCGAGGTTGGGCTGTTCGTCATGGTCCAGCAGGCCGAGCGGGGCGACGAAGTCGACCCATGCCTGATTCCAGCCGAGTACGTTCAGCCGACGGCCCACCACGAACGCGGGCGTGGGATGCAGGGCGCGCAGGATGGTCTCGATCGTCTCCGCGACCTTCTCATCGGCGGATTCGCTTCCAGGGCAGCGGGATTCATTGCCGGAGGCCAGGGCGAGCATGCTGAAGTGGTGGCGTTCGCCGCCGCGCAGCAGCAACGCGTCGGCCAACGCGTCGATGACCGCGACCGATGGGTTGGTGTCGCGACCCTGCTCCAGCCGGGCCAGATAGTCGGCGCTGACTCCCGCGCGGACAGCGACCTCTTCGCGGCGCAGGCCGGGTGTCCTGCGCCGTCCGCCCTCGGGCAACCCGACGTCCGACGGCCGCAGTTCGGCGCGCCGGGCGATGAGGAATTCCGCGAATCCGTTCCTATCCATGTGCCCCATCGTGCCTTTTCCTGGGATTGTTAGCCGCGCCCTGGCAAGTCCAGGATAACCGCGGTCTGGTTAACGGACCGCGGTCCGGCAATCGTCGAGAGTATGACAACTTCCTCGGAATCCCGCACGGCGACCCAGACGCTGAAAACCGGTTCGTGGGCGCTGGACGCCGCGCACTCCTCGGTCGCCTTCACCATTCGTCACCTCGGCATCTCCAAGGTGCGGGGTGGATTCACCCGGTTCGAGACCGAATTCGTGGTCGACGAGTCCGGCGCCGCCACCATCGGCGCGACCATCCACCTCGACTCGTTCGACACCGGGAATCCGGATCGGGACGCGCACATCCGCACCGCTGACTTCCTCGATGTCGCCAACCGTCCGACGCTCACCTTCCGCACCGCCCACCCCGTGGCCGTCGCGGAGACCTTCGAGGTCGAGGGCGAGGCAACGCTCGGCACGATCACCAAGCCGGTCACCCTGGAGGTCGAGTGGGGCGGGGTGCAGGACTTCGGGCCGACCGGCGACCGGCACGCGGGTTTCTCCGCGACCGGCACCATCAAGCGCACCGATTTCGGCGTCGGCGGCCTGATGCCCGGCATGCTCAGCGACACCGTGAAGATCGAGCTCGAGATTCAGCTCATCGAGCCGAAGTAGGACCTGCGGATCGTCTGCCGGGACGGTGTTCGCGAAAGGCGAACACCGTCCGGCCCAACCGGACAGACTGATCTTCGAACACCCGACGTCACGACTGATTTCGCAGGTACATGGGTAACTCGTCGGGTACGCCCGGAACTGGAGCGGTCCCAAACGCAGGACCTGAACGGGTCTCTGGCGGCACTCACCAGTACGGCCTGAATACTCGGGGAGGCGGACTGGCACTAGCCTGGGATCGACAACACAGGACTCTTAGTTCGGAGGTTGGCCGTGGAGGTCAAGATCGGTATTTCGGATAGCCCGCGTGAGCTGGTGATCAATAGCGCGCAGAGCCCGGACGAGGTCGAGGCGGTAGTGTCCGGTGCGCTGAGCGGTGAAGGCGGCGTCGTATCGCTCACCGACGAGAAGGGCCGGAAGTTCCTGATCCAGGCCGCGAAGGTCGCCTACGTCGAGATCGGCACCGCCACGGGCGGCCGCGTCGGTTTCGCCGCCGTCTGATCTTGGTCTCCGGCCGATACGCGTCGAGCCCCTGTTCCCGATTGGTGGGGAACAGGGGCTCGTTCGTCGCTGCGCAGGCTCAGCCGATCGGATGCAGCGGCACGTGCTTGAGGCCGCCCCAGGCGAGCGAGACGGTGGTGTCGACCGCCTCCTCCTTCGGGATCGGCCGATCGGCCTCCAGCCAGTAGCGCGCCGTGAACTGGCTCGCACCGACCAGCCCGACCGCCAGGATGCGCGCACGGTACGGGTCCAGACCCGAGTCGTGCGCCACCAGGTCGAAGACCGCGTCCACGCAGGCCTCGGTGGCCTGCTCGACCCGGCGCTGCACCTGCGGCTCGCTGGTCAGGTCGGACTCGAAGACCAGCCGGAAACCCTGCATCTCGTTGTCCACGAAGTCGAAGTAGGCCTGCACCGCCGCGCGGACGCGCTGTCGGTTGTCGGTGGTCGACCGCAGCGCCTGCCGCACGCTGGACACCAGCATGTCCACATAGTTCTGCAGCACCGCGAGGTACAGCTCCAGCTTGCTGCTGAAATGTTGGTACAGCACCGGTTTGCTCACGCCCGCGCACTGCGAGATCTCGTCCATGCCCGCGGCGTGGTAGCCGCGCTGAACGAAGACTTCGCTTGCCGCCGCGAGTAGTTGCAGACGTCGCTCGTCGCGCGGAAGCCGGGTACCGCGTTTGGCGGGTGCCGCTGCCCGGGACGACGATCGGCGGGACGTCATCCGGTCCACGAGGTCAGTCATGTCGGCTCTCCCAGTCGATTCCCCGGCAAAAGGGATGTGCACCGGGTTATCCCATGAACGATACCCGGTAGTTGCCCGCCCGCAGCTCGGGGTCGGGCAACTCATGCCACCCGGTGAGAATTGTCGCATCGAGCCGGCCGGCGAAATTCCTCGTCCGTGGGGACTCGTCCCCTGTGACACTCTGGTTTGTGTGTCCGACGGACCGGAGAGACCATCCGGCGGGAGGCGCGGAGCGCGCCGCCCCGCTGGCTCCGGCGCGTCCGGTTCCGTAGTGTCGGGCCCCATGGCGAGAACCGGGCCAGACGCGCGATCGGGTGAAGCGGCTCGACCCGACGTCGCGGCACGGTCCGGGACCGGTGGCGGATCACCAGGCCGGGGCGGTGGGTCCGGCAACCGGACGCGCTCGGCTCGAACCCCCGAACCCCCTGGGCAGCAGTCTGATTCGAACCCACTGCGGCGCGACGGCGACAACGTCGAGATCTACGATCCGCTCGGCCTCTACGACACAGACGACCGATCCCACCAACCGCTGCGTGCCCGCTGGGACCCCATCGCGTCGGACGACGGCAGAGTGCGGGGCCGCCCCGAGCGGGATGCGAAGAAGCAAAGCGCACTCGGCAGATTCGTCTCCACCTATGGCTGGCGGGCGTACGCGCTCCCGGTGCTTTTCGTAATCACCGTGCTTGTGGTCGCGGATGCGATCCGCAGCACCGACACCTCGGAAGGCGCGGGCGGGACTCCCGGACTCGGACAGCTCAGCCCGCACACCGCGACCGCGGGCATTATCGGCGCCCCGCCGGGGGACGGGCACTTTCCCACCGACCTGCCGACGGGGGCGCTGCCCGAGGGGGGCGCGTTCGCCGTCACCGGCGCGGGCACCTGGCGCGTGGTGCCGGGCATCACCGCCCAGGTCGGCACCGGAACGAACGTCTTCCGCTACACCGTCGAGATCGAAGACGGCGTGGACACCTCGGCTTTCGGCGGCGACGAGTCCTTCGCCACAATGGTGGACTCCACCCTCGCCAATCCGAAGAGCTGGGCGCACGACCGCAAGTTCGCGTTCCGCCGGGTCGGTCAGGGCGCCGCGGACTTCCGCATCTCGCTTACCTCGCGCGAATCCAGCCGCAAGGAATGCGGTTTCGATATTCCGATCGACACCTCCTGCTACAACGCCGACAGCCGCCGCGTGGTGCTCTCCCAGGTCCGCTGGGTCCGTGGGGCGCTGGCCTTCGAAGGCGACATCGGCTCTTATCGGCAGTACCAGATCAACCACGAGGTCGGCCACGCCATCGGCTACCACCACCATCAGCCGTGCGAGACCGATGGCGGACTGGCGCCGGTGATGATGCAGCAGACTTTCGGCACGTACAACGACGACATCGCCGCCCTCGACCCCGACGGCGTCGTGCCGATGGACGGCAAGCGCTGCCGCTTCAACCCTTGGCCCTATCCGCGCGGGTAGCTAGATGCTTGTTCGGCAGTGCCTTCGGCGCCGCGAACGGGGAATGGTTGGTCTCGCCGCGATCCCACATCGGCCCAACTCCCGCTGGGAATGCGTTCACAGCTCCGAGGGGCTCGTGCCGCCGGTGACCGCTCCGCGACGGCCAGGGCGGTTATCGCTGCGGGGTGGTGATGCGGGACGATGTGCGGGGAAGAACGGTTCGGTCGGCGGTGTTGCACAGGTGAGCAGCCCGTAAGGGGCCAATTGCCGCTGCGATCGGCCAATGCGATTCGAGGAGTCCTGGACGTGTCATCACCGAAGTCTCTGCCGCCACTTGTCGAGCCGGCCGTGGAGCTGACCAGGGACGAGGTCGCCCGCTACAGCCGTCACCTGATCATCCCCGATCTCGGGGTGGACGGGCAGAAACGTTTGAAGAACGCCAAGGTGCTGGTGATCGGTGCCGGTGGGCTCGGCTCGCCTGCCCTGCTGTATCTGGCGGCCGCGGGTGTCGGGACCCTGGGCATCGTCGAGTTCGACGAGGTGGACGCCTCGAATCTGCAGCGTCAGATCATCCACGGCGAATCCGATATCGGCCGCCCGAAGGCCGACAGCGCGCGTGACTCGATCCTGGAGATCAACTCCGGCATCGACGTGGTGCTGCACAAGATCCGCTTGGAGCCGGATAACGCGGTCGAGCTGTTCGGCGAGTACGACCTGATCGTCGACGGCACCGACAACTTCGCCACCCGCTACCTGGTCAACGACGCCGCGGTGCTGGCGGGCAAGCCTTATGTGTGGGGTTCGATCTACCGCTTCGAGGGCCAGGTCTCGGTGTTCTGGGAAGACGCGCCCGACGGCCGCGGCATCAACTACCGCGACCTGTACCCCGAGGCCCCGCCGCCGGGCATGGTCCCGTCCTGCGCCGAGGGCGGTGTACTCGGTGTGCTGTGCGCGTCGATCGGGTCGGTCATGGTGACCGAGGCGATCAAGCTGATCACCGGTATCGGCGAGCCACTGCTGGGCAGGCTGATGGTGTACGACGCACTGGACATGAACTACCGGACGATCACACTGCGCCGCGATCCGGAGCGCCGGCCGATCACCGAGCTGATCGATTACGAGGCGTTCTGCGGCGTCGTGTCCGAGGAGGGCCACGCGGCCGCGGCCGGGTCCACGATCACCGCCCGCGAGCTCGAGGAGTTGATCGACGCCGGCAAGGAGATCGAGCTGATCGACGTGCGCGAGCCGGTCGAGTGGGACATCGTGCACATCGAGGGCGCCAAGCTGATCCCGAAGGACCGCATCCTGTCCGGGGAAGCACTATCCGAGCTACCGCAGAACCGTCCGATCGTGTTGCACTGCAAAACCGGTATCCGCTCCGCCGAGGCGCTGGCCGCGTTGAAGAACGCCGGTTTCTCCGACGCCACGCATCTACAGGGCGGCATCATCGCCTGGGCCAACCAGATAGACAAGTCGCTGCCGGTGTACTGAGCGGTGTTTGTTACGCAGCGCCTCCGGCACTACGGCCCGACTCGGGTTCCAGGAGCCGGGGTTCCGCTGGTTAATGGAAGTGGAACAACCCGCCGGTGCCAGCGATATTCCCGCAAAAACCTGGTCTGACCAGCAGGCATATTGTTTTCGTAGGATGCTACGGCGACCCCGAGTTGTTGGCAATGCTCCGGCTTCCGAGCGTAGCGAGATCGAGCATTGTCTGTTCGCGGCCCGGCTCGCGTCCGAGTGGCCGCCGCGTCCGCGACGAAGTCGCCAGCGGCGGTCGCTCGGACGCGAGCCATCAAGGGGCCGCGAACACGGCGCGCCGAAGGCGCGCCAAAACCGACACAGCGTACGGTACGGCCGTGACTTCTGTGGAACCACCCGAGCACGTGCGTGCCACGTTCGGTCTGCGCGAAGTGACCCCGGTTGCGCTGGGTGACTGGGACGGTGGCTGGCGCTTAGGCGACGTGGTGCTCAGTCCGGTCGCCGATCACGCGCGCGCGGCGTGGTCGGCGAAGGTGCGTGAGACGCTGAAGGTGGACGGGCTGCGGGTGGCCCGTCCGGTACGCGCGACCGACGGTCGCTATGTCGTGTCGGGTTGGCGGGCGGATACCTATCTGGAGGGCACTCCTGAACCGCGCCACGACGAGGTGGTGTCGTTGTCGCTGCGACTGCACCAGGCCACGGCGACGCTGGAGCGGCCACGTTTCCTGGTGCAGCCGCCGGTCGCGCCGTGGGTGGATGTGGATGTTTTCGTCGCCGCGGACCGCGCCGCCTGGGAGGCGGTGCCGCTGCGCAGCCTCCGCGCGGGCGGTGTGCCGCTGTCTACCTCGCCGGACGGCCAACGCAGTATGGAGCTGATCGGTCAGCTCGCCACGCTGCGCAAGCCGGTGCGGGCGCCCGCGCAAGTGGTGCACGGCGACCTGTTCGGCACTGTGCTGTTCGCGGGCTCCCACCTGCCCGGCCTCACCGACATCACGCCGTATTGGCGGCCGGCGCCGTGGGCGGCGGGCGTGATCGTGGTGGACGCGCTGGCCTGGGGAGGCGCGGACGAAGGGTTGCTCGAGCGCTGGGCGGATCTGCCGGAGTGGTCGCAGATGTTGTTGCGGGCGGTCATGTTTCGGCTCGCGGTACATGCACTGCATCCGCGCTCGACTCCCGAGGCGTTCCCTGGTCTCGCGCGCACCGCCGACATGGTGCGCCTCATGCTCTGAATTCGGAATACCTGCTGTACGGAATGGTTGTGCGCGCAGCACGATATCGAATCGCGCGGAGCCCGACGCCGCGCCTGCCACCCGTGATAAGTTTTGCGCAGTATCGCCGCCGTGGGTCTCTGCTGGGCTGGAGACCAGCGCGGCCCGCGACGAGGGGTGAGGACGGCGGCAGGTGAGAATTCAACCGAGGCAACAGATTCTGGATCTGTGGCGATCCGTGCTGACCCAATCCTGGAACGGCGCCGAGTGGCACTGGGATGGTCGCGAGCCCGCCAACTCGATCAGTGATTCCGAGCAGTTGCTGTGCCTGCTCTATCCGGCGACCGAGATCGAAAGCCTGGCACTGGATCGTCCGGACAGCATGGCCGACGATGTCAGTTCGGTGCTCTCGCCGTTCGGCGGTCAGACGAAGATCGGCACCGTCATAGTCACGTTGCTGGAGGACTACATCCTCCGCAACACCCAACGCCTTGGACCGGACTTCGAACCGGACAGTGCCGGCGAACCGGACGGTGATCCCATCTTCGCCGCAGGCAGCTACCTGCGCTCCGCCGACGAGCGGGAACCCACTGCGGCGCAGCGGGATATCGAGGTCGTCGACTCGTACTCCATGTCGCTGACACTGTGTCTCGCGGGGCTGCGCTTCCTCCGGGTCTACGAGGGCTGGGTGCGCGCGGAGGCGCGCGGCAGCCTCGCCGAACGGATCGAGAAGCTCACCGCCAGGCTCAGCACCCGCCTCACCGCCGCGATGACCGGTCTGGTGCGCAGTTTCGTCGTCACGACCGTCGAGCCGAAATCCGATGCCGGACAAGTGATGCTCGGCATGCTCAATCAGAACGACCTGCCCGAGAAAACGGTCGCCGAGGGCATCACGCACAGCCTGCAGCGGGTCCGCGCGCGGCTGCGCAATGACATCACGCTCGGGCAGACGCCGGACACCGAGCTGGACGACGAGGATCTGCTGTTCGAATGCGGCTGGAGCTGGGGGCTGGTCCGCGAGGCCGCGCCGGTCGGCTTCGTGGACAGCGACATCGCCAGAAAGCCCGGCGTCGCCGATCCGCGCCCCTACCTGTATTTCACCGTCATCGCGCTCGACGGCATCAACGACCTGATCTCCCAGCGCACCAGGGAACTGGACCTGCTCGACGAGCAGCAGTACCGGCTGGCCGAGGCACTGCGCATCCGCTGGGACTTGACTCAGCGCTACTGGTCGACGGTCGCCCGATTCGGTTCCGGTTCGTGGCCGCTGGAAGATATCCCGTGGCGCACCTCCGACGGCGAGGAATCGGACTACTTCAGTCTCATCGTGTCCGCCGTGCTGATCCAGGACCTGGTCGCCCGAACCGCTTCCGACGACGACTTGACCAGAGCCGTCTCGATTTTCGACGAACTGGCCAGGCGCGGCCGGATCATCCGCAGGACCACACGCGACGATCCCGCGGTCGAGTTGCACGCGCCCGGCGTGCGATTGTCCTTGCGCGGCAGTGAAACCGTGGACAACGGGCCGCTGTTGCACTGGGAGGTCTCCGATTTCGCCGCAGTGCTGTTGAAGCGCACGTTGCAGGCTGCCCGTCTCTCCGGTGACATCACCGCCCGCGACCGGCTGATGGATCTGGCCAAATCGACGATGGATCATCTGGAAGCGCGAATGATCAGCTCCGGAAGGGCGTCCGGGCTCTGGGACGATCCCGCCGGAGTCTTCGGCAACGGGACGCAGCGGGAGAGCGATCCGTCCTGGTACATGACAGAACGCGTGATCGAATGCTTGGTCACCGCGGACCGGACGTTCCGCGAGCCACCGCTGACCTCCCGCGCGATGGTGGTGCGCGCGGTCGAACTGCTCAACGAGGCCGAGCACCTGCTCAACCAGGAAATGCTCGGCGTCAGTATCGAGGACTTCTCGGAGAACCGGATCACTCTGGACCGGGTGGAGGAGCACCTCGAGCAAGCCAGGCAACTGGTGGTTCGCAGACAGGCGGGCACCGCGTTCGTGCTCGCCGCCGACGCGCTACGCGAGCTGCACAAACTGGCCTATGCCCGCATGGACGCGACAAGGAGCACGTAATCGCATGATCGTGTTCGCGACCTCCGACAAGGGCGGCACCGGACGTTCGGTGACCAGCTGCAATCTCGCCTACCGCTTGTGCCTCAGCGGGATGAGCGTGGTCTATCTCGATTTCGACTTCGGTTCGCCGACCGCGGGCGCCCTGTTCGAAATCGGTTCCGTGGAGCGGGGAACTCCCGATGGGGACGGACTGCACGAGTATCTGCTCGGGAAGAACGGCATCGCCCGGCAGATCGACGTGCGCGCCAGGACCGATCGCAGTGGCCTCCGCAAGATGCGGACCAGGACGGGACGGCTCGTTCTGTTCCCTGGTGACGAAGGCGGCGCCGAGTTCGACAGCATCAACGACGGGGTGGTCAAGCGCTGCACGGAACTCCTCGTCGGCCTCGAACAGGAATTCAAGGTCTGTTTCGTAGACCTGAGCGCGGGCCGCTCGCTGGCGATGGAGCTGGTGCTGCGCGCGACAGCGGCGCCGCAGCTGGCCTCGAAGACGGTGCGGTGGCTGGTCTTCCACCGCTGGACTCGCCAGCACATCCTGGCGGCGAGCGGATTGGTGCACGGTCCGCACGGGTTGCTGGAGACCGGTGGACAGTGGAAACACGACCCGAAGAAGCTGCTCGCAAACATTCGCTACGTGCGCACCGCGGTGCCACAATTGAACGAGATGACCGGTGGTCCCGGTGCGGCCCAGGTCAAGTGGTTGCAAGAACAGAACGGAGCATTGGTCACGCTGGCCGGGAAGAATCGGCTCGGTGCGACATCGCTGCTCGGCAAGACACCGGTGGAGCCCGTGCTGCAATGGCGCGAGCAGATCATTCTCGACGCCGACGTGGCCAACAGCATCGCCAACGAGGACACCGCCGCCGCCTTCAACCAGCTCGCCGGTCGCCTGGTGCACGCGGCCACCTGGGAATAGAACCGAACTCGCCGCTGCTTCCGAAAGCGCCATCCTAGAAGGGTTTTCGATCCCCGTGGACTACGTAGCAGGCTATAGCGAGGCGACCGAGCGTACGCGGATCGCCCAGGTTCCGTTGTCCCACCTGTCCATCGAGGTGGGGCACTTCTACATGAACGATCTCAGCAACGGCGAGGATCGCATCCGCGCACAGTTCCGCAAGATCGCTCCACTGGTCACGGCCCTCACCGCTGCCGCTCAGGCCGAGTTCGGGCCGCGCGCACGGGTGAGCACCTGCTTCCTGATCGATGACTATTTTCGGCACGACACCGACCCCACCGAGATTCTCGGCAAGTTGCTCAGCGCCGCCACGCAGTGCGGGGTGACCATCGACTATCTGGCACGCGAGGCGGGCTGTTGGGAGACGCCGTCCGGCTCGACCGGTGAGCGCCGCATCCAATTGGCCGAAATGGTCGCCGCGCGCATCGTGGCCGAGCCGCCGGAGGGCTCGACCGGGCGTCGTCCGCCCACCGCGGAGTCCGGCTGGCTGTGCAACGGGCGCCGCGCTTCCGACGACGAGCCGGGCCAGGCCATGCATCGCCTGCCGTACGAGCCGCCAGAGGAGTTCGGCAGGCGCGAGCATTCGATCTTCCTCGACGTGCAGATGTGGACCAAGCAGACCAAGAAGGTGAACGGGCGGGCCGAGGTGCACACCAAATGGTCGTGCCCCTTCCTGGCCTCGATCTGGCAGCTGCTGCGGCTCGGGATGCTGCGCTACGACGGCGAACCCATCGTGGATCCGCAGCTGTGGCGGCCGGAGGACGGCTGGCCGCAGCAGTGGTGGGAGATGCCCGCCGTGGTGAAACTCAATCCGCAGGCCAAACCCTTCGCTGCCTACCGGTCGCTGTCGCTGCTGCCGCAGCGGTACCTGGGTATCGAACACGCGGTGCGGGTAATCCTGGATCACATCGATCTCGAGGAAGAAGTGGTCGATCAGGTCATCGCGCGGGGCACCGTCGAGGACGTCCCGATCACGGTGCCACGCAAGGTGACCGAGCGGATGAGCCACCTGCTGCTGGATGGATCCTGATATGGGCGAAGCATCGGACTTCGGTTCCGACCCCGATCGGCCCTCGCGCGGCAAGCGGCTGCGCCAGCGGCCTGCAGTGCCCCGTGGTCGGCGCGCGGCCCGGCAGCCACACCTGGCTGGAAGGACCACGCGCGCAGTCCCCGAAAGGTCACCGACGCCAGCACCTGCCGGTACCCGGCCGCTGATCCTGCTCGGTGAGGTCCGCACCTGCCTGGTGCCGGATTCGACGGCGCTGAGCCGCGACATGCTGGAGGAACTGCTCGCGCTGATTCCCGGCGAAAAGATGCCGTGGCGCGAGCGGCCGACGACCCTGGCCACCTCGCCGACCATCGCGGTCGGGGTCGATTGCCAGCTGGCCACCCGGCCGCGCGGCGGCGTCCGAGCGGTCGGGACGGTGGCCACCAATGCGGTGGTCGTCGGTGGACGGGTGCTGCAGAGTTCGGCGCACACCACGGTCGTTCCCGCCGAAACACGTCAGCGGCAGACCTGGTCGCACTATCTGACCCGGGTCGGGGTGATCGAGGTGATCTCCAAGGTCACCGACGCGACCAGCGGTGAGCTGGGCGACTGTTTTCTCGCCCCTGGCGAGCAGCCCGACGGCACCTTGGATCTCGCCTCGATCAGTCAGCGGCTGCTCGCCAGGATCCGGATGGACATGGGGCTCGATCAGCACGCGCCGATGCAGACGCGGACAGCGCGCCTGCGCTGGGCCGCGCGGATCGCCGACGTGCCGCAGCCGATCCTGAGGTTCCAGTTGCAGGACGAGCTGGTCCGCACCGTGCTGGTGACGGTGCGCGACGAGTCGGAACTCGCGGTGGCGCGCCGCTTCTGCGAGGATCTCGCGCTGCACGACTGGCTGCTGACTGTCGCCCGCGCGGTAGTCGAGGAGGCCGATCTCCACCCGCCGTCCAGCACGGAGTCGGCCGAAATCATCGCGCCGCTGCTCACGCATCTGGCGCACCTCTGGATGCCTGGTGCGCACACGCCCGGGGCGCTGCGCGGCCTATGGGAACAAGTGGAGCACAACCCCGGCTTCACCCGGGAATGGCAGGCGCAGGTGGGCCAGCTGCGCGACCGGATGTCGGCGGCGACCCTTGCTGCCATGCGCCCCTCCAAGATAAACACACCGGATTGAGCGCAGGTCCGCTCACAGCCGGAACCATCGACGGACGAGTAGCGCGAAAAAGACCGAGGTGGCGACGATCCCGGCGTACGACTCGATGATGAGCAAGACGTGCCCGGCCCGGCTGACCTTTTCGATATCGCCGAGACCGAGCGGATTGAGGAAGTTGATCAGGCACATGTGCAGTGATGTGGTGATCGAGATGGGTGTGCTCAGCCACAGCGCGACGGTGAACACGAGCAGTAGTGCGGCGATCCAGACGAGCAGCCGGAACGGCCGGTAGCCGTAGCCACACATCAGGTCCGAGGCCCAGCCTGCGCTCCGGCGCCAGGCCGGATGGATCGCCGTCCTGCGCGCTCTGGCCAGCGCGAGGCCGCAGCGGTCCTGCGCATCGATGTCTTCATTGAGCGCGTGCAGACCAGAGGCGCGCAGAAAGGCCATGGCCGCGTGCCCGGGGAGGAATGTCTTGGCTCTCTGACCGGGCAGCTCGGCCGAGAGGAGGCGATGGCCGAGCTGCTCGTAGGTGTCGGCCAGCCGCATGTTCTGGGTGCGGCTCAGGCGTAGCGGGCCGCGCAGCTCGACCTCCGCGGCCAGCAGCGCCATCAGCAGTTCGATATGCGCCCGCTGCAGGACCTCGTCCATTGCGGTGGTGGTGTCGTCGGCTGCCGCGTAGATGTCGGAGAAGAGCAGGCTGTCGCCACGATGCTTGATCTTCGAATGATCGAAGGCGGTGACCACCTTTTCGACGTGACTGTTGAACGAATCCAGGAGCGGCTTCTCGTCCGGCCGTCTGGTCCCGGCGGTCAACTCGTCCAGGTAGTCCGCGACTTCCTGGGCGTAGCCCGTGGCGTGCTGATCGATCCAGATGTCGGGTGAATTCCCGAACTGCACGTGGGTGACCGGGTCTTCGAATTCGGTCATCGATGTTCCTCCCCCGGGCCTGCGCGTCATTGTGACGTGATACCCACCATACAACGCTCTCCCAATCGAAAAAGGTTGGTAGACACCGGCCTTCTCGGACGTCCTCCACTCACGTCGATACTGCGTCCGTGTCGGTTCTCGCGTCATTCGGGCCGTTTCACCCACACGAGTGGGTCGCACCACATCAGCAGCATGCCACCAGCCACCGACGACAACGCCCGACATCAACCTCACCGCGGCATCGGCCCTAGTCCGAGCCTGGACTGCGCTTGCGCCAGATGCCCGAGGTCGGATCGGTGATCGACGGTGTACTGGGGCGGTGCTGGATTCGATGCACCAGAATGTCGCGCGGCTCGCCCGCTCCGAAGTAGCGTTCTTCGTGCCCGGCCCAGACGAATCCGGACTTCTTGTACAGATTCGACGCCGATTGATCAGTAGGCCGGACAGTGAGGAACACTTCTTCCACCTGGGCGGCCCGGCACCGGGCCAGCGCGCCGTTCATCAACGCCCGCCCGTAGCCGTGGCCACGGCATTGCGGTGCGACCGCGAGCCCGATCACCCAGGCGCACTGCGGCGAGCCGAGCGCCACCATCGCATAGCCGCAGACCGTGCCGTCGAGATCGGCGACCACCCACTGTGATCCGTGCAGATCGAAGAGCTGGCGCAGCGCGAAGTACGGGTACGCCAGTTCGGCGAACTCCATCTGCTCCAGCGCGGCGATTTCCGCCAGGTCATCCAGCTGAGTAGACCGGAACAGCGGCGCCCCAAGACCTTTCGTGATGTCCACATGCTCACCTCTCCCCGGCAGTGAGTCCAGCATTCAGAGTAGAGCGTTCACGTGGTTCTCGGGCAGAGACGGGGCGAAAGCCTCACTTGGTGAGATGAACTCACGCAGTGCGGCTTTCGGGTGCCAGGTGGGCTGGTACCGCAACGGCGCTGAGGTGAGTGGATCGCTCGTCGCCGGATGCGGGATAACCGGGGCCGAGTGCTGTAGCTGCGCTGTAGCGAAGCCGGCAAGGAGAACGTTGGAAGCGGCCGATCTCATTGACGATCAGAGCGGGCAGGACGAAATTCATTGCGGGCGGCGCAAATTGGGGGGTTGACAGCACCCCCTTAGGTATCTCACCGTTGTACACGTAAGTGTTGTGCACCTATATGGTGTGCACCTCTCTGATGGTAAGGAGTCGATTTCATGAAAAGGTCCAAAGACAAGGCATCCGCTCAGCCCACCAGTCAGAACCGCGTCGTGATCAAGATTCGGCGTTTGGACAAGAAGGAAACGACCGACGGCTGCCCGTCCGGCGGCGCGTAGACGTCACCACAGGCTGAAACCTCCAGGTCGACCTCGTCGAGCTGCTCGATTGCCGCCTGAAGCACGCGGGGCCGCGCTGCCACCATTCGATTCATCCAAGGAGATGCGGACAGTCTGGCTCCACATGCCTGAGCGTTGTACACCTGGATGTTGTGCACCTACAAAATCAAATGAGGAGCAAGATTTATGAAGTCTGAAGACAACGCACCCGCTCAGCCCACGACCCGTGATCGCGTTGCGATCAAGATTCGACGTCTGGACAAGAAGGAAACGACCGGCAGCAGCTCGATAGCGGGCGGCGATTAGCCATACCGCGGGGTGTGCCTCCATTCGGAGTGCCGTGTGGAGGTGCACCCTACGTGTGTTTGGTCAGTAAGAGAACCCGTACCTCGGCGAGTGAATTCATATCGGGAGTCCCTTGATGGATGGCAACATACGCTTCCTGGACATGCTGCGGCCGCGGGTCAAGCCGGAGCATGTCCCGTACGTCACCGTGGATGGCAATGTCAGGATCGGTGCTACGGTCCATGGTGTCGGGGCGGAGATCGAAGATCCTGACGGGTGGGTTCGGGTCCTGGTTGGCGGGCTGGACGGAACTCGGTCACCTGACGAGGTGCTCGCCTTGGTGAAGTCCAGTCATGGGGATGTGCCTGTGGCTGAGGCCGCCGACGCGATGCAGCAACTTCTCGACGCCGGTTTCGTGGAGGACGCTGGTGCCCCTGTCCCGGCGCAGCTGTCCGAGCGGGAGCGGGAACGCTATTCGCGCGGTATGGCGTTCTTCGACTGGATCGACCAGACACCCCGCTCGAGCCCTTGGGATATCCAGCTTCGGCTGAGCCGATCCCGGGTTCTCCTGATCGGCGTCGGCGGTACCGGCGGAGCTGTTGCGCAAGGGCTCGTCGCGTCCGGCGTCGGGTATCTGCACTGTGTCGACTCCGACACCGTCGAACTGTCCAACCTCAACCGGCAGGTCCTTTACCGTGAGGATGACATCGGTAAGCCCAAGGTCGACGCCGCGATGGGGCATCTGCGTGCCCTCAACTCTGATGTGGAGGTCACGGGTGAACGGCGGCAGGTCGATGGAGAGGCCGACATCGCCGATCTGCTTCGGCCCGGATACGATCTCGTCGCGCTCTGCGCGGACCAGCCGCGCCCGATCCGTAGATGGGCCAACCGGGTCTGCCTGGCCGCTGGCATGCCCTGGGTGACCGGCGGCTATCACGGCCCCCTCACCTCGGCTGGCCTCTATATCCCGGGGCGGGGGGCTTGCTGGGAGTGTCTGCACGATCAGGAAGTCGAGCAGGCGGATATGCGCCTCCCCGCGGGGGTGCCTTTGGAAAGCCTCGGGCCGCAACTGCCTTGGCAGCCTGTCAATGTCGTGTCTGCCGCTATTACCGGCAACCTTCTCACTCACTTCGCGCTGGCCGTGCTGACCGGTGCGCCGCCGATCGAGCCGGGCTTTCGGTACGGCGTGAACCTCGCCATTGCGGGTGAATCGGTCCTGGACCGATACGACCGTCGACCGGACTGCCCGACCTGCGGGGATACCCCGTGACCGAGCCGCGCGTGGCCGCCGATGTCCTGCCGGCGAGCCGGATCCGTCTGCATGATTTGGCGATCCGCCCGGATCGCGGGGAATGGATCGTGGGCCGATTCGAGACCCGCCAGTTCGTGGCGCTTCCGAAGCCAGGCGCGGTCGCGATCGACCTGCTCGGTGCAGGGCTGACCGTCGAGCAGGCCGAGGTACGGCTGGCTGACGAAGAGGGCTGCGAGTTCGATGTCCTGTTTTTCGTCCGAGAACTGATCGAGCTGGGATTCGTGGCCGAGATCGACCACCGCCCCGTGCCATTCGAGGTGCCGCGGCCCGCGTCCTTTCCGCGAGTGCGCCCCGAGCACGTCCGATTCGCGCTGAGTCCGGTTCTGCCGATGTTGTTCGGCTGCTTGCTGCTGGCCGCAGTGGTGGCACTCGCCTTGCGTCCCGACCTGCTGCCCAGCTTCCAGGACCTGCTCTGGAGTCCACAGGGCAGCCTCGTGCTGGCCCTCAGCTTCGTCGGCGGATGGTCGTTGATCTTCGTCCATGAGCTTGCGCACTTTGTCACCGCGCGGGCCACGGGTGTCCACGCCCGGATTCAACTGGGCACGCGGCTGCAATTTCTGGTGGCCGAGACCGATATCAGTGGGATCGAACTCGCCCCGCGCAGGCATCGACTGACCGCCTATTCGGCCGGCATGGCGGTGAATCTATCGGTCGCCGCGATAGCAGTCTTGCTGTTGGTGGTGACGGACGAGACCGCAATCATGCATAAGGTCCTGGCCGCGGTGATGTTGCTGGCGTTGCTGGGGTTGCCGTTCCAGCTCTTGGTGTTCATGCGTACGGACGTCTATTTCATCCTGCAAGACGTTACTGGCTGCCGCGACCTATTCGGCGACGGCACGGCGTATGCGCGTTACATTGGGAATCGATTGTGGGGTGCCATTACCGGGCGTGGGCAGCCTCCGAAAGACCCCAGCCGCCACCTGCCCGTACGCGAACGTCGCGTGGCGCGCGTCTACAGCGCTTTCCTGGTATTCGGAACGGCGCTCTGCCTGGCCGCGATGGCGGCGTTCTCCATACCCGCCGACGTGACACTGATCTTCCGTGCCGTGACCAGGCTCGGCCCCGACCAGCCGATGACGACCAACCTGGACAGCATCGTCGTCCTCCTCGTCCTCGGCACGGCGCACACGCTCTGGGCGGTGACATGGTGGCGAAGGCGCCGGTGAAGCTGGCGCCCGCCGAACGACATTTCGCCTACCCGGAATCGGCGACCTTCGGCCAGGCTGTCGACGCGGCTCGGGAGGCGCTCGACGCTATGTTCCGTGCAGATCGAAGAGCTGACGCAGCGCGAAGTGCGGGTACGCCGGTTCCGCGAACTCCGTCCGGGCGCGATTGTCGTCGGCCCGTCGCGGCACCGAGGCTTTCGGCCCCGGCGGGCGATCGCGGTGACGCGATGCCCGCGGGCCAGGGCCTGGGCGACGACGAGCCGTCCGGTGCGCCCGGCGGCGCCGACGACCGCAATGGCGGCCATCAGCGGGCGGGCCGGCTGGCCGGTTGGAACCTGAAGGAGATGGCCTCCATGAGCGGTTTGCGCTGGGTCTTCTGCACGGCCGCGATCCGCCACCGGCCGTCGATGCGGACGATGGTGTAGGTCGCGAGTTTGCCCAATTTCTTCGGCGTACCCTTCGCGGATTCGCCGCGGGTCACGACCACGGCGGTATCGGCGCCGTAGCGGCGGATCTCGACGATGTCGACGATGAGCTGCGTGCCCTTCAGGAAGCTGTCGAACAGCGCCTGGTGCGCGCTGCCGATCTCCCGGCCGCCGTGGTAGACGGTGCCGACGTAGGTGATGTCGGTGGCGTCCTCGGTGAAGCAGGCGCCGTAGGCGTCGCCGTCTGCCCGGTTCCAGGCGTCCTGGCTGCGTTCGATGAGTGCGCGGATGGCGGTGCGGTCAGTGTCGGTGGTCATGGCGGAGTCCTTTCGGGCTTTTCGAGTTCAGTCGGAACCGAGCAATGCGAGCCCAGTTCGTCGGGGAAGCAGTCAGGGCCCGCAGCGCTCGGGCCACCACCTGCTGTGGCGATTGCACCAGCCAGGACGGCACATCCGCAGCGGTCTGCGAAGCGGTGATCGTGACGACGGGGCACAGTGCCATCACCTGCGCGCCGCGTGACTTCTGTTCGTGCCAGAGCGTTTCCGAGAACGAGGCGACGAACGCCTTGGACGCGCTATACACGCCGGCGCCTGGTTTCGGGACGAGTCGAGCGTGGACGACACGTCATGGGGGTCTCCTGCTGTAGCCTTTTCTTCTCGGAAGAGACTTCTTCCTTGAAGAACTATCTTCACAAACGAAGAGATTAAGGATGGGAGCCGCCCGTGTCAACATCGCATCGCCAACCCGACCCAAATGAGGTCTACCGCCGCTATCTGAGCTCGGTGGTGCTGCATGCCCAGGCCGGCGCCAGGGCATGTGACCTCGGCGCCACCGATCTGTACGCGCTGAACATCCTGGAGCTGAGCGGCGCCATGACCCCTGGTGAACTCGGCGCCCGCGCCGGGCTCACGACGGGCCCGACCACCAGGCTTATCGACCGGTTGGAGGAGGCGGGTTACGTCCGGCGGGCCCCGGATCCGGGTGACCGCCGCAAGGTCATCGTCGAGCCGATCGGAAAACCGGCCGGTCTCGACACGGTGCTGGCACCGGCCCGCCGCAAGATCGGCGACATCATCACCGGCTACTCCGCCGAACAGCGCGAGGTGCTGTTCGACTACTTCGCCCGCGCCGCCGAGGCATTCCAGCAGGCCGCCGACGAGATGGAACGATAGCGGCGAGATCCGCGCCCGGATCGGCGGCGACGCTCATTCGAGTTGTCGCACGAAGAAGCCCTGAACGGCTGTGCGACAACAGGGCTGGGTGGAGTATCTCGAAGCTGGATAAATTATGTTGGTGTACGCGAGGATTCGTGGTTCAGGAAGCCGGGTGCTGTGCTGATTGCAGCCGCACAGAGCCGAGAGCGAGAGCGGTAGCGGTGGAAGGGCGGGGTCATGGCCCACATCTGGGTGACGGTATGTCTGCCACCCGCCCTGTTCCGCCCGGCGGCAATGAATCCTACCTGGAGGCACTCCCTGACAGCACTGTGCTCGTACGGGTGTACTGCCATGGTTAGCGTTCAGGGGCGGTGACGTGGACATCCGGTGTTCCGCTGCATCTGCTCTTGCCCGTTGCGTGGATTCGTGAAGGCTGGCGACACCGTTCCCAAACGCCCTGTACTACCGCTGATAGCGGAGCTCACCTCGGCACGCGCTGTTCTGCCGCTTCGGGGCAGATGAGGCACTTGGCGGCCCGTCAAGTTGGTCGACAGAAAAAGGGTTGGGCGAGATGTCGTCCGGTTGATAGTCTCCGTGAGTCCGCGACATCACGCGAGGAGGTGAGACCCATTAACGCAGTATCGATTGGGTGCTCCCCATCTTCTTCACGGTTGGGCGATTGACTTAGGTGTCGCCGGGAGCGCCTCAACAAGGCAATCCCGAAAGGCAACAATCTATGCATTCTGTGCATTTCACTGCGGAGACATCGTCGAACGGTGTCGTCGAACGCGACTTCACGGTGGGTGAGGTTCCCGGCGTGCTCTTCTCGCCCGCATCCGGCGCCGATCACGCGCCCCTGGTGCTGATGGCGCACGCTGGCGGCCAACACAAGAGGGCACCGGGAATCGTGGGCCGCGCACACCACTTCGTGACCGGCTGCGGTTTCCACGTCGCCGCTATCGACGCGCCCGGACACGGCGACCGGCCGCGAACAGCGGAGTTCGAGCAGCACGTCGCCGTCCTACGGCAGGCTCAGGCGGCGGGCGAGCCGATCGGCCCGATCGTCGTCGGTGTGCACACCTACCTGACCGAGCGTGCCGTGCCGGAATGGCGGGCGACCCTGGACGCTCTGCAGGAACTGCCGCAGATCGGCGCCGACGGCCCGATCGGCTTCTGGGGCATCATGCAGGGCACCGGGATCGGGGTGCCGTTGACGGCGGTCGAACCCAGGATCGCCGCGGCGGTTTTCGGTGTGCTGGGCCACGAGTCCCTCACCGAGGCGGCGGGACGAATCACCGTCCCGGTCGAGTTCCTGCTCCAGTGGGACGATGAGCTGGTCGACCGCCAATCCGGTCTCGCGTTGTTCGACGCCTTCGCCTCGAAGGAAAAGACGTTGCACGCCAACGCGGGCGGGCATGGCGAGATGCCCAGGTTCGAGGTCGACAGCGCGACCCGGTTCTTCGCCCGGCATTTCGGCCGGGTCGGCACGTCACCGGCCTGACGTGACAGGTATCGGCGTCCGGCTTCGAGCCGGTCGCCGATACCGCTGTCGCATCTCGTCTTACGTCAGACCCAACATGCACGCTCATTCGCATTATGGGATGTTCGAGAACGCCTGCATCCTGAGACGGGAAGCGCACCCTGATCTACTGCGCCGCTGGAGTATAGGCCCGGTTACAGCTCAATGTCGCCGATCTGTCACTATGGGCGGCTGTCCGATCCAGACGGCGCTGGTCTGACCGGGATGTCCTGCAGGAGGCATCACTATGGCCAGGACCGATTACGGCGAGGCGACCGCCGCAGTCTTTCGGAGGAGAGTCATGTCCTTTCCCAAGCTTCCCCAGCCGGAGCCCGGTGAAGTGCTCTTGGTCTGTACGTGCTACGAGGACGGCAAGGCACTGTGGGGCGGGCTGCTTGACGAGATCGCGGGCCGTCGGGAAGGCGATGTGCTCGTCGTCGGGGGCAGCGGGGTGCGGCTGCGACTGATCGAGGACTACGGGTGGGACTTCCTGCACGGCGGAAACGTCCCTGCACTTGTCGCGGACGACGGCCCGGTGCCGCCGGTCGTAGTCTTGGCAGACATTCCGGTGGTGTACGGCGGGGACGGGCCGTTGCTGGTGGACCTGGCGGCGATACCCGGGCGCGGCGTCCGGGTCCCGTCGGCCCGGCTCGGTGAGATCCTGGCCGACCTGCTGGGCGGCGCACTCGCGTTCGACCACCTGGTGCGCAACATGGACGTGTGCGGCATGTATCAGGGGGACGGCGGTCGGCCGGCCTTCCCCGCGCCGCCGGCTCCGGCGCAGCGGCCCTTCCCGGCACTGCCCTCCACCGCTGATGTACTGCTGGTCCGTACCTTCTTCGACGACGAGGAGGGCTGGCGCGCCCTGCTCGACGAGCTGGGCGGGGCCGACGAGGAGGGCTGGGTCGGCGCAGACCTGGACCCGGACGAGATCGACGTGGAGCACTATCCGCTGACGGCATTCGTCGTTGACGACCGAGCCTTCGAGGGCATGCTTCCGGGTCATGTCCCAGCGCTGGTCCCACCGCACAAAAAACACACCGAGGAGCACACCACGCTGGTCGTGCTCGCCGATGCCAGGACCTTTGCCGAGCCCGGCCGACCACTGACCGTTGTCGACCTTTACGACACCCCGGGGCAGCCCGCCGTCCTTCCCTGCCGCATGGTCGGATCGATGGCGTGCAACCTGGAGATCAGCAACATGGACTTCTACGAGTTCGTCGCCGTGGAGGACACGGAGCCGTGGTGGGAGGCCTCCTGAAAGGGCAGCGATGCTGCCCGCTACGGCGCGACTGATCGATCTGGCCTGGACCGCCGGGTCACGCTGGCACGTGGAAGAAGCGTCTCAACACAGGCCGCCGCTGGGTCTGCAATTCCGTCATCGAGCGGCGAATGAGGTCGTCCCGAGGCACGCCATGCGTATACGCCAGTTCTGGGGTACACGCCGGCACCAGACCCGGTGCGCCACCGGAAAGCGTCGGTTCAGGTCCTCATGGTGTCCGTAGCCGGGCTATGGTGGCGTAGTTGCCGTCCGGATCCAGCGTTATCGCCGCCGCCCACGCGTGCGCCGCGACGGCACGCCGATCGAACAGGGCGATCCAGGTGTCGGTGGACTGTCGTGTGTCGTTGACCCAGGTGGGGGTTGGGCCGAGTTCGGGTAGGTGGGTGTAGGTCAGTGCGGTGTACGAGTATGCGCGGGCATCGAAAATCGTTGCCGCGCACATCTCGTCGGCCCCGGCGCGTTCGTTCAGCCTGCCCGCCCTCGCCGCCTGTATCGCGTCCTCGGGTACGCCATCGGTTCCGGTGAACATCTCGCCGACCGTCCGGTACGCCAGCCCGAACCCCCACAGGCGGCCGGGGAGTCTTCGCATCAGCCATTCGGCCGAATCCAGGATCGGGGAGCGCTCGGCGTCAGGATCGAGGACTATCGTGGTGTGGGCCATCTCTTGTGTGATGAGGTTGTCCGCGCTGGCGAATCCCCAGAAGTGAATGGTGTCGATATTCGGGTCGGCCGTGTCGGCGTTGCGTTCGGCCATCATGGTCGTGAGTATCGCGTCGATCGTGGCACGGGGCGGGTATCGGATGGTGGAGCCTGTCTGCGTCGGTTTCCGCAGTGCTTTCGGATTGTGCCGCGGTCGATTGCGTCGCTTGGACATTATTCTCTTTCGAATAGGCGACCCGCATCAGGTCGCTGGTGCGTTCAGGCGAATTCGCCCGCCGCGCGCGGCGGGCGGGGCAGGACAGGGAGGTCTGCGGCTCTGACGAGTGACACACCACGGAGGGGCCTACTCGCGTTTCGGCGCAGTCATGTGCCACTCGTCGGGCTGCGGGCGCCGCTTGGGGGCAACAACGCCTCCCAGAATTGCGCGCGCACCGCGTCCCACAGCCGGAAGTGGCGCGGGAACCATTCCCGCACCTGCGCCAGATCCGGTAGCTCGCGCTCGTCGAATGCGACAAGCCCGCACCGCCCCAATGGAATCGGGACGGTGCCGCCGTTATTGCGCAGCCGGTAGGCGGGCGTGGGGTCGGCGTCGTCGCGCAAGAACAGGATTTCGATGCGATGACCCACCAGTCGCCAACCGGTGTGCGTGTTTCCGATCGTGGTCCGATGCAACCGTTTTCACCTCCGGCACGATTCCGGTGGTGTGGCCAACTCCGACAGTCGTTTCAGCACCTCTTGCAGCGTGTGCGCGACCAGGCTCCAGTCGGCGCGGCCGGGCTCATCCAGCGGCGGGAACTGCACGCCGCGCGCGGCGGCGCGTTCGCGCGGGCTCACCGTCTGCGGCGTGAGCCGTCCCGCCGATACCAGCGTGTGATACGCCGCCGCTTTCCACACACACCGTTCGACTCGGCAGCTGCGATGCACCCGCATCTGCTCGTGTGCCAGCCGCACATCAGCGCGGCCACAGACCTCGGGCGGGGTGAGCAGGGCATCCCGGTTCATCGCCCCGCTACCTTCGCGATGGTGTGAGTCGGTGCGGTGACCCGTGCCCACGTGCCCGGCGGGCACACTGTTTCCAGGTCGAAGTCCTCGCAGACCCGCGCGGGCTGGTCGTCGACGTGGGCCAGGTCGTAGACCACGATCGCGGCCACGTCCAGTCCGGCCGCGACAGCCAGCACGAACCCGATCGGGTCGGCATTGTCGCGCGGGGGAGTGACGGTGTACACGTACTGATAGCCCAGCGAGCGGGCGTGCTGTTGGACGGCGACCGCGTGTCGGGGCGCATGCAGCCCCGACACCTCGCCCCGCACAAACCCCACAGCCTTCGGCCGGGTGCAGGTATCGGGCGAATTCGGTTCTGCCAATTGCGTTTGCGAACGTTCGGAGTGCTCTTTCGTGTCGTTGGTCATGCCCCTATGCTGCGGAGAGTGCTCATGAAGGCGGACTCGAAATCGTCAGGGCACGGCAATCCATGCGTACACCCTGAGAGTTTCCCGAGTTCGGCGCACGATGACTCTCGCCGTGGGAAAAGCAGGTCACATCGTGAGAACAAGGGGAGGACACAGCGGAGTGGTGGGTACGAAGTCAGACCTCAGCAGGACGACGCTGCCGCGTCGCCAGTTGGGCCGGGCGCTGCGCGACGCGCGTCAGGCCAGCGGCCACACCCTCGAACAGGTAGCCGAAGTTCTGGAGATCAGCCGGTCCACGCTCAGTCGGCTGGAACTCGGCCAGAACGAGAAGGTCAAGGTTCGAGATGTCGAATTCATCTGTCAGTACTACGGGCTGCCGGAAGATCGGACAGAGTATCTGAAGTCGCTTGTGGCACACGCCAGTACGAAGGTGTGGTGGCAGGACTACCGGCACCTGATTCGACCGGGATTCAACACGTATCTCCAATTGGAGGTTGCGGCAACCGAATTGCACTTCTTCCAATCGCTTGTCATACCCGGACTATTGCAAACTGCCGACTACGCACGGAACGTCGAAGCGTATACGGCGAATGACACCGTGGACGAAGTGAATCGGCGTGTAGCTTTGCGAGTGCAACGATCGGCGATACTTACCCGTCGACATAAGCCAGTGCGAGCCGAATTTCTGCTTCATGAGACGGTGCTGCGTACGGTTGTCGGCTCTGATCGGACCATGGCTTCGCAACTTCGGCATGTTGCAGACATGGGGACCCGGGACAACGTCTCGATCCGAATCGTTCCGTTTACTGCTGGCTTCCCTGCAGGTTTGGCGATACCGCCGTACATCACGATCGACTTCCCGCATAGTGAGCCGCCTGTCGTCTACATCGAGGGTGCAATAGGAACAATGATTTTCGAGGAAGACGACGACATAAGACGCTTTCGGTCGATTCACGACAAGCTCCGGTGTGCTGCGCTGGAAGAGCAACCATCGAGAGACCTCCTCCGAAACATAGCAAGGAGATACGAACAGTGAGCATCCAACTATCCGGCGCGAAGTGGTTCAAGTCGAGCCGCAGTGGCGGCGGCGAGGCGTGTGTGGAAGTCGCGTGGCTCGACGCCGGTTCCGTCGGTGTCCGTGATTCGAAGAATCCGACCGGTCCGGCGTTGGTGTTCGCATCGGGCGAGTGGGATGCTTTCGCCGCTGGCGTGAAGGACGGAGAGTTCCACAGGCTCACTGGCTGATCCGAAGCGATTGGCCTCGGAAGTAGAGACGAAGTATGGCGGGTGCGGATCGACCTGTCCGACCGAGTATGACGCGCCGTTACCCAGAAACCCTCATTGAGGTGTCTGTCCTTCCGTCCTTCTATGAACCGCAGGCCCGGGACGCTGGCTTAGTCGCGGCCAAGCCAGATCAGCGAGTCGTCTGCTAGAGTTGCCGCAATCTGAGCCGTCACGGGTCGAGAGGGTGGGGATGGGGCGCCGAATTACGTTGATGCTGCTTGGTTTACTGCTTGCATCGGGTGTCGTTGGGTGTGGGGACACCACGAGTGGGTCACCCACCACAAACACCACTACCACTACAGCCAAGGCCCTGTTCAACCCGTGCACGGGGATTTCCGATGATGCGTTGCGGGCGGCGGGAGTCGATCCGGCGACCGAGGAGGCTGGTATCGGTGGAGTGCACCAGTCCGGTTGGGAGATCTGTAGCTGGAGGGGACCCAAGTACTTCGTCACGGTGTTTTCAACCAGTCGCACCGTATCGGAGTTCGAGCGCAAACCTGGGAACGTCGAATTCGAGGATGTGACAGTCGCGGGTCGTCAAGGTCGGCAATTCAGGGTTGAGGGCGCATCGAAGAATCTCGATTGTGACGTACTGTTCGCCGCGTCCCAGGGAGTCGTGCAGTTGAGGGTCCAGAATCGGGCTGGCCAGGATAATCTTGAAAACCCGTGTACGGTCCTGTATCGCGTTGGTGATTCGATTGTGCCTGCATTACCGCGTTGATCAGGGAGGGATCATATGAGTGAGGACAATGCATCGGTGTGGAGTCGACTCGCCAACCAAGCCCGCGCCGGAGAACTGTATTTGGACGACGAGAACGCCGCATACCTTTGTGCGACAGCGTGTGACAAGCGCATCGCCGATCTGGAGCTCGTGCGCAGTTTGGCTGGTAACACCCAGAACGTCTCCGGTTTCGGCGACTTCAAGATGGCCGACGATCTGAAAAAGAAGTTCCTGAAGCAGGCAACAGGCGAAGATAACTCGATTGACAGGGTCATTCTCGAACACATAGAGACCGTTAAGAACATGCGTGAGGTCATGGCGATCTCGTTCAAGCACATCACTGGTCGGGACATCGTGAACGCGGCCCAAATCGCGAATACCACCGAGCAGGTGGGCTGATGGGTAACCCGTTCAGTAACCCGGCGGTCGAGGACTTGGGTTTGACCGTGCTCCGAAATGTCACGGACTGGATCTTCCACGTGCAGCCCGATGCCGATCCGTACGCTGTCCAGGACACATACAACCAGCAGCGGGACGGCGTGCGCAGCAGGGCTGCCGGTCTCGGCTTCCAGGGCGAATTCCGGCCGAGGGAAGTTCTCGATGCGGACGAGTTCGAAAGGCACGATGTTGCCACGCTGCGCAGCAAGGTCGACCAGATCGATCTGCAGGCGGTAAGCGACCTGGTGTCCGCTTGGAACACCATCGCCGATCGGCATCAGACGTCGCTGGAAAGCTTCACTCAGGCGATGGCCCGGGCCACCGATGAGAGTGTGTGGCGGGGCGAAGCACGCGACGCGGCGGCGAGCGGGGTCCGCGACTACGCCGCCCAGGGCGGGCAGGTCACGAATGCGGCCCGGCTGACCAGTAGCAAGTTGGCCGAATTGCAGACCGGGTTGGAGCCGACCAAACAACTGGTCCCGCATGCACCGGAACATCGCAGCGGAGTGGATAACGCGATCGGCCTTCTGGCCGGGCGTAGCTGGCGCAACGATGATGTTGCCGAGCACAATTCGAAGACCGAGGCATTGCGGGTGCTGCGCACCGTGTACTCCCCGGTCGTGATGGAGTCCGATACAAATGTGCCCGTGATACCCCGTCCGGCACCTGCCACGAATCCGGGCGCGAATCCGGGCGGCACCAACAACGGTGGCACGAATGTCGGTAGCGGAAGCCCGTCGGGCACACCGTCACCCGGCTCGAATCCTCTCGGCACGGACTCCTCCGACGACTCGACCACTCCTTCGAGTACCCAGTCCACGGACGTCGGGACACCGCAGTCGACCAGCACCGATCCCGCGTCCACGACACCGGCTGCGACGACACCCGCCTCGACCACCGCGCCCAGCACCCCCGGCAGCCCGCATCTCGGAACGCCGGGCAGTCCAGGAAGTCCCATCGGCCCGGGCGCCCCGGTGCCAGGCCCGGGTCGTTCGATTCCGGGTACACCGAACAACTCCAGCGCGACCCCGGCCGCCGCGCGGTCAGGAGCCGCTACTGGCCGTTCCGGCATGGGTGGGATGCCGGGCGGGACGGCGCCTGGCGCGCGCGGCGGAAAAACCGATGACGAGTCAAGCAAGGGCATTCCGGACTACCTGATCACGCAGGAAAACGGAGATGAGCTCACCGGGCTGGATGATATGCCCAAGACGGTGCCGCCGGTCATCGGCGAATAACCCGACACGATAAGGACATCCCCATGCCCGGAGTGCGGAGCTTGCCGTTCACCTCGCTCGAATTCCGGACTATGAGGGAGTCGCCTGCCGCGAAGTGCTGCTCTATCCGTCGCAGTACACGACAGCCAGTTCATCGAAACTGCCCACATTCGGCATCGACTCGGTCGGCGCCTCGAATAGATTGGAAAGGAGTATGTATGGCCTCGAATCAATACCTCTATGGCGACGATCCGGATGATATGGATGACTATCAAGTTCCGAATGGAAACTCCAGCGAAGTTGTGTTCACGCCGCCACAAAGATCTTCTCTAGTTGACGTGGAAGTCGGTGACGATCGCCTACCGACAAACATCAAGTTGAGCCGTCGATGGAAAGACGCATTCGAGCCATCGCAGTACGGCAAGTCGATCATGGACGCCTATCACTATGCAGTCTATGAGCTGGCAGTTCGCCTTGTCGAGAACGGCATACGACCGCGTTCGAGTTGGCCATCCTTACGTGAAGTCGTACCACTGCTCTTACAGCAGCGCACCTATGACGAATTCCATGCAGTATGGAACAGCCTGTACCTCGATACTGCATACACGGTGCACGGCCCCGGATACAACCAATATGACGAGCCTGGTCTAACAGTCACCGCCACGCGGTCCACCCTTCTTTCGATCGCCATCGACACAAGCTGGGCAACGACTGTACACGGGACCGCCATTGCGCAAGACATCCTGGAATGCTGCGATCAGGTTCGAGCGAAGAAGGCAAAACTGGTCCGGGATATCTACCTGGATCAAGAGACCGACCAAGAGCTGACGGATCGCTTGGTCCGGCATGAACAACAATTAATGCGAAATGAAATCTGATGACCGAGCTAAAAGTAGAACTCCAGCTTCTCGAGAATGCGTCCAAGGCGTGGATCACTGATGTTGCCCCGGGATTGCGAAATGCGGCCACATCGATTAATGAGCTGAAATAATCGGCGATACAGTTCGGGCTTTTCGCTGGCGCATGGAGCTCGTATTCCCTGGCGGCCGCGTACATTCAGGACCGTCTGTGGGAAGGGGCTGCTGCGGCTGAGCAGGTTGGAAACGCCCTACACACTGTAGCAAGCACCTACGAACAACAGCAAACAGAACAAGAGCAAAGCACTCACAAGCTCGCTGGAGAAATGGATTTCACAATATAATGGGCGATACCACAACCAAAGAAGAACTGGATGGAATCGTCGAGAGCTTCAGGGCGAAGGTTGATGAGGTCAAAAAGCAACCGGCTAAGCTGAACGATAAGTTCGACAAGCTGAAATGGGCGTGGACGCAAGCCTACTGGATGTATACCGATGTCAGAGATGAGGCGCAAGAAAATCTTAAAACGCTGCTGGAGAAACTCGAAGAAGCTGCTGAAGGAATAGCCGCTCCGTTCTTGTTCATAGACTACGCGGCCAAGTGGCAGCAGGTGGGAAATAGCGTCTCTCAGGTCAATAATCGTCAAAACGATTCCAAAGTAAACATGGAAGGGCACTGGGACGGAACTGCGTATACAAAGTTCAAAGAATCACGCAACTATCAGGCGACCGCTATGACCAATATAGCGGAAATGTGCCAAAAAGTTCACGCGGAACTGCTTACTCTAGCAGCTGAAGGTCGGAATTTCTACAAGCAAATCATCGACAAATTGGCGACACTGCTTGCCCAACTGGGAATTGCCTTGGGGGGGATAGCATCCGTTGCCGGAGCCCCCTGGGGGATAGACAAGTTCAACGACGCCATAGTTACTGCCGTTGAACTTGTCGCCGGGGCTATCACAAGCTTCTTCGAACTTCAATCGAAGGTGTTTATATCGTCGAACGAACTCAAGAACATAGTCAACCATCCACCCGGATTTCCTACTGGAACGGACGGCAAGGATCACTGGCCGGATTCGGTTGCCGATGGATTCGATGATAAAGATGAATGGAAATTGGCCCAGTGACCGTGGACTCTACATCCAATTTTATTTATATAGATCCCGAAAGCGAGACAGTCAAGTGTGCCAAGAAAGCCACGTCACGCCGGTAGTTTTTTTCGCTCGATATTCTTTGTTGAGAATTGCCTCGATCGCCGTGGTTACTGCTGCCTCGGGCGCACTCATCGGCTGCAGTTCGGACAATAACCCGAGCGCGACGATGGTTCCGATTCCTAAGCCGCCGGTCGGAGCAGTCGAGTGCGTCGCTGTGCAGGACGCGGTGTCGCACGATCAGGATGAGAAGCAACTGACGGCGGTAATGGCGAAGATGCAATTTCCGGCTGGCACGTGCTTTTTTGCAGCGGACATGGACGACATTCATGATCAGCCCGGGAAAATATCCGTCCGTGTCGACCTCACCGTTCCCGGCTCAACCGGTCCTGACGATCTTCGCGCAGCCGCTACCGATATCGCTCATGCGCTGAAAGGCGCCGAAGTCGCACAGCGCACAGCCGAACTGTCTGTCACCAATTGGGGTTCCAACCATCCGCCGTATCGAGCTTTCCTCAGCGACAAGAACTTCCAGAGCCATCGGTGGGACGGAACTCCCTCTCGGCAGTCTGAGCTGGCGATATGGGAAGTCGACCTGTGCGCAGGATGCACGCGATGAGGGAGGCTCGCGGGCAAGGGAGAACAGCAGGTCGTCTGCCAGAGTGGGCTCATCCTGAGCAGTCTGTGACACCCCAGCGCGATAAGGACATCACCCATGCCTGAAGTGCAGAGCTGGCGGTTCAGCGCGCTCGAATTCCGGACCCTGTGGGAGTCCACCGGCCGGGACGTGTTGCCCTATCCGTTGCAGCACCAGCACACGACGGAGTTCCGGTCGGAAAGTCTGCGGTTGCGGCAGACGGCGGCGCAGTCGCTGCGCCCGCAAATCGGCGATGATCTGCTGCGCGCGGTCGAAGTGCTGCTGGCGCCGGAGGCTCGGGTGGAACTCGCAGGGTTCGTCGGAGCCCGCCGGGACCGCAAGCTGCGGGCGCATGCCGGGGTGTACTACCAGCACGGTGCGGTCGCGGTGCAGGAACCGGGTCCGGACCACGAGAACGGCGGTGATGTGATGTTGACGTTGCTGCCCACAGGTGAGGTAGCGCGGGCGGTGGTCGATGTGCTCCCCGGTTGCGCCGCGGGGCGGGGTAAGCAAGTGGAGGTTTCGGCTGAGGAGTTGGGGCGGCCACGGCCGCCGGTTCGAGATACCTGGCGGCCGACACCGCGGGAGGAGTTCGAGCAGTTCTTCACCCGCGCGATGACCTTGATCGGCCACGTCGGTGTCTACGCGATGGGCAGCGTGGACAATCGACATACACACGGTCGCAAGGATTTTCAGGTCAACGATGTCGAGAATGACGGCCGCTATGTCACGTTCGGCACCCACACGTTGACCATCAAACCCACCACCGCCGAACGGATCACCGCCACCTTGCAGCAGATGATCGCCCGGACAGTCACGGAAGTGCGCGACGGCGTTCACCTGCCGTACTGACCATCGTGCCGGGATGGTGATGACGGATGCGCTGGACTGGGGTGGCGCGGACGACCACAATCCTGGCCTTCGCTCGGCGACGATCTCAGCTGATGCCTGAATCCATTCCTGCCCGGGGTGATCCAAGCGATCGACCACGGCGGGGGAACAGCCGGGCACGACCTCGCCGGTGCTAGATTTCGGCGAATGTGCTCCAAGACAAGGCTCATCGGGGGTATCGGCCTTGCGGTGGCCGTCGGGGTTTCCGTCAGCAGCTGCGCTTCGGCCATTCAAATCTTCGGATGACGACCGTCGTTGGCCTCAGTCCGGGTCGGTCCATGCCCGAGTGATGTTCCAGGACCGTGTTACCTTTCGAGCCAGATCTCTTCCATGTTGCCGGTGGCGTCTTCGGTGTGCTTCACGCGGAAGACGGACACGGTGCGGCCGGTGTAGTCGAGGGGTGCGACCTTCCCGAGGGCGAGGTCGCACAAGCCTTCCCAGTCGAAGACGTCGACGGCGGCATTCATGTCGATATCCCCTTCGGACAGTTCCTCTGCGGTGATACCGAAGGCGGCGGCCACCTCGGTTGGGGATCCGTTGTAGTCCCAGTCGTCTTCTCCGTGCCAGCCGGCGGCGAACAGTCGTGTCCCATTGGGGTGGATGATCTTCCAGGCGCCGTAGGTCATGTTGTAGTCGATGGTGCACGAGGCGATGATCACAGCTCCGGGGAAGCGCTCAGCGAGAGATTCCGCTTCTTCCTCGACCGGGTAGATGCCGTTGCAGTGCACTAGGCCGGGGTCGGTGATCGCAGTGACGTTTCCCCAGCATCCGACCTGCACCAGTTCCAGGTCCGCGCGGGTGCCTGCGGATACGCCATCGGTCGCGGGGACAGTTCCCAGGTCTTCGAGGACAGTGTCGATGGTGCCGAAGGACTCAGCGAATCGGCGGGCCTCGGCCGGGACATGAGCAGGGAGATCGGTCGCGTCCGCCAGGAATTCGGGGTGGACGATGGTCAGGCCGTATTCGCCGTTGCGGACCACGTCCGCGTCCGAGGGGGCGTCCCAAAAAGAGGATTCCGTCATGTCCGCCACATTATCTTCCGCTTCCCCACCTGGAGATAGCACGAGGGGACTGCGGACACGTCGGGCGGTCCAGGCTGCATTGTTCCGGCATCGATCACCGCAGCCGTGGCCGAGACCGCCTTTCGTTCGTCCAGAGTGGCTGCTTCGCCCCTTCGGACCGGAGTCGAGCGATCTGGCCTTCGGGAACAAGTTTGATGATGTCGTTTCGTGAGGTGATGAATAGTTTTTGGAAGATCGCGGCCACCTGCGCGTCCCTCGATCCGTTCTCGGCGCTCGGCCGACATACCGTCCGAGCTTAGTCTTCCGGTACACCGCCAGCTATCCGGAGCAGGTCGGGTCATCTGTTGGCGCGAGCAAGCCATCTTGCTATCGGCCATTCTTCGCGATCAACGACACCGGTTGTCGCTACGGATCGCGCGCCACATCCTGGCCGGCTGTTTGCTCGTATTCGTGACCCTCTGCAAACTGGCGGCCCCAGCTCAGGAAGGCTGCCGCTGCCCGGGTACCTATGGACTACCGATGCGGCGCTGCCACGTAGTCGGCCATGCTGGCCTCGACTCGATTGACCGCTAGAGTCACCGAGTCGGCACGATGTGCGAGCCGACCGGTGACGATCTGTCAGAACGTTGCGAGGTTGAGACGAATGTTGCTCTACACGCTGTGCGAGGGGGCGGAGCGCTCGGGGTTGCGGATGGCGCCCATTCGGACCGGGGGCGGCAACTCATGAGTGTGAACCTGCCATTGGCGTACGGGTACATCCGGTTGGACCTTGCCGGACATGTGTTGACCACGTGCGAGCAGCGGATGCAGGCCTTCGCTCGCGAACAGGGATACCAACTCGCGGCTGTCTTCCACGAACGGGCGCCGCGAGACGCGACCTTGCCGCAAGCATTCATAGATCTGATAGATGAGTGTCGCCGCGCAGAGGCACACATGGTGTTCACGCTGTGCGGGCACCTGGCGGGGATGGCGACGCCGCGTACGTGCCTGCTCGACGTGATGGCCGCTCGCGGCCGCGCACACGTCTGTGAGTTGCCGGTGTGACGGTGCACCGAAGCTATCGGTATCGGGGTGCTCAACGAAACACTGCGGCGTTTTCCGTAACCCACTGACCGAATGGCCTGGCAGGTGAGCCGGTGATTCGTGCGACCGTATCGCGCACCTCGAGCAGTTCGTCGTTGACATCCCCGCCCGTTAGGTCGAGCAC
Organism: Nocardia sp. NBC_01730; assembly: GCF_035920445.1. Classification (NCBI taxonomy): domain Bacteria; kingdom Bacillati; phylum Actinomycetota; class Actinomycetes; order Mycobacteriales; family Nocardiaceae; genus Nocardia; species Nocardia sp. NBC_01730. The sequence continues at coordinate 4,505,393 of NZ_CP109162.1, read as the reverse complement.
CGCATCAGCCGCCTCTTCCCCGAAGACCGCAATCATTTCCGTCCGGGCCTGCTTCCGGCTGATCTCGGCGAACGGTACTTGCCGGCCCAGTGCCGCAGCGATAGTCGCGACCTGCTGGCGGGCAGTCACGTGCTCAGGACCGGTCAGGGCATACCGTCGGCCGCGGTGACCGGACTCGGTGAGCGCCACCCGCGCCACCGAGGCGATATCCGCGGGATGGATCGTGGGCAGCCCGACATCGGCGTACGGCACCTGGACCGGGCGGCGCTCACGGATCGCGGCAGCCCACAACAAGGTGTTGGAGGCGAACTGCGTCGGACGCAGAATTGTCCAGTCCATACCGCTGGCCTCGAGCAACCGCTCGACAGCCAGGTTTTCGGCAGCGGGGCCGAGGTGGGGATGAGTCTGGACGGTAATGGACGACACCAGCACCACATGCTCGACACCTGCCCTGCGGGCGGCGTCGAGGATGTCGGCATCCGATCCGAGCCGCGACACCAGAAACATCGAGCGCACCCCCGCCAAGGATGACTTCAGCGAAGCGGCGTCGGTGAAGTCGCCCTCGGCGACCTCGACCCCCGCTGGGAACGAGGCCAGGGCACTGTCGCGAGTGAGACCTCTCAGCGGCCCTGCACCGCACTCGTCCAACTCCTTGAGTAGGGCACGTCCAATATTTCCGGTGGCTCCCGTTACGAGAATCATGAGCGACTTTCTCCCGTCCGCAGTGATCAACTGGCGGATACGTTAAAACCTCAATTGGGATCGAGGTCAAGGAGACGAGATCGGCGGGGGTGATCGTGGTGGACGCTCCGACACGCTCGGCGAGGCAAGACACGACGAAACCGAACGTCCGCCGTCGTCCCGGTGCAGGCCGGGACCCGTTGCCGGACCCGGGATTACACCCGGGCGACTCGGCGGACGTTCGGTCTCTGTGCGGTGGGCGCGTGCCTGCCGGAAGGTCTCGGCGGCCATTGCGCTCCGTGCCCCGCGGTATGTGGATCGCGAGACACACTGCGGCGGTTACACGTTCGCGTAGGCCAGCGAAGGGACGCGCTGGATGGCGAACGAGGACCGCAGGTAGAACCACCACGTGACGCCGGCCATCACCAGGAACGCCCCGGCGTAGGCCCAGAACGCGGGCGCCATGCTGTGGTAGTGCGTGTTGGACAGGCGAAGAGCCTGCTGCAACAGCCAGCCACCGGAGGCGCCGACCGCGCCGATGACGCCGATCGCGGCACCTGCCTGACGCTTGGCCGAGGCGGCGGATTCGGTCAGGTCGAGACCGTGCTCGGCGGCGTACTTCTTGGACTCCGCGCTGAAGATGGTCGGGATCATCCGGTAGGTCGAGCCGTTGCCGACGCCGGTCAGCACGAACAGCAGCAGGAACGCGATCAGGTACAGCGGGAAGCTCTTGATTTGCAGCGCGGCCATGATCAGCGCGACCGAAACCGCCATGCCACCGAACACATACAGGGTGATCCTGGCGCCGCCGACCTTGTCGGACACCCAGCCGCCGAACGGACGGCTGAACGAGCCGACCAGCGCGCCGAGGAAGGCGAGGTTGCCGAGCGTGGTGATCCAGCCGATCTTGGCCAGATCCGGGAAGTTGGCTTTGATCAGCGTCGGAAAGGCGAAGGAGAAGCCGATGAACGAGCCGAAGGTGCCGATATACAGGATCGCCATCACCCAGGTGTGCCGATTGGTGAGCGCGAGCCGGTAGGACCTACCGTCGGACTTGGCGGTGCTGATGCTGTCCATATAACGCAGCGCACCGAACGCGGCGGCGAGGATGAACGGCACCCAGACCAGCACCGACAGCGTGATGCCGAAGCGGTAGCCTGCGGGGTCCTTTGCCATGATGTGCGTGCCGAGGGTGATCACCAGTGGCAGCACCAGCTGGGTCTGCGCGACGCCGAGGTTGCCGCCCGCGGCGTTGATGCCGAGTGCCGCGCCCTTCTTCCCTTCCGGGAAGAAGAAATTGATGTTGGCCATCGAGGAGGAGAAATTGCCGCCACCGACGCCGGCAAGTGCGGCCAGCACCATGAACACCCACATCGGCGTCCCGGGCTGGTTGACGAAGTAGGCCAGTCCGAGGGTCGGCGCGAGCAGCATTCCCGCGCTGAACACGGTGAACGCCCGGCCGCCGAACCTGGGAATGGCGAACGTGTACGGGATCCGCAGGGCCGCGCCGACCAGGGTCGGCGTCGAGGTCAGCAGCAGCGCGTTGCTCACCGCGGTCGGGTTGCCCTTGCCGAGTCCGGCCAGGAAGTCGAAGCCCGCGGCGCCCATGCTGGTGACCACGGTGCCCCAGATGACCCAGACGCTGAAGCCGAGGTTTTCGGCGAACACCGAGAAGAGCAGATTCTTGCGGGCGGTCTTCGCGCCCCCGGATTCCCAGAATTCCGTGTTGTCCGGGTCCCAGTGGTCGAGCCAGCGTCCGCGTTTGCGGTACTCGAAAGTCGTTGTCGGCGACTGCTGGCCGGTGGCAGCTGCTACGGCGGTCATCGGCTTCCTCTCGATTCGGCTCGACCGGCCCTCATCGCGGCGAAAGCGCCGCCGGCGGCTGTCGAGTGCCTAGCTACGGTCGAGACAAAGGTATGAGCCGGTTGTTGCGTACCGGTGGCCCTCCGTGACGTTCCAGGCAAATCCGACTCACATCGGGAATATTCCGATGGTGACCACTTGGTTACCTGGTGTCCTCGCGAGCCTCGATTTCGCCGTTATCGCGCGTCCGGATACTCCGCGATCAAGGAGTTGAGAAAGCACCTTGCCGCCGACGCGGATCGCTCGGGATCGCCATCGATCACCGCGTGCACCAATTCGGCGTGCTCTTCCGGATAGGAGTCGCCGGACTTCAAAGTCCGTGCACGGATTACTTGTTCGATGATAGGCAGCAGCGAATCGTAGAACTCGAGGTACACCGTGTTGTGGCTCGCGACCACGATCGCGCGGTGCAGTTCGACATCCGCGGCGATCGCGGCGGTCGGGTCGTCCTCCCATACCTTGTCGCGTTCGCCGAGCAGGCGAAGCAGGTTCGCGATGTCGGTGTCGTCGCGGCGGCGCGCCGCCAGCCCGGCGGCGGTGGTGTCCAGTGCCAGGCGGAGCTCCAGGATGTCGCGTTCCTCGGCGTCGGCGAAGTATTTTCCCAGAGTGCCACCGAGATCGGAGGCTGCGATCACATAGGTGCCCGAGCCTTGCCGACGTTCCAGCATGCCCGCGTGCACGAGGGCCTGGACGGCTTCGCGCACGGTGTTTCGGCCGGTGCCGGTGAGCTCGGTGAGCTCTGGTTCGGTGGGAATTCGGGAGCCGATCGGCCAACGGCCGGAACGAATTTCGGCACGCAGCTGCTCGGTCACCTGAGCGATGAGGCTGGTTCGCCGGACGGGTTGCACTCCGACAGGGTACCGCCCGTCACAAACCGTTGCCGCTCATCATCCGGTCATCCTATGATTTGTCGGTGACTGCGACCCTTCCGGATACTCAGGCTCGCCAGGAATCCGTCCTGGTCGAGCGCCGTCGACGCGCGCTGACGGAGGGCCGCCTGCTGGTCCTCGCTGCCATTGTGATGTCGGCGCTCACCCTACGGGTCGCCGTCACCGCGTTCAGCCCGCTCGCCGAGCGGATCGGTGCCGAGATCGGTTACGGCACCGCCGTGGTCGGCGTCTTCGGGATGATCCCGACCGCCATGTTCGCGCTGTCCGGACTGCTGACCCCGGTGCTGGCCCGCCGTCTCGGGCTGGAGCGCACCGCGCTGACCGCCATGCTGATGGCGGGCGCGGGCATGCTGATCCGGGTGCTGGCGTCCGGCACCGGGGAACTGCTCGCCTTCTCCGCCCTTGCGCTCGCGGGCATGGGCATCGGCAATGTGGTGATCCCGCCGCTGCTGAAGCGGTACTTTCCGGATCGCCTCGCCGTCACCAGCTCGCTGTACATCATGATGGTGCAACTGGGCACCGTCGTGCCCGCGTTCACCGCGGTCCCCCTCGCCGACGCGCACGGGTGGCGGGTCTCCATCGGCGTGTGGTCGCTGCTCGGTTTCGCGGCGGCGGTGCCGTGGCTCGGGGTACTGCGCGACCGGCGCGGACGCGACCGCACGGACACGACGGCCGCGCCCGCACCGCGCACCGGACGGGTCTGGCGCTCGCCGATCGCCTGGGGCATGTCCGGCATGTTCGGTATGACCTCGCTGACCACCTACGCCATCTTCGCCTGGCTGCCGAAGATTCTGAGTGAGGCGGGCGCCGGTGCCGGGTTCGGCGGCGCGATGGTCGGGCTGTTCGCCGTGGTCGGTCTGGTCGCGGCGCTCACCGCGCCGACGGTGGTCGCCCGATTCCGCAATCCGTTCTTCGTCGTGGTGGCCTGCGCGGTGTTGTACTTCGTCGCTTTCGCGGGGCTGCTGATCGCGCCGATGGGCGCGACCATCCTGTGGGTCGTGCTGCTCGGCCTCGGCCCGAGCACCTTCCCGATGGCGCTGACGCTGATCAACCTGCGCACCCGCACGGCGGGCGGATCGGCCGCGCTGTCCGGTTTCACCCAGGGCGTCGGTTACGCCGTGGCGTGCGCCGGTCCGCTGCTGTTCGGCATCCTGCACACGGCGACCGGCGGCTGGCTCGCACCGTTCGCGCTGCTCGGTGTCGCGGTGCTTGTCCTGTTGGCGGGCGCCTGGCAGGCATGCAAACCGCGAATGCTCGAAGACACCTGGTGATATTCGACGGTGCGATTTCGGTGCGCCGCAATCTCACCGCTCGGGTTGCGTGGCTGTGCGAACCGGAGCATGCTCTGCGCGTCACATCTCACCGGCTGCCGAATTCGGAATCGGCCATTTGTTGACGCACGGAAATCGTTGTGTCACATGCCGGAAACATTCGCCGGAACTCACCCTGGGGCGCGGGTAATCGTGAGCAACCGTTGATTTGACGGTCATTTCGCGCAGCATTTCGGCAATACCCGTTTTCTACCGTGGGGGCCAACCGATTTTGGGAGGCCCTGTTGAGCACGCTGACGCGTAACCGCTTGGGAGCGCTGGGACGGACGACGATCCGGCGGCCGCACATCGAGCATTGGGATGCCGAGGATGTCGCGGCCTGGGAAGCGGGCGGCAAGGACATCGCCAAGCGCAACCTGATCTGGTCGGTCATCGCCGAGCATGTGGGATTCTCGGTCTGGTCGATCTGGTCGGTGATGGTGCTGTTCATGCCGGCCGACAAGTTCGGCATCGACGCCGCGGGCAAGTTCTTCCTGGTCGCGATGCCTACGCTGATCGGCGCGTTTCTGCGGATTCCCTACACCGTCGCGACCGCGCGGTTCGGCGGGCGCAACTGGACGGTCTTCAGTGCCGTCCTGCTGCTGATCCCGACGTTGCTCACGCTGTACTTCGTCAACCAGCCCGGTACGCCGTATGGGACGTTCCTCGTGGTCGCGGCGTTCGCGGGGTTCGGCGGCGGCAACTTCGCCTCTTCGATGACCAATATCAACGCCTTCTACCCGCAGCGGCTGAAGGGCTGGGCGCTCGGCCTGAACGCAGGCGGCGGCAATATCGGCGTTCCGGTGATCCAGCTGATCGGCCTGCTGGTCATCGCGACGCTCGGCAACGGCTACGCCTCGCTGATTTGCGCGGTCTACCTGGTGCTCGTCGCGCTCGCCGGTCTCGGCGCCGCGCTGTACATGGACAACCTGCCCAATCAGAAGGCTGATCTGTCGTACATGCTCACCGCGCTGAAGGTGCCACAGTCCTGGGCGATCGCGTTCCTCTACATCGGCACGTTCGGCTCGTTCATCGGCTACAGCTTCGCCTTCGGCCAGGTGCTGCAGATCAGCTTCAAGGCCGGCGGCGACACCGTCGCGCAGGCCACACTGCACGCCGCCCAGATCGCGTTCGTCGGTCCGCTGCTCGGTTCGCTGGCCCGGCCCTACGGCGGAAAGTTGGCCGACCGGATCGGCGGAAGCCGGGTCACCCTGTTCGTGTTCGGCGCCATGATGGCGGCCGCGGTGCTCGTCGCGACGGCCAGCACCATGGCCGACCGTAACGGCGGTGTGGCGAGCGGCCCGGTGATGACCGCTCTCGTCGTCGGATTCATCGCGCTGTTCGTGCTCTCGGGTATCGGCAACGGATCGGTCACCAAGATCATTCCGTCGGTGTTCGAGGCGAAGTCCAAGAGCCTGGACGGCACCACCGCCGCGCGGGCCGCGTGGTCGCAGAACACCTCCGGCGCGCTCATCGGTTTCGTCGGCGCCATCGGCGCGCTCGGCGGCGTCGCCATCAACCTCGTGCTGCGCTCCTCGTACGCCTCCACTGCCTCGGCGACCACGGCGTTCTGGGTGTTCACGGCCTTCTACGTGGCCTGCGCGCTGGTGGTCTGGGCGGTCTTCCTGCGCCGCCCCGGTGCGCGCGCCGTCGCCGCCGACCCTGATGTCGTGGTGCAGGCCGAGGCGTTCGTGCTCGACGCCGAGGCCGCCCGCTCGGCCCGGTCCGCCGGCTCGTCGCCCCGCGCCTGACCTTCGATCCAGTCCAGGAGGACCAACAGATGAACCCCACAGTCGATCGCAAGACCGCGGTGGTCGTCGGCCACGGCATGGTCGGGCACCGGTTCGTCGAGGCGCTGCGCTCGCGTGACACCGAAGGCAGGTGGCAGGTCGTCATCCTCAGCGAGGAGCAGCTGCCCGCTTACGACCGGGTCGGTCTGTCGTCCTACGTCGGCACCTGGGACGCGAGCGCGCTCGCGCTGCCCGGCAACGAATACGCCGGTGACGACCTGGTCGAGCTGCGACTCGGCCAGCGCGCCGAGTCGATCGACCGCGCGGCGCGCAAGGTGACCACGTCGGCGGGTGACATCCTCGCCTACGACGCGCTCGTGCTGGCCACTGGCTCCTACCCGTTCGTGCCGCCGGTGCCGGGCCACGACCACCCGCAGTGCTTCGTCTACCGGACCATCGAGGACTTGGACGGCATTCGCGCGGCCGCCGAAGCCGCAGGACCCGGCACGTCGGGCGTGGTGGTCGGCGGCGGGCTGCTCGGCCTGGAAGCCGCGAACGCGCTGCGACTGCTCGGGCTCACCCCGCACGTGGTCGAGTACAACACCAGACTGATGCCCGCCCAGGTGGATGAGGGGGGCGGCGCCATTCTGGAGCGGCTGATCACCGATCTCGGCTTGCGCGTGCACACCGGTGTCGGCACCTCCTCGATCGAGGCGGCCGGCCAGGGTGTGCAGGTCACGCTGTCGGACGAGTCGGTGATCGAAGCCGGGCTGGTGGTGTTCTCCGCCGGTGTCCGCCCGCGCGACCAGATCGCCCGCGACGCGGGCCTCGAGGTCGGCCCCCGCGGCGGCATCATCACCGACCTCGGGCTGCGGACCTCCGACCCGAACATCTGGGCCATCGGCGAATGCGCCGCCGTGGAGGGCGTGTGCTACGGGCTGGTCGCGCCGGGATACAGCACCGCCGAGATCGTCGCGGACCGACTGCTCGGCGGCGCGGGCGAATTCCCCGGCGCGGACATGTCGACCAAGCTCAAGCTGCTCGGTGTCGACGTGGCCAGCTTCGGCGACGCGCACGGCAGCACCGAGGGTGCGCTCTCGGTCGTGCTGCACGACGCGGCCAAAGGCACCTACGCCAAACTCGTCGTCTCCGACGACGCGAAGATCCTGCTCGGCGGCATCCTGGTCGGCGACGCCTCCGCCTACTCGGCGCTGCGCCCGCTGGTCGGCCGTCCGCTGCCCGCCGAACCGGCCGCGCTGATCTCACCTGCCGGCGCGGAGCTCGGTGCGGACGCGCTGCCGGACGACGCGCAGATCTGCTCCTGCAATAACGTGACGAAGGGCGCGATCTGCGGGGCGATCGCGGACGGCGCCTGCGACATCCCCGGCATCAAGCAGTGCACCACCGCCGGAACTTCCTGCGGCGGTTGCGTTCCCATGCTCAAGAAGCTGCTCGAGCAGTCCGGCGTGGAGATGTCCAAGGCGCTGTGCGAGCACTTCGAGCAGTCGCGTGCCGAGCTGTTCCAGATCGTCCAGGTTACCGGCATCCGCACCTTCTCGGCCCTGACCGCCAAGTACGGCAAGGGAACCGGCTGCGACATCTGCAAGCCGACCGTCGCCTCCATCCTCGCCTCCACCTCGAGCGACCACATCCTCGACGGGGAGCAGGCCGCGCTGCAGGACACCAACGACCACTTCCTGGCCAACCTGCAGAAGAACGGCACCTATTCGGTGGTGCCCCGGATGCCGGGCGGCGAGGTCACCGCCGAGCAGCTGATCACCATCGGCGAGGTGGCCAAGGAGTTCGGCCTGTATGTCAAGGTCACCGGCGGCCAGCGCATCGACCTGTTCGGCGCGCGCGTGGAGCAGCTGCCGCTGATCTGGAAGCGGCTGGTCGACGCGGGCATGGAATCCGGCCACGCGTACGGCAAGTCGCTGCGCACCGTGAAAAGCTGCGTCGGCTCCACCTGGTGCCGCTACGGCCAGCAGGATTCGGTCGGCATGGCCGTGCTGTTGGAGAAGCGCTACCGAGGCCTGCGCTCGCCGCACAAACTGAAGCTTGCTGTCTCCGGCTGTGCGCGCGAATGCGCCGAGGCACGCGGCAAGGATGTCGGTGTGATCGCCACCGAGAACGGCTGGAACCTGTACGTCGGCGGCAACGGCGGACTCACCCCGAAGCACGCGGTGCTGCTCGCGGGCGACCTCGACGACGAGACGCTGATCAAGTACATCGACCGCTACCTGATGTTCTACATCCGTACCGCCGATCGTCTGCAGCGCACCGCGCCGTGGCAGGAGGCGCTCGAAGGCGGTATCGAATTCCTCCAGCAGGTGATCTGCGAGGACAGCCTCGGCATCGCCGAGGATCTGGAGGTGGCGATGGCCCAGCATGTCGCGGGCTACCGCGACGAGTGGGCCGCGGTGCTGGAAGACGAAGAGAAGCTGTCTCGCTTCGTCTCGTTCGTCAACGCCCCGGAGGAGGCCGATCCGACGATTTCCTTCGACGAAACCGGGGAGCGGAAGGTTCCCGTCCTGCTTGGACTTCCGGAAGTGCCTGTTGCCACGCCGGGGAAATGACCGCTTAACCGCACGGAAACAGAACGTCGCTACGAATGAGTATGGCGTTTGGAGGATGACACCGATGACCGTGATCGATACCCCTGGCATCGCTGCAGCAACCACCACTGGGTGGACGCAGGCATGCCGGCTCGACTACCTGATTCCCGGCCGCGGCGTTGCGGTGTTGCTGAGAGGCGGCCGACAGGCCGCGCTGTTCCTGCTGAACGACGGCATGCTCTACGCCGTCGGCAATATCGACCCGATCGGGCGGGCCGCGGTCATGTCGCGCGGTATCGTCGGGGATCGCGGTGGCGTGCCCGTCGTGGCCTCGCCCTTGTTGAAGCAAGGGTTCTCGTTGGTCGACGGGCGCTGCCTGGACGACGAATCGGCGATGCTGCCGGTGTACGCGGTGCGCGTGGACGACGGCATTGTTTCGATTTCCAACGAGCCGGTGCCATCCGGGCTCGTCTCCTCGGATGGATGACGGCATGACAACTCTTGACACGGGCGCCTGCCTGGCCGGGTTCACGGTCGGCATCACAGCCGCCAGACGGGCCGAAGAATTCGCCACGCTGCTCGAACGGCGAGGGGCGGGCACCGTGTCCGCACCGGCCATCCGGATCATCCCGCTGGCCGACGACACCGAGCTGGAGCGAGTCACCAGGCAGCTCGTCGCCGATCCACCTCGGATCACCGTGGCCACCACCGGCATCGGTTTCCGCGGGTGGATGGAGGCGGCAGAAGGCTGGGGACTGGCCGAGGATCTGCGTGGCACGCTCGGCGTCACCCGGCTGCTCGCGCGCGGCCCGAAGGCGAAGGGTGCCATCCGCGCCGCTGAACTGCGTGAGGAATGGTCGCCCGCCTCGGAGTCCTCCGCGGAGGTGCTCGACCACCTGCTCGCCGAGGGCGTGGAGGGCGTCCGGATCGCGGTGCAGCTGCACGGCGCGACCACCGAGTGGGAGCCGGTGCCCGACTTCTGTGAGGTACTGCGTTGCGCTGGTGCGGATGTCGTGCCGGTCCCGGTGTATCGCTGGGTTCCGCCGGACAACCGGGGGCCGATGGATCAGCTGATCGAGTCCATCGTCACTTCCAGCCTGGACTGCGTCACCTTCACCAGCGCGCCCGCGGTCGCGTCGATGTTGATGCGCGCCAAGGAGACCGGGCTACTCGAAGGTCTGCTGTACGCGCTGCGCGGCCGGGTGCTGCCCGCGTGCGTCGGGCCGATCACGGCGGCGCCGCTGGAAGAGCTCGGGGTGCCCACCTCGATGCCGGGCCGGGCTCGGCTCGGTGCGCTGGCCCGCCACGTCGCCGAGGAACTACCGAGGCGCGCCAACCGAATCCACGCCGCGGGTCACAACATCAGCGTGCGGGGCGCCTGCGTGGTGGTCGATGGTCAGGTGCGCCAGCTCGCGCCCGCGCCGATGGCTTTGATGCGCTCGTTGGCCAGGCAGCCCGGCCGGGTCGTCTCCCGCGAGGACCTGCTCGCCGCGCTGCCCGGCGGCGGCGACGACACGCACGCGGTGGAGACCGCCATCGCCCGCCTCCGAGCCGGGCTCGGCACGCCGAAAGCGATTCAGACCGTGGTCAAACGCGGATACCGGCTCGCGCTCGACCCCGCGGAGTGCATCGACAACAACCCACGGCCTCAGGCGGCAGGAGGCCCGCAGGTGCCCGGTGTCGGAATCCCGACCCGGGCACCGCGGTACATCCAGGCTGCGGGGAGCTGGTGACCTCGCCCGCCCTGGTGCTGGTGGCCCACGGCACCCGAAGCACCAAGGGTGTGCAGATGATCGCGTCGCTGGCCGAAGCCGTGTCGAAGGAACTCGGTGCCGGGATTCCGGGGCCTGGCACCGACACAGGCGAAGCACCATGGGTGCGTACCGCTTTCGTCGACGTGCTCGGCCCTTCACCGTCGGAGGTGCTGCGCGATCTGGTGACGCCCGCCGGGGAAGCCGTTCCCGCGGTGGTGGTTCCGGCGTTCCTGGCTTCCGGTTACCACGTCTACCAGGACGTGCCACGCGAAGTGGCCGAGAGCGCCCATCCCGCGGTGGTGGTCACGCCGGCCATGGGACCCGATCCGGCGCTGGCGCGGATCATGAGAATGCGCCTGCACGCCGCGGGCCGGCAGCCGGGTGACGCGGTGGTCTTCGCCGCGGCGGGCTCGTCGGATGCCCGTGCCCGCCAGGACGTTCGGCGTGCGGCCGGGTTGCTGGCCGAACGCCTCGGCGTCCCGGTCCGCATCGGCTATGTCGCGACCGGTGCGCCCCGCATACCGGAGGTGGTCGCCGACTTGCGTGCCTCGGGGGCGCGACGGGTGTTCATCGCCTCGTACCTGCTGGCACACGGCCTGTTTCAACAGCGTCTGCACGAAGCGGGCGCCGATGGCGTCGCCGAACCCATCGGCGTGCACCCGGCCGTTGTCCGGCTCATCGCCGACCGCTACCGGGCCGCCGCCCGCGAGGTCGTCCGGATACGCGCTCGCTGAGTTCGCACAGCCAGTCTTTCCGGGCAGATGGTCACGTGGGCGCGGCGGTCTTCGCATCGAGAGCCGGCACAGTCCAGGAGGCGCGAGTATTCAGCGTCGAGGCGTCGCTGGTGCTGGTGCTCCGGTAGGCATCGCCGATCGCAGCGAGTTCTTGTTCGGACAGCACGTCTTCGATCCGGGCGAATCCGTTCGGGGCCCGCTGCGCCACCGTCCGCAAGATGCGCTCCGGCCCCAATTCCCGGTTGGCCAGCACGATCGCGTTGACCGTCTTCCGCCGCGCACGTTCGTAGTCGGCCAGCGCGGTCGGCGTGTCCAGCGCGGTCGCCAGGTGATACGCCAGCACCCGCGCGTCCAGGATGGCCTGTGATCCGCCGTTCGACCCGATCGGATACATCGGATGTGCCGCGTCGCCGGCCAAGGTGACCCGGCCGGTACCCCAGTACGCCAGTGGATCCCGGTCCACCATCGGATATTCCAAGATCGAATCGGCGCCCCGGATCAGCTCCGGCACATCCAGCCAGTCGAACTGCCAGTCGGCGAAGTGCGGCAGCACGTCGTCGAGTCGACCCCGCGCCGTCCAGTCCGCGGCGAACCCCTCGTCGGGCCGACGGACCTCCGCCACCCAATTGATAGTCACCAGACCGTCGACAGTCGGCGAAATCGGGTACGCGACGAACTTCGCCACCGTATTGCACCCGGCCATGATCATGGTCCGTCCATTGAGGAACGGCCGGCGTATCGCGGTACCCCGCCACATCCGGATCCCGGAGCCGATCGGCGGGCCCTCGCCGGGATGCAGCTGAGCGCGGACCACCGAGTGCAGCCCGTCCGCGCCGATCAGCGCGTCGCCATGCCACGATCCCAGTTCGCCGGTACGGCGGTCGAGCAAGTGCACCCGCACCTCTTCTCCGGTGTCGGCGAAGTGGCTGAGCGCGACTCCGGTCCGTACCGCGTCGACGCCGAGCCGCTCGGTCACCGCACGCAAGAGCATCAGCTGCAATTCGCCGCGGTGAATGGAGTACTGCGGCCATTGGTAACCCGCCGAGGCGCCTCTCGGCTCAGACCAGACCTGGTTGCCGAACCGGTCGTAATGAATCATCTCGGCCGTGGGCACGCCGAGTGCGGCCAACTCGTCGCCGAAACCGAGTTCGGTCAGTTCACGCACGGCGTGCGGCAGCAAGTTGATGCCGACGCCCGCGGTGGTGAGTTCCCGCGCCTTGTCCACCACAACGCATTCGACGCCGGCCGCGTGCAGGCTGAGCGCGGTGGTCAGCCCCGCGATCCCGGCACCGGCGATCAACACGCCCGCGTCGGTCCCGCTCATCACAGCAGCACCTGCGGCAGGTATCGCTCGCGCACGAACGCGACCGGGCTGCCGCCCACATCCAGCCGGGCGGTGATGTCGAACAGCGGGCTGTCGGGCTGGTCGCCGGAGCCGCGTACCACGCTGAGCGTGTGCCGCTTGGGATGCAACGGAGCGAGTAGTAATCCCAACGGCATGTCGCCGTCCCGGAGCGCGAGGGCCGTACGATACGGCACCCGGCCGAGCACGACGGTGGCCGTAGCCTCGGAAAGCACGCGATCACGGTTGTCCAGCAAGCGTATTTTCCGCCGCTGCACCGGTTCCGGCCGCCAGAGATCGAGATCGGCGAACTCGGTGGCGGAAAGCCGGTCATCGTGCCGGTCCACCACCTCCAGCAGCACCGGACCACCGGTCCACGCCGCGAGCGTCCTGGTCGCGCTATCGCTCTCCCGCAACAGCCTGATCAGCCGCTCGGAATCCGGGTGGATCGCCCGTTCGGTCACCGCGACATGACGGGCAGGAACAGACTCTGCCGAGCCGTTAAACGACATGAGCGCTCCACGGAGAAATCATTGGTAGCTGAATGGGTAGGAACGTTGCGCCCCCGGCCAGGATCGACACCGCTCGAAAGCTATTGTAACCATTGATCTTTGCGATTTGCGGTTCGAGCGGTGTGGCGGCTTGATCGTGAAAGTGGCCACTGGTCTATTTACAAGTTTTCGATGCCGTGCCGACCGCGGAGTAGTTGCTCATGGCATCGGCCTGCGGGGCCGGTTGATTCTCGAGATGAAAGCCCGAATGAAGGTCGAATCGTCCAGCTGGAGCGACGGTTTGGGCCAGAACTCGACGAACATGTCTACGCCTCGGTCGGGGGATCGGTTGCAGCGCAGTTCTTCTCGGTCACCGGCAGGCACGGCGATGTGACTGTGGGGCATGTCACTTCGCTCTGTGTCGGTGGGGTTATCGCACCGATCCGGTACGGGCGGCGGTTGCGCGCGTTGGTGGGGTATCCGGTGGTGTGTCAGCACGTCCGGTCGGGCGTGCTGCGGAGTTGATTGCTGATGTGACCGACGCGGAAGTGTCCACTCGGTGGATCATTTCGTTGATCCGAGTCCGAATTGACCCATGAAACTGAGCCCTGAATGCACCATGCAGCGGGTCTTTTGGTTCCGTAGATTTTCCTTGTCAGCATGGACGAGCGGCTCACGAGGCCGCTTGCCAGCCTCTAGGGAGTTCTCGATGACCAGTTCCGCACACCTCGCCGCCCCAGTTATCGTCCGTTCCGAGACCGCCGCAACGCTCCAGGACGGCGCGCTCAGCCTCATCACACTGCTCGCCGACGCTGGTGACACGGGCGGTGCGCTTACCGCCAACAAGGCGACGTTGGCGAAGGGCTCGCCCGGGGCGCCCGCGCACTTCCACACCAAAGCCACCGAGATGTTTCTGGTGCTCGAGGGTTCTATGCGCTTCCTCCTCGACGACAAGATCATCCGCCTCGATCAGGGCGACTTCCTGACCGTGCCGCCGGCCGTGCCGCATGCGTTCGCCCCGGCACCCGGCGCTGAGGCCGAACTGCTCGTGGTGTTCACGCCCGGCCTGCACCGCTTCGACTACTACCGGCTGCTGGAGCGTGTGTACCGGGGGGAGGCGACCGTTCAGGAGATCCGCGACAGCTCCGAGTTGTACGACAACCACTACTGCGACAGCCCGGTGTGGCATGAGGAACTCGCACGCGGCTGAGCCCCGGCCCTGCCCGTCACGTATAAGCAAGTCCCGTCATGCCCTCGACCACCGCTCTTACGTCGCCGCATCGGCCTTTCCCTCGCGCTGCTGGCGTTCGCCCAGCTGATCAGCTCCGTCGACTACAACATCGTGTACGTCGCGCTCCCCGAAGTCGGCTCGGGCCTTGGTTTCTCGGCGCAGGACCGCCAGTCCGGTCGCTGCCCTTACACCGGATCATCTCTGCTGGGCGGGCGCGCCGGCTCGCCAGGCCTGTTGATCATCGCAATCGCGACGACGGCGCTGGTGGCGCTGGGCTTGCGCCGACCAGCGACTACAGCCGCCGACGGGCCCGACACCGGGGACAGCCGTCCGATCGCGCACATCTGACGGAGTCTCGTACTCGCAAGGGGAACGCCCGCGATGGGTTCCGTCTCCACGTTCGTGCCGCCCTGCGTCCGGCGCCACCGTACTTTCTCCGGTGTCTGTACCCCGGAGCCCGGCGGGTGGCCGTCCGCCTACTAGGCGCGGGGCAGGGGCAGTACACCGCACAAGGCGTCGAGGGCGGCGGAGTAGCGGTGCTCCGCCGGTGTCGCGTACCCGATGACCAGTCCGTCGCGATGTGGCACGTCGGTGTCCGGGTGACGGAATGTCGCGAGCCCGTCCACCGCGATACCGTTCCCGGTGGCAGCCCCGAGGGTGGACGCCTCGGTACCGGTCGGTAGACGCAGAAGCGCGTGCAGTCCAGCCGCGATACCGGTGATGTCGATGTGCGGGGCACGTTCGGCGAGCACCTCTACAAGGCGGTTGCGGCGTACCCGATAGCGCTGCCGCATGCGCCGAATGTGCTTGTCGTAGTTGCCGGATGCGACGAACTCGGCGAACGTGAGCTGGTCGGTGACCCCCACCCACGCCTCGCGTTCGCCCTTCGCGGCCAGCATGGCGTCGACCAGGTGCGGGGGCAGAACCATCCAGCCCAGGCGCAGCGCCGGGGAGAGGCTCTTGCTTACCGAGCCGAGGTAGACGACGTGGTGGGGGTCGAGCCCTTGCACGGCTCCGACCGGTTCACGGTCGTAACGGAATTCGCCGTCGTAGTCGTCCTCCAGCACCACACCGCCGCGTGTTCGCGCCCAGTCGACGGCTGTCGTGCGGCGACTCGCGTGCAGTGGTCCGCCGGTAGGGAACTGGTGTGCGGGCGTGAGCAGTACAGCCCGTGCGCCGGAACCGCCGGTGGTAGCCGGATTCGTGCCGAGGGCGTCCGTGCGGGTGCCTTGGTCGTCGAGTCCGAGTGGCACGGTGCGTACGCCCGCGGTGGCCAACAAGCTGCGGTGGAACGGCAGCCCGTAGGATTCGACGGCGACCGGACCAGACAGAACACCGCCGCCGAACAGTAGGCGCAGCGCGTGGGCGAAGCCAGAGCAGACGATGATGTGGTCGGGTGTTGTGCGGACACCTCGTACGCGCCCAAGGTAGTCAGCGAGCGCGTGGCGCAGTTCGGGACGGCCGCGCGAGTCGCCTGGTCCGAACGCGTCGTGCGGTGCGGCGGTAATGGCCCGCCGGGCGGCCGCAGCCCATGCTGTACGTGGGAACGACGTGGCGTCGGGGCGACCTTGCCGCAGGTCGTGGGTGGGCCTGGCGGGCTCGACCTGAGCCTTCTTCGGCCCGTGTGGGGTCTTTGCGGCAATGCGCTCGGCGACCCTGGTGCCGGAGCCTTGACGGGCTGTGAGCCACCCCTCCGCGACCAGTTCCGCATAGGCGTCGGCGACGGTGTTGCGGGCAACGCCCAAGTCGACCGCGAGTGTGCGGTAAGGCGGGAGCCGAGTGCCGGGCGTCAGCCGTCCGGTCCGTACGGCCTCGCGCAGCGCGTCGGCGAGCGCGGCCCGTCTGCTGCCGGTCTGCCGCAAGTCCAAGTGCAGGTCGGAGCCTTTCCTCGAGGCTTCAGTCACCGAATTGACCCGCGGATCCGACATCGGAAAGCACCTTTCTGTCGGGTCTATCGGGTCCGAAGAATAACGCTCGCGGCGCTCGCGGCGCATGCGTAGGGCCGCGGACACGGCCCACAGGACCGGCGCCAGTCCGGGCCGGGAAGCCAGCACCAGGTCATACCGCAGGCTCAAGAAGACGTCGCCAGTCTCGGCCCAGGCGCCGGTGTTGATGAAGCTGTCGGGACATACCTCGGTACGCAGCCTCGCGAAGTACGCGCGGGTCTCCGACGAGGGGCTGCGACGCTATCAGGCCGACAGCGACCCGGCGACGCGGCGGCGGCCGGGTCGCTGATCGGTGCGTCGGTCACCCCGGATGCCGGTACCGGTCCACAGCGATCTCGGCCCACACGGTCTTGTGTTCGTGGTGGCGGATGTAGGCCCATGCTGTGGCGAGTCGGTGTCGTCATGACCATCACCCCCTCCTGCCTCGCTAGCCGAGTGCACCGGATCTACCCCGGTCGCAATGATCCGAAACCCTCTACCTCATGCGAAATAATCCCCTGCACCAGTAGACAGAAATCTGTTGTGTCGGGTGTAGACATTCTGCGAGGGCCGGTATACAGTCGCTGTCGTTGGAATTGATGAGTCCAGAGGCCGGGCAGGTGAACTGTCCGGAACATGAAGTTCCACCGTCCCCTCCGGCGGAGAAGAGAATCCGGTGCAGTCGGCCGGACCGCCGGAGGGGGACGAAGAAGCACGGCCGAGAAGTAACGGCGAACAAGCAAGACCGAGAAGGTACGCGGATAAGACCCGGCAACCAGGAGGTGGTGCTCACTGAGTAGTCATTTATCAGTTCCGCGTCCCGGGAAGTATCGGGTGCGGTGTAGTGCATCGGCCCGCTCGGCCGGTGAACAGAGTTGATATCAATCCCCCCTTCGTAGATCCCAGGCCCCGGCGCACATGCGCCGGGGCCTGTCGATGTTGAACCCGAGAGGTGCTGTGCAGCAACCAAACACCAATCCCGCCGACGGTCCCAGCGCCGCGGACAAACTCGATGACGAGGACTACCCGGCCTACAGCATGGGGCGCGCCGCGGAGATCCTCGGTGTCACTCAAGCGTTTCTACGCGGCCTCGACGCCGCGCAACTGCTGACCCCGCAACGATCAGCCGGTGGGCACCGCCGCTACTCCCGCTACCAGCTGCGTATCGCCGGGCGCGTGCGCGAACTCGTCGACGCCGGTAACCCCCTCGAGGCGGCGTGCCGCATCGTCATCCTGCAAGACCAGCTCGCCGAGGCCCAACGCCTCAACACCGACCTGCAGCACACCCTCGACCAGCGCACCGACCCTGACTGAAACCGAGAAGTGAACGTGACGAAACACGCACCGGCCAGCGACGTGGTCCGCTCGGCCCTGCGGCTACTCGAAGACCGCGAAACCCACCTCCGCGCACTGCGCGACGCCTTGATCGACGGCGAGCGCAGCGGGCCCTCCACGCCGTTCGACTTCGACGCCTTCCTCGCCCGCAAGCGCGCTGGTGAGCCAAACCGCCGGTGAGCCGATACCTTCTCGCACCAGCCGCCCAAGCCGACCTCGTACACATCGGGGACTACACCGCCGACCGATGGGACGCCGACCAGGCCGAGGGGTACCTGCGCGAACTCCAACGCTATCGAGCGCGTCGCGGCGAACCCGCGTATCGGCCGGGCCTGCGATGAGATCCGCGCTGGCGAACTCGCCGCCGGATCGCACACGCTGTTTCACCGACTAGCCGATGGTGTCGTCGATGTCGTGCGTACCATGCACCAACGCATGGACATCGACCTGCGCCTCTGACCTATCCGATCCGCTATTACCTTGCGCTGCGGGTCGGCCAGGCGCCGCTCGAAAGGTTCGCGCGGAACGGGCATCGGCGGCGGCCAGGCCGATACACCCGCGCGGCCCGGTCAGCCGGTCGGGGCGAGGTTGGGTGTGGGTCGAGCAAACTCGAGCTGCTCGGCGGGGGCTCTGCTGGAGGGCAAGCGATTCCAGACGAAACCGCGCCATCACGTACCGCCGGTGTCCGTATCCGCCGCGACGAGCTCGGACACACGTGCGCTCCATCGGAAGAAGAAGGTAGCCCGATTCAGGGTCGGACCTGGCGGCGGAAGGTCACCCGGTCGAACTCGCGGCCGTACTCGTCCACCGCGACCACGTCCATCTCACTGGCGAAGATGCCGGGGCGGACGTCGACACGGAGGAACGAGTAGTTCCGGAACCGGACCCGTGACCACGGTGCCTCCTCCTCCTGCTTGCCGCCGCCGGGCGTCCAGACGTAGCTGTTCGGCACGGTGGTGTCCGGTAGTTCGTTGCCGCGGAAGGACTCTCGCGAATCCGGCTGGAAGTCGTAGCGTGGACGCCCGCCGCCGCCGACGGTGTAGTAGACGGTCCCGTCGGTCTCCGGGTAGACGATCGCGTTGTCGCCCGCGACCTTCGTCGCGCTGCCGCCGCGGATCGGATCGGTGCGCTCGTAGACGTGGTTGTGGCCCTGCAGCACCAGGTCGACCTGGTGGCGGTCGAACAGCTCGACCCAGGCGTCGCGCACGCCGCCGTCGCTGGCGTGCGCCTCGGTGGTCGAGTACGCGCAGTGATGGAAGAAACAGACTATGAAATCGATGTCGCGGTCGGCGCGGTAGGCGGCCAGCGTGCGCTGCACCCAACTCGTCTGCGTGCCGTCGGAATAGCCGGAATTGGCGCGGATCTCGTAGGAGACGTCGTTGGCGTCCAACGAGAGCACCGCGACGTTGCCGTAGGTGAACGAGTACGCCGAGGGGCAGCCCGCCGGGCCGTTGCCGGGGAAGTCGAGCCGCGCCAGATGCCCCCCGTAGCCGAGTTTTCCGTAGGTCGCCTCCATGTCGTGGTTGCCGGTGGTGAACAGCCACGGCGTCTGCGCGGCGCTGACCTCGATGGCGCCGAAGTAGACATCCCACACGTAGGGGTTGTACTTGTCGAACCCGCTCGCCGGTTGCGCTCCGCGTGCGACGAATTGACCCGGCTTACCGGCGCCGGAGGGGTCGGCGTAGGCGATATCGCCGGCCAGGATGTGGAAATCCGGTCGGGACGCGGCGATCTGGCGCAGCACGTTGCTCGCATGCGGTGCGGCCGGATCGTTGTCGGCCCTGTAGTACTTGTCGTCGTAGTCGCCGGGCGCGACGCCGTCCGGCAGCGCCGGGGTCCCGTCGGTGCCCTGGTCGCCCATCATGGTGAAACGGAACGGCAGGACCCCGGCTCGTCCGGTGGGCATCGCGGGCGCGGCGGTGCGGATGTCGCCGACGAACCCGTCGGAGGTCCGCCAGCGGTAGAAGTGCGGTACCCGGCCGGGTAGGCCGTCCACCGGAGCATGGACATAGAACTGTTCCGTGGCCAGGACCCCACCGTCGGCGGTGGGCACCTGGGTGAGCAGATCGCGCACTTCGGCCTCGACCGTCGCGCCCAGCGACGGGGTGGGGCCGTGATCGAGGTACACCGTGGTGCCCGCCGGACGCCGCGACAGCTGGCCCGCGAAGCGCAGCTGGCTCGCGGCATCGGGCCCGTATCCGACGTGTCGTCCGCCCACCGCGAGCTGGGCCTCCTCGGCATAGGCGCGCCGGCCGAACGGCGAGACGCCGACCGCGGCGACGGCCGCGGCCGCCGCGGTGCCCCGGAGGATATTGCGCCGGGACACCGGATGGCGGCGCAGGTAGGCGCGGTGCCATTCGTGTTGTTCCGTCATGGTCATATCGGCGGCGAGACGGCCTGGAATTCCGGTGTCCGGAATGTCGCCTGCTGGATTCAGCGGAGTGGACGGCATACCGCTGATGGTGTACCGGCCGGACATTCTGGGCAACTCGACCGTGCACCGCGTGCGGGAACAACGGGTGAATGTTCACCTGTGTGACCGCCTGGGAGATCCGGACAATTTACTCAAACCGAGCGAATTGCCTGGCGTCGTTCCGATTTTCGCTCGCATAACGGGTCTGGTGCGGCGCCGTCGTGGCTAGGCTGCCGTGATGGGGACCTTCACCTGCACCGCGGTCGCGGCGGTCGTGCTCGTCGGCGCACTGGCGGGGGCGGCGACCGCGCACGCGACGCCCGGCATCGACATCACCGCGGTCACCCTCGGTCAGGCGCAGATTCCCGCCGGACTGCTGCCCTTCGTCGCCGGCACCGATCTCGTAGTCCGCGAAATCACCATCGGCCCTGGTGGTTCCACCGGCTGGCACTACCATGACGGTCCCGTCTTCGGCTTCGTCCGTGCGGGCACGCTCACCCATCCTGGGTCCGAGTGTGACGCTCCGGTCTACCGCACGGGCGATTTCATCTACGAGCCCGCCGGCGAATGGAACGTCCACATCGGCCGCAACCTGGGCATCGAACCGCTGATTCTCGACGTGGTCTACGCCCCACCGATCGGCAAGCCGCTGTTCGTGGATGCCCCGGCGCCGTCCTGCGCATAGCTCGAGTTCGCGCGCGTTCCACCGCCGCGAAAACCGAGCGCGGGTCGGTGCGCTGGTTCGTGGCCAGGTGGCCGAGCCCTGTGATCATGTGGATACGTGGTCGTCCGAAGCGGCCGCTGGCGCTCGCTATCGCTTAGCTTGTTAGGATGCTAGCATCGTCGGGTGGGTGACGAGGAAGTCAAGCAGTTCAACGTGTACCTGCCGATCGGGCTGATCAAGCAGGTGAAGCATCACGCCATCGAGTCGGGCACATCCCTCTCGGCGTTGGTCGCCGACGCGCTGCGTTCATACCTTGCCGATCCGCACGACCAGCAGCGATCGTCCGACAAGGAGACCTGACATGACGACCGACGGCATCGAGGGCGTATTCGTGGAAACCCATAACTGGGGCAAAGCGGCCAAATTCTTCCAAGACCTCGGCTTCGAACTGGATTTCGCGACCGACCATGGCTCCGGCATGCTTCGCAACGGCGACGGCCCGTACGTCTTCGTCGCCGAGATTCCCGAGCACCGCGAACCGCAGGTGCAACTGGTGCTGACGGTGGCCGACGCGGATGCCTTTCAGCCGGGCCCCACGGTCGACGTGGTCACGCCGTTCGAAGAAACCCATTACGGGACAAAGGAAATGACTGTCCGCGACCCCGACGGGCGGATCTGGAGCCTCCAGTCGGGAAACTGAACCAGCCTCCGAGACCGCATCGGACGCAGACGAAGGAGAGCATCATGCCGGTCGAGCAGACCGCGGCACCGGAGAGCACGGCCCTGCGGGTGGCCCTGTGGCGGGCCTTGCACGTCCAGGTCGACCCGCCCCCGCACGTGCTCGACGACGAGATCGGCTTGCGGCTTGCGGCTCCCGGAGACGACTGGCGTGAACGTCCCGACATGGACCCCCGGACCACCAGCCGTTCGAGGGCCACCGTCGTCGCTCGTGCCCGCTTCATCGA
Source organism: Nocardia sp. NBC_01730 (assembly GCF_035920445.1). Classification (NCBI taxonomy): domain Bacteria; kingdom Bacillati; phylum Actinomycetota; class Actinomycetes; order Mycobacteriales; family Nocardiaceae; genus Nocardia; species Nocardia sp. NBC_01730. The sequence continues at coordinate 4,483,510 of NZ_CP109162.1, read as the reverse complement.
AGATCTCGTCGTGCGGCAGGCGGGACGCGGCGTCGACCAGTACGTCATCCTCGGGGCAGGTTTGGACACCTTCACCCAGCGGCGACCGGAAATTGCGGCCCACTTCACGGTTTTCGAGGTCGATCAGCCCGGACCGCAGGAATGGAAGCGCCGACGCCTGCTCGAGCTCGGCTACGGACTTCCGGAGTGGCTCAGACTTGTGCCGGTCGACTTCGAGGCGGGATGGTGGGACCGATTGGTCGAGGCGGGATTCGATCCGGAACGACCCGCGGTGGTGGTCTCCACCGGCGTCTCCATGTATCTGACGAAGGACGCGACCGCCGGCACGCTACGCCACCTCGCCGCGCTGGCGCCGGGCTCCACGCTGGCCATGACGTTCATCGTGCCATTCGAGCTCGTCGAACCGGATGAGCGGCCCCAACGCGAGCTGACCGAGTACGCCGCGCGCGCAGCAGGCACGCCGTTCATCAGCTTCTTCACCCCGTCGGAGATCGCGGCGTCGGCCCGGGAAGCCGGTTTCGTCGCCACCGAGCACGTGTCGGCAGCCGAACTCGCCCGGCGCTACTTCGCCGACCGCGTCGATGGCCTGCGCCCCTCGACTTCGGAGGAGTTGCTCGTGGCAACCACGTAGTGGTTGTGCTTCATGATCGACGGCACATGGCCGCGGACCTCACGTGAGATCCAGCGGCCATGTGCCGGGGCGTGCGGACGGGGAACGGTTGGCGGCGAGGACTGGAAAATATCTCGAAAAAGTTCGAGAGTTGTGTCGAATGGGTGGGAATGGCTCCGACCAAGGGTGACAGCAGGTCATACACGACAAGGGAGCCGTCGGCACCGCCCTGCGCTCGATGTCCAAGCTCGACGTCAAGGTCTTGCAGGACGCATACGACAACGCCTGACATACCCGAAGACCCGCCCTCCTCGGCGGGTCTTCGCGGGTGCGACGGCGTCGTCGGGGACAGCGTTGCGGCGCCACCTCGTGGACGAACGCGGACTTGTTCAGCCCGACCCCGACACCACACATAGCGAACGTTGTCAGTATTTCGCCATCAGGTAGGAGCCGACGATGATCATCGCGCACGCGGCGACTCGTCGGGAATTGATGCGGCGCCGCGGGAAACCCATCACTCCGTAATGGTCCATCGCTGCGGCGAGAAACATCTGGCCGGCGATGATCAAGGCGTTGAACGTGCCGACTCCGACGCTGGAAGCGACGGTGATCATCGCGAAGATCGCGGCGCCGCCGGTGAGCCCGCCGACGGGCGCCCACTTGGGCATAGCCGCGAGGTCGGCGCGGGTCGGCCACTCCCGACGGCGCGAAATGAGAAGCCAGACAACGAGAATCACGCCAACGCCGATGAGGGCCACGGCATAGGAGATCACGCCGCACAGCCACACGTTTCTCAGGGCTAGCTTCAGCGTGTTCTGGCACCCGGCCTCTACGGACCGCAACGCGCCGCCGACCAGCATGAACACGAAGATAAGGACCATCGCCCAGCGCGGGAGCGTCATCCGGGGCTGGGTGGTGGTGTCGGTCGTCGTCATCGGGAAACCCTTTCGGCCGACTCAGCGGTGCGTGGGGCAGGTTCTTGCTTCGTCGAGTCGCTGGCCATCAGGTAGACCGCCGCCGTGATCAACCCGGCGGCCAGCAGTCGGGGCAGGGTCATTTCCCTGGTGGCGAACCCCATGAGGCCCAGGTCGTCCATCACCAGCGCGACCAGCATCTCGCTCACGATGACGACCGCGTTGAAGGTTGCCACGCCGACGTACTTGGCGACGGTGATCATGCCGACCACCGCCACACCGCCGATCAGGCCGCCGAACGGCGCCCACCACGGCATCTGCCGCACATCCTCGAGGGTCGGCAACGGCGACTCCGAGACCAATCTCGATACCGCCAGGAAAATCAGAAATCCGGCGAGTGCAACGGCATACGAGAACACCGCGCACAGCCACGTGTTCTGCACATAGATCTTTTGAGTGTTCTGGCAACCTACCTCGATGGACCGCAGCCCACCGGAGACGAGGATGAACAGAAATACAAGCCCAAGGCTGACGACGGCCACGACGAGACGTCCTTCGGTTCAGGGAGTAAACGCCATCACGAACCCAGCTATGCGGCTCAACCGGCCCCACGGGAGGAACCACGTCTCGTTCTGCTAGCGACACCAGCTGGTGTGACTTGTGCAACGTAACGTTAATTAACGGCACAGTCAATAGCGGCAGATCGCTCTGCGGCCGCATTCATTATGGAGGAATCCCGCTGTCTGCCACGTCATCTCGGATCGTCGGCCCGTGCGGCGAAGCTGGACCTCGAAGCCGCGGCGGAGAACGCACACAGTGCAGCATCACGGCACGCGCCCGGACATCCGATGAATCCAGTTGGCACTGTTCGGCGCTGCTTGAACTTCAGCACGGAGCACTTCGGATGTCAGTGCGGACGGCTTGGGGGCTCGACATGCGCGACGACGGGTTCGTAAACCTCGAGGAAGTTCGCGAAGTCGCGGTCACGGAGGCCCGGACCACTCGCCCACCGAGGCGGCCGCGCTACTGGTCGTCTTGTGGACACCCAGGGCGAGGTCGGCCGCCTGTGGGACGGCGTTACCGAGGGCGGGGGGATCCCCGCGAACGCGCGCGCCAGCGGGAAATCATCGGACAGACCGGCGCCGCCGTGCAATTGGATCGCCATGTCGAGCACCAAGTTCCAGCCTGTCCCGTCGCTGCTCTGCGGCGAGGCTGCGCGCTGCACTGAAACGACACCAGCTCCAGTCGGGCCGGAGCCACCGTTCGGATTCGTTCAGCTATCCCGAAAAGTAACGTCACTGACACAGGCACAAGCTCCGTTGGCCGACCCCCCACGTCGTTCATCAGCCTGAATAAGTAGTTCACGCTGCGCCGATAGCGCACTGCAACAGCGGGACCGATACGACTCACCCTCGTCGCCGCTCGTGCCGTTGGCGCGGAAAACCCCGGCCTGACTTTCAGTCGGTCAGCGCCAGCGCTCGGGCGTCACCGGCGCGTCCCACGCGCGGGCGTAGCGGCGCTTGTCGGGCGCGTCGAACTCTTTGCTGCGGTAGACCACATAGGGCCGCGCCAGATAGCCGACAGGGGCGCTGAACATGTGCACCAGCCGGGTATAGGGCCAGAAACCGATCAACGCGAGAACGATCAGGCCGTGCGCCTGGAAGGTCCACGGGGTGTCCACCATGAGCTCGGGTTCGGGGCCGAGCGTGAACAGGCTGCGGAACCAGGGGGAGACCGTCTCGCGGTAGTTGTAGGTGCCCCAGAGCAGGTTGCTGCCCCAGGTGTTGAGCAGGCCGGTGACCAGCGCCGCGGCCAGCAGGCCGTACATCAGCCGGTCGTTGCCGGTGGTGGCTTTGCGGACGGCGGGAACGGTGATCCGCCGGTAGACCAGGATGGCGACGCCCGCGAGCACGGCGAGACCGGCCACCGAGCCCGCCGAAACGGCGATCAGGTGGTAGGCGTGCTCCGAGATGCCGACCGCGGCGGTCCACGACTCCGGGATCAGCACACCGAGCACGTGCCCGCCGATCACGCCGAGCATGCCGAAATGGAACAGCGGGCTGCCCAGGCGCAGCAGGCGGCTCTCGTAGATCTGTGACGAGCGGGTGGTCCAGCCGAACTGATCGTTGCGGTAGCGCCACAGGTGGCCGAGTACGAACGAGGTGAACGCGATATACGGCAGGATCAGCCACAGTGCGGTCGGCAGATGCGGCGTTGCGTTCATCGTCGGCTTTCCGATCCGTCGAACAGGGAGGGGTCCATCGCGAAGGGTTCCAACCCGACCTCTTCCTCGGGCGGGCCCTGCGCGGCGAGTTCGGCGATGCGCCGCCGGTCGGCGGTGGTCGGCGGCGGCAGTGTCGCCCTGACCGCGGCGAGCACCCCGGCGTACGGAGAGCCGTTGTCGGACAGCGAAAGCCGCAGCAGCTCCAGCACGGGAACATGCTCGCCGAGCAGCCGCTCACCGCCGATCGGGTCGACGGTGGCGGCGAACTCCAGCAGCACCGGAAGATGGTCGGGCAGCTCTTCGTCGCCGAGTTCGACACCGGCGTGCCGGTAAGCGTGTTTGAACCGCAGCAGCGCCATGCCGCGCTTGCGGGTGTCGCCGTAGGCGTAGAAGGTCAGGTGCAGGCTGGCGCGGCGGCGCATGTCGAAGGTCTCGACGTAGGAGGCCGCCAGCTCCAACGGCGCGGTCACCCGAAGGTACTGGAGGCAATCGCTCAAGTGCTCGCGGATCGCATCCGGCAATCCGATTGCGGCAGTGGTCAACTGGTCGATCATGGCCAGCGTTTGCTCGGTCGGGTAGTCCAGCAGCAGTGCGGCGATCCGCCAGACCAGCTGACGGTCGCGCTGGGCGAGTCGCACCACGGATTCCGGGCGGCGGCGCAACTTCAGCAGGCTCATCGCTCTGCTCCGCCCGGCGCCGAGGTCGGCCCACCGGTCCTGGCACCGTTGCTGCCCCCGCCCGTGGCGTGCGCTCCGTTGCTGTCGCCGTTCTCGGACTCGTTGACCTGCGCTCTGTCGCTCCCGCCGTTCGCGTATACCCTGCTGCTCTGGCCGTTCCTGGTGCCGTTCGCAGGTGTACCGCTCGTGGTGCCGTTGGTCGGCACCAGACCCTCGGTGCTCTTGCCGTCCCAGTTCAGCAGATTGACCCGGGACGACTTCTCCTGCGGCGCCGCGCCGTTGGTGTCGGTGAGGTGGAATTTGTCCACCATCTGGTCGAACGCGGTCATGCCTGGACCGCCGTCGGTGTCGAGGCTGCATCCGGTGGCGAGCGAATCCAGTTCGTGGGCACGGGCTCCCGCACCGGTCGGGATGACGTAGCGGTGCTCGTACTTGGCGATGGCCAGCAGCCGGTACATCGCCTCGATCTCTTCGGGTTCGAGGCGTACCGACGGCGCGATGGCGGGATCGGGCTCCTCGCCGAGATTCACCGACCGCATGAACGCGCGCATCGCCGCCAGGCGTTGCAGCGCCGCGCGCACCGGCCCGACATCGCCCGCGGTGAACAGTTCGGCCAGGTATTCCACCGGGATGCGCAGCGCGTCGATGGCGCCGAACAGGTTCGACGCGTTCTCACCGTCGTGTCCGGTCCCGGCGAGCACGTCGACCACCGGTGACAGCGGCGGCACGTACCAGACCATCGGCATGGTGCGGTACTCCGGGTGCAGCGGCAGCGCGATCTGATAGTCCACGATCAGCTGGTAGACCGGCGAATCCTGGGCCGCCTGAATCCACTCCGGGGAGATCCCGGCGCGTTCGGCCTCGGCGACCACCCGCGGGTCGTGCGGGTTGAGGAACACCCCGAGCTGCGCCGGATACAGGTCCTTGTCCTCGATGACCGACGCGGCCTTCGACACGGCGTCGGCGTCGTAGAGCAGCACGCCGATGTAGCGGAGCCGCCCGACACAGGTCTCCGAGCACACCGTCGGGATGCCGACTTCCACACGCGGGTAGCAGAAAGTGCACTTCTCCGCCTTGCCCGTTTTGTGATTGAAGTAGATCTTCTTGTACGGGCAGCCCGACACGCACTGCCGCCAGCCGCGGCACTTGTCCTGGTCCACCAGGACGATGCCGTCTTCGGCGCGCTTGTAGATCGCGCCGGACGGGCACGACGCCGCACACGACGGGTTGAGGCAATGCTCGCAGATGCGCGGCAGGTAGAACATGAAGGTCTCTTCGAACTCCAGCTTCACCTGATCGGACAGCTTCGCCAGCAGCGGGTCCTTACCGACCTGCTCGGGACCGGAGCCAAGGTCGTCGTCCCAGTTCGCGCCCCAGGTGATATTCGTATCCGCGCCGGTGATCAGCGATTTGGGACGGGCGACGGGCGTGGTGTCCATCGGCGGCGAGGACAGCAGGTTGTCGTAGTCGTAGCTCCACGGCTCGTAGTAGTCGTCCACCGTGGGCAGGTCCGGATTGGCGAAGATGTTGAGCAGCCGCTTGACTCGGGAACCGGACTTCAGGGTGAGCTTGCCGCGCTTGTTCAGCGTCCAGCCACCCTTCCACTTCTCCTGATCCTGGTACCGGCGCGGATAGCCCTGCCCGGGACGGGTTTCCACATTGTTGAACCAGACATACTCGGTGCCGCCACGGTTGGTCCACGCTTGCTTGCAGGTGACGCTGCAGGTGTGGCAGCCGATGCACTTGTCCAGGTTCATCACCATGGCCAGCTGTGCCATGACTCGCATGTCAGTACTCCACTTTCTGCGAGCGTTCACGGACGCAGTGTGGTGACCTCGTCGGGCTCATGTCAGTACTCCACCTTCTGCGAGCGTTCACGGACGCAGTGTGGTGACCTCGTCGGGCTCATGTCAGTACTCCACCTTCTGCGAGCGTTCACGGACGCAGTGTGGTGACCTCGTCGGGCTCATGTCAGTACTCCACCTTCTGCGAGCGTTTGCGGATCGTGGTGACCTCGTCGCGCTGATTTCCGGTGGGGCCGTGGTAGTTCAGCGCGAAGGATTGCTGTGCGTAGCCGCCGATGAGGTGCGAGGGTTTGATCATGATGCGGGTGAGTGCGTTGTGGATGCCGCCGCGTTTGCCGCGGCCTTTGGTGTCCTCGCCGATGCCTTCGATGCGCGGCACGTCCACCGCCCGGTCCTGGGCGTGATACATGAATACCGTGCCCTCCGGCATTCGATGGCTGACGATGGCGCGGGCGACCACGATGCCGTTGCGGTTGATCGCCTCGATCCAATCGTTATCGGCGACACCGATCTTCGCGGCGTCTCGGTCGGACATCCAGATCGTCTGTCCGCCACGGGAGAGCGTCAGCATGTGCAGGTTGTCCTGGTAGGCGGAGTGGATGGACCACTTCGAGTGCGGTGTCAGGTAGCGCACGGTGACACCCCGGTCGTCGACCGCGCCGATGGACGGCTCGCGGAACAGCGCCGTCATGTCGAGCGGAGGGCGGAAGATCGGCAGCTGCTCGCCGAGTTCGATCATCCAGTCGTGGTCGAGGTAGAAGTGCTGCCGCCCGGTCAGCGTGTGCCACGGCTTGAGGCGCTCGGTGTTGATGGTGAACGGCGAGTACCTGCGCCCGCCGGTTTCGCTGCCCGACCACTCCGGGGAGGTGATCACCGGCACCGGGCGAGCCTGGGTGTCGGCGAACGAGATTCGCTTGCCCTCGTGCTCGGCGGCCAGGTCAGCCAGCTCGGTGCCGGTGCGGCGCTCCAGCGCGTGGAAGCCCGCCACGGCGAGTCTGCCGTTGGTGGTGCCTGAGAGCGCGAGAACGGCCTCGGCCGCGTGCGTGTCCTTGGCCAGCGACGGACGCCCTCGGGCCACACCGGAAACCACAGTGCCGTTCATTCCGGCGAGGTACTCGACCTCTTGGTCGGGATAGGTGGTGACACCCTTGGTGGTGACGCCGAGCGTATCGATCAGCGGCCCGAGCGCGGCCATCTTCTCGGCCAGCTTCGGGTAGTCGCGTTCGACGACCACCAGCTTCGGCATGGTCTTGCCCGGGATCGGTTCGCACTCACCGGCCTTCCAGTCCAGCACCCGGCCACCCGCCTGCGCGGTCGCGTCCGGCGAATCGTGCTGCAGCGGCACGGCCACCAGGTCCTTGCGCGTGCCCAGGTGCTTTTCGGCCATCCAGGAGAAGCCACGCGCGATCCGGTGGAAGGCGTCGAAGTCGGTCTTCGCCTCCCACGGCGGCGAGATGGCTGGGGAGAAGGCGTGCACGAACGGGTGCATGTCGGTCGAGGAGAGGTCGTGTTTCTCGTACCAGGTGGCCGCGGGCAGCACGATGTCGGAGAACAGCGTGGTGCTGGTCATTCGGAAGTCCAGTGACAGCAGCAGATCCAGCTTTCCGGTGGCGGCGGTCTCGCGCCAGGTCAGCTCCTGCGGTCGTACACCGGTGGCGTCGGTGGCCTGCAGGTTGGAATCGGCGCCGAGCAGGTGGCGCTGGAAGTACTCGTTGCCCTTGCCGGAGGAGCCGAGCAGGTTCGCCCGCCACACGGTCAGACAGCGCGGGAAGTTCTCCGGCGCGTCCGGGTCCTCGCAGGCGAACCGCAGATCTCCGGACTTCAGCCCGTCCACCACGTGCTCCGGCGCGGTCTTGCCCGCGGCCTCGGCCTCGTCCACGAGGTCGAGGGGATTGCGGTCGAACGTCGGGTAGCTCGGCATCCAGCCGAGCCGGGTCGCCAGCGCGATGTTGTCGGCGGCGGTACGACCGGCGAACTTCCCCGTGCCCAGCGGTGAGGCGAACGACTCCGCGGTGAACGGGTCGTAGCGCCACTGGTCATTGGTCAGATACCAGAACACCGTGCCCTGCATCTGCCGCGGCGGACGTTGCCAGTCCAACCCGAAGGCGAGCGTGGACCACCCGGTGACCGGTCGGCACTTCTCCTGGCCGACGTAGTGCGCCCAGCCGCCGCCGTTCACGCCTTGGCAGCCGGTCAGCAGGGTCAGGGTGAAGAAGGCGCGGTAGATCTGGTCGGAATGGAACCAGTGGTTGGTGCCCGCGCCCATCAGGATCATCGACCGGCCGCCGGAGCGATCGGCGTTGTCCGCGAACTCCCGCGCGATGCGCTCCGCCTGCGCGGCGGGCACTCCGGTGATGGTCTCCTGCCAGGCCGGGGTGTAGGGCTCGGCTGGATCGTCGTAGCCACCAGGCCAGGAGCCCGGCAAACCGTCGCGGCCGATGCCGTACTGGGCGAGCAGCAGATCGAAGACCGTCGTCACCCGCTTGCCCGCGACGGTCGTCGTCGGGACGCCGCGGGTGAGCACCCCGGGCGCGTCGCTGTCGAAGCGGGGAATCTGCACGGCCGCAGCATCATCGGTGCGGCCGTACAGAGTCAGCAGGGGATCGACATCCCCGAGATCGAGATTCCAGCGTCCAATGCCTGCTTCGCCGAACCGGTAGCCCAGCGACCCGTTGGGCACCACCGGCCGTGCTTGCGCGTCCAGTAGCACCGTCTGGAACTCGACCCCTTCGCCGACCTGACCGAGATCGGCGGCGGTGAGGAACTTGCCCGGCACGAACGCGCCGTCGCGCTCGTCCAGGGTGATCAGGAACGGCAGGTCGGTGTAGCGCTTGACGTAGTCGAGGAAGCGTGAGGTCGTCTTGTCGACGAAGAATTCCTTCAGTACCACGTGTCCCATCGCCATGGCCAGGGCGGAGTCGGTGCCCGGACGCGCGGGCACCCATTCGTCGGCGAACTTGGTGTTGTCCGCGTAGTCGGGAGAGACCACGACGACCTTCTGGCCGCGGTAGCGGGCCTCGGTCATGTAGTGCGCGTCCGGCGTCCTGGTCACCGGCACGTTCGAGCCCCACATGATGAGGTAGCCCGCGTCGAACCAGTCCGCCGACTCCGGCACGTCGGTCTGGTCGCCGAACACCTGGGGTGAGGCCACCGGCAGGTCGGCGTACCAGTCGTAGAACGACAGCATCGATCCGCCGAGCAGCGAGATGAACCGGGCGCCGACGGCGTGGCTGACCATCGACATGGCCGGAATCGGGGAGAACCCGGCCACCCGGTCCGGTCCGTACTGCTTGATCGTGTAAACATGTGCGGCGGCGGCGATTTCGGCCGCCTCCCACCACTCGGCGCGCACGAATCCGCCCTTGCCGCGGGCGGCCTTGTAGCTGCGTGCCTTCTCCGGGTCTTCGACGATCTCGCCCCAGGCGAGCACCGGGTCCTTCAACCGAGTCTTGGCCTCCCGGTACAGCTCGAGCAGCGCGCCGCGCACATAGGGATAGCGCACCCGGGCCGGCGAGTAGGTGTACCAGGAGAAGGACGCGCCACGCGGGCAGCCGCGCGGCTCGTACTCGGGCTTGTCGGCCCCGACCGACGGATAGTCGGTCTGCTGCGACTCCCAGGTGATCACGCCGTCCTTGACGTAGATCTTCCACGAGCAGGACCCGGTGCAGTTCACGCCGTGCGTGGAGCGCACAACTTTGTCGTGCGACCACCGGTCCCGGTAGAACTCGTCGGCGCTGCGGCCGCCGATCTTGTGCAGCGTGCGATGGTCGGAGGACACCTCACCGCGGTGGAAGTATTTCCCCAGCCGAAGGAGCGCGTCACCGGCGTCCGTGGCCGGGGTGGAGGGCACGCGATTCTGGCTACGCGAATTAACCACGACGTCCCCTTCGAGCTGTGAAATCGGTGTGATGTTCCGACTGTAGGGAGCGGGGCGTGGCGGACCAAACGTGTCTCTCACAGCCCATTCAGGGTCGAGGTGAGTTGTGAGATCGGCGCAACGTGGCGGTCACGGTCGTGCGGAGTGTCTGTGGTGTCCGGCGCAATGTGACCAGGGGAGTCGCGCTGCGACCTGGCCGAAAGCGTACCCAGGGGGCCGATCCGCGCGGATGTCGGTGATGCTTTGGAAACGACTGGTTCTCCCGCGCTTTACATTTGTTAACACAACCGCACGGTCGTCGGCGGTGTCCGTTCTACGTGATTTCGCGGGCTTCGGTGTCGGTTCCACAGACACATCTCACCGAGCGGGATTCAATTCGCTGAAGGTTTGCACAGCGTCAGGAAATGGCATCCGACCGGGAAGGGGCGATTCGGAGCGGTGCTGGGATACAGCCATGGTGGAGGGGTGGGCATCGTGGTCGGCGCTCGCGGATGCCTGCCGGTGCCGGCCGCTTTCGACGGCGTCTAGGTCCTTGGTGACCCCAACCTCATACCCGGGCTCTGCGCTCTTACTTTGTACCACCACGACTTTCGTCTTTTCTGCATCTCACACCGCCAGGCGATCCGCTACCTGGAAAGGCCCACTGAAGCTCAAAGCGTTGTAAATACCGCAGGGAATTCTGGCCTGCTGCTCCGTGTCGCTGTTAGATGAAACGGATTGCAGCCGCCGACGTCGAACGAGGCTACATCGTGCCGAAAAGAAGCAGGACCCACAAAGGCTGATCGACTGGACACGCGGCGAGCGGCCTTGCTCGACGATCTCGGCTACATCGCGGCCTTCGGGAATGGAGAACCACTTGCGCAGATCAACACGAGACTTGAAGGCCCGATGACCCGAACCACCCCGCCCCGACCTTATGACATCGTGGACCTCTTCCCGGAGATCGCCGAGTATGCCAAGCCCGCGGTACGACTTCATCCACGGCGAGGCACGCCGACCGTGCACGAGAGCTCCATCGGTGGCCCGCTTCTCTGGCCCGAGGACGAACCGTGGCCGATGTGCGATCTGGAGCATGATTACGACCAGCCCACTGATTATCTCGACTACATTCTTGCGATGCGCCGGTACCGCGAGGACTGGGATCGTCGCGAGAGCGAAGGGGAGAAGCTCGACAGGGAGAGATCGTGCCCGAATACCCTCTCATCGAGGATCTGCCGGACCATCTTCGCCGAATGATCAAATCTTGGACCGAGCGAATCGGCGAGAGCGCTGCATACGACTGGGACACCGCTCACGCTCCTGGATGGAAGGCCATGGGCTACGGCGGCTGCTGGGGCATCACCGACCCGGTTCCGATCGAATGCGAATGCGGGGAACAACAGCTTCCCCTGCTCACGGCTGCTTCCGGGGAATTCGACGGCGGGACCGTGAGCTGGCGTCCGCTCGAGGAAGCCGATGCCGGGTGGAAGTACTCCGATCCGGTAGGGGTTATCATCGGCAGAGGCTACACACTCCAGCTCTATTACTGCCCGGTATCCGAACTCCACACTCCTCGTACCGTGATGTTCTGAGCCCCTGCCCGGCTGGAAGTAAGTTGGATTCGGATTGCTGCGGTAAATCGCTGTCACTTGTATTCCACCACCGGGCATCGCACGTGAGCCGTACTTCGCCACGCAGAACCTCATCGGCGGAGTGTGCTCGGCCTCGGCCGGAGTCGAGGCCTGATGTCGAGTGGCGCGGCACCGCGGCCACCGCCACGGTTCAAGCGACCGCGGGGCAGTCGGCACCTTTGCCACTCAGCTGCTCAACGGCGAAGTGATCCGTCCCGACGAGGGTGCCCCGTTGTCGGCCCCGAAAGTCCCAGCCGATCCTATGCCGGCTCCCAGCTGGAGTTCACCTGCGGAAGAAACCGTAGGCGACGTTCGCCGACGTTCGAGCAGAAGGATTGATCAGGTTGGTTGCTGGGTTCGGCCTATTGCCCGTCGGCGTCGGCGTCGGCGCGGGGCTCGCGGTATTACTGCTCGGATACGATGTGGCGCAGGCCGATACGGTGGTGTCGTTGCCCGACGGTCAACAGGCTTTCACGACGGCGACGGGTGTGCAGATCGATCTGAGCCGCACGGGGGAGAGCGCGGTGGTCTCCCCGTCGCTCGCCTACAACGGTCTGTCGCGCACTGCGAGCATGTCGGGCACCGTGTACGCCACGGTCGCCGGTGCGACCGGCGGCACTCTCGTCTCCGGGTACCTGATCGGTTGCCAAGTCGATCTGTCCGGTGGAGTGACAGTGGGCGGTGACGTGTACGTGGCCCCGGGTTCGGTTTCACCGGAAGTGGGCCCAAGATCCAACCTGGTGCCGGGTGGTGTCGCGCAGGTGAAGTTCGACACCAAGCAGATCGATCCTCGAGCCGGTGCCGTCGGCTTCGAGTATCACGATCGAGGTGTCCAGGTCGATGGGTGCGCTGGATATGCGCAGGCTCGTGCGTTCACCACACTGACGGTGACCAAATAGGCGCGGTTCCGCCGAGGTGACGTTGTACGGCGATCCGTTCAGCATCGGGTGAGTTCCATACGCTCCGGTGCCGGCCGGGTCTCCCGAATTCCGGTGCCGCAACGAGATCGGTGATCGTCGATCGGGAGAGAGAGGATACGTGCCGTGCGAGGTCCGCTGTGCACTGCGATCGTGGCGTGTGCCTGCGTGCCCGTCATGCTGGTCGGGACGGGTTCGGCGGATGCCGACACACAGGTGGTGCTGCCGGACGGGCACGGCCAGTTCACCACTCGCGACGGGGTGGCCGTCCAGGTCGACCGCAGTGCGGAGCACGTGACGGTCTCCCCGTCGATAGCGTCGAGTCCGCTCTCCCGCAACGTGTGGGTTTCCGGCGTCACCTCGGTGAGTGTCGATGCGCCAGCCGGTGTCACGGTCACCGGGGGCCGCATTCAGACCGGTTATCTGGTCGGCTGCCAGGTCGATCTGGGCTCTGGCGTGCACGCCGACGCCAGCGGTGATGCGGCGGACAAGCCGAAAAGTGAGGGACCGGACAAAACCGGTGGTGATGCCCAGTCTGGTGGGGGTGGAAACACCTCCAACTCGGGCGGTGGCGGAAATGGGGGTGGCGGCCTGACCGTGGGAACCTACGACTTGGGCGGGAGTGCCAACAGCTCGGGGATCACGCCGTACGCGGATCCCGATATGTCGCTGCAGTTGAAACCGGGCAAGGTCGCCACCAAGCAGATCGAGACCTACAACTTCACCGGCACCTCGGGTACTACGCAGTACGTGGACCACACATTGTCGATCGACGGCTGCGCGGGCTACGCCGAGGCGCGTTCGTATATGACGATCGTCGTGCTGGACAATGTCATGGACGCTTCGCAAACCCTCTGGGGACAGCCCTTCAGCATCGGGTGATCGGCGTACCCCGTCGGCTCGTTCGGGATATCCGTTGTGCTTCACTAGCTTCAGCGGTAACCACGCGCCGTGGCCAGGCTATTGCGTTGCGACACGGCCGCGGTAGGCCCCTGTTGACCACGCGGTTCAACGCTTTCGTCGGGATAGCTACCGGATTACCGGCCGGGCTGTCGGTAACTAGGGATCATCAAGGTGCTGTGGTTCGGGTTGCTGGTCGGGATCACGTTCGCACACCGAGCCGATCGCTTCGCCGGCGCGGTGTGTTTGGCGTTGCGTGGTCAACGCGTTGCAGCAAGCAAGCTGTGGTGGGAGTTGTTGGGACACCTACTATCTAGGACAGAGCCGTGTGTGGTTCTTGGTGCGTCCAACGTTCCGAGACCACCGCCGAACCGAGGAGAGTTCTCCCGTGACCGATTCCGCCGCCCCTGCGGCATCCCCCACGGCGTTTGTCGTGGTGCCCGAGCAGGTCTCCGATGCCGGGCGCTACGTGCAGCAGACCGCGCAAAACTTGATCAGCGGGTTGCGCTCGGCATCGGCCGAAGTCGACGGTCTGATGACGAGCTGGCGCGGCATGGCGGCCACCGCCTATGCCGGGGCGTGGGACGAGACGCACACCGCAGCCCTTGGTGTGTTCGAGGCCCTGGCGGACATGGCCGACTTATTGGGCGTAGTGGTCGACCGCACCGCCGCTACCGACACCGCCAGCGCGGGCAACTACGGCTCGCTGAGCCTGCCCCCGATCTGATCTGACATCCGGACCGAACTCGCTGGGGGGACACCATCAATGACTGAATATCGCGTAGACCTCGCGCACCTGGAAGCCGTGACTGCCCGCATAGAAGGGCTGAACGGGTTTGCCGAGGATGCCTTGCGTGAAGTGGAAGAGCGCATGGCCACCCTCCAGAGCAATTGGACCGGTGCGGCCGCCGACGCGCACGCCACCGCGCACGCCGAATGGACTACTTCCGCCGCCGAAATCCGCGACGGCCTGCAGAAGATGCGCGCCGCGGCCACCGCGGCGCGCAAGCAGTACCAGGCCGCATCGGCGGCCAATACGGCCATGCTCGGACGTGGCACCGGCGTCGCCGAGTGACCGTCATCGACGTAGCGGTGCCGACCTATTACGACACCGCGACCAAGCTCGCGGACTCCGCCGCCGGGTTCTGGGCCGCCGTCGATGCCGAGTGGCCGAACATGGCCAAGGCCACCGATATGGCGGGAAGTTACTCGGATGCGAAGAAGTGGGGCGAGTCCTACGACAACCGCGCCGCTGAGATCCTGCGCATGGTCTCCGAAGTCGCCACTGCCGCCCACGGGTACGCGCTGATCCTGCAAGAAATCGGCTACAACCACGACGTCGCCGAACATGTCGCCACCATCGGCACCGATGCCTTACCCACCCGGCCGACCATGCCGCTCCCCCCCGGTGATCTTGTGCCACATCCCGCTACCGTCCGCGGGCGGCCCCGGCAACGGCCTGGTCGATGAGGGTATCGGTCTGGCTGAAATGATCGGCATCATCGTGCCGGACGGAAACGCGGCCACCATTTCGAACGCGGGTGACACCTGGGAGCGGACAGCTCGTGCCGGGGCGGTAGCCGGGTTCCCGGCCGCGCTGGAGGCGGCCGCCGTCGCGTTCGAGGCGATCACCGCGCCCGAAGTCGCGCTCATCGACGGGGTTGGTGTATACCCCCGAGGAATATGCGCGCGATCAAGCGATATTCGAACAGTTCGACAAGGACCGCGCCGCGGCCGGACCTGCACCCGAAGGAACTACACCTGGTTTCGGTGGCCGGTTCTCCGACGACCTGGAGGGCACCGAATTCGAGGGCTGGACCCGAGACCCGAAAACGGGCCAGTGGTTCGACAAAGACGGTCAACCAGTCAGCGGAGGAGAGAAGGCGTGACCACCCACCTGAGACAGCCGCGCGCAGGGACCAGCGAGGAGCGGCAGCGGCGCGGCGAGTACTGGCGGGTGACCGGCAACCTGTAGCCGCGGCCGCCCCACACGCACGAAGCCCGGAGAGCCTCGAGTCCAACCGTTGGCGGCTAGCTACCACGCCGATACCGGGCCTCGAACACCATCCCGCCGCGATCGGTGGGATCGATGTCGGCGAACGTGTCGACCCAACGGTGCGGGGGCCGTGGGGGGTTGGGCTCGCCGAGGCGGGCCAGGCCGACGACTCGCCAGTTCGCGGCGACGGCCGCGTCGAGCTCATCCGGGTGGTCGGACAGGAACAGGATGCGCTCGGCCGGGAGGCCGATGGCGCCCGCGATCGTCGTGTAGGAGGAGGATTCGCGTTTGCCGCCTGCTGTTGTCAGATCGAAGTATCCGCTGATCAGCTCGGAGAGGCTGCCGCCTCGCGCGAAGGCGAACCAATCCTGTTGGTTGCGGACCGATCCCGAGGAGTAGACGTACAGGGCGAAGCCCGCGGCGTGCCAGGCAGTGAGCGCGGGCGGGACATCCGGAAAGAACTCGCCGTGCAGCGCGCCACCACGGAAGCCCTCGGCGCAGATCAGGCCCTGGGCGGTCTTGAGCGGCTCGGCCTTCACGTCCGAGTCGAGCCAGGTGCGCAGGATCTCGGCGACCTCAGCAGGGTCGGCGTCCGCCCGCCCGGTCAGCTCCCTGGTCGCGGCGAGCACGGGTTCCGCTGCCGTAGAGCTGTTTTCGGCCAGCCAATTCGGAAGCCGTTCGCGGGTATAGCCATACAGGTCCTCGCGGACCGAACGGGTGGGGCTGGTGGTGCCCTCGATGTCGACGACGACGGCCCTGATCACGACGCGGTGAGCAGCTCGTCGAGGGTGGGAAAGCCCGCGCTGATCTTGTCGCCGGTGAAATCGCCGACCCAGCCGTCCTCCTCCTCGAAGAAGCGGATGGCGATGAAGTCCGGGCGCGCGCCCATGTCGAACCAGTGCAGCGTTCCGGCGGGCACCGAGAGCAGGTCGCCGCCACCGCAGACCACAGCAAGCACCTCGTCATCCAGGTGCAGGTAGAAGCAGCCGCGCCCGGCGGCGAAGAAACGCACCTCGTCCTCGGCGTGCCGGTGCTCGTCGAGGAACTTCGCGCGCGCACCCCTGGCGACCTGTGACCACTGCGGGTCGGCGTCGTCGGGATGGATACGGGCGATGTCGATGTGCCGGTAGCGCCCCGACCCGTTCAGCTCCGCCACCTCGGCCGCGTACTGGGCCAACAGATCGTCGGAGGAGCGGGACGCGGCGTTCTCGACCACCGGCCAACGGCCGAAAGTGATGCCGTGCCTGGCCAATTCGGTGCCGATCAGCTCGTCGTCGGTGGTACGTACGCGCACGTCGGCCGCGTTGTCCGCGGCCATCACCTGGAGCAGGGTCATGCCAGTCCAATCTCGAGAATGTTGTCACGCGCACCGAAGGCGGCCGGGCTACCTGTCCGCGACACCAGCTCGCACAGCGCTTCCAGGCATTCGGCACGATCACGCGCCTGGGCGAGATTATCCCCCCACGCGGTGATCCCATGGCCCGCGATGAACAGGACCGGGGGAGTATCGGGGTGGTCGAGAAGGTAGCGCTCGATGTCCGCGCCGATGCGCGGCACGTCCGGCCAGTTCGGGAACACCGGGATGGCGACGGCGGCCGGATCGCTGCCGCCGAGCCCTTTGATGAGCTCGTAGTCGGTGATCTGAATCGTGGTCACCACGTCGCGAACGGCCGACCGCGTGGCCAGCGCCGTGGCGTGCGGCGGGTGGATGTGCACCACGGCTCGAGCCGAGCCGGTCCGGTAGACGGCGGTGTGAATCGTGGTCTCCGCCGAGGGTTTACGACCGCGGCCGGACACCACGGTCGAGTCCGCGACGCGGACGGTGACCATGTCGTGCTCGGTGAGTTCGCCTTTGGCCAGACCGCTTCCGGTGACGACGGCGGTCTCGCCGGTGCGCACCGAGATGTTGCCCGCCGTGCCGGGCATCCAGCCGCGCTGGTACAGCTCACGTGCGATGTCCGCGATCGCCGTGCCGTGCGACGGGTCCGAGCGATGCACCACGCCGCGCTCGGTGACCACCGCCGTCACCAGGTCGCCCGGCGTCACGTCGAAAGCCGGATTGAAGACCTCGGTGTCCGCGGGAGCCGTTGCCACGCCGCCGAATCCGGTCACCTCGGCCGCCGCGCGCTCCTCGACGACGATCTCGCGGCCGGTGGTCATCTGCGGATCGCGGGTCGACTCCGGGGCGACCACCAGGAACGGGATGCCGTGGTGGCGGGCCGCCAGCGCGAGGGAGTACGTGCCGATCTTGTTGGCGACGTCGCCGTTCGCGGTCACGCGGTCGGCGCCGACGAGCACGCAGTCGACCTGCCCGGTGGCCATCGCCCAGGCGGCGGCGGAGTCGACAGTCAGTCGGTGCGGGATGCGTGCCTCGGCCAGTTCCCAGGTGGTCAGGCGGGCGCCCTGCAGCAGCGGGCGGGTCTCGCCGACCAGAACGCGCTCGAGCGCGCCGCGCTCGGACAGCACCCGCAACGCGCCGATGGCGCTGCCGAACGCGCTGGTCGCAAGCCTGCCGGTGTTGCAGTGGGTCAGTACACGCAGCGGTCGGTCGGGGCAGAGTTCCTGCACCAGGTCCGCGGCGTTGGCCGCGGCGGCCCGGTTCACCCTGCCGTCTTCGGCCAATATGTCGAGCGTTTCGGCGAGCACGGCCTCCGCGCCCTGCGCCACCCTGGCCCGTACCCGCTCGACAGCCCAGGCCAGGTTGACCGCGGTCGGCCGGGCCGCCGCGATCCGATTCGCCTCGGCTTGCACCGCCTGCTCGTCCACCACCCCGTCGACGGTGTGCGCCGCCGTGGCGATGACCACACCGAACGCACCCGCGATGCCGATGGCAGGCGCGCCGCGGATGGCAAGAACTTTGATGGCGTCGATCACCTGGTCGACCGTGCGCAATCGCAGCTCGCGCGCCTCGTGCGGCAGTCCGCGCTGGTCGATGGTGACGAGCGCACCGTCGTCCCAGAGCAGAGAACTGTCGTCCATCAGGCAACATCCTTCGTCGCGTCGAGCGGTGTCGTGCCTGGTCGACGGTATCGGACGCCGGTCGACGGCCGACACCCGCGTCAGGCTGCTCCGGCCGCCTCGGCGCGCAGCTTCGCGGCTCGTTCGCGCGGGTCGTAGTTCGAGCCGACCCCCTCGATCAGCAGCAGGTCGCCCTCGATGTGGTCGGCGCGCAGCGGCAGAATCGCCTGATAGGCGGGCGAGCGGTACCACTCGCGGGCCTCGGTCATGCCGGGGAATTCGATCAGCACCATGCTGCCTGGCCAACTGCCCTCCACGACCTCGGTAGGCGGTCCGTGGATGACGAAGCGGCCGCCGAACGGATCGAGGGTGGCCTGGATGCGCTCCAGGTACTCGAGGATATCGACGTGCGGCGTGCGGCCGCGCAGATGGGCGAAGCCATAGGCGGACATGATCGGCTCCTCGAGTTCGGTGCGGCCGCCGGAATGCGACGCCGAGTCGAACGTAGGTCGCCCCGCTGAGCCGGGCAATTACTTCGCGGGTAAGCGTGGTGCGCGCCGATTCGCCTGTTTCGCAATGAATTCCGCTTCGCGCTCGACGGCTTCGATCCTGAATCGGTCCTGCGCTGTGGGGTGGTGCCGGTCGGCGTGTGGTCGCGCAGGGTGTCCACACGACCGCCGCCGCCGGTCCCGGAGGAGGGAACCGGCGGCGCGGTGTGGTACAGATCAGTTAGTAGCGGCGGTCCTGCTCGCCGCGCCGGTCGGGTGTCTCCGACTGGCGCTGGTTGCCCGACCGGCGGCCTTCGGGATTCGCGCTCTCGGGCATGCCCTGCTCCTGGCGCTGTTGTTGCTGCTGCCTCGGCATCTGCTTCGGCATTTTCTTAGGCGCTTTCTTAGACTTTTCAGCCATCTCCACTCGGTCCTTTCCGGGTGATTGATATTCGCCTAACCACACACACGATAGCCATCAGATTTCGCTTCCGGAAGGGGACCGGAAAAATATGGGATTTAGCGGCCGTAACGTGATATTTCCGCAGGTAGAGAGCCTATTGGGAGTGGTTTCGATAAGGAATACGGTCGTCTGGGCGGCGAATAGACCATTTTCTTCGATCGTGCCCGCGGCGTGTACCGAAATCTGGACACCGTCAAGTCGGGCACCCGTTCTGAGCGCCTTGCGCAAGAAGTGCACGGCCGCGCTGATTTTTCCGAACGCTCATATCGGGACTAGAAACAGGATGCGGTCGCGACGCCGCAATCCCCAGCGGCGAATCTTTCGTCTACGCCTCGAAGATCAAGCGCCACAGCAACTTTCGAGAGCCGCTTCGATCTCAGCCGCGCAGGGGGAGGAATTCGACGATCGCGTCGTCGACGGCATCGACGGGAACGATGACGAGGCCGTCGCGGTCGACCAAGCCGCCGAGGTGGGCGGTGCGGATGGCCGGGTCGCCGAGCCAGCCGCCCCCGGCGGCGGCGCGGGCGGGAACGACGCGCGCGACCGGGCCCGCGATCGCGGCCGCGTTGCGCAGCGGACCGCGCAGTGGACGTGCCGGGGCTGCGCCGGTCCGGCCCGCGACAATCGCGGGAGCCAATGCCATGAGCGTCGCGACGGCCGCGAACGGGTTACCAGGAAGGCCGAGAACGGTGGTGCCGGAGGCGAGTTCGGCGACGATGGTGGAGCCACCGGGGCGCAGGCGGAGGCGCCGCACCAGAATCCGGGCCTCGGCACGGGTCACCGCGGCCCGCAGTTGGTCGGCGGCGCCGCTGCCGGTCGCGCCGACGATCACCAGCAGGTCGCAATCCGCTGCGGCGGCGAGGACTTCGTCGAAGCCGTGTGGGGTGTCGCGCAGGTGCACGCGGTCGGTGGTGCGGATGCCGTACCAGGACAGCAGTTCCGGCAGGATCGGTCCGATCGAGTCGCGTGTCTGGCCCCGTTGCAGCGGACCCTCGCTGCGGATTTCGTCACCGGTCATGGTGATGCGCGCGCGCACCGGACCGCGCACCGGCGCCGCGGTGACCTCGACGCTCGCTGCCGCGGAGACCAGCGCCGCGGTGACCGGAGTCCCGTCCGGCGCAACGAGATCGCCGAGTTCGCGGTCTTCGCCGCGGCGGCGGATGTCGTCGCGGAGCGGAGTGTCGGGCAGCCGGTAAAGGGTGTCGTCGGCGACGCGGACGAACTCGTCGCGGAGCACGCCGGTGGTGTCGTCCGGTACGTGCGCGCCGGTGGCGATCCGCAGCGCCTCGCCGGACAGCAGCCCGACCGGACGCCGTCCGCCTGCGAAGCCGACATCGCGCCGCAGGCGCCACGGCCCGTCGCCCGACACGGCGTAGCCGTCCATCGCGGACACGTCGAAGCGGGGCAGCGGCCCGGCCGCCGTCAGCGGGCTCGCGAGTGCGGCGCCGCGCACCGACCGCAGGTCGGCCTCGTAGGCAGTGAGCCGGGTGAGCGTGCCGCGCAGGATGTTTCGCGCCTCGTCGAGGTCCACCGGTGGCTGCTGGCGCGGCGTACCGACCGCGGCCCTTGCTTGCCGCACCTGCTCCTCGGTGTCGCAGTCGGCGACCCCGGGCAGCGCGATGATCGCCGAGTCGTCCGGAACCAACGCCTTCATCGGCTGGTTGATCAGCGAGCCCAGCCTGTCCAAAGCGGCCGCCAGCGCGGACCTCCGCCACACGCCGATCAGGTACTGCGGGCGCCCCGACTCGTCGGCCGCGAACACCGCGTCCGCGCCGGATTCCATGGTGTGCCTTGCGAGTTCGCCGATCGTCCACTCCGAAAGGAACGGCAGATCGGCCGCGAGCACCACCACAAGCGGCGCGGCCGACCCGAGGGCGCGCAGCCCCGCGCCGATCGCCGACACCGGCCCCGACCCCGGCGGCACCTCCCTGACCTGCCTGATCTCGGGGGGAAGCTCGGGACGGTGCGGTCCGACCACCACGGTGTGCGTGCAGGAGGCTACCGCGGCCAGCGCCGCCTCGAGCATGGAGCGACCGCCGATGATGATGGCGGGTTTGTCCACGCCACCCATCCGGCTGGCCCGGCCGCCCGCGAGCACGATCGCGTCGGCGGCCGTCACACGCCACGACCTCGAGCTAGGTGCACCATGGCGGACATGCTAATTCGTCGCTACCGGAAAGCCGGGCAGCGGACGGCGTGGATCACGCGGTCGACCAGTCGCGGACCGGCCGACGCAGACGGAACTCGTTGCTTTCCGGATCAGCGAGCGCAAGGCAGTCGGCACGGCCGGAATCCGCGGCGCTCGGCATGCGCGGTGTCGCACCGGCGGCGCGGAGCCTGGCCACCTCCGCGGCCTGGTCATCGGCCGGAAACGAGGTGAGATCCAGGTGCAGCCTGGTTCGGCCGGACCTGTGGTCAGCTGTGTGCACGAACTCCAGCCAGGAGCCGAGGCCGGTTGCCGAACGCAGACCGGTCACCCGCGCATCGCGGTGCGTGACCGGCCAGCCGGAGGCGGCTGTCCAGAATTCGGCGAGACGCGCCGGGTCGCGCGTGTCGACCACCATGGCCGCCACGGCGCCCGTGTCCACGTACTCGTCCCTCGGCTCCAGCACGCAGAACTCGTTGCCCTCGGGATCGGCGAGTACCACCCATGGCACCGCGCCCTGGCCGATGTCGACGGGGTGCGCACCGAGCGCAAGTGCCCGGTCCACCTGGGTGCGCTGATGGTCGATCGAGCGGCTGGCCAGATCGAGGTGCATGCGGTTCTTGCCGCTCTTCGCCCACGCGGCAGGCAGGAAGGCGAGGGCGATGTCGAGGCCGTCGGGATCGGGCGCCGCGACGTTCACTTCGTCGGAGCGGTCGAGGGTTACGGGCCAGCCGAGCAGTTCGGCCCAGAAGTCCGCGACGAACCGCGGCTGGTCCGCGTCGAACACGACACATACCAGGCGGGTGGACATGAAATCAACGGTACTGGGCGCGTGCCCGGCCCGGAAGTCTTTCGAATCAGCGCGTGGAAAGGAACGGAAAGCGTGCGGCGCGCAGGTCCACTCGCCCGTCCCGGATCGGCACGCCCTCCTCGGCGAGCAGCCGCAGCTGGCGGCCGGCCACATGCGCGGCGGGCTTGCCGCCCGCGCCGATCACCCGATGCCAGGGCAGGTCGGCGGCGTCTGTGCGCATGATCCAGCCCACTGTGCGCGGGGTGGACAGCCCCGCCGCCGCGGCGATGTCACCGTAGGTAGCCACCCGGCCCACCGGGATCGAGGCCACCAGAGCGCGCACCTGCTCGACCTGAGCATCGGTGGTGGGCATCGAATCAGAGTACCGAGCGGACGAGTTCGGCGGTCTCGGCCGGATGCGCCTGGGTGACCATGTGATCGCAATTCCAATCGTGCACGGCCAGGCTCTCGCCCATGCGCGCGGTGAGCGCCGCGCGGAACTCCGGCGTGACGAAAGGCGGGTCGACCTTCATCGCCTGCACCAGCACCGTCGGCAGGTCGGCGGGAGGCAACACCCAGTGGCGCGCCAGCTGGCCCCAGTAGGAGGTGATCGCGGGCAGGCTCATCCGCCACCCGAAACGTCCGTCCGCGGTGGGCATCAGATGTTCGGTGAGTTCGGCCTCGAGCAGGCGTGGCTCCACGTCGCCCCAGCCGGTGCCGAGCTTGTCCTGACGGGCCTCCTCGGTGCTGTCGTAGTCGGCCGAGACAAGCGTGGACAGCGCGATCTCGTTGAGCAACTCCGGTTCCAGCGCGATGGCCGGGTCGAGCAGCACGAGCGAGCGCACCAGCTCCGGATGGCTGTGGGCGAGATGCAGTGCACACGCACCGCCGAACGAGTGCGCGACCACCACCACCGGTCCGTCGGCCTCCGCGGCGAGCAGCTCGATCAGGTCCGCGACGACGGTCTCGAAGTTCCACGGCGGCAGCGGCGTCGAGCGACCGTGTCCGCGCAGGTCTGGGGCGAGGACGCGGACGTCGGGCAGGTGCCGGTTTGCCAGGTCTTCCCAGCGTTTGCCATGGCCGGTCACGCCGTGCAGGGCGAGCACCACCGGTCCCGACGCGGGACCGAACCGGTGGACATTCAATACAGACACCGGTCCATTTTGACCTGCGCGGGAATCGGGCGCAGGGCGAGTCGTGCGGAGGGGTGTGACGGCGTGTCGGTCGTGTCTGTTGCAATAGCCCGCGTGGTGCGATCGGATGGCGCGGTGCGACTTGTTCGCCGGAATGTGGTGGCGCCCCCGGCGCGGGTGTGGGGCGCCGACGTTCGCGCGCTGGTGGACGCCTCGGCCGAGGCGGGGCCGACCCGTTCGGGTTGGCGGCCCTGGCAGGTGCTCGGCGGACCGGGTACGGGCAAGACGGCCCTGCTGGTCGACGTCGCCGCTGCGCGCATCGCGGACGGGGCCGACCCCGAATCGGTGCTGGTGCTCGCCCATTCGAAGCAGGCGGCAAGTGCCGTGCGCGATGCCGTTACGGCGCGGTTGTCCGGGCCGGAACCCGGCGCCGAGGGCGGAGTGCCCGGCGCTACCCGTGAGCCGCTGGTGCGCACGCTGCACTCGTATGCCTTCTCGGTCCTGCGCAGGCACGCCACGGCGCACGGCAATCCGCCGCCGCGGTTGCTGACCGGTGCGGAGCAGGACGCGGTGCTGCGCGAGATGCTGCGCGGTGACCTGGCCGATATTGCCGAGGGCGCGCCAGGACAGTGGCCGGAGCGGTTGCGGCCCGCGCTCGCGCTCGGCGGGTTCGCCGAGCAGTTGCGTGACCTCATGCTCCGGGCCACCGAGCGCGGTATCGGGCCGGAGGATCTGGTGCGGCTCGGGCGCGAGCGCGCCAAGCCGGAATGGGTGGCGGCGGGCAGGTTCGCCATCCGCTACGAGCAGACGATGCTGCTGCGCTGGTCGGTCGGCGTGGAGGCGCCGGAGGCGACGGCGCCCGCGCTGGATGCCGCCGAACTGGTCGGCGCGGCGCTGGACGCGCTGGCCGCCGACCCGAATCTGCTTGCCGCGGAACGAACCAGAATTCGATACCTCTTCGTCGACGACGCACAGCACCTCGACCCGCAGGCGGCGATCCTGGTCAAGGCGATCGGGCACAGCGCGCGGACCACGGTGATCGCGGGCGATCCCGATCAGGCTGTCTTCGCCTTCCGCGGCGCCGACGCTCGCTTCCTCGCCGACCTGGACGCGCCGGACAGCCAGCGCGTCGTCCTGCGAGAAAACCATCGTTTCAGCGGCCAGGTGCGGCTCGCGGTCGCGCGCATCGCGGCGCGCCTGCCCGGCGCGGCGCCGCAGCGCCTTCCCCTGCCGCGCGGCGCGACCGAACCGGACGACGACGGCACCGAGGTGCGGGTCCGCGTGCTCGCCACCCCGGCGAAGGAGGCCGCGCTCATCGCCGACCATTTGCGCCGCTCGCACCTCACCGCCGGGGTGCCGTGGTCGCGGATGGCGGTGATCGTCCGTTCGGTGCCGCTGTCGCTGGCGCCGCTGCGGCGCGCGCTGCTGGCGGCGGGCGTGCCGGTGCAGCAGCCCGCGCTCGACACTCCGCTGGCGCGCAGGCGCGGCGCGGCCTGGATGTTGCTGTCGCTTCGCGCGGTGCTGGCCGGGGAGGCGTCGCGCGAGCACGGCGCGGAACCGGACTTCGAGCCGGAGGACGCTCTCGATCTGCTGGCAGGGCCGCTCGGCGGCGCGGACCAGATCGCGTTGCGCAGATTGCGGCGCGGCGTCCGGCGCGCGGTGCTGGAGTTGGCACGCAACGGGTCCGAGGAGGCACCGACCTCCGGCGGGGCCCGATCCACGAGCGACGAACAGCCGCCGGGTCGCAGCGGCGAGATCGACCTCCCCTCCGCGCAGGTGCTGCGTGACCTGCTGATCGGGTCCGGCGACCTGGCGATCCTGGACGGGCTCACCCCGGTCGAGGCGGCACCGCTGCGCCGGGTGCTCGACGCGCTGGACCGGGCGCGCAAGGCGCGCAGGCGCGGCGCGGGCCTGGAGGACGTGCTGTGGGCGCTGTGGACCGGCTCCCGGCTCGAGCGGCGCTGGGTGGCGCAATCCGAGCGCGGCGGCGCGGTCGGCATGCAGGCCGACCGCGATCTGGACGCGGCAGTCGGACTGTTCGACGCAGCCGCCGCCTATGTCGACCGGTTGCCGCGGGCGAGTATCGAAGGTTTCGTCGATTACCTGCTCCAGCAGGAGATCCCGAACGACGCCGCACCGCGCACCGCGCCGGGTGCGGCGGTGGCACTGCTGAGCGCGCACGCCGCCGCGGGCCGGGAGTGGGATGTGGTCGCGGTCGCGGCGGTGCAGGAAGGGATCTGGCCCAACCCGCGGTCGCGCGGCACCCTGCTGCACACCGAGGACCTGGTCGACCTCACCGCGGGCGTGGTCGATGCGGGGGAGCGGGTGAGCCGCGCGGCTCCGATCCTCGCCGAGGAGCGCAGGTTGCTGCTCGTCGCGTGCAGCCGGGCCCGCCGATCCCTGCTCGTGACCGCCGTGGAGTCGGTGTCCGGCGAACGGGATCTGGTGCCGTCGCGGTTCCTCACCGAGTTGCTCGGACACGACGACGACAGTGAGTCCGGCGCGCTTCCGGTCGTCGATCCCGGCCGTGCCCTGGTGATGCACTCGCTAGTGGCCGAATTGCGCGGCGTGGTGTGCGATCCCGACGCCGACCCGCGGCGCAGGCGGCGTGCCGCGCATCAGCTGGCGCGCCTCGCGGACGCGGGCGTGCGTGGCACCCATCCCGACGACTGGTACGGCACAGCCGAACTGAGCTCGCAGCGTCCGCTGTGGGCTGAAGACGAAGGCACGGTGGGCCTTTCGCCTTCCACCGTCGAGCTGCTGCGCACCTGCCCGCTGCGCTGGGCGCTGGAACGCCACGGCGGCACCGACGGCGACAATCCGCATGCCGTGAAGGGCAACCTGGTGCACACGCTGGTGCAGGCGCTTGCGGGCAAAGTACCCGAGGCGCAGGTGCGAGCGGCGCTGGACCGCGCATGGCGGGCGGTGGATCCCGGTTCGGGCTGGCACTCCCGGCAGGAGCTGCGCCGCACCGAGGCCATGCTGGAGACGTTCATGGCCTGGGTGCGCAACACCCGCAGCGAACTCACCCAGGCCGGGGTCGAGGTTCCGGTCGACTGTGTGCTGCCTGCCCGGACCGAAGACGAACCCGCCGTGCGAATCCGGGGCCGCGTCGACCGGCTGGAGCGAGATGCACTGGGGCGCTTCGTGATCGTGGATGTGAAGACCGGAAAGTCGCCGGTCACGAAGCAGGCCGCCGTCGACCATGCCCAGTTGGCGACCTACCAGGTGGCGGCCGCCACCGGAGCCCTCGACGCGGCGGTCGAATCCGAAGCCACGGGCGGAACCGAACCGATCGGCGAGCCCGGCGGGGCCCGCCTGGTCTACGTCGCCAAACCGAGCAGCAAGGAGGGCGCGACTCAGCGTATGCAGCCCGCGCTGGATGCCGAGGCACTCGACAAGTGGCGCACGACGATTCACGAAGCCGCCGCGGCCACTCAGGGCCCGAGCTACATCGCCATGCGCAACGACGGCTGCCGCCACTGCGCGGTGGCCGGCAGCTGCCCTGTGCAGGATCGCGGAAGACAGGTGACCGACGAGTGAGCGAGCGAACCACGGGCACAGGCGAGCGCACCGAGCGAACCACGGGCACAGCCGAGCGCAGCGAGCGAACCACGGGAACAGCCGAGTTCTCGGTCATGTCGGAGCCGAGCGTCGGCGAGGCGCGGACATGACCGAGCCGACCGTGGGCGCCGCACACTCGGACCCGGCGCGGCGGATCGTCGGCGAGGCGCGGCCATGACCGACCGGGTGACACCGCACCGGCTGGCGGAAGCGCTCGGTCTGCCCCCGCCGACCGATGAGCAGGCCGCCGTGATCGCGGCTCCGCCGGGCCCGACCCTGGTGGTCGCGGGCGCGGGCGCGGGCAAGACCGAGACGATGGCCGCACGCGTGGTGTGGATGGTCGCGAACCGGCTCGTGCTGCCCGACGAGGTGCTCGGGCTGACCTTCACGCGTAAGGCCGCGCAGCAGTTGACCGCCCGCATCCGCACCAGACTCGCCCGGCTCGCCGGTGCGCCGCTGCTGCGCGAACTCGACCCGACCGGACAGTTGCGAGCCCAGCTGGCCGGAGCGGAACCGGAGATCAGCACCTATCACTCGTATGCGGGCAGGCTGCTCACCGAGCACGGGCTGCTGCTTCCGGTGGAACCCTCCGCGACGCTGCTCACCGAGACCCAGCTCTGGCAGCTGGCTCACCGAGTCGTCCGCGGTTGGGATGGTGACCTGGATACCGATCGCACGCCGGTGTCGGTCACCGAGGCGGTGCTCGCGTTGTCCGGGCAGCTGGCCGAGCACCTGGTGGAGGCCGAGGAGTTGGCTGAGGCGCACACCGAGCTGGCGAAGCTGGTGCACACGCTGCCCGCGGGTCCGCGCCAGCGCGGCGGGCCCAGCCAGGCACTGTTGAACATTCTGCAGGTGCAGCGCGAACGGGTCGCCCTGCTTCCGCTGGTGCAGCAGCTCGCCGATGCGCTGCACCGCCGCGGCGCGCTGGATTTCGGCGCGCAGATGTCGCTCGCGGCGCGGCTGGCCGCCGAGCATCCTGAAGTCGCCGCCGTCGAGCGTGCCCGTTTTCGGCTGGTCCTGCTCGACGAATACCAGGACACCGGCCATGCCCAGCGTGTTCTGCTGGCCGCGCTGTTCGGCGGAGCCCCCGAGTCGGTGACGGACCCCGAGCCAGGACCCACGTCGCGGGAGTCCATGCCCGAGAACGGGCCCACCCGCCCCGGCGGCCACGACCGGTACACGGCCCCGTCGTCGCAGCGCGTCGCAAAGCACCCGGATTCGCCGATGGGGGACTCGCCATCGCTGCGTGCCGGTGCGGGCGACCCGATCCCTGGTTCGTCGAGACGGGGTCGGCTCCTCGATGCACAGCGTCTCGCGGTGACCGCCGTCGGCGACCCGATGCAGTCGATCTACGGCTGGCGCGGCGCGTCGGCGGCGAACCTGCCCCGCTTCGCCACCGACTTCCCCAGCGCGCCCGGTGTTCCCGCTCCGACGCTGCCGCTGCTGACCAGCTGGCGTAACCCGCCCGAGGCGCTGACGTTGGCGAACTTCGTCGCGGAACCATTGCGCCGCATCGCGATCGAGGCGGGCGGCGTGATCGTCGACGCGTTGCGCGCCAAACCCGACGCGGGACCGGGTGTCGTGGCCTTGGCGCTGACCGGAACTGTTGCCGAGGAACGTGAGTGGGTGGCCGAGCGGATTGCCGCGGAATGGTCGGCCCGGCGCAGGGCGGGACAGGAGCCGCCGACGTCGGCGGTGCTGGTGCGCCGCAATGCCGATGCCGCGCCGCTCGCGGAAGCACTTCGCGAGCAGGGACTTCCGGTGGAGATCGTCGGACTCGGCGGTCTGCTGGCCACGCCGGAGGTCGCCGACATCGTCGCAACCCTGCGTTTGGTCGCCGAGCCCGGTGCGGGCAGCGCCGCCATGCGCGTGCTGACCGGTGCTCGCTGGCGCATCGGCGTCGCCGACGTCGCCGCGCTCGCCCGACGGGCCCGAGACTTGTCGATCAGGCGCCCCGCACAGGAGAACGCGGCCGAGATCGCCGACAGCGCCGCACTCGACGCCGCGCTGCGTGAGGTGGCTCCCGAACCCGCGGAACAGGCGGGGCTGGCGGACGCGATCGCCGATCCCGGCCCGGCGGAGCAGTATTCGGCGGCCGGCTTCGCCCGACTCGAAGCGCTGGGGCGTGAGTTGGCCGCGCTGCGTGAGCGTAGCGGGCAATCGTTGGCGGAGTTGGTCGCGGATGTCGAACGCACCATCGGTGTGGGTGTGGAGACTCAGGCGCGCCGAGCGATGGTGGGTACGGGCGCCGGGCGTGAGCATCTGGACGCGTTCGCCGAGGTGGTTGCCGGATACGCCGCCGATAGCGGCGCCTCGCTGGGTGGGTTGCTCGCGTTCCTCGCCGCCGCGGAGGAGGTCGAGAACGGGCTGCAGCCGGGGGAAGTGGAGGTCGCCCGGGATCGGGTGCAGGTGCTGACCGTACACGCTGCCAAGGGCCTGGAATGGGCGGTCGTCGCGGTTCCGCATGTGGTGGACGGTGTGTTCCCGTCGAAAGTAGGTTCCGGCACGTGGCTCGGTGCGCTCGCCGAGCTACCGACGACGCTGCGTGGCGACCGCAAGCAGGACGACGCGGCCGAGGGCGTCCCGGTTCTCGATCTCACCGACCTGTACGACCGCGCCGACCTCGAACGGGCGATCAAAGCGCATAAGGAGGCGCTGGAGCGTCGCCGGATCGACGAGGAGCGCCGACTGTTCTATGTCGCGCTCACCAGAACCGAACGCGTCCTTCTCGTTTCGGCCCACCACTGGGCCGAAACCGGAACCTCGCCCAAGGGGCCTTCGGACTTTCTACTGGAGCTGAAGCGCGCGAGCGAAGATCCCGACAGTCCGGCGAACGGCGCCCTGGCGATCGACCGCTGGGACGACCCGCCCGCTGCCGACGCGGTCAACCCCTTCACCGACAACCCGGCCACCGCGCACTGGCCACGCGATCCGCTCGGCGTCCGGCGCGACCCCATCGAGCAGGGCGCCGCGCTGGTCCGCACTGCCCTTGCCGAGCTTCGGGCCCGCCCGGCCTCCGTGACGCAAGCCACGGCACACGAACCGGATGCGCACAGCACCGCCGCGGCCCGCCGCGCCGAGGAGCTCACCCTCGCTTTCGACCCGATCCCGACGTCGACCACTGACGACGTAACGGCAGACCAGGACGATCACGGTCGCATCGGCGACCCCGAGTACTACCCGCCCGACGACGAGCTCCCCCCGGACCTGATGGAAGAGTTCGCGGACGATCCCGATTTCGACTCCGCCACAAGGGAATACATCGACCCGTACGCGGATCTCGAGCTCGGCTACGGCGAGGCTGTGCCGCCGGATCCGGTCGAGGAATACCTGTCGGCCGACGATCACGCGTTCGACCCACGCTTCACGCACCCGCCCGAGGACCCGGACGATCCCGAGGGCTGGGCCGCCGACGTCGACGCTCTGCTCGCCGAACACCAGGCGGCCGCTGCCGCCGCCGAAGCGGTCGAGCTTCCCGGCCAGATCGCGGCGACGGCACTGGTCGAACTGCGCGCCGACCCGGCGAAACTCGCCGCGCGCCTTCGCCGTCCGCTGCCTTATCCGCCGAATCCGCTGGCTCGCCGCGGCACCGCGTTCCATGCCTGGGTGCAGCGGTGGTTCGGCGCCACCCATCTGCTGGGCCTGGACGAACTGCCCGGCGCGGCCGACGGCGGCGCGGCCGACGCGGGCCTGGATGCCGAGCTGACCGCGATGCAGGACACGTTCCTCAATTCGCCATGGGCGAACCGCAGCCCGATCGAGGTCGAGGTCCCGTTCGAGACCTCGATCGCGGGAACCGTGATCCGAGGGCGGATGGACGCGGTGTTCGCCGAACCGGGCGGCGGCTGGGTCGTGGTCGACTGGAAGACCGGCGCCGAGCCGACCGCCGCCGAGGAACCCGCGGTCGCCATGCAGCTGGCCGTCTACCGCCTGGCCTGGGCCCGGCTGATGGCCGCGCAGGAGGGCCGGTCCGAGCAGGAGATGCTGCACCGGATCGGGGCCGCGTTCCACTATGTGCGCACCGGGCGCACCATCGCGCCCGCGACGCTGGCTGGTCCGGGCGAACTGGCCGAGCTGATCAGGAGCGTGGGTGCTGTTTGATCTGCCGCGCGAACACCGCCGCGCCCGCGCGGCCGAAAACACAGCCCGCGAACACGCAGTGCCGCGGGCGCTGCAAAAATAGACACTGCGCCGGAGGGACGAGGAGTGCATGACCGACACGAGCAACGATAAGACGGGTGGGTCAGGTGTTCGGTGACCGATCACGCGGCCTCGAGCTGTCGAGCCGCCCGCACTTCGCTTTGGTCGGCGTACTGCGCATCCCGGAAGTCCGGACCAGTCCATGGATTTCGCTGACCCGGCGGGTGCTGTTCGCGGTCAGTCTGCTGTTTCTGGCCGCGCTGGTGGTGTATCTCGGTCGCCACGGATACCACGACAACTCGGGCGACGAACTGTCGTTCCTGGACGCGATCTACTACGCGACAGTGTCGCTGTCGACCACCGGGTACGGCGATATCGCCCCGGTGACGGCCGAAGCACGGCTGGTGAACATCGTCATCATCACCCCGCTGCGCATCCTGTTCCTCATCGTGCTCGTCGGAACCACGCTCGGCGTGCTGACGGAGCGTTCCCGGCAGGCTTTCAAGATTCAGCGATGGAGGCACAGCGTGCGCAATCACACCGTGGTCGTCGGATACGGCACCAAAGGACGGACCGCGATCGACGCCATGCTCGGTGACGGTGTGCATCCCGCCGATGTCGTCGTGGTCGACACCGACGTCGTCGTGTTGGAGGCGGCCGCGAACGCCGGACTGGTCACAGTGCACGGGTCGGCCACCCAGTCCGACGTGCAGCGGCTGGCCGGTGTGCAGAACGCCGCCGCGGTCGTGGTCGCCACCAACCGCGACGACACCGCCGTGCTGGTCACGCTGACCGCCCGCGAGCTGAACAAGGCCGCCAAGATCGTGGTCGCGATCCGGGAGGCGGAGAACACCCACCTGGTGCGGCAGTCCGGCGCCGACTCGGTGGTGGTGTCCTCCGAGACCGCGGGCCGGTTGCTCGGGATCGCGACGACCACGCCGACCGTGGTGGAGGTGATGGAGGACCTGCTCACGCCCGAGCACGGCTTCGCGGTCGCCGAACGCGAGGTGGAGCCGTCCGAGATCGGCGGCTCGCCACGGCATCTCAGCGACATCGTGCTCGGGGTGGTGCGCGACGGGGTGTTGGTGCGTGTCGGCGAGCCCGAGGTCGATGCGATCGAGGCGGGCGACAAACTGTTGTACATCCGCAGGGTGGGCAAGTGACAGCGGCGCGAGCGGGCCGGTAACTCGGGCGCGATAGTCTCGAAGCGTGCCGGCATTTCAACTCAATGGTGTTCCTTTGCTGTCCCGTTCCGTGATCGACCGGGCCGAGGAGATCCGGGGCGACGCCCAGGCTCTGAAGGAAGGCTGGGGCCAGGCGAGATTGCTGCGGGTCAACCGGCGCGGGCAGGTGCGCTTCGACAACGGCGCCTTGGTCATGGAAACGGCTGTCGAGCTGTCCGCCGAGCCAAGCCCCACCGCGGTGTTCCTGGGTGTCGAGGACGGCATTCACCTGTGGGCGGTGCGCGATCCGGAGCTCGAGGGCACGCTGACCGATCTGCGCGCGCTGGCGGGCGGCAGTATCGACGACCGTACCGCCGGGTTGCTCTCCACTGCGATCGCACTGCTGAACTGGCATGACAAGGCTGGGTTCAACGGCGCGGACGGCGCGCTGACGGCCTCGTCCAAGGCCGGATGGTCGCGGATCACCGAGGGCGGCTACGAGGAGTTCCCGCGCATCGATCCCGCGGTGATCTGCCTGATCCACGACGGCGGCGAGCGGGTGCTACTCGCCCGGCAGCACAGCTGGCCGAAGTCGCTGTTCTCGCTGCTCGCCGGGTTCGTCGAGGCGGGCGAGTCGCTGGAACGCTGCGTCGAGCGGGAGATGCGCGAGGAAGTCGGCCTCGACGTGCGCGAGATCAGCTACCTGGGCAGCCAGCCGTGGCCGTTCCCGCGGTCGCTGATGGTCGGCTTCGCCGCGGTCGCCGATCCCGATCAGCCGCTGGCCTTCTCCGACGGGGAGATCGCCGAGGCGCACTGGTTCACCCGCGCCGAGGTGCGCGAAGCCCTGGCGGTGGGGGACTGGTCGGCGCGGGGCGAAGGCCAGCGGCTGCTGCTGCCGGGCTCGATCTCCATCGCGCGCACCATCGTCGAATCCTGGGCAGCGATCGACTGAGCCCTCGCACGGGCTGTTCGGGTCCGCGCGGGATGATCAGGACAGCGTGGCGAGCGTCTGCTTGACGGTCGCCAGCGACGGGTTCGTCGCGGTGGAACCGTCGGTGAACTTCACCGTGGGCACCACATGGTTGCCGCCGTTGACGCTGCCGACGAACTCGGCCGACGCCGGATCTTGCTCGATATCGATCTCGACATAGCTGATACCGGCCTCGTCCAGCTGCTTCTTCAGCCTGCGGCAGTAGCCGCACCAGGTGGTCGAGTACATCGTCAGGTCATGGTTCGCGTCAGTCACGCACCGTGCAACGTTGGACGACCGCTCACTGTTCCAACTCGAACTTTCTCTCTGCTTGCGGCAATTTTAGTATGCGCGCATACTAAATTTATGACGATCATCGCCACCGCGCGCACCACCTCGACCGCGCCGCCCGACCTCGACGCACTGGTCGCCGAGGGGGTGGTGGCGTGAGGTACTGGTTGGGTGTCGTGTCCCGCGAACACGTCTTGCGCGGTGTGCGGCTCGGCATCGCGCAGGCCAACCACGGCAAACGCTCGGCGGTGGAGCGGATGCGTCCCGGCGACGGACTGGTCTACTACTCGCCGCGCGAAGGCATGCGGGCAGGTGCGCCGGTGCGCTCGTTCACCGCGATCGGCACTGTCGACGACCGGCCGGTATGGCAGGCCGACCCGCAGGACAACGGCTGCTTCCAGCCGTGGCGTCGGTCGGTCAGCTATCGCGCCGGGGCACGGGAGATCCCGATCGAGGCGCTGCGCGCGGATCTGGACCTCACCAGCGTGCCGAACTGGGGCATGGTGCTGCGTCGCGGCCTGGTAGAACTCAGCGCGCACGACTACGCGGTGATCGAGCGGGCGATGCGGGACGAGTGAGGGAGGCCGATGCACGAGGAAGCGCTGGATGCCGGACTGCGCAGCAGATTTCGCGAGGCCGACGAGAGTCCCGGCCTGTTGCTGTGGCAGGTGACCAACCGGTGGCAGGCCGCGCAGCGGGCGGCGCTGGCCCCGTTCGACCTGACGCACGTGCAGTTCGTGCTGCTCGCCTCGCTGACCTACCTCGCGGACCGGCGCGACGATCCGGTGCGGCAGCGTGACCTTGCCGCGCACGCCGCCACCGACCCGATGATGACTTCCCAGGTGTTGCGCACACTCGAACAGAAGGGCCTGATCGAGCGCCGCGACCATCCGGGCGATCGTCGGGCGAAAGCGCTGGTTCCCACCGAAGCCGGTGCGGTCCTGGTGAATCGGGCGATAGTCGCAGTCGAGTCCTGCGATCAGGAATTCTTCGGCCCGCTCGGCCCGAACGGCGGCGCATTCTCCGATGCGCTGCGGTTGCTGCGCGACCGCGGCGCGCGCTGAACCGACCGCCGCTGAGCGAGCGCGCAAGGCCACGGTCCGGCGTAGGGAGCAGGCAGCAGGCCGCTCGCCACGGCGGCACGGCGTGTGTCGGTGGGCGCTGTCATGATGGACCGCGTGCCCGCACCCGACCTCGCCGACCTCGATCCCGAGCAGGCCGCCGCCGTGCGCGCGCCGCGCGGTCCGGTGTGCGTGCTCGCCGGCGCGGGCACGGGCAAGACCAGGACCATCACCCACCGCATCGCCCATCTGGTGTCGGAAGGGCATGTCAAGGCCGACCAGGTGCTCGCGGTGACCTTCACCGCGCGCGCGGCGGGGGAGTTGCGCGGTCGCCTGCGCGCGCTCGGTCTGGGTGGCGACGCGACTCAGGTGCAGGCGCGGACCTTCCACGCGGCCGCGCTGCGGCAGCTCAAATACTTCTGGCCGCAGATCGTCGGCGACGTGCCGTGGCGGCTGATCGACGGCAAGTTCCCGATCGTCGCGCAGGCGGCGAACCTGGCTGGTCTCTCCAGCGGCACCGACAGCGTCCGCGACCTGCTGAGCGAAATCGAATGGGCGAAGGGCTCGCTCATCGCGCCGGAGGACTACGCGGCCGCGGTCGCCAAGCGCCGCCGCGAAACTCCGTACGACGCGATGCGAGTGGCCGACGTCTACGCGGGCTACGAGAAGCTCAAGGCGACGCCGGACGGGCTGCTGCTCGATTTCGACGATCTGCTGTTGCACACCGCCGCCGCGCTGGAGGACTATCCGGCCGTTGCCGACGAATTCCGCGGCCGCTACCGCAGTTTCGTGGTCGACGAGTACCAGGACGTTACGCCGCTGCAGCAGCGAGTGCTCGACGCTTGGCTCGGTGACCGCGACGATCTCACCGTGGTCGGCGATGCCAACCAGACCATCTATTCGTTCACCGGCGCCACTCCCCACTATCTGCTCGATTTCTCCCGCCGCTTCCCCGAGGCCACCGTGGTCCGGCTGGAACGCGACTATCGCTCGACCCCGCAGGTGGTGTCACTGGCCAATCGCGTGATCGGAGTGGCGCGCGGCCGCATCGCGGGCACCAGGCTGCAGCTGATCGGCCGCCGAGCCGACGGACCGGAGCCGACGTTCGCCGAGTACGACGACGGTCCCGCCGAGGCCGCCGCGGCGGCGAAGGCGATCGAGCGGTTGATCGACGGCGGCACGCCCGCCGCGGAGATCGCCGTGCTGTATCGCATCAACGCCCAATCGGAGGGCTACGAGCAGGCGCTCACCGAACGCGGCATCCCATACCAGGTGCGCGGCGGCGAGGGTTTCTTCGCACGTGCCGAGGTCAGGCAGGCTGTGCAGGCGTTGCGGCAGGCCACGGCCCGCGACGATCTGCCGGACCAGGCGCGCAGCGGCACCGCTCTGGTCTCGCTGGTGCGGGCGGTACTGGCCCCGCTCGGCCTCACCGCCACCGAGCCCGCGGGCGCCCAGGCGCGGGAACGCTGGTCCTCGCTGGTTGCCCTGGTGCGCCTGACCGAGGAGTTGGTCGGCCACGACGACCGGCTCGATCTGACCGGGCTGCTGCGCGAACTCGCCGCCCGCGCAGAGGCCAGGCACGCACCTACGGTGCAGGGTGTCACGCTGGCCTCGTTGCACGCCGCCAAGGGCTTGGAGTGGGACGCGGTGTTCCTCGTCGGCCTGTCCGACGGCACCCTGCCGATCGCGCACGTCCTCGCGGACGACGGCTCGGTCGCCGACGAGGGAGCGCTGGAGGAGGAGCGGCGCCTGCTCTATGTCGGCGTCACCAGGGCCCGTGAGCATCTGCGGCTGTCCTGGGCACTGGCGAGGAACGAGGGCGGCAGGCGCACCCGGCGGCGTTCGCGGTTCCTCAACGGCCTTGTTCCCGACGACTCGCCCGCCTCACGCGTCGCGGCGCCGGTCACCACGTCGAACGGCATCCGCCCGACCTGTCGCGTATGCGCCAAACCGCTGATCGGCACCTACGCGACCATGCTCGGCCGCTGCCGCCGCTGCCCGGCGGAGCTGGACGCCGAACTGCTTGTCGCACTGCAGGAGTGGCGTGCGGAGAAGGCGGAAGCGTTGCGGGTGCGTGAGTTCGTGGTGTTCACCGACACCACGCTCACCGCGATCGCCGAACAACTACCCGCCGATGACGCCGCGCTGGCCGCGATTCCGGGCATCGGTGCGAAGAAGCTCGATCAGTACGGCGCCGAGGTTCTCGCGATCGTCGTGTCCCGGCTTCGATCTAGATCACAAAACCGCAGGTAGAAAATAGCTTGTCGCCGTAGACGAACTTGCATATGGTGGGAGTCACGCACTGGGAGGTCATCTCGGCGCGCACCGTTACCGACACACCACGAGTACAGGAGGGAGGCAGAGCAATGGACAACATCGTGAACTTCAACGCCTATGGCGTTGCGGTCAATGCGCCCATGGCGGCCTCCCGGGGGATCCTCGCCTTGCAGGGGATCGGTCTGTCCTGCATCGGTGCGTTCGGCGCCTTTGGGACGCAGGTGAATTCTGCCTCCACGCATGCGCCTATTCGCACTGTCATCCAGGACAAGCCCAGCGTGGGTTGGCACCCGGCAGTTGCCCAGGCAGCAGTCGGCGTCGTCGCGGATGAAGCCGGACTCGAGCCGGCGGATCCGCAGGCAGCACGCCTCCGCACCGCACACCCAGCGACCGTGATCAGGACTCGACACAGATGTCGACCTAGGTAGGGACCTCCTTCCCGACCTCCTGGCCACGGATCGCACGAAGCGAAACCGTGGCCAATATTTTTCGGCCCTTCAGCCACCGGCACCGGTTTCGCGACACAACGAAACGAACCGCTGCAAACGAGCTGAAGGAGAACGACGTGTTCACCGCACAGAGTTGGCCGCAGGCCGCTACTGACGTGACATGCCGAACCGTGGCGTCGACTACTCGGCCCCGAGAGGTCACCAAGGTCCTGCCTTGCCACGCTGGCGATCCGGACCTCTGGTTCGCCGAGAGCCCGGTCCAGTTGGAGCAGGCCAAGGCGCTGTGCGCGACCTGCCCGATCCGCAAGGGCTGCCTGAGCGCGGCCATGGATCGGCGTGAGCCGTGGGGTGTTTGGGGCGGTGAGATCTTCGACCAGGGTGTCGTGATCGCCCGCAAGCGCCCGCGTGGCCGTCCGCGCAAGGTCGCGGTCCCGGCGTGAGCGTCCGGCCCGGACTCGGCAGCTGGCGTAACCACGCAGGGCCCAGCTCATGCCGTATGGACACAGCGTGAGCTGGGAAGTGACTTCCCTCCCTCCGGTCGATGTGCTCGAGTCGGTCGGTCCCGACGCGGGCCGAGCCAACGAACGAGAAAGCAGACCAGCCGCTCACCGCTACCAGGTGAGCGGCTCGGCTGCGTTACCCCTCAGCCCCGTCAGGCGCAAACCCCATGAGCACCGCCTGAATTCCGCCCCAACCACAAACCGCCTCCCCCGTCGAGTGAGAGTCTTACAAGAGCCGTCCGCGGCCCGGCTCGCGTTCGAACGTCAGACGTGCACGGGACGCAGTCGCTAGTCTCCGCCGCTCGGACGCGAGAATTCCCGGGCCGTAAACATGCTTGACCTGACCCCGTGGGTTCGGCCCGGGACCGATCTCCGGGCCCCCGTCAATACAGCGCCGCAAAAACAACACAGCTATCGGTCAAGTTGTGGTTGATCCACAACGACGATTCACGCACCGCGACCCACAGGGTGCAAGCCTTATGGGTGTCGCGAACATTCACTGCCGAACCTCTACCCGCTCGCCACCCGACGCGACCACATCGGCCCAACCCCCACTTCCGAGCGAAGCGAGACCGAGCATTCCCCTGTTCGCGGCCCGGCTCGCGTCCGAGCGGCCGACGCGTCCGCGACGAAGTCGCCAGCGTCGGCCGCTCGGACGCGAGCCAAAAGGGGGCCGCGAACCCGCCGCGCCGGCGCGGCCAAAAACACAGCTCAGGAGGCGGTGCGTTCCTCACGGAATCCCGGCATCCAGGTGCGTACGAGTTGCATGAACGGCAGCTCGGCGTCGAGTTGGGCCAGGATGCCGACGGAGCCGCCGAGGACCCGGAAGATCATTACGAACTCGGCCGGAAGCTGGAGTGCCCGTGCAGTTTTCATCTCAGCGCTGGAGATGTCGGATGCCCTGCCCGCCACCCGCTGCATCCACTTTCGGGTGAAATGGAACGAGTCGGTTTGGATCGGGTCGGTGAACGGTCGCAGATAGTCGGCGATCTCCTGATGGGTGACGACCCGCCCGGGAATTACCCAGCCGTGGTCGTACATCAGCTCGGTGAGTTCGGCGAAGCGCTCCTCGACCGCCAGGGCCAGCATCCGGCCGAGCACCGGCGGGAAGCCGCCGGGCATCGGCGCGCATGCTCCGAAGTCGATTACGGCGAGCTTGCCGTCGGGCAGCATCATGAAGTTGCCCGGGTGCGGATCGGTGTGCAAGAGTTCGACGATCTCCGGGGCGGAGAAGTGGAACCGGCCCATCAGACCCGCGACGCGATTGCGCAGCGCGCGGGTGCCTACCGGATCCTCGGCGCCCCGCGCGATGATCATGGAAACAGCGGTGCCATCCAACCATTCGGTGACGATTACCTTCGGAGCGCTCGCCACCACCTTCGGCACCACGATTTCGCCGTGCCCATCGAAACCCTTGGCGAAGGCGCGCTGGTTGGCCGCCTCGTTGCGATAGTCCAGCTCTTCCTCGGTGCGCTCGGTGATCTCGGCGATGATCGGCTTCACATCCGAGCCGGGGATCACCGACGCGATCAGACCGGTCATTCGCGACAGCGTCTTGAGATCCGCGCGCAGCGCCTCGTCCGCGCCCGGGTACTGGACTTTCACCGCGACTGTTCGCCCGTCCGCCCACACCGCCCTGTGCACCTGTCCGATGCTGGCCGACGCGGCCGGAGTATCGTCGAATTCGCGGAAGCGCCGCCGCCACTGGGTGCCGAGCTGCTGGTCGAGCACGCGGTGGACGGTCGCGGCTGGCATCGGCGGCGCGGCGGACTGCAGCTTGGTGAGCGCCTCGCGGTAGTGTTCGCCGAACTCCTCCGGGACCGCGGCCTCCATCACGCTGAGCGCCTGCCCGAACTTCATCGCGCCGCCCTTGAGTTCACCCAATATGGTGAACAACTGCTGGGCGGCCTTCTGGTTGAGTTGGGCGTTGATCGCGGACTTGTCGCCTCCGGCGAGCTTCTTGCCGAACCCCACGGCGGCCCGCCCGGCGATGCCCAGCGGAATCTTGGCCAGCTTGGCATTTCGGGACGCGGGACGGCGCACTATCTCAGACACGTACCCATCATGGCGGACGGACCCGTGGATTTGCCATGGCAATCTTGATCACTCGCTACTTCCGGCGGTGAGACCAGCGGAAACCTGAGCACAGGCACACGTTCACGAAGTCGGCGGCGCACCGACACCCCGTCCGACGGTTCAAGGTCCGACTTCGTGCACTTCGGCATCTGCTCGCACTTCGAGGACCGCCAGCAGGACCATCCGGCACACGGACATGTTCGACATGTGTCCGTGCAGTGTTATCACAGCGTGTGCTGCGGCTCGCCGGCATTCCCGGACGAGATCGACGAACACCGGGGGAAGTGTTCCGTTCTGTGGTGTCGGCTCGCGGAATACGGTGACCAGCTCGTAGCCGAGTGACCTGGCAGCGGCACGCAGCCTGTCTTCACTCGAATCGGAGTCGCGGTCACGAAGCAAGTCATCGCGCAAGTACCCGTATGCAAGAGGCAATAGTGTAGTCATCGGATGAACCGGTTCTCGATCGGTCGGCCACGAGAGATAACACCTCTGTCAGCCGGATGGATCTGCCATCACAGGGCGGCATATCGCACCTGTCTGCCGTCGACCCGGCATGAAGTCGAGCTCGGCCGTCGCATTATCGCTTATTGAATTTTCCGGCTGTGAATTCAATCCGGCAGCCCTCGTCGACGCCGGGACTCAACTACCGCAGGGCGCGTGGAGAACGGTCAGCTCGGGATGGCTGCGACCCCACCGAGCGTCGTTGCTCGAACTCGGCGTCACTCCGTTGTGCGCCGCAGGGGTCGTGATCGTCCTTGGCGGGTAGGGCCCTGTGGTTGAACAATCACCTCCGGACGGGTCGACACATACTGTCCGCCGACACTTCCGATTCTCATCGTCTAGGTATAGGGCTCACATCGGTGAAACACCGTATTTGCTGCGACACCACCTACGTAGCTCGGATGTGCTGTGGTGTGATGGAGATCGCAGACCCGCCCACCGCAGCGTTCCCATGCAGCGCCAACGCGCATCTTCGCATCGCCTGCTCTCACCGCGAGCGTCGACATCCGGTGTTCGGGGTTGCGTCCGACAGAGTGTGGTGTGCAGGTCGGTGGTGGTGGTCGGAGCGCCGGAGCGCCACCTCGGGCGGCCGGTTTGATGTGCAGCCGCAGAATCATGGCGTCGAGGTCGGGGTCGTCGCCGCTGGTGGCGGCCTGGCAGACCTCGGCCCGCTGGCCCAGAAAATCGGCGCCACCACCGTCATTGCGATCGGGTTCCTCAGCATCACTGCGGGCACGGTCATCGCCGGCCGGGCTCGCCGCGCGCAGTTGGCCTGGTCGGGAGGATCCTTGGGGCTCGGCATCAGGCGTTCGCACCAGCGGAAGTCGCGCGGCATCCGCAGGCGGGATGCGGTGCCCATCGCCGTCGCTCGACCAGATGCGAATCAAGATCCAATTCGAGCGTGGTGTCCAGGGTTGCGGGTGCCCGGCGCGCCGAGCACGCCAGGATCGCCTCGAGTTCGCCGAGCGCCAGCGCCGCCGTGGCCGCGATCCCGGCCGGCGAGGCGTGTCCGACCCGCCCGAGCAGTTGGGCGGCCAGGTGCGGCCACTCGGGATCGTAGTCGCAGCGGGTCAGGTCCAGGCAGCGCAGGCAGCTGGTTTCGCCGGGCAGCACGAACGGGCCGACCACGCCGATGCCATCGCGGATGCGCAGTTGTAGATGCGGAATCCGTTGCAGCACAAGGTCATTGACCAACCGTGGGTCGGGCATCAGAGCATCGGCGAGTATCACGAGGTCGGACCGCCACGTGCGCACCGCCGCCGCGTCGGGCGAATGATCGCGCGAGTGGGTCGGGCGTATGCCGAGTGTGCGCAGTCCGGCCGACACCGCGTCCGACAGCGGGCCGAGCCCGTGCACACGTACCGCCCGGACCTGCCCGGCCCGGTCCTCGGGGTGGTCGAGCAGCCCGGCTTCGTCGATCAGAGTGAGCAGCGCCACAGCGCGCTCTGGATCGATACCGCATTCCCCGGCGCGCCAGATGATCTGCGGCCGGGTCCGCAAGCCGTCCAGTAGGCGCAGGAACGCGAGCACGGTTTCGGCGTCCATGTCCTCGGGGCCGAGCACCAAGGCGGTCTCCGGGGCCCACCCGAGCTGGACGACGCCGGCAGGGCGCACCAGGACGGTCACCCTCGGCCGTAACCTCGGACCGCGACACATCATTGTCATGGTCAGAAGTATGCAAACCACGCACTGCGCGACTCGCCCCAAAACCC
The DNA here is from genome assembly GCF_035920445.1 of Nocardia sp. NBC_01730. NCBI lineage: Bacteria > Bacillati > Actinomycetota > Actinomycetes > Mycobacteriales > Nocardiaceae > Nocardia > Nocardia sp. NBC_01730. Next base: position 4,441,298 of record NZ_CP109162.1, on the reverse strand, counting down.
GTGGTTATCCACAGGTTTTCGGTTATCAACAGGGCGGCTCAGGCGGACGCGCCGCCGTCCTTGCCCAGATCGGGTCCGCTGTTCCGCTGCTCGCGCTCGGCCTGCTCGCGCGCCTCGGTCTCGGCGAGTTGCGTGAGCGGGTCATCGAACGCCGTGGTCCCGCCGCCGATCACCGAGTCGATGAAGCTGGCGGGTGAGTCCAGGTCGTTCGTATCCGGCAGCAGATCGGGGTGCGCCCATACGCCGTCGCGCGCGGTCATGCCCGCGTCGGTGGTGAGCCTGCGCCACAGCGCCGCCGCCTCGCGCAGCTTGCGCGGACGCAACTCCAGGCCGACCAGGGTCACGAAAGTCTGCTCGGCCGGGCCGCCGGTGGCGCGGCGCCGGCGCAGCGTCTCGGCCAGCGCGCCCGCGCCGGGCAGCCGATCACCAACGGCGTCGGTGACCACGACCTGCACCCAGCCCTCGATCAACGCGAGCAGCGTCTCCAGGCGCTCGAGCGCCTGCTTCTGCTCCGGCGTGTTCTGCGGCTCGAACGTGCCCTGCGCCAGGATCTCCTCGAGCTTCGACGGATCGGCCAGCGCCATCGGGTCGATGCCCTGCGCGGCCTGCTCCAGCGCGGAGAAGTCCATGCGGATGCCGCGCGCGTAGTCCTCAACCGCGCCGAGCACCTGCTGGCGGAGCCACGGCACGTGCGCGAACAGTCGCTGATGGGCCGCTTCACGCGCGGCGAGGAACACCAGGATCTCGCTCTCCGGCTGTTCCAGGCCCGCACTGAACTCCGAGATCGCCGCGGGCAGCAGCGCCGCGGTGCCGGTGGGCCCCAGCGGGAGACCGATGTCGGTGGAGGTCAGTACCTCCTTGGCGAGCTGGCCGAGCGCCTGACCGAGCTGCGAGCCGAAGGCAAGACCGCCCATCTGACCGAGCATGCCGACCATCGGCGCGGCGAACTCCCTGGCCTCCTCTGGCAGGGACGCCGTCCACATCCCGGAGATCTGCTCGGCCACCGGGTCGCACAGCCGCTGCCAGGTGGACAGGGTCTGCTCGATCCAGTCGTTGGCGGTCCACGCGACCGTCCTGACGGCGCCCGCGGGCAGGGTGGTCGCGCCGTCCAGCCATAGTTCGGCCAGGTGCGCGGCGTCGGTCACCGCCCGCGTCGTGCTCGACGACACCGGCGCGACGGTCGAGCCGAGCTGCTGGCGGGCCAGTCGCTTCGCGACGTCGTAGTTCACCGGCCCGGCCTGCCCCGAACTCGGCTGCCCCATGCCGCTGAACATCTGCCCCAGCGAGGTCAGCATCTGTCCGAGCTGTGCAGGGTCGAACCCGCCCGCACCGGACGCACCGATCCCGAAGCCGAGCGGATCGTTCGGACCCGGACCGCTCGGCTCGTCGCCGCGCTTGCGATCGTCGTCGTCGCGGTTCGAGAATCCGAAGGGGAGGTCACTCATAGCCCTTACGTTACGCGTGAAGCACGGTGCCCCGATGTTCGCGCGGCGCGAAATCGGAGGACGCGCGCGATGGCGAAATGGCCGCCTCCGCCGCCAGCGCCGGTGACGATCACTACTGTGGTCCAGGTGAATCGTCGGATCCTCACTCTCGTGGCCGCTCTGATCCCGGTGCTCGTGCTGGGTGTCGTCGGCAGCGTGCTCACTGTGCCGTTCGTCGCACTCGGCCCCGGTCCTACTTTCAACACGCTCGGCGAGGTGGACGGCAAGGAGGTCGTGGACGTCGAGGGCGCGCAGGAGGATCCGACCACCGGGCATCTCAACATGACCACGGTGTCGGTGCGCGACGGGCTGAGCATCTTCGAGGCGTTCGGCTTCTGGGCCAGCGGCAAGCACGGTCTGGTGCCGCGCGCGGAGGTCTACCCGCCCGGCGTGTCGCGTGACGAGATCGACAAGTCCAACCAGCAGGACTTCAAGGACTCCGAGGGCAATGCCGAGGTCGCGGCGCTGCACTACCTGAACCTGCCGACCGTGGTGCTGCTGCGCAAGGTCTCCGACGACGGCCCGGCCAAGGGGGTGCTGCGCGCCGGCGACGAGCTGGTCAGCATCAACAGCGCGCCCATGCCCGAGCCAGAGGACGTCGTCACCGCGGTGTCGTCGCAGGCGCCCGGTAGCACGCTGACCGTGGTGTACCGGCGGAACAGCGCCGAGCAGACCGCGACGCTCACCCTCGGCGCCCGCCCGGACGACGCGACCAAGGGCTACCTCGGCGTGACGCCGGGCGAAGGCGCGCGCCCGCCCATGCAGGTCGCCTTCAACCTCGCCGACATCGGCGGGCCTTCGGCAGGCCTGATGTTCAGCCTCGCGCTGATCGACAAGCTCTCGCCCGGCGAGCTGGACGGTGGCAAGTTCGTGGCAGGCACCGGGACCATCGATCAGGACGGCAAGGTCGGTCCGATCGGCGGCATCCAGTACAAGATGATGGCCGCGCGTGCGGCGGGCGCGGAGACCTTCCTGGTCCCCGCCGCCAACTGCAACGAAGCCGAGCAGCGGAGCCCGGACGGCCTGCGGCTGGTGAAGGTCGAGAACCTCACCGGCGCAGTGCAGTCGCTCAACGACATCAACGCGGGCAGGGACACCGTCAGCTGCGGGTGAGCCTCACTCCAGCGTGTGGTGCAGCGCCTCGATGAGGTTCGGCGCCAGGTTCGGATAGGTGCGCAGGTCGAGGTCGCCGAAGTCGTCGGCGTCGTCTTCGTCGTCCTCGGGGCGCAGCTGCAGCAGGCACAGCGAGGCGCCGTCGCGCAGCACCGCGGCGAACAGCCGCGCTTCCCTGCGTTCCGGATGTGCCTCGGCGGCCGCCCGGGCGGCCGCGTCGGCTGCCTCGTGGTCGGCGAGCAGCGGAGCAAACGCGTCATCGAGCGTGGACTCGGCGTCAGGCGGCAGCACCACGATCTCCTGGACCAGCACACAGCCCCGAACGGCGGGGGGCCAGCTCGTGGTGGCCAGGAACTCGTCCAGCGCCATCGACCCGCCGGTCACATCGTCCGGGAACGCCTCCTGAGCGACCGGGGTGAGCTCGTCCCCGGCGTCGACCTGATCTATCAGCTCGGGCTGGGCCGCGACCAGATCGGCGGTGGGCACCAGCGCGAACATCTGCGGCGGCCGACTCCAACCCTCGGCGTCGACGAAGTCCGCCACCTCCCGGACGGAACGGGCGAGGACGAGTTCGGCGTGCAGGTCTGAGGTCACGGAAACATCCAATCAAACCGGCGTCGCGGACAATCGCGAACCCGGGTGATCGACCGTCACGAGCGGCAAGCGCAACCCTGGCAGCCGCACCGTGTCCGATTTCCGTAGAGTGGGCCGGGACGGTCCGGAAGGACCACCCGCAACATCGGACTGCGGCGCATCGGCCGGGCGTATCGGTGCGAGTGCCGTCTGACCTTGGAGAGTGGCATCGTGGGCATGCGGCCCCCCACCGGCTTACCTTCGCTGTCCCGACGCAGCCGTGTGCTGCTTTTGGCGGCCATCGTCCTCGCGGCGTTGCTGCTACTGGGTCCGCGGCTGACGGACACCTATACGAACTGGTTGTGGTTCGGCGAGGTCGGCTTCCGCAACGTGTATCTCACCGTGCTGCGGACCCGAATCCTGCTGTTCCTCGTCGTGGCGATCTTCGTCGGCCTCGTCGTCTGGTTGGCGTTGCTGCTCGCCTACCGGTCCAGGCCGGTGTTCGCGCCGGTGGCGGGCCCGAATGATCCGATCGCGCGTTACCGCACCACCGTGATGAGCAGGCTGCGGCTGTTCGGCGTAGGCATTCCCGTGCTGCTCGGCCTGTTGTCCGGCCTGGTGGCACAGTCGAATTGGGTGACGGTGCAGTTGTTCCTGAACGGTGGCTCGTTCGGCGAGAAGGACCCCCAGTTCCATCTGGATGTCGGCTTCTACGCCTTCGACCTTCCGTTCTATCGGATGGTGCTGAACTGGTTGTTCGTCGCGGTGGTCATCGCGTTCTTCGCCAGCCTGGTCACCCACTACGTCTTCGGCGGCCTGCGGCTGAGCGGGCGCGAGGGCACGCTCACCCGGCCCGCCCGCATCCAATTGGCCGTGCTCGCCGGGCTTTTCGTGCTGCTCAAGGCGATCGCGTACTGGTTCGACCGGTACGAGCTGCTCTCCAGCAGCCGCAAGGAGCCCACCTTCACCGGCGGTTCCTTCACCGACATCAATGCGGTGCTGCCCGCCAAGCTCATCCTGTTGTCCATCGCCGTCATCTGCGCGATCGCGTTCTTCGCCGGCATCGTGTTGCGTGATCTGCGGGTGCCCGCGATGGCCGCGGCGCTGCTTGTGCTGTCCTCGATCCTGGTCGGCGCGGTGTGGCCGCTGGTGGTCGAACAGTTCTCGGTGCGCCCCAACGCCGCCGACAAGGAGAGCGAGTACATCGAACGCAACATCGCTGCGACCAGGCAGGCGTTCGGTATCACCGACGACAAGATCGATTACAAGGACTTCAAGGGCGAGAGCAACAAGAACCCGCTCACCGTTCCGGTGGACGCCGCGACCATCGGCAACGCTCGGCTGCTCGACCCGAACATCCTCGCGCCCACCTTTACCCAGCTGCGTCAGCTGAAGAACTTCTACGGCTTCCCGGAGTCGCTGGACATCGACCGTTACAACCTCGACGGCGACGTGCAGGACTACATCGTCGCCGCGCGTGAGCTGTCGCCCGCGGCGCTGAGCGGAAACCAGACCGACTGGATCAACAAGCACACCGTCTACACCCACGGCAACGGCTTCGTCGCCGCCCCCGCAAACCGGGTGAACAAACCGCAGTCCGAAGATCCCAACGTGGCCGGGGGCAGCAGCGACAGCGGCTACCCGATCTTCATGGTCAGTGACCTGTTCACGCCGTCGGACAAGCAGCGGATCAAGGTCGACCAGCCGCGCGTCTACTTCGGTGAGCTGATCTCGCAGTCCGATCCGGATTACGCGATCGTCGGCGCGATGGACGGCCAGCGTCCGCGCGAGTACGACTCCGACACCGCGCAGTACACCTATACCGGCACGGGCGGCGTGCCGATCGGCAACTGGTTCAACCGCCTCGCCTTCGCGGCCAAGTACGCCGAGCGCAACATCCTGTTCTCCTCGGCCATTGCCGACGACTCCAAGATCATCTACAACCGCAGCCCTCGCGAGCGGGTGCAGAAGGTCGCACCGTGGCTGACCACCGACGGCAACGCCTACCCTGCGGTCGTCGGCGGTCGAATCGTCTGGATCGTGGACGCCTACACCACTCTGGACAACTACCCGTACGCGCAGTCCACCTCGCTGGAGGGTGCCGTCGAGGACAGCATCGACAAGAAGACCGGCAGGCTGCTGCCGCGCAAGTCGGTCAGCTACATCAGCAACTCGGTCAAAGCCACGGTCGACGCTTACGACGGCAGTGTCACGCTGTACGAGACCGACTCGTCGGATCCGGTGTTGAAGGCGTGGCGCGGGGTGTTCCCCGGCGCGGTGAAGCCGGAGAGCGAGATCTCGCCGGAACTGCGGGCGCACTTCCGCTACCCGGAGGACCTGTTCAAGGTCCAGCGCGAGATGCTGACCAAGTATCACGTGGACGATCCGCGCGAATTCTTCACCAACAACGCATTCTGGTCGGTGCCCGCCGACCCGACCACCGAAGGCGGGACGACCGCGAATCAGCCGCCGTACTACGTGCTGCTCGGCGACCCGCAAACGAACAAGCCGACGTTCAACTTGACCAGCGCCATGGTCGGTTACAACCGGCAGTTCCTTTCGGCCTACATCTCGGTGCGGTCGGACCCGGACGGGTACGGCAAGTTCACTATTCTGCGATTGCCCACCGACACACAGACATTGGGTCCGCAGCAGACGCAGAACCGAATGACGACGGCGCCGGAGGTCTCGCGCGAGAAGACCCTGCTATCCAACTCGAACAAGATCAAGTACGGCAATCTGCTGACATTGCCGATCGCAGACGGAGGAATCCTTTACGTCGAGCCGTTCTACAACGAGCGCAATACGGGTCCGAACACCGCGACCTTCCCGCAACTGTTGCGGGTCCTGGTGAGCTATCGGGACGCGGCGGGCAGCGTCAAGGTGGGCTATGCCTCGACCCTGGCCGAGGCCTTGAACCAAGTGATCCCAGGCGCTGGTGCACTGGCGACGCCGTTCGGCGGTGATTCGGGCACCAGGCCGAAACCCGGCACAGTTCCGCCGCCGGTCGATCAAAGCAGCGGGACCGCCAACGGCGTAGCCCCACCGCCCGCGGTCACCCCACCGCCGTCGACGGGATCGTCCTCCGGCAAGGATGCCGCGGCGGCCGAGTTGAACCGAAGGATCGAGAACGTGCGCAACGCCATGCGCAGCGGAAACTTCCAGGACTTCGGCAGGGCGCTGGACGACCTCGAAGCCGCCGTCAAGGCGTATCAGGACGCTGGACGCTGAGGGTGGGACGCTGCGCGTGAAGTAGCGCGGCGGCGAGCTGGGCGGACGGAAATGGGGCTGCAATCCGGAAGGATTGCAGCCCCATTCTTGCTCGTGGATCGCTGGTGTCAGCGGCCGAGCGAGTCGACGATCGCGCTGTTCTGCTGCAGGAGCAGCTGGTAAGGGCCTTCCAGGCCATACTGCTTTGCCAGCTCGCCCGCGGCCGACTTGGCCTGCTCGACCACGGACTCGGCGTCCTCTTGGGAAGGCGCGGCGAGGGTCTGCTCCGGCACCGCAGCGGGCTCGGGCTCGGAGGTGTCAGGACGCAGGTACTGACCGCACACCGGCCACGCGCCGGGGCCCTGCGTGTCGAGCACGTTCTCCGCGACGCGGATCTGCTCGTCCTTGCTTGCGGTGTGCGCGGAGCCGTGACCACCGTTAGCGGCCCAGGTGCTCTGGGAGAACTGCAGACCGCCGTAGTAGCCGTTTCCGGTGTTGATTCCCCAGTTGCCACCGCTCTCGCACTGCGCGACGCCGTCCCAGTTGTGGGTCGGCGCGGCGGAGGCTGTAGCGGTGGAGAGTGTGAACGGGACGGCAACAAGAGCGCCGGTGACGGCGGCGAAGCCGAGGGCGCGGGTGCTGAACTTCCGGTTCTCAGTCATGGTGGTTTCCCTCCCTGCGCCCGCCGGCACGGCGATGGAGCATGCCGCGTCCCTGTCCCCAGGTCGTCGGGGATCCTCGAACCGCGGGACAGGGTCACCGGTGTTCGGCGGTTCGAGTTCGAGCCCATCACGGTTGATCCGGGCCGTGGACTGAAGGTAACGAAGAAATCTCAGCAGATCACATCTCGATAACGCCTGAATTGCATGAAGCGAATAACTCGAATATCGGCGTTTCGGCAGGTGAAAACGGCACCAACACGCCGATGTGACGGTAAGTTATCGCATCGTTATGTGATTGAGATCACCTTGAAATAGTGACGCCCATCACGTTTGAAGTGCTCACCTGGTGTCAAAAGCGCGCGGGCGCCGCCGGGTACTGGGGTTTGCGGTCATCGCTCACCGCTGTGATCTGGGCCTCCTTGGCTGTCGATCGCGACCGCCTGCGTGCGTTCTCCGGCTGGAAAACCAGGTAAATTTCCATCTGACCTGGCGATTTGCAGAGCAAGTGAACCCGTGTGTAATGTTGTGTTCACCGACGCGGGGTGGAGCAGCTCGGTAGCTCGCTGGGCTCATAACCCAGAGGTCGCAGGTTCAAATCCTGTCCCCGCTACAAGCGAGAGGCCCTCGGAGGATATCTCCGGGGGCCTTCTTCGTACCCATCTCTCGGTTGTCTAGCCGAGGTTACCCCGTGCCCTGGACAGTTCTCGATCGGTGAGCCATCGAATTGCACCCGTGGAATTCGGGATCTGGCGTGGATGCCGCATCGGCTCCTCGACTCCCCAGGGGATCGCCGAGATGCTCCGCATGCCTCTGACCCGATTCGAATCAGTCGATCGAATTCGTGTCCAGAACGGTCGGCGAATTATGCGTATTACTGAGCGAATTCGGCGGAATGGGATTCCGTACTTTTCCGAAAGAGATTGTGGCATAACGGGACATCCACCACCAGCGATGTCGCTGCGATCTCGTTGTCGCCGGGTCATGCGTAGGCGAAGAGGTAGGTCGGCTGGGCGCCCGGTGAATTCGGCGGCCGCCACGGTGGGCGGCGGTGCCTACGCCCGAGGCGCAGCGTGTCACTCTTTAGTTGCTGAAGGTGCTGGAGCTGTCGTCTCCTCGATCGTCGGCCTGCGCGACCTTCGTGCCGGCGCTGATCTGCCTGTGGGTCGTCGAACTGGTGATTTGTCTGCTGGATCGGTCGAGAACGGTCGGTCGATTCGGGCCATCCGGAGGGGATGCTGGTGGTTGACTATGCGTGTGCTGGCTGTCCCGGCCGCACTTCAGCAATCCATGTCAGGAGGCACCGGAATGCCCACTCATGACGGAAGATGGCCGCAGGGAACACCATGTTGGGTCGACTGCCAGGTCGACGACACCACACGTGCTCGCGAGTTCTATGGCGAACTCTTCGGCTGGGAGATCGAAGACAGCTCGCCCGAGGCGGGCGGATATCTGATGGCCATGCGCGGCGGCCGTCCGGCCGCGGGCATCGGACCCAAACCCGAGGGCATGCCGATGCCCTCGGTCTGGACCACTTACATCGCCGTCGACAGCGCCGACGCGGTCGCCGAAAAGGTCACCGCCGCGAGCGGTTCCCTGATGATGCCGCCGTTCGATGTGCTCGACGCCGGCCGGATGTTCGTCGCCGCGGACCCCACCGGTGCGGTCTTCGGAGTGTGGGAAGCCAAAGCCCACGGCGGGGCGGGCGTCTACAACGAGCACGGCGCCTACTGCTGGAACGAACTGCATACCGGCGACTACAAGCAGGCCCAGGAGTTCTATGCCGAGGTCTTCGGCTGGCACTACACCGAGATCGGCGACGGGCAGAACTTCGTCTACTCCACCTTGAGCCTGGCCGCGGACGGCGATCCCGTCGGCGGTATGAACGATTCGACCAAGACGCCAGGCGACGACCCGGCGTACTGGCTGGCGTGGTTCCAGGTCGGCAACACCGATGGCGCGCTGGCCAAGGCGGGCGAGTTGGGCGCCACCGTCATGATGGGGCCCGACGACAGCCCGTTCGGTCGCATGGGCGTCGTGCAGGGCCCGCAAGGCGAGGTCTTCGGCGTCATCGATCCGACGACCACTGTCGGCGAAACGCCGACCGGTTCCTAACGGACTGCGGCGGGGTGGTGCGAGCCGCCACTCCGCCGTTGGACGAACGGCTATCCCGCGGCCCGAGCCGCGGGATAGGTCGACCGGGCCGAGTCGACCGGCGCGGTCAGTCCGAAGGCGGCGGTCCGTGGGTGACCAAACCGTGCTGGTGAGCGTAGACGACCGCATGGATGCGGTCACGGACGCCGAGCTTCGCCAGGATCCTCGAGACGTGGGTTTTCACCGTCTCCTCGCCGACGCCGAGCATCGCGGCGATCTCGGCGTTGCTGCGCGCATCGGCGAGCAGCAGCAGCACCTCCAGCTCGCGGGCGGTGAGCTGCCGCACCTCCGGCGGTGTGCGCGGCGGCGTGAGACTGCTCGCGAAGCGGGATGCCAGGCGGCGGGTCATCGAGGGGTCGATCAGCGCGTCGCCGCGCGCCGCGATGCGGATGGCGGCGACCAGTTCCTCCGGCGGAAGGCTCTTCAGCAAGAAGCCGCTCGCTCCGGCCTGCAACGCGCGATAGAGGTTGGCATCGCTGTCGTAGGTGGTGAGCACCAGGACGTGGGTGCCACCTGCGGCGACGATCGCGGCCGTGGCCGCAAGCCCGTCCAGCTTCGGCATGCGGACGTCGAGGATCGCGACATCCGGTCGTAGCCGGGCGGTTTCGGCGATGGCGGTGCGCCCGTCGCTCGCTTCGGCGATACAGTCCAGGTCGGCCTGGCTGTCGACGACGGCGCGCAGACCGGAGCGGAACATGCTGTGGTCGTCAGCGATCAGGACACGGATGGGGGTGTTCACGATCCTCCGATCGGCAGCGAAACCGTGGTGTGCCAGTGGGTTCCGTTCTGCCCGTAGTCCAGTTCGCCGTCGAAGAGCTCGGCGCGGCGGCGGATCCCGGCGAGGCCGCGCGGTACCGAGGGCTCGGCGGTGGCAGGTTCGGGGGCGAGGGGATTGGTGGCGCGGAGGACCACCCGCTTCGGCAGGTACTCCACCTCCAGCCGCGCGTGCGTGCCGTCGCCGTGGCGCAGCGCGTTGGTCAGCATCTCCTGCACGATGCGATACAGCGTGATGTTCAGTGATTCCGGCAGCTCGACTGCCGTGCCGCGCTCGATCACCTCGACGTCGAGTCCGGCCGCGCGCACATGCTCGATCAAACCGTCGATCTCGGCGAGCCCAGGCTGGCGCTGCCCCTCGTCCTCGCGGCCGTGCAACAGATCGAGCTGGCGGCGCAGATCGACCATCGCCGCCCTGCTGCTGGATTCCACGGCGGCCAGCGACCTGGTGGCCGCGGTACCCGCGTCGTCGCCCATGGCGAGCCGCGCCGCCCCCGCGTGGATGCCGATCGCGCTGACGTGATGGGAGATCACGTCGTGTAGGTCCCGCGCGATCGCGGCCCGCTCGTCGGTCACGGCCCGCTCCAACGCGGCCCTGTGCTCTTGCTGGCGCAGCTGGGCTTGCTGCTCGAGATCGGCGATGTAGGCGCCGCGTGCCGTGGTGTAGCGGCCGACGAGCCACGGTACGCACCCCGCGGACACGGTCGAGGCGAGCAGCAGCCGCCAGTCGTGCGCCGCGCTGCTGTCGGTGAGCAGGTGCGCCGATGCGACGCCGCCGCACAGTGCGAGCATGGTCAGCACGGATTTCGGGCCGCTGAGCCATGCCCCTGCGCGATATCCCGCGACGAGAAATCCCACGTCCGCGAAGCGCGCCGGGAAACCGTGCCGATGCAGTAGCAGTGCGGCCAGCAACCGCACCGCTACCTGCACCACGGCCACCACCCCGGCCGTCCGCGGCGGCGCGGCCAGCGCCAAGTCGGCGGCGACGATCCCGGCAAGGGCCGCGACCGTCTGCCACGGGGCCACGGCGAACACGCCGCACAGACCGAGCACCACCGCGTCGATCAGCGCGGCCACCACCGCGACCACCACCGACTGGCGCGCCAGCGACCTGCTCACATCCAACAGTTCGCCACCGCCTTCTGCTCGTCCCAGCGTCGAAGCCCGCGGGCGATCCTAGTGAATCCGCTCCCGTGCCCGCGGACGCCGCGCGACAACTCTGCCCGCGCACCGGGGCGACCGCGTCCCTCGCGCGAGGGATGTCGAATCCCTCGTCGGCGCGATGTTCGCGCGGGCCCGTCCCCGTAGCGTCGAATTCCGACAGCAGACGGTGAAGGAGATCTCATGGGCCGTGTGGAGTTGTTGAGCTATGCCATTCCGGCGTTCGCGGTATTGATGCTCGTGGAGTGGATCGCCTACCGCCGCGATCCCGACCGATCCCGCAACAGCGGGTCGGTCCGCGACACCGCCGCGAACGTGGCGACGTTCACGCTGGGCAGGCTGGTGAAGCCGCTGATGCAGTACCTGATTCCGTTCTCAGCGGTGGTGGGCGCCGCGGCGATCACGCCGCTACACCTCTCGCCGAGGTCGTGGTGGGTCTGGGTACTCGGCCTCGTCGTGACCGACTTCTGCTATTACTGGGCGCACCGCGCCGACCACCGGGTCCGCCTGCTCTGGACCGCGCACAGCGTGCACCACTCCAGCGAGCACTTCAATCTGTCTACCGCGATCCGCCTGCCCTGGCTGCATCCGGTCGCCAACGTCCTGCGCGGGCTGGCCTGGGTGCCCGCGGCGCTGCTCGGCTTCCCGGCCTGGATGATCTTCCTGCTGCAGAGCATCGGACTGCTCTACCAGTTCCCGATCCACACCCAGCGCGTTACGACGCTGCCGGGCCCGATCGAGTTCCTGTTCAACACCCCGGCGCACCACCGCATCCACCACGGCTCGAACCAGCCCTACATCGACAAGAACTACGGCGGCGTCTTCATTGTCTGGGATCGTATGTTCGGCAGCTTCGCCGCCGAATCCGAACCGATCCGCTATGGCCTCACCAAGAACATCGGCACCGACAATCCGCTGAAGCTCAACTACCACGAGCTCGCCGGCCTGGTCCGCGATGTGCGAGCGGCCGGCACCTGGCGCGGCCGTCTCGGATACGTTTTCGGTCCGCCCGGATGGACCGAGCAGCCCGCGCCCGATTCGGTCGAGAAGCAAGCCCCCGAATCCGTGCAGCTGACATCCTGAATCGCTCGAGGATCCTGCGTGAGTGCCCTCAGCGCATCCCAGGTCAGGAGCACTAGGAGTAGGGGTTTCGGTGCATCCGACTACCGGACAGGCACTTTCACACCGCGTCGAGGTAGAAGCGGAGGATGGTGATGTGGGTAGCCCCGGTGGCGAACTCGGCGACCGCGACCCCGTGCGTGTCGCCGAGCCGGACGCTCGCCGTGACGGTGCGACCGGCGGCGATCACCTTGCTCCAGCGCATGTTCCGCACCCGGTTGGTGAATTCCTCCACCGAAACCGGTGTGCCCGCGGGTAATTCGATCTCGGCCCGGTTGCCGAGCAGGCCACGCACCCGGAGCAGGTTCGTGCTCGCGGCGGCGGCGAAGACCCTTGTCGTCATGCGCTTCCCGGTACGACCGACGCCGCGGAGCGCCGACAGCATCCCGATCATCCCGCCGAAACCTTGGTTGGCGATCAGCTGTGGTCCGAGTTTCAGCGCGGCGCCGAGTCCGGGCGCTCCGGTGCGCAGCAGCTGCCAGATCATCGCGGCCAGCTCCCAGAATGCGGCGAGGTCGGCGATCTTCCAGGCCCCGTCCTCCTCGACGAGGCGGTAGCGCAGATGCATCGGGACGTACACGGTGGCGCCGGTCGACATGGTGGTCACTATGGTGAGGTCGCGCAGCACCGTTGGTGGGTCCACCAGGTCGCGTTCGACCCGGAAAGCGATGGTGTTCGGACCGATGAAGGTGTCGTAGAAGCGTTCGATGGCGCCGCGGCCGATGTGCGGGCGAGCGCCGACCGGGTCGTTGACTTCGGCGTCTGCGGCGAACAGGTCGACCCACGCCGACTTGTCGTGCGCGGCGACCGCGCGCGGTGAAGCCTCGACGACAGTCAGCAGCGCTGCGGCCGAGGGGGCCAGCGGCATGGCAGTACCTCCGTTGTCGCGGGTCGTGACTCGACACATGGTAGAACATGTTCTAGTTTGACGCCGCATTCCAGCGGATTTCTGCGCCATCGCGCCGCAAAGCGATGCATGAACGTTTCAATGGCTGCATCCCGGACTACAGTCGAGTCATGGGCATCGAGTATTCGAGCGTCATCGATCTTCCTCGGTCCGAGGTGTTCGCCTGGCACGCCCGCCCCGGGGCGCTCACCCGGCTCGCCCCGCCCTGGCAGCCGGTATCGCCACGGGTCGAAGCGGACTCGCTGTCCGACGGGCAGGCCGTGCTCGGGCTGCCGGGCGGGCTGCGCTGGGTGGCGCGGCACGATCCCCACGAGTACGACCCGCCGCACCGGTTCGTCGACGCGGTCACCGTCGACGGCCTCGGCTCGCTGCCCGCCGGTCTGGTGCCCTGGCGTCATACCCACGATTTCGAGGTTGTCGACGAGACGCACACGCGGGTCGTGGATCGGGTCGACGCGCCGGCGCCCGCCGCGGTGCTACGGCCCATGCTCGCCTACCGTCATCGTCAGCTCGCCGACGACTTGGCCGCGCACGCGCGGGCGGCGCGGTCCGGCTTCGAGGCCGCGACCATCGCGGTGACCGGGGCCTCCGGCCTGGTCGGCTCGGCGCTGACGGCGTTCCTGACCACCGGAGGGCACACCGTGCTCAGGCTGGTCCGTCACCCGCCGCGCGCCGCGGACGAAAGGCAGTGGGACACCGATAATCCCGCGCCGGACCTGCTGTACGGCGTGGACGCGGTCGTGCATCTGGCGGGCGCGTCGATCGCGGGCCGGTTCACCGAGAAGCACAAACGTGCGGTGGCCGACAGCCGGATCGGGCCGACTCGCAGGCTCGCCGAGGTCGCGGCGCGGGCAGCGGTGCCGGTCTTCGTCAGCGCCTCCGCGATCGGCTACTACGGATACGGCCGCGGCGACGAAACGCTGACGGAGAACGCCGCGCGCGGAGACGGTTTCCTTGCCGACCTGGTCGACGACTGGGAAGCCGCATCGCGCCCGGCCGCCGAGTCCGGCGTCCGGGTGGTGCGGGTGCGCACCGGGATCGTGCAGTCCCCGCGCGGTGGCACCCTGCACCTGCTGCGCCCGCTGTTCGCCGCCGGGCTGGGCGGACGCATCGGCGATGGTCGTCAATGGCTGTCCTGGATCGGGCTCGATGACCTGATCGACGTCTACCACCGTGCACTGTGGGACGGGCGTCTGTCCGGCCCGGTCAATGCGGTTGCCCCGCATCCCGTCCGCAACGCGGAGTACACGAAGGTCCTGGCGGGGGTCCTGCACCGGCCCGCGCTGCTCCCGGTGCCGGGATTCGGCCCGGCCCTGCTCCTCGGTCGCGAAGGTAACCGGGAACTGGCCTCTGCCGGCCAGCGCGCGGTTCCCGCACGGCTGGAGCAGGTCGGTCACGAATTCCGTTCGCCAGGATTGGAACCGGCGCTGCGGCACCTGCTCGGCAAGTCCGCGGGCTGAGCCGAGTTGCCTCGCGCCGCGGCTGCTGCCGTCCCGCGTCGAGGTTGCGACGCATCAGCTGAGCATCGTTACGCGTCGGATCGGTATCTGACCGGCAACTGGAGGGCGTAGCTCGGCACAGGAGAATCGCACCACAGCCGGATGCTCCCGGCGAGCAATCGCCGACCGATCGCGGCAGCGGTCATGCGAGCCGGTCGGCGGCGTCGACCAGGCTCTGGATTCGCTCGACGCCCTCGGGTAGGAAGACCCCCTCCCACCCCGGCCCGCCGACGAGGACCCGGGCGCCCGCGTCGACGCAGGTGCGCACCGCGGAGGTCAACGCGGTGGATTCCTGCTGCGACCACAGCAGTACCGCGGCGGGACGGTCGAACCGGGCAAGGGTGTCGGCGAGCGCGCCTGTGGGCACGTCTGCGCCGAGCATCCGCGCTCCGATCCCGCGTTCGGCGAGGGCCGCGCGCAGAACCTCCAGCGGAAGCGAATGTGTCTCGCCGCTGGTGCAGGCCAGCACCACCGGCGTTGGGCTCGGCAATTCCGGCGGCGGATCGGTGCGGTGCAGCACCGCGATGATGCACCAGGAGAGCAGGTGCTCGACATCGATGCATCGCTCGCCGCCGAGTTGGCGGCCGACGATGTCGGTGAAGGCGGGGCGGCATAGCAGGTTCCACGTGTCCACTACGCCGAAGGCGCGGACGTGTGCCGCCAACTGAATCGACACCGACCTGGTGTCCAGTGCGAAGGCCGCGGCCAGCAGCGACGCGCACTCCCCGAGCATGGGAGCCGGTCCGCGCACCGCCGCCGCGGCTCCCGCCGGACTCGCTCCCGTGCGGATCAGAGTCAGCATGCGCTCGAGCATGGCGATGTCGGCTTCGGTGTACAGGCGGTGCTTGCCGGGGCGGTGCTGTGGCGGTCCGATGTTGTAACGACGATTCCAGCTGCGCAAGGTCGCCGTCGGGATGCCGAGGCGTTCGGCCACCACGCGCACCGTGTATCCGGCCGCGTCGGACACGGGGACGGAACCGGAGGGCATCGCACTATTCTGCCCGCTCCGGTCGGTCGGATTCGCTCCGCCTGGGTGGCTGTGGCTCGGGGGAGGGGCAGCGCGGTAGGGCTACGTCGTCACGTCCGCGGGGTCGAAGCGCAGATCGGGCCACGGTTGCATCAATAATGCATCGTTTTCTGGTACGGTGGAAAACGTCGCCGGTTTTCTAGGAGTTCGCGTGACCCGTTGCCGAACACCACGCTTGTCCGCTCGCCTCCTTGCTGGGCTCGCCGCCGTATTCGCCGCGGCGACCCTGGTCACAGTCGGGGCTGCCGCGGTGCCGATACCGACCCCGGTCGCAGGCCCCGCGCCGGTGCCGAGTCTGGATCTGGACCGGTACCTCGGCACCTGGCGTCAGCTCGCCGCCGTGCCGCAGTACTTCAATGTGATCTGCGCGCGCGACACGCAAGCGCACTACTCGCTCGACCCGCAAGGCAACGTCGCGGTGCGCAACACCTGCACCACATGGGCGAACACGCGCACCGAAATCGCAGGCACCGCAACGGTGAACGACCGGGAGACCGGTGCACAGCTGCATGTCAGCTTCCCCGGGGTGCCAACCCAGGAACGTCTGGAGGGCCCGACCAACTACATCGTCACCGCCCTCGGCCCGGAGTACTCGTGGGCAGTCGTCACCGACCCGAGCGGGCTGTCCGGGTTCGTCCTCGCCCGCGCGGCCGCGCTGGACGAGGCGTCCTGGCAGCAGGTACGCGCGGCGATCACGGCGGCGGGCCAGAATCCGTGCTGGTATCTGACGTCGCCGACGACGGGTGGCGGATCCGACATCGTGCCGTTGTGCGGGTAGGTGAGTCGAGTGCTCGACGCCCATGAGGGCCGCATCGTCGTCGGTATGGCTGCTGCCCGATGCGGGCGTCGGCGCGACCCGCACGAGCGCCGAGCACGCTCGACACCTGCGGCGGCCCTGCGCGACCCGACGAGAGTGCGAACAGTGATCGGCTGTCTCCCTAGCCAGGTATGCGGCCGATGACCGTCACGATCGCCCTCTTCACCCGCGACCTTCGAGTCCGCGACAATCCGGTGCTGACCGCCGCGCACCGGGAAGGCGCCGCAGTCGTCCCGCTGTTCGTCCTCGACGACGCCATCCTGTCCGGTCGATTCGCCGCCCCGAACCGGGCGCGATTCCTGGCCGCCGCCCTCGCGGAGTTGGACGCCGAACTACGGGCCATCGGCGGCAGGCTGGTGCTGCGCCGCGGCGACGTGGTCGCCGAAGTCGACCGGGTGGTCGCCCAGGTGCATGCCGAGAGCGTGCACGTCGCCGCGGACGTGAGCGGTTACAGCAGGCGGCGCGAACGCGCGCTCCGCGAGCGGCTGGCGACGCGCGACTGTCTGGTGTACACCCACGCCGCAACGATCACGGCCTCCGATCCGGGGGCGCTCATGCCTTCCACCGGGCGCGACCACTTCACCGTCTTCACCCCGTACTTTCGCCGCTGGTGCGCGGCACACTGGCGCACGAGGCTCGGCAAGCCATGTGACCTCACGCTGCCGAGGGTGGTGAGTTTGCCGCTGCCGGGCGCGGGCGAGCTGTGCTCGGGCCGCGCCTCGCCGCAGCTCGCAGTCGGCGGCGAGACGACAGGGCGAAAGATGATGTGGGACTGGCTGTCCGGGCCGATCGCGGACTACGCGCGGCGCAGCGACGACCTCGGCGCCAACGCCACCTCGCGGCTGTCGCCGTATCTGCATTTCGGGTGTGTGTCCCCGGTGGAGCTGATGCATCGGATCGACATGTCCACCGAGGGCGGGCACGCGTTCGCTAGGCAGCTGGCCTGGCGGGACTTCCATCACCAGCTGCTGGCCGCTCGCCCGGCGGCCGCGTGGTCGGACTACCGTGACCGCTCGAACCGGTGGCGCGACGATCCGCAGGCCGTCGACGCATGGTGCGACGGCCACACCGGGCACCCGATCGTGGACGCCGGGATGCGCCAGCTGCGCGCAGAGGGCTGGATGCCGGGCCGGGCCAGGCTGATCGCCGCCAGCTTCCTGGCCAAGTCGCTGCGGGTGGACTGGCGCGTCGGCGCGGAGCACTTCCGGTATTGGCTGGTCGATGCGGATCTGGCGAACAACCAGCTGAACTGGCAGTGGATCGCGGGAACCGGGACCGACACCAGGCCGAACCGGGTGCTCAACCCGCTGCGCCAAGCTGAGCGCTACGACCCGGATGGTGCGTACGTGCGGCGGTGGATACCCGAGCTGGCGCATCTACCCGGCGCCCGCATACACCGGCCGTGGCGGGGGAACGTCGATCCGGCCGACTATCCCGCGCCGATCATCGACTGCGTCGGCATGTAGCGTCGGCGTGCGGTCCGAGCACAGGTATGGTGCAGAGATTCTCTTCTGCCGTCGCGCGAACGAGTAGTCGCGCCCTTCGTCGACCGGCAGGTCGTCGACCGTTGCCGCGGGAGTCCGGCGATCAGTCGCCGTGCACCGCGAGATGGAAATCCCAGGCGTCGCCGATGATGTCGACCAGATCAGGGCGCTGTGGCTTCCAGCCGAGTCGGGTGCCCGCCTTGTCGCTCGCCGCGACGCAGACGGCCGGGTCACCAGGCCTTCGGTCGGCGTACGAGACCGGGAAGTCGCGTCCGGTGACCTCGCGCACGGTGTCGAGCACCTGCCGGTTGGAGTAGCCGCTGCCGTTGCCGAGGTTGTACACCTCGTACTCGCCGGGCCGGATGGCCTGGAGCGCGAGCAGGTGGGCGGTGGCCAGATCAGCAACGTGGATGTAGTCGCGGATGCAGCTGCCATCCGGCGTGGGATAGTCGGTGCCGAACAGTGTGAACGAATCCCGTTGTCCGGCAGCGGCTTGCAGCAGAATCGGAATCAGGTGGGATTCCGGCTCGTGGCGCTCGCCCAGTCGCGCCCCGTGCGACACGACGGCGCCCGAAGCGTTGAAGTAGCGCAGCGACGCGGCGCCGAGTTCGCTCGCGCCGCACTCGCCCGCGATCATCATGTCCACCGTTGCCTTGGTGGCCGCGTACGGGTTCTTCGGCCGCACCTCGGCGTGCTCGTCGAAGGGGGTGCTGCCGTCACCGGTGTACATCGATCCGGTGCTGGAGAAGATCAGTCGCGGTGTCCGGGCGGCGCGCGCGGCCCGCAACAGGGCGAGTGAGCCCTCGATGTTGTGGTGCCAGTACTTCTCCGGATCCGCGACCGACTCGGCGACCTCGATCTTGGCGGCGAAGTGCAGCACACCGTCGAATCCGGCCGCCGGGGTGAGAACGTCGGCGACCCGGTGGATCGAGAGGTGGTGGAAGACCGCCCGCTCCGGCAGATTCGACGCGAAGCCGGTGGACAGGTCGTCGAGAATCGCCACGTCGTGGCCTGCGTCGACGAGTTGGTGTGCGACGACGCTGCCGATGTAGCCGGCGCCGCCGGTGACGAGAAGTTTCACGTGTGACTTTCCTCCTGGGCTGTGGCTGTATCGCGGAAGACCCCAGGGTAGGCCGACGCGGTGGGCATCAGCTCGCCGCCCGGCCGGCAACGGCGGATCCCAACGGCGCGCGGCCGATCGCGCGGCGCCGTCGCGGACCAACAGTGGATTCGCCGGCCCGCGAAAAGCCGCTCTGGCCGCGCATCGTTCGATCGTCGAGGGCTCCAGCCGCTTCGCGACCATCGCCGGTGTGCTGCTACGCCTGCCCACACCGATCCTTGGACGCGTGATGCGCTGGGAATGGTTCGTCGAGGAAGGCGCCGCCCCGACTACCGGCGGCCTACTCGACGACGTCTTGCAGCCCGCGCACCGCCCGCATAGGGCGACGTCCTGATCAGAGGCACACGGCTATGGCGTTCACGAGTAGGGGGGGCGCCACCATGTGCCGTTGATCTCGACGTGAGCTGGAGTTGTCTTTTTCGACTAGGTCACCCGACCTGCCGTGCCGTGACTGCCTCGTGAACGTTGCCGACCGGCGGGCTGAGCGCGATTGCCGCTCGCCGCCTCGGGTTCGCGGGGCAGGACGACCGTGAAGGTCGCGCCGCGGCCCGGTTCGGTGTGCACCGACACCCGCCCGCCGTGGGCGGCGACGAGCGCCTGCACGATGGACAAACCGAGGCCGCTGCCGCCGCTGGCACGGGTACGTGACGTGTCGGTGCGGTAGAAGCGTTCGAAGACTCGTGCGGCTGCTTCGGGGGACAGGCCGGGACCGGAGTCGATCACGTCGATGAGGACGCGGTCGGGAAGTGGGCTGAGCCGCACTGTGATCGGTGCCTCCGGCGGGGTGTGGGTGAGTGCGTTGCCGAGCAGGTTGGCCAGCACCTGGCGGAGGCGGGCCTCGTCGCCGATCACGTCCATGGTTCCTTCGCCGTCGCCGATCATCAGCGTGATCGGCCGGTCCGGCGCGGTGGGCGTCGTCTTCTGGCGGGCGGCCATGGCTTGCGCGCTGTGCACGGCGTCCCCGGTGAGGGCGAGCAGATCGACAGGTTCGCGCGCCAGCGGGCGCTTCTCGTCCAGCCGGGCCAGCAGCAGCAGATCCTCGACGAGCAGGCCCATCCGCTCGGCCTCCGCCTCGATCCGGCCGACCACCATTCGCGCGTCGGTGCTGGCGCCCTGCCGATACAGCTCGGCGAAACCGCGAATCGTGGTGAGTGGCGTGCGTAATTCGTGACTGGCGTCGGCGACGAAGCGGCGCATCCGTGCCTCCGAGCGTCTGGCAGCCTCCTCGGACGCCTCGGTCGCGGCCACACCGTGCTGGATCTGCGCGAGCATCTCGTTCAACGACCTGGCCAGATGATCGACCTCGGTGTCGACTCCGCGCACCGGAACTCGCCGGTGCAGGTCGCCGCCCGCGATCGCCGCCGCGGTCTCCTCCACCTCGCGTAACGGCCGCAGGCTGCGCCGGATGACGAGGTACCCGATGGCACCCAGCGCGAGCAGAGCCGTCGCGCCGGTGCCGATCTCGATATAGATCAGCCTCGAAACCGTCTCCTGGTTGTCGGTCAGCGGCAGGCCGATGGTGGTCGAACCGTACTTGTTGGTGGTGGTGAGCACCCGCCAGCGCACCGACGAGTCGCCCGTGGACCCGACCGTCACCGGGGTGACGGCCCGCTGGTCGCCGAGATCCGGTGTGTCGGCCGAACCGTTGCTGCCGGGCACTTCCAGGTACACCTGTCCGTCGGCGCCCTTGCGTAACTCGAAGAACCGGCGCGGCTGTTCGCCCGGCGATCGGGGCTGCACAGGCGCGGCGGGCAGGTCGGCCGGAACCCATTGCACGCGACCGTCTTGGGTGGTCACCTGCTTCATCGGGCGTGGTTCCGCCCACGACCGGGCCGAGTCGTAGAGCTGCTCGTCGGTGCGTTGGGTCAGCGACCGGCTCAGCGCCGAGGTCACCGCGGTCCCCGACGCGAACAACGCCGCCGCCGTCAGCAGCAACAGGACGATGACCAGCCCCACCCGCAGCGGGACCGCCGACACCCGCCGCGACAGACTCGCTCGCGCGTTCACCTTCGGCTCGATTGTGGTTCGCGCAGTACGTATCCCACACCACGCAGCGTGTGCAGCAGCTTCGGTTCGCTGGTGTCGATCTTGCGCCGCAGATACGAGATCGCGGTCGCCACGTCGAAGCCCTGGAAACGCAGGCTCACCGCGAGCAACTCGACGATCATCGGTTCGTCGTCGATGACGAGGACGCGGGCTTCGGTTTCGGTACTGGTCATGAGCCCATGATCGCGCCGAAGGCAGCGCGCAACCTCTGAGGAACCTGGGTGTTTTCTGTGAGCACCGGCGTCCCGAACCGGGAATGGCCGCGTCGCTCGATCGCGACGCGGCCATCCTGGCTCGACCAGCTCAGCCGCCGGTCGGCACGGTCAGGTCGTATACCGTGACCCCGCCCACTGTCGTGGCCGTGTAGTGGGCCTCGACCCACTCGGTAATCTGGTCGGCCGCCGACTTCGTGCCATCGGTGCCTGGCCGCGAGCCGCGCTGTCCCGGTGCGATGAAGTAGTGCACCTCGCCGTCGGCGACGTATTGCTGGAACTGTGCCAGTGTCGGCGAGTTGTCGCCACCGCTGAACCCGCCGATCGCGATCACCGACGTGCCTGTGCGCAGCTCGAGGCTCGACGCGGTAAAGGAGCCGATGCTCGCCGCCGACCATCGGTTGTCGGTGTTCGCCAGGAGAGCGTTCAGTTCCGCGTTGTTCGCGCTGCCGCCGCCGGGGCCGCCGAACCCGCCGTCGCCAGCCGGTGCCCCGTTGGCGGGACCTTCGCCATTGGTGGGAGCTCCGTCGGCGGGGATAGCCTCCTCGCTGGTGGGAGCCTCGCCGCTGGGGGAAACGCCGTCTCCGGTCGGTGAGCCGCTGCCGGTGGTCCTTCCGTTGTCGGCAGTCGCCCCACCTGACGTCCCTGTCCCGTTCGCGCCGTCGCCGGTGGCCGTTGCGCCGTCCGACCCCGCGTCGTCCCGCCCATCCGGACGTGGTCCGCCCATCGCGTTCGCCTGCGCCGGTCCAGAGGAGGGCACGCCGCCGCTGTGCGAGTGCGCGGCCGTCTCGATCGCGTATGCCGTCGACCCGGCGAACCCGGCGATCAGCCCCGCTGCGGCAAGAGCGACCGCGACTTTGCGGGAGCGATGCGCGCCGAGCACCAGGGCCACCGCCACGGCCAGCGCGGCGACGAGGACCGTCCAGCGCAGCCAGGGTAGCCAGTCCGGTGTGCGGTCCAGCAGCACGAACGCCCAGACCCCGGTCACCGCGGACAACACGGCGAGGGTGATCCTGGCCGCCACGTGCCCGCGCCGCCGCCACAGCTGTGCGACGGAGATGCCTGCGACACCGGCGATGCCGGGGGCCAGCGCCACGGTGTAGTACGGGTGGATGATTCCGCTCATGTAGCTGAACACCAGGCCGGTGCCAAGCAGCCAGCCGCCCCACAGGATCATGCCTGCTCGCAGCGGATCGGTGCGCGGGGCACGGCGGCTGAGCCACAGTCCGGCGAGCAGCCCGATCAGCGCGGCCGGAAGCAGCCAGGACGCCTCGGTGGCCATGGTGCCGCTGAACAGTCGGGTGAGTCCGGTGTCGCCGCCGAATGCGCCACCCATGCCCCCGCCGCCCTCGCCGCCGGGGCCGCCGGAGTTTCCGCTCGGATTGCCGCTGCCTCCTAGCAGTCGGCCCATCCCGTTGTAGCCGAGTGCCAGTTCCCACAGGCTGTTGTCGGTAGACCCGCCGATGTAGGGACGGGAATCCGCGGGCCACAGCTCGACCAACAGCACATACCAGCCGCCTGTGACAACCATGGCAGCGCACGCGGTCACCAATTTGCCGACCCGAGACCAGAATCCACCTGTCGCGGCGACCAGGAACACCAGCCCCAGCGCGGGCAGGACGAGGAACGCCTGCATCATCTTGGTCAGGAACCCGAACCCGACAGCGACACCGGCCAGCGCCAGCCAGCCCGTGCTCGCGGAACGCCAGCGCGCGTCGCGCGCGTCGATGGCCCGCACCGTGCAGTAGGCCGCCGCGACCAATACCAGCGTCAGCAGCGCGTCCGGGTTGTCGAAGCGGAACATCAACACCGCCACCGGGGTCGCGGCCAACGCCGCGCCGGCCAGTAATCCCGCGCCTGGGCCACTCCATCGGCGCACCGCCGCCGTCAGCAGCGCGACCGACTCCACGCCCATCAGCGCCTGCGGCAGCAGCAGCGACCACGAGCCGAACCCGAGCAGCCGCCCCGACAAGCCCATCATCCACAGCGACGCGGGCGGTTTGTCCACCGTGATCGAGTTCCCCGCGTCGTGCGAGCCGAACAGCAGCGCCTTCCAGCTCTGGGTGCCCGCCTGCGCCGCCGCGGCGTAATACTCGTTGCCCCAACCGGACACGGTCAGATTCCACAGATACAACACCGCCGTGGCGGCGAGCAGCGCGGACAGCGCGGGCCGCGCCCAGCGTGGTTGCGTGACCGGACCGAAGAACACTCGATCCGCCCACGATCGTCCGGTCACGGGGGCGCAGTGGGCGCCGACGGGTCTCGCGGCGGCCTCCACGCCCTCCGGGAAGCTCGTTATCGACGCCATGACCTGCCTTCCCTTTTCTCGTCGAACTCTTCGACTATTCGAAGGCTAGGAAGGCAGGCTGCACGCAACCTCGGGCAAACCTGGGAGTGCGCTGTGAGCCCGATTACAGCGTGCGGTAAGAACGCGTCTTACATGGGCTCCTGGCACTCGTCAGTGGAACAGCCCAATTGCTGATGGATCGACGTGACGACTGGGACCGGTCTTCACGGCGAAGCGGATGGGAAGCCGAACAACGCCGCCCAGCCCCGCCGCGATGGCTCGCTGACGGCGGGTCCGGGAGGTTCTGCCATCAGTGGGAATGACTGATCTTCAACCGATACTCGACCGGCCAGTAGGTTGAGCCCGTGAACGACGTTGTGAAGACGGTGCGAGTAATTGCCGCGGCCGAGCGCGCAGAGACCATCGGCCCGCACGGACAGCACCTGGTGCCGTGCGTAACGAAGGAAACCTGTGGGGCCGAGGGTATTTCGGCGGCAATGGTGAATATGGCGCCGGGTAAAGTAGCGAAAGCTCACTTCCACGCGCACAGCGAGACCATAGTGGTGTGCCTGCGCGGACGGGCCGCGACGCTGATCGGGCCGGAATTGACGCCGCACGTGCATGGGCCTGGCGAGTTCCTCTACGTCCCCGAGGGCGTAGTGCATGTAGCCGTGAATCTCAGTGACACCGAGGATTTGGTGGCAGTGGACATCCGCACCGATCCGCTGTTCAGCGACGATCTGGTGTTGGTGCCCGAATATGATGCTGCGGCTGCGGATATCGCCGTGCGTTTGCGGCGTGAGCTCGCCGTGAAATGAGTGTGGAATCAACGGGTCAGTGCTCCTCGGGCAGGACGGAGCCGGGCGTCGGCGAGGTGGAGTCATGAGTGTCGATATCGCATTCAGTCGCGGAGCGGCGGTGAGCAGCGGGCCGATCGATGACATCTACGCGACACTGCAGCGCCGTCCTGCGGCGATCTCGTTCGCAGTCGGCGCTCCGGACCCGGCGCTGCTACCAGGCGATCTGGTCGCATCACTGGCCGCTGGTGCGATCGCGAAGTATGGGAACGCCGCATTGCAGTACGGACTGACCCGGGGGTTTCCACCGCTGCTGGAACAGGCGCAGATCCTGTTGTCCCACCGAGGAATCGGATGTTCGCCGCACCGGCTGCACATCGCGACGGGAGGATCCGGCGCATTGCACAACGTGTGCATGGCGCTGCTCGACCCAGGTGACGTGGTGCTGGTGGAAACCCCGACCTACGGCCCCGCAGTGAAGGTATTCCGCAGTCACGGCGCGACGGTGATCGATGTCGAGTCCGACGAACACGGCATCGTGCCGGAGGCGCTGGATGCCGCGCTGGCACAACACGACACGGCGTTCGTCTACCTGTTGCCGACCTTCCACAACCCGACCGGGCGGACGATGTCCGCGGCGCGGCGCCTACGCGTAGCCGAGGTGGTCACAAGGCATGGTGAGCTGGTGGTAGAGGATGACGTATACACCGACCTGCGGTATCGGGGCGAGCCACTGCCGGCATTCTGGTCCTTCGCGCCGGACAACACCGTCTACATCACGTCGCTGTCGAAAACCGTTGCACCGGCACTGCGAATCGGCATCACGGTGCTGCCCGAATATCTGTTGGAGCCGGTGCTCGCGCTGAAACAGGGAATCGACATGCAGACCTCGGTACTCAACCAGGCCATCGCCGCCGAATTCCTCGGCAGCGCAGTAGCATCCACGCACCTGGCTCGTATCGTGGAAACCTATGCTGCCAAGTTGGATACGGTGGTGGAAGCGTTGGGAAAGCACTTTCCGACCGGATTCTCCTGGAGCGAGCCCGATGGCGGCATGTTCGTGTGGGTCGAAGGCCCGGCCGATTTCGACGCTGATGCGCTGATGCTGCCTGCGCTGGAGGCCGGGGTTGCGTTCATGCCAGGGAGCGTGTTCTTCGCCGCGGCCGATGCGTCGCACAACGCGATGCGATTGAGCTTTGCCAGCGTGCCCGAAGCCGAGATCGACCGCGGCATCGAACTGTTGGCCGCATTGTGCGAGTCATCATGAGCGAGCGTTCACCGCAGTAGACGTGCGACACCGGAATCGCCGCCGATACGGGTCATCGCCTGCTGGAAGGTCTTCAGTGCCCGCGGGAGACACGGCGAATTCGTAAGATGTTGTCTTTGCGGGTACCCGGCTGCCTCTCCGGTCCGCGGTGCTCGAAATCGACGACTTCCTCGAGTTCCACCTGCCATTCGGCCGGGTCGAGATCCAGTCTGTCGCGTACCTCGGCGGTGGTCGGGAAGTGCACGTCCATCGGTGGCTCCTCCACCCAGGTCGGCCATTCCGCGTGGCCGACGATCAGCAGCAGCCCACCGGGCGCCACCGCCTCCGCTGCTCTGCACAGGATCTTCGTCCGCTCATCGGCCTGGGCGGGCGGTGAGTGCAGGTAGTGCGCCGAAACGAGGTCGAAGCGTCCCGAAGGGAAGGTCTCGTCGAGATCATGCTGCTGCCAGTCGATTTCGACGGTCAGTCCTTGTTTCGCCGCCTGCGCCCTTGCGCGGGCGAGAGCGGTGTCCGACACATCGGTCGCGGTGACCCGCCAGCCGCGTTCGGCAAGCCAAATCGCGTCGGCGCCCTCAGCGCAGCCCAGATCCAGCGCGGAACCCGCTGCGACCGAGTCGATTTCACGAACAAGGAGGAAGTTCGGCCGTCCCGACCAGACCTGCTCGCGTTCCTGATAGAAGGCCTCCCAGTACTCGACCGTCGTCCGCGTGGTCCCATTGTGGTGTTGATGTGTGGCGGTCATGACTCCACCTCGCTAGCGCTCGCCTCCGTCATGACCGCCATGGCGGCTGCGCTTGTTGTTCGCTCGCTACGCTCGCTCATGACTCCACCTCGCTAGCGCTCGCCTCCGTCATGACCGCCATGGCGGCTGCGCTTGTTGTTCGCTCGCTCATGAATCACACAATCCGCCTGTGCGGACAAATTGGCAAACATTGTTGCCGGTTCGGCAACAATGTCCTGCTGGGCGTTGTCTGTCCGGGCGCGTCGCCGGGGGTTCGGCGAGGCCACTGCTGACCCGGGTCTGACGCCGGACCGGGTGGCGAAGGCGCTGTTCGTCGTGTGCCTCGTGCGTTCGGCGGACCTGTCAGTAGTCGTCGAGCGGGTCGCACAAGATCATGCCCTCGGCGGCCCGCAGGCGGCCGCTCATCGTTGTCAGCAGGTCGACGGAGTCGTCGGAAAGACCTACGGCCGTGTGGATCAGCCTGCGCAGCGGCGAGCTGGTGATCAGGTCGGCCACGGCGGCATCGTGGTCGCTCGGTGTGGTGCGGAACTGTCGGTCGAGATCCACGGCTAGGTACTCACAATCGGTCATCGGGCCCCCAGGAACCATTGCGGGTGCGCCGGACCGCGCACCGGAAGGATGTGGAGACACGGGCGGGATTCCTCCGGCGCGCAGCGTACATCGCGCTCACCTCGTCGCTGTACGGGTCGCAACGGTTCGTGCGGTGTTCGTTGCCACGATCGGGTCGGCTCGTCCGTGCCGCGGACATGTCCGATCCGGCGCCGAGCCGGTGCGGACGGTGCCCATTGTGCCACTGTCCCTGTGGATTTCGACGAGCCGCGCCGTCAGTGTGGTCTGTCGTCGGGGACCGGGCGCTGCCCGGAGGGCGCAGAGTGCAGGTCGCCCGGCACCGGTTCCCATGGGCGGGAAATCGCGTCGACACTCGTCCGGAAACCTGGAATCGGCCGCACCTGCGCGTGACACGATGGGTGCGGCCGAAGCACATGCCCAACCGGAGGAGCCCGACGTGGGGAATCTCGACGACAAGGTAGCCGTGATCACCGGTGGTGCCAGGGGACAGGGCCGGGCGCACGCGCTGGCTCTGGCGGGAGCGGGCGCCGACATCGTGGTGTGTGATATCGCCGAACCACTGGCCGGATTGCCATACGAGCTGAGCACCGAGGACGACCTGGTCGAGACCGTCGAGCTGGTCGAAGCGACCGGCCGCCGATGCGTTCCGATGAAGGCGGACGTGCGCAGCCAGGAGCAGATGTACTCCGTCGCCGAGCGCGCGATCGAGGAGTTCGGCCGCATCGACATCCTGATCGCCAACGCGGGCATCGCGTCCAACTCGCCCATCGCCGAGATGGACGAGCAGCTGTGGCGGGACATGATCGATATCAACTTGACCGGCGTCTTCCACAGCTTCCGTGCGATGGTGCCGCACATGATCGAGCGCCGGTGGGGGCGCGTTGTCGCCACCTCGTCCATCGTGGCCAAGATGGGCGTGCGCAACGCCGGGCACTACGCCGCGGCGAAATGGGGCGTGCTCGGTCTGGTGAAATCGCTGTCGCTAGAGGTGGCGGACTACGGCATCACGGTCAACGCCCTGCTGCCCTCCGGTGTGGACACCGACATGATCCAGAACCCGGCCGTTTGGCGACTCATGGTGCCGGACAAGGAAAATCCCACCCGGGAGGACTGGATGGCGATCATCGAATCCGGGCCGCCGAACGGTGATCTGATCCAGCCCGCCGAGGTGGCGGACGCCGCGCTGCTGCTGGTTTCCGAGCACGGCCGTCACTTCAACGGCGAGGCCGTGACGATCTCCGGTGGGCTCAGCGCGAATACGGCTTGACGGTCAGCGGCGCAGGCCCAGCGGACGAGATCGGCTAGCGGAAGAGGTGACGCCCGGTCAGCGGCGTCCGCGCTTCGACCTTGTCGCGTGCGGTGTGCGCGGTCTTTGCCGCGCGTTCCCGTGCGGCATCGGCTATTTCGGGTCCGCGTTGCTTGGCGCGCTCGGCCAGCTCCGCGCTGCGCTCCTTGGCGATCTCCGTCCACTCCGCACCGCGGTGCTTTGCCAGGTCGGCCCACTCCGCGCTGCGCTCTTTGGCGATCTCGGCCCACTCCGCGCTGCGCTCTTTGGCGATCTCGGCCCAGTCGGCACCGTGTTCTTTTGCGAACTCCGCCCAGTCGGCGCCATGCTCTTTGGCGGCCTCGGCCCAGTCCGCTCCGTGTTCTTTGGCGGCCTCGGTCCAGTCTGCTCCGTGTTCTTTGGCGGCCTCGGTCCAGTCTGCTCCGTGTTCTTTGGCGGCCTCGGCCCAGTTCGGGCCGTGTCGCTGGGCAGTCTCGGCCAGCTCGGCACCCCTGCTCGCGGCGACAGCGCCCAGCGTGCGCGCACGCCCCGCCGCGTCGTGTGCGTGCTTGCGCAGCGCGGCACCGGTCGCGCCGTTCGAGCTCGCGCCGAACGGTAGCGACGCCGACACCGCGGCGGCGGCGTCGCGCGCGGCCCGGCGTCCACGCCAGCCCAGCGAGGGCTTGCCCTCGGTGTCGGCCGCGGCGATCATCAGGCCGCCGAGCAGCCCGAGGTCCTTCAGGAACGCGGTGCGCTTCGCCGACTTGCGCGCCGGGTCCTGCTCGTTCCAGAAATCCTGCTCGGTGACGGTCGCGGGCACGACGGTTGCCGCGAGCACCAGGGCGGCCAGGCGCGGTGTCCTCCCCAGCGCGAGTAACACGCCGCCACCGACCTGGGCGGCCGCGTTGATTCGCACCACGGTCGCTGGATCGGCAGGCAGCTTTGCGGCAACCTCATCGGGGAGCTGCCGCTGCCCCCGCTGCACCAGTTCGGTCGCCACCTTGACCCGCTCCTCCGGACGCCGCAGCGTATCTACCCCATCCACGACGAATGCGGTGGCGAGCAGCGGCCGGGCGAGTCGGCGCAACAACATGTCATAACCCCTTCCCTAGATGTCCGTACGGACCGGATTCCCGGAAGACTCCCGGTCAAACACGCTCACCCGAACGCGGAGAGGCGACGGTCTGGCCAACTAGCAGCTAATTGGTGGACAACTATCAAGGGGTGATTCAGACTTCGCCGACCACCGCCGATGAACACAACGTTGCGGTTCAGTAAGCGAAACGGTTGTCGAAGGGGGCGTACTCGGGTTTCACACCTCGATGGCGGTACGCACGACCTTGCCGGTCGCGTTGCGCGGGAGAGCGGCGGTGGTGAGCCGCCAGCGGGCGGGGACCTTGTAGTAGGCGAGCCGGTCGGCGGTGAACACGCGCAGTTCTTCCTCCGTTATCGCCGTGGCGCTTTCGACGACGACGAGGGCGGCGACCTGCTGTCCGAGGTCGGCGTCCGGCACGCCGACCACCGCGCATTCGCGCACCGCCGGATGGTCCTCCAGGCACTGTTCGATTTCGGTGGGGTAGACGTTCTCCCCGCCGCGCAGGATGAGATCCGAACGCCGTCCGGACAATCGCAGCCTGCCGTCATCCAGGACGCCGATGTCGCCGGTGCGGAGCCAGCGGTCGGTCGTGATCGCGGCGGCGGTGGCCGCCTCGTCCTGCCAGTAGCCGAGCATCACGTACGGGCTGCGCACGCAGATCTCGCCTTCGGTGCCGTCGGGGACGGTATTGCCCGCGCTGTCGCGGATCTCCAGCGTGACGCCGACGACCGGTCGCCCCACGGTGTCCGGAAAGGCGGCGAGTTCGGCCGGACCGGCCAGCGTCGCCGCAGTGCTGCATTCGGTGAGCCCGTAGCTCGTCACCAGGGCGTTCCGTGCGACAGGGAGGTGATTGCGCAGTTGCTGTTGCAGGGCGGCAGATGAGGGCGCCGAGTTCAGCGAGAACGCGGTCAGCGAGGACAGGTCGTAGTGCGACAGGTCGAGTTCGAGCATCCTGGTGGCCATGGTCGGCATGGCGCCCCAATTGCTGATTCGTTCCCGCTCGATCAGTCGCAGTACCCGGTCGGCGTCGAAGGAGCCCTGGTGGATGACGGCCGCGTCGCCGGTGACCAGGCGGGGCACCACCAGGTTGTGCAGGCTGGCGATGTGGAACAGCGGCGAAGTGAGCAGATAGCGTCGCCCGCTCGGCAACTCGGTCGCGCCGGTGAACGCGGCGGCCAGCGCGTCGTTGAACACGTGATAGTCGATGACCGCCACCAGGTTTCGGTGCGAGTGCACCGCGCCCTTGGGGCGCCCGCTGGTGCCGCTGGTGTAGAGGATCACCGCGGGGTCGTCCTCGTCCATCTCGGTGCGCGGCAGCGTGGCGCTCGGGAAGTCGGCCAGCA
Source organism: Nocardia sp. NBC_01730 (assembly GCF_035920445.1). Classification (NCBI taxonomy): domain Bacteria; kingdom Bacillati; phylum Actinomycetota; class Actinomycetes; order Mycobacteriales; family Nocardiaceae; genus Nocardia; species Nocardia sp. NBC_01730. Next base: position 4,410,573 of record NZ_CP109162.1, on the reverse strand, counting down.
GCGTGGGCAGGTCGTGCTCCATGGTGAGCACCGGAACTCGGATGTCCAGCTCGGCCAGTGGTGCGGCGCGCTTCGCGTCGACGACGAGCACGGTAGGGCTCGTGTGTTCGACGCCGTAGGCGATCTCGCGCGGGGCCCACCACGCGTTGTATCCGACCGCGATCGCGCCGAGCGCTTGCGCTGCCCAGAACGTCATGACCCACTCGGGTGTGTTCGCCGCGAGAATGCCGACGCGGTCGCCCTTTCCCACGCCGTAGCGCGCACGCAGGGCCGCGGCAAGCGCCGCGACGGCGGACGCGTGCTCGGTGAAGGACATCCGCCGGTCTTCGGTGACCAGATAGTCCCGATCGCCGTGCGCGGTCGACGCGGCGAGCACCTCGCCCAGGGAGGTGCTGCGGTGGCGCATCACCGGCATCGGCGCGCCGAGCACATCTTCGACCACCAGCTCGAACCGTCCGCCGGGGCCGGTGAGCCGGGCCGCTGCCTCGGCCGCGAACGCCTGCGGATCGAAAGGCTTCGTCATATCTTCCTCATCGCTACGCAGGCGCGGGGGATTCCGGTCGCCGTCATTCACTTGTCCTTGCGCTGGGAAAGGCCGCCACCTGCCCACAGTGACGCGCGATATGGCGTCGAACCGCCCGGCGCTATGGTGCCCCGGAGTGACGTAGGCAACAAGCTAACATTCGCTAGATGCGGTGTCTAGTGAGTGACGTATTGTCTAGCGAGAGCGCTCGCTCCGCTGCGCGTTATCGACTCTCTCCTCGAAAGTCGCACGTCAGCACCTCTTTTCGACGCACACGAGGGACACGTTCACCATGCGAACGAACGCGAACACCAGCCTGCGGGAGGAGCAGAAGCGGCACACCAGGGCCCGGCTCATGACGGGTGCCAAGAAGCTGTTCAGCACTCGCGGCTACGCGGCGGTCCGGGTGGACGACATCGCGGCGGCGGTCGGCTGCAGCCGCGCGACCTTCTATCTGCACTTCGCGGGCAAGGTGGAGATCCTGAGCGCCATCGCCGCGCAGAGCACCGTGCCCAGCACGCTGCGCTTCTACGAGGACCTGGATCGCGTGCTCGAGGCCGGGTCGCGCGCCGAATTCGTCGGCTGGGTCACCCGCGCGATCGAGTGGTTCCACGAGTACAAAGAACTGCTGCCCGCCTGGGACGAGGCGACGGCGCTGGAGCCCGAATTCCGCGAACTCGCACGCGACGGCATTCGCGCGCTGCCGAACGCGATGACCTCCTACCTCGCGGGCTGGCCCGCCGACCGGCAGGACGAGGCGCGGTTGCGCGTGGAGCTGCTTGTGGCGCAACTGGAACGGTTCTTCACCCGGTGGGCCATGCAGGGCACCATCGACGTCTCCGCGGAGCAGGCCGCCGAGGTACTCGCCGACATCTGGTTTCCGGCACTGCGGGCGCCCTCCGGCGCGAGTTGAACGACCGGGCAGGCCGGCGGCCCCGCGGAAGTCGGTGGGCGCGATCGCGAGGGCGCGAAATGGGGACGGCGTGGGCTCGCCTCGAATGTAGCGCGACATTCGCTGGGTGCTCGAACCCGCGTGCGCACGAACTCGATTCGGCAGTGGTTTGGGTATCTGTCGGAGCAGTGCGGCATCATCTGTGCACGCAGCCATCCACGAACACCGCTCGGAGTGCACCATGCCGTCGCCAAGAACCAAGCCACAACCATTGTCGGACAGTGAGATTCAGCAGATCGCCACGGACATCGCCGGTGGCAGCCCGCCCATGGTGTGGTTCACCGCGGCCGCGGTCGGCGTGCCAGAGGGACGGTCGGGAAAGGTGGTCGCGCTGGGTGACCCAGCCGACGGAGACTTCCTGCAGGTCCGGCCGACCGGCTCGAAAGATGTACTGTCCTTCTCCCCGACGGAGGTGACGTTGACCAAGCCGCCGCGAGGGGCCGCCGTCTCCGCTGCCCAGCCGAAGCCGACAACAAGAAAGGAATCCGCTGTGACCCAGACGCCGACCTTTACGAGCACCGCGACACCGCCCGGACGGGGGAGCGCCCCGACGCCGCCGGTCACCCCGAAACCGCTGGGGAGCACACCGGAATCAGGTGAACGGGACAGTGTGGCCAAGGGCCAGGCCAAGCAGACAACGGCGGCGAACGCGGCCAAGCCTGCCAAGGCGCCCGCCGCACGCAAGACGAAGGCCCCCGAGGTCACGGTGACGCTGACCGGCACTGCCGACGGCGAGTGGTCGGTCGATGTGGTCAGCGGTAAGAAGCGGACGGTGCGCGGCCTTCCGGTGAACAGTTCGGCGGTGGCGCAGGCGGCCAAGGTCCTGCATCCCGAGGTTGCCGATGTGGTGGCCGGGATCCTGGACGCGGCGCGCGGCGTACAGGAAGCCAAGGTTCAGCAGCTACAGGCCGAGCTCGAGGAGGCCAAGCGCCTGCTGGAAGACCTGCGCGACTGATTCACACCGCGTTGCTGGTGGATCTATCGGCTGGGCGGCAGATCCGGCGCCCGGCGTTTGTGAGCGGATGCCTCGCATCGTCGTGGAACGTGTAGCCGAGCGAGTTCTCCTTCGCGTGGTACATGGCCGCATCCGCGTCGCGGATCAGGTTGTGGACGCCGGTGTCCGAGCTGCGCGGACCGACGCACGCGATGCCGATGCTCGCGGTGATCGGAATCTCGCCCGCACTCAGCTCGAACGGCCGGACGAACGCGCCGATCAGCCGTTCGGCCAGCACCGCGGCCTCCTGCCTGGCCAACGGGGACAGCACGACGAACTCGTCGCCGCCGTACCGGGACACCGCGTCCTCGCGGCGCACCACACGCCGAATCCGGGCGGCCGCGGTCGCGATCAGCTCGTCGCCGACCGCGTGCCCGTAACTGTCGTTGACGTTCTTGAAGCCGTCCAGGTCGATGAACAGCAGGCAGATCGGCTGCTCGCCCCACTGCTCGCGATTGCCGTCGAGCGAGCGCAGCAGCGCGGCCCGGTTCAGCAGGCCGGTGAGCATGTCGTGGTCGGCCTGGTACTGGGCGCGTCGTTCGCTGCGTGCACTACGCACGATGGCGCGCTCGCTCCGCACCAGCACTCCGACCAGTAGTAGCGCGAACAGCGACGACACCACCACGCGGTCGAGGGTGTCCAAGCTGGACCCGACTACCGGGACCAGTGAAGCCACGATCAGCGCGACCGCGATGACGCTGGCCCGCTGCCTGGAGTGGTGCGGATGGATCCGGCGCGGTGTCCCGAGCGCGGCCATGGTCGGGTGCAGCGCCGCGACACCCACGGTGGCGTAGGCGGCCAGCAGTGGAGCGAGCAGGACGTCGCGCCCGATGGGGGTGCCCACGGTCTCCAGGCTGTAGCCCAGATCGCCGAGCAGCAGCGCGATCAGCCCGGCGTGCAGCAGCCGTAGCGAGGTCTCCGAGCGCGTCGCGGTGGCCACCGAGTGCGCGACCAGGGTGAGCAGCAGCGCGTCGAGCACCGGGTAGATCGCCGCCACCAGCGTGTCCAGCGTGGTGGCGTGTAACTGCAGGATCGGCGAGATGAGAAATGCCCAGGAGGCCAGCAGCGCGCCGAGGCCGATCAGGGCGGAGTCCAGCAGCAGGTCGTGGTTGCCGCGAACCTGGCGCGGGTACAACCAGATCAGCGCGGCGAGGCCGACCCCGACGTAGCCGAGCAGGGTGAACGCGTCGTCGACCGGATGGATCGAGTGGTGGGTCGCCTCGCGCAGCGCGGTCCCCGTCGCGAACAGCACGGCGGAGGCGGACAGCAGATACCAGGGCAGCGGATGGACGGGCCGGTGGATGTGCAGCCCGATGCCCATCATCGCGAGCGTTCCGGCGAGGACGACCGCCATCGTCACCAACGACACCGCATGCGAGTCGATCGCGACATTCGTCGCGATCACAACCGCACTTCCCCCTAAAAGTACTGCATACCAGCGAAATCCGAGCCGATGCCGCAGGCCCCTCGATTGCTCTGCGCTGGGTGTCATCAGTCCCCCCTGGTCGCTCCATCCCCTGTGAACTGGGCCACGTAGTAGATCTGAGAATCCTCAACCGCGACTTCGACGTTCGCCTGTTCGTCGAGCATCGCCCGAATACTGTCGGCGAACGAGAACCGAGTGTTGTTGTACGAGCAGATGTCCCAACCGACCGCCGCGCGTTCGGCAACCAAAACCTGGACAATGGAGTCGATCATGGCATGGAAAGCGGCCCCTTGTCGTGCACTTGGCGCAACAAGGGTCAAACCGGCGTAGTAGATCGCGTCGCGCGCCGCGTGTTCGGGGTAGCGCGCCGCGAAGTAGTCCGGACTGATCCATGGGACCGTGTCGAGATGCCTGGTCAGCGTCGTCACGCCGATGGGCTCGCCCGAGCCGAGCCGCGCGACGTGCTTGTGCACGCGAGGATCGACCATCTCCGCATGGAACTCGTCGCGCCGCAGCACCTGCCGTGCGATGGCCTTGGCCCGCAGCGGGCCGAACGCGTCCTCGTAGAGGCGGTGGAACAGGTCGATCCGATCGTCCGGAATCGTCGTCTCGACGGTGACGTAGAGGCCGCTCACCGTGGGCTCCACGGGGTGGTGTGGTAGGCGGCGAGAACAAGCGCGCAGGCCGGATCGCCGTCGGAGGTGGTCTCGGTGGTGCACAGGTGGACAGGGCCGAAGCGCTCCGGCCGGTGCCGCGTCATGTCGGTCAAACTGGACCGGATCAGGTCGGACACCTTCTCGGTGGTCTCGGCTTCGTGCTCCACGAAAAGCCCTGCGCCGGAATGGTCGTCGCGCAGCACCCAGCCGATACCCGCGGCGGCGCTCGCACCGGGTTCGTTCGCGTGCTGGACCGCATACACGCAGTAGAGGCGATCGCCCCAGGAGATCGGCTTGCGCACCCGGCTGGTGCGTTCCAGGGTCGCGCGTGGTGGAATGACCGACGACAAGCGGATCAAATTGGCCTCACCAACTCCCAGACCGCGAAGCGCCGCATCGAACGCCGCCATGGCGGTCGGCCCCACGCCGGTTGCGGCTCCTATCTCGATCGTCAGCGATCGACCTGGCATCGGCCCACTCATCGGCGTGCGTAAGCGATCGATCCACTGCCATCCCCTGAGGTCGCCACCTGGGGTGTTATGCATCATCTTGCCTCCGGAAACAGTTCGACCCCAATTTGCAGGCTTGAATTGCGTCAAAATCGACTGTGCGTCAGGAATAGGCATCGCGCATCTTGTATGCCGAAAGCAGTGCTCATGCGGCGTGTCTCCTAGTCTGAAAGGAGGGACGACGACAGCGAGGGACCAGGTTGCGGACATGGGCGGCGCCGGGGCGGGTCAACATCATCGGTGAGCACACCGATTACAACGAGGGTTTCGTTCTGCCGATCGCGCTGCCGCTGGTGGTGCGGTGCGGGGCCGCGGTGCGCGACGACGGGCAGGTGCGGGTCGTCTCGCGGCAGCGGCCCGGCGAGCCGGTGCTCGCCGCGGTATCCGCGCTCGCCGCACAGCGGGAGCGGGTGCCGGGATGGTCGCGTTATCCGCTCGGGGTCGTCGCCGCATTCGAGCGGCGCGGAAACCAGATCCCTGGCGTGGACCTCGACCTGGACGGCGCGGTGCCGATCGGCGCCGGGCTGTCGTCCTCGGCGGCGCTGTCCTGCGCGGTGGCCCTCGCGCTGCGGGATCTCTTCGCGCCCAGCCTGACCGACCGTGCGCTGATCGACCTGGCCCGCGCCGCCGAGAACGACTACGTCGGTGCGCCGACCGGGCTGCTCGACCAGTCGGCCGCGATCCTGTGCACGGCCGGGCACGCGCTGTTCCTGGACGTTCGCGGTTTCGCCGCCGACACCGGGACGTCGCCGCGCGGCGTCGGGCACGAGCAGATCCCGTTCGACCTGGACAGGTTCGGCCTCGAGCTGCTGGTTATCGATACCGGGCAGCCGCACGACCTGGTCGACGGCGGCTACGCCGAGCGGCGCGCCCAATGTGTGGCGGCGGCCGGGGAACTTGGCGTCGACGCTTTGCGTGACGTCGCGTCCGCGGCGTCCGTCGAGCGGATCGCCGATGACGCGCTGCGTCGCCGGGCCCGGCATGTAGTGACCGAGAACGCCAGAGTGCTCGCGATTGCCAAAAGATTGCGGGACGGCGCCGATCCGCGCGGGATCGGCTCGACCCTCACCGAGGGGCACGCCTCGTTGCGCGATGATTTCGAGGTCTCCACCTCGGCTCTGGACACGGCCGTGAGCGCCGCGCTCGCGGCGGGGGCGCATGGCGCGCGCATGGTCGGCGGCGGGTTCGGCGGGAGTGTGATCGCCCTGGTCGATCGCGAGCGGACCGTGGCCGTGGCGGAGATGGCGCGGAGACGCTTCGCCGACGCGGGTCTTGCCGATCCGCGCACGTTCGTGGTTGTTCCCGCGGCAGGCGCGCACCGCATCGACTGAGCGGTCGTCCAGGTTTTGTGCGTGATTGTGCCCCGCGAGTGGGGCACAATCACGCAGTATGTGTCAGCCGACACCAATCGGCGGGCGACGAGAAAGTCGCGCGCGCCGGGCAGCACCAGCACGACGCACGATCTCGCTCGACGCCCGGTTTCACCGCCAGGAGGAAAGCAGTGCCGCTTGCCTATTCACCCGTTCTCGCTTCCGCGCTGACCGCCGCCGACGTACGCCGGGCAGCTGCGACCACACATCTCGACGCCGCCACCACGCTCCAGCTGGACGCGGGCGCCGTCGATTACGTGCTGGTCGCCCTGTATTTCGTGTTCGTGCTCGGCATCGGCCTTCTGGCCAGGCAGCGCGTCTCCTCCAGCATCGACTTCTTCCTGTCCGGGCGTTCGCTGCCCGCCTGGGTGACCGGTCTGGCATTCATCTCCGCGAACCTGGGCGCGGTGGAGATCATGGGCATGTCCGCCAACGGCGCCCAATACGGTTTCCCGACCTTCCACTACTTCTGGATCGGCGCGGTGCCCGCCATGCTGTTCCTCGGCGTGGTGATGATGCCGTTCTACTACGGCTCCAAAGTGCGCAGCGTGCCGGAGTTCATGCGCAGGCGTTTCGGCACCGGCGCGCACCTGGTGAACGCGCTGAGCTTCGCGGTAGCGCAGATCCTCATCGCGGGTGTCAACCTGTACCTGCTCGGCTCCATCGTGAACGTGCTGCTGGGTTGGCCGCTGTGGGTGTCGGTGATCGTGGCCGCCGCGATCGTGCTCTCCTACATCACCCTCGGCGGCTTGTCCGCCGCGATCTACAACGAGGTGCTGCAGTTTTTCGTCATCGTGGCCGCGCTGCTGCCGCTCACCCTGGTCGGCCTGCACAAGGTCGGCGGCTGGAGCGGACTGAAGGAGAAGATCACCGCCTCGCCGGGCGGGCCGCAACAGCTGGATTCCTGGCCGGGCAATGCGCTGAGCGGGTTCAGCGACAACTTCCTGTCGGTGGTCGGCATCGTGTTCGGGCTCGGGTTCGTCCTCTCCTTCGGATACTGGACCACGAACTTCGTCGAGGTACAGCGCGCGATGGCGACGCACTCCATCTCGGCGGCGCGACGCACCCCGATCATCGGCGCCTACCCGAAGATGTTCATCCCGCTGATCGTGGTGATCCCGGGGATGATCAGCGCCGTGCTGGTGCCGCAGATGGCCGAGTACAAAACGGCGGTGACGGCGAATCCGGATTTCGAGAGCGACACCACCTACAACCAGGCGCTGCTGTACCTGATGAAGGATGTGCTGCCCAACGGTCTGCTCGGCGTGGGCCTCGCCGGTCTGCTCGCGGCGTTCATGGCGGGCATGGCGGCCAACATCTCCGCGTTCAACACCGTGTTCAGCTATGACCTGTGGCAGCAGTACGTGCGGCGCGAGCGGCCGGACGGCTACTACCTCGGCGTGGGCCGGCTGGCCACCGTCGGCGCGACCGTGGCCGCGATCTTCACCGCGTTCATCGCGTCCGGCTTCAGCAACATGATGGATTATCTGCAGACCCTGTTCAGCTTCTTCAACGCGCCGCTGTTCGCCACGTTCATCCTCGGCATGTTCTGGAAACGGATGACGCCGACCGCGGGTTGGATGGGCCTGGTCTGCGGAACCGGTTCGGCGATTCTCGTTTTCATCCTGCACGAGACGAAGGTGTTCGAATTGTCCGGCCAAGGCGCGAGCTTCGTCGCGGCGGGGGTCGCGTTCGTGGTCGACATCGTGGTGAGCGTCGCGGTCAGCCAGGTGACACAGCCCAAACCCGCGGCCGAGCTGATCGGGCTGGTGTATTCGGAGACGCCGAAGGATGTACGCACCGACCCCGAGGCCGACACGCTGCCCTGGTATCAGCGCCCGGTCTTGCTGGCAAGCATCGCCCTCGTGCTCGTCATCGCCCTCAACATCGTCGTCGGATAGGGAGCTGACTCGATGCTTTTCGACATCCGTACCATCGTCGGGGCCCTGCTCGGCTGCTACGCGGTCATCCTCGTCATCACGGGCCTGGTGCACGACACCGCGGCCGACGAGGCCAAAACCGGTGGCATCAACGTCAATCTCTGGTCGGGGATCGGCATGGGAGTGGTAGCACTGGCCTTCCTGGCCTGGGTGCTGCTTCGTCCGGTCCAAGTGCCGCCCGAACCGCAGGCACCTGCGGACGAGATCGCCGAGAGCCCAGACTCCGTCGCCTGAACACCAGACGGCCCGCCCCGGGTAACCCGAGGCGCCTGGGGTCGTCGCACCGATCAGGCGTCCGGGCGCGGAATATCGCCCCGCCAGGCGCCGGTCTCATGGCCCTGGCACTCGAGGAATTCCTTGAAGCGCTGCATGTCTTTCTGCACGCGGTCCGTCAGAATGTCGAGTTTGTCCGCGGCGGTCTCCACGAAGCCTTCCGGGTCGACGTCCATCTGGGCAGTCACTCTGGTGTGCGTGTCGTCCAGCCGGTGGAAGGTGATCACACCCGCGTGGCGGGGTCCGCTCACGGACTTCCAGGCCACCCGCTCGTCGGGGTGCTGTTCGGTGATGGTTGCGTCGAATTCCCGCGTCGACGGGCCGACACGGATGCGCCAATGCATATGTCTGTCATCGAGCTGCCGCACTGCCTCGACACCCTCCATGAACTGCGGAAACGACTCGAATTGCGTCCACTGGTTGTAAGCGGTGCGCACCGGCACCTCGACGTCTACGGTGGCGATCATCCTGCTCACTTGCTGCCTCTTTCCGCACTCGCGCCCATGGCCGGCCGCCTTCGGCCGGCAATCGCGCCCTTGATGCGATTCAGATATTGGGCCGCGTACCCGGGCAGCTCGATGACAAACAGTGGGATGACCCAGGCAGTCCCGGGTGGGTGCTGCGGTGGATCGCGCGGAATGACGGGTGGTCGAGGTGGGAAGGTCGTCCTGCCCGTCGCTTTCCGGCGACGGGCGGGACGACCTGGACAACCGTGCTCAGAGGAAGCAGCCGGCAGCCCTGAGTCGGGCATAAACGTCGTCGGAGACAGTGACAGTGCCATTAGGGCCGACAATCGCCAGCACACCCAAGTCCACCCGGGATCGGATGGAGCAGTCCAGCAGTTTCGCGGTGACCGTGACGGATTGGTCTGCGTGGGCCGCACCGGCCCCAATGACGGTTGAACAGGCGAGTGCCAGAGCGATAGCACCTGTTTTGACGAGTCGCACGGATGTCCTCCTTGGAATCGCAGTCGGGTACAGCTTGCGGATCTCTCGTCCGGGTGATCGTGCTGAGTGCGGAAGGCGTCTGTCGTCCCGGGCCGACCTACCGCCGGCTCCCTGTGCAGGCCCCAACGATAAGGGCAGTCACCCAGAGGGGCGTGTCGTCAGCACCGGCGATTCGTCAACATCGTGCCAATGCCCGAACAGAACTGCTACGCGTGCTCGTCGGCAGCGAAATGAAATGTGGGCGGGAGTCTTCAGGTGACACCGCCCCACTCACCAAAGCTCGTGTTCGCCAGCTCCATGTTGACGACAAAGGAACCGGCCGCCGCGAGGGTGATCCGGAAGGGATCATCGTCATCGTCGGGCAGGTTGTTCACGGCCAGCAACGGGAACTCTGCGGAGGCCAGTGCCCACTCGTCGGCGATGAGGACGAGAGTGCTGTCGGGCCATTCCTCGTCATCGCGCCCGATCCGCGCCCGGATCTGATCCGCCGTGAAGCCCGCGTAGGCGCGGTTGTCGATGACGGTGATCGACTCGTAGTGCTCCGAGCCTCCTTCGAGGGCATGGAGCAGGCGTGCCCACTCATCTGGCTGCTCGAAGGACGTCCGCACCAGGAGCGGACCGGCGGCCTCCTCGATCGTGGAGGAGGGCGGCTCGGGCTCGGCCCCCGTACGCTCGCCGGGGATGACCTGGATGAGGAAGCGGGGCTTCTTGCCGTCCGACGACCGGTCACTGGAATGGACGCGGATCAGGTAGGGGCCGACTCCTGCGATGGCGAGATTCTCTTTGCGCAGAGGCTCGTATCCGCTGTCGCACAGGGCGAGGAAGCCGGTCGTGGAGATCACGGTGATCTCTTCGACCTCGTCCCAGCCGTTCTCTGCTCCCGGGTCATCTCCGGCGTAGAGGGTGACGATGGGGTTCTCCAGGGCAAGACCGGCGTCGATGTGCAGCCAGTCTTTCTCGGCCGCAAGGAACCCGCGTCCGCGCGGCCGCTTGCCGGCGTCGGGGTCCATGACGGCCAGGTCGCCCCACTCCTTCATCGCGAGCGGGCGGGTGCGGCCGTCAAGGAGTGGCCAGTTGGAACGCTGCATGGAGAACCCCAGATCTTCGCGCACGGTCGGTAGGGCGTGATTATCCTCCGGGCCCCTCCGCCCGGCGGATCATGCGAGGTCTACGAGGCGGCGCGCACTCGCCCGGTGAGGCCGATCAGGACGTCGACGGCGAGGAAAATGAGCAGGCTCGAGCCGACCAGTGGGGCGAACCAGCCGACCACGAGCGCGGCGGCCAGCAGCGGCACGACCAGCCAGGGTGAGGTCTTGCGCAGCGCGCCTCGCCGCGGCACACGGCCCAGTGCCAACCCACCCTCACCGCGGGTTGGTCGCCGACGCCACCACATGAGGTAGCCGCGGACGATCACGGTGATCAGGCCGAGCATCGCCGCGAGCAGCAACAGCTGGTTGAGCAGCCCGAACATGAGACCCATGTGGAACTGGATGCCCCAGTTGGTGAGCTCGGCCATCAGCGGCCAGTCGGCGTAGGCCAAGCGGTCGGTGACCGCGCCGGTGGCTCCGTCGACGGCGACCGCGTCGACGGTGTAGATGCCGGGTATCCGTCGTTCCTTCACCGCGAACGCCTTGCCCGGCGCGCCCGGGACCGCGATCTCGGCGGCCTGGGTGACCCCGTTGGCGCGGGCGGTCTCATACACCCGATCCAGCTGGCTGATCCGGTCGACCGGGTCGGCGGACGCGGGCGCTCCATGGTCGCCGCCGTGGTGATCGCCACCCGAATCATGGACGGGTGCAGCGGTTCCGGGCAACGCGGTGCTGACCGCGGGCGTGGTCCAATTGAGCTGCTGACGTAGCTCGGTGACGTTCGCGCCCGCGTAGGTCGACCAGGTCAAGCCGGTCGCCGACAGCAGAAGCAGCAGCGGAAGCACCCACATGCCGACCGCGCCGTGCCAGTTCGAGGCATTGATCGCAAGTGGGGAGATCAGCGGGCGCGGCAGCGAGCGGGCTGCGCCCGGTGCGGCTTGGCGCGGGCCGGTCAGCTCGCGTCGACGTCCATCTCGATCAGCGGCTTGCGCAATAGTTTGCCCGTGGCATTGCGGGGTAGCTCGTCGAGGAAGATCACCTCGCGCGGCACTTTGTAGCGCGCCAGATTCGCCTTGACGTAGTCCTTGATCTCCTGCGGATTCCGCGTGGAGTCCGGGCCGGGAACGACGAAGGCGCGCAGCCGCTTTCCGAATTCGCGGTCGTCCACGCCGACCACCGCGGCCTCGAAGATGTCGTCGCGGCCCGCGATGAGGTTCTCCACCTCTAGCGGGAAGACGTTCTCGCCGCCGGAGACGATCATGTCGTCGTCGCGGCCGTCGATGAAGAGCAGGCCGTCGGCGTCGAAATGCCCGACGTCGCCACTGGACATCATGCCGTCCACGATCTCCTTGGTGCGGCCGTCGGTGTAGCCGGTGAACGCGAAGCCGTTGTCCACGAAGACGGTTCCGATGACATTCGGCTCGGTGATCGGCTTTCGGTTCTCGTCCAGCAGCACGATCCGGATGCCGACCGGGGCGCGGCCCGCGGTGGCCGGCGCCTTGCGCAGGTCCTCGGGGGTGGCGACGGTCATGACGGCGCACTCGGTCGAGCCGTACAGGTTGTAGAGGCTGTCGTTGAAGTAGTCCAGTGTGCGGGTCACGACGTCGGGCGCGATGGCCGAGCCTGCCGCGAAGATCACCTTGATGGTGCTCGAGTCGTACTTCGCCAGCACCTCGTCGCCCAAGTCCAGGATGCGCTGCAGCATGGTCGGCACCAAGACCAGCGAGTCCGCGCGGTAGGTGGTGATGTTCGCTAGCGTCTTCTCCGGGTCGAAGCGGCGCTGCTGGAAGACCACCCGGTTGCCGAGCGCGAGACCGAGGGTGAACTGGGATAGGCCGGTGCCGTGGAAGATCGGCGCCGCCATGAGCATGGTGCCGTTGTTGGGCAGCGGCACCCGGTCGAGGAACTGGGCCGAAGCGAACGGGCTCACCCGGTCGCGTGGCGCGCCTTTCGGGGTGCCGGTGGTACCGCTGGTGAGGACGACCACGCCGCCCGGCTTCGCCGGTGCGGGCAGCGGCGCGGTGGAGCGCCGCACAACCAGCGACTCGATGGTCGGAATCGACGGGTCGGCGTTGTCCTTCTCGTCCACCCAGGTGAGCACGCGTGGGATGTCGGCGGGGATCGCGCTCATCAGTTCGAGGAACTCGCTGTCGTGCAGCACGGCCTTCACGTGCTCGCGCTCGGCCACGTCCGCGAACTGCGGCTTGGCGAAGCTGGTGTTCATCAGCACGGTGCGTACGCCGAGTTTGCCGGTCGCCAGCAGGCTCAGCACCATGCCGCGGTGGTCACGCGCCAATACGGCAACCACGTCACCGGGCTGGAGTCCCTGGTCCGCGAGGCCGCGGGCCAAGGCGTTGGACTGCTCGTCGAGCTGGCCGAAGGTCAGTTCCCCGCGTTCGTCGACGATAGCGCCCGCGCTGGGCCCGGTCTGCGCGGCGTGCATGACCACACCGGCGAACGGGCCGAACCTGAGCACGTTGAACGCCGACCGCACGACGTGATCCGGGCGCAGCGGATTGAACAGCCGCCGTCTGACCATCACATTCACGCTGAGGGCGAGATCGCCCACCTTGCGCACGGTGCCGCTGAGCGCGGGGAAGGACAGAGACATCGACGACAACCTTCCGGCGGTCCCACCCGATAAGCCCCAAGTGGTGCGGACCGCAACCTCGAGATCCAGTGCTGCTGCTAACAGTAGCAAGCGACTGTAACCGCGTGTGTCAGGTATCTCGATGAAACCGTACCGGCAGGTAGCCGAACGGGCCGGGCGTGACCCGGCCCGTCCATGTTCAGGCCTGGACCTCGTAATCCACCAGCACGCGGCGCAGCAGCTTGCCGGTCGGGTTGCGGGGGAGGTCGTCGAGGAAGACCACTTCGCGGGGCACCTTGTAGCGGGCCAGGTTGTTCTTGACGTAGGTCTTGATCTCCTCGCCGTCCGGCGTGTGGCCCGGCTCGGGAACGACGAAGGCCCGCAACCGCTTGCCGAACTCCACGTCGTCCACGCCGACCACCGCGACGTCGAAGATGTCGGGGCGCTCCAGCAGCAAGTTCTCCACCTCTTGCGGGAAGACGTTCTCGCCGCCGGAGACGATCATGTCGTCGTCGCGTCCGTCCACCATGAGCAGGCCGTGCTCATCGAAGTGGCCGACATCGCCACTGGACATGTAACCGTCGATGATCTGCTTTTTCCTGCCGTCGGTGTAGCCCTCGAACGGTGCGCCGCTGCGGACGAAGATGCGCGCGGTCGTGTTGATCGCGGTGACATGTTTGTCGTTATCGTCGTAGAGCCGCACCTCGCAGGTGATGGGCGCGCGGCCGACGGTTCCGGGCGCGAGGGCGAGGTCCTCCGGTTTGGCCACGGTCGCGACCGCGCATTCGGTCGAACCATAGAGGTTGTGGAGCACGGGCCCGAACACCTCGGTGGCCTTGATCGTGAGCTCGGGGGACAGCGCCGAACCGGCAAGCACGATCGCCTTCAGCGAGGACGTGTCGTACTTCGCACGGATTGCCGGGTCGAGTTCGACCATCCGGTGCAGCATGGTCGGCACCGCCACCAGCATTTCCGCCTTGTGGTCGGCCACCATCTTCAATGTCGCCTCGGCGTCGAAGCGACGGCGCACCACCACCTTGTTGCCAAGGGCCGCGCCGATCAGCCAGGTGGCCAGGCCGGTGCTGTGGAAGATCGGCGACACGATCACCTGGGTGCCGCCTGGCGGGAACGGGATGCGGTCGACCAGCTGCGCGGTGGACAGCGGCGTGACCTTGCTGCGCGGAGCGCCCTTCGGCAGGCCGGTGGTGCCGCTGGTCAGGATGATGAAGCCGCCGGGCTTGCTCGGCGCTGGCATCGGTTCGGTCGAGTTGGCCGCGACCAGGTCGTCGAGCGTTTGCGCGCCTTCGGGCAGTTGGGCGCCCTCATCGGCCCAGGTGATGTAGCGCGGCAGGTCGGCGGGCAGCGCGTCGAGCAGGCCGAGGAACTCGCTGTCGTGCAGCACCGCCTTCACCTTCTCGCGCTCGCACACCTCGGCGAACTGCGGTTTGGCGAACCCCGTGTTCATCAGGGCCGCCCGCACGCCGAGCTTGCCCGCTGCGGCCATGGACAGGATCAGGCCGCGGTGGTCGCGCGCCAGCACACCGATCACCATGCCCTCGGTGATGCCCGCCGTCTGCATGCCGCGCGCGATCGCGGTCGACTGTTCATCCAGCTCGCGGTAGGTCAGCGTGCCTGCCTCGTCGACGATGCCCGGCGCGTCCGGCTTGATCCGCGCGGAGTGCCGGATCAACGCGGCCTGCGGGCCGAGGGTCCGCGAGTCCTTCATCGTCCGCAGCGTCTCCATCGGCCTGCGGGGATCGCTGATGCCACGGGTGCGCAGCACCCCAAGCGCTTGTAGAACTTCCAGCGCGTGCGCCACCTTCATGTCGAAAAACCTCCACAAAACCCTCGCTTCGGTACTCGACCTAGCGAACCGGCATGGCCTGTCGAGTTGTCACCGTAGCAGTGCGGCGTGGGGCAGGTCACAAATAAACCAGACAATTCAGACGTGATCGGATTCGGCTGAGCGTGGTGACAGCTGCCGCTCCAGCTCGGCAACTCGCTCTTCCGGACTCGACAAGACGAACACGTCGGCCCCGAAGCCGTTGGGGCCGGAGCCGCTGCGCCCGTGCGAACGAGGCGCCTCAGTCCCCGGGAAGTCCCCAGACGAATCCGGCGGCGATCAACAAGCAACTGATAACGGCGACGACGACAATGCTCCACATGGGTGCGAGGCTACGGAGCCCACGTTGCATGGTCCACAGCCGCGGTATCGCCAAAACTGGTGGTGCTCTTCGAATTCGGACTGCAACACAATCCCATCGAGGGCGGCATCAACCACTTCGAGCAAAATCACATCGCGGAAAACCGACAGGACGGATAGATCCGACAACGGCACACCGAGCCGGAACCAGAAAACCGGCGCGAGTCGTGGAGTCGACCCGCACCGGTTTTCCGTTGTCCTGCTTACTATTTCAGCTCGGTACTGGTCTTCCCGAGCACCCGGCGGGCCACGATCAACTGCTGGATCTGCTGGGTACCTTCGAAGATGTCCAGAATCTTCGAGTCTCTGCCCCACTTCTCCAACAGGGTGCGCTGCGAGTAGCCGATGGCGCCGGCCAATTCGACTGCCTTGAGGGTGACATCGGTGCCGGTGCGGCCCGCCTTGGCCTTGGACATGGAGGCCTCGAGCGAGTTGGGCTTCTTGTTGTCGGCCATCCACGCCGCGCGCAGGGCGAGCAGGTAGGCGGCCTCGTAATCGGCTTCCATCCGCAGGAATTCGGCGGCGGCCGCGTGCTGATTGTTGGCCGGGATGTCGTAGGAGATCTCGACACCCGCGTCGGTCAGGATGATACGCAACTCCTCGAGTGCGGCGCGGGCGACACCGACCGCCATCGCGGCGACAAGGGGGCGGGTGTTGTCGAAGGTCTGCATGACCCCGGCAAAACCCTTCTCCACGTTGACTTCCGGGCTGCCGAGGATATTGTCCTTCGGAATCCGGCAGTCTTGCAGCAGTAGCACCGCCGTGTCGGATGCTTTGATGCCGAGCTTGTGCTCGAGCCGCGCCACCGACAGGCCCGGAGCGTCCCGCGGCACGACGAACGACTTGATCGCCGCGCGGCCGAGGCTCTTGTCGACTGTCGCCCACACCACGATGTGGGTGGAGCGCTGGCCCGCGGTGACAAAGATCTTCTCGCCGTTGAGCACCCATTCGTCGCCGTCGAGCACGGCGGTGGTGGACACGGCCGCGGAGTCGGAGCCGAAGGACGGCTCCGTGATGGCCATCGAGGCCCACACCTTGCCGAAGCGTTTCAGTTGCTCGTCGGTGGCGACGGCGGCGATCGCCGCGTTGCCCAGACCCTGGTAGGGGATCGACAGCATCAGGCCGACGTCGCCCCACGAGGTCTCCAGCGCGTTCAGCAGCGCGGACATATTGCCGCCGTTGCTGTTTCCGAGCAGCTCGGTGGCGTGACTGTTCGTCTCGCTGTCATCCGCACGGCCACCGGCGGCGCCGCCGATCTTCTGGGTGCCGGAGTCGGCGAGGCCTTCCACCATGGCGGCCATGGTGTCCAGCTCGACCGGGTAGTCGTGCTCGGCGAGGTCGTACTTGCGTGAGATCGGGCGGAAGATCTCCTGCGCGACCTGGTGGGCCTGGTTGGCACTGGCCCGCAGCTTCTTGGGGAGTTCGAGGTTGATCATGGTGAAGTCTCCTGGAATAACGAACAGGCCGATCAGATGAGCACGATGCCTTCGGCGACGCCGATGGCCCGCAGGTCGCGGTACCAGCGTTCGACCGGGTGTTCCTTGGTGAAGCCGTGACCACCGAGCAGCTGAACGCCGTCGAGGCCGATTCGCATGCCTTTGTCGGTGGCCAGCTTCCTGGCAAGCGCTGCTTCCCGGGCGAAGGACAGGCCCTGCTCCGCGCGAGAGGCGCCGCGCAGGGTCACCAGGCGCAGGCCGTCGAGCTCGATCGCGATATCGGCGACCATAAAGGCGACCGCCTGCCGGTGCGAGATCGGCTCGCCGAACGCCTCCCGCTCGTTCACATACGGAATCACGTAGTCAAGCACCGCCTGGCCGGTGCCTGCGGCGAGCGAGGCCCAGCCGAGACGCGCCAAGCGCACGGCGTCGGCGTAGTCCTCGGCGCGGGTCTTGGCGTCGCCGTCGCCCAGGATCGCGTCGATGCCGACGGCGACGTTGTCCAGGATCAGGCGGCCGAGGCCTGCGGCACGCAGACCCATGCTCGGATCGGCCTCCACGACCAGGCCGGGGGTGTCCGACTCGATGATGAACAGGGCGGGACGGCCGTCGAGCTCGGCGGCGACGAGGAACAGCTCCGCGTCGGCAGCGGCAGGTACCAGGCTCTTGACGCCCGAGATGCGGTAGCCGCTCGGCGAGCGCACCGCCTTGGTCCGCAGCGTGAACGGGTCGAACAGGGCGCGCGGCTCGCTGATCACGACCGAGGCCTGCGGCACGTTCTTGCCGGTGAAGGACGGCAGATAGGTCTTCTGCTGCGCGTCGGTGCCCCACTGCGACAGTGCGACCGCGACGCCGCTCGGCGCCAGGATGGGCAGGGCCAGCCCCATGTCTCCGTGCGCCAGCGCCTCGGCGACCAGCGAATTCGTGACCGCGCCGCGCTCCGAGGCGACGCCGTCGAGTTCCTCGGGAACGTTGATCACGGTGATACCGAGTTCGGCGGCCCGCTCGAGCAGGTCGCGCGGCGCCTTGGCGGCGTGGTCGGCGTCGAAGGCCGCCGGGCGCAGGATCTCGGCGGCGAACTCGCGGACCGTCGCCACGATCATCTGCTGGTCGTCGCTCGGTGTCAGGTCGAAGAAGCCCTTGCTTCTCGACTCGTTGTCCGCGAGGCGCTTGGGCGTGCCATTGCCCGCGACCTTGGCGAACGCGCGGGTGGCGGCACCGAGGGTGCGGAAGCCGGTCTTGGTGCCCTCGTAGGTGACTCGCTCGATCGGCTTACGCAGGTTGTACTTGTGGGCGAGTTCCGACCCGGTCAGTGTCGTCATGACCCGCATCGCCGCGCCCATCCAATCCCGCTTGGGTTGGTTCAAGCCGACCGCGGAGGTGTCCGGACGCCGCGTCGTTGCGCTGTCTCGAGTACTCATCATCACCATGTTTTCTCGGATGGGCGGGGTGAGGTCTGTCCCAGCTATCTTACTCCTGAGTAAGTCCACCTTACTTCAGAGTAAGAATGGCGTCGAGGTGCAGTCGACGCCGACTCCGCTGCTGACCACGGTGATGTATGCGGGGCTGAACGCCGTCGCGAGGGCGAACCGGGCGAAGGTGTGGGTGTCGCCACGCTCGAGGAGACCCTGCCAGGTCTGCGTGCGGCACCATAGTGCGGCCGACGAAATATCCGGCCGGGGTGCTTACTCGCGGACGTAATACCGCAGTGTCGCGTATGCCGTGAGGGCGGCGAACACCACGCCGACGGGCGCGATGACCAGCGCGGTCATCGCGATGTCGTCGCCGGTGATGCGCGGGAACACCTTGCTGGAAAACAGGTCGCCCAGGGCGCGGTCCATCACCAGCGGCCGCGCGGTGAGCAGGCCGAGCATCGCGAGCAGCGATCCGGCCAGCGCGGCGACCACCGCCTCCAGCAGGAACGGCAGCTGGGTGTACCACCGCGTCGCGCCCACCAACCGCATGATGCCCACTTCGGTGCGCCTGGTGAACGCGGCGATCTGTACCATGTTCGCGATCAGCAGCAGCGCTGCCAGCGCCTGCAGCACAGCCATACCGAACGCCGCGTTGCGCAACCCGTCGAACAGGCTGACCAGCCGGTCCACGATGTCCTTGTCATTGCGCACCATCCCGACGCCCGGCCGGTCGTAGAAGTTCTCGTAGATCGTCGGATACAGCTCCGCATTCTCCATCTTCACGCGCAGCGACGCGGGCAGCGGCGTCTCGCTGACGTACTTGGCCAGCTCGGGCTGGTCCTTGAACGTCTTCTCCTTGGCCTCGCGCACCGCGTCGTCGCGGTTGAGGAACTGAACCGACTGCACGCCGCTGGTTGCCTTCAGATCGGCCATGAGCGATCGGCACGGGTCCTGCGAACAGTCCGGGTCGTTGGCCGAGACGTCCTCGGTGAGATACAGCCGCACCTCGAGCCGGTCGAGGAAGTACTGCTCGGTCTTGTCCGCGATGCGCACCGCGAGCAGACCGCCACCGAGCATGGTGAGCGAGACCGCGGTGGTCAGGATCATCGCGATGGTCATCGTGACGTTGCGGCGCAGGCCCGCGAAGACCTCGCTGAACAGGAAGCTCGCGCGCATTATCGGCCCACCCCGTAGACGCCGGTCGCGTCGTCGCGCACCAGACGCCCGTTGTCGAGTTCGACCACCCGCCTGCGCATCGCGTCGACGATGTGGTTGTCGTGCGTCGCCATCAGCACCGTGGTGCCGATGCGGTTGATCCGTTCCAGCAACATCATGATGTCGCCACTGGTGTCGGGGTCGAGGTTGCCGGTCGGTTCGTCGGCCAGCAACACCAGCGGCCGGTTCACGAAGGCTCGTGCGATGGCCACGCGCTGCTGTTCGCCACCGGATAGCTCCGTTGGCAGTCGATCGGCCTTGCCGCCGAGTCCCACCATGTCCAGCACCTCTGGGACGGTGCGGTCGATGAACTGGCGCCGTTTGCCGATCACCTCCAGCGCGAACGCGACGTTTTGGTACACCGTCTTCTGCTGCAACAGCCGGAAGTCCTGGAACACGCACCCCATCCGCTGGCGCAACTTCGGCACCCTGCGGTTGGGCAGCCGGTCGACCCGGAAGTCGGCAACCTGGATCTCGCCCGCTGTGGGGGATTCCTCTTTGAGCAGCAGCCGCATGAAGGTCGACTTGCCCGAGCCGGACGGTCCGATGATGAAGACGAACTCGCCCTTGCCCACATCGACGGTGATGTTGTCCAGCGCGGGCCGCGTCGAGGTCTTGTACGACTTGGTGACGTTCCGCATGGTGATCACGGGGAGCCAGTGTAGCCAGCAGCCGCGCGTACCTTGCGTCGTCAACCACGGGTGACGGGCTGGTGGCGGCGCATCCCGCGCCGCTCAGCGGATCGGCGGCTCCGTAATCACCGCTGCGGGAATGGTGTTCACCGGGGTCGGCGCGGAGGTGGTCTCATCCGGTCTGATTATGACGTACAGCACAAAGGTGGCGACCCAGGTTGCCATCAGGATCGCCGTGGATCTACGTGGTCTCACTGATTCCCTCCCGGCGCAATGCCGCGGCTACCCGCACCCGCAGTTCGCGTCCGACTTCGAATTGTTTGCCTGGCAACGTGCGGGCAACCATTCGGATGTTCATCTGGTCGACGGTCAGGTCTTCCACACCCATGACGGTGGGCTCGTCGAGCAGCAATGGCTTGAGGCGAGCGTCTTCGTACGCCTTTGTACCGACCTCGTGCAGGATCTCGTTGACCCTGGTGATGTCGGCGCTCGCGGCCACCGGCACGTCGATCGCGGCCCGCGCCCAATCCTTCGACAGATTCGTGACTTTCACAATCTGGCCATTGGGCACGGTGATCACCTCACCGTCCGCGTTGCGCAAGGTGGTGATCCGCAACGTGACGTCCTCGACCGTACCTTCGGCATGCTCCGCGGATCCAGTAACCGCGATGCGGACCACATCGCCGAATCCGTACTGCCGCTCGGCGATCAGGAAGAACCCGGCGAGAATGTCCTGCACGATGCGCTGCGCGCCGAAACCGAGCGCGGCGCCGAGCACGGCGGCGGGCGCGACCAATCCGGTCACGGCGAAACCGAGCCGCCGCAGCACCTCCATGGTGATCAGCACATAGACGATGGTCAGCACGACCCATGTGAGCACCTGGGCCAGCGCATGCCGGTGCTTGGCCGCCTCGGTCCGAACCAGCGCGTCGCTGCTGCGGAATCCGGCGTCGATCTTGCGAGTGACCCGGTCTCGGGCGAACGTGGCGAACCGGCTGAACAGCACCGCTCCGAGAATGAGCAGCACGATCTCGAGCCCCGCACCGCGCAGCCAGGTGGTGAAACCGGTGGAGGCGACCGCCTGGATTCCCGCGATATTCATCTAGCTCGCCTGCTCTCGCATCCGCCAGCGGATACCGGACTCGATGAACCCGTCGATGTCACCGTCGAGTACCGACGACGGGTTGTTGACCTCGAAATTCGTCCGTAGGTCCTTGACCATCTGATACGGGTGCAGCACGTAGGAGCGCATCTGGTTGCCCCAGGACGCGCCCTCGTTGGTCTTCAGCGCGTCCATTTCGGCGCGCTCCTCCTGTCGCTTGCGCTCCAGCAGTTTGGCCTGCAGCACCCGCATGGCAGAGATCTTGTTCTGTAGCTGAGATTTCTCGTTTTGGCAGGTCACCACGATGCCGGTGGGTAGATGGGTGATGCGGACCGCGGAGTCGGTGGTGTTGACGCTCTGGCCGCCGGGGCCCGACGAGCGGTACACGTCAACGCGGATCTCCGTCTCGGGAATCTCGATGTGGTCGGTGGTCTCGACTACGGGCAGCACCTCTACCTCGGCAAAAGAGGTCTGGCGGCGGCCCTGGTTGTCGAACGGGCTGATCCGCACCAGTCGGTGCGTGCCCATCTCGACCGACAGGGTGCCGTAGGCGTACGGGGTCTTCACCGCGAAGGTGGCGCTCTTGATACCCGCTTCTTCGGCGTAGGAGGTGTCGTACACCTCGACTGCGTACTTGTGGCGGTCGGCCCACCGGATGTACATGCGCATCAGCATCTCGGCCCAGTCGGCGGCATCCACGCCACCGGCGCCGGAACGGATGTTGACCAGCGCGTCACGCTTGTCGTATTCACCCGACAGCAGGGTGCGGACCTCCATCGCCTCCACGTCACCGTGCAGCGCGGCCCGCTCGGCGTCGGCCTCCGCCAGCGCGGTGACCTTGCCCTCGCCGTCTTCCTCCTCGGCGAGCTCGTAGAGGACGGGCAGGTCTTCGAGTCGCTGGCGCAGTTCCTCGACCCGGCGCAGCTCGCCCTGCGCGTGCGAGAGTTCGCTGGTCACCTGCTGGGCGTGGTCCTGGTCGTTCCACAGATCGGGATCCGCCGCCTGGTGCTCGAGCTCGTCGATTCGCCGGCGCAGCTCCTCGATGTCGAGGACCGATTCGACTGTCTTGAGAGTGGCGTCGAGTTCGGCGAGATCAGCGGAAACGTCAGGATGCACGATCGTCAAGCCTAGCTGCCTCTCGGAGGCCGCAGCACACTAGTGCGCGCGGCGGGGTTCGGCACGGCGTCGGTCCGTGTGCGCAGCGCGGCGGAGGGCTGAGACGGGCGGGCTGCGTCGGCGGTCCGCGCTCGGTGACCGCCCGATTCCGGGAGGGTGCGGTGCGGTGGACGCCTCATGTTTCTACCCTAAGCGGCCACCGTCGTTGGCGCAGTTGATGTTTTGTCAGTCGCCGGGGTTGCGCGGCGTGACCCGTGCAGGAACGTGGCAGATATCGCCGGTGGAATGAGAGCGGCCCAGGGCCGGTGGATCGCCTGAATGGGCGTTTCGTGAAGGCGAGCCGAGTGTGTTGGGATCGAGGGCATCGGGCCTGCGATTGTCGAGGGATCAGGCGCGGTCAGCCGGAGACCGCGTGCAACGCGCCGGGGCGGCGGCCGGTGAGTCTGTCGAGGGCGGCGGCGGTCGCTTCATCGGCCGGGAGGTGGACGATCAGGTGCTGATCGTCGTCGGCGGAGAGGTCGAGGATCTCGTAGGCGAGGCGGAGGGGACCGGCCTCGGGGTGGGCGAACCGGGTGATGCCCGTGGCGGCGGCCAGGCTGGGGACGGTGTCTACGCGGTCGGCGAACGCGGGGCCAACGGTGACGGTGAGCTCGTCGGCGAGGGCGGCGATGTGCGGGTCCGCGCGGAACGGGCCTTGCTTCAGCCTGGCGACCATCTCGTCGGCGGCGTGCTCCCAGTCCGGGTAGAGGGCGCGGGCGCCGGGACTGGTGAAAACGAAACGGGACAGGTTCGCCGGGGTGGCGGGGCCGGTGAACAGGCCGGTCGGCGCCATCAGCCGGTGGTAGCCGTCGGTGTAGGCGAGAACCTCGGTCAGGCTGTTCACCACCACGGCGGGCGCGGGTTCGAGACGGTCCAGGATCGCCCGGATGGTGGAGCGAATGCCGCGCTGCGGCTGCGCGCCGCCCATGCAGCTGAACCCGGTGTCCGCGGCCTTGCTCAGGCGGTGCAGGTGGATGCGCTCGGACGGACTCAGGCGCAGCGCGTCGGCCAGTGCGGACAGCACCTGCGGCGAGGGGTGGCGGTCGCGGCCCTGCTCGAGGCGGGTCACGTACTCGACGCTCACTCCGGCCAGCGTCGCCAGTTCCGCGCGGCGCAGCCCGGGGGTGCGGCGACGGGGCCCGGTGGGCAGGCCGACCTGGGCGGGCGTCACCGCTTCGCGGCGAGTGCGCAGGAACAGACCTAGCTCGTTGTCGCTCACCCCTCGAACGGTAACAAGGAGAAACCGTCGGAGCGTGTCCCTGTCACTACCACTCTTGTGGCGGTCTTCCTCGCCTTCCTGCCGGGCAGCAGATTGGGACCTGCGGCCCGACCAGGCCGTTCTGTGATCCGAGGAGGAACAGCATGTCCAACGCCCCACTGAAGCTCGCGGTGATCATCGGCAGCGTCCGGGATGGCCGCTTCGGACCCGTCGTGGCCTCGTGGTTCACCGAGCAGGCACGGCGGCACGATGCGTTCGACGTGGACGTCATCGATCTGGCCGAGGCGCACCTGCCGCTCGAACTACCCGCCGTTTCCCCGGCGCTGGAGCCGAACCCCCAGCGACCAGAGGGCATGATCGAGCTCACCCGTCGGCTCACGGCGGCTGACGCGTTCGTCATCGTCACGCCCGACTACAACCGCAGCATCCCGGCCGCGCTGAAGGCCGCCATCGACTGGCACTACACCCAGTGGGACGCCAAGGCGATCGGGTTTGTCGGCTACAGCGGCGCCAGTGGCGGCCTGCTCGCCATCGAGCACCTGCGCCAGATCTTCAACGAACTGAACGCGCACACCGTCCGCGATTACGTTTCGTTCCCGCGCTACTACCTGCTCTTCGACGCCGAGGGCCGGCTGCTGGAACCCGATGAGCCCGCCGCGGCCGCAGCGGCGATGCTGGACCAATTGTTGTGGTGGGCGGGCGCACTGAACACCGCTCGCGCAGTTCAGGCGGCGGCGTGAGTGCCGGGGCGGGTGGGTAGTTGTCTCCACGTGGCGCCGCAGCTTCGCGGAACTGCGTCGAAGGGCCCGGCACAGCGGGCCCCTCGATAAAGTGCGAGCTGGGGCGTGGGTGCGCCGTTGATGCGGGTGGAGCATCGAGGGTCCGGACAGAAGCGTCGAAAGCTCGCGTCCGCCGTCACCGCGCGTCGCGGTGCCGTATCGGTGCGGCACGGTCGGCTGCCCCGCACTCGGACGTCGGTGAGCGCGGTCGGCCTGCACTGGACCGATAGGGTGCGGGGCGTGGCTGTGTACTCCTCGTACTCCTCCGATCTCGAACTCGCCCTGCGACTGGCCGATGCGGCCGACGCCATCACCCGGGCCCGCTTCGGTGCGCTGGATCTGAAAGTCGACGCGAAGCCGGATCTGACGCCGGTCTCGGATGCCGACCTGGCCGTGGAGAAGGCGATCCGGCAGGTGCTGTCCGAGACGCGGCAGGCCGACGCGGTGCTCGGTGAGGAGTTCGGCGGCGCCGCCGAGTTCAGCGGAAGGCAGTGGGTGGTCGATCCGATCGACGGCACGAAGAACTTCGTGCGGCGGGTGCCGATCTGGGCGACGCTGATCGCGCTGCTGGAGGACGGCGAGCCGGTCGTCGGTGTGGTGAGCGCGCCCGCGCTGGCCCGGCGGTGGTGGGCCGCCGCCGGTTCGGGTGCGTGGTCGAGCTTCGAATCGGGGGCGGCCAAGGAGATTTCGGTCTCCGCCGTCGGCGAGTTGAGCTCGGCGAGTCTGGCGTTTTCCAGCCTGTCCGGCTGGCGCGACCGCGGTCTGCGCGACGACTTCATCACACTGACCGACGACGTCTGGCGGGTGCGCGGCTACGGCGATTTCCTCAGCTACTGCCTGGTCGCCGAGGGCGCCGTCGACATCGCCACCGAACCCGAAGTGTCCCTGTGGGATCTGGCCGCTCTGGACATCCTCGTCCGGGAAGCGGGCGGCCGCTTCACCTCTCTCGACGGCAAACCGGGCCCGCACGGCGGCGACGCCATCGCCACCAACGGGCTCCTGCACGACGAGGTCCGCGACCGTTTCCGGGGCTGAGCGACCTCGGACACCGGGTTAGTAGCTGTGTAGTTACTCCATCAGGATGAGGTGCGTGGTTCCGTGGAATTGGGGCGGCAGCGTTGTCTCCCAGTGGTCGATGAACCTTGTGCGGTGTAATTCTTTCGGAGAATCTGGTTATCGGCGGCACTGTCCAGGCGTTGCCGGGTGACGCCGCCGGCGAGGGTGCGGTCGCACTGGCGGATCATTGGTAGCCCACTTCGGTGTCGTCGTCCGCGCCCCAGAACTCCGGATCCTGCCAGTTGAGACAAACCGAGGCGACGAGCGTGGCGGACTCGTCGCGCCACATGAACCATTCACCACCGGACTCGCGGCTCGCCTGCTGTCAGAAGCAGTGCCCGCCCGTTATCTAGCCCCGTACAGCTCACGTCAGTTGTTGTCAGCAGTGTTGCTGGTCGCTTGGACCTGACGCATTAGCTGTGTGGCTGTCAGCGCTTTGCCGTAGCGTGCGGTGGCGCGGGAAGCGGCAGAAGAGTGCATTCCGTGTCAGGCTTGCCGCACCGAGTCGTTGGCAGCTGTGAATCGACGCTCCGGGCAAGATCTGGGATGGTCGATTGGCCGAACACTAAACGGCGGAAGTGCCGAAGAGGGCGGTGTCGGCGAGTACCTCGTCGATGAGGGTCGGCGACAGGCCGAACGTGCGCTGGGTCAGGCTCGAGTCGAGCACGTCGGGGTGCTCGAATTGGTAGAGCATTTCGATCAGTTCGGCGGAGATCGGGTCGGTCGCACCCGCCCAGGCCAGATCCACTCTGGACATCGGAACCAGCTGTGGCTCGGGCGCACCCGCGACCTTCGCCAGCCGGGCCACCAGATCGCGCAGCGACATCACCGTCGACGGCACATGCCAGGCCCGGCCCCAGGCGCGGTCGTCGCGGGCGACGGTCGCCAGGGTACGTGCGACATCGTCGACATACGACCAACTCTTGAGCGCGTCCGGATCGCCGGGGTACGAGGCCGGTTGTCCCGCGATCACTTTCAGCGTCACCAGGAAGTTGAATACCGATCCGGCGTCCCGGCCCAGATAGCTCGCCGCGCGCACCTCGGTGACGCGCACCCGACCGGCGTCGTGCGCGGCGAGCGCGTCGAGCCACATCCGCGCCCGAACAGCGCCTTTTGCCGCGATTGGGGACATAGGTAACCCCTCTGTCATCGGTCCGTCCACCAGACCGTAGCCGTAGGAATTGCTCAACGACACATAATTGGCGTCCGCAAGTTCGGCCGCGGCCAGGAGGCTCGTGGCGATCGGCGGGAAGTCCGTGGGCCAGCGGTCGTAGGCGGGCCAGGTGGTGTTGATCAGGGTCCGGGCGCCCTCGGTCAGGGCGGCGAGCCCGTCGGCGTCGGTGGTGTCGCCGACAACCCGTTCGATCGACGGATGCTCCGGACCGAGCCCGCGCCGGCTGACCAGACGGACCCGGTCGCCCGCCTCGGCCAGCAGCAAGGCGGTGCGGCTTCCGGTACTTCCGGCGCCTGCGACGACATGTAGGGACATCGAATTCCTCCTCGATTCGAGCCGCCCCGCAGCGACCCGTTCCCACTGTGCCGAGCAACGTTCGACTAGGGTAGTGGCCAGAATGCCACATATCCCAAGGATCGAGCCATGCATCGTGTCGTCGTTCTCGCCGTGCCGCCGGTGACCACCTTCGACCTGGCGATCCCCGAGATGGTATTCCCCGCGGCACGAGTCGACGGCGAGCCTGTCTACGAAGTGGTCGTATGCACCCCCGACCCCGGCGCGGTCGCCGCATACACCGGGCGTGCCGTGGTGGTCGACCACGGCCTGGAGCAGATCGCGACGGCCGACACCGTTATCGTCACCGGAACCGGAGCACGCATCGAGGGCGACCCTCGCGTGCTCGATACCCTGCGCGCGGCCGCTGCCGCAGGCACGCGCATCGCCTCCATCTGCACCGGTGCGTTCGTCCTGGCCCAGGCTGGCCTCCTGACCGGGCGCCCGGCCACCACCTACTGGCTGTATTCGGCCGAGATGCGCGAGCGCTTCCCCGACGTCGACCTGCAACCGGACGTGCTGTTCGTGGACGACGGCCAGATCCTCACCTCGGCCGGACTGGCCGCCGGACTCGACCTATGCGTGTACATCGTGCGCCGCGACCACGGCGCTACGGTGGCCAACGCTGTGGCCCGCCTCGCCGTCGTCGCGCCTCTGCGTCCCGGGGGCCAGGCGCAGTTCATCGAGACGCCACTGCCGCCGGAAACCGGAACCTCACTGGCCGAAACCCGCGCCTGGGCGCTGCAACGACTCGACCAACCACTCACTCTCCACGAGCTGGCCGCCCACGCCCACGTCAGTACCCGCACCCTCACCCGCCGGTTCCGCGCCGAAACGGGATCCAGCCCCCTGCAATGGCTCCTGCACCAGCGCGTCGACCGCGCACGCGAACTGCTGGAAGCCACCGACCTGCCCGTGCCGGAGATCGCCCGCCAGTCCGGACTGGGCACAGCGGAATCACTACGCCTGCACCTGATGCGGCGACACGGCCTCACCCCCAGCGCGTACCGCAGCACCTTCAACCGCCGCTGAACAACTCGTATCGGACCGCTGCCGCCAGCAGGCTCGTCCGGGCCGTCGACAAGCCGTCCGGACAGCCGGCTCGCGGCGACTGGTCGGACTGTCCTGCGGCGACCATCGTTGCGGGCTTTCCAGCAGCTGGCCAACGCACACTCATCGGCATGAGCGTGCATTCGACGGGCATGCTCAGCCAGCGAGACACGCTCGTCAGTGACGCCAGATTTCACTGACGCCAACGGACCTCAGCCTCGTCGGCCGACGTAGTAGTCCACCGATAACCGACGTCGGAATTCACCAGCGTAGCCAGCAAACGCTGACAACAGCTGACGGCAGAAACCATCAAACATGCAGTTCAGAGCCTGTCGGGGCTCGATAACCAACGACCAGGAGATCGGTGGCGCAATGCCTTGCGGCCGATATGCGTAAGCCCGGCTTATCCGGTTTTGCCCGGTGTCGCAGGGGTGATGTCGAACCCTGCCGGTGGGCGCAGGCGGCGAAGGGTGCCGTCCATACTGGTGACGAACAGCGACCACGAATCTCCGTCGCGAGCGATGCGGACGGAGGTGGCGCCGTCCGGTGGGTTGCGTACGGGGCCGGGCTTGATCAGGCCGGTGATAATCGCGCAGGTCGCGCCGGTGGCCATGTCCACCTGGTAGACGGCGCCGAGAATGTGATCGGCGACGAACAGGGCTCCGGCGCGGGTGGCCTCCATATCGTCGGGTACTGCGATCAAGTCGGGGATACCCGAGACGAGGGTCGGGTGACTGGGGTCGTGCAGCGGGACGCGGTAGATCTGCAGGGTCATCGTGTCGACGTAGATCGACTCGCCGTCGGCGGCGAGCGCGATGCCGTTGGCCGGCGGCAGGCTCGCCCAATCCCGCTCGTACTCGTTTGTCGCGGGCCAGTAGCGAGAGATGCCGGTCGGACCGCCGAGGCCGATGGTGGTGAACAGCAGGCTGCCGTCCGGCAGCAACAGCAGTCCATTCGGACCGTTCAGCCCGGTGAGCAGGATTTGCACCGTGCCGGTCGTGGTGTCGTAGCGCTGTAGCGTGCCTGGCGGTTCGCTGAGTCCGTCACCGGTGAGGAAGTAGACGTACGGTCCCGCGACGCGCACTCCTGCCGGACGCCACAACCCCGTTACCAGCTTCTCCATCCGGGCGGCGCTGTCGACGTGCGCGAGGTACCCGTCCATGATCCCGGTGACGTAGAAGCCGCCACGCCCGTCGGAGTCGAGGTTCTCCAGATTGCCGACACCCTCTACCACCGTGGTGGCTTCCCACCCCTCTGAGCACATGGTGGGGATTGTCCCCGCCTGCGACGTCGGCATGGCCGCCGCGATCCCCGCGAATACGGCTGCGGTGAGCACCGCCGCCCGAACTCGATTGCTGCCCGTTCCTGTTGCCATGAAAGTGAACGTAACAGCGTCGAACGATGCGGCCGACTCGACGGATTACCACGGATGGATGAATCCGCATGTCAACGGATCGGGGTCGGGCAGGCGACGTTCGGTTATCCACATGTGGAGAACTAGTGGGTCGAGCACGGTGAACGACGAGACGTACCCGTACCGCCGCGGGCGAGCGCTCGTAGGATGGGCCGGGTGAATTCCCCCGATGACTTCGCGGCTGTGGCGATGGACGGCGAGCCCGGTGTGGACGCCGGATCCGGTGCGGCGCAACAGGTTCTACGCCGAGTCTTCGGCTACGACAGCTTCCGCGGCGACCAGCACGAGATCGTCGAGCACGTGGTCGCGGGCGGCGACGCACTGGTCCTCATGCCGACCGGCGGCGGCAAGTCACTCTGCTACCAGGTGCCCGCCCTGGTGCGTCCCGGCGTCGGGGTGGTGGTCTCGCCGCTGATCGCGCTGATGCAGGATCAGGTGGACGCGCTCAGTGCCCTCGGCGTGCGCGCGGGCTTCCTGAACTCTACCCAGTACCCCGACGAGCGCCGGATGGTGGAAGCGCAATTCGTGGCGGGGGAACTCGACCTGCTGTATCTGGCGCCGGAGCGGCTGCGCCTGGAATCGACCGCAAAGCTGCTCAATCGGGGCAAGGTCGCCTTGTTCGCCATCGATGAGGCGCACTGCGTCTCCCAGTGGGGTCACGACTTCCGCCCCGATTACCTGGGCCTTTCCATGCTGCACGAGCGGTGGCCGGACGTGCCGCGGATCGCGTTGACCGCGACCGCCACCGAGAAGACGCGCGACGAGATCATCCAGCGCCTCGACCTCGGTTCGGCCCGTCGCTTCGTCGCCAGTTTCGATCGACCCAATATCCAGTACCGGATCGAGCCGAAGAACCGGCCCGAGCGTCAGCTGCTGGAATTCATCCGAACCGAGCACCCGGGGGACGCGGGCATCGTCTACTGCCTCTCGCGCAACTCGGTGGAGAAGACCGCCGCTTTTCTCACCGAAAACGGCATCACTGCCGTGCCGTATCACGCTGGCCTGGACAATCGCACGCGTGCCGTGAATCAGTCGCGGTTCCTGCGCGAAGACGGTCTGGTCGTCGTGGCGACTATTGCGTTCGGGATGGGCATCGACAAACCCGACGTGCGCTTCGTCGCACACCTCGACCTGCCGAAGTCTGTCGAGGGCTACTACCAGGAGACCGGTCGCGCGGGCCGAGATGGGTTGCCGTCCACCGCGTGGATGGTCTATGGCCTCAGCGATGTGGTGCAGCAACGCAAACTGATCGAGGCCTCCGACGGTGACGCCGCCCACCGCCGCCAGCTCCAACTGCACCTGGAGGCGATGCTCGCGTTGTGTGAGACGGTGAGTTGCCGCCGCACCCAGCTGCTGGCGTACTTCGGCCAGCCCGGCCTGCCATGCGGCAACTGCGACACCTGCCTGTTGCCACCGCAATCCTGGGACGGCACCGTGGCCGCGCAGAAGCTGTTGTCCACGGTTCTGCGGCTCGAGCGGGAACGGGGCCAGCGTTTCGGCGCGGGCCATATCGTCGACATTCTGCTCGGTAAGAAGAACCAGAAGGTACTGCAATACGACCATCACGAGCTGAAGGTCTTCGGCATCGGCACCGATCTGCGCGATACGGAATGGCGCGGCGTGGTCCGGCAACTGCTCGCCTGTGGCCTGCTCGCGGTGCACGGTGACTACGGTGTCCTGACGCTCACCGAGGCCAGCAGCGAGGTGCTGTTCGACGGGCGCCAAGTGCTGCTGCGTCGGGAACCCGAACGAGCAGCCAAACCCGCGCGCGCCGCAAAAGTGGGTAAATCCGCAGCCGCCGAGCTGCCGTCCGCCGACGTGCCGCTGTTCGAGAAGCTGCGCGAATGGCGCGCGGCCACCGCCAAGGAACAGGGCGTCCCGGCATACGTCGTCTTCCACGACGCCACCTTGCGCGAGATCGCGGCCCGCAAACCCGCGAGTCTCGCTGATCTCGGCGGAGTCGGCGGCGTCGGCGAGAACAAGCTCGCGAAGTACGGAGAGCAGGTTCTCGAGGTGCTCGCCGCGGGGTGAGCCGTCCACGGGTCACCGCACGTCCGGTTACCGATGGGCGCGGTCGGGTCCGCGAACGACTGTGGAGGACAGCGTCAGTGGCAGCGACACGCCCATGAGTTCCCACTGTGTTGCGGCGCGCGAGAATTGCAGCGTGTCGCCGTCGGTGCGGCTACCGTTCCGGTTATGGCACCGGGTGATGGTCCCAGCGACGACGGGGCCGACATTTCTACCGGCTCTCCGGGAGGCGAACCCATGGACGCGCCGCCGTACGTTCCCAGCAGGAGCGATCCATCCGTGGAGGGTGTGTGGCTGCGACATGGGGCCGCGCCGCTGCCGCACAGCCGCGGTGGGCCGAGGCTGTCCACGGTGGTCTTGGTCGGCGCGTTCGTCGCGGTCCTCGCGCTCTACATCGTGCTGCACCAGGGCGGTTAGCGGTGTGCGACCTGCGGGAATATTCCGGTTGCCGCGTCACTTAGAGTTGACCGTTATGAAGGAGAAGGGGCGTAAGGTCATCGCGACCAACCGCCGGGCGCGGCACAACTACACGATCCTGGATATTTACGAGGCCGGGATCGCGCTGGTCGGCACCGAGGTGAAGAGCCTGCGTGAGGGCAAGGCCTCGCTCGTTGACGCCTTCGCGACGGTGGACAACGGCGAGGTGTGGCTGCGCGGGCTGCATATTCCCGAGTTCAGCCACGGCACTTGGACCAACCACTCGCCGCGCAGGGTACGCAAATTGCTCCTGCACAAGCGCGAGATCGAGCGGCTGGTCGGCAAGTCGCGCGAGGGCAACCAGACCTTGGTGCCGCTGTCGATGTACTTCTCTGACGGCAAAGTGAAGGTCGAGCTGGCCCTGGCCAAAGGTAAGCAGGACTACGACAAGCGTCAGGACCTGGCCCGGCGCACCGCGGAGCGCGAGGTCACCCGCGAGCTGGGACGGCGGATCAAAGGCATGAGGTGACCGCCGGACTCCGGGCTGTGGCCACTGTTCATGCAGCGCGCCGCCGCCGGAGTCGTATGGTTGGCCATAGGGGAGTTCCGGCGGCTGCGCGAACCGCTGTGGTCGGCCAGGTACTTCGGCGTGCTGGCCACGATCGGCAAAGTGGTGCTGCTATACGAGGTCTACGGCTTGCTGTCGCTGGTGAGCGTGATCGGCTCGCGGTACCCGCCGACCGTGCTGCTGGTG
This sequence comes from Nocardia sp. NBC_01730, assembly GCF_035920445.1. NCBI lineage: Bacteria > Bacillati > Actinomycetota > Actinomycetes > Mycobacteriales > Nocardiaceae > Nocardia > Nocardia sp. NBC_01730. The sequence continues at coordinate 4,377,923 of NZ_CP109162.1, read as the reverse complement.
ATGGTGCCGCTCGGTGAGCAGGTCCATCGCCAGCGGCAGGTCGGCTCGGTCCTTGTGTCGGCCGCGGTCGCGCTCATCGCCGCGGCCTGGTAGGCGGATCACCGGGTACACGGTTCGTGGATAGCGATCCGCTTCAGTGTGGGACTCTGGTAGTCGGCGACCACCGTGTGCGAACCGAGCGACGTACTCGGATCGGGCACGTTGACCATCGCACGCTGCACCGTGACGTCGGGTTCATCGCGCCCGTAGATCTGGGTCGCCGCCATGCCTTCGGAATCCACGGTGAGCCCGTCGAGCATCTTGCGCAGGGTCGGCCGGTCGAGTGCGCCCGACTCGGCGGCCTTGGTCAGCAGCGTCTTCAGCGGATAGGAGAAGCCCCAGCCGAGGTTATAGCCGAAGTTGGTCGGTTCGCTTGGTGCGGCGTTCCTGGCGCGTTGGGCCCCGATGCTGTTCCCGTCCCAGCCGTCGAACGGCGAGGTGTAGTTGTACAGCGTGGTGAGTGCCTGTGCGGCAGGTGTTTTGAGCAACGCGCTGTTCCAAGTCGGTGTGGAGCCGAGGAAACGGCCGGTGTAGCCGTCCTTCGCGAGTTTGCTGACGATCTCGGCGGTTTCAGCCGGCCCGGTGGCCAGCAGGACGAGATCGGGTGGGTTGGCCATGATCTCGGCAACCGGGAAGTCCTGGTTACCGACCTCGCTGTTGGGACCGGTGTCGATCCGTGAGGCAATCGTCGCGCCGTTGTCCAACGCCCACTTGAGTGCCCCGCTGGCGTAGTCGCCGCCGTAGTTGCCGCGGTAGGCGACCACTCCGAGCGTGCGCGGTTGGTAGTGGTTCTGCGCGAACCAATCCAAACCGAGAACGGCTTCGGTGCAGTACGAAAAGCCGCCGTCCAGCACGAGGTCATGGTCGGTGGAGCGATATTGCCAGCCCGACCAGAGCGTGCCCGCCGCCGTCACCAGGTTTGCCTCGTCCATATCGTGGAGAACCGCGAGCGTCTGCGCGGTACCGAAACTCATCGCGAGCGCGAGCACGTGCGGTGCTACGTTCTCGAATTCCGTGACGTGTTTGCGTGGGTCGTAGGCGGTGTCGCGGGTGTAGGTCGCGATGTCGATCTCGTAGCCGCCGATACCGCCCTTCTTGTTCACCTCGTTCCAGAACGCGAGTTGCCCGTCCTGCATGGACCTTCCGAGCGGTGCGAAGGGGCCGTTGTTCAGATCGGACAGAACGCCGAGGTAGATGCAGCCCTTGTCCTTGTGGATAGCTTGCGGGCACGGCGCGCGGGTAATGCCGGGCGTCGCGGCGGGCGCCGACGTCGAACAGGCGCCCGTCAACATGAGCCCGAACGCGAGGGGCGCGGCTACGATACGAAATAGTCGGCGACGGTTGCTGGTGAATCCCATGTCTGGCTCTCTTACGGCTGCACGCAGGGCTCGGTGAGGGAGATGCGGTCCTGGGTCGGGCCGTGATAGTCGGACGCCAAGGTCTTGGCGCCCAGCGGCGCGGTCTGGTCGGGTATCTCGATGATCGCCCGCTGTCGGGAAAGGTCGGGTTTCGCTGCGCCATAGGTATATTCGGGAATCGCTCCCTCGTAGTCGACGCGCAGGCCGGGTACCGACTCGCGGACGCCCTTGCGGCTGAGTTTGCCTTCGACCGCGGCCCTCGTCAGCAGTGCCTTCATCGGGTAGGAGAACATCCAGCCAGCGCTGTAACCCCAGGTCGAGGGCTCCACTGTCGCCGAGGCGCGCGCCTTCTTGGCGCCAACGCTTGTGCCGTCCCAGCCGTCCAGCGGCGAGGTCATGTTGTACCGTGCCGTGATCGCGGTCGCCGCAGGGCTTTTCAGCAGGCCGCCGCTCCAGGTCGGGCCGGAGCCGAGGAACCCGCCACGGTAGCCCGCCAGCGCCGCCTTGCCCATGATCTCGCCCGCCTCCGCTGGACCCGTGGCCAGCAGCACGAGATCCGCTCCCGCGGCGAGGATCTTGGCGACCGCGGCGTCCTGATTGCCGATCCGCGTGTTCGGTTCGGTATCAATCTGCGCCACCACGTCGACGCGGTTGGCGGAGGCCCACTTCTTCGCGCCGGTCGAGTAATCACCGCCATAATCGCCCTGGTAGCTGACAGTAGCGATCGAGTTCGGCTTCGCCTTTTGCTCCGCGACCCAGTCCAGGGCGATGATCGCCTCGGAGCAGTAGGAGTAACCGGACTCCAGCAACAGCCCCTTGTCGCTGTTCTCGAACTGCCAGCCCGACCATAGGGTTCCGCCGATGGCGACCATATCCTCCGAGTCCATCCGGTCGAGCATCTTCTGCGTCTGCAAGGTGCCGAGACTCATCGAGAGCGCGAGCACATGCGGTTCGATCCGCTGATACGCCTCGGAGTGCTTCTGCAGATCATAGGAGGTGTCCTCGGTGTAGGTGGCGATGTCGACCTCGTACTTGCCGCCGATCCCGCCCGCCGCGTTCACCGCCCGCCAGAACGCCAACTGGCCGTTGTTGATGTCCTTGCCCAGCGCGGCGAACGGTCCGCTCGTCAGGTCGGACAGCACGCCGAGATAGATGCAGCCTTTGCTGGTGTCGACGGCGTTCGGGCAGGGATCGGCGGTGACACCCGGTTCGACGGCTCGCGCCGAGTTGCCTCGCAGATAGGAGCAACCGGAAAGGACGAGCCCGGCGATGATGGTGAGGGCGGACAGGCGCAGCAACCTGTCCCGAATTGTCGGTACTGCCAAAGTGTTTCCTTAGTCTGAAATCGAGACCCGCTGCCCAGGGCCGAGCGGACGGCTCGTGCAGTGTAAGTCGCTTCGGCATCGGGCCGGGGCAATCGTGTGCCAGCACTCGGGAAGGCCGGGCGTGTCCGCGTCCGGCGGGGCACCGACCGTCGCCTGCTGCGCTGCGAGATGGGGCTCGTCGACGCCCGGCCCACTGGGTGCGGAGGTCAGGTTCACAGTCTGAAGCCGTCCAGATGTTGGGGTCGTGTACCCGCGAAACCGCACTGTCCGCGACTCATGCCGGGCGCGCGTCCTGGCCATCGGCCGAGACGGTCTATGCGTACCGAGCGCGCCTATTGGGCCACCGTCCAGATTGTCGGCGGCGGATCTGAGACGGTGCTCATCCTCTGAAACGCGGTTCGGCACCGCGCCTCGAGCGGTCAGGGGTTGCGCGGTGTCGATCCGGGGCGGGCCGCGATCCGGGCCGGAATCAGCGCACGAGTCAGGGTGATGGTCATGACGCCCGAGCTCGCCTCGGTGGACGCCGAGGGCACCCGAGACGGTAGGAGCGAGCTTTACGACTGGCGCGGCGGCCGCGATGTGCGACAGCGGGAGTGTGGCGCCCGCCACTGCCAAATAATGGGATGATCCGTGATCTGGGCGGTGTTAAGATGAACAGCCCGGCAAGGAGCCGGGACGTACGGGGCTGAACGGTTTCGACTTTGTACGTAGATTCAGGGGAAGCGTGTCGGTGCAGGCAAGAGACCACCGTAAGCGTCGCTGCAACCAATTAAGCGCCGATTCTCATCAGCGCGAGTACGCTCTCGCTGCCTAACCAGCAGAGCGTCTCTGTCGGCCCGGGGCATGCCCTCGGCTCCGGTGCCGGCATCAGCTAGAGGGCTCACCGTCCTACTCGGTCGCGGAGTAGTGCGGGACAACAAACAGCGACTGGGATCGTCATCCGAGCTTGTTCGCGAGACCCGGAGATCCGAGTAGAGACCTAGCGGACTGCACACGGAGAAGCCCTGGAGACGCGGCGGAGGACCCGGGTTCGATTCCCGGCAGCTCCACTCGAGGGAGACCCACGCTCATGGAGAGCGTGGGTCTTTCTCGTTTCCCAGCACAGGGGATGGTTGATGCTTGAATAGGGCAGTTACGGAAGGGGTCACACGGTGGCCTGTTAGTCCTGTAGTGAGTTGAGGATGCGATGGCGGTACCCGAGAAGCGGAGCCTCCGATGACCGGCGAGCGTTACAAGGTGATGCCCCTGAAGCATCCCGATGGATCATCGCGGGCGCTGAAGAACTTTATCGATTGGGGCGGGAGAGCGATCGAGGATTGTCTGGAGGTGCTCGGCTCGGGGGACACCACTGTGCCCGATTACTCGCAGCGATTGGAAGGCGATGGCAAGGTCATCGACATCGACGAGAAAAGCGGCGGTGTGATGGTCAAGAACTACGGCGATTTGGGGAAGGTGGTCGGCGCCGCCAAAGAGGCGATACATGTCACCGATGAAGGCGTAGACACCTCCACCTTTGCGACATCCGGAATCGCTGCGAGCGCGTTTTCCGACATCCAGGTTTATGTCACCGAGCTCAAGGATGCATTGGACAAGGCACCTGATCCGGTTCAGGATACGCCGACAAAAGAAAATCCGAACCCTCCGAAACATTTGACAGTGAGTGCCGAGCTAGGTCTCATGTCGGCCGTGGCCAAGGCTGTCGTCAACACCCATGACAAGGTCGTGGACGCCCAGGCGAAGATCACGCAACAGGCTGACGGGATCGGCGGCTCCACTCCCACCTACAACGGGAGTACTCCCTCTTACGCCGGAAACAGCTATCCGACAACTAGTGGCTACAGCGGCTCCGGCGCAGGTAGTCCGGTCTCGTACTCAGGTTCCGCCGGGAATGCCCAGCCGATATCCAGCGGCCAGAAAGCGAAGGCAGAGGAAATCTATCGGTACCTCAGGGACAAATACGGCCTGACGCACAATGAGGCGACTGCCATCCTCGGTAATATGCAGACCGAATCCAGCTTCAACACCGCCGCACACAATGCGGCTGAAGGCGCCATAGGTCTGATCCAGTGGGAAGGGGGACGGGATGACGCGCTGCGGGCTTACGCGGGCAGCCGGGTCGGTGATTGGAAGGCGCAGGTCGATTTCATGATGCATGAAGCTGCAACCTCCGAAAAGGGCAATTGGGCGAAATTTAGAAGTCGGGCCGCAATATCGCCTGCGGAAGGCGCGGCGGCCTTCGACCAATACTACGAAAGAAGCGCTGGCACCAGTCGGCAAGAGCGTGTCAACAATGCGACAGCCTTCGCGGCGTCCATTCCGAATACCACGAAAGACGTCTCCATGATGGCGTAGTTTCGTGCCGGCCGAGGCCGCTCACTCCACAGGCCGAGATCGAACCATTGCTGCCGAGGTCGATGTACCACCGCATGCCTGGGTTCGCCTGGAAGGTGCCATCGACCCTGGCTCGCAGCTGGTCGCGCATCGGCGCATCAGTCGGGACGGGTCGATGAAGGTCGGCGTGTACACGGGCGTAGTCCTGGCGCACCAGCCCATCCTCATCCACGACGCCGCCGCGAACGGCGTCGACCTGCGACTGCCTGGTCACACGCACGGCGACCAGCTGTGTCCGGGCCTTTTGCGGAAGCCGACGGGGGAATCGGTGTTGCGCTCGAGCCCGGAAGGTGCGTCGGTTGAGCAGTTCAGGGTGCGGAAAGTTCGCTGGCTGCATAGGCTCACGGGGCTTGTTGTTCTAACGCTTGGAGTTTCTCGCCTATGTCGATGCCCTCCTCCCCAGCGCACAGCCGATCCGGTCGTGCCCCGCTGGATTCGCCGATCGACACCGATGGCCCACGGGTATCGCTGTTTTCACCGGAGTTCGCGGCGGATCCGCACCGCGCCTATCGGGAGATGCGGGAACAGTACGGGTCGTTGGTGCCGGTGGAATTGGTACCGGGTGTGCCCGCAACCTTGGTGATCGGGTATTACGCCGCGGTTCGGATCCTCAACGACCCAGACCATTTCCCGGCGGATCCGCGCGCCTGGCAGAAGAACGTTCCCACCGACTGCCCCGTGCTGCCGATGATGCAGTGGCGGCCGAACGCCTTGCGCAGTGCAGGTGCCGAACATGCCCGCTATCGGCGAACCAATGTGGCGGGTCTCGACAAAGTCGATCAGTACAGCTTGCACGACACCGTGGCGCAGATCGCGATACCGCTGATCAATTCGTTCTGCGCGGACGGGTCCGCGGATCTGGTCCGCCAGTACGCGTTTCCGCTCGCCTTCGCGGTGCTGAACGCCATGCTCGGTTGTCCCGCCGAGATCGCACAGCAGGCCGCTCAGGGTATGGCCGCGATCTTCGAGGGCGTCGATGCGGAAAAGGGAAACAAGACGCTCGCCGACGCGATGCTGCAATTGACTCTGCTCAAGCGAGCCGAACCCGGCGACGATGTCGCCACACGGATGCTGTGGCACCCGGACGGGCTGAGCGATACGGAGATGGTGCATCAGCTGGGCACGCTGTACGGCGCTGGCATTGAACCGCAGCTGAATCTGATCGTCAACACCCTGCTGCTGATCCTCACCGACGAGCGGTTGGGCGACAGTGTGCTGGCGGGGAGCCAGTCGACCCGGGACGCCCTCGACGAGGTGTTGTTCAACAATCCGCCGATGGCGAATTTCTGCTTCAGCTTTCCGAGGCAGCCGATCCTGATCGATGGTGTCTGGCTACCCGCTCACCAACCGGTCGTCATCAGCATCGCCGGCTGCAACAACGATCCCGCGATCGGTGCCGACCAGTACGCGGGAAATCGCTCCCATCTGGCTTGGGGTGCCGGACCGCATGTCTGCCCCGCCAGGTCGATTGCCTACCTGGTCGCTCAGGACGCCATCGACCAACTACTCGACGCCCTACCGGAGATACGCCTTGCGGTAGCGCCTGGCGACCTGACCTGGCGGCCGGGCCCGTTCCACCGAGCATTGACCGCGCTGCCGGTCATATTCCCGAAATCCCCGCCGCTACCTGAGGCGTAGCAGGCGGAATCACGGAGCTACGGGTTCGCTGCGGTGCGGCGGGGCCGGACGGTGAGCAAGGCGTCGGGAACGTAGCCCAGGTGCGCGTCACGCCAGCCGTGGTGCCAGACCTCGGCTATCGCCGAGGCGTCCTCGGGTCGGCGTGGCGCAGAACCGGGGCAATGTCCGTCATCCGCCGGATCGACCACCCGAAACCGTGATCAGCCTTGCTGGGTCGGTACCACGATCAGCTCGGCGATGTTGACGTGCTTCGGTGCCGCGACGGCGTACGCGATGACATTCGCGATGTCGCCGGGTTCGAGGATCTCGATCTCGGTGCGCCACTGCTCCAGCCCGGCACGCTGCTGCTCGTCCTGCATGCCCGAACCGAGTTCGGTGCCGACGAAGCCGGGTTCGACATTCTTCACCCGCACGCCACGTGGGCCGAATTCGGCGCGCAGGTTCCGGGTCAGATGCGCGACCGCGGCCTTCGTGGCGCTGTACACGGCGTAGTTGGGGAACACCATGTGTCCGCCGACCGATCCGACCAGCACTAGATCGGACTGCCTGCCCGCGGTCGCCGCCGCGAGCAGGTCGTCGATGAAAGCCCTTCCGGTGTAGAGCAATCCGTTGATGTTGGTGCCGACCATCTGGTCCCACTCATCGGTGGGCGCGGACTCGAACGGTGCGGCGAGCATTACGCCGGCGTTCGCGACGACGAGGTCGACGGCACCGAATGCCGCACGCACTGTGGCGGCGGCGTCCCGTACGGACTGCTGGTCGCCGACGTCGGTGGCGACGGCGAGCGCGTCACCACCGATTTCGGCGGCGAGTTCCTCGATACGATCCTTGCGCCTGCCGAGCAGGGCAACTTTGGCGCCGCTGTGCGCGAGCTGCCGTGCGGTGGCGGCGCCGATTCCACTCGATGCTCCGGTGACGACCGCGACGCGGCCTGCGATGTTGTTTGTCATGCCTACTACGTTCGTCTCCAGCGCCCTCGCCTGCCAGGTCGCGGACTTCCTGGTAGTCGCGGGACCACCCAGGAGCGGCACGGCTCACCTAGGCTCGGGATATGGACTCCGACAATCAACTGGGCGCTTTCTTGCGGGCGCGCCGCGAGCTGGCCCGACCGGAGGACTTCGGGATGTTCGGCGGCGGTCAGCGGCGCGTCGCCGGCCTGCGCCGCGAAGAGGTCGCCCTGCTCGCGGGGGTGAGATGTCAGTTACACACTCCTTGAGTGCTGTTGTCGGACATCGGTTCATCCGTCAGGTTCGAGGGGGTCAGTTGACGTAGCCCGAACTGGATTATTCACCGACGCGAAACTGGGGCTGCAGTGTGTGCCTTTGTACCTGGAGTGCACGTCAAACCACTGCTGTGCTGATCCCATGATGTTTCGCAACCGCCTCAGCCCAGTCGATGACCTCAACACCGCGCTCCGCACCGTCGCCGAGTTCAACCGCGTCATACTGGCCGCTGACACCAAGGCGGGACTGTTGTTGACCGCCAACGGATTCGTACTGACGGGACTGGTCACCACCACACGCATATCCATGAGCACCGCTCTGGTCGTGATGGCGATCGGACTCGCAGTGAGCCTGATCGTGTGCATGGGCTACCTCGCCGCGACGCTGCGGCCGCGGCTGGGTAGCGCCGGTCCCGGGAACTGGTTCTGCTTTCCGAGCTTTCCTACCGACGTGAGCGGTCGGCCGACAGCTCCGACGCTGGCCGATCAGGCGTGGCAGCAGGCTGGCACTCTCGCCGAGATCGCCCAGCACAAGTACCGCCGCTTCGGTGTGGCACTGCGCTGGACGGCGATCAGTCTCGTCGTCTTTCTGGCCTGGTTCACCGCGGCACTACTCAGCGCACCGGTCTGACCAGCGGTCCTTCGAATTGCGTGGTCCAGTGCTGAACCGGAGACACGCAGGGCAGGCTATCGCCCACGCATGAATTGCTGTTCCACGACAGAAGTCCCAGCACGAGCAGCACACCCGCGATCGGTCGGCCATACTTGCCGACCGATCCGAGTAGTCGCAGGACAGCCGCCAACACCGCCTGCAACCAATCGACCAGCACGAGCACACTCTCACCGTAGCCATGCACGAAGGACCCTGGTATGCGCCCAGCCTTCACCAGAGCCTTGGTAATCACCCATTCCGGCGCCAGCAACACGGCCGGAACAGGAGCCGTGAGACGTTCTTCGTGTCCGGCCAGTTTGCCGCTCACCCACGGCACCAACTTGCCCACAGCAAGGGTCAGCACGGCGAACACGACCCCCACGATCATCAAGAATTCGACAGTCTCGGCCCACCTCGCTGTGAATCCCAGGTCGAGCAGAAACTTGTCGAACTGCCTGATCAGTCCGCCGCCGAAAGGAAGCTCGGTCAACGGGTTCACCGTGATGCCGGGGTTAGTCATCGTCATCGTCATTTTCGTCGGACCGGTCGAGCACCTCGGCATTCTGCATGAGCGCCGCCATCGGCGACACGACCAGCTCGGCCTTCGGCGGCGCCACTGAACCAGACCCCACGGACGCCGGATTCACCTGGTCGGCGATCGCCGCGGACGCGTGCGCCAGGATGTCCTGGACATCACGTTTGTTGACCAGGTTCTGGTTGAGCAGCGCCTTCAACATGGCGTGCGCGGCATCGAACTCCACCTGCTTCTGCTGCATCATCAGCCCGATGACCTCGTTGACATCGCTGCGGTTGGATGCCAGCCGGTGCGCGAGAGGGCTGAGGTCACCGCGCTCAATCGCCTCCGCGTAGAAGCTCATCCGCTGCTGCTCCAGCTCGAGGCTGCGCTGCTGGGCGAACTTGGTGAGCTCATAGCTCTGGTGGGACGTCTGCAGCTGCAACCCGTGCTGGGTTTCGTTCTCACTCGACTGCAAATGCGCAGTGTGCATGCGGGCACCGTGTTCGGCTTCACGACGCTGAGCTTTCCGGTGATCGAATGTGGCCTCTTGGAGATACGCGTGCGTGCCGGCTTCGGGAGACAGCTTCACCGAGCAGCTCAATAGCGATATGCCGCAATCCAACGCGATCGGTTTGTCGAAGTGATCATTGATCTCACGCTCTGCTACCGCGAAGTGCTCCACCTGGTATTCGCGACTCAGCCGGCGAAGTTGCTGTTCGAGGTAGGGCCGATACACCAGTTCACCGGTGGCCGGTCGGTCTTTGACCGCCTTCTCTGGATCGACTACCCGCCAGGTCACATCGACTTCGGCTGTGAAGGTGAATACGCCCTCAGCCGTGGGCAGATCGAATCTGCACGAGTTGTGGTGGACGGCGACGTCCACCCAGTACACGCCCATTGGCGGCCGGAAGAATATCTCCCCTGCCGATGGTTGGCGCGTCAGCAGCGTCAGGCTCCCTGCCCGGTCTACCGATACGGCCGCATGCCCGTCTGTCGGAGGGCGGAAGGCGCGCCATGCGGACCTCTGCACTTCCGCGTATTGGATGAGTTGCCGTGTCCGGTCGATTGTCATGTCAAACCCCCTGTTTCGCGTCGAGCATTGTCAGCAGTTCGTCGACGGCCGCCCTCGGACCGCCGTCCTCGCCAGCCCATTCACGGAGGTGAAACGGCACCATTCCGTCGTTCTGATCTACCGTTTCCAGGTCGACGAGCAGTCGTCCCAGCGGCCCGCGGAACTGCGGGTCGCGTTCGGCGATTTGAACCCATCGCTTGATTTCGGCATAGGCGGCGGGCGGGAAGTACGGCGCTTGCATGAGGCGGGCGAACAGCACGACGATGTGATCGCGGTGCTCGTCGGATTGGTCGGCCAGCCAGACCAGCCTCGGCCACGGCTCAACACCGCCGACTGTCTCGGCTACCAGATCGAAACTCAGTTGCAGGATGCACAAGAATCCGGTGTAGCGCACGCCCCTCCGTCGCGACACGGTCCACCTCCGCAGATCACGCAACACACGGACATCCAGCTCACGGCTACTGAAGAGTTCGATCATGCTGTAACACACAGCATCTCGCAGATCCGGATCGGAGCTACGAGCTGAGCGCCGTAACAGCCGGAGTGCACGGTCCGGCATGAGTTGCCCCACGGTGCTGCCCAGAGCAGCCGTCGCTGTGACCCGCCGAGCCATCGGTTGCGTCGGCTGGACCCATGCCTCGAGCATCTCCGCGACCAGCGGCGCGAGCTCGGGTTGCAGACTGGAAAACTGCAGCGCGCCGATCGCGGCGTACTGGTCGTGCCGCTGACCGCTGTCAGCCCATGGTTCGATCACCAACCGTCTGGCGTATTCGAACTCGAAGGTGGACAACAAGCCGACGGCGACGCCCGCACGCGTGCTCGCTCTGAGGTCGTCTGAACCGCCGAGTTCACGCAGCCAGTCACGAACCAACTGGTGCGCGGCCGGATACTCCTGCCATGCGTACTCAAGCAGCCGCTGCGGAAAACGTTCGTCCACGAAACGCACTGCATAGACGGTGATTCGGCCGTACAACGTGTCCTCATGGGACCGATACAACTGCGCCTGAGCTCTACTCAGCAATTCGGTGCTCCGCACGCCGAACACCGTCTGACCTGACCCGGCGCCGTCGAGAGCCTCCGCATCGACGATCGAACTCGCCAGTGCTCGGCCCGCTTCGGACACGATGTGCAGCGGCATGTTGTTGAACACCGCCAAGGCGATCGCGAATGGGCGAGTATCGGTGTCGAGCTCGTCGAACCACTGCCGGAACCGATTGTCCTCGGCGGCCGCATACCGACCGACCATCTCGTCGATGTCGATTCGACCTACGGCAACATCGACCAGTCGCGCAGCCAGGTTGACGAGTTCGTGGGCGGACGGACGGTGCTCTTCCACCATGCTCAGCAGCGCCGCGACCTCGAGGCGCGAGAGCACGCCGAGATCGTCCTCGGCGAGCTGCCGGAGCAGGTGCTTCCTCAGTATCGCCGTGACGTCGGCCGGCTCACCGACGTCCAGCACGAATGGCCCAGCGTCGGGGCTGAGCTCGGCCTGATCATCGACAACGACGATCAATCGACTCTCGACCTCGACCAGCCGCCGCCCTAGTTGTTCGAGGTGGAATTCACTCAGCGTGCGTAGTTGCTGGCTGTGCGGTGTATCGAACAAGTAGCCCGTGCAGCGATCGAACTCGATGTCCAGCGATCTCAACTCCGCATCAGGGCTGAGCTTGTGCACACCTGACGCGCATTGCCGACTCAGCGCTCGCAGTGCGGTGGCGGTTCGTCCCCACCCTTTCGGAGCGCGCAGCAGCAGTACCGACTGCGACCCCAGCCGATCGCACAACTGCTCGAACTTCGGCGGCGGTACGAAAATCTGCTCGAGATCGCGGAGCTTGCGTGGTTCCACTTGACCGCTTCGTTCGAAACCCGCCCCGGACCCGCCCCCGTAGTTGTCGCGGCCGATCAGAGTGCCGACCTGTGTGCTACCGAAGATCACCGTATTTGCGGTGAGCGAGAGCCGCCCGTCCATCGAACCTAGCGCTTCGAACCTAGCGCTCGCTACAGCACGCGATTCGCGTCTACGCTCAGCATCAGTGGCTCGTTCGCGAATCTTGTTCGCCTCCGCCTCAGCGTCTTCGATCGGCTCCGGATCTGCTGCCGGCGTCTCACCTGCGACCGACTCCTCCGAATCACTCACGCGGCGCCCCCTCGGTTGTCGCCGCCGATAATGGTGCGGGCCCGGACATCTCCGATGATCATGTTGTTGGCCTTGATCGACCCGAACTCATCCGCCCGGACGGCTTGCTTCGTCCTTGTCCTCGTCAGTTCGGCGGCGTCGACGGGAAGCGGCGGCTCGGGGTAGCCAGGCACCCGAAGCCATGCCCTGACCTCGCCTTCGGACGTCCTGATGTCAGCGGCGCGATACTCAGCGGCAGTCACCGTCGGCCGGTAGTTGTGCCGCACAACCCCCTGATACACGACATCGGAGACGACGACGACCCCGACGGCCCTGCTCGCGTTCTTCAGAGTGCCCTTGACTACCGAGGTTTCGTTGAGCCGGAACGTGGCAGTCAGTGCATCACTCGACCAACCTCGATGGTCCCTGTTCACGTAGCCCTCGTGCACGGCGACGCGTACTCGGATCCACTCGAGCGGGCCAACGGTCTGGTTGTGGGCACGAACCCCCTCGACGACCGACTCGACAACCTTGTCGAGCACCTCCAGCACAGGAAGCTCGAGGACGAGCATGCAACCATCGCCCCGATCATCATTGGCGACAACGGATCCGGTGCGATCGGTCACCTCATCGAGAATTCGGTACAGGTTCGAACGCATCCCCGTGATTTCCGGGTTGCTCAGCCGACTCGAGTTCTCGACATCGACGACGACAAATGTGCAGTGCACCGGTCCGTTCATGGTCTACCTCCATACGGTTTGGGTCGGCTCATGTCTATCGGAGGTATCCCGCCGCGTCTGCGTCCAAATGCACACTCGGCAGGCCCTCTACGATGTCGGCGAGGAGATCTGGTCGCAGCAACTCCACTCGCCGTCTCCCGGTCCGCACCGCGCCCAGGTCGCGGAGCCGCTTCAACGCCTTAGAGACTGCTTCTCTGGACGCTCCCGCGGCGTGGGCCAGTTCCTCCTGCGACAACGCCAGAGCGATGATCACTCGGTCATCACCGCGCTCCCCGTAGCGCCGGGCATAGTCGATCAGCAAACGCGCGATCCGCTCGGTGACGCTATAGGCACCGAACTCGAGGCGCTGACCATCGGCTTCGCGCAGGCGATTGACCACCACCTGCAGGAGCGTGAACGCGATCTTGCCGTCGCCGACGAGCAAGTCCCGGAAGGCCGAGCCTGACACCGACGTCGCGGTGACCGACGACAAAGCGGTCACTGTCGCCGAGCGCGCTCGGCCATCGATAGCCGAGAACTCGCCGATCAAGTCACCGGGTCCGCGAATTGCCAGCAAAGCCTGTTTGCCGCTGGCCGCCGCCGAGGTCACCTTAACGCGGCCGACCTCGATGACCACGACGTGCTCTGACCGTTCGCCTTCGTGCATCAGCACGGTCCCAACCGGCCATTGACGTCGTATGCCAACTTCTAGCAGGGCATTTCGGCTGAGTCTCCACACTTCGTCGACGTTCAGATCTCCCCCTCCGCGACGCAAACGCTGCGCCGATACTCATCGGCTGATATCGAATTATCAAGCGCAACAACATACTTGACGAGCAGTTAGTGCCGCGTCAAGCGACGTTGGGTAGATGATCCGGACGCCGGATCGTGGAACGAGGGTTGTCATACAAATCCAGGACCCGGTTCATCTTGGGCATTCGGGGTCGTTGCTGGTCTTCCATGTTTTCGTCGCTTGCCACGGACTCCCCACCAGCCTTGAGGATCTGCCGCAGTGCCTCTCGGCTGATGTCGGCGATCTCGTTGTTCAGCAACACTTCTACCAGCTTCGACAAGCTCCACGTACTGAATGGCCATCCCAAGTCTCAAATGAGTCCATCCGGTTTTAGAGTCCTTGTTGGCCCTGGTCAGGGCTGGAAGGGACACTGAAGACCATGGCAGGACGTAAGCGGCACTCCGCAGAGGACATCGTGCGTAAACTCCGCCGTGCCGACGAGCTCGCCGCGACAGGTCAGACCGGCGAGCAGATCGCCGCCGATCTCGGAGTGTCGGCCGCGACGCTCTACAACTGGCGCCGTCAGTTTGGCGGCGTGGACACCGACGCCGCCAAAGAGCTCAAAGAGCTGCGCGAACAGAACGCCCGACTCGAGCGGCTGTTGGCCGACGCCGAGCTGGAGAAGGACGTCCTGCGGGAGATCGCCAAGGGAAAATGGTGAGCCCAGCGGCCAAGCGACGAGCCGCGGTCATGCTCCAACAGGTCAAAGGCATGTCGGAACGGTTCGCGTGCAAGGTAGTTGGGCTGCACAGATCCACGTATCGGCGACTGCCGCCCGCGCAAACACCCACCGATCCCGACGCCTGGCTGCGGTCGTATGCGACGAAGAACCCGTGCCACGGGTTCCGGCGGGCATGGGCGGCGTTGCGGTTCGACGAAGGCAGCGGCGTGAACAAGAAACGAGTCCACCGGCTCTGGCGTGAAGAAGGCCTGCAGGTCCGGGCGCATTCGCCACGGAAACGGGCCGGGCAGTCATCGGTCCCATTGATCGACGCTGACGCACCGAAGGTGGTGTGGGCATTGGATTTCCAGTTCGACTCGACTGTCGATGGGCGGGCGGTGAAGATCGCGTCGATGGTCGATGAACACACCCGCGAATCGTTGCTGCACCTGACCGAACGCTCGATCACTGCGCAGCGCCTGGTCGCCGAGCTGGAGCAGGTGTTCACCGCGGCTGGCGGGCCGCCGAAGGTGCTGCGGATGGACAACGGCCCGGAGCTGATTTCCCATGCGCTGCAACAGTTCTGCGCCGACCGGGTCGGGATCTCCTACATTCCGCCCGGAACGCCGTGGAACAACGGCTACATCGAGCCGTTCAACCGGCGGTTGCGCCATGAGTGTTTGAACCGCAACCACTGGACTGGCCTGTCCGAGGATCTGATCCCGAGCTGGTGGCGCACCCGGCCCGAAGGGACAAGAGGTTGCCGAGCTGACCGGGCTCAGTCTCACATTGATTAGCGCCTAGATTACGTCCCAAGCGGGCGAGTGTGGTTCGGCGCCTCGATCTGGACGACCGAAGTTTCGAGGTTCGAATCTTGCCAGTCCGACCAGGACGGGAGCGTAGGACAGAACCTCTTGAACCAAGCATCTGCTGGGCTTCGTCGTAGGGCTGAATCACAGATTGATCGGTGACCGACGAGATCGAAGCACGATCATTGCGGCCAAGCGCGGCCTGTCCCGGTTAAAATCCTACCGGAGTAATGCAATCTCGTTCCATGAACTACATGCGTCCCTAGAAATGCCTGATCCATCTGGATGGCGTCCCGAATCAGTGGATGATTCACCCAGTAAATTCGGCTGATATGAGCCGGCTCGACAGAGTTGAACCTAGCCACAGGTGGAGGGCCGGGGTCCATCTCAATATCCCGCGCCTCCGACAGGACTGACGGTCGGCCAAATGCTATTAATTGTGAGAAAACGTCTACAGCCACAAGGTTGATTAGATCGTCAACCGCTGAGAAAGCGTCGGCAAAATTCCTGGCGTTACCAGGGAGTTCTTCAATTACCTCTCGGGTGACGGACTTTCGTAGGTTGAGTGTAATTCTCGGATCGTCCGACGGAAGTCCACCACCTTCCATTTCTTGGACCTTGTTAGCGAGCTTTTTTCTAGCATTCAGCAATTCGCGCCGTTCTCCAGAATCGACCTTAGCAAATGCTTCACTAAATTTTGTCCATTCAGGTGTATGTGCAAGCTGGTCGGCTAATTCGACGACCTCCGGTATCACAGAAATTCCCAAGGCGGAATTTAGTTGCACCGGGGCGCTTTGGAACTGAAATCCAGCGGCAAGGGCTTCCTTCGACCATGGGACATTGAAGTTTAGGCCAGCCGCCATATGAAAGCTTTTGTTGGCCAACTGCGGTGCAGGAATGTTGGGATAGTGCGGCAGGCGCGACCGTATCCAGCAGACGGTTGTAACGAGTGATCGCTCCACCTGCTCGGAATCAGACATGAATTTCGCGGTAGCGGTATCGATGGGTAGACCCATATGCGGGAACGCTTTATAGATTTGCAATGGATTTGATTCCGCTTCATGTCCCCGCTCCTCAAACTTAGCCAGTGCTGGAAGGAGCCGTCCCGAGCGACGATTCGGTGGCAATTCTGCTGCCATATCGGCTACACGTCGCGAACGTCGCCAGGCGATGGCCATGGCGTCAAGCGACTCCCAAACTGCGGCTGTTGTCATCGCGTCCTCCTATGGAATCTAGTCAATCCAAGGTATATCAACCAATTCGTTAATCGCGGCCTTGACGAGGTCTCGCGCTGTATCACGAGGCGACTTTCGAAGGATTGAGTCAATACTGCCCCAACCGGAGCGCTGTCCCGCTTCCTCCCACTCCTCAACGCGACCTATATGAACGTCGTGTCTTTCTGTTTCAGCTTTTCGGTAAGAGATGGGCCAGTACGGTGTACTGACCTGAGGTTCAGGTGGTACTACTATCGAAAGCGGGGCTGGTGTCGCCATGCCAAGAACAAGTTCCTGCCAGCGCTCGCCAATTAGGCTGATAACTAATTCGGTGACAGCGTCTTTCGTGCATTCCGTATGCCGAACCATGGCTTTGACGGCTGAATCAGAGGTGGTGGGCACTGCCCATCCGGAGTCCGTATGGGCAAGCGCGCACTTCAGGATCATCTTCCAGACTGCTACGGCAGCCGAAAACGGACCGCCTTGGAATTCGAGCACGCGATGAGACGCAGCACGTTCGAGTCCCTCGTCAGCGGAAATCCACTTAGACTCGGAACCGCTATTGAGAACTAGATATCTTGCCTGGTTGGCTCCTTCCCACATGCAAATGGATTCGATATCATGAGAAGGTGCGAAGGTGTTGACTAGATGAAGGGCATACGACGGACCGTCCTCAACGTGGATGTCTTTATCGTTTTCGGCTACGGATATCGAGACGAACGGTAGGTTGCGAGCAATCTTGTTGCCCAAATCAGAACTAACACCCGACATCTCAGACAAGAATATCGCGCGCAACGTGTCATTCACGGTCAAATCTGCGGGAAGTTTGGAAATTTTTTTGGAGTGTGCTAATGCCGCGAAGAAATCCGCAAGCGAGTCGTGGGCTGGAAATATGATTTGAAAGTAGTTCTCGGCGGCAACAAAACCACCACGGAAAGCAGCATACTCGATACATTCGGGGCTGATCGAAATATGGGCCTCTGCCATTGTCTCGGAAGCGCGGAATAGTAGCTGCTTCCACTCGAACTGCTCACATTGACGCTGTCCCATGTCGAGAAGCTCAGCGAATGCCACACCTAGGCTTATCAATGACAACTGAAGGTCGACCACGCCGGCGCGGCGAGCCATCTCTTCAATAAAGATTTGATACATCTGAGCACGACTATTGAAAGGAAAGCCGCGTCCGAGAAGCTGTGCAGCCATATTAAGCAGGTACGGAATGCTTGCTGCTTCTCTTAAGGCATACTCGGCTTGCGCCGCAACCTCCTGGACTCGTCGATCATTTGTCTCACCTAACGTGGACAAAACCGCCCTTACAAGCTGTTCGCGCCCCGGGCGAGCGATCCCGCGGAGTACAAAGGCCGATCTGGGAGATGACGCGGGCGGGACTGAGTTGAGGATAGCCGCATCGCGTCCGATTAGAATGATCTTTGATCCGCCACCGGAGGCGATAAGTACTCGCAAGTCATCCGATAGTTCATGCCTGAGTGGCGCAGGAAGTTCAGCAACACCATCAAGAATGACGGTGGCAGTAACGTCGCCAAGTATCGCACGGCCAACCGATCCCGAAACAGGTGTATTCATTAGTTGTGCTAGCCCATCTGCAACCAATGCTCCTAATCTGTTCGGCAGGTAAGCAGCCGTGTTCGCGACTATAATTACTGATCCTTGCGCAGCCGCGAGGCGTCGGAGAGTCTCAGCCGCAGTGGATTTGCCGGTTCCAGATTGTCCGGCCAGAAGAATACAGCCTTCCACTTGGAGCAGGTCCACCAGCCTTGGGTTGCCGGTATACGTCGATCCGATTGCACGTTCCAGGGGGCTTGGCAGCAGCCTGATATCTTCTTCAACGCTTTCTATGAATGGCAATTCCAATATGGCAGAATGATACCGCTGGCGTAGCTCTGGCCCCCAACGCCAATCACTGACGTATTTGGGATCCAAACCAAATAATTCGGCGACATCTCGACGAGTAACTACTCTTTGATCTTCGCTGGATAATCCTGCGCGAGACATCAGAAGCATATACAGCCGGTGAACGATGTCATCGGCTTCAGATTCAGCATCGGGTCCGGTGCGAGGATTCACAAGCATTGACATGGCCTGCCGTACTGCGTGTGAGAGAATACCCTCCATCGGAGTAGCATCGACGACCATCCGAACGTGGCGGCATGCCGAGATCTCAGCAGCGGTTAGATTTTCACCCGCGAGTTGGATCAAATCCGCTGTGCTGCCGTTTGCGGCCTCCGTGATGGCACTGCGCAAAGTGGCGCCAGCATCCCCCAGTCGACCGCCAAGAACTAAATCGAATTGCGTGTCAGGTTCGCGGTCCGAAGCAGCCCAACCATGCAAGATGGGGTAAATATCGCTGGGTGCCCACGTATCTTTCAACTGCCGGTTCTTGATCTGCTTCGCCAACAGGATCTCGCCTGATGCGGATCGCAGTTCCAGGTCGAATGCGTCTTGGCCGCTTTCCACCTGCACTTCAGCAACAAGCGGATCGTCAAGCATACTGAGACAGGTCAGGACCGCCTGCGCCTGCTGATACGCGACTCCGGAGACGTTCGCCCACCCCGACACCCTCAGCTACCTCGCATTCGATGCCCTGCCCGGCAACAGATTCGGACCGTACCTTACGGCAACTCGCGAGCACATCGCATGGCTACCTGATAGTCATGTCTCGTTGGGCCAATCTGAACTTGCGTTCGCACCGACCACTGCGCTCCCGACCTCGCCTTTGCCGATCCGCAGCCCGATCTCGGCGGGCTCCTAGTGAAGCCCTGACCGCGAGTTCGATCTGCTCGTTTGCCATCGCCTGCTTGCGGATTCCCACGCCAGCTTCATGAAGGAACTTCAGGACACCGCCTGTCGACAGGCTGTATCGCCTGAAATAGTTTGCCGATGCGATCGAGGTGACAGTGGGCGCTCAGGAAGGCACTCCCGACTCCGGCCCGGCGTGTGGCCCACATCTGGTGCTGCAAAGGTCTTGCAGGCGCGAGATCATGTCGGTCCGGCGCGGCTCACCATCGTCCACAGCTCATGCAATGAGGAGTGCAGAGGTGGTATGACTCGACGGGGTCACATGTTGGTTACGCATTCCTTGTGCCGCGACGGCGTATGACCCGCGAAGTCCTGAACTGTGAAGTGTGGCAAGCCCCGAAGGGGTGCGGCAGCTCGTGTGCCATCGCAGCCCCCTCCTCGATGCCGATGCCGATGCCGATGTCGTCGTGGTTGCGTGGGTGGTAGGAGACCCCGGCCGCGAGCCTTCGTTTCAGGGTGCAACCCACCTCCATGGCCGCAAGCCCTGGTCCCCGCGTAGGCAGGCCAGCCGGTAGTCGGCCTGGTGGCGGGCGTGGTCGGAGACACTGGCGTGGCGTAGCGCGAACAGGCACAACTCGAAGGATCGGACGTCGCGGATCACCGGGTAGCCCTGCCAGTCGGTGACGTCGGAGCCGTAGGCGTCGGCAAACTGTTCCCACCGCGTTGGTGGGTCCGAGAGGGTGTCGGACTGGAATGCGACGGTGGCTTGATCCCACTGCGGGGGTCCAATGCAGCAGCGTTCCAGGTCCACGACGTGTCCACCAGTGGCTGCGGCCATGGTGTTGGCCGGGGACGGGTCGCCATGGATGACACACCACGGACTCGGCCACTCCAGCACGTGCCACCGTGCCGCGAGGTTTTCGGCGTAGCCGCGCAGCCACTGTTTGTCCGTATCGTCGGTGAGGCATTGGTCGATGCGGTCGGTGAAATCAGGCAGGGTGAAGCGGGGCAGCCCGAGGTGGCTGGGCACGCGCAATGTGTGTAGCCGGGCGAGCATCGCCCCGGTTTCGGCGGCCTCGGCCGGACCGCCCGATCCGAGGTCTTCCCAGAAGGTGACAGGTCGCCCAGCCACCACGACCGGGTCGGGCACCAGCGGCTCTGGTGCGCGAACGTGATGGGAACGCAACCAGTCCGCCGCTCGTAGCTCCCGGACCGCCGTTGCCAGTTCCCCGCGCTGATGGATGCGGATGATGGTCGCGGTGTCGGTGCGCAGCATGGCGTTGTCGCGCAATCGAATCGGGTCAATCCGGGCAGCGGGGACCTGGGCTTGGGTGCAGGCCGCTCGGGCCAGTGCCACGATGTCTTTGCTTCTCATGGTGTTTCGTTTCTTCGGTCAATGGCTGGTGGCGAGTGCTGCGGCGGTCTCGAACAGGCCAGCGGAGTTGGCGCCCTTGATCAGGACCACGTCGCGACCGCGCAGACCTTCGTTGAGTAGGTCCAGCACTTGGTCTTTGGATTCGACGTGGGTGACCTGTGCGGAGCCTGCGTCGCGGGCGGCGGTGGCCATGAGCTCGGCGTGATGGCCGCCGACAGTGATCAGGGTGCCGATGCCCAGATCAGCGACCTGACGTCCGATCGTTGCGTGCAAGGCCGGTGCGGTGTCGCCGAGTTCACGCATCTCCCCGAGCACCGCGACGGTGGGCCGGAGGTCGGCGGCGATCGTGGCCAGCGACCGCAGTGCGGCTTCGACGCTTTCGGGCGAGGCGTTGAACGCATCGTTGATCACGGTGACCCCGTCAGGGCGTTCGGTGACCTCCATCCGGCTGCCCGACACCAACCCCGTGCCGTTGAGCCCTTCTGCGACAGTGGCGAATTCGACACCGGCGCTCAATGCCAGCGCGGCCGCTGCGAGTGCGTTGGTTAGATGGTGCTCACCGACCACTCCGAGGGTGACCGGCGCGGCATCGTCACCGTGGCGCAGGGTGAACTGTGGGCGGGCGCTGGCGTCGAGGGTGATGTCGGTGGCACGCACATCGGCATCGGCAGCGGTGCCGAATCGCAGGACCTGGGCGCGGGTGTGGTCGGCCATCCCCGCAACCAACGGGTCATCGGCGTTGAGGACCGCGATACCTGAGGGGTCGAGGGCTTCGACGAGTTCGCGTTTGGCGACCGCGATTGCCTCGCGGCTGCCGAATTCGCCGATGTGGGCCGAGCCGATGCCCAGGACCGCGCCGATCTGCGGGCGGGCGATGGCGGCGAGGTGGCTGATGTGGCCGCGCCCGCGCGCACCCATCTCCAACACGAGGAAGTCGGTGTCGGCCTCGACTCTCAGCACGGTGTGCGGGAAACCGATCTCGTTGTTGAACGACCGCTGGGTGGCCACGACACTGCCGTGGCGGGCCAGAATCTGGGTGAGCAGATCCTTGGTGGAGGTCTTGCCCGCCGAACCGGTGATCGCCAGCACCCGGCCGGTGTAGCGGGCGGCCACGGCGCGGGCCAGATCGCTCATCGCAGTCACCACGTCATCAACGATGACCGCCGGGGTGCCGGTCGGGCGGGATGCCAGGACCGCGACCGCGCCCTTCGCTATGGCGGCGCTTGCGAAGTCGTGGCCATCGACGCGGTTGCCGCCCAGCGCGGCAAACAGTCCGCCAGCCTCGACCTGTCGGGAGTCGAATGCCGTCGCTGCGGTGACGGTCACCTGTGCGTCGTTGACGGCGTCGAGCCGACCGCCGACCGCTTGGGCGACCTCGGTGAGGGTCATGTGGATCATGGGTTCCAACCTTTCGATTTCAGTAACCACTGTGGTGCTAGGAGCCTGGGACTAGCCCCTGCGCGGGCGGCGAGATCGGCTGTGCGCCACGATCATGCTCGCCACCGGACCGGCCTGATCGTCCGGATTACCTCGAGCCCTTTCCTCAGAGTCGGTTGCGCACGCGGGCGGTGTTGGGGCTGGCTCAAGTCCGGCACCGTTGGCCGATAGCGGCGTAAGCGCTCAGGTCCCATACGGCGGCGTGTAGCGGTTCGATGGCGTGGTCGTAGCGGCCGGGGCAGATGAGTTCGGGTCGCCATCGGTGTGGTGCGATCAGGCCGGGGGTGTGCAGTTGGTACCCGGTGAGCATCGAGGCGATGTCGTTGTGGGTGCGTGGGTGGTAGGCGATTCCGGCCGCGCGCAGGGTCTCGGTGGCTGCGTCGATGTGTTTGCCGTGCATGTCGGCGGTGATGTGGGTGAACACCAGCCATGTTCCGGTTGGTAGTGCGTGGGTCAACGCCGCGATCATCGCCGGGGCGTCCTCGATGAGTTCGGCGGTGCCAGACAGACATAGCGCTATCGGTGCTGTCGTGTCGAGGGCGGTGGTGATGGCGTCGAGTACTGCGGTGGTGTCGGTGAGGTCGATTTCGGCGGTGTGGGTGGTGTGTCCGGTCATGAGGGCGCGGGCGTGGGTGGCCGCAATCGGGTCGTTGTCGATGTACAACGTGCGTGCGGTGTAGTTGCGGTCTGCGGCGATATCGCCGATGTTGGGTGTGTGCGGGAACCCGCACCCCAGTTCCACGAACTGAGTGACCTGGTGGTGGTCGATGAGGTATCCGACCGCGCGCAGGGCGAACCGACGCGATTCGGTGATCGCGGGGCCGATCTTGCTCCGGGTCAGTTTCTCGGCGATCACATGATCGGCGGTGTAGTAGTCCTTGCCGCCCAGGATGGCGGTGTGGATGCGCGCGCTGTTGGGGCGGGACTGGTCCAAGACCGTAGCGCGGTCGGGGTCGCTCACGTGATGTCGTTTCCTCCTGTGCTGGTCGGTGGTTCTGGGTGTTTTTGGTCGTCGCGCTCTTGGGGGTCGCCATGTTGTCATGTCCGGGGTTGTTGTGGTGAAAACTGTTGTGGCGTACCAGCTATGTGGTGTCAGTCGGCAGTCGTGGCCACTGCCGGGGCCACCTTCGCACGGGCCGGGGTGAGGTGTCTCGGGACTCACCGGGGCGCGTCGACGGCCATTCAATTGGTCGAAAGTGCCTGCTGGTCGCGCAGGTCAGGGCAGTAGGTAAAGGCGCTCGTTCGGGAGTCTCGGGAGCCCGACACAGTGGCCGGAATCGACGGCGACGGTGCAGGGTCGGTGGGCGGCCATGTCTTGCACGAACACCAGAGCGGCGGTCAAGCACGCGGCGAAATCCATTCGAACACTCGGGAATTGGATTGTGAGGTGGATATCGGGTTCGTCGGGACAGGGTGAGCGACCGCCGGGGTTCATCGGGGGTGCTGCCTCGGTAAGCAAGCCAGGGCGCATTCGAGGACAACCGTTCCTGACGGCCGGAACTTGCTGATGGCCGGAGATATCCACGTGCGGGCCATCAGGGCGTCCAGCACCGGAGAGGGCAATGCGATATCGCCCTCGCGGATCACCACCACCCGCGCTCGCCACAGCCGCGCCACTTCGGCAGGGTCACCGTTCGGCCGGATATCTGAGCGGACCAAGAACGTCCACATGTTGGAGCGGGGGTGGCCGATGATCGGCAACGGCGCAACCCCGCGCACATCGAGGGCGGTTCTGACCCGTTGTGCCAGGTAGATGGGCATCATCACCGCACCGACGAACCCGGCCTTCATCGTGATCCGCCCGGTGTTGGGGTCGACCACAGTGGGCAGCGAGCACTCGTGCCGGTAGAACTCACAGCGTGATCGGGGAGTTTCGGCGTAGGCCGAGACGGGTGGGCCGGTTCTGGTCATCAGTGGGCCCCGGTAGACGCGGCCAACGGGGCGCACGGAGTGGTCGGGCTGGCCACGTCGAGCGATGTTGGTTCCGTTGTAGCGGTGACCCATCCGGCTTCACGCATCGCTTCCAGCGTTGCCACCAGATCGGCCAGTGACGGTCGGGGCGCGGAGGTCGGCGGGGTGAGGTGGCTCATCGCGCCGCCTGCCGTTGTGGGCGATGCTGTCCGACCGTAATCTGCCACTTCGCTTGCCGGTTCTGGAAGGCGTCGCCGTTGTCGCGCAATGCGTGCAGGACACGCACCACACGCCACCTCGGCGCGTTCAGGTTGAGGGCGATCGTGTCGGCGGTCAGCAGCCCGCCGGGTCTCAGGAGAGCGAAAACATCGGCTTCGAGGGTGGTTGTCATCGGTCACCTCGGTAGGCTCGGCGATATTTTGGGGTCGTTCGGTGGCGGCGATGGCTTGGCAAACCCGGCTATCGGTCGGCATCGCCTGAGCCCCGTCGGTGGGGCACGTTGGTGCCGCGTCCGCTGAGGGAACGCTGTGTCGAACAGTGGTTGCCATCGTTCGGTCTCTCCGCTCGATCCGGGCCGGGTCTTCCCGTTACCCACATCCAGGAAACGGGCTGCCTACACTGTTCGGAAAGGTGGCAAATAGTGGGGCACGCGATTTGCCATACCTGCGCGGTAGGCCCGAACCGACCCGCAAAGTGGAGGGGCGCTCATGACAGATCCGACGACCGAACCCGAGCGGACGCCGGGCGACATCGCGAATCACCTTGCGCGGGAAATCAAACGCCGACGCCTTGATGCGGGCCTCAGCCAGCGCGGACTGGCGGCCGCGACGGGCTACACACGTCAGTACGTCTCAATGACGGAATGGGAAGACGCCAATCTGCCGTCTCAGGAACTGATCGCCGCAATTGACACCGCAGTCGGCGCGAACGGTGACCTCGTTGCCATCCGCGTCGAAGCGAAAAGCACTAGACACCAATCCCGCCGACGATCGGATCCGGTGGCGGCCGAGCCGGAAACCGGTTCGGCCGGTTCGGCCCGATTGCCGGTCCTCATCTCTACCGAGTTGGGTTCGGACCGAGCGTTCGATTCCGGCTCGACCACATCGCTGATGCGATCGCGCGCTGTATCGGAGAGGTCCATCGGGAGTTTCGCGGCCGTCACCGATCTATTGGCTAGCCAGCGTCAAAGCATCGCCCCTGATGCTCTGATCGGACCGATCGAAGCTCATCGAGACGCGGTGGCCGCCCTGTTCCGTGCTGCGACCGACGATCGCAGCAAGCAACGCGCGGGGGCGCTTCTAGGGGAAACATCGGTTGTGGCGAGCCGGGTTTGGAGCGCCATCGGTGACAGGTCGATGGCTCTCACGCACTGCGCATTCGCCCGAAGGCTTGCAGACCAGTTGCAAGACAAGACGATGGGTGGGATCGCGCGCATATTCGAGAGCAACCTGAGGTCTGATGCTGCAACGTTGATCAGCTCGGATGGTGATGTGGTTATCGGGCTCCGGATACTGAAGGAGGCCGCCAACGTCTCCGATTTTCTGCCACCCGCCGCGCGAGCGCGGATCGGGGCTGAGCAAGCGCAAGCCTATGCAGTGCTGGAACTTCGGGAGGAATGCGAGGCAGCGCTAATTCGTGCCCAACGTGCTGCCGAGGACATTGACGAGAACGATCGTGCGGGACTGTTCAGCGACTGGAACACCACCCGCATTCAGGTCTATGTCGGCACATGCCAACTCCTCCTCGGCCAACCGAAGCGCGCGATTGCAGCACTCACCGAAGCGTTGAACACACCCGCAGGGGACAGCCCAAGCGTCGACCTCGCCGCGAGGGTAGACCTCGCCAGTGCCTATGCACTGTCCGGCGAGCTGGAAGAGGGCTGCCGAATTCTCGGCGACACCTACGACGCGCTGGCGACCATGGGCAACCAACGCGGACTCGAACGCGCACAAAGAGCTATCGAAAGGATGGCTTCATGGCATGACGAACGACCCGTCCTCGCGATGCGGGAACGGGTCGACAGCATCAACGGCTACTGATCGACCCCATGGTCGCGCGGATCGCCTGCAAAACCGTGTCAGGCTCTAGCCGATCGACAATCGCATCGGGTGAATGCTCCGACAACTCCTCGGATGTCAGTCTGTGCGCTACGGCGACAACGCCGAATCCCGCGTGGCGAGCGGTCGCGATATCGTTCGGCGCATCGCCGATGATGACCGTACGTGCCGGGTCGAGCGGGTACCCGAACCTCGCTTGGAATCGGTCGGCAACGAAGGCGGGCAGGTCGAACCTGTCTCGCGCATCCGAGCCGAAAGCGCCGATGTCCAGGTCGAGGTGTGAGTCGAGGCCCGCAACCGCAAGTTTGAATTCGGCTGAGACCCGCAGGTTTCCGGTGAGCGCGGTCTGAACGTACCCGTGTTCTGCCAAGGCTGCGATGGTGCGAGCAGCACCGGGGTATGCGGCCTGGTCGCGGGCAAGTTCGGCCTCACCGTGTGACATGACGTCCATCAGTACGTCGGCGTAGCGGCTGAATCCTTCTTCTGCTGCCTCGTCGGTGACCCCTGAGGCGATGGCGGTGTCGACGACGATTGATTCGTCGGTGTAGCCGTGCACGCGCGAAGTGGGGAAAACGACGGCGGACTCGTCAAGGTTGTATGTGCTGGCCACGGCCCGCCGTAGCCAGCGCAAGTCCGCGGGGATCAGTGTTCCGTCGACATCCCAGACAACGAGTCCCGCATGTGTCTCACCCATGCTCACGGATTCTTGCAGACTGTGTTGTCTCCCGCTGTGCGCACCCAATCACTGCGGGGGCGCTCGCATCTGCCCGGTGGGTGCCGATGGGCGAGACCTACGACGGCCTACCAGTCGATTCCGTGACCAGGGTCGGGTCCCTGGCTGCCGTAGGGGTCGAATTCATCGACGCAGTGGTCATATGTGGAGTATTCGGCGTTGTCGCCGGGTGTGGCGGCGTCGATTGCGTTCGCGATGGCCGATCCGATCGGGTCTGGTTCGTCGGCTTGTTCGACTGCGCCGGACGGTATGGGTGCAGGCGGGTTGTGGTGGTCGGTTGTGTGGTCGGTGTCGGGACCATGGATGTCGGTGTCGGCGATTTCCAGGCGTGCCCAGAGTGCGGCGGCGGGCATCTCGTCGGGTAGTGGCCGAGCGCCGGCGGCGTCGGTGAGCTGGCGTTCTATGTCGATGCCGGCTCGGGCGGCGGCGTCGATGTGGGAGGCGATGACTGGCCAGGTCGGGTCGGTGCTGATGCGGGGGTCGATGCGGTCGACCGTGGCGGCCCACCGGTGTTGGGGTAGGCGAGTGTTGCTGGTTATCTCGAGGATGCGGCGGTGCAAGTGTTGTTGGTGAGCGCGTTCGATCGCGGTGTGCCGGGTGGGTCCGGTCGGGCGGTGGTCAGAGTCGGGGACGTGGAGACTTGCGCGCCAGATCGCGAGGTCGGCCACGAGTTCGGAGTCAGTTCCGAGTAGTCCTCGCGCCCATCGCGGGGCGGTGGCGGGGGTCCAAGCGCGGGCGGTGTCGCTGATCTGTCCAGCGAGTTCGGCCACGATCCGTTCCCGCGCTTGCACGGGCGCGATGTCGGCGTCGGTGGTGTGGGCATCACTGGGGAGTCCTGGCGTCCAGGCCAGCGGGCCGGGCCCGGCGGAATGGTTGCCGGTGGGGTCGAGCCGCCAGTCCAGTACGGCGGCGGGGTCGCTCACGGTGTCGAGTTCGCGGGCGGCGATGGCGGTGCGTAGTTCGGTGATCGGGTCAGCCCCGCCAAGGGCGAGCATGGCCAGGTGTTGACGCAGGACCGGGTAGGCGGGGCTCTCGGTCAACCCCGGTACGAGTTGGTCGGCTATCCGGTCGATGGTGTCGAGTCGTGTTGTGCCGATGGCATTTTCGGCGGTCATGCCGAGTGTATCGAGGTAGATGTCGACGGCGCGCCCGATGCGGCGTGAGGGGTCGAGCGCGTCGCGTAGTTCGGTGTGGGCTGATTTGCGGGCTCCGTCGCGGTCGAGAACGTGGTGGAGGTGTTCGACGGCGGTTCGAGGGTAGTGGGCGGGCAGGGTGTAGATGTCGCCTTCTTCGCCGTCGAGCGCGGTGGCGATATAGGCGTGGTTGGCATGGCGCCCGCGCGTCATCGCCACGTAGAACTGTTGGCGTGATTCACGCCCGGACAGCGCGACGTGGCAGGTATCGGCGGTGATGCCTTGGGCGGAATCGATGGTGGCGGCGTAGCCCAGGTGCAGGTGTTCGCGCACGTACTCACCTGGCAAACGCACGACGGTCCTGGTGTCGCGGCCGCGCACGCGCCGGATGACGGTTACCGCGTCGTCGGGGTGGACCTGCTGAATGGTCCAGGTGTAGCCGTTACGCACCCAGTCGCGGGCACCCAAACGTAGGCGGGGGTCGTTGCGGCGGGTGCGGACGGTGTCACCGGTAGAGGCCACCAACCCGTCAGCGAGGAATACGTGCGCATCGGCGGGCGTGCCGGTAGGTGCGCCTGTCGCTGTATTGGTGCGGGAGTGGCCCGTTCCCAATGAATGAGACCACTCGGTATTAGAGTCCCGTTGGCCCTGGTGAGGGCTGGAAGGGACACTGAGGGACATGGCAGGACGTAAGCGGCATTCCGCGGAGGACATCGTGCGGAAGCTGCGCCGTGCCGACGAGCTCGCTGCCGCTGGGCAGACGGGTGAGCAGATCGCTGCTGATCTGGGAGTGTCGGCGGCGACGTTGTATAACTGGCGCCGCCAGTACGGCGGGGTGGACACCGATGCCGCGAAGGAGCTCAAGGAACTGCGTGAGCAGAACGCGAGGTTGAAGCGGCTGCTGGCGGACGCGGAGCTGGAGAAGGACGCGCTGCGGGAGATCGCGAGGGGAAAATTTTAGGCCCGGCCAGCAAGCGGCGGGCTGTTGACATGCTCAAACAGGTGATGGGCATGTCGGAACGGTTCGCGTGCAAGGTGGTTGGGCTGCATCGGTCCACGTATCGGCAGCTGCCAGCTGCGCAGACCCCCGCCGATCCGGATGTCGGGTTGCGGGTCTGGCTGCGTTCCTATGCCACGAAACATCAAGGGCACGGGTTCCGGCGTGCGTGGGCGGCGCTGCGGTTCGATGAGGGCTCGCAGGTGAACAAGAAGAGGGTGCACCGGCTCTGGCGGGAGGAAGGCTTGCAGGTGCGGGCGCACTCGCCACGCAAGCGGGCGGGGTGCTCGACTACGCCGCTGGTTGATGCGGATGCACCGAAGGTGGTGTGGGCGTTGGACTTTCAGTTCGACTCCACCACGGATGGGCGCGCGGTGAAGATCGCTTCGATGATCGACGAGCACACCCGTGAATCGCTGCTTCACCTGGTGGAGCGCTCGATCACCGCCGAGCGGCTGGTGGCCGAGTTGCAGGAGGTGTTCACCGCGCGCGCTGGGCCACCGAAGGTGCTGCGTATGGACAACGGTCCTGAAATGATTTCCCATGCGCTGCAACAGTTCTGCGCCGACCGGGTAGGGATCGTCTATATCCCGCCCGGCACGCCGTGGAACAACGGCCATATCGAATCGTTCAACCGGCGGTTACGCAGCGAGTGCCTCAACCGCAACCACTGGACGAGCCTGCTCGAGGCCCGCGTCGTGATCGGCGACTTCAAGGACGAACACAACCGACGGCATCGGCATTCGGCGCTGGGCTATCTGACCCCTGCCGAGTACGCTGCCCGCTGCAGCCACACCCACCACCCCGTGGCCTGCAGCATCAACTGAATCCGGACGAAACAACCCGGACTCCAATGCCGGGTGGTCGCCTTATCGGGGACTGGTCAGGAGATTCGGTCGGCGCGGGCGCGCAAGTTCAGGGCGGTCACGATGTCGTGGGTAGGGGCCAACATCACCGCATCTGCCCCGTTGTCGATGTCGTCGGCCCAGGCTCGGTAGGTGCCTTCGTAGACAGTGCCCAGGTGCCCGGCGTGGATGCGGCCGTTGTCCAGATACCAAGCCAACGCTGTCGGATCACCGTCGCGTATCCCTTTCGACGCCAACGCTTCGCCTCGGCTGGCGAACCGCACCACATCGGAAAGGGTCGGTGCTTGCTGTGGTGAAGCGTGGGCCATGTCGGTGTGCACGCCACCGGCATCGATGGCCGAGAGTTGCTGGTCGTCGCCGATGCATCGCACGGTCGCCCCGCGTCCGGTCAGATACCGGAGCAGTTGCAGGCGTTTGGTGGTCGGCAAGGTGACGTGTTCATCGATGATCACCAACGTGGTGTCGTTGATGTCGAGTACCCATTGCGGCAGGACCGGCGGGTACTCGCAGGTCATTGCGGCCGGGTGGTGGCGGTCGATGACGGTCAAGAGTTTGTCCACGGTTTCGGCGCGCGTGCCGATCGACTCCCCGAGGACGGACGCGGCGGCGGCTGTGGGTGCCATGCCCAGCACGGTTCCGCCGCCGGATTCCCATGCGGCGGTGAGTACTTGCATTGCGGTGGTCTTGCCGGTTCCGGCGGGGGCGTTGGCGGTGTGGACACGCATTCCGGCGGTCGCGAACGATTCGATGACACGGATTTGGCCGGGGTTCAAGGGTTGGTCGGGGTGTGCGGTGTTGTAGTCATTCACCGCGTTGAATACCCATCCGGGGCCCAGGATGTGTCCGCCGGGCTCGACTGAGAGCGCGATGAGTTCGGCTTCGCCAGCCAACGTGGATTCGGTGGTGTAGGTCTGGGAGTTCGCGCGGGTGTGCATCGGGGTGCCGTCGTGGCGGCGTAACCATGCCGGGACCGCGCGCAGGTCGGGTTGCTCGGTGAGGTCGGGGTCACCGCGTGCGACCACCGAGGACGACGGCAGTGCCTGCGCGACAACCTCGCTCGCGAGTCGGGACCAGTCCGCGGGAGCGACGTTCCCGCGGATTTGGCGTTCTACTTCGGCCCGGAGGTTGAACTCCCGCCAGGTGGTGTGTTTGTCCGAGACCGCCGCTAACGCTTGGTCGGCGAGGTGGGTGATGAACGCACGGTCCGGTGCCGGACGTGGGATCTGTGGGGCTGCCATGGCACGCGGAACGATGTCGGCCACGACGTCGGGGCTGCCGAGGAGTGCTTCGGCTTGGGCACGCCAGGTCGCGCGTTGCTCGGAACGCGAACCCGGAACATGCTTGCCGGGGCGGGTTTCCAGGGTGGCGCGCTGGGCGAGGTCGTGCACTTCGTCGGGGGCGGGTTCGCGCCCGAACGTGGTGTGAAACGCAGCGGTAAGGGTGTCGAGTCGGGCGATGATCACGGCCCCACGCCGCGACCAATGGTGGATCAGCGACAGGGGAACGCCGACGATTTCGCGGACACGGACTTGATCGGCGCTGCGGTCGGGGCGGGTTTCGAACTGCACTCCCAGCGTGGTTTCCAAGTGGTGTTCGATGCGGGTGTCATAGATTTCTGACACCGTGACCACCGCTTCGTGGATGAGGGAGCCGTAAATGGTGCGCCACTTGCCGTCCACTGTTCGGACGCGGTTGGCGATCAGGACGTGGGTGTGCAGGTCGGGATCGCCCGCGCGTGAGTCGCGGTGGGTGAACGTCGCGGCGATCGTGCCTTGCACGTCGACTTGTCGAATCCCGTTGCGGCCCAACCGGGTGAACAGCGCATTGTCTTCCAACCAGGTCAATGCCTCGGTCAAGGCGTCGCGGTGAGCGGTCTCGATCACCTGCGCCAACTCCGGTGTAGCGATCGCCCAGAGTGCTGAAATGCTCTTGACGGGGCTGAAGGTGAAGTCGAAACCGGCCACCGCTGTGCGGTCGGCGCGCGAGTTTTTCGCGACCCACCCTGACAGTTCGCGGGAGTCCAGCGGTGCGCGCCCGTACTCGGTGGTGAACATTTCGGTGGCTACTTCGGTGCGGATACGCGCGCGTTCGGAGTCGGGGATACGGGCGGTGACGCACGCGCCTTGGCTGGTGTTGTGGTCGCGGTATGCCTGGGCCTTGGCCTCGCGAAACCCCGAGGTCGTGGTGTAGACCGCATACCGGTTGCCGAGTTTGGTTGCTTTGTCGGCCAGTCGGGCAGCGTGGGCGGGCCTTACACCGGCATTGCGGTGGCGGGCCTCGACGCGTTCGCGGACCTGATCGGCGTTCGGGTGCATCCCAGCTCCGAACAAATTCTTCATCTGGTCTTCGGTGACCTCGGTGCCCGGAGTGATGTCGAGGGCGGTAAGCCCTGTGCCATGCCAGGTTCCGGGGGCTTCGCCGTGCTCGTTGTAGTACTCGGACAAGGATGATCGCCCGCGCGCTGTGGTGTCGTTGGCGGCGGTGTTGCGCAGGTAGTACTCGTAGCCGTTGCCTGCGGCGACCTTGTGCATGGTCGCGACCATGCCTCCATGAGGCACCGACAATCCCACCAGTTCAAGCCCCTTATCCTGTGAATCTGCTTGGCGTGTGGGCATTCCCGTTGGTCATTACCGAATCGTTACCCTCGGATGAAAGACGTCTGAATGTGAAGGAGGGGAAAATAGGGGTAGGGGGTATATGGGGGTGAGGGTGAGAGTTGTGGTGTTCGGGGATAGTTGGCGAAGTTCAGATGTAGTTGGCGAGGGAGTGGCGAAGTTCAGGTTTAGTTGGCGAGGCGTGGGTGAGCTCCCCGCAGGGCAAGTGGCATGGAGCCGCGAGTAGGCCTCGTCCTGCGAGGGTGCGCTGGCTGGGGAAGGGGCGCACGTCATCCCGCCGAAGGGGTGAGGTACGAGCGCTCCGCCGGGTTCAGTCGATCCCGTTTTCGGGTGGTCGGCGGCGGTTTCCTTCGGGGGTGAAGACGAAGGAATCTACAAACGGGCCGGAGCCGCAGCGGATCGCAAGCAGGATCGGGTCGGCGTACATCGGTGGCCAAGTTGGTTGCGTGTCCGAATCGACACCGTTCCACAGATGGAAGATCGCCATCGGATCGGACTTGTCTGCGGTTGCGTAGGCCAGCGTCTTCTCATACAGGGGGTTGGTTCCGCCGAACAGCACACTGGGTTGACCGAATGCGTCGACAACATCGCTCCAGGTGTGGTCTTGTTCGGCAAACGGTTCGATCGAGGCGCGCAACCTGGCGTATTCGTCTGGTGTCAATGTCCGATCCAATCTGAGCCAGCCGCGGTTCCGGGCGGCTTCGGCATACATCGACGGCAAAGCCGATTTCAGGTTGTCCGGTAGCAGGCGCCCGAGGGCACCCTGGGCACCGGTTGGGGTGAAAGCGTCCCGATCGCGCCATGACTCATAGATGTCTCCTACCCCGTGGCCTTCGCCCTCGAGGTAGAAGAGGTGATCGAATAGTGTCCACAGGGAAGGCTCCCCGCCGAACATGCCCAGTCGTCGCAGCATGTTGTTGACCTGGTCGATCAGGTACATGTGCATTTCGTGCGCCGAGCGGACCATCAGATTGTTCCGTCCTCCTCGCGGCTGCCGTGGCTGGCCTGGCACATCAAATCGTATGTTCTGCGCGGATCATGTTCCCATGCATGGATCGTTGGGGTTTGAGCAAGACATGTTGCACGCTACGGCTGGAGGCGGCGTCGCCGGTTCGCCGGTTCGCGGCCTATCGAGGGCAACGGCACCTATCGGGGCGCTGATGGTCGGCTACCGACGAGCGGCATGTCGGGTTCGAGTCGTGGTTGGAGCGCGACCATCTGATGGGGGTGACCGGCCCGTTCGCCGATACGTCTGAACAACATCGGACTCGAATCGTTCACCACTACAGGCGAACTCCAGCACATAGAACTCAGCGCTCGCCAACGAAATCCGGAACGGACAAGCGTTGTGCCCTGTCCAGGTTTAGTCGGCGAAGTCCAGATGTAATTGGCGAGTTGTTGGCGAAGTCCAGGTGTGGTTGGCGAGGAGGGGCGCGTGAGGTCGCCGGCGGGCTGGTCGTGAACCCGACCTGAAGTCTCGGTCCTGGAGCGCGCGCCCATCGGCCGCGAGCTGAGGCAGCACCGGCGTGGGTGGTGCTAGCGGACTTCGGACATGTGTGATCGAACTCGGTTGTGTCCGTGGCGTAGTGGTTGAGCAACCACCGCGCGTGAGGTTTGGCGGGGCCGAGTGAGTCCGGGGAGGATGCTCGATATGTCGAGCATCCTCACGCCTACGCGCTGGGCCGCCATCGCCAACCGAACCGGCACGCTCATCGGCCGCACGGTGAAGGCGGGCGGCAACGGGCGGGACCGGGAAGAACATGCGTGGCCGTCAGCACATGCACCTGGTGCGGACCAGGTGGGCAGAATGGCCGGGACAAGAAGCCGATTGGTGCGGGCCGTTGCCATCACCGTTGCCTTGCCGGGGCTGATCGTCGGCTGTGGTGCGGATCTCGAGCAGTCGCCGCGTTCGGAGAAGATCGTGTTCGATGGTGACCGGTACTCGATCTTCACGATGAATCCCGACGGCACCGAGGTCACCCGGATCGCCGAGGGCACGTGTCCGAGCTTTGCCCCTGACGGTTCGAAAATCGTCGTCGGTGGGTATTCGATCTCGGTAATGGATCCCGACGGCGGCAATGTCACTAAACTCGCCCGCGGCGGGGACCCTGCGCTCTCTCCCAACGGCAGCGATGTCACGAAACTCGCCCACGGTGGGTACGGGTGCCCTACGTTCTCTGCCGACGGCACCAGGATCGCGTTCACTCGTGGCCGCGTCGTCTATGTGATGAATGCCGATGGCGCCGCGCTGAAGCAACTCATCGTCAACCCCGATCCGTCCGGCCCCTTCCCCGGCAACGTCATCCCCGACATCGTCATCCCCGGCATCGGCGCCCCCGACATCGTCATCCCCGGCGCCAGCATCCCCGTTCCGTCCGGTGGCTTCCCCGTCGAGGACCCTGACGGTGTGGCCTCGACGGACCGTCCCGCATTCTCACCGGACGGTTCGAAGATCCTGTTCGCCAGACCCTCCGGAATTATCTGGGTGATGGCATCCGACGGGACCGGCGCACGGCCGCTGCTGCCGGATGAACCGTATGTCAATTCCACACCGGTCTTCACCCCGGACGGAGCCGGGATCGTCTTCGCCAGCAACCGCGCTTGGAATGGCCGGGGCGGGATCTACGTGATGGATGTCGATGGTCAGAACATCCGACTGCTCACCGACGACGCAACAAACCCGTCGTTCTCGCCGGACGGCACGAAGATCATCTACCACCGTCGCACCCGTGATCCAGCATCCACACAAGGAGCCATGTTCTCGGAGATGTGGGTGATGAACCGCGACGGCAGCAACCCGCACCGTCTCATCGATCCGAAACAATCTGTGCAGCACGCCGATTGGTCCAGTTGGGGCAGAAGAACCGGTTCGTGACCGAGGACGAAAATCCACCGACAAGTGGGTAAGAGATCAGCGATATCGCAACCGGGCCACGGAAGCCGCCACCTATCTCTGGACGGTTGGAGCTCAGTCTGTCCGGACTTGGTTGGCGAACCACAGCTCGCCAGCGCGACCACTCGCCACGTTTCTGCGGAACGGACAGAGGGTGAGAGTAGCTGTGTGGGTGGGGCATTGATGGGGTGGGGTGAGATGTTTTGCGGGGGTGTGGGTGTGAGGGGGATGTGTTGGGTGCGGGTGGGGTGGGTCGGTCAGGCTGGGGCGGTGAATCCGGTGCGCCTGGCGAACGGGCGCGCGCCGGACGGACCCGCGCGCCCGACGACGGCGGGTCGGGCTCGCGCGGCGACCGCGAACGCGCCGACCGGGACCACTGTTGATCAACAGGCATACTCGAAGAGGGAGGATCAGCAGGCTGGCCGGGACAAGACGAAAGGACACCAATGTCCAGCCACAACAGAAAATCTCGTCCACACACCGGCCGGTCCGGTGTCTCTCAGTCCGGCCGACCTGACGGGCAGGCCCCACCTCCGGCCGACAACCCGGCAACCTCGGCACCGGCGGATAGTGCGGCCACCGATGGCGCGGACTCCGATCACACCGGTACCGCAGCGACGCCACAGCAACCCGCAGCGCACAACAACACCGCCGGGCAAAGGCTCGCCCTGATCGGACCGACCAGCGAAGCCACACGCCGCTGGGTCGCCGAAAGCAGGACGCGGCAAGGGCTCACACCCCACATCACCGACCCCATCGTCCTCGAATCACTCGCGCTGTTCCTGCGCAACGCACTCGACACCCTCGACCGGGACCGCCGACGCGACGACACGTGAGGCACTCACAACTTCCGCCACACGATCTCGACCGAGGACCTATCGAACCGCCACACGCGCCCGTTCTGGTCTTCCCACTTCGCGGCGTAGATGTTCGCGGACCGCACGATCACTTTCTCGATCACACGGGCGGCGGCCTCGTGGCGCCACCGCGAACCCTTGCTCGCCCATGCCTTGCGCAATTCGCCGGGCGTGGAGCCGATATCGGCCAACACCGCCAACGCCTGACTACTGCGCAACGAATCCTGTTCGGCACGTAGCGTCTTCAAACTGGCTTTGAGTCCGGTGATCGTGCGATCGATAACCCGCAAGTCGAACTCGTCGCCCGCACCGCTCAACACCTCGGTCCGCCGGTCGGCCTCGGCATCAAGATTGCCTGCGGTGGTCTCGATCCGTTGCTGCAGCGCCGCGATCCGCTCGGCATTGTCGTTGCCGCGATCCAGACGCGCGAGAATGTCGGGGTTCTCGTACTCGGCGATCACCGCTTGCGCCACGAACGTCTCCAACGCGTTCGCGTCGCGGAACACCCGCCCACACGCACACGCGACGTTGAACCCGTCCTTGGACCGGCACCCGTAGCGACGCTGAACCGTGGTCCCGTTCTTGCGCTTGCGTTCCAGCGCCGAACCGACCAACCAACCCCCGCAATACTCACCCGCGCGGTCGGTGTCTTCTTTCCACGTACCGCCACACTCGGCGAACCCGGTCAACCAATACTCACCGTTGCGTTGCCGGGGCCGCTCGGGATTCTTGGACCGGCGGTGCGCGGTCACCGCCGCACGCATCGCGTCATGCTCGGCGCGAGTGAAGATCGCGGGCCACTGCCCACGATGCCGGGTACCGCTGCGCTCGTGGAACCGAATACCGTTGCCTTCGGGATTGTTCAGGCATTCGCAACGGTCACCGTTGGCGTCGGTATGCTCGCCCAGGTCGTAGGCTACATACGCTTCCAACAGCAATTGCTTGGACAGCTTGCCCACCCGCCACCGATCACCCTCGGACGTGGTCACACCCCGCGTGTTCCAGTCGGTAATGATCGTGGTCTGCGTCTCACCGTTGATCAAACGGTCACGGCCTTCCCGCAACACCGCGACTTCCTCTTCACGCAACGCGCACCGGTCCAGGATCTCGGCACCGGTGATCGGATGCGTCCCCGCCACTTTCCCGTAGCCGAAGCGGCGCGAACCGCCCTGCATGACTCCCTTCGCGGCTTCCTCGCTCATCCGCTCCAACAAATTCTCGGTGTTGACCTCGCGGTACTCGACCGCCTCGGCCACCGCCACCATGAAATTCTTCCGACCCGCACCGGTGGTCAGGTCGTAGTCGGTGGCGTTGACGAAGCAGTACCGCACACCCTCATCACGGCCCAGCTTCATCAACTCGTTGCCCAGGTCGTAGTCACGGGTCAACCGGGACACATCGCGAGCAAGAACGACTTTGGCCGGACCACCGGTGGCCAACCCCAACACTTCCCGCAGGGCGGGCCGGTCCGGGTCGGCCCCGGACATGTCGTTGTCACAGAAGATCCGCGCCAACGGAAACTTCTTGCGGTTGGCGTGCTTTACCTGGTTTTTCGCTTGCAGGTGCACGCCCTCGGCGCGGTCCTTCTCGTCACGGGAAATCCGCACATAGCCATACACCCACTGAGCAGGATCGATATCGGCGACAGCACCAGCCAAAACGGTGTTGATCTCGGTGAGCCAAGCAGGTTCGGTCTGGGTCCTTGTCTTCGATCGCGTCATGTACCAATTTTATGAGAAGGAGTGCATAGTGGGTACCTTTCTGGCGTGAGCGCCGACTATTACGTGCGCCTGGAGCAGGGCCGCGACAAGCACCCCTCCGAGCAGGTCATCACGGCGCTGGCGCTGGTGTTCGCTCTCGACGAGGAAGGCACGGCGCATCTGCGAGAGCTTGCGCGACCGGCGGTCAAGCGTCCGCGGGCGCCGCGCCGACCGGAACGTGTCGCGCCCGGACTGCTGCGGCTGATGAATGCGTGGCCGAACACGCCCGCGCTGGTACTCGGCAGATATCTGGACGTGCTCGCGGCGAACCCGCTGGCCGTGGCGGTCAACGCGTGCTCGGTCCCCGGCGTCAACCAGGTGCGCATGGTTTTCCTCGATCCCGAGGCGTGCAATGTCTACGCGGATTGGCCGACCATCGCGGCAGACACGGTGGCGAGCCTCCGGGCAACCGCGGGCACCGACCTGGACGACCCTCGATTGACCGAACTGGTCGGGGAGCTGTCGTTGAAGAGCGAGGAGTTCCGTCGGCTGTGGGCGCGCCACGACGTCCGGGTGAAGACGGCGGGGGTCAAACGTTTTCGTAACCCGATGGTCGGTGAGCTGACCCTGTCCTACGAGACGCTCAGTGTGAACGGCGCGCCGGGCCAGCTGCTCATCGCCTACCACGCCGAGCCGGGGTCGGCGTCCGAGCGGTCGCTCGCCTTGCTCGGCAGTCTGATCGCGGCGGACACAACTCCGGACGACCGACGCGACGTAGCGCGGCCGAGTGCGGCGCGGCGAATCAGCTGAGCCGCAGGACGACCGTGCTGGGAGGGTGGCGCACCCGCGGTTGCTCGAGGAGTGGATACGCTGCGCCCGATCCGTGCCTACCGGAGTGGACTATCCGTGTCACCTCGGCCGTGCGGCGTCCGAGCGCAAGCAGGCGACGGCGGCCTCCGGCGACAGTGTCGCGGTCGGCGCGGATGAGCGCGGCTACTGCCGCGGTCGACTCGCCACCGCCCAGGCTGTGCTCGGCGATCAGCCGTAGCGTGGCGGAGCAGCCGAAGCGGTCGCCCGCTGCCTCGAATTCCATTCTTGCCTCGGCTGATTCGTCATCATTCGCGGCCGAGAGCAGCAGGCTTATGGCGCACTCCCAGCCGTGCAGTTCATGGGCGGTGTCCGCGAATTCGCTGCCGCCTGCGACGGACCGATTCGCGTTCGCCCGCCTTCCTTGGGTGTTCGGCGGTTTGCGCCCCGTCGAGACTCTGCTGGAGTGAGGATCTAGATATCTCGCCGGTGCGTATGCCCGGCGTCGTGATCACAACAGACAGGACCGACATGACGATGCGAGTGGGTGCGGTAGCGGCAGTGTTCGGGGCCGCGGCGATGTGGGCTGTGCCGTCGGCTGGAGCCACGGTGACGCAGGTCGGGATGCATCCCCGCCTCGATTTCGGGTTGGCGACGAATTACGGGACGGGTTGCACCTATACCGCGCGTGCCACAGTCACCGATGTCGTCGCGCCGGTTGTCTTCTACGACAATGGGGTTCCGTTCGGCGTGGTTCGCCCCTCCGGCGGCGTCGCACTGATCGACTGGGTGCCCGCGACCCCCGGCATACACACCGTCAGCGCGGTTCAGGAGCCGGACGCACCGTTCGTCGCGAGCATCGATATCCGGGTCGGCAACGGGGTCCATCTGGGTCACGCCTGCACCGTTTTCGGCGGCTGACGGCGCCGCGGGGTTACCGTTCGGCAACGACTTGTCGCCAGGTGGGCGGCATGACATCGGTCCGGCCGCAACCGTCGACGACCATCGGCGCTCCGATCCTGTTCATTGTCCGCACGCCGGTACTGTCGGTTGCGGCGGAGTGCTGAGCTCGACCTTCATCCTGGGAGGAAGTGATCATGCGAAGCAGCGGACCGATCGTGGTCGGTGTGGAGGGGTCCGCCGGATCGGCGGCGGCGGTCGCGTGGGGCGCGCAGACGGCGGCACTGCACAACGCATCACTGCATCTCGTTCACGTCGTCGATCCGACCGCCGACTATGGGCCCGGGATCACCGAGCCGCTCACCAGCACCGACTATGCCCGGCTCGAGGGGCATGGGCGCTGGGTGCTCGACACCGCCAACCAGGAGGCACTCCTCGCGGTTCGTGCTCTGCACGACATCGACGTCACCACCGAGCTGGTGCATCAGGTCGTCGGTCCGGCGCTGCTGGACCGTACCGCTGAGGCGCGCACGATGGTGGTCGGCACCCGCGAGCGGGGTACCGTGCGGCGAGCGCTGCTCGGTTCCGTCAGCGCGGCGCTGGCGCGGCGGGCGCACTGCCCGGTGGTCGTAGTCCGGGAGGGCGCGCCGCTCACGGCGAAAGCCAGGAAGCAACCGGTCGTGGTCGGCGTGGACGGCACTCGAATCAGCGAACCCGCGATCGAGGCGGCGCTGATCGAGGCGTCGGCGCGGAGAGTGCGGCTCATCGCGTTGCACGCGTGGACCGGCATCGGGCTGCCTGTCGCGCAGGACGCCGACATCGCCACCGACCCTGAGAAGCAGATCGTGCTCGCGGAGAGCCTGGCTGGATGGCAGGAGCGCTTCCCCGATGTCGAGATCCACCGCGAGATCGTGACGGATCGGCCTGAGCATTATCTGCTCGAACAGTCCGAGCGCGCGCAGCTGCTCGTAGTCGGCAGCCGAGGCCGCGGCGGGTTCGCCAGCATGCTCTTCGGCTCGACCAGCCAGGCGCTGCTGCTGTCGGTGGAGTGTCCGATCATGATTGTCCGCGACCCTCAGTGACCGGATTCGTGCCGAGGGCGGCGAGCCGATCCGCCACCTGAGCCTCACGCCCCCGTCGTCGACCCGGGCCGGACGATCATCAGGACGGTGACCACCACCCACAGCAGGTTGAACACCCCGGTGTCCATGGCGAGGCGACGGATCAGCGCCGGGGTTGTTCCGGTGAGGTCGGCGAGAATCTTCTGCTGGCCGGGCAGGACGAGCAGCGCTAGCACGCCCGCCGCGGCGGCGGTCACACCGATCGACGCCACCAGCCATGCGTCACCGAGCACGCCGAGGCTGAGCGCGGTGAGCAGGCCGAAAGCCGGAACGAGGAGACCGAGGAAGGCGTAGACCCGGCAGATGCGGTGCAACGTGCCGAGGACGGCCGGGCCGCGGTCGGTCGCCGGTGCGGTGCGGGCACGGCGCGTGGCCGCGGGAAACATGCTCGCCGCCACCGTCACCGGGCCGACGGCGATGATCACGGCCAGCACATGGACCGAGAGCAAGAACTTTGTCACAGCGCTCGACGCTAGCCAGCGCTATGAGCCGGAGGAATAGGCAGAATTGCCATATGCCGGTCGATTCTCGCCATCCAGCTGCTGCCGGTGGTTCGATCCACATTCGCAGCTCGATATTATTGGCTGGAATTGACTGCTGAACTACTCTTTTGCCATGCAGACAGTGGCCGTACTCGCCTTGGACCAGGTGGTCGCATTCGATCTGGCCACGCCCGCCGAGGTATTCGGCCGCGCGCGGCTGCCCGATGGCCGTCCCGCGTATCGGGTGCGGGTCTGCGGCGCCGCACCGACGGTCGACGCCGGAGTGTTCACACTGCGACCGCCTTGGGGGCTCGAAGCACTGGCCGACGCGGACACGATCGTCGTGCCCGGCTGCTCGGATCCGAGCCTGCGGGTGCCGGACGAGGCGATCGCCGCCCTGCGCCGGGCCGCCGCGGCGGGCACCCGCATCGCGTCCATCTGTTCCGGCGCGTTCATCCTCGCCGCCACCGGATTGCTGGATGGGTACCGCGCGACCACGCACTGGCTTGCCGCGGCCGAACTCGCCGCCCGCTATCCGGCCGTCGAGGTGGACCCGGACGTGCTGTACGTAGACAACGGGCAGCTGCTCACCTCGGCGGGCGCGGCATCCGGAATCGACCTGTGCCTGCACATGATTCGCCGTGACTACGGCTCGGCCGTCGCCGCCGACGCGGCCAGGCTGTCGGTCGTCCCGCTCGAAAGGGAAGGCGGACAGGCGCAATTCATCGTGCATGACCAGCCGCCCACCCCGCGCGGCTCGACACTGGAACCGGTCCTGCTGTGGATACAGGACAATGCCGCGAAGGATCTGACCCTGGACGACATCGCCGCGCATGCCGGGATGAGCACCCGCACGCTCAACCGTCGCTTCCGCGAGCACACCGGGACCACGCCGTTGCAGTGGCTGCTCCGTGCGCGTGTCCGGCAGGCCCAACACCTGCTCGAGTCCACGGGTCACCCGGTCGACCGGATTGCGGGTCAGGTGGGATTCGGCTCGCCCACCGCGTTCCGCGACCGGTTCAAGCGGGTGGTCGGCACCAGTCCGCACAGCTACCGGGCGGCTTTCCACGGCTCCAGCGGAGCGGTCTGACGGGCGCGGTGGGTTGACGTCAAACCGGAGTAGCATTCTCCGTTTCTCGGTAGGATGCGGTGGTCGAAATCCCCCTACGATCCACCATCGAAACGAGGGACAGCTCCGATATGACCGAGAGTGACGCAACACCCCAGCTCGACCCCGCCGCCATCGACTTCGAACAGGCCTATCGCAGCGGCGCGGTCGCCGAAGGCGTCGTCATGGACCGTTTGCCATGGGAAATCGGCAGGCCGCAGCCGCTGCTCGTCGAGTTCGAACGTGCGGGCCGAATCGGCGGTGATGTGCTCGACGTCGGCTGCGGCCCAGGCGATTCGTCGATCTATCTGGCTGGACTCGGCTATCGGGTGACGGGGCTGGACCTGGCTCCCACCGCCGTCGAGCGCGCCCGCGCCCGCGCCGCCGAGTGTGAGGTAGCGGTGTCGTTCGCCGTAGCCGACGCCACCGAGCTCGCCGGCTACGAAGACCGATTCGACACCGTGGTCAGCAGCGCCCTGCTGCACTGCCTGGACCAGGCGCAGCGCGCGGCACATGTAGCGGCGCTGCGACGGGTGATGCGGCCGGGCGCCCGGCTGATCCAGTTCTGCTTCGCCCGGACCGAACACAGCGACGCCTACGCGCCACACTCGATCGAGGAAGCCGAGCTGTCGGGCACGTTCGACCTGCCGAACTGGCGGCGGACGACGCTGCGGCCCGACGTGCTGACCGCGATCACGCCGCCCCCGCCGATATCGGAGATGCTTGCCGGACGAGGGGTTCCGCTGGAGTTCGACGAGGAGGGCGCACTGTTGCTGCCGGTCTGGGTGCTCGAAGCCGAGCGGATCTGATTGCTTGCGGCGACCGATGAGTTTCCGCCCGGCGCACCGTCGGATCAGGCAACACACCCCACTGATCCAGGAGTAATGCGATGCGGAAAGTCACCGCAGGTCTGTTCATCGCCCTCGACGGCGTCGTCGAGAACCCGCAGGACTGGCATTTCCCGTACTTCGACGACGAGATGGGCGCGGCCGTCGACGCCCAACTCGGCAGCGCGGATACCTTGCTGCTCGGCCGCAAGACCTACGACAGCTTCGCGGGCGCGTGGCCGGAGCGGGAGACCGCGGGCGGGCCGGACGCGTCCATGGCGAAGGCGCTCGGTGACGCACGCAAGATCGTGGTGTCGAACCAGGATCACGAATTCACCTGGCGCAACTCGGAAGTGCTGAAGGGTGAGCTGATCGAGGCGGTGACGGTGCTGAAGAACGAGCGGGGCGGCGATATCGCGATGAGTGGCTCGGTCTCGGTCGTGCGCCAGCTGCTGGACGCGGGCCTGCTCGACGAGCTGCACCTGCTCGTGCACCCGATTGCCGTCGGCAAGGGCATGCGCCTGTTCGAGGACGGCGCGCCCACGATCCCGCTGCGCCTATTGTCGTCGAAGACCTTCCGGACGGGCGTGCTCAACTCGGTCTACGCCGGGCGGCGGTCACGCCCCACCGCAATAATTTCTGCGGCGCGGTGAAAACCAAACTGCGCCATTCTGATCGGGTATTCCGTTGTGACGCATGCAGTTACACTGTCGATCGCGACATCAACGCCGCCCGCAACCTCGCCGCTGTAGTAGCGACGGTGACCGGTGGTGGGTCCTCCCCGAGTTGCGGGGCGACGGTAAACGAGCCCGCTGGAAACCCATGTAAGACCAGCCCTGCTGGCAGCGGGTACCGCCACGGGAAGCCCCACGAGGGCAACGCGATGTGAGCGATCACGCGGCTACCGAACGAGTGCGCAACTCATACACACTCAACGGCAACGGTTTCAGGCGTCTCGCCATTTGATCGAGCAGCCCATGCTGGGCCGCTGCGGTTCCGGCGCGGGTCGTCGTGCCAGTACGGCCTCGATGGCGTCGCGCAAGT
Source organism: Nocardia sp. NBC_01730 (assembly GCF_035920445.1). Classification (NCBI taxonomy): domain Bacteria; kingdom Bacillati; phylum Actinomycetota; class Actinomycetes; order Mycobacteriales; family Nocardiaceae; genus Nocardia; species Nocardia sp. NBC_01730. The sequence goes on along the minus strand of NZ_CP109162.1, from coordinate 4,333,777 downwards.
CGCCGCCGGTCACAGGTTTTCCATTGCCCGGCGTCGATTCGTCGAAGGCGCCGCGGTAGGCGAGTTCGAAATTTGCGTCGTAGAGGAAGAAATCCGGGGTGCACGCGGCGCGGAACGCCCGCCCGACCTGCTGGGACTCGTCGACGAGATAGGGAAAGGTCCAGCCGGCCCGGATCGCCTGGTCGCGCAGCCGTAGTGGTGCGTCCTCCGGGTAGGCGCCCGCGTCGTTGGTGCAGATCGCCACCGTCGGCAGGGACGGCAGCGAGTCGACCAGTTCGCCGAGCGCGGCCTCGATGTGTTTGACATAGGGGCAGTGGTTGCAGGCGAAGACGACCAGCAGTCCCGGTCCGGCCTCGAAATCGGTCCGGGAGTATATCCGCTGGTCGAGGTCGGGAAGGGAGAACTCGGGCAACGGGGTACCGAGGGTAACCATGAGGGATTCGAACGCCACGGTGTGCCTTCCGTCGGGATCGAGGACGACACACCGAGCCTAACCCCGTACCGCCCGGTTTGTCGGTAATCGGCCGACGCGCCGTCCATCGGCGTGGCGCGGCGTGGCGCGGCGTCTACCTGGCCAGATCCGAGGGATCGGTGTTCGCGCCGCACAGCACCACGCACACCCTCTCGCCCGGGGTGGGCCGGAACGCGGGGGTGTCGCCGAGCATCGCCGCCAAGGCGGTCGACGCACCGTGTTCGACGGCCACCCGGCGATCCGCCCATATCGCGCGGCGCGCCGCGATGATCTCGGCGTCGTCGACCAGCACCGAGTCCACGTCATACCGCTGTGCGGCCGCAAGCGCCATCTCCGAGGCCCGGCGCGCGCCTAGCGAGTCGGCGGCGAGCGAGTCGACCTCTACGTCGACGACCCGCCCCGCCGTGATCGCGGCGTTGAGCGCACGGCAGCGCGCGGGCTCGACAGCGACCACCCGGATGCCGTAATGGTCAGCGGCGGTGGCGATTCCGGAGAACAGCCCGCCACCGCCGACCGCGACCACGACGGTGCCGAGGTCTGGGATCTGCCGATGAATCTCCTCCATCAGCGTGCCGGCACCAGCCGCGATGAGCGGGTTGTCGTAGGCGTGGGAGAGCAGGGCGCCGGTGGCGTCGGCGAATTCGTGGCTGGATCCGAGCGCATCGGCGTACTGCGTGCCGACCAGCCGCACGTCGGCTCCGTAGGAGACGAGCCGGTCCACCTTGACCTTCGGCGCGGTGGTCGGCACGAACACCGTCGCCCGAACCCGCTGACTGCGCGCTGCCCATGCGCAGGCCAGCCCGGCGTTGCCGCCCGAGGCGATCGTTACGCCCACCGCGGGCAACGCGCCGTTCTCCCGGTGGGTGAGCAGAAAGTTCTGCGCGCCACGGGCTTTGAAGCTTCCGGTGTGCTGCATGAACTCCAGTGCGAACCACAGCTCACCGGCAGTGTCCGCCCGCGCGACGGTGACAGGCCGCACCTGACCTGCGACCCTCTCGACCGCTGCCTTCACGTCGCTGTGGGTCAGTTCCATGGCGCTCCTCGGGGCATGGTCGGGTGGTACCGCTCAGTGCTCATGGCGGTGCGGGGCGAACTCCAGGGTAAGGAGCGCGGCGGCGGCCACGACCACCTCCCGCCAGCGGATCAACACATAGCGCTGATCGGCCAGCGCGTGGAACTTGCGGAGGAAACGGTAGAGCGATTCCAGCCGGATCAGCGGATCGCCCAGATGCACCAGCAGGGCGACCAACCGGGCCGTTCGCGACTTGTGCTTGTCGGCGAACAGTTCGGGAAACGGCGCGAAGGAAAGCGAGATCCGTTGGATGTCATGGGTTTTCGCGTAATCGACTAGGTCGATGATCATGCGTTCGTCCAAGCCGTTCGGTGCGTCACCGCGCCGCCACGGTACGTCGAGGCTGAGTTCGCGACCGCGCCCGGACATGCCGTAGCGCTGGAAGCCGGCCGGGCTGCCGTTCGCGTCGTTGGCGACGACGACCAGCATGTTCGGGTTACGTGCGTCCAGCAGGTGGTCGAGGATCATCGAGAAGCCACGGGTCTGCCTGCCACGGCCCCCTTCGTCGACGATGGCGAGCAGTTCCGCGCGCCGCGCCTCGGGCAGCGCCGACTCGTACAACACCTCGGTGGTGACACCGAAGTTCCTGGTGCGGCTCACGGCCTGGCGCAGGTTGCGGAACTTGCGCCCGACCAGGTCGAACTCGTTCACATCGAGCACCACGTCACGGCCGATCGGCACCGCGTGCAGCCCGCGGTGGTCCAGCGCCCGCAGCCGCCACAGATCCGCCAGCTCCGGGCTCGCGCCGAGCACGGCGATACGCCAGCCGTGGTCGACCGCGAATTCGGAGAATCGGGTGAGCAGTTCGGGGAAGGCGGCACGGTCGCCGAGCGGATCGCCCGCCACGACGGCGATTCCGAAGCGGGTGCGGTAGCCGATCGCCGCGGTCGAGTGCTCGTTGAAGAAGTAGGTCTTGGACGAATGCAATGCGAACGGCGCCAGCGGGTCGCCTTGGGTGCGGCCGACCAGTTCGGCCACCCGGTACAGCTGGTCGGGCTGCGGTTTGCTGGACTGCGGCAAGACCAGGATGAAGCCCGTAGCGGTGAGCAGGACGAAGCCGACGCCGGGGTGCTGGGCGCGGTAGGCGAGGTGGGCAATGGCCAGCACCAGCACGGCGGCCGTGAAATGCGGGAGGGTGATCGGACGGCGCAGGTGCAGCCCGCGGGCCACGAAGAGTCCGGCCAGCGCGAGGGCCACGAACCAGCCGTGGTCGACGCCGTCATGCGAGGTGACGTCGGCCTCGTAGGTCAGTATCGCGGCGATCAGGATCGCCGCCGTGATCAGTGCTATGCGCGTCGCGGGCGTGGTGGTGAAGGAGGCTTCCCGGTAGCCGGTAAGCGTGGCGGCGCGTAGCGTGCGCGATTCTGTGGCTTCCTGTTCGTCAGACACGCCGATGCTCCGCCCCGTTGTTGCGTTTCCCCAGCCACAACAGTCTCGCCATGGTGGTCCTCCCGATGATCGCCTACCGACACACTAAGCGGAACCGGCGGTTCCATGGGCAATGTCTTATCGGAACCGGGCCCCACAGCCGACGCCTGGCCCTGACGTCCACCCCATGCGAAACATCGGATGAATCCGAGTCTATTCCGCCGACGCGGGCAAGGCGCGATCGAGCAGTGCGAACAGGTCCCGCAGGTGCCGTTCGTAGGCGTCTTCTCGGAACACCGCCGTGTCGCGCATGGTGAAGCCGTGCCGGGCGTCCGGGTAGACCGTCGAGGTGTAGCGCACGTTCGCAGTGTCCAGCGCCGCTTCCAGCCGCTCGATCTGGTCGGGCGGCATGGAACCGTCCTGGTCGGCGTGGGCGATGAACAGTTCCGCGGTGATGCTCGCCGCGTCGTGGTGCGGACTGTCGGGGCGGTCGTCGGCGGCCAGATAGCCGCCGTGGAAGCTCGCCGCGGCGGCCACCTGATCGCCGAAGGCCGCCGCGGTGCGCAACGCCAGCCTGCCGCCCATGCAGTAGCCGGTCGTGGCGAGCGCGCCCGGGGTGACGAACTCGGAGGCGGCGAGCCAGTCGAGGTAGGCGTTCGCGTCCTCGATCGCCTTCTCCGGGGTCAGCGCCGCGCGCATGGGACCGAGCGCCGCGAAGAACGCCGCGTGGGCGTCGGGGTCGCTCCGATCGGGCATGGGCAGGACCGGGGCTCGGCCGGAGCGGTAGAAGATGTTGGGCGCGAGCACGGTGTAGCCGTGCGCGGCGATCGTCTCCACCATTTCCCGCAACCACGGGCGCAGACCGTAGGCGTCCATGAAGAACAGCACGCCGGGATGGCGAGCGCCGTCGTCGGGATGGGCCGAGTAGCAATCGACTGTGCCGTCGGGCAGCGATAGATCGATCTGTTCGAACATGACGGGCGAAGTCACCAGGCCTCCGTGAGAATAAAAACGACCAGTACGATCCTATCCGCCGCGCGGTGGCGCAATCCGGGTGCCCAACGCCAACATGGCGAGAACCCTTCGGCGGCAAACCGATTACCCGAAGTCGGTGTCGGAGATCGCCGAATGGGCCGCCGATTCAACAAGGAGTTTCGGTGACATCGGGCCGATTCTTCCCATTGCCGTCGAATTGCCGATTTTCTACGGCGTGTAGCCAACATTTTTCACTTCGACGTTGTCATGCTCAGTTGGATCGCTGATCCGTACCGATCGCCTTGTGATGGGCGCGACGAGAGGTCTGAACTGTGAAACTGATCTGGATGGCGGTTCCCGCGCTGGTCGCCGCCACCGTGTCGGGGTGTTCCGACGATACGTCGGCGAGCAGGGAATCGACATCGACGAGTGCCGCCGCTGTGGCCGTGAGTTCCGTGCGCGCGACGCCGGATGTGCGTGACGACGACAAAGCGGAGAGTATTGTCCGGATTTTGCTGGGTGAGATGAAGACAGTCTCGGTGCCCGCCGACGCGGTGCTGGATATCAGAGTGCCGGTCGCATGGGGTGAGGCGGCCAACGCTATTCGCTGTACGGTGACCGAAAGTTCGGGACGGAACGAAGATCTGCGGTCTTCGGACGTGAAGAAGACCGAGACCGTCGGCGACACGGAGTGGATGACGCTGTGGACGTTTTCCTCCGCGCCGACCGGCGACGTAACCGTCGGTTGTAAAGATCCGGAATCGAGAATCGCCGCAGCGCACCCCGATCCGTACATTCGCGTCGCCCCGCGCGGTGTCGTTCCCGTCACGCCGCACACTCCCCGCTGACCGCGGCGGAGCCGCTCGCCGAGATCGAAACGCACCGCTCGGTAGACGTGCGATGCTCAGACCACCCGCGCACCGGAGTAAGCCTGTACATGCGGGACTCGGGTGCCTGCAGCACCATCCGGCGGGTCAGTTGGTTGCGTGACCAGACGTGCCTCCGTATGGCGTTGCTCGCGGTTTCGAGACGGAAAGGGTCTCGATCGGTTGTCGGGAGTAGCGTCGGCGAGGTGAACGAGGTCGGTGGCGCGGGGCAGTATCGCGAGCGACCGTCGCGGTTCGCGGGGGCCGTGCTGTGGACCAGGACCGTCGACGGTATGGACCCGGTGCTGCCCGTGCTGCCCGACGGCTGCATGGATCTGATCTGGAGGGCCGGGCGACTCGTGGTCGCCGGGCCGGACACTCGCGCCCACCATCCGCCGGCGTCGGACGGCGTCCGGTACGTCGGCGTCCGGTTCTCGCCCGGCACGGCGCCCGCGCTGCTCGGCGTCCCCGCGCATGAGGTGCGCGATCAGCGGGTCGATCTCGCGGATCTATGGCCCTCGTCGGCGGTCCGGTCGCTCGTCGGACAGCTCGAGGCCGCCGACGATACGGCCACGGCGTTGGAAGAGGTCGTACTGCGCCGCGCGGCCGTGGCCGATCAGGCTGATCCGCTCGTGTCGCGGATGACCGCCGCGTTGGACGCCGGTTGGTCGGTGGCGGCGATCGCCGCCGGCGCAGGCATCGGCGAGCGGACCCTGCATCGCAGGTCGTTGGCCGCGTTCGGCTACGGCCCCAAAACCCTTGCCAGGGTGCTGCGTCTGCAACGCGCCCTGGCGGCGGCTCGCCGCGGCGTGCCGCTCGCCGAGACCGCGGCGTTGGCGGGGTTTGCCGACCAAGCGCACCTGTCCCGTGATGTGCGCGCACTGGCAGGGATTCCGTTGACGGAGTTGCTCGCCAGGTCGTAGCGCTGAGTGTGGCCTCGTGGTGACCCGGTCGAATTCGGCGCATGGTCCAGTGCCGAGGTGGGCGCGACGTGTAGGTCGCGAACGGTGCGTCGGCGGCCTGGCTATCCGGTGGTGGTCGGGAGGGCGGCGTAGAGGTCGATCCCGTTGCCGTCGGGGTCGTGGACCACCGCGTAGCGCTGGCCCCAGAAGGCGTCCCATGGTTTCAGCTCACCGTGGTAACCGGCGTCCACCAGGTCGGTATAGAGGGCGTCGACCTCGGTGGGGTCGGCGCAGCGGAAGGCGATGGCAAGGCGGCCGCCGCCCTGCGGAGGCGTCCAGTCGGTGTGGAACGACTGGATGATGGCCTCGGTGTCGAGCGCGATCCGCAGGCCGTTGGGGAGGGCCGCCTCAGCGTGCGCTTCCTGCTCGGAACCCGCGGGAAAGTCCAGGCCGAGACGGCGATAGAAGGCCACCGCTGCTGCCATATCGGTGACAATGATGCCGATGACGTCGAGTTGTGGAGTCATATCGGCCAGCGTAGGCAGCGCCGGGCGCTCGGTCTTGAATGAATCGGACAACCGGGTCAGCGCGCGGGTGCGGGGACGAGTTCGGCGATCAGGTTCTCCACCAGGATGCGGACGCGGTCGCGGATGGTGCGGACCACGTCGAGGGTCTGCTCGGAGGGATCCGGGAGCACCCAGTCGCGATAGCTGATGCCGGGGAAGTACGGGCATGCGTCGCCGCAGCCCATCGTGACCACGACATCGGAGATGCCGATGGCATCCATCGTGAGTGGCTTGGGGGTGCGGCCGGAGATGTCGATGCCGATCTCGGCCATGGCTTCGACCACGGTCGGGTTGAGCGTCTCGGCAGGCGCGCTGCCCGCCGACCGCACATCGATACGGTCATCGGCGAGCGCGGTGAGCAACCCGGCGGCCATCTGCGATCTGCCCGCGTTGTGCACGCAGACGAACAGCACACTGGGTTTGTGGGCCATGATGAGAACGCCTTTCGGTGAGCAGAGCAGGGAGTGTGCTGGCCGCTGGGCCCGCTGCCCGGCGTGGTTGGAGCCGAAACGCTTTCGTAGCGTATGAGATACGTATACCAGCGCGCCGCGAATCGTTACCGCGCAGCGTTCGTTCGCTTGCGGATGAGTGCACACGCCGCGGACCGATCCCCGGTCACAGGCTCGAAGCGGTTGCCACGCAGCGTTTGCCGGAGCGTGGCCTTCGCCTGGATAGACCGGACTGGACGGTGATTCAGATGCTCGTGCCGAGGTCGATCCGTGGCGTTCGGCCATCCGGTGTCGTCGGTCGGCGCCTGTCCGGGTTCTTCTCGAAGTTGATTGCCGCACCGGAAGCTCAGCGCCTTGGACGGGGCCGTCCAGGGCCACGTCGTCTCATGGTCGGCGGAACAGCGCCGGCTGATCGGTCAGAGCGGACGCAGATCGATCATCTTGCGCAGCCGCTGACGGTCGCGCTCGAGGCGGCGGGCTTCGTAGGCGATCGGGAAGTAGCGCAACCGTTCCGGCAGCAGTGGGACGGTCCTAGTGATCTCTCATCGTCTATCCGTCGCTGTCGGCTCGCCGCCACCCCTGGGCTTTACCAGCATGACGGGGGACAGTGGCATGCGCTGGTCACTGTCGATGCCGACCCTGCTATGACGTCATAGTGACCGAGGTTGTCCGCGAATCCCATCGGCACGGCCGTGCCCCGCCTGGTCGCGGAGATCCTCGCTGCCTGACCGATCGACTGTGCCCCACCGTCCTTCGAGCGGAGTCGGTTCAGCCGACCGGGCCGAGCACTCGGTCGAGGTAGGCGTTGGCGAAGCGCCCCTTCGGGTCGAGGCGCCGACGTACCTCGGCGAAACGGTCCCAGTCGGGATAGCGGTCGCGCAGGGTTTCGGCGGTCTGGAAGTGGCGCTTGCCCCAGTGCGGGCGTCCGTCGTAGCGGTCGAACACCGCTTCGCAGGCACGGAAGTACGGCTCGAATTCCATGCCGCGGTATTGGTGCACCGCGATGTAGCAGGTCTCGCGGCCACCCGCGGGGGAGAGGAAGGCGTCGTCGGGCGCGACCCACCGCACCTCGATGGGCATCGGTGTGTCGAATTTCGCGGTCACTTCTGTGATCTCGCGGATAGCGTCGACGGAGTGCTCGCGCGGAACGGCGTACTCCATCTCGATGAAGCGGATCAGGCGCGGCGAGGCGAACACTCGATAGGAACGGTCCACTTGGCGCCGGTAGCTGCCCGCATAAGCGGCGCCGCGCTGGATCAACGGCACCAGGCGCGGCTGCCGTCGGCTCAGCTTGCACATCCCATCGAACAGGTAGTTGGACATCAGGATGTCCGCGAACCAGTCCACGGCCTTGCCACGCGGCTGCTCCGGCAGTGCCACGCGGTTGTTTCGTTTGGTCATGGCCAGGGGGCTGTGCGCGAACATGTAGAACTCGAAGTGCTCGTTGCCGTCGACGAACGAATCCAGGTCGGCGAGCACGTCGTCCACGTGCACCGGTCGCTCGATCCCTTCCAGCACGAAGGAGGGCACCATCCGCACCGTCACGGCGGTGACGACGCCGAGGGCGCCGACGCTGACCCGCGCCGCGCGCCAGCCGTCGGGGTCGGTCCGCGCGTTCAGCTCGGCCCTGCTGCCGTCGGCGAGCATCAGCTCGACCGAATCCAGTGCGGCGGAAAGGTTTTGCAATGTGGCACCGGTGCCGTGGGTGCCGGTGGCGGTCGCGCCCGCCACGGTCTGCGCGTCGATGTCGCCCAGGTTCGGGAAGGCGAGGCCGTGCTCATGCAGCGCATTGCTCGCGGCGTTCAGGGTGATGCCCGCCTCGAGCCGGACGAGCCCGGTGGCGTGGTCGACATCGAGGACGCGGTTCAGGTTTGCCAGGTTCAGCAGGATGCCGTCGGTGAGAACGGTGTCGGTGAACGAATGACCCGCGCCCGCGACGCGCACGGTCTGTCCCTTGGCCTCGGCGCTGCCGAGTAGATCGGCCACTTCGTCGGGGGAGCACGGAGTGGCGAAGGTCGCAGGCGCGCACTGCTGATCGCCTGCCCAGTTCACCCACAAATTGGTCATGTGACCAATTTACTGGAGCGATTGTGATGCGCGCTACTTACGCCGGAATGTGCTACCTCCTGCGATTCGCGCAGGTGAGGTGCTTGGCCTTCTCGACTTCCTCCTCGGCCAGCGGCGGGACTTCGAGATGCTGGCGCGGGATGCCGTCTGCGCGCACGCCGTTGAGTGCGATGGCCATATATCGCTGCCAGACGTCGGGATTGACCGGCTTCGCGAACTCGGCGATACCGTCGACCATGTGCACGAGCGCGAAGAAGTCCGAAGGCTCGATCCCCTCGGCGAGGGCTCCCGCGGTGCGTGCGCGCTCGCAGATGGCGGTCACGGTGGGCTTGATCCGATCGCGGACGACGATGAATCGGTTCGTCTGGTCTTCCTCGAGCTCGAGCATGACCTCGCTGAATCCGCGGTTGGTGGCCATATGCCTGCACGCGTATTCGAAGAATTCGACAAGTCCGAACCATGGGTCCGGGTGTCGGTAGGCGGCGTCCGCCGCGTCGGCGAAATCGCTCAGGTTCTGGTCGAAGACTTCAACGATCAGTTCCCTCTTGTTCGCGAAGCGGCGGTAGACCGTGCCGACGCCGACGCCCGCGCGTTCGGCCACGTCGTCGAGGGTGATCTCGAGTCCGTGGTCGGCGAACAGCTCGCGCGCCGCGGCGATGATCCGTTGCTGATTTCGCGCGGCATCGGCACGTAGGCGCCGGGGCGGGGAGGCGACCGTGGCGTGATTCACAAGTTCATTCTATCAACTACCCGGGATTAAACGGAGGCAGTATCTCCGTTATCGTGATAACGTCTACCGGTAAGCGGAGGTGACGTCTCCGCATCAATACTCGAGACAAAAGGGTACACATGACTACCACGATCGAGCGCGGGGCATCCGCCACCGACAAAACAGGAACTGGGGGACGCGGATCACACGCGCTGCGCTGGTGGGTGCTCGCCGTGCTCGGTGTCGCACAGCTCATGGTGGTCCTCGACGCGACCGTAGTGAACATCGCGCTTCCCGCGGCCCAGCAGGACCTCGGCTTCAGCGACGGCGACCGCTCCTGGGTGGTCACAGGTTACGCGCTGGCCTTCGGCAGCCTACTGTTGCTCGGCGGACGCCTCAGTGACCTGTTCGGCAGGCGCAACACCTTCATCATCGGCCTGATCGGCTTCGCGGTCGCCTCGGCCGTCGGTGGCGCGGCCACCAGTTTCGAAATGCTCGTGGCGGCGCGCGTCGGGCAAGGCGTCTTCGGCGCGCTGCTCGCACCGGCCGCGCTGTCCCTGCTCACGGTGACCTTCACCGAGCCGTCCGAGCGGGCGAAGGCGTTCGGCATCTTCGGCGCGGTCGCCGGTACCGGCGGCGCGATCGGCCTGTTGCTCGGCGGCGCGCTTACCGAATGGGCGTCCTGGCGCTGGGTGATGTTCGTGAACCTGGCCTTCGCGGCGGTCGCTCTGGTCGGCGCGGTGCTGCTGCTGGCCAAGCATGCGGGCACCGATCGGCCCAAGCTCGATATCCCGGGCACCGTCGTGGTGACCGCGGCCCTGTTCGGCATCGTCTACGGGTTTTCGCACGCGGAGTCGCACGGCTGGACCGACAGTGTCACTCTCGCCTTCCTGATCGGCGGCGCGGTGTTGCTTGCGGCGTTCGCCTGGCTGGAGACCCGGGTCGCACACCCACTGCTCCCGATGCGGATCGTGCTCGACCGCATGCGCGGCACCTCGTACCTGACGGTGTTCGTCATGGGCATCGGAATGTTTGCGATCTTCCTGTTCCTCACCTACTACATGCAGCTGACGCTGGGGTACTCGCCGATCATGACCGGCGTGGCGTTCCTGCCGATGGTCGCCGCGATGGTGGTCTCCTCGACCACCGCGCCCTCGTTCCTGCTGCCGAAGGTCGGACCGAAGATCGTGGTCAGCGGCGGCTTCCTGGTCGCCGCGGGCGGAATGGCCTGGCTGACCAGGATCGGTCTGGACACCGGCTACGCCACGCACATCCTGCCCGCCCTGGTCCTGCTGGGTCTCGGTCTCGGTGGCGCGATGGCGACCGCCTTCCAGGGCGCGACCTCGGGTGTGCAGCATGAGGACGCGGGCGTGGCCTCGGCCATGATCAACACCAGCCAGCAGGTCGGTGGCTCGATCGGCACAGCGCTGCTCAGCACCATCGCCGCCTCGGCGGCGGGCGACTACCTGTCCACCCGCAAGCCGGACCCGCTGACCGTCGCCCAGTCCGCGATCGAGAGCTACACCACCAGCTTCTGGTGGGCCACCGCGATCTTCGTGGCAGGCGCGGCGCTGACCGCGGTGCTGATGCCGAGCACGGCGCCCGCACCGGCCGAGGGGGAGCCGGTGCTCGCGCACTGAGAGGTGGGCAGCGCCCGTGGCGCTGCACATTCCCGGGCCTGACGGCTCACGGTCGAGCGGCCGCCGCACACGCGACATAGTCGTGAGCGGCGGCCGCTCGGCCGTCAGCGATGCATATAGGCCGAGGATTCGACGGGCCGTGCGGTGAACGATCTTGGTGAGACTTGTCTTCGGCTGGGTGGGTACGCCACGTGCGGGCAACCGCGCGATGGTACATTTCCGCGCTTGGCGAGGTGTGCAGCGAGGCTCCCCTGGCTGATCGGCGCCGTAATTGTCATGCGATGCTTGGCGATCGGAATTCCGATGATTCCGCGGACCGTGGCATGGGTAGCCAACAGTCTGCTACCTCCCCTTCTCGGCATCGGCGGGCACCACCTTCTCCACCCGCGTGCTCGAGGTTCGTAGACTCCTCGGATCGGGCGGTCCACGCGCTCGGCTGCCTCGCGGGAGCGGCAATGGCATCGCCGGGACGGCTGTGCCCGCGTGGGCATGGCACCGTGGACAACTGGCACGGCTCGGCGATCAACCGGAATGGGATGCGACGGAAGGGGGTCAGGCAATGAGCGGTTCAGCGGCGGGTTCGACGCCGACAGGACAGTGGCGGCCCGCGGCGCGGCTCACCGTGCTGCTCGACGAGGACGACAAGTGGCGGCACACGCCCCTTTACCACGAGATCGTGCGGCGTGCCAGGGACACCGGCTTGGCGGGCGCCAGCGTATGGCGCGGCATCGAAGGCTACGGCTCGTCCTCGCGGATCCACACCACCCGGCTCCTGGACATCGCCGACCATCTGCCGCTGGTGCTGATGTTTGTCGACGAGCTCGACCGGCTGCGCGCCTTCGTCGAGCAGAACGCCGAACTGTTCACCTCGATCAACACCACGCTCGCGCCGGTCGAGTTGTGGCAGGGAGCCGCCCGATGACAGTGCTGCCCGTCGTGCCCCGCGGAAAGCTCGGTGCATCCGCCCGATATCCGGCAGAGCCGGTGGTGCCAGTGCGTTTCGATTCTCCCCTGCCGCCACGCACGCCGACCGTTACCATTGTCGGTTCGGCACGGCTCGGTGGTCTGGGCGGCGCGGGGGCGGGCGATCGGCTGCTCGCCACCGCGGGAACGGACTTCCGCGGTGTGCCGACCACGTTCCGCACGTTCGGCTTCGAAACGATCCGGCCGGTGGCCGTCGGCGCTCGCGCCTGCGCCGCGGGCACCGCCGCGATCGACGTAGCCGCGGTCGCCATGACCGGGCGGTCGTGGCCATGATCCTGATGACGAGCCGGGCGCAGCCGATAAGGAAGGGAGACCCGAGCATGGCCCATGATCGAGCCGGGCGTCCCGCGCGTCCCACCGATCTGGAAGACATCGCACATCTGGTGACGGCGTACTACAGCCGTGTCCCCGATCCGGAGAATCCGGCCCAGCGGGTAGCGTTCGGTACTTCGGGACATCGCGGCTCCAGCCTGGACAGCGCGTTCAACGAGGCGCACATCCTTGCGATCACCCAGTCGATCGTGGAGTATCGCGCCACCCGCGGCATCACCGGACCGGTCTATCTGGCCAGGGACACGCACGCACTGTCCGAGCCTGCCTGGACCACCGCGCTGGAGGTACTCGCCGCCAACGAGGTGACCGCCGTGATCGACGCGCGCGACCGCTACACCCCGACACCAGCGTTGAGCCACGCCGTGCTGCGCCACAATCGGGGCGGCGCCAAGCACCAAGCCGACGGAATCGTGGTCACCCCGTCGCACAACCCGCCGCGCGACGGCGGCTTCAAATACAACCCTCCGCACGGTGGCCCGGCCGACAACACGGCGACCGACGCCATCGCCGCCCGCGCCAACGAACTGCTGCGCGGCGGCCTCGCCGAGGTCAAGCGCACCACGCTGCGGCAGGCGCTGGAAACCAGCGTCGAACGCTACGACTACCTCGACCACTACATCGCCGATCTGCCGAACGTGCTGAACCTGGACGCGATCCGCGGCGCGGGCATCCGGCTCGGCGCCGACCCGATGGGCGGCGCCAGCGTCGACTACTGGGAGGAGATCGGCCAGCGCTACGACCTCGAGCTCGAGGTGGTCAACCCGTTCGTCGACCCGACCTGGCGATTCATGACCCTCGACAGCGACGGCAAGATCCGGATGGACCCGTCCTCGCGCTACGCGATGGCTTCGCTGATCGCGATCAAGGACGATTACGACATCTCCACCGGCAACGACGCCGACGCCGACCGGCACGGCATCGTCACCCCCGACGGCGGACTGATGAACCCCAACCATTTCCTCGCGGTGGCCATCGAATACCTCGTCGCCAACCGGATGGGCTGGGACGCGCTGACCAAGATCGGCAAGACCGTGGTGACCTCGTCCATGATCGACCGGGTGGTTTCGGTGCTCGGCCGCGACGTGCACGAGGTGCCGGTCGGGTTCAAGTTCTTCGTGCCCGGATTGTTCAGCGGCAGTCTCGCTTTCGGAGGTGAGGAGAGCGCGGGCGCATCGTTCCTGCGGATGGATGGCACCGTGTGGACCACCGATAAGGACGGCATCCTGCTCGCGCTGCTGGCCGCCGAGATCGCCGCGGTCACTGGGCAAAGCCCCTCGGCGCGCTACGTCGAACTCGAACGGCGCTACGGCAGCCCCGCCTACGCCAGGATCGACGCGCCCGCGACGGTGGAACAGAAAGAGCTGCTCGCGAAGTTGACTCCGGACATGATCACCACCAAGGAGATCGCCGGAGAACCGGTCACCTCCGTGCTCACCAGAGCGCGTGGCAACGGCGCACCGCTGGGTGGGCTCAAGGTGACCACCGAGAACGCGTGGTTCGCCGCCCGCCCCTCCGGCACCGAGGACAAGTACAAGATCTATGCGGAGTCGTTCCACGGCGCCGAGCACCTGACCGAGGTGCAGGCGGCCGCGGAGGAACTGGTGGGGCAGGCGTTATCCGGTGAGCAGTAGATCCAAGCCCCTGCCCACCGAGATCTGGGTGCTGGTCGGGGGCGCGTTCGTCATCGCCATCGGGTTCGGCCTGGTCGCTCCGGTACTGCCCCAGTTCGCGCGCGGGTTCGGCGTGGGCGTGGCCGCGGCCTCGGCGATCGTCTCCGCATTCGCGTTGATGCGATTGCTGTTCGCGCCATTGAGCGGGCGGCTGGTACAGCGGCTGGGGGAGCGGTCGGTCTACCTCAGCGGGCTCTTGATCGTCGCGCTGTCCACCGGCGCCAGCGCGCTGGCTCAGAGTTATTGGCAGCTGATGGTGTTGCGGTCGCTCGGCGGGATCGGGTCCACCATGTTCACCGTGTCGTCGCTGGCGCTGGTCATCCGGATATCGCCGCCCGAACAGCGCGGGCGGGTGTCCGGCCTTTGGTCGACCAGCTTTCTGGTCGGCTCGGTGAGCGGACCGCTGGTGGGCGGTGTCCTGTCGGGGCTCGGGCTGCGGTGGCCGTTCGTGATCTACGCGGTGGCGCTGCTCGGCGTCAGCATCGTCGTGCACCTGAGCCTGCGGAACTCGGAGTTGGCGGCGCCCGAGCCGGTCGGCGGGGTCCGCATGATGTCGTTCCGGGAGGGGTTGACGCGGCCGGAATACCGGGCCGTGCTGGTATCCAACTTCGCCAACGGTGCGGCCGTATTCGGTGTGCGGATGGCGCTGGTGCCGCTGCTCGTAGTGGAGGTGCTGCACCAAGCGCCGGGAATGGCCGGTGTCGCGCTGACCGTGTTCGCGGCAGGCAATGTCGTTGTCCTGTTCGCCTCCGGACGGTTGTCCGACCAGTGGGGACGCAAACCGTTCGTGATCGTCGGCTCCCTCGTGTGCGCGGCGGGCACCGCGGGGCTCGGCATGGCGACCAGTGTGCCGTGGCTGCTGGCGACCTCCTTCCTCGCCGGGCTCGGCTCCGGTCTGTTCACCCCGACCCAGCAGGCCGCGGTCGCTGACATCATCGGCCCCAAGGCACGCGGCGGGCCCGTCCTGGCCGGCTTCCAGATGGCCGCCGACCTCGGCACCGTCATCGGCCCCGTCGCTGTCGGTGCCCTCGCCGAACAGCTGTCTTACGGCCTGGCCCTCGGCGTGACCGGCGGTCTCCTTGCCCTCGCCGCGGCCGTCTGGGTCGTCGTCCCCGAACCTTTGCGCCGCGGTTCCACCCATCCGGAATGCCCTCCTGATCACCTTTGCGGCGCGGATGGTGCCGAACATCAGGTGACGCAGGTCGACCACGCGGCCAGCGATGTGGTCGGCGCGCCGGTGGCGGACAGCCCGGTACCGATGGTGGTCGAGAAGGACGTCATTTCCGGTGTGGGTGACCGCCACTGACGGGTGGAGGCGTGGCCCGGAGGGGGATGGGGTGGTTGGTTGGGGCAAAGTGTCGGTGTGAGCGAATCGCGTTCGAACTACACCCCGCGGCCGATGTCCAGCGTGACCACCTATGCGCTGGGCGGGGTCGCTCTCGCGTTGATCGTGCTGATCGTCATCGCGGCGATCCGGTGGGGACGGGATGAAGCGACCGTACGCAACGACGGTTACGGTCCGGTGCGCGATCCCGGGCTGCACGCGGTGCTGGAGCAGGACGGCTCCATTCTGCTCGGTCGCCCCGATGCGAAGAAGACCATCGATATTTTCGAGGACCCGCTCTGCCCGGGCTGCGGCAACCTGGAGCACATCTACGGCCAGGAGATCGCGCAGCAGATCGATGAGGGCGAGCTTAAGGTGCGCTACCGCCTGGTGAACTTCCTCGACGCGCGTTCCCGCAGCAAGGACTACTCCACCCGTGCGGTGGCCGCGAATCAATGTGTTGCCGAGGGCGGTTCCGGCCCGGTCTATTCCAAGTTCCACATGGAGTTGTTCACCACCAAGCGGCCGAGCGAAGGCGGCGCCGACCTGACCAACGAAGAGCTGGCCGCGATAGCCAGGGATGCCGGAGCGGTGGAATCGGTTCTGCGGTGCGTCTCCACCGGCGCCGAGGTCGACTCCGCACGCACCACCGCCAAGGCGCAGACCGACGCTCTGGGCGCGGCGCTCGGCGGCTCTGCGGCCACGCCTGCGGTCTTCGACGGCACGACCAAGGTCGATGTCAACAACGAGGACTGGGTGGTCTCGCTCACCAACTGATCACAGGCCCCGTAGGGCCACGTGCGGGCTTTTTCACGACTGTCATACCGTGATCGGCTGCTGGCGCTACACGCCACCTTCGCGCCGACCTCACCCTTCGCCGAGAACCCCTGCGAACGGGAGGACCGAGTCGCCGACTCCACCATCGACGATCCGGCCCACTCGGCGGCGCGATCCCACATCCAGCCCCCGAAATCGCCGCGCGCCGAGTGTGCTGCTCCTCGGCGGCATGGGCTTCGCCCTAGCCGAACGGCGTGGGGTATGACTCATCCGACAAACGGACTCGACGACGTCGTTCACCAGCGCGTCCGACTGGGCATCCTCGCCGTCGCCCACGAGGCCCGGCGAGTGGAGTTCGGCTTTCTGCGGACCATGTTGGATCTGACCACAGGCAACCTCTCCCAGCATCTGACCGTATTGGAGAAGGCCGGGCTGGTGGAGATCGAGAAAGGCTACGAGGGCAAACGCGGCCGTACCTGGATCCACCTGACCGCGGCCGGGAAGAGAGCCCTGCACGACGAGATCTCCCAGCTGAAGCGAATCATCCGCCAAGTATGCACAGCAGTCTTCCACGCGCTATGCGCGAAGTCGTTGTCATCAGGAACCATTGCGGCGGCGCGTTCCACCGAGGCGAAGGAAACGATCCCCGTCGGCTCCCTACCGGCCGATCTGACGCGGAACCGCCACCGTGACGAGTTTGTCCGGGTTGCGCATGGCGTAGAAGTTGGTGATCTTGCTGTCGATGATCTCGATCAGAAAGACGCCTTCCAAGTGGTCGTCGTTGTAGATGACCATCGCGGGGGCGTTGTTGTAGTTGACCGTCTCGATTCGCAGTTTCGGCCTCCTCCTCGCGCTGTGGAACAGGTCCGTGAGGCACCGGGCTACCTTCTGCGCGCCCACCACCGGCCGGCGCGCCGCGATGGCCTTGCCGCCACTGTCGGCGGTCCAGGTGGCGTCCGGAGCGAGTAGCGAAAGGAGCCCCTCCGTGTCACCGGTGGTCGCCGCTGTCATGAACTGCTCGGTGATCTGCGTGATCTGCGCCGCGTCGACGGGCTCGAAGCGTTTGCGCCGTGCCTGCACGTGCGCGCGGGCGCGGTGCGCCACCTGGCGTGCCGTCATCACGGATTTGCCCACCGCCGCGGCGATGTCGTCGTAGTCGAAGCCGAACACCTCGCGCAGCACGAACACCGCTCGCTCGTCGGGGGTGAGCGTTTCGAGCAGCACGAGCATCGCCATCGACACCGACTCGGCGAGCACCATGTCAGCCGACGCGTCGTGCTCGTCGAGCAGCAGCGGCTCGGGCAGCCACGGACCGATGTAGTCCTCGCGACGGCGAGCGCCGGCCCGCAAGGCGTTGAGCGCCTGACGGGTCACCAGCCGTGCCAGATACGACTTGGTGTCGCGCACCGTCGCCAGGTCCACCTCGGCCCACCGCAGATAGCTGTCCTGCAGCACGTCGTCGGATTCGGTTGCCGAGCCGAGGATTTCGTAGACGATCGTGAACAGCAGCGGCCGCAGCACGGTGAACTGCTCGGCATGCTCGTCGGTCGTCACGGGAACGAGACCACCGGCGCAGCGGAGGCCGGCCGCTCGGGACGCGGGCCGCCCTTGGGCCAGGCCAGCGAGCCCGGTTTGCTGGCCTCGCGGCGGATTTTCCATACCGCGACCTTGCAGGTGACCTCCTTGATCCTGGCGCCCATGCGGCCGCCGATGTAGACGTTCACTGCGGTGTCGTCCTTGCGAGCGAGCTGTCGCACGCCGACGCGTCGGCCGAGGCTGACGCACGACCCCATGAGGGCCAGGTTGATCACCGCCGGTTCGGTCCCCGCGACACGGCTCAGCACGGTGTCGGCGGCCTGTGCCCCGAGCGCCCCGGCGGCCTGGCAGCTCATCCGCAGCGGCTGGCCCGACGGTGCGGCGGCGTCGCCGGTCGCGACGATGCGGTCATCGTCGACACTGGTCAGCGTCTCGTCGGTGAGCAGACGACCGAGCGCGTCGGTGCGCAGCCCGCTCGCAGCCGCCAACTCCGGCACGCCGAAACCTGTCGTCCAGATGGTGAGTGCGCTCGGACGCACCGCGCCATTGGCAAAGACGACCGCATCCGGCCGGACCTCGGCCACCGTGTCGGCCTCGAGCACGGCGACACCGTGGCGGGACAGCCACTTGGCGACGTATCGGCGACCCGGGGCACTCAATGACGGCATCAGAGATCCGCCACACACCAGTGTGACCGAGCGTCCTTGTTCGGCCAGTTCGGAGGCCGTCTCGATGCCGGTCGGTCCGCCGCCGACCACGGTGGCCGGAGCATCGAGGGACAACTCGTCCAGCCTGGCGCGCAGCCGCTGCGCGGACTCGAATTCAGCGATGGGGAAAGCGAACTCGGCCGCGCCAGGCACAGACGGTATCGCCGCGGTGCTGCCGACCGCGTAGATGACGTGGTCGTAGTCCAGCGCGCGACCCGACGCCAGCCGCACCACACGGGCGGCAGTGTCGATGCGAGTGGCGCTGTCGACAACCAACTCGATGCCCTCGCCGAGCAGCGTGCCGTAGTCAACCGTCGCATCGCCGGTGCCGGCCACCAACTGGTGCAGCCGGACTCGATCCACGAACATCGGGCGGGGATTGACCAGCGTGATATCGACATCGGTGCGCATCCGCAGATGATTGGCCGCGACTATCCCGGCATAACCGCCGCCGATGACGACGACCTTGTGGCGTGTGTTGTGTTCAGTCATGCCCTCAGGACACCGAGGATCGCCGAAACATGACACGATTAAGACGTGATGTGCGTCACTTCACTCGGGAGCGTGAGCACGCCGACCGGGCGCATCCCTGGATTGTGGAGTCGGGCAAGGCCGATCTGACAGATCCGTGCGGCAGCCGGACCGGACATCCTGAATTCGGCAACGCGGCTCAGTTGTGCCGACTATTGCCAGCACTGGGGATGCGGGCTATGGCATGAACCTCGCGGCCACTCAGATTCTGCCAAGATCTTGACGCAAGACATGCTTCGAGCCGTCTCCGCACCCCGGAATCGGGGCGATTTGGTGGCCGACACACCGTTGGTGTAACTTCATTCAGGCGCACGGGGAAGCTCGGAGCGCAACCCATCAGGGGCTATGGCGCAGCTGGTAGCGCACCACACTGGCAGTGTGGGGGTCAGGGGTTCGAGTCCCCTTAGCTCCACAATTTGGTACAAATTGTGGTCTTGAACTGGGGCATTGTGTCAAGTTCGGGCGTAGGAGCCTGAACTTGACTTCTGTGTTGTCCCTGTTCAAGGCCATCTTTTGTGTTCTATTACCGCAGGGTGTTCCTGCTTTGGCCGTGGTTTTGATCAGGTCAAGAGTGGTGGCGTTCGGCTGACTGGCTGATTACGCGGACTACTGGCCATTCTGTGGAATATCAGGATCGGTTCCGTCCGTGGGTGTCGCGAGTACGGATGCCGCGTTCACGCAACCGGTTCAGGACAGTGACCGGATCGACGGCGAGGTGTCGGGCGACTTGGGCGAGTGACCAGCCGAGGCTGTAAAGGTCGATAGCCTCGTCAACTTGTTCGGGGGACAGGCCGCGGCGTCGCATCGGAATCTTGTGCCGATGCAGGATCGCGCTGACGGTGCGGCGGTGGATATTGAACCTGTCGCCGAGCTCGTATGTCGTTTCGCCGGCAACGTATCGCTGGATCAAGGTTCGGATTTGGTCCTGATCGAGTTGGTGTGCCCGCCGTGGTGGGGGCCGGCCGGCGGGCACCGGCGCCAGCGGTGAACTCTTGTTGCCGATCGCCGCTGGATCGTCATCGGTACCTCGGTCGTTGGCTGTCTGCTGTCGGGCGAGTTCAATGAGTACCGCCGCGATCTTCTCGGCATCGTGCGGGTCGCGACGGACGTCGTGCACATGAAGCTCGCCCCATCGAGTAGTGGCGTTATTCGGAGTTGTCATACGACTATCCTCGGCTCGCACCCCATTGGGCGCCAACACCCCAACTGCCGCCCGCCGGGGGACTGCGGTTGAGTCATGACAAATGTAAGCAGTCAGGGCGCATCGATGATCTCGTCAAGCGCTGTTCGGGCGGTGTCGGGATCACGTGTGGCGGTTTCGCGCCGCGCGGGCTCGGTCCCAGAGCCGATCAACGACGAGCCTCGAGCGAGGAGACCTCCGCCACACCGGAGGTCTCCTCGTCTCGACAGGTCAATCGTCGTCGTCTTCGTTACGGTCGGCCGCGTCGGCGGCTCGCTCGTCGAACCCTGACTGCGCGGTGGGGCTTTTATGTAGGCGGAGCGTGTGTCAGGGCCTGCACGGTCGTCGGCTTTGTCTCATATTCGGAAACCTGGATTGCCTCGTTTCGGATTGTTGAATGACTCTGTGGCAGTTGATATTTCGGTATGGCTGACCTTGGGCACTGTGGGCCAGTCCGGAGGACTTGTCACCACCGCATGTGGGTCCGAGCCGAAAAGTGGGACGGAGCCTGAGGCTGGACAGGCCCGGTAAGGATCTGCGATCTGGTCGGCTACGTGCGGCTCGGTGTGTACGTATCGATGGCGTCGTCCAGCAGGCGACGCAGGGGTGTGGCTGTCGGAGCGAGGGCCGTGGCCAGCAGGGCGGGGCCGGGCAGGGGCGTGACGATGCCCTGGCCGTCGGCGGGGTCGTTGCCGAGCAAACGGGTGGCGGGTGGGGCGTTGGCGAAGGCTGGGTCGACGATGAGGACGTGGCCGGTGGCGCGGTGTCCGGCCAGGACGGCGGGGCCGTCCCAGCCGGGGGCTGCGGGGCCGAAGGCGGTGTGCTGGGCGAGCAGAGGACGCCCGTCGCGGTGCACGGTGAGGTGGCTGGTGAGGTTGCCGGGGGTTTCGTGGGCTCGTCCGAGGATCAGTTCTTCGCGCAGGACGAGCCGGGCGGTGGGGGCGAGGTCCACGGTGTAGGTCTGGCGTAGGTTGCTGCCGTGGGTGCTGATCAGCGGGTGGGGCAGCCAGGACAGGGTCGCTTGTTCTTCCACGGTGAGAGTCACGTCGTAGGTGGCGTGGTCGGTGGTGGCGCCGCGCAGGGCGAGGGTGGCGGCGGCGGTGGTGATCTCCAGTTCGGCGCCGGTTTCGGCGGTGACGTGGATAGCCAGTCTGTCCCCGCCCAGCGGCGCGCTCATCGCGCCGACGATGCGGACACGTGCTTGGGTGCCGCGGTGGCTGAGCTGGCACAGGTGAAAGGGGCCGTCGTTGTGCAGGTAGGGCACGGCGGTCGGGCCGTCGATGCCGACCGCCCGGATGCGGGCGGTGGCGTGGACACCTCTGCCTGCGCGCGGTGCGGCCTGGGTGTGTGGCGAGGTGCTGGTCATGCCGCGGTCCAGGTGGCCAGGCGTGCGCATATCCAGTCGGCTACCGGCCGAACGCCGTCATCGGCGGTGAGGGAGGTGAAGGCGACGGGTCGTTCGCCGCGCTGACGTTTGGCGTCGGTGGCCATGGTTTCCAGGTCCGAGCCGACGTGGGGAGCCAGATCGGTCTTGTTGATCACCAGGAGGTCGGCGGTGGTGATGCCGGGGCCGCCCTTGCGGGGGATGTCGTCGCCGCCGGCCACATCGATGATGAAGATCTGGGCGTCGACCAGCCCCCGGGAGAAGATGGCGGTGAGGTTGTCGCCACCGGATTCGACCAGCATGAGGTCGAGCGGTCCGGCGGTCGCCTCCAGGTGCTCGACGGCTTCGAGGTTGGCGGAGATGTCGTCACGGATCGCGGTGTGTGGGCAGGCTCCTGTCTCCACGGCCTGGATGCGCTCGGCGGGCAGGACCGCACTGCGCAGCAGGAAGTCGGCGTCCTCGCGGGTGTAGATGTCGTTGGTGACCACGGCGATGGACAGCTGGTCGCGCAGGGCCCGACAAAGCGCGGCGACCGTGGCGGTTTTTCCGGAGCCGACCGGACCGCCCAAACCGATCCGCAGTGCCCGGCGGGAACCGTCGGGTCCGGTGGGATCGGCGGGTCGGTCGGCGTAGGCGCTGTGCGAGTGGGGGATGCTGTCGTCGAGGTGCACGGAGGTCTCCTCAGCGGTGTGAACGGGTGTGGTCAGGAAGCGAACAGGCGGACCGGCCACTGGGCGTGTTGCGCGGCGGTGACGTCGAGCAGTGGCGCGGAGTTGGCGGGCAGCACGGCGGTGCCTTCATCTGCCACACGGTCGGCAACTCGTGCCGCACGGTCGACGACCTGGTCCAGGTCGTCGGCGAGCCGGACAAGAACGGCGGTGGCTTCGAAGGGATCCAGGCCCAGCAGTCGTACCGCTGCGGTGGCTGGGCCGCTGACGCTCTCGTAGGCGGCGGCGTACGCGGCGTCCAGTGACGTCAGGCCGGCCACGCGAGCAGTCAAGCCCAGCACCACGGGTTGGTGAGTACCCTGCGGGCGGTCCCGGGCGAGCTTGTCGAGTTCGGGTGCCGGCCACACGGCACGCGCGGCGCGCATCATCTGCCGTCCCTGTTTGCGGGCGATGTCGCGCAACGCGAGGACAGGGGTGCGAGCATCAGCGGCCTCGTCCAGTGCCAGTGGGTCGGCGCCGGCGGCCGTCGCGGCCGCCAGGGCCGCGGCGACCAGACCCGTGGTGTGCAGCCGTCCCTGGCAGAACGTCTGCAGACAGTCTGCGTCACGGATCGCTGCGCGGGCAATGGCAGCTTCCATCCCGCCGGAGTGCGCGTGTCCTCCGGCGGGGAAGCGGCCATCGGCCAGGATGAGCAGGGTTGCGCGGCTCATCGGTCAGAACAGGAAGTAGCGCTGGGCCATCGGCAGCGCGGTGGCGTGATCCTGCTTGGGGAGCATCTTCTGCCCGTCCACCTCGGTCATGTTGTCCCCTGTCGATTTTCCGCCGATTTCCACCGTGAAGGTCTCGGGGTCCACGTCGATTTCGGGCGTGGCGTTGTTTTCCAGCATGCTGCTCTTTCCGCGGCCCCGGGTGTCTTCGATGGCGCGGAACTGCTTGCTGACGCCGAGCCTTTGGGCCAGCCCCTTGTCCAGGGCCCGCTGTGTGACGAAGTTGAACGAATTGGCCGCGGGGGCCCGGCCCTGAGCTGCCCACACCGCACGCGGCAGGATCGGCTGCGGCGTGGGGATCGACGCGTTGGCGTCTCCCACCTGGGCGTAGGCGATCTGGCCACCCTTGAGGACCAGGTGTGGTTTGACGCCGAAGAACTTCGGCTCCCACAGCACCAGATCAGCGAGTTTGCCGACCTCGACCGAGCCGACCTCGTGGTCGATGCCGTGGGCTATCGCGGGATTGACGGTGTACTTCGCGATGTAGCGGCGGGCGCGGTGATTATCCGAGCCGTTGTCTCCATCCAGGAAGCCGACACGGTTCTTCATCACGTGCGCGGTCTGCCAGGTACGGATGATCATCTCACCGATGCGGCCCATGGCCTGGGCGTCGGAGGACATTATGGAGATCGCGCCCATATCGTGCAGCAGGTCCTCGGCCGCCATGGTGGAAGGGCGGATCCGTGAGTCGGCGAAGGCCAGATCTGCCGGGATTTCCGGATTGAGGTGGTGGCAGACCATCATCATGTCCAGGTGTTCTGCGACGGTGTTCACCGTCAAGGGTCGGGTCGGGTTGGTCGAAGCAGGCAGGACATTGGGGTGACTCGCCATCTTGATCATGTCGGGGGCATGGCCGCCGCCGGCGCCCTCGATGTGGAAGACATGCAGGCAGCGCCCGCCGATGGCTTTGATCGTGTCGTCGACGAAGCCGGCCTCGTTCAGCGAGTCTGCGTGGAGTGCGAGCTGCACGCCGGTGTCGTCGCAGACCCGAAGGCACGCGTCGAGGACCGCGGGGGTCGCTCCCCAGTCCTCGTGGATCTTGAAGCCGAGAACACCGGCGTCCACCTGGTTGTACAGCGAGGTCTTGGATGTGGTGCTGCCCTTGCCCAGCAGACCGATGTTGACGGGGAAGTCGTCCAGCGCCTCGAACATCCGGGCCAGATGCCACTTGCCGGGCGTCACGGTGGTGGCGGTGGACCCCTCGGCGGGACCGGTTCCGCCGCCGATCAACGTGGTCACACCGGCCGCGAGGGCTACGTGAATCTGTTCCGGACACAGAAAGTGCACATGGGTGTCCACGCCGCCGGCGGTGAGAATGCGGCCCTTGCCCGAAATGACCTCGGTTTCCGGACCGATCACGATGTCGGAGGGAGTCCCATCGTCACCGTGCATCGGGTCCATCGTCTCGGGGTTGTATGCCTTGCCCAGCGCCTGGATCCTGCCGTCGCGCAGAGCCACATCCGCTTTGACCACCCCCCAGTGGTCCAATACCACCGCGCCTGTTATGACGGTGTCCGCAGGCCTGCGCGTATCGCGCGGGCCGGGATCGCGGGGGATGCTGGACTGGCCCATCGACTCACGAATCACCTTGCCGCCGCCGAAGACGACCTCGTTCCCGCTACGGCCGGGCCCGCCGGCCCAGTCCTCGGTGATCTGGATGGATAAGGCGGTGTCCGCGAGCCGGATCCGGTCGCCGGCCGTCGGCCCGAACAGCTCGTTATACTCCTCGCGGGTCAGTGGATTCTCGTACGCTTCCCTTTTCATGGTCATCGAGAGGTCCTCCCGTTTCGTCGCGTGGACGCAGGATCGAGAGGGCCGCTCACTTCGCCGCGCAGGCCCAGCACGACACGCTCACCCTCGATAGGCACGAGCTCGACCTCGACGGGGCCGCACTCGGGTTCGAAACGCTGGGAGGTCCCGGCCGCCACGTTCAGCCGCATGCCGTGGGCGTCCTGACGATCGAAGTCCAAGCCGGGATTGGCCTCGGCGAAGTGGTAGTGCGAGCCCACTTGGATCGGACGTTTTCCGGGGTTGGACACATCCACCTTCCTCGTCGAATCCTTCAACTTCTCATTGAATTCGATCGGCGGCTCCCCGTCTGGGTACTCCACCTTTCCCGGATGCACCGGTTGCACCGTCGTGTCCTGAACGGGTTCGACCTTCAGCATGTGTACTGGCCCAGAGGGGTGAGCCGCCTGGTGTGGCTGGATAGGGTTGGTGATCGTCACGAGTTTCGTGCCATCAGGGAAGGTCGCCTCCACCTGGACGTCCTTGATCATCTCCGGGACACCTTCCATCAGCTGATCACGACATAGCTGCTGACGACCGGAGTCCATGATGTCCTGTACGAGCGTCCCCGCCCGCGCCTCTTCGTAGACGTACACCGTCAGCAGCGCCATCGCTTCCGGGTAATTCAGCTTCAGGCCACGTTCTTGGCGTCGGCGGGCCACGTCCGCCGCTACATGGATGAGCAGGCGCTCCTGCTCGTGCGGAGTCAGATGCATGTCGTCCCTCCTTACTTCTTCCTTGACCGGCAGCACACCCACACGACATACGCCCAGACGGCACCCGTATCGGGGTCGCGTCCGCTGCGGTGGCACATGACGGCTACTGGCGAACTACTGGCTGGCGATCGATGGCAGGCTGGGCAGCACATCGGCAGGCAGTGCGGAGATGCTGGACTGTCACTCGATAGTCGGGTCTGTCACTCGACAATCAGAATGAAGACTCGGTCTTGGTCAGCAGCTCGAGGCCACGGAAGAGACGGCCCCGCGCGATCAACGGAATAGCGGATAATTTGTGCGGCAACGGTTTCGCCCTGCCGAGCGCCCCGCAAGCGGCATGAGCGCTCACTCGAATCGTGGCCAGCACCTGGCGGGGAAGACTGCCAAATCGCACGCTCTGCAGGCCATCACCTGACGACCGGACATCTCATCGCGCAACCGGTCAGAGGTGGTCTCTGAAACGGGGAACGCGGCGACTGATGTCGGCATTGGTCATAGAACAGGGACTGGCGATAATCGCCTTGCCCCAGAACGACTTTCGCATTTCCATAGTGTGGAGTGAGTGAAGACTTCGGCATAACCGATGCTGGGAGACATCTAAATCCCCTGTCCCGTTCGGCGTGGAAAGAAGGTGTGCGCTCTGCCTGCCGTACTCGAACTCGTTGCCGTACAAAATTCTACAGTGCGCAACGGGGATCGGTACTGAGATTCCGCAGCACCAGCCAACATCGACGCCTGGCACCAGCTCTGGCAGATCGAGAACAGCTTCCCAGAAGCCCACCTGACAGATGTTCGCCAACTTAACCGTCAGCAACCAGATCGGAGATCAAACCTACTGGAGCATAGAGACATCCGGCCTCGAGTACCCGATGAGCGCCGAATTCCCGTCGTCGCGGCACGCGCGGGAGATGCAGTCCTTCGACGCGGACATCCACAACCACGCGTCGATCTGGACGCCCGGACCGGCACACGATCACTCGATTGTTACGTAACACCCTGCGCTGCAAGCGATCTCGTAACGAGCTTGTCCTTGGCGTACCACCGCATGCCGACCCATCAGCCCTGTCGAGGTCACCGACGGGTTTGGCATCACCCAAGCTCACTGCGGCATAGCTCGAGTGGCTGTTTGCCCCCTGACACATCTGAACTGACACACCTATGGAAGCGGCTTCAAAATCACTCGCCGACCTCGAGGTTCCCGTGCTGCGACTCGAACAACAGCAGGCGATCGCGGTTGTGTTGGCAGAACGCGAGCAGCGCATCGTATCCCTGCGTGCGGCACTTCGGGCTGAAGAAGAGGGGCGTGATGTGCTGGCAGAAGCATTGGTCACAGGTGTTGTCAGGGTCGACGGGATGTAGTCGGCGGCATCCTCGGCAGGCGCCGCGCGTGAAGAAGCCGGATCGTTCACCCGAGGCCGGCCCAGTGCTGCTACTCGGATGGAGGGCACGGTCATGCGCCCGCTACCGAGGTCTTCCGTGAGTGTCGCGGGTGGGTATTCCGTGTTGGCGGAGTGTGGTCAGGATGGTGGTGTGGGCTACGCCGAGATGCTGTCCGACGCGGGTGAGGGACCATCCGAGCTGGTAGAGGTGGACGGCTGTCTCGACCTGGTCGGGGGGCAGGCCGCGGCGCGTGGGAAACAACTCAGGACTGGACTGGGCATTGGTACTTTCGCGAGCCTATCGACGTGCCGCATTGGCAGTTGCAAGGCAGCCACCCCTAACCGATAGGCGGCTTCGATCCAACGGGGAGCTATAGCCGACCACGACGGCCGGAGAGCAGGACTATGAACAACGGCACCGCTAGGTAACGGGGCCAGTCGATCTCAGCCAGGTCGGGATCGGCGGTCAACAGCAGCACCGAGTCGAACTGCCCGGTCTCTGCGTACCGCACGAGTTGCTCCTGCACGCCCTCCAGCGACCATAGACCCGCGGCCTTGATCTCGACTCCGACCCTGTGCCCATCGTCGTAGTACATCCGGAAGTCGATTCTGCTCCCCTTGGCTTCCGAACTTCCCACCGAGAGCCCCTGCTCATGCTCTACGGTGACGTCGTTGTTGATGCCGGCATCACGCCACACCTCCCAGATGAGTTCGTGAAACTCCTCCTCGTCGCAGAAGCGAAAATCGTTGTGGTCGTCGGTGAACGGGTCCACAAGCGGCTGAATGTAGGTGCTCCAGATCGGCGACTCATGCACCTCACCCGCCGATACACACCCGGTGCGCGAAATGCCTATCGACGTAGTCCGGGCCGTCCTCCCCGTTCCCGTCGTCCTGCATGGCATCCCCCTTCATAGGTGTCGATGTCACCGCCTCTGCGGGACACGGAAATCGGCAAGAGCGCGCACAAATGGCCCGAGATGATCTGGAGCCATTGATCTTTAGGTCAGACCGCGTCGCCGCCGAGTTCGCGACCATAGGTGGATTGGCGCATGTGAGCGGGTCAGGAATATGGTGTCATAGCCCGAAGGAGCCGGTGGATGGCTGGGTTGCGCCGACGGTCACGCTGTAGTCGTCGCCCTTCGCCTGATCTCCGGCGGTGTAGTTGGAGCCGCAGAACCCCGACAGCCGGTAGGTGCCCGAGGCCAGGCCGGAGCGAACAGGGGTGACGGTTTGGTCGGGTCCGGCCGCGCCGGACGGCGAGTACTCGGTGAACTCGTGCACCGACTGGTCGATGTTGATGGTGGCCCAGCAGATGCCGGTGCTGTTCGGGTTGTGGATAGTAGCGGTGATTTGGTCGGTGCGGGTGGCGTTGAACGACAGGTCCGGCGGCTGATCGGTCGCTGCGGCGGCGTGACCGGTGAGTGGCGCAGTATTGAGAATGCCCATCGCCACGACGGCGGCGGCCCCCCTTTTCATATATGACATGGCGGCGATTCTGGCACGCCAGGTTCCGTATAGCACCCGATCGCACGGAACTCGGCATTGCGTACGTTGGGAGGCCGTGCCTACCAACATATCTGGACGATCGACCAACGGGCGCTCCGCAGCACTATCGGATGTCTGGCCAACCAGACGCCGGTTCGGTATCGACGTGTGCCTTCCGAGAGCTTCAAACGTCGAACTTAAAGATCTTTCGGTAATTCAGTGAGTCGTACCGATCGGATTGTGCTGTGGCGTAGGACAATCGCAGGGTGTCAGAGCGGGTGCCACCATCGGGTGGGCGGGAGAGTGGCCGAAAGAGTAAGCGCGCCCGGATGCGTCGTGATTTCGACGCGTTGCGGGAGCGTCGTATGCGGGCGGTGGAGATGTTCGAGGCCGGTAGGCGGCAGGTCGATGTGGTGGTGGAGCTCGAGGTGTCGGCGCAGACGGCGTCGCGCTGGCACAAGGCGTGGGTCGAAGGTGGACGAGACGCTTTGGCGAGTGTGGGCCGGGCGGGTCGTCGGCCACGGTTGAGCGATGAGCACGTTCGCGAGGTCGAAGCCGCATTGATGAAGGGCCCCAAGGTGAATGGGTTTCCAACCGACATGTGGACCTTGGCGCGGGTAGCCGAGGTGATCGAGCGCGTTACCGGGGTGCGGTATTCACAGACGCAGACCTGGACGATCCTGCGTGAGCGGATGGGATGGAGTCGGCAGCGTCCGGCGCGCCGCGCGGTCGAGCGCAACGACGAGGCGATCGCGGTGTGGCGCAAGACCGAGTGGCCGCGCATAAAAAGCGCTCGGCGCCGAGGTGCGTGGATCTGCTTCCAAGACGAGAGCGGATTCTCCCTGCTGCCCGCAGTGAGAGCGACCTGGGCGCCCAAAGGTGTCACACCGACGCTGCGGCACCGGTTTTCGTGGAAACGACTGTCGATGGCCGGGGTCCTGGCCTATCGGTCCGACCGCAGTGGCGCGGCGTTCGTGTTCCAGATCAAAGAGGGTGCTTACAACACCGAGTCGCTGATCGAATTCCTCACCGCATTGGGTAGGCACTTCGCCGGTGACGCGGTCACCCTGATCTGGGACGGGCTGCCCTCGCACCGCTCCAAGGCCATGAAAGCCTGGATCGCGACCCAACGCATGTGGCTGCGCGTCGAGCAACTCCCGCCCTACGGCTACGAACTCAACCCCATCGAAATGGTCTGGGGCAACATCAAATCCACCGAACTGGCCAATCTGTGTCCCGACACGATCGATGAAGCCCGCGCCGCTACCGAAACCGGGCTCGAACGCGTCGGCACGAACTACGATCTGTGTTTCAACTTCCTCGACCACACCGGGCTTCTCCTTTGACAGCAACTCACTCTATTACCGAAAGATCTTTAATAGTGTGTCATTCACTCGAATGACACGCAGAGCCATAGGCATATCCCGCCGCGTGGCGAACCCCAAGGGCTCGTAACATCTTTGGAAGCCAGACCTATGTAGGTGGGGCGGTTGCGGATACCTGCGCACATCAGAGCGCGGGCCGGTGACAGGCGAACAGTGTCGTACTTCTCGTGTGTGCGTGCTGAAAACTTTCGTATCTTCGGGTCGGGGCGCAGTCGGGCGGTATACGAATTGGTCGACTTCCATCAATAGCAGCGATTCCCCAAACGGGGCATGCTTTCTCGGCAGCAAGACTATGATCTTGAGATCGGCTGTCGCCGTAGCTGTTCCGGCACGATGTTGTCGCTGAGCCACGCCGCTCAGGCATCGGGGACGGTTCGGCGGCGCATCCCGAACAACATGTACCGGTCGACGTCGTCCACGCTCGCCGCAGCAGTGCGGTTCAGGGCTGTGCCTGGCGGCCCCATGACCCGGACCGTGGAAGCGGGTACGCGACAGGGGATCTCGGCACCCGGACGTCGCGTCATTACTGTCGACATTCGGTCATTATTGATCGCGTCGGTTGTGGCGTTGTGTCGTAAGCGAATTCGAGCCAGTGCCCGGTGCGAACGTGGCCGTCGTCTGGTTCCGATAAGGGGAGTCCCCGATGTCCAGTTCTGTGTCGGTGCCGTGGTGGGCCGCGATCCTCGTGACGTTGATCGGCCCAGCCATCGGCTTTGCTGGCAGCGTCGTTGCAGCGCGGCTGCAACGACGGACGGGCAGCGACACCGTTAGAGCAATGCGGGAAAGCATCCAGGTCACCAAGTCCTCCGCGCTCGCGTCCACACGCTCAGCCGAGGCCGCCGAGCGTGCTGCCCGCACTGCGGAACAGGCCGAGCGGCATGTCAACAACTTCCGTATGCACGACGACACGATGCGCACGCTGTACTGGGCGGCCGATCACGCAATCGCGCCCGAAAGTCATCGGGCACTGCTTGGTCTGGAGGTACTTGCCAGGCTCGCGGAACAAGCACGAGCGGACGCGAACAACCGTGCCGGTCGGATCGTCTCGGCGACTGACACCGCCGTGCGGAAAGTGGCCGTTCCGACATTCCTGGCCAGGACACCTATCGCGAGCTCGTGGCGCCCGGGATCTACGACAGCCGCGTCCGGTCCGCTGCGACCTGCCTGGGGCCGCACTACGCCGGCGCGGAATACCCACCCGCAGACGATCGTAGCGAGCCCGGGCATCTGGAAGGCGACCTGGTATTCGGAACCAGGCCGTCGGCGGTCGCGACTTTGGTGGATAGGCAATCCCGTTTCACGCATGTGGTGGCGTTGCCGGACGGGTACCGGGCCGAGACGGTAGCCTATGCGCTGATCACCTATCTGAGCAGGTTGCCGGCGCATCTGCGTCGGTCGCTGACCTGGGATCGCGGACGGGAAATGGCCGAGCACAAGCGCATTACCACAGCTCTCGACATGCCCGTCTACTTTTGCACCCCGCATCATCCGTGGCAACGCGGGACGAACGAGAACCCGAATGGGCTGCTTCGGCAGTACCTTCGCAAGAAGGCTGACCTGCGCAGTTTCACCCAGGACGACCTGAACATGATCGCCGCCAGACTCAACGATCGGCCTCGTCGAGTGCTCGACTGGGACAGCCCACGCCAGCGAGAAGAACAGGTGCTCGGCACCTATGCAGCCGGATAGCAAAGCCGGCCATCAGGGGTGGTTGGCATGATGGCCGGCATGGCTACCACAGGGCTTCCCGAACTCGATGTCGCCCGGATCGTGAAGTACTGCGCCAGTAGAGTTCCCGAACAATATCGCCACGAGATTCGGGTCGAATGCGACGTCTCGCCGCGCCATGTCACGATCTGCGAATGCCGACCACCATGGCGCGAGGACTTCGGCCCGGAATGGACACGATTCCCGATCGCCCGCCTGCACTACACGAAGAAAACAGGGTTGTGGACGCTGTATTGGCGGGACAGACACCTCAAATTTCACCGCTATCGGTTCTTGGAGCCGAGCCCTCACGTTCAGGACCTGCTCGATCACATCGACAACAGTGGCGACCCGATCTTCTGGGGTTGATCAGTTATCGTCGGTGATGCGTTGACCTATTGAGACCAAGATCGTTTCCGGAACGATGACCGGTATGGCCGCGGCCTGCTCCATCCGGGCGTCGATATCGGCCAGACTCCGATGCGGTAACCGCGACACCGACATTCGCAACGCGTCGACCCAACCCGGTCGCATCGGTTCGGGAACCAGCATGCGTGCCAGCAATAGCGAGGCATCCACCGCTTTCGTCCCGACCGGGCGCAGTACTCCCGCCCCGATCGTGCGAGTGGCGACATCGACCACCGCGTAAGAGCAAGCGTTAGCTGTCGGCGGTGGACTTGAGCCGAATGCGCGATGGGCTAACGTCCATCAACCTGCGGCGAAACAGAATTTGTCCCTCGACTCTTCGTATCATCGGCTCGCGAGGGGCGCCTCCACGAACCCCTGGGCGACCTCCTCGAAGGTCCTCAGGAGTGTGTTCGCGGCCGGAGTGAGACGCTGCTCTGCCATGTGCGCAAGCAGAATTCGCCGGGACGGGGCCCCGCCGGTCAGCGGAATGACGCGGACGTCCTCGCGCAGGTTCGACAGCGCAAGTCGGGGCGCCAGCGATACGCCGAGGTCGACCGCCACCATGGCTTGGGCTTCCTGGTAGTCGTTTGCCGCAAATGCTACCGAGGGGGTGAATCCTGCTGCGTTGCAGGCCTTTTCCAAGGCTAGCCCGACCGGATGGTTGTCCTCGCGGGTGATCCATTGCTCATCGGCGAGTTCGTCCATCGCGATTGTCTTCCGATCGGCGAAGCGATGGTTGACCGATACGACGAGCGTCGGTGGATCGATCAGGAGTTCATGCACCGCGAGCTCCTGATCGTCGACGCGAGCCCACGCGTAGTCCCAGAGCAGCGACAGTTCGACTTCGCGCGTGTCGAGCATCGCGCGCAACTGCGCGAATCGGGAGCTGCGCACGGTCAGGGCCACGGCCGGATGGCGGGCCTTGAACAGCTTGACCACCGACGGCAGCAGACTCGATCCGGCCGTGGGAAAAGTCCCGATCCGCACGGTGCCCGAGCGGAGTCCGGCGATGTCGTCGAGCTCCCTGCGCGCGGCAAGCAGTTGAGTCTCGATGCGCTCGGCACGACGAGTCAACATGGCCCCCGCCTCGGTCAGCCGAATGCCGCGCGCGTGCCGTTCCAGCAGCGGTTGGCCGGCCTCGGTCTCGAGCTTGGCGATCTGTTGGGAGACCGCCGAGGTCGTGTAGTTCAGCTGTGCCGCGGCTGACGTGATGGAGCCGGCGCGCACCACATCGATCAGCAACAACAGGCGACGAGGGTCGAGCATGGTGCGGCTCCAGGGTTTAGTAGAAGTTAAACCTCCTCAAGGTTTTCGAAATTGTACTCCAGTGTCCGAGGCTGCACGCTTGTCTGTGTCACCGTGACCCGGCTCACGAACAGCTGGGAGTCGCGCGGTGGTTCACAGATCCTCTTCACGAGCGAAAGGCGGGCCGGACGGGTGTTCACACTCCGCGGAACCTGGATGCGCGGAGGGACCAGCAAATGCTGGCTCTTCAACGCGGTTGACGTCGACCCCTTGATCGGACGGGCCGGCGGGCTCGACGCCATCCTGACATCCGCCTTCGGCTCGGGCGATCCCCGCCAACTCGACGGTGTCGGCGGCGGCAGTTCCACTACATCGAAGGCCGCGGTCGTCCGACGCTCCAGCACGCGTGGTATCGACATCGACTACCTATTCGCACAGGTGGCGATCGGGGACCGGCGAGTGGAATGGGGCAGCAACTGCGGGAACTGCGCGACAGCGATCGGTCTGTACACGCTGCAGGCAGGGCTCGTCGCGGTCGACACCGCGACCACGACGGTGCGCATGCGCAACCAGAACACCGGAGCGATCCTCACCGCGGAGATCGCCACCCCGAATGGAATCGTGCCCGCCGAGGGCACTGCCGCCGTCCCGGGCACGAGCGCTCTCGGCGTCCCGGTCTCGCTGACCTTCACCGATCTGGCCGCCGACCACCGATCATTGCTACCGACCGGTGCGGCGTCGGATCGGATCACGGTCGGTGACAATAACTATCGAGCCACACTGGTGATCGCCGGCGCCCCTGCCGCCCTGTTCCACGCCACCGACCTAGGACTGACCGGCACCGAGGACAACAATCTGATCGCCGAGCGCCTACCCCTGCTCATCGCGCTACGCACCGCGTCCTCGCTGCGGATGGGGCTCAGCCGCGCCGGTGATCCCGTCTCGCACGCGATCCCGAAGGTCGGCATCGTCGGGCCGCCACACGACTACCGCACCAGCACGGGGGTATATACCACCGCGGAGGAATACGACGTTTCGGTCCGGATGGTCTCCATGCTCGCGCCGCATCCCGCGATCGGACTCACCTCAGCCGTCGCCGTGGCAGCCGCGGCGACCGTGCCCGGCAGCATAGTCGCCGACAACGCCCGCATCGGGTGGCCCGGATCCCTGCGACTGGGCACCCCGGCCGGCATCCTCGAGCTCGACATGACCTCGACACCGGATGGTGTCCCCGAGTCCGTCACCTTGTATCGAGCCGCCCGGCGCATCGCTACCGCAGAGCTCTTCATCACGCCGACGACGGTCCTGGCCGGATCCGCATGACGGCCAGGCACCGGCGGACGGCCGAGAAATCTGATCCGAACCGCCGAATCACCAGAACTCGATGCGGTAGTCGACCACAATCGCCCCCAGGCAGACCGCATAGCCCGAGCGGAACCAACACGAACGGGCGAACAGTCGGCCACCCCGTGGACATCGCTGTCCAGGATGAAGGAAACAGATGAAAGTCACGATCGACAACCTGACTCTCGCGTACGCGGGCAACATCGTGGTACGCGACCTCTACCTCGATATCGCCGACGGCGAATCACTGGTTCTGCTCGGGCAATCCGGATGCGGTAAGACCAGCACCATGCGATGCGTCGCCGGCCTCGAAACCCCCGACGCCGGACGTATCGCCATCGGTGATCGAGTCGTCCACGACTCGACGAAAGGCCGCACCGTTCCGCCCCACAAACGCAATGTCGGGATGGTGTTCCAGTCGTACGCGGTGTGGCCGCACCGCACCGTGTTCGAGAATGTCGCGTTCTCGTTGAAGATGCAGAAGGTCGGAAAGCAGGAGATCCGCACGCGGGTGCTCGAGGCATTGAACTTGGTAGGCCTGCGGGAGCTGGCCGACCGAGGTGCCAGCCTGCTCAGCGGCGGGCAGATGCAGCGGGTCGCGCTCGCGCGAAGTCTGGTGATGCGCCCGAGCGTGCTGCTGCTCGACGAGCCGCTGTCCAACCTCGACGCTCGCCTGCGCGAGCGCCTCCGGATGGAGTTGCGCGAGCTGCAACTGCGACTCGGACTGACGACCGTGTACGTCACCCATGACCAGGTCGAAGCGTTCGCCCTGGCCGACCGCATCGCGCTGATGCATCAGGGGCGCATCGTGCAGATCGGTACTCCGGAGGAGATCTACACCAAGCCGACATGCGCCTCGATCGCGGACTTTCTCGGTGTCGGCAATATCTTCCGCTGCACGACCGGCACGGGACAACGCGGTGCGGTCGAGCTGACCGACTACCCGTCCATCGCGGTCCGGGTGGATGCCACCCCAACCGAGTCCGGCTCGATCATCGTCTGTCTGCGCCCGGAGGATCTGCTGGTCACCGCGGCCGACGACACCAGGCCCGACGGGCAGTCCTGGACCGGCCGCGTCGAAGTCGCCAGTTATCAGGGCGCGTCGATCCGGTACCGGGTGACACTGGATGACGGTCCCGAAGTAGAAGCCATCGCCACCGGCCACACCAGCCGGGTCCTGGGGATCGGCGAGCGCGCGGTGGTCACCGCCGTCCCGGGCGGAGCCCAAGTCCTGCGCGATGACCGCGTCGAGACGACGGCGGTGCCCGCATGAGTGCCCTCGCCACCGGGCCGACCACGGATCAGCCCCGCTCCGAAAGTATCGAGCCCGCAGGGAAATCCACAGCGTCCCGATACCGGCGGCCCCGAGTGCGGCGCTGGCTCCCGGTGCTGCTGCAATTGGCTCTGCTCGCCCTCATCGTGCTGTGCCCGATGTTCTTCATCGTCATGGGCGCGTTCACCGACAAGTCCGAACGCACCTCGCTGTTCGACTTCGGCGACTTCACCCTGGACAACTTCCGGGTGCTCGGCTCCGGTACCGCACGGTCGGCGATGCTGAACTCGGCCGCCGTCGGGATCGGCGCGTCGCTGCTGGCGCTGGCGATCGGTTGCACGCTCGCCTTCTTGGCAGCCCGCACCGATATCCCCGGCCGGAAACTCATCTACGGCATCGGAATCGCTCCACTGTTCCTGCCCGCACTCGTCGGCTCGCTGGCGTGGGTACTGTTGGGAGGGCCCGCCACCGGCTACCTCAATCTGGCTTTGAACAGCATCGGCCTGCCCAATGCGATCAATATCTACAGCTTCGGCGGGATGATCTTCGTCCTGGGCCTCTATTACGCGCCGTACCCGTTTCTCATGGTGCACTCGGCGCTGTCGCTAATGAATCCCGATCTCGAGGATGCGGCCAGTCTGCACGGGGCCAAACTCACCCAGATGCTGCGCAAGGTCACGTTCCCGCTGGTCATGCCTGCCGTCGTCGGCTCGGGCATCTTGGTCTTCGCCCTGTCCGTCGAGAACTTTCCGGTCGGTCAGGTCATCGGTGTGGCAGGCGGTATCGACACGCTGCCGACCATGATCTACCGACTGATGAACGCCTCGCCCGCCCGTTCCAATGACGCGGCCGCCGTCGCCGTCGTGCTCACGGTGCTGCTGGTCGTCGTGGTCGCGTTCCAACAGCGGGCGATGGCCGGCAAGCAGTACACGACCGTCACGGGCAAAGGTGTGCGGGCCCGCAAGGTTCCGCTGCGCGGTTGGCGCCGTCCCGCCGCTGTCTTCGCCTGGGTGTACTGCGCCCTGGCGGTGGTGCTCCCGGTGTTCGCGCTCATTCTCGCGAGCCTGCAAACCAGTCCCTATGTCGCCGACCTCGGGCAGTTGGGCCGCCCCGGCGCGTTGTCCCTGTGGGGTATGGGACAGACACTGAGGAGTTCCGATTTCCACCACGTCGTGGTCAACAGCGTCACCGTCGGTGTCGCGACCGCCGCGATCGGAACCGCGCTCTGCTTCGCCCTCGCCTACACCCGGTATCGCACCAACGCACCCGGGCGCAAGCTACTCGAATACGTTGCCATGCTCCCGCTCGCCGTACCCGCCGTCGTGCTCGGACTTGGTCTGCTGTGGACCTGGCTGGCTATGCCGATACCGCTCTACGGAACCCTCGCCGTCCTGGTCATCGCCTTCGTCGCGGTGTTCCTCCCGCAGGGATACCGCGGCGTGTCGGCCTCGATCATCCAGCTCGACAAGGACCTCGAAGACAGCGCGGTGATGCTCGGCGCACGCAGGTATCGAGCCATCAGCTTCGTCACCGCACCACTGCTGCGGGTCGGACTCTCCTCCACCTTCCTGCTGCTGTTGATGCTGTCCATGCGGGAACTGACCGCGGCGCTGTTCTTGTTCACCTCGGACACGCGATTGCTGTCGATCGCGATCTTCGACGCCTACGACAACGGATCCTTCCAAGCCGCAGCCGAACTCAGCCTGCTGTATTGCGTCGTCATCGCCACCCTCGCCGTGCTGTCGCGCCGCCTCGGATCCAAGGAAACCGTCTGATGAAGAAGATCGTGATCGGGCTGAGCGCCGCCTTACTAGCCGCACTGACCGCCTGTGCACCGCCCCCGGGAGGCCAACCATTGGCCCGACCGGCCCAGAGCATCCAACGAGACGACGCGCTGATCATCAACGGCGAGCAGATCGCCGACCAGAGCCTGTGGAAACAAGCCAGGGCCGAGGGCAAGCTCACCCTCTACAGCGGCTACACCCAAGCCAGCGAAGCCACACTTCTGCACCAATTCGAAGCCGATACCGGTATCAAGGTCAAACAGATCCGGCTGACCCCCAACCGCCTGTACGAGCGAATCGTCGCCGAGCACGGCGCGGGCAAACTCAAGGCCGACATCGTTCGCATCTCCGACGCCGGATTCGCGCACGGCCTCGCCGAACGGGGCGTCTTTCAGCCATACCAGCCATCGACCGCGACGAACCTACACGACGACGTGATCTTCGACGGTGGCTCGTACTACCGCACCTTCGACCCTGTTTACACCTTCGGCTACAACACCGCGCTGGTCCACGCTGACGCGGCGCCGACCAGTTGGCGATCACTACTGGACAACCGGTGGTCCAACAAGCGGGGCATCGCCCAAGCCGGCGCCGGTGGCAGCGCTCTCGCACTGACCCGGTTCCAGCGGGCGACGCTCGGTGACGGCTACCTCCGTCAATATGCTTCCGGGGCAAGGGTTTTCGATTCAATCGGTGCCCAGCTCGACGCGCTGGCCCGCGGCCAGATCGACGCGGGCACTGTTGTCGTCAGCGCCGTCAATATCGCGAACAACGCGAACGCGCCGGTGAAGTTCGTCGTCCCGGAGGAGGGCGTCACGGCATACGACTACTACACCGGGGTCGCCTCCACCGCGACGAACACCGCTGCCGCCAAGCTGTTCCTCAACTGGAACCTCGCCAAACGCGGCCAGCAAGTCTTCGCCGACATGGGTGAGTATTCGGTCCGCACCGACATCGCCGCGCCCAATGTGCGCGGCGTGCAACTGCCAGATTTCACCGACCCCAGGGTGCACCGGATCACGCCCGCCGAGTCGATCAGCAACGCCGCCACCGACCAACGGGCCTGGAACGCAATCTTCGGCTACAACCAATAGATGCGACCATGACCGCCCACCGCGTCACGATCTGACGCGGTGGGCGGTTCCGATGCCGGAAGCTCCGGTTGATCCCGCTTCGTGCGCTGCCCTCCAGTCCGCAGTCCAGGTGGCTGAGCTGGCCTGCTGGTGGCGAGCTAAACGCTAACTTCGCCTGGCTGCAGGCCGCGCTGTAAGCAAGAGCGGAGCAGGGGGCGGGCATCGGTGCTGATGTCGGTATCGGAGACGACGTCATCGGATGAACATGAACAGTCGGTCCGCAAGGAGTTGGTGGACCGGGGCGCTGGGCGCGCGGTCATTCGCTTGTCGAGGGACCTGTTCTCGGTGTCGTCGGTGGATACGACGGTGTGGGTGCTGGAACATCGGCGCCGCCGAGGACCCCAACCGCGCATTGTGATGGTCGATGCGACCTCGCTGAAATTCAAATCACGCGAGCGTGAGCGGCCGGTCCTCGCGGGTGCAGAACAGATCTCCGCACTGGTTCGGGATCCCTTCGATCTGGTTCCGGCGGGAATCTCGCAGCGTCGTAGTCGAGCACGCGATCGGGCTGGCCCAGTGCTGTTACTCGGATGGAGCGCACGGTCATGCGCCC
The DNA here is from genome assembly GCF_035920445.1 of Nocardia sp. NBC_01730. Classification (NCBI taxonomy): domain Bacteria; kingdom Bacillati; phylum Actinomycetota; class Actinomycetes; order Mycobacteriales; family Nocardiaceae; genus Nocardia; species Nocardia sp. NBC_01730. The sequence continues at coordinate 4,294,630 of NZ_CP109162.1, read as the reverse complement.
GCTACCGAGGTCTTCCGTGGGTGTCTCGGGTGGGTATTCCGTATTGGCGGAGTGCGATCAGGATGGTTGTGTGGGCTACGCCGAGATGTTGTCCGATCCGGGTGAGTGACCAGCCGAGCTTGTAGAGGTGGACGGCGGTCTGGACCTGGTCGGGGGACAGGCTGCGGCGGCGCATCGGCACATCGTGCCGGTGGAGGATATTGCTGACCGTGCGTCGTTCGATGCCGAATCGGGACGCCAGTTCATACACTGTGGACCCGGCCTGGTATCCGGCGATCAGTTCCGCGATTCGGTCGGCGTCCAGTTGGCGTGCCCGCCGTGGAGCGGGCCGTTCCGCAGGCGGCTGGGTGGTTGTCGTGGTGTCGGGCAGCTTCTTGATCAGGGCTTCCAGGGCTTCTACCTGCGTGTTCGTGTTCGAGTAAGGTCCCCCAAGGTCCGCTTATTTACGCAGGTAGGGGCTGTTTTCGTATCGGCCGTCTTCTTGTTTCGCGGCTCAGTGTGCCAACGGGCGGGAGAACTCTCGATTCTCGACTGTCCCGGATTGCCTCAGACGGCCTTATCGGTACCGAACATGGCCGATGTGGCAGCGGTCAGAACTTTGTTGTAGACCCGGTTGTAGACGGGCGTCGTCATCGGGACGTCGTGCCCGTGCCAGGCAGCCACGGTGGGCGCCGGAATGCCCGGGTGGAGCATCACCGAGACCGACGTGTACCGGAGGTTGCGCAGAGTGATCCGGGGGAGTGTGGTCGCGATGCGGATGCGGTGGAACTATTTGGTAAACGTTCGGGGCAATACCGGCTTGCCGTCGATGGTGGCGCACACGTGTGTGCCCTCATCCCACGGCATACCCAGCGCCAGCCATTCGCGCTTCTGTCGTTCACAGCCTGGGTGATTTGTTCAGCCATGGTGTTCCGGTCGAGGATGGACGGCCGGTTTCGCTTGCGGAGTCTGGTCTGGTGGGGCTGGTGGCGTCGATCGGGCGGGTCGGTTCCTGCCGTATCGGGCTCGACTGCGTAGCACCGCTCACGTGGGTGTACGACCGAATGTCTGGTTGTGGCGGAAGGCGAAGGTTTCTAGCACCCGCCTCGGACAGAGCACACAGAACGCTGTAGCGCAACCTATCACCATCCCGACCAGGTGACGTCAAAATTCGCCTGTACCAACATTTCATATCACCAGTGACGTTCAGATCCACCTGTAACTGTCCGTTGCCAATGGATCTGAGGTATTGCCATCGTTCTGCCGCAACGGAGGCGGTTCTGCCACTAACCTGACGCAGGTTCGTCGTCCGGGTTGGTCTCGGGAGTCCTTGATCAATGGACCGATGTGGCAAGGATGTACCGGGCGCTGCGGATGCGCGGGAGGATGCAGCAGGGATGTCGGAGTTTCCGGAGTGGTCGACACAATCGTCGGCAGGTGTCGGATTCGATTGGGGGTTGGCCGGCGCCCGGGCGCTCGGTCCGAAGTGCGTGGCCGTTGTGGTGGTCGACGTTCTGTCGTTCAGCACAGCGGTTTCGGTGGCGGTCGATGGCGGCACGCATGTTCTGCCGTATCCATGGTGCGACGGAGGCGCGGCGGAATTCGCCGCAGAGCATGACGCGGAGCTGGCTGTCGGCCGCAGCGCTGTCTCGGAGCGGCAGCCGTGGTCGTTGTCTCCTGCCGCTCTGCGTCGCGCTCCTGCTCCGGCGCGGCTGGTGTTGCCGTCACCGAATGGATCCGCTATTTCCGCTGCTGTCACTAGTATTCCGGTGATTGCCGCATGCCTACGCAACGCCTCGGCGGTCGCGGACTGGATTGTCGGACAGGGCTGGGGAACAGTGCAGCAGCCCATTGCGGTGATCGCCGCTGGTGAGCACTGGCCGGGTCGAGACGTCCTGCGTCCCGCGGTAGAGGACTGGATCGGTGCGGCCGCGGTCATTGCCGCGCTCGCCGCGCGGGGGGTTGGTGCCCTATCACCGGAGGCATTGGCCGCCATGGCTGGTTACGGTGCTGTCGGCGATATTCGCGCGTTGGTCTGCGACTGCGCGTCGGGACGAGAACTGGCTACCCTCGGGTTCGGCGATGACGTCGCCGTCGCGATCGAGCTCGACTCCAGTCGGGCCGTGCCGGTCTTGGTCGATGGGCGCTTCGCTGATGCATCCTGACCACGGCTGGTTAGCAGGCCCTGGTGCCGATGCCTGTTGGGTGGAGTTCGTCGGTGCCGCCGGTCGGCGGGAGCGGTTGCCGCTGGCGGCCTGCGTGGCAACCCGGTTCGAGGACGCTGCTCCGGCGCGGGGGTTTCCGTCGTATCGGGGTCAGAGGAATTTCACCGGTTCGTGGTGGTCGTCGACCACCGGCTCGCATATCGGTTACGAGTCGTGGTTGGAGCGGGACTGGCTGATGGATTTCGACTCCGCACCGGCGGTGAAGGGTATTGCCTCCCAGCCGTTCCAGCTGTCGTGGCCCGATGGCGAGAAGACGATCCGGCATGTCCCGGACTATTTCCTGCGCACCGACGAGGGGCAGGCGGTGGTGGTCGACGTGCGTCCCGATTCCCGCGTCGACGCCGATGACCAGGCGGTGTTCGACCGGACGGCACGATGGTGCGCGTCGCTGGGGTGGCGGTATCGCCGGGTGGGTGAGATGCCGCTGGTCAGAGCGGCGAATCTGCGCTGGTTGTCGGGTTACCGGCATCCGCGGTGTCGTCGTCCGGGGCTGGTGGCGCGGTTCGGGGAGGTGTTCGCCGCGCCGCGGCGGCTGGCGGACGGGATCGGCGAGGTCGGTGACCCGATTGTGGTAACGCCGACGTTGTTCCATTTGCTCTGGCACCGTGAACTGGCCGCGGACATCGATGCCGCGCTGCTGGGTCCCGACTTCGTCGTCGGAGGTGGCACGCCGTGAGGACCCGGGTAGATGCTCTCGAAGCGGCGAGCAGATTCCGTTGCGGCGGGCGAGAATACGTGGTCGTCGAGGTGATCGGGGCCGAGATGAGAGTGGCTGACGTGACCGGTGTCGAGGTGACGGTGGCCGTGTCGCAGGTGTTGTCCGATCCGGGTTTCGAGCTTTTGACCGGTCGGCGGCAGTCGCCACTGCCGCCGGCGCAGCGGATCGCCGATCTGCCGGAGGAAGTGGCCGAGACGGCGCGATGGTGGGAGGTTCATGTCGTCGAGCTGCTCACCGGTCGTCGCCCGGACTCGGCGCCGTCGGCGCGGGTCAACGCGGAATACGATCCCGCGACGACCACGCTGCGGCAGCGGGAGCTGGCCAAGGTCCGGGAACTGGCCGCAGCCGGTCGGCCGGTGAGTTTGAGCACGGTGCAGCGAATGCGCGGCGCCTACGAGCAGCGAGGGCTCTGGGGCTTGGTCGACGGCCGGTTCGCCCGGCGGGCGGTGCCGACCGGCAGGACCGATGCCCGAGTCGTGGAGGCGATCATGTCGGCGATCGCTGGGGAGACCGACCGCTCGACCGGCACCGTCGCCCGGCTGCGTCGCCGGGTCGGCCAGCTGCTGGTCGAACTGCATGGCGCCGACGCTCCACCACTGCCGCCGGAACGCACGTTCTATCGGCTGGTGGCTCGTCTGTCGGAGGGCAAGCACACGTTCGGGTCCGCGCGCACCCGCCGGTCGCTGGCCAAACAGCCCGAGGGCCCGTTCGGCACGGTCATCGCGGCCCGGCCGGGTGAGGTCGTGCAGATCGACTCCACTCCGCTGGACATCCGGGTGGTGCTCGACGACGGCACGATCGACTCGGTCGAGCTGACCGGCATGGTCGACCTGGCCACCCGCACGGTCCCGGCGGCGGTGCTGCGGCCGAGCACCAAAGCGGTCGACGCAGCGCTGTTGCTGGCGCGGGCGTTGACGCCGGAGCCGATGCGGCCCGGCTGGAGCGACGCGCTGGCGATGTCGCGGTCGGTGCTGCCGCACCACAGCCTCACCGAGGTCGATCAGCGACTGGTCGACGCCGCGGCCCGGCCGGTGATCGCGCCGGAGACGATCGTGGTCGATCACGGCAAAGCGTTTCTGTCCCAGGCGTTCCGGTCGGCATGCCGGTCGCTGGGCGTCAGCCTGCAACCGGCACACCCCGACACCCCGACCGACAAGCCGGTCATCGAGAAGACCCTGGGATCGGTGGGCACTCTGTTCGCCCAATACGTCGCCGGCTACGTCGGATCGTCGGTCGAACGCCGCGGCCGCCGCGCCGAGCAGGCCGCGGTCTGGTCGATGATCGAACTCCAGGCGCTGCTGGACGAATGGCTGGTCGCGGTCTGGCAGAACCGGCCGCACCAGGGTCTGCGCGACCCGGTCACCCCGGACGCGGTGCTGACACCGAACGAGAAATACGCCGCCCTGGTCCGCATCACCGGATACGTTCCGGTTCCGCTGTCGGCCGACGACTACATCGAGCTGCTGCCCGCCACCTGGCGGATGATCAATTCCTACGGCATCCGGATCAACCACCGCACCTACGACCACGACCGTTTGAACCCCTATCGCCGCCAGCACTCCGGGGTCACCGCGCACAACGGCCGCTGGGAGGTCCATTACGACCCCTACGACGTCTCCCGGATCTGGGTCCGCAACCACCACGACGGCGGTTGGATCACCGTCGGCTGGACCCACCTGCGCACCACACCGGTTCCGTTCGGGGAGCTGGCCTGGCAGCACGCTCGCGGCATCCTCGCCGCTCGCGGCCAGCGCACCGCCACCGAAGCCGAGATAGCCCGCACCGCAGCAGAGCTGCTCGACCGCGCCGAGCAAGGCCCGACCACAGATACCCCGCGCTCACGCCGCGACCGCAAGGTCATCGGCCGCACCGCAGCCACCCGGCGCAGTCGATCCACCCCGGCGCCGATGCCGATCCCGGCTGACGACGGCGACACCACCGATCCAGCCGAGGCCGAGAACACCGAAACCACGGCGAAGGTGATCCCGATGGGGATCTTCGATCCATTCGAGGAAGCGAGAAAACGCTGGTGACAGCCACCGCGGACAGTGATCCGGCCATCGAACCCACCCGCCAGCTGACCACGCTGTCCGGATGGCGGCACTTCACCCGCGACCAGCCGCTCACCCCGGACCTATTACCGCACTCCGACTGGATCGCGCTGAACGACGAGGCCCGATGCCGTTACGACGAGCCCCGCATCGACTACCACACCCGTCTCACAGTGGTCGCGACATCGACAGTGAAAGCCGTTGCCCAGAAAGGGCGCCGACTCACGTTGCTCAACCGGCACGCGGTCAGCGCCCGCCGCGGAATGATCCTGTCCGGCGCCGCCGGCACCGGCAAGACCACCGCGATCACCCAGTTCGGCAAGATGCACGAAGTCGCCGACCGGCAACGACATCCGCACCGATCCGACCGCATCCCGGTCCTCTACGTCACCGTCCCGCCCGCCGCGACACCACGAATGCTGGCCGCCGAGTTCGCCCGCTTCCTCGGCCTGCCCGTCACCCAGCGCGCCAACCTCACCGATATCATCGAAGCCGTCTGCGGCGTCTGCTGCGACACCGGCACCAGCGTCGTGATCTGCGATGAACTGCACAACATCTCGCTGGCGACCCGCGCCGGGGCCGAGGTCTCCGACACACTGAAATACTTCTCCGAACGCATCCCGGCGACGTTTGTATATGTCGGCATCAACGTCCAACGCGAAGGCTTGTTCACCGGCACCCGCGGCGAACAGATCGCCGGCCGTCACACCCTGATCCACACCGTCGGGTTCCCCGACACCGACGACTGGCGTGGCGTCGTGGCGTCCCTCGAACACACCCTGCGCCTGCACAATCATCAGCCCGGCACCCTCACCGACCTTGCCCGCTACCTGCACCACCGCACCGGCGGCATGATCGGCAGCCTGTCGGCGCTGATCCGTGAAGCAGCCCTCGACGCCATCCTCACCGGAACCGAGAAGATCACCCGATCCAGACTCGACGCCATCGACCTCGACCACGCAGCACACACCAAATCCCGCTGAACACACCACCATTCGCCAACGCCAGTGACGATCGATAATCATCCTGCCGCACTGCCGGTCCGGCTCCGGCCACAGCCCGGGGAGACCGCCGAATCATTCGTGCTCCGCCTCGCCGTCGCCAACCACCTGCGCCCCAGCTACCTGCGCCGTCACCTCACACCCGGGCGCCGAGGAATGGGCTCCATCGACCCGGGCAAACTCGCCACCGCCAGCGGCCGCACCACACCGGTCGTGCTGCGTATGTTCCCCGAACTGGCCGCACGCAGGCAGCCGCCACGACAACCCGGCCTGGCTGCCGAACAGCGAAAACGCAAGCAACGCAACGACGACACCAAACGGCAGCTCTACGCGACCATCAGACGCGATGCCCTCGCCGGCCTGTCGGGCCGGGAGATCGAACGCAAGCACCACGTCGGCTGGCGCACCGTCCAGGCCGCGCTCGGATCACCGACTCCTCCGGTCCGCAAGAAATACCCCGCCCGCCAGCGGCCCCGCCTCATGGGACTCGAACCGCACATCGACGCACTTCTCGCCACCACGCCCAGCGCTCCCGTCCGGGAGATCTGGGAACGCCTGCTCGACGAACACCACGCCGCTGTCACCTACGAATCCGTCCGCGGCTACGTCGCCAGCCTCCGCGGACCGGCACCCCGCCCTGCGCAGCCGGTCATCGGCCCCGTCGAACCCCCAGTGACCGCGGACAACACCAATGCCCCCACCGCGGACAACACCAATGCCACCACCGCGGGCATGCACGTCTGCCTCCGCGTCACCGCCGACCCCGACACCATCGTCAGCCAGCTGACCGAACTGGCTCTCGAACTGAACTTCTGACCCAGCACCACACACCGGATTGCCTCAACAATCTGGCAAGAACTCGACGCCCCGATCTGCCATCTATCTGACGCACCACTGCTCACGACCCACCTGCTGCATCATCTCAACTGGCAACGGACACCTGTAACTGATGTCGTAGATGATGACCTGTAGAACCACCGCGACCGCCGCCGCGGTCGATCAGCCGAATTTCCGGGCGAGCATCGCCGGGTTGGATCGGGCTCGGGCAGGGGTGACAAATTTGTCGAGCGGTTGCCGAAGTGACGAATTTCTTACGGATGGCGAATCACCGCGTTCGGTGGGAGAGGAACTGGGGGTGAACGAGGAGACTCGGGGCATGACTTCTCCTTTTTCGACGGGGGGCTGACGCTGTGCGGGTACTGCTCACCGGCGCGGCCGGGTTCATCGGTTCTCATGTGCGGCAGGCATTGGTCGAGGCGGGCGACGAGGTGGTGGCTATTGATGCGATGCTGGCCGCCGCGCACGGCGCGCGGGCCACGGTTCCTGACGGCGTACACCAGGTCGACGTGCGCGATCCCGATGCGCTGGCCGGGCTGCTACGCGGGGTTGAGGTGGTGTGTCATCAGGCTGCCGTGGTGGGGGCGGGGGTCAGCGCCGTCGACGCTCCCGCGTATGCCAGCCACAACGACCTCGGTACCGCGGTACTGCTGGCGGTGATGGCCGAGGTCGGGGTGCGGCGGTTGGTGTTGGCGTCGTCGATGGTGGTATACGGCGAAGGTCGTTATCGCACAGCTGATTCCGGCCCGATCGTTCCGCCACCGCGTCGGCGCGAGGATCTGGAGGCGGGTGTGTTCGATTATCGCGATGCGGCGACCGGTGCGCTGCTGGACTGGATGCCGGTCGGTGAGGACAGCCCGCTGTTGCCGCGCAGTCTGTACGCGGCCGGCAAGGTGGCGCAGGAGCATTACGCTTCGGCCTGGGCCACCGTGACCGGCGGGTCGGTTGCCGCGCTGCGTTATCACAACGTTTATGGCGAATACATGCCCAGGGACACACCGTATTCTGGGGTGGCTGCGATCTTCCGATCGGTGCTGGCGGTGGGCGAGGCGCCGCGGGTGTTCGAAGACGGCTGTCAGATGCGCGATTTCGTGCACGTCCGCGATGTGGCTGTGGCAAATGTGGCTGCGGTGCACGCCGCCGTGCCCGGTTTCGTGCCGTTGAACATCGCCTCTGGCACCCCGATCAGCGTCGGGGCGGTCGCCGAGCTGCTGGCCCAGGCGCACGGCGGCAAGCAGCCAGTCGTCACCGGGGAATATCGACCGGGCGACGTTCGCCACATCGTCGCCAGTCCCGATCGAGCCCAACGTGTCCTTGGTTTCCGCGCGGCCATCGCGCCTGACGCAGGACTCGCCGAATTCGCGACCGCGCCGTTGCGAGCGGTAGCCGGTGCCGGTGCGCCCCAGTGGCGGTAAGAGCCGGCGCACACCTCGAGCCGCCTACCACGGCGGGTGCATGCCGGCGGATCGGGCCTTTGGGTGTGTGATCTCGTCTGATGCGGGTGCGCGCTCTAGTCGGGCAAGGTCTGTAGTACACGGGCGTGACGTGGGATGTCGCACCGTGGGATGGACGATCTATTCGTCGTCTTGCGGGTCCAGGAGCGGAAGCCGGATTTCGAAGCGGCAGCCCACTTCCCGGTTGTGGGCGGTGATGTCACCGTGGTGGGCCTGCACCAGCCCGGCAGCGATCGCGAGCCCCATGCCGCTGTTGGTGCCGGTGTCGGTGGCGGCCGGGGAGCGGGCGGCGGTGCCGCGGTAGGCGACCTCGAAGATGCGGGGCAGGTCGACCGGGTCGATGCCTGGTCCGGTGTCGTCGACATAGGTCCATGCATGCTGGTCGGCGGTGCCCGCGGACAGGTCGATCCGACCGCCGGGGGGCGTGTGTTCGATGGCGTTGGCGACGAGGTTGGTCAGTACTCGGGTCAGGGCGCGGTCGCTTCCGGCTACCAGGATCGGCGTCTGTGGCTGTCGTGCGTGCAGGGTTACCTGTGCGTGGTCGGCGGTCGGCTGGTTGGCGGCGGTTACTTCATCGATCAGTTCGCGTAGGTCGACTGGTTCGAAGCTGAGTCGCAGGGCACCGGAGTTGATCTTCGACATTTCGAACAGGTCGTCGACCATGGCCGACAGTCGGTGGGTCTCGCGGACGATTTGGTGCGCGTAGCGTTCGATCGTTTCTGGCTGCGCGATCACGCCGTCCACGAGCGCCTCGCCCATAGCGCGGATGCCTGCCAGGGGGGTGCGCAGGTCGTGGCTGACCCATGCCACCAGTTCGCGGCGGGAGCGTTCGGCTGCTCGTTCCTGCTCGAGCATCTGTCTTTCCCACACCGTCTTGCGGGCTTGGGCGCGGCCCAGGGCGATCGCTGTGGGGACAGCCACTGCGGTGACGACAGCAAGTACGACACCGATGCGGCGCAGTTCGTCGGTGAACATCATCCCGCTCACCGCGATCACCCCGGCCAGGGTCGCCAGCGTCGGAATCAGGACCAGCACCACCATGCTCGTGGTGAGGCTGCGATTGTGGGTCAGACGCATCGCCAGAGCGCCCAGCATCATGACCGGCACCGACCCGGCCAGCGCGTATCCGATCAGAGCGAAGATGTCATTCGGCATTGTCGGCCTCCCTGCCGGGACGGCCCCAGGCGTAGCCGCGGCCCCAGACGGTTTCGATCCGGTGTGCGGCACCGAGTTTCGCGCGCAGGCGTTTGATGTGGACGGTGACAGTGGATTGGTCGCCGAAGGTCCAGCCCCACACCCGCTTCAGCAGCTCGCCGCGGTCGAACACCTGCTGTGGATGGGCGAGCAGGAAGGCCAGTAGGTCGAATTCGCGGGCGGTCAACTCGACCCGCTGCCCGTCGATCAACACAGTCTGGGAGCCTGGCCGCAGTTCGATCGTCCCGCTGCACAGTATCTGCTCGATGGCGGCGGGCCGGTGGGCCCGCCGCAGCACCGACGCTACCCGTAGGGCGAGTTCGCGGGGGCTGAATGGTTTCACGATGTAGTCGTCGGCCCCGGACTGTAGGCCCAGCACTCGATCCTCCTCGTCGCCGAGGGCGGTGAGCAGGATGATCGGAGTCTCGGGATGCCGTCCGGCCCGGACCGCGCGACACAAGTCGATACCATCCGGCGGCGGCATCATCACATCCAGGATTGCCAGGTCGATATCGTTGCGCGCCAATACTTCCGAGGTGCTGCTGCCGTCGGCCGTCTCGACCACGGTGAGGCCGTCGCGTTCGAGATAGCGCCGCACCACCTCACGCACGACGGGGTCGTCGTCGGCTACCAGAATCCGCATAGGGTCACCAGTTCGTCATAAGGAGACTATTGATCAGGAGAGCGGCCAGCGCCTGCACGGCCAGCCAACTACGAACAGCGGGTTGCGGCAGTAAGGCGGTTGCACCGAGCAGCCACATATCGAACGGCAGCCAGATTCGTTCGGTCTCGGCTTTGCTCAATCCGCTCAGATCGGCGGCGAGGATGGCGACCGCGGCCGCGGCCGCCAGCAGTGCTACCGGGTCGACCGCCGCCCGCCAGCTGTCTAGGCGCTCCCGGAGCTGCGTTGTCATCGGTGTCCCGGCAAGAGGGGCCGTGAGGTCAGGTATAGCCAGTCCCCGTAGTGCTGCGGGCGTCGCCGCGGCAGTGGCCAGCCCGACAGCGCACACGGTCGCGGCCAGATTGCCCCACACCCAGTAGGAATATGGTCGCTCGGCGGCGATGCCCTGGTAATACCGTTGCACCACCAGGTGGTAGCCGTCGGGCCACCAGAATCCCGCCACGCTGAAAGCAGCGACCACCAGTGCCACGCCGAGGAGCGCAGGCACCGCCGGCCGGAATCCACGGGCCACAAGTACCGCGCCGGCGGGAATCGCCATCAGCACCAACCCGTAGTTGAGATAGAGCCCGAAGCCGAGCAGCAATCCCGCCGCACCTGCGATTACCGGCCATCCCGGACGCAAGCGGGTCGCCATCGCCAGCAAGGCGACTCCCCACGCGGCGACACCGGTGAAGAATGCGTCGGCCGACACCGCGACCCAGACCGCCGCAGGCGCCAGCACCAGGAAAGGCGTTGCGGCGCGGGCATGTTCGGGCGCACCGAGGGCCTTCAGCGCCACCGGGACCGCGGTCGCTGCACTACAACCCACCAGTACACACAGCCAGCCCGCCCACGCGCCGCCGCCCAGCCCAACCCGGTCCAGCAACACGAACACCAGTAGCGCACCGGGGGGATGCCCGGACACGTGGGTAGTCCACGAGTCCGGTTGGAAATCCAGGATCCGGTCGGAAAATCCACGCAGCATGGCGGGAATGTCATGCACGCCGGGCACCTCGTAGAGGTATTCGTGTTGCCGGGTGAGCCGGCCGGCGAAACCGACCTGCCAGCCGTCGATCATCGACAGCGCGAACGTCCACGCCACCGCGGCCAGCCAGGACCCCGCCAGAAGCTGCCGCCACGGCAACCGTGTGGCCAGATCCGGGCCGATCAGGACCACCGCTGCGGCGATCGCCATCGCCGGGCCGGTGCCCCAACCGAGGTGCGGGTCCCAGATGCCGAAGATCGGTGCGGCGGCCGCGTATAAATGCTGCCTCCACTCTTCGCTGAGTATTTGCGGCACCGCGAATGCGATGGTGACCAGCGCGGCAGCCGCGGCTGCGACTGCCGCCTCGGTGCGGGCCCGCGACCGCGTGCGGGCCCGCACGACCGTTATCTGTTGCACATCGCTCACCCTAGGTCGGACCTGGGTCTGGGACTGCTTGAACAGCCGACGACCCAGGTCTCGTCATACTTTTGTCACCGGTTCGCTGGGGCAGGTTTCCACGCTGCAGGCTTACGGTCGGATCCGTGACCGAAACACACAACGCATGCGACATCACCGTGGTGATCCCGTGTCACAACGAAGCCGGAGCGTTGCCGGGCGTGCTCGCCGCAGTGCCGACCGGTTACCGGGTGATCGTCGTGGACAACGCATCAACCGACCACACCGCCGCGGTCGCCCGGGCGGCGGGCGCCACCGTCGTCACCGAGCCGGTCCCCGGGTACGGCTCGGCGGTGCAGGCCGGGATCGGTTCCGCGGACACCGAGGTGGTCGCCGTGCTCGACGGCGACGGGTCCATGGATGCGGGCGAGTTGCCAGTGCTCGTGGGCGAACTCGCGCCCGGCGTGGACATGGTGGTCGGGCGACGTCGCCCGGTCGCGACAAGCGCCTGGCCCTGGCATGCCCGGCTGGGAAATCTGGTGATCGCCGCGCTGTTGCGACGCCGGCACGGGCTACTGGTGCACGATATCGCCGCTATGCGGGTCACGCGCCGCGCGCAGCTACTGGCGCTGGGCCCGCTGCACCCGAGGTCGGGATATCCGCTGCAACTGTTGATCGGCGCGGCCCGCGCCGGATGGCGGATCGTCGAGTGCGATATCAGCTATCGACCAAGAACCCACGGAGTGTCCAAGGTGTCCGGCTCGCTGCGCGGCACCGTGCGGGCGGTCCGCGACTTCTGGAGCGTGCGATGAACATCGTCGATGCCACCGCCCTCGTGATCGCCAAGGCGCCCATCGCCGGTTTCGCGAAAACTCGTCTGTCCCCGCCATTTTCCCCCCGCGAGGCGGCCCAGCTGGCCGCCGCTGCGCTGCTGGACACGCTGACCGCCGTGCGGCACAGCGGCATCCGGCATCGGATCGTGGCCTGGACGGGCGAGCTCGCGCACGCCGAACACGCCGACGAACTGTCTGCTGCGCTGGCCGATTTCGAACTCGTTCCCCAGCGGGGTGCGACCTTCGGGCAACGCCTGGCCAACGCGCACGCCGACGCCGCCCGGGCCGGGCTACCCGTGTTGCAGATCGGTATGGACACGCCACAGGCCGATTCCGCGCTACTGGCCACGTGCGCCGAACGACTGCTGGCCTGCGGCGACACCGTACTCGGTCCCGCCGCCGATGGCGGCTGGTGGGCGCTGGGACTGACCGATCCGCGCCCGGCCCGAGCGCTCACGCAGGTGCCGATGTCCACCAGCGCGACCGGCGAGCTGACACACCGGGCCATGGCACGCTGTGGGTGCTGCGTCCACTGGCTGCCGATGTTGCGCGATGTCGACACCGTGACCGACGCACTCACTGTTGCCGCGCAGTACCAGGGATGGTTCCCCCGCGCCCTCGAACGCCTGCATCCCATCCGGGTACGGGCGGGTTCCGAGCCTCGGCGGGGCGACGACATCGCGGGGATGCGACCGGACCCCGGCATGGCTGTGGTGTCCGAGCCGCTCGACCAGGACCCGATGCCGTCGAGATCGGATCGGTGGGCCATCCGATGACCTTCCACTCGGATCTGTATGCCCAAGCGCTGGCCGGCGAGGAGTGCTGGTGGCGGCGCACCGACGGCAGCCGCGTGCCGATACCGGTGCGGCAATGGTTCCATGGCGCCGACTCGCGTGTGGACCACGCGTTGGTCTGCTGCTGTGACGGGCCGACCGTGGACCTGGGCTGCGGGCCGGGTCGTCTGGTCGCAGCACTGACGCACCGAGGTGTGGCAGCGCTCGGGATCGACATCTCGCCGATGGCGGTGGCCGTCACCAGATTCCGCGGCGCACCGGCGCTGCAACGGGATGTGTTCGACCGTCTGCCCGCAGTCGGCCGCTGGGAGTACGCGATCCTCGCTGACGGCAACATCGGCATCGCAGGCGACCCCGTGCGCCTGCTCGGCCAGACCCGGCGCCTGCTCGCCCGAGGTGGGGTGGCAATCGTCGAATTCGACTATCCTGGAACTGGTTTCGTGGAAGAGCAAATACGACTGGAAACCCGGGCCGGGGCCGGTGACTGGTTTCCCTGGGCCAGGGTGGGCATCGACCACGCCGATCGGATGGCCACAGCGGCCGGACTGCGCGTGCTCACCTCCGCCGAGGTGTCCGGCCACTACATCGCCTGGCTGGCGCGATCATGAGGAAGAAGACGACCGCCATGGCGGGATCCGGCGACAACGATTCGGACGCGCAACTGGCTGTTCCGAGAATCATTGCCGCGCAGGTGTCGTCGGCCAGGTCGCCGGCGGTGGCAGCCCGGGTCGGGATCGCGCTCGGGGCCGCGATCACCGTGTGCTTCCTGACCGGACTGCTCAGCCACTGGATCCAGCACCCACCGAGCTGGTTCTGGTGGCCGCCCCATCCGGTGTGGTTGTACCGGGTCACCCAGGGCGCACATGTACTCTCCGGTGTCACCGCGATACCGCTGCTGCTGGTCAAACTGTGGTCGGTCTATCCGCGGCTGTTCGCCAAACCACTGATCGGCAGCCCGATCCGTGCCCTGGAACGTGGCTCGATCGCGGTGCTGGTAGGTGCGGTGATGTTCCAGCTGGCGACCGGACTGCTCAATACCGCGCAGTGGTATCCGTGGAAATTCTTTTTCACGACCACCCACTACGCCATCGCGTATATCTCATTCGGCGCGGTCGCGGTCCACCTCGCGGTGAAACTGCCCGTAGTGCGCGCCGCACTGAGCAGACCGGTCACCGAACCGGCCGACACCGATCGGCGGCCGTCGCCCAACATTGTCCCAGCCGATCGAGAGCGGGACGCTGGAATGTCCCGCCGCGCTGTGCTGGGGATCGCTGGAATCACCGCGGCCGTGGCATGTCTGGCGACGGCGGGTCAAACCATACCGTTCCTGCGCTGGCTGTCGGTGCTGGCGCCCCGGACCGGCCAAGGGCCGCAAGGTGTTCCGGTCAACCGAACCGCCGCCCAGGCCGGGCTCACCGCGCTCGCCTCCGACCCCGCATACCGGTTGCATGTGACCGTCGGATCTCGACAACGCGCATTCACCGTCGCCGACCTGCACGTGCTGCCGCAGAGCGAAGCCGCCCTCCCGATCGCCTGTGTCGAAGGCTGGAGTGCGTCCGCGCGCTGGACCGGAGTACGGCTATTGGACCTGCTCACCGTGGTCGGCGGCTACCCCGGCGGCAGCGTCCGATTCACCTCACTCGAGCAGAGCGGGTTGTACCGGGTATCGGTGCTACCACCCTCGCATGTCGTCGACTCCGATAGCCTGATCGCGCTGCGGCTCAACGGCGAAGAACTCGACATCGACCACGGCTATCCCTGTCGGCTCATCGCCCCTAGCCGCCCCGGCGTGCTGCAAACCAAATGGCTTTCGAGCATCGAGGTGCTGGCATGAAGTTCCTGCGAGTACTGCTTCTGCTAGCCGGCCTGTGGCTGGCGTGGTACGGCATCAGCCTGTTGCTGAAGATGAACATCGCCGATCTGGAGTCGGTCGCCCTCTGGTCCCTCGGCGGAATCGTGCTGCACGACGTCGCCTTCGCACCGGCATGCGCAGCAGCAGGGCTCACCGCACGTAAGCTCCTGCCGGCCACCTCATGGGCTCCGCTGGCCTGCGGCGCAGCTTGCACCGTTTCCCTATCACTGATCGCTGTCCCCGTGATCGGACGTGAACACGCCGTCACCGGTAACCCCAGCGTCCTCAACCGCCCCTACACATGGGGACTGGTCGCGGCGCTCGCCGTCGTCTGGGGAGTCGTCGGCCTGATCCTCATACAACGCAGCGGTCTGTTACGAATACACCGCCGCCGAACCCACCCCGCCCCGAGATGACCTTCGGCGCAACCGAACCGCTCAGGTCAGTCGCGAGAAACTCCCATGGCCGACGACCAGAAGGCGGCTTCTTCAGCAAGCCGCGAAAGACGGTTCACCATGCGGTGCGATCGCGGTTGTCGAACGCGACCCAGAAGTGTCCGGCACTGCAGAGCGATGAGCTGGGAGTTTCACTCCCGCACCGAGTCAAACGCCCCAGCCACTCGGCTCCGCGTCGGCGTCACCAAGATCACGGCCGAATTTCACCTGGATTCATCGACTGCGTTGCGGGCCCATCGCCACAGCGCGGCAGTGAGTACGAGCGCGGCCAGAGCGCCTGCTGGAAGGGTGATCGCGGCGGGGGCCATCGCGTATCCGGGCAGGGCCGCGACGGGCCATAGCGGCGGGAGTGGCGCTAGTGCCCAGGCCCATGTGGGGCCGAGCGTCCAGGCGGCTACTGGTACCAGGGTGAACAGCGCCCCTGCCACTTTGGCGAGGGCGAGCGCGCGGACGCGGTTCGCGGCTGCTCCGGCGACGATCAGCACGAACGCGGGGGCAAGTGTGGTGGCGAGAAGTGCGGCGCCCGTCAGCCGCCAGGCCGGACCGTCGGCGAGCCCGCTGAGCGGTAGGGCTGCTGCCAGGCCGATCGCGGTGAGAGCGGCGGCGGTGGCGGCCCGGTAGGCGAGGTAGCGGCCGATGCCCAGCGGGGAAGTGCTGAGCAGCGTAACCGCGCCTTGTTCGCGGTCCTCGGCGGTGCGTAGTGCCACCATCCCACCCACCATGAGCGGCAGGTGGAGTAGGACCAGCGCCGCGAGCAGCACAGGGTGTAGCCGGTCGAGGTCCAAGCCGGTTCGTATGATGACCGGCGCGTCATCCAACAGCGGCAGACCGTACCGCAGGCCCAGGGCGGTGAGGGCAGGCCCGGCGAGCAGGGCCCAGGTCATCGGGTCGCGCGCGGCGCCGATGAGATCGATGCGGGCGAGGGTGCGCAGCGGCGACGCCGTGGGCCACAGCTTTGTCCTCGTAGGGTGCGGTCGGCGCCGAGTGCGGCGGTCGGGCGTTTCCAGGGTGCTGGCGCGGGCCAGTGCCCAGCGTGCCAGCGCGCACGCCCCAGCAGCGCAGGCGGCGGCGTACCCGGCTAGGGCCGCGACCGTCGCCCCGGATAGCGGCGCCGCGGCGGGGTCCAGTCCCCACAGGACTAGTGCGTGTGCAGCCGAAGTGGGTGCGGCGTACAGCAGCGGGCGCTCGGCCAGGCCGGAGGCGACGACCAGAGCTGGAACCAGCAGCGGCCCGAGCGCCACCGGGACCGCGGCCACCACGTCGGACAGGCTGTGGGCGCGGGCACACGCGGCCAGAGACAGCGCGCACAACAGGACGGTGAGCAGGGCGGTTCCCGCGGCGGCAGCAGCTACCCCGGCGACCGGCATGGCCGGGCGGGCAGCCAGCGCGATGGGAACCGTCGACGCTATGGACAACAGGGTGAGCACGGTCAGCCGTGCGGCCACGTACTCGCCTGTGCCGAGGGGGCTGACCCGCAGCGCGGCCCATGCCCCACTGGTGCGTTCCCCCAGCAGGAGAAAGACGGCGAACAGCACACCAAACCCCGCGGTGTCGAGGAACAGAATCAGGCTTGCGAAGGGGCGTGCTAGATCTGCCGGGAGGAGCGCGGCAGCGCCCGCCCACAGGGCAGCCAGTCCTGCGGCGAGCAGCGGCACACGCAGGCGTAGCTGGACGCGCCACTCCAGGGCGAGGGCAGCGCGCGGGCGGTGCAGCATCGTTGTTGTGGTCATCGTGGCGCCTCGGGTTCAGCGAGTCCGGATCGGTGTCCGGTGACGGCGGCGAAGACGTCGTCCAGGGCGGCCTCGCGGCTGTGGATGGTCTCGATCGCTCCCGGCACGAGCGCGGCCACGGCTTCCAAGGGCAGCTGGCGCTGTTCGAGGTGGCCGTTGCGGCGATACTCGACGACCACCTCGGGGTGGCCGTGGGCGATTTTGAGGCTGCGCGGGGTGTCCACGGCGGCGATGCGACCGTCGACCACGAACGCCACCCGGTCGCACACGCGGTCGGCGGTGGGCATGTCGTGCGTCGTGACAAGCACGGTCGCACCGGCGTGAGCACGGTGACGCAGGATGCCACGGACGCGTTCGGCGCGGACCGGGTCCAGCCCGGAGGTGGGTTCGTCCACCAACAGCAGCTCAGGCCGGTTGATCAGGGCCCGTGCGAGGTTGAGCCGGATGAGCATGCCCTTGGAGAACTCGGCGGTCGGCCGGTCGGCGGCAGCGGTCAGATCCACCGAATCCAGCACCGCGTCCGGGTCCTCGGTCGGGCCGCGGTAGAACGCGGCGAAGGCGGTGAGGTCCTCGCGGGCAGTGAGCCCGGGCAGACGGGCGGGCAGTTCGAAACCGACACCGATCCGCTCGAAGAAATCGCGGTCTCGCCCCTGCCCCACCGGTCGACCGAGGACGTGAACCTTTCCGGAGAAGCGACGCAACTGGCGGGTCAGGACACGGTGCACGGTGGTCTTGCCCGCCCCGGACGGACCCAGGAAGCCGAACACTTCGCCACGGTCGACGGTGAAACTCATATCGCGCACGGCAGGGGTGTCGGCACCTGGGTAGGTGACGGTGAGGTGGCTGACCTCGATCGCCGGCTCAGGCACGGCGGTTCCGCTCGAGGGCGGCGAAGGCAGCATCAACGGTGGCAGCGAGGTCGGCGCCGTCGTCCTCGGCCCAAGCGGTGACCGCCGTGGCCAGCGCGGCCGTGCAGGCGGCGGCAGTCACCCGCAAAGCCAACGGAACCGCCCCGGACGCGTCGCCGCGCAAAACCTCTTCCAGCAGGCGCTGGGTGGACGCCCGGTTCTCCCACTGGCGAGCACGCAAGGCCGATGCGGAAAGCATCAGCCGGGTGCGCTCGCGAACGACGACCATCTCATGCTCATCCAAGAGCGCGAGAGCTTCGGCGATACCACGGCGGACCCGCTCGACCGGGTCGGCCTCGCCGCGAGCGGCGACGAACCGGGCAATCAGGGGATCGTAGTTGTCGCTGAGGACCACGTCCTCCTTGGTGGGGAAATACCGGAAGAAAGTGGTGTGCGAAACCCCCGCCTCGGCAGCGATGCGCTCCACAGTGACGCCGTCGTAGCCATGCTCAGCGAATAGACGCAGAGCAGCCTGTTGAATTGCCTCGCGGGTACGGGCGCGCTTGGCGGCCCGCCAGTCGGTTTCCATCCAACCTCCAACATGTTATCGACTAACATATTAGTAACTAAGGTCATGAAGGGGCAAGGCGTGATCGGTCCTGAGGTTTGTGGTCTCGGGATGCGGACCATGCGTCGTAGGCACTTTGCGCCGATCGCGCGCCGGTTTCAGTCGTCATACCGATCGACTTGTCCACTCGGCGCAGCGGTAGTTCGCGCTTTGAGTCAGTTCTGAGAGTGGTTCTTTGTGCCGCATCAGCAGTGCGAGACAGACGAAGATTCCGATGAGAGCGAGTGCGATGATCTCGTCCATGGCGGGTACTCCGCTATGGCGTGGCAGGACATCCGTCGCGGCGTACGGATCGGTGGTCTGTCCGGCCGTGGCCCCGACAGGAGAGTACCCATTTACATCGCTGGCCCAGCAAGAAATTTCGTCACCTGAGCTCCCGAGAGATATAGGGTCGGTCGCAGGGCTGCTTACGATTCCAGACGCGCCAGCTTGGCCGGTTCGCACAGAGTGATTCTCGGCTGTGTGCAGGGCCGGCTTCCCGTTCGGAGGCACTTCGGTGAATCCGCCCGCAGCGCGCGGCCACCGTAATTCGCTGGAATAGTGCAACACGACAGGCAGCCTGACTGCAATACCGCGCAAGTCCCGTACCCGCGGCTGCCACGGCCGAATTGTCCGCGATCGCGAGCAGAGGCTGGTACCGCGCCTGCGACTAGGTCAAGAAAGGTGTCAGCTGTGAGACCGCCTCGACCGGATGTTGTGCGTGTATCGCTTGGCCGATCTCGTCGAATTGCCAGCCGTCGCTGGAGCGGACCAGTTTGCCCATGACCAGGCCGGTGTGTGAACCGCCGCCGCCGAGGTCGTAGCGGGTGATCTCGGTGCCGGACATGCCGTCGATTACGCGGCAGAAGGCGTTTTCGATCTGCTCGAAGGTTTGGCCTGAGTAGCACGTGACGATGAAGACCGCGGTGGTGATCTGGGGTACTAATCGGGTGAGGTCGACGGTGATGATTTCGTTGTCGCCCTTACCTTCACCGGTCGTGCTGTCGCCGAGATGGCGTACCGAGCCATCGGTGGAGCTGAGCTGTTGGTGGTAGACGACATCGACGAGGCGATCCGCGGCGAACAACAGCGCTGAAGCATTGAGATCGATGTCCTTGCTTCGTCGGCCGAACCAGCGCCGCTGCTTGACCGGGTCCCATCCGAGAGCCATACGGACGTAGTCGAGTCCCGCCCCACTCGCATCGCGCAACGTCACGAACATGGGTTACCCCCTACTTTCTATCAGCGACCGAGGGCACTGATGTGCTGCTTCGCCGAATCATGGCCGGTGTCCCACTCAGGGACGTCGTGTTTCTGATAACCGCACGCGTTCCACTACCGCGCAATGCGGCGAGCAGCCGGAAGAAGCTGCCGGTTCCGATGGGGTTCAGCTGAACACAAAGTAGCGCAACCATAGATATGGTGCGGCGATCGCGATCGTGATTGCGGTGACTGTTGCGCCTTTGCGGGTGAACTCCCAGAACGACACCGGTGTCCCGGCGCGTGCCGCGATGCCGAGCATGACGACGTTGGCGCTGGCGCCGACCGCGGTCAGGTTGCCGCCGAAGTCCGCCCCCAGGGTCAGTGACCACCACAGCGCATCGGCGTGGACGGGGTTGTCGATTGTGCCGGTGAGGTCGGCTACCAGCGGGCTCATCGTGGCCACGTAGGGGATGTTGTCGATGATGCCTGACAGCAGCGCTGACACCAGCAGTATCAGCATCACCGCCACGAGGGCGTTGCCGCCGGTGGCGTCGGTCGCCCACTGCGCCATCGTTTTCACGACTCCGGTCTCGACGAGCGCTCCGACCATGACGAACAGTCCGGCGAAGAACAGCAACGTCTCCCACTCGACCCCGGAGAGGTATTGCTCGGACTCGACTCCGGAGATGAGCACCAGCACACCGGCGCCGAGCAGCGCCACCACCGACGGATCGATATGCATCACGGAGTGGGTGATGAATGCGGTGAACACGGCGAGCAACACGGCACCGCATTTGATCAGCAGACCTCGATCCTGGATTGTTTCGCGCTCGTCGAGAGCCATCACATCGGCGATGCGACTGGGTTCGGCGTCGAAAGAGCCACGGAACAGCAGCGGCAGGATCAGGGTGAAGACCGCCAGCTCGAGGGCCACGATCGGGGCCATGTGCACGAGGAAGTCGTTGAACGTCAAGCCGCTTCGGCTGGCGACGATGATATTCGGCGGGTCGCCGATCAACGTCGCGGCGCCGCCGATATTGGATGCCAGCACTTCGGCGATGAGGAACGGTACCGGTCGGATCCCGAGTCGGTCGCACACCAGCAGGGTGACGGGAGCGATGAGTAGGACGGTGGTGACGTTGTCCAGGAAAGCCGATGCCACCGCCGTGATCAGCGTCAGCAGGATCATGATCCGTACCGGAGATCCTTTGGCGCGCTTGGCTGCCCAGATCGCGGTGTATTCGAATATGCCGGTCTGGCGCAGGATCCCGACGATGACCATCATCCCGAACAGCAGCAGGATGACATCCCAGTCGACACCGGTGTCGTGGGAGAAGAACGCCTGTCCCGAGTCGAGTACACCCAGCGCGAGTACCACTGCGGCACCGCCCAGCGCGGCCTTGGTTTTGTGGATCCGTTCGGTCGCGATCAGCAGATACGCCACCACGAACGCGACGACGGCAACCGCGGTCACTGCGGATCACCCGGGTTGCCGCCGACTGTCAGGTGGCGAGTGTGACCTGCAGCAGGCGGGACGCGGTGATCACTCCGATCATCCGAGTCCCGTCGACCACCGCGACCAGCGGGCACCGGCAGCGGGCCATCAACGCGGCAACCTCCACTATTGTGTCGTCGGCTCGGGCGACCGGCAGTACCGACTTCGGTTTCGGCTCCGGGAGCAGTTCGCCGACGGTTTTGCCGCGCAGGGTATCCGCGATTCGATCGGCCACCGACTCCGAGAGCACACCGGCCAGCGACGGGTCGTCCTGCACATACCGGGGCACCAGGAACCGCACCACCTGGGAGGCGGGCAATACAGCACGGGGCGCCGAGTCGCCATCGGTCACCACGATGCCCGGCAGCCGATGCTCGGCCAACAGCTTCGCCGCCGCCAAGGCATCGGAATCCATCGTCACCGACGGATAGTCCTCGGCTATCTGACTTGCCTGCACACCAGCACGATACGACTCGCGCGGACTTCGCCGACATGTATCCGCCCGCGTGGGCAGGAATTGTGTGTATAGACATCGTCAAAGACGACACTCGTATGTGCGCCATGCAGCTTCCCATCGCCGGACCGCCCGACCCGCAACCGAGCCGGGTATGCCGACCAGACTTCCCGGCGCACCACCCGTAAAGATGCCGTAAATGCCGGTACGAGGCAAACCGGGCCACACCGTGACGGCACGAGCCCCCATCGCTTCGTCCTCGCCGCCGCGCCTTGCTTCGAGCGCGGACGATCGACCGACAGCAATGCGGGCGAGAACCCCCCCGGGACCGAGCTCATTGCCCGACGTATAGGGCCTTCGGCACGTCAGCAGAACGGAAAGGCCGTGAATGAGCCTGCCCGCGACCGTGGTGTGCCGTCGCCGAAAGCAACGATTACTGCTCGTAGACCGCGGGCGATACCTCGAAGCGCGAGATGGCCGCCGACGGCGAGGGCTTGCTCATCTTGGTCGACGAGCAACGCCGCTCCCGATGCTCACGATCACCGAGTGTGTTCGAGAAATTGCGGTGGCTCCCAGGTCCATACCGGTGCGAGCGCGCGTTCGGACAAGGCCGGCCAGCGGGAGGCTGGGATCATGCGCAGCATCAGTTTCTGGAGGTTGTAGCTGAGTGGGTTCGCCGACGTCCCGCCCAAGCCTTTCTTGCGGGCTTGCTTCACGATGGTCTGTGTTCGTGGCCGGCGGGCGGCGTCGTACTGCCTCAGCGCTGCGGGGACGTCGCCCGCCGCGGCCAGCGCGGCCGCGAGCACGACAGCGTCTTCGATGGCCTGTCCGGCGCCTTGGCCCATGTCCGGGTGCATCACGTGCGCGGCGTCGCCGAGCAAGGCCACGTGACCGTGCACGTAGGTCGGCAGTGAGTCGAGGTCGGCCAGGTCGTGGTGCAGCACGACATCGGGCGGGGTGGCATCGAGCAGCGCCGGGATCGGGTCGTGCCAGCAGCCGACCCGACCACGCACCTCGCTGAGCTCATCATCGAAGCGGATACCTGGCCCCTGTGCCCGGGCCACCAGCGCCCAGTACACCCGGCCCCGTCCGACCGGCATAATCAAGAAATACTGGCCACGGCTCATAGTCATGCTGGCGTCGACCCCATCCAGCTTCGCGATGGCCCGCCACACCGTGTTGCCCCAAAACCGCGGTCGCGGCGCATCCGGCCAGAGCAGCCGCCGGGTGGTGCTGTTCGCCCCGTCGGCGGCCACCACCAGATCGGCGGTCGACTTCGCACCGCCGCAGGTCACGGTGACCTTCCCTGCGGTTTGCTCGATGCCGGTCACCTCGGAACTCGTGCGTACGCACTCGTCGGGGACGTGTCCGAGTAGTGCGCGGTGCAGATCGGCGCGGTGAAATCCCAGTAGCGGTGTACCATCCTCCGGGGTCTGCGCATTGATGAGGTAGCTGCCCGATGGGGTGCGCAGGTGGTTGGGGGCGTGGAACGGTACGCCGGCTCTGCGTACTTCCTCCCCGACACCGAGCGCGTCGAGCGCGCGTAAAGCATTGGGCGACTGGGACATTCCAGCGCCTACTTCACCGAGCTCCGAGGCCCGTTCCAAGACGGTGACGTCCCAGCCGATCCGCCGCAGGGCGATGGCGGCGGTCAGTCCGCCGATTCCGGCACCGACCACAATGGCTGATCCGTTCATGGTCACACTCCTTTGCTGGATGGCCGTGGGGGTGCGTTGTCGAATACCTTCGCCATCCAGTCGAAGGTGTCGTGTGCCTCTTGGATCCGCGCGGAGCGGGCGCTGCCGGACCCGAGCAGTGCCATGCCGTCGGCGGCCAGATCGCGAAACGAAGCCAGCGAAGCGACTTGCCGCTGAACCACTTTCTCCCACGCGTTGTCATCGACGCGGTAGTACGCGGTGCGCTCACCGGCGCGCATGCGCTTGTTCACGAACCCCATGGCCATCAGCACCCGCAGATTCGTGGTCAACGACCCGCGGCTGGCGCTGATCGCCACGCCGATCTGCGCCGCGGATTGCTCGGGCGGATCGCAGACCATGAGCCAGCCCAGGCACCGCCCCGCGATAGGCGGCACGCCGTCCTGAGTGAGGAACATCGCCAGCCGCTCGACCCAATCCATCAGCCGGTCGTCGTCAAGGCCGGTCACATCATGCCCCTTTCGCCTTCCGCTGCAAATTTTAGTATTAACTAAAATTAGCGTACATGACGGCAGGGCGAGGGGAATGGGGTGCGGGACTGTTGCTCGAGATAACCACGACCGACCGAAGGTGATCGCCGAGTCCTGAGAGATGAGGGACTGAGGGCTGACGGATCGAGGGTGCCGCTGCAGTGCGGCACCCTCGACTACTCAGGAGGTGAGGTCGCGGCGGTCGAACCGAGTCAGGCCCGCGATGACCAGGATCGCCGAGATCGCGAACAGGATGGCGGCGTCGGCCCATTGGATTCCGTTCCGCAACGGTTCCCCGCCGATGTAGTAGTGGAACGGCGACAAATACTCGAGCCACTCGGCGCCGATGACGCCGCCGAGGCTGTGGGCGGCGTAGGTGAGTACACCGATCGCCGCGGCGCCAGCGAGGACTGGGCCGCGCCGCCCGGTTGCCGCGCCGAGGCCGATCGCCAGCGCACCGAAGCTGATCGCCAGCAGTGTCAGGTTGAGGCATTGTGCCGCGAACTCGCCGACGCTGATCGAGTCGAGGTCAGCGGAGGAGCGGATCGCCAGCATGCCGAGCAAGACCAGCAGCCCGATCGCGGCAGCGCCGGTCACCAGGGCGGCGAAGCGCTGCAGTGCGAGCCGGATTCGGCTGATCGGATACGCCAGCAGAAGGTCGAGGTATCCGGATTCCTCGTCGCCCGCGATAGCGCGCGCGCCGAAGCTGACGCCGAAAATCATCGCCAGCAGCGGTAGCAGCAGCCCGAAGACACTGGAGCCGAGATACCCTGCGGCTGAGGACATATCGTCGAGACGCAGCGCCTCCCGCATCGCTTCCGGATAGTTCTGCACGGTATCGGCCATGTCGCCGCTCGATACCTGGGGATAGAACCCGGCGTACATCAGCCCGACTGCGGTGATCCCGGCCGACCAGGCGATCAGGGGTCGGCGGTTGTCGGAGATGGTCTGGGTGTAGATGTCAGGCAGCATCGGATTCTCCGGTGTAGTAGCTGTGGAACAGGTCTTCGAGCGCGGGTTCGGTGACCGACAGCGCGACAACATGGTGCGCCACCACCGCCCGCAGCAGCTCGTCCGGGCTCCCGGCGACCTGGCAGCGCAGGGTTGTGTCATCCATACGGACGTCGGTCACGTTCGTCAGCGCGGTGAATTCGACGATGCTGACCGGCTCGGTGAAGGTGATCTCCACATCGCGAACGGCGTTGGTGCGCAGCCCCGACACCGTGTTCGAGGCGACCAATCTGCCGTCTCGGATGATCGCGACCCGGTCGGCGACTGTCTCGACCTCGCTCATGATGTGACTAGACATGAACACCGTCTGCCCGTTCTGGGCGGCCTCGGCCGTCATCTCCAGGAAGGTCTGCTGACCGAGCGGGTCCAGGCCCGAGGTCGGCTCGTCCAGGATGAGCAGTTCGGGGGAATGCATGAACGCCTGGACCAGGCCGAGCTTTTGACGGTTGCCCTTGGACAGGCTCTTGACCTGAGCGTTCTGATCCAATTCGAGCCGCTCGCAGAGTGCATCGATCCGTTCAGCGGCGACTCCGCCGCGTAGAGCGCCCAGTAATCGCAGCGTCGCGCCGACGCTCCGGCGGCCTGGTACGACGAAATCCCCGGCGAGATAACCGATCCGCGTGTGCAACTGCACCGCGTCTTCTCGAGGGTCGAGGCCCAGTACGCGAGCACTGCCACTGGTCGGTCGAATCAGGTCCAGCAGCAACCGGATGGTTGTCGACTTACCTGCCCCGTTCGGGCCCAGGTAGCCGAACACCTCACCTCGGCGGACCTCCAGAGACAGCTCGACCAGACCGCGGGCGGAGCCGTAGGTCTTGCTGAGCCCTTGAAGCTCAATCACGTTCACCATGAGGCGAATGTACTGAATTTTCAGACATCTGTAAATATTCTGAACTGATGGAGGTTTGCTACGGTTTTGGGTGTGGGTACCAATGAGCGATTGCGGGCCGCCGCGGAGAAGCTGGCCTTGACCTTGTCCGACGGGGGAGGGATGCAGCGGTCCACGGCTCGGGTGATGACGGCGTTGCTCTATGCCGAGCAGGACACGATGACTGCCGCGGATTTGTGCGAGGAGTTGTCGATCAGTTCCGGCGCGGTCTCCACCGCCATCAAACAGCTCATCCCGGTCGGCCTGATCGAACGAGTCCCCGCACCGGGCAGTCGGCGCGACCACTACAGATTCCGCAGAGGCGCTTGGGCGGCTTTGATGTCGCAGCAGAACACGATGCTGGCCACCATGCGCGACGCCGCCCAGGAAGGTATCGATGCGACCGGCGAGGACACGGTCACCGCGCGCCGTCTGCACGAGATGCAGGACTTCTACACCTACATGACCAACGAGCTGGTCCCTCTCATCGATCGCTGGCGCGAGCAGTACGCCGCCGAACACGACTGACAGGATCCGCTGGTGACAGCGTTGCGGTGCGCATGCCGTAGACGGCATCGGGATCGGCGATGCGTACCGCGTGGGTCGTGGCTATGAGACGCCCGCCATTTCCTGCTCGGGCTCGTCCGGTACCTGATTCTCCGGCCCTCGTAGATCTTCGTCGGGCCGTCGCGGCCGGAGGTGTCCCCATGGCAATGCGCAGATTCCCGCGATCGCCGCCAGCGCCACCGTGACCGCGACAGCCAGCCCGCGCAGCCTTGACCGCACTCGCTCCTACGGCGCGCAGCGGATCATCGACTACACCGAAACCCCCGTCGTGCAGGCGGTGGCCGGACAGCGGTTCGACGTGGTGCTGAACCTGGCGCCCAGCAGTCCGGAGGAGAACACGGAGTTGGCGGACCTGGTCGCCGACGGTGGGGCATACGTCAGCACGACCACTCCCGTCCCGGAGGATGTCGGACGCGGGGTGCGGGCAGTGCGGCCCTTCGCGTACAGCGACGCCGCTCAGCTCGCCACGCTGGTCGCTCGCGTCGACGCCGGAGAGCTGGAGATCGCGGTGGCCGAACGACTGCCACTGTCCGAATTGCCCACTGTCCATACCCGCGCCGCCGAACGGATCGCCCATGTGGCCGAGCTAACCGCCCGAGTCGAGGGCCGAGAGCTGGGTTTCGAAGTGGCCGCACAGCTTCGGGCCGAGGCGGAGCGCTGAGAGCTGCTGAAGTGATGCCGTCGTCGCTGCGGGCACGTGGCGACGGTGTGGGAATTACGTTTGCTGATACTCCTTTCGAATTGCACGTTCAGGGTTCGAGGTGGCCCGGTGTGCGCGCAGGCCGCCGATCAGGCACAGCGCTGCCCCGAGTGTGGCCCAGACGACCAGGACGGTGATGGCGGGGGTAGCGCCGCGGCCGTCGAAGAAGGCGGTCGATCGCAGTAGCCGACCACCCGCCCCGGGCGGCAGCAGCTGCCCGAGAGCGCCGGACCAGCCGGGCAGCATTTCGGGGGCGGTGGCCGTCCCCGAGAGGGGGTTGCCGATGAGCATCATGATCACGGCGCCGATCCCGATTCCGGCGTTTCCGAACACCGATTCGAGCCCGAGAACGGTCAGTGAGGTGGCCGCGATGCTCAATGCGACGGCACCTGCGTTGGTGGGGTAGGAGCCGCTGAGCGAAGCGAACCAGAACTGCAGGATTCCCGCCACGGCTAGGCCGCAGGTGACCGCGAAGGCCAGTGTCCCGGAGACGCGGCGGCCGGTGCCGCGCACGAGCCTGGTCAGCAGCACTGCGGCGAGCAGGCCGCCCATGACCAGTGGCAGGGCACCAGCGGACAGGCCGGCGCCGCGCAGGTCGTCGGTGGGCAGGGCGGCGAGGTCGCGGACCGCCACCGGTGTACCGGCATTGCCGTTCTGTCCGAGTCCGGTCGCCATAGTCTGCAGGGTTTGGGCGACCGCGGTGCTGGCGGCGGAGGCGACGATGACCTGCGGGGTGCCGGAGCTGAGATCTATAGCTCCATACGCCTGCCGGTCGCGGATGAGTTGTTCCGCGCTCGCAGTGTCGGCGACTTCGGTGATGTCGAAGCCGCCCGGCGCACGCTGCTCGAGCGCGGTCCGGACCTGGGCGACCGCGGTGGTCGGCCCGGCTAAGGCGATCGGCACATCGTGCACCGAGGACCGCACCGACGGCCAGGCGAAGGCGATGAGCAATACACTGGTGATCGTCGTGAGCAGGACGACGGCTCCGGCCACGGTCGGCCATCGTGACGGAAGCGTGTCGGTGGCGAGCGGTGCCCGCGTGGTCATGTCTTTCTCCTTTGGACGGTCGGGTCGTGTCGGTTCGTGGCCGGTGTCAGCGCAGGGTGAGTGGGGTTTCGGTGTCGATGTGGGTCAGCTTGTGCGGGTTGCGGACGAAGTAGAGACCGGTGATGCGGGTGTCCTCGACCCGCACCGCGATGACACCGTCGAGTTCCCCGTCGATGTGCAGCGCCAATGCGGGGCTGCCGTTGATCGCGGTCGGTTCGACGGTGAGCGCGATGTCGTGCTTGGTGAGGCCCCCGACCATGAACCGCGCCACCTTGTCCGCGCCGATGACGGGCCGTGGGGTGGCCTGCTTGATGCCGCCGCCGTCGCTGATCGCCACCACCTCGGGGGCGAGTACGTCGAGCAGGCCCTGCAGGTCTCGGGTCTCGAGCGCGCGCCGGAACGCTTCGACAGTCGCTTGCGCCTCGCGCGCGGTGACCGCGCGGCGCGGTCGGCGGGCTTCGACGTGGCGGCGGGCGCGGTGGGCGATCTGGTGCACGGCGGCGGAGGATTTCTCCACCGCGGCCGCGATCTCGGCATAGTCCAACCCGAACGCTTCGCGCAGCACGAATACCGCTCGTTCGGTTGGAGTCAAGGTCTCGAGCACGACCATCAGCCCCATCGACACGCTTTCGGCGAGTTCCACATCGGCGGCCACATCCGGAGTGGTGAGCAACGGCTCCGGCAGCCAGGAGCCCACGTACGCCTCCCGGCGGCGCTTCACCGAACGCAGCCGGTTGAGCGCCTGCCGTGTGGTGATTCGAACCAGATAGGCGCGCGGGGAGTCGACGTGCGCCGCGTCGACGCCTACCCAGCGCAACCAGGTTTCCTGCAGGACGTCGTCGGCGTCTGCCGCGGATCCGAGCATCTCGTAGGCGACCGTGAACAGCAGATTGCGGTGCGCGACAAACGTTTCCGTCGCTGCGAGGGTGGCGTGGTCACCGTCGCCGAGGCTCGCGGCCTCGCCCTCGGCCTGCCGTCGCGCACCGGATTCACCTGTCGTGTGCATGAATTCCTCTCCTGGAGGTGGTTGTGGGGGCCAGTACGGGCGCACGATGCGCGGCGTTCTCGATTCGAACGCTTCCGCACACCGTGCCACTGGTGATAGCGGCGGAACCGGCGTCTACGCGCTCGGTGTCGTCACGTTCTCATTCCGGGCTCGTAGCAGGGCGGGCCGATGTTCACCATCCTTCGGCCAGTGGTGCGACCCGGGCTTGTGCGCCTCGGTCACCAGGTGCTTGACGCTGGCGGTGCAGGAGAACTCCTTGAGCTTGCGGCCCATGAACCCGGTGAAGTACAACCGCTTTGCCGTGTCGTCCTTCTGAAGGAGTTGGAAGATCCCGGCACCGCGGCCGAAACTGAAGCACATGGCCTGGAATGCCAGGTCGATCGGCGCCGGCCGCTCGTCCGCGATCCGGGCCAGCACTGTGTCGGCGGCGTGGGCGCCCAGGCATCCAGCGATGTAGGCACTCATCCGGAACGGCAGGTCCGACGGCGCCGACGCGTCGCCCGCCGCGATGATGCGATCGCTGTCGATGCTGGTTAGTGTCTCGTCGGTGAGCAGCCGCCCGGCGGCGTCGGTGCGCAACCCGCTGCGGTCGGCCAGATCGGGCACACCGAAACCCGCAGCCCAAATAATGACCTGACTCGCCAGGGTGCGGCCGTCGCCGAGTTCCACGGTTCCCGACCTCACCGCGGTGACCGACGTATCCGGGCCTTCGATCACCTCGACGCCCAGGTTGGTGAG
The DNA here is from genome assembly GCF_035920445.1 of Nocardia sp. NBC_01730. Taxonomy (NCBI): domain Bacteria; kingdom Bacillati; phylum Actinomycetota; class Actinomycetes; order Mycobacteriales; family Nocardiaceae; genus Nocardia; species Nocardia sp. NBC_01730. The sequence continues at coordinate 4,264,736 of NZ_CP109162.1, read as the reverse complement.
GTATTTGCGGGCTGTGCGCCGAGCGCTGGGGTGCAGGTACGGGCCGACGGCATCGCCGCAGACCAGCCTGACACTGCGACCTTGTTCCGCGAGTTCCGCAGCGGTCTCGATACCAACCGGACCGCCCCCGACGACCGTCACCGTGGCCGTCATAGGCGTGTCGAAGAGCACCGACCGCAGCCGCTGCGCGGCCTCCAAAGTCGCGACCGGATAAGCAAATTCGGCCGCGCCCGGCACCTGCGGTCCGCCGCTGAGGCTGCCTACCGCGTAGATCAGGTAGTCGTAGCCGATGCTGCCACCCTCGGTGAGGGTCACGGTGCGCCCGGTCGCGTCGATGTGCGTCGCATTGTCGACCACCAGCTCGACGCCCTCGGCGAGTACCTCCTGGTAGTCGACAACCGCATCGTGGGTCCCGCTCACCAGCTGGTGCAGCCGCAGCCGTGGTACGAAGACCTGCCGCGGATTGATCACGGTCACCGTCACGTCGTCGCGCTGCCTCACACGATTGGCCGCCATCACTCCGGCGTATCCGCCGCCGACCACGACTACCTCGATGCTCTCGCCCATGATGTCTCCTTCAATCCGAGTGGGTCGAGAACAAGACACCGCATCGACGAATATCCTGACATATTGTGAAGCAGATCACAGTCTCGTTCGGGCTGTGGGCTCGCCGTGCGATCGGCGCACCGATGGTTCCGTATGGAGATCGTCGGCCGGATGAGGCTCCGGCAGTGATCCATATCACTGGTCGAGGCTGTCAGAAAATCGCGACTGGCGGTGTCTCGTTCAGCAAGCACGCGAACCAGACAGGAGTCTCAACCATGAAGCACCGCATCGTCGTTCTCGGGGCCGGATACGCCGGAGCCTTCTCCGCCACATTCCTGGCACGCCAGCTCCACTCCGACGACTTCGAGATCACCGTCGTCAACGCCGAACCCGATTTCGTCGAGCGGCTGCGCCTGCATCAGCTCGCCGCCGGGCAGGATCTCCGCCACCGGCCGCTGGCGAAGGTGTTCGCGGGCACCGGCATTCGGCTCCGACTGGCGCGGGTAACCAGCGTCGACGCCGAGCACCGGACTGTCACAGTCGTCGACGGGGAGGGTGTCGACCGGCTCGAATACGACACCCTGCTCTACGCGCTCGGCAGCACCATCGCAGACCATGGCGTTCCCGGCGTCGGCGAGCACGCCTACCATGTGGCGGCGCGGCCGGCCGCGCTGCGCCTGCGCGCACGCCTGGACGAGCTGGGCGAGGGCGGGAAGGTGCTGGTGGTCGGCGGCAATCTGACCGCGATCGAGGCGGCCACCGAGCTCGCTGAATCCCGTCCAGGGCTTCGGGTCAGCCTCGTCACCCGCGGCGAACTCGGCGCCTCGCTGGGCGCTAAGGCCCGCCGTCACATGCGGCGCGCCTTCGACCGGTTCGATATCACGGTCCATGAGCACACCGCCATCGAGCGCGTCGAGAAGGCTGCGGCGACCGCCGCCGACGGCACCGCGTTCACCGCCGACGCGACCGTGTGGGCCGCAGGCTTCGCCGTCCACCCGATCGCTGCCACCAGCGGCCTGCTGGTGGAACCCAACGGACAGATCACGGTCGACCAGCAGATGCGGTCGGTCTCACACCCGAACGTCTACGCCGCCGGTGACAGCGTCTTTGTCATCGGCGACAACGGCCTGCCGTACCCGATGTCGTGTGCTTCGGCGGGACCCACCAGCAAGGCGGCGACGGCTGCAATCATCGGGGACCTGACCGGCCGCAAAGTCGCGCCAACCACCTTCTCCTATATCGGCAACCACATCAGCCTCGGCCGCAACGATGGGCTCTTCCAGCTGGTCGACGGTGACGCGCGAGCGAAACCGGGAGCCCTACGCGGCCGGGCGGCTGCACGCGTCAAGTCGGCGATCATCAATACCGCCGGCTGGGCTGTGAGCCACCCGACCTTCGGAAAGCCGAATCATAAGCACCGCTTGACCGCCACCCGGAAGCACTCACCCAGCGGGGCTGCCGCATGTTGGACCAGAACAGTGGGCTCATTGCGCGGCGTTCATTGTCGCCGACCAGGTCGTGGAACTGGGGGTCTTCCAGGACGGTTTGCAGAAGCAGGGTATTGATGTGCACCATCGCCGATTGCAGCAGGTGTAAAGCGAGCATCGATACCTCGGCGTGTTCGCGGTCAGCACCGGTGAGCTGGGAATCCTTGCCGTAGAACACAACCGTGTTGGCGGAGTTCCAGTTCTCCACCACCTGCAACCCGCTGTTGATCTCTCTCCTGAGTTCTTCCGACGCCAAGTAGTCGCAGGCGAAGATCGTGCGTACTGCCCGCCCCAACTCCTCCAGGGCCTGGTAGGTGGGGTGTTTCGGGCCGCCGCGGGTAAACCGCCGCAGGATCGACTCCGATTCGGCGGTGCCCAGGCGCAGCGCGGTGGCATATTTCACCATCTGGTCGTACTGATGGGCTATCAATTCCCACCGGATCGGGCGGGTCAGCACCGGTCCCAGCTCACCGTAGACGCCCGCGTCGTCGGGCCGATACAGGCGGATCGAGCCGATGTTCTTCAACCGGGGCAGCAGCTTGAACCCAACAATTCGGTGAAGGCGAACCTGACGACCGAGGCACCGTGGGTATGCCGCCGCCGCAGCGAAATCGCGAGTGTCGTCCAGAACATGCCCGCAACGCAACGGCATGGACTGGTGGAAGCCCTGAATGCATTCATCTCGACCGGACCACCAGCGCTGTCGCACAGGTCCTCGCCGCGAAAATCCCACGCCTGAACGACGTGCCGGATCCGGTGTCCTCGCAGGTCATCGGCAGCTTTCAGTGTGCCGACAGCGTGCCAAGAAATGCAGATCTCGGCTGTACGAGGCAGTACGAGCCGGACTGATCAGGCCCGTGAACTGGACGGGAGGGATGGGGCGACACCCGTTGGGCAGCCTCGGCGACACTGGCAGTGTGGGGGTCGGGGGTTCGAGTCGCCTTAGCTCCACTCATTTACGCAGGTCAGGGCCGTTATTTGTAACGGACCTTTTTCTCGTTTCACGGCTCAGTGTGCCAACGGGTGGGAGAGTCGCGCCTCAGCTTGACTCTGTTGGTGATCTGGACGTGGGCCTTGTGCTGGCCGCAATAGCGACATTGCATCATGCCGTGCCCGCGCGCGAATTCACAGACGGGGCCCTCGATTCCGGAACGCACGGGATACCGCTGCCGCCAGGCGGTGCCCTGTTGCTCGGCCCGGGCTCGTACTTGCAGGTCGAGGAGTTCTCAACAGGGCCTGACCTGTTTGCTCGAGAATTTCCCGGGCTTTCCCCGCGTTTTGGTCCCCCACGGTTGGGACGTGGCTGCCGAGGGATCGGGGTGTGGCGGGAGGGTCTCGACGAGAGGCTGTGATAGCCGACGTTGAGATCGGCTGGTGGTGGAGGTATCTGGCGTGAACCGTTTGGGACAGGCGTCCGGGCGATCGACATGCTGGAGCAGGCGGTAGAGGCCACCCCGGCCGACGCGGGGCGGCGGATCGGTTCCCGCCCGGCCGCGCGCCCAGTGTCACTGCGGGTTGTGGTGTAGTCGGTCGCGTTCGGCGGTGAGCGCGGCGTTGGTGTGGCGCAGTTCGGTGTTGGCGTCTTCGAGGTCGAGGATGCGGGCGATCGCGGCGAGGTTGACTCCTTGCGCGGTCAGGGCGGCGATGCTATGTCAGATGGCACAAGTTATCTGAGTTCCCTTCGATCGAGAATGGAGTGAGTAGGAGGTGGCGACCATGCTGATGCGCACCGATCCGTTCCGGGATCTGGATCGTTTGACACAGCAGGTGTTCGGCACGCCGGCCCGTCCGGCGGTGATGCCGATGGACGCCTGGCGCGAGGGAGACGAGTTCTTCGTCGAACTCGACCTGCCCGGCATCGACCCGGACTCGCTGGATCTAGATATCGAACGCAACGTGGTGACTGTGCGGGCCTCGCGCCCGGAACTGGACCCCGAGCGGTCGATGATCGCCGCGGAGCGCACCCGTGGGGTGTTCAGCCGCCAGTTGTTCCTGGGGGAGAACCTCGACACCGACGCGATCCGCGCCGACTACCGAGACGGGGTGCTGCGCCTGGTGATCCCGGTCGCGGAGAAGGCCAAGCCCCGCAAGATCGAGATCAGCCGCCACGACGAACGCGAGGCCATCAACGCCTGACCCGGCGGCCTCACGGGAGTCCTGTGATGTGCCCGCGATGAGGTGCGCGACCGGTCACGCTGCGACCGAGGCCGGCGAGCTGTCGGGCCTGGATGCCCGGCTGCTGGTGTTGGACGCCGATCTCGAGGAGCTGTTCGCCGAAATCGACCAGGTCTTGCGCGAAGCCCGGGATCGGTGGAGGTCCCCGCCACCGCGCGGACCTCGCGCACCCTGGCCACGGCCGGGCGCGCGGCGCCCGGGAGGGCGGACCGCCCGGCTGCACGGACGCCGACCGGGCGTCGGGCCGGCGCGCCAGCGCGGCCCGCCCCCGGCGCTGAGAGCCTCGGTGCGGTACCCGATGACGAGTGAGAGCGAGGTGATGCCCGTCGAAGACAACGAAGACCACACGAAACCGTTCTCGCGCAGAAGTGTTTTCGCGATATACGGGCCGGCGGCCGGGCCTGGTTCCTGCACACCGGCACCCGGACGCCAGGACACCCCGTCCGGCGCGTGCACAGCCACTGTCGTGGCACAGCAGGCGGGCACGGCGTGCCGCCCCGCCGTGACCGCCACCTGGACCACCACCCCCGCAGGCAGCGACTTCGACCGCGCCGGCCAGAACGTTCCCCTCCGCGACAGCGACCTCGACATCGGCCTTGACACCACCACGCTGCCCCCACTCGCCGAGGCCCTGCGCGCAGCGATCGAGCCTGCCGACCTCACCGACCGTATCGACCAAGCCTGGATCACCCCACATGATGATGACGACTACGACTACCTCGCCCGCTGACCACAGCGCCCGGACCCGCACTACCCGCACCGATCCCGCACGGCTCGCCCCGGCGACTGCGACAGACCCGGCCGATCTCGGCGTCCCCGTCGTCTACTGGCCCGCCCCCAGCGGTCTCGAGCAGTGGTGGACCGAAGTCATGGACGGCGCCCTCACACCGACACCTGCCTGCATCGGTCCAATCAGCGTGTAGCGCCTTTCGTGGTGGAGGCGACCCGTGGTGTTCTCGTCCCACGGCCGGTTCGTTCGGCGATCGGCCAGGCCATCCCACAGGTCGACTCCGAGTCTGCAGCGCTGATATCAGGTCTCGCCTGGGAGGTGTACGGCGGAAAGGAATTGCCAGACGCGGGTCGCGGCTTGCAGGTTGAAGCGGGTGTTGACGTCGCGCAGGTTGAAGCCGGTGAGTTCCCGGATGCGCCCGAGGCGATAGCGCAGGGTGCTGCGGTGGATGTGCAGTGCGGCGGCTGAATCGTTGTAGTTGCCGCCACATTCGAGGTATTGGCTCAAGGTGTGGACGAGGTCGGTGTTGCGGGTTCGGTCATAGTCGAGGAGCGCGCCCAGCCATTCACGCATGAATGCTTCGATCTGGCCGTCGGTATGGGCGGTGTCGATCAGGCGGTAGAACCCGAGTTCGTCGAATGCGGTTGCGCCGTCGGGTATTCGGGATCGCAGCCGGATATTGATGGCGCGGTGCGCGTCGGTGAAGGCACCAGCGAAATGGCTCGGCTGGTCGCAGCGGCCGCTGATGCCGATGGCCACCGGTGTCGTGTCGAGGTGTTCGCGGATCGCGTGGTGCAGGGCGACCGGATCGGGTCTGCGGTCGGTGATCAGCACCACCATCCCGGCGTGGCGTCCCGGAATGTAGTGCAGGTCCAGCGCGGTCGCAGCGCGGCCTACCGCCTCGGCGACCGCGCTGTCGGTGCTGTGTACCAGGACGAGGTAGTGCTGACCGTGTAGGTCGTGTCCCAATGCCTCGGCTCTGGCGAAGGCGCTGTCGTTGTCGTTGTCGGTACCGGACAGCAGATCGTCGACCAGGTCGCGGCGCAGGCGCAGCTCGATCTCGGCGACGTTGCGTTGATGCGAGAGTTCGAGCGCGAGAACGGTACTGCCGTAGCTGAGGGCGAAGAGGTGCTCGTCGGTCACCCGATGGTCGGGGTCGACCAGCGCGAGTGTGCCGAGGATTTCGGCGCGCGGTTTCACCAGGATGATTACCCGGTCGCAGACGCGCAGAGGTGCGTTGGCTGTGGCGAGGCGGTGCAGCAATTGCTCACGTTGCTGCGGTGAGGGTTTCGGGTAACGGTCCGGCAGATCCGGCCCGGACCAGGCCCTCAAGTTGCCGAAGGGGTCTTCTATCGCTACGGGTAGCCCGGACAGCTGAGCGAGGGCGTCCGCGATCCCGTGCTCCCCGCCGCCGTAGGCCGCGGCGCCGGCGAGCACTTCGTGTACCCGCATCTGGCTCTCCAGTCGGACCACACTGGCGGATAGGTGCTGGTTGGTCTCGGTCAATTGGATGGCGTGGGCGACCGACCGTTCGCGCAGTGCGGCATTCGCCAGCGCCGCACCGGTCAGCTGAGCCAGCACGGTGAGTAGGAAGATCTCGTCCGGCCGGGGTTCGTGGTCGGCAGCGACAAGCAGCGAGCCGCGTGTTCCGGTCACGCTCGACAGGGTGAACGCCCAGCCCCACTGGCTGTCGGACAGGTCGACTTTGCCTGCACCGTCCTGCGCGCGGATCTGGGTGTCGAGGTCGGGCCGCACAGGTAGCGGCGGGTAGGGCAGAAATTCGCCGTTGACGGTGTGATAGCTCGCCAGCGTGCGGCAGCACCCGAGCGAGGGCACCGCCTCCGCGGCGATCCGCAGGATGTCCAGGCCCTGATGTTCGGCGAAGAGCATCATCGACAGGGCGCACAGGGCGTGCATCGACGACAATTGGGTGCGGGCGAGCGAGTCATCGACGTGTGAACTCAACGGTTGCTGGTTCATGTGGATCGAGTCCGTGGGGTTAGGCGGCCGAGGTCGCGCGCCGACCTCGAAACCGCGACGGCTTCGGTGCCCGATCCCGAATACTGACCGATCGCGTCTGTCTACCGCGAGCCCGTGACCTGCTTAGATCCTTGGTGTCCCACGTGCCGATGCGATGCTGCGGCCGTCGATCCTTGATGTTACACCGATCGGCGTGTCGCGCGTGGGCCGAATCGTCGGGTGGAAGACGTCGGATCGCTGTGACACCGACCTGGTGCCGGCGCGCTCGAATAGAGCGTCTGGTCACGGGACGTGCGTGAGGGTGAGCTGGTTCATCACTCCGACAGGGGTTCGACCTACATGGCGTTCCGCTTCGCTAATCAGTTGGCCGACAACGGGATTGCTCAATTCATGGGATCAGTCGGCGACAGCTAGACGATGCGTTGATGGAGAACTTCTTCTGCACCCTGAAGGCCGAACTGGTCTATCGCAACTCGTGGCGCACCCGCGAAGCCGCCGAAAACGCACTGTTCGGCTATATCGACTGCTGGTACAACACCCAACGTATCCAAAAGAAACTCGGCTCGCGATCACCCGATGAATACGAAGCCAGCTATCATCAACCGGTACCAGCCGGAACCAGGTAATTCGCTCTCCCGCTCAGCGGGGGAAGCTCACCCGGCCGCTCGGCGCCTCCCTGGGCGACCTGCTGACGCAGGATCGTGACAACGGCGGACTCGGTTTCGGACCGGCCGTCACCACCGGGTTGTTCCTGGTGGTCATCGTCGCGCTGGTAGCCTATCCTGACGATCTCCAATATCGATGTCGAGCGTCGGCAGCTGGCTCCTCAACCGGCCCGCGAACTCGATTCGATCTGACCGAATCCTGCTCGTATCGGACAAATCGAACAAATCGGGCAGTGATCATGGTGCCCGCGGTGCCGAGGAGCAGCGCCACCGGAGGGTTGCAGGTCGACCCGATCCCACTGCTCGACGGCGTGGTCGATCGCTGCGCCAACACCTTCGCGATCCGTAGTTGATTGCCTCTGTTCCGGCAGGACCAATCGGTGTGCGTTTTTCGCCTTGTCGGACCGTGTCGTGCCTTTGGCGCGGTCGGAAGGATTGGTGGTGTCGAATATCCGGCGGCCGGCCGGTCGCGCCGATCCGAAGGAATTGATATGGCAACTGCTGTAGGAATCGATCTGGGAACTACGAATTCTGTCATCGCGACCTGGCAGGGCGGGGAGCCGGTGGTGATCGCCAATGCCGAGGGCGCGCGCACCACACCGTCGGTGGTTGCCTTCACCGAAAGCGGTGAGCGACTTGTCGGTCAGCTCGCCCGCAGACAGGCGATTTTGAATCCGAAGGGCACGATCTATTCGGCGAAACGATTCATCGGCCGCCACTTCGACGAAATTTCGGAGGAAGCCAAGGCGGTGAGCTTCGACGTCGTCGAGGGCGAAGGCGGCGTTGCCCGATTCGATGTGCGGGGCAAGATGTATGCGCCCGAGGAGATCAGCGCGCTGGTGCTGCGGAAGCTGGTCGATGACGCGAGCAAGTATCTGGGGGAGCGGGTCAAAGAAGCGGTGATCACCGTGCCCGCCTACTTCAACGACGCACAGCGCAATGCCACCAAGGACGCAGGCCGGATCGCGGGACTCGACGTCCTGCGCATCATCAACGAGCCGACCGCCGCCGCATTGGCGTACGGATTGGACAAGCAGACCCACGAGACGGTGCTCGTATTCGACCTCGGCGGTGGCACTTTCGATGTCAGCCTGCTCGACGTCGGTGACGGCGTGGTCGAGGTCCGCTCCACCGCGGGCGATTCCCATTTGGGTGGCGACGACTTCGACCGTCGCATCGTCGACTATCTCGCCGACGAATTCCAGCGCGAAGAACACATCGACCTACGTGCCGATCCGCAAGCGCTGCAACGACTTTTCGAGGCGGCAGAGAAGGCCAAGGTCGAGCTGTCCTCGGTGACACAGACACAGGTGAACCTGCCCTTCGTCACTGCCGACGCGAACGGACCCAAGCACCTCACCACCACGATCATGCGCTCGAAGTTCGAGGACCTGACCGCGGATCTGGTGCAGCGCTGCCTCGGCCCGGTGGAACAGGCCATGAAGGACGCCAAGGTCACCGCCAATGACATCGACGAGGTGATCCTGGTCGGCGGTTCCACCCGCATCCCGGCAGTACAGGCGCTGGTGCGCAGGCTGACCGGCGGCAAGGACCCGAACATGAGCGTCAACCCGGACGAGGTCGTCGCGCTCGGCGCGGCCGTCCAGGCCGGCGTGCTCAAGGGCGAGGTCTCCGATGTGCTGCTGCTGGACGTAACGCCGCTGTCGCTCGGCGTGGAGACCCAGGGCGGGGTGATGACGAAGATCATCGAGCGCAATACCACCATCCCTGCCCGGCGCAGCGAGGTGTTCTCCACCGCGGAGGACAACCAGCCCGCGGTCGATGTGGTAGTGCTCCAGGGCGAACGCGAGCGCGCCTCCGACAACCGCGTGCTCGGCCGGTTCCGGCTGGAGGACATCCGGCCGGCACCACGCGGCCAGGCGCACGTCGAGGTCACCTTCGACATCGACGCCAACGGCATCCTCAATGTCACCGCGCGCGACAAGGACACCGGCAAAGAGCAGAGCATCACGATCAGCGAGCAGTCCAATCTGGACCAGAGCGAGGTCGACCGGATGCTCGCCGAGGCCGAGCAGCACCGCCGCGAAGACGAGGAACTGCGCAAGGCCGTCGATGCCCGCAACGCGTTGGATTCGGCCGCGTACCAGGTGGAACGGCGCCTGGCCGAACTCGGTGACAGCGCGCCTCCGCACGAGAGAGCACGCGCCGAGATGCTGGTCGCCGACGCCAGACAGGCCGTCAAAGAAGAAGCGCCGCTGGATCGGGTGCAGTCGCTCACCTCGGAACTGCAGCAGTTGCAGTACGGGTTGCAGCCCGCGCAATCCGGCGGCGACGACGGACAATCGAGCTATGCGGGCGCGGGCTCGAGTGGAGGCGCTGGCGCACCCGGTGACGACGACGTGATCGACGCCGAGTTCGACCGGAGCTGAGGGATTCCCGATGGAAACCTCCGCAGACCAGTCGACCACCGACACCTCCGATCCGGATGCGGCGCCGGAACAACCCGACGCCCAGATCGCCGAGTTGGAAGACCGTTGGCGCCGCACCGCCGCCGATCTGGACAACCTACGCAAGCGCTACGCCAGGGATCTCGATCGAGAGCGAGCGGCCGAACGATCGAAGGTGGCGGGTGCCTGGCTACCGATGCTGGACAACTTGGAACTGGCGCTGGCGCACGCGAACAGCGAGGCGGACCCACTCGTCGCGGGCGTCCGCGCGATCCGGGACCAGGCGGTGCAGGTACTGGAACAGCTCGGCTATCCGAGGCATTCGGAGGTGGGGGTGCCGTTCTCCCCGGAAATGCACGAGGTGGTCAGCGTGGTCGACCGGCCCGATTTCCCGCCGGGGACCGTGGTCGAGGTGCTGCGCCCCGGATACGGCGAGAACGGACGGCAGCTGCGTCCGGCGGCCGTGATCGTCAGCAGACGCGAGGGGTGAGCGTCGATGGCGCGCGACTACTACGAGGTCCTCGGGGTTTCCCGCGACGCCGGCAAGGACCAGATTCAGCAGGCATATCGCAAGCTGGCACGGCGATATCACCCGGATGTGAATTCCGATCCGGCGGCGGAGGATCGGTTCAAGGAGGTCAGCGAGGCGTACGAGGTCCTGTCCGATCCGTCGACGAGGAGTCGCTACGACCGCTTCGGTGAGGACTTTCGGCGGGTGCCAGAAGACTACGACGAACGGGTCGGCGCGGCCACCGGCGGATTCGGCGGCAGAGGTGGTTTCGGTGGCGGGACCCGCGTGCACTTCGGTCGCGGTTTCGACGGCGACGTCGACTTCGGCGACATATTCGGCGATATCTTCGGTGGCCGTGGCGGCGGATACGGACCGATTCCAGGTGCCGATCAGGAGGCGGTCCTGGAGCTGACTGTCGAGGAGGCATACCGCGGCGGCAAGCGCAAGCTCGGGCTCGACGGGCGCAGCTACGACGTTGACATCCCGGCCGGGGTGATCGACGGCCAGCGGATCCGGTTGGCCGGGCAGGGCGGCAGGGGCAGTGGTGACGCGCCTGCCGGGGATCTCTACCTGGTCGTGCACATCAAGCCGCATCCGCGCTTCCGGTTGGTCGGCCGCGACATCTACGTCGACCTGGCCGTCACCCCGTGGGAGGCGGTGCTCGGCGCCACCGTCGCGGTTCCGACTCCGAGCGGCGAGGCGAAAGTCAAAGTGGCGCCGGGCTCCTCGACCGGACGCAAGCTGCGATTGCGTGGCGCGGGCATGCCCAATGCCCGCGGCGCCAACGGCAACCTGTACGCCGAGGTCAAGGTCATGGTGCCGTCGAAACCGACCGCGCGGGAACGGGAGCTGTTCGAGCAGTTGGCCGCCGAATCGACCTTCGATCCGAGGAGAGAGCAATGAGCGCGCCCACACCGCAATATGTGATCGTGCGGCGACCGGGGCTGCGGCTCGACGAGGTTTCACAGCAGTCCGGTCTGCATCCGGACATGGTGCGCAGATTGGTTGCGCTCGGACTGCTCGACGGTGCCTACGAAGGTACCGAACTTCGCTTCGAACCGTCCGCGGTGGCCGTTGTCGCCCGAATCCAGCGCTTGCGGTCCGGGCTCGGATTGAACTATGCGGCAATCGGGTTGGTGCTCGATCTGCTGGACCGAATCCAAGAACTCGAAGCCGATCCTCGTCGAAGGAGGACGTCCCGATGGACACCAGCAAGTTGACGGAGAAGTCTCGGGAAGCCTTGAGCGAAGCGCAGAACGCGGCGACGCGATTGGGGCACAGCGAGGTCGACGGCGAGCATCTGCTGCTCGCGTTGATCGACCAGCACGACGGGCTGGTGCCCCGGCTGCTCGACCAGGCGGGCGCGGATCTCGACGCGTTGCGCGCCGACCTGAATCGCGAGTTGGCCCGCCGGCCCAAGGTCAGCGGTCCGGGCGCCGCGCCGGGGCAGGTGATGGTAACCCGGCGATTGGCGGCGCTGCTCGAATCGGCCGAACGAGAAGCCAAGCGGCTAAAGGACTCCTATGTTTCGGTGGAGCACCTGGTTATGGCGCTGGCCGAAGAGGGGTCGGGCACTGTGGCGGGTCGGATCCTCGCGGGTCAGGGCATCACCAGAGAGTCGTTCCTGCAGGCGCTCACCACGGTTCGTGGCAATCAGCGGGTGACCTCGGCGACCCCGGAGGGCGCTTACGAGGCACTGGAGAAATATGGCCGCGACCTCGTCGCCGAAGCCAGGGCGGGCAAGCTGGACCCGGTCATCGGCCGAGACGCCGAGATCCGGAGGGTGACACAGATTTTGAGCAGGAAGACCAAGAACAATCCGGTATTGATCGGTGATCCCGGCGTCGGCAAGACCGCGATCGTGGAGGGCCTGGCCCAGCGCATCGTCCGTGGCGATGTGCCAGAAGGCCTGCGCGACAAGACGATCTTCTCCCTCGATATGGGTTCGCTGGTCGCGGGGGCGAAATATCGAGGCGAGTTCGAGGAGCGCCTGCAAGCCGTGCTGTCGGAGGTGAAGGCGGCCGAGGGTCGCATCTTGCTCTTCGTCGACGAGCTACATACCGTGGTCGGCGCGGGATCGGTCGGCGGTGAGGGATCCCTCGACGCGGGCAATATGCTCAAGCCGATGCTCGCCCGCGGCGAGCTGCACATGATCGGCGCCACCACCCTGGACGAGTATCGCAAGCACATCGAATCCGATGCGGCACTGGAACGTCGATTCCAGACTGTGCTGGTGGACGAGCCCAGCGTGGAGGACGCGGTGTCCATCCTGCGCGGCCTGCGCGAACGCCTCGAGGTCTTCCACGGCGTGAAGATCCAGGACGGTGCGCTGGTGGCGGCCGTGACCCTGTCGCATCGCTACATCACCGACCGCTTCCTGCCGGACAAAGCCATCGACCTGGTCGATGAGGCGTGTGCTCGGCTGCGCACCGAAATCGACTCGATGCCAGCAGAACTCGATGAACTCACCAGGAAGGTGACCCGGCTGGAAATCGAAGAGGCGGCACTGTCCAAGGAGACGGACGCGGCAAGCAAGGCTCGTCTCGAGGAGCTCCGAAAGGAACTTGCCGATCTGCGGGCCGAGGCCGACTCGAGGCACGCCCAATGGGAGGCCGAACGGCAGGCGATCCGGCGAGTACAGGAATTGCGTGGACAACTCGAGCAGCTGCGCCACGAAGCCGAAGAGGCCGAACGCAATTACGATCTCAATCGCGCGGCCGAGTTGCGCTACGGCGAGATCACCAAGCTGGAACGCAATCTGCAAGCGGCAGAGGAACAATTGCGGGCCAAGCAGGGCAAGCAGCCGCTGCTACGCGAGGTTGTCACCGAGGACGAGATCGCCGAAATCGTCGCCGCGTGGACCGGAATCCCGGTAGCCCGGCTACAAGAGGGCGAGCGGGAGAAGTTGCTACGGCTCGATGAAATCCTGCACGAGCGGGTGGTCGGGCAGGAAGAGGCGGTGCAACTTGTCGCGGACGCAGTGATCCGGGCCCGGTCGGGAATCCGCGATCCACGCAGGCCGATCGGATCGTTCATCTTCCTCGGACCCACCGGTGTCGGCAAGACGGAACTCGCGAAGACCCTGGCCGCGGCGCTTTTCGACAGCGAAGACAATATGGTGCGCCTGGACATGAGCGAGTACCAGGAGCGGCATACGGTCAGCAGGTTGATCGGTGCGCCACCCGGCTACGTCGGCTATGACGAGGGCGGGCAGCTTACCGAGGCGGTGCGTCGTAAGCCGTACTCGGTGGTGCTGTTCGACGAGATCGAGAAGGCGCACGCCGACGTGTTCAATACTCTGTTGCAGGTGCTCGACGACGGTCGGATCACCGATTCGCAAGGCCGACAGGTCGATTTCCGTAACACCGTGGTCATCATGACCTCGAATATCGGCTCCCACCATCTACTCGACGGTGTCACCGCCCACGGCGAAATCAAGCCGGACGCACGGGATCGGATGCTCGCCGAGCTGCGGGGACACTTCCGCCCCGAGTTCCTCAACCGCGTCGACGACATCGTGCTGTTTACGCCGCTGACGCTGCCACAGATCGAGCATATCGTCGAGCTGCAACTCGAAGAACTCCGACATCGCCTGGCGGAACGGCAGATCAGGCTCGACATCACCCCGGAGGCGCGCAGGCTCATTGCCCAGCACGGATTCGATCCGGTCTACGGTGCGCGGCCGTTGCGCCGCTACATCGCGCACGAAGTCGAGACGAAGATCGGCCGGGCGATGGTGCGCGGCGATATCGGTCAGGGCGGCACCGTCACTGTCACCGTGGACGGTGACGATCTCGCAGTCGCGTATACCGCGCCCGCGATCGCGGCATGAAAACGAGGTACGACCATGGAAGCCGCGAAGATCAAGTGCCCCAACTGTGGGAAGTTCAACCGGGTTCCAGCCGCGGCAGAAGGCACACCGCGCTGCGGCAACTGCCACAATCCGCTGCCGTGGATCGTCGCGGCGGGGGACGACGACTTCACCGAGATGACCGAAAAGTCTTCGGTGCCGGTCCTTGTCGACCTGTGGGCGACCTGGTGTCGGCCCTGCCTGATGGTCAGCCCGGCGCTCGAACAGCTCGCGACCGAACGTGCCGGTCGGCTGAAGCTGGTCAAGGTCGACATCGATGCCGCACCCCGCACCGCCGAGCGGTTCGTCGTGCGGGCGGTGCCGACCTTGCTCGTGCTCGACCACGGCGAGGTGCTGGCCCGGCAGGCGGGCGCCGCTCCGGTACCGGAACTGCGGAGGTGGCTGGACCAGGCCCTCTCCGATCGAGCGGATAAGGGGGTGACCGCATGACCTCCATCTATACCGATCCCCACGTCACGGCGATCCGGCCGGTGGCGCCGCGGACACCGCAGGGCTGCGAAGAGTGTCTTCAGCTCGGCACGCCATGGCTGCATCTGCGGCTGTGCCTGACCTGCGGGCACGTCGGCTGCTGTGACTCGTCCCCGATGCGGCACGCACGAGCGCACGCCACCGGGACCGGCCACCCCATCGTCCAATCGATGGAACCCGGCGAGAATTGGCGCTGGTGCTACGTCCACCAGAACTTCGTCTGATGAACGTCGAAACCCCGGACGATGTCGGCGCGTTTCCGCGACTGTCGGACGCGCAGGTGGCGACGCTCGCCGTCGGCGGCGCCCAGCGAGCGGTGCGCGCCGGTGAGACGTTGGTTCGCGCCGGGGCGCCGAGCGACGAGTTCTTCGTGATCCTGTCCGGCACCGTCGCGATCGTCGACGACGATGCGGGGGAACGCCGGGTGCTGCGCATCCACGGGCCCGGCCGATTCCTCGGCGAGCTGGGCCTGCTGGAAGGTCAGGTCGCGTTCTACACCGCTGAGATGATCGAAGACGGCGAGGTGCTTGTCGTCCCGGTCCAGCGGATACGCGCGCTGGTCGAACACGATCCGGTGCTCAGCGACCTCATTCTGCGCGCGTATCTGATCCGCCGCTGCCGGCTGCTCCGTATGGTCTGCGGTTTCCGAATCATCGGTTCCTGCTACTCGCCCGACACCCGTCGGCTACGCGAGTTCGCCGTGCGAAACCGATTGCCGCACACCTGGATCGACCTCGAGCGCGACAGTCGGGCCGAACAACTCCTGCGTGATCTCGGTGTCGCACCCGAGGACACTCCGGTCGTCATCTGGCGTGGCGAGCGGGTGCTGCGCAATCCGACGAATGCCGAATTGGGGCGCCTCATCGGCCTACCGGTGCCGGACACGCTGCGCGAGGTGTGCGACCTCATCGTGGTGGGTGCTGGCCCGGCCGGCCTGGCCACCTCGGTGTACAGCGCCTCGGACGGGCTCGACACCTCGGTGCTGGAGGCGATTGCGGCGGGTGGGCAGGCGGGCACCTCCTCACGCATCGAGAACTACCTGGGCTTTCCCGCGGGTATCTCCGGCACCGAGCTGGCCGAGCGGGCGGTCATCCAGGCCGGAAAGTTCGGTGCTCGGTTGCTGGTGTCTGCGGAGGTAGTCGGGCTGGACGCAGAGGATGGACACCATCTGCTGCGGCTGGCCGGTGGCGGCGTGCTGCTCGGCCGCACCGTCGTCCTGGCCACCGGCGCCCGCTATCGCAGACTCGCCGTGACCGGTATCGAGCGCCTCGAAGGCACCGGCGTGTACTACGCCGCGACCCATCAGGAGGCGTCGATGTGTGGCGTGGACCCGGTGGCGATCGTCGGCGGCGGTAACTCCGCAGGGCAGGCAACGGTGTTTCTCGCCGGTCGCGTCGAGCGCGTGCACCTACTCATCCGGGATGGCGATCTCGGCAAGAGCATGTCCCGGTATCTGGTCGAGCAGATCGAGCAGCACCCGCGTGTGATGGTGCACCGCAACACCGAGGTGCGCGAAGTAATCGGCATCAGCGAACTCGAAGCAATCGTGGTCGAGAACAATCGCACCGGGGAGCGGGAGGAGCTCGCGGTGCGCGCACTGTTCGTTTTCATCGGGGCCATGCCGTGGACCGCGTGGTTGACGGACACCGTCGCGCTCGACGCGCACGGATTCGTCCGCACCGGCCCGGACGCGGTGTACCCGGCCGAGAATCAGCGCGATTCCGGCCGCCGACCGCTACCGCTCGAAACAAGCAGGCGGGGCGTCTTCGCGGTGGGCGATGTCCGTAGCGGCTCGGTCAAACGAGTCGCGTCCGCCGTCGGTGAAGGCGCGATGGCGGTGCGCCATATTCACGAATACTTCGAGAGGAGCTGAACGAAATGCCGGTAATGGGCGTCGTCAAATTTCAGCGTTTCTTCCGTGCCGCGGCCGGGCTGCAGGTGGACCGCAATGATCTCAAGCGCTACACCGAATTCATCGACGACAAGATCTATGACCTGTTCGTCGTTGCCAAGGCGTCGGCGAAGGTGAACTCGCGCGATGTGATCGAACCGTGGGATCTGCCGATCACCGCGGGACTGCAGCAGAGCATCCATCGGTTCGAGAAGCTGGATGAGGAGATCGAGCTACAACCGCTGTTCGACCAACTCGCCGCGCGCCCGCCGCTCGACCTAGCCCTCTCGGAGGACACCGAGCGCCGGCTGCCGCTGATCGCCGGTGGCTTGAGCGTGGCGCTCGCGCAGACGTTCGTCGCGATCGCACCGAAGGTCAAGAATCCGGGAACAGCCGAATGGTCAGTGGTATTCGATATATTTCATCTACTGCTTTGAAGCAGCAATGGTGCCTATTCGTCATGGGCTGCAAACGCCGGATTCACCGATGTACTGTCGGTAATGACCGCCCACAGAATTGATCCGCACCTGGATGTTGTCATTCGAAGTGGATCGGTGCGGGTGGCGGCGATTTGAGCGACCGAAAAGTTCAGGGTGGGCGTGGCCGAGGCCGCCGCACCGCCGGGTCCGATGTCGAAACCTGCTGCCATGGACCAGACCCGCCATGAATCAGCAATTCGCGTGCTTTGGCGAGCCACTACCGCACTATGTTGGGGCGGGGCTGTTTCCTCGGGTCCGGCTCGATGCAGGCCGCGATGTATTGCGGGATCGGCTGGCCGTGGTGGTGGGCTTCGCGGGCGTATCCGGCTATTTTGCGCAGGTATTCGTCGGTGAGTTTGCGCGGGCGTCCGCGTCCGCGTGGCTTACGCTGGCTAGATTTGGCTGCGGCGGTGTGCAGTTCGGGCGCGGTCAATCGGTCTGGGACCGTGTCGATGTCGTGCATGGAGGTAAGTAGGCCCGATCCGGCCGCGGCGGTGATTCGTGCCAAGGGAACGGACTCGAGGTCGGCGTTGGTGATGGCGACGTCGCCAAACCATGGGGGTGAATAGATTCGTAGATCTACGACCTGGGGCGGCTTTCCTGGTTCTTCCACCACGCGTACTTCAAATCGGAACGGTGATCCGGCGAGCTGAATCACGCGCTTGGTCGGATCCGTGCACCGGCTGACGCCGCTCGCCCGCCGGATCGCTACGGCCGGGGCGTCGCAGCGCCGACTGTCGCGACACGACGGCGCTGGTCGTGCTCGACGCCATTCCGAAGAACGCGGTCGGCAAGATCGACAAAGCCGCGTTGCGGGCGGCCCACGCGGCCGCCCCTGGTTCAGGCGGTCACTTCCGTTGATCCCGCAACGTTCAGCTCTCGTTCAACGCGACGAGATGCGCTTCTGCCAGGCGATCATCACCGGCATCCCGACGGTTTCGAGGACGATCGCGGCAACCGTGACGGGGTGCGGTCGCCCGCGTTGTTGCCATGACCTCAGGCGGGCGAGGCCGCCGAGAGCGACGGTCGAGAGCGCGAATGTCAGGGCGGGCGATCGTTCGGCACGGGCGAGCTGTGACCAGATGACCGGCCCCACTGCGAACTTGAACACGTTGGCGTAGCGGAGGGCGCTGTCCACTGTCGGTGTCACGTCCGGCGAACCGCCGGGCACTCCCTGAGGGCCGCGGATGATCTCACCGGCCGCGCTGGCCATGGGTATCGCCGCCAGCGCCGCCAGAGTCCACTGCAAACGTCGCCGGCCACCGCCCGGGTACGCCGCCGGCTGCCCGTTCACTAGCGAGGACCCGGCTTGGACGTGGTGGCCCCGGCCAGGACTGCGTCGCTGATGGCGGTGGGAGCGAGCGAGACGAATGCTTTCTGCGCACGGCTGAGGCTGTCGAGCAGATAACGACGTTTCGGGTGGCTCGATGTCAGCGCATGGTTGACAGCTTTGACGACCTTCTTGGGATCGCTCGCGAGTTTCTGCAGCCGCGCCAGGAGTTTCCGGTTCCCGGCGAGGTGGGACGCGTACAGCTCCCGGTGCTGTTCGGCCAGGTGTGCGGTCATGCGGTCGTAGTCGTCGAGCATGTCGCCCCACATGTCGGTGCGGATAGGGCCGGGCTCGATGAGTGAGACGCGGATCTGCCACGGGCGCAGCTCCATGCGGAGCGCGTCGGCCAGCGACTCGATCGCGTACTTGGACGCGGAGTAGGCGCCGGTGCCCGGCGTGGTGATCAAGCCGGAGAGCGAGGACATGAACACCACCCGTCCGCGGGCTTCCCGTAGTTTCGGCAGGACCGCCTGGGTCATGCCGATCTGGGCGGTGACATTGATGTCGAGCTGGCGTGACAAGTCATCGAGGGTCAAGCCCTCCACCGGTCCGTTCACGAGGACGCCGGCGTTGTTGACGACGCCGTTCAGCTCGGCCGGGAGGTGGTCGGGAAGGCCGGCGATCGCGGAGCGGTCGGTGATATCCAGCGGAACCGCGTGCACGTGGGGCAGCCGGTCGAGACTGCGGAGGGCGGCGTCGGATCGAGCGGTGGCGTACACGTCCCACCCTTGTCCGCTCAGGTGCTCGGTGATCGCCAGGCCGATTCCTCGGCCGGCACCGGTTACCAATACAGAAGGCATGAGTTTCTTCTCTCGAACTCGGGTCCACGTCCGAACGACGTGGAGGGCGGAGGTCAGCGCTCGAGGAACTCGAGGACCGCCGGCACGAACTGCTGGTGGTATTGGAAGACGCCGCCATGTCCGGAGTCGGGGTAGATCACCAGATCGGCGGCGGGCAGGCGGCGGGCCAGGTCAGCCGAATGCTCACTGGCGACCATCAGGTCGTTGTCGCCGTTGGCCACGAGGACCGGCTGGTGGATCCTGCTGAGGCCATGGGGCGTCTGAAGGCCGGCGGCCCGGATCGCCTTGAGCTGCGCGCGCATGGCCATGGGCGTGATGCGTTTGTCGCGATTCCCGGTGCGCTCCTTCAGCCGCGCCAGGTAGTCCGTCGCGGCGCGCTTGCCCTCCGGCGTGCGGGGGAAGAAGAGGAAGTGTTTGGGGTCGCGCAGGGTCAGCGCGGCCTCGAGGTACGCCACGACGGCGATCCTCGTGATCTTGTCGATGCCGCCGCCTCCGGCGGGGCCCGTGCCCGCGAGAATCGGCCTGCGGACGAGGTCGGGCTGCTCGAGGGCGATGACCTGGGCCACGCCGCCGCCGAGTGAGAAGCCGAGGAGATCGACCTGGTCGTGGCCGAGCGCGCGGATGAAGGTGACGGCATCGGCGGCCATCTCGTCGATCGTGTGAGGCACCGATCCGCTCGACGCGCCGATTCCGCGGTTGTCAAAGGTGATCACGTGGCGCCGCGCGGCGATCCCGTCGATCACCCGGGGATCCCAGTCGTCCAGGACGGCGGCCAGATGATGCAGGAAGACGAGCGGCGGACCACCCCGTGGCCCGAGCTCGCGATACACGAACTCCACGCCACCTGCCTTGATCGTATGGGTCGTCGCGTGCTTCCACGTCGTGCCCATCGATGCGTGGGCCTTCGTCATCGCTGCTCTCCTTGGACCGCGCCGACCCCGAACGAGGTCTGCTATATGAATCATATAGTGACAGGAGTGAATATGTATGTCAATGACAGTGTGTAGCGGTAGCTACCAGAGATGGTTTTCCTGGCAACCCCGGTGTGCCGATGGGTATATTCGGCAGGTGCCGACGAAGACCTACGGGCAGATGTGCCCCCTCGCTCGCTCGCTCGACGTCCTCGGCGAGCGCTGGACGATGCTGGTGATCCGCGAGCTGCTGCTCGGCCCCAAGCGCTTCAAGCACCTCTTTGCCGCGCTGCCCGCCATCGGCAGCAACCGGCTCTCCGAGCGACTGAAAGGGCTCGAGGATGCGGGGATCGTCCGCAAGAGCATGCTGCCCGCGCCCGCGGCGGTCGCGGTCTACGAGCTCACCGGCCATGGTGAGCGACTGCGCGATCCCCTGATCGCCCTCGGTTTGTGGGGGCTCGACCTGCCCATCGACGAACGCATCGACCCCCGGACCACGCGCGCCGAGCTCATCGCACTGGCACTGGCGGGCACGCAGGCGAAGCTCCTGGACCCCGGTCGCCGCGAGGCGTTCGAGTTCCAGGTCGGTAACGAGGTGTTCCATTTCCAGTTGCGGAACGGCAGGTTCCTGCCGCGTTCGGGCCCGTCGCCGGCCGACCCGGCGCTGAGGGTCGCCTGCGATCTTCAGACTTTCATCGACCTCGCGCTTCGCACGTTGACTCCGTCGCGGGCACTCAAGGACGGCCGGGCGACGGTCCTCGCCGGGCCGCGCACGGCGCTCACCGAAATCTTCCGCGTGCTGGTGTACATCCCGCACGTACCGCTACCGGCGCTCGCTTAGCCGCGGGGCGGGTCCGCGTCGCCGGTTTCGCCCGGCGACGCGATCGGCCATCCGTGACCCGCACCACGCCGAGCGCGGAACCGCGGTCCACCCTTCGGCTTGCACCGCGCATAGAATTATGGTCATAATATAAGCCATGACGACGTACTCGGCCGAAACTCTCGAGAACCACACCGCCGCCGGCCCCTCCGCGGTGTTCACCTACCGCCGCACCGGTCCGCGGGGCGGCGTGCCGCTGGTCCTGCTGCGGCCCCGCGGTGACCGAGGACGCCGCCCAAGGCCAGCTCGCCGCCGTGGGGCGCCTCCTGGCCGTGGAATGGGACGAGCTGAAGTCCCAGCTCCAGGCGATCAGCCAGCCGGTCCTGTACGCCAACGGGCTCCACGACGTGATGATCCCCGCCGTCGCCTCCTATAAGGCAGTCGAACAAGTCCCCGACTCCACGCTCGTCCTCTACAGCGACGCCGGCCACGCCTTCCTGTTCCAGCACATCGACGAGTTCGCCGCCCAGGTGAACCTCTTCCTCGACGACTGACCGAAAAGGACACAGCCATGACCAGCAAACAAGAATCCCGGGACGACGTGGTGGCCTCCTACCAGGACGCCCCGACCCGGACCGTCTCCGCCGACGGCGTCGACTTCGCCTACCGCGAACTCGGCCCGAAGACCGGCGTCCCGGTGGTCTTCCTGACCCACCTGGCCGCGGTCCTCGACAACTGGGACCCGCGCGTCGTCGACGGCATCGCCGCGAAACACCGCGTCATCGCCTTCGACAACCGCGGCGTCGGCGCGTCCACCGGCTCGACGCCGAAGACCATCGAGGCGATGGCAGCCGACGCCGTCACCTTCATCCGCGCGCTCGGACTGACCGAAGTAGACCTCCTCGGCTTCTCCATGGGCGGCATGATCGCCCAGGTGATCGCTCAGGACGAACCGCAGCTGATCCGCAAGATGATCATCGCCGGTACCGGCCCCGCCGGCGGCGCAGGGATCAAGAACGTGACCAGGATTTCCCACTTCGACACCCTTCGCGCGCTGCTGACGCTCCAGGATCCCAAGCAGTTCCTCTTCTTCACCCGGACGTCGAACGGGAAGCGGGCGGGCAAGGAGTTCCTGGCCCGCCTGAAGGAGCGCAAAACCAACCGGGACAAGGCGATTTCCCTCAGGTCCTACGGCGCCCAGCTCACGGCCATCCACCGCTGGGGGTTGGCGCAGCCATCCGACCTCTCCGTCGTCCACCAGACGGTGCTCGTCGCGAACGGCGACCACGACCGGATGGTCCCGACGAAGAACACCCACGACCTGGCCCGCCGCCTGCCCGACAGCGAACTGGTGATCTACCCCGACGCCGGCCACGGCGGCGTCTTCCAATACCACGGACAGTTCGTGACGAAGGCACTCGAATTCCTCGCACGGTAGAGCCGGACTTTGCGGCGGTCTCGTCGGCCGTGCCAGGCCTTGAACATGGCCGATCCCCGTCGGCCCACCTGTCAGTCGTCTCGATTCACCAGGAGCTATCGATGGACCTCTCCGCCGCCACCGTCCTCGTCACCGGAGCCAACCGGGGATTCGGCCGGGCGCTCGCCGCCGAATTGCTCGGCCGCGGCGCCACGGTCTACGCCGGCGCCCGCGACCCCGACCGGGTCGACTTGCCGGGCGTCAAGCCGATCGCGCTCGACATCACCGCCCCCGCCTCGGTCAAGGCCGCCGCCCAGGCAACCGGTGACGTGACCGTCCTGATCAACAACGCCGGCTCGCCACCCAACGCCGATCTGCTCAATAGCGACCTGGACGACATCCGCCTGGAGATGGACACCCACTTCTTCGGCACCCTGGCAGTGGCCCGGGCCTTCGCGCCCCAGATCGCGGCCAACGGCGGCGGCGCGATCCTGAACGTCCTGTCCGGCCTGTCCTGGGTCAGCTTCCCGGACGCCGGCGCGTACTGCGCCGCCAAGTCCGCGGAATGGTCCCTCACCAATGCACTGCGCCAGCAGCTCGCCGGCCGGCACATCCGGGTGGCCGCGCTGCACGTCGGCTACATGGACACGGACATGGTCCGAGACGTCACTTCGGAAAAGTCCGACCCCGCCGACATCGCTCGCATCGCCGTCGACGGCCTCGCTGCCGGCACCTACGAGATCCTCGCGGACAACGCCTCCCGCCAGGCGCAGGCCGCGCTGGCCGGGGGCGTCTCGGCGATCTACCCACAGCTGCCATGAGCGCTTGGCCCCGTTGATCTTGTGCATGTCGACGAGTTCGGCTGTCTAGTTGGCGATGGGTGTCTCGGCGGCTGCACCGCGCCCCTCACCGAAAAGTGTCAGCCGATATCGGCTTCTGGTGGGCCGCACGGTGAGCTGCATCTTCTCGCCGCACCTGAGCCAAGAGAGCGTCTGGCGTGTGCCTGCCGATTGCTTGCTGGCCGTCTTGCCGCGCGACGTCCTCGCTGAGTCGAGGTTGAGCCTCCGGCGCACCGTCGTCCGAGTCCACATCGATAGTCGGCTCCGGCCGCTTTTTGTCGCTTGCGACCGGCATACGACTCGTCGCGCCGATCGCTTGCAGCAGACCAGGGCCGACCTCCGACCAGCCGATCAGCAGGAGTGGCCCTACCGCGTCGAACGCCGCTTTCCCGAACTGGCCCGCCACGAGAGGCTCTGCCACGTTCAGCGCGAGGGTGACCACGCTCGCGAAGATCAGCAGTCGGCGGGCCGGTCCCAGCACTTCGGCAGAGGCGCCAGTGAGCGCGAGGTGCCGAGTTCCGAGCAGAAGTCCGAGGATTGAAAGGCCTACAGCCGGTGCGACGAGTGGAGCGACCCAGGCGGGTACGCCGAGCCGGAGTGCGAGGTTGAGGACGTTGCCGAAGCCGAAGAGGACGGTGAGGCCAACGACGACGCCCATGATCACGGTGACGGCCTGCACGACGGAGGCCCCGTCCGAAGCTGATCGCGTCGACATGGCTGCACGCCTGGTCATCGACCATCACCTGCTTCGACGCGCGGGCGGCCGTGGGTGTCTCGGGTGGGGATGCCGCGTTCGCGGAGCTTGTTGAGCACGGTGGTGTGGTTGACGCCGAGGCGGTCGCCGACTCGTGCCAGGGACCAGCCGAGGTTGTAGAGGTGGATGGCGTCTTCGACCTGTTTTACTTGAGAATTTCCCGCGCTTTCCCCGCGTTTTGGTCCCCACGGTTGGGACGTGGCTGCCGAGCGCTCAGGGTGTGGCGCGAGGTCTCGACGAGAGGCTATTAATAGCCGACGTCGAGTCTGGTGCTCTGGTTGGGCCGTCGATGTAGTGCTGCTCAGTTGTCCGACTGTGTCGATGTCCTGCCTGCTGCTTTGCTTGGTTGGGACCGAACTGTTCGGCAACAGCCGTCAGATTGGTCTTCCTGAACCGCCCCGAGTTTGGTACCCACCGGTTTATCTGTCACCGGCCGGTTGTTCGGCGCGGTGTGCATAGTAGTCGGCTTCATACTCGACCGGTGGTGTGCGACCGAGTCGGTGCATGAGCCGGCTGGTGTTGTACCAGTGGATCCAGTCCGCGGTGAGGGTTTCGACGTCGGCGAGCCTGTTGAGCGGGCCGCGCCGGAACGGTGAGCTATCTCGGATCGCTTCGGTCTTGTAGCGTCCAATTGTCGTCTCTGCCAACGCATTATCGAACGCGTCACCGACCGAGCCGATCGATGGAATCATCCCTGACAGCATCAGCGATTCACCGAACCGCACCGACGTGTATTGCGACCCGGTCGTCTGAATGATGAATTGTATTGCCGGACAATGGGTGTCGTTCACGTTTGCGCATAGCCGCCGCTTGCCGGATCGCTGATTCGACCAAGCTGGTGTGCTTGGACGTCGAGCATTCCCAACCCAGGATCCGTCCAGCGTAGGCATTTGATCACGAATGCCGTATAGACGAAAGATCCGGTCACCAATCTGACATAGGTGAAGTCGGCGACGAGTAACCGGTTCGGTGCCGGAACCCGGAACCCGGAACTGACGATCGACCAGATCCGGTGCCCGCTGCGCCGCCGGATCGGCCACGGTCGTACGCACGTTTCTGGCTCGGGTGGCTCCCTTCCGGCCGTGGACGCGCATCAGCCGCTCCACCGTGGAGCGGGCCACCGGAATCCCTTGACGTCGCAAGTGAGCCCACATCTTCAACGACCCATACAACGACTCCGGCCGCCGCCGCCCGTGGGCGTCGGGCTCGTAATAGCCGGCCAAGATCCCGGTCACCGCCGCGTCCCACAAGGACCGTTTCGACGGTGCCCGCGTGTTCCAGGCGTGGAAAGTTCTCGGGGCGATCTTGCAGCCATGCGCCGACAGTGCACGGCAGATCGGTGCGACCCCGAACCGAGCCCGATGCTCGGCGATGAACCGGCAGATCACCTCTGTTTCGGGTCGCACTCCCGAACGAAGAAAGACGTTGCCGCCTTGAGGATTTCGATCGTCTTCTCCAACTCGGCGTTCTTACGCCTCAACTCACGGATCTCACGCGCCGCCGCCGTCGACACCCCCTCGGAGTCGCCCTCATCGACCGCAGTCTGCCGAACCCACTTCCGCAACGTCTCGGGAGTCATCCCCATCCGGCCCGCGATCGTGGTGATCGCCGCCCACTCCGAGGCGTAATCGTCTCGGTGCTCGCGAACCAGACGAACCGTCCTCGCCTTCGTCGCCGCGTCGTACTTCGTCGGCATGATGTCTACCTTCCCAATCGAGAAGATAAGAGGCTGAGAGCGAGTCGAACCGCATGGCCGAAAGCGTGAGGGAGTTCCCCGAACTTATGCGACGCCATGGAGTCCCTACAACCCCACTCGAGACATGGGTCGACACGGTGGCGGCCAATGGCATTGGGTAGACGACGGTGAGTGCTGGCTGATTGAGGGCGGCTCGTTTGGGTGCAATGCTGCAACCCCAAGCGGCGAATGGATTGCGGTCCACTACGAATGTGGCGAGCGTGAAGCCGTCGACCGCTGGGAGCGAATCTCATCGGGACCAGGACTGACCGACGAAGCTCTCGCGCAGGCGGTCATGCGCCTGCTCGGTGAGATCTGAGTCGCCACAAACCTCGACACGCGCCAGGGCGCCGTGCCGAGTACCTCCGGTCGGCAACCGCGCCATCGTCTACGACGAGCGCCGGCTCGTAGCGTGTGTCGCTGGCATGTGAATTACGTTGCGTCACTACTGATTCAGCTTGGGCAGACCCGTCCGCGAACTACCCGGGGCGTTCGCGGACGAGTCGTGCCGGGTCAGCCGCCGATCGAGCGGATCCACAGTTGCCAGCCGCTGCCTTGCTGGCCATAGACGCAATCGGGCCAGGTGTCGGAGCCGCGGTACTGCTCCCCGGCTGCCACACACTGTGCGTTGGTCTCGTACTCGCCGGCAAACACGCCCTCGGCGGTCGCGTTGCCCGCCGCCGCACCGAGAACAACCATCGCCGTGGCACCGGCTGCCAATACTCCCCACACTGTTCGCATGCCCGACAGCATGCCAAGGGGACACGGCTCCGCTGTTCCCCAAACTGGGGAGCGTTGCTGTCGCGTCCGTCGGTTGCTGGCCGAGCGGCTGGACGAAGCCGGGGTCAACGCCGGTGCCTGAGCCGACGCACGACAGAACTGGGTCCCAACTGGGTGCTTCCCCGGCCCGGCGTGGCCGCCGCGCACGCGCCCTCGGCACCGACAAACCGCCGTCAACCTCGGCCAAGCCCAGATCCCGCGAGCATCCCCAGTCGGCGATTCCTGCCAGCTGCTGTCGTTGTTCGTGAACACAGCCTTCCGCCCACTGTCGATGCCGTCGAGATTCGTGGATAACTGGCGTCAGAGATGACGGACAAAGCCAGGCGTCGCCGTCGGAGGGTGGGGAGTTCGCGATCGCTTATGTCGATGCCGAGTCTGGTGAGTGGCGGTGGACTGTTGACCGAGGCATAGGCGACGCCGCTGGAGGACTGCCTGCCACCGCCAGTGCGCGGGTTCGCGTCCTACAAGGGCCAGCGCAATCACGTCGGTGGCTGGTGAACGGGCACGCCCGGAGGCCACGTCGGTTAGGAGTCGTGACTGGAGCGGGATCGGCTACAGCGAGGAATCGAAACGGTTCTATGACCGAAACTGCTTGGAGGGTATGGCTCATCAGCAGGCTGTGCTCGCGCTGGCGCGGCCGCGTCTGGACGTGGTGTAGGTGCTGTTGCGAGAGCAACGGTGCCCACCAGCCACGTCCAGGGTGCGCGCGAGCGGCCTGGTCAGCCTCGGTGGCGTGGGTCCCCGCGTTCTGCTAGTAGCCGCGGTGGACGCACAGCAGCTGGTCTTGGGTGCCGTTCTTGTCGCGGTAGGCGATGAGTGCTGGGCCCTGGGCGCTGGAATGAGCGCCGAAGCGTGCGTCGTCGCTCCAGCTGCTCCCGTTGAATCGGGTCCACCACAGTTGCTTGTCGTCGGTGGCGCCGCGGTGCGCACAGTACAGGTGGTTGTCGTAGACGGCCAGGGCTGGGCCTTCGGTGCTCTTGTGGGCGCGCAGCTTGCTGTCGCCGTGCCACCTGCCACCGCTGAAGCTGTTCAGGTACAGATCCGACGAGTCGTAGGCCTTGTACATGGCGTACAGGGTGTTCTTGTAGACCGCGAGGGCGGGGTTGGAGTTGGTCTTGCCGGGTATGGTCCCTTCGCCGCCCCAGCTATTGCCATTGCCGGTAAGAGTTCGCCAGTACAGCTGGTTGTTGTTGTAGCCCTTGTAGGCGCAGAACAGGTTGCCGTCGTAGACGGCCAGGCCCGGACCGTGACTGGTCCTGCCGCCGATCCGGACATCATCGCTCCAGTCGTTGCCGTCGAACGTGGTCCACCACAGTTCGGTTTGGCTGCCACCACCCCGGTGCACGCAATGCAGCTTTCCGTTGTAGGCGGCGAGGGCGGGGCCGGCCCCACTGGTATGGGCGCGGAACTCCCTGTCGTCCGACCAGCCGGTATCGGGGTCGTAGGCGGTCCACCAGAGCTTTTCGTTGTTGTCGCCGCGGTGCACGCAGTACAACTTTCCGTTCAACGCGGCCAGAGCGGGATTGGACTTGGATTTGTGGGCGGCGAACTTCTCGTCCTGATTCCAACCTTGCGCGGTCTCGTAGACCGTCCACCACAGGCTGGTGTCATCCCTGGGTGCCAGAGAGATCGGGATGAGCATGCCCGGAGCGATCCACGGGGAGACCAGCCGACATCCGTAGGTTTCGCCCACTGCCTTGATCCAGTTGGCCTTGAGCTTGCAGGATGCATCGATCATCATCGCGAACGGTTTCAGCTTCGGGACCTCCTGCAAGGCCCTACCGATGTATTCGGTGAGATAGGCAGCCGCAAGGGCCCCTTCCTTGTTGAGGACCATCTCGAACCCCCACCACTTCGTGTTGAAGCGGACGTCGATCCCCTTGGCAGCCATCTCACGCTGTGCGTCTCGGATCCGTTCCTGGCTCGCCCGCGGCAGCTCGGCGATCAGCTCATCCTCCAGACGCCGCGCCTCCGCGAGCCGCTCGGCCGCGATCTGCTGCGCCTCCGTCTCGCTCACCGTGTACCCCGGCTCCACCTCCTCCCGTGGAACGCCCTGCTCGATCAACTCCGCGGTACCGGCGTCGCCCTTGCCGTCAGCCTGCTGGGTAGCCTCTGCGGTCGGATGTGTTTTGGACATGGCTCGATTCCGTTCTGTCGGTGGTCGACCAGTGGAACTTTGCGCGAAGAACGGCACCTGGTGTCGCCGGTGCCTTGCCCCCTTGACAAGAGGATATCCGCTTCGAGGCCGTCGATGCTTCGGCTTTGTTCGAAAAGTCCGCATGGTCCGGTTTAGAGGAGCCAACCGAACTGTATGGGAGGTTCAGACCCTACCTGAACTGACACAAGCTGCGGTTGGTTGTCCTGTCCGGGTATAGGTTTCGGCGTTCGTGGTTTGTTTTCGGCGGGTGTTGCGGAGTGTGGACATAGGTTTCGGTTCTGAGGACATGGGGGTCGACACAGGCAGAACTGCTGGCCGTGTCGAGGGCGCTACCGGCGGGCGTGGTCGGGGCCGAGTGGGCTGGTGATGCCGCGCGGGGCTCGCCGACACGCTGGCGTGGCTGGCCGGAATCCATGTGCAGTGTTCGGGGTGGGGAATGATGCGCGAGTGAGTTCGCGCGCGGTCGACGTGCGGAAGGTGTCCCGACCCCAGATCCATCGACTCCGTGGAGGATGAATGCCCCGTTCGCGTGTGATGGTCTTGATAGGTGCTATCGCGACCTTGCTGCTGTCCGCCGTAGCCGTGGCGCCCACCGCCGCCGCCCAAGATGCATTTCCCGAGGGCTTCTTCTACATTCGAAATGTCCACAGCGGCCTTGTGGTGGACATCAAAGACGGCAGCACCGCGGAGGGCGCCCGGGCGATTGTCTGGGACCGGAAGTCCAGTGATAGCGCCAACCAACTGTGGCGATATGACCGCGGGTTCCTCGTCAACAAGAACAGTGGACTGGTCCTGGAAGTCGTCGGACACGAGGGCGGCGGCAGTATCGCGCCTGGTACACCCGTAGCTCAAGCCCGTAAGCGGGAACGGCCGAAGAGCCTGAACCAACAGTGGGCATACAACCGGGAAATGCTGATGCCTTACGACCCTGATGTGGCCCTCTCCGCCCGAGACGGCAACTTCGCGGCCGGTACCGAGGTCGTGGTCGATACGACCCAGATGGGTGACCCCCGGCAGGAATGGATGTTCGACACCGCGGAGTAACTATCACCGGATCGCAATGGTCGACGTCGCTCACCGGGACCGACAACCCCAGCGGGTCGCGGCCCGCCCCATCGAGATGCAAGCATCACGGCTGCGGCCGACAAGATCATCCGTCTTGCCCAGGGTCTCGATGTCGGCCAGCGTCGATAGGAGGTGGACTCGAAGCCGGTGCTTGGCCGCGGACCGCGAGTGGGGATGCGTCAGGGGCGATCCCATGGCCGCTGTCGGCGCAAACTTTCAGTTGATTCGCGTTCCTTCGCATTTTCCCTGGTCAATGGTTATTTTCGGATTTCATTCCCGTAAGGTGTCTTATTTTATCTCGGTGTTGATCAGGTCGGGAGTCGTTGGTATCCGGTCGACTGACTGGGTGGACTGCTCACTTTTGCGCGAATGTCAGGATCGGGTCCGTCCGTGGGTGTCGCGAGTACGGACGCCGCGTTCGCGCAGCCGGTTCAGTACGGTGGCTGGATCGACGGTGAGGTGTCGGGCGACTCGGGCGAGGGACCATCCGAGGTTGTAGAGGTTGACCGCTTCGTCAACTTGGCTGAGGGACAGGCCACGTCGTCGCGTCGGAATGTTGTGTCGATGCAGGATCGCGCTCACGGTTCGGCGGTCGATACCGAATCGATCGCCCAGCTCGGATGTCGTCCAGCCCGCAACATAGTCTTGGATCACGGCCTAGGTTTGGTCTGCACCGAGTCGGTGTGCCCGCCGACGCCGGAGCCGTTCGGCGGGCACCGGTGGTGGCGGTGAACTCGTGTCGCCGACCATCGGCAGATCGTCATCGACGCATGGGGTGTCGACGATCTGCTGTCGTGCGAGTTCGATCTGGAACATAGGTTCCAGCGCTGACGACCGGAGCGGAAGTGCAGTCCGGGCTGGTTAACGCTGAAGATCTCGGCGGTCGCGGTCTGTTGCGGCACTCGTAGGCATCGCGTCGCCGTTACTTTTCCGCGACATTCTTATGGCAAAAGTATAGCAATTGTATAAAATCGGACGGAATGGACCATCCGACCTGTCTGTCGGAGCCTTGGGCCGACTCCCGATTCCAGCGGCCGGGACTGTGGGATTCACGATCCGAAGGAGTCGGGCCGTCATCGCTGAATGTAGTACTATTACATGCGAATTCGGGTGTATATTCACCACCGGCGGCCAACGCGGGGAGAATTCCGGCGAGAGCGCGAACGCCATGCGGGGCGGACGGTGAGGGTGCCCGCGGCCGCTCTTCCGCCTGCGATTCCAAGGCTCTGGCCTGAACATCCGGCTATGACGCCAGGCCGCAGGCCAGGTATGAACGAATGGTCGAGAATTGATAACATTCACTCCGGAGGCCGACGAAGTGCACAAATGCCGAAACGGAAAGAGTATTCCGCCGTCTAATCGAAGGCCGAAAGTCGCCAAGTTTCTGCTGTTCGGCCATGGATATGGAAACTGTTTCAGCGTCCGGCCGTGTACACGAACGTCGTTCGAGTTATGATTGCCGAGGTCGGGGTGAGAAGGACTAATGACTGTTCCGCGACCGCAGCTCGACCTCGGATCGAACGGAAATATCGAGCCGGACGCGTCAGCCGTACAGTCGATACCGCTGTCCGCCGGGCAGCAGGGGTTGTGGCTGGCGCAGAAATTGAGTCCGGATGTGCCGATATCCGAGGCGCAGTACGTCGAGTTCCAGGGCGACCTCGACGTCGATCTGCTGCGTAAGACGGCGATTCGAGCCGGCCACGAGTTCCAGTCGGGGTATCTACGACTGGTAGAGACCGAGGGACAGCCGTCTCAGTTGTACGACCCGTCGCTGCAGGTGGCGGGACCGGTGATCGATGTGCGTAGCGCACCGGATCCCGTCGCGGCAGGCTTGGAGTGGATGCGCCGGGAGTACACCGCACCGTTGGATATGACCCGGGACTGGTTGGTCGCCACGGCGATCGTGCAGGTCGGGGATCGGCATTATCTGCTGTATTGCCGGAGCCACCACGTCGCATTGGACGGCTACGGCGCGATGATGATCGTGAATCGGATTGCGGCGCTGTATACGGCGGCGGTGCAGGGCCGCACGGCAGAGCCCAACCGGGCGGCTGATATCCGCGCCCTGTACGAGGCCGACCGCAGCTACCGGGAGTCGAAGCGGTTCACCGACGACCAGACCTATTGGGTGAACAGACTCGCCGGCGTCGGCGAGGAACTCGGCCTGGCTGCCGGGCACGCCCCCGCGTGCGCGGACAGTGTTGTCGCGATCACCGAACTGTCGGCGGAGACGGTGGGGCGGATCGATCATTCGGCGAAAGCGTTGGGCGCGAGCGCGGCCGCGGTGGTGATCGCCGCATTCGGCTGTTACCTGGCCAGGAAAACCGGCCGGGACGAGGTCCTGGTCAACATTCCTGTGTCGGGCCGCACGACCGCCGTGCTGCGGCGGTCCGCGGGGGTGTTCGTCAATATCGCACCGCTTCCGATCGTCCTTGACCCAGGGGACACCGTCGCGACGCTGGCCCTGCGGGTGCAGTCCGATCTGGTGGGTGTGTTGCGGCACCAGAGGTGCGGCCTCGCCGACATCCGCGCCGCCACCGGGACCCGTGCCACACAGCGGCGCTTCGCGGGCCCGGTGGTGAACGTCATGCTTTTCGCCCAGAAGATCCAGTTCGGGTCGGTGACCGGGGAATTCCACATCCTCAGCTCCGGCCCGGTCGAGGATTTGCTGGTCGATGTGTATCAGACCGGGGATCCGCCGCGGACGATCCTCCAGTTCTTGGCCAATCCCAACCTCTACACCGACCTCGAACTGTCGGCGCACCGCACCGGATTCGTGGAGTTCCTCGACGAGTTCACTGCCGCCACATCGGACACCGAGCTCGGACAGGTCGACCCCGGCAGCGCCGCCGACAGCGCCGGGATCCGCCGCCGCCGCGAGAACCTGGCGTTCTGGCGGGCTGCGCTTGCGCATCTTCCCGAGGAACTTTGCTTGCCGGTGGATAGGCCGCGGCCGGTGGTGATGTCGAATCGGGGCGCCACCGTCGTCCATTCGTTGGGCGTCGGACTGGTTCGGGCGTTGGAAGATGTTGCCGAGCAGCATGATTCTTCGTTGTTCATGGTGGTTCATGGTGCGTTGGCGGTGTTGCTCGCCCGGATGAGTGGCAGCGCTGATATTGCGGTTGGTACGCCGGTTGCGGGGCGTGGTGTGGGGGCGCTCGGGATCGTCGATACGTTGGTGTTGCGGACGCAGATTGATCCGGGCGAGTCGTTCGTCGATTTGCTCGGTCGGGTTCGGCGGGTTGATCTGGATGCGTTCGATCATGCCGATGTTCCGCGGGAACAAGCGGTGGACCCGCCATCCCGGTCGCGACACGCCATGTATCAAGTGATGCTGGCCTTCCGGAACCTGGAACCGGTCGAACCGGGACTACTCGACCTCGAACTGCCGACGCTCGGACTCTCCAGCGAAATATCCTGCTGCGACCTACAATTCATACTCTCGCAGGACCACGACGGCGGTGACTCGACAGCCACGATCGCGTACGCCACCGACTTGTTCGATGAGGCAACGGTCAACTCCCTCACGCAGCGATGGATGCGGATACTCCGATCGGTAGCCACCGACCCGACGATTCCGGTCGGCGCTGTCGAGATGCTCGAGCCTGCCGAGCGAGCCGACCTGTTGTCGCATTCGGGTGACGCCGCCGCGCCGGTGATGACGTTGCCGGAGCTGTTGGCTGCGGCGGTGGGGCGGAACCCTGATGGTTCGGCGGTCGTGTTCGATGGGCGGCGGTTGAGTTATCGGGAGTTGGACCAGCGTTCGAATCGGTTGGCCCGGTTACTCGTTCGGCGTGGTGCGGGCCCCGAGGACGTGGTCGCGGTGGGTATTTCGCGTTGTGTGGATTCAGTGGTGGCGGTCTGGGCCGTTGCGAAGTCGGGGGCGGCTTTCGTGCCGGTCGATCCGGGTTATCCGAGGGAGCGGATCGCTCACATGGTGGCCGATTCCGGGGCGGTTGTGGGCGTGACCGTGGCAGCTGTGCGTGCGCGGTTGCCAGATGATATCGATTGGCTGATTTCGGACAACCTCGACGAAACCTCGGGTGCTCAGCCGATCTCCGACAGGGAACGGACAACCGTACTTCGCCCGGAGCATCCGGCATACCTGATCTATACCTCGGGCTCCACCGGTGTACCGAAGGGGGTGACGGTGACGCATGCGGGGTTGGCCGCGCTCAGTTGCGAACAGCGGGAATGCTATAGGGCAACTGAGGTTTCGCGGACCCTGCATTTCGCATCGCCGAGTTACGACGCCTCGGTCTGGGAGTTGCTGCTTGCGGTAGGCACCGGGGCGACGATGGTGATCGCCCCGCCCAGCACCTACGGAGGCACCGAGTTGGCTGATCTGCTGCGCCGCGAGCGAGTGACGCACGCGGTGGTTATGCCGGTGGTGTTGATGTCGGTGGATCCGGCCGGGCTCGATGCTCTGCGAGTCGTCGTCGTGGCCGGTGAGGTGTGCCCGCCGGAGCTGGTACAGCGCTGGGCCGGCGACGGTCGTGAGGTCTTCAATGCTTACGGTCCGACCGAGACCACGATCATGACGAACCAAAGCACCCCGCTGACTGCGGGTGGTGCGGTGACGATCGGTGGTCCGATTCGTGGTGTGTCGGAGTGGATTTTGGATTCGCGGTTGGAGCCTGTGCCGGTCGGTGTCGTGGGTGAGTTGTATGTTGCGGGTAGTTTGTTGGCTCGTGGGTATCACGCTCGGGCGGGTACGACGGCGGAGCGCTTCGTTGCTTGTCCTTGGGCGCCGGGTGAGCGGATGTACCGGACCGGGGACGTGGCTCGGTGGACGGACGAGGGGGCGGTCGAGCATGTGGGTCGTTCGGATTTTCAGGTGAAGATTCGAGGTCTGCGTATCGAGCCGGGGGAGATCGATTCGGCACTGATGGCTCATGATGCTGTGGGATATGCGACGACTGTCGGTTGTCGTGGTCATGCGGGGGCGCAGTTGTTGGTTTCGTATGTCATTGCGGCGCCGGGGTGTTCGATCGATACGGCGGTGTTGGCCGAGTATCTGGGTGATCGGTTGCCGTCGTATATGGTTCCGGCGTCGATCATGGTGCTGGATCGTTTTCCGTTGACGCCGGCGGGGAAGGTGGATCGTCAGGCGCTGCCGAAGCCGGTGTTCGCTGGTGACAGGCCTTTCCGGGCGCCTGGGACGTCGACCGAGCGGATCGTCGCCCGGTGTTTCGCAGATATTTTGGGTGTCGACAGGGTCGGTGTGGACGATTCCTTCTTCGCCCTCGGCGGAGACAGCTTGGTAGCGACGCGGATTGCCGCGCGGCTCGGGGCCGCGCTCGATACCGAGATTCCCGTGCGACTGTTGTTCGAGGCGTCCACGGCCGCGACACTCGCAGCTCGTGTAGAGCGGAATGCCGGCACGGGGCGCGGCCCGCCACTGATCGCTGGGCCACGCCCTGCGCTCGTGCCGTTGGCACCGGCCCAACAACGGATGTGGTTCCTCAATCAGTACGAACCCGGCTCCGGGGCATACAACATGCCGATCGCCATTCGGCTGCGCGGCGAGGTGAATGTCGACGCCCTGCGATCGGCCATGGTCGACGTGCTGCGCAGACACGAGTCTTTGCGAACGCGGTACCCGGACCATGATGGAGTACTGATCCAGCTGATCGAATCGGCCGACGACGTCGACCATGAACTGACTCCGGTAGCGGTTCTGCCGAGCCAGTTGATCGCAACGGTAACCGAATTCGTCATCGAGGGCTTCGACGTGAGCACTCAGGTGCCGGTGCGTGCCCGATTGTTCCGTGCGCTCGGCAGCAAGGAACCCGAATACGTACTGGCTGTCGTGGTGCATCACATCGCCGCGGACGGCTTCTCGATGACACCCTTGGCCCGCGACGTGGCAACTGCGTACACCGCACGGATTCGCGGTGAAGCCCCGTCGTGGACACCACTGCCTGTCCAGTATGCGGACTACGCACTATGGCAACGAGCCGGCCTCGGCTCGCCCGACGACCCGGAATCGTTGTGCGCCCAGCAGATCCGATACTGGGCCGAAAATCTGGACGGAGTTCCCGAGGAGCTTCGTCTGCCGATCGACAGGCCGCGGCCCGTGGTGATGTCGAATCGGGGTGCCACTGCGAGTTTTTCGTTGCGCGCCGGGATGGTCGGAGAATTGAAAGAGTTTGCACAGCAACATAGCTCGTCGTTCTTCATGGTGATCCACGGCACGCTGGCGGTCCTGCTCGCCCGGTTGAGTGGTAGCAGCGACATTCCGGTCGGCACGCCGATCGCCGGGCGTGGTGCAGCAGCGCTCGACGACGTGATCGGCATGTTCGTCAACACCCTGGTGTTGCGGACCTTCATCGATCTCGATGAACCGTTCACCGATCTGCTCGACCGGATCAGGCAGGTCGACCTGGACGCCTTCGGGCATGCCGCTGTTCCGTTCGAGCAGTTGGTGGACCACCTTGCTCCGCAGCGTTCTCAGGCCCGGCACCCGTTGTTCCAGGTGCTTCTGGCATTCCAGAATCTGGAACAGGTGAAGCTCGAGCTGCCCGGTCTCGCGGTGTCGGTGGTCGATCTGCCTACCGAGGTGTCTCGCTTCGACCTGCAGTTCGTGCTGTCGGACAACCATGACAGCGGCGATATCGCGGTAGCGGTCACCTATGCCACGGATTTGTTCGACGCGACGACCATAGATTCTCTTGTGCATCGGTGGATCCGGGTACTGGAGTCGGTTGCCGCCGATCCCATGGTTCCGGTCGGGACGATCGAGATACTCGAGCCCGCCGAACGAGCCGATCTGCTGACACGTACCGGTGCGCCGACCGTGGCGCCCACCCCCCTGGCCGACCTGCTGAGCACGGCGGCCGCGCAGCATCCCGACGCCACGGCGATCGTGTTCGACGGGCAACAGTTGAGCTACCGAGAGCTGGACGAGCATTCGAACCAATTGGCGCGCCTGCTCATCCAACGAGGTATCGGCCCGGAAGACATCGTCGCGATCGGTATTCCGCGCTCTGTGGATTCGGTCCTCGCGGTATGGGCGGTCACCAAATCGGGAGCTGCCTACCTGCCGATCGACCCGACCTACCCCACCGAACGCATCACCTACATGATGACCGATTCGAAGGCAGCCATCGGCCTGACCACGGCATCGGTGCGCTCACAACTACCCGATGACATCGACTGGCTGACACCCGACGACATCGACGAGGCCTGCAGTGCCCAGCCGATCTCCGATCCCGAACGCACAACCGTGCTACGGCCGCAGCACCCGGCCTACCTGATCTACACCTCGGGTTCCACGGGGGTGCCGAAGGGCGTGACCGTGACGCACGGCGGGTTGGCCGCGATCGATTCCGAACAGCGGGAACGCTATGCGATGACCGCGGACTCGCGGACCCTGCATTTCGCGTCACCGAGCTTCGATGCCTCGGTCTCGGAGTTGCTGCTCGCAGCGGGTCCCAGCGCCACGATGGTGATCGCCGCGCCCGGCACCTACGGCGGCGCGGAGCTGGCCGAGTTGCTGCGCCGCGAGCGGGTGACCCACGCGGTGATCACACCGGCGGCCCTGAGTTCGGTGGATCCGGCCGGACTCGACAATCTGCGGCTCGTCGTCTCCGCCGGTGATGCTTGCCCGCCGGAGCTGGTGCGCCGCTGGGCGAGCGACGGTCGTGAGTTCTGCAATGTCTACGGTCCGACCGAGGCCACGATCGTGACGAACCACAGCGCTCCGTTGGTGGCGGGTGAGCTGGTGACGATCGGTGGCCCGATTCGTGGTGTCTCGGAATGGGTGCTGGATCAGCGGCTGCAGCCCGTGCCGGTCGGTGTGGCGGGTGAGTTGTATATCGCCGGTCCGCTGTTGGCCCGCGGATACCATCGCCGGGCGGGCCTGACGGCCGAGCGTTTCGTAGCCTGCCCTTGGCGACCCGGACGGATGTACCGCACCGGGGACAGGGTCCGGTGGACGGCCGACCGAGCGATCCAGCATCTCGGCCGCACCGACTTCCAGGTGAAAATTCGGGGCCTACGCATAGAACTCGGCGAGATCGATGCGACACTCGCTGCCCACGAGACGGTCGGGTTCGCCACCACCATCGGCCACCGCAACGACTCTGGGGCCGAGTCGCTGGTTTCGTATGTCGTTGCCGCGCCGGATCACTCGATCGATGCCGCCACGCTGACCGAACATCTGACCGCCCGGTTACCGTCCTACATGGTCCCGTCCTCGATCATGGTGCTGGACCGCGTTCCGTTGACACCGACGAACAAACTGGACCGCAAGGCGCTGCCAGATCCGGTATTCACCGACAACAAGGCGTTCCGAGCGCCTGAGACACCGATAGAACACACGATCGCTCGAGTGTTCACCGATGTACTGGGCATCGACACGATCGGTCTCGACGACTCGTTCTTCGCCCTCGGCGGAGACAGCATCATGTCGATCCAGTTGGTGACACGGGCCAGGGCGGCGGGTGTCTT
This sequence comes from Nocardia sp. NBC_01730, assembly GCF_035920445.1. Classification (NCBI taxonomy): domain Bacteria; kingdom Bacillati; phylum Actinomycetota; class Actinomycetes; order Mycobacteriales; family Nocardiaceae; genus Nocardia; species Nocardia sp. NBC_01730. Next base: position 4,226,462 of record NZ_CP109162.1, on the reverse strand, counting down.
GTTCTCCCCCCGCGATGTGTTCGAGCGTAAGACGGTCGCCGGGCTGGCCCAGGTCGGCGCCCGCGACGGCGCTGCGGCGATCGCTCCTCCGACGGAACTGCCCGGCGCGGGTGTGGGGCCGATATCGCTGACGCCGATCATGCGATGGCTGCTCGAGCGGGCGAAGCCGGGGTTCGGCCGCTTGTCGCAGGCAATGGTTCTGGGTCTGCCCGCGGGGATCGACCGACAAGGACTGGCGGGCACGGTGCAGGCGGTACTCGATCGGCACGACATGCTGCGCGCGCGGCTGCGCCCGGGCGGGGACGGGAGCTGGACGTGGGAGGTGCTGCCGGTCGCAACGATTCGGGCCGACGACGTCATCCGGCGTGTGGCGATGAAGGGGAGGCCGGGAAGCGTCGAGTTCCGTGCGTTGGTGGCGGCGGAGTTGGATGCCGCAGCGGACCGGCTCGATCCGGGTGCGGGGATCGTGATGCAGGTGGTCTGGTTCGACCCGGTAGATACGGCAGAGCCGGGCAGGGTACTGATGCTGGTGCACCATTCGGTGATCGATGGGGTTTCCTGGCGCGTGCTGGTACCGGACCTCGCCTTCGCCTGGATGCGGATCGAGTCCGGCGAGCCACCCGATCTGGCGCCGGTCGGGACGTCGATGCGCAGGTGGGCGCACGGGCTGGTCGAGGCAGCCCAACGCCGGGAGCGGGTCGCCGAGCTCGAATTGTGGCAGGCGATGACTGTCGGCGACGACCCGGTGATCGGGTCCCGGCCCCTGGACCCCGTGACCGACGTGGCTGCCACCACCCGCACCGTCGCGGTCGAAGTGACCCCCGAGGTGACCGAGGCGCTGTTGACCGAGGTGCCCGCGGCGTTCCACGGCAGTGTCGCTGACGGGCTGCTGGCCGCACTGGCAGTGGCCGTGACGAAGTGGCGGCGTGGGTTCGAGACGGAGGCATCCGGTGGTTCACTCGCGGACGTGGTGATCGGTCTCGAAGGGCACGGCCGTGAGGATGGTGCCTTACCGGGCTCGGATCTCACCCGGACGGTGGGCTGGTTCACCACGAGTTTTCCTGTGCACCTGGATCTTTCGGGCATCGATCTCGACGACGCATGTGCGGGTGGGCCGGCTTTGGGTGCGGCGGTCAAATCTGTCAAGGAGCAACTTCTGGTTGCTCCGGACCACGGGATCGGCTACGGCTTGTTGCGGTATCTCAATGAGGACACCGCACCGATTCTCGGGAGTCTGCCGGTGCCGCAGATCGGGTTCAACTATCTCGGCCGTGCGCCGGGGATTCCCGACGGGATGGCGGCGGTCGGATGGATGCCGGTGGACGGTGGTGGTGACCTCGGCGGTGGCGAGCTAGCCGGTGCGCGGGATCCGGATATGCCGGTGTCGGCGGTACTCGACATCAATGCCCTCACCCTCGACGACGGTGACCGACCACGGTTGCGGGCGATCTGGTCGTATCCCGCCGGGGTCCTCACCGACGTCCAGGTGCGTGAGGTGGCGGAGTCATGGTGTCGGGTATTGACCGCGTTGGCGGCACATACCCATCGTTCCGGATCCGGAGGCCGGACGCCCTCGGATCTGGATCTGGTCCGACTCGGGCAGTCCGAGATCGAGCGACTCGAGGACAGGTATCCGGCGTTGAGCGACATCTGGCCGTTGACTCCGTTGCAGAAGGGGTTGTTGTTCCATGCGCTGGTGTCCGAGGAGGCTGTGGACGCCTACGTGATGCAGCTGGTCCTCGAGCTGCGCGGGTACGTCGATCCGAAGCGGCTGCGCCGAGTCGCGCAGATGCTTCTCGACCGGCACGCGAATTTGCGCACCGCCTTCGACGCGGACATCGGCGCCGAGCCGGTGCAGGTGGTCCTCGAACACGTCGGGACTCCGTTGACGGAGCTCGACCTGTCCGAGCTGGACGACGGCGCACGCAATCGCGAGTGGGATCGGCTGATGGCAGCGGACCGCTCGACCCGGCTCGACCCGGCTCGCGCCCCGCTGCTGCGCTGGATGCTGGTCACCATGGGGCCGGAGCACTACCGGCTGGTGCTGACCAACCATCATCTGCTGCTCGACGGCTGGTCGACGCCGCTGCTGCTGAAGGAGTTGCTGGTGCTCTACGCCACCGACGGCGACACCTCGATGCTGCCTCGTGTTCGCCCCTACCGGGACTTCCTGGCGTGGATCGCCGGGCAGGACCCGGCTGCGTCGCTGGCGGCCTGGGCCCGCGCGTTCGACGGCGCCGACGAGCCGACCCTGGTGGCTCCGGGCGATCCCAGCCGTCGATATTCCGAATCACGTGAGGTGGCAGGCGAACTGACCGAGGCGCAGACCACGGCGCTGACCGGCCTCGCGCGGTCCCGTGGAGTCACCCTCAACACCGTGCTCCACATGGCGTGGGCGATTGTGTTGGGCGGGTTGACCTCCCGAGCGGATGTGACGTTCGGTAATACGGTCTCCGGGCGGTCTCCGCAGCTCGCGGGCGTCGAATCGATGATCGGGCTGTTCATCGACACGCTGCCGGTGCGCGTCCGGCTCGACACCACCGAGAGTCTGGGGCAACTGCTCGACCGAATCCAGGCGGAGCAGGTCACGCTGCTCGATCACCAGCTCGTGGGTCTGACCGACATCCAACGGGTGGCCGGGCAGGGTGCGGTGTTCGACACGATGACGGTGTTCGAGTCCTACCCGGTGGATCGTGGCGGGCTGACCGCGGACACCGATATCGCTGGGATGCGGCTGATCGACGTGACCGGGATCGACGCCGTGCACTATCCGCTGGGAGTGGTTGCCCATATCGACACGCGACTGCGCCTCAAAATCATGTACCTGCCCGAACTCTTCGACCACGACACGATGGATGCAACCCTGCAGCGGGTCCTGCGAGTGATCCGCGTCGTTACCGCCGACCCGGATCTGCCGCTGGCCCGGCTGAATCTGCTCTCCACGCCGGAATACCGGGAGTTGACACCGGTGTCGGGTGATCAGGCCGTACCGGGGCGAGTCCTGCCGGAGTTGTTGACCGCGGCGGTGCAAAGGAATCCAGGGGCGGTCGCGGTGGTGTGCGGGGATCGCCGGTGGACCTACGGCGAGCTGGATGCCGAGTCGAATCGGCTGGCACGACTGTTGATCGGTCGGGGTGCGGGACCGGAAACAACCGTTGCAGTGGGGCTGGCGCGGTCGATCGAGTCGGTACTGGCGGTATGGGCGCTGGCCAAGTCGGGGGCAGCGTTCGTACCGATCGACCCCACCTACCCTGCCGACCGGATCGCGTTCATGCTGACCGATTCCGGCACCCGGATCGGTATCACGGTATCGACGGTAGTGGCAGAGCTGTCCGGCATGATCGACTGGCTGATACTCGACGCCCCCGAGCTTCGAGCCGATCTCGCCACCACCTCCGCGGCGGCCATCACGCCGGCTGAACGAAAAGTACCGCTGCATGTGGCCCACCCGGTGTACGTCATGTACACCTCCGGATCCACCGGGCGGCCCAAAGGCGTGATCGTCACCCACACCGGACTGGCGAACTTCGCTGCCGAGCAACGTGACCGGTACGCGGTGGGGCCGTCGGCGCGGATCCTGCACCTCGCCTCACCGAGCTTCGACGCGGCCGTGCTCGAACAGTTGATGGCGATCGAGGCCACGGCGACACTGGTGATCGCGCCGACAACTATATACGGCGGAGAAGAGCTGCGGCGCTTGGTGATCGAGCAGCGGGTGTCGCACGCCTTCATCACCCCGTCGGCGTTGGGGTCGGTCGACCCGACGGGCCTGGATGGCCTGCGGGTGCTCGTCGCCGGCGGCGAAGCCTGCCCGCCGGGACTGGTCGTCCGGTGGGCGCCGGGCCGAGCGTTCCACAACGGATATGGCCCGACCGAGACCACCATCATGACGAATATCAGTGCGGCGCTGGACCCGTCGGCGGCGGTGACGGTCGGCGGGCCGATACGCGGCGTCGGTGAGGTTGTGCTCGACGCGTGCTTGCGGCCGGTACCGGTCGGGGTTGTGGGTGAGTTGTATCTCGCGGGTCCGGGTCTGGCTCGCGGCTACCACAACCGGATGGATCTGACGGCGTCGCGGTTCGTCGCCGATCCGTTCGCAGCCCCGGGACAGCGCATGTATCGGACCGGGGACCTGGTGCGCTGGCGGCGGCAACCGGACGGGGACCTGGTCCTGGACTATGTGGGCCGCTCGGATTTCCAGGTCGAGATTCGTGGTTTCCGCATCGAGCTCGGTGAGGTCGAATCGGGTCTGCTGGCCTGCGCGGGTGTGGCCCGCGCGGTAGCGACCGTGGACCGAGGCCCGGGCACCGGCGAGCGGTTGATCGGGTACGTGGTGCCCGAGTCCGGCGCCGACCTGGACCCGGCTGCCGTCCTCGCATTCGCGGCGCAGCGGTTGGCCCCGCATATGATGCCCGCGACCGTGGTGCTGCTGGACGCGCTGCCGATGACGAAGAACGGCAAACTCGACCGTGCCGCACTGCCCGAGCCCGAATTCCACAGGAGCCGAGCCGGATTCCGGGCACCGGTCACCGACGTGGAGTCGACGCTGGCGGGACTGTTCGCCGAGGTACTGGGTGTCGACACGGTCGGCCTCGATGATTCGTTCTTCGCTCTCGGCGGTGACAGTATCGTGTCGATCCAGTTGGTGACCTATGCCAGGGCGGCGGGTCTGGTGTTCTCCGTGCGTGATGTGTTCGAGTGTAAAACGGTCGCCGGGCTGGCCCGGATCGCCGTGCGCGACAGCGCCGCGGCGACCGCCCTTCCGTCGGAACTGCCCGGCGGGGGTGTGGGTCCGATGCCGGCGACGCCGATCATGTGCTGGTTGTTCGAGCGCGGCGGATTCGACTGCTTCTGCCAGTGGGTGATGCTCACGCTGCCGACCGGCATCGACATCGCCGGAATCAGCGCCACCGTGCAAGCGGTGATCGATCACCACGACATGCTGCGGGCCCGATTGCACCCCGACCCCGAGTATCCATCGGGTTGGGCATTGCAGGTACCCCCGGCCGGGGTATCCGCTGCCGGGCTGATCCGGCGCGCGTCGGTGGATGCGGCACCGGACAGCAGCGCGTTCGCCGCGATTGTCGACGCGGAGGCGAATGCGGCCGCCGAGCGCCTCGACCCCGGGGCGGGAGTCATGCTCCAGATGGTGTGGTTCGACTCGCCCGGGCAGCCGGGGCGGCTGCTCGTCGTCGTACACCATCTGGTCACCGACGGCGTGTCGTGGCGGATCCTCGTGCCCGACCTCGCTGCGGCATGGGCCCAGGTGAGTGCCGGGCAACCGCCGCGGCTCGCGCCGGTCGGTACGTCGATGCGACGCTGGGCGCACAGCCTGGACACCGCCGCAGGGAACCTCGATGAACTCGACTGGTGGCGGTCCACGCTCAGTGCTGCTGATCCGGCGATCGGGGCCCGCCCTCTCGACCCGGTCGTGGACGTGCAGGGCACCGTCGCCACTGTCGAGGTGCGGTTACCTACCGCGGTGACCCGCGCCGTACTCACCACACTGCCCGGGGCGTTCCACGGCAACGTGGACGATGCCCTCGTCGCCGGGCTCGCGCTGGCGTTGACTCGATGGCAGCGGCGCCACGGCAACACCGTCACCGAGACACTGCTCACCCTCGAAAGCCACGGTCGCCACGACACGGTGCTCCCGGGTGCCGACCTCACCCGCACCGTCGGATGGTTCACCACCACCTACCCGGTGCGGCTCGACCTGGCCGACATCGACATCGACGACGCGTTCACCGCCGGAGCTGCCGCCGGGACCGTCATCAAATCGATCAAGGAACAACTCCGCCAGATTCCCGGCCACGGGATCGGCTATGGGCTGCTGCGCTACCTCAACGCCGATACCGCCCGCATTCTGGGTGCCCTGCCCGACCCTCAGGTGAGCTTCAACTATCTGGGCCGGTTCGACACCATTCCGGAAGCGTTGCGCGACAGCGGGTGGATGCCCGCCGAAGGCGACTCCAACCGCGGCGGTGTGCAGAATCCCGACGCGGCCATAGCAGCTCTGCTGGCCCTCAACGCGGTCACCGTGGACACGCCGGACGGGCCGGCTCTGACCGCGACCTGGGACTATCCGGCCGGCCTGCTCACTTCCGTCGAGGTCACCGACCTCGCGGACCTGTGGCGCGACGCGGTGACGGCTCTCGCCGCTCACGCGTCCCGGCCTGGGGCCGGGGGCCTGACGCCCTCCGACATCGGCCTCGTCGACCTCGACCAGGCCGCGATCAACCGGCTCGAGGCCCAGCATCCGGCACTGGACGATATCTGGCCGCTCACACCGCTGCAGGCGGGGCTGTTGTTCCACGCCCAGCTCGCCGCCGACGCCCGCGACGGGTACATCGTGCAACTCTGTATCGCACTCGGCGGGCGCGTCGACGCGGACCGGTTACGCCGTGCGGTGCAGACGCTTGTCGCACGGCACCCGAACCTGAGGACCGCGTTCGTGCGCGACGGCGCCAGCGATCCGGTTCAGGTGGTACATCGGCATGTCGAGGTGCCGTTCACCCAGATCGACCTGGCCGAGTGCTCCGACACCGCGGCCGCGCTCGATCGGCTCATGGACAACGACCGCCACTTCGACATGACCGCGGCGCCGCTGCTGCGACTGACACTTGTTGCCACCGGCCCCCAGCGGTACCAGTTGGTATTGACCATTCATCACATCCTGATCGACGGTTGGTCCACGCCACTGCTGACCCGGGAACTGCTGACCCTCTATGCGACCGAGAGCGACTCCAGGACGCTGGCCCCGGTGCGTCCATACCGCGACTACCTGATGTGGCTCGAGGCCCAGGATCAGGACGCGGCGGAAACCGCGTGGGCGCGGACACTCGAGGGCGTCACCGAGCCGACTCTGCTGGCGCCCGAAGCCCGCGGCCGCCAGCAGTCCGCTGCCGCGCGTGAGGTCCAGGTGCGGTTGAGCGAACACCGCACCGCGGCCCTGGTCGCCGTGGCCCACCAGCAAGAGACCACCCTCAACACCCTCATCCAAGCCGCCTGGGCGATTATCCTCGCGAGCGCGACCGCCCGCGAAGATGTGGTCTTCGGCACCACAGTCTCCGGACGGCCGCCAAAGATCCCCGGTATCGAATCGATGATCGGGCTGTTCATCAACACGGTGCCCGTGCGGGTCCGGCTCGACCACCGCGAAAGCCTCGCCCAACTGCTACGGCGAATCCACACCGAGCAAGCCACGATGCTCGACCATCACCACCTCGGACTCGCCCGCATCCAACAGGTGGCCGGTCCCGCCGCGATATTCGACACCGCGACGGTCTTCGAGTCCTACCCGATCGACTCGGCCGGGCTGTCCGAAGACACCGACATCGCAGGAATGCGCGTCCTGGACGTGCACGGCCGTGACGCGGCGCACTTTCCGCTCGGCCTGATGGTCCAGCACGACACCCGACTGCACCTGACTTTCAAATACCTGCCCGGCCTGTTCACACAACAGCAGATCGACGCCATTGCCGACCGGGTGCTGCGAGTTCTCGACACCCTGGCCACACATATCGACCTGCCCCTCAACCGACTACAGCTGCTATCGCCGGTCGAGCGAGCAGCGCTGGTACCCGTGCACGGTCCTCCCGGCGAGGCGATGTCGGTGTTGCCGCAGGTGTTGACGGCCGCGATGACGCTGGACACCGAAGCGGTGGTATGCAGCGGCACACGACTGTCCTACCGCGAACTCGAGGAAACCTCGAACCGGTGGGCGCGGGTATTGATCAATGCCGGGATAGGACCGGAATCGTTCGTGGCCGTGGCGTTGCCGCGCTCCATCGAGGCCATGATCGCCGTATGGGCGGTCGCCAAGACCGGCGGCGCGTTCGTTCAAATCGACCCCGCCCATCCGCACGACCGGATCACCAGCATTCTGACCGATTCCGGTGCCGCCGTCGGGCTGACACTGGGGGCCCACCGAGACCAGCTACCGGACACCGCCAGATGGCTCGTCCTCGACGACCCCTCCTTCGCCGCGGCGACAGCGTCGGCGTCCCCTGCCGCGGTCACCGACGCCGAACGCACAACCACGCTGCGACCGCAGCACCCGGCGTACCTGATCTACACCTCGGGCTCCACCGGGACCCCGAAAGGGGTCGTGGTCACCCACACCGGGATAGCGAACCTGGCCGCCGACATACGGGAACGGTTCGGCCTCACCCCGACCTCCCGAATGCTGGCGGCTGCCGCACCGAGCTTCGACGTCTCGATCCTCGAATGGCTCAGCGCCGCCGCCGCCGGAGCCACCCTGGTTCTCGCCCCTCCACCAGTAGTCGGCGGCCCCGAACTGGCCGGGGTGATCAACACCGAACGCGTCACCCATGCCGCGATGACCCCGACAGTGCTCGCATCGATGCACCCCGACGGACTCGTCGACACCCTCGGCACCCTGGTCCTCGGCGGCGAGACATGCCCACCAGACCTGGCAGCACAGTGGGCACCGGGCCGCACAGTGATCAGCTGCTACGGGGCTACCGAAACCACGATCACGAGCTGCGCGGACACTCCCTCGACCACGATCACAGACAGCCCGATGGCAATCGGGGGCCCGGTCCGCGGATTCACCGCCGTCGTACTCGACCGCAGACTGCGCCCCGTCCCACCCGGAGTAGTGGGCGAACTGTATCTGTCCGGACCAGGCCTGGCCCGCGGCTACCACAAGCAACCCGTGACGACAGCAGCCCGATTCGTCCCCGACCCGTACGGGCCGGCCGGAACACGGATGTATCGCACCGGCGACTTGGTCGCCTGGACCGCCGACCGAACACTGCACTACAAAGGCCGCAGTGACCGACAACTCGAGATCCAGGGCAACCGCGTCGAACCCGGCGAGATCGAAGCCACGCTACGCAGCTACCCGGACGTCACCCACGCAGCCGTCACAGTCCACACCCGACCCAATGGAATCAACCAACTCACCGGCTACGTCGTACCCACCCCCGACACCACACCCGACACCACCGCACTGATCACCCACCTCGCAACCCGACTACCCGCCCACATGATCCCGTCCTCGATCATGGTGCTGGACCGAATCCCTCGCACCGCCACCGGCAAACTCGACTACAAAGCCCTACCCCCACCCGACCGGCGTCCCGCCCGCTTCCGGGCACCGTCCACGCCACTCGAGGCCACCGTCTGCGACGCCTTCACCCAGACCCTCGACATCGATCGTGCCGGTGTCGACGACGGCTTCTTCACTCTCGGCGGCAACTCGCTGGCTGCCACCCAACTGGTGGCGCGGCTGGCGGAGTCGACCGGTGTCGACGTGCCGGTTCAGTGGATCTTCACCGACCCGACGCCGCAGTTACTGGCCCACCGTATCGACACCCGCCAGCACATCATCGACGAACAGGACCCCGGCGAAGCACTCTCGGTCATGCTCCCGCTGCGCGCTGCCGGAACCGGCCCGCCACTGTTCTGCGTCCATCCAGCCATCGGATTGGCTTGGGGTTTCAGCGGACTCGTGCAGTACCTCGGCCCCGACCGTCCCGTCCACGGGCTGCAGTCCCCGGCGTTCACCGAGCCCACCGCACGGTTCGACACGCTCGACCAACTCGCCGCCCGCTACGTCCGGGAGATCCGGTCCGTCCAGCCGCACGGCCCTTACCATTTGCTCGGCTACTCGCTCGGCGGCACCATCGCCCACGCGATCGCCGTCCAACTCCGCAGCGAAGGCGACCCTGTCGCCACCCTGGCCATGATGGACACCCGCGTCGTCACCGCCCGCAGCGTCCGCGCTCCCACGCCGAGCATCGGGGACATGCTCGCCGAGTTCGGCGGCCTCGCCGTACCTCAGGACCCCGCCGACCTCACCATCGAGGCCGCAATCGAGTTGCTGCATCGCCAAGGCGGACTCCTCACCGCCGTGACCCCCGAACATCTCGTGATCCTGCATGAGGACTACACCCGACTGGTCGACCTCGCCTGGAACCACCGGCCGGCACTCTTCGACGGTGACCTGATCTACTTCAACGCCGCCGACCACACGGACGACGACCCCTGTCCGGCGCTCGCATGGAACGACCACATCACCGGCAATATCACCGAACACCACATTCCCACCCGGCACGAACGGATGACTGAACCCGACGCGCTCCGCGCAATCGGACTGGTCCTCACAGAGCACTTCCGATCGACCCTCACCACCTAGCCGGAATCGAATCGTCGAGCAGTGCCCCGGGGCGGGGCTCCCAGCAACATCGTCTACAGAACCAGCCAACCGTGCAAACAAGGCGCAAATCATATGATCTGGCTATCATTACCCATCATGAGCGCGATGTCGGACCGAAAGGCGGTAATGTTGACTCGCGCGTGGATTCGGTGGCTGCTGCTGCACGGCCTGATGCGGTCCTATCTGCTGTGGTCGGCGCGTCGGGGCGATCCGCTCGCACAAATCGCCTTCGGCGACGATCGCTTGCTCGGCGTGTCGCCGTTCATCGAGGAGATCCGACAGCGGGGCCGTCTGCCCAAGCTATCGGGAGCGCACGTCACCACGGACTACGATTTGTGCCGTCTCATCCTGCGAGACAATCGCTTCGGCGTGGTCACGCCCAACCATCCGATCATTCCGAAGCCGATCCGCTGGGTATTGACCAAGACTGACTTGGGACTTCCCAACCTCGCGGAACCGCCCTCGATGCTGGTGACCGATCCGCCGGAACACACCCGGTACCGACGCCTGGTCGGGCAGGCATTCAGCCCGAGGGCGATCGCCAAATTGGAGCAACGGGCCGTTGAAGTGACCGATGGCCTACTCGAACGCCTGGAATCAAAGCCGCGACCGGACCTGATCGAGGACTTCGCCGCACAGGTGCCCGTCGCGATCATCGCCGAGATACTCGGATTGCCCGCCGACATGCATTCGACCATGCTGAAGTGGGGTTTCAACAGTGCGCCGCTGGTCGACCGAGCACTGACCTGGACCACGTATCGCCACGCCACCGACGAGCTGGCCGAGGTCAAGCAGTACTTCGACCAGCGCATCGACAAGCTCACCGCAGAACCGGGCGATGACCTGCTCACTGTGCTGGTGACGAGTGGTGAGCTCACCCGCCGCGAGCAGATGGCCAACGCGGCACTGCTGCTGGACGCCGGATTCTTGACGACGGTGAACCTGCTCGGCAACGGAATCGCGCTGCTGACCAGGCATCCGGATCAGCTGAAGCTTCTGATAGCACAGCCGGAGCTGTGGCCGGGCGCGATCGAGGAAATCCTGCGCTACGACTGCCCCGTGCGGATGACCGGCCGGATCGCCAACTGTGACGTCGACATCGCCGATCAGCACATCAAGCGCGGTTCCCTGGTCTTACTGTCATTGGCGGGCGCAAACTACGACCCCGGCGTCTTCCCCGATCCCGAACGATTCGACGTGACCAGGGCCAACGCCGCGGATCACCTCGCGTTCAGCGGCGGGGTGCACGGCTGCTTGGGATACCGGCTGGCTCGAATGGAAGGCGTCATCGCGCTGCGGACCCTCTTCGAGCGCTATCCGGATCTGCGCTTGGACGGCCCGCCGATCCCGCGTCGCCTGATCAACCTGCACGCCTACCGCTCCATGCCCGCCAAACTCACTGCCGACTAGCTTCTGTGTCGGGCGCCCTATTGGCCAGGATGGGCTACGCAACAGCGCGGCCATGCGACCGGGATGGGTGCTGCGACGTCAGTGGACTGGCCCTCGCCGAATCCTCGCGAAATCGGCCTCCGATCCGATCGGCGCCCTGCATGCGGCGACCGTCGGCGCCGCCCCTGCGGCAGACCGGAGCGCAACGGGCTGGATCTGTCCGGCCCGCGACCACAACGTCAGCAACCGGTGGGTGGTGCTCGATGGCCTGCTGGACAGCGGTGACAGCGACGCGATGGGCGCCGCGCTCGCCGAGCGCCAGTAACCCCTCTGCACACGCCACCGCGATCCGCGACCGCTGCGCCAACGCCCGCGCCGACTACCGGCGACGCGACCACCCTCCGCGGATGTCGCAGGTGATCTACAAGACCTCGATCTGTGCAGGCTCGGGCAGCGTTTGTGGACGCACATCCGTGTACCAGGCGTACTCGATTCCACTGAGCTTGCCGTGCTCGACCCATAGAATGACCTCGCCGATCGGTGCTCCGTTGCGGTCGGTGACCGCTCCACTGGCGAAGATTCCGTCCGTCGAACCGGATGCGGTCTCCACGCCAGAGGGCACCACCACATCAACGCTGGGCGAACCGACACCCCAGGTGGCATTGACCTGTGCAAACGGAATCTGCGCCAGATAGTCGCCAGCACCGGCCTTGCCGGAGGACAGCAGTTTGGTCACGATGCCGGTTTCGAGCTCGGTCAGGGCCCGCGGCTCAATCGGTGTAGTACTCATCGCCTCTCCTCGGTTCTCGCGCTACGTCACGGAATGTCCGCGGTGCCGATCTTGAAGACACCGTTGATCATGGCGCCGCGAATTTCGACGGTCTGGCCGTTGATCGTGCGGACCAGTGGGTTCGCCCCGTTGTACACACCGTCCGGCACCCCTTGAACGCTCTCGATGAGCTTCCTCATCGTCGCTTCCTCGCCACCCAGTGACTTCACCAGACCATCCAGTTTGTGCTTCGGTACGAAGACGTGGCCCATCGCCTCCTTGTCGAGCGCATAGTCCAGCGAGCTCTTCAACTTGTCGCGCGCGAGCCGGGCGATATCGGCCGTGCGCTGCGACATGAGGTCAGCGATACGCTGCGAGCGCGGCTCGTCTTGCCGCGAGATCCTCCCCGGTCTCGGTGACCTTGTCGGCGAATTTGGCGGCCCGTTTGGCAGCCAACACTCGGTCGACATACTTCTTCATCTTCAACGCGAGCTTGCCTGCCTTGGCTGCGGCCACCGCCGCTGCACCGAACCCGGCTGTCAATGCGCCCCGCGATGACACCGAGAACGACGGTCTCGGCGACTTCTTGCGCCAGATCCTTGGCGAGATCGACCAGCAGCTGCCCTAACTAACTGTGTCCGGAACTCCAGAATCGCGGAGCGGTGGTCGCGGCAGGATTTGGCGAGGTCCTTATAGAGGGTGAGCACACCCTCGGCGGAGGTTTCAGCTCCCGGATGTCCTCTTCGACATGGGGAGGCATCGGGAGCGGTTTCGCTATCGAACCTCTTCGCCAGCTGATCGAGCAGTGTCGGTAGATTGCCTACCCCCGATTCGGACGAGGCGAGCTTGTCCCAGGCATCGGCGGCGGTCTGCAGGTCGCGCGGCTCCCCGTCGGGCATCGAAACGCCGAAATCCTCGAGTGCCGACACTGCGAACCCGACATCGTCGAACAGGCCGCTACCGGGCCCGCCTGCCGAGGGCGGCGGCACCAGACACGACGACCAGGCCGGGTACAGATCCGCTGGTTTCGTCGGCTCCGGCCGACCGGTTCCCGCAACGTAATCCGCAAGTGCATGGTTGTACCCGAGCTGGTTCAGGATGCCGGCGTAATTGCCCATCGCGGTGACGAGCAGCTCAGTCATACTCATCGCCGTACGGACGGTCGAATCGTAGGACGTAGCCCATGTCTTGGATTCGCCCACATTCCCGCCCATATTGGCGGTTTCTCTCAGTGCGGCGATCTGCGTGGAGAACGTCCGCTGGTATGTGGTTGCATATAAGTACAAGACTGGCGGTAGGACTTGATCCCGGCCAGGATCAGGTCCAGGTGCCCGGTGAGAAGCTCCCTAATCGGCTGCCCGCCTGCGTCATTGGTGTGGCTCTCTAATGGCTTGCCTCTCACCGGTCACCGTGCCGGGAATGGCTGAAGAGGGGTTTGCCCAGCTCGAAGTAGCGGTGCCTTCCTGCACGGACCTCACACGCCGACACGGGAAGGACGCCACTGGTGGCGGTCATCATCGGAATGGATCGGCACAAACGCTCAGCCACGATCGAGATCATCAACTCCACCGGCCAGATACTGGCCACGGGCCGACACAGCACCGACAACACCGGCTACAGCGAAATGCTGACCGCCGCACAGCGATACGCGGATCGGGTGTGGGCGATCGAGGGCTGTAACGGCATCGGCCGACATATCGCGCATCACCTGGTCCACGATGGTGAAACCGTGATCGACGTGCCAGCGAAACTCTCGGCACAGATTCGGGTGTTCGCGACAGGCAATGGTCGCAAAACGACCCGGTCGATGCGCATTCGGTGGCGTTGGCGGCGTTGCGGTCACCGAATCTGCTTCGTGTCCAAGCAGACTCGGAGCTGATCGCGTTGGGCATGCTCGCCGACCGCCGCGACGAACTCGGCCGCGCCCGCACCGACACCGTCAACCGGCTGCACCGGTTGCTGCTGGAACTATTGCCCGGTGGGGCGAAGAAGTTCCTGACCGCGATGCAGGCACGCCAGCTGGTCGCCACCGTCAAACCCCGTGATCCGGCAGGTAAGGTCCGGCGCCGCCTGGTGGTCGAGTTGATCGGCGAACTCGAAGCCATCGACCGAAAGACCAAGGCTGCGGACAAAGAACTGCGCCAACTCGTCGCCGAACGCGGCTCTACGCTGACCGACCTCCACGGCATCGGACCGGCCGGCGCGGCGCGGCTCCTGGCCGATGTCGGTGACATCCACCGATTCCGAGACCGGGACCGGTTCGCGTCCTGGAGCGGCACTGAATCCCCCCGGCTTGTCTCCGGACTCACCGGGGGGATTCAGTTCGTCGCGGCCGATCGCACCATAGGAGACGATGAGGGCCTCGCCGCTCCTGATCACCATGTCGCCGACGGGTACGTCCTCGGTGGCGAACCGGATGAGGAAGTTCGAGTTCGGTGCGGAGTAACGCAGGGTCTCCTCGACCACCGCATCCCAGCCCACGACGCCGCGGCGGACGAGCGCCAGTTGGTCAGGATGGGTGCAGAGGTTGGCTACCGCGTTGACGATCAGGGAGACCGTCGTCAGCCCGGTCAGGTTCTTCGCGTGGCATATCGGCCGGGTCGGCACGCTACCAGTCTGACGCGACAGGTAGCGGCGTCCGGCTTCGAGCCGGTCGCCGATACCGGTGTCGCATCTCGTCTTTCGTCGGACCCGATATGCACGCTCGTCGGCACTATGGGACATTCACTGGCCGCGTACTCCGCAGCAATAGAGTGTGTTCGCAGTGCGCGGTAGCCGACGACAATGATCCCCGGCGCGAGTTGGTGGCCTACAGGCTGGCCGACGAGGTGATCGGCGGTCCGGCCGGAGCCCCGGAGTCCGGCACCGCTGCGTAGTCGGGCAGCTCGATGCCGTTGATGGCGCGCTCGATCAGCTCGGTGGGCCACTCGACGTCGGGCTCCGTGCTCGGATCGGCGTCCGGCCCGGGGACATCGCGGCTGCGCGCATGCATCCGGCCGATCTCCTGGTTGGCCTCGACGAACGAGCGCATCCGCCTCTCGTAGCCAGCGAACCCGGCCTCCGCGTCCCACCCAGCAGCGGCCAGCTCTCCGGCCAGCAGGTAGGCGCCGACCAGGGCCAGCCCGGTGCCCTGCCCGGACATCGGCGACGAGCTGAACGCCGCGTCCCCGAGCAGCCCGACCCGTCCACTCGACCAGCGGTCCATCACTACCTGGGCGACCTGGTCGAGGTAGAAGTCCGGGGTGTCGTCCAGGTGCGCGAGGATGCCCGCGGTCAACCAGCCCAGGCCGGCCATCCGCTCGCGCAGCAGGCGCTTCTGGGCCTCGACGTCGCGGTAGTCGACGTCGAGGTCGGCCGAGGGGAAGGAGAACATGGCCATCGCCCTGGTGGCATCCTGGATTGGCCGCAGGCCGGCGGAGCGCCCGGCCTCCTGGTACTCGATCAGCCAGCGGTCCAGCCCGAACTCGTTGGGCACGCTGTAGAAGGCCAGCACGTGCCCGAGGTGGCGGACGAACCGCTCGCGCGGCCCGAAGACCATTGCTCGCAGCGCCGAGTGCAGCCCGTCCGCCCCGACCACCAGGTCGAAACGCCGCCGGTCGCCGCCCGAGAAGGTCACGTCGACCCCGTCCGCGTCCTGGGTGAGCTCGGCGATCCGGTCTCCGAAGACGTACTCGACACCATCGCGGGTGTCGTCGTAGAGCACCCGGGACAAGTCCCCGCGCAGGATCTCGATTTCCGCGATGAACCCGTCGCCGCCGTCGTCGTCCGCGCGGAAGGTCTCCAGCACGTTCCCATCCACGTCCACGGTGTACGCGCCGATGGTCTCGGTGCAGGCCGCCCGCACCGCCGCGTCCAGCCCCATGCGTCGGATGACCTCCTTGGCCACCCCGCGCGCGTCCACCGCCTGCCCACCCGGACGCAGCTCGGGGGCCCGCTCCACCACGGTCACCTCAGCCCCCCGCCGGCGCAGCCAGTGGGCCAGCGCGGGCCCCGCGATGCTCGCCCCCGCCACCAACACCCTGATACCACTCACTGAAGCCCCTGCTCACCCGTCCGGATCACTGTCCGGATCGTTTGCTCCTGCTCGGGATCGTCGACACTCATCATGACGTCCCGAATTCCGTTGTCCGCGTCAGCGCTTTCGCTGTCGAGCGAGACGTAAAAGCCCAGAATCGACTTCCGCATCCCAATGCCTCCATGTATTTCTTCCCGCGCTGGGACGGTCCCAGCACAGGCCCACCGCTGTCGGTGTATCCAAAGGTGTCGACGACGGATCCACTCGAAATTCATCGGTGCAGCCGAGATGGTGTCCACGCTCCTGCGAACACCCTGAATTCGGCATGTGCGCGTGTTGAGTTGTTATGTGCCCGAGGCCATGTAGGCGGCGAGGATGCAATTCGGGTGGCGGTCGAGATTGGTCCGAGCACCGTCATAGCGCATGGTGGTGCGAGGGTCAGCGTGGTGGGCAGCGATCTGGACGCTCGTAGGTCGACTCCGGCATCGAGCATGGTGGTGACGAAGGTGTGGCGCAGCATGTGCGGGTGCATCCGTGGTAGGCGAATCGCCGAATCCTGGGTCAGGCGGCGCAGTCGTCGTGTGGCGCAATGCCGATCCATGCGTCGTCCTCGAGTATTGAGCAGGATCGGTCCGTGGTCGCGGTCACCGGTGGCGCGGTCGATCGCTCGTCCGACCGCTGGCGGCAACGGGATCAGAACGAGCTTCGAGCCCGGGTCGCAGCAATAGCGTGCGTCCGGCTGGAACCGGATGTCCGCAGCCCGTTGATCTTCCGAGGTGCCAGGCAGCCGGTCCGGTCAGCGCGAGATGCGGCTGATCAGTACATTCGGGAGGCCTGGAGGCATCCATATCTCATGTCCGTCATGTGTCAGGACTCTGAGATCTTGACCAGCTGCTTGCCGAGGTTACGACCCTCGAAGACGGCACGCAACGCGCTCGGCGCGGATTCCAGTCCACTGCTGACGGTCTCGGCAATGGTGATCGCTCCCTGGGCCTGCCAGTCACGCAATGCCATGAAGGCTTCCGGAAAACGGTCGAGGTAATCGAGGAAGATGAACCCTTCCATACGCGCCCGGTCCAGCGCCAGCCTCATATAGTTCCGCGGCCCACATGCCGGATCGGCGCCCTGATACCCGGAAGAGATGGCCCCGGCCAGGACGACACGCGCACGACAGGCCAGGTGCGCCAAACCATGCTCGAGGATACTGCCGCCCACACCGTCGAAGAAGACGTCGACGCCGTTGGGGGCAAGACGGGTCAAACAGGCATCGACATCGTCGTGTTTGTAGTCGAGGGCGGCATCCAGACCCGCATGCTCGGTGATCCAGGAGCACTTATCCGGGCCGCCGGCGATACCGATAACCGTGCAGCCCAAAACCTTTGCGATCTGCCCCGCGATGGACCCGGTGACACCGGCCGCCGCCGAAACCAGCACCGTCTGGCCGGGCTCGGGACGGCCGATATCCGTCATACCGAAGTACGCGGTCAAACCCGGCGCTCCGAACAGACTCAGCATCGACGTAGGCGGCACACCGTCGGGCACCACGTTCAACCCGAACAACCCGCCCGCCGACCGGACGACATAGTCCTGCCACCCCACCATTCCCGCGACCCAGCTACCCACTGGACAATCCGGATCGTTCGAGCGCACCACCTGCCCGACACCACTACCACGCATCACCGCGCCGACCGGCACGGCGTCAATATAGTTGTCAGCCTCATTGAGCCAGCCCCGCTGGGTGGGATCGATCCCCAGCCAATGCACCCGAATCAAGGCCTCCCCCGGCCCCGGAACCGGCACCGGCACACTCCTCAACTCGAAGTCCTTGTCCCGCAGCGCCCCTACCGGCCGCCGCCCCAACACCCATTGCCTGTTCACCACATCCACCACCAGGCGATACTAGATCGCCTACACCCCGCCGCTCGACCTCATCTACTCCCGCGCGAAAACGCACGACATTCGGCATTTCAGTGCGTTGCGGGGGGCTGAACTGTTGGCCAGCGTTGTTCGCGGGTCCCAGCCGCGCAACTCGATATTGTGGTTCGCGCGAGCCACCGCTCGAGGTCGGCGGTCCCCGGAGCCGTGCTGGACCCTGGGCCGGTGGTGGCTGCCGTTCCGCATGCCACGGCGGCGGCGAGGCATTTCGCCGGCGGCCAGCCGGCGAGCAGGCCATGAACGAAACCGACGTTGAAGCAGTCACCGGCGCTGGTGGTATCCAGAGCCGAAATCGGTGGTGCGGCAGCGTCGTAACGTTCGCCGTTGTGTGTTGCGGTGGCTTCGGCGCTGCCGAGTTTGATCACCACGGTCGGCACAAGTTCGTTCAGCCGCGATATCGCATCGTCCATGGTCGGTGCCCTGGTCAGCCGCAGTGCTTCCTCGGCGTTGGGCGCGAAGATATCGGTGGAAGCCAGCGCGGCCCGCACTCCGGGGGCGTCGACATCGACGGCGACGATGAGCGTACCGGGTGTGAGGTGCGTGACCCGCTGGTGCCGTGGCAACGCTGGATCATCGCCGATGTCGGTGCCAGGGGGAAGTGCGCATCAATAGGGCGTGGAAGGATGGCGGCTCTCGCCTCAAATTCGGTAAACCTAAGTCTGCGAGGGGGATTCGCACCGTTGACGTGCCGCTGGAGACGCTTGATCGGTTGAACCTGCCGCGCCCGAGCGAAGAATTGTTGTTTCACACGGTCAACGACACCCCGATCACCGCGGCCTACTTCCACCGGAAGGCATGGCAGCCGGCGCTGCGCTGATTGGAGGGGCTGGCATGGCGGGATTTCACTTCCTTCGCTAAGAAGGCACTCTGGCGGGGCGCGAATCCCGAGGACCTGCTCGAGCGGCACGGCACCGCTGTCGCCACGCTCCGCACCAAGCATCTGAGCCCCTACATGCTTCGCCACACCGGCATTTCGTGGAAGCTGCAGGATGGCGTACTGATCTTCGTCCTGTCCCGCGATGCCGGGCACGAATCGGTTACCACCACCGACCGCCGCTATGGCCATATCGATCGGGACGCCAGTGAATCGGCTGCGCGGGTCATCGCGGGTCGTTTGCCCCGCGTACGTGCCGGCCTGATTGCCCTTGCCGCCTGACCGTCGCCCATTCGACGTCTGCACCGAGCAAATCCATTCCATTTCATTCCATTCCTGTGCGAACGGAATGAGATCGGAAGGGTTGGAATGGAATTCCGATGCTGAAAGCCGTCGCTGCGGCCGCTCAGCGATGGCATGGCGACCCTGGTTGGGCTACTGGACCGCTACGGGCAATTGGGCGCTGAACTGGCGGCCGTCGCCGACGATACTGGCGATCTGCTCGCCGACCTCACTGACCCGGCCACCGTCGATCGCGAGATCGCCGAGATCCAGCGCGAGGCCACCCGCTGTTGTATCTGAGGCGATTTCGCCGCGGCCGCCTCCGACGCGCTCGCTCGTGTGCTGGCCGCCCCCGATGGTGTGTGGCGGAAGGTGGTGCGCGAACGCTACTACGGCGGAGGGCAGGCGCTGCTGGATCGGTTTGCACGTTCGCGCGAGCGCACCCGCGACGCCGCACGCTACGTTGTGGTCCCCGACGGCGTCCGGATTCAGCCCGGCTACCGCGACGACCTCGCGGTCGTGCAGTTCGCCACCCACGACGACATCGGGTACACGATCTCGACCTGGCCGATGACCTGGATCGACGGTGATTGGCGTGTCCGAGTATCAGACGACATCGGAACACTTTGGGGCCTAAGAACCTGTGGTCTCCCCGCCCCGCGGCTTGGGACGAAGCCACCTTGTTCGACCTTGTCGAGATCTTCCACGACGTCGTCTCCCGGCCCCGCCGACGCTGGTATCACTCCTACGGCGGTTGTGGCTGGCACTATTCGGCGTTCACTCCGCGATCGCACGGCCTTGCTCCGGACCGTGGCATAGATCTGGGCGAGCCTTTTGTTGACGCCGCTGTAGCTGACCTGCAGGCCTCGTCTTCCTCAACATCCCCGCATTTCCCGACGTCGCCAGCCACACATTGTCAGCCCCTTCCACAACGATCGGAGATTCCGGGTGGTCGTGCGGAATCAAAACAAGCAGACACGAACCACATTGGATTCCTGACCGCCGATAAGCGAAGGTTCGAGGCGGGTACCTGACCAGTTTGCACTGCGACGTCTCCTCCAGCGGTGCAAGGGAATTGTGCCGTCAGTGACCGATGGCCCTGCTGAATCAGATCCCCGCTACCGTAGCGAAGGTCGGCGTAACCGATGTCGTGGTGCCCGGTCTCACTCGCTGACGCGGTCTATTCCGCTCACTACCGGACGGTCGGTGACGGCCTTTCTTGTGGGATCGCCCACGATGCCTGACTACTCGGCGCCGCGACTGGTGAAGTCGAAGGATCCGCCGTCGATGCCCCAGGAGATGACCCGTTCGGGGTGAATTCGGATGACCGCGCGTTCCTGGGGTTGGAACGGTGGCTCCTCGTCATCGAGCGCCTTGGCCGTGCCGCGTACCTCGATGCCGCGAATTACGTATGGCTCCAATGAAACCTGTTGGTCGATGACGAACGACACCCGGCTGCCCGCCTCGACATTGCGGTACTTTCGACTGGCACGCATCCGGATGCCCCCGATGTCGATCGTGCCGTCGGCGTTCACCCGATAGCTGGTCGGGTTATTCTGCACAACGCCGTCGGGCGAAACCGTGGCCAGCCGACCGATCCCGGCATCCGCGAGGAACTGCTGTTCGTTGATGGTGAAGGTCATGTCAGTTACTCCTCAGTGAATTCGATATCAGGTGTGCCCCGGCGATCAGCCGGAAGTTGTTGGGTGCAGGAAGCGCAAGCTGTCGCCTGCCGCGTCCCGCGCGTCTTGCGTCGGCGGTTCAGCGGGACCGCGACATCGTGGAGGATGGCTACCTCCTCCGATCTCGATGTCAGCTTCGCTGGTGACGAACTCGTACTGCGGCTGGCCGGCCTCGCCCGCCTGGCTCGCTTCTCCGCGGTCTCGCGACCGCGCACCAAATCCGAGCTGCGCCTGTTTCTGCTGGTGCACCGACCACCCCACCTACTCACGCGCGACACCGCCTACCCCGTGCTCTGAGGTCAGAACAGGATCAGCGCGGCGCACAGTCCGGCAATGGCAATGAACTGCAGGGTGACCCGGTACTTCAGAATGCTGTCCCACTTGTCCTGCAGTGCACGGGCATTGGCCGGAATGATGCCGCTCTGCGCAGCGGCGGTCTGCTGGGAATTGATCGGCTTGGCGATGCGGACGTAGAAGGCGAGCCAGGTGAACAGTGCCGCCACCGTGATCCCCGCCGCGACAGCGGCGCCGATCTGCCCGGCCAACAGCGCGATCAGCAGCGTGAGCACCGCGGTGACCATACCGCCCACACCGACAACCGGCATGCGCTTGTCGCCGTAGTAGTGACCCCATCCCGCACTCATGGTCACGGTCGCGTCATCGAGCTTGCGGTACACCGACCGCATGATCACGGCCCCGCAGACATCGGTGCCGTAGACGACGGCATTGGAGAGAACGGCGGCGGCGGCGATGATCTGGCCGGTGACAATGAGCATTTGGGCTCCCTTTCCCGAATCCTAGCAGAGTTAGAAACTGGAGCAACGGTAACATTCGTCCGCTATTTTGTCTAGCCTTGCTAGATTTTGGATCGCTACCGCGGGATCGCGCTCGGAACAGCAAGCTGCACATGCCCGTTTCGGCCGAGCGGACGCTGTCGCCCGGCAAGCCGGTCACCGAACGCTGGCAGATCTTCGGCCTGCTGGTTCCGCTGGTGGTGCTGGGGCTCATTACGGTTCCTGTCCTCGTCGACCGGGGTTGCGGGCAAACTGACCGCGTCGGGGTCGGCGATCGACGGCACCTGACACCCCCCGCCTTGACGCCGGTGAGCTGACCTGCCGCCCAGTGATGGTGCTGCAGCCCAGGCGGCGGCACCACTGCCACGCACCGAGGCCACCCGCAGAAACGCACTCATCTGCCGCATACCGCGCGATGCGATGGGTCAAAAGTGGTCGCTTCTGACCCAAGCTAGATTCGGTGCACCGGAATCGCGAAACCGCAGCTCGCCGAAACCGCGAAACGGGTCACAACCCGTGTGCGGAATCTACGGGACGAAACCAGGGATGTCGGCCCCTTGGGGGACAGTTCTGGGCATGACTCGGTTCGGATACGCGCGGGTCGGGCAGAAATTACGACTCTCAGATCGATGCGCTCACCACGGCAGAGGTCTACCGGGTCCACTGGTCGACCAATACCGCCAGGCGGGCGTCCCGCTGAGCCGGCCGCAGACGTCCACCGCGGTCCAGGGTCGCCAGGCCGTGCAGGGCGCTCCAGCCGACCTCGGTGAAGGTCTCCGGATCGTGCTCGCCCGCGAACGGTGAGAAGGCGGCGAACATGACGGCGAACGCGTCCCGCAGCGGCTGCGAGGCATTCTCGCCGAACGCGAGGTTCACCTTCATCAGGAACATCGCGTCGTAGAGCGCGGGCCGCGCGGTCGCGAAGTCGAGGTAGGACCGCGCCACCGCCGCCAACGCTGCGCGCGGCTCGCCGCCCGCGGACTCCAACGCCGTGCGGCTCCACGCGGCCATTTCCGCGATGCCTTCCTCTGCGACCGCCGTGACGATCTCGTCCTTGCCCGCGAAGTGCGAATACAGCACAGGCTGGCTGTATTCGATCCGTTCCGCCAGCCTGCGCACAGTCACCGCGTCCCAGCCCTGCGACTCGGCCAACTCCCGAGCGGTGTCGATGATCAGCCGGTGCCGTTCGGCCCGTTCCCGTTCTCGTCGCGTCTGGATCCCCATAGGCCGACTATAGCATCGCTTGATAATCTAGTGTCACTAGATTTGGTGCAATAGCATTGCTAGACACTGTGCCACCGAAGGCGGGTGTTGAGAATCGATCGATTCATGGACACTCCAGCCTGTCCAGCCCGGACAGGGCGCTGCCCGCCCACCTGGAGCGGTGGCCGGGCCACTGGGACCCTGTTCGGTGATCTAACCGCGGAGTTATGCGGCGGTCACAGGGCACCGAGATAGGTCATCACCACCAGGAGGAAAGTGGTGGTGCCGGCGAACGCAACGCCGCCGTCACGGATCACGGTGGTGATGTGCCCCGCCGCCAAAGTAGGTGAGTAGACCGGCGATGATCGCGACGATAACGCCGCACGGCAGCGTGATGGTGATCAGCAGAGCCTTACGAAGGATCTGGGTCATGAGTTGGCCTCCTGGGCTGGTACCGAACTGGTGTCAGAAACCAGCACAGCCGCACCGTGCTGCCGTCCCTGGACCACCCACACCACGCCGGAACGGTATTCCCGAAGCCATCGAATCGTCGGGCCGCGTAGTTCAGCGAACGACATCTTCACCAACGACGAATGGGAGCTGTTCGAGCAGCTACTGCTGGAACGGTGGCGCCCGCAGGCCGAGTTCGGGTTGGTGTCCATGGCGCGGCCCAGCGAGGTCGGCGCGCTGCTGGTGCGCGACATCGACCCCGAGACCGGCGCGGTGCGGATCAACAAGGCGGGGAAGGACGACGGCACCCGCCTGCGGCTGGCAAGCTGAAACCCAAGCGCGGCATCCGCACGGTCAACGTGCCGCTGGAAACCGTGGCGCGGCTAGATCTGGCGCGCCCGGGCGACGCGCTGCTGTTCCGCACCCACAACGACACATCCGTCACCGCCTACCACTACAAGAACGCCTGGCAGCCCGCGCTACGCCGCCTGTCGCGCCGGGACTTCACCCTCTTCACCAAAAGGCCCTGTGGCGCGGTGAGGACCTCGAACTGCTGCTGGCTACAACGGCGACAAGCAACCCGCCATTGAGGCCGACCCGCTGCCCAGCAGCAGCCTGCACGGCGGGCGGCGCGGTGGACAGCTCGTCGAGGAACAGCAGCCCCCGGCCCGCCCGGACCAAACGCGGCAGAAGACAGTCCAAGCGACCCGCGAACCTGCAAACAGCACAAGCCTTCATCAACCGGTGGCTCGAAATCGGTATTCCCGCAACGCAGGTCGACCGTGTCGTCGAGTTTCAGCGGCGGTGGGGCGGGCTGGTCCTGCCGCCGTCTCTGGACTATGAGGGTGCATTGGCCGCTGCGCCGGAGGTCATGCCAGGCGCGCGACTGAGGCCTGGCTGGCCCTACGTGGTCTGTACGGTGAGCCGGTAGCTGAGGGCGATTCCCTTGGTGATGTACGCGGCACCGCCGAGATGCAGCCACCGGGAGTCGCCGCCGCGTGGATCCGCCAGGTACGTAGCCCGCACATATTCGACACCAGACGGAAAGCCGCTGGCAGGTGCGGATACCGTGCTCATGACATACGCGTCGGCCCACACACGGGGTTCGGGCGCGCCGTCGAGCAGCGGCGGGACATCCGGAACAAAGACGCCGAACTCGTCGGCCGGTGCTTTTAGGGACTGGATGAACCTGCCTGTCATTGCGAGCCGCACTGTGCCGGTGTAGATCGTGCAGCTCGGCGTCAACTGCAGCGGCGGGGCGGGTTGTATGTCGAACTGCAATGCCATGCACCGACTGTACGAGCGATGATCAGCGGCTGGCGTCGTCGGCCTTCGGGGTGACGGTGCAGGCGGGACCAGGTTCCATCAGCTTGCGGATCTGCTCGGCGGCGTCGATTTAGAGCGGGCCGAAATCGGCAGAAGAGGACGATTGCCGGACGCGCGATAGGCGGCAGTAGCGGACGTACTCAACGGATGCCAACACTCTCGCGGCGGGGTCGTGCGCATGGAAGGATGTGGATATCGTTGACTGTCACAGTGTTTGGCTCGACTCGCTGGATCCTGGCGGCCCGCACTGATCGGGGGTAGTGATGAACGGGGTGGAGTGGTAGCTCTTCGGAGCTACTGGCCTCATGAATCCGGAGCCATACGATCCGGAGTCCGGTCCGCAACAGGAAAACGTAGCCAAGCGAGCCAGCGAGATTCGGTAAATGCAGCGCGTATTCCTGACTTGGTTGATCCAGATGGCTACAGATCCGCACCGGCCGGTAGTGGACGAGGTCAAGATGCTCCACACAAAGCGAGGGCTTCCCGAATCACTAACGGATGCCTACAAGATCTTGCGGAAGCCAGGGCGGCGCACGAACGCGCCGCCCCGAGGGCATATCCAAGGCGAGATCGTGCTCACGGTCGCCTGGCGACCACGACGCCATCGCCGCACAACTCATTGCGGGATGGCGGTTTTCGGATCTTTCCGGCGTCGATGTCGCGGGCTACCTGGTTGGCTCGAAGCGCACGGACAGGGCCTGCACCCCGGCCCGAGCAGTCCAGATGAGATCGACACCCTCGATCTCGGATCCCGCACCGCACGCGGAATCACCGAACAGGTAGGCCCGATCGCTGGTTCCATTCTCGAAACGCACTGTGGCATCCTGCAATTGGATACAGACGGCGCTGTCCGGCCGTGTGATCGACAAGATCTCTCCCGCCACAGTGACGTAGGAGGCCCGGCCAATGGCCGCCTGTGCGGTACCGGGCAGCAGCGCGAGCAGTGCGAGCGCCGCGACGCCCACACCGGCGGTCCTGCCGAATTCACCTGGCAATCCCATGATTTCCCTCTCTCGGCCCGCCGCCCGGGCGACTACACTGATCGATCACGCTTTAGCGTTTGTCAAATATATTGGCAGACAACGGCTGTCAACAGTATGACTGATGCGCGTATCGCTTGCTTCGATCGCTTCTGTCACCGGGTCCCGGGGGATGACCGCTTGACATTGAACTCTCCTGGTCGACAGTCGTTTCCGCGGCGATCGGAAGCCGTGTGCGGAATAATAATGCCCCGATACCACAAGATCGAACGCTGTGAACGATGAAACACATTGCAGGTAAAACGTTTTCGATGCGAGACAAGGCGGGCCTGGACCTCACTGCCCGCCGACGAAATCGTCGAGATCACCCGCGCGCTCGACGAAGCGCGGCACAGACGCACGGCCGCACCGATGCGGCCGCCGACTCCGCCCGGGTACCAGGCCGACGACAGCGCAACAGAAAACGATCGAGCCACTGCACCGAACCGCCCCGGAGGTGGCCGTCGGAATTCCTGCCACTGCGGCCAGCGACGTCTTCGCCCTCGGAGCGATCTTCGTTTTCGCCGCTACCGGCACCGGGCCGTTCGGCAAAGGGACACCCAGGTTCTGCTGCAACGAGTCGTGGGCACACCGCCGAACCTGACCTGGGTACCGGCGGATCTGCACGAATCGCTCGAACACTGCCTAGCCAAGGACTCGGCCCGGCGGCCCAGCGCCGACGCACTAGCCGACCTTCTCGACGACAGACCGTGCGGTGATGTATGAGCGGCGACCGGCGGTACGCGGCATGGGGCGTTCGGGTGGCAGCCGGGATAGTCGATGGGCTGCTCGTCGTCGCGGTGCTGGTGTTGGTGCGGCTGATCGAGATACCCATCCGTGACGCGTGGGCGCCGCAGAGTGAAGACCTGGGCCGGACGGTTGGCGCCATCGAATACATCGAAGGCAACAGGCGAGTCCTGCGGGCCTTCGGCGTGATCGACGTCGTCCTGCTGACCGCCACCCTGATCGTCAACACCGTGATCGCGCACGGGCGCACGGGCCGAAGCCTGGGCAAGTGGCTACTCGGCATCCGCCTGGTGGACAGAGCCTCCGCGCGTCCGGTCGGTATCGGCCGCGCGCTGGCCCGCCAGCTGGCCCACCTCGTGGACTCCCTGCCCTGCTTCCTCGGCTACCTGTGGCCGATCTGGGACCCGCAACGACAGACTTTCGCCGACAAACTGACCGACACGATCGTCGTGCCTGTCGACGCCTCCGAGCAGCGATCGCCTGAGCCCGGCCGATTGCCCGTAGTGGCGCCGCAGCAGGCGAGTAGACAAGCGGACACTCAGCCCGCGCTCTGGCCTGACTCGTCGTCGACACCGACGGAGAGCGCAGACGCGAGTCGTTCGCCCCGCGACACCGTACCCGTTGCCGAGGACGGAGTTTCACTGCAGCAGTTCGTCGAGTCACACGGCCCGCTGTCGGAGACTGCGGTGCGCGCGCTGGGCGTCCGTGTCGCTCGAAACCTCGCCGACGAGCACGAGAGTGGCCGGACACACGGCAACCTCGCCCCCGACACCGTCTCGATCGGACCCGACCAGCGACCGGCCTCTACACGCAGCACCCTCGTCGGCTACGCCGCCCCCGAAGTCGCCGTGGGAATGCCGGCTACGCCTTTCAGCGACGTTTTCGCACTCGGTGCGCTGTTGGTGTATGCCACCACCGGCACCGGCCCGTTCGGCGACGGTGCACCGCACGTGCTACTGCAGCGCGTGGTAGCCGCCCAACCCGACCTCACCTGGGCACCCACATCACTGCGTGAACCGCTCCTGCAGTGCCTGGCCAAAGACCCGGCACAGCGGCCGAGCGCCGCTGACATCACCGTGCTGTTGGCGGCCGGTGACGCCGCCACGAGGGGGCCGGCCACCACGGCGCCGTCGTTACCGCCGGTCGGCGACCAACCTGTCCAGGACGAAACAGGCAGCGCCCCGTCAACCCCTGGGCAATCCGTCTCGGCGGCTCCGGGCCGACCGCGTATCAGACCGGTGTTCGCTGCCCTGATGACATTCGTTGTCCTCGTGGTCGTCATGGTCGCCTACGTAGCATTGGTGCACGACTCGGGTCATGCGGCCGCCCGCCCGGGCCCCCGATCGCTGTCGACCGACACGGTTCAGTTCACCGTCCGCGCCGACGGCGCCGGTGTCGTCTCCGCGATCGCTGCCGATGACGCCGGTGGCGTCTACATGACGATCAACAACAGCCGCTACTACCCGCCGTACGGGTGGGCCGCACTGAAATTCGGCCCCAGCTCGCCCCACCCGACGCCTCTGCCGCTCCAGGCCGAATACGTGTGGTTCGCGACCGGAACCGCCGTCGACGACAGCGGCGCCGCATTCCTCACCGACGGCCGCCGGATCTGGAAACTGGCTCCCGGAATCCTCTCGACCACCGAACTGCCACTTCACGTCCCGCGACAGCACGACATCAGCCGCAACGACATGATAGAGGTGATCACCGTCGATGCGGCATACAACCTTTACCTCGGGAGTGAATCGTGGGTGCTGAAATTCGCTCCCGGAGCGACGGAACCGATCGCACTGCCATTCCCTCAGGGCAAAATACACGGTGTCGCAGCCGATCCCGCGGGTAACGTTTACGCGTCCATCGACAAGACAATCTTCAAGCTGCCTGCCGGGGCGTCGAAGGCGGTCGAGCTGCAATTTCCCAGGTTGGCTCACGACGGCATCGAAGGCGTCGCAGTCGATGACTTCGGCACCCTGTACGCCGTGGAACGCGGCAACGTCTACCTCACGGACAGCCCCGGCTGGCAGATCGTGGCCTGGCACCCGGAGCCACCAGCGCCGAACCGGTCGCAACCCTGGCAACCCAACCCACAGGCAGTATCGCCGTCGACCGAAAAGGCGCCGTCTACGCCACCACATATGACGTCCGAGACGACAAGGGTGTCATCGACGTGCACAAAATCACCCCGTAAAGCGCAACAGTCAAGTTTCGAGCATGGAAGGCACACAACGGCTTTCAAATCTCCGCATGGTCGGACTCAGTCGGCGACGCCGTGCGGCGGTCCGTGGGGCTCGTGGGTCCACCCTCCGGCTCACCGATAGCCAATGTCGTCGACGCGGCGGCCGACGAAACGGGGCTGGGGCATGTGTATTGGCCGGGCCCGTTCGGCGGACACCCGGCCGCCCATTTCTGGGACGAACCGGCCGGGCCCGCGTCAGCTCCGCGCGGCTACACTCCGAGCTGCGCCGCCAGTGCGGCGGCGGTTGCGGGGAACCGGTCGAGCAAACCGGTTACCTCGCGGTTGCCGGCCTCCTGCCAGCCGCCCGCGACGCCGAGCAGTCCGGCGAGCGCGTCGCAGGCGGCGGGGTGGGCGGCCAGTAGTTCGGTGACCGGCCCGCGCGGTGCCGCAGCCACCGGCGTTGCGGCCGTGGTGAATTCGACCGACCAGGGCGGCACGAAGGTGTCCACGGCGGGCAGTGCGCCGGGGAAGGTGCGGCCCGCTTCCCGGACCAGTCCCGGGATCAGGTCGCCCGCCTGGTCCTTCAGAGTGGTGATGAGCTTCGGCAGCCACGGCAGCAGCACCGCGTCCGGCAGCGTGCCGAAGGCCTTCGACAACAGCTCCACCACAAAGGGTTTCAGCGACGGAGCGGGGTCGATGGCCTGTACGAAACCGCTCACGTACTGCGGAACCGTCGGCAGCACCAGCGGATTGGCCAGCATCCCGTCGCACCGCTCGCGCAGCTCGGCCATGGTCAGCATGCTGAGCTGGAACCGTGCCGCCCACAACAGGGCGACCTTGGAAGGCGCCTCCGGATGCGATTGCAGCACCGCCAGTTCCAGCTGGGTGTGATCGCAGCCCAGTGACAGCGCCAGGTTCTCCATCCCGAACAGGAAGCCCAGCATGGCCGCCACCTGCGCCGGTCCGGTCTCCTCGGCGGCGAAGGCGGTGGGCAGCAGGGTGCAGTAGTGCGCGTACCCGGCCGTCACGAAACGTTCGCACCACGCCGGCAAGCCGCCTTCGGTGGAGCGGAAGTAGTTGAGCAGCATCCGGATACGCCGAAGCACGACGGGCGCATCGTCGACCGTTCGCTCGGCGGCGAGGAGTTCGACCGCGCGATTGCCCAGCTCGTCGGCGAGCCGGACCGATCCCAGATACACCAGCGCGTCCTCGACCGCGCCCAGCGCCACGGCCGCTGTCGTGTCCGGTGCGTCGACCGCACGCCGCAGGCGCTGTTCCAGCACCTGCTCGACCGACACGCCCTCGTAGCCGAGCTCCACCAGCGAGCGCTGGTATTTGCCGAGCCCGATATCCCAGCTCTCCTGGATCGAGGTCTCACCCAGTCCGCGCGAACCCATAATGGGCCGCAGTGCGTCTTGCGGCAGCAACCTGCGCAGCAGCCACAGCAGATCCGAGCATGGACGCAGGTCCGGATTCACCTTCAGGTCCAGCAGTGCGCGCTGCAGCGTCCGCTTGGACAGGTCCAGTCCCAACGGTTGCAGCCGGTCGAGCGCATCACGGGCCAGCGGCGGCAGTGCCGCGTATCCGACCTGGCCGATGCGGTCGCCGCCGAGCAGGATTTCGCACAGCCGCCGCACATCGCGCCGCCCCGGCACCCGGTCCTTCTCGAGGCAGGTGACGGCCGCGTCCTGGAAGTCGTACGGCGTCGGACGGGCCCGATTGCGCAAGCCCGCCAGCAGGATCGAGGTCTCGAAGATGGCGATGGCGTCGGCGGTGCTGGCCAGGTAGCCATTGCGCCGGGCCAGCCGGACGATATCCACCGACCATTCCAGCAGTTCGGCCTCATCGAGTGGGTCCAGCACCGGCGGCCGGGACAGGAAGCCCGAAAGGTGGTCCGTCACTTCGGCTTCCGGTTCCGCTGGCAGCAGCGGCGGCTTCCTGGAGCGCTTCTTCGTTCCCTGCTGGCCCTCCAGCTGGAACGACTGCAATCTGCCGCGCCGCAATCCCTTCGCCCAGGTGGCCGCCGCGATCGACACCGCGCCGCCGGCCAGCCCGAACTGCACCTCGATGGCGGAATGGCTGGACGGGATGAGCCCGTAGTGCCACTTGGTGGCCGAGCGCGACGAGATCTCGAACGCCGCGTCCGACTCCAGCCCGAACTGTTCGACCGGGCTGGCCGCATGGGCCGCGCCGCACACATACAACACCTGTGCCGGATCGATGTCGTTAGCGGCCAGGTGTTCCCGCATGCGGGTCCACATGTACCGCTCGCGGTGCTCGTCCTCGATGGTGCTGCCGCGCCGTAGCCGCCGGAACAGGCTGCCGATCATCACCATGACCTGGCGGTAGGTGTCGTAATCGGCGTCCACGAGGGGCTGCTCCACGTACTGGTCCCACCATTCCGACCAGTGCCGGACCTTGCCGTGGTGCAGTAGGTGTTCTTCGAGTTCGGCGAAACGCGGTCGCAGATCACCGATTTCGATGCCCACCGCAGCGCCGTGTAGGCCCTCGTCCTCGGGCGGCTCGTCGTCGGCAGGTGTTTCCGACTCCGCCCTTTTGGGAGCCCACTGGAAGACGTGATCGGTGGACCGATCCACCAGTACCAGTTCGACACCAGGCGTTTCGAGCGCATAGGCGATGGCCTGGTACTCGGCCGACGATTCGGTGATCGGCGCGACCACCGACAGCGGTGCCCATTCCGCCGGGAAACCCTCGATATCGGTGGCGAAGGCCTGCAAGGCGACCGGCAACCGGCAGTTGCGCAGTTCGTCCAGCAGCGGCCGCAAGTCTTCGCACAGTTCCAGGTAGATGACGCTCGGCTGCTTTTCGCGCAGCCGCCGCACCATGGCCAGACCAGAGGCGGGTGAGTGGTGACAGACCGGGAAGATCTCCAACCGCTCCGACAGCGCCCGGTCGACATCGTCGACCATGCCCGTCAGGATGTCGCCCGCCGCCCCAGGCATCCCGGCGAACGCGACGGCCGCGTCCGCCAACTGATCCCGCAGCGCGGCAAAGGTATTCGGCGTGGACCGGGTATCGGAGACGATCACGACAGCCTCGCGATCGCCGCCCGGCCGCCCTCCAGGAATTCACCCCAGGCGGCATTGCCCTTCTTGTCCTTGGTACGCGGCTCGACCACGCCGTGCAGGTACTTGTTGAGAATGGCCAGGTCCTCGGGCGTGCGCCGGGCCAGGGACCCGACCAGCGAACCGGCGAGGGTCTCGGCGCGCAATTCCTTCGCACCGAAGAACTGGCTGTGCAGGATGGCGTCCTCGAGCACACCGATCTGCTCGGCGGTGGACAGCGCCGATTCCAGCTTGCCGTCGTCGCTGGTGGCGGCGGCCGCGGCGGCGCGCAGATCGGCGAAGCTCTCCAGCAGGATGTCCAGCAGCGTGGGTGGCAGTTCCAGTTCAAGGGAATGGCGGCGCAGCAGTTCCGCGGTGCGGAAACGCACGATCTCCGCCTCGCTCTTCTTGTTGGACACCACCGGAATGCGCACGAAGTTGAAGCGCCGCTTGAGCGCCGAGGACAGGTCGTTCACACCCCGGTCGCGGCTGTTGGCGGTGGCGATGATGGAGAAGCCCGGCTGCGCGAACACCACATTGTCGTCGTCGAGCTCGGGGATGGAGACGTACTTCTCCGACAGGATGGAGATCAGCGCGTCCTGCACGTCGCTGGTGGAGCGGGTGAGCTCCTCGAAGCGGCCGATCACGCCCTGCTCCATGGCGGTCATGATCGGGGACGGGATCATCGACTCCCTCGACTGCCCCTTGGCGATGACCATGGAGATGTTCCACGAGTACTTGATGTGGTCCTCGGTGGTGCCGGCGGTGCCCTGCACCACCAGTGTGGAATTGCGGCTGATGGCCGCGGCCAGCAGCTCGGCCAGCCAGCTCTTGCCGGTACCCGGATCACCGATGAGCAGCAGACCCCGGTCCGAGGCCAGGGTGACAATGCTGCGCTCGACGAAACTGCGGTCACCGAACCACTTCTGCTCCACCTGGCGGTCCAGTCCGTCGGCGCGTTCGGAGCCGAGAATGAACAGCCGCACCATCTTCGGGCTCAGCCGCCACGCGAACGGCTTGGGGCCGTCGTCGACGGACTCCAGCCAATCCAGTTCCTCGGCGTACTTGACCTCGGCGGGGGCGCGCAAAACGTCGTTCATGATGGCTGGTCTCCTAGTCGAGAAAGTTCTTGAGTTCGTGCACGAGCTTCTGGATGCGTCCGGAAATAACCGGGGTGCCAAGGTTTTTGAACCGTTCACGGAACCACGGGTTGACGCTCTGGTGGCCGGAGCTGTTCACCGAGCCGACCGGGATGAGCTTCACCCCGGAGCGGTGCACCGCCTCCATGGCCTCGAACAACGGCTGGGAGCGGTCGAACTCGTAGAAGTCCGAAATCCACACCAGCACGGTGTTCTTCGGGTCGGTGATCTTGGGCTGGGCCATGGCCATGGCGACCGGGCCGTCGTTGCCGCCACCGAGATTGGTCCGCAACAGCACCTCGAACGGGTCGTGCACCCACGGGGTGAGATCCAGGGCGCGGGTGTCGTAGGCGATGAGATGCACATCCACCTTGGGCAGGCCCGCGAAGATCGACGCCAGAATGGTGCAGTTCACCATGGAGTCGACCATGGAACCGGACTGGTCCACCACCACGATCATGCGGGCGGGGACGGTGCGCTTGGCGGTCTGGCGGTAGTAGAGCCGGTCGACGTAGAGACGCTCGTCCTGGGGGTTCCAGTTGGGCAGGTTCTTCCAGATGGTCCGGTCCACGTCCAGGTTGCGCAGGATGCGCTTGGGCGGGACCGAGCGGTCGACGGTGCCGACGCTGGTCTGCTGCACCTGGGTGCGCAGGACTGCGGCGACCTCGTCGATGTAGCGGCGGATGAGGCTTTTGGCATTGGCCAGGGCCACGCCGGACAGATTGTGCTTGTCGCGCAACAGCTGTTCGATGAGCGACATGCTCGGGGTGAGCTGGGCGGCCAGGTGCGGATCGGCCAGCACTTCGCGCAGCCGCATGCGGGACACCAGTTCGCCTTCCAGACCGGTGAGTACGCCTTGCACGGCGCCGGCCTGCTCCTCACCCAGGCAGCGGCGCAGCCAAGTGGCATCGGACTGCCAGCCCGCCAGCTGGGCGGCGCTGACCTGGCCGGAGCCGGTGGCGAAAACGTTCAGCAGCAGCTTGGAAACCAGTGCGGCGGTGTGGACATCGGCCGCGCCGATGGGCCGGGGCGAATCGACCGCGGCCTCGTTCTCGGCTCCGGAATCCACGGTCTCGGCTGTGGAGTCGACGGTCTCGGAGAAGTCGAGGCTTTCGAACTGCGCCTTCATCTCCGGATAGCGTTGCACCACATTGTCGATGGAAATGCCCGGATCGAGCACGGCCAGCGGCAACCCCAGATCGTCGACGATGCCCGCGCTCGCCTGTTCCAGTGTCGGTTGCTGATCCCCGGTGAAGACACCGGCCAGGAGACGCCAGTACAGGATCTGGCGTCGCGTCTCGTGATTCGGCCCACCCGTCACCCGACCGCCACCCCCATGGAATCGCTTCGCGATGCTGTAGTCATTTGCGCAGCAACCGTCCCGCGCGTTCACGCAACACCGCCACGGCATCGCCCGACTTGGCCTGTGCCTTGGCGACTTTCGGATCGGTCGGGCCGAGCGCCCAGTCACCGTTGTGGAAGGCGGTGAGTGCGCTCTTGACCTTGCGCCGGACGGCCAGCGGTCGCACCGACCAGCCGCCGGCATCCCAGCGCAGCAGTCCGATCATAGTGTTGGAGGCGCTCACCCCGGCCGGAGTGAGTGGACCGGCGGATGGCAGCGCGTCCAGTTCCACCCGAATTCGCTGCTCGCCCAATTCCATTGCACCGTCGCGGAACCGGTACCCCTCGAGCAGAACCGGCTCGGCGATGTGCACCGGATCGCTATCCAGCGGCGCGAGGGCCGGGGCCTGCGCCTGCGGCAGCTGCACGGTGGCGGTGACGAACGGATCGGCGGCCTCCCCGGCCTTCGCCTGATCGTCATCCCACAGCAGGTCACCGGTCGCCGTCAGCGGCATGTCGGTGAGCTCCAGCGCGCGTTGCTCGGCCAGCGCGGTGAGCAACTGCCGATGCGCGCCCAGCAATTGCCAAACCGCCGGTCCCACAATGGTGTCCACCTTGGCCGCGGCCACCGATACCCGCACCCGACGGGTCGGTGCGCCCGCGACCTCCAGCACGCCGTGCACCTGGGCCTGTACCGCGGTCCCATGCTCGTGTAG
This sequence comes from Nocardia sp. NBC_01730, assembly GCF_035920445.1. Classification (NCBI taxonomy): domain Bacteria; kingdom Bacillati; phylum Actinomycetota; class Actinomycetes; order Mycobacteriales; family Nocardiaceae; genus Nocardia; species Nocardia sp. NBC_01730. Next base: position 4,191,354 of record NZ_CP109162.1, on the reverse strand, counting down.
GTCCACTCCCAGCGGCAGCAGCCGACCCGAAACCGACTCGGTCACAGCGAATTCCGCGCCGCGCCAGGACAGCAGCAGGGCGCGCGTCCACAGATCGGCCCAGCGTCGCGCGGGCACCCGGTCCATGGTGGCGATCGGCGCGGAGGCGCCCAGTTCGGCGGTGAAGCCGTCCAGCAGCATCGCCAGCCGTCGCAGCGCGGGGTCCGCCAGGAGCGACTCCACGGTTTGATCGGCGGCCGCCACCAGGTCGTGGTCCACGCCGCGCCATCCGGCGATGGCCAGTTCGCCCAGCCAGGCGCGGGAACCCGCCGCGAGCGGGCTTGGGGCGGCGGCATTCGGCGTGGCCGTCCACTCAGATCGATTGCGGCCCAGTGCCGTATCGGCCTGCTCGACCAGTGCGTCGTGCACCGCGCCCAGCAGGGCGGCACGGGCGGCGGCTAGCGCCGACAGCTCATCCGTGCCGATCGCCCCCGTGCTCACCTTCGACACCGCCGTCGCCACCGCCTCGGCCAGTGGCGAACCCGCCACGGCTCCGGCCAGCGCCGCCAGTGCCGCGCTCTGCGGTTCGGAAACCCGGGCGAGGCCGTTGACCAGCGCGGTATCGAAGTGGCCCACCGCGTCCAGGGCCGCCGCGACGCCGTCGGGCGTAACCGCCAGCGCGGCCAGTTGTACAGCCTGCATCAGCGACCCACCCCCGCCGGGAACCAGTGCAGTTCCGGGATCGGCGTCGCGCTACCCGGCAGTTCCAGGTAGGTCAGATGCCGCAGGAACCGGCTGAACACCACGGCGGCCGGAGCCGGGTCGCGAGTTCCATTGAGGCAGTTAGCGAGTGGGGTGCCCTCGGGGACCTCGACACGCAGGAACCGCGCCACCCGGTCCTGCCCGTACTGGAGCACCGCTTCTGCGATGAGTGCGTCCAGATGCTTGCAGACCCACCCCTGGCTCAACCCGCCGCACGGCCGGTTGTTATTGGTGCTACAGCTCAGCCCATGCGTCCCCGCGGTCACCGACGCCACATACACGCGTGAAATATCGGAGCCACTCGACACCACGCCCTGGAGGCGTCCGTCGGCCAGCTCCACGAACGGCACCTTGTTCAGTTTACGCGGTGCGACGGCGGGTAAAACCCGCACGACAGAAGCGCTTTCCCATGCCGGTTCATCCGGCGTGGCACTCGGATTCGAGGCCATCGTTCTCCCTCCCGGTCGATCACGATGCGCCCAAGATATGTGACGGCACCGACAAAGTGCCGTCCCAGCCTCGAATCGGCTGGTGAAGAACACTTCCGCGCCAGCAGCTATCTACTGCTCTTGCAGGCGCATTCGCATCTGGTGCAGCTACTCGGCGCTGCGCGCACGTTGCGCCCGCGCGCCTTTCGTGCGTGAGGTGTTTCCGAGCACCGAGCACCGAGCACCGAGCACCGAGCACCGAGCACCGAGCACCGAGCACCGAGCACCGAGCACCGAGGATCGAGCACCGAGGATCGAGGATCGAGGATCGAGGATCGAGGATCGAGGATCGAGGATCGAGGATCGAGGATCGAGGATCGTCAGACCTCGGTCGCGCATCGCCGCTCACATGACGTAAGGTTGTGGCACTATTCAGTAGTTTGGTCCTCCCGAGACATCTTGTAGCCGCATATCGCGCTGTCGGAAGACGACGCGGTCTGGCGCAGGCCATCCCGTGATGTTGGTCGCTGTGCGGATCGGAATAGCGCACATAGGGCCCTTGATTGGGGAGGACTATGTCCGCACCGCCCGGGGCGCGCACCCGAATGTGACTGTGGATAAGAAAGTCTCGAATCTGCAGGATGCTGCGATCGTGGTCGGCACCGCAGCCAAACGGGTGCACGTCGCCGAGAGGCCCTGGCCGTGGGCGATCGTCGATGAGGCATATCAGATGCGGTCGGACATGCTGCTGCGCGTCGCACCGCGCTTCGACCAGGCGTTGATGGTCGGGGATCCGGGCCACCTCGAAGTCGCCGCTGGCACTGGATGGGCGCTGCACGAACTCCCCGCCCGGCACACGATGCGCACCGATAGCCAAGCCGTAGAGGCGATCACCGAGATCGCGGTCCGCCTCCTGGAACGGGGCGCGGACCTGGCACGCCGAGCTGGTCGGGGCGCGGCTCATATCTGCCCAAAATTCGGCGAGTTCTACGGGACCCGGAGATGTGTCATGGGGAAACGGTTGTTGGTGACCGGCTCTCGGTCTTGGGAGGACCGGCAGGTCATCCAGGATGCACTGGCCGAGGTTTGGTCGCAATCGTTGGTGGCCGCCAGCGGGTGATCAGCAGCTTCGTGCCCAGATTGCCGGCCCGGATGGCCAGTCGGTTCGGCACCAGGGCGGCTGTAGCGTCCCTGGCGACGTCCACGAACCTGGACGTGGGTTCGGTGACCAGGGTCGCACGCCCCGACAGCCAGCTGATGAGGGCGACCCGGCACCGCCGGGCCTTGGAATAGGCGGCTAGATCAGGTGCATAGGCGGCGAGGGTGACGGCGTCCTCGATCGTCATCCCGGCACCTTGCCCGAGCGTGGGATGCATCCCGTGCGCGGCGTCGCCGATGAGCGCCACCCGACCACGTGCCAGCGACTTGGGGACGCGGATCTCGAGTAGCTCGTTCTCGAGAACCCGCTTCGGGTCCGCTGCCGCCACCATGGCCGGCACGGGTTCGGGCCAGTCCTTGAAATGGTCGAGACCGTCGACACCGGAGTGAGTGCCCGCGAAGGCGTAGATCCGGTTGCCCGCCATCGGCAGGATGCCGAACTCGGCCCTATACCCCAACACCAGGCCCACCCACTCCGGCGGCGGAGCGTCGACGATCCATCGCCAGCCGGTGATCCCCGTGTGCCGGACCGCGCCCGCCTCCGGCCAGACTTGGCAGCGGGTGAGACTGTGGATTCCGTCGGCCGCGACCACGAGGTCGAATTGCGTAGTGCCCTCTGTGGTTTCGATGTCTCCGGACGCGTCGACGCGGATAACCCTGGAACCGGGACGCAGGCACTCCGACGGGAGCGCGTCGACCAGGACAGCGATGAGATCGGCGCGATGGACCACCACGAGATCGTCGCCACCGATTACGTCATTCACGCGGCCGCACACCAGTTCGCGCCCGCGCCGGCTACGGAGCCCGCCGATGTGGTCCGCCATGGCCTCAGCCCGGATGGGTTCGCCCACCCCGATCAGATCGAGGGCGGCTAGCACGTTCGAGGTCAGCATGATCCCGGCTTCGACCTCGGTGAACTCGGCGGCTCGCTCGTAGACCGTCACCTCCCAGCCCGCCGCTCGCAACGCGATCGCCGCGGTGAGCCCGCCGATTCCGCCGCCGACTATCCCTGCGCGCCTAGAATTTTCAACCAATTTCCCCACCTACGACGATGACATGACCGTGGATGCCGGCACCCACCATATTCGACGCTAGCTCGAGAGTCGGGGGTCGAGGAGCTGGATAGACGGGTCATCTGTGACGCCGCTTGCAGACGAACTTCAACACCGCCTGTCATCTGAGGATGTTGGTGCAGACGAATTCTGACACCACGGCGGCTCGATGGTGACAGGTTGCGGCGCAACGTTCTGTGTGCTTGGTCCAAGGCCCAGAACCTGCTTCGGACGCAAGGTGGACGGAGTGCGACCTGTTTCGTGGCGGAAAACTCGGTAGAACTGGGCGTAGCTGCCGAAGCCGGCTGCGAGGGCGGCCGTCAATGCTGTGGTGCGTTCGCCGTTGCCGTAGCCGAGCAGGAATCGATGCAGCCGTTGCTGGATGCGATAGCGGCTGAGCGAGATGCCGATCTGGGCTTTGAACAGGCGGCTCAGGTGCGTGGCACTGAGGCCCGCACTGCGGGCCAGCTCGGCCAGATCGCCCGCATTAGGGTCGGTCTGCAATACCCGGACAACCGTGCGGATGCCGGGATGGACATCCTCGCTGTCGACGACATCGTTGCTGTCGAGAAACGCCCGCCAGGCCACCATCAGCAAGTAGGCCAAACCGGTGTTGGCCAGGGCGCGATCGCGAGGCTCGGCCGCGCGCACCTCACTGAACAAGGTTTGCAGGCGACGGGTATATGCCGTGCTGAGGTGGCGTGAGTACGGCTCGACCGGATCGTCTTGCACCAGTGGTTGTATGTGTGGTGCGGTCGCGATGCGGGCGACCAGTTGAGGTCTGAAGACCGCCCACCACAGCTCGTGGTCGGCCGATTGATCGACCAGAATGTGTTCCTGGCCCGGGAACAGCCAGGTCAGCGTGCCTGGGGTGAGTGCGTAGCGACGCTCACCCAGCAGGTAGGTGGCAGTGCCGCGTACGACCAGGTTAACCTCCAACTCGGCGTGGCGATGGGCACGAACACGAACATCGCCGGCGACGTGACGCACCGCTCGACCGTCTAGGCCGACCGGCAACTTCAGATCCTCGATCACGCAAAAAATGATAAATCCTTGCCGAGCCGCGAGAAGACCAGCGTGGCTGTAGTCGCCGACACTGTGATGACGCCGATTTCGCCGACAACGAGAGAACACCAGTGAACGCCTCGAACAACGCATCTTCACCGGTCACAGCAGAGCACACCCGTCGATTCCGTGATGACGGATTCTTCGTCCTTGAGAACGCCGTTGGTCCGCACGATCTGCAAGCTCTTCGCGATGAATGCCAACGCTTGGTCGATGAACGCGACGCAGAAATGGATCGGTTCGGCGTCGACAGGCTGGACCTCGATCATCGTGGTCGCCGCTACTTCGTCCACGCCTACGACCGCAGCGCCGCCATCCGACAGTTTCTGGTCTGCGACCTCATGGTCCAGATCGCGCAAGCGACACTGGGCGAGACCGCGTACCTGTTCAACGAGCAATACGTTATCAAGGCTGCCGAGCGGGGCATGAAGTTCGGTTGGCACCAGGACTCTGGCTTCATCGACTACCGCCACACTCCCTATCTCACATGTTGGATCCCCCTCGATGACGTCACCGAAGCCAACGGCACCGTATATCTGCTGCCCTACTCCCGGGCAGGAACACATGACGTCGTTCCACACGTGCAGGACATGGAAACTGGGGACAGGATCGGTTACTTCGGCGATGACCGAGGTGACCCTGTGATCGCGCCGGCAGGCAGCATCGTCTGCTTCTCTAGTACCGTCCTGCATCGCAGCGGCCCCAACACAGCCGATCGGATGCGCCGCGTATACCTGGCCCAATACTCGCCCGAGCCGATCCTCACCGCCGACGGGACCGGACCGCGACACTTGGCCCAACCCCTTCCGATCGGATCGACAGCCGCCGCACCACCTGACCGGCGGCTCGCCCTTCGCGACGATCCCACGTCCGACTGCTGATTTCTACAATCGGAAGCATCCCAACCGGCACTCGTCGACGACGATGAATCCGTATCTGTCGGTCAGTTCCTCGATGTTGGTTCTGCGGGCGAGTGTGGGGAGTAAGGCTACATCGATGACGCCGGTGGTTTTGGACCTGCCGCCGCCGATCTGCCCGCATTTCACGCCGAGGTGTTCGGAGATCCGGGCGCGCCATTGATCGGCGGGTGCTTTGCGGTCGACAATGATCAGAGTCGAGGTGGACTTGGCCTGGATGGCTGCGCAGGCGATGCCGGTCTTGCCGGTCCCAGGTGGTGCGACGATGATCGAGGCGTCAGCGGTGACGATGGCACGCAGCGCGTGTTGTTGTTCCGGGCGAAGTTCGGCTGAGCAGTTGAACGTCTGGGCTGTGCCGTCGATGCGGGTGTCGTCGATATGCAGGGTGCTGCTGGCGGATTCGATCAGTATGGTCAGCAGTGGCAGCAGTCCACGAGGCAGGATCAGGTCTCCGTCGAGTGTTTCGTCGTAGCTTCGCAGGAATCGTGGTGTGTCCCAGGTGCTTCGGCGTGCCCGCTGGCGGGCGAAGAACTCCGGGTTCGCGATGGAGGCCGCGTGCTTGACCGCGGAGATCATCGCCGGACCCAAATCGGTGGCCGTCAACTGGATGCGGGCACCGAACGACGCTCGCACGACCGCTGCTGGTCTGGGCATGGTCTTCGACGAGGTCGGCAGGTGCAGGCGGCGCACGTCGTAGCCGAGTTCGGGTTGCGGCAGCGAGTTGGCCAGCGCACCGACTTGTTTCGGGGACAGTCGCGGGATGCTGGACAGGTATGCGCACTGGTCCTCGAACGGTTCGAGGGTTGCGGGGTCCAGGAACACGGTTGTGCCATGCTGGCGGCGGGCTCCGGCCAGTGGCGCGGCAATGAGGTTGCCAACTCCGCGTCCAGTATGGGTGTCCTGAGACGGGAACAGCCGGTCGTAGCTGGAAAGGCTCATGCGGCCGCGCAACCCGATTGCCTCGGCGAGCAAGGCTGTGGCGATGTGTCGGGCCGACGCCGCGGGTGTGGCTTGGGCGAAGAAGATCCACACGTGGGCGCCTCGGCCGGACTGGGATATTTCGAGCGCGGCCGGAATGTCTCTGGCGCGCGCGGCTTTTCAGGTACGCCAATGCGTCCAGCATGGCGGTGTCTTTGTCGCCTCAGGAGTCGCCTGCATGTCGACAGGCGTCTCCGCGGCGGTCTGGTCGGGCGTCGCGGCACGTGCCTGTTCCTCGGTCAGCCGGAGCAGATGCCGCAGCCGGGCGTTCCATGCACGCAAGGAATCCAGTTCCTCGGGGAATCTCTCCACAGGCATACAGTGTGCACGGCGACACGGCTTCGATGGCGCGTGTAACCAGATGGCAGGAGCCGGCTCGGACCAGTGACGATTTTCTGCCGCGTCGCGACCGGTTCAGCTCACGCCGGCTGTAGCACTTACATGTGTTCTGGAGACAGGAGTTGGAGGCGCAGCAGCACAGTGTGTCCCGTGGGCTTCGCGCGCCGTCGCCACTTCCTGGGCAGTTGCGAATATGACGGGTCCGGGGGTCGCTGATGCGCCACATCGTGTTCGGGAGGGTGCCGGATCGCCGACTGATGACGGCATGACCATGACTATCCTCGCCGGGATGCTGAACACATATGGATGGGGATGTCGATGACACTTGCGGGCCGCTGGGGCATCGTGGCGATGGATCTGTGGGATCGCGAGGCCATCGATCTTGTCGAGCCTGGATTCCTGGAGTTCCACTCCGACGGGACGGGTGAGTTCGGATTCATCGCGGTGCGGGGGTGGATGGATTGCCGCATCGGGACCCGTGACGGTCGTGAGTGCGTGGAGTTCAGTTGGGAAGGTAACGACGAGGGGGATCCGGTCAGTGGTCGCGGCTGGGCGGTCCTGGCCGAACCCGACATGCTGCGCGGGCACCTGTTCTTCCATCTCGGTGATGACTCCGGTTTCGCCGCACGGCGATTCGAGGCGCAGTCGTGAGTGAGTACCAGTACTACGAGTTCGTTGCCGTCGATCGGCCGTTGGACGACCGCCAGCAGGCGGAGGTGCGAGCCCTGTCCACCCGGGCGCGGATCACCGCGACGAGTTTCGTCAACGAATACCACTGGGGGAGTTTCCGGGGTAGTACACGTCGGATGGTCGAACGCTACTATGACGCCCACTTGTACCTGGCCAACTGGGGGACTCGCCAGGTGATGTTCCGGCTGCCGCGCACACTGCTCGATCTCGAGGTAGCAGAACAGTACTGCGTGGGCGACGGTGTCACCGCCGAAACATCCGGCAGGAACATCATTCTCAGCTTCTCGAGCGAGGACGAGTCCGGCGACTGGGCCGATGACGTGGAGACTTCGTTGTCGGCCATTGTCGGGGTACGCGCCGACCTTGCCGCCGGAGACCTCCGCCCCTTGTATTTGGCTTGGTTGGCCGGGTACGGGACGTGGGAACGTGACGAATGGGCATTCGACCGCGATCACGACGATGAACTCGAGCCGCCGGTGCCGCCGGGACTACACACACTCACCGCTCCCCAGCAGGCGATGGCCGACTTTCTGCGCCTCGACCGCGACCTGCTGTGCGTCGCGGCGTCGGCGAGCCCCGATCTCGATGCGGTGGCCGATGATCCGCGTGCGCTCGCCGCATGGATCGCCGACCTTGGTGTGGCCGAGAAGAATCGGCTGCTGTTGCGCGTCGCCCGTGACGATGCGGCGGGTGTCCACCTGGAACTTCTGCGGCGGTTCCGTGACTCCGCGGCGACTGCACCCGGCGAGGTGCCGCAGCGTACTGTCGCTGATCTGCTCGACGGAGCGGCCCGGCATCGGAGCGAGCGGGAACGCCGCGCAGCTGCCGTCCGGGCCGAACAGCACGCTCGGCTCGAGGCACAGCGGGCACGCCAACGCGAACAGCGACTCGACGAACTCGCCCGCGACCAGGACGGTGCCTGGCAACGAATGGAAGCAATGGTCGCGACCAAGAAACCCGGCCAGTACGACGCGGCGATCGAACTGCTCACCGACTTGCGCGCCATCGCCGAACGGGAAGGCCGAACAGATGCCTTCGCACGACAAGCGAGAGCATTGCGCGAACGACACACCAGCAAGCCGGCCTTCATCAGACGTCTGTCCACCGTCGGCATCGGGGTGGGTCCGGGCTGACACGCGCGGTGGGGTCGAATATCGAGGCGCTCGAACTCAAACGCGGTCGCCCGCCCCATCCGATGGAGCACAGCCGAGGTCGACGCCGCAACGACAGTCCTTGTCAGCACCTATTGCCTATGCGACCTGGATCATCGACCATCGGCAGTCCGACAACGATCGACATACTTCGACTCCGCGAGGTTCGAGTGTTGGACAGACGGCCATCGCGGCAACGAGCCTTCCTGCGAATGCGGTCCCTCGGATTCGTGCTCGAAACCGGAACCTTCTCGAGAATTCAGCAGCGGTACTTGGCCATCGCCGCGCCTCTTCGCGCCGATGATGCGACAAAGCCCCGTCCGGTGCCGGTGCGTCCTGCGATGCTGCGCCCGGGATCGGCAAGGAGGGTGGTCCGGGGATCGGTTGTGACCTGGTGTTTTTCTTTGCCGTCATCAGATTGTGTCGTTTCTGGTGTCGCCTGCCAGGGTCCCCCTAGCAGCCGTCATTACCGAGGGCAGTGCCATCGCGAGTTCCCCCCGTCGGGCAGCCCGCCACCACCGCTGTCCGGAGTCGATGGCACGCCGGATGTTGCGCACAGTGGGTACCTGTGTGAGCAGGTGTAGCTGATATCGCCACGGCATCTGTAGCCCGTGCCGAGCCGCCATCGCATAGGCGAACTGCACGGCGCTGCGGTCGAGATACCGGTCGGCGTGTTCGAACCAGACCATGCTGGTACGGGCGGCGGCCTGTATCGGGCGCAGTGCAGCGCGCCGCTGCGCATCGTAGTTCTCCAGCGCGTTGTCGACGCCGTCGTCCTCGTACAGGTTCTGTGCGAGCACGACGGCGTCGACGATTGCCAACCGGGTGCCCGAACCGATGGTGAAGTGCGTCGTGTGCGCTGCATCGCCGAGCAGCACCACGTTGTCGTGATACCAGGTCTTGTTGGTTACCTCAGGAAAGCGGCTCCACCTTGCGAACTCGCCTCGTGACTTGCTGATCAACGAGTGACCGTCGAGAAGGCGCGTGAATATGTTCTCCAGAACACGCAAGTTCTCCAGGTTGTCTAGGGAATCGAATCCCAGTCCATGCCAAGTCAGCGGTTGGCACTCAACGATGCAGGTGCTGATTTTTTCGGCAACCGACGGGTAGGCGTGGAACCAGATCCAACCGGCCGAGGTGTGTTCGAAGGCGAAGGTAAATCGGGTGAAGACCTTGTCCGTACCGAGCCAGATATATCGATTCTCGCCGAGTGTGACGGACGTGCCGAAATGATGATTGCCCAGCTGCCGTACCCGGCTGTTCGCGCCGTCGGAGGCGACGATGAGATCGGTGTCGTCGAAGCCGGACAGATCGTGGACCTCTCGCCCGTGCTGGACATCGACGCCCAGGTCGCTCGCCCGTCGGGAAAGTACGTCGAGCAATGCCGCGCGCCCCATGCTGAAACCGTAGCCCCCGAAATGTGCGGTCTGGTCGTCGCGCACATGGATTGCCTGTTCACGCCATAGGACCGACCCGGCACGCACCGCCTGGGCGCTGTCGGGGTCATTTCGATACAGAATGTCGAGCAGGTCGTCCCAATACACGACGCCCCAGCCATAGGTGGACCCGGGGGGATCGCGGTCGATCACCGTGATGTCATGGCCCGGGTCGCGCCGTTTCATCGAAATAGCGAAGTACAACCCGGCCGGCCCGCCACCGATACACACAATCTTCATCTGGTCACCAGCTCCAGCCCGGTTGGTCGAACCTGGCTTCGCATGATCGGTACTCGATGCAACCGAGCCCGGCACGCTGTGCGTGTCCGGGCTCGGTCACCGGCGCTAGAAGCTGCCCCAGCCACCCCAGCCGGGTGGGTTCCACCAATTCCACCAGCCGGGATTCCATCCCCAGCCGCCGCCGTGACCCCAGCCGCCGCCGTGACCCCAGCCGCCGCCGTGACCCCAGCCGCCGCCGTGACCCCAGCCGCCGCCGTGACCCCAGCCGCCGCCGTGACCCCAGCCGCCGCCGTGACCCCCACCAGGTTTGTCGACGAGTTGGGTTGCAGACATGGGCGTCGTTGCGTGCGCGGTAGGGGCTTGCGCCGCGGCTGCGACAACCGGAATCGCAGCAACTGCGGCTATACCGGCGGCGGCCGCCAACCGGGCGAACTTCGTGCGTGAATTCTTTCTCTCGATCATGATAGGGCTCCAGATACTGTCCCGACCTGCTCGAATTCTACGCGGTTCCGCCGAACTCTGGAAGTCGCCGCGATGACCCATCTATAATCCCGCCACATTCCCCACCGTTGCCTCGATGAGGGCTTGGACCGATAGCGAAGACCCCCGCCCGGGGTGAGGAGACCGGGCGGGTCGGGTGTCCCCAACGAACGCCGTTGGGTTCTTCTTCGCTCGTCGAGGGCGAGCCCTACCGGCAACGGCAGAAGCCGCGCCGCGGCAAACCGGCCCATCCCAGCGGCTCGGATTGACCAACCACCCGATTGTCGGCCACCATCAGCACACGGCCCGCGACCGGACGCAACCCGGTCCCATGCTGGCAGGCGACACCCGGTGGATGACCAGCCGGGGCACGCGGTGCCACCCCTCGTGGCCGACATCGAGCAGCCAGGGGTCATCGACGGGTACGCGGCCACGTTCTGGGAATGGTTGCCCGGTGCAGGCGGAAGCTGGACTACTGCGGACCTAGTTCATGATTGTGGCTGGTCCGCGATTGCGCTTACGGCATTGCGCATCTGCGCGTCGGCGCGGTCTGCGGTGGTGGCGGGGTCGATCACCAACAGTCGAAGGCGCCGATCGTGCGGGCCGAAGACATACATCACCTGGGGTGGCTGGTCCGGAAGCGGGCCGGCGACCTCGATCCCATCGGGAGGGTCGATGCCACGTTGGGACAGGCTCAGCGAATTCCAATCGAAGGTGATCCGGGCGGTCGCGCCCAATCGCGTGGTGAGGGCGGTGATCAGGTCGTGCAGTTCGGTGGTGAGATTGTCGGTTCTGGGCCACCAGGCGCCGTCGACGCCGCCGGAGTGTTCGTCACGGTCGCGCAGCAGCAGCCGCGGTGTGCGGGTCGGCCGGTCGAATGGTTGCCCACCACCGGCAGTGGCCTGGAATCGGCCCAGGCCGCGGTCGGCGGCGGCACCGCCCCTGTCCTGCGGCGGGTTCTGTGTCATATCAGACCTCCAGCGGGGCGGGTGCGGTCAAGGCCCAGGACACAGAGTGTGGTGGGCAGATGCCGGTATCCGTCCAGGCGAACCGAACGCCCGCCGATCATCGTGCGCCTCGGCGCCGGCTGCCAGGCGTCAACGTTGTACATGACTCGGTCGACGCTGCCTGCCCGCCGGGCCAGCATCGCCTCCAGATCGGCCAGTTCGGCGACCAAGTCGGTCGCGCGGGGCCACCAGGCGCCGTCCACCGCCCCGCGGCGGGGTGCTTGCGGTGTCGGTAACCGACGTGATGCCGGTGGGGCGCCGCTACGGAGGGCGAAGCGTGAAGAGCGGTCCAGCTCGTGTTGTAGCGTCATCACGACGCTCCTGACCGGGACCGCATGGCGGCCCTTGTGCATTCGCCGGTGACGACGAGACCACGGATGGTCTCGTACGAAAAGCCCCCGACACCCTCATCCTACCCGCCGGGTACACACCGGCCCGCTGTGCGCGCATGCACAGTGACCTGCGGCATTGCATGAGACCGCCCCAGGTGATGAATGTCTTCTGCCCGCACGATCGGCGCAGTCGAGTCTCGACACCGGGGAAGACCCGGTGTTGACTGGAGAAGGTACGCACTCCCAGGCCTTACGCCGCGGCCGCCTCGCCCGCCGCGAACTGAAACAATCCCGCCGCGAGACCACCAGACATGACGACATCCGGCCTGTCGCACCTACCTGGTTCCGGCTCTTCGCTGGTGTTGCGACTGGAGAAATGGATGCCGAATGTAGCGATTCGGCGGACTCGCGCGCAGCCGAGCCTGCGGCAGGTGAACACGACATCTGGATCAGTTCGGCCGTTGGCGCGCCTTTGGCGGACTGTTTGAAATGCTTGTCAGCCGCAAGGATCTGCCCGTAGGTCTGTCCGTTGACTCGCATGGGCACCCATCTGCTCCATTTCGTGAACGGGATCTTCTTCTTGACCTGAACGTAGTAGGCGTTCTCGTCGGCGTGCGCCCGCGCGAATACCGTCTCTCCACCCCAAGGGGCCGGGAACATTCTTCCCCGCTCCGGCTCCTGTGGCCCTCGGCCCCTTGTGAACTGGCTGTACTCGTGGCTCGCGGATCCGAGTCCGGCACGAGTGAAAATCCATGGGTTCTTTACGTCTATGAGCTGCGACGGAAATGCACTCCAACAACTTTCTTGTCGGGGCCGAGGATCGGCAGGCTGCGGACTTGGTCGGATGTGAAGGTACCCAGCACTGGCCACCACCCCTCCACCTCGACCTGGTGTTTGTGTATTGCGGCCGTGGCAACCGCGACGCACGGTGCTCCGTGCGGAGCACGTCCCATCAGGGGTTCATTCTGGATGTCGCACCCGATCTCCACCGTGGAAAAGAGCGGGAAGACTAGCGGCTACCCACACCCGATACGGCCCTGTCCGCGCGCCGAAGGCGCGCGGACAGGGTCTAAATCCTTTCGGTGGATCGGGGCTCAGGGTGCCGTGATGGTGTTGGTGTCCAGGGTGACCGCGCCGTTGAGGGCCAGGACGTCCCCGTTTGCGGTGGTGCCGGTTGTCACCGTGACCGAGGTGAAAGCAAGTATGTTCCCGGCGAAGTTGGTGTTCGCGCCCAGTGTGGCCGAGCTACCGACTTGCCAGAACACGTTGCTTGCGGTGGCACCGTTGATGAGGTTCACCACACTGTTCGCCCCGGTGATCAGTGTCGTCCCGGCCTGGAAGATGAACACCGCGTTCGGGTTGCCTTGCCCGTCCAGGGTGACGGTGCCGTTGAGGCCGATCCCGCCAACTGCCTTGTACACCCCGGAGGTCAGGGTTTGTCCCGCCAGATCGGCGACCACGAAAGCGGTGGGCGTCCGGCCCACCGCGTCGATGTAGGCAGCCTGCAAATCGGTGTGTGCCTGCGCCGCGACCGCGTCCCCGGCATGGATCGCTCCGTTGGTCACCGTTCCCGGCGGGAATCCTGTCACTGCGGTGCCAGGGCTGACACCCAGGTCACCGGAGATGGCCGTGGCTCCGGTATTGGTGACTGTCGCGGCACCCAGCACCGCGAACGACGAGGCCGTGCCTAAATTGACCGGCGCCAGACCCGAAACGTAGGTGTAGGCGACACCGTTGCTGGTTCCGCCGGGGGTGGTGACGGTGACCAGTACCGTCCCAGCTGCATGAGCTGGGGTGAGGACGGTGATCTGGGTGTCGGAGTTGACGGTGAACAGGGTTGCCGGTGTCCCACCGAAACTCACTGCGGTGGCTCCGGTCAGGCCGGTCCCAGTGAGCACAACCACTGCCCCACCGGTCACCGGTCCCACGTTCGGCACCACTGTGAGCAGGATGGGCACCGCGATGTAGGTGAACGCGACACCGTTACTCGTTCCGCCGGGGGTGGTGACGGTGACCAGTACCGTCCCAGCTGCATGGGCTGGGGTGAGGACGGTGATCTGGGTGTCGGAGTTGACGGTGAACAGGGTCGCCGGTGTCCCACCGAAACTCACTGCGGTGGCTCCGGTCAGGCCTGTCCCGGTGAGCACAACCACTGTCCCACCGCTTGGCGGCCCTGAGCTCGGAGCGATGCCAGTGAGGGTGGGCACCGCGATGTAGGTGAACGCGACACCGTTACTCGTTCCGCCGGGGGTGGTGACGGTGACCAGTACCGTCCCAGCTGCATGGGCTGGGGTGAGGACGGTGATCTGGGTGTCGGAGTTGACGGTGAACAGGGTCGCCGGTGTCCCACCGAAACTCACTGCGGTGGCTCCGGTCAGGCCTGTCCCGGTGAGCACAACCACTGTCCCACCGCTTGGCGGCCCTGAGCTCGGAGCGATGCCAGTGAGGGTGGGCGCCGCGATGTAGGTGAACGCGACACCGTTACTGGTGCCACCCGCAGTGGTGACCGTGACCGACACCGTCCCAGCTGAATGGGCAGGCGTCACCGCCGTGATCTGCGTCGACGAGTTGACCGTGAACGAGGTTGCTGGTGTCCCACCGAAACTCACTGCGGTGGCTCCGGTCAAGTTCGTCCCGGTGAGTACGACCGTCGTCCCACCGGCCGCCGGCCCCGAAGCCGGACTGATGCTGGTCAAGGTAGGAACAATCGCACCATAGGTGTAGGGCAGCGGGTTGCTCGTGCCGTCCAGCAGTGCCTGTACGGTGACGTTCACCGTGCCGGTTCCAGGCGGGACGATGGCCGTGATCTGGGTATTGGAGTCGATGGTGAATGTCGTTGCCGTCGTACCGAACCGGACAGCCAAGGGACCGACATTGGCGAACCCGGAGCCGGTGATGACTACAGAGTTGAAACCCGCTGGAGGGCCGAAAGAGGGTGTCAGCGAGGTGATAACAGGTGCCATTTTTTTGCCTTCTGATCAGTGAACGTGAGAAGGGTTCTCCCGCAGCGGCACAGGCCTGGCTGTTTGTTACGCCGCCTATACCCAGTAATCCTCCAGCGGCGGCACTTTGGCAATGAATCCCTGATCCGTTTCCATATAGTCGTTGTCCGTTTTCGGGTTCGGCCGATAGCTATTGGGACGCTGGACACCGGGCGTGACCTTGTCGCCCGGTTTCGATAGGCGCCGCAGTCCAGTTCGGGTGCCTGGGACTTGTTCGCGAATTCCGGTGCCGGTTGTTCGCGAATTCCGGCGTCAGTTGTTCGCGAATTACGGTGTCGTTGTTCGCAAATTCTGGTGTCGGATGATCGCGGATTTAGGCATCGGTTGGGCTAGGTGCTTTCCGATCCCGGTCGCGAAAATTGACATCACCTGAGCGAGGACCTGCCACCACAACGGTGTCGAAATTTGCGATCACAAAAATCCCGAAGTGATGTCGAGATTCACGACAAACTGCTGCCCAGATTCGAGATCAGAACCAGGTCCGGTAAGAACCGTGTCATCTGGTACATGAAGCGCAAACTGCCTGGTAGCGGTGGTGGCGGGTGTAGCTTGCCGCGTGATTAGAGGGCTTGACAAGGATGAGCTGATCGATCGCTGGACGCTTGTCGGTGAGGAGTACGCGCTCATGCCGATTACCGGATGTTGCTCCGGGAGGCACGGTGTCGGCTCTCGCCGACCATCGGGGTGAGGCCGAGGTCGGCGAGCGCGGCGGCCCCGCGGGAGGCATGCTCGCCGCCTGCGAGCACCCTGGTCCGCGCCGACTGGTAGCGGCAGCCGGCGGTGTCGAACGCAGCGACCGTGGCGAGCAGTCGCTGTTGATCGCCTGCGAGCAGTGCTTCGGCTCGATCCACGATGGCGCCGGCGAGGGGGTTGCCGGCCACGATTGTCCGGGCTTCGGCAAGGCGGTCGCCGGCGTCCGAGCCTCCGGCGATCACACCGGCTTCGGCGCGTAGCGCCACGTACCAGTGGAGCCAGGTCCAGGTGACCCATCGCCACACCTCGCCGGGCTCCGGCGCCATCCGCTGCAGCGCCTGTCCCGCCTGCCCATGGTGGAGCATGGTCAGCGCGTCGAAGACCGCGCCGTAGCCATGAGTACGCCACGGGGAGGTGTCGATTCTGTCCAGGACGGCCCTCCATTCGCTGCGAGCGACGTGGCGGTCGCGGAGGTTGTGGATCATCGCCACCCCGGCGACCGCAGGACCGAGGGTGGTGCGGGCGGGGCTGCCGGCCCGTTGCCACGCGTCGAGGAACCGGACGCTGTGGGTGAGTACCTCGTCGACGTTGCCCGCCAGTGCGTCGGTCACCAGCAGCCAGCTGGTGGCACGGTGCCCGACCTCGGCCAGTAACGGATGGTTCGCCAGTTGCCTGGCCCAGCGGCGGGCGCTCGGCAGGTCCCCCGTGCCGAGGCCGGCCTCGGTGGCTTCGCCGAGCGCTTCGATCAGCTCGTGGGTGTCGGCCGGGGTGTCGGGTGTGGTCGCCAGCAGTGCCATCCGGCGTTGCGCTGTGGCCGCGGCGGCGAACGTGTCACCGGCCCAGCTGTGGGCGCCGGCGAGCGTGTCGAGTGCGGCGGACTCGGCCAGCGGGTCGCCCGTGCGGTGAGCGAGTTCGACCGCCCGTTCGGCACACGCGATTGTCTCCGGTACGGCGTTGCCGGATGCGTGCTGGGCGGTGAGGGCATCGGTGAGCGCCCGTCCGGCGTCGGCCAGCGCCACGGCGGCCAGGGCGGCCGGGTCGTCTCCGGCCAGTTGCCGGGCCTCGGTGACGAGTTCGACCGCCTCCGCGGGTGGCAGGGGTCGCGCGAACTTGCTCGAGAACCGGTAGGCGTTGGCGGCGGCGGTGGCCAGGTCGCGGGCGGCCCCTGCGGTGTCGCCGGACCGGTCGGCGGCCACTGCGGCCGCGCGGTGGAGGCGGTACATGTCGTCGCCCCGCATCCGGCATCCGGCCGTGGCAGCGGCGTGCCGCAGCATCGTGGCGGTGGCGGCCGGGTCGTCCGTGAGCGCAGCCGCCTGCTCGTAGCGCATCTGGGACTCACCGATCAGGTTTCGGGTGAAGCACATGTCCGCCAGGTTCCGGGCGAGATGGTAGGCCTCCGCACTCTGCTCCGGCCGGTCGGCCGCCCACGCCATCGCGGCACGCAAGTCGTCGGCAACCGCGGCGAATCGTGCCCGCCAGTCCGCTCGCACCACCGCCAGGTCGGCAGCCTCCGCCAGGCACCAACGCAAGTGCCGGGCCTGGACGTCGTCCAGCTCACCGGCCTGGGCGAGCCGCTCCGCCCCGTATTGACGGATGGTTTCCAGCGCCCGGTATTCCGTCCCGCTCGGACGCGCCGTCACCACTAGCAGGCTCTGCTCGGCCAGCCGGGCCAATCCATCGGCGACAACGCCTTTCTCGAACGCGGCCACCTGTGCGGCCGCCTCGATGGTGAACGACCTCATGAACACCGACACCCGGCGCAGCAGCACCCGATCGTCCGGCTCCAGCAGATCGTGGCTCCAGTCCAGCGCAGCCCGCACCGAACGGTGCCGATCCTCGGCGCGCGAGCCGCCGGCGAGCATCCGGAGCTGGTCGGACAGGCCGGCGGTGAGGCCGTCCAGCCCGAGTGTGGTCCAGCGGGCGGCGGCCAGCTCGATCGCCAGCGCCACTCCATCCAGCCGATCGCAGAACGCGGCGACTTGGTCACGCAGTGCATGATTCGGCGGCCATCCGCCGGCCGCTGCGCGATCCATGAACAACGCGACCGCCTCCGATGCGCCATCACCGGTCAACGACATCGGTGGGACGGTGTACACCCGTTCGAACGGCACCATCAGCCGGGCTCGGCTGGTCGCCAGCACCGTCACGCCAGGGCATGCCGCGAGCAGCCGTTCGATGAAAGGCGCCACCCCATCCCGCACGTGCTCGCAGTTGTCCAGCACCAGCAAGGCACGCCGGTCGGCCAGCGCAGCCAGCACCGCCTCGTCCATGCCACGGCCGGGCAGCTCGCCGAGGCCGAGTGCGAGGGCGACCGTGCCGGCGACCATGCATCTGTCCGGACTGGTGATCGGCACCAGGTCGACGAACCACACCCCGTCTGGGTGCTTGACTGCAATCTCCACGGCGACGGCCAATGAGAGCCGGGTCTTGCCCACTCCGCCCGGGCCGACCGCGGTCACCTGCCGATGCTTCTCGAGCATCTCGGTCAGTTCCGCTCGCTCCCGCGTACGGCCGATGAACGAGGTCAGCGGAGTCGGCAGGACCGGCACCGGGTGCGACCGATCGGCGTGACCCGAATTCGACGCGCGCTGGGCAAGTGCCCGCCGATCCGGAACCTCCAGCTTGCGCAGCAGCGAGGAGACGTGACTTTCCACCGTGCGCACTGAGATGAACAGCCGCGTACCGATCTCGGCGTTGCTCAGATGCTCCCCCACCAGCGCCAGCACCTCGGCTTCCCGCGCCGAGATCTCCACTGTCGCCGCCATGGTGCCCATTCTGCCGTATTCGCCTCGTAATCCAACTCCGCGGTCTGTTCCGTAGCGGGCCGTAGGCGATCCGTGCCCACGATCAGTGGACGCTTCCGTGGTCGGCACGGATGTGAGTCGGGCCGCCGGAGGAGAAGCTGTAAACATCCGGTTCGTCCCAGAAAACGGACGCCGGGGCCGACATTATCCACGACCTCTGGAGTGATTATGAAAAGCTCTCCCGCTTTCGAGTCAGTCATCCTCGAAATGCCCGATCCCGCAGCCGGCGAGGCCTTCTACGCCGCCGCATTCGGGCTCGGCGACAAGGTGCGCATGCGCGCCTCGGCGGCGCCGACGACCGGATTCCGTGGCTTCATCCTGTCGCTCGTCGTATCGCAGCCGAGCGCCGTCGACAGCCTCATCGGCACAGCTGTCGACGCAGGCGCGACGACGTTGAAGCAGGCCAAGAAGAGCTTTTGGGGATACGGCGGCGTCGTCCAGGCTCCGGACGGGGCGATCTGGAAGATCGCGACATCGAACAAGAAGGACACCGGCCCCGCCACCCGTGAGGTCGACGATTTCGTGGTGCTCCTCGGAGTCGGCAACGTCAAGACGACCAAGCAGTTCTACCTCGACCACGGCCTGACCGTGGCGAAGAGCTTCGGCAGCAAGTACGTCGAGTTCGACGCCGCGTCGTCATCGGTCAAGCTCGCGCTCTATAGCCGCCGTGCCGCCGCCAAGGACGCTGGCGTCCCAGCCGAGGGCACCGGATCGCATCGGATCACCTTCGGCGGCGGTATCGAACCCTGCGCCGACCCGGACGGGTTCGTGTGGGAAAACGTCCCCAGCCTGAGCCGGTCGGTCTGACGCCTCGACCGCTACCGCCGACCTCCGGTCCGTCCCAGCAGACGCACACACCGGGCCGATTCGGCCAACAACTTCAGGAGTAACCATGACCAGCTCTTCCATCCACGGAATCAAAACCGTGCTGCACCCGGTGACCGACCTGGCGGCAGCCAAGGCGGTGTACGCCGCCCTGCTCGGCGTCCCGCCCCGGACCGACTCGCCGTACTACGTCGGATTCGAGGCCGAGGGCCAGCACATCGGACTGGTGCCCGACGGTGGGCCACAGAAGATGACCGCACCGGTGGCCTACTGGCACGTGCCGGACATCGAGGCCAAGCTGGCCGAGTTGGTCGCCGCGGGAGCCGCCGTGAAAGAACTCGCGCACGACGTCGGCGGCGGACGCCTGGTAGCCACCGTCACCGACACCGACGGCAACATCCTCGGGCTAATTCAGGACCGATGAGACGGCGAGCGACCGCGCTACCGTGACAGCCCATCGGCAGCTACCCGTCTCCATCGAACTCGCGCAAAGGAACCGGCTGATGAATTCACAGAAGTCCACCCGCACCACCACGAAGAACAACACCGCAGTGGCATTTACCGACGAAGAACGTGCCGCGATGAAAGAGCACGCCCGAGAACTGAAAACCGCCGCGCACCGCGGCTCGCGCACGACCAAGGCCGACGGGGAGAAAGACGTGCTCGCGAAGATCGCCGAAATGGCGGAATCCGACCGCGCCCTGGCCGAACGAATCCACGCCGTCATCACAGCCAACGCACCGGAACTCGCACCGAAACTCTGGTACGGCATGCCCGCCTACGCCAAGGACGGCAAGGTTGTGTGCTTCTTCCGTAGCGCGGAGAAGTTCAAGTCGCGGCACGCCACACTCGGTTTCGAAGACAAGGCAAACCTCGACGACGGCACCATGTGGCCGACCTCCTTCGCGCTGACAGGGTTGACCCCCGCCGACGAAACCAGAATCGGCGAACTCGTGCGGAAAGCGGCAAGCTGACGATGTGCGCGCTACAGCGCCCCCGGTGGCAGGCCCACGATGGAAGCCGCCCCAGTGATCTGCCGACAGGCGTCCAGTAGCGGGGTGGCAACTCTGCAGAGTGCCGCGTTCTCGATCTCGGACCAGCAGGTGCAGTACAAATTCCGGAGCCACACCCCTCATGGCCCCATCGGGGGTGTTGGGGCGGATGAGCACGATGCGGTTGTAGGGGTTGGTGTCGTTACTTCCGCGATCGTGGTAGCCCCATCGGCGCCACCGCTCCAGTGCGGCTGTCGCGTTGCGCGAGGCGTTGCGGGGCCAACGCCGATTACGCGTTGACGCCCAGCGAACACTGATGGCCGAGTGGCTCGACCGTTTGGCGGATCGGGCAGACACCTAGTTCATCGGCGGCTCCTCGTACCGTCTTCCCTTGCGCACCAACGGGTCTGCTCGCGTTTTCAGCCACAAGGCGCGGGCCGATACAACGGTGATCGGCGCGAATGCGGCGTATCCCGACCGACTCGGGGTTGCCGGCCGAGACGGTGGGCAAGCTGGCCCGCAGGGTGCGGCCGGGGGCTGCCTGCTCGATACTCAACAACGCGGTCCGGGTAATCGAGGGCTGAACGCGGTGCGCGTACGCATCAGGTAGTTCAGATGCCGGAGAGCGCAATTCGGCCACGGGGACGTTGAGCGGCGGCGATGATGAGAAGGATGGGAACCGGTGGCGGGAGGAGACGGTAAGCCCTATGCGTGATGTCGCGTTGTTGATGATCGATATGCAGAACGGTTACATCGCCGACGACGGTGTCCGCGACGCTCTGGGATGGCCGCCGATCTGGCGGCTCGACGAGGTCGTCGCCGAATGCGCACAGTTGCTCGACGCCGCGCGGGTGGCGGGCATACCGGTGCTGTACTCACGGCAGGTGACCAGTCCGGCCGGGATACTCGCGGCCAACCCGCGAGCGGCCCGCCATCAACGATTGCGTCGATCTCGCCTGCCGGTCCTCTCGCCGGACAAACAACGATGGCGTACCGAGCTGATGGACGCCGTCGCACCGCGCCCGGGCGACATCGTCTTGGAAAAGACCCGGCATAGTTTCTTCGCCTACACCGAGCTCGACCCGATCGTGAGAAGACTTGGCGCACAGCGGCTCGTTGTGGCGGGGCTGCAAACCAATGTCTGCGTCGAGGCGACTGTCCGAGCCGGGCTGGAACGCAACTACGAGGTCGGGGTCGCCGAGGACGCCGTCTCCACCGACGGCCCCGACCTGCATTATGGTGCGCTCAACTCGATGCGTGTCGTGTATGTCGAAGTCGCGCCATGGCGAGAGCTGATCGCTGACAACGCATCTTGGGATCGTGCTTACACCACACCGAACTATGGCCGCAATCCGGACTACTGGAGCGAGCCCCTGAACAACCCAGGTTGAGCATTCGTTATCTCGCCGCAGGCGAATGACATTGTAGGCCGTAGGTTTTCCAGCGCCCGGTGGCTTCGTCCGTCATCGGTGACGGCGATTGCGGGAGGCGGTGTTCGCGAATTCTGCCCCGTCGGGTTCGGCGGTGGCTGCGCCCACAGTGGTGATGTCAGGAGGGCCGATCGACGGTGGGCACTGTCGTTTTCACGGGTGTGCCGCGGCGGATGTCGGCGCCGAGTTCGTGGGCGCGTTCGTCGAGCAGACACCCGAGTTGTGGTTGCGGGAGGGAAGCCCCCGCAGCGGAGGATCGGTCAGGTGTGAGAAGTCCAGGTGCACACTGCTGAACGGAAACTGGGGAGCCGGGTGGCTGATGCCCGTACCTGCTCAAACCAGGGCGGCACGGCCTCGTGCGTACGCGATGACGCTCTCTGCGTAGGCCGACTCGTCCCGCTCCGCGAGGCCTGCTCGGAATTGCATGAATGCGTCATCCAGTTGCGGTCCTGGTCCGCGGTCGGCGAGCAGGACGACAATCGCCTCCCAGGTCCCGATCTGCGGGTCCGGGTCGGCCAACAGTTCGTCCAGGTACTGGTCCGGTTCCAGCAACCGCAGCGCCCGACGTGCGTAGGCGTGCACGCGCCGGGGCAGCTCGGCGCGGATGGCGTCGACGTCTGCCTGCAGTGCGTTCCGGCCCGGTTGTGTCGGATCGACATGCAGGCACCACAACTCGGTCAGGTCATTCGGCATGCCGTGATCGTTGATGAGGCCGGGGCCGGTCGCCTGCTCGAGCGGCGTGAGCGGGAGACCCAGCTGTGCGTTGCGCCAGTTACGGAATTCCCACCAGGCGGTCGGTGTA
Organism: Nocardia sp. NBC_01730; assembly: GCF_035920445.1. NCBI lineage: Bacteria > Bacillati > Actinomycetota > Actinomycetes > Mycobacteriales > Nocardiaceae > Nocardia > Nocardia sp. NBC_01730. The sequence continues at coordinate 4,168,792 of NZ_CP109162.1, read as the reverse complement.
GCGCTCAGACCGAGGCCGAATCTGAGTACCTGCTGCCCGCCGGTCCAGGTGCGCAGTGTCCGGGCGCGCCGGACCGACGCCACACCACCCGGCACGACTCGCACCCACATAGCTTCCGAGCCGTGAAAGCCATACGGCTGCAGCAGCTTCCCTGCCTCACGCATCAGTCGGCGCAGCGCCGAGTCCGGTCCGACCATGTCAGCAGACTAGCGGCATCCACCGACACGAGCGGATCTGCAAGCGTCCCAATATATTTCGCCCATGGGCCTGGCGGTGACAGCCGTTCAACCGTTGAAGGAGTAGGGGCCGAAGCGGCCCCACGCCACGAAGCCGGCCAGCACGAGATAGACCAGGTCGACCATCATGAGCCCGACCTCATGACGCCGGATGCGTGTGATCGCCGCACCGACCATGATCAGCACCAGACCGAGGGCAGCGAACGGCACCAGAACCGGCGCGATGTCGAACGCGGCGGGCAGGATCAGGCCCATCGCACCCAGGACCTCGAGGGCTCCGATGGCCTTCACACTGCCGGCGCTGAAGTCGTGGAGCCACCCCGCACTGGCCCCGACGGAGGCTATCTTCTCCTTCGGCAGAACCACTTTGCCGCCGCCGCCGAACAGGTAGGCAGTGGCGAGTAGTCCTGCGACAATCCACAGAGCGATGTTCATGAGGTTTCTCCGTACTGTCCGAGGTAGTCGTGCGAACACCAGACACCGACGAGGCGATTCTCGTGACAACGCAGCGGTGTGACGTGCGTCATGGGCTAGTGCGCCATCGGTATTCATCGGTATTCATCGGTATTCATCGGAGGGTGAGTGGAATCTCGGATTCGACGCGGGTCAGCTTCTCCGGGTTGCGGACGTAGTAGAGACCGGTGATGCGGGCGTCCTCGACACGGATCGCCATCACGCCGTCGATCTCGCCGTCCAGGCGTAGGACGAGTGCCGGGTTGCCGTTGACCACGGTGGGTTCACAGGTGAGTGCGGCATCGACCTTGCCGGTGCCGCGGAGGATGAAGCGGAGCACCTTCTCGGAGCACCCGGCGCTCGGCTGTGATATGCCGAGCTGCCGACGGTCCGTTGCTCAGAGGACCGCGGATGAACGCATGCGTGCGACGGTGCCCCGCAATCAGGGCGCGCACGACATGGGAGTCCAGGTCCGCGCACAGTCGACCGACGTGGCCCAGGCTGCCCGTTCAGCGGGTGGCCAGCGCCTCGCCGCGCTCGGCCTCGAGCAGCTGCCGGCGCTTGGCACCTCCCGAGACGCGGTGCAAGCTGTACGAACCCGGCCGGCGTGCCTCGGAGGCCAGGTGCTTGACGATGCTCTTGCACACGAACTCCTTGTGGCGATCGGGTAGGCGAACTCGGCGGCTCCTGGCACGTGCGGGTCGGCGGCGCCACTGCCCACCGCGTAAACCAGATAGTCGTAGCCGACCGTGCCGCCGGTCGCCAAGGTCACGCTGCGCTCGGCCGCGTCGATGCGTGTCACGGTGTCGACCACCAGCCGGATGTCTTCGCCCAGGACTTCTCTGTAGTCGACGACCGCGTCGTCGGACCCGCCCACCAGTTGGTGCAGGCGGATCCGCTCGACGAAGCTCGGGCGCGGGTTGATCAGAGTCACCCTCACGTCGTCGCGCTGCGTCAGACGATTGGCGGCCATGACGCCGGCGTATCCGCCGCCGATCACGACCACATCGGTGTTCTCGGTCATGGTGTCCTTCGTTTCCCAGGGGGTTTGGGCACAAGACACCGCGTGATCGATAGTTGTGACAGCGCGTGAGGCAGATCACTTCACAGGCGTGGGCTCGGCACGCAGAGTCCGCACGGTCGGAGCTGATGCTCCGGGGACTCGCGGCGCGGCATGGATGTGGATCAGCGCACGATCCTGTCATCCGGTGATGATCGGCACCAGATACGTTCGCGCGAATGCCCCGAGGGCATCGTCGGAATCGAGCGTGACCGTTCCGTGCGGCTGCAGGATGAACGAGTGAACGACGCGGCAGACGATCTCGGCGCGGGTGTCCAGGTCGGAGGAATCGGTCAGGAGCCCGTTTCGAACAGCGCTTCGAAGTGCGGTGGCCGTCGCTGCCACCGACATCGTGAACATGGGGCCGCCATCGGTGGTGAGTTGGGGTAGGACGCGGTCGGGTTCCAGGGCCAGCATCCGGTTGACGAGCGGATGCGTGCGCCACCGGGTGATCACCGTGACGAAGATGTCGGCGACGAGGTCCTCAGCAGTGTTGTTGCGCGCCGATATCGAGCCGAGTTCGGCGAGCAACGACTCGACTTCGCGGGTCATGACCGCCCGCACCACATCGTCGCGGGAGCCGATCCGCCGATAGACGGTGACTCGGTCGACGTCGGCTTGTCGAGCAATGTCCTCGATCGTCGTCTTTTTGACGCCCACCTTTTCGAACTGGATCAGCGCGGCATCCAGGATGCGGGCCTCCACCGAATCATCGATCTCGGGCTTGTTTGTCGAGGTCGCGGCTGTGGGTGTCACGCGACGACAGTACCAAGAAATGGACTTCCTGCAACAGATCGTGCCGACCTGTTGCTGTTACATTGCAATGGCAAATGTTGCGATGTACAGTCGCCGCATGGCTGAGACCGCCGGTGCGGCTGAACTGATCACCCGTGCGGAGGCCGGTGCGGCGGTACGTCGGTGCTACACGGAAGGACCCGCTGACCCATGGCCATCGATATCGACCACACGCACATCGCGATTGTCGGGGCCGGGTTCGCCGGAATAGGTCTGGCGATCAAGCTTCGCGAAGCAGGGTTCGACGATCTCGTGATTCTGGAACGTGCCGACGACCTCGGCGGCACCTGGCAGGCGAACACCTATCCCGGCTGCGCGTGCGATGTTCCATCGCACCTGTACAGCTACTCCTTCGCCCCGAATCCGGACTGGTCGCGCACCTACGGCCGGCAAGAAGAGATTCTGGAGTACATCCGTTCGGTGGCGGTGACGCACGATGTGGTGCGCCACATCCGTTACAACGCCGAGATGCTCGATGCCAGGTGGGACGATGCGGAATCACGCTGGCGCGTCAGCACTGTGACCGGAGATTTCACCGCGGACTTCGTGATCTCCGCGACCGGGGTTTTCAGTGCGGCGAAGTATCCGTCGTTGCGCGGGTTGGAGACGTTCCAGGGCAAGGCATTTCATTCGTTGTATTGGGATCATGGGCACGATCTGACGGGGGAGCGGGTCGCGGTGATCGGCACGGGTGCCTCGGCGGTGCAATTCGTGCCGGAGATCCAGCCCGAGGTCGGTGCGCTCACCCTTTTCCAGCGATCGGCGCCGTGGATCGTGCCGCGAATGGACCGCGGGACAATCGGACTGGAGCGAGAGCTGCTGCGCCGGATGCCGCTGGCGGGCAAGGTAATTCGGGGTGGCTGCTATGCGTTGATCGAAGGCTTCGGGCTGATCGGGTTCGTGGACAAACGGTTCCGTCATCCGTATGAGCTGCTCGGCAAGTGGCAGCTTCGCCGTCAGGTCCGCGATCCGCGTCTGCGCAAGGTGCTGACTCCGGATTACATGATCGGCTGCAAACGCGCGATCTTCTCCGATACGTATCTGCCTGCTCTCGATCGAGACAATGTCGAGGTCGTCACCGACGGCATCGCTGAAGTGCGCGCGCACTCGATCGTGACACGCGGCGGCGTCGAGATTCCGGTCGACACCATTATCTACGGCACCGGATTCGAGCCCGTCTCCGAGGCTTTCGGGCGATTCACCGGGCGCGGTGGCGTCACCATCGCCGAGCTGTACGAGAAGCGTCCGCAAAGCTATCTCGGCAGTGCTCTGTCGGGGTTTCCGAACTTCTTCTTCACTCTGGGGCCCTTCGGGGCGGCCGGAAACCAATCGGCGATCTACATGATCGAGTCGCAGATCGCTTACATCGTGGACGCGTTGAAGACGATGCGAGCCGAGGGCGCACGCCGCGTCGAGGTACGGCCCGAAGCGCAGGAGGTGTTTCTCGACGAGATGCGGGAACGAAGCCGTTCGACGGTGTGGCTCACCGGTGGATGTCATAGCTACTACCAGACCCCGGACGGCCAGAATGCCGGCCTGTACCCGAACTGGAGTTTCGAATACCGCCGCCGCACAAGCCGATTCGATGCCAGTTCCTATGAGGTGAGTGCATGATGGACGTAGGACAGCTCAACCCGCTCCGCTGGATCGGCAGTTCGCCGTATGAGGTGCGTGGCAAGACGGTGCTGATCACGGGCGCCGGCCAGGGAATCGGCCTGGAACTGGCAAAGAACCTCTACGCCCGCGGGGCTTCGGTCGCATTGATCGACATCGATGAAGGCGCCGTCCGCAGCGCGGCGCATGCACTCGGAGATCGCGCCTGCGCGGTCGTTGCCGACGTCGCGGATCGTGAGTCGATGGACAAGGCGATCGCAGAGGCGGTGGCCAGGTTCTGCCGCCTCGACGTCGTAGTCGCGAACGCGGGCGTGGTCCCGCGTCCGGCGACGTTGCGAACTATGGACGGCAGCGATTTCGACCGCGTCGTCGGCATCAATCTCACCGGTGTGTTCAATACGGTTCATCCGGCTCTCGACCACGTCGTCGCCGTGAAAGGTCATGTGGTCGTGGTCTCGTCGGCGGCCGCATTCGCACCCGGTATGGGTGGTGCGCCGTACATGATCAGCAAGGCGGGCGTCGAGCAAATCGGGCGTGCGCTGCGGGTCGAATTGGCCGCGGTGGGTGCTACGGCCGGCGTCGCCTACTTCGGCGTTGTGGAGACGGCCATGACACGCGACACCCTCGACCAGGACGAGCTGGGCCGCGCACTCGGTGACATGCTGCCCTGGCCGCTCGATGTGCGAATCACCGCCGCTGAGGCCGCCGAGACGATGGCCGACGGCATCGCTCGGCGCGCCGCGCGGACCATCACCCCCAGTGGCTGGGAGTTGTACGCCCTATTGCGTGGAGCGGTAAACGTGGTGCTGGACAACCGGCTCGCCCGCGATACCGGAGTGCGGGCGCTGGTCCGCGAGATCGAGCAGCGCCACGGTCGGGCTTCGTCATGATCACCGTTCGAGGATCGGTGCGGTCCCGGATATCTCGTCAGCTGGCGGGTATGACGGTTCGCCCTGGTCCCCGAGTCGCGGTCCGCATACCTCCGCGTGGCATCAGCCGCCGCGTCCGGGACAGCCCAGTCTTTGCGCGGAGCCAGGAAGTAAGGAAGTAGATATGTATCTCACGCAAGGCCTGCATCGAGCTGTCCGCCAGCACCCGGACGATGTCATGCTCATCTGTGGCGAGCGGACCACAACGTTCCAGCAGGTCCACGATCGGGTGGCGCGATTGGCCGGTGCACTCCGCAGTCTCGATGTGGCAGCCGGGGATCGAGTGGCGATCCTGGGACTGAACTCCGACCGGTACGGCGAATACCTGCTCGCGGTGCCGTGGTCGAACGCCGTGCTGAATCCGGTCAACATCCGCTGGAGCCCCGCCGAGATCATCTACTCGTTGGCGGACTCGCAGTCTTCGGTCCTGTTCATCGACGATGCGTTCGCGCCGATGCTGCCGGCTCTGATCGCGGGTTACCCGGATCTGAAGACGGTGATCCATTACGGCGACGGACCGACACCTGAGGGCGCCCTGTCCTACGAGGAACTCGTGGCAGCGACCGACCCTGTCGAGGACGCCCGCCGCGGCGGTGACGAACTGGCTGGGTTGTTCTACACCGGCGGAACCACAGGCTTCCCCAAGGGAGTGATGCTCAGTCACGCGAATCTGATCAATTCGACACTCGGCGCCCTCGCGACCGGATATCTGCCGCACCCGGGCGCGCGGTTCCTGCACGCCGCCCCGATGTTCCATCTCGCCGATCTGGCGGGCTGGACGGCTCAGGTGGTACTCGGTGGCTCGCACATCATCATTCCGATGTTCGAGCCGGTCGCGGTGCTGAAGGCCATCTCCGACCACCGGGCGACCGACACACTGCTGGTTCCGGTGATGATCCAGCTCGTTGTGGACCACCCTGCGTGCGCCGACTACGACTTGACCAGCATGGAGCATGTCCTCTATGGCGCCTCCCCGGTCTCCGAGGCGGTGCTCGAACGTGCGTTGAAGGCCTTCCCGGGCGCCGGTTTCACCCAGTGCTACGGCATGACCGAGCTGGCTCCGGTGGCGACCCTGCTGGGACCGGAGGACCACGCGAAGGGCCTGCTGCGTTCGGCCGGGCGCGCGGCACCGCACGTCGAGGTCCGCATCGTCGATGACCTCGGCAACGAGGTACCGCGCGGCACGGTCGGCGAGATCGTCGCCAGCGGCGCGAACGTGATGCTCGGCTACTGGAACCGTCCCGACGACACCGCAGCGGCGATTCGCGACGGCTGGATGCATACCGGCGACGGCGGATACATGGACGAGAACGGCTACGTCTTCGTCGTCGACCGGATCAAGGACATGATCGTCAGCGGCGGCGAGAACGTGTATTCCGCCGAGGTGGAGAACGCGATCGCGACACACCCCGCGGTCGCGTCCTGCGCGGTGGTCGGTGTGCCCGACCCGCAATGGGGTGAGCGCGTCCACGCAGTCGTCGTTTGCCAACCCGGCATCGAGGTCACCTTCGACGAGATCCGTGACCACACAAAGAACCTCATCGCGGGCTACAAAGCCCCACGCAGTCTCGAGATCGTCACCGAGTTGCCGATCTCCGGTGCGGGCAAGATCCTCAAGCGCGAACTGCGCAAGAAGTATTGGGGCGAGGATGCCCGCCAAGTGAACTGACCTCCGACCACGACGTCGACCGGGCCGCCTCGGCGAGACAGCAGCCCGATCGGCGCCCGCTCATCCCGGATCGGAAGCGGCGAGTGACCGAGATCGTTGAGGTCGCGGGCTCGACCGCCCGGCCGCCGATGAGATCGACCATTAGAGTCGGGAGTGATCATCATATGAGCGAGAATCAGGGCCTTACGCCACTGCGCTACGACCAGACGGGCCTACGAGGAAGGCTCGCCTGGGTCCTCGTCGAGGAGCCCACCGATGAGATCGATTGGCCCGCCGACCTACCGGCCGGGATCGATACCGTTGTGATCGTTGACGATGAACAAAATCCGCATCACACATTGCGGGTGCACCCGCCGGACGACCCGATGCGGATAGCTTTGGTCGTGTTCGACCAGTTGGCGCTCTGCGAGGATTGGAGGCAGGTGGACCCGCGACGGATCGAGCTCAACCGCAGGCACAGCCGGGAGATGGGTTTACTGTTCGATCGGTTCCTCGACGCCCATCCGGATGTCGAATCCGAAGTCGTCGGAGCACAGATGACCGCGGCCCAGGAGGCCGCATGGACTGCCTACAGCGCTGAGCCGCTTGCTCGACATCAGGCCGAGCGATCTGCCCTTGCGGCTGAGATCGAAGCCGAGCAGCGACAGCACGACGGCCGGTAGACGGGGTCGCCGGCCGGACGGCCCTGAGACGAGAGTGCAGGCGGTGGTGACGGTCTCGTCGAACCGGCGCTATAGCGATTCCGGCGGGCGTTCGGCAGGCGCGCCAACGGGGAGGACATGTCCACGTCGTCCGCGCGGGCGCTCACTGTAGGCCCCCGTCCACGTCGATGACTTGTCCGGTGATCCATCCTGCGTCGTCGGAGGCGAGGAATGCGACGACTGTGGCGATGTCGCGGGGCTGTCCGACCCGGCCGAGCGCGGTGACGGAGACCAGCGCCGCTCGCTCCGGCGGGGTGAGGTTGCCGGCCAACTGTGCGGTGTCGACGATTCCGGGCGCGATGGCGTTGACCGTGATCCGGCGTTGACCGAATTCGGCTGCTTGACAGCGGGCTGCGGCCTCGATGGCGGCCTTGGTGGCGGCGTAGACCGAGCTGGTTGCGGCGATGCGCCTGGCCAGCCCGGAGGAGATATAGACGATGCGGCCGCCGTCGTTCAGATATTTCGACGCCGCGACAGTGGTGAGTAGGCCACCCCGGACATTGATGTCGAGGTGCTCGGCAAGGTAGTCCTCATCGATGTCTTCGGTGCGCCGTCGGCGGTAGACCCCCGCGTTGTTGACCAGAATGTCCAGCTTGCCTCCGAGTGACACCGCGCTGTCGACGAGATGTCGGCGCTGCTCGGCTTCCCGCAGATCGGCTTGGACGAGATGCGCATGGCCGCCGTTGTCTTCGATCGACGCCGCGACCACTTCGGCCTCGGCCCTGTACTGTTCGTTCTGGTAGTTGAGGATTACGGTCGCGCCGTGGGAGGCCAGTTCCACCGCGGTAGCCGCCCCGATACCACGCGAGGCGCCGGTCACGACCGCTGTCTTGTCATCGAGTTTCATCGTCGGCCTCCGGGACGATATTGCTGTTGAACCGGAACATATTGGTCGGGTCGTAGCGCCGCTTCAGCGACCGAAGTTTCGGATAGCCCGCGCCGTACGCTTCGGGTATCCGATGGTCTTCGTCGTAGTCGAGGTAATTGACGTAGGCGCCTTCGGTCGCGTGCGGCGCAACGGCTTCGCCGAACGCTCGGGTCCACGCCACTCGTTCGGAATCCTCGGCCGGATTTTTCCAGCCGTTGATCACGAGGAAAGAAAATTGGGCATGGCGTCCACGAAATGCTGTGGCATCGTGCGGTATTCGGCCGACAGCACCGCCGAGATGCTCCACGAATACCTGTGTGAAGGGCGCACTGATGCTTCGGCAATGCGCCAGGATCGCATAGGCGGCGTCGTCGCTGAACTCGGACAAATAATGAGCACGCAGATGGTATCGGGCGCCGAACGGAGTACTGGCGTCGTGCACCATCTGAAGCTCGTCGATTCCTTTCTCCCGCACCGAGTCCTGCGTCGGCTGCCCGAGAGACTCCAAGGGAGCCAGAGCTGCTGCTGCTGTGGCCGCTGGGCCGTTGAAGCACAGGCCGATTCCGACGCTGTGTGTTCCGTCCGGATTGCCGTTGTAGTAGAAGTGTGTGACCAGTTCGTCACCGGCGTCGGCGGTGATCCGCCGATACGCGTCGAACACGTCGCGGGCCTTGGCCGCGGGATAGAGCTTGACTCCGGCGACAACCCGGCTCACCGGGTGCAGGCGCAGCGTCAGCGAAGTGATGGCTCCGAAATTCGACCCTGCCCCACGCATGGCCCAGAAGAGGTCGGGATCGCTGCGCGCGTCGACGGTTCGCAGCTGCCCGTCGGCGGTGACCACGTCCAACGCCTGGATGTTGTCGCAGGCCGTTCCGAAACTACGCATCAGCCAACCGAGTCCGCCGTGCAGCGCGAACCCGGCGACTCCGACGGTCGCCACGGAGGCGCCGGTGGTGGCCAGTCCGTGGCGCGCAGCCGCTGCCACCAGGCTGCCCCAGCGCACTCCTGCTTGGACTCGGGCGAGGCGTCGGACGGGATCTATCTCGATTCCGTCCAACGCCAGGGTGGACGCGACCAACGCGCCATCGGGCATGGACCTGGCGGCGATGTCGTGGCCTGCTCCGCTGACGGCGAGCGGAATATCTTCGCTCGCAGCGTGTTCGATGACGCGTTGGACGTCCGATACGTCGGCGCACCTTGCGATCAGGGCGGGGCGGCGATCCAGCCCTTTCCATATCTGCCGAGCCCGGTCGTAGCCGGGGTGCGCGGGCTCGATGATTTCCCCGCCGAAGGAGGCGGGAAGTTGTTCCGGACGGACTGTCATGGCAACTCCGAAGGCGCGGGGGAGCGGTGGTGCACCACGGCCACCCAGCTGTCGGGTCGATCGCGGCGCCAGAGAGTCGAACAGTGCAGTGAGCCTTGTCGGTAGGTCACCAGCAGCGTGGCATCGGCCGGTCTCAGCACGGAAAAGCCGGCCGGTCGATCAGGGGTGCAGGTCGGCTCGACAGCCTTCTGCCAGTTGTCTCGGGAATGGCAGCCGTCCTCGGTGACCAGAATTCCGTCGGACGCGACGAACGGATGCAGGGCGCGGATGTCATCGCCGGCGAGCGCGTCCAGTAGCTGTCGCTCCCGATCGACGACCGTGTGGTCCGGAGCCTCGGCGACGAGATCCGAAGTGACCCGGCGCATGAACGCCGTCGCTCGCCGCGGAGTGGCCAGGGAATTCCACATCGCTTTCGGAGCGTCGAAGTTGTCCAGGAACGCGTCGGCGAGGTCTTGGCTCTGCCCGGCCGCTCGGAGCAGGGCGACGACATGATCCGGCGGAGGGCCGAGCGCGGATGCCGTCCACTCGGTGACGTCCGCGGCCAGATTCCACAATGTCGATTCCCATGTGCGGCAGAACCGCTCGTCGAATACCGGATCGGCGAGGATGGTTTGCCCGAGTTCCCACGCGGCGGCTGAGGCGAGGTTGCCTCCTTGGCCGGTGACCGGGTCGTTGAGCACCGCTGCGTCGCCGACGGCGACGGCATAGGTGTTCGGGCCCAACCGAGCCCACGGCCTGCGTACGGTGGGGGTGATCGAACCTTGCAGCAGGTCCAGTGGGCGGGTGAGGGCGAACCGACGAACATCGATGCGGCCGAGGATCTCCGAGTCTATGTCCCGCAGCAGTTCCAGCACGACTCGCGCGCATGCGTCCGGGTCGTCGTAGTACCGGTCGCGCAACCGGGACGCCCACGGTCCGTCCGGGACGGCCTCGAACGTTATGCCCGCTACTCGTCCGGTCACGGAATGGACCGGAGTCTGGAAGATCTCGCCCGCGTCGGGGACGATCTCGAGGTGCATTCCCATCGGCTCGGTGTGCGCCACCCCGTGGAACAACCCGGCGAGCAGAATCCGGGCCGGGCGCTCGGCGGAGCGGGACTCGACGCGGGGGAACAGGGCATCGATGCCAACGCCACCCGCGGCCACCACTATCAGGTCGTGGTCGTCCCGGTACCGGGCGACGGCGGCGCCCACATCCGGTATCGCGACGACAGCGCCGCCACGGTCACGGTAGTCGGCCACCAACCGCGGCAGGTAGATCCGGAAGTCGACGAAGCTGGCCTCGTGGGTCAGGTTCCCGCAGAACGCGATCGGGGGATCGGTGCGTACCCGGACATGCGCGCAGCTCATGCCGAAGTCGGTGAAGTCCCAGTGATCGATGCCGAGCGCACGCTCGCGGGCCCTGGTGCGGCCGAACCGGCATACGTTGTTGGGGATCCGGCCGGCACGGATCTGCTCAGGAGTCTTGTCGGTGTACAGCGTGGTTCGGATACCCTGCTGCTGCAGAAACAGCGCCAGATGCAGTGCCGATATCCCGGTGCCGACTATGCCGATGGTACGCGTGGCCACTCCTTTTCCCGGTGGGCGATGACGAGGCGGGAGTACGCGTCCGCCAAGGTCTGGGTGATCGGACGATCGTCGAGGTATTCGGTGTCCAGGAAATGCCCGACGGGCTGCACCCCGACCGCGGTTCCGGTGAGGAACACTTCGTCCGCTGCGGAGACGTCGTCCAGCGCCAGACGGGTCACCCGCGTCGGGATGCCGGCGTGCCCGGCCAGTTCGAGGACGGTCTGCCGCGTGATGCCGTCCAGGAAAGTGTCTGCCACCGGCGTAGCCAGCTCGCCGGCGCGGACGACGAAAATGTTGGCGCCGGTCGCCTCGGCGATCCTGCCATGATGGTCGAGCAGCACCGCGTCGTCGAAACCGTGCTGCTTCGCCTCGGCCAGCGCTAGCGATCCGACGAGGTAACTGGCGGAGGTTTTCGCCCCGACCGGCGCCATGTTCGGGGCAGGCCTGGCCCATCGGGACAGGCCCAGTCGCAGCGGTCGCCTTGGTGCCTGCGGTTGCCGCGGCCAGCGCAGCACCGCGATGGCGAGATGAACGGTGGTTCCGGTCGGATCGATGCCGATCACCTCGTCCCCTCGCCAGGCGACCGGCCGGATATAGGCGTCGGAGTAACCAGCGGCGGTCACGGTCTCGTCGATCGCGGCGGCGATCTGTGCCGCGCTCCACGGCAGGGACATTCCGATCATGGCGGACGAAGCGCACAACCGATCCACGTGTGCCGCTGTCGCGAACGGCTTGCCGTCATATGCCCGGATACCTTCGAACACGCAGAGCGCGTTGTGCAGGCCGAGGCTCAGCACCGGCAGATTCGCCTGGTCGGGTGGCACGTGCCTGCCGTCCAACCACACCGCGCCGACCCGTCCGGCGGTGCCGAGCCCACTCACGCGATCACCGCTGGGCATGCGATCCTCCGTGGCAGCATGACGTTTCTGCCGCCGTCCCTGCGATCGGCTGCCGTCGCCAGCGCGGCCAGGGCCTTGTCGATCGACGCACGCGCGGCGGCCTGCAGCGCGCCGAAATCTCCGGGGCGGGTGTCGTCGACCGGTGCGATGTGGTTGCTGACGACATGGAATCGGTTCGCGCCCAGGTTGAGCTTCGCCAGTTGGGCACCGCGGCCGAGGTTGAACCGGTGGATGTCCCGGGCCAGCCCCCACCGGTAGATCCGGTACAGCGCAACGGCATACAGGTTATGGGACCGGGCCACCGCGGCGTGGTCTATGCCTTGCACCAGGACTTCCAACGCATTCGACTCCGGATAGTGCATCCCCAGCACGGCCTGCACCAGTGTGCCATCGGAATGTCGGCGGTGCAGGAACACGCACACCCGTTCCCGCAGTGCGGATATCGCGACGTCGCGCAGGATGGAGAGGGAGAAATGATTTCGGGAGTGCCCGTACTTCGCAAGATTCAGCTGGTGCAGTCGGTCGAAGGCCACCAGGGTTTCGTCATCGACCCGGGCTCCGGTCGCCACCTCCCATCCGAAATGCTCGTCGGCGCGGCGGACCAGTCGGCTCAGCTCCCGCAACCGGGATCCCCCGAGCAACCCCCGCAGGTCACGATCGAGGCCGTCGCGCACGACGAACTCGGCCTCCACGAACCAGGGCAACTCCACGAAGCCGCGAAAAGCGGGCACGTCGGCGCCATCGCGACGCACCACCGGATGCAGCAGCCACTGTGCTCCGCCTACCGCGCCTTCGTGACGGTGCGCGTCCAGTTCGGCCGAGGTCGGAGCAGCTGAGTGCGGTCGATAGAAGTAGTCGTCGGTGACGAGCGCCCGGTCTCGGGCTGTCGGGGATTCCACGCCGAGCGCGTCGACCACTGCACGCCAGTGCATGATCTTTCCCAGCGGCACGATGGGTACCTGGGTCTCGTAGAGTCGACAGAATGCCTGCCGCCAGAAGTACGTCTCGCTGAGCACGGCACTACCCGGTCGATTGCGTCGGTGTTTCGTGGTGGAAGATCGCTTGCCAGCCGCCGTGGCCGAGCCGCCATACACTGCTGCAGTAGACGACTTCCGGCAACGGCGTGCCGTTGAAGTCGCCCCATTGCCGCAGCCGGTATGTCAGCGCGGTGACCTTCGGCCCCGCGGGCACCACTCGTATCTCATCGGCCTCGAAACCGGCGTTCTGGGCGAGTGCGTCGATGCCGTCGATGAGTTCACGTTGGCTCACCAAGCCCATCGTGGCATCGAATCCGTAACCATCCGGGTGCATCAGCTCAGCCATGACGGCCTTGTCCCTGCCGAACACCGCGGCCAGGACCCTGCGCTCGCGCTCTTCGAATAGCGCCTGATCGCTAGACATGGTTTGCGGGTGCGGTCCGCAGCGCGCATTCCGCGATGCGGTCGGACAGCAGGTGCATCATCTTCCAGCCTTTCGTCAGCACCTCTCCTACCTCCGCCGGTGTCCAGTCCCGGCGCTGCGCCAGGGCCCGGTACCCCATCTCGAGATGCTCCGCGTCCGCGCTGTCGTGCAGCTGGAAATACCGGCTCGCCGAGAACGACGACAGCCCTGCGGCATGGAACACCAATCCGCTGCCCTCGAGCACAAGATGCGACAGGACCGTGCGCTCCATGGTGGACGAGGATGCCATGCGATCCACGAACCAGGACGAGGCGGCGGCGATCACCGGATCCCACTGCGCCGGTCTGTTGTCGCGGATCTCGGCCAACAGCACGTTGTGCCCGAGCTCCTCGGCGAGATGCTCGTCGGCAAGCGGACGCGCGGAACTGTCGTTCTCCCCGACGACCCGCGCGGCGATCACTCGCTGAAATGCGTCCGACCATCCCTGAAGGTGGTCCAACAGCCCGCTGCGTACCTCGGGCGGTTGCGAATCGATGTCACCGATCAGCCGGACCAGGGCGTTGTTCCGATACTCGTGCAGGTGCCGGTCGTTTTCCGCGCGGATAGCCGCGACGTCGGGACGGTCGTCGACGAAGGCGACGCGCGGGGTGTCCGGATTCTCGTACAGGCCGTCGCCCTCGAACTGGATCGACAAAGCCCAGAAGCCCGACGGCGCGGCGCCCACGAATCCATGCTTCGAGCCCGGCGGAACCACGACGATGTCACCGGAGCGGATGTCTCGGGTGATGTCGCCGATGGCCCGTCCGGTGCCTTCCGCGACGATGATCATGCTTTTCGTCGGATGCTCGTGCACCGACAGTTCTTCGCCAGGCAACAGCCGCACCCAGCTCAGCGAGAGCCGAGCCAACTCGGGCACGAAATCCTTGAGCGTCGGATTCTGATGAAAGTCTTTGAGGAGGCCTATGTTGTGGACCGCCTCATCCACTACCACCGAGGTGATTTCGGTCAACGAGTCGCGCTCTATCACTTGCATGACATTCCTCAGTTCTGGTACTGCCGTACCGCAGCGGAGTGCGGCACGGCACATCGTAAACCGGCTCGCTGCTTTTGTCCGGGTTAGCTCGTTGACCTGCTGATATCGCAGTAGCTGTGGCGCTAGGCCCAGTGCAGCGAGCGCCATCCGATGCAGCGCGATCGGGCGGTCGAGGTGGGGCGGCGTTGTGCGGTGTCGAGGACCGAACCGGTGTGCCTGTCGTGCCGCGTGCGGATCTGTCGGTGCCGCTGCCACCGGATGCTCAGGTCGTCGCGGCCGGTTCGCTGATGGTGGTGGCGAGCTGATGGGTTCGGCGTGTCCGGTGAATGGGCGATCCACGGTGACGGGCCGTTGCGGTGGACTGCGGGCACGTCGGTGTGGGTTGCGTGCCGACTGCGGGTCGGCCCGATTCGCGCGCAAGCGGGATCTGTAACCGAACGACCAGTTCGGCAACCGACGATGATCGACCGCCACTCGGAGCTGACCAAAACCTGCGACAGTAGCACTGCCGGACCGATTCTGCGCGAACGCCGCTTACAACCGCAGGCTCCGCCGTACCCTGATTCTTCAGGAGGAAGAGCAGGGTGACCAGCCGACACCGACCATCGCCGCCCGCCAACGACCAGGTCATCTTCCACGCTTCGGCATACCTGCCTGGCGAAAAACGCACCCCCGAAACGCATCTGGGCCAACACCGACGCCGACTCCGTCGACGTCCACCCCTGCATGCCGAGTGACGGCAGTCCGGTGCGGATATCTCGTAGTGGGGTACTCGCTTATCTTCAGTTACCCACATTGCGGTAAGTCATGAGATCCCAAATTCGTTCTTGTACTTGAGGTTTCAACATTCGTTGCTACACTAAACATCGTGCGCAGTTTCGTTCTAGCTAACCAGCGGCAATATTCATCCGGGTTCATCCCACGGCCGTGGGTCCCGGGTCGGTCAGGCCGCCGGTGCGGGCGCACTATCCGTTGTCAGCAGTTCCAGGGAGTTTGCTATGGGGAACAATCCGCATGTTCTGGTAGTAGGTGGCGGCCCAGCCGGTTCGACCACCGCAGCCCTGCTCGCTCGATCGGGGATCCGGGTGACCCTCCTGGAACGAGAGAAGTTCCCGCGGTATCACATCGGGGAGTCGCTGCTGGCGTCGTGCTTGTCGACACTGCGCCTGTCCGGTGCCTACGACCAGGTTGCCGCTCACGGTTTTCAGGTGAAACGGGGCGGGTTCTTTCAGTGGCAGGACGATACTTGGCTGTTGGACTGGTCCAAACTCGTGGACGCGGAAGCTTGGTCGTGGCAGGTCGACCGAGCCGCGTTCGACAACATTCTGCTCCGCAACGCGTCCGAACAGGGTGCCGAGGTGATCGAGCAGGCCACTGTCAAGAATGTGCTGTTCGACGGCGATCGCCCGACAGCCGTCGAATGGACCGGGCCCGTTGACGATCGAATCCGGACCACCGAGTTCGATTTCCTCGTCGACGCGTCGGGAAGGGACGGCCTGTTGTCCAAACGGCATTTCGGTATGCGCCACCAGCACCCGGCATTCCGGAACATCGCGATCTGGTCGTATTGGAAAGGCGCCCACCTGCATCCGGATAGTCCGGAAGGCGCGATCAACGTCGCGTCGACCGCCGAAGGCGGCTGGTTCTGGCACATTCCACTGTCCGACGGCCGCTTCAGTGTCGGCTATGTGATTTCCGCACGCCAGGCCGCCGAGAAACTACGTGAGCACGATTCACAGACGTACTACCTCGATGCCATCCGCGACAGTAAGGCGATGAGTGCGCTGCTCGATGGAGCGCAGCAGGTCGCCGAGGTCCGGGCCGAGCAGGACTACTCCTACACCTCGGATCGGTTCTGCGGTCCTGGCTATGCCATCGTCGGTGACTCGGCGTGCTTCCTCGATCCGTTGTTGTCCACCGGCGTGCATTTGGCGACGTACTCAGGATTGGTCGCATCGGCGGCGATTGCGACCACCTTACGGGGCGAGATGAGCGAGACCGACGCACTGGCCTTTTACGAGTACACCTATCGACGGGCGTACACGCGATTCCTGTCCTTGGTTTCGCGAATGTACGAACAGTATGTCGGCTCCACCGAATACTTTTCGCACGCCAGCAGCCTCACCGCGGTGCACAGTGGCGACACCCCGCAGGAGTCGTTCACCAGGATTATGGCGGGGCTGACCGATGTGGACGAGTCCTCGGGAGAGCAAGAACGCGCCGGGACCGACACCATCCTCTCCGAGGCCGAGCGTCTCCACCCGGAGTCGGACGGGGTGAATATCAAATACATGGGTGGCCTGGATATGTCCCCGGTGTGGGACCACTGGCGCGACCCGTTGTCGGACACGGTGATGGGCGATGTGCGAATTACGACCGAACCGATACTCGGCCTGACCAATCGACCCCGCACCGCCGCGGAGATAGAGGCGGTGGCTCGCCCGGTCATTCCACCGACGGGTGCCGAAGTCACCACACATTAGCCCGACATTAGCCCCGGCTTTTCGCACGGATTTCCTCGTGAGAACAATTGCACGGAGCTGGCGGCTGTGACGATCACACGATCCGTCCCCGAACCACCGGGCGATTCCCCGGCCGGTGGTTCGGGCTTCCGGACGAACATAGACGAGATCAGGCGATTCGGCCATCCGCTCACCAGGATGCTGGCCGGCGACGGGTTCACAATGCCGACACTCGAGGCGATACTCGGCACCGAGCTCCAGGTGCGGGTGCTTCGCCAAGACGCGGTCGAGGCCGGGCGGCTATCCATCACCATGCTGCGGGCCGCCTGATCTATTTCTTTCGTGTCACATGCCAGCCTGCTCGACGGAGGGGAGCTGCGATGCCATCGCTCCTGGAAATCACCACTCACCTGTTCCTACAACTGGCGGTCATTCTGCTGACATATCGATTGTTCTGGCCGCTGCTGCGGCGATTGGGGCAGGTTCAGGTGGTGGCCGTCATGGTCGCCGGATTCCTGCTCGGGCCATCGGTGTTCGGCTGGGCGTGGCCGCACGCCCAGCAGTGGCTGTTCCCGCTCGAGCTGGAGGTGGGCGGTGAGCCCATCATGCATCCGAACCTGACAGCGATCTATGTGGTCGGGCAGCTGGGGCTGATCCTGTACATGTTCCTGGTCGGTTCGTCGTTCAAGCTGGATATTCTCGGCTCGCATCTGCGGCAGGCCGGTGCGACCTCGGCGGTCGGTGTCGTGGTGCCGATGGTGCTCGGCGCATGTGTCGGCTGGTGGATGGTAGGCCAGGGCCGGTACTTCACCGATAAGATGACGAATTGGCAAGGGGCGCTGTTCCTTGCGGCCGCGGTGGCGGTGACCGCGTTCCCGATTCTGGCGTGGATCGTCTACGACTCCGGGCTGCTGAAGACGCGGTTGGGCACCATGTCGCTGGCGTGCGCGGCCGTCGACGACGCGTGCGCGTGGATTCTGCTGGCCGTTGTCGTGGCCACCGCGAAGGACAGCATGGGCGGTGCGTTCCTCGCTGCCGGTGGCGGATCGGCCTACGTGCTGTTCATGACGCTGATCGGACGGCGGCTGCTGGCCAGGCTCACCACCTGGCGGCCACACAGCGGTGACAACGAACGCACGGGCGGACTCGCGGTCGGGCCGCTGGTCGTTGTGCTGGTGGTCGTGCTGCTGGCCGCGAGTTTCACCGATTTCGTCGGTATCCACTCGGTGCTGGGTGCGTTCATCGCGGGTCTGTGCATGCCGCGCGGTGCGTTGCTGGAGCAGATCCGGGAACGTTTGGATCCGTTGGTCGCCTACCTCCTGCTGCCCGCGTACTTCATCTACACCGGTCTCAACACCCAACTGAGCCTCGTCTTCGATCCCGCCGTGCTCGCGGTGACCGCGCTCGTGCTGCTGGTGTCGTTCGCGAGCAAGTTCGGCGCCGTCGGCCTGGTCGCCCGGTCGCAGGGTATGGGCTGGCGGGAAGCGGGTGCGATGGGCGCGCTCGCCAACGCGCGCGGGCTGATGGAGTTGGTGCTGTTGAACATTGGTTTGTCCGCCGGATTGATCACCGCCGAGCTGTACACGATCCTCGCGATCATGACACTGGTGACCACCTTTGTGGCCACGCCGCTGCAGCGAATGTTCGAACGCAGCGCATGGAAGAACGGGATGGTGTTCGGGCCGAACGGGGAGGAGCCCAAGGAAACAGGCACGCTGTTCCGGCCCGGCGGCGGACCCCACCGCAGCGGCGACCCGACGCAGTCCGCCACGGCCTGAACCGGTGGATTCGGACCCGAATGCGTCCGCCTCCAGCGGAAAGGTCGTGGCCGAGACAGCCCGGTCGACGATCGCGGTGAACGACCGCCCGGCCAGTGTGGCCGCTACCGCTATCGCCAGCACTAGTCAACGTCGTCGCATTGTTGCTAGCGTGGGGCCCAGCCGCCAGGTTCTGGACGACAGGCCATGGGAGGCTGCAGTTTTCAAACCCGGTCAACGACGAGGGAGCTGATGAATCAAGATGCCGCCATGGTGTTTTCATGGTTCTGGCCCCTCACAACGCTGATCGCCATGGCGGTCTCGGTCTGCGGTGCACCACGCGAAACAGCAACGGGCGCGCACCGACGCGCCGGAACACGAGCGTGGGGCCTACGAGGAACCTCTTGAGCCGTTCGAGGGAGCGCTGCCGTCGATGCCGAGGCGATCATGCTTCGCGGCGCCGGTGAACGTGGGGCGATGCCTTGGGTTCTCGGACCGCAGTGTGTTGTATTCGTTTGCTGTCAACCAGTTCGAGGATGCCAAGCGTTTTGCGCCATTCGGAGCACGTGAATTGTTCGATCCGGCACCCGGCACGCCAATGGCCTCACTCGACGCACGTGATCGAGGCGCATGTTTGCGCCCACTGAAAACGCTCATCGAATCCATCGTCTGGAGTCATGTCTTTGACCACACCACAGTTCCCAATGTCCTTGCCGCACACCACCGCGACCGGAATTCGCCCCGTGCCGCACGGATCATCCATCGAGACCGATGACCCCCGAGTCTTGCTGTATACGCCGGAGTTCGTCGCTGACCCGCATCACGCCTACCGCGAGATGCGGCGCAGGTACGGCTCGCTGGTTCCGATCGAGTTGGCACCGGGTGTGCCGGCCACGCTGGTGATCAGCCACGCGACCGCGGTGCGAATCCTCAACGACCCCACCCACTTTCCGGCTGATCCACGAATCTGGCAGAAGACCGTTCCTGAGGACTGTCCCGTTCGGCCGATGATGGCGTGGTTTCCGGCCGCGCGGTACAACGACGGACGTGTGCATGCTCGCTATCGGCAGGCATCCGTCGCGAGCATCGACGGGATCGATGTGCATGCCCTGCATCCCACCGTCGAGGCAATCGCCGTCCCGCTGATCAATACTTTCTGCGAGGCCGGTTCCGCCGACTTGGTCACCCAGTACGCGTTTCCGCTCGTCCTCGAAGTCCTCAACCGGATGGTCGGCTGCCCCGCCGAACTCGGGCAGCGGGTCGCGAACGGAATGGCCGCGCGCTTCGATACGGTCAAGAGCGCCCAGGGCATGCAGATGCTCAAAGAGGCTCTGATGGAGCTGATTCGGCTCAAGCGCGCCCAGCCCGGCGACGACGCCACCTCGCGACTGGCGCATCACCCGGTCGAGCTCGACGACATGGAAATATTCGCCCAACTGATGAGCTTTTACGGTGCCGGCTTCGAAGCACAGCGCAATCTGATCACGAATGCACTGCTGCTGATGATCACCGACGACCGGTTCCGGTTCGGCGATGTACTCGGTAGGAACCTGTCGACCGTCTCCGCGCTCGACGAGGTTTTGTTCAACGACCCGCCCATGGCGAACTTCTGCACGACATACCCGCGGCAGCCGATAATGATCGACGGTATCTGGTTGCCCGCGGACCAGCCGGTCCTCATCAGTCTTGCCGCCTGCAACAACGACCCCCAGATCCGCGGGAACGACGGCCCCGTCGGGAGCAGCCTCGGCAATCGCTCGCATCTGGCGTGGAGCTCTGGGCCGCACTCCTGCCCGGCCAAATCCGTCGCGTACCTGACTGTGCAGTACGCC
Organism: Nocardia sp. NBC_01730; assembly: GCF_035920445.1. Classification (NCBI taxonomy): domain Bacteria; kingdom Bacillati; phylum Actinomycetota; class Actinomycetes; order Mycobacteriales; family Nocardiaceae; genus Nocardia; species Nocardia sp. NBC_01730. Next base: position 4,148,191 of record NZ_CP109162.1, on the reverse strand, counting down.
ATCGATCAACTGCTCGATGCCCTCCCCGAGATACAGCTTGCCGTGCCTGCGGACCAGGTGGTCTGGCGGCCGGGTCCTTTCCACCGGGCTATGGCGGCATTGCCGGTCGTCTTCCCCGAGACCCCACCGTTGATCATCGCGTAGGGAGGCTGCCGGTGGGTGCGCACATTGTGCACTGCTGTTCGGCCGGTCATAGATGTGTCGTGCATCACGGCAGTTTCGGGAACTGTCGCGAGCGCATCCGCGACCTGTTGTCGGCGGTGAATTCACGCTGCCCACAACGAAATCGGGAGTAGAGACAACAATGATGTTCCGTAAAGGTGCCGCGGTCGCGGCGATGGTTATCTCGGCTTTGAGTATCTCGGCGGGAACCGCGGCGGCGGATCCCGTCCAAGACACTCCGGATGTCCATTTCCAGGCGAATGTCGTCGACCGTTCGGTTGTCCTCACCATGGATGCCGGCGCTTTGACCGTCAGCGACAACCATCTGCGGTTTCTCGACCGGAACGGAGCGTCCGTCGCGACACTGCCGCTGACCTACGTCCGCAGCGGTAACGCGATGCCGATCGCAGCACAACTCGACGGCGACACCGTCACTCTCACCCCGAGCACCGACCCCGCAGACGCGAGTCCCGTCAGCGGATCGACAGCCCAAGAGATCGACGCGCTGTCCCACCCGAACTACAACGCGGCCCTCGGCAACTTCAGCATGTCGATGATGGCGGCCGCGACCGTTGGCAGCTTGCTCGGCAGCGCGATCGGAGGCGGCATCGGCTGCGTAGCCGGGGGCGTCGTCGGCGGAGCCACCGGCGGGGTGGTGTCGATCGGCCTGCTCGCGATTCCCGCCGCGATCGGAGGCTGCCTCGTCACCGGTGCGGCACTGGCCGCCATCGGCGCTGTCGCAGGCACCGTCATTGTCGGCATCCCTGCACTGATCGCCGCAGGTACGCAATTCTGGAACGACACCCACTGAGCACCAGATAGGCCTCGAGGTCGTGGCCGGCGACCCGAGCTACCGAATATGCACGGTTCAGGGTTTGTGGTGGCATATCGTCGTCGGCGAGCATCTGTTGCGTTCGTTTTCTCACCGCGAAGGAGAGGTCTCGGCGATGAACAGTTCTTGGATCGCGCGTACCGCATCGGCGTGCGCCGCCGCGGCCATTGCGGCGACTGTGGTGGCTGTGGCGGCTGCGCCAGCATTCGGGCACGTCACCGTCTCAGGGCTGAATGCCTCTCGCGGAGGGTCGGCCGTCCTGGTGTTCCGGGTACCGAACGAATCGGCGACCGGAAGTCCCACTGTCGAAGTTGCGGTGCAGATTTCTGGTGTTACTGCCGCGGACACGGAGGCGGTGCCGGGCTGGAAAGCGGTGGTACGGAAAGACTCCGGACGAAATGTCACCGATATCACCTGGACGGCGAATTCCGGCGGCGGAATCGGGCCGAGCCAGTTCGGGCAGTTCTCCGTGCTCGCCAACGGGCTGCCCGATATCGAGAAGCTGACGATGCCCGCGGTGCAGACTTACGCTGACGGTCAGGTTGTGCGCTGGGACCAGGAGCCGGCCGGCGATGAATCCGAGCCGGAGCGCCCTGCTCCGTCTTTGGTCTTGGCGGCAAAACAATCCGGTGGAGTCAACAATCACGGCGACATCCAACCGGCGGCGTCGAATTCCGGCTCGTCGAGCGATACCACCGCTCGCTGGCTCGGCGCCATCGGCATTGTGTTGGGCGGGCTGGGCCTGATCGCCGCACTCGGCCTGCGGGCAGTTCGTCGCAAGTCGTAACCGCGTGGCGCTTCGGGCGTCTAGGGAGCCCGCCATCCGGTGACGAATCCGTGGTCGTGACCGAAACCCGGCGGGACGGTGTCGACGTGTGAGTGTCATGATGGACGGCGCTATGAACAGTGTGCCCGTGCCCCGAAACGCGCGGACGGCACGTGCACTCTTGTTCGCGGGGATCGGAGTGTCCCTTTCGGCGCTGGGCCACGCGGCGACGGCGGGGCACAGCGTGCCGTTGTCGGCGCTGGTTCTGGCGTTCGCCGCCACCGGTTCGGTGGCGTGGGCGCTGGCCGACCGTCAGCGCGGCTTCTCGGCCATCGGCGGTGGGCTGGCGGTGATGCAAGCCGTCCTCCACCTCTGGTTCGGTGTCGCGTCGATATCGAGTGAACACGATTCCTCGCATGGGGCTGCGGCCGAATCGCCTGTCGTGCACGGCGGACCGGGCACGATGGTTGCCGCGCATGCCGCGGCTGCGATGGTGTGCGCGGTGTGGTTGTGGCGCGGGGAGGTTGTCCTGTTCGCGCTTCTGGCGGCGCTGTACGCACGGACTTTGGCGCCTCTGCTTCTGGTTCTCGTCCATTCGTCGGTGGACAGCAATCCGCGAATCCCGGTGCAGATCGACCATCGGACAGCGATTCCTCGTGCAGGCGTGCTGCGTCATGTGATGGCGCGGCGTGGGCCGCCGGTGGCCGCAGTTCGGTTCTGAGAGTTCGCCACCGGAGGCAGACACGCCTGTGCTGCCGTGGCGCGGACGCTGCCTGCCCGATCGTCTGTCGGCGTCACCCAGCGACCCGTATGCCAGTGGCGGACGTAGCCGCTCTTCTTTTCGATGCTCGCGAGCGAGCCGATAAAGACAGCCGGCGGCTTTTCTTGTCCAGCGGTTGTCGGGCCCGCACTGCGCTGGTATGCGCACTGCGCACGTCCGACTGCCGGTCTATTCGACACCGCCGCGCTGTGGTGTCGCGAGCCGAGATTGTGCGAAATGTATTCTCTATCCCCTTTTCCTCGAATGCTTCGAAGCGCCGGGCGCTTTTCGGTATGTCGGATGTGTCGATGTGGAGGTCGCTCATGTCCGACGAACAATTGACCGCGCTGGCATTGTCGGCCGGTGCAGGTGACCGAAATGCGTTGGAAGACTTCATTCGATCGACCCAGCGTGATGTGTGGCGTTTCGTCGCTCACCTCACCGATGTCCAGTCCGCCGACGACCTGACCCAGGAGACGTTCCTGCGGGCCATGGGTAGTCTGCCGCGTTTCGCCGGGAGATCGACGGCGCGCACTTGGCTGTTGTCGATCGCTCGTCGCGTTGTCGTCGACCGGTTCCGCAACGTGGCCGCACGTCCGAAGAGCGCGCACGTGCCCGATTGGTCGCAGACCCTCGACCAGCGTCCCGATCGGCGCGCACCGGACTTCTCCGAGGAGGTCGCACTGAATGACCTGCTGTGCGGCCTGCCGCAGGATCGACGGGAGGCGTTCGTCCTGACCCAGGTACTGGGCATGTCCTATGCGGAGGCGGCGCAGACAGTGGGTTGTCCGGTCGGCACGATCCGCTCGCGGGTGGCCCGCGCCCGCGAAACCCTTGTCGCGGTGGTGAAAGGGATCGAGGTATCGGGACGGGAGGGTGACTATTCCGGGGAACCGATCGAGGCGGCTGTGCGACTACTCCCCGGGACACCGCTCGGCGCGCGCGTGGCGACCCATAAGGAGGTGGGGTGATGGTGGGGCTGGATCTGCGGTTGACGGAGGTGTCGTGCCGGCACGGGCGCGTGGACGTGGTCAGCGAAGTCGACCTCGAGGTTACCTGCGGCCAGCGAGTCGCATTGACCGGCACGAACGGTTCCGGCAAGACAACTCTGCTGCGCGCGGTGATCGGTCTGCACACGGCCGTGCACGGCGAGATCGCCATCGGCGGCCGTGGTGGCCGCGCGACGGCGGACTATTCGTGGCGTCGTCGGGTATGCGCGTGGATTCCGCAGCGACCTGCGGCGGGCCGTTTTCCGCTGCTGGCCGGTGAGCTCTTGGCCAGCAGTGGCGACGCTCGGCACGCGCAAGCGATGGCGACGCGGTTGGGTGTCGGCGGGTTGCTGACGCGACCACTCGACACGCTCTCGGGAGGGCAGCTGCAGCGCATGCATCTCGCCCGTGCGGTCGGGTGTGTCGCGGCAGGCGCAGGGATCGTCCTGGCCGACGAACCCACGGCCGCACTCGATTTCGCGGGCCAGGAGGAAGCCGCCGAGGTGCTCGCGGAGTTGCCTGTCACCCTCATCGTGGTTACCCATGACCGGGCGCTGGCACGTCGCTGTGACCGCGTGTTGGAGATGGCCGCAGGCCGGTTGCGGGAGGTGTCGTGAACGGGCCTGCGCAAGTGGCCGATCTGCTCGGGATGGCGTCGGTGCAGCGCGCCGGGGTGGCGTTGCTGTTCGGCTCGGTCGGGCTGCCGGTGATCGGTGTCGCGATCGTGGGGCTGGACATCATTCCGGTCCGGTTCGCGATGATGCACGTCGCGCTGCTCGGTGCCGCGGTCGGGATGTTGACCGGTGTGGATCCGGCGCTGTGCGGGCTGATCGCGTGCGCGGTCGCGGGGGCTGCGATCAGCCCACTGGCACGGACACCGGAGACCTTGTCCGGCGCGATGGGTTTGCTGATGAGTTCGGCCGTTGCCGCAGCACTTCTGGTGTTGGCGGTGGCGGGAGTGAACGCCTCGGCGGCCTTTTCGCTGCTCTGGGGTTCCATTCTCGCGGTCCGTGTTCAGGACGTGGTTGTGTTGGCTGTGTTGGCGGTGGCGGTGCCCGCGCTGTTCTGGTGGCGGAGGCGGGATCTCGCGCTGCTGCTGCATGATCGCGAACTGGCGTTGGTCGCCGGTGTGGCGGTGCGGCGGCTCACCCTGGTCCTGCTCGTTTTGATCGCGGTAGCGGTGGCCGGAGCGATTCGGCTCACCGGTGCGCTTCTGGTCGATGCGCTCACGCTGCTGCCCGCCTTGACTGCTCGCCGACTGGGGAACTCGCTGACCCCGATCCTCTTCTGGGCCATCGGTATCGGCATTGCCGTGAATCTCGTCGGATTTCTGCTGGCGCTGGCCTTCGACCTTCCCCCCGGGCCGGTTCTGGTCCTCACCGCGGGGGCAGTCGCCTTCGCGGCTCATCTGATCCCTGAACGGAGAAACATCCCATGGCGCGCTTCCGACCATTGACCGCCGGTATCACGGTGACGACGAGCGTGGTCGTGGCAGCAAGTGTCCTGCTCGGCGGATGTTCGAGTTCCGCGAGCGAGCACACCCACGACCACGGACACGCCCATCCGAGGGTCGTGGCCACCACCACCTGGGAGGCCGCGTTCGCCAAAGCCGCAGGCGCCGAAGAGGTGAAAGTCATCGTGCCACCGTCGGTACATCATGCCCCCGACTACGATCCCAAGCCCTCCGACCTGACCGCCGTGGCAGAGGCGGACTTCGTGCTCTACGCGCCGTTCGAACCGTTCGCAGCCAAGATCGAGGAAGCCGCGGGATCGAAGGCCGAACTGATCGAAGTCGACCTCGACAATTCCGCGGAGAAAGTGAAAGCCCAGGTGCAGGCGCTCGGCCAGCGTTTCGGCACCAGTGCGGCGGCGCAGGCATGGACCGCGACGTTCAGCACCGAGTACGAGAAACTCAGCGGCGACGTCCGGTCGGCGTGGCCCGGTGGCACGCAGCCGACCGCTGTCGCCCAGGTCTTTTCGACCTGGGCTGCCGACCTGGCCGGTGCGCGGATTCTGGGCACGTACGGCCCCGAAGCGGTCACTCCCGGTCAGTTGGTCGAGCTCGCGGCGAAGAAACCGCAGTTCGTGCTCGACAACGCGCACATGTCCACCGGAACTGTCCTTCCGGACGCCGACGTCAAGCAGGTGCCGATCGTGAACTATCCCAGCCAGGATGAGGATCTTCTGTCCGTCTACCGGGACGCCGCGACCACGCTGAAGAAGGCGTTGTCCGGAGCCTGACCGCCAAGGATGGTAGCGGGGCAGTTGGGAAAACAGCTGCCCCGCGGCATCTTCAGCGCACGGACGCAGTCAGCTTTGCTTGCAGAACCGCTCGGTCTGGTTTACCGGCTGGTGTCAACGGTAGGGCGTCGAGCAGCAGGAGCGACTCGGGATGTTTGCCACGCTCCATGCCGTTGGCCGCCAAGTGAGCACACAGCCGCTCGAGGTCGGGCACGCTGCCCGGCCGTGGAACGACACAGGCGGCCAGACGTTCACCAAGCACCTCGTGCGGGACACCGATACACGTCACATCGCGGACATCGGGATGCGTGGCGAGCACGCGCTCCACCTCGGCGGGGCTGATGTTCGCGCCACCGCGGATGACGATCTCCTTGAGCCGCCCGACCACATGCAAGCGGCCTGCGGGGTCGAGAACGCCGAGATCGCCGGTGCGTACCCATCCGTCGCTGGTGCGGTAGCGCGCGTCCAGCTGTGGGTCCCCGACGTAGCACAGTGGCGTCATCGGACCACGGGCGACTATTTCTCCGGTTTGGCCCGGCGCCGCGATCTGTCCGGTGTCGACCCGATCGATTCGGATCTGCGCGACGTGCGGGTCCGGTCGCCCGACCAGAACTCCGGAAGTGGTTGTCTCCGTGTCGATATCGGCGATGTCGGTGTGGCAGTTCACGCCGTCGGCCGAACCGTAGAGGTTCACCACCGAGCATCCGAAAGCTCGCTGTGCCTCCTGGGCGGTGGTGGCGTCGAGTTGCGAACCACCCAGGATCAGCGCCGTCAGCGACGAGGTGTCCGTCTGCGCCGCGCCATGCTCCAGCATCATCCGAACCATGGTCGGGACTCCGAGCACGTGGGTCGGACGATGTCGTTCGATGGCTGCCAACGCTTCCAGCGGCGCGAAATGGTCGAGCAGAATCAGCGCGCCCCCATGCCTGGCCAGCGTGACGGCCGTGCCGTTGCTGCCGAATGCCGTGGCGAGGGGCACGAGGAACAGGCTGTATGGCGGGCGGCCGTTGGTCAAGAGCGAGGCCATGAAGTTGCCGCGGCCGCCGGCGAGCGCGTTGTGGGAGTAGGCGACCATTTTCGGCTCCGACTCCGACCCGGAGGAGACCAGAATGCGAGCCGCCGCGTCCGGATCGGGGCGAGCGGGCACGAAGTCCTGCCCTTCACCACGGAACAGTCCGGCGAACGACACACAGCGATCCGGTACCGGATCGGCGCCGACCGCGGCGACGAAACGCAACATCGGCAGCCGGCCGAGCAACTGCGCGAGATCGGCGGCATGGGTGTGTCCGCGGAACTCTGCGGCGGCCAGCACACCCACGGCCTGGGCGCGCCGCAGCAGCGACTCTGCCTCCCGCATGCCACGACCGGCTGGGAATGGCAATGCGACTGCGCCCAATGCCGCCACAGCGAGGTCCGTGATCACGGCCGCGCGACAGTTGGCGAGCTGAACGCCGACGACATCGCCGGCACCGATCCCTTGGGCAGCGAGCCCCGCGGCCAGCTGCCGTGCCATGGTGTCCAGTTGCGCATAGGACACCGCGCCTTCGCTGTCCGACAACGCCGTCCGGTGCGGGTCCTGACAGCGGCGTGCCCGGAACAGCGAATACAGGTCCAAGTCGGGGTAGCTGCCGTCGGCAGCCCAGGATCTGCGCAGCCTGCGGGGGACCAGATCGTGTAACGCGACGCTCATCGGAACCTCCACGGTGACGCCACCGCGACGGCGCCGTGCTCGTCGCGGGTCATGGCACCCGCGAAGCGGGGATCGGTGGGCAGGGCGGTGAGATCGGTTGTCACCGCGGTGGTGACGATGCCCCGATCACGAAGCATCGCGACGGCGTCGTCGGTGGACAGTGCACGAACCTGTGCGGCGTGCTCGGCAGCGGCTGCGGCATGGTCATCGACCGGTGTGAGTAGTCCGTCGGCGGTCGGCAATGGGTGACGGAACCCGGCGGGGCGGCGCGGAGCGCGACCATCGCGGGCCTGGTTCAGAGCTGGTGCGGTGAGCAGCTGCGCGGCGGCAAGTAGCGAGGATTCGACACGGACACCCCGGCCGCTGCGCTCGCGTGCCAGCAGTCCCGCGAGAATCGCCTCCGCGCCCAGCATGCCGCCGAGCACATCCAGCAGCGTCATCAGCGACGGTACCGGCGGTTCGTCGACCGGGCGGGCCGCCTCCCCGACCGCGGTCCTGGCCTGCACCATGAAGTCGGTGCCCATCGGCGCACCGGTGACCCGGCCCGCCCAGCCGCTGGTGTAGGCGTACACCAGGCCGGGATTGGCCGCCGACAGCGTATCTGCGTCGAGTCCGAGTTGCTCAGCCTTGCCCGGCGCCCAGTTGTGCAAGAACACGTCAGCGTCGGTGGCCAACTCGCACAGCCGTTTTCGGTCAGCGGGGGACTTGATGTCGATTTCCACCGCGTCCTTGCCCCGGTTGAGGGCCAGCCAGCGTGCGGAGATGTCCGAGCAGGTGGGCGGCATGCCTCGCAGTGGATCGCCACCCGGGGGCTCGATACGCACGACGGTCGCGCCGAGCAACCCTAATAGATGCGCGGCCAGCGGAGCCTGCACTCGACGCCCGGCTTCCAACACGGTGAATCCGGCGAGCGGGTGTTCGGTGCTACATCGTCCGCGTCTCGTCGCGGTCGCGGGATTCGCCGAACCCAGGGTCAACCCCCACGGCAGCGTGGATTCCGCGCCGTGGTGCAGTTCCTCGGCTCGCTCGGTGAGCGTATGCAACCGGCAGACGTCAGCGCCGGACTCGACCGCAGCTGCCTGCACCTGCGCCCACGTGCGGGTCATGGCGGTGTGGTGCAACTCGCCGGGAATCGGGGCACACGCGGTGGCGTAGCGGAACTGAAAGGGCCGCCAGCCTTTTCCCACTGCGTCCATCGGCGCTCGCATGACACGCCAGAAGTCTGCCCACACCGCGACGTCGAGCGCTTCGAGCTCGAATCGAATGCCGTCGGCTGTGGTGAACGGTGGGCCACCGGGCGCGAGCGGGCCGGCTTCGTCGTCGTCCGCGCATGCCGCGGCGAGATACTGCGAGATGCTCAACAGCGCCACGCGATCGAGCGAGACATCCGCCGAGGCAACTGAATTGCCCCGCGCACGGCCGATGAGTGCGGCCAGCACGCCCTGAGCGCCGAGCACACCGGCTGCGGTCGAGATGTAGTCGACGGCCAGTCCCCGTGGCGCCGCGTCACGGCGTCCATGCACGAACATCAGCCCCGCTGCCGCCTGCGTGGTCGCCTCGTCACACACCTCGCTGTCGGCGCCGCTCCAAGACAGGTGAGTCTCCACCGTCGCGCCGTCGGTGCCGGTGCGGTTTACCACGCCGAGATCGCCCTCGGAAGGTTCAGCGCCGAGCAGCCGCAGATGCTGCGTCGCAATCGAGACCGGTCCCGGTGGGCCGCCGGTGCGAAACCGCACCCCCTGTAATGGTTTCGTCGTCAGTTGATTGTCGGAGGTCCGTGTAGTGCCGAGTGTCATGGCTCCCCTTTTCGAACAGAGTGACCGCCGCGGGAACTCAGTGGCGATCGCCTCCGACCACTCCCACGGACAACAGCAGTCGGAGCGCGGGGACATCGAGTTCCCGGCAGACGAGGAGAAGCCATGGGCTCGTTCGCATCTCACACCCGCGTGCCGGCCGCTGCCGCGGCTTCCGTGTCGCTGCGGGAGCGGGTGGAATCCTTTGTGGCTGAACGAGTGATACCTGACGAAGCCCGCCTCGACGCAGGAGGCGCCGCCGCCGAGACCGCACGGTCCGGGTTGGCCGCGGCCGCGCGCACGGCGGGGCTGTGGGCATTGCCGCTGCCGGTCGAGCTGGGCGGTCGAGGACTGCCTTTCGCCGAGTATGTGTGTTTGGCCGAAGCGGAAGGTGCCAGTGATCACGGCCCAACGGCGCTCGGATCGGCGTCACTGTTGGATGTCCGGATGCTGCAGCGCCATGCCGGCGAGCGGATTCGGGAGACTTACCTCGAGCGGCTGGTCTCCGGAGAACTCCATGCCGCCTACGCGATGACCGAACCCGACACACCGGGCACCGACCCGACCCTGACGGCGACTCGAGCGACTTCTGCTCCGGACGGGACGTGGACGGTGTCCGGCCGCAAGTGGTTCGTCAGCGGAGCCATGGACGCCGACCTGATCACTGTCCTGGCCCGAACCGACGGAGCGGCGCCCGACCGAGAAGGGCTCTCGTTGCTGCTGGTGCCCACCGACACTCCCGGCTTCCGGCTCGTGCGTGAGCTGCCGGTTCTCGGTGTCGGCGGCCAGTGGGAGATCGCTATGGACGAGGTCAGGCTGCCACAAGACCATCTCATCGGCGAGCGCGGGCGAGCGTTGCCGATCGCGAGGCAGCGACTGCAGCTCGGCCGGACGCTGCGCTGCCTACGCTGGCTCGGGCAGGCGCAGCGCGCCTATGAACTGATGTGCGCGCGAGCCAGGACGCGGACCCGGTCATCGGGAACGCTGGCCGAGCGGCAACTGGTTCAGCAGCATGTTTTCGAGTCGCTGCTGGCCATCCGAACCACCCGGCCCCTTGTGCACAAGGCGGCCGCACTCATCGACGCAGGCCATGACGCTCGCGTGGAATCCGGTTTGGCCAAGGTGGCCGCGGCTCGGACACTGCAGCAGGTGGCCGATTCCGCTGTGCAGGTGTACGGGGCTGCTGGGCTGGGTCCGGACACCGCGCTGCCCGGGCTGCTGCGGATGGGGCGGATGGCGCGCCTGCTCGATGGTCCGGATGAACTGCACATCGAGTCGGTGGCCAGGTCGGTGTTGCGCTGAGATCGCCTCAGGAATCGAAAGGAGTCACCAGCCCGGTCTGTATGGCCAGGGCCAAGGCGAAGAAGAAATCGCCCCAGATCAGTTCGTGTGTGGTGGCCAGCCCGCGATCGTAGTCGTAGCAGCCGCCCATCAACCTGCCTGTTGGTTCGGGCTCGCCGGGGCCGCTCAGATACCTCGTCGCAAGAAGCCGGATAATCTTGGTGGCCCTACTCCGAAATGCCGAGGAGAAGCGCGGAATTTGTTGCGCTGCGGCAAGTTTGAGCAAAGCCACCGCCTCGATCGCCGCGGCTGAGGTGTCCGCGGGCGCGTCGGCGTTGTCCTCGGCAGGCGGCACCAATGGCTGATCGGCCCCTGTCAGTGCCGCTGCGTCGAGCAGGTACCCGGGATCCAGATACCAAGACGCGTCGGCCAGTGCGAGCAGGAGCCAAGCTCGTCCGCGGCTCCACCCTGGCCGCGGTTGTGCGCAGGGAACCCAAGCGTCATCGGCCCAGGCCCACGCCGGAGTGCCGGCTTCTGCCGTGCGCCACCGGGTGAGGTGGGTGTTCAGATGCCGCTGGGCGGCGGACGAACTTGCCGGTTCCCTGCCTGTGGCCAGCAAGGGCACGACGCCGGGAACTCCGTCCACGCGGGCAACGAGGCGCGGGCCACCGAACGCTGAACCCCATGGCAGCAATCCGAGTTCATGATCGAAGTCTGCCAGGCACGCCCGTGCGGCCGTCTCGCGAAGCGCTGCCGCGGCGGTGTCGTTACCCGGGCCGGACGCCAGTGCCGTTCCATACCAAAGGATCAGACCTCGTGTGGAGGTGTCCGTATTCACCCAGGAAGCCAGTCGTGCCGTTGTTTCCGTAGCAGCCGACCGATCTGCGCGCTCGCCGCTACGTAAAGCGCGCAGCCACAGCAAACCGGCCCAGAAGCCGCCGGTCCAGGATCCCCGCGAAGTGGTCACCCATTCGCCCGACGTGCTGTCGGCATACAGCGGAAATCGTGTACCGACCGCGGCATGGGTGCCTGCTGCGCGCTCCAGGACGGTATCGAGCGCAGCGTGCGCCCAATCCTTCACGCTGCTGGACCACCGTGGATTTCGCACGGTCGCACGGACCGGCTCGGCGTCGCTGGTGTCGAGCGATGACAAAGCCGGCTCGCGCCGTAGAAGCCGCGGATTCGGTGCATCGTTGTCATGTAGGCGACGTCATGCAGGCGACCGATCTCCGGAGGCCCGATCGCGGAGTGCCCACAGCGCCGCGACCGTGGCCGCGACGACGAATTCCGCCGCGACGACCAGCCAGCCGCTGCTGTATCCGATCGACGGTACCGTGGCGCCGAAAAGCGGTGGCCCTGCCGCGAATCCAGCGAAAAACCCCGCGGAAACCAGCGCCGAGTTTCGTCCGGCGCGACCGGGAGCGGAGCGCTGGATCACCAGCACCATGGACACGGCGTTGCCCGCCATCCCGAAGATTCCCACCGCGATCACCGCGACCCACACCAATCCGTCGACCAGTGGGGCGGCAGCCAGCAGAAGAGCGGCAACTGCGGACCCGGCCGCCAACCCCGCGGGCAGTACCACTGCCGCACTTGGGTTTCCAGCGATACGGGCCCAGCCGATGCGTCCCGCGATGCCCGCTACGCCGAGCACGGCGACAAGTGTTCCGGCGGCAGCGGCGCCGAGCCCGAGCCTTCGTTCTCCGAACAGCGCGAGGTAGGTGTTGATCGACGCCATGGCTGCGCCGAGGAACACTGAGTACAGTGCCAGCCAGCGCACCACGCTGTCGGTACCTCGTTGCTGCTGCCCATCGTCGACGCCCGAGCCCTGAGGGCTTTGTCGCGGTGGGTCGGCGGGCAGCGTGCGCCACACCCACAGTGCGATCAGCAGCGCGATGCCCGCGGCCACCCACACTGCCGGACGCCAGCCCGCCGAAGCCGCCAGCGCGGTCAGCGGCAATCCGGCCGCGATGGCGCCGAGTTGAACACCGGACTGCTTCGTGCCGGTTACCCCTGCCCGGTCGGTCGGAGCGATCACCGCCACGATCGCTTTGTTCGTAGCGGGATTGGCCAATGCCTGCGGAATGCCACCCAGCGCCACAGCCAACAGCAGAATCGCATATCCGGGTGCTGCGGCGATCAGCCCGAGGGCGACCGCGACAATCTGCAGTAACGCAATCAGGCATCGTCGTGGACCCAGCAGATCCACCGCCCGACCGGCCAGCGGCGACAGCAGCGCCGCTGTCCCGAATCCCATCGTTGTCGTCAATCCCAATCTCGTAGTCGACATCCCGAGATCCGGCACAATCCGCGGGCCGAGGGCACCGAGCACGAACAACTGCAGCATCGAGAAAGCCATGGCCGCTGTCAGCACCCCGGTCACCGATACTGTTGTCAGCCGGTCCATCCGAACCGTCGGGCGTGTCTGCACTGCCGTCCTCCCAACCACGCCGCCCCGCAGCGGCCCTGAGTTCACGTAGTCGCGTGGCAGGCCGCTTCAGTTCCGCCTCCGCACCCGCATGGCCCGGTAGATCGCTCGTCCTCGACGTCGCTGCGAGCGGGAACTATTCGCTCGCCCGATCCGACAAATGCGCGGGAGCTATTTTCCCATTGGAGAGCAAGACTTTCTGTTCGAAGGTTGGGTGGAGCCACGGTGTACGCGAATCGCTGGGACGTCGGCTTCGTTCGGGTGGTCGCGGCGGTGGTGTCGTTCGTGCTCGTCGTCGGGGCGGTCCTCGCGATGGGTGAGTTTCCATATCACGCGGCCGGCACCGCCTATCCCGGGCTCGCGGACGCGCTGGGCTATGTGCTGTTGCGGACGGTGGCAGCACTCACAGGTGCGGTGACGCTCGGCGCCCTCGTCTACGCGGTGTGCTGCACGCAGGTCACCGCACCCGGGCGGATGACGGTCGACGGGTACGCGGGCCTGCGACTCGCCGAGCGCGCGGGCCTGGTCTGGCTGGTATCGGCGCTGGCGTTGATACCGGTGACGGCGGCGAATGTGGGCGGGCTGACCGTTTCCGCTCTGGTCCGTACCGGTGCGCTCGGTGCGCTGATCGATGCGAGCGAGAAACCGGACGCGTGGATCGTCGTCGCGGCGCTGGCCGCCGTGGTGAGCCTCGGCGCGCGGCTGACGTTGTCTTGGACGGGGGCCGCCGTGCTGACCATGCTCGCGGCGGTGGCCGTGCTGCCGCCCGCGATGGTCGGCAATGCGGGCGAAGGGCCGAACCACGACTACGGCACCGGCGCGATGATCCTCTTCCAGGTCGCCGTCTCGGTACTGCCAGGGCTGACCTGGTGCGTGGCAGATCACGTGCGGCGCGATGGATCGCACGTGCTCGTCGCGGTCCGGCGTGCGGCCGTCATCGGGGCGCTGTGCCTGGTGACCGCAGTACTCAGCGGGTTGGTGCTCACGATGGTGCTATTGCCGTGGTCCGCTGTGTTCACCACCGGGTACGGCAGGGCCGGTCTGGGCGCGGCGGCGGCGCTCGCCTCGACCGGGTGCACGCTGTGGTCGGCGTACCGAACGCGCGTGCCGCAAGCGCGGTCGGCTTTCGTAATCGCCTGTGGTGGGGCATTTTCCGCGGTAGCGCTCAGCGCGCTGGTAGTGATGGCCGTGCAACCCGCGCCCGCGTTCGTCGACCGGTCGTGCACAGCGCAAGAGGTGCTTCTCGGCTTCGATCTGCCCGATCGGCCCACCTTGTGGCGACTGATGACGCTGTGGCGCTTCGATCTCGTGCTCGGCACGGCGGCGCTCGCCGGAATCGTGGTGTATATCCTCGGCGTGCTGCGGCTGCGTCGCCGCGGCGACCACTGGTCACGGTGGCGGACCGCATCCTGGGTGGGCGGCTGTCTGGCTCTGCTGATCGCCACCTCCTCGGGCATCGGCACCTACGGCTTCGCGATGTTCAGCATGCACATGATCACGCACATGGCGCTCAATATGTTCGTTCCGGTGCTGCTCGTACTCGGCGCCCCGGTGACGCTGCTGCTGCGAGCCGTCCCGGCGGCCGGGCGCGGCGCGATGCACGGGCCACGTGAATGGGTGCTCGCGCTGTTGCACGCCAAGCCGACCGCCGTGCTGGCCTACCCGGGCACCGCGATCGCGCTGTTCGTGATCTCGCTGTACGGACTGTATTTCAGCCCGCTGTTCGAGAACCTGATCCGCTACCACTGGGGGCATGTGCTGATGAACGTGCACTTCCTGATCGTCGGCTACCTGTTCTACTGGGGCATCATCGGCATCGATCCCGGCCCGCGCAGACTGCCGCACCTGGGGCGGCTGGGCATGTTGTTCGTGGTAATGCCGTTCCACGCGTTCTTCGGCGTCGCCGTGATGTCGATGAATACTGTTGTCGGCCTGCGTTTCTACCGCAATCTGCAGTTGGAGTGGCCGATCGACCTTCTGGCCGACCAGCGCGTCGGCGGTGGCATCGCCTGGGTTTCCGGTGAGATCCCGATCCTGCTCGTAGTGGGCGCTCTGCTCACGCAGTGGGTGGCCCAGGATCGGCGCACCGCGACGCGCACCGACCGCAAGGACGACGAGTACGGCGACTCCGATCTGGCCGCCTACAACGCTATGCTCGACCAGCTGGCCCGTACCCGGCGCTGAGCTGCTACGAGTCATGCTGCGTCACAGCGGCTTTCGTGTCGCGGCGCAGGTCGATGCGACCACGCGGGTCAGCAGTCCGAACGAACGCGGCGCAGGCGCAGACTGTTGGAGACCACGAAGAACGACGAGAACGCCATCGCAGCGCCCGCGATCAGGGGATTCAGTAGGCCGAGCGCCGCCACCGGGATAGCGACGACGTTGTAGCCGAACGCCCACACCAGGTTTCCCTTGATGGTGCGCAGCGTCGCGTGCGCCAGCTCGATCGCGTCGGTAGCCGCGCCGAGGTCCTCGCGCACCAGGATGACATCGGCGGCGGCGATCGCGACGTCGGTGCCCGCGCCGATCGCCATGCCCAGGTCGGCCGTGGCCAGCGCCGCGCCGTCGTTGATGCCGTCGCCGACCATGACGACCCGATGCCCCTGTTCCTGCATGCGCGCGATCAGCTCGACCTTGCCCTCGGGCAGCAGTCCGGCGACAACCTCGTCGATGCCGATCTCGTCGGCGACCGACTGTGCGGCATAAGCGTTGTCGCCGGTGAACATGAGCACGCGCAGGCCGAGCCGATGCAACCGCGCCACAGCGGCGGCCGCGGTGTCCTTCACAGTGTCGGCCACCGCGACGACCGCGACCGCGACCTCGTCCACTGAGACCAGCACGACCGTACGGCCCGCCCGTTCCTGACGGCGCACCGCACGCGCCAGCGCCTGCGGCACATCCACCCGCTGCTGCTGGAACAGCCGCAGCCTGCCCACCTGCACTCGTACGCCGTCCACGGTCCCGCGCGCGCCTAATCCCGTTAGCGCCTCGAAGGATTCGACCGGTGGCAGGGTGTCGAGCAGCTGCCGCGCGTGCCGCGTGATCGCCGCCGCGACCGCGTGCTCGGAGGCCGATTCCACCGCACCGGCCAAGCGCAGCACCTCCGCGCCGCTCCGTGTGCCCTCGACGGTCACCGTGACAACACTCATCGCCCCGTTGGTGACCGTGCCGGTCTTGTCCAGTACCACAGTGTCGATGTCCCGGGTGGCCTCCAGCGCTTGGTGACCCTTGATGAAGATGCCCAGCTGTGCACCGCGTCCCGATGCCACCAGCAGTGCGGTCGGGATGGCCAGGCCCAGCGCGCACGGACAGGCAACGACCAGCACCGCCAGTGCCGCCGCGGCCGCACGGGCGCCCCCGTTTTCGGCTATCCACCATGCGCTGAAGGTCATGCCCGCCACCAGGAACACGAACGGCACGAACACCGAAGACACCCGGTCGGCGACGCGCTGCATGCGCGCCTTGCCGGTCTGTGCCTGCTCGACGAGCCGGATCATGCCCGAGAGTCTGGTGTCCGCCCCCACCGCGGCGGCCTCGACGATCAGCCGTCCGGTCAGTGCGGTGGTGCCGCCGATCACCGCCATACCCGGCATGACGTCGACCGGAAGAGATTCCCCTGTCATGGCCGAGGCGTCGACGCTGGATTCGCCCGCTGTCACCAGTCCGTCGGTGGCGATGGTCTCCCCGGGCCGCACCATGAATCGCTGCCCCTCCACGAGTTCGCCGATGGGAACCCGCATCTCGCGGTCGTCGCGGGTCAGCACGGTGACCTCGCGGGCGCCGAGTGCGGCCAGTGCCCGCAACGCGCTGCCCGCCGACCGCTTCGCCTTCGCCTCGAAATATCGCCCCGCCAGCACAAACGCGGTGACACCCGCGGCGACTTCGAGATAGATGGCGTCACTGGCCCAGATCGCCGCCCAGACACCGTCCGGCGCGGGTCCGGTCCGGGTCGGGTGCAGGTACATCGTGTCCAGCGACCACAGTGTGGCGGTGAGCACGCCCACCGAGACGAGGGTGTCCATGCTCGCCGCACCGGCCCTGGCGCCCGCGAGCGCGCGGCGGTGGAACGGCGCCGCGGACCACAGCACCACCGGAAGAGCCAGCACGGTGAGAATCAACTGCCAGCCGGGAATCCTCGTGGACGGCAGGCTGGCGAACATCACCGAAAGGTCGGACAGCGGGAAGAACACCATCAGCGCGACGACCAAGCGCCGCAACAGATCTCTGACCTCGACGTCATCGGAGGTGGAGCTGGGCGCCCCTGCGTGGTCGGTGCTGGGCGACGCTCCGTAGCCCGCCGCGTCCACCTCCGCGCACAGTTGCTCGGCGGTGACACCCTCGGCCGCGTCGATCGTTGCCACGCCGGTCGCGTAGTTCACCGACGCGGTGACGCCGTCGACCTTGTTGAGCCTGCGCTCCACCCGGGTCGCGCACGCGGCACAGCTCATTCCGGTGACCGCGAGCGAGATCCGGGCGGGCGCTTCGGTTGTCGAGGCGAGCTCGATGGTCATGCGAGTCCGTTCACTATGCCGCGGGATCCTGGGTGGAGTGGAGATGGCTGGTGCGCTTGCCCAACTGGGCGCTCGCGGGCAGGACGAGTTCGGTGGGCGCGCGGTCGCCGACCGGCGGAGATGTCTCAGGTCGTCGGGTGCGGTGGACCACGGCGACCAACGCGAGCGCGACGACCAACACACCGTGCGACGCGACGCGCGACAGCGGCACCACGCCGGAATGCAGATCGGCGACCACGAACGCGCTCAGCGCGGCGACGAGCGCCGATAGCACGGGCAGCACGCCCGCGGCAGCATGCGGCCGGACCGCGCAGTAGAGCAGTCCGATCCCGACGGCCAGATTCCACGCTGTGCTCTCGTTGACCAGGTGGCGAGTCGCCTCGGTGCCGTGCTGGCTCATCCCGAAGTCGAGGCTGGCGAGCTGAGCCGGCGCCAGCCCGACCTGGAGGACGCCGAGCAACCCGAGCAGCAGACGCGTCAGCCCGGCACGCGAGCTGGGCACGAGCGCGCGCAACGACGACGCGACCGTGCGCCGCGGGCGTTGCAGCTCGGCGGCGGCGAAGATCGCGTCGGTGCGGTCGGGCGCATTCGATCGGCTGCCACGCACCAGTTTCGAGATCTCCGCGGCCGCGACGTACCAGGAGCAACACTCCGGGCACCGCGCCAGGTGTTCGTCCACCCGAGCTGTGGGAACGGTTTCGCGCTCGCCGTCGATCCGGGCCGACAGCGCCGTCCGGCACACTTTGCACTCCACGTGCAGATTGTCGTCCATTCCGACACCGAAGTTCCCGAGGGCGTCAGGCATTCGATCTCGACGTCATCGCGGTTGCCGACCAAGCCTTCTATGAGCCGGCCGCATGACCGAACTACGAGGCGACCGAACAAGGAGGATCGGTGACTCCACGTGGACTGACTGAGCGGGACGTAATGCACCATCAGCCGACCAGGCCTAGCATCGCGAATGGGAACGGCGAAGAGGTCGCCACCACCCTCTCCCCGCTCAGTGCCGAAGCGTCCGCCATCCATGACCGGCACCGAACTCGCAGTCGACGGCGGCTACACCGCTGGTGCCCCCTCCCGCCGCGTAAGTCGGCGACAACCTGAGAGAAAGGGGAGCTGGATGAACGGCACGGCACGGCCCGCGGAGCGCGTCGGATTGCTTGACGAACCGTCGTGGGAGGGGCGAATCCTGCTCGGGGACTGGGTGCGGGGACGAGGCGGGGTGGCGCCCGTCATCGAACCGGCGACCGGCTCCACGCTCGGCCGCGTCGGCCATGCGACGGCCGAGGACGTCCGGGCGGCTGCCCAGATCGCCGTGCGCGCTCAGCGCGACTGGGCTGAGCGGCCGTACCATGAGCGCGCAGCGATCTTGCGCCGTGCCGGGGATCTGTGGCATCGGCATGCCGAAGAGATCTCGCCATGGCTGATCCGGGAATCCGGGTCGGTGCCGGCCAAGGCCGAGTTCGAGATCGCGCTGGCGGCGCAGGAGTGCTACGAGGCCGCCGCGCTGGCCGCCGCCCCGCACGGCGAGGTGTTGCGCAGCCGGCAGCCGCGGCTGAGCTTCTCCCGACGGATTCCCGTGGGAGTTGTCGGGGTGATCGCCCCCTACAACTTCCCCGTCGTGCTTTCCAGTCGCGTGGTGGCGCCCGCACTCGCGTTGGGTAACGCCGTCATCCTCAAGCCCGATCCGCGGACCTCGGTGTCCGGAGGTGTGACGATCGGTCGGATCTTCACCGAGGCCGGTTTGCCGCCCGGTCTGCTCAGCGTGTTGCCAGGCGGTACCGGCGCGGGCGCCGCGCTGGTCGCCGATCCGGACGTCGCGGTCATCGCCTTCACCGGCTCGACCCGGGGTGGTCGCGAGGTAGCCGTGGCGGCGGCGCGCCAGCTCAAACGCACCCACTTGGAACTCGGCGGGAACTCCGCGTTGATAGTGCTCGACGACGCGGACGTCGAGGTCGCCGCCGCGGCGGGCGCGTTCGGTTCCTGGTTCCATGCCGGGCAGATCTGCATGGCGACCAGTCGCCATCTGGTGCACGCCTCGATCGGTGACGAGTATGTGGCGAAGTTGGCAGCCCGCGCGGAGAAACTCACCGTCGGCGACCCTGCCGCCGGGCCGGTCGACCTCGGGCCGCTCATCGACGCGACGCACTGCGACACCGTGCACCGTATCGTCACCGACACCGTGGCCGCAGGTGCCAGGCTCGTCACCGGAGGCGTCCACGACGGCTTGTTCTACCGACCGACCGTGCTGGCCGACGTGCCACCCGATTCCCCAGCGGCGACCTCGGAAATCTTCGGCCCGGTCGCCCCGGTGCTCACCTTCTCCACACTGGACGAAGCTGTGGAGCTGGCCGGTGACACCGGCTACGGGCTCTCGCTCGGCGTGATCACCCGCGATGTCATGCGTGGACTCGCGCTGAGCGACCGGATCCCCGCTGGTCTGGTGCACATCAACGATCAGACGGTCAATGACGAGGCCGTGGCTCCGTTCGGCGGCGTCGGCGACTCGGGCACAGGCTCTCGTCACGGCGGCGCCCAGGCCAATCTCGACGCCTTCACCGAAGTGCGATGGACGACCATGCGTGCGGATCCGCCGCCCTATCCGTCCTGAACCCGAATAGACGATCTCTCAGGCCACGGTCGCGGTTTCGTGTTCCATCACTTCGATCGCTGCTCGTTCACCTGAGCGAATGGCGCCATCGACCCAACCACACATGGCGGCCGAGCTCTCGGTTCCGGCCCAGTGAATTCGGCCGCAGGGTTTGCGCAGGGCATGACCGAACTCGGTCAGCACACCGGTTGGTGCGTGACTGAGCATCCCGCCACCGGAGTAGCGCTCGACACTCCAGTTCTGCTCGATGTAGTCGACGGGGGATCCGGCCTTGTCGCCGAACCGCTCGACGAGTTCACCGAGTATCGCCTTCCTCCGCTCGGCCTCATCGAGCTGTCCGATCTCCCGCGCGATCGGCCCCTCGGTGATGACACACAGAACCCCGGGGCGCGCGGTGTTCGTGCAGGCATCGATGGTGACGGTCGCAGGAGATCCCGGCTTGGCGGACTGTCCCGACAATCCGTCGCGACGCCAGAACGGCTCGTCGTACACGACGGAAATCTTGAAGATCGAGCCGCTCGGCATCCGCTGATGCAGGAACGACCGATCGACCGGCAGCATCGGGTCGTACCGGATCTGGCTGGCGATCGCCAGGGGAACCGCCACGATCACCCGGCGTGCGTGGACGGTCATCCCGTCGGAGCGTACCGTCACCCCGTTGGCGTCCTGATCGATGTGCCGGACCGGCTGCGACAGGCGGATCGAGTCGCCGATCTGGGCCGCCATCGGCCGGTAGATGGCCCCCATGCCCCCGACTGGTCGAGCATCCTGGGCCGCGTCCTTGACTCCCAGAACGAAGCCCGGCCCGCCCCCCGACGCCATCTGATACAGCACGAAGAGTAACGAGACCTCCGAGGCAGCCGAGGTGTAACAGCCCGCGATGGCGGTGTCGAGGAGTTCATAGGCGGGCTTGGACAGGACGTTGCTGTCCAGCCAATCCGCCAGGGTGATCTTGTCCCACTCGTCGGCGTCTTTCGCCGCCCACGGAGCTTCGATCGGAACCGACTTGCACATCTGTCCCAGCTCGACGAATACCGCACCGAGGTTCATCGCCGCCCAGGGGCTCATGGTCCACGGAATCGTGCCCGTGTAGCGGTGCTGCTTGCCGTCGACCACCATCATGGCCTCGCCGTCGGTGTACTGCTTGTAACTCGGTACCCCGAACTCGTCCATCAATGCGTAGATCCGGTCCTGCCCCGGCCCTATCCAGGCGCCACCACGATCGATCCAGGTCCCGTCGTCGCGCACTTCGGTGAATGTGCGCCCGCCGAGCCGGTCGCGGGCTTCCAGCAGCGCCACCGATCGGCCCGCCTGTTTCAGCCGCAGGGCGGCAGTCAATCCCGCGAATCCCCCACCCACCACACAGTAATCGACGTCTGTCATGGAGTGCCGCCCTCGTGTTGAAGTTCTGCGCGAGGCCAGGGCGGCCGGGCGCACTGCTGACCGCACCCTCGAGGCAACAGGTGCGAATCGCCTTCGATCAGGCCTACTCACCGAATATTCAGCAATTCTATAGCAAACTTCGGGGTCGGGTCTGCGGATCATGGGGAGCCATCGGTTCGGTGAAAGGCCGAGTCAGCGTGGGCGTTCGGACCAGAATCCGCAGTTGTGCCTGGCGCTGAAGTCTTGGGACATGGTGCTGCCGCTTGCCCGCGTGATCAGTACCGGCCCTTCGGGGCTCGTTCCCGGCCAGGCCGACCATTGGGGTGAGTCGGGGCCGTTCGGGTCCCCGGTGTGGGCGAAGGTGCTCCACCATCGCTGCATTTGTCGGGAAAAGGCGTCGGATGGTCCGATCCATAGGATCGGCACGCTCATCATGCTGCTGAACAGGTAGGGCAGTTCAGCGGCGTGGAAGGCGCCGGGCAGCACGGGGTTGGCTTCGCCGAGTGGTGCTTCGTCGAATTCGTACTGCCACACGGGATGTCCGGTGTCGCGGGCGGCGCGGCTGATGAACCGCTGGGGGCATGCGAACAAACCGTCGGTGATGACCGCGGATTGGGCGGCCGCGGGTGAGGGGTATCGGTCGAGCGGGTATCGGTCGAGTACTTGGTCGGCGTAGGTGGCGAAATATTGGCGGACATAGCGTTCGTAGCTTGCGGCATCCGGGATGTGACCGAGGGCGTAGTCGGATCCGGCGACGAACAGTGCGCCTTCGTTGCTGTTGCTTCCGACGATGAGGGGCTTTCTTCGACCGGCTCCTCGGGCGAGTGCGGTGTCGAGGGTCTGGGCGACGACAACGCCGTCGATGCTGGGTGCCCACATCTGTGGTAATCCGTCGAACTGGGCAACCGGTGACTCCAAAAGTTTCCCGGCGGGCAGTGCGCGCAGGCATGCCAATTGCGTCCCGGGATCCCCGCATCCGACGCTTCCGGCGTAGTGCTGTGAGCGTGCGAAGGCGTTGTCGCGGTTGCTGGGCGCGAAGGGGGATTGTGCGCAGGATCCGCTTTCGATGATGGCTTTGTCGAAAAGACCATCGGAGGCGGGTGCGGCGAAGTGTGCGCAGACGCTTGCGGCGCCGGCCGAATTACCGAAGATCGTGACGTTGGACGGATCGCCACCGAACGCGCGGGCGTTGTCGTGCACCCAGCGTAAGGCGGCTTGCTGATCCTGAATGCCGACCGTTCCGGTGGCGCCACCGGACTCGGCGGCCAGTCCGGGTAGGGACATGAATCCGAATGGTCCGAGACGGTAGTTGGGGATGGCCACGATGACATTGCCTCCGGCGACCATCCGCGCGGGCGCGTCGTATTGGCTGTTGGAGCCGTTGGTGAAGCCGCCGCCGTAGAAGAACACCATGACCGGCAGGTTTCTGTCGCGCGGCCCGCCGGGCACGTATAGGTCGATGGACAGGCAGTCTTCGCTGGTGGCGCCGATCGGTGGGATGCCGGGCAGGAATCCGGTCTGTGGACACTGCGGTCCGTGACCGAGGGCCTGCCGGACGCCGGGCCACGGTGGTACGGGCTGTGGTGGGCGGAATCGCGCTTCACCGCCGGTGCCTGCGGCAAACGGGATTCCCAGGTATTTGGTGATTCCGTCGGCGGCGAAGCCGGAGATCTCGCCGCCGGTCACGACCACGTCGGGTGGGGTTGCCGCGACCCCGGGCGCCGGAGCACTCGCGAACGAGAGACTGGTTGCTACTGCCACGTAGATAGCGGATCGCATGATCGAACGAATCATTGCTGCCCAATGCCTTCGATGTTGTCGCTGCGGTCGGCGGCGAAAGGTTTCCGGCGTCGGGACGCCGCGGTAGCGGGCGCTGATCGGATGGGGTGCCGCTCAGTGGCCACCACACACGCACGTCAACACCGTGGACTATCGGCTCAAACGTATGGGTCGACGCACCGGTATCGACCCGTCTGAACCCAATAGGCAGTGGTACTGCGACCCGCCCTCATCGGCCCGCGGTCACCAGCAGCCCCATGCTCGAAGTACGGCCTGACCGACAGCGCATCGACCAGCCAGACCAGCAGCATCGCATCTCGGACAGACGTTACAGCGGTCTCCGGCGCGTGGACGTGCACGGCGCGGAATGCGAGGATGGCGTGGCGAAGACGGCCTTTCATCCGCCGACGTTCGTTCAAGAGCAACTCGGGGGCACGTGTCGTGCGAGGCCGGCCGTGCAGAGAGATTCGAACCGGCGCCATGCCGCCGCGGGCAGGGTGGGGTCGGTGCGGTCGATGACTGAACCGAGTAGTCCGACCAGACCCCAGGACAGGAAGGTTATGGTGTCGGCCAACTCGTCGGCGGGCATGTCCAGTCGGCGGTCCATGTGCTCGTGCAGGATGCCTGCGACGGTCTTCTGATAGCTCCGCAACACGACAGCGGTGCTCTTCGGGCCGATCAAGGGCTGGTAGACATCGGGATAGGCGGCGGCCAAGCCGATCATGACCCGCACAGGCGCCCAGGGGGTGTCGCGGTCGGTGCGCGCCTGAGCGATCTCGCGGCGCAGGAATTCGGTGCAGCTGACGATCAGCAGGTCGTCCTTGTCGCGGTAGTGGGCGTAGAAGGTGGAGCGACCGACGTCGGCGCGGTCGATGATGTCGCTGACGGTCACACGCTCGTACCCGCGCTCCATCATCAGCTCGATCAGGGCCCGGTGCAGCGCGTCCCGGGTCCGGCGCACCCTGCGGTCGGTGGTCGTGGCCATAGTGGTCTCTCGTCGCATGGACAGTTTCGGCGGATCCGTCCGGAAACGAACGGATCCCGCCTATCTGATTCTGGTCGCCGCCACGCACGCGGCAGACGATGAGCGCATGTCCCGTACTGAACAAGTGCTCACCCCCATGTTCGTCGACGACGCAGGCACCGGCATCGTTATCGCCGGCCTGCGGCGCTACAACCTGTTCACCGCCGCGTTCTTCCTCGGACGCCACGCCAGGCTCATCGCCGAACTCGCACACGTCAGTGGCGCAGGCACGGGTCATGACGTGCTTGACATCGGTTGTGGCCCAGGAAAACTCGTTCGTGCACTCGGTGCCCTCGTCGGCCGGGAGGGCACCGCGGTCGGCGTCGACCCCGCATCTTCGGCCGTCGACTACAACCGGCGGCGCGACCACTTCCCGAATCACCGGTACGAGCAGGCCACGGCGCAGGCCCTGACGGTCCCCGACACCTCGTTCGACGTCGTCACCTGCACCTTCGTCATGCACCACATACCCGAACAGCACCGCTCCACCGCCATCGAGGAGATGTGGAGGGTGCTGCGCCCGGGTGGACGCCTACTGCTCGCAGACGCCGACCCGTCCGACCGGATGCGGTCGGCGCTGACCCGAATCAGGCGACTCACTCGCCGCGGCGAGGAACCGGTCGATCCATTCGCCGACGTCGATATCCGCCGCTACGCCGAGACTGTGCGCGCGGTCGGGTTCGACGAGCCGGAGTTCGTGCGGAGCAAGTACTCGACGGGAATTCTCCTCGCGGTGAAGCCCGCGGACTCGGCCGTCTGAACGACCGGTCATCTCGGAAGGACGTCCCGGTCGCAATTCGGAACATGCTGCTCGCGGGATATCACGACGAACCTGGTGATCCGACCGGTATCCGGTGTTTCACGCACCGAGCGCGCGGGCCAGGTGCGGCCAGGAATCGTGCAGGTCGGTTTCGAACTGCCCCCAGGTGTGCGAGCCTTCCGGGCGGTTGACATGGATTGCGGGCAGCCCGAGTTCGGTGAGCCTGCTTGCGAAGGCGCCGGTGCACGAGCTTGCGATCGCTTCGATCGGCGGGAAGGGTAGTCCGCCTTGGTCGATCGCGCCCGGAGTGCCGGAGGCGGCTGAGAGGTAGATGGTTTTCCCGGCGAGTGCGGTCGCGTTGGCGAACGCGTCGTGCGCCTGCCAGATCGCTGCGCCCGGCTCGCCCCACATGTTCGCAGGGTTGGCTCCGCCGCGGATCACCTGGGCGCTGACCATGGCCATACCGACAGGGTCCGACGCCCAGGGGCATCCGCTGTAGGCAGCTACGGCGTTGTATACGTCGGGCGCCTGGATGGCGAGGTCGACCGCGGAGGCCGCGCTCATCGATACTCCTGCGATGGCGTTGCGTCGGGTGGTGCCGAGGTGCGTATCGAGGACCGCCGGGAGTTCCTGCGTGAGATAGGTTTGCCAACGATTGCGGCCGACGGCCGGGTCGTCGGCGAGCCAGTCGGTGTAGAGGCTGTAGGCGCCTCCGATCGGCATCACCACGTTGACATGTTTGTCGGCGAAGAACTCCCGGACGTCCGTGTCGTCCCACCAGGAGATCCCGTCCACCCCGCCACCGATTCCGGTGAGCAGATACAGCGTGGGCGCCCGGCCACCGCCCGCGGCCCGAATCACCCTGTTGGGCACCACACGGTCCATCGAGGGCGAGTAGACATCCATCCGTGATACGGAGCCGCCCAACGGCGCTTCCTCGACCACATGCGGCCCCGCCGGGGTGGCCGCGGCAGGCCGAACGGACAGGACGAACACCGCCACCGAAACCATCAGTGCGCTGCCGAACACGGCCAAATACCTTGAAGCGCTCACGATTCCGTTGTACCCCGCGAAGATCACCTGCACGCTGTATTCCGAAAAAACCTGCGGCGGTAGGCGATCCGGAATTCCTCGCCACCCCCACCCCGGCTGCCGCCGAGCGACTCAGCGACCGGCGCTGACACCACCTGGCCAATCAGCGCACAACGCCACCGCCTCGGCCGGAACGTTCTCCGCGGACAGCGGGGAATTACCAAGTCGCCCTCGTCGTCCAAGCGGACCGGCCCGTCGTCGGCGGCGAGGGTCTGCTCCCTCTCGCCCAGTGCTGTGTGCAGCTCGTCCTCCGCCGGGTTGCGTGCCGGGGCTGTCTGTCTTACGGTACATTTGTTGAATGAACGTTTAGTCAATCGAGGTGAGATGGCTACAAGACGCGAGCAGGCCGAGCGGCGGCGGGAGGATTTGATGGACACCGCGTTGGCGGTATTCGCCGACAAAGGGGTGGATGGGGCCTCGATCAAGGACATCGCGGTCCGAGCGGGAGTCACGCCGGGGCTTGTGTACCACTACTTCGAGTCGAAGACCGATCTGATCACCACAGTGCTGCGGGAGCGCGGTTTCGTCCCGCGGTTGCGAGAGCTGCTCGCGGGAACCGCCGATCAGCCCGCCGCCGAGGTGCTCCGGCGGGTTGTCGCGGGATTCCAGCAGGTTCTGTCGGAGAACGCGCAGCTGGTGGATCTGTTCTTCACGGCGAGCCGTGCGCATGACGAAATCCGCACCGCCATGAACGATTTCGTCCAGGAGGGACAGTCGATGCTGACCGACTACCTTCGATCCAGAGTCGAAGCGGGGGAGCTGCGGCCGCACGACTGCGGCGCGGCGGCGAATGCGTTGTTCGCGGCGGTGGCGGTCGGCGCGCGGAGCACATCGGCGACCGATGTCGACGAGCTCGTCGACATCGTCTTGTTCGGTGTTGTCGCACAGGGGGCCGAGATCAATGGGTGAGGACACGACCACGTGCTGTGTGGTGGGCGGTGGGCCCGCGGGAATAATGCTGGGACTGCTACTCGCAAGGCGGGGCGTGCGGATCACCGTGCTGGAGAAGCACGCCGACTTCCTGCGCGACTTTCGGGGCGACACCATCCATCCGTCGACGCAAGAGCTGATCAATGAGCTGGGTTGGCTTGAGGAATTCCACCGCCTCCCGCATTCCAGGATGGACCAGGTCACCGCGTCGGTAGGCCACGACGTGGTCAGCATCGCGGATTTCCGCCGACTGCAGGTGAGCAGCCCGTACATCGCTTTCATGCCGCAGTGGGAATTTCTCGATTTTCTCGCCGCGAAAGCCACGTCCTACGAGACGTTCCGGCTCGTTCGCCGCGCCGAGGTCACCGATCTGATCATCGAGAACGATCGAGTGTGCGGAGTGCGCGCCGACACCCACGAAGGCCCGCTCATAATCAGAGCCGATCTGGTGGTCGGTGCGGACGGCAGGCACTCCGCCGTGCGGCGGTCGAGTGGGCTGCGGCTCGCGACGAGTTCCCCACCCATGGACGTGCTGTGGTTCCGGCTTTCCCGCACACCGAGTGACCGTGTGGAGTTCTTCCAGAGCGGCAAGGGGGCGATGGTTGCCATCGACCGCGGAGACTACTGGCAGATCGCGTACACCATTCCGGCCGGAGCGTACGCCGCGCTACGTGAACGCGGAATCGCCGAACTACACCGCAGGATCGTCGCGCTGGCACCCGCCCTACGCGACCGGATGCACGAGCTGCGGGACTGGAACGACGTACACGAACTCTCCGTTCGCGTCGACAGATTGACGACCTGGTACCGCGACGGCCTGCTGTGTATCGGCGACGCCGCGCATGCCATGTCACCCGCAGGTGGTGTCGGCATCAACCTCGCCATCCAAGACGCCGTCGCGGCCGCGAATCTCCTCGGCCCACCACTGTCGGCAGGCGGTGTGACGACCCGCCACCTTCGCGCGGTCCAGGCGCGCCGCGAACTACCGGTCAAACTGACCCAGGCATTCCAGGTGGCGATTCTTCGCGACCTCTACCCGAAACGCCTCGATGACGATACGCCGCCGCGCACGCCGTGGATCTTCCGCGCATTCAACGCACTGCCGCCCCTGCGCTACGCCATGGGCCGATTCATCGGACTGGGCATCCGCCCGGAGCACATCGACGCCGCAGACAGGTGAGGGCGCCGAAAGGGCGAGTGCTGCACTCGCCCTTCGCGCTGTCAGACAACTCCGTCGGTGCGGACCACGGCCTGCGTGAATTCGGCGGCACCGCCGCCTCGTCGCCCGAACCGAAGCGCTCCGGCCGCCCACAGCGCGACGCCGATGTACAGCACCTGCTCCGGGATCCGCGCCCACAGGGGTGTCGCGGGTGCGCCGTTGAACGGGACGTCGGACACGGCGACGTAGATGTTGGCGGGCAGCATCACGAGGAACAGCGCGACAAGCCCGAGCCCGGCCGGTCGGCGGGTGTTCGCGACGAACAGGCCGACCGCGCCGAGCAGTTCCAGCGCTCCGGTCAGGTAGATCAGGCTGGGAAACGGCACGAACGGCGGCACAAGGGCTCCCGGGCCTGCTGCGGCAACGTCGATTACGCCGAAAGCGAGCGGCGTCGCCCCGTCCGGATTGACCGACTGCCCGCGCAGCGCCTGCCAGGTCAGCGCTGGGACAGATGGTGTGGAAGTTGATCGCAGATCCGTGGCAGACAGAATGGTTGGGTGCGGGTTCTTGTTCTCGGCGGATCTCGGTTCCTGGGTCGTGCTGTCGTCGCGGCAGCTGTTGCCCAAGGGATCGACATCACCTGTTTCCGAAGAGGATCGACGGGTGAAGCGCTACTAGGTGCCCGGCTGATCCGAGGTGATCGGACACGTCCGGACGACGTTGCTCGTCTCGCCGAGGCCGGTCCCTGGGACGCCGTCATAGACACCTCGGCCTACATTCCTCGTGAGACGCTCGGCATTGCTCAGATGCTCGAACGCGTGGTCGGCCAGTACGTGCTGGTCTCGACCGTCTCCGCTTATCGTGGTTGGCCCGTCGAGCCGATCACCGAGGAGTCGCGGGTATTCGATTGCGCGTCGGATGCCGAGCATGGGTCGGCCAGCTATGGCGCGCTGAAGGCCGGGTGTGAGGCTGCAGTACTCGAAGCGATCGGGCCGGATCGGACCGTCATTCTGCGCCCGGGCGTCATCCTCGGGCCACACGATTACCTCGGGCGACTCCCGTGGTGGCTACGTCGCATTGCAAGAGGGGGCCGTGTGCTGGCGCCCGGTAATCCCGATCGGCGTATCCAGCCGATCGACGTGCGCGACGCTGCCGATTTCGCCATTCACGCGGCAGGCCTTCCGGCCAACATTTACAACCTCACGTCGCCTGGCGCCGAAACAATGGGTGATCTACTCGATGCCTGCCGGCTCGTCACCGGCGCACATGCCGAACTCGACTGGGCCACCGACGAGATATGGTTAGCGGCACAAGGGCTCACACCGTGGACTGATCTGCCATTGTGGCGCATTGACCGCGGCGTCTGGCAAGTCGACTCGACTCGCGCGAGAGACACCGGACTAGTTGCTCGCCCGATCGCGATGACAGTCGCCGATACCTGGGAATGGTTGAGCAGCGACGCATCGGATACCGAATCTGATGGCGAGAACGGCATCTCGGCTGAGCGAGAGCAGGAGTTGCTGTCGCTCTGGGACAAGAAGCGTTAGGACCCGGCGGGCAGCGCCGGGCGCGGGATCGCGCGTGGCAAGCTGGTAGCGGTGAAATCTTCGACCGCTTCCCCAAGGGACCGCGCCTCATGCGCGCCATGGAATCGCTCGGCACCGATAAGGCGGCTCAGCGAGTGCGCTCGCTGAGCCAGTCGGTCCGTACGCCGTGCGGCGTCAACTGCCAGGACAGGTGTGATCGCGTTTTGGGCTCCGGCGAGGTCCCCGAGCAATACTCGGGCGGTGGCGAGATCGGTTCGCGCTGCCAGCACGCCAAAGCGTTTCTCTTCAGACCCCCGAACAAACAGGTCCAGGGCCGCCATGCTTTCGGCTTCTGCTCGGTTACCGTCGCCGAGTGCGATGTATGCCGATGCGGCGCACACCGAGTAGCGCAATCGGTCGAACTGCATCTCACCGCCCACTTCGTCGAACAGCGGATCGTTGCCTGCGCGGTCTAGTTCGTCGCCCGCGGCGTTCAAATGTTGCCCGACCTCATCTCGTGCGCCGATCGTTGCCAGTGCGCGAGCATTCAACGAGTGCAGTTGAGCCCGGACGGTGCTCGCAGTCGCGAGTAGGAGCCCGTCACTGGCGTAATTGACGGCCTTGCGGGACCGGCCGGACCAATACGCGACCGTGGCCAGTAAGGCATGGGCCCAGCCTTGTAGTGATGGGTGGTCGATGTACCGCCCGTACGTCAACGCCGAGCGCGCTTGTTCCTCGGCGGAGTCCGCGAAACCCAGATCGAGGCTGGCGGCGGCGATTAGTCCGCAGATTTGGCCTGCAATGAGATACAGCTCCGCCATCTGGCGCGGCTTTTTCGTGCGATCGAGCTGTTCGTAGACACGATTTCGCATCGCAACGAGGTCGGGCAGCATGGCGAGGGTCGGTGTCGTGTTGAAGCGCCGAGCGGCTTGCTCGACCTCACCCTGGAGATGTTCCAGCGCTGAAGGGTCGATGGCGGTCGCTGCAGTGTCGAAAGCGTGGTCGGCGGACTCGCGTCCAGCAGTCACAATCAGTTCCTCCGCAGTAGGTTTGGCAGGGGGCGTGGTGCGGCGTGGTGGACCGAGTAGCGATTTGGCCGGTTCCTGAAACCAATGCTCGAGTACCCGCCGTGACGCCTGTCTGGGCTTCTCGGCGCCGCTGACCCACCGGTGAAGCGTGGATGGGCTCACCGCTGTGTCCTCGCCGAGCTCGGCGGCAACGCGATTGAACTCGCGCTCGAAGGCCGTCGGCCCAAGGTCCCTGGATCGCATGATCTGTTCCAGGCGTGTGCGTGCAGGTTGCTCAGTCATTGCCATACCTCCTAGACCTCGACCCTCAGATTAGGACGCTCTCGGTGCGGCGCGCCATGGGCGAGACATTCCGGGAAGAAAACGGGGCCAACCGGGATGGTTCCGGGATGGCACCGGGCTTGTGTCTGCGGTCACAGTTTGTACAGCACCCGGCGCCGCCTCGATGCCGATGCCTCTGAGCGGCACACCGATAACAGTGAGCTGCCTATCGGTGGCGCAAGCTCCTCGGCGTCGGGTGCACCTCACACGACGAGTAGGGAGATGCGGGGATGGGGTTGGACGACACACGGGTTTCGCCGCTGGCGCAGGCTGATACGCCGACGACGCGGTGCCGCTTCTATCGGCAGAGTTGTGGGCTACCGGCCATTGTTCAGCCGGAGCTGGGCGGGCGCATCATCGTGCCTGCGGGCAGTGTCGGCGCGATCACCATGCCGATGCGGCTCGGCGGTGCGGTGAAGAGCCGTATGCAGAGTCAGGGGGTGCGGTTGGGGCCGATTGTCTCGCATCCGCGTTCGAAACGGTGGACGTTCATCGTGGTGCCGGACGTACCCGACGAGACGACGTTGTTCGCCGAGTTGTTTCGGCTCAATGTCTCCGTCTCCCGCGTGGGCGCGCAGATCGCGTTGCCGTCGCCGGTCGCCCGCAGCGCCGGATTCCGGGTCTGGGTAACGCCACCTCGCGACGAGTTCCGCCCGTCGGGAATGGCGGTGGTCGAAGCGATTCGCAACTGCGACGGACCGGCATCCCGGAGAGCGGCAGTGCATGCCTGAGGCAGCGCCTGGGCCGTCGATTCGGTTGTCGGCCTGTGTGGGTGCGGTTTTCGACGCTGACGTCCTCGTCTTCGTTGGGTGCTCACGCTGCGTCGGTGTGGCTCCCGTAGCCGATGGCGTAATCGGCGAGCACACCGGACTGGCGGGCAACGGCTGCTCCTACACCGGCGCCCGTGTCATCGATGACCTGTTCAATCCGGGGCTGGCGACCGACGAGATCGGATGCGGTGATCGGTGATGGATGCCGATCCGGTGCTGGCATCTCTCGATGACTCACGGCGAGCGCAGGACGACCGACAGCGCCATGACAATCCGCATTGGCCGGTGCGGAGCCGACACGATGCCGTGGCCGCGATACACCAGCATCGGGAGTGCGCCGACAAGCGCGGCGAACAGATCGCATGCGCGACATTCGTGGCCGCTGTCATCGTGACGCGCAACGACTTCGAGTTCTTTCGAGATCGTGGCCGGTGAAAGATCGTGAACACCAATGTATCTCCGCTACCAGATGATGCTGACGTGCACCTGAGTGTGTCTTTGCACGGCGTGCGATTCGACTACATCGCGTGTGTCACTGCCGCGATCGTGTTCGTGCAGGAATGGCGTTACAAGCACTTCGAGGATGCCGTGGAAATTCTTCTGGGTGGCGCAAGCGGGTTGCCACGTCTTCCGAACGAACGCCTTTATCTGGATCTCTGAATTGTGAGGTAGCGAAAATGTGAACTACGGCCGTAAGCGTTACGCATTCCGAACGTTATTGCAGGCCAACCTATTTAAGGTTCAGCTCGCCAGCTGAGACCACCATTACCCCCGGGGGAGGCAACGCATGGAAAAGG
Organism: Nocardia sp. NBC_01730; assembly: GCF_035920445.1. Classification (NCBI taxonomy): domain Bacteria; kingdom Bacillati; phylum Actinomycetota; class Actinomycetes; order Mycobacteriales; family Nocardiaceae; genus Nocardia; species Nocardia sp. NBC_01730. The sequence goes on along the minus strand of NZ_CP109162.1, from coordinate 4,115,558 downwards.
TATTGGTTACGGGCGGTGCAGGCTTCATCGGAAGCCATTTCGTCAAGCGGCTGCTGAGATCGGATGACACGGCTGAGGTGACGGTTCTCGATGCTCTCACCTACGCCGGTCACCAAGCGAATCTGGGCGCAGCGATGCTGTCTCCTCGGCTGAGCCTGGTGGAAGGCAATATTCTGGACGTGAGGCTGGTCGATGACCTCGTGCAGGCGCACACCGCGATCGTGCATCTGGCGGCCGAGTCGCACGTCGACCGGTCCTTCTTCGAGGCGGGCAATTTTCTGAGCACGAATGTGCTGGGCACGCATATCTTGCTCGACGCTGCCATGCGGTGGGGCATCAGCAAGATCGTGCACGTGTCCACCGATGAGGTGTACGGCCCGCTGGAAGAGGGGGCGGCATCCGAGGACTGGCCGCTGGCCCCGACCGTCCCCTACGCCGCGTCGAAAGCCGCATCGGATTTGGTCGCACGGTCGTATCACCGCACCTATGGCGTCCCCGTCTGCATCACTCGCTCGAGCAACAACTACGGCCCGAATCAGCATCCGGAGAAGATCATTCCGGCGTTCATCACCTCGCTGCTCAAGGGCGAGCAGGTAACCCTGCACGGCGACGGCGGCCATATCCGCAACTGGCTCCATGTGGAGGACAACTGCGCTGGACTGGAGCTGGTGCTGCGACACGGGGAACCCGGTGAGATCTACAACCTGGGTGGTGGCACCGACCTGACGAACTCCCAACTCACCGGCCACGTCCTCGCCGAGCTCGGCGCTGGCTGGGATCAGGTGCGGTATGTGGCCGACCGTCGCTCGAACGACCGCAGGTACGCGATGACCTGGGACAAGGTCGCGCAGTTGGGTTACCGACCGGAGCAGGTATTCGCCGACGGGCTGGCCGACACAGTGCGCTGGTACCGCGACAATCCCGACCGGTGGGCGCCATTGCTCCGTAACCCGGCTGCGCCCGTGCCGTCGATCCGTCTCGACACGCTGTCAGGTGAGTGAGATGCCCACCGAAGGCTTGCACCGGTTGCTCGTCACCGGCGTCGGTGGTCAACCGGGATTCGACCTGGCCCGTACGCTGATCGCCCGCGGTTTCGATGTCATCGGAACTGATGCAAACCCACTCGCCACCGGGTTGCGGCTGCCGGGCATCATCGCCCGCCAATCACGACCGGCTCTCGGTCCCGAATTCGCGGCCGACCTGCTGGAGTTGTGCCGGAACCTACGGCCTGACGCGATGCTGTCTGCGGTTGAATCGGAGTTGCCGCAACTGCTTTCGCTTCAACCAGAGCTGGAGAAGATGGGAGTTCGGACATGGTTTCCGCCGCACCGTACCGTCCGAGCCTGCCTGGACAAGGCGGAGTTCCACCGGATCTTGACCGCGTCCGGCATCCCGACCCCGCGCACGTGGTTGCCGCACCAGGTTGACGACATTCCCGACGGGTGCGCGCTGGTCGTCAAGCCACGCAACGGGCAAGGCTCGCAGAACATCGTCTTCTGTGAAACTCCAGCGCAGGCTCGAGTGTTGTGCGAAGTGGTTCCCGATCCCATCATTCAGGCCCGAGCCGACGGCCGTGAGTTCACCGCCGATTGCCTGGTGGACCGAGACGGACATGCGTCTGTGATCCTTCGCTATCGCCTACTCACCAAAGGCGGCCTCTCGATGGTCAGCGTCACCTTCCACGATCCCCAGGTAGCCGACCAAGTCGCCGCAGTACTGGCAGCGGTCGGCGCGAGCGGACTGTCCTGTGTGCAGGGCTTCCTGCGTGAGGCCATAGGCCCGGAGCGGATCGTCGTAACCGAGATGAACGCCCGCGCGGCGGGCGCATTTCTACTTGCCGAGGCGGCGGGCGCCGACCTCGTGGGACAAACCCTTGCCGGGCTGTGCGGCCACCTCGTCGACCACTCTCGCTTGCGATACAGGCCAGGTATTCAGCTGACCAAGTACGTCGAAACCCTCACTGCGGAAGGACCTTCCGATGCACACCTTTGAGCCCGCGAGCAGAAACGCCACACCATTCCTGCACGGACCCGAGTATGAAGCGATGACTGAGGCGCTGAGGGCTGGGCAGTATGTCCACAACACCGCCACCGAGCAATTCGAGACTGAGCTCGCCGAGTTCCTCGGTGTTCCGGACGTGGTCGCGGTATCCCGCTGCACCGCGGCGCTGCACCTGGCTCTGCTCGTGGCCGGGGTCGGCCCCGGAGATGAGGTGGTGGTGCCATCGCAGACATTCTGCGCGACCATCCATGCGATTGTGATGGCCGGAGCGCGGCCACGGTTCGCCGACATCGACCCGGACACGCTGTGCGTGACCGCGGCGACAGTGGCCGAGGCGATCACGCCACGTACCCGGGCCGTGCTGCCGGTGCTCTACGGCGGCCGTGCGATCGACTTGAACGGCGTCCACGACACGGTGATCGAGGACGCCGCACACGCCTTCGGATCCCACCAGGCAGCCACACGAGTCGGCGCCACAGGGGCGCTGACGTGTTTCTCGTTCGGCCCCATCAAGAATCTGACGTGCATCGAAGGTGGCGCGTTGATTCCCCGCACCCGCGAGGAAGCCGACACAGCCCGCGCCTTGCGGCTGCTCGGTGTCACCCAGTCCCAGGCCGCGCGAATCCGATCAAGCGCGTGCCAGGTCGACGGCCCGGGATGGCCCTACCACCTGTCAGCGGTCCACGCTGCGGTCGGCCGGGTGCAACTCGCCCGATTCGGCGCCGTCGCCACGATGCGCAAGCAGCTGTGGCGCGCATATGCTCGAGAGCTGGCCCCACTCGGCACGGTCAGCTTGGTCGACGTCGATGTCGAGCTCAGCGTCCCGTTCAATTGCGTGATCCGCGTGCCCGAACGTGACCGAGTGTTCGCGGCCATGCGGAACCAGGGCATCGGAGTCGGAGTGCACTACCCGCCCAACCACCTGCAACCGGCGTTCGCGCGCTGGCGACGACGACTGCCCGTCACTGAGGCAACCGCTCAGGAAATCCTGAGCCTGCCATTTCATCCGGGCATGTCCAAGCAGGACGTGAAGCGCGTGGTGTCGACGTTGCAGGTCGCAGTCGAGGAAGCTGCGGCCTAGCGCGCTGCCGACCGCACAACCTGCGCGAGCCGTTCGGCCGCGTCCGGACGACCACGCAACCGGGCCTGCTCGGCAATGCTGGCGCGGTGCTCGGAGTTGGCCAGCAGAGGCTCAACCGCCCCGCGAAGAGTCTGTGCTGATACCTCCCCGAGCAGAGCGACTGCGGCGCCCGCCTCGGCGAGGACCAGCGCGTTGTGGGCCTGTTCGTTGCCCGCAGACGACGCCAACGGGATCAACACCGCAGCTTTGCCCAGCGCGGTGAGCTCGGCCAGGGTTCCCGCCCCGCTACGCGAGATGACCACATCCGTCAACGCGAGCACGTCCGCCAACTCAGGCCCGATGAACTCGGTGACCAGATAGCGGGCGGCTTGGTCGGGGGCGAGGGTCGCGGCGTGATGCCGCAGATGATCGATCGATGAGGAGCCGCACTGGTGAATCACGTTGGCGCGGGCCAGTAACCACGGTAGTAGATCACGCACGACGGTGTTGATCTGTACCGATCCCTGCGCACCACCGGTGACGTATACGGTTGGCAGATCACGGTTGAACCCGCGCACGCCGAGTGCGTCGATCGCCTTATCCGCGTGGCCGTGCAGGATCTCCGGGCGCACAGGATTACCCGTGACGACCGCGCGCGCAGCGCGAGGCAGTAATGCCACGCTCGAGTCGGAGGAGACCGCAACCTTGGCCGCTACTCGGGCCAGAACACGATTGGCCAGACCCAAACGGACGGTCTGCTCATGGACGACTAACGGAACCCGCCGCACCCGCGCCCCTACACCCACTGGCACCGATACGTAGCCGCCCGTTGTGAGCACGACATTCGGTCGGAAACGGCTCACCAATCGCACCGCCTGGGCGACACCGACCGGCACCCGCCCCATGTCCGTGATATTGGCGCGGTTGATCATCTTCAGCAAATGGCGGTCACGGCGTAGCTTGCCGGTCGCGACCGCGGCGAACTCGATACCTTCCGCCCGCGCCACCCCTTCTTCCAGGCCACCCGCCTGCCCGACCCACAGCACCTCCAATGCCGCACTGTCAGCGAACTGGGCGCGCAGGGCGCGGACAGTGGTCAAAGCGGGAAAGACATGGCCGCCCGTGCCTCCCCCAGCGACAATCAAACGGAATACCACCCGCTTCTGACCGAACGGGACTGCTTCTGTCATATCGGGCAGCCTAGCGTCGAGTCCCGCCAGTCCGCACAGGGCGCGGATCCGCGCCGTTCGGTAGGTCAGACCCACCGAACGGCGGCTCCAATATGTCGTCGAGTTCCTTGGCCGCGGCGAACACTCGCCCTTCGCGCTGTCAGGCAACTCCGTCGGTGCGGACCACGGCCCGTGTGGACGGTTCGGCGGTACCGCCGCCTCGTCGCCCGAACCGAAGCGCTCCGGCCGCCCCCAGCGCGACGCCGATGTACAGCACCTGCTCCGGGATCCGCGCCCACAGTGGTGTCGCGGGTGCGCCGTTGAACGGGACGTCGGACACGGCGACGTAGATGTTGGCGGGCAGCATCACGAGGAACAGTGCGATAAGCCCGAGCCCGGCCGGTCGGCGGGTGTTCGTGAGGAACAGGCCGGCCGCGCCGAGCAGTTCCAGCGCGCCGGTCAGGTAGATCATCAGGCTGGGAAACGGTACGAACGGCGGCACCATCGGAATGAAGTCCGTATGGGTCGGCGCGGGAGAGTCCGCGAACGCCTCAGGAAGGAAATGCGTTGTGCCGGTCATGATCAGCATCACGCCGAGGGCGTAGGCGGCGCAGGTCGACCACGCGCCGAATCGGCGGGCGCCGAGCGCCGCCGCCGCGCGCAGGACGAGCAGGGTGGTGAGCAGAACGATCAGGGTTTCCATCATGCCTCCAGGGAGATGGGCCGGTCGGACACCGGCAGCGGTGTGCGGGTCAGTCGGATGAGCAGGTAGAGCAGGACGCCGATCGGCGCGAACAGGATCGTGAGCACCAGCAGCGGGCTGATCAGCAGCGGCGGAAGACCACGGGCGCGGCTGTCGAGGAAGATCCAGCGCCCGAGAAACAGGTCGAGCGCGACGAAATGCGCCCACGCGGCCGCAGCGCCTGTCCCCTCGCCGAGAACCGACTGCAGCCCGGCCAGATGCGGGTCGATCAACGTGCCAGCGAACGCGCCGAACTTCGGCACGATCAGCGCCGTGTAGATCACCAGTGGCGGCACACAGATGAGCGGTGATGCGACAACGGCACTCGTCTGTCGCCACCTCGGCGCCAGGACCATCAGCGCCCAGAACGGTGCCGCGAACCAGAAGGTGATGTCGAAGAGCAGGTTCGTCATCGGGCCGCACCTAGGGAGACATGCTGCAAGTCAGCACGTTTCGGACGTACCGCCAGGGCTCCCGAGATTGTTGTGGCAATGCCGATCGCGCCGAAAGCGAGCAGCGTCGCCGGGTCCGGATGGACCACCGACTGCCCGCGCAGCGCCTGCCAGGTCAGCACGGCGAGCAGGGCGCCGTAGGTCGCCGAGGCAATCACCACGAGCGTTCGCCTGGTCTCCATCGACCGCAGTACCGGAATCCGCCGCGCTCCCAACTCCAAGACGATCAGCACCAGGGGCATCGCTTGTAACGCGTGCATTCCGATGAAGTGCGGAATGCGCAGATCACCTCCGACGGTGCTCCAACCGAGGATCGGCAAGCCGGGTCCGCCATCGGCCGGACCGACGGTGTGCGCCCCGCTGATCGAGCCGCCCGTCGCGCGCTGCGCAGGCGTTTCCCGCACCATCAGAATCCCGAGTGCCGCGCCGGCCAGCGACAGCAGGGTGCCGTATCGGATCGCTGCATCGCGGGCGAGATCCGCCGTCGGGTTGGCGAAAAGCACCACGGACACGACCAGCGTGGCGAGCCAGACTCCCACGATCGATGAGCCCATGGTCTCCCACAGCGCGGCGTTCAACGGTGTCGTGAAATTGAAGTGGCTGGTGGTCCCGCGCACGATCTGGGTGACGATGACGACCAGCTCCAGCGCGAGCCCGAGCGCCGCGACCGTTCCGGCCCACCACGCGACCCGGCGCCAGCGGGTGAGCTGGGCGATCAGCCACGACCACGTGACGGCGTAGATCAGCACAGACAGTGCGAATTTCACGGATTTGGCCCAGATCGGCAGTCCGGTGAGGGTGCGGTCGTCGATGGCCATGGCCGCGATCGATGCGACGGTGAGGATCGCCATCGCGACGGCGAGCAGCATCAGCGGGCGATGCCAATGCAATGCGGGGTGAGGCAGAGTCATACTGTTCAACTTTCCGGAACTATAGCTATCGATAGTTGTACTATCGACTCTAATTATGGATAGCTGTACTTCCCACTGTCAATACGTGGACCGAGACCGAGGAGTCCGATGCGGATCGCCGAACTCAGCCGCGCCAGCGGTGTCCCTGCCGCGACGATCAAGTACTACGTGCGCGAGGGCCTGCTGCCTTCCGGCGTGCGAACCCACCGCAACCAGGCTGAATACAGCGACGACCACGTCAGCCGCCTGCGGCTGATCCGGGCGCTGGTGGATATCGGCGGTGTGTCCGTCGGAGCGGCCAAGGAGCTGCTCGCCGTGCTCGACAGCGGCAGCCTGTCCGCGCGGGACTCGCTCGGCCATGTGCAGTACGCGCTGGGTGGGCGCAGATCGCCGGTTGGCGACGAGCAACGCGAGGCCGCCGCGGGGGACGTCGCGGCACTGCTCGACCGCCGTGGCTGGCACATCGACGACGAGAGCCCCGCCCGGGGCACCCTCGTCGACGTCTGCGCCGCGCTACGGCTGCTCGGCCACGCCGACGTGGTCGCCGCGATCGATGACTACGCCACCGCCAGCGAAGCCATCGCCGCCACCGACCTCGACCTGGTCCACGATGAACCCGACCTGGAGCGGATGACCGAAACCGCCATCGTCGGAACCATCCTCGGCGACACCCTTCTCTCGGCCCTGCGCCGCCTGGCCCAGGAACACCTCTCCGCCACGCTCCTGCCGCCGCGGGGCCGCGAGGTTTAGCCGGGCCCACCCGCGGCATGACCGAGGTAGGAGGCCATCTCGATCACAAAGGAGTTGCTCATGCCCGATCAGTTGAACGATGTGCGGGTCCTGATCATCACGTCGAATACGGGGGTGGAGCGGGACGAACTGCTCGTCCCGCGCGACGAACTCCGCCAACGGGGCGCGCAGGTCACGCATGCCGCGCCGAAGCGGGAACAAGTGCAGACGTTCCACCATGATGTGAACAAAGATGTTGCCGTGCAACCTGATTCGTCGCTCGACGAGGTCTCGGGGAAAGATTTCGACGTGCTGGTGGTGCCTGGCGGCACGGTGAACGCCGACAAACTGCGGGTTACCCAGCGGGCCGTCGAACTGGCCGGAGAGTTCGCGAACGCGGGCAAGCCGATCGCCGCGATCTGCCACGGCCCCTGGCTGCTCGTCGACGCCGGTTTGCTGCCCGGAAAGACACTGACCTCGTACTTCTCGCTACGTACCGACATCACCAATGCCGGGGGGACGTGGGTCGACGAACCGAGCGTGCAGTCACCGGAGGACGGGTGGACGCTGATCACGTCGCGTAACCCGGGCGATCTCGCCGACTTCGTCGGTGCCATCACCCAGGAACTGGTCCCCACCTCCTGATGCGGCGGCGTCAGGGTGCGGCGGCCGGGTCGAAGCTGCGAGGGCGCCGCCGGAACGCGAAAGGCCCCCTCCAAGGATTCGTGGGAGGAGGCCTTCTCGTGGTGGTCAGAGCCAGAGTTCAGGAGGCTCGTCGAAGTCGAGACCTGCCTGCCGGGCCTTGAGTACCATCTTCTTGTCCCATTCCCGATGTACCCGGAGCGCCTGGCGTAGTTCACCGATCTGCCCGGCCATCTGCTGGCTTTGTGCGATGGCGGTATCGGACAAGGTCTTCGCCGCGTCGGCCTTCGTTTTCGTCGTGTTCGCGTCGATCGACTTGCGATTCGCCAGCGTGGTGACTACCGCCGACAGCACCGAGCTGCCGGCGACGAGCACGAGAATCGAGAACACCGGCGAGGCCATGACATTCATAGCGCCCCCTCTCGCTGAAGTTCACCGAGTCGCCCGACGTCGTGCCAGACCTGCTGGCGCTTCCACCGGAACGCGACACCGAGACCGATGATCCGAGCCACCGATGACGACGCACAGCAGCACTTCGAAGGGGTTGCGGCGCATCGCTCCCCGGTGGCGGTTCATGGCTCACTGATTCAGGAGATCTGCCGCCCGGTCACCGAGCTGGTCGACGAGTCCCTGATTGCGGATCATGAACACCGCCACCGTGGTGGCTCCGGCGGCTCCAGCGGTCAGCCAGCCCGCCAGAGATTCCGGCAGCAGGTTGCCCAGACCGAGCAGCGCGGTAGCCAGGGCGGCCCCAGTGCCGAGCGCGGCGGCGGTGGTTTTGTTGTATGCGCCGAGATTGCGCAGGAACTTGCCCATTTTCTTCTCCTTCTCTCAACCCCGCGGGTCGTGCGGGGGTGTGCCGAATGCCGTCGCACGAAGACCGCTGCCACGGTCTGGCGCGGGGTCCGGTATATGCGGCGTAGTCGAAATCTTGGAATGTGCCCGACACCATCGACAGGTTCTGATCGATGCGGATCCGATGCATTTGCTCGGCTGGATGCACACCGTTGACGGCGGTGTCGCGATTCGGCGTCGAGGGAGTGCGAGAATCGGAAGAGATGATGTTGTTGCCATCGGCGACGGGCATGAAATCGAATTCCATCGAATACTCCGTCGGGCCGCCAGGTTTTGTCGACCGCGATATCTGTCGCCTCGAGCGCATGATCGAGATGCCAGGCGGAGGGTGAATTCCTGGGGATCACGATCCGTGGTCGTGATGGTCACGAGCCTGCTCCTTCGAAAGCGGGCCAAGACCCCAGCCTGACCGTGGGAACAGCGAGGTAGGCCTGTGATGTGCGGCTGAACCGCCGCCCTGAGCAGGGATCGAGCAGTCTGCTCAGGGCGGCGTTCGACGTCATCCGGTTCGCCGGGCGTCAGCCGCCCGGACGACCGGTCAGATGCCGGGTCCGGCGACGTAGGTGAAGGCACCGGCCGCGGTGACGCTGCCTCCGGCGGTGGTGACCACGATGTCGACGGCACCGGCGGCTCCCGGCGGGGTGACCGCGACGAGCTGCACATCGGAGTTGACGCTGAACGACGCAAGGACACCACCGAACGTGACCGAATCAGTGGTCGTCAGGGCAGTGCCCGGGATGATCACCGAAGTGCCGCCGGCAGTCGGACCGGAAGCGGGGACCGGGATGCCGATAGTGGGCAACGCGATGTAGGTGTAGAAGACCCCACTACTGGTGCCACCCGGAGTGGTGACGGTGACCTGCACCGCCCCGATCCCGGCTGGGGCGACTGCGGTGATCTGCGTATCGGAGTTGACGGTGAACGACGTCGCCGGTGTAGCCCCGAAGGTAATCGCGGTGGCCCCGGTGAGCCCGGTGCCGGTGAGAGTGACCGTCGTACCTCCGGCCACCGGACCTGCGATCGGACTGAGGGAGATCACCGCAGGGAGCGCGACGTAGGTGTACAACTGGCCGTTACTGACGCCGCTTGCCGTCGTGACGGTGACCAGTACCGCGCCGGTCCCGGCGGGGGCGACCGCGGTGATCTGGGTGTCGGAGTTGACGGTGAACGACGCCGCCGGTGTAGCCCCGAAGGTGACCGCGGTGGCTCCGGTGAAGCCGGTGCCGGTGAGAGTGACACTGGTCCCGCCCGCGATGGGCCCCAGAGCAGGACTCAGGGCGGTCAGGGAAGGTACCGCGACGTAGGTGTAGGCGACCCCGTTGCTGGTGCCACCCGCGGTGGTGACAGTGACCGTTACCGTTCCGGTTCCGGCTGGGGCGACCGCGGTGATTTGTGTGGCGGAGTTGACGGTGAAGGAGGTTGCCGGTGTGGCTCCGAAGGTGACCGCGGTGGCTCCGGTGAAGCTGGTGCCGGTGAGGGTGACCGTCGTACCTCCGGTTACCGGACCTGCGATCGGGTTGAGCGAGGTCAGGGTAGGTACCGCAACGTAGGTGTAGGCGACCCCACCAGTCGTGCCACCCGGAGCGGTGACGGTGACCAGCACCGTGCCGGTCCCGGCAGGAGCGACCGCCGTGATCTGTGTCGCGGAGTTGACGGTGAACGAGGTCGCCGGTGTGGCTCCGAAGGTGACCGCGGTGGCTCCGGTGAAGCCGGTGCCGGTGAGGGTGACCGTCGTACCTCCGGTTACCGGACCTGCGATCGGACTGAGCGAGATCAGGGAAGGTACCGCGACGTAGGTGTAGGCGACCCCGTTGCTGGTGCCACCCGCGGTGGTGACGGTGACCGTTACCGTTCCGGTTCCGGCTGGGGCGACCGCGGTGATTTGTGTGGCGGAGTTGACGGTGAAGGAGGTTGCCGGTGTGGCTCCGAAGGTGACCGCGGTGGCTCCGGTGAAGCTGGTGCCGGTGAGGGTGACCGTCGTACCTCCGGTTACCGGACCTGCGATCGGGTTGAGCGAGGTCAGGGTAGGTACCGCAACGTAGGTGTAGGCGACCCCACCAGTCGTGCCACCCGGAGCGGTGACGGTGACCAGCACCGTGCCGGTCCCGGCAGGAGCGACCGCGGTGATCTGTGTCGCGGAGTTGACGGTGAACGAGGTCGCCGGTGTGGCTCCGAAGGTGACCGCGGTGGCTCCGGTGAAGCCGGTGCCGGTGAGGGTGACCGTCGTACCTCCGGTTACCGGACCTGCGATCGGACTGAGCGAGATCAGGGAAGGTACCGCGACGTAGGTGTAGGCGACCCCGTTGCTGGTGCCACCCGCGGTGGTGACGGTGACCTGTACCGTTCCGGTTCCGGCTGGGGCGACCGCGGTGATCTGTGTCGCGGAGTTGACGGTGAACGAGGTCGCCGGTGTGGCTCCGAAGGTGACCGCGGTGGCTCCGGTGAGGTTGGTGCCGGTGAGGACGACCGTGGTCCCTCCAGCCGCCGGACCTGCGATCGGGCTGAGCGAGATCAGGGAAGGCACGGCAACGTAGGTGTAGAAGACCCCGTTGCTGGTACCACTCGGACCGGTGACCTTGACCAGCACGGAACCGGTGCCTGCTGGGGCGACCGCGGTGATCTGTGTGGCGGAGTTGACGGTGAACGAGGTCGCCGGCGTGGCACCGAAGGAGACCACGGTGGCACCCGTTAGGCCCGTGCCGGTCAGGATCACCGTGGTTCCACCAGCCACTGGACCAGCAGTCGGACTGATGGAGGTCAGCGAAGGTACCGGGACATAGATGTAGGGGAGACCGTTGCTGATGCCACCGGAGGTGGTGACGGTGACTTGCACCGTACCGGTCCCGGGTGGGGCGATGGCGGTGATCTGCGTGGGGGAGTTCACGGTGAACGAGGTCGCCACGGTGCCGAATTTCACCGTGGTGACGACACCGGTGAATCCGGTGCCGGTGATGGTGACCGTGTTGCCGCCCGATGTGGGCCCTTGACTGGGGTTGAGCGAGGTCAGGGTGGACACCACGACATAGGTGTAGAAGACCCCGTTACTCGTACCACCCGGACCGGTGACCTTGACTTGCACGGAACCGGTGCCTGCTGGGGCGACAGCGGTGATCTGTGTGTCGGAGTTGACGGTGAACGAGGTCGCCGGCGTGGCACCGAAGGAGACCACGGTGGCACCCGTGAGGCCCGTGCCGGTCAGGATCACCGTGGTTCCACCGGTGGTTGGCCCTTCAGCGGGATTCACGCTGCCCAGGGAAGGTACCGGGGCATAGGTGTAGGGAAGACCGTTGCTGGTGCCACTACCCGACGTGGCGACAGTGACCTGCACCGTACCTGTTCCTGGAGGGGCGATGGCCGTGATCTGCGTGGGGGAGTCGACGGTGAAGGAGGTTGCCACGGTGCCGAACTTCACGGTGGTGACAATCGGGACGAACCCGGTGCCGGTGATTGTGACGGTGGTATTCCCCGAGGCGGGCCCTGAGGTCGGCGAGAGAGAAGTGATGGTTGGCATGATGGTCCTTCCAGAGTGGGTCAGATCCCCCGTCTGGCCGCGAGTCAGGCGGCCGGGGCAGATTGTGGTGCTAATGGGGTGCTGGCCCCGGGCAGGGAACAAGTAACCTGCCCGGGGCCAGCGTGTCGGCGCCCTCCGGTGGCCGGGCGTCAGCCGCCCGGACGTCCGGTCAGATGCCAGGTCCGGCGATGTAGGTGAACGCACCGACCGCGGTGGCGCTGCCCCCGCTGGTGGTGACCACGATGTCGACCGCACCCGCGACTCCAGGCGGGGTGACCGCGACGACCTCCGTGTCGGAGATGACGTCGAACGGTGCCACGACACCGTCGAACGTGACCGACTCGGTGGTCGTCAGATCGGTGCCGGGCAGGGTCACTGCAGTGCCGCCGGAAGTCGGACCGGAGGTGGGAGTCGGGGTGCCCAGGGTCGGTGCGTCGACGTAGGTGTACGACAGACCGTTGCTGGTGCCACCCGCGGTGGTGATGCTGACCCCGACCGACCCCTCGGCCGCGCCTGCCGGCACGACGACGGTCAGGGTGCCGTCGCTGACCACGGTCGGCGTCGCCGTGTTGGCGCCGAAGCTGACCGAGGTGGCGGTGGACAAGCCGACTCCGGTGATGGTGACCGTGTTGCCGCCTGCGGTGACTCCCGACACCGGGGACAAGGCGGACTTGAACGGTGCGCCGATGTAGAAGAACGACAGCGGGTTGCTGGTCCCGCCCGCGGTGGTCACGGTTACCGCGACTGTGCCCGTCCCGGACGGAGAGACAACCGTGACCGATGTGGGTGTGTTGCCCGTGATGTTGGCCAGCTTGGAGCCGAAGCGCACGGCGGTGGCGCCGCCGAGGTTCGTTCCGGTGATGGTGACGGTGGTCCCGCCTCCGGTCGACCCTTGGTTGGGAGAGATGGGCATGATGCTGCCTTCCTTGTCGATGTGCTGTGGGCATGACCAACGTCGTGTGGGCATGACCGACCGGCGCCGGGCGGCGGCGTACGCCGCCGAGCGTGACGGTGTTGTTTCGATGGCGTCCGCGGCCGATACGTCTGCTGGTGGCAGCCGGGCCCGTCAGCCAGTGCGGCTGACGACGCTGCTCTGACGGGACGCAGTTTCCGGGATGTTGCTGGCAGTGCCGGGCTGCATGCTCACACGATCCGAACTCGACGTGGATGCCGCCCTCGCGGCAGTGTTTGCCGATGACGTTGCCAGCAGTTGATAATTCGACTCACCGTTGCCGGTGACGGACTTGCATTCAGAGAAAGAGGTCGCCGGGTTTGATGCTCCCGCCTCCTGTACGATTTTCGAATCGCCCGTATTCCCCCCTTGCAGAAATTGATCGGAAATAATTCCACTACAAAGATACGTCGCCGGAAATATTAGCGCAATAGCTGTTTCCGGATCATGGCCCGAGTCGAGGTGGATGCGGCACCAGTTCGGGTGTTTTTTTCACGAATTCCGACGGCATTTTATCGCGAATTCTGACGGCATCGACGAGTCGTTTTTGTTCTGAATTCGGGACGTCTATTTTCAGTCACATGCGGTCCGGCCCATCCGAATGGACAGGAAAAGGCATCGGCGGCGCGCAGCCTTCGGCAATTGCGGTTCGGCAGGTGGTGTCGTCGTCGAGTATGAGCTCGGTCGGCTCAGCGGGGTAGGTCGGTCGGTGCGTACGTCTTGGTGTGGGCACGGCGATAGCTGTGCGTGCCGGTCTCGATGATGTTGCCGCCGAAGGTGAGCCGGTCGATGATGGCGGCGCGGAGCCTGGCGTCGGTGAAGGTTTTGGACCAGCCGGAGAAGCCGCGGTGGGAGACGATCGCGACCGCCTTCCTCTCCTCGCGTTCGGTCAATACCTGGAACAGCAATTCGGCGCCGCGTCTGTCCAGTTCGGTGTAGCCGAGTTCGTCGATGCACAGCAGGTCGACGCCGCTGTAGCGGGCGATCGTCTTGGTGAGCCGTTGGCCGTCCACGGCTTCGACAAGCTTGTTGACCAGCTTGGCAGCCAGGGTATATCTGACCCGGAATCCGGCTTTCGCTGCCTCGGTGCCCAAGGCGATGAGCAGATGGGATTTCCCAGTGCCGGAGTCACCGATCAAGCACAGCGGCAGCCCTTCCCTGACCCAGTCGCATCTGGCGAGGGTGTGGACCATGGTGGGGTCGACAGTGGGGTTGGCATCGAAATCGAAGTCACGCAACGTTTTGGCGCGGGGGAAGCCGGCAGCTTTGATGAGCCGTTCGGAGCGGCGACGGGCTGTCATCTGTTCCATTTGCAGCTGTGGTCTGCGTTCGCGGACATAGGCACTGACTCGCTGATACGACACGTCCATCATGCCGTGCTCCTCGAGCAGTCGCCGGTAGATCCGGGTCGCCGTGTGACGTTGCCTCCGAGGTGCATCCAGATCGGCGCGCAGAACCTCGTCGATGAACGGCTTGTAGGGCTCCAGCTTCTGTGGTCGCGGCGAATACTCCTTACGCGGCTCGGGCCACACCGACTCCGTCGCCTTGGCTACCGTGCGCCACCCGACCCCGTGCTTGCGCTCGATGGCGCGCTTGGACAATCCTGCGCGAAGATCCTGGCGGATCGCCGCATACAGTTCGACTTTCGACATGTCAGACATCGGCACGCTCCCCTCCGCCCCGCTCCCGTATTCACACTATAAACCGACAGTGCTGCCCCCTTCCGTTACATCGACTTCGCAACACGCCCGTCGACATTCGTGAGCAACCGCCGTCACGGTTGATGAACAAGGGACGACCCCGAAGTCGACCCCGACGCCGACCCACGCAGTGGCAGATCGTCTTCGGCCAGCGGTCGGTCGAGCAGGTCGATGTGTTGCTGGCCGCGGAAGCGGCGGTGGCCGGGCGAGCCACCACCTTCGGCGGACGCCATCGTCGAGTGAGTTTGCCAGCCGTGCACCACAGTAGAAACGACCGGAGGCGCTGGCGTCGAACGGTGCGAAATGGTGGACCACCGACCGCGTCACGTCCGTGGGTGACGAATGTCCGCGGCGGCATGGCGGATACGGCGGTATGACCGAGTACCCGATCGCGGAGGTGGACTGTCGACGGGGCGCCGAAGCTCTGAGGTGCCAACGCCTGACCGGGCCACGCCGATAGTTGGCAAGGTGCCAACACTCTGTAGAGATGCGGCAATGAACGCTTATGCTTCGGTGTGGCCCGGAGGCGGCCGTGGCAGACAACGAGGTGCCGGCACCTCCGGCGGGAAGGGGCGGTTGGGGATATGAGCGAGGTCGAGACTCCTCCGTTCAAGGACCTCGTCAACGGGGCATTGGAATTCACCATCCCGATCGCGCACAAGATGGGTGTGCAGGCAGTGGAGGTGCGGCGCGGATTCGCGGCTACCTCGGTGCCTGCCGAGGGCAACGGCAACCACTTCGGCGTGATGTACGCGGGCGTGCTGTTCACGGTCGCCGAAATCCTCGGTGGTGCGATCGCCGTCGCCACCTTCGACAACGCGGCGTTCTACCCGCTGGTGAAAGACCTGCACGTCTTCTTCCGCAAGCCGGCGAAGACCGACGTGCGGGCAGAGGCGACGCTGTCGGAGGCGGACATCGCGCGCATCACCGAGGAGGCAGCGGCGAACGGCAAGTCCGAGTTCACATTGCGGGCGGTGGTCACCGACGCCGATGGTGTCGTGGTCGCCGAAACCGAAGGGCTTTACCAGTTGCGAGCACACGGCAAGTAGTCCGGCCGCAGCCTGCCGTGCTACCGGCAGCCCGCACCGGAGGCAGGTGCCGGGCGCGCCGAGTCAGGCGTCCAGTGCGGCCACCAGCGCTACGACCGCTGCTGTCGTCAGCAAGTGGCGCACAGTGCGGCGAGGGTTTATGGGGCCTTACCGGGGCGGCGCGGCATGTCGCGTCGAAGGCCGCGGTGGCTGCTACCGCGCGACGGCGAACTCCCACGCCGTTCTCCCGCCACCTCCATAACGCGGGGTGACCTGCGCGTTGGACGGGTGTGGCCGGTCGATCGTTGCCCTGTCCAGGAGCTCGTCGTGGGAGCCGAGTCGGTCACGCCGAGCAGGGAGTCGGCGCTGTGCTCGCCGGTCCGTAGCTGACCTCCCGCGCCGTCATACGTCGGCCACGGTCGTGCCGGATGGTCACAACTGGGCCGTCGGACCTGGCCCGATGCGATCCGTTTCACGATTTCGCAGTGATCTCGAACACATAACGTACCTGTAACAGCAAAGCCGTATCGCCGATTTTGCCGTGTCCGACCGGGCGGAATGGCGAGACTCTAGACGATCCCTTTACCCAATTCGGACGTTATTTGAACGTGATCTGCCGCGATTTTTCCGCTACCTTCGATCTCGGCTCGATAACACCCGAGCTCGAACTCGAACCGATGAACGCCGGAAACCCTGTCCCGCGGTTCGACAAACCACAACCTTCCTGGGGACAGGGACGCGGCGGACGCTCCGTCGAGTCGGTGGGCGCAGGTGGGAAATCACATGTCGAAAAACCGCAAGTTCAGCACTCGTGTCCTTGGCTTCACCGCGGCGCTCGGCGCCCTCGTCGCTGTACCGTTCGGCCTGTCCACCGCCACCGCGTCGGCCCACAACTGGGATGCTGTCGCACAGTGCGAGAGCAGTGGCAACTGGAGCACCGAGACCGGTAACGGTTTCTCCGGCGGTCTGCAGTTCACCCAGAGTACCTGGGAGGCCAACGGTGGCAGCGGCAGCCCGTCCAACGCTAGCCGCTCCGAGCAGATCCGCGTCGCGGAGAACGTGCTCGCCACCCAGGGGCCGGGCGCCTGGCCCGTGTGCGGCGCTTACCTCTGATGTGTCACCGGCGCCTGCCTGGCAATGCGGTAGGCGCCGGGTTATTCCGCAGCGATAATGTCGATTGCCGCATTTTGTCGATCTTGAATCGACATCTTTTCGGCTCGAAATTCCGTTCTGCGAACTGAATTCGAGCGCGACCCGCGACCATCCGGCATTGTCCCCCGGTCCTTCGGGAATAGATTCACATAGATCTCCCCGTACCCTCGACGCGCACGCCGACCGGTAGAACCGCTACCGGCTCCGCGGTGTGACCCAGCCTGGTGATCGCCATCGTCGCCGTAATCGGGTTGGGTGAATTCACACCGACCGGCTCGACACGTTCGCCTTGGTGTTCGTGATCATTGCCGTCGGCTCGGGCATCGCGTAATCAGCGTTGATCGCGCGCTGCACCGAGCCCGTCGAGGACCCGGCCGCCACCGCCGTCGGCCGCGCCGTGTGGGGCGATGTACCGGGCGTTGTGACGATCATATTGTTCGGCTTGCCGACGCGGCGAACGTACGAGGATGTGCACTCGGCCGCCGTTCGTCTTGGCGGCGACGTGATCGAGCTGAGTTGATTCTCATCGGCGAGAGTTGATACAGATTCGCACGTCCGACCATGTTGTGACGCCCACGGAGTCTCACGCGGGGTAGGTGTGGGTCTCGGTGGCTTTCACCGCGGCCCACAGTCGGGTGCCCGGCTGGAGCCGGAGCTCGGCGACAGTAGCTGGAGTGACGTCGGCGAGGACCGGTGGGGTGCCGTCGAGGCGTACGCGGATGCTGTGGGCGTGCTGTTCGATGCCGCCGATGGTGACCGGCCAGACGTTGCGTTGGCTGCCCGCAGGGGGCTCGGGATGCAGGCTGACCGCGTTTGGCGGGAACGCGACGTGCACCGCGCCCCGGCCGGGTTCGGCAACGGTGAGCGCGCCGCCTTCGGCGAGGTCGACGGTGATGCCGTGGGCCGTGCCGCGATAGAGGTTGAGTCCGACCAGGTGTGCGACGTAGTCGGAGCGCGGGCGGCGGGCGACCTCGGCCGGCGGTCCTTCCTGGACGACCGCGCCGTGCTCGACGATGACGAGACGGTCGGCCAGTACCATCGCGTCGAGCGCATCGTGCGTGACCAGCACAGTATGACCTGGATAGTCGGCCAGATGGTGTGCGAGATCCGAGCGAACGCGCGGGCGTGTGCTCGCATCCAGTGCGGCAAGCGGTTCGTCGAGCAGCAGCAGCGACGGGTCGGTCGCGAGCGCTCTGGCGAGCGCGACTCGCTGCGCCTGGCCACCGGACAGGGCGCGCGGCTTGTCGGCGACGTGATCGGCGAGGTCGACTCGGCCGAGCCAGTGCGCGGCGCGGTTGCGGGCGGCGGCGCGGCGGTGCCCGCGGGCACGTAGGCCGAAAGCGACATTGTCCAGTGCGCTCAGGTGCGCGAACAGCAGATAGTCCTGGAAGACGACACCGACCCGACGACGTTCGGCGGGCACGAACAGCTTCGGCGGCGCGTCCCAAGTGTCGTCGTCGAGCTGGATCGCGCCGTCGGTGAGTGGCGTCAGCCCGGCCAGCGCGCGCAGCGCCGTGGTCTTGCCCGCGCCGTTGGGGCCGAGCAGGGCGACCACCTCACCCGGCGCGACGGTCAGCGGAACGTCGAGCCGGAACTGCCCGCGGGTGACCCGTAGGTGAGCGTCCAGCGTCATACCGCGCCTCGGATCCAGCGCTCGCGCAGCGCGACCAGTACCGCCACCGAGACCGCGAGCAGTACCAGGCTCAGCACTATCGCGTCGTCCGGATCGTGCTCCAGAGCCACGTAGACCGCCAACGGCATGGTGGTCGTCTTCCCGGGAAAGTTGCCTGCGAAGGTGATGGTCGCGCCGAACTCGCCCAGCGCCCGCGCCCAGCACAACACGCCGCCCGCGACGACACCGGGCAGCACCGACGGCAACGTGACCCGCCGGAAGGTCAGCCAGCGCGACGCGCCGAGGGTCGCGGCCGCCTCCTCGAATCGCGGGTCCGCCGCCCGCAGCGCGCCCTCCACCGAGATCACCAGAAACGGCATCGCCACGAACGCTTCCGCGATCACCACCCCGGCGGTGGTGAAGGGCAGTGCGAAGCCGAACCATTCGTACAGATAGCGGCCGACCAGCCCGCGCCTGCCGAGCACGAGTAGCAGGGCGACACCGCCGACCACCGGCGGCAACACCAGCGGCACGGTCACCAGCGCCCTGATCAACCCGCGCCCCGGCACCTCGCCGCGCGCGAGCAGCCAGGCCAGCGGAACGCCGAGCGCCAGGCAGATCACCGTCGCCAGGCTCGCGCACAGCAGCGAAAGCCGCAGCGCCTGGCCGACCTCGGCGTTGAACAGCCGGTCCGGCAGCGTCCGCCACGGCGCCCGCAGCAGCAGCCCCAGCAGCGGAACGAGCAGGAATGCCAGCGCGCACAGCGCGGGCAGCACCAGAACGAGCGGTCGTCGTCCCGATGGTGTCCGTCGCCGTGCCGACCTGGTCACGGCGTGTCGAACCCCGCCTTCGCGAAGACTGCCCGCGCCTGGTCGGACCGTACGAACTCGACGAACGCGGCAGCTGCCGTAGCGTTCGGCGCGTGCGCCAGAGGCGCGACCGGGTAGTCGTTGATCGCCTTGTCCGCCTCAGGGAAGTCGATGCCATCGACCTGGCCGCCGCTCGCACGTACGTCGGTGCGATAGACAAGCGCCGCGTCGACCTCACCGAGCTTCACCTTGGTCAGGACCGCTTTCACGTCGGCCTCGCTGGTGTCGGGCCGGGGGTTGATGCCTGCCACTTCGAATACCGTTTTGGCGGCCGACCCGCAGGGCACCTGTTCAGCGCAGAGTGCGATCCTGGGCTCGGCCTTGCCGAAGTCGGCCAGGCCGGTGATATGGGCCGGGTTGCCCTTCGGCACCGCGATCTCCAGCCGGTTGCGCACGAAGGTGACAGGTGCGCCGGCGACCTCGCCCTCGTCCACGACCTGCCGCATGTTCTTCGGTGCGGCCGAGGCGAAGACGTCGGCGGGCGCGCCCTGGTTGATCTGCTCGGCCAACGCGGAGCTGGCGCCGAAGCTGTAGACCACCCGCACCCCGGGATGCGCTGCCTCGAACTGCTTGCCGAGTTCGGTGAACGTCTCGGTCAGCGAGGCCGCGGCGAACACCGTGACTGTACCGCCGACGGCGTCCGCATCGGCGGGCTCGGACGTGTCGTCCGCGCCGCAGCCCGCCACTGCGACCGCCGTGATCCCGGCGGCGATCAGCACGTGCAACGATCGGGTCATCGGTCTCGACTTTCCGGTATCTCGACAACGACGTGCGTCGACTTGACCGAGGCCACCGCGACACTGCCGACCTCGAGTCCAAGCTCATCGGCCGACTCCCTGCTCAGCAGCGATACCAGCCGAAACGGCCCGGCCTGCATCTCGACCTGCGCCATCACGGTGTCCTTGACCACCCGCGTGACGATGCCGCGCAGGCGATTGCGGGCCGAAGCGGCGACGGTGACGCCCGGCTCCGGCGTCTCGGCGTTGGCCCGCAGGAATTCGGCCAGTTCCCGGCCGCCGACGCCCTTGCGCCCGTTGTCGAGCTGGATGGCGGTCAGTTTGCCCTGATCGATCCAGCGCCGCACGGTGTCGTCGCTGACTCCGAGCAACGCCGCCGCCTCGCTGATCCGCAAATTCGACACGAGAGGCAGTCTATTTCCGTATCTGCGGAAATCAATGGGCCGCGTGAGTCGGATGGTGCCGCATGCGCGGCGGCGGTGCGGGGCGAACGGATCGCCCGGTCCCGCTCGGACGGACAACAATTTTTCTACTGAAATCTCTCGGCGCGGTGCAGTGACACCGGTCCGGCGCGGGCCATAGGTTCAGTGCGTGACTCCGGATATGGCTCGGGTCACATCCTCGACCGAATGTGGCGCGAGTAACATTCTCGGCCGGTGAACGATTCGCCACCCGGACCGCAACTTCGAATGGGAAGTGAACTGGATGGTGGCAATGAGGCACAGCGTTCGGCAGGCGATCTGCGGCACCGCGGTAATCGCGGGGATGACCATGGCAACGGCGTTCAACGCTGGGGCCGTTCGGGCGCGCGAGCCGATCGAGCCGACGCAGCAGGCGCTCGCGGACTACATCAGCGCGGACCTGACCGAGGCCGCGGACGGCAGGCAGCCGCGTGCGATCGTGGACTCCGGCAGCTCGGGATGGGCCACCAGCGTGGCATCCGATGCCTACGGGGAAGGGCCGGAGATGTCGGCGTATCTGGCCGCGTTCGCCTACGGGCTGACCCACCCCGACGCCGCGCCGCCCAATGCGAATCGCTGGGACTGCGCGCCGACCGTCGAACATCCGCGGCCGGTGGTGCTGCTGCACGGCACATGGCTGAATGCCTACGACACCTTCTCCTACCTGTCGCCGCGCCTGGCGCGGTCCGGATTCTGCGTGTTCGCTTTCAACTTCGGGCGCTCCGGTATGGCGCAAGGCGGTGGGCTCGGCCCGGTCCTGCCGGGCCGCTACGGGGTCGGCCGGATGGAAGATTCGGCGCGTCAACTGCGCGAATTCATCGATCGGGTACTGGCCGTGACCGGCGCGGACGCAGTCGATATCATCGCCCACTCCCAGGGCGGCACGGTCGCCGACCAGTATCTGAAGTTCGAAGGCGGCGAGGGCCGGGTGCGCAAGCTGATCACCTATGGAGCCACGCACCACGGGACTTCGCTGAGTGGCATCGCGACACTGGGCCGGATCATCACCAACTTCGGCGTCGACATCCTCGGGTTCTATGAGCCCCTCGTGGGGTTCGCGAGCATCCAGCAGGCGGTGGGCTCGCCGTTCTACCCCAGGCTGAACGAGCGGGGCGACACGGTGCCTGGTGTGGACTACACGGCGGTCGGCTCCCGGTATGACCAGGTCGCCAACCCCTACGACTGGACCTTTCTGGTCGCGGGCCCCGGTGCGAACGTGGACAACATCACCCTCCAGGAGGGATGCGAACAGGATCTGTCCGACCACCTGACGATGATGTACTCCCCGAGGGCGGTGTCCATCGCGTTGCGCGCGCTCGATCCGACCGCGCACCCGGTGCTGGAATGCACCTTCAATCCCTGGCTGATCGGCGGCAACGGAAGCTTCTGAGCGGTGCTGTCACACGCTGCGCAGCCCACTGTCCTGACCGATCGCGGCGACAAACCGCTTGCGGCGACTCCCGGATCACGTGGCCGAATGCGCGCGACACGGCCGCTTCCAGATTTGTGTGTCCCACAAACATGTCCGGTTTGCTCTACCGTGAGCACGGTCGGTGCCGAGAGGGGTCGTGGATGCGTAACGGGATGCTGAGTGTGGCGCAGTTGCGAGACCGGGTCGATGAGGGGGAGATCGACACGGTACTCGTCGCGATGACCGACATGCAGGGGCGACTGCAGGGGAAGCGTTGCGCGGCACGATTCTTCCTGGACGAGGTGGTCGAGCACGCGACCGAGACGTGCAATTACCTGCTTGCGGTGGACGTGGAGATGAGGACGGTCGACGGATACGCGATGTCGTCCTGGGAGACCGGGTACGGGGATTTCGTGCTGCGGCCGGATCTGCGCACGCTGCGGGCGGTGCCGTGGTGGCCTGGCACGGCGCTGGTGCTGTGCGACGTCGAGCACGTGGTGCCGGAGGGACGGGCGGTCGCGGCCTCGCCGCGGCAGGTGCTGCGCAAGCAACTGGACCGGCTGGCCGAGCGTGGCCTGCGCGCGTTCGTCGGGACCGAACTGGAATTCCTGGTGTTCGATGACACCTACGAAGCGGCATGGAACGCCGGATATCGCGGGCTGACTCCCGCCAACCAGTACAACGTGGACTACTCGATGCTCGGGACCGCGCGGATCGAGCCGTTGCTGCGCCGCATCCGAAAGGAGATGGGCGGTGCCGGGATGTACGTCGAGTCGGCCAAGGGCGAATGCGGTCCTGGCCAGCACGAGATCGCGTTCCGGTACGACGAAGCCCTGGTGACCTGCGACAACCACAGCATCTACAAGACCGGCGCGAAGGAGATCGCGGCCCAGGAGGGGCGCAGCCTCACGTTCATGGCGAAATACGATGAACGAGAAGGAAATTCGTGCCACATCCACCTGAGCTTGCGCGGCGAGTCCGGGAAGCCGGTGTTCGCGGGCGACGGGGCGGACGGATCGTCGGCGCTGATGCGGCACTTCATCGCAGGCCAGCTGGACTGTCTGCGGGAGTTCACCTATCTGCTCGCCCCGAATATCAACTCCTACAAGCGATTCGTCGCGGGCAGCTTCGCGCCGACAGCCATCACGTGGGGGCGGGACAACCGGACCTGCGCCATTCGTGTGGTCGGCGAGGAGCACTCGCTGCGGTTCGAGAACCGCGTGCCCGGAGGAGACGTGAACCCGTATCTCGCCGTGGCGGCGCTGATCGCCGCGGGACTGCACGGAATTGACCGGCAGCTTCCGTTGGAGCCGGAATTCCACGGCAACGCCTACCAGTCGAAGCGACCCCGGGTGCCGCGGACACTGCGCGAGGCGGCCCAGCTGTTCGGGGACAGCGCGGTGGCTCGTGCGGCGTTCGGTGACGATGTAGTGGAGCACTACCGCAACGCGGCGCGGGTCGAGTTGGACGCCTATGACGCCGCGGTCACCGATTGGGAGCGTATCCGTGGTTTCGAACGACTCTGAGGTCGCACGTCCCGTGATCGGCCTGCCGACCTATGTGGAGCAAACACGCTTCAATGCCTGGGACCTGCCCAGCGCGGTCTTGCCGCACACCTATGTCGCCATGGTGGTCGCGGCGGGCGGTATCCCGGTGTTGCTGCCGCCCGCCGGTGCGCCCCGCCCCGAGTTGGTGCGGCTGCTCGACGGGCTGGTGCTGACCGGCGGCGCCGACATCGATCCCGCCCGCTACGACGGCCCTTCGGGCGGATCCCCCGGCTCCACCAGGCCGGATCGTGACGAATCGGAATTCGGTCTGTTCGAGCTGGGGCGGGCAGCCGGCCTGCCGATCCTCGCGGTCTGCCGCGGGCTCCAGCTGATGAACGTGGCATTGGGCGGCAGCCTGATCTCGCATCTCCCCGATGTCGTCGGTCACGACGAGCATTCCGGCACCGAGGGCGGGTTCAGCGTCACCCGTGTGCTGACGACCGCGGGCAGCAGGGTCGCGGAATTCGCCGGTCCGGAGGTGAAGGTCCACTGCCATCATCATCAGGCCATCGACCGGCTCGCCGACGGTCTGCTCGCCACAGCGCACGCCACCGACGGCACGATCGAGGCGGTGGAGGCGACCGACGGTTCTTTCCTGCTGGGCGTGCAATGGCATCCGGAGGTCGATGCCACCGACCGACGGTTGATCCGGGCACTGGTCGAGGCGGCGGACACCTATCGAAGGGAGCGGAACTCGTGACGACGGCGCAGGTGGTCAATCCGGCGACCGAACAGGTGGTGACCACCGTCGAGCTCGTCGGGGAAGCGGAGACCGACGCCGCCATCGCCGACGCCGAGCGTGCCTCGGCCGCATGGCGTGACATCGCGCCCGGCGACCGGGCCCGGCTGCTGCGCTGTTTCGCCGAGGCAGTCGACACCGACCTGGAGCGGCTCGCGCGACTCGAGGTCGCCAATGCCGGGCACACCATTGGCAACGCGCGCTGGGAGGCGGGCAATGTCCGTGACGTGTTGCACTACGCGGCCGGTATGCCGGAACGGTTGCTGGGCAACCAGATTCCGGTCGCGGGCGGCGTCGACATCACCTTCCACGAACCGCTCGGCGTGGTCGGCGTGATCGTTCCGTGGAACTTCCCCATGCCGATCGCGGCCTGGGGATTCGCGCCCGCGCTCGCGGCGGGCAACACGGTGGTGCTCAAACCCGCCGAACTCACGCCGCTGACCGCGATCCGGCTCGGGGAACTCGCGCTCCAGGCGGGGCTGCCCGAGGGCGTGTTCCAGGTCCTGCCCGGCAAGGGATCGGTAGTGGGCAACCGCTTCGTCACCCACCCGGCCGTCCGCAAGGTGGTGTTCACCGGCTCCACCGAGGTGGGCACGCAGATCATGGCGGGCTGCGCGCGGCAGGTGAAGCGGGTGACGCTGGAACTCGGTGGAAAGAGCGCGAACATCGTGTTCGCCGACGCCGACCTGGAACGGGCGGCGGCGACGGCGCCATACGGCGTGTTCGACAACGCCGGGCAGGACTGCTGCGCGCGTTCTCGAATTCTGGTGCAGCGCAGCGTATTCGACCGTTTCCTCGAGCTGCTGGAACCGGCGGTGCAAGGGGTGCGGGTCGGCGATCCTTCCGACGAGTCCACCGAGATGGGGCCGCTGATCTCGGCCGCGCACCGCGAGCGCGTCGCTGGATTCGTGGAGCGGTCGACGAAGGTGGCGTTCACCGGAAGCAGGCCGGAGGGGCCTGGATTCTGGTACCCCCCGACGGTGGTGCTGCCCAGCGCGCCCGCTGACCGGGTGCTCACCGAGGAGGTGTTCGGCCCGGTGGTCGCGGTGCTGCCGTTCGAGGACGAGGCCGACGCCGTCCGGATCGCCAACGATACGGAGTACGGCCTGTCCGGCTCGATCTGGACCAGTGACGTCGGCCGGGCGTTGCGCGTCTCGCGCGGCGTCGAGGCGGGCAACCTGTCGGTGAATTCGCATTCGTCCGTGCGGTATTGGACGCCGTTCGGCGGTTTCAAGCGGTCGGGGTTGGGCCGTGAGCTCGGGCCGGATGCCGCGCTGGCGTTCACCGAGACCAAGAACGTCTTCCTCGCCACGCAGTGACTCACCACCCGACAGGAGATACTTTGCAGCGCTTACAGGATCGCGTCGCCGTCGTCACCGGCGGTGGGAGCGGTATCGGTCTGGCCACGGTCCGTCGTTTCGCCGCGGAGGGTGCGAAGGTCGTCGTCGCGGACGTCGACGCCGCCACTGGCGAGGCCGCCGCCGCGGCAGTCGGCGGGCGTTACGTCGAGGTGGACGTCACCGACGAATCCCAGGTCGAGGCGCTGTTCCAGACCGCGGTCGACAGCTACGGCGGACTGGACATCGCGTTCAACAACGCGGGAATCTCACCGCCGGAGGACGATTCGATCCTGACCACCGGCATCGACGCCTGGCGTCGCGTGCAGGAGGTTAACCTGACCTCGGTATACCTGTGCAGCAAGTACGCCATCCAGCACATGCTGGAGCGCGGCAAGGGCTCGGTGATCAACACCGCGTCGTTCGTCGCGGTGATGGGCGCGGCGACCTCGCAGATCTCCTACACAGCCTCCAAGGGCGGCGTGCTGTCGATGAGCCGGGAACTGGGAGTGCAGTTCGCCCGCGACGGCATTCGAGTGAACGCTCTGTGCCCGGGTCCGGTGAATACGCCGCTACTGCGGGAATTGTTCGCCAAGGACCCCGAGCGGGCCGCGCGTCGCCTGGTACATGTGCCGCTCGGGCGCTTCGCCGAACCGGAGGAGATCGCCGCCGCGGTGGCCTTCCTCGCCAGTGACGATTCCTCATTCATCACAGCTTCGCAGTTCATGGTGGACGGCGGCATCGCCGGTGCGTATGTGACCCCGCTGTAGTGCGGAAACGGCGGTTCCGCATGCGGACCGGCGTCTGAACCGGCGCGGTCGAACTGCCTACTTCGCCGCTCCCAGTCGCGCGCCCCCGTCGACGCGCACCACGATCCCGGTGGTGAACGAGTTATCGACCAGGAACTCGATCGCATGTGCCACGTCGTCGGCCGTGCCGACCCGACCGGCCGGCGTGGACAAGGCGATGGAGTCGAATACTTCGGCACGGGCGCCGTCGGGCAGGAAGCTCCACCAGTCGGTGTCTATCACGCCCGGAGACACCGCGTTCACCCGCAGCGGCGCCAATTCGACGGCCAGTACCGGAACCATGGCTTCCACACCGGCGTTCACCGCGGCCAGCGCCGCCGTCGTCGGCATCGAGCCGCCCGCCGACGCCGCCGACACCAGCGCGATCGAGCCACCCGCGGCGAGATGCGGCAGTGCGGCCTGTATCGCGGCCGTGTGAGCGAGCAGTTTGCCGTCGACGTGCTGCCGCACAAGATCCAGTCCGAGCTCGCGGAACGGGGTGGTGCCGGACGGTCCGGTCACGGTCACCACCAGATGGTCGATCGGCCCGACCTCGTCGAAGAATCGGGCCAGGTCCGTCTCGTCCCGCGCGTCGACCGTCTGTCCGGTGACGTCCGGACCGAGTTCGGCGAGTGCGGCGGCGAGTCGCCCGGCGCCGCGTCCGGCGATGATCACTTCGCGCCCGTGGGATGCGAGCCTGCGCGCGGTGGCGAGGCCGATGCCCGACGTACCGCCCACGATGACAACTCGGTTGCGCACAACCTTCTCCTCTTATTTTCGAACCATTGTGCCTCGAAATATAAACGAGGCACTGTGTCTTGTAAAGTGCGGGCATGACCGGAATCCGAGGCCGCCCGCGCAGCGAGGACGCCAGGCGGGCGATCCTGCGTGCCGCGTTGGAGCTGTGCGAGCGCGATGGCTACCAGGAGTTGACCATCAAGGCGATCGCCGACGCGGCGGGTGCGGGCAGGCAGACGGTGTACCGCTGGTGGCCGGACAAAGCGTCGGTGCTTATGGAGGCGCTCGTCGGGCTGGCCGACGAGCATCCCGCGCTCCTGGTGGAAGACGACTCCGCGGACGTCCTCGCCGACATCGAACGTCTCCTCGCGACAACCTACGAACTCGCGCGCAAGGTGACCGGACAGGCGTTGGTCGGCCTGATGGCCGACGCGCAGCGCGACCCGGCGATCTCGAAGCGGTTGCAGGACACCGTGATCGGTCCGCGCCGCGCCACGCTGCGCGCACTGTTGCAACAGGGGGTCGACGCGGGCGAGCTGGCCGAGGCGGTGCCGCTGGATCTGGTGGTCGACTTCGCGTTCGGGGCCATGTGGTATCGGCTACTGAGCCGGCATGCCCCCGTTGGCGCCGCGTTGGCGCGCGAGGTTACTGCTGGCATTACTGCGTTGCTTGCGGGTAGCTGATTGGGAGGTCTCGCTCCTGCGGGTGGTGTGGGTGCGGGTGCGTTGACGCCGCGACGTTGTCCCTCGGCCGACTGGTCGGTGTCGCGGTTGTATTCCGGATTTCAGTCCATTGTGACTGGTGTCACATTCTTGACGTGCTGGCAGGTCAGAGTATTCTCACGTCGCCCTTTTCGGGCCGCCGCTGTTTGCCAATTTTGGAATCTGGGTATTGCCTGTGTTCGTGCCACGCCTTCGGTTGGACGCCGAAGGAGGAACGAATCGAGGTCCGTGACGGGCTGGAGAGGACGTGCACGTGACCGACCAAACATCCGAGAGTTTCCCTTTGCGGCGCTCAGTTGCGGCCTCCGCGATGGGAAATGCCACCGAATGGTTCGACTACGGCGTCTACGCCGCGACCGCGGGCTACCTCACCGACGCCTTCTTCCCCGGCGAACTGGGCACGCTCGGCACCATGCTCGGCTTCGCCGTCTCGTTCGTGCTTCGCCCGCTCGGCGGCATGGTGTGGGGGCCGCTCGGCGACCGGATCGGCCGAAAAGCAGTGCTGGCCACCACAATCCTGCTTATGGCCGCCGCTACCGGTGTCATCGGCCTACTGCCGACGCACGCCACCGTCGGTGTGCTCGCGCCGATCCTGCTCATCGCTCTTCGTGTGGTGCAAGGCTTTTCGACCGGTGGTGAATACGGCGGCGCCGCAACATATCTGGCCGAGTGTGCGACCGACAGCAAACGCGGATTCCTCGGCAGCTTCCTGGAGTTCGGCACGCTCGGCGGGTTCGTCGGCGGCAATGCGACGGTGCTGGCCTGTCAGCTCGCGATCGGCTCGGATGCCATGCACGATTGGGGCTGGCGCATTCCGTTCCTGCTCGCCATTCCGCTCGGCCTGACCGGCTGGTATCTGCGGTCCAAGCTCGCCGAGAGTCCGGTGTTCGACGAGGTCGCTGAGCACAAGCATCCGCCGGGCGGTCTGCGTGCGGTGCTGACCACCTACCGGCGCGAGACGCTCACGCTGGCCGGGTTGGTCGTCGCCCTCAACGTGGTGAACTACACGCTGCTCACCTACCAGCCGACCTACTTGCAGAACACGATCGGCATGGGCGAGTCGGCCACCACCGCGATGATGCTGGTCGGGCAGTTGGTGATGATGCTGGTGCTGCCGTTCTTCGGCAAGCTGTCCGACCATGTCGGCCGCCGCCCGATGTGGCTGTTCTCGCTGCTCGGCCTCGCGGTGATGGCGGTGCCGATGTACTGGCTGATGGGTCAGGGGACCGCGTGGGCCGTCACGGGCTTCATCGTGCTCGGCCTCCTGTACGTGCCGCAGCTTTCGACCATCAGCTCCACGTTCCCGGCCATCTTCCCGACCCACGTCCGCTACGCGGGCTTCGCGCTGGGCTACAACGTCTCCACCGCGGCCTTCGGCGGCACCGCCCCGCTGATCAACGAGGCCGCGATCGAATCGACCGGCTGGTCCCTATTCCCCGCCGCCTACATGGTCGGCGCGTCCCTGATCGGCCTGGTCGCCTGGACCTTCCTCCGCGAAACGGCCGGAACCTCGTTGCGCGGCACCGAAGTTCCCGACGCGGGTGAACCCGCCGCCCCGAGCGTCCAAAAAGACGCCCCGCCTGCCCAGCCTGCGTACTGAATCGGGCGACCGCGCGCCGGTGCGATCATCGGGCTCCGCCGGTCAGGTGGCTATCGAGGGGCACCGAGCTGATTGTGCACGCTGCGAGGGTGGCCGGATTGCGTGTTTCATCATCTCTACACCGAAGGCCCGGTCCATCAGGACCGGGCCTTCGGTGTATTCCACTACCCCAGCGATCATGGGCGGGTTGACGTCTTTGGGGGGTACAGTTAGATAAAGATGTCGGACTCCTGTACCGCGACGCCGACGCCTTCCGGGACAACAGATCCACGTATCGCATTTCCGAGCCGCTGATTCGGTTCTACCACGCAATCATGCGTCCGGTCTGGGACCAGCTCGAACGCCCCGGAGGTGCCAACCGTGTGTGGCGCGCCAGTCGCCTCGGGTTCGTCAGCAACGTGCTCGGGCCACATTTCGAGCAGATCTGCCGGGATTGGGCGCTGCACCATTCCGATCCTGGTTTGTTCGCCGAACTTCCGGCCAAGGTCGGTCATGGGACGGTTCACGACGCCAGCACTCGGACAAATCACGAGATCGACGTCGCCGTCATCGGGGTATCGGACGGCGGCAAGCCACCGCTCCTGGCGATCGGTGAGGCAAAGTGGAACGACATTGGGGCAAAGTCATCTGGATCGCCTTCGGCATATCCGGGATGTCATCGCCCGCAATGGTCGATACGACACCAGCCGAACCCGGCTACTGTGCTTCAGCGGCACTGGTTTCAACGACAATGCACGAAGGGCGGCGGAGTCGGACGAGGTCGCACTCATCGGCCTGTCGACGCTGTATGAATGACCTGGCGTTTCTCGCTGCTGTCGATCAGCCTGCCGCTGTTGTGCAGGGGCCCGCTGGCCAGGTCGCCCACACGCGCCTGGGTCAGGCCCTGCGCAGCCGGGTGAACGAAGGGCCGACCCTTACCGGCCGGATGTCGATATGCCAGACGTCTCCGGTGACATACGGCTCGACCTTCAGCCATTCGTCGAGTTCGCTGCGTGAGTCGAATTCGAGGATCAGCATCGACCCGATCATTGTGCCGTCATCGTCGAGAATGGCGGTGCCGAAGAGCATCTTGCCCTCGGCTGCCAGCTTGTCCCCGAGGGCGATGTGCTTGTCGCGGGCAGCCGTGCGCCGCTCGAGTGAACCGGTGTCCGTACCGTCATAGCCGAGAAGCATGAACTGCACGGCGGGATCTCCTAGTGTTCGTCGTGTTCCTCTGGCCAGCTGTCCTCGATGATCAGACGGTCGTCCCGTAGTGCGGCCGCGTACTGTTCGGCGACTATGTCGGTCGGGTAGGTGGGCCAGTAGGAGACCGCGCCGGTGGGCTTGTCGATGACGCAGACCGAGCCGCCGACGACCAGCAGGGGGACGTTCGGGTCGGCGAACCGGGATGGAGGGAAGACGGCGGCGGCGACGAAGCAGGTGTCGAATTCGGTGATCTGGTAGGTGATTCCGCGTTCGGCGTCGTCGTCGTTCGAGAGGTAGCGTTTGGCGATCCGGCGCGCCTCGCTCTGGTCCACCGGAGTGGTCGCCTCGGTCGGGTAGGCGTGGATGTCCATGTGTCGACGGCAGCCACGAGATGATGGCCGCCTACTCCTTCCAGGTCCTCTAGATAACACTGTGGCGGCCCGCCACAGGCGGGTTTCGTCAGTCGAACCGCATGGTGGAAAGCATCAGGCGGGCGACCGCCTCCGGGTCGGGGTCGGTAACCAGCGCCGAGTTGTCCAGTGCCCCTTCGCGGTACAGCGAGGCGAAGCCGTGCACCAGCGACCAAGCGGCGAGTTGGGTCGCCTGCTGATGCTGTCGGTTCCGCTCCGGCTGCATCGCGGAGACACCGGAGCGTAACGCAGCGCCAGAACGTACCCGTGCCGCCTGAAGTTTCGGGTCGTCGGCATGCAGCAGGTTGTGCCGGTACATGACGTCGAAATGCCCGGGGTGTTCGCGGGCGAATCGAATGTAGGCCACCGCGACGTCCCGGAAATCTCCGGCCGCCTGCTCGAGCTGGTCGGTCAGCAGTTCGAAGCCCTCGGTGGCCAGCGCGGTGAGCAGGCCCGCTCGGTCGCCGAAGTGATGCGCGGGCGCCGCGTGCGAGACCCCGGCGTGCCGCGCCAGGTTGCGCAGGGAGACGGCGTCGACACCGTCGGACGCGATCTGTTCGGCGGCCGCGGCCAGGATCGTGGACCGCAAGTCGCCGTGGTGGTAGCCGTTCTTCGCCATACCTCGATGGTGACCGACAATCTAGACATTGACAAGTTTCCATCGTCCGCCTAATCTTTCCACTGTCAAGATTTGCTGTTCGACAGGAGACCCCGATGGCACCGCTGGTTGTACTCGCCGTCGTCACCGCGCTGGCTCGGCTTATCGGCTGGCTGGCCGGTGTCGGATGGCTCGATTCGTGGCCGCACGCGACCGCGCTCGGGCTGGCCGCGATGTTCGTCCTCACCTCGAGCGCACACTTCCTCCAGCCGCGCCGCGACGCCCTGATCGCCATGGTGCCGCCGCGGCTTCCGAGCCCGCCTGCGCTGGTGACGCTGACCGGCATCCTCGAACTGGCCGGTGCGGTCGGCCTGGTGATCCCCGCGACCGCCGACCTGGCCGCGATCTGTCTGATCGCGCTGCTGGTGATGATGTTCCCGGCCAACGTCCGCGCCGCACGGGCCGAGCTGGGGATCAAGACCATGCCGCTGCCGCTGCGGGCGCTGGTCCAGGTCGTGTTCCTGGCGTCATGCGCTGTCGTCATCGTCGGCTGAGCACGAGGAAGCCCGCCCCGCACCGGAAATCGGTGCCGGGCGGGCTTGGTGTGCGAATTGTGCCGCACATCGGGCAGGCGCGGTTGGCTACAGCACCGCCTGGGTCTGGGTCACCTTCGCGACCAGCTTGTCGGCGTCGTCGCGGATCACCGTCTCGACCACGATGAACGAACGCCCGGCGTGCAGCGGGACGGAGGAGGCGTTGGCGTATCCGGAGCGGACGGCACGTAGGAAGTTCGTCTTCGACTCCACCGTGGTGGTGCCCTGCTTGCCTTCGGGCAGGTTCAGGAACGCACACACCGCACCGGTCGCGTCGGCGAGCGACATCAGCACCCCGCCGTGCAACACGCCGCCGAGGGTGCACAGCGATTCATTCCAGGCGAGGCGGCTGCGCACCAACGCGGGTCCGTGCTCGATGACCTCGACACCTAGCCGCTCGGTGAACGGCATGGTCTGGTGGAACAGCGTGGTGCCCGTCATATCGATCATGGACACGATCCTGCCGAGGCCCGCGTGCCGAGTCGACTACCTCGGAGGTAATGGTCACCGATCCGGCGAGGTGCGGCCCTGTGCGCGATGCGCCCACACCACCGCAATCACCAGCGTGGCGGTCAACCCGCCGAGCGTCATAACGGTGCTTGGCGAACCGTGGTCCACGACGACACCGCCCGCGAGCGCGCCGAGCGAGATCGTCGCCTGGAACGAGGCGGTGAACAGCACCGCCGCCGCCTCCGGCGCGTCAGGCGCTGCCTTCGCGAACCACGCCTGGGACGACACCGGCACCGCGCCGTACCCGACGCCCCACACGACCAGCAGAGCCAGTGCGCCGAACCCCCACCGGCCCGACACGGGCAGCAGTAGCGTGGCGCCGGCGATCAGCGCTGCGGCCGCGGCGAGGGTGGCGCGGGGCCTGCGCATGATCCAGGCGCCACCGAGGAAGTTGCCGAGAATGCCCGCGGCGCCGTAGCTCAGCAGCACGATGGTGACCACGCCGGGGCCGACCAGGGTGACCTGTTCGAGGAACGGCGTCACGTAGGTGTACGCGCCGAAATGGGCCAGCACGATGAGAAACGTTGCCAGCAGTGCGAATCGGATATCGCCGCGGCGTAGCAGCGCACCCAGCAGTGCGGGCCGCGTGACCTGGCGGGCGGGCAGCGCGGGCAGGAACGCGACCAGCATGGCCGACACGACGGCCGTCAGGACGCCGACCACGAGGAAAGCCGTTCGCCAACCGGCGATTCCACCCAGCAGCGTGCCCGAGGGAACGCCGAGCACGGAGCCGAGCGGCACCGAGGAGAAGATCACGGCGTTGGCCTTGGCGACCGAGTCGGCGGGCACGAGGCGTTCGGCCAATCCGGCCGCGATGGACCAGAAGCCGCCAACGGTGACCCCGACCAGCACCCGCGAGACCAGCACCACCCAGTATTCCGGCGCGGCCGCCACCAGCGCGTTGGCGAGCACGAGCAGAAACATGAACAGACACAGCATGAGTCGCCTGTCGATACGCGCGGTGGCGACGGTGACGAGCGGCGCCGCGACGGCGGCGATCAGTCCCGGCGTGGTCATCATCAGCCCGGCCATGCCGTCGGAGATGGTGAAGTCGGCGCCGATCGAGGTGAGCAGCCCGATCGGCAGGATCTCGGTGGTGACGATCGAGAAGATCGCGAGCATGACCGAGGCGACCGCGAGCCAGCCGGTCAGCGTGGTGCGGCGGGGAGTCGGTGCGGTGGTGTGAACTGTGGACACGAGATCGAGTCCAGCAGTCACGCGGTGCCCGAGCTGGCGGGTTCACGCCAGCACCATCGGTCGTGGTCGACGTCACTCAGCCGCGGGCGGACCGCATCGGGGCCAGGAATTGCGCGTTGGTCTCGGTCTTGCGAAGGCCCTCCAGCAGCAGGTCGAGTGCTTGCTGCCCGTCCAGGGGAGCCAGGGTCGCGCGCAGCTGATGCGTCGCGGTCAGTTCGTCTGGGGTGAGCAGCAGCTCATCTTTGCGGGTGCTGGACTTTGCGATGTCGACGGCGGGGAAGACGCGCCTGTTCGCTGCGGCGCGGTCCAGTTTGAGTTCGGCGTTGCCGGTGCCCTTGTACTCTTCGAAGATCACCGTGTCGCCCAGCGAGCCGGTCTCCACCAGGGCGGTGGCGATGATGGTGAGCGACCCGCCGTGCTCGATATTGCGGGCGGCGCCGAGGAAGCGCTTGGGCGGGGCGAGCGCGGCGGCATCCACGCCACCGGACAGAATGCGGCCCGATGCTGGGGCGGCCACGTTGTAGGCGCGGGCGAGGCGGGTCAGCGAGTCGAGCAGGACGACGACGTCGCGTCCCATCTCGACGAGCCGCTTTGCGCGCTCGATGGCCAGTTCGGCCACGGCGATGTGCTCGCGCGGCGGCTGGTCGAAGGTGGCGGCGGCGACGTCGGCGGGCACCGCCCTGGTCAGGTCGGTGACCTCCTCGGGGCGCTCGCCGACCAGCACGAGCAGCAGCTCGCATTCCGGGTGATTCTTCGCGATGCCGTGCGCAATCGCTTGCAGCACAGCGGTTTTTCCCGCCTTGGGCGGGGCGACGACGAGCGCACGCTGCCCCTTGCCGATGGGCATAACCAGGTCGGTGACGCGCGTGGTCATGGCGTGCTGTTCGGTTTCGAGACGGAGGCGTTCGTCGGGATAGACCGGGACCAGATCGGCGAACTCCGGACGGCCGCGCAGTCTTTCCGGCCGCTGCCCGTTGACGGTCCGCACCGTGTGCAGTGCGGCCGGCTTGTCGGATCGGGAATCGGATTGCGCTGTGCCGGTGACGAAGTCGCCGCGACGCAGTGCGTTCTCCCGGATGAGCCGGGTCGGGACGGTGATGTCGTGCGGACCAGGTAGGTAGCCGTCGACGCGCAGTGCGCCACGGTTGCCCGTGATGTCCAGGATGCCGGTCACGGTCTGTGCCGCGTCCTGCCGATCGGGCGATTTCTTCTCAATCATATTGGGGCTCATGGTATTTCCATTTCAGGTGGAGTGGTTCATGGATGCGGCGAATGCCGTGACGTGCAGTGGAACCGCGGCGACGATCCCCGGATTCGCGGAACGATGCACGCGTCCGGTTCGGAACGGGCCTCGGAATTCTTGTGGGAGGAACACCTACGTCCACAAGAGCTAGACATTGCTGAGGCTACCGGGGTGTCCGTCGACGCGCAAGGTGAGCGAGCGTGTCTCGGCAACGCTTCGGTATCGTTCGGCACCGACGGTAAACGAAACTCCCCGCTCGCGCGTATCAGCTGATGACACCCGGTGAACAGGAGAAACGTGATGACCGACCTCCCGCCGTTCTATCGGCAGGTGCAAGCGCACTACGACCTGTCCGACGAGTTCTACGCGCTGTTCCTCGACCCCTCGATGACCTACAGCTGTGCCTACTTCGAGCGCCAGGACATGACGCTCGAACAGGCGCAGCGCGCCAAGATCGATCTGGCGCTCGGCAAGCTCGATCTGCAGCCCGGCATGACCCTGCTCGATATCGGATGCGGTTGGGGCGCAACGATGGTGCGTGCCGCAGCGATATACGGAGTCAAGGTCATCGGGCTCACGCTCAGCCGCAACCAGTACGACTATGTGCAGGCCACGATCGACCGGGAGCACATCCCCGGCGCCGAGGTCCGGCTGCAGGGTTGGGAAGAGTACTACCGCGACGTCGACCGGATCGTCAGCATCGGCGCGTTCGAACACTTCCGGCGCGAGCGCTATGAGGCGTTCTTCGAGTGTTGCCACCGAATGCTGCCGGAAGGCGGGCGGATGCTCCTGCATACCATCATCGGCCACACGCTCAACGACCTACGGCGCATGAATATTCCCGTCACCCGGGACAACGCCCTGTTCCACATCTTCATCAAGCGGGAGATCTTCCCGGGCGGACAGCTGCCGCAGCCCGCGGAGGTGACCCGGCTCGCCGGGCGCGCCGGGTTGGGCACGGAGAAGATCCAGGAGTTGCAGCCACACTACGCGCGCACGCTCGACTGCTGGGCCGCCGCGTTACGCGACCACCGCGACGAGGCGATCGCGCTCGCGTCCGAGGAAGTCTACGAGCGCTACATGAAGTACCTGACCGGCTGCGCGGCATACTTCCGCAGCGGGCACATCGACGTCATGCAGTTCACTTTGGTGAAGTGAGCCGCCGAGGGCGGGCCGTTGAACTCATCCGCGCCACCACCGCGTCGGGCAGGTGGGGCAGCATCAGATCGAATGCGGCCGACCCCAGCGTCTGTCGAACGTAAGTCGATACGCGGACGAGGCGATTCCGCGCGGTCAGCCGCCGAAGGATCCGGTGCTCGGCGGCGGGGGCAGTAGCCGCCACGGACCGCAGTTCTCGGTCTTGAACGCGACATCGGTCGGCTTGATCTCCACCCGCACCGGGCTGAGGCGGGTGAAGTTGTTCGCGATGATGTTCTTCATGTCGGTGTTGTCGCCCTCGACCTTCCACAGCCTGCGCCAGTCGCAGCCGTAAGCCGGATCGGCCGTGCCAGGTGCCTCCCAGGTACCGGGGAAAATGTCGACCCCGACCAAGTAGAGGCCGTTGTGCGGCATGGTATTCGCGGGTTCGGCC
The DNA here is from genome assembly GCF_035920445.1 of Nocardia sp. NBC_01730. Lineage (NCBI taxonomy): Bacteria > Bacillati > Actinomycetota > Actinomycetes > Mycobacteriales > Nocardiaceae > Nocardia > Nocardia sp. NBC_01730. Next base: position 4,078,766 of record NZ_CP109162.1, on the reverse strand, counting down.
GCCGCGGTTCCGGCTCCGAGCATGGTCGCCGCGGCGGCCATGGCCCCCGCGGTCAGGAGCATGCTTGCACGCATGACGATGTTCTCCTCGACTGTGTTCTACTGCCGCTTCGCGGCTGACGAGGGAGATCCCCGAATCTCCGCGGCAAGGTCTACCAGATCTGCCCGATGGATGTGATCGAAACCGGAATTCCGGTCGGCGGCAGTACTGAATCGCGGGCGGTGTTGTCATCCGGTCGAATCGCCGCGATATCCCTGGCATGAGATGTGCTTGGCCTGCCTCCCGCCCCCGGCGGACGCGTTCTGCCCCGTGTGGCCTGCGTTGTGCGCGACTGTGCACCGACGACGGGCTCGCTACCGTGCTGACCAGCGAGCGCGCGCTGCTGCACTGGCGGGCCGTGCGATCGTTGGACGATCCGGGGCTCGCCGAACATGCGGTACAGGAAACACTGCTGCGCGCGTGGCGTTCCTGTGGGAGGTTCGACGAGGCCAAGGGCGCGGTCCGGACCTGGCTGCTGGCCATTCAGCGCAACGTCGTCATCGACATGGCTCGCGCGCGGGCCGCACGACCCAGGGATGCCGACTGGGACGAGGTCGACGAACAGGCCAATTCCCGGTACGCGCACCCGGATTTCACCGACGGGCTGGTCGACGGCCTTCTGGTGGCGCAACTGCTGGCCCTGCTGCCCACCGCCCAGCGGGAGGCGGTGACCGAGGTGATCCTGCGGGACCGGGCCTATCAGGAGGTCGCCGACGACTTCGGCGTGCCAGTGGGCACGGTGAAGACGCGCGTGCACTACGGCCTTCGGTCGCTGCGCCAGTCTGCCGCATAGCGTCTGAGCAGCCCGAACATGCCATCCCGCAGAGTAACGGTTCGATAACGGACCTTGCTTGCTGATACCCGCGTTGCAAGAGTGACTACTGGGTTTGGTGTTACTAGTGGGAAGGGAGGGGTGCCCCATCCCGGGGCACCGACCGCACATGAAGCCAAGCATCATCAAGGCCGGTAGCTGTACCGCCGTCACGGCCGCGGTGACAATGACGCTCTTCGGACTGCTCCCGACAACTGCGCAAGCCGCACCGGCAGCGCCGGATATAACGAACAAACTCGCAGGCAAGACCGTGTTTCTCGATCCCGGCCACCAAGGACCGAAGCACTCGGAGGACCTGGCAAGACAGGTCAGCGATGGTCGCGGCGGCACCAAGGACTGCCAGACCACCGGTATGACCACGGTGAACGGAATTCCCGAGCACACCATCAACTGGAACGTCGCGCAGTTGGTCAAGGCGTCGTTGGAGAGTCTCGGTGCGCGCGTGGTGCTGAGCCGCCAGGACGACACGGGTTGGGGTGGCTGCATCGATGAGCGAGCGCGTGCCGCGAACGAGTCCGGCGCCGCCGTCGCCGTGAGTATTCACGCCGACAGCGCCCCCGCGGAGTATCGCGGCTTTCACCTGATCATTCCAAGGCTGCCGATACCGGACGGGACGGTGAATCAGATCCAAGCCGGAGCAGGATATGCCGCATCGAAGTCGGTCCGCGACGCCTACCTGCACGCCGGGTTCCCCTCGGCGAACTATGCCGGTGTGGCGGATGGGCTACAGACCCGCAAGGACATCGCCGGACCCGCGCTGACCGCCGTTCCCGCCGTTTTCGTCGAGATGGGCAACGGCGCGAACCCTGAGGACGCCGCCCTACTGGAGAGCCAGGAAGGGCAGCTGAAGCACGCCATCGCGATCACTACCGGCTTGGTCGGTTATGTGCTCGGTGCTCCGCAGACGGGCTCGTCGTCGGATCGGCCCGCGGTAATTCCGGGTGCTGCGGGGTCGGGTGTTCCGTCGGATCGGCCCGCGGTGGTGCTGAGCGCGCCGCAGGATCAGACGGCTGCGCGCGCACCGCAAGGTGTCCCGGGCGCGCTACCCGGTCAGGCGGTTCCGAGTGAGCCGCAGGCTCGGATCGTCCCGGATGTGCCGCCGAGTCAGGCGGTTCCGGGTGAACCGCAAGCGCGAATCATCCCGCTGCCTGGGCAGATCGTTCCTGGTGCGCCGCAGTCTCAGGCCGTTCCTGGTGCGCCGCAGTCTCAGGCCGTTCCTGGTGCGCCGCAGTGGACCGGCCCTCAAGGGAGCGTCGGCGGGAAGGTCGTGGAGCTGCTGATGCCGCTGGCGAGGTCGCTCGGCATCGACGCCACCGCCATCACCCCGGAGCTGGTCAATCTGGCCGACACCCTGTTGGGCATGCTGAACGGCCCCTCGAAATAGTCCGCACACCGAACCCATCGGACGCCATCCTCGCCACGTGGAGGGTGGCGTCCGGTATTGCGGGTGGGACCCGCGCAGTAGGGTGAGCGGAGTGGCTGACCGGATTCCTGTTGTGCTCGTCGCGGGGTTTCTCGGCTCCGGGAAGACAACCTTGCTCAACCACTTGCTGCGCGACAACCGGGGAACCCGGATCGGGGTGGTGGTCAACGACTTCGGGGCGATCAACATCGACTCGATGCTGGTCGCCGGGCAGGTAGACGCCATGGTCTCGCTCGGCAACGGCTGCGTATGCTGCGCGGTCGACGTCACCGAACTGGACGAGCTGTTCACCCGGCTCGCGCAGCCACGCGCCAAGATCGACGTGATCGTGGTGGAAGCCAGCGGCCTCGCCGAGCCGCGCAGCCTTATCCGGATGGTGGTCGGCAGCGACAACCCGCGGATCCGCTATGGCGGATTGGTCGAAGTGGTGGACGCCGAGCAGTTTCCGCACAGTAGCGCACGTCATCCCGAGCTGATCACACATCTGCGGCTGGCCGATCTGGTGGTGGTGAACAAGGCCGACCGGGTACCGGACGAGCAGCTGGCCCGGCTGCGGAACCGCATCGCGGAGCTCGTCGGCCCGGTGCCGGTGTACGCGACCACGCGCGGCCGGATCGATCCAGGACTGCTGTTCGACGAACCGCTGCGCGAGGCGCCGCGGGTGGCCGAGCAATTGAGCTTCGACGAACTGCTCGCCGAGCACAATCACGACGCGGACCACGACGACCACCACCATCTGCACGACGAATACACCAGCGTCTCGTTCACCAGCACGCGAGAGCTGGACCCGCGCAGGCTGATCGGTTTTCTGGAGGACCCGCCGCCGGGGCTGTTCCGGGCAAAGGGCTTCGCGGCGTTCGGCGTCGCGGACGAACGCAGGAAGTTCGTCCTGCACATGGTCGGCCGCCACATCGTCTTCGAGCCGGGCAACTGGTCGCGCGGCGAATCGCGCGGTACGCAGCTGGTGCTCATCGGAGCGGGCCTGCACACCGACACCGCCCTGGCACGCCTGCGCGACACCGTGCATGCCGCCGCCGATCCGCTCGATCCGCAGGCCATGCTCGGCGTCTGGCGCTACGCGCCGCACTAGCAGGCGTTCACCCATTCCGACAAGCCGTCGGCGAACAGTTGGCGCTTCCAGATCGGCACCTCGTGTTTGATCCGATCCACCAATTCCGCGCACGCAGCGAAGGCCTCGGCGCGGTGTGCGGCCGCGACCGCGACGACGATCGCGAGATCGCCGATGGCCAGCTCGCCGACGCGGTGCACCGCCGCGACGGGCAGGCCGCGAGAGGCGGCCAGTTCCGCGCACACTGTGCGCAGGAACCGCTCCGCCTGCGGGTGCGCGGAGTATTCCAGGGCCGAAACCGCCTGTCCGCCATCGTGGTCGCGGACCTTGCCGGTGAACAGCACGACCGCGCCGTAGTGCGGTCCGGTCACCGCCGCATCGACCTCGGCGGGGTCGAGCGGCCGGTCGCTGATCCGGGCGAGCCGGACGGTCGCCTCAGCTGTTGTCATGAGTGCCGCCTCCGGCCACTTGTGCGAGTAGATGAATCAGCAGCGGTTCCAGCACCGCGATGCCGTCTTCGACGCCGCCGGGCGATCCGGGCAGGTTCACGATGACCGAGCGGCCCGCGAGCCCGGCCACGCCCCGGCTCAGCGCGGCGAGCGGGAACTCGGCGGTGCCGCGCTGCCGGATCGCCTCTGCCACGCCGGGCAGTTCGCGGTCGAGTACCGCGAGGGTGGCTTCCGGGGTGGCGTCGGTGGGGGAGGCGCCGGTTCCCCCGGTGGTGATCACCAGCGCGGGCGCGAAGCGCAGCGCGTCGGCCAAGCCGAGCTCGATCTCGGCATCGGCATAAACCAGCGGCCCGCGCACCGAGAAGCCCAGGCCGGCAAGCCATTCCACGAGGACAGGGCCGGTGGTGTCGACGCGGATGCCCGCCGCGACGCCCGTGGAGGCGACGAGGATCACCGCCGAGCGGGATTCCTCGTCCAGTTCCCGATCGATCTGCTGATCCGTGTCGGAAAGCGCACCAGCCGAGGACTTTTCGTCATCGAGCAGCTGATGTGTTGTCTTGCTCGGCGCCTCGGCGGCGGGACGCTCCCAATGTCCGTGCTTGCCGCCCTCTTTGGTGAGCAACCGTACCGCGTCGAGCGTCGCCGCCGGGTCGACCGCCTTCACCATGTCGTGCAGGGTGAGCCCGGCGACCGCGACGGCGGTCAGCGCCTCCATCTCGACGCCCGTGGGGCCCTTGGTCTTCGCGGTGGCCTCGATCGTTATCGCGGCCTCGGTGAAACCGAACTCGACCCGCACCGAGGACAGCGCCAGCTGGTGGCACAGCGGAATCAGTTCCGAGGTCTTCTTCGCGCCCGCGATGCCCGCGATGCGCGCGGTGGACAGCACATCCGCCTTCGGCAGGTCGTCGGCCCGCACCAGCGCGACCACCTCGGCGGTGGTCCGCAGTTCGCCCGCCGCGACGGCGATCCGGGTGGTGTCGGTCTTCGCGCTCACATCGACCATGCGGGCGCGACCCTCCCGGTCGACATGGGACAGCTCACTCATAGTGACCACACTCGCACAATCGCGCCCGCGGGCAACGCGGAGACCTCGGCAGGTATATCGACCAGCACTTCGGCCCACGCCATGCTCGCCACCAGGTGCGAGCCGGGCCCGGACACCACCTCGACCGCGATCGGATGTCGGAGTGGCCAGGGTGGTTCCCCGGACGGTCGGATCAGCTTGCCGCGCAGGAACTGCCGCTTGCCCTCCGGCGAGCGAGGCACGGCGGTGCGCAGCGGTAGCTCGTAGGTCGCGACTTCGGGCAGGCCCGCGAGGTGGCGCAGGATCGGGCGCGCGAACACCTCGAACGACACCATCGTGCTGACCGGGTTGCCCGGGAAACTGAGCACCGGCACGCCGCCGACGACGGTCAGCCCCTGGGGTCCGCCCGGCTGCATCGCGACCGAGCCGAACTGCCCGCCCAGCGGCTCGAGCACCTCCTTCACCACCTCGAAGTCGCCCTTGGATACCCCACCGGAGGTGAACACCACATCGGCCGCGCTGGTCGCGGCGGACAGCAGCGCGCGAAAGCGCGCAGGATCGTCGGTGCTGTGCGAGACCGAGACGACGGTGACGCCGTTCGCCGCGAGCGCCGCGGCCAGGGCGGTGCCGTTGGAGTTGTAGATCTGCCCGGGGCGCAGGATGGTTCCCGCGGCGACCAGTTCGTCACCGGTGGTGATGACCGCTGCGCGTACCGCGGCGAACACCGCCAGCGTCGGGAGGCCGACCGCGGCCAGCGCCGCGATGTGCCGCGGCGCCAGCGCGGTCCTTGCAGTGGCCAGCAGGTCTCCGGCCCGCACGTCGGTGCCCGGTTCGCGCACGAATTCGCCTGCGCTGCGGCCGCGTTCGACGGTCACCGTGTCGTCGTCGGCGTGCGTGTCCTCCACCGGAATCACGCAGTCCGCGCCCGGCGGGAGCGGGGCACCGGTCATCACCTTGACGGCCGCGCCGGGCGGCAGCGGCGTCCGGCCGGGAGCGCCCGCCGCGACCACGCCCGCGAGCGGCAGCGTCACCGGCGCGATTACTACCGACTCGGCGCGCACCGCGTATCCGTCCATCGCCGAGTTGCGGAACACCGGAAGATCGATCGGCGACCGGACGTCGTCGGCCAGCTGCCTGCCCAACGCCGCCTGCACCGGGACAGACTCGACCGCGCGCGCGGCCAGCGGTCGCAGCAGCTGTTCGATGCTGTCGCGGTAGTCGTCGACGGGCCGGGTCCAGACGCTGGCGGGCCGAGGGTTCATGCGAGTCAGCCTAACGCCGTATGCCAGGGGCTTTCCGCCTCCGCCGACGTGCACCGGCCTGGTGATCCGGGTCTGCCTGCTGGTGCGAAGCGCACACTCGCCGCCCCGCTACCGTGAGCGATTTCGGTACCTTGCGCCGTCGGCGATTCCCGGCAGGCCGTCATAATGGACATGTGACTCTGGTCGAGGTCGGGATTCCCGTCGTGCGTTCGGGGCGTCCCTCGCTCGACGGCCGCCCCGACACGCCCTACTTGCTGGATCGGTTCGGCCGCGTCGCCCGCGATCTGCGCGTCTCCATCACCGAGAAGTGCTCGCTGCGCTGTACGTACTGCATGCCGGAGGAGGGGCTGCCGGAGATTCCCCGAAATGAGTTGCTCACCGTGGACGAGATTGTGCGGCTGGTCGGCCTCGCGGTCCGCGAGCTGGGGGTGCGGGAGGTCCGCTTCACCGGAGGTGAGCCGCTCATGCGCCGCGACCTGGAGCAGATTATCGCCGGATGCCACGAACAGGTTCCGCACATCCCGCTGGCCATGACCACCAACGGCGTCGGGCTGGAGCACCGTGCCCGCGCGCTCGCCGCCGCCGGGCTACACCGGGTGAACGTGTCGCTGGACACCGTCGACCGGGTCGGCTTCGCGCGGCTGACCCGGCGAGACCGCCTCGACTCCACGTTGGCGGGTATCCGCGCCGCACGGCAGGCCGGACTGGTGCCGGTCAAGGTGAACGCCGTGCTGATGCGCGAAACCCTGTCGGGCGCGTCGGATCTGCTGCAGTGGTGCCTGGACGAGAATTGCGAGCTGCGGTTCATCGAGGAGATGCCGCTGGACGCCGACCACGAGTGGGCTCGTGCCAACATGGTCACCGCCGCTGAGCTGCTCGACATGCTCGGCGGCCGGTTCGAACTCACCGCGGTGGGCCGGGCCGATCCGTCGGCGCCCGCGGAGAAGTGGTTGGTCGACGGCGGCCCCGCGACCGTCGGGATCATCGCGACGGTCACCCGCAAGTTCTGCGACACCTGCGACCGCACCCGGCTCACCGCGGACGGCATGCTGCGCTCCTGCCTGTTCAGCGATCAGGAGTTCGACCTGCGCCAGGCACTGCGTTCCGGCGCCGACGACGACGAGCTCGCAACCCTGTGGCGTGGTGCGATGTGGAACAAATGGGCAGGCCACGGCATCGACGCCGAAGGGTTCGTCCCCCCGGAACGGACGATGGGAGCCATCGGTGGTTGAGATCCGATACTTCGCCGCCATCGCCGACGCCGTCGGCAAGGACCACGAGACCCTCGAATTCCCGGCCGGCGCCACGATCGCCGATCTACGCGCCACCTTGTCCGCCTCCTACGGCCCCGACCTGGACAAGATGCTGTCGGTCTGCGCTTATCTGATCGGCGACGAACTCACCCGCGACCCCGGTGTCGCGCTGAGCCCCCAGGTGGACGTGCTTCCGCCCTTCGCGGGCGGATAGTTACGCGGCGACCAGCTGTCTGCGTGCTGCTCCCCGGACGAGCGCTGGAGCTAGTTCTTCCCGGCATGTCCACGGACCGGCCCCGCGGCTATGAACGCCACCAGGTGTCCAGCGGTGTGACCGGGACTGTGCGCTTGTGCCGTGTGTTCAGGAAGATCGCTTCGACCTTGGCCGCGACTTCCGGCGTCACGTCTTCGCCCTCGAGGTAGTCGTCGATTTCGCTGTAGCGCAGACCGAGCGCTTCCTCGTCGGGCAGTGCAGGCCGGTCGTCCTCGAGATCGGCGGTGGGGACCTTGGACCAGATACTGGCGGGTGCGCCCAGTTCCTGCAGCAGCGCCGCACCCTGACGCTTGGTGAGGCCGGTGAGCGGCGTCAGGTCGACGCCGCCGTCGCCGTACTTGGTGAAGAAGCCGGTGACCGCCTCTGCCGCGTGGTCGGTGCCGACGACCAGGAGGTTCTCCTGGCCGGCCAGCGCGTACTGGATCACCATGCGCTCACGGGCTTTGATGTTGCCCCGCACGAAATCACGCAGCTTGGCCGCCGGAAGTGCCGCCGCCGCCTCGGCGGCCACCGCGTTCGCGCTGGGGCGGACGTTCACCGCGACGGACCGATCCGGCTGGATGAATTCCAGCGCGATCCGGGCGTCGGCCTCGTCGGCCTGCACGCCGTAGGGAAGCCGGACGGCAAGGAAGGTCGCGTCCACACTGTCGGCGCGCAGCTCCTCGACCGCGAGCTGGCAGAGCCGTCCGGTGAGCGCGCTGTCCTGCCCGCCGCTGATGCCGAGGACAAAACCACGTGCGGGAGTGGCGTTCAGATAATCCTTGAGAAAATCGACGCGGCGCCGCACCTCGGTCTTCGGTTCGATGCTCGGCTGGACGCCCAATTCGGTGATGATCTGTTCGCGCAGGTTCCGCATGGCGCTCGAGTCTACTGGCGATTCACCCGGTGACGACGCGCCGAACGAACGTCTCCCAGTTGTCGCCGATCTGTTCGCGGGTGTAGCCCTGGACATGCATCTGGTGCATGACGAGCGCCGCGCCGAGCGCGGCCAGCAGCGAGTCGACGATCAGCGGAATCTCACCCTGCGCGTCGGCCTGGCGCAGCAGCATGGCCACGTGGGCGCGCAGTAGTCCGTAGGGCGCGCCGGAATAGCGGTCCCCGGCCTCGCCGATCTCTGCCGCACGGTGCAGCTCGCCTTCCACCTCGAGATGCAGGAGCCGCTCCCGCCCGAAGGCGACCAGCCGTTCGACCGGTGCCGCGCCGGGGCCGAGTGGCGGCGGCCCGAACATGAACGCTTCCTGGTTCTTCCGCTCTGAGTGGTCCAGCAGCGCGTGCATCAGGCCTGACCTGCTGCCGAACCGGCGGAACACCGTGCCCTTGCCGACCCCGGCGCGCTTGGCCAGCGCGTCCATGGTGAGACTGTCTACGCCCTGCTCGCGCACCAGCTCTTGTGCCGCGTCCAGCAGGAGCTGCCGGTTGCGCGCCGCGTCCGCGCGCTCGGTTGGCCCCGCAGGGCCGGGCAGTGGAGCGCCGACGCCGAGCAGTCGGCGCTCGCCGGGTGCCGGCCTGTCGGATGTGGGGTAGTTCACAGCGCTCACGCATACTCCGCGGGAAGTAATCGGACCATGGTCCGGTTGATGTGTGTTGAACGTTCGGACACCACATTCAGTACACCAGGAGTCGTCATGAGTGAGCGAAGCGATCGAATCATCAACACAGTGGCCTTTGGCCCCGGCGAAGCCGGGAGCCAGACCCGCATCCTCGCCCTCGTCGGTAGCCTTCGTGCCGCCTCGATCAACCGGCAGCTCGCCGAGGCCTCCGCGCAGACCGCCCCCGAGGGCGTCGAGGTCACCATTTATGAAGGTCTCGGTGACATCCCGTTCTATAACGAAGACATCGATGTCCCCGGTTCGGTTCCTGCCGCCGCCCAGGCGCTGCGCGAGGCGGTCGCCGCGGCCGACGGCCTGCTCGTGGTGACTCCGGAATACAACGGCACGTTGTCGGCGGTGCTGAAGAATGCCATCGACTGGGCCTCGCGCCCTTATGGTGCGGGCGCCATCAAGGACAGGCCTTCCGCTGTTGTCAGCGCGTCGATCAGCCCGAACGCCGCCCAATGGGCGCACGGCGACGCGGTCAAGGCGCTCGGCGTCGCAGGTGCTCGCGTGGTGGAGTCCGCGCACCTGCACTTCGGTGTCGTCGGCGAGCGGTTCGGTGCCGCGCATCCGCGCGAGGACGCCGAGGCGCTGACCGAGTTGGCGGCCACGGTGCGCGAACTGGTCGAGGCGGCGCGCGGCGAACTGGCGTCCGTGTAAGCTCCACGTCCGGTCTCGAGCGAGGGCCACCGCTACCGGAGTAGCGGTGGCCCTCTCCGTGCACCAGGAAGTTTGCTGAAAGTAAGCTATGTGGCCAAATTGTGATCTGTGTCACTGTTGTGTCGAGTTGTGAATCGAGCGTCCTGGGACTTCTCCCGTTGGAATTCCATCGGTGTGACTCGCTACATGTCGTGTTGGATGAATCTGTCGGCCACTAGGTGTAGTGTCTTCGGTACTGGAAGACGGCAAGAGACCTCGCTCGGAACGAGTCGGCCACACGTGGCTGATCAGGGGATTCGAGACCCGATCCAGGAGTTTGCGCAGCATAGGTCGGATCGTGCATCACTAGCGACTGCTTGCAGGTCGCTCAAACGATCGGCATACGGATCACAGGCTGTGGATCACAAGGAGAGAGGGACATCAATGACCGTCACCGTGTACACCAAGCCCGCTTGCGTCCAGTGCAACGCCACCTACAAGGCCCTCGACAAGGCCGGGGTGGACTATGAGGTCGTCGACATCTCCGTGAGCGACGAGGCGCGCGACTACGTCATGGCCCTCGGGTACCTACAGGCGCCGGTCGTGGTGGCCGGTGACGAGCACTGGTCCGGCTTCCGGCCCGACCGCATCAAGTCACTCGCGACCGTGGCGGCCTGACCGCTTCCGTTTCGTCCGAGGGCGAATGCCGGACGGTCCACTGCCCGGTACTCCGGAGAGGAGGAAGTCGACCATGTCCGAAGGGGCGGCGTTGGTCTACTTCTCCAGCGCCTCGGAGAACACACATCGTTTCGTCGAGAAGCTGGGTTTCCCGGCGACTCGCATACCACTGCACACCGCCGATTCGCTGCGCGTAGACGAACCGTACGTGCTGATCGTCCCCACCTACGGGGGCGGTCGGCACGTACTGGGGGGCCACCGTTCCGACAAGGATTTCGTGCCGCGGCAGGTCGCCAAGTTCCTCAACGATCCGCACAACCGCGCGCTGCTGCGCGGTGTCATCGCGGCGGGCAACACGAACTTCGGCGATACCTATTGCTTTGCGGGCGAGGTGATCTCGCGCAAGTGCGGGGTGCCGTACCTGTATCGCTTCGAACTCATGGGAACCGCTGAGGACGTCGAACGCGTCCGCGAGGGATTGGGATTGTTTTGGCAACAGCAACGACAGCGCCGGCCGGAAAAACAGCTCGCTTAGAGCAGCCCCCGGTCCGCGGCGGCGAAGCGGGCGAGGTGCTGGACTACCACGCCCTCAACGCGATGCTGAACCTGTACGGCCCGAACGGCGAGATCCAGTTCGACAAGGACCGCGAAGCCGCTCACCAGTATTTTTTGCAGCACGTCAATCAGAACACCGTCTTCTTCCACAATCTGGACGAGAAGCTGGACTACTTGATCGACGAGAACTACTACGAGGCAGAAGTTCTCGAACAGTACAGCCGCGGGTTCATCAAGAAGCTGTTCAAGCAGGCGTACGCCAAGAAGTTCCGGTTCCCGACCTTCCTGGGCGCGTTCAAGTACTACACCTCGTACACGCTGAAGACCTTCGACGGCAAGCGCTACCTGGAGCGGTTCGAGGATCGGGTGTGCATGGTCGCGCTCACCCTCGCCGCCGGTGACGAGACGCTGGCGAGCAAGCTGGTCGACGAGATCATCGAAGGCCGTTTCCAGCCCGCTACCCCGACCTTCCTCAACTCGGGCAAGAAGCAGCGCGGCGAGCCGGTGTCATGCTTCCTTTTGCGCATCGAGGACAACATGGAGTCCATCGGCCGCTCGATCAACTCCGCACTGCAGCTGTCCAAGCGCGGCGGGGGTGTGGCGTTGCTGCTGAGCAACATTCGCGAGCACGGCGCGCCGATCAAGAAGATCGAGAATCAGAGCTCGGGCGTCATCCCGATCATGAAGCTGCTGGAGGACTCGTTCTCCTACGCCAACCAGCTCGGCGCGCGGCAGGGTGCGGGCGCGGTGTACCTGCACGCACACCACCCGGACATCTACCGGTTCCTGGACACCAAGCGGGAGAACGCGGACGAGAAGATCCGCATCAAGACCCTCTCGCTCGGCGTGGTGATACCGGACATCACCTTCGAGCTGGCAAAGAAGAACGAGGACATGTACCTGTTCTCGCCCTACGATGTGGAGCGGATCTACGGCAAGCCGTTCGCCGACATCGACGTCACCGAGAAGTACCACGAGATGGTCGACGACAAGCGCATCCGCAAGTCGAAGATCAAGGCGCGCGAGTTCTTCCAGACCATCGCCGAGCTGCAGTTCGAATCCGGCTACCCGTACATCATGTTCGAGGACACCGTGAACCGGTCCAACCCGATCGCGGGGAAGATCACGCACTCGAACCTGTGCTCGGAAATCCTCCAGGTGTCCACGCCGTCGGAGTTCAACGACGACCTGTCCTACGCGAAGGTGGGCAAGGACATCTCGTGCAACCTCGGCTCGCTGAACATCGCCAAGACGATGGACTCACCCGACTTCGCGCAGACCATCGAGATGGCCATCCGGGCGCTGACCGCGGTGTCGGACCAGACCCACATCTACTCGGTGCCGTCGATCGAGCAGGGCAACAACTCCTCGCACGCCATCGGCCTCGGGCAGATGAACCTGCACGGCTACCTCGCGCGCGAGCGGGTGCGCTACGGCTCCGAAGAAGGCATCGACTTCACCGACATCTACTTCTACACCGTTGTCTACCACGCGATCCGGGCCTCGAACCTGATCGCGAAGGAGCGCGGCACCTACTTCGGCGGGTTCCCCGAATCGAAGTACGCCAGCGGTGAGTACTTCGACAAGTACACCGAACAGGTGTGGGAGCCGAAGACCGAACGGGTCCGTCAGCTCTTCGCCGACGCGGGCGTGCACATCCCGACCCAGGACGACTGGCGTGCGCTGAAGGCCTCGGTCATGGAGCACGGCATCTACAACCAGAACCTGCAGGCGGTGCCGCCGACCGGCTCGATCTCCTACATCAACCACTCCACCAGCTCCATCCACCCGGTGGCGTCGAAGATCGAGATCCGCAAGGAAGGCAAGATCGGCCGCGTCTACTACCCGGCGCCCTACATGGACAACGACAACCTCGAGTACTACGAGGACGCCTACGACATCGGCTACGAGAAGATCATCGACACCTACGCCGCGGCCACCAAGCACGTCGACCAAGGCCTGTCGCTGACGCTGTTCTTCAAAGACACCGCTACCACCCGCGATTTGAACCGCGCCCAAATCTACGCCTGGCGTAAGGGCATCAAGACCCTCTACTACATCCGCCTGCGCCAAATGGCTTTGGAGGGAACCGAAGTCGAGGGCTGCGTGTCCTGCATGCTGTAATTTTTGGCAGCGCCTGCGGCGCCGCGAACGGTCGCTCGTAAGACTCGCTCCGGGGGTGGCGGGGATCAAAGTGACCGGTCCGGTCTGCCCGTCGAGCGCGGCCAGCTCGAAGGCCGGAACGTCGGCGATGAGCTGCGCCGTGAGCCGGTCGCACCGAGAGGGCGCAAAGGACGCCTGCTCCACCGGGTCGTCGGCGGTGGGCAGTTCCAGCAGCGAGAGTGCGAGGTAGATCGGGTAGTCGTAACGGTTGTCCGGCTTCGTAACCAGGGCCACGGCCCGTGCAATCCCGGTAGCACAGCGCGGGCCTCGCGGAGCCACAATCTCAACTCAGCCGTGCACATGGAGCCTGCCGCTTGGTTTCGGGACTGCATGGACTTGGTTCGGGACGGTGTGGATCAGGGCAAGCTGCCTCGCGAGAGCCGGTCGTCGCGCAGGGCCGCGCACAGCGAAGCGACGTCCTCGACATCGCTGTAGTAGTGGAACGACAGCCGTACGATGTCGCCGCGGGGGCTGACCGCGATCCCGCGTTCGGCCAGTCGGCGGCCGAGCCCCGCGGGATCGGGGTCGACCAGTCCGATGTGGGCGCCCCGCTGTGTGGGCGGCAGGGTGCGCACCCGCTCGCCCTGCTCGGTCAGCTGCTCGTGAGCCAGCTCGCCCAGCTGACTCACGTGGTCACGGACAGCGGACAGGTTCAGCTCGCCGATCAGGCGCAGCCCGGCGTTGGCGGCGTAGCAGGCGGGCACCGCCGGAGTGCCGGTCTCGAACCGCACGGCAGACGCTGGGAAATCCAGCCGATGGGGGTCGAAGCCGAACGGATCGACCCGGCCGAACCAGCCTGTGAGGCGTGGTGTGTGGTCGGCACGCTCGGGTGAGCGGGCGTAGAGAAAGGCGAGGCCGGGCAGGCCCAACAGATACTTCGCGGTGCCGGCGACGAGGAAGTCGCAGCCCAGGCGCGTGACGTCGACCGGTTCCACGCCCACCGCCTGATATGCGTCGACGAAGACCTCGGCCCCGGCTGCCTGCGCGGCCTGCACCACATCGGCGACCGGCAGCCGAGCCGAGTCCTGGTAGCCGATCAGCGGCACCGACACCAGCCTGGTCTTGCGGTCGATCAGCGAGGTATAGCTGTCTACGGAGTGCGCGGCATGCACGACCTCGGCGCCGCACGGGCGCTGGGCAAGCCAGACGTGGGCAATGGAGGGGAACTCCGCCGTGGTGGTGACGATACGTGGGCGAGCCTGCCAGTTCCGAGTGGAAGCGACCTGGTAGGCGCCGACCGAAGCGTTGGGCACCACGGCCACCTGGTCGGGCCGCGCCCCGATCAGCGCGGCGAACCGATCGCGGGCCTCGCTGACTTGGTGTTCGAACACCTCCCACGGCGCACCGCCGACGGCCATCTCGTCCAGCATCCGCGCCAGCGCCTGGTCGAGTTCCACCGAACGGGCTCCCAGGCTGCAGCTGGCCAGGTGCACAGTCCGCCGAAGCATCGGGAAGCGCGCGCGGAACATCTTTGGGGTGACCACGGAAAGGACGTTCATACGGAACTGGTCGGCAAGGGATCGGCCTGCGGTTCAGCCATGGGCCCGGTGTCGGTCAGGTGGGTGCGAACGTCCCACAGTTCGGGGAAGAACTTGTGCGCTATCAGCTTGGTCAGCATCTCCACCGGGGTACCCTGCGTGCCGGTGACTTGGTGGCCGATGACACGAGTGGTGACCTTGTAGTGCCGCACTCGCCACAGCGAGACCCGCTCGTCCCATTCGATCAATGCTTCGGCCAGCCGGTAGATCTCCCCCTTCCGGTCGGCGCGGTATGTTTCGGCCAGGTCGATCCCGCGCTTCTCGACGAGCGCCGTGAAGGCTTGGCCGAGAGCACGACTGTCCCGCCGCACCGACAGCCAGCCTGGCGAGTCAGCCCCCGAACCGTGACCGAGCACGGTGCGAATGGTCTGGAAGTCCCACGGTGACAGGTAGCGCATCATCTCCAGCTGACCGGTCACCAGTTCGACTGCCAGCGAAGCTCGAGTCAGCAGCGCGGTAGCCCTGTCCAGCTCACCCTCCTGGATGCCCGCGGTCGCCTCGCGCAGTTCGGAGCAGGCCAGCTTCAGCCACAACTCGGTCGACTGGTGGACGATCTGGAACAGCAACTCGTCGCGGTGCAGCACCTCCTCTGGGCGCCGCTGGAGCGAGAGCAGGGCGTCGGTTCTCATGTAACGGGCGTAATCGTTGTCGCCCTCGCCGCTCAGCACCTGCTGCGAGTAGTCCCTCACCGCGCGCCTCCTCCGGCATGCGAACTGCACCACGGCAACGCCAGCCGATTCTGCGCTGATTCGAACCAGGCACCAGTAGAGTTCATGGCGAACTCGGCGTCATCGCTACAGAACAGACTGGACGCCCGTTCTTCCGGGTGAGGATACTCACGTGTTCGGGTTCTTCTCGCCTATGAGAAGTTCCGGTTTGTTTGCGCCGAATGGAGCCGAGTGTCCGCACGGCTGATGTGTGGTCGTCTTGACAAGTGGCAGGTTGGAGCGGACGCGTAAACGTCTGTGCCGGTATCGCTTTCGTTGTCGGGTTGCCGACAACGCCGGGGCTGCTTCGCATTCGAAGAGTTCGATGCCGGAAGTGTCGAAGGCGGCTTCTAAGTCGAGGATGGCGTAGTCGAGGTCGGGGAGGTTACCGAGGTTTTCGACGATCTGCTCGGGGGAGCAGACGGCCGAGGTGCCCCGGTACGGCTCGTCGACTCGGGCCTCGTCGGCGCCGATGAACGGGTCAGGCGCGCGGTCAGGGCCGCAAGGCGTTCTTCGACTTCGGCTTCGGTCGAGCCGATCTCGACGTCGAAGTGGGCGTGGCGTTCATGAGCGTAGCCGGCAGGCATTGCTGGTCGGTGTCGCGCGACTTGTTGATCACCACGTAGACGATGGCATCCATCTCGGCGATAGCCCGCCGGAAGCGGCGATGGGTCAGCGTCGGAAAGTTCAAGGGGGCCAACGGTATTCGTGCGAACTCTGCCACTTCCGCATTCCCGCGCTGCGTCGCGCGGGAGAGGTCGGTGACCTCCGGGCGTGGGGATCCGATCCGAAGAGCGCCCGTACCACGATCGATCTCGGCAACATGATCTCGATGAGGCCGCGGCTGCCAGGTAATGCGTCGTTGCATCCGGCGGGACATCGTCGGCCCAACCCGGCGCCGCTGCCGTCAGGGAAGTCGAGGGTTCAGGATGTCCAGAGGCGCCGACAAGGTAGTGGGCGCATCGTGTGCTCGACGTCGTCGTCGACAAAAACTCTCATGCCACGATTTCGCGCGGACTCCATGAATAGTTCGGCGGCCAACCGTTCGGCTCTATAATCCAACGGCGGGTATCCATGGAATTCGACCCGTATGTGGCGTTGTTTATTAATCGGATTCATGTGGAGTTATCTCACTGATTAGGGCATGCGTGGCATGCTGAGCAGTGTGCGTCTCGGAAGGACTGTCGCCTTCGCCGTCCGTCATGACGTTCTCCTCCGCTCCACGACTCGTACACGGGTGGTTGTGCAACTACCAACCTGCGCCTGTTGGTGCCGAGAAACATCCGCCATGGGACGTAGCATCGAGAATTTCTTGTCGGCCTGTCACAGAACGTGTGCACGAAGCGCACGCCGGGCTCGGACAAGTGCCCTTGGTGCCCGTCACGCAGACTGCGGTCCGCTGCGGCCGCGGGACAAGGCGCGACGACTCACGATCGAGGGAGTTCGCAGGTCCCGTGCGGTTTCGCAGTCGTCGCCCGAAGTGCGGGGCTCAGACTTTGCCCGCGACCTCGATGGCCACTTGTACGCGTGAACTCAACCCGAGCTTGGCCAGAATGCTGGACACGTGTGACTGCACGGTACGCCGGGACAGGAACATTCGGTCGGCGATATCCGAGTTCGACAGCCCCTGCGCCACGGAGTGAGCGACCTTCTGCTCGGTCGGAGTCAGCGCCGCCCACCCGGTCTTCGGCCGCCCGCGCGGACCACGCCTGCCGCGCCGGATCCCGTGCCTGCGCAGCCGTGCCTCAGCTCGAGCAATATCCCACTCGGCGTCGAGGTCCCCGTATAGATCAATGGCGGCGTCCAAGGCCGACCGAGCCTCGGCAGTTCGTTCGAAGGTGGCGAGGACCACAGCGAGGTTCTCCTGAGCCTGGCCTTCGTACAACGGCCGGCCCGCGATCCGGAAGCACTCCGCGGCTTGCGCGAGCAGTTCCGGACGGCGGTCGGACAAGCCTCGGCACAGCAGTGCGGTGCCTCGCCTGCTCGGCGCTGCCTGGCGCGTCACGAGCAGCTCGGCAGCTGCGGTAACCGCCGCCGCGATGTCGTTCGCGCCGCACGTCGCCGCTAATCGCGCCACATCGGGGTAGACGATGTACAGCGTGGAGGCGGTCAATCCCGCCGCGACTCGGCCACACATCCCCCACAAGATTTCCAACGCTTGGCCCGGTCGCCCTTGCGACTCGTGGACCAGCGCCTGAACCCATGGCCGGAATTGCAGGAAGCCGCGGCTACCCAACCGATCGTCCAGGTCCGGGACCGTATCGGGATCGCCGACGAACGTTCCCCGGTGCACCGCGATCAGCGCGGCTTGACTATGCGCGACATTCGCGTAACCGAAAATATCGGGCGCGTCCAGGCAAGCGTGAATCTCGGCCAACCCATCCTCCCAGCGCCCCTCGAGATAGTTCAGTCGAGCACGGGCGAGCAGACTCGAGGCGAGATACACACCGCCGTGGGGTATGGCCACATTCAGTGTCTCGTTCGCCTCGGCGGATCGATCGAGCTCGATCAGACAGTGGACGCGCAAGACATAGGGGTCGAACTGGTCTGAGCGGTCTCGTCCCCGAATCCCCGTCTCGTAGGCGCCCACGACCTGGTCGGCTAGTTCCAACGCGCGGTCGAGATACCCCTCGGTGTAGCGAAGCGCGCCGAGGGTGAGATAGCCGAATCCGCTGGCCACCATGTCATCACAGACCTCACCGACCGACACCGCGGACGTCGCCGCCTCCTCGGCTGCGGCGAAGTCCTCGAGAAAGAAGTAAGTGAGAGCGCGAAAGCCTTGATGGCGCCCCTGCTCCTGCTGAGAAAGACCTGGTCGGGCCAGAGTATCCTCGGCGACGGCTACCGCCTCCCTGAGATGGCCCTGACCGAAGCATGCCTGAGCCAGCAACCACCGCAACCCGTCCTCGCTGTGGCAGTCCGCAGAGCGCAGGGCCGCCAGAGCGTTTTGGGCGGCGGTTTCCGCCTCCGCTGCCTGGCCGCTCCACAACAGCGCTTGGACGTGCCGCATCCGCACGATGTCCTGGTCGCCGGAATCGACGTTCGAGGTGGCCGCCGCCCGTTCGAGCAGGCTGACGGCCAGCTCCGGAGCGCGAATGATCAACAGGCCGGCCGCCCCGATCAACCACTTCAGACTGCGGTTGTCCAGTGGCCCCGAACCGGCGGTCAGACAGTTGGCGACCCGCTCTACCGGGGCGTCCATCGAGATCAACACCTGCGCGGCCCGCAACTGCAGGCTGCGGCGGGTGGATTCCGGCACTTGGTCCGCGAACACCTGCCAAACCAGGTCGTGCCGGAAGGCTAGTTCGCCGCTCGAGCGAGTCAGGATCCCTGCTTCCATAGCCTCGCTGAGGGCGTTCCAGATATCGATGACAGGGCCGCCCAATACTTCGGCGAGTTCCACCGCTTCGACCTGCGGGCCGAGCGCTGCCGCCACCGCCAGCACGCGTCTGGCAGCTTCGGACAGAAAGTCCAGCCGCTGTACGATCGCCTCGGACAGCGACGCAGGAAGCCGAGTCTGTCGAGATTCGCCGGGGGCGCCGCCGTCCACGGAGGTCGCGATGCCGTTCACGATCGTGATTCTGGCCGCCTGGACCAGCCCGGCCACGAGTTCGGTCACGTACAACGGGTTGCCACCCGCGCCCGTCATCACCGCCGTCAGCTCAGGTCCGGGCTTGGCCCCGAGCTGATTCTGCATCAGGGCATCCACCTCGTTGTCGGCAAAGGGGCGAAGGTACAGCCGCTCCGCGCCACGGTCATCGAGATCGCTCAGCAATCGGGACAGGCTCGCCGCGCGTGGCAGCGGTCGCGCCGCGAGCACCATCAAGAGGGGAAGCTCCGAGATGATCTCCGCGATGCTCCGCACCACAAGCAGACTCGACGTATCGGCCCACTGGAGATCGTCCAGGATCAACGCCAACGGCCCATTGGCGCACAGCCCTTCGACCAGCGCCAGGATGGCCTCGACGACTACGAACTCGTGGCTGATCGCCCCCTCGTCACGCACGCCCTCGCCGCGCAGCAGAGTGCGAACGCGCTCCATCAGCGGGTGTTGCGTTCCTCGATCGGTCAACAGGCAAGAATGCACCGCCGCGAAAGGAATGTGCTGTTCCAGCTCTCTGGCGGTACCGCGAAACACCTGCAAACCGTGCGATTCGGCCAGCTGACCGGTGTGCTCGAGCAGGGTTGTCTTGCCGATACCCGGCTCGCCATCGACCCACACCATTCCGCCTTGGCCCGCCGCGGCACGCTCGATGAGGACCGAGATCTGCCCCAGCTCGCTCACCCGACCGACGAATTGGGCAGTTGCTTGCCGCACCCCGCAAGTCTAGACGGCGCGAAACAGGGTCAGAATCCCTACCGACAGCGAGCTCCGGTACGGCCCCTGTGTCCCGCTGGTGTGCGGCAGGTCCACGATCCGGCTCCAGTCGCACTCGTCCCAGGGCTGCGGCGAGGACCGCAGGGCGTGTTGGGGCCGACCGCATGGCGGAGCGGCTGTCAGGGCGGGTGCGCCACGTCACGACCTATCGCCGTGACGGCGACGATCGACCCCGGCTATCGTTGATGGTGAGCGACGTCGCGGAAGCCATGTATTCTGCACGGGGACGTTTCTGGTCCGTTCAGTGTTTCTTGAATGACGCGGCGTCCGAAGTCCGCGGCAACGACGAGAAGGAGGTGGGGTTGCGATGCGCAGCGAACCTCCCAGTCGAACGCCGCGCGGCGCCGCCCCTTCGTATTTCTAGATAGTCGCGACGGCAGGGGCCGCGCCCGCGGTGTGAATTTCGCGCCCTCTATTCACTCACGCATGTGCTGAGGTCCTCCCATGTCGCAGACCGACATCATCGAAGTACGTCCGACGCTGTCCGAATCCCTGCAGGACGTCGTCGAAAGCCACCGTGTGGACGCCGCGCTCGACTGGCTCGACAACCATCCGCCGCACGTCATCGCCGACCAGCTCGCCCGCATGGACGCGGTGCGGGCCGGGATGGCGTTCCGGCTGCTCGACAAAGACCTGGCGCTGGCCGTCTTCGAGGAACTAGAGCCGGTGGACCAGCAGCAGATTTTGCAGAGTCTGCGCGACCAGAACTTCCGCGACCTGGTCGAGGGCATGGCACCCGACGACCGGGCCCGCATGTTGCGCGAAGCGCCCGCCAAGGTTGCCAAGAAGGCGCTGGCCGGGCTGAGCCCGCGCGAGCGACGGATGACCGCGAGCCTGCTCGGCTACCCGGAAGGCTCCGCGGGGCAGTACATGACGCCCGAGGTGGTGGCGCTGCCGCGCGACCTGACCGTCGCCGAGGCGCTCGGCATGGTGCGGGCCAAGGGCGGCAACGCCGAGACGGTGTACACGCTGCCCGTCGTCGACTCGGGCAGGCGCCTGACCGGCATCGTCGAGTTGCGGGAGCTGGTGCTCAGCGAGCCGGACACGATGGTGTCGGAACTGGTCGTCACCGAACCGGCCTTCGCGCGCGCCACCGACTCCGCGGAGAAGGCCGCCCGGTTGATGCGCGAGACCAACGACATCAACCTGCCGGTCGTCGACAGCGAGGACCGGCTGGTCGGGCTGCTCACCATCGACGACGCGGTCGAGGTGATCGAGGCCGCCGACAGCGAGGACGTGGCCCGGCAGGCGGGCTCCGCGCCATGGGAGGGACACTATATGGCGGCCGGGGTGTTCCAGCTGGCCCGCTATCGCGCGCTGTGGCTGCTGCTGTTGCTGTTCGCGGCGACCCTCACGGTGAGCGTGACCGACTTCTTCGAAGGCACCCTGCAGCAGGCCGCGCACCTCGCGTTGTTCATCCCGCTGCTGATCGGGGCGGGCGGCAACGCGGGCGCGCAGGCCGCCACCGCCTGCGTGCGTGCGCTGGCCGTCGGCGAGGTCAGGGTGTCGGACCTGTTCAAGGTGATCTGGCGGGAATGCCGGGTCGGGCTGGTGCTCGGATCGCTGCTGGCCGCCGCGGGCCTGGTGATCGGCGCCCTGTTCGTCGGCCCGCGCATCGCTCTGGTCGTCGGCATCACGCTGGTCCTGATCTGTGGCTGGGCCGCCACCATCGGCGGCACCATGCCGCTGCTTGCGAAGAAGCTGCGGATCGATCCCGCGGTCGTCTCCGCGCCGATGGTCACCACTCTGGTGGACGCCACCGGCCTGATCATCTACTTCACCACAGCCAAGCTGGTGCTCGGGATCTGAGGGCGCGCAGCATGTGGGTGTTCGCGCCGCCTGATCGCAGGACACCGGAATAGCGCGACGGAATCCGGGGCCGCGGTGGCGACGCGGGTTCCGTGATGAGGATGCGCCGCAAACGATCGGTTCAGCCGTGGTTGTTCGAATTACCGATACCGGCACGAAGGCCGAATCGCTCAGCGAATCGGGACATTTGGTCGAGAGCCCGGTCGGGATCGGCGCCGACGACGACTCGTGTCACACCCTGCGCGGCCAGACCCTCGACATGTTCGAGCGGCATGTCGATCGATCCCCAGCGCGTGCACTGCAGCGCTGACGGGTCGCGCCCCGCCTCGATGGCTGCGGCCCTCGCGATATCCATCTGCTCTGCGCGCTCGTCGGGGCCCATGACGCCGCCGGGGAAGTAGCCGTCGCCGCGCAGGCCCGCCCGGCGCGCGGCCGCGCGGCTGGATCCGCCGACATGGATCGGCAAATCAAGCACGCCATAGGGTTTCGGGAAGCTGACCAGATTGTCGAACGCGAAGAACTCGCCATGGTAGCTGACACCGTCGGCACCACCGGACCACAGCAAGCGCATTGCGTCGATCGCTTCGTCGGCACGACGTCCTCGGGTTCCGTAGTCCACTCCCATGGCCTCGGCCTCACCCGGCAAAGTGCCGAGCCCGACAGTCAACAGGCGCATCCGTCCGCGTGACAACAGATCAATGGTCGCGAGGCGTTTGGCAAGGATGACCGGGTGGCGATACGGCAGCAGCAGGACACCGGTACCAAGCAGGATCCGCTGTGTGGCCGCTGCGATGAAGGTCAAGCAGTCGAGCGGGTCCGGATACGGCAACTCGGCGGGAATTTCATGGTTCCCCACCTTCGCGCCGGGATACACCGCGATGTGCTCGGGCACATAGATGGCCTCGAAACCACAATCCTCGGCATGCCTGGCAAAGGTGACGATCCGGTCGGGATCGGCACCGTAATAGGGCGTGCTGTAACTGATCGCGAACTTCATGGGCGCTCCTCGCGCGAAACGGGTCTCGGGGACCCGCCACCGGGCCATGCGAGATCAATCGGTGAACGGGTGATTACGTGAATTCGCAGGCGGGCGGACGTCGCGTGGTCATCGCGTCGGTGAGCTGAATGTGGAGTTGATCCCGTACAGCGCTCAAACGCGCGAGAGCGTCGTCCACTTCGTCGAGCTTGCGCCGCAGCACGGCGACCGAGTCCGGGCACACGTCGCCGGAATCGTTTCCGTCCCGCAGGCAGGTGACGAAGGGGCGGATATCGGCGAGATCGAACCCGGTCTCGAGCAGTGCCCGAATCTTGCGGACGACATGTAGTTCTGTCTCGTCGTAAACCCGGTACCCATTCGTGGAGCGCCGCGCCTGTACCAGCCCGTGCTGCTCGTAGTACCGCAACGTGCGAGTGCTCGTTCCGACCCGCTCCGCCAGTTCACCGATCAGCATCCAACCTCCTCCAAGCGACCGTCACCGCAACGCTAAACGTTGTCGCCGGTGTCAAGGCAAGCGTTGCGCGCCGGTAGCGCAGTCCGCACAACGCAAAACGGCGGCGGATAAATCCGCCGCCGCCCCACTTGTCGGTGTAGCTCAGAACTCCCAGTCCGCGTCTTCGGTGTTGACGGCCTTGCCGATCACGTAGCTCGAGCCCGAGCCGGAGAAGAAATCGTGGTTCTCGTCGGCGTTGGGGGACAGCGCCGAGAGGATGGCCGGGTTCACCTCGGTTTCGTCCTTCGGGAACAGGCCCTCGTAGCCGAGGTTCATCAACGCCTTGTTGGCGTTGTAGCGCAGGAACTTCTTGACGTCCTCGGTGAGGCCCACCTCGTCGTAGAGGTCCTGGGTGTATTCGACCTCGTTGTCGTAGAGCTCGAACAGCAGCTCGAAGGTGTAGTTCTTCAGCTCTTCGCGCTCGGCTGGAGAGACCAGCTCCAGGCCCTTCTGGTACTTGTAGCCGATGTAATAACCATGGACCGCTTCGTCTCGGATGATCAGCCGGATCATGTCGGCGGTGTTGGTGAGCTTGGCCCGCGACGACCAGTGCATCGGCAGGTAGAAGCCCGAGTAGAACAGGAAGCTCTCCAGCAACGTGGAGGCGACCTTGCGCTTGAGCGGATCGTCGCCGTTGTAGTACTGCAGCACGATCTCGGCCTTGCGCTGCAGGTTGCGGTTCTCCTCCGACCAGCGGAACGCCTCGTCGATCTCGCGGGTTGAGCACAGCGTGGAGAAGATCGAGCTGTAGCTCTTGGCGTGCACCGATTCCATGAAGGCGATGTTGGTGAGCACTGCCTCCTCGTGCGGGGTGAGTGCGTCCGGAATCAGGCTCACCGCGCCGACCGTACCCTGAATGGTGTCCAGCAGGGTGAGGCCGGTGAAGACCCGCATGGTCAGTTGCTTCTCGTCAGCGGTCAGGGTGTTCCACGAGGGGATGTCGTTGGAGACCGGGACCTTTTCCGGCAGCCAGAAGTTGCCGGTCAGCCGGTCCCAGACCTCGGCATCCTTTTCGTCGGGCACCCGATTCCAGTTGATGGCCGACACCCGATCGATCAGTTTCATCCTGCCTCCACGCCTTTCCCGAGCATGCTTCTGTTAGGAAATGCTTACCCTTGGAACACTACTCCTTGTGGGTGACGAGTCTGCACAGCACAACACCTTGTGTCGCTGCGATATGCGTCCGTGTGCGGAACAACCGAAGTCGCCGCCGATCCCGTCGGGTGCGAGTCCTGCACCGATTCGGCCACGTGAGCGGCTACGTTGGGCCGACAGGTGTACCACGCGTTACGGAAGGAGTGTGCGCAATGACCAGTCACGGCCCGATCAGCACCCGTCCGGTGCTCAGCGACATGACGATCTTCGCGGGCGTGCTCATCCTCGTCGCCGGTGTTCTGCACCTGTTGACGGCCATCGCGGCGATCGCGGGGCGTGACATCTTCGTGGTGACGGAGGACCAGGTGTTCCTGGTCGACGTCACCGCGTGGGGATGGGTCCACCTCGTGATCGCTGTGCTCTTCGTCGGTGCGGGCGTCGGCATCGTGACCGGCAAGACCTGGGGCTACCTCGCGGGCATCGTGATGGCGGCGATCAGCATTCTGGACAACTTCGTGTTCGCGTCGATCTATCCGTTCTGGGCACTGGTGATGATCGCCATCGACGTACTGGTGATCTGGGCGCTGGCCCGGCAGCTCGCAATCGAATAGTCGGGCGTCCGAACGAGTTTCGGCCTCCGGTCCGCCGAGGACGGGCAGGGGCCGAATTTCTACCTTGGCGGCGGACCGCCGGGTGCGCCACCACCGGGTCCGCCTGCGCCGCCGGGCGGTCGACCGCCGGGCTGCGGGCCTGACCCGTTGCCCGACTGGGTGTTCTGCGATTTCGCGGCGACGCCGACGGTGAGCGAGACCGTCATCCCCGTGGCGGGTGCGCCCACGGTCTGTCCTTCCGTCCGTCGGCCACTGCCACCGCTGACAGTAGGAACGGGTGCTCGTGGCAGGCTGGGCTTTCGCTGGGAGTCCGCTGTGAGCCGGAAGTGGCTGTTCACCGCCTGCTGGCGCGGCGATACCCGATGGTCGCCGGGATAGCGAAGAGGATGATCGCGCCGAGGGACCAGGCGACGGTGAGGGTCAGGAGATGGGCGACGGGTCCGCCCTGGGCGAGGGCGCGCATGGTGTCGACGGCGACCGACAGCGGTTGGTTGCGCACCACCGGCTGGATCCAGTGCGGGTAGGAAATCAGCGGGACGAAGCCGGTGCTGAAGAACATCAGCAGGGAGGTGAGGATCGCGATCCCTTCCACCAGCGTCGCTTTCGCCGTGAACACGGCGATCGCGGTGACGATGGTGGCGAACGCCAAACCGAAAAGGATCGGGATGAACAGGAAGACGGTCGTCGCGATGACGCCCTGGTCGAAGCGGAACCCGAGCAGGTAACCGACCAGGACGATGGCGAGGGTGCCTGCGAAGATCCGGCAGCCCTCGGCGAGGATTCGCGACGCAAGGCCGGAGGCGCGGTGTACCGGCAGGACCCAGAAGCGGGCGAGCAGACCCGCGTCGCGCTCCCGGCCGAGCAGAACGCCGCTGGCGACCGCACCGGACAGCGCGCCGACGATGGTGACCATCGGCACCGAGCCGTAGAGCGCGCTTTCGCCGGTGAACTTCTTGATCTGGTTACCGACCACGGTATTCAGCATGATCAGCAGCAGGCACGGGATGATCAGCGTCTCCAGCAACGTGACCGGATTGCGGACCCAGCGCAGCAGCAGACGCTGCGTTTGGATCAGCGTGTGCCGCACCAGTGCCGACACCGACACCTCCGAGCCGGTGCGGGTCTCCTCGGTGCGATCGGCAACCAACGCCATCACGCCCTCCTCGAGTTCAACCGGATGGCCAGCGGGATGCAGAGAAGCAGAGTGCCGATCGCCCATGCCACCGGCGGCCCCATCAGCGACCAGGTCACCTGCCCCGCGTTCGGCATGGTGTCACCTGCGAGCGCCCGCAACGCGATGACGTACTGCGAGACCGGCTGGTTGCGCACGAACGGCTGCACCCAGTCCGGAAACTGTTGCGCAGGAGCGAGCCCTGTCGACAGCATGCCCAGGATCAACGGCGGTAACACCAATGCCTGCGTGGTTGCCTCCGGGCTGCGCGATGCCATCCCGATCACGTCCCCGCCCAAGGTCAGCACGATTCCGATGACCAAGGAGAACAGCACGTAGCCGATCGTGTGCGCGGTGTCGAGGTAGAAGCGGAAGCCGATGACGTGCCCACAGATCAGCGCGGTGGTGAGCGCTATGCCCAGACGGAAGACGTTGCCGGACATCCGCGCCGCGACCGGGACGAGAGGGCCGACCGGCATGGAGCCGAACCGCCGGTTGAGCCCGGCGACCGAATCGGTGGCGGCGCGGAAGGCCGCCGAAATGGCTGTGAACGCGGCGGCCTGCATAATCAAGATCGGCATCATGAACTGCGCATAGCTGCTGAACCCGGTGCCCGAGAAAGTCATCACGGTCTTCAGCGGGATGTAGAAGCTGGCGGTGAACGCCACCGGCGCCAGCACCGAGGCGAGCACCTCGCCGGTCTGCACTGATGGCACGATCAGCCGCGTGGTGAGCACCCACCACTGCTGCGTGCGCATCGGCGCGGCGCGGGTCTGGGTGAGCCAGGTCGCGGCCGTCACGACACGACCTCCGATCCCTCGATGCTCTCCACCGTCGCCAGATGCCCGGTCAGCTCGAGGAAAACATCGTCGAGCGAGGGTCTGCGCAGCGCGATGTCGACCAGTTCGACTCCGGCGCTGTCGAGTCGGCGCAGCGCTTCGGCGAGCGTTTTGGCGCCGTCCGGTGCCGGAATGGCAATCCGATCGGCATCGGCGGTCAGCGCGGCCCGATTCTCCTGCGGCAGCAGCGAACCCAGCGCAGCCGCGATGGCGGGCAGATCCTTCAGATCCAGCGGCACCACCTCGCAGTAACTACCGCCGGTCCGCGACTTCAGCTCGTCGGCGGTGCCATGCGCGATCACCACACCGTGGTCGATGACGATGATCCGGTCGCTGAGCGCGTCGGCCTCCTCCAGGTACTGGCTGGTGAGCAGGGTGGTGATGCCTGCCTTCTTGAAGCCGGCCACCAGGTCCCAGACCCCCTGCCTGCTGCGTGGATCCAGCCCGGTGGTTGGTTCGTCCAGGAACACCACGTCCGGCCGGACGACGAGACCGCACGCGATGTCGATGCGCCTGCGCATGCCGCCGGAGTAGGTGCCGACCCGGCGGCCCGCCGCGCCTTCCAGGTCGAACTCGCCGATCAGTTCGTCGGCGCGGGCGCGGGCGGCCCGCTTGCGCAGGCCCATCAGCCTGCCGAACATCACGAGGTTCTCGTAACCGCTGAGCATGTCGTCCAGCGCCGCGTACTGGCCGGTCAGCATGATGCTGCGGCGCACCGCCGCCGGGTCGGCGACCACATCGTGCCCGGCGACCAGCGCGCGACCGCGATCCGGCGCGATCAGCGTGGACAGGATGTTCACCGTGGTCGTCTTGCCTGCGCCGTTCGGCCCGAGAATACCGAGCACCTCACCAGGTTCTGCCACGAAATCGACGCCGCGGAGTGCCTTGACGGCGCCGAAAGACTTCTCGATTCCGTCGACGACGACCCCATGATCGAAGCTCATCCTCGGCCTCCCATATGTTCGTCGAGCACGCGCGCGATGATCGGCAGCACCTGCGGCGCCGTCAGCTCATCGTGGGTGACATCGATGTCGTGGTTGATGATCTCGCCGGTCACATACGGCCGCCAGCCGTCGGGGCCGAAGATGTCGGAGGTGTCGACGGTCGCGCTGAAGTACACGATGTCGCCGTCGAACACCGGGCGTCGATAGCCGGTTCTGGTCCGGGCCGACGCGTTGAACGACCCGGCCATCCGCTCCAGGGTGGTCGCGTCGATCAGCGATACGCCGCCGAGCCGCTCGCGGATCAGATCGGCAGCCTCCTGGGCGGTCGCCTCGGCGGGCACGTCGTGGATGCCGAAGACCGAGCCGAACGCGTTGACGAAGCCGCCGGGGGTGAGCCGTTCGATGCTGTCGCCGTCGATGTCGGTCGTGTCGGCGTCCAGCAGCGCGACGACGCCGACGGTGGCGCCGTCCGCCTTCAGCTTGCTCGCCATCGCGTGGGCGATGAGTCCGCCGAACGACCAGCCGAGCAGGTGGTAGGGCCCCTCGGGTTGCAGGGCGCGAATCTCGCGCACGTAGCGGTCGGCGAAATCCTCGATCGATCGAGCGGGTTCGTGGCCGCTGAGGTCCGGAGCCTGCAGACCGTAGATCGGCCTGCCGGGCGCCAGCGCGTCCGCGAATCCCAGATAGGTCCATGACATTCCGGCCGACGGGTGGACGCAGAACAGCGCGGGCTCGGTGCCGCCGAGCCGGATCGGGAGCACCATGTCCAGGCCGAGCCCGCCAGGCACGGGCGGCACCGGGGTCGTGGCCGCGGCCTCCTCGTCGGCGGCGGTGCGCGCCGCCGGGGTCCGCGCGAAATGGGTTGCCGCGCCGAGCGTCTCGACCCACAGGTCGGCCAGCTCGGCCACCTCGTCCTGCGTGAGCAAAGTCGAGGGGAAGCCGAAACTCGCGCGCATCCGGTCGCCGATCACCACGGCGTTCACGTCGATCGCCGACTGCAAGGGCACGTCGGCATGCTCGGGGGCATGCAGATCGCCGAGTTCGTCGGTCGGCAGCCAGCCGAGACCCTCCAGCCCGGCCGGGATGTCGCCGGTCGAGTACCTACCGAGGTAGTTGAAGCCGACGCGGCCGGGTAGTGGGGCCGGAAGATGTTGCGCCGCTTCGTGATTAAGATAGCGCAGCAGGCCGAACCCGATGCCCTTGTCCGGCACGGCGAGCAGCTGGTGCTTGACCGCGCGGATCGCCGCGCCCATTGCGGGTCCACCGGCGAGCGCGTCGTCGACGTCGATGTCCGTCAGGTCGAGCCGCACCGGATAGATGCTGGTGAACCAGCCGATGGTGCGGGACAGGTCGGCGCCGGGCACCACCTCCGCCTGCCTGCCATGGCCTTCCAGTCGCACCAGCACCGTCGGTTCGGCGCTGTCGCGCCAGCGCGCCAGCGCCAGTGCCAGGGTTGCCAGCAACGCGTCGTTGACGCTGCCCTGGAACAGGCCGGGCAGTGTCGTGAGCAGCGTGGCGGTGACCTCCGCGGACACCTCCCGCTCGACCATGCGCAGCGTGTCGGTCCGGTCGACCGCGGGATCCAGCTCGCGGGCGCCGATCAGCGGATCGGGTCCGGCGAGCACGTCCTGCCAGTACGCCAGCTCGGACACCCTGCGGTCGGAGCGCGCCTCCTCGGCCAGCGCGTTCGACCAGCGCCGCATCGAGGTTCCGGTCTCGGAGAGAACCGGGAGGTTGCCGACCGACACCTGCGCCCACGCGGCGACCAGATCCGGCACCAGGATGCGCCAGGACACGCCGTCGATCACCAGATGGTGGGCCAGCACGATCAACCGTCCCGCCCCGGTCCGGGTACCAGCGGCACCCACCGGGTCGAGCCAAATGAATTGCAGCACGGTGCCGTTCGACGGGTCGAGCCGATTCGCCGCGGCGTCCAGTTCGGTCGCCGCGTATTCGCGCAGCTCGATCGGGTCGGTCACGTCGAATTCGACGCGGTGCACGAGCGCATCCACGTCGACCGAGCCGGGCGGGCCGATCAGCAGGCGCGAGCCGTCGTCGGCGTCGGTGACCAGCCGGGCCCGCAACATGTCGTGCCGATCCACCGCCGCGGTGAGGACCGCGACGATCTGAGACCGTTCGATCCCGACCGGCAGTTCCAGCACCGCGGTCTGGCTGAAGCGGTCGTAGTTGCCGCCGCGCTCCAGCATGTAGTGCGCGATCGGCGGCAGTGGTAGCTCGCCGACGCCGCCGCCGGGCAGTTCATCGAGTGTCACCGCCGTGCCCGCGGCGTCGACGGCTGCCGCCAGCGCCGCCACCGTGCGGTGCTCGAACACCTGCAGCGGAGTACAGGCGATGCCATGCTGCTTCGCTCGCGACACCAGCTGGATCGCCAGGATGCTGTCGCCGCCGAGCCCGAAGAACGAATCGTCGGTGCCCACCTTCTGCACGCCGAGCAACTCACCGAAGATTTCGGCAAGCACCTGTTCGGTCGGCGTGTCCGGCGCACGGTACGCGGTGCGGTCCCCGGTGAATTCCGGTGTGGGCAGCGCCTTCCGGTCGAGCTTGCCGACCGCGGTGAGCGGGATCTCGTCCAGCACGACGAACGCTGAGGGCACCATGTAGCCGGGCATGATGTCCGCGGCGAACGCGCGTACCCGTGCGAGGTCGAGGTCGACGCCAGGCGTGGGGACCAGGTAGGCGGCCAGTGCGATCGCCCCGGTGGGGCCGGGCACACCGAGCGTGATCGCGAAGTCGACGCCCTCGGCGCGGCCGAGCACCGCATCGATCTCACCGAGTTCGATGCGCTGGCCGCGCACCTTGACCTGGAAGTCGGTGCGGCCCAGGTACTCCAGTTCCAGCCCCGACCCGGCGCGGATCCACCGCACCAGATCGCCGGTGCGGTATATCCGTTCGCCCGCCGCGCCGAACGGGTTGGCGTGGAAGCGGGCGGCGGTGAGACTCGGCCGCGCGTGGTAGCCGCGGGCGAGCGCGGGACCGGCGAGATACAGCTCGCCCGCCACCCCCACCGGGACCGGGCGCAGCCGGTCGTCGAGCACCATGGCGGCCGCGCCGTGCACCGGAGTGCCGATGGAGGCCGGCGTGCCGACCGCGAGCTCGGAGCCCGTCGCCCAGATGGTGAACTCGGTCGGGCCGTACAGGTTGACCATGGTTCGGTCCGCGGCCCAGCGTTCGACCAACTCGGCGCCGACGGCCTCACCGGCCACCGAGAGCACCCGCACGCTCGTCACCTCGGCGGGATCGAGGGTGGCCAGCGCCGAGGGGGTGATCACCAGGTGCGTCACCTGTTCGGCGTCGATCAGCTCGGCGAGCGCGCTGCCGCCGAACACCTCCGGCGGCGACACCACCGCCGCGCCGCCGGAACCGAACGCCATGATCGCCTCGAACAGCGACGCGTCGAAGCTCGGGGATGCCACCTGCAGCACCCGGGAGCGCTCGTCCAGGCCGAGCGATGCGTGCTGCGCCGCGACCATATCGGTGATGCCTCGGTGGGAGACCGAAACGCCCTTGGGGGTTCCGGTGGAGCCCGAGGTGTAGATCAGCCATGCCGGATTGTCCAGTCGGATGGGTCCGAGTAGTTCGCTCTCGCGCGGCGTGCGGTTGCTCGCGGCACCCCAGCGTTCGACAAGGGCAAAGTCGTCGAGCACCAGCCACTCCGTGCTGTCGGGCAGCATCGGCCGGAACTCGGCGAGAGTGAGGCCGACCGTGGCGCCGGAATCGGTGAGCATGTGGTCGATGCGGTCGACCGGGTGCTTCGGGTCGACCGGAAGAAACGCCGCGCCGGCCTTCGCAGCTGCCCACAGGCCGGTGAGCAACTCCGCCGAGCGCGGAAGACCAAGTGCCACGACGGTTTCCGGGCCGGCGCCTGCGTCGATCAGCACCCGCGCCAGGCGATTTGCGTATGCGTCGATCTCCCGGTAGGTGGTGGTCTGCCCGCCGACCACCAGCGCCGGGCGATCCGGATACCGTTGGGCGGTCTCGGCGAGCAGTTGCGGAAGTGTTGTCGTCCCTTCGGTTTCGGGACCGCGCACCGGAATCAGCGTCGCGCGTTCGGCGTCGTCGAGGATGTCGATGTCGGCAATGCACACCTCGGGCCGCGCGAGGACGTCCGCGAGCACCCGCCGCAACCGGAACGTGAACGAGGCCACCGACGCCTCGTCGAACAGGTCGGTCGCGTAGGTGAGCACGGCGTCCATCCCGGACGGCCCGGCCTCGGTAACATGCTCCCGCAGATCGAGGGTCAGATCGAACTGCGAGGCATTGCGGTCGAAATCCTCCACCTCGAAACGCAATCCGGGCAGCTCCAGCACCGGTTCGACGAAATTCTGCAAGCTCAGCGTCACCTGGAACAGCGGATGGTGCGCCGTCGAGCGGTTGGGGTCGAGCACCTGAACCAGCCGCTCGAACGGGACGTCGGCGTTGGCGAAGGCGTCCAGATCCGCGGACCGGACGGTGTCGAGAAGCGCCGCGAATCCCAGGCCGGGCTCTACTGGGGTACGCAGCGCCAAGGTGTTGACGAACATGCCGACGAGCTCGTCCACCGCCTCCTCGCCGCGGCCCGCGACAGGCGTGCCGATCAACACGTCGTCGGTGCCACCGAGCCGGGCGAGCAGCACCGCCAGAGCGGCGTGCACGACCATGAACGGGCTGACATTCCGTGCGGCGGCGAATTCCACGAGCGCGCTGTGTGTTTCGGCGTCGACGGTGAAGCCGAAGTCCGCGCTGTGCATGGTCTGCACCGCCGGGCGTGGGCGGTCGGTGGGAAGTTCGATCACATCGGGCGCACCCGTCAGGGTGTCTCGCCAGAACTTAATCTGTTGTGCCGCAGCCGATTCCGGGTCCGACTCGTCGCCGAGTATTTCCCGGTGCCAGAGCGCGAAGTCGGCATACTGCACCGTGAGCGGGACGCGCGTGTCGGGCGCACCGGTCGCGCGTTCCGAATACGCGGCGACCAGATCGGCGGCCAGCGGCGCCATCGACGCGCCGTCTGCGCTGATGTGATGCACCACCAGCACGACGACGTGCACCGGCGTCGGCTGTGGTCTGTGGTCCACCCAGTAACCGGAGGAGACCGGCGCGATCCCCGCGGCGGGGCCGGACGAGACGGGTGCGGCTCCGGTAAAGGGAGTCGACGACACCGGCCCGGCACCGGTGAGCGCCTCCGC
The DNA here is from genome assembly GCF_035920445.1 of Nocardia sp. NBC_01730. Classification (NCBI taxonomy): domain Bacteria; kingdom Bacillati; phylum Actinomycetota; class Actinomycetes; order Mycobacteriales; family Nocardiaceae; genus Nocardia; species Nocardia sp. NBC_01730. Next base: position 4,045,749 of record NZ_CP109162.1, on the reverse strand, counting down.
CGCGCTGTGGACCCGGAACAGGCCCACCTGCAGCGGCGGTTGGGTGGTGATGTCGAACCCGTTGCCGGCCAGCGCGGTGATCCGCTCGCGCAGCTCGGCGCCGTCCTCGGTGTCGAGCACCGGCATGGCGGGCGCGGCCACATCGACGCCGACCACCACTTGGCGCGGCCCCTCCGTGTCGGCGGGATACAGGGTACGCAGACTCTCGTGCCGGTCGACCACGTCGGCGAGCGCGGCGCGCATGGCGTCGACGTCCAGCTCGCCGGTGAGCCGCAACGCCACTGCGATGTTGTAGGCGGGCGAGGACGGATCCATGCGGTTGAGCACCCACATGCGCTGCTGCGCGGGGGACAGCGGAACGCGGTCCGGCCGGATCCGCGGCGCGAGCGCGAACCGGCCCGGCACGTCGCCGGTGGCGGGAACCACCCGGGTGGACAGCTGGGCGACGGTCGGTGCGTCGAACAGATCGCGCAGCGCGATCCGCGACCCGAGCCCCGCGTTCACCCGCGCGACCACCTTGGTCGCGCTCAACGAGTTGCCGCCCAGCTCGAAGAACGACTGGTCGACGCTGACCCGCTCACTGCCGAGCACCTCGCAGTACACGGCGGCCACCGCCTCCTCGACCGGCGTGCGCGGCGCGAGATAGGGCCGGTTCGTGTCCGAGAAGTTCGGTACCGGAAGGGCTTTGCGGTCCAGCTTGCCGACCGGGGTGAGCGGAATCGAGTCGAGCACGACGAGGTAGCCGGGCACCATGTAACCGGGCAGCTCTGCGGCAGCCTGCGCACGCAGCCGCTCGACATCCAGCCGCACACCCTCGGCGGGCAGCACGTAGGACACCAGCACGGTGCTCCCGGCCGGGCCCGCGCGGCCGATGGTCACCGCGTACTCGACCTCGTCGTCCCGCGACAGCACCGCGTCGATCTCGCCGAGCTCGATGCGCAGCCCACGGATCTTGACCTGGAAGTCGCTGCGGCCCAGGTACTCCAGCTCGAGATCGCCGTCGCGCCCGACCACCCAGCGCACCATGTCACCGGTGCGATACATGCGCCCGCCGGGTTCGCCGAACGCGTCGGCGACGAAGCGGCTCGCCGTCATCTCGAACCGGTTGAAGTAGCCGCGCGCGAGCGCGGGACCGGCCAGGTACAGCTCGCCGGCCACGCCGACCGGCACCGGACGCAGCCAGGTGTCGAGCACCATGATGGCCGCGCCGCGGATCGGTCCGCCGATCGTGATCGGCTCGCCCGCGACGAGCTCGCCGGGGCCGGTCGCCCAGATGCTGAACTCGGTGGGGCCGTACAGGTTCACCATGCGCCTGCCCACCGACCACCGCTCGATCAGCTCCGGCGTGGCGGCCTCACCCGCGACCGACAGCACACGCAGATGGTCGAGTTCGGTGGGATCCATGGTGGTCAGCGCGGACGGCGTGATCACCGCGTGCGTGACCCGTTCGGTGCGCAGCAGGCGTTCGAGCTCCGCGCCGCCGTAGACGTCCGCCGGCGACACGACCAGCCTGCCGCCCGCGCCGTGCGCGGTCAGCAGCTCGAATACCGACGCGTCGAAGCTGGGTGAGGCTACCTGCAGTGCGCTGGCAGTGTGGTCGAGACCGAGTGTTTCCCGTTGCGCGGTAACGAGATTCGCGACGCCGCGGTGGCTGAGCAGCACGGCCTTCGGCTTGCCGGTGGAGCCGGAGGTGTAGATCAGGTAGGCGGTCTGGTCGATGTCGATGGGCCCGCCCCGCTCCTCGTCGGTGACCGGCGCATCGGAGACGGTCATTGCCCGGCGCATCGTGTTGAGGTCGTCGAGCAGCAGCCAGTCGATGGTGCCCGGCAGCGTCTCGCCGGTCGCGGTCACCGTCACGCCGATCGGCGCCTTCGAGTCGGTGAGCATGTGCTCGATCCGCTCCACCGGGTAGTTCGGGTCGAGCGGAGCGAACGCGGCGCCGGTCTTGGCCAGCGCCCACACCGCGACCACCGACTCCAGTGACCTGGTGAGCGCGAGCACGACGAACACCTCGCGCCCGACCCCGCGGCGCAACAGTACCCGCGCGAAACGGTTGGACCACGCGTCGAGTTCGCCGTAGGACATGGTCAGCTCACCCGCGGTGACCGCGATGGCGTCGCTGTCGATCCGCGCGCCCTCGGCGAGGATCTCGGGCAGCGTGCGCAGCGGCACCGACTGCGGGCCGAGAACTGGAAGCAGCGCGGCGCGCTCGGCGTCGCCGCAGTATTGCAGCTGGGAGACCAGCGCGCGGGGATTGTCGGCGAGCTGGGTGAGCAGCCGGACGAAGCGATCCAGCAGCGGCCGTGCCGCCTCGGGCGCGAGCTGGTCGGTCAGATACTTCACCGTGATCTGCAGTGTGTCCTGGCCGTCCGGGCCGTGCTGTGGAATCACCATGAGGTTCAACGGATACGGCGCCGCGTCGGTGACCGCGACGTCGAGCACCCGCATGCCCGCGATGTCCAGCGCCTGCGACAGCGCCTCACGATCGATCGGATAGGACTCGAAAACGGTGAGCGTGTCGAACAATTCGGCGAGACCGACCGCCTGGTGGATCGCGGCGAGGCCGACGTGCTGGTGGTCCATCAGCCGCGCCTGCTCGGACTGCACACGCGCGAGCAGGTCGACCACCTTCTCCGCCGGGTCGAGCCGGACCCGCACCGGCAGCGTGTTGATGAACAGGCCGACCATCTCCTCGACCCCGGCGAGCTCCGGCGGCCTGCCGGAGACGGTGCCGCCGAATACCACGTCGGTGCGGCCGGTGAGCATCGCGAGCAACATCGCCCATGCGGCCTGCACCAGGGTGTTCACCGTGGCGCCCGCTTCGCGGGCGGTGGTTTCCAGCCGGGCCACCGTCGCACGGGCCAGGTCGGTGGAGACCATGCCGGTTTCGGTCGATTCGATGCCCGCGAGCGTGGGCACCGCACGGGTCGGCGTGTCCACGCCGGCCAGCGAACTCGTCCACGCCGCGAGTGATTCCGCGTCGTCCCCGGACTGCAGCCAGGTCAGGAACTCGCGGTAGGAGTGCACGGGCGGCAGCGTGGACGCGTCGCCCTCGGTGACGTAAAGGGTGAGCAGTTCGCGCACGAGCAGCGGGGCCGACCAGCCGTCCAGCACCAAGTGGTGGTTGGTCAGCACGAATTGGTAGGCCTCGGGGCCGGTGTGGATGAGCGTGCAGCGCAGCAGCGGTGGGCGGGTGAGCTCGAACCGGGTGCGCGCGTCGACGGCGATCAGTCGCTCGAGTTCGCGACGGCGCTCGTCGTCGTCGGCGATCCTGGTGAGATCCACGTCCTGCCATTGGATCCCGGCGTCGGCGAGGACGAGCTGACGCGGACCGTCCTCGGTCTCCACGAAGGCGACACGCAGGTTCTCGTGCCGTGCCACCAAAGCCTGTGCGGCGCGGCGCAATCGGGCCGAATCGACCGCACCCGCCAGGGTGAGCCCGGATTGGACCGTGTAGTTGTCGGCGGTGTCGGAGTCGTAGAGCGCGTGGAAGAGCAGGCCGTACTGCAGCGGTGAAAGCGGCCAGACGTCGGCGAGGTTCGGGTAGTCGTGTTCCCAGGTGTCGACCTGCTCCTGGGTGACCGCCACCAGATCGAAGTCCGAGGGTGTCCGTCCGCCCGAACCCGCGGACTCCGCGTGCGCGGCGAGCGCGCCGAGGGCCTGTGTCCAGAGCGCGGCGAGTTCGGCGAGGTCGGCCTCGTCGAGGAGGCGGGAGGCGTAGGCCCAGGTCACGTCGAGGCCGGAGTCGGTGAGGACGGCGGTGATGTCCACCACGGCGGCCAACGGTGCGCGGTCGTCCTGGGTCGCTACGAAACGTCGCTGTTGCCACGGGGCGGTGTCGCCACCGGTGGTGGCGCGACCGAGGTAGTTGAAGCTGAGCTGCGGGGTCGGCGCGTCCGCGAGCGCCGCCGCGCCTTCGGGGTCGAGGTAGCGCAGCATCCCGAACCCGATGCCCTTGTCCGGCAGGGCGCGCAGCTGTTCCTTGGTGGTCTTGATCGCGGCGCCCGCCGCGGCGCCGCCCGCGAACGCGTCGGCGAGATCGATGCCGTCCAGGTTGACGGCGGCGGGATAGACGCTGGTGAACCAACCGACCGTGCGCGCGACGTCGGCGCCAGGCAGGATGTTCTCCGAGCGCCCGTGGCCCTCGAGGGTGAACAGTGTCGACGTCCGCCCGCGCCAGCGGGCCACCGCCATCGCGAGCCCGGCGAGCAGCACGTCGTCGGCGCCGCAGTGGAATCGGTCCGGTGCGGTGGTGAGCACGGTGTGCGCGATCTCCGGCGCGATGACGGTCGTCAAATGCGCCGCGGTGGCCACCACGTCGACATCGGGGTCCATCGGCGCCGAGCCGAGCGCGGGGTCGGGTGTGGCGAGTACCCGTTGCCACAGTGGCAGTTCCGCGACGCGACCGGCCGCGTGCGCGCGCTGGCCGTGCGCCCAGCGCCGGAACGAGGTGCCGACCGGTGCGAGCGCGCCGCCTCGCGCCGCGGTGGACAGATCCGGCAGCAGGATGCGCCAGGAGACGCCGTCGGTCACGAGATGATGCAGCACGAGCCACAGCAGCGGATCGCCGTCCGCGCGCTCGATCAGCACGAAGCGCGCGACCACGCCCGACTCGGGGTCGAGCAGGTCGGCAGCGCGCTGCAGCTCGCGTTCGCAGGTCCGTTCGGTATCCGCGCCCACGGTGACGACCTCCAGCAGGCCGTCGGCGTCCACCGCGCCCGGCTCGCCGACCACCCAGCTCCAGCCGTCGCCGGTGCGCCGCAGTACGGAGCGCAGCACGTCGTGCTGGTCGAGCAGCGCCTGAATCGCCGCGACCAGCTGGGCGCGCCCGGTCTGCCCGGGCAGTCCGATCAGCACCGCCTGGGCGAACCGTCGCCAGGTGTCGCCCTGCTCCAGCATGGCGTGCACGATCGGGGTGAGTTCCACCTCACCCACCCCGCCGCCGGGCAGCTCGTACACCACCCTGGTCGGCACGTCGGTGGCGACCGCGGCCAGCGCGGCGACGGTCTTGCGCTCGAACACGTCTCGCGCGCTGAACCCGATCCCGGCCGCCTTCGCCCGCGAGACCAGCTGGATGGAGACGATACTGTCGCCGCCGAGCGCGAAGAAGCTCTCGTCGACGCCCACCGACTCCAGCCTGAGCACCTCCGCGAACAGCGCGGCCAGTGCCTCCTCGCGCGGCGTGGACGGCGGCCTGCTCACGATCGTGCGCGCGCCGAAATCCGGTGCGGGCAGCGCTTTGCGGTCCACTTTGCCGAGCGGCGTCAGCGGAACACTGTCAAGCACCATCACCGCCGAAGGGACCATATAGGCTGGAAGCGATTCTCCCACAGTCGCTTTCAGCGCCTCGGGGTGGACCTCGACCCCCGGCTTCGGCACGACATAGGCCACCAGTGCGGTGGCACCCGAGCCGGTTTCGACGCCGAGCGTGAGCGCGAAATCGATGTCGGGCTGCCGTTGCAGCGCGGCGTCGATCTCGCCCAGCTCGATGCGGAAGCCGCGCACCTTCACTTGGAAGTCGCTGCGGCCCTGATACTCCAGTTCCGCGCGGCCGTCGCACTCGACCCAGCGCACCAGGTCGCCCGTGCGGTACATGCGCTCACCCGTCGCGTACGGGTTGGCGACGAACCGATCCGCGGTGAGGCCGTTGCGCTGGTGGTAGCCGCGGGCAACGCCGGGACCCGCGAGGTAGAGCTCGCCGGTGGTGCCAGGGGGCAGCGGACGCAGCCACGGATCCAGGACGATGGCCGACACCCCGCGCGTGAGGCCGCCGATGGTGACCGATGCGCCGGGTGTCAGCGGCGCGCTCAAGGTCACGGTCACGGTGGTCTCGGTCGGACCGTAACCGTTCAACAGGGTGCGGCCGGACCACTTGGTGACCAGTTCCGGTGGGCAGGCGTCGCCGCCGACGATCACGGTGCGCAGACCGGGCAGAGTGGCCGGCTCCAGCGACCCGACGACGGTCGGGGTGACGTTGAGGTGGGTCACGCCGTTGGCGCGCAGCACCTGCGCCATCTCCTCGCCCGCGTACGCCGACGGTGGAACGACGGCCAGGGTCGCGCCTGCCGCGAGTGTGACAAGGATTTCCTCGACCGAGATGTCGAAGCTGGGCGAAACGGCATGGGCGACAATGGAATCGGCATCCACACCGAACCCGGCGCCGGAGCTGGCGACCAAATCGGCCAGCCCGCGGTGCGCGACGAGCACGCCCTTGGGCAGCCCCGTCGAGCCGGAGGTGTAGATGATGTACGCGACCTGGTCGGGGTGCACCGCGGTCCACCGGTCCGCATCGGTGATCGCCGCCGCATCCTGTTCGGCCACCGCGTGCTCGGTGCTCTCGTCGTCGACGATCAGCCAGTTCACCCGGTCCGGCAAGGACTTTCGCGCCGTCGCGATCGTGACACCAGCGACGACCCCGCTGTCGCCGACCATGTGCTCGATCCGGTCGGCCGGATAGGTCGGGTCGATCGGCACGAACGCCGCGCCGGTCTTGGCCACCGCGAGGGTGGCGAGCACCGATCGGACCGAACGCGGAATCGAGATCGCCACGGTGCGCTCGGGTCCGGCGCCGGCTGCGATCAGCACCCTGGCCAGGCGATTGGTGTAGTCGTCGACCTCCCGATAGGTCAGCGCGGTCGTGCCATCGACGAGTGCGGTCGCCTGTGGATCGAGCGCAGCGCCGTCGGCCAAGATGGCGGGCAATGTCCGTGGCGCGACGCCCTCCGGCCCACGGGCGGGGGCATAGTCGGCGCGTTCGCCGTCGGAGAGCACCGGCACCGTCGCGACCGGCGCGTCCGGTCCGGCGGAGAGGAATCGGTGCAGGAACGACAGGAAGCGCCGATGCTGCGCCGCCAGTTCGGCGTCGGTGTAGAGATTGCCGTTGGCTTGCAAGTCGATGTGCGTGCTCTCGCCGCCGACACCCGGATACAGATTGACGAACAGGTCTTCGATCAACCCGGAGGTCAGCACGTGCAGCCGTCCGGTCACCGTGCCGAGCTGAATTCTGGTGTCGACCATCATCAGATTGACCGACGGGCCGAACGACGCGGACTCGTCCATCGGCCAGCCGAGGTCGCGGACGATGTCCTCTTGGCGGTACCGCTGCCGTCGCAGCGCCCCGGTCAGCTCGCCCTGGGCGGCCTTGATCACATCGCCGACCGTCGTAGTCGGCGCCAAGCGCAGTCGCAGCGGGACGACATTGGCGATCATGCCGCCGGAACGCCGCAGCGTCGCGGTGGTGCGCGCGGAAACCGGAAGACTCAGCACCACCTCCGGCGCGCCGGTCATCGAGGAAAGGTAAGCGCCGAAGGCAGCCACCACGGTCGGCGCGACGCCAGAGGACACCTCTTTCGCCACACTGTCCAGCAGTTCGGCGGTGTCGGCGGGCAGCGCGCCCGCGACCCGGCTCGGGTGTGCGTCCACGGCCGCGGTGCGGCCCGCGAGGCTCACCGGGTCGGCCATCCCGTCGAGGTGCTCGAGCCAGTACTCCCGGTCGGCGGTGAACCGATTGGAGCTGCGGTAGGCCAGGTCGGCGTCGACGATCTCGCGCAAATCCTCCGCTTTCGCCTGCGGTGGCTGTCGTCCCTCGACGGCGGCGTTGTAGAGCTCTCCGGTGCGCTGCACCACGGTCAGTGCGCCCATGCCGTCCAGCACGATGTGGTGGATGCGCGAGTACCAGAACCAGCGGTCCGAGCCGATACGCAGCATCGCGACCCGCAACAGCCGGTCGCTTGTCAGATCCAGTGGCGCCGCGTAGTCCGTGCGCATCCACGCCTGCGCGGCGGCCTCCGGGTCGGGCTCGGCGCGGAAGTCGATGATGTCCAGGCTGTCGTCGAGGGTGGTGTCGACGAACTGGAACGGATGACCGTCGACCTCGATCAGGCGCAGGTAGCCGGTGCCGAACTCGCGCCCTGCCCGGCGCGCCGAGCGCGCGAGCAGATCGAGGTCGATCGGTCCGGTCAGTTCGACGTACTGGGCGATCGAGATCGGTGTGTCGCCCGCGATGTGCTGGGCGAACCAGATGCCGCGCTGGGCCGCCGACAGAGCGAAGGCGCCGTCGGGGAGAACTGTGTCGGTTTCGGTCATCGAAAGGGAAGGCTGTTGCATGAGGTGTCCTACAATCCGACCGCTCCAGCTACTCGGGGTAAGGACCGCCCGTAGCAACCGCGGTAGTGGTAGTACCTGCCGCCGCACAGCTTGCGACAAGTCAATTCTGAACCGGTGTGGTCTGCGCCGAGGGGGTATTGCCAACACTGCGCGACCCGAACATTGCTGTCCGGGTCGCGGAGGGGGTTCGTGCCTGGTCAGGCCGAGGCACGGAGGGGGTATCGATCGGCGTCGGCGATCGGCGCGTCGGAGCTGGTCAGGTAGTGCTGGAGGGTGGAGCGCTCGTCCAGCACGAGCCAGTCGATCTCGTCGGTCAGCTCGGGCCGCATGGCCTTCGTGGTGATCCCCACGGTGGTGCCGAGGGAGAAGGAGCCGTAGTGGGTGACCGGGGCACCGATCTTGCCGGCAGCCCGCTCAGCCACGACGGACTCGATCGGCTGGTCGATAGCGATCGCGATGCGGGTTCCGGGGCCTGCGCCGATGCCGAGCAGCAGCCGGGCGAGGCGGTTCGACCAGCGATCAAGTTCGGCGTAGGTGAGTGTGCAGTCGGCGGTGGACACCACGACCGCGTTCGGGTCGGCCTCGGCGACAGGCTGCGGCGCGCGCAGCGGCAGCACGAAGAGGTTGTCGGCGAGCGAGTCGGTCAGCGTGTGCATGGCGTGTCCTCGGGTCGGAGAGAAGAGGTGAATTGCTTACCTCTGAATCTCGTCCTCGGGATGGACTTTCGACAGCACCCCCAGCGTTGGTCGGCGCACTCTCAGGGTGGGTAAAACCTCACCCAAGGGTGTGGCCGGCGCCGAAGCCGGTCAGTCGGTGACGAAGCCGTTGAGCGTGTTACGCAGGTCGGTGAGCAACGCGCGGGCCGCGGTGAGGCCGCTGCCGTGCCAGACCGTGTCCTCGACGGCGAACACCCGGTGATCGGTGGCGGCGCCGAGATCCTTCCACTCGTCCGTGCGCAGCACGGACTCACCGTGCTGCTTCCCCTCGGTGCCCGCGAGGATTACGTAGATCAGATCGCCCTCCACCTCGGTGGCGAACTTGCCGGCGGGCACGTCGAACGAGGCGTCGCGCTGGGCCGCGGGACGCTGCACCCCCGCATCGCCGAGGACCTGACCGGAGAAACTGTCGCCGCCCTGAATCCGGTTGGTATCGGCGGTGAATCGGATGACCGAGGCCTGGGTCTGGCCCGCGGCGATCGTGGTCCCGGTGTCACGCGCCTCGATGCGGTAGTCCCGCAGCGCGGTCTCCGCGGCATCAGTGCGCCCCAAACCCGCCGCGAGCGCCATGAATTCGGCCTGCCAGCTGTTGTCCGCGCCGACCAGCACGGTGGGGGCGATGGCGCGCAATGCGTTGAAATCGGCCGTGCCGGTGGGGATGTCACCCAGAATCAGGTCGGGGCGCAGATCGGCGATCCTGGCCGGATCGGGCTGCGCGGCCGATCCGACGCCGGGAATCTTCAGCACCCCGGTGCCCAGATAGGCCGGCTGCGGGCTCGGCCCGTCGATGGTGACCGCGCCGACCACCCGCTCCCACAGCCCGAGCGCGCAGACTGCGTCCAGTGCGGACGTGCTGAGCACGACGATGCGCTGCGGATCGGCAGGCACCTCCGAGACGCCCGCGGCGTGCGTGACGGTGCGGGTGCTGCCGCTCGCCGGGTCCGGTGCGCTCGGAAGCGCGCACGCCCGAGTGGTGTCACGCTCCAGCCCGACCACGCCTGCACCCGCGATATTGGTCGTGGTGCGCACGATGGACGCGTCGTCATCGCTTTTGCCGCCGCATCCCGCCGCTAGAACGGTCGCGCACACGGCCGCGACGGCGACCACCCGGCGGCCCGTCGTGGCGACGGGGCCGGAAAAGGCTGTGCGGTTTCGGAGTCGAACGAAGGCGCTCAGCGACATGCGGTGAGGGTACAGTGCTGGATTCGCCGCGCCGCAAAAGCATCCACACTGGCCCACTCCCGCTTCCGAGCGCAGCGAGACCGAGCATTGTCCGTTCGCGGCCCGGCTCGTGTCCGAGCGATCGCTGCGTCCGCGACGAAGTCGCCAGCAGCGGTCGCTCGGACACGAGCCATCAGGGGGCCGCGAACACGCAGCGCCGAAGGCGCTGCAAATTAGATACAGCCGCCGACGCTGAACCGGGCGCCGGTGGAGTCGGCGATCGAGGCCATCCGCCCGTACGGGGTGTCTTGGGCCGGGGACAGCACCGAACCGCCCAGATCGACGACCTGCTCGACGGTCTTGTCCACGTCGTCGGCGCCGAAGTAGACGGTCCACCCCCCGGGCGAGCCCTCGGGCAGGAACGCCGTGGCGTCCATGACGCCGCCGAGCATCGGGCTCTGCGCGTGGATCGTGGTGTAGCGGAACTCCGGAGCGTCGGAGATGGTGAAGGCGTCCGACCAGCCGAACACGTCCCGGTAGAACGCCAGCGCGGCGTCATAGGCGCGGGTGTGCAGTTCGAACCAGGACGGCGCGCCCGCGTGATCGCGCCACTGCCCGCCGGAGACGAGGCCGATCGTCTCGAACCCGCCGAATGTCCCGGCCTGCCAGATCCCGATGCCCGCGCCGCCGATGTCGCCGAGGACGGCCATGGTGCCCAGCTCACCGACTGCCATCGGAGGCACGACCACGCTCGCACCGGCGGCGGCGGCCGCGGCGGCGGCGGCCTTCGCGTCGGGGCTGGCGAGGTATACCGTCCACTGTTCCGGACTGTCGGTGTCGCCCTCCATCCGCGCCATGGCGCCCGCTACCGCGAGCCCGTCTTTGCGGAAGGTGACGTACCCGCCGAATTCCGCGCCCGCGCGCTCGGCGGTCCAGCCGAACAACTCGCGGTAGAACGCGATGCTGCGGTCGAGGTCGGAGGTGTAGAGATCGACCCAGCAGGGATCGCCGGTCTGGGTGCTGTGCGGATTGGTCATCGAAAGTCTCCTGCCGTGGGGTGAAACGTTTGTCACCCGTAGTGACGGTCGCCGCGCGGCGAACTCATCGGTACGAGGACACCGCACGACCGACTCGTCCGCGACGCATTCGCCAGCGGCAGCTACTCCGCATACGAGCCACGGACGTCGAGAACACCCAGGGCGAACAGCGAACAATCAATACCGTGTTCGCCTCTCGGCGTGACCGTATCGCCCCTGCCTTCGGGAGAAGCAAGATCGAGCGTTCCCTGTTCGTGGCCCGGTTTGTGTCGAGTGGCTGCCGCGTCGGCGACGAAGTCGCGCCAGTGGTGGTGACTGCGTATGCGAGCTGTGGACGGGGTCGCGATCACCCAGGGTGAAGAGCGCACAAATAAGTACCGCCTTTTCCACCGACGTAACAGGTCGGTCCAACCCCCGGTTCCGAGCGCAGCGAGATCGAGCATTGCCCGTTCGTGGCCCGGCTTGCGTCCGAGTGGCTGCCGCGTCGGCGACGAAGTCGCGCCAGTGGTGGTGACTGCGTATGCGAGCTGTGGACGGGGTCGCGATCACCCAGGGTGAAGAGCGCACAAATAAGTACCGCCTTTTCCACCGACGTAACAGGTCGGTCCAACCCCCGGTTCCGAGCGCAGCGAGATCGAGCATTGCCCGTTCGTGGCCCGGCTTGCGTCCGAGCGGCTGCCGCGTCCGCGACGAAGTCGCCAGCGGCAGCCGCTCGGACGCAAGCCATGAGGGGCCGCGAACACGCAGCGCCGCAGGCGCTGCAAATTGAACACAGCCAAACAAATACGACAGAGAGTAGGACCCGTTCGGTCCGCTGTCGCGGCACGGTTTACGATTCGAAGAGCGCAAGCGAACTGTCGTCTGTTCCGGCACCGGGATGGATGCGAGCAGCGGAGCCTGCGGAGCGACCTAAAGGCACCTTTCAGGAGGATCAGTGACTGCCGTAGAGCCCCAGCCAGTCCCTCAGTTGGAAGCGACTCGGCCGTATCCGGCTCGGACCGGGCCGAAGGGCTCGTTCATCTACAAGATGGTCACCACCACGGACCCGAAGGTCCTGGGTGTCATGTACTTGACGACGTCGATGGCATTCTTCCTCATCGGCGGTCTCATGGCCCTGATGATGCGTGGTGAGCTCGCGCGTCCCGGCCTGCAGTTCCTCTCGCCAGAGCAGTTCAACCAGCTGTTCACCATGCACGGCACGATCATGCTGCTGTTCTACGCGACCGCGATCGTGTTCGGCTTCGCCAATATCGTCCTGCCGCTGCAGATCGGCGCCCCTGATGTCGCGTTCCCGCGCCTGAATGCCTTCAGCTATTGGCTGTACGCCTTCGGTGCCACCATGGCGACCGCGGGCTTCATCACCCCGGGCGGCGCGGCGGACTTCGGCTGGACGGCGTACGTGCCGCTGACCGACATCCTGCACTCGCCGGGCGTCGGCACCGACCTATGGATCCTCGGTCTGGCCGTTTCCGGTCTCGGCACCATCCTCGGTGGCGTCAACATGCTGACCACTGTCGTCTGCCTGCGCGCTCCGGGCATGACGATGTTCCGGATGCCGATCTTCACCTGGAATATCGCCGTCACCAGTGTGCTCGTGCTGCTCGCCTTCCCGCTGCTGACCGCCGCGCTGTTCGGCCTGGCCTACGACCGCCACCTCGGTGGCCACATCTACGACCCGGCGACCGGCGGCATTCTGCTCTACCAGCACCTGTTCTGGTTCTTCGGCCACCCCGAGGTGTACATCATCGCGCTGCCGTTCTTCGGCATCGTGTCGGAGATCTTCCCGGTCTTCTCGCGTAAGCCGATCTTCGGTTACACCACGCTGGTCTACGCGACCCTGGGTATCGCCGCCCTGTCCATCGCGGTGTGGGCGCACCACATGTACGCCACCGGCGCGGTGCTGCTGCCGTACTTCTCGTTCATGACCTTCCTCATCGCGGTCCCGACCGGCGTGAAGTTCTTCAACTGGATCGGCACCATGTGGCGTGGTCAGCTGACCTTCGAGTCGCCGATGCTGTTCTCGATCGGCTTCATCGTCACGTTCCTCTTCGGTGGCCTGTCGGGTGTCATCCTGGCCAGCCCGCCGCTGGACTTCCACGTCACCGACTCGTACTTCGTCGTGGCGCACTTCCACTACGTGCTGTTCGGCACCATTGTGTTCGCGACCTACGCGGGCATCTACTTCTGGTTCCCGAAGATGACCGGGCGCATGCTGGACGAGCGCTTGGCCAAGTGGCACTTCTGGACGACCTTCCTCGGCTTCCATGCGACCTTCCTGGTCCAGCACTGGCTCGGCGCCGAGGGCATGCCGCGCCGCTATGCCGACTACCTGCCGAGCGACGGCTTCACCGCGCTGAACACGATCTCGACGATCGGTGCGTTCATCCTGGGCGCGTCGATGCTGCCGTTCCTGTGGAACGTCTTCAAGAGCTACCGTTACGGTGAGGTGGTCACCGTGGACGACCCGTGGGGTTACGGCAATTCGCTGGAGTGGGCCACGACCTGCCCGCCGCCGCGGCACAACTTCTACGAGTTGCCGCGGATCCGCTCCGAGCGTCCCGCCTTCGAGCTGCACTACCCACACATGGTCGACCGCATGCGCGCCGAAGCCCACGTGGGTTGGGGTTCGGGCAAGCATGCCACCGAGCTCCACGAAGGTGCCGTGGCGACGAAGTAGGCGGCTGCCTCGCCTGCGCTCGGCCCGGCGCGGGGCTGCGGACGGACTTCGTCCGGTTGTGCTGGAGGTGCGGCTGCCTCGGCCGGCGTTCGGCCCGGCGCGGGGCTGCGGACGGACTTCGTCCGGTTGTGCTGGAGGTGCGGCTGCCTCGGCCGGCGTTCGGCCCGGCGCGGGGCTGCGGACGGACTTCGTCCGGTTGTGCTGGAGGTGCGGCTGCCTCGCCTGCGCTCGGCCCGGCGCGGGGCTGCGGACGGACTTCGTCCGGTTGTGCTGAAGGGGCGCCTGCGCCGTAGGATTCACCCTGGTGAGTGTGCACCTGCTGGTCACCAGCGGGTGCACACTCGTTTTGTGCAGAATGCAGTACGCACCGTGGCGTTACGACAACGAGGTCCCCGCAGCGGCGGCAAACACCGAACTTGGAGCGCATCAGTTGGCCGACACCACAGTCCTCGTCACCGTCACCGGGCCCGACCGGCCCGGTGTGACGTCCGTGTTGCTCGCGGCGATGTCGCGGCACCGGGTGAGCCTGCTGGACGTGGAGCAGGTCGTGATCCGGGGCAGGCTGACCCTGGGCGTCCTGGTCACCTGTCCGCACGATCCCGAGGCGTTGCAGGACGAACTCGAAGAGGCCATGAACACCGTCAGCATGCACGTCGACGTCGAGGTCGGCGCCGAGGTCGGCAGGCATCCGATGTCCACGCACGCGGTGGTGATCCTCGGTAGCCCGGTTACCGCGCGCGCCTTCAGCGCGGTGTCGCGGCAGTTGGCCACGCTCGGCGCCAATATCGACACTATCCGCGGTATCGCGGACTATCCGGTGACCGGCATGGAGCTGCTGGTCACCGCGACCGACCCGAGCACGGACACCGACTCGCGGCTGCGCACGGCGCTGGCGGAGGTCGCGGTGGCCGAGCAGGTCGACGTCGCGGTGGAGCGCGCCGGGCTGGCCCGCCGTGGGAAGCGGCTCATCGTGTTCGACGTCGACTCGACGCTGATCCAGGGCGAGGTCATCGAGATGCTCGCCGCGCACGCGGGCGTGGAGGAGGAGGTCGCCAAGGTCACCGAAGCCGCCATGCGCGGCGAGATCGAGTTCGCCGAGTCGCTGCGGCAGCGGGTCGCGACACTCGAGGGCCTCGACGCGTCGGTGATCGAGGCGGTGGCTGATCGGATCGAGCTGACGCCCGGCGCCCGTACCACCATCCGTACGCTGCGCAGGCTCGGGTTTCGCTGTGGTGTGGTGTCCGGTGGTTTCCGTCAGGTGATCGAGCCGCTGGCGCATGAGCTGGAGCTGGACTTCGTTCAGGCGAACACCCTGGAGATCCAGGACGGAAAGCTCACCGGACGCGTTGTCGGCGAGATCGTCGACCGGCCGGCCAAGGCCGCGGCGCTGCGCAAGTTCGCGGCCGAGGCCGGAGTTCCGATGGAGCAGACCGTCGCGGTCGGCGACGGCGCCAACGACATCGACATGCTCAACGCCGCCGGGCTCGGCGTGGCGTTCAACGCCAAGCCCGCGTTGCGCGAGGTCGCCGACGCCGCCCTTTCGCATCCGTACCTGGACGCGGTGCTGTTCATCCTCGGCGTCACCCGGGACGAGGTGGAGGCGGCTGACGCCAGGGACGGCCTGCTGCGCCGAGTACCTTTGGCCTGACGGCTTTTTCGGACGAGACGATCGGAGGGCTCGGTGCGGAAGTCCCTGCTCGTGCTGTTGCTCGGGTTGGCAGTGATGGGCTGTGGCAGCAACGACTCGTCGGCGGCGGATCCCGTTGTGCGCGTCACCGACGCCGACAACGGTCAGGAGCGCGGATTGCACGCCGGTCAGCGGCTCGTGGTCACCCTGCCGTCGAACCCGTCGACCGGGTATTCCTGGCGCATAGCGGAATTGGACGACGCACTGGTGAAGCTGGACGGTGTGGCGGACTTCGAACCGGATCCGACGGTGCCTGTGGCGCCCGGCTCGGGCGGCAGCACCGTGTGGACCTTCGTCGGTGCCGGGACGGGCGTCGCCCAGCTGACGATGGACTACGCACGGCCGTGGGAGCAAGGCATGGAGCCGACCGAGAGGTTTTCGTTGACGATCAAGGTGGAGTGATGACGAGCATGCCGGAATGTGGTGCCGAATTCCGCGGCAGCGGGGAGACCGCGAGGGCCGCGACGGTGCCGGACGCCGCAGGATTTCTGGTCAGGCATGCGGAGCTGGCCGAAGGCTATGGCCATGCGGGCGATCCGGACGATCCGGCCATGGTGCAGGCGATGCAGATGGTGCTGCACCTTCCCAAGATCGATCCACCACCCCGCAGCTCGCTGCTCGCGGCGGCGGCGGCCGCCGCGGTGGCGCTGTGCTTGGACGAGCGGGTATCGCCGGGCGGCGAATGGGAAGAGCGCTATCTGGCGTGGAAGCGTTCGCGGATCCGCAAGGTGGCCAGGCGGGCCCGCGGCGCCCAGTGGAGCGCGACCTGCGCGGTGGACGGCGTCACTGTCGAGATCGACGGCGCGCAGGCACGGGCGCTCGTGCCTGAACCGGTGAGCCAGGTCGATCCGCGGATCAAGCGCCTGCAGATCGGCGGCACCGATCTCGACCACGACGATCCCGGGCCGCCCGACCCGAAGCTGCCCGTGCTGTGGGTGAACACGGCGCTCGGCATGACCCTGGGCAAGGCCGCCGCGCAGGTCGGCCACGCGAGCATGCTGCTGGCCGGTGCGCTCACCGCCGAGCACGCGTGGCGTTGGTCCGAGCGTGGATTCCATTGCTCGGTGCGCGAAGCCGACGCCGAGCGGTGGATGACCCTCGTCGGCCGGGTGGCCGACGGCACCGCCGTCGCCGTGCGAGACGCGGGGTTCACCGAGGTGGCGCCTGGCTCGATGACCGTGATCGCGGTGCCTGCCCTGGCCTGGTGAACCGGTCGCGGCGACTGTTCGGCAATCGGTGCGGGCGAGTCGGACCGCGGCTGCGCTGCCTGTTCCAACCGACAGGACCGCGGCTGTGCCGCGCTGATCCGGCCGACCCGCCCCGGCATCCCTCCCTGCGCTGGCAAATGCCCCCACGGGTGGGCCAAGATGGAGCGCGTGCCGCAACCGGATCCCGATCTGCTCATCGATTTCACCGACGTGACCGTCCGCCGTTCGGGCCACACCCTCGTCGGGCCGGTCACCTGGCAGGTCGAGCTCGACGAACGCTGGGTCGTCCTCGGCCCCAACGGCGCGGGCAAGACCTCGCTGCTGCGGATGGCCGCCGCCGAGACCCACCCCACCTCGGGCATCGCCCATCTGCTCGGGGAGCGGATCGGGAAGGTGGACGTCAACGAGCTGCGCCCGCGCATCGGCCTGTCCTCGGCCGCGGTGGCCAGCCGGGTTCCACTCGACGAGAAGGTCAGCGACTTGGTGGTGTCCGCCGGGTACGCGGTGCTGGGCCGGTGGCGGGAG
The DNA here is from genome assembly GCF_035920445.1 of Nocardia sp. NBC_01730. NCBI lineage: Bacteria > Bacillati > Actinomycetota > Actinomycetes > Mycobacteriales > Nocardiaceae > Nocardia > Nocardia sp. NBC_01730. Next base: position 4,028,632 of record NZ_CP109162.1, on the reverse strand, counting down.
CGCTACGACGACGTCGACACCGACCGCGCCATCGACATGCTGGAAAGCCTGGGTGCCGAACATCTCTCGGACCGCACCTACGGGACGCTGTCGGAGGGCGAGCGGAAGCGGGTGCTCATCGCTCGCGCGCTGATGCCCGATCCCGAGCTGCTACTGCTGGACGAGCCCGCCGCCGGCCTGGACCTGGGCGGTCGGGAGGAGCTGGTGGAGCGGCTCGGCGATCTCGCGGCCGATCCGGACTCGCCCGCGATCGTGCTCGTCACCCACCACGTGGAGGAGATCCCGCCAGGATTCACCCACGGCCTGTTGCTCAACGAGGGTGAGGTGGTCGCGCAGGGTCTGCTCGGCGACGTGCTCACCGCGGCCAACCTGAGCGATGCGTTCCGCCAGTCGATCGCGTTGAGTCGGGTGGGCGGTCGATACTTCGCGCGGCGCGCGCGCCGCGCGGGTAAGCATCGCACCCGCTGACCAGAACGCGGTGATCGCGTTCACCAAGCGCGCGTTAGGGTGCAGAGGTGAGTGAGACAAAATCGGAGCCCGACTCTCAGCCGGGGATACCGACGCTCAAGGACGCGTCGACGGTGATGCTGGTGCGCGACGGTGTCGACGGCCCCGAGATCTTCCTGCAGCGCAGGGTCGGGGCCATGGCATTCGCCGCGGGGATGACCGTATTCCCCGGCGGCGGCGTAGACCCGTCCGACGCCACCGCGGACATCACCTGGGCCGGCCCCGAACCAGCCTGGTGGGCCGAGCGGTTCGCGACGACCGAGCTGAGGGCCAAGGCGCTGGTGTGCGCGGCGGTACGTGAGACGTTCGAGGAATGTGGCGTGCTGCTGGCCGGTCCGACTTCCGACAGCGTCGTCTCCGACACGGCCCGGTACCGGGCCGCCCGCGGAAAGCTGGAGCGCAGGGAGCTGTCGCTGGCGTCGTTCCTCGCCGAGGAGAAGCTCGTGCTGCGCGCGGATCTGCTGCGGCCGTGGGCGAATTGGATCACCCCGGTGATCGAGCCGCGCCGCTACGACACCCGGTTCTTCGTCGCGGTGCTGCCGGAGGGGCAGCGCGCCGACGGCGCCACCTCGGAGGCGGCGGAGGTGCAGTGGCGCACCCCGGAGGAGGCATTGGCGCGCTGGCGGGCAGGCACCGACATCCTTCTGCCGCCGACTTGGTCACAGCTGGTCGCGCTCGGCGAATTCGGGTCCACCGCCGACATTCTGGTCGCGTGGCCGACGATCGATCCGATCATGCCGGTGCTCGTCGACATCGACGGCAAGCAGATGCTGTCTTTCCCGGACAACCAGCGCTACTTCGCCGATCTCCCGGATGCCGGTCGGCTCAGGGGATCTGTGCGCGAATGAGCGGGCGCGCCGGCACCCGGTAGCGTGGCCTCCCATGGCCGAATTCGTGACCCTGGATCAGCCCGAGGGCGATGCCGCGCGCCGCGTGGCCGTCCTCCGGATCGTCCGCCCGCCGCTGAACCTGCTGAACATTCAGCTGGCGCGCGAGCTGGCCGAGGCGGCCGACGCGGTTGCCGCGGACGCGAGCGTCGCGGCCGTGGTCGTGTACGGCGACGAGCGGGTGTTCTCGGCGGGTGACGACGTGGCCGAGCTGTCCCGGCTGAGCGCGGACCAGGCGAGCGCCGTGGCGGGCGATCTGCAGCGCGTCCTCGGCTGCCTGGCCCGGCTCCCGCAGCCCACCGTCGCGGCGATCAGCGGCTACTGTCTCGGCGGCGGGCTGGAGCTGGCGCTCGGCGCCGATCGGCGTGTCATCGGTGACAATGTCAAGCTGGGTCTTCCGCAGATCAAGGCCGGCCTGATCCCGCTCGCCGGAATCCGGCGGCTCGCGCTGCTCATCGGGCCGGGCCCGGCCAAGGACCTGGTCTACACCGGCCGGTTCGTCGAGTCGGACGAGGCGAAGGCGCTCGGTCTGGTCGACGAGGTCGTCGCGCCGGACGACGTGTTCACCGCCGCGATGAGCTGGGCGCGGCAGTTCGTGGACGGACCGGCGTGCGCGCTGGCCGCCGCGAAAGCGGTCTTCGAAGCCGGACCACACGGCCTGGACCGCGCGCGGACGGAATGGTCGGATCTGTTCACGACCGAGGATCGCCTGATAGGAACAGGTTCCTATCTCGCGGACGGTCCCGGGTCTGCCGAATTCGTGGGGCGATAGCGGGCGTCAACTGCGGATTTGGGTAGGCTTGCCGACCATGACGGTACGTCCCGACGACCCCGCGCCGAACCCGCACGCCACCGAGGCGGAGGTCGCAGCAGCGCTGGAGGATACGAAGCTGGCCCAGGTGCTCTACCACGACTGGGAAGCCGAGACCTACGACGACAAATGGTCTATCTCGTACGACGAGCGCTGTATCGAATACGCCCGCGGCCGGTTCGACGCCGCGGTCGGCCCGGCGCCGCTGCCCTACGGCAAGGCGCTCGAACTCGGCTGCGGTACCGGCTTTTTCCTGCTGAACCTGATGCAGGCGGGCGTGGCGAAATCCGGTTCGGTCACCGACCTGTCGCCGGGCATGGTCAAGGTCGCGCTGCGCAACGCACAGAACCTCGGGCTGGACGTGGAGGGCCGGGTCGCCGACGCGGAGACCATTCCCTACGAGGACGACACCTTCGACCTGGTGGTCGGCCACGCGGTGCTGCACCACATCCCTGACGTCGAGCTGGCGCTGAAGGAGTGCCTGCGCGTGCTCAAGCCGGGCGGCCGTTTCGTATTCGCGGGTGAGCCGACCACGGCAGGCAACTTCTACGCACGCTGGCTGGGCCGGATCACCTGGAAGGCCACCACCACGGTCACCAAGCTACCGATCCTGAGCGACTGGCGGCGTCCGCAGGAGGAGCTGGACGAGTCCTCGCGCGCGGCGGCCTTGGAGGCGGTGGTCGATCTGCACACCTTCGATCCGCGTGACCTGGAGGCCATGGCGCGTTCGGCAGGCGCCGTCGACGTGGCCGCCACCACCGAGGAATTCACGGCCGCGTTGTGGGGCTGGCCGGTGCGCACGTTCGAGGCCGCGGTGCCCGCCGAGAAGCTCACCTGGCGCTACCGGGTGGCGATGTACCGCGCCTGGATCGGCCTGAGCTGGGTGGACGAGAAGGTCATGCGTCGCGTGGTGCCGCGCCAGTTCTTCTACAACGCCATGATCACCGGCGTGAAGTCCAGCGCTTCCGCCAAGTAGTGGGGTACGGCTTCCGCCGTGCGGACGTCGCCTTTCTCGGGAGCGCGGCGGGCGCCGCCGCGCTGGCCGAGGTGGACCGGCTGGAGCTGACCCGGGCGACGCACCTGCGCGACCTGGAGCGGGTGCGTCGCGACCAGGGCTCGTGGGCAGCGGCGCTCGTCGAGACAGTGCGATTGCGCCGCAGGGCGGCCGCCAAGCTGGCCGACGCCGTGGAGTGGCTGTTCACCGACGACGCGCTGCAGCAGGCGACTCCGACAATGGTGGCCCGGCAGCGGGCTGCCCGGTTGGCCGGTCGGGCGGTACACGACGTGACGTGCTCGATAGGCGCGGAACTTATCGAGCTGGCGCGTGTCTGCCCTTCGGTGATCGGGAGCGATCTGGACGACGTACGGCTGTCGATGGCCGCACACAATCTGTCCGGAAACCGAAACTTATTGCTGGCCAAGGCGGACGCGCTGGTCCCGGTCAGCAGGGACACGGTCGTGGTCGCCGACCCGGCCCGCCGCGCCGACGGGCGCCGCACCCACGATCCGGCGAAACTCCAGCCGCCCCTTCCGGATCTGCTCGCCGCGTACGCGGGCCGCGATCTGGTCGTGAAGTGCGCTCCCGGACTGGACTTCGACCGCATGGACTGGCCCGGGGAAATCGAGGTGGTCTCGCTCGACGGCGCCGTCCGTGAGGCATGCTTGTGGTCGCCGGGTCTCGCCGAGGCGGGCGTCACCCGCAGAGCGACCGTGCTCATCACCGGCGGAGCGGTCCGCACCTATACCGGCGCCGATCCGGACGACATCCCGGAGCGGGACCCGGGCGAGTGGATCATCGACCCGGACGGCGCGGTGGTCCGCGCGGGCCTGGTCCGCCACTACGCCGCGAAACATGGTCTCTGGCAACTCGATCCGCGGATCGCCTACCTGACCGGCGACCGCGTCCCCGACGGCGTGCGTGGCTTCCGCGTCATCGAACGTCTCGACTATCGGGAGAAGACGCTGCGCGCCGCCCTGCGCCGCCACGATTGTGGTCCGCTGGAAATCCTGGCCCGTGGCGTCGAGGTCGATCCGGATAGACTTCGCCGCACGCTGAAACCGGCAGGCTCCCAGCCTTACACGCTGGTGATCACCAGGATCGGCCGTTCCCCAGTGGTGTTCCTGTGCACGGCGGTTTCCGCGCCTACTCTGGTTTGAAGGCGAAGATCTCGCCGATGCGGGTGGCGACCACGATCTCACCCTTGGCGCCGACCGAGGTCCCGGTGGTGGTGCCCTGGGCGTTCGGAAGCACGTCGGAATCGACGGTGGCGCCGGTCTCGGTGTCGAACGTGATCAGGTTCAGGCCGTCGGCGATGGCCGCCGCGGTGTAGCCGATGTTGTCCGCCGTCTGTACCGGCGTGCCACGCAGCGCGAGATCCTTGCGTTCCCACACGGTTTCGACGGCGTCGCCCTTGTCGCGTAGCGCGATCAGGTAGCCGTCATCGCCGGAGGGGATGATCAGTCCGGCACTCGACACCGAGATGCCCCCGCGCGGCGCCCAGGCCAGCTGCCGGACCCACTTGGTGCGCCCGTCCGCGGTGTCGAGGGCGATCAGGCGGTTGCTGTTGTCGCCGACGTAGACGGTGCTGCCGTCGGCGGACAGGGCGGGGCTGGTCGCACTGCCGCGCTCCAACAGTCCGGCGCTCCACTCCTGCTGGATCTTGCCGTCCGCGTAGCGGAGGGCGACCAGCGCCGCGGTCGGCTCGCCCGGCTTCCACAGCGTCACATAGAAGCGGCCGCTCGAGGTGTCGATCGGGGAGATGTTCGCGACCGGGCACTGCGGCCCTCCGGTGGCGCAGTCGTCCAGCCCTTGGCCCGCGGCGGGCCAGGTGAGGTCGGGGTGCTCGAGGAAATCGGGCTCGCCGAGCAGTTGCGCTGTCGGCACGACGCGATCGCCGGTCTGCCGGGACAGCACGTCGACCTGACCGGATTGGGTGACGGTCAATAGATTTCCGTCCCCGGTGAATTGCGCCGACACCGGAGTTCCCGCCACCGGGGTGCGCCAGCGCGGCTGCCCGAGATAGTTGAACGCGTTTACGCCACTGTCATCGCCGACGTAGACGTTGGTCATGCCGTCGACCACGGACGGTGCGGAGATCGCGCTCGGGCCGAGCGCGTTGCAGAATCGCTTGCGCCCGGTGGCCATCTGGAACGAGAAGATCGCGCAGTTCGGTAGGCGCGTGGTGACGAACAGCTGACCGTCGGGACCCAGCGTGACCGCCTCGGCGAGCGGCCCGCCCACCGGACGCGTCCAGCTCAGCGCGATCTTCTTGGCGCCGCTGACCGGGCTGGTTGCACCGTTGCGGCCGTCGTGGAACGCGGCGGGCCAGCCCTTGCCCGGACCGACGGTGATGTCGTCGACGTCGGTGCCGCAGCCCGCCAAGGCCAGCGCACCGACCGCGGCCAGCACGGCCGCAGCACGTATCCGGGACGGTCGCCACATGGAAGTAGCCAGTACGCCGCCGCTTCGCACCTGCCGCACTCCTGTCGTCGATGGCTCGCACGACACTAACGGTGTCGAACCACGGTCCCGGTTCGGTCTTTTCGCCCGCGGGTTCGGGGGCGCCGTCGCCGGCGCACGAGTCACTGTACGGGAGCGCTGTGCAGGGGTGCACGAGTCCCGTCGTTGTCGTCGCGGGTGCTCGTCGCCGTCCTCGCCCCGGGCGATAGGCTCTAACCGTCGCCGCCGAGGTGGGCGACACCCCGTAGGACCACGACAGGAGAACCGTTCGTGACGAGCATGTGGGGCGCACCGTTGCGTTCGCGCTGGCGCGGATCGCGCCGTCGGGATCCGCGGCAGGCGCGCTTTCTGACGACGGCTTCGCTGCGCTGGGTGCTCGCGAACCGGGCGTACACGCCCTGGTATCTGGTGCGTTATTACCGGTTGTTCAAGTTCCGCCTGGCGAACCCGCACATCGTGCTGCGCGGCATGGTGTTCCTCGGTCGTCGCGTCGAAATCCACGCGACGCCCGAATTGAGCCGGATGGAGATCGGCCGCTGGGTGCACATCGGCGACGGCAACGCGATCCGCTGCCACGAAGGATCGCTGCGCATCGGCGACAAGGTGGTGTTCGGCAAGGACAACGTCGTCAACACCTACCTCGACATCGAGATCGGCGAATCGACCCTGGTCGCGGACTGGTGCTACATCTGCGACTTCGACCACAAGATGGACGACATCACGATGCCGATCAAGGATCAGGGCATCGTGAAGAGCCCGGTCCGCATCGGCCCTGACACCTGGATCGCCGCCAAGGTCACCGTGCTGCGCGAGACCCGCGTTGGCCGCGGCTGCGTGCTCGGCGCGCACGCCGTGGTCAAGGGCGAGATCCCGGACTACAGCATCGCCGTCGGCGCGCCGGCCAAGGTGGTCAAGAATCGCAAGGAGGTCTGGGAGGCGGGCGCCGAGGAGCGCGCGAAATACTTTGCGGCCCTGGAGGATATCGCGCGCAAGAAGAACGGTGCCACCCAGACGGCCTAGCCGCCCCCGCGGGTCCGCCGATCTGTCGGGGCAAGCGAGTAGGTTCCCCGGCATGAACAGGTACGCCGCACTGCTGCGCGGGATCATGCCGAGCAATCCGAACATGAGCAACGCGAAATTGCGGGCGGTGTTCGATGGGCTCGGGTTCGAGGGGGTCGCGTCGGTGCTCACCAGCGGCAACATCGTGTTCCGCAGCCAAGGCACCGATGTTCCCGCGCTGGAGGACCATATCCAGCAGGCGTTGAACCGGGAACTCGGAATCGGCGGCGGCACGATCATCCGCAGCTACGAAGAACTTCGCGCGCTGCTGGACACCGACCCCTTCCCAGGACTCACACACGGGCGCGGGACATATCTGATCGCGACGTTTCTCAAGGGCACCGTCGAGGCGCCGGGAACGCTGCCCACTCAACCCGATCCGCTCACCCGGATCATCGGCTACGACGAGGCGGCTCGCGCCTTTCTCGCGGTCATCGACAACAGCGTGCCCGGCAAGACGCCGGACTTCATGGCCTGGCTGGACAAGACCTACGGCAAGGACATCACGACCCGCACCTGGCTCACCGTCGAGCGCATCGTGAAGAAGCTCACGGCATGAGCGGTCAAGCCCGGAGGCGGCAGCGAAGCGTAACCACGGAGGGCTCCGCTCATGCGAGAGGGGATGTGGCATGAGCGGTCAAGCCCGGAGGCGGCAGCGAAGCGTAACCACGGAGGGCTCCGCTCATGCGAGAGGGGATGTGGCATGAGCGGTCAAGCCCGGAGGCGGCAGCGAAGCGTAACCACGGAGGGCTCCGCTCATGCGAGAGGAGATACGGCCTGAGCCGCGCACGATCGCGGCCGTGCACTACTTCGGATCGCGTTCCGGCAGCGGGCGGTCGATGATGGCCGGGCGGCCCAGCGGATTGCGCACCCGGCGTTTGGCCGATTGGTACACCTGGGCGGTTTCCGCTGCCACCATGTCCCACGCGAAATCCGCGGTGAGCCGTTCGCGGGCGGCGTGCGCTCGCTGCTGCGCCGCGGCGGGGTCGTCGAGGGTGGCGCGGACCGCCTCGACCAGGCCGTCGACGTCGGCGGGCGCGAAGGACGCGCCGGTCACCCCGTCGATCACGGCCTCGCCGAGGCCGCCCGCCGTCGAGGTGATCAGCGGAGTGCCCGCCGCCGCCGCCTCCAGGGCGACGATGCCGAAGGGCTCGTACCGGCTGGGCAGTACGATCGCGTCGGCGCCGTGCAGCCAGCCGAGCAACTCCTTGTGGTGGAGCTGCCCGGCGAAGATCACCGCGCGGGCGACCCGATGTACGCGGGCGCGCTCGCGCAGCCACTCGAACTGGGTGCCGACACCGGCGATGGTCAGGGTCGTACCGGGGTGGGCGCGGCGGATGCGGGGCAGCGCCGCGATCGCGTCCTGCACGCCTTTCTCGTACTCCAGCCTGCCCACATACAGCACGCGGGGCGGACCGGTGCGCGGTGAACGTGGACGGAAGGTCCAGGCGCCCACGTCGATTCCATTGCGGATCACCGTCATCGGGATCCGTTCCGGCCCGTACAGCCGTTCCACCTCGTCCTGCATGGACGACGAGCAGGTGATCAGCGCGTCGGACTCGTTGGCGAGCCACCATTCGACCGAATGCACCTGCTTGTTGACCTTGCCCGCGACCCAGCCGCTGTGCCGTCCGGCTTCGGTGGCGTGCATGGTCGACACCAGCGGCACGTCGTAGTACTCGGCCAGCGCTATACCAGGGTGGGCGACCAGCCAGTCGTGCGCGTGCACCACGTCGGGGATCCAGCCGTCACCGATGCCAGGCTTCCCGAGGGCGACGCCCGCGCGCACCATGGCATGGCCCATGGCCAGCGTCCAGGCGAGCATGTCCTCGCCGAAGTCGAACACCGGCGGGTCCTCCGCGACCGCGACGACCAGCACCCCATCGGCGATGAAGGAGTGCGTGGGGTGGGTCGAGGAGTCGGTGCCTGAAGGACGTCGGGACAAGACGACCACCTCGTGGCCCGCCGCGGCCAGTTCGGTGGCGAGGTGATGCACGTGCATGCCGAGTCCACCGACTACGACCGGTGGGTACTCCCACGACACCATCAAAATCTTCATGTATGTCCTTCTGCGGCGGAGCCTTGCTGCGCGGTGGCGGGGCCCGATCCCGGCGCGACGGCGGGCGCTGTTTCGGTGGTGCCGGGTACGGCCCCCGCGGAGCCGAGTCGCCGCGCGTCCACACCGGGGAAGAGTCCGTCGGCCGCCCCCCATCCTGCCGCCAACTGTCGTGCTTTGGCGACTTGGCCCGCTCCGACGGCCGCGGCGATTTCCCGCACGGCGTGTGCGTGCTGGTGCGCGCGGTCGCGGGCGTAGCCCGCGGCGGAGTCCTTGCTGACCATGAATGCCCAATCGCTGGACACGGTCAGGATCGCTTCGCGTAGCAACTGGTCGGCCACGTGATCGCGCAGGCCGGGCGCGCCGCCCTGGGCCGCGCGCATCTTGTCGATCGTGTCCAGCGTCAGCCGCACGATGTCGTCGTCGAGCTCGACCAGGTCGCGCACCTGGTCGCCGGCCCACACCCGCCAGTCCTTGCCCGAGCCCCAGGACGAGTCGGCCAGCGGCACCGGTTCGCCCAGGTAGCCGCGGTCGCGCGCGTCGGCCAACGTGCCGACGGTGACGCCCGCTTCCGGCAGCGCGCGCAGCACTCGGGCCAGCCACTGCGGACCCTCGTGCCACCAGTGTCCGAACAGTTCGGTGTCGAACGCGGCGACGACCAACGCGGGGCGCCCGATCCGGGCGGACTCGGCGATCAACCGCTCGCGCACGGTCCGCACGAAGTCGTCCACGTCGCGGTCGACCGCCGCGTCGGCCAGCTCCGGGTCGTAGGGGGCCTTGTCCGGTCCGGCGACCGTCTTGCCGGTGACCCGGGCGGGCTTGAGACCTGTCGCGTGGTCGTAGTGATGGAAGTCACGGTAGGCGCCGTGGCCGGGGTAACCGGACTTCGGTGACCAGACCCGGTAGCTCACCTGCAGGTCGCGTCCGAACGCGACCACGTCGGACTCGCGCACCGGCCGCCCGAGGCTGGTGTCGCCGCGCAGTGCGGGCCCATCGACCATGAAATGCGTCACACCGGCATCGGCGTATCCGACCTCCATACCCGGTGTGTACCCGCATTCGGGGGCCCAGATCCCGGTGGGCGTGTGGCCCCAGCGGTGCCGCGCGTCCGCCAGTCCTTCGGTGAGCTGGAACTGCCTCAGCCGCGGATCGAGCAGCGGTTGGAACGGGTGGGCGAGTGGCCCGCCGAGCAACTCGATAGTTTCGGCGTCGACCAGTTCGCGCCAGACCGGCGCTGCGCCGTGTCGCCAGCGCTGCTCGAATTCGGCCAGTGCCGCGGCAGCCAGGCGGTGTTCGTGCCTGCCGAGCGCGACGTTGCCCGCCATGGCGGCCTCGTCCGCGCGCAGCTGCCAGTTGCCCAGCCAGTGGTGCATGCCTGCCAGGCAGTGCGGGTCGTCCAGCTGGGCCGCGAGCACCGGCGTGATGCCGAGGCTGAGTAGATGCGAACGCCCCTCGGCCGCAAGGGTTCTCAGCACCTCGACGACCGGAAGATAGGACGCCGCCCAGGACTGGTAGAGCCATTCCTCGCCGACCGGCCAGCGGCCGTGATGGGCCAGCCAGGGCAGGTGGGAGTGCAGGACCAAGGTGAATTGGCCCGGTACCGGGCTCGCGGAGTGCCCGCCGGGCACGGTACTGCGGTCGGTCAAGGCTTCACCGCGATGGCGACCAGGTCGAGGCTCGCGTCGATGTCCTCGGCGATCAGCACGAAATCCTCGACGGTGACGCCCGCGACGTCCGCGGTCAGTTCCGCGGGCCATGGCTCGCCGGCCAGCGCCCGTTCGATCTGCGCGTCGATGAACGATCCACCGTGTTTGGCGTCCAGCATCTTCAGGCTCGGCCCGTGGTGCACGCCGATCATCTGCGCGACCTCGAATCCGGTATCGACCAGCAGCTCGGTCAGCTCGTCGGCGTTCAGCTCCCTGGTGTGGAACGGATTGAGCGGGGTATCGCGGCCGGGGGAGAAGGTGATCCGGTTGGGCGTGCTGATCAGCAACTCGCCGCCGGGGCGAAGCACGCGCAGGCACTCCCGCAGGAACTGCGACTGGTCCCAGAGATGTTCGATCACTTGGAAGTTCACCACGACGTCGACCGAGGCGTCCTCCAGCGGCAGGGCTGCGAGGTTGCCGTGCAGCATTTCGACGCGCGGGTAGCGCGCGCGCACGTGCTCGACGGCGCTGGTGTCGTAGTCGAGGCCGACCACCTTGGTGGCCACGTCGGCGATCATGTCGGCGCCGTAGCCCTCGCCGGAACCGGCTTCCAGGACGGTCTTACCCGCGCAGCGATCCAGCAGGCGGGTGTAGGCGATCTCGTGCCTGCGGAACCAGTAGTTCTCTTCGGCGATGCCGGGGACGGTGCGCTCGCCGGTCAGCGGCAGCGGTTCGGCGGTGCCGATAGTCGACTCGGGTTCTGCGGTAATGCCCGTCGGGTCGCCCACTGCGGCAGGGATCACAGCCTCGCTCATCACTCCGACGTTACTGGCTCTTTGGGGGAAACTCGCACCCGGCGGCCTCGATGTGCGGCTGCCTCGCCTGCGCTCGGCCCGGCGCGGGGCGACGGGCGGACTTCGTCCGGCGGTGCCATATGTGCGGCTGCCTCGCCTGCGCTCGGCTCGGCGCGGGGCGACGGGCGGACTTCGTCCGGCGGTGCCATATGTGCGGCTGCCTCGCCTGCGCTCGGCTCGGCGCGGGGCTACCTACGGGCGGACTTCGTCCGGCGGTGCCGTAGGCGTTTCGCGATGATCGCGTCAGGCCTCCGATCCGGCGCACCATATCGTCCGATATGGGGTGTGAGAGAGAAGCCATTGAGTTACCCGTGGGTAACTTAACGTAGGGTAATGTCACGGCCTGAGCCACTCAGACGGACGTACGGCCATGCTCGTGCGACCACCACATACGTGTACCTAGAACAGGAGGTCGACGAAGACCGATGCCGAACATCGTCGTACTCATCAAGCAGGTTCCCGACACCTGGTCCGAGCGCAAGCTGACCGATGGTGACTTCACCCTCGACCGCGAAGCCGCCGACGCCGTGCTCGACGAGATCAACGAGCGCGCCGTCGAAGAGGCGCTGCTGCTCAAGGAGGCCCAGGGCGGCGAGGTCACCGTGCTGGCCGCAGGCCCCGCCCGCGCCACCGAGGCCATCCGCAAGGCGCTGTCCATGGGCGCCGACAAGGCCATCCACATCAACGACCCTGCGATCCACGGCTCGGACGCCGTGCAGACCGCCTGGGTGCTGGCCAGCGCGCTCGGCCAGGTCGAGGGCGTCGAGCTGGTCATCGCGGGCAACGAGGCGACCGACGGCCGCGCGGGCGCCGTGCCCGCGATCATCGCCGAGTACCTCGGCCTGCCGCAGCTGACGCACCTGCGCAAGCTGACCGTCGACGGCGACAAGATCACCGGCGAGCGCGAGACCGACGACGGCGTCTTCAAGCTGGAGGCCACCCTCCCCGCCATCGTGAGTGTCACCGAGAAGATCAACGAGCCACGCTTCCCGTCCTTCAAGGGCATCATGGCCGCGAAGAAGAAGGAAGTGCAGACCTTCACGCTGGCCGACCTCGGCGTCGACCCGTCGACCGTGGGTGTCGCGAACGCAGGCACCGCCGTCACCGCCGCCACCCCGAAGCCCCCGCGCACCGCGGGCGAGAAGGTGGCAGACGAGGGCGACGGCGGCACCAAGGTCGCCCAGTACCTGATCGGCCAGAAGATCATCTGATCTCGGCAGTGCTAGTGCGGGACACCGCACCCGGTCGGGCGGGGCGAGCCGCTTCGGGATCGTCGCTCGTTTCGCCCTCCAGATCTGAGACTTCTTAGGAGAGAACACAAATGGCAGAAGTACTTGTGCTCGTCGAGCACGCCGACGGTGCGATCAAGAAGGTCAGCACCGAACTGCTCACCGCCGCCCGCGCCCTCGGCGAGCCGGCCGCCGTCGTGCTCGGCGCGGCCGGCACCGGCGAGAAGCTGGCCGACGCGCTGACCGCCGCGGGCGCCGAGAAGATCTACATCGCCGAGTCCGACGATGTGGAGAACTTCCTGGTGACCCCGAAGGTCGACGTGCTGGCCGGGCTGACCGAGTCGGCCTCCCCGGCCGCGGTCATCGTCGCCGCCACCGCCGAGGGCAAGGAGGTGTCTGGTCGCCTCGCCGCTCGCATCGGCTCCGGTCTGCTGATCGACGTCATCGACGTGAAGTCGGACGGCAGCGCGGTCCACTCCGTCTTCGGTGGTGCGTTCACCGTCGAAGCCAAGGCCACCGGCGACGTGCCGGTGTTTTCGGTCCGCCCCGGCGCCGTCGAGGCATCGGCGCAGGCGGGCGCGGGGGAGAAGGTGACAGTCGAGGTGCCCGCACAGGAAGAGGGCGTCGTCAAGGTGATCTCGCGCGAGCCGGTCGTCGCCGGTGACCGTCCGGAACTCACCGAGGCCGCCATCGTGGTTTCCGGTGGCCGTGGCGTCGGGTCCGCCGACAACTTCGCCGTCGTCGAGGCGCTGGCCGACTCGCTCGGCGCGGCCGTCGGCGCCTCGCGTGCCGCGGTCGACTCCGGCTACTACCCCGGCCAGTTCCAGGTCGGCCAGACCGGTAAGACCGTCTCGCCGCAGCTGTACATCGCCCTCGGTATCTCCGGCGCGATCCAGCATCGCGCGGGCATGCAGACCTCGAAGACTATCGTCGCGGTCAACAAGGACGAAGAGGCCCCGATCTTCGAGATCGCGGACTACGGCATCGTGGGCGACCTGTTCAAGGTTGCCCCGCAGCTGACCGAAGCGGTCAAGGCGCACAAGGGCTGATTCCGCTCGGCGCACCCGAACGGCCCCGGACTTCGGTCCGGGGCCGTTCGCGTTCGGGCTCGTGCGCCTGCGGTTTGCACCGATCTTCGGGCTATTCGATGCACGACGGCCGATTCGTCAACCGACGGTCTCAGGTGCGATGCATCGAGCTGAGCAGGGTGGTCAGGATCGGTGAGCGCCGGGCATCGGCGCGCAGCACCGCCGACACCGGGATGCGCAGCTTGGGTTCGGCCAGCCGCAGCACCACCAGCCCCTCGGTCGTGCTCTCCGCGTAGAGGACCGTCCACGCGTCGGGCCGATTGATCAGCTCGAGCGTTGCGGTGTGGTCCGGCGGGATCGGTGGTCCGAAGGTGGGTCCGGTGGGCAGCTCGGCGAACGCGTTGCGAATCACGGTGTGCAGCAGCACTTGTTCCTGCTCCGGCGGCAACAGCAGTGGATACGAGCTCAGATCCGCCAGCGTCACCACCTCTTCGGTGGCCAGCGGGTGGGCGCTGGAGGTGGCGATCACCAGGTCCTCGACCCAGAGTTGTTCCACCACGAGACCCGGCTGGTCGACGCGGCCGCGGATCAGCGCGAGATCGCAGTCTCCGTCGGTGACCGCGGTGATGCGCTGGCGGAACGGTTTGATCACGAACTCGATCTCCGCCTCCGGATGCGTGGCGCGCGCGCCCGCGATCGCCGACAGCGAGCGGGTGGCGAAGGACATGTTCGCGGCCAGCCGGATGCGTGGCCCCACCGTGCGCACGGCGGCTCGGATCGCCGACTCCAGGCTCAGCATTTGCTTCGCGAGGGGAATTAGCCGTGCGGTGGCGTCGGTGGGCACGACCGACCGGGTCGAGCGCTCGAACAGTTGTACGCCGAGATCGCGTTCCAGCCGGGAGATCTGGTGACTGATCGCGGACTGTGAGATGAAACACCGCGCGGCAGCGCCGCTGAAGCTGAGCTCCTCGCACACTGCCACGAAGTAGGTGAGCTGCCGAAGTTCCACAGCACCTCCTATTAATTAGGAATCGAGATAAGAGTCATCTGAAGTATGCGCCCTAACACATGAAATATCTGCCCTTTGGATGACGGTTCGTAATGAGAGAAGGAGGCTGTCATGGAGTACGTGGACGCGGGGATCGAAACCGCGGGTGTTGTCATTGTCGGATCGGGGTTCGGTGGGCTTGCCGCCGCTAAACAGCTCGCCAAGTCGGGGGTGGACTATGTGCTGATCTCCAGCACGCCCGAGCATCTGTTCCAACCGCTGTTGTACCAGGTAGCGACCGGTGTGCTGGCATCGGAAGAGATCGCGCCGCCGATCGCGGGCATCCTGCGCCGCCACCGCGAGGCCGATGTGCGCCTCGGCACGGTGGTCGCCATCGATCCAGACAAGGCCATCGTCACCTACGAGAACGAGGGCGGGCGGCACCGGATCCGGTACGGCTCGTTGATCGCGGCCACCGGAGCCAGCCAGTCCTATTTCGGCCGCGACGATTTCGCCGAGAAGACCTTCTCGCTCAAGACCATCGATGACGCGCGGCGGCTGCGCGCGCAGATCGAACGGGTCTTCGCCGAGGCCGCGAACGCCGACGAGCAGACAAGCCGCAAGCTGCTGAGCTTCGTCGTGGTCGGCGCGGGCGCAACCGGCGTCGAGGTAGCGGGCCAACTGGAGGAACTGGCGAAACGGCATTACCACCAGCAGGTTTCGGTCACCCTCGTGGAAGGTGCGGGCGAGGTGCTCCCACCGTTCGGCGGAGGGCTGTCGGAATACGCGAAAAAGTCGTTGACCCGCAGCGGCGTCGACGTGCTGCTCGGCACCTTCGTCACCGACATCGAGCAGGGCAAAGTCACCGTCAAAGGCCCCGACGGCGTCGAGCAGGGCATCGCGGCCGAGACCGTCGTCTGGTCGGCGGGTGTGCAGGCGGGTGGGTTCGCGAAGATCTTGGCCGAGGCCACCGGCGTCGAGACCGACCGGGCCGGACGGCTGCTGATCAACCAAGACCTCACCGTCGGCGGTTACGCCGACATCTACGCCATCGGCGACATGACCTCGCTCAACGGCTACCCCGGCCAGTCGCCAGTGGCCATGCAGGAGGGCAGGCACGCTGCCGACATCATCCGTCGCAAGAAGCAGCCCGGCACCGGGTTCAAGTACTGGGACAAGGGCAGCATGGCGGTGATCAGCCGGTTCAGCGCGGTGACGAAACTCAACGAGCGCATCACCTTCCGCGGTCTGATCGCCTGGTTCATATGGCTCGCGGTGCACCTGTTCTACCTGGTCGGCTTCCGCAACCGCTTCGCCGCGGTCGCCTCCTGGTTGGTCGCGTTCGTCGGCACCGGGCGCCCCGGCTTCGCCGAGGAGCAGACGACCCCGACAAAGGAACGAGCTCCGGAGCAGCGTGCGGCTTGATTGCTGTGTTTTTGGCCGCGCGGGCGCGGCGGGTTCGCGGCCCCCTTTTGGCTCGCGTCCGAGCGACCGACGCTGGTGACTTCGTCGCGGACGCGGCGGTCGCTCGGACGCGAGCCGGGCCGCGAACGGGGAATGCTCGGTCTCGCTTCGCTCGGAAGTGGGGGTGGGGCCGGTGTGGTTGCGTTGGGAGGCAAACGCGGATGCGCGGCGGCACAGACGCTTTCGAATGGACGAACGCGTTGGAACCGTTCGGTGAACGCTTGGTGTGACCGCCGTCTCGTTCACCGAACCGGCATCGCCGCGACACTTCGAGGTTGCTCCTTCGCAGTGTCGAGCTGGCTTCATCACCGATATGACTATTTCGTCCGTGTTGACAGCCCCGGCTCGACCGACGGACTCCGGCGAGGAACGGTCGCGCTATTCGCTGGTGGTCGCGTCCGACGCCGAGCACCGCGTGGCCGCGCAGCGCCTGCGCTACGGTGTGTTCGCCAACGAGCCGGGCTTCCGGATCCCGGACACCGGCACCGGACTCGACGCCGACCGGTTCGACGAGCACTGCGATCATCTGCTCGTTCGTGACGACGCCTGCGGCGAGTTCGTCGGCTGTTACCGGATGCTGCCGCCGGACAAGGTGGCGGCCGCGGGCGGGTACTACACGGCGACGGAATTCGATCTCGCCCAGCTGAATCCGGAGGGCATGCGGATCGTGGAGATGGGCCGCGCGTGTGTGGTGCCCGACCACCGCAACGGTTCGGTGCTGACGCTCATGTGGGCGGGCATCATGCACTACATCCAGCTCACCGGCTACGACTGGGTGATGGGCTGCGTGTCGGTGCCGATGCAGGCCACCCCGGTCGAACCGTCCGGCGTGAACGTGCGCGGGGTGCGCGACATGCTGCTCGGCAGACACGCTTCCGACCAGGAGCGACGGGTGCGCCCATATCGCCCTGTGATCGTCGACGGCAAGACCCTGGACGAACTGGAACCGCCGTCGCGCCCGAAGCTGCCTCCGCTGCTGCGTGGCTACCTACGTCTCGGCGCCGAGATCTGCGGTGAACCCGCGCACGATCCCGATTTCGCGGTCGCCGACTTCGTCGCACTGCTCGGCCTGGACACCATCAACACCCGCTACCTCAACCGGTTACGCGCCGCCGCCGCCACCTTCGACGGGGGACGGTGAAAACCGTGGTCTTCGACGCGCCGCCCGCGCAGGCCGCCGCACACGCGTGGATGCCGTCGAGCCCCTGTGGGCCCGGCTGCCTCGAGCCGATCGATCAGGTCGGTATCGGCCGGGTGGCCGTGAGGCTGGTCGGAGTCGCCGGACTGCTGGTCAGCTTCCCGGTCGCGCACGTCGTGACTCCGCGCGGCAAGCGCGAGCTGCTGCAGCGCGGATACGCGCGCATGCTGCTCGGCTGCCTCGGCATGCGCTTGCGGATCGTCGACAACCGGGCGGCCGTGGACGAGAGCGGTGCCGCGCTTCCGCGGGAACGCTTCGGTGTGCCCGGCCGCGGTGTCTTGGTCGTCACCGGACACATCGGCTGGACCGACATTGTCGCGCTGGCGTCGGTGCAGCCGCTCGGGTTCGTGGCGCGCGCGGACATGGTGGACTGGCCGCTGCTCGGTGGGCTCGCGAAGCTGATGCGAGTGGTCCCGATCGAGCGTGAACGCCTGCGGGCGCTGCCCGATGTGGTGGTCTCGATCGGTGCGCGGCTGGCCGCCGGTGAACGGATCGGCGTGTTCCCCGAGGGCACCACGTGGTGCGGCCGCGCCTACGGAACCATGCGGCCCGCGCTGTTCCAGGCGGCGGTTGACACCGGCACAGCGGTGCAACCGGTGCGGTTGCGGTATCTGGACCGGCACGGCGCGCAGTGCACGGTGCCCGGGTTCGTCGGCGTCGACACCTTCGCCTCGTCCGCGCGCCGGGTGTTGCGTTCGCGCGGGATGATCGCCGAGGTGGTGCTCGAGCCGACGCAACAGCCGGGCACGGATCGGCGCGACCTCGCCCGCCGCTGCGAGGCCGCCGTGCGCGGCACCGAGCGGTCGCGGCACGACATGCTGGACGCCACGGTGTGGATCGAGGCGGCGAACACCCGAGTACAGGACCCGTCGGTCGCGGCGGATGCGCTGGAAGTGCGCAGGCCGCGTCTTCGCCCCACGCTGCGCGGTCGTCGGACCTCCGCCGTCGCTCGATAGTCGGTCGGTCGATCCAGCGGATGTGGCTTGGCGACCGGCGCGCTGCG
Source organism: Nocardia sp. NBC_01730 (assembly GCF_035920445.1). NCBI lineage: Bacteria > Bacillati > Actinomycetota > Actinomycetes > Mycobacteriales > Nocardiaceae > Nocardia > Nocardia sp. NBC_01730. The sequence continues at coordinate 4,010,442 of NZ_CP109162.1, read as the reverse complement.
CGGCGGTAGCGACTCGCCATCGAATCCGAGTTCTCCGGCAGCCGGTGGGCGGCCTTCTCGGTCTCATACCATTCCGGCAGACATCTATTCACCAGGACGGCGCCGAGTCTGCGTGAATGGGCCGACTACTGTCGGCCCCGTCCGTCGGCCGGTCAGGAGAGCGTGCGGCCGCCTGTGACGCGGAGGAGGTCGAGTTTTCCAGCGTCGTTGCTTCCGGCCGCTGCGGTGTAGGTGACCATGCGCAGGTCCGCGCCCGGGACGATGAGGACGTCGCAGTCGAGCACGATGTCGCCGATCTCGGGATGCCGGATTGTTTTGCGGTCGGTGGTGTGCTGAACCGCCGTGCCTGTGGCCCAGCACCGGGCGAAGGCGTCGGATACTTCTCGGAGGTCTCGCACGAGACAATCGAGTTGGGCGTCCGCGGGGTAGCGGGAGGCAGCGTCTTTGAGATCGGCGACGATCGACGCCGCGAAGGCGTCCGGTGCGCGCTCGGAGTGGACGGGCCGCATCGCGGCATGAGCGGCGCCTTTTCCGAACAGGGCGCGGGCCAGATTCCGCTCGGTGGCCGGGACCACGGCGGGGTCGCCGTGCAGGGCACTCCACATGGCGTTCCACCACACCAGGGTCCAGTCTGCGGTGAACACTCCGATCGGGACGTCTCCCAGGCGCGCGGCCAGCCGTTGGATACTCGGGGGCACGTGGGTGGTGATCGTTCCGTCCTGTGGTGGCAGGAGCCCGGCGCTTCGGTAGAGCTGGTCGCGTTCGGCCCGGGAGAGCTGCAGGGCCCTGGCGAGGGCGCTGACGACTTGCGCCGAGGGGTTCTTCGCGCGTTCCTGCTCCAAGCGCAGAACGTAGTCGACCGAGAGCCCGGCCAGCTGGGCGAGCTCCTCGCGGCGCAGTCCCGGGGCGCGGCGGCCCGGCGTCACGGTGATGCCGGCGTCTGCCGGGGAGAGGCGGTCACGCCAGGTATGCAGGAGTGCGCCGAAGCCGGAGTGGGAGGCAGCCATGGCCCTATTGTCGCCGTCCGGCAGCGGACGAGCCTGGGTACTGCTGGTCCTAGTGACGGGCACGGCACTGGTTGACGGTGGCGAGAGCGACGAACGTGGGTGGTGCGCAGGCCGAGCCGCATCGCCCCACCAGCCCGAAGGAGTCCACCATGCCGCACACCATCGTCATGACAGGCGCGAGCCGCGGGATCGGCCGTATCGCCGCCGAGCGCATCGTGAGCGAGTCACCGGACGTACATCTCCTCGTCGTCGCCCGCGGGTCCTCCGGTGCACGGCTGTCCGCAGCGCTCGGGGAGGGTCGGTACGCGGTCTCGCACGTCGAGGCGGACCTCGGCTCGCTCGCGAGCGTCCGGTCGGCCGCCATGGCGATCCGGGACCGGCTCAGCCGCGGTGACCTGCCGCCGCTGCGCGGCTTCGTGGGCAACGCCGGCATGCAATACACCAACGCGCTCACCGAGGGACCCGACGGGTTCGAGTCCACCTTCACCGTCAACGTGCTCGCCAACCACCTGTTCATCCGCCTGCTCGAGGACCGCTTCGTCGCTCCTGCCCGGATCGTGATCACCGTCAGCGACACCCATTTCGGCGACTTCCAGCACAACATGGGCATGGTGCCCGGACCGGCCTGGCGCTCCCCGGACGCCCTCGCCCACACCGGCGCCTTCCCCGAGCCCGAAACCACGGCCGGCGGACGCACCGCGTACTCCACAAGCAAGCTGGCCGCCATCTACCTCGTGCACGAATACGCGCGCCGCCTGCCGGCCGGAATCGACGCCGTCGCCTACAATCCGGGGTTCGTCCCCGGCACCGACCTCGCTCGCAACGCCGACCCGGTCTCCCGGTTCGCGATGCGGCGCATCCTTCCGGCGCTGACCCTCACACCATTCGCGACCAGCCGCGGCGCCGCGGGACGATACCTCGCCGACGTCGTCCTCGGCGCGACCAAGGCGCCGACCGGCTCCTACGTCGACCGGGGCCGTGTGGCCCGGTCATCCGAGGAGTCCTACGACCCGCGGCGCGAACGCGAACTCTGGGACGCCGCCGAACGATTCACCGCGGCGACCGTCGACCAGTCACGGACCTCTTCGATCCCGCTTTCGCCGAACTCCAGGCCACGCTGATCAAGGTGGGCCGGAGTTCGGGGATCGGGTGCCGGTGCGCAGAGTCGGTTGATCCCGACAGTCGCTCAGAACGCGCTTCCGGAGAACGGCAGGGGGAACAACCCGTTCCACCCGTTGCCGCCCCGATTCCAGTTGCCGTGGTCGTGGCGTCCGCGATTCCAGTCGTCGTCGCGTCCGCGGTTCCAGTTGTCGTTGCGTCCGCGGTTCCAGTTGCCGTGGTCGTTGCGTCCGCGGTTCCAGTCGTCGTTGCGTCCGCGGTTCCAGTTGTCGTGCCCATGCCGATTGTGGCCAGGGCGATCATGGACCAGGTCGATCTGATCGGCGGGCTCGAGCACCACCGCGTCGGCGAGCGCGGGCACCGCGATGGCGGCAATCGGCATCAGGGCAAGCGCGGAGGTGACGGCAACGCGTGCGACCGCGCGCCGGGTACGTCCGTGCTGGTGCGTGTCTGGGCTCATCGGGAACTTCCTCACTCGATAACGTCGTCCGGTCGGTGACCGGCCGGTAGTCCGGCCCGATATCTGTTCCACTCACGCGCCGGAGGGCTTCAATACGTCCGCCAGCGTACCGTTATATAACGGTACATTCAATAGGTAACCAAGGCTGGTCGCCGCTCCTGCCGTGGTGGGTGGCCATTTCCGCGCGGCGGATCGGGCCGCACGCTGCGGCTGCGAGCTCGTGAGCAGGGGGGAATAACCCGCTACCCGCGACAGCTATCCTTTACTGGTCATGAAGTCGGCTTATTCGGGTCCGGTCAACGGTGCTGCGCCCCAGACGGTCTACCTCGATCATGCGGCGACCACACCGATGCTGCCTGCCGCCATCGAGGCGATGACGGCTGCCATGAGCATGGCGGGCAACGCGTCCTCGCTGCACGGATCGGGGCGCGCCGCTCGACGGTTGCTGGAGGAGGCGCGCGAGTCGATCGCCGCCGACCTGGGCGCCCGTCCGTCGGAGGTCGTGTTCACCTCTGGCGGCACCGAGAGCGACAACCTGGCGGTGAAGGGTATTTTCTGGGCGCGTCGCGACGCCGAGCCGCGCAGGAACCGGATCATCGCCGGCTCGGTCGAGCATCACGCGGTGCTCGATGCGGTGGAGTGGCTGCAGCAGCACGAGGGCGCCGAGGTGACCTGGCTGCCGGTGGACGCCGAGGGCGTGGTCGCGCCGGGCGCACTGCGCGCTGCGCTGGCCGAGAACCCGGGTGACGTCGCGCTGGTCACCATCATGTGGGCGAACAACGAGGTCGGCACCATTCAGCTGATCGATGAACTCGCCGCTGTGGCACAGGAATTCGGCGTGCCGATGCACAGCGACGCGGTGCAGGCCGCGGCGCAGCTGCCGATCGATTTCGGTTTCAGCGGTCTTTCCGCGGCGAGCTTCGCCGGACACAAGGTCGGGGGTCCGCACGGTGTCGGCGTGCTGCTGCTGGGCAGGCAGGTGCCGTGTGTGCCGCTGCTGCACGGTGGCGGGCACGAGCGCGACCTGCGGTCCGGTACCGCGGACACGGCGGCCGCCGTCGGACTCGCCACCGCGCTGCGCCAGACCGCGATCGAATTGCCCACGCGCACAGTCGAATTGACCGCGCTGCGAGAAGCGCTGATCGAGGGTGTCCGCGCGACGGTGCCGGACCCGGTGCTCAACGGACCGGTCGGCGACCGGCGCCTGCCCGGCAACGCGCACTTCACGTTCCCTGGCTGTGAAGGTGATTCGCTGCTGATGCTGCTGGACGCGGCGGGCATCGAGTGCTCGACCGGTTCCGCGTGCACCGCGGGGGTCGCCACGCCGAGCCATGTGCTCATCGCCATGGGTGTCGAACCGTGGCAGGCGCGCGGATCACTGCGATTCTCGTTGGGGCACACCTCGAACCGCGCCGACGTCGACGCGTTACTGGAAGTGCTGCCGCAGGTGGTGGAGCGGGCCAGGGCCGCGGGCCTGGCCGGTGCGAAGGGAGGTGCTTGATGCGGGTACTCGCCGCGATGAGCGGTGGTGTGGATTCGGCCGTGGCGGCGGCACGTGCCGTCGACGCCGGTCACGAGGTGGTCGGCGTACATCTGGCGCTGTCCGCGACACCGGGCACGCTGCGTACCGGGTCGCGCGGCTGCTGCTCGAAGGAGGACGCCGGTGACGCCAGGCGTGCCGCCGACGTGCTCGGAATCCCCTTCTATGTCTGGGATTTCGCCGATCGCTTCAAGGAAGACGTGATCGACGATTTCGTCGCCGCGTACGCGGCGGGCGAGACGCCCAACCCGTGCCTGCGCTGCAACGAGAAGATCAAGTTCTCCGCGCTGGCCGATCGCGCGGTCGCGCTCGGCTTCGACGCGGTGGTCACCGGTCACTACGCGCGGCTCGCGGACGGCGTGCTGCGCCGCGCCGTCGACGCGGACAAGGACCAGTCCTACGTGCTCGCGGTGCTGACCGCGCAGCAGCTTTCGCGTGCGATGTTCCCGGTGGGGGACACCCCCAAGCCGCGCATTCGCGAAGAGGCCGCCGAGCGCGGGCTCGCTGTCGCGAACAAGCCGGACAGCCACGACATCTGCTTCATTCCCTCCGGCGACACCCGCGCCTTCCTCGGCGCGAAGATCGGCATCCGGCCCGGGGCGATCGTCGACTCCGACGGTCAGGAGTTGGCGAGGCACGACGGCGTGCACGGGTTCACCATCGGCCAGCGCAAGGGCCTCGGGTTGCCGGGCCCTGCCGCCGACGGCAAGCCTCGGTATGTGACCGCCATCGATCCCGACTCCGGCACGGTCCGCGTCGGTTCGGCCGAGGACCTGCGGGTATGGGCGGTCGAGGCGGATCGCGCGATCTGGACTTCGGATACCGCGCCGGATGGGCCGATCGAATGCGTCGCGCAGGTCCGCGCACACGGCGGCACCGCACCCGCGGTCGCCGAAGCGGTGGGCGACGGGCTGGTAGTGCGACTGCGCGAGCCGTTGACCGGCGTCGCGCGCGGCCAGGCCGTGGTGCTCTACCGTCCGGATCCGCAGGGCGACGAGGTGATCGGCAGCGGAACCATCGCAGGTACCGCCCACGAGGCCGTCATGAGCGATACGGGGTCGGAAGCGGCGCGGTGAGGCGGGCCGGGCGGCCGGTGCGGGGATGAGGAACGGAATCACCGGTGCGCCCGCGTGCTCGACGCTGGGGTCCGGCAACGGAGGATCGAACGGACGGGAGTGATGGTGTTCGAGACCGGTACGGATGGCATGGCACACGACGGCGAGACGGACGTGGTGACCGAGCCCGCGCGCATCCGGGGCGGAATCGCGACCGGGGTCGGCTCCTGGCCCGGTGTCGATCCGCGCGAGGCCGCCGCGACGATCGTCGGCGAACTCGGCGACCTGCCACACCTGGTGGAGCTGCCGAATCGCGGCGCGGGCGCGGACCTGATCGGCCGCGCCTCCGCACTCCTGGTCGACCTGCGTTTCGACACCACGACCAGGGGCTACCGGCTCGCGCCCCGCCCGGGAGCGGTCTCGCGACGGGCCGACGATCTGCTGCGCTCGGACCTGGACGCGCTCGAAGAAGCGTGGGAGAGCGCCGGTCTGTCCGGCAGCGGCCGGCTGATCAAGGTGCAGGCGGCGGGGCCGCTGACCTTGGCCGCGCAGGTGGAGTTGCCCGGAGGGCATCGCCTGCTCACCGATTCCGGTGCGGTACGTGACCTTTCGGAATCCCTGGTCGAGGGGCTGGCCCAGCATGTCGCCGAGGTGCGCAAACGGCTCGGTGCGGAGGTTGTTCTGCAACTGGACGAACCGTCGTTGACTGCGGTGCTGGACGGCTCGCTGCGCGGTGTGAGCGTACTGAACACCGTGCGCTCTCTGCCCGAGCCCGAGGCGCTCGCCGTCCTGGACTCGGTGATCACCGGCCAGTCGGCGCCGGTGCTGGTGCACAGCTGCGCCGAGCTGCCCGCGTTGGCTCTGCTGCGTCGCAGCGCCGCTGCCGCGGTCGGCTTCGACCTGGCCACGATCGGCGCCCGCGAGCTCGACGAGATCGGTGAAATCCTGGAAGCGGGAAAGCAACTGGTGCTCGGCGTGGTCCCGACTGTCGCACCGACGACCTCGGTCACCTGGCGCGACGTCGCCGAGCCTGGCGTCCGGCTGGTCGACCGGCTCGGCTTCGGCCGCAGGACGCTGGCGGAACGGGTCGCGGTCAGTCCCGCCTGTGGTTTGGCGAGTGCTGGGCTGGAGTGGAGCCGCAGGGCCCTGCGGCTGGTCGATGAGGTCGCGCGGGCGTATGCCGAAGAACCGGAAGAGCTTTCGTTCTCTTGACCTCCGGCGGCCGTACGAACAACACGCCGCGCCCGCGGACGGTGCCGTCCGCTACCACGTTGTGAGGGATCCGGGCTCGGTCGCCGGCCGGCTCGTCGCCGTGCTCCGCGGGGAAAAGGACCGGCCGGAATCCATGCTGTCGAGTGCGGCGACGTGCGCGAACGCCGCGATGTGCTGTCGGTGGCCTCCGCTAATGTGCGATACGTGAGTGACAGCGACAGCGCGGCGGCCCCGGCGACGGCAGAGCAGCGGGTGAAGTGGCAGCAGCTCGCGGACGAGGTGCGCGAGCACCAGTTCCGCTACTACGTGCGGGATGCGCCGATCATCTCCGACGGCGAGTTCGACGCGTTGTTGCTGCGATTGCGGGCCATCGAGGAGGAGCACCCCGACCTGCTCACTCCGGATTCGCCGACCCAACTCGTCGGCGGCGGGTTCGCGACCGATTTCACCGCGGTCGATCACCTCGAGCGGATGCTGTCGCTGGACAACGTTTTCGACGTCGACGAGCTGCGCGCCTGGGCGAGCCGGGTGGCGGCGGAGACCGGGCCGGACCTGCACTATCTGTGCGAGGTGAAGATCGACGGTGTCGCGCTGAACCTCGTCTACCAGAACGGGCGCCTGGTCCGCGGCGCCACCCGCGGCGACGGACGCACCGGCGAGGACGTCACGCTCAACGCCCGCACCATCGACGACATCCCCGGCGTGCTGGCGCCCAGCGACGAGTTCCCGATCCCGGACCTGCTCGAGGTCCGCGGCGAGGTGTACTTCCGGCTGGAGGACTTCGAGACCCTCAACGCAGCCATAGTGGCCGAGGGCAAGCCGCCATACGCCAATCCGCGCAACACCGCGGCCGGTTCGCTGCGGCAGAAGGATCCGTCGGTCACCGCGCGGCGCAGGCTACGAATGATCTGTCACGGCTTCGGCCGCATCGAGGGCTATTCCCCCACTTCGCAATACGAGGCGTACCGCGCGCTCGCGGCTTGGGGTCTGCCGGTGTCCGAGCACACCAGGCGGGTGCAGGGCATCGACGCGGTGATCGAGCGGGTCGCCTACTGGGGCGAGCACCGGCACGACATCGAGCACGAGATCGACGGCCAGGTGATCAAGGTCGATGAGACGGCGTTGCAGCGCCGCCTCGGCTCCACCTCGCGCGCGCCGCGCTGGGCGATCGCCTATAAGTACCCGCCCGAGGAGGCGACAACCAAGCTGCTGAAGATCGAGGTGAACGTCGGCCGCACCGGCCGGGTCACCCCGTTCGCGGTGATGGAGCCGGTGTCCATCGCGGGATCCACCGTCGCCATGGCGACCCTGCACAACGCCGCCGAGGTGAAGCGCAAGGGCGTGCTGATCGGTGATACGGTCACCATCCGCAAGGCGGGCGATGTGATTCCCGAGGTGCTCGGCCCGGTGGTGGACGCGCGCCCCGACGACGCGCGCGAGTTCGTCATGCCGACGCACTGCCCCGAGTGCGGCACCGAACTGCGGCCGGAGAAAGAGGGCGACGCCGACATCCGCTGCCCGAACCAGCGGTTCTGTCCGGCGCAGTTGCGCGAGCGCGTGTTCCACGTGGCCGGGCGCGGCGCCTTCGACATCGAGTCGCTCGGTTACGAGGGTGCGATCGATCTGCTGAAGTCCGGCGCGATCGCCGACGAGGGCGACCTGTTCGATCTCGACGCGGCGGCGCTGCTGACCACCTCGCTGTACGCCAACAAGAACGGCAGCCTCTCCGCCAACGGAAAGCGGCTGCTGGACAACCTGGAAGCCGCGAAGGACCGGCCGCTGTGGCGAGTGCTGGTCGGGCTGTCCATCCGCCACGTCGGCCCTAGCGCGGCGCGTGCGCTCGCCGCCGAGTTCGGCAGTCTGGACCGCATCCAGGAGGCGTCGGTCGAGGAGCTGGCCGCCGCCGACGGCGTGGGCCCGACCATTGCGGCCGCTGTGGCGGGATGGTTCAGCATCGACTGGCACCGCGCGGTGGTGGCGAAGTGGCGGGCCGCCGGTGTGCGGATGGAGTACGAGGGCGAGGAGTTCGTCGAGCGCAATCTCGAGGGCCTGTCCATCGTGGTAACGGGCTCGCTGCAGGGATTCACCCGCGACGGTGCCAAAGAGGCGATCCTTGCGCGCGGCGGCAAGGCATCGAGCTCGGTGTCGAAGAAGACCGCGTATGTGGTGATCGGTGATTCGCCGGGGTCCAAGGCCGAGAAGGCGGAGGAACTCGGAGTGCGAATCCTGGACGAAGACGATTTCCGGCTGTTGCTGGAAGAGGGCCCCAGCGCGGTGGCGCTGGAAACCGACGCCGAGGACGCCGACGCCGAGGAGTGACCACATCCTGCCGAACAGGTCGACAGGGCCTCAGCTGACCGTCACGGTCGCGCTCAACTGTCCTGGGATATCGAACCGTCCGCAGCGGCCGTCGCTCAGGTCGAGTTTCTGGGTCACCAGTTTGCCGCGGGAGTTCTTGAACGTCGCCTCGGCGGTCACGTCCGCGGTCGGCGTCGAGCACACCTTCGATACCGGCGCCGACGGGTCGTAGCCGACCGTCCCTCCGCCCTGGCACGTGTTCGTGCTGTTGGCGAGAAACACCCGCGCGGTGCCGTCCGGACACGGCGCGTCGGCGACCGCCTCGGGCGCCACCGCCAACGACCCGAGCGCGAGCACGGCGACAATGGAGCTTCGGACTACAAGACGACGAACCGGCAGTTTCATCGTTACCTATCCCATCGAGCTGCTACAGCAAATCCGGCCGCGAACCCGCACGGCGTCCAGAATGCTAACCCGCTATCACCACAGTTGTCCCGGTGGTCGGTGCGGGCTACTCGGCGAACAGCAGGTCGTCCACCGCGAGTGTGGTGCCCGCGTAATGCACCGGGATGTGGTCGCCGGGCTGGTATTCCTTGCGCGTCCGGTACCCGGCAGGTGTCGGTTTCGGTGTGCTCGTAGATCACAGTTCGGGTGACCACCCGCGGTCATGCGCTCAGGGTACCGTGCCGCCGAGCACCGAACCATTGTTCGCAGACCTGTTCTGCCAGGTAGCGGTCATGATCAAGTGCCGGCGTCCAGGAACGTTCGTGCGTTGGCGAGTCGGTGTGAGTGGTCGAGTGCGCGCAGCGCGGGCGACGTCTGATCGCAAGGCGGATTCCGGGTACTACGGGCTGGTGTCGCCGAGCTGTGGTGGAGACGGAAGTATGGCGGGCATGCTGCGCAGTTTTCGTGTGACCAATCACAGATCGCTGGCCGAGGGGCAGGAGCTGCGGCTGACCAAGGGAAGCGGGCCGGTGGCCGTGCCGGTGACCGCGATCCACGGCGGTGCCGCGTCGGGCAAGACGAACCTGATCGATGCGCTCTCGCAGATGCGCGATGCGGTGTTGCACTCGGTTACCGGGTGGGATCCGTACGCCGGGCCGGTGCGAGCGCCTCATCTCGGATTCCCCGATCGGCCTTCGGAGTTCGTGGCGGCGTTCGTCGCCGAGGGGGTGCCGTACACCTACGGGTTCCGGCTGGACAACGCCGACGTGGCGGCCGAATGGCTGCACACGCATCCGCGCTCGCGTAAGCGAATCGTGTTCGAGCGCGCCGGGGAGCAGATCAAGATCGGACCGATGTTCGAGGCCGCGCGGTACGGGATCGCCGCGCTGGTGCCGCTGGTCCGTCCGAACGCCTTGCTGCTCGGCCTCGCCGGGCAGATGTACTCCGACGCGCTAGTGCCCGCGTACCGCTGGTTCCAGTCGATGCTCGAAGTACAGCGCGGGCCCGCCGACCCGGATGCCATCGCACATCGGCTGGGCAGCCACGTCTCGCGCTCACCGGAGAACGCGGCCCGCCTGCTGACGCTGCTGCGCACCGCCGAACTGGGCATCACCGACGTGCTCATCGCCGAGAACGACCCGATGTACGCCGACTACCTGCGCGATCTGGACGCCGACATCGCGGGGATCGGGAAGCAGATCGACCTGTGCGCCACCTCGCCCGGTTACGCCGACCAACTCTTGCAGGGCAACGGCCTGACCGCCGTCCTGCTGGAGCGGGAGCTGACCAACCTGAAAGCCGCCCGCGACGCTCTGTACGCGCGGATGGTCGCCCGGCGCGGCGTCGGCCTCGGCCTGGTGCACGACGGCATCGCCAACCCGTTCGACATCCGCGACGAATCCTCCGCGACGCTGTCGCTACTGCGTGCGCTGCCGACCATGCTCGACGCGCTGGACGCGGGCCGCGTGCTTGCCGTGGACGACATCGGCGCGCGTCTGCCGGTGGAGGAGGCCGATCGGCTGATCCAGCTTTTCCAGAACCCGGAAACCAATTTTCGTGGCGCCCAACTGATCTTCACCACCGACAACCGCGCCCTGATCGACCAGGGCAACGGGCGGTCGCAGCGCACCCGCACCGTGGTCTGGCAGATCCGCCGCACCAGCCAGGGGACCAGCGAGCTCGCGGCGGTGTAGCGCGCCCCTAGCATGGTGGACATGCTGGAGTTCGCCTCGCTGGTGATCTTGACCGCCGTGCTGGTGTCGCTGATCGTGTTCGCTATCCGTGGCCGCCATGGCTTCCGGCCTGCGAACCCGGAGAACGGGACGCTGCACGTCACCGGCGTGAGCCCACGCCCCGACGCACCGGGTGAGCAGTACGTGACGATCACCGGCAACCTCACCGGTCCTTCGGTGCCCGGCACTGTCGTCTACGGCCGCTTCGCCTGTGATACGAATTCCTGGCCGGAGATCGGCGATCTCTTGACCGTGGTGTACCCGCCGGGCAAACCCGACCGCTGGCAGATCTCGCACCCGGGTTGACGAGTCCGCTCGGGCGCAATTGTCTCGGTCGAATGGCCGTGCCGCCGTGAGTAAGCGTTCCGGTGCGCGGATCGACCGGCCGGTTGTGTGATGTAGCCCGTGTTACGGCCAGTGGCATCATGCCAGGTATGGAAGTGATGGACACCGGTGTAGTCGTGCGGACAGCGCGGCCGGACGAGTACGACGCGGTCGGTGAGTTGACCGCGGACGTCTATGTCGGTGCGGGCTATGTGCAGGCGGGCAGTTGGTACGCGGGCGAGTTGGCCGACACCGCCCGCCGCGCGGCGTCGGCCGAGATCCTCGTCGCCACCCACGCCGAACGGATTGTCGGCTCGCTCACCGTCGCACGTCCCGGTACCCCCTATGCGGAGATCGCGCAGCAAGGTGAGCTGGAGTTCCGCATGCTCGCCGTCGCGAAGTCGGCGCGCGGTCTCGGCGCCGGAACGGCGTTGGTGCGCACCGTGATCGACCTGGCCCGCGCGGAGGGCTTCGCCGCCGTCGCCCTCACTACCGCGTCCGCCATGGTCGATGCCCGCCGGATCTACGACCGCTTCGGCTTCCTTCCCATCCCGGCCCGGGACTGGCGCACCAGCGTCGGTGAACTCCTGAACGTCCTCCGGCTACCGCTCTGAGTTCTGCTGGTGAGCATCCGGAGCGCGGCGGCGCGGTAAGTGGCGACGAGGCCGTACGCAGCGTGATCTGCTAGGTGCTAGCCGAGGACGGTCGCGACGATTCCCGCGAGATAGCCGAGCCGGGCCACTTCGGAGGGCCGGAAGTCGGGGCCGCCCGGGCGGCCGAGCAGGAGCACCTTGCCGGTGTTGCCGAGCGGAGCGGCGGCGAGTTTGGTGTCCATATCGCGCCAGATCTCCGGGACCCAGTCACCTTCGGGGTCGAGGACGGTGGGCTTCTCCAGCGGCATCCACGGCGTCGAAGCCGCCTGAGTGTGCGGCGCACTCGGGCTTCCGACCACTCGGTACCCGCCCTGCGGCCCGATATCGATGATCGTGCTCCAGCCGACCCGCAGCACGCGGGGAACGCCGTCGACCAGCACCTGCATCCGGTCGTCGTGGGCGCTGGCCACCTGGTCGATGAGTTCGAGTTCGCGGTGGGTGTCCAGCACGCCGGAGTAGGGGCGGATGGAGTCCACGTGCACGTCGCCGATGGATTCGGCGGCGGTGATGAGGGTGTCGGGCAGTGCGCCCGATGGCACCTCGACGACCAGATCGTCGACGGCGTAGCCGGCTTCGCGTTCCACCACATCCAGCGAGAGGATGTCGGCGCCGACGGAGCCGAGAGCGAGTGCGAGCGCACCGAGGCTTCCCGGTCGATCCGGAAGTTGCACGCGGAGCAGATACGACACGCGCGTTCCTTTCCTTCGGCGGCCGAGGTTCTGAACGGATACCCGGGTGACGCAATACTTACACCCCTGTGGGCGGGTTATCGAGTCGAAGCATGGCCGGTGACGCACGCCACTCCGCAAATTCGTGCGGAAACGGCGTGTTGGATTAGTTTCGGGAGGCCGTGTCGTAGTAGCGGGGCGGGTGCGAGGAGTTCGCTCGGAATCGATCGAGCCGCACGGCAGACGAAGCACGGGTGCCGGGTGGAGGCGTCGCAACAGGTGGCTAGGCTAGTGCACGTCGACGCCGTCCGCAGCAGGCGGAACCGGTGTGAACTGTTGAAACCGAAGCCGAAAGGGGTCCCGCGGTGCCCGCCATCTCCCGCGACGAGGTCGCACACCTCGCCCGGCTGTCCCGGCTCGCGCTGTCCGATGTCGAACTGGATCAGTTCGCAGGCCAGCTGGATTCGATCCTGAGCCACGTGCGGACCATCTCCGAGGTCGCCGCCGCCGATGTCCCAGCCACCGCGTCGCCGGATCCCGCGACCAACGTGACCCGGCCCGACGAAGTCACGCCCTGCCTGACCCCGGACCAAGCGCTGTCCGGCGCGCCCGCGGTCGACGAGCAGCGGTTCATGGTTCCGCAGATCCTGGGGGAGGGCGAATGAGCGCAGCATCGCGTAGCGATTCGACTGGGGGCGGTGGTCGGGCGACGAGTGGGTCCGACCTGACCACGCTGTCGGCGGCCGAGCTGGCCGGCAAGATCCACGGTGGCGAGCTGTCCTCGGTGGAGGTCACCAAGGCGCACCTGGACCGGATCGCCGAGGTCGACGGTGAGTACCACGCCTTCCTGCACGTCGCGGGGGAGCGAGCGCTGGCGACCGCGGCCGCGGTGGACTCCGCGATCGGTTCCGGCGCGAAGCCCGCCTCGCCGCTGGCCGGAGTTCCTTTGGCGCTCAAGGACGTATTCACCACCACGGACATGCCGACCACCTGCGCGTCGAAGATCCTCGAGGGGTGGGTGTCACCGTACGACGCGACGGTCACCACGCGGTTGCGTGACGCGGGCATCCCCATCCTCGGCAAGACCAACATGGACGAGTTCGCCATGGGCTCCTCCACCGAGAACTCGGCCTACGGCCCGACCCGCAACCCCTGGGACACCACCAGGATCCCGGGCGGCTCGGGCGGCGGCTCCGCGGCTGCGCTTGCCTCGCATCAGGCGCCGCTGGCCATCGGCACCGACACCGGCGGTTCGATTCGCCAGCCCGCCGCCGTCACCGCGACCGTCGGCACCAAGCCGACCTACGGGACGGTGTCCCGCTTCGGGTTGGTCGCCTGTGCGTCGTCGTTGGACCAGGGCGGTCCGTGCGGGCGTACCGTGCTGGACACCGCGCTGCTGCACGAGGTGATCGCGGGATACGACCCGCGCGACTCCACCTCACGCGATGTGCCGGTGCCGCCGGTGGTGGCCGCCGCGCGCGCGGGTGCGCAGGGCGATCTGCGCGGCGTGCGAATCGGTGTGGTGAAGGAGTTGCACTCCGACAGCTACCAGCCGGGCGTGCTCGCCTCCTTCGACGCCGCTGTCGCGGTGCTCGAGGAGCTCGGCGCCGAGGTGATCGAAGTGTCATGTCCGCACTTCGAATACGCGCTGTCGTCCTACTACCTGGTGATGCCGTCGGAGGTGTCGTCGAACCTCGCGCGGTTCGACGCGATGCGATACGGCCTGCGCGTCGCCGATGATGGGCAGCACAGCGCCGAGCAGGTCATGGCGGCCACGCGAGCGGCAGGGTTCGGCCCGGAAGTGAAGCGGCGCATCATGATCGGCACCTACGCACTCTCGGCGGGCTACTACGACGCCTACTACGGCCAGGCACTCAAGGTGCGCACGCTCATCGCACGCGACTTCGACAACGCCTACCAGCGGGTCGACGTGCTCGTCTCGCCGACCAGCCCGTTCACCCCGTGGAAGCTGGGCGAAAAGGTCGACGACCCGCTCGCCATGTACCTCTCCGACCTGTGCACCCTCCCCACTAACTTGGCCGGTCACCCGGCCATGTCGGTCCCGTCCGGCCTGAGCGAGGACGACGGCATGCCGGTCGGCCTCCAGATCATGGCCCCCGCCCTCGCCGACGACCGCCTCTACCGGGTAGGTGCCGCCTACGAGGCCGCCCGCGGCCCCCTCTGAGGAAGTTTTCATCGGTAGGCGCGGGCGGGCGCGGTCAGCACCTTCGAGACAGAGTCGGCGCCGGGCCGTCGAGCACGCTGCAGGCTGCGTGACGCACAAGCGTGCGCGGCGGCACCGCAGCCGCGCCTTCCATAGGCGGTGACACCCGATACCATCCGGTCGGCGAGTCCGACATCGGCAGCCACACCCGGCTGCCGATGTCCGGCAACCTCACCTTGTGCCGCTCCGGTGTCGACAGACCAAATCACCACGGGCGCGACATGAAACAGCATTCCATGGGCGTCCCTAGTGAAAATCGGCGACCAGCGTGCGTGCGTGTTCGATGGCGTCTACCAGCGTTTTCGGTCCGCTCGCGTCGCCGACGACATGGTATGGAACCCCGGCACGAGTGAGCCGGTCGGCGATCTCGAGATCCGGTGTGCGGGTCGTCGCCCAGATGATCCTGTCGACGTGGGGCTGGGTCGTCAGTGTTCCGTCGGCACTCCGATACCGCAGTGCGCCGGGCTCCCACGCAACGGGCACGACAGACGTGACGCAGTCGACTCCAGCCGCACTCAAGCGCCGTTGGATGCCGAGGCGACCGACCCACGGAACGAACGCGCCGATCTCCGGTCGAGTGCACAACAGCACCGTCCGCGCGTGGTCGGGGGCCAGTAGTTCGGTGAGTGCGTATACGGCAGTGTCGTGATAATCGTCGACAACAACGAGGACACCCCTCCGGTCACCGGTCGGCAATGGCGAGTCCCGCGGCTGCTGGATACCGTCGACGAGTTCCCGGATTCCCACGTCAGACACCGATTCCGCGTCGGCGAACAGCGTCGGCCGTGGCATCCGCGCTCCGGTCGCGAGAATCACTGCGTCCGGTGCTTCGGCGAGCACGGCATCCGCGTCCGCTGGCCTCGGCAGCTCCCGGAATCCGACACCGGCCGCAATGGCGCGCCGGTGCAGTTCGTTGACAAGCAGACCCAGTTCAGCGCGTCCAGGCAGCGTGGATTCGGCCGCGATCTTGCCGCCCAGCCGTGGCCCATGCAGCAGGGTGACCTCGTGCCCGCGCTCGGCGATACCCGCCGCGGCCTCCAAGCCCGCGACGCCGCCGCCGACCACGGTGATCCGCCGACGGCGAGTCACACGTAGCGGACTGGGACGCCCCCACCCGGGGTTCACCACGCACTCGCCCGCCTGCCCCGCCTGCACCCGGCCCCAGCACAGATTGCAGTAGAGGCATCGTCGAACCTCACCCCCGGATCGGGCCTTGCGCGGCAGGTCCGGGTCGGCGATCAGAGCACGGCCCATCGCTACGAGATCACAGCAGCCCTCGCTCAGCGCGCGCTCGGCGTCGTCGGCCGTCCTGATCCGGCCGACCGCGATCACCGGCACCGCTGCCCCGATCCGGGCGCGCAGATCGGATGTCAACGGCAGGAAAGGGGTCGGCGGATAGTGCATATCGGGGATATGGTCGCCGAAGTTCGGTGCCACAGTGCCCTGGGTAAGCGAGACGTAGTCGACCGGTGTGGCGGAGCAGATGTCGGTGAGAACGGCTGCGGCCTGGGCCGGGCCGATCCCATCGGGAATCCCTTCGTCTCCGGTAATCCGCAGCCCGACAACGAAATCCGCACCACAAGCCGCCCGAACCCCGGCGACGATCTCCCGGACTATCCTGGTGCGGTTGTGCAACGACCCACCGTAGGAGTCGGTGCGCTCGTTCCAGTGCGGCGACAGGAACCGGCTCAGGAGATGGCCGTGTGCGGCATGCACCTCCACGCCGGAGAACCCTGCGCTCGCGAATACCGCTGCGGCCGAGACGAATGCGGACACGGTCTCATCGATCTCGACCGGTGTCATGGCGCGTGGCACCTCACCGCTGTAGAAGTCGGGCACCGGGGATGGGGCGATACGCTCCACAGCGCCGTCGGCGGCCACCCGGCTGGAGCCGGTGTGGTGCAGTTGCGCAACCAGGCGGCAGCCCGCGCCCTCGACGATCTCCGCCAGGTGGGCGAACGCGGCGCGATCGCTCGAACGGTAGGCGATCGGCATGGTCGGGTGCGGTCCGGACGCGGGATGCACCGTGGTGGCCTCGAGTACGATCATCCCCGCGCCGCCGCGGGCGAGTTGCGCGTAGCGTTCGATGAACCGCTCACCGAGGTCGTGGTTGCGGGCGAACCCGGCCTGAATCGCTGGGACGACAATTCTGTTCTCGAGCCGCATGGCACCGAGGGTGACCGGGCTGAACAGCCGTGGATAGCGCTGCCGCACACCGACTTCGATCGCCTTCGAAATCAACCCGGTCATACTCCGTCCCATTCCAGGGGCGGTGTGCGCGGACCGTGCAGGCATGACATGTGCGCGAGGTCGGTAGGCGCGGTCATCGCACCGCTGCGGACAGCGCGGAGTGCAGTACGGCACCGATGGCCGACATGTGTGGTTCGGCGCAATCGAACAAAGTGCTCGCTTCCGCATCGACATGGTCGATGATCACCTTGTCGGGCGGAGTGGCGCGGAGCGCGGCGGCATAGGGCGAGTCCGGATCGACAATCTGCTCGCCACGTTCGACGCCGCCAACTGATATCACGTTGAAGGTGGTTCGCACGCCGCCATCAGGACGATAGGCGAACATGGCCGCCAGATTGGCCCAGTAGACGTCGACTCGGCGGTGCAGTTCCGCGCGACTCACACCCGCCAGCTCTGGCAGCGAACTCAGGAAGTCGACCAAGACATCGGCACGCTGATCCTCGGGGGCGTCGACTATCCGCCGCATCGGCAAGTCCACCGGCCGGCCGAGCAGGCGTTCGATGATGAAGCCGTAGTCGATCAAGGCGCGCGTAGCCAGTGCGTCAGCGGTTGGCATCTCGCGCCAGCTCCGCGCGAAAGCCGGCATCAAATGCACCAGCACTGCGACGGTTTCCCCTGCCGCCTCCAGCTGCCGGGCGGTTTCGAACGCGGGCAGCCCGCCCATGCAATTACCCGCGAGATAGTAGGGGCCACGCGGCTGAACGCTCCGGATACCTCGAATAGCCTGTGTGGCAATATCTTCCACCCGAGTGGCGGGCTTCTGTTCATCGTCCAGGCCGGGCGTTTGACAGCCGTACACACCCCAGGCGGCGGGAATATGGGGTAGATAGCCATTCATGTACGCGACGCTGCCCTCGGTCGCAGGGAAAATGAACAGCTTCGGTGTGCCCTGCCGCAGCACCTTGATACTCGACCCCTCCAACTCCAGCAGTCGAGCTTCCGCATTCTTGTCGGCAAGCAGGCGACGCAGCGCAAGCCGCTTTGTTTCGGATAGGTGTTCCAAGCGTCGTGCCAGCTCGGTCATCACGGTTCGCCTTTCAGTTGGATGGTCTCACCGAGGCTCGCGGCATCGGCGTCGGACATGGCCTCGATGGCGGCCAGAGCCTCGAGCAGGGCCTGATCGGCGTCCTCGGTCAGCAGTCCCGCGACGGTGGCGACCGTCGCGTCCTGCATGAACCGGTACAGCGGTATGCCGACGCCGCGCGCCTGTTCGATGCGATGCAGGACGCGTGTCGCGGCAAGTGAGTGGCCGCCGAGGAGAAAGAAGTCGTCATCGCGGCCGATTGCCTCGACTCCGAGCACCTCCTGGTAAACGGCGGCGACGAGCATTTCATCGTGCGTAGCGGGCGGATCACCGATACTCGCCCGGGCGGGCGGCGGCAACTCGGCCCGGCGCAACCGGCCCCGGTCTATCTTTCCGTTGGCGGTGCGTGGCAGCTCGGTATGCGTGACGAACCGCTGTGGCACCAGCGCCGGGCGCAGAGTACGGGCGGCGAAACGGGCCAGCTCCGATTCCGGCACTGCCACATCGGGATCGGTGAGCACATGTGCCACCAACAACTCCGTCTCCGTCAGCATTACCACGGTCTCCCGCACGTCGGGATGCGCACGGATGACCTGCTCGATTTCCTCGGGCTCCACCCGGTGACCGCGAACCTTCATCTGATCATCGATGCGACCGAGCAGCTGCACCTCCCCCGTCATCCGCTGCCGGGCGAGATCGCCGGTCCGGTAAGCGATTACCGTGCCGTGGTCGGTTGTGATGGGTGCGAAACGCTCGGCGGTGAGTTCGGGCTGTCCCACGTATCCCAGGGCGAGACCGGCGCCGCCGATGCAGAGTTCGCCGGTTACTCCCGGCGGTACCGGCCTGCCGCGGGAATCCAGAATATGCACGGTGGTCTCGGCGATCGGGGCGCCGATCATGATCGGTCCGTCCGTATCGACCCGCCAGCGGGTCGACCAGATGGTGGTTTCGGTCGGGCCGTAGAGATTCCACACCTGTCCGCAGGCGGCGAGCATTCGATCGGCGAGGTCGCGGCTGAGCGGCTCGCCTCCGCACCAGGCGCGCAGGTGCGGTTGGCCGGCCCACCCGGCGTCCAACAGCATCCGCCACGATGACGGGGTCGCCTGCATCACCGTGGCGCCGCTGGCTGCGACCAGGTCGGCCAGCAGCCGCGGATCGCGGGCTTCTTCATCGGTGGCGACTACCAGCGTCGCGCCGGTGCCGAGCGGCAGCAGCAGTTCCAGCAACGATATGTCGAAGAACAGGGCGGTTACCGCGACCAGGACGTCCGTGGAGTCCAACCCCGGGGCCTCCCCCATCGACCGCAGGAGGTTGGCCAACGCGCGATCCGGGATCTCCACCCCTTTCGGCAGGTCGGTGGATCCGGATGTGTGCAGGATGTAGGCGGCCTGACTACCGTTGCCTGCCCGGGAGCGGCGCGAGGGGACGGATGTGGCAACGGCGGGGCGCAACCGTGGTAGATCGACGGGTGCGAGGGCGTCGGTTTCCGGTGCAGTCCACACAGCGGTGAGTCCGACGTTCGCGGCGATCCGGTGCATTCGCTCGGCGGGCAGGTCCGAGGGCAGCGGAACGAAACATGCTCCGGCACGGAGAGTGGCCAGCACTGCCGCGACCATCTCCAGTGAGCGCGGTAGCACAATGCCGACTCGCGCGCCGATAGGCACACATGCGCTGACCGCGGCCGCCATCCGGTCGACGATTGCGTCCAGTTCCCGATACGTGAGCATGGCACCGGCGCAGCGCACGGCTTCCCGGTCCGGGGTCCGAGCCACCTGCGTGGTGAACAATCCGTCGACATCATGCGATGCGGGTTCGAGACCGCGTGTGCCGTTGGCCGCGGCGATCACGGCCCGGTCGACGTCGGTCGACGCCGAGATCGTGTGTACCGGCTGGTCCGGATCGGCGGCGAGCCGACCCGCCAGTGCCTGCCAGCGGCGGGCGGACGATTCACCGGTGGTGGTATCGAAGATATCGGTGTTGAACCGTATTACGAGTTCAGCCCAGCCGGAGTCATCGGGCGTCACGTGAGCTTCCAGGTCGAACTGGGTGATGCCGTCGTCGAAGCTGATCGGTTCGGCGCTGATGCCAGGAAGGTCCAGCCGCATCGGTATGTCTTGGAGTGCGAAGAAACTCTGGAACAGCGCATTGCGGCTGGTGTCACGGACCGGGGCCAAGCGCTCCACCAACCGTTCATACGGAAAGTCCTGGTGATCCCAGCCCGCAGCGCTCATGCGCCCCACCGCGGCTACCAATTCTCGAAAGGTCGGCTCATCGGACAGGTCGACCGGCAGCACCACTGTGCTGACGAAACAACCTGCGGTGTGGTGGAATCGGGCCGAAGGCCGGTTCGCATGCGGCGTGCCGATCACGGCATGCTCCTGGCCGGTGTGCTTGATCAGGAAGGTCGCGTGCACGGCGAACAGTGCGGCGAAAAGCGTGGTGTGCTCGACGCGGGCGAGGCCGGTGAGCGCGCGTATCGTCGGCTCGTCCAGCACGGCCGTTGCCAGACCACCACGATAGGTGCGTACCGGCGGGCGCGGGCGGTCCAGCGGCAGCTCACCGTCCGCCACGCCCTCGAGCAGTCTGGCCCAATGCTCCACCGCGGCCGAGCGGCGCGGGTTCTCGCCTTGGGCGCGATCGTAGGCGACGAATTCGGCGTAGTCGGCTTCGGCGGGCGGGACGGGCTGCCCATGGTAGGCGAGAGACACCTCCTGCATGACCCGCGCGCACGTCCAGCCATCGGCGACCAAGTGGTGCACCGAAACCCCCCACAACCAGTCGTCATCCCCGGTCCGTATGACTACCGAGCGCAGCAGCGGCGGCCGGGAGAGATCGAACGGCCTGATCAGCTCGGCGCGCAGCAACCGGCGCGCTTGCTCCGGTCCGCAACCGAGCGCGGTACGCACCGAGCATTCCGGCCGAACGTCCGCACTGATCAACTGCACAGCACGGCCGCCGATTTCGGCGAAGCCGGCGCGCAGCCCGGGGTGCGCGTCCACCACCGCGGCGAATGCCTTGTGCAACACGTCCGGATCCAGTGCCCCGCGCAGCCGGTGAACGTAGCTGAACGTGTAGCCGAGTCCACTGGGATCGAGCTGTTGCAGGAACCACAGTCGTTGCTGCACGCTCGACAGCGGCAGTGCCCGCCGCCCGGCCAGCAGTTCAACCAGTTCGTCACGCCGCTCCCGCAGCCGCCCGGTCACCTCACCGGTCAGCGCCTCGGCCGGGCCGCGCAGACTCAATCGTCCGTTGTCACAGGATATTTCGCCACCAAGACCGATGACCTCGGCGAGCACGGCATCGAGAGGGATTCGCTCGGCACCGGTGACCGGATTGTTCACAGTGTTATCTCCGTATAGGGATTCGTGGGCTCGGCCGAGGCGCCGTCGCGGAAGGCGTGCAACACCAATTCGGTCAATTCGGAGAGACAGCTCGCCTCCAATATCGCGGAGACCGGAACCTCGGCGCCCAGATCGCGCAGTACGGCGTTACGCAGTTGCATAGCGGTCAGCGATGTCGCCCCGGACGTCGTGATCGGAGCATCGACGCGAAGCTCGCCGGGACGAGCCCGCAACAGCGAGCAGAGCTGGTCGGCGAGGTAGCCATACACGAGGGCGATGCCACGATTCGTGTCCGCGGCATCCAGCTCGGAACGTAGATCGGTGGTGTCTGTGTCTGATTCGCCGGCACCCGGATCCTCGGTCAGCCAATAACGACGGCGCTGCCACGGGTAGGCGGGCAGTCCGATCTGCCGGCCGTACGGGATCGGCATACGGGTGAGGTCGAGATCCGCCCCGGCGGTGTACAGCGCGGCGAGCGCCGACAGCAGGCTTTCGCGATCCGGACGGTCACGGTGCAGCACACCGACAGCGGTCACGTCCCGGTCCCTCGGATCCCGCGTCGCGGTTTCCTCGATGGCGCCGGTGAGCACCGGGTGTGGCCCCAGTTCTACGAAACACACCGGGCCGCGATCGATCTCGGCGGCCACCACCGCGCTGAAGCGAACAGTCGCGCGCAGATTACGCACCCAGTAGTCGGCGTCGAGATCCTCGCCGGTGTGCGCTCGGCCCGTCACTGTCGACAGAAATGGAATGTGTCCCGCTCGCGGTAGCAGACCGCGCAATCCGGATCGCACGCCGGGCAGGCTCGGCTCCACCTGCCGACTGTGCGCGGCGGCGTTCACCTGTAGCGACCGGACCAACACCCCCTGGACTTCCAGGCGGGCGGCAAGCGCCGCCATGGGCTCGGGTGGACCGGCGAGCACGCACGTGTGCGGACCGTTCACAGCGGCGATCTCCACACCGTCGGTTGCGGCGGCCGCGGCCTGCGCCTCGTCCAGATCGACGAGCATCATAGACCCCGCGCCGGACAAGTCGGCAAGGGCAGCGCTGCGACGGCAGATCACTCGCACCGCGTCGGGAAGCGTCAGCGCACCGCACACATACGCTGCGGCTACCTCGCCCATGCTGTGTCCGATTACGTCATCGGGTACTACGCCCCAGTCACGCAGGAGCGCCGACAACGCGACCGACACCGTGAACAGGGCGGGCTGTACCGTATCCATGGCCTCGGTATCGAGCGGTCGCTCGCCGCGTAACCACGGTCCCAGATCCGGTCCGCCCTCCGCCAGCAACAATTCGGCACAGGTGTATGCAGCGCGACGGAACGCGGGCTCATGGGCATAGAGCCGCACACCCATACTCGCGTATTGACCGCCCTGGCCCGGGAATACGAAGACGATCTTGGGTCGGGGATGGGCGGCGCGACGTTGCCACAGGCGTGGCGTTGGAGTTCCCTCGGCGAAGGCGTCGAGTGCTTCGGTCGCCTGTGCACCGTCGTCGGCCACGACAGCGAGCCGATAGTCGTGGTGGTCACGGTGCCGCAGAGCGGTGTGGCAGATGTCGGCGAACGTCTCGGCGTCGGCGTCTCGTAACCGGCTCGCGAGTCGCCGCGCCGATTCCGGCAGTGCCCGCGGATCGCGCGCCGAGACAGTGAGCAGGCTGGTCGCAGTCAAGGGGGGTTCGGGCTGCGCGCCGACCACAACGGACGGGCCCCCTCCGGCCTCTCGCAACGCGGCGGCGGTCGCCGCGAGCACGGCCGCAGCAGGCCGGTCCCGCTGCAGGGAGGCCAGCACCGACAGCTCCGGAACACATGCCTGAACATCGCGCACCGTGATCGGGTGCGGGTTGACGTCCAGGAGGACCGGGTTGCCCAGAGCACGGGCGACGGCGGTGACCGTATCGGCGAAGGAGACCGGTTCGCGCAGGTTGCGACACCAATAGTCGGCGGTCAGCACGCTGGCATCGAGTTGGTCGCCGGTGACCGTCGACCACATCGGGATGCCGGCCGGACCTGGTGTGATCCGGGACAGCTCCGAACGCAGGCGTGGCAGCACCGGATCCATGGCGGGGGCGTGCGAGGCGTAATCCACATCGATGCCGCGCACCGAGATCCCAGCCGCGGCAAGCGCGGCAGTGCACGCTGCGACCACATCGGGCGTTCCCGAGATCACGCATCGATCCGGAGCGGGCACTACCGCGACGGATGCGCCTGCCTCGGTGATCGTGCTGCGAACCTCGGGCTCGCCGCTCTCCACCACCGCCATGGCACCCGGCCCGGCAAGTTCCCCGACCAGCCGCGTTCGGGTGCAGACGATCAGCGCGGCGTCCTCGACACTCAGCGCGCCACTGACGTGGGCTGCCGCGATCTCGCCCATACTCTGTCCGATCACCGCGGCGGGTTGCAGTCCGGCGGACATCCACAGGTTCGTCAGAGCCACCTGCATGGTGAATACTCCGGCCTGAACCCAGGTCGTGTCCGGTAGCGGTGCCGGACGACACAGAGCGTGCGCGATCGACCCACCCAGGTACGGTGCGAATGCCGCATCACAGCGCCGCACCGCGACGGCAAAGGCCGGACGCGCCATCAGTTCAGCCGCCATCGCCGGCCATTGCGATCCTTGCCCGCCGAAGACCAGCACCACCGGTGGGTCGGCGGCACCGTGCGGCACCAGGAGTGGACTGTTGTCGGATTTCCATTCACCCAGCACCACATGGCAATTCGTGCCACCGAAGCCGAACCCGCTCACCCCCGCGTACGCGGCACCGGACTCCCGCCGCGGCCACGCCCGGGCGCTGGTCGGCACCGCCAGGCGCCACGTCTCGAAGTCGATGTGCGGATTCGGCCGTTCGAAATGCAGGTTGGGCGGGATGGTCCGGTGATACAGCGCCAAGGCGGTCTTGATGAAGCCGGCCACACCGGCCGCGGCTTCCAGGTGTCCGATATTGGTCTTCACCGCGCCGAGTAGCAGCGGTCCTCCGCGGTCGGCGCCGTATACCGCGCCGAGTGCGCTCGCCTCGATCGGATCACCGAGTTCGGTTCCCGTGCCATGGGTTTCGACGAAATCCACGTCGCCAGGCGCGATTCCGGCGTCGGCACACGCGGCGCGCAACACCGCCTCCTGGGCTGCCGGATTGGGTGCGGTGAGGCCATTGCTGAAACCGTCGTTGTTGACTGCCCCGCCGAGGATGGTGCAGTAGATCCGGTGGCCTTCCGCCAACGCCCGCGACAGCGGTGCCAGCACCACCAGACCAGCGCCTTCGCCGCGGACATAACCGTTGGCGCGGCTGTCGAATGCCTTACACCGGCCGTCGGGTGACATCGCACCGAACCGCGACATCGCCACCGTGCTCGGCGGGGTGAGCATGAGGCTCACCCCGCCGGCCACTGCCATGTCGCAGTCACCGGACGACAGCGCCCGGATCGCCTGATGGATCGCCACCAGCGAGGACGAGCACGCGGTATTGACGGTGATGCTCGGTCCGGTGAGACCGAGCAGGTAGGAGATGCGCGCGGAGATGATGCTCGTGTCCATGCCCGTCGCCGAATAGGACGTCATGAGCGCAGGGTCAGCGGCCAGCAATGCGGCATAGTCGGTCCACATCGCCCCGGTGTACACCCCGACCGCCTGCCCACGCAGCCCGCCGGGGCGCACTCCGGCGTCGTCGAGCGCTTCCCACGCAAGCTCCAACGTCAGCCGCTGTTGCGGGTCGATCTGTGCGGCCTCACCAGGTGAGATACCGAAGAACAGTGGATCGAATTCTGCTATCTCGTCGAGAAATCCGCCATGACGCGTGGCGACCTTACCGGGTTCGTCGCGATCCGGGTGGAACCACCGCATAGCATCCCACCGTTGCACCGGTGTCGCGCCGACGGCGTCACGGCCCGTGCACAGCAACTCCCAGAACTCGTCGACCGTGGCCGCACCGGGCAGACGAGCGGCAAGTCCGATCACCGCAATCGGCTCCCGCTGGGGTCGGGGCGCTGTCGAACGGGCACGGTCCACAGCCTCCGACCGTGCCGGCCCAGCGAGGTAACGGGCAAGTTCGCCCACCGTGGGATAGCGCCACGCCGCCGTGGCAGGCACCGCGCGACCGACACGTTGTCCGGCCCGCGTCAGAATGGCGGTGATGGCAAGGGAGTCAAGGCCGTACGATGTGAACCGTTCGTCCGCACGGACCCGCGATCGGCCGAGTCGACCGGCCTCGGCGACCTGTTCGAGCAGCCAGTTCTCCCATTCGCCGATCATGGATTGACCGTCCATCTCGTGACCGCCGGATATGGTCGCCAACGCCCTGGCCTCTCCCGCAGGAACAGATTCCGATTCGTCTTGCCAGACTTGCGCCAGCCGAAATACGGGCACTGCTGCGTATTCCACACTCCATCAACACATTCGCCTGCAGATAGCCCGACTACGTGCGCACCCAGTATCCGGACATCCGCCCCGACGCGCCACTCGAACTCAGAACTCTGCGCTGAAACAAAAGTCTCCGCCCAAAACGTAAAGTAACTGGTCTGGTCACGCCACGGTCGGGGCTGCGGTTTTTCAGGGAGTGTGGTCGCTCAGTCGGGGTGAGGGTTCAATGCGGTAGGGGGTTTGGCTCCTATGCAGGCCAGGTGAATTCGTGGTCCGTTGTGTAGTCCTTGCGGCGCTGGTCCAGAGCGATCGCGACCATGTGGTGTGCGCCAGGGCCGATGATTTTGCGAAGCGGGGGATTCGGCATCTTGGCGAGCGCGACCAAGGCTGCGGCGCCGACTTCCGGGGGTGCTTCGATCCATGCGGGGTTTGCGTCCGGCGATCCGGAAGGATCTGTATGCGTGGACGTTGGCTTGTCGGGTGTAGTCGGCGTGCCAGCGGGCACGGTGGTCGGCTCGGCGGAGGACGCCGTCGGGTAGCTCGCCATTCCCAGGATGGCAGTTCGCAGGTCCTCGTATGCCGGGATTCCGGTGGCGAAACGCATGCTCGACTTGGCCCAGTCGGTGTCGAAGCCGCCCATCTGGGCGAGGGTGACGGAGATGCCGAAGGGACGTAGTTCGTCGGCGAGGGAGGCGCTGAAACCTTCCAGTGCCCATTTACTCGCGTTGTACATGCTGAACAGGGGGAGGCTGCCGACGGCGCCGACCGTCGAGATCTGCACGATGTGCCCGGAACCCTGTGCGCGCAGATGTGGTGCAGCTGCTTGGGAAACCCAGAGGGCACCATAGAAATTGGTGTCCATCTGGTCCCGGATCTGGGCTTCGGTGAGTTCCTCGACGGCGCCGACCAGTCCGTAGCCCGCGTTGTTCACGATCACGTCGATCGTGCCCATCAGTGCGAAAGCCTTGTCCACGGTGGCGATCGCGCTCTCGCGTTCGCGAATATCCAATGGCAGCACGGTCAGTCGGTCGTTGGCGAGTTCCGTCATGCCTTTCGGGTCCCTTGCGGTCGCAACGACGCGGTCGCCCTCGGCGAGCACGGCCGACGTGAACGCGCGGCCGAGTCCGCGGTTGGCACCGGTGATGAACCAGGTTCTGGTCACAAGAGGTCCTTTCGTCGCGAGACGATTCGTCTCGTTGACGAGAATGTCAAACCGATGTCGCCCTGTCAAGACGATACGTATCGTCTAATATTCTGGTATGATCTCGGCATGGCCGACATTCCTGCCGTGGCGCGGCGCAGCGAACGGGCGCGCGCGGCGATCCTCGCTGCCGCCACCGAACTGATCCGCGAGCTCTCCTACGCGAAACTGACTATCGAGGCGATCGCTGGCCGCGCCGGTGTCGGCAAGCAGACGATCTACCGCTGGTGGCCGTCCAAGGGGGCGGTTGTGTTCGACGCGATGCTCGAATCCGATTCCGGCCCGTCGGGTCTCGCGCTGCCGAACACCGGCGATGTCGCCGCCGACCTGCGCGAATTGCTGCGTGGATCGGCCGCCACCCTGATCGACCCTGGCTTCGAATCCTTCCTCCGTGCCATGTACATCGAGATCCAGCAGGATCCCGAGTTGGCCGCCGCCTATCGCGAACGCCTACTGCTTCCGCAGCGCGCGGCTGTCAGCGACCGTCTCGCCGCTGCCGTCGGCTCGGGCGAACTCCGCGCCGATGTGGACCTCGAACTCGCCATCGACCTGCTGCTCGGCCCGATCCAGATGCGGTGGTCGCTCGGTCTCGGCGGACTCACCGAGGCATACGCCGACGCGGTTCTCGATGCCGCGCTGACATATTTGCGTGCGTGCTGATCAGGTGGCCCGTAGCGATTCGGCTTGCTTCTGGATTCCGTCGGTCATGCCCTCGAACCCGCGGCGCAGGTTCTTGCCGAGGAGCGCGACGACGACGGGGTGTAGCCAGCCCGCGAGCTCGAAGTGCGACTCGTAGCGTGTGCGGTTGTCGGCGAGCGGTGTGACGGTGTGCGAGCGCAGGCTGTGCAGCGCGCCCGGCGGGACCGGCTTCATCGAGTAGCTGAGCTCGCGGCCCGGTGTGTGCGAACGGATCCATTCGCGCTGCTTACGAGGGGAGCCCGAGATGTGGACGAGCATGTCGATCGGCTCGCCTGGCACCAGTGAACTGCGGCACTCCGAGACGAAGGGATTCCACTCCCCGTATCGTGGGAAGTCGGTGATCACCTGCCACGCAAGTTCGGCGGGGGCATCGATGTCGACGGCGAGGTCGATGACAAAGGCCATAGAGAAATTAGAACATGTTCTATGGAGAGTCGTCCGGTGGAGGTGAGACGAGCGGGTCAGCACGTCCCCATGGCGGTGCCCTGATCGGTGCCGTAGCGGTGGCCGTGGCCAGGGGGAGCGTTCATGGCGGCGAGCAGATCCGCGCTGGTCTGTACGAAAGCGACCACCGGAAGCCACTGGGGGACAGGAGCATCCATCCGAACGCCACTCAGGTCGGGCGCGCGCCACAGCTGGGCGGGCGACCAGTGGATCACCGGGTCGGAGCTGTTGGCCAGTACGGTCGCGCCGCCGCGGTGCGCGCTGTTCGCCGGAGGTCCGGCCCACAGGGCAGCGCACGTTCGGTGGTCCTGCTCGGCGTCGTCGGCGAAGACCGCATTGCCGCCCAGTGCGCCGAGGCTTTGGCCGTACAGGTACAGCTTCGGCTTGTTCGTCAGCCCGCGCAGGTGTTTCTCCACGG
Organism: Nocardia sp. NBC_01730; assembly: GCF_035920445.1. Lineage (NCBI taxonomy): Bacteria > Bacillati > Actinomycetota > Actinomycetes > Mycobacteriales > Nocardiaceae > Nocardia > Nocardia sp. NBC_01730. The sequence goes on along the minus strand of NZ_CP109162.1, from coordinate 3,981,973 downwards.
CGGTGAACAGGGTGCGCGCGGCGGTCACCGCGTCGTCGCGGCCGAACACGAATGTCACCCAGCTCGGCAGGTAGGAATACTGCAGCCCGACCAGCGCGACGTCACCGTCGAAGCGCTGATCGAAACCGGCGACGGCGTTGGCGTCGATCCACCCCGATCCGGTCGGCACCGCGACGACCAGGTTCGAGCGATCGAATCCGCCGGAGCGCTCCAACTCCCGGATCGCCAGCGCGACCCGGCTGTCCAGGTCCGGCGCCGACGCCACCCCGATGTACACCCGCACCGCATGCGCGGGCGCACCGCTGACGAACTTGCGCCCCTCGGCGCCCAGCGACGACCAGCTCACCGCCGACCCGGCACTTCCCGAGCCGGCATAGGAAACCGGCTGCACCAGAGCGGGATCCAGTTCGGCGTTCGCGTTCGCGTACGCGGCCTCACGCCAGCCGACCGCCGCGGGAACGCCGACAATAGACAGCAGCGTCGCGGCCACGAGGGCCGATGACACCCCGCGCGCCCAGCCCAGTTTGCCGAGCGCCCAGGCGATCGAGCGAGTGATACCGGTGAACAGTCCGATGATCAACGCCGCACCGAGTGCGCAACGCACCCAATAGTCCGCTCCTATCTGCGGCGTCCCCATCGCCGCGCGCAGACGGTTCTGCCAGTGCCCTGCGTTCGCCGCCGCGCCCACCACCAGCGCCGACATGGCGATCATCAGGGGCAGCCCGGCCCACGAGTGACGCTGATTGATATCGCAACCCAGGCGGCGCAGCATGAACCCGACGATCCCCGCGATGCCGAAGGTGGCGGCGGCGACGAGTCCGGTCACTACGGCCTGGGCGCTCGGCGTCCGGGGAAGCAGACCGGGGGTCAACGACGCCAACGTCCCGATCCCGAGTCCGAGCGTCGTGCCGATGCGTGGCGGTCCGGCCGGCCGCACGGCATATCCCAGCGCGACTGTAGCTCGACGACGAATGGCTCTGTGGCACGTGAACTTCGCAGTCACAACGCTTCCCACGAATCAGCGGGCCCGGACGTCGGCGTGCCGGTCAGCGCTGAACCCCAGCACCCACGCGCTATTCGACAACACACCCGTGGAATCCCGCCGCCGGTTCCGCACGACGAGCACGGCGCCGAGCCCCACTACGCCGGCGCCGAGCCCCCCCAGCAACTTCCGGCTCACCGCCGGTTCGGAATTCTCCGCACCGAGCAGGGATTCGACCACCGGTGCGCCGTAGTCCTGACGGCGCGAGTTCAGATCGACGGCGGTGTTCGCGATCGTCGCCATGGCATCGCAGCGTGCGCGCGAGAACGATTCGACGCGGGTGGCGCAGGCCTCGTGCATGTGCCGGTCCAGCGTCGCGTCGAGTGCCTGACGCGCCCACGGTCCGAGCGGCTGGCCGCGCCGGTCGGCGTAGCGCAGCAGGTCGTAGCCGAGGTCGTGGGCTTTGCACGCGGTGTCGAACTCGGGGGGCAAGGTCACCGGCGAGGAACAGTCGCCCTGCGGATTGACCACAAGTCCGTCCATGGTGCTCGGTCGGTAACCGAACGAGGCAAAGAAGTCCGGCGGAATGGCGGTGAGCGAGCCGGGACCGCCCGCGGTCAGATCGGTGACGGCGGTGACGGCCTGCGCACTTTCGATCGGCGCCGACGCCGCGGCGGCATGCGGGGCGGGCGCGAGGAACACGGTGGCCGCCATGGTGGTCAGCGCCGTCGCGGTCAATGCCACATAGCGACGCGTGTGTGCGGTAGAAGAGGTTGTGGCGAAAGAGGTTCGGGCGCCTGCGGCCGATGCGGACCGAGTCGTGGGTCCTGCGCTGGTCGGTGTGCTCATGGCGTCGACGTTAGGCAATCGGTTTGCGCGGTCGCCTCACACCCGGGCACCGTTTCGCGCACCATGCTGCCGGGGGAGCCGCCGCGCCGTCTCGAACCGGGGTACGGGGTCCGAAATCACCCGGGGGTATGAGGGCGCGCAGCGCTGGATGTTTCTAGTGTCGTAGGCATGAAGCGGAAGAGTCGTGCCTGGCTGGGGCAGCTGGACGCGCGGACATGGTTCGACCTGTGCACGGTCCTGGTCGCTCTGGTCTGCTACTCGGTGGCCTGGCCGACGTTGCACCTGACCCACGCGGTGCCCGCCGCGGTGCAGCCGTTCATTGCGGCGCTGGCCGCCTTGCCGGTGCTGCTCGTGCGGATAAACCCGGCGCTGGGCTGGGCCATTTCGGCGGGCTCGGCGCTGGTGATCGCGCTGGCGATCCCGCATCAGCCGAACAATGAGCTGCCATTCGAGGTCGTGCATGTGCTGAGCCTGCTCGTGCTGCTGTTCGCGGTGGCGCTGCGGGCGCAGGGGCAGATCGTCGCGGTCGCCTGGGCTGCGACGGCCTTGCTGTTCGCGACCACCATGCCCGGTGAAGGCGACGCGTTCGCGAACGCCGCCTGGGGTTGGCCGATCGCCTTGGCTGCGCTGGTGCTGTTCGGACTGCTCATCCGATGGCTGGCGCTGTCGCGACAGCAGTTGGTTCACCAGGAGGAGGAGAACGAACTAGAGCGCGCCCGCCGCGCGATCCTCGAGGAAAAGGCCCGCATCGCCCGCGACCTGCACGACGTGGTGGCCCATCACATGTCCCTCGTGGTGGTGCAGGCACAGACCGCGCCCTACCGGGTGGAGGGCGTGACGCCGGCCGCGCGCGCCGAGTTCGAGTCGATCGGTGCCACGGCGCGCGAGGCGCTCAACGAGATCCGTGGCATGCTCGGCGTCCTGCGTAGCGACGGGCAACTGCCCGAACACGCGCCGCAGCCGAAGGCCGCCGATGTGATCGGACTGTTCGAGGGCGCCCAGCGCGCGGGCGTTCGCATCGTATGGACGGTCGACGGCCCGCTGGACACCGTGCCCGAGACCATCGGACTCGCCCTGTACCGGATCGCCCAGGAGTCGTTGTCCAACGCCTCCCGCCACGCTTCCGACGCTCCGGTCCAGGTGCACATCGCGTGCGGCGCGGAACTGCTGCTCACCGTCACCAACGGCCCGGGAGTCACGGTAGCCCGCACGATCGGCAACGGTGGCCACGGCATCGCGGGAATGCAGGCACGGGCCTTGGCCGTCGGGGGCGACGTCTCGGCCGGCCCCAGCGCCGGCGGCGGCTTCGAAGTGCGCGCCAGCCTACCGCTCGCCGCACCGGGTAACACCGACGTCGAGATCACCGCAGCATTCGACGCCGCGATGAACCGGTGAGGGTCGAGGCCCTGACGGCCTCCAGCGGTCGCTCGGACGCGAGCCAAAGGGGGCCGCGAACACGCCGCGCCGAAGGCGCGGCCAAAATTACACAGTGGCAATTACCGTATTGATCGCCGACGACCAGGCGATGGTTCGACAGGGGTTCGGAGCGCTACTCGCGGCTCAGCCGGACATCAGCGTGGTTGGCGACGCGGCGGATGGGAAGGTCGCGGTGGCCGAGGCCAAGCGACTGCGCCCGGACGTCGTGCTGATGGATGTGCGGATGCCGGAGATGAATGGGCTCGACGCGGCCCGCGCCATCCTGTCCGCCGGTTTCGATCCTCCGGTGCGGGTGCTGATGCTCACCACCTTCGACATCGACGACTACGTCTACGAGGCGCTCAGCCTCGGCGCCAGCGGGTTTCTGCTGAAGGACGCGCCCGCCGAGGAACTGGTGCGCGCTGTGCGTGTCGTCGCCGACGGTCAGGCGTTGCTCGCGCCGACTGTCACCCGCAGGCTCATCGCCGACGTCACCCGCCGTCGTAGTGTGGCCCGCGCGAAGCCGACGCCCGCGCTCACCTCGCTGACCCCGCGTGAGCGGGAGGTGCTCGAGCTGATCGCCAAGGGCATGTCGAACACCGAGATCGCCGAAAGTCTCTTCGTGGCCGAGCAGACCGTGAAAACCCATGTGTCCAAGGTGTTCTCGAAGCTGAACCTGCGCGACCGCGCGCAGGCGGTGGTGCTGGCCTACGAGTCCGGCCTGGTCACTCCGGGCTGAGCTGAGCTCACTGGGGCGTGCAGAACCCGCCGTGCAGGTTGGTGGCATGACGGCCGATCAGCTGCGCCAACCGGCTCAGGATCGCGGTGGCGTCCTCGAAACTTCCCGAATCGGCCTGCGCCGCGAGGGCGACCGCGATCATCCCGGAGCGGACCGGTACCAGTCCGAACTGGCGGACGGTGTAGATGCCGGTCTCATCGTCCGGCCCCCAGCCGCCTTTGTATGCCGTGCCCTGCAGCACGCCGAGCCCCCACGCCTGCTCGGGTGTGATCGACGACATCAGCTCGGTCACCTTGGATGTTTCGGGCAGGCACGGCAGCCGTGACGCGAACCGGACCTGGTTGACCAGCGACCACTCGGTGCCGCCGAAGGACTGGTAGTCCAGCGTGGTCCGCGGTCCAGCAACGCCGGTGGTGGCGTCGCCCGCCTCGTCCAGTATGTCCTGCACCGCCTTGGCGGCCTCCAGGCCGTCTCCGAGGGACTCCCACAGCATCTCGGCGGCATAGTTGTCCGACACCGTGATGGCGGCTTGGGCCTCTTCGAAGATGCCTTCCTGCGGGTTGTGCCGCAGCGCCGCGATCGCGAGCGGGACCTTGATGGTCGACCACGCGATGCCGCTGACCCAGTCGCCGAAGACGGTCGTTCGGCCGCCGCCGACCGGCATGATCGCCATGCCGACCTGTCCGGCCAGTTGGGGCTGCAGCTGGGTGAAGTCGGCGGCCAGCGAGTCGGGTATGGACACCGACAGGCCTGGCCGCCACGTTCCTGCGGTGTTGACGACCACGGTGGGTGCCTCGGCGGCGGACTTGTCTCCGGGAAGCAAGGAGCATGAGGTGAGTGTGATCAAGACCACCAACGCGGCCGTGCCCAGCACCGAGCGACGTGCGAAACCGGTTCCCGTCGACCTCACCACCGAGTCCTCCCCACCACCAGTGACGCGTGCTCGCTGTTCGTCGGCGGTGCAATAGCTCATCGTGCCCGTCCGGTCGGTGACCAGACAGGAGACATCATTGCCGCACAACGGGGACGGTGTCGCGACGAGGATGTCTCGTACACAGTTTTGCGGATCTTCGCAGAGAATTCGAAACGCCGTGGCCACGGCGTCACCCGGTAGGCTCCAGGATCTGTAGGGAGCGCCCGGACGCCCGCGTCCGGCCGCCGCGGTCACCTGAAGGGGGCGTGTTGCTCGACAGCGGTGCGGTGTTCGCCGGGTTCACCATCGAGAAGCTGCTCGGACAGGGTGGCATGGGATCGGTGTACCTGGCCCGCCACCCCAGGTTGCCCCGGCAGACGGCACTCAAGCTGCTCAACCGGGAGCTGTTCACCGACATCGAGGTCAGGGCGCGGTTCGAGCGAGAGGCGGATCTGGCTGCGCAGTTGGATCATCCGAATATCGTTGCGGTCTACGACCGCGGTACCGAGGACGAGCAGCTGTGGATCTCCATGCAGTACGTGGACGGCGCCGACGCCGCGACGGTGAACCCGCAGAGCCTGCCGCCGGAGCGGGCCGTGCAGATCGTCGAGGGTGTCGCGGCGGCACTGGATTACGCGCACGGGATGGGTGTGTTGCACCGGGACGTGAAGCCCGCGAACATCATGCTGGCCCGCGCGGTGGGCGGGCACGGCGAACGCGTCTTCCTCACCGACTTCGGAATCGCCCGGCTGCGTGAGGATTCCACGCATCTGACCCAGACCGGCATGTTCACCGCGACGCTCGCCTATGCCTCGCCGGAGCAGATGACCGGCGCGCATTTGGATCACCGCTCCGACCAGTACTCGCTTGCGTGCGCGCTGTACTGGTTGCTGACCGGCGTCGGCCCGTTCGATTCCCCCGCACCGGCCGAGATCATCCGCGGCCATCTCCAGGTGCCTCCGCCCTCGGTCGCGGCCAGACGCGCGGGTCTTTCACCCGCACTCGACGCGGTGATCTCGAAGGCGATGGCGAAGCGTCCCGACGAGCGGTACCCGTCCTGCGTCGAATTCGTCACGGCCGCACGGCAGGCGCTGACCGCGCCCGCGCTGCCTGTGTCGCCGTACCCATCGCAGCCCGCACCGACGGTGGTCGCGCAGCCGTCGCAGGTGAATCCGGCGTATCCAGGACCGGTGTCGAGTCCGCCGACCTACGTCGCCGCGGCGTCCGGCCCCGCCTACCCCGTGCCGCCGCAGTACGCACCGAATCCCACTGGCGGACAACAGTTCCCGGCATCCGAGGGATATTCCGTACCGCCGCCGAATTACAATGCGGCACAGCCCATTCCATCGAGCGCTTCGCCGCAGATGGGCTATCCGCCGCACCGGCCGCCCGGCTATCGGCCCGAACGACGCTCGAACACCGGCTTGATCGTGGTCATCGTCCTGATCGTCGTGGTCCTGCTCGTCGCAGCCGGGATCGCCATCGCCGAGTTCGGGTCGTCGAATCCCTCGTCCCCCTTCGACATCGCCACCAAGGCACCGCAGGGACCTGCTGATCCCGGCACGCTCGCCAAGGCGTTCCCGAAGCTGTTGCCGCAGGGCGTCGACGTCAGACACAACATCGGTTCCGGCCCTGGGTACCGCGACAAGACGTGCTTCCTCGACACCGCCGACAACGGCGGCAAGGTGTCCAGCGACTCCGACGTGCCAGACTTCCTGAAATGGGCGACGGCGTGGAACTGCTGGGGCACGCCGATCAACGAGCCCGACTACGTCGTCATCGCGTTCGAGTCGCCACAGGACGCGCAGGCAGCGGTGCGTGATCTGCCGTCGAACACCGCGGGAACGGAACCGAACAACGGGAATTCGTACTCGACCTACCGGTGGCAGCGGAGATCCAGCGGGCTCCCGGACGGCTACCTCGTCATCGATTTCCGCGCCGACCCGGCCCGGTCGAGTTACCTGCTGTATGCCAAGGTGACGCTCACCGACAGCATGCCCAGCTCCGGATTCGGTCTGACCACCCCGAAATTCAAGGCGTGGTTCACCGGCCTGCCGCTGTAGGCCACGGCGCTCAATCGACCGCTACCGCGCCATAGCCTCCAACGCGCGGTGGCGGCGACGATACTGCGCGTCGAGTACCGCGCGCAGCACCGGCTGCTCGGCGGCCAGCTCGAGATACGCCTCCACCGCATCCTGGCCTTGGGCCAGCGCCTGGTCCAGCTTGGCGTCGAGATGGATGTTCCACCGATAGCGCAGCGCGAGCAGCAGTCCCTCTTCGCCACCGAACAGTCGCTCCAGATCCGGTATCCCGGCGAACAGGTCGGGACCGGCCGGATCGGCCGCCGCTCGGCGGAGGACGGTATGCATGATGTCGGTGCGAGCGTGCTGATCTTCCCAGGTCATGGCCATCGCCTTCCTTCGGTGGACTACAGCTCACGCTACGGACGCGATGGTCGGGTGTCGTCGTGCCGGGGACCCGAATACTTCTCCGACCACGGTAGGAGGAGCGGCCCGCTCGCGGGACGATGTACGGGCCGGACAGGGCGGCTAGCCTTACAGAATGGGTGTGACCGGCGTCTCCGATCAGGCTGTCGGTACGTGGCCGGGGCGCGTGCGGGCCGCACTGCTGCGTAGCAGGCAGCGGTGTGCCGAATTCGGACGCGATCCGGTGGCCGCGTTCCGGCGCAACGTCGAGCAGTTGCCGTTCGACTACCCGCCGTCGATCATCATCAGCGTCGACCTCGCCGTGCTCGTCGTCGCGGTCGCGGCCGCGGTGCAGCGACACGACTACTTCCCGACCGTGCTCCCGATCGTCGCGGTACTGCTGACCTACGCCTTCGGTCCGTTGTACGCGTTCCTCGGCGTGATGCCGCGGCCGCTGCTGCTCGGACTACTGGCGATGTCGGCCGAGGCGTTGTTCCTCGCCCAGCCGGTCGCCGGCGACTTCGCGCCGTTCGTGCTGGTAGCGGCCGCGGGGGAGGTGGCGGCGATCGCGCCGAAACGGGTCAGCGTCCCGGTCACGCTCGCGATGATGCTGCAGCTGGTGGCGTTCGACTTGATCGGTCACATGCCGGAGGGGCTGCCGACGTATCTGGTCGGCGTCGCGTTCGGCTGGATGGCCGGGCTGATGCTGCAATATCAGCGCCGCTTCCTCTATCAGGAGCGCGGCTACCAGAAGATCCGCGCGGCGCAGGCCGCCGACGAGGAGCGCCGCCGGATCGCTCGCGAGGTGCACGATGTGATCGCGCACTCGCTGAGCGTCACCCTCTTGCATCTCACCGCGGCGCGACACGCGCTGCAGACCGACCGCGACGTCGACGAGGCGGTGGAGGCGCTGACCGATGCCGAGCGGCTCGGCAGGCAGGCCATGGCCGATATCCGCCGCACCGTCGGGCTGCTCGACGCGCGGCCGGGGAAGATGGTCCCGGAGCCGGGCGTGGAGGACATCGAGGATCTGGTCGGCGATTTCGTGCGGGCCGGGCTGGATGTGCGCTACGAGTGCGACGGCGACCTCGGCGTCGTGTCGCCCGCGGTCGGACTCGCGCTGTACCGGATCGGGCAGGAGTCGTTGGCGAACGTTGTCAAACACGGTCACGGCGCATCCGCGGCGGTGCGACTCGCGGTGGACGCGACCGAGGTGACACTGACGGTGGAGAACAGGCTGCCTGCCGGGCTGCCCGCGCAGCGAGGAGCGGGCATGGGGGTGACCGGTATGCGGCAGCGTGCCGAACTGCTCGGCGGCCGCATGACGGTCGGCCCGTTCGACGAGGGCTGGGCGGTGCGCGCCGGTATCCCATTGGCGCCCGGCCGGAGCGGATCGTCCTGCCCGTTGCTGCCCGGCATCGTGCATGGCGACTCGACGACAGCACGGGAGGGTTCGTGACCGCGACATCGCCCGCGACCGGCGCGGATGCCGTCGCCGTGCTCGTAGTGGACGACCAGGAGCTCGTGCGCGGCGGGCTGCGGCGCATCCTGCGCCGCCGCGACGGATTCGTGCTGACCGAATGCGCCGACGGTGACGAGGTGCCCGCCGCCGTCTCGGAGTCCCGCCCCGATGTGGTGCTGATGGATCTCCGCATGAAACGGGTCGGCGGCATCGACGCCACCCGGGCGCTGCGGACCCACGACGCCGCTCCGCCGGTGCTGGTGCTCACCACCTTCGACGACGACCAGCTGCTGTCCGGTGCGCTGCGGGCGGGCGCGGCGGGATTCATCCTCAAGGACTCACCCGCCGAGGACCTCATCCGCGCGGTGCGGACGGTCGCGGGCGGCGGCGCCTGGTTGGATCCGTCGGTCACCGGTCGTGTGCTGTCGGCCTACCGAACGGTGCGCCCGCTGCGCACCAGGTCCGACGCTCGTCTCTCCGAGCTGACCGCCCGCGAGTACGAAGTGCTCGAGCTGATCGGGCGCGGCAGGGTGAATGCCGAGATCGCCCGCGAACTCGGCATCTCGGAAGTTACCGTGAAAAGCCATGTCGGACATATATTCGGCAAGCTCGAGCTGCGGGATCGAGCTGCGGCGATCGTGTTCGCGTTTGACCACGGGGTGGTGACACCCGGAGAATCCACTCTGTGACGGGCAGGCTCCGGTCGCGAATCGCGTGATTCTGGTGTGTGGTCCCCGCCTGAGATGTGGAGGATGACGAGTGCAGGAAGCTGGGCCGAGAACCGGGACGCGGTTCGGGTCGTACGAACTGCGGTCGTTGCTGGGCAAAGGGGGTATGAGCGAGGTCTACGAGGCCTATGACACGGTGAAAGACCGGGTGGTCGCGGTCAAACTGCTGTCGGAAGAGCTCGCCAGTGATCCGATGTACCAGGTGCGTTTCCGGCGTGAGTCGCAGGCTGCCGCGCGGCTCGCCGAGCCGCACGTCATCCCGATCCACGACTGGGGCGTGGTCGACGGTGTGCTGTTCATCGACATGCGGCTGGTCCACGGCGTCGACCTCCGCACCATCCTGCGCGGCCAGGGGCCGCTGAGCCCCGCCCGCGCCGTCGGCATCATCGAACAGATCGCCTCCGCGCTGGACGCCGCGCACGCGGGCAACCTGGTGCACCGCGACGTGAAACCGGCGAACATCCTGGTCACAGATTCGGACTTCGCCTACCTCGCCGATTTCGGCATCGCGCATACCGAGGGCGACAGCGCGGTAACCCTGGTCGGCATGGCCATCGGCTCCTACATCTATATGGCCCCGGAACGTTTCGACGCCGGGCCGGTGACCGGGCGCGCGGACATCTACTCGCTGGCCTGTGTACTGCACGAATGCCTGACCGGAGCAACGCCGTTTCCGGCGGCCAGCATGAATGTGCTGATCAAATCGCATCTTTCCGATCCCCCGCCGCGACCGAGCGCGCAGGGCAGCGGCATTCCGGCCGCGTTGGACGCGGTGATCAACCGCGGCATGGCCAAAGACCCGGCCGACCGCTTTCCGACCGCGACCGCGCTGGCCAGGGCCGCCCGTGCCGCCCTCGGCGCGGCGGCACCGGCCGCACCGACGCTGGTGGTGCGCGCACCCGCCTCGGCTCAGCGTCCCGGGGATCCGACCGTGCGTGGTGCGGTACCGCCGGAGTCGACGGGGGAGCTGTCGCTTTCGGCGGTAATCCATCCGAGCGCGCCGACGGTGGTGCGGCCAACGGAAACCCAGTTCACGCCGCTTCCCTCGCCGGACGGGCCACCGTCGACGCCGCTCAGGGCACCCGCGCCGTACACGCCCGCGGTAGGACTGCCCCCGATGCGGCCCTTCCCGGACGCGCACCTGTACCCGGAGACCCAGGCGTACGCGGAGTCGGCGGGACACGCGCCGCTCCGGGCGTATTCCGGGCCACCGACGCAGGGATATCCGGAGGTCGCGCCGCGGGCCTACTCGGAGGCGTCGTCGCAGGTGTACTCCGAGACCTCGCCGGAGGCGTATTCGGAGTCCGGTTCGCGGGGGTATTCGGAGTCCCCGTCGGAGGCGTATTCGGAGTCCGGTTCGCGGGCGGATTCCGAGATCTCGCCGGAGGCGTATTCGGAGCTTGGTTCGCAGGCGTATTCCGAACGCTCGGTGCGGGAGTATTCCGAGACTCCGCCGCAGGCGTACTCGCAGACATCGACGTATCCCGCGTTCTCCGAGACACCACCGCATCCCGGGGTGGAGAACTATCCGGAGACCAGGCAGTATGCGGATCGGGTACTCGTACCGAGCTCGCCCGGCCCGCAGGGCCCGGCCGCGCAGGACTATTCGCCACCGACCGAGTATCTGACCCCGGCGACGCATCCGGTGCGGGACGGTCATGCCGCGCGCACCGACTTCCCGCCGCAGGGCGACTATCCGGTGCGTAGCGACTACCCGCCCCATCGCGACGATCCGGGGCACGGCTACGACGAGGACGACGAGGACCCTTACTATCCGTCGCGCAGGGGCCGCTCCGTCGCGCTGCCCATCATGGTCGCCGTGCTCGCCATCGCCGTGCTCGCCATCGGCGGCGCGATCGGCTGGCAGGTGTTCGGCTCCGGCGGCTCCGCGGCGACCTCCGCCGACCGCGAATCCGAGGCGCCCGTGGCGCCGACGGCGAGCACGGGTGGCCGATCCCCGGTCGGCTCGTCCACCGCTCCGTCCGTTACGTCCACCTCGGCCAGGCCGACACCGGTCACGCTGCCCGCGGGCGCCAGTCCGTGCGGCCAGGGCCAGCCGGTCCCCGGTGCGTTCACCCAATCGGCCACGGGCACCGCCGTGACCAGCTGTGCGTTCGCCGAAGAAGTGCGAAGGGCCTATGCCGAGCTCGGCCCGGCGCAGAGCGCCGCGCGCGACGCGTCACGCGCAGTGGTGGCGACCAGCCCGGTCACCGGCCAGAGCTACACGATGAATTGCCAGGCCAGAGGCCAGATCGTCACGTGCAGTGGCGGTGAGAACGCGGTGGTCTACGTCTACTGACCCAGAAACCGCAGCGAACTCACAATGAGTTCGAGGTGTACTGCTGCGCGATCCTGGACGCGTTCAGCAATATGATCGTCGGCCGCACATTCTCCATCCCCACCTACAACGGACCGGCAGGCACGGTGAGCGCGCGCCCGGACTTGATCAACAGGTACGCGGCCTACCTTCGCGAACTGGTCGACCTGTCGAGCATCCGACATTTTTCCCGACTATGACTCCTACCCATCACCCTTCGTCGCTGTCTGCCGTTACGCGACAAGCCGGGTTTCATCACCGAGTTCTCGGTGACCGCACCACAGCGCGGCCAGTTCCGGTGCAGGCGTTGCGGTGCGCGCTGCCCAGCAATGGGTGCACGACCACAGAGTCGCACTGGAATCGCGGATGGCCTGATCCGAAACACGAAAGCGATCACGCAGCCGCCGATCGCGTTTCGTTGGCGGCGGATTCCGGTGTCTGAGATCGAAAACCAGTGATGTGGTGGCGGATCGGTCAGCAATGGCTCGAGCCCGGTCGGCGCTTGGGGAACGTTCGAGACTCGAGTCGATCATTGACGAGTGGATGACGATTTGTATTGCAACAGAACAAATCCCATAACCAAGGGAGCACTCCCGGAGGGCCAGGAGGTCGGATTATCCGTTCTTGCACAGGAAAATTCAGCGAGTAGTGGAGCGACCACTCCAGGTTCGTGGTGGTGTCCGCGATACTGCGAACCCCGTCGGCGCTCCTACAACCACCGGCGCCCGCACCAAGTGCTCGACATGGCGACACCCTCGATGTGGTTCCGCCCCAACGGCCCGACACGCCTCGACCCTATTGAGCCCTCAGCGGATCCGGTGGCCGAATCGCTGACCATCGGCGTGATCGAGCCACCACGGAATTATGTGATCTCCACGGCAGCAGTCGAATTCGAGGAACGCGTGCCCGCCAGCGGCAGCATCCAGATCCGATCCGGACGCCAAACCGTCGCGCTCCACCGCAGCATGGTCGGGCGCACCGTCACCGTCTGGGTCGATCTGCGCAGCATTCACATCAGCCTCGACGGTGAGGTGATCCGAACCCTCGGATCCCGCCTGCTGACCGAGGACCTCCAGCACCTGGCCATGCGCGGATCCCGCCCCGGCGGACCCGAACCCGCACACCTGGCCCTACGCCGCACCGCCGGCACCGGCATCGCCCCGATCCGCCCCGGCGAGGCCATCGAGATCGAACGCACCATCGGCCGCGACGGCCTCGTCTCGATCGCCAACACCACACACCTCATCGGCGTCGCCCGGGCAGGCGAACGCGTGATCCTGCGACTCGATGGTCACCTCACGCACGCCATCGCCGACAACGCACTGATCGGTACCTGGCCCTGTCCCGTCCCCGCCGATCGGATCAGCCGACTCCCTGGGGCTCGCACCCCCTCCACGCCACTGCCGCCCCCACCGCTGCCCGCCGGATCGCTTCGCGCGCAACGCAAGGTCCACGCCCACGGCAACATCATGGTTGCCAAGCAGAACATCAAGCTGGGGCACCGCTACCGCGGTCAGATCGTCACCGTCGTTATCGAGGACACCCACTACCGCATCCTTCTCGGCGACGAGGAGATCGCCGTCCGGCCCAGACGAAATCTCCAACCCATCACCCACTTTCGAGTCACCGGCGCAGGCGTTAAATCCGACGATTCGTCAAGAAAGTCCTGATAACGGATGGTCAAGCATCTCCTGATTCCTCACACCGACAAGCGCTCGGCGCGCAACGAGTCGCACTGCGTCGTTTGCCCCGGCTGATACACGATCCGGTCGACCGGATCGATCCCGCATACTCCGAGAGCGGACATCAAGTGGGCCAAGACTGAAAAGTGGTGTGGTATTCGCCGAGGTCGGCTTCTGATGATGGATACAACAAGATCGGCTCGGTGAGAAGGCTCGGCTCTGGGTTGCGAGAACCCGATACCGCTGGCAGGCTGCTGCCCAGTAGGCGACGTGGGCGGATCTGTCGCGGCTTGCTTGGCGAAAAGAGATAAACGTTCGAATGGAGTACATCTCGGTAGCGGTCGAGCCACCTGTCCCTGCCGAAGTGCGCGGGCGACCAGCTGCTCGCCAAGGACTTTTCGCGGTCGAATGCCAATCGGCGGCCGATAATCTACCGATACACTGCGCGCCCGCGGTGGCCCCGGCGAGACATTGTGCGGTGAGCCGGCGATCGCCGGCCGACTCGTCGCCTCGTAACCGACTCCGGATCGAACGATATCCGTAGCTCGATGGCCCCGGATCGCCGCTCGCGCCATCGGGCTTCCTCGACAACCCTGAAATACGCGGACCTGGATGTGAAACGTGGACACAAGCACTGACGATTCGTCCGAACTCGGGTTGGAGTACCTGAAAAAGGTCACTCTCGAGCTCATGGCGACTCGCAACGATCTGAAGAATCTGCGGGAACGGATCGACGAGCCGATTGCGATCGTCGGTATGAGTTGTCGGTATCCGGGTGGCGTCGAGTCGCCGGAGGGTTTGTGGGATCTGGTCGCGTCCGGTTCGGATGCCGTGAGCGAGTTCCCGGTGGATCGGGGTTGGGATGTGAAGGGGTTGTTCGATCCCGATCCGGACCGGTTCGGGAAGGTCTACACGCGGGAGAGCGGATTTCTGCAAGGTGTCGGCGATTTCGACGCGGGGTTCTTCGGGATCGGTCCGCGTGAGGCGTCGGCGATGGATCCGCAGCAGCGGCTGGTGTTGGAGGCGTCGTGGGAGGCGTTGGAGGACGCGGGTATCGACCCGACATCGTTGCGGGGCAGCAACACTGGCGTGATCACCGGGGTGATGTTCACAGACTACTTGCAGACGGCCAAGGCGGCGGGTCCGGTCGCCGAGGGCTACATGGGCGCCGGTGCGGCGGGCAGTGTGGTGTCGGGGCGGGTGGCGTACACGTTGGGTTTGGAGGGCCCGGCGGTGACGGTGGATACGGCGTGTTCGTCGTCGCTGGTGGCGATCCATCTGGGCTGTCAGGCACTGCGGCGCGGGGAGGCGTCGATGGTGTTGGCGGGCGGTGTGACAGTGATGTCGACGCCGTCTTTGTTCGTGGAGTTTTCGCGGCAGCGGGTCCTTTCGCGTGATGGGCGGTGCAAGGCGTTCTCTGCCGGTGCGGATGGGATCGGGTGGTCGGAGGGCGTGGGTTTGTTGGTGTTGGAGCGGTTGTCGGACGCGCGGCAGTCGGGGCACGACATTCTTGCCGTGATCCGGGGTTCGGCGGTGAATCAAGACGGGGCTTCGAATGGATTGACCGCGCCGAATGGTCCGTCGCAGGAGCGGGTGATCGCGGCGGCGTTGGCGGCTGCCGGGCTGGATCCGGCCGATGTCGATGCGGTGGAGGCGCATGGGACGGGGACGCCGTTGGGTGATCCGATCGAGGCGAGGGCCCTCATCTCCGCATACGGGAAGCATCGCGGCGAGCCGTTGCGGATCGGATCGTTGAAGTCGAATATCGGGCACGCGGCCGCGGCTGCGGGTGTGGGTGGGGTGATCAAGATCGTGCAAGCTATGCGGCACGAAACCCTACCGCGGACGTTGCATGTGGATGCGCCGTCGCCGCATGTGAATTGGTCGGCGGGGTCGGTGCGGGTGTTGACCGAGGCAGAGCCCTGGCTCGCGGGTGAGCGGGTGCGGCGGGCGGGGGTGTCCTCGTTCGGCATCAGCGGCACCAACGCGCACCTGATCCTGGAGGAGGCGCCTACGCGCGCGATCGCACGGGACGACGGCACCTCGACCGAGGGTGCCGCAGCGGAGGGCGTGCTGGCGTGGCTGGTGTCGGCGAAATCCGAGGCAGGCTTGCGGGCCCAGGCGGATCGACTGCGGACGTGGCTGGTCGACCATCCGGACGCCGACGCTCGCAGCGTCGCGTGGTCGTTGGTCGATGCGCGTGCGCAGTTGGACTGGCGCGCCGGGGTTGTCGGCCGCGACCGGGAGCAGCTGATGGCGGGGTTGGCGGATCTGGCGTCAGGGTCGGCGGCACCCACGGTGGTGACCGGTGCGTTGGTAAGAGGTCGGACGGCGTTCGTGTTCACGGGTGGGGGTGCGCAGCGGGTGGGTATGGGCGCTGGTATGTACCAGGCGTTTCCGGTGTTCGCGGCGGCGTTGGACGAGGTGTGCGCCGAGTTCGATCGGCATCTGGGTGGGGCCGACCCGT
The DNA here is from genome assembly GCF_035920445.1 of Nocardia sp. NBC_01730. Classification (NCBI taxonomy): domain Bacteria; kingdom Bacillati; phylum Actinomycetota; class Actinomycetes; order Mycobacteriales; family Nocardiaceae; genus Nocardia; species Nocardia sp. NBC_01730. The sequence continues at coordinate 3,965,992 of NZ_CP109162.1, read as the reverse complement.
CGCCCGACCACCACCCCTCGAGGAGCTCCACGCGGTCGTTGATGGAGGTGATGTTCGCCGATCCCGAGGGGGTGTTGGATCGGGTGGACTGGTTGCAGGCTGCGATGTTCGCGTTCGAGGTGGCGACGTTCCGGCTTGTCGAGTCGTTCGGGATTACCCCGGATGTGTTGATCGGGCATTCGATCGGTGAGCTGGTCGCGGCGTATGTGGCCGGGGTGTGGTCGCTGTCGGATGCGTGCGCGTTGGTGGCGGCGCGGGGGCGGTTGATGGCGGCGTTGCCGGCGGGTGGGGCGATGCTGGCGGTAGCGGTGTCGGAGGCCGAGGCGGCGGAGGCGATGGTCGGGCACGGCGGTCGGGTGTCGATCGCAGCGGTGAACGGTCCGGACTCGGTGGTGATTTCCGGCGACGCCGACGCCGTGGACGCGGTGGAGCGGACGTTGGCGGGGCAGGGCCGCAAGACGACGCGACTGCGGGCCAGCAACGCGGGCCACTCGGCGAGGCTGGACCCCATGCTGCCGGAATTCGAGGCTGCGGCCGCCGCGGTGACATTCCGGGAGCCGCAGCTGCCGATCGTGTCGAACGTGACCGGTGTCGTGGGTGAGAAGTTCACCGACCCCGCGTACTGGGTCCGCCAGGTGCGTGCCGCGGTCCGGTTCGCACCCGGAGTCCGGTCGCTCGCGGACATGGGCGTGCGCCGGTTCCTCGAAATCGGACCCGACGCCGTGCTGACGGCCATGACCCGGCAGTGCCTCGACGGTCTGAGCGGGACCGGCGATGCTGCGGCCGGATGGCTGGTGGCCGCCGCGAGTCGTCGTGGGGTCGACGAGGCGGCTCAGATCGTGACGTTCCTGGCGCAGCTGCACGTCGCCGGGGGGAGCGTGGACTGGCGGTCGTGGTACGCGGGGAGCTCGGTTCATCGAGTTCCGTTGCCGACGTATGCGTTTCAACACCAGCGGTATTGGTTGGCGGCTGCCGCCGACACGGGAGATGTCCGGACTTCCGGCCTCGACAGCGTGGACCATCCGCTGTTGGGTGCGGCGGTGTGGCTGCCGGACTCAGAGGGGGTAACGCTGACGGGTCGGTTGTCGTTGTCGAGTCATCCGTGGTTGGCCGATCACGCCGTCGGCGGGGTGGTGTTGCTGCCCGGCACGGCATTTGTGGAGTTGGCGTTGCATGTCGGGGGGATGGTCGGCTGTGCGCGGTTGGCGGAGTTGGTGGTGTCCGCGCCGTTGGTTGTGCCTTCGGTGGGTGCGGTGGAGTTGCGGGTGATGGTGGCCGGTCCTGATGATGCGGGTTCGCGGGTGGTGTCGGTGTATTCGCGTCCGCAGGGTGACGGCGAAGCGGAGTGGGTTCGCCATGCCACCGGGACTCTTGTCGCGTCATCACCGTCGGCCCAGGTCGGGCCGACCGAGGCGAGTTGGCCGCCGGCGGGCGCGGTGCCGGTGGAGATCGGTGACGTTTACGCGGAGCTGGCCGAGCGCGGTTATGAGTACGGGCCGTTGTTCCACGGATTGACCGCGCTGTGGCGGCGCGACGGCGAGGTTTTCGCGGAGGTGGATCTGCCGGAGCAGGCGCAGTCGTCGGCGGATCGGTTCGGGATGCATCCGGCGTTGTTGGACGCGGCTTTGCACGCGATCGCTCCTGGCCTGTTGGTCGAGCCACCTGCCGTGGGTGCGGTTCTGGCGCCCTATTCGTGGGAGAACGTCGACTTGCATGCTGTCGGTGCGGGATCGGTGCGGGTTCGGCTGACCACGGCCGAGTCTGGTTCTACCGGGGCGGACAGTCGGCGGATCATGTTGACGCTCGCTGATTCTCGAGGTGTGCCGGTGGCCGAGGTCGGAGTGTTGACTCTGCGTCCGATCACGCTGAAGGCATTGGGCTCCGCCACGGCTGCTGCTACGGGTGGCGGTGTCCACCGGCTCGACTGGGTCTCATGGTCTGCGGCGAAGCGGGGCGATCTCGTCGCGGATGCGCAGTGGGTGAACACGGGCGAAGGGGAGACGGTGACGGTCGACGGCCGAGCGGTGGCGGTGATTCGCCTCGAGGATTCGTCTGCAGAGGTGGACGTGCCGGCTTCGGTTCATGGTCGGCTCGCCGATGTGGCGGCGCGGGTGGCCGAGCTGTTGGCGCGGTATGAACGTGTCGTCGTGGTGACCAGGTATGCGGTTGCCGTGGATGCGGGCGAGCCGGTGGATCTGATCGGCGCGGCGGTGTGGGGTCTGTTGCGTAGTGCTGAGAGCGAGAATCCCGGCCGTATCGCGATCGTCGATGTGGATCGTTGGGACGGCTACCGTGACGGCGTCGCCGTGGCTCTGGCCATCGTGGATGAGCCTCAGGTGGTATTGCGGCAGGGTGTGCCGTTTGTGCCGCGGTTGAGTCGCGGGGGGACGGACACCGTGGGGGCCGGTGAGCTGTTGGGTGCTCCGGCGTCGGCGTTGACTCAGCTCGGGAAGGGCACGTTGACCGGGGACAATCTTGTTCTTGCGGAGACGCCGACTGCGTTGCGGGCGTTGGGGCCTGGTGAGGTCCGGGTGGGTTTGCGTGCGGCAGGTATCAATTTCCGCGATGTGTTGATCGCGCTGGGAATGTATCCGGACGCGGACGCCGCCATCGGCGGCGAGGGCGCGGGCGTGGTGCTGGAGGTGGCACCCGATGTCACCGAGTTCTCGCCGGGTGACCGGGTTTTCGGGTTCGTTGCCGATATCGGTTCGGTTGCGGTGACGGACCGGAGGTTGCTGGCACGGGTGCCGCGAGGTTGGTCATTCGCTCAGGCCGCCGCCGTGCCGGTGGTGTTCGTCACGGCATATTACGGCCTGGTCGACTTGGCGCAGGCGCAGCGCGGCGAGACGTTGCTGCTGCATGCCGCGACCGGTGGTGTGGGTATGGCCGCGGTGCAGCTGGCGCGTCACCTACGTTTGCGTCTGTTGGTGACTGCGAGTCGACCGAAATGGGATGTGCTGCGGCGCATGGGGTTCGATGACGGGGTTATCGGGGATTCGCGCACACTCGAGTTCGAACGGACGTTCCTGGAGGTGACCAACGGTCACGGGGTCGATATTGTTCTCGATTCGTCGGCGGGTGAGTTCGTGGACGCGTCGTTGCGACTATTGCCGCGTGGTGGACGGTTCCTCGAAATAGGGTTGACCGATCGTCGCGACCCGGCCGAGGTCGCTGAGCGGCATCCTGGTGTGCATTACCGCGGTTTCCATCTCAGCGAGATAGACCCCGACCGGATGCGTGGGATTCTGAGTGTGCTCGTCGAGCTGTTCGACACCGGCATGTTGGCGCCGCTTCCGGTTACCGGATGGGATTTGCGGCAGGCGCCCGAAGCCTTCCGGTACCTCGGCCAGGCTCGGCACATCGGTAAGAACGTACTCACCATTCCGTCGGTGCCGCAGCTTGGGGGCACGGTGTTGATTACCGGCGGCACCGGTGGGTTGGGTGCGGTGGCGGCACGGCATCTGGTGGTCGAGCACGGTGTGCGGAGGCTGGTGCTCGCGGGCAGGCGCGGCCCGGACGCACCCGGCGCCGACGATCTGGTGGTCGAGTTGACCGCGCTCGGTGCAGAGGTGGACGTGGTTGCCTGCGATGTGGCCGATCGGGTGGCGCTCGACGGGTTGTTGTCGAGGATTCCGCCGGAGCATCCGTTGACCGGCGTGCTGCATGCGGCGGGGGTGTTGGCCGATGGTCTGTTCACCGACATGACCTCGCAGCAGTTCGAGACGGTGTTGCGGCCCAAGGTCGATGCCGCGTGGAATTTGCATGAGGCGACGAAGGATCTGGACCTGTCGATGTTCGTGCTCTACTCCTCCATCGCAGGCACGATCGGCAGCCCGGGCCAAGGCAACTACGCGGCCGCCAACACCTTCCTCGACGCGTTGGCTCAGTACCGGCACCGCAACGGCCTGCCCGCGACGTCCATCGCGTGGGGTCCCTGGTGTGTCGACAGCGGCATGATGAGCACCCTCAGGGAGGTCGACTTCGCGCGAATGCGACGAAACGGCCTGGTCTCCCTCGACGACCAGCACGGGATGTCGCTGTTCGACATCGCCATGGCCGCCGGTCACCCGACGAGCGTAGGCGTTCGTTTCGACACCGCTGCGCTCACTGCGCAGGCAGGCGCGGGGTTGTTGCCCAAAACGCTCAGCTCCCTGGTCACCACCACGACACGTCGTGCCGACAGCGTGATATCGCCGGCGCGGCGACTGGACCGGATCCCAGAGGCCGAGTGGGAGCAGGCTCTGCTCGACATCGTCCTCGAACAGGCCGCCACGGTGCTGGGCCACTCGTCCGCCGACGACATCAGACCGGAGAAGGGATTCGACGAAATCGGATTCGATTCGCTTGCCGGGGTGGAACTCCGGAACCGACTCGTCAAAGCCACCGGCCTCGAGCTGCCTTCCACGCTGATTTTCGACTACCCCAACGCGGTCGACATGGCGGGCTATCTGCACGAGCAGATAGGGATGTCGAGGCCGACTTCCGAACCATCCGTTGTCGCGACCGCGGCTGCCGATCTCGCTCGCTTGGAGGCGATGGTCGAACGTGTTCTCGCTGTGGCGGGCGACGATGACGCGACCGTCACCGCACTGCTCGGCATCAGTGATCGTCTTCGGTCTCATTTCGGCGATCGACAGCAGAGCGAGGGATACGACGACTTTGCCGCGCATTCCGGCAGTGAGTTGTTGGATCTGATTGATGAGGAGTTTGGTCGAGCATGAGTATCGAGGAACGACTCACCCGGTCTCTGCAGAGACTCGCCGGAGATCTACGCGCCGCCAACCGGCATATCCGGGAGTTGGAGGAGCGTGCGCGGGAACCGATCGCGATCGTCGGGATGAGCTGCCGCTATCCGGGTGGTGTGGAATCCCCCGCGCAACTGTGGGATCTGGTTGCCTCCGGCACTCACGCGGTCGGTGGGTTTCCGACCGACCGGGGGTGGGACCTGGAGCGGTTGTACAACCCGGATCCGGATGTGCCGGGCACGGTCTACACCCGTGCGGGTGGATTTCTCTATTCGGCGGGTGATTTCGATGCGGGCTTCTTCGGAATCAGTCCTCGTGAGGCCGCGGTGATGGATCCGCAGCAGCGGCTGATGTTGGAGGCGTCCTGGGAAGCGTTGGAGGACGCGGGTATCGACCCGGGGTCGCTGCGTGGCAGCGACACCGGCGTCTTCGCCGGCGTCTTCCACCAGTATTACGGTCCTCGCGTCGGCTCTCCGACGTTGACGGCCGAGGCGGAAGGCCATGCCGGCCTCGGCGTTTCGATGAGTGTGCTGTCCGGTCGGATCGCGTACACCCTTGGCTTCAAGGGCCCGGCGATTTCGGTCGACACCGCGTGCTCGTCGTCGCTGGTGGCGCTGCATCTGGCGTGTCAGGCGTTGCGGCAGGGGGATACGTCGCTCGCGTTGGCGGGTGGGGTGACCGTGATGTCGGATCCGTCCGTGCTGATCGGGTTGGCGCGCCAGCGTGCGCTGTCGTCCGATGCGCGCTGCAAGGCGTTCGCGGCGGCCGCCGACGGGACCGGCTTCTCCGAAGGCATCGGAGTGCTGGTCGTCGAACGGCTGTCGGATGCTTGGCGACTCGGCCACACTGTGTTGGCGGTGGTGCGTGGCAGCGCGGTCAATCAGGATGGCGCGAGCAAGGGTTTGACTGCGCCGAACGGTCCGTCGCAGGAACGCGTCATCAGGCAGGCGTTGGCCAATGCCGATCTGGCTCCGTCGGATATCGACGTGGTGGAGGCGCACGGCACGGGCACGATGCTCGGGGATCCGATCGAGGCGCGGGCACTGATAGGCGTCTACGGTGCGCGGCCCGAGAACACGCCGCTGCGTCTGGGATCGCTCAAGTCCAATATCGGCCATACTTCGGCCGCGGCGGGCGTCGGGGGTGTCATCAAGATGGTCCAGGCCATGCGGCACGGCGTTCTGCCGAAGACGCTGCACGTGGATGCCCCCACCCCTCATGTGGATTGGTCGGCGGGCACGGTGCAGCTGCTTCAGGAGAGCGAGCGATGGCCTGCGGGGGAACGGATCCGGCGTGCGGGAGTGTCGTCCTTCGGGGTCAGCGGTACCAACGCCCACCTGATACTCGAGGAAGCGCCCGCCGTAGAGGAGACCGGGGCTTCCGGGGGCAATTCGGCGCGGGTCGATTCCGAGGAGACGGTGTCCGCGGGGCCCAGCGTGCCTGCCCCGCAGTGTTCCCCGGGCGAAGGCATGCCGGGGCATGCTTATGCGGGGTCCGATTTCGTTCCGTTGCTGGTGTCGGCGAAATCCGAGTCGGGTTTGCGGGCGCAGGCGGATCGGTTGCGGCGGTGGGTGGTCGGTAATCCTGATGCGGATGTGTGGGATATCGCGCACTCGTTGGTGACGTCCCGTTCCCGGTTGGACTGGCGCGGAGTCGTCGTCGGTCGTGATCGGGAGCAGCTTTTGGCTGGTCTGGCGGATTTGGCGGTGGGTGTGGTGTCTTCTGGTGTTGTCGAGGGGGTGGTGGGGTCGGGTAGGACGGCGTTCCTGTTCACGGGGCAGGGTGCGCAGCGTGGTGGGATGGGTGCGGGCTTGTATGGGTCGTTCGGGGTGTTCGCGGCGGCGTTCGATGAGGTGTGTTCGGGGTTCGATCCTCTGCTTGGGCGGTCGTTGAAGGATTTGGTGTTCGATCAGGGTGGGGCGGTGTTGTTGGATCGGACGGAGTTCACTCAGCCCGCATTGTTCGCGTTCGAGGTGGCGTTGTTCCGGTTGATGGAATCGTTCGGGATCGCGGCGAACATGCTGATCGGGCATTCGATCGGTGAGCTGGCGGCTGCGTATGTGGCCGGGGTGTGGTCGATGTCGGATGCCTGCCGTCTGGTCGCGGCACGTGGTCGGTTGATGGGGGCGTTGCCTGAGGGTGGGGCGATGGTGGCGGTGGCTGTCGGGGAGGCGGACGCGGCGGGAATCATCGCCGGGTATGGGGGCAGGCTGTCGGTTGCGGCGGTGAACGGTCCGTCGTCGGTGGTGTTGTCCGGGGATGTGGATGCTGTCGACGAGGTGGAATTGCGCGTGGCTGCGGAAGGCCGGAAAACCAACCGGTTGCGGGTCGGCCACGCGTTCCATTCGGCGCGGATGGATGCGATGTTGGCTGAGTTCCGGTCGGTGGCCGAGGGAGTGACCTACCATCTGCCGAACGTTCCGATCGTGTCGAATGTCAGTGGCGCTGTTGTCGGTGTGGAGTTGACCGATCCGGGGTATTGGGTGGAGCAGGTGCGTGGTTGTGTCCGGTTCGCGCCCGGGATCGACACCCTGGTCAAGGCCGGAGTGCGGCGGTTCCTGGAGTTGGGTCCTGATGCGGTGTTGGCGGCGATGAGCTTGCAATGTCTGCCTGAGGATGTCGAGTCGAGGTCGTTGGTGGCGGCTGCGGGTCGGCGTGATGTCGATGAGGTGGGGCAGTTCCTGACGTTCCTCTCGCAGGTTCACAACGTGGGGATCGAGGTGGATTGGGGCTCGTTGTTCGTGGGCCATGACGTGCGACGAGTTGGGTTGCCGACGTATGCGTTTCAGCGGCAGCGGTTTTGGTTGGCTGCCGCTGCTGCGGGTGATGTTCGGACGTCGGGTCTGGAGGGTGTGGAGCATCCGTTGTTGGGTGCGGCGGTGTGGTTGCCGGATTCCGAGGGGGTGGTGTTGACGGGTCGGTTGTCGTTGTCGAGTCATCCGTGGTTGGCCGATCACGTGATCGGCGGGGTGGTGTTGTTGCCGGGGACGGCGTTTGTGGAGTTGGCGTTGTATGTCGGGGGGATGGTCGGCTGTGCGCGGTTGGCGGAGTTGGTGGTTTCCGCGCCGTTGGTTGTGCCGTCGGTGGGTGCGGTGGAGTTGCGGGTGATGGCGGCTGGTCCTGATGATGCGGGTTCGCGGGTGGTGTCGGTGTATTCGCGTCCGCAGGGCGATGGTGAGGGGCAGGTGGAGTGGGTGCGTCATGCGTCGGGGACTGTTGTCGGGCAGGCGCCGTCGTCGCAGGTCGTGTCGTCGGGGGTGGCGGTGGGCGGCATGAGCGTCAGGTCCGAGGCGGCAGCGGAACCCTGGACGAATGCACTCCGGGGCAGGTTCCACGATGAGGGCCGAGTGGATGCCGCAATCCAACACAGTTGGCCGCCGGTTGGGGCGCTGTTGGTGGAGGTCGGTGATGTGTATGCGGAGTTGGCTGAGCGTGGTTACGGCTACGGACCGCTCTTCCGAGGGTTGACCGCGTTGTGGCGGCGCGGTGACGAGGTGTTCGCGGAGGTGACTCTGCCGGAGCAGGTGCAGTCGTCGGCGGGGTTCGGGGTGCATCCGGCGTTGTTGGACGCGGCTTTGCATGCGGTCGCTTTCGGTGGGTTGGCCGAGCCTGCCGCGGCAGGTGAGGTTCTGGTGCCATATTCGTGGGAGAACGTCGACATACGCGCTGTCGGTGCCGCGTCGGTGCGGGTCCGGCTACGGGCCGGTGGGCCCGAAGCGGGGAATCAGCGAATCACGTTGACGCTCACCGATTCTGAGGGTGCGCCGGTTGTCGAGGTCGGGGCGTTGACTCTGCGTCCGATCCCTCTTGGCGCCCTCGGCGCGACTTCGCATCCGAACAGCGGCCTGCACCAGCTTCGTTGGGTTCCGTTGCCCGCGCCGGAGCCGAGTGACCTTGTCGCGGACGAGCATTGGGCGAGTACGGACGAGGGTGAGGCGGTGATCGTCGATGGCAGGCCCGTGACAGTGTTGCGGGTAGAGCAGACACACGTGGATGGGGATGTGCCGGGTGCGGTTCACGGTCGGGTCGTCGAGGTAGCGGCGCGGCTGCGGGAGCTGCTGGCTCAGCATGAGCGGATCGTCGCCGTGACCAGGCGTGCGGTCGCGGTGGAACTCGGCGAACCGGTGGATCTCGTTGGCGCGGCGGTGTGGGGTTTGCTGCGTAGCGGGCAGAACGAGAACCCCGGCCGGATCGCGATCGTCGACGTGGACCGCTGGCAGGACTACCGTGCCGGCGTTGTCGTCGCTTTGGCTATCGGGGATGAACCTCAGGTGGCGTTGCGGCGCGGGTTGCCGTATGCGGCGCGGTTGAGTCGTGGTGTCGGCGATCTGGTGGGTGCGAGTGATCTGGTGGGTGCTCCGGCATGGGCGTTGACTCAGCTCGGCAAGGGCACTCTGACCGGTGACAACCTCGTGCTGGTCGAGACGCCCGCGCTGGGGGCGCTCGGTCCCGGTCAGGTTCGGGTGGGCCTGCGCGCGGCAGGCGTCAACTTCCGTGACGTGCTGATCGCGTTGGGTATGTATCCGGACGCGGATGCCACCATTGGTGTCGAGGGTGCCGGGGTGGTGTTGGAGGTGGCGTCGGATGTCACTGAATTCGTGCCTGGTGATCGGGTTTTCGGGTTCGTCTCTGATATCGGTTCGGTGGTGGTGACCGACAGCAGGCTGCTTGCTCGGGTGCCGCGGGGTTGGTCGTTCGCGCAGGCGGCGGCGGTGTCGGCGGTGTTCGTGACGGCGTATTACGGTGTGGTCGATCTGGCCGGTGCGCGACCCGGAGAGACGTTGTTGTTGCATGCCGCGACTGGTGGTGTGGGTATGGCGGCTGTGCAGTTGGCGCGTTATCTGGGTTTGCGGTTGTTGGTGACGGCGAGTCGGCCGAAGTGGGATGTGTTGCGGGGTATGGGGTTCGAGGACGCGGTGATCGGTGATTCGCGCACGCTGGATTTCGAGCGGAAGTTCCTCGAGGTCACCGATGGTCGTGGTGTCGATATCGTGTTGGATTCGTTGGCTGGTGAGTTCGTGGATGCCTCGCTGCGATTGTTGCCTCGTGGTGGTCGTTTCCTGGAGATGGGGTTGACCGATCGCCGTGATCCGGCTGAGGTCGCCGAGCGGCACCCGGGTGTGCACTATCGGGGCTTCCATCTCAACGAGATCAGCCCCGACCGGCTGCACGAGATTCTGAACATCCTCGTCGACCTGTTCGACACGGGTGTGCTGGCCTTGCCCCCGATGACCGGGTGGGATGTGCGGCAGGCGCCGGAAGCGTTCCGATTTCTGAGTCAGGCCCGGCATATCGGCAAGAACGTGCTCTCTATTCCGGTGCCGTCGCGACCTGAGGGCACGGTGTTGATTACCGGTGGTACTGGTGGGTTGGGTGCGGTGGCGGCTCGTCATTTTGTTGTGCAGCGTGGTGTGCGGCGGTTGGTGTTGGCCAGTCGGCGTGGTCTGGATGCCGACGGCGCGGCCGATCTCGCGGCTGAATTGACCGCGTTGGGTGCGCATGTGGATGTGGTTGCGTGTGATGTGGCTGATCGTGCGGCGCTGGATGGGTTGTTGTCGGCGATCCCGCCCGAGTATCCGTTGACCGGTGTCGTGCATGCGGCAGGTGTGTTGGCTGATGGCTTGTTCACCGATATGACGCCGGAGCAGTTCGTGACGGTGTTGCGTCCGAAGGTCGATGCCGCGTGGAATTTGCATGAGGCCACCAAGGATCTGGATCTGTCGATGTTCGTGCTCTACTCCTCGATCGCGGGCACACTCGGCGGTCCGGGGCAGGCGAACTATGCGGCGGCCAATGTTTTCCTGGATGCGTTGGCTCACCACCGGCACCGTGCCGGGTTGCCCGCGACGTCGGTGGCGTGGGGTCTGTGGCGCCCAGCCAGTGGTATGACGAGCACTCTCACCGAGGTTGACTTCGCGCGGATGCGGCGTGAGGGTTTGATCGCGCTCAGCGAGGGCGAGGGGATGTCGCTGCTGGATGCTGCTTTCGCTGTCGGTGTCCCGGCGGTCGCTGGGATGCGTCTGGACGTGGCGGTGCTGACGGCGCAGGCTGCTTCGGGTTCGCTGCCCAGGGTGCTGAGCTCTTTGGTCACCGTTCCCGCAGCGCGTCGCGCCGGCAGCGTGGGGTCGTCTGCCGGGCGGCTCGCCGCCACACCCGGACCCGACCGTGCGGGTGTCGTGCTCGCCGTCGTCCAGGAACACGTCGCGGCAGTCCTGGGACACGAGTCCGGGGACATGATCGATCCCGCGGTGCCGTTCACGGAGTTGGGTTTCGATTCACTGACGGGCATCGAGTTCCGCAACCGGCTCGCCAAATCCACCGGACTGACACTGCCCTCCACCCTCGTCTTCGACCACCCCAACGCTCGGGCACTGGCCGACTATCTCTGTTCCCGCCTCGCGGAAACCGCGCCCGCAGTGCCGCCCGCGGAATCCGGGACTCGAGGAGGGCTCACGGATCTGGTTTCGGCCGCGCACCGGCGTGGACAGGTGGGTGCGGCGATACCGCTGCTGCTGGAGAGCGCCAAGCTCGCTGAGACCTTCACCATCGACGACGAGTTGCTCGCCGCACCAGCGCTGATGCCGTTGAGTAGAGGCACGTACGAACCCGCGCTCATCTGCGTTCCGTCATTCCTGGTCGGTACCGGACCGCACCAGTTCGCTCGGCTGGCGCGTGAGCTCGGCGCCGACCACGCGATAACCGCGGTGCGTTTGCCGGGAACCCGTTCCGGGGAACGGCTGCCCGAATCATGGGATGCGCTGCTGGATTTCCTGGCGATGACCGTGAAAGAGCTGCCAAGTCGCTCCGCAGGCTCCGCTCCCGTCGTTGGGGAGCAGCGGCCGATCGTGCTTGTCGGCTACTCGATCGGCGGTGTGATCGCACACGCTCTGGCGCACCGACTCGAGAAAAACGGGCGTGGGCCCGCAGGGGTCATTTTGCTCGACCCCTATTCGTCGGACGATGCGGACCAAGGCCGTCGGGTACTGGTGAGCGCGCTGGGCTCGGTGCTCGACCTCGGGAACGAGATGGCGCAGATCGGTGATCACGGCCTGGTCGCCATGGCGAAGTACACGCAGATATTCGACGAACGGCAACCCGCGCCGATCGCTGCGCCGACGCTCAACCTGCGGGCCTCGACGCCGTTGCCCGGGCTGGATCTCGCCGAGCGGGTGCCCGCATGGCTGCACACGGGCGAGACGGTCGAGATCGACGCGGACCACTTCTCGATCGTCGAAGCGGCGTCGTCCGCCGCGGCGGGCGAGATACGTCGCTGGCTTGCCGAGCGCAGCAGCTTGGAGCCGTGAAATCCATGAGCATGAAATCCCAATTCTTGGCATCGAATAAAGGCGCGATAGAGGAATGCCATGGTCGAATCAGCGAATGAGATCGCCATTGTCGGAATGTACCGTGAGCTTTTCGACTTCATCGACCCCCTCAGCTGAATTGATATGAGTAGGAGTTCTTTCGGTGGCTGACAACGACGAGCTACGCCGGTATTTGAAGAAGACCGCGAAGGAGCTGTACGAGACGAAACAGCAGCTGCGTGAGCTCACCGACCGGTCGCAGGAGCCGATCGCCATCGTCGGCATGGCCTGCCGGTACCCCGGTGGCGTGCGGTCACCAGAGGCTCTGTGGCGCATGACCGCGCACGGCGTGGACGCTGTCGGGGACTACCCGTCTGATCGAGGGTGGGACTTGGAGCGGCTGTTCAATCCGGATCCGGATGTGGCGGGCACGGTCTACACCCGTGCGGGCGGTTTCCTCGACTCGATCGGCGACTTCGACGCAGCCTTCTTCGGGATCGGCCCACGCGAGGCCGCGGCGATGGATCCACAGCAGCGTCTGATGTTGGAGGCGTCCTGGGAGGCGTTGGAGGATGCGGGTATCGACCCGGTGTCGTTGCGCGGCAGCGAAACCGGTGTTTTCGCTGGTGTCATTCACCAGTACTACGGTCCCCGTATCGGCTCCCCGACCATCAGCGCCGAGACGGAAGGCCATGCCTACCTCGGTGTTTCGAACAGCGTGCTGTCCGGTCGGATCGCGTACACCTTCGGTTTCAAAGGCCCGGCCATCTCGGTCGACACGGCGTGTTCGTCGTCGCTGGTGGCGTTGCATTTGGCGTGTCAGGCGTTGCGGCAGGGCGATGCCACAGTGGCTTTGGCGGGCGGTGTCACTGTGATGTCGGATCCGTCCCTGCTGATCGCGTTCGCGCGTCAGCGTGCACTGTCGTCGGATGCGCGTTGTAAGGCGTTCGCGGCGGCGGCGGATGGGACCGGTTTCTCCGAGGGGCTCGGGATGCTGGTGTTGGAGCGGTTGTCGGATGCCCGGCGGCTCGGTCATACCGTGCTGGCGGTGGTGCGTGGCAGCGCGGTGAATCAGGATGGCGCGAGTAATGGTTTGACCGCGCCGAATGGTCCGTCGCAGGAGCGGGTCATCGCGCAGGCGTTGGCGAACGCTGGACTGGATCCGTCGGATGTGGATGCGGTGGAGGCGCACGGCACGGGCACGATGTTGGGGGATCCGATCGAGGCGTCGGCGTTGATCAGCGTTTACGGGAAGCGGGGTGCGGGCGGGCCGTTGCGTTTGGGTTCGCTGAAGTCGAATGTCGGTCATACGTCGGCTGCGGCGGGTGTCGGTGGTGTGATCAAGATGGTGCAGGCTATGCGGCACGGTGTGTTGCCGAAGACGTTGCATGTGGATGCGCCGACGCCGCATGTGGATTGGTCTGCGGGTACGGTGCGGCTGCTCCAAGACAGTGAGCCGTGGCCGGTGGGGGAGCGGGTGCGTCGGGCGGGTGTGTCGTCGTTCGGGGCCAGTGGCACCAACGCTCATGTGATTCTGGAGGAGGCACCTGCCGAACCGGTCGCAGCCCAGGTGGGAGGCGAGTCCCCGGATGAGAGCACTCCGGGGCAGGCCGCCCAGGTGGGAGGCAATGCTGAGCAGGTGGCGGTTGTGGAGCCTAGCGGGGCGGATGTGGTTCCGCTGGTCTTGTCGGCCAAGTCCGCCGATGCGCTGGCAGCGCAGGCGGATCGCTTGCGGCAGTGGCTGATCGACCGACCGGATATCGATGTCGCGGATGTCGCGTATTCGTTGGTGACGTCACGGGCGTTGCTGGATCGGCGTGGGGTCGTTGTCGGGCAGGATCGAGACGAGTTGCTCGCCGGCCTGGCCGCGCTCGCGTCGGGTTCGGTGCTGCCGGGCCTCGTCGAAGGCGTGACTGCTCCGGGAAGGACGGCGTTCCTGTTCACCGGTCAAGGCGCACAACGGGTGGGTATGGGTGCGGGGTTGTATCGGGCGTTTCCGGCGTTCGCGGCGGCGTTGGACGAGGTGTGTGTCGAGTTCGATCGTCACCCGGGTGGCTCGTTGCGGGAGGTGATGTTCACCGATGTCGAGGGGGTGTTGGATCGGACGGAGTTCACGCAGTCGGCGTTGTTCGCGTTCGAGGTGGCATTGTTCCGGTTGCTGGAGTCGTTCGGTCTTGCTCCGGATGTCGTTGCGGGGCATTCGGTCGGTGAGTTGGCCGCGGCATACGTGGCGGGGGTGTGGTCGCTCGCGGATGCGTGTGTGTTGGTGGCGGCGCGTGGCCGGTTGATGGGGGTGTTGCCGGAGGGCGGGGCGATGCTCGCGGTCGCGGTGTCGGAGACCGAGGTGGCGGAGGTGATCGCCGAGTTCGGCGGTCGGGTGTCGCTTGCGGCGGTGAATGGTCCTGAGTCGGTGGTGTTGTCGGGGTATGCGGATGTCGTAGACGAGATTCGGCAACGGTTTGCCGATGTCGGCCGAAAGACCACGCAGTTGCGGGTTTCGCATGCGTTTCATTCAGTGTTGATGGAGCCGATGCTGGATGAGTTCCGTGCGGTGGCTGAAGGATTGACGTTTCGGGAGCCGTTGTTGCCGATCGTGTCGAACGTGTCGGGTGAGTTCGCCGGTGACGCGGTGATGGATCCGGGGTATTGGGTGGCGCAGGTGCGGGGTTGTGTGCGTTTCGCTCCCGGCATCGACACTCTGGTCGAGTCCGGTGTGCGGAGGTTTGTGGAGGTGGGTTCGGACGCGGTGCTGGCGGTGATGACCCGGGAGTGCTTGGCGGAGCGTCCAGAGGTCGAGTCGGTGTCGTCGGTGGCAGCGGCCACTCGTCGGTCGACTGATGAGGTGGCGCAGTTCGTGACGTCGTTGGCGCAGGTTCATGTCGCCGGTGTGGGGGTGGGTTGGGGGCCGTTGTTCGCCACACGTGGGGTGCGTCGGGTTGGGTTGCCGACGTATGCGTTCCAGCATCGCCGGTATTGGTTGCAGCCCAACAGTGACGCGTCGCAGTCATCGACGGATCATCCGACTTTGACGGGTGTCGTTGGTGTGGCGGGGACCGATGAGTGGTTGTTCACCGGCCGGTTCTCGTTGCGGACCCACCCGTGGATCGCCGATCACATGGCGCACGGTGTGGTGGTTGTGCCGGGCGTGCTGTTGCTCGAGTTCCTCCTCGCCGCGGGCCGCCGGATCGGTTGCGAAGTGGTCGAGGAAATCATTGTGCAGTCGCCGATCCGGCCCGGTGACGACGAGGTCGAGCTGCAAGTGTTGGTGCAGGCGCCCGACGAGTCCGGGCGGCGTTCGTTCGAGTGCTTCTACCGTAGGCCGTCCGACGCAGAATGGGTGCGCAACGCGACGGGTGCGCTTGCGGCGCAGTGGGACGGCGACTCGGCGTTGGCGTCGCGGCTGCGGGACGAGCAATGGCCGCCGGTCGATGCCGAACTCGTAGACGTGGACAGTGCGACGCTTCGGGAGCAGATCGCGAAGGACACCGGGCTCGAGTACGGTCCGGCGTTCATCGGTGTGCATGCTGTGTGGCAGCGGGGCGACACGGTGTTCTCGGAGGTCGTGTTGGACACCGACGCGGCGCCGGAGCCGGGGCGCTATGATCTGCATCCGGCTTTGCTGGAGCTGGTGATGCACGCCGGGCTTTCCCAGCTGATTTTCCGTCATCTGGATTCCGATGCCGACACTGGTTGGTTGTTGTTCCGGTGGGGTGGTGCGCGTTTCCACAAGCCGACGTCCGAGGCGGACGGCGGGCAGCGTATCTGGCCTGCGGTCTTGACCGCGCTTCGGGTTATCGCGGTCAAGACCGGAGCGGATACCGTGTCCGTCGCGGCCGTCGATCCGGACGGCAACCCGATCGTGTCGGTCGACGCGGTGCTGATGCGTCCGTATGACATCAAGGAATTCCGGCGCAGCCTGTCCGGTGACGAGGCCGGCTTGTATCAGGTCCGTTGGGAGTCCACCGCGGCAGCGCGGGTCGAGGGGCCGGTACCGGCTCTGGCCGTGCTCGCGGACACGACGGTGTCGGGTATCGAGGACTCTTATGCGTCGGTCGCCGATGTTGTTGTCGCCGAACGTGTTCCGGATGTGGTTGTCTGGCGGGCGACCGAGCAGGCCGTCGACGATCCGGCGGGGGTGCGGGCGCGAGTGCACGCCACGCTCGCCACGCTGAAATCGTTTCTTGCCGAGGAACGTCTGTCCGATATTCGGATGATGGTGGTCACCACCGGTGGCGCCGGGCTGCCCGGAGAGGTTCCGGATGCGGCGGCGGCTGCGGTATGGGGGTTGGTTCGCAGTGCGCAGTCGGAGAATCCGGGGCGGTTCGTTCTTGTCGATGAGGATCCGGCCCAGCCGCTGGATGTCGACCGGATCGTGGCTGTTCTGCGGGCGGACGAGCCGCAGGCCGCGGTGCGGGGTGCGCAGCTTCTGGTTCCCCGGCTTATTAGCGCATCCGTGGCGAGAGACACCGGTGCGCCGCCGTCGTTGGGGGATGGGGTGGTGTTGGTCACCGGCGGCACGGGTGGGCTGGGTGGGTTGTTCGCGCGCCATCTTGTCGCTGAGCATGGTGTGCGCAGGCTGGTGTTGACCTCGCGGCGGGGACCCGAGGCGGCCGGCTCGCAGGAGTTGGTCGCCGAACTGGCGCACGCGGGTGTCGACGCACGGGTGGTCGCCTGTGATGTCGCTGACCGTGAAGCGGTGCGGAAGCTGTTGGACACCATCGATTCCGATGGTGGGTTGGTTGGGGTGGTGCATTGCGCGGGGGTTCTCGACGACGGCACGGTGGAGTCGTTGACCGGTGAGCAGGTGGATCGGGTATTGGCACCGAAGGTGGACGGGGCCTGGTATCTGGACGAGCTGACTCGTGACCGTGGTGTGTCGGTGTTCGTGGTGTTCTCCTCGATCGCGGGGGTGCTCGGGTCCGCGGGGCAGGGAAACTATGGCGCAGCGAACGGTTTCCTGGACGCGTTGGCGCAGCGGCGCCGCGCGGCTGGGTTGCCTGCTGTGTCGCTGGCGTGGGGGCCGTGGAACCAGGGCGCCGGGATGACCAGAGGTTTGGGTGGTACCGCGATGGCGCGGTTGGGTCGGCTGGGGCTGGGCCAACTCGAGAATGCTGAAGGTGTGCGTCTTTTCGATGACGCCCTCGCCGGTGGCCTTGCTGGTGCCGATCCGTGCCTGGTGCCGGCCCGGTTCGATGCGAGTGTGCTGCGGCACGTGCCGGATCTTGATGCGGTACCCGCGGTATTGCGTGGGTTCGTGCCGGCTTCGTCCCGTCCGGCGCGGGCTGGCGGGAAGTCCTCGCCGGGCGCGGCGGGTGTGTTGGGTGCTCGGTTGGCTCAGGTGCCGCAGGCCCGGCGCGGTGAGGTGGTGTTGGCGGTGGTGTTGGCGGCGGCGGCGGCGGTGTTGGGGCATGACTCGGCCGCTGATATCCGACCCGATCAGCGCTTCGACGAGATCGGTTTCGATTCGCTGGGTGGTGTGGAGTTCCGTAACAGGCTGGCCAAAGCCACCGGTGTGCAGTTGCCCTCGACGTTGGTGTTCGACTATCCCACTCCGATGGCGGTGGCGAAACTGGTGGCCTCCCGGGTCGAACCGAAGGCGGTGGGTGGGCCGGTCAAGAAGGCGGTGCGTCGGGTTCGGGTGGACGAGCCCATCGCTATCGTGGGGATGGGTTGCCGGTTCCCCGGGGGTGTCAAGTCGCCGGATCAGCTGTGGGATCTGCTGACCGCCGGGACCGACGCGACCAGTGACTATCCGTCCGATCGTGGGTGGGATCTGGAGCGGTTGTTCGATCCCGATCCGGATAAGCCCGGCACTGTTTATGCCCGTCGGGCGGGGTTCCTGGATGACGCGGGTGATTTCGATGCCGGTTTCTTCGGTATCAGCCCGCGGGAGGCGTCGGCGATGGAGCCGCAGCAGCGTCAGTTGTTGGAGGCGTCCTGGGAGGCATTGGAGGAGGCGGGTATCGACCCGGTCTCGTTGCGTGGCAGTGACACCGGGGTGTTCGTGGGAGCATGCTACTCGACGTACTACACCCGGGTGGCCGGCGAATTGGAGAGTTATCGGCTCACCGGTTCCCAGTGCAGCGTGACCTCCGGCAGGCTGGCGTATGTCTTCGGTGTAGAAGGACCTACCGTCACGGTAGACACCGCGTGTTCGTCGTCGCTGGTCGCTTTGCATCTGGCCTGCCAAGCGTTGCGGCAGGGGGAGACCTCGCTGGCGCTGACGGGCGGTGTGACGGTTTATGCCGATCCCTTTCTCTCCGTCGAATTCGCGCGGCAGCGTGGTCTGTCGCCCGATGGACGTTGCAAGTCGTTCTCTGCCGCGGCCGACGGTGTCGCTTTCTCCGAGGGCGTTGGCGTGCTCGTGCTCGAACGCCTGTCGGACGCTCGTCGCTTGGGCCACGATGTGTTGGCGGTGGTGCGTGGTAGCGCGATCAATCAGGACGGTGCGTCGAATGGTTTGACCGCGCCGAACGGTCCGTCGCAGGAACGGGTGATCGCCGCGGCGTTGGCCAATGCCGGGTTGGAGCCCTCGGATGTGGATGCGGTGGAGGCACACGGCACCGGGACGCCGTTGGGTGATCCGATCGAGGCGCAGGCACTGATCGCCACCTACGGGCAGGACCGACCGGACCGGCCGCTGCACATCGGGTCGCTCAAGTCGAATATCGGACACACCGCCGCCGCGGCAGGCGTGGGCGGGGTGATCAAGATGGTACAGGCCCTACGACACGAAACCCTGCCCAAAACCTTGCACGTCGACGCACCGAGCCCGCGCGTGGACTGGTCGGCAGGCAACGTGCAGCTACTGACCCAGCCACAACCATGGCCAGCCAACCAACGCGTCCGCCGCGCCGGGATATCGTCCTTCGGCGTCTCCGGCACCAACGCACACGCCATCCTCGAAGAAGCGCCTGCTCGGTCTGTGCGGCCAAGCCCGGACGCGGTAGCGCAGCGTGACCACGAAGGGCTCCGCACAGACATCGGACCCCGGCGAGTCCCAACCCGGCAGCCCGCGCCGGCCGGCCGGCCGCGCCTCGCCGCGGCCGTTCCGTTGCTGGTGTCGGCGAAATCCGAGTCGGGTTTGCGGGCGCAGGCGGATCGGTTGCGGCGGTGGGTGGTCGGTAATCCTGATGCGGATGTGTGGGATATCGCGCACTCGTTGGTGACGTCCCGTTCCCGGTTGGACTGGCGCGGAGTCGTCGTCGGTCGTGATCGGGAGCAGCTTTTGGCTGGTCTGGCGGATTTGGCGGTGGGTGTGGTGTCTTCTGGTGTTGTCGAGGGGGTGGTGGGGTCGGGTAGGACGGCGTTCCTGTTCACGGGGCAGGGTGCGCAGCGTGGTGGGATGGGTGCGGGCTTGTATGGGTCGTTCGGGGTGTTCGCGGCGGCGTTCGATGAGGTGTGTTCGGGGTTCGATCCTCTGCTTGGGCGGTCGTTGAAGGATTTGGTGTTCGATCAGGGTGGGGCGGTGTTGTTGGATCGGACGGAGTTCACTCAGCCCGCATTGTTCGCGTTCGAGGTGGCGTTGTTCCGGTTGATGGAATCGTTCGGGATCGCGGCGAACATGCTGATCGGGCATTCGATCGGTGAGCTGGCGGCTGCGTATGTGGCCGGGGTGTGGTCGATGTCGGATGCCTGTCGTCTGGTCGCGGCACGTGGTCGGTTGATGGGGGCGTTGCCTGAGGGTGGGGCGATGGTGGCGGTGGCTGTCGGGGAGGCGGACGCGGCGGGAATCATCGCCGGGTATGGGGGCAGGCTGTCGGTTGCGGCGGTGAACGGTCCGTCGTCGGTGGTGTTGTCCGGGGATGTGGATGCTGTCGACGAGGTGGAATTGCGCGTGGCTGCGGAAGGCCGGAAAACCAACCGGTTGCGGGTCGGCCACGCGTTCCATTCGGCGCGGATGGATGCGATGTTGGCTGAGTTCCGGTCGGTGGCCGAGGGAGTGACCTACCATCTGCCGAACGTTCCGATCGTGTCGAATGTCAGTGGCGCTGTTGTCGGTGTGGAGTTGACCGATCCGGGGTATTGGGTGGAGCAGGTGCGTGGTTGTGTCCGGTTCGCGCCCGGGATCGACACCCTGGTCAAGGCCGGAGTGCGGCGGTTTGTGGAGATCGGGCCGGATGCCGTGCTGTCCGCGATGGCTCGGCAGTGTCTTGCCGAGACTCCGGACGTCGAGGCCCGCTCGACCGTGGTCGCGACCGCCCGACGCTCGATCGACGAGCCGACTCAGTTCGTGTCCGCACTGGCGCAGGCCCATGCGGCGGGTGTGGATATGGATTGGAAGCCACTGTTCGAGGGCCGCACTGTCTCGCGGGTTCCGCTGCCCACCTATGCATTCCAGCACCAGCGGTATTGGCTGCAGCCGATTGTCGGGACACCGTCGGCGTCGAGTCATCCGGTGTTGACCGGTGTGGTGCGGGTCGCGGGCAAGGACGAGTGGCTGTTCACCGGTCGGCTTTCGGTGGCGTCGCATCCGTGGATCGCCGATCACATGGTATTCGGCGCGATACTGCTCCCGGGAGCCGGTTTCGTGGAATTGGCGTTGGCGGTCGGTGCTCGATTGGGTATCGAGATCATCGACGAGCTGGTCCTGGAAGCACCCCTGCGATTGCACGACCGGACCGAGGTCGACGTCCAGGTCGGTGTCGAAGAGCCCGATGACGACGGGCGCAGACGCTTCGTCGTGGCGTCCAGGGTAATCGGCGAACACTCGGACAACGGATCCGGAATCACGCACGCGCGTGGCATCCTCGCTCCCAGCGCGGTGAGTGATGCCCCCGCCCATGACAGCGTCGACAGCACGGAAGCCTGCCCCGGAGTGCCTGTACCCGGGGACGATGTGACGTTTGGTGATTCGATGTACGGCCGGTTGGCCGCACGCGGACTCGGCTACGGACCCGCGTTCCAGGGGGTGACTCGCCGGTGGCGGGACGGCGGCGGTGATGTCCTGGCGGATGTGCGACTGCCGGCCGAGGGCGGCACGGATGCCGACCGGTTCCGTATCCATCCCGCGTTGCTGGACTCCGCGGTGCATGCTGCGATGGAGGAGTTGGCCGCCGGTTTTGCGGCCGACCAGGCGCCGCTGCCGTTCTCGTTCACCGGTGTGCGGCTGTACCGTCCCGGGGCGACGGCCGTGCAGGCACGAATCCGCCGCAGCGAAGCCAATAGCGGTATGAGCGTCAAGCCCGAGGCGGCAGCGGAGCTTGACCACGAGGGCCGAGCGAATGCCGCAATCCAACACAGCGGCGGTATCCGGCTCGAGCTCAGCGACGACACAGGCGCTCTGGTATTGACCGTCGAGTTAGTGCAAACGCGTTCGATGAACAGCACGGCATTGCACGATGGTCGATCTTCCGGTCGCCACCGGCTCTACGACGTGCAGTGGAGCCCAGTCGACTGTGTCGATGCACAGCCGCTCCGCTCCATCGCTTCCCATGGTGCGGATAGCCGGCGGATAGCCGTCGTAGGCTCGACGCAGGCCGATGGGCCTGCCCTGGAGTGCCCCCGGCCAAAAGACCACCGGGACAAGCTCTATCCGGGGTTTGCGGAGAGCTATCCGGACATGACCACGCTGGGCGAGGTCGCCGGGGACAACGGTCCGGATGTGCTGGTGTGGTTCGCCGATGATCTCCCCGAGGAAAGTGGGGCATTGTCGGCGGTCGTCGTGCGTGGACGTGTGCACACGGTGCTGGCGACGGTTCGCTCGTGGTTGTCTCTGGCCGCGGCCGATGCGCTACTGGTTGTGGTGACGCGCAATGGCGCGGGTCTGTCGGGCGAGAATCCCGATCTGGCCGCTGCGGCCACCTGGGGTCTGCTGCGCAGCGCTCAATCGGAGAATCCCGGGCGGATTGTCTTGCTGGACAGCGACAGCGACGGCAAGGTGACCCCGGAACTGATCTCGGTGGCCGTGGCCGCCGACGAGGCGCAGCTGGCACTGCGCGCGGGTGGGTTGCTGGCGCCGCGGCTGACCCGTCGCGACGCGCCCACGACCGGGGCGGCCATCGAGCTCGGCTCGGGTGCGGTGCTGATCACCGGCGGCACCGGCGGTTTGGGTGCGCTGGTGGCACGGCATCTCGCCGGGACGCACGGTGCGCGTGACCTGGTGTTGGTGTCCCGACGTGGTGAGCGGGCCGACGGCGTCGCCGAACTCGTGGCCGAGCTGGCCGAACTCGGGGCTCGGACGCGGGTGGTGGCTTGCGATGTGAGCGATCGCGCCGCCGTGAGGGCGATGCTCGACGACATCTCCGACGGTCCCGCGGTGACGGCCGTCATTCACGCGGCGGGTGTGCTGGCCGCCGGTACCGTCGACACGCTCACGTCCGATCAGGTCGACCGGGTGCTCGTGCCGAAGGTTGACGCGGCGCTGAACTTGCATGAGCTCACCCTGGATCGCGAGTTGTCGGCGTTCGTCATGTTCTCCTCGATCGCGGCGGTTCTCGGATCGCCGCGTCAGGGCAACTACGCGGCGGCGAACTCGGTGCTGGACGCGTTGGCGCGCCGCCGCGTCCACGCCGGCCTGGCCGCGGTCTCCGTGGCGTGGGGTCCGTGGAACCAAGACAGCGGGATGACGGCCGAACTGGGCACGGGCGCAGTGGAGCGGTTGTCGCACATGGGGTTCCGCCCGCTGGCCGAAGCCGATGGGCTCGCGCTATTCGATCTGGCGGGTGGTGTGGGCGAACCGTTCCTCGCCGCGGTCGACTTCGAGATGGCGGCACTGTCGGTTCAGGCCCGCGCGGGCCTGTTGCCCGGGCTGCTGCAGTCGCTGATGCCCGCGCCTCGCCGCGCCGACAGTGGCGGGAGGGACCTGGCGCGGCGGTTGGCGTCGGCGTCGGCGGAGAAGCACGACGCGATCGTTCTCGATTTCGTGCGGGATCAGGTTGCTGCGGTGCTGGGTCATGCCTCCGGCGAGCTGATCGACGTCGAGAAGCCGTTCAGTGACATGGGTTTCGATTCGCTGGGCGCGGTGGAGTTCCGCAACCGGCTCGCCACGACCACTGGATTGCGGCTGCCCTCCACCCTCGTCTTCGACTACCCCACCGCCCGGGCGGTGGCGACGTTCATCGAGTCCCGGATCGAGCCGAAGACGGTGGGCGAACCGGTCGAAAAAGCCGCGCGCCTGGTGCGCGCCGACGAGCCGATCGCGATCGTGGGCATGGCCTGCCGGTATCCCGGTGGTGTCGAGTCTCCGGACGAACTGTGGGATCTGGTGTTGTCGGGAACGGACGCCATCAGTGAGTTTCCGTCGGATCGCGGTTGGGCGCTGGATCGCCTGTTTCATCGGGACCCGGAACACCCGGGGACGTCCTATGTGCGGGCGGGCGGGTTCCTGAGGAATGCGGCCGATTTCGACGCGGGCTTCTTCGGCATCGGCCCTCGTGAGGCGATCGCGATGGATCCGCAGCAGCGGTTGTTGTTGGAGGTGTCGTGGGAGGCGTTGGAGCAGGCTGGGATCGATCCGACGTCGTTGCGGGGCAGCGACACCGGTGTTTACACCGGAGTGACGTACCAGGACTACGAAGCCCTGACCCGTAAGGCCGGGCCCGAGGTCGAGGGGTATATCGGAACCGGCGCCGCGGCAAGCGTGGTGTCCGGGCGGGTGGCGTATGCGTTGGGCTTGGAGGGGCCCGCGATGACGGTGGATACGGCGTGCTCGTCGTCGTTGGTGGCGTTGCATGTGGCATGTCGGGCGCTGCGTCAGGGGGAGAGTTCGTTGGCGTTGGTGGGTGGTGCGACTGTCATGGCGACACCGATGCCGTTCATAGAGTTCTCGCGGCAGCGTGGTTTGGCTCCCGACGGTCGGTGCAAGGCGTTCTCGGCGGCGGCTGATGGGGTGGCGTGGTCGGAGGGCGCGGCGGTGCTGGTGGTGGAACGGCTGTCGGACGCAAGGCGCCTCGGCCACGAAGTGTTGGCGGTGGTGCGTGGCAGTGCGGTCAATCAGGATGGTGCGAGCAATGGTTTGACAGCGCCGAATGGTCCGTCGCAGGAGCGGGTGATCGCGTCGGCGTTGGCCGACGCGGGCCTGCGCCCGGTGGATGTGGACGCGGTGGAGGCGCACGGGACGGGGACGGCGTTGGGTGATCCGATCGAGGCGCAGGCGTTGCTTGCCGTGTATGGGCAGGATCGGTCGGAGCCGCTGCGTCTGGGTTCGCTGAAGTCCAATATCGGTCACACGCAGGCGGCGGCGGGTGTGGGTGGGGTGATCAAGATGGTGCAGGCGTTGCGGCACGAAACCCTGCCCGAGACGTTGCATGTGGATGAGCCGAGCCCGCACGTGGATTGGTCGGCGGGGGCTGTCCGGTTGTTGACCGAGGCTCAGGCGTGGCCCGCGGGTGAGCGGGTGCGGCGTGCGGGGGTGTCGTCGTTCGGGATCAGCGGCACGAACGCGCACGTGATTCTCGAGGAGCCGCCGATGACGCCGGTGCCCCGTGTCGAGCCTGCGTCTGCCGGGTCGGACAGTGACATCCCTGATATCGCCGTGGTGCCGCTAGTGGTGTCGGCGAAGTCGGAGGAGGGATTGCGGGGGCAGGCGGACCGGCTGCGGGCGTGGTTGGTCGACCGTCCGGATGTGGATACTTGGGCGGTGGCGCGGGCCTTGGTGGACTCGCGGGCGTTGCTGGATCGGCGGGCAGTCGTCGTCGCGCGTGATCGGGCGGAGTTGCTGGCAGGGCTGGCCGCGCTGGCAGATTCCTCCTCGGGGTCGGCTTCCCCGGATGTAAGCACTCCGGGACAGGCGGCGTTGGTGGTCGACGGCGTTGCGGGTTCGGGAAAAGCGGCCTTCCTGTTCACCGGTCAAGGCGCACAACGGGTGGGAATGGGTGCGGGGTTGTACGAGGCGTTTCCGGCGTTCGCGGCAGCGTTGGACGAGGTATGCGCCGAGTTCGACCGGCACCGCGGCAAGGCCGACACGTCAGCAGACCACCACCCTTCGAGGAGCTTCGCGCCGTCGTTGAAGGAGGTGATGTTCACCGATGTCGAGGGTGTGTTGGATCGGACGGAGTGGACGCAGCCGGCGTTGTTCGCGTTCGAGGTGGCGATGTTCCGGTTGCTGGAGTCGTTCGGTCTCACTCCGGATGTCGTTGCGGGGCATTCGATCGGTGAGTTGGCCGCGGCATACGTGGCGGGGGTGTGGTCGCTGGCGGATGCGTGTGTGCTGGTGGCGGCGCGTGGCCGGTTGATGGGTGCGCTGCCCGCAGGCGGGGCGATGCTCGCCGTCGCCGTGGCGGAGACAGAAATGGCGGAGGTGATCGCCGAGTACGGCGGTCGCGTGTCGATCGCGGCGGTGAACGGGCCGGAGTCGGTGGTGATCTCCGGCGACGCCGACGCCGTCGACGACGTGGAGCGGTCGTTGTCGGGTCAGCGCCGTAAAACCACCCGGCTGCGGGTATCGCATGCGTTCCATTCGGTGTTGATCGAGCCCATGCTGAACGAGTTCCGTTCTGTGGCCGAGAGATTGACGTATCGGGAGCCGTTGATGCCGATCGTGTCGAACGTGTCGGGTGAGCAGGCTGGTGACGAGGTGTGTGATCCGGAGTATTGGGTGGCGCAGGTGCGTGGTTGTGTGCGGTTCGCTCCCGGGGTGGACACGTTGGTCTCCTCCGGTGTGCGCAAGTTTGTGGAGGTGGGTCCGGACGCGGTGTTGGCCGCGATGACCCGGGAGTGTTTGGCGGAGCGTTCGGAGGCGGAAACGAAGTCGTTGGTGGTGGCGTCGTCGCGGCGGTCGGTGGATGAGGCGGTCGGGTTCGTCACGTGCCTCGCGCACGCCCACGTGGTGGGTATGCCGGTGGACGTGCGGGGTTTGCTCGCCGGGCGTGGGGTGCGTCGGGTTGGGTTGCCGACGTATGCGTTTCAGCGGCAGCGGTTTTGGTTGGCTGCCGCTGCCGCGGGTGATGTTCGGACGTCGGGTCTGGAGGGTGTGGAGCATCCGTTGTTGGGTGCGGCGGTGTGGTTGCCGGATTCCGAGGGGGTGGTGTTGACGGGTCGTTTGTCGTTGTCGAGTCATCCGTGGTTGGCCGATCACGTGATCGGCGGGGTGGTGTTGTTGCCGGGGACGGCGTTTGTGGAGTTGGCGTTGCATGTCGGGGGGATGGTCGGCTGTGCGCGGTTGGCGGAGTTGGTGGTTTCCGGCCCGTTGGTTGTGCCGTCGGTGGGTGCGGTGGAGTTGCGGGTGATGGCGGCTGGTCCTGATGATGCGGGTTCGCGGGTGGTGTCGGTGTATTCGCGTCCGCAACGTGATGGTGAGTCGGATCGGGCGGAGTGGGTTCGCCATGCGTCGGGAACTGTCGTCGCGCAGTCGCAGTCGCAGTCGCAGTCGCAGTCGCAGTCGCAGTCGTCGCTGGTCGCGTCGTCGGCGAGTTGGCCGCCGGTTGGGGCGTTGCCGGTGGAGGTCGGTGATGTGTATGCGGAGTTGGCTGAGCGTGGTTACGGCTACGGACCGCTCTTCCGAGGGTTGACCGCGTTGTGGCGGCGCGGTGACGAGGTGTTCGCGGAGGTGACTCTGCCGGAGCAGGTGCAGTCGTCGGCGGGGTTCGGGGTGCATCCGGCGTTGTTGGACGCGGCTTTGCATGCGGTCGCTTTCGGTGGGTTGGCCGAGCCTGCCGCGGCAGGTGAGGTTCTGGTGCCATATTCGTGGGAGAACGTTGACGTGCATGCTGTCGGAGCTGGGTCGGTGCGGGTCCGGCTGCGGGCGGCTGGGCCTGAGGAGGGCAATCAGCGGATCGCGTTGACGCTCACTGATTCTCAGGGTGCGCCGGTTGTCGAGGTCGGGACGTTGACTCTGCGTCCGATCCCGGTCGGCGCCTTCGGTGTATCCGGCGCGCCGGGAGCGGGTAGTGGCCTGCACCGACTGCGTTGGGTTTCGTTGGCCGTGCGGGAGCCGAGTGACCTTGTCGCGGACGAGCATTGGGCGAGTACGGACGAGGGCGAGACGGTGATCGTCGATGGCAGGCCCGTGACAGTGTTGCGGGTAGAGCAGACACACGTGGATGGGGATGTGCCGGGTGCGGTTCACGGTCGGGTCGTCGAGGTAGCGGCGCGGCTGCGGGAGCTGCTGGCTCAGCATGAGCGGATCGTCGCCGTGACCAGGCGTGCGGTCGCGGTGGAACTCGGCGAACCGGTGGATCTCGTTGGCGCGGCGGTGTGGGGTTTGCTGCGTAGCGGGCAGAACGAGAACCCCGGCCGGATCGCGATCGTCGACGTGGACCGCTGGCAGGACTACCGTGCCGGCGTTGTCGTCGCTTTGGCTATCGGGGATGAACCTCAGGTGGCGTTGCGGCGCGGGTTGCCGTATGCGGCGCGGTTGAGTCGTGGTGTCGGCGATATGGTGGGTGCGAGTGATCTGGTGGGTGCTCCGGCATGGGCGTTGACTCAGCTCGGCAAGGGCACTCTGACCGGTGACAACCTCGTGCTGGTCGAGACGCCAGCCGCGCTGGAGGCGCTCGGTCCCGGTCAGGTTCGGGTGGGCCTGCGCGCGGCAGGCGTCAACTTCCGTGACGTGCTGATCGCCCTGGATATGTATTCGGACGCGGACGCCGCTATCGATGGTGCCGGGGTGGTGTTGGAGGTGGCGTCGGATGTCACTGAATTCGTGCCTGGTGATCGGGTTTTCGGGTTCGTCTCTGATATCGGTTCGGTGGTGGTGACCGACAGCAGGCTGCTTGCTCGGGTGCCGCGGGGTTGGTCGTTCGCGCAGGCGGCGGCGGTGTCGGCGGTGTTCGTGACGGCGTATTACGGTGTGGTCGATCTGGCCGGTGCGCGACCCGGAGAGACGTTGTTGTTGCATGCCGCGACTGGTGGTGTGGGTATGGCGGCTGTGCAGTTGGCGCGTTATCTGGGTTTGCGGTTGTTGGTGACGGCGAGTCGGCCGAAGTGGGATGTGTTGCGGGGTATGGGGTTCGAGGACGCGGTGATCGGTGATTCGCGCACGCTGGATTTCGAGCGGAAGTTCCTCGAGGTCACCGATGGTCGTGGTGTCGATATCGTGTTGGATTCGTTGGCTGGTGAGTTCGTGGATGCCTCGCTGCGGTTGTTGCCTCGTGGTGGTCGTTTCCTGGAGATGGGGTTGACCGATCGCCGTGATCCGGCTGAGGTCGCCGAGCGGCACCCGGGTGTGCACTATCGGGGCTTCCATCTCAACGAGATCAGCCCCGACCGGCTGCACGAGATTCTGAACATCCTCGTCGACCTGTTCGACACGGGTGTGCTGGCCTTGCCCCCGATGACCGGGTGGGATGTGCGGCAGGCGCCGGAAGCGTTCCGATTTCTGAGTCAGGCCCGGCATATCGGCAAGAACGTGCTCTCTATTCCGGTGCCGTCGCGACCTGAGGGCACGGTGTTGATTACCGGTGGTACTGGTGGGTTGGGTGCGGTGGCGGCTCGTCATTTTGTTGTGCAGCGTGGTGTGCGGCGGTTGGTGTTGGCCAGTCGGCGTGGTCTGGATGCCGACGGCGCGGCCGATCTCGCGGCTGAATTGACCGCGTTGGGTGCGCATGTGGATGTGGTTGCGTGTGATGTGGCTGATCGTGCGGCGCTGGATGGGTTGTTGTCGGCGATCCCGCCCGAGTATCCGTTGACCGGTGTCGTGCATGCGGCAGGTGTGTTGGCTGATGGCTTGTTCACCGATATGACGCCGGAGCAGTTCGTGACGGTGTTGCGTCCGAAGGTCGATGCCGCGTGGAATTTGCATGAGGCCACCAAGGATCTGGATCTGTCGATGTTCGTGCTCTACTCCTCGATCGCGGGCACACTCGGCAATCCGGGGCAGGCCAATTACGCGGCGGCGAACACGTTCCTCGACGCTGTGGCTCATCACCGGCACCGCGTCGGGTTGCCCGCGACGTCGGTGGCGTGGGGTCCGTGGTCTGGGACCAACGGTATGACCAGCACTATCACCGAGGCCGACTTCGCGCGGATGCGACGCTGGGGGCTGGTCCCGCTCGAAGAGAACTACGGGATGTCGCTGCTGGATGCCGCTTTGGCAGCTGGTCTCCCGACAAGCGTCGGCGTGCGGCTCGACGTTGCGGCGCTCACTGCGGAGGCCGCTTCGGGTTCGCTGCCCAGAGCGCTGAGCTCTTTGGTCACCGTTCCCGCGGCGCGTCGCGCCGGCAGCGTGGGGTCGTCTGCCGGGCGCCTGGCCGCCACACCCGGACCCGACCGTGCGGGTGTCGTGCTCGCCGTCGTCCAGGAACACGTCGCGGCAGTCCTGGGACACCCGTCGGCCGCTGCCATCGATCCCGAGACCCCGTTCAACGAACTGGGATTCGATTCGCTCGGGGGCGTCGAGCTGCGCAATCGGCTCACCAAGGTGACGGGCATGGAACTGCCGTCGACGCTGGTGTTCGATTATCCGACCACCACCGCCGTCGCGACATTCATGCGCTCGGAGTGGGAAGCCATGTCGACCACATCGGTGGTCGACGACCAGGTCGACAACCAGATCGCCGCGCTCCGATCGCTGTTGGCGACCATGCCGTCCGCTGGGGAGAAGACGCGCCTGGCCAAGCGGATCCGCGCGACGCTGGCCGAAGCTCTGGAGGAAAGCGAATCCACGGCCAACAGTGACCGCGTCGCCGTCGAGGACCGCGTCGCCGTCGAGGCGGCGAGTGCTGCCGAACTCTACGCACTTATCGACCAGCAGATAAACCCGCAGTAAGGGAATGTGATGACACACAGCGACCAGGCGCCGATCGAAATGTCCAATGGCGGCAAGTCTGAGGTTACGAATCAAACCCAGGCCGACTCCGCAGTGCAGACCAGGACTTACAACTGGACCGACCCGATGGCAGATCTCGCCGCGATCGCCGGGTTGGCCAAGCGCAGCGGCCTTGAGCAGATCCAGGCGATCGCGGACGGCCGGGTCGCGAAGTGTCCCGCGGCGAGTCTGATCGACGGGGGGGACATAAATGCCCGTGAGGGGTGGGTCGAGGTGACCATGCGAGCACAGAAGATCCACTACAACCCGGTCGGCACGGTGCACGGTGGCGTACTGGCCATCATGCTCGACACCGCCGCGGGCTGCGCGGTGCAGACGACGTTGAAGCCGGGCGAGGTCCACACCACGCTCGACCTCACGGTGAAGTACCTGCGCCCGGCGACCGAGGCCTCCGGCCTACTTCGGTGCGAGGCAACCGTGATCAACCGCGGCCGTCGCACCGCCCTCGCCCAGGCCCAGGTCGTTGACGAGGCAGGGCGTCTCATCGCCCACGCCACCTCGAGCTGCATGATCCTGAACCCCGACGCCTGAAGCCCGTCGAAGCCCAGCGGGCCATTCCGCGAATTGCCGTGCTTGTCCGTGCTGGCCCGCCTCCTCCCCGCGTATCGCGGCACGCGGGACATCGCGGTCCTCGGGCTGCCCTGGGGCGGATTCCCGTCGCGTGGGGTGGCGGCCGTTCTCGGCGCCCCGCTCGAACTTTCGGCGTCCGCAAGCTCGGAGCTCCACGGTGATGCCGGCAACGACGTTCGACTGCGGCAAGCCTCTTGGTAGCCGTGTGTTTGCCATATGGCGCAAAGGGTTGAACATCGCTTCGGCGTAGTGCGCTACCCGGTCGGGTGAGATGGCCGAAAGTCGCCGAGTCGACGGCTTCGGGCTCGAGCGGGGTCGGGTGGCGGGGTCAGCATTCGAGTGGTTCGGTGGTCCCGCCGTTCCTGTGGCAGTGACTGTCTGTCGTGGTCGCCAACTTTGTGGGTTCTCAGGTCTCGATCGGGCACCTCTTCGCGAGTCTGCGCAAACTTGGATGCCGGCGGCTGACCATGCGGGCTGTGGGCGCGGCGCGTGCCGGTGTCGGACCGGGGATTCGGTACGTTTCGCGGTCATTTCCAGATAGTTGCGCAAATGTTGCTGACAGCTGCTTCTGGGTCGGTAAGAATGGGTTGGTCACACGACGCTGTCCACTCAACCACTATGGAGGGAAGCTCAATGGCACAAGACACGATGAGCGATGCGAAGCGCGGCGACGTCCAGGACATCCCCCGGGACATCGATATGCTGCGGCTCGGTGTCGAAGAGGCTCGGCAGGAAGCGCAGAGCGCTCGTCAGTACGCCCAGCAGGCGCAGCACCTTGCCCGGCAGGCGCAGAACCAGACACGTCAGGTTCAGCACCAGGCGCAGATCGCGCAGCACGAGGCCAACCAGGCCAACCAGCAGGCCCAGCAGGCCCGCCAACAAGCCATCCAGGCGGGGAACCAGGCCCAACAGGCCCAGGGCGAGGCCGACCGGGCGCAGAACCAGGCCCAGCAGGCCCAGGGCGAGGCCAATCAGTCCAACCAGCGGGCTCAGTCGGCGCAGGATCAGGCCGACCAGGCCAGCCAGTTGGCCCAGCAGGCCGAGGATCAGGCCAGCCGTTCCCAGGACCGGGCCATGCAGTGGGAAATGCAGCTGAACAACCTTCGCCAGCAGGCACGCCAGATTCAATCACGCTGACCAATCTGCCGTCACTGAATGATGTGTCGACGAAAGGGGCCGCCGCCCGAATGGGTGTGCTCCTTTCGTCGACCATGAAAGGCGGTCGCGGATGAGCGAACCGACTCCAACCCCGACCAACGTCGAGGTGATCGTGCCGGAGGCAATGAGCGTCGGCGCCTACGCCAACGGGTTCACCTGCTGGTACAACCGCACCGACTTCACCCTCGACTTCCTCGTATTCCTGCCGACCGATCAGGGTGTCGACGATGCGGGTCGGCCTGTGGTGCGCCAACCGACTCAGGTGGTGTCGAGGGTGAAATTCCCCCCGGCGATGATCTTCCGCCTGATGCAGATCTTGAACGACAGCATGAGCAACTACGAACATGAGTTCGGCGCGATCGTCCACCTCGGGGAATAACCGAACAGGAGAAATGCGATGCTCGTATCCAGCCCCATCGCAATCCTCGCGAGCCCGCGGGACTGGGCCGTCGTGACCGACCCCGCCATCCGCTACCGGCCCGACAAGATCGACGGCCGCCGCTACCACCTCACCGCCACTACGCCACAACCAGCGGACAAAGCGGCAATCGGATAGTCACCCCGCGTTCCACAGCAGCGTCGACGCGGTGCGCTCCTTGCTCAGGCTCGGCAAATCCGCGACTCGGCGGCGGCCCACGGCACGATAGAGTGCGGAGCCGTCGACGAGGAGTACACCATGGGCACAGAGTCCGGAGCCGTTTCATCGATCGGTGTGATGGGTGGTCGGGAAACGGTTCGGTCCGCTGTCGTGGTCGGCGCGCTCGGCGTGGTATTCGGCGACATCGGGACCAGCCCGATTTACACCATTCAAACGGTTTTCAACCCGGCTGATCCACACCCGGTGCCGATCAGCACGGACAACGTCTACGGCGTGGTGTCGCTGATCTTCTGGTCGGTGATGATCATCGTCACGCTGACTTACGTTTCCCTGCTGATGCGCGCCGACAACGACGGCGAAGGCGGGATCATGGCGCTGATCACGCTGCTGCGGCGGCTCGGTGGGGGAGGTGGTCGGGCCGCAGCGGCGCTGGCCGGGCTCGGTATCTTCGGTGCCGCGCTGTTCTTCGGCGACAGCATAATCACTCCCGCTATTTCGGTGCTGTCCGCGGTGGAGGGCCTGAAGGTCGTCGAGCCGGGGTTCGACGGCGTGATCGTACCGATCACGGCGGTAATCATTGTCGGACTGTTCTCCGTCCAGCGCCACGGCACGGCGGCGGTCGGTCGGCTGTTCGGGCCGGTGATGATTGCTTGGTTCGTGACGATCGGTGCCTTGGGCGTGGACGGTATTGCCAAGCATCCGGAAATCTTGAAGGCACTGTCGCCAACCTATGCGCTGAGCTTCATGTTCGGGCACTTCGGTATTGCGTTTTTCGCGCTGGCCGCTGTGGTGCTGGCGGTGACGGGTGCGGAGGCGCTGTACGCCGATATGGGCCACTTCGGTCGGCGGGCGATCACTCGCGGCAGGCTGGGCTGGTGCAGCCTGCGTCATGGAAACGCCGAACATCCCCAACGCGCTGCGCATGCTCGACCCCACGGATACCGAAGGCCGGATAGCGATCGATGACGCCTCCTACTTCCTGTCGAAGATCGAGCTGAAGAAGGGTACGGCACCGACGATGGCACCATGGCGCAAGCGCCTGTTCATCGCCACCTCCCATATCACCGCCGACGCCGCCGACTACTTCGGCCTGCCAGGCGAGCGGACAGTGATCATGGGATCGAGAGTCGAGGTGTAGCAAAGACTGCAACTGGATAACTCGTGAGGTCACAGCCGCTGCTTCCGACCCGGTACCGGTGGTCTGTTCTGGGAAGCCCTCGAGTGGTTTGCGACGTAGCATCGTGCGATGCCCTCTCTTCCGCCGTTGCCTTCGTTTCGTCATTCTGGGCGGGCGGGGAGGTCTTTGCCGCATATCCGTGTTCCGACTGCTCGGGCGATTGTCGATTGCGCGGTGTACGTCGACGGGTGTCGATTGCCGGGCCGGTTCACACATGCGGCCGCGTTGACGAAGGTGCGTGAGCTGGGTGCGGGTTTCGTGTGGGTCGGGTTGCACGATCCCGACGAGGAGCAGATGGCCGATATCGCGCAGACGTTCGGGCTCCACGCACTGGCCGTCGAGGATGCGGTCAAGGCGAATCAGCGGCCGAAACTCGAGCGCTACGACGATACGCTCGTGCTGGTGATGCGCACGGTCGCCTACGTAGAGCACGAATTGCACAGTGTCAGCGAGATCGTCGAGACCGGCGAAATATTGATCTTCACCGCGCCCGATTTCGTAGTCGCGGTGCGACACGGTGAACATTCGGGACTGGCCGCCGTACGTAAGGATTTGGAGGCCGACTCGGATCGGCTGCGCCTCGGGCCAGGGGCGGTGTTGCATGCGATCGCCGACTATGTGGTGGATTCGTATATCGAGGTCACTCAGTCGGTCGAGCTCGATGTCGATGCGATGGAGGAGGAAATCTTCACCCCGCGCAGCAAGGTAGCCATCGAATCGATCTACCAGCTCAAGCGTGAGGTCGTCGAGTTACGGCGATCGGTGAATCCGCTCGCTGTTCCGCTCGAGACACTCGGCCGCGGCATCGAGTTGCCGTTGCCGAAGGAGGTCCGGCGGTATATGCGTGATGTCGCCGACCATCACACGACCGTGGCCGATCGGATCAACGATTTCGACGAGTCGCTCAGTGCGCTGATCGGAGCCGCGTTGGCCAAGACCGCGGTGCAGCAGAATACCGACATGCGCAAAATCACGGCGTATATCTCGATCGGTGCCGTGCCGACGATGGTCGCGGGGATCTACGGTATGAATTTCGAGCACATGCCGGAATTGCGGCAGGTATGGGGCTATCCGCTGGTTCTCGTCGTGATCGTGACGATCTGCACGGGCTTGTACATGAACCTGCGCCGCAATAATTGGTTGTAGCGACAATGTGATGATTCGGTGCGGCCCCCGGCGGCGAGGGAGTGACGGCACACTGTCCGGCACTCCGACTCGGCAGTCGGCACGGATGGCGGTGTCGGCCACTCGTGACGGTTACCGCGGGACCTCAGGTCACGATGCGCAGCGGGTGTTCCAGCAGGTCCTTCAGCTGCTGGAGGAAGGTCGCCGCGGTGGCTCCGTCGATGGCGCGGTGATCGGCGGAAAGGGTGACGCGGAGGATCTTGCGGGTGACGACCTCGCCGTCGATGAGGTGCACTTGGTCGGTGGCGGCACCGATGGCGAGGATGGCGGCTTCCGGTGGGTTGATGACGGCGGCGAATTGCTCGACGCCGAACATGCCGAGATTGGAGATGGTGAAGGTGCCGCCGGTCATTTCGTCCACGCGCAGTTTGCGGGCGCGGGCACGCTCGGCTTTCTCACGGCTCTCGGCGGCGATCTCCGAGATGCTTTTTCGGTCGGCGTCGCGGATGACCGGCACGACGAGACCGGCCGGGATCGCGACGGCGACGCCGAGGTGGATACCGCGGTGCCGCAGCAGCTTGTCACCGTCGAAGGAGACGTTCACCGCCGGATCGGCGCGCAGGGTGACAGCGACGGCCTTGACGATCAGGTCGTTGATGCTCACCTTTCCGGCGCCCGCCGACTGCAGTGTCTTGTTGACGTCGGTACGGAAGGCCAGCAGGTCGGTGACGTCGATCGCGCTCGTCAGATAGATGTGCGGGGCCTGCTGCTTGCTCTCGGTCAGGCGTTTGGCCGCTACCTGCTGGACGGTGGTCAGCGGCACCTCCTCGTAGTCGCCGGTGGCAGCGACCACCGGGGCGGCCGAGGGCGCGGTGACCGGGGGTTCGGTCGATGCCTGCGCGGATTCCACGTCGTGGCGGGTGATCCGCCCGCCGGGGCCGGTGCCGGTCACGCCGTTGAGGTCGATGCCCAGCTCACGTGCGATCTTGCGGGCCAGGGGAGAGGACTTCCGACGGTCGTCCGGTGCCGCGCCTGCGGTGGATGCCGATGTGGTCTGGGTCGACGGCGGGATCGACGTGGATTCGGTGGAAGTAGCCGGGACGGTAACGGCTGGGGCGGGTTTCGCCGCTGTGCTGCCGTCGCCGAGCATCGCGATAGGGCTGCCGATCGGCACTCGCGTTCCGGGCTCGGCGAGGATCTGGTCGAGCACTCCGTCGTCGTAGGCTTCCAACTCCATCAGCGCCTTGTCGGTCTCGATTTCGGCGAGAATCTCGCCCCGAGTGACCTTGTCGCCGACCTGTTTGAGCCAGGTGACGACGACGCCGTCCTCCATCGTGTCGGAGAGCCGGGGCATGGTGATCTCTGGCATGACATTGTCCTCGGGTTCTCAGCGGCGCCGGCCCACGGCCGCCAGCGTTTCCAACGCGGCGGTGTGCAGGGAGTCGGCGGACGGAAGGGCGATCTGTTCGAGTGTTTTGGCGTAGGGCAGCGGCACTTCCGCCGCGGCGACCCGCCGCACCGGAGCGTCCAGGTAGTCGAACGCTCCGTCGGAAATGGTGGCGGCGACCTCGGCACCGATCCCGTAGGTCAGCCAATCGTCTTCTGCCACAACCGCGCAGCCGGTCTTACGCACCGAGGACACGATGGTGTCCCGATCCAAGGGCCGCAGGCTGCGCAGATCGACGACCTCGGCCGAGATGCCGGATTCTGCGTGCAGTTTCTCGGCGACCTGGGTGGCGATGGTCGCCATCCGCGAGTAGCCGATGAGCGTGATATCGGTGCCTTCCCGGGTGACCGCGGCCTTGCCGATCTCGGCAGGCGGAAGTACATCGGGCACTTCGCCTTTGGTGTTGTAGAGGGCGAGGTTTTCCAGGAACAGCACGGGGTCGTCGTCTTCGATCGCGGCGCGCAGCAGGGCTCGTGCGTCGGCGGGGGTGCTCGGCGCGACCACCTTGAGCCCGGGCACGAAGGCGTAGTAGAGCTCGATGTTCTGCGAGTGGGTGGCGCCGAGTTGCTGGCCGCCGCCGCCCGGGGTGCGGATGACCAGCGGCACGCTGGTCTGGCCGCCGAACATGCCGTAGATCTTGGCGGCGTGGTTGACGATCTGATCCAGCGCGAGCAGCGAGAAATTGATCGTCATGAGCTCCACGACCGGGCGCAGCCCGAGCATCGCGGCGCCGACGGCTGCGCCGACGAAACCCTCTTCGGCGATCGGGGTGTCGCGTACGCGCTTCTCGCCGAATTCGGCGAGCAGGCCCGCGGTGATCTTGTAGGAGCCCTCGAAGACGCCGATCTCTTCCCCGATCAGGAAGACATCCTCGTCACGCCGCATTTCCTCGCGCAAGGTTTCGCGAAGTGCTTCGCGATAGGTGATGACAGGCACGGTTGTCCTTAGCAGTCTGAAACTCAGCGGTCAGAAGAGCGGATCGGCGGGCAGCCTGCGGGATTCGCCCGCGACCGGGGTGGCGTAGGTGTAGTCGAACAGGCTCGACGGGTCCGGATGCGGGCTGGCGTCCGCGAAGGCCACCGCGGCGTCGACCTCCTCCTCGACGGACCGTTCGATCTCCGCGGCGTCGGTTTCGTCCAGGACACCGGACTCGATCAGGTCCGCGCGCCACCGTGCGACCGGATCGGATTTCCGTGCGGTGGCGACATCTTCGCCGCTGCGGTACTTCGCCGGGTCGACCACGGAATGGCCCTTGAGCCGATAGCTGATGGTTTCCAGCAGCGCCGGTTTGCCCTCGTGTCGCGCTGTTTCCACCAGTTCGCTGGCGATATCGCGCACGGCGAGGACATCGGTGCCGTCGACCTGTTCGCCGCGCATCCGGTATCCGGCGGCACGCTTGTACAGGTCGGGTTCGGCGGAGGAATTCTCGACCGTGGTGCCCATGCCGAGCTGATTGTTGATCACAACGAACACGACCGGCAGATTCCACAGCGCCGCGAGGTTGAGCGACTCGTGGAAGGCACCGATATTCGTTGTGCCATCGCCCATCTGACACACCACCACGTCATCGTCGCCGCGGTAGTCGATGGCCATGGCGGCGCCGACGGCGAGCGGAAGCTGGCCCCCCACAATGCCATAACCGCCGAGCAGGCGGGACGCGGTGTCGAACATGTGCATCGAACCGCCCCAGCCCTTCGAGGTGCCGGTGGACCGTCCGTACAGCTCGGCCATGACACGGCCGGGCTCGATGCCTTTGGCGATGGCGTAGCCGTGTTCGCGGTAGTTGGTGAACAGGTAGTCGGTGGGCCGCATCGCGGCGGCGAGTCCGACCACGGTGGCCTCCTCGCCGAGATTGAGGTGGCAGTATCCGCCGATCTTGGCCTGGGTGTAGCCCTGGGCGGCGCGCTCCTCGAACCGCCGGACGAACATCATGTCGCGGAAGTAGCCGCGCAGGGTGGCTGGGTCTTCTGCGGTAAGAGTGATGGGGGTGTGCTCGATTGTTTCGGTCACGATGCTCCTCCTCAGCGCTTCCGTGGCGCGACGTGCACCGGCAGGCCGAGCGCGGAAAGCGCGGCCTCCATGCCGATCTCGCCGAGGGTGGGGTGGGCGTGGATGGTTTCGGCGAGCTCATCGAGGGTGGCCTCGAGCGTGATCGCCAAGGCCCCTTCGGTGATCAGGTCGCTGGCAGATGGGCCGATGATGTGCACACCGAGCACCTCGCCGTGGCGTTGTCCGGCCACGATCTTGACGAACCCTTCGGTGTCACCGAAGGTCTTGGCCCGTCCCAGCGCCGCGAACGGGAACCGGGCGGTGATCACCTGGTGCCCGGCTGAGCGGGCAGCAGCCTCGGTCAGACCGACGCTCGCGATCTCCGGATGGGTGAAGGTGGCCGCGGGAATCGCGGTGTAGTCGATCCGGCTGTCCTGTCCGGCAATGACATCGGCGGCCGTCAGCCCCTGATGCGAAGCGACGTGTGCGAGCAGTGCTCGCCCGGTGACATCGCCGATCGCGTAGACGTGGTCGACGCCGGTGCGCAACTGCTCGTCGACCGGGATGAATCCGCGCTCGTCCGTGCCGACTCCGGCGAGATTCAGTCCGAGGTCGGCGGTGTTGGGGCGACGGCCGACACCGACGAGCACCACATCGGCATCGAGCGTGCGGGCGTGCGGGCCCTCGACGGTGACGCGCAGCGCTTCGTCGTGGGTGATCGACGCCACGGTCGATCCGGTCAGCACGGTGATGCCGCGTTTGGCGAAGGACCGGCCGAGGGCCGCGCCGATGTCGCTGTCCTCGGCAGGTACCAGGCGATCCTGCATTTCGACGAGGGTGACCTCGCTGCCGAACGTGCCGAACAGGCTCGCCCATTCGGCGCCGACCGCGCTGCCCCCGACGATCACCAGCCGGTCCGGGACCGTGGTCAGTCCGAACGCGCCGTCGGAGGTGATCACGCCGGGCAGGTCGGCGCCCGGGACGGGCAGGCGGGCAGGTACGGATCCGGTCGCGATGATGACATCACGTGCGGTGACTTGCCGGATGGGTGTTGTGGGTGCGGCGGCATAGCGCGGGCCGTCGGGCCCGACCGGAGACGGACCCACTTCGTGCACGTCGACGGTCGTGGGGCCGGTGAAGCGGGCATGACCCTCGATCACGGTGACGCCATTGGCCGCGAGCAGACCGGCGACGCCGTCGGTGAGTTCCTTGACGATGCCGTCCTTGCGCTGGCGCACGGTGGCGAAATCGAACCGGATATTGTCGGCGTAGACGCCGTAATCGGCTGCGGCGCTGACGGTGTGGAACACTTCCGCGGAGCGCAGCATCGCCTTCGTCGGGATACAGCCCCAGTTCAGGCAGACTCCGCCCGGCCGCTCCTTCTCCACCAGGCCCACCGACAGGCCGCGCTGGGCCGCGCGGATGGCCGCGACGTAGCCGCCCGGGCCGCCCCCGACGACCAACAGATCGAATTCCGGCACTCGTGGTGCTCCTCAGTCTCGAACGAATCCGGCCACGCCGAGGTTGTGGCGTGGGCATTGCGGACGAGTCTCGTCGGCGCGGAATGCACAAACAATGTCCCGAAAGCCCAGGAATAGCGGCGCGAGAATGGGCGCTGCGCCCAATCAGACCGCGCGGTCGGGGAGTTTCAGAGCCGACAGCGCGAGCGAGAGTTCGAGGTAGGCCCGCTGCCCGTCCAGCGGACGACCGACCAGGTTGGAGATACGTTGCAGCCGGTTGAGCACGGTGTTCCGATGGCAGTGCAGGTGCAGCGCGGCGTTGGCCGCCGAGCAGTTTTCCGCCAGCCAGGCCGTGAGAGTCTGTATCAGGACGTCGCGGTCCTTGGGAGGTAACTCCAGGACCGGGCCGAGGCTGCGGGTCAGCAGCAGCCTGGTCAGGTCAGGGGAACGGACCAGCAGGGCCTCGGGGTAGCGCTCGTCCAGTGACACCAGACCGGTCGAGCTTGTGGGCAGCGTGTCCAGCGCGATCAACGCGAGCGAATGGCCCGCGCCCACCTCGGCGAGCCCCGGAACAGCGGAGGAGCACGCCGCCCTGCCGCGGGTCAGGGGGCGCAGGTGACGCAGCACCGCTGAGGCGTCGCGCTGCTCCAGCGACACCAGCCCGATCGTAGTGTCCACGCGGGTGTGCCAGACCGACCGGATCTGCAGCGAGGCAAGCACGGTTTCGGGCCCGGCGAGTGCCGATCTCCCGTCGGGGAGAGTGTCCGCGACCACCACCAGGTAGGCGCCGTGGGCCGGCAGGTTCAACTCACGCGCCGCCCGTGCGGCAAACGTCGCGTCGTGGGCTCGTCCGGCGAGAAGATCCTCGATCAGTGCGTGCCTGCGCCGCTCGTCGCGGCGTACCTGTTCGAGTTCGGTGTTGCGGTAGGACGTGGACAGTGCCGAGGACAATCCGTCGATCACCATCCACATCGCGGTGCCGGCCTCCCGGATCTCGTGCGGTTCGATATCGACGGTTTCGGCGTTGTCGAGCAATGCTTCCCACACGATTCGACCGCCGAGCCGGAATGTGCGCAGCATCGCCTCGAGCGGCACTCCCTGTTCGGCCCGGTGCCTGCCGATCGACGCCGCGACGTCGTCGGACTCCGGATCTGTCGCCTCACCGCTCAGCAATTCGAGAATCCGGGTGAGGTAACGCCGGCAACCGTCGCGCAGATCCGCGCGGGGGACCGATGTGTAGTCCGTCCATTCCGGATTGTCGGTGAAGATCGCCGCCATCAGGCGCTGGGTGAGCACCGCGACATCCGCGCGGCACATTTCGGCTGGCTTCCGTGTGCCCGCTGTGGAGAAAGGGGATCGCGGCGCTGCCATGCGCCCGACGCTACTCCCCGTAACCGACCCGGCACGCGTAGCGGGTGCGCCACGCTGCCCTTGTGCCCCGGGCCGCCGCGTTTTCCCCCACGAAGTGGGCACGAGACAAGAAGGCCAAGTACGGTGTCGAAACGCCGTATGAGATAGAGAGTGCAACGAGGTCGCTGCGAAAATGGGCCAATATATATTCACTGATCGATTCCGCAAGGCTCGAAAAGTATTGAGCTGTGCGGCGCTTGTCGCATTTCTCGTGTCGGGGTGCGGAGCCGACCGCGCCGATGATCCGGTGTCGAGCGCACCGACCATCACAGAAGCCGCCGCGCGCACCGATCAAAAGGGGCTGTCCATCACCGTGCCCGGCACGCTTGCCGCGGATTTTGCCGAGCTGGCAGCCGGTGTGCGCGGACATATCGGGATGGCGGTCATCCCGGTCGGCGGCGATCAGCTGGTTTCCTTCGGCGACTGGACCAGCGGTCCCGCGTGGTCGACGATGAAGGTGCCGTTGACCATCGCCGCGCTGCGCCGCAATCCGGGCGCCTCGACCTACGCCGCCTCGGCGGCGATCACCGCCTCCGACAACGCCGCCGCCGACGTGCTGTGGCAGTCGCTCGGCACCGGACAGGAGGCGGCCGAGGCGGTGCAGGCGGTGCTGCGGGAAGGCGGCGACACCAAGACCACCGTGCCCGCCACCCGTGCCCGTCCCGAGCATTCGGCCTTCGGCCAAGCCGAGTGGTCACTTGTCGACCAGGTGCGGTTCGCCGCGCGGCTACCCTGTCTGCCGCAGTCCGCGCGAGTGACCAGCCTGATGGAGCAGATCGTCACCAGCCAGCGCTGGGGTCTCGGCGAGTTGAGTGGCGCCGAGTTCAAGGGGGGCTGGGGACCGGACACCTCGGGCGCCTACCTGGTGCGGCAGTTCGGGATCGTCACCGCCCCGTCGGGGCGGATCGCGATCGCGATGGCGGTGCAGCCGGATTCGGGAGCGTTCAGCGACGGCATGAACGCTGTGGACAAGCTGGCCACGGTCGTCTCCCAGCACCTCGACGAGCTGTCCGGCGGCAACTGCGCGGCCTGATCCCGGGTGCCGCACCCGGAAACGCGAAGGCGGTCGTCCGTTCGGCCTCGAACCAGGCCGGTGTCCACTCGTCGTTCATGGGGTCGAGGCTGCTGGGATCGGACATAGGGGGCAAGATAGCGGCCATGCGCATCGGAGTCTTGACCGGAGGCGGAGACTGCCCAGGACTGAACGCGGTCATCCGCGCCATCGTTCGCACCGCGAACGGCCGTTACGGAGACGCGATCGTCGGCTTCGAGGACGGCTGGCGCGGCCTACTGGAAGACCGAAAGATCCAGATCCTCAACGATGACCGCACCGACCGTCTGCTGACCAAGGGCGGCACCATTCTCGGCACCGCCCGCACCAACCCCGACGTGCTGTTGGCGGGCCTCGGCCGGATCAAACAGACCCTGGACGACAACGGCATCGAAGCACTGATCCCGATCGGTGGCGAGGGCACCCTCACCGCCGCGAGCTGGTTGTCCGACGAGGGAGTCCCGGTGGTGGGCGTCCCGAAGACCATCGACAACGACATCGACTGCACCGACGTCACTTTCGGCCACGACACCGCTCTGAGCATCGCCAGCGAGGCGATCGACCGGCTGCACACCACGGCGGAATCGCACCAGCGCGTGATGCTCGTCGAGGTGATGGGCCGCCACGCGGGGTGGATCGCGATCAACGCCGGCATGGCGGCGGGCGCGCACCTGACCCTGGTGCCTGAGGTCCCGTTCGACGTGGACGAGGTGTGCGGCATGATCAAGCGGCGGTTCCAGCGCGGCGACAAGCACTTCATCTGCGTCGTCGCCGAGGGCTCGCACCCGGCGCCGGATTCCGGATTCACGTTGCGCGAGGGCGGTATCGACGAATTCGGCCACGAGCGTTTCACCGGCGTCGCCCAGCAGCTCGGCGTGGAGATCGAACGGCGCATCGGCAAGGAAGTCCGCACCACCGTGCTCGGTCATGTGCAGCGCGGCGGCAGCCCGACCCCCTACGACCGGGTGCTGGCCACCCGTTTCGGCCTGCACGCCGCCGAGGCGGTGCACGCGGGCAACTTCGGCCAGATG
Organism: Nocardia sp. NBC_01730; assembly: GCF_035920445.1. Lineage (NCBI taxonomy): Bacteria > Bacillati > Actinomycetota > Actinomycetes > Mycobacteriales > Nocardiaceae > Nocardia > Nocardia sp. NBC_01730. The sequence goes on along the minus strand of NZ_CP109162.1, from coordinate 3,923,220 downwards.
GTCGCGCTGCACGGCACCACCATCGATCTCGTCCCGCTGTCGGAAGCCACCAAGCAGCTCAAGCGGGTACCCACGGAGCGCTATCGCGAGGCGGAGGCGTTCTTCGGTTGAGCTCAGCGCTGTCCACATAGGCGTATAGCCTCGTATAGCATCGAGTGCTATATTTAGGCCGTGACCAGGACTATCAGCCAAGCCGAACTGCGCAATGGAAGTGCCGGTGTGATGGATGCGCTCGAGGCCGGCGAAGACTTCATCATCACCCGCAATGGACGTCCTGTGGGTGAGCTGCGGCCGTTGGCGCCGACACGTGGGATCACCACCGCCGAGTTGAAACGACGGCTCGCTCGCTTTGCCCGCGCTGGCTCGAGCGCCGAGGAACGTGCGCAGGTGGACGCGGTCTTCGGGGAGGACCGGCTCGATGACCAGTGAGCGCAGGGACTCAGGTCTCCTCGACACATGCGTGCTGATCGACTTCGATGAGATACCGGATCATCAGCTTCCGGCCGTGCCGAAAGTCAGCACCGTGACACTCGCCGAACTCGGGCTGGGGGTTGCCTCGGCGCGCGACGCTACCGTTCGGCTGTTACGCACCGAACGCCTCCAGGAGTTCGAAAGCTCCTTCGACGCATTGCCCTTCACCGCCGATGCCGCCCGACGGTTCACATTGATGGCCAGCTTGATCACGGTCGGCGGCAGAAGCCCGAAGCCGCGCAAATTCGATCTGATGATCGGCGCAATTGCTTCGATACATGGCCTGCCGCTATATACCCGCAACCCGAAAGACTTCCTTGGGCTCGAGCAGGTGCTGACCGTCGTCTCGGTGTGACCGTTTCGCTGAGTGTCACATCACGGCGGTCCGTTTGCGCCGTGTGCCACGTCAGTTCGGTGGGTGGTCGTCGGGGCGTCGGTACTGTGGCAGCATGCGTACTGGGCGACTGATCGCGTTGGCTCTGTTCGTGATTGCGGCACTGGTGGCCGGGTGCTCGGGTTCGGAGTCGAATCCACCCGAGCCGACCGCCGGCGACTGGCACGGCGCCATCCAGACCCCCGGTCAACCGCTCGAAGTCGGGGTGACCTTCACCGACAAGGGCACCGCGACCATCGACATCCCGGTGCAAGGGGTGACGGCCGCGCAGCTGAAAGACGTCACCTCCGATCGGAACTCGGTGTCGTTCGCCATCGCCGACTTCCCGGGCGACCCGGTGTTCCGCGGGAAGTACGACTCGGGATCCGACAAGATCAGTGGTGACTTCACCCAGTCCGGCCAGAGCTTCCCCCTCGTGTTGCAACGCGGCAAGGTCGCCGCGCTCGCGCGTCCGCAAGAGCCGAAGCCGCCGTTCTCGTACAAGTCCGAGGACGTCACCTACCGCAGCGGCGACATCACCATCGCGGGCACGCTGACCGAGCCCCAGGGCAACGGCCCGTTCCCCGCCATCCTGATGATTACTGGAAGCGGCCCGCAGGACCGCAATGAAGAACTCGTGGGCCACAAGCCGTTCCTGTTGCTGGCCGACACGTTCACCCGCGCGGGCTATGCCGTGCTGCGCACCGACGACCGCGGCGTCGGCGGTACCGGCGGCAAGCTGGACGACGCGAACTACACGGACCTGTCCAACGACGCCGCCGCGGGCGTGAGCTACCTGCGCTCCCGCCCTGATATCGACTCGGTCCATGTCGGACTCTTCGGCCACAGCGAGGGCGGCTACCTCGCGCCGCTTGTCGCCTCGCGTCCGGACAGCGGCGTCGCGTTCGTCGTCCTCATGGCCGGTCCTGGCGTCCCCGGCTCGGATGTGCTCGTCGAACAGACCCGCCTGATCGCCGCCGCGAACGGCAAGCCCGCCGATCAGGTCGACACCGAGGTGCGCCAGACCGGCGAGCTGGCCGCGCTACTGAAGGCGGGCGACCTCGCGGGCGCCAAGGAGCTGGCTCGCAAGCACAACGATTCCCTCCCCGCCGACCAGCGTGTGCCGGACGAGCAGGTAGGCGCGCAGATCACGCCGTACCTGGCGGCGCTCATCGCCTACGATCCCGCTCCCGCCCTCGCCGCCGTGCGCGTCCCCGTGCTCGCGTTCTTCGGCGGCAAAGACCTGCAAGTTCCCGCCGCCCAGAGCGAGCAGCCGATGCGCGACCACCTCGCCGCCGACCCGGACGCGACCGTCCACGTCTTCCCGGGACTCAACCACCTGATGCAGCCCGCCGAAACAGGTCGCCTCAGCGAGTACCGCTCGATCGAAACCACCATCTCCCCGGAGGTGCTCAGCTACGTCACCGACTGGCTCCAGCAGCAGGTTCCGACGAAATAGCGCCCCGCTCCTGGACGCCGAGAGCCCCTGCGGTGCGGCGGGAGCGCTTACCTAGACTGATGGCCATGAGCGCACCCACGGTCGACCTGATGGATTACTCGGATGTTCTCGCCCGGTTCGAGCCGGTGCTCGGCATGGAGGTCCACGTCGAGCTGTCCACCGCGACGAAGATGTTCTGCGGTTGCCCGACCGAGTTCGGCGCCGAGCCGAATACCCAGGTGTGCCCTGTGTGCCTCGGTCTGCCGGGCTCGCTGCCGGTGGTGAACGAGAAGGCCGTCGAGTCGGCGATCCGGATCGGCCTCGCGCTGAACTGCTCGATCACCCCGTGGGGCCGGTTCGCGCGCAAGAACTATTTCTACCCGGATCAGCCGAAGAACTACCAGATCAGCCAGTACGACGAGCCGATAGCCACGAACGGGCACCTGGAAGTGATACTCGACGACGGAAGCACGTTCCGTGTGGAGATCGAGCGCGCGCACATGGAGGAAGACACCGGCAAGTCGGTGCACGTCGGTGGCGCGACCGGCCGCATCCACGGCGCAAGCCACTCACTGCTGGACTACAACCGGGCGGGCGTTCCGCTGATCGAGATCGTGACCAAGCCGATCACCGGTGCGGGAGAGCGCGCTCCGGAGGTGGCGCGGGCGTACGTGACCGCTTTGCGTGATCTGCTGAAGGCGCTCGGCGTGTCCGACGTCAAGATGGAACAGGGCTCGCTGCGCTGCGACGCGAACGTCTCGCTGATGCCGGTCGGCGCAACGGAATTCGGCACCCGTACCGAGACCAAGAACGTCAACTCGCTCAAAAGCGTCGAGGTGGCGGTGCGTTTCGAAATGCGCCGCCAAGCGGCGATTCTCGCAGGCGGCGGCACGATCGTTCAGGAGACCCGGCACTTCCACGAGGCCGACGGCACCACCTCGCCCGGCCGTCGCAAGGAGACCGCCGAGGACTACCGATACTTCCCGGAGCCCGACCTGGAGCCGGTCGCGCCCGCGGCGGACTGGGTGGAACAGCTGCGCGGCACCATCCCCGAGTACCCGTGGCTGCGCCGCGCCCGCATCCAGTCCGACTGGGGTTTGTCCGACGAGGTGATGCGCGACCTGGTCAACGCGGGCGCCCTCGATCTCATCATCGCGACCGTCGACGCGGGCGCTCCGGCCAATGAGGCGCGCTCCTGGTGGGTCGCCTACCTCACCGAGAAGGCCAAGGAGCGCGACGTCGCTCTGGAGGACCTGCCGATCAGTCCGGTTCAGGTCGCCGAGGTGATCAAGCTGGTCGAGGCGAAGACAGTCAACAACAAAGTCGCCAAGCAGGTCGTCGACTACGTGCTGGCCGGAGAAGGCGACCCGGCGCAGATCGTCGAGGCCAAGGGGCTCGGCATGGTCAGCGACGACAGCGCCCTGCAGGCCGAGGTCGAAAAGGCCCTCGCCGCCAACCCCGACATCGCCGAGAAGATCCGCTCCGGCAAGGTGCAGGCGGCGGGCAAGATCGTCGGCGACGTCATGAAGGCAACCCGGGGCCAAGCCGACGCCGCCAGGGTCCGCGAGCTGGTACTCGCCTGCTGTATCTGATTTGCAGCGCCTGCGGCGCCGCGTGTTCGCGGCTGTGTTTGTTTGGCCGCGGCTGCGCCGCGGCGTGTTCGCGGCCCCTTGATGGCTCGCGTCCGAGCGGCCGCCGCTGGCGACTTCGTCGCGGACGCGGCGGCCGCTCGGACGCGAGCCGGGCCGCGAACGGGCAATGCTCGGTCTCGCTCCGCTCGGAATCGGGGGCGGGGGGCAGCGCGGTATTGATCGTCCGCGCTGTGCTTAATTTGCAGTGCCTTCGGCGCTGCAAATCAAACACAGCTCAGTCCGGTCCGCCGCCACCGGCCTGTGGTGGTGGGATGCGGACGACGCGGTCGTCGAACGGACCCGGCTGTCCGTCGGTCTTGTTGACCGTGGCCACCCAGACGGTGCCGTCGGCGCCGGCCGCCGCGCCGCCGAGCTGCCCGTACTTGTCCTGCGCCAGCAAGGTCGGCGCCGCGGTGACCGCATGGGTGTTCGGATCGGCGGCCGCGATGGCGAGGGCCTTCGCGCGGGTCAGCGAGATCGCGACACCGTCGACGGCCGCCGCGCAACCGGCGACACCGGGCCGGTCGGGCCAGGTCCACGCGGTGGTGACCGCGCCTGCGCCGTCGACCCGCTGCAGCCGGTCCTCGGTGGGGGTGCGGTCGGTGATCCAGATGCTGTCCGCACCGGCGTGGCACACGTCCCCGACGATCCCGATGCCCGAGACGGCGATCTCGGGAGCCGGCGTACGGCCTGCCGCCGGAGAGTTCACGCGCAGCAGTTTGCCCGCGAGCGAGGATGTGGATGCCGCGGCGCCCGGGTCGCCCGCGTTCCCGGTCAGCACGAGCATCTGGTCGGGCGAGGCGAACTCGATCGCGCCACGATTTCCGCTGGAGCCCTTCGGGATTCCGGTCAGAATGTCCTTCGGCGGGCCACCCTCCGCGATGCGGACCACCCGGTTGTCGCCAGCGGTGGTGATGTAGGCGTACATCAGCCCGTCTTCGCGGTAGGTGGGGGAGAGCGCGATATCGCTCAGCCCGCCGTCGGTCGAACCGTCCACGTCCAGTTCGGCGATCTCCACCGGTGGTTGCTCCGGGACCACCTTCAGGATGCGTCCGGTCCGTCGCTCGGCGACCAAGGCGCCGTCGCCGAGGGTGACCAGACCGCCGGTGGTGTCCAGGCAGGTCGCCACCACCGCAGGGTCCGGATCGATGCACGGCCCGCTCGGCCGGGTGGTCGAGGTGGGGGGCTGGCTCGGTTTCTTCGGGTCGATCTCGGCCCCGTGCAGCGTCGGTTCCGGGGTGAACGGGCTGGACGCCGAATCGTCGAACCGGGCGCAACCGGTCAGCAGGGCGGAGCCGAGCGCCAAGCTCGCCGCGACGCGGCCCACGACAACCAAACTCATAGCTCAGACGTTACGGAAATACCGGCACGCGCGCCCCCTCCGGGTGGCTGTTGCGCGCGCACTGACACGCCGTGCCGTACACACGCCCCGCGGTAGCGCCCCGCGGCATAGGGTATTGGCCGTGACCGACAAGCCGAAAGACACACCCGAACCTTCGCGGGTCGATGGCGCCACGCCGTCCACGGCCGAGCAGTCGGCGGTGTCGTCCACCGGTCGAGGAGTGAGCAGCCCGTTCGATTCGCCGACCGAGCAGTTCCCTCAGGTGGATCCGTCCAATCGCCCCACGCTCACCAAGGATGTCCCGCGCACCGACGACGAACTCGGGCTCGACCCGGAGGTTCCGACACCGGGCGAAAGCGCCAAGGCGCCCGCGTCCTACGGGTACGCGAGCATCCCGCCTGCCGCGAAGCCGCCGAACGACACCGGCAGGCTGCGTCGCCGCACCAGCGAGAACCGCCGTGGCACACTCGATCTCGGCTTGTTCCTGCTGCGGTTGGTCGTCGGCGGTACCTTCCTCTACCACGGGCTGCAGAAGCTCGCCGGCTGGTTCCACGGCCCCGGCCTGGACGGCACCCGCGACATGATGGAGCGCGGCGGCTGGGACCATCCGACGGTGTCGACCATCCTGGTCACGGCCGGCGAAGTCGGCGGCGGCGCGCTGCTCGTCCTCGGCCTGGCGACGCCGCTGGCCGCGGGCGCGGTCCTCGCGGTGATCCTGGACGCATGGGCTTGGAAGCAGGGCATGGCCCCCGGATTCCAGTACAAGGCGGGCCCCGGCTCGGTCGAGCTGGAAAGCATCCTCGCGGGCATCTCCGCCGTCATCATTCTGACCGGCCCCGGCCGCTGGTCCTTCGACCGCAACCGCGGCTGGGCTACCCGCCCCTCCGCGGGCTCCTTCGTCGTCCTCCTGCTCGCCATCGCCGCCGCGGCAGGCACCTACTGGTACCTCCACGGCGGCAATCCACTCATCGGCATCCGCTAGTCCGCCTCTCCACGTATCTTCGCGGGTCGTGAGTGCCTCGACAGTTACGATCCGGGCCGGGAGAGCTGAGCCGGGCTGTTCACAGTGAAGGCCATGGAAGCGGTGAAGAGCGTGGATGTACAGCCGTGCGCGACTCCCCGGGGTAAGAGGGGCGGAACGTTCGGAAGGTGGCGGCGGGAACCGGGGGAGGCTCTCCCCGGCCGAGACGCACTGCGAATTTTGCGTGGAAAGGCTTGTCCTATAACCGGTGTGGAGCCGGGAAATGGATCGGGTGCCGGGAGGGGATCGGAGGCGGTTGTAGTACCGATCGAGCCGACCGGACAACATAGCCGCCGCCCGAACAGATCATCCAGCCCAAGCCACCCACGCAGCCAGATCCCAGCGCACTCCTGTGATCCGGGCGGATTCGACAGCGACTCGCTATGGCGCGCTCGGCAGGGCACACCCGAACATGGCGGCGACGACCAGCGGGTTCTCGCTGGCCAGCTCGGTATCAAAGGCGATTTCGCACTGTCGGGCGGCTGATGCGGCCGGTGTGCCGCCGGGTAAATTTCGAACCCCTCAGATGCGGGTAGGGGTTCATGTCGGTTCTGTACGGCTTGGCGGCTGACCTGGAGCGCGGTGACGAAATCGCAGGACCCGAGGTTGGGGCCGAGCGCATCGGCGACGGGTAGGGTCCCTTGCACCTCGGCCGGTCCGATCTCGGTGAGCACAGTGCCAGATCGGATTCCGTTGCGGAAGTGCGTGTTCCGTGACCAGCCGGATTATTCTCTCATAACCTATGTGCTCGCGCATTTCAGCCTCGACAGCGGTTTCGAGCAGGTGCGGCCAGTCAGACCAAAGTCGGATCCGCCATTTGTCGGACGGTCCCTGTCCGGACATGCTGGGGGATTCGACGTGGACATTTGGTTGTCCAGTGGTTGCTTTCTGGTTGTCGGTGTGTTCAGTAGTCGGCCGCACTGCGGTGCGTTTTGTCGGAAATCGCGTGCAGGACAGCGATGACGGGATTGCGGCACGGCTGATGGTCCGGTGGTGGAGCGCGGTGTGCCGACCGCGCTTGTGCAGCGGTGGGAGTTGGCTGTGCGCCGGGCGGAGGGGTCGGCAAGTTCGCCGAGCACACGAAGTCTCCGAGCAGGTCGAGGGTCGGCCACGACTGCTGCATGGAACAGGTTTCACACAGTGAGTGAAGCGGACGTCGTAGTCGGGCGCAGTGCGCCGACCTGTTCCCTATCTGATCTTTCGATGCGATAGTAGATGAGGAAGGCAAGCTGTCGAGTCGGAAGAATGCAGAACGGCACCTCCGGAGTGGGGTGTCGCGCGAGTCACGAACGCTCTACCACCATGCGGGAGTGCGATAATGACTGCATCGGAATCGTTTCCGGTTTCGTCCGCGCAGAAGGCGCTGTGGCTGGCGCAGAAGTTGGTGCCAAGCCTGTCGAACAATATTTCCGGGCATTTGGATATTTCCGGCCCGATTGATCCTCTGGTTATGGATGCCGCGTTGCGGCGGACATTCGGTGAGGCGCGCACTTTGCAAGTTAATTTCGTGGACGACGTCAGTGGCCCTCGGCAGGTGGCGCGTGATTGCAGCCGGTGGAATCCGTTCTTCAGCGATGTCAGTGGCGCCGCAGACTCCGAATCCGCGGCGCGGAAATCGATGGCCGATCTAGTCGATCAACCGTTCGACCTCGAGCGGGACACGCTGTATAGGGCGGGATTGATCAAGCTCGGCGAGTCTCGATTCTTCGTGTTCTTGATGTTTCACCACATCGTGGTAGATGGGTTCGGTGCCTACATTATCGCGCGTCGAATCGGAGAAGTGTATACGGCATTGAAGAAGCGGATTCCGGTCCCGGACGCTGGATTTGGTGGACCGGAGTTGATCAGTAGTGAAGATGCGGACTACCGAAACTCTGATCTTTTCCTGGAGGACCGGGAATTCTGGCGCAACTACACGTCATCGTTGCCGGAGCCGATTCACCTGCCGGCGAGTCCGAGTTCGTCTGCTCCAGTGACTTTACATCATGGTCTGACGGTTTCGGGCGACGATACTGCTGCATGGCTGGCGGCGGCGAATGCATTAGGAGTGCCGGTGCCGGGTTTCCTGGCAGCTGCGGTAGCTGGTTTCTTTCACCGTCTGTCGGGTGCGCCGGAATTCATTCTGCGGTTCGCGGTGGCAAATCGAGTCGGCGCCGCAAGTCGTACGCCGGGCTTGGTGTCGAATGCGGTGCCGTTACGCGTGCGGGTTGCGCCGGGGTCGCGCTTCGCGGAGATCGCCGATGATGTTCGCGGCGAGATTCGCTCCATCTTGCGACATTCCCGCTATCAGGGTTCCGATATTCGGAGTGATATCCGACTCTCAGGATCTGCCAAGAATCCGTTCGGTCCGATTCTGAACATCATTCCATTCTTTGGGTCCATAGATTTCGTCGGTAGTCCCGCTTTTATTCGCGGGGTGTCATTCGGCCCGAATGATGATCTATCCATTTCGATTTACTATATCGGTAGCAGTGGCAATGGTTTGCATATCGAAATCGACGGAAATGGTCTTCTGTACAGCAGTGAGGATTTGAAGCTTTATTCCGAACAGCTGATGGCATTTTTTCAGGCAGTGGTGGCGGATCCAGGGCGGCGGCTCGATCGGCTCGCTTTGCTGGACGGGGCCGAGGGTCGGCGAGTGTTGGAGGGGTGGAACGAGACGGTGGCGCCGGTTCCGGCGGTGACGGTGCCGGAGTTGTTCGGGGAGCAGGTGGGCGCTCGGCCGGAGGCGGTGGCGTTGAGCAGTGGGGGGCAGCGGTGGACCTACCGGCAGGTCGATGCCTGGGCGAACCGGTTGGCGCGGGTGTTGATCGGGCGTGGTGTGGGTCCGGAGTCGGTGGTCGCGGTCGCGTTGCCGCGCTCGCCGGAACTGGTGATCGCGTTGCTGGCGGTCCTCAAATCCGGTGGCGCGTACCTGCCGATCGACCCGAATTATCCGAGTGAGCGGACCGGGTTCATCCTCACCGACGCCGCCCCGGTGCTGGTGTTGACCGACGCGGCGACCGCGGCCGTGCTGGCGCCCACCGACCTGGAATTGCTGTATCTGGACACGCTCGGTATCGACGGTGCTGGTGCTGGTGCTGGTGATATGGATGCTGGTGAGTTCACCGATGCGGAGCGGGTGGCCCGGCTGTGTCCGGAGCATCTGGCGTATGTGATGTATACCTCCGGGTCGACCGGGGTCCCGAAAGGGGTGGCGATCTGCCACTACAACGTGATCAACCTGGTGTTCCACGGGTGGCCGACCAGCGGGCGTGAGCGGATGCTGATGTCCTCGTCGCTGGGGTTCGACGCGTCGGCGTATGAGATGTGGACGGCGTTGCTTTCCGGTAGCGAGCTGGTGATCGCCCCGCCAGGGCCGGCGGACCCGGCGATGCTCGAGCGGCTGGTGACCGAGCATCGGGTGACGTCGCTGTTCGTGGCGACCCCCATGTTTCACCTGCTGGCGGATCCGTCCGCGGAGCACACGCAGATGTGGGACGGGGTGCAACAGGTAGTCACCGGCGGGGACGCGCTCTCCCCGGTCGCGGTGGACCGGTTCCGTCATGCTTATCCCGAGGTCGGGGTGGTCAACGCGTACGGGCCGACCGAGACCACGGTGTGCGCCACCCGATACTCGGTGCCCGAATCCGACGAGTCGGGTGGGGTGTCGGTGTCGATCGGGTCGCCGATCGGGAACGCGCGGGTGTTCGTGGTGGATGCGGGGTTGCAGCCGGTGCCGGTGGGGGTAGCGGGGGAGTTGTATATCGCTGGTTCCGGGGTGGGCCGGGGGTATCGAGGCCGTTCGGGATTGACCGCGCAGCGGTTCGTGGCCTGCCCGTTCGACGGTCGCGGCGATCGGATGTATCGGACCGGGGACCTGGTGCGGTGGGATACCGGTGGCCGGTTGGAGTTCGTGGGGCGTGTGGACGAACAGGTCAAGATCCGTGGGTTCCGAATCGAGCCGGGAGAGATCGAAGCGGTGCTGACGGCACATCCACAGGTATCGCAGGCGGTGGTGGTCGCCCGCGACAGCGGGGCCGATGGCGCGGTGCTGGACAAGCAGTTGGTGGGGTATGTGGTGCTCGACCGGGAAGCGAGCCTGGCGCGGGAAGACGCGCGGGAAACAGAGCTGGTAGGGCAATGGCGGCGAGTGTATGACGACTTGTACTCGGGGGAACAGGCTTATGTCCGAGCACAGACCGATACCGACAACGCGACCGGTTCCCACCAGAATGTGGTGGGATTCGGGGAAGACTTTTCGGGCTGGAACTCCAGCTACACCGGTCAGCCGATCCCGCTCGAGCAGATGCGGGCATGGCGGGCAGCGGCGGTAGAACGGATTCGCGGGTTGCGGCCACGGCGGGTCCTCGAGATCGGGGTCGGGTCGGGATTGTTGCTGTCTGGGCTGGCACCGGACTGCGAAGAGTATTGGGCGACGGATTTCTCGACACCGACGATCGAGGCACTGCAGGCCGGGGTGGAATATCAGCCGTGGGCGGGACGGGTGCGGTTACGGGTGCAGTCGGCGGATGTGGTCGAGGGGCTGCCACACGACTATTTCGACACGGTGGTGCTGAACTCGGTGGTGCAGTACTTCCCGAACGCGGCGTACCTGCTTGACGTGCTCGGTAAGGCACTACCGTTGCTGACCCCGGGCGGTGCCCTGTTCATCGGGGACGTGCGGAACTTGGCGTTGCTGCCAGAGTTCACCACCGGCGTGCAGTGCGCTCGCGCTGACGAGGTAGCCACCGCGGCGATGGTGCGTGAACGGGTGCGCCGAGAGGTACTCGCGCAGCGGGAGTTGATGCTGGCACCGGAGTTCTTCACCGCCCTGCCACAGCATCTTCCCGATATCGGGGCAGTGGACATCCAGCTCAAGGACATAGACGCGGTCAACGAACTCGGCCGGTACCGGTATGAGGTGGTGCTACGTAAGGCGCCGGTAATGGTGCGGTCGCTGGCCGCGGCACCGGTAAGGCCGTGGGAACAGTTCAAGGGCTTGGCAGAAGTCAGGGAGTATCTGCGTACCGAACATCCCGAACGGATCCGGATCAGCGGGATCCCGCACGCCGGGCTGGCACCCGACATCGCCGCCGCACGCGCTCTCGACCACGCCGTCGATCGCACCCCGATAAGTGACCTGCTCGACAAGACCGCCCCGACCGTGGATGCCATAGCACCACAAGACTGCCGTCTACTCGGACACGATCTGGGGTACGCGGTACTCCTGACCTGGTCCCCGGCCACAGGATCGATCGACGCGATCTACACCGACACCGACACCGACACCGACACGGCAGTGCCCGAGGTGTTCTCCGAGGTGTATCTGCCCGCCGGCCCGCTGGGTTCCCTGGCCGGATACGTCAACGATCCCGGCGCGACCAGCCGAGTGGCCCAGATGCGTGGGTTTGTGGCCGAGCGGTTGCCGGAGTACATGGTGCCTGCCGCGATCGTGGCCTTGGATCGGTTGCCGTTGACCCCGTCCGGGAAGTTGGATCGGCGGGCGTTGCCGGCACCGGAGTTCACCGGTGAGGCCTACCGGGCACCCTCGACACCGGTGGAAGAAGCCGTCGCGGCCGTGTTCGCCGAAGTCCTCGGTGTGGCACGGGTCGGTGTCGATGACAACTTCTTCGATCTGGGTGGTGATTCGTTGACCGCGACCCGGCTGGTGGCCCGGGTCAATACGGCTCTTGATACCGAGATCGGGGTGTGGACGGTATTCGAATCCCCGACGGTGGCGGGGTTGGTGGGTTGGATTGTTGGGGTTGGGGTTGGGGTTGGGGTTGGTGGTCGGCGGCGGCCGGTGTTGGTGGCGGGGCAGCGTCCGCAGCGGGTGCCGGTGTCGTGGGCCCAGCAGCGGATGTGGTTTATCAATCAGTTCGATACGACGTCCCCGGCTTACAACGTTCCGGTGGCGATCCGGTTGACCGGTGAGTTGGATGTGGCCGCGTTGGCGGCGGCTCTGGGTGATGTGCTGGCGCGGCATGAAGCACTACGCACGGTGTTCCCGGATTCCGGAGACGGCCCGGTCCAGGTGATCGTGCCGGCGGGGGAAGTGCTACCGGATCTGACACCGTGCGATGTGGTCGAGCAGACGCGGCTGGATGAGTTCCTGGTAGGGGTGGCCTCGGCCGGGTTCGATGTCACTACCGAGGTTCCGGTGCGGGCGCGGTTGTTCCGGTTGGCGCCGGATGTGCATGTGCTGGCGTTGGTGGTGCATCACATAGCGGCGGATGGGATATCGATGACACCGCTGGCGCGGGATGTGGGGGCTGCTTACGCGGCCCGCTCGGCAGGACAAGCCCCGGGGTGGACACCGTTGGCGGTGCAATACGCCGATTACACGTTGTGGCAGCGGGAATGGCTGGGTTCGGAACAAGACCCCGACAGTCCGGCAGCGCGGGAACTCGGGTACTGGCGCCGCGTTCTGGCGGGAGCACCGCAGGTGCTGGCGTTACCGACCGATCGGCCGCGCCCGGCGCAACGGTCGCTGCGTGGTGCGGTGGAGGAATTCGGTATCACCGCGCGGTGTCACCGCGGGCTGGTTTCGCTGGCCCGCGAACATCACGCGTCGTTGTTCATGACGATGCATGCAGCGTTGGCGGTGTTACTGGCGCGGTTGTCGGGCAGTGACGACATCACGATAGGGACAGCGATCGCCGGCCGGGGCGAGGCAGTACTCGATGACGTGGTGGGGATGTTCGTCAACACCCTGGTGTTACGCACCCGGGTCGAGGGCGGATCGAGTTTCTCGGATCTGCTCGAACATACACGGGAAACGGATCTGGGCGCGTTCGGTCATGCCGAAGTGCCGTTCGAGCGGGTGGTCGACGAGCTGGCTCCGGTCCGGTCCGCAGCACACGCACCGTTGTTCCAGGTGGTGTTGGAGTTCCAGAACACCGGGTCGGTGGAGTTGGAGTGGCCGGGATTGTCGGTGCAGGTAGTGGGGATCGAGGTAGGAGTCTCGAAATTCGATGTGCAGTTGAGCCTCGCCGAGGAATTCGGGAACGACGGTATCCCCACCGGCATGCACGGGGCCTTCACCTACGCCACGGATCTGTTCGACGCGGCGACGGTACACACGTTCATCGACCGGTTCCTGCGCATCCTGGACGCGGTGACCGCGGACCCGGCGGTAGCGGTGGGCGATATCGACATCCTCGAAACCACAGAGCGTCAAGCACTGACACCGGTCCGGGGGAACGCGGGTGGGTCGGTGCGGACCCTGCCGGAGATCTTCACCGATACCGCGGCGGTGGACCCGGACGCGGCAGCGGTGTCCTACCAGGGTGTGGAGGTGTCGTATCGGGAGCTGGATCAGCGTTCGAACCGGTTGGCGCGGTGGTTGATCGATCATGGTGCGGGCCCGGAATCGTTCGTCGCGATCGGGATGGCACGGTCGCTGGAATCGGTGTTGTCGGTGTGGGCGGTAGCCAAGACCGGTGCCGGGTTCCTCCCGGTCGATCCCGGCTATCCCACCGACCGGATCACCCGGATGCTCACCGATTCCGGTGCCGTGACCGGGGTCACCACCGCACGCGAGCACGACAGGCTCCCCGACACCATCGACTGGCTGATCCTCGACGACCCCGCCATACAGGACACCTACACACGATGCCCGGCCACCACGGTGACCGACACCGACCGGACCGCGCCGCTGTCGCCGGACAATGTCGCCTACCTGATCTACACCTCCGGGTCCACCGGTGTGCCCAAGGGTGTGCCCATCACCCACCGCGGAGTGGACAACTTCGCGGCCGAGCTACACGATCGCTGCACGGTCATGCCGGTCTCGCGGGTGTTGCATTTCTCCTCTCCGAGTTTCGATGCGTCGATTCTCGAGTATCTGATGGCCTTCGGTGCCGGGGCACGGTTGGTGATCGCGGCGCCGGCAATACGCGGCGGGGCGGAACTGGCCGAGGTACTGGCCACCGAACACATCACGCACGGGTTCCTCACCCCGACCGTGTTGAGCACGGTCGATCCGGCCGGTCTCGACGGGTTCGCCGATATCGTGACCGGTGGTGAAGCGTGTCCACCGGACCTGGTGACCCGCTGGGCGCCGCGACGGCGGTTGTTCGACGCGTACGGGCCGACCGAGACCACCATCATGTCCAACATCAGCGGCCCGATGACCCCCGGCGGACCGGTGACGGTCGGCGGGCCGGTCCGCGGGGTCCGCGAGGTCGTCCTGGATGGGTGGCTGCGGCCGGTACCGGTCGGGGTGGTCGGTGAGCTCTATGTTTCCGGGCCGGGTGTGGCTCGTGGCTACCACGGTCGTGCGGGATCGAGCGCGGCACGGTTCGTGGCCGATCCCTACGCGGGCTCGGGTGGGCGAATGTATCGGACAGGGGACGTGGTCCGGTGGACCCGGGACGGGGAACTGGAGTTCGTGGGACGCAACGACTTCCAAGTGAAAATACGTGGATTCCGGATCGAGCTCGGCGAGATCGATGCCGTCCTGACCACCGATCCCGCGGTCGGTTTCGCTGCCACGCTGGCGCGTACCGGCCCGTCGGGAGAAACCACACTGGTGTCGTATGTGCACCCGGACAACGGACAGATCGACGTGCCCGGCCTGAAAACCCTTCTCGGGCGCACCCTGCCCGGCTACATGATGCCAACAGCGGTGATCGTCCTCGACGAGATCCCGCTGGCCCCCACCGGGAAACTCGACCGGCAGGCGCTACCGACACCGGACTTCGGTGCGTTGAGTGGTTCGGGTCGGGCACCCTCGACGTCGGTGGAGGTGGTGTTGGCGGGGTTGTTCGCTGAGGTGTTGGGGGTCGAGTCGGTAGGGGCGGAGGACTCGTTCTTCGCGCTGGGTGGTGACAGCATCATGTCGATCCAGTTGGTGGCGCGGGCGAAAGCCGCGGGAGTGGTTTTCTCCCCGCAAGAAGTCTTCGAACGTAAGACCGTCGCCGGGCTGGCCCAGACCGCGACACAAACCAGGACCGGACCGGTCCTGGCCGAGTTGCCCGGCGGCGGGATCGGTGAGATCCCGGTGACACCGATCGTGGCATGGCTACTCGACCAGGGCAGCGGCGACGGTTTCGACCGGTTCTCACAAACAGTGCTGCTGTCACTACCGACCGGGATCGACCAAGACAGTCTGACCCGGACGATACAAGCAGTGGTCGACCGCCACGACATGCTCCGAGCCCGGCTCCACCACAGCACCGACACCGACACCGACACCAGGGTTGGGGCCGACACCGACACCGACACCAGGGTTGGGGCCGACACCGACACCAGGGCCGACGCCAGGGCCGACGCCGACGCCGATGCCGATGCCGATGCCGATGATGCCGGGGTTGGGGCGGGGGTTGTTGGGGCGGGGGTTGTTGGTGCGGGGGTTGGGTGGGGGTTTGTGGTGGGGCCGGTGGGGTCGGTGTCGGTGGCGGGGTTGATTCGGCGGGTGCCGGTGGCGGGGGTGGTGGGTGATGGGTTTTCGGGGGTGGTGGCTGCGGAGTTGGATGCTGCGGTGGGTCGGTTGGATCCGGTGGCGGGGGTGGTGTTGCAGGTGGTGTGGTTCGACCCTGGTGTGGGTTCGGGTGTGGGTGGCCGGTTGTTGGTGGTGGCGCATCATGTGGTGATCGATGGGGTGTCGTGGCGGATTCTGGTGGCGGATCTGGCGGCGGCGTGGGCTCGGATCCAGACCGGTCGCGATCCCGAGGTGACCGTGTCGGGGACCTCGATGCGCCGGTGGGCGTATGGGTTGGTCGAGGCCGCGCACACGGTGGAGCGGGTCGGGGAACTGGATCTGTGGCAGGGCATGCTGAGCGGGCCTGATCCGGTGCTGGGAACGCGGGGGCTGGACCCGGTCCGCGATACCGCTACGAGCATCGACACGGTCGTGGTGGACGTGCCGGTAGAGGTGAGCGAGACCTTGCTGACGACAGTGCCGGAAAAGTTCCACGGCAGTGTCGATGACGGGTTGCTGACCGCGTTGGCGATCGCGGTGATCCGGTGGCGACACGATCGGGGTATCGAGACCGGGCAGGTCCTGGTCGGTGTCGAGGGCCACGGCCGGGTAGAACAGGCCGTCCCCGGAGCGGACCTGTCGGGCACGGTGGGCTGGTTCACCACCCTGTTCCCGCTACGCATAGACCTGTCCGAGATCGAGATGGATGAGATACCGGCCGCAGGCCCGGCCGCAGCCGCGGCACTCAAAACAGTCAAAGAACAACTACGCGCGGTCCCCGACCACGGGATCGGTTACGGGTTACTGCGTTACCTCAACACCGACACCCGGCCGGTACTGAACTCGCTACCGACCCCACAGATCGGTTTCAACTACCTGGGCCGGTTGACCACCACCACCACCACCGCCGCCACCACCACCGCCACCACCACCGCCACCGCCACCGCCGCCACCGCCACCGCCACCACCACCGCCGCCGCCGCTACTACTGGTTCGGGGGGGATGCCGGGGTGGGTTCCGGTCGGTGATGCGGGTGTGGGTGTTACCGGTCGTCGGGAGTTGTCGCCGGTGGTGGCGGTCGATATCAATGCCGCGGTCATCGATACCCCGGCGGGGCCGGTACTGCGGGCGGGGTTCTGCTTCCCGTCCGGGGTCCTGACCACCGGCGAGGTCAGCGAGCTGGCAGGGGGGTGGGTTACGGCGTTGACCGCGTTGAGTGTGCACGCGAGCGGACCGGGTGCTGGTGGGCACACACCGTCGGATCTGGAATTGGTGTGTGTGGACCAGTCGGGGATCGAGGCGCTCGAACAGCGGTTCCCGGGGTTGGTCGAGGTGTGGCCGTTGGCGCCGCTGCAGGCGGGGTTGCTGTTTCATGCGTTGCTGGCCGAGGAATCGGTGGATGCGTATCTGGTGCAGTTGGTGCTGGAGTTGGGTGGGGTGGTGTCGCTGCCACGGTTACGGGCCGCGGCGGAGGGTTTGTTGGCGCGGCACCCGAACCTGCGGGCGGGGTTCGTTCCCGACACCGAGGGCAGGTTCGTGCAGGTCGTGCCCGACCGGGTCGAGGTGGCGGTGCGTGTGGTCGATTTGACCGGTATCGCCGAAACCGGTCGCGAGGCCGCACTCGAGGAACTCTTGACAATCGACTCGGTCACTTCTTTCGACATGGCCGACCCGCCACTGCTACGGCTGATGCTGGTCACGGTCCGGGCGGGTGAGTATCGGCTGGTGTGGACCAATCATCATGTCCTGCTCGACGGCTGGTCCACACCGCTGCTGATCCGGGAACTGTTACTGCTCTACGCCACCGGCGGGGACGCCACGGCCCTGCCGCGGGTACACCCGTATCGGGAGTATCTGGCGTGGCTGGGTGCCCGCGACAGTGCACAGTCACAGGCGGTGTGGATGGCGGCCCTGGCCGGGGTGACCGAACCGACCCTGCTCGCCCCGGCCGGGCGGGGCCGGCTGTTGTCGCGGTTCCCCTGCGAGACACGAGTGGACCTGAGCGTGGCGCAGACCAGGACACTCACCGCCACCGCCCGCGACCTCGAGGTGACGGTGAACACGATGGTGCAGGTCGGGTGGGGCATCGTGGTGGGGGCGTTGACCTCTCGTGAGGACGTGGTGTTCGGTGGGATCGTTTCGGGGCGCCCGGCCCAGATCCCGGGTATCGAAGAGATGATCGGGTTGTTCATCAACACAATCCCGGTCCGGATCACGCTGGACTACCGCGACACCCTCGCTACCCTGCTCACACGAGTCCAGGCCGAGCAGGCCGCGTTACTCGACCACCACTACCTCGGGTTGAGCCAGATCCAGCAGGCCGCCGGCCCGGGCGCGAGGTTCGACACCGTGACCGTGTTCGAGTCCTACCCCATCGAGCGGGCCGGGCTGAGCGAGGCCACCGACCTGGCCGGGGTCCGGGTGAACGCGATACACGGACACGACGCCACCCACTACCCCCTCGCCCTGGCCGCATCGAGTGATACCCGACTACACCTGACCATCAAATACCTCCCCGAACTCTTCGAACCCGCCACGATCGAGTCGATCCTGACCCACCTCACCCGGGTCCTCGACGCGATCACCGCCGACCTCGACCTGCCGCTGGCGCGGCTGGGGCTGCTTTCCGCGGCCGAGTACCGCCGACTGGTCCCGGTCCGGGGGAACGCGGGTGGGTCGGTGCGGACCCTGCCGGAGATCTTCACCGATACCGCGGCGGTGGACCCGGACGCGGCAGCGGTGTCCTACCAGGGTGTGGAGGTGTCGTATCGGGAGCTGGATCAGCGTTCGAACCGGTTGGCGCGGTGGTTGATCGATCATGGTGCGGGCCCGGAATCGTTCGTCGCGATCGGGATGGCACGGTCGCTGGAATCGGTGTTGTCGGTGTGGGCGGTAGCCAAGACCGGTGCCGGGTTCCTCCCGGTCGATCCCGGCTATCCCACCGACCGGATCACCCGGATGCTCACCGATTCCGGTGCCGTGACCGGGGTCACCACCGCACGCGAGCACGACAGGCTCCCCGACACCATCGACTGGCTGATCCTCGACGACCCCGCCATACAGGACACCTACACACGATGCCCGGCCACCACGGTGACCGACACCGACCGGACCGCGCCGCTGTCGCCGGACAATGTCGCCTACCTGATCTACACCTCCGGGTCCACCGGTGTGCCCAAGGGTGTGCCCATCACCCACCGCGGAGTGGACAACTTCGCGGCCGAGCTACACGATCGCTGCACGGTCATGCCGGTCTCGCGGGTGTTGCATTTCTCCTCTCCGAGTTTCGATGCGTCGATTCTCGAGTATCTGATGGCCTTCGGTGCCGGGGCACGGTTGGTGATCGCGGCGCCGGCAATACGCGGCGGGGCGGAACTGGCCGAGGTACTGGCCACCGAACACATCACGCACGGGTTCCTCACCCCGACCGTGTTGAGCACGGTCGATCCGGCCGGTCTCGACGGGTTCGCCGATATCGTGACCGGTGGTGAAGCGTGTCCACCGGACCTGGTGACCCGCTGGGCGCCGCGACGGCGGTTGTTCGACGGATACGGGCCGACCGAGACCACCATCATGTCCAACATCAGCGGCCCGATGACCCCCGGCGGACCGGTGACGGTCGGCGGGCCGGTCCGCGGGGTCCGCGAGGTCGTCCTGGATGGGTGGCTGCGGCCGATACCGGTCGGGGTGGTCGGTGAGCTCTATGTTTCCGGGCCGGGTGTGGCTCGTGGCTACCACGGTCGTGCGGGATCGAGCGCGGCACGGTTCGTGGCCGATCCCTACGCGGGCTCGGGTGGGCGAATGTATCGGACAGGGGACGTGGTCCGGTGGACCCGGGACGGGGAACTGGAGTTCGTGGGACGCAACGACTTCCAAGTGAAAATACGTGGATTCCGGATCGAGCTCGGCGAGATCGATGCCGTCCTGACCACCGATCCCGCGGTCGGTTTCGCTGCCACGCTGGCGCGTACCGGCCCGTCGGGAGAAACCACACTGGTGTCGTATGTGCACCCGGACAACGGACAGATCGACGTGCCCGGCCTGAAAACCCTTCTCGGGCGCACCCTGCCCGGCTACATGATGCCAACAGCGGTGATCGTCCTCGACGAGATCCCGCTGGCCCCCACCGGGAAACTCGACCGGCAGGCGCTACCAACACCGGAGTTCACCAGCCAGACATACCAGGCACCCACCACACCAACAGAAGAAGCCATCACCAACATATACGCCGAAATCCTCGGCATCACACCCGTCGGAATCGACGACAACTTCTTCGACCTGGGTGGGCATTCGTTGACCGCGACCAGAGTAGTCAGCCGGATCCGGTCTGTGCTGGGGGTGGAGGTACCGATCCGGGTGATCTTCGAATCCCCGACGGTGGCGGGGTTGGTGGGTTGGATTGCTGGGGTTGGGGTTGGGGTTGGTGGTCGGCGGCGGCCGGTGTTGGTGGCGGGGCAGCGTCCGCAGCGGGTGCCGGTGTCGTGGGCCCAGCAGCGGATGTGGTTTATCAATCAGTTCGATACGACGTCCCCGGCTTACAACGTTCCGGTGGCGATCCGGTTGACCGGTGAGTTGGATGTGGCCGCGTTGGCGGCGGCTCTGGGTGATGTGCTGGCGCGGCATGAAGCACTACGCACGGTGTTCCCGGATTCCGGAGACGGCCCGGTCCAGGTGATCGTGCCGGCGGGGGAAGTGCTACCGGATCTGACACCGTGCGATGTGGTCGAGCAGACGCGGCTGGATGAGTTCCTGGTAGGGGTGGCCTCGGCCGGGTTCGATGTCACTACCGAGGTTCCGGTGCGGGCGCGGTTGTTCCGGTTGGCGCCGGATGTGCATGTGCTGGCGTTGGTGGTGCATCACATAGCGGCGGATGGGATATCGATGACACCGCTGGCGCGGGATGTGGGGGCTGCTTACGCGGCCCGCTCGGCAGGACAAGCCCCGGGGTGGACACCGTTGGCGGTGCAATACGCCGATTACACGTTGTGGCAGCGGGAATGGCTGGGTTCGGAACAAGACCCCGACAGTCCGGCAGCGCGGGAACTCGGGTACTGGCGCCGCGTTCTGGCGGGAGCACCGCAGGTGCTGGCGTTACCGACCGATCGGCCGCGCCCGGCGCAACGGTCGCTGCGTGGTGCGGTGGAGGAATTCGGTATCACCGCGCGGTGTCACCGCGGGCTGGTTTCGCTGGCCCGCGAACATCACGCGTCGTTGTTCATGACGATGCATGCAGCGTTGGCGGTGTTACTGGCGCGGTTGTCGGGCAGTGACGACATCACGATAGGGACAGCGATCGCCGGCCGGGGCGAGGCAGTACTCGATGACGTGGTGGGGATGTTCGTCAACACCCTGGTGTTACGCACCCGGGTCGAGGGCGGATCGAGTTTCTCGGATCTGCTCGAACATACACGGGAAACGGATCTGGGCGCGTTCGGTCATGCCGAAGTGCCGTTCGAGCGGGTGGTCGACGAGCTGGCTCCGGTCCGGTCCGCAGCACACGCACCGTTGTTCCAGGTGGTGTTGGAGTTCCAGAACACCGGGTCGGTGGAGTTGGAGTGGCCGGGATTGTCGGTGCAGGTAGTGGGGATCGAGGTAGGAGTCTCGAAATTCGATGTGCAGTTGAGCCTCGCCGAGGAATTCGGGAACGACGGTATCCCCACCGGCATGCACGGGGCCTTCACCTACGCCACGGATCTGTTCGACGCGGCGACGGTACACACGTTCATCGACCGGTTCCTGCGCATCCTGGACGCGGTGACCGCGGACCCGGCGGTAGCGGTGGGCGATATCGACATCCTCGAAACCACAGAGCGTCAAGCACTGACACCGGTCCGGGGGAACGCGGGTGGGTCGGTGCGGACCCTGCCGGAGATCTTCACCGATACCGCGGCGGTGGACCCGGACGCGGCAGCGGTGTCCTACCAGGGTGTGGAGGTGTCGTATCGGGAGCTGGATCAGCGTTCGAACCGGTTGGCGCGGTGGTTGATCGATCATGGTGCGGGCCCGGAATCGTTCGTCGCGATCGGGATGGCACGGTCGCTGGAATCGGTGTTGTCGGTGTGGGCGGTAGCCAAGACCGGTGCCGGGTTCCTCCCGGTCGATCCCGGCTATCCCACCGACCGGATCACCCGGATGCTCACCGATTCCGGTGCCGTGACCGGGGTCACCACCGCACGCGAGCACGACAGGCTCCCCGACACCATCGACTGGCTGATCCTCGACGACCCCGCCATACAGGACACCTACACACGATGCCCGGCCACCACGGTGACCGACACCGACCGGACCGCGCCGCTGTCGCCGGACAATGTCGCCTACCTGATCTACACCTCCGGGTCCACCGGCACCCCGAAGGGTGTCGTGGTCACCCATCAGGGCCTGGCCGATCTGGCCGCCACGGAAAAACAACACCTCGCCGTCACCGCCGATGCCCGCGTCTCGCATCTGGCCTCACCGAGTTTCGACGCCTCGATCTACGAGATGATCATGGCTTTCGGTGTCGGCGCGAGACTGGTCATCGTCCCACCGACCGTCTACGGCGGCACCGAACTGGCCCGCTTCCTCCGCGATGAGCACATCACCCACACCTTCCTCACTCCTACCGCGCTTGCCACCATCGACCCGACCGGCCTCGACACCCTGCATACCCTCGCCGTCGCTGGCGAAGCCCTCTCTCCCGAACTCGCGGCCCGGTGGGTCCGCGGCCATGACGTGTTCAACGCCTACGGCCCCACAGAGACCACCATCCAAGCCACCATCACCACTGCCCTGCAACCCGGCGAAACCGTCACCATCGGCACCCCCACCACCGGATTCGGTGTCACCGTTCTGGATGGGTGGCTGCGGCCGGTACCGGTCGGGGTGGTCGGTGAGCTCTATGTTTCCGGGCCGGGTGTGGCTCGTGGCTACCACGGTCGTGCGGGATCGAGCGCGGCACGGTTCGTGGCCGATCCCTACGCGGGCTCGGGTGGGCGAATGTATCGGACAGGGGACGTGGTCCGGTGGACCCGGGACGGGGAACTGGAGTTCGTGGGACGCAACGACTTCCAAGTGAAAATACGTGGATTCCGGATCGAGTTGGGGGAGATCGAGTCGGTGTTGTTGCGGCATGAGTCGGTCGCGCAGGTGGTGGTGATGGTTCGCGAGGACGGCGGGGTGGAGCGGTTGGTCGGGTATGTGGTTCCGGTGGCGGGGGTGGAGTTCAACGCGGCGGCGGTGTCGGGGTTCGTGGCGGCGCGGTTGCCGTCGTACATGGTGCCGTCGGCGGTGGTGGTGCTCGACGAGATCCCGGTGGCCCCGTCCGGGAAGTTGGATCGGCGGGCGTTGCCGGCACCGGAGTTCACCGGTGAGGCCTACCGGGCACCCTCGACGTCGGTGGAGGTGGTGTTGGCGGGGTTGTTCGCTGAGGTGTTGGGGGTCGAGTCGGTAGGGGCGGAGGACTCGTTCTTCGCGCTGGGTGGTGACAGCATCATGTCGATCCAGTTGGTGGCGCGGGCGAAAGCCGCGGGAGTGGTTTTCTCCCCGCAAGAAGTCTTCGAACGTAAGACCGTCGCCGGGCTGGCCCAGACCGCGACACAAACCAGGACCGGACCGGTCCTGGCCGAGTTGCCCGGCGGCGGGATCGGTGAGATCCCGGTGACACCGATCGTGGCATGGCTACTCGACCAGGGCAGCGGCGACGGTTTCGACCGGTTCTCACAAACAGTGCTGCTGTCACTACCGACCGGGATCGACCAAGACAGTCTGACCCGGACGATACAAGCAGTGGTCGACCGCCACGACATGCTCCGAGCCCGGCTCCACCACAGCACCGACACCGACACCGACACCAGGGTTGGGGCCGACACCGACACCGACACCAGGGTTGGGGCCGACACCGACACCAGGGCCGACGCCAGGGCCGACGCCGATGCCGATGCCGATGCCGATGATGCCGGGGTTGGGGCGGGGGTTGATGGGGCGGGGGTTGTTGGTGCGGGGGTTGGGTGGGGGTTTGTGGTGGGGCCGGTGGGGTCGGTGTCGGTGGCGGGGTTGATTCGGCGGGTGCCGGTGGCGGGGGTGGTGGGTGATGGGTTTTCGGGGGTGGTGGCTGCGGAGTTGGATGCTGCGGTGGGTCGGTTGGATCCGGTGGCGGGGGTGGTGTTGCAGGTGGTGTGGTTCGACCCTGGTGTGGGTTCGGGTGTGGGTGGCCGGTTGTTGGTGGTGGCGCATCATGTGGTGATCGATGGGGTGTCGTGGCGGATTCTGGTGGCGGATCTGGCGGCGGCGTGGGCTCGGATCCAGACCGGTCGCGATCCCGAGGTGACCGTGTCGGGGACCTCGATGCGCCGGTGGGCGTATGGGTTGGTCGAGGCCGCGCACACGGTGGAGCGGGTCGGGGAACTGGATCTGTGGCAGGGCATGCTGAGCGGGCCTGATCCGGTGCTGGGAACGCGGGGGCTGGACCCGGTCCGCGATACCGCTACGAGCATCGACACGGTCGTGGTGGACGTGCCGGTAGAGGTGAGCGAGACCTTGCTGACGACAGTGCCGGAAAAGTTCCACGGCAGTGTCGATGACGGGTTGCTGACCGCGTTGGCGATCGCGGTGATCCGGTGGCGACACGATCGGGGTATCGAGACCGGGCAGGTCCTGGTCGGTGTCGAGGGCCACGGCCGGGTAGAACAGGCCGTCCCCGGAGCGGACCTGTCGGGCACGGTGGGCTGGTTCACCACCCTGTTCCCGCTACGCATAGACCTGTCCGAGATCGAGATGGATGAGATACCGGCCGCAGGCCCGGCCGCAGCCGCGGCACTCAAAACAGTCAAAGAACAACTACGCGCGGTCCCCGACCACGGGATCGGTTACGGGTTACTGCGTTACCTCAACACCGACACCCGGCCGGTACTGAACTCGCTACCGACCCCACAGATCGGTTTCAACTACCTGGGCCGGTTGACCACCACCACCACCGCCGCCACCACCACCGCCACCACCACCGCCACCGCCACCGCCACCGCCGCCACCACCACCGCCACCACCACCGCCGCCGCCGCTACTACTGGTTCGGGGGGGATGCCGGGGTGGGTTCCGGTCGGTGATGCGGGTGTGGGTGTTACCGGTCGTCGGGAGTTGTCGCCGGTGGTGGCGGTCGATATCAATGCCGCGGTCATCGATACCCCGGCGGGGCCGGTACTGCGGGCGGGGTTCTGCTTCCCGTCCGGGGTCCTGACCACCGGCGAGGTCAGCGAGCTGGCAGGGGGGTGGGTTACGGCGTTGACCGCGTTGAGTGTGCACGCGAGCGGACCGGGTGCTGGTGGGCACACACCGTCGGATCTGGAATTGGTGTGTGTGGACCAGTCGGGGATCGAGGCGCTCGAACAGCGGTTCCCGGGGTTGGTCGAGGTGTGGCCGTTGGCGCCGCTGCAGGCGGGGTTGCTGTTTCATGCGTTGCTGGCCGAGGAATCGGTGGATGCGTATCTGGTGCAGTTGGTGCTGGAGTTGGGTGGGGTGGTGTCGCTGCCACGGTTACGGGCCGCGGCGGAGGGTTTGTTGGCGCGGCACCCGAACCTGCGGGCGGGGTTCGTTCCCGACACCGAGGGCAGGTTCGTGCAGGTCGTGCCCGACCGGGTCGAGGTGGCGGTGCGTGTGGTCGATTTGACCGGTATCGCCGAAACCGGTCGCGAGGCCGCACTCGAGGAACTCTTGACAATCGACTCGGTCACTTCTTTCGACATGGCCGACCCGCCACTGCTACGGCTGATGCTGGTCACGGTCCGGGCGGGTGAGTATCGGCTGGTGTGGACCAATCATCATGTCCTGCTCGACGGCTGGTCCACACCGCTGCTGATCCGGGAACTGTTACTGCTCTACGCCACCGGCGGGGACGCCACGGCCCTGCCGCGGGTACACCCGTATCGGGAGTATCTGGCGTGGCTGGGTGCCCGCGACAGTGCACAGTCACAGGCGGTGTGGATGGCGGCCCTGGCCGGGGTGACCGAACCGACCCTGCTCGCCCCGGCCGGGCGGGGCCGGCTGTTGTCGCGGTTCCCCTGCGAGACACGAGTGGACCTGAGCGTGGCGCAGACCAGGACACTCACCGCCACCGCCCGCGACCTCGAGGTGACGGTGAACACGATGGTGCAGGTCGGGTGGGGCATCGTGGTGGGGGCGTTGACCTCTCGTGAGGACGTGGTGTTCGGTGGGATCGTTTCGGGGCGCCCGGCCCAGATCCCGGGTATCGAAGAGATGATCGGGTTGTTCATCAACACAATCCCGGTCCGGATCACGCTGGACTACCGCGACACCCTCGCTACCCTGCTCACACGAGTCCAGGCCGAGCAGGCCGCGTTACTCGACCACCACTACCTCGGGTTGAGCCAGATCCAGCAGGCCGCCGGCCCGGGCGCGAGGTTCGACACCGTGACCGTGTTCGAGTCCTACCCCATCGAGCGGGCCGGGCTGAGCGAGGCCACCGACCTGGCCGGGGTCCGGGTGAACGCGATACACGGACACGACGCCACCCACTACCCCCTCGCCCTGGCCGCATCGAGTGATACCCGACTACACCTGACCATCAAATACCTCCCCGAACTCTTCGAACCCGCCACGATCGAGTCGATCCTGACCCACCTCACCCGGGTCCTCGACGCGATCACCGCCGACCTCGACCTGCCGCTGGCGCGGCTGGGGCTGCTTTCCGCGGCCGAGTACCGCCGACTGGTCCCGGTCCGGGGGAACGCGGGTGGGTCGGTGCGGACCCTGCCGGAGATCTTCACCGATACCGCGGCGGTGGACCCGGACGCGGCAGCGGTGTCCTACCAGGGTGTGGAGGTGTCGTATCGGGAGCTGGATCAGCGTTCGAACCGGTTGGCGCGGTGGTTGATCGATCATGGTGCGGGCCCGGAATCGTTCGTCGCGATCGGGATGGCACGGTCGCTGGAATCGGTGTTGTCGGTGTGGGCGGTAGCCAAGACCGGTGCCGGGTTCCTCCCGGTCGATCCCGGCTATCCCACCGACCGGATCACCCGGATGCTCACCGATTCCGGTGCCGTGACCGGGGTCACCACCGCACGCGAGCACGACAGGCTCCCCGACACCATCGACTGGCTGATCCTCGACGACCCCGCCATACAGGACACCTACACACGATGCCCGGCCACCACGGTGACCGACACCGACCGGACCGCGCCGCTGTCGCCGGACAATGTCGCCTACCTGATCTACACCTCCGGGTCCACCGGTGTGCCCAAGGGTGTGCCCATCACCCACCGCGGAGTGGACAACTTCGCGGCCGAGCTACACGATCGCTGCACGGTCATGCCGGTCTCGCGGGTGTTGCATTTCTCCTCTCCGAGTTTCGATGCGTCGATTCTCGAGTATCTGATGGCCTTCGGTGCCGGGGCACGGTTGGTGATCGCGGCGCCGGCAATACGCGGCGGGGCGGAACTGGCCGAGGTACTGGCCACCGAACACATCACGCACGGGTTCCTCACCCCGACCGTGTTGAGCACGGTCGATCCGGCCGGTCTCGACGGGTTCGCCGATATCGTGACCGGTGGTGAAGCGTGTCCACCGGACCTGGTGACCCGCTGGGCGCCGCGACGGCGGTTGTTCGACGCGTACGGGCCGACCGAGACCACCATCATGTCCAACATCAGCGGCCCGATGACCCCCGGCGGACCGGTGACGGTCGGCGGGCCGGTCCGCGGGGTCCGCGAGGTCGTCCTGGATGGGTGGCTGCGGCCGATACCGGTCGGGGTGGTCGGTGAGCTCTATGTTTCCGGGCCGGGTGTGGCTCGTGGCTACCACGGTCGTGCGGGATCGAGCGCGGCACGGTTCGTGGCCGATCCCTACGCGGGCTCGGGTGGGCGAATGTATCGGACAGGGGACGTGGTCCGGTGGACCCGGGACGGGGAACTGGAGTTCGTGGGACGCAACGACTTCCAAGTGAAAATACGTGGATTCCGGATCGAGTTGGGGGAGATCGAGTCGGTGTTGTTGCGGCATGAGTCGGTCGCGCAGGTGGTGGTGATGGTTCGCGAGGACGGCGGGGTGGAGCGGTTGGTCGGGTATGTGGTTCCGGTGGCGGGGGTGGAGTTCAACGCGGCGGCGGTGTCGGGGTTCGTGGCGGCGCGGTTGCCGTCGTACATGGTGCCGTCGGCGGTGGTGGTGCTCGACGAGATCCCGGTGGCCCCGTCCGGGAAGTTGGATCGGCGGGCGTTGCCGGCACCGGAGTTCACCGGTGAGGCCTACCGGGCACCCTCGACACCGGTGGAAGAAGCCGTCGCGGCCGTGTTCGCCGAAGTGCTCGGTGTGGCGCGGGTCGGTGTCGATGACAACTTCTTCGATCTGGGTGGTGATTCGTTGACCGCGACCCGGCTGGTGGCCCGGGTCAATACGGCTCTTGATACCGAGATCGGGGTGTGGACGGTATTCGAATCCCCGACGGTGGCGGGGTTGGTGGGTTGGATTGCTGGGGTTGGGGTTGGGGTTGGTGGTCGGCGGCGGCCGGTGTTGGTGGCGGGGCAGCGTCCGCAGCGGGTGCCGGTGTCGTGGGCCCAGCAGCGGATGTGGTTTATCAATCAGTTCGATACGACGTCCCCGGCTTACAACGTTCCGGTGGCGATCCGGTTGACCGGTGAGTTGGATGTGGCCGCGTTGGCGGCGGCTCTGGGTGATGTGCTGGCGCGGCATGAAGCACTACGCACGGTGTTCCCGGATTCCGGAGACGGCCCGGTCCAGGTGATCGTGCCGGCGGGGGAAGTGCTACCGGATCTGACACCGTGCGATGTGGTCGAGCAGACGCGGCTGGATGAGTTCCTGGTAGGGGTGGCCTCGGCCGGGTTCGATGTCACTACCGAGGTTCCGGTGCGGGCGCGGTTGTTCCGGTTGGCGCCGGATGTGCATGTGCTGGCGTTGGTGGTGCATCACATAGCGGCGGATGGGATATCGATGACACCGCTGGCGCGGGATGTGGGGGCTGCTTACGCGGCCCGCTCGGCAGGACAAGCCCCGGGGTGGACACCGTTGGCGGTGCAATACGCCGATTACACGTTGTGGCAGCGGGAATGGCTGGGTTCGGAACAAGACCCCGACAGTCCGGCAGCGCGGGAACTCGGGTACTGGCGCCGCGTTCTGGCGGGAGCACCGCAGGTGCTGGCGTTACCGACCGATCGGCCGCGCCCGGCGCAACGGTCGCTGCGTGGTGCGGTGGAGGAATTCGGTATCACCGCGCGGTGTCACCGCGGGCTGGTTTCGCTGGCCCGCGAACATCACGCGTCGTTGTTCATGACGATGCATGCAGCGTTGGCGGTGTTACTGGCGCGGTTGTCGGGCAGTGACGACATCACGATAGGGACAGCGATCGCCGGCCGGGGCGAGGCAGTACTCGATGACGTGGTGGGGATGTTCGTCAACACCCTGGTGTTACGCACCCGGGTCGAGGGCGGATCGAGTTTCTCGGATCTGCTCGAACATACACGGGAAACGGATCTGGGCGCGTTCGGTCATGCCGAAGTGCCGTTCGAGCGGGTGGTCGACGAGCTGGCTCCGGTCCGGTCCGCAGCACACGCACCGTTGTTCCAGGTGGTGTTGGAGTTCCAGAACACCGGGTCGGTGGAGTTGGAGTGGCCGGGATTGTCGGTGCAGGTAGTGGGGATCGAGGTAGGAGTCTCGAAATTCGATGTGCAGTTGAGCCTCGCCGAGGAATTCGGGAACGACGGTATCCCCACCGGCATGCACGGGGCCTTCACCTACGCCACGGATCTGTTCGACGCGGCGACGGTACACACGTTCATCGACCGGTTCCTGCGCATCCTGGACGCGGTGACCGCGGACCCGGCGGTAGCGGTGGGCGATATCGACATCCTCGAAACCACAGAGCGTCAAGCACTGACACCGGTCCGGGGGAACGCGGGTGGGTCGGTGCGGACCCTGCCGGAGATCTTCACCGATACCGCGGCGGTGGACCCGGACGCGGCAGCGGTGTCCTACCAGGGTGTGGAGGTGTCGTATCGGGAGCTGGATCAGCGTTCGAACCGGTTGGCGCGGTGGTTGATCGATCATGGTGCGGGCCCGGAATCGTTCGTCGCGATCGGGATGGCACGGTCGCTGGAATCGGTGTTGTCGGTGTGGGCGGTAGCCAAGACCGGTGCCGGGTTCCTCCCGGTCGATCCCGGCTATCCCACCGACCGGATCACCCGGATGCTCACCGATTCCGGTGCCGTGACCGGGGTCACCACCGCACGCGAGCACGACAGGCTCCCCGACACCATCGACTGGCTGATCCTCGACGACCCCGCCATACAGGACACCTACACACGATGCCCGGCCACCACGGTGACCGACACCGACCGGACCGCGCCGCTGTCGCCGGACAATGTCGCCTACCTGATCTACACCTCCGGGTCCACCGGCACCCCGAAGGGTGTCGTGGTCACCCATCAGGGCCTGGCCGATCTGGCCGCCACGGAAAAACAACACCTCGCCGTCACCGCCGATGCCCGCGTCTCGCATCTGGCCTCACCGAGTTTCGACGCCTCGATCTACGAGATGATCATGGCTTTCGGTGTCGGCGCGAGACTGGTCATCGTCCCACCGACCGTCTACGGCGGCACCGAACTGGCCCGCTTCCTCCGCGATGAGCACATCACCCACACCTTCCTCACTCCTACCGCGCTTGCCACCATCGACCCGACCGGCCTCGACACCCTGCATACCCTCGCCGTCGCTGGCGAAGCCCTCTCTCCCGAACTCGCGGCCCGGTGGGTCCGCGGCCATGACGTGTTCAACGCCTACGGCCCCACAGAGACCACCATCCAAGCCACCATCACCACTGCCCTGCAACCCGGCGAAACCGTCACCATCGGCACCCCCACCACCGGATTCGGTGTCACCGTTCTGGATGGGTGGCTGCGGCCGGTACCGGTCGGGGTGGTCGGTGAGCTCTATGTTTCCGGGCCGGGTGTGGCTCGTGGCTACCACGGTCGTGCGGGATCGAGCGCGGCACGGTTCGTGGCCGATCCCTACGCGGGCTCGGGTGGGCGAATGTATCGGACAGGGGACGTGGTCCGGTGGACCCGGGACGGGGAACTGGAGTT
Organism: Nocardia sp. NBC_01730; assembly: GCF_035920445.1. NCBI lineage: Bacteria > Bacillati > Actinomycetota > Actinomycetes > Mycobacteriales > Nocardiaceae > Nocardia > Nocardia sp. NBC_01730. The sequence continues at coordinate 3,892,458 of NZ_CP109162.1, read as the reverse complement.
CGTGGGACGCAACGACTTCCAAGTGAAAATACGTGGATTCCGGATCGAGTTGGGGGAGATCGAGTCGGTGTTGTTGCGGCATGAGTCGGTCGCGCAGGTGGTGGTGATGGTTCGCGAGGACGGCGGGGTGGAGCGGTTGGTCGGGTATGTGGTTCCGGTGGCGGGGGTGGAGTTCAACGCGGCGGCGGTGTCGGGGTTCGTGGCGGCGCGGTTGCCGTCGTACATGGTGCCGTCGGCGGTGGTGGTGCTCGACGAGATCCCGGTGGCCCCGTCCGGGAAGTTGGATCGGCGGGCGTTGCCGGCACCGGAGTTCACCGGTGAGGCCTACCGGGCACCCTCGACGTCGGTGGAGGTGGTGTTGGCGGGGTTGTTCGCTGAGGTGTTGGGGGTCGAGTCGGTAGGGGCGGAGGACTCGTTCTTCGCGCTGGGTGGTGACAGCATCATGTCGATCCAGTTGGTGGCGCGGGCGAAAGCCGCGGGAGTGGTTTTCTCCCCGCAAGAAGTCTTCGAACGTAAGACCGTCGCCGGGCTGGCCCAGACCGCGACACAAACCAGGACCGGACCGGTCCTGGCCGAGTTGCCCGGCGGCGGGATCGGTGAGATCCCGGTGACACCGATCGTGGCATGGCTACTCGACCAGGGCAGCGGCGACGGTTTCGACCGGTTCTCACAAACAGTGCTGCTGTCACTACCGACCGGGATCGACCAAGACAGTCTGACCCGGACGATACAAGCAGTGGTCGACCGCCACGACATGCTCCGAGCCCGGCTCCACCACAGCACCGACACCGACACCGACACCAGGGTTGGGGCCGACACCGACACCGACACCAGGGTTGGGGCCGACACCGACACCAGGGCCGACGCCAGGGCCGACACCAGGGCCGACGCCAGGGCCGACGCCAGGGCCGATGCCGATGCCGATGATGCCGGGGTTGGGGCGGGGGTTGTTGGGGCGGGGGTTGTTGGGGCGGGGGTTGTTGGTGCGGGGGTTGGGTGGGGGTTTGTGGTGGGGCCGGTGGGGTCGGTGTCGGTGGCGGGGTTGATTCGGCGGGTGCCGGTGGCGGGGGTGGTGGGTGATGGGTTTTCGGGGGTGGTGGCTGCGGAGTTGGATGCTGCGGTGGGTCGGTTGGATCCGGTGGCGGGGGTGGTGTTGCAGGTGGTGTGGTTCGACCCTGGTGTGGGTTCGGGTGTGGGTGGCCGGTTGTTGGTGGTGGCGCATCATGTGGTGATCGATGGGGTGTCGTGGCGGATTCTGGTGGCGGATCTGGCGGCGGCGTGGGCTCGGATCCAGACCGGTCGCGATCCCGAGGTGACCGTGTCGGGGACCTCGATGCGCCGGTGGGCGTATGGGTTGGTCGAGGCCGCGCACACGGTGGAGCGGGTCGGGGAACTGGATCTGTGGCAGGGCATGCTGAGCGGGCCTGATCCGGTGCTGGGAACGCGGGGGCTGGACCCGGTCCGCGATACCGCTACGAGCATCGACACGGTCGTGGTGGACGTGCCGGTAGAGGTGAGCGAGACCTTGCTGACGACAGTGCCGGAAAAGTTCCACGGCAGTGTCGATGACGGGTTGCTGACCGCGTTGGCGATCGCGGTGATCCGGTGGCGACACGATCGGGGTATCGAGACCGGGCAGGTCCTGGTCGGTGTCGAGGGCCACGGCCGGGTAGAACAGGCCGTCCCCGGAGCGGACCTGTCGGGCACGGTGGGCTGGTTCACCACCCTGTTCCCGCTACGCATAGACCTGTCCGAGATCGAGATGGATGAGATACCGGCCGCAGGCCCGGCCGCAGCCGCGGCACTCAAAACAGTCAAAGAACAACTACGCGCGGTCCCCGACCACGGGATCGGTTACGGGTTACTGCGTTACCTCAACACCGACACCCGGCCGGTACTGAACTCGCTACCGACCCCACAGATCGGTTTCAACTACCTGGGCCGGTTGACCACCACCACCGCCACCGCCACCACCACCACCACCACCGCCACCGCCGCCACCGCCACCGCCGCCACCGCCGCCGCCGCCGCAGCTACTACTGGTTCGGGGGGGATGCCGGGGTGGGTTCCGGTCGGTGATGCGGGTGTGGGTGTTACCGGTCGTCGGGAGTTGTCGCCGGTGGTGGCGGTCGATATCAATGCCGCGGTCATCGATACCCCGGCGGGGCCGGTACTGCGGGCGGGGTTCTGCTTCCCGTCCGGGGTCCTGACCACCGGCGAGGTCAGCGAGCTGGCAGACGGGTGGGTTACGGCGTTGACCGCGTTGAGTGTGCACGCGAGCGGACCGGGTGCTGGTGGGCACACACCGTCGGATCTGGAATTGGTGTGTGTGGACCAGTCGGGGATCGAGGCGCTCGAACAGCGGTTCCCGGGGTTGGTCGAGGTGTGGCCGTTGGCGCCGCTGCAGGCGGGGTTGCTGTTTCATGCGTTGCTGGCCGAGGAATCGGTGGATGCGTATCTGGTGCAGTTGGTGCTGGAGTTGGGTGGGGTGGTGTCGCTGCCACGGTTACGGGCCGCGGCGGAGGGTTTGTTGGCGCGGCACCCGAACCTGCGGGCGGGGTTCGTTCCCGACACCGAGGGCAGGTTCGTGCAGGTCGTGCCCGACCGGGTCGAGGTGGCGGTGCGTGTGGTCGATTTGACCGGTATCGCCGAAACCGGTCGCGAGGCCGCACTCGAGGAACTCTTGACAATCGACTCGGTCACTTCTTTCGACATGGCCGACCCGCCACTGCTACGGCTGATGCTGGTCACGGTCCGGGCGGGTGAGTATCGGCTGGTGTGGACCAATCATCATGTCCTGCTCGACGGCTGGTCCACACCGCTGCTGATCCGGGAACTGTTACTGCTCTACGCCACCGGCGGGGACGCCACGGCCCTGCCGCGGGTACACCCGTATCGGGAGTATCTGGCGTGGCTGGGTGCCCGCGACAGTGCACAGTCACAGGCGGTGTGGATGGCGGCCCTGGCCGGGGTGACCGAACCGACCCTGCTCGCCCCGGCCGGGCGGGGCCGGCTGTTGTCGCGGTTCCCCTGCGAGACACGAGTGGACCTGAGCGTGGCGCAGACCAGGACACTCACCGCCACCGCCCGCGACCTCGAGGTGACGGTGAACACGATGGTGCAGGTCGGGTGGGGCATCGTGGTGGGGGCGTTGACCTCTCGTGAGGACGTGGTGTTCGGTGGGATCGTTTCGGGGCGCCCGGCCCAGATCCCGGGTATCGAAGAGATGATCGGGTTGTTCATCAACACAATCCCGGTCCGGATCACGCTGGACTACCGCGACACCCTCGCTACCCTGCTCACACGAGTCCAGGCCGAGCAGGCCGCGTTACTCGACCACCACTACCTCGGGTTGAGCCAGATCCAGCAGGCCGCCGGCCCGGGCGCGAGGTTCGACACCGTGACCGTGTTCGAGTCCTACCCCATCGAGCGGGCCGGGCTGAGCGAGGCCACCGACCTGGCCGGGGTCCGGGTGAACGCGATACACGGACACGACGCCACCCACTACCCCCTCGCCCTGGCCGCATCGAGTGATACCCGACTACACCTGACCATCAAATACCTCCCCGAACTCTTCGAACCCGCCACGATCGAGTCGATCCTGACCCACCTCACCCGGGTCCTCGACGCGATCACCGCCGATCCGTCGATTCGGCTGGTCGATATCGATCTTCTCGACGCCGCCGAGCGGGCGTTGGTGCTCGAGGGCTGGAATCAGGCCGGGATCGAGGCCGAGCCGGTGACGTTGTCGCAGATGTTCACGTGCACGGTCGAGCGCTACCGGGATGCGACCGCGGTGGTGTTCGGGGACTCGGCGCTTTCATACGGCGAATTGGATGCGCGGGTGAACCGGCTGGCGCGGCATCTGATTGCCCTGGGGGTTGGCCCGGAATCGTTGGTGGCGGTGGCCCTGCCCCGCTCGACGGAGCTGATCGTTGCTTTGCTGGCGGTGCTCGAGGCCGGTGGAGGGTACCTGCCGGTCGATGTGTCTTATCCGGCGGAGCGGCTGGAGTTCCTGTTCACCGACGCGAACCCGGTGTGCGTGCTGACCACCGTCGCGGAAGTGGGGGCGCTGCCGGTCGGTGAGCGACCGGTGGTGCTCCTCGACGATCCTGTTACGCCCACCGCGCTTGCGGGTCTCTCGCCACTGCCGGTGACCGACGCGGACCGGTGGGCACCTGTCGATCCCGACGCGGTGGCGTACCTGATCTACACCTCGGGTTCGACCGGCACCCCGAAGGGTGTGCTTGTCTCTCACCGCAACGTACTGACCCTGTTCGCGAACACCCGGGACGCGTTCGGGTTCGACGAGTCGGACGTGTGGACGATGTTCCACTCGTACGCGTTCGATTTCTCGGTGTGGGAGTTATGGGGTGCGCTGCTGTACGGCGGCACGCTCGTGATAGTCGACTACTACACGGTGCGGTCGCCCGACAAATTCCTCGAGTTGCTGCGGCGAGAGCGGGTGACCGTGCTCAACCAGACACCGACCGCGTTTTATCAGTTGGCCGAATCGGTCGCGGCAGACGATGGGAGTGGGCAGGAGTTGTCGCTGCGGTACGTGATTTTCGGTGGGGAGGCCCTCGACCTCGGCCGACTGGAGCGCTGGTACGCGCGACACGACGACACCGGTCCGATGCTGGTCAACATGTACGGCATCACCGAGTCCACCGTGCACGTCACCTGTTTGCAGCTGGATCGGGAATTGGCTGGTTCGGCCTCGGCGAGTGTGGTCGGTCGGAGCATTGCCGGTCTGCGTGTAGTGGTGCTCGATACCCTTCTGCGTCCGGTGCCGAGGGGTGTCGTGGGCGAGATGTACGTCTCGGGTGCGCAACTGGCTCGTGGCTATCTGGGCCGGGCGGGGTTGACGGCCACCCGGTTCGTCGCGGACCGGCACGGTGCGCCGGGTGAGCGGATGTACCGCACCGGAGACAGGGCCCGGTGGCGGCTGGACGGACAGTTGGAGTATGTGGGGCGCAGCGATTTCCAGGTGAAGGTGCGCGGCTTCCGGATCGAGCTCGGCGAGATCGAGGCGGTGCTTGTGTCGCATCCGGCGGTGGTGCAGGCGGTTGTGACTACCCGGGATACCGCGGTGGCCGAGGCCGGTGATATGGCTTCGAGTAGGCAGTTGGTGGGATATGTGGTGCTCGACACGGACACCGGTACCGGTGTGGTGGCGGAGATGCGTGGGTTTGTGGCCGAGCGGTTGCCGGAGTACATGGTGCCTGCCGCGATCGTGGCCTTGGATCGGTTGCCGTTGACCGCGAACGGGAAGTTGGATCGGCGGGCGTTGCCGGCACCGGAGTTCACCGGTGAGGCCTACCGGGCACCCTCGACACCGGTGGAAGAAGCCGTCGCGGCCGTGTTCGCCGAAGTCCTCGGTGTGGCACGGGTCGGTGTCGATGACAACTTCTTCGATCTGGGTGGGCATTCGTTGACCGCGACCCGGCTGGTCAGCCGGTTCCGGTCGGTGTTGGGGGTGGAGGTACCGATCCGGGTGATCTTCGAATCCCCGACCGTGGCCGGGTTGGCGCCGCGGCTGTCGGAGCAGGGTGTGGTGCGGGCGCCGTTGGTGGCGCGGCATCGGCCGGAGCGGATGCCGCTGTCATATGCGCAGCGCCGGTTGTGGTTCATCCACCGGTACGAGGGTGCCTCGGCGACCTACAACATTCCGCTGGCGGTGCGGCTGCGTGGTGCGTTGGATGTGACCGCGTTGCGGGCCGCGATCGCAGATGTGGTGGCCAGGCACGAGAGCCTGCGCACCATCTTCGTCGAGGATGAGGGGGTGCCGTTCCAGCAGATCTTGCCGGTCGAGGCGGTGCCGGTGGACCAGGTGATCGGCGAGGTGGTGACAGCGGCCGAGCCGGAGCGGGTGGCGGCTGTGGCCGCGGTGGCGGGCTACCGGTTCGATCTTTCGGCCGAAGTCCCGGTGCGGGCCCGGATTTTCCGGTGCGCGGCCGAGGAACATGTCCTGGTGCTGGTGATCCACCATATCGCCGGGGATGGGGCGTCGTTGGCGCCGCTGGCGCGGGATATAGCGTCGGCATATGCGGCGCGGTCGGCCGGTGCGGCGCCGGGGTGGGCGCCGTTGCCGGTGCAGTACGCCGATTACACCCTGTGGCAGCGGGATTGGCTCGGATCGGAAGAGGATCCGAACAGTGTGCTGGCCGCCCAGTTCGGGTATTGGCGTCGGGAGTTGGACGGGGCGCCGGAACAACTACGGTTGCCGACCGACCGTCCGCGGCCGGCGGTGGCCAGTTACCGCGGTGCGGAGGTGACGTTCGCGCTCGAGCCGCGTTTGTCGGTGGGGGTGGAGCGGCTCGCACGCAGGCGCGGAGCGACGGTGTCGATGGTGTTGCAGTCGGCGTTGGCGGTGTTGTTGCACAAGCTCGGGGCCGGGGACGATATCCCGATCGGGGGCCCGATCGCGGGTCGCACCGATGAGGCGTTGACGGATCTGGTCGGGTTCTTCGTCAACACGTGGGTGTTGCGGGTTGATACGTCCGGGAATCCGTGTTTCGGCGAGGTCCTCCAACAGGTGCGGAAGAAGGCGTTGGCGGCGTATGAGAATCAGGATGCGCCGTTCGAACGGTTGGTGGAGTTGCTGAACCCAGCCCGCTCGACCGCCTACCACCCGCTGTTCCAGGTGTCGTTCGCGTTGCAGAACAATCCTTTCCCGGACGTGGATTTTCCGGGGCTGGAGCTGAGAGGGGAGCCCGCCGCGACGGGGACAGCGAAGTTCGATCTGTTCTTCAGCCTGACCGAGCTGCCCCCCATCCAGGGTGAACAGCAGGGAGTACAGGGATCGATCGAGTACGCAAGCGATCTGTTCGACCGGAGCACCGTCGAACAGATCGCGGCCCGGTATGTGCGGGTCCTCGAGGCAGTGGTGGCGGATCCAGGGCGGCGGCTCGATCGGCTCGCTTTGCTGGACGGGGCCGAGGGTCGGCGAGTGTTGGAGGGGTGGAACGAGACGGTGGCGCCGGTTCCGGCGGTGACGGTGCCGGAGTTGTTCGGGGAGCAGGTGGGCGCTCGGCCGGAGGCGGTGGCGTTGAGCAGTGGGGGGCAGCGGTGGACCTACCGGCAGGTCGATGCCTGGGCGAACCGGTTGGCGCGGGTGTTGATCGGGCGTGGTGTGGGTCCGGAGTCGGTGGTCGCGGTCGCGTTGCCGCGCTCGCCGGAACTGGTGATCGCGTTGCTGGCGGTCCTCAAATCCGGTGGCGCGTACCTGCCGATCGACCCGAATTATCCGAGTGAGCGGACCGGGTTCATCCTCACCGACGCCGCCCCGGTGCTGGTGTTGACCGACGCGGCGACCGCGGCCGTGCTGGCGCCCACCGACCTGGAATTGCTGTATCTGGACACGCTCGGTATCGACGGTGCTGGTGCTGGTGCTGGTGATATGGATGCTGGTGAGTTCACCGATGCGGAGCGGGTGGCCCGGCTGTGTCCGGAGCATCTGGCGTATGTGATGTATACCTCCGGGTCGACCGGGGTCCCGAAAGGGGTGGCGATCTGCCACTACAACGTGATCAACCTGGTGTTCCACGGGTGGCCGACCAGCGGGCGTGAGCGGATGCTGATGTCCTCGTCGCTGGGGTTCGACGCGTCGGCGTATGAGATGTGGACGGCGTTGCTTTCCGGTAGCGAGCTGGTGATCGCCCCGCCAGGGCCGGCGGACCCGGCGATGCTCGAGCGGCTGGTGACCGAGCATCGGGTGACGTCGCTGTTCGTGGCGACCCCCATGTTTCACCTGCTGGCGGATCCGTCCGCGGAGCACACGCAGATGTGGGACGGGGTGCAACAGGTAGTCACCGGCGGGGACGCGCTCTCCCCGGTCGCGGTGGACCGGTTCCGTCATGCTTATCCCGAGGTCGGGGTGGTCAACGCGTACGGGCCGACCGAGACCACGGTGTGCGCCACCCGATACTCGGTGCCCGAATCCGACGAGTCGGGTGGGGTGTCGGTGTCGATCGGGTCGCCGATCGGGAACGCGCGGGTGTTCGTGGTGGATGCGGGGTTGCAGCCGGTGCCGGTGGGGGTAGCGGGGGAGTTGTATATCGCTGGTTCCGGGGTGGGCCGGGGGTATCGAGGCCGTTCGGGATTGACCGCGCAGCGGTTCGTGGCCTGCCCGTTCGACGGTCGCGGCGATCGGATGTATCGGACCGGGGACCTGGTGCGGTGGGATACCGGTGGCCGGTTGGAGTTCGTGGGGCGTGTGGACGAACAGGTCAAGATCCGTGGGTTCCGAATCGAGCCGGGAGAGATCGAAGCGGTGCTGACGGCACATCCACAGGTATCGCAGGCGGTGGTGGTCGCCCGCGACAGCGGGGCCGATGGCGCGGTGCTGGACAAGCAGTTGGTGGGGTATGTGGTGCTCGACCGGGAAGCGAGCCTGGCGCGGGAAGACGCGCGGGAAACAGAGCTGGTAGGGCAATGGCGGCGAGTGTATGACGACTTGTACTCGGGGGAACAGGCTTATGTCCGAGCACAGACCGATACCGACAACGCGACCGGTTCCCACCAGAATGTGGTGGGATTCGGGGAAGACTTTTCGGGCTGGAACTCCAGCTACACCGGTCAGCCGATCCCGCTCGAGCAGATGCGGGCATGGCGGGCAGCGGCGGTAGAACGGATTCGCGGGTTGCGGCCACGGCGGGTCCTCGAGATCGGGGTCGGGTCGGGATTGTTGCTGTCTGGGCTGGCACCGGACTGCGAAGAGTATTGGGCGACGGATTTCTCGACACCGACGATCGAGGCACTGCAGGCCGGGGTGGAATATCAGCCGTGGGCGGGACGGGTGCGGTTACGGGTGCAGTCGGCGGATGTGGTCGAGGGGCTGCCACACGACTATTTCGACACGGTGGTGCTGAACTCGGTGGTGCAGTACTTCCCGAACGCGGCGTACCTGCTTGACGTGCTCGGTAAGGCACTACCGTTGCTGACCCCGGGCGGTGCCCTGTTCATCGGGGACGTGCGGAACTTGGCGTTGCTGCCAGAGTTCACCACCGGCGTGCAGTGCGCTCGCGCTGACGAGGTAGCCACCGCGGCGATGGTGCGTGAACGGGTGCGCCGAGAGGTACTCGCGCAGCGGGAGTTGATGCTGGCACCGGAGTTCTTCACCGCCCTGCCACAGCATCTTCCCGATATCGGGGCAGTGGACATCCAGCTCAAGGACATAGACGCGGTCAACGAACTCGGCCGGTACCGGTATGAGGTGGTGCTACGTAAGGCGCCGGTAATGGTGCGGTCGCTGGCCGCGGCACCGGTAAGGCCGTGGGAACAGTTCAAGGGCTTGGCAGAAGTCAGGGAGTATCTGCGTACCGAACATCCCGAACGGATCCGGATCAGCGGGATCCCGCACGCCGGGCTGGCACCCGACATCGCCGCCGCACGCGCTCTCGACCACGCCGTCGATCGCACCCCGATAAGTGACCTGCTCGACAAGACCGCCCCGACCGTGGATGCCATAGCACCACAAGACTGCCGTCTACTCGGACACGATCTGGGGTACGCGGTACTCCTGACCTGGTCCCCGGCCACAGGATCGATCGACGCGATCTACACCGACACCGACACGGCAGTGCCCGAGGTGTTCTCCGAGGTGTATCTGCCCGCCGGCCCGCTGGGTTCCCTGGCCGGATACGTCAACGATCCCGGCGCGACCAGCCGAGTGGCCCAGATGCGTGGGTTTGTGGCCGAGCGGTTGCCGGAGTACATGGTGCCTGCCGCGATCGTGGCCTTGGATCGGTTGCCGTTGACCGCGAACGGGAAGTTGGATCGGCGGGCGTTGCCGGCACCGGAGTTCACCGGTGAGGCCTACCGGGCACCCTCGACACCGGTGGAAGAAGCCGTCGCGGCCGTGTTCGCCGAAGTCCTCGGTGTGGCACGGGTCGGTGTCGATGACAACTTCTTCGATCTGGGTGGGCATTCGTTGACCGCGACCCGGCTGGTCAGCCGGTTCCGGTCGGTGTTGGGGGTGGAGGTACCGATCCGGGTGATCTTCGAATCCCCGACCGTGGCCGGGTTGGCGCCGCGGCTGTCGGAGCAGGGTGTGGTGCGGGCGCCGTTGGTGGCGCGGCATCGGCCGGAGCGGATGCCGCTGTCATATGCGCAGCGCCGGTTGTGGTTCATCCACCGGTACGAGGGTGCCTCGGCGACCTACAACATTCCGCTGGCGGTGCGGCTGCGTGGTGCGTTGGATGTGACCGCGTTGCGGGCCGCGATCGCAGATGTGGTGGCCAGGCACGAGAGCCTGCGCACCATCTTCGTCGAGGATGAGGGGGTGCCGTTCCAGCAGATCTTGCCGGTCGAGGCGGTGCCGGTGGACCAGGTGATCGGCGAGGTGGTGACAGCGGCCGAGCCGGAGCGGGTGGCGGCTGTGGCCGCGGTGGCGGGCTACCGGTTCGATCTTTCGGCCGAAGTCCCGGTGCGGGCCCGGATTTTCCGGTGCGCGGCCGAGGAACATGTCCTGGTGCTGGTGATCCACCATATCGCCGGGGATGGGGCGTCGTTGGCGCCGCTGGCGCGGGATATAGCGTCGGCATATGCGGCGCGGTCGGCCGGTGCGGCGCCGGGGTGGGCGCCGTTGCCGGTGCAGTACGCCGATTACACCCTGTGGCAGCGGGATTGGCTCGGATCGGAAGAGGATCCGAACAGTGTGCTGGCCGCCCAGTTCGGGTATTGGCGTCGGGAGTTGGACGGGGCGCCGGAACAACTACGGTTGCCGACCGACCGTCCGCGGCCGGCGGTGGCCAGTTACCGCGGTGCGGAGGTGACGTTCGCGCTCGAGCCGCGTTTGTCGGTGGGGGTGGAGCGGCTCGCACGCAGGCGCGGAGCGACGGTGTCGATGGTGTTGCAGTCGGCGTTGGCGGTGTTGTTGCACAAGCTCGGGGCCGGGGACGATATCCCGATCGGGGGCCCGATCGCGGGTCGCACCGATGAGGCGTTGACGGATCTGGTCGGGTTCTTCGTCAACACGTGGGTGTTGCGGGTTGATACGTCCGGGAATCCGTGTTTCGGCGAGGTCCTCCAACAGGTGCGGAAGAAGGCGTTGGCGGCGTATGAGAATCAGGATGCGCCGTTCGAACGGTTGGTGGAGTTGCTGAACCCAGCCCGCTCGACCGCCTACCACCCGCTGTTCCAGGTGATGTTCGCGTTGCAGAACAATCCTTTCCCGGACGTGGATTTTCCGGGGCTGGAGCTGAGAGGGGAGCCCGCCGCGACGGGGACAGCGAAGTTCGATCTGTTCTTCAGCCTGACCGAGCTGCCCCCCATCCAGGGTGAACAGCAGGGAGTACAGGGATCGATCGAGTACGCAAGCGATCTGTTCGACCGGAGCACCGTCGAACAGATCGCGGCCCGGTATGTGCGGGTCCTCGAGGCAGTGGTGGCGGATCCAGGGCGGCGGCTCGATCGGCTCGACGTCCTAGTCCCCGGCGAGCGGGAACAGATCCTGCGGACGTGGAACGACACCGCGGTGCCGGTGCCGGCAGCGACGATCCCGGCACTGTTCGAGGATCAGGTGGCCGCCTCGCCGGACGCGGTGGCTCTCGTCTTCGCCGACCGGCAGGTGTCGTATAGGCAGGTCAACGCGCGGGCGAACCGGTTGGCGCGGGTGTTGATCGGGCGTGGTGTGGGTCCGGAGTCGGTGGTCGCGGTCGCGTTGCCGCGCTCGCCGGAACTGGTGATCGCGTTGCTGGCGGTCCTCAAATCCGGTGGCGCGTACCTGCCGATCGACCCGAATTACCCCAGCGAACGCACCCGATTCATCCTCACCGACGCCCGCCCCCTGCTGGTGTTGACCACCACTGCCACCACCGCCGTGCTGCCGCCCACCGGTTTCGAGTTCGTGCACCTCGACACACTCGACACCGAGGTCGGCCCCGACCTCGGTGTCGCCGCCGGCTGCGGGTGGGTCAGGAGCGACGGCGGGGACCGGGGCGAGACCAACCCCACCGACACCGACCGGATCGGCCCGCTGCGCCCGGAACACCTGGCGTATGTGATCTACACCTCCGGATCCACCGGCACCCCCAAAGGTGTCGCCGTCAGCCACCGCAACGTGGTCAACTGCGTGTCGCAAATGAGTTCCACTCTCGGTGCGGGGTTTTCCCGGGTGCTGGCCAGTACGTCGGCGACGTTCGATGTGTCGGTGTTCGAGATGTTCGCGCCGCTGTGTGCGGGCGGGCGCATCGAGGTGGTCCGTGATCTCCTGGTGCTCGGCGAGCGGGACGGTTGGACCGGGGATGTGATCAGCACGGTGCCGTCGGTATTCGCGGCGATGCTCGATCAGATCGCGGCGGGAACGATCGCGGCAGGCACCGTCGTACTTGCGGGTGAAGCGTTGCCGGTGTGGATGGTCGAGCGGGTGCAGTCCGCGATGCCAGGGGTTCGGGTGGTCAACGCGTACGGGCCGACCGAGACCACGATCTATGCCACCAGCGAGGTTGTGGAACCGTCGGGTGGGGTGGTGGGTGGGTCGGTGCCGATCGGTGTTCCGATCGGGAACGCGCGGGTGTTCGTGGTGGATGCGGGGTTGCAGCCGGTGCCGGTGGGGGTAGCGGGGGAGTTGTATATCGCTGGTTCCGGGGTGGGACGGGGGTATCGAGGCCGTTCGGGATTGACCGCGCAGCGTTTCGTGGCCTGCCCGTTCGACGGTCGCGGCGATCGGATGTATCGGACCGGGGACCTGGTGCGGTGGGATACCGGTGGCCGGTTGGAGTTCGTGGGGCGTGTGGACGAACAGGTCAAGATCCGTGGGTTCCGAATCGAGCCGGGAGAGATCGAAGCGGTGCTGACGGCACATCCACAGGTATCGCAGGCGGTGGTGGTCGCCCGCGACAGCGGGGCCGATGGCGCGGTGCTGGACAAGCAGTTGGTGGGGTATGTGGTGCTCGACCGGGAAGCGAGCCTGGCGCGGGAAGACGCGCGGGAAACAGAGCTGGTAGGGCAATGGCGGCGAGTGTATGACGACTTGTACTCGGGGGAACAGGCTTATGTCCGAGCACAGACCGATACCGACAACGCGACCGGTTCCCACCAGAATGTGGTGGGATTCGGGGAAGACTTTTCGGGCTGGAACTCCAGCTACACCGGTCAGCCGATCCCGCTCGAGCAGATGCGGGCATGGCGGGCAGCGGCGGTAGAACGGATTCGCGGGTTGCGGCCACGGCGGGTCCTCGAGATCGGGGTCGGGTCGGGATTGTTGCTGTCTGGGCTGGCACCGGACTGCGAAGAGTATTGGGCGACGGATTTCTCGACACCGACGATCGAGGCACTGCAGGCCGGGGTGGAATATCAGCCGTGGGCGGGACGGGTGCGGTTACGGGTGCAGTCGGCGGATGTGGTCGAGGGGCTGCCACACGACTATTTCGACACGGTGGTGCTGAACTCGGTGGTGCAGTACTTCCCGAACGCGGCGTACCTGCTTGACGTGCTCGGTAAGGCACTACCGTTGCTGACCCCGGGCGGTGCCCTGTTCATCGGGGACGTGCGGAACTTGGCGTTGCTGCCAGAGTTCACCACCGGCGTGCAGTGCGCTCGCGCTGACGAGGTAGCCACCGCGGCGATGGTGCGTGAACGGGTGCGCCGAGAGGTACTCGCGCAGCGGGAGTTGATGCTGGCACCGGAGTTCTTCACCGCCCTGCCACAGCATCTTCCCGATATCGGGGCAGTGGACATCCAGCTCAAGGACATAGACGCGGTCAACGAACTCGGCCGGTACCGGTATGAGGTGGTGCTACGTAAGGCGCCGGTAATGGTGCGGTCGCTGGCCGCGGCACCGGTAAGGCCGTGGGAACAGTTCAAGGGCTTGGCAGAAGTCAGGGAGTATCTGCGTACCGAACATCCCGAACGGATCCGGATCAGCGGGATCCCGCACGCCGGGCTGGCACCCGACATCGCCGCCGCACGCGCTCTCGACCACGCCGTCGATCGCACCCCGATAAGTGACCTGCTCGACAAGACCGCCCCGACCGTGGATGCCATAGCACCACAAGACTGCCGTCTACTCGGACACGATCTGGGGTACGCGGTACTCCTGACCTGGTCCCCAGTTGCGGGGCTGATGGATGTGATCTACACCGACACCGACACGGCAGTGCCCGAGGTGTTTTCGGAGGTGTATCTGCCCGCCGGCCCGCTGGGTTCCCTGGCCGGATACGTCAACGATCCCGGCGCGACCAGCCGAGTGGCCCAGATGCGTGGGTTTGTGGCCGAGCGGTTGCCGGAGTACATGGTGCCTGCCGCGATCGTGGCCTTGGATCGGTTGCCGTTGACCGCGAACGGGAAGTTGGATCGGCGGGCGTTGCCGGCACCGGAGTTCACCGGTGAGGCCTACCGGGCACCCTCGACGTCGGTGGAGGTGGTGTTGGCGGGGTTGTTCGCTGAGGTGTTGGGGGTCGAGTCGGTAGGGGCGGAGGACTCGTTCTTCGCGCTGGGTGGTGACAGCATCATGTCGATCCAGTTGGTGGCGCGGGCGAAAGCCGCGGGAGTGGTTTTCTCCCCGCAAGAAGTCTTCGAACGTAAGACCGTCGCCGGGCTGGCCCAGACCGCGACACAAACCAGGACCGGACCGGTCCTGGCCGAGTTGCCCGGCGGCGGGATCGGTGAGATCCCGGTGACACCGATCGTGGCATGGCTACTCGACCAGGGCAGCGGCGACGGTTTCGACCGGTTCTCACAAACAGTGCTGCTGTCACTACCGACCGGGATCGACCAAGACAGCCTGACCCGGACGATACAAGCAGTGGTCGACCGCCACGACATGCTCCGAGCCCGGCTCCACCACAGCACCGACACCGACACCGACACCGACACCGGGGTTGGGGCCGGGGTTGTTGGGGCGGGGGTTGTTGGGGCGGGGGTTGATGGTGCGGGGGTTGGGTGGGGGTTTGTGGTGGGGCCGGTGGGGTCGGTGTCGGTGGCGGGGTTGATTCGGCGGGTGCCGGTGGCGGGGGTGGTGGGTGATGGGTTTTCGGGGGTGGTGGCTGCGGAGTTGGATGCTGCGGTGGGTCGGTTGGATCCGGTGGCGGGGGTGGTGTTGCAGGTGGTGTGGTTCGACCCTGGTGTGGGTTCGGGTGTGGGTGGCCGGTTGTTGGTGGTGGCGCATCATGTGGTGATCGATGGGGTGTCGTGGCGGATTCTGGTGGCGGATCTGGCGGCGGCGTGGGCTCGGATCCAGACCGGTCGCGATCCCGAGGTGACCGTGTCGGGGACCTCGATGCGCCGGTGGGCGTATGGGTTGGTCGAGGCCGCGCACACGGTGGAGCGGGTCGGGGAACTGGATCTGTGGCAGGGCATGCTGAGCGGGCCTGATCCGGTGCTGGGAACGCGGGGGCTGGACCCGGTCCGCGATACCGCTACGAGCATCGACACGGTCGTGGTGGACGTGCCGGTAGAGGTGAGCGAGACCTTGCTGACGACAGTGCCGGAAAAGTTCCACGGCAGTGTCGATGACGGGTTGCTGACCGCGTTGGCGATCGCGGTGATCCGGTGGCGACACGATCGGGGTATCGAGACCGGGCAGGTCCTGGTCGGTGTCGAGGGCCACGGCCGGGTAGAACAGGCCGTCCCCGGAGCGGACCTGTCGGGCACGGTGGGCTGGTTCACCACCCTGTTCCCGCTACGCATAGACCTGTCCGAGATCGAGATGGATGAGATACCGGCCGCAGGCCCGGCCGCAGCCGCGGCACTCAAAACAGTCAAAGAACAACTACGCGCGGTCCCCGACCACGGGATCGGTTACGGGTTACTGCGTTACCTCAACACCGACACCCGGCCGGTACTGAACTCGCTACCGACCCCACAGATCGGTTTCAACTACCTGGGCCGGTTGACCACCACCACCGCCACCACCACCACCACCACCGCCACCGCCGCCACCGCCACCGCCGCCACCGCCGCCGCCGCCGCAGCTACTACTGGTTCGGGGGGGATGCCGGGGTGGGTTCCGGTCGGTGATGCGGGTGTGGGTGTTACCGGTCGTCGGGAGTTGTCGCCGGTGGTGGCGGTCGATATCAATGCCGCGGTCATCGATACCCCGGCGGGGCCGGTACTGCGGGCGGGGTTCTGCTTCCCGTCCGGGGTCCTGACCACCGGCGAGGTCAGCGAGCTGGCAGACGGGTGGGTTACGGCGTTGACCGCGTTGAGTGTGCACGCGAGCGGACCGGGTGCTGGTGGGCACACACCGTCGGATCTGGAATTGGTGTGTGTGGACCAGTCGGGGATCGAGGCGCTCGAACAGCGGTTCCCGGGGTTGGTCGAGGTGTGGCCGTTGGCGCCGCTGCAGGCGGGGTTGCTGTTTCATGCGTTGCTGGCCGAGGAATCGGTGGATGCGTATCTGGTGCAGTTGGTGCTGGAGTTGGGTGGGGTGGTGTCGCTGCCACGGTTACGGGCCGCGGCGGAGGGTTTGTTGGCGCGGCACCCGAACCTGCGGGCGGGGTTCGTTCCCGACACCGAGGGCAGGTTCGTGCAGGTCGTGCCCGACCGGGTCGAGGTGGCGGTGCGTGTGGTCGATTTGACCGGTATCGCCGAAACCGGTCGCGAGGCCGCACTCGAGGAACTCTTGACAATCGACTCGGTCACTTCTTTCGACATGGCCGACCCGCCACTGCTACGGCTGATGCTGGTCACGGTCCGGGCGGGTGAGTATCGGCTGGTGTGGACCAATCATCATGTCCTGCTCGACGGCTGGTCCACACCGCTGCTGATCCGGGAACTGTTACTGCTCTACGCCACCGGCGGGGACGCCACGGCCCTGCCGCGGGTACACCCGTATCGGGAGTATCTGGCGTGGCTGGGTGCCCGCGACAGTGCACAGTCACAGGCGGTGTGGATGGCGGCCCTGGCCGGGGTGACCGAACCGACCCTGCTCGCCCCGGCCGGGCGGGGCCGGCTGTTGTCGCGGTTCCCCTGCGAGACACGAGTGGACCTGAGCGTGGCGCAGACCAGGACACTCACCGCCACCGCCCGCGACCTCGAGGTGACGGTGAACACGATGGTGCAGGTCGGGTGGGGCATCGTGGTGGGGGCGTTGACCTCTCGTGAGGACGTGGTGTTCGGTGGGATCGTTTCGGGGCGCCCGGCCCAGATCCCGGGTATCGAAGAGATGATCGGGTTGTTCATCAACACAATCCCGGTCCGGATCACGCTGGACTACCGCGACACCCTCGCTACCCTGCTCACACGAGTCCAGGCCGAGCAGGCCGCGTTACTCGACCACCACTACCTCGGGTTGAGCCAGATCCAGCAGGCCGCCGGCCCGGGCGCGAGGTTCGACACCGTGACCGTGTTCGAGTCCTACCCCATCGAGCGGGCCGGGCTGAGCGAGGCCACCGACCTGGCCGGGGTCCGGGTGAACGCGATACACGGACACGACGCCACCCACTACCCCCTCGCCCTGGCCGCATCGAGTGATACCCGACTACACCTGACCATCAAATACCTCCCCGAACTCTTCGAACCCGCCACGATCGAGTCGATCCTGACCCACCTCACCCGGGTCCTCGACGCGATCACCGCCGACCTCGACCTGCCGCTGGCGCGGCTGGGGCTGCTTTCCGCGGCCGAGTACCGCCGACTGGTCCCGGTCCGGGGGAACGCGGGTGGGTCGGTGCGGACCCTGCCGGAGATCTTCACCGATACCGCGGCGGTGGACCCGGACGCGGCAGCGGTGTCCTACCAGGGTGTGGAGGTGTCGTATCGGGAGCTGGATCAGCGTTCGAACCGGTTGGCGCGGTGGTTGATCGATCATGGTGCGGGCCCGGAATCGTTCGTCGCGATCGGGATGGCACGGTCGCTGGAATCGGTGTTGTCGGTGTGGGCGGTAGCCAAGACCGGTGCCGGGTTCCTCCCGGTCGATCCCGGCTATCCCACCGACCGGATCACCCGGATGCTCACCGATTCCGGTGCCGTGACCGGGGTCACCACCGCACGCGAGCACGACAGGCTCCCCGACACCATCGACTGGCTGATCCTCGACGACCCCGCCATACAGGACACCTACACACGATGCCCGGCCACCACGGTGACCGACACCGACCGCTTGGCCCCGTTGCGGTTGGAGCATCCGGCGTATCTGATCTACACCTCCGGGTCCACCGGCACCCCGAAGGGTGTCGTGGTCACCCATCAGGGCCTGGAGAATTTCGCGATCGAGCAGTGTGCCCGGTACGCGACGTCACCGGTCTCGCGGGTGTTGCATTTCTCCTCTCCGAGTTTCGATGCGTCGATTCTCGAGTATCTGATGGCCTTCGGTGCCGGGGCACGGTTGGTGATCGCGGCGCCGGCAATACGCGGCGGGGCGGAACTGGCCGAGGTACTGGCCACCGAACACATCACGCACGGGTTCCTCACCCCGACCGTGTTGAGCACGGTCGATCCGGCCGGTCTCGACGGGTTCGCCGATATCGTGACCGGTGGTGAAGCGTGTCCACCGGACCTGGTGACCCGCTGGGCGCCGCGACGGCGGTTGTTCGACGCGTACGGGCCGACCGAGACCACCATCATGTCCAACATCAGCGGCCCGATGACCCCCGGCGGACCGGTGACGGTCGGCGGGCCGGTCCGCGGGGTCCGCGAGGTCGTCCTGGATGGGTGGCTGCGGCCGATACCGGTCGGGGTGGTCGGTGAGCTCTATGTTTCCGGGCCGGGTGTGGCTCGTGGCTACCACGGTCGTGCGGGATCGAGCGCGGCACGGTTCGTGGCCGATCCCTACGCGGGCTCGGGTGGGCGAATGTATCGGACAGGGGACGTGGTCCGGTGGACCCGGGACGGGGAACTGGAGTTCGTGGGACGCAACGACTTCCAAGTGAAAATACGTGGATTCCGGATCGAGCTCGGCGAGATCGATGCCGTCCTGACCACCGATCCCGCGGTCGGTTTCGCTGCCACGCTGGCGCGTACCGGCCCGTCGGGAGAAACCACACTGGTGTCGTATGTGCACCCGGACAACGGACAGATCGACGTGCCCGGCCTGAAAACCCTTCTCGGGCGCACCCTGCCCGGCTACATGATGCCAACAGCGGTGATCGTCCTCGACGAGATCCCGCTGGCCCCCACCGGGAAACTCGACCGGCAGGCGCTACCAACACCGGAGTTCACCAGCCAGACATACCAGGCACCCACCACACCAACAGAAGAAGCCATCACCAACATATACGCCGAAATCCTCGGCATCACACCCGTCGGAATCGACGACAACTTCTTCGACCTGGGTGGCAACTCACTGGTCGCGACCAGAGTTGTGACCATACTGCGGGCCAGACTCGGCGTCGATATCCCCGTGAGTCTTGTGTTCCTCGATCCAACGCCGGCAGGACTTGCCCGGCGCATCGGCAGTCCACTGAGCTTTCGCGGAGCGTCAGCCGACAATGCTCTCGGAGTGGTGCTGCCGCTGCGTTCCACCGGTAGTCGACCTGCTCTCTTCTGCGTGCATCCGGGAAGTGGACTCTCGTGGGCATATTCAGGGCTGGTTCAGTATCTCTCGATCGACCGTCCCGTGTACGGGCTGCAATCGCCGGTGATCGGCGGCGAGTCGGGCTTCGGATCGGTCGAGCAGTTGGCTCATCGGTATGTCGAGGAGATCCGCACCATCCAGCCGCACGGTCCGTACCATCTGTTGGGATGGTCCCTGGGTGGCGTGATTGCGCACGCCATGGCCGTTGAATTGCGCGGCGCTGGTGACGATGTTGCGACACTCGCACTCATGGACACCGCGGTCATCAACGGGGAAGATCACGCCGTCGACGGGGACGATCTGTTCGAGGGGAACGTCAGCGCCGAGAAGTTGGTCCGTGCCATTGGTGTGGAGCTAGCAGACCTCCACACCAATGGCTTGCTGCACACCACTGGCTCGGAACTCGCTGCCTCGCAGGCCGATAGCGAGATGTCATTCGAGGATGCCGTTCTGCTCCTGAACCAGTCGTTCGGTCTGGATACCGGTCTCACGGCCACGCACCTGGAATGCCTCGGTGCATGGATCGAGAACCGGAAACGAATCCTGCGCAATTTCCAGGCTGGAGTCTTCGATGGGGACATGCTGTTCTTCAGCGCGGCGAGGTCGGTGGACGATGCAGGCAAGCGGCTCTCAGCCGAGGTCTGGCGGTCGGCGGTCACCGGGGCCATACACGAGTGCGTGGTGGACTGCGCGCATATAGAGATGACGACACCGGAGGCATTGGCTGTCATCGGTCCTATCCTGAACAACTACCTCGCCGATGCCGCGCGGCGGTATGACACGCCATCACGATAGCGAGCGCGCTGAGGAAGGGCCTCGCCCAGCCATCCACGTCATGGGCGAGGATCTGGTGGGCAGTATGCGCATGGGGCGTCGCCCGGTCTCGCGGCCCTGATTCAGTGCGACTTCCGCAGCGTCCTCGACCCCGTCGAGGTCGAGTGGATCGCGGAGGAGGTCATCGTGGAGTTCGGCTGCGGCGCAGGTGAATTCGCTGAGCATCAAGGTGCCGCTGAGGTCGCTGTGGCACGCACTACTCGGCGACAGTCGTCCGTTTGATATGGCTGGCCAACGGGCACGCCTGCACGGTGCGATGCACGACAGTCGGTCCGGTGCGCCGACAGGATTCTGTAACAGCTCGGTCCCCAACAGCCCCCGTTCACAACATGGGCAAGACCCTCACCCTCGAGTCACGATGGTGCAACTCCGTGGTGCGCTGGTCCGCATCGACGCTGCACTGGGCAATCAATGGGCCCGACGACATCTTGGCGGCGGTGCCCGGCGCGCGGCTGCTGAACCGGGTGTCGCTGTTCGACTCCGACACCTTCAAGCAGGTGCCCGGCGCCTACCGGGTGATGGGCAAGGTGATGTTGCTGGTGCCGGTGCTGCGCTACATCGGGCAGTACTACCGTTACGCGTTTCGACGGCAGCGCTCGGCGATCAGTCCGAAGCGGTCACCCGCCGAGCACCGGCCGTCTTCCTGGGCCGCGTCCGAACCTGGCAGCCCACGGCCAGCGGCCACGCCCATCGGCTCACACCCAGCCGCAGTGCCCACAACTCACTGCCGTAGGACGCCGTCGCCGCGTCCCTATGCGCATCGGGGTGCTCGACCTCGATGAGAGGCGGCTACGGCACGTGGCGCACGGCGCCCTTGTCGGCGGAGGTCGCCAACGCGGCGTAGGCGCGGAGGGCGGTGGTGACCAGACGGTCGCGGTTGACCGGCTGCCAGGGACGTTCGGAGGCGTCCATCTTTGCGCGGCGCTCGGCGAGGACGGCGTCGTCGACAAGGACCTCGAGCGTGCGCGCGGTGACGTCGATGCGGATCTGGTCGCCGTTCTCGACCAGGCCGATGGCACCGCCGCTCGCCGCCTCGGGGGAGATGTGGCCGATCGACAGGCCCGAGGTGCCGCCGGAGAAACGGCCGTCGGTGATCAGCGCGCACTGCTTGCCGAGCCCCGCGCCCTTGAGGAAAGCGGTGGGGTGCAACATCTCCTGCATGCCAGGGCCACCCGAGGGGCCCTCGTAGCGGACGACGATCACGTCGCCCGGCTCGATCTTCTTGCCGAGGATGACCGACACGGCCTCTTCCTGCGACTCCACGACGACGGCGGGGCCCTGGAAGGAGAACAGTTCCTCGTCGATGCCCGCGGTCTTCAGCACCGCGCCGTCGGGAGCGATGTTGCCGCGCAATACGACAAGGCCGCCCTCCTTCGTGTAGGCGTGCTCCAGGTCGCGGATGCAGCCGCCCTCGGCATCGGTGTCCAGTGACGACCAGCGGTTCTCGGTGGAGAAAGGCTCGGTGGTGCGCACACCGCCCGGCGCGGCGTGGAACAGCTCGAGGGCTTCCTCGGAGGCCTTGCCGGAGCGGATGTCCCAGGTGTCGAGCCACTCGTCGAAGCTCTTGGTGTGCACCGTGGTGACGTCGGTTTCCAGCAGACCGGCACGCCGCAGCTCGCCGAGGAGGGCGGGGATGCCGCCGGCCCGGTGCACGTCCTCCATGTGGTAGTCGGAGTTGGGCGAGACCTTCGACAGGGTGGGCACCCGGCGGCTGGTCTCCTCGATGGTGTGCAGATCGAAGTCGATCTCACCTTCCTGCGCGGCGGCCAGCGTGTGCAGCACGGTGTTGGTCGAGCCGCCCATCGCGACGTCCAGCGCCATCGCGTTTCGGAAAGCCTTGGCGTCAGCCACGTTTCGCGGCAGCACCGAGGCATCGTCGGTGCGGTACCAGCGATTGGCGATGTCCACCACCACGGTGCCCGCCTTCTCGAACAGTGCCCGGCGGGCAGCGTGTGTCGCCAGCGTGGAGCCGTTGCCAGGTAGTGCGAGACCCAGCGCCTCGGTGAGGCAGTTCATGGAGTTCGCGGTGAACATGCCCGAACACGAGCCGCAGGTCGGGCACGCGGAACGCTCGACCTCGCTCAAACCCTCTTCGGACACCGCCTGATTCGCGCTCGCGGAGATCGCGGTGATCAGGTCGGTCGGCGCCTGCGCGACGCCGCCCACGACCACGGCTTTGCCTGCCTCCATCGGCCCGCCGGAGACGAACACCGTCGGAATGTTCAGACGCATGGCGGCATTCAACATGCCCGGCGTGATCTTGTCGCAGTTCGAGATGCAGACCAGCGCGTCGGCGGTGTGCGCGTTCACCATGTATTCCACTGAGTCGGCGATGATCTCGCGCGACGGCAGCGAGTAGAGCATGCCGCCGTGGCCCATGGCGATGCCGTCGTCGACGGCGATGGTGTGGAACTCGCGCGGTACCCCACCGGCGGCGCGCACCGCGTCGGCCACGATCTCGCCGACGTTCTTCAGGTGCACGTGGCCGGGCACGAACTGGGTGTAGGAGTTCGCGATCGCGACGATCGGCTTGCCGAAGTCGGATTCGGTCATACCGGTGGCTCGCCAAAGTGCGCGGGCACCCGCGGCATTGCGGCCGATGGTCGTGGTTCGGGAACGAAGAGGTGGCATTTCGATGGTCCTCGGGTCGCGGGGGCTGGGGTGCGGTGGCCGGACGTCCGTCCGTCCAAGCGCTCTTTGCGGTGGCCGGACGTTCGTCCGTCCAAGCGCTCTTTGCGACTGCGCAGAGTTTGCTCGGCGACGCTCCCACGTTACTCCCGCGAGTGGGTGCGTCTACATGCCGGTCGCGTCGCCCATGAGGCAGCTCTGCAGTGGGTCTCTCGGTGTCAGCCCGTGTTTCGATGAGTCGCCGCCGGGGGTGTGGTCGGCGCTGACGGTGTTGCCGGAGGTGCCGGACCGTCGAGGGCGATGGGTGAGAACGGGGATCGGTGCTCTCGACAAGATCATCCCATCATCCGACGCAACATCTTACCGTCGGAAGATGTTCCACGGTGTGACGCTGCTGACGGTCGCGGTGCTCCGCGCCCCCTGTGGCCCGTGCGGGCCTACGGGTGCTGACCGTCGCCCGTGGTATCGGCGTTCTCAGTTTCGGAGGTCTTCGCAACCTCGTTGATCATCGGATTGTCCGCGTCGGGCACGGCCGTGTCCGCGTCGTGCCCGGCTGCCTCATCAGCTGCGGGTTCGGCGGCGGTGGATCCGCTCCCCGTGGCTTCCTCCGGCCCCGCGAACGGGTTCGGAATCCGCCCGTCGGACGCCGCCGCCAGGTCGCGCAACCGGTCGTAGCTCACCGCTGGCAACTTCACTTCGGTGCCGTCGTTCAGATCGGCGAGCACGTATCCACGCTTTGGGATTCGCACACCCTTCACCTGTGCCCAATCCAGATGGCGGGATCCCAACAGCGTCCGCAGGTCCAGTCCCGCGTCCGAGACGGAGGTCTGGGTCCGCAGCACCCATACCAGCACGACGACGGGGATCAGCAACAGCCACCAGAGCCCGGCCGGCCAGCCGACGAACGGGAAGAATACGCACATCAGCAGGATGAATACGCCGAGGAAGGCCAGTCGTGGGATGCGGATCACCCGGGTGGTCGAGGCGCTACCCGTCTCCGCTCCCGCGGCGGGCGTATGGGACGATTCAGTAGGTGGCACGGACTGATGCGGTGATGACACACCACCATCCTCGCATCCTGGTGAACGGACACAAGCAACCACACTGTCCCACATAATGGGACGCCATAGGTCATCTGTTTGACTCTTCGGTTCACGCCCGCTTAACGTCGTGCGCGTGAACCGAAACGAATTGCTCGTAATCGGCCGGCGCGTCCAGCGTTGAGCCTGACACTCTGAGTCGAATACGTCAGCTCGCGTCGCGACGCGCCACCCTCGTTCAGCCCTGTGCTGACGGGGGCTTTTTTATGTTCGGATAATTGTTCGACATGCGAGGCGCAAGACGCCGCGTTTGCGGTGGACGGACGGCCTTCCAGGCGCTCTTTGCGAGGGCCTGATGTCGTCCGTCCCAGCGCCGCGAGGCACAAAATCCGGGGTCAGAACGACTACCAGTAAGGAACGAAGACGGTGAGCGCACCTACCGCACGGCCCGGGCCTTCGGCCCGCAGGCCAGCGCCTTCGGCGAATCAGCAGACATCGTCCGCTGCCAACGCGACGTCCGCGGCCAACCGCCGCCAGGCCCCGCCCGAGCGGGTCACCGGTGCGCAGTCGGTCGTCCGGTCGCTCGAGGAGCTCGGCGTCGATACCGTATTCGGCATTCCCGGTGGCGCGATTCTCCCGGTATACGACCCGCTGTTCGACTCCAAGGTGCGGCACGTCCTCGTCCGGCACGAGCAGGGCGCCGGCCACGCGGCCACCGGTTACGCGCAGGCCACCGGCAAGGTTGGTGTGTGTATGGCCACATCCGGTCCCGGCGCGACCAACCTGGTCACCCCGATCGCCGACGCGCAGATGGACTCGGTCCCGATCGTGGCCATCACCGGCCAGGTCGGGCGCAGCCTGATCGGCACGGACGCGTTCCAGGAAGCCGACATCTCCGGCATCACCATGCCGATCACCAAGCACAACTTCCTGATCACCGAGGGCATCGACATCCCGAGGATTATCGCCGAGGCCTTCTATCTCGCCGCGTCCGGCCGCCCCGGCGCCGTGCTCGTCGACATCCCCAAAGACGTGCTGCAGGCCCAGACCACCTTCAGCTGGCCACCGGAGATGCGGCTACCCGGCTACCGTCCGGTCACCAAGCCGCACGGCAAGCAGGTGCGCGAGGCAGCGCGGATGATCATGGAGGCCAAAGCGCCGGTGCTCTACGTCGGCGGCGGCGTGATCAAGGCCGACGCATCGCCGGAGCTGCTGCGGCTGGCCGAGCTGACCGGTATCCCGGTGGTCACCACGCTGATGGCGCGCGGTGCCTTCCCGGACAGCCACCGGCTGAACATGGGCATGCCGGGAATGCACGGCACGGTGGGCGCGGTTGGGGCACTGCAGAAGTCGGACCTGCTGAT
The DNA here is from genome assembly GCF_035920445.1 of Nocardia sp. NBC_01730. NCBI lineage: Bacteria > Bacillati > Actinomycetota > Actinomycetes > Mycobacteriales > Nocardiaceae > Nocardia > Nocardia sp. NBC_01730. The sequence goes on along the minus strand of NZ_CP109162.1, from coordinate 3,867,133 downwards.
CACCCTCGGCGCTCGCTTCGACGACCGCGTCACCGGCCAGCTGGATTCCTTCGCGCCCGGCGCCAAGGTCATCCACGCCGATATCGACCCGGCCGAGATCGGCAAGAACCGGCACGCCGACGTCCCGATCGTCGGCGACTGCCGCGAGGTGATCGTCGAGCTGATCGAGACATTGAAGGCCGATCCGGCGGCGGGTGACGCGCCGCTGCTGTCGCTGGACGAGTGGTGGACCTACCTCGACGGCATCCGCGACGCGTACCCGCTGGGCTGGACCCCGCCCGCTGACGGGTCGCTGTCGCCGGAGTTCGTCATCGAGGCGCTGGGCCGCCTGGCCGGTCCCGACGCGATCTACTGCGCGGGCGTCGGCCAGCACCAGATGTGGGCCGCCCAGTTCATCAAGTACGAGAAGCCGCGCACCTGGCTCAACTCCGGCGGTCTCGGCACGATGGGCTATGCCGTCCCGGCCGCCATGGGCGCCAAGATGGGCATGCCGGACACAGAGGTGTGGGCGGTCGACGGTGACGGCTGTTTCCAGATGACCAACCAGGAGTTGGCCACCTGCGCGGTCGAGGGCGTCCCGATCAAGGTCGCGCTGATCAACAACGGCAACCTCGGCATGGTCCGGCAGTGGCAGACGCTGTTCTATCAGGAGCGCTACTCCAACACCGACCTGGGCACGCACACCCTGCGCATCCCCGACTTCGTGAAGCTCGCGGAAGCCCTCGGCTGCTACGGCATCCGGGTCGAGCGCGAAGAGGATGTGGAGCCCGCGATCCGGGAGGCCCAGTCCATCACCGACCGCCCCGTGGTGATCGACTTCATCGTCGGCAAAGACGCGCAGGTGTGGCCGATGGTCGCCGCGGGCACCAGCAACGACGAGATCATGGCCGCTCGCGGCATCCGCCCGCTGTTCGACGAGGACGAGCAGGCTGTCGAGCCCGCCGTCATCGACGAGGCGATGTCGCACGAGAAGAACAGGTGAACGTAAGGATGAGTACCACCCACACCCTCAGCGTTCTCGTCGAGGACAAACCGGGCGTCCTGGCGCGGGTCGCTGCCCTGTTCTCCCGCCGCGGCTTCAACATCGAGTCGCTGGCGGTCGGCGGCACCGAGCTGCCCGAGGTATCGCGCATGACCATCGTCGTCACCGTCGAGGACTTGCCGCTGGAACAGGTCACCAAGCAGCTCAACAAGCTGGTGAACGTCATCAAGATCGTGGAGCAGGACGCGGACAGCTCCGTGGCCCGCGAACTGATCCTGGTGAAGGTGCGCGCCGACGCCAGCGTGCGGACACAGGTGATCGAGGCAGTCGCGCTGTTCCGCGCCAAAGTGATCGACGTGTCCCCGGACGCGCTCACCGTCGAGGCGACCGGAACCCGGTCCAAGCTCGACGCGCTGCTGCGCATGCTCGAACCGTATGGCGTGCGGGAGATCGTGCAGTCCGGCGTGGTGGCCGTCGGCCGCGGTCCGAAGTCGATCACGGCGACGCGCTAGTCTGGCTTCGATCTACGGTCGGCGTACGGCGCTCCCCGCGCACGCGCGGGGGATCCGATTGATCCGAAACAGTACAAACCCATCACCTGCGTCAAGCACGGTGTGCCCCCGCTCCCGCGGGGACGATCCTCCAGAAGGGAAACCAACCACAGTGGCAGTCGAGATGTTCTATGACGACGACGCCGACCTGTCGGTCATCCAGGGCCGCAAGGTCGCTGTCATCGGCTACGGCAGCCAAGGCCACGCGCACTCGCTGAGCCTGCGCGACTCCGGCGTCGAGGTCAGGGTCGGCCTCGCGGAGGGTTCGAAGTCGCGTCCGAAGGCCGAGGAGGCGGGCCTGACCGTCGGCACTCCGGCCGAGGTCTCCGAGTGGGCCGACGTCATCATGGTGCTCGCGCCCGACACCGCGCAGGCGTCGATCTTCACGAACGACATCGAGCCGAACCTGAAGGATGGCGACGCGCTGTTCTTCGGCCACGGCCTCAACATCCACTTCGGCCTGATCAAGCCGCCGGCCGACGTCACCATCGGCATGGTCGCGCCGAAGGGCCCCGGCCACCTGGTGCGCCGCCAGTTCGTCGACGGCAAGGGCGTTCCCGCCCTGATCGCCATCGACCAGGACCCGAAGGGCGAGGGCCAGGCGCTGGCGCTGTCCTACGCCAAGGGCATCGGCGGCACCCGCGCGGGCGTCATCAAGACCACCTTCAAGGAAGAAACCGAGACCGACCTGTTCGGTGAGCAGGCCGTGCTCTGCGGTGGTACCGAGGAACTGGTCAAGACCGGTTTCGAGGTCATGGTCGAGGCCGGTTACGCGCCGGAGATGGCCTACTTCGAGGTGCTGCACGAGCTGAAGCTGATCGTCGACCTGATGTACGAGGGCGGCATCGCGCGCATGAACTACTCGGTGTCCGACACCGCCGAGTTCGGTGGCTACCTGTCGGGCCCGCGGGTCATCGACGCCGACACCAAGAAGCGCATGCAGGACATCCTGAAGGACATCCAGGACGGCAGCTTCGTCAAGCGCCTCGTCGCCAATGTCGAGGGCGGCAACAAGGAGCTCGAGGCGCTGCGCAAGCAGAACGCCGAGCACCCGATCGAGGTCACCGGCGCCAAGCTGCGCGGCCTGATGAGCTGGGTGGATCGCCCGATCACCGAAACCGCCTGAATTTTCGGCTGATCCAGGCTTGAAAGGCCCGCTCCTCGAGAAGGAACGGGCCTTCCTGGCATTCCCGCGGCCACGGTCTGAGGCGGTAGGCTGGTGTCGTGCCGGAAGAAACGCCAGGTCAGCGGTTGCGCCTCGCCTTCGAGATGTATGAGTTCGGCGTGCGCATGCAGCGTATGCGAATCCGCAGAGAGCATGCCGACGCGACCGAGGCCGAAATTGAGGAAGCCGTTCATGACTGGCTTCTCTCGCGCCCAGGTGCACCGCTTGGCGACGCAGTGGGACAGCCCTCGTCACGGTTCGCATGAACGAACTCGAAGCCGCGCTCCGGCGCGCGACGGCGGATCTCGGCCGCCTCGGCTATGGTTGGGCGCTCGTAGGGGGATTCGCGGTTTCGGCGCGGTCCGCACCGCGGTTCACCCACGATATCGATCTGGCAGTGGCCGTCGAAGATGACCGCGCTGCCGAGGATTTGGTTCGCCGGCTTATCTCCGAGGGCTATGGCTTCTATGCATCGGTAGAGCATGACAACGGCCGGCTGGCCACCATCCGACTCAAACGGAACATGGATGGCATACCGGTCTTGGTCGATCTTTTGTTCGCCAGTTCAGGAATTGAGCCGGAAATCGTGCGCGCAGCCGAGAACCTGGAGATTGTGCCCGGCCTTACGTTGCGGGTTGCGACGACCGGTCACCTGATCGCGCTCAAATTGCTCGCTCGAGACGATGTTTCGCGCCCGCAGGACCTTGCCGATTTGCGCGGATTGCTGGAGGCAGCCTCGGATGGCGATCTCGAGCAAACTGAAGCCGCGGTTCTCCTCATCACCGAACGCGGTTTCAATCGCAATCGTGACCTCCTCGGGTCACTGCGTGAGATGACATCTGCTCGTTGAGCGGCACGGCGCCACCACCGTCTTGACCCGGTGCCATGCGGAGCTATAGATCGACTGGGATGGCCTGCCCGCTGGAGCGCTCGCGGGTCCAAAGCCGTTCGGGGTGCACGGTAAGCAGGTCGGCGACCTGGCAGATCGTGGCAGGTCGTTTGTCGACGTGCTCGAGGTCGGGGGTGATGACCAGGACGCTCGGCTTCGGCCGGCCTCTCGCGGCCGCGGCGGCGTGCAGGCAATCGATGGCATCCAGCAGGCGCCCGATCGGTCGGTCCATGCGAGGCCCGATCACGACGGTGCGCACCAATCGGAAGCCGTGCTTGCAGGCCACGGATCGGATGCGTTGCTCGGCGTGGCGTTGCCGGGCGGGGGCGGCGTGGGCCAGCATGTAGCCGACCGCGATCCGGCGGGTCACCGCTCACCCCCACCGGGTACCGCCACGTCGGCGCCTGCCCGGGTGGTACACCAGCCGAAGACGCCTCCGAGCAGCACGCCCAGGGTGAACACGAGCAGCAGATCCAGCACGGCTACGCTCCCTCAGTCGACGGGTGGCGACCTATGGCCGGGCTTTTCGCCGGACCTGCCGCGTCCGCCCTCGTGGACGCGACACCGTGCCCGTAGACGCAACCGGTCCGGGGTGCCTTTCGGACCGTACGAGGCAACCCGGACCCGAGGCCAGCCGAGTGCGTGAAAGTGCGCGGACCGGTGACATCGGCCTATGCTCCCGCCACGATGTGAGCAGTATCCATGCACACAACGCGCTACAAGGGAGCCCTCATCATGCAGGTTCGATTCCTCGGCGGCCCGTCCGGCGGGCAAGGCTCACCGCGGCTATATGCCACCGACCGCGACACTTTCGCCGTCCAAGGGTGGAAGACCGACCGCAGCGATCAGGTCGAGATCCCGCACCGGCTGCTGGTCCACACCGAGCCGGGCACGGCTGTGGCCGGGCTTGTCGACACCGGGCACGGCACGTTCCTGCTCACCGGCGCGCCGGTCATCGACCCGGAAGCGCTCGCGATGATGAAGATCCCCGGGCATGAGGCGGCGGTGGAAGTGCCGATCGCGCCAGAGGTGACCCCCGATGATCCGCATCAAGCCGGGTGAGCGTTTCGACCAGCTGCTCGGCCGCGCCGAGCAGCTGGCGTTCCATCTCGAAACCGCCGACGACTACGACGCGGAGACCGAGGCCGAGTCATTCGCCACCTGGCGAGACAACGAAGCCCGCGACCCCGGCGGCGACTGGTTCGCGCCCTGGACGCAGCAGGTGCGGGCCATGACCGGGCGTGGCGTCGCGGTGCGGCGAGCCCGTATCGTCACAGTCCCGCACACCACCTACACCCGCTACTTGCTTGCCTTGGGCCGCTACAACGTCGATGCTGGTGAAGACGTGCGCTACCTCACGCGCGCCAGTGCCGACCCGGATGACGCTGTTGCCGAAGACTTCTGGCTGCTGGATACCCACACTGTCGCCTACAGCCTGTTCGATGAGCGCGGCCGCTGGATCGGCGCGGCTACCACCAGCGAGCCGCGCCAGCTGCGCGCCGCGATCGCCATCCGTGACCGCGTGTGGGCGGCGGCAATCCCAATCGAGGACTACCTCGTCGGCAGGTCCCGATGACCGCGACCGGGGTTGATCGTGCCCGCCAGGCCCTCGGCGCCCGACTGCGCGAACTGCGCCGGTCCAAGGGCCTGGACGGACGTGAATTCTCCACCGCCGCGGGATGGCACTGGTCGAAGACGTCCCGCGTCGAGCTCGGCAAGCAGCGTCCCAGCGTCGACGATCTCGCGGTGTGGTGCCGGCTGTGCGACGCCGAACTCGCGCTGCCGGATCTTGTCGCGGCCCTGCAGAACGTCGATGCCCAATGGCAGGAGTGGCGGCGGGTCACCGCGGGCGGGCACGCACGCCGTCAGCGTCGCGGCGCCGACCTCGAGGGCCGCGCTCGCTCGCTACGCACCTACAGCATGGTTCTCATCCCCGGCCTGCTGCAGACCGAACCATACGCGAGAGCCGTTCTCACCCAGTGTATTCGGTTCCTGGGTACCCACGACGACCTCGACGACGCCGTAGCCGCACGCCTGGCCCGCCAGCGTGTGCTGCGCAGAGGCGACCACCGACTGGTGCAGCTCATCGACCAGTCCGCCCTCCACACGCACGTCGGCGACACCACCGTCATGACCGACCAACTCCAGCATCTGCTCGACACCGGCTTCGGCAACCCCCGCCTCCTCCTCGGCGTCGTCCCGGCCGGCACCGGATTCATCTACACCACCACCTCATTCGATCTGCTCGACCGCCGCACCGCCCTCGTCGAAACAGTCAGCGCCGAACTCACCATCACCACCCCCTCCGAACTCACGCTCTACGAAAAAGCCTGGACCGGACTCTACGACCGCGCCGTCTTCGGCGACCAGGCCCGCGCCCTCATCGCCACCGCACGGCAGCAGATCAGGCAGGGGCGTTGATTCCGGGCCGCACTTATGGCTTGAACTGTGAGTTGTTCCAACAGATGTGATCCGATCACCCGAAGCTCATAACGGCGCCGGATCCGGACGAGGCCGCGAATTCGAAGAACCGCACCAGATCCTCGTAATACGGCCGCAGATACGCCAAACACCTCCTCGTCACCGTCACGCACCCAGACCGGCGGACAGACTTCGGAATCGTCCATATCTTCGGCGTCGAAGAATTGGGCAAGCTTTGTGAACGGTGTCGCGCGCAGTCGTTCGTCCGTGGACCCGACCAAATCGGGGGACCAAGCGTGCCGCGTCATCTCTGTGTCGATTACCCCACATGCAGCCCGCGAGGACGAGGTCGACGACCCGCGAACTGCACGGGGAGGAATGCGAGCGCTACTACCGGCGGGCATAGACATCTACCCGGGGTTCACCAACTACCGGCGCCGGACGCACCGCCGGATCCCGGTGCTGGCGCTCGATCCGGCCTAGCCCGGTGGGTCCGCCCCATCTGGGCTGGCTGCTGCGATCGTGGCTGCACAGTAGGTCACGGTGGGCGTCTGCTCGTTACTCGCTCGTAGTGGTGCGGGGGCCTAGAGTTCTCCGGGACAACGGGGTCAGGTATTCGAAGATCCTCTGCCCGAACGGATTGTGAACTTTGCCCAACTCGACGAATCTCGACCCCATTGCGACCGTCCCGAGTCCGGCCTCGGCTGGTCGGCGCCCCGAGGCGATTCACCGTTTCCTCGTCAAACCCGACGACGCCGGCATCGTGGGATCGGTCGACGGCGGCAAACTCCTCGAATGGATCGACAAGGTCGCCTACGCGGCGGCAGCCCAGTGGAGCGGCCGCTACTGCGTCACGGCCTATGTCGGCAACATCCATCTCGACCGGCCGATCGCGGTCGGTGAGCTGGTGGAATTGCATGCGAATCTCGTTCACACCGGACGCACCAGCATGCATATCCTCGTCACCGTCTATTCCACCGATCCCACGCGGGTGAAGCCGGTGCAGTCGGCCCAATGTCTGACGATCTTCGTCGCGGTCGACGACGACCGGCGCACCGTCGAAGTGCCGCAATGGAATCCGACAACAATTCTCGAACTGCAGCGGCATCGGCAGGCGCGGGAGAGGATTTCGGTGCGCAAACACATCGAGGAGGCGATGGCCGCGCAGCGGTACACGGCCGCTGGCACCGCGCCGAGTGCGACGCTGCGGTTCCTGGCAGCGCCCTCGGACATCAACTGGGGCGGCAAGGTTCATGGCGGCCGGACTATGCGATGGATCGACGAGGCCGCCTACGTGTGCGGCGCCGACTGGGCCGGACAGCGCGTCATCACGTCCTACTTCGGCGGGATCCGCTTCTACCGGCCGATCGTCATCGGCCACGTCGTCGAGGTCACCGCCCGGCTGATCCACACCGGCCCACGCAGCATGCACATGAGCGTGCACGTAACGTCCACCGACACTTATTCCGACGAACCCGCACTGGCCGCACATGGACTCGCCGTGGTTGTCGCGGTGGACGACGACGGAAAAGCGCGGGCCGCGCGGCAATGGTCGCCGGTTTCCGAGGAAGACCAAGCGCTCGACGCACACGCCCGGGATCTTGTCGAACTGCGTGCACTGGTCGAGCCGTTCACCCCGGCGAGCGCCGTACCTGCCGACGCCGAACCCAGTCATTTCCGGGTACCGGCGGCGAGGTGAGGTCCGCGTGACAGGGCGCCTGGGCGAGGTCGGGTACCTCCCGTTCCTCGACATCACCACCGCCATGATCCGCGCGGGAGACCGCCCCTGCTGATCGAGTGGCTCGGCGGTTATCGGGTGAGCATTTTCGAACTCGGTATTGTCACGCCGTTCGTCACCGTCACGTCGTCGCGGACCGGCCGGGGCCCTTCCTCAGCGTGACCTTGATGCACTGCCGTCCTCGATGGAGCGAGATCCGCCCTCGGGATTGTCCGGATCGATGTGCCAACTCTTCACCCAACGCGGGTGGATGCGAATGATCTCGTGGGAGAGCCACTCCGGCGCGGCCGGTGGCAGGTCCACGGTCAGGGGTTCCGCCACGGCCCGGATCTCGACGCCGCGTCCCTAGCCCGTTTGACCTTGCCCGGCTCGTCCGGTGTCATGCCATCGATTAGCAGGCTGCCCCTCTGGTTGACGTCAATGTTCTTGGCCCGTTCCCAATGAATGAGACCACTCGGTATTAGAGTCCCGTTGGCCCTGGTGAGGGCTGGAAGGGACACTGAGGGACATGGCAGGACGTAAGCGGCATTCCGCGGAGGACATCGTGCGGAAGCTGCGCCGTGCCGACGAGCTCGCTGCCGCTGGGCAGACGGGTGAGCAGATCGCTGCTGATCTGGGAGTGTCGGCGGCGACGTTGTATAACTGGCGCCGCCAGTACGGCGGGGTGGACACCGATGCCGCGAAGGAGCTCAAGGAACTGCGTGAGCAGAACGCGAGGTTGAAGCGGCTGCTGGCGGACGCGGAGCTGGAGAAGGACGCGCTGCGGGAGATCGCGAGGGGAAAATTTTAGGCCCGGCCAGCAAGCGGCGGGCTGTTGACATGCTCAAACAGGTGATGGGCATGTCGGAACGGTTCGCGTGCAAGGTGGTTGGGCTGCATCGGTCCACGTATCGGCAGCTGCCAGCTGCGCAGACCCCCGCCGATCCGGATGTCGGGTTGCGGGTCTGGCTGCGTTCCTATGCCACGAAACATCAAGGGCACGGGTTCCGGCGTGCGTGGGCGGCGCTGCGGTTCGATGAGGGCTCGCAGGTGAACAAGAAGAGGGTGCACCGGCTCTGGCGGGAGGAAGGCTTGCAGGTGCGGGCGCACTCGCCACGCAAGCGGGCGGGGTGCTCGACTACGCCGCTGGTTGATGCGGATGCACCGAAGGTGGTGTGGGCGTTGGACTTTCAGTTCGACTCCACCACGGATGGGCGCGCGGTGAAGATCGCTTCGATGATCGACGAGCACACCCGTGAATCGCTGCTTCACCTGGTGGAGCGCTCGATCACCGCCGAGCGGCTGGTGGCCGAGTTGCAGGAGGTGTTCACCGCGCGCGCTGGGCCACCGAAGGTGCTGCGTATGGACAACGGTCCTGAAATGATTTCCCATGCGCTGCAACAGTTCTGCGCCGACCGGGTAGGGATCGTCTATATCCCGCCCGGCACGCCGTGGAACAACGGCCATATCGAATCGTTCAACCGGCGGTTACGCAGCGAGTGCCTCAACCGCAACCACTGGACGAGCCTGCTCGAGGCCCGCGTCGTGATCGGCGACTTCAAGGACGAACACAACCGACGGCATCGGCATTCGGCGCTGGGCTATCTGACCCCTGCCGAGTACGCTGCCCGCTGCAGCCACACCCACCACCCCGTGGCCTGCAGCATCAACTGAATCCGGACGAAACAACCCGGACTCCAATGCCGGGTGGTCGCCTTATCGGGGACTGGTCATTCTGATAGCCTTGCGTCGCAGTGTGATTCGGTCCGCCGATGTTGATGGAGTCGTCATCATTGAGGCCGAGGCCGGGCGGGCTGACCTTGGATGCACCGGATGGCGTTATGGTGGCGAGGCGGGCGAGCCGCTGGCCCGCGAGGCAATCATGCCGCGACGATAGAACCTTGAGCCGACTCGAGGTCAAGGCGCACCAGGCGTGGCGCTTCGATTAGTTACCGATGAGTAAGTTCTTATGAAAGGCCATCGGACTACGGGAAAATCGATCTCGACCCACCGAACACGCGTGCTGCGCGGGTACCCGCTTCTTCGGCGGACATCCGGCCGTCTGCCAACAGTATTCCGACGACGGATTCTTTCGCGATCGCTACGAGTTCCTCGTCCAGCGCTGATTCGTCCAATGCTTCGAAGACGACGAACGGGGCCAGGCGGAGCAGTCGCTTTACGAAGTCCCGCAGGATGTCCCGCTCGGTCAGCCCTTGCAGGTCCATAAGCCGCCACACCCGCAGAATCGACTTGATCAAGTGCGGGCTGCCACCCAAGGCGGCGCGGCGTGCGTAGATTTGGTCGAATGCGGCTTCGCCGAGGACATGCAGCGCCGAATACGGGTCGGAATCGGACGGGGAATACACCAGGTGGGCCCGCCACCACATCCGGCCGAACACATGACGAGTGAGATCGGAACCGAGGACTCGGTCGACTGGTGGTTTCGGGTAGCGCCAATGAGCCACATCGGGAAGGACGATCAAGGCCAGAAACGCCCAGATGTCGCCAGCAGCAGCTTCTGCAGGCGCGATTCGCATTTCCTTGTGCAATGCGACGGCGAGACCGAGATCGAAGGAAACCTTCTGGCGTGTGTCAAGCGGTTCGGGAAAGCTGGACTCCTTGGCCAGATTGATGACGACGTCGCGAATGAACTGCAATTTGTCACGGTCGACCCGGGTACCGCCAGTCGCAACGAACACCGCCGATTCGTCGGTGACGGCCCAACGGTTGTGGAGGTCGAGGGGGGTACGCTCCTTGTACTCGGCCGCGAGCAGTTTGGCGCGGTGGCGGAGCAGCCGAGGGTATAGCAGGGTCATGAGACCCCCTCGAAGATCTTCACAGCCGCCTGGAGTTCGGAGGCGAACAGGTTCGGGGATTCTTGTGCTGCCAGCCGGATGTCCGTGATGGACCGGCCAGGGAAGAGTCGGCCGACCAGTTCCTGCAGCGTGGCACCCAAGGTTTCATCAATGTAGTGGGAATCGTCGTCGAATTCGCCGAGGCGCAGGGCATGGTCCACCATGGTGCGAGCAACATCGGCGTAGAGAATGGACAAAGCGATCTTGTCTTCCACGCGCGGACTGCCTGCGCGTCGGAGGGCTTCTGTGACGACGGTCTTCTTCTCGTTGACGAGCAGTAGGAGCGAGCCCATTGTTGCTGCGTCGAGGTTTGTGCCGATCTCGAGATGCCAGGCCGCGTCACCGGGATAGTTTGTTTGGTCGAAATCTACGATGGCAATGGGGAATTGGGGCGCGTCACCTTGAAGACGAATCTGGCTCCTATCACTCCACAGAACCGAACCACCGCGACGGGGCGCTACCGGGCGGCCAACGCCTTGTCGTCGCTGCGCAAGTACCAGGGCGGTGTCCAACAGCACGACACCACCCAGGTCGGCGCCCGGAAGATCGGCTCGCAATTCGACTTCGCCGTTCTCGGGGACGATTGTGCGCATCACCGTTCCCCTGAGTTTCGATCCGGTCGAGGTCCAGATTGCGGCCAGTGCGAGTTCGGTCCTCAGGTCGAGCATCGATTCGGCAAGGGCGCGGTGCAGATCGATCTTGATAGTACGGCGCAGACTCAGTGTCGTCTGATAGTCCCAATGCGGATAGGATTCCGGCAGTGGCAGTTCCTCGCCGTTGACCGACAGCAACCACTCACCCGCCTGTACCGAGGTCGGCGACGGCCTTTTGTAGGGGAGAACCCGGTGTGCCATCAGCCGACCGCCTCGGTGTAGAGCACAATGTCGGTCATGGTGTCGGCGGCAGGTTTCACCACAGCCTTCCAGATCTGGCCGTCGCCACCTTCGATGATGTACGACGGTGTCTGGTGGACCTCGCCGTGCGGGTCCTGCCAACCGACGAGGCCTGGCATATCTGCGCCGGCGGGAGGGTCCATCTCAACACCGCCGTCGCTGTTCAGGGCCACGGCCAAGTCGATGGTGACTCGTTGGGGAATGCTGACCGGCACCCGGAAGCGTTGCACAACCACGGCATTTCCCCACAGTTCTTCGGGCTCCGGATTACCGATGTACTCGATCTTCGGCCGTCGCCGCCGGGGATTGACCGGCTTGGTGTGCTCGGCGAACGCGTCGATGTCGATCGGCCCGTTCATGTCGCTCGCATGTCCGGCCGAGCCGCCAGGTCTGCGGCCTCCGGCGCTCGTGGTGTCCGGGATCTCCAATTCTTCGATTTCATCTACCTCCTGCCGCCTGCCACTCGGGCGACGGGCAGATGTCGGCCGAGGAGGCGGGGCGATGTCGCCGGGTTTGCCGTAGGCGGTGGCCGCGCCGATACCCCATGCGCCGCCCACCAGAGGTGAGAGCCGTTCGCTGGCTGCACCAAGGGACACTCGGGCAACCTCGACACCACTGCTGCCACGCGGGCCGAACACCGCCTCAATGGCTTCCTTCATTCGTACGAAGGTAACCTTGACGAACGAGTAGTCCGGATGGTCGAGCGACTGATAGTTCCAATTGTCGTGGGTCGGTGGCTCAGCCGCCGCATAGGCTACGTCCATCGCGTGATCGGCTCGGAAGACACCCGCGTAGGCGGAGTACTCGCTCGCGGGTTTGGGTCCGGGCCAATACGTCACTACCAGTTCGGCAGGACGCATCAAGCAGATGTGATGCACCATTCCGTTATCGAAGCCCGCCATTTGCTCGGCTTTGGTCGGCTCGAACCGCTGCGCCATCGACTGGTGCAAAGCGAACCGGCCGAGTAGTTTCTTTGGCCTGCGGCAGTGTAGTTCTTGCGCCTCGCTGCTGACCATCTTTCGATAGGCAGAGACGAACAAGCGTAAAGACTTCATCTCGGCGGGTTTCGGCACCGGGTATTCGATACCGTCGCAGATTACCGAGAACCGCATCGGAACAGTGCCGTTACGGTCAGGCATCATCTTCGGCCATAACTGGCATGTAATCGTCTGCGTGAGGTACTTGGCGACCTCCGCAGGCTTTGCACCTTCCAAATCGGGATCGAGGATGACGATCGTCGTTCCAGTCTCTGTGGTTCCGAACGGCCGTAGTCCGAGTTTCCGCGCCATCGAGTCGGCTTCGGCGCCGACGAGCGGCTCGATCACGGTGCCGGAGGTGTCTCCCCACCAGTGCCTACCGGTGTAGCGGCGATGGCGGTCGGAATCCTTGGCGTCATAACTCTTCCACAGCGCCGCACCCATCAGTCGGGTCTCGTAGCGACCCTCGTACTGGCACCGGGTGTGCACCAAGATCGTGCCCGATTTCGAGACGAGATACAGAATGCCCTTGCCGAAGCCATAGGTGCCGCCGCCCAGTGCCTGGTCACGTGGCTCGCCGATGTTGCGGAGGAACGCAACGAAATCACTCCGATTTTCGGTGACTGCGTCCGCTCGCGTCGGTCCACCTAATCCTCGGGTTCCCCGATCCGAGATCGACAATACGCGGATAGTGGGCTGTTGCAATGAGTCACGTAGTGGAAGAATCTGCTTGGCAGGAGCCCGCCGCATCAGATTGTCTTTCCAGGCCGGTGCATCGGCGGCGCTAACCGTCTGCAGATCTATGCGATAGTCCACTGAAACGCCATCACTACGACGAGCATCCCAGCTGTTCTGCGCCGATTCGCGGACCAAGATGGTTAGATGATCCAGCTCAGGCTTGCCGAGCTGATTTCTGATTCCCTCTGCGGCGCTGGCACCTTCCGGCGGAAATGGTTGGGATACCCAAGCAGGCGGGGTCACAGATGCTCCTCGATCATCACCCGGATATGTCGTTCCACTTGGCTGTCCTCCATCGGCTCGGGCGTATCGCCCGAAAGGTCGATCGTGTAATCGACGTGGCGCACGTTCGAGGAGATCGTGGCCGCGGCCAGGTCGATAGTGGTCAGCCTGGGAAACGCGACATCGACGTTGTACCAGCGTTGTTCGCCGATCTCGTAGCGGGCGTGGCGGTAGTGGTCGTCGTCGGCTGTGCGATAACCGACCAACGCCAGCTGGTTGAGAACGGCTGCCTCGTCGTCGGCGAGTTCCAGCACTCGGTTGATCAAGTCAAGGAGGCCTAATCCCTCGCGCACTGTAGGTTCCAGCCGAAGCCAGACCAGCCCCAATGCACCGTTGGTGGGCGGCTCCAACTGATCGAGGCCATGGATTCGGATCTGGCGGCCATCCGGGCTTGTCGAGGTTTTTACTTCGAGAGCGCCCGCGTCGGTCGCGAAATCGTGACGATAGCCTGATGGTCCCCGCCACAACAGGTGAGCGCTGCTGTCATGCTTGAGAAGGCGCGCCAACACGATCAGTTCACCGAACAGTCCGGCGAGTTGCTGAGGCCCCAGCGGCGGGCCGGGGTTCTGGAACAGCGCCTTCCACCGATCGAGTACCCGGTTGAAAACCTTCATCGGGTTGTCGGGGGCTGCCTCGGTGGCGACGAGAATATCGGCGCACAGCGTCGTGAAAATGTCGCTCAGATCCGAACGTAAACAAACGAGATCGGCGTAGTCGTGTCTTGTCCGCTCATCATCAAGAGTCCGCTTGTGCAACATCAGGACTGGTCCGTTGAGCCCCTTGCGCACGTTCTGGTGCGCTCCGACCGGCACAAGGAGGTGCCGATTGCCTGCGCTGTCGAGCGCGGCCGCCAGCGAACCGTTTGGCGTCGGCACAGGGAGTTCGGAGACGGCAACGACTGGTGACATCGGCGGTGGGCGATGTTCGAGGCGTCGCCAATGATCGTTCAGAACTTCCCTGATCTCTGTCGGCATCAGATGTCCTCGGCTTCGAGGGCACTGAAGTCCTCCTCCTCGATTTCGACGCCGGACAGGTCTGCCGAGATGTAGTTGGCCTCCCATGCAACGGTGCTGTCGTCGTCCCTGGGTGTCGGGAAAACTAGACCGACACCGATGACGTGCTCCGGCGCATTCAGCGGTTGACGCTTCTTTTTCGACGGCTCGGGCTCCGAAACCTTGTCGATCGGGTACAGCACCAACAGTCCGGCATCGGGTTGCTGTGTCCTACGAGCCTTCTCGATGTCTTTTTCGATTGTGCTGCTAGTAATTCCCTCGAGATCGAGGCCTGCGTCGCGACGGCTCATCAGCGTCTTGATGTCGGAATGATCTGGTGCGGAGGCGAACTGGGATCGAACGATCCTTCCCACGCCGATCCCTGGTGCGAAGTCGAACCGGTCCATTGCGTCGCCAATTGGTTTCCCGACCACTGCGACGTTCCAATGCCGCAATGTTCCCGCATTCCGGATGCGCTTCTCGATGTATCCGGACATCAGCTTCGCGTCGCATTCCTGCGACCGCTCATGGAACTGATAGTCCCGCAAGAACTCCAGCACGGCATCGCTGGTCACATCGCGAATGAGGTAGTGGCCATCCGTTTCGCTTCCCTCGACACGACCGACCCGCACAGCCTCCCGCACGAGCTTGCGTGCTGCTGCTTGATTTTGCAGCAGCCATTTGGACTCCAGATGGAAGTACCGGGTTTGGACACGCTGCCCACCGTAGGACGACGACGCGGACACCGCGTCCTTCATCTTCGCGGCTGCCGTCACGCGCAGTGCGGGGTGTGTCCGCAGGCGCACCGCGAAGTTCATCGGCGTCTTGCCCTCGGTCATATAGACGTCGATGTCGCGGCGCATCTCGGTCTCGACTGTCGCGAGGTGGCGGAACCAGTCCTCGAGTTCCGTGGTCATCCAGATACGTGGAAGGTCTGCGTAGCCCTTACGGTAGCCGAACCAGCGGCCCATCTGCAGCAACGTGTCATAAGTGGAGACCGAGCGCACGAAGAAACTGACGGACAGGCCCTCGAGCGTCAGACCTCGCGACAGTGTGTTGCCGCCCACCGCAATCGCTACCACAGGGCCGTGCTCGTAATCGAGGCGGTCGGTGCTCTCCGAGTTGTCCATCACCACGCGGCAATCACGAAGTACGCCCGGCAGCTCCGCGGCGAGTTCACCGAACGAGATGGACTGCTCTCCGAACTCGCCAGCAGGCACACGAGACGTCTCTTCGTTCCAGAGTTCACGCAGCTCGCTCCGAAGCGTCGGATCCTCCAGGTTGTATCCGGTCTTGGCTCGCAAAGACAGCAGCGGGTCTCGAAAGCTGTTGTGGACCGCAGTGCGAACGCTTGTGTGAATCAGCATGGTGGAGTGTTGATTTCCACCGCCGCGTACGCGACGGGCCGCAGTAGTCAACCAGAAGTACAGCACAGCACGGCGCAGGGTGTCGGTAATGGTTGGGTAGAAGTCCTCGGCCTCCGCCCTGGTTTTGGGTCGGACGCGCTCGACATCGTCGTCGGGGACAGAGCGGATCATGTCGTAACCGTCGTCGACGTCATTAGGGTCTTCCCCGTCCAGCGCGTAGCGGCCGAACAACACTTCGGTACCGAAATGTCCCTTCGGTTGAGGTAGATTCACGATGAAGTGCTCGGGATACAAGTCCTCGGCGGAAGGGTTGATCAACAGGTTGGCAAACGGCGAGGCCGTGTAGCCGACATAGGCCGACTTCGGCAGTGTGTTGAGGATCTGGCGAATCAACGGGTTGATCGACTTAGTCGCCGGAGTCGCCTGATCTGCCTCGTCATCAATGATCAGCGCCGAGCAATCTGCCAGGTATTCCGAAGCATCCCCGAGCCACTTCACCAGTTTGCGCAGCACCGTGGCGTTCTTCTTGACGACACAGAGCACGTGGGTCTTGTTCGACTTGCCGAAGAAACTGGCGGGGTTCGCGGTAGGTCGGAAATCGCGATCCAGGTCGGTGATCTGCGACCACAGCGTGGGGTGCGGCTCCACAAGCTGCTGGATCAGACGGGCTTGCGTCTGTCTGCGGAGGCCGTTGTGAATCCCGGCGAGCACGATGAACAGCTTGTAGCCGCGATCGGCGGCCTTGGCCATCACAGCGGTGAAGTTGGTGGTCTTGCCGGACTGCACGTAACCGACGACCAGGCCGCGCGTCGAGAAGGTGCTCTGCCTAGGGTGCTGTAGGAGTGAGACAATCCGCGTGGAGGATACGTCCAGACCGTCGATGGATGTCTTCGACCAGCCGTCCTTTGTCAACGCAGTGCTGATCGAGGGCCACAACTTGTCATCGGGATGCGGTCCGGTATACCAGGTTTCGTAATTGTCGATTACGACAGCGTGCGGCTCTCGCATCTCCTTGATACGCACGACTTCCCGCTCGTGACGGTCCACGATCCGCTTGATGACGTCATCGGGCATGTAACCCAAACGGAGCTTCTTGATTGCTTCAGCTGGCGTGTAGGTATCGAGCAACAACCTGAACAGATCGAACAGCTCGTCGTGCTCATCAATCAGATTGCTCACCAGCATCTCCCACTGCGTGCTACCCCTACGTCGACGATGGGAGGTTTGGCTCCCCCCATGTTGCGGGTAACAGTATCGGCTCGATCCGACAATCTTCGGGCAAGTGGACGAAGTGTTACCTCGTTGATGTGAGCTATCGGTTGCCGATGCGGGTTCGCTACAGCCATGCGTTGGGTGCGGTTGGATCGGTGGAGAAGGTCCGTGCCCGATGCCCGTGACCTGAGAGAACGATTAGACGAACAGCTGGCCGGTTCGCGCGAAATGGTCCAGCGGGGGGAAGTCACGCGTGTCGATCCACGGACGATCGACAACCTTCCGCGCGTCCTCGTGACTCACCTGCTTCCCCAGGGCAGCCGATAACACATGCAGAGCAAGCACGGGTGGAATCGCATTGCCGATCTGTTGGGCGATGTCGTTGCCCGACCAGGGATAATCGAGCGGGAACGTCTGCAGTCGGCCCGCCTCGGGCAGGCTGAACCGTGGAGTGTCGAGTCCCGTGCCGTCAACGATCTTGTTCCGAGACACCTTACCGGTGATTGTTGCCGATGGCTCTCGAGAATGGCGACGACCCCGAAGCTTGGGGTCGCCACCAGTGCCGTAGTTCGAGATGACGTGGAAGTCGTATCCGCGATTGAGCGCAGCGCCCATCGTCTCCCAGGGAAGCAGATCGGAATCACCCGCGGTGCGTTCGACGCCCTTACGGTAGGGGCGGTGGGTGGGCACCGGAAGTTCGCGTTCACCTTCGAGGCTGGCGATCAAAATGGCCCTACGGCGAGTCTGCGGAACGCCGAACTGTTCGGTACGCAGAACGCCGCACCGGACGCGATACCCGATCTTCTCCAGAATGGCGCCCATCTCTTGCCATATGGGCAAGACTGCCGGAACCTGTTCCAGCACAATGACTCGATACGGTTCGCGGCGGCGGTTCGCGGCCAACGCCCATCGCAAGGGTTCCAGGACGAGGCCTGTTCGCTCGTCCTTCAACGTCTCCAGATCGGCGGACACGTCTTCACCGTGACCCATTCGGACGACGTAACTTACGACCTCGTCGAGCGCCTTGCGGCCCGCTCCCGAACCGGCGACGGTAAACGTCTGACAGGGCGGCCCACCGGCTAGTATCCAGGCGTTCGGTGCTGTGTCGGGACCGAAGTCACGAACATCATGCGGGCGATAGTTCAGACCGGCAGCCGACCTCGTTGCGCATGCGTTCCGGTCCCACTCGAATCCATGGACACTCAGTCCCAACCATCGGGCCGCCACATCGAGCCCGCCCGGTCCGGCGAACAGGTCGACCATGTCGACCCGATCGGGTCTGGGCTGCTCATGTGGATCGGAGGGCATGACTCGCGATCTTAGCGGCGTGGCACAGCCTGCCTGTCCGGCGCTCAATGGTCGGTCAACGCTGCCCGCAGGGCAAGGCCAACCGCGAACGCGGCGGGCGGCGGGGTCGCATTTCCTACCTGGCGATATCGCGCCGTTTTGCGGCCTTCGATGCGCCAATACGACGGGAACCCCTGCAATGTGGCGACCTGTTCGATAGTGAGTTTCACCATGCGCTCATGCCCAAGGGCCGGATTCCACACGAAGTCGGCGGCTGGTGGCTCGTCGCTGATCGAACGACCGTTGACACCGATTCTCGCCCAAGCTCGAACAGAACCCTGAGGCCCGAGATCTGCACCGCCACGATCCCACGAGCCACCGACGATGGTGGGTGCGATCTCGTCCGCCTGAGCCGCCCACTCGTCGACTTGAGGCCAGCCGCGCGCACCCATGGATGCCCGCAAAACCGTGCCGACTGTCAGGTTCAAGCTCGGAGGCAGAGCCTTCAGATTCGTGTCGAAGCTCGCGATGCCTCCATCGCGTAAGGCGACCAGCAAGCCCAGCAGACGGTGCTGCGGTACGCCGAAGTCACGAGCGTCGATTACGAGCCACCGGTATTCGTAGCCAGCCTTATCGAGGTATTTTTCGACACAGGACCGGCTTTCGCGGTATTCGAGTCGGGTGACCAGCTCGGGCACATTCTCGATCAGCAAGGAGCGGGGTCGCAGCTCCGACGCCAACCGGCCTGTTGTCTCAAGCAATTCCAGTTCCCAGCCGCTGCCGCGCGGTCTCGACACCGTTGCCGCAGATTTCACTCTCGGAAGGCCGGCTGCCAGGAGATCAATATGGGTTGACCGTGGTAGATGCAACCGCGGTTCGAACCCCAGTAGGTCTGTGCTGAGGATATTCCAGCGAGGTCGATTCGCGCGCAGCGTCGCGCAGGAGGTGTCGCGATTGTCAACGAGCAGCGCGGGATCGAATCCCGCCTGCTCGAGACCTAGAGCGAGTCCACCTGCCCCTGCGCAGAGTTCCACCGAACGCATTCGCCGACCCGTGGGCACCACTCGTAGGTCGGTCTGTTCTGCGTCGGACAATGCCCCGCCTCCCCACCCGATAGATATTCTCACTCAGGATAGTGCGCGGCGGCATCACCATCCGCTGCCGCGCACTCGCTCTCGGGGCTCCGCCGGATCAACTGCTGAAGGATATCGTTCGAACGGCTGGCTCGATTCTGCATCGTCAGTCTGGTCTAATCGGATGTCGCCACTGGTTTTTCGGAGCTCGAACGGTCCAGTCGCGCTCGCGCACAACAGCTACAACTCGGATAGCCCGTTGACCTGCAATCGGGGCCCAGTCCGCGTCCGCCGAACGGACCGTCAAGTGGGGAGTCGTCTCTTACTGGGTCTCCCGCAGCCGTCAGCGCTGCACGAAGGTGGCATGAAGCAGCCTGGAAGTTCAGTTCGGCCGTCCGCGCTGTTTCTGTGCTGCGTCGTTGAACAGAAGTGTTGGCTCGGCAAGGATGTCGCGTGCTGTTTCGCTCCTGTAGATCTCGTCCACGCTGCCGAAGCGGGCAACGGAGTAGTCGAGGCCGAGGCGGGCGGCTGCGCTGCGGACCGCTGCCTCGTCGGCGCCTTCGATCTCGAGAAACGTCGGCAAGCCTGGCCAAGTGTCGATATCGAACACCGTGTCGCCCAACTTCCATTCCTCGCGGTAGTTCTCTTGGTATCGGACTTCGCGTAGGCCGAGATGCGTCAAGATCTCGGCCACAGCCTGCAGGTCACCGACGGTGGTCTCGATCTCGGTGGTGCCATCGATCGTGGTGGCATCGGTGACCTGCTTCAGCGTCAGCGTCGAGTGGGGTCCTTCGTTGCGAAGACGAACCCAGGCTCCCTGCGCGAGCGATTCGTTTTCAAATATCTTGCGGGTCAGCAACGTTCGAGGGATGGACTGGGTGGCGCCGAGTGAAACGAGCTTGGCTCGCACAGCCTCGACGTCTACGGACAGGAACTTCGCTTCGTACTCATGCTTCATCGTGGCTGGGTCCACCTTTCGTATAGCCGTCCGGATGCTTTGTGGCCATGAGCATGCCCATCCGGTGTGTGTGGTCGTGCATTTGCCCCACGTGGGCGCGCTCGAGGAAAGGGGCGGTCTGCAAGACCAGCAGCGTGGTCCAGGCGTCACCGAAGTGGCTGGCGAGTGCGTTTGGCGTGGTGTAATGCTCGATCTCATCATGCCGGTCATCGCTTGGCATCATGAACTCTGCCCCGCACAGCCCACCCGGTTGGACGAGCTGTTGCATGCGGGTCACGAATTCACTGAGAGGGCGCCGGTGGTTGACGCTGTAGTGCCAGGAGCAGCTCGTCCAAACCGCGTCGGAAACCAGCCCATCGACCTCGGTATCGAGGAAGTCCTCGGCGACGATGCGCACTCGCTGCTGCAAGTCGGCCTCTTTCAAGCGTTCGACCAGGCCAGGTGCATAGGCGAAGCCGGACACCGGGAGCAGGACCTCACCGCCGCAGAGCGCAAGTGGATCGTTCTCGATCGCGATGACATCGTATCCGGCCTCAGCCAGCGGCAGCACGAACTTGCCGTCACTGGCACCGATCACGGTGACGGTCGCGCCCGGCCGGCACTCTTCAGCGAGTGCACGGCGAAACTGTGGGAAGAAGGTCAGAGTGTGTTCCCAGAGGCTAGTGGATGGCATGGTCTACCTCGGCTGCGTTGAGTGACAAGATGCTTCGGACAACGTCGTCGGGTGTTGCCGCTGTGGTGTCGATCCGACGGACCGGGAACCGGCGGTAGGCGTCGGTGAGTTGGTCGGTTTGCTGCTCGGCGAGGACGTCCCAGCGCGTCATCGGTTTGTCCCGCTCGGCCAGACGTTTGAGTCGTTCGCGCGGCTCGCACACCAGTTGGTAGGTGACCGGCTGGGGCAGGCCCTCCGGGAGGGCGACTTTGAGCTGGGCGCCGAACACACTGTGAGTGGTCAAGCAACGAGCGAAGTAGCTCTCGACGACGACCGGGATCCCGGCGTCCAGGTAACGGCGGATCTGATCGGTCGCGGTGAACAAGGCGGACAGGAACAAGCACATCCGCGCGTCGGCGTTCTTGTAAAGGTCGAGCTCCCGGCGCAGCGGCTGGTACAACGGCGGTACCGTGGGTACCAGCACCGCCTGGCGAGCCTCGGCAAGCAGCGGCGTCACCGTCGATTTTCCCGTTCCAGGTAAGCCTTCGATGCTCTCGAAGAGGTTGCGGTCAGGCATTGCCGTACACCACATCCGGAATAGCCAGCGTCAGTTCGTCATTCGCCGACGGCCGGTATGTGATCTCATCCGCGTCCTTGTCGTACCAAAAGGCGTGCGAGTCCTTGCCCACCGCCTTGCACGACATGGTGAGCGCGCCGCGCGGGTCCGACTCGATCCGGTCGATCTCATGGCGCACGGTCGGTACCGCACAGATAGCAGTGCCGTTCTCGGAGAGGTCTTCGTCCAGGATCACCTCGATACCAAGTTGAGCATCACGCAGCTGCGCGCGTAGACGCACGTAGTGAGCCGCGTCGGTGACCAGCATGTCCGGGTGGTGGGTGGCGTTGCCGACAGGTCGCAGCTGGTGCAGTTTGAGCTGCGAAACGTCCAACGCCGCGAGAGTGCCGGCGAGCTCCACTACTTCAGTGATGTTGTACCGATTAACTGTCAGCGTGGCCCCGGTTTGCACGCCGAGATCGCGCGCCAGTGCGAGCGATTCCATTGCCGCGGCGTAACTTCCGGCGCGGCGAATCAGGTCATTGGTGGTGCCGACTCCTTCCAGCGAGATGCGAAGCAGGTCGATGCACGGCGCGATCTGGCGCAGGCGCGGGCCGATACGATAGCCGTTACTGCAGATCTCGACCGTCAGTCCGAGCGTGTGCTTGGCGTAGCGGACCACACGCGGCAGGTCCTTGTGGACGAAGGGTTCGCCGCCGAGCAGGGTCACGGCCTCGGTGGCGTACTGCTGTTGCATGAGTCGCATGAGATTGGATGCCTGCTCGGCGGTGAACGCGTCGGCGTACTCCAATCGCTCGCCGTGGAAGCAGTGCTTGCAGGCGAAGTTGCAGCGATACAGCAACTGCAGGTAGAGCATCTCGATCTTGCGAATGCCTATGGTTTCCCGGAT
This sequence comes from Nocardia sp. NBC_01730, assembly GCF_035920445.1. Lineage (NCBI taxonomy): Bacteria > Bacillati > Actinomycetota > Actinomycetes > Mycobacteriales > Nocardiaceae > Nocardia > Nocardia sp. NBC_01730. The sequence continues at coordinate 3,844,656 of NZ_CP109162.1, read as the reverse complement.
CACACTGGCCCCCTTTAGGTTTTAGGAGAGGGAGACCATCGTGTCGGGCTACCCCGGGACCCCGTAACCGCGTATAGGACGCCAGGAGGGACGTCCTGGAACGTTCTGGGGACACGTCATGGTGTGCTTGCCCGACACCCCGCAGTTGGGTTCTATTGAAAGCGTGAACGTCCGGCTTCAGTCCGTGCTCCACCAGCGGGGGGTCATGCCCGAGTCGTTGGCTGATGTCTGCCAGGTCGACCCGAAGACGGTTAGCCGCTGGCTCAGTGGCCGGGTACCGCACCCCAGGCACCGCCGGCGGGTGGCTCACCACCTCCGTGTAGAAGAGACATTCTTATGGCCCCCGTCCCCCGACACGCCGCCGGTGTCGAAGAACATCGAACTTGTCACCACCTACTTCAACCGAGCCGAAGTACCACGGGAGACTTGGCTGTCACTGCTGCGCGATGCCACCGAGCAAATCGACGTGCTCGTTTTCTCCGGGACGTTCTTTGCACAATCGAATCCGCACGTTGCGAAAATGCTCATCGAGCGGGCAACGCAAGGCGTCCGCGTTCGCCTGTGCTTCGGCAACCCCGAAAGCGAGGCCGTCGCCGCTCGCGGCGGGGAGGAAGGCATCGGCGGCGACACCTTGGCGGCGAAAGTCCGGGCTTCGTTGAGCTACTACCGCTCACTGTTGTCGCACGAGCGGTGCGACGTGCGGCTCCACGGCACCACGCTGTACAACTCGTTGTTCCGCTACGACGACGTTCTGCTGGTCAACCCTCACATCTGGGGACAGCCGGCCAGTGCGAACCCGGTCTTCCAGCTCAGACGCGTGGGTGAGACCGGATGGTTCGACAGCTACACCGAAAGCTTCGATGCGATCTGGGCTGACGCACAGCCCTGGACACCCTGAGTGAGAGGCAAACGATGGGCAGGATCGAGTACTACCACGACCCGAAGGCACCCAAGCCGAACTCCCTTGTGGTGGCCTGCAATCTACTGGTCACCAATGAGTCCGGTGCGATCCTGTTACAGCGTCGCCGCGACACCGGGCAATGGGCGCTTCCCGGCGGTGCCATGGACTTCGGCGAAACTGCGGCCGAGTGTGCGGTCCGCGAATGCCAGGAGGAAACTGGCATCACCGCAGAGATTACGGGTTTCCTTGGCGTATACAGCAATCCGAACCACATCGTCGCGTACACCGACGGCGAGATCCGCCAGCAATACGAGAACTGCTACGTTGGCCGGCCGGTTGGGGGGGAACCGACGATCAACGATGAGGCCGACGGGGTGACCTTCGTTGCGCCAGAGGATCTGGATAAGTACGACATCCACCCGAGCATGCGCCAACAGATCGGCGACTATTTGTCAGGGAACTATCCCTACCTCGGTTGAACCTCTTGTGCGCGTTCGATCCGGCCCACGGCGGCGCGGATATCCGGGTCGGCCCGCTGAATGAATTTGCCTACCATGGTGTCTGGACCGTAGCGTGCCAGGATCTCAGCGACCCGATCAGCAGCCGTGGTCGGTGTGCCGCAGGGGGTGGTGGTCATATCGCAGTAAATCAAGGCATCGACCAGCAGCGGATTGTCGAGGATCGGAAAATTTTCTTCCAATTCTTTGCGTAACCCGCGCTCCTCGGCCTCCAGGAGCGCGTAGGTGTGGTTGGCAACCAGACGAAGAAGCCGCTCATCGGCTTGGTGCTCATCCCGCAGGAAGCGGGCACCGTCCAGCGGATGAAAGCCGGTCATCACGAGCCGGGGAGCATAACCCACGTCATGCAAGATCGCGCTGGCTATGAGGAGATCGTGGTCATCGTCCACCAGAATTGACAGCGCGGCGGCTGCACGCGCAACTCCCTGCGAGTGCGCCCAGCGTCGAGGCAATGCCTGCGCCAGTTCGCTCTGAGCTACCCGCCACGCCCAGGACGATAGGTGATCAGCCACTGCCCCACGCTACCGAAATCCACTGCCATCGGTTGATTCGTATTCTCCGACCTTCGCCAATAGAAAGCTCTGCCAGCCGGGTACAACGCTTCGACCGTTGCACGCAGCGCGGCGATCACAGCCGCCGCAACTACAACGAGCTGGCACCGCGGCGCGATAATTTCTACGCGTGCACACGTGCCGACCTCGAGGTTCGTAGCGGTGCACTTCCAGCCAGCTACCGTGATCGGCTTCCCTCGGCTCCGGCGGCAAACGATTTCGGGAATTCATGATCAGGCCCGAAGCTGGCGGCGATGGTGTCTGGGCGATCGATCCGGGCGAGCTCGTCGCCGGTAGGCGGGCCTACCGGCGAAGCGGAGCATCAGCGAACTTCGGCTACCTTGACCGGTCGTGCTTCCCGGCGGGAAAGTTCGCAGGCCTCGGCGATATGGAACGCCTCGAGGGCGTCGGTGGGGTGATAGGGATTGTCGAGATCGCCGGTTACGACGGAGGTGAAGGCGGCCAGTTCTTCGGTGTAGGCGCGGCGGAAGCGGTCGATGAAGCCGGGGTAGGCGGGGGTGAGGAAAAGGGGTGTGGTCGGGTTCGACCGACGACAACGGTGAACGGTCGTCCAGGCGGCGTTGGAACCCGATGTGCTCGAACTGTCACCGAATGATCCATCGTGGCCCACGCTGGCTCCAGCCGGACGAACTGCGTGAGCTACTGAACATCCAGTCATCGAAAAGATCTTCCGTCGGGAGAATGATTGGCCTTGCACTGGACAGCCATGTGCTCCTGACCTGACGTAGGGGGAGGTCAGGAGTGCACGTATTCAGGGCTCCAGGTGGAGGCTATCGAACGTGGCCATGTCTCGTATCCAGGTGACTCGTATTCGTAGCGATTCGGTCCCACAGCTTGCGCGGCATCAGGCCGAAACACTCTCCCGGGGATGGCGCCCGTGACTCTGGGTAGTCGTGCCGTCCTGATGCCGAACACTGACCACACGGATCACTCCGCTGTCTACGAATCATGTGGCTGCTACGCCGTCCCGTTCGGTGGGGTGCGTCTCGTCGCTCACGGCTCTACCTACCAGATTCCCGAGGTCCGGCACATGCGCGGATGGCCCCGATGACGGCCAGCCCGGACGGGCGGTAGCTGTCGCCTGGTGGCTGTACCTATACCCGAAACCCGTGCCGGTCGACCGGCGACGGGAGTGCGATTCGGGCACCGAGGCGGGCGACGGACGCATTGAGGCGGAACAGTTCCAGCCGCGGGCCGAGCGGGCGCAGTGGGCGGCGCTCGATCTGTACCCGCCGCACAGTCGGCGCGGGCCCGTGCAGATCGAGCTTCAGCGCGCTCTGTGCTTGGTACGCAGCGGAGACCCTAGCCAGGGCACCCGATACGCGACGACGACCTTGGAAGGCTTGCCGACCGAGCATCGGACCCGATTCGTCATGGGGTTAGGAGAACAAGTGCTTGCGGCGGTGGCATCCGATCAGCGCCGTAAACCAGCCGCTCAGGAACTCCACGAGCTTCTCCGGGACGATGTCCTACGCGCTCAGCGGGCGATCGAGTCATGACTACCGTCCCACTCGAGCTCGCGCGCTACGGCGCAGCCGAAACGCTCGAATTCGCCGACGAACTCCAGGCCGTCTACCTTGCCTCGCACCGCGAGCAGCAAGACAATCCGTGGTACAGCCCCGAGAAATTCTGGGAACGCTTAGCAGAGATGTACGCCCCCATACCGGGTTTCGAATTGGTGACGGGACGGATCGACGGACGCATGATCGGCTATTCCTTCGGCACCCCCTATGGCCGGCCTCGAGCCGTGTGGCACAAGGCTGTTCGGATCTACCCCGAACTACTCCCCGTATCGACGGGCGCACCGGTTTACATCTTCCGCGAGTTCGCCGTACACCCTGATCAGCAGGGCCGGGGGTTTGCGCGAATCATCCACGACGCTTTGCTATCCCAGCGTCCGGAATCACTGGCTTACCTGCTGGTGCGTGTCGGCAACCCTGCCAGAGCGGTGTATGAGTCGTGGGGCTGGCGGGTGATCGGACAAGACCAACCCTTCGCCGAGTCGCCTGTGATGGACGAGATGGCCCGGCGGTTGGCCTGAGCGCCGACACATGACGCACCTCGGCAGCGCTGGCAAGGCGTTGATGCCCGTCGCGCAGGCGCGCGGCAAGATCGATTCGGCGGCACCGCGAATCCGTCAAGCCGGTGCGCTTCAGGGTGGTAGATCGCCCGGCCGGCGGACAAGAGAGCTGACACGCTGGCGGACAGTGCTTTCCCCGCGTGCGCGTTGGTTACCGGCTGGCGTGTGTGGTGGGTGTCTGCTCGGTGAGGGTGGCGGTCGCGCGGTCGAGGAACTCGCAGAACAGGGTGTGCTCGTCGGGGGTGAATCGGTGGGTGAGGGCACGTTCGAGCACGACGACTTCCTGGTAGGCGCGGTCGAGCAGGTCGCGGCCGGCGGCAGTGAGGGTGGTGATCATGACTTTCGCGTGCACCGGGGAGGGTTGCCGGTCGATGAGTTCCTTGTTCTGCATGCCGGTCAGGACGGTTGCCATGCTCTGCTGGGTGACCCCGCACGCGCGGGCGAGCTGGGCGCCGGACATACCGTCCTCGCGGGACAGGGTGAGCAGCACCGTGTACTGGATCATGGTCAGCCCGTAGCCACGCAGCACCGCCTCGTGGTGGGCCATCAGCGCTTGCTCGGCGCGACGGATACGGGTGCACAGGTATTCCTCGACCGGCACGCCAGCCATGTCACAACTCCCTTACTTGACTCAGGTATCTGACATTGCGTAGGTTCTTGTATCAGGATACTGAGTCAAGACAGAAAGTTGAATGTGATGAAGGCTGTTGTTCTGGACACCGACGATCAGTTCCGGATGAGTGAGGTGGCCGAGCCCGTGCCGGGGTCAGGTGAGGTCGCGATCCGGGTCGCCTATGCCGGCGTGCAGTACGGGGATGTGCTGGTGCGCGAGGGGCATTTCCCGATCCCGCGCCCGTTCGTGCCGGGTTTCGAGGCCTCGGGTGCGATCGTCGCGGTCGGCGACGGTGTGGACCAGGCGCGCCTCGGGGAACAGGTCACCGCGCTGATCAGCGGGGGCGGCTACGCCGAGATCGTCATCGCGCCCGCGGTACTGGCGATCAACGCCGCCGGAATCGACTTGCGTGACGCCGCGGGGTTCGGGTGGGTCGCCCCGACCGCCTATGACCTGATCAACACCGTGGCGGCAGTGCGGGCTGGGGCCAGCGTGCTGATCCACGCCGCCGCCGGGGGTGTCGGTTCGCTGGCGGGACAGTTCGCGGCCGCGGCGGGCGCCGAACGGATTGTCGGTGTGGTCGGCAATCCCGGCCAGCTCGATTACGCCCGACGACTCGGTTACCACCAGGTGCTGACCCGCGACGAGTTCCCCGCCGCCCTGGGTGAGGAGTCTTTCGACGTGATCCTGGATCCGATCGGCGGTGAGACCCGCATCGCGAACCTGGCGCGGCTGGCGGCGCACGGCCGGATGGTGGTCTACGGCAATATCGCCACCTTCGAACCGGTCACCGTGTCCGCGAACGACCTGCTGATGCGCGGGCAATCCCTGCTGACCTACAACAGCAACCTGGCCAGCCAGACCCGTCCGCAGCGGCTGGCCGACAGCGCCGCCCGCGCCCTGGCCCTGGTCGCCGACGGGTCGGTGCGCATCGACATCACCGCCGAATACGAGCTGTCCGACGTCGAGACCGCGATCGAGAACCTGGCCGGCGGACGGACCCATGGCAAGAGCATCGTCCGCGTCGGCTGAGCCGCGCCTTATCAAGCCCAGAGTTGTCAGCTTGTCGCCGGTAGGCGGGCCTACCGGCGAAGCGGAGCATCAGCGAACTTCGGCTACCTTGACCGATCGTGCTTCCCGGCGGGAAAGTTCGCAGGCCTCGGCGATATAGAACGCCTCGAGGGCGTCGGTGGGGTGACAAGGATTGTCGAGATCGCCGGTGACGACGGAGGCGAAGGCGGCCAATTCTTCGGTGTAGGCGCGGCGGAAGCGGTCGATGAAGCCGGGGTAGGCGAGGTGGGGGGAAGGGGTGTGGTCGGGTTCGACCGAGGACAGCGGTGAACGGTCGTCCAGGCCGACTATGGCGTTTCCCTTGGAGCCCAACGCTTCCAGTCGGACGTCGTACCCCGCCGCGTTGTATCGCGTGAGGGAGACGGTGGCGAGGGTGTCGTCGTCGAGGCGCAGCACGACGGCGGCGGTGTCGACGTCGTCCGCGTCGGCGAAGAAGGACTCTCCGCGGTTGGCGCCGATCGCGTAGACCTCGGTGACTTCCCGTCCCGTCACCCATCGAATGATGTCGAAATCATGCACCCCGCAGTCTCGGAACAACCCACCCGACCGCGCGACGTACTCGGCGGGCGGCGGCGCCGGATCGAGGGTGGTGGCGCGCAGCGTGTGCAGCCACCCGAGATTGCCGGACCTGATGGCCGCGCGCGCGGCGCGGTAGCCGGCGTCGAAGCGGCGTTGGAACCCGATCTGGACCGGGACGGCGGAGTGCTTGATGTGGTCGATGACGGCGCGGGTGCCTTCGATGTCGGCGGCTACCGGCTTCTCGCAGAAGACGGGGATGCCCGCGTCGACGGCGCGGATGATGAGGGCGGGGTGGGAGTCGGTGGCGGTGGCGATGACGAGGCCGTCGAGATCGGCGGCGAAGAGGGTGTCGAGGTCGGGGGCGAATTCGACGCCGAGTTCGGTGGCGGTGGCGCGGGCCCGGTCGGCGTCGGCGTCGGTGACGACGACGTTGGTGACGTTCGGGAGGTGCTTGAGGGTTTCGGTGTGCAAGGTTCCGATTCGGCCGGTTCCGGCCAGGCCCAAGGTGATGGCTTGATGGGATGACATCGGCACTCCTTTCAGGTGAAATCTCGATGTGCGGCGGTGGTGAGCCGTCCGCGAGGGCGGTTCAGTGGCCGGGGGCGGCCGTGGTCGAGCGGACGACGAGGGAAGGCTGGAGACGGCGTCGGACCGGGGCGGTGCGTCCGTCGCGGAGGCGTTCGGCGAGCGCCTCGATGGCCAGGCGGCCCATTTGGACGCGCGGCTGGTCGATGGTGGTCAAGGCGACGTGGCGCAGCGCCGCCAACGACGTATTGTCGTAGCCGACGACCGAAACTGATTCTGGCACAAGTAATTCCGCTTCCTCGAGCGCGGACATCGCTCCGACGGCGTTGAAGTCGTTGCCGCAGACCAGTGCGGTGGGAAAGTTGTCGCGGGAGAACAGGTTCAACAGTTTCCGCACCGCGGTCATGCCCGCGGAGTCGGTGTGCTCGCTCGGGATGACCATCGGCTCCAGGCCGTGGCGCGTCATGGCGGCGCGGTAGCCCTTGCGGCGCGGCGCGGAGGTGAAGGCGGCGCCGCCGTCGAGGTGCACGATGCGCCGATGACCCAGGGACACCAGGTGGTCGACGGCCAGGCCGGCGCCGATCTCGCCGTCGTCGTTGACCGTGTCGATGTCGGCGACCGTGGAGCTGCGGGAGACCAGCACCAGCGGTGCCTGTTGTGCCGCTTCGCGAATCGCGGCGGCGGGCAGGATCGGGGAGAGCAGGATGACGCCGCCGGGACGGAAGGACAGCAGGCTCTCCAGAGCGGTGCGCTCGCGGGCGGCGCTGCGGCGGCCGGTGTTGAGAATCAGTTCGAGGCCGGACTCCTGCGCCGCGGCGTCCATGCCCTCGACGACGTCGGCGAAGAAGGCGTTGCGCAGGTCGGAGACCATGACGCCCACGATGTTGGAGGTCCGGCTGGCCAGCGAGCGCGCCAGGATGTGCGGCTGATACCCCAGGTCTTTCGCGGCTTCCAGCACGGCCCGGCGGCGATGCTCGCTGACCTTGGGGGAGTCGCGCATGACGAGCGAAACGAGGGCGCGGGAGACGCCGGCGCGCTCGGCGACGTCTTCCATTGTGGGTCGCGCCATGTCGCCTCCGTTCCGCGTTCGTGAACCGTGCCGGGTCGGACGATACAAGATCGGCGAGTCCTAATCAATAGAGCGCTCTAACACGACTTTTCTCGCAGGGTATTTCTCGGACGCGCTGCGTGAATTGGGAAATATCACCTGGTAGTAGCGATAGAATCGGTCCAGGGGGAACCTTTGACACGCTATGACCCACGTTACATAGTTGGAGCGCTCCAAACGCTTCAACTCGACACCGAAGGTCGGAGAAGTGCCGATGACGGAATCGCTTTACCCGCTGCGTATCGCGGGCGCTCCGATCTCCTGGGGAGTCTGCGAGGTTCCCGGCTGGGGCCGCATGCTCGACGCGCGCACCGTCCTGTCGGAAATGGCCGGGCTCGGCCTGTCCGCTACCGAGCTCGGCCCACCCGGCTATTTCCCGCGCGACCCGGCCGAGCTGCGGACGCTGCTCGGGACCTTCGGGATCGCCTCGGTCGGCGGGTTCCTTGCCCTGGTGCTGCACCGGAACCCGCGCGAGGCGATCGAAGAGGCGAAGGACACCACCGCGCTGCTGTCCGCTACCGGCGCCGAGGTCCTCGTACTCGCCGCCGCGACGGGACTCTGCGGATACGATTCGCGCCCACAGCTCGACGACGCCGAATGGCACACGTTGGTGGACACCACCACCGCCATCCGTGACGTCGCTGCCGAACGCGGCCTGCACACGGTGCTGCACCCGCACGTCGGCACGCACGTGGAGAGCGAAGCCGAGGTCGAGCGTTTCCTCGCCGACTCCGACCTCGACATCTGCCTGGACACCGGGCACCTGCTGATCGGCGGCACCGACCCCGTGCGGCTCGCGCGGCGGCATACCGAACGGATCGGGCACATCCACCTCAAGGACGTCCGCAGCGCACTGGCCGACCAGGTGCGCGGCGGAAAGCTGGAGTACAGCGAGGCGGTGCGCCGCGGGCTGTATGTTCCACTCGGCGAGGGCGACGTCGACATTGAGGCGCTGGTGCGCGGCGTCCGCGCCGCGGGCTACCGGGGCTGGTATGTGATGGAGCAGGACACCGCCCTGTTGCCGGCCGGCTCGGCGGAGCTGCCGCGCCGCGACACCGAACGCAGTCTGCGCCACCTCGCGGACATCATGCCTGCCGCGGCACGAATCTAGTGGGAAAGTAGTGATGACAACGATGTCTTCGAGACCACAGCGCGGTGCGACCGCGTGGTGGCGGCGTCAGGGCCGCCTGCTGCCGTGGGTTGCCGCGGCAGCCCTCCTCGCCGCGTGCAGCGGACCCGGCACCGACGCGCCCGCGCCGGCACCGACGCCGGTCGCCGCGGGCCGACTGGAGTCGGTAGCGGTGGTGACACACGGCAGCCCGGGCGACGCGTTCTGGAACGTCGTCAAGAACGGGGCGGAGGCCGCGGGCAAGGATCTCGGCGTCCGCGTGGAGTACAACGCCTCGGGTGACCCCGGCCAGCAGGCGAAGCTGATCGACAACGCGGTGGCGCAGGGCGTCGACGGCCTCGTCGTTTCGATGGCCAACCCCGAGGCGTTGCGGCCATCCCTTGAAAAGGCCGTCGCCGCGGGCATCCCGGTGGTGACGATCAATTCCGGTGAGGCCGAAAGCGCGAAGTTCGGCGCGTTCGCCCATGTGGGCCAGAGCGAATCGCTCGCGGGCCAGGCCGCGGGCAAACGGCTCGCGGACGCAGGGCGCGGCAAGATGCTCTGCGTGATCCACGAGGCGGGCAATGTCGGCGCCAGCGAACGCTGCGGTGGCGCGACGAAGGCCTTCGGCAACGCGACCACGCTCCAGGTGGACATCAACAACCCGACCGACGTGCAGTCACGGATCAAGGGCGCGCTGGAGGCCGACCATTCCATCGACTCGGTCCTGACGCTGACTTCCCAGATCGCCGCGCGGGCGGTGGACGCGGTACACGAGGCGAGATCGGCGGCTACGGTCGCGACCTTCGACCTGAATTCCGATGTGGTGGAAGCGATCCGGGCAGGCAAGCTGCTGTTCGCGGTCGACCAGCAGCAATACGAGCAGGGCTACCTGCCGATCGTGCTGCTGCAGCTCTACCGAGCGAATCTGAACACCGTCGGAGGCGGCGCGCCGGTGCAGACCGGCCCTGGCTTCGTCGACAAGAGCAACGTCGACGCCGTGGCGGCGCTGGTCGCACAAGGCACGCGGTGAGGTGGACGACATGACCGTTGTGACAAAGACTTCCGACGCGCCGCAGGACCAGACCGCGGGCGCCTCGCCGCTACAGCGCCTGTTCCTGCGGCCGGAGATCGGGGCCGCGCTTGGCGCGCTGCTCGTGTTCGTGTTCTTCTCGATCATCACCGATCGGTTCCTCAGCCCGCTCGGCGTGGCGACTTGGCTGGATGATTCGTCCACGCTGGGCATCATGGCGGTGGCCGTGGCCCTGCTCATGATCGGCGGCGAGTTCGACCTGTCGGCGGGCGTGATGACCGCCTCCACCGCGCTCGTCACCGCGTTGCTCGCGGTACACGCCGGGTGGAACGTGTGGTTCGCGCTGCTGGTCTCGCTGGTGTTCGCCCTCGCCGTCGGCGCGTTCAACGGCTGGGTGGTGATGCGCACGGGCCTGCCGAGCTTCATCGTCACCCTCGGCACGTTCCTCGCGTTGCAAGGCTTGAATCTCGGTGTGACGCGGTTGGTTACCGACACGGTTCAGGTGTCGGGTGTGCGCGCCGCGGACGGCTACCAGTCGGCGGGCTGGGTGTTCGCCTCGACGCTGAACATCGGTGACGCCCGCCTCCAGGCCTCGGTGGTGTGGTGGATCGTGCTGACCGCCCTCGCCGCGATCATTTTGGTGCGTACCAGGTTCGGCAACTGGATCTTCGCGGTCGGCGGTGAGCTGCCCAGCGCCCGCGCGGTCGGTGTGCCCGCCGATCGCACGAAGATCCTGCTGTTCATGGGTACCGCGTTCGCGGGCTGGGTGGTCGGTTCCTGCAACATCCTCCGCTTCGCGAGCGTGCAGGCCAACCAGGGTGTCGGGCTCGAGCTGCACTACATCATCGCCGCCGTGGTGGGCGGGTGCCTGCTGACCGGCGGCTTCGGCTCGGCGGTCGGCGCCGCGATCGGCGCGCTGATCTTCGGCATGGCGCGCCAGGGCATCGTGTTCGCCCGCTGGGACAGCGACTGGTTCATGCTGTTCCTCGGCGTGCTGCTGCTGGCGGCGGTGTTGGTCAACAACAGATTCCAGAAGCGAGCCGAAAGGGTACGCCGATGACCTCCCTCATCGAAGCCGTCGACCTCGGCAAGAGCTACGGCGGTGTGGTCGCTTTACGCGAGGTGTCCACCGTGGTGAACGCGGGCGAGGTGACCTGCGTGCTCGGCGACAACGGCGCGGGCAAGTCCACGTTGATCAAGATCCTGGCGGGGGTACACCAGCACGACCGCGGCGAGCTGCGGGTGGAGGGCGAATCGGTCCGGTTCTCCTCGCCGCGTGCGGCATTGGATCGCGGCATCGCCACGGTGTATCAGGACTTGGCGGTGGTGCCGCTGATGAGTGTGTGGCGCAACTTCGTGCTCGGCTCCGAACCCACCGTCGGATACGGGCCGATCCGGCTGCTGGATCGCAGAAAGAGCCTCGATATCGCGCGAACGGCGTTGGCGGACATGGGGATCGATATTCGCGACCTGGAACAGCCGGTCGGCACGCTTTCGGGCGGCCAACGGCAGTGCATTGCTATTGCGCGCGCCGTGCACTACGGCGCGAAGGTGCTCATTCTCGACGAGCCGACCGCGGCGCTGGGCGTGAAACAGGCCGGGGTCGTGCTGAAGTACGTCGTGCAGGCCCGCGATCGTGGCCTCGGCGTCGTGCTCATCACGCACAACCCGCATCACGCCTATCCGGTCGGCGACCGATTCCTGTTGCTCAAGCGGGGCGCCGTGCTCGGCTCGTACGAGAAACCGGAGATCGACGTGCAGGAGCTGACCCGCCAGATGGCGGGCGGCGCGGAACTGGACGCCCTGCAGCACGAGCTGCGGCGCGTGGTGACGCCGTGAATCCGGGCAGACGGGAGGCGGGCCCGTGACGGATCTGGAGGCTCTGACCATCGGCCGGGTCGGGGTGGACCTGTATCCCGAGCAGAGCGGCGTCGGGCTGGCACAGGTGCGGACCTTCGCGAAGTTCCTGGGCGGCACCGCAACCAATGTCGCGGTGGCCGCCGCCAGGCTCGGCAGGCGGTCGGCGGTGCTGACCAAGGTGGGGCCCGACGGTTTCGGCGATTTCGTGCGGTCGGCGCTCGACGATTTCGGCGTCTCGTCCCGCTACGTCACCACGGCACCGAATCTGCTGACGCCGGTGGTCTTCTGCGAGCTCGCGCCCCCCGCCGACCCGCCGCTGCTGTTCTATCGGGCGCCGATCGCGCCGGATCTCACCATCACCGAGGACGAGGTCCCCTGGGACGTGGTGGATTCGGTGCCGCTGCTCTGGGTTACCGGCACCGGCGTGAGCTCCGAGCCGGGGCGCGGTACCCAGCGCGCGATCCTGCGGCGGCGCGCGCGACGCGGGCACACCGTGCTCGACCTGGACTACCGGCCGATGTTCTGGCCCGACGTGGACACCGCGCGGGCCGAGATCGGCTGGATGCTCGACCACGTGAACGTGGTGGTCGGCAACCGCACCGAGGTCCAGGTGGCGGTGGGCACCGCGGACCCGGACGCGGCGGCGGACCGGGTGCTGGCGCGCGGCGTGCGCCTCGCGGTGATCAAGCGGGGCGCCGACGGGGTGCTCGTGGCCACCGACTCCGAACGATGGACGGTACCGCCGTGCCCCGTGGAGGTGGTGTGCGGGCTCGGCGCCGGCGACGGATTCGGCGGTGCGCTGATCCACGGACTGCTGTTGGACTGGGACCCGCGGCGGATCGCCACCTACGCCAACGCCGCGGGCGCGCTGGTGGCCTCGCGCCTCGCCTGCGCGGACGCGATGCCGACCGGGGCGGAGATCGAGGAACTGCTGTGCGGCTGAGTCGGAGCCGGACCGCGGAAAGGAGGAAGCAGTGCATGTGACCGACGGTCGCTGGCGTGAGCTGCTGCGCGTCCGCGCGACCGAACCCGCGGCGGTCGAACAGGCGTATGCGAAACGGGTGCGCCGCCCGAGCCTGCTTGCGGGCAAGCAGACCCTGTTCCTGGTCGCCGCGGATCACCCGGCCCGCGGCGCTCTCGGCGTCGGCGCGGACCGCACGGCCATGGCAGACCGGCGCACCCTGCTGGAACGGCTGCTGATCGCGTTGGAGAACCCGGATGTCGACGGCGTGCTCGGTTCACCCGACGTGGTGGAGGAGTTGCTGCTGTTGGACGCGCTGGACGACAAGGTCGTGATCGGCTCGATGAACCGCGGCGGACTGGCCGGCGCGGAATGGGAGATCGACGACCGCTTCACCGGTTACGACGCCGAATCCCTTGTGCGCTTTCGCCTCGACGGCGGCAAAATGCTGCTGCGTTTGGTCGATTCCGACGCGGGGACGGTGCCGACCCTGCAAGCCTGCGCGCAGGCGGTCTCCGAATTGGCGGCGCACGGGCTGATGGCGATGGTCGAGCCGTTGCCCTACCACCGGGACGATTCCGGCGCGCTGGTGATGAGCAAGGACGCGCCATCGCTGTCCAGGGCGATCACGGTGGCCTCCGGCCTCGGCGTCACCTCCGCCTACACCTGGCTGAAAATTCCGTCACCACAGGATATTTCGGTGCTGGACGCGACAACTCTTCCGGTGGTCGTGCTCGGCGGCGCGCCCTCCGGCGACCCGGCGGCGGATCTCGCGTACTGGCACGGCGCGCTCGGCCACGACGTGGTTCGCGGTCTGGTGGTCGGGCGGACCCTGCTATATCCGCCGGACGGCGACGTCGCCCAGGTGGTGGATGCCGCCGCCCGCCTGTTGCGGGACGCCCGATGAGACGTCGAGGCGCCCCTATGACGCGGCGCGGTCGCGGCGCCGACCGGGTGCGGGAGGAGGTGCGATGACGCAGCATCGGCCTGCGGGAACGCTGTGCCGCGACGACGACCCGATCGTGCTGACCCCCGAGGACGCCGGATGGACCTACACGGGACTGCGGGTGCTGCGGATCAGCGCGGGAACGTCGAGGACCGTGCGGACCGGGGAGTTCGAGGCGTTCGTCCTCCCGCTGGCCGGAGGATGCACTGTGCGCGTCGACGGTACGGATTTCGCGCTGACGGGACGGGAATCGGTCTTCACCCGGGTGACGGATTTCGCCTACGTTCCGCGCGACGCCGAGGTGGACATCGTGGCGGAGGGCGATCTGGAGGTGGCGCTGCCGATGGCGCGCTGCGTCCGTCGATTGACACCGAAATACGGTCCAGCGGAACAGATTCCGGTAGAAGTCCGCGGCGCGGGCGTGGCAACCCGGCAGGTCGCCAACTTCGGCGTACCCGGCGTCTGGGCGCACGCCGACAAGCTCAACGCCTGCGAGCTGATCACCCCGGACGGCAACTGGTCGTCCTACCCGCCGCACAAGCACGACGAGGCGAGCGACTGCGAGGTCGTCAACGAGGAGATCTACTACTTCCGCATCGCCGGACGTGACGGGATCACACCGGCGCGCGAGGGGTTCGGCCTGCACCGGACCTACACGGTCGACGGAGCGCTGGACGAGACCGTCGCAGTGCGGGACGGTGACGTGTTCCTGGTCCCACGCGGCTACCACGGCCCGTGCGTCGCCATGCCCGGCTACCCGATGTACTACCTCAATGTGCTGGCGGGTCCGGCGCAGGAGCGGTCGATGGCGTTCTGCGACGACCCGGCGCACCACTGGGTGCGCGCGCGATGGGACGCCGAGCCGATCGACCCGCGCTGCCCGGTGACCACTCACGAAGGACGGATCGGATGAAGCTGACCACGGCGCAGGCGCTGGTGGCCTGGCTGGTCGCACAGCGCTCCGAGACACTCGACGGCCGCGAAGTTCCGTTGTTCCCGGCGGTGTTCGGGATCTTCGGGCACGGCAATGTGCTCGGCCTCGGTACCGCGCTGCACGAACGGCGCGCGGAGATCCCGGTCTGGCGCGGGCATACCGAAGAGGGGATGGCCCTCGCGGCCATCGGTTACGCCAAGGCCACGCATCGCCGCCAGGTCGGCGTCGCGACCTCCTCGATCGGTCCCGGCGCGTTGAACATGGTGACGGCGGCGGGCGTCGCACACGCGAACCGCCTTCCGCTGCTGCTCCTTCCGGGGGACGCCTTTGCGGGGAGGGCGCCGGACCCGGTACTGCAACAGGTCGAGCACTTCGGTGACCCGACCGTCACGGTAAACGACGCGTTCCGTGCGGTGAGCCGGTATTTCGACCGCATCACCCGCCCGGAACAGTTGATTTCCACACTGCCCCACGCTGTTCGGGTGCTCACCGACTCCGCGGAAGCCGGGCCGGTCGTCCTCGCGCTCCCGCAGGACGTTCAGGCCGAGACCAACGATTTCCCCGACGCGCTGTTCGCTCCCGTCGTGCACCGCGTCGCACGGCCGCGCCCCGATCAGCGGGCACTCGCCGAAGCCGCCGCCGCGCTGTGCGCCGCGCGGCGTCCGCTGCTGGTTCTCGGCGGTGGCGTCCGGTATTCGGGCGCGGGTCGCACCACCGTGGAATTCGCCGAGCACGTCGGCATTCCGATCGCGGAGACCACCGCGGGCCGCACCTTGGTGCCGCACGACCATCCGCTGTTCGCGGGTCCGCTCGGTATCACAGGCTCGGCGTCGGCGAACGCGATGGCGGCCGACGCCGACCTGGTCCTCGCGGTCGGAACCAGGTTGCAGGATTTCACCACGGCGTCCTGGACCGTCTTCGCGCCGGACGTGCGCCTGGTGACGGTCAACGTGGCACGGTTCGATGCCGTCAAGCACGGCGCCCTCGCCGTGGTCGGCGACGCCGAGGCCACCGTGCGCGAGCTGGCCGGGCAGGTGGGACAGTGGCGTGTGGATCGGGCGTGGACCGCGCGTGCCGCGGTCCTGCGCAGCACCTGGGATTCGTATATCAACACGTTGCGCGCACCGACGCCGGGCACGCCGAGCTATGCGCAGGTCGTCGGGGTGGTGAATGAGCTGAGCGGGCCGAGCGACTACGTCATGACGGCATCCGGTGGTTTGCCCGGTGAGCTCGTCGGCGGCTGGCGCGCGTCGGGCGGAGCGCCGACGATGGACGTCGAGTACGGCTTCTCCTGCATGGGCTACGAGCTCGCCGGCGCGTGGGGTGCGGCCATGGCGCACCGGGACGGCGTGGTGACGACGCTGCTCGGGGACGGCTCCTATCTGATGTCGAACTCGGAACTGTTCTCGGCGGCCTTCGCCGGGCATCCGTTCGTCGCGGTGGTGTGCGACAACGACGGCTACGCCGTGATCGCCCGTCTACAGGAGGGCCAGGGCGCCGCCGCGTTCAACAACTTCTACGCCGACTGCCGCACCAACCGCGAAAAGCCGCCCCGCGTCGACTTCGCCGCCCATGCCGTCGCGCTGGGATGCGCCGTCTTCACCGCATCCGACCTGCACGAATTTCGTGACGCCTACCTGCGGGCGCGGGCGGCGGCGACCGGCACATCCGGGCCGGCCGTGCTCGTGGTGCGCACCCAGCCGTCCGCGTGGACCGAGGCGGGCGCCTGGTGGGAGGTCGGGGTGCCGGAGTATCTGTCGGGTCGGGCCGCTTATGACGAGTCGAAGCCGAACCAGGTGCGCTATCTGCGGCCGTGAACAGAACTCAGCTCTGGTGCGCAGCGCGGCACCGGCCGCTGGACTGAAGCGGTGGAGTCTGCGTGCGGTAAGCTGTATCACATTGGGGCACAAGGAAACTGGTAGCAGAAGCGTATCGGTGTCGCACCGCGTCGAAGAAGGAGTTCATGATGCCCGGCGCGGTAGCCCATGCGATCGGGGTGCGCTCGTCGGGGACGACGGCGAGCGCACCTGGCGAGAAATGCGGGTGCCCGAGTGGCTGTTCCGGTGCTTTGTAACCGGATCGAGACCCGACCGAGCAGGGAGGTGACAGAAGCAGCTCGCTGGTGAGCATTGGATAGCTCACAGTTTATCGGGCTGAAGGTGGAGGAATTCGTCGGATCATGGCATCGTTGATCTACGAGACCAGGGCATATCGATAACACCACCTGGCTCGTCTACAGAAAGTATGAAATGGCTCAAGGCATTGTGAAGTGGTTCAACAGCGAGAAGGGCTTCGGCTTCATCGCGCAGGACGGCGGAGGACCCGACGTCTTTGTGCACTACTCGGCTGTTAGCGGCGCGGGTTTCCGGTCC
This sequence comes from Nocardia sp. NBC_01730, assembly GCF_035920445.1. NCBI lineage: Bacteria > Bacillati > Actinomycetota > Actinomycetes > Mycobacteriales > Nocardiaceae > Nocardia > Nocardia sp. NBC_01730. Next base: position 3,827,535 of record NZ_CP109162.1, on the reverse strand, counting down.
CTCGATGAGGGGCAGCGTGTGGAGTTCGAGATCGGCCAAGGGCAGAAGGGGCCGCAGGCCCAGGATGTCCGCGTTCTCTGATCGCGACTTAGATTTCTAAAGGCCCCGAACAATGTTGCGGGGCCTTTTCCCTGTTCAGGGGGCTTTTAGGCCTCGATGCCGGTGCCGGCCACAGGGTGACCGCCAGTGCTCCGGCTAGCCTGCCAGCGCCTCGGCGCGGAAGAACTCCGCCGTGATCGCTCTGGCTCGCGCGGAATCCCGGCTGCCCGACTTGGGGAACGCGTCGGCGGCGCGGTCGAATTCCGCCGCGATGAACGTGGCGATCGGTGCGGGAACCGTCCCACGCCCCATCTCGCGGGTGCGCGATTTCAGCTCGGTCAGCTCGGCCACCGCCGCCACGAGGTCGGTGGGGAGATCGCAGTGCCGCATCAGTGTCGGCAGATGCATCGGTGCGACCGTCGCATCGGGATGCTCGAGCAACCACCGCAGAGCCATCGCCGGACGTAACGAATAGAACACCTTTTTCAGCGACCGGGCGCGATCGAACAACGCCCACTGCTTGGCGCCCAAATGCAAATAATGCCGCGCCACCTTGTTCCGGTCGGCGACATCCTCTGCCACCGCGCGCAGCCGGTCGCGGAAATCGGCGTCACCGCGGTACACGATCGGCGACATCAGCCACTCGATGAGTACCGCATTGCCCTGCACCAGCAGGCGTAATGCCTTGGCCAGATCCCAGCCGTTCACGTCGAGCAGGCCGGCGAGCGGCGTCTCGAGCACATCGCGGGTACGCCACGGGGAAAGATAGGTCTCCAGCCCGGCGACGTACACGAACCGGCAGTCGTAGTCCGAGTCCGGAGAGGGGAATCCCCAAGCGCGACTGCCGCTTTCGATCGCGAGTCGGATCGACACGTGGTTTCCACGCTCGACCCGATCCAGTTCGCGATCGATGGATCCGACCACCGTCGGGTCCATCGAACCCGGTATCGCGCGCAAGGACATGGACGCGATAGTAGGTGTTCGAACGAGCGCGACGCAGCTCCTTTTCCGCCGTCGTTCATGGCTGCCGCGCAGCGTTGCCGAGCGCGGCGCCGCCGAGCCACATGGCCGCCGCGGTGCCGAGCCGGTCCGCCGCCACACCGCCGACCAGCGACCCCAACGCGATAGCGGCATTGAAAACCCCGGCGTGCCGAGCCGAGGCGGGACCGAGCAGGCCCCCGCACCGAGGTGTGGAGGCCCGTCGCTGTGCGAGGTCCGTCGCGCCGTAACGGCAGGCGGCTGTGTGAGGTCAGCCGCGCGCCGCGACGGCGGATATGTGGGCGAGCTCGGCCGCGAGCCGCGCCGGATAGGTCAACTGCGGGTAGTGGCCGGTGCCCTCGATCGAGATCGAGTCCCGGGGTGTCGCGACAGTGAGCGGATCGGCGGACCCGGCGACGATCCGCACTGGTACCTCGATCTCGTCGAGTAGCGCACGCAACTCGCCGCGCCTGGCAGGCATGCTTGCGCGGCGCAGCGCTGCGATGGTGCGCGCGGCGACACCGGGCCTGCGCAGGCTCCCCGCGGCGCTCGCGAGGGCAGTGCTCTCCGGCACGCCGAGCTGTTTCGCCAAGGCGGCGGCCGGCATCCGACGCAGCGCCGCTGCCGCCAGCGGTGAGCGAAGCAGCAGACCGGACCGCGGTTGCAGGAACGCGGGCGAGACCAGCACCACGCCGGAGATCCGCTCCGGATACGTGGCCGCATACCGCAGCACCGGGCCGCAGCCGAGTGAATGTCCTACCAGCACAGGGCGAGTGCACACCGAGAGCAATCCCGGTAGCACCGCATCGATGTCGCCGGGCGCCGACCGTCCCAGCCCGGGCAGGTCGAGAACCAGGCTCGGCGCATCGAGTTCGGCGCGGACCTCGTTCCACGACTCGCCGTCCAGCGGAAGGCCGTGCACCAGTACATAGGCCGGATCTTCGCGCGTACCGGAAACCCAGACGCCGTCGCTGAATCCAGCGGACGGATCGGCCTCTACCGTCCCGAATCGGCTGGCTACGAGATGGTCGGCCCACGCAAGCACGGTCGCCTCCGTCGGCGGCATGGTGAGCCCGAGCCGCCGTGCGACTTCGTCCGCGGCGGACGTGTCGTAGCGGTCGTCGGCGATGAACGTCAGCGATTCCGGATCAGCGCCGGTCAGCGCGCGCGGGAGTTTCGCGATCACGCCGACCGGAACCGAGAAGCGCGGCGCACGGACCCCCAGATGGGCGGCGATCAGGCGAATCAGCTTCGGCAACACCGGAGTTCTGGGGTCGAGCACGGTGTACGACCGGCCCGCGGTGTCCGGCAGGGTGGGCAGACCGATCAGAAAGTCGGTGAAGTAGCCCAGATCGACGATCGGAACGAAGGTGTCCCGACCGCCGGGAATCGCCGCGAGCTTGCCGTGCCACAGCTCCTCGACCACGCTCGCGAGCCCGACGTACTGGCCGGGACCGATCACGGAGCTCGGGTTCGCGATGGTCAGTGCGACCCCCAGGTCGGCGGCGCGCCGCCGCAAGAGCGGATCCGATTCGAACTTGGACGCCCCATACGCGCCGCGCGCATAGTGCTGTTCGTCGGATTCCTCGACGGTGATTCGGTATCCGGTGATGTGCACGACGCGCCGGAGGTCGGGCAGCGCGGCAGCCCAGTCGAGGACGCGCAGCGCCCCGGTGACGTTGACCGCGTACGCATCCTCGGGCGCGAGCCCGAAGGCGAAGCGGGCCGCGCAGTTGTAGACGTCGCGGATGCCGGAGGGATCGAACCCGGCGGGCAGGCCGAGGTCGGGTGCGGTGACATCGCATGCCACCACGTCGAGCGCGGCCGGGTCCACGCCGCGTTTCCGCAGCCACCCGAGGAGTCGCTCCTCGCTGCCCTGCCGCACGGCGGCGGTGACGGAATGGCCTCGCTCGAGCAGGCGGGCGACCGCGGCGCGGCCGAGGAACCCGGCGGCGCCGAACACGATGCTGTCGGACATGACATTCTCCTGACTAGACCGGTCTACATATTATTTGGGCAAATAGAACTCTTTGGGAAATCACGTCATCGGGCTTCAGATCAGAGCGCGGATGGTGCGCTCTACCCGTTCCAGCGGCTCGCGGCTGCGCTGCGCGCGGGCCAAAAGCAGCGCCCCCTCGACCATGGCGAGCAGCGCGGCGGCCAGATCGTCGGCATCGGCGCGGCCGTCGGCGCGGAGCCGAATCCGCAGCGCCTGCTCCCATGCCGCGTAGGCGGCCGCGCACTCGGCCTGGATCGGGTCGTTCGCCGCCGCGATATCCAGAGCGACCGTGGCGACCGGGCAGCCCTGCTGCCAGCCGGAGTCCTCCAGGCGGTCGCCGAACACCGCGAGCAGCCTGGTCGCTGCGGCGGCGGTGTCGCCGGGCTCGATCGTGTCGATCAGAGCCGCGATCTCCTTGCCGGACTGGGCGATCGCTTCTGCCACGAGTTCGTCCTTGCCGCCGGGGAAATGGAAGTACAGCGAGCCGCGCGGTGCGCCGCTGGTCGCCAGGATCTGGTTGAGCCCCGCGCCGTAGTAGCCGTGCCGCTCCATCAGCGTGCGCGTCGCGTCGACCAGCTTGCCGCGTGTCTCGGTTCCCTTTGCGCCCATGCCGCCACTGTAGACCGGTCTTCATATTTTTTCGACCCGCGGGACTGACGACGGCCGCCCACCAGGTGGTAGGAGGGACCCGAATCGCGCGGACTAAGCTGGTCGGCGGTAAATGCCGACCCCCTTTCCCCAGGAGTACCCCACAGTGAGCCAAGCAGGCCGTCCTGTAGTTCTGATCGCGGACAAGCTCGCCCAGTCGACCGTCGACGCGCTCGGTGACGGTGTCGAGGTTCGCTGGGTCGATGGTCCCGACCGCCCGGCGTTGCTCGCCGCGGTGCCCGAAGCCGACGCACTGCTCGTGCGCTCGGCGACCACGGTCGACGCCGAGGTCTTGGAGGCCGGAAAGAACCTGAAGATCGTCGCGCGCGCGGGCGTCGGCCTCGACAACGTCGACGTGCCCGCCGCCACCGAGCGCGGCGTCATGGTCGTCAACGCGCCGACCTCGAACATCCACACCGCCGCCGAGCACGCGGTCACCCTGCTGCTGGCCGCCGCGCGGCAGATCCCGGCCGCGGACGCCACGCTGCGCGAGCACACCTGGCAGCGCAGCAAGTTCAACGGCGTCGAGATCTTCGACAAGACCGTGGGCGTTGTCGGGCTCGGCCGCATCGGCCAGCTGTTCGCCGCGCGCCTTGCCGCCTTCGAGACGAAGATCGTCGCCTACGACCCGTACGTGTCGCCCGCGCGCGCCGCGCAGCTCGGCATCGAGCTGCTGAGCCTCGACGAGCTGCTCGAGCGCGCCGATCTGATCTCGATCCATCTGCCGAAGACCCCCGAGACCAAGGGCATCATCGGCAAGGAGGCCATCGCCAAGACCAAGCCGGGCGTGATCATCGTCAACGCCGCCCGCGGTGGTCTGGTCGACGAGGCCGCGCTGGCGGAGGCGATCAAGTCCGGTCACGTGCGCGCCGCGGGCCTGGACGTGTTCGAAACCGAGCCGAGCACCGACAGCCCGCTGTTCGACCTGCCGCAGGTCGTCGTGACCCCGCACCTGGGCGCCTCCACCTCCGAGGCGCAGGACCGCGCCGGCACCGACGTCGCGAAGTCGGTGCTGCTCGCCCTGGCCGGTGAGTTCGTGCCCGGCGCGGTGAACGTCACCGGCGGCACCGTCGGCGAGGAGGTCGCGCCGTGGCTGGACATCGTGCGCAAGCAGGGCCACCTGCTCGGCGCACTGTCCAACGAGCTGCCGGTCAGCGTCGAGGTCCAGGTGCGCGGCGAGCTGGCCGCGCAGGACGTGGCGGTGCTGGAGCTGTCCGCGCTGCGCGGCGTCTTCTCCGCGCTGGTCGAGGACCAGGTCACCTTCGTGAACGCGCCTGCCCTCGCCAAGGACCGCGGCATCACCGCCGAGGTCACCACGGCGTCGGAGAGCCCGAGCCACCGCAGCGTCGTCGACCTGCGCGCCGTGTTCGGCGACGGCCGCACCCTGAACGTCGCGGGCACGCTGACCGAGCCGCAGCAGGTGCAGAAGATCGTCAACATCAACGGCCGCAACTACGACATGCGCGCCGAGGGTCTGAACCTGGCCGTGCTGAACTACGAGGACAGGCCGGGCGCCCTGGGCAAGATCGGCACCAAGCTCGGCGAGGCCGAGGTCGACATTCTCGCCGCGCAGCTGAGCCAGGACGTGGACAAGGAAGGCGCGACCGTGGTGCTGCGGGTGGCCCGCGAGGTGCCCGCCGATGTCCAGGCCGCGATCGCCGAGTCGGTCGGCGCGTCCAAGGTCGTCCTGGTCGATCTGTTCTGATCGGATCGGGGTCTGGCGTCCCGATACCGGAAGATCGATGCCGCGCACGAAGCAATTCGTGCGCGGCATCGGTCTGCCGCTGCGCGATCGGCGCGATGCGTTGCCGATCTGCTCGCGAGAGGCGTGCGCGGTGGGTTCGCCGCAGCGCCCGGTGCTCGACCGTCCGGCCGCACCAAGTACCGTGACGGTGCTGCGGTCACCCGGTCGGAAAGTCGGTGCCTCACCCCCGACGGCCTTACCCGTGCCCGCGCGCTGCGGCGGCCGCGGTCGGCAAAATCGAACGGAGCATTGTTGTCATGAAGCTTGCTGTCATCCCGGGCGACGGTATCGGGCCCGAGGTCATCGCCGAGGCGCTCAAGGTGCTCGACGTGGTCGTGCCCGGTGTCGAGAAGACCGAATACGACCTCGGTGCGCGGCGCTACCACGCGACCGGCGAGATCCTGCCGGACTCGGTTCTGCCGGAGTTGAAGCAGCACGATGCGATCCTGCTCGGCGCGATCGGTGATCCGTCGGTGCCGAGCGGCGTGCTCGAGCGCGGACTGCTGCTGCGCACCCGGTTCGCGCTGGACCATCACGTGAACCTGCGGCCGTCCAAGCTGTTCCCCGGTGTGACCAGCCCGCTGGCCGGCAGCCCCGAGATCGACTTCGTCGTGGTGCGCGAGGGCACCGAGGGCCCCTACACCGGCACGGGCGGCGCGATCCGGGTCGACACCCCGCACGAGGTGGCGACCGAAGTCAGCACCAACACCCGCTTCGGTATCGAGCGCGTGGTGCGCTACGCCTTCGCCAAGGCGCAGGCTCGGCGCAAGCACCTCACGCTCGTGCACAAGAACAACGTGCTCACCTTCGCCGGTTCGCTCTGGCAGCGCACCGTGAACGAGGTCGCGACCGAGTTTCCTGATGTCACAACGGCTTACCAGCACATCGACGCCGCGACCATCCACATGGTGAACGACCCGGGCCGGTTCGACGTGATCGTCACCGACAACCTGTTCGGCGACATCATCACCGACCTCGCCGCCGCGGTGAGCGGCGGCATCGGCCTTGCCGCGAGCGGCAACATCGACGCCTCCGGGACCAACCCGAGCATGTTCGAGCCGGTGCACGGCAGTGCTCCCGACATCGCGGGCCAGGCCAAGGCCGACCCGACGGCGGCGATCCTCTCGGTCTCCTTGCTGCTCAGCCATTTCGGCGACACCGAGGCGGCAGCCCGCATCGAGTCGGCTGTCGCCAAGGACCTCGAGTCCCGCTCCGGCGCCGCCACGACCGTGCAGATCGGCGACCGCATCGCCGCCACCGTCTGACCCACCGCACCCGGCGAAGGTCCCGTCCCCGACCCGGGGCGGGGACCTTCGTTCAGTTGACTTGTGGCCCAAGGGTTCGGCCGACGGGATCGGTCGCCTCTCAGCTGATCGGGTCGCCGGGTACCAAGGGGATTGCCGCTACTGCCGTTGCGGCCGCGAGCAGGAACGCGGCGGGGAAGCCGCTTGCCGTGATGAGGGCGCCGAATAGCGGGGGGACGGCGGCCATCGCGAGGTTCTGGCCGGTGTTCTGGATGCCTAGGCCGCGTCCGCTCCAGTACGGCCCCGCGATTTCGGCGACCGCGGTGAACGCCAATCCATTGTCGGAGACGGTGATTACCGACGCGGCGATCAGCAGCGGGATGGCGGCCAACCACCAGTGCGTCCACGCGGTCATGGCCAAGGCGGCCATCGAGATGACGGCGGCGACGGCCACAGTGCGCAGCGGGCCCATCCGGCTGCCGACGCGATCCGACCACGCCCCCGCGCCGATTCGACCCAGCGCGCCCAGGAGTTGGGTGGCGGTCACCAGCACGCCCGCCGCGGCCAGCGACCAGCCGACGTCGCGGTGCAGCCACAGCAGTGCGAACGTCCAGACGGTGCCCTGTGGGACAACGAGCAGCACGGAGACCAGATGGATTCGCCACAGTGTGGTGTCGTCGCGATAAGGGTTGGCGCGCAAGGCCGAATCGGCGGCGGAGCCCCCGGGGCGGGGCGGGTCGACGATGCCGATCCGGCAGCTGACGGCGGCAACGCCCGCCATGATCGCAGGTACCAGAATGGCCGCGGGCACACCGTAGGTCCCGGCCACGGCCGGAATCGCAAGGGCGCCCACTCCGACGCCGAGCGGCTGCGCGGTCTGCCGGATGCCCATGGCCAGCCCGCGCCGCTCGGGCGGGAACCAGCCGACGATCACCCGGCCGCTGGCGCCGTTGGTACTCGCCGCCCCGATGCCGCCGAGAAACAACAGCGCCCCCAGGGCGATGTCATCGGTCGTGGCGGCCGCCGCGCAACCCGCCGCCAGCATCAGCAGCGGGCCGCCGACCAGCACCCTGCGCTCGCCGATCCGGTCGACCACGTATCCCCACGCGATCAGCGTGCACACCAGTGCGACGGTCGGCATGGCTACCAGCAGACCGGCCGTGGCCAGCGGCATGCCGCGGTCGGTCAGCGCGGGCAGGAGGAAGGGGACGCCGTGGATGAAGACCGCGCTGGATGCCTGTGCGAAAACCCCGAGTCCGAGCATGGACCACCGGCGAACATCGTGGATCTGCGTCACGGTAGCCATCGGCATCACCCCGGAATCTCAATATTTGGGACAACGTTCTCACCTTATGAAAGGTCTGCTTACCGTACACCGCTGACCGAGCCGAATCGCCGGACAACGACTGTCGCACTGCTCACAGCTGATCCGGCCAGATGTGAGCCGGGCCGAGCCGCTTTGTGGTTCCGTACCACTCGGTCGGGCGCGTTCAAGCAGGTGAAGGCAGGTCGATAGACTGCCGGGCATGCGTCTAGGTCGAGTTGCCAGTCCCGATGGGGTCGCCTTCGTCAGCATCGAAGGCGGTGGAAGCGACATCGCGGGAGGGAGTAGGGCGGGATCGGAGATCGCCAAGGAGATCGCGGAACACCCGTTCGGCACGCCGACGTTCACCGGCCGGAGCTGGCCGCTGGCCGACGTGCGACTGCTCGCGCCGATCCTGGCGAGCAAGGTGGTCTGCATCGGCAAGAACTATGCCGCGCACGCGGCCGAGATGGGCGGTCCCGCGCCTGCCGACCCGGTGATCTTCCTCAAGCCGAACACCTCGATCATCGGGCCGAATGTCCCGATCATCCTGCCGCCCAGCTCCGCTCAGGTCGATTACGAGGGCGAGCTGGCCATCGTCATCGGCCGTCCGTGCAAGGACGTGCCCGCCTCTCGCGCGCTGGACGTCGTACTCGGTTACACCGCTGCCAACGACGTCACCGCCCGCGACCAACAGCGCCACGACGGCCAGTGGACAAGAGGTAAGGGCTACGACACGTTCTGCCCGCTCGGACCGTGGATCGAAACCTCTTTGGATCCTTCGGATCTGGAGATCGTCACCGAGCTCGACGGTGAGGTCCGTCAGCGCAGCCGCACTTCTCTTCTGCTGCACGATATTCCGAAGCTCATCGAGTGGATCACCACCGTGATGACGCTGCTGCCCGGTGACGTCATCCTCACCGGCACCCCCGAGGGCGTCGGCCCGCTGCAGAACGGGCAGCAGGTGTCCGTGACTGTGGAGGGCATCGGAACCCTCACCAATCCCGTTGCCGCCAAACGCTGATCGAAAGAGAGCCATGACTGAAGTACGGGTCCGATTCTGCCCGTCACCGACGGGAACACCACACGTCGGCCTGATCCGGACGGCGCTGTTCAACTGGGCATACGCCCGCCATCACGGAGGCACGTTCGTCTTCCGCATCGAAGATACCGATGCCGCACGCGATTCCGAGGAGTCCTACCGGGCGATCATCGACGCGTTGCGCTGGCTCGGCCTCACCTGGGACGAGGGGCCGGAGGTCGGCGGGCCCTACGAACCGTACCGCCAATCGCAGCGAAGGGATCGGCATCTGGACGTGGTTCGGCGTTTGCTGGAGGCGGGGGAGGCCTACGAATCCTTCTCCACGCCTGAGGAAGTCGAGGCCCGCCATCGCGCCGCTGGACGCGATCCGAAGCTCGGCTACGACAACTACGACCGCGACCTCACTCCCCAGCAGATCGCGGCGCATCGCGAGGCCGGGCGCCCCGCCGTGGTTCGGCTCCGGATGCCCGACGAGGATCTGTCCTGGCACGATCTCGTGCGCGGCGAGACCACCTTCAAGGCGGGGACGGTGCCGGATTTCGCGCTCACCCGCGGCAACGGAGATCCGCTGTACACACTGGTCAACCCGGTCGACGACGCGCTGATGCGGATCACCCACGTGCTGCGCGGTGAGGACCTGCTCTCCTCGACCCCGCGTCAGCTCGCGCTCTATTCCGCGTTGCGCCGGATCGGGGTCACCGACTTCACTCCTGAGTTCGGCCATCTGCCCTTCGTCATGGGTCAGGGCAACAAGAAGTTGTCCAAGCGTGATCCGGAGTCGAATCTGTTCGCTCACCGCGACCGAGGATTCATCCCAGAGGGTTTGCTGAATTACCTCGCCCTACTTGGCTGGGGCCTCGCGGAGGATCGTGATGTGTTCACTATGGCGGAGATGGTCGAGGCTTTCGACATATCGAAAGTAAATTCGAATCCGGCCAGATTCGACCAGAAGAAGGCGGACGCGATCAACGCCGAGCACATCCGATTGCTGGAGCACGGTGATTTCGCATACCGACTTCGGGATTACCTCACCGAACACGGCCACATCGGTGCGGAAATCGATGAGAAGGTGTTCACCGCGGCGGCCGAACTCGTGCAGACCAGGATCGTGGTGTTGTCGGACGCTTGGGAACTGTTACGTTTCTTGTTCGCGCCTGCGGATCAGTTCACGATCGATCCCGTCGCGGGCGCCAAGAATCTCGGCGCCGACGCGACCGCGGTATTGCAGGCTGCTATTGCCGCGGTGGAGCCGCTGACGGAATGGACGGCACCGGCGCTCGAAGACGCGCTGAAAACGGCGCTGATCGATGATCTGGGACTCAAACCGCGCAAGGCCTTCGCGCCGGTGCGGGTCGCGGTCACCGGCTCGCACATCAGCCCGCCGCTGTACGAGTCGCTGGAACTACTCGGCCGTGCGGTCACCGTGGAACGGCTGCGCGCGGCGCTGGCGTGGGCCGCGCAGGCCTGAGCGCGCGCACCGGGTGGAAATGCGGCTTTGACCAGGCGATTTGTAATATACCGGTAGCCGTTTGGTACTCTTCTTCTCGGCCCGGAACACGGTCTCGAGTCAGCCAGACGCGAGACTGAACGACCTGGTCATTGGGGTATGGTGTAATTGGCAACACAGCTGATTCTGGTTCAGCCATTCTAGGTTCGAGTCCTGGTACCCCAGCGGAGAGTGTTGTTCGACTTCGGTTCGCGGCCGAAATGAGTACAGCATCCGGCGATTTGGTCGCCGGGCTTCGGCCGGTTAAGCTAGCCGAGCATCCTGATCGAAAGATCATCACGGCGCTCCTCGCGGAAGCGAGAAGCAGTCCTGGCCCCGTCGTCTAGCGGCCTAGGACGCCGCCCTCTCAAGGCGGTAGCGCGGGTTCGAATCCCGTCGGGGCTACACGAGTGAGAGGCCCATGCCCATGAGGCATGGGCCTTTCACGTTTCGCAATGTTTTGTGGGGGTGCAACCCCCACGCCCCGCCCGGCGGGCTGCGCCCCCGGACCCCCGGCGTTGGCTTCGCCTCGCCTTCGATCGTCGCCGGGGAACTACCCGTTATGCAGGGTGTTGTGGGCTGTGCCGGTGTGCTGGGTGCTTCGGGATGTTCCGGTGTGCTGAGTGCTTCGGGATGTGCTGTGTCGGCTGCCTTGGGCTGTGTTCTGTCGGCCTGTCGAGATGAGTTGCCGGAGCGAGGGAGCGGCGCGTGGCCGGGACTATGCGTGGTGGGGCTGGAACTCATCGCTGCGCGGCATGCCGAAATCCACGAGGTTGCGATGGTGTCGGGGGCTTGGTTCTTCGCGGCAGATGGCGGGACCGAGTCGTCCGGTCGGGGCGCCGGCCAGGGTTGGCGGCCGGATGGAGATGGTTAGCCGCAAATTTGCTATTGAGGGTGTGATTGTTCGCCCCATCGGTTTCGCGCTGTGAATGCACTGGGAGCGCGGTGGGATTGTGTTGGTCGAGTTGTCCGGTGTCCGGTCACTGGCCGGAGGGTTCTGGGTGGATCGGTCAGGCTGATTCGTGTGGTCGAGCCGCCGGGTCGACCGGCTGGGCGCTCTCGCCTGAATCGCTCTGCCTGCGATCGCGTCCGTGGCGGATAACGGAAGGCCCCCCTGCCGTTCGGCTGGAGGGCCTTGCTCGTCTCGCGGACTAACCGCTCTTGCGGCGGAATTCCCGCTTGTGGCTGGCCGCGGTGTGCGCCCCCGAAGCCTTGGACCGGCCGTCGAGGTGGTCGGCCGCGCGGGCGTGCTGCTGGGTCTTGCGCTCCAGTGCCTCGCGGAACTTCCGCTTCACCTCGTCGGCGCTGCCATTGGAACTATCCGAATCCGCCATCGCCTGCTCCTCGTCGTCGCGGCCGTGCACCGCATCCCTGCGGGCGGCGGTGCCCGGCCGATTCGTGTCGAACGCCTCGACGCTATCGGGTTCGAGGCGGTTGTGTCAGTTGGAATTCGGACGCGTCGCTCGCCCGGTTCGGGCCCGGCTCAGTCGAGCCACTGCGCGGTGGTGCCGCCGAGTGGTAGCTGCGGAAGGCCCAGTTTGCGGTGATCCCAGCTGCGTACACGTTCGGGAACGACGCGGACGGCGACCCGTTTGTGCAGCATGGACTCCACCATCGGGCGCGCCTCTTCGCTGTAGGGCCCGGTGTACCGTTCCCAGACGCTCACGCCGACCGCGAACAGTCTCCCGGCGTCCTCGACGATTTCGGCACGCCCTTCGATCGACACACCGCGCAGCTGGTCATAGGTCTGGCCCGCCTCGACCATGCAGGTGACCCGTGGATCGCGGCGCAGGTTCACCGCCTTCTGCGACTTGGCTTTGGTCTCGAACCAGATCTCGCCGTCGATCAGCGCGTACCACATGGCGATCAGGTGCGGCGTGCCCAGCGGGCCGATGGTCGCCAGTGTCGCGATCCGGCTGTGCTCGAGGAACTCGGTGATCTCGGCGTCGGACATCACGATCTGTGCCCGTTGGTTGACTCCCATGGGCCAACCATAGAGAGTTCGACCCGAAACGTGTTACAGGCGCTTGTGCAATGCCTCGGCCGCCGCGACCAGATCCGCGGCCCAGCGGGCGCCCGGCCTGCGGCCCATCCGGTCGATCGGACCCGACACCGATACGGCGGCGACGATGGTGCCCGCGGCGTCGCGCACCGGCGCGGAGACGCTGGCCACACCCGCCGCGCGCTCGGCAGCGCTCTGCGCCCAGCCGCGCTTGCGGACCTCGGCCAGCGCGCGCTCGCCGAACACCGCGTCGGGCAGGATGGTGCGCTGCAGTTCCGGGTCGGACCAGGCGAGCAGCACCTTGGCCGCCGAGCCCGCGGTGAGCGGAAGGCGCGCCCCGATCGGGACGGTATCGCGCAGTCCGACGGGGGGTTCCAGCGCCGCGACGCAGATGCGCGCGTTGCCGTCGCGGCAGTAGAGCTGAACGCTCTCCCCGGTGATCTCGCGCAGCCGGGGCAGAATGGCCGACGCGGCCTCGAGTAGCGGGTCGTTGGCGCCGGTCGCGAGCTCGGCGAGGGCCGGTCCTGGGCGCCACATCCCGTTGTTGTCGCGGGCGAGCAGGCGGTGCACCTCCAGGCCGACGGCAAGGCGGTGCGCGGTAGCGCGGGGCAGTCCGGTGCGCACGCACAGCTCGTTGAGACCGCAGGGATGCTCGGCTACGGCGTACAGGACCGCCACTGCTTTGTCGAGGACGCCGACACCGCTATGCTGTCTCATAGAACGATACTAGCGTCTCGGATGTTGAGAAATCCATCGGCGAAATCGCACCTTCGCGGATTCCGGTCTCCATGGTCCGACCAGGCGCAGCTATTCCAACAGGTGCAACCGTCGCCGCGCCACAGCCCGGATCGCGGAACGGCTGCTCGTCCGAAAGGTGATCGACAATGGCCGAACCGCGCACGCTGGCCGAGAAAGTATGGGACCAGCATGTCGTCGCTCGCGGTGAAGGTGAAGGTGCCTCGCGCGAACCCGACCTGATCTATATCGACCTGCATCTCGTCCATGAGGTGACCAGTCCGCAGGCCTTTGACGGGCTGCGCGCCGCGGGGCGTCCGGTGCGGCGGCCGGATCTCACCATCGCGACCGAGGATCACAACGTCCCGACGATCGATATCGACAAGCCGATCGCCGACCCGATTTCGCGCACCCAGGTGGAGACGCTGCGGCGCAACTGCGCGGAATTCGGTGTCCGGCTGCATCCGATGGGCGACCTGGACCAGGGGATCGTCCACGTGGTCGGGCCGCAGCTCGGCCTGACCCAGCCGGGGACGACGGTGGTGTGCGGCGACAGCCACACCTCGACGCACGGCGCGTTCGGCGCCCTGGCGATGGGTATCGGCACCTCCGAAGTCGAGCATGTGCTTGCCACCCAGACGCTCTCGCTGCGCCCGTTCAAGACCATGGCGATCACCGTCGACGGCACGCTGCCTGCCGGCGTGACGAGCAAAGACCTGATCCTGGCGGTCATCGCGAAGATCGGCACCGGCGGCGGCCAGGGGTATGTCCTGGAGTATCGGGGCGAGGCCATCCGCGCCATGTCGATGGAGGCCCGAATGACCATCTGCAACATGTCCATCGAAGCGGGCGCGCGGGCGGGCATGATCGCGCCGGACGCCACGACCTATGAATTCTTGAAAGGGCGGCCGCACGCCCCGCAGGGGGCCGACTGGGAGGCGGCAGTGGCCGCCTGGGAGGCGCTGAAGACCGAAGAGGGCGCGGTTTTCGACGCCGAGGTGCACATCGACGCCACCGAGCTGTCCCCATTCGTCACCTGGGGTACCAACCCGGGCCAGGGCGCCCCGCTCGGTGCCGCGGTGCCGGACCCCGCCGGGATCGCCGACGAGGTGGCCCGTGAATCGGCAGAGAAGGCACTGCGGTACATGGATTTGGAGCCGGGCACTCCGCTTCGGGAAGTGTCGGTCGACACCGTATTCGTCGGTTCGTGCACCAACGGGCGCATTGAGGATTTGCGGGCGGTGGCCGGGATTTTGAAGGGACGCCATGTCGCCGACGGGGTGCGAATGCTGGTTGTACCGGGGTCGATGCGGGTTCGCGCACAGGCGGAAAAAGAAGGACTGGGCGAGATTTTCACCGCGGCAGGCGCTGAATGGCGGCAGGCGGGGTGCTCAATGTGTCTGGGAATGAATCCGGACCAGCTCGAGCCCGGCCAGCGTTGCGCTTCCACCTCGAACCGGAACTTCGAAGGCAGGCAGGGCAAAGGCGGCCGTACCCACCTGGTTTCCCCCCTCGTAGCGGCCGCGACGGCGCTCCGTGGAACTCTGTCCTCGCCTGCGGATCTGGACTGACCGGCCCCGCTACACCCAATCGAACCCAGGAGATTCGTTATGGAAGCCTTCACCGTGCACAAGGGCATCGGGGTGCCGCTGCGCCGATCCGATGTCGATACCGATCAGATCATCCCCGCCGTCTACCTGAAGCGGGTAACCCGCACCGGATTCGAGGACGGGTTGTTCGCTGCATGGCGAACGGATCCCGACTTCATTCTGAACATCGAGCCCTACAACAGGGGTAGTGTGCTGGTCGCGGGTCCGGATTTCGGTACAGGATCCTCACGTGAGCACGCCGTTTGGGCGCTGTCGGACTACGGCTTTCGGGTGGTCATCTCGTCGCGGTTCGCCGACATCTTCCGTGGCAATGCGGGTAAAGGCGGTCTGGTGGCGGCTCAGATGTCACAGAACGATGTCGAAATGCTCTGGAAGTTGATAGAGGAACAGCCGGGCCTGGAATTGGTTGTGGACCTCCGGGCGCGCACCGTAGCGGCCGGAACCGTCGTGTTGCCGTTCGATATTGATGACTACACCCGGTGGCGTCTGCTCGAAGGATTGGACGACATCGGACTGACTCTGCGCCGGAGTGACACCATCGCCGAGTTCGAAAGGACAAGGCCAGCATGGAAACCCACCACCCTGCCAGCACATATTTCGCAGACGTAATCACCCCCGCGTGTTAGCTGTGCAGCCTGAGTGGCGGTAGCTGGACGTGTGCTAAACCACATGAATTTTGGCGTGGCACATAGACTCTTGCCCAAAGTGGGTTTACCGTGG
Organism: Nocardia sp. NBC_01730; assembly: GCF_035920445.1. Classification (NCBI taxonomy): domain Bacteria; kingdom Bacillati; phylum Actinomycetota; class Actinomycetes; order Mycobacteriales; family Nocardiaceae; genus Nocardia; species Nocardia sp. NBC_01730. Next base: position 3,811,985 of record NZ_CP109162.1, on the reverse strand, counting down.
TACCTAGTCGGTCCGACGACGGGCCATTAGTCTGCGGAGGATTCAATGAACAAGGCGGAACTGATCGACGTTCTGACCGAAAAGTTGGGTACGGACAGGCGCACGGCCACCGCGGCAGTCGAGCATGTGGTCGACACCATCGTGCGCGCGGTGCACAAGGGTCAGAGCGTCACTATCACCGGATTCGGTGTGTTCGAACAGCGTAAGCGTGCGGCTCGCGTCGCACGGAACCCGCGCACCGGCGAAACCGTGAAGGTGAAGCCCACTTCGGTGCCCGCGTTCCGTCCCGGCGCGCAATTCAAGGCGGTCATCGCGGGTAAGCAGAAGCTGGCCGCGAGTGGTCCCGCCGTCAAGCGCGGCGTGAATGCGCCGGTGGCCGCCAAGAAGGCCGCCGCGAAGAAGGCGGCGGCTAAGAAGGCCGCCGCGAAGAAGGCGACCGCGACCAAGGCGCCTGCCAAGACGACAGCCCGTAAGGCCGCCGCCAAGGCTCCGGCAAAGACCACCGCCCGCAAGGCGACTGCGACCAAGACCGCCGCGAAGAAGGCGCCCGCGAAGAAGGCGATGGCGGCCAAGAAGGCTCCGGCCAAGAAGACAGCTACGAAGGCTACCGCGGCCAAGAAGACCACCGCCGCCAAGAAGACCGTCGCCAAGAAGGCGCCTGCGAAGAAGACCGCTGCCAAGAAGGCTCCGGCTCGCCGCGCCCGCTGATCTCACCCACCGTCGTATCGGCGCCGGACGGCCCGCCGGAAGGCTGGGCCATTCGCCTCACCGATTGAAAGCGGCCCCGGGATGCACCCCCCGGGGCCGTTTTCCGCGGTGCGTGGCCCGCGGCCGTGCCGAGAGGTGGCTCCGACGCGACAAGGCGGCCGCGGTGCCGGTCTGTCAGGGCTTCACGACGCCGGTCGAGAGCGACCGATCCAGGTGGTCGGCGGCCACCAACCGCCCGTCCGCGAACGACAGCACCCACACGCTGCCCTTGCGATTGCGCGCCGACGGCAGCGTGACGCCGTCGCGGTCGGCCCACCACGGCAGCAGGTCCGGAATCACCTTGCCCTGGCTGCAAACGACGCGAACGGCCTTGTCGGTCACCAGGGCTCGGATGCGCTCGCGGGCCGCTTCGGGCGCCGCGGCGTAACCGGCCTCGGAAAACAATGGCTCCACGATGATTTCGACGCCGAGTTTCTCGGCCAGCGGCGCCACCGTCTGCACGCAGCGCAGCGGATCGGCGGAGAAGATCTCGGATGCCCCGAACGCCAGCAGGTTCGGCACCAGAGCCTGTGCCTGAGCCTCGCCCTGTCGATCGAGGGGGCGCTGCTCGTCCGGCCCGTTGAAGCGGTCTCTGCGGCCCGCTTTCGCATGCCGCACGAGCAGCAGCGTGCTGGTGCGGGCGGGCAGGCGTGCGAAGGCGCGCAGCACCTGCCGGTCCATCGGATACGACAGGTGGTCCATCACCCGGTCCAGCGGGTGCCAGCTGAGTTCGTCCACCTCGGAATTGGCGGTGAACTTGCCGTCTACCATCTCGGCCGCCCAATAGTCGACCCGCTTCAGCTTGCGATGGCCGGGGATCGGGTACGTCACGTGCCCGAGGTAGCGGCCGAGCCTGCATTCCAGCCCGGTCTCCTCGGCGACCTCGCGGACCGCGGCGAGCACCGGGGTCTCACCGGGGTCCAGCTTGCCCTTCGGCAGCGACCAGTCCTGGTATTTGGGGCGGTGGACGATCGCGATCTCGACCGCTCCCCTCGCTGTCCTTCGCCACGGCACCGCGCCCGCGGCGTGGATATTGGCGGTGACGCGGGGATCCCAGAACGGACCCCCGTCCATCTCGTACCCGGTGCTGCCGCTCACTGCTGTTCGGGCCTCCGCAGCCGCATGAGGAACTCCTGATGGTCTCGGATGTTGTCGCCGTCGGTGGTCTGCTCCGGCCAGGCTTGCCAGGCACCGTCCGCCCGGAGTACCCAGCAGCGCGTCGTCGTAGACAGCGCCGAGTCGAATACCTCGCCGAGCTGCTCGGTCAGCCGCGGATCCTTCACCTGCGCCATCACCTCGACCCGGCGGTCCAGGTTGCGGTGCATCATGTCGGCACTGCCGATCCAGTACTCGTCCTGCGCCTGGAAGTGCATGATGCGCGAGTGTTCCAGGAACCGACCCAGGATCGAGCGGACCTCGATGTTCTCGCTCATGCCAGGAACGCCGGGGCGCAGCCCGCAGATGCCGCGCACCACGATGTGCACCGGTACGCCAGCCTGCGAGGCACGGTACAGCGCGTCGATGACCTCCTCGTCGACGATCGCGTTGGCCTTCAACCGGATTCGTGCGTCGTGCCCATGGGACGCCAACTCGGTCTCGCGCTGGATCCGCTCGATGATGCCCGCGCGTACGCCGTGCGGTGCGACAAGTAGGTTGCGGTAGTTCTCTTTTCGCGAGTAACCGGTCAGCGAATTGAACAGGTCGGTCAGATCGGCACCGATTTCCGGTGCGGCGGTGAGTAATCCGACATCCTCGTACAGACGCGCGGTCTTCGGGTTGTAGTTTCCGGTCCCGATGTGGCAGTAACGGCGGATGGTCGCGCCCTCGCGGCGCACCACCAGGCAGGTCTTGCAGTGGGTCTTGAGTCCGATGAGGCCGTAGACCACGTGCACACCCGCCTGCTCCAGCGCGCGGGCCCACTTGATGTTGGCCTGCTCGTCGAAGCGCGCCTTGATCTCGACCAGCGCGACCACCTGTTTGCCCGCTTCGGCGGCGTCGATGAGCGCGTTGACGATCGGGGAGTCGCCGGAGGTGCGGTAGAGCGTCTGCTTGATCGCGAGCACCTGCGGGTCGGCGGCTGCCTGTTCGATGAACCGCTGCACGCTGGTGGAGAACGAGTCGTAGGGGTGGTGCACGAGCACGTCGCCCTCGCGCAGCGCCGCGAACACGTTGCGCGGCGTTTCCCGCTCGCCGAACGCGGGCGGCGTCGCGGGGACATACGGGGTGTCCTTCAGATTCGGCCGGTCGACGCCGTACACCTGCCAGAGGCAGGACAGGTCGAGCAGGCCGGGCACCTGGATCACGTCGCCGGGGTCGACGTCCAGCTCGCGCAGCAGGAGATCGAGCATGTGCTCGGTCATGTCGTCGGAGACCTCGAGCCGTACCGGCGAACCGAACCTGCGCCGGGCCAGTTCGCGTTCCAGCGCCTGCAGCAAGTCCTCGTCGCGGTCTTCGTCGACCTCGAAGTCGGCATTGCGGGTGATCCGGAACGAGTGGTGCTCGGCCACCTCCATGCCAGGGAACAGCAGCTCTAGATGCGCCGCGATGAGCGCTTCCATCGGCAGGAAAGCCGCGATGGGGGAGCCGGATTCGGTGCGGCGCACGCGGACGAAGCGGTCGACGTTGTCGGGGACTTTGACGCGGGCGAAGTGCTCGCCGCCGTTGGAGTAATCCTTCACCGTCACCGCGAGGTTGAGGCTGAGCCCGCTGATGTAGGGGAATGGATGCGCCGGGTCCACCGCGAGCGGGGTGAGGACCGGGAACACCTGATCCTGGAAGTGGCCCGAGAGGCGCTGGCGCTCATCGTCGTCCAGATCGGTCCAGTCGATGATCGCGATGCCCTCGTCGGTCAGCGCGGGCAGCACGTCGTCGAGGAAGACACGGGCATGCCGCACCGCGATTTCCTGAGCGTGCGCCGCGATCAACTCCAATTGCTCACCAGGCGAGCGGCCGTCGGCCGACCGCACGAGCAGACCGGTCTCGGCGCGCCGTTTCAGGCCCGCCACCCGCACCATGTAGAACTCATCGAGATTCGACGCGAAAATAGCGAGGAACTTCGCCCGCTCCAGCAAGGGAAGCGACGCGTCCTCGGCGAGGGCGAGCACCCGGGCGTTGAAGTCGAGCCAGCTCACTTCGCGATTGAGGTAGCGATCACGGGGCAACCGTTGTGCCGTCGAGTCGGCGGACGGTGGCGTAGCCGCCGGGAGAGGTGTGGGAAGCAACGGTTGCTGCTTGATAATTTCCGTATCGCTCACGTCACCGATCATCCCCTACGGACGGGGCCGTGTGCAGTCCTCGATCGGGATTGCCGTCCATGGCGACCGTCTAGCATACATGCGGAACGTGCTCGTGAACGCGACCTGGCCAGCCGATGTCGTGCAGCACGGCGCGCGTCGCGTTCCCGGCCCCGAGCGCCACCGCGCGGTCCAAATCGTCGGCGGTGTCGACGTCCAGGCGCAGGCCCGGCCAGTCGCCGGTCAGATCGACCGCGCCCGCGGCGACATGGCGAAGTGCCGAGCCGGGACCGAAACGCGGATCGAGCGCGGCGACCGGGTCGCGGACCAGGAGCGCGGCGGTGCCACTGCCCGCGTGGTCGACCACGATCGACCGCACGCCGCGCGGGGCGGTGGCGAGCATGTCGGACAACTCCTCCGGGCGCAGCGCGGGCAGGTCCGCCTGGAGGGCGAGCAGATCGCTCGGGCCGTGCGCGCCGCGCAACGCGGCGGCGGTGGTGGCCAAGGCGGTGTTGAGTCCGTCGGAGTCGGCGCCGAGCGGCTCGGGATGGACGTCGGCGCCCAGGGTGCGGGCCAGATCGGCGACGGCGGGATCCGGGGTGACCACCGTGACCGACACGACATCGGGGACCGCCGCGGTGGCGGTCACGGTGTCGGCGAGCATTGCCAGCACCAGTCGCGCCCGGTGCTCCGGGCGCAGCCGGTCGGCCAGTCGGCTCTTGGCCTGATCGAGGCTCTTGACCGCGATCACGGTATGCACGGCGTGCGGGCGCATGCGACCAATCCTTTCATGGCATATTGGGCTGATGACGAGGGCGGCGGTACTTGGCGCGGGATCGTGGGGGACGGCATTCGCGAAGGTGTTGGCGGACGCGGGAACCGACGTCACGATCTGGGCCCGGCGACCCGAGGTGGCCGCGACGCTGGCCTCCGAACATCGCAATCCGGATTACCTGTCGGATATTCCGCTGCCGCCGATCGCGGCCACCCATGACCCCGCGGTGGCGCTGGACGGCGCGGACATCGTGGTGCTCGCGGTGCCGTCGCAATCCTTGCGTGTGAATCTCGCGGAGTGGAAGGGCCTCATCGGGCCGGATGCCTCGCTGCTGAGCCTGGCGAAGGGAATCGAGACCGGAACGCTGCTGCGGATGAGTCAGGTGATCGAGGAGGTCACCGGCGCCGCCCAGAGCCGGGTCGCCGTGCTGTCCGGGCCGAATCTGGCGCGGGAGATCGCGGTCGGTCAGCCGGCCGCGACCGTGATCGCCTGCACCGACACCGACCGCGCCGTCGCGCTGCAGCACGCCAGCGCGACCGGATACTTCCGGCCGTACACCAACACCGACGTGATCGGCTGCGAAATCGGCGGCGCGTGCAAGAACGTCATCGCACTCGCCTGCGGCATCGCCTCGGGAATGGGATTGGGCGACAACTCGATCGCCAGCCTGATCACCCGCGGTCTGGCCGAGATCATCCGGCTCGGGGTGGCGCTCGGCGCGGAGCCGGCGACCTTGGCGGGTCTGGCCGGGGTCGGCGACCTGGTAGCCACCTGCACCTCGCCGCTGTCGCGCAACCGGTCCTTCGGCCACGTGCTCGGCGCGGGCGGCTCCATGGATGCCGCGCAGTCGGCGACTCGTGGCCAGGTCGCGGAGGGTGTGAAGTCCTGCACATCCATCCGAGCGCTCGCCGAGCGGCACGAGGTGGAGATGCCGCTGACGACCGGGATACACCAGGTGTGTCACGAAGGTCTCTCCGTGCGCGAAGCCGTCGGCAATCTGCTCGGGCGGCGGATCAAACCGGAGTGATCCGAGCCGGCCCGAGTGCGGTCGAAATCGCCGTGGCCGGGACAGTCAGCGGTTAGGCCGGTCGTAGAAACGGGTACGGTTCGGGGCATGACGAACCGGATCAGGGTGGCCGTGATGTTCGGCGGCCGCAGCAACGAGCACGCCGTGTCCTGTGTGTCGGCCGGCAGTGTGCTGCGGAACCTGGATCCGGAGAAGTACGAGGTGGTGCCGATCGGCATCACCACGGAGGGCCGGTGGGTTCTCGGCGGTTCCGACGTCGCCGCGCTCGGCATCCACGACCGTGCCCTGCCGTCGGTGGACGCCACCGGCACGGTGCTGACGCTGGCCGCCGACCCGAGTCGCCCGGGGGCGCTGATCGCGCTGGACGATCCGAGCGCCGCGCTCGGCTCGGTCGACGTGGTGTTCCCGATTCTGCACGGACCGTTCGGTGAGGACGGGACCTTGCAGGGAATGCTCGAGCTCGCCGGGATCCCGTACGTCGGTCCCGGTGTGCTGGCCAGTGCGGCGGGCATGGACAAGGAATTCACCAAGAAACTGCTTGCGGCCGAGGGACTCCCGATCGGCACCCAGGTGGTGCTGCGGCCCGGCACTGCGACGGTCGCCGAGGCGGACCGGGCGCGCCTGGGACTCCCGGTGTTCGTCAAGCCCGCGCGCGGTGGATCGTCGATCGGCATCACCAAAGTGACCGAATGGAGTGCGCTGGAGACGGCGATCGCGCTGGCGCGCGCGCACGACCCCAAGGTGATCGTGGAGGCGGGCATCGTCGGACGCGAAGTGGAGTGCGGTGTGTTGGAATTCCCGGACGGACGGCTCTCGGCGAGCGTGGTCGCGGAGATCCGGATGCCGGAAGAGGACACCGCCGCGGGCAGTCCCGAGTTCTACGACTTCGATACCAAATACCTTGATGACGTCTGCGAATTCGACGTTCCGGCCAAGCTGGACGACGACGTGTCCGACCGGATCAGGGAACTCGCCGTGCGCGCCTTCCAGGCGCTCGACTGCCAGGGCCTCGCCCGCGTCGACTTCTTCGTCACCGAGCAGGGGCCGGTGATCAACGAGATCAACACCATGCCGGGCTTCACCGCGATCTCCATGTATCCGCGCATGTGGGAGGCCACCGGCATCGACTACGCCGTGCTGGTGTCCACCCTCGTCGAAACCGCCCTCACCCGGGGCACCGGCCTGCGCTAGGTCGAGATCACCGAAGCGACCATCCGGTCAGTTGGGGATCGGGCCTGGGTCGATCGGCTGTGCGGGAAGGGTGGCGGTGACAGTGTCGGAGACCTCTTGCAGCGGGGTCGGGCCGGAGCCGTCGGGGACGGTCAGGGCGAGATAGGTCTCCCGGTCTACGGCGAACCAGGTGCTCGTCTTCGCGGCCTGGTCGCGGACCTCGAACCACTGGACGGCGTTCACGATCTGCAAGGGTGCGGCGCGGTTGAACTCCAACGGGCGGTCCAGGCCGCAGCGCAGGACGATCGGGTCGCCGCCATCGTCGCGCTGCCACGCTCGAGTGGCGGGCGGGGCGGGCTCGACGAGGGTCGACTTCGTGAATTCACCCAGGTCCGCGGGCAAGGCGGGCAGCAGCGCGGTGCAGGAGGGACCGGCGGCGGCAGGCGCGGGAACGGGACCGAGCACCAGCGGTTCACGGTCGACCGGCGCGCGGCGCGCCAGCACGGCGGCCACGAGCACGGCGACGACCAGGACGACGGGAAGGGCAACCGCGGTGGCGATCAGGGCCGGGGAGTACTGGCGTGTCGGGCCCACCGCGGGCGAGGTGTCTCCGGCCGCGGCGGGATCCGTCGCGTCGTCGGCCGGTTTGGTGGTCACTGCGTCCGTGCCTGCGGCCCGAGCGCTCCGGTCCGGGACTTCTTCCTCAGCCGCTGGTGTCCCCGCATCGGGCGCGGTGGCTTCGGTGTCCGACCCGGTGGCCTTGGCGGGGGAGGCCGCGGGTTGCTTGTCCTCGGCCGAGTCCCGGTCCGGCGAATCCGCCGCCATGCTCACCGATCCTTCCTGCTTGCGCTGAACGGCGCCGGTCGTCGGCGCCGCGGGAGCGCGGCGCGGGTGGACCGGCCCGGTGGTACTCGATTGCCCTGGAAAGGGTACCGTCGGGCCGATTCCAGCAAGCGGCGTGCCTGAAAGGATCGGTCATCAGCGAGAGCACAGGCCCGAGGACGGTGCGTGAACTGGGGGAGTTCGCGCTGATCGACCGTATCAACGCGGGTCGGGTGCAGGCGGGAGGTGTGCTGCTCGGTCCCGGCGACGATGCGGCGATGGTGTCCGCGCCGGACGGCCGGTTCGTGGTCACCACCGACATGCTCGTGCAGGATCGGCATTTCCGGTTGGACTGGTCGAGCCCCGAGGACATCGGTCGCAAGGCTATCGCCCAGAACGCTGCCGATGTCGTCGCCATGGGAGCGGTGCCGAGCGCGTTCGTCGTCGCGATCGGCTGCCCGGCCGACACCCCGCTCGAGGTGGTCGACGGCCTCGCGGACGGCATGTGGGCCGAGGCCGCCGGGGTGGGCGGGTCGATCGCGGGCGGCGACTTGGTTCGCAGCCGCGATCTGGTCATCTCCGTCACCGCATTCGGTGACCTTCGTGGCGGGGCGCCGATCACGAGAGCCGATGCGCGCGTGGGCGACACGGTCGCGATCGCGGGCCGCCTCGGCTGGTCGGCCGCGGGCCTCGCCGCGCTCACCGCCGGTGTGACCGCCGCCGACCTCGCCGAAGCGCTTGCCGCTCACCGCATTCCGCGGCCGCCGTATGCGGCGGTGCTGGACGTGCTGCACGGCGCCGCTGGTGTGGATGCGCAGGCGGCAGTGGGCAGTTCGGAGCGGAACCCGGATGATCCGGAGCGGACTGGTTCGTCGAGAGCCGGACTGCACGCGCTGACTGATGTATCCGACGGGCTGCTCGCCGATGTGGGGCATATCGCGGCGGCCTCCGGCGTCGCCATCGATGTGGATTCGGCGGCCCTGCGTGACCCGGCACTCGAACAAATCGCCGCGCGGCTGGATGCGGATGCGGCGCAATGGATCCTGACCGGCGGCGAGGATCACGCCTTTGTCGGCGCGTGGGCGCCGGGGCGTGCGCTGCCCGCTGGATGGGTCGCGATCGGGCGGGTTGTCGCCGGTCGCGGGGTCACCGTCGACGGCGTGACGCACGCGGGTGACGGTGGGTGGGAGTCGTTCCATGGGGCGGACTCGGCATCTGAGGGTCGACCACGATAAGTTGTGCGGTCATGGGCGAGAAACCACTGTCGGAAGTGATGGATTCGGGATGGGCGAAGGCGCTCGAGCCGGTGACGGATCAGATCGGTGCGATGGGGGATTTCCTGCGTGCCGAGAACGTCGCGGGCCGTGGCTACCTTCCGTCCGGTGAGAATGTCCTGCGCGCCTTCCAACGTCCGTTCGACGCGGTGCGCGTGCTCGTTGTCGGCCAGGACCCCTACCCGACGCCCGGCCACCCGATGGGCCTCAGTTTCTCTGTGGCGCCCGATGTTTCGCCGATTCCGCGCAGCCTGGCCAACATCTTCTCGGAGTACAGCAAAGACCTCGGCCACCCGACACCGTCGTGCGGTGACCTGAGCCCGTGGTCGGACCAGGGTGTGCTGATGCTGAACCGAGTGCTCACAGTGTCGCCCGGTAAGCCTGCCTCGCATCGCGGCAAGGGCTGGGAGGCGGTCACCGAACAGGCGATTCGCGCCCTGGTCGCCAGGGACGAGCCGCTGGTGGCGATCCTGTGGGGCAAAGACGCGTCGACGCTGAAGCCGCTGTTGGCCGAGGACGAGATCCCCTACATCGAGTCCGCGCATCCGTCGCCGTTGTCCGCGTCGCGTGGTTTCTTCGGTTCCCGCCCCTTCTCGAGAGTGAACGAATTGCTCGACGAATTGGGGGCCGAACCGGTTGACTGGCGCCTGCCTTGATGGCGTCTGTGTGTGATCGACCAGAGAGATATCGAGTGAGGAGCTTTTCCATGCACAACACCACCGTCCGTGGCGCGCTGCGCGGCACGACCGCGACCCTGGCCGTCTGCGCCGCGCTCACTGCCGGCGCCGCTGTCGCCGGTGCGGCCCCACTGCGGCTCGAGCCCGCCACGGAAACCACCTCGGCGCCGGTCGCCGAGGAGTTCACCTCCACCGGCTCCTCCACCATTTCCGCGTCGGTGAACGCCAAGGTCGCGTGCCTGTTCCTGGTGGGCAACCTCGCCTGCTGAGGTCCTGACCGAGGTTCCCGCGAGCCGCTACCGGCATTGTGCGATCCTCAGATCGTGAGTAATGCGAATAATCTTCTCGAACCGTCCCGGCTCCGGCTGCGCGGTTCGGGGGGAATCGAGCTGGCCGCCGATCAGTTCGGCCCGGTCGACGGCCCGCTCGTCGTCTTTCTGCACGGGGGCGGTCAGACGCGCCACTCGTGGAAGCAGACCGGCGCGCGTCTCGGCGCGTCGGGAATGCGTGTGGTCACGCTGGACGCGCGCGGGCACGGCGACAGTCAGTGGGCGCCCGACCGCGACTATCGACGCGACACCATGGTGCGGGACCTGCTGCTCGTGCTCGAGCAGCTCGGCGCACCCGCGGTCGTGGTGGGCGCCAGTATGGGCGGGATCACCGGTCTGCTCGCCACCGTCGTGCCCGGCGGGGAGGCGATCACGGCGCTGGTGCTCGTCGACATCGTGACCCGGCCGGAGCCGGAGGGCGTCGCCAGGGTGATCGACTTCCTCGGCAAGCACCGCGACGGCTTCGACAGCCTCGACCAGGCCGCCGACGCGGTCGCCGAGTACATGCCGCATCGTCCGCGCCCGGAGAACACCGACGGCCTGCTGCGGAATCTGCGCGAGCGCGACGGCCGCTGGTACTGGCACTGGGATCCGGGCATGCTCGGCGATCGGGTCGAGGACGCGGCGGCGATGACCGAGCAGATGGAGGCCGCGGCGCAGGTGCTGACCATTCCGGTGCTGCTGGTGCGCGGCATGCGCTCGGACGTGGTGAGTGCCGAAGGAGCCGAGGCATTCCAGCGGCTGGTGCCGCACGCGCAGCTGGTGGAGATCGGCGGCGCCGCCCACACCGCGGCCGGTGACGACAACGACTCGTTCACCGACGCGGTGGCGAAATTCGTGCTGGAGACGCGGGAGTGACCCGGCGTCAGACGAGTCCGGTGTAGTCGGGCTTGCGCTTCTCGGCGAACGCGTTCACGCCCTCGCGTCCCGCGGGGGAGTTCGCGGCCGCGGTGATCGCGTCACGTTCGCGGTCGAGCTGGTCGCTCAGCGTCGCCGAATCCGACTGCCGCAGCAGCGACTTGATGCTCGCGTAGGTGGAACGCGGGCCTGCGGCGAAGGTACGCGCGAGTCGCAGCGTCTCATCGGCGATATTCTCGTCGGCCACGAGCTTGCCGAGGATGCCGAGTCGCAGCGCCTCGTCGGCGTCCAGAACGGCGTCGGTGAGCAGGATGTTCCGGGCCCGGCCCGCGCCGACGCGGCGCGGCAGGGTCCAGGACATGCCGCCGTCGGGACTCAGGGCGATGCCGGGGTAGGCGGGCCGCAGCTTGGTGCCAGGGCCGCCCACTGCGATGTCGGCGAGACAGGCCAGGCTCATCCCGGCACCCGCCGCCCAGCCCTGGACCGAGGCCAGCACCGGAACCGCGGTCGCGTCCAATGCGCGCACGAACTCGTGCAGGTCGGTGGCCAGACCGTGGATGTGCGCCGAACGGTCCTGCGCGGCGGCGAAGCCGCGCACGTCGCCGCCCGCGCAGAAGTTCGCACCGGTGCCCCGCAGCAGCACCGCGCCCACCTCTGCACCGAGCGAGTGCAGCGCGGCGGTGCCCGCGTCGATTCCCGCGAAGTCCATGGACGTGCCGTGGGCGGCGGTGGCGATGGTGATCAGCAGAACGCCGTCGACGGTCGTCACGTAGTCGGCTTGCCGGGTGGAGGTCATGATCTGCACCCTAGTGCGTGTCCTGCGGGGCGTCGGTGGGTGCGGAGTCGCCGTGCGGCACCGGCCCGCGCACCATGCGCACCTCGATCGCGGAGGTGAGCGGCTCCGCCCTGCGCGTGCCATCGAACGCGAAACCGTGTCTGCGGTAGAAGGCCTGCGCGCGTGGGTTCTGCTCGAACACCCAGAGCGAGCACGGTGTCGCCGGATCGAGCGCGATGCGGATCAGATCGTCCGCGACGCCGGTGCCGTACCACGCGGAGCGCACGTAGAGCGCGTGGAGTTCGAGCGGGGTCACGGCCTGCGCGTCGCGGGGCGGACCCGCGCTGGCGAATCCGATCACGGTGTCATCGACGACCGCGACATGCGTGTGGCCGGGATACCGGACCCGGTTGCGCTCCCACTGCTCGGCCCGGCGCTCGACGTCGAACGCGTCGAGCACGTGCGCGGGCACCAAGTCGCGATGGGCCTCGCGCCAGCACGCGATGTGGCACTCGGCGAGACTGTGCGTGTGCTCGGCGGTCAAGGGCAGGACGCGCCACAGCGGCTCGGTCATAGTGCTCGCCGCACAACCGCGGTCACGACTACGCCCCGGACCACCCGATGAGGGTGCCGGGGCGTGTGTCGGTAGTGCTGGTCAGCCGGGCGGATCAGCCGCGGACGACCTTGCCCGCCTTCAGGCAGGAGGTGCACACGTTCATGCGGCGGGTGTTGCCCGGCGCGACCTGAGCGCGAACGGTCTGGATGTTCGGGTTCCAGCGACGGTTGGTGCGCCGGTGCGAGTGCGAGACCGACTTCCCGAAGCCGGGGCCCTTGGCGCAGACGTCGCAGACGGCAGCCATAGTCGCGAACTCCTTCATGTCATGGTGGGGACCGCCGCATTCATACTGCGGCATGTCCGGAAACAATGTCGTGATGTGCCCTGCCGACGGATGTCGGCCAGCGCGGACCGGCGACGGCCGCGCGAGGCAACCCTGCAAGGGTAGCTGTGTAGGTCTCGATCCACCAAACCGGTCCGGGGAAACGAGGGCAGGAAGGTCCGCTGGGCATCCGCCAGTCCAGCGGCCTGGTATCTCGCGCTCTCTGTCGGTCTCGCCCGCTAACCTGGCGGGCGGTGATGGTGCGCAGGTGGCGGACGGGAGTGAGCGGTGACAGTGCCCGGAGTGCGGGATGTGATGGACGGCACGGCATTGCTGCGCTGGGGCCGAGCCTGCCTCCAGGGTCTGGAGCATCGGCGCGAGGAGATCAACGCGCTCAATGTCTTCCCCATCCCGGACGCCGACACCGGGACCAACCTGCTGGCCACGATGCGTGCCGCGGTCGCGGCCGCCGAGGTGGCCGTGTTCGCCGCAAGCGCGGAACCAGGTGCGGCGTCGGCCCATACCGTCGCCGCGGCGATGGCACAGGGTGCGACGATCGGTGCCCGCGGCAACTCCGGCATCATCCTCTCCCAGGTATTGCGCGGCATCGCCGACGCCGTGCGCGGCGGGTCCCTGACGGCGGACACGCTGCGTGCCGCGCTCGCCGGAGCCTCGGCGCTGGTGCGCGCGGGATTGAGTGTGCCGATCGAGGGCACCATCCTCACCGTGTTGGACTGCGCATCCGCGTGCGCCGCGGCCTGTTCGGAGGTATCTCTGGCGGGCGTGGCGCTGGCGGCGGCCGACGGCGCGGCGAAAGCGCTCGGAGACACTCCTTCCCAGCTCGGCGTGCTGCGCGACGCCGGGGTGGTCGACGCAGGCGCTCGCGGGCTGGTCGTGCTGCTGGACAGCTTGGTCTCGGTAACTCGCGGCGAGGTGCCCGCGCGACCGGAGTACGCCCGGCGCTCGGCGGTCGCGGTTCCACCGGCGTCGGAGATCGGGGTCGAGCCCGCCGAGCCGCGGTATGAGGTGATGTACCTGCTCGCCGACACCGACGAGCCGAGGGTCGCGACGTTGCGGGCGCGCCTGGGTGAGCTCGGCGATTCGGTGGTGGTCGTCGGCGACGGCGACCGCTTCTGGTCCGCTCATGTGCACTGCGCCGACGCGGGTGCCGCGGTGGAGGCGGGGATCGCGGCGGGCACGCTCAGCCGAATCCGCATCGAGGGCTTCGCGTTCTCCGAACACCTCGACCACGGGCCTGAGCACAGCGAGATCCCGCGGCAGGACCATGCCCGTCCAGCCGACGCCGCGCAGATCGACGCCGCGAGGTCCACCATCGCCGCGGCATCGGATTCCCCACGGGCCGTACCTGGTTCCGCCGATGTAGTGGCGGGCAACCTCGTCGCGCGGGATGTCGCGACCACCGCGACCCCCGAGGTCCCGGCCGACCGGAGGGTCCTCGCTGTAGCGTCAGGAGAGGGCGCCGCGACGCTGTTCGAAGACGCGGGGGCTGTGGTGCTCGGCGGCGACGAGCCGGTCACCGCGCGAGCGTTGCTCGCCGCGATCCGGCGGATGCCGAACCGGGAGGTTCTGGTACTGCCGAACGGGGCGCTGCCCGCGCACGAGCTGGTCGCGGTGGGCGTCGCGGCGCGCGACGCCCACCGGGACGTGCTCCTGCTGCCGAGCGCGTCCATGGTCCAAGGGCTCGCCGCGCTGGCCGTGCACGACCGCGGCCGGATCGCGGTCGACGACGCCTTCACCATGTCGGAGGCCGCCGCCACCACGCGCTGGGGATCGCTGCGCGCGGCCACGCAGCGAGCGCTCACCATGGTCGGCACCTGTGCGCGGGGCGACGGGCTCGGTCTGGTCGGCCACGACGTGGTGGTGATCGATCGCGACATGCGCACGGCCGGACTGACATTGCTCGATCGGATGCTCGCCTTCGGCGGCGAGCTGGTCACCCTGCTGATGGGGGCGACGGTGCCGGACGGGCTCGGCGACGAACTTGCCACGCACATCGCACGGGACTTTCCCGGTGTCGAGGTCATCGTGTATCCCGGTGGGCAGCGCGGCGACCTGGTGCAGATCGGAGTGGAGTAGGGCATGGCGACACTGAGCGATCGGCTCGACCACATCCTCGGCGTGAAGGCGGCCGCCTCGCTGGTGGATGCCTTCGACATGCATACCGTCGAGGACCTGCTGCGGCACTATCCGGTGCGCTACGCGACCCAAGGTCAGCCGCTCACCGAGGAAGACCCCGAGGACGGTTCGCACATCACCGTCATCGGGCGGATCACGAAAGCCGAACTGCGTCCGATGCGCAACCGCCGCGGTTCGCTGCTGAAGGTGGTCCTCGACACCGGTTCGGGGCGCGGCGTCGACGTCACGTTCTTCAACGGCGACAAGGTGAAATACGTTGTCCGCGAGGGTCTGCGGGCGATGATGTCGGGCACCGTGAACTATTGGCGCCCCGGTCACTGGAACCTCAGCCATCCCGGCTACCTGATCCTGCCCGAGGCCGACGGTGACGAATCGGTCGGCGCGTTGACGAAGGTGCGCGGCGGCGGCGACCTGCGTGGGCTCGCGCAGAGCGCGAAAGGTGCCGGGGGAGTGGACGCTTCGTTCATGGAACGGGAGTTCATCCCGGTCTACCCGGCGACCGCGAAGGTGCAGAGTTGGGACGTGCTCGCCTGCGTGCGCCAAGTGCTCGACCAGCTCGACCTGATCGAGGACCCGCTGCCGGAGCCGGTCAGAGCCGAACGCGCGCTACTGCGGGTATCCGACGCGCTGCGCTTGATCCACCTGCCCGACCACAAGTCCGACATCGATCAGGCCAGGGAGCGGCTGCGTTTCGACGAGGCGCTGGCATTGCAACTGGTGCTGGCCGAGCGGCGGCACGAGGTGTCCGGCCGGACAGCGCGGGTGTGCGCGCCGCACACCGACGGCATCGCCGCCGCGTTCGACCGGCAACTGCCGTTCGAGCTCACCGCCGGACAGCAGCAGGTGGTCGGCGAGATCTCGGCCGATCTGGCCCGAACGCAGCCGATGCACCGGCTGCTGCAGGGCGAGGTCGGCTCCGGCAAGACGATCGTCGCCCTGCACGCCATGCTGCAGGTGGTCGACGCCGGGTCGCAGTGTGCGCTGCTCGCGCCGACGGAAGTGCTTGCCGCGCAGCACTACCGGTCGTTGCGCGGCATGCTCGGCGAGCTGGGTGCCGCGGGCGAACTCGGCGCGGCCGAGCACGCGACCCGCATCGTGCTGGTCACCGGGTCGATGTCGGCCGCGGCCAAGAAAGCCGCCCTGTTGGAGGCGGTGACCGGCGAGGCGGGCATCGTGATCGGCACGCACGCGCTGATCCAGGACAATGTCGAATTCTTCGATCTCGGCATGGTGGTGGTCGACGAGCAGCACCGCTTCGGCGTGGAGCAGCGAGACGCGTTGCGCGCCAAAGCGAAGGCGGGCAGCAGCCCGCATCTGCTCGTGATGACCGCGACGCCGATCCCGCGCACCATCGCGATGACCACACTCGGCGATCTGGAGACCTCCACCCTGACCGAATTGCCGAGGGGACGTTCGCCGATCACCTCGAAGGTCGTGCCGCGCAGGCAGCATCCGAACTGGGTGGACCGCGCCTGGGAGCGGATCGTGGAGGAGGTCGGCGCCGGTCGCCAGGCCTATGTGGTGTGCTCGCGGATCGGCGACGACGAGGAGGGCTCTGGCAAGTCCCGCAATGGGCGATCGAAGTCCGGTGGCGGTGCGAAGGAAGGCCCGACCACCCAGGCGGTGCTCGACGTGTTCGAGATGCTGCGCAGCGGCCCGCTGGCCGACGTGCGGGTCGGTCTGTTGCACGGCAGGCTGCCCGCTGACGAAAAAGATCAGGTGATGCGCGCGTTCAACGAGGGATCGGTGGATGTGCTCGTCTGCACTACGGTGGTCGAGGTCGGTGTCGACGTCCCGAACGCGACGGTGATGGTGATCGTCGACGCGGACCGGTTCGGCGTCAGCCAGCTGCACCAGCTGCGCGGCCGCATCGGTAGGGGCAAGCACCCGGGGCTGTGCCTGCTGGTCACCGACGCCGCGCCCGGTGGTTCGGCGATGGCCCGGTTGGGTGCTGTAGCCGCAACCACTGATGGCTTCGAACTCTCGGTGCTCGACCTGCGGACCCGCCGCGAGGGCGACGTGCTGGGTGCCGCGCAGTCCGGCACTGCCCGCTCGTTGCGCCTGCTGTCACTGCTCGACGATCTCGAGGTGATCACCGCCGCTCAGGAATTCGCTCGCGAGGTGGTGGAATCCGATCCCGGTTTGCGGCGGCACCCCGGCCTGGCGGGCATGATGCACGCTGCCGTCGACTCCGAACGTTTGGAGTACCTGGCCAAATCCTGACGGTCGATACGGCGGATCCATATCGACGATGGATCTGTTCGCGTCCGGCAAGGCGGCGATGGCGCCGATTCGGATGTGCGAGCTGGCCATGGTAGCCAAGACGCCCGCCGCGGAGCTGTTCGGTTTCCGGCCACACCAGCGCCGATCGCTCTAAACAGCAACGGTTTCCGTCGCGGTCGACGACTCGGCATCCCCTCGCGTGTTCACCGTGCGCAACCCGAGGATCGCGGCGACCACTCCGATGACACCGCCGACGAACAGTGCCCGCCCGAACCCGGCGTTCATCGCGTCGAGCGGCGCATGCCCCGCCGCGAGCTGAGCGTTGGTGTGCGAGGTCGCGACGGCGGTGAGCACCGCCAGCCCCAGCGCGCCGCCGAGCTGCTGTCCGGTGCTCAGCAGCGCGGCGGCAAGACCGGCCTGATCGGCGGGCACGCCCGCGTCGAATTCCTGATAGCCCAGGACCGTCTGCATATACAGCGTGACGAAGAAGAACGATAGACATCATTCCTGCGGCGATGACCAGATGTGTCAGATTGGCGGCGGCCAGCCCGCGGATGCCGAAGATCGACAGCGGGACCAGCGGGTCGGCGGTGACGCGCTCGTTCACCACGAACCCGACCAGTAGTGCGGCGGCGATCGCGAGCAGACCGAGTGTGCGCGCGTCGTCCCACCCGTACTCGGGCGCCTTCACCAAGCCGGAGACGAGCGCCATCAGTCCCGACGTCGCCAGGACCGTGCCGAGCACATCGAAGCCGCGTCGGATTTCGTTGCGCTGATCGTTCGGAATCAGCAGCGGAACAGCCGCGAGCACGAGCACGCAGGCCGGGGTGTTGACGTAGAACACCCAGCGCCAGCCCGGTCCCTCAGTGATCACACCACCGAGGAACACGCCCGTCGCCGACGCGAGACCGGCGGCGCCGCCCCAGATCCCGACGGCGGTGTGCCGATCGGAGCCCTCCCGAAAGCTGGTGGTCAGGATCGACAACGCGGCGGGCAGCATCAGCGCCGCCCCGACACCCTGCGCGAGCCGGGCGCCGATCAGCAGCCCGCTGTCGTCGGCCAGTCCGCCGAACGCGGACGACAGGCCGATGACGACCGTCCCGGCAATCAGGATTCTGCGCCGCCCGAGCAGGTCCGCCAGCCTCCCGCCGAGCAGTAGAAGTCCGCCGTAGGTCAGGAGGTACCCGCTCCTATGTGTGAGACCGAAGGAGGGCCGGTGACCGAGACCGTCGACGAGCACGCGACGCGGGTGTTCGCCGACCACAGGGAGCTGCTGTTCTCGGTGGTCTACAACATGCTCGGCAGCGTCGCCGACACCGAGGATGTGCTCCAGGAGACCTGGCTGTCCTGGGTCGCGCGCCACAGGGGCCGCACCGACGAGATCGAACACCCCAGGGCATATCTGGTGCGCATCGCGGTGAATCAGACCCTCGCCCGGCGCGCGGTGATCAGCCGCAGGCGCGAAACCTACGTCGGCACATGGCTGCCCGAGCCGCTGGTCACCGACCCGCCGGCCGGGCACGGCGGCGAGGATGCCGCGGCGCCCGCGCTGCGCGCCGAGTCGGTGTCCATGGCCATGCTCGTCGTGCTGGAGACGCTCACCCCGCTCGAGCGCGCGGTGTTCGTGTTGCACGAGGTCTTCGGGTATCCGCACACCGACATCGCCGAGATCCTCGGCCGCAGCGCCACCGCGACCCGCCCGCTCGCGCATCGGGCCAGGGAGCATGTGCACGCTCGGCGGCCGCGCTGCCAGGTCGACCCTGGGGTGCAGCGGCGGGTGACCGAGCAGTTCCTCACCGCACAGATGGACGGCGATCTGGCGGGGTTGCTGGCGCTGCTCGCGACGGACGTGACGTTCTGGTCCGACGGCGGCGGCAAGCAGCGCGCGGCGCTGCGGCCGGTCCACGGCCGCGACAAGGTCGCGCGCCTGATCACGAGCCAGGTGGTGCTGAGCCACGTGCCCGACTTCGGCGTCGGCTACCGGTTCGTCAACGGCGACCCGTCCGCGCTGATCCTCTCGGCGGGCGCGCCGTTCGCCGTCCTCGTGCTCGATATCGATCCGTCGACCGCGCGGATCAAGGGGATCTACGCGGTCGCCAATCCGGACAAACTCACCAGGATCGATACCTGATCAGCGGCCGACGCGTGGATAGGGCAGGTCGGTGCTGGTGTTCTCGGTGACCGCGAGCGGGCTGCCGATGTGTGGGAAGGCGCGCTGTGCGCAGGTGGGGCGTTCGCAGACCTTGCAGCCCGCGCCGATCGGCACCGCCGCGGTGGGGTCGTCCAGCTGCAGTCCCGCCGAATAGACCAGGCGCTCGGCGAATTCGATGTCGCAGCCGAGGCCGATCGCGAAGTTCTTCGTCGCGGTGCCGAACCCGTGCGGCGCCGTCATGGCGGTGCGGGCGATCCACAGATAGCGCCGTCCGTCGGGCATCTCGGCCACCTGGGTGAGGATGCGGCCGGGGTGCGCGAACGCCTCGTGCACCACCCACAGCGGGCAGCTGCCGCCCACGCGAGAGAAGTGGAACGCGGTAGCGGACTGGCGCTTCGAGATGTTCCCCGCGCGGTCGGTGCGGACGAAGAAGAACGGGACGCCACGCTGCCCTTGCCGCTGCAGGGTGCTGAGGCGATGGCAGATGGTCTCGAAACCGACCTCGAAACGCAGTCCGAGCAGATCGATATCGTAGTGCAGTTCCTCGGCCGACCGCAGGAACCGCCCGTAGGGCAGCACGAGCGCGCCCGCGAAGTAGTTCGCCAGCCCGACGCGGGCCAGAGTGCGGGATTCGCCGTTGAGCGAGGGGGTTTCGGCGAGCACCCCGTCCAGCTCGGCCCTATACAGCAGGAAGGCGAGGGTGGTGGCGATCTGGAAGGCTCGCTGGCCGGGCCGCAACCTTCTGGCCAGCGTCAGCGTGCGGGTCTCCTGGTCGTAGTGCCGCTTCGGGATGGTCCGGTCCGCGCCGTCGCCGCGGACCAGGACCGTGACCCCGGCGCGCTCTTCGGCGATCCGGGCGAGCTGGCGGTCGAGCGAGCCGATGGTGAGGCCGGAGTTCTCGAAGAGCTGCTCGGCGGCGATGTCGAGCTGCGGAATGTGGTTGTGGTGGTCGTAGAAGAAGTCGCGCACGTCCTCATAGGGCATGGGCATGCCCGGTGCGCCCGCGGGTGCGGACACCCGTGCCGAGAGGAGATCGAGTTGGTCGGTGGCGGCGCGTAGCCGCCGGTGCATCGCCACGACGATCCTGGCGACCTCCGGCTGGCGGGTCGCCAGTTCCTCCACCTCGGTCAGTGGCGATGTGTGTCCGCCCGCGGCGTCCACCAGCACTTCGTGCAGGTCGGACACGAGGCGCGCGTCCGAATCGGCGGCGAAGAACTGGACGTCGAGGTCGAAGGTGGAGTTGAGTTTGAGCAGCACGGGAATGGTGAGCGGCCGCTGGTCGCGCTCGAGCTGATTGAGATAGCTGGGCGACAGGTCCAGCGATTTCGCCAGGGCCGCCTGGGTCATCCTCCGCTCTTCGCGCAACCGCCGAAGCCGGGCGCCCGCGTACATCTTGCGCACGTGCACGATGGTAGCGGCGAATATTCGCAATCATCGCAATATCGGGACTTATTTCTCGCAAAAATATGCCTATGCAAGGTGTTTTCGCTAAACCCGAGCTGCGTAGTGTGCGAAGGGAGCGTTTCACATTGTGCCGGAGTGGAGGGATGCGCGAAGGCATACATCGCACGGGCCTCGGCGACACTACTTGTCGTCCATGATCACGGCCTGGGCCGCGATCACGTACGTGCCGTCGAAGGTGACTGCGGGAGAGCCGTGCAGCCGGTAACCCTGCTCGAGCAGGGCGCTGACCCGCTCGCAGAATCGGGCGTCGTCGACGCCGGTGATCAATCGGTAGCGCAAGGGCTGGTCGTCGGTCATTTCATCAGCGTAGGACGGTGTGTCGGTGACGGGCCTGCTGGCGGCCCGCGGCGAGTGCGGCACAGAAGCTCGGCATTCCGGGCGGGTATGGCATCCGGCAAATCGTCGGGTGAATGGCGTGGGAACCGAATCGGGGGTATGCGCGTCGAAGTAGGTAGGTGGGGAAAGAGAAGTCGTTGATGACCTGCGAGGAGGGGTTGCGTATGGAGCGCTGTTCCGGATGCCATACGGCATGGCGACGGGGGATGCGGGCGAGGGCGCGGGTTCTGCCGGTGACGCGGAGGGAAGAGTCGTGTGAGCGGTACACCTCGCGGCGGCGGCAGAGCCCGAAGCCGGAGCCGGAAACCGAGTGAGGTCTCAGCGGCCCGGTCCAGAGGGTCGGCCAGTGCGGGTGTTCGCAGCCGATCAGTCGGCGGCGTCGGTAGGCGACCCGACTCGAGGTGGTGTCGAGGTGCGTCCGCACCGGTGATCCGCAGTGCGGTGGCAGCAGACACGTGCACCACCACGCTGCGGAATGTGCCGGCGCCCCCTCTGGAATGCGAAGGGGGCGCCGATCATTGATCAGCCGGACGCGCTCAGCGCACGGCAGCCGCGGCGGCGACCATATTGCGCAGTGCGGCCTCCACCTCGGCGGGCCCGCGGGTCTTCAACCCGCAGTCCGGATTCACCCAGAGCCGTTCGCCGGGGACCGCTTTCAGCGCGGCGCGCAGCGACGTGGTGATCTCCTCCACGCTGGGCACCCGAGGTGAGTGGATGTCGTACACACCCGGTCCGACGCCGAGGTCGAAGCCCGCGGCGTTGAGGTCGTCGAGCACCTCCATGTGCGAGCGTGCCGCCTCGATCGACGTGACGTCGGCGTCCAGTCCGGCGATCGCATCGATCACCTCGCCGAACTCCGAATAGCAGAGGTGGGTGTGGATCTGCGTGGCATCCGACACCCCGGAGGTCGCGAGCCGGAACGACTGCACCGACCACTCCAGGTACGCGGGCTGATCGGCTGTGCGCAGCGGAAGCAGTTCGCGCAGCGCCGGTTCGTCGACCTGGACGATCCGGATGCCCGCCGTCTGCAGATCCACTGTCTCGTCCCGGATAGCCAGCGCCACCTGCCGCGCGGAATCGCCCAGCGGCTGGTCGTCGCGCACGAACGACCACGCGAGGATGGTCACCGGACCGGTCAGCATGCCCTTGACCGGCTTGTCGGTGAGCGACTGCGCGTAACCGATCCACTCGACGGTCATCGGCTCCCGCCTCGTCACGTCGCCGAACAGGATCGGCGGGCGCACACAGCGGGTGCCGTAGGACTGCACCCAGCCCTGCTCGGTGGCCGCGAAGCCGTCGAGTTGCTCGGCGAAGTACTGCACCATGTCGTTGCGCTCGGGTTCACCGTGCACCAGCACGTCCAGCCCCAGCTTCTCCTGCAGCGTGACGACATCCGCGATCTCGGCGCGCATCCGGCGCACGTACTCGGCCTGGTCGATCTCGCCGTTCCGCAGCGCGGCCCGCGCCAACCGGATCGCGGAGGTCTGCGGGTACGAACCGATCGTCGTGGTCGGCAGCGCGGGCAGCCGCAGGCGATCCTGCTGCAGCTCGCGCCGCTGCTCGGCGGGCGCGCGCCGGATGGCGTCCGGTCCGAGCGCGGCCAGCCGGGCCCGCACCCGCGGATCGTTCAGCCGGGGATCCGACCGCCGAGATTCGAGCGCCGAACGAGTCGTCGCCAATTCGTCGCCGATCGCCTCGGCGCCCTCGCTCAGCCCGGTCGCGAGCAGACGCACCTCGGCCACCTTCTCCGCGCCGAAGGCCAGCCACGACCGCAGCCGCTCGTCCAGCCGCGTCTCCGTGGCCAGCGTGTACGGCACGTGCAGCAGCGAGCACGAACTCGAAACCGCCACGTGCGCTGCGGATCCCAGCAACGTTCCGAGGGTCGCCAGGCCGTGGTCGAGATCGGTGCGCCATACATTGCGACCGTCCACAATGCCCGCCACCACCAGCTTGCGTGCCAGAGCCGGCACCGCTGCCACCTCCGAAACCTCGGTGCCGGAGGTGAAGTCGATGGCAATACCCTCGATTTCGGTGCCCGCCAGTGCGGCGAGCGCGGCATCCGGGTGTCCGAAATAGGTCGCGACGAGGATCGCGGGACGATCGGTCGCGGCGGACAGCTCCTCGTAGGTGGCGCGCACCAGATCGATCTCGTCCGCGGTGAGGTCGGTGACAAGCGCAGGCTCGTCGATCTGCACCCACTCCGCGCCCGCGGCGACCAGCCGCCGCAGCAGCTCGTGATATAGCGGAATCAGCTCGGTCAGCCGAGCCAGTGGCGCACTGCCCGTCGCTTTCGCCAGCCTCGAGAAGGTGACCGGGCCGATTACCACCGGTCGCGCGGGCACGCCGAGCGCGAGCGCCTCCCGCAGTTCCTCCAGCAGCTTCTCCGGGTGCAGCGAGAACTGGGTTTCCGGGCCGATTTCCGGCACCAGGTAGTGGTAGTTGGTGTCGAACCACTTGGTCATCTCCAGTGGCTCGACCGTGTCGGTGCCGCGCGCGGCCGCGAAGTAGCGGTCCAGGGGATCGGCGATTCCGGTGACCCGGGGTGGCAGCGCGCCGAGCAGGACAGCCGTATCGAGCATCTGGTCGTAGTAGGAGAAGGTGCCGATCGGGATCGAGTCGAGACCGGCGGCCAGCAACTCGGTGAGCTGGGCGTGCCGGAGGTCGCGCGCGAGGGTGTGCAACTCCTCGGCGCCGATCCGGCCCGCCCAGTAGGCTTCGGTCGCCCGCTTGAGCTCGCGCCGCGGCCCCACCCGAGGTAGCCCGAGAACCGTCGCGGTGAACGGCTTGTGATGTGAAACAGTCACGATGTTTCTCCATTGCTGAGGTAGAAAAGCCATCGCCCTACGGGTAGCCGGAGAACCAGTGACATGCCGGAGATGTTCCCGGTTGAGGGAGCCCGACACGTCCGCGCTGGTGGTCCGCACGCCCAAATCCACGAGGCGGTGGCCGCCGGGTACGGCGTACCCGGCACGGCTGGCAGGTCTTCGGACTCGCGGGCACCGGCCGGGTGGTCCCGGCCTGTGCCGGGGCTCGCCTGATGGCCGACCTACTGGCCGTCGCTTCCCAAGTCGCGGAGCCTTCCGGCTCGGTGAACTCAGTGCGTGGTGACGGCGGTCGTTCCTGCATACCGCTGCGGGACAGTCCCGGATTCCCACCGGGTTCCCTCTCGCCCCTCGTGGCGTCTCCGCACGAGTGGGCTCGACCCATTGCGCGACGTCGGGGCTCCATCTCGTCGTGCGCCGGTGAACCAGCTGCACTCCCAGCATAGGACGCGCGGTGTCGCGGCTGCTCGGCCGGCTCGGAAACCTGCGTCGATATCGGCTTGGTTCTCTGGCGGTCAACCGGTGCCGATCTGATTCGCGGAGCTGGAAAAGCCACGGTCGCTTGTCGCGGGAGGTGGTAAATGATCAATTTCGGGCTGGGAATGTGTCGTTCCGGTGAACGCAACTTCGCAACGATGCCAGTCGTCATTGTGAAGATTCCTGCGAAGAGGACTTCCGTGTCGGTGCGATGGGCGGTGCCGGGTACCTTAAGCCAATGTTCTCGAAAGTCTTGGTTGCAAACCGTGGCGAGATCGCCATCCGGGCCTTCCGTGCGGCTTACGAACTCGGCATCGGGACGGTGGCCGTGTTTCCCTACGAGGACCGCAATTCAGTCCACCGGTTGAAGGCGGCGGAGTCGTATCAGATCGGTGAGGCGGGCCACCCGGTGCGGGCCTACCTTTCCATCGACGCGATCATCGAGGCCGCCAAGTCGGCGGGTGCCGACGCGGTCTACCCGGGGTACGGCTTCCTTTCGGAGAACCCGGACCTGGCGGCAGCCTGCGCCCGCGCGGGCATCACCTTCATCGGTCCCTCCGCCGAGGTGCTCGAACTCGCGGGCAACAAGGCACGTGCGATCGAAGCCGCCAAGGCCGCCGGTCTGCCGGTGCTGCGCTCCAGCGCACCGTCGGCGGACGTCGACGAGCTGGTCGCCGCGTCCCGGCAGCTGGAGTACCCGATTTTCGTCAAGGCCGTCGCGGGCGGCGGCGGTCGCGGCATGCGGCGGGTCGCCGACGCCGCGCACCTGCGCGAATCGATCGAGGCGGCCTCGCGCGAGGCCGAGTCGGCGTTCGGCGATCCCACCGTGTTCCTGGAGCAGGCGGTGGTGAACCCGCGCCACATCGAGGTGCAGATCCTGGCCGACCAGCACGGCAACGTGATGCACCTGTTCGAGCGGGACTGTTCATTGCAGCGCCGCCACCAGAAGGTGATCGAGCTCGCGCCGGCCCCGAACCTGGATCCCGCACTGCGGATGCGCATCTGCGCCGACGCCGTGGCTTTCGCGCGACAGATCGGCTACAGCTGCGCGGGCACCGTCGAATTCCTGCTCGACGAGCGCGGCAACCATGTCTTCATCGAGATGAACCCGCGAATCCAGGTCGAGCACACGGTGACCGAGGAGATCACCGACGTCGACCTGGTGCAGTCGCAGCTGCGGATCGCCGCGGGCGAGACACTGGAGCAGCTGGGCCTGAGCCAGGACTCGGTCACGATCCGCGGCGCCGCGCTGCAGTGCCGGATCACCACCGAGGACCCGGCGAACGGATTCCGCCCCGACACCGGCCGCATCACCGCCTACCGCACGCCGGGCGGCGCGGGCATCCGGCTCGACGGCGGTGCGAACCTGGGCGCGGAGATCGGCGCCTACTTCGACTCAATGCTGGTCAAGCTCACCTGCCGCGGCCGTGACTTCGGCGCAGCGGTGGCGCGGGCCGGTCGCGCACTGGCCGAGTTCCGCATCCGCGGCGTGGCCACCAATATCCCGTTCCTGCTCGCGGTACTCGACGATCCCGACTTCAAGGGTGGCCGGGTCACCACCTCGTTCATCGACGAGCGTCCGCAGCTGCTCACCCTGCGCGGCTCAGCCGACCGCGGCACCAAGATCCTCACCTACCTGGCCGACATCACCGTCAACAAGCCGCACGGTGAGCGGCAGACCACGGTGTACCCGCACGACAAACTGCCATCGATCGATGTGAGCGTGCCGCCGCCGGACGGTTCCCGGCAGCGGCTGCTTCGGCTCGGGCCCGACGGCTTCGCGCAGGCGCTGCGTGAGCAGAAGGCGGTCGGCGTCACCGACACCACCTTCCGCGACGCGCACCAGTCGCTGCTGGCCACCAGGGTCCGCACCAACGGCCTGCTCGGCGTGGCCGGTCACGTCGCGCGGCTCACGCCGGAGCTGCTGTCCATCGAGGCATGGGGCGGCGCGACCTACGACGTGGCGCTGCGGTTCCTGTACGAGGACCCGTGGGAGCGGCTGGCCGCGTTGCGCGAGGCGGTGCCGAACATCTGCCTGCAGATGCTGCTGCGCGGGCGCAACACCGTCGGCTACACACCGTACCCGCAGCAGGTGACCCGCGCGTTCGTCCAGGAAGCGACCGGCACCGGCATTGATATCTTTCGAATCTTCGACGCGCTCAACAACGTCGACCAGATGCGTCCGGCGATCGACGCGGTGCGCGAAACCGGGACGGCCATCGCCGAAGTCGCGATGAGCTACACCGGCGACCTGGCGAATCCACACGAGACCCTCTACACGCTCGACTACTACCTCAAACTCGCCGAACAGATCGTCGACGCGGGCGCGCATGTGCTGGCCATCAAGGATATGGCGGGCCTGCTGCGCGCCCCGGCCGCCACGACATTGGTCACCGCTCTGCGCAGCAATTTCGATCTGCCAGTGCACGTGCACACCCACGACACCCCCGGTGGTCAGCTGGCCACCTACCTGGCTGCGTGGCAAGCCGGCGCCGACGCGGTGGACGGCGCCAGCGCCGCGATGGCCGGAACCACCAGCCAACCCGCGCTGTCCGCGATCGTCGCGGCGGCGGCGCATAGTGCGTACGACACCGGCCTGAACCTGCAGAACGTCTGCGATCTGGAGCCGTACTGGGAAGCACTGCGAAAGGTGTACGCGCCCTTCGAATCCGGGCTGCCCGCCCCGACCGGCCGGGTGTATACCCACGAGATCCCGGGCGGCCAGCTGTCGAACCTGCGTCAGCAAGCCATCGCGCTCGGTCTCGGCGACCGGTTCGAAGAGGTGGAGGCGAAATACGCCGCGGCGGACCGGCTTCTGGGCCGTCTGGTGAAGGTCACACCGTCCTCGAAGGTCGTCGGCGACTTGGCACTGGCGCTGGTCGGCACCGGTGTCGACATCGAGGACTTCGCCGCGGATCCGGGCCGCTACGACATCCCCGATTCCGTTATCGGCTTCCTGCGTGGCGAACTCGGCACACCCGCGGGCGGGTGGCCCGAGCCGTTCCGCAGCAAGGCGCTGGCCGGGCGCGGACCCGCGAAACCGGAGACCGCGCTGACTCCCGAGGACGAGGCGGGGCTCGCCGGTACGTCGGAGGAACGGCGCGGAACGCTGAACCGGCTGCTCTTCCCTGGGCCCACGGCCGAATTCCTCGCACATCGGGAGAAGTACGGCGACACCTCCGGGCTGTCGGCGAACCAGTTCCTCTACGGTTTGCGCCGCGGTGAGGAACACCGGGTGCAGTTGGAAAAGGGCGTCACCCTGCTCATCGGCTTGGAGGCCATCTCGGAGCCGGACGAGCGCGGCATGCGCACCGTGATGTGCATCCTGAACGGGCAGCTGCGTCCGGTCGCCGTGCGGGACCGGTCCATCGCCAGCGACATCCCGGCAGCGGAGAAGGCCGACAAGGGCAACGCGGGCCACATCGCCGCCCCGTTCGCCGGAGTCGTGACCCTCGCTGTCTCGGAAGGCCATCCGGTCGCCGCGGGCGACACCATAGGCACCATCGAAGCCATGAAAATGGAAGCGGCCATCACCGCGCCCCGCTCGGGTGTCGTCGGTCGCGTCGCGATCGGTCCCGTACAGCAGGTCGAGGGCGGCGACCTACTCATCGAGCTGGCCGTGCGCGAGTCCTCCGCCGAATGACGCGGATTGTCGCGGGGGCAGCGGGCGGGCGGCGCCTTCGGGTACCGCCCTCCGGCACCCGTCCGACCTCCGACCGGGTGCGGGAGGCGCTGTTCAGCGCCTTGGACGCCCGGCTGGATTTCGTCGGCGCGCGCGTGCTCGACCTGTACGCGGGCTCCGGCGCGCTCGGGTTGGAGGCGCTCTCGCGCGGCGCCGAGCACGCGTTGCTCGTCGAGTCCGACCGCAAGGCGGCCGCCGTCGTGCGCGGCAATATCGCCGACCTCGGCCTGCCCGGTGCGCAGCTGCGGGTCGCCGCGGTGGCGAGCGCGCTGGAACTGGGCGGGGCGGGCGCCTTCGATCTGGTCTTCTCCGATCCGCCCTACGCGGTGGAGAACGCGGCCGTGCTGGCCGACTTGCGCACGCTGGCCGAGCGCGGTTGGCTGCATCCCGGCGCCCTCGTCGTGCTGGAGCGGTCGGCGCGTTCACCCGAAATCGACTGGCCCGCAGGCTTCATCCCGGCCAAGTCGCGCCGGTACGGCGAGACCCGCATCGATCTCGCGGAGTTCGAGCCTGCCGTCGGAACGGGTCCGGCCACCGCTGCCGCACCGCCGCGGTCCTGCTAGCGTCGGGCCATGGCAGGAGCACTGTGCCCCGGGTCTTTCGACCCCGTGACCTATGGACACCTCGATGTCTTCAATCGGGCCGCCGCCCAGTTCGACGAGGTCGTCATCACCGTCATGATCAACAAGAGCAAACAGGGCATGTTCAGCGTCGAGGAGCGGATGGAGATGCTGAGGGAGTCGACCGCACACCTGGCCAACGTGCGGGTGGAGTCGTGGTACGGCCTGCTCGTGGACTTCGCGCGGGAGCAGGGCATTACCGCCATCGTGAAGGGTCTGCGCGACGCGGGCGATTTTGGTTACGAGCTGCAGATGGCGCAGATGAACAAGAAGCTCTCCGGCGTGGACACCTTCTTCATCGCCACCAACCCGTCCTTCAGCTACCTGTCCAGCTCGCTGGTCAAAGAGGTCGCGGCCTTCGGCGGCGACGTCAGCGACATGTTGCCCCCTTCGGTCTACAAGCGCCTCCTGGAGCGCCTCGCTGAACGCAAAAGCTGACAGCTCCCCTACTCCCGGACCGTCGCCCTATACAACGACTACTCGCAACGCAACTCTTGATCTCTAACGCAACAACTGATCTCAGAAGCACATGGGTAACTCGTCGGGCACGCCCAGAGCTGGAGTGGCACCCAACGCAGGACCTGAACGCAAATCCCGCGCCACCTCACTAGTACGGCCTAAAGACGCGGAGAGGCGGAACAGAAGACCAAGCCACGCAGGGCCAGGAAGCGCATGCCGCCCACCGCGGCGGTGATGGCCAGGATCGCGACGGCTTGGGCGGCGTCCCCGAGGCCGGGGGCCCACACGCCGAGGGCGGCCAGTGCCGCGGTCGTGATGGCGAGGCCGAGTAGCGCCAGCCCGCCGCCCTCCCATTGCGCGGTGAACCAGCCGACCCGGCCCGCGGCGTGGAAGGTGAGCTGGCGGTGTAGTTCGTTGGCGATCATGGTGCTGACGATCGAGCCGATGACGTTGGCCAGCAGCGGCCCTGTGCTGTGCATGGTGAAGAACAGCAGGACGTAGGCGACGTTGCTGGACCCGCCGACCAGGGCGAAGCGGATCAGCTGGGCGAAGGCGCGATCGCCGCGCAGGTAGTGCGTCAACTGCTCCAACTTGGCCGCGACCGGCGCCTTCGGCAGCGCGGGGTACGGGCCGCCCCACGGCACGAAGAAGCTGGTGGCGCTCACTCCTGCCGGTCGCGGCAGTTCCAGAACAGTCATCGTCTTTCCGATCGAACACGAGCTTTCAGTAGGACAACAGCGTTGGTCATCGCTTTGCTTCCGTCGATTCTCGGCAGGCCTCTTCGGCACTCTAAGTTCAGTATGTACTGAACAATAAAAACCTGTCAACGTTCGCGGATGCTGTCCATCCCTTCGGCTTCCTCAATCCGCGGCCCCGGTGGGTCCGTGGTCCGTGCTGAAGATCGCGGTTCACGACCTTCCAGACGAATGTAACACGAAGCGGAGAGGTAGTCTCCACTTGACTTCTGTGGCATGGAAGACACCGGCACGACACACCGGACGATGACTCGGCACGAGCCGTGACGAGGGGCACACTGGGCCTCGGCGGAGAGTTTTCGCCGTGAGTCCGCAGGAGGGTAGTGAGCATGTATCGCGTATTCGAAGCACTCGACGAACTGGTCGCGATCGTCGAAGAGGCGCGCGGCATCCCGCCGACCCGCAGCTGCATTGTGCCGAGAGGTGACGTGCTCGAACTACTCGACGACGTCCGTGATGCGCTGCCCGGCGAACTCGACGACGCCCAGGACGTACTCGACCATCGGGACAAGATTGTCTCCGATGCCAGGGCCTCGGCCGAGACCACGGTGAGCGGTGCCAACGAACAGGCGGACCACACCATCGGCTCGGCCCGCGAGGAGGCCGACCGTATCCTCGCCGACGCCAAGGCGCACGCCGACCGGATGGTCGCCGAGGCGAGCGCGCACGCCGACCATCTGGTCGCCACTGCGCAGTTGGAGGCCGATCGGGTGGTAGCCGACGGTAACGCCGAATTCGAGGCGGTGACGGGTCGGGCGCGCGCCGAATCGGAGCGGATGATCGAGGCGGGCAAGGCCACCTATGAGCGCGCGGTCGCCGACGGCCTCGCGGAGCAGGAGCGGCTGGTCTCGCAGACCGAGGTGGTGCGCGCCGCGCACGCGGAATCGGCCAAGGTGATCGACGCCGCGCATGCGGAAGCCGACCGGCTACGTGAGGAGTGTGACCACTACGTGGACGGCAGACTGGCCGACTTCGAGGAGACGCTGAGCAGCGCGCTGCGCACGGTCGGTCGGGGGCGCCACCAGCTGCGTAGCGGTGCGGGTGCGCCGGACTACGCGACCGAATATCGCAGGTGAGCGGCATGGCGTGTGACCTGTCCGGTTTGAGCGATGGCCGTGTGCTCGCGTATTGTCGGGTGGTTGCCCATTTTCCCTCGATCGTGAGTGAGTTCGTGATGCCCGCCGGTTCCGGTTCCGGTTCCACATCGCGTTCCCGTTCGGCTCAGCGCCGTACGCCGGACGCGGCTTTCGTGCTGGACACCCGCAGCCTCGGCCGCAGGCCGGGGACCATGCGGGAACTGCGCCGCACTCTCACCACGAAGGAGCGAATCGGGCTCGATCTGATCGCCATCCCAGCGGGCGCTCAGGTGGAGCTCGACCTGCAGTTGCAGGCCGTATCCGAAGGTGTGCTGGTCACCGGAACAGTGTCCGCGCCGACCGAGGGCGAGTGCTCGCGCTGTCTGGAGCCGTTCACCGGCGACGTGAGCCTGTACATCACCGAGCTGTTCGCCTACCCGGACAGCGCGACCGAGCAGACCACCGAGGACGACGAGGTCTACCGGATGGTCGACGACACCATCGACCTGGAGCCGGTTGTGGTCGACGCGGTCGGTATCGAGCTGCCGCTGCAGCCGCTGTGCACGTCGGACTGTGCCGGATTGTGCCCGGAATGCGGTGTACGGATGGCGATTGCGGGATCCGACCACGGGCATGAGATACTTGACCCTCGCTGGGCCGGACTGGCTGAGTTCGCCACCGGATCGCCCGGCAGCGGCAGCCCCGACAAGGGTGACAAAGGTGCGGCCGGCCCAGACCACTGAGCAAGACCGATCAGCCCAATGGCGAGCAAATAGGACAGAGGAGAAGTAGTCGTGGCCGTTCCCAAGCGCCGGATGTCCCGTTCCAACACCAGGTCGCGGCGCAGCCAGTGGAAGGCCACCGCGCCGACCCTGATCACCTGCCCGAACCGCGCCTGTGGCGAGAAGACCTTGCCGCACATCGCCTGCCCGTCCTGCGGCACCTACAAGGGCCGCCAGGTCACCGCGGCGGTCTGATCGTTCGACCTGTCGTATCGACGTGACCGACGAACCCGGCTCGTCCGGTGAACATGCGAGCCTGCTCGCGGCGCTAGGCGTCGACGTGCGGCCGGATCTGCTGCGCCTCGCGCTGACACATCGGTCGTACGCGTACGAGAACGGTGGTCTGCCGACCAACGAGCGCCTCGAGTTCCTCGGCGATTCCGTGCTCGGGCTGAGCATCACCGAGCGGCTGTACCATGAGCACCCCTTGAAGTCCGAGGGGGAGCTGGCCAAGCTGCGCGCGAGCGTGGTGAATATGCGCGCGCTCGCCGAGGTCGCCCGTGCTCTCGGCGAGGGCGGTCTCGGTGTGCACCTGTTGCTCGGCAAGGGTGAGGAGCTCACCGGCGGCCGTGACAAGGAGAGCATCCTTGCCGACGGCATGGAGTCGCTGCTCGGTGCCGTGCATCTGCAGCACGGTATCGAGGTGGCCCGCGCGGTGGTGCTGCGACTGTTTGCCGAGCTACTCGAGCGAGGGCCCCGCATGGGCGCCGGCCTGGACTGGAAGACCAGCCTGCAGGAATTGACCGCCGAGCGCGGTCTCGGCGTGCCCAGCTACGAGATCACCTCGACCGGGCCCGACCACGACAAGGAATTCACCGCGACCACGGTGGTCGGCGGCCGGGCCTATGGGCAGGGCGTCGGCCGATCCAAGAAGGAAGCCGAGCAGAAGGCCGCGGGCACCGCCTACGAGGCGCTGACCGCGGAAGCCTGACGTGCCGGAACTTCCCGAGGTCGAGGTGGTTCGGCGTGGCCTTGCCGAGCATGTGGTGGGGCGTGTCGTCGAATCGGTCGCGATCACCCATCCCCGTTCGGTTCGCCGCCATCTCGAAGGCGCCGCCGATCTCGCCGCGCGGCTGACCGGCCTGAAGGTCGAGTCGGCCGAACGACGCGGCAAATTCCTGTGGCTGACCTTCGACGACCCCGAGGCCGCCTTGGTAGTGCATCTCGGGATGAGCGGCCAGATGCTGGTCCAGCCCGCCGACGCGCCGCTGGAGAAGCACGCGCACATCCGCGCCACTCTCGGCGACGGCACCCAGCTGCGTTTCGTCGACCAGCGCACCTTCGGCGGTTGGGCGCTCGCGCCGCTGGTCGAGGTGGACGGCACCCTGGTGCCAGAACCGGTTGCTCACATCGCCCGCGATCCGCTCGATCCGTGTTTCGACGTCGAATCCGTGGTCGCGGCCGTCCGTGGCAAACAGAGCGAGATCAAGCGCGTCCTACTCAACCAGGGTGTGATCTCGGGCATCGGCAATATCTACGCCGATGAGTCGCTGTGGCGCGCCGAGATCCACGGCATCCGTCCCGCTTCGGGTCTGTCCCGGCCCGCCCTGCGCGGCCTGCTCGCCGCGGTGCGTGAGGTGATGAGTGCGGCGCTGGCCGCGGGCGGCACCTCCTTCGACGCGCTCTACGTGAACGTCAACGGCCAGTCCGGCTACTTCGAGCGTTCGCTTGCCGTCTACGGCCGCGAGAACGAGCCGTGCCGCCGCTGCGGCGCGCCGATCACCCGGGAGCGGTTCATGAACCGCTCTTCCTACTACTGTCCACGCTGCCAGCCGAAGCCGCGCCGTCGCTAGCGTGAGCGAGCTACCGTTTCCTCGGGGCGGTTCGGATGTCACCCCGGCCATGAGGAAGGAAGCATGCGAAAGCTCACCTATTACGTCGCCTCGACCATTGATGGATTCATCGCGACCGAGGAGGGCTCGGTCGACTTCTTCCCGGTCGGCGGGGATCACGGTCCTGCGATCACCGCGCAATACCCGGAAACCCTGCCGACCAAGGTGCGCGAGGCGATCGGGGTCGACCAGCACAATCGCTATTTCGACACGGTGCTGATGGGGCGTAAGACGCACGATTTCGGGGTGCGCACCGGTACTTCCAGCCCCTACGCGCATCTGAAGCAGTACGTGGTCTCGACCACCCTGCCCGAGAGCCCCGATCCGGCGGTGGAGCTGATCACTGACGACCCGGTCGGGAAGGTGCGCGAGCTCAAGCGGGAGACCGGGCTCGGCATCTGGCTGTGCGGCGGTGGTGAACTGGCGCAGGCGCTGCTCCCGGAGATCGATCAGATCTTCCTCAAGCTGTATCCGATCGTGCTCGGCCGTGGGCGAGCGTTGTTCGGCGACGGGCCGCGGCTTCCGGAGGCGGCCGAGTTCAGGGTGATCACCAGCAGGGTGTTCGAGGACGGGGTGGCCTTCATGAAGTACAGCCGGATCCGCTAGCCCGGTGGCCGGACACGTTCCGAGCGGGGAGCAGACGCCGGGCCCGGTCGAGTCGTTGCGGGAGATCGGCTTCTGGCTGGAACGTTCCCGTGCGGAGACCCATCGGGTCAAGGCGTACCGGCGCGCCGCCGACATCGTCGCCGAGCTGACGGGCGACGAGCGTGCGGCGCACCGGAGGGCGCGCAGCTGGCGCGAGATCGCGGGCATCGGGCCCAAGACCGCCGCCGTCATCGAGCAGGCGTACGACGGTGCGGTGCCACGGTATCTGGCCGAGCTGCGGGGCACGGCGCAGCCGATCGGCGTGCCGGGCAAGCCGCTGCGCGCGCGGTTGCGCGGTGATCTGCACACCCACTCGAACTGGTCCGACGGCGGCAGTCCGATCGAGGAGATGATGCGCGTCGCGGCCGCCCTCGGGCACGAATACTGTGCTCTGACCGATCATTCGCCGCGGCTGACCGTCGCCAACGGACTGTCCGCCGACCGGCTGCGCGAGCAGCTGGATGTGGTCGCCGAACTCAACGAGCGGATGGCGCCGTTTCGGATCCTCACCGGCATCGAGGTGGACATCCTCGGCAACGGTGCCCTCGACCAGTCGGCCGATCTGCTCGCGGAGCTGGATGTCGTGGTGGCGAGCGTGCATTCGCACCTGCGCGACGACAGCGCGACGATGACCGAGCGCATGGTGTACGCGGTCGCCGACCCCAACGTCGACGTGCTCGGCCACTGCACCGGCCGCCTGGTGGAAGGCCGCCGCGGAACTCGGCCGGAGTCGACGTTCGACGCCGAGGTGGTGTTCGAGGCGTGCCGCGCCTACGGCACCGCCGTCGAGATCAACAGCAGACCCGAACGACGTGATCCGCCTGCACGATTGCTGCGGTTGGCTGTCGAGATGGGCTGTCACTTCGCCATCGACACCGACGCGCACGCCCCGGGCCAGCTCGACTGGCAAGGCTACGGCTGCGAGCGCGCGGTCGCGAACGGCGTTGCGCCCGAACGGGTGATCAACACCTGGCCGCTGGAGAACCTGCTGGCCTGGGCCCGCAGCCACGGAGCGTGACCGTTGGGTTAACTGTTGCCGAACAGTTGGATCGCAGGTGTGCTGGACGTCGATCGCCCTCGAGAATGGGGGCTACACGGATTTCTCGGGGAGTGGGATCAACTGGTGGGCGACCTTCCGCTCGAAATCGTTCTGGCGCTGATCGGTATCGTCGTGCCGATCGCCGCCTTTCTGTGGGAGTTCGTCTTCGCGGGTCGCAGGCGGCTCGGATATCGGGTGCAGATGGATACGCCGGTCACCGGCGAGATCTCCTCGGTGTTCCCCGGCGTGCTCCCACAGTTGCGTCCCTCGCTCGACGGCGCGAGCCCGGACCTGAAGGACATCTCCGTCGTCCTGGTGCGCATCGAGAACAGCGGCGTCACGACGATCGACTCCCAGGACTACAAAGCGCCGGAAGCCGCCAGGATCGGGCTGCACCTGCGTTTCCCGCAGCGCAGGGTGATCGGCATGGCGGTGACCGAGCTGAGCGATCCGTCGCTGGCCGACAACCTGGACACGGACTCCGGCATCGCGGTGCGCGAGGACATCGGCGGGCACGTCGGCGTGATCGATCTGCCCAAAGTGCCGCTGGGCCCGGCCGAGCACTACAAGATCCTGGCCATCCTGCAACGCTCCGAAGGATCGGGGGAGTACGCGCCACCGATGCTGCGCGGGGGAGTCAAGGGTGGTCGGGTCATCGAAACTCGCAGCCGCACCGGCATTTCCCGGATGATGTTGGTGCTCACGGTGTTTCTGGTGACGGTGATCGTCGTCCAGCTCGTGGTGGCCGCGCTGGAGCCGTCGCCGACGCCGTTGGACTGTGCCTCGGGGAACCTGGCTGTGGTCGGGTCCTCGGCGTTCGGCCCGGTGGTCCGAGAGGCCGCCGACCAGTACCGGAAGCGGTGTACCGGTGCGGAGTTCACATTCGCCTTCGAGGGGACCGAGCGCGGCCTGGACCGGCTCGCCGAGGAAGGCACGGGTAACCCGGGGCTGCTCGCGATCAGCGACGGGTCGAAGGGCAGCGGGTATCCGACGCTGGTGTACCGCCCGCTCGCACTGTCGCTGTTCACCATGATCGTCCATCCTGGCGTCGGCGTCCGCAGCCTCACCGTGGGCCAGATCCAGGATCTCTATCTGGGCAGGATCGGCAACTGGCGCGAGGTGGGCGGTCCGGACTTGCCGGTCGTGCTGGTCGATCGCATTCCGGGGTCGGGTTCGCGAAATACTTTCGAACGCAGGCTTCTCGACGGCAGGCAGGCCGATCGCCCGCACGTGAGTTGCACCGCGCTCAAGGGCACGGTCACTACCGAGCCCGCGCACTGCGATGTACGAGTGACCGCGGACATGCGCAAGGCGGTGGCCGAGATCCCGGGCGCCGTCGGCTATTCGGAGTTCTCCGAGGCGAGCGAAGCGGGCTTGCCCACCGTCGCGATCGACGCCATCGGCGCGGGTCGCGACGCCGTCGTGCGGCGCACCTACCCGTTCTGGGGCGTCGAATATGCCTACAGCAATGGTGAACTGCCCGGCGACTCGCTCGCCGCGAGCTTTCTGCACTTCCTGATCGATCAGGTCGGCAAGGATGTGCTGCGGGCGCACGGCAATGCGCCGTGCGCCGAGCTGCCCGACCCGGGCCGCTGTCTACCCGACTCGTGAATGTGACGACCACGCGCGCTCGGCTACGTGGAGTTACGAAACTCGTTGCGCGACCAGGTCTGGGCCCAGGTCGGTAAGTCCTGCGACGAGGGCGCCCACGCCGGCCTGGTCGTGGTCACCGCGATGGTCGACCTTTGTGACCGTGTCGGAGTTCCGCCGCGGATTCGGCCCCGCGTGGATCGAGCCCCGGGCGGTCGGCCGTGACCGGTCCGGCCGCCGATCTGTCGGTGGTCTCGGCGAGGATGGGCGCATGACGGAACTATCGCTGCGCGAGCTGAATCGGACGCTGTTGGTCCGCCAGAAACTGGTGGAGCGGGTCGCGCTGACTCCGTTCGAGCTCGTCCGGCACCTGGTCGCCGTGCAGGGCCAGGAGCCCAACTGGCCCTACGTCGGACTGTGGACCAGGCTCGCGCAATTCCGGCACGACGAGCTGGCCGCACTGCTGCGCGACCGTAAGCTGGTTCGCTCCACCATGCTCCGCCGCACCGTGCACCTAGCGGACGGCGCGGACTTCCGGTGGTTGCGTCCGACGGTGCAACCGGTTGTCGATGCCGCGCTGAAGGCGCCCTACTACCGCGACGAGATCGACGGCGTCGACCTGGACGAGCTCGGGGCGGCCGGGCGTGAGCTGCTGGCCGGACAGCGCCTCAGCCGCAGCGATCTGGGCAAGTTGCTCGCCGAGCGTTTCCCGGACCGGCATACGCGCAGGCTGGCCGAAACTGTGGAGCTGCTGGTCCCGATGGCGCACGGCCCGGAGACGGGCGCGTGGGGGCGCTGGCGTAATCGGTCTGTGACGGTCGGTCTGGCGGAGGAATGGCTCGCGGCGCCGATGGCTGCCGAGCCGCGGCCGGAGACGCTGGTGCTGCGCTACCTGGCCGCCTTCGGCCCCGCCACCGTCGCCGACATGCAGGCGTGGGCGGGCATCACCCGGCTGGCCGAGGTCGTCGACGAGATGCGTACGCGGCTGCGGGTGTTCACCGACGATCAGCATCGTGTGCTGTTCGACCTACCGGACGCGCCTTTGGCGGAGCCGGATCTGCCGGTGCCCGTGCGCTTCCTGCCTGCCTTCGACAACGTGCTGCTCGGCCACAAGGACCGCCGCCGGATCATCAGCGAGGAAGATCGCCGACGCGTCGCCGAGGAGGCCTCCGCGGGCGTGCCGATGTATCTGGTGGACGGCTTTGTGCACGGATGTTGGTCGATCGAAGACGCCACCCTGCGCGTCATCCCGTGGCACCCGCTGTCCGCGTGCGACGAGGCGGCGCTGCGCGCCGAAGCGGAGGACCTGCTGTCGTTCGTCGTCGTGGGCCGGGACGGCACGGTCGTCATCGAGGGCTGAGCGTCCGATCCGGCGAATTGGTCGCTTGGACAATGTGCCGGTAGCTAGAAGTATGCTGGAATTGCATCTTTTCGTAAGAAATGTGGTTTGAACGAAATCGATTGAGGTACCTCCCTGTCGGCCCCCCTGATCGCGTCAGTGGTCGTGACCAGGCCAACCATGCCCCATGGACGGCGGTGTAGCTTCGGTCTTCACCCCCGCCGCGGCGGCCACTTAGTTCAGTTCGGCGCCCGGTACTCCGAGTGCTGGGTGGATGCGAGTGCTACTGGTTGTCCCTGGAAGGAGGGTCATGAGCGCGTTTACCGCGCCGGTTTCGGCGAAGAAGGTACCGTCCGATTTGCAGATGGCAGCGCCCGAGCTGCTCTCGATAGATCATGTCGGCACCCCGTTCCGCATTGCGATGGTGGTTCCTCCGTACTTCGACGTACCGCCCAAGGCGTACGGCGGCGTAGAGGCCGTGGTCGCCGATCTGGTCGACGCATTGGTGGCCCGCGGCCACGACGTCACTCTGTTCGGCGCGGGAGAGCCGGGCACCAAGGCCAAGTTCGTGCCGGTCTGGGATAGGGCGCAGCCCGAGCGACTCGGCGACCCGTTCCCGGAGGTAGTGCACGCGCTGCGGGTGCGCCGGGCGATCGAAAAGCTCGCGGCGACATCGGGTGTGGACTTGGTGCACGACCATACCTTCGCGGGGCCACTCAATGCTCCCGCCTTCCAGCGCCTCGGCCTGCCGACGGTGCTCACGGTGCACGGGCCGGTGGAGGACGACTCCTACCGGTACTACCAGGAACTGGGCGACGAGGTCGCGCTGGTGGCGATCAGCGACCGGCAGCGGGAGCTCGCACCGGACCTGAACTGGGCTGGGCGCGTGCACAATGCGTTGCACGTCGACGAGTGGCCGTTCCGCGTCGAGAAAGACGACTACGCCCTGTTTCTCGGCCGGTTCAATACCTGCAAGGCACCGCACCTCGCGCTGGAGGCCGCGCACGCGGCGGGCATCCCACTGGTGCTGGCAGGCAAGTGCAGCGAACGGGCCGAGCAGGCATACTTCGAGGAGAAGGTCCGCCCGCTGCTTACCGAAAACGACCACGTATTCGGCCTCGCCGACGCGGCCGCCAAGCGTAAGCTGCTGGCCAATGCGCGTTGCCTGTTGTTCCCGATTCGCTGGGAGGAACCGTTCGGCATGGTGATGATCGAATCCATGGTCTGTGGCACGCCGGTGGTCGCGTTGCGCGGTGGCGCGGTCTCCGAGGTGGTCGTCGACGGCGTGACCGGCCGCATCTGTGACGACCCCGCCGAGCTGCCCGCGGCCATCGCGGAGGTTCAGGCGATGGACCCGGTTGCCTGCAGGCGCCATGTGCAGGCGAAGTTCGGTGCCGATACCCTCGGTCGGGGCTACGAGCAGGTGTACCGCAAGCTGTTGTGGTCCAGGAAGCGGTTCGGAGCCATGCCGTTCGAGCCGACGGCCCCGGTCATCCCGTCGGTCAGGATCCCGGCGAGCGGATTCGCGTGACGGGAACGGCACCTTTGAGCCCGGCCCCCCTGAATTCCGGTGAGCCCACCGGATTCGGGGGGTGTGGCTCTGTCACCTTGGTAGAAGGCGGCACCTTCTGCCTGTCGAACCGGCTCGGCGATGTCGAGCTGGGCAAACCGCACGGCCTGTTCTTCCGGGACGCGCGCGTGCTGTCCCGGTGGGAGCTGCTGGTGAACGGCAAACCCGCCGAACCGCTGTCGGTGCTGAGCCCTGAGGCGTTCGCCGCCAGGTTCGTGCTGCGCAGGCCGCCACAGGCGGGCCTGGCCGACAGCACGTTGCTGGTGGTGCGCGAGCGGATCGTTGCCGACGGCATGCACGAGCTGCTGACGTTGGAGAACATGGGCCGTGAGCCGACGGCGGTCTTGCTGGAACTGCACGTCGACGCCGATTTCGTCGACCTTTTCGCGGTCAAGGAAGGCCGTGCCGGGCACGCACGGGCCGACGTGACGGTGGCCGACGGCGAGCTGGTGCTGCACGACCATACCGACCGGATGCGAGGCATCTCCGTCTCCGCGACGGTCGAACCCGAGGTGATGCCCGGCACGTTGGTATGGCGGGTGATCGTCCCGGTCGGTGAGTGCTGGCAGACCGAGATCATCGCCCAGCCGACATTGGGCAACCAGCGTTTTCAAGCGGTCGCCCCCGGCGAGCACTTCGGCGTCAGCGCGCCGGGACGCAAGATCGAGGCTTGGCGGGATACCGCCACCGACATCGTCGCATCGGATCCGGTGCTCACCCGGGTGCTGCGCCGTACCGAAAGTGACCTGGGCGCATTGCAGATTCACGACGACACCGGCGCCGGTCGGCCGTTCGTCGCGGCGGGCGCGCCATGGTTCATGACCCTGTTCGGCCGGGACAGTCTGCTCACCGCGTGGATGGCGCTGCCGCTGGAAGTCGACCTGGCGCTCGGCACGCTGCAGCAGCTGGCGGAACTGCAAGGCCAGGAGGTCAATCCGCTCACCGAGGAGGAGCCGGGGCGCATCATGCACGAGATGCGTCGCGGTCCGGCGGGCGGTCAGGTACTCGGCGGCAATATCTACTACGGAACCGCCGACGCGACACCGCTGTTCGTGATGCTGATGGCCGAATGCCATCGCTGGGGCGCGGATCCCGAGGCGATCAGGGAGCTGTTGCCCGCCGCCGACGCGGCGTTGCACTGGATCACCGACTACGGCGACCGCGACGGCGATGGTTTCGTCGAATATCGCCGCGCGACCGACCGCGGGCTGATCAACCAGGGCTGGAAGGACAGCTTCGACGGCATCAACCATGCCACCGGTCATATCGCCGAGGGGCCGATCGCGCTGTGCGAGGTGCAGGGATACGTGCACGCGGCGCTGGTCGCCAGGGCCTACCTTGCCGAGGTATTCGATGACGCCCGGTTGGCCGGGCAGCTACGGGAGCGTGCCGCGGAGCTGCGCGGCAAGTTCGCCGAGCAGTTCTGGCTTCCTGAGCGGGGCTGGTACGCCGTCGCTCTGGACGGCGGCAAGCGTCAGGTCGACTCGCTGACCAGCAATGTGGCGCACTGCCTCTGGTCGGGGATCGCGAGTGACGAGCACGCGGCCGAACTGGTGACACGGATGTCGGGCCCGGAGATGGACACCGGCTTCGGGTTGCGCACCTTGGCGTCGAACATGGGCGCCTACAACCCGATGAGCTACCACTGCGGCTCGGTCTGGCCGCACGACACGGCGATCGCGGTGGCCGGCCTGCTGCGCTACCGGCACGTGCCCGGCGCGGTCGAGCTGGCGACCCAGCTGGCCTCCGGATTGCTGGACGCGGCAGCGGTTTTCGACGGGCGACTGCCCGAGCTGTTCTGTGGCTTTCCGCGGTCACGGTTCGCCAGCCCCGTTCCGTATCCGACGTCCTGCTCGCCGCAGGCGTGGGCCAGCGCCGCGCCGTTGCTGCTGGTGCGCGCGTTCCTCGGCCTCGACCCGGATGTGCCGACCCGCACCCTCACCGTGCGTCCGCAGCTGCCGCTGACGTGGGGCAGGGTCTCGCTCCGAGCGTTGCGCCTCGGCGCGATCACCGTCGACTTGGAAGCGGAGGGCGGCCAGATCACCGCGGCACGACTGCCCGACGACTGGCGGTTGGTCACCCGATGACGCGGGCAGGTTACCGACCGAGACGAACGGGTATGCCCCCGGGATAACGACATTGGCAAGTCTCTCGTACTGACACCCACGCGGGCTTGGAGGTGCACGATGCAGACATCACTGGATACGCGGGACCTGTGGAGCACTCGGTACCGGGATTGCACCGCAGAACCCACCACGGATCTCGACATGGACCGCGCGCTCTTCATCCGGAGTGTTCACGCAGGCCACGGTCCGGAATGCCGCCAATACCTCGCGGCGGCGGCCTACTGCCTCGAGCACATGGACGACACCTGACCCGGCGCTTCGACCGAGGAGCGGTACGAGTACGCCGTCCGGCGGCGAGCGTGTCGCTGATCGGCGGCCGGAGGCTTGCCCGATCGAGTCGACAACCGCGCGCGGCAAGCCTTTCGGCCGGTGCGGCTCCGGTGCCGGGGTCGGATGTCCTCGGCTGCGGGTCAGTGGTGGTTTTACAGAATGGCGAAGGCGACGACCAATCCGAGAGCGAAGTGCGCGGCGGCCACGACCAGAACCTCGGTGGTGTAGGTGTCGGAGTGCAGAGCGGCGCCGATGTCGATGCCGAGCGCCCGCTCGATGACGCGGACCGAGATGACCTGCGCGACGATTCCGACCAGGCCGAACACGAGCGAGGCGATCAGCCCCTCGGAGAGTTTGCCGCCGCCGCCGACGGCGAAGATGGCAAGCACGACGATGAACGCCATGCTGATCATGCCCGCCGCGGTGACGACGATGGCGTTCGGCTTGCCCGCCACCACCAGTGTGCGCAGCTTGCCCGGCGTGGTCAGGTCGATGGCGTAGAACCCGACGAGCATGAGCACCAAGCCGACCAGGGCGTAGAGGATGATCGCTCCCACGCCCTCGCCGAGCGAGCTCCAGTACCCCGATTCGAGGGCGACTGCGGTCATCTTGGTCCTTCCGGGTGAGTTGCGATGCGGCTGAGGTGAATTCGGGCTAGTCGGTAATGATGCGGTGTGGAACGAAGGCGGAGCCGTCGTCGGTGATCAGGCCCGCGGTCTCGCGGATGCCGAGGCCCGCCGCGGTATCACCGACGATCCAGGCGCCGAGCACCGGGCGCATGTCGTCGAATTCCGGGAGCGGGTCGAGCAATTGGTAGACGTAGCCTTCTTCGCCGTATACCCCGCCGGTGGCGGTTTCCATGCCCGCGCCGACGATGGTCATGTTGGCGCCTTCGCGTCCCAGCTTCGGTTTGCGGATGTACTCGGTGAGCTCGTTGGGTTGATCGAGGTAGGCAGGCAACAGGTTCGGGTGCCCCGGGTACATCTCCCACAGCACGGCGAGGATCGCCTTGTTGCTCAGCAGGGTCTTCCACAGCGGTTCGACCCACATGGTCTGCGGCAGGCTGTCGACTACCCGCTTGCCGAAGTCGTCGTCGAGCGCCCACTCCCAGGGGTACAGCTTGAAGATCGCCTCGATCGGCGCCTCGGCCAGGTCGACGAAACGTTCCAGTTCCGAATCGAATCCGACCTCCTCGATCGGGAGCGCGATGGTGTCGAACCCGGCCTCGGCGGCGGTCTCCTGCAGGTACGCCGTCGTGACGTTGTCCTCGCCGGTCGCGTCCGCGCCGGACCAGGTGAAGTGCAGCTGTGCCGTCGGTAGCACGTCGCGCAGCGTGCTCCAGCGCTCGACGAGCTTCTCGTGCAACGAGTTCCACTGGTCGCCACCAGGGTAGCGGTCGGTGAGCCAGTGCCACTGCACGATCGCAGCCTCCAGCAGCGAGGTCGGCGTATCCGCGTTGTACTCCAGCAGTTTCGCGGGCCTGCGCGCGTCGTAGCGCAGATCGAAACGCCCGTACACGTACGGGTCGGAGCGCCTCCAGGATTCGGCGATCGGGCCCCAGCTCCACTCGGGCAGACCGAAATCGGCGAACCGTTCGGTGAGCACGATGTGTTCCACCGCGTTCAGGCACATCGAGTGCAGCAGTTCGACGTCGGCCTCCAAGGCGAGGATCTCCGGCATATCGAACTCGTAGTGGATGGACTCGTCCCAGTACGGCCTCGGCTGGCCGCTCGCGTCCCGTCCCGGTGAACCGTAGACCAGGCCCTGGCCCTCGATGGTCTGCTGCCAGCCCGGCCGGGGCGTATCGCGCACGCGCCGCATCTACGACCCCCCGCCGGTGCTCTTGCTGCCGAGCCCGCCGCGCTGCACCGTGGTTCCGCTCTTGGTCTTGATCTCCGCGCTGCGCGGTACGACCGTGGTGCCGCCGGTCGGCGGCTTGCCGACGGTGCCGGTGCCGCCGTAGTAGTAGCGGTACTGCGGTCCGCCGCCGAGGATGATGAGACCTGGACCGCCACCGCTATTGCTGACGAAGCCGGGTCGGCCGTCGCCGCAGTGATCGTCGTCGACCACGACCTCCTGGCCGTTCTCGGTCTTCACGCAGTACGCCGTGACCCGTTCCGGCGCGTTCAGCGCACGATAGGCCAGGTAGCCGCCGCCGA
Source organism: Nocardia sp. NBC_01730 (assembly GCF_035920445.1). Classification (NCBI taxonomy): domain Bacteria; kingdom Bacillati; phylum Actinomycetota; class Actinomycetes; order Mycobacteriales; family Nocardiaceae; genus Nocardia; species Nocardia sp. NBC_01730. Next base: position 3,767,845 of record NZ_CP109162.1, on the reverse strand, counting down.
CCAGACCGGCGACGCCGACAATGGCGACACCACCGATCATGACCCGCTTGCGCTTGCGCTTCTTGGCCTCCTCAGCCGCGACGGCGGCCTGCTGTGCCTGCTCGGCGTGCTTGCGCGCCTTGTCTCTGGCCCTCGCTTCGGCCACCGTGGGTGGACGCGGCTTGGTAACCCCCGCTTCCTGTCGCTGCACGCTGCCGCGGCGGGGCGGCCCCGGAGTGCCGGGAGCCGCGCCCAGACCGGCGAGCCCTTCCGTGCCGCTCGCGGCTCCGGGCGGCACCGAGCCCGGCGTCGACCAGTCGACGTCCGACGGATCGGCGGGCGTCGTGCCCGGCATACTCGACGTGGGAGTCGACCGATCCTGCGCTTCGGCGGAATCGGCAGGCGCGGGCTCCGGGGCCGATCGCGCACCGGCCGCGGGTTCGGAACCGGCTGCGGCGGGCGTATCCGGATGCTCCGAAGCGGACGACCGCTCGGGTTCGGGGCTGTCGGGACGCGTGCCGTCACCCGGATGCTGCGTGCTCACCGCTGCGCCCCCCTCGTCGCCCGAACTACCACTACCGCTCCTCGAAACCGGTCAAATCACCCCGCGCGGGCTCCCAGCTTTCCACAACCAGGGTCACCCGACCAGGTGGAGTCCCGGAACGCAAGAGCTCGAGCAACCTTTCGCAAGCCTGTCGCGGTCCTTGCGCGACCACGTGCACGCGGCCGTCTCTGGCGTTGGTCGCGTGCCCGACCAGCCCTAGTTCCAACGCGCGCGCCCGTGTCCACCAGCGGAAACCCACTCCCTGGACCCAGCCGTGCACCCAGGCGCTCAACCGAATGGGGTCGTCCATCAGGCCTCGACGTCGAACGACAAGGTCACCTTGGATCCGGCCCGCAGCGTCCGCCCGACGGTGCACACCTTGTCGATCGCGCGCTGCACGGTGACGAGCAACCGCTCGCGTGCCTCGTCGTCGAGTTCGCTGAGGTCGAGCTCGAACACCTCGTCCAGCTGTGGGTAGACCTCGTTCTCCCGATCGGCGTCGCCGGACACCCGGATGGTCGCGTCGAAGTTCTCGCCGAGCTTGCGCGACAGTGGGAAATCCGCACTCAGGCCCGAGCAGGCAGCCAAGGCGATCTTCAGCAGCTCGCCCGGTGTGAACACGCCGGCGACGCCCTGCGACCCGATCCGGACCTCGGCGCCGCGGGAGCTGCGACCGGTGTAGGCCCTGGTCCCGGTGCGCTCGACCCACAGTGTGGTCGGGCCATGCTCGACCGGCGCCGCGGTGGCGGTGGCGGGTGTAGCGGTCTGTTCAGCCATGGTTCGATCCTGCCATTCTCGTCGAAATCAGCTCGCGCGCCTGGCAACGCCGGGGTCGCGTGCGCCATTCCTGACGGTCACCGGACGGTGGCTGGGATTACTACTCCTGAAACCGGTAGCCCATCCCGGCCTCGGTGAGCAGGTGTCTCGGGTGTGACGGATCGACTTCCAGCTTGCGCCGCAGCTGCGCCAGATATACCCGCAGATAGTGCGTTTCGGTGGCGTAGGACGGACCCCACACCTCGCGCAGCAGCTCACGTCGTCCGACCAGCTTGCCGCGGTTGCGCACCAGCATCTCGAGCATGCCCCACTCGGTCGGCGTCAGGTGCACGGTCTCGCCGTGCTTGGTGACCTTCTTGGCGGCCAGGTCGACGGTGAACGACGAGGTCACCACCACGGGGTCCGACGCGTCGGTGTCGGTGGCGCCGCGGCGGACGGCGGCGCGCAGCCGGGCAAGCAGCTCGTCCATTCCGAACGGCTTGGTGACGTAGTCGTCGGCGCCCGCGTCGAGCGCCTCGACCTTGTCGGTCGAGTCGGTCCGCGCGGACAGCACGATCACCGGCGCCGACGTCCAGCCGCGCAGCCCGGCGAGTACCTCGATGCCGTCCATGTCGGGTAGGCCGAGGTCGAGGATCACCACGTCCGGATGTTTGTCGGCGGCCGCGCGCAGGGCGGCGCCACCGGTCGCCGCGGTGATCACCTCGTAGCCGCGAACCGACAGGTTGATCCGCAGCGCGCGCACGATCTGCGGTTCGTCGTCGACCACGAGTACCTTGGTCGCCACCGCCTCGGGTGTTTTCGTCACCACCGCCTCCTGTGCTGTCAGGGACACCTCACTCACCTGCGCTTGTCGTTTCGTGCGGGACATCCGCGCCCGCGTCGTCGGGGGGCCGTAACTCGTCCGCAGGCAGATCGACCAGCATGGTCAATCCTCCCCCCGGCGTCGGCTCGGCGTGCACCGTCCCGCCCATCGCCTCTACGAATCCGCGCACCACCGACAGACCGAGCCCGACACCCGTGGTGTTGTCTCGATCGCCGAGGCGCTGAAACGGCTCGAAGAGCTGCTCCTCCGCGCCGTGCGGGACGCCGGGACCGGTGTCGACGACGGCGACCGAGACGCGGTCGCCGGTGCGGTCGGCGGTGATCCGGACCGGGGTATCGCGTGGCGCGTGACGCAGCGCGTTGTCGATCAGGTTGGCCAGCACCCGTTCCAGCAGGCCGCCATCGGCCCGCACCGAGATGTCGCCGACGTCGACCCCGACCCGGTCCATTGCGGCGCGTCGCAGCCCGCGCGCGCCCATTCCGACGCTCACCAGCGCGCGGTGCGCTACCTCGTCCAGGTACACCCGCCGCAGCTGCGGCGTCACCACGCCGACCGCGAGCCGCGACGAGTCGAGCAGGTTGCCGACCAGCGCGGTGAGCTGATCCACCGACTCCTCGATTGTCTCCAGCAGTTCGGCGGTGTCCTCCGGGGAGAATTCGATGTCGTCGCTGCGCAGGCTGGAGACGGCGGCCTTGGCTCCCGCCAGGGGCGTGCGCAGGTCGTGGCTGACCGCCGAGAGCAGCGCCCGGCGTAGCCGGTCGGCTTCCAACAGCGCCGCCGCGGCGCCGGCCTCCTCGGCGAGGCGGGACTGCCGCACCAGTCCGACCGCCTGATTGGCCACCGCGTTGAGGACGGTACGGTCGGCCGTCGGCAGCGGTCGGCCCGCGAGCAGCAGCCAGTGGTGCGCGTCGCCCGCCTCGACCACGGTGCTCGCGTCGGCCGGCAGGCGCGGCGGGTCGATGCCGACCTCGGCAAGCACCAGGTCGCCCGCCACCAGGCTGACCGCGCGTTGGGTGAAGGTCTCTCTGATCTGTTCGAGCAGCTTGGGCAGATCCGCGCCGTGCAGGACGGCGCCGGAGAACATGGTCAGCAGTTCGGCCTGCCGAGAGGCTTTGCGCGCCTGCCTTGTCCGCTTCGCGGCCACGTCGACCAGCGCCGCGACCGCGACGGCGACGATGAGCAGCACGATCACCGTGACGAAGCTGTCCGGCTCGGCGATGGTCAGGCTGTAGCGCGGCGGCGCGAAGAACCAGTTCAACAGCAGGCCGGACAGCAGCGCCGATGCCGACGCGGGCACAATGCCGCCCAGCAACGCCACCGCGACGACGCCGACCACGAACACCGCGCTGAGCCCGCCGAGATCCAGCACGCTGTCCAGGTACGTGGAGCTGACCGCGCACACCAGCACGGGCACGAGAACCGCGGCGAGCCAGGCGGTCACGGGTCTGCGCGGCCGGAACGCGTACCGGCGCAAACCGCGGTGGGCCTCCTCATGCGTCACCATGTGCACGTCGATCTTCGCGGAGTGCTGCACCACGGTCGACCCGATGCCCTCGTCGAACATCCGTGCCCAGCGCGAGCGCCGCGAGGTGCCGAGTACCAGCTGGGTGGCGTTCGCCTCGCGCGCGAACTCCAGCAGGGCCGAGGGCACGTCGTCGCCGGTGACGGTGTGCAGCGAGGCGTCCAGGCTGGCCGCGAGCTCACGGAGCCTGGCGAGGCGCTCGGTGGAGACCCCGGCCAGCCCGTCGCCGCGCACGACGTGCACCACCACCAGGTCGGCGCTGGATTTCGTGGCGATCCGGCTCGCCCTGCGCACGATGGTCTCCGACTCCGGGCCGCCGGTCACCGCGACCACGACCCGCTCCCGCGCCTCCCACAGCTCGGTGATCTTGTGGTCGGCGCGATACTTGGCCAGCGCTGCGTCGACCTGGTCGGCCAGCCACAGCAGCGCCAACTCGCGCAATGCCGTGAGGTTTCCGGCCCGGAAATAGTTGCGCATCGCCGCGTCGATCTTCTCGGCGGCGTATACGTTGCCGTGGGATAGCCTGCGCCGCAACGCCTCCGGCGTGATATCGACCAGCTCCACCTGGTCCGCGCCGCGCACCACGGCGTCCGGCACGGTTTCGCGCTGCTGGATGCCGGTGATCTGCTCGACGACGTCGTTGAGGCTCTCCAGGTGCTGCACATTGACCGTGGAGATCACGTCGATGCCGGCGTCGAGCAGATCCGCCACGTCCTGCCAGCGCTTCTCGTGCGTGCTGCCCGGCGTGTTCGTGTGCGCGAGCTCGTCGACCAGCACCACCGCGGGCGCGCGCTTCAGCACCGCCTCGACGTCGAGCTCCGGAAACGTGGTTCCGCGATACTCGATCAGCTTCGGCGGAATGCGCTCGATGCCCTCGAGCAGCTGCGCGGTCTTCTCCCTGCCGTGCGTCTCGACGACCGCGGCCACCACGTCGCGGCCACGCTCCAGCCGCCGGTGTGCCTCGCCGAGCATGGCGTAGGTCTTGCCGACTCCCGGCGCGGCGCCCAGGTAGATGCGCAGCTGGCCGCGTTTCACGCCTTCATCATCGCGCGCCGCGAGTCCCGGGCCGAGCAACCCTCGATCGAACCGGCGTGCTGCGCCCGCTCAGACATCGAACGCCCCTGGCTTGTTCGTGCGCCACCGCTCGGCGCGGTCGCCCGCGACGACCACAACCTGCGGTCGGCGCGACTGCGCGCGACTGCCCAGGACCCGGATGATCAATGCACAGCACACGAACCCGACGAGAACGGCAACGGCGACTGCCGACATGACGACCCTTCTTCCGATGAGACACCGCCGGTTGCGCTGGAGTCGTCCGCCTGACCGGCTCTCCACTTCTACCGCCGGGATACCCACAGACCCCGATCTTTACGGTCTGTTAACGGTCCGGCGCTCTTCTTTGACAGCTTCCTTTCGGCGGATACGATCGCCCGCCCTGGTGGGACATGGTCGTGCGGATCACGACAAGGAACCGGTGATCGCTCTGTACCGGACAGCGTGCCGTGTGTGCGGCTGCCTCGCCTGCGCTCGGCCCGGCGCAGGGCTGTGGACGGACTTCGTCCGGCAGTGCTCGATGTGCGGGTGGCGACCGTGGAGGTGCGCAGGCTGCGGCTGACCGATCGCTGGTGGCCGGTGGTGGTGCCGTTAACGAACCGCAAATGCGGAATCCCGGGGCGCTAAGGAGTCGTAAGGAATCGCCTCCTACGGGCGCCGGGACGCTTGACTCGCTCTGGCGTGCTCCACCATGGCGCGCGGATGGAGGTTGTCGAGTCATGTCTGTCGTGCTGTTCACGGCGCTCACCGTGGCGGCGTTCGCGCTGCTGGGACTGATCCAGCGTGGGGTGGAGAAGCTGTGATCGCGAACCTGGCCGGTCTGGTTCTCGCTGTCGGCGTCGCTGTCTACCTGGTCGTGGCGCTGCTGTTTCCCGAGAGGTTCTAGGTGAACACGACAACCGCGGGGATCGCCTTCGTGGCGTCCCTGGTGCTGGCGCTCGTGCTGGTTCATGTGCCGCTCGGCGACTACATGTACCGGGTGTACAGCGGCCGCAAGCATTCTCGCGTGGAACGCGTCGTTTACCGGGTGATCGGCGCCCAGCCCGATGTCGAGCAGACCTGGTCGGTGTACGCCCGCAGTGTGCTGGCCTTCTCGGCGGTCGGCATCCTGTTCCTGTTCTTCTTCCAGCTGGTCCAGGGCAGACTTCCGCTGCACCTGAACGATCCCGGTACCGAGATGACGCCCGCGCTGGCTTGGAACACCGCGGTCAGCTTCGTGACGAACACGAACTGGCAGAACTATTCCGGTGAATCGACCCAGGGGCACCTGGTGCAGATGGCGGGGCTCGCGGTGCAGAACTTCGTGTCCGCGGCGGTCGGGATGGCGGTGGCGGTCGCGCTGGTGCGCGGGTTCGCGGGCAGGCACACCGGCGACCTCGGCAACTTCTGGGTGGACCTGGTGCGCGGCACGATCCGTATCCTGTTGCCGCTCGCGTTCGTGTTCGCGATCGTGCTGGTCGCGGGCGGCGTGATCCAGAACTTCCACCTGCACGACCAGGTCGCGCAGACGCTCAACGGCACGCAGCAGACCCTTACCGGCGGTCCGGTGGCCAGCCAGGAGGCGATCAAAGAACTGGGCACCAATGGAGGCGGCTTCTACAACGCCAACTCGGCGCACCCGTTCGAGAACCCGCGTACCTGGACCAACTGGGTGGAGATCTTCCTGCTGCTGGTGATCAGCTTCTCGCTGCCGCGTACGTTCGGCAGGATCGTCGGCAGCCGTAAGCAGGGCTACGCGATCGTCGCGGTGATGGGGACGATCGCGCTGATCAGCGTGACGCTGACCAACCTGGTCCAGCTCCAGCACCACGGGACCGTGCCGACCGCGATCGGCGCGTCGATGGAAGGGGTGGAACAGCGCTTCGGGGTGGCGAACTCGGCCACCTGGGCGTCAGCGACCACTTTGACCTCGACCGGCGCCGTCGACTCGTTCCACGACTCCTACACCAGCCTCGGCGGCCTGATGACGATGTTCAACATGCAGCTCGGCGAGGTCGCGCCGGGTGGGACGGGCTCCGGGCTGTACGGAATGCTGATTCTCGCGGTGATCACGGTGTTCGTCGCGGGTCTGATGGTCGGGCGCACACCGGAATATCTCGGCAAGAAGATCACGCCGAAAGAGATCAAGCTCGCCGCTTCGTATTTCCTGATCAGCCCGTTGATCGTGCTCGTCGGCACTGCTTCGGCGATGGCGCTGCCGGGGCAACGGGCGGGCATGCTGAATTCCGGGCCACACGGCCTGTCGGAGGTGTTGTACGCCTTCACCTCAGCGGCCAACAACAACGGTTCGGCGTTCGCGGGCCTGACCGGGAACACCGACTGGTACAACACGGCGCTCGGCCTGGCCATGCTGTTCGGCCGCTTCGTGCCGATCATCTTCGTGCTCGCGCTGGCCGGGTCGCTGGCTCAGCAGGGCACCACTCCCGAGTCGATCGGCACCCTGCCGACGCACCGGCCGCAGTTCGTCGGCATGGTCGTTGGTGTGACGGTGATCCTGGTCGCGCTCACCTTCCTGCCCGCACTCGCGCTGGGGCCGCTCGCCGAAGGAATCCACTGATGACCAGTCCCGCAATCGAAAAGAACAGCTCCGCGGAGCCTGAGCCCGAACGGCAGCGGCGGGACAAGGGTGTCCCGAAGGGTGTGCTCGACCCCGCGATGCTGGTGACCTCGCTGCCGGACGCGGTGCGCAAGCTCGATCCGCGCACCTTGTGGCGCAACCCCGTGATGCTCATCGTCGAACTGGGCGCGGTCTGGTCGACCATCCTCGCTCTGGCCGATCCGAGCTTCTTCGCCTGGGCCATCGTCGTGTGGCTGTGGCTCACCGTGATTTTCGCGAACCTGGCCGAGGCGGTCGCCGAGGGCCGCGGCAAGGCTCAGGCGGACGCGCTGCGCAAGGCCAAGACCGACACGGTCGCGCGGCGGCTGCCCGACTGGTCGCCGGGTGCCCGGGTGGTCGAAGAGTCGGTCGCCGCGCCGGATCTGCGCCGCGGCGATCACGTGGTCGTCGAGGCGGGGGAAGTCATTCCCGGCGACGGCGACGTGGTGGAGGGCATCGCCTCCGTGGACGAGTCGGCGATCACCGGCGAATCCGCGCCCGTGATCCGGGAGTCCGGTGGCGACCGTTCGGCGGTGACCGGCGGAACCACCGTGCTGTCGGACCGGATCGTCGTCCAGATCACCCAGGAGCCGGGGCAAAGTTTCATCGACAAGATGATCGCGTTGGTCGAGGGCGCGAGCAGGCAGAAGACGCCGAACGAGATCGCGCTGAACATCCTGCTCGCGGCGCTGACGATCATCTTCGTGTTCGCGGTCGTCACGTTGCAGCCGCTGGCGATGTTCTCCAAGGCGAACAACCCTGGGGTGGCGGACACGTCGGCGCTGGACGTGCACGGTGTCACCGGCATCGTGCTGGTCTCGCTGCTGGTGTGCCTGATCCCGACGACCATCGGCGCGCTGCTGTCGGCCATCGGCATCGCGGGCATGGACCGGCTGGTGCAACGCAACGTCCTGGCCATGTCGGGCCGCGCGGTCGAGGCCGCGGGCGATGTGAACACGCTGCTGCTGGACAAGACCGGCACCATCACCCTCGGCAACCGTCAGGCGTCGGAGTTCGTCCCGGTGCCCGGCGTCGGCAAGGACGAATTGGCCGACGCCGCACAGCTGTCCAGCCTGGCCGACGAGACGCCCGAAGGCCGTTCCATCGTGGTATACGCCAAGCAGGCATACGGGCTGCGGGAGCGGACGCCGGGCGAGCTGACGCACGCGCAGTGGGTGGAATTCACCGCCCAGACCCGGATGTCCGGCGTCGACGTCGACGGGCGTCTGCTGCGCAAGGGCGCGGCGAGTGCGGTCACCGAATGGGTACGCGCGCGGGGCGGTTCGGTGCCTGACGAACTCGGCGCGACCGTCGACGGCATCTCCGCCGCAGGCGGCACGCCGCTGGTCGTCGGTGAAGTCAACGACGGCACTGCCCGGCTGCTCGGGGTGATCCACCTCAAAGATGTGGTGAAGCAGGGCATGCGGGAGCGGTTCGACGAGATGCGCAGGATGGGCATCCGCACGGTGATGATCACCGGCGACAACCCGTTGACCGCCAAGGCGATCGCCGACGAGGCCGGGGTGGACGACTTCCTCGCGGAGGCGACGCCGGAGGACAAGCTGGCGCTGATCAAGCAGGAACAGGATGGCGGGCGGCTGGTCGCGATGACCGGCGACGGCACCAACGACGCCCCCGCACTGGCTCAGGCCGACGTGGGCGTCGCGATGAACACCGGCACCTCGGCGGCCAAGGAAGCCGGCAACATGGTGGACCTGGATTCCGATCCGACCAAGCTCATCGAGATCGTGGAGATCGGCAAGCAGCTGCTCATCACCCGCGGCGCGCTCACCACGTTCTCCATCGCCAACGACATCGCCAAATACTTCGCGATCATTCCCGCACTGTTCGTCACGTTGTTCCCCGGCCTCGACGCGCTCAACATCATGCGGCTTTCCAGCCCGCAGTCCGCGATCCTGTCCGCGGTCATCTTCAACGCGATCGTCATCGTCGCGCTGATCCCGCTGGCGCTGCGCGGCGTGCGCTACCGGCCCTCGAACGCGTCGGCACTGTTGAGCCGCAACCTGACCGTCTACGGGCTGGGCGGCATCATCGCGCCGTTCATCGGCATCAAACTCATCGACCTCGTCGTCCAACTCCTCCCCGGGATGTCCTGACATGCGCCTTTCCACCTTGATCCGGCAGCATCTCGCCGCGCTGCGCGCGTTGCTCGCGCTCACCGCGATCACCGGAATCGTCTACCCGCTCGCGGTTTTCGCCGTCGCGCAGCTGCCGGGACTGCACGACAAAGCGGATGGTTCGCTGCTCGAGGAGAACGGAACAGTGGTGGGCTCCAGCTTGATCGGGCAGTCGTTCACCGACTCCGGCGGCGCCGCGCTGGTGCAGTACTTCCAGAGCCGCCCGTCCGCGGCAGGCGACGGGTACGACCCGATGTCCACGGCCGCGAGCAATCTGGGTCCGGAGGACATTGTCGACACCGCCTCGCGCCCGAGTCTGCTCACCACGGTGTGCACCCGCAGCAAGGAGGTCGGCGACCGTGAGGGGGTCGACGGCAGCCGCCCGTACTGCACGAAAAGCGGTGTGGGCGCGGTGCTCTCGGTGATCGGGTCGCGCGACGCCTACGGTGACGTGCCCCATCCAGTGCAGGTCGTCAGCGTCAACGAGGCGTGCCCGGCGCAGCCGTTCCTCGCCGACTACCGCGGGGTTCGGGTCGAATGCGCCAAGGAGGGCGAGGACTACTCCGTCGGCCGTATCGTTCCGATCTCGGGCGATACCCCGGCCAACCCGCCCGTGCCTGCCGACGCCGTCACCGCGAGCGGTAGCGGGCTGGACCCGAACATCTCCCCAGCGTACGCGGCGATCCAGGTGTCCCGAATCGCGAAGGCGCGCAGCATCTCCGAGGAGCAGGTTCGCGCGGTCGTGGACGCGCATACCAGCGGTCGGACCATGGATTTCCTCGGTGAGCCGCGGGTTGATGTTGTGCAACTGAACCTGGATTTGGACCGCAGCTACCCGTATCGCGGCTGACCAGCACACGAACGCGGTCGTCAGCTACGGTTGCCGACCGCGTTCGCGTGGCTGTCAGTGGCCGCGGGCGATCCAGTCGGCCAGCGAGGGTTTCTCGGCGCCGATAGTGGTGGAATCGCCGTGGCCGGTGCGCACCGTGGTCTCCTCCGGGAGGGTGAGCAGCCGGTCGCGGATCGAGTCGATGATCGTGCCGAAATCGGAGAACGAGCGGCCGGTCGCGCCGGGTCCGCCCGAGAACAGAGTGTCGCCGGTGAACAGGGCCTTCGCCTCCGGGAGATGCAGCGTGACCGAGCCAGGGGAGTGGCCGGGGGTGTGCAGGACTTCGAACTCAGTGCCCGCCACCGGAATCCGCTCGGTATCGGCGAGGGACCGGTAGGTGACGTCAGGATGGGTCATGCGCCACAGCGGGTCGTCGGCGGGATGCAGCAGGATCGGCGCGTCGAGACGCTCGCCCAGCTCGGGGGCGACGGTGACATGGTCGTTGTGGCCGTGGGTGCAGACGATCGCGCGGACGGTCCGGCCCGCCACGGCCGCGACGATCGGGTCGGCATCGTGCGCGGCATCGATCACGACGACCTCGGCGTCATCGCCGACCAGCCAGACGTTGTTGTCCACATCCCAGGTGCCGCCGTCGAGGGAGAAGGTGCCCGAGGTGACCACGCGGTCGATCCGGGCGGTCACCAGACCACCACCGAGCGCAGCACATCGCCGGTGTGCATCTTGCCGAAGGCGTGTTCCACCTGGTCGAGCGCGATGCGCTCGGTGACGAAGCGCTCCAGCGGCAGGCGGCCCTGACGGTACAGGTCGATCAGGGTGGGGAAGTCGCGTTCCGGCAGACAGTCGCCGTACCAGGAGGACTTCAGCGCGCCGCCGCGGGAGAACAGGTCGATCAGCGGCATCTCGATGGTCATGTCGGGTGTCGGGACGCCGACCAGGACGACCGTGCCCGCCAGGTCGCGGCCGTAGAACGCCTGCTTCCAGGTCTCCGGGCGGCCGACTGCGTCGATGACGACGTCGGCGCCCCAGCCGTCGGTGTACTCCTGGATCTTCTCGACCACGTCTTCGGCGGTGGCGTCGATGGTGTGGGTGGCACCGAATTCGCTGGCCCAGCGCAGCTTCTGGGCGTCTCGGTCGATCGCGATGATGGTCCCTGCCCCGGCCAGGCGTGCGCCCGCGATCGCCGCGTCGCCGACTCCGCCGCAGCCGATCACCGCGACCGTGTCGCCGCGGGACACGGCGCCGGTGTTCATCGCCGCGCCGATGCCTGCCATCACGCCGCAGCCGAGCAGGCCCGCCACCGCGGGATCGGCTTCCGGATCCACTGTGGTGCACTGGCCTTCGTGCACGAGCGTTTTGTCGACGAACGCGCCGATGCCGAGCGCGGGACTGAGCTCGGTGCCGTCGGTGAGCGTCATTTTTCTGCTCGCGTTGTGGCTGGCGAAGCAGTACCAGGGGCGGCCGCGCCGACACGCCCGGCATTCGCCGCAGACCGCGCGCCAGTTGAGGATCACGTAGTCACCGACCTCGACGTGGGTGACCGCGTCGCCGACGATCTCCACCACGCCCGCCGCTTCATGGCCGAGCAGGAAAGGGAATTCGTCGTTGATCCCGCCCTCGCGGTAGTGCAAGTCGGTGTGGCACACTCCGCACGCCTGCACCCGGACCACCACGTCGTGCGGTCCTGGCTCGGGAATCACCACGTCGACGATCTCGACCGGCGCGCCTTTGCTGCGGGCCACGACCCCACGCACGGTTTCGGACACTGTGCCTCCTAAGTGGATCGAGCGATGAGCGGATCCGGCCGTTCGCCGGGCCCGAAATCTGTACACCTGTCCATACTTCTGTACTCGATGTTCTGACACTACCGCCGGGCGGTCGGCTACCGGAGGGCGCGAGGTTGACATTCCACATTAGAATGTTATGCTGAAAAACATTATTCCACTATGGAGTGTGGAACCGTCGATAGGAACAGGCATGGACATCTCGACCGGTACCCGCGCCTCGAACGCCGAACGCGACAAGGTGGTGCGGCTGCTCGGCAGGCATATGTCGGACGGGCGGATCGATCTCGCCGAATACGACCAGCGCGTCGCCCAGGTGTACGCCACCGCCACCCGCGACGACCTGAACCTGGTGCTGTCCGATCTGCCCAAGCTCGCCAAGGAGGTCGCCGAACCGGCCGGCGCGTGGCCCCGCCTCCCGCTCTGGCAGCGGATCGAGGGCACCACCTGGCTCGGTGTGAGCCTGCTCGTGCTGGCTATCTGGGTAGCGATCTCGCTCGGTCTCGGCGAGCTCACCTATTTCTGGCCGGTGTGGGTGATCGGCCCGTGGGGCGCGGTCCTCGCGTTCCGTATGGTGGCCGGCTTCGAGGGCGGCCGCCGTACGAGCTGAACCCGTCTCGGCGCTGTCGGTCGGATTCTCCGGCGGCAGTGCCGATTCCTGTCCCGGGCCGCGCTACCACCTGCGCCGGGCGGTCGGGTCATGCGACGGGGACGGCTGGTCGCGCCCGTCGCGCCCGTCGCGCCCGTCGCGGCGTCCGGGCGCGGGTTGGTCGTGCGACGGTTCGGCATGGTGGTCGGACGGCGCGAACCGAGCACGGGGCCGGGACGCGGGCTCGTCCGGAGGCGGCGTCGCGCGGCGTCGCGTGTGCTCGAAGTCCATGGGCGGGTAGGGATCTCGCTCCCGAAGGGGTTGGCGACCTGTGGGCGGCCTGCGGTACGCCGCGGCCTCGTAGTCGGGCGATGGGTATTGCCTGGATCGGCCTGCCCGCTCATCGCGCGTGCTCGGCTGGTCGTCGGGTGTGGAGAACTCGTCGTGGTTGTGGCGTAGACGGTCTGGCTGATCGGGACGAGCGGGTGGACGATGCCGCGAACGGTTCGGCTCTTCCGCGCCGGTCTGCGGCAATGGACCGCTCGACCGAGCCCTTTCGGAATCGGTGCGGCGGCGCGCGGATCGCTCGGCGGGCGCTGGCTCGGCGTCGTCGGACCGCGCGTTCGGCTGCGCGGTGGTGGGCCACTCGTGGCCCCGTGATCGTCGGTCGGGACTGGAAGCAGGCTCCGGCAGGCCGAGCCGGAGCGCGGGAAGTTCCCGGGTCACCTCGGCGGCGCTGACGCCCTTCTCGCGGTAGCTGGCCGGAATATCGTGGGCGCGCAGCCAAGCACCCGGATCGTGGCCTGCGCCCGGCTCCAGCCTTGGAATGGTCTGTTCGAGCAGGTCGAGAAGATCGCCAGTCGTGGCGCCGAGTGCGGCGCGGATCGCGGGGAAAGCGTCCGGGTGGAAGGTCCACTTCCATTCGGACTGCGGGTGCGCTCCACCGCGCTCGCGTCGGTGGAAGACGAGGTCTCCGGAGCGGACGATTCTGGCACGCATGGTCCATCCGCTGGATTCGACGACCAGCTCGCCGGATTCGGTGCGCTCGATGTGATCGATCTCGTCGTCGACGAGATCGACGTCCGGCTCGGCGTGGCGCACCCATTTCGTCAGGGCACTCCACTTGGCGAGCAATGGCGGCCCGGGCTCGTCGACATCCGCTGTGTCGGCCCGGCCGCTCCGCAACGCCCGCGGAATCCACGCGGTGAGGTTGGCGCGCGCGGAGGTCTCGAGCCGGCCGTCGTCCTCGAACGACGGCACGGAATCCGGCCGCGCGCGCCAGCCGGTTCGGCCGGAGAAATTCCCATGAATGGGAGCCTCGTCCTGTTCCTCGGCGTCGCCCCATGTGCTGTCGGCGCTTCGCCGGGCTGCTTCGCCTTGCCGGTTCCGCGCGTTCAGTGTGATCTCGAACCACGCTGCGACCAGTCCGGCCACACCGAACCCGCCCGCGACGGCCACCTCCACCCACACATCGCTGAGCACCGCACTATTGCTGCGCTCACACGCGTAGAGAAATACCAGGCAGCCGAGCACCAGCGCCGTGATGCGGGCAAGGCGGAACGCTGTGCTGTTCCCTGGTGAGGGGGCAGGCATGCTGTTGCGCTCCCGAACATTCCGCTGGTGAATCAGAGGGATCGTATGTGCCCAGACGGTGGGGCGTCAGCACATGGTCGAGATCTTTCGGGATCGGTGCATCCGTCCCTTCGAGTGTGCGAACGACAGCAGGTCTGTCCTGCGATTCGCCGCAATGAGCTGGCAACCGTTCGCGCCCGCGTCGCGCAGGACGATTCGGTGCCGCGGACGGCGACGCGGACCATTCCGGCAAACCGATCACGCGATGAAGCGAATGCTGACCGCGCAACAAATCGTTTCGCCACGCGACAACTGATCTCACAAGCACATGGGTAACTCGCCGGGCACGTCCAGAACTCGAGCGATACCCGACGCAGGACCTGAACGCAACTCTCGTGACACCCGGCTGGTACGGCCTGAAGACCCGGAGAGGCGGGGGAGCACCCGACGCAGGACCTGAATGCGACTCCCGTGACACCTGACTGGTACGGCCTGAAGACCCGGAGAGGCGGCTGAGCCCCGCGTCGGGAATGCCCGGCACTCGACGGATACCATGACTGGTCGCCGGATCCTCTGATAACCAGGCAGAACACGGAAAGGTCGTCGACTTTGCACCTGAAGAGTCTGACGTTGAAGGGCTTCAAGTCCTTCGCGTCCGCGACGACGCTGCGGTTGGAGCCCGGCATCACGTGCGTGGTCGGTCCGAACGGATCGGGCAAATCGAACGTCGTCGACGCGCTCACCTGGGTCATGGGTGAGCAGGGTGCGAAGGCGCTGCGCGGCGGCAAGATGCAGGACGTCATCTTCGCGGGCACCACCGGACGCGCACCACTCGGCCGCGCCGAGGTCACACTGACCATCGACAATTCCGACGGCGCGCTGCCGATCGACTACGCCGAGGTGTCCATCACCCGGCGTATGTTCCGCGACGGCGCGGGCGAATACGAGATCAACGGCAGCTCCTGCCGGCTGATGGACGTGCAGGAACTGCTCAGCGACTCCGGCATCGGCCGTGAGATGCACGTCATCGTGGGGCAGGGACAGCTTTCGGCCATCCTGGAATCGCGCCCGGAGGACCGCCGCGCGTTCGTCGAAGAGGCTGCCGGTGTGCTCAAACACCGCAAACGCAAGGAAAAGGCGGTGCGCAAGCTCGAGGCCATGCAGGCCAACCTGGCCCGCCTCACCGACCTCACCACCGAGCTGCGCCGCCAGCTCAAGCCGCTGGGCAGGCAGGCCGAGGTGGCCCGAAGGGCACAGACCGTGCAGGCCGATCTGCGCGATGCCCGCCTGCGCCTCGCCGCCGACGATCTGGTCACCCGCCGCCAGGAGCTGGCAAGCCAGCAGAGCAAAGAGGCCTACGCTCGCGAGCAGCAGATCACCGTGCATTCCGAGCTGGACGCCGCCAACGCCGCGCTGGCCCAGCACGAGTTCCAGCTGTCCCGTCTGACCCCGAGCGCCGAGGCCGCCGCGCAGATCTGGTTCCAGCTCTCCGCGCTGGCCGAGCGGGTCAACGCGACGATTCGAATCGCGGGCGACCGTGCGCGCCACCTCGACACCGAAACCCCGGTCGGCACCGGCCGGGACCCCGAACAGCTGGAGGCCGAGGCCGAACGCGTCGAGACCGAGGAAGCCGAACTGCGCGAGGCCGTCGAGATCGCTGTCGAGACCCTCGATGCGGCCAGGGAGCAGCTGGCCGAACGGGAACAGTTCGCGAAGGCCGCCGAGCAGGCGCATCTGGCCGCCGTGCGGGCGATCGCCGATCGGCGTGAGGGTCTGGCCCGGCTGTCCGGCAGGGTCGACACGCTGCGCACCAGGGCCCAGTCGGTGGACGCGGAGATCGCCAGGCTCTCGGTCGCCATCGCCGACGCCAGGCACCGCGGCGAGGCCGCGCAGGCCGAATTCGACACCGTGCAGGTCGAACTCGGCGAACTGGACGCGGGTGAGGCGGGGCTGGACGCGCAGTACGAGCACGCGGTGCAGGCGCTCACGCTGGCCGATCAGCGCGTCACCGAGCTGCGCGAGCAGGACCGTGACGCGAGCAAGCGGGTGGCGTCGCTGACCGCGCGGATCGAGGCGCTCGGCATGAACCTGGCACGCCGCGATGGCGTGGCCTGGCTGGTGGAGAACCGTGCCCAGGGGCTGCTCGGCCCGCTGTCGGCGCTGTTGCGCGTGCACGGTGGTTTCGAGGCGGCGGTCGCCGCCGCGCTCGGCCCGCTCGCCGATGCCGTCGCGGCCGAGACCGGCGAATCCGCCCACGTCGCGATTCGCGCGCTCAAGGACGGTGACGGAGGGCGTGCCGCGGTGGTGTTCGGAGTGGACGGCGAGCATCGGCCGCCGCTCGGCGCGTTACCCGGCGCTGCCCGGTGGTTGATCGACGTGGTGGACTGCTCGGACAGCGTGCGCGGCGCGATCACGGCGCTGACCGCGGGAATCGCCGTCGCCGACGACCTGGTCGCGGCTCAGGCGGTCGTGGCCGCAGTGCCCGAGGTTCGTGTGGTCACCCGCGACGGCGATCTCGCCGGAAATGGTTGGCTGTTGGGGGGTTCCGATCGTGCGCCGAGCCAGCTGGAGATCCAGGCCGACATCGACGCGGCCGAGACGGACCTGGTTGCCTCGCAGCGCCGCGCCGAGGAACTGGAGGCGGCGCTGTCCGGCGCGCTCGCCGAGCAAGCCGACCGCAAGGACGCTGTCGACCATGCGTTGCTGGCGCTGCACGAATCCGACCAGGCACTGGTCGCGATCTACGACCGGCTCGGCAGGCTCGGCCAGACCGCACGCACCGCGCACGCCGACAGCGAGCGGCTGCTGGTACAGCGCGCCGAAACCGAGGTGAGCCGGGAGGAAGCGCTCGCCGCGCTCGCCGAGCTGGAGGATCGCCTGCGGCACGCGGAACTCGAGCAGTCCGAGGTCGACGCCGACGGCATCGGCGCGGCGGGCACCGAATCCGCGGGCCGCGAGCGCGAGGAGGCGGCGGCGGCACTCGCGGAGGCGCGTTCGATGGAGGTCGAGGCCCGCCTCACCGTGCGCACCGCCGAGGAGCGCGCGGAATCGGTGCGCGGCAAGGCGGATTCGCTGCGCAGGGCCGCTCGCGCCGAACGGGAGACCCGCGCTCGCGCCGAACGCGCGCATGCCGCGCGCAAGCGGGCGGCCGAGGTGGCCGCAGCGGTGGCGGAATCCGGTGCGAAGATCGCCGCCGAATTGGAAAAGGTGGTCGGCGAGGCGGGTACCCGACGCGACGAGCTGGTGCGCAGGCGCGCCGAATGCGCCGCCCAGGTCGAGCAGGTCAAGGAGCGTGCGCGTGCGCTGACCGCGCAGCTGACCCAGCTCACCGACGCGGTGCACCGCGACGAGGTGGCCAAAGCTCAGGCAGCGCTGCGCATCGAACAGCTGGAGGCGACCATCGCCGAGCAGTTCGGCATAGCGCTGACCGACCTGATCGCCGAGTACGGTCCGGACGTGCCACTACCGCCGTCGGAGCTGGAGATGCAGGAGTACGAACAGGCGAAGGCGCGCGGCGAGCAGGTCAGCGTCCCCGCCCCGATGCCCTACGACCGGCAGACCCAGGAGCGGCGCGCCAAACGCGCGGAGAAGGACCTCGCCACCCTCGGCAAGGTGAATCCCCTTGCGCTGGAAGAGTTCGCGGCCCTGGAGGAACGCTACAACTTCCTGGCCACCCAGCTGGAGGACGTCAAGAGCGCACGCAAGGACCTGATGGATGTGGTCGCCGATGTCGACGCCCGCATCCTGCAGGTGTTCACCGAGGCCTACGCCGACGTCGAGCGCGAGTTCGTCGGGGTCTTCGCGAAACTGTTTCCCGGCGGCGAGGGCAGGTTGCTGCTCACCGACCCGTCCGACATGCTCACCACCGGCATCGAGGTGGAGGCCAGACCGCCGGGAAAGAAGGTCAAGCGGCTGTCGCTGCTGTCCGGCGGAGAGAAGTCGCTCACCGCGGTCGCTCTGCTGGTGGCCATCTTCCGCGCAAGGCCCTCGCCGTTCTACGTGATGGACGAGGTGGAGGCCGCGCTGGACGACACCAATCTGCGCCGCCTGATCGGTCTGTTCGAGCAGTTGCGGGAGAAGAGTCAGCTGATCGTCATCACCCACCAGAAGCCGACGATGGAGATCGCCGACGCTCTCTATGGCGTCAGCATGCGCGGCGACGGCATCACCCAGGTGATCTCCCAGCGGATGCGTGGGCAGAATCTCGCCCCCGTCGGCGCGGCAGGCTGAGCTGACGCGCGGTCGGCCGCGGCCGACCGCGAGCCTGGCGGCCCGGAGTCCGGATAGACCATCAGGTCGTCACTCGAATTGTCGAGCTTCGCGACCGCCGCCCCTCCTTGCGCTCATGGGCGTGCTTGGCGCCCATGAACGTGCTTGCGCGATGGGCCGAGCATCTTGTCGGCGTCATCGGAGTCCGCCCGGGCGACCGGATCTGCTACGCAGGCGCATCGACCGTGTCGACGGTGTGCCTGGTGCGTCGAATCCCGCTGTGACCAGAGGAATCCTTGTCCGGCGTGCATCCGAACCCGCGGCGCCCGGATACACGCCGTGGTCGGTGAGCAACCGCTCGGCGCCCGGACATCGGGCGTCTCGCGCACCAGCCCAGACGCGAGCCCCCGCGTTCACCGTCCGGCGCGGGTCACCGCGACGTGCTCACTTCGTCGCTGTCCAGCAGCGCTTTGATCTGGGTCGCACCGGTCTCGGCCAGCCAGGTGTCGAAGGTCCGCAAGCCGGGGTGGATCTCGCGGATCTGCTCGACGTCGGCGATCCAGCCGCCGGTGTGGCGGAGCAGGCGCCAAGTGTTGCCGATCTCTTCGCCGAGCGCGTCCGCGTCGGCCTCGCTGATCTCGTGATAGCGGACCTCGTGTCCGGTGGCCTTGCTGATCGCCGCGACGGCCGCCGGTGGGGTGATCGCGTCGCCCGCGAGTTCGAGGACGCGACCGTCGAAGCCTTCCGGGTCGGCGAACGCGAGGGCAGCGATATCGCCGATATCCGCCAGGGCGATCACCTTCATCGGTTGATCGGTGGGGAAGAGGTGCCGGTGCACCCCGTCGATGATCCCGTCGAGCGGTAACGAGCGCAGCAGGTAGTTTTCCATGAAGCGCACCGGGTGCAGCAGTGTATAGCGGGCGCCGCTGGCGGCTATCGCGTCTTCGATGCGCTTCTTGCCATTCGCGCCCCACGAGGTGTTCTCGCCCATCGACGCGATGCCGGTGAACACGATCTGTTCGACACCGGCCTGGCGGGCCGCGTGCACGAGCGCCTCGCCGCGCGCGGCTTCCAGTTCGACGTTCCAGCCCTGCGGGCCGAAAGCGGCGGGCGGGACCACGAACAGTCCGGTGGCGCCGGCCAGTGCGGTGGACAGGGTGTCGGGGGAGTCGAAGTCACCGACAATGAGTTCTGCGCCCGCCGCGGCCAATTCCCGTGCGGCGGGCGCCTGCGCGTCGCGAACCAGCGCGCGCACCGCCCTGCCGTCCGCCAACAGCCTTCGGGCGGTGGCTCCGCCCTGCTTGCCGGTGGCGCCGGTGACCAGGATGAGGTTCTGCTGAGGGGACATGCTTCGCCTTCTCTGTTGGATAGAATCGGGTTGGGCAACCCGAATTCGGACGATACGGGTGGACTGACCCGATTGACCAGGGCACACAGCGAAGGGCCGTAACGAAATGACCGCATCCTCGGACGCGGGCACGGGGGCACGCGCCGATGCCCGGCGCAATCGCGCACTCGTGCTCGCCGCCGCGCAGCGTGCCTTCGCCGAGCAGGGTGTCTCGGTGTCGCTCGCCGAGGTCGCCCGGCGGGCCGGCGTCGGCGCGGGCACGGTCTACCGACACTTCCCGACGAAATCCGTTCTGCTTGAGGCGGTTATACAGCAGCGCGTCGACCGGTTGGCGAAACTGGCCGCCGATTACCTCGGCGCGCGGGACGCGGGAGCCGCCTTCTTCGCCTTCTGTCGTGCGGTGATCGCCACAACCCCGGGCAACCAGGCGTTATGCGACATTGTCCAGTCCGACGACGGCTGGCCGCGCACGCTCTTGGCCGGTGCAGGCGTGCGATTCCATCGCGCGGTGGCCGCGCTGCTGGCGGCCGCCAAGCAGCAGGGCGCGGTCCGCGCCGACATCGAGGTCGACGACGTGCTCGCCATCTTCACCGGATGTGTTGCCATCCAACAGCTTCGGAAGACCGAGGTCGGCGTGGACCGTACCGCCGCGATCGTGCTGGACGCATTGCGGGCGCAGCCGGGCGGCCCGGGCGTAACGAGACAGGTCGACGACATCCGTAACAAATCAGCGGATCGTAACGAAAGCAGCGGCGTCGACGAGCACTGCCCGGTGTGTTACGCGCTGGTGCCGCAGACCGGGATCGGCCGCCGCGCCAGATACTGCTCGGCAGCGTGCCGTCAGAAGGCGCATCGGCGGCGCGTCGCCACGGCGGGATAGTGCCCGGATGGCGCATATGTGTCAGATGCGCCATATCGGTCTCCGACCGGTCGGAGACCGATGCCGCGGCCTGCTAGCCGAGGGGAGGGGATCCGACTCGCAGCCGTCGGAGCCGCCGGTATCGGCACCGGGCTTGGCAACGCGATTGCTTCGCCTGCTCGCGGGTGCGGGTGTATGCCTGACGCACCTACGGGGCGCCCGCCTTGTCCAGAAGGCGCGGTCGACGTAGTGCTGCCGGGCTGCTCAGAGCAGGTCGCTGACGTCGTCCGGCACGTCGACGGCGTACTTGCGCAAGATCTCCACCGAGATCACTTCCAGGGCGTTCTCGTGCGTGGCGGCCAGCACGACGGGCGCGGCGACACCGTCCTCGTGCGCGTGCAGCCACCGCACCGCTACGACGCACCACCGGTCGCCCGGCTGCAAGCCCGGAAAGTTGTTCTCCGGCCGCGGCGTGCTGAGATCGTTGCCGATGGACGCCTGATGCTCCAGAAACTCTGCCGTGACGACGGTGCACACGGTATGGCTGCCGAGATCCTCCGGACCGGTGCTGCAGCAGCCGTCCCGGTAGAAGCCGGTGAGAGGATCGGTGCCGCACTCTTCCAGCGGCCCCCCAAGCACGTTTCGATCGGTCACGTCGCCGATCCTATTGTCACTTCGCGAGAAGTTCCGCAGGACAAGAAATCTCGGGGGCTGTGTCGGTGTTCGAGCGGTCGCGCCGTTGGCCGGGCGCGTCCGGCATTCGCCGAGCTCACACCCTTGCGGTCGGGACCGAAGCAGGCCCTTCCGTCCGGCACGGCGGCCATGCGGGCGATGTCCTTCTGCAAGGATGGTCCGCGTGAGTCCCGAAGCTTGGATCCTGATTGCCGCGGTCGCCGCGCTGCTGCTCGTGGTGCTTGTCGCCGGTTTCGTCCGGTACAAGCGCGGTCGCGTGTCGCTGACCCCGCCGACGCAGGAGAAGGAGGTAACCGACCGGTCCGGTGGTTACACGGCCTCCGGCGGATTCAACTTCAGCCGCGGCGGCACGGCGACCACAACCGAGCCGCCGCCGGTCGAACGCACCGACACCGAAGGGCAGCCACACGTCGGTGACGACGCCGCGATCCCGCGCGACGCGCCCAGACGCGGCATCACCGATGTGCCACTTCCGGAGGCGGACGTCGCCGAGGCGCCCACTGCCCCGGTCGACACCTCCGACAGGTCCGCGACGGCACCCGCCACGCCCGATACCGCAGCGGACGCTCCCACTGCGGGTACGGCCGCGCCGACGACGACCGACAGCGCGGACACGGCCGCGACCGAGACGGCCGCGCCGGACGAATCGACGGCGACCACGGCGGAGAGCACGACTGTCGAGTCGGGCACGGTCGCTGAGCCGGGCACGGTCGCCGAGCCGGGCACGGTCGCCGAGCCGGGCACCGACGCGGTCGAGGCCGGCACGGTTCCTGCCGATTCGGACACGAGCGCCGCGGCCGACGCCACCGTGTTGCCCGCACCGGACACCCCCGCGGGCGCCGAGACCGTCGCTCCACTCGAGGAGATCGAGCCCACCGAGGGGCGTCTGGTCCGCCTGCGCGGACGCCTGTCCCGGTCGCAGAACGCGGTCGGCAAGAGCCTGCTCGGCCTGCTCGGCGGCGGCGACCTCGACGACGACTCCTGGGAGGAGGTCGAGGACACGCTCGTGCTGGCCGACCTCGGTACCGCCAGCACCGCCGCCGTCGTCTCCCGTCTGCGCGAGGAGATGGCGGCCCGGAGCGTGCGCACCACCGACCAGGCGCGCGCGGTGCTGCGCGACGTGCTGATCGAGCAGCTGCGACCGGAGCTGGACCGGTCGGTGCGCGCGCTGCCGCACGCAGATCATCCGTCGATCCTGCTGGTCGTAGGCGTGAACGGCACCGGAAAGACGACCACAACCGGCAAACTCGCGCGCGTGCTGGTCGCCGACGGTCGCCGCGTCTTGCTCGGCGCGGCCGACACCTTCCGTGCCGCGGCCGCCGACCAGCTGCAGACCTGGGGTGAGCGGGTCGGCGCGGAGACCGTTCGCGGACGCGAAGGCGCCGATCCGGCCGCCGTCGCGTTCGACGCGGTGGCCGCGGGTATCGAGGGCGGCGTCGACGTGGTGCTCATCGATACCGCGGGCCGGCTGCACACCAAGACCGGTCTGATGGACGAGCTCGGCAAGGTCAAGCGTGTCGTGGAGAAGAAGGCCGACGTCGACGAGGTGCTGCTGGTGCTGGACGCCACCGTCGGCCAGAACGGCCTCACCCAGGCGCGGGTGTTCGCGGAGGTGGTCGACATCAGCGGCGTCGTGCTCACCAAGCTGGACGGTACGGCCAAGGGCGGCATCGTCTTCCAGGTCCAGCACGAGCTGGGTGTGCCGGTGAAGCTGGTCGGCCTCGGAGAGGGCGCCGACGACCTGGCCCCGTTCGAGCCCGGCGCGTTCGTGGACGCGCTGCTGGGCTGATCGGCGATTCCGGAACCCGGTAGAGCCCGCGGAGGCACTCCGCACGAGTCGCGCCGCGGGCTCACTTCGGCACGGCCGGTCCGGCGCTCGAACTCGATCGAGCCAACAACCGAATGTTTGCCAGGTCCTACTCGACGGAATCAGATGTTCGATTTCGCCGACACGCGTCTCACCCGGCGCGGAAACCTCCGGTGTACGCCACGAAACCTGGTAGCAACACAGCTGCGCCATCCGTTCACGTAGGCGAAACACGGCAGCTCTACGGATGAAACACCGAATGAGGACCCTTCTGTGCAGGTCCATTCGCCGGAATCGGCAGGGCCCGAGATGAGGAGGACATTAAGGTGGCATTTCCCCTTACCGGTGCACCGGACACCGGTGACACCGCATGGATGCTGGCGAGTTCGGCACTCGTGTTGTTGATGACGCCGGGCCTGGCATTCTTCTACGGCGGCATGGTTCGGTCGAAGAACGTGCTCAACATGATCATGATGAGCATCAGCGCCATGGGCCTGGTCGGCGTGTTGTGGTCGCTGTACGGATACTCGACGGCATTCGGTGACAACAAGTTCGGTGTGATCGGCGATCCCTCGCAATTCTTCGGCCTCAAAGGCTTGATCGGTGGCAACTCCGTTGCCGAGGTCAAGGACGCGGCGGGCGTCGTCACCACGGAGGCCGTGAACATTCCGCTTGCGGGCACCATTCCGGCGACCGTCTTCGTCGCGTTCCAGCTGATGTTCGCCATCATCACGGTTGCCCTCATCTCGGGCGCGGTCGCCGACCGCCTGAAGTTCAGCGCGTGGCTGCTGTTCGCGGGCATCTGGTCCACGGTCGTCTACTTCCCGGTCGCGCATTGGGTGTTCGACTTCGATGTCAAGGACGCCGACGGCAATATCGTGCACGAGGGCGGCTGGATCGCCAACAAGCTGCTCGCGGTCGACTTCGCCGGCGGTACGGCCGTGCACATCAACGCCGGTGCGGCCGGTCTGGCGCTGGTGCTGGTGCTCGGCAAGCGCAAGGGCTGGCCGACCACTCCGTTCCGTCCGCACAACCTGCCGTTCGTCATGCTCGGCGCCGGCCTGCTGTGGTTCGGCTGGTTCGGTTTCAACGCCGGTTCCGCGGTGACCTCCGGTGGCCTTGCCGGCTCGACCTTCGTCACCACCACCATCGCGACCTGTGCCGCGATGCTGGCCTGGCTGCTGGTGGAGAAGATCCGCGACGGCAAGCCCACCTCCCTCGGTGCGGCTTCGGGCGTCGTGGCCGGTCTGGTCGCCATCACCCCGTCCTGCTCCTCGGTGAACGTGGTTGGTGCCCTCGCCATCGGTGCGGTCGCGGGTGTGCTGTGCGCCCTGGCGGTCGGGCTGAAGTTCAAGTTCGGCTTCGACGACTCGCTCGACGTGGTCGGCGTGCACCTTGTCGGCGGCATCGTCGGTACTTTGATGGTCGGTCTCGTCGCGGCGCCGGAGGCGGGTGCGGCCAAGACCGGTCTGCTCTATGGCGGCGGAACCGATCAGCTGTGGCGGCAGGCGGTGGGTGCCGGTGCGGTACTTGCCTTCTCCTTCATCGCGACCCTGATCATTGCCTATATCGTGAAGTTCACCATTGGGCTGCGCGTGAGCGAAGAAGCAGAGTCGGTGGGCTTGGACGAGTCCGAGCACGCGGAAACCGCCTACGACTTCGCCGCTCTGGGTAGCACGGCACGTTCGGCCGTCAAGGAGGCATGACGAACATGAAACTGATCACCGCAATCGTCAAACCGTTTACGCTCGAGGACGTCAAGACCGGGCTCGAGCAGGCGGGTGTGTTGGGCATGACCGTCAGCGAGGTGCAGGGGTACGGACGGCAGAAGGGACACACCGAGGTTTACCGCGGTGCTGAGTACTCGGTCGATTTCGTGCCGAAGGTCCGCGTCGAGGTCGTCGTGGACGACGCGTCTGTCGACAAGGTCGTCGAGGTGATCGTGGAAGCCTCCCGCACCGGCAAGATCGGTGACGGCAAGGTCTGGGTCACCCCGGTGGAGTCGATCATCCGGGTCCGGACCGGCGAACGCGGTACCGACGCGCTGTAACCGATATCGAGTCGAGCGGCGGCCCCGCTCCCACCGGAGTTCCCGGTCGGGGCGGGGCCGCGCGCATGAAGTGGGTGGTGGGTTGTGGATAGTCAGTACGAGCGTGACGGTGAGCCGAAGGTGACCGAAGAAGTCAACGGCAAGGTATCCAACGCCGCGGCCGATCTGGTCCGCGCACGAACCCAGCTGCTCGAAGGCGGCCTGCCCCGTAATCCCCGGCTCGACGCCGAATCCTTGCGCCACGCCCTGGTCGACCTGTTCGAACTCTGGCTCACCAGCAAGGGCAGCGAACTGGGCATCGCCGCCGACAGTGGCCTCGCGGTGGTGGCGGTCGGCGGTCTCGGCCGGGGGGAGATGCTGCCGTACTCGGATCTGGATCTGGTGCTGCTGCACGACGACGTCGATCCCACCCGGGTCGCTGAGGTCGCCGACCAGCTCTGGTACCCGCTGTGGGACGCGCACATCAAGCTCGACCACAGCGTGCGGACCGTGCCGCAGGCGTTGCGGGTGGCCGCTGGCGATCTCATCGCCGCGCTCGGCATGCTGGAGGCCAGGCACATCGTCGGTGACCAGGATCTGAGCAACCTGCTGATCGGTGGAGTGCGCCGGGAATGGCGGACCGGGATCCGGACCCGGTTCGACGAGCTGATCACCCAGGCCGAGGCCAGGTGGGAGCGCAGCGGCGAAATCGCGCACCGCGCCGAGCCCGATCTGAAGAACGGACGCGGCGGCCTGCGCGACATCCAACTGCTCGACGCCCTGGCCATTGCCCAGTTGACCGATGCCATGCCCGGACTCGGACCGGACGTGCCCGGCGGCGGCCTGAAGCAGGCCCACCGGCGTCTGCTGGACGTGCGCACGGAGCTGCACCGGGTGGCGGGGCGGTCCCGCGACCAGCTGCGCGCACAGGACGCCGACGAGATCGGCGGGGCCCTGCGCGTCGGTGACCGGTTCGATCTCGCTCGCACACTGAGCGATTCCGCTCGGACCGTCAGCTATTCCGTTGACGTCGGACTGCGTACCGCGGCCAATGCGCTGCCACGCCGGGGACTGGCACGACTTCGCCGCATGCCGGTGCGGCGTCCGCTCGATGAGGGGGTGGTCGAGCACGCGGGCGAAGTCGTGCTGGCCCGGGATGCGCGTCCGCAGCGCGATCCCGGGCTCGTCCTTCGGGTGGCGGCGGCGTCGGCCCAGACCGGGCTGCCGATGTCCGCCACCACGTTGAACCGGCTCTCCGAGGACGCGCCGGAGCTCCGCGAACCTTGGCCCAAGGACGCCCTCAACGACCTGCTCGTCCTGTTGGGCGCGGGCAGGGGCACGATCGACGCGATCGAGGCGTTGGATCGAACGGGCTTGTGGGGCAGGCTGTTTCCGGAATGGGGTGCGGTGCGTGACCTGCCGCCGCGGGACGCCATGCACACCTGGACCGTCGACCGCCACCTCACGGAGACGGTCGCCTACGCCAGTGCGATGAGCACCCGGGTGGCCCGCCCCGATCTGCTCGCCCTCGGCGCACTGCTGCACGACATCGGCAAGGGCCGCGTCGGCGACCACAGCGTCGTCGGCGCAGAGCTGGCCACCCACATCGGTCGGCGTCTCGGCCTGTGGCCGTCGGACGTGCGCACGCTCAGCGCCGTGGTACGCCACCACCTGCTGCTGCCGGACACCGCGACCCGGCGTGATCTCTCCGATCCCGATACGGTGCAGTACGTAGTGGACACGCTCGCGGGTGACGCACAGCTGCTGGACCTGCTGCATACGTTGGCCGAAGCGGATTCGCTTGCCACCGGTCCCGGGGTGTGGGGGGACTGGAAGGCCTCGCTGATCGGCGAGTTGGTCCGCCGCTGCCGATTGGTCATGGCCGGTGATCAGTTGCCGACGCCGGAGCCGATCGCGCCGGAGCTGATCGCCAAGGCCACGGCGGGCGGCGTGCACGTCGACCTGAAGCCCGGCGAGAGCAAATACACCTACACCGCCACCGTCATCGCGCCCGACAGCGCTGGTCTGCTCTCCGATGCCGCGGGCGTGCTCGCGCTGCATTCGCTGCGGGTGCTGTCCGCCGCGCTCGGCGTCGAAGGTGATTCGGCGATCGACACCTTCGTCGTGTCGCCCAAGTTCGGCGACCCGCCCGACGCCGGGCTCCTACGCCAGGAGCTGATCCGTGCGATGGCGGGGGATCTCGATGTTTCCGCGGCGTTGGCCAAACGCGAGCGCGAGGCGAGCGGTATCGGCCCGAGCCGGTACGCGCGGGCCCAGCCGCGGGTGATCTGGTTCGGTACCTCGGTGCCAGGTCGGGTGATCCTGGAGCTGCGCGCCGAGGACCGCGTCGGTTTGCTCAGCCGCCTGGCCGCCGCGCTGGCGGGCTGCGGCGCCGATGTCCGGTGGGCCAAGGTGGTCACGATGGGGTCGGCGGTGGTCGACAGTTTCTGCCTCGAGATGGGCGCCGACGACGGCCCGCTGCGCCGGGAAATGATCGAGAAAGCCATTCTTGCGGTGGTTCCCAGAACTGCGCCAAAGAAGCCGGAAGGTGGGGTGTCTGGCCCGTAAATTGGATCTTGAGCTGCTATTTTGCTCAGTGACCGATCTGTTGCAGAAGATTTGCTGGAACTGAACTCCGGTGCGGCTGCTGAGCCCTACGATCAGAGCGTCTGGCTATCGCTAGCACGAGGGGAGCAGGTCGGTGGCAATTGAAGTCGTTTCGGCGTCGATGATGACCAGTGACGAGACCACGCATATCGCGCGGTGCGTCGGCGGTGACCGCTGGGTGGTGTCCTGGCTGCCGGGTCGCACCTTGACCGGACAGCAGGCCGTGAGTGCGATGACCATCGCATCGACGGTCGCCTCCTCCGCGATCCCCACCACCACAGAGTGGGCCGTCCTCGACGACTTGTCCCTCGAACTGGGCCTGACCGCCCGCGAAGCGGTCTTCATGGTGGCCAAGGAAAACCACGACTACCGCAAGACCGCCAAACCGCGCCGCCGCGTGCTCGACCCCTAGAACGGTTACGCTGGCGACCGACATCCGCGGCCGAGTCTCGCCGACCGTCGAGTTCGAGAAGCCGTGCGGTGAGCGGTCCTCGCGTGACCCGACCGTTCGCGCTGCCGGGATCGCGTAAGGAGAACGAACGGTGACCGAGCACGACCACCACCACTGGATGACCAGAGCCATTGGTCTCGCCCGCCGGTGCCCGGTGGTCGAGGGCGCGTTCTCGGTGGGCGCGGTGATCGTCGCTGACGGCCGGGAGATCTCGACCGGCTACTCGCGCGAGACCGACCCGAAGGTGCACGCTGAGGAATCCGCGCTCGACAAGCTGGGCGCGAACGATCCCCGGCTGGCGCGGGCCACGATCTACAGCACCCTGGAACCGTGCTCGGAACGCGCGACGAAGACCCGCACGCCCTGCACCGACCGCATCCTGCGGGCGGGCATTCCGGTCGTCGTGATCGCATGGCGTGAACCACCCACATTCGTCGCGGACTGCGTCGGTGTGCGGAAGCTGCGGCAGAAGGGCGTCACCGTGATCGAACTCCCGGAGCTGGCCGACGCGGCAATGTCGATGAACCGCCACCTCGACCTCTCCTGAGGGTCATCTCCTGGCTGTTGCGCTCCCTTCCCACCAAGAAGGGCGCACCGCCTGCGCGATCATGTGGGTGATCCCATTACCCTGGGAGAGAATGTGACGTCCCCCGAGATCAGGAGCGCGATCGGTGTTCGAATCCCTGTCCGACCGGCTTACCGGTGCCCTCAAGGATCTGCGTGGTAAGGGGCGTCTGTCACCGGCCGACATCGACGTCACCTGTCGGGAGATCCGTCTCGCCCTGCTCGAGGCCGACGTCGCGCTGCCTGTGGTGCGCGGTTTCATCGGGCGGATCAAGGAGCGCGCCAAGGGCGCGGAGGTTTCCGGGGCGCTGAATCCGGCCCAGCAAGTCGTGAAGATCGTCAATGAGGAACTCGTCGGCATCCTCGGCGGCGAGACCAGGCGACTGAACCTGGCCAAGAACCCGCCGACGGTGATCATGCTCGCCGGTCTGCAGGGTTCCGGTAAGACGACGCTCGCGGGCAAGCTGGCGAAATGGCTGAAGGGGCAGGGGCATCAGCCGCTGCTGGTCGCCTGTGACCTGCAGCGTCCTGGCGCCGTCACTCAGCTGCAGGTGGTGGGCGAGCGCGCGGGCGTGCCCGTCTACGCGCCGCACCCCGGCACTTCCGTCGGTGGTGGCGAGAACCCGCTCGGCATCACGGCCGCCGACCCGGTGGGTGTGGCGCGCGGCGGTATCGCGGAAGCCGAGCAGAAGCAGCACGACGTCGTCATCGTCGACACGGCGGGCCGTCTCGGTATCGACGCCGAGCTCATGCGGCAGGCCGTTGGCATCCGGGACGCAGTGCGGCCGGACGAGACCCTGTTCGTACTCGACGCCATGATCGGTCAGGACGCGGTCAGCACCGCCGAGTCGTTCCGCGACGGCGTCGGCTTCACCGGTGTCGTGCTCACCAAGCTCGACGGCGACGCCCGCGGTGGCGCCGCGCTGAGCGTCCGTGAGGTCACCGGCGTCCCGATCCTGTTCGCCTCCACCGGTGAGAAGCTCGAGGACTTCGACGTCTTCCACCCGGACCGTATGGCCAGCCGCATCCTTGGTATGGGCGACGTGCTCACCCTGATCGAGCAGGCTGAGCAGGTCTACGACGCGCAGCAGGCCGAGGAGGCCGCGCGCAAGATCGGCAGCGGCGAGCTCACCCTCGAGGACTTCCTCGATCAGATGCTGGCCATCCGCAAGATGGGCCCGATCGGCAACCTCCTGGGCATGCTGCCCGGCGCGGGCCAGATGAAGGACATGCTCGCCCAGGTCGACGACAAGCAGCTCGACCGCGTGCAGGCGATCATCCGCGGCATGACCCCGGCCGAACGTGACAACCCCAAGATCATCAACGCCTCTCGTCGGCTGCGCATCGCCAATGGCTCTGGTGTCCAGGTCTCCGAGGTCAACCAGCTCGTCGACCGTTTCTTCGAGGCCAAGAAGATGATGGCCATGATGGGCCGCCAGATGGGGCTGCCCGGCTCCCGTCGCGGCAACACCAAGAAGGGCAAGAAGGGGAAGAAGGGCGGCCGTGGCCCGACGCCGCCGAAGGTGCGCGGCGGGTTCCCCGGAATGGGCGGCATGCCCGGCATGCCCGGACTGCCCGCCGGTATGCCCGACATCTCCAACATGCCCGCCGGTCTCGACCAGCTGCCGCCCGGCCTGGAGGGCATCGACCTCTCTCAATTCAAGTTCCCGAAAAAGTAGACCGTATCGGCGGCGCCGATACGGGCACGGTTTCTCCGCGGATAGGTGTCACGGTGCATGAACAGTAGGTTGGTGGCAGCCGAGGACGTCCGGGAGGTTGCTGTGCATCTGCGAGGTGTGGTTCTGCCTGGCGATGAGGTGCGGGATCTGTGGGTGCGCGATGGGCTGGTGTCTTTCGAACCTGTGCCTGGCGCCGAAACACTCTGTGACGCAGGGTGGATAGTGCCTGGCCTGGTCGACGCGCACTGCCACGTCGGTATCCGATACGGCGGGGGCGACGAGGACCGCGAGGGGGCCATCGCGCAGGCTGAGACCGAACGTGCGGCCGGTGCGCTGCTGCTGCGCGACGCGGGCTCGCCGATCGACACCCGATTCATCGACGACCACGACGAGCTGCCGCGGATCATCCGATCGGGCCGCCACATCTCCCGTCCCAAACGCTACATCCGCGAGCTGGGCATCGAACTCGACGACGAGCGCGATCTGCCTGAGATCGTCGCCGAGCAGGCCCGCTTCGGCGACGGCTGGGTGAAGATCGTCGGCGACTGGATCGACCGATCCGTCGGCGACCTGCGTCCGCTGTGGAGCGACGCGATCCTGAAGGAGGCGATCGCCGCCGCGCACGCCAACGGTGCCCGCGTCACCGCGCATGTCTTCGGAGAGGACGCGCTGCCCGGTTTGATCGACGCAGGTATCGACTGTCTGGAACACGGCACCGGCCTCGCCGACGAGACCATCGAGATGATGGTCGAACACGGCACCGCCTTGGTGCCCACGCTGGTCAACATCGATACCTTTCCCGAAATCGCCGACAGTGCGGGCAAATTCCCCGTCTACGCCGCCCATATGCGCGACCTGCATCGCAGGGTGCGCGGCACTGTCGCCGCCGCGCACGACGCGGGCGTGCCGATCTTCGCGGGCACCGACGCGGGCGGCTCCATCCGCCACGGGCGCATCGCCGACGAGATCGCCGCGCTCGGCGCCGCGGGTCTGTCCCGGCGCGATGCGCTCGGCGCGGCCTCCTGGAATGCCCGCGCCTGGCTCGGCAGGCCGAGCATCGAGCACGGCGCGCCCGCTGATTTCGTCGTTTATCGGGAGGACCCGTGCGCTCACCCGGAGGCGCTCACCGCCCCGTACGCCGTCGTTCTGCGCGGGCGGGTGTTCGGCAAGCGCGGTCCCGTCACCGGCCACCGCTGAAACCTCGGTCAGCGCAGCTCACTGTCATGTTTTCGAACGGCGCCTATGGCCGGTTGTCGTGACCATTCGCCTCGGTTATCAGATGCCCAATGGACACGAGCCTGACGCGGTCGAACTCGCCGGGCGAACCCCCGCGCCGCTGGTGAGCTGACCATCGGGGCAGTCCGCGCGCGTCGGCGCCGCTTGCTGTCGCTGCGTGGGCCGGTGCGCCGCCCTTCGGGGCGGTGGGGCGCGATTTCTGGTGGGACCGGCACGTCTGGCACAATGGACCACCGTCCTTCCGGACAAGTGTCAGCCCGTCTCCGGTTACGTACCGCGCGGCGGTCACACACTCCAAGCGCAAAACCGGGCTCGCAGACCGTGCGGGTCGCTGAATCGCGCCGTGACCAACCAACGAAAGGCAGATCAGCAGTGGCTGTTCGCATCAAACTCACCCGCATGGGCAAGATCCGCAACCCGCAGTACCGTGTCGTCGTCGCGGACGCCCGCACCCGCCGGGACGGCCGGGCCATCGAGTCCATCGGCATGTACCACCCGAAGGAAGAGCCGTCGCTCATCGAGATCAATTCCGAGCGCGCTCAGTACTGGCTGGGTGTCGGCGCGCAGCCGACCGAGCCGGTCCTCCAGCTGCTGAAGATCACCGGTGACTGGCAGAAGTTCAAGGGCATCGACGGCGCCGAGGGCACCCTGAAGGTCAAGCCGGCCAAGCCGTCCAAGCTGGACCTGTTCAACGCCGCGCTGGCCGCTGCCGATAGCGAGCCGGTCGCCGAGGCCGTCACCCCGAAGAAGAAGGCCGCCAAGAAGGACGAGGCCGCCGAGACCGAGGCCTCGGAGTAATGAGTGCGCCTTACCCGTCGACACGGTACCCGTCTCGAGCCGTCGGTAGATCGGCCCCGACGATGGGGGAGTTGCGTCTCGAGGTGATGGAGCAGTGAGTGCGCCTTACCCGTCGACACGGTACCCGTCTCGAGCCGTCGGTAGATCGGCCCCGACGATGGGGGAGTTGCGTCTCGAGGTGATGGAGCAGTGAGTGCCGTCGTCGCCGATGCCGTCGAACACCTGGTTCGCGGGATCGTCGCCAATCCCGATGACGTCCGTGTCGAGCTGATCACCGGTCGCCGAGGGCGCACCGTCGAGGTGCATGTGCACCCCGAAGACCTGGGTAAGGTGATCGGCCGCGGTGGACGCACCGCGACCGCGCTGCGCACCCTCGTCGCAGGTATCGGCGGCCGGGGCATCCGGGTCGACGTGGTCGACACCGACCAGTAGTGGAACTCGTCGTAGGGCGGGTCGCCAAGTCGCACGGCGTGCGCGGCGAACTTGTCGTCGAGGTACGGACCGACGAGCCCGAGGCGCGTTTCGCGCCCGGTTCCACGCTGCGTGGTCGGCTGGCCCGATCCGGGGAGGTCCGTGATTTCACCGTGGAGTCGGCCCGAGAGCACTCGGGCCGACTTCTCGTATTCCTCACCGGCGTGGCCGACCGCACTGCGGCCGACGCGCTGCGCGGCATGCTGTTCCTGGTCGACAGCGCGGATCTTCCGCCGTCCGGCGATCCGGACGAGTTCTACGATTACGAGCTGGAAGGGCTGGAAGTTCAGCTCACCGACGGCACCGTGGTCGGCTCGGTGCGCGAGGTGCTGCACTCCGCGGCGGGTGAACTGCTGTCGGTGCGCGCCGCCGACGACGGCCGGGAGATCCTGATCCCGTTCGTCACGGCCATCGTGCCTGCGGTGTCGCTCGCGGACCGCCTCGTCGTCATCGATCCGCCCGAGGGTCTGCTCGACCCGGAATGAGGCGGTGTGCGACCCGATCGCCCAGCGCTCAACGGGCCAACGGTCGACTCCCGCGGTGACAGGAGGCAGGCATGAAACTCGATGTCGTCACGATCTTCCCGGAGTACCTGGACCCTTTGCGCACGGCGCTGCTGGGTAAGGCCATCGACAAGGGGCTGATCTCCCTCGCGGTGCACGACCTGCGCCGCTGGACCCATGACGTGCACAAATCGGTCGACGACTCCCCGTACGGCGGCGGGCCCGGCATGGTCATGAAGCCGACCGTGTGGGGCGCGGCTCTCGACGAGGTCTGCCCGGACGACGCGCTGCTGGTTGTCCCTACGCCCGCGGGCGTGCCGTTCACCCAGGACACGGCGCGGCGCTGGTCCGCTGAATCACACCTGGTCTTCGCTTGCGGCCGCTACGAAGGGATCGACCAGCGCGTCTTCGACG
Organism: Nocardia sp. NBC_01730; assembly: GCF_035920445.1. Lineage (NCBI taxonomy): Bacteria > Bacillati > Actinomycetota > Actinomycetes > Mycobacteriales > Nocardiaceae > Nocardia > Nocardia sp. NBC_01730. The sequence goes on along the minus strand of NZ_CP109162.1, from coordinate 3,733,953 downwards.
ACGCGGCCCGCCGGGTCCGGGTGGAAGAGGTCAGCATCGGCGACTACGTGCTGATCGGCGGCGAGGCGGCGGTGCTCGTGATGACCGAGGCCGTGGTCCGGCTGTTGCCCGGCGTGCTCGGTAATCAGCAGTCCCACCAAGAGGATTCGTTCTCCGACGGCCTGCTCGAAGGCCCGAGCTACACCCGTCCGGTCTCGTGGCGCGGCCTGGAGGTTCCGCCGGTCCTGCTCTCCGGCGACCACGCGAAGGTGGCCGCATGGCGTCGTGAGCAATCCCTCGCCCGTACCCACGAACGCCGCCCCGACCTGCTCCCGGACCAGGACGCGACGTCCGAGCGGTAGACCGTCGGCGCGACCGCTTCACACCGGTCTTCGGCGGCTGAACCACCGACTCGCCCGACCTGCCGCGCGCCGCTCGCATGCGCGACATCCGCCACGAGCGCGGCTCTGTCCACCCCGCTGACTATCCGTCGGTCAAGGCAGGAGTCCGTGGCGACGGGCCGCCACGACCGCTTCATGGCGGGAGTGCGCCTCCAGCTTGACCATCGCGTTGCGCAAGTAGCTCTTGACAGTCTCCGGCCCGAGCGAGAGACGTTGTGCCGCTTCCTGGTTCGTGCAGCCGAGCGCGACCTGGGACAGCACGTCGAGTTCGCGGCGGCACAGTTTCGGGCTGTCCGGGGTCGGTTCGCCGACCAGGACGCGGGTGAGTCGTTCGCAGACCGCGTGCAGGCGCCCGCGCAATCGGTCGTCCTCGGCGGAGCGCGCCATGCCACGGAGTTCGGCGTGGATGTCGCGGAGTTCCTCGGTGACCGCGGGTGCCGTCCCGGCCGACGGGGTGGTCAGCTCCAGCAGCCGCAAGCGTCGATCGACCTCGTCGCGCAGGGCGATCTCGGTGGCCAGGCGCCGACCGGCCCGGACGACGAGGTCCGCGGTGCGGTCGCCCAACGGACTGCCACCCCTGGTCGCGGCGTAGAGCACCACACGGGATCGACTGTCCACGACCACCGGGACGGCGAGTACGGAGCGGATGCCCTCGCCGGCGACCGGGCCGTCGTAGTGGTGGGTGATCGAGGAGGCGTTGCGGTAATCCGCGACTGAGGCGGGACGCCCCGAATCCATCACGCGCCCGCCCAGTCCCGACGTGCGCAACACGGACAATCCGCGCAGCCCGTTGGTCATCGTGCCGACGAATTCCGACAGCAGCAGCGTGTCGCCGTCCACTTCGCCGCCGAACACCACCGGCACTTCGGCCTGGCTCGCCACCCAGCGGATCTCGGCGCGCAGGGCGTCGCCGTCGCGGGGACGCAGCAGTGCGGTGTGGGTCATGGGACTCCACCCCTTTTCGGGGGTAGTGGCGAACTCGATGTGACCCACATCCTATTGCACACCCGGGTTGTGCTGGATCACGGAAAGAGGAGAAGCGAGATGGGCACCGATCTGAATCCGCGGGTGCGCGAGCTGCTGGATTGTTACGACCGGAGCGACGCGGCGGCGGCGGATCTGCTGTGCGATCGGCACCCGGCGAACCGGGTCGCCTTCACTGTCATCGAGGCCGACCTGTCCTCGACCGACCTCACCTACGGCGAGCTGCGCGAACGCTCGGCCCGGTTCGCCGCCGCACTCGGCGAGCTCGGCGTGCGGCAGGGCGACCGGGTCGCCACGCTGATGGCGAAGTCGGCGGACCTGGTGGTCGCGCTGCTCGGCATCTGGCGCCGCGGCGCGGTGCACGTTCCGCTGTTCACCGCGTTCGCGCCCCCCGCCATCGCCTTGCGGCTTTCAGCTGCCGGCGCCTCGATCGTCATCGCCGACGCCGACCAGGCGCCGAAGCTGGCCCCCGGCCCGGATCTGCCCGCCGACCCGCCGTGGCGGCTGATCGTGACCGGTGCGGACGCCCCTGCGGGCGCACTGCGCATGACCGACCTGCTCGACGCCTCTTCGGCCACCCACCCGGACGCCACCCCGGTCGCGATCGGCGGCGACGGACTGCTCGTCCAGCTCTTCACCAGTGGCACCACCGGCACGCCCAAGGGCGTCCCGATTCCGCTGCGCGCGCTCGCGTCCTTCCACGCGTACCAGGAGTTCGCGCTCGATGTCCGGGCCGACGACGTGTTCTGGAATGCCGCAGACCCGGGCTGGGCCTACGGCCTCTACTACGCGATCCTCGGCCCGCTTGCCACCGGTATCCGCAGCATCCTGCTGCACGCGGGCTTCTCCGCCGCGCTGACCTGGCAGGTACTGGAGAGGTTCGGAGTCACCAATTTCGCTGCCGCCCCGACGGTGTACCGCACGCTGCGCGCCGAGTGCACCACGCCGGCGGTGCACTCGAAGCTGCGCCGCGCGTCGTCGGCGGGCGAGCCGCTCACGCCCGAGGTCGTCGCCTGGTCGGTGGAGAACCTGGGCGTCGCGGTGCGCGACCACTACGGCCAGACCGAGCACGGCATGGTCATCTGCAACGCCTGGCACGAAGCCCTCGACACCGGCGCGCCCGCCGGCTCGATGGGCCGCTCGCTGCCGGGCTGGTCCTGCGCGGTGCTCGCCGACGACGCCGACATCATCGCCCCCACCGGTGAGCTGGGCCGGGTCGCGATCGACACGCAGCACAGCCCGCTGCTGTGGTTCCTCGGCTACCTCGACGCCCCGGAACGCACCGCACAGCGCTACACCGCCGACGGCCGCTGGTACCTGACCGGTGATGCGGGTTCACAGGACACGGACGGGTTCTTCCGATTCTCCGCCCGCGACGACGACGTGATCATCATGGCGGGTTATCGCATCGGCCCGTTCGAGGTGGAGAGCGTGCTCGTGCTGCACGAGCAGGTGGCCGAGGCGGCCGTGGTCGGCATGCCGGACGAGCTGCGCGGTGAGGTGCTGGAGGCGTTCGTGGTGCTGCGCGACGGAGCCGCGGGCGGCGCCGAGCTGGAAGCCGAGCTGCAAAGCCTGGTGAAGAAGAAATTCGCCGCGCACGCCTACCCGCGCAAGGTCCACTTCGTGCCGAGCCTGCCGAAGACGCCCAGCGGCAAGGTGCAGAGGTTCGTACTGCGGCAGGGGGGAGTCAAGTGATGTCGCTGCCGAGCTACACCTCTGGCATCTCGGACACCCCGCTGCTCGGTGACACCATCGGGGGCAATCTCGATCGCACGGTCGCGGCGTTCCCGGAGCGAGAAGCGCTGGTGGACAGTCCGTCCGGGCGCCGATGGACCTACCGCGAACTCGGCGCCGCGATCGATGCCCTGGCCTGCGGCCTGGCCGCCCAGTGTATCGGCAAGGGGGATCGGGTCGGCATCTGGGCGCCGAACTGCGCGGAATGGTTTCTCGTGCAGTACGCGACGGCGAAGGTCGGCGCGATCCTGGTCAACATCAACCCGGCCTACCGCACCAGCGAATTGGAGTACGTGCTGCGCCAGGCAGGCGTGCGGATGCTCGTCGCGGCCGCGGAGTTCAAGTCCTCGAACTACGTCGCGATGATCGAGCAGGTCCGGCCGAACTGCCCGGCCCTCGAACAGGTGCTCGTGCTCGGTACCCCAGGATGGGAAGCGCTGACCCGCACCGAGATCGCCGCCGACCGGCTGGCCGCGCTCGGGGCGCAGCTGTCCGCCGACGACCCGATCAACATCCAGTACACCTCCGGCACGACGGGTTTCCCCAAGGGCGCCACGCTCAGCCACCACAACATCTTGAACAACGGTTATTTCGTCGGCGAGCTGTGCGGCTACACCGAGCAGGACCGGATCTGTGTCCCGGTGCCCTTCTACCACTGCTTCGGCATGGTGATGGGCAATCTCGCGAGCACGAGTCACGGTGCGGCGATCGTGATTCCGGCGTCCTCGTTCGACCCGAAGGCGACACTCGCCGCGGTCGAGGCCGAGCGCTGCACCTCGCTCTACGGCGTGCCGACGATGTTCATCGACCTGCTCACCGAACTGGATTCGGCCACCCCGGACCTGTCCACCCTGCGCACCGGCATCATGGCAGGCTCGCCATGCCCGGTCGAGGTGATGAAGCGGGTGATCGATCGGATGGGCATGCGCGAGGTGTGTATCTGCTACGGCATGACGGAGACGTCGCCGGTCAGTACGCAAACCCGCCGCGACGACGGCATCGACCGGCGCACCGCAACCGTCGGCCGGGTCGGGCCGCATTTGGAGGTCAAGATCGTCGATCCCGCAACGGGTCTCACGGTGCCACGCGGGGAGCCGGGCGAGTTGTGCACTCGCGGTTACTCGGTGATGCTCGGTTACTGGGGTGACCCGGAGAGGACCGCCGAGGCCATCGATGCCGCCCGCTGGATGCACACCGGCGACATCGGTGTGCTGGACGACGACGGCTACCTGGCTATCACCGGCCGGATCAAGGACATGGTCATCCGAGGCGGTGAGAACGTCTACCCGCGCGAGATCGAGGAGTTCCTCTACACCCATCCCGACATCTTGGATGCCCAGGTGATCGGCGTGCCGGATCCGAAATACGGTGAGGAGTTGATGGCCTGGGTCCGGATGCGCGCGGGCGCGGCGCCGTTGGATGCGGCGGCGGTGCGTGCGTTCTGCTCCGGCAAGCTGGCGCACTTCAAGATCCCGCGGTATGTGCATGTGGTCGAGGAGTTCCCGATGACGGTCACCGGCAAGATCCGTAAGGCTGAGATGCGGGAAATTGCCCAGGCGATCCTCGCGTCGGCGCAGAAGCACACGTCGGATTCGGCAAGCAACAACTGATTTCCGGAGCACATGGGTAACTCATCGGGTACGCCCGGAAGTCAGCCGGTTCCGCTATCGCGGGCCCGCAGCGGAATGTTTGCTGTACCCACTACTGGCAAGAGACGCGGAGGGGTGGGGGAGCGGTAGTGTCTCGGGCGTGACGACAGCGCCCGAGACCTCCAGTGCAGTGTCGAACCCCGCCCTGCTCCCTCCCTCGTCCGACCCCGCCTCGCCTCCTCCCGCGACGCTCCGCTCCGAAACCGCGAGCACAGCCAGCGTGAACCATCGCATCGCCGACGAGCTCGCGGTGCGCGAGACCCAGGTGCGTGCCGCCGTCGAGCTGCTCGATGGCGGCTCGACCGTGCCGTTCATCGCGCGGTACCGGAAAGAGGTGACCGGCGGTCTCGACGACGCGCAGCTGCGCCTGCTCGATGAGCGCCTGCATTACCTGCGTGAACTCGACGAGCGCAGGGCCGCCATCCTCGAATCGATCCGCGGTCAGGGCAAACTCGACGACGCGCTGCACCAGCAGATCATGCTCGCCGAGACAAAGGCCCGGCTCGAGGACATCTATCTGCCGTACAAGCCGAAGCGCCGCACCAAGGCTCAGATCGCGCGCGAGGCGGGGCACGAGCCGGTGGCCGACGCGCTGATCAACGACCCGTCCACCGATCCTGCGCAGTACACCGCCGAGCAGCTCGACGGCGCGCGCGCGATCCTGGTCGAGCGTTTCGCCGAGGACGCCGACTTGGTCGGTGAGCTGCGCGAGCTGATGTGGAACCGTGGCCAGGTCACCTCGACCGTCCGCGCGGGCAAGGAGGAGGCGGGTGCGAAGTTCGCCGACTACTTCGAGTTCAGCGAGCCGTTCACCAAGCTGCCCTCGCACCGTATCCTCGCGCTGCTGCGCGGTGAGAAAGAGGAGGTGCTCACCCTGCACCTCGAGCCGGACACCGAGGAGCCGGAGCCGGGCGCGCGCACCGTCTACGAAGGGCGCATCGCGGTTCGCTTCGGCATCGCCGACAAGGGCCGCTCGGCCGACTCCTGGCTGCTCGATACCGTGCGCTGGGCATGGCGCACGAAACTCCAAGTGAGTCTTGGCATCGACACCAGGATGCGGCTGCGCCAGGCGGCGGAGAAGGACGCGGTCGACGTGTTCGCCGCGAACCTGCGCGACCTATTGCTCGCCGCACCCGCGGGCACGCGCACGACCATGGGCCTCGATCCCGGCTACCGCACGGGCGTGAAGGTCGCGGTGGTCGACGCCACCGGCAAGGTGGTCGCCACCGAGGTGATCTACCCGCACAAGCCGCAGGGCCAGACCGAGAAGTCTCTCGCGGTGCTCGGCGCGCTGGTCGCCAGGTTCGGTGTCGAGCTCATCGCCATCGGCAACGGCACCGCCTCACGCGAAACGGATGCCCTTGCCGTCGAGCTGATCTCCCGTATTCCGGAGAACAAGCCGACCAAGATCGTGGTGTCCGAGGCGGGTGCCTCGGTGTACTCCGCCTCGGCCTACGCCTCGCAGGAGCTGCCCGACCTGGACGTGTCCCTGCGCGGTGCGGTGTCGATCGCACGGCGCCTGCAGGACCCGCTGGCTGAGCTGGTGAAGATCGACCCGAAGTCCATCGGTGTCGGCCAGTACCAGCACGACGTGTCCGAGACCCTGCTGGCCCGCTCGCTGGGCGCGGTGGTCGAGGACGCGGTGAACGCGGTCGGCGTCGACGTGAACACGGCCTCGGTGCCGCTGCTGTCCCGGGTGTCCGGCATCGGCGGTTCGGTGGCGGAAAGCATTGTGGCGCATAGGGATCAGAACGGCCCCTTCCACAGCCGGACCGCGCTGCTCGACGTGCCCCGCCTCGGTCCGAAGGCGTTCGAGCAGTGTGCAGGCTTCCTGCGCATCCGCGGCGGTGACGACCCGCTGGACACCTCCGCGGTGCACCCCGAGGCGTACCCGGTGGTGCGGCGCATCCTCGAGTCGACCAGCCGCGGCGTCGCGGAGGTCATCGGCAACACCACCGTGCTGCGCTCGCTGCGCGCCGACGACTTCACTGACGAACGCTTCGGTGTCCCCACCGTCACCGACATCATCTCCGAGCTGGAGAAACCGGGCCGCGACCCGCGTCCGGAATTCAAGACCGCGGAGTTCGCCGCCGGCGTGGAGAAGGTCGCCGACCTGAAGCCGGGCATGGTGCTAGAGGGCGTGGTCACAAACGTGGCCGCGTTCGGCGCGTTCGTCGACGTCGGCGTGCACCAGGACGGGCTCGTGCACGTCTCCGCGATGTCGCACAACTTCGTGAAGGACCCGCGCGAGGTGGTCAAGTCCGGCGACGTGGTCAAGGTGAAGGTGCTCGAGGTCGATGTCGCGCGGCAGCGGATCGGTCTGTCGCTGCGCCTGGACGACGAGCCGGGCGCGCCCGCGAAGGGCGGCGACAACCGTCAGCGCGGCCAGGGCGGCCGAACCGGCGGCGGCGACACGCGCCAGCGGCAGAATGGGCAGAACAAGCAACAGGGTCGAAGTCGCAATGAGGGGCAGGGGCGCGGCGACCAGCGTCGCAGTGCGCCCGCGCCGAGCGGTGCGATGGCGGACGCACTGCGTAGGGCCGGTTTCGGCCAGTAGTCAGGTGTTCGGAGAGAGTAGGCAGCCATGCGACGGTGGCTCGACGAGGAAGTGATCGACCAAGGACGGCTGCCTCTGCTGTGCTTGCTCCTCGGGTTCATCGTCGGGTTCCTGTTCATCCGCCTCAGCGTGCGGCTGATCCGCGCGCGGGTGCGCTGGTGGCCGGGCAACCTGCGGGCGGGTGACACCCACATCCACCACATGGTGTTCGGGGTGATTCTGGTGCTGGCGTCCGGCATCGGCATGGTCACCGTCTACCAGAGTGCGAACACGGCGACGGCCGGGCTGCTCGCCACCGCTTTCGGCATCGGCGCCGCGCTGGTCCTCGACGAGTTCGCGCTGATCTTCTACCTGCGCGACGTGTACTGGGAGAAACAGGGGCGCACCTCGGTGGACGCGGTGTTCGTCGCGCTCGCGGTGACGGGGTTGCTGTTGCTGGGTTTTCACCCGCTCTGGTTGCTGGACATCAACGACTTCCGGCACGATCCCAGCACCGAGACCCGGGTCTTCGTCGTCGTGTTCGCGGTGGTGAACCTGGCGCTGGCCGCCATCGTCATCGTCAAGGGCAAGATCTGGACCGGCCTGTTCGGCATGTTCTTCCTGCCGTTGCTGTTCGTCGGCGCGCTGCGGCTGAGCCGTCCGGGCGCACCGTGGGCGCGCTGGCGCTACACCGACCGCAGACGCTTGATGTACCGGTCCATCGTCCGGGAACGCCGCTACCGCCGTCCGGTGATCCGGGCCAAAATCTTCGTGCAGGACCTGATCGCGGGAAAGCCGGATGTCGAGCATGTCCGCACGGCCGCCGAGGCGGAACTCACCCGCACGGTGGTGTCCGCGCCGCCGGCTCCACATCATCACCACCACTCGCTCTGGCACGACCAGGACACGCTGAACTCGTCGTCCGCGCCGCACGCCGACGCGGTTTCCAGTAAACCGAACCGCTGACCGGACCCGGCGCGGCCGAGTGGGAACGACTCGCCGCGGCCGTGCACCGCTGGGCGCAGCCTGACGAAGGTGAGCCCGACGTCGGCGGGGCCGATTTTTCAGTGCCCGGCCGATCTGGCACAATGAGCAGGTTGCCCTGGGCGTTTGTCGACCCGGCGCACCCCCCTAAACCGGAGCATGAACCGGCCGAGCACACCCAGCGCCGCCAGGTTCCTCTGTTCGCGCGAAACCAGAAGGATGGAAATGAACACCCTTGACTTCGTCGACGAGAAGTCGCTGCGCAGCGACGTCCCCGACTTCCGACCGGGCGACACGCTGAATGTGCACGTGAAGGTCATCGAAGGCTCGAAGGAGCGCATCCAGGTCTTCAAGGGCGTCGTGATCCGCCGCCAGGGTGGTGGCATCGGCGAGACCTTCACGGTCCGTAAGGTGTCGTTCGGTGTCGGCGTGGAGCGCACCTTCCCGGTGCACAGCCCGAACATCGACCACATCGATGTCGTGACCCGCGGTGACGTCCGCCGCGCCAAGCTGTACTACCTGCGCGACCTGCGCGGCAAGGCCGCCAAGATCAAGGAAAAGCGCTGAACTAGCTTTTCGGCACAACAGATCTTCCTTAGCCCGGCACCGGACCGCAGTCAGGATGCCGGGCTAATCTGTTCGGCGTGGCAGACGAAAGTGGGTCGGTATCGGTGTCCGAATCGGGCGACGAGGGAGCAGGGGGACGCCGCACCAGGCGGCGAGCGAAGAAGAAGCAGCGGCCGTTCTGGCAGGAATTGCCGATCCTCATTGTGATCGCCGCGGTGATCGCCGCGCTGATGGTCACCTTCGTCGGCAGGCCGTACGTGATTCCGTCGGAGTCGATGGAAACCACACTGCACGGCTGCGCCGGATGCACCGGTGACCGGATCTACGTGCAGAAACTGAGCTACTACTGGGGCGACCCGAAGCCGGGCGACGTGGTCGTGTTCGTCGGTCCGTCCTCGTGGAACAACCTCTACAAGTCGATCCGCTCGGACAACCCGGCGATCCGCGGCGTGCAGAACTTCTTCTCCTTCTTCGGCCTGGTGCCGCCGGACGAGAACGATCTGGTCAAGCGTGTGATCGCAGTCGGAGGCCAGACCGTGCAGTGCTGTGACGCACAGGGGCGGGTCATGGTCGACGGCAAGCCGCTGGACGAGTCGTACGCCCGCTACATCTACCCGTACGTGCCGGGCCAGCCCTACAGCTCCGGCGGCGGACGCGAGTTCAAGCCCGTGAAGGTACCCGAGGGGCATCTGTGGGTGATGGGCGACAACCGCAACCAGTCCGCCGACTCCCGCGCCCACATCACCGACGAACTGCAGGGCACCGTCCCCGTCGACAACGTCCGGGGCAAGGCAGTGTTCAAGATCTGGCCGCCCGGTCGGATCGGACCGGTGCGCTCGCAGGATCCCCAGACGAATTGATCCGCCTGCGGGCGCAGCATAATTGGATGGTGGGGCAAGTTCGAGTGCCGATGGGTAACGGGTGGCCGCCGCGCGTGGTGATGCGCAGGGCAGGTGGTTTGCGCACGCTCGAGGCGGCGTTGATTCGCAGCGGTCTGGGGCCCGTCGCGGGGGTGGACGAGGCGGGCCGTGGCCCCTGTGCGGGACCGCTGGTGGTGGCCGCGTGTCTGCTCGCCCCCAAGGCTTATGACAAGCTGTCCGGGCTCGACGACTCCAAGAAGCTCACCGAGGCCACCCGCGAGGAGTTGTATCCGCTGATCACCCGGCTGGCGCTGGCCTACAAGGTCGTTGTCGTCCCGGCCTGGGAGATCGACTCGATCGGCATCCATGTCGCCAATATCGAGGGCATGCGCCGGGCCGTAGCCGGGCTCGGTAGGCCGCCGGGCTACGTGCTCACGGACGGGTTCCGGGTGGCAGGCCTCCCGGTGCCCTCGCTGCCGGTGATCGGAGGGGACGCGACGGCGGCCTGTATCGCGGCGGCCAGCATCCTGGCGAAGGTCACCAGGGATCGTATGATGGTCGAGCTCGACGAGCGGATGCCCGGCTACGGGTTCGCGATGCACAAGGGGTACAACACGCCCGAGCACATCGCCGCCCTGAACCGCCTCGGACCGTGCAGCGAGCATCGCCGGTCCTGGCGCAACGTACGCGAGGCAGCGGGGTTGCGGCCGGTCGCGGCGGCTGACGACGACGCCGACGCGGTGCTCGCGGGTGGCCTCGACGAGAGTCTGTCCGAGGAGTTCCAGAACGGGCGTACCGGTAGCCGAGTGGCTACCGACGCCGCCCATGCGCGATGATGTCAACACACGACGCAGTGCGGCGAGAAGGAGGACGTCCCACCCGATGAGTGCCGAGGACCTCGAGAAGTACGAAACCGAGATGGAACTCTCGCTGTATCGCGAGTACAAGGACATCGTCGGTCAGTTTTCGTACGTGGTGGAGACCGAGCGCCGCTTCTACCTGGCCAACTCCGTGGAGCTGCGGCCACAGAACGCGGACGGCGAGGTGTATTTCGAGGTGCGGATGAGCGACGCGTGGGTGTGGGACATGTATCGGCCGGCCCGCTTCGTCAAGCACGTCCGGGTGATCACCTTCAAGGACGTCAACATCGAGGAGCTGGAGAAGCCGGATCTGCGGCTGCCGGAGTGACGGCCGGTAGTTCCGCACAGGCGGGCGGTTATCAACAGGTTTTGTGTTTTCCCAGGTCGGCGACCCTGACCTGATTTCTTCCCGGAGCATTCTGGCCGGGTGACAGACAAACAGGCGCTCGGCGCACATGGGGAAGAGCTGGCGGCGGAGTTTCTCCGCGCCGCGGGGATGGAGATCGTCGCCAGGAACTGGCGGTGCCGGTACGGCGAGCTGGATCTGATCGCACGCGACCGGGACGTGACCGCGTTCGTGGAAGTCAAGACCCGTTCCGGCCTCGGCTTCGGTACCCCGGCCGAGTCGGTCACCTTCACCAAGCGACAGCGCATTCGACGGCTCGCCTTGCTGTGGCTGGCCGAGCAGGACGGTCCCTGGCGGCGTATCCGGTTCGACGTGGTGTCCGTGCTGGTGACGCGCGGGCACCAGCCGGTGATCGACCACCTAGAGGCGGTGTTCTGAATGGCGCTCGGTCGGGCGCATTCGGTCGCGGTCACCGGCGTCGACGGCCTGCTGGTCGAGATCGAGGCCGACATCGGGCAGGGTCTGCCGTCCGTACACCTGGTCGGTCTGCCGGACACCGCGTTGCAGGAATCCCGCGACAGGGTACGGTCCGCGGTGGCGAACTCGGGAGAGAAGTGGCCGGACGGCAGGGTGATTCTCGCGCTCTCCCCCGCCACGCTGCCGAAGATAGGCAGCGTGTACGACGTGGCGTTGGCGGTCGCGGTGCTCGACGCGTCCGGCGCCGTCCCCGCCGACCGGCTCGCGAAGACGGTGCTGCTCGGCGAGCTCGCGCTGGACGGACGGGTGCGGCGGGTGCGTGGCATTCTTCCTGCCGTGATCGCTGCGCGGCGGGCGGGCTGGTCGACCGTCGTGGTTCCGGAACCGGCCATGGCCGAGGCCGGGCTGGTCGCCGGCATCGAGGTCTTCGGGGCGAGCAGTCTGCGTGCGGTGGTGGCCTGGCTGCGCGGCGAAGCGATGCTCGCCGAACCGAGCGGTGCCCCGCCCGACACCGTTCGCCATGGCGGCGACCTCAGCGAGGTGGTGGGGCAGGACGAAGCGCGGTGGGCGCTGGAGGTGGCCGCGGCGGGCGGGCACCACCTGTTGCTGACCGGCCCACCCGGAATCGGGAAAACCATGTTGGCACAACGTCTCCCCGGCCTGCTGCCGCCGCTCACGGAGACCGAGGCGCTGGAGGTGACCGCGATCCATTCGATGGCCGGCACGCTCTCCGGCGAGCACCCGCTGGTCACGGCGCCGCCGTTCGTCGCTCCGCACCACTCGACGTCGGTGACCGCGATGATCGGCGGTGGCTCGGGGACCGCCCGTCCTGGCGCGGTGAGCCGAGCCCACCGAGGTGTGCTGTTCCTCGACGAATGCGCCGAGATCGGTACGAAGGTGCTCGAGGCAATGCGAACACCGTTGGAGGAAGGGGAAGTACGGATCGCTCGGCGCGACGGCGTGGCGCGGTACCCGGCCCGATTCCAGCTCGTTCTCGCCGCGAATCCGTGCCCGTGCGCTCCTGCCCGCGAGGTCGACTGCATCTGCGCGCCGCTCGCCCGCCGCCGCTACCTCGGCAAGCTGTCCGGCCCCCTGATGGACCGGATCGACATCTGGGTGCAGATGCACGGGCAGTCCGGTGCCGCGTTCAGCACCGACGAGGCCGAGAACAGCGAGGTGGTCCGCGGCCGGGTAGCGGTCGCCCGCCGCGCCGCCGCCGAGCGTTGGCGCGACTACGGGTGGCTCACGAACGCCGAGGTCCCGGGCCATATCCTGCGTCAACGGTTCCGGCTGCCGCGGGAATCGCTCGTTCCCGTCGAGAGCGCCTTGCGTCTCGGTCGGATGTCCGCTCGCGGCGCCGACCGCGCGATCCGTGTCGCATGGACCATCTGCGACCTGCGTGGCGGTGAGCGTCCGTCGGTGCAGGATGTGCTGGCGGCATTGAACTTCCGACAGCGGGGTGCGCAATGAGTGCGGCGCCGTCGGCCGGGAAGGGCAGTGTGGGTGACGCGATGCCCGGAGGGGTGCGAGTGTCGGGAAGCCGTTCCCGCCCGGCCTCTGGCGAAGCGGATGCGCGGAGATTGGCGTGGGTGTATCTGTCGCGGGTGGTGCAGGGGCCGTGTGCGCCGCTGTCGGCGTTGATCGACTCGGCCGGGGTGGTCGAGGCGGCACGCGCCGTTCGGGAGTGTGCGTTGCCCGAGTCGCTGCGCGGGCCGACGGCGCAGCGGCGGGAGATCGATGTCGCGGCGCGGGATCTGGAGTCGATCGAGCGTATCGGTGGACGGGTGGTCACGCCGGACGACCCGGAGTGGCCGGCGTGGCGCATGCTCGGTCTCGGGCAGCTCGAACCGGGCCGGGATCGTGACGGGGCCGTGCCGCTAGTGCTGTGGGTGCGTGGTCCACGCTCACTGTTGGAGTCGAGCGAACGCGCTCTGGCGGTGGTCGGCGCGCGGTGCAGCACCGGCTATGGCAACCGGGTCACGGGGGAAATCGCGGGCGATCTCGCCGCGCAGGGGTGGACCATCGTCTCGGGCGCGGCCTTCGGAATCGACAGCATGGCACATCGGGCGGCGCTCGCGGTCGAGGGCTCGACGATCGCGGTGCTGGCGTGCGGCATCGACCGTCCCTACCCGGCCCAGCACGAGCGGCTTCTGGCTGATATCGCGGAATCCGGCCTGGTGGTCAGCGAGTATCCGCCCGGGGCCACCGCGCACAAGCATCAATTCCTGGCTCGGAACCGCCTGATCGCAGCCCTCGCCGACGGCGTGCTGGTCGTCGAGGCGGGACTGCGCAGCGGCGCCCGCAACACCGTCAAATGGGCGCGCCGCCTGAGCCGCCCGGCTTTGGCGGTGCCCGGCCCGGTCACTTCGGTCGTGTCCGTGGGCTGTCACCGCATGATCCGCGATGGCGAAGCCCTTCTGGTCACCCGCGCCGAGGAGGTCGTCGACGAAGCGGGTCCGCTCCGACTGTCCCTCCCCGGCGCCGCGAGGCCGACCTACAACCTGGAGGACGGTCTCACCGGCGATGAGGCATTGGTCTTCGCCGCACTCCCTACGGCGGGCTCGCGGGTGCCGCTCGAACTGGCCCAGCATTGCGGGTTGCCCCTTCCCACAGTCCGTGCAGCCCTGCCCGCCCTCGAATTGGCGGGGCTGGTCACCGCCGACGAAAGCGGTTGGCGTCGAGCGGGGCACCGGAGATGACTCGCGATTCGGCGCGGTGGCTTGCCAACCCGGGCGGTCGTCGGGACGGTGGAAAGATGGAGCAACTGCCCGACGATCTGGAAGCCCTCCTGGTGGAGTACGGCAGATATCTGCGACTCGGGCAGAATCGCTCGGAGCATACGGTGCGGGCGTACCTGGGGGATGCGCGGTCGCTGCTGGGCCACTTGTATACGCGGTCGGCGGATTCAGCGATTCGCGAGCTCGATTTGCTGCTGTTGCGGTCGTGGTTGGCGCAGCAGGCGGCGGCGGGTGCGGCGCGGACGACGATGGCGCGGCGGGCCTCCTCGGCGCGCACCTTTACCGCCTGGCTCACCCGGACCGGGCGATTGTCCGTCGATCCCGGCTTACGACTGGGTTCGCCGAAAGCCCACCGCGTTCTTCCCGCCGTGCTCGGTCGCCAGCAGGCCATCGGCGCCATGGATGCCGCGGAATCCGGTGCTGCCCAGCATGATCCGATGGCTCTGCGGGATCGGTTGATCGTCGAACTGCTGTACGCCACCGGCATCCGGGTCAGCGAGCTGTGCGGGCTGGATGTCGATGACGTCGACCGCGAGCGACACGTGGTTCGCGTGCTCGGCAAAGGCAACAAAGAGCGATCGGCGCCGTTCGGCCTACCTGCCGACGAGGCTGTCGGAAACTGGCTTCAGCACGGGCGTCCCACCTTCGTCACCACCGAGTCCGGCCGCGCGCTCTTGCTCGGCCGTCGCGGCAGGCGCCTCGATCAGCGTCAGGCCAGAACCGTTGTGCACGAGGTGCTCTCGGCCATCTCCGGCGCCCCCGACATGGGCCCGCACGGCCTGCGTCACACCGCCGCGACCCACCTGCTCGAGGGTGGCGCCGATCTTCGCGTAGTTCAGGAACTCCTCGGCCACGCCAGCATGGCCACCACCCAGCTCTACACCCACGTCTCCATCGAGCGCCTCAAGAAGGTGCACGACCAAGCCCACCCCCGCGCTTGACGCGGCAGTACCAGTTCGCATGGGTTTTGCCGAGGCGGCGAGACGATCCCGGCGGATAGGTCCTCGGTCGGACCGGCCCATTCACAGGCTGACGTAGTAGTGCACCCAGGCCTCTCGTCCATCGGCGGTGCGCCACCCGCTGGGCCCACTGTGCACGCGTCGCCACCCGTGTCGTTCGTACAAAGCGATCGCCGCCGCACCGTCGGATTCCACTGTGAGCGCAGCCCGTTGCCCGCGCATTTCGGCCATCCGCACGCCCGCCGAGAGCAGACGTGAGCCCACTCCTGCGCGGCGAGCCTCCGGTACGACATAAAATCGAATGACCGAGGCGATTTCCGCTGAGCCCGCCATGTCCCGCACGGTCGGCGGCATTTCCCCACCAGCGCCGATTCCGACGTGCCCGATCACCGCTCCGCCCTGCTCGGCGATGCGGGCCGCGATGAGCTTTGACGGAGACAACCAGCCCACGGGGTTCGCGGGCCACTGTGCCGGGTACCCGTCGACCTCGTGTACTTTCCGCAAGGCCGTGGCACAGCCGTCGAGGTCGGCGGCGGTTCGTGGCCGGATGGTCACTGTCATCCGTCCATCGTGGCCCCTCGCCGGCTCATTGACCCATTCACGATCGCGCAGCTTTCCGGTTGTTCGGTCGGCGTCGACCGACGGGTCCGCAGCACTCCCGCGGGGACGAGCAGGCACGCTCGCGCACCGAAGTAGTCGATTTCTCGTGTGATCTGTGCCAGGAAGGCGCACCCTGAGAGATGCGAATCAGTTCCCGCAGTTCACGACGTACTCCGATGTGGAAAGAAAAACGATGGCTACGTCAAACGGATCACAGACCCTGTATCGCGGACTGTATTCCCTGGCAGGCCGGCCCACGTGGCAGCAGTCAGCCGGTGGTTCCACGCTGGCCCAGCAGATCGGCCATGGAACGTGGCGTGAGATTCCCCTGGATCGCGACGTGCCCAGTGTGACAATCGGACGGTCGGGCGCAGCCGACATAATCGTGGCCGCCGACGCGACGGCTTCGCGTCTGCACGCCATTGTCGAGCGGGTGTGCGACTCCTGGGTCATTATCGACGACGGGCTGTCGAAGAACGGGACCTTCGTCAACGGCGAACGCGTCGGAGGGCGGCGTAAACTTCGCTCCGGCGATACGATTCGCGTCGGGAAGTCGATGTTCATTTTCCGGGACGACCATCCGTCCGAAGCTGAAATAACGATCAGCCAGGCCCCCCTGCCTACCCGGAATTTACTGACCGACGCCCAGTATTCGATTCTCGAGGCACTATGTCGCCCGTACGACGCTCGCACTCCGTACTCGTACCCCGCGTCGAACTGTCAGATTGCCCACGATCTGTGCCTGAGCGTCTCCACGGTCAAGACGCATATGCGAACATTGTTCCAAATATTCCAGGTCGAAACCCTGCCACCGAACCATAAACGCATGTTTTTGGTCGAACGCGCCCTTCAAAGCGGCGTCATTGCCGATCACGAACGGTAGGAATCCGTCTGGAAATATGCGGCATCGTGACCCGCCGCCGCCTCGATTCACTCGTTCGCGATCGCCGTTGTTACCGGTTGTTCGATCGCAGAAGGCCTGCGGGTGCGCAGCAGTACCGCACCGAGCAGTGCCGCGGCGATGCTGAAGCCCGCGCTGATCCACGCGCCGGTGGACATGGCGGCGGTGAAGGCATCCTTGGCGGGTTCGACATAGCCGAGCTGGAAGGCGGCGCCGATGGATTCGCGCGCCGCGTCGGGGGCGTCCCCGGGCATGTTGGAGGTGAACACACCGGCGAGCACACTGCCGAGGATCGCGATGCTGATCGCCATGCCGACTTGCTGCAGCGTGTCGTTCATCGCCGAGCCGACGCCCGCGTGTCGCAGCGGGATGGCGCTCATGATCGCGGCGTACGCGGCCGGACCCGCCAGACCGCCGCCCACACCCATGACCAGCATGCTGATCAGTACCCACAGGTACCCGCTGCCCATGGCGAGGATGGCGAAGGCCGCGCTCATGACGAGCAGTCCGGAGACGATGAGCGTCTTGTTGCTGAGCGCCTTGCCGAGTGTCGCGCCGAGCCCATTGCAGACGGCTGCGGCCACGGCGTACGGCAGCAGTGCCAAACCCGCCTTCATCGGACCGTAGCCGAGCACGAACTGCAGGTACTGGGTGAGCATCAGCATGATCGCGCCCATGCCGAACACCATCAGCAGCAGGGTGAAGCAGGTGCCGGTGAAGTCTCGGCTGCGGAACACCGCCAGCGGCAGCATCGGATGCGCCGACCGGCGCTCCCAGCCGATAAAGGCGATCGCCGTCGCCGCCGCCAGCACGATCATTCCGATGTTCCATTCACGCTCGATGATCACGTAGACCGTAGAGCCGAGCGCCACAATGGACAGTCCGACTCCGACGAGGTCTACCGGCCGCTGCTCACCGGTGGTCTCCGGCATCAGCACCGAGGCCGCGATGATGGCGAGCACCGCGACCGGGATGTTGAGCAGGAACACCGAACCCCACCAGTAGTGCTGTAGCAGAAAGCCACCCAGCGTGGGCCCGGCGACGATGCCGACTATCGAGACGGTGGACCACGCGGCCATCGCGGTACGCCGCTCGTCCTCGGCGAAGGTGGTCATCAAGATCGACAGGGTCGAGGGCATCAGCAGTGACCCGCCGACACCCATCGCGGCGCGGGCGGCGACGATCTGCCATGGTTCGGTCGCCAGCACGGCGGCCAGGGATGCCACACCGAACACGGCCAGGCCCGTGATCAGCATCCGTCGCCTGCCGAAGCGGTCGGACAGGCTGCCCGCGGTGAGCAGGAGTCCGGCGAAGACCAGCACGTAGGCGTCCAGAATCCACTGGATGTCCGACGGAGTGGCGTCCAGCTCCCGAATCAGCGAGGGGATCGCGAGATTGAGCACGGTGCCGTCGATCATCAGCACCAGCAAGGACAGACAGAGGACCCCCAGAATCCACCAGCGGCGAGGGTCTCGTACAACGTTCGATTCCACACGCACAGCGTACGAGAAACTTGAACGGTGTGCGAGTGAATATAAGATCAGAGTGTGACCAAGCAGTTCGCCTCGGTATGGACCAGGGAGCCCCGCCAGCCCAAGGCCTCCGGGCTGCGCCGCGAGCAGATCATCGCCGCGGCGGTCGAGATCCTCGACGCCGAAGGTCTGGAGTCGCTGAGCATGCGCAAGCTCGGTGGGAAGCTCGGCGCCGGCGCGACCAGCCTGTATTGGTACGTCGCGAACAAGGAGGAGTTGCTGGAGCTGGTGCTCGACGAGTTCTGGGGCATGGTGCAGATACCGGACCCGGAGCAGTCGTCCTGGCGGGAGCTGCTGAGCACCTTTGCCTACAGCCTGCGCGCGACGATCAGGGCGCACCCCTGGATGGCGTCGCTGGTCGGGCAGTTGCCCAGCATCGGGCCGAACTCGTTGCGGCTCAGCGACCGGCTGCGCCGCGCGTTCGTCGGTGCGGGTTTTCAAGGCGTCGACATCTACCTCGCGAGTGGAACAGTGATGTCGTTCGTACTCGGCCAGGTGATTCCCGAGGCCGCATGGGAGAAGGCGTCCAGCCGCTCCGGCCTGGACGTCGACAGCATGACGCGGGTCATGGAAGGGCTCGCGGGCGACTATTCCGAGATGCTCGAGGACTATCGGGCGACGACGCCGATCGACCCGGAAGTCGGCCGGGCCATGGCCTTCGACTTCGGCCTGCTCTCTGTCATGGACGGTCTCGAGGCGCGTCTGCGCAACACGCGGGGATCCGGATAGGCGGTCGCCCGCAATGTTCGTGGCCGGCGTGGGTGATGCGAAGAGGTCGCCGGGTAGTCCCTGATCACACGGGGACAAATTGTAACGAATTCTCCCCTCTGATTAGCCAGCGGAGAACGGTATTGTGTCGATAATCTGATACGTGTTCTATCAACTTGATTCGGCGGACTCGGCTCCGCGTGACAACTCGGTGCCCCGGTAGCGCGGTGCGCAGAAAGGCGTCTACGTGAGCATGCACACCGTCCTTGGTCGGGAAGTGCGGATGCCCGTGCATATCCGGCTCGCCCACGCGTTCATGGCCACCTATTTGGTGCCCGCCGCGGCGGCGCAACAGCTCGTCGACTACTCCGGCCTGCGCCTCCTGCGGCTGCCGGGCGGACGGGCGATGTGCACGCTGGTGTTCGTCGACTACGTCGACGGCGACCTCGGCCCTTACAACGAGTTCGGCGTCTCGTTCATGGTCCGCCACCACACGGCGGGCGGCGGCGCCGCACTCGGTGACCTCGCGGCATTGGCGAACGGGAAGGCGGGCGTACTCATCCATCGGCTCCCGGTCGACGGTGACTTCACTCTCGCCGCGGGCCGAGGCATTTGGGGATTCCCCAAAGAACTCGCCGACTTCGTTGTCGACCACGACGAAGGAACTCGCAGCGGCACACTGCACCAGAACGGGCAGCTCATCGCGGACCTGACCGTCCGGCCCGGACTTCCGGCCCCGAGCAGGCGCAACACCGCGTCTTCGTTCGACGCCTACTCGCACATCGACGGCATCACCCGATGCACTCGATGGCAGATGCGGCCCTCCGGCACGCGAGCCCGCTTCGGCGGTGCGGACCTCACTCTCGGCGATCACGTCATCGCGGAGGAATTGCGCGCGATCGGCTTGCCGCGGCGCGCGGTGATGGCCTCGGCTGTCTCGCGGCTGGCGATGATATTCGAGGACGCGACCGTGGTCTGAACGTCGCGCTCGACATCGCATCACCACCAGGTCACGGTCGCGCGAGGGCGTGGACGACCCCTATGGCTCCGGTTACGCTGAGGTAGCGGATGGTTTGCCCATTTGGCGGGAAGGGGCTCGGTGATGGAGAGGTGCCCGTGATCTTCGACGACCGGCTCCGCGCCGTGTGTCAGTGTCATGACGTGGCACGACACTCGATCTTCCGCCCGATCCGGCATGCGCCGCCCACTTCCGTGACCGGGCGTCATCGTCGAGTTCGTGCGAACACCCAGCACCCCGCGACCCGAGCCGGGGCGGCGTGACGCTCCCGAATCCCGATGCCGAATCGGAAGAGGGCGAAGAGGAACTCGACTATCGCTTCACGCTCGCGAACGAGCGCACCTTCCTTGCTTGGATGCGGACCTCGCTGGGTTTGCTCGCCGGTGGCGTCGCGGTGCACACGCTGGTGCAGACCTTCCGGATGGCCGGATTCCGGCGTGCGATCTCGTTGAGTTGTCTGGTGCTCGCGGTGGTCGTCGCGATAGGAGCGTACGCGCACTGGCGCCGGGTCGGCGTGGCCATGCGGCGTGGCAGTCCGTTGCCGGACACGGTTCTGGTGCCGATCTTGTCGGCGGGCATCGCGGTCGTGTCGCTGCTGGCGTGTGTGGCGGTGCTGCTGCGATGAACAGCCCCGGTCTGTCCGCCGAACGTACCGCGCTGGCGTGGCGACGGACCGCGGTGGCGGTGATGGTGGTCGGCGCGCTGTTCCTCAACCACGCCGTCGGCAGCGGGTGGCGGCCGGACGCGATCGCGCCCCTGGGCGCTGCGATCGCGAGTGCGGTGCTGGCCGGGGTGTCCTACCAGCGCAACCGCAGCCTGCGCGAGGGCCGCTACCGCCACGGTGGCCGGATCGTTGCCGTGACAACGGCGGCGGTGGTCGCCATCGCGGTCGTTGCGGCCGCGATCGGGTTCACGGATCCGCTGCCCTGACGGGCACAGCAAGGTTGGTCGACGCGACAGGAGGACGACAATGAGCACAGCAAGTGAGCCGAGTGAGTTCATCGTCGCGGCGCAGCGGCGTGCGTCCGCGCTGCCGTTCGCCGACGATGCCGATCTGGCTGATGCCGAACGTGGGTTTATCGCCGCGCTGCAGCCCGGCGTGGTCACCTCCGAGGACGGCACCGTCGTGTGGGACAACGACTCCTTCGCCTTCCTGCGCGAACCCTGCCCGGCGTCGGTCCACCCGAGCCTCTGGCGGCAGTCCGGGCTGGCGATACGGCAGGGGCTGTTCCAAGTCGCCGAGGGGATCTACCAGATCCGTGGCCTTGACCTGTCCAACATGACGCTTATCGAGGGGAAAACCGGTGTCATCGTGATCGATCCGCTGATTTCCGCCGAGACCGCGGCGGCGGGTCTGGCGCTCTACCGGGCGCACCGGGGCGACCGTCCAGTGACCGGCCTCATCTACACCCATTCACACGTCGACCATTTCGGTGGCGCGATAGGGGTGACTACCACCGACGATGTCACGGCAGGCCGATGCCCGGTGCTGGCGCCCGCCGGTTTCCTGGAGCATGCGGTGGCCGAGAATATCTACGTGGGCACCGCGATGTCGCGACGGGCGGGCTACATGTACGGCGCGGTACTGCCGCGCGGTCCGCTCGGCGCGGTGGGCGCCGGACTCGGTCCGACCACGTCGGTCGGGACGGTCACGCTGATCGCTCCGACCGTCGACATCACCACGACCGGTCAGGAAGAGACGATCGACGGTATACGGATGGTCTTTCAGCTCACCCCCGGTACCGAAGCGCCTGCGGAGATGAACTTCTACTTCCCCGACCACCGTGCGCTCTGCATGGCGGAAAACGCGACCCATACCCTGCACAACCTGCTTACGCTGCGCGGTGCGCTGGTACGCGACCCGCACGTGTGGGCGAAGTATTTGACCGAGGCGATCAACCTGTTCGCTCGCGATTCCGACGTGGTGTTCGCCTCTCACCACTGGCCTACCTGGGACACCGCGCGCCTGGTGGAATTCCTTGCGCTGCAACGGGATCTATATGGGTACCTGAACGATCAGACGCTGCGGCTGTTGAATCAGGGCTATGTCGGCGCCGAGATCGCCGAAATGCTCACACTCCCACCGGCCATCGCGGACGCGTGGCATGCGCGCGGGTACTACGGCTCGGTCAGTCACAACGTCAAGGCCGTCTATCAGCGCTATATGGGCTGGTTCGACGGAAACCCCGCGCACCTGTGGGAGCACCCGCCGGTCGAATCCGCCTTACGGCACGTGGAATTCATGGGCGGCGCGGACGAGGTGCTACGCAAGGCGCAGACCTCCTATGACGCAGGAGACTACCGGTGGGTCGCGCAGGTGCTCAACTACCTGATTTTCGCCGAGCCCGGCAACGATGCCGCGAAAGCATTGCAGGCCAGCACTTTCGAGCAGCTCGGCTACGGCGCCGAGAACGCGACCTGGCGAAACTTCTACCTCAGCGGCGCCTACGAGTTGCGCTACGGCTCGTTCGGCACACCGACAAAGGGTGACTCGCCGACCATGCTCGCAGCGCTGACCGTCGAGCAGATCTTCGACGCCATGGCATTGCGCGTCGACGGTCCCAAGGCGTGGGACCAGCGTGTGGTGGCGGACTGGATACTCACCGACGAGGACCGCACACACCGGCTCGAGCTGCGCAACGGACGCCTGACCCACTTCGATGTCGGCGAAAGCATGACGCTTCCGAAACCCGATGCCACGTTCACGCTCACCAAGGCCACGTTGATCCGAGTCCTCTTGGCAGGGGAGGATTTCGGCGTCGCGGCCGCGGCGGGGGACATCGCCATCGAGGGGGATGTCACCAAGCTGGTCGAACTGGTTGGCATCTTCGACGCGCCGGACCCCGACTTCGCCATCGTCACGCCGTGACGGCCAGGCCGGTCCTCGGTGGGCCGGATCCAGCTCTGCTCGGCATCGGTGCCCGACCTCGCGGAGACGGTCATCGCCTGTCGGACCAGTGCGCCCGGTCCTCGCGATCAGTGCCGTGCTGGACATCCGTGGGCCGGATCTTGCCGCGTCGGCCGACCGACCCGGACAGCGCCATCGCGGAAAAACGCTCGACCTGTCACGCGCCGTTGCCTACGGTGGTGCTCCATGTTCACCGAGGCGTCGATCGACCGGGCCGCGCTGCGCGAGCGGATGCGCGCCGCGTTGTCCACCGCAATATGGGTGAGGCCATCGCGTTGACGACCGTGTCCGCGAGCTCTCCTTGCTCGGCTTCCATGGTCAGACCGACGTCGGCAATGCCGCGAGGTACCGGCCCGCGACGAAACGCTGGAGGAGCTTGACCACGGGTCCGCCTAGACGTGCGTACCAGGTCGCGTTGCGCGAGAACGCGGTGACCAGCCCGTACACCGTGTCGTCAGTGGGATCGTATTCGACGGCGAACAGTTCCTCGCCGGTCTCCGGATGCCCGGGCAAAGTTCCGTACGCGAACCCGCGCCGGTTCGGTTCGTCGAGCAAGTACACCACCCGGCAAGGGGCAGTGATCCCGAGCGGGCCGACACCCAGCCGCACGGTCATGGTGGTGCCGGGTTCGGCGGTCGGGGTGTCGGCGTGTTGAAAGATCCCGGTGCCCTTCTGCATTCGGTAGGCCAGAATCTCCGCACCTGCGCGGTCGAACAGGGCACGGCCACGGCCGATCGGGCGGCGCAGCCGAAACCGGTGGTACCCCTCCGGCAGCGCACCCCTGGTCGCGCCGACTTCCGGGTAGGTGAACGGCGGTTCGCCGGACGCATGCTCCATATGGCGATCTTCGCTGCGATGGCCGCGCATGGGAAGAGCGACCGCCCACCCTGCGAAGCGGCTGCCCCTGCCGCCGGGCGATTCGGGGATGCGACCGTTGCGGACAACCCTGACGGCCGAACCGGTTTGAGCCGTAAGGGCGTGAGGTGTAAAAGGCCCAGGGGATCCAGGTATGCACGCTTGCGGCGCCCGTGGCCCTCGGCGCGTGCGCCCCAGTGCAGGCACGTCGTTGCGCATCCCGGATGCCCGGCCTCCAGCGATCCGATTCGGGTGCCGCGAGCCACCCGCCTACCCACCGGCACCTCGGCCCGTACCGGCTCGTAGGTTGTGCGCAGCCCGCCTGCGTGATCGATGGACGCGACCGGCTTGTCGGCCACCGTTCCCGCGAACACGACGATCCCGTCACCGGCGGCGAGCACTGCCTGTCCCTCGGTTCCGGTCAGATCGACGCCGCGGTGCCCTGGTAGCCAGTCCTGCGCAGGCTTGTCGAAACGTCGCATTACCGTTGGGCGCGGTTGCAGCGGCCAGCCGAATCGCCCCTCGGGGGCTGCGGTCGCGATCGGCTCCGTGGCGATAGCCGCAATGAGGCCCAGCCCCAGCATCGAGGAAAGAAGTCGGCGTGTCCGGACCGCGGTAACGGGAGTCATTCGAGCCTGAGCGGGATATCTGCCGCCGTCGGGACGGGCGCGGATGGTCTGGGACGGGCGGAGATCGGCTTCGAGTTCATGCCTCCACCCTGGTTCGGCGACCGCGTCTCCGACACCCCGATTCGCTGAATGTGGATAACATTCTCGCCTGTGGACATCCGTTGTTCCAGCTGGTCAAAGGCTTCCGATCGGTCTGATTTAGGTCTGGGTGCCGAGAAGCCGTAGACTGAGTGAGCGGTTTGTGCCTGCACACACCGACTTCGCGCGCCACCGTGCTTGTCACGGCGCTGTACGAATCGAACTCAACACTTCTCGAGTTCGCGGCAGCGTTTTCGGAACAAGGAATCGCCGGCTGGTCCCCACCCTTGCGGTTGGGTCCGACGATTCGGTGGCGCCAGGGCAGCGGATCGCCGATTCGCTGCGTCAACCGGCAAGGAAAGAGAGATACGGGAGCTATGGCTGTCGTAACTATGAAGCAGCTGCTCGACAGCGGCGCGCACTTCGGACACCAGACGCGGCGTTGGAACCCGAAGATGAAGCGGTTCATCTTCACCGACCGCAACGGCATCTACATCATCGACCTGCAGCAGACGCTGACCTACATCGACAAGGCCTACGAGTTCGTCAAGGAGACCGTCGCCCACGGTGGCACCGTTCTCTTCGTCGGCACCAAGAAGCAGGCCCAGGAGTCGATCGCGGCCGAGGCGACTCGCGTCGGTATGCCCTATGTGAACCAGCGCTGGCTGGGTGGCATGCTCACCAACTTCTCCACCGTGCACAAGCGCCTGCAGCGCCTCAAGGAGCTCGAGGCCATGGAGCAGACCGGTGGCTTCGAGGGTCGCACCAAGAAGGAAATCCTCATGCTGACGCGTGAGATGAACAAGCTGGAGCGCACCCTGGGCGGTATCCGCGACATGCAGAAGGTGCCCTCGGCCATCTGGGTCGTCGACACCAACAAGGAGCACATCGCCGTCGGCGAGGCGCGCAAGCTGAACATCCCGGTCATCGCGATCCTGGACACCAACTGCGACCCCGACCTGGTCGACTACCCGATCCCGGGCAACGACGACGCGATCCGTTCCGCGGCCCTGCTGACCAAGGTCGTCGCCTCCGCGGTGGCCGAGGGCGTGCAGGCGCGTGCGGGCCTCTCCTCGGGCGACGCCAAGCCGGAAGCGGGCGCGGGTGAGCCGCTGGCCGAGTGGGAGCAGGAGCTGCTCGCGCAGGCCGCCCCGGCCGCCGACGCTGCCCCTGCCGAGACTCCCGCCGAGACCCCGGCTGAGACCCCGGCCGAGGCCTGAGGCTCGTAACCACCACGGCGTGAGCGATGGTCCCGGAGGCGGTAGCCTGCGTAACCACGGAGGGGCCCGCGAACGCCGTAAATCGGACACTGTTTCAGCGGTGATCACGAGCGAGTGCCATCGTGATCACCGCTGCCCAGTACTCACACTTCTCCGAAGGAGGCTCGCCGAGAATGGCGAACTACACCGCTGCCGATGTGAAGCGGCTCCGGGAGCTGACCGGCTCCGGCATGATGGACTGCAAGAACGCGCTGGCCGAGACCGACGGTGACTTCGACAAGGCCGTCGAGCTGCTGCGTATCAAGGGCGCGAAGGACGTCGGCAAGCGCGCCGAGCGCACCACTGCCGAAGGCCTCGTCGTCGCCAAGGACGGCGTCATGGTCGAGATCAACTCCGAGACCGACTTCGTCGCGAAGAACGCGGAGTTCCAGCAGCTGGCCGAGCAGGTCGTTGCCGTGGCCGCGACCGCGAAGCCCGCCGACCTGGAGTCGCTGAAGGCGCTGGACCTGGACGGCAAGACCGTTGACGAGGCCGTGCAGGCCCTCGCCGCGAAGATCGGCGAGAAGCTCGAGCTGCGCCGCGTGATCTCGCTGGACGGCCCGGTCGCCACCTACCTGCACAAGCGTGCTTCGGATCTGCCGCCCGCCGTCGGCGTGCTGGTCGAGTACACCGGTGAGGGCGACGCCGCGGCCGCGGCCGCTCGCGCCGCCGCCATGCAGGTCGCCGCACTCAAGGCCAAGTACGTGACCCGCGACGAGGTTCCGGCCGACATCGTGGAGAACGAGCGCCGCATCGCCGAGCAGACCGCTCGCGAGGAGGGCAAGCCCGAGGCCGCGCTGCCGAAGATCACCGAGGGCCGCGTCAACGGCTTCTTCAAGGACGTCGTGCTGCTGGAGCAGCCGTCGGTCACCGATTCGAAGAAGACGGTCAAGGCACTGCTGGACGAGGCCGGTGTCACCGTGACCCGCTTCGCCCGCTTCGAGGTCGGCGCGAACTAACTCCGCCACACCCACAGCGGGCAGGCCCCCCGTCGACCGAACGAACGCCGGTTGACGGGGGGCCTTCTGCTGCCGCCCGAACTGAATAAGGCAGGATAGGTGCCGCTCTGCGTTGCCTAGGCCACAAGCGCCTGCCATGAGCACGACTCGCCGGAAGAACGACAATCCACCGCCGAAGGAGACTCAGACCGATGACGGACCCGGGGACCGATCGCCCAGGATATCGCCGGGTGCTCCTCAAACTGGGTGGGGAGATGTTCGGCGGCGGTAAGGTCGGGCTCGACCCGGATGTCGTGCAGACAGTCGCCGAACAGATCGCGGAGGTGGTCGCCACCGGTGTCCAGGTGGCCGTGGTGATCGGCGGCGGGAACTTCTTCCGCGGCGCGGAGCTCGAGGAGCGCGGCATGGAGCGCGCTCGCTCGGACTACATGGGGATGCTCGGGACCGTGATGAACAGCCTTGCGCTGCAAGACTTTCTGCAGAAGCAGGGCATCGACACCCGAGTGCAGACCGCGATCACCATGGGTCAGGTAGCCGAGCCCTATCTCCCGCTGCGCGCCAAGCGGCACCTGGAGAAGGGGCGTGTGGTCATCTTCGGTGCGGGCATGGGCATGCCCTATTTCTCCACCGACACCACCGCCGCGCAGCGCGCCTTGGAGATCGGCGCGGATGTGGTCCTGATGGCCAAGGCGGTCGATGGCGTGTTCACCGCGGACCCGCGGGTCGACGAGACCGCGACGATGTACTCCGAGATCACCCACAAGGAGGTCATCGAGCGCGACCTCAAAGTCGCGGACGCGACCGCCTTCAGCCTGTGTATGGACAACCAGATGCCGATTCTGGTGTTCAATTTGTTGACCAAGGGCAATATCGCCCGCGCGGTCGCCGGTGCGAAGATCGGCACATTGGTTCGGTCCTGACGCCGCTGACCGCGGATGACGACGCTGTGGAGGAAACGGTCGTGATTGAAGAAGCGCTCTTCGACGCCGAGGAGAAGATGGAGAAGGCAGTCTCGGTCGCGAAGGACGATCTCGGAGTTATACGCACCGGTCGGGCGAATCCGGGCATGTTCTCCCGTGTCGTCGTCGACTACTACGGGTCGCTGACCCCGATCACCCAGATGTCCAGCATCACGGTGCCGGAGCCGCGCATGGTCGTGATCAAGCCGTATGAGCAGGCTCAGCTAGGCGCGATCGAGACCGCGATCCGTAATTCGGATTTGGGTGTCAATCCCACCAACAACGGTGACATCATTCGGATCTCGGTGCCGCAGCTGACCGAGGAGCGCCGCCGCGAGCTGGCCAAGCAGGCCAGGGGCAAGGGGGAGGACGCCAAGGTCGCCATCCGCAATGTCCGCCGAAAGACGATGGACGAACTGTCGCGCATCCAGAAAGATGGCGAAGCGGGTGAGGACGAGGTCGGGCGTGCCGAAAAGGAGCTCGACAAGACCACCGCCAAGTATGTCGGCCAGGTCGATGAACTGGTCAAGCACAAGGAAGCCGAACTGCTCGAGGTCTGACGCTAGCGGCGGTGTGAGCGCAGGGTCCGGAGGCGGTAGCTTGCGTAGCCACGAAGGGCACCGGGAATGCCGCCAATTGAGCACAGCGGTGTGAGCGCAGGGTCCGGAGGCGGTAGCTTGCGTAGCCACGAAGGGCACCGGGAATGCCGCCAATTGAGCACAGCGGTGTGAGCGCAGGGTCCGGAGGCGGTAGCTTGCGTAGCCACGAAGGGCACCGGGAATGCCGCCAATTGAGCACAGCGGTGTGAGCGCAGGGTCCGGAGGCGGTAGCTTGCGTAGCCACGAAGGGCACCGAGAATGCCGCCGATGAACACAGCAGAGGCCCCGCCTGGGCGGGGGACGAACGGAACGACGAGTTGAGCGACGGGACAATCGTGGCCGAGAACGCCGCCGCGACCGGTGCGGCTGAGGAGCCGACGCCGGTGAACGGTACAGCCGATGCCGGACAGGAGCATGCGAGCAATGCCGGCGTGTCCGAATCGCTAGTCGATGCCGCAGTGTCCGATACCGACGCCACGGCCTCGGCACCCCAGGCATCCGCCCAGCCGGTGCCGAGTGGTTCGCGGGCGGGCCGTAATCTGCCTGCCGCGCTGGCCGTTGGATTCGGCCTCGGGCTCTCGCTGATCGCGATCCTGCTGTTCGTGCCGAAGGTATTCATCGGCGTCGCTGCGGCCGGTGTCGGCGTGGCGACCTGGGAGGTCGCCAAGCGGCTGCGTGAGGCCGACGTGCTTGTCCCGCGGATTCCGCTCATTCTCGGTGGCCAGGCGGTGTTCTGGCTCGGCTGGCCGTATGGCGCGAGCGGTGTCGCGGGCGCCTTCGCCGCCACCACACTGATCTGCATGGTGTGGCGTCTGTTCGACCACGGCCTGCAGACCGCGCCGCGAAACTTCTTGCGCGACACTGCTATTACGGTATTCACGCTGGCCTGGATCCCGCTACTCGCCTCGTTCGCCACGCTGCTGCTGCTCGAGCCGAACGGCAACCTGCGAGTGCTGACCTTCATGATCCTGGTGGTCTGCTCCGATGTCGGCGGCTACGTGGCCGGTGTGCTGTTCGGCAGGCATCCGATGGTGCCTTCGATCAGCCCGAAGAAGTCGTGGGAGGGTTTCTGCGGCTCGTTGGTGTTCAGCGTGATCGGCGGTCTGCTCACGGTGACGCTGTTGCTGGAAGCCAATTCCATGATCGGCGTTGTCCTTGGCGTCGGCCTGGTCGCCGTGGCCACCTGCGGCGATCTCATCGAGTCGCAGATCAAGCGCGAACTCGGTATCAAGGACATGGGTGCCCTGCTGCCAGGCCACGGCGGCATCATGGACCGCCTCGACTCCATGCTGCCCTCGGCGTTCGTCTC
Source organism: Nocardia sp. NBC_01730 (assembly GCF_035920445.1). Lineage (NCBI taxonomy): Bacteria > Bacillati > Actinomycetota > Actinomycetes > Mycobacteriales > Nocardiaceae > Nocardia > Nocardia sp. NBC_01730. Next base: position 3,704,565 of record NZ_CP109162.1, on the reverse strand, counting down.
CTGGCTGGTGCTGTCCACCCTGCTCTGAGTTCCGTCAGCCTTTCTTGGCGACGCGCCGCAACTGCAGGATGCGCGCGCCGCCGACCAGCGCCATCACCAGCGCTCCGGCGATGACCGACAGCAGTACCGCGACGCCGAGCGGAAGCGAGAAGTGCCAGAAGAACAGGCTCACCTCGACCGTCTCGAGGTTCTGCAAGATGAAGATCAGCAGCACTACCAGGATCAACGCGCCCGCGATCAGGCCGGTCCAGGTGTGACCGGTGCGTGAGGACAGCGACTTGCTCGTCGTGACCTGGGGAGCGGATTCAGTACCCGGTGGCGCGCCGGGCCGCTGGTCCGGCATGTCCGGGTTCGGCGTGTGTTCAGCATGGGTGGACATATGTCGATCATTGCCGACCGCTATCACGCCTGCACGCATTTCCCGCAACGAACCAGGCATGACGGGCAACGCGGACGTGACTGCGCGGGCGGTTCGCGCGGATGGGAGAATGGACCGATTATGACCGTCTCCCTGCCCCTTGTGTTCGATGCTCCGCGCCGTGGCATGCCGCCGAGGCACCTCGCCGACCTCGATGCCGAGGGCAGGCGCGCGGCTGTCGAGGAGCTGGGTCTGCCGAAGTTTCGTGCCGATCAGATCGCCCGCCAATACTTTGCGCGGTTGCAGGCCGATCCGGAGCAGATGACCGATCTTCCCGCCGCTGTGCGGGACAAGATCGGCGCGGCGCTGTTCCCTCCGCTGTTGAGCGTGGTCAAGCACGTGGCGTGTGACGACGGCGAGACACGGAAGACGTTGTGGCGTGCGGGCGATGGCACGCTGCTGGAAAGCGTGCTCATGCGCTATCCCGACCGCGCGACGCTGTGCATCTCCAGCCAAGCGGGTTGCGGCATGGCCTGCCCGTTCTGCGCCACCGGACAGGGTGGGCTGAACCGCAACCTGTCCACCGCCGAGATCGTCGACCAGGTGCGGGCCGCGGCGGCTGCCTTGCGGGACGGAGAAGTGTCGGGCGGTCCCGGCCGGCTCTCCAACATCGTCTTCATGGGTATGGGCGAACCGCTGGCCAACTACAAGCGTGTGGTCGCCGCAGTGCGCCGGATCACCTCGCCCGCGCCCGACGGTCTCGGTATCTCTCAGCGCAACGTGGTGGTCTCTACCGTCGGCTTGGCACCGGCCATCCGCAAGCTGGCCGATGAGGGTCTGTCGGTCACCCTGGCGGTCTCCCTGCACACCCCTGACGACGAACTGCGTGACACCCTCGTTCCGGTGAACAACCGCTGGCCGGTCGCCGAGGTTCTGGACGCGGCCCGCTACTACGCCGACCAGACCGGTCGCCGCATCTCGGTCGAGTACGCGCTGATCCGCGACATCAACGATCACCCGTGGCGCGCGGACCTGCTCGGCGAGAAGCTGCACAAGGCGCTCGGTTCTCGGGTGCACGTCAATGTCATCCCGCTGAACCCCACCCCGGGCAGCAAGTGGGACGCCAGCCCGAAGCCGGTTGAACGTGAGTTCGTTCGGCGGGTGAATGCTCAGGGTGTGCCGTGCACGGTCCGTGACACCCGCGGCCAGGAGATCGCCGCCGCCTGCGGGCAATTGGCTGCCGAAGGGTAACCGGATCATCCCCATGAACTGCTCACACTGCGGTCCGCAGTGGCTTCCTCTTCGCCGGTCGCCAGCGGCGGTCCTGCATCGACGGGCACTGCACGGCGTCCGGTGCTGCAAGCGCATGCACCGCTCGCCGCGAGCAGATGCGCTAACCGCGGTTCTTCGCCGGGCGATTGGTGGCGGCGCGACGTTCGGCTTCTTTCGCTTTGATGCGCTCGTCCTCCGCGCGGACCGCGGCGTAATTCTCGCGTTCGCGGATCAACCGCTCCGGCGGGTCGGCGAGCAGGTCACCGATCTCGTCCGCGGTCAGCGCGTCGGAGACCTGGGCGCGGGTCAGGCCTGCATTGGAGACGCCGAGCTTGCGGGCTACGACATCGCGGGGGAACGGGCCGGTGCGGCGCAGTTCGGTGAGCCACTCAGGGGGATCGTTGCGCAGTTCGTCGAGCTGGGCGCGGGAAATCGGCGCGTTGCGGAACTCCTCGGGTGCGGCCGGAAGGTAGATGCCGAGCTTGTTCGCCGCGGTGAGCGGCTTCATCATCTGCGGTTTTTTGTCCGGGCTCACCGGGACAGCTTAAAGGGCGCCGCCGGACGAAGTCCGACCGCAGCCCTGTGCCGGGTCGAGCGAAGGTTCGAGGTAGCGCATATGTGCCGGATCGAGCCAACGCGAGGCAGCCGCGATCCGGCGGCGCGGACGGTCCCGACCAGGTGGTGGCATACGCTTCCATGAATGAGCGGGTTCGAGTCGATCGATGTGGTGCGCCTGCGCTGGTTCGTCGCCGTCGCGGAGGAACTGCACTTCGCGCGGGCGGCGAAGATGCTGCGTATCTCGCGTCAGAAGCTGAGTCACACGGTGATCGACTTGGAAAACGAGTTCGGGACAAAGCTTTTCGTGCCCGGCGCGCAGCCGACCCAGCTGACCGATGACGGGCGGGAGTTGCTGGGGCGAGCGCGGGAGATTATCGCGCGCTCCGAGTCGGAGGGCAACGACACGTCTCAGGTCCCGGCTGCCCTGCGGGTGGGCTTTGTGCCCGGCGTCACCGTGTCCAAGTGGAGCCGGATCTGGGGTGAGCGGTTTCCGGATGTTCCACTCGAGGTTGTCGCGCTTCCGCAGGCCGACCAGGAGGCCGCAGTGCGTGCGGGCCGCGTCGACATGTGCTTCGTCCGTCTGCCGATCGATCGGACAGGTATGAGCGCCATTCCGCTCTACCGGGAGGTGCCGGTCGTCGTGGTGCAGAAGGAACATCCGCTCTCGCTGTTCGACGAGGTGAGCATGGCCGACCTTGCGGACGAACACCTCCAGGACACCGCGGACGTCGACGTGGTGGGCGGTGCGCTGGAACTCGTCGCCGCAGCGGGCGGGGCGGCCATCGTGCCGCATTCACTGGCCCGCCTGCACCATCGCCGCGACCTCATCTACCGGACGCTGACCGGCTTCCCCGACACGGAGATCGCCTTGGTCTGGCCCGCCGACCGCACATCCGACCTGGTCGAGGAATTCGTCGGTGTCGTCCGCGGCCGATCCGAGCGCAGCTCGCGTGCACCGGCCCGCGCGAAGGACACCGAACCTATGACGAAGTCCCCGGCCAAGCGGACCGGTGGCCGTCCGACCCCCGCCGGCAAGAAGCCTGCCCGGCGACGCGGGCGTTAGTCGGATCCGTCGCCCGGCCCGGGACGGTGGTCGACGCCGGAACGTTGAAGGAGTTCCCCGACGCGCCGCGCTCATTTCCGCCACTGCCCCCGGTCGGACGTGATTACGCGACTGCTTCCTCGTCGCGATAGTCGCTGCCCGCTGCCCGCTGCCCGCTGCCCGCTGCCCGCTGCCCGCTGCCCGCTGCCCGCTGCCGGACCGGATTGTGCGACACCCCTCGACTGAGCTGCGCCCACGGAGCGTCGGTCGCCCGTCGGGTTCGCTTCAGATCATGTGAATCTTGTTCGCGTGCAACAGAACTCGAGGGCGAGGGCGCGAACCCGGCCGACGGGTTCGCGCCGACCTGCGATCAGCCCGCGCAGGACCGGTTGAACTCGGCGGTCGCCGCGTCCATGTCGGTGACGCTTTCGTCGGTGAGCGCACGGGCGTAAGCGTCGATGGCGTCCTTGTCCGCGCCCGTGGCGTCGATGGCCGCGAGCTTGGCGGTCAGCGACTGCTGCACCGCCGGGTCCAGGTTCCCGCCGGACTCGGCGATGGCCGCGTTGATCACGTCGGTGGCCGCGCTGCACGCTGCCGACTGCGCATGTGCAGGGCTTGCGGGCAGGAGAAGCAGGGAGCCGATGGCGCTCGCGGCGAGCACGGTGGCGGAAAAGGTCTTGGTCATTGTGTCCTCGGTGTCGTGGGAACAGAAATCGAGGTCCGTGCCCAGGCTGGGCCGCGGACCTCGGACGACACGGTACCGGACGTAGCTGTCGGCACAGGACGAATAGAATTGTGCGAGAAGAATTTTCGTATTGCGGAACTAGCGCGGCTTTCGCCGCAGCAGCGAGTCGCGAATCAGGATTCCCGCGATCAGGACGGCGAAGCCGACCAGGAACACGTCCTCGATCCTGCCCTTGTGGTTGCCGACCAGCATGGCGAGCAGGATCAGCGCGACGATCCAGCCCGCGATGCGGAAGGTGCGACGCGACTCGCCGCTCCAGCCCCAAGCGGCGGAGGGAACTTCGGCGGTGTCCACGTGAGTGACGATGCCGCGCTCGGTGTCGGCGGGTTCGAGTTCCGTGGCGGCCACGATCGCTCCTTAGCTGGTTCGGGTACCGCTGTTCCGGTACACACTCGATGAGCTACTGCCGCATATCGTGACATACGACGGTGCGTCGTTGTAAGTCGCCCCGCGCCCGCGGAAAGTGTTCCGGGCGGTAGGACAGAATGAAAGCGTGTCCGACATCGTGAGAGTCCTGCTCCTGGGCAGTACCGGCTCCATTGGTACCCAAGCGCTCGAGGTGATCGCCGCCAATCCCGACCGTTTCGAGGTGGTGGGCCTGGCCGCGCGTGGCGGCAACACCGCGCTGCTCGCCGCGCAGATCGCCGCTACCGGGACCCGCAATGTCGCCGTCGCTGATCCCACCGCCGCCCAGAAGCTGGACTTGCCTCTGGGCGGGCCGGGCGCGGTGACCGAGCTCGTGCGTCGCACCGAGGCGGACGTCGTGCTCAACGCCCTGGTCGGCTCGCTCGGGCTGGAGCCGACCCTGGCCACCCTGCAGTCGGGCACCCGACTTGCGCTGGCCAACAAGGAATCGCTGGTCGCGGGTGGCTCGCTGGTCACCCGCGCCGCGGCCCCCGGCCAGATCGTTCCGGTCGACTCGGAGCATTCCGCGCTGGCGCAGTGCCTGCGCGGTGGTCGCGCCGAGGAGGTCGACCGGCTGGTGCTCACGGCCTCCGGCGGTCCTTTCCGCGGCTGGACCACGCAGATGCTGGAATCGGTCGATCCTGCTGAGGCCAAAGCGCATCCGACCTGGTCGATGGGTCTGATGAATACGCTGAACTCCGCCTCGCTGGTGAACAAAGGGCTCGAGCTGATCGAGACGCATCTGCTGTTCGGCATCTCCTATGACCGCATCGACGTCACCGTGCACCCGCAGTCGATCGTGCACTCGATGGTCACCTTCACCGACGGCTCCACACTGGCCCAAGCCAGCCCGCCGGACATGAAACTGCCCATCGCGCTGGCCCTCGGCTGGCCGGACCGGGTGCCAGGCGCCGCGGCGGCGTGCGACTTCGGCACCGCCGCCACCTGGACCTTCGAGCCGGTCGACAACGAGGTCTTCCCAGCGGTGGAGCTGGCCCGCCGGGCCGGGCAAGCGGGCGGCAGCGTGACAGCGGTGTACAACGCCGCGAACGAGGTCGCGGTGCAGGCGTTCCTGGACGGAGCGATCCGCTTCCCCGACATCGTGCGTACGGTGGCGGCCGCGGTCGAGGCGGCCGAGCAGTGGCGCGCCGAGCCGAACTCGCTCGACGAGGTCCTCGCCGCCGATACCTGGGCGCGCGAGTTCGCCGTCGCCCGCGTCCGGGCCTGAAGCACGCCGAGTCGGCCCTGGCAGGGTAGTGGAGACGATCGGACTCGCGCGGCGACCATGTCCTGGCACACTGGACACGCAGAGTCGGTCGCTGTCCGGTTAGGGTGTTGATGGTGCTCGCGGCCAGGAGCGGACGCGTGCGTGCGGGATACTCGAGCTGCGCAAACGCAGGAGGGCTGTAGAGCAAATGGTGTTCGCGTTGGGATTCGTGCTGTTCGCGCTCGGCATCACGCTATCGATCGCGCTGCACGAATGTGGGCACATGTGGACCGCGCAGGCGACCGGTATGAAGGTGCGGCGGTACTTTATCGGCTTCGGGCCGAAGGTGTTCTCGTTCCGTCGCGGGGAGATCGAGTACGGCCTCAAAGCGATTCCGCTCGGCGGCTTCTGCGACATCGTCGGCATGACCGCCCTCGACGAGCTGCGCCCGGAAGAACTCGATCGCGCCATGTACCGCCAGGCCACCTGGAAGCGGCTCGTGGTCATGTCCGGCGGCATCGCGATGAACTTCGTGCTCGGCTTCATCCTGGTGGCCGTGCTCGCGGTCGGCTGGGGGCTGCCGAGTTTGCAACAGCCGCCCGCCACCGCGCTGGGCAATATGAGCTGCGTGCCACAGCAGAATCCGGACGGTTCGACCCAGCCGTGCACCGGCACCGGCCCCGCCCAGCGCGCCGGATTGCAGCGCGGCGACGTCGTCAAGGAAGTCAACGGCGTCAAGGTGGACACCTGGAAGGAGTTCCAGGCCGAAACCCAGAAGCAGAGCGGTCCGTTCACCTACCTTGTCGAACGCGACGGCCGGAACCTGACCATTCCGGTCACCCCGGAGCGGGTCGTGCGCTACGCGGAGGGCGGCGGCGCCGGCCGCGAGGTCGGCGCGGTCGGCGTCGGCACGGAGTACTACGACCCGGTCAAGTACAACATCTTCGCCGCGATCCCGGCGGCGGGCGCGTTCACCGGCGAGATGTTCGTCCGCACGTTCCAGTCGCTGGCCCAGATGCCGGAGAAGGTGTCGGCACTGTGGACGGCGGTGACCGGAGGCGAGCGCGACCCCGAGACCCCGGTCAGCGTGTACGGCGCGAGCAAGATCGGCGGCGAGACCGCGGAGCGCGGGCTGTGGGGCGTGTTCATCCTGGTGCTGGCCAGCTTGAACTTCTTCCTCGGCGCGTTCAACATTCTCCCGCTGCTTCCGCTCGACGGCGGGCACATCGCGGTGGTGCTCTACGAGAAGATCCGCAACACCATCCGCGGCTGGAAGGGACTGGCGCCTGGCGGACCGGTGGACTACCTGAAGCTACTGCCGGTGACTTACGTCGCCGTGATGATCGGCGGTGCCTACATGGTGCTCACCCTGGTGGCCGACATCGTCAATCCCATCCGGCTGTTCCCCTGAGTTCGCACGCACGAGGTACCCTGTCGCGGGCATCGGGGACAGCGCGTTGTCACAGGCGTCACAGGGTGGCGGTCTGCCGCGCGACTAAGCTCGAAAGGCGAACGGCCCGGAATGAACGTACGAAAGATAGGCAGCCGAAGGTGACCACCACAATCGGATTGGGTATGCCAACCGCACCCGTGGCCGTTCTCGCTCCCCGGCGTAGGACTCGCCAGCTGATGGTGGGCAATGTCGGCGTGGGCAGCGATCACCCGATCTCAGTGCAGTCGATGACCACGACCAAGACGCATGATGTGAATGCGACCCTGCAGCAGATCGCGGAGTTGACCGCGTCGGGGTGCGACATCGTGCGAGTGGCCTGCCCGCGTCAGGAGGACGCGGACGCGCTGGCGACGATCGCCCGCAAGTCCCAGATTCCGGTGATCGCCGATATCCATTTCCAGCCGCGCTACATCTTCTCGGCGATCGACGCCGGGTGTGCCGCGGTGCGCGTGAACCCCGGCAACATCAAGGAGTTCGACGGCCGGGTCAAGGAGGTCGCCAAGGCGGCGGGCGCGGCGGGGATTCCGATCCGCATCGGTGTGAACGCCGGTTCGCTGGACAAGCGGATGCTGGAGAAGTACGGCAAGGCGACGCCGGAGGCACTGGTGGAATCGGCGCTGTGGGAGGCGAGCCTGTTCGAGGAGCATGGGTTCGGCGACATCAAGATCTCGGTCAAGCACAACGACCCGGTGATCATGGTCGAGGCTTACCGGCAGCTGGCCGCCAAGTCGGACTACCCGCTGCACCTGGGCGTCACCGAAGCGGGTCCGGCGTTCCAGGGCACGATCAAGTCCGCGGTGGCGTTCGGCGCCCTGCTGTCGGAGGGGATCGGCGACACGATCCGGGTGTCGTTGTCGGCGCCACCTGCCGAGGAGGTCAAGGTCGGCGGGCAGATCCTGCAGTCGCTGAATCTGCGTCCGCGCAAGCTGGAGATCGTGTCGTGTCCGTCCTGCGGGCGTGCGCAGGTCGACGTGTACACGTTGGCCAACGAGGTGACCGCCGGCTTGGAGGGCATGGAGGTTCCACTGCGGGTGGCCGTCATGGGCTGCGTCGTGAACGGACCGGGTGAGGCGCGTGAGGCCGACCTCGGCGTGGCCTCCGGCAACGGCAAGGGACAGATCTTCGTCAAGGGACAGGTCATCAAGACCGTCCCGGAGGCGCAGATCGTCGAAACCCTCATCGAAGAGGCGATGCGTATCGCCGAGGAGTTGGGCGAGGACGCGGGCGACGGCGAACCGGTCGTCACGGTCGGCTGAACCCCCGCCTACCTGGGCGTTCGACATAGCCATTCCGCATCACGGCGGATCGTGGCAGGCTGTCATCGTGCGGAGTCTGCTGGAGCCGGCGCGACGGGCCAAATACGCGCCTGCGCGCCTGCTCGCGAATCGGGACCTGGCACAGGTGCTACGTGTGCTGGATGCCGATCCGGTGGCCTCGTGCATGGTCGCCGCCCGGCTACAGGAGTTCGGCCTGGACACCCGTTGTGGCCAGACCGAACTGTGGAGCCGAGGCGGTCCCTCGGAATCGCTGTGCTTCTCGGGTGCGAACCTGGTGCCGCTGCTCGGCGACCGGGACGCGTTGCGTGCGTTCGCCGACCGGGCGATCCGCTGGCCCCGGATATGTTCCTCGGTGGTGGGCCGCAGGGAGCTGGCACTGCCGCTGTGGGAGATGCTGGCCGACCGCTGGGGTCCGGAACGCGAGCTGCGCGGGGAACAGCCGCTGCTCGCCCTCGCGCAACAGCCTCTGGTCACGCCCGATTCGGAGGTCCGCCGGGTGCGTCCCGACGAACTCGACCGCTACCTCTCGGCCGCGATCGCGATGTTCATCGAGGAGGTCGGTGTCGATCCCAGAGCGGGCGACGGCGGCCGCGGCTACCGTCGGCGGATTCAGAGCCTGATCGAATCCGGCCGAGCGTGGGCGCGTTTCGAGGACGGTGAAGTGGTCTTCAAGGCCGAAGTCGGCTCGCTGTCCCGGAGCACCGGCCAGATCCAAGGGGTCTGGGTGCATCCGGAGTATCGCGGGAAGGGCTGCGGCACCGCGGGCACCGCGTCGATCGCGAACGCGGTGGTCGCCTCCGGCCGCACCGCGAGCCTATACGTGAACGACTACAACGAGATCGCCCGCCGCGCCTACAGCCGGGTCGGTTTCCGGCAGATCGCGACCTTCGCCACCATCCTGGTCGACTGAGCGTGGCCGGGGTGACGTTCGCCCGTCCGAATTCCGGAGTGCCGCAGACATTCGCCCGGCAGTGGCTATTACCATCGGTGCCGATGTCGACTCGGATGTTCGTCTCGCTCACTGTCGTGGCGCTTGCGGTCGCCGCGGCCGGTTGCGCGAGCGAGTCGCAAGGGCCTGTCCCCGCCGCCGACGCATTCGTCTCGGCGTTCGCCGGGCACGATGTGGACGCTGCTGCCGAGTTCACCAATCTGCCGGAAAAGGCAAGTGGCGCACTGCGTTCCGCGTGGGACAAGCTACAGGCCGAACAACTCACCGCGCACACCGGCTCGGCGCGCGTGAGCGGCGACACCGCCACCGTCGACTACACCTACGAGTGGCGGCTGCCCAAGAACCGAACCTGGAAATACACCGGGCAGTTGCAGATGGGCCGCAACGACGGACGCTGGATGGTCCGCTGGACCTCCTCCGATATCCATCCCAAACTCGGCGCCACCCAAACCTTGGCGTTGCGGTCCACCCCGGCGCCCCGTGCCAGGGTCAACGAGCAGTCCGGCAGCGACGTACTGGTTCCCGGCAAAGTGTCCCGGGTCGCCTTCACCGCGGCGGACGCCACTGACGCCGCCGCGGTGGCCACCTCCTTGGCCGCGGCGCTGAACCGCTTCGACAAGTCGCTGACGCCCGGATCGATCCTCGCCGCGGCAAAGGCAGGCACCGGCGCCTACACCGTCGCGCTGCTCAACGAGAACGAATCCGGCCAGGTGGGTAAGGATCTCATCGGGCTGCCCGGCGTCACGCTGACCCAGCAGTGGGACCTGGTCGCCACCGACCGCGATTTCGCACCCGACCTGCTCGCCCAGGTGCGTAAGACGGTGATCGCGGAGGTGGACGGCAAGGCAGGGTGGAGCGTGGTCACGGTGAACGCCAACGGCGTCGACACCGATGTGCTCACCGAGGTGCCCGCCCAACCCGCGCCGTCATTCTCGCTGAGTATCGACCGCAACGTGCAGAACGCCGCGCAGCGCGCCGTGGAACCGCACACCGAGCAGACCATGATGGTGGTGCTTCGCCCGTCCACCGGCGCGATTCTGGCGGTCGCGCAGAATAGGGCCGCCGACCGGGACGGCCCGATCGCGACGATCGGCCAGTATCCGCCCGGTTCGGTGTTCAAGACGGTGACCGCCGCCGCCGCGATATCGAACGGCCTCGCCACCCCGGACACGGTGCTGCCGTGCCCGAGCCGGATCATCATCGGCGAGCGGACGATTCCCAACTACAACCTGTTCACGGTCGGCGACGTGCCGATGGCCAGAGCCTACGAACGCTCCTGCAACACCTCGTTCGCCAAGCTCGCCAGCGAGCTTCCCGGGTCTGCGCTGCACGACACCGCCGCGAAACTGGGGGTGGGGCCTCGCTATTCGGTCGTCGGGCTGCCGACGGTGTCCGGCTCGGTCCCAGCTGCCGACGGCCTGATCCAGCGGACCGAGGACGGCATCGGCCAAGGCAAGGTAGTGGTCAGCCCATTCGGGATGGCGCTGATGGCGGCGACCGTCGCGCACGGCTCGGCGCCGGTGCCCTACCTGATCGCGGGGCGTCCCACCGAGATCGACGGTGACCGCCCGGCCCTGGCCCCCGAGGTGGTCGACAGGCTGCGCGCGATGATGCGCCTGGTGGTCACCGGTGGCACGGCCGAGCGAATCGCCGATCAGGGCGAGGTGTACGGCAAGACCGGCGAGGCCGAGGTCGAGGGCGGGTCGCATTCGTGGTTCGTCGGCTACCGCGGTGACATCGCGTTCGCGACGCTGCTGGTCGAAGGCGGCAGTTCCGACAATGCCGTCGCGGTCACGCGGGACATGATCGCGGCGCTGCCCGCGGGGTACTGACCCGGTCCAGTTCCAGGGCCGATCTTCCTGCCACTCCTGATGCGCGTTGCACGGGCCCGCTCGCAACCACCATTTCACTCGCGTCGGTGTGCGGATGACGAGGATGGACGTCGCCGAGCACCCGACGTTATGCGAGCCTTGACTTGCCGAGGAATGCTCGCAGGTGTGGGTTGACGGCGCCTGCGTCGGTGAGGCTCAGGAAGTGCGCGCCGCCGTCGATGATCACCGGCGGTTCGGCGTTCGGCAGGGCCTCGGCCAGCTCGTGGGCCCGGTCGACGGGGTAGGCGGCGTCGGCCGAGCCGTGCAGGACCAGGGCCGGGCAGTGGATCTCCGGCGCGCGGTCGAGCACGCCGTCCCGCTCGACCAGTGGGGTGAGCACGCGGTCGATGTGGTCTCCGGACAGCCTCCGCCACTTGGCCTGCCACGCGGTCGGGTCGTACTGGCCCAGGCAGATCGTGGCGGTGAGGTCGAGCAGTTCCTGGGTCGGACCGTGTTCCCGCCAGGCGGCGACCACCTGCCGGTAGCCGGCGGCCACCTCCGGATCCTCCGCGGTGCCCGAGGTGCCCAGCAGCGCGAGCGCGGTCACGCGGTCGGGCGCCAGCAGTGCCATCCGCTTGGCGATGAACCCGCCCTGACTCGTGCCAATCACGGCGCACCGGGCCACCCCGAGCTCGTCGAGCAGGCCGAGCGCGTCGCGGGCCACGTCCCAGTAGGTGAACGGGCGGTCGGCCGGGGTGCCGCCGTGGCCGCGCTCGTCCATCGCGATCAGCCGGAACGTTTCGCCGAGCGACTCCACCTGCGGGGCGAACATTTCTGCGTCCATCAGGTAGCTGTGCAGGAGTAGTACCGCGGGCCCGGTGCCGCCGTGGTCGATGTAGCTCACTAGTTGGCCGTCGTTGACTTTCAACGTTTTTCGCATGGGCGATAGTCTTTCAGACCGGCATCACCTGCAGCAGTCTGTCGTCGTTTCGGGTATGCGCACATGCCGAAATGAGTGCGCCTGGCAGTGGTGGATGTGCAGCCAGGTTCGGTAACAAGCGGCAGCCTTGTCACCTGGCATCGTCGAGTAGGTGCCGGGGTGCGGCCTGCCGCCATGAATCGAGAACGATGGCTTGCAGTTCGTTTCGGTCGTCGAGAGCAGCGAGGCGCACTCGGACCCACGCGTTGTTGGCTTCGTGGGCGGCGATCCAGAACTTGCTCGGTTCGGCGACAACCAGTTCGTCGCGGTCGACTATGGGGCAACGGACCGCCATCGAGGTCTCGGCTTCCGGGAGGGTGAGAAACAGCCTGCGCGCGACACGGAAAGTCGGCATTCCCCAAGTGAACTCCTCAGATGTCTCCGGCAACGACAAGGCAAAGGCGCGGACATCGTCCCCAGTGGCACTCATGCACCGAATCCTTCCAGGCCCCCATCTCGGAACGCAGAAGGTCTGCCTGTCGTCGGCAAAGGCCGGCCACCGCCACGCCGGTCCCAGCACGCAAGCGCGGCACGGACCGCGGGAGTGGCTTCCGGTCGTAGTAGTCGGGAATCGTGTTGCTCGGCTGGCTAGATTGAGAACATGGCGCTGCGATACGAGCTGGACGTCTCGAAGGCTCGCTGGTTCATCAACCGTCGTTACCCTTGGACCGAGCTTTGCGCACTGGGACCCAGCGGGTTCGCGCGGTACGCCCGGCTGTTTCATCCCGCCGGACCCGACGAGGATCCCTCCGATCCCGATCCGGTAGAAGACCGCGAAGGAAACCTCGACCCTGAGGTGCTTCAGCGACTGTCGAACATCCTCGCCGGGCATACCGGCACGCCGGATGATTGTTATTTCGGCCTGTGGGACGGTTTCGGCGACATCTACGGCAGCTCGTCGGCGGCCGTGGCGTTCAGCGGGGACGACTCCGCCGATCCCGAGTTCGCGCCCATTGTCGCACCGGCCTTTTCGCCGGAGGTGCTGGCTGGGCCTCGACTGCAGGTTCCGGCGCGGGACTACCTGCTGTTTCGTGGACCGCTCAGCGAGGCTGGGCAGTGGGGAGCTACCGATCTGGTTCCGGGGTGGCCACGAACGATCAACAGCCCGAACCTCATGTGGCCCGCGGACCGGATGTGGTTTGTAGCGACCGAGATCGACCTGCCCTGGACCGGTATCGCCGGCAGTCCGGAACTCATCGAGGCATTGCGGGCCGACAGGTCACTCGATGTCGAGGAAGTCGAGCCGTCCAGTCCGCTGCGGTACTGGCGTGACGAGGCTTGAGTACCGCTGCTGTCTGGTCGAAGCTACCGCGTGCTGTGCCGAGGATCGGCTGGCTTGAAGGGCTGGTCGGATAAAAAATATGCGCATGTGTACTATCTACTTATGCTTACTATATTTCCATCCGGCCGAGTCTCTTCGACCGGGCGAGTGAAGCCATGACCGGCGCCCAGCCGTTTTCGGAGGGCACTGTGCTCATGCCGTGGCAAGCCGGTCCCCGTCAAGGATTGTCCGGATCGGTGTTCGTCAGCGTGACGGACTTCCTGGCAGGCTCCGATGAGGACGTTCAGCTCATCTACAAGACCGGGATGGAGCTGGGCCGGACCTGGCCGGTGATGCACGGCGCCGTCGGCCTGTGGCTGTGGGGTCGGCCCTCGGAGTTGCGCGGCGGCTCGATTTCGGTGTGGGAAACCGAGAAGGACATGCGGCATTTCGTGCGATGGCCGGTGCACACGGACATCATGCGGAAGTGGCGCGGGCGTGTCGGTGTCGCCGCCGACTCATGGCAGGCCGCCCAGTTCGAGGTGGAGGAGGTGTGGGCACGGGCTCGGAACACGATCGAGCGGCCCCATTCTCACGCTGGATGACATCTCGGCACGAACTCGGTTCTGCGTCCAGTTCTCGGCGGCCGCACCGCGCTTGTCGCGCTTCCCGAAGTCGCAGTGATACCTGACGGTGTTTCGATACGCTCTCGGTCATGTCCGACCTGCAGTGCTCCCGGTGCGGTATCGACACAGGCAACTTCGTCGGAGGTCTGGATCCCGACGAGTGGTACTGCGCGACCTGCGCCGGTGACGTCCCGGAGATCGCGCTCAGCCGCAGCCGGGCAGCTTCGACGATGACAGCGACCCAGGTGCTCCGGGTAGACCAGGACCAGCCGCCGGAGCCGCCGGTGTTCCCCGAGTTCGACCACCTGCTGCGGGTCATTGCGGTCGGCCACCGTGCCGTCGTGGATCATGTTGCGGTGACAGTCTTCTCGGTGGAGCTGTTCACCGATGGGTTCCGCGTGCAGACTCGCATCGAGCTGGAGCCGGAACACCCTGAGTATGTCCCGGGCGGGTCGACCCCGGATTACGACAACCCCGACGCGCCGCACGGCCGGATGCTGCACCTCGAATCGGGTTTCGTCATCGTCGACGACCTGGGCGGACAGTACTCCTGCCCATCGATGCTCGGTGGCGGGGTCAACCGGCAAGAAGGCTCGCTGCACTGTGCTCCTGCTGTGGATCCCGGCACTACGGAATTGTGGATCCGTGCCGACAAGCTGCTCTGGCAGGACCTGTTCAGACCTCAGCGCGGATTCTTCGTCGACAACGGTCCCTGGCACTTCCGGGTTCCGTTGACAGAACGTTGATCCGAGCGCTCGGCCGAGCGGCCGGTCATGGCCGCTGAGAGACCACGCACGCTGATGCCGGTGCTCGGGATCGGGAGCGCGAAGGTGGCCGGTGTTCGTTCTGCGGAGCGCCGCAGGTACACGGCGGCGGCCCCGAACAGCGCGAGCGTCAGCCAGATGTAGGCGTTGCGGTAGAACACTTCGAGGTTGCCGTGCGAGCCATAGTCGAGGATGGTGCCTACCGTGCGGCCGAAGAACGCCAGCACGCCACCCGATGTGACCACGACCGCCGCCGTCAGTCCGATCCCCGCGACGACACCGCGGCGGCGCAATGCCAGGTCGGTCAGGTAGATCAGCAGGGGCGCGAGCCAGACCCAGTGATGCACCCAGCTGTACGGGGACACCGCGGTGGTGGTGAGTCCGCACAGCACCACCGCCGGTAGTTCGTGTCCGGTCAGTGACAGCCGTCGCGCGAGGAACAGGCAGGCCGTAGCGATGGCGACCGCGCCTGCCAGCCAGAGCAATTGGCGACTGCCGTCAACGCCGACGGTCCGGGCGACCATGCCCCGCAGTGACTCGTTCGACGGGTTCTCCGGAACGCCGACACGAGTGGGGTCCGCGAACGCGCCGCTCCAGAATGTCAGCGAATCCTTGCGCATAGCCAGGAAGCCGATAAGTACAGTCGCGGCGAACGCATCGATCGCCGACGCGGCGGCCCGGTACCGACCGCTGACAAGAAGGTAGATTACGAAGAAGGCGGGGGTCAGTTTGATTCCGGCGGCGATCCCGGTCAGCACGCCCTTCCATCGCGAGGAGTCGGGGAGCGCCATGTCTGCCAGCACGAGCAGCAGCAGGAGGATATTGATCTGCCCGAAAGCCATGGTCTGCCGCACCGGTTCGCACCACAGCAGCACTCCGGCGATCGACAGGCCCGCCAGCGCCAAACGCATGTCACGCCGGTAGCCGAGGATCGTCAATGCCGCCCAGACCGACGCGGTCAGCATCGCGAAATTGCCGAACGCGCCCACGAAAGTGTACAGAACGCCCTGGAGTTCACCCAGCGGCACGAACAATAGCGCGGCGAACGGCGTGTATACGAATTCCCATACGCCGCGTGTGTAGCCCAGCAGCGGGGTGTCATAGACGGAAATGCCGTCGGCCACACGGTTCCCGGCGATCTGATACACGCTGAGATCACTGAGGTGCATCATCATCTGCGGCATGTCGAGGACCTGCTTGACGTAGTACCCACCGGCAGCCGTGCCAAGTACGAAGATCGTCCAGAATGCGACGGTTGGAATAGTGCGCTGCACTGGCGCAGTCCGTGCCGAGTACGGCACTATCACTTTCGCGATCGTCGACAACGACACGCTCACTCCCAGCGATCGGTTCCAGATTCGCGTCCTCACGCTAGTGGCACCGGCCGCAAAATATCCAACGAGGACAGCGAGCACCGATTTGTCAGGTCCATAGCGGCGTCGAATATCCGCTCAGTCGCTATATCGCGGGGCCGGCCTGAGCGATTGGTGACCGAAGTGTGACGCCTGGCCGGGTGGGGATTTTTCAGGCCGGAGCGCGGGTTGTACAGGGGGCCGACATGAGAGGGCAATCTTCACGAAGGAGGAGGCGTGACCGACAAACAGAGGGCGATTCTGGCCGGCGGATGCTTCTGGGGCATGCAGGACTTGATTCGCAAGCAGCCGGGGGTGCTGTCGACACGGGTCGGCTACACCGGCGGGCGCAACGACCACCCGACGTATCGCAATCACCCGGGCCATGCGGAGGCCGTGGAGATCGTCTACGACCCAGCGGGGACGGACTACCGGGCGCTGTTGGAGTTCTTCTTCCAGATCCACGATCCGACGACGAAGGACCGTCAGGGCAACGACATCGGTACCAGCTACCGTTCGGCGATCTTCTATCTCGATGACGACCAGAAGCGTGTCGCGCTGGCCACCATCGTCGATGTCGAGGACTCGGGTCTCTGGCCCGGCAAGGTGGTCACCGAGGTGACCCCGGCGAGCGAGTTCTGGGAGGCCGAGCGCGAGCACCAGGACTACCTGCGGCGCTACCCCGACGGCTACACCTGCCACTTTCCGCGGCCGGGGTGGAAGCTGCCGAAGCGGCAGACCGCCGCGCAGTAGGCCCCGGCTGGTTCGTCGGTTTGTGCCGCTCGCTGGAGGGTGCCCGCCGAGGACGTTCGAATAGAACGGGTGCGGCACTCACGCTCAGCTGAGCTGGCGTGTGAATCCGGGCATACCGTCGGCCTCACCGGGGCGGCCCGACCTGATAGTCGGCTGAGAACCAGACGAAAGCGACACTTTCGGTCTGGTCGGCCGCGTTGATACTGATAAGAAGTCCAGCGCGACCATCACCAAGGAGTTCGTCATGAGCCTGATCGGAACCCTGCTCGGGTACATCTTGACGGCGTTCGTATTGCTGCTGATCGCCCGGCTTGTGCTGGATTGGGTGGAGGTGCTGGCCACGGCCCCCCGGTGGGTGAGCCGGGCCCGTCCGTTGATTCATGCCTGCACCGAGCCGGTGATCGGGCCGGTGCGGCGGGTGCTGCGGCCGGTGCGAGCAGGCGGGCTTTCGATCGATCTCGCGTTCACCGCGGTGTTCGTCGTTGCGCTGATCCTGCGCTCGATCGCTTTCAGCCTGTAGTCACAGCCGCACGCGCCGACAGCGCCGGCTCGGGACGTCCACACATTCCGCTGATCGTGGATTCACGGAGTGCTCGCACTCGTCGCCCCGAACCGGCCAGTGCCCGGGTCGGTTGATCACCGAGGCGGGAGACCGAATTCGGTTCGGACCGCTGCCAGGAGAACATCGACTTCCCGGCCGAAGACCATGGCCGTCGCATACAGAGTCGTCATCGCGGCATCCCTGGCATCGGGTTCGGCTGCGTCGGCGATCGTGGGCAGGGCGAATGACGGCCGGTGGATGGGCCCCAGGTCGAAGGGATTCGGCGCCGATTCGCGCGGATCGGCTCGTCCGATGGAGGCGACAAGCTCGGTTCCGCCCTCGTCCACTGGTCCGAAGTCCTCGTCGTGCAGACGGGCGAGGGCGGCTTCCATGTCGTCGAAGGGGGGTGGTAGCGGTCGCCCTTCCTGCATGGCCGTCAAAGCGGCTTGTACCCAGGGCCTTTCGGCAATCGCGGCCATTTCGCAGGCCTGGGCCGCGGACCAGAGCGCCAAACGCCGCAGATCTTGCTCGCCCATCGCGGCGATCGCCTGAGCGAGGGCACGGTCGTAGCCGGACAGCTCCTCGGCGCCGGAACAATCCCGCAGTTCAGGTATCGGATCTCCGCCCCAGCGCTGTCGCTCGGCCGCGGCGGCCTGCGCCCGAAACTCGGAAATGTGCAGGTGACGGGGACCGTCCTCGTCTACTCGCCCTCAGGAACCGGACACCCCGCCGCACCGTCGATGGGCGAGGACAGATACAGCATCCCCTCCGGGCCGACGTGCAGCCGCGCCTCGCACACCTGCTGCCACTCGTCCCGATCCCACGGCGGCCGGGAATCCCACACCTGCACCGTCATCTGCATTTCGAAGTTGTTCTGGTGTGGGCTGAGCACCACCATGGCCAGACCATTCGAGGTAAAGGGATGCGCCGCCAGCGCATGGTCGAGGAGATCGGTGTCCTCATCCGGATCTCCCAAACCGCCGTCGATACAGAACTGTCCATAGTCCATGAACAGCTCCACCGTTTCCTCCCTGACCGGACCTGCCGCGGTGCTCATCGCGCCATCCTGACACTGAAATGGACGACCGCGGCAAACGCACGCATCCGCCGATACGTACATGCCGGGCTCGGCAGGCTTGGTCGGCTAGCGGCGCCGCCCGCGCACGTGGCCCGAAAGGCAGGCGGATCCTCCGCGAGTGAGGTTATTCGACTCCGAGGGTGACCTCGGTGGATTTGATCAGGACTTTGACGACCGTGCCTTTGGTGAGGCCGAGGTCGTCGGCGGCGTCGCGGGTGATCCCCGACGTGACCTCGTCGCCGCCGGTGAGCCGGACACGGACCACGGCCATGGCCTCACCGCGGGTTACCGAGACAACGGTTCCGTCGAGCTGGTTGCGGGTGCTCAGGCGCATGGTGCCGACGGTACGCTCGACCGCTGCGATCGCTCGGTATCCCTGAGACGGGTCGGCGAGTTGTCGATACTCGGCCGTGCGAACGATGATCAGGCTCTGCCTGAGCAGTCGACCTCGCGAGCCGCTGTCGGCAGGTCGGATCCGCGACCGCGAGTCGTGATCCGTACCGGGCTGTCGATCCTGCCGCACCGATTCCGATCAGGCGCACGATCTGCGGCCGACGCACCGGAGGATGTTGCCGTGGGCCACATCGACTGTGCTGCACTGGAACCGGCAGCCCATTCTTGATCCGGAGAGGTGGTTTCGGCGCGCGATCGAAACTGGCCACGGACCGTTGGTCCAGGCGACTTTCGCCTACTTGTCGGGTTCGTCGAGAATCACGACCGAGTCGCCGCCGTCGCGCGTGCTCGCCGGCCGTTCGGCCAGGACCGGGAACTGACCCGTGATGCCGTCGCGCTCCTGCACGATGGCCGCCACCCGTTTGCGGGCCAGGAACCAGCCGCCGACCAGCAACGGAACCATGACCACCACCGTGGCGATGACCGAAACGCGCTGCACTTCGTCGTCACTGAAGGCCATCAGCGCGACCACCGCCGCCAGGAACAGCAGCGTCGCCACGCTCGTGTAGGGCGCACCGATCAACCGGAACTTCGGACGTTCTATCCTGCCGCTGCGCGACCAGCGCCACAACTGCAGTTGGCAGACCACGATCGCCGACCAGGTCGAGATGGTGCCCAGCGCCGACATGTTCAGCACGATCTCGAAGACCTTTTCCGGCACCATCACGTTGAGCCCGACGCCGATCAGCGCGATCGCGCCGGTCGCGAGAATGCCGACATAGGGCACACCACCCTTGGACATGCGCGACGTCACCGACGGCGCACTGCCGTTCATCGACATCGAGCGCAGGATCCGGCCGGTCGAATACAGGCCGGCGTTCAAGCTGGAGAAGGCCGCCGTCAGCACCACCAGGTTCATGATCGAACCGGCGCCTTCGACACCGAGTTTCGAGAAGAAGGTGACGAAGGGACTCTCACCGGCCTTGAAAGCCGTGTAGGGCAACAGCAGTCCGAGTAGCACCAGTGAACCGACATAGAACAGCGCAATGCGGGCGATGACCGAATTGATGGCCCGCGGCATGATCTTTTCCGGATTCTCCGCCTCACCAGCCGCCGTTCCTACCAATTCCACTGCGGCATAAGCGAATACGACACCCGTTGTGACAGTTACCAGCGGTAGCAAGCCGGTCGGCAACAACCCGCCGTGGTCGGCGATCACACTCACGCCGGTGTGCTCCCCTTTGATGGTGGACCGGCCGGCCAGGAAGATCGTGCCGACGATCAGGAAGGTGGCCAGTGTGACGACCTTGATCAGCGCCGCCCAGAACTCCACCTCGCCGAACCAGCGCACCGATACCAGGTTGACGCTGACCACCAGGGCCAGCGCCACGAGCGCGATCAGCCACTGCGGAACCGCTTCGAAGGCGCCCCAGAAATGGACATAGGTGGCGATGGCGGTGATGTCCACGATCCCGGTCATGCTCCACTGGAAGAAGGACATCCACCCGACCGCGAAAGCCAGCTTCTCGCCGTAGAACTCGCGGGCATACGAGACGAACGATCCGGAGGAGGGGCGATGCAGTACCAGCTCGCCCAGCGCCCGCAGGATGAAGAACACGAACACGCCGCAGATGGCGTACACCAGGAATAATCCGGGGCCGGCGCTGACCAGCCGACCGCCCGAGCCGAGAAACAGTCCGGTGCCGATGGCGCCGCCGATCGCGATCATCTGCAGCTGACGCGGGCGCAGCGACTTGTGGTAGCCCGCATCGTCGGCATGCGGTACATCCACTGTCGCCTCGGATGGAGGTCGAACTGTTGTCATAGCGAAGACCCACTCACGTGATGGCGACCATATCAACGTGTAATGTACCGTCATTCAACGGCACGTTCAATAGCGGTGGAGCGATGCTTAGGGTCGGTGTCGGGGCGAAACGGCTTGGCGCACGGCGAATTCGACCGATGCGGACGTGCCCGGTTGTCACTGAACGGGCGTTCGGGTGAAATCAGCCGTAGTGGGGGATCGGGTGTTCCAGATGGGTTTTGATCACCGGGGCGACTCGCGCTATCAACTCGTCCAGTTGCTCCGAGGCGATGGGCTCCACCCGCAGGATGTAGCGAAGGTAAGCGATGCCCAGCAGTTGGGCCATTGCCAGGTCGGTCCGCAATTCCGCGTCCGAGCCGGGTAGTCCTGCCGCGATCTGGTCGTACACCTGTCCCTGGATGAATTGCCGGACCAGGTCGGCGGACTCCTCATGGGTTGCGGCGCCGCGCAGGATTGCCAGCAGCGGGGCGCGTGATTCCGGTCGGTCCCATGCTTCGAAGAACACCCGTGTCAGCCGCTCGCCTGTCCCGCTCGGGTCGCCATCGGTGATCCGAGCTGCGATTTCCGCTGGCTCGAACGGCCATCCCATGGTGGCGCGAAACAGGTCGGCCTTGCTGCCGAAATAGTGCCTGATCAGCGCGGGATCGACGCCGGAAGCGGCGGCGATCTCGCGCACGGTCGTCTTGTCGTAGCCGGCTTCGGCGAATCTGTGGCGCGCCGTCGCCAGCAGCGCTTCCCGGGTGTCGGTCTTCCCCGGCCGTCGTCCAATCGGAGGCATGATGCCAGAAATTCTACAACCGTTGATTTCCTGCTTCCCGCCGCGCTACTCTGGAAGCAGAAATTCAACAAGTGAGGAGTTCCCCGATGCCGGCTCCACGATGGATCGCTAACGCCAACCGGGTTGGGCTCAACCGGATCACGAAGTTCATTGCTCCCTGGGCACCGGGATGGGCGGTTGTGATACACCGTGGACGTAAGTCCGGTCGGATCTTCCGAACACCGCTGTGGGCATTCCGGCGCGAAGGCGGGTACGTGATCGCGCTGACGTACGGTCCCGAGTCGGATTGGGTGCGGAATGTTCTCGCCGCCGGTGGTTGCCGGCTCGAGGCCAGGCGGCGGTGCTATGAGGTCGATACCCCTCGTGTGTATCGCGACGAGAGCGCCAGCGACATGCCGCCATTCATCCGGTTCATGCTTCGCACGGTGATCAAGGCGCCGGACTTTCTCAGCGTCGAGGTGGTCCGTGAATTATGTTGAGTGCGGGCGAGATGGCATGGGCACGCCCATTCCCCCGACGAACTCGAGCAGGTACGTGAACCGCGCGTGCTGAGCGGATGGGAGGCTTGTTCCGTGCTGCTTCAGTTTCTCGCCGCCTCCGGCGTGCTCGCCGTGTTGACCATGGTGCCTGGTCCGGACATGGCCGTCGTGACGAAACGGGCCGTCGGATCCAGCTGGCAAGATGGCTTGCGGACGGTCGGCGGTATCACTATCGGGTTGCTGATGTGGGGCCTGCTCACCGTCGTAGGACTGGCCGCGATTGTGGCAGCCTCCGCAATGGTCTACACCGTCGTCAAACTGGCAGGAGCTGCCTATCTGGTGTTCCTCGGCGCCCAAGCGCTGCTCCACAGTCGCCGCGCTCACTCGGTAGCCGTGGCGGCCGCCGTTCCGTCTCCAGTGGGCAACCCGTGGCGGACCGGGTTGGTCAGCAACCTGTTCAACCCGAAGATCGCTGTCTTCTATACCGGCCTGCTGCCGACTCTCGCGCCGTCGGGCCTGTCTCCGCACCTCGGGATGATGTTGCTGGTTCTCATGCACGCGGTGCTCACCCTCGGATGGCTGGGCGGCTATGTGATGCTGCTGGCCAAGGCCCGTGCCTTCTTCGAAAGGCTCGCCGTACGCCGGGCCATGGACCGGGTGACCGGGGTCGTCCTGATCGGGTTCGGTGTGAAAGTCGCGGCCTCCCAGCCCTGACATACGCGCTATGCCGCTGATCGGTTGTCCGGCAAAGCCGCTCGATGAGGTCGGCCTGAAACGCATCGCCGCCTACCGCCAGCTGACCACGACAGTCCGGGCCCCCCGACACCGGCAACCTGCGCGACGACGTCCTCGAACTGCTACGGGGGGCCAACCGTCACTGGAGCTCCTCCCTCGGCGCAATTCTGCGGGAGCTCCTTGCGGCAGCCGGTGGCGCCGCCGAACTCTTGGCCCAGCTGCCGGAACAGTCACCCGACGCCACAGCCGCCACCTGGCTGACCATCTTGGGACGCGCCGTCGCGCGCGGTGAAGCCGCGCCAGAAGCGCTCCACCCACGAGTCGCCACCGTCGCAATCGTCCTGTTGCGCAACGAATTCGTGGTGCGTGGCGTCCCGACCGCCCCCGACGACGTCCTTGTCGAGATAGTCGACGAGGTGTATCTGCCGCTGGTCCGGCAACGCGGCGCCACACCGAGCTGATCTTCGGCGCGGCGCCGAGTCCCACCGTGCAGCAGATCGCCGCCGAACTCGGGATCAAGCGTGTCACCGGTGAGTTGGTGATCTCGGTCGGCTACCGCCTGGCCCCCGAACATCCGTTCCCCGCCGCGCATGACGACATCTACGCGGTGCTGACTTGGGCGGCCGAGCATGCGGACGAGCTCGGCATCGACCCGGCGCGGATCGCGATCGGAGGCCACAGCTCCGGCGCGGGGCTCGCGGCCGCGGTGGCGTTGCGGGCGCGTGACGAGCAGGGGCCGCCGATCCGC
Organism: Nocardia sp. NBC_01730; assembly: GCF_035920445.1. Lineage (NCBI taxonomy): Bacteria > Bacillati > Actinomycetota > Actinomycetes > Mycobacteriales > Nocardiaceae > Nocardia > Nocardia sp. NBC_01730. Next base: position 3,681,176 of record NZ_CP109162.1, on the reverse strand, counting down.
TTCCAATTGCTGCACCAGCCCGGCCTCGATGACCGCCAGCAGGCATGGTCGGCAAGGCATTACACCGATACGCCCTTCTTGACTCGCGGCAAAGTCGCCCAGATGTGGGGGCACTATCTGGGCTCTACGCCCGCCACGCCGTACGCCGCCGCGGCGCGGGCCACCGATCTGTCCGGCCTGCCACCCGCCTACATCGCCTGCGCGGAGTTCTGCCCGAACCGTGACGAAGGCATCGACTACGGGCTGCGGTTGCTGCAGGCGGGAGTGCCGGTCGAATTGCATCAGTGGCCGGGAACGTTCCACGGATCGCAGGCGATCCTGTCCGCGGACGTGTCCCAGCGGCAGAACGCCGAACTCGCCGCGGTCTTGCGCCGCGCCCTGGTCGAATGCGGCTCGTGGACAACGTAGCTCGTCACCCGGAGCAGTTCGAATTATCGAAATATTCAGGTGCAGGCTATGGAAGACAGCGGCCGACGAGAGCATCACGAACAGCCCGGAGGGCGCATCATGCGAGGCAAAGTTCCATTACGAGTTCAAATCCTGGCCGCACTCTCGACCGAGCCGGACTGGGATTCGATCACCCCTGATCAGGTCGCCGAACTACGCGAAGCACAGAACCGCAAGCGCCGGTCCGTGCTCGGCGGGCTCGCCACCGGCAGGCCCGATCGTGGTGCACGGATCACCACACACGCACTCGATCTCCCGGGGCGTCGGCTGGACGTCCGCGTGTACCAGCCCGAGCGGGGAGGTTCGGCGATGCCGCTGATCGTGGCCTTCCACGGCGGCGGATTCATCGGCGGCGCACCTGCTGGAGCGCCGGTTCACGACGAGACCGACGAAGACAGGAGAGCGATGACCACCATCGACGTTGCCGAGTCGAGGGAGCAGTCCCCACCATCATCGGATGCCGATTCGGCGGCGGGACAGAGCGTGACAGGGTTGCTGCGCCCTCACCTGGGGAGTTTCGCCGCCGTGGTGATCCTGCAGGTCATCGGCGCGTTTCCATCGGCCGCATGCCGTCGTACAGCGTCTTGCCCAGCACCCGCGTTACGTATGGCAGTAATACTCGGTTGAACAGAAGCCCGCCGTCGGAGTACGGGTGCGGGTCGACCTCGCTCGAGCTGACCACGGCGAGCCGACGCACCCGTGCCGTTGCATCGCGGTGACAAAATTGGCCGCACCACGCGAATAGGCGCTGATCGGTTCTTTTCCAGCGGGCACCCCGAGCGTCGACAGCACCGCATCCCGCCCGGCCACGGCGGCATCGACGGCCACCGGATCGAGCACGTCGGTTCCGATTACCTCGAGCCGATCATGGTGCAGCGGAAATGAGTCCGGCTGCCGGGTGAGCGCGGCGACCTGATGTCCGGCGGCGAGTGCCTGGCCGGTGAGCAGGCGGCCGGTGGGGCCATTGGCCGGCGACCGCGCCCCTGTGACAGGCCGGCCACGTGACGTGCGGCACCGATCGCGGGTGTCGCAACCGGGCCGAGCCGGCGTCTGGTGTGTGCGGCACAGTCGAGAGCAACCAGACAGGAGTTGGCTATGGGCGAGCAGACTGATCAGGAATCGAGAAGCGCCGGTCACCGAGCAGCGCTTAGCGTTACTGCCATGAACATCAGCACTGATCAGACCACTATCGAGTCCGTCATCCTCGAGGTGTCCGACACCGCGGCCGCCGCGGCCTTCTACGCCGCCGCGTTCGGCCTCGGCGACAAGGTGCGCGTCCGCGCCTCGGAGGCGCCGACGACCGGCTTTCGTGGCTTCATACTGTCGCTCGTGGTGTCTCAGCCGAGCACCGTCGACAGCCTCATCGGCACCGCTGCCGACGCGGGCGCGACGACGCTGAAGCCTGCCAAGAAGAGCTTCTGGGGCTATGGCGGCGTCGTCCAGGCTCCGGACGGTGCGATCTGGAAGGTCGCGACGTCGTCGAAGAAGGACACCGGCCCAGCCACCAGGGATGTCGACGATTTCGTGGTGCTCCTCGGGGTCGACAACGTCAAGGCGACCAAGCAGTACTACGTCGACCGCGGCCTGGCCGTGGCGAAGAGCTTCGGCAGCAAGTACGTCGAGTTCGACACCCCACCGTCTTCGGTCAAGCTGGCGCTCTACGGGCGCCGTGCCGCCGCCAAGGACGCAGGCGTCCCACCGGAGGGGACCGGGTCGCACCGGATCGTCATCGGCGGCGGTATCGGGCCCTTTGCCGACCCGGACGGGTTCGCGTGGGAGGTCGCCCCGGTCTGAGCCGGTCGGTCTGTTCGTCCATCGAGTATCGAAGCCGGCGGCCCGTCGAAGCCCGGCACCTACTTGCGCGACAGCGGTATCGGCGACCGGCTCGAAGCTGGACGCCGATACCTGTCACGTCAGGCCGGTGACGTGCCGACCCCGCCGAGATGCCGGGCGAAGAACCGGGCCGAGTTGTCGACCTCGAACCGAGGCACCTGGTTATGCCTGCCCGGGTAGGCGTGCAACGTCTTTTCCTTCGAGGCGCAGGCGTCGAACAACGCGAGACCGGTTCGGCGGTCGATTTCCTCGTCGTCCCACGGGAGCAGGAACTCGATCGGGATGGTGATCCGTCTCGCCGCCTCGGTCAGGGCCTCGAACACCAAGACCCCACCGAAGGCCGCGGCGGTGATCCGGGGTTCGATCGCCGCCAACAGCAGCCCGATCGCGGTGCCCAACGTCATGCCGCCGTACCCGACCGGCGCTTCCGTCCCGACCTCGGGCAGTGCCTGGAGGGCGTCCAGGGTTGCCTGCCATTCCGGCACGGCACGCTCGGCCAGTGAGGTGTTGTAGTCGACGACGATCGGGGCGATCGGCTCGCCTGCCGCCCGAGCCCGCAGGAGAGCGGCGACCCACTGTTGGTCCTGCGTGTTTCGTGGTCGGTCGCCATAGTGTTGCCTTTCGGGATTGCCTTGTTGTTCAGGCGCTCCCGGCGACACCTACGTCAACCGCCCGACCGTGAACACGAGGGGAGCACCCACATGGATACAGCGTTCATGGGTCTCACCTCCTCGCGCGATGTCACGGCTTCCCGCACGCTAACAGCCCGAACATCGTCCCGCCCAACCATTTTTCCGCCGATCAACTGACGGGCCGATGCGCTCATCTGCCGCTGGGCGCGCGTTCGGCGGCATTTCGCGTGGAATCGGCGACGTGGCAACTCGACACCCGCACATAGCCGATTATCGTGCGCTCGTCACCGGCCGCTGATGTCGTACGGCGGGCATCGAATGTGACGAAGTCCAACCGTGGAACGTGACGCACGTCATTGCACAAGAAGGCATGGTTGGGCATCGTGATCAATTCGTTATCGGAAAGAACCTGGTTGGAGATGCCCGAATGGCCGACCACAATTTTGCTTACGACCTCACGCTGGACGAGGCACGACGGCGCAGCGCCGTCGTGGCGGCGCTCGGTGACGACTGGGATCCGGTCGCGGTGCTCGCCGAGGAAGATCTGGCGTACGACATGCTGTACTCGAATCTCGACGATGAGCAGCAGCGGATCTACGGGGACCTCGTCCGGGCCGGGATCCTGCCGGATCGGGCGACGCGCCATATTGCCGACTGATCTCACCGCCGAGCACGGACCATGACTGGTGTTCGGCGTGTTGCCTCCGGCGAGTCGTGACCTGGCTGCTCCGGCTCGGCTGAGTTTCGTGGGCAGCGGATGCGCAGTAATGCCGCTGGGCGAGCGGTCGCGCGCCAGCAGCGTCGGGCTCGGAGCATCCTGGATCAGCCGATGGCATGCTGTCGCCGGAGCTTCGCGGTAACCCGGTCGGTGAAATCCCACTGGTCGGCGGGGTCGCACGACAGAATGTCGCCATGCGAACATTTGCCCGATTGTTGCAGTCTGCCGTCGTCGGGGCACTGGTCGTGGCGGCCGGTCATGGCGTCACGGCCGCCCCCGCCGCGAGCGACATCCATATTCAGTTGCCCTGGCTGACTGCCGAGCCGGACGCAGTGCAGGCGTCGGGAGCAGCGCTGGCAGACGGAATCACCGGCACGGTGCTGTGGTCGCGACGGCCGAACACTCCGGTCCCGATAGCCAGCATCACGAAGGTGATGACGGCACTGGTCGTGATCAACGCCGGCGACCTCGACCGGACTATTACCGTGCCGCAAGAAATCATCGCCTACGGCACCAAGTACGACGGAAGCAACGCAGGCTTGGTCCCCGGCGAGGTGCTCACCGCACGACAGCTCCTATACGCGATGATGCTGCCGTCCGGCTGCGACGCCGCCTATACCCTTGCCGAGGCCTACGGGCCCGGCCAAGACGGCTTCATCGCCAAAATGAATGACACCGCGCGTCAAATGGGCCTGGCGGGAACATATTTCACCGACCCCAGCGGGCTGCCCGCCCCCACCGACCACTCCACCTACTCCACACCGGCGGACCTGGTGGCCCTCGGCCTGCGCGCGATGAGCCTGCCGGTGTTCCGCGACATCGTCAGGTCGCAGAGCTATCACCTGCCCGCCGGCCCGGGCAACCGCGATCATCTCTGGCAGACCACGAACAGGATGCTGCACGACTATCCCGGCACTATCGGCATCAAAACCGGATACACCGACGCTGCGGGAACCTGCCTGCTGTTCGAGACCATCAGGGCAGGAATACCGCTGATCGGTGTGGTCCTGCACAGCTCACTCGACAGCGACGTCGCCGCAAAGGACGACGCCGAGCGCATGCTGAACTGGGCCTACGACCCGATCCTCAGCGCGTTGGCGATCAGCTAGCGCCGGATGCGGCTCGTGATGCTGCGGGACGGAACCGTTTGAACGGCTGCTCATCGGTGTAAGTCGTTTCGTGTCAAGCAGTTCGGTTGATGCCCCGCCGAAGGCGACGGTTGCGTTCATCGCGTGGGCGCATGGTGTGCGGCCGCTTGTCCGACGCTTTCGTCTTCCAGCGGGAATCGAGGTCGGCGACAATTTGGAGGTTCCGCTCCCTCCGCTGGTCCGATTGGTGAAGGATCTTCACCAATCACGGTCGACCGCACCCACCATCGGGCCCTGTGACCGCGCAGGGCCGGTAGCGGGCGTCCGGCGCCACCGAACTCCAGGTAGGACAGCTGGCGGCCGACGTGCTTGCTGGACGCACGGCGGTTCGGCTCGCCGGCGACGTTCTTGCGCAACGTTCTTGCGCAACAAGCTCATTGCGATGTGGCGGCAGCCGATTTCACAGTGTCGGTCAGATACGGCGGGATAGACTGGCTAGCACATCGTTCGGATCGTCGGGCACCGGAGAGAACTGTGGACCCACTTCTGTTGGCGGCAGGTACGACGCTGGTGACGGCGATGGCGACCGACGGGTGGAGGGAGGTTCGCGCCGGAGCGGTTGCGCTGTGGCGGCGAGTCCATCCGGAGCGTGCGCCGGCCATCGAGGCAGAGTTGGAGGAAGTTCGGGGGGAGGTTCTGGAGGCTCGTGCCGCGGGCAACGCGGACATCGAGCGCGAGCTGGCCAGGGACTGGCAACGCAGATTGGGTCGACTGGTGGCCGCCGATCCCGGTCTCGAGCCGGAACTGCGCAGCGTGTTGGACGAGCAGTGGACCCCGGCACTCTCGGCCGCCGAGCAGGTTCGGGTGCAGCACATCGTGCAGACCGCGACCGTGTCCGGCCACGGGCGGGTGTTCCAGGCCGGCGGAGACCAATACAACAGCGGCACATGAGTGTTCCTGACCTCGAAGCGAATCCGCCTGGTGACCACAACGAGAATCCGACTCGACAGGCAACGCAAGAAGCGCTGGTATCCGGTCACGGCAGGGTGTTTCAAGCCCTCGGCGATCAACACAATCAGTTCATCACCGTCGGCAACGTCGAGCGTGTCGTGCCAAGACAGCTTCCGCCGGCGCCACGGCGGTTCGCTGGACGTGAGGTGGAGCTGGGTGTACTGACGGACATGCTGGACACTGCCGCGGAATCGGGTGCAACCGTGGTGGTCTCGGCGATAGGCGGTGTCGGCGGGATCGGGAAGACCTGGCTATCAGTGCACTGGGCACATGAGCATCTGGAGTGGTTCCCCGACGGGCAGTTGTTCGTCGATCTGCGGGGATTCGCTCCGACCGGTGAGCCGATGTCGGTCGGTGAGGCTGTGCGGGGCTTTCTGCATGCTCTTGGTGAAGACCCGGCCACATTGCCGGTCGACCTGGACGCTCAGGTCGGACTGTATCGCAGCCTGGTAGCGGACCGGCGGATGCTGATTGTGTTGGACAATGCCCGTGACACCCCACAGATTGCCCCGCTGCTGCCAGGGGGCCAGGCATGTACGGTGGTCGTGACCAGTCGCAACCATCTGCCCGGGCTGGTCACAGTCCACGGGGCTTGGTCGGTGGATCTGGCGGTGCTGTCCGAGGCCGAGTCACGTCAACTGCTGGCTGATCACCTGGGTGCCGACCGGGTAGCCGCCGAGCCGGACGCCGTGGCCGAGTTGCTGAAGTACTGTGCGGGATTACCGTTGGCGCTCAGTATCGTGGCCGCCCGCGCTACCACTCACGCGCTTTTTCCTTTAGCTGCGCTGGCCGAGGAATTGCGTGATCAGAAAGCGCGGCTCGACGGTTTGAATGCCGGGGAGATCCCGTTGAACCTGCGGGCGGTGTTCTCGTGTTCATACCGGGCGCTGCCTCGTGACATCGCCGGGCTGTTCGGGCTGCTGAGTCTTGCCCCGGGACCGGACATCAGCCTTCCAGCGGCGGCCGAGCTGGCGGGATTGCCCGTGACCGATGCTCGGGCACTGCTGCGTGAGCTGGAAACCGCTCACCTTGTGTCTCAGCCGGTGCTCGGTCGCTACCGTTTCCACGATCTACTCCGGCTGTATGCGACCGAACAAGCCCGGCATCACCTGCCCGAAAGCAGTCGGCACGCAGCGCTCCGGCGGTTGATGGACTTCTTCCTGCACACCGCCCACACCGCCGAGCGTCTCCTGGATCCGCACCGTCACCCGATCGAGATCGACGCGTCCGGCCCTGATTGCCATCCGCTTCCCTTGCCTCACCAGACGGCAGCGGACGCCTGGCTCGAAGCCGAGCACGCCAATCTGCTGGCTGGGCAGCAGATCGCGGCCGAGCTGGGCTGGCACGCCGTGGTGTGGCAGTTGGCCTGGTCTCTCGACACCTTTCACTACCGGCGAGGACATCTGCACGAATGGCGCTCGACCTGGGAGGCCGGGCTGATCTCTGCACGCGAATTCGGGGCCCCTGCGGTGATCTCATTGGCGCACCGGCTTCTCGGCGACGCTCACCTCAATCTGGGCAACCACAACGAAGCGCTTCGCCAGTTGGGCCATGCCTTGAGGGTGGCCGAGGATGCCGCCGACCTTTCCGCGCAGGCCCATGCCCACCGCATTCTCACCTGGGCGTGCGGACGGCAGGGCGACGACCGGCGTGCGCTGGAGCACGCCGCAAGCGCGCTACGGCTGTATCAAGCTCTGGACCTGCGGGCTCGGGAAGCCGCGATGCTCAACGCGATGGGTTGGTTCGAGTCCCGGATCGGCGACTTCGAGCAGGCACAAGTCCACTGTGCGGCGGCGCTTCACCTGTGCCGCCAGCAGGAGTACCGCGTGGGTGAGGCAAATACACTGGTCAGCCTGGGGTATGTGGCTCAGCGCACCGGTCGGCTCGATGGCGCTCTCGACTTCTATCAGGCTGCTCTCGCGCTGTTCCGTGTTCTCAACAGCACGTATTACCAAGCGGACACCCTCGACCGTATCGGTCAGATCCACGCCGCGACGGGCCACTCCGACCAGGCTCGAGAAGCTTGGTCCGAGGCCCTATCGATATACAAGGACAAGCACCGTCCGACCGACGCGGATCGCGTCCAACAAGAAATCGACAACCTCATCGAAGGCGTTCGGTGATCGAGACCAGGTCCGTCAGACGTAGATCACTCGATCCAGTGCGGACCGGCGAAGGTGCCGAGAGCGCTCGAGGTTTCGGGTGATGTTGAGCCGCTTGAGCCAGCGGTCGGTTCCTCGATAGGTGGGCGTGAACGACGACCTGCCGTGCACCGCGCGTCGGTTGTCCAGCACCAGGAAGTCACCCGATCGCAGCGGTAGGTGGATCAGGCTTTCGTCGATCACCCGCCGCAGCGCCTCGACCGCCTCGCTGATCCCGTCGACATCGTCCGGCCAGTCGACATAATCCTGGTCGAACCTCAAGTAGGGATCTGCTGGGCTGCCGAAGCGCCGGCGATTGCAGACCGTCGGTGATGGGCCGATCCGCGCCTCATCGATCGGATAGCCGCGCACCAGACAAGCAGGTGATCGGCCGCTTACTCGGAAGTCCTCCATGAAGAGCCGCAGGTCGTGCGGCAACGCGTTCGCCCGCACCGCCACGTGGGCCAGAAACTCTCCGTCGTCGATGTGCTCGGCGAGTTCGCTCAGTGAGATTGTGAGCTTGTTCAGGTGTTCGATATCGCTGGCGGACAACGTATATTCCGCAACCGCGGGTGCGCCCCCTGGCATGTTCATCGCGGTCAGTCCGGTTCCGTCAGGGGCCACCACACCGAAAAGAAAGCCAGATCCCCCTCGGGATTGGTGTTGCTGAAGATGTGGTCGACGTTGCGCGGAATGAAGACGACGTCTCCCTGGCGCACCGGCGAAACACACTGGCCCACGACGACCTCACCGAATCCGCGGTAGATGAACGCGATCTCGTCTTGGTCATGTATGTCCGGGTCGCATTGCTCACCCGCCGAGATGCAACAAGTCATCGCACCGAACGGGAGAAGCCCGGACTCCGGAACAAGTCCAGCCTCTGGCCAGGGAAACACGTAGTCTTCGACAAATCGACGATGGGGACTCTGATCGATGAGATTCTTCCGGGCAACGACGGCTCGAAGTGGTGACTCACCAGTCATATAGCGATTTTGATCGATTCACCGATGGTAGTCAATTGCCAACGAGCACAAGTTGTTTGATCGCAGAATCATCGCTGTCGACCGTAAAATTTTCGCGAGGCCCGCGGGGTGAGCTGAGCGTCGGCGCTGATTTCGGCACGGTCCGTGCGGGTCGACTCGAGGTTCAGCCTTGGGCCTCCTCGATCAGCTCGGGCGCATAGCCGAACAGACCGGGGAGACCTCCCGTGTGGACGAACACCACCGTTTCAGTGGCCGGGATGTCGCCGGTGCGTACCGCGTCGATGAGGGCCGCGGCGGCCTTACCGGTGTAGACCGGGTCCAGAGTGATTCCCTCGGTGCGGCCGAACAGCCGGATCGCGTCCCACACCACAGGCGTGGGCAATCCGTAGCCGTCGCCGAGCGCGCGGTCGGTCACCCGGACGTGGTCCAGTCTCGGAGCCCGAACGCCGAGCAGTGCGGCTGCATCGCTGACGAGTCGTTCGATGTCGGCCGAGCACTCCGGCACGGTGTTCGACACGGACGCCGCGTCGACGATCACCGGCCAGTCCAGCAGCGCTGTGCCGAGCGCGAGGCCGGCCGCGGTACCAGCACTGCCGATCGCGCACACGATCCGGTTTGTCTTCGCTACCTTCGCAAGCTGGTCCCTCAGCTCGATGGCGGCGGCAAGATAGCCGAGTACGCCAACACCATCGGATCCTCCAATCGGAAGCGGGACGACCTTGCGACCCGCGCTCGACAATTCTTCGACGATCCGCTGATAGGTCGCCTCAGCATGCGCGCCATCGTCGCAGACGTGCACCCGCGCACCGAAGAGCAGGTCGAGCGCGACGTTGCCGGACCGCTCGTACGCCTCGCCGTCCCGAGGCGCCGTGAGCGAACGTGACCCGGGCAACCGGGTCACCTGCCTGGTCAGAACCAGCTCGCACCGCAGCCCGAGACGGGCACACGCGGCCGCGGTCTGTCGGCCGTGATTGGTCTGCACTCCGCCGAAGGTCACGATCGTGTCGGCGCCATCGGCGAGCGCCGCACCTAGCAGGAACTCGAGCTTGCGCAGCTTGTTCCCGCCGACCCCGAGCCCGTTGACGTCATCCCGCTTGACAAGAATGCGCGGCCCGCCGAGCGCCTTCGACAGACGTGGGCAGTCTTCCAGAGGTGTCGGCCAATTGCCCAGAGGAACCCTGTCGAAACGGGCTAGATCGACCGGGATCTCGGCCATCGGTGCCTCCTTGTCATCAGCGGGAAAGTACTGCTCTCCTTATTGCTCGGCGTCCGAGGTAACCACACGCAGCAGGATGCGGCGCCGCGATTGGACGCCGAGCGAGGTCCGAAAAGGGTTGCGCAGAGGAAGTCCCACCCGCCCCAGCACGATGCCCTCGAGCTTCATCCTCCCAGCTTGGCACATAGGACCCGCACCCGACGGCCACTTCCCCGAGCTCATCCGCACCGAGCTGGCTGTCCCGATACTTCCCGGGCCACCGCCGAGTATCCCCCGAACGCGCCTGCGGCAGCGCCGAGTGGACCGTTCCCGGTTCGGTGGACATGAGAATTGATGCCGCCCGCCTGAGCCCTGTACTCCTCGGTGAAATGCGCCGCGTCGAACCCGACTCGAGACTCCCGTACTACCGCGATCTTCCTCGGAGAAGGGCGTCGGAACGCACTGTCGCAGTCGATGCGTGAGCGTTACTGGATCTCGTGTCGTTCACACTGGGAGCGTGAGAACACCTCGTGGCGGAATCCCGCGGCGTCCGATGCGACTGTCGCCTGGTGAAGTGCTCGTATCGATCACTTGCGCAATGGATCTCGCCGATCTGATTGTCGATGACGACCGCGCCCAGGTGGCGCCGCACCGGGACCGCCCACCAGATCTGAACAGGTGGCGCGTTCGTCAACCACCCGGTATCTGGCGAAACGAATCGGAGGTGATCGAAGAGCGAAACGCAGAAATCCGAAGGCTGCGAGGAAAGGTGATCTGGGGCCGAGAGTTCCAGCGGGGGCAGGCAGGACTGCTGAAGGAGGACGGCGCGGAGTCTGTGCGGTTGGCGACAGACGGCACAATCTCTTGTACCTACGAGTCACGCCTCGATGGGCATCGCTCCGCTGGTGAGTTGATCGAAACGTTGGGCTCGCACCGTGAATCAGCGAGGAGTCGTTTCCGGGAAACCGTGCTCGATCTGTTCCCCGACACACGGGCAGTGTCAGCACTTCTCGACGGTCCGAGCGCAGCACCCGTGCAAGCCGACTCGATCGAACCCGAATCCCTGGATTCATCGATGTTCGACTACACGCTGATCGCGGTTCGTCACTTCAAAGACCCACGAGGGCGAAAGGTATCTCTCGACATCGTCTTGACGTCGCCGGAACTTGCCGGGATCTTCAATGAGACACCGTGGTTCACGAGCTACGGTGACCGTCATCGCGAATCGGTCGAATCCCAGGCCATGGGCTACCGGAAGGACGAATTGTTCCTCGTGGGCCGGAAGTCGTCGGTGATCGTGTGTGAGCGAATCTGGTCTGCCGACGATAGCCTTCACATGTACTTCGAAGACCTGGTTCTGCTTGTCCAGCACTACTTGTCCTGTCGCGCTCACCTTCGGCAGTTACTGATGACAACCCGGTCTCGGCTGTCCGTTGATCAACTCGGCAGCAGGTCGTCCGAGCGCATCGCGCAGGACGTGCTTGTCTTGCGCCTCAATCTGATGACGGCCCAATTGGCGCTGGACCAGCACACCCTGATCGATCAGGGCTTCACCCGCACACTTGCCGAGCGGTTGCGGTGGGAACTGGGCATCGACACATCCGTGCGAATGGTGGAGGACTGGCTCTCGACCAGCGAAGCCATCGAATTGCGGGAGTCGATCAATGCAGCCCAGCGGTCCAGTGCGCTCGCCGCCAGGAACAACATCCTCCAGACCACAGCCGTCGTACTCGCGATCGCGGCGCTCGTCGCGACGGTGGTAATTGCGCTCGCCAGTTGACACAACAGCTCTGGTAGCTCGGTGCCCCGGTGAATCGAAATGACTTCGGGTCCAACATTTTGTCCCGGGAGCGGGCTCGGGCTGGAGTGAGGAGTAATCGGGCGGTGCCGGATTATGGGCCGTGGTACACGGCGATTGCGGCGTGCCACACAGTGAATGGAACAAGCCACCACATCAATACGCCTACGGCGAGTCCCCATACCGGCGATAGCCGGCGACCATCCGGCTGCATCCGCAGTCTCGATAGAACGGCCGCCGCCGGCACCGAGCTCCCCAGTGCTGACACGAAGCCGATCGGCGGAAGCAAGGCGAACAACGAATCACCCCCATTACACAGGTATCCGGGGTCATCGTCACCGCAGCCATCGCTGGCCATACCGAACGGGAGCATCAGAAAATATGTGAGCATCAGACCGTGAGCAAAGATGGTCCGCCACCTGGACCAGAAGGGTGTCCAACTCGACGATCGCTGCCGTGACATGTTGCCTGAGTCGACTCGAAACGGCTTCCACGGCTTACCCATTCCTACAACGTGCCCCCAATGCTTATCAACTTCTTACCAACTACTTGTAGCGGGTCAGCGCTGCGGGCACGCATCGTCGGTGCTGATCGAAAGCGGCTTCGCCAGTGGATTTCCTATGCCTCACCACCTCTCGTTCGCCGAAAACCGGCCGGTGAACTCTCAGCATGACAGTTGTATTGCGTTGTTTTGTAATCGTTTCCGCTGGGCGGAGTTGCCGGGCGTGTGCTCGAGGTCGGCGTCGCCAGTCGCAGGCGGCCGCGGCGCGCAGCTCGCTCAGCAACTGTCGGCTGGTTCTGGCACTCAGGACGTCTGAGCGCCCGTCAACCAGGTGCTGCCCGCGCGGAGGATGCTTATCGCCGATGAATATCGAAGAAAGCGGCTGGGTGGTGGACAGTTCGGTCTTGTATGCCTTGTCCGAATCGAAAGGCTGATGAGTTCGGAGGCAGTGGTGGAGCTGGCCGAGCATCTTGTTGAACAGGTGCCGTAGCGCTGCGGTCGTCGTGGGCTCGTCGGCGTTGGTAGTGCGCGCGAGCAGGGATGGAGTTGACCGAGGCGGAGAACGCCCAGACCCGGCCGACTGCACAGTTTCCGGTCGATGATGACCGTGCTACCCGGTCGGCGCGACATTGCCACGGCATCTGCCACGATATCGGTGAGCATCTCGTCCACCGACGGCTCGTCGAGTCGCCACAGCTGGTGGTGTACTACGAAGTCCAGGTCGCCGGGCTCCCGCGCCCACACGCCGAACCACGCCTTGGCCAGTGCACTGCCGCGCAGGACCAGACGCGGCGACCACGGCGACTGCGCGATCGCGGCGAGTACATGATCGATTGCCTCCCGCCGGGCGGTCAACCAGCAGGCGCCGTCCTCGGGCTCGGTGAAGTACCAGGGAAGGTGAGCAGTCACGGCGCCACCGCCGGCTCGATGATCCAGCCCTCGTCGGCCGATTCGTTCGTGTCGTACACCACGAATTCCCGCTCGACGGACAGGATCCGGTAGTCCGCCAGCACCGCCAGCAGATCCGCCAGCCGGGCCTCGGCGGTCTGGTCACCCACCGCCCGGCAGCGCTGGGTGACGAACCGCTCGGTCCGGCCGTCCGGCCGAGCCCGCCGCGCATTCACGGATGCGTGCGCCCGGTGCCTGACGACCGCCGGGGCCAAATCTTCCGGCTCTGTGCCGGCGGGCAGCAACAGCTTGATGTGGTGTTCGAAGTAATACCGCGATCCCAAAACGATGGCGGCCTCGTCGGTGCCGGGCACACCCTCGGCCCACGGCGAAGCAGTGAGGTGTCCGCGGCCAAGGCGCGGGCGATCGCGACACGCTGCTGCCGCCCCCCCCAGAGATCTGCGCCGCGAGACGACGCCACGCACCCGGTAGCGTTACCTGCTGCCGTATCCGAGGACAGCGTTGGAATCGGTGTGGTTCGAATCCCGTGCGGGACTGGCCAGGCAACGTATTCGATGACCGCGGGGGTGTTCGGTCCTGGCGTGCCATGCTGGGGGAATGAAGTCGGCCGCGGCGGAAATGCTCGACGTCCTCGATCAGGTGTTGGCGATCGTGCAGCACGTGCCGCAGGATCTGACCTGGCAATCTCGGTACTCGGATGAGCGCGAACTCGTGGATGATCTGACCGAGCATGCCGGGCGTATCCGGCAGGGAGATGTGAGCCGGTTGCCTGATCTTCGATTCTTGTTCGTGCCGACCGGGCCGCTGTGTGAGATCGCGGCCAGCAGTGGATGGCTGGAAACCTATGCGGTGCTCGGGAACCGGTTCGATGAGTTGCACAGGTGATTCGAGGTCTACCAGGCCGCTCCGGCAGCGTGGTCGACCCAACAGCGGTGATCGACAGGCGTCCTGCCGCGAGCCTGAGCGACTCGGCCACGAGTGGTCACGGCTGCCGAACCCGAACGCGCTGAAATGCCGCCTCGCGAATGCTGCTCTCGCACGGCGATATCGACAACGAGCTGCATGCCTGGATCTCGAGTAGTGGTCGTAGCTGGTCGGCGGGGGTGCGTCGGTGCGCCAAGTATTCTTCTGGCTGGGGACACCAAGGGTGGCGGAGGCAGTAGCTTGGGTTTCGAGGAGCCCTATCCATATGAGGCTCGGTAGGCAATGCGATACGAATTCTGACCAGGATCCCGAACCCCTGCGTAGATGAGACAACCGATTTCCGGCAGCGTCCGGGCCGCCGCCCAAGCCATCGAAGCCGCGCTCCAGAGGACGGCTTCGACGGTCTCGAAGGGATACCGGTCTACCGGTGCCGGGCTGCGGACTGCTGCCGGTCGTCTGCACGCGGCCGATACCCGAGCAGCTCTGAAAATCGGCGGTGTAGCGGTGACAGGGGGCGTCCTCCTCAGCCTGCATGGCGACGAAGAGAAGGAGTATGAAAAGCCGCCTCGTACTGGAACAGCGGAGGACGCGGTAAGAGTCAACAAGTGGTGGAATTCGCTCACTTCTACCGAACAACAAGAAATTCTGGCCGAGGACCCCGCACGGATCGGTAACCTCAACGGTATTCCGGTAGCCGTCCGCAGCGCTGCGAACGAGCGCGTCATGAACGCCGACATCCGCCGGGTCGAGGACATGGCGAAAGCCAAGGGCATGTCGGTCGATGCGATCGAGAAAGACCCGAAGAAATACGGCCTGACAGCCGACGACATTACGCGCTACCACAATGCGATCAACGTCCGAGCCGGCCTGAAGGCCTACAGCGGTCCGAACAAGGCCGATCCCGGGCGGCATCCGCCCTCCCCGTATCCAACCTATCTGTACGTGTACCAGCCGCTCGCGTTCGGGGGAAAGGGCAGGGCCGCGATCAGTATCGGCGATCCGGACACCGCACCCAACACTGCGGTCGTCGTGCCGGGAGCGAGTCAGAGCGTGCGAGCCAGCGACGGATCCGACAAGGGTTGGTTCGCTGTCCAAGGCGAACAAGCGCAGAATCTGTATGTCGAATCCAATAGAGCCGACCCGGATCATCCGACCGCGGTCGTCGCCTGGATGGGATACGACTCGCCGACCGACGGGATCACAGCCGTGCTGAGCGGCGATCCCACCGCTGAGCGCAAGGGCGGAAACCTGCTGGCCGAGGACGTCGACGGGCTGTGGGCGACGCATCAGGGTCCGTCGCACCTGACCGTGGTGGGATACTCCGCCGGGGCCATAGTCGCCGCCGATGCGGCGGCCGCGAGTCAACTGCATGCCAACGACGTGGTACTGCTCGGACCTGTCAGCACCGACGAGGCGCGCAGCGCGGCCGACTTCCACCTGGACCGCGGACAAGTGTACGTCGGTAAAGCATCCAACGACCTGAACGCTTACGCGGGCCATGCCTGGTTGGGCGGTCCCGATCCCATCGGACCGGAGTTCGGTGCCACCCGCATCAAGGCGGAAGCGCCGGAGAGCTACTCGTCGCCGATCGACTACAGCGGGCAGGCCCATCTGCACTACTTCACCGCCGGCAGCGAATCACTGTATGCCGCAGCCCTTATCGCGTCCGGGAACGCCGATCGATTGGGCCCGGACAACATGCTGGCCGAGCACAAGGAGGTGATCCCACTATGGCCGGACGACGACCCCGAAGAGGACCGGACAGGCATCCAGGACAATCACTACCACAGGTCCCAGTAGTAACAGCGCAAACCGCACTCACTGACCGCCTACAACACCGACCCAGATAATCGGCCCGCATTGGAGCCGCGCACCCGTGTGTCGTGTGAATTACGTGCACGAAAACCGGATCAACCTGGGGATTTCCGTGAACGCCGACACTACCGAGCCATCATCCAGTTGGTCGCTGGTCTGCGGAACCCGGGGTACATCAGTCACCGAGTTGCATGGACCGCTACTACCAGCGCAAGAGCTGGCTGGAGTAATGAACCACCGGTGTTCGACTTCCAGGGCCTCCGCAGACCAGCGTTGGTGTCGGCCTTCCGTACGTGGTCGACGTCGTCGAAAGTCTTGTCTGCCCAGACGTGTTCGATGATGTGCCAGTAGCTCTTTGGAATTGTCGACGATTTCGGAAGCGCCGGATGGGCCAGCGGGACGCACTGACCGAACGTCGGAGCTGCGGCTCCGCCGCCACCGATGGCCAGATCATCGAGTCTGAGCCTCCGGGCGATGATGCGCAGCGCTGCCGATGTAGTCGGACTTCAACAACCAGAGGTCTGGACGATGATTCGATCGGGGGAATACAACCTATGGCATCGGGTGCGGCAAGCGGAGAATGGTCCGCGGAGCTGACGATCAGAACTCGATCTCCGCTGGACAGGTTGCAGGGGGTTGCAGATCGAGGCGTGCAGACGCAGGTACTCGGCCCGACCCGCTAATGGATCCCGAAAAGCGTTGCGTACGAACGCGGCACGTGTATGAGTCGTGTAACAGGGGTGTTGTCCCGCCCGAATACCACTGCGTCGCCGCTCGATGTGCGGTGTCGGTGCGATGAGGTCAGGTCTCAGACCGGCTGCCCGGATTCCTCTGACTGTGCGTGCCGAAACACTGGAAGGGTGAGTGCTGTGACGTCTCCGATGCTGACCAAGGGCCAAAATGTGCCGCTGCCGGATGATGTGGACCGTATCGACATAGCGATCGGGCGACCAGGTCAACACTTCGGCGCTACGGAGCGATCGTAAGCGTGCCGAAATCGCTTGGAACGCCGGATATTGCACCGAAATTCAGGTATGAGCAGGCCTGATGGACGGCTGCGCGCAGCTTGTCGATCGGAAGGGCTGTCACGGTCTGTTCACCGCATCTAAGATGAAGCACTCGTGTCAACTCGAACACGGCTGAAAGGTATTCGATGACGAAACCCGGCTTGAAATTCTGGGTCTCCACTGTCGGACTAATTGCGGCGCCACTGGTGATGACCGCACCCGCCGCGGCGGAGGGTTTGCCATTGACCCCGGCGGTGACCGACTCGGCAACCGCGGTTGATGCACCACCGCCGTGCGTCAATTACCCCGGCAACATCCCCTGCAACCTGTCCACATTTTCAAGCTCGATAGGTGTAGGCCGCTAACTGGACGTCCGTGCCGACGGCTCCCGCCCCCTACCCCAACGAGCGGCGGAGGTCGCCGACTGCGCTGCCGGTCTCGCAGTGGGTCCATCCGCGGCTTAGTCGTCCTGCGCTGGGCGGAGAATCGGGTTGATCTCAGCCAGCATGGCGATCAGCAGGCTCGCTCCACGACTCGCCTGCTCATCAGGGGCCCCGGTCAATATCTCGCACTCTCGCGCAGCGGCGTCCCGGTCACGGGAGGACACCCCGAATACGTCGAGCACCGCTGTGTGGATCCAGTCGGCGTGGTTCGGGTCGGCTGCAGCGAGCCCTGAGGCGACCGCTGCGAACCCGACCATGTCCTGACGCCGGAGCAATGCCTCCGCCGTCGCGCGGGTAACGAATGTGTCGCAGGTGTCAAGCACGAGGCCCAACAGCGCTCCCCTGGTCTCGGGCATCTCGGCGAAGCTGGCCAGGCAGCGACCTGCGTCCGCCCTGTCTCGGTAGTCGGGGCTTCCCGCAAGCTCGATCAGCCCGGCCACCACGGCGCCTCTCACCTCGTTGCTCATGGACGCATTCTTTCGCGACCACGACGGGAGGTCCATCGACTTCCTGCCGACGACCGAGATGCCCGCAAAGGGCACTGACCTGACCCCGTGGGTCCGGACCGAACCCACGGATCAGGTCAGCCGGTGCACACCACCCGAATCAATTCGCCGCTACCAGGAGTCTGGGCGGGCGTCTTCGAGGTGTTGGAGGGCTTGGTCGATCCAGGTGGTGAAGTGGGTGGTCAGGTCGGTGGGGGTGGGGCGGATGGTGATGTGGTGGGTGCGGATCGGTGTAGCGGCCGTCGTTGGAGATGTCGTGCCATTGGAGGACTTTGGTGGGTTTCGTGTGGGTGAGGAGTGGGGCGGTGAGGAGGACGGCGGTGCCGCCGCCGTCGGCGGGGCGGTGGAGGAGGCGTTGGTATTAGGCCAACGACTACTACCGAGCCATCATCCAGTTGGTCGCTGGTCCGCGGACCCGGGGTACATCAGTCACCGAGTTGCGGGGATCGACGAGCTGAACTTGTCTTTGGGCAGGTGACAACCAACGGTTCCGGAGATGATCGTGACACGGTCGCTGCCGATCCAGATCTTCGTGCCTAGAAGTCGGCCCCACGCCCTACCTCGGTGCTCGGTTCGTTCGCGTGCGGCTGACGCCGGTTCGGACCATGTGGAACGCGTTAGCATCGGCGCACCACTGCGTTCCGCCGATCGACCGAGGAGTGGACTGAACATGCTTCAGCCGCCGAAGATGACACAGCAGCATCCCGCCGTCCTGAAGCAGGAGGCGATGCGTGCGGCCAGTCTGCAACTCAGGGTCGCCGACGCCATCACGAAGTTCGCCGGGTCGATGCAGTTCGTCTACATCCACGCGGTGAGCTTCGCGGCCTGGATGCTGTGGTTTGAACAAAGTCCATGGCCGACGCTCACCCTGGTCGTCTCACTGGAGGCGATCTTCCTGTCCACCTTCGTGATGATCGGTCAGAATCGGCAGGCCCAGTTCCAGCGAATCAAGGCCGATCACGACTTCGCGGAGCAGGAACTCGAGCTGAAGACGAACACCGAGCTGACCAGAGCCATCCATGCGATGACCACCGAACTGCACCGGCGACTCCTCGACGCGCCGGACGCGAAGTAGCCTGGTCGCGTCGCGTCCCCCCCAGCGTCGAACAGCCTCAGACGAGTGGGCCCCGAACGCGCGATTTGTGGCCGGAGTGGGTCTATCTCGCTAACGGTGTTTCCGGCGGTTTCCATCAGTACGTTTGGGCGTTGGGTCAGCGGTCGACGAAGGTGATCGCGAATGCGTTGACCGCGGGTTTCCAGCGCATGGTCCATCGTGCCCGACCCGCGCCGGTAGGGTCGAGTGATCGGGTGTGACCAGGTAGAGGCATTCAGGGCTTGGTCGGTCGGGAAGTGCCCGCGTGCCTCGATCGCGGCATGACCGCTCGGCGACAGTCGGTCGTCGGCAACGTCCGGAAATGGCGATGAGCGTGGGTCTGGCTGACCCGCCCGTGGGGTGAGTCAGCCAGACGATGAAGGTCCTCAACTGCCGGTTCAGTGGGGTCGTGGCCATCGGCTGCTAGCCAGGTCAGGACGCCGCGGCTGGCGTTATGGGTGTAGCAGAGCGGTCGCAGGCTCAGCGTCGACAGCATATTTCCCGCCGCCGGGCCAAGCATGATCACGGCGTGCCGATATGTCTTGCTATCCAACCTTTTTCCGGCTATTCGCCAGGATGGTTCTAGGCGCCTCGAAATACCAGGAAGAGTTGCTCGAGGTCGGTGTGCTTATCGTGGTAGACGGCCAGACCCGGCTGCCCGTCTGCGGTTGTCCCTAGGTTGGCGTGTCCGTTCCAGGACGAACCATTGTAGAAATTGTGGAACAGTTTCTTATCGTCTCTGCCCCGAAAAACGCAATGGAGGTGATTCTTGTAGACGGCCAGGGCGGGTCCGTCCCCGGCGGGACTCCCGACCTTGGCGTGATCTCCCCAGGGGGAATCATTCAGTATTTTGTGATACACAGCGTTGTCCGTTCCACGGAACACGCAACGGAGGCGGTCATTGTAGACCGCGATGGCCGGGTTGGCGTTTCTTTTTGTGCTGCCGGGGAAGCTCACTCCCTCTTTCCAACTTTTCTCGCCGTCGTATGCGCTGTACCACAAATACTCATCGGGGGAGCCACGATGCGCGCAGTAGAGAGCGCCCTGGTAAACCGCCAGGCCCGCTCCCGTGGCACTGCGGTTTCCGGGGAACTTTTGATGATCACCCCACTCCACCGGCCGCATCATAAACAAAGTTCTCGGCTGCATCGTCATGGAAAGCAACGGTCTCCTGAGGGTCGCCATAGACTTTCCAATAGAGGAGGTCCTTCGCCACACCCCGCCCGGCGGGAATGAGCATACCGGGAGCCGGCCACGGAGAAGTGAGCCTGACGCCGTTTCCGGTAGACTGATCAATCCTCTTCATTACATCCCACCTAATTTGGACGAGAAACCCGGCCAAATTGTCAAGGGGGGCGGGAAAACATTCGAAACGAATTCGGCAATGAGATCGACGATCTTGTCTCCCCCCAATGAGATCAAAGCTTGGATACACGCATGGTTGAAATGTATGTGAAATCCCCACCACTTTTTTCCAGCCACGTGCCGTTACGAATATCCTCTTGGAGGCTCGAGGTCTCCGGGTCCTGCGACGCTTCGAATTGACTCACTTCCGCGATGTCTTGAATCGGTTCGTTGCTCACAAATCCGTTCCTCTGTGGGGGAGCGAGTGCGAAGGCGAAAGGCCGGGTCCGCACACCGGACTCCGACCTATCCACCACGCTCGGCAATGCGATTTTCGAACGGCGTCCCGCCGATCCCTCTCGCAGGCAACTCTCACGCCCGCCCCGACAGCGGCACAGATATCGGCAGGACCGTCCGAACCGCCGCCGCCGAACGCTGCGCACGGCAGATCAGACGCGAACCCTATATCCATGGTGACCCAGGTGGGAATGGGTAAAACTCGACATGACCATCGTATTCGACACTCGCACAACATGTCTGGGAATCTCGGCCAACCGCTTCGGTCTCGCATCGAGCGAAGGTGACGTGACCGGGCAACGACCGTGCTCGCGCGGGTGACCGTATCCACGCCAGGCGCGAACATCCGCTATGCCGCTGGGCGTGCGCTCGCTCGGTCCGACGCCAAGTGGCCGGACCGAGCTCGCGGATCGAACTCGCTAGACCCCGGCCAGTGTCTGGTCGACAATATCGGCGGCTGGAGCGTTCTTCTTGATCGACTCGATGCCGTTCTTGCACGCAGCCTTGGACTCATATGCTTCGCCGACTGCAATGACTTCGCCGTTGGCGGCCTTGAGCCGGAACCGGTACTTGTCGGACTTGTCCTTGTAGATCTCGAACTTCGCAGCCATCCCAGTTACCTCAGCTCTTGTTGACCTGGATAACACCTGACCATCCGACGCTAGGTGATCAACGACGGCCCCAACTAACGAAAGTGACATCTGGTTATCAAACAGCAATCAGCAAGCTGCGCCGTCGCACCCTGGTCGGCAGTAATGGGTTGGCCGGCACGAAAATGCCGCTGACCAGTCGCGCACCGACGTCTGGACGGCGTCGACAGCACCACTCGTTCTACGAGTCTCGGATCGCCCGACCACACCCGCCTTGACCAAGCAGTGAACCGACCCTGGTCCGGTCCTTCTTGGCAGGATGCTGATCTCGTCGGTCAACCGCGCCGTGCCCGTGTGACGCGGCCACGTTGACAATCGGGATTGAGAGCCGGGGTCGTCGTCCACGCCGCCGCCAACGGTTTTGGTTGCAGGGCCATGCGATTTCATCCCAACCGGTGCCATTCGGAAATCTTGCGCCACATGGGTTTCGACAGTGCGGGCACCCTGAGGTCAGGGTAACGAGCGTCTCCGAGGCCGGGAAAGGTCCTGAGGGCACACACTTTCGGGCGGGCTTTGTGCTTTCTGCACCTCCGCCGCACGGGATGGTGCGGTGTCGTCATGCCGAGTGCGAGATCGAACGTGCGTTGTCGATTGTGATCGGGTCGCCGATGCCGCGGGTCAAGGTGCGGAAGTGCACCAAGCTGTGTGCCTGGGTGGTGTGGCCGCGCACCGGCGACTGGGAGCTGGATAATATCGGTCTGGCTTCGGCTCGTCAGGGCGTCCCCCAGTAGGTGCCGGTGTTCGCGGTCCTGCGGAACAACGGCTGGCACCCGCGTTTCGACTGGTTCGGAGCACGACTATTGGAGAAGTAGACTCGGCACGTGCGGCCGGTGTCACGTCATTGCCGACCCTCGTGGCGTTCATCGATGAAGTGCCACCACCAAGGAAGTGAGTGATTCACGTGCGTACCCGCCGCTCGACCGTAGCCCTGATCCTCGCGCCGGTGCTCGTAGCCCGTTCGTTCGAGGCCGGCGCGCTGCCGGGAAAACTGGTCGCCGCATGAGCGCCCTCGGTCGGTGGAGCCTTTGGATCGGCCTGGGTTTCATCGCTGTGTCGGTGATCTGCATCGTGCTGAGCTTTGTCCCGGTTGCGGTGGTCGTCGGCATCCTGGGCGTGGTCGGGCTCGGTATCGCGGGGTACGACGCGATCTACAACGCGCTCGACCGGGCCGAACTCCGCCGCCGGGCGGCCAGGACCCGTCGCGACCAAGCCCAGGGGCTCTAACCGCAATCCCGCGCAGTTAAAGGTGGTTGGCCAGTCGTCGGGTTCGGTGTTGATGCCGATCCGCTGCACCCAACCGGTGGCAGCGTGGTCCTCAGCATCCGGTGCGCTGCCAGTGATGCGGGCCGAGGCCGTGCGCCCGGGACCGCCAAACCATCGATGTCCTGCATGTACCAGCGGTAAGTCGAAGGGGCGCCTTACGAAGGTGTGATCCCCGCCTGCCGCTGCTGCCGCACGCGCCGCTTCATGACCGAACCGGGGATGGCGACCGCGAGCAGGACCGGGATCGCCGCGACGATCCCGAACCAGAGAAAGATGGCGAGGTAACCGTAGGCAGCGTTCCTATCGTCCGCGTCCGCCTGCGCAAGGAGGACAAGGCTCGCCACGAACGCAACCACCACGAGGACTGCGATGATGATTGCGAGCCAGATGAGAATGCTGGCCCATCGCCGGTAGCTCGCGCTGACCCCCCGGGCTTGCGGTGGTGCGTACGCCTTGGGCGCACCGGCCATCTGGGCCAGGTGAGGGGAAGGCTGCTGGTCAGACATGGACCCACTTCTACCGTGAGTGGCCCCGAAACGCCACCCTCACCGCCGCAGCGCGCACCGCGCCAGGGCGTTCCCCAGCCAGTATCGGCCCATCCGGCTAGGTCGGAGCACTTGACGGTCTCGCGCGAGCGGCCGCACTCCACCGGCGTGGAGTCCACGATCCGCACGTCGTCGCTCCACATAGAAGTGTCGGCGGCCAGCAATCGGGTGACCCGACGCAGCGGCTCGGCGGCCTTGCACAGGCGCTTGTTGTAGCAGGACTGCTCGGGCAGGTACGGGAAGAGATGCCGCAGGTGAGCGCAGGCGTGGCGGAGCCATTTGGCCTCGAGGTGAAGCCGAGCACGGCCTGCATAAGCGCGAGCGTGACCAACTCGGCGTCGCCCAGCGAGCCGCCATCGGATGTGACATCGGTCGAGATTCGCACGGGGCATGAGGTACGGCCCGGCATCTCCGTCCAGTCCGACGTCAACGGTGGCCTCCCGACCGAGGCGATCGCCGCATATGAGGCGGTGGTTGCTGAGCACCCGGTCGTCAACGCGACTCTGCAATCCGCCTACGTGAGATCATCGTGGCGGGCACGGGATTTGGACGATGCCCCGAACTCGCACGGAGGGTGGCACCGGGTCTGGATGCCGCCGGGTGGCCTTTCCACGTTTACGAGAGACAGCACGAAGGAGCATGCAGGGTGACAGCCGATCTGACCATGAGGATTCCTCCGGTGAGGCTCAAGGATCTGGAGGAAGGAGATGCCCCTCCACCTGTCAGGAACGTTGTCGAGCTCACCGACGGATCAGGGACGCCCCGGATCGTCGCGTACGTGGAGCGCGAACTCCCGCCCGGCGGCATACCCGCCTACCTCGCGGCGCGCGGCACCGGTGCTCGCTCGTTCGTTCTGTGGGCCGACGAACACCGCGGCAGCCGGGTGGTCACTCTGGTGACTCAGTCGGCCAACAGCGGGGTGGCGACGTATCAGGTGCTCGGTGCGCACGGTGAGGTCATCGGCACTCTCGTACGCGAGAAAGCGCTCAAAGGCAGAGGTATACGAACCCGCTGGACGGTGGGACAGCCCGGCGTCCCTGAAGCGGTGGGCTACAAGGGCCGGATCTTCTGGTGGCTCGTCTGCTGGCTGATGTCCCCTCTGCTGCCATTCGTCTTCCTCGCCGCCGTGCTCAACAACGGCGACTTCCCCCGCGCCCCTCGGCGCATCAGGTGGCGTGCGGGCGGCCAACTGTTCCTGGACTTCAGACCGTTCGGGGACCGGCTACGCCTGTACGCACCCGACTTGGACTGGCGGCTGGGGGCGGCTCTGGTGGCCCTGCTGAATTCCTTTAACGGCTGGTTCGGCGTTCCCTGGGACGGCCGCAAGAAGTGACCGGCATGGAATGTCGAGGCCTCGCCCAAGTCGTCGAGTGCACCGAAGTGTGGCAATAACTTTCGGACGAGATCACCAACGTAGGCCCGCCGTCAATACCAGCGACGGGATCCAACCGCAACACGCCCACCAACGCCATCACGCTATCTGCGACAGAACCCATCCTCATGGCAAAACCGGCTCCGAAGTGGTCCCTTCCTCCTGGCAGCCGACAATCGAAGAGTTCGCCAGGCACGCAGGTCACGGCGACATCCTCCGCGAACAGATCGATAAGGCCACACTCTGACAGCCGAACCCGTGAAACTTCGGCCCTACCCAGCACGTGTTCACCCGAGCAAGTGCGCATTGCCGAACTGCAGGTTGGAGGTGACGACGCTCGAGTGCCGGGCCCTGTGAACTGCTCGATGGATCAACCGATCGGGGTCAGGCGAGGCACACTGCACGATTCGCGGATCGAGGATCGCGAGTTCAATCGTCAAGAAGCTCGCCACGGTCGGCGCTTCGAGCCTCGCATCTGATAGCTTCTGGCGTTGCTCATTCGGCGCTTCTGGCTGCCCTTTGGTTGTGTCGGATCGGCTACCAGGAGTCGGGGCGCGCGTCGGCTAGGTGTTGGAGGGCTTGGTCGATCCAGGTGGTGAAGTGGGTGGTCAGGTCGGTGGGGGTGGTGGGGCGGATGGTGATGTGGTGGGTGCGGAGTTCGGTGTAGCGGCCGTCGTTGGAGATGTCGTGCCATTGGAGGACTTTGGACGGTTTGGTGTGGGTGAGGAGTGGGGCGGTGAGGAGGACGGCGGTGCCGCCGCCGTCGGCGGGGCGGTGGAGGAGGCGTTGGTATTGCTCGCGGGGGGTGTTGCGGGCGTTGTCTTGGAGGTAGGTGTCGCGGCGGGGGGAGAGGTCGTCGGGGTGGAAGGCGGCGGGTTTTTCGGTGCCGGGTGGGCAGGGAGGGATTGCGTTTATGAGGCGGGTGGGGAGTTGTTCAGTGCGGAACATGCGTACGCGGATGGGGCTGTGTTCGTGTTGGGTGCCGGATTGGCTGAGGATGACGGCGCTGTAGGTGTTGCGGGCGCCGATTATTCGGTATTCGCGTAGGTCGCCGCGGCCGGTGCTGTTCTTGTGTTTGCAGGTGCCGCCGAGGATTTCGATGCGGATGTCGGAGGTGCTCAGGGTGTGCAGTGCGGCGTTGATCTCGTCGAGTTCGTCAGGGGAGTAGCGGTCGCGTACCGCCGTGCGGTGGGTGGCGAAGTCGTCGCGGTAGGCGAAACGGCTGGTGTAGCGCAAGGGGCTGGGGAAGCGGTCGTGTGCGTCGCTGTACCAGAGCGAGGCGAAATCATCTGGGTCCCAAGTCCATTCAGCCATTCGAGGTCCAATCTGGTCGCGCGGGGTGGCGACCGCTGTCGTGCGCGCACCCGCCCGCATGGCTTGTTCGGAGGCCATGCGGGCGGATGCCGAATCGAAGAGTGTGCGGCCCGCTCAGTCCGGGCTGCCGCCGATGACGCCGCCGGGCACCGTCTTCGGGATCTCACCGAGGAGTTCGTCGGTGTTCTCCTGGTTGATCAGGTAGTCCGGTGTCTTGTGTTCGGACTCGTCGTCCTTGCCGCCGCCGCCCCGCGCGCCGGGTGCGGACATACCGGGCATACCGGAGGAACCGCGTGCGTTCGTCGTTGCCTTTGTAGCCGCCGCCGGGTTCGCCGATGTGTTCGGAGATTGGGGTGTAGCGGGAATGCTGCGTCCTGGTTGCGGCTGATTCTGCGTGCCTGGCATCCCGGGAGTGCCTGGACTGCTGTGGGTTCCGGTGCTGGTCGGGACGGTCTTGGTGGGGTCTGTGGTGCTGGCCGGAGTCGTCGCCGTGGGGTCAAGGCCCGCAGGCGTGGTGGGTGTCGTCGCGTCGGATTGTTGCTCTTGCGTCGACTGTTCGTTGGACTGTTTTTCGGTGCCCGACTCGTCGGTCTTGCCGTCGCCGTCCTTGTCGCCGGGGATTCCGGAATCGGTGGTGCTGGGATCGCCCGAGTTGGACGAAGTCGGCGCACCGCCGCCGTCGTCACCCTGGTAGCCGCCGGGTGGCGGAGGCGGAATGTCCACCGACGCAGTAGGGCCCACAGGTGTGGGCAGCACCGGAATCTTGCCGTCCATCTCGCTGAACGGCTGCACGTAGAAGTCCCGCATCGCGGCCCGCGCCGCCTGTTCGGCCTCGGACTGGTCGCGTTGCAGGTCCCATCGGTGTGGGGGCCACGCCCATGAGGTCCAGGTGACCTGGACGGGGTCGGGGATGGCCTTCTTCGTGTTGACGATCGCATTCGCCGCGTCGCGAACGCGGGAGTGTAATTCAGCGAGGGCTGGAGTCAGCGGTCTAGCTTGGTCATTGGTGTAGTTGAGAATCGAGGCTTTGGACTGTTCCGCAGCCGGGCCAGACCAAGCTTGAGAAATCGAGTTGAGGATGGAGCGAGCAAACGTCTCAACGCCCTGCTCCCACTGCTGATGTGCCTCCCAATACTTCTGCGCTTGACTCATCGCGTCGGTGACATCGAGCGGGTTGAAGGCGTCTTTGATACTCGGGTGCTCCCACCTATCGGGATGCTCGCCACCGCTTGGAATTCTCGTACCTTCGTAGCCGTTCATCGTGTACTTCCATCGGGGAGAAGGTACGGGCCTGCCTTCAGTGGTACAGGTGGTCGTTCGGGCAAGCTAGTGTTCAGTCTGTTGAATTCAGCGGCAAAGTTGCTGTCCGCCTGTATCATTCGGTCACGAACTGTCCGATAAACCGCTTGTATATCTTCGACAATGCGGTAATGGTCGTCCATCACCTGGTAGACGCTGTTGCGGTCTTCGGCCCCGCGAGCCTTCTTTCTGAATCTGTCGACAATGGTACGTGCTGAGATCATCTCGTTGTTGCCTTCACCCACGCCCCAGTGTTCCTGCTGTGAAACAACGTCCATGGACCGTTGGATCTTTTGAATTACATCTTTGAAGTATTCGCAGTCGCGGTCTATGTATATGAAGTCCTCTGGCATCATCTGGATACCTAACTGCCCCTCCCGTGCCGCGGCGAGCATATTCGCCATAGGTCGAGGTGGTTGCGCCTTGTCGTCACCCATGTGCTACTCCCTCCCGGTGAGTCTAATTGCGATCAGCATGTTTCAAGCATTGGAAGGAATCGTCGGGACGACTTTTTCGGCCAGCTTTCGCGCAAGCTCGCACGTATCCAGGTTGCCGGTGGCTTTGCGTGACGAGGGATTGCTGAGGAAGAACTCAAGACTGCCGCCGTTCATCTCCACGTTGATCGTGCACACGGCCTCGGGGTGCTCGTCCACTTGCCGGGTAGAGATCGCGTGCCGACCATTGATGGTGTACTCGCGTGCGTCAGCGAACTTCTTGTCTCGCACCATATCGACGGTGAGGTTTGTCGTGCGGATGACGGGCGCGTACCCGTCAGTTTGAATCCACGCGCAACCGCGCCATCTGACGCCCCCCGACGCGTTGGAGTCTTCCTTGTCCTTGCTGCGCAGATTCTCCGAATCGAGCACACTCTGCGGGATGTCCGTACAAGGGTCGTAGCCTGCTGGTACGTCGGGAGCAATGCTCGGGTTCGCGGAGGAACTTCCGTTCGGCTTGGCGTCACCATCGGTCGAAGGACCGCAGCCTGCCAGCGCAAGCGCGGCACCGACGGCGAGGATGGTCAGCCGTCGCGAATTCGCTTGTGGTGTCATTGATTCCCCTCGCAGCCGGTTTGTTGTGCCTGACCTTGTCAGGGCCGGACCGGTTCCTCCGCCCCCTGCCAGCGAAGGTCGACGCTACCGGTGCGTTTTCGCGGGTGCAAGCGATCGCGCATGCAGGCGAGGCCGTCGGCGGGCCGGGATTGTTCTCCGAGCGTGAGCCCCGGAACCTTTGGCATGTGAGGATCCGGGGCAACGGTGGGGAACCCGGCTCCGGACTATGGCCGGTCGAGTTCGCCGCTGGCTATGCCAGCTACGAATGAGTCCCACTCAGTTGGGGTGAACACGAGAGCCGGGCCAGTTGGATTCTTCGAGTCGCGTACACCGACCAATCCACTGCCGAGGAACGCGACCTCAACGCAGTCTTGGCTGGGACTGCTACGCCTGCTCTTGAACCAGGCGGCCTCGGATAGCTCTGTGCTCATGTCGCGTACTCCTTCGCGATCTTGCGGATGAGGGAACGGCTATGGAGCTCATCCAATGCCGAACGTTGCAGATCGGCGTGGGCGTACTGATACTGCCGAACCTCCTCGGACTTCTCAAGGTACAGCGCACCGGTGTGGCCTTGTACGTAGATGACCGGCGGCTCGGTGAGGTGCGCTGTTGGATGCCGGGGGAACTCGAGCAGTACGAACGGTCCAACCACGAGACCGGCATACGCCTCAGCCTTGAGAGGGATCACGCGCACCGAAACATTCGGCAGCTCACCGACTTTCGCAAGGCAATTCAGTTGATCGGCCATGACGGCCGGGCCGCCGATGGCTCGGTGCAGCATGGCCTCGTCCACGAGCGCTTCGACGGTCAGTGCGTTGTCGGTCATGGTCAGGCGTATCTTTCGCCGATTGAACAGCTCGATGCGTCGCTCGACTTCTGCGGTCGGCATCGTGGGTGAGTCGACCCAAGTTATGGCGCGCCGATACTCATCGGTCTGTAACAGGCCGGGCAACAGCGTCGTCTGATAAGAGACGATCCGCTTCGCCGCCTCCTCCAACCCGACGAACAGATCGAAATGCTTGGGGATCGCATCCCCGTAGGCATGCCACCACCCTGTGCGGCCCGCTTCCTCGGCGAGTCCGAGCATCATGTTGGTGACGTCCTCCGACGCGCCGTACACCTTGCACAACCGCTCGATGAACAGCGGATTCAGCCGGACCGGTTGCCCGGTCTCCATCCGCCACAGGGTTTGTTTGCCCACGCCGATCGCTTCGCGGGCGACCTCCACGCTGACGCCCGACTTGTTCCGCAGCTCGCGCAGCTGTCGGCCCAGCATCCGGCGGGGGAGGGTGGATCCGGTTGGGGTCACGACGAATTCCCTTTCGTAGCCTAACTATTGGCCAGGTATCAAACTGGAACGTTTTGGCGGGGTGCCTTGGAACCTGGGCGATTTCCGCCGGATTCCACAACTGAGAATGTCCCGCCCAGCAATATCCGGTGCTCTACTGAACGCGCCCGGTCCGAATCGAAGAAGTCCTGAAACCTTAACCGCGACAACGGTTCCAGGTCCAGAACCGGGGGCTGTTTCTTACCGGACGATGTGAATCGAGGATGGCGAATGGACGATGCGGCATTCGCGGATACGCCCGCTTCTCGCTGCGTCTATTACCGGCGCACCTGTGGGCTACCGGCCGGAATACACCCAGAGGTCGGCCGGATTGTCGTGAAGGCGGGTGTGGTCGGCGGGATCACGATGCCCGGTCGGCTGGGCCAGTGGGTACGTGACGACCTGGTCTTCCGTGGGTATCCGGTCGGCCCGGTGGTCGCCCATATCCGTTCTCGCAGATGGACTTTCCTGTGCCGCCCGGATGTACCCGACGATATGCGCTTGTTCTCGGCCTTGTTCCGGCTCGACGTGTCGATCGTGCCTTTCGGCGGCGAGATCGCGCTGCCTTCGCCCGCCGAAGCGAGCGGCGGGTTTCGGCAGTGGGTGGTGGCGCCGCGCGACACGTTCCGCCCGTCCGGTGCGGTCATCGTGGATTGCGTGTTGACCTGCGCGGGCCGGAAAGGCGCGCGGTGAGCGATCGTCTGCCGACGAGAAGCCAATTGCTGCGTGCCTGCCGAGACGGGAAGCCGCTGCCCGATCATCCGGTGCTGCGCCGGGCCTGCGAACTCGCCGACCTGCATGCGCGCAGTCTCGGCGCGGTCCAGGCGGTCGTCGCCGACCTCGATGAGCAGCGCGCTCGCCTGGTCCGGGACATCGACCGCTGGGCCGAGGTGCGGCTGCCACCCGCACATGGTGGCGCCTACCTGCACACCGAGTCGCTTGGCGCGGTGATCGACCGCCTCGCCCAGCTCAGCGCCCGTGCGTACGCGGCCATGGCCGACGACGCGGAATGGGACCTCTGGTTCGCGTGGGAGCGCTTGGCCGAGTTGGCCGTCGGCTATGAGGATCTGGTCACCGAACTCGCCACGGGGCGTCGTCGGCTGCCGAACGCTGTGAGCTTGCCGTTCAACCTGCGGATACTGTGATCGGGTGGGCAGTGACGATCTTTTGGAGCTCTGGCAACGACGTTGGCCGCGGTGTCCACCGTTGGCGGATGAGTTGAAGCATGCCTATCGGGATCGGTGGGTGCGGTTCCATGGCCTGCCTGGCTCGAAGCGCTATCCAGGAACTGCTGACGAGTACGGCATCGCGCTCGACCGGTACAACACGGTCCTGGACGAGTTGTTCACCGGGCAGGAGGTCTACCTCATCACCTGCGACTGGTCCGACCATCCTGAGCCGGACGCGCGGCCCGATGACCACGCACGGTGGCATCCCGGTGCCCGCTACTGGACGTCTGTCTGCCAGAACCCCACCGAGACCGACGCCGAGTTCATCTCCTACACCCATCTGTTCGTCAGCCAGATCCCCTGGCGGCACGGCGCTGTCGACGAACTTCTGTGTGCCGTCGCCGACGACGCCACCGCAGGGGTCATGATCGCTGGTTTGTGTTTGAAGCGGATCCACCATCCCTACGATGGTGGCGCGGATGTTCTGCTGCCTACTACCGCCGCCCGTGACACGCTCATGCACCGGCACGCGCGCTGACTTTCCGATCATCCCCAAGAAGATGGCGGCAGCGAGAGGGCAGTCATAGTTACGGCCGGTGTGGTGGGTCTGGTTGTTGTGGTCACGAAACGCTGGTGGTGGCAAGGGATTACGATCGCTGTGTCGGTAGTGGCGGCGCAGTCGGCAGCCAGGGCTCTGAAGCATATGATTCAGCGGGAGCGCCCACCGGTAGATCTGTCGGTAGTTCAGGTCGGTGCGTTCTCGATGCCGTCGACCGTGGCCGCGGTGACCGCGGCTGTCACGGTCACCGCCTATCCGGCGCTGCCCTGGCCGATGGAGCGCCGGCGCTGGATCGCGGGCCTTATTGCCACGCTGGTCGTATCGATCGGTATCGCGATGGTCTACCTGGGGGCGCGCTGGCCGACCGATGTGCTGGCCGGATGGGGTGTGGGGGTCGGAGTCGCCGGGGTTGTCATGAGCCTGGCACGAGTCGCCGTCCGGCGGCCGATTCGGCGATCGTCTTCCTGATTCGGGACAAACTCGAGCGCGCAGCTCGGAATGCGCCCTGCGATCGACTGCGATGTAATCGGCCAGTTGCGGACGTTCGCGAACGCGCGCCACGCGGCAGAAGAGGATGTTTTCCGCCCAATTGCTGAGTCGAAGGCGATGTCCGTCACGGTGAGATCTTTGCTGTGAGTCGGCGGGAGTTCCTGGTGCGCAAGCACTACGACGATGACCAGATCGCCGCACTGGTCTACCTGGTCGCCATGATCAACGCCGCAACCGGCTGCTGGTGATCACCAAGACCACAGGCGGCTCCTACCAGGCCGGCACATTCGACAACGTGGCGAACTGACCGGCACACCAATCCCTGCCCGGCCCAGGACCGTTCTATCCCGGGCCGGGCCGCGCCGTATGTGCCAGTCCGGACAGCGCGATCAGCGGCATCGGCGAACGTTCGGCCAGTCCGTTCGAGCTGCGCACAGGTCTGTCGCGTGCACAGTGTCACGCTTGGACGCGAAGGCCGTCGAAGAGGAAGTCCAGCAGTGTGTGGGCTTGCTGGGTTCGGTCCGGATCTCCTTCAGTGGCAAGGGCTATCGCGTTGACGAGCTTCAGTAACTGGGGTGCGGTCAGCCCGGAACGGATCTCGCCCGCGTCCTGAGCGCGCTGCAAAAGGCCGGTTGCCGCGGCGAATATTTCTTTCCGGCACCAAGATTCGGTCGATGTGCCTATGACTGCGAGCAGCGAGGCCGCCAGGCCGCGGGTGGCGCTTCCCTGTGCGACAACGGTGTCGAGCCACAACCTGAGCGCCTCGGCGGGGGCGTGTGCCGTGGCCAAGTCGCCGGCTCGGTGGACCAGTGCCTCTATGTGGTCGTGGTGAACCGCTTCCAGTAGTGCCTGTCTGGTCGGGAAATGGCGGTAGAGCGTGGCATTGCCGACCCCGGCGGCGCGTGCGATGTCGTCCAGCGGCACCTGCGGGCCGTGTTCGGCGAAGGCATTGGTGGCGGCGGTGATGAGCCGCTCGTAATTGCGCAGCGCGTCGGCGCGGGCCGGTCTGCTCGGGGCTGGTGTCATTACACTCCGATTGCAAAACGGGGATAGTCCCCGTATCGTAGCCGACGGTTAAGCGGGGACAATCCCCACTTATTGCCGATACAGGCGAACAGCGCTACTCGAGGAGGCTGCGATGTCGGACATCGTGTTGGTTACCGGAGCGACGGGCACCCAGGGTGGCGCAACGGCTCGCGCACTGCTGGCGGCGGGTTGGCGGGTGCGTGCGCTGGTGCGTGACCCGGACACGGCGGGTGCTCGGGTGTTGGCAGAGGC
This sequence comes from Nocardia sp. NBC_01730, assembly GCF_035920445.1. Lineage (NCBI taxonomy): Bacteria > Bacillati > Actinomycetota > Actinomycetes > Mycobacteriales > Nocardiaceae > Nocardia > Nocardia sp. NBC_01730. The sequence continues at coordinate 3,648,176 of NZ_CP109162.1, read as the reverse complement.
GGGTGCGGAACTGGCGCGTGGTGATATGGGCGACCGAACCACGCTGGACACGGCGGCGGCGGGTGTTCACGGGGTGTTCAGCGTGCAACCGACCGTGGGATACCCTGGCACACCTCCCGGCTTCACCGTCGACGATGAACTGAGGCTCGGCCGCAATGTCGCGGATGCGGCCGCGGCAGCGGGTGTTGCTCACTTCGTTTACGCCTCGGTCGGCGCTGCGGACGCCGATCACGGCATTCGCCGCTGGCAGAGCAAGGCGGAGTTGGAGAGATACTCGACTCGGCTCGGCCTGCCGACCACCGCATTACGCCCGGTGCGCTTCATGGAGAACCAGCTCGACCCCCGCTTCGGCTTGCACGAGGGAGTACTCACCGATGTCATCCATCCGGACGTACCCGTGCAGCTGATCGCGGGTACCGACATCGGTGTCTTCGCTGCGCGGGCTTTTACTCATCCGGACGAATACATCGGAGCCGCGGTGGAACTGGCGGGCGACGAGCTGACCATGACCGAGATCACCGAGGCCATGAGCCGGTCCCTCGGACAATCGATCGAATACCGAGCGATCCCACGAGAAGCGTTGTTGGACAAGGACCCCGATGCCCTCGCCGGCTACCGGTTCGCCAACCAGGGCGGCGGCTGGAATGCCGACATCGTGTCGCTGCGGCGATGCCATCCGGAACTGCTGGATTTCACCACCTGGCTGGAGCGTGAAGGTGCATGGCAGTACTCCGCTTACACCGCCCGACACTGATGAACATTGCCGAAGACATGCGCGGGCAACTCGATCGGCGGTACTGCGTAGTGCCGGGTCCGCACGCGCCGCCCGAGATATGCACACTCATCGGCTTACCGAGCGTTCCCCAAGTGACCGGTCCCCGATGACGAGACCACCTGGTTGTTGAGTCCGGGTTGTTTTCGTCCCGATTCAGTTGATGCCGCAGGCCACCGGGTGGTGGCTGTGGGTGCAGCGGGCAGCGTACTCGGCCGGGGTCAGGTAGCCCAGCGCCGAGTGCCGATGCCGCCGGTTGTGTTCGTCCTTGAAGTCGCCGACCACCACGCGAGCCTCGAGTAGGCTCGTCCAGTGGTTGCGGTCCAAGCATTCTTTGCGCAGCCGCCGGTTGAATGACTCGATGAAGCCGTTGTTCCACGGTTATCCGGCGGAATGTAAAGCGGTCCGGTTTTCCCGGCGCAAAATCGTTGCAGCGCTTGGGAAATCATTTCCGGTCCGTTGTCCATCCGCAGCACTTTCGGTGGCCCGCCGGTCCTGGCGAACACCCGCTCGAGCTCGGTGACGAGCTTCTCAGCGGTGATTGACCGCTCCACCATGTGCAGCAGCGATTCGCGGGTGTGCTCGTCGACCATCGACGCGATCTTCACCGCCTTGCCATCGACGGTGGAGTCGAACTGAAAATCCAACGCCCACACCACCTTCGGTGCATTCGCGTCGGTCCGCGGCATCGACGACGCACCGACTCGTTTGCGTGGGTGGTGCTCACGCACCTGCAAGCCTTCCTCGCGCCAGAGCCGGTGCACCTTCTTCTTGTTCACCGCGTTGCCCTCGTCGAACCGCAACGCCGCCCACGCACGTCGGAACCCGTGACACGGATGTTTCGTGGAGTAGGTGCGCAGCCAGGCCCGCAAACCGGCGTCCGGATCGTCGGGGGTCTGCGCGGCCGGCAGCCGCCGATACGTGGACCGATGCAGCCCAACGACCTTGCACGCGAACCATTCCGACAGGCCCATCACTTGTTTGAGCATGTCCACGACGCGGCGTCCGGCCGCTGGGCTCACCATTTTCCAGTCATGATGGTGGCGGGCTCCCGCAACGCGTCCTTCTCCAGCTCCGCATCCGCCAACAGCCGCTTGAGCCGCGCGTTCTGCTCCCGCAGGTCCTTCAATTCTCTCGCCGCGTCAGTGTCCATCCCGCCGTACTGGCGACGCCAGTTGTACAACGTGGCCGCCGACACCTCGAGCTCCGCGGCGATCTGTTCACCCGTCTGCCCGCGGCGGCGAGCTCGTCGGCACGGCGCAGCTTCCGCACGATCTCCTCCCTGGAATGCCGCTTCCGTCCAGCCATACCTCTCATCGTCCCTTCCAGCCCTCACCAGGGCCAACAGGACTCTAATACCGGGTGGTCTCATTCATTGGGAACGGGCAAGGTGCTTCGCCCACATGTGTGGTGGATCGTCTAGACTCGTATCCACAGCTACCGGTCCGGGATGATCTGTCCCCGATGCGGACGCGGCGTGTGAATGCGCGTCACCGCTTTCTCCTCTCTGTTTCGGATGAAACTCATACGGCAAGGAGCGGTACATGACTGCACGATCCACGACGATCAATGAGCCGACTCTGCAAGACAAGGTCACATACCAGCTGTGCGAGTACGCGAATCTGGTCAACAGCATCAGCAAAGAAGACAGCGACCTGGAGGGGACGCTCTATCAGAAGATCCAGCAGTATCTCGACACCAACCAGGAGGTCATCGGAGGGTGGGAGATCGTATGGGGTCCCGGAGTCGCGCTGTTCGACACCGACTTGTACGCGGTCAACGCCCTGTACATGGTGCGAAGCACCGAGGATCGCTCCCGGTACGTGATCGCCATGGCCGGCAGCACCGACGCACTGGTGTTCGACTGGCTCGTCGAGGACTCCTTCATTCTCCAGACGCCGTGGTTCGCGAATAGCGCCGCCTTGCACACGATCGGCACGGCCATCGGGGTGAAAACCCTTACGGGTATTAAACCCTCCGGCCACCGTCCCGGGGCCGGTCACACCTTGCCCGAGTTCCTGAGCACGCTCGGCGACAAGGCGATCGACCTGACCGTCACCGGCCACAGCCTCGGCGGTGCCCTATCACCCACGCTGGCCCTGTTCCTGCGCGACACCCAATGGCTATGGGACAATTCCGAGAAAGCCAGGATCAGCGTGCTCTCGACCGCCGGACCGAGTTTCTGCAATCAGGAATTCGTCAACTACACCACCCAACGCCTGCAACGAGTGCAGCGCTACGCCAACGACCTCGACATCGTCCCGCACATGTGGAACCCGCCCGACATCGATAGCGCCAAGGCTCTCTACTCCAAGGACAACCAGCCTGCTCCCGATGGTATGAAGGTTGTGTTCGACTTGCTCGAGATGCAGGCGTCCGTGTCGGGCCAATATGCACACTTCGACCCCACCACCGGCGTGTTCCAAGGCACGTTCAACGATGAGATAAATCAAACGCAAGGCTCGACGCCAGACGATTTGTACTTGCAACAGGTCGGGTACCAGCACATAGGCGGCTACCATGAGTTCTTCGAAATCAAAGGCGTCCAGTGGCCGCAGGGCGTCGTAGCCCTCCCGCCGGTCGGCGCCGACACCGTGATGGGCCGCATCCTGGCCTCGGCCGGTGTACCGCTTGGCGACGGTGCCGGGAAGGTACTGGCGAACCGTCGGCCGGTAACCGTCCCGATCAACGGACAGCCCGTGGAGCTGCCCACCGACCGCGACAGCCCCGAAGCCAAGAAACTCGTGGACCGCGTCACCGCCGAGTTCGACCCCACCGCCGCATGAGCTGATGCCCCCGGGCCCCGCACTCGGTGGCACGCGAGCTTCAATCCGGTACAGCGCGAAAGCGCTCCAACGGCGCAGGACGTGGCGGTCGATTCCGGCGGGCAGCTCGGCGGCAACAGATCAGTCGACGAGGTCCAGCGTCGGTCTCGGCAGTCGGCCGCCACGACTGGTCGCGCGGGTCTCTCCTGCACGTCGTTGTGACCAGTCCCCGATAAGGCGACCACCCGGCATTGGAGTCCGGGTTGTTTCGTCCGGATTCAGTTGATGCTGCAGGCCACGGGGTGGTGGGTGTGGCTGCAGCGGGCAGCGTACTCGGCAGGGGTCAGATAGCCCAGCGCCGAATGCCGATGCCGTCGGTTGTGTTCGTCCTTGAAGTCGCCGATCACGACGCGGGCCTCGAGCAGGCTCGTCCAGTGGTTGCGGTTGAGGCACTCGCTGCGTAACCGCCGGTTGAACGATTCGATATGGCCGTTGTTCCACGGCGTGCCGGGCGGGATATAGACGATCCCTACCCGGTCGGCGCAGAACTGTTGCAGCGCATGGGAAATCATTTCAGGACCGTTGTCCATACGCAGCACCTTCGGTGGCCCAGCGCGCGCGGTGAACACCTCCTGCAACTCGGCCACCAGCCGCTCGGCGGTGATCGAGCGCTCCACCAGGTGAAGCAGCGATTCACGGGTGTGCTCGTCGATCATCGAAGCGATCTTCACCGCGCGCCCATCCGTGGTGGAGTCGAACTGAAAGTCCAACGCCCACACCACCTTCGGTGCATCCGCATCAACCAGCGGCGTAGTCGAGCACCCCGCCCGCTTGCGTGGCGAGTGCGCCCGCACCTGCAAGCCTTCCTCCCGCCAGAGCCGGTGCACCCTCTTCTTGTTCACCTGCGAGCCCTCATCGAACCGCAGCGCCGCCCACGCACGCCGGAACCCGTGCCCTTGATGTTTCGTGGCATAGGAACGCAGCCAGACCCGCAACCCGACATCCGGATCGGCGGGGGTCTGCGCAGCTGGCAGCTGCCGATACGTGGACCGATGCAGCCCAACCACCTTGCACGCGAACCGTTCCGACATGCCCATCACCTGTTTGAGCATGTCAACAGCCCGCCGCTTGCTGGCCGGGCCTAAAATTTTCCCCTCGCGATCTCCCGCAGCGCGTCCTTCTCCAGCTCCGCGTCCGCCAGCAGCCGCTTCAACCTCGCGTTCTGCTCACGCAGTTCCTTGAGCTCCTTCGCGGCATCGGTGTCCACCCCGCCGTACTGGCGGCGCCAGTTATACAACGTCGCCGCCGACACTCCCAGATCAGCAGCGATCTGCTCACCCGTCTGCCCAGCGGCAGCGAGCTCGTCGGCACGGCGCAGCTTCCGCACGATGTCCTCCGCGGAATGCCGCTTACGTCCTGCCATGTCCCTCAGTGTCCCTTCCAGCCCTCACCAGGGCCAACGGGACTCTAATACCGAGTGGTCTCATTCATTGGGAACGGGCCAGTTGCGTCCGCGGTCTGCGCGAAGCCGGACCAGATCGATCACCTCGTCGCCGAGCAGGATCACCTCCCGTGTCCCCGGCGCAGCGGATTGCCGTGCCCGCCGATAGGCGTCGGGACCCTTCGCGGCGTGCCTGAATGAGGCGCAGAACCCAATTCCACCACCGGAAGCCGGTATGGGAGTGACCAGGCTGCGGCCGATCACGTCTTGAATAATGTGGCGGCCATCGGATTCGCCCTGAAGGCTGCCGAGGAGAGTTCCACCGCTCGGCGCGGGACCGAACAAGAAGGGCGATGAGATTCCGCGTGCCGAACGTGTCGGCGGAGCCCGTCCGGCGAGGCCACGCCTGGCCCAGGCGAGCCAACCTCTGACCTGCGGACCGAATTCCACAGAGATCGGGTGGGAATCCGCAGGTCAGGGCACTGACATCATGGGCAGGAACTCTCACTCGGATGTGAAATTCCGGACACCTCGGCAGCCTCGCCAAGCGCGAGAACATCCACAACGCCCTGCCCGATTCGCCCACTGACACCCTGCGGCAGCACTCCCGTTGCCGGAGGTCGGCATCCGAAACCGACGGCGCCAACCACTGACACCCAGCGGGAAAACGCCACCTCGACGAGGTGACATCCTCCTGGGAACCCTCAGATAGCCCCAACCACCGACATTTCTCCGTCTTGAAACCAAGGATTCGAGACACCGCCTCACCCCTGTCGATGCCCGGCCGCTCGCGTTCCACGCGAGGTCAGGTACAGACCACAGCGAAGGTCCGACGGCGCGTTCAGTGATGCGCACTTGTGATAGCCAATTACAATAAGTCGGGCCGAAATCGTTGCGGGACCGATCTCGTGGAGGCGTCATGAGTAGAGCTTTGATCATCGTCGACGTACAGAACGACTTCTGCGAGGGCGGTTCGGTGGCCGTCGCGGGCGGCGCCGCGCTGGCCGAACGGATCAGCGAATATCTGCGGTCCAGCGACTACGCCGCGGTCACCGCCACCCGCGACTACCACATCGATCCCGGTGCACACTTCTCCGACAACCCGAACTTCGTCGACACGTGGCCGCCGCATTGCCGGATCGACACCCCCGGTGCCGACTTCCATCCGAAGCTGGATACCGCGCCGATCGACGAGGTCTTCTTCAAGGGCGCCTACGCTGCGGCCTACTCCAGGTTCGAGGGCGCCACCGAGGACGGCACGGGCCTCGCGGACTGGTTGCGCACCAAGGGAATCGACACCGTCGACGTCTGCGGCATCGCCACCGACCACTGCGTTCGCGCCACCGCCATGGATGCCCGCACCGCCGGGTTCGACACCCGGGTGCTCCTGGACCTGTCCGCCGGCGTCTCCCCCGCCAGCATCGAACGGGCCCTGGACGAACTCCAGCAGGCGGGCGTGGAGATCGCCGGGAGCATCGACGGGTGACCGACACCGCTCATCGGGCCGTCGTGTGCGAGTCCCGTAGCCGACCCTATTCTGGGGGGTCGGAGTAGCGGCGTCGAGACGTGCGACGCTTCGGCGGCGGCCGTCCCGCCCGGTTTTCGGCCGGTCGGCGACCCCAAACCCGACCCGACACACAGCATCGCTCGACCGATGCGCCGGTTGAGGTGCCTATTTTCACGCTCACAACCGGGCCGCCACAACGCCAGACAATGCCCAGATTCACGCCGAAACGACGACGTCAGAATTCACGCCCGGAGCCGTCTGGAGGGGGCGGCTCGGGAAGCTATCTGTGGTAGCGGTCGACATGTTCCCACGTCGGGTAAGCCTCATATACTCGCTGGACGGTGGTCGGACCCGCAAAAATGGTCCTTTGTGCATCCCGCAGTAGCGCAACTGAATGCAGTCATGCCCCCTCCACCACTGCCTCCTATAGTCGCACCACCGTGGGTGGAGATCGAGGAGGCTATGGGTTTCCGGTTGTCACAGGACTTCCGGGATTTTATCAACCTGTACGGTGACGGCGAGATCAACCATGAATTCTGCGTTTTTTATCCGGCCGGGCAGCGACACTTCGCGCTGTCTTTGACGCTTCTGCTGGATCATGCCGAGGAGCTGAACAGCTACGGCGTTTTCGAGTCGTACGGCGATCTACCTTTCGCCGGGTATCCCGCGCCGGGCGGTCTGTTGCAGTGGGGCAGCACCTACAACGGCGACATGATCTGTTGGCTGACCGAAGGCGACAACCCCGATGACTGGCCTGTCGTCGTGGTCTTCCGTCACATCGTGGATCCGTCGTGGCGACGGTTCGACGGCGGTATGGCCGAATTCTTGTTCAGCCTCGTCACCAGCACGTTCGAACTGTCGACAGCGCTGATCGGCGATCCTCCCGGCGGCGCGCGATGGACCCGTCACCGAGACTGGGAGCACGACTACGGAGACCCACCGACCGCGCTCTACGGTTCCTTCTACACCGAGGACGGTCGGCCGCTGTTCCCCCACGGCCGGAAACTTCCCTGCGGTGCCCTGGTGCCGCTGCAGTATCGAGAGGGCAGCGGTGGCGACCAGGAGTTGTACGGGCGCACTGGCGAGGTTCGGACACTTGTCGAACCCGACTCCGAAAGCCCCGAAACGACGATCAAACTGGCGGGCGGCGGTTTGGCTCCGGGGATGGCGTACCGGGTTTTGGCCTCCGTCGCCGTCGGTGTCGATGATGTGCCGGGAACCGTTGCGCTGGAACTGCTCTGCGACGGGACGCCGATACCGGCCAGATCGACGTCCGTGGACGTCGAGCCCGGTCAGACGACCAGAGCCTCTGCCACGGCAGAGGCCGAAATTCTGGTGGCCGCCAACTCTTCACCGGTGTCGGTTCAGCTCCGTATCGTGAGTAGCCCGAACAATGCCGATATCACGGTAGAAGACCTGTACCTGCACGTCAACGGCACTTTGGCAGCTGGCTAGGTCAGAACAGGGTGTCGCGGACTCGCAGCGGCCGGTAGTCGGTCGGGCCGAGCGCTGCAAGTTCGGCGTCGATGTCGACCTCGATGGCGCCGAAGAAATTGATGTTCTCGCTATGCGCCGGGGAGATGTGGGATAGCACCTCGTCGTCGATGCGGCGACCGGCTCGCCGCATCTGCTCGACCGCGAGCCCGTAATACTCTGTCGTCCAGGCGATCACGGCGTTGGTGGCGAGGGTGAGACACCAGGCTTGTTCGGTCTGGGCTTCCAGGTGACGCGCCCGGAACGCTCCTTCGTGGGCGTAGATGAGGTCGCGTTTGAGGGCGTGGATGGACCCGGGCACAAGTGTAGATCCATCTCCGAAGTGTCACAGAAATTTCGGGCGCCGGTAGTTCGACTCCTCGAGACCATGTCCGGGTCCAGGCCGGCGCCTCAGATCAGTCCATGAGGCACGCTTGCCCGAAGAGGGCCTTCAGCTCGCCCATGAGTGCCGGGGATGTGGTGACGCGGAAGCGGGGGGCGATGGCGAGGAGTTGCGGGCCGTTCTTGCCGATCAGTCTGATCCGTACCTCTGTCGGGCCCGGATGACGTTGCAGGGTTTCGCGGAGTGCGCACACATTCCGGTGGGTGCAGGCGGGGACGGAGATCGTCACTGTGATCGGTTTGTCCTCGGATAATCCGGCCAGGTCGGGAAGCGTGACGTGATCGCCGAGTATGGACAGACGGTTGTCGCGAATGCTGACGTGTGCGGTGATCAGTACGATTGCGTCTTCGGCGAGGGAGGTGGCCGCGGCCGCGTACGCGGCGGGGAAGAACAGGATCTCGGTGCTGGCATCCAAGTCTTCCAATCGCACGATCGCCCAAGGTTCTCCCTTCTTCGTCACTCGTCGATCAATCGCGGCGACGATGCCTCCCACGACGACCTTGTTCCCGTGCGGTACTGGGTTTTCCGTGAGGGCTGCGATGGAAATGTCGCAGCGTGCGGCGAGCAGGTGGGCCACTGTGTCGAGGGGGTGCCCGGAAACATACAGCCCCAGCATTTCCCGTTCGGATCCCAGGAGCTGTTTGCTGCCCCATTCTTGGTCGGGTACTGGTATCTCGAACACGGTGGCGGTCGTGTCGGGTTCGTCGGTGTCGGTGGCGAACAAATCGAATTGGCCTCGCGCTGCTGCCTTTTTGGTGGTCATGGCCGCGTCGATGGCTTCGGCGTGTATCTGGTACAGGCCCTGGCGGGAGTGGCCGAGGGAGTCGAAGGCGCCTGCCTTGATCAGTGATTCGACGACTTTCTTGGCACACGCGGTGGTGTCGACTTTGGCGAGGTAGTCGGAGAAGCTGGTGAACGCTCCGCTGAGTTCTCGTGCGCGGATGATGGACTCGACGACCGGTTCCCCCACGTTGCGGATGGCGCCGAGTCCGAAGCGGATGTCGTCTCCCACGCTGGAGAAGGTGCCTGCGGATTGGTTGGCATCGGGTGGCATCACCCGTATACCGCGTTTGCGGCAGTCGGCCAGATAGATCGCGGATTTGCCTTTGTCGTCGCCCACGGAGGTGAGCAGGGCGGCCATGAACTCGGCGGGATAGTTCGCCTTCAGGTAGGCGGTCCAGTACATCACCAGGCTGTAGCCGGCGGCGTGCGACTTGTTGTAGGCGTAGCCGGCGAACGGCAGCACCGCTTCCCAGAGCGCCGTGATGGCCGCTTCGCTGTATTGATTGTCCAACATGCCTTTTCGAAAGTTCTCGAACTCCATGGCCAGTACTTCCGGTTTCTTCTTCCCCATCGCGCGGCGCAGCAGGTCGGCCTGTCCGAGTGAGTACCCGGCCACCCGTTGCGCGAGCTGCATGATCTGTTCCTGGTAGACGATCAGCGCATAGGTTTCGGCCAGGATGTCGCGCAAGGGTTCGTCCAGCTCGGGGTGGATGGGAGTGACCGCTTCGCGTCCGTTCTTGCGGTCGGCGTATGCCCAGTGGGCGCCGACGCCCATCGGGCCGGGCCGGTACAGGGCGTTGGAGGCCACCAGATCGTTGAATTCGGTGGGTGCCATCCGCAGCAGCAGCTCCCGCATGCCGGCCGAATCCATTTGGAACACACCGAGGTTGTCGCCGCGGGCGAGCATGGCATAGGTGCGTTCGTCATCGAGCGCAAGGGTGTCGAGATCGATGTCGACATCGCGGTTGGTGCGGATGTTGTCCAGGCAGTCGCCGATCACCGTCAGGGTGCGCAGTCCCAGGAAGTCCATCTTGAGCAATCCGATGGCCTCGCAGGACGGGTAGTCCCAGCCGGTGATGATCGCACCGTCCTGCGGGCGTTTCCACAGGGGGACGACATCGAGCAGTGGTTCGCTGGACAGGATGACGGCACACGCATGGACTCCGGTGCCGCGGACCATTCCTTCCAATCCGACGGCGGTGTCGTAGATCCGGCGCAGGCTCGGGTCGGTGTCGATGAGCGCGCGTACTTCGGAGGCTTCGCCATAGCGCTCGTGCGTAGGGTCGGTGATGCCGGACACCGGGATGTCTTTGGCGGCCACCGCAGGCGGCAGCGCTTTGGTGATGCGATCGGCGACGGCGAACCCGGGCTGGCCGAAATGCACCCGTGCCGCGTCCTTGATCGCGGCCTTCGTTTTGATCGTGCCGAAGGTGATGACTTGCGCGACCTTGTCGGCGCCCCACCGCTCGGTGGCGTAACGGATCATCTCCCCGCGTCGGCGGTCGTCGAAATCGATGTCGATATCGGGCGCCGACGGTCGTTCCGGGTTGAGGAATCGTTCGAACAACAGTCCGTGTTCGATCGGATCGATGTTGGTGATCGCCAGCGCGTAAGCGACCAATGAGCCGGCCGCCGAGCCACGGCCGGGCCCTACCCGGATCCCTACCCGTCGGGCGTGCGCGACGAGGTCGCCGACCACCAGGAAGTACGCCGGAAACCCCTTGTCGCGAATGATGTCGAGCTCGAACTCCGCACGCTCGCGATACCTGGCGGCAGCACCCGACGGAAACCGCCAGCGCAAGCCCGCGTCGACCTCGCGACGCAGCCAGCTGTCCTCGGTGTGGCCCTGCGGAACCGGGAACATCGGCATCCGGTCGCGGAACTGCCAGATCGCGTCGTAGGGCTCGATTCGTTCGGCCACGGCGAGGGTGGCGTCACACGCGCCGGGGACCTCGTCGTCCCACAGAGCCCGCATCTCCGCCGCCGACTTCAGGTAGTAGCCGTCGCCGTCGAATCGGAAACGGTTCGGATCCGAGAGCGTCTTGCCGGTCTGCACACACAGCATCGCCTCGTGCGCGGATGCCTGCTGACGCAGCACGTAATGGCAGTCGTTCGTCGCCAACGGCGTCAGACCGACCTTCTCGCCGACCGCCAGCAGATCCTCGCGGACCCGGCGTTCGATCGTCAGTCCGTGGTCCATCACTTCGAGGAAGAAGTTCTCCGGACCGAAAATCTCCCGCCACCGCCCGGCGGCCTTGTAAGCCGCGTCGAACTGTCCCAGCCGCAATCGGGTCTGCACCTCACCGGACGGACAGCCCGTCGTCGCGATGACGCCCTCGGCGTGCTCGGCGATCAGCTCGGCATCCATGCGCGGCCACTTCCCCAACTGTCCCTCGAACGATGCCAACGTCGACAGCCGGAACAGATTGCGCAGGCCGACGGCATTTGTGGCGAACATCGTCATGTGCAGGTAGGCGCCCGATCCCGACACGTCGTCAGCCTTCTGCGACGGATCACCCCAGAACACCCGCTTGCTGGAAAACCGGGACTCCGGCGCGATGTACGCCTCGATCCCGATGATCGGCTCGACCCCGGATCGTTGGGACTGGCGAAAGAACTCCGCGGCTCCATACATGTTGCCGTGGTCGGTCATCCCCACCGCCGGCATGCCCAGACGCTCGGCCTCGGCGAACAGCGGACCCATCTTCGCCATACCGTCCAGCATCGAGTACTCGGTGTGGTTGTGCAGATGGACGAAAGACGCGCCTGTCATCGGATCACCTGTGTCCCGAACGAGAGCGACATCAGCTGTCCGGTTGTCCGAACAGCTGAGTCGCTATTGATTTTCGGCACAATATGACCAGTTGAGACCGCACTAGTCGAACAAGAGACACGCTAGTATTCACAACCGATGGTTGTGCTAAGGGAGAGTGATGACAGATCTTGATCTGGGAGCCGTTCGGGCGTTCGTCGCCGCTGTCGACCAGCGGCAATTCAGCCTTGCCGCCGATCTGCTCGGAATCAGCCAGCAGGCGATCTCGAAGCGCATCACCAAACTCGAAACCCAACTCGGCACAATGCTGTTCGAACGGGTACGCACCGGAATCAGGCCGACAATCGCCGGTGCCAGGCTATTGCCGCATGCCAGATCGCTACTGGCCGCCGCCGACGAGGCGGTCATGTCGATACGAGACAACCCGGGCCCACTACGGGTCGCCGTCCTCGGTGAGCGACAGGTCGCGATGCAATCCCTGCGGTTCTACCTCGACCGCCATCCCAGCGCCGACACCGAGATCGTCCTGTCGAACGCCTTCACCACCTCACGCGATGCGCTGCTCAGCGGCCGCGCCGACGCGGCCTTCGCCCGAGCGTACGGCGGCCCTCGACCGCTTCCGGATGTGATCGCCTCCGCCCCAGCGTATTTGGAGCCCTTGCACCTACTGGTCGGACGCGACCATCCGCTGGTCTGCCGATCAGCCGTCACCCTCAGTGACATCGGCGCTTTCCGGGTCTGGGTGCCCGGTGCCTCGGTTCCTTCCGAATGGTCCGACTACTATCAGGATCTCAGCGAATTCAGCGGCATCGCCATCGACACCACGCGGCGAGCCGAAGCGCTCGGAGAAGTCGACAGCACAGGTGGGCCGGCTGCCATCGACATCCTGATCGACCGGATCGCCGCCTCCGACACCCTGGCCACCTTCAGTGGCGACGGCTTCATAGCGCCATGGCACCCACACATTCGGCGCGTACCCATCGTCGACCCCATCCCGGCGTACCCGCATGCCCTGCTGTGGGACAACACCAATACCCACCCCGGCCTACCTCACCTGATCAGCTACTTCCGGGACAGCTACAACAGCGACGTCGCAGCCGATTGCTGGATACCGAACGCCGACCGCGCCCTCTTCCTGAGCAACTCGCTGTAGCTACGGGCCACAGGAAAAGGATCGATCCAAAGGCTGCGATGATCATTGCGAATAAAGGCGCGTTCGGAGAGCTGGCGGCGTTTCGCCAGGAATTCTATCGGCCCGCGCGGCCGAATCAACCCCGATGCAGGGTGGCGCTGAGATGGTGCTGCAGCGGTTCGCCCACTGCCGCCATGCGCAATGTGTAGTCGATCGTGTCGCCGGACAGGCGGATCGTCCGACCGAGTGCGGTCACGAATTTCGCGGTGCTGCTGCGGCCGATGCTGGTGGAGTTCAATTCCATCTGCACATGGTCGCCGTCGACGGTGAGCGAGCCCTCGCAGATTTCGGTGATCCCGGTGGGGTGGGCGAGGATCAATTCGACGCGGTCGGGCCGTGGGCAGCGTAGATAGCCGGTTTCGGCGTGCATCGGGCGCCCGCCGTCGCCGGCGCGGGTCTTCTGCCGGTAGGTGAGGAACGGACGGCCCAGATGGCCGAATCGAATTTCCTCGACATAGCCGAATGGCTGAATGGTCGGGTATTCACCATGTCCTTCGCCGCGCCACGTGCCGAGCAGTGGTGCGAGCAAGGCGATATCGGGATGCAATGCTATCGGCGATTGGGTTTGGACCACGGCGCACAGCCTAAACCCGTACTTCGTGGGCCGCTCTGTTAGTCCAGAAATTAGTTCGCGCTAAGGTTAGCATCGCCTAATCGCCAAGGGTGGTGTGTGGTCGGAAAGGAACAGGAAAGTTGAACGGACGCTGGAGTGTGTTGCGCCGCGGCGGTGCGCCGCGGTCGCGGGCCAGGAACGGTCTGCTGCGGGTGTCGGTGCTGAGCGTGGCGCTGGTCGCCGCCGCCTGCTCGGACTCGGACGCCGACGAGGTGCCCGGTCTCGACGGCAACAAATACGTCCAAACCAATCTTGCCGCCAACGAAGCCGATTACAACGCGGAGTTCACCTTCCCCGACATGGTGAACGCCTGGGGTCTGGCCGACCGGCCGAAGGGTGCGGGTGGGCACTTCTGGGTCGGGGCGGGCGGCAAATCGTTCCAGTTCGTCGGTGACGTCACCGAGTCCGCGGACCCGCACGTGCAGAAGCTCGTCCAGGACCCGCTGAAGATCGTCACGATCCCCGGCGCGGACGCCGACACCTCGGACAGCAGTGCGGGCAAGACCACCGGCGTGGTGTTCAACCCGGCGCCGATCACCTCCGACCTGTTCGTCGTGCGCGACCAGCCGGTCGACGTGGACGGCGCGCCGCAGCTGCTGAACGGCTCGGCGCGGTTCATCTTCGCCACCGATTCCGGCAAGATCTCGGCGTGGACCGAGCAGGGCCTCGACGGACAGATCGTGCGGCGGGACGGCCCGGCCAACCTGGTCTTCGACGGCCAGCCGCAAGGCATGCAGTTCTTCGGCATCGCGCTCGCCCCGTCCGGCGACACGCTGCTCGCCGCCGATTTCGGCACCGATCCGCAGGTCCGGATGTTCGACAGGAACTGGCAGCCGATCCCGACCGTCGGTTTCGCCAACCCGTTCGCCACCGGCGACGCCATCGACGCGGCCGCGCCGGAAAAGGGCAAGAAGGCCAAGCCGGGCGACCCCGCCCCGTTCAACGTCGCCACCGTCGGCAACCGCGTGTTCGTCTCCTACGCCGCCACCAAGCCCGACGAGAAGGACGCGACCGAGTTCGACGCGGGCGAGGAGGATTCGCTGGACAAGGACCAAGAGAAGGACACGAACGGCAAGCCAGACAAGGGCAAGGTCGCCGAGTTCGACGCCAACGGCAAGCTGGTCCGCATCCTGGACGACGGCAAGCACCTGAACGCGCCGTGGGCGGTCACCCTCGCGCCCGAGGACTTCGGCCCGCTTGGCGGCAAACTGCTGGTCGGCAACTTCGGCGGCGCGGGTCACGTGGTGGCCTACGACGACATCACCGGCAAGTTCGTCGACTACCTGCGTGACGGTGACGGCAAGCCGGTCGCGGTGGAAGGACTGTGGGCGCTGATGTTCGGCAACGGTGAAAGCCTCGGCGACGCCGACTCGCTCTACTTCACCGCGGGCCCGGAGGACGAGAAGGACGGCCTTTTCGGCAAGTTCCGTTCGAAGTAAGCCTGTTCCACACAGCGGTCCGCGCCCGACGGCGCGGGCCGCTGTGCGTTATCGGCCTCCCGTCGGCGCCGACGCCCGAGGTTCGGTGCGCCGGTCACGGATTGCCGACGCGACCTCCTCGACGGCGGTGCGGATGGTCGCGCCGTAGCCGTCGTCGCCGAGCGTGTGCAGGCGGGCGCGGGCGGCGTCGATCTCGCGCTGCGCTGCGGTGAAGGAGCTGAGCCTGCGGTAGTCGTCGGCGAGGTTGAGATGCAGCGAGGGGAAGAAGGCGGCGACGTGCAGCGATCCGTCGTAGCGGCGGGCGCGGTCGTCGGACAGATCCGCTGCGGCGTCCAACGCCCGTACGTCCCAGGTGAGCGCCTCGGCGGCGTCGTCGTACAGGTCGGCCAGGTAGTGGGCCAGGGTGCAGCGGTGCAGCGGGTCGCCCTGTGGGCCGAGCGAAGTCCAGAGGGTCAGCAAGGTCTCGCGCGCGTCGTCCGGGCGGCCCTCGTGGCCGAGCGCGACCGCGCGGGTAATGGCGGCCATGGTGTCGTCGGTCCGAGTGGTCACGAGTTCTCCTATGCGGTGGTTGCGGGTAGGGGTGAGGTCGGTTGCGGGTAGTTGGTGAGGTCGCAGTCGGTGGCGGAGTGCAGGTCCGGCGGTGGTGGTCCGGCGGACGTCCTGGCTGAGCGTGACCTCATGGGTGGTGTGCTCATCGATGCCAGGGGTGGCGGCCACGGAGGGTGCTCCGGATGAGGGCGCTGATACGGCAGCAGCAGTCGGCGCCCGGTCCGCACCACTCGCCGGCGAGGTGGCGGCAATGGTCTGGCTTCTCGGGCGGGTGTCACGTGTTCTCGTTTTGAGCGGTGGCGGGCCGGGTGGGCATGGCCAGGGTGGTGAGGTCGCCGTCGATGGCGGAGCGCAGGACCACCGGCCGGTCGGCGGCGGCGATGTCGAGCATCAGGTCGGGGCCGAGTGCGGTGTGGACGGCGGGAAGTAGCGTCGCAGGGGCGAACGAGAGGGTGACGGGGGAGCCGGTGACAGTGGCGGGCAGGTGGCTACTGTCCAACGTCGTGATGCCGGTCTGATCGATCGCCAATTGCACTGTGGCTTCTGCCTTTTCGAGCAGTTCGAGCAGTGAATGGCGGGCGACGACCACTCTGGTGCGCACCGGGCCGAGTCTCGACAGCACGGCGCGATGGTCGGGAAAGGGTTCATCGATGACGGTGGGTCGATGTTCGGCGCCGTCCCCGGTCAGGATCAGGGCATGCTCCGTCGGGGTGGCGACGATTTCGTTCACGTCGCGCAGCCAGGCGGTGATCGGAGCGAGTCCGTCCGGGTCGAGCACGAGCGACCAGGCGCCGCCGTGCTGCCGGTGCGGCACCAGGGTGCGCGTCGAAAGCCGGTAGCGGTCGGTCGCGGTAAGCGTCAGCGCATTCGCGCCTGCCTCGACCAGAACGCCTGCCAGCGCCGGGATCTCCCGCGTTCGGGCCGCGGCGGCGCGGACCTGCCCCAATGCCTCGGCGAGCACGGTCGCGGAAATCGCCACGTGCGGGCTCGTTTCGAGCGACTCTTTGACTGCCGCGACGATCCGCGCGGCCTCGCGTGCTCGTCGTGCCAGGTCGTCCACATGGTGGTCGAGTAGTCGCCGAGCCACGGCCGGGTCGCCGGACAGGATCTGCGCGATCGTTTCGAGCGGTAGGTCGATCGCGCGCAACTGCCGGATGAGTGCCGCCCGTTCGCGCTGGGCCTGGCGGTAGTAGCGGTACCCGGTGAGCGGGTCGACCCGGGCCGGGATCAGCAGACCGCAGTCGTCGTAGAACCGCAGCGCGCTCGCGGTGAGCCCACTGGCCCGCGCGAGCACGCCGATCGTGATCAACCCTTCGAATTCCGAACTCGCCACCCGGTCATCATGGAGTCTCAACCAGGTCGAAGGTCAACCGCGCCATCGCCGTCTGTTCGTGCGCGGAGATGCTGAACGGGCTCGAATGGCGCGGCCGTTTCGTCCGCAGTGGAGTGGGAATCCGTCGCGAGGAGCCGAAACATCGAAGGCCGCCTCCGCGCCCATCATTTGCTGATCGGAACCGGTACCACTGGCTATCCGGCGGCGCTTTTTAGAGGAGTTGGCTACGCTAAAACCCGATCAGTGAGATCAGTGATCAACGCGAGGAGCAGTACATGACCACCGAACAGTCGATCTACGACCAGATCGGCGGCACGCCCGCCATCACCGTCGTAGTCAGCGACTTTTACCAACTTGTCCTCGCCGACGACGCGCTCGCGGGCAAGTTCGATGGCGTTGACCTGGAACGGCTCGAGAAGCGCCAGGTCGAGTTTTTCGCGGCCGCACTCGGTGGTCCCGATCCGTACACCGGTGCGTCGATGAAGAACGTGCACCGCCACCTCGGCATCACCACCGAACAGTTCGGGCTCGTCGCCGGGCACCTGGCCGACGCGCTGCTCGCCGCTGGTGTCCCGCGGGCGACAACCGACGAAATCATCGGCGCCATCGCCGGACTCGCCGACGATATCGTCACCGCATAACCCGGCAAGCACTCGCCGGCGGGAGGCAGACCGCCGGCGAGTCATCGTGGACGCGATCTTCTGCCTGGTCGACAACGGCATCAAGTCGACGTCACCCGACCTCATGTTCAGTCGGGCTGCGGGTCGGTCGGCGACACTCGCCACCGTCGTGACCACTCCCAGACGGATTCCAGTGCTGCGCCGAGTTCGGTTCCCGCGGTGGTCAATTCGTAGGACTTGTCCGGATTCTTCGCGATCAAGCCCGCGGATTGCAGGTGTTGCAACCGCGCCGAGAGCATGCTCGACGAGCAGTTGCCCATGCGGCGGCGCAATTCGAGGAAACCGAGGCGTTCGGGTTCCAGCTCCCACAGGATGCGCAGCATCCAACGTTGGCCGAGCAGGTCCATCGCGGCCAGCGCCGGCGCGGTCGCCGGGTGGTCCCGGCCTCTGGGTGGCTTTGTCTCGCTTGTGCTTCTCATTTAGAATCACCATAGTAGTTCTGAAATAGAAGCACGAGCTCGGGTGCCCGGGCGGGATCGAGAGGGTGACGGTGGACGACACGGCTGGACGGCGAATCGTTCTGATCACAGGCGCCTCCCGCGGGATCGGCGCGGAGACCGCGCGGGTGCTGGCCGCACGCGGCGACCACGTGGTCGTCAACTACCGCGAGAAAGCGAAGCGGGCCGAGGCCCTGGCCGACTCGATCAGGCACGCGGGCGGCAGTGCGTCGACCGCGGGCGCCGACATCGCCGACGCGGACTCCGCCGGTGCGCTCGTCGCGGGGATCGTCGAGGAGTTCGGCCGCCTGGATGTGCTGGTGCTCAACGCCTCCGGCGGGCTCGAGTTGAACGCCGGACCCGACTACGCCATGGCGCTCAACCGCGACGCACAGGAACGACTGGTGCGACTCGCCGTGCCGCACATGCCGTTCGGCGCCCGCGTCGTCTTCGTGACCAGCCATCAGGCGCACTTCCACGGTCGCAAGCCGGTCCCGGCCGAGTACGAGCCCATCGCCGCGAGCAAACGTGCGGGCGAGGACGCGCTGCGCGCCATGATCCCGGAGCTCACCGCCCGCGGCATTGCCCTGCACGTCGTCTCCGGCGACATGATCGACGGCACGATCATCGTCCAACTCCTGGAGCGCCGGAACCCCGACGCCGTCACAGCCCGCCGCGACCACGGAACCCTGCCCACGGTAACGGAATTCGCCACCGCCGTCGCCCAGGCCACCGCCAGCTCCGACGATCCGGGCCACACCACGTATATCGGTGGTCAGGACTACCTCGACGGGCGAGAAATAACCGTCTGAGCGCCTGGAAGTGCGCGCAGAAATTCCGGCGCGGTTCCGTCGTCCGCGCTGTGCCCCCCGGGGCTGGTGCTCTCGGCCGCGTCGGAAGAGCGTGGCCAGCTCGTGCCTATGGGTGTCGGCCTGGTGGGTATTCGTGGGTCAGTAGACGGGCGGCGAGTGGCTCGAGTGCGGCCGCTTTCAGTCGGTCGGAGGTGCGGCCGGTGAGTCGTGCGATCATCCACATCAACGCTGCCGGCATGACGGTGTTGATCTTTTCGGCGGCGCAGTGGGTGGCGTCGCGGACCACCCATGCTTCGCAGCCGGGTAGGTCGGCGAACACGGCGGTGTCGGCGAGCGGGATGAACTGGTCGTTTTCGCCGTTGACGGCGAGCACCGGCGAGACCGGCGCCCGATCACGACACGCGGCGAACCTGATCGCCTCGACGTGACCACGTCGCGTGGCAGGGCGGCCCGCCATGGGCAGTGACGACTCCGGCCGCGGCGGCCAGGCCGTGCATGTCGAGTGGAGAAGTCTCTGGTCGCACCAATGCCGAAGTCCCATTCGTCAACGATAGGTTGACGAATGGCGGATCGTCAACTAATAGTTGACGCAAGCGGCGGCTGATGGTCAGGTGAGCTTCCGCTGATACTGAACGGATTGAGGAGTGGCAGTGACAGGTATCGAGGATGCGGTGCAGCGCCCCGGCGAGGCGCAGGTCAAGCGGGTGGTTGTCGTGGGCGCCGGTATCGCTGGCCTAGCTGCCGCGCTGCGGCTTCACAAGGAGGGCTGGGACGTGCTCATAGTCGAACGTGCCCAGGCTCGTCGTAGCAGTGGCTACCTGGTGAACCTGCACGGGCCGGGATACGACGCCGCGGAGCGGCTAGGGCTGCTGTCGGCGCTGGCTCCGCGCGATATCGGCTTCTTCACCTCGGTCGTGGTCCATGCCGATGGCCGGGAGAAGTTCACGGTGCCTGCTGCCGTCGCGCAAGCCGCTGTCGGCGATCGGGCGCTGACTATCTTTCGTGGTGATTTGGAGTCGGTGTTGTACGCGGCGGTGGCCGATGCCGTCACAATCCGTTTCGGCACCACCGTGCAGGCCATCACCCAGAATGCCGACGAGATCCACATCGCGCTGAGCGACGGCTCCTCCATGCGAGCCGACCTCCTCGTCGGAGCCGACGGCTTGCACTCCCGAATCCGCGACCTCGTATTCGATATCGAGACCGATTGCCTGGTGAACCTGGGGCACATGGTGGGAGCGTTCCCGCTGGCAGAGGTTCCCGAGCAGGTGCCGGAGGGAGTCGGCACGACATTCATCGGACCCGGACGGACGGCGGCGGTGATGAACTTGGGGCCGGGACGGTCCTCGGCGTTCTTCGCCTACCGCAGCCCTGACCCGGAGGCCGAATCGACTCTCGGGCCGGTACCGGCGCTCACCGCGGCCTTCGGAGATCTGGGCCGGGGCGTCTCCGACGCGCTCCGCCAGCTCGGGGCCGACTCCGCGTCCGCCTATTTCGATTCCGTCAGCCAAGTCGTGATGGACCGATGGAGTCATGGCCGAGTCGTTCTGCTCGGCGATGCGGCCTGGTGCGTCACTGTATTCGCAGGCTACGGCGCGGCCCTCGCTCTAGACGGGGCCGACCGGCTCGGCGCCGCCGTGGCCGCGCACACCGATGACATCCCCGCAGCACTGGTCGAATGGGAAGCGTCTCTGCGCCCCGAAGTTCGCAAACGACAGGCACTGGCCCGCAAGGGAATGAGCCGCTTCGCCCCGCCCACCAGAGCTCACGTCTGGGCCGGCGAACTGATGCTTCGCGCCATCCAGCTCCCAGGCATCCGCGGCCTGGTTCAACGCGCCGTCCAACGCGCGAACAACTAGGCCCGGTATGTGCGGATGCGGGCGGTGGCCGTGATCTGCGACTTCGTTGAAGGTCCGCCTCCGCGTCTCGTACTCGCGGCACTGACGTGCCAGACGCACTACTCCTTCGAGTAATCC
Source organism: Nocardia sp. NBC_01730 (assembly GCF_035920445.1). Lineage (NCBI taxonomy): Bacteria > Bacillati > Actinomycetota > Actinomycetes > Mycobacteriales > Nocardiaceae > Nocardia > Nocardia sp. NBC_01730. The sequence goes on along the minus strand of NZ_CP109162.1, from coordinate 3,627,228 downwards.
GTGCTCAGCCATCGCTCCGGGCGCATGCGGATGAGGATCGAGTTCGACGTGGTGTTCTGCTCGGCGAAATCCGCGCCGGCTTCCACGCCGAGGTAGCGAACGGCGATGGGGCGTACGGTGGCGTCGGTGGCCGGCTCGATGCCGGTGACCGAGCCTTCCACTGTGACGTACCGGTACGGCGGCTGCTCCACCTGGGCGGTGAGGGAGAAGCGCCCTGCGGCGCGGATCAGTTTCTCCTTCACCGACCCGGTTTCGGTCCAGACGAGCACCTCGCCGCCCGGTGCGTAGGAGTACCAGATCGGTACCGACAGTGGCGCCCGGTCCGTTCGTTCGACGGCGATCACCCCTACATGGAGTTCAGCCAGGAATGCCTCGCGCTCTTCGCTGGTCATCTTCGGCATCGCATGATCCTTTCGGGTCGGCAGAACTCACACCGACAACCATGTGGAACGTCGGAGTATTTCCGGACCTGTCCGGCCGGCCGCTTCGACCCGCCGGCGGTCGATGCCTTCGTCGGTGCGCTCGCCGGTAACCCGGGGGCGGCCTGCCGAAGCCGGGCTCGCCGCACCCGCGCGACCACCAAGCGTCGTTTGCCTGACTCGTCCTAGATTGGCTGGCGTGTCGACCCTGCTGGGAGTAGTCCCAGTACATCGCGTCAATGACGCGGGATATCATACTGTCACTGGGTGTTTGCTATGAAGTCAGTTGTCGAGCGCGCACCGGCTTTGCGATCGATGGGCGTGTCGGATTCGCGGAAGTGGGTGAATTCGACGCGCGGAGTGCCGGTCTCGGTCACGCTTGGCTGGTGTGGCTGGTATGGGAGGTGCCGGGACACCGGCGAGACGGGGCGTCGAGGACGCGACCGGCGGATGCGCGACCGGATCGCGCCCGCCCGGTCGGGATGGGAGCGCTGCAGTGACACAGACGGCCGACGACCGGGCGATACCCGGAAAAGAACTGCTGCTGGCGGCATTCCGCGGCCTGCCGCACCTGGACCACCCCATGCTGGATGTGGCGGGGGAACTGGCCCAGCTGCACCAAGTCCGCGAGCGCACCCCGGCCGTCCGGTCCGGCAAGCTCGACCGGCGCCGATTACAACTGGCGCGTGGCATCGACCGCTGGGTCACGCTGGCCACCCCGATTCCGGATTCCCGCGCGCCCGAACATAGCGAGACCGTGGGAAGGATGGTGGACCGACTGGCCATGCTCACCACACAGGCGTTCGTCGTCCTCGGGTACGCGCCCGAAGCGGTCTTCTACGACGCGTGGATCCAGATCGACGAATTGGCCGATGGCTACCAGGATTTGATCGATGACCTCCTCGCGGGAACCCGGCGACTACCCGAGGGGCGCTACGACCGCTGGTAGCTACCTGCCGCGCCCGAACAGCCGGAACGAACGAGTTCGCCGCTGCGGCAGCGTAGCGTACACCATGGTCATGTCGGCGAAAACCTCGGCCTCCCGCTCGTGGTCGGTCCCGAATTCGCCGCGGCCGAGAACATGTTCGATCGAGTGCGGCGAGATCGACGGCAGGATGACGGCCAGCGAGGGCGGCAGGGGACCGCTGCGCTCCCCGTCTCGGCCGTGACCGAGCAGCATGTGCCCGATTTCGTGCAGGATCATGTGGTCCGCGTTTCGGCCGGTCGCGTCGGCGTCGTACACGATGAGGTCGTCGTGTTTACGCGCTACCCACAGGCCTCCGCCGCCGCACCCCGTATCGGCCAGCATCGTTCTGGGAACGGGGTGCAGGCTGATCGAGCGGCCGCGGTGCGCGGCCACTGCGGCGAGATAGGCGGTCAGGTTCCACGGGTTGGGGAGGGGCACCGTCCGGGTCGCGTCCCCGAAACGGGCTTCCATGCTGGTCATCGGCGCCCACCTTACCCATCGGTCACCGACTAGTCATCTGCTGATCCGGACAAACCGCCGACACCTGATTCGCTGGCGGATAACGTGATCCATCACTTCGCCGGTGGTTCGGTGGCGAGCGGCTGCGCGCGCATCGAGCGGATGGCCAGGTGGTTCACGCCCCACAGTGCGATCCCGATGGCCAGCAGGACACCCGCGATGACGTACTGCTCGATATTGCGGTCGGTCCACGGTGTCACCAGGAAGCCACAGGTCAGCGCACCGAGGACCGGTAGCACCGTCGGCGTGTGGAAGTGCTCGTGCCGCACATGATCTCGGCGCAGCACCAGCACCGCGATGTTCACCACGGTGAACACGGCGAGCAGCAGCAGCGCCGTGGTGCCGCCGAGTTCGGGCACCTCGCCGACGAACACGATCAGGCCGAGCGCGAGCAGAGTGGTGAAAACGATGGCGATGTATGGTGTCCTGCGCGTCTCGTGGACCTGGCCGAACGGCCGCGGGAGCACACCCTGCCTGGCCATGCCGTAGATCAGGCGGCTGGCCATCAGCATGTTGATCAGCGCCGAGTTCGCGACGGCGAACATGGTGATGTAGGCGAAGATGTGTGTCGGGAAGCCGGGCGCGCCGATCTCGACCACCTTCAGCAGCGGAGTGTCGCCCTCGCCGAGCAGTTCGGCGGGAACGAGCGCGATCGCGCTGATCGACACGAGAACGTAGCTGAGTCCGCTGATGATCAGCCCGGCGAGCAGCACTTTCGGGAAGATCCGGCTCGGCTCCTTACACTCCTCGGCCATATTCACCGAATCCTCGAAGCCGACCATGGCGTAGAACGCGAGGGTGGTGGCGACGACGACGCCGCCGACCGCGGTGCGCCCACCGGTGTCGAACTCGACGATGCGCCCGAAGTCGCCGTCGCCCACCCCCAACGCCCAGCAGCCGATCGCGATGACGATCAGCAGTCCGGTGAGTTCCACACAGGTGAGCAGCACGTTGAGCTTCACACTTTCGCTGACCCCGCGCAGGTTGATCGCCGCCACCACCGCCATGAACACCAGGGCGATCACCGTGACGGCGGCGCCGGTGCCGATATCCAGATCGAGGGCCTCGGCGAAGTTGGCCGCGAAGGCCCGCGAGGCGGTGGATGCGGAGGCGATCCCGGAGCTCATCACCGCGAACGCAACCATGAAGGTGAGGAACTGGACGCCGAACGCCTTGTGCGTATACAGGGCGGCTCCCGCGGCGTGCGGGTACTTCGTGACCAGTTCGAGGTAGCTCATGCCGGTGATGAGCGCGACCAGGAACGCGACCAGAAACGGCACCCACACCGCGCCGCCGACCTCGTTGGCCACTTTGCCGGTGAGCGCGTAGATGCCGGTGCCGAGAATATCGCCGACGACGAACAGCAACAGCAAGCCCGGGCCCATCACACGGTGCAGTTCCGGACCGGAACCGGCCGCGGAACCCCGAGTGAGATCGGACATGCGTGTACCTTCCCAGGCAGCTGAGGCGGGGATACCCATCTCGTCGTGGAATAGTCGCGTCAGACGAACCGAACCCGCCGCTCGATCGTGTCTTAACGACAGCGCCCGCAAGCGACCCGCGAACGGGCTCCCGGTCCTGGTAATCAGGCGCGGATGGCCGGAGGATGACATCGTGCAGACGAGCCTGCTACCCGGTGCGGCGCGACCGCGCACCGCGGCGGTCGCCCAGTGGTGGGTGCTGACCCGCCGCCTGGTCCGGCCTTCGCTACACAACGGTGAACTGCTCACCGCCGTGCTCTCGCCCGCCTTGTTCACCCTCGGCTTCTACGTGCCGCTGAACCTGGTGATGAGCGTGTACGGGCACGGGCTGAGCAGCTATGCCCAGTTCCTGATGCCGATGATCGTCATGCAGGCGGTGGCCTTCTGCGGGATCTCCGCCGCGTTCCGCGCGGCCACCGATGCCAAGGACGGGCTGAACCTGCGGTTCGGCTCGATGCCGATGGCGTCGACCGTCCCATTGGCCGCTCGAATCACCGCGGCGCTGTACCGGGGCGCGGCCGCGCTGGGCTCGGCCGTGGTGTCCGGCAGGGTGATCGGGTTTCGCTTCTACGGAAGCGCGGTGGAGACCGGGGGATTCCTTGCGTTCGCACTGCTGCTCGCGCTGGCGTTGTGCTTGGGCGCCGACCTGCTCGGCAGTCTGTCCAAGAGTCCGGAGGCCACCACCCAGTCCCTGATCTTCCCGCAGCTGATTCTCGGCATGGTGTCCACCGGTTTCGCGCCCGCGCGCCAATTCCCCTCCTGGCTTCAGGGTTTCGCGCGCAACCAGCCGATCTCGCAGTTCGTGTACGCGCTGCGGGCGCTGGCGGGTGACCCGACGGGCAACGCGGGTGCGGTCGGGTGGCCGGTCCTCGGTCCCGCGCTGGCCTGGGCACTCGGCCTGCTGACGGTTTTCGGCGGCGCGGCGGTGGCGGTGTCGATGCGGAGGTCGGGATGACGACGGCGACGACCCGGCAGACAGTGGCCGACCTGCCGACGGTGTCCGGCCACACCGAGACCCTGCGGCTGCTGGTGCCGCAGACACTCATCCAGATCCAGCGGCTGCTGCTGCGCTGGTGGCGCGACCCGCTGACGATGGTGCAATCGCTGATCTTTCCCGCGCTGCTGTTGATCGTGCTCAACGCGGTTCTGGGAAAACAGATTTCGTCCTTCTCCGGGGCGAGCGCATTGTACGGGTCCGTGCCGATGGTCGCGTTGGTCGGCGTGATGTCGGGTTCGGTGGCGGGCGCGGTCACGCTCGGCCGGGAGCGCGATCAGGGTTTGCTGGCACGCTTCTGGGTGCTGCCGGTGCATCGCGCGTCCGGGCTCGCGGCGCGGATCGCCGCCGAAGGCGCCCGAATCCTGATGTGCACGCTCGTGCTCTTCGGTGTCGGGGTGGCGCTTGGCTTCCGGTTCGAACAGGGGCTGTTCGCGGGGATCGCACTATTCGGCGTGCCGCTGCTGTACGGTCTGGGTTTTGCGACCCTGGTTACCGCGGTCGCGGTCTACACCGCCAAAGCGGCTCTGGTCGAGGCGGTCTCACTGGGCTCGTCGATCATGATGTTCTTCAGCACCGGGTTCGTTCCGCTGGCAGCGTATCCGCGCTGGGCCCAGCCGCTCGTGCGGCACCAGCCGATGACCTACGCGATCGACGCGATGCGCGGACTGTCCTTCGGGGGTGCGGTGCGCACGCCGCTACTGGCGACGATCGCGTGGTCGGTCGGCGCCATGGTGTTGTTCGCGGTGCCCGCTGCGATCGGATACCGAAGAGCCAGCCGGGGCTAACCCATCCGGGTCGCGGCGTCGATGATCATGGCCGCCGAGTCGCGTGGGCTCAGCGCCATGGCGCGCAACTGGTCGAAAATCACACCGAAGCGGCGGATCTCGTTGTGGCCCTCGATCAGCTCGTCGCGCGCGATGCCCTCCACATAGACCAGCTCTGGGTCGGCCGGATCATGGAAGTCCAGCATGGTGAATGAGCCTGTCATGCCGGGATGGGCGCCCGCGTCGAACGGCAGGATCTGCAGGATCACGTTCTTGCGCTTGATCTCCAGCAGCAGCCGGTCGAGCTGGCCGCGCATCACCGCGGGCCCGCCGATCGTACGGCGGATCGCAGCCTCGTCCATCACCACCCAAAGCTCGAGCGGGTTCTCTCTGGAGAGGGTGGCGGCGCGGTCCATCCTGGCCTTCGCCCTGCTCTCCATGACCGATGCCTCCAGCTTCGGCATCGAGGTGTCGATCACCGCCGTCGCGTACTGGTAGGTCTGCAAAAGCCCTGGGACGATGGAGGTCTGGTAGTGCCGGGCCGAGAGCGCCTCGGACTCGAAGTTGATGTACGCCGCGTACACCTCCGACACGCTGCCCTCGTAGGCGCGCGACATGCCGGGCTTCAATGCGTCCGACAGTAGCTCGAGCGCATCCTCGCGCTGCTGGCCGCCGATGCGGTACAGATCGAGCATCGCCATGAGGGTGCGGCGCTGCGGACGGGCCTGCGCGGTTTCGATCCGATACAGCGTGGTGACGTTGATCCCGGTCTGGGAACTGACCTCTTCCTTGCTGAGCAGTGCCTGTTCGCGCATCTCCTGCAGCATCGCCGCGAGACGTCGTAACCGGACGGTCAGGACGGTGCGCTTGCCTGCCATCAGAACAACCCTTTCGTTCTGCGCACTGGATGGAACGCGCTGTGGCGTTCGTCTGTGGGCGGCCGCACGAACGTGCAGGAAATCTGCGACGGAGGTGTGGTCTCCGCATCAGAGACTACCTCCAGTGATCCGCGTTATGGTCAGTATTTCGGGCGAAGATGATGGTCCCGGCCGAACGGTTTCGACAGGCGTCTTCGAATCGACCCGCCGCGGGCTCGTCAGCCCGCCGCGGATCGCCTATCGCCCTGCATGTTCGACTCGAATCTTCCAAGGTGGGGTCGCAGGGCTCCGGCGTTGTGAATTGCGCTGGAGTGTGCTGCGCACCGCCGTCGAAGGCATCAACGACAGCCTGACAGTCCGCGCAGCACCCGAAAATAAATTCGCTCCGGATGCGCATGAGCTGCTACGGGGTAGTGTCACCCCCGTCATTCCGACCGCGGATCGGCAGGACCTGTTCGAATTCCGCCTGCACCTGTCGCAGGAACGGCGGCGCCGACACGGAAAGCTTTGCGCCACATAGTGTCTCGATCACCGGCTGCAACTGATGCCCGCTATCGACCACGAGCCGCACCAGTCCTAGATCGGCACACCGGCTCAGTACCGGAGCCAACAACTCGGCCGCCAGTACCGTTTGACCTGTCGCCGACAGGCAGCACCCGCGGAGCAACTCCGCCTTCAACAATGCCCGCGGCCGGTGTTGCTCGGCAATCTCGCGCACCAACCGTTCGGCCCGACAGCAGGCAGCCTCTGCTGCTGCACCGGTGCCTTCGGCGAGGAGGAGTCGGATCGCTGAATCATGGGCGAGCTCAGCGGTGATCGCCGCCATCGCATTCGGTTGGGCTGTGTACGGGGCCAGATGTCTCAACGCTTCACGATCGACGTCGACGATCGGCAGGCCCAATCGGATGCGCTCGTTGACCACCCGGGCAGCCAGCAGCGGCAGGGCCAGACTCGACGCGATCTTCTCTCCCTCGTCCAGCCGTGCCTGTGCGGCGCGGAGGTCACCCCGCACCGCCGCCAGCCGGGCGCCGGTGCCATAGGTAGCCAGCAAGAATTCGACCGCGCCACCTTCCTCACCCAGTCCGGCGTCGAGCAGCCCCTCGGCCTCGATGAGTTGCCCTTTCTCATACAGCAATTCGCCGAGCAGCGCACCGGCAAGTCGGGTGGCCTGCGACTGCCTGCCGGACTGCAGCGCCAGGCTGAGCGCCGTTCGATAGCAGACCTCGGCAGTCGCGATATCGAGTTGCTCGGACGCGGCCATTCCGGCCACGCAGTCGCAGTACATGACGGCGAAGGGACCGCGGGCTCGGTCCCGATACTGGTCGATCCAGCGATGCCAACGCCGGGCCTCGTCGAAATCGAATCGGTACATCGCCGACACGATGGACGCAATCGTGGTCACATACGCGAGGAAAGGCCGAACCGGTTCACGAACCCGCTCCAGTACCGGCGCCGGCACGGTAACCGACCGGCCCGCGACCAGAGCTGCGGAGGTGCGGGCCAGTGCAATCTCCAGGCGGGTCTTTTCGGTCTCATCATCGTCGGTCGGCGCGAGCGCCAATGCCATGTCCGCGCGATCGAGCGCTTCGATCGCAGCATCTGGGCGTTGCACGGCGACGTTCGCCCAGGCGATCTGCAACTGCAGCGTCGGCTCCAGCACGGTCAACGAGCCCGGTAGCTTGGCCACCAGCCCGAGGAAGGTCGCGTTCTGCGAGCGTTCTATCAGTTCCTCGGCGTGTTCTTCCACCACGGCGATCGCACGGGCAGGCGCGTCGGCAGCAAGCGCATGATCAACGGCCTCGGCGAACATATCGTGCACGGCGAACCACTCCGAGGCTTCCAGGTGTAGTCGCTCGAGCAGACCGGGGTGACAGTGCACCAGCCGACGGCGCAGAAAGTCCGCGAACAGTCCGTGATACCGGAACCACTCCAGATCGTCGTCGACAGCGCGGAGGAACAGATCGCGCTGCAGGATCTCCTCCAGCAGTTCCTGCCCTTCTCTCACGTCCGCCAGCGTTTCGGCAAGGTCTCCACAGATCCGCTCGGTGACCGAAGTACGCATCACGAAGTCGAGCATGCTCGGCTCGAGCGTATCGATGACGTTTTCCATCAGATACTCGCCGACGGCGGAATGCCGTCCGGATATCTGACTGAGGTAAGCACCCGCATTATCGCGTCCGCGCAGCGACAGCGACACCAACTGCAGCGCAGCTGCCCACCCTTCAGTCGATTCGCGGAGGTTCTGTATCTCGTCCGCGTCCAGCGATAGTCCACTCATGCCCGAGAGGAACTCCGCGATCTCCGCGTCGTCGAACCGCAGGCTGATCTCATCGATCTCGACCAGCTCGTCCAGCACCCGGATCCGCCCAAGCGGCAGCCCCTTGCGATTGCGGCTGGTGATGACTACGTGCAGGTGATGGCAGCCGCGTTCGAGCAGAAATTCCATCGCTGAAACAGCTGCCGGGCTGCTCACCCGATGCCAGTCATCGATCACTATTGCCACTGTCTCGCCGCTGTTGTGTATCTCGTCGATCAGTGTGTCCAGCACGTGCTGTGTGGCACCGGTCGACCGTTCCTCGAGGATCTGCCCCAGGTCTTTCGCCACTTCAGGATGTGCACGGCGAATCGATTCCACGAGGTGCGAGAGGAACCAAACGACGTTGTTGTCGTCGACATCCACGCTGAGCCAGGCGACGCGCACACCATCCGCGCCGAGGGCATCGGCCCACTGTGCAGCCAGCGAGCTTTTACCGAAACCCGCAGGCCCATGTATCAGCGCCAGCCGCCGGGACCGGCCGTCCCGCAGGATCTCCAGCAGCCGCCGACGCTGCACCGGGTGGCGCGACAACGCGGGCGGCCGGAATCGAGTCGACGAAGTCGTCGCCGCTGTGTGCTTGGATGGTGGCTCTGCCGAAGCCGACACGACACCCACGAGGTCTCCACGGGAGTCCGCGTCTGTCGGAAGCACCATCGCGTCCACTGGCAAGCCACAGGAGAACTGGATGTTACGGAGCCGGTCTCCGAATTCGCGAACCGACACCGGCCGCATGCCAGGATCTCTGGCCATCGCCGATTCGATGGCCGCACACAGTAGCGCGGGCACGCCGGCGCGACGTAAGTCTGGGACCGGCTCGGAGGTGATTCGGACGAACTGTGCAACCACCGACTCACCTTGTCGGCGTTCGAATGCGGCGTGGCCGGTCAACAGGCAGAAAAGGGTCGCGCCGAGGCCATAGACGTCGCCGGCCGACGACGGCTCCTCGCCCCGGAACATTTCCGGGGCAGTGAACGCCGGAGTTCCGGCCACCAGCCCCGCAGCCGTCTCGAACGCGCCTCCGATGCGTGCAATACCGAAATCACTCAGCTGAGGCTCGCGGTAGTCGGTGAGCAAGATATTGGCAGGATTGACATCGCGATGTATCAGACCGCACTCATGTGCGGTTGCCAATGCGCCGCTGATTTTGACACCGACCGACAGCACTTCCTGCCACGGCATCGGTCCGTCGCCTTGGACGCGTGCCTGCAGCGATCCGAGCGCATGAAACGGCATCACCAGGTAGGGCCTGCCCGTCGCGGTGAATTCGGCACGCAGCACCTGGACGACATGTGGATGCCCAGAGAACTGGCCCAATGCTTTTTGCTCCCGCAGGAAGCGAGCCCGTTGATCCGCAGTTATCTCGGTATCGAGGACCTTCACCGCGACAGCGCGGTCGAGTGAATGCTCGACACACCGATAAACCACGCCGAAGCCACCGCGACCGATCTCCTGCGCATCGTCGTATCCGGCCGCAACCAACTCAGCGGCGACCTCGAATCCCAGGTCGCGCTGAGTGCCCTCGGCATCATGGCCGGCCACGATCCCTATCCGCCCGAACAAATCCGCGAGATGAGTACAACACCAGGGAATCTCGATCCGGGCCCGGTAGGTCGTGCCCTGCCGCAGCCACCCATCTGCCCACCCTCTCGACGTCAGACTAAGGCCCCGACCACTTGATCATAAGCCTGTCCCTGCTCACGGCGGGTTGCTCACCGAAAGATCGCCCCGGGGCGACCGGCTCGATCAGCCAGCCCGCACGGACTTCACTCACCGAGACGGCTTTCCGATTGACAGGCCAAAGGTGGCCAAAGGTCGTCGGCCTGCGAACCGCTGAAGAACTCGCCTGGTGATCGCCGACGACTATGGCCGGGATCTTCGAACCAGTAGCTGCGTCCTCGACCCGAGGCCGGGACGAACCACCCTCGGGTCGGGAGGGTGGCCGTCTGGCGTAGCCGCGGCCAGTGCGGCAAAGTTGCCTGTCAGTAGTTGTGGCGATCTATTTGATCGTTACAGCAGGTAGTAAGGTTGTAATCTAGTATGCGGAATGTTTGCTGAAGATGTGTTCTCGACCGCATTCCGCGCTGCTTGGTGCTGCTGGCGATGGATAAACCGATAGGTGACGGGAATGGATCATCTCGCACTGGGAAACGCGTACGCGATCGACTGTGTCGTGGCGGGCAAGCCACAGAGCGTCGGTACTTTCCGCTTCTGGTTCGACGAGCAGAGGTGGGAATGGTCGGACGAAGTCGCCGCCATCTACGGCTATGCCGCCGACGGCACACAGCCGAGCACGGAGCTGCTGCTGTCGCATAGACACCCCGACGACCACGAGTGGGTGGCGCAGTCCGTCGCGGTCAGCGTGCGAACCGGCGAGCTCTTCTGTGGACGCCATCGGGTCATCGATACGTCCGGCCATGTCCGCCACGTCATCGTCGTCGCCGACCGCATGTTCGATGATCGGCAGGCGGTTGTCGGTACCGTCGGCTACTTCGTCGACGTGTCCGACGCTTTCGAGGAGAACCGGCAACAGATCCTCGACGCCACATTGCCCGAACTCATCGAATCGCGGGCGGTGATCGAACAGGCCAAGGGCGTGCTGATGTTCGTCTACGGCATCAATGCCGAGCAGGCGTTCGGGGTGCTGCAATGGCGATCGCAGGAAACCAACACCAAGCTGCGGACGCTGGCACAGCTGCTGGTCTCCGAAATTCTCGCCATGGGTGGTGGCCCGGCCTCGCTGCGGACCAGCTTCGATCATCTGCTGCTGACCTTGCGTGCCGACGGCGCCGCACCGAATCGAGCTCGGGCGGCCGACCCGCCGACTCGGTGATCAACCTCTGTTGAGGTAACCCCTCCGGGTAATTCCGCCTGCCGCGAAACTCCGGGCGGGATGGCCTGCGCCACCGCCGGCGGTCTTCGGCGATCAGTCGTGTCGCGGGATCAGGTGGGAGGCATTTCGGTCCTTGTCCCGGTTCCTATCGCTGACGCCGACTTGCGAACGCCGGGTATCGGGAATCGCCATGGCGGGAAGAAAGCTCAAGGAAATCCGCACTGTCGGATGATTCGCCGCGACCGGGAACCCGGCGCTCGGATGTGGGATCAGAGGACGGTGCCGGTGTGGATGCTCCCGCTCCGTCGGAGCCAAATACCCAGTGCGCCAAGGCGGATAGATCTTGATGTCCTGGGATTTTGCGGATAGGGCTGTGCTTCTCGCGTCATGTGAATGACAATTCAAGGGACGTGGTCACTGCGGGAGGGAGTCGTTGTGGTCAGTGAGTACACATCGGCGCTCGAGCGGGAGATCGCGAACATGCGTTTGCAGCACGAGAGTTTGCTGCGGGCGGGGCAGCAGTGGTCGCTGCGCGCGTTGTTCAGTACACCCGGCTGGGACATCGTCGACTACTGCCGCGATTTCCGGCCGAACCAGTTCGGTGCTGAGGCATGTGCCGAAGTCGAACGGTTCTGCCGCGCGCACGGGATCTGGCTCGAGCCCGGCGGCGAGCACTACAACAGCATGACGCCCTACCTGCATCCCGGGGCGATAAGCGCCGAGCGGATGACGATCATCGGTCTCTACAACGCAATCCTGTTCTGGCTCAACGACACTGTCGGCCGGGAGAAGTTCGGGCACTTGGACGGCGCGGCGCAGGCACTGGCATGGGTGGCCATAGACCGGCTGTGTGAGCTACTGCGAACTCGGTCGGCCCCAGTGGATCCGACCGAGTTGGAGATATCGATGGCGTCGTTTCTCGCGATGCTGTCCCACCTCGCGGAACCTGCTTGGCTCGACCGTTTCATCGCCGTCACCATCGCGCACCTGCGGCCCGCGATTCGGGATCAGAACGCACGTGCCCGAGGGGGACTGCTCGGCGTCGCGGAGTACATCGATCTCCGATCCCAGGTCTCGGGCATGTACCCGGCGATCGCCCTGTGCGAGTTCGGTCGAGACGACTACCTGCCGTGGGGTCGGATTCGGAACGCCGGTCTGGCCGGCGACCTCCGCCGTATGCGGGTGCTGGCCGTGGAGATCGGTGCGTTGATGAACGACGTGTTCTCCTTCGAGAAGGAGTGCATCGTCGACCTGGCGGATTTCAACCTGATCCCCGTGGTGATGTTGAACCATCCAGGGTGGATGCTGGAGGATGCCGTGCGGCACGCCGCCGAGATCGTGCGTGCGAAGCTCGTGGAATTTCGACGCGTGGTCGCGGCCGCCGCCGAACAATGCGTTCGCATGCGGGCGATCGATTCCGATCTTGCGGCGACACTGTCGACGCATGTTGAGGACCTGGTCGGCTGTGTTCGGGCGACGTGGGCGTGGCAGATCAAGACGCTGCGGTACAAGGGCGCGTCGGTCTTCGCGGAGAACAGCCTGGCGTAATCCTGCTATACCCAACCATGGGAATGGTCGAGGGTGGAAGTTTCTCGACGTTCTTGCATAAAGGTAGTTACGATGCGTCGGGGGCTATAGCGACCAGAAGGCGAGGGGGTTGCGGTGGAAGGGATCGAGTTCGGCGCACTGGCCGATTTGTGGTGGCGTTCGCTTCAGTCCGTCACCGGGCGATCGGTGTCCGTGCCCGACCCGCAAGTCCTGTTCCTGAGCCTGGTCGAGGAGCTGGTCGCTGGTCTGGAGAGCGAACACTTCGACGCGAGCGTCGGCGTTCGCATCGGTTCGGCGCTGGTAGTAGCCGGGCTGGTCGATCCGGACGTGCCGAGTACATCCGCGCAGGTGCTGTACCGGTTGGCCGAGCGAAGTGCCGACCAGGAGACCGGCCCACGGCTCGCGGCGCTGCTCGCCGCGATCGGGCAAGGTTACGAAGCCGAACTGCAACGGCGCCGTCCAGGACAGCACGCCGACGAGACTGCCGTGTGGGAAGCAGACCGCGCCGCCGACGAGAGGTTCCGCGCCGTCTTCGACAACGCGGCGATCGCGATCGCCATCGGCGACACCGACGGCACACTGCTGGATGTCAACCGAGGCCTGGCCGACATAATCGGCGTGCCGATCGAAACCCTGCGCGGCATTTCCGTCTACGACTTCGCTCACCCCCAAGACCGGGACGGCATCCGCTCGCTCGTCTACGAGAAGCTGGTCCCGACCGGGGAAGGCACGGTGAAGCTGGAACAGCGGATTCGTCGTGCCGACGGTAGTTTCGGGTGGGCGTCGTTCGCCATCACCTTCGTCAAGGGAGCCGACGGACAAGGCGACTATCTGCTCGCGGTCGGCGAAGATGTCACCGAGCAGCACCGGATGCGCGAGGAACTGCACTGGCAGGCGCGCCACGACCCCCTCACCGGACTGCCGAACCGGCGGCATCTCATCGATCGGATCGACACGATGATCGTCGACGCCCACGATGGGGACCGCGCGGGCCTGTGCTTCATCGATATCGACCGCTTCAAGCACGTGAACGATCGCTACGGCCACGGAACGGGAGACCAGATCCTGACCGCGGTGGCCGCACGCTTGCAGGAGAGCGTGCGCGGAACCGGGTGTCTGGTCGCCAGGATCGGTGGTGACGAGTTCGTCGCGCTGGTTCCACCGCCTGCGAGCGACCACCGGGTCGCGACCGTGGCGAACAGCCTCGTGGAGGCGTTGGTCGATCCGATCGCCGTGGGCGACCGACGCCTACACATGTCGATCAGCATCGGTGCGGTGGTGACGACGGTCGCGGGCGCGGATGCCGAGTCACTGCTCGACGCCGCCGACACCGGGCTGTACCGCGCGAAGGCCGACGGCAAAGGCCGGTGGGTGCTGCACATTCTCGACACGGATCAGACGCGCGGAACGCAACCTGTGCCGTGAGTTGTGGCGCGCGATTCCGGCGGTTCGACTGTCCGGCGGCCGAGCGGCCCGCGCGTTTCGTCCGGGGCAACCCCATTCAGTCGTCCAGCAATCCCCGCAGGAAAGCCTGTGGGACGATCGGCCACCCGTCTTCCCAATGACCTGCTCGCAGGTCATTGTGCAAGGCACGAATCAGCGATGCGATCCACGGGCCCTCGTCGCGCAACGGCCGAATCAGGCCGATGTCGGCGTACTTGGCCAACACCGGCACAAGGGCGTCCTTGGCCTGGTCGACCTTTCCGGACGCCGCCAGGCAGGAGGCGAGCAGTAGCTGTGCTTGCGACGCGGCTCGTGGGCGTCGGGTGGCGTCGATGGAATCGTGCAACTTCGAGGCGCGCGCGGAGGCGGCAGTAACCCGCCGGGGCATTCCGGATCGCATCAGCATCCGGATCGCGGAATCCTCGCGCAGTTCCGCGGCCAGTGTCGCGACACCACCGTCACCCACCGCTGGTTCGGTCACAAAAGTGCTGGTCAATCCGAGTCGGACCTGTTCGTTGGCGATGCGGGTGGCCAGACGCGGCAACTTCAGGGCCCGTGCGGCCTCTGCGCCTTCGTCGAGGCGTCGTGCGGCGGCGTCGCGGTTTCCGCGCAGTGCCTCCATTCGGGCACCCGTCGCGTAGCTTGCCATCATGAATTCGATCGGGCTGCCCTCGATGCCCAGTCGACCGGCCTCGTCCAGGAAATGTTCGGCCTCGGCGAGCTGGTCGCGTTCGTACAGCAGCTCGCCGAGCAGGGCGGCGGCCAAGCGCGCGGCGTAGGACTCCGGGCCCGAATGGGTGGTGGCGGCCTGTAGCGCCGTGCGGAAGCTGTGTTCGGCGGCGGCGATATCGAGTTGTTCGCGCGCGGCGATGCCCACCAGGCTATGGCTGTACATCAGGCTGAACGAGCTGCGGGTCTGCTGCAGGTAGGGCGCGGCCCAATCGTGCCATTCCCGAGATCGGTCGTAGTCGAATCGGCTGATCGCCGAGAATGCGGCGAGGTTCGCGGCCGCGCACAATGCCCACGGACCCAGCGTGTCGGTGTGCGCCAGACAGTCGGTGACCACCGCGTCCACACCCTCGAGGCGGTCGGCGAACGCTCGCTCCGCACAGTCGATGAGGTCTGCCTCGCGGGAGAGATCTGGGTTGCCCGCGGCCCCTTCGACCAACGCCCGTACGAGCCGCAGCGCCGCATGCGCCTCGGTGGGCCTGCGCAGGAGTGCGTGCGCCCATGCGACTCCCATTTGGAGCCCCGGACGTGCGCAGGCGGACTCCGGTGGGAGTTTGGCGACCAGGCCGAGAAATGTCGCAAACTGCGCAGCCTGTACGAGGTCACGGGCCTTTGCTTCGACCATGTCGACAGCCTGTTCGTCATCCCTGCAGGCCAGCGCGTGATCGATGGCTTCACTGAGCATCCCGTGGTCGCGAAACCAGACGGCGGCCGCCCGATGGAGTTGGTTCACTCGCTCGGGACGGTCGCGTTCGAGTCGCTGCCGGAGGAACTCCGCGAACAGGTGGTGGTAGCGAAACCATTCATCGTTCTCGACGGTCGGGCGCAGGAACAGGTTTCGCCGTTCGAGGTCCTCCAGCAATGACTGCCCGTCCGGGTCTCCGGTCAGTGCGGTGGCCAGGCTGCCGCAGATCCGTTCGGGAAGTGATGTGGCGAGCAGGACGTCGAGCAGTTCCGGCTGCACCGTGTCGAGCACGTTCTCGGCCAGGTATTCGACGATGGTGTGATGACGCCCGGTCATGTGGCTGATCAGCGCTGCGGGGTCGGGGTGCTCGCGCAGCGACAGCGAGGCGAGTTGCAGTGCGGCGATACATCCTTCGGTGCTGTCGCGCAGTGTGGCGCTCTCGTTGTCGGCCGGCGCGAGACCGCCCTGCCCGGCGAGGAACGCCGTCGCTTCGTCGACGTCGAAACGCAATGCCGTGGCGTCGATTTCGACGAGTTCGTTGTGCACTCGCATGATGCTGAGCGGCAGTCCCTCGTAGGAACGGCTGGTGATGATGATCTGCAGGTGGTGACAGCCCCGCTCCACCAGAAAGCGGAGGGCGGCGATAGTGGCCGGCGCGGTGACCCGATGCCAGCCGTCGATGACGATGGCGAACCGTTCGCCACGGTCGTGAATGGTATCGATCAGCGTGGTGAGCAGGTAGCGCGAAATTCCCTCGTCCCCCTGTTCGAGTACCAGAGCGAGGTCGGGCATCAGCGTGGGGCACGCCCGGTTGAACGACTCGATCAAGTGTGCGAGAAACCATAGGACGTTGTCGTCGTCGCCGTCGGCGTTCAACCATGCCACCGTGACTCGCTCGGTCTCGGCGAGGTACTCGGCCCACTGGGCTGCGAGAGTGCTCTTGCCGAACCCGGCCGGAGCATGAATGAGGGCCAACCGCGGTCGCGGGTCCCTCCGCAGTGCGTCGATCAGTCTGTCCCGCGAGAGCAGCGCCTGAGCGGTCGTCGCCGGGTGGAACTCGGTTTCGGGGGCGGGCGGGGGTCGGCTGGTCGGAACCGACAGCCGCGGACTACGGATCTCGGGCGACCGCGCCTGGTGATCGTCGGTCTGGACGGGCAAGGCCATCTCCTCGACCGGCCCGCCGTGGGTGCGCTGGACATCGCGCAGCAACTCGCCGAACCCCGCCGCCGACCGGGGACGGTCCGCCGGACTGTGCGCCATGCCGGCTTCGATGGCGGCGCACACGTCGTCGGGAATGCCCTCGGGCCGCAGATCGGGCAGCGGGTCGGCGGTGATACGGAGGAACTGCGCGACGATCTGCTCACCGGAGCGGCGCTCGTAGGCCGCGTGGCCGGTGATCATGGCGAACAGCGTCGCGCCGAGTCCGTAGACATCGGAGGCAGGCGACGGGTTGCCGGTACGCAGCACCTCCGGCGCGGTGAACGCGGGTGATCCGGTCACCACGCCGGTGATGGTCTCGAATCCGCCTTCGACGCGGGCGATACCGAAGTCGGTGAGTTGCGGCTCCCCGTAGTCGGTGAACAGGACATTGCCCGGCTTGATGTCGCGGTGCAGGATCCCGGCCCGATGCGCGGTCTCGAGGGCCCCGGACAGTTTGATCGCTATCGGGAGCGCGTTGTTCCAGGTCAGACGACCCTGTTGGTGGATACGGATCTCCAGTGAGCCGTACGAGTAGTACGGCATCACCAGGTACGGCTGCCCGCTGCGGGTCGTGCCCACCTGCAGAACGGGCACGATGTTCGGATGCCCGGACAGCACACCCATGGCCTGCTGCTCGCGTAGGAACCGCTCGACATTCTCCGGCTCGGACTCCGGCCGTGCGGTAAGGACCTTGACCGCGACGCTGCGACTCAGCACCCGTTGCCTGCAGCGGTAGACCACACCGAAACCGCCGTGCCCGATCACTTGCGGGTCGTCGAGACCCGCGTCCTCCAGTTCTTTCTCGATAGCTGGAGGCCGGTCGCGCTGTGTTGTGAACGGGTCTGAACCGACCATGGCCTTGCTCTATATCGGTATCGGCGATCCCTGCGGTCGATTTCCAGTTTATGCCTGGCGAACCGCCGAATCGGCCCGATCAGTACATACCACCCGAATTGCGGCACGTCATGAATCCCCGTCCCGCAGGCCGGTGGATTCGGGCCCTGCCATTCGACGCCCGATCGCCCATCGCGCCAACGACTTCCAGGTAATCATCCATGCATCTAAAACAATTAGCCGTTTGTAAAATTGTGCGCTAGCCTGTGCTGGTGCCCGCTCACCGCAGCCCGGATCCCGGCAACCGCGTCCGCGATGCCGAACGCACCAAACGCTGTCTGCTGGAGGCCGCCTTCGACGAGTTCGCGGCGCGCGGTTACGCGGGCGCGAGGGTCGGCGACATCGCCGAGCGCGCCGGCGTGAACAAGCAGCTGATCACGTACTATTTCGGCGGCAAAGAAGGCCTCTACCAAGCGATTCGGCAGCGCTGGTTGGAGCGGGAGGCCACCTTCGCCGATCCGGCGCTGCCGCTCACCGAGGTGGTCACCAACTACCTCTGCCACGCGCTGCGCGATCCGCGCGGCACTCGCTTGCTCATGTGGCAAGGGCTGTCCGATGAGGCCCCGTCCATCGACCAGCAGCCGATCGTCGAAGCCGATCTCGTCATAACCAGGCGCCGCCGAGAACGGGGTGAGATCGCCGCCGATCTCGATCCCGCGGCCTTTCAGCTCGCGGTGATGGGGATGGTCGTCGCCCCACTGCTGCTGTCCGCGCAGGTTCGTGAGTTATTCGCCATGGACGTGCAGTCAGCGGAATTCGAGCAACACTACGGCGAACAGTTGCGTCGCATTCTTTCCCATCTCACCGATTCCTCTTTCGAAGGAGAAACTCCATGACCTACCTGGTCACCGGTGCCCGTGGCATTGTCGGCCGCACCGTCATCGATCAGCTGCGCTCGGCCGGAAAATCGGTGCGGGCGGCCAGTTCCCAACCCGCTGAGGCCACCGTGCCGGACGGCGTAGAACTGGTCGGCCTCGACCTGGCCGATCCGAAGTCGATCGCCACCGCCCTCGACGGTGTGGACAGGATCTTCTACTACGCCGCGCAGGAGGGCGTGGACCGCTTCATCGATGCCGCGAAATCCGCCGGTGTCGCGAACATCGTGCTGCTGTCGTCGATCGCGGCGGCAAGCGATCAGAACTTCATCGGCGCGCGGCATCTTGCGGTGGAACGCCCCCTGCGGGAGTCCGGTCTGCCGCTGACCATCCTGCGACCGGGCGCCTTCGCCGCCAACGCCCGCACCTGGTTTGCCACCATCAAAGCCGAACGCGTTGTGCGCCTGCCCTTCCCGGAGCTGCAGCTGACCCCGATCCACGAGGCCGACATGGCCGCATCGGCTATCGCCGCACTCGACGATCCGGCCCACATCGGCAAGATCTACCCCCTCACCGGGCCCGAATCCCTGTCGCATCGGCAGCAGGTCGACGCCATTGCCGCCGCTCTCGCGGAACCCGTCGAGCTGGTCGAGCTGAGCCACGAGGAGGCGGCCGAGTTCTTCTACCCCCCGGTGCTCGACCTGTGGGCCGAGGCCGGAACGGATCCGAGTCCGGTCGGCCCCACCTCGGAATCGGTGACCGGCGTCCCTGCCCGCACCTTCGCCGCCTGGGCGGTCGACCACTTGGCTGACTACCGCTGACGGATGTCCCGGTGCGGTAGCGGCTTCGATATCGGGACGACACCACTGAGGCAGCGCGGCATCGGTGCCCCGCCCCGGGATTGGCTCCGAAGTTGTTGCCGCGGAGACGTTGTGGGCATCGCGCGCTGTCAGGATGCCTTGACCGCCTCAATGCGGACGCAATCTTGCGTTCTTGCATCGGCACGTGCATGATCCAGCTAGCCTAGTTGTGACAACCGATCCGATAACCGGGATAACCGAATCGAGAGCCAATTATGTTGGTACAAAGAGTGTTGGTGTCGGGTGAACTCGGAGTTTCGCGGTGAGCGCGCCGACAGTCGGCGCATTGCCCACCGCGCCGCAATTGCTATCCGCTTTCCAGGGGCGGCGTTTCGAAGACCGCGAGCTGCTTCGTTCCGCGCACGCGCTAGCCGAGCTGCACGAGCGTCGCGCGCAGGTCGGGGACGCTGCCTTGATAGTCGAAATCGACTGTCGGCGTAGCGAGCTTGTCGACGACATCAATGAATGGATTGCCCAGGAGGTGCCACAGCACCGCAACGGGGCCTCCCTGCACACCGAAAGCCTCGGTGCGGTGGTGGACCGGATGGCGCGTACCTGGGTGGACGCGAATCAGGTCATCGACGCCGAGGGCGCGCGCAGCGGCAATACCCATAAACATTGGTACCAGCTGGCCGAACTCGTCGATGGGTACACTGATCTGGTAGCCGACGTGGCCGGTGGCCGCCGCCGTTTGCCCGAACAATGAACTCGTCGCGAGGGCGGTGTCGACCCCAGTAGTGACACTGCCCGGCAGCGTCGCTTGTCCGAACGGTGAAGGCCCCGCTGCCGAGCTATCCGGACAGTGACTTCACGTCCTGGTCGCAGTGACGGCGGGCGCAACGGTGCGCCTCGCCCGGCGTGCCGCGTGGTTGACCGGCGCGGCACGCCTGCACTGACCTCGTTCTTCCGCAATCACTGTGCATCGGGGATGTGGCGTGCCTGTCGGCGGCTCAGATAGCGGCGGATCCGGCCGGCGAAGGAATACCCGAGCAGCAGGCCGATGACGAACAGGTCAGCGGCGACCACCGCACGTTGCGTGAGGTAGTGGTGCAGCGCCTCGGGATCGGGGCGCATCGCTTGCGTGGCAAGGTTTGTTGGGCCGGTGGTGACTGCGACGAATGCCAGTTCGTCGTGCTCGGACAGGGTTCTCGCGACGCGGTCGAGGTGCGATGTGCCACCGGCATCCAGGGCAGGGCTTGGGCGGTGGCGCTGAGCAGGGCATTGTCCACTTCGACGTCGAAGAAGATTGCCCAGGCCGCTCGGAGGCGGGAGCCGAAGCGGTAGCGCACGACAAATCGGCATCAGCTCCACTTGACCTGGAGTGCACTCCAGGTCGTAGCGTGGTGGTTCAGGGTTGTCGATACACGAGGGAGCATTCGATGGAGCTCGGTTTTCACCTACCGATATTCGACATCGACGGCGGTGCCACCGCGATCGCCGGTGAGCTGGCCAGGGTGGGCGCCGCGGCGGAGGAGTCCGGAGCTACCTGGTTGTCCTTCATGGACCATTACTTTCAGATCGAGCCGACCGGGCTGCCTGCGGAGTCGAACATGCTGGAGGGCTACACAACACTCGGCTACCTGGCCGCGCACACCTCCAGCATCGAACTCGGCCTTCTCGTCACCGGCGTGACCTATCGGCACCCGGGCCTGCTTGCCAAAATCGTCACCACGCTCGATGTGCTGTCCGGTGGACGGGCCGTGCTGGGTATCGGCGCCGCGTGGTTCGAGCGAGAGCACCGTGGGCTCGGCGTGCCGTTCCCGCCCATCGCCGAACGGTTCGAGCGGTTGGAGGAGACGCTGCGCATCTGCCAGCAGATGTGGGATCCGGGGAACAACGGACCATTCGACGGCGAGCACTACCAACTGGCCGAGACGCTCTGCTCGCCACAGCCGATCCAACGGCCCAAGGTGCTCATCGGCGGTGGCGGGGAGCGTAAGACGCTACGGCTGGTCGCGCAATACGGCGACGCATGCAACCTCTTCGGCTCCTCGCCCGAGGACGTCGAGCACAAGCTGGAGGTGTTGCGGCGGCATTGCGACGAGGCCGGGCGGGACTACGACGAGATCCGCAAGACCATCGTGGCCAACAATCCGCGGCCGAATCCGGATAATCGTGACGAGTTCGTCCGGCAGATGGCCGACTACGCCAAGCTCGGCGTGCACGCCGTCATCGTTACCCCGACCACCGGATCTCCCGCCGCCTGGATCGACGCCATGGCGCCGACGGTAGCGCAGCTCGCCGAACTCGGATGAAGTACACCGCACAACGTCAGGACTCTCGATCAGCGGCACGTAGGTAGGGACATTCGACCGGCGCGGGTGGGGTAGCGCCGGCCGTGTTCGATTGATCGCCGTCGAGCTGATTGCGGTATTCCCAGCGGGAGTCGGTGCGCATTCGAGCGGCTGCTGTCTCCTCGGGACGCACCAGCTCGGCGGTAACGAACGAGGGACGTTCGTGTCGCACGCCGGCTCGTTGTGGGTGCGGACCACCTTGCCCCCGCCGAACAGTCATTATGTATAGTTGGCAAAAGCAACTAGTTGTAGGTGCTAACTAAGCCTGCTGTTGGGGAAAAATTTAGGTGAAGACCATGACCGCTGCTGCCCGTGACCGCGCTGTCACTGCGGCTGACCTGGATGTCGCCGATCAGGTCGGCGTGCAGCTGGTCCGGCTCATGCGAGCGATCAACCGTGCGAAGTCGCAGTTGGGCAAGCATGGTCCGGACGGGCTGGAGCGGCTGGCGTACTCCGTGCTGTTCTGCCTCGTTCGTGACGGTCCACAGCGCACCGGTAAGCTCGCCGAGCTGTTGCATGCTGAGACCTCCACCATCAGCAGACAGAGCAGATCGCTTGTGGCACACGGCCTGGTCGAGCGCCGGGCCGATCCGATCGACGGCCGTGTGTGCGTACTGGCGGCCACCGCCGAGGGGGAGCGCGTGTTCGAGGAGAACCGCATTCTGCGTAACCGGTGGCTGGCCGAGATCCTCGCCGACTGGGCTGCGGGGGACCTGGACACCCTGACCGATCTGCTCGACCGGCTCAACACAGGTATCGAGACAACTCCACGACAGACAGCCGATCAGAAGTAGGGCTCATTCATGACGAATTCCACCATCCAGGCACCGGCGGCGCCGCCGCCGGACCTGGACGCGGGCGAGGGCGAAGCACTGTCGCACCGGCAGATCCTGACCATCCTGTCGGGCCTGCTGCTCGGCATGTTCCTGGCCGCGCTCGATCAGAACATCGTGAGCGTCGCGATCGTAAAGATCGCCAACAGCCTGCACGGTTTCGATGAACAGGCGTGGGCGACAACCGCGTATTTGATCACCGCGACGATCACCACACCGTTGTATGGCAAGCTGGCCGACATCTACGGCCGAAAGCCGTTCTATCTCACCGCGATCGGCCTGTTCGTCATCGGTTCAGTGGCGTGCACCTTCGCCACCTCGATGTACCAGCTCGCCGGCTTTCGTGCCTTCCAGGGCCTCGGCGCCGGTGGGTTGATGTCGCTGGCGTTCACCATCATCGGCGACATCGTGCCCGCCCGTGAGCGGGTGCGCTACCAGGGCTACTTCATGATGGTCTTCGGTACCGCGACCGTGCTCGGCCCGGTGCTCGGCGGCTTCTTCTCCGACTACGACCAGCTCGGCGGCATCGAGGGCTGGCGCTGGGTGTTCCTGGTGAACGTGCCGGTCGGCGTGATCGCCCTGCTGGTGGTCGCCAAGGTGCTCAACGTGCCCCACCAGCGCCAGAACCACCGCATCGACTGGTTCGGTGCACTGACCTTGGCGATCTTCGTCGTGCCGCTGCTGATCGTCGCCGAGCAGGGCCGCAACTGGGGATGGACCGACGAGCGGTCGCTGATCTGCTACGGCATCGGGGCGGTCGGCTTCCTGCTGTTCGTCTTCGTCGAGTTCCTGATGAAGGATGCCGCGCTGATTCCATTGCGGCTGTTCAAGAATTCGACCTTCAGCGTCACCATCGCGGGCGGGTTCATCGTCGGTGTGGCGATGTTCGGCGCGATGACCATGGTCCCGCAGTACTTCCAGGTAGTGCGCGGCTACTCACCGACGAAGGCTGGTCTGCTGCTGCTGCCGTTGGTGTTCGGCATCATGATCGGCTCGCAGTCGGCCGGTCGGATCACCAAGAAGACGGGTCGCTACAAGATTCTGCCGGTGGCAGGCACCTTCATCATCGCGATCGGCGCGACGCTGTACGCGCAGGTGCACTACGACAGTGCACTGTGGCAGCCCCTGGTCTACTGCGGGCTGATCGGCCTCGGGCTCGGCTGCTGCATGCAGACGTTGATCATCGCCGCGCAGAACGCCGGACCACGCTCGGACATGGGCGTTTCGACCGCGGCGGCCACGTTCTTCCGGCAGATGGGCGGCACGCTCGGCGTGGCGGTGTTCCTGACCATCCTGTTCAACCTGTTGCCGCACCGGATCACCGACGCCTTCGGTGGCGCGCTGCCGCAAGGGTTCGACTCCGAGCAGCTCAGCAGCATGCAGAGCAACACAAGCGGCATCGCCGCCCTGCCCGACGAACTGAAGGTGCCTATCCTCACCGGCTTCACCGACTCCATGCACGGCGTGTTCTACGCCGCCGCCGGGGTCGCGCTGCTGGCCTGCGTGGTGCTGATGTTCATGAAAGAGATTCCGCTGCAAGATGATCCGACCGCGGCGGCGCCTGCGCGGACCGGCGAGCAGGAGGCCGCCGCAGTCGCGGAGTCGAGCTGGGATGAGGACCAGCTCTGGGAAGGCGCCGCGCAGGCGCTGTCCGAACCCGAGCCGGTGCTCGCCGGTGCGGTCGGGCGGCACGCGTCAGTTGACCAGAACGGTCATGGTGCTTATCGGGTCGGTGTCTCGTCGGAGGCCGTGTTGTCGGCCGCGGAGTTGTCCGGGGTCGATTTCGATGGTGGGGTGTTGGGTGGTCGTATTCATCGTGAAGACGGTCGTCCGGTCCCGGGCGCCGCGTTGACGTTGATCGATCAGCGTGGCCGTCAGGTCGCGCGGGCGACCGGCGCTGTCGATGGCGGGTATGCGATCAGTGCACCGGAGGTGGGCAGTTATGTGTTGATCGTGTCGGCGACCGGGCACCAGCCGACGGCGGTCAACGTCGCGGTCGGTCAGCGGCCGCAGCAGCTGGACCTGGCTTTGGTGGGGTCTGGTGAGTTGTCGGGTGTGGTCCGCACGGCTGGTCATGGCGAGCCGCTGCCCGGCGCGACTATCACGTTGACCGATATGCGGGGTGAGGTCGTCGGGGCGGCTGTCACGGGCAGTGACGGCGCCTACGTGTGCCACGATGTGGTCTCGGGCACTTACACGTTGGTGGCTGTCGCCGCGCATATGCGTCCCAGCGCGACCACTCTGACGGTGCCGGACACCGGTTTGTTGCGCCACGATATCGAGTTGGCCGCGATGGGTGTCCTCGCTGGATCGGCGTGGGCCGAGGGCGGTCGCGCGGTGGCGGATATCCAGATCACGGTGCTCGACGCGGCGGGTGAGCTGACCGCCACGGCACGTACCGACGAGAACGGCCGCTACGTGGTGACCGATCTGTCCGAGGGGCAGTACACGATCGTCGCGCGGGGTTATCCGCCGGTGACCAGTCAGGTCACCGTGTCCGGCGGGGAAGTCGGTCACGACGTGCGGCTCGGTTACGGGCCAGAGGACCGTTCATGACCGGGTTGAGCGCCCGTGTCCGCAACGCCGATGGGTGGCCGGTGCCGGAGGTGGTGCTGACCGTGACCGATATGAGTGGGCGCCAGATCGCCCGCGCGGTCACCGACGCGACCGGGGCAGTGGCCACCGAGCCGCTGCCCCCTGGCATCTGCACCGCGGTGCTCACCGCGGCCGGGTACCAGCCGGTGGCACGGACCGCCCAGGTCTCCTCGGCGGGAACGGGTTCGCTCGGCGAGATCGCTCTCGCGCCGGTGGCGGGCGCGGTCACGTTGCCGCCGCCGGGGCCGTGGACGATCGACCCGGTGCACTCAACGGTGATCGCGACCGCACGTCATCTGGGTATCGCGAGTATCAAGGCCCGTTTCGCCGAGGTGAGCGGGCGGATCGATGTCGGTGCGTCGTTCGAGCGGACCTCGGGGTTCGCCGAGATCAAGGCGGCGAGTATCGATACCGGTATCTCGATGCGCGACAATCACCTGCGTTCACCGGAGTTCCTCGATGTCGACGCCTATCCGATGATCACCTTCACCAGCAGCGGGCTGCGTCGTACCGGGGGCGATACCTGGCTGATGCCCGGTGAGCTGACCCTGCACGGACAACGCCGCTCGGTCGATCTCGAGGTGACCTACGGCGGCTTCGGCTCGGACCCATGGGGTGGGGTGCGTGCCGCGTTCCACGCTGAAACATTGTTGCACCGTAATGATTTCGCGATCGATTACAACGCGGTGGTTCGCGCGGGCGTGGCCGCGATCGGGACCACGGTCAAGATCGACCTGGACATCGAAGTAGTGCAAGGCGAACAACTCCCAGCAATGTAAGGCGGACGGAGCGGATTTTCACGCCGCCGAGAGGGTCGCCGAGACGGGGTGGATCGGAACCGGGTGTGCGACGGAGCCGAGACCGTACTCACCTGGGCACTGTTGCCGTGAGCCGGTCGCGTCGCTCCAGGTGCTTCAGTTGTGCGACCGATAGGGCTGCGACGAGCAGGCAGAGGGGTATTAATCCGAATGCTGCGCGTATCCCGAGTTGATCGGCGAGGGCGCCGAGGAGGAAGGGTGCGGCCCCGAAGCCGAATGCGATGCCGTAGGAGTTGCGTGACATGGCGAGTTCGGGCTGCTGATTCGACGTTTTCATGGTGAGGGCTACGCCGAGCGGGAAGTGCAGCGAGATACCCAATCCGCAGCAGATGAGGCCGGCCATGGCGATTTCCGGGTCGGCGGTGGACCAGAACACTGCGAATCCGGCGGCCGCGATCGTCAGTGCGGCGAACATCAAGGGTGCGGTGGGGATCCGTGCCACTACCCATCCTCCCGCGAGTCTGCCGACCAGCATGCCGCCGAGTACCGCGGACACTCCGATGGCAGCCATGTCGGCGGCCATTCCGGTGTGTATTCGGAGTTGCTCGGGTGACCACAGCATCAGGCCCGCCTCGACGGAACCGGTGGCCAGCAGGCAAGTCCACGCCAGCCAGTATCGCCGTGGCAAGCCCTCGCTTTCGGAATGCTGTCGATCGGGAACGACGCGGATTTGGGCGGTCGAGTGTCGGTGGGTCAGCGCGGTTACCGCAGCGAGCACACAGGCGAAGACGATCGAAAGGCCCATCGCGGCGCGCCAGTCCAGTCCGGCGTCCACTGCGACGTTGATCAGCAATGGGGCGATGATCCCCATGCCGGCGCTGGCCGCGTTGGCTTCGCTGATCGCTGCTCCGGAAGTCGTTGCGTGGTGGTCGGAGAGTCCGGTGGAGACTCCGCTCAGCACGAGGATGCCGAAGCCCATAGCGATTGCGGCAGCGACAAGGGTGCCGACCACCGATGGCGTCAGGCAGAACATTGCCACGCCGGAGGCCAGTCCGCCGAGGGCGATCGACAGTACGACAGCCAGTGGCAACCGCCGCGTCAAGTGCGGGAACAGTGCGCCGCCGATCACCGCGCCGACCGCGAGCGCCGGTCCGTACAGGCCGGCGACGGTACGGCTCAAATCCGCCTCCTGCCGGAAGAGGAGTACGGAGGGACCGAATCCGAACTGGAAATATCCGAAGGCGCCTTGTTGTGCATAGTGCAGCCAGGTGACGCGATCGCGTACCAGGCGTGTCGTCGAGTGGCTTCGATCTATCGTCTCGGCATTTTCGAACTGGCCGGTCTGTAATTGCAATACGCTATCAAGTCCGACTGAATCGCCGCTCAATGAATTTCAACCTTCGTTCATTTACCCGCGAGCGTGGTGGGGCCCACTCGTCATCGCTGCTATTTCGGGGTCAGGTGCCATACTGGGCGCATGCACTGACAAAGAGAGATCGCGGCCATGTCTGTTGCCAGGTGGTAAAAGCGCAGGTTGATGCCTATGATTCGGCGTCCCCACGTCTCAAGTGCGGGGCAGGTACGGGTTGTACCTTCAAAATACCGTGGAGTTTGTTCTGCGTCTAGGCTTGGTCGAGGCTTATCCTTTTCGCATCTGTTTTGGTATTCGTCGAAAACTTACTATCCGATATCACCGAGGTGATAATGCGTGTTCTGGTAACGGGTGGCGCTGGGTTTATCGGCTCCCATCTATGTGTGTTACTCCTCGGTCGAGGTGATCAGGTTATATGTGTGGACGACCTGTCGACCGGCAGCAGATCCAATGTCGAGTATTTGCTCGGAAATCCTTCCTTCGAATTCTATGAGGCCGATGTCAGCGCCGGACTCGACGTCGGGGGCGAGGTTTCCGCGGTTGTGCATCTGGCCAGCCCGGCTTCCCCACCCGACTATCACCGGCTGCCACTCGAGACGCTAGCGGTCGGAAGCCGTGGAACGGAGAACGCACTGCGGCTGGCGCACCGACACGGGGCTCGCTTCGTGTTGGCATCGACCAGTGAGGTCTACGGTGACCCACTGGTGCATCCGCAGCGTGAAGAGTATTGGGGCAACGTCAATCCGATCGGCCCACGTAGCGTGTACGACGAAGCCAAACGGTTCGCCGAGGCGATTACCGCGGCCTACCGACGGACGCTGGGCGTGGATACCGGTGTGATTCGGATCTTCAATACTTACGGTCCTCGGATGCGTCCGCATGATGGTCGCGTGGTGACGAGCTTTATCACGCAGGCTCTGAATGGTGACCCGCTGACCATCTACGGCGACGGGAGTCAAACCCGAAGCTTCTGCTACGTCGATGATCTCATCCGCGGCATCGTCGCCATGATCGACTCGTCCGAGCCGGGCCCGGTCAACCTGGGCAACCCGAATGAACGTACCGTGGCCGAACTCGCCGAGCTGGTCTCGGCGATCACCGGCGCCCGCTCGCCCATCGAGTACCACCCGCTGCCGACCGACGACCCGACTCGACGTCGCCCGGATATCACCAAGGCGCTCACGACCCTCGGCTGGTCACCGCGAGTCGATATCGAGGACGGTTTGCGCCGCACGGTGGAGTGGTTCCGGTCCAGGCCGGAGGAGGTGGCCGCGGCCGCCGCCGCCGTTGCCGGCGGGCAATGCGACAACCTGTTGCCGGAATACCAGGAACAGCTGTGAACCCACTCGGTCCTACACAGTCACAGACCCGGGCTCACCGGGACTCCGGTGATCGAGACCGCACTGCGGCGATCCGACGACTGTCCGGCGGCAATGTCACCGAGATCTCTTCGCGTGGACCGATATTCGATCGTGGCACGAAACCGCAACGGACTTTCCATCCGAAGACCTTCGTGCCAGCGCTGCAGCTCCCGGAGCGCATCCTCGTCGCAGGCCTGACCATCGGTTGGCTCGCCGGTGTCCTGGCCTTCTGGTGGTGGTGGCTGCGGCCCGAAAACCGGGTGGGATGGATCGGGTTCCTCGTCGCCAGCACGGTACCGCTGTACCTGTCGTGGGAGCCGCTGTCCTATCTCGCCGCGGCGAACCGGCTGTGGCAAGTCGATCGGCGATTGCCGGTGCCCAAGCTTCGGGTTGCGTTTGTCGTCACCCGTGCACCGTCGGAACCATGGGACGTCGCGCGGACAACGCTGTCGTCGATGCTGGCGCAAGAGTTCCCGTACCCCTACGACGTGTGGCTGTGCGACGAGCAGCCGACCGCAGAGGTGGCCGATTGGTGTGCGGCGCACGGCGTCCAGGTTTCCAGTCGATTCGGTGTCGAGGAATACCACTGTGACGCCTGGCCCCGCCGCACTCGGGGCAAGGAGGGCAACCTCGCGTACTTCTACGATCGTGTCGGGTACGAGAATTATGACGTCGCAGTCCACGTCGACTGCGATCACGTGCCGGACTCGACCACGCTGGCCGAGATGGTCCGGCCGTTCGGCGATCCCGCCGTCGGTTATGTCGCGGCACCGAATAATTGCGATCGCAACGCGGCCAGTTCTTGGTCGGCTCGGGGACGGGTGCATCGCGAAGCGTACTTCCACGGTCCTGTTCAGCTGGGTCACAACCGTGGACTGGCGCCCATTCCCATCGGCTCTCTCTGGGCGCTCAGAACACAGTCCCTCGCTGAGATCGGTGGTATCGGTCCAGAGCTCCTGGAAGACTTCTCGACCGGTTTCCTGCTCGAATCAGCGGGTTGGCGCGGCGCCTTCGCCATTGCGGCCGGTACACACGGGAATGGGCCACTGACGTTTTCGGCGATGCTGGTCCAAGAATTTCAATGGACACGAAGCCTGACCATCCTGTTGTTGCGGGTGGTGCCGCTACATTTCGGCCGCCTCAGTTGGCGGTTGCGGTTGCGGTATCTGTACGCGATGCTTTTTCACTCCGCGTTGATCGTGGCCATCGGATGCGGCACAGCGGTCCTGGTGATCAGTGCCGTCACCGGGGTGGAGTGGTTCGCCGCCAACCCGGTTCTGGTGCTCCTGTACTGGGTGGCCAATTCGCTCTGGCTCGTCCTGGGCACTGCGGTGTTGCGGAGAGCCGGACTGCTCCGGCCGATCGATACACCGATCCTGAGCTGGGAGAACTGGCTGTATCGCCTGACCAGGTGGCCGTTCATCGCCCGGGGAGTGGGTGCGGCGGTCCGGCAACTGTTCCGGCCCGGCACGATCACGACCAAGGTGACTCCCAAAGAGGCAGGCGGGCTCGAGCCGCTTCCATTCAAACTGATCGCACCTTATGCCGCGCTCG
Organism: Nocardia sp. NBC_01730; assembly: GCF_035920445.1. Classification (NCBI taxonomy): domain Bacteria; kingdom Bacillati; phylum Actinomycetota; class Actinomycetes; order Mycobacteriales; family Nocardiaceae; genus Nocardia; species Nocardia sp. NBC_01730. Next base: position 3,597,115 of record NZ_CP109162.1, on the reverse strand, counting down.
GAATGACGTTGGCCGCTGCCGCGCTCATCGGCGAGTTGTCCGGTGCGACGGCAAGTTACGTCTTCCTCTGTCTGTTGGGTGCGGTGGTCTACGTCGTGGTGACGTTCGCCGTGTGTCTGCTGCACGCTGCGGAAACAGCCAAGGCGGCTCGGGTGATTTTTCGCCGTGCCCTCGAGAAGGTGGCTGCCCCGTTGCTTGTCGCTGTACTCGCAATTCTTCCCGCCGCTGCGGCGATGGCCCTGGTTGTGCTTCGCAAAGTGAGTGAATAGAAATGGTAATTCTGGTCACCGGCGGAGCCGGATTTATCGGCAGCCACACCTGCGTGGAATTGCTTCAGAACGGCTATGAGGTCGTGGTGGTCGACAACCATTCCAACAGTTCACCCGGAGCGTTGGACGAGGTCCAGAAACTAGCGGGACTACCACTCACGGCCTACCAGGTCGATCTGCGTGACCGCAAGGCCCTTGCCGAGGTATTCGATGCCCACCCGATCGACGCGGTCGTCCACTTTGCCGCGAAGAAGGCCGTTGGCGAATCTATCCAGATCCCCCTGGACTATTTCGACATCAATATCGGCGGCACTACCAGCCTCCTGCGCGCCATGCACGAGCATGGCGTATACCAGCTCGTTTTCTCGTCGTCGTGTTCCATCTACGGGGACTCGCAGAAGGTCCCGATGGCTGAGGAAGCGCCAGCCGGGCCGACCAATCCCTACGCGCTGTCGAAATGGACATGTGAACAGCTGCTGGCGGAAACCTGCTCCCGTTACCCGCAATTCACCGTCGTCTCGTTGCGATACTTCAACCCGATGGGCGCGCATCCGAGCGGGAGGATCGGGGAGGACCCGCGCGGGGTGCCCCACAACGTCATGCCCTACCTCACCCAGGTCGCGGTAGGGCGGTTGGAACGGTTGTCGGTCTTCGGCGGCGACTACCCGACTCCCGACGGCAGTGCGATTCGTGACTACATCCACGTGATGGATGTGGCGGACGGCCACCGGCTGGCCGTGGAACACCTCGGCGAAGAGCCGGGAATGCGGGTGTTCAACCTGGGCACCGGAGCGGGTGTCTCGGTTCTGGAACTTGTCGAAGCCTTCAGTGCGGCCTGCGGCAAGGAGATCCCTTATCAGGTCGTGGATCGCCGCCCAGGTGACGTGGCGCGTCTCATCGCCGACTCGAGCCGGGTCGAGCGGGAGTGGGGTTGGCGAACCACCCGAAATCTGGCCGCTATGTGCGATGACGCGTGGCGGTTCCAACGGCTCAACCCCAACGGCTACGACGGGTGAACACCCCGATCGTTCCATTCAGGAGAACGACATGCGGATTACTGTGATCGGAACAGGATATCTGGGAGCGGTCCATGCCGCCTGCATGGCCGACATCGGTCATGAAGTACTCGGTGTCGACCTCGATGCCGGCAAGATCGAAGTGCTTGCCGCGGGCCGAGCGCCATTCTTCGAACCCGGCCTTTCCGAGGTGCTGGAGCGCAACGTCAGCTCCGGCAAGCTGCGATTCACGACATCGCTGGTCGAAGCCGCCGAGTTCGGCGACGTCCATTTCGTTTGCGTCGGTACTCCGCAGGAGCGGGGCTCATACGCCGCGGACCTGCGGCATGTGCACGCCGTGATCGACGGGTTGGCGCCCCATCTGGACCGGGAGACCTTGATTGTCGGCAAGTCCACCGTGCCGGTCGGGACCGCGGCCGCGCTGGCGATCCGGGTGGCTCGGCTCGCACCCGCCGAGGTCGAGGTGGCCTGGAACCCGGAATTCCTTCGGGAAGGTTTCGCGGTGCAGGACACACTGAGGCCGGACCGACTGGTAGTCGGCGTCCAATCGGCTGAGGCCGACGCGATCCTGCGTTCGGTTTACGCGCCGATACTGGAACAGGGGATCCCGTACATCTCGACGGATCTGGCCACCGCGGAGTTGGTCAAGGTCTCGGCGAATGCCTTTCTGGCGACGAAGATTTCGTTCATCAATGCGATCGCCGATGTGTGTGAGGCAGCCGGTGCGGATGTGGTCACGCTCGCCGATGCGATCGGTCATGACGACCGCATCGGACGCCGATTCCTGTCCGCGGGACTCGGTTTCGGCGGTGGCTGCTTGCCGAAGGATATCCGTGCATTCACCGCCCGCGCCAAAGAGCTGGGCGTCGGTGAGTCATTGGGTTTCCTGAAAGAGGTCGACGAGATCAACATGCGGCGCCGGGAACACGTGGTCGAGGTGGCTCGGCAGCTGGTCGGTGGCTCGTTCCTCGGGTGCAACGTCGCGGTGCTGGGTGCTGCGTTCAAACCGGACAGCGACGATGTCCGGGATTCTCCGGCGCTCAACGTGGCGGCCGCGATCCAGCTGCGCGGCGGCCGGGTCCGAGTGCACGACCCCGAAGCACTCGACAACGCGCGCGCGGTGTTTCCTGGGCTCGACTACGCCCGCGAGGTGGCCAAGGCGTGTGAGCATGCCGACATCGTGCTCCATCTGACCGAGTGGAAGGAATACCGGGAACTGGATCCGGCGGAACTCGCCAAGACCGTAAGCCACCCACGCATTCTCGACGGGCGCAACGTGCTGTCGCTGGATTCCTGGCGCGCTGCCGGCTGGACGATCCGCGGACTCGGGCGGGCCGCCGCCTGACCCGCCGCTGCACGTGTTCGGTACCGGAGTCGGGGCGGTGCCGGAGCCCAAGACGGCCTTGCCGATCGCTGCGCCGCGGCAAGGCTGTCCTGGCTGCGACTATCGGGGTCTATCGGCGCTCAGCTCACGTCGGACGTTCTGGAGACGCAGCTTCGCGCCTGTTTCCTGAGTTGTTTCGATGTCGACCGACACCTAAACGGACCGCGGTCCGACGCTATTCCGGCTGGCTCTCGGCATCGGCTCGGTCGTCCCATTACGCTGTTCGCTATGTCTGTCCGCACCCGCAAGCCGCTCGTCCCCGGCACGCAGTCGCCCACCCGCGATGTTCCCCGCACCATCGAACGGCCGGAATACGCGTGGAAGAAAACCGCCAACGAGGGGCATGAGCCCTGGGTGCAGACCGCGGAGACGATCGAGAAGATGCGGATCGCGGGCAAGATCGCCGCACAAGCGCTGGAAGAGGCGGGTAAGGCGGTCGCGCCCGGCGTCACCACCGACGAGCTGGACCGGATCGCGCACGAGTACATGTGCGACCACGGGGCGTATCCGTCGACCCTGGGCTACAAGGGGTTTCCGAAGTCCTGCTGCACCTCGCTGAACGAGGTGATCTGCCACGGTATCCCGGATTCCACCGTGATCGAGGACGGCGACATCGTCAACATCGACGTCACCGCCTACATCGACGGCGTGCACGGCGACACCAACAAGACCTATCTCGCCGGCGACGTCGACGAGGAGGTGCGCCTGCTCGTCGAGCGGACCGAGGAGGCCACCAAGCGGGCCATCAAGGCAGTTCGCCCCGGCCGGGCGCTCAACGTGATCGGCCGGGTGATCGAGTCCTACGCCAACCGCTTCGGTTACGGCGTGGTACGCGACTTCACCGGTCACGGCGTCGGCCCCACCTTTCACAGCGGCCTGGTCGTCCTGCACTACGACCAGCCGGCAGTGGAGTCGATCATCGAACCCGGCATGACGTTCACCATCGAGCCGATGATCAACCTCGGCGGCATCGACTACGAGATCTGGAACGACGGCTGGACCGTAGTCACCAAGGACCGCAAGTGGACCGCGCAGTTCGAGCACACCCTGGTCGTCACCGAGTCGGGGGCCGAGATTCTGACCCTGCCGTGAACTGCCGCCTGGCCGGACGTGCGTCGCTGGGCGGAGGTCGGATCGCGACCGGGGCCGTCCGGGCGACGCGCGGGAGCTGCCCTCTTCTGCCGCGGGTTCCGGTCAGCTGGGATGCGTCCTCTCCTTTCGGCTCCGCGTTCGAGATCGGCCTGCCGCGATGAAGGGCGCGCTCCTGGTCGCGGGCACGACCTCCGACGCGGGCAAGAGCGTGCTCGTGGCCGGGATCTGCCGGATGCTGGCGCGGCGCGGCGTGCGCGTGGCACCGTTCAAGGCGCAGAACATGTCCAACAACTCCGTGGTCACGCTGGACGGCGGGGAGATCGGGCGTGCGCAGGCGTTGCAGGCGCGGGCGTGCGGGCTGGAACCGAGCGTGCGGTTCAATCCCGTCCTGCTCAAGCCGGGCAGCGACCGGCGCTCACAGCTGGTGGTGCGTGGCACGGCGGTCGGTACCGTCGGCGCGGGCGACTACTTCCGGCACCGGCGGGAGCTGCGCACTGTCGTCGCCGCCGAACTCGCCGCGCTGCGCGCGGAATTCGACGTGGTGATCTGTGAGGGCGCCGGATCGCCCGCCGAGATCAATCTGCGGGCCACCGATCTGGCGAACATGGGTCTGGCGCGGGCCGCCGAGTTGCCAGTGCTGCTCGTCGGCGACATCGACCGCGGCGGCGTGCTCGCGCACCTGTTCGGCACCGTCGCCATCCTGGAACCGGAAGACCAGCAGTTGATCTCGGGGTTCGTCGTCAACAAGTTCCGCGGCGACGTCGAGCTGCTGCGGCCGGGTCTGGACCGCCTCACCGAGCTCACCGGCCGTCCTACTCTCGGGGTGCTCCCCTACGCCGAGGACCTCTGGATCGACGCGGAGGACTCGCTCGGCACCGTCGCCGACGCACCGGTCGGCCGCCCGCGTCCGCCGGTGGGCGCCGAGTGGCTGACCGTCGCGGCGGTCCGGCTGCCGCGCATCTCCAACTCCACCGACGTCGAGGCGCTGGCCTGCGAGCCGGGCGTCGCGGTGCGCTGGGCGACCGAGCCGTCCCGGCTGGCAGGCGCCGACCTGGTGGTTGTGCCGGGCAGCAAGGCGACGGTGTCGGACCTGGAGTGGTTACGGCGCACCGGTATCGCCGACGCGCTGCGGGCGCGGGCGGCTGCGGGCGCACCGATATTCGGCATCTGCGGTGGGTACCAGATGCTCGGGACCCGCATCGTGGACCGGGTCGAGTCCGGCGCGGGTGCGGTCGAGGGGCTCGGGCTGCTCGACCTGGCCGTCGAGTTCGCCGAGTCCAAAGTGCTGCGCCGCAGTGAGGGGCATGGCGCGGGAATTCCGCTGCGGGGCTACGAGATTCATCACGGCCGCGTCGTCCACCGCGGCGACCCGGCGTGGCTGACCGTCAATGGCGAGACGGAGGGCAGCGTGCGTGGCGCGGTGTGGGGCACCCACCTGCACGGCCTGCTCGAGTCGGACCGGTTTCGCCGTAGTTGGCTGCGCACGGTCGCGTCGGCCGCAGGGCGCACGGGTTTCGTTGTCGCCGAGGATGTCTCGGTCTCCGCAGTGCGCGATGCCCAGCTCGATCTGCTGGCCGACCTGGTCGAAGATCACCTCGACCTCGCGCGGTTCGAACGTCTCCTCGCCGACGGGGTGCCCCCGGATCTGCCCACCCTGGTCACCGAGTCCGCTCGAGCTTGACTTTTGGTGTGCCAAGAGCGCGGATGGGTAGGTTGGTGACCCCCCTGACGAAGGAGATGCACCGTGCTTGCCCGCCCCAGCGTTCTGTTTGTGACCGATCTCGCCTACCAGGCATCGGGGCGGCGCTACTGCGACGAGGACATCTTCCTTACCTCCCGACTCCGCGAGGACTTCGACATCGCCCTGTGCCACCCGCGGAATGTCGATGCACTGATGGACTCCTTCGACGCGGTCGTGGTCCGCAACAGCGGTCCCGTGCTGCACTACCAGAAGGAGTACGACACCTTCCGGAAACAGGCCGCGGTGCGCGGCACGAGGGTCTACAACCCGCTGTCCGGCCGAGGCGACATGGCAGGCAAGCAGTATCTGTTGGACCTGACCGCCGCCGGGTACCCGGTCATCCCCACGATCGACCTGCCCCAGAACCTGGGCCGCCTGCCCGCGACCGGCCAATACGCGGTCAAGCCGAAGGCGGGAGCGGACTCCATCGGTCTGACCTTCGTGCCACGGAACCAGTTGGACAACCTCACCTACGGCGACATCCTGGTCCAGCCGCGCATCGACTTCCGCTACGAGGTGTCGTTCTACTACGTCGACGCCACCTTCCATTACGCCCTCCACGCCCCCGACCCCAACCGGCGCTGGGTCCTCGACCACTACGAGCCCACCGACGCCGACCTCGGCTTCGCCCGCCGTTTCATCGAATGGAATACCCTCGACCACGGCATCCAGCGCGTAGACGCCTGCCGCACCCGTGACGGTGAACTGCTCCTGGTCGAGCTGGAGGACCTCAACCCTTACCTCTCCCTGGACAGTGTCACCGACCGGATTCGCGACACCTTCGTCACCAGCATGACGGCCTCCCTCCATCGGTCTCTGGACACTTCGCCAGGCGCCTGAAACAGAATGCCGCCCACAGCCCGCGCAGGCGTCACCAGGCGCCAGCAGGCTACGTCACGATGATTGTGCTCACCGAGATCCACTGGGTGCTGCGCTGCGGCTGCCAGCGGGACCCCGAGGCGGTCATCGACGTGCTGCGCGGTCTGCTCGACTCCACTGAGATCGTGCTCGAGCGCGCCGACACCGTGCGCCAGGCCGCCGACGCGCGGATTTCGCCGATGCGCTGATCCAGCAGCTCAATCAGGAGGCGGGATGTGACAGGACCGTCACCGTCGATCACGACGCAGGTGAGCGGGCAGGAATGCGATTGCTCGCCTGAATCGACTGCGCTCGACACACCTCCTTGTCGCGGTGATCCGTGTAGCGTGATCGGGCATGAAATCTCGGCAGATCACGGTCGGTGACCGGGCTTGGACCGTGCGAATCGACGGGCCGGAGTCTCGGCACAGCGTGCTGCTGCTGCCCGATGCGGGTGATGCGGCGGACGTCTACGACCCTGTGTGCGCCCGCCTGCACACCTCGGATCTGCGCACGTTCGTGCTGGAGTCGATCGAGGGCTTGGACGCGGCGGACATGACCGCGATCCTGGACGAACTCGGGCTGCCCTGGGTGAACGTCGCCGGGCGCGGCGCGGGCGCCGCTCTGGCCTGGCAGGTGTGCGCGGGCGGCTTCGGCCGGTTCCAGAGCCTGGTCGTCGCCGACCGCGGCCACCCCGCTGTTCCCGGCGCCGACGGCACGGTACTCGACGCGAAAACTCGTCCGGTGGAGGTGCCGACGACCCTGCTGGTCACCAAGAACCTGCCCCGCTCGGTGGCCGACACATCCGGGCGGTTCGTCTACGGCGAGTTCCGGGTGGTCGAGGTCGATGTGACCAACGTGGCGACCGAAGCCGACCACGAGCTGGCCACCGAGATCGTGCTACGCACAAGCCTCTGGTGAGCTCTCGCCGCCGCTGACCCGGTAGGCCTCCAGCCAGTCCAGCCAGCTGTCGAGTTCGGCGAACGCACTGGCCAGCGGCTCGGGGCCGGACAGGAACACGTCGTGCTTGGCGCCGTCGATCGGCACCATGTTGGTGCGGTCGCCGAGGCAGCCCGACCAGCGCTGGATCTGCCTGACGTCCAGCACCGCGTCGGCTACGTCCACAGCGGGACCGTACTCCCTGGCGAACTTGGTCATCCTGGAGCGCAGGATCAGCGACGGCACCCCGATATCGAGGCCGCCGTGCAGCCGCGCCTGGCCGTTGCGGATCGCGCGCAGCCAGCCGAGCCGAATGGGGAAGCCCTGCAACGGTTTCCAGTCCAAGTTGTAGTCCCACTCGCCAGCCACCGACCGGTGCAGGCTGTCGCCGTAGGTGCTGACCTGGCCGCCGCCCGGCAGCTCGACCATCCTCCGGAACCGTCCGAGCCCCTTGATGATCGGCGTTCCGATGGTCCGGTAGTAGGACGGGCCCTGCAGGTCGAACCACGGGCTGTTGAGCACCAGTCCGGTGATCCCCGCGGCGGCCGTCCCACGCGTGCGGTTCAGCCGATCCAGCCACAGCGGAACGATCAAACCGCCGGTGGAGTGCGCGTTGAGCACCACAGGAGCGCCGGTCTCCGCTTGGACGATCCGCAGCGACTCGTCCAGTTCCCGGTCGTAGAAAGCGAGATCCGTCACATAATGCGGCGTGTGCCCCTCGCGCAGCGATCGGCCGCACTTGCGCAGATCGAGCGCGTAGAACTGGAAACCGCGCGCGGCGAAGTGCTCAGCGAGATGCTCCTGAAAGAAGTAGTCGGTGAATCCGTGAACGTAGAGCACCGCGCCCGCGGTCTGCTTGACGCTCCCGTTCGGCACGTAGCGCACCAGTGTGGCCACCAGGTCGCCTTCACCGTCGGGATCGGTGCCCAGCGGCAGCGTGCGCTGCTCGTAATGCGGGCCCAGGACATCGGGGCGCCAGCCCCCGCCATCCGGAGAGGTGCTGACCGGCTCGGCAAGCGACTGTTCGTTCGTCACCCGACCAATCTATTTGACGGTGCTCCGGCCCGACAGGGCCTGGTCCTTTCCCTGCCATCGAAGTGACGACGATCGCTGTCGCATTCCGCACATTCCGCAGGCTGGTTGTGGGCGATGCACGTGGTGAGGTGCACAATTGGGCTTAGGTGAACGGTGGGTAACCTGACCCCCGCCATCTGTTCGGGAAAGGCGGACGCCGGACCCGGGCCACAAAAACACACCGTGCCCAGGCAGGTCCACCCGCCCGGTGGGCCCGCGCAGAAGGACAAGGAAGTCGATCTACTCGTGCCGAACGCTGCCATGACTGAAAAGACCGATGTAGTACTCATCGGTGCCGGCATCATGAGTGCCACTCTCGGCGCGCTGCTGCGGCAGCTGCGGCCGGACTGGTCGATCTCCCTGTTCGAGCGGCTCGACGCCGCCGCGGCAGAGAGCAGCGACCCGTGGAACAACGCGGGCACCGGGCACTCCGCACTGTGTGAGCTGAATTACAGCCCGCAGAACGCCGACGGCTCGGTGGACATCAGCAAGGCCATCGACATCAACGAGCGATTCCAGGTCTCGCGCCAGTTCTGGTCCTATGGCGTGGAGAACGGCATTCTCGGCGATCCGTCCCACTTCATCAACCCGATCCCGCACGTCAGCTTCGTGCACGGCGCCGAAAACGTCCAGTACCTGCGCAAACGGTACGAGGCATTGGTGCAGCACCCGCTTTTCGAGGGCATGGAGTACATCGACAGTCCAGAGGAGTTCACTCGGCGTCTGCCGCTGATGGCCCGCGGCAGGGACTTCTCCGATCCGATCGCGCTGAACTGGACCGACCGCGGCACCGACATCGACTTCGGTTCGCTCACCCAGGAACTGCTCGCCTACCTCGGCGCCACCGGCGCCGACCTGGCCTTCGGCCACGAGGTGCGCAATCTGTCCAAACAGTCCGACGGCTCCTGGCTGGTCAAGGTGCGCAACCTGCGCACCAGCGACACCCGCACGTTGGTCAGCAAATTCGTGTTCGTCGGCGCGGGCGGCGGTGCGCTCCCGCTGCTGCAGAAGGCAGGCATCGACGAGGCCAAGGGATTCGGCGGCTTCCCGGTCAGCGGCCAGTTCCTCCGTTGCGTCAACCCGGCGCTGATCCGACGGCACGAGGCCAAGGTGTACGGCAAGGCCGCCGTCGGCGCGCCGCCTATGTCGGTGCCGCACTTGGACACTCGCGTAATCAAGGGCAAGCCCGGCCTGCTGTTCGGTCCGTACGCGGGCTGGACCCCGAAATTCCTCAAAGACGGCAAGAACACCGACCTGCTCAAGTCGGTGAAGCCGAACAACATCTTCTCGCTGCTCGGTGTCGGCGTTACCGAGCTGGGCTTGACCAAATACCTGGTCAGCGAGCTGATGAAGTCCGAGGCAGGCAAGGTGGACACCTTGTCGGAGTTCATCCCGCGCGCGGAAGCGAAGGACTGGGAGCTGATCACCGCGGGCCAGCGCGTCCAGGTGATCCGCCGCAAGGGCGCGGGTGGCGTACTCGAATTCGGCACCGCCGTGATCGCCGCCGAGGACGGCACCATCGCCGGACTGCTCGGCGCCTCACCGGGCGCCTCGACCTGTGTCACCGCCATGCTCGACGTGCTGCAGCGCTGCTTCCCGCAGGAATACGTCGAGTGGACGCCGAAGCTGAAGGAAATGGTCCCCTCGCTGGGCATTCAGCTGTCGGACAACCCGGCCCTGTTCCAAGAAGTGTGGGAGTGGACCACCAAGGCGCTGAACCTCACGAACACGCCGAAGCACGCAGGGGTCGCGGCGAACGCCGAGGTGTGATAGCAAGGCGCGATGATGTCAACGGTTGCTCTCAAACGGTCATGGGCGCAGGATCTCGACACCGCCACGCTCTACCAGCTGTTGAAACTTCGCGTCGAAGTTTTTGTCGTCGAGCAGAAGTGTGCTTACCCGGAGCTGGACGGGAAAGATCTGCTTCCCGAAACCCGGCACTTCTGGCTCGACGACGAGGGCGAGGTCATCGCGACCCTGCGCCTGTGCGAGGAGCACGAGGATGGGGTGAAGAGCTTCCGCATCAGCAGGCTCTGTACCGCCGTGCCCGCACGCGGCCACGGCTACACCACGCGGCTGCTGCAGGCGGCGCTGGCCGAGGTCGGCTCGGCGACGGTACGGCTGAACGCGCAGAGCTACCTGCGCGACCTGTACAGCAAGCACGGCTTCAAGGTCGACGGCGACGAATTCGACGACGACGGCATCCCCCACTTGCCCATGCGCAAGGGCTCTGTCTGATTTGCAGCGCCTGCGGCGCTGTCTGATTTGCAGCGCCTGCGGCGCTGCGTGTTCGCGGCCCCCTCTCGGCTCGCGTCCGAGTGGGCGAGACTCGCGCCTTCGGCGCATGCGCTTCGCCCACTCGGACGCGAGCCGGGCCGCGAACGTCGCTCGTAAGACTCGCTCCCGTCGGGGTCGAGAGGCGTGGGACGGCGGTGTTGTTGGTCGGCCACAGGTTGGCGGGTAGCGGGGTCGGTTTTTTCGCGGCGGCTGTGGTGGCGTGTTCGCGGCTCGCTTGTTGGCTCGTGTTCGAGTGGGCGAGACTCGCGCCTTCGGCGCATGCGCTTCGCCCACTCGGACGCGAGCCGGGCCGCGAGCGTCGCTCGTAAGACTCGCTCCCGACGGGGTTGAGAGGCGTGGAGGGATGGTTTGTAGCTCGGCATGACTCGAGTCGGGTTGTGTCGGGTGGCGAGGTCGTGGCTGCGGGGCGAATCGCTCGGTTCGGGGGCGGATGGAGGGTGCCGGTCGGTGGCTGTCGGGGCGTGCCTAGAGTTGGGGCGTGTCCGTGTTCCATGTCGAAACCGCGTCGACGTCCGACCAGCTGAGCCGAGTTCGTCCGGCTTCGGACGGTGAGGCCGGGTTCCCGTTCTCGGCCGTCGTCGGACAGAAGCGGCTGCAGCTGGCGTTGATCCTGTGCGCGGTGCATCCCGGTATCGGCGGTGTGCTGGTGCGCGGCGAGAAGGGCACCGCCAAGTCGACCGTGGTGCGCGCGCTGGCCCAGCTGCTGCCGCCGGTCGTGGACGAGACCGGGGCACGGCCCGCTCGGCTGGTGGAGCTGCCGGTCGGCGCGACAGAGGACCGTGTGGTCGGCTCACTGGACCTGGAGCGGGTGCTGCGCGACGGGGAGCAGGCGTTCCGTCCGGGCCTGCTGGCCGCCGCGCATCACGGCGTGCTCTACGTGGACGAGGTCAATCTGCTGCACGACCACCTGGTGGACGTCCTGCTGGACGCGGCGGCGATGGGACGGGTGCACATCGAACGCGACGGCATCTCGCACTCGCATCCGGCGCGGTTCGTCCTGGTCGGCACCATGAACCCGGAGGAGGGAGAGCTGCGTCCGCAGCTGCTGGACCGGTTCGGGCTGACCGTGGACGTGGCCGCATCGCGGGACGTGGACATCCGCATGGCGGTGGTGCGCCGCCGACTGGACTACGAGGCGGACCCGGCCGGGTTCGCGGCGCGGTACGCCGGGGCCGACCGGGAGGTAGCCGAGAAGATTCTCGCGGCCCGCGATCGGATCAGCCAGGTCGTGCTCGACGACGTGGAGCTGCGCAGGATCGCCGCGCTGTGCGCCGCGTTCGACGTCGACGGAATGCGGGCCGACCTCGTGGTCGCCCGGACCGCGACAGCGCACGCGGCGTGGCGTGGCGGCGCTGCGGTGACCGAAGCCGATGTGCGCGTCGCCGCCGAGCTGGCGCTGCCGCATCGGCGCAGGCGCGATCCGTTCGACGAGCCTGGCATCAGCGACGAGCAGTTGGACGACGCTATGCGCGATGCCGCGGCCGAGGCACAGTCGCCCGCGCAGACCGGCGAATCCGAGCTCACCCCGCCGTCGAACGAGGAACCGGGGGAACGCGGGCCCTCCGACGACCCCGAGGATCCTTCCCCGCCGGACGGTCCCGGTGGCGGCAAGGCGCCGGAAGGGCACAGCGGCGCACCGGTTTCCGCCGCGGCGACGCCGCCGCGCTGGGAAGTGTCCGGGGTGGGCGAGGGCGCGCCCGGTCGCCGCTCCCGGGCCGAATCGCGGCACGGGCGGGTCGTGCGTTCCAGTGCCGACACCTCCTCCGGCCTGCACCTGCTCGGCACCGTGTTCGCCGCCGCGCCGCACCAGCGCGCCCGTGGGCGCGGCGAGGGACCGCTGAAGCTTGCCTCCGATGATCTGCGCGGCGCATATCGCGAAGGCCGGGAAGGCAATCTGGTCGTGTTCGTGGTCGACGCGTCCGGTTCGATGGCCGCTCGGGACCGGCTGTCCGCCGTCACCGGCGCGGTGGTCGCGCTCCTGCGCGATGCCTACCAGCGTCGCGACAAGGTGGCCGTCATCACCCTGCGCGGCACCGAAGCCGAACTCGTCTTGCCGCCGACCTCTTCGGTCGACATCGCGGTGCGTCGCTTGTCCGGTATGCGCACCGGCGGGAAGACGCCGGTCGCGGCGGGTCTGCTGAAGGCGCGCGACGTCGTGCGCCGCGAGCGCGTTCGCGACCCGCGCCGCAGGCCGATGCTCGTGTTGCTGACCGATGGTCGCGCCACCGGCGGCGTCGATCCGGTCGGGCGCGGACGCGCCGCCGCGAGACTGCTCGCCGCGGACGCGGTCACCTCGATCGTGGTCGACTGCGAACGCGGCATGATCCGCCTCGGCCTCGCGGCAGACCTCGCCCGCGACCTGCGCGGCGGATATCTGAGGCTGGCCGAGCTGACCGGAGATTCGGTCGCCGACATCGTCCGCGCAGGCTCGGGGCGTGTGTCGGTGCGGGCCGCCTGAGCAGCGGAGTTGGCTATCGGATCGAAGTCGGGTTCATGATGGGCCGAGGAGTAGCAAGGAGATTCGATGCCCAAGGGTGTTCCGGAAACCGTGCCCGCCGACGGGCTGACCACGCGACAGCGACGCAATCAGCCGGTGCTCGCGGTGCACACCGGGCCTGGCAAGGGTAAGTCGACGGCCGCGTTCGGGATGGCGCTACGGGCCTGGAACCAAGGCTTCGACGTCGCGGTATTCCAATTCGTGAAGAGCGCCAAATGGAAGGTGGGGGAGGAGGCGGCCTTCCGCGCTCTCGGCAAGCTGCACGAGGAAACCGGCGCGGGCGGGGCAGTCGAGTGGCACAAGATGGGGGAAGGCTGGTCGTGGGCCCGCAAACAGGGCACCGAGGAGGACCACGCTGCGGCCGCACTCGCGGGCTGGCAGGAAATAGCCCGGCGGCTGAAGGCCGAGCAGCACCGCTTCTACGTCCTGGATGAATTCACCTACCCCCTGCGGTGGGGCTGGGTAGATGTCGCCGAAGTGGTCGACGCTCTCCGAACCCGTCCCGGCAACCAACACGTTGTCATCACAGGCCGCGACGCCCCCCGGTCCCTCCTCGAAGCCGCCGATCTGGTCACCGAAATGACCAAGATCAAACACCCCATGGACGTCGGTCGCAAAGGCCAGAGAGGCATCGAATGGTAATTCCCACCCCATCGAGTGGCACCGGGCTGCGGCGAATCGCGAGGAGCCTTCGCCATGGTGTGCCACTCGCCGCGGAGGGGTGGTCGGGGTGAGGGCTGTGGTGGTCGCGGCTCCTGCTTCGGGGAGCGGGAAGACCACGGTGGCTACTGGTTTGGTGGGGGCGTTGCGGCGCGTGGGGCATCGGGTGGCGCCGTTCAAAGTGGGGCCGGATTACATCGATCCGGGGTATCACGGGTTGGCGGCGGAGCGGCCGGGACGAAATCTGGATCCGGTGTTGGTGGGGGCGGAACGTGTTGTGCCGCTCTATCGGCATGGGGCACAGGGGTGCGATCTCGCGGTCGTCGAGGGCGTGATGGGGTTGTTCGACGGGCGGATCGACCCGAATCACTCCGGGCCGGTGGCAGAGGGGTCGACGGCGCAGGTCGCGAGCCTGCTCGGTGCGCCGGTGGTGCTGGTGGTGGATGCTCGCGGTCACAGTCAGAGCCTGGCCGCGCTGCTGCACGGGTTCGCCACCTTCGACAGCGGGGTCCGGCTCGGCGGGGTGATTCTGAACCGGGTCGGCAGCGCGCGGCACGACCAAGTGCTGCGCGCGGCGTGCGATCGGGTCGGTCTGCCGGTGCTCGGGTCGCTGCCGCGCATGGCCGAATTGGAAGTCCCCTCCAGACATCTGGGGCTGATTCCCGCGGTGGAACACGGCGCCGCAGCGGTGGCGGCGGTCGCTGCGATGACGGAACTCGTTGCCGCCCATGTGGATTTGCCCGCGGTTGCGGCGCTGGCCCGCTCGTCGATCACCGGCCCGGCATGGGACCCTGCGGCCGTCGTGTGCGGTCTCGACGGTTACCAGGCATCCGTCGGTACCGACCTCGATGGCGCCGGTGGTGCCGAGGCATCCGCCGGGAACGCCCACGACGCGGTCGCCGCCCTCGGCCGCGCGGGCCCACTGATCGCCATCGCGGGTGGGGCGGCATTCACCTTCGGGTACGCGGAGCATCGGGAGTTGTTGGTGGCGGCAGGCGCGCAGGTGGTCGTGTTCGATCCGCTTCGAGACGAATTGCCTACCGGCACCGCCGGGCTGGTACTGCCGGGTGGATTTCCGGAGGAGCATGCCGCGGAGCTGGCCGCCAATACCCGACTGTTGGGGGCGGTGGCCGAGGCGGCTCGGCGGGGGATGCCGGTGCACGCCGAATGCGCTGGGCTGCTCTACCTGACCGCTTCGCTCGACGGGCACCCGATGGCAGGCGTGATAGCCGCCGACGCCGAGTTCGGATCGCGCCTGACCCTCGGTTACCGAGATGCCGTGGCGCTGGCCGACTCCCCGCTGTGGCGGGCCGGGGAACGGGTGCGCGGGCACGAGTTCCATCGGACCCGCCTGGTTTCGGCGCCGTCGGCGGCCTCGGCGTGGGGCTGGCACGGCGCCGACGGCGAGCGCATCCGTGAGGGTGCGCTGGTCCGGCATGTGCACGCCTCCTACCTGCATACCCATCCCGCCGGAAATCCCGAAGCCGTAGCTCGTTTCGTTACCGCCGCGACGGAATTCGCGAGTGCTCGTGCCGTCTGCTGAACTGGTGGTCGGCATCGGACTTCGGCCGCGGACTTCGGCCGATCGCATCCGTGCCGCGCTCCGAGAAACAGTGGGTGACGATGTGATCGGATGCCTGGCTACGCTCGAGCAACGCGCGGCGGACCCCGGCCTGCGTACCGTAGCCGCTGAGCTGGGTGTGCCGGTCAGGTCCTACTCCGCCGCCGACCTGGCCATGATCGACGTCCCCAATCCCGCGAGCCGGACACTGGAGGCGGTCGCGACGGCAAGCGTCGCCGAGGCCGCCGCGGTCCTCGCCGCCGACGGCGGGCCGCTGGTGGTGCGCAAGCGGGTGGTGCAGGGTGTGGTGATCGCGGCGGCGCGCCTCGGTCACCCGAGGTAGGACGGCTCTGCCTGCGCTCGGCCGATCGGATACGCCTGCCGGCCCCGACCGAGCCGACCTGGTCCCGGCAGCGCCGCCGACTCGCTTCGGCCGCGGCGCACACCGCCTCCGATCGAGACGACGTGCCAGCTCGATGGGGCCGGCGGCTGGACTGTTGAGGTTGCCGATCCGCGCGTCCGATACGACGTACCTCGCGCTGTACGAGGCCCGACGCGTGACCAGCGTCATGCCAGGGTGCTCCTGTGACCCGGTGTCGGTAGAACGCGATCGGCACGGTGCCGGCTGAGCGGGCAGCCTCCCGAAAGCCGAGCCGGGCACCGTGGTCGGGCGGACCGACTACATCGGCGCATCGACCTACGGTGCGACCGAGCCCCAGTCGGTGAAGCCGGTGGGATCGTGGCGGCCGATGCTGGCGTGTTCGAACAGGCCCCAGCCTTCGGCGTCGCCGCAGCGGGCGTGCGCGACGTGGTCGATCACGCCGTACGGGGTGCGGGCGATGATGGACGGGTCGGTGAGGTCGTATCGGCTGGAGGAGGCCCAGTCGCGGCCCTTCCACTGGCCGTGCTGCCAGTCGGGGTCACCGCCGTAGCCGCAGCCGACGTGCAGCGGGACACCGGTGCCCGGCGTGATCTCGATCTCCAGCGGCTTGCCGTCCTGTGTGGTCATGGCCAGCCGCGCCGCGACGGGAAGCCTTGTCCCGGAACGATAGTCGATCGTTATCCGCGGCCAGCCGAGTTGCTCGGTCCGTCCGTCCGGCCAGATCCGCGTCGCGTCGTTCAGTGTGCGCCTGCCATCCGGTTCCTCCTGCACGATGACCACCACGGCGAACTTCTCGAACCGCAGCGGCACATACAACCACCAGAAACCACCGGACGGCTCGGTGGCCGCGCGTCCGGGCGGCTCCGTCTCGCCGACCGGACGGATGCCCCACGAGCGGTCCCTGGTCCCGGTCCATACCGCCGGGTCGACCGCTATGTCGTCGCCGTCCACGTGCAGCGTTCCGGCCCACGAGCCGGTCTGCGCGAACCGGGACGCGTCGATGATCGGCCGGTTGCCGGTGAGCATGACGTGCGGCTGTTCCTGCACGGCGGGAAAGGCGCCGGTCCAGGTGAGGTCGAAGCCCAGGTCGTCGTGCTCGCACACCACCCGGATGTGTTGCAGCGGCTCGAGCACCTCGACGCGGTAGCCGCCCACGCATTGGTCCAGGCTGCGTGCGCCGAGCGCGTCGGAGAACCGCACCGCCCGCAGCGTGTCACCGCGGCGGACGGCGGCGTAGGCGTCGATCACCCCCAGATTGGGGTACACTCCGAGGCCGGTGATCAGCAGCGTGCCGCCGTCGCGGTCGTGGGCGTTGAAGTAGGCGCGGTCGTAGAAGTTCCGGTCGCTGCTGGCCACCCGGGCCAGCGACAGCGGAGTCTGGTGGATCGGGTATTCGTCCAACGGCACAGGCATGGTCAGTCCCATTCGTAGGTTCCGTCGAGCAGCGCTTCCAGGCTGGTTCGGTGCATCACGTAATCGTCGCGGTCAGGGGTATCGGTGTCCTCGCCGAAGTGGATCATCCTGCGCTTCACTCTGGCCATGACGATCGCGTGCCGCAGCGCGGCGTAGACGAGGTAGAAGTCGAGGTCGCGCACCATATACCCGGTGATCTCCTGATATTTCGCCACCACGTCGTCGCGGCGCAGGAAGTCGGGGAGACCGGGCTGTTCGAAGCGGGTGGCGAGGTCCTGGAAGAACCGGTGGATGAAGATCACCCAGCCCAAGTCGAGTTCGCGCGGCCCGAGCGCGGCCATCTCCCAGTCCAGCACCGCCAGCGGGTCGAACTGCTGGTAGATGATGTTGCCGGGCCGCGCGTCACCCCAGCTGAGCACGTCTGGTCCTGGCTCGGCGGGCCAGTGCTCCGCCAGCCATGCGAAAGCCCGCTCGATGAGCGGGATCTCGAAGCCGTCGTCCGCGAGCGCCCACCGGTACCAGGCTTTTTGCGCGGCGACGTGCCGGTGCAGCGACTGGCCCGGCCCGGTCAGCATCGGGAAACGCGTCGCGGGATCAGGGATGTCGTGGATCTTCGCGATCACTTCGACGGTGTTGTGGGTGAGCCGGAGGCGCTCTGCGGGGCTCGCCTCGAACAGCCAGCCGATGAACACGTACGGCGGGTTGTCCGTCGGTATTCGCCCTTCGACCCGGCGCATCACGAAAAACAGTGCGCCGAGCGGCTTTTCGTCGTTCTCCAGCCAGCACAGTTCGGGCACCGGCACGTCGGTGGTGGCGGCGACGCCCGCCATCACCCGGTACTGGGTCGCCAAATCGTATGTCTCGAACACGGGGAACGATCCGGCTTCGGGCGCCATCCGCGCGACGAACGACCCGCTCTCCCGGCGACCGCCGACGCTCCACTCGGCGTCGAACAGGATCGACGTGCTGGACATGCCACCAGACTGCGGGCGCGACAGCTCCGAGATCCGCGGCGGACGGTCGGCGGACACCTTCGAATCGAGCCAGCGCGCCAAGTCCTCTGCGAGCGTGTCGAGATCGTGCTCGCTGACGGTCAGTTGCTGTCGCTGTGCCGGATCAGGATCGTCGGTCATCGTTGTCCTCCTGACGCAGGGACCCCAGCCCCGCGGCGCGTTTGGGATACGAGACTGTAACGCGTTCTAGTCTTGCGGCGGGCGGAAAACCGGCCCACTGGATGCACTCCGGTGAGCCGGGTCAGCCGACGGTGATGGCGTCTAAACGGATGCGCAGGAATTCGTTCACCGTGCGCGTGGCCGGGTCGTACGATGCGTCCTGGCGACGCCCGCGCGCCGTCCCGCGAGATCGATGGAAGCGATGGCGTACATCACGCCTCGATTCCGTCGGCGACGCCGATATCCTCGTGCCACAGCGCCGGATATTCGGCGATGAAGGTGGTCATCAGGTCGATGCAGCGGCGATCGTCCAGCACGGTCACGGCAACACCGTGCTCGGCGAGCCAATCGTGCCCGCCGGAGAAGGTCCGCGCTTCCCCGACGACCACCGAGCCGATGCCGAACTGGCGGACAAGACCGCTGCAATACCAGCAGGGTGAGAGCGTGCTCACCATGATCGTGGAGCCGTAGTCGCGTCGTCGTCCCGCCGCACGGAAGGCGTCGGTCTCGGCGTGGATGCTGGGATCGCCGGACTGCACCCGGCGGTTGTGGCCGCGTCCGAGCAGGGTGCCGTCCGCGTCGAACAGGGCGGCGCCGATCGGGATCCCGCCCTCGGCGAGCCCGCGCAGCGCCTCGTCGTATGCCACCTCGAGCAGCTGTTGTGCCGGTGTCACCTGCGTCATCAGATTTTTAGCGCGGATTCCTCCTCGTTCACGAGGGAGAGGAAGCGCTTTCCTCCTTTTGGTGTCGGTGGTGGCGGCTAGGTTGTGGGGTGTGGATGAGGTTTGCGGTACAGCTATCGGCTGCGGCCGGGTCGCGCTGCGGAGTTTCTGGCGAAGTCCACGATGGCGCGCAAGGCCGCTGACGCGGCGATCGGCGCGGCGACGCGGGAATTGATCGGCCGTGGCACGCGGGCTGGCCGGAAGGTGGTGTTGGTGCAGTCCGCCCACACGACAATGACGTGTTCGAGTTGCTTCGCGAGAGCCAAGCAGCGATTCGGGCTCGCGGAGAGAATTTTCCGGTGCCACGGCTGCGGGTATACCGATGGCAGGGACCGGAACGCCGCCAGCGTGATTCTGGCTGTGGCAGAGCGCGGCCACACTCGTGTCGACGACATAGGACAATCGGATCACCTCCTTCGGGCGGCTGGTTCGGTTGCGGTCTGAGCGAGAAATCCCCGCCTGCGAGCCGGGGAAGCGTTAAGCGTCCACTGTCCAAGCAAGCCGCCCCGGACGCAAGCACGCGTGACGTGCACGGATGCGGGTGCGGTCGATTGACGGGGGCGTGCGGACAGGCCGTAGGCTCGAAACTTGTGCCGAACACGTCAGACGCAACCCAGGACCAGCCCACCGGCGACCCGAACTACCTGGTCGGGCTCGATCTGAACGGGCGGCGTGTCGTCGTGGTCGGCGGTGGCTCGGTGGCGCAGCGCAGGCTCGGACTGCTGATCGCCTCCGGCGCCGACGTGCACGTGGTGAGCCGCGCGGTCACGCCCGCGGTCGAGGCGATGGCGACCTCCGGCCAGATCTCCGTCACGCTGCGCAGGTATGCCGATGGCGACCTCGAGGGCGCCTGGTACGCGATCGCCTGCACCGACGAGCCGGAGACCAACGCGGCGGTCGTCGGAGAGGCGACGCGGCGGCGAGTCTTTTGTGTGCGCACCGACATCGCCAGGCTCGGCACCGCGGTCACCCCGGCTACCGCGCGCTACGACGGACTGACGCTCGGCGTACTGGCGAGCGGGCAGCACCGGCGTTCCGCCGCAGTACGCAACGCGCTGCTGGAAGCACTGCAATCCGGTGTGGTGACCGATGATTCGACGCCGATCTCGCCGGGTGTCGCGCTGGTGGGCGGTGGGCCAGGCGATCCCGACCTGATCACCGTGCGTGGGCGGCGGCTGCTGGCCAGGGCCGATCTGGTCGTCGCCGACCGGCTTGCCCCGCCGGAGCTGCTGGCCGAACTCGGACCCGAAGTCGAGGTGATCGACGCCGCGAAGATCCCGTACGGGCGGGCGATGGCGCAGGAGGCGATCAACACCACGCTGATCGAGGGCGCGAAGGCGGGCAAGTTCGTGGTGCGGCTCAAGGGCGGCGACCCGTACGTGTTCGGACGCGGCTACGAGGAGCTAGAGGCGTGCGTCGATGCCGGTGTGCCCGTCACCGTGGTGCCCGGCGTGACCAGCTCCATCTCGGTGCCGGCCGCCGCGGGCATTCCGGTGACGCATCGCGGCGTCACCCACGAGTTCGTCGTGGTGAGCGGGCATCTAGCGCCGGATCATCCGGACTCGCTGGTCGACTGGCCCGCGCTGGCCAGATTGCGCGGCACCCTGGTGCTGATGATGGCGGTGGAACGGATCGAGCAATTCGCCACCGCGCTGCTGGAAGGCGGTCGCCCGTCCGACACGCCCGCCACGGTCATCCAGGAGGGCACGCTGCGCACCCAGCGCGTGCTGCGCGCCGATCTCGGCACGGTCGCCGAACGGGTGCGTGCGGAAGGCATCCGGCCGCCCGCGATCGTGGTGATCGGACCGACCGCCGGATTCTCCGCCGCATCACACGCCGACTCCGCTGCCGGGTAGCGGTCGCGCTTCCCCTTCGCCGACGGCGGGCTGGGCCGATGTGCCGGTGATCGGAAGTCCCGAGCGGTGGCTGATCGAGTTCAGTCGGTGGTGTCTGGTCGCGGTCCATGGCCTTCGCGCCGGGTCCCCGTGGCGGAGGCGGCGGTGGCTGCATCAATTACAGTGGCTCACTGTGCTCCAGAATCCCGCTGCGAAGATGCAGTATCCGGTGACGCAGCGGGCCTTCGGGCTCGCGATTCTAGTACTGAGCGGGTTGCAGCTCATGGTCGTGCTCGACGGCACGGTGGTGATCTTCGCACTGCCCAGGCTGCAGGAGGAGATGGGGCTGTCCAGCGCGGGCAGCGCGTGGACGGTCACGTCCTACGGGCTCACGTTCGCGGGCTTGATGCTGCTCGGTGGAAGGCTCGGCGACGCCTTCGGGCGCAAACGGATGCTCGTCCTCGGTGTCGTCCTGTTCACCGTCGCCTCGCTGGCCTGTGGGCTCGCACAGAACCAGGCCATGTTGCTCGCGGCGCGCGCGGTCCAAGGCGCGGGCGCGGCGGTCGCGGCGCCGACGGCCTTCGCCCTGGTGGCAACGACGTTCGCGCCGGGCAGGGCGCGCAATCAGGCGATCGCGATCGTCGGGTCGATGGTCGGCATCGGCTCGGTCGGCGGCTTGGTGGTCGGCGGCGCGCTGACCCAGCTGTCGTGGCGGTGGATCTTCCTGATCAACGTCCCGATCGGTGCGCTGATCATCCTCGGCGCGGTCTACAAGCTCGCAGACACAGAACACCACCGTTCGGCGCTCGATGTGCCCGGCGCGGTGCTCGGCACCCTCGCGTGTGCCGCCATCGTTTTCGGCGCCACCGAGGGCCCCGAGATCGGGTGGGGCGACCCCGTCATCATCGGTTCACTCATCGCGGGCGTCGTGCTGCTGATCGTCTTCGTCGCACTGGAGCGGCGAGTGGAAGATCCATTGCTGCCGTGGTCGCTGTTCGACAGCCGCGACCGCATCGCCACCTTCCTGCTGATCTTCCTGGCCGGCGGCGTACTCGGCGCGATGACCTTCTTCGTCGCCCAGTTCATGCAGAATGTGATCGGCTACGGCCCGCTGAAGGCGGGCGTCGCGGCCATCCCGTTCACCGTCGGCATCGGCATCGGCGGCGCGCTGGCCTCCAAGGCCGCGTTGTACATCGCGCCGCGCTGGCAGCTCGCGAGCGCCTCTCTTGTGCTCGGCGTCGGGCTGCTGTTGGGCTCGACCTTGGACGGCGACGTGCTGTATTTCGCGACGCTGCTGCCCCTGTTGGTCGTGATCGGTCTCGGCGTCGGCATGGCCATGGTGCTCACGCCGCTGTGCGTGCTGGTCGGCGTGCCGCCGGCGAACATCGGTCCACTGGCCGCGGTCGGGCAGATGTTCATGAACCTGGCCACGCCGGTCGCCATCGGTCTGCTCACGCCGATCGCCGCCTCGCGCACGCTTTCGCTCGGCGGCCGCACCGGCAAGGTCGCGGGCATGACACCCGCCGAGATCGCTGCGCTGGGCAATGGCTACACCCTGGTGCTGCTCGTGTGCGCTTTGATCGCATTCGCGACCGGACTGGTCGCGCTGACGTTGCGATTCACCCCGCCACAGCTGGCGTTGGCGCAGCACGCGCAGGAAGAGGCCCAGCAGGCCTGAGCCCGCCGACTACATCCGTCCCGCGACCTTGCGTGGCGTCACCCGCACGATGACGCGCGGTCCGTCGTGCGTCGAGGCGGGGTTGAAATCCAGGTACTTCTGGCCGGTGTACTTCAGCGAAAGCTCGTCGGGCAGGAACTTGTCCGGATCCGGCGTGAGCGTCGCGTTGCCGCGGATCTCCGCGTACACATACGGGTTGTCCGGTGGGTTGATCAGCACGGTGATCCGCGGGTCGCGTGCGAGGTTCTTGCCCTGTTGGCGATCGGTGGTGGTGGAGAACAACAGATCGTCGCCGTCGCGCTTGATCCAGATCACGGTCAGGTGCGGCTGCCCATTCGGCCCGATCGTGGCCGCGGTGGCGAACACACGCTCCTCGTCCAGGTACTTCTTCAGGTCATCGGAAAGAACAGCGGTACTGGTCACGTTCTGAGCGAACAATCAGGTGCGCCAGGGCATTCCCGCTGACTCGACCGATCGACGAGGCCCGCATATGGCATCGGGTCGTCGACGCGAGACGTCACACCGTATTCGCGGGTGGACCGGTCGCGGACGAGCTCCAGCGCCCAGAACACCCCCGTGCCGCACCTCGCCGGTGCTGGGATGCCGCCGCGCGAGCTCGCTCAGGCCGGGGCCGAAGCATCGCTGGGGGTACCTACTTGTTCTGCGGGAACCCGAGGTTCAGCCCGCCGTGGCTCGGGTCGAGCCAGCGGGTGGTGACCGCCTTGCCGCGGGTGAAGAACTGCACTCCGTCGGTGCCGTGCGCGTGCGCGTCGCCGAACAGCGAGTTCTTCCAGCCGCCGAAGCTGTAGTAGGACATGGGAACCGGGATCGGCACGTTGATCCCGACCATGCCGACCTCCACCTCGTTGTGGAAGCGCCGGGCCGCGCCGCCGTCGTTGGTGAAGAGGGCGGTGCCGTTGCCGTAGGGGTTGGCGTTGACCAGGGCGAGTGCGTCGTCGTAGCTGTCGACCCGCACGATCGACAGGACGGGGCCGAAGATCTCGTCGGTGTAGACGCTCATATCCGTGTCGACGTGGTCGAGAATCGTCGGTCCGAGCCAGAACCCGTCGGCCGCGCCGTCGGCTTCGACGCCTCGGCCGTCGAGAACCACTGCGGCACCGGCGGTTTCGCCCGCCGCGATGTAGTCCGCGACCCGGTCGCGGTGCGCGCGGGTGACCAGCGGGCCCATGTCGGCCGCGCGGGCGCCGTCGCCGGTCTTGATGGTCCCGGCCCGCTCGGCGATCTTGCCGACCAGCTCGTCGGCCGCGCCGCCGACGGCGACCACCACGCTGATCGCCATGCATCGCTCGCCCGCGGAGCCGAACCCGGCGTTCACCGCGGCGTCGGCGGCCAGGTCCAGATCGGCGTCCGGCAGTACCACCATGTGGTTCTTCGCGCCGCCGAGCGCCTGCACTCGCTTGCCCGCCGCGGTGCCACGCTGGTAGACGTACCGCGCGATCGGCGTTGAGCCCACGAACGAGACAGCCTTGATGCCCGGGTTGTCCAGCAGCTCGTCGACCGCGACCTTGTCGCCCTGCAGCACGGTGAAAACTCCTGCGGGCAAATCGGCTTCGTCCCACAGCTGGGCGAGCCACAGCGAGGCCGACGGGTCCTTCTCGCTGGGCTTGAGCACCACCGTGTTGCCCGCGGCGATGGCGAGAGGGAAGAACCACATCGGCACCATTGCGGGGAAGTTGAACGGGGAGATCACCGCGACCGGGCCCAGTGGCTGGCGGAGCGAAAAGATGTCCACCTTCGTCGAGGCGTTCTCGGTGTAGCCGCCCTTGAGCAGATGCGGCACGCCGCAGGCGAATTCGACGACCTCCAGACCGCGGCTCACCTCGCCCATGGCATCGGCCAGGACCTTGCCGTGCTCGGCCGTGATCAGGTGCGCGAGCTCTTCCTTGCGTTCATTGAGGAGTTCGCGGAAGCGGAACAGGATCTGGGTGCGCCGGGCCAGCGAGCTGTCCCGCCAGGCCGGGAACGCCGCCGCCGCCGAGTCGATCGCCGCCCGGGTGTCCGCCACGTTCGCCAACGCGACCTGTCCGGTCACCACGCCGGTCGCCGGGTTGGTCACCGGCGCCGTCGCCTCGCTGCTGCCCGCGAAAGCCTTGCCGTCGAGCCAGTGCGCGATGGTCTGCATATCTCCTCGATTCGATCGTGAGCGTTGGCGGTGCCGTCTCTCGTCGCCACGTGCGGCGGTCCCCTGGGCGGTGCGAAGTCGCTGGATACCACTCTGCGGTATCAAGCCTTCCCGATGACCCGATGATCTGTATGCGATTTCGCGCTGGGTATTGCGATTCGCCGGTGCTTCCCTCGGTGGCCGACGTGTTGGCGATGCCAGTGGTCCGCGCCGGTGAACCCGAGGTCGTCGGCGGGGGATCGCTGGCTCGGCCGGTGCGCTGGGTGCACGTCAGCGAGCTGGCTGATGTGGCGCAGCTGCTGGTCGGCGGCGAGCGCATCCTGACGACCGGGTAGGCATGAGCCACGGTGACGCGGCGGCCGAGGCGTATGTGACGGCGCTGGCGGCGGCAGGGGTGTCCGGGCTGGTGGTCGAGCTCGGCGGATATGTGCCCGCGCTGTCTCCCTGGGTCGCCGCGACCGCCGACGCGCTGGGGCTTCCGTTGATCGCGCTGCACCGGGTCACCCGGTTCGTGGAGATTACCGAAGCGGTGCATCGGGTGATCGTCGCCGAGAAGTACGCGGAACTCGAGTTCGCGCGCACCGTGCACGAGACATTCACCGAGCTCAGCGTCCGCCGAGCCGCGCTGGCCGAGATCGTGCAGACTGCGGCGAACATGCTGGACGCCGCGGTGGTGCTGGAGGACCTGGCACACCGGGTGCTCGCGCTGACCGCGCGCCATGCGTCCACCTCGGCGCTGCTGGAGAACTGGGAGAACACCTCGCGCCTGCTGCCCGATGACTGGGACGCGGTGGCCATCGGCCCGCACACCCAGCGGTGGGGGCGGCTGCTCCTGCGTTCCGAGGGGGTGCCGAGCGCGCGGGCGCGCATGGTGCTGGAGCGCGCCGCGCAGACGCTGACGCTGCACCGCATGATCGAGAAGGACCGGTTCGGTCTGCACCGGCAGGCGCAGACCGGGCTGATCGACGACATGGTCAACGGCAAGCTGGACGAGCGCGACGCCCGCACGCGGGCCGCAGCGCTCGGGGTTGGCAGGCCGGACCGCCTACGTTCCGCTCGCCGTCGATGTCGCCGCGGCGGCCGAGGCCGATCCGGTCGCCGGACAGCGCCGCGCGGTCGGCATCCTGGACGCGGTAGCACACGGACTCGGCCTGGCGAAGATGACCGCGCTCGCCGCTGCCGACCAAGGGGACCGAATCGCCATGATCCTCGCGCTGCCGCGGAACGATGAGTTGGACGAGAGGCTGGCCGCGGTATGCACCGCGATCCTCGGCGAGGTGCGGCGGGTCGACGGGGTGCGGCGGGTGGTGATCGGCGCAGGGGCCGCGTCGGATTCGCTGCTGGACACCGCCCACGAGCTGCCGCACGTCGCGGAAGTCGCACTGTCGCTGGGGGGTTCGGCATCGCGACCGTTCTATCGCAGCGGCGACGTGCGCTTGCGCGGGCTGCTGTCGCTGATCCGCGACGAACCGGGTGTGCAGCGTTTCGCCGAGACCGAACTGAGCGCGCTACTTCGCTACGACATCCGCCACGACGCCGACCTGACTCGCACTCTGCGCCAGTTCCTCGACTTGGCGGGCAACAAGACCGAACTCGCCCGCCGACTCAACATCAGCCGGCCTACCCTCTACGAGCGCCTGGCCCGTATCGAACGCATCCTCGACACCGGCCTCGGCGACGGCGAATCGCGCACCTCCCTGTACACCGCCCTGCTGATCCGCGATCTGACGGCCGGTGGCAAGCCATGAGCCGACCACGTCTGCTCCCAGAAATGGAGAAAAGGGTGCCGAGCCCGCTCCACACATCCCGCGGACAAGATCACTGTCATGTCCCACGACCAGCACGTCGATTTCGGCATACTCGCCTGTCCGGACCCAATTCCCGATGTCTGGAGCACCGCGGTTCCACTGAGAGTAGGCGCTTATCGAACTGAAGCCGTAGCGGAAGTTTCTCTGAAACCCCGCCCGGTTCGGTGATTCGCCGGGGATAAGCTGGGAAGGTAGCGCGGCAGCACCCGACACAGAGCAGGGCGATGGCGGACCGAGATTCTTTCGCGACGCAGAGTGACCGGCCTCCAGACATCGACAAGGAACTGGAAGGCACCGGTCTCGACGGCCCGCGACAGATCGGTCGGGGTGGTTTCGGGGTGGTGTACCGGTGTACGCAGCGGGCGTTGAACCGGGATGTCGCGGTCAAGGTCTTGCTTGCGGCGGCGGATCTCTGGCCGGAAAACGTCGAAAGATTCGTGCGTGAGCAGCAGGCGATGGGCGCTTTGTCCGGCCATCCCAATATCGTGCACGTTCTGCAGGTCGGCACCACTCGCAGTGGTCGCCCGTATCTGGTGATGCCGTATCACTCCCGCGGTTCGTTGGAAGACCGTCTTCGCCGAGAGGGACGCCTGCCGCTCGATGACGCGGTCGGGATTACAGTCAAGTTGGCTGGTGCTTTGGAGACGGCGCATCGGGCTGGGATTCTGCATCGTGATATCAAGCCGGGGAATGTGTTGCTCACCGATTATGGTGAGCCGCAGCTCACCGATTTCGGGATCGCTCGTATCGAAGGCGGTTTCGAGACGACCACAGGTGTGATCACCGGCTCGCCCGCGTTCACCGCCCCGGAGGTGTTGCGATCGGGGAACCCGTCGGTGGCGTCCGATATTTACGGGTTGGGCGCCACGTTGTTTTGCATGATCACCGGGCATGCCGCGTTCGAGCGCCGCTCGGGTGAGCAGGTGGTCGCGCAGTTCTTGCGGATCGCCGCCGAGCCGCTGCCGGACCTGCGGCCCGACGGTATCCCTGATGACCTGTGTGCTGTCATCGAGGCCGCTATGGCGCATGATCTGGCGAAGCGCCCGCGGTCGGCCGCTGAGTTCGGTGAGTTACTGCGCGGTGTCGAGGGGGCTCACGGTATGCCGGTACAGGACATGACGGTGCGCACCGATGACCACGGCGACCTGACGCCCCCTGTGGAGGACACCGGTGCGCCGCGTCCGGTTCCTACCGGCCGGTCACCGTCGTTCCGGCGGACCACGACGCCGCCCACCCCCGAGACCAGATTCCGTCCGGCCATGTCCGGGCGGGCGTTGGTGCATCGCGGCAGGCTGATCGACCGGTTGCGGACTGCTTCCCGGCCGCGGCTGACGGTGATCCACGCTCCGGCGGGGTTCGGTAAGAGCACTCTGGCCGCGCAGTGGGCCGAGCACCTCGCTGAGCAGCAGCAGGTGGCGGTCGCGTGGTTGAACGCCGATCCCGACGACAACAACGTCGTGTGGTTCGTGCTGCATCTGATCGAGGCGATTCACCGGGTGCGTCCGGCGTTGGTGCCTGAGCTGGGCCGGATGCTCGAGGAGCGAGGTGCGGAGGCAACTCGCTATGTGCTCACGACGTTGATCAATGACATTCATGAGCGTCACGAACGTGTGGCTGTGGTGATCGATGATTGGCATCGGGTGACCGATTCCGCGGCGACCGCGGCCTTGCGGTTCTTGTTGGAGAATGGTTGTCACCACTTGCAGATCATTGTCACCAGCAGGTCGTCGGAGGGTTTGCCGTTGGCGACGATGGGTGTTCGCAATGAGCTGGTCGAGATAGATTCCAGTGCTTTGCGTTTCGATGCTGTCGAGGCGGGCTCGTTTCTGGTGGAGTTGGGTGGTTTGTCCTTGGATGACGGTGAGGTCGCCGAGTTGCGCGACAGTACCGAGGGCTGGGTCGCGGCGTTGCAGCTCGCGTCGTTGTCACTGCGCGGGCATCACGACCCGGCGGCGTTGATCAGTCACCTATCGGGACGTCATCACGCTATTGCCGAGTATCTCGCCGAGAACGTGCTCGATACGGTGGATGCGGTGTTGCTGGATGCTCTGCTGGAAACCTCGCTGCCGGAAAATATTTGCGGTGGTCTTGCTACCGCGTTGACCGGGCAGCGGCATGGGCAGGTGTTGCTGGAGAATATCGAGCGGCGGAATCTGTTCCTGCGTCGTATCGACGAGGACGGTGAATGGTTCCGCTACCACCATTTGTTCGTGGAATTCCTGCGTCAGCGGCTCGCGCGCGACCGCCCCGATCAGGTGGACGTACTGCATCGCACCGCCGCCGCCTGGTTCGGTGCGCACGGGATGGTCAGCGAGGCCATCGATCACGCACGCGCCTGCGGCGACGACGAACACGCCGTGGACCTCGTCGAGGAACGGGCGATGGACCACGTCGCGCATGCCCGATTCGCGACACTGCTCGGCCTGGTCGCGAAGCTTCCACCACCACTCGTCGCGACCCGTCCGCGCCTGCAACTCGCGCTCGCCTGGACATATATGTTGCTGCGTCGACCCACCGAGCTGAACACCGCACTGCGGCTGGCGCGCGCGGCGATCGAGGGGCCCGATTCCGATCTCGCGGCCGAAGCAGCCCTCATCGAGAGCGCCGGGCGCACGATGAGCGACCATGTCGAGGATGTAGACGCTGTGGTGGCCGATTGCCTGTCGCGAACCGACACGTTGAGTCCGTGGGCACTGGGTGCTGCCGCAAGCATCGCGGCGTATCAGGCCTTCCGCCGTTTCGAGTTCGATCAAGTAAATGCGTGGTTCGACTGGGCCGCTCCTTACCATCAGCAGATCGGCGGAACGTTCAACCAGATAATCACCTACAGCTTCTTAGGCCTCGCGGCCCGTGAACAGCTCGACGTCTCCGCCGCCGAGCACAGTTTCCGTAAGGCTTGCCAGATCGCCACGAACTCCTCCAGTTACCAGTCCTACCCGGCGCTGGCTGATGCGCTGCTCGGCGAGCTGCTCTACGAACGCGATCAGCTCGATGAAGCCGAGCAACTGCTGGATGAAGTCAGCGGGCTCGGAATCGAAGGCGGCCCGGTGGAATTCATGATGGCCACGTACGCGACCGGCGCCCGGATCAAAGCACTGCGCGGTGATCTCGATGCCGCGGCGCAACGCCTGGACAAAGGCGCGAGGACCGCCAAAGCGCTTGCCGTGCCGCGACTCGCCGCTCGTATCACCAACGAGCAGGTCCGCCTCGGACTCACGACCACCACAACCTCGGCCATCGAAGCACCCGACCAGGCAGGTGTTGCCCGCCGTGCAATGGCCACGGGTGACAACGGCATCGCGATCCTGACTGCCGAATTGATCGAGGATTCCGCGATACGTGTGCTGCTACGTGACCGGATACCCGCCCAGATCGCCACCGCCTGCGAACGCGCCACACGGTTGCGCGATTCCATCGACGCCGTCCGCCGCCCACGAGCAGCGCTACACGCCCAACTGCTGCTCGCGTCCTGCCTCGCGGCGGCCGGACAGACCGACGACGCCAAGAACGCACTCGTGCCGGTCGTCGCGATCTGCGCTGACACCGGCCTGATCCGGCCACTGCGCGACGAAGGCCCCTGGATCACATTCCTGCTTCAGACCCTGGAACACGATCTCCGCGCAGGCCGGTGGCACCACAGCTGGCCGAGGATTCCACACACGTTCCTCACAATGGTGCTGGACGACCCACAACGACATCCTCCGGCTGCACTCGCACCGGAGGATGCCGACCAGCGGTAGCGGTTGTTCGGCAGATACGCCGTTGACCGCACCGACAACGTCACGACATTTTCGACCTGGCCCCACCCGTCCTCGACCGATGTCCCATACCTGTGGCGAAAGGCAACCGAAGGTGAGCATCGAGCACGTGCTGTTCCGCGGCGGTGAGCGTTGCCGCGGACGCGGCGAGACCTCGGCTACAGTGCTCACCGCCGTCGGCGACTGAACCGCGACCGCGCTCAGGTGATGACGAGAAGCTCAGTGGGCGAGGCGATCTCGGTCCGCAACCCGGCTTTGGCTGCCACCCGTGCCACGCCGCGGACGTCGGTCGGCTCGGCTCTGGTGAGCACGAGGGCGCGGGCCAGCAAGCCCTTGTGGTGCTTGTTGAAGTGACTCACTACCGTGCGGGATCCGTCGGGGTGCTCGGTGAGCACATTCGCGGTGACCGCGCCCGGGACACGGCCCAGCTGCTGGTAGGTGCCGGAGCGCAGGTCGACTACGAGTTCACCCGCGGCCTCGGCGTGCAGCGCCCCGGCAAGCGCGTCGCGCCAGACCGCCGAAAGAGTCGGCAGCCCAGGCAGTTTGGAGCCGCCGGAGAGCCGGTAGGCGGGAATCGGGTCACCCGCGCGGACCGCGCCGAACAGGGCTGAGCCGATACCGAGCCGGGCATACGCTTTGGCTCGTTGGACCTTCGTGAACGAGCCCGCGTCGAGCGCGTCGTAGAGGACGCCGGTGTAGCGCTCGAGCGCGGGCCGGGTCGGCGACGTGCGCAACGCCGCATTGCGGGCGATCTCGCCATCGGCCCCCTTGCCGAGCCCCAGCGCCGAGCGGGCGTTGTCCGGGTCCGCCGCCAGCCGCACCACCTCGTCGACCAAGCGCGCACGCACCGCGGTGAGCTGTGGCATAGCCAGGGAGTCCAGTGCGAGGGGGGCGCCGACGCCGCCGTCGGATTTGGTCTCGGAAGGAGGCAGCAGCACCAGCACGAACGAATACGGTAATGCGTTGTCATCAGCATCCGGTCGGCGACTACCCTGTGCTTCCGTGATCACCCGCCTCTCCCGCCTGTTCCTGCGAACCCTCCGCGACGATCCAGCCGACGCCGAGGTGCCCAGCCACAAACTCTTGGTTCGCGCCGGCTATGTGCGCCGCGTCGCCCCGGGTGTCTACTCCTGGCTGCCGCTGGGCTTACGGGTGCTGCGCAAGGTCGCGGACGTGGTGCGCGAGGAGATGGACGCGATCGGCGCCCAGGAGATCTCGCTGCCCGCGTTGCTGCCGCGGGACCCGTACGAGACCACCAACCGGTGGACCGAGTACGGTGACGGCCTTTTCCGATTGCAGGACCGCAAGGGTGCGGACTATTTGCTCGGCCCGACCCACGAGGAGCTGTTCGCGCTCACTGTGAAGGGCGAGTACAGCTCCTACAAGGACCTTCCGGTCACGCTCTACCAGATCCAGACCAAGTACCGGGACGAGGAGCGCCCCCGCGCTGGCATCCTGCGCGGGCGTGAGTTCGTCATGAAGGACTCCTACTCCTTCGATCTGAGTGAGGAAGGACTGAAGGCGAGCTACGACGCGCATCGTGAGGCCTACCAGCGCATCTTCGATCGGCTGCGGGTCAAGTACGTCATCGTCGCGGCAACCTCGGGTGCGATGGGCGGCAGCGCGTCGGAGGAGTTCCTGGCCGACAGCCCCGTCGGCGAGGACACCTACGTGCGCTGCCTCGAATCCGGTTACGCGGCCAATGTGGAGGCGGTGGTCACGCCCGCTCCCGCGCCGTTGCCGATCGAAGGACAGCCCGAGGCCCTCGTGCACGACACCCCCGGCACGCCGACCATCGCGACCCTGGTGGACTGGGCCAACAGCGCGGGCATCGGCAAGCGCTACGGTCGCCCGGTCACCGCGTCCGACACACTGAAGAACGTCATGGTGAAGCTGCGCCACCCGGACGGCAAGACCGAGATCCTCGGCATCGGGATCCCGGGCGATCGCGAGGTCGACGACAAGCGTCTGGGCGCCTCCGTCGAACCGGCCGAGGTCGAGTTACTCACCGAAGCCGACTTCGCCGAGAGCCCATTCCTCGTGAAGGGCTACATCGGCCCGAAGGCGCTGCAGGCCAACGGTGTTCGCTATCTGGTCGATCCCCGCGTCGGCACCGGCACGAGTTGGATCACCGGCGCCGACCAGCCGGGCAAGCATGTTGTCGGCCTGGTCGCCGGTCGTGACTTCACGCCCGACGGGACCATCGAGGCCGCCGCGGTCCGCGACGGCGATCCGTCGCCGGACGGGCGCGGCACCCTGGTGTCGGCGCGCGGCATCGAGATCGGCCACATCTTCCAGCTCGGCAACAAGTACACCGACGCGTTCGAGGTGGACGTGCTGGGCGAGAACGGCAAGCCGGTGCGGCTCACCATGGGCTCCTACGGTGTCGGCGTCTCGCGCATGGTCGCGGTGATCGCCGAGCAGCAGCACGACGACAAGGGGCTGCGCTGGCCCGCCGCGGTCGCGCCGTACGACGTGCACGTCGTCATCGCGAACAAGGACGACGCGGCGCGCGCGGGGGCCGAAGAGGTGGTGGCCGGGCTGCACGCCCACGGCCTGGATGTGCTCTTCGACGACCGCACTGCCTCGCCGGGTGTCAAATTCAAGGACGCCGAGCTGCTCGGTATGCCGTTGATCCTGGTCATCGGCCGCGGCTGGGCGGAGGGCAAGGTCGAACTGCGCGACCGTTTCACCGGCGAGGCGGAAGAGATATCCGCCGCCTCGGCCGTGGACGCGGTGGTGGCCAAAGCCCGTCGCTGACCGCCTCTCCGGGTATTCAGGCCGTACTAGCCAGGCGTGGGGATAGTCGCGTTCAGGTCCTGCGGTGGGTGCCGCTCGGGTTCTGGGCGTACCCGGTGAGTTACCCATGTGCTGACGAAATCAGGAGTTCCGACGCCCCCTGAGGCTTTGTGCCAGGGGGTCGTTCGCTCGATGGCCACTCGGGCGGGATGCAGCCCGGCAGGCCGCTCTAAGGGGAGCGTGATGCCACTAATCGGGCGGCGGCCACCCTCTGCGGCGTAGCGTGAATTTGCTGGTCAGAAATCCGCATACCTGGTTCGGGCTGTGATTACTCGCTGGTAAGTTAACCGTCATGACAAGCACCGACGCGTTGTTGTTCAATCCGGCTACCTACGACCCGCAGCAGTTCGACGCCGAGACGCGACGGCTGCTGCGCGCCACCATCGAGTGGTTCGAGGGGCGCGGCAAGCAGCGGTTGCTCGCCGACGACGCGAACGCGGTGTGGACCGCCGACTTCCTCGACTTCGTCAAGAAGGAGAAGTTGTTCGCCACCTTCCTCACCCCGGCCGCCTATGCCGACGGCGACCCGAACCGGCGCTGGGACGCGGCGCGCAACGCGGCGCTGTCGGAGATCTTCGGCTTCTACGGCCTGGCCTACTGGTACGCCGAGCAGGTGACCATCCTCGGTCTCGGCCCGATCTGGCAGAGCGGCAATGAGGTCGCCAAGAAGCGCGCCGCCACCGATCTGGCCGCCGGCGAGGTGATGGCATTCGGCCTGTCCGAGCAGACGCACGGCGCCGACATCTACAACACCGACCTGGTGCTCACCCCGACCGAGCCGGGGGGCGCGGACGCCGAGGCCGGAATCCTGTTCCGCGCCAACGGGGCGAAGTACTACATCGGCAACGGCAACGTGGCCAGCATGGTGTCGGTGTTCTCCCGCCGCGCCGATATCGAGGGCGCCGACGGGTACGTCTGGTTCACCGCGGACTCCCGGCACGAGAACTACCGCCTGCTCGGCAACGTCGTGCACCAGCAGATGTACGTCAGCACCTTCCGCCTGGAGAACTACCCGGTGCGCGCCGAGGACATCCTGCACACCGGCCCCGAGGCGTTCTCCGCGGCGCTGAACACTGTCAACGTGGGCAAGTTCAACCTCTGCCACGGCGGCATCGGCATGGTCGAGCATTCGTTCTATGAGGCGATCACACACGCCGACAACCGCATCCTGTACGGCAATCCGGTCACCGACTTCCCGCACGTGCGCACGAACTTCGTCGACGCCTACGCGCGCATCGTCGCGATGAAGCTGTTCAGCGACCGGGCCGTCGACTACTTCCGCAGCGCGAGCCTGGAGGACCGCCGCTACCTGCTGTTCAACCCGATGACGAAGTCGAAGGTGACCTCCGAGGGGGAGGCGGTCATGACGCTGCTGCTGGATGTGCTGGCCGCCAAGGGTTTCGAGAAGAACACGTACTTCGCCGAGGTGCAGCGGCTGATCAACACGTTGCCGCGGCTGGAGGGCACAGTGCACGTGAACGTCGGCCAGATCCTCAAGTTCATGCCGAACTACCTGTTCGACCCTAAGGACTACCCGGAGATCGGCACCCGGCAGGACGCGGCCGACGACGACTTCTTCTGGCGGCAGGGCCCGGCCCGCGGCGCGGGCAAGGTCCAGTTCGCCGACTGGACTCCGGTGTACGAGAAGCACGCCGACATCCCCAACGTCGGCCGCTTCTACGAGCAGGCGCAGGAGCTGCGCACGTTGCTGACCATCGCGGCGCCCGACGCCGAGCAGCAGAAGGATCTGGACTTCATGCTGACCATCGGCCACCTGTTCTCCTTGGTGGTCTACGGCCAGCTGATCCTGGAGCAGGCTGCGATCACCGGCCTGGACCGTGACCTGATCGACCAGATCTTCGACTTCCAGGTCCGCGACTTCAACACCTACGCCACCACCCTCTACGGTAAGCCGTCGGCCACCCCCGGTCAGCAGGGCTGGGCCGCGTCCGCGCTGCGCCCGCCGGTCGCGGACCGGCCACGGTTCGACCGCGTGTGGGCCGAGGTCGCATCCTATGACGGCGCCTACGAAATGCGCCCGTAGGGACCGGGTTTCGAGGTAAACGATGGTCCCGGAGCCGGTCCGGGACTGTCGTGTAGGGCGAGAACCTCTGCGGCCCAACGGAATTCGGGCCGATCGTGATCAGGCTTTGCCGGGAAACGCGGTGGTCGGCGGGTCGGCGCCGAGGATCGACTGCCAGAGGGCAAGGCGGACGGCGGCTTCGGTGAGCGCGTCGACACCGGTGCGGCGGACGGACTCGGATTCGCCGTGTTCCACCACCGAGCGCCAGGCGACAGCGGTGTCGGACTCCACGGTCACGGCGAGCCGTGCGGCCGGGATCGGATCGGTGACCGGGAACGGCACCGTGTAGGCGGCGTCCGGCGGTGGCACGGTCGCGCCGCTGGTGGCGAGCGCGTCGGCGGTGCTGTCGCGCCGTGCACGGTGCGCGGCGGTGTGTTCGGCGATCAATCGGGTGCGTTCGGGCGAGGCGTACGCGGCGATCACCCCGTAGGCGTACACCGCGCCGTACTCGGCGTTCAGTGCATCCAGCAGTGCCTGGCGTTCGGCGTCGGTCACGCGAGCAGCACCCCCGCCTGGGCGGCGCAGGCCGCGCTGATCGACGCCAGCAGCCCGGCCCGGTACCCGGACTGGGTGCGGGCGAGGGCGGCTGCCGACTTCTGGGACTCGGACAGCTGGGTGCGCAGCCCCTCGACACCGGGCGGCACGACGCTGCCGGAAGCTACGGCGGACGGACTCGAGGACCGGACCGGTCCGTTGGCGCGGGTGCGGTGCACCGGCTTGGTGCCGTCGCCGTACACGCCGATCACGCGATCGATCTCGGCTTTCAGCGCGTCGGCGTGCGCAGTGCGCTCGGCGGCGATCGCGGTCAGCGCGGCGTGCCGCTGCGGCGCCAGCGCGATGGCCGCGGTCGCCGCCGCCGCGTCGGCGCGGGCCAGAACCTCCTGCGCGGCAAGCGGATCCGGTTCGTGCACCACGTCGTCGGTGCCGCAGCCGGTCAGCGCGCCC
Organism: Nocardia sp. NBC_01730; assembly: GCF_035920445.1. Lineage (NCBI taxonomy): Bacteria > Bacillati > Actinomycetota > Actinomycetes > Mycobacteriales > Nocardiaceae > Nocardia > Nocardia sp. NBC_01730. The sequence goes on along the minus strand of NZ_CP109162.1, from coordinate 3,560,988 downwards.
ACGGCGAGGATGCCGACCGTTCCTCCGCCCGCCAGACGTAGCGCGCTGCGACGGTCAAGGGCGGCTCGACGAGACTCGCGCCGGTCGGAGGGGATGCCGGACATGCACCCGGCACGCGGCGGGGCGGGAAGGCGGATGGGCACGGCATCATCGTGCCAGATTCGCGACGCGCCACCGGACGAGGCGTCGGCCGTGGCGCGCAGACTCCTCGACCACTGGTCCCTTACACTCTCGGGGCGCGTTACGCTAGACCTTCGGTAGAGAAATTTCCCACCGCGTCACAACTGAACCAGGAGCCGCCCCACATGCCGATGCCGACCGAGGAAAGGGTGAGCCAGCTCGTAGCTGGACTCGTCGAGCGCCGAGGGTACGACCTCGAGGGTGTCGAGATCTCGACGTCGGGCAAGCACGCGGATGCGCAGGCTCGGGTGAAGGTGACGGTGGACAGCGACGACACCTCCGATCTTGACTCGATCGCCACGCTCAGCTCGGAGCTGTCGGTCCAGCTCGACGACGCGGGCGAGTTCGGCGAGACGCCCTATCTGTTGGAAGTCTCGACCCCAGGCATCGATCGCCCGCTGACCGCGGACCGGCACTGGCGCCGGGCGCGCGGCAGGAAGGTGCGGATCTCACTACGCGAGGGCGCGCAGTCCCCGGAGGGGGCGGCGACATTCGAGGCCAGGGTCGGTGCCTTCGCCGATGATTCGGTGGCGCTGGTGCTCGGCGGCAGACGGAACCCGCACCGGGTGACGGTCTCGCTCGCCGATATCGCCGCGGCCGTCGTCCAAGTCGAGTTCTCCCCGCCCGGCGCGCGAGAGCTCGAACTCGCCGGCGGAGTCGTCGCGGGGCGTCCGACCCCGGGCCAGGAAGATGCGGTAGCGGTCGACGACGCCGCTGATGTCCGAGGAACACCGAACGCACAACCCGAATCCGTAACAGCGTCAGATTCGCCGACCGAAGGGATCGTGGAATGAACATCGAAATCGAAGCCCTGCGCGCGATAGTCGCCGACAAGGGGATCTCGATCGAGACCGTGATCTCCGCGATCGAGTCGGCGCTGCTCACCGCGTACCGCCACACCGAGGGCCATCAGCCCAACGCCCGCATCGACATCAACCAGAAGACCGGCGTGGTCCGGGTGATGGCACGCGAGCTGGACGTCGACGGCAACGTGATCTCCGAATGGGACGACACCCCCGAGGGGTTCGGCCGCATCGCGGCGACCACCGCACGCCAGGTCGTGCTGCAGCGGCTGCGGGACGCGGAGAACGAGAAGTCCTTCGGTGAGTTCTCCACGCACGAAGGCGATATCGTCGGCGGCGTGGTGCAGCGCGACGCGCGCGCCAACGCCCGCGGCACGATCGTGGTGCGCATCGGCAGCGAGCTGCACGGCGCCGAGGGGCTGATCCCGCCCGCCGAGCAGGTGCCGGGGGAGACCTACGAACACGGCGACCGGATCAAGTGCTACGTCGTCGGCGTCTCCCGAGGTCAGCGCGGTCCGCAGATCACGCTGTCGCGCACCCACCCGAACCTGGTGCGGCGGCTGTTCGCGCTGGAGGTGCCCGAGATCGCCGACGGGTCGGTCGAGATCGTCGCCGTGGCGCGCGAGGCGGGCCACCGCTCCAAGATCGCCGTGCGCACCACCGTGCCCGGCGTCAACGCCAAGGGCGCCTGTATCGGCCCGATGGGGCAGCGGGTGCGCAACGTGATGAGCGAGCTGGCCGGCGAGAAGATCGACATCATCGACTACGCCGACGACCCGGCGGCGTTCGTCGGCAATGCGCTCTCGCCGTCGAAAGTGGTTTCCGTCACTATCGTCGACCCGGAAGCCCGCGCGGCCCGCGTCGTTGTCCCCGATTTCCAGCTCTCGCTGGCTATCGGCAAGGAGGGGCAGAACGCCCGCCTCGCGGCGCGACTTACCGGCTGGCGCATCGATATACGCAGCGACGCCGCGCCGGACATGGGTGGTGGATCGGTTCGAACGGAGGCGCACCGCAGTTGACGGAAACCCGTCCACGGAATGCTCGGAACGACATGTTGGTGACTTCCGCGGGGGCGGGGTTCGGCGTTCCGAGCGGGGCAGCGGTAGAGTGGTCGAAGGTTGAGTCCGAGCCTTCGGTTCCTGTGCCCGACCGCATCACCGAGCAGCACGCGGCGCCCCGGCGTCCAGCAGCTCAAGTGCGGACGTGTATCGGGTGCCGGAAGCGCGAGCTGGCCGTCGATCTGTTGAGGATCGTGGCTCGAAATCGTGAGACCGGAGACGGCTCCCACGTGATCGAGATCATTCCCGATCCGCGGCGTAGACTTTCCGGACGGGGTGCCTGGCTGCACCCCTTTTCGGCTTGTCTGAGCATGGCAGAGCGACGCCGAGCAATCGGCAGAGCACTACGAGTGTCCGGACAACTGGATATCTCAGCCCTGGAGCGTTACCTCGAGAACAGGCACGAGCACTCATGAGCACACCGTGAAGTACCAACGATGAACGTCCATCGGAGATAACCCGAGGTCGTGCGGGCCCCCGTCCCCAAAACGGTGGCGCTGCTCGACCTCTCAGTGAGGAGAGCAGTGGCAGGCAAGGCCCGCGTGCACGAGTTGGCCAAAGAACTCGGTGTCACGAGCAAGGAACTACTCGCAACGCTCAAGGAGCAAGGCGAGTTCGTGAAGTCGGCGTCCTCGACGGTGGAAGCACCCGTCGCGCGTCGGCTGCGTGAGTCGTTCGCGGCGAAATCCGCCCCGTCGAACGGCACCAAATCGGGTACACGTCCCGGTCCGTCGTCGGCCCGTCCGGCCGCGAAGCCCGCAGTGGGTGGCCCGCGTCCCGGCCCGCGTCCGGCGGCCCCCGTCCAGGCGGCGCCCGCCGTCCAAGCGGCGCCCGCCGCCCAGGAGACCGCTCGTCCCGCCGCGCGTACCGGCGAGTCCCCAGCTGTGAAGCCGGGACCCGCGGCGCGTCCCGGGCCGTCCCCCAAGCCGGTGCGAGAATCCGTCGCGCCCGCGGCCTCGGCCGTCTCCGGCGCGCCCGCGAGTTCAGCGCAGGCGCCGGCCGGTCCGCGTCCGACGCCAGGCGGCGGTCCGCGTCCCGGTCAGCAGCAGCGTCCCGGCGCCTCCGCGCCGGGTGGCCAGCGCTCGGGCGGCGCGGCTTCGGGCCCACGTCCGGGGCCGAAGACCCCGCGCGTCGGCAACAACCCGTATTCGTCGGCTCCCGAGCGTCCCGCGCCGCGTCCGGCGCCCGGTCAGGGTGGTCCGCGTCCGGGCCCGGCTCAGGGTGGTCCGCGTCCCGGTCCGGCTCAGGGTGGTCCGCGTCCCGGTCCCGCGCAGGGTGCGCGTCCGGCGCCCGGTCAGGGTGGTCCGCGTCCCGGTGGTCCGCGTCCGAGCCCCGGCTCGATGCCGCCGCGTCCGAATCCCGGCGCGATGCCGTCCCGTGCGGCGCGTCCGGGCGGTGCCGGTGGTCCCGGTGCCGGTCGTCCGGGTCGTCCCGGTGGCGCTGGTGCCGGTCGTCCCGGTGGCGGTGGCGGTGGCGGTGGTTACCGCGGTGGCGGTGGCAGCGGTGCTCCCGGTGCGGGCGCAGGCGCTCCCGGTGCCGGTGGTGGCGCTGCCGGTGGATTCCGCGGTCGTCCCGGCGGTGGTGGCGGTGGTCGTCCGGGTGGTCCCGGCGGCCGCGGTGGCGCGGCCGGTGCGTTCGGCCGTCCCGGTGGCGCGCCCCGCCGTGGCCGTAAGTCGAAGCGGCAGAAGCGGCAAGAGTACGACTCGATGCAGGCGCCCGCAGTCGGCGGCGTGCGGCTGCCGCGCGGCAACGGCGAGATCATCCGGCTCGCCCGCGGCGCGTCGCTGTCGGACTTCGCGGAGAAGATCGACGCGAACCCGGCCGCGCTGGTGCAGGCCCTGTTCAACCTCGGCGAAATGGTCACCGCGACCCAGTCGGTGAACGACGAGACGCTCGAGTTGCTCGGCGGCGAGATGAACTACGTCGTGCATGTGGTCAGCCCGGAGGACGAGGACCGCGAGCTGCTGGAGTCGTTCGACCTCACCTACGGCGAGGACGAGGGCGGCGAGGAAGACCTCGAACAGCGTCCGCCGGTGGTGACCGTCATGGGTCACGTCGACCACGGTAAGACCCGACTGCTGGACACCATCCGCAAGACCAACGTCCGTGAGGGCGAGGCTGGTGGCATCACCCAGCACATCGGCGCCTACCAGGTACTCACCCACCTGGGCCAGGAAGACCGGCTCATCACGTTCATCGACACCCCGGGTCACGAGGCGTTCACCGCCATGCGCGCCCGCGGTGCGAAGGCTACCGACATCGCGATCCTGGTGGTCGCCGCCGACGACGGTGTCATGCCGCAGACGGTGGAGGCGATCAACCACGCGCAGGCGGCCGACGTGCCGATCGTGGTGGCGGTCAACAAGATCGACAAGGAAGGCGCGAACCCGGAGAAGATCCGGCAGCAGCTCACCGAGTACAACCTGGTGGCCGAGGAGTACGGCGGCGAAACCATGTTCGTCGACATCTCCGCCAGGGAGAACATCAACATCGAGGCGCTGCTCGAGGCGGTTCTGCTCACCGCGGACGCCGCCCTCGACCTGCGGGCGAACCCGGACATGGACGCGCAGGGTGTGGCCATCGAGGCGCACCTCGACCGCGGCCGCGGCCCGGTCGCCACGGTGCTGGTGCAGCGCGGCACGCTGCGGGTCGGCGACTCGATCGTCGCGGGCGACGCCTACGGTCGTGTGCGCCGCATGGTCGACGAGCACGGCGAGGACGTCGAGGCGGCGCTGCCGTCGCGGCCGGTCCAGGTCATCGGCTTCACGTCGGTGCCGGGCGCCGGTGACAACCTCCTCGTAGTCGACGAGGACCGGATCGCACGGCAGATCGCCGACCGGCGCAACGCGCGCAAGCGCAACGCGCTGGCCGCACGCAGCCGCAAGCGGATCAGCCTGGAAGATCTGGATGCCGCGCTGAAGGAAACCAGCGAGCTGAACCTGATCCTCAAGGGCGACAACTCCGGTACCGTCGAGGCCCTCGAAGAGGCGCTGCTCGGTATCCAGGTCGACGACGAGGTGCGGCTGCGGGTCATCGACCGCGGTGTCGGTGGCGTCACCGAGACCAACGTCAACCTGGCCTCGGCGTCGAACGCGATCATCATCGGGTTCAACGTCCGTGCCGAGGGCAAGGCGACCGAGCTCGCCAACCGCGAGGGTGTCGACATTCGGTACTACTCGGTGATCTACCAGGCCATCGACGAGATCGAGAAGGCCCTCAAGGGCATGCTCAAGCCGATCTACGAAGAGGTCGAGCTGGGTCGCGCCGAGATCAGGGCGATCTTCCGCTCGTCGAAGGTCGGCAATATCGCCGGTTGCATGGTCACCTCGGGTTCGGTCAAGCGCAACGCCAAGGCGCGCCTGCTCCGCGACAACATGGTGATCGCCGAGACGATGACGATCTCCTCACTGAAGCGGGAGAAGGATGACGCCGTCGAGGTCCGCGAGGGTTTCGAATGCGGTATGACGGTCACCTATTCCGACATCAAGGAAGGCGACATCGTCGAGGCCTACGAGCTGCGCGAGAAGCCGCGCGACTGAGAGACCGAGACGAAGGCCGGACGCCGCGCCGAGTCGGTGCGGTGTCCGGACCGCTCGTCCGAACCAAAAAAGAGGTAGTGGGTGTATTTGGGTGCCCTGGAGTTCGACCTCCTGCTGGGTGATGTGCATTCGCTGAAACAGAAGCGCTCCGTGATCCGGCCGATCCTTGCCGAGTTGCAGCGCTTCGGTGTCAGCGCCGCCGAGGGCGGGGAACACGATCTGTACCGCCGCTCGGTGCTGGGGGTAGCCATGGTCAGTGCGGGCATGGGCCACCTGACCGAGGTGTTGGACAGATGTGAACGGCACGTCGCGGCACGTCCGGAGTTACAGTTGCTGGCGGTGCGCCGCCGGGTCTTCGGACCCGAAGACTGACCGCGGCGGGAGCGACGGCCACAGAGGCCTTCACTTGCGTGATCACGGAAGGTTCTGCTCCCGCCGCCATCGAACAGAGTTTAGTAGTGAGGAGGAAACGGCCATGGTGGATCAAGCCAGGGCACGCCGACTCGCCAAGCGGATTTCCTCGATCGTGGCGACCGCGATCGAATACGAGGTGAAGGATCCGCGGCTGCGTTTCGTGACCGTCACCGACGCCAAGGTCACCGGCGATCTCCGGGAGGCGACGGTGTACTACACCGTGATGGGTGAAACCATCGACGCTGAACCGGATTACGTCGGCGCGGCCGCGGGCCTGGAGAAGGCCAAGGGTGTGTTGCGCTCCAAGGTGGGCGCGGGAACCGGGGTGAAGTTCACCCCGACGCTGGCGTTCGTGCTGGACACCGTGCCCGACGCGGCGCGGCAGATGGAGGACCTGCTCGACAAGGCTCGGGCCGCGGACGACGCGGTCGCCAAGGTGGCCGCCAACGCCAGGCACGCGGGCGACGTCGACCCCTACAAGGTCGAACGCGACGGCGACGAGTGACATGCGGTAGTTGATGACGACGATGCGGGATACGGCCGACCTGGACGCGGCCGTGCTGGCGCTGAACGCGGCGCGTTCGGTCACCGTCGTCTGCCATGTGCAGCCCGACGCGGACACCGTCGGAAGCGGTCTCGCGTTGGCGCTGGTCCTGCATCGGCGCGGAATCCCCGTGTGGGTGTCGTTCGCCGAACCGGCGGAGTTGCCCATGTCGATGACCTCGCTGCCGGGAGTGCGGCACCTGGTAGCGCCTGCTGAGGTGCCCGCTGAGGTCGATCTGCTCGTCGCGGTGGACTGCGGCAGCGCGGGGCGGCTCGGTGCGCTCGTCGACCGGCTGTCCGGCGCCACCACGACACTGGTGATCGATCACCATCGGTCGAACACGTGCTTCGGAGCGATCAACCTGGTCGATCCCGGCGCCGAGTCCACGACGAGTGTGATCGCGCAGCTGCTCGACGCGTGGCGAGTCCCGATCGATCCGGACGTGGCGCATTGCCTGTACGCAGGCCTGGTCACCGATACCGGGTCGTTCCGGTGGGTCCGTCCGGGTACGCACGAATTGGCGGAGCGGCTGCTGGCCACCGGCATCGATGGCGCGGACATCGCTCGCACTCTGCTGGACACCCATCCGTTCGGTTGGCTGATGATGTTGTCGCGGGTGCTCGGTACCGCGCAGCTGGCGCCGGACGTGCGCGGCGGCGTCGGGCTGGTGTACGCGTTCGTGCGACGCGACGATGTCGACGGGGTGCGTTCGGAGGAGGTCGAGAGCGTGATCGACATTGTGCGCACGACCGCTGAAGCCGGAATCGCCGCGGTATTCAAGGAATCCCGTACTGTGCCCGACCGGTGGACGGTGTCGCTGCGCTCGCGGGACAGCGGGCGAGGCACGGGCGACGGTATCGATCTCGCCGAGGTGGCCACGGCGCTGGGCGGTGGCGGACATCGTTTCGCGGCCGGCTACACCGCTTACGGCACGCCCGACGATCTGGTCGGCGCGCTGTTGGCCGCACTCGGATGATCGGGTCTCCCGGTCCCGGTCGGTTGCGGAACGAAGGCTGCTCGGCCCGAACCGTCTTCGCGTCGGACGATGTCCGCTTCATGCTCGGGCGCACGTCTTCACACAGCCGATCGACATCCGTACCGTCTCCGAGCAATCCGGTGGTCGTGCGAAGTGTGCGGCCGCCCATGATTCGAGCCCAGATGCCGCCGAACCCGAGGGCGACGGAAGGTGTCGGTGCCCCGTGCAAGGGCGGGGAATCGCGTGGATTGTCGGCGGCCTCGAGCAGGCCCGTACCTGGGAGGTTTCGGTGAATGCGATGGGCTCCGGTGACGCGGAGGTCACCGGACCGGCGCCGCCGCAGGTACTGGGCCGGACCGAACCGGCCACCGAGGCCGGGCCCAGGCGCATTCTCGGGCTGGCGTTGCCGACGCTCGGCGTGCTGGTCGCCGAGCCGATCTACCTTTTGTTCGATCTCGCCGTCGTCGGCCGTCTCGGCGCGCTCGCGCTGGCCGGTCTCGCGGTCGGTGGATTGATTCTGGCGCAGACGAGTTCGCAGCTGACCTTCCTGTCCTACGGCACTACCGCACGGTCGGCTCGCCGTCACGGCGCGGGTGACGAGCGGGGCGCGGTCGCCGAGGGCGTGCAGGCCACCTGGATAGCGATCGCGGTCGGCGCCGCGATCGTGGTGCTGGTGCAGGGTTTCGCCGTTCCGCTGACGAACGTGATCGCGGGTGGGGGCGATATCGCCGCCACCGCGCTGGCCTGGGTGCGGATCGCCCTGTTCGGTGTCCCGCTGATCTTGATCTCGATGGCGGGCAACGGCTGGCTGCGCGGCGTCCAGGAGACGCGCAGGCCGCTGACGTATGTCGTTGCCGGACTTACGGTTTCGGGCATCCTCTGCCCGATGTTGGTGCACGGGCTGCTTGGTGCGCCGCGGATGGAACTGTCCGGTTCCGCTGTCGCGAACGTCGCGGGTCAGACCGTCACGGCGGTCCTGTTCCTGAACGCGCTGATCCGTGAACGGGTTTCGCTCACCCCGCACTGGCCGGTGATGCGCGCGCAGCTCGTCCTCGGTCGCGACCTCATCGTCCGCAGCTTCGCCTTCCAAGCCTGTTTCGTCTCGGCTGCGGCGGTCGCGGCCCGGTTCGGCGCCGCCTCGGTGGCCGCCCACCAGTTGGTGCTGCAGCTGTGGAACTTCCTCGCGCTCGCCCTGGATTCGCTGGCCATCGCCGCGCAGACGCTCACCGGCGCCGCGCTCGGCGCGGGCGACGCCGAGGGCGCCCGCCACCTGGCCCGGCGCGTCACGCGCTGGTCGGAGATCTTCAGCCTCGTCCTCGCGGCCTTTTTCGCGGCGGGGGCGGTGGCCATCCCGACGCTGTTCACCGACGACCCGGAGGTTCTGGATCGCACCCACGTCGTGTGGTGGTTCTTCGTCGCTCTGATTCCGGTGGCGGGCATCGTCTTCGCCCTCGATGGCGTCCTGCTCGGTGCGGGCGACGCCGCCTACCTGCGCACCACCACGCTGACCGCGGCGTTGCTCGGCTTCCTCCCCGCCATCTGGCTGTCGCTGGCCTTCGGCTGGGGGGTCGCCGGAATTTGGTCCGGCCTGGTCGCGTTCATGTTGATGCGGTTGATCGCCGTGGCGTGGCGTGCGCTGTCCGGCCGGTGGGCCCGAGTCGGCGCCGAGGTGCCAACGTGAGGGAGCGTCAGCGAGTGAACCGAAGACACAGCGCGCAGTCGCGCACGACGGAGCCGAGCGCCAGCGAGGCGCGGTTGTGAGCGACACCCCGATCGGTCGGTGCACGCGGATCGGAACGGATGTGCCAAGGTAGGTGTGGTGATACCCAAGTTGATGGCGGTGAGCGACGTTCATGTCGGGCACCAGGGGAATCGGCCGGTTGTCGAGCAGATCACGGCGGACTCGCCGGAGGACTGGCTCATCGTGGCCGGGGACGTGGGGGAGAAGACCGAGGACATCCGGTGGGCGTTGGAGCTGCTGCGCGGCCAGTTCGCCAAGGTGATCTGGGTGCCGGGCAACCACGAGCTGTGGACCACGGCCAAAGACCCGGTGCAGATGTCCGGCGTGGCGCGCTACGACCACCTGGTCTCGCTGTGCCGGGACCTGGACGTGCTCACGCCGGAGGACCCGTTTCCGGTGTGGGAGGGCGCGGGCGCCGAGGAGTACGGCGGACCGGTGACCTTGGCGCCGATGTTCCTGCTGTACGACTATTCGTTCTTGCCAGAGGGCGCCACGACCAAGGCCGAGGGCCTTGCTATCGCCCGGGAGCGCAATGTGGTGGCCACCGATGAGTTCCTTCTCTCGCCGGAGCCGTACCTGACCAGGGACGCGTGGTGCCACGCCCGCGTGCAGGTGACCAAGCGCAAGCTCGACGCACTCCCGCCCGGCACGCCGGTCGTGCTGATCAACCACTTTCCGCTGGTTCGCCAGCCGACGGACGTGCTGTTCTACCCGGAGTTCGCGCTGTGGTGCGGCACCGAGCTCACTGCCGACTGGCACACCCGGTACAACGTGGTCTGCTCGGTCTACGGCCACTTGCACATTCCGCGCACTTCGCACTACGACGGTGTGCGGTTCGAGGAGGTCTCGCTCGGCTACCCGCGGGAATGGCAGCGCCGCGGACTGCCCGAGCAGCTGCTGCGCCAGATCCTGCCGACCCCGCAGTACCCGCCGGGCACCCTGAACAAATTCGGCGGCCACTTCCGGGTAACCCCCGAGATGGAAGCCGCCGCCGCCGAAATGCGAAGCAAGGCGCAGCAGCGGCGCGGACGGCAGTAGTGCGCACCGGCTCGACTAGGCTCTCCGGTGATGATCGAGAACATTTTGCCCGCGGGTGTCGCGTCGGCTGAGCTGCTGGACTACCCGGAGGATCTGAAGCCGCATCCGGCCGAGGAGCATCTCATCGCCAAGTCGGTGGAGAAGCGGCGCCGTGATTTCATCGGCGCGCGGCACTGTGCCCGGCTCGCGCTCGCGCAGCTCGGCGAGCCGCAGGTCGCGATCGGCAAGGGGGAGCGCGGCGCTCCGGTGTGGCCGCGCGGGATCGTCGGCAGCCTGACACACTGCGACGGGTATCGCGCCGCCGCGCTCGGCCACAAGCTGCGGTTTCGTTCGATCGGTATCGATGCCGAGCCGCACGACACGCTGCCCGACGGGGTGCTCGACTCGGTCACCCTCCCGCAGGAGCGGGAGTGGCTGAAGACCACCGACTCCGCGCTGCATCTGGACCGCCTGTTGTTCTGCGCCAAGGAGGCCACCTACAAGGCGTGGTTCCCGCTGACCTTGCGCTGGCTCGGCTTCGAGGAGGCGCACATCCGCTTCGAGATCGAGGACTGCTCCGCCGATTCCGGTCACGGCAGCTTCCGCAGCGAGCTGCTGGTGCCCGGCCAGACCACCGACGGCGGGGTCCCGCTGCGTTCGTTCGACGGCCGCTGGCTGATCACCGACGGTTACATCCTGACCGCGATCGTGCACGCCTGATGGACGGTCTCGGCGGGCTACTGATCGTCGACAAGGATGGCGGCTGGACCAGCCACGATATCGTCGCGAAATGCCGGAAGCTGCTGCGCACGAAGAAGATCGGGCATGCGGGCACCCTCGACCCGATGGCCACCGGCGTGCTCGTTCTCGGCGTGGAACGCGCGACGAAGCTGCTCGGCCTGCTCACCTTGACGACGAAGGCGTACACGGCGACCGTCCGCCTCGGGCAGGCGACAACCACCGACGACGCCGAGGGCGAGGTGCTGTCCACTGTCCCGGCCGCACACCTCACCGACGATGACATCGCCGCGCGTACGACGGAATCGACCGGCGATATCGACCAGGTCCCTGCCACCGTGAGCGCGATCAAGGTGAACGGCGAACGTGCCTACGCCCGCCACCGCGCGGGCGAGGACGTGCAGCTGGCCGCCCGCCCGGTCACGGTGTCGCGGTTCGACGTGCTCGCCCGCCGCGATGACGGCGATTTCGTCGACCTGGATGTGGTGGTCGAATGCTCCTCGGGCACCTACGTGCGGGCGCTGGCCCGCGATCTGGGCGCCGCGCTCGGCGTCGGCGGTCACCTGACCGCGTTGCGCCGTACCAGGGTCGGCCCGTTCACCCTCGACCACGCTCGCACCCTGGACGAGGTGGCGGCCGCGGCGGAAGCGGACGCGTCGCTGCTCAGTCTCGACATGGACCAGGCTGTGCGTACTGCCTTCGCGCAGCGCGACATCGACGCCGCGCAGGCCGAGGATCTGCGCAACGGTCGCTGGCTCGAACCGGTCGGCATTCCGGGCGTGTACGCCGCCATCGACTCGGAGGGTCGTGCGATCGCGCTGCTGCGGGAGAGTGGCAAGCGGGCGTCGTCGGTCATGGTTGTGCGCCCGGCCAACCTGTAGCGGAACTCGGACCACGCGAGCCCGTGCGGCGTGGAGAATCCGCGGGTATCCACTGCCCGGCTCGGCGGGCGGAATTCATTTGTGGACAACGGTTTCATCGGTCGGCAGTGCGTTCGGCGTCGAGGTCGACGATCGGCCGTAGCGCGCCGAGTAACGCCCCGAGCGAGGTCTCGCGCATTTCGGTGCGCGTCAGCGTGCCGTTTTCCAGCCAGTCGACGGTGAGCACCCGGACGAAGGTGAGCCAGCTCATCAGGATCGAGGAGACGGTCGCGCGATGGTGCCCGTCCAGCCGCATCGCGTCGAGTACGCGGTTGCGCAGTTCGCCGAGTTCGCCCGTGATGATCAACTGGATCGTGGGATCGGCGGCCAGCACACGGTTGGCGGCGAGCACGCTGTTGGCGTTGGCCTCGAAGTAGTCGAAGTGCGTGTCCAGGCCCGCGGCGAGCTGGTCGGCCAGCGGGGCATCGGCGTCGAAGGTCGTCGCGATCAGCAGCTGATCGGACGCGAGCTCGTACACGGCTGCGAACAGGTCGCGCTTGCTCGGGAAGTGCCGGTAGAGCAGGGCGCGGGATACGCCCGCCGCGGCGGCGACGTCCTCCATGAGAACGCCGTCGTACGGGCGTTCGGCGAACAGCTTCGCCCCGGCGTCGAGCAGCACGCGGCGGCGCTCGTCGGGGGAGAGGCGGCGGGAACTCATCTCGTGAGCTTAGTTGACGTACGTCTACCAAGGGTCGTAGGGTCTTGGTAGACAAACGTCTACTAATGGCACGGTGGTGGCCGGGATGTCGATTCCCCTGCATGCCTGTCGAATACGTCATGTCATCCGGGAGGGATGTATGTCCGCAGTACTGAAGTGGCTTTCCATGGTGATGGGCTTCGCCTGTGTCGGGATCGGGTTCCTGCACATCGCACTCGGCATCGACGCGGTGCCCGACATGGGCTCCTCCGGTGTGACCGCTGACAGTCAGAGCCGGTTCTTCGGCGCGATCTTCGCCGGGTACGGCCTCGCCTGGATCTGGGCGGCGCGGCAGTCGCCGATCCCGGCGACCGCGGTGCGCTGGCTGGCCGGGATCTTCTTGCTCGGCGCCGTGGCCCGGTTCCTCTCGATGGCAGTGTACGGCTGGCCGCACTGGTTCCAGCTCGTGCTGACCGCTGTAGAGGTCGTGCTGCCACCGATCTACTTCTGGCTCGCGGACGCCGATGAGAAGCGGGTCGGCGCGACGCCGCTCGGCGGCCGGGTTCCCGCGGCGAGCTGACCGCACTCGCCGACCCGGCTGGGCGTAGCCCGCCCCCGACATCCACGGCGACGCGCTGTCGGCTTTCCCCCACTGGCGACCAGCCGAACGGGACTGCCCCGCGCTCAGGTCGCGCTCGGCGCGGCGCCGATCTGGTGGCGGAGGCGTTGCACGGCATCGTCCATGTGCTCGAAGAGCAGGGCTCTGGCTCGGGCGGGCGTCGCGGCGACGATCGCCTCGCGCAGGTCGACGTGTTCGCGAACCTGCTCCCTGAGGTCAGGGTAGGTGATCTGCAAGGCGCCAAGGCACATTCGGGTCTCGATCAGCAGGGTGCGGGCGGCACGGACCAGCCGGGGGCTGGCCGCGCTCTCGACAAGGGCCTCGTGGAAGGCCTGATCGGCATCCGACACTCCGACCACGTCACCGCGTTCGGCGCATGCGTACATCTCCTCGACACTCGGCCCGAGGGCCTCGTAGGCGAGGGGGCGGCGACTGTCCAGGATCAGCTCGAGCGCGCCACCCTCCAGCGCCGTCCTGGCCCGGTAGATGTCGATGACGTCGTCGAGGGTCAGTTCGATGACGAAGATGCCGCGATGGCGGATGCTGTGCAGCAGCCCCTCGGACACCAGGCGCTGCATCGCCTCGCGGACCGGCCCGCGCGACACCCCGAACTGCGCCGCCAGGTCGGCCTCGCCGAGCTGCTCACCGGGGGCGAGGTTGCCGCGCATGATCGCCTCGCGGAGCCGGTCGGCGATCATCTCCGCGGTGGACTGCCGGTTCACCGGCTCGAAATCAACGACCGACATCAGTCCGCCCTTCCGCGAACAGGGTGCCCAACCCGGGGACGACCGGCTCGGCGCCGGCCAGCCGCAGGCCCGCCCAGATCGTCACCTGGTTGGCCGTCAGCACCGGCTTTCCCAGCGTGGACTCCAGCTCCGGCAGTACGGCCAAGGTGTGCATGGCGGTGTCCGGAATCAGCAGTGCTTCCGCGTCAGGATGGTCGTTGTCGACGGCGAGCCGCAGCACCTCGGCGGGGGTGAGGGTGCCGACCTCGGCGGCGGTGTCGATGCCCGCGCTGGACATCGAGACGACCTCGATGCCCGCGTCGGCGAGGAACTCGACGAACAGCCGCGCGACGTCGTCGGGATAGCTGGCGGCGATGGCGACTCTGTGCAGGCCGAGCGCGTGGACGGCGTCGGCGAACGCGAGGCTGGTGCTGGTCGCGGGTACGCCCGCGACCTCGGCCAGTGCGCGCACCTGGTCGCGGGCGCCCGTGGGGCCGTAGACGAAACTGCCCGAAGTGCAGGCCCAGACGACCGCGTCGGGCCGGTGTGGTGCGAGCAGCGCGGCGCCGTCGCGCAACTTCTCCGGGCTGCCCAGGTCGAGCAGTTCCGGGACGGCGTGCAGATCGGTGCCGTAGATGTGCGCCACCGGAAGGTGCGCGCCGAGGGTCGCGGCGGCCAGCGGGTAATCGTCCTCGGCCGCGTGGTCGGGGTAGATGAATCCGACGATGGGTGCCTGCATGCGATGTTCTTCCTTCAGAAAACGTTGAGGAGCCACTTTCCCGGACCCATCATGGGCAGCTTCATCCGGCCGAGACAGGCCCACATGGTGAGCTGATTGGCGGTGAGGACCGGTTTGCCGAGCGCCTGTTCCAGCGGCTCGATGACGTCATAGGTCGGCAGGTTCGTACAGCTGACGAAGATCGCCTGGGCCGCGGGATCGTCGGCCCGGACGATCCGCTCGGCGATGGTGCGGTAGCTGACCTTCCAGATCCCGCCGCCGAGTCCGAGGTGATCGGAGCGGACCACGGCGCAGCCGGCCTCGGCGAGGAAGTCGTGCAGCTTATGGGTGAGGATCTCGTCGTACGGGGTGAGCACGGAGATCCGGGTGAGATCCAGATGGCGGATCGCCTCCAGCAACGCGCCCGAGGTGGTCACCGCGTCCTGGGCGCCGGCTCGACAGATGGTGTGGCGCAACGACTTCTCGTAGGCGAGGCCCTTGATGAAGCTGCCCGAGGTGCACAGATAGGCAACCACTTCGGGCTCCACATGCAGCACGTCGCGAGTGGCCGCGGTCAGGTGGGCTGGGTTGGACACCAGCTCGGCCATCTCGAACGAGACCGGCACCGGCTCGTACGGAGTGCGAGCGAGGTGCAGGCTCACCTCCAGCGGCGCCCAGCGCCAGAGTTCCCGTTCGAGTGCGAGGTCGAACGGGGCGATGACCCCGATACCCCGTTGGGCAACGGGCCCATCGAGGTCGGGAAAGCTCAAATCCACTGCGGCCCCTCTCGCGCTCAGCCGGGACGACCTCCGAACACGATCGGATTGTTGACAATCATACGATGTGATCTTAACGTGTCAATATGGATCAGGGCCCCATTGTCGCCGTCCTCCACAGTGACAGTGTGCCCGACGCCGAGCTGATGGCCTCCGTGGCAGACCGCGCCGTGGTTCGCTACACCGAGGCGTCCGGGCTCGCCGATGCACTGCGTGGGGCGGAGGTGTTGTTCGTCTACGACTTCGTTACGCGCGCTCTCCCCGGCGTGTGGCACGCTGCCGACCGCCTTCGATGGCTGCACATGGGGTCGACCGGTGTCGACCCGGCGATGTTTCCCGAGATGCGGGCGAGTGATGTGGTGGTGACCAATACCCGAGGCGTCTTCGATGCCGCGATCGCCGAATACGTGCTCGGGCAGATTCTGGGCTTCGCCAAAGACCTGTCCGGCTCGCTGCTGTTGCAGCAGCGGCATGAGTGGCGCCACCGCGAATCCGAGCGAATCGCGGGTGCGACCGCCCTGATCGTGGGCACCGGCTCGATTGGGCGCTGTATCGCCCGGCTGCTTCGTGCCGCGGGGATGACCGTCCGAGCGGTAGGCAGACGGGAGCGCGTCGCGGACCCGGATTTCGGCACCGTCGCCACCGACCTGCACGCCGAACTGCCCTGCGCCGACTACGTCATCGCGATCGCCCCGCTGACGGCGCGGACCAGAAATATGTTCGACGCCAGCGCATTCGCGGCGATGAAGCCACATGCCAGGTTTGTCAACGTCGGTCGTGGGGAACTCGTTGTAACCGACGATCTCGTCGCCGCGCTGCGCACCGGATCGATCGCCGCAGCGGCGCTCGATGTGGTGGATCCGGAGCCACTTCCGGTGCGGCATCCGCTATGGGAGCTGCCGAATGTCCGAATCACCCCGCACAACTCGGGTGACTTCATCGGCTGGCGCAGCGAGATCGTCACCGCATTCACCGAGAACTTCGACAAATGGATCGCCGGACGTCCGCTGGACAACGTGGTCGACAAAAGGCTGGGGTACGTGCCCGGCTGAAGGAGCCCATTCATGAGCTACCCCGACATGAACATCCCCACCGACCCGGCCGCCATGACGGCGGTCGAGCTGGTCTCGGCCTACGCGGCGGGCACCCTGTCGCCCGTGGAGGCGACCGAGGCGATCCTGCGGGCCATCGCAGACCGCGACAGCGCGTTCAACGCGTTCTGCCTCGTCGATCGCGACCGCGCCCTGGTGCAGGCGAAGGATTCCGAGGCGCGCTGGCATTCCGGGCACGCCCGCGGACTGCTCGACGGCGTGCCGATCTCGATCAAAGACGTCTTCCTGACCGAGGGGTGGCCAACTCGGCGCGGCTCCACCTCGATCGACCCGGGCGGGCCGTGGTCGGTGGACAGCCCCGTGGCCGCGCGGCTGCGCGAGGACGGGATGGTGTTTCTCGGCAAGACCACCACCCCCGAGATCGCGTGGAAGGCAGTGACCGACAGCCCGCTGACCGGCATCACCCGCAACCCGGCCGATCCGTCCACTACCGCGGGCGGGTCTTCCGGCGGCAGCGCCGCCGCCGTGGCGGCGGGCATGGGCCCGGTCTCGGTCGGCACAGACGGGGGAGGCAGCGTGCGGATCCCGGCCGCCTTCTGCGGCATCGTCGGCTTCAAGCCCACGTATGGCCGGATTCCGCTGTACCCGGCCAGCCCTTTCGGTCCGCTGGCGCACGCGGGACCGATGACCCGCACGGTCGAGGACGCCGCATTGCTGATGGACATCCTTTCACTGCCCGATCCGCGCGACCCGACGGCGCTCGCACCCACGCTCACCGCGTTCCGCGCCGAGATGCACCGCGAGGTGCAGGGTCTCCGGGTGGCGTACTCGCAGACGCTCGGCTACGCCCAGGTCGACTCCGAAGTCGCCACGATCGTTGACGCGGCGGTGGCCCGCCTCGCCGAGGCCGAACTGCTGGTCAGCGCGGCCGACCCAGGTTTCGACGATCCGCGCGAGGCGTTCGAACTGCTGTGGGCGGCGGGCGCGGCCACCATGCTGTCCGGCTTCCGGGAGGGTACACGCGAGCGGGTCGACCCCGGGCTGCGTGCGGTGTGGGAGCGTGGCGAAATCGTAGGCGCCGTCGATTATCTCGTCGCCCGCAACGTGGCGGCGCAGATCGGCATCGCGATGGGCGCCTTCCACACCGACTACGACGTCCTGATCACGCCGACGGTGCCGATTCCCGCGTTCGAGGCGGGCCACGACGTGCCGCCCGGCAGCGGTTTGCAGAGCTGGCCGCAGTGGACGCCGTTCACCTACCCCTTCAACCTCACCCAGCAGCCCGCGATCAGCATCCCGGCTGGCACCACGCGCGCCGGGATGCCGGTCGGCTTGCAGATCGTCGGCCCGCGCCATTCCGACGATCTGGTGTTGGCCGTGGCCCGCTACGCCGAACACGTGCTGGCGTCCTGAACGCGAACAGCGGCCCCGGATTACTCCGGGGCCGCTGGGCCTGACCGGTTCGGTCCGAAAATCCCTGTCCTGCGGAGCCTTACCCGCCGCGGGCGGTGGACCGCCCCTGGTCAGGCGGTGAGCCAGATGGCCTCGGCGGCGGGGCGGCCCAGGTCGGTCGGTGACTCGGTGGCGCCGATCCGAATGGCGATGGTTCCCGCGAAGTCGCGGCGCTCGACGACCGTGATGCTGGTGTCCAGAGCGATGCCTACGGAGTCGAAGTAGCGCAGCATGTCCGGGTCGGAGTCCGAGATGCGGGCGACGCGGCCGGACTCGCCTGCGTGGAAGTCGCTGAGCTGACGTGCGGGCGGAGTGGGCACCGCTCCGTCCACCGAGGGGATCGGGTCGCCGTGCGGGTCGCGGTCGGGGTAGCCGAGTTTGGCGTCGATGCGGGCCATCAGCAGTTCCGAGACCGCGTGCTCGAGCACCTCGGCCTCGTCGTGCACCTCGTCCCAGCGGTAGCCGAGCTCGTTGACCAGGAACGTCTCGAGCAGCCGGTGCCTGCGCACCATGGCCACGGCGGCGTGGCGCCCCGCCGGGGTGAGGGTGATCGCACCGTAGCGGGCATGCTCAACCAGTCCCTGGTCGGCGAGCTTGCGTACCGCCTCGGAGACTGTCGACGCGGACACACCGATCCGCTCGGCGAGCAACTTGGTCGAGACCTTCTCCTGTGACCACTCCTGCGCGGTCCAGATCACCTTCAGGTAGTCCTGGGCGACCGAAGAAAGCGCGATCGTCGCGATACCGCCGTGCGGTTCGCCCTGTACGGGGGCATCGGCCAGCTCACGTCGCGTGGCGATATCTCGTTTACCAGGCACATACCCGAGCTTAGGCACAAGGGTGCCGATATACACATTCAGACACCTGAACGCAGCGGACTCGCACAATATGTGTGTTCACCGATTCGCGCCCGAGCGCGGTGTCACATGCGCTCGTAGATGGTCGCTGAACGATCGGCCTGAATACGATTTCATCAGGAGAGGACGCCATGAGCGATGATTCGGCCGCGGGAGATGACGCCGGTACCTACGATGTCGCCGTTGTCGGCGCAGGCATCGTCGGGCTTGCGGTCGCGCGCGAGATGCTGTCGCGGTGTCCGGCGGCGCGTTTGATCGTCATCGACAAGGAGCACGCCGTTGCGCGGCACCAGACCGGGCGCAACTCGGGTGTGATTCACGGTGGGATCTACTACGCACCCGGATCATTGAAGGCACGCCTGTGCGTCGAGGGCGCGCGGTTGATGTACGACTACTGCGACGAGCACGCCATTCCGTACGAGCGATGCGGCAAGCTGATCGTGGCCGTCGCGGACCAGGAGCTTGCGGGTCTCGACGAACTGGAGTCCCGAGGACACGCCAACGGTGTGCCGGGACTCCGGCGAGTCGGTGCCGAGGAGATCTCCGACGTTGAACCGGCGGCTCGCGGTGTGAGCGCACTGCACGCACCGAACACCGGCATCGTCGACTACGGTCTCGTGGCCCGGACGATCGAGTGCGAATTACGGGACAAGGGAGTGCATTTCGCGTTGGGGCGCGAGATCACCGCGCTGCGCCGGACCGGCGCGCACACAGTGCTCGCGCACGCCGACGGCGAATTCCGCGTGGGTCGGGTGATCTGCTGCGCGGGCTTGTGGTCCGATCGGCTCGCGGTGTCGGCCGGGGCAGCACGGGATCCGCGCATCCTGCCGTTCCGTGGCGAGTACCTGCACTTGGCCGCCGATCAGGAGCCGGTGGTGCGGGGGATGGTGTATCCGGTCCCGGATCCGGCATTGCCGTTTCTGGGTGTCCA
The DNA here is from genome assembly GCF_035920445.1 of Nocardia sp. NBC_01730. Taxonomy (NCBI): domain Bacteria; kingdom Bacillati; phylum Actinomycetota; class Actinomycetes; order Mycobacteriales; family Nocardiaceae; genus Nocardia; species Nocardia sp. NBC_01730. Next base: position 3,541,291 of record NZ_CP109162.1, on the reverse strand, counting down.
TATCACCAAGCACATCGACGGCCGGGTGTCGCTGGGGCCAACCGCCATGCTGGTCGGTTCGCGCGAAGGCCGCCATGCGCTGCAGGTTTCCGCGCGCGACGTGGCGAGCACGCTCGCCTGGCCGGGGACATGGAAGGTTGCGCAGCGGTTCTGGCGGGTCGGCCTCACGGAGATCCATCTGGCCTCCAGCCGCCGCGCCTTCGTGCGGGCATGCGCGAAATACGTGCCTGCCGTGGCCTCGATGCGGTTGGACGAGGAGACCGGCAGTGGCGTACGGGCGCAAGCGGTCGCCAGAGACGGGACGCTCGTCGACGACTTCGTGCTGTCGCGGACCGCGGGCGTCGTCCATGTGCGCAACGCTCCGTCGCCGGCCGCGACGTCGGCGTTCGCGTTGGCGCGGGAACTGGCCGACCGTTTCGAGCAGCACCCCGTTACCGGCTGATCTGCCCGCCTATCGCGAACCGTCCCATGGCGTAAGCGGCCACACCGACCACCCGTCCTTGCGTGGAAGCCCCTGCTCGAAAGCCCGAATCCGGCCCGTGCCCGCTAGGTCGGTCGGTGGGCCTCGGCAACGCCATCGAATCTTCGGCCGGTCAGCCGTGCGGTCGACGGAGCGCTCAGCGGCTCACCGGCGAGGTTGTAGAACGTCGCGGTGGCCGATCCCGTGAACTGGTCGCCGGTCACCTCGAGTTCGAAGGCGACGATTCCTTTGCTCACCACCGCGGAGTCGGCTCGATCGATACTGAATTCCAGGAACGCGCCGGTAACGACGGCGCCGTCGGAGCCCCACGTGCCCATGCCGTTGCTGTCGCTGGTGGCGCGGTTGCCCTGGTCAGGGTTCGACTGCAGCATGGTGCCGCCGGGGTGGAACTGCATCACGTGGTAAGCGAATGGAGCGCCATCGGCGATGACCTCCCATGTTCCGAGAACGGGATGCCGATCGGTCATGACTGTGCCTCGCTGACGCTCGGCTCCGTCATGATCGAGGACACGGCTGTGTCAATCGTTCGCTCGCTCATGCGGCATCCTTGCATACGGTGGCCAGCAGTTCGACGCCACGGTCGATGTCGTCTTGCGGTACGTTCGCGAAGCTCAGCCGCATCGTGTTGTGGTGGTCGCCTTCGCTGTCGGCGAAGAAGACGCTCCCAGGCAGGAAGGCAACGCCGTGCCGCAGGGCCTTGTTCAGAAGCGCGTCGGCGTCGAAATCTCGCGGACCCTCGATCCACAGGAACATCCCGCCCTCGGGCTTGACCCACCGGAAGCCTTTCGGAAGATGTCGCTCGACGGCGTCGACCAGAGTGTCCAATTTGGCCGAGTACGCGCCGACGACGTGGGTGAGGTGCGTGGTTCCCGCCGCGCTACCCAGAAACTCCGCGGCTATCGCCTGACAGTACGTCGACGTTTGCATATCGATGCCCTGCTTCAGGGCGAGCACATTGTTCAGCAGCTCGGGAGGCATGACGGTGATACCGACACGGATCGCCGGCGCAAGGGTTTTCGACAGTGACGTGATGTAGACCGAGTTGTCCGGCGCGAAGGAATAGAGCGCAGGTGGTGACACCCCGCGGTAGCGCAGGTCGGTATATACGTCGTCTTCGACGACCAGCGCGCCTCGGCGGACAACGACATCGGCTATCTGTATTCGCCGCTCGGTCGACATCGTTCGCCCAGTAGGGTTTTGGAAGGTCGGCAGCAGGTACACGAAGGCGACGTCATATCGGGCCAGCGCCTCGTCCAGCGCTTCCGGCACGATTCCCGAATCGTCGGATGCCACCTCGACAACGGTCGCACCGTGGCTACGGAATACCTTGACGGCCGGTCCATAGGTCGGGGTTTCCACCAGAACCACATCGTGGGGGTCGAGCAGCGCCAAACACACGTTGTGCAATGCTCCCGACCCGCCGGTCGAGATATGCATTCTGTCGAGTGAGCACCGAATATGGCGGTGACTCAAAAGGTTTCGGGCCTGATCGAGTAGTGGTGCGAAGCCCCGGGTCATTCCGTACTGGAGGACCGCACTACCGTACTTGTCGATGACGTCCTTGGACAGTGCCGAGACGAGTTCGCCCGGCAACAGTGCGGGGTCCGGCGCGCCGACGGCGAACGAGACGACCTCAGGGCGCTGCGCGAGCGCCGCGAAGATGTCGTCGATCGGCCCGCTTGCCACCGCGGCCGCACCGCGGCTGTGTTTGCCGAGAACCATCTCACGAACCGATCGGGTGACGTCGTCGCAGCCGGGCCACGACATCGGGCACGTCGACATCGTGTTCCGGCGCCAACACGACGTCGTCGTTGAACAGGGGATCGGTCCGCATCTCCACCGCGACCAGGTCCTCGGCCTCGTCGAGGTTCACGGCCACGTGAATGACACCCTCGGGGATGTAGATGAACTCGCCCGGGCCGTGGAAGTGGGGAGTCAATTCGGGCCCGATCAGCGTGACCGCCGTACCGCGCACGCAGACGACGATGATCTCGCTGTGTGCATGGTAATGCGCTTTCGACATCGCGCCGGGAGCCATGTTGACCATGCCCGCCGAGATGCCGGACGCACCACAGGTTTCTTTTGTGACACAGGGGATCAGGCGTTGCCGTTGCCGTCCGATTGTCTCCGCCGAATCGGATGGTCCGATCACACGGACTCGCTTCACTGCACTTTTCATGGGGGTACTCCCGGATACTGCTGGCGCCGACAGAGTCGGACGCTAGACCATTCCCACCACTGGCGCGAGGTGAAAGTTCTGGTCGCGGAAATTCCCCGCATTCGCAGGCTATTCGCGAATCGGCCCTGTCTCGTTTCCGGGTCGGGCATCGAGAATTCGCACACCAGTTGTCTCGGCAGGGTAGTTGCTGCCGGCGGTGTCGTGAACTGCGACGTTCTGGCATAGCAGTCCACGCCCCTGTCTGCAGACATACGGTGTCCGCTGTCTCGCGGAGCCGGGCGAGTTCGGCGAACACGGCTTCGCCGTCCCGACGAGACCGGCCCGCCATCGCGCGGACAACCCGCGCCGGTGTGCCGGCCCGGCCTCTCCGCGGTCCCGTTCTATCCGACACGGCGGCGGATGTTCTCTTCGTACGGCCGTCGCTCGCGCGCAGTCGGGGCACTCGGAGGAGGCGACGGTGGCGGGTCGTCACTACATTGATGAGAGCGGGTACACACGCTCGGCAGTCGACAATGCGGATGTTCTGGAGCCGCTGGTGCCGACCAAACTTGGAACAAAGTTGGAATGAGGGTCTGGTGAGTTCGTTTGGGTTGGTTCCTGAGCTGCGAGTTAGGGTCTAAACCGTGCAGAGATGGCGAAGTCTCGACGAAGTGCCCGCGGACTGGGGGCGCTGCGTCCTCACAATCGGTGTGTTCGACGGTGTGCACCGCGGCCACGCGCAGCTGATCAGCCGGGCCGTCAAATCCGCGGCCACGCGCGGCGTCCCCGCGGTACTGATGACCTTCGACCCGCACCCGATGGAAGTGATCCGGCCTGGCTCGCACCCCGCGCAGCTGACCACCCTGACCCGCAGGGCCGAGCTGGCCGAGGAACTGGGCGTCGACGTGTTCTGTGTGATGCCTTTCACCCAGGAATTCATGAAGCTCACCCCCGCCCGGTACGTGCACGATCTGCTGGTCGAGCGGCTGCACGTGGTCGAGGTCGTGGTCGGTGACAACTTCACCTTCGGCAAGAAGGCCGCGGGCACGGTCGTGACCATGCGAGAACTCGGTCAGCGCTTCGGGTTCGAAGTCGACGGCGTCACGCTGCTCGGCGAACATGCGGTGACCTTCTCCTCCACCTACATCCGCGCCTGCGTCGACGCGGGCGATATGGCGGCAGCGGCCGAAGCGCTCGGCCGTCCGCATCGGGTCGAGGGTGTCGTGGTGCACGGCGACGGCCGCGGTCGTCAGCTCGGTTTCCCGACCGCGAACGTCGCTCCGCCGATGCACGCCGCGATCCCGGCCGACGGCGTGTACGCGGGCTGGTTCACCGTGCTCGGCCCCGGCCCCACCATCGGCACCGTCACCCCAGGCGACCGGGCCATGGCCGCCATCTCGGTGGGTACCAACCCGACCTTCTCCGGCCGCGCCCGCACGGTCGAGGCGTACGTGCTCGACGGCGAGGCGGACCTCTACGGCCAGCACGTCGCGGTCGATTTCGTCGAGCACGTACGCGGCCAGCGCAAGTTCGACTCGATCGACGAGCTCATCGAAACGATGGGCCGCGATGTGGAGACCACACGCAAGATCTTGGCCGCCGTCGACGACCGCTGACCGTCAGGACTTCATGAAATCAGCAGATCATCGTTGAGCTGCCCGACGTGCGTGATGCAAGCCGCGCCCTGCGGTCGGGTAAGCCTTGTAGACACAGTTCGTAGGGCATCGTTCGCTCCTCGTATTCGGCGGTTCGAGAAGAAGATTCGCCCCCGGAATGTGGCGAGGCGATTGCTTCGGAGGTAGTGCCGGGCCCCTCCCGTCGATCGGGTGCAACGCCCGCGATTTCGGCGGGAACAGCCTGGTCCGGTAAGGTGGATCCTCGGGTTTGCTGCGGTCCGCGGCGGCGCCCGCACCGGGTCACCGGATATCCGAGCGCGGAACTGAGAAATAGGAGTGGATGCCGCATGGCGCTGACCACCGAGCAGAAGTCGGCGATTCTCGCCGAGTACGGCCTGCACGAGAAGGACACCGGTTCGCCGGAGGCGCAGATCGCGCTGCTGTCCAAGCGGATCGCCGACATTACCGAGCACTTGAAGAAGCACAAGCACGACCACCACACCCGCCACGGTCTGATGGCGCTGATCGGTCGTCGCAAGCGGCTGTCGAAGTACCTGCAGGACAACGACATCCACCGCTACCGTTCGCTGATCGAGCGTCTCGGTCTGCGGCGGTAATTTCGGCCGCGCGGGCGCGGCGGGTTCGCGGCCCCCTTTTGGCTCGCGTCCGAGCGGCCGACGCTGGCGACTTCGTCGCGGACGCGTCGGCCGCTCGGACGCGAGCCGGGCCGCGAAGGGGGAATGCTAGATCTCGCTTCGCTCGGAAGCGGGGGTCGGCCGATGTGTTGCGTCAGGGGTGGGCGCGGTGGCGAGTTGTTCGGCCTGCCATTGTGTGCTGTGCAGTCCCGTTATCCGTCGCGAAGGGGAGGCTCCGTCTTCGCTCGGCGGACTTTCATGGCTCGCGGATGCTCGGTGGCCCGCATCGTGGTTGTCTGGGTGGTAAGTGGCTGCTCGATACGTGGTGTGTCCCAGGCGGCCGACAGCTCGGCCGACGGGGAGACGTACAATCGCCTCGTTGGCTACTTGTGTATCAGGGGTGGATTTGCCCCGTCGCACTACAACATGCACGGCCGTATGCACCCGCCCGCGTGGCGTCGGTCTTCGGTAGTGGCCTTTCGGCAGCGAGTTCGCGCCGTCGGGCTTCGATCGATGACCGCCTCCGCGTCGCCGTGTCCAAGGGGATTCGGCCGGGTGTGCGCGTCGCAGCCAGGAGGGTTGCCGCGCGCCCGTACCCGGTACGGCTGACGACAGCCGGATCGCGCCCACAACGCGCTCGAGCCGGCGAAGACGAGAGGTTGAGAGAAGAGAATGACCGAAACAACTGAACGCAAGACATCGGCCATCGAGGTCGAGCCCGGCGTATTCGAATCCGTCGCATTGATCGACAACGGCAGCTTCGGCACCCGCACCGTCCGGTTCGAGACCGGACGCTTTGCCCGGCAGGCCGCCGGTTCGGTCGTCGCTTACCTGGACGACGAGACCATGCTGCTGTCGGCTACCACCGCCGGCAAGCATCCCAAAGACCAGTTCGACTTCTTCCCGCTGACGGTCGACGTCGAGGAGCGGATGTACGCGGCGGGCCGCATCCCCGGTTCGTTCTTCCGACGCGAGGGCCGTCCCTCCACCGACGCGATCCTGACCTGCCGCCTGATCGACCGGCCGCTGCGCCCGTCGTTCGTCGACGGCCTGCGCAACGAGATCCAGGTCGTGGTCACCGTGCTGAGCCTGGACCCGAACGACCTCTACGACGTGGTGGCGATCAACGCCGCGTCCGCGTCCACCCAGATCGCCGGTCTGCCGTTCTCCGGCCCGGTCGGCGGCGTGCGTGTCGCGCTGATCGACAGCCAGTGGGTGGCGTTCCCGACCGTCGAGCAGCTCGAGGGCGCCGTGTTCGACATGGTGGTCGCGGGCCGCGTGGTCGAGTCCGGTGACGTCGCCATCATGATGGTCGAGGCCGAGGCCACCGACAAGGTGATCGAGCTGGTCGAGGGTGGTGCGCAGGCGCCGACCGAGGCCGTCGTCGCCGAGGGCCTGGAGGCCGCCAAGCCGTTCATCGCCCGCCTGTGTCGCGCGCAGCAGGATCTCGCCGAGCTGGCGTCGAAGCCGACCGAAGAGTTCCCGCTGTTCCCGCCGTACGGCCAGGATGTGTACGAGGCCGTCGAAGGCACCGCCAAGCGTGAGCTGAGCGAGGCGCTTGGCATCGCGGGCAAGCAGGAACGCGAGGAGAAGATCGACGAGATCAAGCTCGCCGTGCTCGACCGGCTCGGCGACGACTTCGCCGGACGGGAGAAGGAGTTGGGCGCCGCGTTCCGCTCCGTCACGAAGAAGCTGGTGCGCCAGCGCATCCTGTCCGACGGCTTCCGCATCGACGGCCGTGGGCTCGCCGACATCCGTGCGCTGTCCGCCGAGGTCGCGGTCGTTCCGCGCGCCCACGGGTCGGCGCTGTTCGAGCGGGGCGAGACCCAGATCATGGGTGTCACCACCCTGGACATGGTGAAGATGGCCCAGCAGGTCGACTCGCTCGGCCCGGAGACCAGCAAGCGCTACATGCACCACTACAACTTCCCGCCGTTCTCCACCGGTGAGACCGGCCGAGTCGGTTCGCCCAAACGGCGCGAGATCGGGCACGGCGCGCTGGCCGAGCGCGCGCTGATCCCGGTGCTGCCCAGCCAGGAGGAGTTCCCGTACGCCATCCGGCAGGTCTCGGAGGCGCTGAGCTCCAACGGCTCCACCTCGATGGGCTCGGTGTGCGCCTCCACCCTGTCGCTGCTGAACGCCGGTGTGCCGCTGAAGGCGCCGGTCGCCGGGATCGCGATGGGCCTGGTGTCGGACACCATCACCAACGACAAGGGTGAGGACGAGGTCCGCTATGTCGCGCTGACCGACATCCTCGGCGCCGAGGATGCCTTCGGTGACATGGACTTCAAGGTCGCGGGCACCCGCGAGTTCGTCACCGCGCTGCAGCTGGACACCAAGCTGGACGGCATCCCCTCGCAGGTGCTGGCCGGTGCCCTGAGCCAGGCGCACGACGCGCGCACCACCATCCTGGACGTGATGGCCGAGGCCATCACCACCCCGGACGAGATGAGCCCGTACGCGCCGCGCGTCACCGCGATCAAGATCCCGGTCGACAAGATCGGTGAGGTGATCGGCCCCAAGGGCAAGGTGATCAACCAGATCACCGAGGACACCGGCGCCAATATCTCCATCGAGGACGACGGCACCGTGTTCGTCGGCGCGACCGACGGCCCGTCGGCGCAGGCCGCGATCGACGCGATCAACGCCATCGCCAACCCGCAGCTGCCGAAGGTCGGCGAGCGTTTCCTCGGCACGGTCGTCAAGACCACTGCCTTCGGCGCGTTCGTCTCGCTGCTGCCGGGCCGCGACGGCCTGGTGCACATCTCCAAGCTGGGCAACGGCAAGCGCGTCGCCAAGGTCGAGGACGTGGTGAACGTCGGCGACAAGCTGCGCGTGGAGATCGCCGACATCGACAACCGGGGCAAGATCTCCCTGGTTCCGGTCGACGAGAACGCCGAACAGCCGGCTGACGACGCGGCCGATGCGGGCGCCGCCGGGACCGAGTAGTACTTGTCTCTGTGACGAAGAAGAAGATGGCAACCCCTCTGCTCAACACCGGGCGGGGGGGTTCGTCACTGGAGCTGCGGGTGGAAAGCGATACCGGAGTGCGGCGTACCGTGCTGCCCGGCGGATTGCGCGTGGTCACCGAGTACCTGCCCGGGGTGCGCTCGGCCTCGATCGGCGTCTGGGTAGGGGTCGGTTCGCGCGACGAAGGCCCGACGGTCGCGGGCGCCGCGCATTTCCTGGAGCATCTGCTGTTCAAGGCGACGCCCACGCGGTCGGCACTGGACATCGCCGAGGCGATGGATGCGGTCGGTGGTGAACTCAACGCGTTCACCGCCAAGGAGCAGACGTGCTACTACGCGCACGTGCTCGACGAGGACCTGCCCTTGGCTGTCGACCTGGTGTCCGACGTGGTGCTGAATGGCCTGTGCCGGTCCGCGGACGTCGACGTCGAGCGTCAGGTGGTGCTCGAGGAGATCGCCATGCGCGACGACGACCCCGAGGACCTGGTCGGCGACGCGTTCCTCACCGCGCTGTTCGGCGACCACCCGATCGGGCGCCCGGTGATCGGCTCGATCGAATCCATCGAGGCCATGCGGGCCGCGCAGCTGCGGTCGTTCCACTTGCGGCGCTACCGGCCGGACCGGATGGTGGTCGCGGTCGCGGGCAACGTCGAGCACGATCACACGGTGGAGTTGGTGCACCGTGCTTTCGAGAATCGGGTCGACCTTTCGGCGACGCCCGCGCCACGGCGGGAGGGACGGTTCCGCCCGCACGGCACGCCGCAGCTGCACTGGAGCCACCGCGACAGCGAGCAGGCGCACCTGGCTTTCGGGGTGCGCGCCTTCGGACGGCACGAGGGGGATCAGCGCTGGCCGTTGTCGGTGCTCAACGCGGTAGTTGGTGGTGGGCTGAGTTCCCGTCTGTTCCAACGCATCCGGGAAGAACGCGGGCTCGCCTACTCGGTGTATTCGAGCGTCGACACATTCGCCGACACCGGTGCGTTCTCGGTCTACATCGGCTGCCAGCCAGAGAACCTCGGCCAGGTGGCGACGCTGGCGCGTGATGTGCTGGAGGAGGTGGCGGCCAACGGGATCAGCGACGCCGAGTGCGCGCGCGCCAAGGGTTCGCTGCGCGGCGGCCTGGTGCTCGGCCTGGAGGACTCCGCCTCACGGATGAATCGGCTCGGGCGCAGCGAACTCAGCTACGGCAACCATCGCAGCGTCTCCGAAACCCTTTCCCGCATCGACGCCGTCACCACCGAAGAAGTTTCCGCCATCGCGAGCACGCTGCTGTCCCGGCCCTTCGCCGCATCGGTCGCGGGGCCGTACAAGCGCATTCGTGACCTGCCCTCGACCGTTCGGCGGCTGGTGCCCAACTGATCCCGATACCGCTGCGGTGTGGTCACGTCGGCTGATCCAGGATCTCCGTGTCCAGCTTGGTGGAGAATCCGTTGCTGCGATACGGTTCGGCCGACCGGGGGTCGACATCCGCGTCGGTGTAGTGCTGAACTCGGTTGTCCAGGTACCGTTCCGGCAATCTGTGGCTAGGAGTCGAGATGAACCGAACGAATCGTGCCCTTCGCTCGCTGTGCGTGGGGTCGATGCTGATCCTCGTGCTGTCCGCGTGCGGCGGTGCGAGCGGGGGCACCACCGGCGGGCCGACTTCCGCCGCGCTGCGCGACGAAGCCTCGAAGATGACGGCCGCGCTGGCGAGCCACGATTACGCTGCCTCTTATCAGTTCCGCTCCGCGCGCTGCAAGCTCACGCTGAACGAGGACGATTACGCGGCGTCCATGGCGCAGCTCTACGACGGCAGGGACCTGAAGAACAAGCCGTCGGAGATCACCGTTACCACGTCGGGATCGACGGGGATGGTCACGATCAAGAATTTCGACGCCCGCGCCGGTGAGGACGATCCGAAGCCGCGGACCTGGACGTTCATCGACGGGCAGTGGCGGTTCGACAGCTGCTGAGCGCGGTTCCGCAGGCGAAGGCGACCGTATCACTCGCGCTGGGCGCGGTTAGCGGCTTCGACGATCGTGCGAACCAGCCCGGGCAGGGCGGATTCGAGGTCCTCGGTGCGCAGGCGCTGGCAGGTCTGGCCGTCGATGATCAGGCGCTCGATGACGCCGGCCTCGCGCAGGATCTTGAAGTGGTGGGTGGCGGTCGATTTGTTGATCACCTCATAGAGCGCTCCGCAGCGGACGGCCGTTCCCGCGTTGCTGAGCCGTCGTACCATCTCCAGGCGCACCGGGTCCTGGAGCGCGCCGAGCACCGTGGGCAGCGAGGCCACCGGCGGCGCGCCGAGTGCTGCCTCTTTAGCATTCGCCATGATCTAGCTCACTCCCAGGTTTGATGATCATCGTACTGGATGTATGGTCGATCGTGGTTCGACCGTTATCAAACTTACCTGATCGGAGTTTCGATGGCAGCGACAATGGCGGTGGCCGCCGAGGATGAGCAGATCGCACAACGGTGGGCCTACGCCTTGGTGCTGGCCGCGACCGGCGTGGCACTCGGAGTGTCGGGCGTGCCCGCACCGCTGTACGGCATCTACGAGATGCAGTGGCACCTCTCGCCGCTCACGACGACCATCGTGTTCGCCGTCTACGCGGTCGCCGCGCTGGGCGCGGTGCTGGTGTCCGGACGTATTTCCGACGTAGTCGGTCGAAAGCCGGTGCTGCTCGGCGCTTTCGTCACCATGGTGGTGGGGCTGGTGGTGTTCATGCTCGCCGACAGCGTCATGCTGCTGCTGCTCGCGCGTGCGCTGCATGGCGTCGCGGTCGGCTCGACCGTCGTCGCGGGCGCCGCCGCGCTGCTGGATCTGCGTCCGCATCGCGGCGAGCGGTCCGGGCAGCTCAGCGGCGTCGCGTTCAACGTGGGCATGGCCGTGGCGATTCTTGGCTCGGCGCTGCTCGCGCAGTACGCCCCGCATCCGCTGCGTACCCCCTACGTCGTGATCACCGTCGTCTGCCTGGCGATCGGCGTCGGCGTGCTCGCACTGCGCGAACCGCACTCGGCGCGGGTGGCCGATCGCATCCGGATCGCGAAACCGGCGGTGCCGCAGGAGATTCGCGGCGACTTCTGGTTCTCGGCGATCGGGGTGATGGCCGCCTGGTCGGTGCTCGGTGTGCTGCTGTCGCTGTACCCCTCGCTGGCCACCCAGCAAACCGGCATCCACAACCTGGTCTTCGGCGGAGCCGTCGTCGCCTCGACCGCGCTCTCCGCCGCCACCGCGCAGCTGTTCGCGACCGGGGTGCCCGCACGGTGGGCCGCGATCATCGGCGACACCGGCATGGCGCTGGCGCTGCTGCTGACCGTGCCGGCGCTCGCGACACACAACTGGGTCGCGGTGCTCGGCGCGGGTGTCGCGCTCGGAGCGACCTTCGGACTCGGCTTCGGCGGTTCGCTACGCCACCTGTCGGAAGTTGTGCCACAACACAAGCGGGGCGAAACGATGTCGGCGTACTACCTCCTGGCCTACTCGGCCATGGCGCTGCCCACCATCCTGGCCGGTTGGGCAGCCACCACCTGGGGCCTGAGCACCGTCTTCCCGTGGTTCATCGGGGTCGTCGCCCTGGCCTGCTTGTTCGCGGCCGGACTCGGAGTGCGCCGCAACCGAGTGGCGGCCCGGCAGACGGACTGAGCGGCGATTGGCATTTGCCCCCGGGTGTCCGCTAATGTTCTATATCGCATCCCGGATAAAGCCGCGATGCGAATGCGGATGTGGCGCAGCTGGCTAGCGCATCACCTTGCCAAGGTGAGGGTCGCGGGTTCGAATCCCGTCATCCGCTCCACGAAGACCTGGTCACAGCCACTGAATGGACATACAGCGTGGCGGCGGTGTCACCGTCCGAAATCGACTCGAGTGTCTTGGCGAACTGGCCGGGCTGGGCTCCGACCGTACCGACGATCTCATCGTGGACTCGTGGCTTCTCCGCCGTGAACTGGTTCCGAGCGGGTAAACGATGCGCGCGCCGGGGATCTAGATCGGGTTTCGGCGCAGTGTTGGTGGCGCCCTGGTCGCTGTCATCGGCTGGATCGGCGTCGGCCGATCAGGTGAATCCTGCTGTGCGTCAACGGTCGCGGAGGGAATCGATTGCTGTGCGGAGTTTGGTGGTGGCCTCGGTGGCGATGGGCTCGAGTGCGGGCTCGCCGGTGACCTGGACCATCAGTTCGGGGTTCATCGCTTCGATGATGATGGTGTTGTCGGTCGCGGCGTCTCGGCGGACGATCACGTTGCAGGGCAGCAGCAGCCCGATCTGACGGTTCACGCCGACCGCGCGGTGGGCCAATGAGGGGTCGCAGGCGCCGAGGATGCGGTAGTCCTCCATGTCCTCGCCGAGTTTGGTCTTCAACGTCGATTTCATATCGATGTCGGTGAGCACGCCGAATCCCTGGTCGGACAGTGCTGCACGGGTTCGTTCGACGGCGTCGTCGAAGCTGGTGTGGAGTGTGGTCGATAGGGCCAGGTTCATGGTGCGGTCCGCTTTCTGTTGGTTCGGCTGTGGCGAGACGTCATGTTCGTGGCGTCGAGCAACTGGTGGAGATCCCAGGAGGGGATCAGACGATGCCGCCGTTGGCGCGGATGACCTGTCCGTTGATCCAGCGGCTCGGGCCAGCCAGGAATGCGACGACTTCGGCGATGTCGTCGGGTGTGCCGAGGCGTTCGAGCGGCGGTTGTGCGGCCATGCGGGCGATGGTTTGTTCGTCCTTACCGTCGAAGAACAGGGCAGTGGCCGTCGGGCCGGGGGCTACTGCGTTGACGGTGATGTCGCGGCCGCGTAGTTCCCGGGCCAGGATGCGGGTGACGGCTTCGACGGCTGCTTTGGTGGCGGCGTAGGCGGCGTAGCCAGGCAGTGCCAGGCCGAGCACCGAGGTGGAGAAATTGATGATCGCGCCACCGGATCGGACCCGGCGGGCGGCCTGCTGGTCGACGACGAAGGTGCCGCGAATATTGGTGCGGTGCATCCGATCCATGGCGTTCAGGCCCAGGTCCGCGACCGGTGCGAGAGTCATCGTTCCGGCCGCGTTGACTACGACGTCGACGCCGCCGAACTGCTGCTCGGCAGTGTCGAACAGGGCGGTGACGGCGGCTTCGTCGGCGACGTCGGCACGGACCGCGACGGCCTGGCCGCCTGCCGTGGTGATGTCCGTGACCGCGGCGTCGGCCTCGGCGGTATCGGCGGCGTAGGCGATGACGACCGCCATACCGTCGGCGGCCAGCCGCTCGGCGCTGCGCCGTCCGATGCCCCGCGATCCGCCGGTCACAATGGCTACTCGGGTGCTCATGTTCTCGGTCCCTTCGGAAGTGGGTATTCCTGCTGGACACAATTCCGGTTGTGACAGGCGGGAGCCGGAGAAGTCGCCATGCTCGCCGGGATATCCACCGACTGCTACATCGAAACCGAACAAGGCCGCGGCGGACTCTGCCGCAGACCATCGAGCTGACACTGATCGAACGCTCGCTGTGACCTGAGAGAGCAGCGTCGGAGGTGACGTCGAGGCCCGAGTTCGCAGCGGCGGTCGGCGTCGGCGGCGGGTGAGCCGTCCCGCCGTTTGGATGCGGCTTCGTGGGTATCCGTTTCGGTGAGTCTCGAGCGAGAGGAGATGAGCACGATGATGACCTTGGATCAGATGATGGCGATGGCACGCGACTGGTTGAATCAAATGTTTCCCGGCATGCCGATGATGATGTGATCACCCACCGCGGAACGCCTGCAACACGGCTGCGCTGACACCGAGGGTGATCGGGCTCCAGCGGTCCCTTGGTCCTTTCGAACCTCGACACGACATTGGGCCGGGCCGCAGGTGAAGCACGGCCTTCACCGTATCCGCGGGGAGGACAGCGAATTCCTGCGCGTAGTCGAGTCCGAAGAAAGCCCCAGCCACGTCGTTACACGCTTACCCTGCTCGGCAGCTATCCAGGTAGCCGCTGTGCGACCTCGGTGGCCCAGTAGGTGATGACGATCCGCGCCCCGGCCCGGCGGATCGCGGTCAGACTCTCCTCGATGGCCCGCTCACGCTGCAGCATCCCTTGCTGCGCTGCGGCCTCGATTGCGGCGTACTCACCCGAGACCTGGTAGGCGGCGACTGGCACATCCACCGTGTCGGCCACCCTGCGCACCACGTCGAGGTAGAGTCCGGCGGGTTTGACCATGACCAGATCGGCGCCCTCCTCGACGTCGAGCAGCACCTCGCGCAGCGCCTCGCGGAGGTTGGCCGGGTCCTGTTGATGGGTGGATCTGGTGCCGACCAACGAGGATTCGACGGCCGTGCGGAAGGGCCCATAGAACGCGGAGTCGTATTTCGCCGCGTAGGCGAGAATGGGTACCCGCTCATACCCGGCGGCGTCGAGTCCGGCGCGGATGGCGGCGACTTGGCCATCCATCATGCCGCTCGGCGCTACCAGGTGGGCTCCGGCTCCGGCCTGCGCCAGCGCGACCCGAGTGTAGGCGCGCAGCGTGGCGTCGTTGTCTACGTCGCCGTCGGCTCCGAGGAGGCCGACATGTCCGTGATCGGTGTATTCATCGAGATTGATATCGCCGATCACCACAGTCGCGTCGCCCACCTCGGCCGCGACGTCGGCGATCGCGAGCTGGGCGATGCCGTGCTCGTCCCAGGCGCCGCGCCCGTCGGGATGCTTGGCCTCGGGGATACCGAAGATCATGATTCCGCCCACCCCCGCCTGTGCGGCGGTCGCGGCCGCCTTGCGCAGGCTCTCGCGCGTGTGCTGGAGCTGGCCGGGCATCGCGGGGATGGGCCGAGGCTCCTCGATGCCCTCGCGCACGAACAGGGGCTGGACCAGCTCTGACGGGTGTAGCCGGTGCTCGGCCACCAGCGCGCGTAACGCGGCGGTACGGCGCAGCCGCCGCGGTCGGACTGCGGGGAAGTTCATGACCTGGCCTCCAGTATGCGTTCGACGTGCTCGACGACGGCCCGGGACGGCTGCCGGTACCAGTACCCGGTTTCGGTCTTGGCGGTAATGCCGAGATGGCGCAGGCCAACCAGGTACTCGGCGGTCTTGACCGCCAGCCCGCCGGGGTCGATGACCGGCAGCCCGCACAGCTCCCGGATCTCCAGGTGGACGAGGATCTCGTTGGGTATCCCTTCGGCGGGCACCAACCACTGCGCACCCGCCTTCGCCGCCCGCTCGGCGGCAGCTCGGTACGCTCGCACGAACGGCTCGAAATCCTCGGCCAGCGCGCGGGAGACGACGACTGCACCGTCGTCGATCACCTGGTAGGACGCCAAGGTAGCGCCGGAGGAGGCGATGTTGTCGGTGATCGGCTCGGCCAGATGGGGAATGAAGCCGAGCACGCCGAGCCGGTGACGCTCCTGCCGAGCAGCCTGCCAGGTGGCGTCTCCGTACCCGATCACGGGGATGGTGGCGCGGACGCGCGCGGCGGCGAGCCCGGGATCCTGGCCGGCACCGCTGATCCACGCGGCGCAGCCGTCGCGTTCGGCGGACACGGCCGTGCGCGCGAAGTAGTCGCCGAACAGCAGCCCGATCGACCCGAAGCCGACCAGCTCCTCAGGCAGCTCAGTCGGATAGGTCAGCGGCGGAAGGGTGTGGATCTCGACCGTGGTGTCGGGCCCCGACACCTTGGTCAGATGCTCGGCGTAGAGCTTGTCGAGCAGCGGCGAGCGCCCCTCGACGGCGTGTTTCTGGAACCGAATTCGCATGTCAGGTGTGCCTTATCGCAAGGGGGACGGTGTCGAGCATGGAGGCTCTGGCCAGGTAGGCCCTGGTGGCTTCGCCGTCGGCGGCGATGGCCCTCAACGTGGCGACCGCGGCGGGCAGTCGGGCGGGCTCGCCGTCCTGCACGCCCGCGACCCTTGCCTCGCTGGTCGGGACGACATGGTCGATCAGGACCGCGCGACGGCGCCGGGACCAGCTTTCCAAGGAGGCCGGTGACGTGGGCCCCGCGAGCACACCGGCGAGTGTCCTGCCGAGGTCGACCGCGTCGTGGATACCGGCGTTCATGTTGAGTCCGCCAGCGGTGGAAGTGATGTGCGCGGCGTCGCCGACGAACAGCACCCGGCCGTGGCAGAAGGTGTCCAGCACCCCGCTGGCCAGGGTGTAGCGATGCGCGTCGATGACGTTCAGGTCACTCAATTCCAGTCCGGCTACGCGCTGTGGCATCGGCTCGTCGCGCGCCAGCCGGAGGATGATCCGCCAGTGGTCGGGCAACCGCAACAGGCTGCACGACTGGATGAGGTCGCGGATGTAGGTCACCGGCGCCAGTCCTGGAAGCAGTTCATCGAGTGGTGAACGGGTGAAGATCCGTAGCACGTGCGTCGGGTAGACGGACTGCGGTAATGACAGACCGAGCGAGGTTCTGACGGTGCTGTGTGCGCCGTCTGCCGCGACAAGATACTGCGCCTGTTCCCAGCTGCTCGCGGTTCTGGCTCGTACGGCCGAGCCTGTGTCGGTTACGGTTTCGATCGGAGCACCGAACCGGACAACCGCCTCCGGATGTGCTTCGAGAGCGCCGAGCAATAGCCGGGTCAGCACCGCCTGCTCCGCGTGCAGCCGGAAGGGATGCCCGGTCAGGCCGTCCAGTGCGGCCATCGTCATCTCGGCCAGCACGGTTCCGGACAGGTCGCGCCACTGCATGCGGTCCACGACCATGCCGTGCGCCACCAGCTCCGCGGCTACCTCCAGCTCGTCGAGAAGGTCGAGCGTAGCCGGGTGAATGGTGGCGGCGCGCGAGCTCGTGACCAGCCCCGGCTCGCGCTCCAGCACCAGCACCGACACCCCGGCCTTGGCCAGGGTCAGTGCCGCGATCAACCCGACCGGCCCGGCCCCTGCCACCATGACGTCGGCGGTCATGCCTCCGCCTCGCTGGCGCTCGGCTCCGTCATGACCGAGAACTCGGCTGTGTCCATAGCTCGCTCGCTGCGCTCGCTCATGTCGCGACCTGCTCGACCTGCGCCGCGTGCTCGGCGCCGCCGAGGGTGACGGGCAGGCCCGTGCTGGTCAGGGCCCACCAGGCGCCGCACAGGTTGGAGGTCAGGATGACTCGCGCGTTACCCGCCGTGAGCCGGCCGATCGCGTGCAGTGTCGGCATGCCGGTGCCGGTCAGCAACAGCACCCCGTCCTGCGCCACCCCGGCTTGCTCGATCTGCGCGACGAGCTGATCCGTGGTCACCTCGTAGGGGGCGAAGCGCTGGCCGGCCTTCACCGCCACCACCTGGGCGATCCGCACGCCCGCCGCCGTCCAGAATCGGTCGGCGTGGATGGTCAGCCACGGCTGGTACGGCGAGATCAGCGTGATCGTCTCGGTGTCGAGGTGTGCCAAAGCCTGCCTGGTGGCCTCGGTAGCGGAGGCGACGGGTAGCCCGAACTCCGCGCTCAGCTCGGCACAGCGGCGGCGGTCCTCGACCGGGCCCAGCAGATAGCGTGCGCCGCTGCAGGCCATGACCAGCGCGTCGAGCGGAAGTCCGCCGAAAGAGCGGATCATGCCGGGCAGCGCACCGTTGTAGGCGTTCAGGCGCTCGGACAACGAAAGGCAGGGCTGTACGGGGAAGCGGGTGACGTGGAGGTCCGCATGCGCGCCAAGAAGGCGTGCGAACTCCGGTTCCACGGCCGGGTTGGCCGGCGGTACCACGACACCCACCCTGGTCACGGGTTGCCTCCCGAGGGGTCGAGTGCGAAGAGCACGCGGAGCGCGTCGATGAGGGCGGCGTCGCGGGCCAACCGGGATCCGAGATCACCGAAGAGGCCATCCACCACCCGCTGGATGGCACGAGAAACCTCGTCGCGGGCGCGGGCGTCGAGCCCGGGCGCGCGGCCGTCCAGGCGTCGCAACTCCGCCTCGGACACGGCCGCCACCCAATTCCGCAGCGCCGCCAGCGTTGCCGGGGCGCCCCAGACCACAGGCTGGTCAGGGGCGGCGCTCGCGCCCGGCTCGAACGACCTCATCCGGGTGCTCCGTGCTGCGGCAGTAGGAGATAGCAACGCCGTGCTCATCGGCAGCCCAGCCATGCGGTGTGGATTGCCGCTTCTCGGCGGGCACTGTCATACGGCACCGGCCCGGCGGTGTCCTCGCCGCGCACGTCGTTGTCGCGAACCGCGTCGTCCGCCGTGGCCGCGAACTCGTCCTGCTGCTGCCGGGTCGACCTCGCGCTGGGCGCGATCGTGACGGGGAGACTCGGCTGTCTCCTGGGGTGGCTCGCTACGGGTTGGTAAGACCGACGGGGCACTTCATCGAGCATGCGGCGCTCCTGCAGATGTTCAGCGCTGGTCAGCGGGGT
This sequence comes from Nocardia sp. NBC_01730, assembly GCF_035920445.1. Taxonomy (NCBI): domain Bacteria; kingdom Bacillati; phylum Actinomycetota; class Actinomycetes; order Mycobacteriales; family Nocardiaceae; genus Nocardia; species Nocardia sp. NBC_01730. Next base: position 3,523,193 of record NZ_CP109162.1, on the reverse strand, counting down.
GCTGCTCAGACGTTCCAGGCGACCAGCGGACCCCGGTACCGGATGGACCGGAATGCCGAACTTTGTCGAGCGGTTGTCAGCAGAGATTCAGCTGTATCGCCACAACAAGGATCGGGCTCCGTCGGCGGTCGGACGCAGTAGGGAAATCCCTATATCTCCATAGGAACCCGGGGCGGTGTTCCGACCCCTCTGAAGGTCGATGCTCCAGCATCGCCGGCGGAGTCAGCTGTATTACCAGGCTGTCCTCGCGATATTCCTTTCCGGGCTGCTCGCGTTCGAGCAAGCGCTCGCCATGATCGACCGCTCTGGCGAACCGATCGAGCGGGTCGGTGTGCCGGTATCGACCTTCCAGCTGCTTCGAGGTGAAGTGCGATCACCGGCATGAGCAGAAGGTCGTGTTAGACGACAACCCCAAACCGGGCACACGAACTCGGCCGCGCCCGCACCGGTCCATACCTGCGGCTGTCGAACTACGTTGCCAACCTGCGTTGTATCGGTTCAGGCGAGGACGACCTGGCCTTCCCCGGCAGCGACCGGCTCACCGATGAACTCGCCGTGCGCGGCGGCGCGGACGTGGTCGCCACCGCACTGCGCGCCCACCTCGACGTCGGCGCGAATCAGGTTGCGATCCAGGTTCTTTCGGCGAACAGCGACATCCTGCCACGCTGCGAGCGCTGGCCGAGCGGATCTGAAACGACCCAGCGGGGTTCCTACCGTCGAGTTCGATCCGACGGGCCAAGACAAAGCCCCGACTTCACTTGGCGTCTTGTCTGGGCGAAGCCCCCGCCGGGATGGATGTCGAAATCGGCCGTCGCCGGTCAGTTCGGCAAACGAAACTCCGCCCACGACCTGTGGTTCGAGCCAGATGGCATCCTTCGCAATCAACAGTCGAATGTGCTCGCAATCCGGTGGTGGAAGCGAGCATTGGGCTCACTTGCTTCGGATAAGGTCCGTCCGGTGATAAATAAGCGAATCAATGGAACCCTTCTGCTGGCCGCGTCCGCCGCGCTTGTCGCGTTCGGCCCGATTACCGCGCCGGCGAGCGCGCAAGCACCGCTGCAGGTTCCTGAGGTCACCTTCGCCGGCACCGCGCCGGGAACCGTGACCGCGACCCTGCACAACCCTAACGGCACCGGCCGGTGCTGGGCGGAAGCCGGTGTCGGCCCTGAGAACAACCACCGCTTCTTCGGCAACAGTGCCCCGGAGTCGATGGCAGGCCCCGGCCAGACCGTGACCACAACACTGGAAGGGCTCGAACCGGGCACGACCATCAGCGCCCGAGGCGGCTGTTTCGACGACACCTCCACTGGCGGGATGCCGTTCACCGAGCCGGTGACGGTTACCGTCCCCTGATATGCACCCGCGGCGGCCGACGCCCGTCGCGGCACGGTTCGGCCGAGCCCCGCGGGCTCGGCCGAACCACGGCGAGGTAAGGGTTACGCGCCTTCGCCCGGCGGAACCGAGGGCAATCGGCACCCCGGTGCGGCGGCTTCTTTGTGCAGGTTGAGCACCCAATTCACCGTTCCGTAGGACGCCACCAGGTATCGCCGACCGTCTTGTTCGAACACTGCCAGCGGCGTCTCGATCGCGCGGCCGGTGCGCCGTCCTGGCACCGTGAGGACACGGAAGGTCCATATCGGCAGTCCAGCGCGTATCACGGTCCGCATCCACGCGTTGGACGCCCTGACTCCCCACCGTGCTCGATACGGCTTGGCCATGAACTCGAGCGTCCGCCTGCCCGTCATCGAAGGCAAGGGGGCGTAATCTTCGCGACTGCCACTCCGAGCTGACTCGACTGGTTACGGACGGCTTGGTACGGCGACTGATCGGTGAACAGCTGCCGCTGGACGAGGCGGCTTCCGGACCGCAACGGCTCGCCGATGGCAAGACCGTCGGGCGCCTGGTCTTGCTGCCTGACTATCTGAACCGTCCGAGGGACTCGACCCGAACAGGAGAGAAGAGTTATGAGCACAGCAATAACCCGTACCGCCATCGTCACCGGCGCCGCTCGCGGCATCGGTGCCACGACCGCCCGGCGTTTGGCGATGGACGGATTCGCCGTCGCCGTTGTAGATCTGGACGAATCGGCATGCCAATCCGTAGTGGACGAGATCGAATCCGCCGGCGGACAGGCGATCGCGGTCGGTGCCGACGTCTCCGACGAACAGGCCGTGACGACCGCCGTAGAGCGGATCGCCACCGAACTGGGCAGGCCGACTGTGCTGGTGAACAACGCCGGTATCCTCCGGGACAACCTGCTTTTCAAGATGACAGTCGCCGACTGGGACGCCGTCATGAACGTGCATCTGCGGGGTTCATTCTTGATGAGCCGTGCCGCGCAGAAGTACATGACGGAGGCCAAGTGGGGGCGGATCGTCAACTTGTCCAGCACTTCGGCGCTCGGCAACCGCGGCCAGGCCAACTACGCCGCGGCCAAGGCGGGCCTGCAGGGCTTCACCAAGACGCTCGCGATCGAGCTGGGCAAGTTCGGGGTGACCGTGAACGCGATCGCACCCGGATTCATCGAGACCGATATGACCGCCGCGACCGCCGAACGGATGGGTGTGTCGTTCGAGGAGTTCCGCGATGCCTTGGTGGCGCAGATCCCGGTGGGCCGCTCCGGCAAACCGGAGGACGTCGCGAACGCCGTGTCGTTCTTCGTCGGCGATGGCGCTGGGTTCGTGTCCGGGCAGGTGCTCTACGTCGCCGGTGGGCCGACGAACTGAGGAAGGGCGAAACATGAAAGTGTTCAACGGAATTGCCGAACTCGAGCAGGCCATCGGCACCCATCTCGGCCACAGCGACTGGTACCCGGTGACACAGCAGCAGGTCGATCTGTTCGCCGAGGCTACCGGTGACCGTCAGTGGATCCACGTGGACCCGGAGCGAGCCGCGCGGGGCCCGTTCGGCACCACCATCGCGCACGGCTATCTGACATTGTCGCTGCTGCCACTACTGGTGTCGCAGGTCTATCGAGTCGACGGTCTGAAGATGGGGATCAACTACGGCTGCAACAAGGTTCGTTTCCCGTCCCCGGTACCGGTGGGCAGCCGGGTGCGGGCCGGTGTCGAGTTGGTGGAGCTGAAGCACACCAGCGCGGGGGCTCAGGTGACAGCTCGGGTGACCATCGAACGTGACGGTGGCGACAAACCGGCCTGTGTCGCCGAAGCACTGTCCGTGCTGGTGCCCTGATCGCCTGACGAAAATTGCTGGAGGGCTGAACATTCCGATCCGTTCGGCCCTCCGGCCGGTGCTGTCCGTGCGGGGTTCGGGTGTGCCGAGGGAAGCGAACTCCGGGTCAGAGACCGGCCTCGGTCGCGACGCGGTCGGCGGTATCGATGAGGCCTTCGACGAGTTCACGGGTCGGGGTGCCTGCGGCAGCTCGATTGCGGGGATCGTCGAGGGCTCGCCGGAATACGCCCTCGGCGATGATCGCGAGCTTCCACAGTCCCAGCGCATGCCAGAACCCCAACGCTCGCCGATCGCGCCCGGTGATGGTGAGATACTCCTCGATCAACTCCTCGCGGACGGGGAAGCCGGGCAGGGTACAGATTTCAAGGCCCGCGATGGTCGGTTCGCCGACGGTCGGCCAGTAGGCCAGGAGGCTGCCGATGTCGGCGAGCGGATCGCCGAGAGTGCACAGTTCCCAGTCGAGCACCGCCGCGATGTCACTGGTAGCAGGCGCGACGATGACGTTGCGCAGGTTGAAATCGCCGTGTACAAGGGTGAGTTCTCGCTGTTCGGGAACGGCGGCCAGCAGGCGTTCGGTCAACCGGTCCAGCGGCGGCAGCTGGCGGGTCTTGGACCTCTTCCACTGATCGGACCAGCGCTTCAGCTGACGCCGGGCGTACGGCTTGTGGCTGGCCAGGTCGATCAGACCCGTGGCCGCCAGGTCGACGGCGTGGATGCGGGCCAGCGTGCGCACCAAGGCGATGGCGGTAGTGCGACGCTGCTCAGCGGTCAGCTGGACGGCGCTGTCCATTCGATCGACTACCAAGCCGTCGACGTACTCCATCAACACCAATGCTGTCTCGCCCTCGTGCCGCACATCGAGGATCCGGGGGACGGGGACGTTGGTGGGTTCCAGTGCGGACACGATTCGCGCCTCGCGAGCTACATCGTGCGCGGACGCCAGTAGGTGCCCCAAAGGCGGGCGCCGCAGGATCCAGCGTCGCTCGTCGGCATCGGTGAGCAGAAAGGTCAGGTTGGACTGTCCGATGCCGATCCGGGCAGCCTGAACCGGCGAGGTGCAGGCTATGTCCAGCGCCGACAACCAGGCGGTGATTTCGGCATCGTCGATGTCGAAGGCCGACGAATCCTCGGTGGGACGAATGAGTGCCGTCCCGCTGTTGTGTTGCATTCGCTACTCCCGCCGCAGGTGTCCCGTTAGGAGCCGAGGGTGGCCGATGTGTCCGCCTCGGCGCGGACCTTTCCCAGCTCGGCTCGAGCGATGGAACGTTTGTGCACCTCATCGGGCCCGTCGGCGAGACGCAGCGTGCGCAGGTGCGCGTACATGCCGGCCAAGGGGAAATCGTTGGTGACGCCGCCGCCGCCGTGCACCTGGATGGCGCGGTCCACGATCTGCAGGGCCATGGTGGGCGCCGCCACCTTGATCGCGGCAATCTCGACTCGCGCCGCCTTGTTGCCGACAGTGTCCATCATCCATGCGGCCTTCAGCGTCAGCAGCCGGGTCTGCTCGATCGCGATGCGTGCCTCGGCGATCCAGTCCTGGATGTTGGCGCGCTCACTCAACTTCTGTCCGAACGTGTTTCGTGAATCGGCGCGAGTGCACATCAGTTCCAGGGCGCGTTCGGCCATGCCGATGGCGCGCATACAGTGGTGGATGCGGCCGGGGCCAAGCCGGGCCTGGCTGATGGCGAAGCCTTCGCCCTCGCCCTTCAGCACATCGGTCGCAGGTACGCGCACGTCGGCGAAGACGATCTCCGCGTGGCCCTCGCGATCCGCGTACCCGAACACCGGAAGGTTGCGGACCACTCTGACCCCCGGAGCGTCGATGGGCACGACCATCATCGACTGCTGGCGATGCTTCGGGCCGTCCGGATCGGTCTTGCCCATGACGATGAGCACCTTGCAGTTCTGGTGCATCGCATTGGACGCGAACCACTTTCGGCCGTTGAGCACATAGTGGTCGCCGTCGCGTTCCATGCGCAGTTCGATGTTGGTGGCGTCCGAGCTGGCCACTGCCGGTTCGGTCATCGCGAAAGCCGAGCGGATGGTGCCGGCCAGCAGCGGCTCGAGCCAGCGCTCCTTGTGTTCCTGCGAGCCGAAGAGGGTGAAGACCTCCATATTGCCGGTGTCGGGAGCGTTGCAGTTACATGCCTCCGGGGCAAGGTGGGGGCTGCGACCCATGATCTCGGCCAGCGGAGCGTACTCCAGATTGCTCAGTCCCGGACCCCATTCCAGGTGCGGGTGGAAGAGGTTCCACAGCCCGCGGCGGCGTGCCTCGACCTTGAGATCCTCGAGAATCCGCGGATGGTGATGCGGATTGCCGGACGCGGCCATCTGCTCCTCGTAGACCGATTCGGCGGGGTACACGCACTCGGACATGAAGGCGAGCAGCTCCCGCTGGTACTGCCGTGAGCGTTCGGACGAGGTGAACGGATCCATGGGACCTCCGATGGTCGGGGCGTGGGCGTGCTGCTCGCTGTGGGCGACGGCGCGGCGTTGTGTAACTGCTGGCAGGGCTGCCCAACGCTGACTCCGGCGTTCGTGATCCTGCATCAGGACTGCTTGGTTCCGGGTGCGCCGGGCACTGCCACCTCGCTGGTCATGGGCCATCGCTTCCGCTGCATACCGCCGCATAGGCCGGGCCGATCGTATTCGAATTTGACGTCATATTCAACTATCGTCGGTGGGCAGGTTTGTGACACGCTGCGGGCCGGTGTGAAAGCGACGCACTGGGCGGCGATGCCCCCGAGCCGTGTGGCAATGTGAGAATCGAATCCATTGGCTGTTCGGCTCCTGACCGAGCAGTGGAGTGCGGTCTCCGTCCGGCGCTGTCCGGCGGGGTAGCTCTGCAGCGCTGTTACGATCCCCGGAATCAGCATGTGATCCGACGACAGTGAGTGAGACGTTGAGCGCCCAGGACGTTGCCGAGGGGGACGCCGGCCGCGGGGCTCCGCGCAGCAAACGCGGGATGCGGACCCGTAGCGCCTTGGTGGCAGCGGCTCGGGAGGTGTTCGAGCGGGACGGGTACCTGGACGCCAGGATCAGTGACATCTCCAAAGCCGCCGGGGTGGCATCGGGGTCTTTCTACACCTACTTCGACAGCAAGGACGAGATCTTCGCCGCCGTCGTCGAACAGGTGCGCGAGGAGATGCTGCACCCGCATGTGCGGCAGCGGACCGGAATCGACGATCCGCGGCAGTTGATCGCTGCGGCCAATCGCGAATACCTGCTGTCCTATCGTCGCAACGCACGCCTCATGGCTCTGCTCGAACAGGTGTCGCAGATCGACGAGAAATTTCAGGCGATGCGGTACGAGCGCGCGATGGCGTTCGGTGAACGCAATACCGCGATGATCCGCGAGCTGCAGGAGCGTGGCGAGGTGGATCCGGAACTCGATCCATGGGTAACCGCGCTCGCGCTGTCGAACATGGTCAGCCGGATGGCGTACACGGTGTTCGTGCAGCGGGAGAAGATCACTTTCGAGCAGCTGGTCGACACCCTGAATCGACTCTGGTGGAATGCGCTTCGACTGGACCCAGCCGGCTGATCGCTCGACACCTCGGGTCGACCTCGTCCGAAAACCTGAGATTTCCGTGCGGCACAGAGTGGTGCCTGGTCAGGGCGTCCGCACTGCCTCCGGTTCCAGCCTGCTCCGCAGCGCCGTCACGCCCGCCGCGGCCTGGACGACGTACATCGCCAGCAGTGACCATAGGATCGGACCCCAGCCGCCGGTGTGGACGCGCAGCGCGCTGAGCGTCGCGACACCCCCGCCGGCCAAGGCGTAGCCCAGGCCGTGGGTCACCGCCGACACCGTGGTGGCCCACTCCGGTTCAGGCGTGCTCAGGGGAACCAGGGTGAGCACCAGCGACAATGCTCCCAGCCCGACGCCGATGGCGACGGCCAAGAGCCATGGAACTGTGGTCGGCATCCGCCACAGGCCGAGCAGCCCCGCGGCCGGCATCGCGGTGGTGACGACGATCGGCAGATCGCGCCATCGGATGCGAGAGGATCGGCGCAGCACACCCGGCAGTCCGACAGTAGGGAGATCCCTACATCTCGACGTCGCACCAACGCGAATATTTCGGTGCGACAACGGGACTCGGTCTGGCTATGATCCACCGGCAGATCCGGGAACTCGGTGCGGAGGGGAACCAGCGGTGATTGCGGCGCAGGCGAGGGCGTCTACACCGCCGACTTCGCGGTGCCCGCAACGTCTTCTGGGACTGAGCGGTCGGGGCAGCGCTTCGCGCGCCGAAATCCGTTGTTCGACTCCACGGCGGGCCCGTAATGTCGCCTCGGTTTGCCCATCGATCAACCGAAGGAGATTCGTCATGCACGCCGTCACCGAACGCGACATCAGGTCGTCGTTCGTCAACTGTTCGAAAGGCGAGGCCAAGCGACTACCCGTGCCCCGGGACCTGGACGATCGCCCGTGGGAGGATCTGGACTTTCTCGGCTGGGGTGACCCGTCCTTCCCCGGGCGGGGCTTTCTCGTCGTCCCACAGGACGATCGGCTCGTCGGTGTCGCGCTGCGCTACCCGACCGGTGGCTCCGGTCGGGCGCAGATGTGCACGATCTGCCTGACCACGCACACCGGCGGCGTCTCGCTGATGACCGCGCACAAGGCGGGCGAATCCGGGCGGAAAGGCAACTCGGTCGGCACCTACATGTGCACCGATCTCGCCTGCTCGCTGTACGCGCGGAACAAGAAGAGGCCCGCGCTCGGCAGCCGGTATCGCGAAGATCTCACGCTCGAGGAGAAGGTGGAGCGGGTGCGCGACAACATGAGCGCGTTCCTCGCGAAGCTCTACACCTGATCCCGAACTCGACAACGCTCCAGCACGCAGCCGACGGGCTGCGCACCCGAACGGAGGTAGATGCCATGCGCCGACACTCGAGGACCGGCCTGCCGAGGCGCCCCGCGGACGCCGCCCCCGTGTCGTTACGTCGGCCAGCCGCCGTACGGGACGGTGAGCAACTCCAGGAAATGACCGCTGGGGTCGAGGAAGTAGACGCCGCGACCGCCGTCGTTGTGGTTGATCTCGCCGACCCCCTGTTGACGGGGATCGGCCCAATGCTCCAGCCCGTAGCGCTGGATCTTGGCGTAGGCCGTGTCGAACTCGGTTTCGGAGATCAGTAATGCATAATGCTGGGCTTGGATTTCGGTGACGTGTGGCGGCACGTTGGCGAAGTCGAGGGTGACGCCATTATCCAGGAAAACCGGAATGAACGGCCCCCAAGGTGTTCCGATTTCCAATCCCAGGATGTCCGCCCAGAATTCGGCGGACACCCGATTGTCGTGGCAACCGACAATGGTGTGATTGAACTGTACAGACAGTGGAATTTCTCCTCTGGTCGTGACGATCCCGACCCCGGGCTCGGTACAAGGCGGCCAACGGGAGCACCGTCACGATCGAAGAAAATAGCACCGTACTCCCGAAAAGCGCCAGTGCCCCTCCGACCGGCCGACCCCCGGCGTCGAGTTTGCCAGCGGTGGCCACCCGTCCATCAGCAACCCGGCATACAGCGGCGCCCCAGATCTGGCGGTTGCCGCCGCACACGACGGCATCGGCCCACTCCCACTTTCGAGTGAAGCGAGACCGCGCATTGCGAACCCGCCGCGCCCGCGCGGCCAAAAACACAGTAAAAATGAACTATGAGGATTCGTGGGGCAGTCCTGGAGCGAATCGCTGCGCCGGTGCCGTTCGCCGAGTCGGCGCCGATCACCGTATGCGAGCTGGATCTGGGCGAGCCAGGACCGGGCGAGCTGCTGGTTCGGATCGAAGCGGCGGGGCTGTGCCATTCGGACCTGTCCGTGGTGGACGGCAATCGGGTGCGGCCGGTGCCGATGCTGCTCGGGCACGAGGCCGCAGGGCGGGTCGAGGTGGTTGGACCCGGTGGCAGCGATATCGAGGTCGGGCAGCGCGTCGTGATGACCTTCCTGCCGCGCTGTGGGGATTGCGCGGGCTGCGCGACGGAGGGACGGACGCCATGCGTGCCGGGCAGCGTCGCCAACAACGCAGGCGAACTGCTCGGCGGCGGTCGGCGGCTGATCCGCGACGGCACTGAGGTGCACCACCATCTCGGAGTGTCCGCCTTCGCTACCCACGCGGTCGTCGACCGCAGGTCGGTGGTGCCGGTCGACGACGATGTGCCGCCGGAGGTCGCCGCCGTGCTCGGCTGCGCTGTGCTGACCGGTGGTGGCGCCCTGCTGAATTCGGTGAAGCCGGGCCTGGGGGACCGGATCATGGTGGTCGGTCTCGGCGGTGTCGGCATGGCGGCAGTACTCGTCGCGATCTCGCTCGCGGCGGAAGGGCACGAGGTCATCGCGGTCGACACTGTTCCCGAAAAGCTCTCCCTTGCAAGGGAATTGGGTGCTCACGCGGTGTACACCCCGGCTGAGGTCGCCGAACTCGGTGTGCAGGCGGAGGTGGTGGTCGAGGCCGCGGGCAATATCCGCGCCTTCGAAACCGCGGTGGCGGCGACCGCGCCCGGCGGCACCACGGTCACGGTCGGCCTGCCGGCTCCCGACGCGCGTGCCGGCATCTCGCCGCTGGCCCTGGTCGCCCAGGGGCGTTCGATCGTCGGCAGTTACCTCGGCTCCGCCGTTCCCTCCCGCGACATTCCCGAGTACGTCCGTATGTGGCGCTCGGGCCGCCTCCCGGTCGAGCGGCTGGTCTCGGCCCACATCGGTCTCGACGAAATCAACCACGCCATGGATGAACTCGCCGCGGGCCACGCGCTGCGTCAGGTGATCATCTTCGATTGAGGTGTCAGCGGCCCCGGCGGGCGGAGCGGGTCCCGTGGTCATCGGGCCGTCCGGTGCTGGTTGCGCATCTCGATCTCGGATTCGATCCGGTGTGCTGATCTTTCGGAGCACCTGACGGCCCCGCGTCGGGCGGCAAGACGGTCTACCTCGAACCGTCTGGCCGCGCATGGCTGTTCAGCGCTCGATCGGGTACTGGCTCGTGGAACTCGATCGGCTGATCAGCGAGCGCTCGACGAGGACCTCGCAGCGGGCGAACTGAGCCGCAGGCACTGGCAGATGCTGCACCCCCTGGCAGACGGGCCGCAGCGCGCCGACGACCTCAGGGACGCACTCGACGCGTTCTGGACCCACGACTCCGAATGGAGCGGCGAACTGGCCGATGTGACGGACCGGGGGTGGGTGGCCGACGACGCGGGCATGCTGGCACTGACCGAGGCAGGACGCGTCACACATGATCAGGCATGGGTCCGAATCAGGGAGCGGCGGCGACGGATGGTCGAGGGGATCACCGACGAGCAGTACACGGAGACCGTGCGGGTGCTACAGCGGATGGCGCAGAACATGGCGGGCGCGCCGAGCACAGGTCAGCCGAACGGTATCCCGGCGCGGTCGATAGGCTGACCCGAACCGAAGCGGAATGAGGAGGTGCGGTGACCATTCGGGTCGGAGTGCTCGGAGCGCGCGGCAAAGTCGGACAGGCGATCTGCGCGGCGGTGGAGGCGGCGGCCGATCTGGAGCTGATTGCGTCCGTCGACAAGGACGATTCCCTCGACCGGTTCACCGCGGCCGACACCCAGGTGGTCGTCGACTTCACCCACCCCGATGTGGTGATGGGCAATCTGAAGTTCTTGGTGAACCACGGCATTCACGCGGTGGTGGGGACTACCGGGTTCGATGCGGCCCGCCTGGCGGAAGTGCGCGGCTGGCTGGCCGACCGCCGGGCGACCGGCGTGCTGATCGCCCCGAACTTCGCCATCGGCGCGGTGCTGTCCATGCGTTTCGCCGAACAGGCCGCCCGGTTCTTCGAGTCGGTCGAGGTCATCGAGCTGCACCATCCGAACAAGGCGGACGCGCCATCGGGCACCGCCTACCGCACCGCTGGTCTGATCGCCGCCGCCCGGGACAAGGCGGGCGTCGGCCGCAGCCCCGACGCGACGACGTCCGAACTGGATGGCGCGCGCGGCGCCGACGTGGACGGGGTACGGGTGCACTCGGTGCGCCTGGCCGGTCTGGTCGCGCACCAAGAGGTCCTGTTCGGCACCCAAGGGGAGACCCTCACCATCCGGCACGACTCGATCGACCGCTCGTCTTTCGCCCCCGGTGTGCTCCTCGCCGTGCGGGAGATCGCGAACCGTCCGGGTCTCACCGTCGGGCTCGACCCGTTCCTGGACCTGTGAGCAGCGCCGAGCCGGTCCCGAACGGGCAGAGTAAGGAAATTGTCAAGGTCGTAGCGCTGATCGTGGCGCTGGTTCTGGTGCTCGGCTTCTACTTTCTGCTGCTCGGCCGTATCGCGTTCAGCCTGATCGGTTCCGGTGACGTGGCGGCGATCATCATCGGCATCGGCGTGCTGATCCTGCCATTCCTGGGTGTCTGGATCGTCGCGGCGACCGTGCGGGCGGGCCTCGCGCATCAGCATCTGGCCCGGCGCATTCACGAGGAAGGTCTCGAGCTCGACACCTCGCAGCTGCCGCACCGCCCGTCCGGCCGTGTCGAGCGCGAGGCCGCCGACGCACTGTTCGCGAAGATCAAGGCGGAATGGGAAGCCGATCCGGACAACTGGCGGGTCTCCTACCGGCTCGCGCGCGCCTACGACTACGCGGGCGACCGCACCAGAGCCAGGGAGACAATGCGCCGCGCGGTCGCGCTGGAGCGCCACGAGCGCGGCAACGCCTGACCGTCGCGGGGGCCGATACCATCGCACCGTGGCCCGGTTGCTGATCATCCATCACACGCCGTCCCCGTATATGCAGGCGATGTTCGAGGCCGTCGTCTCCGGGGCCACCGACCCCGAGATCGAAGGCGTTGAGGTTGTGCGCCGGGCAGCGCTGGCCGTCACCACGCCGGACGTGCTGGAAGCCGACGGGTACCTGCTCGGCTCCCCGGCGAATCTGGGCTACATGAGCGGTGCGCTCAAGCATGCGTTCGACACTTTCTACTACCCGTGCCTCGATTCGACCCGCGGCCGCCCGTACGGGCTCTACCTGCACGGTAACGAGGGCACCGAAGGCGCGGAGCGCGGCGTGGAGCGCGTGACAACCGGCCTGGGCTGGGAGTGCGCCGCCGCGACGGTGGTCGTCTCCGGCCCGCCCGGCAAGGAGGACATCCAGCGTTGCTGGGAACTCGGCGCGACGCTGGCCGCGGGACTGATGGAGTAAGGGGGTCCCCCCGATTTCTGGTGTCTGACCATTCCAAGTGGCGGCCCGGCATACTGGCACAGCGATTGTTCCAGTGGGGATGTGGACAAGTGGTCGGGATTGGAGAGTCACGTGACGTGGGCCGAAGGATGCGGCGAGAACGCACCGCGCCGGATCGGATTGGTCGAAGACCACGAATCCGTCGCGATCGGTCTGGCCGCGATGCTTGCGCCGGAACCCGACCTCGATCTGGTGCTGGCCTCTGGCACCGTGCCGGACCTGCTGACCGCCGTCGATGGTGCGCCGCAGTTGGACCTGGTCGTGCTCGATCTGCGACTGGCCGACGGGTCGACACCCGAGGACAATGTGCGCGCACTGCGTGACCGCGGCATCGAGGTGCTGGTTTTCACCGGAGCGGACAACGTGTTCCTGGTGCGCTCCGCGGCGCGCGCCGGTGTGCTCGGCGTGGTGCGCAAGTCCGAGGATGTGCCGACCGTGGTCGCCGCGGTGCGCCGCGCGGCCTCCGGCGAACAGGTGGTCACCACCGACTGGGCGGCCGCCATCGACGGTGACCCGCAATTGTCGGACGTGGGTCTGAGCCCGCGCCAGGAAGAAGTGCTCACGCTGTACGCGTCCGGCGAGAAGGCGTCCCGGGTCGCGCGGTTGACCGGTTTGTCCGAGCAGACGGTCAACGACTATCTCGGCCGGATCCGGCAGAAGTACGCCGACGCGGGGCGTCCGGCGCCGACCAAGACCGACCTGTACAAGCGGGCGGTGGAGGACGGATGGCTACCGGTTCCCGAGCGGCATCCGCGCGGATGATCGTGTCCAGCATGCTGGACACCCCGCAGCCCTCCCACTCCATGCCGCTCGACCGGCCACGCGCGAGCCGTTGGCGCCGCAGGGTTGTCGCGGTGTCCAGGGAGAAGGTGTCCGAGGGCGCCGTCGGCCGCGTTCTGCGCGGGCTCGGTCTGGCCATCGGGATCGCGGGGGTAATCGCCGCGATCGTCGAGCTACCCGAGATCGCAAACCAGAGCCGGTTCGTGCCGCTCGGGTGGACGGTGGTCGAGGTGGCGCTGGCCTTCGGGTTGTTCCCGGTGCTCGCGGTCGTCTCGGTCGGGATGAGTTGCCGCGCCATCCAGTACGTCGCCGGTCTGGCGGCCGTGAGTTTCGTCGCCGCGATGGCGGTGGTCCCGTTCGCCTATTCGCGGCCCGAGGCCGAGGGGGCCTCGGTGTGGCTGTACCGGGTACTCGCGCTGGGTGTCCTTGCGGCCGTCCTTGCCTGGCGTCCGCCGCTGGCTATTGCGTACCTGCTGGTCAGCGCCGCACTCGGTGCGCTCGCGAATCTGTTCGTGCTGCGGGAGACCACAGCGCTCTCACTGCTAGGCGATTTCGCCAGGGCAGCAGGGCTCAGCGCGTTGTTTCTGTGGTGCGCTATTCATGCCAGGGTCGCGGCCGACCGGGTCGACCGCGAGTCGGCCATAGAGAGCAGCCGGGCGGCGGTGGTCGCGGGCGCGGCGGCCAGGGAGCGAGAACGGGCGCGCTTCGCCGCGCTGATCCACGACGCGGTGCTCTCGACTCTGCTGGACGCTTCGCGCGGCGGGACCGAATCGCCGGTGCTGCGCCGACAGGCCGAGCAGACCTTGGAACAACTCGACGCATGCCGGGTGGGCGAGGTCGAACCCGACCGGCTGGACGCGCAGTCCGCGATCGGGTTCCTGCGCTCGGCCGTGCACGAGGTGAACCCCGGCATCCGGTTCACCGCGCGGCGCTGGGCCGGATTCGACGATCTGCACCTGCCGGTGGAGGCCGCGAGCACGATCGCCGCGGCGCTGGCCGAGGCCGCGCGCAACAGCTTGCGTCACGCCACCTTCGAGGGCCGCGAGGTGCGCCGTACTGTCACCGTGACGATCAGCGCGGGCGGAATCCGCGTGGTGTTCCGGGACGACGGCACCGGTTTCGACCTGAGTGAAGTACCCGCCGATCGGCTCGGTATCTCGGTGAGCATCCTCGGCCGCATGCGCCGTCTCGCGGGCGGTGCCGGATTCGTGGAATCGCAGCCGGGTGAGGGCACGACTGTGACGCTGGTGTGGGGTGGAGATGGCTGACCAGGACACCGGGTTCGGACTGCGCGATCTGCTCGGCCTGCGTGACCGGGCGGCCTGGCTGTTCCTGATCATCCTCGAGACGACCATCGTGTTGTACATGGTTCGGAACTTTTCGGAATCGCCGCTGGTCGCCGCCGTTGCCGCACTGGTGCTGCTCGCGGTCGCCGGGGTCGTGGTGCTAGTGGTCCCGGTGGATCCGCTGCCCTGGCCCACGACGGTGTTCGTTGCCGCCTCCGGTCCGCTGGCGACTATCCTGACCGCGTTCGACGTGGAGCACGGGTCGTCGAGGCAGGTGTGGACGGCGTTTGCCTCGTCGTACCTGCTAGCGGTGCTGGTGCTGCGCGGACGGCTCGGCGCGGCCTGGCTCGGTGTCGCGGGTATCGGTGTGGTGATCGCGGTGGTCGGTCTGGTGGCAGGACCGCGGTTGAGTGTGGTCGTCGGCTCGATAGTCCCGGTCGCCACGGTCGCGGGGGTGTCGCTGTTCGCGGCGATAATGCGCCCGACCCAGCGTTCGCTGCGTCTGCTGCGCGAGGAGGCGACTATGCGCGCCGCCGCTGAGGCCGGTATGGCCGCGGAGAACGGGGAACGGAACCAGCAGCTGGCCAGGCTGGATGCGGTGGCGCGGCCGATCCTGGAACGCATCGCCGACGGCGACGAGCTCACCGCGGGGGAGCGCGAGCAGTGCAGACTCCTGGAGGCCGAACTGCGCGATGGACTTCGGGCTCCGCAGCTGGTCACCGACCAGCTCAGCAGCGCCGCACGTGGGGCACGTTCGCGCGGCGTGGAGGTGGTCCTGCTCGATGACGGCGGTTTCGCGGGCGTGCCGCGCGGGGTGCGTCGGCAGGTGATCGAAGCGGCCACTCGCGAATTGGACGCCGCGAACGAAGGGGCGGTCACGGTCCGTGTCCTGCCGGTGGGCCGGCGCATTCTTGCCACCGTGCTCGCGACGGCGCCGGATCAGGACCGTCGCCTGGAGATCGACGCGGCGGGCGTGGTGACCGTCTCGACCTAGCGCGGTTCATGGCGGTCCGGGAGGCCGATCGGCCCAACCGCCGCGACCAACCTGTCGGTCCCGCATGGCAAAGTTCCCTTCATGCGGAACATGAGTGCGTCGGCGGCGCGTCGAACGGCGTTGGCGGCGCAGGGTTTCGGTGCGCGCAGGCACGCGCGGGTCACCCGGCGGTCTGTGCTCGGGGTGCTGGACAGAACCCAACTGCTGCAACTGGATTCGGTGTCCGCGGTGGTGCGAGCGCACTACGCGCCGGTGTTCAGCCGGATCGGGGCTTACGACCGCGCGCTGCTCGACCAGGCCGCGTGGAGCAACGGCGTGCGGCGGCCGCGTGCACTCGTCGAGTACTGGGCACACGAGGCCGCGCTCATTCCGGTCGAGGACTGGCCGCTGATGCGCTGGCGAATGAGGCAGTACGAGCACGGGCGCTGGTCCGGCATGCGCAAGGTCGTGGAGCGCAATCCCACGCTGGGCAAGGACATTCTCGACGTGATCACCGAGGTCGGAGCGGCCACCGCCGGCGAGGTGGAGCGCCATCTCGAACTGGACAAGCCGCGCCCCAAGGGTTCCTGGTGGAATCTCAGTGACACCAAGATGATTTGCGAGCAGCTTTTCGCCGCCGGTTCGCTCTCCGTGGCCGAACGCGTCGGGTTCGCCAGGCACTACGACCTCACGGAGCGGGTGATCCCGGCGGACGTGCTGGCGCGCACCGTTTCCGAACAGGACGCGGTGCGCGAGTTGGTGCGCCGCGCGGCCACCGCGCACGGCATCGGCACCGAGACCGACCTGCGCGACTATTACCGCCTGCAACGTACCCAAACCGAACCGGCCATCGCCGAACTGGTGGACGCGGGTGAGCTGATCCCGGTGGCGGTCGAGGGGTGGGACAAACCCGGCTTCCTGCGGGCCGGTGCGCCCGCGCCGCGCCGCGTCGAGGGCGCCGCGCTGCTGTGCCCGTTCGACCCGCTGATCTTCTTCCGCGCTCGTACCGAGCGAATCTTCGACTTTCACTACCGCATCGAGATCTACACCCCGGAACACAAACGGGTGCACGGCTATTACGTCTTCCCGCTCCTGCTCGACGGCGAGCTCGTCGGTCGCGTCGACCTGCGCGCGGAACGAGCGACCGGTCGCCTTCGGGTGCCTGGTGCGTTCGCTGAACCCGGGTACGACACCCTGGCCACCGCGCACGCACTCACCGGCGCGCTGCGTGAGATGGCCGACTGGCTCGAACTGGACGAGGTGGTGATCGGTGACCGGGGCAACCTCGTCTCGCTGCTGTAGTCGATGACGTGGCCGGCTCGGGCGCGCCGCACAGTCAGGAGTCGCGCTTCGACCCGTATCCCCGCATCTGGTCGCGCAGCGCGCCGTGCACGGCACCGGACAGCCACGAATTCAGCGACTGACCGCTCTGTGCGGCAGCTTCTTCCGCGCGTGCCTTCATCTGCTCGACCAGCCGGAGCGTGACGCGGCTGATGTCGCCGGTCATCTCCTCGAACGTCGGGGCCTCGTCGGTTGCCGTGCTCTTGCGCACATCGATCGAGGCATCCGTGCCGTCGACCGACACGTGCACCGTTCGGTCGCCGAGCGCTGTACCGACCTCGGCGGCGAGCTCGGACAGCGCGGCGAGCAGCACCAGCCGTGCCGAGCCTTCCGTCGCCGCGGCCAGCGCCGCCGCGGTGGCCTGGGTCTTCTCGTCGCCGAGCGCTCCGGCCGCGATCAGGTTTTCGCGCAGTTGAGCGGTGTACTTGTTCAGATCCATGACATCAGTGTGACGTCATATGTGATGTCTTGCAAGGGGAAGTGCGACATCATCGTGCGGTCGTGGGAAGGGCATCGCCCAACCGGGCAGGTCCGAACGTCGACGAGGGTGTCGAGGGCGTGTCCTGGACCGGGTAGCCTTTCTGACCATGACGAACGGTGAATCGACGCCAACGGAGCTGCGCGCGTCCGGCACAGTAGGTGTCGCGATGGTGACCCCCTTCAGTGCCGACGGCAAGCTCGACGTCGATGCCGGGGTCGCGCTCGCGGCCCGCCTGGTCGACCGCGGTGTCGACCTGCTCGCGATCTCGGGAACCACCGGCGAATCGCCGACCAGCACCGAATCGGAGAAGGCAGACCTGCTGCGCGCCGTTGTCGATGCCGTCGGCGACCGTGCCACCGTGATCGCGGGGGCGGGCACCTACGACACAGCGCACTCGGTCGAACTCGCGCGCACCGCGCAGCGCGCGGGTGCGCACGGTTTGCTCGTGGTGACGCCGTACTACTCCCGGCCCAGCCAGGAGGGCCTGGTCGCGCACTTCACCGCCGTCGCGGATGCCACCGATCTGCCGGTCACCCTGTACGACATTCCAGGTCGGTCGGTGGTCCCGATCGCCAGCGACACCATCCGCACGCTTGCCGAGCATCCACGCATAGTCGCGGTCAAGGACGCCAAGGGCGACCTCAACATGGGCGCGGAGCTCATCGCGAGCACCGGCCTGACCTTCTACTCCGGCGACGACGCGCTCAACCTGCCCTGGCTTTCGGTCGGTGCTGTCGGATTCATCAGCGTCATCGGGCATCTCGTGCCTGAACGGCTGCGTGCGCTGTTGGAGGCCTACACCGCCGGTGAGGTGGTCCGTGCCCGCGAGATCAACGCCACGCTGCTGCCGCTGCACACCGCGATGGCCCGGCTGGGTGGGGTCGCGATGAGTAAGGGCGGGCTGCGGCTGCTCGGCGTCGAGGTCGGTGAACCGCGGCTGCCGCAGCTGATGCCCAACACCAGGCAACTGGAAGTGCTGGCCGCCGAGCTGCGGACGGTCGGGGTGACTTCATGAGTGATCCTGTGGCCCGTCGCCCCCGCCGCGGCGCTTCCCGCGCCGCGGGAGCGCCCGCACCGGTCGAACAGCCGAAACGGACCGAACAGCCGAAACGGACCGAAAAGCCGAAACGGACCGAAAAGCCGAAACGGACCGAAAAGCCGAAGCGCGCCGAACAGCCCGAGCCCCCGGCGTCCGCCGAGGTGAGCGTCCAGGCCGAGGTCGCTGTGCAGCCCCAGAAGAAGGCGAAGAAGTCCGCGCAGGCGAAGCAGGAGCCCACGCCGCGCGACGGGCAGCCGCGGCGTTCGGGCCGAGGGCGCCAGCAGTCCGGTCGTGGGCGTGCCGAAGCCCCCGCGCCGCCGCCGAATCCGGTCGCTGGGCACGACCGTCTCGGCGCCCCGCCCGCCCTGCCCAAGCAGGGCCTGCGCGTGTTCGCCCTCGGCGGCATCGGCGAGATCGGCCGTAACATGACCGTTTTCGAGTACGGCGGCAAGCTGCTGATCGTCGACTGCGGTGTGCTGTTCCCGGAGGACCAGCAGCCCGGCGTCGACCTGATCCTGCCCGACTTCCGCCCCATCGAGGACCGGATGGACGACGTGGTTGCCGTCGTGCTCACCCATGGGCACGAGGATCACATCGGCGCGGTGCCGTTCCTGCTGCGGCTGCGGACGGACATACCGGTCATCGGGTCACGATTCACCCTCGCGCTGGTCGCCGCGAAATGCCGGGAGCACCGCCAGCATCCGAAGCTGGTCGAGGTGACCGAGGGCCAGCACACCACGCACGGCCCCTTCGGCTGTGAGTACTTCGCGGTCAATCACTCCATTCCCGACGCGATCGCCGTCGCCATCCGCACACCCGCCGGTGTCGTCCTGCACACCGGTGACATCAAGCTGGACCAGCTTCCGCTGGACGGACGACTCACCGACCTGGCCGGATTCTCCCGCCTCGGCGACGAGGGCGTCGACCTGTTCCTGGTGGACTCCACCAACGCCGAGGTGCCGGGCTTCGTCACGCCGGAGCGCGAGATCGGCGGCGTGCTGGACACCGTGATCGGCAAGGCCCGCAACCGAGTGATCGTCGCGTCGTTCGCCAGTCACGTGCACCGCATCCAGCAAGTGGTCGACGTGGCCCAGAAGTATGGGCGGCGAGTGTGTTTCGTCGGTCGTTCGATGGTCCGCAACATGCAGATCGCACAGGAGCTGGGTTATCTCACCGTGCCGGACGGCGTGGTCGTCGACCTCGATGTGGCCGCGACGCTGCCCGGCGATCGGCTGGTGCTGATCTCGACCGGTTCGCAGGGCGAGCCGCTGTCGGCGCTGTCGCGGATGGCCCGCGGCGACCATCGCCAGATCAACATCCGCGCCGACGACTTGGTGGTGCTGGCCTCCTCGCTCATCCCAGGCAACGAGAATTCGGTGTTCGCGGTGGTCAACGGCCTTGCCAGGCTCGGAGCCACGGTGATCACCCAGCAGAACGCCAAGGTGCACGTCTCCGGACATGCGTCGGCCGGCGAGCTGCTGTACCTGTACAACGCGGTGCGGCCGACCAACGCGATGCCGGTGCACGGCGAATGGCGGCACCTGCGCGCCAATGCGGCCCTGGCCGTGGCGACCGGTGTGCCCGAAGACCGGGTGGTGCTCGCCGAGGACGGCGTAGTGGTCGACCTGGTCGACGGCATCGCTTCGATCGTCGGCCGGGTGACTGTCGGGCACGTGTACGTCGACGGCCTCTCCGTGGGCGACGTCGGTGAATCGACGCTGTCGGACCGGCTCGTGCTCGGCGAGGGCGGCTTCATCTCGATCACCGTCGCCATCGATGAAACCACCGGCAAGGCGGTCAGCACCCCCGAGCTCAGCGGACGCGGCTTCTCCGACGATCCGACCGCGCTCACCGACGCGGCGGAACTGGTGGAAATCGAACTGCTGAGACTGGCGGGTGAGGGTGTCACTGACACCCACCGGATCGCGCAGGGTGTGCGCCGTGTGGTCGGTCGCTGGGTGGCCGATAAGTATCGCCGTCGCCCGATGATCGTGCCGACCGTGATCGGCGTCTGATCCCCGAATGATGAAAAGCGCCGGACGGCTGAGCCGTTCGGCGCTTCTCGTTCAGTCGGGCGCGGTCACTCCTGGCAGGCCGCGGACTCGATCTTCGCGCTCTTCACGATGTTGCAGGCGAAGGTGTGGTCGACCTTCCATTCGCCGCCCTCGGAGACGAACTGGATGAAGGCGTCGTCCACCGGGGTGCCGTCGATGGTGACTTTCGCGTCGGCCTTCAGCTTGCCGTCCTTCGGGTCGCCCACATTGGTGACCTCGACCTTGACGTTCTGCTTCTTCGCCGCGTCGACCAGGTTGGCGACCAGGTAGGGATCCTGCTCGGCGGCCTGGATCCAGCTGATCTTCTCCTTGTTCGGTACGTTCGGATCGAACGCCTTCTGCAGCCGCTCGTTCAGCTGCTGTACCGAAGGCTTGGCCAGCGCCGGTGCGGACGGGGTGGTCGGCGCGGAGCCGGTCTCCTTGTCACCCTTGTCCGAGCCGCCCTCCAGTTCGCCCGGAGTGTTGCTCGGGTTGGCTCTGGTGCTCGGGGACGACGAGTCGTCGCTGGAGGCGCAGGCGGCGAGCGAGCAGGCCGCCGCGGTGAGAACGACTGCCACGGCGGTCCGGAAAATGCGGTGCTTCACGATGTTTCCTTCGACTCGAATTCCGGACGTCAGCCGTGGTTGGATGTGCAGTTCCAGTGCACGATGTAGGCGTTGGAACTGTTGTTGGACAAGGCTCGGCTCTGCGCGGCGCGGCGCGACGAGGCGTATGCCCAGCTCCAGGTGCCGTTGCTGCTGGAGTACGCCACGGCGCCGCAGCCGTTGGCGAACCAGACCCTTGTGCTGCAGTCTGCCGCGCCGCAGGAGCTGATGGCGCGTCGCTTTGCGGCAGCGGAGTCCGGGTAGTCGTAGGAATACCCGATCAGCCCGGTCGAGGTGGACAGCGCGATGGCGCCGTAGTTGTTGGTGTAGGCGTGTGCCGCAGGTGCGCTGACGGCCAGCGCGGTACCCGCCGCCGCCAGCACGGCCACACCGCTAGCAAGCTTCTTCACGGAGGATTTGCCCTTCTTGTCATTAGGTCCACGACCCGATG
This sequence comes from Nocardia sp. NBC_01730, assembly GCF_035920445.1. NCBI lineage: Bacteria > Bacillati > Actinomycetota > Actinomycetes > Mycobacteriales > Nocardiaceae > Nocardia > Nocardia sp. NBC_01730. The sequence goes on along the minus strand of NZ_CP109162.1, from coordinate 3,501,832 downwards.
GACCGAGTGACAAGGTACATAGCCGACTCTCATTGCGCTAGCCGGAGATTCCCGGGGTAGGGAGTCCGCGTTCCCGCGACGAGGACCTGCCCCTCGGCCCCCTGTGTCGGCACACTGTCGTCCAAGGCGGGACCTCCCGCACCCCGATTCCCCGAAGTTGTCCGTCCGGGTCATCATTGAATCTTCATGCAGGGCAATGCTATTGCGGTCTCCCGATGGCGTGCTTATCGACCGGCCGCACCGAATTCCCTGGCTCGGCAGCGCATGATTTCGCTCTTCCGGTACCTCGGGCTGCCGTCCGTCGAGCGGCACAGGAGTTGTGGCGAAACCGAAACGCGGCCTGGGTGACATCCCCTTCGGTTGGGCGCTCAGGTGAGTATGTTCGGGGTGTGACTATGGCGCAGCGGGAACGTCAGGGGCTGGTCGAGGCGATGCGATCCGCGGGGCCGGAGGCGCCGACCCTCTGTGGTGAGTGGACGGTGCGGGATCTCGCCGCGCACTTGGTGGTTCGCGAGCGGCGGCCCGATGCCGCACCGGGAATCCTGCTGAAGCCGTTCGCAGGCTACCTCGATCGGGTGCAGACGAAGGCGGCGAGCAAGCCGTTTCCCGCGCTACTGGAGCAGGTGCGCACCGGTCCGCCGTGGTGGTCGCCGCTGCGGCCGGTCGACGCGGTAGTCAATCTGTCGGAGATGTTCGTGCACCACGAGGACGTGCGCCGCGCCGCGCCGGGCTGGCAGCCGCGCGAGCTGACCGCCGCGGACGAGGACAAGCTGTGGTCGCAGGTACGCAGGATGGCGTCGATGTCCTACCGCAAGGCGCCGGTCACGGTCGCCCTGCGGACGCAGGACGGAAGGCGCGTGGTGGCCCGGTCCGCGTCCGGCGTGGTCGTGACATTGACCGGCAAGCCGTCGGAGCTGCTGCTGCATGCCTTCGGACGAGACGAGGTCCGGCTGGAGAGCGCCGGTGACGCCGACGCCGTCCGCGCGGTGCTCAGCCTGGACCGCTCGGTCTGACTCCGTCTCGCGCGCAGCTGCGACCAGCGATACCAGTGTTGCGGATGGTCCGGATGGGGCGTTTGCGGCTAGCCTGGGTCCATGGCAGGTAAGTCCCGCAGCACCACGACCACTCGGGCGCGGGCGGGATCGGCGCGGGGGAGGACGACGGCACGGTCTCGCGCGGCCACGCCCCGCGCGTCCGGGGCGCCGCGTGGGCGCACCACGCCGGTTCGGCGCCCGGTGCGTCGCAAGTCGAACACGGCACCGCTCGCGATGCTCGGGCGCGGCATCGGCAGCGGCTGGACCATGCTGGCCCGCGCGGTCGGCGCCACCACCCGGACGTTGAGCCGGGCCGGGGAGATCGAACACGGACATCGCCGCGACGGCATCGCGCTCGCCTTGATCGCGCTCAGCGCCGTGATCGCGGCGGCAGTATGGCTGTCGGCGGGCGGGCCGGTCGGGCACTGGGTCGAGGACGTCATCCGCGCGGTGTCCGGGTCGGCTTCGGCCGGGTTGCCTTTCGTCGCATGCGGGATCGCCGTCGTCCTCATGCGCACCGAGCCGCGCCCCGAGATTCGCCCGCGGCTCGTGCTCGGCGGGCTCCTGATCGGGCTGCCGGTCCTGGGTCTGTGGCACGTCGCGGCCGGTGCGCCCACCAATGCGCACGGACGTTCCCACGCAGCCGGTTTCGTCGGCTTCGTGGCGGGAGGCCCGCTCACCAATGGTTTGACCGCCTGGCTCGCGGTCCCGATCCTGTTGCTGGCCATCGTCTTCGGTGTGCTGCTGGTGACCGGGACGACAGTGCGGGAGGTGCCTGACAAGCTCCGCCGATATTTCGGCACCGCGAGCGGTGGCGACGAATACGGCGAGTACGGCGGCGAATTCGGAGAATACGATCCGGGTGACTACGACGCCGACGGCTTCCCGGTGCACCGCTCCGGCTCGAAACGGCGTGGCCGCACGCCCGCCGAGAACTACCCGGCGGACGAGTTCGGCGATCCAGATGCCGTCACCGAGGTGCTAGGCGAACCGCCGCTGCGCGATGCCAAGCCGATCGCCGTCGAGGAGCCCGCGCCGAAGCCGAAGCCGAAGCCGAAGCCGAAGCGACAACCTCCGGCAGTGGTGGCCGAGGATCAGACTCCGGCCGCGCCGAAGCAGCTCGAATTCGTCACCGATCGTGTGGTCGAGGGCGACTACACGCTGCCGCCGCTGTCCCTGCTGACCGACGGCGACCCGCCCAAGAAGCGCAGCGCCGCCAACGAATCGATGATCGAGGCGATCACCGAGGTGCTGGTGCAGTTCAAGATCGACGCGGCGGTCACCGGCTTCGTGCGCGGCCCGACGGTCACTCGCTACGAGGTGGAACTCGGGCCGGGCGTGAAGGTCGAGAAGATCACCGCACTGGCCCGCAACATCGCCTATGCCGTCGCGACGGAGAACGTCCGGCTGCTCGCGCCGATCCCAGGCAAGTCCGCGGTCGGTATCGAGGTGCCCAACGCCGACCGCGAGCTGGTCCGTCTCGCCGACGTGCTCAAGGCACCGTCCACCCGCAATGACCATCACCCCTTGGTGATCGGCCTCGGCAAGAACATCGAGGGCGAGTTCGTATCGGCGAACCTGGCCAAGATGCCGCATCTGCTGGTCGCGGGTTCCACCGGATCGGGTAAGTCGAGCTTCGTGAACTCGATGCTGGTGTCGCTGCTGCAGCGCGCGACGCCGGATGAGGTCCGGATGATTCTGATCGACCCGAAGATGGTGGAACTCACCCCCTACGAGGGCATTCCACACCTGATCACGCCCATCATCACCCAGCCGAAGAAGGCCGCGGCCGCGCTGACCTGGCTGGTGGAGGAGATGGAGCAGCGCTATCAGGACATGCAGGCGAACAAGGTGCGCCACATCGACGACTTCAACAAGAAGGTGAAGTCCGGTGCGATCACCGCGCCGCTGGGCAGCGAACGGGTGTACAAGCCTTATCCGTATGTCCTGGCCATCGTCGACGAGCTCGCCGACCTGATGATGACCGCCCCGCGCGACGTGGAAGACGCCATCGTCCGGATCACCCAGAAGGCCCGTGCCGCGGGCATTCACCTCGTGCTGGCCACCCAGCGCCCGTCGGTGGATGTGGTCACCGGTTTGATCAAGACCAACGTGCCGTCCCGGTTGGCGTTCGCTACCTCCTCGCTGACGGACTCGCGCGTCATCCTCGACCAACCCGGTGCCGAGAAGCTGATCGGCATGGGCGACGGATTGTTCCTGCCGATGGGCGCGGGCAAGCCGACACGGCTGCAGGGCGCGTTCATCAGCGACGAGGAAATCCACGGTGTCGTCGACTTCGCCAAGAACCAAGCCGAACCCGACTACCAGGACGGTGTGACCGCCGCCAAGCCGGGCGAGAAGAAGGACGTCGACTCCGACATCGGCGACGACATCGACGTCTTCCTCCAGGCGGTGGAGCTTGTCGTCACCTCACAGTTCGGGTCGACTTCCATGCTGCAGCGCAAGCTGCGGGTCGGCTTCGCCAAGGCGGGGCGGCTGATGGACCTCATGGAGACCCGCGGCGTCGTCGGCCCGAGCGAGGGGTCCAAGGCGCGCGACGTCCTCGTCAAACCCGATGAGCTGGAAGGGTTGCTGTGGTCGATCCGCGGCGGCGGTGCGGGCGGCGAGCCGGAGGAGTGATCCGCCGTTGTGGGGGTCGGCCGAAAGGCTGGGCCGACTGCACCGTCGACCCGACTGGGCCGACGGCAACACAGAGCCGGGCTAACGACGGTGTCTTGCTCACCGGGTTCTCCCACGCCCTGAACGTTTCCGAGGTCGTCGGAGTGATGGCCACCTACCATCAAGCTACGCAGGACCCCAATTCGCCGACCGCGGATACGATCCGGGCTACCTCGTGACGCAGCCCGGAACTCGCGCACATGATTTCTTTGCGCCCGATGACGCCGACCCCGAGGTGGTCGCGGCCGATGAGGCCACCAAGGACGTCTTCGCTCCGACGGAGTATCCCGACGGTCTGACCTCCACCATTCCGCCCATGACCAACCTCATCACCGCGCCGGTCTTCGTCGTCAACGGCAGTTCGGACCGATTGTCCTGTGGCCCCGGTTACTCGGCATGCGCGAATACCGAGACCCTGTACGCCACAGAAGCGCCGTTCTTCGGCCTGGCCGCGCGGTTGCGCACGTTCGTGTTGCCCGGTAGCGGGCATTCGGTGAATCTCGCGCGAAACACCGCCGATTATCAGGCCGCCGTCGTCGAATGGGCGAACTCGATCGTCAAGTGACTTGCCTATGCAGCGCACCAGCTCGGTCGATCGACTGATCGTTCTTCGGCAAAGCTGGTGCGCCTGGCGCGTGATCAGGTGCTCTCTCCATCGAGGGACGGACGCGTGCTCGCGCAGCGCGGAGTGGTTCCCTCGGCGAGATTCGAACTCGCATCTCCCGGAATCTAGATCCGGCGCCTCTACCGATTGGGCTACGAGGGATCGGTTTCGTACCTGTGGGTGGAATCGAACCACCGGCCTGTGCTACGGACGGAGGGACTCGAACACCCGACCTACGGTTTCGGAGACGTCGGTGTACCGGTCGAGCTACGTCCGTAGCGCGGAAAAAGGGGTCACCCCTTGGCAATTCGCCGCGGAGTGACCCCTTCTGCGGGTCTGTGAAAGACACAGTCATGGGCCGCTCCGGACGATCATCCGTCGATATCCGACGGACGAGATCGATAGCAAGGTATAGGGATACGACTGCCAGGCACGGCTCAGCAACTGCTGTCGCCGCACCGTCTCTGTCATCGTCGTGCCTTCCTTGTGGTTTCGTTGCCTCGACGCTAACACCCGATTTCGTCTTGTGAACCGCTTTTCCACTCGGAGACAAGACTTTTGTTTCTCGATACCGTCCCGGAGCGGGCGTCGGGTTCAGTCTTACCGGGCTCAACGGCGTGGCCGAGGGTGGGTGTTCCGTGTGGTCGGTGGGGTGCCAGCCTCGCAGGAGCCGTCATTCGGTCGATCGGGAGCGCGGTCCATGGCGCTGCGGTGTCCGGCGAGTTCGGGAGGCGGTGACGAGATCGAGGAACGCCCGCCCGCGGCAGTCCGGAGACGGTACTTGCCCACTGCTCGATGCTCGGCAACCGGCACGGCGCATCGGTCACCGTCGTCAACCCTGGCCCCAGCGCCTGGGCGAATGCCTGTGTAAGTATGGTCGGCAATCACCCCGCAAGCAGAAGTGAACGGACAAATCGGGCATTATGGACACCATGACATTCGCTGCCGATCGGCGCACCGCATGCAGGTAACCGCACTCGAATGGGGAATCACCATCGCGGTGATCCTCGGCTTGTTCGTCTTCGACTTCTACGCACACGTCCGCACGCCACACGAGCCGACGTTCCGGGAATCCGGATTCTGGTCCGCCGTGTACATCGGGCTGGCGCTGGCCTTCGGCGGGGTCGTCGCCTGGCAGTGGGGATCGACGTACGCGGGCGAGTATTATGCGGGCTTCGTCACCGAAAAGGCGCTTTCGGTGGACAACCTGTTCGTCTTCCTGATCATCATGTCCACCTTCGCGGTACCGCGGATCTACCAGCAGAAGGCGCTGCTGATCGGCATCGTGATCGCCTTGGTGATGCGCGGCATGTTCATCGCCGTCGGCGCGGCCGCGATCAGCGCGTTCAGCTGGGTGTTTTATCTGTTCGGCCTCTTTCTCGTCTACACCGCCGTCAAGTTGATCCGGGAGAGCGGCCACGAGGTCGAGCACGAGCAGAAGCGCGACAGCCGCATCGTCGCGCTTGTCAAGCGGATGCTGCCGACCACCGACGAGTACGACGGCGACAAGCTGGTCACCAGGATGGACGGGCGCCGCGCGATCACGCCGCTGCTGCTCGCCCTGCTGGCCATCGGGTTCGCCGACCTGCTGTTCGCACTGGACTCCATCCCGGCCATCTACGGCCTCACCGAGGAGCCCTACCTCGTCTTCACTGCGAACGCGTTCGCGCTGATGGGCTTGCGGCAGCTGTACTTCCTGATCGGCGGGTTGCTCGACCGGCTGGTCTACCTTTCCTACGGTCTGGCGGCCATCCTCGCGTTCATCGGCGTGAAGCTGGTGCTGCACGCACTGCACGAGAACACGCTGCCGTTCGTCAACGGCGGTGAACACGTCGTCGTCCCGGAGATCTCCACGCCGGTCTCGTTGGGTGTCATCCTCGGCATCCTGATCGTCGCGACGGTCGCGAGCCTGATCCGGACCCGCGGCCAAGTGCGCAGCCGAGTCGGTGAATAGCTCGGGACCGTGATCAGGGTGCGAAGGCGCCCAGCACGGGAACCCATTCGACCGCGCGGACGTCGTCGATGAGGTCCTCCCGCGCGAACGGATCCCGCGCCAGCAGTTCCTTCAGCTGTCCCGCGTCGTCCGACCGGAAGATGAGCAGCGCGCCGGACCCGTCCGGGTACGGCCCGCTGCTCAGCAGGGTGCCGGATTCGACCAGACCGGCCAACCAGGCCCGATGCTCGGGACGGTGGGTGTCGCGGTCGGCGATGGTGCTGTCGGAGTAGCTGTAGTGGACGGCGAAGATCGGCACGGGTGGATCGCTTCCTGTAGAGACGGACTCAGAGCGTCAGCAGCATTCGAGTATTGCCGAGGGTGTTCGGCTTCACATAGCTCAGATCGAGGAACTCGGCGACACCTGTGTCGTAGGACCGGCACATCTCCGCATACACCTCGGCGGTGACCGGGGTGCCGTCGATCTCGACGAACCCGTGTCTGCCGAAGAACTCCACCTCGAAGGTCAGCACGAACAGCCGCCGCAGCTCGATCTCACGGGCTACCGCGATCAGGCGCTGCACGATGAGCTTGCCCACACCGGAGCCCTTGACATCCGGATCGACCGCGACCGTGCGCACCTCGCCGAGGTCGGCCCACAATACGTGCAGCGCGCCACAGCCGACGACGCGGCCGTCCAGCTCGGCGACCCAGAACTCCTGCACTGCCTCGTAGAGCGTGACCAGGTTCTTCTCCAGCAGGATCCGGCCCGCGTAGGCATCGACGAGGCGCTTGATCTCGGGCACGTCGGAGGTTCGCGCGCGTCGGACAGCCGGGACGGAGATCTGCGCAGCAGAAGCCGTGCCCGGATGCGCGTCGCTGGTCGAACCACCTAATGGTCCCCGAGAGGTCATGGGTGCACAGTAGTCGGCCCGGCTACCGATAGTCTGAACGTGTGCCGCACCTCCAGTCGTTCCGCTCACCGCATCGCGCCGGCCAGCGCGACGGGATGACGAGGCTGCCATGACCGAGCCGATCGCGGGCAAGGCAGGGGCATGAGCGCGCAACCTGACGAAATGGACCGCCCGTGGAGCGCTCCGAGCCCGATGCGACCTGGTTTCGCTCAAGCCGAGACCGCGGTGCCGCTGCTGAACATCGCGAACATCCTCACCATGCTGCGGATCGCGATCGTGCCGCTGTTCGTCGTCGCGCTGTTCGTCGGGGACGGACACGAGACCGGTTGGCGGATCACCGCCGCCGCGCTGTTCGGCCTCGCCGCGATCACAGATCGGTTCGACGGGCAACTGGCGCGCAAATATGGTCTGGTCACCGACTTCGGCAAGCTCGCCGACCCCATTGCGGACAAGGCGCTGATCGGGTCGGCGGTGATCGGCCTGTCCGTGCTCGGCGATCTGGCCTGGTGGATCACGATCATCATCTGTGGCCGCGAGATCGGCGTGACGCTGCTGCGGCTCGCGGTCGTGCGGCGCGGTGTGATTCCCGCCGGACGCGGCGGCAAGCTGAAGACGCTCGTCCAGTCGTTGGCGATCGCGGTGCTGCTGCTGCCGCTGTCGGGCTGGTTCGCCGATGCCGGGATGGCGCTGATGTACCTGGCCGTCGCACTCACCGTGGTGACCGGGTTGGACTATGTGGGCCAAGCGGCCAGGGTGTGGTTCGCGGGCGGGCCGGGCCGGTCGCGCGGCGCATGACCGATCCACTCACCGCCGGCGTGCCCGCCGCCGACCTCGTGCGAGCACTGGTGGCCGCGCGGCAGACGGTGGCGACCGCGGAGTCGCTCACGGCGGGCTTGCTCGCCGCGACCATCGCCGGAGTTCCGGGCGCCAGCGCCGTCCTACGCGGCGGGTTGGTGGTGTACGCCACAGACCTCAAACAGAGCCTCGCGGGCGTCGGAGCGGAAGTGCTGGCGACGGAAGGTCCGGTGGCGGCGAGTACCGCGGAGCAGTTGGCGGTGGGCGCACGGACGAGGTGCGTTGCGGACTGGGGTGTGGGGCTGACCGGCGTCGCCGGACCCGATTCGCAGGACGGATACCCGGTGGGCACCGTCTTTCTCGGCCTGGCTGGTCCGGGGCATACCGAAGTGGTGCGGTTGAAACTCCCGGGGGACCGGTGGACTATCAGAATCGGTGCGACACATACCGCGGTGCGCGAGTTGCTTCGATGTGTGTGTGAGCCGGACCCCGGTCCGGCCGAACGCATCGGGCGGAGCGAATGATTTGCCCCTGTGGGAACCAACCGGCCCTCGTCCGACGTTGTGCGAGAAAGAACGGCATGCGTGGGGATCCGACGTAGCTCGTCGGCCCGGCGACCGGGAGCGAAGGAGAACGAGATGACGCTGCTGCGAGAGGCGATCGGAGACAGTCTGCGGCGTGCGCGTCTCGCCCAGAACCGCACCCTGCGCGAGGTGTCCACCTCGGCGCGCGTGAGCCTGGGATACCTGTCCGAGGTCGAGCGCGGCCGCAAGGAAGCCTCCAGTGAATTGCTCGCCGCCATCTGCGAGGCGCTGGACGTGCCGCTGTCGCGGGTGCTGTGGGACGTGAGCACGGTCATGGCCGACGCCGCGGGACTGCCCACCGGCACTCCGGCGGACGCCGCGGCCGCCGCCGCTCCCGCGGAGCGGGAGCAGACCGCTGTCGAGGTCGGCGCAAACTCGGAGGCCGCCGCGCCCGCCGAGCCGGCGCTGGCTCCCGCGACCGCCACCATGTCGGTGGCCCGCGCCCGCCCGCTGCCGCTCGCCGAGGACACCAGGATCGTGATCCCCGCGCCGAAGTCGGACATGCTGGTTTTGGTGAAGGGTGTGTGACGCAGAACGAGACGTGGTCGCCGCCGCAACACTGCGGACCGACGCCGAAAGCGGATAGATTCTCCATAGGTGTCGATTGGGCCGGGTTCGCCCGGCCCAGGTGCCACATGGTGGAGGATAGGCAGATATCGAGTGCGTGACGGTCGCGCACTGGAGTCGCGCCGGAGCGCGGCATGTCAGATGGAGGCGGGATCAATCGATGGCTAATCCGTTCGTCAAGGCCTGGAAATACATGATGGCCCTCTTCGATGCCAAGATCGAGGAGCACGCGGATCCGAAGGTTCAGATTCAGCAGGCTATCGAGGAAGCCCAGCGGCAGCACCAGGCTCTTTCGCAGCAGGCCGCGTCGGTGATCGGCAACCAGCGTCAGCTGGAGATGAAGCTGAACCGGCAGCTGGACGAGGTCGAGAAGCTCAATGCCAACGCGCGCCAAGCCGTTCTGCTGGCCGATCAGGCCGCCGCGGCGGGCGACACCGAGAAGGCGATCCAGTACACCAACGCCGCTGAGGCGTTCGCCGCGCAGCTGGTCACCGCCGAGCAGTCCGTCGAGGACCTGAAGGTCCTGCACGACCAGTCGCTGCAGGCGGCTGCCCAGGCCAAGAAAGCCGTGGAGCAGAACGCGATGCTGCTGCAGCAGAAGGTCGCCGAGCGCACCAAGCTGCTCAGCCAGCTGGAGCAGGCCAAGATGCAGGAGCAGGTCTCCGCGTCACTGCAGCGGATGGATTCCACGCTGTCGGCGCCTGGCAGCACCCCGAGCCTGGATGCGGTGCGCGAGAAGATCGAGCGCCGCTACGCCAACGCTCTCGGCGCCGCCGAACTCGCGCAGAACTCGGTGCAGGGCCGAATGCTCGAGGTTCAGCAGGCCAGCGTCCAGATGGCCGGACACAGCAAGCTGGAGCAGATCCGCGCCTCCATGCGCGGTGATCAGCTGCCCGCCGGTGGCGCCGCCCAGCCCGCCATCAATCCGGCGCAGACCCAGTCCAATGCGGCGCAGCCGCAGATGAACAAGGGCCAGACCGCGCAGCAGTAGGCAGCGGTCGGGCGCTCGGCAAGGATATGGTCGGTGGGGGCTGGTTCACTGAACGGCAATGCGTGGATACCGGCCGGCCGTCGGCCGGATCGGGCGCACGTCCGTCCGATCCGCGCACCCGGTGGGAGAAAAGGCATGAGCGGCAGTGAGTTTCGCGAGCAGCGGCCCGAAGCGCGTCGGGTCCGCGGGTCCGCGATCATCCGGGCGCAGGCCGCCCTGGCGCCGCAGCCGGGTAGCCTGCCGGACAACATTCGCGAGGTCGGCGGGAACGCACTTGTCGCGGTGCGGCGCTGGGCTGATCCCCGGGAGCGGGAGCTGCGTCGTCGCCGCAGGGTCCGCCGCCGCAGCTTCCAGCTCGGCACCGTTTCCGGGCTCACTACCGCGGGAACCGTTGGCCTCGTGGTCATCTCGGCGCCGGTGTGGGCCGTGGTCATGGTCGGTGGCGGAGCGGTCGCGTTGGTCACCGGCGCGGCTCTGAGTACCCGCCGCTATCTGCGTCTGCGTGGTGCTCCTCTGCCGCAGGCGGCGTTCCTTCCACGCAAACAGCCGCCGCTGTGGTCGAGCGCCCGCGCGCCGATCGGGCGACTGGTGCGCGCGGAGAAGGCATTGCATGGGCTGGGCGCACAGATCCGTCGCTCGAGTCGACTGCCCGAGGACGAGCTGGCCGATCTGCTCGAAACCGCTGCCTCGGGATCCGCGGCGTTGCACGCCCTCGCTGCCGACATCACCGCGATGGAGCAGGCGCTCGGCACGATGGGGCGCTCGAATTCTCCTGCGGCGGTGGCGCTCACGGAGAATTTGCGGTTCACCCTCGGCAGGCTCGACGCCGGGGTGGCGGAGTACGAACAGGTGGTTGCCGCGGCGGGCCGAATCCTCGCGGTTCCCGAAAAAACCCTGCTGCGGCACAATTTCGACACCATCGTCGCGGATCTACGGCATGCGTCCGACCGCCTCGACGGGTGGGCGCAGGCGCTCACCGAGGTTGCCGATCAATCGGTGCCCGCGTCGCCGCGGCCACCGATGTGATCGTCCGGCTCAGCGTCACCCGTCTCGGTGCTGTTGTTCCTCGGCTCGGGCGCGCAGGGCCGCACCCACCAGTTCGCGGCCTTCGGCCATGAGGTCGAGCACCTCCCACGACGCCTTGCGTGCGGCAGAGCCGACGATCCCCGCGATCGCCGAACCATGTCGCCGTGCCGCGGCCGCGAGTTCCTGTGCCAGCTCGTTCGTGTGTTCCATCAGGTCCCGACCCTCACCTGAGTTTCAGTGCATGACTGTGTGCTGAATGAGGTGTCTGCATACATCGATCATCTCTTCCTGGTTGACGTTCAACGGTAGTGTGCGCTCGAGATCAGAGTACATCCGTGCACTGAATAGGGATATGGTGCGGACTGTGGGTGGGCCCTTTCGGCCGAAACACGCAATCGCGCGTGCTGGCAAAGGAATTGACGGGCGACCGACACGGTGCCTTGTCGGTCGGTAGGCTTCGGCGATGCGGCAACTTTCGACTCGCGGATCGAGCAGCAGGCGCGTCGCCGGTGCGGCAGGCAGCTTGGATCGCTGGTTGGTCTCCCGCAGCGCGCGCGTCCGCCCGACCCCGGGGGACCGCCTGCTCAAAGGATTGAGCACGGTGGCCGACAAGAACCGCCTGTGGGTCGTGCTCGGCGCGGCCCTGTTCGTAGCGGGGGACCGCTCGACGCGGCGCGGCGCCGTCCGCGGTCTCCTCGCGTTGGGCATCGCCAGCGGTGTGGCCAACGGAATCGCCAAACCGCTGTTCCCGCGTCGGCGCCCGCCCGACGAGTCCGTGCCGTTCGTGCGCAGGCTGGTCGTTCCGCCGGTGTCGTCGTCGTTTCCGTCGGGGCATTCGGCCTCGGCGGCCGCGTTCGCGACGGGGCTGGCGCTGGAGTCGCCCGCGGCGGGTGCGTTGGTAGCGCCGGTCGCGGTCGCTGTCGGCTATTCCAGGGTGCACATCGGCGTGCACTGGCCCTCCGACGTGGTCGCGGGGGCGCTGTTCGGTGGCGCGGTCGCGTTGGTCACCAGGCAGTGGTGGGCGGTACGCGACGACGAACCCGCCGCGCTCGGACCGGCCGAGCGGATCCAGCCGATCCACGCCGGCGCCGGATTGCTGCTGATCGGCAACCCACAGTCTGGAGCGGGCGACGGCGACGACACGCTCGCGTTGCTGCGCGACCGGTCCCCTGAGGCGGAGGTGCTCGAACTCGACGGCGCCGACGATTTCGAGGCACGGGTCGACGAGTGGCTGCGCCACGATCACATCGTCGCGCTCGGCGTGGTCGGAGGCGACGGCACGGTTTCCACAGTCGCGGAGTGCGCGGTGCGCCATCGGTTGCCGCTTGCCGTTTTCGCGGGCGGCACGCTGAACCATTTCGCCAGGGACGCCGGAGTGGACGAGTCCGATCGGACCCGCGCCGCGCTGGAGGCGGGCGAAGCGGTCCGTGTCGACGTGGCCGAGGTGCGTGTCGACGACGCCGATAAGCGTGTCTTCGTGAACACCGCCAGCCTCGGCGGCTACCCCGATTTCGTTCGCATCCGGGAACGCTGGGAGCGCCGCATCGGCAAATGGCCCGCCGCGGGAATCGCGATGGTGCGTGTGCTGTTCCGCGCCCAGCCGGTGCATGTCACCATCGGCGACACTCGCACTGCGCTGTGGATGCTGTTCATCGGGAACGGCAGGTACGAGCCTGCCGATCAGATTCCGATGTCGCGCCCGGAGCTGCGCGGGGGCACCCTCGACGTCCGCTATCTGCGCGCCGATCTCCCGTTCTCGCGGCTGCGCCTGATCGCTGCCACCGTCACCGGCATGCTGGAACACTCGCCCACTTATGTGCACCACCGGGTCGTCCGGCTCGACGTGCGGGTGGCCGAAGCGCCGGTCTCGCTGGCGACCGACGGCGAAGTCGACTACCGCGGCAAGAACTTCCGGTTCACCAGCCGACCCTCGGAGCTGATCCTGATCAAGAGCGCCGACTGCGAACCCGACCGCGCGCCCGCAAATCGCTGAGCCGGGAGGCACGCGAGTAGCTTCGTCGAACGATGTGGCGGCCTTATCCGGATGTCAACCCTGTTGACATTTCACCCCAGGGCGGCGAGCCACGAACCGGACCGATTGCTATGGCGTCGCCGATGAGCGCACGACGATCGAATCCTCGCCGAATTGATCGAATCGCCACCGGGATTCTTGTTTGAGGGGTCGATAGCCGGGTAGTTGCCACCATGTTGCTGACCGCCCGACCCGCAGCGGGCCGGGAACATTCACTACTGGGCAGGAGCAACGTGATGTTTGATGTTTCCCACCGAATATCTCAGCTCGACCAGGACACGCAGCGGCTGGACATCAGTCGATACCTGACGTGTGACCTCGACGAGGACCCGGTGCGGCAGGCGCGCAGAGCGCGGCGCAGCACTGCTGGGCTCGACGTGACCGAGCGATCGACAAGCGACTGAACCACTCTCAGCAGACGCGGTGTACAGCCCGCGTTCCCTCGGCCTGCGCACCGCATCGAACGAACCGCGGAGGAACCATGACTGACATGCTGGACGCGCTCATCGGCAGCGCTGTGTACGACCCGGGCGGCGACAAGATCGGCAAGGTCAAGCGGGTCTATATCGACAACGATTCCGGATCACCTACCTGGGTCGCGGTATCCACCGGACTGTTCAGAGACGATGCGCTGGTGCCGCTGGCCGGTGCCCAGCACCAGTGGGACGCGGGCGCGCTGCAGGTGCAGGTGAAGAAGGACGTTGTGAAGACCGCGCCGAATCTGGCCCAGAACGGGATGATCAGTCCTGAGGCCGAGCTGGAACTGTTCGACCACTACGACATCGACCCGAATCGGTCCGGGTGGAACACCTTCGAGATGCAGCCGCGGCGGGCCGCGAGCCCGGCCCAGGGTCGGCAACGTCCCGGCAACGGGATGGTGCGCCCGGAGGAGCGGCTCGACCTCGGTACCGAGCAGGAGATCGCGGGCAGGGCGCGGGTGCGCAGGTACATCGAGACCGAGGAACAGACGGTCGAGGTGCCCACCAGTCGCGAAGAGGTACAGGTCGACCGCGAGCCGATCACCGACCCGTACACCATCCGTCCTTACGACATCGGCGAGCAAGGAGCCGAGGTCACCCTGCACCACGACCAGATGATGGTGAACAACGAATCGCGGCGGGTCGAGCGGGTCTGCCTCGATGTCGACGAGGTCGAGGACAGCCGCATCGTCTCCGGCGCCGTGCGCGAGGAGCTCATCGACACCGAAGGGGTCGATGATCCCGACTGTCGTCGGCGGTGATCCGCCGCCCGCACGGGGTGGCACCGGCTGTGAAGTCGCCCGGTGCCGCCCCCTGCGCGTGCCGTATCTTCCCTGGGGAAGGATAACCCGGGGGTCGCACCGAAGCGGCTGACTCCTCAACTCCGCCAAGGCAATCCGACAAGCCGTAGTCGCATGAGCGGCAAGTGGCCAACTGTCGCCGTCGCCGAGGCCGATCGTCGTGCTCCGCCGCCGGCACCACCGAGCACTTGCCGCGGTGCGGCGGCCGTAGTGCTCGCGATGCGGCACGGCCGCAACTCCCGAGGTGCCGCCGATCCCGCCGCACCCACCCGTCCGCACCCGCACGTGGGGGAGTCCGCGCTGGCGAACATGGTGGATTTGATGGCGCCGAGGGTGCTCGGGTCTTTCCCTGCGATCGGCCTGATGAGTTCGATGGCGGTGTCGAGCACGGCACCTTCCGGTGCGGTGCGGTCGATCAGCCCGCTGGCGTGCGCCTCGGCGCCGTACGTTGTCGCTCTGTCGTTTTCGCTGTGGTGGTGGGTCCAGGGAGAGGATGGCGCGTACGGCCGTTTCCAGGCGCCGGCGCATCGCGGGGTTCGGCGCCCGATGCCCACGCAACAACAGGCCGGTGGGAAGACCGACGACGCAGTCCTCGACCACCTCGACGGCCGGCCCGTCCGAGCGTCCCCACAAAGCTCCTGCCAGGCGGATAGGTTCCTCGTCCCGCCTGCCGCGTGTCCGGACGTTTTCGCGGGCGTGATGTGGCGGCCGTGCCGGAACTCGCAATGTCGGCGGGTTGATCGGGTGTCCACGACGTCGTCGCGATACCGAGGTCGGTGTCGGATCCCCCAGCGCTGTGGGCGTCAGGAAATTGTCGCTGACGTGGTGGCGATCGGGATACGCACGAGCAGGGTAGTTCCGTGTCCTGGGTGGCTGGTGATGTCCAGCCGGCCGCCGAGGGCTTCGACGCGGTCGGTCAGTCCGATGAGCCCGGACCCGCCGGCGGGATCGGCGCCGCCGATTCCGTCGTCTCGGATCGAGAGTTGAAGATATGGGCCTTCGGTTCGCACATCGATCTCGACCCCGGATGCCTGTGCGTGCTTGGTGGCGTTCGTCAACGCTTCTGCCGCAACGTAATATGCGGCTATCTCGGCGGACTCCGGCAAGCGCTCGTGCAACGCCGCGTCGAGCCGGACCGGGACAGCCGAGCGCCGCGCCAGCGCCTTGAGCGCCGGGCCGAGTCCACCTTTCGACAGGATCGCCGGATGAATTCCTCGGGAGATCTCGCGTAGGTCCTCCGAGACGTCGACCAGACCTTGCACGACGTCCGAGAGCCGCGCGCGCAGCGCGGTCGATCCGGATGGCACCATGGCCTCGGCCGTGCGGAGCATGAGACCCAGCGAGACGAGGCGCTGTTGCGCCCCGTCGTGCAGGTCGCGTTCCAGGCGGCGCCGTGCCTCGTCGGTGGCGGCGACGATCCGGGCGCGGGAGGCGGTGAGTTGCGCGTGCGCTTCTGCCTTCGCGATCGCGGTCGCGACCAGGTCCGCGAACTCGGCCAGGCGCGCCTTGATGTCGGCAGGCAGTGGCTCGCGTCGCGACGTCCCGGCGACGATGACTCCCCAGAGGCGGCCGTCGACGACGATCGACGCGCCGACGCCCGCGCGCAGACCGAACTCGCGGATGCGTGCGGCGGCGGAGCCCGAAGCATGGTCGTGGCTGTCGAGGCGGGCGGGGCTACCTGTGCGCAGCACCATGGCCGAGATGTTCTCGCCGTCGAGGGTGAGGCGCTCGCCGACCGGCGGTTTTTGCAGGCCGGGTTCATCGCGGCGTGCGACTATCGTGCCTGAGCCGTCGGGGTCGTAGCGGAACAGCGTCGCGCTCGAGACACCGAGGCAGCGGGTCGATTCCTCAGTGACTGCCGAGAACACTTCCGACGAGGTTGCTCCGCGCGCGACGAGTGTGGCGACGCGGCGCAACGCGGCTTGCTGGTCGGCGACCTGATCGGCTTCGGCTCGTCGTCGATCCGCCTCGATGGCATGGGTTCGGGCCAAATCCGCGAGCGTATTGGCCAGCAATGCGACGACCAGGAACACGGCGATGGCCGCCAGGTCGTCGGCACCGGGGACGAAGGGCGTCGGCCAGTTGCGGAAGTAGTCGAAGGCGATCGCGCTGGCCAGTGACGTCGCCACCGCCATCCCGAGTCCCCATATCGTGGAGACCACCAGGACGCCGAGCAGGTAGACCACACCGAACGCATCCCCCGGGGAGAACTGTTTGAGCCAAACGACGAGCACTGATTGCACGGCGATGAATGTTGCGGCGACTGTGAATCCGAGCCAGAAGGGCGGGGTCGTCGGGCGCAGGGATAACGACACCAGTCGCCGTAGCCAGTCCGGGCCTGCGTCGCGGACCAGACCGGAGTCGGTGTGGCGAAGGCCGCCCTTGGTAGCGATCACGAGTTCGTCACGGGCGGTGGCGAGTTTGTGGCGGAGTGCCCTGCCGAGGAGCCGTTCGGCCGCGCCGAAACCGTATCCCTGCGCGGTGTCGAAGAAGTTGACAACGAGCTAGCGGGTGTGGCGGATCGCGGTGGTCGCCGCATCGTCGTCGAGTGGCCGCGGCCGCCGCCGAGTTGCCATGTGCCGAAGGCAATTCGGGAGACACGGAGTCCGCTGGCCGGCAAGGTTGTCATCCGCATGTCGATCACTCTCGCGCGGCGCGGAGTGCCTGTCGCCACCGCTGGCGGGCATCGCTTCTTCCGGCCAGCGGTAATTCCGGGTTACTCGCCAGCTGCAACGCCGCAGTGGTTTCCCGTTAGCAGCAATGCGGACCCGCGGTGTGTCCGGGCAAGCTGACGTGATGACACGGGTTACGCCGTTACGCTGCCTCATCATCGATGACAGCCCGAATTTCTTCGCTGCCGCTCGTGGTCTGCTCGAGCAGCAGGGGGTGACTGTTGTGGGGGTGGCGGCGACCGGTGCCGAGGCGCTGCGGCGGGTAGCGCAGCTGCGGCCCGATGTCGCCCTGGTCGATGTCAATCTCGGTGCCGAGAGCGGCTTCGCAGTCGCCGAGCGCCTCACCGTGCCGGTCATCCTGATTTCCACCCACTCCGAGCAGGACTTCGCCGAGCTGATCGCGGAGAGCCCGGCGGTGGGTTTCTTGTCCAAATCCGCGCTGTCGTCCGCGGCCATCGACGATCTGCTCCGAGGCGACAACGCGGGTCGGCTCAGCGTGACTCGAGGAACCTGACGACCGCGAGGACGCGGCGGTGGTCGTCGTCGGTTTCGGGCAGATTCAGCTTGGTCAGAATGCTGCGGACATGTTTCTCGACAGTGCCTTCGGTGACCCACAGCCGACGACCGATCCCGGCGTTGGACCGGCCTTCGGCCATCAACGCCAATACCTCGCACTCCCGCGCGCTGAGCGCAGCGAGTGGATCGTTGCGCCGGCGCGCGGAGACCAACTCGGTGACCAGCGCTGGGTCCACGACCGACGCGCCTTTGGCGATGCGGTGCAGGGTGTCGACGAAATCCTCCACGTCGGTGATCCGGCTCTTGAGCAGGTAGCCGATCCCGCGACCGCTGGCCAGCAGTTCCATCGCATGCTCGACATCGGCATGCGCGGACAGGACCAGGATGCCCGTCTCGGGAAATGCCTCGCGGATCGCGCGCGCGGCGTCGAGTCCCTCGGTGGTGTGGGTCGGAGGCATCCGAATATCGACCACTACGAGCTGCGGTGCCCGGTCCCGGACCAGCTTCAGCAGTTGCACCGCGTCGCCGGCCTGGGCGGCGACCTCGAATCCCGAGCGCTCGAGCAGGCTCGCCAAACCCTCGCGCAGCAGGACATCGTCCTCGACCAGAATCACCCGCAAGCCGGCCGCGGAGTCGCCCGGACCGGCTGCTCGGGCACCGTCCGATCCGGCCGTGGTCGGCTCCATCCAGTCCACCTCCTGGCTGATCCGATTCGAGCATATCCGCTGCACCTGGGCGTCCGGGCCGATCCATGCATGGCGGCGCGGTCCGGGTCGACTTGCAGCTAGCAGGTAGCCGCGGTCGGGGGCTGGCGGGCGGGGGCAACGGCCGCCAGCACTGACGACTTCCGCGGCCGACAGCGCGATTCTGAAGTCCATAGCGCAATGCGAGGAGTCGCGACACGGTTCGATCCCAAGAAATTCGGCCACCTCTGCAACGCAGTCACCGAGACCGGTCCTGCAACGCGCCTTTGAGCACTGGCGCAATCTCGGCAAGGAACTCGGCGACCGAATCGAAACCGGTATCCGCGCCCAGTTCACTGGAGAATTCTGATGACCGAACACATCGCAGGCGTCGCCGTTCCAGAGAGCCGTCTGGTAGCCGAAGCCACCGAGTTGGTCCGCGACAGCGCGCCGCCACTGTTGTTCGTCGAAGTCATCGAAATAAATCCCTGGCTCGAATGATCCAGCACTCCACCGATCACGGCCCACCTCCTCGGGGCGCTCCGGCAGGAACCGTGCTCGTCGCGCTGAACCTCGACGTCGCCGCAGACAGCGGTCCGATAACCGTTCGATCCATCAACCGAGAGGCACGATAATGACCGACCCAGAGCCCGCACCGTCGACCGATGCCATTGTCCCGGATCTGCCATCAGCATTCGCGACGACTGGCGAGATCGGAAAAGTGCTGGCCACCAGGGAGATTCGGCTGGACGGTCGGTCGGTACTTGTGATCGTGGGTGAGCCTCAGCGGTTTCCGTCGACGGACGCCGATCGGGAGTATCTGTGCCGGCTACAGATCGAGGGGTTGCGGCCGACGCCGGTAGCGCTCCAAGCGACCGGGCCGGAACCGGTGCAAGCGCTGCTGGCCGCGCTGATCGAAGTCAGCGCGCGGTTGTCTGTCACGCTCACCGATTTCCTGGCGGAGGCACATATCGGTGGTGTTCACGCACTAGGCCGTGCCTAGCACGCGGGCGGTTCGCGGCGCTGGTGTTGGGCGGCGGATCCATCAGCGGGTCGAGCGCGGTCACCGACGATGCAAGGAACTATGCCCGTCCCGGGTGGTTATGCTTAGCTTGCTCATCTCGTTGACGCCCGCCGAAAATCGATGTGACTTTCCAGGTGATACAGAAGCGGTCACGGCAACCTGGCTCGGCATGGCTGCCGGGCGGCGTTTTCGCGGGCCGGACCTCCGATCGAGGGCTGAGTCCACAAACGATGTTGGCCCGTTTGCTGTGGCTTTTGATTCGCCCTGCCACCCCGTCCGTTGTGCTGGGAATCGCGGTGGGGGTGTCGTTCATCGTGGCCGAGACCCTTGTCGTATTTTTGCTCAACGAAATTACCGGCGAGACCGGCTTCGGCGTGCTCTACCTGCTCGGCGTCTTGGTGGTCTCCACGATGTGGAGGTTCGGGCTGGCGGCGACGATATCGGTGGCCAGTGCTATCGCCTTCGCCTACCTCCGTAACTGGCCGGAAACTCCGGTCCAGCCGTTCGATCCCCGGATCTTGCTGTACATCGCCGTTTTCCTGGTCGTCGCGTTGGGGGCCAGTACCCTTGCCGGCCTGGCGCGAGAGGGAGAACGATTCTTCAACCTCTCATCGGACCTATTGGCCATCACCGGCCCGGACTACGTGATCCGGGTTAATCCCGCCTTCGAGCGCATACTCGGGTATTCGAGCAAGGAATTGCAGGCGCGGCCGTACCTCGATTTGGTCGTTCCCGAGGATCGGGATCGCGTGCTTGCGGCGCTACAGAAACTTCCCGACAGCAATGCGGCGGTGCGTTTGGAGAACCGGGTCATCTGCGGCGACGGCTCGCACCGGTGGATCGACTGGAGCGTCGTGCTTCATCAGGGCCGGTCTTACGCGGTGGGCCGCGATGTCACCGATCGCAGACGCGAGCAGGACGAATTGCATCAGGCGCAGCGCATGGTCGAGGCAAGCCGCGACCGGCTCGGTGTGCTCGCTGAACTGCAGGCCGCGTTGCGGCGGGTGGCGACCCTGGTCGCGCGTGGAGCGAGTCCCTCGGAGGTCTTCGCTGCGGTGACCGCCGAATTGGCGCGCGGCCTGGATGTGGCGAACGCGGGTTTGCTCCGCTATGAGGCCGACGGCACAGGGTATGTGGTCGCTGTACAGTACGAGCCGGAAATAACGCAGCTACCCGTCACCGGCGAGCACATTTCGTTGGCGGGCGACGACGTCGGCGCGATCGTGTTACGCACCGGCCGCGCCGCCAGGATCGACAACCACGAAAACACCACCGGGCCGGAAGCCGAACGCATCCGTGCCGAGGGCATTGGCTCGATCGTCGGAGTCCCGATTGTTGTCGACGGCCGCGTATGGGGTGCGGCTATCGTCGGCTCACGGCGCCCTGAGCCGATGCCGCCGGACAGCGAGGCGCGCATCGCCGACTTCGCCGATCTCGTCGCGACCGCGATCGCCAACGCCGCAACGCGCGCCGAACTCATCGCCTCACGCGCCCGCGTCGTCGCGGCGGCAGACGACGCCCGCCGCCATCTGGAACGCGACCTGCACGACGGCGTCCAGCAGCGGCTGGTCTCGCTCGGGTTGCAGGCGCGGCTGGCAGAGGCGTCGGTGCCGCCCCACCTGGATGACCTCAAAAGCCATCTGGAGGGCGTCGTTTCGGGTTTGACGGGAGTCTCAGCGGATCTGCAGGAGACCTCACGCGGGATTCATCCCGCGATCCTGTCCAAGGGTGGGCTCGGTCCCGCGCTGAAGACAGTGGCCCGCCGCTGCACCGTCCCCGTCACCCTTGACCTCGCTATCGACCGTCGCTTGCCTGACTCGGTCGAAGTCGGCGCCTATTACATCGTGGCCGAGACGCTGACCAACACCGCCAAACATGCCCGCGCGAGCCAGGCGACCGTGTGCGCACAGTCCAAGGACGACAACCTCTATCTGTCGATCCGCGATGACGGAATCGGGGGCGCTGACCTCGGCAAAGGGTCAGGTCTGATCGGGCTCAAAGACCGGGTCGAGGCCCTCGGCGGCCGCATGCTGTTGACAAGCCCCGTCGGAAGCGGGACGTCACTGGACGTCACGATCCCGCTCGACAGCCTATGAGCACTCCACCAGCGGTTCGACTCCCCACGAGAAGACTCAGGCAATAGCGGTGAGGGCCAACGTCGCCGCGACGAAGGCGAAGACGACCACGTCCATGGTCACCGCCGAGATGGTGTCGCGAACACGGAGCCGGGCCACGATCGCTCCTACCATCAGGGCAGCCAGGCCGACGATCGCGGCCGTCCCCAACGGTCGGAAGTAGATACCGATGCCCGCGCCAAGGGCTCCTGCCATCTCCAGCGCGCCTGTCAGGCGCCACAGAGCAGGGGAGATGCGCAGATGATCGCGGATCTCGAGCGATTGTCGCAGGCCGACGAGCTTCACCGCGCCGGTGAGGAGAAAGAGCAGTCCGACGGCGAGGGTGAGGACTGTGGTCAGGTTCATGTGACTCCTGCCGGTTCGAGTGGTCTGGTGACTCTACGAGGTTCTGAACGGCTGTCGCGCGCCCGCCGTGTCAGGGTGAACCCTGATCTTCACCCGGATATCCCGTCTCGCCTGCTGATTCGTATTCGTCCAGGTGTCATGCTCGAAGAGGAAACACAGACTTCTGGGAGGCACGACATGTTGTGGAAGATCATCGGTATCGTCGCGGTCGTCTGGATCGCGCTGGTCGTGATCGGTGCGCTGATCAAGGGGCTGTTCCCGATCCTGGTGATCAGCGCGATCGTGTTCGGGTTGTACCTGTTGTACAAGGCGGTATCGGGCTCGGGCAACTCCACGGTGAGCAAGCTGTAGCGCGACCACGCCGTCACGGGCCGTGCGCCGTCCGATCCGGACGCCGCGCGGCCCGTCGCTGTGTCGGCAGTGCTTGAATGGGTTCTCGTGCAGCATGTTCCTGAAGACTGGCAGCGCGGCCTGGTGATCGTCGCGCATCCCGACGATATCGAATACGGTGCCGCCGCGGCGGTCGCGCGCTGGACCGGGCAGGGCAAGGACATTCGCTATGTGCTGGTGACCAGCGGGGAGGCGGGGATCGCCGGGCTGGCGCCTGTCGAATCGGGTCCGCTGCGCGAGGCCGAGGAGATCGCGGCGGCCGAGCTGGTCGGCGTGCGGGAGGTGGAGTTCCTCGGCTACCCGGACGGTCGGGTGCGGGAGAGCCTGGAACTGCGCCGCGATCTGGCCGCCGCGATCCGTCGACACCAGCCGGAGATGGTGGTGTTGTTCCACTTCGGTGACACCTGGGCGCCGGGCTATGCCAACAGCGCCGATCACCGGGCCGTCGGCCGTGCTGCCCTGGACGCCATCGCGGACGCGGGCAACGAATGGATCTTCCCCGAGCTCGCCGACCAGAAGCCATGGTCGGCTCGGTGGGCGGCCGTCGTCGGTCCCACCGCCACGCATGCCGTTGACGTCACGGACACCATCGACCAGGCCGCCGCCTCGCTCGCCGCGCATCGTCGCTACCTGGAGGTCCTCAGCCCGGAGCCGATCGCCGACCAGGTGCGTGCGGTGGTCGACATGGCGACCGGACCCAAGGACGGTTTCCCCGCCGAGCGCGCCATCGGCGTCGAACTTTTCTACTTCGGCGGCTGATCCCGCGGGAGACGTCGAAGCGCGGACGGTGCGGATGGTTACACCTGGCTGTCGGACCCCGACCGGCGGTAGCGCCGGAATCCTGCGCGTCTCGGCGATCCGGAGTCGCGACAAGCAGGTGACCACGTGTGACGTGGGTGCGATCCGACCGCGGGCCGGTGTGGCAGGCTAGGCGAATGCGAGTAGCCGTCGTCGCGGGGCCCGATCCCGGGCATGCTTTTCCTGCTATCGCGTTGTGCTTGCGGTTCTTGGCGGCCGGTGACGAGCCGGTCCTGTTCACCGGCCCGCGCTGGTTCGACGCGGCACTCGGGGCCGGGATCGGCGTGCGCAGACTCAAGGGTCTGGCGCCGCGACCGATGGACGACGACGCCGACGCGGGGCAGCGCATCCACGAGCGGGCCGCGCACATCTCCACCGAGATTCTGCCCGACCTGAGCGCCATGCTGCCCGAGCTGGTGGTCTCCGATGTGCTGACCGCCGGCGGCGGGATGGCCGCGGAACGGCTCGGTGTGCCATGGGTGGAGCTGTCACCACATCCGCTGTATCTGCCGTCGAAGGCGTTGCCGCCCATCGGAAGCGGGCTCGCTCCCGGCGCGGGCCTGAGCGGGCGTGTGCGCGACGGTGTGCTGCGGACCATGACCTCGCGCGCGATCCGTCACGGGCGACTCCAGCGCGAGCAGGCACGCGAGAGCGTCGGTCTCCCCGCCGCCGACCCCGGCCCCGCCGCTCGCCTGATCGCCACTCTGCCCGCCCTCGAGGTACCGCGCCCCGATTGGCCGGAATCCGCGCACGTCATCGGTCCGCTGCTGTGGGAGCCGACCGACACGATCCTCGACCTTCCGGCCGGCGACGGGCCGCTGGTGATGGTCGCCCCCTCGACCGCCCACACCGGCGTCGCGGGCATGGTCGAGACCGTGCTGGCGGCCCTCGACGGAACCGGTGTCCGGGTGGCGATCTCGATGCTGGACACTCCGCCCGCCGACCTGCCTCCGTGGGTCGGCGCGGGTCTCGGCCGCCAGGACGAGTTGCTCACCCACGCCTCCGTGGTCGTCGGAGGCGGCGGCCACGGTCTGCTCGCCAAATCCCTTTCCGCGGGCGTCCCGATCGTCACCGTTCCCGGCGGCGGCGACCAGTGGGAACTCGCCAATCGCGCTGCCCGCCAAGGAAGTTCGATCCTCGTCCGCCCGCTGTCACCCGATGCCCTCCGCGCCGCGGTCCAGGAGATCCTGACCGACCCGCGTTACTCCGCCGCGGCCGCCGAAGCGGCCGCCACCGCGACCGCTCTCGAGGACCCCGTCGCCCTCTGCCACCACACCCTCCACCCCGTCCAAACCTGACGAATGGCATATGGCCGCGGCGAAACGCCCGAGAAGCCCTCTCCATGGTGTGCCCCTCGCCGGGAGTATCTTGGGCACGGTGCGGTTGACCGAGTTCCAGGAACTGTTGCACACCGAGTTCGGTGTGGCGCGGGGTGACGCCCTGCTGACCGATCACGTGGTCCCCGCGCTCGGGGGACGCACCGGAGCCGCCGCCATCGAGGCCGGGGTGGATCCGCGCGACGTGTGGCGCGCGCTGTGCGCGGAGTTCGATGTGCCGCGGGCGCACTGGTGAGCGCCACCGGGCAGGTCGATCAGGGCGGGCCGCTCTACCGGTTCGACGAGCGGCGTCGGATGATCCCGCTTGATCCGGAGCGCTTGGCCGCCCGGGTGGTGGACGCCCATCCCGTCGACTTCGCGGGTTTCCGGCAAACCGGCATCGAACTGATGCTCCTCGGCCGCTACGACGAGGCGCTCGACCACCTCGATCGTGCGCTGGAGCTGGTGGACACCGAGCAGCGTCGAATCACCGTGTGGATCAATCTGGGCGACGTCTACCGGTATCGAGGCGCCGCTGTCACGGCCGAGAGGCTCTATCGCCGCGCCGTCGAGCACGCGCGTGCGTCCGCGCCGGAGGTGCTCTCCTTCGCCGTCCAGCACCTGGGTAAGGCGTTGGCCGAGCGGAACCAGCTGCGCGAAGCGCATACACTGCTGGCGGAGGCGATGCAACTGCGCGCCGCAGAAGGCGACCCCGAGGAGATCGAATCCACCCGCGCCGCCTTGGACACGCTCGGTGAGCTGCCGATACCGTTGCCGCCCACGGTCATCGCGCTCCTCGGCGAGGCGCCCACCTGGTCGGACGATCATGAGGGCATGAGCGGTGGTGTCGTGCTCGTCGACGGCGCCTACTGGCTGAAGCGCGGTCCGAAGGCGGTCGCCGAGCACGAACGCCTGAACTGGTTGCGGGACCGCGGGATTCGCCTGCCGGAGGTGGCGGCATTCGAGGACGACGTGCTGGTCGTCGCCGACGCGGGTGCGCCGAGCCTGGCCGCGAGGGACAGCTCCGAAGAGCCTGCCTCGATCGGCACCGTCATGGGCTCGATCCTGCGGCGGCTGCACGGCATTCCGATCGATGAGTGCCCATTCGACGGCCGCCTGGACGTCGTCTTGGCGCAGGCGCGCCGCCAAGTGATCGAAGGTCTCGTCGATGCCGACGATTTCGACGAGGACAACCAGGGCTCGAGCCCGGCGGACCTGCTGGCGCGGCTGCTGACCGAACGTCCGGACCACGAGGATCTGGTGGTGGCGCACGGTGATTTCACCCCGGCCAATGTGCTGGAGGGCGAGATCCTCCTCGATGTCGCCGGGCTCGGCGTGGCCGATCGGTACCGGGATCTGGCGATTGCCGTGCGCGATCTGCGCGAGGACTTCGGCGAGCCGGCGGTGACGGCCTTCTTCGCGGCCTACGGCTCGATCGAGCCGGACCCCCTCCGCCTCGCGTACTACCGGCTGCTCGACGAATTGTTCTGACAGCGCGTCTGGGAACTCCGTGGGGAGCCTGTGACGCCGTTGTTCTCGGACGTCCGATGCCCAAAACTGTTGAGGTGTGGTCACCGGTTCCCGCGTCGTCCATGCGAAATGGTGACCTCCTCGACGGGAGGTCACCACTTCGCGAGACAGTCAGGCGGCGACGGCTTCCGGCTCGGCTCCGGCCGGTTCGACATCCGCCCGCTGCCAATGGAACAGTCCGAACGCGATCAGTCCGAACACGACGCCCACCGTCGCCGCGACGCCGAACGCCGCGTCGAGCCCGTCGACGAAGTGCGGCAACGTCATCGGCTGGCCGGCGGTGGCCACGCCACGGAACACGGTGCCGAGCACCGCGACGCCGAGGGCAAGCCCCAGCTGCCGCGCGGTGTTCACCGCGCCCGCGGCGGTGCCGCCCTGCCGTGGCGGCACGGCCGCCATGCCGACCGACACCAAGGCGGGCGCGTTCACGCCGATCCCGACACCGATCACCACGAATCCGGGAACCAGTGCGACCCAGGAGGACCCGGTGCCGGTCAGGGTGAGCAGTCCGGTGCCGAGCCCGACCACGACCAGCCCCGCGCCGATGGTCCACTTCGGCGCGGTGTCGTGCAGCAGTCGTCCGAACGCACCGGCCACCAGGAACGCGGTCGCGGCCATCGGCAGCATCGCCAGTCCCGCGTGCAGCGGCGACATGTGCAACTGTTGCTGCAGCCACAGCGAGATCAGGGGTGTGCTCGCGAATGCGGCGAAAGTCTGCCCGAAAGCGCCGAACAGGGTCGCGCCGAAGTCGCGGTTGCGCAGCAGCGCGAGCGGAAACATCGGCGCGGCGCCGCGGGATTCGACGAGACCGAAGGCCAGCGTCGCGACGGCGCCGAGCGCGAGTGCGGTCAGCGCGGCAGTGTCGGTCCAGCCGTGCTCGCCGCCGCGGATGACGCCGTAGGTGACCGCCGTCGCCGCGGTGGCGAAGGCCAGCATGCCCGGCACATCCACCGACCGGTCCGCCCTGCGTTCCGACGGCGGGAACACGGTGGCGGTCAACGCGATGGCCAGCACCGCGATCGGCAAGTTGACGAAGAAGATCCACCGCCATGACAGCGCCTCGGTGAGCACGCCGCCCAGCACCACCCCGATACCCGCCGCCGCGCCGGACACCGCGCCCCAGGTGCCGAAGGCGATGCCGCGGTCGCGACCGGTGTAGGTCGCGTGCAGCAGCGAGAGCGTGGTGGCGAACATGGCCGCGCCGCCGACGCCCTGCAGCGCCCGCGCCGCAATGAGATTCGCCGCGGACTCGGCGGCACCGCAGCCCAGCGACGCGACCGCGAAAACGGTGAGTCCGGCCAGGTAGGCGCGCTTCGCGCCGACCCGGTCGGCCAGTGATCCGAGCACAAGCAACAGCGCGGCCAGCGCGAGGGCATAGCCGTCCACGACCCACTGCAACCCGGACAGCCCGGCATTCAGATCGATGGCGATATCGGGCAGCGCAACGTTCACGATGGTGACGTCGATGAGCAGCATGAGCGTGCCGAGACACGCGGCGAACAGGGGGAGCCATTTTCTCACGAGAGCCTCCATGGCGGATTCGAACGATATCGACGCCAAGCGTGCGGTAATCGAACGTATCCCCCTAGCTGTAGCGGCATTGGCGTTAGATTCCTCCTATGCCTGACGACAGCCCGATGGAATCCTCTGTAATGGATGTGCTGGACAAACAGATCGTGCACGCGCTGGTGCACGATGCCCGGATTCCGTTCGCCAAGCTGGGCGGCATTCTCGAGACCTCCGAGCAGACGGTGGCGCGGCGCTATCGCTCACTGCGGCAGCGCGGGATCCTGCACGTTTCGGGACAGGTGAACGCGGTGCCGCTCGGGCACGCGAGATGGGTGCTGCGGCTGAAGTCGACGCCGGACAAGGCATTGCGCCTGGCCGAGTCGCTGGCCAGGTTCCCGGATCTGAGCTGGGTCACATTGCTGTCCACCGGTTCCGAGGTGACCTGCGTCAGCAGGCCGCGCTCGGTCGAAAGGCGGGATGCGCTGCTGCTGCACACCCTGCCGCGTGCTCCGCAGGTGCTCGAGCTGACCGCGCACGAGGTGATGCACCGGTTCCCGCCCGACGAGGAGTGGCCGCGCTACCGGCACCTGTTCACCGCCGAACAGCTCGAGGAGTTGGGGCCCCACCGGTCTCGCCCCGCGAGCGCGGGACCGGACGTGCTGGTGGACCTGTCCGCGGCGGACGAGGCGATGCTCGCGTTACTCGGGCGGGACGGGCGCGCGCCATATGCCCAGCTCGCGGCCGAAACCGGGTGGACGGCACCGCGAGTCGCGCGGCGCATGGCCGAGTTGGTGGCGGCGGGCGTGCTGTACTTCGACCTCGACTTCGCGATCGAGCGGATGGGCTACGGCGTGCGCGGGGCGCTGTGGCTGCGGGTGCGCCCCTCCGATCTGGACGCGGTGGGGCGGGCGATGACGACGCATCCCGAGATCGTGTTCGTCGCCGCCACCACGGGTCCGTCCAATCTGATGGCGTCGATCATCTGCCGCGACACCGCCCACCTCTACCGGTATGTCACCGAGCGGCTCGGTGCGCTGGACGGGATCACCGGCCTCGAGGTGACGCCCTCGCTGCGCGTGCTCAAACAGGCGCAGACGCTGCTGGACAGCGATCGGATCGCGCTGGTTCGGTGATCGCGCGAAGTTTGCCGAGAACGGCGAAGTCCGTTCGCGCATTGCCGGGCGCGTCGCTTGACTCGAACACCTGTTCGTCTAATCTTGACGGCAGAACTTGTCGGTGCCGCCCTCTACTGTAGGCGCCAACCACAGAACGAGACCTACCCGTCGAAAAGGGGATCAGGACCATGGCACCACAGGCGTACGACCGCGACAAGGCGCTCGAGCTCGCACTGGCCCAGGTGGAGAAGAGCTTCGGCAAGGGCGCGGTCATGCGCCTCGGCGAGGAAGCCCGCCAGCCCATTTCGGTGATCCCCACCGGCTCCATCGCGCTGGACGTAGCGCTGGGCATCGGTGGCCTGCCGCGCGGCCGCATCGTCGAGATCTACGGTCCGGAAGCCTCGGGTAAGACTACTGTCGCGTTGCACGCGGTGGCCAACGCGCAGGCCGCGGGCGGTGTGGCGGCGTTCATCGACGCCGAGCACGCGCTCGATCCGGATTACGCCCGCAAGCTCGGCGTCGACACCGACGCGCTGCTTGTCTCCCAGCCCGACACCGGTGAGCAGGCTCTGGAGATCGCCGACATGCTGGTTCGCTCCGGCGCCATCGACATCATCGTCATCGACTCGGTGGCCGCGCTGGTGCCGCGCGCCGAGATCGAGGGCGAGATGGGCGACAGCCACGTCGGTCTGCAGGCCCGCCTGATGAGCCAGGCGCTGCGCAAGATGACCAGTGCGCTGAACAACTCCGGCACCACCGCGATCTTCATCAACCAGCTGCGCGAGAAGATCGGCGTGATGTTCGGCTCGCCGGAAACCACCACGGGTGGTAAGGCGCTGAAGTTCTACGCGTCGGTGCGCCTGGACGTGCGTCGCATCGAGACGCTCAAGGACGGCAGCGACGCGGTCGGCAACCGCACCCGCGTGAAGGTCGTGAAGAACAAGGTCTCGCCGCCGTTCAAGCAGGCCGAGTTCGACATCCTCTACGGGCACGGCATCTCCAAGGAGGGGTCGCTCATCGATATGGGTGTCGAACAGGGCTTCATTCGCAAGTCCGGCTCCTGGTACACCTACGAGGGCGACCAGCTCGGCCAGGGCAAGGAGAACGCCCGCAAGTTCTTGCTGGAGAACATCGACGTGCGCGACGAGGTCGAGAAGAAGATCAAGGAGAAGCTCGGCATCGGCGCCGACGTGACCGCGGAGCAGGCCGCGGCTGAGGTGCCCGCCGATTTCTGAGCCGATGGGCGGCCGGCGTTCGCCCGGACCGCGTCGGGCCGCGCCCGAGGGGTCGTGGTCCGACGCGGTGCACGAGATGCGGCGCCGGTTGGACGAACTCCTGTCCACCTCCGGCCGGTCAGCCGACTCCCGGCCCGGTGGACAGGAACCTGAACGAGTCCGGAGGGCCGAAGGTGGTTCGGCTCGGCCGGACACCATGGAAACCCGGTCGAGCGCGTCCGATCCGCAGCGTGCGCGTTCGGCCGGGTCCCGGCATGAGCGCCGAAACGCGATGTTGCGCACCGACTCCCAGCCAGCCAGCCGCGAGCGGTCCGACGGCCGAGGGGCGGATCCGGCGACCGGATCCGGTGGCGGGACGGTCGAGCAGGCGAAGAACGCGTGCCTTCGCTTGCTCGCCGCCCGCGCCCGCAGCCGCGCCGAGCTCGTCCAGCACCTGACGGCCAGGGGGTACTCACCCGAGGTGAGTGATCGTGCGCTCGATCGCCTCACCGAAGTGGGTCTCATCGATGACGCTGCGTTCGCCGAACAATGGGTGCACTCCCGCCACACCTTCGCCAGCAAAGGCAAGCAGGCGCTCGCTCTGGAACTCCGCCGCAAGGGCGTCGCGCAATCGGATGTCGCGCCCGCCCTGGCCGCCATCACCGACGACGACGAGGAATCCCGCGCCGCCGACCTGGTCCGCCGCAAACTACGCTCCCTGCCCCGAGACCTGGATCGCGACAAGATGATCCGCCGCCTCGTCGGCATGCTGGCCCGCCGCGGCTACGGTCAGTCCATGGCTTACCGTGTGGTCAAAGCCGAGCTGGCCGGCCATGGCGCCGAGGACGAACTCATCGATCCCATCGACTGAACCGTCGGCGGCGATTCCCCCCGGATGCTGAGTGCCCATGATCCGGGTTCAGATCACAAACGGGTAGCTGCGACGTCGGCACACCGGGCACGAGCTTCGAATCTCGATGCTGTGCCCTACCGGAATCTCGGGCGGCTGCGGCGTTTTCGATCGGTTTGCTGTACCCGCCGGGCCACCGGCGAGATCACTTACTCGCCGGATCCGAGCCCCGAAATACTCAGTGGCACAGAATTTTTCCGTGCCGATGCCGCGCCGGCTGGCCGAGTTCGCTCTTGGGCCGATCCGGCATCATGCGGTACCCGAGCATGGTCGCGCCCGCGTCCCCGGTCGGCTCGGGATCGAAAGCCGGTGCGCTGGAACCGATCACCTCATCCAGCGCGCACCAGATACTCACGACTTCTTCCCGATGTCGACGCCGGGCGCCGCGTCGGTGATGATGGAGTCCGCGGCCACCACGGCCGCGCCACCCTTGCCGCGTTTGCGTGCCCGCAGCCGCCGCTCCAGCTTGGTCGCCACCAGGGTCAGCGCACTGTTGAGGGCGATCATGATAACCGCGATGATCATCAGCGCCGGGATGGTGTTCTGTTCGGCCGCGCCGAGCTGCTGGCCCGAGCGCACGATCTCGACGTAGGTGATCTGGTAACCGAGCGCCGAGTCCTTCAGTGCGACGACCATCTGCGAGATCAGCGCAGGCAGCATCGCGGTGATCGCCTGCGGCAGCAGGATCAACCGCATCAGCTGGCCCTTGCGCATGCCGAGCGCGACGGCCGCCTCGGTCTGCCCCTTCGGCAGTGACCGGATGCCCGCGCGCACGATCTCGGCGATGACCGAACCGTTGTAGATGGTCAGCGCGGTGACAACGGCGGCAAGCGCGAGATCGTCGGACTTGAAGACCTTGTAGTCGGAGAACACCGCGAACAGGAAGATCATCAGGATCAGCACCGGGATCGCGCGCGCCAACTCGACGATCGCGCCCGCGATCCAGCGCACTCCCCGGTGCTCCGACAGCCGAAGTATGCCGAAGACCATGCCGATGACCAGCGCGAACACGATCGAAAGCAGCGCAGCGACGATGGTGCCCCGCACACCGGGCAGCAGGTAGGTCGACCAGACCTCGGTATCCAGGAAGGGCTTCCACTTCTCAGTGGTGAACTGCCCCTTGTCGGCGAAGCCGCGGTAGAGCACCCAGCCCGCCGCGAGCACCGCGACGACGACCAGGACCGAAAAGATGTTGTTGCGTAGCCGTGCCTTCGGGCCAGGGGCGTCGAACAGGACCGAAGGGGCTGCGGTCATGCCTGCGCCTCGCTGACGCTCGGCTCCGTCATGACCGAGCGATGCTCGGCTGTGCTTGTTGTTCGCTCGCTGCGCTCGCTCATCGGGCCACCTCGTATCGCTTGGCCAGCCAGCCGAAGAACAGGCCGGTCGGCAGGGTCAGGATCACGAAGCCGAGCGCGAAGATCGCGCCGATAGCCAGCACCGCGGCCTCGGTCTCATTCATCTCCGCCATCAGGGTCGCGGCTTCGGCGACGCCGATGGCCGAGGCGATGGTGGAGTTCTTGGTCAGCGCGATCAGCACGCTGCCCAGCGGGGCGATGACCGAGCGAAACGCCTGCGGCAGCACGATGAGCCGCAGATTCTGCACAAAGCCGAAGCCGAGCGAGCGGCCCGCCTCGGACTGGCCCATCGGCACGGTGTTGATGCCCGACCGCAGCGACTCGCAGACGAACGCGGCGGTATAGATGCTCAGGCCGATAACGGCGAAGCGGAAGTTGTTCTGCGCCACCGAATCCGGCCCCTCACCCGCGAGCCGCCAGCCCATCGTGGTGTAGAGGCCCAGCGACATGAACACGATGATCAGCGTGAGCGGGGTGTTGCGGAAGATGGTGACGTAGGCGGTACCGACCCACCGCGCGACCGGCACGGGGGAAACGCGCAGGCCGGCGACGATCGTGCCGAGGATCAGCGCGCCGAGCGCCGAAAGCACGGTCAGTTCGATAGTCACCCAGAAGGCTTCGAGGATTTTGGTGTCATACCTCGAGATCAGGTCGAACACGGCGGACGCGTCCCTCCGATCGGGTCTCGATGGTCAGGGGAAGTGCGGCGGGAGGCCCGGCCCGGGTGGGGCCGGGCCACCCGGGCTCGGGTGAAGACGGAGGGGAGCTCAGTACCGGTTCACCGTCGGCGGCTGTGGCGGCTGGTAGCCGGAGGCGCCGACCGTCGTATCGAACGCCTTCTTCCATGACCCGTCGGCGATCATCGCCTCGATCGCGTCGTTGACCTGGTTGCGGAGTTCCTTGTCGCCCTTCTTCAGGCCGATGCCGTAATTCTCCGTAGTGAACGGCGTGCCGACCACTTTGAACGCACCAGTGCTCTGCGCGGCGTAGCCCGCCAGAATGATGTCGTCGGTCGTCACCGCGTCCCACGAACCCGCGCGTAGTCCTTCGAGGCACAGCGAGTAGGTGTCGTTGGCCTGCAGCTGGGTGTCGGGGAAGTTCTTCTGGATGTTCTGGGCGGGGGTGGAGCCCTTCACCGAGCAGACCTTCTTGCCCTTCAAACTGTCGGGGCCGGTGATGTCGGTGTTGTCGGCGCGCACCAGCAGCGACTGTCCCGCGATGTAGTACGGACCGGCGAAATCGACCTTCTCCTTGCGCTGGTCGTTGATCGAGTAGGTGGCGACGATGTAGTCGACCTGGCCGTTCTCGATCAGCGTCTCGCGCTGGCTGGAGGGGGATTCCTTCCAGGTGATGTTCTCGGGCTGCACGCCGAGCTTGCCTGCCACGTACTTGGCGACCTCGACGTCGAAGCCGCTGTAGGAGCCGTCCTTGTTGCGCAGTCCGAGGCCAGGCTGGTCGAACTTGATGCCAATGGTGAGCTTGCCGTCCTTGGCGTGGTCCAGGGCGGATTTGTCGTCGCCGCCGCCACACGCGGTGGCGGTCGCGGCCGCGAGTGTCAGGGCGATCGCCCCGATACCGAGTCGCAGGGCACGGTTGATCCTCATCGAGTTCCTTCTCCCTCTAGTGGGTCTATCTATCCGGCAGTTCGGTCTATCTATCCGGCAGTTCGGTCTATCTATCCGGCAGTTCGGTCTTGCTGTTCGGCAGTTCGGTGTTGCTTGTTCGGTGTTGCTGTTCGGTAGTTCAGTGGCTCAATATCTTGCCGAGGAAGTCCCTGGCGCGGTCGGACTTCGGGGCGGTGAAGAAGGCGTCCGGCGTCGCGTCCTCCACCACCAGGCCGTCGGCCATGAACAGCACCCGATTCCCGGCACGGCGGGCGAAGCCCATCTCGTGGGTGACCACCAGCATGGTCATCCCCTCCTTGGCCAGCGACACCATCACCTCGAGCACCTCGTTGACCATCTCCGGGTCCAGTGCGGAGGTCGGCTCGTCGAACAGCATCACCTTGGGATTCATCGCCAGCGCGCGGGCGATGGCGACGCGCTGCTGCTGCCCGCCGGACAGCTGGGCCGGGTACTTGTCCGCCTGATTGGCGATGCCGACCCGGTCGAGCAATTCCATGGCACGGGTGCGCGCGTCAGCCTTCTTGACTTTGCGGACCTTGATCGGCGCGAGCATGACGTTCTCCACGATCGTCTTGTGCGCGAACAAGTTGAACGACTGGAACACCATGCCGACGTCCGCGCGCAGCGCGGCCAGCGCGCGGCCCTCGGCCGGCAGCGGGACACCGTCGATGGCGATGTCACCGGAGTCGATCGGTTCCAGTCGGTTGATGGTGCGGCACAGCGTCGATTTTCCGGAACCCGAGGGGCCCAGAACGATGACGACCTGTCCTTTGGGGACCTCGAGGTTGATGTCCCTGAGTACGTGCAGGTCGCCGAAATGTTTGTCCACGCTGCGCATCGAGATCATCGGCGGCGCGCTGGTGGCGGCGCTGACGTCCCCGGTCGAAGCGTTCCCGGTCGTGTCGGGCGCGGCGGCGTCGTCGGTCATGGTCAATGACCTTAAGCGGATTCTGGAAATTTGCCCGGGTTTCCGCGACACGCCGTCACGCCACGCCGAATCGACATGTGGCCGTAATCTCGATTTCCGTACCCTGAGCTGCCCCGGGGCCTGCGCCGATGCCCGCGAAACTCGCCGGACGCGGCCCCGTACCCTGGACGGGTGGATTCGATCGGACAGGCAGTGTTGTCTCCGGCGCCCGTCGAGGGCACAGCACGCAGCTACGAGGTCCGTACCTTCGGTTGCCAGATGAACGTGCACGATTCCGAACGCTTATCGGGGTTGCTGGAGGACGCGGGATACGTGAAGGCCGCGCCCGGCGCGACGGCCGATCTCGTCGTCTTCAACACCTGTGCGGTGCGCGAGAACGCCGACAACAAGCTTTATGGCACCCTGGGGCATCTGGCGCCGATCAAGGCGGACCGCCCTGGCATGCAGATCGCCGTCGGCGGCTGCCTGGCCCAGAAGGACCGCGATGTCGTGGTGCGCAAGGCGCCCTGGGTGGATGTGGTGTTCGGCACGCACAACATCGGCTCGCTGCCGGTACTGCTGGAGCGGGCGCGGCACAACCAGGAAGCCCAGGTGGAGATCCTGGAGTCGCTGGAGGCGTTCCCGTCCACGCTGCCTGCCAAGCGCGAATCCACCTACGCGGGCTGGGTGTCGATCTCGGTCGGCTGTAACAACACCTGCACCTTCTGCATCGTGCCTTCGCTGCGCGGCAAGGAGGTCGACCGTCGCCCCGGCGACGTGCTCGCCGAGGTGCAGGCGCTGGTCGATCAGGGCGTGCTCGAGGTGACGCTGCTCGGGCAGAACGTGAACTCCTACGGCGCCTCGTTCGCCGACCCGAGCGAGGCACGCGACCGTGGCGCGTTCGCCAAACTGCTGCGCGCGTGCGGGACCATCGACGGTCTGGAGCGGGTCCGATTCACCTCGCCGCACCCGGCGGAGTTCACCGATGACGTGATCGAAGCGATGGCCGAGACCCGGAACATCTGCCCGCAGCTGCACATGCCGTTGCAATCCGGCTCGGACCGGGTGCTCAAAGCCATGCGTCGCTCCTACCGCAAGGCCCGCTACCTGGGGATCATCGACAAGGTGCGTGCCGCGATGCCGCACGCGGCGATCACCACCGACATCATCGTCGGCTTCCCCGGCGAAACCGAGGAGGACTTCCAGGAGACCCTGGACGTGGTCCGGGAGGCGCGCTTCACCAGCGCGTACACCTTCCAGTACTCCAAGCGGCCAGGCACACCCGCCGCCGATATGCCCGGTCAGGTGCCCAAGGCCGTCGTGCAGGAACGTTACGACCGGCTGATCGCGCTGCAGGAGGAGACCTCCCTGGCAGCGAACCAAGCGCTGGTCGGTACCGAGGTCGAGCTTCTTGTCGCAGCGGGGGCGGGCAAGAAGAACGCCGCGACAGCCAGGATGAGCGGGCGCGCCCGCGACGGGAGGCTGGTGCACTTCCGGCCCGGTGGCACCGCCGATCCGATCCGCCCCGGCGACCTCGTCACCGTCGACATCACCGATGCCGCTCCGCACCACCTGATCGCCGACGCCGCGATCAAGACCCACCGCCGCACCCGCGCCGGCGACGCGCACGAGCGCGGCGTCACCCCGAAGACCGAGCCCATCGGCGTCGGTCTCGGCCTGCCCCGCGTCGGCGCACCGTCGCCGGAACCGGCGGCCACGGGCTGCTCGACCGGTTGCGGCGGATGAGCACCGGGCCGGACAAGAACGGCGACATGCCCCGCGGCGCCGCGGGATCTGATTCCGCATCCGGCGACGAGCGGAGCACGTCCGCGGGAACCCCGGGGCCGGGCGGGACGACCAATCCAGCGAATGGTCAAGCGACCGGCGACGCGAACGACAAACGAAACCAGGACTTGGTGAACTCGGTGGAGAGCACAAGCGACTTCGAACAGTTCCGCGACGATCTCGATGCGGTGGAGCGGCGGATCGCCGGCGAGATCGACCCCGGCGTGCGCGCCATGGTGGTGGCGGGTGCGGTGTTCCTGTTGCTGCTGTCGCTGGTTCTGCCGCATGCGGGCGCGGCACGTGGATTCGACGTGCTGCTGGGTACCGACGCGGCGCGGATCGAGCACATCGGGCTGCCGTCCCGCGTCTTCGTGTGGTTCCTCGTCGTCTTCGGCATCGGCTTCTCGACGCTGGCGCTGATGACCCGCCGCTGGGTGCTGGCCTGGATCGCGGTCGCGGGCAGCGCGGTCGCGAGCGCGTTCGGCATCTTCTCGATCTGGCACCGCCAGACCCCAGGCCTGGGCAACTACCACGGCGCAGGCCCCGGCTTCGGGCTGATCCTCGGGACCATCGTCGCGATCGTGCTCACCTTCCACTGGGTGCGTGTGGTGTGGAGCCGCACCGCGGTGCACCTGGCGGCCGAAGAACAGCGCCGTAGCGCAGCCGCGGCCGCGGAGGAGCGCGACCGCCGTCGCCGTTCCGGCGAATCCTGACACGACGCGATCAGACGACAGTGGCCCCTCCCGCTCGGGAGGGGCCACTGTCGTCTTCGGCGGTCAGCGGTTGCTCACGGCACCTTCGGCGGCCTCGGCCCATTCGCGCCACTGCTTGGCCTGCTCCAGCGCTTTCTCCGCGTCTCGATTGTTGCCCGCGGCCTGCGCCTTGGCGGCCTGCTCCTCGAATTGCGCGACCCGTTCACGGAACTGGGCCGCGCGGGCCATCGCCTCCGGGTCGGTGCGCCGCCACTGCGCGTCGACAGCGTCGCGGACGCGCTTCTCGATAGCGCGCAGCTTGCCTTCCAGTTCCTGCATGCGCTCGCGCGGCACCTTGCCGACGGCATCCCACCTCTCCTGCAGCTCGCGCAGCGCGGTGCGGGCGCTGTCCAGGTCGGCGGACGGGTCGATGCGGCCGTAGGCGCGCAGCAGCTCCTCTTTGGCCGTCGCGTTCTGTTCGAACTCGGCG
Organism: Nocardia sp. NBC_01730; assembly: GCF_035920445.1. NCBI lineage: Bacteria > Bacillati > Actinomycetota > Actinomycetes > Mycobacteriales > Nocardiaceae > Nocardia > Nocardia sp. NBC_01730. Next base: position 3,464,383 of record NZ_CP109162.1, on the reverse strand, counting down.
TCGCGCTCGGAGACGGCGGTGTTGCGAGCGGCGAAGAACACATCCTGCGCGCTCTTGAAGCGCCGCCACAGTACTTCGTCGGCCTCGCGAGGGGCGCGACCGGCGGCCTTCCATTCGACGAGCAGGTCACGGAAGACGCCCGCGGTGCCCACCCAGTCGGTGGAGCCGGACAGTTCCTCGGCCTGCGCGCACAGCTCCTCCTTGCGGGATTTCGCGGTCGCGCGTTCGCGATCCAGCTCGGCGAAGTGTGCGCCGCGGCGGCGGTTGAACGCCTCGCGCGCCTTGGAGTATCGCTTCCACAGCGCGTCGTCGACTTTGCGGTCTACGCCGCGGATGGACTTCCACTCGTCGAGGATCTCGCGCAACCGATCGCCTGCTGCCTTCCACTGGGTGGACTCGGCGGCGATCCTCTCCGCCTCGGCCGCCAGCGTCTCCTTGCGTTCGGTGTGCTCGTGGCGGGCGCGCTCCTTCTCCTCCTTGGCGTGCGCGGCCGCCTCCTCGGAGTGCTCGGCGATGGCCTGCAAACGCTTGGCGAGCCCGTCGATGTCGCCGATGACGGCGGCGGTCGGCAGCGATTCGGCCAGCGCGACGGCGGCGGCCTTGGTCTTGCGTGCGTCCGCGCCCGCGGCCAGCCTCGCCTCCAGCAGAGCGACCTCGGTGGCCAGGTCGTCGAACCGGCGGCCGAAGTGGGCGAGGCCTTCGGCGGCGTCACCCGCCTGCCAGGAGCCGACCTGGTGTTCGCCTTCAGCGGTCTTCACCCACGCGGTGCCGTCCTCGTCGACCCGGCCCCACCTGCTGGGATCTGAGACGGTGGGCACGATGACGGGATGCGGATGCTGCTGGGCGGGGCCCGGGGCGGGTTTGACCGCGTGCGGCTTGGGGGGTTGAATCGAGCCGCCGGGTTTCGGGGCACCGGAAGTGCGCGGCATCTTGCCCGGGCCGGCTTTCGCGGTTCCGTTGCTGTCGGTCATTTCTCCTCGTCCCTGCCGCGCGTCACGGCTGCCTGGTTACGCCCTAGCTCATTCCATTGAACCCGGTCCGAGCTCTTGTGACCATCGATCCACGCCTAAATCCGGGGGATTGCAACCCCTGATGACCTGGGTTGTAGCTCCTCGAACACTATCAATCTCGGCGGTGTTTCCGGCAGAGACACTCGAAGCCGGAAAGTACCCGTGGTCTCGGCAACGACTACGGTTACGACGTGTTCTCCATCGCCGCCTTGGTTCCTTCGCCGCCGATCCTGGTGCCCGAGCTGTGCGGCGGCGTGGCGGACGCGGAGGGAACCGACCAACCCGATCCGCGCGCCGTGCTGCGCGCCGCGGTGCTGGACGCGGTGAATGTCCTTGCGGCCGTGACGGGCAGGTGGACGGTGCTCGGTGCGGGCGCCGGGAACGGTGTGCTCGGTCCGGAAACGGTCGGCACATTCCGCGGGTTCGGCGTCGACGTGCGGGTCGGACTCTCCGCCGCCGCGCTCACCGGCCCGGCAAGGGCCGATCCCCGGCTTCCGCTGCCCGCGCTGGTCGCCGGGTGGTTGCGTGGGCGGGTCGCGCCCGAGGCGGTCGCCGAGGCGCACATCCTGTCGGCGGACGCGCGACCTGATCGCTGCGCCGAACTGGGGGCGAAGCTGCGAGCCGAGCTGGACGCCGACGAGGCGCCGCGGGGCGTGCTCGTGGTCGCCGACGGCGCGGCAACCCTGTCTACCAAGGCGCCCGGCTACCTCGACGAACGGGCCGAAGCGGTGCAAAACGAACTCGATCGCGCCCTGACGGCGGGCGACCGCGCCGGAATCCACGCGCTCGACCCGGCGCTGTGCGCCGAACTAGGCCTCTCCGGCCGCCCGGCCTACCAAATGCTGGCCGGGCTGTTCCACGCCGATCCGGTGGTCGAGACGCGCTACCGCGACGCGCCGTTCGGCGTCGGCTACCACGTGAGCCTCTGGCGGCCCTCGGGAGAGGACGTCCCGTGACCGGCGCGGGCATCTGTCCGATCGCGGTCGTCGGCCCGACCGCCACCGGCAAATCCGACCTCGCCCTCGACCTCGCCGAACAGCTCAGCGGCGAGATCGTGAACATCGACGCGATGCAGCTCTACCGCGGCATGGACGTCGGCACCGCGAAGCTGTCCGTCGCGCACCGTCGCGGCATCCCGCACCACCAGCTCGACGTGTTGGAGGTGACCGATACCGCGACTGTCGCCGCCTATCAGGTCGCGGCGAGCGCCGACGTCGCCGCGATCATGGACCGAGGACGGGTGCCGATCATCGTCGGCGGCTCGATGATGTACGTCCAGGCGCTGCTGGACCAGTGGGATTTCCCGGCCACCGATCCGGCCGTGCGGGCGCGCTGGGAGGCGGTGCTCGCCGACGGCGGCGTCGCGTCGGTACACGCGGCGCTGCGGAAGGCCGATCCGGTGGCCGCGGCCACCATCCTGCCTACCGACGGCCGCCGCATGGTGCGCGCGCTCGAGGTCGTCGAGCTCACCGGTCGTCCGTTCGCCGCGTCGGCGCCACGGATCGGACAGCCTCGGTGGGGTACCGTCATCGTCGGCGTCGATCGCGACACCGCGGTCCTGGATGCGCGCATCGAGCAGCGCACCGCCCTGATGTTCGCGGGCGGACTCGTCGAGGAGGTGCGCGGCCTGATCGAGCGCGGCCTCCGCGACGGCGTCACAGCCCGGCGCGCTATCGGCTACGCACAAGTCCTGTCCTATCTGGACAACGAATACGACCTGGGCCACGCGCGGGAACGCACTCTGATCGGCACGCGCCGTTACGTCCGCAGGCAGCGCTCGTGGTTCCGGCGAGATGCCCGGGTGCGCTGGGTGGACGGCGCGGCCCCCGATCTGTTGGCGACGATACTCGCCCTGCTCGATGAGAAAGAACGGACGAATTGACCCGACGTGTGAGCACTCGCAACGCCTCGGTCCAGGTGTGGCAGGCATATCTGAACAACCGGACCAAGCGCCACCGCGACGGCCGGTTCCTGGTGCAGGGGGTTCGGCCGATCACCCAGGCCGTCGCCAACGACTGGCCGCTGGAGACGTTGCTCTACCGCCTCGGCGCGCCCGACCTGTCCAGCTGGGCGCGCGAGCTCTTGGACACCAGCGGCGTGCCGCAGGTCGGCCTGGTGCCGGAGCTGATGGCCGAACTCGGCGAAAAGTCCAGCGGTATACCGGAACTGGTGGCCGTCGCGGTGTCCAGGCAGGCGGAACTGGCGACCTTCGAGCCGGGTGAGCCGGGGGAGGACGCACCGGTGGTCGTGGTGTTCGACCGCCCCAACTCGCCCGGCAATCTCGGCACGCTGATCCGGTCGGCCGACGCCTTCGGTGCGAGCGGCGTCATCGTCACCGGACACGGCGCCGATCAGTACGACCCGCAGACTGTGCGCGCGTCGACGGGTTCGCTGTTCGCCGTACCGGTGATTCGTGCCGCCGGACCTGCCCAGGTGCTCGAGTTCCGCGACCGGCAGGTGCTCCGCGGCATTCCGACGCGGATTGTCGGCACCGACGAGAAGGGGCCGCGCGCTGCCTACGATCACGATTTCACCGAGGCGACGATCCTCGTCGTCGGCAACGAGGCCAGCGGGATGAGCGCTGCCTGGCAGCAGACCTGCGACGACATGGTGCACATCCCGATGGGCGGCACCGCAAGCTCGCTGGGCGCGCCGTCGGCGGCGGCGGTGGCTCTCTACGAAATTTCCCGGCAGCGCCGGACGTTTGCCAAGTGACGACAAGAGGGAGACATCGCACGTGCCGGACATCGAGTTCACCAAAGGGCACGGCACCGAGAACGACTTCGTGGTGCTGCCCGACCAACAGGTGGGTCTTGCCCTGACCCCCGAGCGGGTCAGCGCGCTGTGCGATCGCAGGCGTGGGATCGGTGCGGACGGCGTGCTTCGGGTCGCCAGGGCTGGTGCGCTGCGGGCCGCCGGTGTGCTCGATGAGATCCCGGAAGGTGTGGGCGCCGACGACTGGTTCATGGACTACCGCAATGCCGACGGCTCGATCGCCGAGATGTGCGGCAACGGCGTGCGCGTGTTCGCCCACTATCTGGCGGCGTCGGGACTGGAGACCCGTGACCGCTACGTCGTCGGCAGCCGCGCCGGGGCGCGTCCGGTCACCGTGCACGCCGGGGACCTGGTCACCGGCGATGTCACCGTCGGTATGGGGCAGGTGCGCGAACTGGGCGAATCGACCGCGACTATCGCAGGCTGGGCGATGGCGGGGATCGGCATCGATGTGGGCAACCCGCATCTGGCGTGCGTCGATACCGGACTGTCGTCGGAAGCCCTCGGCAAGCTCGATCTGACCGTGCCACCCGGCTTCGATCCCGACCTTTTCCCGCACGGCGTGAACGTCGAGATCGTCACCGCGCTGGACGCCGATCGCTCGGTCGACATGCGGGTGTACGAGCGTGGCGTCGGCGAAACACGCTCGTGCGGAACGGGAACCGTCGCCGCGGCCGCCGCTGCGCTGGCTGCCGAAGGCTTCCGGATCGCCGAGGACACCGGCCGCGTGACCGTCCGCGTGCCGGGCGGCGGGGTGACCGTCGGACTGGAGAACGGCACGGCGTGGCTACGCGGACCTTCTGTTCTGGTGGCCACCGGCCGACTCGCCTTCTCCTGGTGGGACAACATGTGAGCCGCGCGGGTCCGCAAATAACCGAGTGAACCTATCGCTGTTTCGTGGCAGCATGGACGGTGTATGAGGAAATCAGAGACGTACCAATTCACCCCGGCGGCCGCGAGCGAAGGCACCGCCGAGAACTTCGATGACACTGAGACCGGTGACGTCGTCGCCGAGCACGCCGCCCGGATGAAACGCACGGGTTGGTCCGGCGACCCGACGGCCGGCGAACTGCAGTTGGAGGACCGCAGCTCGCTACGTCGTGTGGCCGGTCTGTCCACCGAACTCACCGACATCACCGAGGTCGAGTATCGCCAGCTGCGCCTGGAACGCGTCGTGCTGGTCGGTGTCTGGACCACCGGGACCGCCATGCAGGCGGAGGCGAGCATGGCCGAGCTGGCCGCGCTGGCCGAGACCGCGGGCTCCGAGGTGCTCGAGGCGCTGATCCAGCGCCGCGACCGGCCGGACCCGGCCACCTACATCGGCTCCGGCAAGGCCGACGAACTGCGTTCCGTGGTGCTGGAAACCGGCGCGGACACCGTGATCTGCGACGGTGAGCTGACCCCCGCGCAGCTGACCGCGCTGGAGAAGGTGGCCAAGGTGAAGGTGATCGATCGGACCGCCTTGATCCTGGACATCTTCGCCCAGCACGCGACCTCCCGCGAGGGTAAGGCGCAGGTCTCGCTGGCCCAGATGGAGTACATGCTGCCGCGCCTGCGTGGCTGGGGTGAGTCCATGTCCCGGCAGGCCGGTGGCCGCGCGGGCAGCAACGGCGGCGTCGGCCTGCGTGGTCCCGGTGAGACCAAGATCGAAACCGACCGCCGTCGCATTCGTGAGCGAATGGCCAAGCTGCGTCGCGATATTCGTGAGATGAAGACCGCGCGTGACACCATGCGGGCGCGCCGCAACTCCAGCGGCATCCCGTCGGTGGCGATCATCGGGTACACCAATGCCGGCAAGTCGAGCCTGATGAACGCCCTTACCGGCTCCGGTGTGCTGGTGCAGGACGCGCTGTTCGCCACCCTCGACCCGACCACCCGCCGAGCCGGCCTGGACGACGGTCGCGAGGTCGTCTTCACCGACACCGTCGGCTTCGTTCGCCACCTGCCGACCCAACTGGTCGAGGCGTTCCGCTCCACCCTGGAGGAGGTGACCGGCGCCGACCTGCTGCTGCACGTGGTCGACGGCTCGGACGCGCTGCCCGCCGAACAGATCAAAGCGGTCCGCGAAGTGGTGACGGACGTGATCAAGGAATCCGGCGCGCCTGCTCCGCCGGAACTGCTCGTGGTCAACAAGATCGACGCGATCGAGCCGATCGAGCGCACCCACCTGCGCGGACTGCTACCGGACGCATCGTTCGTCTCGGCCAACACCGGCCTCGGTATCGACACACTGCGCGCGCGCCTCGCCGAAATGCTCGGTGGGCTGGACGTGGAGATCAGTGTGTTGCTGCCGTACACGCGTGGCGACTTGCTCGCCCGCATCCACGCCGACGGCCGCATCCTGGCCTCCGGCCATGAGGAGGGTGGAACCCGCGTTCGTGCCCGAGTCCCGCACGCCCTCGCCGCGGCCCTGTCGGCGTACGCGCACGCGGGAACGGCCGGTGCCCCGGAGACTGACGGGCATTCGTCCGCGTAGCGACAGGGTCGCCGGTCTGTCCTGCGCGGACGGATACCGGTTCTTGTTGTTCGCTGGTGGATACCGCCGATCGGTTCCGCGCAGGATCTCATGGGCGGTGTGGGTGGATTCACATCAGGCCAGGCGCGAGTGGCCGTGCGGATGTCGCGTCCGCGGTTACCTGCGGCTTCGCTACGGGCCGTCGGTGCGAACGCCCGACCTGGTCGGACGTGTCGCCGGACGCCTCGCACATCGAATGCGACACAGTCGATTTCGTTCTATATCGTCGGCGCATCGACAGCAGGAGGGTTCATGTCGGACGACCGCTCCGGGTCCGCCGATTCCGGTGATCGGCATTCCGATGCCAAGGGCGCCGATCCGGTGCTCAGTGACGGTGCGCCACTGTCGGTTTCGCTGACCGACACCGATCTGCGGGTGATCGACACCCTGCTGGCGCCGCTGCGCGCGTGGACGAGCCCGCGATTCTACGGCCTGGAGAACCTTCCCGCCGACGGTCCGGTGCTGCTGGTCGGCAACCACAACCTGATGGGCGGCATCGACGCACCGTTGCTGCTGCCCGAAGTGCTGCGCCGCCGTGGCCGCCTGATCCGCGGCCTGGCCGAAAACGTGCTGATCAACGTCCCCGGACTGCGCCACCTCCTGCACCACTACGGCGTGGTGCGCGGAACCAGGGGCAACTGTCTTGCCCTGCTCCGGCGCGGCGAGGCCGTCATGGTCTTCCCGGGCGGCGGTCGCGAGGCGGTGCGCCGCAAGAACCAGAAGTACCTGCTGAGGTGGGAAGGTCGCAGCGGCTTCGCCCACATGGCCATCGAGGCGGGTGCCCCGATCGTCCCGGTCGCCATGATCGGTGTCGATGACGCCTACGACATCGTCGTCGACGGTGATCATCCGGTTCTGCGCCCACTGCGCTGGACCGTCGAAGCCCTCGGGCTCAGCCGCGATCTCACCCCTCCGCTCATCCGCGGCGTCGGCCCCACCGTCATCCCGCGCCCGGAGCGCTTCTACTTCTCCGTGGGCGCCCCGATCGACCCGGCGCCCTGGTGCGGCGCCGACGACATGCACGCGGCCGCCAAGGAATTCCGCGATGTGGTGCGCAAGGCGCTGGAGGAGGAGATGAATTTCCTCTTCGCCGAACGCGAGCGTGACCAGGGGCGGACCTTGGTCGGTCGCCTGCGTTGTTGGCTGAACATCTGACGACCGATCCGATTCGCAATCATTCTGAGATGACCGGGCCCGGCCCCGTGACCACCGGTGGGCACCCGCGGCCTTCGCGTTTGCCGAGAATCTCGCTCGACGTTCCGAAGCTACGCCCTCAGTCCAGGTGAGGAAGGGGTTCCGGCCCAGAAGTGAACAGGGATTCTCTTTCCGGGTACCGTATGTGGCAACGAAGGCTGGTGTGGACCGGCTGGTGTGGGTCATTAGGAGGTTTGGCGTGCAGCGCACACTGTTCGAACCAGAACACGAACTCTTCCGGGAGTCGTACCGCAAGTTTCTCGATCAGCACGTCGCGCCGAATCACACGAAGTGGGAAGAGCAGGGCATCGTCGACCGCGAGGTCTGGCTGGAGGCGGGTAAGCAGGGCTTCCTCGGCATGGCCATGCCGGAGGAGTACGGCGGCGGCGGGGTCGCGGACTTCCGCTACAACGCCATCGTCGCCGAGGAGTCGGTCCGTCGTCAGTACTCCGGTCTCGGCTTCGCTCTGCACAACGATGTGATCGCCCCTTACCTGCTGGAGCTGGCCGACGACGAGCAGAAGCAGCGCTGGCTGCCCGGTTTCTGCTCCGGCGAGATCATCACCGCGATCGCCATGACCGAGCCTGGTACCGGTTCGGACCTGCAGGGCATCAAGACCCGCGCGGTGCGCGACGGTGATGACTGGATCCTCAACGGCGCCAAGACTTTCATCACCAACGGCATCAACTCCGACATCGTGATCGTGGTCGCGCAAACCGACCCGGACAAAGGCGCCATGGGCTTCAGCCTGCTCGTGGTCGAGCGCGGCATGCCCGGCTTCGAACGCGGCCGAAACCTGGACAAGCTCGGCCTGAAGGCGCAGGACACGGCCGAACTGAGCTTCATCGACGTGCGCGTGCCCGGCAACAACCTGCTCGGCACCGAGGGCATGGGCTTCATCCACCTCATGCGCAACCTGCCCCAGGAGCGCCTGTCGATCGCCGTCATGGCGGCCGCGGCGATGGAGGCCTGCCTGGAGATGACCGTCCAGTACGTCCGCGACCGCAAGGCGTTCGGCAAGCCGATCGGCGCACTGCAGAACACCCGCTTCGTGCTCGCCGAGCTGGCCACCAAGACCACTGCGGTGCGTCTCATGGTCGACAAGTTCATCGAAATGCTCAACGAGGGCGAACTCACCGCCGAGGACGCCGCCATGGCCAAGTGGTGGAGTACCGAAGAGCAACTCGACCTGATCAACCGCTGCCTGCAGCTGCACGGCGGCTACGGCTACATGAAGGAATACCCCATCGCCAAGGCCTATATGGACGCCCGCGTCCAGACCATCTATGGCGGCACCACCGAGATCATGAAGGAAATCATCGGGCGCAGCTTGAAACTGGCTTGATGGGAGGCAGTTTCCAGCTCCAGCCGGCGGCGGGGTCCCGTCGCCGGCTGGAGTTTCGTCTGTCCGGCACTGTCACGGTGCGCGTTCGTTCGACCGCGATCAAGCCATCTCGGGCACGCGCAGGTGAGCGAAAGCCAGGTCGAACTCCGTCACCTCGAGCACGTCGGCACCCATCCGCCGGGTCGCCGCCGCCCTGATCTGATCCGCCTTTTCGCGGCTGTTGTCCAGCGCCTGGCGGCTCGCCCAGACCGTCGCGCCTACCACTCGGCCGGTTGCGCGGTCGACGAACAGACTGGCGCTGCGGAACCCGTCGATCATCTCGGACTCCGGCAGCACTCCCACCTTGAAGGTGTCGATCACCTGGTCGATGTTGTCCGGATCGGTCTGCAGCCACGCGCACCGAGTGCATGCGCCTTCGCCGGCCGGGTGATCACGGTGCATAACCGCGATTTCCCATTCTTCGACCCGCTCGACCGGGCCGTTGAGCATGTGGGCCAGACCATCACGCAGTGGTTGGGCCCGCCCTCTGCTGGCATGCATCGCGCCCTCTGATTCCCATGCGGTTGTGGCGATGCAGCGCCCTGATGCCCGGTCCGCCATCAACGACAGTCCAACCCACCCTTCGATCTCGGACAGATTCGGCATCACTTCATCGCGGAGGTTTGCGATCCCGTTGTCGATCGATGACGGCTGGGCCGCAATTGTGCTTGAACGTGCGTACACGAGCTACCTCCTGCACTGGTCAGGGCGGCGCCCCGGTGGCGCCACCGGACACACCTACCTTCCTCTAGTGTGAGCGTGCGCGCAATGCCTCATTTAGCGGGCATATTCTCCGTTTATTAGAACCGGGCACGCCGAAATGTTCGGCCGCGGCCAGCGCGGTCTGGGAATGAGATATGAAGGTGCGGAAAGGAATCGATTATCGAGTGGTGCGGGTCTTTTTCGGCAGCGTCGTGATGATTCCGGGAAAGTTTCTCATATAGGTGATTTCCCTTCTCCGACTGCTTTTAGCAGATGCGTGCAGCGCCGGCGTCAGGAAAGGCGCAGAAATGGATTCCCTCGCGCTGGTGGCGGACGTCGAGCCGTGGTAGCCGGTCGGCCACGTTACGAATCTCGACAACAGGAGACGCGGTCTGAAGTGATAGCTGACGGGACGCGACAAGGCGTTCGTGACAGCGGGCGAGCGGTACTCACACATCGACCGTGGGGAGGGTGACAACGAAGCGGGCGCCGCCGTCGATACCATCGGTGACGCGGATGTCACCTCCGTGCCGTTCGATGACGTCGCGGACAATGGCGAGGCCGAGTCCTGCGCCGCCTTCGTCGCGGCTGCGGGCATCGTCCAGGCGGACGAAACGCTGGAAGATTCGGGCCCGGTCGGCTTCCGGAACACCGGGTCCGTCGTCGGCGACCTCCAGCACGGCCGTGTGATCGCCTGTGTGGTGCAGGCCGACTCGCACGGTGGTGGCCGCGTGCCGCTGGGCGTTGTCGACGAGGTTGCCCAGTAGGCGGGCGAGCTGGAGTCGGCTGCCGGTGACCGAGACCGGGGCGTTCGGCGGCACGGTGTCGACGGTGATCCGGTCGCCGACCCGGTGGGCCAGTTCGTCACGGATCAGTGCGGCCAGGTCGACGCGATCCGCACGGGGTTGCTCGCCCGCGTCGAGCCGGGCCAGCAGCAACAGATCGGCGGCGAGATGTTCCAGCCGGACGGTGTCTCCGATCACACCGTCCAGTTCGAGCAGGTGCGGGTGCGCCTGGGCGACCTCGAGTTGGGTGCGCAAGCTGGCGATGGGGCTGCGCAGTTCGTGCGCGGCGTCGGCGATGAAGCGACGCTGGCGTTCCGCGGATGCCTCCAAAGCGGCAAGTGTCGCGTTGGTAGTGCTTGCGAGCCTGGCGATTTCGTCGCGCGAGGCGGATTCCGGGACGCGGCGGGACAGGTCGCCGTCGTCCATGATTTCGGCGAGCTCGGACCGGATCGACTCGACCGGGCGCAGGGCACGGCGGGTGACCAGCCAGGTCACCCCGGCGACCACGGCGAGCAGCGGCGGCAGGCCGATCAGCATGGCTTGCCGCGCGTCGGCCACCGCGCTGTCGGCGGTGTCGAGGGAGACGCCGGCGTAGACCGTGGCGGGTTGCCCGCCCGCGGTGGTCGCCGCGACCGCGGCCACCCGGAAGGGGCTGGGTTGGTCCCCGTCCACCGTCAGCCGCACATCGCCGAACATGACCTCGGTCGTGGTCGGGTTGTTGACGGCGGCAGTGGGCGGCTCGTCCTCGCAGTCCTCGCAGTCCTCGCAGTCCTTCTCGTCCTGGTCGTCGTCCCGGTCGTCCTTGTCGTCCTGTTCGTTCTCGTCTTCCTGGGACGTCGAGTACGGGCCGAAGTCGGCCATGGGCGGTTGGTCGCGGATGTCGTCGTCGGCCGCCAGAACCCGGCGGTCGGCCGAAACGACCTGCACCGGTTGGTCGTCGGCGTCGGGCAGCTTCAACCGTGTGAGGTCGGTGCTCGCCGCGAGCTGGGTGGCCACGTCGCGGGCTGTCGTCTCCGCCTGCAGACTCGCACTCTCGACCAAGTTGTGCCGCAGCACCGCGAGCACCGCCAGCCCAGCGGCGGTCAGGGCCACCGCGACGACGGCGGTGGCCGCGACGGTGGTGCGCGCCCGGACCGAACTCCACCACCCGCGCCTGCGTCTCAGTTGTTCATTGACTTCTCTCTGCCCTGAAGGGCGGAGGTTCCCACCCTCGCGAGCGGGGGTTTCCTGGTTCATCGACGGTTGCCTCCCAGCATCAGCTGCGGGGCGGTCTCACACCATCTCCGCAGGCTAGAACCGCCAGCCCGGCGGCTTCGATGTTCTTTGCCGCGTTCACGTCTCGGTCGTGGAACGCCCCGCAAGGGCATGTCCACTCGCGCACGTGAAGCGACATTGTCGTATTGATGCGCCCGCATGTCGAGCACGTTTTCGACGACGGATAGAACCGGTCGACAGCAACGACGGTCCTGCCGTACCAGTCCGCCTTGTACTCGAGCATCGACCGGAACTGTGACCAGCTCGCGTCGGAGATGGCGCGAGCCAACGATCGATTGCGGACCATGTTCCGCACACTCAGGTCCTCGATGGCGATCACTTGGTTTTCGCGCACCAACCGAGTCGAGAGCTTGTGTAAATGGTCCCGGCGCCGGTCGGCGATCCGGGCATGGATTCTCGCGACCCCGAGCCTGGCTTTCGCCCGGTTCCGCGAACCCTTCTGCTTCCTGGAGAGGACACGCTGAGCCTTCGCGAGTCGCTCCCGGTCGCGTTTCTCGTGTCGCGGATTCGACACCTTCTCCCCACTGGAGAATGTGTAGAGGCTCGTGATTCCCGCGTCCACGCCGATAGCACTGCCGATCGGCGTGTGCGCGATGGTCGTGTCCTCGACCAGGATCGAAATGTGGTAGCGGCCACGCGCGTCCTTCGACACCGTGACCTGCGAAGGTGATGCACCATCGGGCAGCGGCCGAGACCAGCGGATGTCCAGCGGCTCGGATTGTTTGGCGAGTCTGATCTGCCCGTCGCGGTAGGTGAAGCAGTTCGAGAAGTAGGTCGCCGACTCCTTGGACCGGCCCTTCTTCTTGAACTGGGGGTAACCGGTCTGCTTGCGCCAGAACTTGTCGTAGGCGCTTTGCAGGTTTCGCAGCGCCGCTTGCAGTGGCCCCTTGGATGGCTCGGTAAGCCAATGGGTTTCGAGGTCGCGTTTCCACTGCGTGAGCATTTTGTCGGATTCGGCGTAGCTGATCCTGCGCTGTTCCTGCGTCCACGCCCGCGAACGCTCCGCCAATGCTCGGTTGTACACGTGGCGAACGCAGCCGAAAGTGCGGGCGAGCTGCTCGCACTGCTCGCCTGTGGGATAGAAGCGGTACTTGTAGGCCCGCTTCACCAACTTCGAACACATGTTCGATAGGATAGCACGTCACCGCGTCACGGACTCGATGCGTTAACTCCGCTGCGAACGACGGAGCATGCGCGCTACAAACCATCGTCACGGTCGGCCACCAGCCGGTAGCCCGCGCCGCGGACGGTGGTGATCGATCGGCGATCGAATGGAGCGTCGATCTTGCGCCGCAGCGTGCTGATGTAGACCTCGACGATGTTCGGGTCGCCGTCGTAGGCGAAGTCCCAGACATGCTGGAGGATATCGGCTTTCGGCACCACCTCCCCGGCGCGCACGGCCAGGTGCTCGAGGACGGCGAACTCCTTCGCGGTGAGCGTCACGTCTTGGGCGCCGCGCCGGCACGTGTGGGTGTTGGGGTCCACGATCAGATCGCCGATGCGCAATACCTGTGCGCCGCCACGTGTTCGGCGGCGCAAAAGGGCGCGGATACGGGCGAGCAGCACCACATAAGAGAACGGCTTGCTGAGGTAGTCGTCGGCACCGGTGTCCAAGCCTTCCGCCTCGTCGTATTCGCCGTCCTTCGCGGTGAGCATCAGCACCGGTGTCTCATGGCCCGCGGCGCGCAGCGTGGCGCATACCCGGTAGCCGTTCATGCCCGGCAGCATGATGTCGAGGATGATCAGGTCGTAGTCGGTGGTGGTGGCCGAGTGCAGCCCCTCGGTGCCGTCGTGGACGACGTCCACGGCGAATCCCTCGGCGGACAACCCTTTTGCGAGGGCGAGGGCCAGACGCTTCTCGTCTTCCACAATCAGCAGACGCATCCCCCAAGGGTGACAGACAGTTCCTTAAGCGATCTTCAGGTGGCTTCAGGTCGCCTTCAGCTTCGCTTTGCCACAGTGGTGCTCACATTCGAGAGCACCACTCCCGCAGGAGGTTTCACCATGGCAGCCGTTTTCCACCGCGCATTCGCCGGTCTTCGCTGGATCCTCGTCGGCGCCGCCGCGGTGGCCGTCGTCGCCGGCGTGAGCCACGCCGTCGCGACCGTCGCTACCGGCGGGAACGGCGGGAACGGCGGGAACACCGTCGCTTTCTCCACGCCCGCCACGGGCTGGTCGCTGATCGCGGACCCCGGCATCACCCGGCAGCAGGCCATCGACAAAGCGGTCGAAGCCGTGCCGGGCGGCCGGGCGGGGTCCGCCGAGTTCGACACCGACGGCGGCAGCGCGGTGTGGGAGGTCGAACTCGTTACCCCCGACGGTGTGGAGCATGAGGTGACCGTCGACGCGAACAGCGGCAAAGTACTCGCGACCGTCAACCACGACTGACTGCCGACGCATCCCGTCGTAGCGGTATGAGGCATTTTCTTCCTCCCGCCGGCCGAGATCGCAGCGGGACCTCGGCCAGCGCGAGAGACCGGGCTCCGGCGAGCGACGTGTGCGTCGCTCGCCGGAGTCTCGGCATTTGCCAGGGTGTCGCTGATTTCGCACGCCGGCCCTCGGCGCGGGAGTAGCCTCGAAGGGTCCTCTCGAGGAGTGGAGGCCGCGATGCACGAAATGGCTATAACCCAGAGTGTCATCGACGCCGCCTGCGAGCACGCGGCGGGACGGCGGGTGTACTCCGTCACCGTCGAGGTCGGCGCGCTCTGCGCCGTCGTGCCAGGGGCCATGCGGTTCTGCTTCGAACTGGCGGCCGAGGCGACGGTGGCGGCCGGGGCGGAGCTGGTCCTCGTGGAAATTCCGGGCGTCGCGGCATGCCGCAGCTGCGGCGCCGAATTCCGGCTCGCCGATCCGATCCTGCTGTGTCCGTGCGGCAGCGCCGATGTGGAGATCCGGTCCGGGCGCGAGCTGCGTATCCGATCGATGGAGGTGAGCGAGACATGTGCGCAACCTGCGGATGTGGCGACGACGCGGCGGCCGTGATCCGCGTCCCGCACGAGCATCACCACGACGACGGGCACGACCACGCCCACTCGTCCGAGCATGACCACCCACACGGCGCGGACCACGTCCACCTGCCCGCCACCGAGACGGTCAGCCTGGAATTGAAGGTCCTCGCCAAGAATGATGAATTGGCGCGGCGCAACCGGGCCTGGTTGGCCGAGCGCGACATCCTGGCACTCAATATGACAAGTTCCCCTGGCGCGGGCAAGACGTCCCTGCTGGAGCGGACCATCCGCGAGTTCGGCCCGCCGATCGCGGTCATCGAAGGCGACCAGGCGACGGTGCTGGACGCCGAACGGATCAGGGCGACCGGCTGCCGCGTCGTCCAGATCAACACCGGTGCGGGGTGCCACCTCGATGCCGAGATGGTGTATCGCGCGCTGGAGACCCTCGATCCCGGGCCGGGCACGCTGTTGTTCGTCGAGAACGTCGGCAACCTGGTCTGCCCGGCGCTGTTCGATCTCGGCGAGCGCGACAAGGTCGTGATCATCTCGGTGACCGAGGGGACCGACAAGCCGCTGAAGTACCCACACATGTTCCAGGCGGCGGGCCTGGTGCTCGTCAACAAGATGGACCTGCTGCCCTACGTCGATTTCGACCTCGACAGATGTCGTGAGTACGCCACCTCGGTACACCCCGGGGTCGAGGTCCTTCCACTCTCGGTGACCACCGGAGAAGGACTCTCTCGCTGGTACGACTGGCTAGCGGCGCAGCGCCGCCGGGCCGGTGTCGGGGCCTTGAGCAAGGTATGGGGCGAGCTTTAAGATTACGTGACCAGGATCACATCAATGGGTGGCCTTCTTCGAGAAAGGTGAGATCGGCTACCGATGGTCCGCTGCGGAAGGTGGCAGTCCGATGCCTACACGAGAAGCAGTACAAGCCGAGGACACGTTGATCCACGTTCTCTGGATCAACGCAGGACTCAGTTGTGACGGTGACTCGGTCGCGCTGACCGCAGCCACTCAGCCGAGCGTCGAAGAGATCGCCCTCGGCGCCCTTCCCGGCCTGCCGAAGATCGCCGTGCACTGGCCGCTCATCGATTTCGAGTGCGGCCCCAATGGCGGTGCCGACGACTTCCTGGAGTGGTTCTTCAAGGCCGACCGCGGCGAGATCGATCCGTTCGTGCTGGTGGTGGAGGGGTCGATCCCGAACGAGCAACTCCACGAGGACGGCTACTGGTGCGGGTTCGGCAACAATCCCGCCACCGGCCAGCCCATGACGACCAGCGAATGGCTGGACCGCCTCGCGCCCAAGGCGACCGCCGTGGTAGCGGTGGGCACGTGCGCGACCTATGGCGGCATCCACGCGATGGCGGGCAACCCGACCGGCGCAATGGGCGTACCCGACTATCTCGGCTGGGATTGGACGAGTAAAGCGGGCATTCCGATCGTGTGCGTGCCCGGGTGCCCGATCCAGCCGGACAACCTGTCGGAGACGCTCACCTACCTGCTCTACTTGGCGACCGGACAGGCGCCGATGATTCCGCTCGACGAAGCACTGCGGCCGAAGTGGCTGTTCGGCGCGACCGTGCACGAGGGTTGCGACCGCGCGGGCTACTACGAGCAGGGGGAGTTCGCCACCGAATACGGTTCGCCGAAATGCATTGTGAAACTGGGGTGTTGGGGCCCGGTGGTCAAGTGCAACGTGCCCAAGCGCGGGTGGATCAACGGCGTGGGCGGCTGCCCGAACGTGGGCGGCATCTGCATCGGCTGCACCATGCCCGGATTCCCGGACAAGTTCATGCCGTTCATGGACGAACCGCCCGGCGGAAAGTTCTCATCCACCGCGTCGGGGCTCTACGGATCGGTGATCCGCAGCCTCCGTCACATCACGGCCCGCACGGTCGACAAGGAGCCGCACTGGCGGCACAGGGGCCAAAAGCTGGACACCGGCGCGACTCGTACCTGGTAGGAGGGTCTCTGATGACACAGATCATCCCGGAGCCGTCACGCCGCACGATCGAACCGGACCGTCTCGTCGAGATGGCCTGGGACCCGATCACCCGGATAGTCGGCAGCCTCGGCATCTACACCAAGATCGACTTCGAGAATCGCGAAGTGGTCGAGTGCCACAGCACCTCGTCCATCTTCCGCGGCTATTCGATCTTCATGCGCGGCAAGGACCCGCGCGACGCGCACTTCATCACCAGCCGTATCTGCGGTATCTGTGGGGACAACCACGCGACCTGCTCGTGCTACTGCCAGAACATGGCCTATGGCGTGCAGCCGCCGCACCTCGGCGAATGGATCGTCAACCTCGGCGAGGCCGCCGAGTACATGTTCGACCACAACATCTTCCAGGAGAACCTGGTCGGCGTGGACTTCTGCGAGAAGATGGTCGCCGAGACCAATCCCGGCGTGCTGGCCAGGGCGGAGAACACCGAGGCGCCGCACGCGGGCGACCACGGCTACCGCACGATCGCCGACATCATGCGGGCACTCAACCCGTTCACCGGCGATTTCTACCGGGAGGCGCTACAGGTCAGTCGCACCACCCGCGAGATGTTCTGTCTGATGGAAGGCAGGCACGTGCATCCCTCGACGCTGTACCCCGGCGGCGTGGGCACTGTCGCGACGGTCCAGCTGATGACCGACTACATGTCCCGGCTCATGCGCTACGTCGAGTTCATGAAGAAGGTCGTGCCCATGCACGACGACCTCTTCGACTTCTTCTACGAGGCGTTGCCCGGTTACGACCAGGTCGGCCTTCGGCGCACGCTGCTGGGTTGCTGGGGCTCGTTCCAGGATCCCGAGGTCTGCAACTTCCAGTACAAGGACATGGAGGACTGGGGCCGCAAGATGTTCGTCACGCCGGGCGTCGTGGTGGACGGGAAGCTCCTCACCACCTCTCTGGTGGATATCAACCTCGGCATCCGAATCCATTTGGGCAGTTCGTATTACGAGGACTGGACCGATCAGGAGATGTTCGTGCCGACTGATCCGCTCGGCAACCCGGTGGACCGGCGCCACCCCTGGAACCAGCACACGAATCCCAAGCCGCAGAAGCGCGACCTCGACGACAAGTACAGCTGGGTGATGTCGCCGCGTTGGTTCGACGGCACCAACCACCTCGCCCTGGACACCGGCGGCGGCCCGCTGGCGCGGCTGTGGTCGACGGCGCTGGCCAACCTGGTCGACATCGGCTACGTGAAGGCGACCGGGAACAGCGTGCAGATCAACCTGCCCAAGACCGCGGTCAAAGGCCCGGTCACCCTGGAATGGAAGATCCCCGCGTACGGCAGCAACACGATCGAACGCAACCGTGCCCGCACCTACTTCCAGGCGTACGCGGCGGCCTGCGCGCTGCACTTCGCGGAGAAAGCCCTCGCAGAGATCAGGGCGGGCCACACCAAGACCTGGGAGAAGTTCGAGGTGCCCGACGAGAGCATCGGCTGCGGTTTCACCGAGGCGGTGCGTGGTGTGCTGTCGCACCACATGGTGATCCGGGACGGGAAGATCGCGAACTATCACCCGTATCCGCCGACGCCATGGAACGCCAGCCCGCGCGACAGCTACGGCACGCCGGGTCCGTACGAGGACGCGGTGCAGGGTCAGCCGATCTTCGAGGAGAACGACCGCGAGCACTTCAAGGGCATCGACATCATGCGCACCGTGCGCAGTTTCGATCCCTGCCTGCCGTGCGGCGTGCACATGTATCTCGGCAACGGACAGACGGTGGAGAAACTGCACTCACCGACCCAGACGCTTACCGGGGAGTGAGTGTTCCGGATCCGGCGACAGGACGGGAGATGACGGTGGACGATCGCCCGGACGACCAGGACAACGCAACGCCCGACAGCCGATGGCGCGAGGCGGGCGATCGCATCGAGACGCTGCTGGAGGCGAGTTCGGCGGGCGGTACCCTCGTCCGCGAACGCGCCGAACAGTTGGTGCGCGAGGTCGCCGACCTCTACGGCGCGGGTCTGGCCCGCGTGCTCGGGCTGCTGGACGCGGCGGCGATCGAGCGGCTGGCCCGCGACGATCTGGTCGCGAGCCTGCTGCTCGTGCACGGGTTGCATCCGCACGACGTGCACACCAGGGTGCGCACGGCGCTGGACAGTGTGCGCCCCTACCTCGGTTCGCACGGCGGTGACGTCAGCCTGGTCGGCATCACCGACGGCGTGGTCCGCCTGGAGCTGGCGGGCAGTTGCCGCAGCTGCCCGTCCTCGTCGGTGACGCTGGAGCTGGCTGTCGAGGACGCGGTCCGTGCGGCAGCGCCGGAGATCGAGTCCATCGAAGTCGTCGCGCAGACGGAGTCGGCGGGGCTGATCTCCGCCGACTCTCTGTTCACACGGGTGCACGCGAACGGCGACCGGTCCGGAAGCTGGATCGCGGTCCCCGAACTGGCCGAGCTGCGTCCCGGCGAAGTGGGCGGGTTCGCCGTCGCCGGGCTTGCGGTGCTGGCCTGCCGGGTGGGTTCGGACGTGTTCGCCTACCGGGACCGCTGCCCGGCCTGCGACCACTCGCTGGCGGGCGCCGTGCTGCATCGGCGTGCCGGGTTTCCGGTCGGTGACGCGGTGCTGCGCTGCCCGACTTGCCGAGCGCACTTCGACGCCGTGCACGCCGGTGCGCGAGTGGATGGCGACGAACACCTCGAGCCACTTCCGGTGCTCGTCCGCTCCGGCGAACTGTCGGTGGCGGTGCCGGTGGAGGTGCGCGGGTGAATACGCCGTTCCGGGTCCTGCAGCGGATTACCGCCAACGGCAAGTCCGCGCCGCGGGCGGGTGAACGGTGCGAGATGTGCGCCGAACAGATCGCCGACGAGCACCAGCATGTGGTGAATGTCGAAGGCCGCCAGCTGATGTGCGTATGCCGCAGCTGCTATCTGCTGTTCGTGGACCAGAACGCGGCGCTGCGCTATCGGGCAGTGCCGGATCGGTATCTCGCGTTTCCCGGCTTCACGATCAGCCAGGGCGAATGGGACGCGTTGGAGATACCGGTCGGCCTTGCGTTCTTCTTCCGCAACTCGGCGTTGGGCAGGACCGTGGCCTTCTATCCAGGACCAGCGGGCGCGACCGAATCGGAACTTCCGCTGGCGCAGTGGAACTCGATCCTGGAGCGGCACCCCGAACTCGACGTCCTCGCCCCCGACGTCGAGGCGCTCCTGATCCGGGTGCCCGAACGCGGAACCGCGGCGGCGAGCTGCCTGCTGCTGCCGATCGACGCCTGCTACGAATTCGTCGGCCGGATACGGCTGCTGTGGCGCGGATTCGACGGCGGGCAGGACGTACGGCGCTACCTGGACGAGTTCTTCGCCACCGTGTCGGCGCGCGCGCGACGGGGTGGTGGTGCGGCATGAGCCCGGTCTACTCGACGACGTTCGCCGTGCTGGAGATGAAGCCGGAACCGTACGCCGTCGCACCGATCCTGTCCGCGCGAGTCGGCATCGCCGCACTCGCGGAGGAACCCGTGCACGCGATCGCCCTGCGGGCGCAGGTGCGCATCGAGCCGTTCCGCCGCAGCTACTCTGAGGAGGAAGGCTCGGGGCTGGCCGACCTGTTCGGCCCGCGCGAGCGCTGGCACGCCACGCAGCGGTCGTTCCTCTGGATGCATTGCGCCACCATGGTTCCCGGGTTCACCGGTGGCGCGGAGGTGGATCTGCCGATGCCGTGCACCTATGACTTCGAGGTAGCCGGGTCGAAGTATCTGCACGCGCTGCGCGAGGGCGTCGTTCCATTGCTGTTCCTGTTCAGCGGCACGGTCTTCATCAAGGGCAGCGGCGGATTCGCGATCCAGCAGATTCCCTGGGACCGCGAGGACAAGTTCGACATGCCGGTCTCGGTCTGGCACGACCTGATGGCGGCGCACTTCCCGAACACCGGCTGGCTGCGCCTGCACCGGGACACCCTCGATGCCCTCACCGCCTACAAGTCCGGGCACGGCCTGCTCGGTTTCGACGACACGGTGACCCAGCTGCTGGCCCGCTCGGAGGAGCTACCGTGACCGCCGACTCCTGCGCCCGCGCCCGTGCCGTCGCCGACGCGGTGCTGTACGAGGGCTACCTGCTGTACCCGTATCGGGCGAACTCGCGTAAGAACCAGTCGCGCTGGCAGTTCGGTGTGCTGGGACCGGACAGCGCCGCCGCGGCCGGGCTCGGCGAGGAGTCGACGATGTCGGCGCAGTGCCTGATCGATCCGGGCGAGAACCCGATGCTCACCTGCACAATCCGATTCCTCCAGCTCCAGCGGCGACAGGTGGTGGACAGCGCTGGTACACCGGTCGCCGAGCTGACCGTCGATGCGCGGTCGTGTTTGTCCTGGGACGAGGCCGTCGTGCGGGAACTCGTCGTCGGCCCGCTGGTGCCCACGAATCTCGTTCGGCCACTGAGTATTTCGGGCGGAACAGACACCGAGGAGATCACCGACGCATCGGGACGGTTGGTGGGCGCGTTCGTGCGTACCCGACTGCCGCTCGCGGGCCGATTCGATCTCACGATCGACCAGGACGACCGGTACCTGCGGCTCACGATCGCGGTCCGCAATATGGGCGCGCCAGCCGCCGACAAGCAGGACGCCATCGCCCGCTCGCTGATCGGTACGCACCTCATCGCGGAAGTCGCTGGCGCACAGTTCGTTTCGCTGCTGGACCCGCCGCCCGCCGCCGCGGCTGCGGCCGAACGCTGCGACCGGCACCGCTGCTTCCCGGTGCTTGCCGGACCGTCCGGCGACCACAGCCTGCTGCTGATCTCGCCGATCATCCTCTACGACCACCCGGAGATAGCCGAGCAGAGCGAGGGACCGCTGTTCGACTCCACCGAGATCGACGAAATCCTCACCCTGCGCGTCATGACAATGACCGACGAGGAGAAGGTGCTGGCGCGCGCGACCGATCCGCGCGCCGCCGAGATCATCGATCGCTGCGACGGAATGACGCCCGAGGACCTGCGCCGTCTGCACGGTGTGCTGCGCGACCCGCACCTCGATCCGCCGCGACTGATACCGGAGGTTCCCGAAGGCATCGATTGGTGGGACCCGTCGGCCGACAACGATGTTCGCCCGGAATCCGATGCGGTGCCGGTCGCGGGTGTGCTGGTGCACAAGGGAAGCCG
The DNA here is from genome assembly GCF_035920445.1 of Nocardia sp. NBC_01730. NCBI lineage: Bacteria > Bacillati > Actinomycetota > Actinomycetes > Mycobacteriales > Nocardiaceae > Nocardia > Nocardia sp. NBC_01730. Next base: position 3,442,693 of record NZ_CP109162.1, on the reverse strand, counting down.
AGTCCGGCTGCATCCGTCTCGTCGGGCCGATGCCCAGGACCTGTTCTTCGACGGCAAGCCCGCCCGGGTCGTCTCGGTGCACGAGGACGTCGACGGGCAAGCGCATGTCGGTGTCGTGCTGGACGACGACCCGGCGGCCGATCTGCACGAATGGTACGGCCGCTACTTGTATTTCGCGCCCGACGAACTGGAGCCACTCGACAGCCCCGACAAGTGAAAGGAAGTCCGCTATGGAAGCGGTGGGAGTGATCTCGACGGCCATCGTCGCCGTGCTGGCGGCGGCCGGTCTGTATCTCGGCCTGCGGGCGATACCGGATCTTCGGCGATATCTGAAGATTCGGCACATGTAGTGGCCGACCGGAAGGGAAACATTATGGGTAACCAACGAGAAGAGCCGCAAGCGGCACGCGGCGAGCCGGGTTCGCGAGACACCGGCTCCGACACCGTTGCCGGTGGCCCTACCGAACGCGAACCGGGCGATATCGGACACGAGGAGACCACCTCCGCCCACGGCACCGACTCCAAACGTCGGACGGAGTTCACCACGACGCCGGGCTCCAGCGCCGAACCGGCCACCCCGCCCTACGAGGGACGCAAGCAGACCGCGAACGAACCGGACGAGACGGCGACCGGCAAGGTCGACGACGCGAACGTCGGCGGCGCGACGGCGCCGACCGAAGGGGAGGGGTGATCAGACGGCCACGGTGCTGATCGCCGGGATCGGCAACATCTTCCTGGGCGACGACGGATTCGGACCCGAGGTCGTGCGGCGGCTGCCGCACTACCCCCACGCCGGTGTGCGCGTGATGGACTACGGCATTCGCGGCATGCACCTCGCCTATGACCTGCTGGACGCCTGGGACGCGCTGGTGCTGATCGATGCGCTGCCCGATCGCGGGGAGCCCGGCCGTGTCGAGGTGTTCCGCGCCGCAACCGCCGACGCCGACGCCGTGCACCTCGACGCGCACGCGATGACTCCTGCCGCCGTGTTCGCCGGGGTGCGCGCGCTCGGCGGCGCGCTGCCGCCGACCGTCGTGATCGGCTGCCAGGTCGCCTCCGTGGACGACGGGATCGGGCTGTCCGAGCCCGTCGCCGCCGCGGTGGACGACGCGGTCGCCGCTGTCGGCCGTGTCCTCGCGGACTTGATGCCTGTCGGCGCCCAGCCCGTCGAAGGCCACGCGGTGCAGGTCGGCACAGTCCGGGACGGCTCGTCGCCGTCGCCGACCAGAGTGCGACAGGAGGAATGACCGATGTGTCTTGGCATCCCGGGACGAGTGGTGGACATCCTCGATGGCTACCACGACCAGATCGCACTCGTCGACGTGTCCGGTGAGCAGCGGAAGGTGAATATCGGCCTGCTCGGTGACGATCCGGCGCGGCCGGGCGACTGGGTGATCATCCACATGGGCTTCGTCGTCGAGAAGACCGACGAGGCCGGCGCCGCGGCGGCGCTGGACGGGCTGCGCCTGCTGCAGCGCGGAGACCAACCATGACCGCCGTGCGGTCGCGGCGCCGCCTGCTCGTGCGCGGCGTGGTCCAAGGCGTCGGATTCCGGCCGTTCGTCTACACCACCGCGGCCGAACTGGCGCTGGCCGGGAGCGTGAGCAACGACAGCAACGGGGTGGTCATCGAAATCGAGGGCGCGCCAACGGCTCTGGACGAGTTCACCGAGCGGCTGCGCCTGCGGCCGCCGCCGCTCGCGGTGGTCGAATCGGTCGACCAGACCGACCTGCCGGTGCGCGGCGGCACCGGATTCCACATTGCCGACACCACCTGTGCGTGCGGCGGGCGCACACTGGCCTCGCCCGATGTCGCGATCTGCGCCGATTGTGAGCGTGAGCTACGCGACCCAGGCGACCGCCGCTACCGCCACCCGTTCGTCAACTGCACCAATTGCGGGCCGCGGTTCACCATCATCGCCGGCCTGCCCTACGACCGCGAACGGACTTCGATGGCGGACTTCGCCATGTGCGACAGATGCGCCAGGGAGTACGCCGACCCCGGCGACCGCCGTTTCCACGCCCAGCCCATCGCCTGCCCGGAGTGCGGCCCGACGCTGGCGTACTCCGGACCGGGTACGGGTGATCCACTGGCTGCCGCCCGTGAGCTGCTGCGCGCGGGCGGAATCCTCGCGGTCAAAGGCATCGGTGGCTATCACCTCGCCTGCGATGCCGCGAACGAGGCCGCCGTTGCCGAACTGCGCAGGCGGAAACGCCGCGGCGACAAGCCCTTCGCCCTCATGGTGCCCGACCTCGCGACGGCCCGCGATATCGTCGTGGTCGACGACGCGGCCGCCGCGCTGCTGGCCAGCCCGGCCCGCCCGATCGTGCTGCTCTCCCGCCGGGCGGCGTCAACGGCACCCCGCGTGGTCGACGGTGATCCGGAGACGACCGGGTCCGCTCCCGGATCTTTCGGTGCCGCGGCGCCGATGACAGCCAGGTCCGGCGTGCCACGCGATGCGGCTGTTTCCGCCGTGCCGAACGCCGAACGGCACCGTTGCCCGGCCCCAGCCGAATCCGTGGCGCCCGGCAATCCGGACCTGGGTGTCATGATCGCCTACACCCCACTGCACCTCCTGCTGTTCGGCTTACCCGACGATCCGCCCGGCCCGCGAACGCTGGTGATGACCTCCGGCAACCTCGGCGGCGAGCCGATCTGCTACGAGGACGACGACGCTCACAGCCGGCTCGCCGGGCTCGCGGACGGCTGGCTCTCGCACAATCGGCGCATCCTCGTGCCCTGTGACGACTCGGTGGTGCGTTGGCTCGACGGCCATGAGCTGCCGGTGCGCCGTTCGCGCGGCTATGCGCCGCTGCCACTGGCACTGCCGGTCCCGCTGCCGCCGACCCTGGCGGTCGGTGCCGACCTGAAGAACACCTGCGCCGTGGCCGACGGCCGCTATGCCTGGCTCAGTCAGCACATCGGTGACATGGATGATCTGGCCACGCTGCGGTCCTTCGACGCGGCGCAGCGGCATCTCGCGGATCTCACCGGGGTGCGCCCGGTGCAGTTCGTCGCCGATGCGCATCCCGGCTACCGCTCCGCCGCGTGGGCACGCAGGCACGCGGGCGAGCGAGCCGTATACACCGTGCAGCACCATCACGCGCACATCGCCGCCGTGATGGGCGAGCACGGGCTCGGCGCCACCGAGCAGGTGGTCGGCATCGCCTTCGACGGCACCGGATTCGGTCCGGACGGCGCGGTATGGGGCGGCGAGGTCCTGCTGGCCGGCTATAAGGGCTACCGAAGGCTCGCCCACCTGAAATATGTGCCGCTTGCCGGTGGCGATCTCGCGGTCCGCAGACCCTACCGCATGGCGCTGGCACATCTCTGGTCTGCCGGGATCGATTGGAGCGAGGATATTCCCGCGGTCGCCGCGTGCCCGGTGGACGAAAGATCGGTACTGGCACACCAATTCGAGACGGGTCTGGGCTGCGCGCCCACCTCCAGCATGGGCAGGCTGTTCGACGCGGTGTCCTCGCTGACCGGCGTGCGGCACGTGGTCGACTACGAGGCCCAGGCGGCGATCGAGCTGGAAGGGCGGTCGCGCCGCGCGGAGGAAGGCGCGACCGAGTACCGGTTCACGCCTGGGGAGGGCGATCCCGCCGCTATCGATCCCGCCCCCGTGCTGGCGGCCGTGGTGGCAGACGTGCGCAGCGGCGTACCCGCCGCGGTGGTCGGGGCGCGGTTCCACACGGCCGTCGCCCGGTTGGTGCTCGACCTCGCGGTCCGCTACGCCGCGGCCCCGACGACCGTCGCCCTGTCCGGCGGCGTCTTCCAGAACGCCCTGTTGCTCGCGCGGTCGTGTGCGCTGCTGCGGGACAACGGGTTCACCGTGATCAGCCATCACCGGCTGCCGCCCAACGACGGCGGACTCGCGTTCGGGCAACTCCTCGCGGGCGGCGGGGGATGAGCGGAAGGAGAGCAACGATGTGTCTAGCGGTGCCAGGAAAAGTGCTCAGCCTGCATGAGCGCGACGGCACGATGATGTCGGTCGTCGACTTCGGCGGCGTGCACAAGGACGTGTGCTTGCAATACATCCCGGACGCGACCGTCGGCGACTACGTCGTGGTCCATGTGGGATTCGCGATTCAGCGGCTGGACGAGGAGTCCGCGCTGAAGACATTGGCCGAGTTCGAACACCTCGGCGTACTGAACGAGGAATTCGGCGACGGCTTCGCCATCGCCGCCAAGCAGGCGGGTCTCGACAACCCCGCGGCCGAGCCGCCACGCGAGGAACCAGAGGTGACGCCATGAAGTATCTGGACGAATTCAGCAACCCCGAGCTCGCCAAGCATCTGCTCGACCGGATCCGTTCCGCCACGAGCAGACGCTGGGCGATTATGGAAGTCTGTGGCGGACAAACACATTCGATCATTCGCCACGGCATCGACCAGCTGCTGCCCGACCAGATCGAAATGATCCACGGCCCTGGCTGCCCGGTCTGCGTCACCCCGCTCGAGGTGATCGACAAGGCGCTGGAGATCGCGGCACGGCCCGGCGTGATCTTCTGCTCGTTCGGTGACATGCTGCGCGTGCCGGGCAGCACCAAGGATCTGTTCCGGGTCAAGAGCGAGGGTGGCGACGTCCGGGTGGTCTACTCGCCGCTGGACGCGCTCAACCTCGCCAAGGAGAACCCCGATCGCGAGGTCGTGTTCTTCGGCATCGGTTTCGAGACCACCGCGCCTGCCAACGCCATGACGGTGTATCAGGCGAAACGACTCGGCATCCGGAACTTCTCGCTGCTGGTGTCGCATGTGCTCGTTCCGCCTGCCATCGCCGCGATCATGGAGTCGCCCACCTGCCGGGTGCAGGCATTCCTCGCGGCCGGGCATGTCTGCACGGTGATGGGCACCGACGAATACCCGCCACTGGCTGCGAAGTACCGGGTTCCCATGGTGGTCACCGGATTCGAGCCGCTGGACATCCTGGAGGGCATCCGCCGCACCGTGCTGCAACTGGAAACCGGCAGGCACGAACTGGAGAACGCCTATCCGCGCGCGGTGGCCGCGGCGGGCAACCCGGTCGCGAAAGCCATGCTGCAGGATGTCTTCGAGGTGACCGACCGGGCGTGGCGTGGCATCGGCATGATTCCGCGCAGCGGCTGGCGGCTGTCGGAGCGCTACCGCGAGTTCGACGCCGAAGAGCGCTTCTCGGTAGGGGATCTGCACACCGCCGAGTCGTCGATCTGCCGCTCGGGTGAGGTGCTGCAGGGGCTCATCAAACCGAATGAGTGCGCGGCCTTCGGTAAGGAGTGCACGCCACGCAACCCGTTGGGCGCCACCATGGTGTCCTCGGAAGGCGCGTGCGCCGCCTACTACCTCTACCGTCGGCTCGATCTCCCGGCGGAGGTGGCTCATGCCTGAGGAAGGCACAGCTCCCGTGGCGATCGACATGGACGGCTGGGTGTGTCCGATGCCGTTGCGGGATTCGCCGAACATCGTGATGGGCCATGGCGGTGGCGGCGCGATGTCCGGCGAGCTGATCGAGCATCTGTTCCTGCCCGCGTTCGGCTCGGCCGCGCAGGCGGACATGGGCGACTCCGCGGTGGTCACGCTCGGCGGCGCCCGGCTGGCGTTCTCCACGGACTCGTTCGTCGTCAAACCGCTCGTCTTCCCCGGCGGCACGATCGGGGAGCTCGCGGTCAACGGCACGGTGAACGATCTGGCCATGGCCGGCGCGCGCCCGATGGTGCTGTCGACCGCGTTCATCCTGGAGGAGGGCACCGCACTGGCCGACATCGCGCGCATCGCGCAGGCGGTCGGCACCGCGGCCTTGGCGGCGGGGGTTCAGCTGGTCACCGGGGATACCAAGGTGGTCGACGCCGGGCACGGTGACGGGATCTATCTCAACACCGCGGGAATCGGCCTCGTGGACCCCGGCGTGGACATCCGGCCGCAGCGCGCGACCCCGGGCGACGTCGTGCTGGTCAGCGGCGACATCGGGGTGCACGGCATCGCGGTGCTCAGCTGCCGCGAGGGATTGGAGTTCGGCACCACCGTGCTCAGCGACACCGCGCCGCTGCACGGACTGGTCGCGGCGATGCTGGCGACCGGCGCCGACGTACACATGCTGCGCGATCCCACCCGCGGCGGCGTCGCCGCGTCGCTCAACGAGATCGCTCGCGCCGCGAATGTCGGTGTGGCGCTGGACGAGCGGCAGCTCCCGGTCCCCGCGGGCGTGCGGGACGCGTGCGGGCTGCTCGGGCTGGACCCGATGTACGTGGCCAACGAGGGCAAGCTTCTCGCGTTCGTCGCCGCTCAGGACGCGGACCGCGTGCTCGCGGCGATGCGGCAGCACCCGCTGGGTGCGCAGGCAGCGGCCATCGGCCGGTGCGTCGCCGAGCATCCCGGGATGGTGGTGGCCCGCACGGCCCTCGGCGGCACGCGCGTGGTGGACCTGCCCGCGGGAGAGCAGCTGCCGCGTATCTGTTGAGACGGCGGCGTGACCGCCGTCCGAGCAAGAAGGCGAGGTGTCCGTTATCGTCCAGGTCGCCGACCACCCTGTGGTGCCACGCGGCGCATGGGCCGGGCTGGACCGGAGGCAGCGGCGCGGCGTCGTCGGGATGGCGCTCGTCATCCTCGTGCTGCACATCCTCGGGTGGGGTGCGCTGCTCCTGTTCGTCGTTCCCGGCCGCTACATCGTGGACGGGGCGGTATTCGGCATGGGGCTCGGCGTCACCGCCTACACGCTAGGGATGCGGCACGCGTTCGACGCCGACCACATCGCCGCGATCGACAACACCACCCGGAAACTGGTGGCGGACGGGCGGAAACCGCTGTCGGTCGGGTTCTGGTTCGCGCTCGGACACTCGACCATCGTCTTCGTCCTTGTCGCGCTGCTGGCGTTCGGCGTCAAGGCGCTCGCGGCGAACCTGCGCGACGGGGACTCCGGGCTGCAACGGTGGACCGGTGTGTTCGGCACCGGCGTCTCGGGGACCTTCCTCATCCTCATCGGCCTGCTGAACCTGGTGTCGCTGATCGGGATCTGGCGGGTATTCCGCGGGGTGCGGCGGGGCAACTACGACGAGGCCGCGCTGCGACGGCAGCTGGACCACCGCGGCGCGCTGAACCGGATACTGCGGCCGCTGACGCGGGCCGTGCGCACGCCGTGGCAGATGTATCCGGTCGGGCTGCTGTTCGGCCTCGGCTTCGACACCGTCACCGAGGTGAGCCTGCTGGTGATCGCGGGCGGCGCGGCGGCGACCGACCTGCCCTGGTATGCGATTCTCGTACTGCCTGTGCTGTTCTCGGCGGGCATGGCGCTGTTCGACGCGCTGGACGGCGCCTGCATGAACTACGCCTACGGGTGGGCGTTCGCCGGTCCGCTCCGAACGATCTACTACAACATCGTGGTGACCGGGCTTTCGGTCGCCGTCGCCCTGCTGATCGGCGCGCAGGAGATGATCTCGATCCTGACCGACGAGCTCGGCGTCACCAACGGTCCACTGGCCTGGGTCGGCGATCTGGACCTCGGCGTGCTCGGCTTCCTCGTCGTCGGTGTGTTCCTGCTCACCTGGGTGATCGCTGTCGGCGTGTGGCGATTCGGCGATCTCGAACGGCGGTGGTGCGCCGACCGCATCGGGGAACGGCCCGGCTGATGGCAGGCGGCGGAGCGGAGATGTTCGCCCGGTATGCCTACGCCCCCAACCGGCTCGGCTACTGCGGGCCACCCGACGCGGTCGCGTTGCGCGACGGGACGGACGACCAGGTGCGGGCGGTGGCTCGGCGGTTCACCGGCGCGTGGCCGTATCTGCGGGTGATGGCGGCGATGACCGGAATCGGGGACCCGCTGGATCGCCGCCTCGTCGAGTCCTACTGGCTGGGCGGCGGAATCGGCGCAGACCTGGACCCGACCGAGTTCACCGCCGAGTTGCTGGCATTGTTAGGCCCGGTCGCGGGTGGGTACTGGACGCATCTGGGCCCGGAGCTGGCCGACGAGGCCGCGGCCAACCACTGCTTCCACGTCTTCGGCGTGTACCCGTGGTCGCGGTTGGTCGGGCACGGCAACGGACATCCGGTACATGTGCTCGACAGTTGCCGGATCACCTGGGGGACGGTGGCCGACCGCACCGACACCGAGATCGCGCTGCGCTCTCGCGGGCTGAGCTGGGACGGGCGGCGGCTGGTGCTGTCGGCGGAAACGGTGCGGCCCATCCCGATCCGGGTAGACGGCTACACAGCGGTGCCGGACGTGTCGGTGGGGGAGCAGGTCGCGGTGCACTGGGGGCGTCTGTGCGGACGCCTCGACGACGCCCAGGTGCGTGCCTTGGCGGCGAGCACGGCGCGCCAGCTTGAGGTCACCAACCTGCGGCTTGCCGCACGACGATGAGACCGCTGTCTCGGTGACCGCAATCCTCACCGGCAGGTAGCGCGACGGGCCGGAAGTCGAAACTTCCACATGGATAGGAGGTTCGGCCCCCCTGCCGGCCGTTACCCCAAGGGGTGCATTTGCCCCGAGTCTCGGTGATCGGACTGCATATCGGATACTCCATGGACAAGGCCCGGGCCGGTGCTTCCCCTTGGCGCGATGTGATCTGATCGACCAGGCGGGTATACATTCGCGTGGGGAAGCCTGAGCGGTGATCAGTTGGCGGCGGCCATGACGAGGTTGCGGTAGGGCAGGCCGACGACGGGGTGATCGGCTATCCCGAGTTCGGTTTCGACTTCTTCGAGGTAAGCAGTTGCCGCGTCCGGGTCGGCGGCGGTGACCTCGGTTTCGACGAAGGTTCCGGCGCGGGTGACGGTATCGATGCTGACAATGATGTCGTCGCGTTCGGGGTGTTGGTAGATGGTGTGCTCCTTTTCGACACGGACGAGTTCGGTCATGCCGATTTCGGCAAGCAGCTGGGTGGCGGCGGTTGCTTGGTCGGGGCCGCTGAGCATGACGTTGGTTTCGCGTTTGGCGATCACGTCAGCGTCGCTGTGGGTGACAGCCTTGGACGGCGGCTTGTAGGTGATCTCGGCGAACCCGTCGCGGCGTCAAATGCGAAGGCATTCAACTGTTTTCAGGTAGTCGACGTCGGGCCGGCTGAAGTAGGTGTCGACCTCGGTGAGGTGTCTGGCCTCGTGGTAGCCGATTTCGGCGAGTCGCAGGCGCAGCGTACTGGGGTCGGGGAGTTCGCGTTTACGCTCGACCTCGATCAACTGCCTGGCTGGCTCGACCCGGCGGGTGTCAGTCCTGCCGGGTGAGAAGACCGGCGTTCGTCACGTGGGGGAAGCCGACGTAGCTGATGTGCGAGACGTGATGGTCTTGTTCTCCCAAATCGATCAGCGGCTCGGTGGCGGTCATGGACGGACAGCCGTGGTCCAGTATTTGACTAACGAAGTCAAGCCATCGACCTTGGGCATTACGCGGAAGGGCTACAACTCGCTGAAGCCTCGGTCGGCGGCCCCCGCTACCAATCCGCTTGCCACGTGAGCGGGCACTCCTCAAGGTTGTACACGCCAAAGCATTGAGTGCGGCTGGTCATGCCACCGAGTCTGCGAAAGCAGTGCCGGTCGCACATGTGGTAGGTGGCCGCCGCGAACCTACAGACGATCACTGGGGTGGTGTCGAGGCGATCATTCGCATAGATGACTGCCGGTTCACTGAAGAGTCCGTGCAAGGCTTGGACGCGTTCAGCCACCTCGAGATCGTGTTCCGCTTCCACTTGACCGATCAAACGGATTTGCACTTCGGTGCGCGCAGTGCGCGCGATAACCCCGCATGGCCGAAGGTCGGCATCTTTGGACATAGAAATATGCGACGCGTCAACTGGCTTGGGGTGTCCCGTACTCGACTGCTACGAGTGGACGGCCTGGATCTGCACGTAGCTGAGCTGGACGCTGTAGCCGGCACGCCTGTGCTGGACATCAAGCCGTGGTTCGCGGAGTTCGGCCCACGTGGAGAGATCCGCCAAGCTCCGTGGTCCACGGAGATGCTCAAAGACTATTTCTAGCGAAGGAAGGTGCCAGAGGGCTTGGCGACATAGCCGATTTGGTGTCGACCGAACGATGCACGTCGATGTGGCCTGAGGGGCCCAGCGGGGCTGAGAGCCAGCCTGTTACGGATCCGTCGGGATGTATTCGGGTCGCTGCGGGCGAGGACCAGCGGGCAGGGTGAGGGCGGGACGGCATTCCGGCCCCCGAGACCAACCGGCCGGGCACCAGCACGACGACGCTGCCCGGCTTGCAGAGATCGTCGAGCGCACCGAGGTCATGTGCGTTGAACAGTTCCACCCAGCGCGCGATATGCCCCGTCGAGGACTCGTCAGATCAATTGCCATGACGCCCAAGGCATATCGCGCGCTGCGGCCCATCAGTGAGCCACGACGGTGAGGTCGTAGACGGCGACGTTGCCGAGACGCACCGGGGTGTAGTGCGCGGATACCCAGTCGGCGATGTCCTTGTGCCCGGCCGGACGCCATAGCCCGTTGTCCGTGGCGCTCGCCTGCCCGGCGCCGGGGAGAACGCCCGGTTGGTTGTGTACGCGCCATGAGTCGGGAAGTTTCACCTCCTGTGCGAGGTAGTACGTCACCTGGTGGGTGCGGATCATGGTCTGGAAATCATCGAGGGTGGGAACCGGGTCGTCGGAGGTGAAGCCGCCGATCGCGATGACCGGGGTGTGGCTGGCGAGCTCGAGGGATGCGGCGACCGAGGAACGGTCCACCGCCGCCGACCAGGTGGTTGTCGTGTCGCGCAGCAGCGCGGCGACTTGCGGCTCGGTGTCGCCGTTCACGAACGACATCACCTCGTTGCGCATATTGTTCGCCGACGTCGGCCGCTCGGGCTTCGCGGGACCGACCGTCGGCCCGCCCCCGGTATGCACCTGCGGCAGGGTGGCGGCGGCATATGCCGTCGAGCCACCGATCCCGGCGAGAACACCCACGACGACCAGCACCGACACCGCCCTGGCGCGAACCCGCCGCGACACGGCCGGGAACGCGGCGGCGACCAGGCCGAGCGCCACCGTCACCGAGACCACCGCGAGCGCCCAGCGCAACCACGGCAGCCATTCGGCGTTGCGGCTCAGCAGCACGAACGCCCACAGTCCGGACGTGAGCACCAACGCGGCAGCGCCTATTCGGCCGAATAACTCCTCGCGCCGGCGCCACACCTCGGCGACGCCGATCGCGAACATCCCGGCCACGGCGGGACCGATGGCCAGCGTGTAGTAGGCGTGCATGCCGCCGCGCATCGTGGTGAACGCGACGCCGTCGATGATCAGCCACAATCCGAAGACCAGCGCGGCCCCGCGGACGAGGTCGGTGCGTGGGGCGCGCCCGCGCGACGCGAGGACCAGCACGAAGGCGAGCAGGGCGGCGGGAAGCAGCCAGGAGATCTCGAACCCGATCTCACCGGTGAATAGCCGGGTCGGACCCGACCCGCCGCCGAATCCGCCGAATCCACCGCGGCCCTGCCCCAGGGTGCGCGGCATCTCGTACCCTGGCGGCAGTGCGAATCGGTTGCCGCCTTGGTGGTTGTGACCCAGGAAGCGGGCGAAGCCGTTGTAGCCCAGCACCAGATCCATGAACGTGTTGTTCGTCGACCCGGCCAGATACGGCCGCGACGAGGCGGGCCACAGGATCGTCAGCAGTACGTACCAGCCGGACGAGACGACCAACGCCGCCGCCGCGGCGAGCAAGTGCAGCAGCCGTTTCCGCACCGAGGTCGGCGCGACGATCAGGTAGGTGAGTGCCAGCGCGGGCAACACCATGAGCCCTTCGAGCATCTTCGCCAGGAATGCGAATCCGAGCGCGACACCGGCCAGCATCAGCCAGCGCGCGCTCGCCCGTCGCAACGACTTGATCGTGCAGTACGCGCCCGCGGTCATCAGCAAAACCATCACCGCGTCCGGGTTGTTGAACCGGAACATCAACGCCACCACCGGCGTCACTGCCAGCGCCGCCCCGGCCAGCAAACCCGCGCCACGGCTGACGGTCGCCGTGGCCACCGTCGTATACAGCAGTGCCACGGCCGCGACGGCCATCAGCGCCTGCGGCACGAGCATGCTCGCGCTGCTGAATCCGAACAGCTGTCCCGACAGTCCCATCACCCACTGTGAGACCGGCGGTTTGTCGACGGTGATGAAGTTGCCCGGATCCAGCGAGCCGAACAGTAGTGCTTTCCAGTCCCGCGCACCGGACCAGGCCGCCGCGGCGTAGAAACCGTTGGCCATGCCGTTGACCGTAATGTGCCACAGATACGCGACGGCCGTCCAAGCCAGCAGCACCGCCAGACTCGCTCGCTCCCACCGACGAGCAGGCGGTAGCCCGAGCGGATCGGGATCGAGAGTCGTGGTCGCATCGGGCAGGGCCGCGTCGGCGCTGATCGCTGTCACCGCGGAAGTCTCGCAAGTTGCCTGGTGGATTCCCTGCGCGCTTACTGTCAATCAGCTGTGAACGTGGGGGCCGAACTCGGTTGGGTGTTGCGGTGCGAGGCGGTGCATGTCCGCGCGGCCGGCGCGGGTTGCCGTCCGTCGTCAGATCTTGCGGATGACCGTGACGACCTTGCCGAGGATCTGGGCGTCGTTGCCGGGGATCGGTTCGAACACCGGATTGTGCGGCATCAGCCAGACGTCCTTGCCGGTGCGCTTGAATGTTTTCACCGTGGCCTCGCCGTCGATCATCGCGGCGACGATGTCGCCGTTGTCGGCGACGTTCTGTTGCCGGACGACCACCCAGTCGCCGTCGCAGATCGCCGCGTCGATCATGGACTGGCCGACAACCTTCAGCAGGAACAGCGAGCCGTCGCCGACCAGCTCGCGGGGGAGCGGGAAGACGTCTTCGACGGCCTGCTCCGCCAGAATCGGACCACCGGCGGCGATGCGGCCGAGCACCGGCACGAATGTGGGCACCGGGCGGTCGGCGTCGACGGCGCCATCGGACCCGTCCACCGCGGCGACCGGCAGACTGGTCACCGAACGCACCACCTCGTCCAGGCCCCGGACGTCCACCGCGCGTGGACGATTCGGATCGCGGCGCAGGAAGCCTTTGCGCTCCAAGGCGCGCAACTGATGGGCGACCGAGGAGGTGGACGTCAGCCCGACAGCGTCACCGATCTCCCGGATGCTCGGCGGGTAGCCGCGCTCGCTCACCGAGGTGCGGATCACCTCCAGTACTTTGCGCTGACGCACGGTGAGATCCGCCCCGGTACTCGCCGAGTCGGCGCCGCTTTCGGTCTCGTCACCCGTGTCGTCTGTGTGCCTCACCGCAACCGCCCTTTCCTGCTGTTCCCGGCCGATCCCGCCGGGTGTCTGTCGTCATGGTCTGTCGTGCATTCGGTAGTTCGAATCTAGCCCGGTCACGTCGATGTATCAAACATCTGTTCGACGCATGTCGGGCGTTTCTGCTGACTTTGTCGCTCTGCCGTGGTAGAAATCGAACACACGTTCTTCGAACACCTGATCGAATAGATCGGGGAACATGTGTTCGAATGGGAACACCGGCTCGAACGGCGACGGAGCACCCACCACGGAGGTTTGTCCGATGAGCACTGTGATCAGCGACATCACCACATCGATCGGTGCGGCAGGAGAGAGGTTCGACTACCGCGCCACCGTCGATGCGGCGGCGGTCGATCTCGGGTACGACACGGGCTCGCGTATCCGGCGCGGCGGTGCGCGCGCCAGGGCGCTGGTGCCTGCGCATCGCTCCGCGGTCGATCGGCGCCCCCGCGACGCTCGCCCTGGCGGCGCTGCGGTCATATACGGCCGTGGTGCAAGGACTTCCGCGCTCCGGCGGGCACGTGGCCCGCATCCGATGGAGCGGGTGGAGCGGGCGCAGGTCGGTTTCGCCGTGCTCGCCGTGACCGCACTCCTGGCCGCCCTTGCGGTGGCGGGGCTGATCGCGCTGGCGCACGTGCGCGCGGGCGACTGGGGCGGCGAGTCCGGGGGATCGGTGCCCGCCGTGGTCGACGGCCGAGGCGGCGCGGGCGCGCCACCACCGCGCTGACCGGCGGGATCGGCCACCCATCGACGCGCCGATCCGGATGACCGACCGGGAGCAGAACCGCGTCGTCGCCGATCAGTGGAACGAAACGTCGGCGCGCCCGCGCCCATCGGCCGAGTGCTCACCTCCGTCAGCACCGTCGCGGGCAAGCCCGCCGTCCCAAGGTGCCCCGCGCCCGGAGTCTTCGCGCTAGCAACGGTCCGCGCCGACGTCGCGGGCCGCGGTCTCACGCCGCGTGTCCGCTGCCCGACTTCAACTGGGCCGACCGTGACACGAGGCGGGCATATATCACCAGGTGACCTGGTCCATGCCACATCGATCTGGCGACCGACCCGGCGCCGTTATAGGCCAGTCGTTCAGGCCCGACACGGCCCGCGGTCGCCGCGCACCGCGGCTGCCGGACCTCCTCGCGGACCTGACCGCACACTGGTAGATCGTCGAATGATCGAGGTGGCGCGGCGGTAGCCGTGGGTGAGTGCGACGATTCGGGTACTCGGACGGGTATCCTCGAACTGTTATGCAGGTATTTCCAAGTTCGAGTGAGGGAATGCCTGGTGCCGGGGTCTAGACCTCTGTACACGTGCTCGCCGGACCGATCGCTGCGATCGGCGGCGGTCCGGACGCGAGCGCACGCATCGACGAAGGATTTCTCGGATGCATTGCCCGTACTGCCGACACCCCGACTCCCGGGTGGTGGACTCGCGCGAGGCCGACGAGGGCGCGGCTATCCGCCGCCGTCGCGCCTGCCCGCAGTGTGGGCGGCGGTTCACCACGGTGGAGACCGCCATCCTGTCCGTAGTCAAGCGCAGCGGAGTCACCGAGCCGTTCAGCCGCGAGAAGGTCATTCGCGGCGTGCGGCGCGCCTGCCAAGGCCGCGAAGTCGACGACGACGCGCTGAACCTGCTCGCGCAGCAGGTGGAGGACGCGGTGCGTGCCAAGGGTTCTCCGGAGGTGCCCAGCCACGAGGTCGGCCTGGCCATCCTTGGTCCGCTGCGCGACCTCGATGAGGTCGCCTATCTCCGGTTCGCCTCGGTCTACCGGTCGTTCACCTCCGCCGACGATTTCGAACGCGAGATCCGGGAGATGCGTCAGGCACGCGCCGAGGCGCTGTCGACCGCCGACTGACTAGCGCCGGACCGCGGCGATCGCCTTCTCGATCCGCTTGGCGGACACCGGGAACGGTGTGCCGAGCTTCTGGGCGAACAGGCTGACTCGGAACTCCTCGATCATCCACCAGATCTCGGCCGCTTCGGGCGCATGCCTGCGATGCTCCGGCAGGGCCCCGACCAGGCGGTCGTAGGCGGCCAGTACCCGATCGAGTTCGACCATGCCCTGACGATCGCGAACCGCTGAGCCCGGCAACGCTTCCAGACGCACCACCGCCGCCCGCAGATAGCGGGGCAGCTCGCGAAGCCGGGCGCCACCCCACTCGGAGACGAAGCCGCGGAACACCAGGTTGTCGAGCTGGTCGCGGACGTCGTCAGCGATGTCGCGTTCGCTCCTTTCCGCGAGCGCGGCCGAAACTTGGTGGGCCCCCGCGAGAACCGGCACGACCAGTCGCACGAGACGGATGACGGCGGAGGCGAGTTCGGGACGGATTCGGGTGACGAGCGCGTCGAACTTCTCCGGTGTGTGCACCGGACCGCCCGCGGCGGCGATGAGTTCATCGACTGCCGCCGCGCGGCAGTCTTCGATCAGCGCCTCCAGCGAGCCATACGGGTTCTGGCTCAGCGCAAGGCGATCCGTGGGTGACAGCCCCGCGGTGACGGACCGGACCGAGGTGGGCAGCGCGTGCAGCACCAGCGCCCGGGTGCCCAGCCGCATCGCGGCGGCCTGCTCGGCAGGCGAGCTGAGCACGCGGAGCGCCACACCGTCGCCCTCGGCGACCAGCGCGGGATATCCGGTCACGGTCTGTCCGGCCACCTGGCGGCGCACCGTCGGCGCGACGATGCCGAGTGACTCAGAGGTCCACACCGTGGCGGGCGGGCGTTCCACGCCCGCGGTGGCACGGGCGACCGAGGCGGAAACCTGTTCGGCCAGTTGTGTTTTCAACGCGGCGAGGCTTTTCCCGCAGGTGAGCGTCGTGCCATCGCCGCCGATGGCGGCGAAGGTCATGCGCAGATGGTCGGGCAGCGCGGACGGCTCGAAGTCGGAGGGCGCGATTGGGACCGAACCCAGCCGAGACAACTCGCGCGCCAGTCCGATACGCAGCGGCTCCGCGCGCGGGGTCAGTGCGGACAACGCCGCCGCGGCGAAGTCCGGTGCGGGAACCACGCTGCGGCGCAACGCCTTCGGCAGCGACTTGATCAGCGCGGCGGCCAGTTCGTCGCGCATGCCGGGCACCAGCCAGTCGAAGCCGACGGCTCGGACGTGGGCGAGCTGTTCGACCGGGATGCGCACAGTGACGCCGTCGTCCTCGGTGCCCGGCTCGAATTGGTACGTGAGCGGGAAGCTGAGCTCGCCTTGACGCCAGGAATCGGGGAAGTCGGACGGGTCGAGCGCGGCGGCGCCCTCGTTCACCACGGTGGCGGTCGAGAAGTCCAGCTGCGCGGCGTCTTTACGCTGCGCGGTGCGCCACCAGTTGTCGAAGTGGCGCACCGAGACGATGTCGGCGGGCAGGCGTTTATCGTAGAACTCGAACAGCACCTCGTCGTCGACCAGGATGTTGCGGCGGCGCGCGCGGTGCTCCAGATCGGCGACGTCGTCGAGCAATTCGCGATTGCGGTGAAAGAACGCGTGCCTGGTCTGCCATTCGCCCTGTACCAGCGCATGTCTGATGAACAGCTCGCGCGAAAGCTCGGGATCGATCCGGCCATAGTCGACGGGTCTTCCGGTCACCAGTGGGATGCCGTAGAGGGTGACGCGTTCATAGGCGCGCGCGGCGCCCCGCTTGGCCGACCAGTGCGGCTCGGAGTAGGTGCGTTTGACCAGATCGCCTGCGAGCCGCTCGGCCCACTCCGGTTCGATCTTCGCGGCCATCCGGCCCCACAGCCGCGAGGTCTCGACCAGTTCGGCGGCCATCACCCAGCGAGGCGGCTTCTTCGCCAGCGACGAGCCGGGGAAGACCATAAACTTGGCGTTGCGCGCGCCGAGGAACTCGCGCGATTCCGCTTCACGCACCCCGATGTGCGACAGCATGCCCGCCAGCAACGCCTGATGGATCGCGGTGGAATCCCACTGGGCGTCATCGTTCCCGACGATCACAGGGTCCACTGCCGGTGACGAGCCGGACCGTCTGCGCCGGGAACCCGATCGCGGCCCTTCTCCGGATTGTGTGGCCGATCGTTCGGAGCCACGTGATCCATTGTCGGCCTTGCCATCCGGCGACCCGGCGTCGGCGGTGTTCTCGGCGTGCGCCGACCAGCCGAGGCCCCTGGTGATCGTGCGCAGCTGCCCGTGCAGGTCCTGCCATTCCCTGATCCGCAGGTAGTGCAGGAACTCCTCGCGGCACATCCGCCGGAACTGATTGGAGGACAGCGACTTGCGCTGTCCACCGAGGTACTCCCACAGTCGCAGATAGGCCAGGAAGTCCGAGCCATCGACGGTGAATCGCGCGTGTTTGCTGTCGGCGGCTTGCTGATGCTCGGCGGGCCGCTCCCGCACATCCTGGATCGACAGCGCCGCGACGATGACCAGCACGTCGGCCAGACAGCCGTTGCCCTGCGCCTCCACCAGCATCCGCGCCATCCTGGGATCGACCGGAAGCTGGGCCATCTCGCGCCCGATCGGCGTGAGCGACAGGGTGGCATCGTCGTCGCGGGTACTCACCCTCGGGCGACTTGCCATGTCGACGGCGCCACCCTGTGGCGTGTCCTCTTGTGCCGGCGCGGTATCCGATCGTGGCCCGGGCTTGCCGATGCGCCGCGCGAGTGCCCCGAGTTCCTCGAGCAAAGCGACGCCGTCGCGGATGGCGCGGCGGTCCGGCGCCTCGACGAACGGGAAGTTCTCGATGTCACCGAGCCCGAGCGCGGTCATCTGCAGGATGACCGCGGCCAGGTTGGTGCGCAGGATCTCGGGTTCGGTGAAGGAGGGCCGGGCTTCGAAGTCGTCTTCGGAGTACAGCCGGATACAGATGCCGTCGGCGACCCGTCCGCAGCGCCCGGATCGTTGCCGGGCCGACGCCTGCGACACCGGTTCGATCGGTAGCCGCTGCACCTTGGTCCGCATCGAATACCGCGAGATCCGCGCGGACCCAGGGTCGACGACATACCGGATTCCCGGAACCGTCAGCGAGGTCTCCGCGACGTTGGTCGCCAGCACCACCCGCCGACCGGTGTGTGGAGCGAACACCCGATGCTGCTCGGCCGCGGACAGTCGCGCGTACAGCGGCAGGATCTCGGTGCGGGGAAGCTTCAGGTCGCGCAGCGCGTCGGCGGTGTCCCGGATCTCGCGTTCGCCGGACAAGAACACCAGCACGTCGCCGTCGCCCGCGGCGAACAACTCGGTGACCGCGTCGCCGATCGCGTCCACCGGGTCCCGGTCGACGGTGCGGGTGTCCTCGTCCTCTTCGGCGTCGGCGACCGGGAGTTCCAGCGCGAGCGGCCGATATCGGATCTCCACCGGGTAGGAGCGACCGGAGACCTCGACAATCGGTGCGGGAGTGCCGCTGTCGTCGGCGAAGTGCCTGGCGAACAGTTCCGGGTCGATGGTCGCCGAGGTGATGATCACCTTGAGATCGGGACGTCGTGGCAGCAGTTGCTGGAGGTAGCCGAGCAGGAAGTCGATGTTGAGGCTGCGTTCGTGCGCCTCGTCGATGATGATCGTGTCGTAGCGGCGCAGCAGCCGGTCACGCTGGATCTCGGCGAGCAGGATGCCGTCGGTCATCAGCTTGACCAGCGTCTGCTCGGAGGCACGGTCGGTGAACCGCACCGTGTAGCCGACGACGTCGCCCAGCTCGGTGTCGAGTTCCTCCGCGATGCGCTCGGCGACGGTGCGTGCGGCCAGCCTGCGCGGTTGAGTGTGCCCGATGGTGCCGCGGATGCCGCGGCCGAGCTCGAGACAGATCTTGGGAATCTGGGTGGTCTTGCCGGAACCGGTCTCGCCAGCGACGATCACGACCTGGTGCGCGGCGATGGCCGCGGCGATGTCCTCGCGGCGGGCGGTGACCGGCAGCTGCGGCGGGTACCGGATCTCCGGTACCGCGGCGCGGCGGGCGTCGACCCGGAGTTCGGCCGCCGCGATCTCGGCTTCGACCTTGCCGAGGTCGCCGTCGCGCGCCCGGTCCAGTCGGCGCCGCAGCCGGTGCTCGTCGCGGAGGGAGAGATTCGCCAGGCGGGTGCGGAGGTCGCGGGGATCGGTGGCAGCTGTCCTGGTCATTGCATCGACAAGCCTAGCGAAACCCGCCACCGGATATTTCCGCGAGGAGGAGGGGCAGGGGTTGCCGCGTAGTCGCCGCCGTCGTCAACGGCCTGCCCCGACGCCGCATCGACAACAGCGGATCGTGCGGCGGTGCTCGGTAGTTGCTGCGCTGCCGTACCTGTCGCGTGCGTAGGGAGTAGTCGACAGATGGGATGGCTCACCCCGCAGGTCCCGCTGTGTGGCGGTGACCACAGGGCGCCGTAGGTGGCGGCGTTCGCTCTGGTCATGACGCCGGTACCGGTCTTCCACAGCTCGGACGCCGCGAGTCGGCGCCCCGATTTCGGGTAAACGTGGATGACATGAACTCGCTGTGGCATGGATTTGCCGACATGGGTGCCGTCGAACGGGACGGCGCGTTCGTGGTCGCCCGTGGCGAGGGCGCCTACATTTTCGACCAGGCGGGCAACCGGTACCTGGACGCGACCGCGGGTCTATGGTTCACGAACATCGGGCACGGCCGCGGTGAGATCGCCGACGCGGTGGCAGCCCAGCTGCGCACGATCGCGCACTACTCGAATTTCGGCGACTTCACCGAACCGGCCACCCAGGAGCTGGCCGAGCGGCTCTCGGCGCTGGCTCCGGTGCCCGGCAGCAAGATCTTCTTCACCTCGGGCGGCTCCGATTCCGTCGACACCGCGGCCAAGCTCGCCCGCCGCTACTGGCACGAACTCGGGCGTCCCGGCAAGACCGTCGTCGTCGGGCGGCGGATGGCCTATCACGGCATGCACGTCGCGGGCACTGCCCTGGCGGGTATCCCCGGGAACCGGGAAGGCTACGGCCAGCTGATGCCCGACGCGCGCACCGTCGAGTGGGACGACGCGAAGGCGCTGCTGGCCCTGATCGACGAGATGGGCGCGCAGCGTATCGCCGCGTTCTTCTGCGAACCCATCATCGGCGCCGGCGGTGTCTATCTGCCGCCGGAGGGTTACCTCGCCGAGGTTCGCCGCGTCTGCCGCGACCACGAGATCCTCTTCATCGCCGACGAGGTCGTCACCGGCTTCGGCCGGATCGGTGGAGCCTGGTTCGCCTCGTCCCGATTCGGCCTCGAGCCCGATCTCATGACCACCGCGAAGGGCCTGACCTCTGGATACCTCCCGATGGGCGCGGTCTTCGTCGCCCCGCACATCGCGGAGCCGTTCTTCGCGGGCGGCGTCTGGTGGCGGCACGGCTACACCTACGGCGGTCACGCGGGTGCCGCCGCTGCCGCGCTGGCGAACCTCGACATCATCGAGCGCGAGGGTCTGCTCGACGCCGCCCTTCGCCTGGAATCCAGCCTGCGCGATCAGCTTTCGGCGCTGACCGACCATCCCATGGTCGCTGAGGTGCGCAGTGGGCTCGGCGCCGTGGCGGCGATCCAGCTGGCCGACCCGGCCGAAGCTCTGCCGCTGGTCAAAACCCTGCGCGCCCACGGGATATCCAGCCGCGCCGCAGGCCAGGGCGCCATGCAGATCTCCCCGGCGTTCGTCACGACGGACGACCAGGTCGTCGAACTCGTCGAAGGATTCGCCCGTGCGCTCGGCTGAAGCCGGTCGGCCGCGTGGGCATCTTCCAACGTCCGCGTCATGAATAGGCTGTGCGAGTCCGGCGGAACGGTGCGCCGTAGTCGAAGCCGTGAGCCTCATAAAGCCGCAGGGCGGTAGGGAAGTAGTCGGAGGCGCCGGTCTCCAGGCTCACGCGGCCGTAGCCGCGCGCGGTGGCCTCGGCGATGTAAGCGCGCCACGACGCTTGTGAACGTCATGGGCCGCGCCTGCGCAACGGCAAGAGGGGCTCGGTGCTTGTCCGCGCGTCTTCCGCTGCGCTATGCGTACGGCAGTCGAATTGTGTTGCCGTGCCGCCTCCCATGTCTCACCGGGGCCGAAACGAGCACCCTTGCCACCGGGGGATGCGAGCATGGGAGGGCGGCGACCATGGTCGCTGTGACGAGAGGTGGTGGGATGTGGCGCAGTTCGTGCAGGAGTACGCCGTGTTCCGGTGGATGGCGGTCGCGGCGTTCCTGATCGCGGCGGCGATCGTGTCGGCGCGGTTGGCGGCGCCCGCGGCGCCGCCGGGCCGGGCCGTCGGTCCCACCGTCATGGGCGTCGCCGCCGAACTGCCTCGGGCACAGGATGATTCGGCGATCAGCGACCACCCCGAATCCGACGCCGCGCATCTGGTGATGTGCCTGGTCATGCTCGGCATGCTGCTGTTCCCCTCAGGCGTGAGCCCGCACGCCCTGCGCGGTGTGCTGACGGCGATGATTGTCGTCTTCGCCGGGCTGCTGGTGACCCGATTCGTGGAAGGTTCCACGCAGGCTCGACCGCTTCCGATCGACCGACTGGTCCCGCTCGGATACCACATCGCTGCCGCGGCGGCGATGCTCTACGCGATGTCCGGACACACGGCGTCCGGACACGCGGGTGGTCCCGCGGCCGGGCCCGCGCTCGGTCTCGCCGCGCTGTTTCTGCTCGACGCCCTTCTCGTCGCGCCGGCCGCCCGCGCCGGGTGTACGCCCGCGCACCCGCGCGGACCGCTGGGTGTTCTAGTGCGTTCCGGCGGGTGCGTCGCGGCCCTCACCGGCCCGGCTGCGCCGTGGGCGGCGGTGCCGCATGTGGTGATGGACGCGGGCACCGCCTACATGCTGGTGGCCGCGATCTCGGGTTGAACGGCCCACAGACCAATCCGGCTCGTGCTCCATACCGAACCCTGTTTATGCAGGCAGGGGATTCGGCCATGAGAAATGAGCACGGTTCTGCTTCAGCGCATCGGTCCGGCGATCCAGCGATGGATAGGGAGGACGACGATGACAAAGCGTCCGTGTGCCCGCTTCCCGCCGGATACGAGGGGAAGCGGACCACTCTCGCGACCCGTCGGCTGGTCGGCTTGCTCGCGGCGGCCGGCGCGGGTGATCGTGCCGCGTTCACCGAGTTCTACCAGCTCACCAGCCCACGAGTGTTCGGGATAACGGTGCGCATCCTCCGGAGCCACGCTGCCGCCGAAGAGGTCACCCAGGAGGTCTACCTCCAGGTGTGGTCGATGGCCGATCGCTACGACGCCACGCTGGCCAGCCCGCTCGGCTGGGTTCTGATGCTCGCGCACCGCCGGGCGGTGGACCGGGTCCGCGCGGAGAGTTCGGCATCGTCCCGGGACCTGGTCTACGCGCACGCGCAGCTGGGTCGCGACCACGACGTCGTCGCCGAGTCGGTGACGCAGCGCATCGAGGAGCAGCAGGTGGCAGGATGTCTGGACGCGCTGACCGCCACGCAGCGCGAAGCGATCGCTCTCGCGTACTACAGCGGGCACACCTACCGTGAGGTGGCCGATCGTCTGGCGGTACCGCTGCCCACCATCAAGACCCGCATCCGCGACGGGTTGAAAAGATTGGAGAAGTGTTTGTCAGGGGAAGGTGCCGATGGCTGACAATCCACCGCGATCGGATGCGGAACTGCTCGACCTCGCCTATCCGTGCGCGCTGGACGCGGTCGCCGATATCGAACGAAGGCATATCGATGCTCGACTGGCGGCCGCGGACCCGGCTGTGCGGCAAGAGTTCTCCGATACCGTGTGGCAGCTGCGCGAGGTCATCGGGCGGCTGTCAGTGCTCGACGCGCTGGCGCCGCCACCGGATTTGGAGGCGCGGATCCTGTCGGCGTTGCCCGACACCGACCCGAACGCGCTCGCGTCGGTGGTGCACGTCTCGCCATGGCGGCGGCTGCGGTGGGCGGTTCCGATCGCCGCGGTCGCGTGTCTGGTGCTCGGCGGAAGCGTGGTCGCGGAGCGGCTCATCGGCCCAGCACCGAGCGTGCCCGCCGTGGAACAGGTGGACGGTCAGCGGGATGTGCGGACCGTGCAGGAGCCGGTCGCCGGCGGTGGCTCGCTCATGGTGGAGGCCTCGCTTCGGCTCGGGCGCGCGGTGGTCGCGTTCGACGGGGTCGCGCCGCCGCCCATGGACCGGGTGTATCAGGTGTGGCTGGTGTCCTCCGGAGGGCAGCCTCGGTCGGCCGGGGTGCTGACCGACTTGCCGTCCGCGACCCGACCCTTCGTGACGCCGTTCCAGTCGGGTGAGTTGCTGGCGGTGAGCGTTGAACCGTCCGGTGGTTCGCACGCGCCGAGTACCGACCCGATCGTGGGTGTACTGCTGCCTTGAGTGCCTGGTCTAGACCTCCAACGGCTGGTCGGCGACGACGCGTCCGCCCAACCGCACCCAGCCGTCGGAGTCCCACTCCGTGAACAGCTGGGAGCCCTTACCCTGGGTGATCACGAGGCCCTGCCGCAGCAGCGCCGTCAACGCGACGGCCGCCGCACCGGTCGCCTCGTCCTCGGTGATACCCATAGTCGGCGCGAACATGCGCGATCGCAGCGCACCGCGATGTTCGTCGGTCCAGGCCCACAGATAGTGTGGGCCGCCCGAAAAATCGTCCGGTTGCAGAGTCGCCAGCTCCTCGACGTCGGAGAGCTGGTGGAAGGTGAACGGCGGCGCCCATTCGCCGCGCGCGGTGATCCAGGTCAGCCCCTCGGCGAGCTGAACCGCCACCGGGCCTGCGGGCACGTCCAACGTTTGCACCGGGGTGCCCTGCGACGCGAACCACCAGGCGGTGCCCACCGAGGGGTGCCCGGCGAACGGGAGCTCCACCGTCGGCGTGTAGATCCGTACCCTGGCGATCTCGTCGACCGGCTCCTCGACCACGACGGTCTCGCTGTAACCGACCTTCGCCGCGAGCGCCTGCGGGTCTGCCGTGGCCAAGTCCGCTGACCGCGTGATTCCCAGCTCGTTGCCGAACCGTCCGGCCGCATCGGTGAACACCCGCACCACGTCAACCTGTGTCCCCATGGTTGCTGAGCCTACCTGGGTGCGCCACGTCGAGCTGTCGAGTCCGGCACACCGAACGCGACGAGGGCCCCGTCCGCTTCTTGGGTTCACGCGGACAGGGCCCTCGTCGGGGCGACGATCAGATCGTGGCCGTGGTCAGCGCCTGCACTGCCTGCACCGCCTGGCCGACCCCGGCCACGATGGCGGCGGCGCGCAGCGATTCGAAGATCACCTCGCGGGACACGCCCACCTCGCGCAGCGTGTGCTCGTGCGCCTCGAGGCAGTGCGCGCAGCCGTTGATCGACGAAACAGCGAACGACCAGAGCTCGAAATCGGCCTTGTCCACGCTGGGGCTGCCGATGATCTGCATCCGCAGTCCGGCCCGCAGGTCGTCGTAGCGACCACCGAGGAACGCCTTGCCCCGATAGAACACATTGTTCATGCCCATGATCGAGGCGGCGCCGAGTGCGGCGTTGTACGCCTCCGCCGACAGTACGTCGGCGGCTTCCTCGGCGATCTCCCGCAGCGTGGTCGTCGACCGGGTCGCGGCCGCCGACGCCAGCAGGGTGCCCCACAGTTGCTGCTCGTTCAGCACCGTGGTGCGTGCGATCGATGACAAGTTGAGCTTGAGGTCCTTGGCGTACTCGGGAAGGGAGTTCTTCAGGTTCTCAATGCCCATTCGGCGATTCCTCTGTTCGGATCGGCCCCGTGTGTAGCAGGGGGTAGGTCGTGTTCTCTATGGAATGCGGGATGTCGCACCCGAAAGCACGGGCGCGGCAAGGGTTTTCAGACGCTGGCGGCGAGGAGCTCACCCGCGTTGATGGTCGGGTCGCCCTTCTTCCAGTTGCAGGCGCACAGCTCGTCGGACTGCAGTGCGTCCAGCACGCGCAGTACCTCGTCGACATTGCGGCCCACCGAACCCGCGGTGACCGAGACGAACTGGATCTCGTTGTCGGGGTCGACGATGAAGGTGGCGCGATCGGCGACGCCGTCGGCGTTGAGCACGCCCGTGGCCGTGGCCAGTTCGCGCTTCAGATCCGACAGCAGCGGGAACGGGAGGGTCTTGAGGTCCTCGTGCTGGGCCCTCCACTGGAAGTGCACGAACTCGTTGTCGACGGACGCGCCGAGCACCTGCGTGTCGCGGTCCGCGAACTCCTCGTTGAGCTTGCCGAACGCGGCGATCTCCGTCGGGCACACGAAGGTGAAGTCCTTGGGCCAGAAAAAGACGACCCGCCACTTGCCCGCGTGGTCGTCGCTGGTGATCCTGGTGAAGTAGTCGTCTGGCTGCTGAGCGTCGACCTTCGACAGGTCACCGCCGATGACAGCGGTGAGGTTGTATGCCGGGAATTGGTCGCCGATGGTCAGCAGGGCCATGCTTGTCTCCTCGTCATGTCGGTTTGCTAGTGCTGTGTTTGCTGTGCGGTCTTCGCGAAGCCCTTCGTGGTTACGCAAGCTGCCGCCTCCGTGCCCGTCGCTCACACCACGTGCGAAAAGCTCCCGAGCGATCTTGCCGAAGGGTCAGTAAAAGGTAAAGGTGATCAGCCGCACTACATTGATAGGCGTGACTGATCAGACTTATCAGCCGACCCTGTCACAGCTGCGTGCATTCGTGGCGATCGCGGAATACCGCCATTTCGGCACCGCGGCCGCCCGACTCGGTGTGAGTCAGCCCACGCTATCGCAGGCGCTGGCGGCACTCGAAAACGGGCTCGGGCTCCAGCTGATCGAACGGAGCACCAGACGTGTGCTGGTGACCGCCGCCGGAATGCGGTTGCTGCCAAAGGCTATGGCGACGCTGGAGGCGGCTGACCGGTTCGTGGCTTCGGCGACCGGCGACGGGCTCGGCGGCACGCTGCGGATGGGCATCATCCCGACGGTCGCCCCCTACGTGCTGCCCGGCCTGTTGCCCGAGCTGCGCAAGAAGCTTCCCGCGCTGCGTCCGCAGATCATCGAGGATCAGACCGCGCGGCTGCTGGACGGGCTGCGCACCGGCGTGCTGGACGTCGCGCTACTCGCACTGCCCACCGAAATGCCCGGCCTGGTCGAGATCCCGCTCTACACCGAAGAGTTCGTGCTGGTCACCGCGCGCGGCCACGAGCTCGCCGGGCGCAAGGACCTCTCGGCGTCGGCGCTGAACGCCCTGCCTCTGCTGCTGCTGGACGAGGGGCACTGCCTGCGCGACCAGACGCTGGATGTGTGCCGCTCGGCCGACGCCCACCCCTCCGCCGTCGGCGACACCAGGGCCGCTTCCCTGGCGACTGTGGTCCAGTGCGTCGCGGGCGGGCTCGGCGTGACCCTCATCCCGGAAATGGCGGTCACCGCCGAAACAGCTCGCGGCACACTGGATACCGCCCGCTTCGCCGCGCCGGCCCCCGGTCGTACCATCGGCCTGGCCTTCCGTGTCTCGAGCGCCCGTGCTGACGACTACGAATACCTGGCCGCCATCATCCGCGTCCAGCGCCCGATATAGTCCGGCGCCCGATGCGAGTGGGTGCGCCGCGCCGAGTCAGCGCAGAGCAGGCACAGTGGGAAACGCGAGTGGAGGGGAGAGACGAATGGAGTCGTCGCCGATCGGCACTGGACGGCTGAGTGGAATCGTTGGGCCGGATGATGCCTTGTTCGCCTACGGCACGCTGCAGTTTCCTGATGTGCTGAAGGTATTGCTCGGGCGGGTTCCGTCGCTCGAACCGGCCGACTTGACCGGCTGGCGCGCGGCGGTGCTGCCGCGGCGGGTCTACCCGGGTTTGGTTCTCGATGCCGCCGGGCTGACCCGCGGCGCCGTGCTCACCGGTCTCAGCGCGGCCGAGTGGATGATCCTCGACGCGTTCGAGGACGACGAATACGATCTGCGCCGGGTGTGCGTGGACGACCGGGCCGAACCGGTGTGGACCTACGTCTGGACGGCCGCCACCGATTCCGCGGATTGGCAACGGGATCGGTTCGCCGCAGATCATCTCGCCCTTTTCGCTACTCGGTCCACGCGGTGGCGCCGCGCTCCCGGTCTGCCCTCCGATCCGGGAACGCCGGTGTGGTTCGACTCGGCTGGGGGACCGGCGGCGTGAGGCCCTGCCGTGCGGGACTCGGGTCCCGCTTGCCATTTAAAGACGACCGGTCGTATATTTCACGCATGGCACGACCACGGCGCAGTGCGGACACGCGGCAGCTTCTGGTGGAGGAGGGTGCCGCGGGGTTCCTCACTAACGGCTACCACGGCACCGGGATCAAGCAGATCCTCGACAAGGTCGGCGTGCCGAAGGGGTCGTTCTACAACTACTTCGACAGCAAGGAGAGCTTCGGTCACGCGATCATCGAGCACCACTCGCTCTGTGTGCAGCGGAATCTGACCGAGGCATTCGATGCCGCGCCGGATCCGGTGAGCGGACTGCGGACGTTCTTCGGGCGGCTGATAGACGATTTCGCTGCGGCCGAATTCACGGGCGGCTGTCTGATCGCGAACCTGGGTGGCGAGCTGGAAGGCAGTGAGCTGCTGCGGGAATCGCTGTCCGGTGCGTGGGGCGCCTGGCGCGACCGCGTCGCCGATCAGCTCGCGCAGGGGCAGCGGCTCGGCATGATCCGCTCCGACATTGCCGCCACCGAACTGGCCGATATGTTGCTCGAATCGTGGGAGGGGGCGGTGATCAGGATGAAGATCGACCGGACGCTGGCGCCGCTGCGCAAGTGTCTGGATCGCCTGCTCGGCGACTATTTCCGGCCCTGATTCGGGGGCTCTCGCTTCCGGCGTCTTCGCATACCCGTTATGAGACGACCGGTCGTATTGAATGAGAGAAGGAGAGATATGGCGAAGACGGTCATCGTGACCGGGTCCTCCAGCGGGATCGGGCGCGACATCGCGCGGGCGTTCGTGGAACGCGGTGACAACGTCGTGCTCAACGGGCGCGACGAGAACAAGCTCGCGGACGTGGCCGCCGGACTGGGTGTCCCCGGCCGAGTGGTGCCGGTCGCGGGCGATATCGGTGCACCCACCACGGGAACGGCGCTGGTGCGTGCCGCCGTCGAGCGATTCGGCGGGGTGGATGTGCTGGTCAACAACGCGGGCATCTTCGGAGCCAAGCCGTTCGTGGACGTCACCGAGCAGGACCTGGACCGCTATCTGAACGGAAACCTCAAAGGCACCTACTTCACCACGCAAGCTGTCGTGCGGCGGCTGCGGGAGCAGGCGAGGGGCGGAACCATCGTCAACATCGGCACGGTGCTGATCAACCACGCCCTCGCCGTGCTGCCCGCCTCGGCGGCGCTGGTCAGTAAGGGCGGCGTGCACGCGCTGACCACCAGCCTCGCCGCGGAACTCGCCGCCGACGGCATCCGGGTCAACGCGGTCGCCCCTGGAATCATCCGCACCCCGCTGTTCGGCGACGGCGACGAGGACGCCTCCGGCAAGCTGGCACTACTGAACCGGATCGGCGAAGTCTCCGAGACGACGGCCGCGGTGCTGTACCTCGCGGACGCCGCATTCACCACCGGTCACATCTTCCCCGTAGACGGCGGGTTCCTCTCAGGAAGGGCGGCCTGATGCCGTACGTGAACATCAAAGTCACCGATGAGGGCGTGACCCGTGAACAGAAGGCTCGGCTGATCAAGGGCGTCACCGATCTGCTGCAGGATGTGCTCGGCAAGGCGCCCGCGAGCACCTACGTCGTCATCGACGAGGTCGCGTTCACCGACTGGGGCGTCGGAGGAGTGAACGTCGAGGAGTGGCGTAAGCGGCATTCCTGATCCGCGGAATCTCTTCGCGGCCATGCTGTTCGGGCGTCTGCCCGCTCGCCGCGGCGGCGGCGGCCGAACTTCGTCATTGCGGAAACGCCGAATGCACCGGTTCCGCGATCGGAGCCGGTGCATTCAGGCGTCTGCTCACACGCGCAACGCGTGCGGTTCGATCGCGCCGCGCACCAGGGCCTGCGCGTCGATGGTCTCCGCCTGGTACGGCAGCAGGGCGAGACGATCGGTCATCCCCTCGATCGGGTCGTCGACCTTGTCGACCAGGCCGAAGAGGAACGACCATTCGTGCTCGTCGCTGCCGTAGTGCACGACGGTGCCGAACTGCTCGTGGAAACGCTGCCAGGACCGTTTCAGGGTCTCGTTGCGCCACATGGTCGCGCACCCGGCTTGGGCGCTCAGCACACCGCCGGGTGCGAGCAGAGCACGACATCGGGACAGGAACTCCGCCTCGTACAGGCGGTTGTGCTGCGCGTCTTCGACGCGCTCGTCAGGCAGGTCGATCACGATGACGTCGTAGCGGGTGCCCGACTCGGCGGCGCCCGCGAGGAAATTCCAGCCGTCGGCGTAGTGCACCGTGATCGGTCCGTCGCCCTCGACCGCGGCGGCCAGGTCTGCGCTGGTGTAGCCGTAGGGCAGGTGCTCGGCGCACAGCTCGACCTCGAGCTGATCGATGTCGACGTGGTCGACGTGCCCGGCGCCCGCCGCCACCGACATCTGGCTGGCCACACCCTCGCCGGAACCGATGATGAGCACGTTATCCAGCTTCTCGGCCAGCACGAAGGCGGGAATCATCATCGCCTCGTGGTAGGTCAGCTGGGAGAACTCGGTGGATTGGCGGTCATCGTCGGAGAACAAGCTGATGCCCTGCTCGGTCCGCGCGATGACCATGTGCTGGAACGGGGTGTGGGTGTCGACGATCACCTCGTGCAGATCCCAGATCCGGGTCAGGCCCGCGCCCACCGGTTCCTCGATCCGCTGCCCGCCGTGACCCCTGCGGATGACCTGCATGCGAACATCCTTGGGGGACAATGTGTCCCGGAGCATTTCGACCGCCCTCGAGGCGCCGGCGCCGATGCTGCCGCAGGTGAAGACATCGACGAAGATGTCGCCGGACTCCGGATAGGTGTGAATCGAGGCGTGGGACTCCGACAACAGCGCGAGGACGGTCACCCCCTGCGGATCGAACTTTTTGTGTACGACATCGCAGATGGTGACGCCCGCCGCGATCAGAGACTTACGCAACGCCGATTCGAGTCGTTCGAGATCGTCGCAGAGATCCGCGTCGACACCACCGAACTCGGCTAGCACATGCCAACCGGTGAATTCCGCCGTCATGGGCAAACTCACTCTCGCTCAGCGCCCGAGACATGAACAGTCAAGGGCGGAAAACCATTGAAGGACACCGACGAATAGCTCGCGGTATAGGCGCCGGCGTCGAGGATTCGAACGCGATCACCGGCTCGCAACGTGGTCGGTAACAGGACTCGCGTGCGTTGATACAGTACATCGTCGCCGTCGCAGGTCGGACCGGCTACCACCGCCTCGTCGACGGGGTCGCCGTCCCGGTCCGTCGAAAACCGGTAGACGATGTACTCGTTCTCGGTCTCGGCCATTCCGTTGTACCGGCCGATGTCGAGATACACCCAGCGTCGTCCGTCCGGCGCGATGCGGACGCCGACGACCTCGGCGTGGATGGTGCCCGCCGAACCGACCAGCGCTCGACCTGGTTCGACGACCAATCCGGTGTTCCCGGAAAGGAATTCGGTCGCGGCGTGGTTCACCACCGCGGCGATCTCACCCAGCGCGGGTGCGTGCTCGGCGTAGGAGATCGGCAGTCCGCCGCCGATGTTCACCGACGTGACCGGAATATCCTTGTCCGCCAGTGCTTGCGAGATCCGGCCCGCCTGCTCGATGCCGATCCGCCACGCGTCGGGGTCCAGCTGCTGCGAGCCGACGTGGAAGTACGGACCCGCGACGACGAGCCCCAGATCCCTCGCCCGAACCAGCAACCGGAATGCCTCGCCGGGGGTGCAGCCGAACTTGGTGCCGAACGGCGTGCGGGACTCCGGAGCCGAGGCGAGGAAACGGCACTCCACCTCGGAGCCGGGGGCGTGCTCGACGATGCGCACAAGGTCGTCTTCGGTGTCGAAGGCGAAGCGGCGCACGCCCAGTGCGAATGCGCGGGCGATGTGGGTGGCCTTTTTGATCGGGTTGCCGTAGCAGAGCCGCTCCGGCGCCACCCCGAGCCTGAGGCACAGGTCGATCTCGCCGATGCTGGCGACGTCGAACTCCGCGCCCTCCACGTCGAGCAGGCGCACGATCTCAGGCACCGGACTTGCCTTGACCGCGAAGCGAATCCTCGTCGGTGCGCTCGTGCCCGCGGACAGGGCGGCATCGAGCGCGCGGTAGTTTTCGCGCACTCGCTCGGGGTGGATGACCAGGTACGGTGATTCGGGCATAGTTGATCTTTCGCTTCGGCAGCGGGGGAGAGAGTATCAGCGGCCCTTACCCAGAAACGAATCCGTCAAACCTTTGATTCGCCGCTCGGTCGCCGCGCTCCGTTCCAACGGCGTATCAAGGCCTCTGAACTGCGTGTCTGGGGAAACGGCGAGCGTGTGGGTCAGCCGGCCGACACGGTGACGTCGTCGAAGACGACCTCGCCCGCGGCATCAGACTCGGCGAGGTCCACTACCGCGTCGATCGACCAGCCATGGTCGCCCGCCGGGTCGTCGAGCACCTGCCGCACCCGCCAGAATCCCGGTCTTCGTTCCACCTGGAACAACTGGGGCCCTCGGGCATCGGGCCCGGTCCCGATCCGCTCGTATTCCGCGAAGTAGTCCGCGAGCGCGGCCGCCCAGTCGCGGCCTGGGCTCAGCTCGGCCAGCGCATCCCAGCGCCGCAGCGCGGCCAGCTCCACGCGGCGGAACACGGCGTTGCGGACCATGACGCGGAAGGCGCGCTCGTTCGCGGAAATCGGGCGTACTGTCTCCGCGCCGAACGCGATCTGATCGGCGTCGTTCTCCGCACCCGGGTTGGTCAGTTGCTCCCATTCGTCCAGGAGGCTCGAATCCACCTGGCGGACAAGCTCACCGAGCCACTCCCTGATGTCGTCGAGTTCCTCGGTGCGCGCCGACTCGGGCACCGTGCGCCGCAACGCGCGGTAGGCGTCGGCGAGGTAGCGCAGCACCACGCCCTCGGAGCGGGCCAGTTCGTAGAAGGAGATCAGCTCCGCGAAGGTCATGGCACGTTCGATCATGTCGCGCACCACCGACTTCGGTGCCGGCGCGAACTCCGACACCCACGGGTGTCCGGCCCGGTACGTCTCGTACGCAGGTTCGATCAGCTCCGCCAGCGGTTTGGGCCAGGTCACCTCTTCGAGAAGTTCCATCCGTTCGTCGTAGTCGATGCCCTCGGCCTTCATCTCGGCGATCGCCTCGCCGCGCGCCTTGTGCTGCTGGGCCATCAGCAACTGGCGCGGGTTCTCCAGCGTGGATTCGATGAGCGATACCACGTCGAGGGTATAACTCGCCGACGCTTTGTCCAGCAGGTCGAGCGCGGCCAGCGCGAACGGTGACAGCGGCTGGTCGAGGGCGAAGTCGCGTTGCAGGTCTACGGTCAGGCGTGCGCGGCGGCCGTGCGCGTCGGGTTCCGGCAGCTGCTGCACCACACCGGCATCGCGCAGCGCCCGGTAGAGGCGTATGGCGCGCAGGATGTGTCTGCGTTGGGCGGGGCGTGGTTCGTGGTTGTCCTCGAGCAGATGGCGCATGGTGTCGAAGCAGTTGCCCGGGCGGGCGATCACGTTCAGCAGCATGGCATTGGTCACGGCGAAACGCGACACCATCGGCTCCGGTTGGGCCACGACCAGGCGGTCGAAGGTCTCCTCGCTCCACGAGACGAAGCCCTCCGGCGGCTTGCGCCGCTGGACCTTGCGCTGCTTCTTCGGGTCGTCGCCCGCCTTGGCCAGCAGCCGGGTGTTCTCCACCTCGTGCTCCGGCGCCTGCACGACGACCGTGCCCATGGTGTCGTAGCCCGCCCGGCCCGCGCGGCCCGCGATCTGATGGAACTCACGGGCTTTCAGCCTGCGGGTGCGCACACCGTCGAACTTGGTCAGGCCGGTCAGCAGCACCGTACGAATGGGCACGTTGATGCCGACGCCGAGGGTGTCGGTGCCGCACACCACTTTCAACAGGCCCTCCTGGGCGAGCCGTTCCACCAGGCGGCGGTATTTCGGCAGCATTCCCGCGTGATGCACGCCGATGCCGTGCCGGATCAGCCGGGACAGCGTCTTGCCGAAGCCCGCGGCGAACCGGAAATCGCCCAGCGCCTCGGCGATCGCGTCCTTCTCCGCGCGGGTGGCGAAGTTGACGCTGGTCAGCGCTTGCGCGCGCTCCAAGGCGGCAGCCTGGGTGAAGTGCACCACGTACACCGGGGCCTGGTGTGTGGTGACCAGCTCCTCCAGGGTCTCGGTGATGGGGGTACGGGCGTAGGAGAAGTTCAGCGGGACAGGGCGTTCAGTGCCGGCGACGATCGCGGTGGAGCGGCCGGTGCGGCGCTCGAGGTCGGTGGCGAAGAAGTCCACCTCGCCCAGTGTCGCCGACATGAGCAGGAACTGGGCGTCGCACAGTTCCAGTAGCGGGACCTGCCAGGCCCAGCCCCGGTCGGGGTCGGCGTAGAAATGGAATTCGTCCATCACGACTTGGCCGACGTCGGCGCCCGCGCCCTCGCGCAGCGCCATATTCGCCAGGATTTCCGCGGTGGCGCAGATGATCGGCGCCTCCGGGTTCACCGCTGCGTCGCCGGTGACCATGCCGACGCGGTCCGCGCCGAATACCTCGCACAGGGCGAAGAATTTCTCGCTGACCAGCGCTTTGATCGGGGCGGTGTAGTAGGTGCGCTTGCCCTGGGTGAGCGCGAACAGGTGTGCGCCGACCGCGACGAGCGACTTTCCCGAACCGGTGGGGGTGGCGAGGATGACGTGGGATCCGGACGCCAGCTCCAGCAGCGCCTCGTCCTGCGCCGGGTACAGCGGGGTGCCCTGCGCGGCGGCCCACATCCCGAACGACTCGTACAGTGCGTCGGCGTCGGTGCCCGGGATGTCGAGCAGTTCGGTCAGATCCACTCCGACCACCCTACGGCCTTGCTACCGGACGCCGATGCAGGGGCGATCGGCATATCGGGACCGCGGTGTGGTCAGTCCTGCTCGCCCTTGTCCTCGCCGTGGTAGCCGCCCTGCTCGGCGAGGAACCGTTCGAACTCGGCGCCCAGCTCGTCACCGCTGGGTAGTTCGCCGTCACCGACCAGCAGACTCGACTGCCGTTCCTGCGCGGTGACGAAGCTGTCGTATTGACGCTCCAAGGCGTGCACGACAGTCTCCACCTCGGAGTTGCCCGCGATGTGTTCGTTGACCTGCTCGCGTACTCGCGCCGCGGCCTCACCGAGCGCGGCCAGCGGAATATCCAGGCCCGCGTTGTCGGCGACGTTCTCCAGCAGCGTCTGCGCGGCCTCCGGGTACGCGGTCTGCGCGAGGTAGTGCGGGACGTGCACCGAGAAGCCGATCGACTCGTGACCGTGCTGGGCCATGCGGAATTCCAGCAGCGACGACGCGCTGCCCGGCACCTGCAGTTCGCCTGGCCAGCGCTGATGCTCGGAGATCAGGTCGCGGTCGGAGGAGTGCGCGGTCACCCCGAGCGGGCGGGTATGCGGAATCGCCATGGGGATCGCGCTCAAGCCGATGCTGCGGCGCACGCCCAGCTGTTCGGCGAGCAGGCGCACCGCGGTGGTGAACTTCTCCCAGCGCAGATCGGGTTCCATACCCGCGAGCAGCAGGAACGGGGTGCCCGCGGTGTCGCGCAGCGCCCACAGGTTCAGCGTCGGCTCGGCGTAGTCGGAGAAGTGATCGGTCTTGAACGTCATGAGCGGGCGCCGCGATCGATAGTCCAGGAGCTCGTCGACATCGAACGAGGCGACCAGTTCGCTTTCGAGGCTCTCGCGCAGGTGCGTCGTGGCCAGCCGCACCGCGTGCCCGGCATCGGTGAATCCTTCCAGTCCATGCACCAGGACCGGACCCGAGCCGTCGACGGCCGACAGCTGCGGAGCGGGGAACTCCAGTTCGTACATTCGCGACTCGTAGTCCATCGCGTACTCCTTCCTGCGCGGTTCCTCCGGCCCGGGCGAGCGCCCTTGGCACAACAGGTGTGGTTGTCTGCTCGGTCGTTTACCACCACAGTGGTTCCAGACAAGCAGTCGTCCGAGACGGGAGACCACCGTCCATTGTCCCCTATGCCGGTGACAGCCACCGCGCACGGCCGGACGTCGGCCCATACGTCGTGGCAACAGCGTCGGAGCCCCGCGCATTCCCGGCCCGGCGGCGTGGCAGCGCGGGCGGCTACGGGGAGTTTGGCACAGTGGGTGTGTGACCGTGGCGGATTCGACGCGCACGCGGCTGGGCTGTGTGCTGCCCGTCGTGTGCGCGGTGCTGCTCGCCGGATGCGGGTCGACTGTGTCCGGGCACCCGGCCTCGTTGTCGCCGACCGCGGTGACCCGGCACGTGAGCGCCGAACTGCCGACGCTGCTGCCGGATCCGCTGCAATTCCCGGCGCCGTACGCGGCGGTCGTGTTGCCGTCGGAGGCTGCCGCCCAAGCCGCTGGTGATCTGGACGGGATGGGGCGCGGGGCGAGTGTGCAGCCGAGTGGTTGTGTGCCGCCGGAACAGAAGTTCGGGCCCGATCAGACGGCGATCGCGGTCGGCACGGACAACGACACGCGCGCCACCATGACCGTCGAATTGACCCGCACCGACGAGCCATTGGTGTCGCTGCGTGCCCGGCTGACGAAATGCGGATCGGTGCGGGTGAGCCGCGCCGGCGCGGCGAGCACCGTGACGACCGAGCTGGATCCGCCTCCGCAGGTCGACGCCGACGACGCACTGGCGCTGCGCAGGACGGTGGCGCCGGAGGTGGGCGGCGCGAGTCTGACCCAGTCCATGCGCACGCTCATCGGTCAGGTCGGGGACGTGCGAATCTCCGTGACGTACATGTCGTTTTCCGGCGGCAAGCCGGATACGGTGGCGGTGGACGAATTGTTCGCGGCGGTCGTGCGGAAGGTGCGGAAGGGGTAGCGCACTCCGGTCCGGCCCGGGCGCACGCTAGCAGGCGGCACCGACACGGACGCCGGTCGGGACGACCGTGAGCGTGAGCCATCCACAGCCGAGGCGACTTCCCCAACCCGTCCGAAATGCCTGGTCGTCGCCGACCGGGCGGTGGCATTGGAGCGCAGGCTCGACGCATGACCACTTCCGCGACCCCGTTTTCCGCTCCCGAACCGGCCGATGCCGAGCACGCGGGCCGGGACAATACTTACTGCTCGCGTCTTCGCAGCCGACGTGCTCTGCCCTGTCCTGCCCCCTCCGGCACCAGGACATGGACGGTGCGCGCCGAAGCCGGTGCGCACCCGGTGTCTTCGAGCAAGGCGGCATACACCGCGGGAGAAAGTGCGCGGCGTCCTGCTGAACGGGCACGGCGGGCCCGCTGTTCGGAGGATCCGCCGCCGTTCATTCATGACCCGGATCGCACTGTGCGGGTGGATGATCCGGGCGAGCTGATCGCTGCCGTGCCCGCGATGATGGGGTTCACCCCGGAGCGGTCGATGGTTGTGCTCGTCCTGCGGCGGGGGGACGCCCACGGCGCGCTGGTCGACGCGGTGGTGCGGTTCGATCTGGAACAGCCGGATGGGCGACGGACGCGGCCCGGGACATTGGCGGGGTGTGTGGCGCGAATCTGCGCGCACGACGAAGCGGCCGAGGTGCTCGCGGTCCTTGTCGACGATCGCGCCGAAGAACCGAGACCACAAGAGCGCGCCGACCGCCCCCGCTGTGCCGCAGGGCGATTCGACGCGCTTGTCGGTGCGCTCGGCAGGCGGTTGGCCGCGTGCGACATCTCACTCGGCAGTGTGTGGGCGGTGCGTGCGATCGCACCCGGGCAGCGCTGGTGGACGCTGTCGGGCCCGGACCGGCATGGGACGCTGCGGGATCCGGCCACTTCGGTGGTAGCCCTGACCCATGTGCTGGACGGCAGGCCGATTCGCGGCTCCCGATCCGAGCTTACCGATCTGGTCGCCGAGGATCCGGGGGCGCGTGCCGAGGTGGCGGCACAGCTGGATGGCGCACTGGCGCTCGCGCGGGAGCGTTACGCGCGCGCCGCCCGTCGCGGCGATCCCAACGGATACAGCAGGCAGGCGCTCGACTACGTGCTGTGGCAGGTCGCCAACATCGCTTCGGGCGCCGCGCTGATGGCGCCCGAGCTCGCGAAACTGGCTGCTGCTCTGCGGGATCGCGCAGTGCGGGACACCATGTTCGCCCTGTCCGTCGGCGACCACGCCGCCGCGGCCGAGGCACTGTGGGGCGCGCTGGCCCGCGCCCTGTCCGGCACGGATCGCGCCGAAGCCGCCGCCTTGCTCGGCTACAGCGCATACGTCCGGGGCGATGGTCCGCTCGCGGGTATCGCCCTGGATGCCGCGTTGGACGCGGACCCGGATCATCCGATGGCTGTCCTGCTGGATACCGCGCTGCGGCTGGGTATGCGTCCGGAACAAATGCGCAGGCTTGCCCGCAGCGGCTATCACACCGCCGCAGGTCTGGGTGTCGACCTCGGCACGCCTGCGCCATGAAAAATCTTGTGCGCGTGGGCAATACGACCGAGTCATCGGAGCATCACACTGCGGCCCCTGATCAGGCGTGGGGTCTGACCACTCTGGTGCGACCCGAAGGCTTCGGGTCGAGACCGTGGTGTCCGTCCCGGTGCGGCGGCGAGGTCACGCTGGCCCGATCCGGGAAACGGCAGGCGCGGGCGGAGACGACCGCCCTAGCTCGCGCTGTGGGCGCGCGCTCCGAGCAATTGGAGGAAAGCCCAGGCGTCGGTGACGATTTCGTCGAGGTCGTTGTGTTCAGGGCGCCAGCCGAGTTCGGCGATCGCGCGCTTGCTGGAGGCGATCAACGTGCCGGGGTCACCGGGGCGGCGCGGCGCGTCTTGCGCGGCGATCGGCAGGCCGGTGACGCGCTCGCAGGCCGAGATCACTTCGCGGACGGAGAACCCGGTACCGCTGCCGAGGTTGTAGATCCGGTGAGTGCCCGTTTCGGCGGTCGCCAGGGCCAGCAGATGGGCTTGCGCGAGGTCGCGGATGTGGATGTAGTCACGAACCGCGGTGCCGTCTGGGGTCGGCCAATCGATGCCGAACACCGAGATCTCCTTGCGGTGCCCGGCCGCGACCTGCAGCACCAGCGGGATGAGATGGGTTTCGACCACCCGGTTTTCGCCGAGACCGCCATAGGCGCCCGCGACATTGAAATACCGCAGGCTGGTCGCCGCCAGCCCGTGCGCGATCGCGTAGGAGGTAATGGCGTGGTCGATGGCCAGCTTCGACGCGCCATACGGGTTCGTCGGCCTGGTATGCGCGTCCTCGGTGATCGGCACCTGCTCCGGTTCGCCGTATACGGCGGCGGTAGAGGAGAACACCAGACGTGGCGTTCCCGCGTGCCGCATCGCTTCCAGCAGTTCGAACGTCTTCACCACATTGCCATGCCAGTACTTCTCCGGCTGCTGCACCGACTCTCCGACCAGCGACTGTGCCGCGAAATGCAGGACACCATCGAAAGTTTCGGCTGCCAGCAGCGCGGGCGCGGCCAGCGCCACGTCACCCTCGACGAACCGGGCGTCGGAGGGTACGCCGTCGGCGTTGCCGGTCGACAAGTCGTCGAGCACGACGACCTCGTGTCCGGCTTCGAGCAGAACCTGCGCGCAGACGCCGCCGACGTAGCCGGCACCACCCGTGACCAGAAGTTTCACGCGTCAGACCCGCTTCACCTGGACGGCATGGGCCATCTCGTCCGACAGCTCGAAACCGCCGTGACCTGGCACGGTGATGACCACCGAACCCGGTTTGGTCTCCACCGTCACTCGCGCGTCCGGCACCACGCCTGCCTCGCGCAGCTGGCCGATGACCTCGGGGTCGGTCTGGATGTGCTCGGCGAGCCTGCGCACCACCACGGCGTGCATCTGGCCGTGCGGCAGGTCCGACAGCCGAACCAGCGTCTCTTCGGCGCTTGTCGCAGGCACCACACCGAGTTCGTCCAGGCCGGGGATGGGGTTGCCGTAGGGAGAGGTGGTCGGATGGTTCAGCACCTCGACCAGACGCCGCTCCACCTCCTCGCTCATCACGTGCTCCCAGCGACAGGCCTCGGCATGCACGTTCTGCCAGTCGAGCCCGATGATGTCGACGAGCAGCCGCTCGGCCAGCCGGTGCTTGCGCATCACCGCGACCGCCATGCTGCGACCCTTCTCGGTCAACTCCAGGTGACGGTCTCCGGCAACCAGCAGCAAACCGTCGCGCTCCATCCGCGCTACGGTCTGGCTCACCGTCGGTCCACTCTGCTCGAGGCGCTCGGCGATCCGGGCGCGCAGAGGCACCACGCCCTCCTCCTCGAGGTCGTAGATGGTACGGAGATACATCTCCGTGGTGTCGACCAGATCCTTCACCTGTTACCCCTTCGTCGGCACGAATTCTACCCACGCACGACGGCACCGCCGTGTACCGGATCGTGTCGCTCAACGCTGTGCGACGTCGCAGCCGGCGCAGCGGAAACGCGGCCGGCGCACGGCGGGCACCCGCGATCGCACTTGCTTGTATTTGTACTGCATGGGAACGCTCAGCGGGGCCGCTTGCTTCCCGCTAGCGTTGCGAGTATGGCCACTGCACCGCGGAGCGAACCTCCGGCGCCGACCTCGTCCGGTGCGGAACGGGCCGGGACCGTCGTCTGGACCGATCGGTTTCTCGACTACACATGGACCGCGGAGCATCCGATGAAACCGGCGCGTCTGAAGTTCACCATGGCGCTGGCGGAAAGTCTCGGATTGCTCGACGGTGTCGAGCTGCTCGAGCCCAGCCCCGCCGGGCTCCCGGACCTGTTGCGCATCCACACACCCGACTACATCGAGGCGGTCGAGCACGCCGTACCCCCGGTCGGTTCGCCCGTCGCGCCGCCGTACGGTCTCGGCTCGCCGGACAATCCGGTGTTTCCGCACATGCACCAGGCGGCCTCCACGATTGTCGGCGGCACCCTGGCCGCGGCGCGTGAGATCGCCGAGGGCCGCGCCGAGCGGGCGGTGAGCATCGGCGGCGGCATGCACCACGCGATGCCCGATTCGGCCAGTGGATTCTGCGTGTACAACGACCCGGCGGTGGCGATTTCCTGGCTGCTGGACCATGGTTTCGACCGCATCGCCTACATCGATGTCGACGTACACCACGGCGACGGCGTGCAGCGGGTCTTCTACGGCGACCCCAGGGTGCTGACCATCTCATTGCACCAGCACCCAGCGACCTTGTGGCCCAACACCGGGTGGCCTGAGGAGATCGGCGCGGGCGCGGCGGAAGGCACCTCCATCAACCTGCCGCTGCTGCCAGGCACCAGGGATGCGCAGTGGCTGCGCGGGTTTCACGCCGTGGTGCCCGGCGCGGTCGAGGCGTTCCGGCCGCAGATCGTGGTCAGTCAGTGCGGCGTGGACACCCATCGAGAGGACCCCCTCGCCGATCTGGCGCTCACCGTCGACGGCCAGCGCGCTGCCTTCCGCGCCATGCGCGAACTGGCCGACCGGCATGCCGAAGGGCGCTGGCTCGCCGTCGGCGGCGGTGGATACGGCCTGGTCCGGGTGGTGCCACGGGCCTGGACGCACCTACTGGCCACCGCGTTGGGCCGCTCCATCGCCCCCACGACGCCGATACCGCCGGGCTGGATCGATCGGATCCGCGCCGAAGCGCCCCGGGCGGATCCGCCGCGCACCATGGGAGACGGCGGAGACGTCGCCTACCGCCCGTGGGATGGACCCGGCGGCACGGCGGAGACGGGGGACGCACAGTTCGACCGCGCCCAACGTGCTGTCGACATGGCCGTACTGGCCACCCGCCGAGCGACTTTCGGGTTGCTAGGTCTCGATCCGGAGGATCCCCGTGACTGACTCGCTCGATACGCCGGACGCCCCCGCCACGCCGCCTCCCCCGCAGCACTGGTTCGCCGACGTGCTGGCCTCCGACGGCGGCGTCGTGCGACTGCGCCCGATCACGCCCGACGATGGCGACCGGCTGCAGGAGTTCCACGGTGCGCTGTCCGACCGCACCCGGTATCTGCGGTACTTCGGCCCGTACCCGCGGATCTCGCCCAAGGACCTGTACCGGACCACACATGTCGACTATCACGACCGGGTCGGGCTGGTGCTGGAACTGGGCGAGGCGATTGTGGCGGTGGGCCGCTACGAGCTGCTGGACCGGGGTGGGCCGCGGGCCGCGGAGGTCGCGTTCGTCGTGGCCGACGGGCATCAGGGGCGCGGGCTCGGCTCGATCCTGCTGGAGCACTTGGCGGGCGCCGCCGCCGAGAACAAGATCGAGACCTTCGTCGCCGAGGTGCTCGCCGAGAACACCGTGATGGTGACAGTGTTCCGCGAGGCGGGCTACCAGGTCGAACGCAGCAGGGACGGGTCGGTGTTGCACCTGGAGTTCGCCATAGACCCCACTGAAGCGCTCCTGTCCGTGCGGGATTCCCGCGAACGGGCCTCGGAGGCGCGCAGCGTCGGCAATCTGCTTGCCCCGCAGTCGGTCGCGGTCATCGGCGCCACTCCGGCGCCGGGCCGGGTCGGCGGGGCGGTGCTGGCGAACCTGCTGTCGGGCGTGTTCCAGGGACCTGTGTTCCCGGTGAACCCCCATCGCAAGTCGGTGCGCGGGGTGCGCGCCTACGCGACGGTTCGTGAGATACCGGACGAGGTCGATCTCGCTGTGGTCGCGGTGCCACCCACAGCGATCGGATCGGTGCTCGACGACTGTATGGCCAAGGGCGTCAAAGGACTCGTTGTGCTGACCGAGGGCTTCGGTGAGACCGGCCGAGGTGGTGTTGCGGCCGAACGCGAGCTGGTCGCCGCCGCCCGCGGCCACGGCATGCGCGTGGTCGGACCGAGCGCGCTGGGTATCGCGAACACCGACCCGGCGGTGGCCATGAACGCGACCCTGGCTCCGGTACTGCCCGCACGCGGACGGATCGGATTCTTCTGTCAATCCGGTCCATTGGGGGCGGCCATCCTCGGTGAGGCCGCCGCGCGCAACCTGGGTCTGTCGACGTTCGTGTCGGCCGGCAACCGCGCCGACGTCT
The DNA here is from genome assembly GCF_035920445.1 of Nocardia sp. NBC_01730. Lineage (NCBI taxonomy): Bacteria > Bacillati > Actinomycetota > Actinomycetes > Mycobacteriales > Nocardiaceae > Nocardia > Nocardia sp. NBC_01730. The sequence goes on along the minus strand of NZ_CP109162.1, from coordinate 3,400,693 downwards.
CCGGCAATGACTTGCTGCAGTACTGGGACAGCGATCCGGACACCGATGTGGTGCTGCTGTACCTGGAGAGCTTCGGCAATCCGCGCAAGTTCTCCCGGATCGCGCGCCGGGTGGCCCGGACCAAACCGATTGTCGCGGTGAGCAGCGGCCGCTTGGCCGCCCGCACCCAGGCGGCCGGGGACATGGACCGGTCCATCGTGCGAGACCTGTTCGCGCAGGCGGGCATCGTCCAGGTCGACTCGATCTCCGAACTCTTCGATTGTGCCGCCCTGCTCGGCTACCAACCGCTGCCCCGCGGTTCGCGGCTCGGGGTGGTTGGCAACAGCGCGGCGTTGAACTGGCTGGCCGTCGACGCGGCCCAGGGTGAGGGCCTCGAGGTCGGCGATCCGGTGAACTTGGGACCGCAGGCGACGCCCGGCGTCTATTTCGACGCCATGGTGACCGCCCTGCGTTCGGACGAGATCGATGCCGTGATCGTCGTGTTCGCGCCTCCGGTGCCATTGCCGACCGGCGGGTTCGCCGACGCCATCCGCGCCGCGGCGGCCGCCGTGCCCGAAGCCGCGAAACCACTTCTCACCACGTTTGTTGCCGAGCAAGGGATTCCGAACCTACTGGCGGTGCGCGGCGCGGGCGCCATCGCGGTGCGGGGCTCGATACCGTCTTATCCCGACCCGGAACGCGCCGCGCGGGCACTGGCCCGGGTCCGTCGTTACGCGGAATGGCGAACCAGGCCCATTTCTCCGGTGGTGCGGCCGCAAGGAATCGACACCGACCGTGCCCGCAAGCTGGTGGCGGGGTGGATGGCCGGATCGGGCGGTCGCTGGCTCACCGATCTGGAAGTCGTGGAACTGCTTGCCTGCTACGGCATCTCGGTTGTGGGGTTTCGCGAGGTGCGCAACGCCGATGAGGCGGTCGCGGCGGCAGAGGAACTCGGCTACCCGGTGGCGGCGAAGGCGACCGGCGAATTGTGGCGGCGCAGGCCGGATCTCACCGGCGTCCGGCTCGACCTGTGGCGTCCGGAAGCGGTTCGGCAGGGGTATGCCGATCTGGCCGAGTTGTGCGGCGACCCCGTGCTGCACATCCAGAAGATGGCCACCAAGGGCGTCGGTTGCACCCTGCGCGTGCAGGACGACCCGTCCTTCGGCTCGGTGATCGAGTTCGGCCTGTCCGGTCTGATCATCGAACTCCTCGGCGACCGTGCCTACCGGGCGCTTCCACTGACCGCCGACGAGGCCACGGCTCTGATCGACGCGCCGCGCGCCGCCCCGCTGCTGTCCGGCACACCGGCGAGTCCGCGTGTCGACAAGGCCGCGCTCGCCGCACTGGCCCAGCGCATCTCGGCCCTCTTCGACGACCTGCCGGAAATGCGGGAGCTCTCCTTCGACCCGGTGCTGGCGTCGCCGACTTCGGCCGAGATCCTCTACGCACGCGGGCGCATCGGCCCGGAACCGAGCCGCTTCGACACCGGTCCGCGCAGGCTGGGCTGAGGTCCGCGTAGCCGGTGTTGTGGAGCACCGGCCGGGGCGTGGCGCGGATGCGCCGTCGGCTCGGCAGGGTAGGGCGAACATCGCCGACCGGCTCGCGCTAGACCCCGGAAGGCCGGGAAAGCGCTGTGACCGGTCGGCGCGGAAAAGGGGACCCCTGCGGGCAGGTCACCGAGCCGGACTCCGGCAGGTCTCGGAGTAGCCGGTAGTGGAGATTGATCAGCTGGCGTAGGCGCGGAGCCGGTCGGCCCGCTCGCCTTTGCGCAGCTTCGACATGACTTCACGCTCGATCTGGCGCACCCGTTCGCGGGAGAGGCCGAAGAGCTTGCCGATCTGATCCAGGGTGCGCGGCTGGCCGTCGTCCAAGCCGAATCGCAGCCGGATGACCTGCTGTTCCCGCTCGTCCAAGGTAGCGAGGACACTGCGCACGTCGTGGTGCAGCAAACCCGCGATGACCGCGGACTCGGCCGAAGTGGCCTCGGAGTCCTCGATGAAATCGCCGAGGGGGGCCTCTTCGTCGTTGCCGACCGGCATGTCCAGGCTCACCGGGTCGCGGCTGTGGTCGAGCAGGTCGGAGATCTTGTCGACCGGGATGCCGGACTCGCTGGCCAGTTCATGGTCGGTGGCCTCGCGTCCCAGCTGCTGGTGCAGCTCCCGCTTGATCCGTGCCAGTTTGTTCACCTGCTCGACCAGGTGGACGGGCAGGCGGATGGTGCGGCTCTGGTCGGCCATACCGCGGGTGATGGCCTGACGGATCCACCAGGTGGCGTAGGTGGAGAACTTGAAGCCCTTGGCGTAGTCGAACTTCTCCATGGCGCGAATCAGGCCGAGGTTGCCCTCCTGGATGAGGTCGAGCAGCGGCATACCTCGGCCGGTGTAGCGCTTGGCCAGCGAGACAACGAGGCGAAGGTTGGCTTCCAGCAGATGCGAGCGGGCAGTCTGGCCTTCACGCACGACGAGGGCTAGATCGCGCTTGCGGGTGGCCGACAGCCGTCTGCCGGTCTCCAAGAGATGCTGCGCGTACAGGCCCGCCTCGATGCGCTTGGCCAGCTCGACCTCGTCGGCAGCCGTGAGCAGCGCGGTGCGGCCGATCCCGTTCAGGTACACGCGTACCAGGTCGGCGGCAGGGCTCTGGGCGTCGAGGTCCAAATCGCTGGCGCGCACTCGAGTGGTGGCGGGGCTTGTCATGACTTGCCTCCTGTCGGTGGTGTCTCACTCCGATCAACGGACCCGACAAAGAGAAAGTTCCCCGCTACTGCTTTCATAAACCGCTCTGAACTGCGGTTTTTGTCACTCTCTTCTGAGAAGTTCCTGAGAAGCACCCGGTGCGGGGACGATCCCTGCGCAGGACCTGCACCGATCGCCGCATAGTGATAGCCGTGTGGTTACACGGGCGCTATCAATCCGTGACGTACCAATCCGGCTACCACGGACAGCGCATCGGCCGCGAACTCGGCGCTCACCTGATCGGATCCGTCGGCGAGCGCCAGTAGCTCGATCAGCTCGTACAACGGGAGGCCGTCCGGGCGCATTCCCGCCAGCAAGGAGACAGTGGCCTCGTCTACCTCGTGTTGCCAGCGCGGGCCGTCGCCGCGGTGCACCCGCGCCACCTCGGGCGCCCAGCCGTCGGGGCCGGGCAGGTAGACGCGCTCCAGCGCAGTCGTCGGGTCGACCACGAAACGTGCGGACCAGGCGAGGCTTTCGTCGCCGGCGACGGCGCGCAGCCAGGCCGAGCGCTCGAAGTAGCGGACGGCTTCGTCGCCGAGCGGGTCGTCGAAGCCGTGCGTGAGGTCCTCGGCGAGCAGTTCGGTCGGTCCGTCGATGGCGCGCAGGTAGACGAAACCGAAGCCGATGCCCTCGACGTTCGCCGCGGCGAACGCGTTCAGCCATTCCTCGGCGCGGGCCTGCGCGGACGGGTCGCGCGGGTCGAGGCCCGCGTCGCGCAGCCAGGTGCCGACGTAGAGAGCGGGGTCCGCGACGTCGCGCTGCACCACCCAGGCGTCGACGCCGTGCGCGGGCAGCCAGGACGACACCCGCTCGCGCCAGTCGTCGCCGTCGACGTGTACCCATGCCGCCAGCATCGCGGCGGTGCCTCCTGGCGCGAGCAGGTCGGCGGCCTGCGCGATCACCAATTCGCTTGCTCCGTCGAGGGCGAGGCCGGAATCGCGATAGGTGTGCTCGATGCGGGCGGGACCGACCACGAACGGCGGATTGGCCACCACTTGGTCGAAGCGTCTGCCCCGGACCGGTTCGAACCAGGAGCCTTCGACCAGTTCGATGTCGAGCTTGTTGAGGACCGCGGTGGCTTCGGCCAGCCACAGTGCGCGGTCGCTGACGTCGGTGGCGGTGACCCGCTGGGCGTAGGAGGCGGCGTGCACGGCCTGCACTCCGCAGCCGGTGCCGAGGTCGAGCACCGTGCCGACCGGGCGCGTCGGCGTGGCGCGCAGCAGCGAGAGGGAGGCATGGCCGACGCCGAGCACGTGGTCCTCGGTCAGGGCGCGCCTGCGCATCGAGCCGTCGAGGTCGGACAGAATCCACCGGGTGCCCGCGCCTGCGTCCAGCGGGCGCAGATCCAGCGCCGCCCGGACGACGTCGCCGTCGCGGACGAGCAGGCCCGCGGCGACCGCTCGGCCGATGTCCACCGGCGCCAGCGCGGCGGCCACCTCCCGTTCAGGCAGGGCATCGCCGAGCAGCAGCAGACGGATGAGGGCGCCCAGTTCGCCGGCATAGCGTGCCGCGCGGCGCACCGGAACCGGCTCCGAGCGACCCAGTGCCGCGTGCGCGTCCGCGCCGAGCACCTCGAGCAGGGTATCGGCGTCGTAACCGACCCTGGTCAGGGCGGTGCGCAGGTCTGGGCAGAGCGCGGTGAGCAGCGATCCGGTGGTGGTCGATCGGTTCGTAGGCACATCAGTACTCTGCCAGCGCAACCATCCAGCACCGACCAGGCGTGTGCCCGGTCACCGCCCGGCACGCCAGGCGCTGCCCGAGGGTCTGGGTGCCGCGTGTTCCAGGCGCGACCAGTGCCGTGCCGGTACGTGATTCGTGAGCGGGTTTCAGACACCGTTCGGGTCGCGGGCGGTGACGCAGTACGGTGCGTCGCCTGGATCGGTCAACACGATCCGGTGTTCGTGGCGGTGCACCACGGTCGCGCCGAGCGACTCATGCCAGGCAGCGGTGGCGTCGATGTCACCGGCGGACAGGTCGACGTGTGCGCTGGTCGGGCGGTCCTCGCCGAGGCGCTGGAGCAGCAGCTGCACCGGCAGCTGCTGCGCGGGGCGCAGCCGGGCGAAGTCCGGAAGTCCGCCCTCACGGAACTCCCAGCCTGTCAATGACTTCCAGAACCGGGTCTCGGCGTCGTAGTCGGCGGGTCCGATGTCCAAGCACACCTGGTCCAGGCGCGAGAGCGTGCCGTCGGGCGCGTGCACGGCGGGGGCGGGCCTGCCCTTGACGCGGCCGCTGGGGGTGAAGCAGAACGTCTGGCCGCCGGGGGAGCGCAGCACGGCGTAGTCCGGGTGGTTCGCGACCAGCTCGGCGCCCAGCTCGAGTGCGCCGCGGGCGGCGGACGCGATGTCGTCGACGTCCAGGTCGAGGTGCACGCCGCCGAGGCCGGTCACCGCCTGCATCTTGATGCCCGCCGCGGCGAACAACGCGGGATCGGGCAGGAGGGTGAGGAACTCGTCGTTCTCGCCACGGCGAGGGGAGAGCTGGGTGTCGGTGACCGTGGACCAGAACTTCGCGCAGTTGTCGAAGCGCTGTGCCGGGCGGTCCAGGAAAGCCCAGATCCACCGAATCATGTTCACTCCTGTCTTGTTGCCCCGCCACACCCTAGGTACACCTCCCTGTGTTCTCGAGAAGAGCTGCGGTGTGCCGCGTTGGCACGAATTTGGTGTTTCATGGCGTTCTGGCCACTCGCTGCGGAGGCGAACTTCCGGCACGCTCAGCGGGTGACCGAACTGCAGACGCCGCTGACCCCGGTTCCCGTCGACACCGCGCGCCGGCCGCGCCTGCACCCCGCATGGCTGGTCGCATCGGTCGGTTTTGTCGCGCTACTCGGCGCCGCCGCCTTTCGGTCGGTGCCGAGCGTGCTCATGGACCCGCTGCACGAGGAGTTCGGCTGGTCGCACGGCACCATCGGCGCGGCCGTCTCGCTGAATCTCCTGCTGTACGGTCTGATCTCGCCATTCGCGGCGGCGCTGATGGACCGGTTCGGCATCCGCAGAGTGGTGACTTGCGCGCTGGTGCTGGTCGCCGTGGGCAGCGGGCTGACAGTGTTCATGTCCCAGCCCTGGCAGCTGATCCTGACCTGGGGCCTGCTGGTCGGCGTCGGGGTCGGGTCGATGTCGATGCCGTTCGTCGCGACCATCACCGGCCGCTGGTTCGTGCGGCAGCGCGGTCTGGTCACCGGCGTGCTCACCGCGGCGGGCGCGACCGGGCAGCTGATCTTCCTGCCGCTGGTATCGGCGCTGGCGCACGCGCACGGCTGGCGGTTGCCATCGCTGATCGTGGCGGGTGCCGCGCTGGCCGTGGCGCCGCTGGTGCTGCTGTTCATCCGGGACTACCCGAGCGATGTCGGCGCGACCGCTTACGGCGCCGAGCCGGGCAGCTCGGTCGGAGTGCGTGTGCGAGCGGCCGGTGGCGCGTCCCGCGCGCTGACCGTGCTCGGCAGGATCGCGCGCAGGCCCGGATTCTGGCTGCTTGCGGGGGGATTCGCGGTCTGCGGCGCGTCGACCAACGGCCTGGTCGGCACCCATTTCGTCAGCGCGGCGCACGACCACGGCATGCCGCCGACCACCGCGGCGAGCCTGCTCGCGGTCGTCGGTATCTTCGACGTCGCGGGAACCATCGCTTCGGGCTGGCTGACCGACCGTGTCGACCCGCGCTACCTGCTGATCGGCTACTACACGCTGCGCGGCTTGTCGCTGCTGATCCTGCCCGCGCTGCTCGGTCCGGACACGCAGCCGAGCCTGTGGGTGTTCATCATCTTCTTCGGCTTGGACTGGGTCGCCACGGTGCCACCGACGGTCACGCTGTGCCGGGAACTGTTCGGCAACGATGGCCCCGTCGCGTTCGGCTGGGTCTTCGCCTCCCATCAGATCGGCTCGGCCGTGGCGGCCACCGGCGCGGGCGTCATCCGTGACATGCAAGGCACCTACAACCTGGCCTGGTACCTCGCGGGCGCGCTCTGTGGTGCCGCCGCGGTGCTGTCGGCTGTCATCCGTCGCGCTCCGCAACTGTCCTGACTCCGGAATCTCCTCGGCGCCGTGGATTCGCCGCGCCGAACTCAGCTGTCGATGGCGTTGTGCGGGCGGGACTCGATGGCGGTGCGCGGCCGGTCCCAGCGGCTGGGCTCGTCCTTGCGCCGCGGCGGGCGGTCGTTGGCGATGAGAACCGCGATCCACGGCAGGGGGATGGAGGCGGCGATGATCAGGATGGACAGCAGGGGGTTGGCGAAGGTGCTGTAGGCGACCGCGGCCAGGACCAGGCAGGGGATGCGGAACGCCATAATGATGGTGTACCGGCGGACGCGGGCGCGGTGCTGGTCCTCCAGCGACGGCGCGGCCTCGGTGATCAGCACCGGGTGTTTGTCGTCACTTCCTGGGAAGTATCCGGCGGAACGGCGGGGCTGCGTCGGCATCGTCACGTCAGGGTGCTCTTCGCGGTCGCGGCCGTCGGCGGAGGGGGAATCGCCGTTCTGCTGCATACACCGAGTCTTCCACTAGCGGTCCGTCCACGCACACACCATGGTCAGCCTCTGATCCCGTGATGCGGCATCATGGAATGCGTGAGCACCGACACCATGGTTCGCCCGGATACGACGACCGACGAGACGACGGGCGACGACATCCCGAAGTTCTTCCACTATGTCAAAAAGGACAGGATCGCCGAGAGCGCCGTCATGGGCACTCACGTGGTCGCGCTGTGCGGAGAGGTCTTTCCGGTGACCCGTTCGGCCAAGCCCGGCTCGCCGGTATGCCCGGAGTGCAAGAAGGTCTTCGACGGCCTTCGCAAGGGCGACTGAGCGCTTTCGCCCCCACGCGGCATCGACGGCCGCGGCAATGGCACGCGCAACGGTGGCGCTGTCACGAATTATCGGACGAGGATCGTGCCGCCCCGCCGGTCGAGGGCGGCACGGTGCCGCTCTGGTCAGGCGTGGTCCGGGCCCGCGGAGATTCGTCCTCGGTCGGAGCTTCGGCGTCCGCACCGCTGTCGCCGCGCACCTGATTGGCGATCCACTCCTTCACCTGCTCCATACGCGTCGCGCCGGCGGGCCAGAATTCCTGCACTGCGGCGTTGAACTCGGCGCCGAGGATCACCGCGAAGCCGAGGAAGTACGTGAACAGCAGAAACGCGATCGGGGTCGCCAGTGCGCCGTAGGTGACGCCGGTCCTGGTGACCCACGCCAGGTAGCGTCGCAGCACCTCGCTGGCCGTCATGAAGAACACCCCCGCCACCAGAGCCCCGCCGAAGAGCCGGTGCCAGGGCAGCGATGTGTGCAGCGCCAGCTTGTACAGGGTGGTGAGCCCGATGATCAGGAGCAGGCCGACACCCGGGTAATAGAAGAAATCCAGCAGCTGTAATCCGGTCGCCCGCCAGGCCGAGGGCAGCACCCGGCCGATCAGCGTCGGCCCCAGCGCCACCAGCGGCAGGATGAACACCGCCGCCACCAGGAACAACACATACAGCAGCAGCGCGAAGATGCGCTGCCACACCGGATGCCGCGCGTCCTGCTGGTCGTGCGCCTCGACGATCGCGTCGACGAACGTGGCCATCGCCGACGATCCGGCCCACAGCGACAGCACGAATCCGACCGACACCACCGCGCCCCGCCCGCGTCCGAGCACGTCTTGCACCGTCGGCTGGATCAGATCCGACACCACGGTCGCGCTGAACAGGTCGCGGCTGAAAATGATGATCTTGGACTCGACGATCTCCACCGTGTCCGGGCCGAACCATCCCCCGACGTACCCGAGGCTGCCGAGCACCCCGAGCAACAGCGGCGCGAGCGAGAGCGTCTGCCAGAACGCCGCCGCGGCCGACTTGGCGAAGATCGAATCCTCCCATGCCTTCTGCGCCACCCGCACGACCAGCGCGACCATCTGCCTGCCCGCGTGCGCCGCCATCGTGCCCGCCCGGTCGGCCCAGGCCCGGGTGCGCACCGCGACGGCGCGCGAGCGTGCGCCGGTCCGCGGCGGATCGCCGGTGAGGGTGGTGTCGTCGGTCATCGTGCCTACAGCATCGCGCACTTCGCGTGTTCGCATCGGTTTGTCGGTGCGACGTGTCGGTGGGCATCGGGTGAACCTCCAGCGTCTTGGCAGGTGACGTGTGATGCCGATCGCGCACACCGCGTCGGTTTGGCGACACGCCGTGCCGGGCGGCTAGGGTCGTCTGCGTGACTGGGTCGGGTGGCGCCGCTGTGGCGGGAGAAGCGGAGACGCCGAGCGATTCGGGAGCAGTGAGCACCGCCGTCGGCGGTGCGCTACGCGCCTGGCAGCGACGTGCGCTGACGAAATATTTGGCCACCGCTCCGCGGGACTTTCTCGCGGTGGCCACCCCGGGCGCGGGAAAGACCACGTTCGCGCTGCGCATTGCCGCGGAATTGCTGTCCGACCGCACCGTGGACCAGGTCACAGTAGTCGCGCCGACCGAGCACCTCAAGCACCAGTGGGCGCAGTCCGCGGCTCGCGTCGGGATCGCGCTGGACTCGCGGTTCTCCAACTCCACCGGAGGCACCTCGGGGGATTATCACGGCGTCGTGGTCACCTACGCGCAGGTCGCCGCGCATCCCTTCCGGCATCGGGTGCGCACCGAAAACCGCAGGACCCTGGTCGTTCTGGACGAGATCCACCACGCAGGCGATGCGAAGACCTGGGGTGACGCGACGGCCGAGGCGTTCGGAGACGCGACCCGCCGCATTGCGCTGACCGGAACCCCGTTCCGCAGCGACGACAGCCAGATCCCGTTCGTCGTCTACGAACCCGACGAGTCCGGCTTCCCGAAGTCCCGCGCCGACCACACCTACGGCTACGCCGAGGCCCTTGCCGACGGCGTCGTGCGCCCGGTGGTTTTCCTCGCCTACTCCGGCGAGGCGCACTGGCGCGACAGCGCGGGCGAGGAGTACTCCGCCCGTCTCGGTGAACCACTGAACGCCGAGCAGACCGCCCGAGCTTGGCGCACCGCGCTGGACCCGGCGGGCGACTGGATCTCCGCGGTGCTGCGCGCCGCCGATATCCGGCTGCGCCAGAAGCGCGCCTCCGGCATGCCCGACGCGGGCGGGCTGGTGATCGCCACCGACCAGGAACGCGCCCGCGACTACGCCGAACTGCTGGAACATATCTCGGGCGAGAAGCCGGCGCTTGTGTTGTCCGACGACCCGGCCTCCTCGAACCGGATCGCGGAGTTCGGCACTAACACCCAGCCGTGGATGGTCGCGGTACGCATGGTGTCGGAGGGTGTCGACGTGCCGCGCCTGGCGGTCGGCGTGTACGCGACCAGCGCCGCCACCCCGCTGTACTTCGCGCAGGCGATCGGCCGCTTCGTGCGCGCCCGCAAGCCGGGCGAAACCGCGAGCGTGTTTCTGCCTTCGGTGCCGGTGCTGCTGGATCTGGCCGCTCAGCTGGAGTTGCAGCGCGACCATGTCATCGGTAAGCCGCACCGGGAGAAGAACGGCCTCGACGATGAGCTGCTGGTCGACGCCAACAAGCAGAAGGACGAGCCGGGCGAGGACGAGAAACCCTTCGTCGCGCTGGCGGCCGATGCCGAACTCGATCAGGTGATCTACGACGGATCGTCATTCGGTACCGCCACCTTCGCGGGCAGTGACGAGGAGGCGGACTACCTGGGAATTCCCGGGTTGCTCGACGTCGAGCAGATGCGCGCGCTGCTGCGCGACCGGCAGGCCCGTCAGGTCGCCGACCGCGGCGGGGCCGCGGCCGTCCCGGACCCGGGCCCGCAGGTGGCCAGCGCCGCCGAACGCGTTGCCACTGCCGACCGGCTCGGCGAACTGCGCCGCGAACTCAACAGTCTGGTGGCCATGCACCACCACCGCACCGGCAAGCCGCACGGCGTGATCCACGGCGAACTACGCCGCGAATGCGGTGGTCCGCCCACCGCGCTGGCCTCCGCCCAACAACTGGGCGAGCGCATCGCCGCCCTGCGTCGAAAGTAGACGCCGCCCGCGCGAGTGTCGCGTCAGGTCATCGGGACAGGCCAGGCGGCCATGGCACAGTCGATGGAAGCGGTGAGGTCCGCCAGGGAGGCTCCGTCGCGGGCCTGGATGGACAGGCCGTAGAGGACCGTGGTGTAGAAGCTCGACAAGGCGGAGGTGTTCGTCCCCGCGGGCAGATCACCCTCGACGACACCGCGGTCGAGGCGCATGCGGATGCCTTCGGTTGTCTCGCGGCGCTTTTCGGTCAGGAAGTCGCGGATGCTCGCGCTGCGGGTGGTGTAGGTGGAGCCCGCGAGCACCACCATGCAGCCGTGCGGCTTGTTCTCCTCAGTGTAGGCGGCGGCGTTGTCCCGCAGCATCGCCTCGATGCCGGCCCGTGCGGTCGGCTCGTCCTGTAGCGCACGGTTGGTGTAGCCGCCGTCGGTCCGCCCGTACAAGCCGACGGCCTCGCGGAACAGCGCCTCCTTGCCGCCGAACGCGGCATACAGACTGGGGGAGTTGATGCCCATCGCGGCGGTGAGGTCGCTCATCGAGGAGCCCTCGTAGCCGTGCTCCCAGAACACCTCCATGGCACGGCGCAACGCGTCCGCGCGATCGAATGCGCGCGGTCGTCCCCGGTCGGCCATAACGGAATCCTTTCTGTGTCGATCGTTAAATATACCCATTGACACCGGTGCCTCCGATGCGGTTGGCTATTTATGTACTGATCGACACAGAATGTGGAGGAGTTTCGATGTCGGACCTCACGGGCAAAGTGGCACTGGTGACCGGCGGCAGCCGTGGGATCGGTGCGGCGATCGCCCGCCGCCTCGCCGCGGCGGGCGCGGACGTCGCGCTGACCTACCAGAACGCCCATGGGCAGGCGAAAACCGTGGCCGGTGAAGTCGAGGCACTTGGCCGCCGCGCGATCGCGATCCAGGCCGACAGTGCCGACGCCACCGCGGTGCGCACCGCGGTGGACCGGGCCGCCTCCGAACTCGGCGGGCTGGACATCCTGGTCAACAACGCGGGCATCTTCCCGGCCAAGCCCTTCGAGGAGTTCACCGTGGCCGAGATCGATAACGCGCTCAACGTGCACGCCCGCGCCGCGTTCGTCGGCGCACAGGCCGCGGTCGCACACATGACGGATGGCGGCCGGATCATCAGCATCGGCACCAATCTGTCCGAGCACGCGCCCTTCGGAGGCCTCGCGCTCTACAACCTGAGCAAGTCGGCGCTGAGCGGCTTCACCAAGGCGTTGGCCCGCGAACTGGGCCCGCGCGCGATCACCGTGAATCTGGTGCAGCCAGGGTCCACCGACACCGACATGAACCCACAGGACGGCGACCACGCGCCGCTGCAGCGCGACCTCACCGCGCTCGGCCGCTTCGGCGCCGTCGACGACGTCGCGGCCACGGTGGCCTTCCTGGCCGGCCCGTCCGGCCGCAGCGTCACCGGCGCGTTCTTCACCGTGGACAGCGGCACCAACGCCTGATCATCCGGCGAAATACCGCCCCGGCGACACTCCGACCGCACGTCGAAACGCCGCGACGTACGCGCTCGGCGTCGCGTAGCCGACCCGGCCCGCGATCCTGGCGATCGGCAGCCCGGCCGCGAGCAACGGCAGCGAGGCGGCCAGCCGGATCTGGGTGCGCCACTGGCCGAAGCTGATTCCGGTCTCCGCCACGAACAGCCGGGCCAGCGTGCGCGGGCTGGCGGCGACATCGGCGGCGAACTCGGCGAGGGTCCGTCTGTCGGCCGGATCGGCGGTGAGCGCGGCGGCCACCTGCCGTGCACGGGGATCGGTGGGCTGATGCGCGCCGATCGGGATCACCTCGACCGGTTCCAGCAGATCGAACACCACCGCCTCGGCGCGCGTCCGGCGCGCCGAGGCGGTGTCAGGTGTGGTGAGCAGGTCGAACAGCTCATGCAGTAGCCGGGTCACTCGCAGCATGGTCGGCCCGCCGAAGGACACCGAGCACCGGTCGGGTTCGAGGTAGATGCCCCGCATCGCGGCGCCGTCGGAGGTGCCGGTGCGGTGCGCGGTGCCGCCGGGGATCCACAGCGCCCTGGTCGGTGGCAGCACCCAGCGGTTGTCGCGCACCTCGACGGCGATGACTCCCTGTGACGCCCAGGCGATCTGGTGCTGAGGATGTTCGTGCAGCTCGAACCAATGCCCGGCCGGGAGCACCCCGGCGCCGAACACCATTGCGGTCGCCCCGGGTGGGGCGGGCTGAACCATGGCGTGGCCGTTCTGCGACACAGTCTGTCACCGTAGTCTGTCGTGCCCGGCACGATCTTTTCCTAGCGTTGGCGTCATGGCGATGAACATTTTCCACCGGCTGCTGTGCCGCTCGTCGATGTGGGAGCGGACCACCGCGACGCGTATCGTGCCGTGGGCGCTGTCCGGCCTCGATCTCGGGGCCGAGGCCCTCGAGATCGGGCCCGGCTACGGCGCCAATGTGTCCGCGCTGCTGGACCGGACCACGACACTCACCGGCATCGAGATCGACCAGGCACTGGCCGCACGGCTGCGCGCCAGGCACGGCGGCGCGATGACCGTGATCGACGGCGACGGTACCGACATGCCGTTGCCGCCAGAGGAATTCGACTCCGTGGTGTGCTTCACCATGCTGCACCACGTGCCGACGGCATGGCAGCAGGACGCGCTGTTCGCCGAAGCCCTCCGTGTGCTGCGGCCTGGCGGGGTGTTCGCAGGTAGCGACGGGCTCGACGGGCGCCTGTTCCGGCTGATGCACCTGGGCGACACCTGCGTGCCGGTTCCACCGGAGACCGCCGCCTACCGGTTGCGCCGGATCGGCTTCACCGATGTCGAGGTCGACACCGGGACATCGAGTTTCCGCTTTCGGGCCAGACGGCCGGACTGAGTTGCGCTCTCCGGCGACCTCGATCGACGCGCCGGTGGCTCAGCTCGGCACCGTACCGAAGAAGTCCGTCGGGTCGAGCGCGCTGATCGGTGTCCAGCGTGCCGACGGTGCGGGCACTGCCGAATCGCGCGGCGCCGCATCGAAATAGCCCTGGACCTCCAGGGCGAGCCGCGGGTTTTCATCGATTCGGCGCGCCATCTCGTAGCACAGGGCGAGCACGTGCAAACAGCGCGAGGTACGGGCGGTGCACGAGCAGTCGGTGCCCGCGAGAACCGGTGCGAGCGCGATCCCGGCTGCGACGACCGCCCGGTGCATGTCATCGGTCAGCACGGTCGTATCCGGAACGATCTCCGCGATGGCGGTGATCGTCGTCCTGGTGAGCGGCGCGATCTCCAGGTGGGCCACCGAGGCCTGGCCGCCGCGATGGATGGCGGCGCGCGCGACCCCGCCCTCGAGGGTGGCCCGCACGCCGTTGTTCCGTGCGATGCTGCGGGCGCGGGGGAGCAAAGGATCGGGCCTGGTCTGCCGCAGCGGCTCGGCGAGGCGGACCCAGTCCATGCCCCATGCGGTATAGCCGAATTCGTTGTCCGCCATCAGCTCTCCCTCTTGCGGCGCAGGATTTCGATCAGCTGGTCGTCGCCGAGTCCGGCCAGCGCGGCGATGCCCGCCGCGTCGCCGAGGTCCGTCAGCGCCGCCTTGCGGTCGTGCATGCCCACGATGTGCTCCTCGACGGTGGTGGTCGAGGTGAGCGTGGTGACGGTGACCGTGCGGGTCTGGCCGATCCGGTGCACCCGGTCGGAGGCCTGCGCCTCCACTGCGGGGTTCCACCAGCGGTCGAAGTGGATGACGTCGGCGGCGCGGGTCAGCGTGAGACCGGTGCCCGCCGCGCGCAGGCTCAGCACCAGCACCGACGGACCTTCTTCGGTCTGGAACCTGGATACGATCTCGCCGCGTTCGGTCTGGCTCAGCCCGCCGTGGAAGAACGGCGCCGCCACCCCGAACTGTTCGGCGAGGTGACGCACGAGCAGCTCGCCGGTCTGCCGATACTGGGTGAAGACCAATGTCGGACTGGCGGTTTCGAGGTTGGTGGCCAAGATGTCGGTGCACAGGTCGAGCTTTCCGGACCGGCCGGCCAGTTCACCGAGATCGCCGGTGACCAACCCAGGGTGGTTGCAGACCTGCTTGAGCGAGGTCAACGCCGCGAGTACGCGGCCATGGCGTTCGATGCCGGAACCGAATCCATCATCGACGGCCTGCGCGAGCACCAGATCGTACAGCTCCTCCTGCTCGGCGGTCAGGTCGCAGAGCAGGTCGCTGTGGATCTTCGCGGGCAGTGCCGCAGCGACCTGGATCTTCTTGCGCGCCAGCACGACCGGTTCGATGGTGTCGCGCAGCCGCGCCGCGGCGGCTGCCGACCCCTCCTGGATCGGCCGAACGAACCGCCGCCGGAACTGCGTCCTATGCCCGAACAGCCGAGGCGCCACCAGGTGCAACAGCGCCCACAGCTCTTCGAGACGGTTCTCGACCGGCGTGCCGGTCAGCGCGACCGCCGCGGCGGCGTCGACCGCACGGGCAGCCTTGGCGACCTGGGTGCGCGGATTCTTCAGTGCCTGCGCCTCGTCGAACACCGCCGTAGCCCAGCGCCGCCCGGCGAGCAGCCCTCCGTGCAGTCGCAGGGTCGGATACCCGGTGACCACCACGGTCCCCGCATCGGCGGCGATCGCGCCGCCACGCCAGACGATCGCCCGCAGTCCCGGCGCGAACCGTCCGATCTCGTGCACCCAGTTTCCGACCAGTGAGGTCGGGCAGACCACAAGCTGCGGCCCCGCCTCGGCCCGTCCGAGTAGGAAGCCGATGGTCTGCACAGTCTTGCCCAGGCCCATCTCGTCGGCGAGCACCGCGCCGCCGTGCGCGTCGGTGGTCTCGCGCAACCAACCGACCCCAC
The DNA here is from genome assembly GCF_035920445.1 of Nocardia sp. NBC_01730. Classification (NCBI taxonomy): domain Bacteria; kingdom Bacillati; phylum Actinomycetota; class Actinomycetes; order Mycobacteriales; family Nocardiaceae; genus Nocardia; species Nocardia sp. NBC_01730. The sequence goes on along the minus strand of NZ_CP109162.1, from coordinate 3,385,231 downwards.
GCGCCTGGTAGGGCCGCAGCTGCGCCTTCAGGGCGGAGCGCAGTTCCGCCGTCACGGCTTCGGTCTCGCGTAAGACCCGCAATGCGCGCGCCGCCGACACGATCGCGGTGCCGCAGGCGTCCGGCACCGCGTGGGCGGCTACGGGCAGAGGTGGTCCTGTGCTGTCCATAGCGGCGTCAGCGTCGGCAGTGCGCAGTGCGTCCTGCCAGAGCAGGAGCGACCGACCCGGGTATTCGATGGCCAGGTCCGCGAAGGTCTCGGGATCCACGAGCGCGGCGGCGACGTCCGCGACCTCGATCGCTCCGCCCGCGCCGACCGGGACGGCCAGCGCGAGGGTCTCGCGGTCGCCGTAACCGTTCGGTGCGGGTCCGGTGCCGCGTCCCGTCCACGTCCAGAGTGCGAACATGTGCCGATCCGGCAGGTAGGTGGCGTGTGTGCAGCGCAGAACGAACCCCTTAAATCAACGTATGGCGTACGGAGTAAAGTAACAACGTACAGCGTACTGGATTTGTTCCGAGGAGCCCCTTGAGCGAGGAAATCGACGTCGAACAGGCGAAACAGCTGATGAGCCTGCTGTGGCGGCACGAGCGTCCACCGCGCCCCGCGGGCCGCGGGCCGAAGCAGACAGTCAGTGTGGACGCGGTGGTCGCCGCCGCGATCGCGCTCGCCGACCGGGAGGGCTACGCGAAGGTCTCCATTCGCGCGGTCGCCGCTGAGCTGGGATTGCGTCCGATGAGCCTGTACACATACGTGCCGAGCAAGGACGCCCTCACGGTTCTCATGGTCGACGCCGTCGCAGACGAGGACGCCCCCATCCCCGGGGATCTCTCGCCTCGCGAGCGTATGGCCGCCCTCTCCTGCCAGGTCCGCGCCGAACTGATCGCGCATCCCTGGCTGCTGGAGGTCTCACCCTGGCGGCTCGTGCTCGGTCCCGGCCGCATGCGCCGCTACGAACGGCAGCTCGCCGCGATCGAGGGCGTCGGCCTGTCGGATGTCGGCATGGACCGGGTGATCGCCGCGCTGTCGGAATTCGCCACGGGCAACGCCAGGGTGGCTGTCGCCGCCGCCCGCGACACGCGGCGGATGAGTGACGCCCGGTGGTGGGAGGTGCACGGCCCGTTGCTCGCCGAGGTCATGCCGTCGAGTCTGTTTCCGCTGTCCTCGCGAGTGGGCGCCGTTGTCGGCGAGTTGTACCAGGCGCCGGCCGACCCCGACGGCGGATTCGAGTACGGACTCGCCAGGCTGCTGGACGGCATCCTGCGCGAGGTGTCCGCGAACTGACCGGTCCCGGACATGTCAACAGCGGGCGACCTGTTGGTCGCCCGCTGTAGACGGAAACAATGTTCTGTTGTTCGATGCTGTTGTGTCAGGACGCGAGGAGCAGATCAGAGGGCGGGAGCGGACTCCGTGTCGATCACGGCGTCGAGCTCACGCAGCCGATCCATGTGTTCGTTCGCGTGGTGCTGGCAGAAGAGCAACTCTCCACCTGCGGGCAGTACGGCACGCACTCGGGCAGCCGCCCCGCAACGGTCGCAACGATCGACCGCGGTCAGTGGGGTGCTTGTCAGGGTTCCTGGCATGACTCCTCCGTCCTGGCTCCCGGTCCTGACGACCGTTCGCCTGGTGTGGGGCCCGTGGTCACTCACCACGAGCTCGCTACCGCTACTTCTCAGCAGGGGTATGACTACTCTGTCAGACGTTCGGGACGGGGGCATTGTTCCCGTGAGTGATTCTGTGTGTTTTCGATAACACGACCAGGGATTTTCGCTACGGGCGAACATTACAGGTCATGTCGTCGACCACCGCTCGATCACCACCTCGAATCGGCCGATCCAGTTGTCCACCGGGAGATTACCCGTGACCTACGACACTCACACGCTTGTTCACCTTTGTACGTTGGCCGAGTGGCTTTCCGCTCGACCGACGGGCGAGTACCGCGCGCCGTCGCTCGACGCGGCGGGGTTCATCCACCTCTCGGCGCCGCGGCAGGTGCACCTACCCGCCAACCGGTTGTACGCGGGACGGCGGGACATGGTGCTGTTGCGGATCGACCCCGGCCGCGTGGGATCGCCGATCAAATGGGAGCCGGGCGTGCCGACCGATCCCGAGTCGATGCTCTTCCCGCACCTGTACGGCCCACTGCCGGTGGGGGCGGTCACGGCCGTCGAGGAGTACCGTCCCGACGCGGACGGTGTGTTCGTCCCCCTCGGCAAGTGAGCTATCGGTCGCGGATCTCGCGGGCTGTGATGGCGGCCTGGACCCGCGACCGCACACCGAGTTTCGTCAGCACGCGCGAGACGTGCGTTTTGACCGTCGTCTCGCCGATGAAGAGCCTGCTTGCGATCTGCGCATTGGACAAGCCGTCGCCGAGGCAGTCGAGCACCTCGCGTTCCCGCTCGGTCAGGTCGTCCAGCCCGTCCGGAAGTGGTTGCGGTGCACCATGATTTGTCGAGGCGAACGCCGAGATCACCGCCGCGGTCACTTCGGGGGCCAGCACACCGTCACCCGCCGCGACGGCGCGCACCGCCGCGACCAGCGACTGGCCCGACGCGGATTTCAGCACGAATCCCGAGGCGCCCGCGCGCAGCGTGCGGAAGACGTACTCGTCCAGGTCGAACGTGGTCAGGATGAGCACCCTGGCCGATCCGTCGGCTGTGATCCGCGCGGTAGCGGCGATTCCGTCCACGCCGGGCATCCGCACGTCCATCAGCACCACGTTCGGACGCAGCGCGGTGGCCTGGGCCACCGCGACATCGCCGTCGGCGGCCTCGCCCACCACCTCGATGTCCTCCTCGACGTCCAGGATCATCCGCAGGCCCGCGCGGATCGCGGCGTGGTCGTCGGCGATCACCACCCGAATCGTCATGACTCGCCCCCGATGCCGAGCGGCAGCCGTGCCAGCACTTCCCAGCAGCCGGAATGTGGTCCGGCGTGGAAGCTTCCGCCGAGCGCGGCCGCCCGTTCGCGCATGTTCTCCAATCCGCGGCGCCCGCCTTCTGCCTCCGGGCGCGGCGGAGGCACCGGCGCGGTCGGATTGCGGATCGACAAGCGCAGTACCTCGTCCTCGGCGTGCACGTCGACGGAGACCTCCTGTCCCGGTGCATGTTTCATGGCGTTGGTCAACGCCTCCTGGACGATGCGGTACGCGGCCTGGTCGACCGCGCTCGGCAAGGCCGCGCCGTCGAGCGTCGATCGGGCACGCACCGTGATCCCGGCCGCACGCGCCGCGTCCACCAGGATCGACAGCTGTGCGAGCCGCCGCGGCGCGGCCACCTCGTCCTCGGCGCCGCTGCTGCGCAGCAACCCGATCATGGTGCGCATCTCCTGCAGTGCGCTGACGCTGTTCGAGCGGATGGACCGGATGATCCCCGCGAGCGCGGGATCGGTGTCGCCGCGGGCCAGCACCCCCAGCGCCGCCTCGGACTGGATCGCGATGGCCGACAGATGCCCGGCGATCACGTCGTGCAGGTCGCGCGCCATCGTGGTGCGCTCGTCGGCGATGGCCGCGCGGCGGTCGAGCTCGGCGACCAGGGTCAGCGCTTGTGCGCGGGTGCGTTCGGCGTCGGCGATCTCCTTGTGCGTGCGGACCGAGTTCGCCCACCAGATCGGCGTGGCCACGAAGCTGAACACCGCCACCAGCGCCAGCGCGACCGAACGCAGGTCCCCGGTCAGCGCCAGCGTCAGCGTCACGACGAAGCCGGAGAACGCCGACCAGCACACCGCGGTGATCCGCGAGGCTCGGCCTCCGGTGTACAACACGGCGGAGTAGATCAGGTCGGCGTAGATGATCCACACCGGCACCGTCGCGCCGAGATAAGTGTCCACGGCCAGCGGGACGAGACCACCGAGCATGGCCGACACCGGTTTTCGGCGACGGAAGAATGTCGCGACGCACAGCGTGGCCAGCACACCGAAGCGCATCCACAGCGACAGCTCCCCGCCGCGCTCGGTCATGGTGGACAGCCCGGCGAGAGACAGCGCCGCGCCGCCTGTGAAAGCGGTGAGCGCGCCGAGCGCATCCCGCGCCGTCTCCGGCAATTCCGACCACCGCCTCACGCCTCGATCACAGCACAGCGCTCTCGCCGCGCCGTCGGCCGAAGTGATGACCGTGCGGTTTATCTATTCGGACATCCGGCTAATCTGGGTATCGTGAACGTCGACGTCACCGCACTACCCGGGATCGGTGTCCGCAAGGACTTCGAAGTGCGCTCCGGGCGCCGCATCGGCGTGGTCGCGCACCGCGACGGTGACATCGACCTCATCGTCTCCAAACCCGACGATCCCGATGCCTGCGCCGCGCAGATCCCGTTGACCACCGATGAGGCGGCGGTGCTCGCCAACCTGCTCGGCGCGCCACAGCTGGTCGCCAAGCTCAACGACGACCACCGTGACCTGCCCGGGATCACCACCCGCCAGCTGCCGATCGGCGACGACTCCCCCTACGACGGTCGCACCCTCGGCGAGACCGAGATGCGCACCCGCACGAAGGTCTCCATCGTCGCGGTCATGCGGGCGGGGCAGCTGCATCCCTCGCCCGGCCCCGATTTCACTTTCACCGCAGGAGACCTGCTCGTGGTCGTCGGAACCCCGGACGGCTTGGACGCCGCCGCGAAGATCTTGACGCACGGCTGAGCACGTGACTGACACCGCGCTCGCCCTGATCGAGCTCGGAGCGGTTCTTTTCGCCCTCGGCATGCTGGGGCGTGTCGCGGGCCGAGTCGGCATGTCACCGATTCCGCTGTACCTGCTGGGCGGTCTCGCCTTTGGTCAGGGCGGCTTCATTCGGCTCGGTGCGGCCAACGAGTTCGGCCATATCGCCGGCGAAATCGGCGTCGTGCTGCTGCTGTTGCTGCTCGGCCTGGAGTACACGGCGGCGGAATTGGTTACCGGGCTGCGCCGCTCGTGGGCGGCCGGCCTGCTCGACATCGTGGCCAACGCGACGCCAGGCGCGCTGGTGGCGCTGATGCTGGGCTGGGGGGTCAACGGCGCGATCACGATGGCGGGCGTCACCTACATCTCGTCCTCGGGGATCGTCGCCAAGGTCCTCGACGATCTGGGGCGCCTCGGTAATCGCGAGACGCCGGTGATCCTGTCCATTCTGGTGTTCGAGGATCTGGGGATGGCGGTGTACCTGCCGATCCTCACGACGGTCCTCGCGGGGCTGAGCTGGGTCAGCGGGTTGCCCGCGCTGGGGATCGCACTGGTGACCGTCACGGTGGTGCTCTTCGTCGCGCTGCGTTATGGCCGCTATGTCTCGGCGATCGTGGACAGCGCCGACCGCGAGGTGTTCTTGCTGAAGCTGCTCGGTGCGGCGCTGTTGGTCGCGGGCGTCGCCTCGGCTCTGAGCGTGTCGGCCGCGGTGGGCGCGTTCCTGCTCGGCATCGCGATTTCCGGCTCTACCGCGGCCGAGGCGGCGAAGCTGCTCGAGCCGCTGCGTGATCTGTTCGCGGCGATCTTCTTCGTGGCCTTCGGCCTGAGCACCGACCCGAGGTCGATTCCGCCGGTGCTCGGGTGGGCCCTCGCACTCGGGGTGATCACCATGCTGACGAAGATCGCCACCGGATGGTGGGCCGCGGGCAGGCAGGGGATCCGCCGGATGGGCCGGGCGCGGGCCGGTGCGGCACTGGTCGCCCGTGGCGAATTCTCTATCGTCATCGCGGGGCTGGCGGTGAGCATGGGCGCGGTCGACGGGCAGCTCGCCGCCCTGGCCTCGGCCTACGTGTTGCTGATGGCGGTGCTCGGCCCGGTCGCGGCGCGGGTGGTCGAACCGATGGTCGGGCTGGTGCAGCGCCGGGTACCGCCCGCGCCCGCCGTATCCTGATTCAGGGCTGTGCTGTCTCGGCACGCAGGGAGGACTTGCGCTTCAGCCAGCGCCAGAACGTGGTCGCGGCAGCGCCGACCAGCAGGCCGATCGCGGCAGCGCACAGGTGGCCGTAGTCGGTGAAGGTCGGACCGATCCACAGTGCCGCGCCGAGCACCATCAGAATCGTGGCCGCCCACGCCAGCCGGACCACGCCGCGGAACCGGAACGCCAGCGCCGCCAGTACGGCCGAAAAGCCGTAGCTGGTGCCGACATCCGCGGCGACGGCCACCTTGTGGGGGATGAGGCCGTGATCGATGGCGTTCGAGATGCCGGTGACGGTCAGCAGCGTCGCCCCGATGTGCCCGGTGGCGAATAGAAGTATCCAGCGCCCGGTGCCCAGCCATCGCTCCGCGTAGGCCATCACGATCAGGAAGCCGGCGATGGTCGTCCAGGGAAAGCCGCCGTCAGTCCAGAAGGCCGAGGCCACCAACACCTGTACCGGGTTGTGCCGCATGTTGTAAAGGTTGGTCGAGGCGGAGAAGATCAGCCTCCGCTCGATCGTGCCGCCGACGCCGCGCAGCGTCCACCAGGTGACGAACAGAGTGAAGGCGTACGCGGTGCTGGCTGGGGCAGCCCCCAGATGCTCTCGAATCGTGGGCACGATCCGACGCGGCAGTCCAGGGCGGCGTAGCCACGCCCACGCGACGCGCAATTCGGCGCGGAGGTCGATGGTTCTGGTCCAGGGCGACCGAAACTGGCTGAGGGTCGAAGCAACCACCCCGCAAGTGTGCCGTGCGCGACGTGGTCGCACCGTGTGTCCCGCCCCTTGTGTGCTGTGTCACTGGCTCGCGGATCTCGACCGTAACGTGCGTTTCGCACTTGGGCAGCATTCGCTGCCACGCATCATGATCGCCGCGATCACACCGAGCACCCGAGGTGATCGTGTCGAGCAGATACGCGCCGCACGCATGCACCCCGAATGCGCGACGCCCGCATTCATTGGACGCTGGAACATGAAGCGGCACAACGAATGCAGGCGTCGCGGTGGAGTGACCTAGTCGAGATAGTCGCGCAGGACCTGCGAGCGGCTGGGGTGACGCAGTTTGCTCATGGTCTTCGACTCGATCTGCCGGATGCGCTCACGGGTCACCCCGTACACCTGGCCGATCTCGTCGAGGGTGCGCGGCTGGCCGTCGGTGAGGCCGAACCGTAGGCGGACCACGCCCGCCTCACGCTCTGACAGTGTCTCCAGCACCGACTGCAGCTGGTCCTGCAGCAGCGTGAAGCTCACCGCGTCCACCGCGACCACGGCCTCGGAATCCTCGATGAAGTCGCCGAGCTGGCTGTCACCCTCGTCGCCGATGGTCTGGTCCAGCGAGATGGGCTCACGTGCGTACTGCTGGATCTCCAGCACCTTCTCCGGCGTGATGTCCATTTCCTTGGCCAGCTCCTCCGGCGTCGGCTCGCGGCCGAGGTCTTGGAGCAGCTCGCGCTGGATGCGGCCGAGCTTGTTGATGACCTCGACCATATGCACCGGGATCCGAATGGTGCGGGCCTGGTCGGCCATGGCGCGGGTGATGGCCTGCCGGATCCACCAGGTCGCGTATGTGGAGAACTTGTAACCCTTGGTGTAGTCGAACTTCTCCACCGCGCGGATCAGACCCAGGTTGCCCTCCTGGATCAGGTCCAGGAACGCCATGCCGCGGCCGGTGTAGCGCTTGGCCAGCGAGACGACCAAGCGCAGGTTGGCCTCGAGCAGGTGATTCTTGGCTCGGTTGCCGTCGCGGACGATCCAGTTGAAGTCGCGGCGCATCGCGACCGGCAGTTTCTCGCCCTGCTCGGTGAACTCGCGCACCTTCTCCGCGGCGTAGAGGCCCGCCTCGATCCGCTTGGCGAGCTCGACCTCCTCCTCGGCGTTCAGCAGCGCGACCTTGCCGATCTGCTTGAGGTAGGCGCGGACCGAGTCGGCCGAAGCGGTCAGCTCGGCGTCCTTGCGGGCCTGGCGCAGCGCCTCGGACTCCTCTTCGTCCCAGACGAAATCGCCGGAGGCCTTGTCCGCGGCGGTCGGCTCGTCGGTCCCTTCGCTTCCGGTCCCTTCGCTTCCGGCTTCCTCGGCGACGTCGTCGACCAGTTCGTCGCCGTCGGCGAGATCTTCCTCGGACACCTCCAGCTCGCCGAGATCGTCGATATCGAGCGACTCGTCCTCGAGCGACTCGTCGGCACCGGGCTCGCCGTCCGGTCCCGCTTTCTTGGTTGTCTTCTTCGCCGGGGCCTTGGTCGCCTTGGCGGCCTTCTTGGCGGGCGCCTTCTTGGCGGCAGCGGCCTTCTTCGCTGGAGCCTTCTTGGCGGCAGCCTTGCGGACCGGCCGTGCTGCGGTTACATCTGCGGAGTCGGCATCGGCCGATTCGGCGGTCTGACGGGTATTCGTGGCTACCACGTACGCCCTTTCGTGACGGTCTCGTGCGGCGTCACGCCAGAGTGGTTTCCGGCGGAGCGGTCTGTCGGGTTGCACCGGCGGAGCGCCGGTCGGGGTTTCTCCGGCTCAGCCGGGCACGTTCCATTGTAACGATCTAACCAGGGTACCTATGGCACGATGCCAGGAACGGTATCCACCGCCGCGTCCGCGCGCCTCAGGGGGTGATGCCCGCATCGATCGCCATGGCGGCGCCGACAATACCCGCGGTGTTCCTCAGGTGCGCGGGGATGACCGGAGTTCGGTTGGTGAGCAACGGAATCCACTGGTCGGCGTCCCTGCTGATGCCGCCGCCCGCAACGAACACGGTCGGCCAGAAGAGGTTCTCCATCCCGATCAGCACCGTGCTGACCGCTACGGCCCACTGCTCGTAGGACAGGCCGTCGCGGTCCTTCACGGATGCCGCGGCGCGGTGCTCGCTCTCGGTGCCGCCGATCTCCAGATGGCCGAGTTCGGTGTTGGGCACCAGCGTGCCGTGCACCAGCAGTGCGGAACCGATGCCGGTGCCGAAGGTGAGCAGCAGCACGAGGCCGGCGAAATCCTTTGCCGCGCCGTAGCGGTCTTCGGCCAAGCCCGCCGCGTCCGCGTCGTTCAGAACGGTGACTTCGCGGCCGCCGAGCGCGTCGGAGAACAGTGTCCGCGCGTCGGTGCCGATCCACGATTTGTCGATGTTGGCCGCGGTCTGCGCTATGCCACCGAGTACCACCGCGGGCAGCGTGATGCCGACCGGGCCCGCCCACTCGGCTTCGGCGACCAGCTCGGCCACCGCCGCGGCGACGGCGAGGGGTGTCGCCGGATGCGGCGTCGCGATCTTGATCCGCTCGTGGATCAGGTCACCGGTGGTCAGGTCCACCGCGGCGCCCTTGACACCGCTGCCACCGATATCGATACCGAATGCGTGCCCGCGAGCGGACATGACCTACCCTCGTTTCCCTGTGCTGGCCGGTGTGATGACAGCGCCGCCGCGCAGGTCCCACAGCGCCGCACGGATGCGTTGCGGTGAGGTACCCGACGACGGCGCTGTGTCGTGCACGACAAGAGTAATGCGAGATCGATGCTGCGCGTTCCCCGAGGATCTGTGATGCGATAGGGGCGTGCCGGAAATCTCATCGTCAGTGACCGACTACAGCTCCGAATCCGTCGTCGCCATCGTCGCGCGCGGCGACGAGGCCGACCTGCGCCGCGTCGCGGTCGACCTCGCCGAGACCGCCGCCGCCCATGTCCGCGCCCGCCGCCCCGAGGTGTTCGGGCCCGCCGGCGCGTACGACGACGGCGCCGTGCAGACCAAGAGCCACGCGACCGACCCGGTGACCATCGTGGACACCGAGACCGAAGATCTGATCCGAAGACTTCTCGCCGAGCAGCGTCCCGGCGACCCGATCCTCGGCGAGGAGGGTGGCGGCAGCCTCGACGACGCGACCGCGGACACCATCCACTGGGTCGTGGATCCGATCGACGGCACCGTCAACTTCCTCTACGGCATCCCCGGCTACGCGGTCTCGGTGTCCGCGCTGCGCGGCGGGCGGCCGGTCGCGGGCGCCGTGGTGGACGTCGCGCGGGCGGCGACCTACAGCGCCGGGCTCGGGCTCGGGGCACTGTGCGTCGGCGCCGACGGCGCGGTGGAGCATCTGCGGTGCACGTCGGTCGAATCGGTCTCGATGTCGCTGGTGGCCACCGGATTCGCCTACGGCAGACAGCGCAGGACCAGGCAGGCCGAGCTGGTCGCGCAGGTGTTGCCGCACGTGCGTGACATCCGCCGCTTCGGCGCGGGCGCGCTGGACCTGTGCCATGTCGCGGCAGGCCGGGTGGACGCCTACTACGAGCACGGTCTCAACGCCTGGGACTGGGGCGCGGGGGCGCTGATCGCCGCGGAGGCGGGCGCGAAGCTGACCCTTCCGCCCGCGACGGCGCCGGGCACCGATGGTGACCTGGTGCTCGCCGCCGCGCCCGGCATCGCCGACGAACTCGGGGAGCTGCTGAACCGGGTCGGCGCTACCGAGCCGATTCCCGATCGCTGATCAGCAGCGAGCCTGCCGGGCCGCGTCGAGCAGCTCGATGTCGATCGAGGTCGAGTTGCCCGGCGCCGGGTTCTTCAGCGAACGCAGCACCTCCTCGGCGTCGTTGCTGGGCCGGATGTCCCGGAACAGGGAGCCGAGCACAAGATCGACCGTGTCGTCGCCGCGCTGATCCTCGATCAGCTCGGCGCACGGCGCGACCAACTGCACGGAGGCGGCGGCCGGACGGCCGCTTACCCCGAAGCGGATCTGGCCGGTGCATTCCAGGTCGCCGTTCACGTATACCGAATCGTTGCCATATTGGGTTCCCGGCGCGCTCGCGAAACCGAGGTCGCCGAGCTGGGCGGCGACGTGCGCGGCCTGACCGCGCTGGTTGTTCGCGTTCAGTACGCGTGCCTTGCTCGCCGCGAGCGCTGCGGGTTCCACGTCCTGCAGCCGACCCGCGCCGACCCGCTGGCCGAGCGGAACCGGCTGCGGCGCACCGGGGTCGGTGGCCGGACTCGGAGAGTTGCATGCCATCGCGGTCGTGTCGGCGTCGTGTGTCGTCAAGGCCTTGATCCAGACGATCCCGCAGATCAACGCGAGAACGCCGAGCATGATGAGCCAGGGCTGGGGGCGGCGCCGAAGGAAGGGGCGACCTTGCGGATCCGTCGCCCTGCCTTCGGTGATCAGTGAAACCACCAGCACACTCTACGAAAATGTGTTGCGGGCGGTGCACAAGGTCTCGGCGAGTTCCACGGATCGTGTCGATTGCCCCTCAGTTTCGACTCGTCTGTGTTTTGATTGCGACTTTTTCCCCAGGGTCCGCTATTGTCTGGCGGCCCAGATCGAATCACCGGCGGCGAAATCGGTGGTCGGTCGCGGGAACAAGAAGGGCATGCCCTGCGTTTACCGATCGCTATCCGGAGTGGATCCGCCCGATCCGCCCTGATAGGTGACCGGTGCACGTGTGACGTGCACCACCGGCGGGGCGGTACCGGTCGCCTCGATTTCGGCAGGAATCGGGTGTGAGCGGACCGGTCCGGGATATACGGAGTTAGGACGAGGGGAAGACGACATGGCAACCGACTATGACGCACCGAGGCGCACCGAATCCGACGATGTGTCGGAAGATTCGCTGGAGGAGCTGAAGGCTCGTCGTAACGAGGCACAGTCCGCCGTCGTGGATATCGACGAATCCGATACCGCGGAGTCGTTCGAGCTTCCCGGCGCCGACTTGTCCGAGGAAGTGCTGACGGTTCGGGTGATCCCGAAGCAGGCCGACGAGTTCACCTGCTCCAGCTGTTTCCTTGTTCATCATCGGAGCAGGCTGGCCAGCGACAAGGGCGGTCAGATGATCTGCATGGACTGCGCCGCCTGATCTCCCACGAGATCGGGCACTATCAGCCCGCGCTCGGAAGACCGAGCGCGGCAAGGACCTGTTCGGGCCGTCGCGTACTGACCAGCCAGTACGGCGTCGGGTCGTCCGGGTCGTCGAGTACGAGCAGAACCATCGGCCCGACCCAGGGGCGATGTTGTACATAGGCGGCGGGGTCGAGCTGGCGGCCTAGCGCCGCGCTTTTGGCGGTGGCGGCCACGGTGGCCGCGCGGGCCACGAAATTCACCGGCAGATGTGCGCGATCGGCGCGCAGCTCCGGTGTGCCGGCCGCATCCGGTAGCACTTCGACCCGGTGCCGGCTCAACCACAGCAGCACCCAGACCGGGACAGGAAACAACAGCGTATAAGGCAGCCAGGCGCGCAATCCGGGAGCGCCCATATGGATTTCCGCGGCGAGCAACCCTGTGATGGCAAACCCCACCGGCCACCACCACAGCGGCACCCATAGGCGCTCACGGTAGGGGTGTCCGGGCTGCTTTTTCTCGTCCATGGTCACGGGGTTGGGCTGGTCCGACACGAGTCAACACTAAGTCACGAGGGCGACCAGCCTACGCGTAGGCTCGTCCAACGTGAGCGCACTTTCACCCATACCAATGCTGCGGCTCGATCCCGGCATTCCCGTGCCCACGCGCGCCCATGACGGCGACGCGGGCGTGGACCTGTGCACCACACAAGACGTCATCCTGGAGCCGGGCGAGCGAATGCTGGTCGGCACCGGTGTGGCCGTCGCGCTACCGGTCGGCACGGTCGGGCTGATCCACCCGCGCTCGGGCCTCGCGGCGAAGACCGGGCTGTCGGTGGTGAACACCCCCGGCACGGTCGACGCGGGGTATCGGGGCGAGATCAAGGTGTGCCTGATCAATCACGACCCGCGCACGCCGATCGAACTGCGCCGAGGCGACCGGATCGCGCAGCTGCTGGTGCAGCGGGTGGAGCTGGTGGATTTCGTGGAGGTCGACTCGCTGGACGAGACGACACGGGGTGCGGATGGCCACGGCTCCAGCGGCGGTCACGCGAGCCTGATCGTGCGGACGAGTGGGGCGGGCCGGGCGACCGGCAAGGAGGCATGACGGGAATGTTCGGAAAGCGAAAGAAGTCGTCGGACCAGTACGCGGACGACCGATACGACGAGGCCGACGACTACGACGACGCCGAATACGGGCCGGCCGACGTCAACGAGTACGACTACGACGACTACGGCGACGATGCCCCGACCGACGAGCGCTCGTACGCGGGAGTGGACTTCGACGCCGACACGCCGCAAGGGCAGCCCGGCCCGTACGACTTCGAGGACGTCGCCGAGCTGCTGGAGAAGGTGTCCGAGAAGCGGCTCGACCTCGGATCGGTGCTCCTACCGGTCCCACCGGGCGGACAGCTGCAGGTCGAGATGACGCCGGATGGTCAGCCGCAGGCGGTGCACTTGGCCACCGAGCACGGCCGGATCACGGTCGCGGCCTATGCCGCGCCCAAGTCGGAGGGCCAATGGCGTCTGGTCGCCGCGGACCTCGCCGAATCGCTGCGCAAGGACGGCGCCAGGGTCTCGGTGGAGAACGGGCCGTGGGGCCGCGAGTTGCTGGCCATCACCGAGGGTGCCGACCTGCGTTTCATCGGCGTGGACGGCTACCGCTGGATGCTGCGTCTGGTCGCCGCCGGCCCCTCGGGTGCGGCGAACGACGGCAGTCCGCTGGTCAGGGCGGCGAGAGCCATCCTGAGCGAAACAGTGGTCCGGCGCGGCGAAGACCCGCTGCCGGTGCGTGAGCCGCTGCCGGTGGTGTTGCCGCAGCAGCTGTCCGAGCAATTGGCCGCGGCCCATCAGCAGCAGGTCGAGGCGCAGCAGCAGGCAATGTCGGCGCAGGCGGCCGCGGCGCAGACCGGGCCGCCCAGCGTCCTGCCCCCACGCATGCCCGAGGGACCGCGGCGCGGCGCGGACGGCTCGGCCATGCAGCAGCTCGGCTTGAACTGATCAGGCCCGAGTTCAGCCGAAGGCGCCGATTCCCACGTGTCCCAGGATCGCGGGGTCGGCGCCCAGCTCGTCCAAGGTGATCCGGTGCAGCCGCGAACGCGGCACCAGCGCCGCCCACTCCTCGGCCACCGCCGCCGGATGCACCGGGTCGTCGACGGCGGTGATCACGGCGACCGGCAGGGTGAAGGTGGCCAGCCGCTCGGCGTCCGGCCACTTGTAGTCGGCGGCCTCCTGCAGCGCCTCGGGCAGATGCGGCCATTGCGCCCGCCACGACTGGGTGAGCGCGTCAGCCAGCCACCGCGGGCTGCTGGCTCGCATTCGCTCGATCACCGCGGCCAGACCGTCGGCGCGCAGCTGCGCCGCGGTGGCAGCCGCGCTCAATGCGGCTGGACATGCGGCGGTGTCGGGTCCGGTCCACCCGGGCAGCGCCGCGACCACGCCCACGACTCGATCCGGATGCTCGGCCGCCCACTCCAGCGCGATCGCGGCGCCCAGCGAGATCCCGGCCACCAGCACCGGCCCCGAGCGGGCCGCCACGTCCAGCGCGGCCCGGCAGCTGGCGACCACGTCGCGCGGATCGGGTTCCACCGCGATCAGGTCGAGACCGCGCGCGGCGCCGGCCGGGCCGAACGCGCGCCTGGCGAAATCGGCGTCGGACCCGGTACCGGGCAGCGCTACGATGTGAGCGGGGTGTGCGGAGTCGAACATCGGTCCGAGCGTAGCGGGGGTGGCCCAGCCCATCTACAGTGGCGGTGTACGGCCCAGCCGGTCGTGAATTGGAAACCGATGATGGTGTGCGACCCACGCCATCTGCTCTATGCAGGAGAGCGTGCACAATGTCCGCAGCCTCAGGTTATTTTCGACGTCTGGGCCGCAGACTGACCGAAGACATCGATCAGTTGGATGCCGAAGAGTTGGCCGAGACATCGGAGGCATCAGGAGCTTGTCGGGCGTCGGAGTGTCGGCGCGGTGACGAGGCCACGATGCTCGGTAGGCTCCGCAGTGTCGAAGCGTGTCCCAAGTCCGCGGGCGCCAGTGTGCAGGCGGAGTTCTTCGACGGCACCGATGCCATCACCTTGGTGTGGATCGGGCGCAGGCGCATTCCCGGTATCGAGCCGGGTCGGCGCATCCTGGTCCGCGGCCGCGTGGGCGACCGCGACGGCCGCAAGGTGATCTACAACCCCTACTACGAATTGCGCGGGAACAGCTGACGTATGCCATCGAGCAACGACAACGCAGGCTCAGGCGATCACACCGGGCCGGATGCGCCCGACGGCCGTGACGAAGAACGTGCCGAGCAGACCCTCCTCGAACAACTGGGCGGATTCAGCGGCCTGATCTACTCGACGCTCCCTGTTGTGGTGTTCGTCCCCGTGAACAGTGTCGCCGGGCTGGCCGTGGCGATCTGGGCGGCCCTCGGCGTGGCCGCCGCCATCCTGGTCTGGCGCCTGGTGCGGCGTAGTCCGGTCCAACCGGCCATCTCCGGGTTCTTCGGCGTCGGGATCTGCGCCTTCATCGCGTACCGGATGGGCGAGGCCAAGGGGTTCTTCCTGTTCGGCATCTACACCAGCCTCGTCTACGCCGGGGTGTTCCTCGTCTCCATCCTGGTCCGCTGGCCGCTGGTCGGCGTGATGTGGGGCGTGCTGAACGGCCACGGCTCGGACTGGCGGTCCGACCGGAGGTTGGTGCGCTTCTACGACCTGGCCACCGCCACCTGGGTTGTGGTGTTCGGCGCCCGCTACCTGGTGCAGTCGCAGCTCTACGACACCGACCGGACCGGGTGGCTCGCGTTCGCGCGCATCGCCATGGGGTGGCCGCTGACCGCGGTGGCGCTGGCCGTCACCGTCTGGGCCGTCCGCCGCGCCGGCCATCTGCCCACCAAGACGGTGGCCGCCACCGAATCGGCCTGAACGTTAACCCTCCGCCGTCGCCCGGCGAAAACCACCGGGGTGGGGTGAGTCCCACCGCCGAGGTGGGTGGTTACCCACCCTGGGGTGCCTGGTTGCCGACCAGAGTTCGTCCGACGATCAATGCGTACCGAGAACACGCACTGATCGGCAAGGAAGGACTCGGACGTGGCTACCGAAAACATCACGGCACTGCCCGAGAACGACAACATCGCTCTGTCGGAGAGCCGCCGGGTATCGGCCGAGGTGGAAAAGCTGATCGGTCCCGCGGCCGAGGGCGACCGCCAGGCGGTCACCGAGATCGTCCGGATGGTGCACCCGCTGGTCCGCCACTACTGCCGTGCGCGCCTCGGCAACACCGCCCACCTGCAGGTCACCGTCGACGATGTCGTGCAGGAAGTCCTGCTGGCCACCGTCAACGCCATCCCGCGCTACCACGACCAGGGGAAGTCGTTCCTGGCCTTCGTCTACGGCATCGCGGCCAACAAGGTCGCCGACGCGTTCCGTCGCAAGCAGCAGCACCCCGCCTACCCGATGGCCGACGTTCCTGACTTCGCGTCCTCCGCCGCCGGACCAGAGGAATGGGCGCTGGCCTCCGAACGCAGCACGGCCACAAGGGAACTCATGAAGGTGCTGGCGCCGACACACCGCAAGGTGCTGGTCATGCGGATTGTGCTCGGCTGGTCCGCGGCACAGACCGCGGAGGCCATCGGCACCAGCCCCGGCGTGGTCCGGGTCATGCAGCACCGCGCGCTGAACAAGCTGCGCGCCGAGCTGAAGGTGGCCGCGTAACCGCCGACCGATCAGGACATCAGCCGTATCGGAGGGTTATGGCCGGATGCCGTGATTGGCGAGTTCCAACCGGAGGTCTTCCTCGGCCTCCAGCGAGGTCACGAACAACAGTTCGTCGTCGCCCTCGAACGGGTCGTCGGGCTGTGGCACGATCACCCGTCCGCCGCGCAGGATCGTCACCAGGGCGGCGTCGCGCGGCAGGGTGAGCGTGCGCACCGGCTTGCCTGCCAGCGCGGTGTCCGCGGGCAGCGTTATCTCCACCAGGTTCGCCTGGCCCTGACGCAGCGTCATCAGGCGAACCAGATCGCCCACGGACACCGCCTCCTCGACCAGCGAGGCGAGCAGCCGCGGTGTGGACACCGCGACATCGACGCCCCAGGACGCGTCGAAGAGCCACTCGTTGCGCGGGTCGTTCACCCGCGCCACCACCCGGCGCACCCCGAACTCGGTCTTGGCGAGCAGGCTGTGCACCAGGTTCGCCTTGTCGTCGCCGGTGGCCGCGATGACCACCTCGTACGTCTCCAGCCCGGCGTCCTCCAGCAGCGCGAGTTCGCAGGCGTCGGCGTGCACCCAGACGGCATCCGGGACCGCGGCGGGATCGAGGTGCTCGCGCTGACGTTCCAGCAGCATGACCCGGTGCCCGCCGCGCAGGAGCTCCCTGGCGATCGATCGCCCGACGGCGCCCGCTCCGGCGATGGCTACTTTCATATTCAGTCCTCGCTCGCTGGGGGCTTCGCCGCCAGGGCGACGGCCTCGCCCACAGAGCCGGACGCCGCGGCCACGTAGACGATGTCGTCGGCCTGGACGATGGTCTTGCTGTCGGGCAGCAGTCCCTGGCCGAATCGGATGATGAATGCCACTCTGGCCGCGATGGTCTGCTCCAGATCGCGCACGGTGCGGCCGTACCACTCCTCGTGCAGCGTCAGCTGCGTCACAGCAACTGTTCCGGTGGGATCGCGCCACGTGGTGGTGCTGGGGTCGCCGACGAGCGCCCGCAGGAACCGGTCGGTGGTCCACGGCACCGTCGCGATGGTCGGAATGCCGAGGCGCTCGTAGACGGCGGCGCGCTTGGCGTCGTAGATCCGGGCGACCACGCGCTCCACGCCGAACATCTCCCTGGCCACCCGGGCGGCGATGATGTTGGAGTTGTCGCCGGAGGAGACGGCCGCGAACGCGTCCGCACGCTCGATTCCCGCGCTGATCAGCACATCTCGATCGAAACCGACACCGGTCACCTGCTCACCGGGGAAGTCTGGGCCCAGGCGCAGGAAGGAACTGGGGTCCCGATCGATCACGGTGACGTCGTGCCCCACCCGGACCAGGGCGTAGGCCAGCGACGAACCGACGCGTCCGCAACCCATGATCACTACGTACACCGTGCAACCTCGTTCCTGGAACCATGGTGTTCGGTCTGCTCTGCTGTCCGGTCGAACCGTACCCGCCGAATGATTCCACCGGCCACGTTCCCCTTCCAACCGCCGGGCAAACCTGCAAGCCACCCGCGCGATCCACCGTCCGGGGGCCTATGCTCGCTCCAGTGTCCAAATTGACGACGGCAGCGAAACGAGTGCTGCTGGGTAGGCCTTTCCGCAGCGACTCGCTGGGCCACACCCTGCTGCCGAAGCGAATCGCGCTCCCGGTGTTCGCCTCCGATGCCATGTCCTCGGTCGCGTACGCACCCGAAGAGATCTTCCTCGTGCTGTCGGCCGCGGGCATCTCCGCCTACCTGTATGCCCCCTGGGTCGGCCTCGCGGTCGCCTTCGTCATGGCCGTGGTGGTTGCCAGCTACCGGCAGAATGTGCATGCCTACCCGTCCGGCGGCGGCGATTACGAGGTCGCCACGACGAACCTCGGTCCCAACGCGGGCTTGACCGTCGGCAGCGCGCTGCTCGTGGACTACGTGCTCACCGTCGCGGTGTCGATCTCCTCGGCCGCGTCCAACATCGGCTCGGCCATTCCGTTCGTCGCCACACACAAGGTGTTGTTCGCGGTCGTGGCGATCGCGACGCTCACCGCGATCAACCTGCGCGGGGTGCGCGAATCGGGCTCCGCTTTCGCCGTCCCCACCTACGCGTTCATCATCGGCATGTTCGTCATGCTCGGCTGGGGGCTGTTCCGGATCTTCGTGCTCGGCGAGGAGTTGCGGGCAGAATCGGCCGGATTCGGGTTGGACGCCGAGGACGAGCACCTGTACGGACTCGCGTTCGCCTTTCTCATCGCGCGGTCGTTCTCTTCCGGCTGTGCCGCGCTGACCGGTGTGGAGGCGATCAGCAACGGCGTGCCCGCGTTCCGCAAGCCCAAGTCGCGCAACGCCGCGACCACGCTGCTGATGCTCGGGACCATCGCGATCGTCCTGCTGATGGGCATTATCATCCTGGCTCAGAAGATCGAAATCGTCTACGCGCACAACACTTCTGATTTGATCGGCGCGCCGGCGGACTATCATCAGAAGACGCTGATCGCTCAGCTTGCCGAGACTGTGTTCGACGGCTTCCCGATCGGGTTCTTCTTCATTACGATCGTGACCGCGCTCATCCTCGTGCTTGCCGCCAACACCGCGTTCAACGGTTTCCCTGTGCTCGGCTCGATCCTGGCGCAGGACCGTTACCTGCCCCGGCAGCTACACACCAGGGGCGACCGGCTGGCGTTCAGCAACGGTATCCTTTTCCTCGCCGGTGCGGCCATCGCGTTCGTGGTGCTCTTCGGCGCCGAGGTGTCCAAGCTGATCCAGCTGTACATCGTCGGCGTATTCGTCTCGTTCGTGCTCAGCCAGACCGGGATGCTGCGGCACTGGACACGGCTGCTGCGCACCGAGACCGATCCGGGACAGCGGTCGCGGATGATGCGGTCCAGGGTGATCAACGCGGTGGGTCTCACCGCGACCGGCACGGTGCTGGTCATCGTGCTGATCACCAAATTCTTCGCGGGCGCCTACATCGCCATCTGCACCATGGTCGCGATCTTCATCGTGATGAAATTGATTCGCAGGCACTATGATTCGGTCGCGCGCGAGCTGGATGAACACGACTGGGACGGCGTGCTACCCAGCCGCTCCCACTCCATTGTGCTGGTGTCGCGGCTGCACCTGCCCACCCGCCGCGCGCTGGCCTACGCTCGCGCCACCCGCCCCGACACGCTCGAGGCAGTGACGGTGAACGTCGACGAGGCCGACACCAGGGCGCTGGTGCGTGAGTGGGAGCAGAGCGATATCACGGTGCCGCTCAAGGTCATCGAGTCGCCCTACCGCGAGATCACCAAACCCGTCCTCGATTACGTCAAGCGTGTGCGCAAGGATTCTCCGCGCGACGTCGTGACCGTGTTCATCCCCGAGTACGTGGTCGGCCACTGGTGGGAGCAGGTGCTGCACAATCAGAGCGCACTGCGGTTGAAGGGCAGGCTGCTGTTCGAGCCCGGCGTGATGGTGACCAGCGTCCCTTGGCAGCTGAGTTCGTCCACCCGGGCGAAGACGCCGGGCGTGGTCAATGCCGCGGGCGCGGTGCGGCGCGGGTACGAGGACCGGACATGACATTCGTGGGTGGTCCGGGATGAGCGGCTGGCTGGGAAGCACCTGCGAGGTGCGGCTCGGGCCGCCTGGGCACGGCGGCTTCTGCGTCGCACGGCACGAGGGACGTGTGGTGTTCGTCCGGCACGGTCTGCCCGGGGAGCTGGTGCGCGCGCGGGTTACCGAGGATCGGGGCGGCTCATTCTGCCGGGCCGACACCGTCGAGGTGCTCGAGGCGTCAACGGATCGGGTTCCGGCTACCTGCCCGGTGTCCGGCCCCGGTGGCGCGGGGTGCTGTGATTTCTCCTTCGCCACGCCGACAGCGCAGCGCGCGCTGAAGGCCGCCGTGGTCGCTGAGCAGCTCCGGCGGCTGGCCGGGATCGACCGTGAGGTGCTGGTCGAGCCGATCACCGGTTCCGGCGACGCGACCGGGGGGTGGCGCACGCGTGTGCGGCTGGCGGTCGACGAGCAGGGGCGTGCCGGTGTGCACCGGTACCGCAGCACGGAGGTGATTGCGGATCTGCGTTGCCCGCAACCGATTTCGGGGGCGCTGGACGGCGTCGCGGATCGGCTGTGGACGCCGGGCGGGGATCTGGTGATCGCGGTGGACGGAGACGGGATTCGACACATCGTCGAGCTGGCGCCCGCTCCGGATGCCGAGCGCGGCGGCCGCGGCGGCGATCGGCGCGGGCCCGGCGGGAGTGGGCCTCGGTCGGATTCCGGCAGTGGGGAAGCTCGCCATCCGCTCGGGGGCAACAACCGTTACGGAGGCAGGCACGGCGGCCGCGGTCGGCGCGGTGCCGAACGAGACGGCCGTGATCAGCGAACCGGCGGACGACGCGGCTCGGGTGGTCGCGGCGGCGATCGGCGGGGAAGCGAGTGGACCGCAGCGGATTCCACGCGGCGCGACGAGCGGCGAAACGCGGCTGCGCGGCGGGCCGCCACCCACGCGGCCCGCGACGAGTGGGTGTTCGCGGGAAGCGGGCGGGCGGTGGAGTATGTGGCAGGCCGTCGGTGGGAGGTCGGTGCGACGGGCTTCTGGCAGGCGCATCGGAGTGCGGCACAATGCTATTCGGACCTGGTGGCCGAGTGGTCGAGCCTGTCGCCCGGTGGGCGTGCCTGGGATCTCTACAGTGGCGCAGGTGTTTTCGCCGCGCGGCTGGCCGAGCAGGTCGGCCGGACCGGTGCGGTGCTCGCGGTGGAATCCGCCCGGCCCGCCGTCGCGGACGCGGCCGCCGCACTGCGTGATCTTTCGTGGCTGGAACTGCGTGCGCAGCGCGTGGAGCGCTGGGTGGTCGAGCACGTGGACGCGGCGGCGGCGGATGTCGTGGTGCTCGACCCGCCGCGCGCCGGTGCGGGCAAGGAAGTGGTGGGCGCGGTCACCGCGAGCGGGCCGACTCGAATCATCCACGTCGGGTGCGACCCCGCGGCGTTCGCCCGCGATCTAGGCCTGTACCGAGCAGCGGGCTACCAGCTCGCGGACCTGCGCGCATTCGACGCGTTCCCGGCGACGCACCACGTCGAATGCCTTGCGCTGCTGGAGCGTTGAGCAGTCAGTCCTCGTACACAGGCGGACGGCGATCGCGGCGGGCGCGGATGGCCTCGTCGAAATTACCGGTGGTCAAGCGGACGTAGAGCTGGGCCATGCCCTCGTGCTGCATGTGGGATTCGAAACTGCCCGCCTCCATGCCGCTCCACAGCATGCGTTTGGTGAGTTCGGTGCCGACCCGGCTGAAGCCGATGATCTGCTCGGCCAGGTCGTAGCAGGTGTCCAGGAGTTTTGCCGCGGGCACCGTACGGGTGACCAGACCGATCCGTTCGGCTTCGGTCGCGTCGACGTCGCGGCCGGACAACATGATCTCGAACGCGCGGGACGCGCCGATGGCGCGGGGCAACAGGTAGCTGATGCCGAGCTCGGCGGAGGTGAGTCCATTGTTGATGCCCGCGGCGCGGAAGTACGCGTCCTCGGCGGCGATCCGGATGTCGGCGCCGACTGCCAGGCAGAAGCCGCCGCCGATGGCCGCGCCGTTGATCGCGCCGATCACCGGCTGGTGCATGCGCCGCAGCGTGATCATCACGTCATTGAGCAGATCCATCGAGCGGCGCGCGACGTTGGTGACGGTCAGCCCGTCGATGTTCGGCACCTTCCCGGCGCCCTGCAGGTCGGCCCCCGAGCAGAACCCGTGTCCCGCGCCAGTGAGCACGATGACGCGCACGTTGTTGTCGGCGCTGGCCTCCTCGAGCGCCTCGCGCAGCGGAATCATCACGTCGAACGCCATCGCGTTCATCCGTTCGGGCCGATTGAGCGTCACCAAGGCGACGTGTGGCCGCGGTGTGTCGACGAGAACGAACGACATACGACCTCCCGATCGGTGGCGACCTCAATATAGGCACCACGGGCTCGGCGACGCGGCGAATTCGAGCGCGGGACGCACGCTCCGCCCCGTGACCCGACGCTCCGCCCCGTGCTGGCAGCCCGGGGCGGTTGCCGGTTCCGGGTCCCCGGCCGCGGCTGTCCGGATGGCGAACTACACGTCGGCGCAGAAGCCGACTTCCGTCCCGCAAGGCACACCCGGCCTTCGTTGTCGACATCGACGCAGTCGCCGCAGCGGTGTCGGCCGCGGGATACCCGGTCACGTGGGCTGATCCCGCCGAGATTCTGGGTCGGCGACGGTTCCACCCCCACGATCCGGTGGGCAACCAGCTGGCGTTCTCGGCCGAGGGAACGACGGCTGCCGCCTCGGACCACCGTCAGTCGGCTGATGAGCTCGGGCAACGGTCGACGTGCTCGCCGAGAAGGCGGGCGCGCAGGCCGCGGAGCGCGGGTCCCGGTCGGCAAGGGCGCTGCGGCGACCCGCCGTGCCGCGTCAATCCAGCTGCCAGGTGACGCGGATTCCCGCGGAGATCTCGCTTTCGCCCAGTTCGACCTTGACGGGGGAGGCGCCGTAGGCGTTCATCGGGGCGGACAAGGCCGCCATGCGGGGGACGGCTGGGGGCGCGGAGGAGGTGTTCTCGGTGATTTCGAGGACTTTGCCGAGAGAGCCTTGCGCGTGGTTCGCGTATTGCTCGCCCTTGGCGACGGCGTTCTCCCATGCGGCGTCGCGCGCCTGGGCGAGCAGCGACTCTTGGTCGGCGAAGGTGAGGGTGAGGCCGCCGAGACGGACGTCGTCACCGCCCACGTCGACGCAGTTGGCGATGATCACGGCGGGGCCGGGATCGGCGTTCCCCCCGATGTCGCGCAGGGCAATGGTCAGCGATGTGCTGGCGAGGTACCCGGTGATGCGATTGCCCTGGCCTTCGGTCCACACCGTTTCGGTGTGCACCGACAGTCCGCTGGTGGCGATGTCGGCGCCTACGACGCCATCGGACCGCAGCGACTGCGCGACCGCCGCCAGGCGCGCACCGGCCTGGCTGTAGGCGAGCGCGACTTTGCTCGCCCGCGATTCGATGGAGATCGTCACCCGCATCAGGTCCGGGGTGGCGCGGGCGGTGCCGTGCCCGAAGGTCGTGACGGTGCCTGCGCGTGAATCGGACTTTTTGCTCACGAATTCCTCCTCGATGGTCGTTCCGAACTGCTCAACGGGCCGTGGTGTCGTGATCGATGAATACCCGCCCACGCGGATCGTTCGGATCGAGGCTGGAGGCCAGGTGCCGGAGCTTCGCATCGGGATCGGCCGACGCTACCCGCACGCCGACCGAGGACAGCTCGCGCCGGCTGTACGCGGTGGCCATGCACAGGCCGAATGAATCGGGTTGCACCGCAGCCAGTTCCGGGGAGGAGGTCGTCCGGCGCACCGGAGTCGTCGCCGCGGGGCGGCTGGTGTACGTGCTCGACGATCCGCGCCACGACGCCGGGTTCGATTGTCCGCGAGACCACTTGCTCAGGCTGGGCCACGCTGCCACTCTAGGCCGGGTACCGTATGTCGAGGCTCACATTTCGGCGCGATGTCGGCTGGTGGTGACCGTTCTCGTGCGAGGGCACCTGCCGCCGCTCCGTAGACTGATCCGATCAGATGCGCTATCCGGAGGGAGCGAGTTCAGGTGGGAGTGCTTTCCCGGGTCGACACGCCCGAAGATCTGCGTCGGCTGACCGTGCCGCAGTTGCGCGAGCTGGCGGAGGAGATCCGTGAGTTCCTGGTGCGCAAGGTCGCCGCGACCGGTGGGCACCTCGGCCCCAATCTCGGTGTGGTCGAACTCACGATCGCCCTGCATCGGATCTTCGACTCGCCGGCCGACCCGGTGATCTTCGACACCGGGCATCAGGCCTACGTGCACAAGATCTTGACCGGCCGCAAGTCTCAATTCGAGTCGCTGCGCAAGCAGGGCGGTCTGTCCGGCTACCCGAGCCGGGCGGAGAGCGCGCACGACTGGGTCGAGTCCTCGCACGCGTCGGCGGCGCTGTCCTACGCGGACGGCTTGGCGAAGGCGTTCGCGCTGAGCGGGCAGGACCGGCATGTGGTCGCGATCGTCGGTGACGGTGCGCTCACCGGTGGCATGTGCTGGGAGGCGCTGAACAATATCGCCGCCGCCCCGGACCGGCCGGTAGTCATCGTGGTCAACGACAATGGCCGCTCCTACGCGCCCACCATCGGCGGTTTGGCCGACCGGCTGACCGCGTTGCGCACGCAGCCCGTCTACGAGCACGCGCTGGACGCGGGCAAGCGCATCCTGAAAAGCATCCCCCGTGTCGGCGAGTCCGCGTACTCGATGGTGCATGCGGTGAAAGCCGGGATAAAGGACGCGGTCAGCCCGCAGGAGCTGTTCAGTGACCTGGGTCTCAAGTACGTCGGACCGGTGGACGGCCACGACATCGCCGCCATGGAGGCGGCGCTGCGCCGGGCCAAGGACTTCGGTGGACCGGTCGTGGTGCACGCGGTGACGCAGAAGGGCCGCGGCTACGCCCCTGCGGAGAACCACGTGGCCGACCAGATGCACGCGTGCGACCCGATCGATCCGCTGACCGGCGTTCCGGTCGGTGGCGCGAAGGCGCTCGGCTGGACCTCGGTATTCTCCGAGGAGCTGATCGCGCACGCCGAGCGCCGCGACGACATCGTCGCCATCACCGCCGCGATGCCGGGGCCGACCGGGCTGGCGGCATTCGGCGAGCGGTTCCCGGAGCGGATGTTCGACGTCGGCATCGCCGAACAGCACGCCATGGCTTCGGCGGCAGGTCTCGCACTCGGCGGCATGCATCCGGTGGTCGCGATCTACTCGACGTTCCTCAACCGCGCCTTCGACCAGCTGCTGATGGACGTGGCGCTGCTGAAGCAGCCTGTGACCGTGGTGCTGGACCGCGCGGGCATCACCGGCTCCGACGGAGCAAGCCACAACGGTATGTGGGATCTGTCGGTGCTCGGCATCATCCCCGGGATCCGGGTGGCCGCGCCGCGGGACGCCGCGACGCTGCGCGAGGAGCTGGCCGAGGCGCTGGCCGTGCACGACGGGCCGACCGCGCTGCGGTTCCCGAAGGGCAGTGTCGCCGAGGACATCTCGGCCGTCGAGCGGCTGGACGGGGTGGATGTGCTCCGGATGGCCGAGCCGGAGGGCGGCTCCGTCCAAGCGGTGCACGGCGATGCATTGCTCGTCGCGGTGGGCTCGTTCGCGTCGGTGGCGCTGGAGGCGGCCAATCTGCTGGAGGCCGAAGGGGTTTCGGTCACCGTCATCGACCCGCGCTGGGTGCTGCCGGTGTCCGACACCCTGGTGAAGCTCGCCGAGAACTACCGGCTCGTGGTGACGCTGGAGGACGGCGGCTTGCACGGTGGGATCGGCTCGACGGTGTCGGCCCACCTCCGCAACTCCGGGCTGGACATCCCGACCCGCGATCTCGGTGTGCCGCAACAGTTCCTGGACCAGGCGTCGCGCGGCGAAGTGCTCGCGGAACTCGGGTTGAACGCCCCCGACGTCGCCCGCCGGATCGGTGGGTGGCTGGCCGCTCGCTGACACCGCCTGGTCACCGAATCCGCGCGCGTCGCTCGGGTTGAGGTCGCCGTGTTCTGAGTCAGTCGACGGGCAGCAACGCGACCGTCAACACCGGCACCGCCAGCTCGCGCTGCCAAGGCCGGGCGCCACCGGCCTTCAGGAACCCGTCGACGGCCGCGGAGAGTTCGGCGGGAAGGGCCCGGTTGTAGTCGGGCAGCCCGTCCCAGCACAGGCGACGGACCAGATCCGGTGCGAGCAGGTTCTCCACCGGAATCGCGTGCTCGGTCGACAGGTCACCCATCGCGGTCCGCGCCCCGGTCAGGCGGGCGGCGGCGGACGGGTCGCGCCGCTCCCAGCGGTTCACCGGCGGCGGACCGTCGAACGGCTGGGTCAGCGGTGGCAGCTCGCTGTCCGGCAGGGTACGGCCGCGCTCCACCGCGGCGAGCCATTCACGGGAGTACCGGCGCTGGCGCGGTCCGCCGAACACCGGAAGCGCGCGGAGCTGAGCGATCGACTTCGGTTCCGCGGTCGCCGCGGCGATGATCGCGGCATCCGGGAGGATGCGCGCGGGCGCCACGTCCCGGGCGCGGGCCAGCGCGTCGCGGGTGGCCCACAGCTCGCACACCACCGCGAGCTGCCTGTTCCGGCGCAGTGTGTGGATGCCGGAGGTGCGCCGCCAGCGCTCGGCTTTCGGCGCGGGCGGCTCCATCGTGCGGACGTGCTCGAATTCCTGTGCCGCCCAATCGGATTTGCCCTGTGCCGCCAAGTCGGCGGCCACCACGTCGCGTAGCTCCAGGAGCAACTCGACATCGAGGGCGGCGTAGTTCAGCCAGTCGTCCGGCAGCGGCCGGGTGGACCAGTCGGCCGCACCATGGCCCTTGCGCAGCGCCCGGCCGAGCAGGCGCTCCACCATCGCGGCGAGCCCCACGCGTTCCAAACCGGCCAGTCGGCCGCCCAATTCGGTGTCGAACAGCCGCGCCGGGCGTAACCCGAGTTCGGCGAGGCCGGGCAGGTCCTGGTCCGCCGAATGCAACACCCACTCCAGCTCGTTGATCGCCTCGGCCAGCGGAGCCAGCTCGCCGGTGACCGGAATCGGATCTATCAGGAACGTGCCCGCGCCCGCCCGGCGCAATTGGATCAGATACGCGCGCGCCGAATAGCGGAAGCCGGAGGCGCGCTCGGCGTCCACGGCCAGCGGGCCGGTGCCTGCGGCGAGGCGGGCGGCGGCCGCGGCGATGTCGGCGGCGGTGTCCAGTACCGGTGGCACGCCCTCCGCAGGCGCGAGCAGGGGTGTCGCGGCCGAGGGTTCGGTTTCGTCTGGTACGGACATGGTGTTGCACTTTACGTGCCGTCGCGCAGGCGCCGCCGTCCTATCGGGCATCCGTGTGTCGATTGGTCGCCCTCGGTGCACCTGGTCAACCGTGGGACGGCGGCTCGGCGCTGGTCATATCTCGGCGTCGGCGCACTCACCCCTGGTCGCCGGGCATGCCCGGCCGCATCTGGGTGATCCCGGCGGGCGGCAGCCCCGCAGCGTAGGCCAGCACCTCGCAGAAGGCTTCCACATGCGGGCGCATGTCGGTGGTGACCGCGGTCCACGAGGCGCGTAGCTCCAGCTGGTGCGCGCGCGGCGGACCGGCGATGTCGCCGTAGCGCACCGAGCTGGTCGAGGTCACGGTGCCGCCCAGCGCGGTGAACGGCTCGGCCCGCGACTCCAGCGCGTCCACCAGCCAGCTCCACGCGACCTCGGGCAATAGCGGGTCGGTGGCCAGCGCGGCATCGATGTCGGCCTGGATGTAGACGACCAGCCGCAGGGTGCCGTGCCACGTGTCGTCGCCGTCCGGGTCGTGCAGCAGGATCAACCTGCCGAACGCGTCGCCCTCGGAATCAATCGGTACCACACCGGTTTCCGGGTGTTTGACCTCGGCGCCTACCGCGTAGGAATACGGCGCGAGTCGTTGCGGCGGCCGGATGGGCGCGAGCTCGATCCGGGGGTGCACGGTAGCGGTGCCCATCGCATCGACCGCGGCGCGAAACTGAGCTGGCTCGCCATGGGGTCCCTCGGTCGGTGCGGCGCCGTCGCGGAAGTCGAGCGGTGTCACGAAAAGTGACGGTAGACCTTGTGCACCCGGCGCAGTCGGAGGCGCGCCGCTGTACTCATTGCGGCGTCCGCGGGGCCCTTCGTGGTTACACACACTGACGCCTCCGGGTCCGTCGCTTCCGCCGGGCCTGCTTACGATAGCCGTGATGAGCACTCATACCCGCCGCCGGTTGACCGATGCCCCGTTCCTGGCCGCCGCCACCGGCGCGCCGCCGAGCAGGCGTCCGGTGTGGTTCATGCGCCAGGCCGGACGCTCCCTACCCGAGTACCGCGAACTGCGCGCGGGCATCGGGATGCTCGAATCGTGCTTCGATCCGGAGCTGGTGTGCGAGATCACCTTGCAGCCGATCCGCAGGCACAACGTCGATGCGGCGATCCTGTTCTCCGACATCGTCGTTCCGCTCAAGGCGGCCGGCATCGACCTGGACATCGTGCCAGGTGTCGGGCCGGTGATCGCGTCGCCGGTGCGGACCGTCGGTGACGTGCACGCGCTGCCGCGGCTGCGGCCCGAGGAGGTCGGCGCGGTGACCGACGGCGTGCGACTGTTGATCGACGCGCTGGACGAGACGCCGCTGATCGGGTTCGCCGGCGCGCCGTTCACACTGGCCTCGTACCTGGTCGAGGGCGGGCCGAGCAAGAACCACGAGCGCACCAAGGCGCTGATGCACGCCGACCCGCGGACCTGGCACACGCTGCTCGGGGTGCTCACCGACATCACCATCGCTTTCCTCCAGGCCCAGCTGTCCGCGGGTGTCGACGCGGTGCAGCTGTTCGACTCCTGGGCGGGCGCGCTCTCGCTCGCCGACTACCGCAGCTTTGTGCTTCCGCACTCCGAGCGGGTGTTCGCCGAGATCGCTGACGCGGGCGTGCCGCGCATCCACTTCGGCGTCGGCACCGGAGAGCTGCTCGGCGCAATGGGAGAAGCGGGGGCAGACGTGGTCGGTGTCGACTGGCGGGTGCCGCTGACCGCTGCCGTCCGCCGCGTCGGACCAGGAAAAGCGTTGCAGGGCAACCTCGATCCGGCCGTGCTGTTCGCCGGGTCGGCGGTGATCGAGGCGGAGGCGCGCCGCATCGCCCGCGAGGCGGACGAGGCGATCACGCTCGGTGCCGCCGGGCACATCTTCAACCTGGGCCACGGCGTACTCCCGGACACCGACCCCGGCGTGCTGACCGCGCTGGTGGAGCTCGTCCACGAACTGTGAGGCTCAGGCAAGCGCCGTGCCGGCGGGTAAGGGTGGCGACACAGGCGCGATGAGCGGCGATCGCAGGGCACGTTACGGTCGAAGTATGCGTGTAGCGGTGGTCGGCGGAGGGATCAGTGGGCTGGTGGCCGCGTATCGGCTCCGGACGCTCCTCGGGCCGGAAGCCGACGTGCTCGTGCTCGACCGGGCCGAACGGGTCGGCGGAATCCTCTACACCGGTGAATTGGCCGGCGAGCCACTGGATCTCGGAGCCGAGGCGTTCGTCGGGCGGCGGCCGGAGGTGCCCGCACTGCTGCGTGAGCTCGAGCTCGAGTCGCAGCTGGTGACGCCCGCGGGCCTGCGGCCGCTGGTGTGGTCGGCCGGTGCCGCGCATCCGCTGCCGGTGGGCACGCTGATGGGTATCCCGGCGACCGCCGAGTCGATGCGAGGGCTGGTGGACACCGCGACGCTAGACCGGGTCGCCTCCGAGCCCGGCAGGCCGCTGACCTGGGAATCCGGCTCCGACACCGACGTATACGGCCTGGTCGCCGACCGATTCGGCGCGCAGGTCGCCGAGCGCAGCGTGGATCCGCTGCTCGGCGGCGTGTACGCGGGCAGCTCGCGCTCTATCGGTGTCCGCGCCGCGCTGCCCGCGCTGGCCGCGGCCCTGGACAGCGGCGCGGCCAGCCTCACCGCTGCCGTCGGCGCCGCGCTGCCGCCGCCTTCGAATGCGCCGGTCTTCGGCGGAATCCGCGACGGCTACCGAGTGCTCCTGGACGCGCTCGCCGCCCGCTCGGGTGCGAAATTCGTTACCGCGACACCGGGCACCCGCCTGGCGAGAGGGCTGCGCGGCTGGGTGGTCGACCCGATCGGGGCCGTCGACGCGGTGGTGCTCGCCACCCCCGCGCCCGTGACCGGTCGGCTGCTGGGCGCCGTCGCCCCTGCCGCCGCGACGGAACTGGCGGGCATCGAACTGTCCTCGTCGGTGGTGGTCGCTCTCGCGCTGCCACGAGACACCATGTTGCCGCGGAACTCCGGCATCCTGGTGGCCACTGGAGAACCGTTGCGCGCCAAGGCCTTCACCCTCTCCAGCCGCAAGTGGACCCACCTCGGTCAACGCGAAACCGCCCTCGTCCGAGCTTCTTTCGGCAAATTCGGGGACGATTCGACGCTGTCGTGGTCCGACGCCGAGCTGGTCGCCGCCGCCGCCGAAGACCTGGCCACTGTCACCGGGGTCGCCATCGAGCCCCGCTCGGCGGTCGTTCAGCGCTGGCCCGGTGGCCTGGCCCAGTACGCACCCGGCCACACCGCCCGCATCGCGGCCGTCGAAGCCGAGATCGGCTCCCTGGCCGGCCTCGCCGTCGCGGGTGCGTATCTGCACGGCGTCGGCGTGCCCGCGTGCGTCGCCTCCGGCACTGCCGCCGCGCATCGGATCGCGGCGGGAGTAGAAGCGTCCACCGCGGGCTGAACCGGGTCCAAGCCGTTCCGCCTCCCGCGCGACCGAGCCGTTCTGCCCGGGTGCGTATCGGCCGTCACCGAAATCTGTTATCGGCCAAAGACTTCCGCGGTGCGGCATGGCCGCGTCGATTTCGTGGTACGTACCCTGCCCGGAGACGCCGACATCTACGCCTGCGAGCCGACCGGGTGCTTGGACGAGAGCCGGGCATAGCGGAACGTTCGATGACCGGAGGTGGCATATCGAGCAGTTCATGCCCGGGAAGCCGGGCTTCTGTGGTCGGGTGGAAAGATGGCGCTATGGCGCGACTCGACTATCAAGCCCTGAACTCCACCATCCGTTACCTGATGTTCTCGGTATTCCAGGTACAGCCCGGAGTGCTGGGCGAGGAGCGGGACGCTGCGACCAAGGAGGCCCGGGCGTTCTTCGACGGACTCGCCGACCGCGGCGTCGTGGTGCGCGGCATCTACGACGTGGCGGGCGTTCGCGCCGACGCCGACTTCATGATCTGGTCGCACGCCGAACGCGTCGAGGACCTGCAGTCCGCTTACTCGGATTTCCGCCGCACCACCGAGCTGGGTCGCGCCAGCGTGCCCGTGTGGAGCAACGTGGCGCTGCACCGGCCCGCCGAATTCAACAAGAGCCACATCCCGGCGTTCCTCGCCGGTGAGGAGCCGGGCAACTACATCTGCGTCTATCCGTTCGTCCGCTCCTACGAGTGGTACCTGCTGCCCGACGACGAGCGACGCAAGATGCTCGCCGACCACGGCAAGGCCGCGCGCGGCTACCCGGACGTGCGGGCCAACACGGTCAGCTCGTTCGCACTGGGAGACTACGAATGGATCCTCGCCTTCGAGGCGCCGGAACTGCACCGGATCGTCGATCTGATGCGCGATCTGCGGGCGACCGAGGCCCGGCGGCACGTGCGCGAGGAGGTACCGTTCTTCACGGGCCCGTGGGTGCAGATCGAGAAGCTGATCGCTGCCCTGCCTTGAGCAGGTCGGGTCCCTGGACGGGGGCCGCGCAATCGGGGCGTAGGGACGTGGCCCGTGGCTACCGACCGGCACGAACGCGTCGCGCCAGTCCATGCCCCGGGTTTTTGGGGCATGCGCGTGATACGGCGAATCCGTACCCTTCCCCACAGCGCCAGGCTGTTACTCCGCTGCGCTGTCCGAGGGGTGCAGCCGCAGAGCTACGGAGTTGATGCAGTAGCGCTTGTCGGTGGGCGTGTTGTACCCTTCGCCCTCGAACACGTGGCCGAGGTGGCTGTGGCAGTTCCCGCACAGCACTTCGACCCGATGCGTGCCGAGCGAGTCGTCCGACCGCAGAATCACCGCAGCGGACGCCGACGGATCGAAGAAGGACGGCCAGCCGCAGTGCGAGTCGAACTTCTCGGTGCTGCGGAACAGCTCGGCGCCACAGGCCCGGCACGCGTAGACGCCTTCGGTCTTGGTGTCGGTGTACTCGCCGGTGAATGGACGCTCGGTGGCGGCCTCGCGCAGCACCGCGTATTCCTCGGGGCTCAGCTGCGACCGCCACTCCTGTGGCGTGAGCTGGATCCGCGGCGCGGGCAGCGGCGTGCCGGTTTCGGAACTCATTGCTCCACGCTAATACGCTTCTGCTCCACCGGTGCCGATCCATTGCGTGACCTGGGGGAATCAATGGCGGCGGTCTCGGAAGGTACGGAGCAGGACGCGGCAGGCGAGTCCGGCGCCCCGTCACGCGAATCCGGGGCAGAGCTCATCCAGGCGGGATCGATCCCGAACGGCAGCCGTCCTTCCCGCCGCGCGGCAAGGTAGCGGTCACTCAGCACACAGAACGCCACGATCAGCAGCAGACCCCAGCCGAAGGTGATGCGCAGGTACTCCAGGTTGCGGCCGACATTCTGCCAGCGGTCCGACAGCCACTTGTCGTAGCTCATGAACCCGAAGATGGCCAGCCATGCGGGCCAGTTGCGCAGCACCGAATTGCGCAGCACCACCGTCATCAGGAGTGGGAACAGCATCATCGAGTAGTACATCTGCCCGAGCGAGCTGAGCAGGAACGACGCGGTGAGTAGCACGCCGGACGAGGTGCAGACGAAGAACAGCTCGTCATCACGGTAGTAGCGGTACAGCAGCCATAGCGTGAGCAGGACGAGCACGCCCATCACGAGGCGCATGCCCCAGGTCAACCAGGGCGGCAGACCGTAGTACTCGCCGTTGCCGACGATCGCGCTGTTGAAGTAGTCACGGGATTCGAAAATGTAGGGGAAGGTGCGGGTGAAGAACTTGTCCGCGTCCTTCGACAGCGGCCAGGCGATCGCGGTCAGCGCGATCGGCACGCCGAGAGCGGTGACGAACACCTTCCACTGCCCGCGGACCAGCGCGATCAGCAGCAGCGGGGCCAGGGTCGGTTTCACCGCGATACTCAATCCGAGCGCCGCGCCCGCCCAGAGATCCCGCCGTTTCAAGAGCAGGAAGATGAAGGCCAGCTCCGCGAGCAGCACGCAGCCGTTGACATTGGTGAAGACCAGTGTGTTGATCACGGTCTCGGACATGAACATCGCCAGCAGCAGCGCGGGCGCGGCGACCGAGTTCAGCGTGTACCGGAACAGCCGCAGCAGCAGATACCACGCGATCAGGATCGCGATCGCGTTCAGTGCGATGAACAGCCAGCGTGACTTCTCGTAGTCGATGGCCGCGATCGGCGCGATCAGCAGGGTGCCACTCGGCGGGTACAGGTAGTGCGGGTCGACCGAGTCGAAATTCGCGGTGTAGACCGGCCGCCTGTTGAGGAAGTCCAGGGATGCCTGATAGACCGGCCGGTAGTCGTCGGTGATGAAACCATTGACAGCCTTGATGAAGACCCGGTTCAGCACGGTCATGACCGCCAGTGGCCAGAGTGCGAACTTGATCACCTCGGCGGTGGTGCGAGCCATCTGGGGCTCGAGCTGTCGAAGGAACACTGGGGCACGGTACACCGGATCCGATCCTGGTGGTTGCCGGGACCTGCCCGACGCGCCGCTCAGGCGGGCCCCGCGACCAGGGTTCAGGAAGGGCAGGCGGTCCCGTCGGCGGGGAGTTGGCCGTCCTTCAGATAGTCCAGCAGTGTCCGCTGCGCACAGCCGGAGTGAGCCGCGACCGGATGGCCCCAGCCCTGCCAGGTGAGTGTCGCGTGCCGCGCCCCCGCGGCGCCCAACGCGCCGGTCACCGACGACTGGCCGCCGTTGCCGACCACTGGATCGGCGACACCGCCGAGCACCAGCACCGGGATGCCCAGCTTCTCCGGCAGTGGCGGCGCGGCCGACACCGGCCAGGCCACGCACGCCAGCAGTGCGATCGCCGCCGCCTTGCCGAACACCGGGTACTTGCCGCCCCAGGTGCCCGCGAGCTCGGTGGCCTTGGCCGGGCTCGGCGGCAGCTGCGTGTCGGTGCAGCGGCTGACGAACTGACCGTCGCCCGCGGTGGCGGCCGACTCGCGCAGGATCAGGTTACCCAGCGGCCCGCGATCGCCGCGTCCCGCCGCGGCGAGCGCGTCGGACAGTTCGCCGACCCGGTTGGCTTGGTCGGCGCGCGGGCTGCCGAGAAAGCCCGACAGCACGGTGCGCAACGCGTTCGCGGAGATGTCGCCGAGCCCGCCCGATCCGGCCTTGTTCATCAGGTCGGTGATCGCTGCGCGCGGGTCCGTACCGAGCGAACAGCCCATGCCGACGCATCGCTGGGCAAACGCGGTCAGCGCGGCCTCGGCGCCCTGGACGACCTGTTCGGCGCGGGTGGTGGCGTCCGTGCCGACCGGCTCGGGAGAGTCGAGCATCAAGCGCGCGACATGGTCGCCGTATTTGCGGGCGTAGCTGAGCGCGACCTTCGCTCCGTTGCCGGTGCCGAGCAACGCGATGTGCTCGACCTGCCACTGCCTGCGCAGCTGCTCGATGTCGTCGGCGGCGTGCGGCGCGTCGAAGGTGCCCTCGTAGGGCTGCAGGAAGTCCCGGCAGGCGAGGGTGCCGTCCTGGCTCAAGGTGGTCATCGACGCCGCCGGATCGTCGGTCCCTGGTCCGAATTGGGCGTTGTCGGCCAGGCCGCGGCGGATCTGGGGATCCAGGCAGTCGATCGGCTGGGAGGTTCCGAGACCGCGCCGGTCCACCGCTACGATCGGGCGGCTGGCCAGCAGCGCCCCCGCCGAACCCACGGCCAGCCCCGCGAGGGTGGCGGTCGAGGAGCGGTCCGAGCCGGAGGTGAGCACCAGCGGCGGCACATCGGCTGGGGTCTGCGCCAGCCGGGCCCGCATCGCGCCGGTGCGGAAACTGCCGATCACGGCCCCCGCCGCATCGATCGGGGTCGAGTACTCGGCGCAGTCGAGCACCAGGCCCGCGGGCGCGGGGCCGAGGCCGAGCAGGTCCAGGGTCGGTTGGGTGCACTCGCGCCAGCTCAGATCGGTCTTCGGCAGCTCGGCGTTCGGCGGCGGGGGCGGGGCGGCCGAGGTCGTGGCGCCGCCCGCGACGGGCGGACGCTGGACCGCGACGCCAGGGCGGTCCGAGGGTCCCGCCCCGCAACCGGCGATCACGATCGAGAGTGTCGAGGCAAGCACGGCGGCCCGAGTCCAGCGCATCGCTACAGCCTGCCAGGTTCGTGCGGTTGTTTCATCGACGGGCCCACCGGGTGAGCATCGTGCCGTCATCGTCCAGCAAGACGTGCGCGCGAGTCATATGGGTGCGGAACTCGTGCGCGGACAGCGAGATTCGCCGCGCCGTACCGCCGACCAGCAGCGGCGCGGTGGTCAGGCAGAGCTCGTCGACCGCGTCGGCTTCGAGCAGCTCGCCGAACAGATGAGGCCCGCCCTCGGTGAGTATGCGCAGCAGGCCGCGCTCGCCGAGCGCGCGCAGCAGACCCTTGGGGGTCACTGCGATGTCCCCCGCCTCGATCACGTCGGCGCCCGCGTCCACGAGTTGATGCTTGCGGTCGGCGGAGGCGATCGCGGTGGTGATGATCAGCGGCGGCACCTGGGTGTCGGTGAACAGCCGTGCACCGGGGTCGAGCGCGGCACTGGCGGTGACCACCGCGATCGGGGGCGGTGCGCCGTCGGGATGGCCGCCGATCCCATGGTCGTGGAGTGCTCGGCGGCGCCGCGGGTCGGTGCGCGCTCCGCCGTAGTTCTCCGAGCGCACGGTGCCGGCGCCCACCAGGATCACGTCCGACAGCTCGCGCAGCATCATGAACACTGTCCGGTCGGCGGGGGTGCCCAGCCCCTCGCTCAGGTTTCCGCTGGTGGCGGCGCCGTCGATGCTGGAGACGAAATTGGCTCGCACCCAAGGGGCATCGAGCTGGGCCGGAAACGCGTACAACTGCGCGAGGTCGTCCGGGCTCAGCCCTGTGAGCTGGATCGCATTGTGGATACGCTGCATGAAACTAGATCACACCACGTCTTTAGGCTTCGTTCATGCAAGAACGCCTCGTCGATCGCCACCCGGAGGTTCCGGCCGACCAGCTCGTCGCCCAAATGGTGCCCCCGCCCATGTTCGACGAGGTGAGCTTCGCCTCCTACATTCCCGACCCGAATGAGCCGAGCCAGGCGGCCGCGGTCCGCAAGGCCGACGAGTTCGCCGGCCAGGTCGCCAAGATCCACAAGGCCGCGAGCAAGAAGAGCCTGTTCGGCAAGCGGAAGCAAGTGACCGGCGCGGGTCTGTACCTCGACGGCGGTTTCGGCGTCGGCAAGACCCATCTGCTGGCCTCGATCTTCCACAGCTCGCCGGCGCCCAAATCGTTCGGCACCTTCGGCGAGCTGACCAATATGGTCGGTGCGCTGGGCTTCGCCAACGCGGTCGAGCGGCTCTCGGCCAACAGCGTGCTGTGCATCGACGAGTTCGAGCTCGACGACCCGGGCGACACCATGCTGGTTTCGCGACTGCTGGCCGAACTATCCGCGGCCGGGGTGTCGATCGCGGCCACCTCGAACACGCTGCCGGGTCAGCTCGGCGAAGGACGTTTCGCTGCCCAGGATTTCCTGCGCGAGATCAAGAAGCTCGGTGCGATCTTCGAAGCAGTGCGCGTGGACGGACCGGACTACCGCCACCGCGACCTACCGCCGGCACCCGAACCGACCTCGCCCGATGACCTCGGCGAACGGGCCGTCGGCACAACGGGTTCCACGCTCGACGAGTTCGACGCGCTGCTGAAGCACCTGAGCACGCTGCACCCGTCCAAGTACGGCGCGCTGATCTCCGGGGTGTCGTCGGTGTTCATCTCGAACGTTCACCCGGTCACCGATCAGGCGGTGGCGCTGCGCGTTGTGGTGCTCGCCGACCGGCTATACGATGCGAGCGTCCCGGTCACCGTGTCCGGTGCGAAGCTCGACGAGATATTCTCGGCCGAGATGCTCGAAGGCGGTTACCGCAAGAAGTACCTGCGCGCCATCTCGCGCCTGCTCGCGCTGTCGCGGTTCGAGGTCCCGGCCTAGGGACGCCGGGACCTCGAACCGCGGGGGAGTGCAGTCGACCAGATGATCGGAACAGTCGCATGGCCCATCGTTCGTTTCGTGCCCCGGTTGCCCTGGCCACAGGGGTGGTTGTCGCCTTCGGGCCGGTGACCGGTGCGGCGCTCGCCGATCCACCCGCCGCCTCGGCCGTCGCGTCCGATCGGTCGCTGCCTCTGCAGGGTGTGCAGAACGCACGCGACATCGGCGGGTACCGCGCCCTCGACGGCCGGACCGTGCGCACCGGCTCGGTGTACCGCAGTGGGCAGCTGAACAACGCCACCCTGGACGATCTGGCCGCACTGACCGATCGCCAGGTCCGTGTGGTGCACGACCTGCGGACGGTCTACGAGCGCGCGCTCGGCCCGGACCGGATTCCGGCGGGCGCGACGGCAAACTGGGACGACGTGATCGGCCATGCCCCGCCTGAGGTCATGGCCGCCACCCTGACCGGGGGTGAGGGGCTCTACCGTGCGTTCATCACCGCTCCAGGCGCCGACGAGGCATTCGCCGCGGTGCTGCGCGACATCATCGACACCACCGACGGTGCCGTCCTGTTCCACTGCACCGCGGGCAAGGACCGCAGCGGCTGGACCACCGCGGTGCTGCTCACCGTGCTCGGCGTCGATCGTGCCACCGTCACCGAGGACTACCTGCTTTCCAACCAGTTCCGCAACGCGAGCCCGGATGACCAGCTCAACGGCGTGCGGCAGTCCTGGCTCGACGCCGCCTTCGACCAGGTGAACCGAACCTACGGCGATTTCGACACCTATGTCCGCGACGGACTGAAGCTGACCGACGCCGACGTCGCTGCCTTGAAGGCCGAACTGCTGGCCTGAACCGCCGGCGCACCGAGGCTCCGTGGAGCCCGGATGTTTCAGGAGGGTTTGCGCTCGGCGTCCCAGCGGTCGATCAAGGCGGGCAGTTCCTTGCCCATCCAGACGAAGAACTCGTGCATCTCCCGGAGACGGGCGGCCTCCTTGCCGTTCGGGTCGTCGAACAGGGCCAACCCGCGCGAGCTCATGGCGGTGAGGTCGCTGTACATGGTGCTCTGCTTGCGGGTCAACTCGGGCAGGACGCCGGGGCGGATCGAGTAATAGTCCCTGCGGTCGCCCGGCTTGGAGGTCTTATCCACCCAGCGCATGGTGACCAGGGACTTCAGCGCGTTGGAGATGGAGCCCTTGGATGCCTGCAGCGCGTCGGCAATCTGACCGAACGTCTGCTCCGGTGGATCAGCGATCAGTAGCCAGCCCGCGGCTCGGCCGGTCATGCGGACCAGGCCCATGCGTTCGAGCACGAGCGCGAAGTCCTCGACGAAGGCCAGCTGTTGGGGCGTGGGGGTGTCCGTCCGGTTCTCTTCCGCGGTGCTCATCGGTCGAGTATCCCTTCGGTGTCGGAGAGCGCGGAGCATGGGGCGGGCCGTGGCGGCCCGCCCGGGCGGCGGATCAGACCGCCAGATCGCGGCGGTCGAAGGCGGTCAGCGCCAGCGCAACCGCCGCGGCGGCCACGGCGGCGAGCACCACCAGGTGTACGACGTTCCAGCCGTTGATCACCGGCGAGTCGCCCACCGCGTAATAGAACGGTGAGAGCTTGCGCAGCCAATCGGCGCCCAGGTTGTTGGCCAGATAGCCGCAGAGCGCGACCAGCGACGCGAAACCCATTGTCAGCGAACGCCTTCCGGT
Source organism: Nocardia sp. NBC_01730 (assembly GCF_035920445.1). Lineage (NCBI taxonomy): Bacteria > Bacillati > Actinomycetota > Actinomycetes > Mycobacteriales > Nocardiaceae > Nocardia > Nocardia sp. NBC_01730. Next base: position 3,346,615 of record NZ_CP109162.1, on the reverse strand, counting down.
AACGGCACCGGCCAGCAGCGTGATTGTGCCCACGACGAGTGCCAGCAGTCCGAGCCCGGTGCTCGCGGCGACGATGTTCCCGGTGGGCACGTCCATCCCGCCCGCGTTCGCGCCCGCGACGACGCTCAGGGTGAGCGCCGTCGCGACCAGCGCGGTCTGCACCGCCAGCGCGGCGAACCGCTGTCCGAGCAGGCTCATCCGCGCCACCGGCTGGGCGAGCAGCAGATCGAGTGTGCCGTTCTCCTCCTGGCTCACCGACCGTGCGGCGAAGGTCACTGCGAAGATCAGCATCAGCAGCAGGCCCATCAGGGAGAAGATCATCGAATGCAGAAATCCGGTGGCGCTGGCGAAGTCGCCGATGCCCATCGCGTCATAGATCCCGTTCTGTTCGAGGTTGTCCAGCGAACCTTGCTCTTTCAGCGATTGGAACGAGGGCAGGTAAACCATCGGCACCACGGCGATGGCGATCGACCATCCGATGAGGCCGCGCCGCTGTTCTTTCAGGGTTTGCGTGAAGACCGAACGCTTCATGACGAATTCTCCTGTGCGGTGAGTTGTGCGGGGTGCAGCGCGATCAGCGGCCGTAGAGGCTGAAGAAGATCTGCTCCAGATCTGGCTCGGTGGACAGCACACTGACCAGCTCGTACTTGGCCGCCATCTTGAACAGGGCGTCCACGTCGCCTTCGGTGGTGCAGCGCACCGTCTTTCCTTCGATGCTCAGGTCGTGCACGGCGGGCAACCTGGTGAAATCGTCGGCGAAGACGTCCTCGCCGAACACCAGTTCCACCGACCGCGGCGATCGGCGGCGCAGATCCTCCACGTTCTCGGTGCCGAGCAGATTGCCCGCTCGCATGATCACCGCGCGGTCAGCGGTCTGCTGTACCTCGGTGAGGATGTGCGAGGACATGAAGACGGTCTGGCCGTTGTCCTTGGCCTCGGTCACCAGGTCGAGGAAGCGCTGTTGCAGCAGCGGATCCAGGCCGGAGGTGGGCTCGTCCAGGATCAGCAGGTCGGGGTGGTGCATGAAGGCGGCGATGATGCCGACCTTCTGCTTGTTGCCCTTCGACATGGCTCCGACCTTTTTGGACAGGTCGAGGTCGAGCAGGTCGGCCAGTTCGGAGATCCGGCGCACGGCCACGGTTCCGCGCTGATCGGCGAGGAAGGTGAGCAGGTCGCGGGCGGTGTTGCGGCCCTCGATTTCCAGTTCGCCGGGTAGGTAGCCGATCTGCCTGCGCAGGTCGGCGCCGCCGTCGCGTGGGTCGACACCGAGCACCTCGACCCGTCCAGAAGTAGGGCGGATCAGGTCGAGCAGGATGCGAATGGTGGTGGACTTGCCAGCGCCGTTGGGGCCGAGGAAGCCGAAGACTTCGCCTCGGGCTACCTCGAGGTTCAGGTCGGTCAGCGCGATGTGCTTGCCGTAGTGCTTGGTCAGACCTTCCGTGCGGATCGCGGCGGTCATGATCCCTCCTGGAGGTTGTTCAATAGGAACGATTGGTTCAGTAAATACTGAACATCTAGAACATGTCAATCCTTCGTCTGGGCCCGCTACGATCCGGGCATGGCGACGTTCGAGACATGGGACGGGCTGGAGCTCAACTACCGGGTGTGGGAGGGCGAGGGCGTTCCGGTCGTCCTTCAGCACGGCGTGGTCGCCGACACCAACGCGAACTGGATGAGCACCGGGGTGGTCGGCGCATTGCGGGCTGCCGGGCACACCGTGGTGTCACTGGACGCGCGCGGGCACGGCCGTTCCGACAAGCCGCACGAGGCGGCGCGCTACTCGTGGGACGCGATGGCGCGCGACGTGCGCGCACTCTACGACGAGTTGGGCTTCGATCGCGTTGTGCAGGTGGGGTACTCGATGGGCGGGGTGATCTCGTTGCTGGTAGCCGCGGCCGACGAACGGGTGCGGCGCCTGGTGATCGGCGGCATCGGGTCGGGCGTCCTGGACTGCGGTGGTGTCGATCGCCGCGTCGTCGACCCGCCCGAACTGCAGGCGGCGATGCGCGGCGACGGCGCGGGTGCGCCGACGAAAGCGATGATGTTCCGTGTGCTCGCCGATGCCGTGCATGCCGACCTGGACGCCATCCGGGCGGTGGTGACCGGCCTCGACGACCGCCCGATCATGAGCCTGTCCGGCATCACCGTGCCCGCACTCGTACTGGCGGGTGACCACGACCCGTTTGCGGCCGAACCCGAGCGCCTCGCGGCGGCCCTGCCGAATGGCGCACTCAGCGTGGTGCCCGGCGATCACCTGATGGCTGTGCTGGCTCCCGCCTTCCACGCCGCCCTTGTGGATTTCGTTCGGTGAACTCGGCTCAGAAGACCAGGCGCATCACGTAGTCGTGGTGCAGCTGCGCGCCGACAGTGAACGTCCTGGTGCCGACCGTCGTGAATCCGTATTTGGCGTAGAAGCGCCGCGCCTGGAGGTTCTCCTGGTTGACGCCGAGCCACAGGCCGGGATAGTCGTCCTCCTTCGCCCGGTCCAGTGCGGCCCGCATGAGCGCGGTCGACACCCCGGTACCGTGGTGGCCGGGCAGTACGTACATCTTGCTGATCTCCACCACCGGATGCAGGCCGACCGCCTGGGCCACCGCCGGATCTGCGGGATCGGCAGCCACGAGCATTGCGTAGCCGACGATGTCGTCGCCCGCGATCGCCTTGAGCACAATCCGTGCCGGATCGCTCAGATACTCGCCGAAGCGTTCCCCCGACAGCACGTCGGTCAGGAAGATCTCGATGTCCTCGGGCGTCGCGTCCGGCGGACACGAGAGTGGAAAGGTCGCGGCCGCAACGTCACTGAGGGCCTCCGCGTCCCACAGCCCGGCCCGGTCGACGGTGACTGGGATGTTGCTCATTCGTCCAGTAGAGCATGTTCCTCCGCGGGTGCGGGAAGTTCGCCCTCCTCGTGGTGAGAAAGGAACATGCGGGCGAGCACGATCAGTGCGGCGGCGAAAAACAGGGGGACCATGAACCCTGCGCGGTGTCCGAAGGCGGCCGCGACGGCGCCGACCACGCCGCCGCCGACCAGGGTTCCCGCGTAGTTGAACAAGTTGAGGCGCGCGATCAGCGCGTCGAGTGCGCTGCCGCTGGTGAGCTGTCCGGCCGCACTGAAGCACAGCGGCGCGATCACCGGCATGCCGATGCCCGCGACGAGGAATCCGAAGATCGCGACCACCGGCCCCGGCGCGGCCACCACGATCGCCAGTCCCAGCACGCCGACGCTCGCTGCGATTCGCACCACCCGCCGCGGGCCGAAGCGGCGGACCAGTGGGTCGCCGCCCAGCCGCGCGATCAGCGACGTGCCCTGATAGGCGGCCAGCGCGAGCGCCGCGGTCGCGGAATCGGCGAGCAGGTCGTCGGTGAGATACAGTGCCGACCAGTTGCCTACCGCGAGGTCGATGGCGAAGACCAGCGCCATCGCGATGCCGAATGCCAGATAGGCGTGCACCGCGACGGTTCTATCGCCGGTGGTGACCGTCTCGGCGGGACTCGTCTCCGCGTCTCGCGCGGCAAGCAGTCGCGGACCGAGCGGCAACCCGGCCACGAGCACGATCCCGGCCGCCATGAGCAGCGATTCGCGTAGCGTCACATCCAGCGCCTCACACCCGGACACGAACAGCGCCCCGGTGATCGATCCCGCGCTCCACGCCGCGTAGAACGAGGACAGGATGAACGTTCCGTACCCGTGCTGGATGAACACCGCCTGCATATTCGTGCTCGCGTCGACGATGCCTAGCGCGATCCCGTAGCAGCCCAGCGCGATCAGCAGCACGGCCGTGTTCGGCGCGAACGCCGTCATCGTGCCGGTGAGCGCGACGAGTAACAGGCCGATGCGTAGTGTGTCACGGCTCGACCGATGCAGTGCCAGCCGCTCGGCCGCCATGCTGCCGCCGCCCGCCAGCAGCGAGACCAGCACCACCGAGCCGACGATCAGCCCGTCCGACAGGCCGAAACGCTCCTTCTGCTGCGGCAGTTCGGTAAGCACGACGGCGAAGAAGAAGCCCTGCAGGCCGAATGCGAACGAGTTCGCGATCCGGGCGCCCCGCAGGACGGGCGCGATCGAACTCATCTGCGCAGGGTAGCGGGCCCGCGGCGGAGGCGCGTGCGGAACGGGGCGCCGGCGATCGACAGCGGCGGTCGGATGGACGCTCCGACCGCCCTTCGCGGCGACTCGGTTGGCGCTGCCACCGGTGGCCGAGGCCGGCCGTGGACGACGCGGACCTGCGCTGCGGGCAAGCATCCTGATCCGCGGTCTGCTCGATCTGCGGGTGGCTTTCACGAGTCGCCCGCAATACGCTGAAGCGCTGTTTCGGCCGACCCGACTTTGCTGCGCGGCGTCGGCGACGTAGTCTCCTGCGCATGACAAGCGGAAGCCGCGTCGCGATCGTGGGTGCGGGTATCGCAGGTCTCGCCTGCGCGAAAGTGCTGAAACAGGAGGGTTTTCCGGTCGAAGTGTTCGACCGCACACCCGATGTCGGTGGCGTGTGGAGTGTGACCCGGCGATACCCGGGCCTGCGGACGCAGAACTCCAAGGACACCTATCACTTCTCCGACTTCCCGATGCCTGCGGACTATCCGCGTGTGCTGGACGGACAGCAGATGCAGGCATATCTTGCCGCCTACGCCGCGCGCTTCGGGCTGACCGAGCATCTGCGTCTGCAGACCGAGGTGGTCGCCGCGGATCCGGTGGACAGCGGGTGGTTGCTGGAAATTCGCGACGAGGGCGGAATTCACCGGACCTCGTGCGACCACCTGGTGATCGCCAACGGTGTGTTCAGCGATCCGGCGATGCCGGATTATCGCGGCGCGGACTTATTCGGCGCGGCTGGCGGGCGGTTGGTGCACGCGTCGGAATTTCTCGATCTGGAATCGGTGCGCGGCAAGTCGGTCGTCGTGGTCGGCTACGGGAAGTCCGCGTGCGACATCGCGACCGCGGTGAGCGATGTCGCGGCGTCCACCTCGGTAGTGGCCCGGCGGCTGTTCTGGAAGGTGCCGCGCACGCTGGCCCGGGTGATCGACTTCGAGCACCTGATGCTGACCCGTTTCGGCGAGTCGCACTTCCACTACCTCCGGCCCGGCCGGATGGACCGGTTTCTGACCGGTCCCGGCGAATCGGTGCGGATCAGTAACTTCGACCTGATCCAGGAGCTGGCCACCAAGCAGATGCGTCTCCGCGAACTCGGTCTCGTGCCCAGCGGCCGTGTCGAGGAGATCGCCGAGAGCACCATCAGCCTCGCCACCGAGGGCTTCTACGAGCAGGTCGCCAACGGACGGGTCGTGGTGCACCGCGACACCACTATCGCCGAGCTGGGCGGCGGCCCCAAGGCGGCTCCCGCGGTGCGATTGTCCACCGGGCAGGTGCTACAGGCGGACGTCGTAGTGTGTGCCACCGGTTTCCACCAGCGGGTTCCCTTCCTCACCCCGTACGTGCAGCGCAGACTGACCGACGAGCGCGGCAACTTCCGTCTGCACCGCCAGATCCTGCCGCTGGATGTGCCGAATCTGACCTTCGCAGGCTACAACTCGTCGGTGATCAGCACGCTCAACGCCGAGGTCGCCGCGCACTGGACCGCCGCGCTGCTCACCGGCAGGCTCGCTCTGCCGCCCGCCCAGCAGCTGAACGAGCAGATCGACACCCGCCTGCGCTGGATGGAGGAACGCGCCAACGGCCACCACGCGCACGGCACGGCGATCACTCCGTTCGCCATCCAGAACATCGACGAGATGCTCGCTGACCTGCAGTTCCGCCTGCCTCGCCGGACGCGGCTCGCCCAATGGTTCCGGAGGGTGAAGCCGGAGTCCTACCGCGGCTTGAACCGGTCGAAGGCGGGTACCGGACCGACCGCGCCGCGACGGTTTCCGATTGAGGCGGAGCTGTTGGCGAGCGAAGAGGAGAGCGGCCGGGTCAGCCGATAGGCGGCAGATGCGCGGCTGTGCGCCCCGGCTGGGCGGGCGAACGGTGCTCGCCGCAATCGGTGCCGAAGCCGCTGACACCGCGCCGCGCTCGACTACGCTCACGGTGGCGGCTGGAAGATTGCTCGCCACCGTGCTCGCGCCGTCGGCCGTGGAGATGATGGTGATTGGGCCGCGGCCTGCCTCGGTCGCGCCCAGCAGCGCGTAGGTCGACGCGTCGTACACGCTCCACAGGATTGTCCAGGAAGCGGGATCCGACCCGCCGTTGTCCCACCCGAGGCGGTCGTTCACCGCGACATGCACCGGCCTCGGCGTATCCGTTGTCGGGATGGCTACGTCGATTTCCGGACTGCGTGTGCGGCGTCTGTGTTCGGGGGGACCGGGCAGTGGGGAGTAGCGACGACGAGCCGGGAATCATCTGAGGCGAGAGCGACACGACGCCCACAGCAACATTGCGACTCGCCCTGGATTGTCACGACTGCAATGTCGGTAACCAATCATTGCATTGGTGATAATCCATGGGTGGAAGCGCTGGATATGAACCTGCTCGTAGCCCTCGACGCGCTCCTGGACACCAACAGCGTCACCCTGGCCGCGCAGCGCCTGCATACCTCGCCGCCCGCGATGAGCCGGACCCTGACCCGGCTGCGCGGTGCGCTTGGCGATCCGCTGCTCGTGCGCGCGGGCAGATCGCTGGTGCCGACCCCCCGCGCGCTGGAGTTGCGCTACGAGGTCAGCACCCTGGTCGAGCAGGGACGTTCGCTGCTGGCACCGCGTGGCGACCCCGATCCGTCGGCGCTGAGGCGGACCTTCGCTCTCCAGGCGGGCGACATGGTGCTCACCGAACTGGCCGCGCCCCTGCTGTCCGCGGCGCGGGCGCAGGCGCCCGGCGTGACGCTGCGGTTCCTGCCCGACAGCCTCGAGGGCACCTCGGCTCTGCGCGACGGACGCGTCGACCTCGAGGTCGGCGTGATCGATCACGCCGACCCGGAGACCACGGTGCGCAGGGTGCTCGCCGACCGGGTGATCGGTGTGGCCGCGGCCGACCATCTGCTGGTTACCGATCGCGTCACCGTCGCCGCCTACGCCGCGGCACGGCATCTGAGCATCTCGCGCAACGGCCGAGCGCACGGACCGATCGACGACCGTCTTGCCCTGCACGGCCGCACTCGGCGTGTGGTGGCCACCGTGCCGAACCTGACCAGTGCGCTGTTCGCCGTGCGCGGCAGCGACCTGGTCTGTCCGGCGCCCGCCCTGCTCAGCGCCTCCGCGCTACCCGCGCTCGGGCTGCGCGCGTTCGAGATCCCGCTACCGCTGCCTGAGGTCGCGATCGGGATGGCGTGGCATCCGCGTAACAGTGCCGACGGCGGTCATCGCTGGCTGCGCGATCTCGTTCAAGAGATCCTGCTGCGGTCGGCCGCCGCGGTCCGGCCGCAGAAACAGCGGCGCGGTAGAACCGATCAGGATACCGGCGGTGGGCTGGAGAGCCGGTAGTCATTGGACCTGCGCGGCGGGTCGGTGCGGTCGGACTGGTAGCCGGTCGAGTCCGGGTCGCCCGCAGGCGGTCCGAAGATATCGGAACGGCTGAGCGGAGTGGCGGCGGTCCGCTTGAGTTCGTCGAGCATGGCCTGCAGCTTGTCCACATGGGAGTTCTCGACCGGCATACGGTCTTCGTCGGTGGCGCGGTGCGCGCCCGTGAGCCCGGTGGCGTGCACGTCAGGAGTGGTCCCGTTCTCGGAACGGCCGTGGTTCCCGTCCGGGGAGGCGTCGTCGACGGAGGCGATGATGCTCTCGTACGCGGGATTCTCTCGGGACGGGGAGGGCTGCGGCGTCGCGACGGGTTCACGCGGTGCGGTGAGCGACTCCTGCTGCGCGGTGATCGGTTCCCGAGCCGTCGGCAAGTCGAGCGCGGGTTCGCGAGATATCGGCGCGGTGAAGTTGGGCGCGGGTTCGCGCGGGGTGTGTGCGGTGAAGTTGGGGGCGGGGGCGGTGAAGCTCTGCCCGGAAGTGGCGTTCGGTTCCAGCGCGGTCACCACGGGTTCGCGGGGCGGGGTGAAGCCCGACGGCGGCGCGGAGTTCAGCTCCTCCGCCAGGTGAACCGACTCGCGCGGTGTGTTCTGTCGAGGCACGCCGTTTCGGTGCCCGCGCGAGCTTTCGCGCGATTCGCCCGACCCGGAAGCCTGGGCTGGTGCGGCGTGGCGCTCCCGCTGTCCTGCGCCGCGTCGACCGGCGGCTGCCCGAGGTACGGGCGCCGGGCGCTCGTCCACGCTCTCGCGATCTCCGAAGGGCGTGCCCTCGCCGGACTCCAGGCGCTCCACCCTGGTATCGATGCCGGAAATGTCCTGGCCGGCATGGAAAGCCCACGCCTCCAGCTTGGCCAACCGGCTTTCGATGGTCTGCTCGTCCGCCACGGCGGGCGCACCGTCCATCCGCGCCGCCACCGCGTCCAGCTTGTCGCTGACCTCTCGGAGGGTCGCCGCGATACTCGATAACATCGCGCCGATCGACTCACCGGTCTGCTGACCGTGCTCCATCCAATACCCACTTCCCCGTATAGGCCCAGCTCGCCACTCGGCCGGACGATTCTATCCGCCCCATCGGTCATCCGCGGTTCGCGAAGAATCGGCGGTGCACCGATCCGTTGACCTGATCAAAGCAGCGTATTCGCACGGACTTCGGTCCATGCAGGCGGACGGCACCGCGATCCCGTTTGTCCGGAGCAGTGCCGCCCGGCCGGTCTGCCATTGTCCTGCAGGATCGCCTCGCCCACGATGGGGGTGTGCAGATCCGGCCGAAGCGGGCGATCAGCAGCGGATGGCGGCACTGTGAATCCGCCGATACCAGCGCGTTTTGCGGGATCGCATGGCATTATGAAACTCCTTGTGCCGCAGCGTACATCGCCCACTCCACCGAAAGCCATCGTGCGTGGCGCACCCGAGCGCGGGGTCAAGGGGGCTGGCGAGTTAGCGAAGTCTGACGCACTCTTGATGGCGTGGGTCGCCAGGCCTGCGGTGGTTTGTGCGGGGAGTGGTCGCGTGAGAACGAAGCAGCGGGCGGACATCGCCTGTGGGCGCAGAGCGATGCTCGCCGAATTGGGTATCGGGGACGGACCGGGCCGAGTTCGCGGGTCGTCGGTCGGCTACGCGTGCAAGTGCCCGGAATGTACCGCCGCGCAGTGGGATATGCAGCGGCTGAAGTACTGGCTGTGCGGCAGGCTGCTCGCCTATGGCGCCGACGAAGCCGAGGTGGACCGGCGGATCGGGACGTTACCGGTGGACGTCTACTGGCGCACAGGTGATAGGGAGTACGCGATCGAGGTGCGCGGCGGGCCGTTGGAACGCGCGCTCGCACAAGAGCACACCGCGCGACTGCGCGCCGCCGGTTGCGCGGACGTGCTGTGGCTGTGTCCTCCCGGCTACTGGGTGCCGTACCTGCACGCGCTGGGCATCGCGGACTTCGAGCCCGCCGGCTGCGACTACCGCGCGATCACGGGCGTATTGGACACCGAACACGCGATGGCGGCGCCGCGGCGTGAGCCGTTCGAGCTGCGTGACTTCATCGAGGGATGGGTGCGCGGCGACATCGTCTGGGGCTATCGGGATGAGAGGACAGGAGGCTGGGCCACCGTGACCGATTGGGAGCACCACACGAGAACACAGGCCACCGTCATTGCCCGGCAGCGCCAGGAGCTGGTCAACCAGCGAACCGCACTGGCGGTGACCCGGAAAACGTTGCGGGACAGGCAGAAGCACTTGGCGAAGCTCACCACGCGGCTGGAACGCGCGGAGCAAGCCGCGCAGGAGCGGGCTGAGGCCCTCGCCGCGGCTCGCCGCAAGATCGCCGACCATCACCGGGTGGACAATGCCCTGCGCAGCACCATCGTCAACCTCCAGCAGACCATCGGTCACTGGCAGTTGGTCACCTGCTGCGCGATGCTGCTGATCATCACGTTCGTGGCCGGGGCGATGGTGGTGCGCTGAGCCGGAACGGCGCGCGGTCCCACCGCCAGTCGTTGCGCAGCACCACCGTGAGGAAGTCCAGCAGTTCCAGCCCGGTCGCCCCGCGCACCTCGCGCAGTGCGGTCCAGTGCAGCGGACCACGCGCGACCAGATCGCGCAGCATGCTCTCGGTTGCCGTGGCGACCGGGCGCGCGAGCAGGTCGGGGATGCCGATCCTGCTTCCCGTCCAGACCAGCCACCCCCACCCATTGGCGTGCGCGTAGGCGCGACCGGCCGCCGCTTTCACCAGGTTGACGTGGAAAGCGACATGGCCGAGCGGCTCGACATCGATGAGCACCACCCGGCCGTCGGTGAGGCGGGCGACGATGGTCGGGTAGAGGACGCGCTCCGCACCGTCGAGGTCGTAGCCGACCGCGGCGGGCTGCTCCTGAAACGTCTCGACCAGATCGCTCGCGTTGAGGATCCACAGCAGCCGGGCCTCCAGGCCGGAGTCGAACGGCACGTCGCGTCCGACCTTGTCCAGGTAGAAGCGCCCGCGTCCGTCGTCGTCGCCGTCCACCGTGCGCGCGCAGGACGTGGGCACCGCGGCGGCGTCCGTTCCTGGCCAATCGACCTGTGCCAGCCAGGGATTGAGCTGACTGGTCGCGCGCGGCTCGGCGTCGCGCAGCTTGGCGAGGCGCCGGTTCGTCTTCTTCTGCCATGCCGCGATCCGCTGGGCCACGAACCCGGCGATCCGCTTCGCGTCCTCCGCCGCGTGCCCGGCCAGCCGCAGCTTCAGGTACGACAGCTCGGTGGCGGCGATGTCGGTGTCGGTCGTGTACGTCTCCACCAGCAGCGCCCGTACCAACTGCCGATCCATGGCGTCCAGCGGGTACCGCGCGCAGAGCACAGCGGGGGCCCGGTGCCCGGTCAACGGCGCCATCCGGATCATCTGGCCGACCGCCTTGGTGTGCAGCTGCCGTACCCGGTCGCGGGACAGGTCGTAGCGCGCGCCTATCCGGGCCAGAGTTTCGGGCTTCTCGCCGCGGACCCCGAGCCGAGCGGCCAGCAGTTCTCCGTCCTTGGCTTTGCGTTCGGCCTGCATCGCGATCAGCTCGGCGAGCACCTCGTTGACCTCTTCGAGCCCGAATGAGATGTCGTCCTGCAGATCGAGCAGCTCGGGATCGGTGTCCTCGGCAGCCGTCTTCCCGCGTGTAACCCCCGCGCTGACCGTCACGCGACAACCCCCTGACTCGGTTCCGGCTCTGTGCGGCACAGCGTATCCCCGCCCACCGACATCCGATCCTGGAGTCCGCGCACCTGCGCGCCGTATCGCACTGGCGCGGACAGTCCCCTCGACTTTGGTTTTGTGACACTCGACTTCAGGTTGTAGGCAGGATCCGTCAGTAGAACGGCCTGCCGGGCCCGCTCGGCGTGATACTCGTGCACGACCTCCACGACGGCTGGGGGGCTGACGCGCTGAAGGGAAATTCCATGACAACTAGCCTGCCCGCATTCCCAGCCGCGAACGAGGATCTACTCGACACTTGTATCCGGCTCCGGGAGATCGCGCCCGTGGTCGAGGTGGAGTTCCCCGGCGGCGTGCCCGCCTACCTGGCAGTGACCCACAACGCTGTCCGCGAGATTCTCGCCGGCGACAACAAGACGTTCGCCAGAGACCCGAAGCACTGGCCTGCCCTGCACAACGGAGCGATTCCGGAGGACTGGCCACTGCGTGCCATCGTGCAGGGCGACCACCTGTCCACCAAGGATGGCGACGACCATCGCCGTCTTCGTGGCTTGATCAGCAAGGCGTTCACTCCAGGCCGCGTGCAAGCGTTGGAGCCCCGGATCCAAGCGATCATCGACGAATTGCTGGATCAGGTGGTGGCCGCCGGCGATGGGGTCGACCTGGTACCCACCTTCACCGAAGCGCTGCCGATGGCGGTGATCTGCGAACTGTTCGGGGTGCCGGAGCCGGAACGGGCTCGGCTGCGGCATTGGACCGCCACTCTCCTGGCGCACACCACTCCTCCCGAGGAGGCGTTCGCGACCCAGAACGCCCTCATGGCGTACCTGCATGAACTGGCGGAGCGCAAGCATCGGGAGCCCGGCGACGACCTCACCACAGGCCTGGTGCAGGCCCGCGACGAGGACGACAAGCTCACCACCGAAGAACTGGTCGCCGTCCTGTGGATCATGCTGGTCGCCGGCCACGAGACCACGGTCCACCTGCTCGGATATGCCATCTTGGCGTTGTCTCAGCACCCCGATCAGCTCGAGCTGGCCAAGGCCGAGGACCGCTGGGCCGACGTGGTCGAAGAGACTGTGCGATACCGTCATTCGGTCATGATGACCAGTTGGCGGTTCACGCTGACGGACGTGACCGTCGCGGGGGTGGCCATTCCCAAGGGCAACGCGGTCGGCGTGGCTTACCAGGTGTGTGGCATCGACCCGACAGAGTACGGCGAGACCGCGAACCAGTTCGACATCACCCGAAAGCAGCAGGCCGGACATCTCGGCTTCGGCCATGGGCCGCGGTACTGCATCGGCGCCGGGTTGGCCCGCCTGGAGGGCCGGCTCGCGCTCGCCTCGCTGTACCGGCGGCTGCCGGAACTCAGCCTCGCGATCGACCCGAACGACATTCCCTACTCGCCGTCCTTCTTCACGATCGGCCCGCTGTCTGTGCCGGTCGAACTCGGCGGCGTGAAGCTGTAACCACATTCCGACGCGACGGCCGAGCCCCTCGGACCACGCTCCTTCGTCCCGGCCGACTATCGGCCTCCGACCCGGCGTGGTCCGCTTCGGGCAGAGCTTCTCTGCGCTACGCCCTTCGGCAATGACCCGGAAGTAGAACCCGGGCCGGTGACGGGGCGACCAGCAGCGTCGGCATCTCGGGCTCACCCAGGCGCATGCCGAGCCGGAAGTAGGTCGTTCATCGGTGTTCGGACGGGCACGCCGCCACCGACACCATGAACAGCCCGGTCTCGCCTGCGGTCGCGCCGAACCCGTAACCGACCTGTCGTGGGGTCTGGGTGAACTGCGGGATCAACGTCACCGCGGCGAACATGCCCACGCTGATCACGAGGGTAGCGGTATTGGTTGCGGCCAGCGCCTGACTGCTGACCAGCCGCAGATCGATCGGCGGGGCCACGGAACGCAGTTCTGTCGAGACGAACCAGATTCCCGATACTGCTGCGGCAACGAATCCAATGGCTGGGAATTCAGCAGTCGACCCGTGACCTCGGCGTCGACGCACCCCGATTCGATCTCTTCCTCGACACGCTGCTACGCGGCCTGCCCGCTCGCGCATCAAGCGATGTGCCCGCGGTGGAGCAGTAAGGCACTGGAACGCCTGACGTCAGTTTCACAACGCGCTTCGTGGACAGCTTCTGGACGACGGTGTGGGCTATCAGTGCGTGTAGACCCTCGAGACCAACGCCCGCCCCGTACCGCGATGACCCTGGAGGCCAGCAGATGGCATGTCGGGTAGAGCGGGTCCGTTGGGCAAATGTTGGGCACAAACAAAATCAGACCCGGCGAAAACCGGGTCTGACCTGGTGCTACGGTGGTGCGCGATACTGGGATTGAACCAGTGACCTCTTCCGTGTCAGGGAAGCGCTCTCCCGCTGAGCTAATCGCGCGAGGTGGAGACGGGAATCGAACCCGTGTGCACGGCTTTGCAGGCCGTTGCCTCACCACTCGGCCACTCCACCGTGTAAAGGGGGACGGCGTACCAATGTTGCCTGGCCCTACCTCTCGAGCGGATGACGGGATTCGAACCCGCGACCCTCACCTTGGCAAGGTGATGCGCTAGCCAGCTGCGCCACATCCGCATTTCGACCTCTCGGAGGCTTGTTCTGGCCTCCGTGGTGCGAGACAGAACATTAGCGGACGCTTCCTGAAAGGTACAAATCCGCTGGTAGAAAGGGGGAAATCGGGGAGGTCGCCTAGTGTGGCCGCAGTGGCGTGTGTGGTTGGTGAGGATCGGGGTTCGTCGGATGGCGCCATCGATCCAGGGGCTGGGATGGCATCGAGGATGTCCGCCGTGGCCGCATGGGGCAGGTGTCGGTGAACGAAGGCTGGTCGAGATCGCCCTCAGCCGATTCGGATCGTGCGGGCAGGCCAGCGGGATGGGGCGACAGCCTTTCGTCGACGTGTTGGACCGTCCCTGTCCGGGTGGCGATTTGGTGGACTGCCCGTGGCGCGTGCTAATGTTTCGTCTCGTCCGGAGGGTATCCCGCCCGGTACGAAGCTCAGGTCTCATAGCTCAGCGGGAGAGCGTCCGCCTCACACGCGGAAGGTCGCTGGTTCGATCCCAGCTGGGACCACTCAGTCGAAACAAGACCGGTGCGGTGTCCGCCCGGTCTTCTTTCATCTCTCGGTCGATCGACATCGCCAGTCCGGCCATTTGGTCGAGCATTCAACGTCGCCGCAAGCCATTTTGCAACACTGTGACTTGAGTCACAATTTGATAGCGGTTGCTCTCGTGGGCAGCAAAAACCTTTCCATGCGCTTTGCGAAGTCTTTACTATCAGTCGGGCCTTCGCGTCACGGGTCGCCGCTCCACGAGCGGTCGAGCGGCTCGCCGCTCGCATTCGATGCCAGAACATGTTTGACCGATGAACCGGATCGACTCGATCCGGCGAAGGAGAAATATGTCCACCGACACCGATTCCGTACCGCTGACGTCGCCGCGCGTGGGCCTTTCCGCACGTCTAGCCAGTATCGGTCGCAACGACCTGCCTGCCTCGATCGTGGTTTTCCTTGTCGCCCTTCCGCTTTCGCTCGGCGTCGCGGTGGCTTCCGGCGCCCCCGTCGCCGCGGGGCTGATCGCGGCCGTCGTCGGCGGCGTCGTCGCCGGACTACTCGGCGGCTCCGCGGTCCAGGTGAGCGGGCCGACCGCGAGCCTCACCGTGGTCGTCGCCGAGAGCGTGCACCACTTCGGTTGGGCAGCAACCTGTTTCATCACGATCGGTGCCGGAGTTCTGCAGATCCTGTTCGGGCTCAGCCGCGTTGCGCGCGCCGCACTGGCCATCGCCCCGGTCGTGGTGCACGGCATGCTCGCGGGTATCGGCGTGATCATCGCGTTGCAACAGGTGCACGTGCTGCTCGGCGGGAGTTCGCTCAGCTCGTCGTTCGCCAGTCTCGTCGCCCTGCCGAATCAGCTGAGGTCCGTGCACAAGAGTGACCTGTGCATCGGCCTCGTCGTCATCGTCATCCTGATCGCATGGCGGTTCGTCCCGAGTCGGATCAGGGCGATCCCGGGACCGCTGGTGGCGGTAGTGGCCGCGACCGTGTTGTCACTGGTCGTGCCCACCCACGTCGAGCGCATCGTGCTGGACGGCTCGTTGCTGGACTCCCTCGGCCTGCCCGCGGTGCCCTCCGGTAGCTGGATGGTCATTGTGCTGACCATGGTCACGATCGCTCTTATCGCCAGCGTGGAGAGCCTGCTGTCGGCCATCGCGGTGGACAAGGCGCGGCCTGGCACCCGCACCGACTTCGATCGAGAACTGATCGGGCAGGGATCGGCCAACGTCGTCTCCGGCCTGCTCGGCGGCCTGCCGATCGCGGCGGTCATCGTGCGCAGCATCACCAACGCGCACGCGGGCGCGCGCAGCAGGGCGGCGACGGTGCTGCACGGGGTCTGGATCCTGCTGTTCGCGGTGGCACTGGCCGGGCTGGTGCGGCAGATCCCCACCGCGGCGCTGGCCGGGCTGCTCATCCTGATCGGCATGCAGCTGATCAAGCTGGCGCACATCCGGCTGGCCAGGCGCACCGGCGACCTATATGTCTACGCGACGACGGTCTCGAGTGTCGTGTTCCTGAACCTGTTGCAGGGCATGGTGATCGGGCTCGCGCTTGCGTTTGCGCTGCTGTTGTGGCGGGTGGTCCGCGCGACAATCACCGCGGAGCAGATCCCCGGCTCGCGGCGCTGGGTGGTCACCATCGACGGCACCTGCACCTTTCTCGCGCTGCCGAAGCTGACCGCGGAACTGGCCAAGGTGCCCGCCGGCGCCGACGTGACCGTGGAGATGACCGTCGACTTTCTCGACCACGCCTCCTACGAACTGATCACCGATTGGGCTTCCCGACGCGAATCCGATGGCGGCACGGTCGAATTCGCCGAGATCGGCAGCGCGCGGATGGCCACGGCCCTGGCCGGTCCGCCCGAGCGCGGGCACTCCAGGAAGGTCATCGACCAGGTGATCGGACCGTGGCGGCGCACCGGCAACCGGGAGGATCCGATCGTGGCGGGCATTGCCGCCTACCACCGCGGCCACGCTCACCTCCTGCGCCCGCACCTGGACGGGCTGCGGCATCGGCCCGACGCCGACTCGTTCTTCCTCACCTGCGCGGATGCGCGCATCGTTCCTAACGTCATCACCAACAGTGGACCGGGTGACCTGTTCACCGTCCGCAATGTGGGCAACCTGGTCCCGACCCCGGGCGGGGACGTCTCGGTCGAGGCCGCGCTGATCTACGCGCTGGAGAAGCTGGACGTGCGCGCGGTGGTGGTCTGCGGCCACTCCGCATGCGGGGCGATGGACGCACTGCACCGCGAGGTGCAGGCGGGGCCAGGGCTCGGTGACTGGCTGGCGCATGCGCGGCCGAGTCTGGAGCGCTACCGGCTCGGGCATCCGGTGGCCGACGCGGCGGCCCTTGCGGGGTTCGGTGAGGTGGACCAGCTGGGCATGGTGAACGTGGCGGTACAGCTCGAGACGCTGCACGCGCATCCGATCGTGCGCAGAGGCATCGAGGAGCGGGGCGTCGCGGTGTCGGGGCTGTTCTTCGACATCGCCACCGCAAGAGTGATCGAAGTCACAGTAGATGGCATCGCGGAGTTCGACGATGGAGAGATCGCGGCGGAGCCGGCCTGACGGCGGGCGGGAGGGGAATGCGCCGGTCCGGCTAACGGCTCGGCGCGACTGTGCGGCAGGCCACAGCGATAACAGCTAAGCGAAGAGTGGCGAATTACACACAATCCGCCAACTTCTCAGGCTTTGCTAAGTCTTTACCAATACACTTGTTACGGTTTACATCTCGACCCATCGCTGTGTCGGGAACTGCTTCACCGCGAGATGCCGGTTCGCGGTCTTGTGCCCTGCTGGACATGTTGATCGTCAACCGACTTCGGCGAACCTGCCGAGTCGGCGAAGGAGAGTCATGGCTATCGATCACGATTTAGCCCCGCCACTGTCACCGCCCACAGAGACGGGCTCGGGCCGCAGTTCCGAACCCTTTTCCGGCCGCCTCACCTCGATTCTTCGGCATGATGTGCCCTCGTCGATCGTGGTCTTCTTGGTCGCGTTGCCGTTGTCGCTCGGCATCGCCGTCGCCTCCGGCGCTCCGGTTGCCGCAGGCCTGATCGCCGCCGTGATCGGCGGTATCGTCGCTGGACTGCTCGGCGGCTCGGTCATGCAAGTAAGCGGCCCCGCTGCGGGCCTCACCGTCGTCGTAGCCGAGACGATCAGCCAGTTCGGTTGGAAGACAACCGGTTTCATCGTCTGCGCGGCCGGCGTGCTGCAAATCCTGTTGGGGCTGAGTCGGGTCGCCAGGGCCGCGCTGGCGGTGGCGCCGGTGGTGGTGCACGCGATGCTGGCCGGCATCGGCATAACCATTGCGCTGCAACAGGTTCACGTGCTGCTCGGCGGTTCGTCGCACAGCTCCGCGTGGAAGAACATCACCGAGCTGCCCGGACAGCTGATGTCGCTACACGGCGGTGGCACGTTGATCGGCGTGGTGGTGATCGCGATCATGGTCGGCTGGAAGTACATGCCCGCCAAGGTAAGAACGGTTCCAGGGCCGCTGGTCGCGGTGTTGGCCGGCACTGTGCTGTCGCTAGTGTGGCAGACCGGCGCCGAGCGAATCGTATTGAACGGTTCACTGTTCGACGCGATCGGTCTGCCGCAGCTGCCTAGCGGCAACTGGTCGGCCGTGGTGGTCACCATCATCACCGTGGCGCTGATCGCCAGCGTGGAGAGCTTGCTGTCCGCGGTGGCGGTGGACAAGATGCACTCGGGCAAGCGCGCCAACTTCGACCGTGAGCTGATCGGTCAGGGGTCCGCGAACGTGCTGTCCGGCCTGCTCGGCGGTCTGCCGGTCACCGGAGTGATCGTGCGCAGCGCCACCAACGTCCAGGCCGGCGCGCGGAGCCGGGCGTCGGCGGTGTTGCACGGCATCTGGGTTCTGGTGTTCTCGGTGTTGCTGGCCTCCGTGGTGGAGCAGATCCCGAAGGCGGCGCTGGCCGGTCTGCTCATTGTGATCGGCACTCAGTTGGTGAAGCTGGCGCATGTCAGGCTGGCCCGGCGGACCGGTGACCTGCTGGTGTATGCCTTGACGGTGCTCAGCGTGGTGTTCCTGAACCTGCTCGAGGGCGTCCTGATCGGTCTGGGGGTGGCGTTCGGCCTGTTGTTGTGGCGGGTAGTCAAGGTATCCATCACCGCCGCGCAGATCCCCGCCTCGCAGCGCTGGCTGGTCTCCATCGACGGCTCGGCCACTTTCCTCGCGCTGCCGAAGCTGTCGACCGAGCTCGCGAAGGTGCCCGCGGACGCCGACGTGACGGTCGAGATGACCGTCGACTTCCTCGACCACGCGGTCTTCGAGGCCATCGAGGAGTGGGCGCGCCAGCAGGCGAACAACGGCGGCAGCGTCGATTTCGTGGAGATCGGCGGCGCCAGGATGGCCAACGCTACCGAGGGGCCGCCCGCGCGCAGCTTCGCTCGTTCGGTCTGGGACGACATCCTCGGCCCGTGGCGCCGCGATGAGACGCACGTGAACCCGGTTGCGGCGGGCGTAGCGGCCTATCACCGCCGCCACGCACACGTGGTGCGACCACACCTGGACGTGCTACGCGACAAGCAGGACCCGGATTCGTTCTTCCTGACCTGCTCGGACTCGCGGGTTGTGCCGAATGTCATCACCAACAGCGGTCCAGGTGACTTGTTCACCGTGCGCAACGTGGGCAACCTTGTGCCCGTCGAGGGTGACGCGTCGGTCGAGGCCGCGCTGGTCTTCGCACTGGAGCAGCTCAACGTCCGCTCGGTGGTGGTGTGCGGGCACTCCTCGTGTGGAGCGATGGCGGCGCTGCATACCGGGACCGAGGTCCCTGGCGTCGACGCATGGCTCGCGCACGCGCGGCCGAGCCTGGAGCGGTTCCGCCTCGGCCATCCGGTGGCGGTCGCGGCGCAGGCAGCCGGGTTCGGCGAGGTGGACCAGCTCGGGATGGTGAACGTTGCGGTGCAGTTGGAGATGCTGCACCGGCACCCCGCGGTGCGCAAGGCGGTCGCCGAGCGCGGCGTCCGGGTGTCGGGGCTGTTCTTCGACATCGCCACCGCGCGGGTCATCGAGGTGACCGTGGACGGGCTGGCACACATTGATGATGCTGGTCGCCGCGATGCTCCGGAGCTCGTGTGATCGACGGGAACGGGCGGACCCGACCGAGTTGCACGGGTTCGCCCTATCCGGGCATATGGAAGCGGAGTTCCGTGTGGTCGATTCTCGTACCCTGGGGACGTGACCGCTGATGTGGAGACCAGCTCGACGGAGAAGCAGACCGGTTGGCGCGCCTTCCGAACCGGGCTCGCGCGCCGACCTACGCTGAACCTCGCCTACCGGATCGGGGTCGCGGTGGCCGGAGTCGCCGTGCTCGCGGTGGGCATCCTGGCAATTCCCTATCCCGGTCCCGGCTGGGCGATCGTGTTCGCCGGGCTCGGCATCCTAGCCACCGAATTCGCCTGGGCGCGGCGGATACTCGGCTGGCTGCGGGGCAAGTACCACCAGGGTATGGCGTGGTATTCCGCTCGGGGTCCGGTCATGCGAGTATTCGCTGCGTTCGCTACCGCCGCGTTGGTCGTGGCGACATTGTGGGCATTGGGAACGTTCGGGATCGTGGGTAGCTGGATCGGAGTCGAATGGGAATGGTTGCGCAGCCCCCTACAGCGGTGAACAACGTCCCGGGGCGGAGGCTCACCGAGCCCGAGTGGCTGGCCGCGCGGATCGCGGAGATGGGCCGCGCCTGGGGGACCACATCGCCAAGGATCGCGGGCACGCTGTGGTGGTGCATGGTCGCCTCCGCGCTGGTGGAAGGGACCGCGCGGGCGTACGCGCACGGCGAGCAGGCGCCGGATGCCGCGCTGGACCGGCTGGACTGCGAGGTGCGTCCCGACGGCGGCGTCGAACGGGTGCACAGCCGCTCGGCCGACGAGGCGGTCGGCCGAGCCGCGGCGTTGGGTGAGACGCTGGCCGCCGTGATCGCGCCGGTCGCCGAGGTGTCCGGCGCGGGCGTGCCGTCGCTGTGGGCGATTGCCGCCGACGCGATCGGCAACCGCTCGCTGGACGCTGGGTTGCCCGACGTGGGCGCGCGGCTGGCTGCCGAGATCGGCGGCAAACTGCCGGTGCCGCGATTCGTCGCGATCGGCGGACGCACCTTCGTGCGGCGCATCTCCTGCTGCCTGGTGTTCGAGGTGCCAGGCTGCGCGATGTGCACCTCCTGCCCGAAACGACCCGCCGCCGAGCGAAACGCATTGCTCGCGGACCTCGCCGCCGAGAGCTGAGGAAACACCGTGAATGTTCTGGCTGAAGCGACAACCGAAGTGACAACTGATCTCGTGAGGAAATGGGTAACTCGCCGGGTCGCCTAGAAGTGGAGTGGCACCCAATGCAGGACCTGAATGCGGGCCCTGCGTGTAGGCCTGAAGACCCCGAGAGGCGGGGGAGCGCCAAACCTAGGATCTGAACGCAAATCCCGCGTCACCCGACCAGTGCGGCCTGAAGACCCGGAGCGGCGGGACAGTAGCATGGTCGCGCCGGAGCCAACACGCGATCGGCCATCCAGCGGGAACCAGCCCGCACACGAGAACGCCAAGGAGAGCGCAGCCGTGACCACCTCAGCCCCCATCAGCCCAGTCGCCCTCGTCCGGGTGCCGGCCGGGACGACGGCGGGCGCCGCGGTGCGTGCGGCGGGACTGCCTACCAAAGGTCCGGACACCGTCGTCGTCGTACGCGTGGACGGTGAGCTGAAGGACCTGTCCTGGGCTCCCGACGCCGACGTCGACGTGCAGCCGGTCGCGGCGAACAGCGACGACGGCCGCAACGTCATCCGGCACTCCGCCGCGCACGTCCTGGCCCAGGCCGTGCAGCAGGAATTCCCCGATGCCAGGCTTGGCATCGGCCCCTACATCAAGGATGGCTTCTACTACGACTTCCAGGTCCAGCGGCCGTTCACCCCGGAGGATCTGGCCAAGCTGGAATCCCGGATGAAGAAGATCGTCAAAGGCGCGCAGCGGTTCTCGCGCCGGGTGGTCGAGGTCGAGGACGCCAGGGTGGAACTGGCGAAGGAGCCGTTCAAGCTGGAGCTGATCAGTGACAAGTCGGGTATCGACGACCCCGAAGTCATGGAGGTCGGCGGTAAAGAGCTGACCATCTACGACAACCTGGACCCGCGAACCGGTGAGAAGGTCTGGGGCGACCTGTGCCGCGGACCGCACATCCCGACCACCAAGTTCATCCCGGCGTTCAAGTTGACCCGCAGCTCGGCCGCGTATTGGCGCGGTGACCAGAGCCGCGAAGACCTACAGCGCATCTACGGCACCGCGTGGGAGTCCCAGGAGGCGCTCGACGAGCACATGCATCTGCTGGCCGAGGCCGAGCGCCGCGACCACCGCAAGCTCGGCCTGGAACTGGACCTGTTCAGCTTCCCCGACGAGCTCGGCTCAGGCCTTCCGGTGTTCCACCCCAAGGGCGGTATCATCCGCAAAGAGCTCGAGGAGTACTCGCGCCGCAGGCACGTGGCGGCGGGCTACGAGTTCGTCAACACCCCGCACATCACGAAGGGGCACCTGTTCGAGGTCTCCGGTCACCTGGACTGGTACCGCGACGGTATGTTTCCCGCGATGCACCTGGACGCGGAGCTCAACGAGGACGGTACTGTCCGCAAACCCGGCCAGGACTATTACGTCAAGCCGATGAACTGCCCGATGCACAACCTGATCTTCCGCGCCCGCGGCCGGTCGTATCGGGAGCTGCCGTTACGGCTGTTCGAGTTCGGATCGGTCTACCGCTACGAGAAGTCCGGCGTGGTGCACGGCCTGACCAGGGTGCGCGGTATGACTCAGGACGACGCGCACATCTACTGCACCAAAGAGCAGATGCACGGCGAGCTGACCGACACGCTGCGGTTCGTGCTGGACCTGCTGAAAGACTACGGCCTCGACGACTTCTACCTCGAGCTGTCCACCAAGGACCCGAAGAAGTCCGTCGGCTCCGACGACATCTGGGAAGAGGCCACCGAGACCCTGTCCAAGGTGGCGTCGGCCTCCGGCCTGCAGCTTGTGCCCGATCCGGGCGGCGCCGCGTTCTACGGCCCCAAGATCTCGGTGCAGGCCAAGGACGCGCTGGGCCGCACCTGGCAGATGTCGACGATCCAGCTGGACTTCAACCTGCCGGAACGGTTCGGGCTGGAGTACACGGCCTCCGATGGCACCAAGCAGCGGCCGGTGATGATCCACCGCGCGCTGTTCGGTTCGATCGAGCGGTTCTTCGGTGTGCTCACCGAGCACTACGCGGGCGCGTTCCCGGCCTGGCTCTCTCCGGTGCAGGTGGTCGGCATCCCCGTCGCGGAAGCCTTTGCGCCGCACCTGGATCGGGTTGTCGAGCGGTTGCAGGACGAGGGTATCCGCGCGCAGGTCGATCGCAGCGACGACCGGATGCAGAAGAAGATCTTCAACAACACCGCGCAGAAGGTTCCGTTCATGCTGCTCGCCGGTGAGCGCGACGTGAACGCGAGTGCCGTGAGTTTCCGGTTCCGCGACGGCACCCAGGTCAACGGTGTGCCGGTGGACGACGCGGTGGCCACCATCGTCGCGTGGATCGCCCACCGGGAGAACGCGTCGCCGACGGCCGAGGGTTTCGAGATTCGATCAGCGGACAAGGGCCGGGCATGACCGAGCGCACGGTGCCGGACGGGCTCGCGGATCTGGGCGAGACCGCGGCGTCGGACGAGCAGAAGAGTCTCGTGGACACGGGCGCCGGGGAACCGGATCGGCTGCTGCGTTTGTGGACGCCGTATCGGATGTCCTACATCGCGGAGGCGGCCACGCCGGGTCCCAAGGATTCGACGGGCCACCCGTTCACCGACATCCCGAAGATGTCCGACGAAGACGGATTGGTCATCGCCCGCGGCGAGCTGGTGTACGCGGTGCTCAACCTGTACCCGTACAACCCGGGGCACATGATGGTGGTGCCCTATCGCAAGGTGGCCAACCTGGAGGACCTCACCGAGGCCGAGAGCGCCGAGCTGATGGCGTTCACTCAGCAGGCCATCCGGGTGATGAAGAAGGTGTCCCGGCCGCACGGCTTCAACGTCGGGCTGAATCTCGGTGGCGTGGCGGGCGGTTCGCTGGCCGATCACCTGCACCAGCACATCGTGCCCCGCTGGGGTGGTGACGCGAATTTCATCACCGTCGTCGGCGGGGTGAAGGTGATGCCGCAACTCTTGCGTGAGACCAGGGCGCTGCTCTCGGCGGCCTGGAAGGAGGCGTAGATGAGCGGGGCGGATCAACTGTGCTGAGCTTCTTCGGCCGCGAAACGTTCGCCAAGGCGACGGCGCCGCTGGGCAGGGCTCTGGTCAGCACGGGACTCACTCCCGATGCGGTGACGCTGATCGGCACGACCGCCTCGATCGCCGCCGCGGTCACCTTGTTCCCGACCGGTCACCTGTTCTGGGGAACCATCGTGATCTGGCTGTTCGTCATGTTCGACATGCTCGACGGCGCGATGGCCAGGGCGCGCGGCGGAGGCACGAAATACGGTGCGGTGCTCGACGCCACCTGTGACCGGGTGGCCGACGGCGCCATCTTCGCCGGCCTGGCCTGGTGGGCGGTCTTCCATGAGCAGCACAGGCCGCTGTTCTTCGCGACACTCGTCGTCCTGGTGACCTCGCAGGTGATCTCCTACGCCAAAGCCCGCGCCGAGGCCAGCGGGTTGTCCGCGGACGGCGGCATCATCGAACGACCGGACCGGCTGATCATCGTGCTGGTCGGCGCGGGATTGACCGGCATCGGCGGATACTGGGACATCGACTGGCTCACCTATGCCGTCCACCTGGCGATGTGGATTCTCGCGGTGCTCAGTATCGTCACCGTCTTCCAGCGGGTGCTCGCCGTGCGCAATTCGCCGGGGGCGCGCGACGTGATGCCCTCCGGGCAGCCACGGAATCCGAGCGCGGGAGCCTCCGACACCACGGGGCTCCCGTCGTGACAACACCCTGTGCCGAGCGCCGATACGTCGACGAAGGCACCGGGACATCCGCGGCCGCGGGCTATGGACGAGAAGTGGTGGAGATCGCATGAGCATCGGGGAGCAGCTCGGTGCCGCCGGATACGTGGCGGGCTGGCGGCTGGTGCGTGCGCTGCCGGAGCAGACGGCCCGGCGGCTGTTCGACGTGGGTGGCGACCGGTTCGCCCGGCGTGCCAACCGGGAATTCCACGCGGGCGGTCCGCCGAATCAATTGCGACGCAACCTGGCCCGTGTGCTCGGGGTGCTGCCCGCCGACGTGCCGGACGAGCTGATCCGCGCGAGCATGCGGTCGTATGCCCGGTACTGGCGTGAGGCGTTCCGGCTACCCGCCATGGACCACAAGGCGATCGACTACCGGGTCGACGGGCTGCCGTTCCTCGATGCCGCGCTGGACGAGGGCCGCGGCGTGGTCCTGGTGCTCCCACACTCCGGCAATTGGGACATTGCCGGTGTCTGGCTGGTGCAGCACTACGGCAATCCGACCACTGTCGCTGAACGGCTGAAGCCGGAATCGCTGTTCGAGCGGTTCGTCGCGTACCGGGAGAGCCTCGGCTTCGAAGTGTTCCCACTGACCGGCGGCGAGCAACCGCCGTTCCGGCAGCTGGCGGCGCGGCTGCGGGAGAACAAGATCGTGTGCCTGATGGGGGAGCGCGACCTCACCGGTAGGGGAGTCCCCGTCCAGTTCTTCGGCGAGCGCACCTGGATGCCGGGGGGCGCGGCGAAACTGGCCGTCGAGACCGGCGCCGCGTTGCTGCCGGTGCACGCGTGGTTCGAGGTCGATGCCGAAGGGCGCGAGAACTGGGGCCTGAAAGTTGAAGCACCGCTGGATGTTTCCGGTGGCGTGGCGGCGGCTACCCAGGCATTGGCGGACCGGTTCGCCGCGAACATCGCCCGACACCCTGCCGATTGGCACATGCTGCAGCCGCTGTGGGAAAGCGACCTGTCCCTGGAGCGGCGCGCCGGAATCGCCGCCGCGCAGGCGAGCATCCGGGTCGAACAGGGAGACGAGTCGCCATGAAGGTCGGCATGGTCTGCCCCTATTCGTTCGACGTCCCTGGCGGCGTGCAGGCGCATGTGGTCGAGCTGGCGCGAGTGTTCATCGAACGCGGGCACAAGGTGAGCGTGCTCGCGCCCGCGGCCGACGACACGCCGCTGCCGGAGTTCGTGGTGTCGGCGGGACGCGCGGTCGCGATTCCGTACAACGGCTCGGTGGCCCGATTGTCCTTCGGTCCTATGGCCTACACCAGGATTCGCCGTTGGATCGACGGAAACGACTTCGACGTACTGCACATCCACGAGCCCAACGCGCCGAGCCTGTCCATGCTCGCGCTGAAGATCGCCGAGGGTCCGATCGTCGCGACCTTCCACACCTCGACGACGAAATCATTGGTGCTGAGTACCTTTCAGGGCGTGCTGCGCCCCTACCACGAGAAGATCTCCGGCCGCATCGCCGTCTCCGAGCTGGCGCGGCGCTGGCAGGTTGAGGCGTTGGGGTCGGACGCGGTAGAGATCCCCAACGGCGTCGACGTCCCCGCGTTCGCCAGGGCGCCGATGCTGCCCGGCTATCCGCGCGCGGGCGGGACGGTGCTGTTCCTCGGCCGCTACGACGAGCCGCGCAAGGGCATGGAGGTATTGCTCGGCGCGCTGCCCGACCTGGCGCGCAGGCATCCGGAGGTGGAGATCCTCATCGTGGGGCGCGGCGACGAGGACCGGCTGCGCCGTGAGGCGGGGCCGCTCGCCGGGCACCTGCGCTTCCTCGGCCAGGTGTCCGACGAGGAGAAAGCCTCGGCAATGCGCAGTGCCGACGTCTACGTCGCGCCCAATCTCGGTGGGGAAAGCTTCGGCATCATCCTGATCGAGGCGATGGCCGCCGGAACCGCCGTGGTCGCCAGCGAACTGGACGCCTTCCGCCGGGTGCTGCGCGACGGGGCGGCTGGCATGCTCGTCCCGGTGGGCGATTCGGACGCCCTGGCCGCCGCGCTGCACACCGTGCTCACCGACGAGGTGCGCAGGGAGGCGCTGGTGCACACCGCGACGCAGGTGGTGGGCGAGTACGACTGGCCAGTGGTGGCCGAGCAGATCCTGCGGGTGTACGAGACGGTGACCATCGGCGACACCCGGGTGCGGGCCGCCGGATGATCACCTTCTCCGCGACGACGGTTCTCGTCCTCGCGCTCATCGCCGCGGTGGTTATTGCGATCGGTCTCTGGGCGTACGCGACCGCCAACCGGCTCGACCGGCTGCACGTGCGCTCCGACCAGTCCTGGCAGGCGCTCGACGCGGCTTTGGCGCGGAGGGCGGTGGTGGCCAGGTCGGTCGCCTTGGCGATCGCGGGCCCCTCCGATCCGACGCTGTCCGAGCGGGCCAGACACCTGTCCGCGCTGGCGGGCCGGGCCGAGCGGGCCGGGCCCGGCGATCGGGAGACCGTCGAGAACCAGCTGTCCTCGGCGTTGTCGGCGGTCGACATCAGCAGTCTGCGCCCCCAACTGGTCGCCGAGCTGGCCGACGCCGAAGCGCGCGTGCTCATCGCGCGCCGCTTCCACAACGACGCGGTGCGTGACACGCTCGCGCTGCGTACCCGGCGCCCGGTGCGCATCCTGCATCTCGGCGGCACCGCGCCGCTGCCGTCCTACTTCGAGATCACCGAGCGGGCCACGCCCGCCGCGTCCACCGGCCTCGCCGTAGACACCATCCGCACCACCGCGCGCATCGTGCTGTTCGACGAGGACGACCGGACCCTGCTGATGCGCGGCAACGACCCCAAGACGCCGGAGGCATCGTTCTGGTTCACCGTCGGCGGCGGAGTAGAGCCGGGGGAGAGCCTGCGCGCCGCCGCCGTGCGCGAGCTCTACGAGGAGACCGGGCACCGGGCGGACCCGGACGGTTTGCGCGGCCCGATCTGGCGTCGGGTCGCGGTGTTCCCGTTCAATGGCGATCTGATCCGCTCCGAAGAGCTGTTCTTCGCCCTGCGCGTGCGCGGTTTCGAACCGCATGCGGCGAACCAGACCGTGATCGAACGTCGCTCCATCACCGGTCACAAATGGTGCACCGTCCAGGACATCGTCGAGCTGGACCGTTCCTGCGAAACCGTCTACCCGTATCACCTGGACGAACTGCTCGCCGAGGCCGCCGAGGCCGCGTCCGGATCCGCCGATCCCGAGGTCCGCTCCATCCGCTGACCGGGTCGTGCGGGCGTGTGATGTGTTTCACGATCGTGATAGCGTCGCGGTGAATCATGGGCCCGGAGGGTAGTGCTGTCAGGGACGCGCTCGAATTCGGTGTCGTGGTCCCGATGAAGGTGGGGCCGATCTCGCTCGGTGTGGAGGTAGTTGGTTTCATGTCGTATCTGTTGTTCGATTTCCTGTTGCCCCTCGTGGGGCCCGCTGCCGCGGAGTACTGGGCGCAGTTGCTGGTGGTCGGCCCGCTCTGACGCGGCACCCGGCAGGGCCGGGCAGGCCAGTGGATCGCAGGGAATGCGCGGCTGCCGCGCCTTCCCGGCGTGCGCCGCCGCGATATCCGAGATCACACCAGGCCAGTGCACTCCAACTGGCTATCAAGTGGCCTTTTGCGGACGCCTAGAATCGTGTCGTTCGAATCCGAGCGACCCGATTGGCGCACATGACTCAGGAGTTTGCCGTGACCACGCCCGAGACCACCCAGACCGTCGGTACCGCCCGCGTGAAGCGCGGCATGGCCGAGATGCTCAAGGGCGGGGTGATCATGGATGTCGTCACCGCTGACCAGGCCAAGATCGCCGAGGACGCGGGCGCGGTCGCGGTCATGGCGCTGGAGCGCGTCCCGGCCGACATCCGCGCGCAGGGTGGCGTGTCCCGGATGAGCGACCCGGACATGATCGAGGGCATCATCTCCGCCGTCTCCATCCCGGTGATGGCGAAGGCCCGCATCGGCCACTTCGTGGAGGCGCAGATCCTGCAGAGCCTCGGCGTCGACTACATCGACGAGTCCGAGGTGCTCACCCCGGCGGACTACGCCAACCACATCGACAAGTGGAACTTCACCGCGCCGTTCGTCTGCGGCGCCACCAACCTGGGTGAGGCGCTGCGTCGAATCACCGAGGGCGCGGCCATGATTCGCTCCAAGGGTGAGGCGGGTACCGGCGACGTGTCCAACGCCACCACGCACATGCGCAAGATCCGCCAGGAGATCCGCAGGCTGTCGTCGCTGCCGGAGGACGAACTGTTCGTCGCGGCCAAGGAGCTGCAGGCGCCCTACGAGCTGGTCCGCGAGATCGCCGGGACCGGCAAGCTGCCCGTCGTGCTGTTCACCGCGGGCGGCATCGCCACCCCGGCCGACGCCGCGATGATGATGCAGCTCGGCGCCGAGGGCGTGTTCGTCGGCTCCGGCATCTTCAAGTCCGGCAACCCGGCGCAGCGTGCCGCCGCGATCGTCAAGGCCACCACCTTCTACGACGATCCGGACGTGCTGGCCAAGGTGTCGCGCGGTCTCGGCGAGGCCATGGTCGGCATCAACGTCGAGGAGATCGCGCAGCCGCACCGGTTGGCCGAGCGCGGCTGGTGAGCACCGGCCGGTAGCGTCTGCCGTGTGGAGTTGCGGCAGTTGCGATACTTCGTGGTCCTGGCGGAGGAATTGCACTTCCGCCGGGCCGCGGAGCGATTGTTCATCTCGACACCAACCCTCAGCCAGCAGATCAAGGTGCTGGAACGTGAGCTGGGTGGTCCACTGCTGCTCCGGGAACCCCGGGTCGAGCTGACCGCCGCCGGTGCGGTGTTGCTGCGTACCGGCAAGGACGTGCTGCGCGCGATGGACGAGGCGATCCGGGAGACCACGCGCGCGTCCGCCGCCGGTGCGCCGGTGCTCCGGCTCGGTCTGCTGAACGGTGTTCCGCCCTGGCTGCCGACACGCATCGAAAACCTGCTCGCCGCCCGATTGCCCGGCACGCGCATGGTGTTCACCGGAGGGACCACCGCTGATCAGGTTCGCCTGCTCGACGACGACGAAATCGATGTTGCGTTGGTCCGCACACCGGTGGACCTGCCAGAGCGCTTCGCACAGCGTCCGATCGCGCGCGAGGAACTCGGCGTCCTGATGTCGGCGCGACATCCGCTCGCGGGCACCGCGCTGCTCGACCCGGCCGATCTCACCGGCCAGGAGCTGATCTTGTTCGCACGCGAATCGGCTGCCGGCCTGCATGATTCGCTGCTGCGCACGCTCGCCGAACAGGGTGCCCAGGTTAGGCTCAGCGACAGCGCGATGGGGCACGCGCAGATGCTCGCGGTGCTGCCGTCGCGGCCCGACATGATCGGGCTCAGCTCTGCGCGGGCGGCCGACGTGCCCGGCTTGGCCTGGCGGCCGCTGCGCGGCGCACCGCTCGTGGTGACCTACGCGGCCGCCTGGCGTGCGGCCGTTCGCCATCCCGCGGTCGCGGCACTGGTCGCCGCGCTGGCGGGCGAACCGTCGGCGAAATAGGGGCCCAAGGAGCGGCGTTACGCGGATTCAACCCTCACAACACCTAGAATGTTGTCTCAGAGTTCTCACAATCGTGCTCAGTAGCTTCGCAATTCGATGGCCCCTACCGGCCATGTCGTGCCCTCTCACCGTCGGGATAGATCCGAACGCAAAGGACGAACAGTTGAAGCTTCGCATGACCGGACGCCTCGCCGTTGCAGGCCTGGCTACCGCGGCCACCCTGAGCCTGGCTGCCTGTGGTAGCGACGACAAGAGCGACTCGCCTAAGCCGGCCCGCACCATGACCAGCGCCTCGGCGACCGCGAACACGCCTGCCCCGCCCACCGCCGACGAGCTCAATGCTCTGCTGCAGCGCGCCCTCGATCCGGCGGTGCCGAACGAGCAGAAGGTCGACCTCGTGCAGGGTATCGAGGCCGACCCCGGCCTGCCGAACCGCCTGGCTGATGCGTTTAAGCAGGCCAACGCCTCGGCCGTGGTCACGGGCGTCACCGCCTTCGGTGACAGCGTCACCGCGCAGGCCAAGTTCACGATCAACAATCAGGAGAACCAGGTCGATGTCCCCTTCGTCCTGGAGGGCGGCAAGTGGAAGGTGCAGAAGGCCTGGGCCTGTCAGGCGCTGAGCAACCTCAACCAGCAGTCCCCGGCCTGCGCCGCCTGACCGATATCTCCGGTTGCCGCCGAACGGCGACAACCGATCCAGGCCCGGTCGCCGCTCGCCGCGGCGGCCGGGCCGCCCAATGTGGCTACCTGCGGTGTTAGTTCACGACTAACGCGAGTTCGGCAGTGCGACATGGACACTCGGCCGCGCCGATGGTCGGCTGGAGGCATGACAATAAGCACGACAACACCGGAGCGCGTCGTCATTGTGGGTGGCGGTTCCGGCATGGGACTCGCTCTGGCCGCCGCGCTCGTCGCCGACGGTGCGGAGGTCACCATCGCCGGCCGCTCGGCCGAACGGCTCGCCACCGCCGGGCGCGCCCTTGCCGATGGGCCGGGCACGGTGCGCACCGCCGTCGCCGACATCACCCGCGAAGCCGACCTCGAGCGTCTGTTCGCCGACCTCGGACCGGTCGATCACGTGGTCGCCACCGCCGCCGACGCCACCGGCGCGTACCAGCCGGTGGCCGCCTTCGAAGCCGACCTGGCCCGAAGCCTGATTTCCGCCAAGCTGATCGGCCCGACCCTGCTGGCCAAACATGCGCGGTTCGTCTCCGGCGGCTCGCTCACCTTCACCTCCGGTATCGCCGCCTACCGCCCGGCTCCCGGTGGTGCCATGGTCGCCGCCGTCAACGGCGCTCTCGCTTCGCTCGGCTACGCCTTGGCCATCGAGCTCGGCCCTGTCCGTGTCAACGTGATCTCCCCGGGCTGGGTCGACACCCCGATCTGGGACACCATCGCAGGCCCCGCGAAAATTGAACGCCATCGGCAACTCGCCACGCGCTTGCCAGTCGGCCGCATCGGCCGGCCCGACGACATCGCCCACGCCATGCTCGCCCTCATGCGCAACCCGTTCATCACCGGCACCGTGCTGCACGTCGACGGCGGCCACCGTCTGGTCTGACCTGCCATGTCCGCTGCTCGTCGGTGGGATCGCAGGTGTGTCCGGGCGTGGAGTCCTATCCCACAGTGTCCTCATCTATCCGGATCGCAGGGCGGTCGGAATGATCCCATCGAACGAAAAATGTTGGTGTATAAGGGTTCTCACGGTCATGCCGCAGCAGTGCGGGGATTGTCCATTCCGCTTCGGGTGGGGTTCCGCGCCGGAGGGCGGCCTCGGACATGTCCAGTCGGACGGTCACGTCTGCGTCGAGGTGGCGGCCGGAGAGCATCGGGCCCGCGATGACGATCGTGGTCGCGGGTGGCGCTGTGCGGACCGTCGCGCGCGCCGAGCGGTCGGCGACTTCGTCCCAGAGGGCCGGAAGCCATCGGCCTTGGTCACGCAGGGCGTCGACCACCTCGCGACGCAGCGCCGCGAAGTCGAACCACACTGTGCGATAGGACATCTCGTCGGTACGGCCGAGCTCCATGCGCAGTGCGGCGGGCCGCACATAGTCGTGCACCGAGACCACGGCGGCGGATCGGCCGGTGTCGCGCACGGCCGCGGCGACCCGGTCGGCGAACGCAATGGGCTCGGCGGCGTCTGCGCCGTCGATGGCGATCACCGTGTGGGTGTGTGTGGTCAGGATGTGGCGGATCACCCGGTCGACGAGTCCGTGGCGGGTGATCGGCAGAAAACGCGGCACCGCTCCATCTCAGCAAACGTGAGTCGTCGCCGACATGGCGGTCGCCGTACAGCGGCAGAGGCGCGTGCCGGGGCCACCGACAGCCGAGACACGACGCGGCGGGCCGTCGGGATAATCTTCACCGCATGGCGACAATCGAAGAGGCGCTGGAGATAGAGCGGCTCGAGCGGGACATCTTCCGTGGCGCGTCCACCAAGACCCAGCTCGCACGCACGTTCGGCGGACAGGTTGCCGGCCAGGCACTGGTGTCGGCGGTCCGGACGGTGGAGCCTCGGTTCCAGGTGCATTCACTGCACGGGTATTTTCTGCGGCCGGGCAACCCTCAGGAGCCGACGGTCTACCAGGTCGAGCGGATCCGGGATGGCCGATCATTCTGCACCCGGCGGGTGACCGGTATCCAGGAGGGTGCCGCGATCTTCACTATGTCGGCCTCGTTCCACGTCGGGGATGAGGGTCCCGAGCATCAGGACGTGATGCCCGAGGTGCAGGCGCCCGAAGAGTTGCCCGATGCCAGCACCGTGATGAGTCCGGAGCTTCTGTGGGCGATGCGCGAGTGGGAGCACTGGGATATCCGTATGGTGCCGCAGGAGAACGTCGCTCGTCGCGACGGTGTGGTCTCCCCACAACAGGTGTGGTTCCGCTATCGGCACCCGCTGCCCGACGACCCCCTGTTCCATGTCTGCACCCTCGCGTACATGAGCGATATGACGCTGCTCGGCTCCTCGAAGGTCATCCACCCCCACGAGCCGACCCAGACCGCGTCGCTCGACCACGCTATGTGGTTCCTCCGCCCGTTCCGCGCCGACGACTGGCTGCTCTACGATCAGGCCTCTCCCTCGGCCGGTTTCGGCCGTGCCCTGACCGGCGGCAAGATCTTCACCCGAGAGGGTCGGTTGGTCGCCGCCGTGGTTCAGGAAGGTCTCATTCGGACGCTGCGGGAGAGCTGAACGGCGTCCACCGTTCTCGCGCCAGGGCGGTGACGGAACTCGGGTGGCGACTGTGAGCGGGCACACATCGGTGTGGCTCGTAAGCTTTCCGGCGTGAACGCTTCCTCGGTCGCCGCACCCGCCGCCGACGCCGGACAGGCGCAGTCCCGTCCCACCATCGGCGTGCTTGCGCTGCAGGGCGACGTCCGGGAGCACGTCGCGGCGCTCACGCGCTGCGGTGCCGAACCGGTGCTGGTCCGCCGCGAATCCGAACTCGCCGCGGTGGACGCGCTGGTGTTGCCTGGTGGCGAGTCGACCGCGATCAGCAAGCTCCTGGAGGCATTCGAACTGCTGGAGCCGCTGCGTGCGCGGTTGCGCGACGGAATGCCGGCCTTCGGGTCGTGTGCCGGCATGATCCTGCTCGCCTCCGATGTGCTCGACACCCGCCCGGACGCCAAGCACCTGTCCGGGATAGATATGACGGTGCGGCGTAACGCATTCGGCCGCCAGGTCGATTCGTTCGAGACCGATTTGCCGTTTGCGGGACTGAAGGAAGGCCCGGTGCGGGCGGTGTTCATCCGGGCGCCGTGGGTCGAGCACGTGGGCGAGGGCGTCGACGTGCTGGCTACCGTGCCGGACGGCCCGGCCGCCGGTCGGATCGTGGCGGTACGGCAAGGCAACGTCCTCGCGACGTCGTTCCATCCCGAGGTGACTGGCGATCTGCGGGTGCACCGGATGTTCGTTGAGCTGGTCCGGGCGGCTTAGCCGGGGCTGGGCTATCGTGAGCGCCCGAGTAGGCTAGGGGAGTTGTCGGCCCGGCTGTGCCGGTACCGCACACACGATCAGAAGTGCCATCGACCTGAAGGAAGTAGGGGAATGAGCGGCCACTCCAAATGGGCCACCACCAAGCACAAGAAGGCTGCGATCGACGCGAAGCGTGGCAAGCTGTTCGCGAAGTTGATCAAGAACATCGAGGTGGCGGCCCGGACCGGTGGCGGTGACCCGGATGGCAATCCGACGCTGTACGACGCCATCCAGAAGGCGAAGAAGGCGTCGGTCCCCAATGACAACATCGAGCGCGCCCGCAAGCGCGGCGGCGGCGAAGAGGCGGGCGGCGCCGACTGGCAGACGATCATGTACGAGGGTTACGGCCCCAACGGCGTCGCCGTGCTGATCGAGTGCCTCACCGACAATCGCAACCGTGCCGCGGGGGAGGTGCGGGTCGCCATGACGCGCAACGGCGGCAACATGGCCGACCCCGGCTCGGTGTCCTACCTGTTCCACCGCAAGGGCGTCGTCACCCTGGAGAAGAACGGCCTGTCTGAGGACGACGTGCTGATGGCGGTGCTCGACGCAGGTGCGGAGGAGGTCAACGACCTCGATGAGTCCTTCGAAATCATCAGCGAGCCCGGTGATTTGATCGCGGTGCGCACCGCCCTGCAGAGCGCGGGCATCGACTACGACTCCGCCGAGTCCGGCTTTCAGCCGTCGGTGTCCGTAGCGGTCGACGCCGAGGGTGCCCGCAAGGTGATCAAGCTGGTCGACGCGCTCGAGGACAGTGACGACGTGCAGAACGTCTACACCAACGTCGATATCCCGGACGAGGTCCTCGCCCAGCTGGACGACTAGTCGGTCGGCTGCTCGTAAGACCGCTGCATTGCGGGGTGGTACTCGCCGAATCGGGGCGGTCCGTGCCGGAACGGGCTGCCCCGAGCATGTCCAGGTAGTACTCCAACCGGGCGACCTGGGGGAGCTGGGCGGTGTCGGTGGGCAGGTGGCGGCTGAACCGCAGGTCTGTGGTGCCCGCGGGCAACAGCCACCCGGTGGGTCGTTTCGTCATGTCGTGTTCTCCCTCGTCGCGTCCTCGTCGCCGGAGCGGTGTTCGCGCTTGGTCCGGTAGACCTCGGTCTCGAGTGCGTCGAGGTGCTGTGCCCACGCGGCGGGCCGCTGGAATCGGTCGAGCCACTGGGTGAGCGCGGTCAACGGCCCGGTGTCGAGCACATAGAATCGCTGCCTGCCGACGAGTTCGTCCTGGACCAGCCCGCTTTCGCGCAGCACACGCAGGTGCCTGCTGACGGCGGGTCGGCTGATCGCGAAATGCTCCGCGATCGCGCCCGCGGTGAGCCGAGTCCCGTGCAGCATTTCCATGATCGCCCGCCGAACCGGATCGGCGATCGCACCTGAGATCTCGTCCACGACAAAAGCGTAACCATATGGTTACGCTTTTGTCCGTGGCGATCGTGGGACAGCTCGGGCCGATTTTCGCGACCGGTCGGGTGCTTACCGCCGGTGCGGAGAGGGAAGGTGCGTCACTCCGCGATCTTGGTTCGATCGCACCACTCGTAGACCGGCAGCCGCCCTTCGGGCGTGTCCTGCTCCCGCTGGGTGACTTTGAAGTGTTCGTATCCGCCCCGGAACGGGACTTTCAGCTCGATCCCCGGCGGAGTGATCGGGACGATGCGCGCGGGCAAGTCTTGCGGCCCGCCCTCGAGGACAGCCTTCACAACATTGCTCATCCTCGGATGGTAGAAGCGCCACTGCCTGGATTGTGGGAGATTCAGGGGACGGTGAGTACCAATTTGCCCACGGTGCGGCCGGTGTCGCCCAAAGCATGCGCTTTCGCCGCCGCCGAGGAGGGAAAAGTTCCGGCGATCGTCGGGCGCAGGGCGCCGGAGTCGACGAGCTCGGCGAGCGCGCGCATCCCCGCGTGATCGTCTTCGACCAGCATCCGGACCGCGCGCACGCCGAGCGCGTCCGCCTCGGCCACGAGATCGATGGTGCCGAAGGCGCGCAGCGACACCAGCAGCCCGCCAGGACGCAGGGTGCGTAGCGAGCGGATGCTGTTCTCGTCGTCGACCGAGTCCAGCACCACGTCGACATCCCGGACCACATCGGCGATATCGGTGCCGCGGTAGTCGATCACCTCGTCGGCGCCGATCCCCCGCAGGAAATCGTGATTGGGCGCGCTGGCCGTGCCGATAACGTACGCACCGCGCGCCTTGGCGATCTGCACGGCGAAGTGGCCGACGCCACCGGCCGCCGCGTGGATCAGCACCCGCTGCCTGGCGCTCACCTCGGCGGTGTCGACCAGTGCCTGCCAGGCGGTGAGCCCGGCCAGCGGAATCGCGGCGGCCCGCACGTGGTCCAGGCCGGCCGGTTTGTGAGCGAAGGCGCGGGCCGGGCCGGCAGCGTACTCGGCGAAGGCGCCGTGGCCGTTCGGGTAGGGAAGCATGCCGAAGACCTCGTCGCCCGGCCGGAACAGGGTGACGCCGACGCCGGTGGCTGCTACCTCGCCCGACACGTCCCAGCCGAGCACGAACGGCGGCTCGGGCAGAAACAACCCGGCGACGGCGCGGTGCCGCCAGTCGGTCGGGTTGAGTCCGGCCGCGCGCACCCGTACCAGGATCTCGCCGGGGCCCGGAACCGGTTGTGGGAGCTGTACTTCGGTGAGCACCTCGGGGCCGCCGAGGACATTTTGACTGATAGCGCGCATGGTCGCGGTGGTGTCGGTCTCGATCATGGATGCCAGCCTGCCGCTCGGGCAACGCAGAAGAAATGGCATGATTGCCATTCTTCGATATGATCGCGCCATGACCGTGGCAAGCACGGCCGCACCCCATCGAGTGGTGGTGCTGGCCCTGGACGGGGTGTATCCCTTCGAACTCGGCATCCCGAACAGGGTGTTCGGCAGCGCCGCAGGCAGATACGAAATCCGCACCTGCTCGATCGACGGCCGCCCGGTGCGCACCTCCGCCGACTACGACATCGCCGTCACGCACGACAGCGGAGTTCTGGAGACCGCCGACACGGTCGCCCTGCCCGCCTGCGACATCTCCATGACCCTGGGCGGTGAGCTGCCGCGACCGGTGCTCGACGCGTTCGCTCGCATCCGGCCAGGTGCCAGGATCGTCGCGATCTGCACCGGAGCCTTCATCGCCGCTGCCGCCGGACTGCTCGACGGCCGTCCGGCGACGACCCATTGGAACCAGGCCGAGGTATTCCGCCGCGCCTTCCCTAGGGTGCGCCTCGATCCCGACGTGCTCTATGTCGACGACGGTGACGTCCTCACCTCAGCGGGCGCGGCAGCCGGGATCGATTTGTGCCTGCACCTGGTGCGTCGCGATCACGGCAGCGCTGTCGCGAACGCGGTCGCGCGCCGCTGCGTCGCCCCGCCATGGCGCGACGGTGGCCAAGCGCAATACATCGAGCAGCCCGTCCCGCGCGAGACGTCGGCCGGGACCGCCGCCGCCCGGCAGTGGGCGCTGGAGAACCTGGCGCACCCGGTCACCGTCGACGAGCTGGCCGTCCGGGCGCGGATGAGCAAGCGCACCTTCGCCCGCCGCTTCCGCGACGAGGTCGGGATGAGCCCCGGTCGCTGGCTCATCCAGCAGCGTGTCTTCCGCGCCAGGCACCTGCTGGAATCCACCGACCTGACGGTCGACCGCATCGCGGGGGAGGTCGGTTTCGCCACCGGCACCTCGCTGCGCCAGCACCTGTACGAGTCGATCGGTGTGTCCCCGAAGACCTATCGGCGCACGTTCCGTGCCGAGGTCACCGTCGCGCCGAGCTGAACGATTCCGGCATGACCGGTGATCACTGCGAGGACATCGGGCGTGGTGGCGCGCGGGTCAGGTCGTGGCGGGGACGGGCAGGCCGACGCGGGCGACGATCCACGGCAGCGCCGAGGTGAACGCGGCCGAGGCGAACTGCCAGGTGTGGCCGCCCTGGCTGGTGTGGATGGTGCAGTCGATGCCGACCGCTTGTCCCGTGGCGCAGAGTTTCTCGGCGGCTCCGACCTCGCCGGTATCGGGGACTCCGTCGTGACCGCCCATGCCGACGGTGTCGTCGTCGGCGACGGGGCCGTGGTTGCCTCCTCGAGAGCGCTGCGGTGGGGTGAGGTCGTCGAACAGGCCCGCGATGCCGGTGTAGGGACCATGGGCGGCCATGACGGTGAGCGGGTCGAAGGCCGCCCACCGGGCGGCGTCACCGCCGAAGAGACGGGAGACGGTCTGGTCCTTGGTGCCGGAGGACGGGCCGAGGTCGCCCGCGATATCGACGAACGTGTGGACCAGTTCGGGGTGCATGACGGCGAGGTCGACCGCGCACGTGCCGCCCATCGACCAGCCCACCACCGCCCACCGCGCCGGATCGGCGGAGGCGCCGAAACCGGATTCGACGTAGCTCGGCACGTCCTTGGTCAGGTGATCGGCAGCGTCGCCGCGCGGCCCGTTGACGCACTCGGTGTCGTTGTTGAAGCTTCCGCTGGAGTCGACGAAGACGAGAATCGGGGCGCGCCCGCCGTTCGCCTCGGTGAACCTGTCCACGGTGGACATGATCTGGCCGCTGCGGATCCAGTCGGCCGGGGTGTTGAACTCGCCGCCGATCATCATCACTACGGGCAGCGCGGGCGGGGTCGGTCCGGCGAACCAGGCGGGCGGCAGGTACACATACTCGGTGCGGTGCGGAAAGTTGCTGCCGGAGTGGGGAATTCGCACCGGCACGATCCTGCCGTCGGCGACGGTGGTGTTCCGCAGGGCGGGCAGCGCCGACACGTCGGTCTGGTTCGGCAGCGGGCCCGCGGTCAGCGCGCCCCACGCCGATTGCACGGTGGGGTAGTAGCCGACCCACTGGTTGAGCACAATCCCGGTGCTCAGCAGCGCAAGCGGAATGGCGAGGATCGCGGCCCCACGCCGACACCAGTGCGCGCCGCGCCAGCCGAGGACCGCGACCCCCGACACCGCGGCCGTGCCGCCGACGCAGGCCCACAACAGGGCGGGCGCGGGATCGGATGCCAGCCCCTCGTTCGTCACATACCATCTGGCGGTCAGCGCCCCCACCACGCCGACCAGCACGCAGACCGGCAGCTGGATCAGCCACCACTTCCTGGAGCGCCGGGCGATGGCGAGCACGAGGAACAGCACGGCGAGCACCTCGACCATCAGCGGCAACCAGCCGTGCAGCAGCGAGATCCCGTGATGAAAGGCGTTCTGATAGTTCGGGTTCTGATTCGTCGGCGAAAGCTGCGGTGGAGCAGGAGTCGGAGGAGCGGCGAGTACTGGCACCTACGGCATTGTCGAGACACTTCCTCGAGACCACCTGTGAATCGGCTCCAGCGAACCTGGGTGGAGGCTGTCCTCGCACAGCTGCCCACACGGTTCTTCGCTTGTCCATCACGGATGCGAGGAAGGGGTGCGAGTGCGAAGAGCGCACAACGGTGTGTGCGACCAACACGGCGGTGTCGGAAGTCCGCTTCATCCTTTTCGGCGAGTCCGCCTACGCCGCTTTCGCGCGGCAGGTCTCCGACAGCTGACGCGTGGTTCGCCTCGTCGGCGCAGTCCGGCTCATCTCGGCGGACGGCGGCGATCAGGTGGGCTGTGCTGGTGGAGCGGGGTTCAGGCTGTGCTCGACGGCGGACGCCAGAACTTGTCGGTGCCGGGTGGCATAGTCGGCCCCGTGTCGTTCAGTACCCGTATCGAAGTCCGGGTTTCCGATCTGGATCCTCAGTTGCATGTCACCGGCGCGGCCTACCACCAATTCGCCGACCAATCGCGATTCGCGTGTGTCCAGGCGGCGGGCGTTTCCGTCGACGAGCTGATCGCGTCCGGGTTGGGGCCGGTCAACCTGGAAACGGTGATCAGTTTCCAGCGCGAACTACGTGGCGGCGACGCGGTAGATGTGTCGTGCACCTGGCGCTGGGGTGAGGGCAAGACCTACCGGGTCGAGCACGTCCTCATCCGTGCCGACGGCGTGGTCGCCGCGACCGTGACCAACGTCAGCGGTCTTCTCGATCTGGCATCGCGGCGACTGGTCGTCGACCCGGTCCGCGAGTGGGCCGCCAGGGCGAGTTGCCCCGAGTTGCTCGGGCTACCGGCCTGAGCGCGGGGAAGCCATCACGCACGGCTCCGGCCGGGGCCGTGTCGTGTCGCAGGAGCACGAAAGCCGAAGCCTCCGCTAAACTCTCGAACAGTTGTTCGTGTCCTGTGAGAGGGGTTTTCGTGCGGGTGATGGGCGTCGACCCCGGGCTCACCCGGTGCGGCCTCAGCATCGTGGAGGGCGGGCTGGGGCGGAAGGTTACTGCCCTGGACGTAGACGTGGTCCGCACTTCCGCGGACATGGACCTGGCCCAGCGCCTGCTCCAAGTCGCCGACGCCGCCGAGTACTGGATGGACACCCACAAACCAGGGGCCGTCGCGATCGAACGGGTCTTCGCGCAGCACAATGTCCGTACCGCGATGGGTACCGCGCAGGCGGGCGGGGTGGTCGCGCTCGCCGCGGCGCGCCGGGGTATCCCGGTGGCGTTCCACACCCCAAGCGAGGTGAAGGCGGCGGTCACCGGCAACGGCACCGCGGACAAGAAGCAGGTGACCGCCATGGTCACCCGCATCCTCGGCCTACAGGCGGCGCCGACGCCCGCCGATGCGGCGGATGCGCTCGCGCTGGCCATCTGCCATTGTTGGCGGGCGCCGCTGCTGGAGCGGATGGCTGCCGCCGAGGCCAAGGCGGCCGCGGCGCAGCGGCGGTACAGGGAACGGCTTGCCGAACAGCGGAAGGCGGTGCACGGGTGATCGCGTCGATACGCGGTGAGGTGCTGGAGAT
Source organism: Nocardia sp. NBC_01730 (assembly GCF_035920445.1). NCBI lineage: Bacteria > Bacillati > Actinomycetota > Actinomycetes > Mycobacteriales > Nocardiaceae > Nocardia > Nocardia sp. NBC_01730. Next base: position 3,306,250 of record NZ_CP109162.1, on the reverse strand, counting down.
CGCACTCGACCATGCGGTGATCGAGGCGGCCGGCGTCGGTTACCGGCTCAACGCCACCCCGGCCACCCTCGGCGGACTCACCCGTGGCGCGGAGACCAGGCTCTACACCGCGATGATCGTCCGCGAGGACTCGATGACGCTCTACGGCTTCGCCGATACCGAGGCTCGCGACCTGTTCGGCCTGCTGCAGACCGTCTCCGGCGTCGGCCCCCGCCTCGCGATGGCGGTGCTGGCCGTGCTGGAACCCGAAGCGCTGCGCAAGGCGCTCGCCGAGAGCAACGTGGCCGCACTGACCAGGGTGCCCGGCATCGGCAAGCGCGGCGCCGAGCGCATGGTGGTCGAACTGCGTGACAAGGTGAATCTCGTCCCGGTGCAGTCCGGTCCGCCAGGAAGCGCGCCCGCGCCGGTGGTCACGCCGGTGCGTGACCAGGTCGTCGAGGCGCTCATCGGACTCGGCTTCGCCGCCAAACCGGCCGAACAGGCGGTCGACGCGGTGCTGGCCGACCGGCCCGCCTCCGATACCTCCGCCGCCCTGCGGGCAGCGCTCGGCCTGCTCGGCAAGAACCGGTAAGGCGCTGTGGAGTACGAAGAGGAACCTGCCGAATCGCAGGTCAGCGCAAGCTATCTGAAGTCCGACGGCGAGGTCGAGGCGAGCCTGCGCCCGAAATCGATGGACGACTTCATCGGCCAGCCCCGAGTCCGCGAACAACTCGCGCTGGTCCTGCGCGGCGCCAAACAGCGTGGCAGCACGCCGGATCACGTCCTGCTGTCCGGCCCGCCCGGCCTCGGCAAGACCAGCATGGCGATGATCATCGCCGCCGAACTCGGCACCGCGCTGCGAATCACGTCGGGACCCGCGCTGGAACGGGCGGGCGACCTCGCCGCCATGCTCAGCAACCTGGTCGAGGGCGACGTGCTGTTCATCGATGAGATCCATCGCATCGCCCGCCCCGCCGAAGAGATGCTCTACCTGGCGATGGAGGATTTCCGGGTGGACGTGGTCGTCGGCAAAGGTCCCGGCGCCACCTCCATTCCGTTGGACATCGCGCCGTTCACCCTGGTCGGGGCCACTACCAGATCCGGAGCGCTGACCGGTCCGCTGCGTGACCGCTTCGGGTTCACCGGGCACATGGACTTCTACGAGCCCGGTGAGCTGCTGCGGATCCTGCAGCGTTCGGCGCGCATCCTCGGTGTCGGCATGGACGAGGACGCGGCGGCCGAGATCGCCGGCCGTTCGCGCGGCACGCCCCGGATCGCCAACCGCCTGCTGCGCAGGGTCCGTGACTACGCGGAGGTCCGTGCCGACGGCCTCATCACCCGGTCCATCGCGCACGCCGCGCTCGAGGTCTACGACGTCGACGTCCTCGGCCTGGACCGCCTCGACCGCGCGGTACTCGGCGCGCTGGTCCGCAGCTTCGGCGGCGGGCCGGTCGGCGTGTCCACCCTCGCCGTCGCGGTCGGGGAGGAGGCCGCCACCGTCGAGGAGGTATGCGAACCCTTCCTGGTTCGCGCGGGCCTGGTCGCCCGCACCCCCCGCGGCCGCGTCGCCACCGCTGCCGCCTGGGAACACCTTGGGCTGATTCCACCGTCCGACCTGGTCTTCGGATCTATTGAAGTCCGCGGCCGCGAGCCCCATCCCACCCTGGACCTCTTCGACTGACCGGTCTTCGTACCACCGCTGGCTGCTCACCCGGTGCGTGGCATGTGTGCGCAACCGCGACCGATGCGGCGGACGCGTCAGGTGTGGCGCGGGGGGCGGCGGGTACGTCGTAGCGCGGTGATGACGAGGTCCAGGAAGGCGTCGACCTCGTCTCGTTGGTAGCCACGGGTGCCGAGCCGGGCATCGGTGAAATGGATGGAGCGGACGTCGGCGACGGTCAGGCTTCCCGGTCCGTCGTGCGCCAGGGTCGCGGCGACCAGGTCGAGGAACGCGGTGACCTCTTCCTCGTGGTAACCGCGCCGCCCGACCGGGGCCATGGTGAACCGCATCCGGCGCACGTCCTCGGGGGTGAGCAACGGGTGACCGTCGCCGTTGGCGGCGGGCACCGGCTGGTCGCCGCGCTGGCGGAACTCGAGTTCGACCCGTACCTGGTCGAGGTATTCGTCGACCTGGTCGGCGCGGTAGCCGCGCTCTCCGGTGCCGGGTGCGTCGAAGGTGACGTGCCGCAGGTCGTCGGCGGCGAGGGCGCCCCGGCCGGCCAGTGTCGCGGCGACGAGATCGAGGAAGGCGTCCACCTCGTCCGCGTGGTAGCCGCGATGCCTGAGCGGTGGGCTCGCGAAGCTGATCCGGCTCACATCCTCGGGTGTCACGGGCGACATTCTGTCAGGCTCGGTGCGCCGGTCCGCCACTTTTCGAATTCCCTGGCCTTTCGTGACCCGGGGCAGTGTCCCTCGCCTTGGCACCCACGGCGAAGTCAGGGGCTTGCCCGATGTGCTCAGTCCTTGCGGACTCCATCGACGAGCAAGCGGCGGATCGCCTGGTTCAGCCCGGCGATCGCCGACTCGTCCGGGTCGCGCAGCGAGTGGACGATGCCCGCGATCAGCATGCCCGTCACTGCCCGCGCGGTGTTCGCGGTGTCCAGGTCGGCACGCAGATAGCCGAGTTCGACGCCGTGGTCGAGATATCCCGCGGTCAGCGCGTCGGCGGTGTCGAGCAGCCCGTAGAGCCGCTGGGTGAGCTCGTCGTCGATGCCGGTGGCATGGAACAGCAGCAGCTGCGCCACCCGGCGGTCGGCGGTCAGGATTCCGGTGAGGGCGACACCGATGCGGTCGATCTGGGCGCGGTATTCGTCCAAAGTGGTCGCGGCGTCGGGGGCGTTTTCGGTGCCGAGGGCATCGATGATGCGTGCGGCCAGGTCGTCGATGACGTGGTCGATGATGTCGCGCTTGTTGCTGAAGTAGCGGTAGAAGGTCCCATGCCCGATGCCGAGCTGACCTGCGATGTCGGCGATCCCGGTGGCGTGATAGCCCTTTTCCGCGAAACAGACGAAGGCCGTATCGATGATCTCCTGGCGCAGTTCGGCTTTGCGCCGCTGCATGGCATTTCCGGCGGGCCGGGTCGCTCGTGGGGATGGCTTCGTCACCCCCACGATGATACAGTCGTCGCAAACGGAATGATGTGTCATTCCGCGAGATTGGTTCAACCAGGAGGTTCGGCGTGGCGCCTCAGTACGACGCGGTCGTAGTCGGTGCGGGATTCGGTGGCATGGGGGCTGGTATCGAGCTCGATCGGCTCGGCTCGAGCAACTACGTCATCCTCGAGCGTGAGGACGACCTCGGCGGCACTTGGCACGTCAACCATTACCCGGGTCTGGCGGTGGACATCGCCTCGGTCACCTACTCGTACTCGTTCGAGCCGAACCCGCACTGGTCGCGGTTGTTCGCGCCGGGCGCGGAGCTGAAGAAGTACGCCGAGCACGTCGCCGACAAGTACGATCTGCGCCGTCGCATGCGGTTCGGCGCCGTCGTGGACGGCGCCCGCTGGGACGAGGAGCACGAGCAGTGGGTGGTCTCCGTCGCGGGAGGTGACACCCTTACCGCCCGGTACCTGCTCACCGCGACGGGCTTTCTCTCCCAGCCCTACACCCCGCCGTTTCCCGGCATCGACTCGTTCGCGGGCAACATCATCCACACCACTGCGTGGGAGGACGACGTCGACCTCACCGGCCGCAAGGTCGCGATTATCGGTACCGGCGCCACCGCCGTGCAGCTGGTGCCCGAGGTCGCCAAGAAGGCGCAGGCACTCACTGTCTTCCAGCGCACCCCGATCTGGGTGGTCCCGAAGATCGATACCGCTATTCCCGCCCCGGTGCGGACGCTGTTCGAGCGCGTCCCCGCCACGCAGAAGATCGCACGGCTGGTCAACACCAGCCTGCTCGAGGCCATGATGGTGGTCGGTGTGCTGCACTTCAAGCAGGCCAAGCTGATGAACAAGGGCGCGGGCGTGCTGGCCAAGGCGCACCTACGGGCGTCGGTGCGGGACAAGGAGACTCGCAAGCAGCTCACGCCGCACTACGACTTCGGCTGCAAGCGGCCCACCTTCTCCAACCACTACTTCCCGACGTTCAACCAGCCGCACGTGCGGCTGGAGACGAACTCGATCGCCCGCATCGAGGCCGACGGCATCGTCACCGCCGACGGGCGCAGGACCGAGATCGACACGCTGATCCTGGCCACCGGCTTCAACCTGTGGGATGTGAACTTCCCGGCTATCGAGATCATCGGCCGCGACGGAGTTAACCTCGGAAAGTTCTGGCGGGACAACCGTTTTCAGGCCTACGAGGGCATCACGGTGCCGAAGTTCCCGAACTTTCTCAGCCTCAACAGTCCGTACTCCTACAGCGGGCTGTCCTACTTCACGACCATCGAAGCGCAGATGAAGCACATGGGCAGGCTGTTCGGTGAGTTGCGCCGCCGCGGCGAGACCACCTTCGAGGTGACCGAGCAGGCCAACGCCCAGTTCTTGGACCGTGTGACCGCCAAGCTCGGTTCCTCGGTCTTCTACGGAGGTGACTGCACCACCGCGCGCAGTTACTACTTCAACCCGCACGGTGAGGCGGCCCTTTTGCGTCCGACCAGCACCCTCAACGCCCACCGCGAAGCGGTCGGCTTCCCGCTCGACGACTACGTCTACGGCACGACCGCCTGAGCCGCCCCGGGGAACCACACATACCGTGCCGCCGACCGGAGCATGTTCCGGCGGCGGTTCCGTGTGTGACGGGGCGTTGTAGCTGCCCAGCGGGTGTGCGGGTGTGGCGCCTGTGCAATGAACTGGCAGACTGTGTGGGTACTTGTCCATCCCACCCACAACACTAGGGACTGACTTCGACGATGGAACTTCTGTTTCCGCTGCTACTGGTAGCCCTGCTCGTGCCGATGTTCCTCGGTGTCCGCCGTCAGAAGCGGGAGACCGAGAAGGTCTCGACCATGCAGGACAGCCTGAAGATCGGCGACCAGGTCATCACCACGTCGGGGCTGTACGGCACCGTGGTCGAACTCGACGACACCACGGTCGACCTCGAGATCGCCGAGGACGTGGTCACCACGTGGCTGCGCCAGGCCATCCGCGAGGTGCGCGCCGATGACGAGGTGAGCGCCGACGACGAGGTGGGTACCGAAGAGACCGGCACCGACGCCACCGGCTCGGACGCGACCGACACCATCGAGGAATCCGCCGAGCAGACCGAGACCCGGCTGACCAAAGACTGATTCTTCCGGTGTGCTTGCGCGCCGGATGTCGCCGCGGCTACCCGTCCGCGCACCCGGCGGCGCTGGTGCATGCCCGCCTGTTCCATCCTCGACTTTCCGCCTAGGAGATGACGTACTGTGCCACCTTCCCAGGGATCGGCGCACCCGCTCCGGCTGCTCGGCGTCTACGCCGCGCTGCTGGCCGTGGTCTATGCGCTGGTGTTCTTCACCGGTGACAAGTCCCCGACACCCAAGCTCGGCATCGACCTGCAGGGTGGTACCCGGGTCACGCTGTCGGCGCGCACACCGGACGGCAGCAAGCCGAGCCAGGACAGCCTGAAGAAGGCGCAGGAGATCATCGAGAACCGGGTCAACGGGCTCGGTGTCTCCGGCTCCGAGGTCGTCATCGACGGCAGCAACATCGTGATCACCGTGCCCGGCGATGACGGGCAGCAGGCGCGCGCGCTGGCGACCACCGCCAAGCTCTACATCCGCCCCGTGCTGCAGGCCGTGCCCGCGGCGGGGCGCGGCGCGTCACCGCAGACCACGCCGGGCACACAGCCTGCGCCGAGCACCGAACCAGGCACACCGGAGGCTCCGCAAGCGGAGCCGACACCCGCTGCGCAGCAGCGTGTGTTCCCGGCGCAGGCGCCGACCCCGGCGCCCGATCCCAACCTCACTCCCACCGAGGAGGCCACCAAAGAGATCCAGGCGGCCAAGGCGGTCCGGCAGAGCGCCGATCCGTCCGTGCAGCAGGCCGCGCTGGCCGCGCTGGACTGCGCCAAGGCCGATCCGCTCGCGGGCAATGACGACCCGTCCCTTCCGCTGGTGACCTGCTCGACCGACGGCACCGAGGTGCTCCTGCTCGATAAGAGCCGCATCGACGGCCAAGAGATCAAGGACGCCAGCTCGGGACTGAATCAGCAGCAGGCCAGGCACGAGGTCTACTTGGAGTTCAAGTCCGGCGGCAGCGACGCGTGGGCCGCGCTCACCGGCGAGTACGTCTACAAGCGGGTCGCGTTCGTGCTCGACTCCAAGGTGGTCAGCGCGCCGGTCGTGCAGCAGGGCCCGCAGCAGGGTGGCCGCACCCAGATCTCGGGCAACTTCACCGCGACCACGGCGAAGGAGCTGGCGAACACGTTGAAGTACGGTTCGCTGCCACTGTCGTTCCAGACCTCCGAGGCCGAGACGGTCTCCGCGACGCTGGGCCTGTCCTCGCTGAAGGCGGGCCTGCTCGCGGGCGCGATCGGCTTGGTCGTCGTGCTGCTCTACTGCCTGTTCTACTATCGGATGCTCGGGTTCGTCACCGGATTGTCGCTGGTGGCCTCTGGATTCGCGGTCTACGGCATCATGGTGCTGCTCGGCCGCTGGATCGGCTTCACCCTTGATCTTGCCGGTATCGCCGGTCTGATCATCGGCATCGGCATGACCGCGGACTCGTTCGTGGTGTTCTTCGAACGCATCAAGGACGAGATGCGCGAGGGCCGCAGCTTCCGTTCCGCCGCGCCCCGTGGCTGGCAGCGCGCCCGCCGCACCATCCTGTCGGGCAACGCGGTCAGTTTCATCGCCGCGGCGGTGCTCTACATCCTCGCGGTCGGCCAGGTGAAGGGCTTCGCGTTCACCCTCGGCCTCACCACCATCCTCGACGTAGTCGTGGTATTCCTGGTGACTTCGCCGCTGGTGCTGCTCGCCTCGCGGACCGCGTTCTGGTCCAAACCGTCGGTGAACGGCCTGGGGGCGATCCAGCAGATCGCCCGCGAGCGGAAGGCGGCCGAGGCCGCCCTCGGGAAGGCGTGAGGACGCGATGACCAACAGCCACACCACCTCGTCGCTCAGCAAGCCGAACGCGACCGAGATCACCGACGTGTTCGCGGCGGTCACCGACGCGGAACCGCCCAAGCACGGCTTCCTGAACCGGCTCTACACCGGTACCGGCGCCATCGATGTCGTCGGCAAGCGGCGGATGTGGTATCTGATCACCGCCACCATCGTGCTGATCTCCTTGGGCAGCATCATCTTCCGCGGATTCAACTTCGGCATCGACTTCGAGGGCGGTTCACGGATCCAGTTCCCGGCTGGGACAGCGACCACCGGTCAGGTCGAGGACATCTACCGCGGGACCGTCGGCACCGACCCGGTGTCCGTGCAGACCGTCGGCACCGGCGGCTCCGCCACCATGCTGATCCGATCGGAGGCCTTGAACCAGAACCAGGTGGAGGCGCTGAACAACGCGCTGTTCGCCAAGTTCCAGCCGAAGGACAAGGCAGGCAACCCGAGCCGGGCCGCGATCAGCACCTCGGACGTCAGTGAGACGTGGGGGAGCCAGATCACCCGCAAAGCGCTCATCGCGCTCGCGGTGTTCCTCGTGCTCGTCGCGGTCTACATCGCGGTCCGATTCGAGCCGCACATGGCCGTCGCGGCGCTCGCGGCGCTGGCCTTCGACGTCACCGTCACCGCGGGGGTGTACTCGATCGTCGGATTCGAGGTCAGCCCGGCGACGGTGATCGGCATTCTGACCATCCTCGGCTTCTCGCTCTACGACTCGGTCGTCGTGTTCGACAAGGTCGAGGAGAACACCCACGGCATCCTGCACCTGACCCGGCGCACCTACGGCGAGCAGGCCAACCTCGCGGTGAACCAGACGCTCATGCGTTCGATCAACACCGCGTTGATCGGCATCCTTCCGATCGTCGGCCTGATGGTGATCGCGGTCTGGATGCTCGGCGTCGGCACCCTCAAGGACCTGGCGCTGGTGCAGCTGGTCGGTCTGCTGGTCGGCACGTACTCCTCGATCTTCTTCGCGACGCCGCTGCTGGTGTCGATCAAGGAGCGCTGGGGACCGGTGGCGGCGCACACCAAGAAGGTTCTGGCCAAGCGGGCCGGCGTGGCAGGCGCCCGCGCCGGCGTCGCGGCCGAGCACAGGGCGACCATGGCGTCGGGCCGGGCCTTCGACGAGGCGCCGCGCAGGCAGCGCCCGGCCGGGCAGGCACCGAGGCCCGGCGCGCGACCGAGCGGGAAACGGCACAAGAGGCGGCACTGACAACAGAGCAAGGGGGTTCCATGCGACACCCACGCAGGGCGGTACGACTGATCGGAGCGCTTGTTGCGGGCACCCTGGCCGCCGGGCTGGCGGTCGGCTGCTCCAGCAAGAACCAGGTGCCGTCCATCGGCTACGCGACCGACGCGACCATCGCCACCTACAACGGTGGCAGCACGCTCGGGGCGAGTTCCGGGTCCGACGCGGTGTTCGCGCGAGCGCTGACCGGCTTCTTCTACACCGGGCCGGACGGCCAGCAGGTCGCCGATACCGACCTGGGCACCGCGAAAGAGGTGCCCGGCGAGGCGCAGACCATCCAGTACCGCCTCAACCCGGACGGCGTGTACTCCGACGGAGTGCCCACCTCGTGCGACGACCTGGTGCTGGCTTGGGCCGCGCGCAGCGGCCGATTCACCAAATCCGGTGAACGAGGACCGGTTCCGGTCTTCGACGCCGCGAACACTGCGGGCTACGCCGATATCGAGCGGGTCGACTGCCAGCCTGGCTCGCGGGATGCCACCGTCGTGTTCCGGCCCGATCGGCATTTCCTGGCGTGGCGCAATCTGTTCACGGCAGGCGAGCTGATGCCCGCGCATGTCGCGGCGCGGGTGGCGAACGTGCCCAATGTGGTGTCCGCCTTGCAGTCCGGTGATCCGAACACCGTGGGCAGGCTCGCCGAGTTCTGGAATACCGGCTGGGCCATCCCGTCCAGTGGCGATCTGGATCTGTCCCGGTTCCCGTCGTCGGGGCCGTACCGGATCGAATCCTTCAGCCAGGAGGACGGATTGGTGCTGGTCGCCAACGAGCGCTGGTGGGGCAACAAACCGTCGACCGGTCGAATCGTGGTGTGGCCCAAGACCGTCGACCTGAAGCAGAAGATCGGCGACAGTGCCGTCGGTGTGGTCGACGTCGGCGCGGGCTCGGTGAAAGACCTTGATCTGAATGGTTTTTCGGTGAAGACCGTGCCCGGCCGTGGTGCCGAGCAGCTGGTGCTGGCGACCGGGGGGGTGTTCGGCTCGCGCGACGCGCGACGCGCGTTCGCGTTGTGCCTGCCGCGGCAGGCTTTGTTCGACAAGCTCGGCAAGGCGCCGGACGCGCCGAAGGCCGGGCTCGGCTCCGGCCCGCTGAACGCGCATATCGTGCAGCAGGATTCGCTGTTCTATTCGGCGGTCATCGGTGCGGCAGACAAGTTCTCCGGTGGCGATGTGCCCGGCGCGACCAAGGCGGTCGCCACCTCCGGCGCGCCGAACCCGACCGTCCGCATCGGCTACTTGCGTCCGGACGATCGCCGCGCGCAGACCGTCTCGATGATCGCCGATGCCTGCAAATCGGCAGGTATCACCGTGGTGGACGCCGGGTCGCCCGATTTCACCCCCGCTCAGCTCGCCGAGGGCAAGGTCGACGCCGTCCTCGGCAGCACCGGATCGGTGCCTGGTCCGGCGGGATCGATCGTCGGTGTGGTCGCGACCAGCGCGTTGCGTACCGGTAGCGGGCTCAACTTCGGGCGGTTCGGCAACGGCCGTTACGATGCCATCACCGATCAGCTTGCGGCCGACGACAACTCGACCACACAGCTGAATCTGCTCACCGATGCCGAGAACTTGCTGTGGTCGGAGCTGCCGAGCATTCCCTTGTTCGCCACCCCGCGCACCATCGCTTTCGGTACGGGGCTGCGGAATGGGATCGCAGGCCCCACCCAGGCGGGGTCCGGCTGGAACATGGACCGGTGGGTGCTCGAGCGGTGACAGATGGTGTGGGTGATGTGATCATGGAGAGGTGTCGATGAGCAAGCACGCGGCGATCGAGTCCGAAGACATAACCGCCGAACGGTCCACCAAGGCCGCGGAGTTGGTCGATCGCCTGACCCGCTGGCACGATGACTTCCCCGCACCCGGAGTCCGTTTCGCGGATCTCACCCCTGTGCTCGCCGACCCCGAGGGCTTCCGGGCGGTCATCGACTGTCTGGCCGCGTGCGCGCCCGACGCCGACGTGGTGGCGGGCGTCGACGCTCGCGGGTTCCTGCTCGGGGCCGGCGTCGCCGCGACCCTCGGCACCGGCGTCCTCGCGGTCCGCAAAGCGGGCAAGCTTCCACCACCGGTGATCAGCCGGGAATACCACCTCGAGTACGGCACCGCTGTCCTGGAGATCCCTGCGGACGGCATCGATCTGCGGGGCCGCCGCGTTCTGCTGCTGGACGACGTTCTCGCCACCGGCGGCACCCTCGCCGCCGCGGCCGAACTCTTCGAGCAGGCGGGCGCCGAGGTCGCCGCCGCCGCGGTGGTGCTGGAGCTCACCGTCCTCGACGGGCGGGTGCGGCAGGGAGACTACCCGCTGACCTCGATCGTGCGGATCTGAGCGGGGGTTCCCCAGCGTTCCGCACCGGACGCCGCGAGCGACTCCTGTGCGGTTCTATGGCGGTCGTGAATCGAAGCCGCGCGGCAAACGATGGCGCAGCCGGTGGCGGCGGGACCGTGCGGAAGTCCAGATCAGCATGGTCCGAAAATCACTGGCGCACACGCCGACACTATGCGTAATCTGCACGAGTCTTGTTCCCGTTGATCGGAGTCATGCCGTTGCTCATCTGAGGTAGCCACTCGGGCGGCCCGCGTTCGCGCGCCGCGTATCCGTCGCAACCTCTGGGAAGCCGCTATGACCAATCTGTCTATTTCCGATCTCACCTTCTCCTGGCCGGACGGCACCTCCGTCTTCGAGGGGCTCGACGCTGTTCTCGGTCCCGGTCACGTCGGCCTGGTCGGCGGCAACGGCGCGGGTAAGTCGACGCTGCTGGAGCTGGTCGCCGGTCGGCTGAAGCCCGCGCGCGGGTCGATCACGGTCACCGGGCAGCTCGGGTATCTGCGGCAGGATCTCGGTCTCGCGTCAGGGCAGCGCGTCGACGCCGTGCTCGGTATCGCTGACATCCGAATGGCGTTGCATCGCATCGAGTCCGGGATCGCCGTCGAGGCGGACTTCGACCTGGTCGGCAATCAGTGGGATGTCGAGGAACGCGCTATCGCGCTACTGGCCGGGCTCGGCTTGCACTACGTCGCCGATTCGGTCGGGCAGCTCGATCGCACGCTGGACACGCTGTCCGGTGGCGAGACGGTACTGCTCGGACTGGTCGCCGAGCTGCTCGCCGAGCCTGACGTGCTGCTGCTGGACGAACCGACGAACAACCTGGATCAGATCGCCCGCGAACGGCTCTACGAGGTGGTCACGCAGTTCTCCGGCACGGTCCTCACGGTGAGCCATGATCGCGAGCTGCTGGAGCGGATGGCTGTCATCGCTGAGCTGCGGCACGGCGAACTGCGGTTGTTCGGAGGCAATTTCAGCGAGTACGAACGGATCGTCGAGGCCGAGCAGGAGGCCGCGAGGGCCGCGATCCGGGATGCGCGCGGCGACGTGCGCAAGCAGGCGCGTGAGCTTGTCGAGGCGCGCATCAAGCTGGATCGGAGGCAGCGCTACGGGCAGAAGATGTGGGACCAGAAGCGGGAGCCGAAAATCGTGATGGGGGAACGCAAACGGCAGGCCCAGGTGTCGGCGGGCAAGCTGCGCAACAGCCACATCGAGAAGCTCGACACCGCCAAGGAGCAGCTCGAGCAGGCGAAGGAGTTGTTGCGCGACGATCGGGAGATCCGGGTGGATCTGCCCGACACCCGGCTCTATCCCAGCCAGGACGTGATCGACCTGGACCAGGTGGAGCTGGCTTGCGGGCCGATTGTGACGTTGCGGGTGTCCGGCCCGGAGCGGATCGCGCTGACCGGACGCAACGGGGTCGGCAAGACGACGCTGCTGCGCCGCATCGCGGCGAACGGTCCGAAGGTGCCGTGGCGAATGCTGCCGCAGCGTCTCGATGTGTTCGACGAGCCGCGGTCGGTGTTCGAGAACGTGGCCTCGACGGCGCCGCACGCGTCCGCCGAGCGGATCCGGGCCCAGCTGGCCCGCTTTCTGTTCCGCGGCGCGGACGCCGATGTCGCTGCCGCGGCGCTGTCCGGAGGGGAGCGATTGCGGGCCGCGCTGGCGATGCTGCTGCTCGCCGATCCCGCGCCGAAACTGTTGCTGCTGGACGAGCCGACCAACAATCTCGATCTGCCGAGTCTGCGGCACCTCACGCAGGCCCTCGCCGGTTTCGAGGGTGCGCTGATCGTGGTCAGCCACGACCTGCGCTTCCTCGGCGACATCGGGGTGACCCGACGGCTGGAGCTCACCGCGGGCGGGCTGGCCGAGACCTCGGTGACGTAGCGGGACCGCACTGAGGCCTTCACCGCTCTCCGCTAGGCAGGGGCAGATTGCCCGCACGTGGTATCGCGGCCGACGGCCGCAATTCACGCGGCCCGGGCCGCCCGCCGTAGGACGCCGGGATGCCGGAACAATCCGGGCACCAAGCGCACCGCGAGGTAGGTGAGGGTGAGCCACGGGCGGAGGTGCGGGTTCAGCGTGCGGATGCGGCCGTGGTCGTCGAGCCCGATCACCAGCGCCTCGGTCAACCGGAACGGTCCGATCGCGGCGGTCGCCAGCAGGACTTGGCGTGCGCCGTCGCCGATCTGCTCGGTCCAGCGCAAGCCGGTCAGACTGCCGTAGGCGGCCGCAAGCAGCACCCGCAGGTCTGCCTTGCCGCGGAACACCAACCGGCCGGACAGCGGCGAGGCAAGCTCGGCATCGGGCGCGATCGTCTCCATCAGCGCGTCGATGTCGCCTGCCTCGGTCGCCGCGCGGAACCTGGCAATCGCGTCGGACATATCCGGTCACCCCTTCGCTTCTCGGTTGGCCCGAACCTAACCCAAGTAACTTGCAAAAAGCAATGGACTATCCTGCTCGTGTGCCCAAGGCTGCTTTCTCCGACATCGTCTGCTCGATCGCGCGCACGGTCGACGCGATCGGTGAGCGCTGGACGCCACTGATCCTGCGCGACTTGTTCGTCGGGCTGACCCGCTTCGAGGACATCCGCCGCGACCTCGGTATCGCCTCCAATGTGCTCGCGGCGCGCCTGGATGCGCTGCAGAAGCACGGGATCGTCGAAACACGTGCCTACCAATCGAATCCGGTGCGGCACGAGTATCTGCTCACCGAACAGGGGCGGGACCTGTATCCGGTCCTCACCATGCTCATCACGTGGGGCGACAAATGGCTCGCGGGTGCTGCGGGTCCGCCCGCCGTGGTCGTCCATCGCGACTGTGGCCAGCCGACCGCCGGCGTGGTGGTCTGCCGAGCCTGCGGGGCACCCCTCACCGCCGACAACGTCCGCTGGCAGCACGGTCCGGGCGGCCACCTCGGCCCCGGGACCATGCTCATCGGCGATCGCCTCGACCAGGCCCCCTGACGGGCGGCAAGTGTCGTATGGCCACGGCGGGCGGCGTGCGAAAGCTCTCCATAATGTGTGCCACGCACTGTTGAACCTGCGACAAACTCCCTGCCGCATGCGGTGAAGATGCGGCAAGGGGTCGGGCCGGGCGTTCACCGCCGCGACGCCCACAAGCGAACTGTAGGTATAGCTTTCAGCTATGACCACGGGCCGCCGCCGAACCGCCCGCGTGACCCGATCCTGGCCGTTGATCCGCAGGGTCGCATTCCGGTGAGCAGCCCAACTCCGGCGGCATGGAAGCGTCCGATATGTCAGGGTTGCGGCGGGTGGCCGGAACCTCTCGGGAACCGTGTCCGTCGCTTGTCCGGAGACACTCGCGCGCATCCGCAGCCAGCTGAACGGACGTGCGAGCCCAGGCCGGACTAAAGTTGGTGGTCCGGGAGTTTGCAGCGGTCGGATAGGGTGTTCCGATCGAGGCGCGGAGAGGTTGGTGGCATGACTCAGCATCTGGGCGAGGCGAAGGTCGAGCAATCGGCGTCGGACCCGCAGTCGGATGGTGCCTCCACCACCGATGCGCCCCAGCCGAAGAAGCCGCAGACGGCGGGTAGTACGACGCTGCCGCGCCAGCCGGGTGCCGCCGTCCCGACCTCGGCCTCGCGTCGCGTGCGTGCCAGGCTGGCCCGCCGCATGACTGGTCAGCGCGGTATCGCGGCGGTCAAGCCGGTGCTGGAGCCGCTGGCCACCGTGCACCGCGAGCTGTACCCGAAGGCGAACCTGACGCTGTTGCAGCGCGCGTTCGACGTGGCCGACGACCGGCACAAGCACCAGTTCCGCAAGTCCGGCGATCCGTACATCACCCACCCGCTCGCCGTCGCCAACATCCTGGCCGAGCTCGGCATGGACACCACCACGCTGGTGGCCGCGCTGCTGCACGACACAGTGGAGGACACCGGCTACAGCCTCGATCAGCTCACCGAGGACTTCGGCACCGAGGTCGCGCATCTCGTCGACGGCGTCACCAAGCTGGACAAGGTCAACCTCGGCGCGGCCGCCGAGGCGGAGACCATCCGCAAGATGATCATCGCGATGGCGCGCGACCCGCGCGTGCTGGTGATCAAGGTGGCCGATCGGTTGCACAATATGCGGACCATGCGGTTCCTGCCGCCGGAGAAGCAGGCCAAGAAGGCCAAGGAGACCCTGGAAGTCATTGCGCCTCTTGCCCATCGCCTCGGCATGGCGACGGTCAAATGGGAGCTGGAAGACCTCGCGTTCGCGATCCTGCACCCGAAGAAGTACGACGAAATCGTCCGGCTGGTCGCCGATCGCGCGCCCTCACGGGACACCTATCTGGCGAAGGTGCGGGCCGAGATCGTCAACACGCTGGCCGCTTCTCGGATCAACGCGATCGTCGAGGGCCGCCCCAAGCACTACTGGTCGATCTACCAGAAGATGATCGTCAAGGGTAAGGACTTCGACGACATCCACGACCTGGTCGGGATTCGCATCCTCTGCGACGAGGTGCGCGACTGCTACGCGGCGGTCGGCGTGGTGCACTCGCTGTGGCAGCCGATGGCAGGCCGATTCAAGGACTACATCGCCCAGCCGCGCTACGGCGTCTACCAGTCGCTGCACACCACCGTGGTCGGGCCGGACGGCAAGCCGCTGGAAGTGCAGATCCGCACGCAGGACATGCACCGCACCGCGGAGTTCGGCATTGCCGCGCACTGGCGCTACAAGGAGACCCGAGGCAAACACACCAACGACACCGCCGAGGTCGACGACATGGCGTGGATGCGCCAGCTGCTGGACTGGCAGCGTGAGGCCGCGGACCCGGCCGAGTTCCTGGAGTCGCTGCGCTTCGATCTGAAGTCGCCGGAGATCTTCGTGTTCACCCCGAAGGGTGACGTGATCACGCTGCCGCAGAAGTCGACGCCGGTCGACTTCGCTTACGCCGTGCACACCGAGGTCGGCCACCGCTGCATCGGCGCTCGGGTGAACGGGCGGCTGGTCGCGCTGGAACGTCAACTGGAGAACGGCGAGGTCGTCGAGGTGTTCACCTCGAAGGCGCAGAACGCGGGGCCCAGTCGCGACTGGCAGAACTTCGTGGTGTCGCCGCGTGCCAAGGCCAAGATTCGCCAGTGGTTCGCCAAGGAGCGGCGGGAGGAGGCCCTGGAGAGTGGCAAGGAGCAGATCTCCAAGGAGGTTCGCCGCGTCGGGCTGCCGCTGCAGCGGTTGATGAGCGTCGACGCGATGACCGCGGTCGCCCATGAACTGCACTACACCGACATCTCCACGCTCTACACCGCGGTCGGCGAGCACCAGGTCTCCGCGCACCACGTCGTGCAGCGGTTGATGGCCCAGCTCGGCGGCATCGGTGACGTGGAGAACGAACTGGCCGAGCGCTCCACACCGTCGACGACGCCGAGCAGGCAACGAGTTACCGGCGACGCGGGCGTGCTGATTCCCGGAGCGGCCGGCACGGTCGCCAAGCTGGCGAAATGCTGCACCCCGGTGCCCGGCGACGAGATCATGGGCTTCGTGACGCGTGGCGGTGCGGTGAGTGTGCACCGCACCGACTGCACCAATGCGGGTTCGCTGCGCGAGCAGGCCGAGCGGATCATCGAGGTGTCCTGGGCGCCCTCGCCGTCCTCGGTGTTCCTGGTCGCCATCCAGATCGAGGCGCTGGACCGTACCCGGCTGCTGTCGGACGTGACGAAGGTTCTGGCCGACGAGAAAGTCAACATCCTGTCCGCGTCGGTCGCCACGCACGGCGACCGGGTGGCGATCAGCAAGTTCACCTTCGAGATGGGCGACCCGAAACACCTGGGGCACTTGCTGAATGTGGTGCGGAACGTGGAGGGCGTCTACGACGTCTACCGCGTCACCTCCGCTACCTGACCGGGCCCGGCCCACCAACCTCTCGGTAGCTTTGTATTAGCTGATATCGCAATGGCTTTGGTGGGCCCGGTTGTCGGCCGGTAGTAGCCATCCGGTGCGAGCCGTCGGAAACTTATCGAAGTGTCTCCCGTCGGCGCGCGATGGTGTGTCGCGCGCATCGGCGTTTCGCGGAAGATTTCCGCCGATTCGGCGGCAATAGTCGGAATCTGTTACGGTCTACTGCGTTTCATGGCGTTGAGGGTAGTTGCGGCAAACGACTTGATTGCGGGTCGCTATGACTGGACACACGGCAAGATTCTCGGGGATGCTGGTCGCACTCGCCGTTGGTGTGGCGACCGCCGGCACCGCGGAAGCGGAGCCGTTCAATCCCGCGAACCCCTCGACGAACATCGACATCAGAACTTGTCCTGCGTTGTACGCGTTGGGAATTCAGGGCACCGGTGAGTCCTCGCCGGACGCGGCGCCCACCACCGACACCGGAATGTTGTCAACGGTGTTCCGGCCGATGATGGCCAAGGCCGCCGACCGCGGTCTGGTCGATCGGGCCTATGTGCCATATGAATCCGGCTTCGGCGGTGCGACCGCCGGTAGCGCGGTGCCGTACTGGGAGTCGGTGACCGGAGGCCTCGCTCGCCTGCGGACCATGGCCGAGACTGTCGCCGACGCCTGCGCGGATACCCGCTTCGCGGTAGTCGGCTACTCGCAGGGCGCGCACGTCGCCTCGCTGTTCGCGCAGGAAATCGGCCAGGGCCACGGCGTGCTGCCCGCCGAGAAGGTCGCCGCGGTCGCGCTGTTCGCCGACCCCACCCGCAACTCCGGCGCACCGCTGTTTCCTGGTGCGCCGGGCAGGGCGACGCCGGACGCCGCGCCGGGCACCTCGGGCGATCGGCTCGCGTCGATCGCCGCCCTGCCGCAGGCGCCGGCCACTGGCGGAGGCATCGGTCCGGAACGCGACAGGGCCGCCGACTTCGGCGCGCTCACCGGACGTGTGGCCAGTTTCTGCGCGGCGGGCGACCTGGCCTGCGACGCGCCGGACGGCGCCCCCATCCTCCGCGCGGTCGCCAACGTGGCCGGCCAGTCCACGCTGAGCGGTGGCGACCCGATCGCCTCATTGGTATCGATCGCGCAGGCCTTGGCGTACACCTCGATCAAGACCGCGACCAAGGTGGCACACGAGGACATCCAGGGCAATTCGCTGGCCACCCTGTCGATCTCGCCCGAGAAGTCGATCTCGCAGCGCCTCGCCGACGCCTCCGACCCGCGCACCCCGCTGGATATTCCCGGCGCGCTGCAGACCCTGCTGAAGGTCGGCATGATCGGACTCAACGCGGTTGTCACGGTGGTCAGGACGTTCATCAACCCGACGGCCATCTCGGAGCTTGCCACCGCTGGCCTGGCTGATCCGCCCGCCGCGCTGCGGTCGCTCGGCACCGAGCTGCTCGGCGCCATACCGCAGTTGATCCCGCCGACGACCGGCGTCCGGCTGGTCACCCAGGCGTTCGACGCGGTCGTGCAGAACATCACCGACAACAGCGATTTGCTGAACACGACCACCTGGGTGCGGTACTGGGACACCGTCCAGCGGCACCGCGGCTACGCCAGCGCGACCGTCTCGGCGAACGGTGACGCGCCCACCCAATTGGTGGCCGACTGGTTCGCCGCCGTCGCCCGCGATGTGGCCGACACGTTCGGCAGCAATGCCACGCCACAGGGGGTGGTGGAGAAGCAACCGACCGGATTCTTCGGGGAAAGCTCCGGCGCGTCGCCCACGCCGAGTTCGTCCGGTACGGGACAATTTCCGTTCGGGACAGGAGCCGATGGCGCCTCATCCGGCGGCGTGACATCGATTCCGCCCACCGATCGACCCGGCATACCCGACGCCTACCCGTTCTCCACGAACTGATCGCCGAGAGGTCCCACGATGCGATACTGCGTGCCCTGCTCTGCGGGAATGGGGGAATGTTGAAGTCGTACAAACAGCTGTCCCGCTGGTACGGCGCTCTGGAGCCGGAGAAGGGCACCCCGGAAACTGCCCACCCTGGTGAGGCGAGTTCCGCCGCTTCCGCGGAGGACGACGGGCCGGCGCGCTATCCGGACTATATTCGCGAGGACGACGAGCCGTGGGGGCGCCCGGCCGAGGACATCCCCAGCAATCTGCCCGCGCAGCGCAGCGAATTCACCGGCGGTTGGTCGGATTGGGTGGCCGGCCGCGCGCCCAGTCCCTACGACGACTACACCCCGCCGCGGCAGGCCGGTCTCGCACGCTTCCCTCGGTCGGACGGGGACAACAGGGTGGATCGTCCGCGTGCGTCGGGTGCGCTGCGCCAAGCTGCCCGCGAGCACCCCGCCGTCCGCCGGGCCCGCACGCTGATCGTCCTGATCGCGGCGGCGCTGCTGCTCGGCGCGGCCATCGCGTGTGTGCTGTTTCTGCTGCACGCCTCCGGTAACCGCGCCGCGGCGCCGAAGGATTCGCCCGTACCCGCGTCGGTCCAGTTCACCGTCGCCGGCGCCAAGACGGGTGTCAACCCGCGCGCGGTCAGCGGCGGCGCCTGTCCGACCGAACGGGGCGACTCGATCGTTCGCAGCGCGGAGGCCGGTGGTACGGACTCCGGTCCGGACGCGGTGCTGTCATTCCAGTACGCGTATTACGTCGAACGCTCCGGCGAGCGGGCAAGGGAGGCGGTCGCCCCCGACGCCGCCGTCCAGCCCGCTTCGGTTATCCAGCGCGGTATCGACACGATTCCGGCGGGCACCACGCACTGCGTGCGGATCGTGACGATCGCCGACAACCGGTATTCGGTGGAGGTCACCGAGTACCGGCCCGGCGGCGGTCCCGCCACGTACAACAAGCAGACGGTGACCACCGCGGTGACCGGCGGCCGCACTCTGATCACGGGCATCGCGGCCGGATAAAGGAGAGCAGAAGCGATGGGAGAGGACTGGAGCCGCTGGCTCGACGAGGCGCCCGAGGAGGGCGAACCGTCGGGTCGGCCGGTGCGCTCCAAGGCTCCGGTGGTGCGATTGCGGCGCGGCAAAGGCGATGGTTCCGGGGCGGACCATCCACTGCAGCGCCCGATTCTGGTGGTCGGTGGGTGCGGCGGTGCGGGTACCACCACGACCGTGTTGGGATTGGCGGGTGAACTCGGCACGGGTGGCACGCCGACAGTCGCGGTGGACGCGACGGCGGCGGGTAGTGATCTCGCGCTACGCGGTGCGGACGAGCATCTGCACCCGATCAGCCTGCAGTCCTGGTTGTACGGACGCGGGGACGACGAACCCGCGCCGTTGAAGGAATGTTTTTCGCGCGCCACCTCGGGCATCGGTCTGCTGTGGCGTGACGCTGCGCCACTGCGCAGACGTGCGACTTATCTCACGGTTGCCCGTGCGGTGCACGACGCCGGGTACACGGCGGTATACGACGGGGGAACCCCGATTGCGGGCAGGCAGCTACGTCCACTGCTCGATGACGCGGATGTCGCGCTGGTACTTGCCATTCCGGCTCGCACGGACGCGGCCAACCGGCTCCGGGTAACCCTGGAATGGCTCGACGACCAGTTCGGCGACACGGCCGAAGGACAGGGCGGCGGTATCGTCGGCGACACGACCATCGTTGTCTCCCACCAGTATCCGGGTGAGGAGTCTCGGGTAGCGGATCATTTGCGTGAGCATCTGTCCGGCTGGGTCCGTGACATCAGGGAGATTCCGTACGATCCGCACCTTGCCCGCGGTGAACTCGTCCGGCACGTTGAGCTGGCAGCCGAGACGCGTCGGGCGTATGGGCGCCTGCTCGCCGGAGTGGCATCATGACCGCCGCCATGGTTTATCCCTCTCAGCCCGAACGTACGCCCGCCGGTGTGATCGCTCCACCGGAATCCCGCCGCGCCGCCATCTGGGACCGGCCGGTGCCCGGCATCGGCCGCGCTCCGCTGGTGTGGCTGCTGGGTGTGCACGGCGGAGCGGGAGCCAGTACCCTCGCGCATGTGCTTGCGCCCGCGGCGGATTCGGGCCGCCGCTGGCCCGGCGTCTTCGACCGCGAAAGTCCGTTCGTCGTCCTCGTCGCCAGGGAGACCATCGCCGGTCTGACCCGCGCGCACGACCTTCTGCGCCAACATCTTTCGGGCTTGGCAGGCCCCTCCGACGTGCTCGGGCTGGTCACGGTCGCCGCCCGGCCCGGCAGGATCGCCCCCGAGATCCGGCGCTACCGCGACGTCGTCGGTTCGCTTGCCGGACAGCTGTGGCAGGTGCCGTGGTACGAGGAGTGGACGCTGGTCGAACCCGAGCAGCTGCCGGTGTGGTCCCCCGGCGACCCGCTGCCGCAGAAGAAACGCAAGATCGACCCGCTCGAGGAGGTACCACTCGATGTCCGGGTGCTCGGCGCCGACATTGTGGCGGCGGCTCGGACGGCACTGGAGGACGCCACATTCGACTACCAGGCACCGGATCTCAGAAAGCCGCACGAGCAGTGAACGTACGCATCGAATCGGCGACAACCACACCACTATCCGAGAAAGGCACCCGATGAGCATGATCCTCCTCGCCGTGCAGGACACGTACGGCACCGTTCTCGCGCAAGTCGGTAATCCGACGCCCGAGGCGCCTCCCGGCTCGGAGAAGATCCTGCAGCTGGTGCGTTACCTCACCTGGTTCGTCTTGCTGTCCGGTGTCTGCGGCATCACCTACGCGGGCGGCAAGTTCGCGTGGGAGAAGTGGACCGGCGGTGGCCTGGAGTCGCCGAAGATGGTGGCGGGAGCCATGATCGGCGGCGTCGTCGCCACCAGCGCGGGCACCATCATGAACGCTGTCATCGGCACCTGATGTCTGCGATGAGTACCGTGCGCATGCCGGCGGCCGAGCTGCTGGCCTACAAAAAGATGCCCGCCGAGGTCCTCGCGCCGCTCATGCAGCTGCTGAACTGGCTGTTGTGGTTCGTACTGTTGGTGTGCTTGGCCTGGATGATCGTTTCCGCAGGCAAGCTATGGATCTCGTTCCGCAGCGACTTGGCCATGAACGACTCCTCGCACGGCGTCCTGATGAGCCTGCTGGGTGCTGCGGTGGCGAGCACGGCGTCGGGGATCGCCCTGGCGTTTTTGCCCGCGTGAGCCACCGGAGCGGAACGGGGACGACGCGGAAATGAATTCCACAGTGATTCGGTCGAACGACTCCGCGGCGTGGCGGCGCGACCTCCGCCGCCCCGCCGCCGGGGTTGTCGGCGCCGCGCTGGTGCTGGCGGCGGTCGGCTGCGGAGGAGGCGACGACAAGTCAGGCCCTGACCTGACCGCAGCGCCGACCGATGTGCGGTGGCAGCCGTTCCAAGGCGTGCCGCTGCCGCAGACCGGCCAGGGGCCGAAGTCGACGGCCGACGGCGCCGCGACCGGTTTCGAGCACTCGCCGCGCGGCGCGGGCGTCGCCGCGCTGACCCATTCCGTGCGGCTCGCGGTGGCCGCGGACACCCAGTGGTCGAAAGTGGCCGCGCGGGAAGTGGCTCCGGGCCTGGCCAAGGACGAGTGGGCGATCAACCGGGTGCAGCTGTCGATCACGGGGCCGGCCGCTCCCGAGTTCACACCACGCCTGCTCGGCTACAAGATCACCAGCTACACCGATCAGAGTTCCACCGTCGACGTGTACACCGAGTACTCCGACAGCTCGCAGGCGGTGAACCACACGACCGTCGAGTGGTTCGGCGACGACTGGAGATTACGACTGCCCGACCCCGACTCGACCATACGACCCATCGATTCGATCGACGCATTACCCACCGACATCGTGAAACTGGAGGCACCGACGTGAGCGACAAGGAGTCGTACGCGCGCGACCGCGTCTCCTTCGGTGTCGTCGCGTCCGCCGCCGTGCTGACGCTCATCGTGATCGTGGGCATCTTCGTCTTCGTCGGTCGCGACGACGACGGCGGTGACGGCGCTGCCGCCGTCACCGAAGGCTCCGGCGGCACCGGGTTCGCCGGCCCCGAGGTCGACATCCTCGGCAGGCGCGTGGACATCCCGAACAACGCTGCCGGACAAACACTTCTGCAGGATCCGTCGCGTCAGCGCAAGCCGGCCGATCCGGACTGGCTGACCGCGGCGCCCGAGGGCACCACCGCGCCACACGGCTGGCAGCGGGTGTACGGCGCCTCCGTCCCGTTCTCCACCTCCGACGGGCCGACCCGCATCGAAGACGACCTGGCCGTCGGGTACTCGCACACGCCGCAGGGCGCGGTACTGGCCGCCGCGCAGATCACCTACCGGCTCAACGCCCGCCCTGCCGACCGCGATCTGTATGTACGCCAGGTCCGGGTCTCCGCTCAGCAGATCGCCGCTTACGACAAGGCACTGTCCGACGATCGCCTGCCCGAGCAGCAGCCCGAGAAGGTGACCCGCTACTTCGTCGCCTCCGACGCGTTCAAGGTGGACGATTACGCCGACGATCTCGCCATCATCCGCCTCGCCACCCGCGGGCCGGTGGTGGACGGCAAGCAGCTGTGGGCGGCGATGCGCCTGGTCATGGTGTGGGATGCGGGTGACTGGCGCTTGAAGCCCTCGACGACCAACAACGCACAGACCGAGTACATCGAGTCGTTGCAGGGGTGGACGAAGTGGTGAGTCGCAGAAGGTCCTTTGGGCGCATGCCGCTGGCTGTGCTGGGCGCAGGTGCAGTCCTCGCAGTCGCGGTGGCCGCAGTCGTCACCGTGGTTGCTATCGGTGACGACGACGCGCCCTACGACCAGGCGTCGCCAACGCCAACAGCGTCGGAGAATCCTCCTGGGCCTACTTTTGGGCCGTCGTTCGTAGGTTCTGGCAAGGACTCCTTCGGGCATCGTTTTGATATTCCAAAAGATACTGCTGGACAGGCCCTTTCGCAGTCGAGCGTGCCACGGACAATGACCGATCCGGAGTGGCAGACCGGCGCGCCAGGTGGGACGAACCAGCCGGGCGGTTGGCAACAGGTGTACGGCGGCCCGATCATTCCTTTCTCGACGACCGATGGACCGGCGCGCATCGACAACGGCGTGCCGTCAGGGTTCACCAAGACACCGCAGGGTGCCGCGCTGGCCGCCGAGCATATCTACTGGCGGACCGTGGCACGACCCACCGACCACCCGCTGTGGCAGCAGTTGGTGATCCTCACTCCCGAGGAGCTCGCCGATCGGGAGCGCAAGATCGCTGAGGGCAAAGTGCCCGACGTCTTGCCAGAGAGTGTCAAACCACTGTTGTACGCGTCCGACGCTTTTCGAATCGAAAGCTATGGTGACGATTTCGCTGTTGTTCGTATCGCCCGCAAGACCCGTGAGTTTCTGCACGGCGGGCGAAGCTGGGTGGCCATGAGGCTCAACGTGGTATGGCGTGACGGTGGCTGGAGACTGAAGTCGTCCGCGGGCGACGCACAGCGGCTCGAGACGATCGGTTCGATCGATGGGTGGACACAATGGTGAGACGGCTAGTCACAATCTTCGCGGTCATCTTCACAGTGATGATCGCGACTCCGACCGTGGCCTACGGCCAGACGTACGGCTTCGACGATACGTGCAACGAAATCCACGACTCTCTCGACGGCCTCGGACTGCCCGGCTTCACCCTCGGTGACGCCGCATCGGCCGCGTGCAAAGCGGGCAACGCCGCTTCGCATCCCGGCCAGGCGGCGACCGCGGTGAAGGACAAGGCATGGGACTCGACCTTCGGCAAGGTGGTCGACTCGCTGATGAACGGTCTCGGTGAGGCCATCATCCTGGCGTTGACCTTCTGGATGAAGGTGCCCAACGAGGCGGTCAGCGATTCGGGTTCGCTGTTCACGAAGATCAACGACTACACCTATCAAGCGCAGATATTGCTGTTGATCGCGTCGGTGATCCTCTCGGGGGCGCGATTGGCCGAGGCCAGACGCGGGGCCGCGATGAACGAGGCGGCCGAGTCGTTCCGCATGTTCACTCGCGTGGTGTTCAGCTCCTGGATGCTCGGCGCGGTGATCGTGGCGGGTACCCAGGCCTCGGACCGCTTCTCGGAGTGGATCATCAACGACTCGACCAACGGCAACGCCAAGGACCTGGCCGAGCTGATGGTGAAAACCAGTAAGCTGCAGGCGTTCTCGCCGGGTCTGGTGCTGATCATCGCGATCGTCGGTCTGCTCGGCGCGCTGGCGCAGATCGTGCTGGCCATCGTCCGCCAGGGTCTGCTGGTGATCGCGGCCGGTGTGCTGCCGCTGGCCGCGGCTGCGTCGGGCATGAACGTGGGCAAGCAGTCCTATCAGAAGCTGATCGGCTGGATCATCGCGTTCATGCTGTGGAAACCGGTGGCGGCGATCGTCTACATGATCGCGTTCACTACTGCGGGCCATGTGGATTCGCTCACCGAGACCGGGGGCCTGCCGGACGGTGAGCAAGCCCAGCGCATGCTCGTCGCCATCGTGTTGCTGTGCAGCGTGGCGTTCGTGCTTCCTGCGCTGATGCGGTTGGTCACGCCCGCCGTCGCGATCGTCGGCAGCGGCGGTTCCGGTCTCACCGCGACCGGCGGTACCTTGCTCGCGGTCGCGGGCCTCGGCGCTATGGGCACCAAGGCGGTCGGTGTCAAGAGCTCCGCGGCGCCGGGTGCGGCGGGTTACGTGAGCGGCAGCGGAACCGGGCCGCGACCTGGCGGTGCCGGCGGACCGCGCGGCGGTGGTGGCGCGCCGCGGCCGACGCAGCCGCGGGGAGGTGGTGGTGGTCAAGGCGGCGCGGCCCCGCGCGCCTCCGGCCCGTCCGGCGCGTCCGGGGTAGCGTCCGGAGCGTCCAGGACGGCAGGGCGGATCGGCGCGGCGCGCGCCGCGAGCGGCGGCCTGAACCGGGCCGACCAAGCAATGGGTGACGTCGCGGGCGACCGCTGGACGAATCGTTCACCCGACCTCGGGAGGAGCACCATTCCGCGATGACAGTCACCGACACCTACGAGCGGCGCTCATACGGCCTCTGGCAGAAGCCGCGCAGCGCGGGCCTTTTCGGCTTGCGCTGGGAGGAGACCGTGCTCGGCTTCGCGGTCGTGATCACGGCGCTGATCACCGCGATGGCCGGTGGCTTCCAATGGGGTCTGATCGTCGGCGGCACCGGCGTCGTCGTGATGGTTCCACTGGTGTGGCGGACGGGTGGCCGTTCGGGTTACGAGACGGGATTGATGATGTTCAACTGGATGCGCTCGCGCGGTCGCGGCGAGCATGTGTACCGGGGCGGCCGGTTCTCCCGAATCCCGGGCGGCGTCACCCGATTGCCCGGTCTGCTCGCGCCCTCCAAGCTCTACGAGGGCATCGACGCGGGCGGTTACAGCTTCGGCATGATCCACCTCCCCCAGTTCGCGCAGTACACGGTGGTACTGCGCGCGTGGCCCCAGGGCCACGAGGCGGTGGACCAGCCGGTGATCGACCGGTGGGTGTCGGCTTGGGGTACCTTCCTCGCCTCGGTCGGCCAGACCAGCGACATCGTCGCCGTGGTCCCGGTCATCGACACCGTGCCAGAGACCGGAAACCGTTTGCTCACCGAGGTTTCCACGATCACGCGGCCGGAGGCGCCGGAGCTGGCCCAGCAGGTGATGTATGAGCTGGCCACCGAACTGCCGCAGGAGCGGGTGCAGCTGCTTCCGCGTGTGGCGATCACGTTCAAGGCCACCACCGCCGAGCGCCGCAAGAACCCGGCGGAGGAGGCCGTCGAGATCGGCCGCCGTCTGCCCGGCATCTGCGCGGCACTGGCGGAGGCAGGTGTGCGCGCGCAGCCGATGTCGGCCGACGAGGTGATCTCGTTCATCCGGCGCAGCTACGACCCTGCCTCGCAGGCCGACCTGGAGGTCGCCGCGAGCGAACCCGAGGGTCACGGCCTGGACTGGGCGGACGCGGGCCCGGTCTCGCACGACGAGAAGTGGGACTACCTGGTGCACGACGGCGGCCGGTCGGTGACCTGGGAGATGGACGCCGCTCCGGAGGGTGCGGTCGACGAGAGGGTGCTGCAGCGGCTGCTCGCACCGAATCCCGAAGTGCCGCGCAAACGTATCGCCATCGTGTACCGGCCGCACTCGGCCGCCGATGCCGCCGAAATCGTCGACGACGACTTCAAGAATGCGCTGGTAGCCCAGCAGAGTGAACGTGGGGTCGTTTCCGCGGCGGCGACACTGCGGGTGGGTGCCACCCAGCAGGCCCGCGAGGAGCAGGCCAGGGGTCACGGTGTGACCCGCTTCGGGGCACTGGTGACCATCACCGAGCCCCTGCGCGGCGATCTGCCGCGGATCGAAGCCATCACGCGCGACCTGTCGACCCAGGCGCGTCTGAAGATTCGGCGGTGTTACCGATA
The DNA here is from genome assembly GCF_035920445.1 of Nocardia sp. NBC_01730. NCBI lineage: Bacteria > Bacillati > Actinomycetota > Actinomycetes > Mycobacteriales > Nocardiaceae > Nocardia > Nocardia sp. NBC_01730. The sequence goes on along the minus strand of NZ_CP109162.1, from coordinate 3,279,532 downwards.
CCAGGCGGCGGCCTTCGCGGCTTCGCTGGGTTGCGGGGTGATCCTGCCGGAACACGCCACTATTCCGAAGGCACTGGCGGGGTGAGGGATTCATGGCACGGGACTACGAGCCACCCGTACGGGACCGGGACGAAGCCGCTCGCCGCAGGCGGCTCGAGCAAGCCGGGCGGGACGAGTGGGGGCAGCGGCCGGAGCGGCCGCGGCGCCCCGCGCCAGATTCGGCGCGGGTGAGCGGCGAGGATCGGTCGGACGTCGAGATGTCCGATCGGGAACGGCGGGCCGCGAGAGAGGCCGCCGAGCGGCGAGCGCGAGCAGGCGCGAGCCGGTCCGAGGGCGCGCGTTCCGAACGGGCGCACGCCGACCGCCCCCGCGGCGAGCGCACGTCCGCGGATCGCTCCCGTGCCGACGGCGTGCGGACGCCCCGGCCTTCCCGGGACGCGGTCACCGAGCGCATTGCCCGGCTGCCGCGCCCGGATCGCGACGGCGCAAGAACCGGTCGCGTGGCGCGGCCCGCGAAGGTCGACTACGCGGCCGACCGCGCCATGGGCACCCCGTACCTGGACAAGGCGGCCCGCCGCGCGAAGGCAAAGGCGGACCGACGCAAACAGTCCGGGCCTCCGCTGCTGGACGACGTCACCCGCGCCAAACTGGAGATGATCGCCCGCGAGGGCAGCGGCCTGCGTGCGGCGTGGGCACAGTTCCGGGTCCGCACCGACGATATCCGCCGCCGCAACTACGTCGCCCGCACGGAGCAGACGATCGAGGACGGATTCGACCGCAGCACAGCGCAACTCACCGACCGCGGCTACGCGGGCGCGGGCGGCGGCCGGATGAACGTGGTCGGACGTCCGGTCGAATACCGCGCCACCACCGCCCAGGTCGCGGGCCTGTGGCCGTGGTCGGTCGGAGCGGGCGCGCCGCTGATCGGCACGCCGCTCGGCTCGCATCTGCACACCGGCGCTCCGGTCTGCTTCGACCCGATGAACTGGTTCATGCGCGGCAGCTTCATCACCGCACCCAGCCTGTTCGTGCTCGGCCTCAACGGTTTCGGCAAGTCCTCGCTGGTGCGCAGGATTGTGCTCGGTGGTATCGCACAGGGGATCACGCCGCTCATCTTGGCCGATGTCAAACCGGACTACCGCAAGATGGTCGAGCTGGTCGGCGGCCAGGTGATCGACCTGGGATACGGGCACGGCAAGCTCAACCCGCTCGCGGCGGGTGTGCTCGGCGCGGTCGTGCCGCGCCTGGAAGACCTTCCTGCCCTGCAACTTCAGGTGTTGCAAGACCTGAGGGCCAGACAGGTGACGCTGATCGCCGGTCTGGTCGAACTGGTTCGCGGCGACCGCGTGCGCGATTACGAAGAGACGCTGATCGCCACAGCGTTGCGCATCCTCTACAAACCCGGCAGCGGCTTCACGCCGGACAAGCCGCCGATCATGGAGAACCTCCTCGAGGTGATCGTCGGTGGCGGTGAGGAATTGATGCTGGACGCGGGCGCCGACAATCCGGCCGAGTACCAGAACGCGATCAAAGGTTTGCGCCGCTCGTTGCGCGCCCTGACCCAGGGCCCGTTCGGCGCGGTCTTCAACGGGCAGACCACGGTGCCGATCGACACCAGCGCGGTCGCGGTATGCATGGACGTGTCGCACATCCCGACCGGTGACAAGAAGCTGAAGGCCGCGGTCATGCTGGCCTGTTGGGCCGACGGATTCGCCTCGGTCGAGGCCGCGCACGTGCTCGCCGACGCGGATCTGGGTCCGCAGCGCTATTTCCAGGTCGTGATGGACGAGCTGTGGCAGGTGCTCGGTCTCGGCGACTTCATGGTCGACCGGGTCGACGAGCTCACCCGATTGCAGCGCGGCATCGCCACCGCGCTGATCATGATCAGCCATACCATCAAGGACCTGCAAGCACTCGGATCGGAAGCCGCCATCGCCAAGGCGCTCGGTTTCCTCGAACGTGCGCGCGCCAAGATCTTCGGAGCGCTTCCTGCGGAAGAGATCAAACGACTGGACAGCACGGTGCCGTTCACGTCGGCCGAGGAGGAGATGGTGACCGGATGGTCCGCACCGCAGGCATTGACCGGCGAGGCGCTCAAACCGGGCCAGCAGAGGCCATCTCCGCCCGGAACCGGTAAGTTCCTGCTGAAGATCGGTGAGGACCGTCGGCCCGGCATCCCATTCCACATGGAATTCACGCTGTCGGAGAAGGAAAGCGGGATCCACGACACCAACCAGCGGTTCAGCGAATTCACCGAATCGACTTCGCGTGGAACGGATTCGCCAGGGAGCGCCGCATGAGATATCAGCGGGGGCACGATGTGGGAATGATCGGCGGCGTGCCTCGGTACGTGACCGTCGACGGGGGGTGCGCCGCATGATGCCGCACCGGTCCTACCGCCGCGTCTCGCCGGAGGTGCGCGAGGCCGCCGTCCAGCAAGTCATCGCGCTCACGGGCAAACTACACAGCGAATCGGAGGCCTGTCGCGTGGTCGCCGAACAGATCGGCGTGCACACGAATTCGGTACGGAACTGGGTGCGCGCGGCCGAAGGCCTCGGTCTCGAGCGTATGGACGCGGCCGCGCTGCGGCGAAAAGTCACGTTGCTGCAACAAGAGTTGGCGGCTGCCGCCGAGATGAACCGCACCCTGGCCGACACCCTCAACGAAGCCCGGCGCCGAACGTGAAGCACGCCTGCGCGCGGCATGCCGCCGAGGGGTGGCGATGAGCGGCAAATCGGTGCTGTGGGCCGCTCTCGGCGCGGTGCTCGGCCTCCTGACCATCGTGCTGGTCATCATCATGCCCGCGGTGGACGACGCCTGCGAAGGATCCTCGGTGCTCGGTTCGCAGTCCGAACTGCCGCCGCTGGGTGGTTACGCGCCTGGTGATTCGCGTGCCGCCGCGACCGGCAATCCCACCGCCACACAGACCAATCCGACCGCGACCGCGACGCCCTCGCTGGCCGCGGGCTCGGGTCCGCTGCGCCGCACCCTGCCGTTGGCCACCGGAACCTTCATCGTTTCCGACACCTTCGGCGCGCGCGGTGGCACGCACAAGGGCGTCGACCTGGCCGCGGCCGACGGCACCCCCATCTACTCCGTCTCCGCCGGACGCGTCGTCGCCGCAGGTCCCGCATCGGGTTTCGGCAATTGGATCGTCGTCGACTCGGTGGACACCAACGGCCGCTCGTACTCGGCGGTCTACGGCCACATGTGGAACTCGGGTGTGCTGGTCCGGGTCGGTGACACGGTGACCGCGGGTCAGCCCATCGGCGCGGTCGGCTCCGCCGGTGAATCCAGCGGTCCGCACCTGCATTTCGAGATCGTCCCTGGCGGCCGGTTCACCGGCGGGCGTCAGATCGACCCGCTGCCCTGGCTGGACGGCGCTCCCACCCCGGACGTCGGTGGCGCGCGCGCCTACTCCAGCGATCCGCGGTGCAGTCTCGGCTTCGGCACCGCCGGTGGCGCGCTCGCCGCAGGCAAGGTGCCGCCGGAACTGGAAATCTGGTATCGCCGTGCGGGTTCGATCTGCCCACAGATCACCCCGTCGCTGCTGGCCGCACAAGGGAGGCAGGAGTCAGGATTCCGGCGCGGCGCGACCTCACCGGCCGGTGCGCAGGGTCTGGCGCAGTTCCTGCCGGGCACCGCGGCGAGTACCGATCCGGATGACGGCCGGCCGTACGTGATCGACGCCGATGGCAACGGCGTGGCCAGCGTATGGGACGACGGCGATGCGATCATCGGTCAGGGCCGCTACATGTGCGCGATCGCGCACAAGATCCTGCGGTGGCAATCCGAGGGGAAGGTGCAGGGCGATGTCGCCGCGCTGACGCTGGCCGCGTACAACGCGGGCGAAGGCGCGGTGCTCGCCTCGGGCGGCATGCCGAATCAGGTTGCGGCACACTATGCCGAGACTCAGCCGTACGTGCGGAATATTCTGGCGATGGAGGCGCAGTACCGCGCGCCGGGCTCGCTCGGCCGGTTCACGCCGGGGGAGGGCTCGAACGGCGACCAGATCGTCGAGGCCGCGCACGAATGGCTCGGCACACCTTACGTGTGGGGCGGCGGCGGGGCGCAGGGGCCGAGCGGCGGTGGTTTGGACGGCCCCGGGCTGACCTCGGCGGCGGTGTTCGCGGCTTCCTCCGGCACGGTCACGCTGCCACGCACGGCCGAACAGCAGTGGGAGTCGGGTGTGGAGGTGCCTATGAGCAAAACGCAGCCGGGTGACCTGGTATTCAGTTCATTCGGTCCGCGCGGACCCGCGCAGGTCGGCATCTACGCCGGGAATGGGCGCATGATCCAGTCGGTGCCCGGCGCGGGCGCGCGGTCCGGCGGCGGTGTCTCGGAAGTCGCGGTGCCCGGGGATGGACGGGCGAGGAGGGTGCTGTGAGTGCCCGCGCGCGCACCGCGGACGAACCCATGGCGGCAGGACTGCCGAAGTGCCCTCCGATGCGGCTAGCCTGGAGAGGCAAAGCAAGTGCACGCGCGAAACTGGTGGTGATGCTGGTGCTTAGCGTCGCAATGCTGGGCGTGGCCTGCGGTCGTGGGGACCGTGTGGACGCGGGATCCGGTGGGGGGCATTCCGCTACGTCCACGACCCGGTTGCTAGAGGGGGGGCCTGCGCCAGACCCGGTGACGCCCGACGGTGTCGCCGTTACGGCGCTGCGGGAGATCTACAGCTGGGAACCCGCCACCGAAAACCAGGGCACATCGTTGACCCGCGTGCGGAAGTTTTTGGGCCCCAGCCTGATTCGTATGCTGGATGGCTCGCCCACCGGAATGGAGACCCCGAAGGCGACGCTGCAGTGGGCGGAATGGGCTAAGGCTGGGGCGCGCGTGGAGGCTTTCACCTTCGCGTCCGGCGAGACGGCGCCGAACACCACCGACCCGAACGTCCAGCAGTTCAAGATCGGGATCGAGCAGACCGTCGTCTATCCGAACGGGCGCAAGGAGCCGTTGCCACCGGCGACGGTGATCGCCACCGTCGTGCGCACGCCCGACGGATGGCGACTCGACGCGTTCCGCTGACCACACACTTCCACCACCGGACCGCCGACCCAGGAGGACACATGGCGAAGAAGAAAAAGGTGACGGATCCGGCCGTGCCCGGACCCGATCTCAGCCTGTATCTGACCTACGCCGGCTTCGCGATCTTCGGAACCCTCTGGATCGCGGTGCATCTGGGCAACATGCTTGCCGGCAGCCCGCAGAGCGTCCCGATCAACCCGATCGCCATCGTCGCCGACCTCGCCAAAGGAAGGCTGCAGTGGCCGGGCGCATCGACGGTGATCTTGCTGCTGGTGATCGCAAGCGTGGTCGCCTACCTCGTGATCCTCAGGCAGATGAACAAGCGCCAGAGCAAGGGCAGGCTGCCGGTCGACGAAAAGGCCGACGTGATGGGCAGCGGCGGCGCGATCTCCATGCTCACCGAGGCGGGAGTCCGGGAGAAAGCCGATCAGCTCGGGGTGCGACTCGGCTACGACGACGTTCCCGGTGTGCCGATCGGTGTCGGCGTGGCCGACGGGGTGATGCTCTACGGCTCCTACGAGGATCTACACCTGGACATCTGGGGTCCGCGTCAGGGCAAATCGACCTCGCGGGTGATCCCGGCGATCCTCACCGCGATCGGACCGGTGCTGGCGACCTCGAACAAGCGAGATGTGGTGGACGCGACCCGGGACGTCCGGGAGTCCAAGGGAAGTCCCACTTTCGTCTTCGATCCGCAGGGCGTCGCAGGCGAGGAGCCGACCTGGTTCTGGGATCCGTTGTCCTGGGTGGACGCGGGCCGCGAGGGCTGCGAGATGCGCGCGGCCCGGTTGGCCGGGCACTTCGCCGACGGCGACGACGGTAGCGACACCAAGACCGACGCGTTTTTCGATCCGGAGGCCGAGGACCTGCTCGCCGGACTGTTCCTCGCCGCTGCCGTCGGTGACCGCAACGGCAGCAGACCGATCGTCCAGGTGTGGGAGTGGGTGACAAACCCGCAGGATACCGAGCCGATCGAACTCCTGCGCGCAGCACGCCACCACTACACGGCCTCCGGCCTTTCCTCGCAGTACAACACCGACCCGCGCACGCGAAGTGGCATCTTCGGTACTGCCAAGAAGATGATCCGCTGCCTGAAGCTGTCCAATGTGCACCCGTGGATCACCAAGGGCGGGGACCGTAGGGAGTTCGACGAGCTGGAGTTCCTCGAGCACAACGGAACTCTCTACAGCCTGTCCCTCGAGGGCCGCGGCTCGGCCGCGCCGCTGGTGAGTGCGCTCACCGAGGCGGTGGTGGACGTCGCGATGCGCAAGGCGTCGCAGTCGCGCGGCGGCCGGCTGGCGATTCCACTGCTCGCGGTGCTCGACGAGGCCGCGAACGTGGTGCGCTGGAAGGATCTGCCCAAGCAGTACAGCCACTTCGGCTCGCGCGGCATCGTGGTCATGACGGTGCTGCAATCCTGGGCGCAGGGCGCCCGCTGCTGGGGTGAGAGCGGCATGAACGCCCTCTGGTCGGCGGCGAACATCAAGGTGCTCGGCAGCGGCGTCGACGACACCAGGTTCCTGCAGGAGCGGTCCGATGTCCTCGGCGAATACGATGCGATCTCCCAGTCGGTCTCGGAATCCAAAGGCGGCAAGAGCTATTCGCGGTCGCTGGGTTCGTCCAAGACGTTCTCGGTCAACGGTCTGGCGACGTTGCCGCGCGGCCGGGCCATCGTGTTCCCGTCCGGTGCGCCGCCGGTGCTGGTCCGGACCGTGCCGTGGTGGGAAGGCGAGTACGCTGCCGAGGTGAAGAAGTCCATCTCGCACCATGATCCGCAGCGCAAGACGGAAATCACGGACCTGATCGGCGCGCCCTCGTTGAGCAAGTCGGCACCGCCGCCCGAGTACGGACAGGTCGAGGAGGTTCGCCCGTTGTGACCGAACAGCAGCAACAACCGATGATCTACGCAAGTGTGGTGGAGTTCGTCGAAAACTATCTCAGCCTGGTTTACCGGCGTCAGGTCACCGATCTGAGCGACACGGTGTGGTGCCCGGAGTGGTGGCAGCACGCCGAGGCGGTCGCCCGGCTGGACGCGCTGTGGCGGGCGTGGGAGCACTACCGCTTGGACGGGCGCACCGGGCTGAGCGTCTGGTTCCTGGACCACGCGGATCCGCACCTGGCAAAACTCTTCGACCCCAAGGGGCCGTTCAAATACTGCAGTGTGCGCAACGGTCACAAGGACATGCTCAACCCGCTGCCGCTGAAGTCGCCGCAGCACGGCATGTTCGGTGATCCCACGATCGGCGACTTCCGCCTGTAATCGCTTGCCGGGCAGCCGTTCGCGCGGATTCTCGGAAAAAGAAGAACGCCCGCTGGGAAACCCAGCGGGCGTTCGTTCGTCTACTGTCTCGCGCGTTCCAGGCCGCGAGCTTCCTGTTCTCTGGCCCGCGTCACCGACGGCGCCTCGTCCGGGCGGGTGCGCACGGCCTCGCCCGGCGGCTGTGCCTGGCCTACCTCGATCAACATCCGTACCGCGGCCAGTTCCGGCGCGACACCCATTTTGGCGAGATGGGCGGCGATCGCCATCCGGCGTTCCGCGGAGTCGTACTGCATCGCGGGCTTGGCGTTCGCGGCGGCGTTGGCGGCCATGCGCGTGGCCTCGGCCTGTGCGGAGAAGCGGTCCTTCTCCAGGGACACACCCTTTTCCGCGATCGGCTTCTCGATCAGCCGAGCCAGTTCAGTGTTGCGCGGATCCTTGGCCTTCGCGTCGCGGGCCTCGCGGAGCTGCATCTCTTTGGCCTCTTTGACGCGGGCGTCCGTGAGCTTGGCGCGCGCTTCGGCTTCTTTCTGACCACGCTCGCGGGTTCGCAGTGCGACGAGCGTCGCCATCTGCAACATAGTCCTCATCATGGCCGCGGTCTCCCGGCCGATGTCGTCCAGTTCTTCGGACATGGCTGCTCCCCGATGCTGCAGTGATCACTATGGATGATTGTGGTGCTTTGTCACGGACGCCGCCACGCGAACTGTAGTCCGTGCAGCGGGCCCCGCCTGCAAACGCGGACACCCGGAGGACTCGTGGCGCGGCACTCCCTACGAGGGGATCGCCCTATTCTGGGATGGCTACGCTACGGGAACTCCTTGGTTCGAGATTACCTGACAAAGGTCGACACAATCGTACGAGCGTGCCGCATATCAGCATATATCGCACAATTCCGGCATACATGCGAACTCGGCGGAGGATCTCCGGATTCAGGAAAACCTAACCGAACAACAGGTATCTCGGCGGCGCGTCGGATCGGCGATGAGCTCGGGCCCGCGGCCGGTGATCGGCGGCGGGCGCGAGTATCGGACGATCAGCGGTCGATTCGCACCGATTTGATCGTGACCGGTTCCTTCGGCTTGCCGTCGCCAGGGCCGTTCGAGTTGTCCTGGCCGATCTGGGCAATCTTGTCGAGGGTACCGAGGCTGTTCTCGTCCACGGTCCCGAAGATCGTGTACTGCGGCGGCAGTTGTGAATCCCCGTAGACGATGAAGAACTGGCTGCCGTTGGTGCCGGGGCCCGCGTTGGCCATGGCGAGCACGCCGCGTTTGTAGGCGATCGCATTGCCGAGTGCTGGATCGTCCGGCGCGTATTGATCGGTCGGGTATTCGTTGTCGAACTCATAACCGGGCCCGCCGGATCCGGAGCCGGTCGGGTCACCGCACTGCAACACCTTCAGGCCCTCGTCCGCGGTCATCCGGTGGCAGCCGGTGCCGTCGAAGTAGTTCTGCGAAGCCAGGCTGACGAAGCTGTTCACGGTGCACGGTGAGTCGGCGTTGTTCAGCGTCAATCCGATCGGCCCCTGGCTGGTCTCCATGCTCACGCTGACCTCGGCGTCGACACCGGTGGTCGGGATGCCGCCGACCTTCGGCTTGGCCGCGGCCTTGTCCGCGGGCTTGGCGCCATCGCGATAGACGCAGTCGACCGTCGCGGGCTTGGCCTTGGCGGGGGGTGGCGTCGCGGCCGCGGCTGCGGGTGAACTGGTCAGCGCGGCGTCGGCGGCATCGGAGCTGTCGTCCTCCCCGCGGGTCAGGAAGTACACCCCGGTCACGGCGGCGACCACGACGACGACACCGAGCACCGAGCCGGCGATCGTGAGTTGCTTGCGCCTGCGCGCCCGCTGAGCCCGGTTGGCAAGCTGACGCTCCAGCTTGCGTTTCGCCGTTGCTCGTCGCTGTTCGTTGCTCGGCACTACCACGTTCCTCCCGTATCCGGTGACATCGGGATAAGAGTGTGCCATTTTTTCCTGAGACTGCTCCGTATCCTTCCTGAGAGGCGGTTCGGCGAACCGGTTGGACTTCGCGGGCCGTGGTGGTGGAAACTGGAGCATCGTGACCAAGACCAGCAGCTTCTCCGCCCCGAAAGGGATACCGGACTACGTGCCTCCCGGCTCGGCCGAGTTCGTCGCGGTGCGTGACGGCCTCGTCCGCGCCGCCCGACTGGCCGGGTACGGGCATATCGAGCTGCCGGTCTTCGAAGACACCGGGCTGTTCACCCGTGGTGTCGGCGAGTCGACCGACGTGGTCACCAAGGAGATGTACACCTTCCCCGACCGCGGCGATCGCAGCGTGACGTTGCGGCCCGAGGGAACAGCGGGCGTGATGCGCGCGGTCATCGAACACGGACTCGACCGCGGCCAGCTACCGGTGAAGCTGTGCTACTCGGGTCCGTTCTTCCGTTACGAGCGGCCGCAGGCGGGCCGCTACCGGCAGCTGCAGCAGGTGGGTATCGAGGCGATCGGCGTCGACGACCCGGCATTGGACGCCGAGGTGATCGCCATCGCCGACGCAGGGTTCCGCGGGCTCGGGCTCGACGGTTTCCGGCTCGAGATCACCTCGCTCGGCGACGAGACCTGCCGCCCTCAGTACCGGGAGTTGCTGCAGGAATTCCTGTTCGGGCTGCCGCTGGACGAGCAGACCAGGCGCCGCGCGGAGCTCAACCCGCTGCGCGTCCTCGACGACAAGCGGCGCGAGGTACGCGCGATGACCGCGGACGCCCCGCTGATGATCGATCACCTCTCGGAGTCGGCCAAGGCGCACTTCGAGCAGGTGCTCGGCCACCTGGACGCGCTCGGCGTGCCGTATGTGGTGAACCCGCGCATGGTGCGCGGGCTCGACTACTACACGAAGACCACCTTCGAGTTCGTGCACGACGGTCTCGGCGCCCAGTCGGGCATCGGCGGTGGCGGTCGCTACGACGGGCTGATGGCCGAGCTCGGTGGACAACCGCTGTCCGGCATCGGCTTCGGGCTCGGCGTGGACCGCACCATGCTCGCGCTGGAGGCCGAGGGCAAGTCGGCGGGCAACCCGGCGCGCTGCGAGGTGTTCGGTGTGCCGCTGGGCGAAGCCGCCCAGCATCGGATGGTCGTGCTCGCGGCGCAGCTGCGGTCGGCGGGTGTCCGGGTCGACCTCGCCTACGGCGGGCGCGGTGTGAAGGGCGCGATGAAGGCGGCCGACCGGTCCGGGGCGAAGTTCACCATGGTGCTCGGCGACCGCGACCTCGTGGACAGCACCATCGGGCTCAAGGACATGGCGACCGGTGAGCAGCGGCAGGTTCCGCTGGGCGAGGTGGTCGGTGTGCTCCGAGCGTCGCTGGGCGGCTAGCCGACGGCCTCGCTCAGGCTGGGACAGCACCGAACTCGGGGTCCGACGGCGCCATGCGGGGCCACCTGACACTGAACGCCCGCTCACCCAGGCGGTCGGCACGGTAGCGTGACCCGGCACGTGCCGGAGTCGGGAGAGGGCGGAGCAGTGTCGACGAATTCTGGTGACCAGCAGGCCGTTGCGCCGGTGGGGCTCGACCTGGTCGCGCCCGAGCTGTACGCGCCGATGCTGCGCCGTCTCGCGCTTGCCGCGTCGGGCATCGGGATCGGAGCCGCGCTGCTGGCGGCCACCGTGGTGACCTGGCCGTTCGCCGTCGCCATCGGTCTCGTCGTCGGCGCGCCGACCGTGCTCTATGCTGTCGCGCTGCGGCGTCGTCGAATGTGGTTGGCGGGCACGATGATTCACGCCCGCAGGCTATTCGGTGAGCGGCAGGTGGAGATGTCGGCGGCGACTGGTGTCGAGGTGCTGGTCTTCCCGGCCCGGTTGAGCCGAATCGCTCTTCGGGTTACCGCGGGGGAGGACTCGCAGCTCATCCCGCTCGCTATGTACACCGACGCGGGTAGCGGCCGCGAATTGCACCTGCTCGGTCTGCGCAGGCTGGCCGACGCGCTCGCGGCCAGTCAATTGGCCGCGGCGGTCGCGGTTTCCGCGATGTTGTCGCACCAGTTGCGGGCGGAGGCGCGCGATGCGGGACTGGAGGAGCGGCCGCTGTATCGCGCCGTGCAGTTGGCACGGTCAAAGGACATGGTGTCGCCGATCGTGCTGACCGACGCCGAGGTTGCCGCGCTCGGCTGATCCGGCGCGGCGGGAGATCCGCTGGGACCGTCGTTGCCGCTAGGCCGCACCGGTGGCGCTGCCCACGCGGGGTGTGCGGCCGCGCGGACGGATTACTGTCGCATAGCTCACCACCGGGTTTCGCGGGCGGTGAGAGTCGATAGGGTGGGCAGCGAGAGCCCTCCCACCGCAAGGAGTTCGTCGTGAGCACCGCCGTCGGCACCGCGCCCGTGACTGTCGCCGTTACCGGAGCCGCGGGCCAGATCGCCTACGGCCTGCTGTTCCGGATCGCCTCCGGTGCGATGCTCGGCCCGGACACGCCGGTGCGGGTGCGGCTGCTCGAGATTCCCGCCGCGGTGGCCTCGCTCGAGGGTGTCGCGATGGAGCTGGACGACTGTGCGTTTCCGCTGCTGGAGTCCATCGACATCAGCGACGATCCGTGGATCGGCTTCGCGGGCGCCGACATCGCGCTGCTGGTCGGCGCCCGTCCGCGCACGGCGGGGATGGAGCGCTCGGATCTGCTCGCCGCCAATGGCACGATCTTCACCGAGCAGGGCGCGGCGATCAACGCCAGCGCGGCCGACGACGTGAAGGTGCTTGTGGTGGGGAACCCGGCCAACACCAACGCGTTCATCGCCATGAGCAACGCCCCAGACGTGCCCGCCGAGCGTTTCACCGCGATGACCCGTCTCGACCACAACCGGGCCATCGCCCAGCTGGCCGGGAAGACCGGTGCGCGTGCCGCCGACATCACCCGCGTGGCGATCTGGGGCAACCACTCCGCGACGCAGTACCCGGACATCGCGCACGCCACCATCGCGGGTCGTCCCGCCCTCGGTCTCGTCGGCGACCGCGCCTGGCTGACCGACGACTTCATTCCCACTGTGCAGCAGCGCGGCACCGCCATCATCCAGGCCCGCGGTGCGTCCTCGGCGGCCAGCGCGGCCAGCGCCGCGATCGACCACATCCACGACTGGGTGTGTGGCACCCGGGACGGTGACTGGGTGTCCATGGCCGTTCCCTCGGACGGCTCTTACGGTGTGCCGGAGGGTCTGATCAGCTCGTTCCCGGTGACGTGCGGGAACGGCGGTTACACGATCGTCCCGGATCTGACCATCGACGATTTTGCCGGTGCCCGCATCGGCGCCTCCGTCGCCGAACTCGAGCAGGAACGCGACGCCGTCATCGACCTCGGGTTCGCCAAGCGCGTCTGACGCCTTGTCGTTGCCACGAATTCGCGCGGCGTCCGGCGCCGAGCGGATTCGTCGTGTTCGACCCGCGGGCCTACGTGACAGTCCAGGTTTCGGGCCCGCTGAGCAGCGACTGGAGCGAGTCCGGACCGATCGGCTTGCGCTCGCGGGCCATTTCGGTCTGGGCGCGCACCGCGTCGTCGTAGGTCGGCCGCGTGACGCTGCGGAAGATGCCGGTGACCACGTGGCCGAGATCCTGGTCCGACAGCCGTGAGAGCGCGTAGGCGTACTCGGGGCTGTCGGCGTAGGCGTCGTGCACTACGATATCGGACTCCGTGACGCTGTCGGTACGGGCCACCTCGAGGCGGAAACCGTCGCGCACGACCGCGAATTTGCCCTCGGCGCCGAAGCGGATGGGTTCGCCGTGCCGCAGCGGGACGAGATGGTCCGCGGCGTTCTCCCGTCTAAGCACGTCGAACGAGCCGTCGTTGAAGATCGGGCAGTCCTGCAGGATCTCCACGAACGACGTGCCGCGGTGCTCAGCGGCCGCGCGCAGCACCTCGGTGAGCCCCGCGCGGTCGGAATCCAGGGCGCGGGCAGCGAAGGTCGCCTCGGCGCCGAGTGCGACCGACAGCGTGTTGAACGGGTGGTCCACCGAGCCCATCGGGGTGGACTTGGTGATCTTGCCCTGCTCCGAGGTCGGTGAGTACTGGCCCTTGGTGAGACCATAGATCCGGTTGTTGAACAGCAGGATCGTCATGTTCACGTTACGGCGCAACGCGTGGATGAGATGGTTGCCCCCGATGGACAGCGCGTCACCGTCGCCGGTCACCACCCAGACCGACAGATCGGGGCGGCTGACCGCTAGGCCGGTGGCGATCGCGGGTGCGCGACCGTGGATGGAGTGGATGCCGTAGGCCTCCAGGTAGTACGGGAAGCGGCTGGAGCAGCCGATCCCGGAGACGAACATCAGGTTCTCCCTGCGCAATCCGAGTTCGGCGAGAAATCCCCGCACGGTCGCCAGGATCACGTAGTCGCCGCAGCCAGGGCACCAGCGGACCTCCTGATCGGAGGTGAAGTCCTTCGCCTTCTGCGGTCCGTCCGCCGACGGCACGCCGGACACCCCGGTCAGGCCCAGATCGGTGCCGACGAGCGAGGTTTCCACGATCGTCATTCGTTACCCCCAACCGTGCGGTATGCGGCTGCCTCGCCTGCGCTCGGCCCGGCGCTGGGCTGTGGACGGACTTCGTCCGGCAGTGCTCGATATGTGGCCTGCGCCCGTGCGGCGAAGGCCTTGTCCTGTTCCATGTCTGCGATCGTTCCGTCCAGCGCCGCGTCGATGACCCCGACCAGTTCCTGCGCGGAGAATGCTGTGCCGGCGATCTTCGTCCACGGCTGCACGTCGACCAGGTACTTCGCGCGCAGCAGCATGGCGAGCTGGCCGCCGTTCATCTCCGGCGCGACCACGGTGCGGTAACGGCGTAGCACGTCACCGAGGTTGGCGGGCAACGGATTCAGATTCCGCAGGTGCGCCTGGGCGACCGGCACGCCGCGGCGACGGGCTCGACGGCACGCCTCGCCGATCGGGCCGTAGGAGCTCCCCCAGCCGATCAGCAGCACCTCGGCCGTGCCCTCCGGGTCGTCCACCTCGAGGTCGGGGACGGCGATCGCGTCGATCTTGGCTTGCCGCAACCGGACCATCAGCTCGTGGTTGGCGGGGTCGTAGGAGATGTTGCCGCTGCCGTCCGCCTTCTCCAGTCCGCCGATGCGGTGCGCGCGCCCCTTGGTGCCGGGTACGGCGAGCGGGCGCGCCAACGTGTCGGGGTCACGGGCGTACGGCTGGAACGGGTCGGCGTCGTCGCCCTCCGGCTCGAACGCGGGGTCGATCTGGGCCAGCTCGTCGACGCGTGGAATCGACCACGGTTCCGAACCGTTCGCGATCGCGCCGTCGGACAACAGCAGCACCGGAGTGCGAGAGGTGAGCGCGATCCGTGCCGCCTCCACCGCAGCGGCGAAACAGTCGGCGGGGGAGCGCGGCGCGAGTACCGCCACCGGTGACTCGCCGTTGCGGCCGTAGAGCGCCTGCAACAGGTCGGCCTGCTCGGTCTTGGTCGGCAGGCCGGTGGACGGTCCGCCGCGCTGCACGTCGATCACGACCAGCGGTAGCTCGGTCATTACCGCGAGGCCGATTGTTTCGCTCTTGAGCGCGAGACCGGGCCCTGAGGTGCTGGTGACACCGAGCGCGCCGCCGAGCGCCGCGCCAAGCGCGGCGCCGATTCCGGCGATCTCGTCCTCGGCCTGGAACGTAGTGACGCCGAAGTTCTTGTGCTTGCTCAGCTCGTGCAGGATGTCCGAGGCGGGCGTGATCGGGTACGTGCCGAGGAAGACCGGCAGCCCCGCGAGCTGCCCCGCGGCGATCAGGCCATATGCGAGCGCGGTGTTGCCGGTGATCTGGCGATAGGTGCCCGGCGGCAGCTTGGCGGGCGCGATCTCGTAGGTGGTGGCGAAACTCTCGGTGGTCTCGCCGTAATTCCAGCCCGCGCGGAACGCCAGCACGTTTGCCTCGGCGATCTCCGGCTTCGCCGCGAACTTCTCCCGCATGAACTGTTCGGTGCCGCCGATCGGGCGCCCGTACATCCAGGACAGCAGGCCGAGCGCGAACATGTTCTTCGCGCGCTGGGCGTCCTTCTTCCCGACGCCGGTCGATTCGGTGGCGCCCAGAGTGAGCGACGTCATCGGGACGCGATGCAGCACGAAATCCGACAGTGTCTCGTCCGTCAGCGGATCGGCGCCGTAGCCGACCTTCGCGAGGGTGCGCTTGGTGAACTCGTCGGTGTTGGCGATGACGGTGGCGCCGCGCGGGAGATCCTCCAGGTTGGCCTTGAGCGCGGCGGGGTTCATCGCGACCAGCACGTCGGGCTGATCGCCGGCGGTGAGGATGTCGTAATCGGCGATCTGGATCTGGAACGACGAGACACCGGGCAACGTGCCCTGCGGCGCCCTGATCTCGGCGGGAAAGTTCGGTTGGGTGGCCAAGTCGTTGCCGAACGCGGCGGCCTCGTGGGTGAAGCGATCGCCGGTCAGCTGCATCCCGTCCCCGGAGTCCCCGGCGAACCGAATGACGACCTTTTCCAATTTCGCTGTGCCGACATCACTTTGGTGCGAAACCATGTGCCTGCTTCACTTCCTCGTCGATGAGAGGTGCCATCGCCAAACTACTCCGTCGAGCGCGGTGCGTGCCCCCGAAGCGCGCGGTCCGTCCGGAATCGGCGGTGGAGGCGTCAGGCGAACAATGCCAGCTGTGGGTCTGCCGTGTGTGGAGTTTCGGATGGTGTCTGCGGTTCAGTTGTCCTTCGCGGCGTCAGACCGTGCTCGGCCAGCAGCGGATCGACCCGCCCGCGCAGCCATGCAGAGTATTCCGGCGTCACGTACGCGCCGCGGCCGTAGAGCCGGCGGTAGCGGCGCAGCAGGGCGGGATGGTGTTCGGCCAGCCAGGTCAGGAACCAGCCCCTCGTGCTGCCGCGCAGGTGCATCGGAAACGCGACGGCCGAGCCTGCGCCGGCCTCGGCGATGGCGCCGAGGATCGCGTCCAGGTGCGCTCGGCTGTCGGTGAGACCGGGAATCACCGGTGCGACCATGACATTTACCGTGAACCCCGCGTCGGTGAGTGCGCGCACGAGATCCAGCCGTGCCCGGGGCGACGGCGTCCCGGGTTCCAGGCTGTGGTGCAGGTCCTGATCGAGGATCGCGATGGATACCGCGAGGCCGACCCGCACCTCGCGGGCGGCCGATGTGAGCAACGGCAGGTCCCGGCGCAGCAGCGTGCCCTTGGTGAGGATGGAGAACGGGGTGCCGGAATCGGTCAGCGCGCGAATGACGCCCGGCATCAATCGATACCGGCCCTCCGCGCGCTGGTACGGGTCGGTATTGGTGCCCAGCGCCACCGGCTCACGGCGCCAGGACCGCTTGCCGAGCTCCTTGCGCAGCACCGCGGCGATATTCGTCTTCACCACGATCTGCGAATCGAAGTCCCGGCCCGCGTCCAGGTCCAGATACTCGTGTGTGCCGCGCGCGAAACAGTATCGGCACGCGTGGGAACAGCCGCGCATCGGATTGACGGTCCAATGGAACGGCAGGTTCGCGCCCTCGGGCATCTTGTTCAGCGCGCTCTTGCACAGCACCTCGTGGAATGTGACGCCGTCGAACTCAGGCGTCTGTACGGTGCGCACGAAACCGGCCCGGGACAGCCCGGGCAGGGCGCCGTCATCGGCGTCCAAGGTTTGGCTTTGCCACCGCACACTTTCAGTCGAACATGCGTTCTAGTAACTGTCAAGCAATCTGCCGGGCGCCGGGTGGCGTCAGCCGGGTCGGATCGGCAAAGAAGGCGACCAGATCGCGGACGGTTTCGTCGACAGGGCGCGGCTGGTAGCCGAGCTCGCGCTCGGCCTTGCCGTGGTCCACGATCGGCGCGGAGATCAGTGCGCCGAGCGCGGCCTTGGAGATGATGTCGGAGTTGAACAGTTTGCCGATCGGCGCGAGCACCGGGATGATGCCGGACACGATCTTGGGGGAGATGGCGAACTGCGGCCCCTTCTTGCCGCCGTGGCTCGCGGCCAGGCGGCACAGGTCCAGCATCGAGATCATCGATCCGCCGAGCAGGTAGTTCTCGCCGGTGCGGCCGTGTTCGCCGGCCAGTAGTAGGCCTTTGGCCACGTCGCGTACGTCGACCAGGTCGAAGCCGCCGCCGATCATGGCAGGCACCCGGCCCCGCGCCGCGTCCTCGAGCGTCCGGTTGATCCGGGACAGCGGCCTGCTGTAGTCGAGCGGGCCAAAGACGCCGGTGGGGTTGCACAGCACCGCGTCCAAGCCCTGGTCGATCACCTTGCGTAGTTCCACCTCGCCCGCCCATTTCGAGCGGTCGTAGACCGGCAGCGCCGTCTCGGCCGACCGTGGCGCGCTCTCGTCGATCCGGCCGCCGCAGCTGTATTGGTTGAATGCGTGGATGGAGCTGGCGTGCACCATCCGCCGCGCGCCGACGGCAAGCGCCGCCTCGGCGACCACGCGCACGCCCTCGGTGTTCACCTGCCAGGCAAGGTCGTTCTTCTCGGCGAGGGTGATCACTGCGACAAGGTGGTAGACGACTTCGGCGCCGGTCAGTGCGGCGCGCATCGCCGCTGGATCGAGTACGTCGCCGCGTACCCACGACACATCCGGCGCGGCGGCCGCGTCGGGGACCGTCCGATCGATGGCGGTGACCTCGTGGCCGTGCTCGGCGAGCAGGGGGAGCAGATTCGTGCCAAGGTAGCCGGCTGCGCCGGTCACTGCGACCTTCATGGCACCGAGAATATAGAACTTGTTCTAACACGCAAATCGCAGCGAACACGCGATGTTTGCGTGCTCATAAGGTCATATCCTACCGTCCGGTGGTCGCGCGGAGTCCGTCGGTTGTGCCGCGAGCGGATGCCGGGCGGCGTCCGCCAGTGGATGAGGCTCGCCGGTCAGGGTCGACAGAGCATGGGCAACCTCGGGCAGTCCGGCTCGGACATAGGTGAAGGTTGCCCCGGTGGAAGTACTGGCTCGTTGGCCGTGGCCCGCGTAAGCGCGGGCTACGGCGTAACTGTATTCGCGCTCGACCCAGGTGAGGGTGGTGTGGCGAAGCCAGTGGATGCTGAATTGGAGGGTGTCGGCCCATGGCAGGTGGTCTCGCAGGCGCTCACTGAGATAGTCGAAGCGACGGCGGCCCATCGGTCTGCCATTGCGGTACCGCAGAAGCTTGGTCGTCGTATCGATTCCCCCGCGGCTCCCGATGTGCTGCAGCAGATGATTTGTCAGTGACGGGGATATAGGTTGCCAGCGGACTGTGCCGCCCTTCTCGTGAAGCTGGACCAGGCAGTCGGTGCTGTTGAGGTTTCCCACATCGAGGGCGAGGGAGCCGCCGCGTCGACACGCAGTTTCCAGGTGTAGACGGAAGATGAGAGCGTCGAGTTCGGGGTCATTGCCTGTCGTGGACGCAACCTCGGCGAGTTCCATGACCTGAGTCCGCGACAAGGCATGGCGCGAACTGGGGAGCTGTGGTGGGCGTGAGATTTTGCTGGCAGGGTTGTCGGCTGGGTGTATGAGAACGTCGCGCTCGGCGTAGCGGTAGATACACCTCAACGCCGAGATCAAGCTGGCAGCGGCTCCGCGGCCATCGCGAGAGTTGGATCGCACGACGGCGTCGGCCCGATGCTGGTTGACGAGCCGGTCGATTTCGGTGGATGTAACACCATCTAGTTTTCTCGGACCCCAGGCTCTCTCGATTACTCGCCAGTACGATTCGTAGTTCTTGACGGTGACGGGTGGGAGCGACTCGCGCAATTGTGTGAGGTACGAGGTAAACGTCGGAACCTCCGTGGACGGAGGCATCGCGATGGACAGGTCCTCGATGGTGAGCCCGAGCCGGGACAGTAGATGCAATGCGGTGGCGACATCGTCCGACTTCATGACTTCGGTGCCCGAAGGTGGAGATGTTTGCTCGCCATTGCGTCGGCGACATACGCGGTGGAGTAGACCACCAGCAGGTCACCGTATGGCGCTGCGAGGAGTAGGACGCGATCGGTGAGCCCGATGTGGGACTCGCGGCGTAGCCGGGCCGGCAGACTGAGGTAGCCGGCGGCGCCGATGGTCCATCGGCCGGTCGGCTCGGCCGCGACGATGACGAGCCCTGGCTCGGCGGACAGGGCGATCGGCTGGCCCGGTTCCCAACGCAGGGTTTTGATTGCGGAGCGTTCACCGAGGCGTCCCCTGATATCGACCGTGGTTGTTGCCAAGTAGATCTCACCGATCGGGCTGACCGGCTCGGTTAAGGGAAACCGTAGGGGAACGCTGTCGAACTGTGACGGTTTGCGGTTCGAGGTGAACAAGCCACTGAAACCGACAAGTGTGTCGGGCTGAATGCTGTTGTTGATCGGTGGCCGGGCAGGCATAAGGATCTCGCTTCTCGTCCCAGCCTGCTGATCCTCCCGTATCCATGAAACCCGATCTTCGGCAATTTCGCCACACCGAGCCGTAACCGGAGTCGTCGCCAGCAGATGAGGGCGGCTGCGAGATTGAGGAATCCGTGGTGGATATCGGTGCGGCGTTCCCAGCGGGTGGCCAGGCGCCGGTATTGGTGGAGCAGGGCAAGGGATTGTTCGACGACCCATCGCCCCGAGACTTTGTCGCGGGTGCCGCGGCGCGGGATGTAGCCGTGATGCCTCGTTGCCGCAGTTCGTTGTGGACGCGGGGATAGTCGTAGCCCTTGTCCGCGATCAAGGTGGTGATCCGGCGGCGTGGCCGACCCGGCGGTCCGCGCAGTGGCCTGACCTTGTCGAGTAGTTCGGGCAGTACCAGCTGGTCGTTGACGTTGGCCGCAGACAGTGTGATCGCGAGTGGTAATCCGTTGCCGCAGGGCAGGATGTGCTGTTTCGAGCCGGTCTTGCGGCGGTCGACCGCACTCGGGCCGGTGTCGGCGCCCCTAATCGCCCGCACATGCGAGCCGTCGGGGATGACCCGGTCGAAATCGATCAACCCGGCAGCGTGACAGTGAGCCAGCATCGACTCGTGCACGGCCTCGAACACCCCAGCCTTCTGCCAGTCCCGCACCCTGCGCCAGCAGGTCATCCCGGACCTGAAACCCAACTCCTGGGGCAAGTCCTCCCACCCGATCCCGGTGAACAGCACGAACAGGATGACCTGCAACGGCAGTCGGTCGTCCATCCGCGCCGGACCGGGTTTCCCAGGCTCGCGGACCGGCAGTAGCGGTTCGATCACTGCCCACAACTGGTCATCCACGATCCACGGCGCATGCACCCTCGGCGACCCGTAGATCCCGCCGGAACTGGTGTGGATATCGATGATCTCAGCCAGCAACTGTTCATCCTGCAATCGCCGCGACGACGGATTCCTCGCCCGCTCGACCCACCCGTAATAGGTCGAGGACGCGATGCCTAGCACCCGTAGTACGAGCTCGACCGGCTGCTGCGGATGCTCCTTGACAAACCGCATGATCACCTCCGGACCTGGTCGAGCTCCGAGGCGAATACGCACTCGCAGAACGCAACACCGCGTTGACCCGCTCGAGCTCGGCAACCTTCTTACGCAGCTGCCGATTCTCGGCGACCATGTCACCTGCCGTCTGCCCGCCTCGAACATCTCTAACGCTCGCATACGACGCTTCCGCGACACGTCGAAATCCCGACGGCATTGGTGCGCTCGCCCTTTCGGACCCTCTCTCGCCCACCCGACGGTAGCATCCCCTTCGGCACATAGCGACTGTCCTACACCACAGCACAATCCGACCGGAACGACTCACTGAGTTACCGAAGGCTCTTTTATTGAACTGAAACTTCTTGATTGCCTTGCTCGTTGAGGATGCGTGAGTGATCAGGACCTGCGGCGGTTGTCACCCGCTGCGCAGGAGGTGGTGCGGCTGCGGGTGGTGGCCGCGCTGGAGTCGGAACGGGTACGCAGCTACGGCGAGGCTGCCGAGGTGTTCGGTGTCTCGCGGCGTTCGGTGGGTACGTGGTGGCGTAGGTACCAGGCTGGGGGTCGGGAAGCGCTTGCCGCGCCGGTGAAATCTCGTACCGGCCGAGACGAGCTGATCAGCGCCGAGGACCGGGCGGTGTTGTTCGCCGCGATGGCCGACTACACCCCCGAGGAGTTGTTGATCGGCGGCCCGTTGTGGACCCGCGCCCTGGTCGCCGAGCTGATCCGCATGGTCGTCGGGGTCGTCATGACCGAGCAGGGTGTGGGCAAATGGCTGCGCCGCCACGGGTTCACTCCGCAACGCCCGGCGCGGCGGGCCTACCAGCAGAAACCCGATAAGGTGCGGGCCTGGCTGGATACCGAGTACCCCGCCATCGTCGCTCGCGTCCGCAGCGAGAACGCGGTGGTGGCCTGGACCGATCAGTGCGGGCTGCGCAGCGACACCGCCCCTCCAGGGCGTAGCTGGGCGCCGAAGGGCAGCACACCGGTGGTGCATGTGAACGGCAAACGCCTGCGCGTCAACATCATGTCCGCCATCGCTTTTCGTGGCGCACTGTGGTTCTCGGTGTTCACCGGCCGCTTCACCGCGAAGGTGTTCATCACCTTTCTCGACCGGCTCGCCCGCCAGGCCGGCCGCAAGGTCCATGTCATTGCCGACCGGCACCCGGTGCATCGCAGCAAGGCGGTGACCGCATGGCTGGCCGCCAACGCCCACCGCATCGAGCTGCACCTGATGCCCGGCTACAGTCCCGAGCTCAACCCCGACGAGATCCTCAACGCCGACATCAAACGACACGTCCACCCCGCCCGCGCCCGCTCCCGCAACGACCTCGCCCGCGAAACCCGCCGGTTCCCGCACCGCCGCCAGCGGCAACCCGACATCGTGCGCGGCTACTTCCACGCCCCACACGTCCGCTACACGACCCTGGAGGAAATGACATAGTTTCGGCTCAATAAGGCTCGGGGCTGCTTGTAGGTAGTCGTTGTAGGTGGCCCCTGAGCATGGGCCGATGTGTAGCACCTTCCGATTGCCTGAGGCTTGTCATTTGTCGGGTTGAGCGGTTTCAGGGCCGGAAGGTTGGGAAAAGGGTGCCAGATTTCCGAATTCTGCCGGGCCGGTGTGGTCTTTCATCGGCTCATCAGCTGCTGCAGCGCTTCCGGTCGGTTATCTCGACTATCGACCTGCACCATCGGGCCGTACCGTTCGGTGCACTGTCCAGCGCACAGTTGACATGGCGCTCGACACCCGACCTCCCAGCGAGTTGTCGGGGCGACGCTGACCGGATCGCCCGGAGAACAGCGATGACCACGACGGCCGCGTGGCCCCGCCCACGACCCGACGTGTCCTCGCTCGTCGTGGAGCGGCCGAATCGAGCAAGTATCGCAACGCGAATCGCCCACCCGCTGCTGCGCGGCACGATCGGACTCGGATTGGCAACCTTGGCCCGGACCGGCGGCCACCACCAACTCGAACAGCTGTCGCGACTCGGTCGTCTCGCCGATCTCCCGGCCACTCTGCTCGTTCCCCCGCACGGCACCAAACGCGCAACTGTGCAGTGGGCAAAGTTCCGCGCCGAATGGTTATGGCACAAAGACTATCGTCAGCTACCGAAAACGGAGGGTTGGAATGTTCGAAGCCATTCCCAGTAGGGCCGAATGTCCCCGCAGCAACGACCAGGTATCGAGGAATCGTGACAGCGAAGACGTTGACCGCAAAAGATATCGACAAATTGATACTGGCCGATCGGGTGCACGGAAGCCTCTACACCGACCCGGATATCTTCGAAGCCGAGATATCGATCATATTCGAGCAGGGTTAGGCCTTCATCGGGCACGAGAAGGAGGTCCCATCCCCGGGGGACTTCCGCACGAGTTACGTTGGCGTCAGCCCGTGATCGTTTGTCGGGAGTCGGGCACAAAAATCAGCGCGAGGAGGTGGAAATGAGCAGCGAACGCGACAGGGTCGGCCACCCTGACACGCTGACGCAGATCCAGGAACAGATACGCATTATCGAAGAGACGCAGCGGCAGCGCGTCCTTCTGACTGCGACAGCCTTGTCGCGCGACAAGCGGGTCAGGGTGACTGTCAACACAAACGGTATGGTGATCGAGACCCGTTTCGCTTCCGATATCAGCCAAGTATTTACCGCCGATGAACTGGCAAAGACCGTGACCGAAGTCGTTCAGGCCGCCGCAGCCGCAGTGGATTGTAAGAATCAGGAGCTGATAGCATCGTTGGCAGCGAAGCAGGCGCTTCTGCCGCGAATGCCGGAACCCGCCGAAGGAATATCGGCATGAATTCCGAAATGCCTGCGACGCGTTCCACAGATTCGCACGGCTCCTCCGAGCGTGCTCCAGGTGGGACGACGATTTAATTGCAAAACGCCCACTCGAAGCAACAAAGAAGCTGCACCGGAGCGTGTTTTTTGTGTCCGGCGGGGACTATGCACTGACACGACAGTTGTATCATTGTGCTCGGCGCCGAGCCGCGTCGGGAGTCCGCTCGTCTGGACAGGGGTCGATGTCTGCCGGCAGCGTGGGTCAATAGTGAGAGTGTCAGAATTTTTGTGGGCGAAACGATGACCATTCCACCTATTTTCCAGTTACCCGTTCACCGTAGAAAGGTGCGCGCGTGTTCAGTATATTCTTCCGGCGATCTTTCCAGTGATGTTCTGCCGATTTTTCAACGAATTCCGTATGACGGGGTAGAGTATCTTGAGTGCGGCTTGCTTGTTCGGGAAGTGACCACGCTGACGAGTGGCATGCCGGAACCGAGAGTTTAGGCTTACTATCGCATTCGCGGTGTAGACGAGTTTCCGGATCGGGGCCGGGAATTTCAGGAACGAGGCTGGGGAGCCAGCCGGCGATCTCGGCCATCATTGAATCGGCAGGGGCGGCGAGGAGCGTCGCGTCGGCGGGCCGAACGGTGATGAGCACACCGAGAACTGAGCGTCCCGCCCGCAGCGGAAGGATCAGCGCTGGACCCAGCTGGGCAGCGGGTCGTGGTGGGGTCGGTCCTATCGTGGTGGTGGTGGTGGTGGTGGTGGGTGCGGTGGTGGTGGTTTCCAGCCGTTTCGGTGGGGTCGTCGGATGGTTTCGGTGCGGACTTGGTCGATGGTGTCTTTGGGGATGTGTTCGATGATCTCCTCGCGTGAGGAGATGGCCAGTTTGCGGCGGATTGCGGCCATTTGGGCGTCGATGGTTCTGGCCGATTTTCCGCGGCGGGCGGCGATCTCGGGGTTGGTCCATCCGGCCGTAGCGAGGATGGCGACTTGCTGTTCGGCAGGTGTCAGCCCGTGCCAGTGTGATGTGGTGGCCTTCACCGGTGGGGTGTCGACGCTCAGCGTACCCAGGGCCAGCCGCTGCACTTCGTTGTGCTCCGGACGCAGACGCGAGCCTCGGGTTTCGGCTGCGGCGTAGGCATCGGATCCGAGCAGCCGGCGGGCGACAGCGACAGCTTTATCGGACTCCTCGGCATATGGCCTCATCTGTGCGAGGTTGATGCCGAGTCTGGCTCGGAGGGTTTTCACTCCACCGGTCAGGTGGGCGATTTCGGTGGCCACGGCGACCAACCTGGTGTGGTCGGGGTTTCCGGCCGCGACCGCATCGGTGATCAGACGCGCCAACGACCAGGCCCGCATCTCCACCACCATCCACCCGACATACGCGTCGCCGGCGGCGAGTTGATAGGCCAGCGAGGACCGTCCTACGGCCAACGCCTCGGCGGGATCGCCGTGTTTGGTCAAGGCGATCGCCAAACCGAGTTCGGCCCAGGACTTATCCCACGGCGCTCCGGACACACTCGCGCGGTCGTAGCAACGCCGGGAGATTTCGAGGGCTTGGTGAGAGGTTCCCAGCAGGCCCGCAGCAACGGCTGCGGACGATTCGGTTCGCGATGCCGCGACGTAATTGCCGAGGGCATCGAATTTGTCCCGGGCGCGGGTGAGCGCAGTGACGGCGCGGGCATCGAGGTGAACGTAGAGCAGCTCTGCCCCCCACGCGAATTCGGCGGGGGCGGGCAGGCCGATATCGGATTCAGCGGTGTGTCGCCAGTTCCGTCTGGTGTCCGGGTCGGGGATGCAGGCGGCGACGCAGTCCTCGAGCATCCGCTCGGCGTCCTCGTCACAGCCTTGAAGCGCAGCGAGCAAGGCGATCGTGGCCATGGCCCCGATCTGCAGGTCGGTGGGCTGCGGGGTCGAGGTCCGGGTGGCATCGAGGCAACGTTGCGTCCAACGACGATGTTCTCCTATCGCGCCACCGACACCGACCGCTTGCAGGGCGGTGAGCCCGAGACAGATCTCCAGCCCGGCCTCAGCCTGGCAGGGGGAGGCGATGCTTGTCTCGATCGCGATCAGGATATTGGCCCAAGCCGCTCGAGCCCACTCCAGCAGATTCTGTCCTTCAGGGCCGGACCAGTGGACTGCGGCGTAGGCGATTTTGTCGTGGTAGTAGCGGCGGTGGCGGTCGCCCAGCCGGCTGGGTTCGTCGATCTCGGCGGTGGGGCGGTGACGCAGTCGCTGCTGAGCGAACACCCGCAGGCTTTCCAACAGGGAATACCGCACCGTAGTAGGTGTCATGTGCACCGACACCAGCGACTGATCGACCAACCGTTCGAGCAGCTCCCCGATCTCGTGGCGAGCCAGGACCACACCGGGACTACCGCCGTCATCGTCGGTTGCACTGTTATCGCTGTCGGTGTTCTCGTCATCGCTGCAGATGGCTTCGATGGCCTCCAGGTCGGCTCCGACATCCAAAGCGACATCGGCATCGATGTCGTCGGGGTTGGTGGCATAACCTGCGGCGAACACCGACAGCCGGTCGAAGAGCAGGCGTTCTTTGTCGCTGCACAGGTTGTAGGACCAGGCGATCACGTCGGTGACCGCGCGATGCCGAGGCTCGGTACCAACAGAAGGGCCGCGCGACCAGCGCAATCGTGTGTCATCGGCGTGGCCGGTAAGTCCCTGCAGGATCATCGCCAGCGGTTGGTGACGCAGTCGTGCCGACGCCAACTCGATATAGAGGGGGTGGTTGTTCACGTGGCGGCAGATCGCGGCGGCCATCGTGGTCTGGTCTGTGCCGGTGATGGTGTGGCCGGTGAGTTCGGCTCTGTGCCGAAACAGCATCAAGGCATGCTGGCGAGGCAGGGGCGGGACGGTGATCAGGTATTCGTCGGCCCAGCCGAGGGGCTCGCGGCTGGTGGCCACAACCGTCAACTCCGGTACCGCATCGAGCAGGTCCGCGGTCACCAGAGCGACCCCCGCCAGGACATGCTCGCAGTTGTCCAGCACAAGCACGGTCCGCGGAACGCCCCCGGTCGAGTCGGTGCGGGTAAGCCTGTCGACCAGAGCATCTGCTGCCGACCGTCCGGAGAAATCGGCCTCGATCACCGCGTGGGCGATCTCTTCCTCGAGCGCGACCGTGTCAGAACCAGCGGCCAACCGCGCCAGCCGCACCCAATACACTCGCATCTCCCCGGCTCCGGCTCCGGCTCCGGCTTTGGCGAACCGGCCGACAGCTTCGGCGGCCAGCCGGGTCTTCCCGATCCCGCCCGCGCCAGTGAGGGTGATCAACCGCGCCGAACCCACCAACAGCGTGCTGATCCTCTCCAGCTCACGGTCCCGACCCACGAAATTGTGGGCAGAAGCTGGGAGGTTCCCCACGCGTCCCCGCCACCTAACCTGCACACCACGGGATTCTACCCTCGCACCCCAAGGACCATGCCAGCCAGAACGTGGCCTACCCACGGGTAGCGGCAGGGTCAACGCCCAACCTGACAACGCGAACGACGTCACTGACGAAGTCACGATCCAGATCTCAGGTCGGGTGCCCAGGGGATTCTCGCCCCTGGGTCCCACAGAATGGAGGGCGACAGTCTCCCGTCTATGCCGAATTCGGCATAGCTCGGTATATCCCGAGACCGGATTAGGGTCCGTCCAGCCAACGGCTCTGTCTCACATTCGGCGATAAGCAGTTACGCGAGGAGGGTGCGGTGGCGGTAGTAAGGGGAATCCTGCAGGTCCGTACATCTGTTGCCGTTTGATTAGTTTTATCGTATTGATGCCCTTGACGGGATCGTTGCTGTGAGGCAGGGTCAGTCCGGCGACGGTGACGGTGACGTCGCGGTCCTGGTCGAGGCCGGCGAGGAAGGGTTCGAGTTCGCTCAGTCCGGCTTCGCGGACCTGCTTGACCCAGGTGTCGAGGTCCGCGCCGCGGCGCTAAGTCATGAGGCGGGCGAACTCACGGACCAGCTGACCAGGGCGGTCATCTCCGGACGCTCGGCGGTGATCTCGTCGTCAGGGCGCAACGGGTATTGGGCAAGTCGGCGGTGCGAGTCAGGATCCAGCTGGTGAAACGCCTGGCAGGCAATGTGATTCGGCCGCCGTCGAGGCGGCTTGGTTGACGTATCTGTAGAGCAAATTGAGGCCTCCGGTGTTGATCTCGGCGAACAGCCGCAGGGACCGGCACGCCGGGGTCTGCGGCGCGTCGAGCGCGCAGGTGGTCGCGGTATGGGTCGGCCAGGCAGGACCGGTATTGCGGTGGTCGACGCAGCCGGTACGGCTCGGGTGAGCGAGCGTAGCGTTTGACGGTGTTCAGCGAGACACCGAGTCTGCGCGAGCGATCCAGCGATCCGACTCCTTCGTCGAGCAGATCGTGGACGGCGTGCCAGCGCTGCTGGGTGGTCAGCCATCCTTTGAGCTGCTGATACTTCGGTGCCGCGGTCGACCAGCAGGCACTGTGGGCGACCACCACCCTCACCAATCCATGCCACAAATGCCACCGATCCGACACCTGCGTCGCACCGGGCGGACCACGTCGGATGGCATCGGCATATGCGGTGGAGCCGTCGCGCACGACAAACCTCGACACCCGGATGCTCGCGCAGCCATGCCTGAACAGGCTCCGATCTGCGGTCAGCCAACACATCGATCCGCTCGCGGGTCACGGGCATCGATCACGACGGTGCCGTATCGGTGGCGGCGACGCAGTGCGAAATCGTCCACGCTGACCACGTTCGGTACGCGTCGCTGGAGCAACGGAATACGCAGCCGAACCTGGATGGCGGTACGTCTCGACACGCGCATCGACAGTGCCGATAACAGATGAGTGCTCGCTTACCAGGCCAGCTCACGCACAACCGCACGCAGCTGGGTGGTTATGCGTGTAGTGCGTGGCTGATAGCGTTCGATGACGGCAGGCACCTGTTCGCGCAACGTTCTGCGGCACAATTTGTTGCACACACCAGCCGCCGAATCAGCATGTGCACGACCATCGATTGACCGTCCAGCGGCAGATCGGTCACCGTCCGCAGGTGATACCCGTGGACACTGCTCGACTCCGCCCCGCAACCTGGGCACCCGGCGACACCGCTCGGCGTCTTGGCCCGCACCACATCGGCCCCGGCCATTACATCATCGATGATCAACCGGAACCGGTCAAACCGGATGAGACAAGTCAGGCTGCGTGTTCTGTGTCGGTGTTGTCCTTCGGGGGTTCGTTGATCCAGGTGGATTCGGGGAGTTTCGGTGGTGTTGGTGGGTGCCGGAATCGTTGGGGGTTGGCGAGGTAGGCGATGGTGAGGACCTCGGCGCGTTTGGCACGGATCACGCTAGTGTTTCGCGCCTGAAATCCGTTGCAGATATCGGGCGAGAGAGTCGAGGATCTCCTCGGCCGTCTTGCGCCAGACGAACGGACGCGGGTTGGTGTTCCATTGGTCGACCCAGTTGCGGACGTCTTTCTCCAGTGCGGCAACGCTTTTGTGGACACTGCGGCGTAGCAGTTGCTGGGTGAGGAAGCCGAACCAGCGTTCGACCTGGTTGAGCCACGACGAGCCGGTCGGGGTGAAATGCACGTGGAAGCGCGGGTGCGCCGCGAGCCATTGCTGGACCAGCGGGGTCTTGTGGGTGGCGTAGTTGTCGCAGACCACGTGCACGTCCAGCTCGGCGGGTACAGCCTTGTCGATGCTGGTCAGAAACTTGCGGAACTCGGTCGCTCGGTGGCGGCGGTGCAGTTCGCCGATCACTGTGCCATCGGCGATGTTGAACGCAGCGAACAGACTGGTCGTGTCGTGGCGGGCATAGTCGTGGGTGCGCCGCTCCGGCATGCCCGGCATCATCGGCAGCACGGGCTGCGACCGATCCAGAGCCTGGATCTGGCTCTTCTCATCGACACAGAGCACCACCGCTCGTTCGGGCGGATTATGGTACAAGCCAACGACATCCACGACCTTCTCCACGAACAACGGATCGGTGGAAAGCTTGAACCCATCGGTCAGATGCGGTTTCAGCTCGAACCGCCGCCAGATCCGCCCGACCGTCGATTTCGACAACCCGGTCCGCTCGGCCATCGCCGACCGCGACCAGTGTGTGGCATCGGAGGGTAGTTGTTCGAGAGTCAACTCGACCACCTGCTGCACCTGATCCAGCAGGATCGACGGCGGTCGACCCGGCCGCTGCTCATCGGCCAGACCCGCCAGCCCGTACTCGATGAAACGGCCCCGCCACTTACGCACCGTCATCGCCGACACGCCTACCTCGGCCGCTACATGGGTGTTGAACGCTCCCGGCTCGGCACACGCCAACACGATCCGGCACCGCAACGCATACGCCTGCGTCGACGTCGCCGCCCGCGCACCCCGCACCAACTCCCGACGCTGCGCCTCGGTCACCACCAAATCCGGACCCGATCTCGGGCGCCCAGTCCTCGCCACCGCCGAATCCTACAATTAACCAACGAATTTCAGGCGCGGAACACTAGGGGTGCCGTCGTGAACCGTTGCGTGAGTGTGTAATCCGATCCAGGAATGGTGGTGGTCGGTGTTGCAGTAGGTGAAGAACGCTCGGCAGAACCGGTCGGCCGCGCCGATAGAGGCGAACCGTTCCGGGAGCGACGGGCAGTACTTCAATGTCTTGAACTGCGCCTCGGAGTACGGGTTGTCGTTGCTGACCCATGGGCGGGAGTGTGAGCGGGTGACGCCCAGATCGACCAGCAAGGCGCTGACGGGTTTGCTGGTTCTCGACGCCCCGTTGTCGGCATGGATGTATCCGGGGAGGATCCCGTTGTTCGCGGCGACGGCGTCGGGCTGGAATCGCCGTGCCACACACAACCGGATTCAGATGGCACGAGCTTCCAGTGAATGACCATGCGGAAGAAGATGTCCAGCATGACCAGTAGGTCGTAGTAGATGCCCTTGTGTGGTCCCTTCAGTTTGGTGACGTCCCACGACCACACCTGGTTCGGGCCGGTGGCCACCAACTCCGGCTTTGTCCGGGCCGGGTGGCTGGCCTGACGGCGCCGTTCTTTCGCTGTGGGCACGTAGCAGCCGGTACATGGTGGAGATCGAACACAAATAGGTGCCCTCGTCGAGCAGGGTTCGCCCACACCTGCGCCGGTGACTTGCCGGCGAACCGATCGCTGCGCAGCGCCATGAGCACCGCGGCCTGCTCGGCGGCGGTCAGGGAGGCCGATGCACCACCGGCCGCCGAGGCCCCTGCTCGGGTGGCTTCGGGTTACGGTGCCGATGCAGCGTGGCCCGGGACTTGCCGGTCAACAGGCAGGCAGCGGTGACTCCGACCAGCGGTTCCAGCTCGGTCACTGCAGAATTGATCACTTCGGCGGCTTGGTCTCGAAATCCGCGCTGTCGGACAGCATTTCCAACAGCTCGTGCGCTTTCCCAGAATTTGCAACGCCTTCGGGGTCTTGGCCAGCTCCGCTGCCAGACGGGCGTTCTCGGCTCCCAGCTTCTCAGCTCGCCGCTCGGCGTCGGACTTGGCCGGTTTGGGCCCAGAAGGCCTGGCGGACAGGGCGTTCAACGCCCCCGCATCCCGGGCGCGGCGCCACTCGATCACATGCGAGTGATACAGGCCCTCCCGCCGCAACAACGCACCCCGAGCACCCGGCTCGGTCAACTGTTCCCACTCGGCCACGATCGCCAGCTTGTACTCCGGGGTGAACCGGCGCCGCTTCAGCCGATCGCTACGAGGGCCCTTCTCCGCTGCTGCCACCACACCATCCTCGGCGGGCAGATCAGCCACACTCAATGTCACGCTCGAGACTCTCTGATCTCGCCCTACTCGACTACATCAAACCGACCATACGGCCTGTATCAATTGAGTCTGACAGAGAGGGAACGGCGACAAACCGAAAAAACAAACGCCACAGGGACATTAGCAACACACACGAACTGGTAGTTCTGCCCCAAACCGCGGGTTACCACCGGATGTGGGACAGAGCCGAAGTGCGCAGTCGCTATAAGTGCGCACGCCGGCGCTTGTAGGTAGGCGTCGTAGGTAGGCCCCTGAGCATGGGCCGATGTGTGGCACCTTCCGATCGCATGAGGCTTGTCATTGTCGGGTTGAGCGATTTCAGGGCCGGAAGGTTGGAAAAGGGTGCGACGTTTCCGAGTTCGGCGGTGTGGTCTTTCGTCGGCTCACCAGCTGCTGCAGCGCTTCCGGTCGGTTATCTCGACTATCGGCCGGCAGCATCGGGTTGGGGAAGTTCCGCGCCGGGTTATGGCACAAAGACTATCGACAGCTACCGAAACGTTTGCCCAGTTCAGCGAGTACTTCTGCCCGATCTGGCAGTTGCACTCCCCGTGCAGCCACCAGCAGGCTTGATCACGCCGATCACCGGCACAAACGCCATTTCTCAGCGAAGGGTTTCCACGGATCCAGGCTCAGGCCGCAAATGTTGCAGTACGTAATGCTTCAAGAAGAAGATGCTTATGAGAAAAGAAAACGAGCCAGAGCACGAGTTTTCGCCCGGAGTTCTTGTAGATTCCCTCGCAACCCGTGCCCTCTCATCCCCTTCCCTTTCGACCCGCCGCCTGCGTGTGGTCGTGCACGATTATCTGGGTCATCCACATCAGTTGGAGCTGAGTCGCGAGTTGGCCCGCCGGGGCCATTATGTCTTGCATCTGTACTGCAACAGTTGCTCGGTGCCGAGAGGGCGAGCGGTGCGGCTACCGGATGACCCGCTGGATCTCACGGTGCGCGGCATGCCCGGACCGCGGCCGGGTGCACATTCCTGGCGGCGACGTACTGCCGAGTTGGGCTATGCCCGCCGTGTTGCTGCCGCCATCAAGGAGTTCCGGGGTGAGATCGTTGTGTCCGGGAATGCTCCGCCGCAGGTTCAGCTCGAGTTACGACGCCGTACGCGCCGGAAGTCGAGATTCGTGTCATGGGTCCAGGACATGGTCAACGTCCCCATCACGGCACAGGTAGGTGCAACTCCTTTTCTTGGTTCCTCCAGGGGTCTGCAGTTGCGCATCGATCGGGCCTTGGAGCGCTGCGCGTTGGCGCTGAGCCGTGATGTGATCACCATCGCTCCCAACTTCGTCCGGCGCCTACGGGATATCGGGATCCCCCAGGATCGAATAGAGCTGATCCCTAACTGGGGACCGACCGAACTTCTCCATGCCCAGCCGCGACCATGGCCGCCCATACAAGACCTTGCGGACCAGAAAATCATCCTGTACGCGGGCACCTTGGATGGTCGACATGGCTCCCATCTGCTGGCCGCTCTGGCGGAGGCATGCCACCGCTCGAGCAAGGGTGTTGTTGTCGTCACCAGCGAGGGAACGGCAGCCGATGAGCTGAAAGCCCGCTCATCGCACCGCCTGCGGGTGTGCGGATTCCAGCCCTACGAGCAGGTGCCCGACATGCTGGCGGCTGCTGATCTGCTCATCGTCTCCGTGAGCCCGGAGGCCGCAGAAATGTCTGTTCCCTCGAAAGTTTTATCCTACCTTTGCGCCGGCCGAGCGGTGTTTGCCGCGGTTCCGTCCGACAGCCCGGTGGCCGACCTGATCCGAGATTCAGGGGCAGGAGTTGTCACACCTCCCGAGGATCCGCGGCGATGTGCCGAGACGGCGCTCGCGCTACTCGATGACCCTGATCGGCTCGCTGCGATGGGTCGCGCTGGTCGCCTTTACGCAGAGAAGCATTTCGATCTCGATCGGATCACGCGTCGGTTCGAACAAGTTTTCCTGTCCGCTGTCAACAGTAAATACGAAAAAGGAAAGACATCAGCATGAGCTCAAGAGGTATCGTGGTCGTCGCAGGTGGCGGCGGCTTCATCGGTGGTCACCTGGTCGCCCGCTTATTAGCGGACGGCTACCACGTCAGCTCGGTCGACATCAAACCACTCGACGAATGGTTCCAGGTGCACACGGGGGCCGAGAATCGTGTCGCCGACCTCTCCTCTCTCGCGGAGGCGCGGGCGGCGGTGGCCGGCGCCGATGTGGTTTACAATCTCGCCGCCGACATGGGTGGAATCGGTTTCATCGAAAATTTCAAAGCTCAGTGCATGCTTTCGGTGCTGATCAATACCCACCTGCTGCTGGCGAGCCGGGCCGCCGGCATCCAGCGGTACTTCTACGCATCCTCGGCGTGCATCTACCCCGCCGGACGGCAGGACTCACCCGAAGTGGTGCCGCTGGCCGAGCAGATGGCGTACCCGGCGATGCCCGAGGACGGCTATGGCTGGGAGAAGCTGTTCAGCGAGCGGATGTGCAGGCATTTCACCGAGGACTTCGCCCTGCCCACCCGAGTGGCTCGCTTCCACAACGTCTACGGCCCGCACGGCACCTGGCGCGGCGGCCGAGAGAAGGCGCCGGCCGCGATCTGCCGAAAAGTCGCCGAAGCCATCTTGCTCGACAATTCCACGATCGACATCTGGGGAGACGGACTGCAGACCCGCAGCTTCATGTACATCGAGGACTGCGTCGAGGGCATCGTCCGCATCATGAACAGCGATATCGACGAGCCGCTGAACCTCGGCAGCTCCGAGCTGGTCACCATCCGCCAACTCGTCGACATCGTGTCCGGGATCGCCGGTCTGCAACCAAACTGCCGATACCAGCTCGACGCCCCCCAAGGCGTGCGGGGCCGTAACAGCGACAACACGCTGATCCGGGCCCGGCTCGGCTGGGAACCGACCACGTCCCTGGTCGACGGCCTCGCCGAGACCTACGCCTGGGTGTACAAAGAGGTCAGCGACGCCTACGCCGCCAGGGTTGGACAGTGCGCCTGAAACACCGACCGGCACGCTGGGCGAACTGGCCGCAATCGGTGCACTGCTCACCGGCCCGAGTGGTCCGGCCAGCACATGAGCACGAGATCGTCCACATAGTCCGGCAGGCGGTTGCCGATGGGCTGACGTTGCGGGTCGCTGGCGCGGGCCACTCCTTCGCGCCGCTGGTGTGTACCGACGGGGTACTGCTGGATATCACCCGCCTAGAAGGGTGTGTCGGTATCGACACAGCGGCAGGTACGGCGACCTTTTGGGCCGGCACCCCGGTCCGCGACGTCAACCGCATACTGGCTGCCGATGGTCTGGCGCTGGCCACTATGGGGACCAGCCGGTCGAGCACCATCGCCGGTGCGGTGATCACCGGCACGCACGGCAATTGCACGAACGCCGCGGTGATGGCGCAGCATCTCACCGCGTTCCGGCTGATCACCGCCTGTGGCGAAATACTCGACTGCAGCCCGCACAGCAACCCGGACATCTTCGGAACTGGCCGCATATCATTGGGCGCCCTCGGGGTCGTCACGCAGGTCACGCTCCGTTGTGTGCCGGCCTTTGCACTCCATACAGCACGAATGTGCCACTCACTCTCCGGATTCAGCACGCTGGCGGATTCCATCCTGGACCAGGCCAGTTATGCGTCGGCATGGTGGTACCCCGACTCGGAGCACGTCGTGCTCGAGCAAGCGCAGCCGGTGCGCAAGCTCCTGCGCAAGCCGGTATCGAAAGATATTGCTGGTGACGTCGTGCTGTGGGCGGCGGTCACCGCTGGCAGAATTCAGCCCCGCTACACCCGACTCGCGCGACGGCCCCCGTCCGGATACCGGTCGAGAACCCTGCCGAATTCCGCAGCGCTCACCGTCTCCCAGCGCATACCGTTCCATGCCTTGGAGTACGCGATCCCGATCGGTGAGTTGACTACCGTACTACACACCTTCCGGGCAATGCTGCAGGAGGAGGCCACCGGCATGCCCTGGCCCATCGAGATCCGCTTCAGCCGACGCGATGATCTGCCGCTCAGCCTTGCCGAGAGCCGGGATACGGCATACCTCAACATCGTCGTAGATCCCCGCCGCCGCGACATGAGCCATGTTCTCTGGCTTGCGGAGCGCGTCCTGGCCGACCTCGACGGCAGACCTCATCTCGCCAAACTGCACTCCCTGGATACGGACGAGATCGCCCGCTGCTACCCGGCGGTCGAGCAATTGGACCAACTACGCCGAACGATCGACCCGAGTCGAGTCTTCTCCAACCCTTACCTGGAAAGGATCCTCGGGTGGTAGCGGTGCGTCGGCTCGGACGGGCGGGCCTCGTTGTCGGCCCGCATTCCCTCGGCGGCGCACAACTCGGCAACCTCGACGGCCCGCTCACCGAGGCCGACTGGCGTGGCATCATCACCACCGCCTGGGACTTCGGCGTCCGCTACATCGACACAGCGCCTCACTACGGCCTCGGCCTGTCCGAGCAGCGTCTCGGCGAGTACCTGCCCAACCTGCCACGTGAGGAGGTGCTGATCTCCACCAAGGTGGGGCGGCTGCTGCTGCCATCGACCATCGACGGGTGGGATAGCGAGGGGTTTGCGGTGCCGGCAAACCACCTGCGCGTCTTCGACTTCAGCCGGGACGGGATCCTCCGATCCCTCGAGACCAGCCTGGACCGACTGCGGCTCGAGCGCATCGACATCGTCTTCGTGCATGACCCCGACAAACACTACCGACAGGCATTAACCGAAGCATTCCCCACCTTGGAGGAGCTCCGCAGCCAAGGCGTTATCCGCTCGTACGGCGCAGGAATGAATCAAACGGCTATGCTCACCGACTTCGTCCACCACACCGACCTGGATGTTGTGCTGGTCGCAGGACGCTATACCCTGCTGGATCAGACCGCCCTGAACGATCTACTACCCCTGTGTGAGGCGCGCGGCGTATCCGTCGTCGCGGCAGGGGTGTTCAATTCAGGGCTGCTTGCCACTCCAACGCCGTCGCCGACCGCCACTTACGACTACAAGCCCACCCCTGTCGAACTCCTGGTTCGGGCGCGCCGGATCGCCGAAGTGTGTGCACTCCACGACACGACCCTCCCCGCAGCCGCCGCTCAGTTCCCATTGACGCATCCCGCGATTGCCACCGTCTGCCTCGGCGCCCGCACACCGGACCAGGTCAAACGCAACGCGCGACTCTTCGCAGAGACTGTTCCCGACTCGGTGTGGGCCGACCTGAAAGCCGAGCGATTACTGCGCGACGACACTCCGGTACACACAAAATCCCTGACGCGAGAAGTTCGTTGACGCGGCGGAGTATCTCCCTAGATTCGGAGTTGGACAGTGATTCGATCATCCCGGTCGAGGCACTGCTCGACCAGCCGCAACGCTGGATTCAAGCAGCTGAAACAGGTGCTGGGCTTGGTGCTCGCGGCACTCTCCGGAGTCGTGTTGGCGGCGCAATCCCGAATCAACGGTGAACTGGGTGCAAGGCTCGGGGATGGGGTGCTCACTGCGTTGATCTCGTTTTTCGGTGGGCTGCCGTTTCTGGTTGCCGCGATGCTAGTGGTCCCGCACGCTCGGGCCGGCCTAGCCCGGCTAGGTGCGGCCATGCGCATCAGCCAGTTGCGGATCTGGCACTGTCTCGGTGGTTTCGCCGGCGCCATTATGGTCGCCAGCCAGGGAATTGCGGTCGGGCTGCTGGGTGTCGCGGTGTTCAGCGTCGGTGTGGTAGCGGGCCAGACCGTATCCAGCCTGCTGGTGGACCGTGCTGGCCTCGGGCCCGGTGCGCCGCGGCCAGTCACCGCGCCGCGGCTGCTCGGTGCCGCCTTGACGCTGCTTTCTGTCGCTGTGGTGATGTGGTACCAGATCAAAGGTCACACTGCGGTGTGGCTGCTATTTCTGCCCCTGCTTTCCGGTGGTGTAATCGCGGTCCAGCAGGCGATCAACGGCCGGGTACGGGTCGCGGCAGACAGTGTCCTCGTCGCTACGCTGCTGAACTTCCTGACGGGTACCGTCCTATTGCTACCGGTCTGCCTGCTGGTGTGGGCATTGCGAGGTGCGCCAGCACACTTTCCTCAGGAGCCGTGGCTCTACCTCGGCGGTCCAGCGGGGATCTTTTTCATTGCGATCGCGGCAGTCGTGGTGGGCTGGACGGGAGTTCTTGCGTTCGGACTCGGCACGATCGCAGGACAGCTGCTCGGTGCGGTACTGCTCGACATACTTGTGCCGATCCAAGATGTACGTCCTCAGATTCCTGCGGTAGCGGCTGCGGTGGTGGCGTTGACGGCGGCGGGGGTTGCCACACTGCCCGGCAGTCGAAACGAGCGAGCCTCTACACGGCGTGCCGCACCGGCGTCCGACCCTTGTAGCTCCTCGTGCTCCATGTCCTTCTCATGGTCTACATCGCCAAATGGGTTCAGCAGCTCGTCGACATACCCGGGAATCAAGCTGCGTTACCTATCGAGGCTTCCACGAGGCCGAGTTCGAGGAACCGGCACCTGTTTTTCTCCCGGTGAACCCCGGCAACGATAGGGCGGCTTATGTACCTGCACTGCAATATTGACAGGCGGACTCTTCTCCGAGCGCTGCCAATTGCTGGCAGCATTCTGCTGGGCTGTTCGTCCTCAGCTGTCACAGAGCGGTCGGCGGATACCGAGGAACGCCGGAAGCTGACGCAACCGTCTGTGCGACGCTCGGATCACGGCGTGCTCGCGACAAGGCTGCAGGTCGCTTTTACCCAGCAGCACATCTCGGGTGTGGGGACCATCACCACACGCACCTACGAGCAGGCTATTCCCGGCCCGACACTGCGAGTGCGACCGGGCGACACGTTGCTTTTGACCCAGGAGAACATGCTGCCACCTGATCCACACCCCGCTACGGAAGCCGACCACAACGTCCCACACCACTTCAACACCATCAACCTGCACACCCACGGCCTGCATGTATCCCCGACCGGGGACGCGGACAACATCTTCCGCACCTTCCCACCGCGGGACCAGGCACACGGGTTGTCCGACAACACCTATCTCAGCCGCATCCACATCCCGGACAATCATCCCGCCGGCACGTTCTGGTACCACCCGCATGTACATGGCGCGACTGCGGTGCAGCTCTCGTCCGGTATGGCAGGGGTGCTCATCGTGGAAGGTGATATCGACTCGGCCCCGGAGATCGCTGCCGCCAAGGATGTGGTGATGTGCATCAACGAACTCAAGCTGAACACCGACGGGCAGGTGCCCGACCTCCGCCACGACGACGACTTACGGACTGCGAGACCCATCTTCCTGGTCAACGGGCAGCTCGAACCGGTCATTACGATCCGCCCAGGGGAGGTACAACGCTGGAGGCTGGTGAACGCCAGCGCATTCACAGCGCTGCCGATCACCCTGCAGCACCACCTAATGCACCAGTTGGCCATGGACGGTGTCGCCTTCACCGCACCGAGAACCCAGGAGACGGTTTCGCTGGCGATGGGCAACCGTACCGACATACTAGTCAAGGGCCGGCAACCCGGCACCTACTCACTGACCGCCGGCAATATTCTGCTGGCGACCATGGTGGTGACCGGGGAGCCCGTGGCTGACATGCAGCTGCCCACCAGCTTGCCGGGCCGCGTGCCCGCGATCGATGGAAAGGTAACCGGCCGTCGTACCCTGAACTTCCACACTGATCACGGAGTATTCCCGGGGCGACCTTTCCCCAACGCGTACCGGATCCTGGGCACCGGCGTCACCCCTCCGCTGG
This sequence comes from Nocardia sp. NBC_01730, assembly GCF_035920445.1. NCBI lineage: Bacteria > Bacillati > Actinomycetota > Actinomycetes > Mycobacteriales > Nocardiaceae > Nocardia > Nocardia sp. NBC_01730. The sequence goes on along the minus strand of NZ_CP109162.1, from coordinate 3,240,703 downwards.
TTCCGGCAGCAAGTCGAACTGACCCGCAATACGGCCGCTTCAACCCCAGCTTCGTCAACCACCGCCTACAGCTGGGGGATGTCGAAGAATGGACGCTGACCAACGACTCCCACATGCACTCCAACCACCCCTTCCACCTGCACACCAACCATTTTCTGGTAACACATGTAAACGGGCGTGCCCTCGACCCACCGGTATGGCAGGACACCGTCGGCATCGATCCGAATGGAGAAGTGGTCATCCGGGTCTGCTTCGACGACTTCACCGGTGCGGCAATGCTGCACTGCCACCACTCCCAGCACGGGGACGAGGGCATGATGCAAATCGTTGAATATGTACCGGAGGGGCTGCCGGAACAATAACGATCACATCCAGCCAGTGAGGTTCACCCCTGGTAGTGGACACCGAGTTAGCAGCATCGATGGTTCTGCTGGTAAGGATGTCCGTTATGCTCCTCGCAAGCGTCGGTCGTTCACGGCCGAGTACAAGGTCGAGGCTGCTCATCGGGTGATCGATTTGACCGTGGTCATCGTGCGGATGCGCATCGATCCCGCCACCCGCGCCTACGTCGCGCGCCGCCGAGCCGAAGGCCGCACGACAAAAGAGATCATGCGGAGCCTGAAACGCTACATCACCAGGCAATTCTTCAGGATCCTCGCTTCCGCCCACCAAATACCCAGCGAGGCTGGAAAAATATAGAAGCATCCCGGGTTTTATGCGCACCCTCTTTCTTGAGAGGACGGGTAGTGTTCCGCGCCTGAAATCCGTTGCAGATATCGGGCGAGAGAGTCGAGGATCTCCTCGGCCGTCTTGCGCCAGACGAACGGACGCGGGTTGGTGTTCCATTGGTCGACCCAGTTGCGGACGTCTTTCTCCAGTGCGGCAACGCTTTTGTGGACACTGCGGCGTAGCAGTTGCTGGGTGAGGAAGCCGAACCAGCGTTCGACCTGGTTGAGCCACGACGAGCCGGTCGGGGTGAAATGCACGTGGAAGCGCGGGTGCGCCGCGAGCCATTGCTGGACCAGCGGGGTCTTGTGGGTGGCGTAGTTGTCGCAGACCACGTGCACGTCCAGCTCGGCGGGTACAGCCTTGTCGATGCTGGTCAGAAACTTGCGGAACTCGGTCGCTCGGTGGCGGCGGTGCAGTTCGCCGATCACTGTGCCATCGGCGATGTTGAACGCAGCGAACAGACTGGTCGTGCCGTGGCGGGCATAGTCGTGGGTGCGCCGCTCCGGCATGCCCGGCATCATCGGCAGCACGGGCTGCGACCGATCCAGAGCCTGGATCTGGCTCTTCTCATCGACACAGAGCACCACCGCTCGTTCGGGCGGATTATGGTACAAGCCAACGACATCCACGACCTTCTCCACGAACAACGGATCGGTGGAAAGCTTGAACCCATCGGTCAGATGCGGTTTCAGCTCGAACCGCCGCCAGATCCGCCCGACCGTCGATTTCGACAACCCGGTCCGCTCGGCCATCGCCGACCGCGACCAGTGTGTGGCATCGGAGGGTAGTTGTTCGAGAGTCAACTCGACCACCTGCTGCACCTGATCCAGCAGGATCGACGGCGGTCGACCCGGCCGCTGCTCATCGGCCAGACCCGCCAGCCCGTACTCGATGAAACGGCCCCGCCACTTACGCACCGTCATCGCCGACACGCCTACCTCGGCCGCTACATGGGTGTTGAACGCTCCCGGCTCGGCACACGCCAACACGATCCGGCACCGCAACGCATACGCCTGCGTCGACGTCGCCGCCCGCGCACCCCGCACCAACTCCCGACGCTGCGCCTCGGTCACCACCAAATCCGGACCCGATCTCGGGCGCCCAGTCCTCGCCACCGCCGAATCCTACAATTAACCAACGAATTTCAGGCGCGGAACAGTAGGACATGCCAGCGAAGTACGACGAGGCGACCAAGGCCAAGGCTGTCCGGCTGGTCGTGGATCATCGAGATGACTACGACAGCGAGCGGGCGGCGATGAAGGCGGTCTCGTCCCGGTTGGGATGACCGCGGAGACCCTGCGTAAGTGGGTGCGCCAGGCCGAGGTCGACTCCGGTGATGCCGACGGGGTCTCGACCGAGGCGCAGAGGACGATCCGTGAGCAGAAACGTAAGATCGCCGAGCTGGAGCAGACGATCGAAATCCTTTCTGCAGCAACGTCTTTTTTCGCGCGCGCTCAGCACCCGCGACACCGTTAGTGTGTGGGTTCATCGCCGAGCACAAGGCTCGGTTCCCGGTCGTGGCGATGTGCCGGGCACTGTCGGGCCACGGCATCGAGATCGCGCCGCGTACCTTCCATGCCTGGGCGGTGCGGGCGCCGTCGAAACGGGCGCTGTGGGACACCACGGTCACCGAGGTTCTGGCCGGCTACTACGAGCCCGACGCCCGCGGTAGACGCAAGCCGGAGTGCCTGTACGGGGCGGAGAAGATGTGGGCTCACCTGCAACGCGGCGGCATCCCGGTGGCTCGGTGCACGGTGGAGCGGTTGATGCGCGCCAACGGCTGGAAGGGCGTCATCAGGCGCAAGAAGGTTCGCACCACCGAGCCGGATTCGGCCGCGTCGCGGGCGCCGGATCTGGTGGACCGCCAGTTCGCGGTCGAAGCTCCTAACCTGCTGGTCGTGGCCGATTTCACGTGTGTGCGGCTCGCTGGTGGGTCGTGGGTGTACACGGCGTTCTGTATCGATGCCTACGCCGGTCGGATCGTGGGTTGGCTGCTCGGCCAGTAAGGAGGCCGAGTTCGTGGAATCGGCGATCCGACAGGCGGTCGCGTTGCGGATTCGTGAGGGAAATCCGATGGACAGCAATACGATTCACCATTCGGATGCAGGCAATACACTTCGAAGGAATTCGCCGGTTTCTGTTCCGATAACGGCGTGAAACGGTCGCTCGGACGGACAGGATCGTGCTTCGATAATGCCGTTTCGGAATCGTTCTTCGCGACCTACAAGAAAGAACTCGTCCACACGCGGTCGTGGCCGACGATGAAGGTGCTGAAGAAACATACATTCGACTGGATAGAAAATTACTCTAACACTCAGAGGAGGCGTTCCACGCTAGGGTATTTGACACCAAGAGAATATGCGCTAGGGTTCAGGGAAATCAGTCAGATCGCAGCTTGATCCCGTGTCCACAAAAACAAGAACACTCCAGGGTCATGGTTCAATGTGGCACCCTACGCAAATGCCAAAAAGGTGTACAGCGAGTTCAACAAGGGTGACAGGGCTATTTTCAAGTGCTATGTCATGAACGAGCACGGAAATAAGTGGTACGAGGACGCCCTTGGCAACTACGTCTACAGCGGTAATGTCGCTGCCCCGAAGGATGTCCCCGGGCGCTGACCAGGTGAGCCACTTGCCGCTCGGAACTTTCCGGTGGTCTCGATGGTCGCCCGCAGCGGCGCGGGCATTGGCATAGTCGAAGTTGTGTCCACCAAGGTGAGACAATGAACCGTCACGGGTTTGGGGCCGCTTCCTTCTTTGAGGAAGATGGTCTCCATCATGTCGAAGCGTTACCCGCCCGAGGTTCGTGAGAGGGCCGTTCGTCTGGCTCTCGAGCGTCTGGATGAGTACGGATCTGCCTATGCCGCCGCGCAGGCCATCGCACCGCTGGTCGATGTGCACTACGAGACGTTGAGGCTGTGGATCAAGAAGGCCCTCGCCGAGGGTGCCCGCCCGGGTGGGAAGGCCGCCGGCTTGTCCTCGGCCGAGCGTGAAGAACTGCAGCGGCTGCGGAAGGAGGTTCGAGATCTCAAGGAGACCAACGAGATTCTGAAGCTGGCCTCCAGTTTCTTCGCGCGGGAGCTCGACCCGCGACGTCGCTGATCGTCGGTTTCATCGACGAATATCGCCAGGTCTACGGCGTCGAGTCGATCTGCCGTGCGTTGTCCGCGCACGGGGTGCAGATCGCGCCCAGGACCTACCGCAAAGCCCGGCACCGGCTACCGTCGGCCCGCGACATCGCCGACGCCCACCTGGAGAACGCCCTGCGTGATCTGCGGGACAAGCCCGAAGCGATGTACGGGTGCCGAAAGATGACCCGTTACCTGCGCCGCCACGGCCACGATGTCGCGTTCTGCACCGTCGACCGCCTCATGCGCGAGCTGGGCATGAACGGCGCCGTGCGAGGCCGCAAGCAGCGCACCACGATTCCCGCCAAGGACGGCGTGCGCGCCGCAGACAAGCTCAACCGGGACTTCACCGCGACCGCACCGAACCTGCTGTGGGTGGCCGACTTCACCTACGTGTCGACGTGGACCGGGTGGGCGTACGTGGCTTTCGTGTTCGACGCCTACTCCCGCGCGATCGTCGGCTGGACCGCGGCCTCGTCGAAGACAACCGCGCTGGTGTCGAAGGCGCTCAACATGGCCGTGTGGCGGCGTGACCATTACGGGCATCCCGTCGAGCCCGGCCTGATTTTCCACACCGACGCCGGCAGAGCAATACACATCAGTGAAATTCACTGAATCACTTGGACTGCAAGGACTCTCGGCGTCGATAGGTTCGGTTGGCGATGCCTATGACAACGCCCTCGCCGAATCGATCATCGGCCTGTTCAAACAATGCCGCGTAGTTAAGGCTTTGGGAGGCCGGTCAACTCGGGTGCTTCCGAGGGGTGTTGGGAGGCATGGCAACGGGACCTCTGCTATTGCAGAGAAGCCGTCCAAGGTCTTCCTGTATCCGAGAGGTCCCGTTGCCCTCCCAGTCTGTCACTACGACGCTCACCCGCACTATTACCGTGGCCGGAGGAATCTTCGCGCCCGGTCATCTAGGGGAGCTGACGCAGTATCTGCCGTTCGAGTTGATCGATGACGTTCTCGCCCGGACCCGGGCGGTGCAGCGCCGTACCCGTTTGCTGCCCTCCCGCGTCGGCGTCTATTTCGTTCTGGCCCTGGCCGTTTTCCCGAGTCTGGGCTATGAGCGGGTCTGGGACAAGCTGATCGCCGGGCTGGGATCGTTGCTCCCGCATAGGCCTTCGGAAAAGGGGCTGCGGGATCTTCGCCGACGCGTGGGAGCAGCACCGTTGAAGGCTCTGTTCGAGGTTGTGGCCGGTCCGCTGGCGCAACCGGCCACGCCGGGTGTGTGCTATCGGCGTTGGCGCACCGTGGCTTTCGACGGTTGCGGCTCGCTGCAGGCTCCCGACCAGCCGCGGATCCGCCTGTGGCTGGGTAAGTTCACTCGATACCGGGGCGGCACCGAGGGCTACCCGCATCTGCGGGTCTTGACATTGTGCGAGACCGGCACCCGCGGTCTGCTCGGCGCGGTCTTCGGCTCGATCAGGCGCAGTGAGACCGACTATGCCGCTACTTTGGTGCCTTTGTTGAACGGCACGATGTTGTTGCTGGCCGACCGCAACTTCGGCGGCGATGACATCCTCACCCGCGTCGCTGCCACCGGCGCCCAGCTCGTGGTACGGCTCACCTCCCGCCGTCGCCCGGCCGTGTGGGCCACGCTGCCCGATGGATCGGTGCTGACCAGGATCAACGGTCACCGCTTCCGCATCATCGACACCCAGATCACTGCCACCTGCGCCGATGGGTCCCGCGTGGGTGACCGCTACCGGATCATTACCACCTTGCTCGACCACCGCACCGATCCAGCGATCCAGATCGCCCGCCTCTACCACGAGCGCTGGGAGATCGAATCGGCATTCTTCGCGTTGCGTCACACCTTGTTTCACGGCCGTGTTCTGCGTTCGACCGACCCTGTCGGCCTCGAGCAGGAGATGTGGGCGATGCTGACGATCTATCAGACGTTGCGCAGAGCGATCTGCGACGCTGTGGAGACAGTTCCGGGAACTGACCCCGATCGGGCAAGTTTCACCGTGGCGTTGACCGCCGCCATAAACCAGATCGTCACCGCTGCCAACATCACTGGCAACGTCTCGCCCGAAAATGCCATCACTCGAGCCGTTCTGGACAATCTCCTGCCTGCCCGCCGCCCGCGCATCAGCGCTCGCAAGGTCAAATGCCCCATGTCCCGTTACGGGACTGCGCTCACCGGTAATCGCCCTACCAAAAGCCAGACCGTCGTACGCGTGGAACTCAGCGCGCTCGTCGGCCCACAACACACCAAAACGTCCGCGCAGCCCAGCAGCGCTTCGGACCCGGGCCGCCGCCATCAGGTGTTACAGCTGCTCCGGACCGATCCCGACCGGTCCTGGACTCCCAGCGAGATCGCCCAGGCGCTGAAAATCGCTCGCTACCGCAGCCTTTGCGGGCAAATGTGCCAATGGACCAGCCAAGGGTTCCTCGACCGAATCGGTCGAGGACTCTACCGCCTCAACCACCAGTGGCTAGCGCCCGACCAGCCTCCGACCGACATCGACTCGACAGATGGCCTCAACCCTTAACTACGCGGCATTGCCTGTTCAAAACCGAGGTCGTCAACCTGCACGGCCCGTTCAAGACACTCACCGAAGTCGAGTTCGCGCTTATGGAGTGGTGCGACTGGTACAACAACTCGCGTCTGCATTCCCGGCTGAACTACTTGACCCCGGCCGAATACGAAGCCGCGTACTACTCTCAACAACCACGACGCCGACCGGCGCTGGTCTGAAACCGAAGCCGGTCCCTTACCCGTGACGGTTCACAATGTGGCGCAGCTAGTGGATGGAGATGCCCTGGGCTGTGACCTACGGCAGGTGAGGTTTCACCCAAACGGTGGACAAGGGGCTATGGGGTTTCAGGCGGCTGTTGCTCGGAGTGAGTTTTCGTTATGATCGGGGCTTTGCATCCTGATCGCGGAGTGTCGGACAGTGCTGTAGACAAGCGGTCGAACAGGCGAACCCATCGGCGACAGCTGCGTCATGACCGACAACCTCTCACTACCTGTACATGACGGCACCAACCCTGGCCGAGGGGTTCGCCCGGTCCGGAACGTACCTGAGGGCTGTCACGACAAATTTCACAATCTCAGCCGCCGGGTCCGCAGAAGAAGCAAGCTTCGATATCGGCCTGAACAAGGGCGACGGTCGTGGCCGCGAGCTGGCGATGCACTATTTCCCTCACGGGCCTGGCCCAGCGCACCAGATGGGCGACCGGCGGAACGGTGAATCCGGCACCCGTCTGCTTTCGACAGCGCGCACCTCGACGCCACCATCAGTTCGGCGAGTTACTCGGCCCGACCGGGTCGAATTCGATGCTCCCGCCGGCCAACTCACCTTCCGGACTGCCGACCTGGCCCGACCGCGGATCCCATGCTCGTCCAGATCCTGCTCCAATATGCCGCCACCGCCATCCACCACGACCTGGTCGCAGCAACTGCAGCGCGTGCTGACCGCCATGCTCGGAGACGGTCCGGTCACTCTCGACCGCGCCGCGCCGCGCCGCGCGGCGCATGGCTTCGAGTCGGCGCAGCCTGCAGCGACGACTCGCAGAGGAAGGAACCACCTGGCGTCGCGAACTCGGCCGTGATCGTCGCAAGGGACTGGAGAACCAATACCCGCGCAACCGGAACGATATGGCCCGCCAACTCGGTTGCTCCGACGCCCGCGCGCTCCGCCGCGCCTACCAGCGCTGGTCAGCTGACGACTGAGCGCCTTTCCTGGAGACTGGCGGATCTTGCCTACGGGAACGTTACGAATGTCGCCGGAATCTATTCGTATTCGTGAGATCGACGGCATGCTGACTTACATCGATCTTTGTTGGGAGTCTCCATGCCTGCTTCTCCGATTGTTGTTGCCCCCGGGCCAATTCCAATGCCGGACATGCCTTGCGACTCCGCGACTCGTGGGGATTCTTCGAGTCATTGCGTCTGTTCGGTGACCTAGCCGAGGGTTCACCCGGTCCGTGGCGTATCTGGCGGCGCTCACGACAAACTTCACACTCTGTCAGGAGTTGGGGTGGTTGGGATGAGAGTGGCCTGGTCGGGGCCCGCTGATAAGGAGGATTGGCATGGGCGATCTGGTCAATATCGATGTCGATGCCACGCTGTTGGTGGACGCCGCGAGGGAGGTGGGTGGTGTGGCAGGGAAATTCGGCGCTCTGTTGTCCAGGTTGGAGGAGGGGGCGGCGCAGTATGAGGGTCGGGAAGGTGATGATGACACCGGCCGCAGTATCAGTCGTGGATACAATCCCGCGGCTGCGAACCTGAAAGGCGCCGTCAAGTATGTTCGCGACCAGTTGCTCCAGTACGAGGGCGGTTTGAAGGACGCCGCGGGCGTGTTGGGGGCGATGGAGTTGGCCAACGAGGCCGAATTCAGCTAGTGGCCGGGGACTCGTCGTCGGGGCCGGGAGCGGCGCAACCCGGACCGGATCAGGATTTCCAGCCGTCGCCGGACGAGGCGGGGGAGCGATCACCCGCTGCGGGGCAGTCGCCTGTGGACCATGGGCGGGAGCTGATTCACACGATCGCGCGTGAGCTGTCCGCGATGGCGCCGGCCGGGTGGCAGCGGCTGGATGCGGTGTTCGCGATCACGTTGGCCGCCGAGGTGGCGCACGTGGTGTTCGTGGATGCCGAGCATGCGGTGTCGATGCAACCGCCGGAGTCGGTGCTGGCGTTGGTGCGTGCGCATCGCCAGGTCGCTGCCACGATGAGCGCTGGTCCGTGGTGGCAATTGCTCCTGGGGGTGACTGCTTCGGGTGAGTTGGTCGTCGACTACGACTACGGTGACGAACCGTTCCCGGATGGCCAGTTGTTCGCGCCGGAGGTGTATCGGCATGATCTGGAGGCGTTTCCGCACACAGCGGTGCCGATGTGGTTGGCCGCGTATGTCGGACACAACGGCAGGCAGCAGCGCACCCCGCCGCAGGCGGTAGCGCGGGCGCGTGCCGACCGGGCGGCGGAGGTGTGGCCGCGGTTGGTGGGCAACGAGTTTCCGCCGTTCCCGCTGATGTGGGCGCGGTGGGCGACGCTGGCGGCCGCCTTCACCGCAGTGCGTTCGGCGGTGGGGCCGCGGATGATGCCATGGCTGGCGATCTTCGAGGGCGCGGCCCGCAGCGGTGCGACGCTGCACCCGTTGCCGGGTGGGCGGGCGGTGCTGTCCGGTGGGGTGTGGAACGCCCCCGAGCTGGCCACTGCTTACCGTCTCGGCGGACCGTTTCCGGAACTGTATGCGGGCGCCCCGGAATGGGTGGCGGGGCCAGTGCTGAACCCGCGTGCGGCCAACGGCCTGCTGTCGTTCTGCTACTGGTGGGAAGCGGGCCACTGGTATCGCGGTGAGTCGCCGTCCGCGGACGACTGCGCGCAGGCGGTGCCAGGTATGTGGACTTCGGGGACGACCACGGACATGGTGGTGTCGCTGGCCGCTGTCGAACCGGATGAGCGGGTGCGTACCGCGGCCGCGGAACTGGTGTCGGCCGCCGAAGGGCGCGTGGTGACCCGCGACACACTCGTCGCGGTGTTCGGTGACGGCGAGCAGGTCGACATCGACGGTGCGTTTTATCAGTTCGTGCTGGCCGGGCTGGCCGTGGTCGTGGCGCGGCGGATGCCGGAGAATGAGGTGACCTCCCGGGTACGCGACTATATCCGGGGTCTAGGGCCGGACGGCTTGGGAATCCCGACTGCCGACTATCCATTGTCGAAGTTGACCGCGAAGAGGTTCGACGTCGGATGGGTGCTGTATGTGCCGGTGTCCGAAGGTCGGATCGTGATGGATTGGCCGGTCTTCTATCTGACCGATGATGGCGTGCTGGAGCATTCGTCGTCGGTTGCGTCGGCGCAGCGTATGGCGGAGCTCGGGCAGCAGTTCCGGCAGCGGCATGGTTCGGGTATCGACGGTAGGGGTTCGCCATGACCGATGATCTGGCCGCTGGACAGCTGATCGACCTGCTCGACACCATCAAGGCGGGTATCGCTTCGATCGGGCTGGCACAGCAGCAGGCTGCCGCTCTGACCGCCACGGTGTCGGTGGCGCGCCGTCAGGTGGCGGTGTCGGTGAATGCCGAAGGCGTGGTGATCGACGTCCGATTCGGCGACGAGATCGACCAATTCGACTACCGTGAGATCGCCCGTGCGGTGTGCACCGCGGCACAGGCTGCTGCGGTGGAGGTGCAGAGCAAGCGTGCGGCGCTGATGGCGCGGCTGGACGAGGAGCAGGCCCGGATGCCGAAGCTCTCGGAGTTTCTGCCCGGCATGCCCGACGTACTCGACATGATCCCGCCCGCGCCCGTGGTTGCGACCGCGCCGCCGGGGGCCGCTGAGGAAGACGCCGACGAGGACGCCCCGATGGAGTTCACCGACGTCGAGGAGTGGGACCACGAACCTTCCGAGAACCGTTCCGGCATCACCGATGCGCAGTGGTGAGCGCCTGATGGAGTGGGTGGAGCAGTAGTCCCATGCCCGGTATCGACATTGCGGGGCTGGTTGATTTTGTCCCGGATTGGCTTTTGGAGGCCTTGAACTTCGGCTTCGAGTATCCCGACGGCGACCACCGCGCCCTGTTCGCCCTCGACGACGTGGTGTGGGGCCAGGGTGCGGACGAGTTCCGGGAACTCATTCCCCTGGTCGAGGCCGCGATGGACACGACGCTGCAGGCATATAAGGCGGGTTACGGCAGGGAAGCGGCGAAGAAGGAATTTCACAAGTTCATCTACGGCGACAAGGACGATGATCGGCCGGCGCTGACCGATATCGCCAAGGGGATGGACGAGCTGGCCGCGTTCAGCGGCTCCAACGGCGACGACGTACAGCACACCAAGATCATGATGGGTGTGTTCGCGGGTATCACCGCGTACGCGGTGTTCGCCTTGATGAAATCGGTTTACACGACACCGTTCATTCCATTGGTGGTCGCGGCGGGCAGGCAGGCGATCATGATCCTGGGTCGGGCCGGCGCAACGAAGGCCGGCCTGGCAGCCGCGATCCAGGCGGTGAAACCCGCGTTGATGACGGCCGTGAAGGAGATCGGTGTCAAGCCGCTGCTGGTGCAGGCGGGTAAGAGTGGTCTGAAAGCGGGAGCTCTGGGTTTCTCGCTGGATGCCGGCATCCAGGCCTATCAGTTCACCCAACACCGCGACGAGATGGACTGGGGCCAGGCGTTGCGCACGGCGGCCGGGTGGGCTGGTGGCGGTATCCTCGCGGCACCGGTGGCGATGGCGCTGGCCCGCGGTCTGGGTCGGGAATTCATGGTGCAGGGTGTGCGGCGCAGCATCATGGCTGATTTCGTGCGCCCCGTCGCGGTCGGAGTCGGTTCGGGCACTGCAGGCGCGGTCGGCATGTACGGTGGTGATCTCGCCTACCAGTACGCGGCCAACGGCTTCGACGCGTCGAAGGTCGACACCACCTTCCATCCCCAAATGCTCGCGGCCGGTGTTGGTTTGGGTGGTATGCACGGCGCGCGGCAGGGTGTGCATGCAGTGGTGGACGGGCATTCGCCGCGGCCAGGGTCGAGTTCCGAGCGGATGGCGGAGGGCAGGCGGATCGTCCAGGAGGCGTACCGGGCCCCGGACATGAAACAGGTTCGGCCGATATCCCCGGACCAACTCGCAGCCCGAAGCGACGCGGCGCAGATGGCCCAGTTGCGTGCAGTGCTCGGTGGTGACGGCGGCGGGGTGCCGCGGCACGTCGCCGAGGCGGCGCGCCCGGAAGCCGGTGTGACGCCGCCGTCTCGCGGCGGCGGAGCCGGACCGGTGACGCCGACGGGAGATGGCGGCACAACCTCCGGTGGTGGCAGCGGACCACGCGGCGGAGGAACCGGAGCGCGCCCCGCCGAAGCCGGCGGCCCGCGGACGGCCGCGGGCACCGCCACCGAAGCCGCACCTCGCGCGGGTGTGAACGAGAGTGGGAGCGCCGCCGATACCGGTGCGAAACCGGCTGCCGAACAACGTGATCAAGCCGCCAACCCGCACGCTGATGCGGCCCCGCCAAAGTTGGGACGGGTGGTGGAGGCGCCTCCCGATCCGGCCCCGGAACGCGGCCACGTCCGGCAAGTCGACCCGGAATCCGGCAGCGGCGGGTCGGCGGGTGCCGGTCGGCCGGAGCCCGCGGCCGCCGGCGAAACCGGGACCGGCGTGAAGGTGCCGCAACCGAAATTCAGCACCGGGAGCGGCGAGGGTCAAGGCCCCGGTTCGGTGCAGGACCCGATCGTTCCTCCGGAGCCCGAGCCGATCTTGAACTCGCCCGAGTCGACCTCGGTGGCAACCGATCCGGTGCTGCCTGGCGTGGTGGAATTGCGGAGCTTCTACCCGACGCAGTCCTCTACCACCCCGATCGCCCCTGACATGGACTCCGATCCGGCGTTGCTGCCGGTGCCTGCCACCGAGCCCGGTGGCGGCGACCGTCGACCGGGTGCGCCCGACGGGGTCGGCCGCGATGGCGACCAGGACGGTGAGCAAGGCGAGGAGCATGATCCGAATGCGTTGCCGGAGATTGTGGAACCGCGGCGGAACGAGTCCGATCCCACCCGCAAGCCCTACATTTACATTCCCGGTCGCAGCGAGCCGGGCGAGGACGACCCGCCGGTCTGGACGCTACCGCCGCCAGCGTACTACCCGGATCCGGTGCGCCACTCTGTAGATCCGCTGATTTCCGCGACGTACCCGTCGCCGCAGGATCGGTCGCTGGACTACGAACTGCCCGACCCCGGCTATATGACCAACCCGCACGACCCGGGCCCACCCGAACCGGATATCCCGCCGGACGCGATACCGGCGCTGCACCGCACCCCGGCCATGAACCCGCACGGGCCGCCGAACACCCCGATCGTCCCGCCGCACCCACCGCTGCCCGGCGAACCCGGCTCGGACGAGCCGCGGCAAGGGCAGCCCGCTGAGTTCGGGCCGACACCGAACTTCACAGCGCTGCCGCCGCCGCATCTGCCCGAGACCCCCGCGGGCCGGCCCACCGAGTCCGGTGCGTCGAAACGGTATGCCACACCGCCGAATCCGAAAGATCCCGGCGCGCCCACCGGTCTCGACGGCGGACTGTCTGACCCGAACGCGCCCGAGGGCCCGCCGGTCGGCCCGATGCGGCCGGTCGAGCCGCGCCGCGCGAAGCTCAGCGACTTCGACCTGAAGAAGGCGTGGGAGCGCAGCGGTGGTAAACCCACACCCGACACCAACTTCGGGGAATTCCCAGAGCCCGGCCCCACCCCCGCCAGCATCAAACGGGGCAAAGACCTCTACCGGAAGCTGATCAAGGACACCCACCCCGACCGGCAGGTCGAAGGAGTGGATCCGCAAGAGCAGGAGCAGTTCGCCGAGGAAATCAACGTCGCACGCACCGAAGCCGACGCCGAGCGCCAGCACCGCTTCGCCCGACGCGACGTCCGGAAGCTCGAGGAAATCCAGAGCCGGTGGCACCGCCTCAAACGCGGCGTACCGGAACCACGGATCGGCTTCCACCCGCGGATTCCGGACCAAACCCCCAGAGCCGCAGCGAAATCCCAGCACGACGACGGGCGCGACGGCACCGCGGTGCGCCCACCCTTGCCGGCGATCGGACCGGGCACCGCGCCGCTCGCGATCACGCCCGGTAGCTCCAATGACCCGCGCGAGGCGGGCACGGCTGCCGTTTCGCCACGGCCCGGCGGCGGGCCGGCGGCGCCGGGTCAGGCGATAGCGGCAGGCCCGGCACCGCAAGAAGACGGTTCGAGCTGGCTGTCGGGGAATACCCCGCCCGGTGGGGACGACGGCGAAGCCGGCGATGGCACCATGCACTACACGCCCGGGGAATGGCCGAAGTTCCGGGACGGGATGGCCGGGCAGGTCATCGAACTCATGCACTGGTTCGGCATGCCGCCGGGTGACATACCAGATCACGCCCAGCTTTTGCTGAAGACCGTCGTGGATGACCTGATCGCGCGGACAGCGAGTCCATTCCGGTTGTCGGCCAGTATCACCGGGGACATCGGCGGTCGGGTGTTGCGGATCGAGGTCACCGACACCCGCCCGGACCTTCCGGTGCGGGAAGCCGAGAATGGCTACGAAGGTCTGGCCAGCAGCGTTGTCACACAACTCGATTCGTTGGCACACCTGTGGGATGTCAACCGTTCGACCGAAGGCAACCAGGTCTGGTTCGAGTTCTTCGAGCGGCCTTCCGTAGGAAGCGCCGCACCGGTGGTGCGGGATCAGCGGACTTTCGGGACGGACCCGGATTCGCCGGACCGGGGCCTCGAGAATGAAGCGATACGGCTGCTGGTACGCACCGTGTTGCGCGAGGCGGGTTGGTCGCGAGACCGGGCATACGACGCGGAACTAGCCGCCAGCGAATTGGCGGGCAATGTCCTGAAATACACCAAAGGGGCGGGGCTGCTCGAGATCACGCAGGCAGGCGAACCCGGACACCGGGAGCTGCTGCTGCGGTTCTACGACACCAATCCGCAGCTTCCCCGTCGCAAAGAACCCGGTGAGACGACCGTCGAACAGGAGTTGCTGGGGGACCTCGGTGACATCGCCCTCGGTGAGAACGTCGACCTCGACCTCGACCTGTTGGCAAACCTCGCCGAGGGCGGCCGTGGAATCGATATTCTGCGCGCGTCAGGGCGTCTGGGCGCGCACCCGCTAAAGGCGGGTGAACGGCAGGTCGAGGGCAGCGACCAGGACTACCGCAAGGTCGTCTGGTACTCGATGTTCGAAGCGGCAGACTTCTTATCGGCCGGCGAGCCGAGACTGTCTGGGGGCACCCCGCCACCACCGGGACCGCCGTCACAGGGCCCGACTCCACCGCGGCTGTTGGGGGATGAGGGCACGTTCTTCGCCGCCGATCGAGAGTTGGGCGCGTCTGCGCAGGCGTTCCCGGTGGTACCTCCGGATCCGGCTCGGCTTGCGGATGTGTTCTACGTGATCGGTGGTCGGCCGAGATTCGACGATCCGGTGGCGGGCCCGGGGCTCGGCGGGCATGGGCGCGGACAGCACGCGCAGGGCGCGATGCAGCCGTTCGGCAGTGGTAGACGGGGGTGGGATGGTCGACCGATCCGCCGCAGGTCCGAGCAGCCCGAGGCCGAGGTTGCCGAATCCGGTGTTGCGGAGCCGGTGTACGCAGACCAGACGGTCGACCTGGCCGACCGCCCGCGGCTGCGCGAAGAGCGCATGATCGGCCACCGCCCACCGGAGGTCGATCCGGCGCTGGCGGAGTTGGCTCGGCAGCGGCGAGAGGTGAACTGGGACGAGCTGTTACGTGAGCAGGATGTGCTGCTGCTGGGAGACACGCATGACAACCCGGAGATCGCCCGGTTCCTGATCAACCAGGCCACCGCGTTGTATGCCGCGGGTGTGCGGGTCTGGGTGTTCGAAGCGCCGCACCACCGGGCGTTCGATGAGCTCAACAGTGGGACCGAGAACCTCGACCAGGTGTATTGCGGCCCGTCCACGCTGAGCCGGGAAATCCTGCGTGCCATGGCCACCGTGGGGATGGAAGTGGTCGCGGTGGATGTCGACCACGCTGCTCGGCCGACCGACGAGGAACGCGAAGCACACATGGCCGCGAAAATCGCCGAGGCACAGCGGCGGCATCCTGAGGAGAAGGTGGCCGTGCATGTCGGCAACGGCCACATCGGCTGGGGGCGCTGGCCCAGTGGTGTGCTCCCGGTCGGTCAGCGGGTGCGCGACAGCGCGGCGACGGTCACCGTGTCGTTCACCGGCGGCACCGACGCCGACAGTGCACTGGGCGCTGCCGCCGCCGTGGCGGATGCGGCCGAGGTGACCTTCGTCGCGGACCTCACCGACTATCGCCGCGACGGTGGTGAATACGGCAGCGAGAAAACCGACGCGGTCATCCACCTGCCACACCGGGTAGTTGCCGACGGCGCGGCCGGTGCGCTCGACGAGTTCAGAGCTCGGCAGGATCGGCTGGCGCGGCAGGCACGACTGCCGGGCGCCGGCATGGGGTTGCAGTTTTTCGACGGACTGCCGCGTGGGTCGGTGGCGGGTGCTCTTGACGGCCGAGCGGCCGATCTGCGGTTCGACTGGAATGCACTCAGCCAGGGCGTCAACCAGTTGGGGTATTCGGACCCGTCGGCTTCCGACGGTGTCGCCGCCCCGCAGACACCGGACAACCGCCGTGACGAGGCGAGCGCGCGTGAGCAGTACCAGTGCGCGCCGAAACTGGTCAACGGCATCCGGGCCAACTCCGGGCGCGACGACATCGCCGAGATGGGCCCCGCCGGGATCGCCGGAACGCGAATCAGTGAGGTGGAAGCGGCGTTGGCCGGCATCCACGTGTCGCCAGCCGTCGCGCCGCGGGCGCAGCGGCTGCCGAGGGTCGGCGAGGCGATTCGCCGGTTGACGCGGCGTGGCGTCGTCGGGTCCTCGGTGCTGGTGTTCAAACGGAGCGTCCCGGGCACCGGGTCGCGCGGCAACCTCTGGCACGTCGACCAGATCGTGTTGGCCGAGCATCGGGCCGACGGCACCTTCCGGTTCGAGAAGCACGACCCCAGCCGTGGCGAGATCATCGAGAACTACCTGCCGACAAGGGTGGAAGCCCACCAGCCGGTGCTGGGTCTGTTCCTGAACAACGAGAACTACCCGGTGCCGATCCCCGGCGAGGACGGTTTGTTCGCCTTCCGCTGGGACGAGGAGGATATCGCGGTCGGCCATCGCCCGCCGGAGCCGGACCCGGGTCCGCCGGAACTATTCGGTGTTGCGCAAGCCGATGTTCGTGAACAGCTTCGGGCGCTGGAACGGCGGCGTGACGAGTTGGCGGCTGCGCTCGGGATACGGGATCCGGGCAGGTTGGCTGTCGATCAGCCCGGATGGTTGGTCGACGCCGAGATCGCCACTGCTCGTATCCAGGTTGCCGATGATCGGCGGAGGTTGATTTTCGACCTCGCCGCTGAAACCGGTGTCGCGCAGGAAGAGGTGGACCTGGAGCGGATCGGGCTGCCGCGTGAACTCGCGGCGTATTGGGCGCTGGACGACCGCAGAACCGACATCCTGAACCGGGAACAACACCTGCCGGAGTTGGTGGAGCTGCTGCGGCGGTATCGGGTGCTGACCGCCGAGCTGCACTACGACCAGACCGTGGCGGCGGTGCGGGCCGGCGATGAGATACAGGCCCAGGTGTGTGGCCCGATTGTCGAGCGGATCATCGCCGATGAGGCGTTGACCGGCAGCCCCGGCGGGGAGAATCGGGACAACCAGGTCGCCTGGTTCCCGGCCGAACGACGGTTGATCGTCGTCGCTTTCGATGGCGGGCACGACCGGGCGCTGACCAGGTTGGCTGTGCAGCACCGGGACGAGTTCGACGGGGTGCTCGGTTCCGCGCCGGGGCGCGACGGCCAGGACTATTCGATCGAATACCGCACCGTGCCGCGCCCCGAGGCGCAGCCTGCTATCGCACCGCCGACGGTGGTGCCCGCGGCTCGGCTGATCGACCCGGCGGAAGTCGTCGCCGCCGTTGCCCGGGTCCGCGAGCTGGAACAGCAGCGTGATGAACTGGCCGAGCGGTTGGAGATCACCGACCCGACTACGCTGGCGCCGGCGGACCCGCAGTTCAAGGAGCTGTTCGCCGAGGTGCGGCGCGACTGGCGGGAGCTGGCCGACGAACTGCGAACAGACCCGGCGCAGCTCTGGGCGGCCAGATTGGACGCATTCGGGGATCCGGCCGCGCTGGCGCAGGACGATCCGTTGCGGCCACATGCCGAGTGCTTCGCCGCCGCACGGGTCCGGCGCGCGGAGCTGGTCCGCCGCGACCGCGATATCGACCAGCTCGCCACTGTGGTCGGCGAACGCGACAATGCCATGCGGGAGCTCGATGCCCGGGTGGCTGAGCGTTTCATCGCCGAACGGCTCGCCCACGGCAGGCAGGTCGGCAGCCCGCACGCTGTCGTTATCGACACGCCGGGCCCGGACCTCCCGGTGCTGTGTGTCGTGGCGCTCGAGGGCAGGCACCGACGTGCCCTGACGGATTTGGCGTTCAGCGACCCGGCGGAATTCACGGATGTGTATCTGCCGCCGACCCCGTTGCGGCCGCAGAAGTACACAATCCTCCAGATCGAGTTGGCACTCGGCGCCGACGGCACGGTCGCCGAGGCCACCCACGCCGTGGTCGAGCCGGTGGGCGGATACCACCATGCACTGTCCTCGGTCGAGGTCAAGGCGCTGCTGTTGGAGCTGTATCTGCGCCACCGGCGCGGTAAGCGGATGCTGGAACCGGAAGGCTTCCCGAACTGGTTGGCGCGGGCCGGGGTCGGCCCCAACCCCACAGTGGAGGACCTGGTCCGGGTGGTCAGGGCCGTCCATCCCGACGAGGTGCTGGACATCTTCGGTGCGAAGGAGGCCGCGCGGCAGATTGTCGAGCGGGAATTCACCCTCCAGGACCTGAGCTACGACGTGGATCCCGAGGGCGACGAAGGTCACCTGGTCCTTCCCCGGCTGATCGACATCGACGGTTTCACGGTCCGGCTCCAGATCGTGGCTGTGGGTATGGTGCGAAGCGGCGAGGGGCACTATGCGATCGCGAAAACGAAGGGCGCCGCACTCAGTTCGGGTGAGGTGGTGTCGGCGTGGTTCGGAGGCTTGGCGGCCGACAGCCCGCAGGCACTGGCTGATGAGGTCATCGCGTTGCTGCGTGACGGAGCCCGGGACCTGCCTTTCGGTGATGAAGCTGCTACGCCCCCAGTAGAACTGGATCTGGTAGAAGACGAAGCGGACCGGCAGCTGCAGCGGGAGTTGGATCGGGCCGCTGCGCAGCTGCCTTCCTGGCAGACCTGGCGTGCGGATCCGGCGACACCGCCGGGTGAACTGCGGGCGAGTGTGCGCCGCCAGGTTGAGGTGGCCGACCGCCAGGTGCGCGATTTCCACGGCGACATCGCCCGCTGGTGCGGCCAGCTCGGCTTGGACGTGACCGGGATGGATCCGGACGAGATCCGGCAGGCAGTGCGGACGGCAGCCGAGCGGCAGCAGACGACTGAGCCCGAGGCAGCGGAGTCCAGGACAACCGAGTCCGAGGCGACGGGTGCCGCGCGCGAGACCCTGGTCGCGCGGCTGCTGTGCGACGAACTGTGGCAGGTCGGGGCGGCGCTCGAGGCGGAACTCGCTGCGGTCCTGGAGGTCGCGGGCATAGTGGCCGCCCGCGATGAAATCGCGGCCGAGCAGGCGGTACCGCTCTGTGAGGCAATTGGTTTCAACGCAGTGCGCAACGAGATCATCGTCATCTCACCTGTGGACGACGTGCCCGCGGTGTTGCGGCTGCTGAAGGTGACGCAGGAGGCGCTGCTCGACCGCGGTATCACCATCCGCTACAAGCGGACTCAGGTCACCCGCGACGGT
Source organism: Nocardia sp. NBC_01730 (assembly GCF_035920445.1). NCBI lineage: Bacteria > Bacillati > Actinomycetota > Actinomycetes > Mycobacteriales > Nocardiaceae > Nocardia > Nocardia sp. NBC_01730. The sequence continues at coordinate 3,221,550 of NZ_CP109162.1, read as the reverse complement.
GTCCTCGACGTCACCGAGCCGATCTTCGGACCCGAACAGCACGCGGGCCAGGACGACACGATGATCGAGTTCTACCGTGATCCGGTGCGGGACCGTAGGTTGCGTCGGATGGTCGACGGCCGGACGCTGGCCCAGCGGATCACCGACACCCGGTCCCTGGGGGGAGTCGACGGCAAGGTATCGGAGTCGTACCGCAGCACCCATGTCACCTGCGACGACGGCACCCGAGCGATCCGGCACTGGTTCGCCGACTCCCACCGAGTCGACGCCGCGCAGGCGGCAGCGCTGATCGCCGAGGCCATGCTGCCCGAATCGGCGGGTGTCGGACCGAAGGCGTTTTACCGCGACTCACCCAACAGCTACGGCGCGCCGCCGGGTGGACTGCCCACCATGGCGGATGTCGCTCGCCTGGCCGGGGCGAACCCGACGACCGTGGCGCGGGTTTTCGACGGCGATGGTGACGGCACGGTCGATCCGGCCCAGACCGTGCCCAGCGACCAGCAAAGCGGCGAGCAGAAACCGCCGGCCGCGGAACCGAGTGCGGCGCGTGTCGACCAGGCTGGCGGGCACGCACAGGAAAGGCTGGCCAGCCCCCAAGAGGGCCCCGCAACTCCGCACAGAGCCGTGCAGTTCGGCAGCAGTCTCTTTGTCGGGACGATCCACCGTACGGACCCCGACCACCCACAGTCGATCGCCCTCACCCATCTCCTGCACGACTGGATCGGCGAAACCAACGGGCAGGAGCGGATTTTCCTGACCGAAGGCAGAGTCAGGGTGCCGGGTGCAACGGAAAGAGAGTCCCTTTCCGGCGGGAGCGAGATGACGCTTATCGCCTACTTGGCCGGAGAACACGGCATCGAAATCAGATCCATGGAAGAGAACCTGACCGAACAGGTTGCGGCCTTGATACAGGACGGGAACAATCGGGACGCGGTCTTCCTGTACTACGTGTTGCGGCACATACCGCAGGGTCTACGGGCACAAGAAGGATTCCGACCGGACATCGACGAGCACCTGCGCGAAGCCATCGACCTGTACAGCTTCATCCTGTCCGGGAACTACGACCCTCATGGCGAATTCCTTCGCCTGGTGGAGCACGAATATCCCGAACAGTCGTTTCCCCGTCAGTTCCGACCAGAAGATGAAGGCTGGCTGTTACGCGAGACGGTGGACACGATGCTGGGCGCCCCGGTGATCAGCAGGGTGCAACATGTGGCTGCGACCTGTCACCACCGCAGAGAAACGATCGCAGCGGAGACCATACAGGAACACATGGCGGCCGGATCGGCCGTTTTCGCGGCCTTCGGAGAGCCCCATTTCGACGTCATGCTGCGGATGATGCCGAACTTCCTGGACAACGAGGTCTTCGCACTCGGTCCGCCGAACACCAACAATTCCGAGGAACTCGACGCCGACCCGACGCTGGATCAGCCGATCGGTTTCGGGGCGAGCGATATGGCCCGCTCCGGGAATCGAGTACTGCCCCTGCGCCCCGACTCGGCCGATTTGGTGAGCGGTCTGGGTATTCCCTGGCGGTGGGTGCGGGATCTCGCGGGTGCGCCGATCGTGGCCCGACCGCTCGATCCGTGGACGTTCTTTGCTCATACTCCTGGGGGTGATGGGAGTGCCGACGCTGTCCGTCCTCTGGGTGAGCCGCGGGCCCGGTCCGAGTCGGAATCCGCTGCGGTCGAGGGTGGTTCACGGTCGCCCGATGCCGAGGTGTTTGCGGTGGTCGGTTCGGCCGACAGCCTGCGCGCTGGGCTGAACCGGACCGATCTCGTGCTCTTGGGCTTCGACGGCCCGGTCGCGAACCTGTCCGAGGCCGCCCAGGCGATCGGGGCGAAGCTGATGGCGATGGTGCCTGGTCTGCCGGACGAAGCGGCCGCACTGGCCTCCGCGGCGGTCGTCGGGGTGCTCGGCGACCGTGACACGGCCGCCATCGCCGGGGAGGTGACGGTCGAGCGGCTGCCCGATGGGAGTGTCCGTGTCACGGCGTCGGACGATAGACGGGGCGTAGGGTTCGTCGATGATCCGTCTGCCCTGTCCGGGGCTCGGACGGTCAGTGTGATTGTTACCCCTGAGAAGAGGATGCGAGCCGTCGTTGTCGGCGAGTCTCCTCGAGATCGCAAACTTGCGTTCGATCATGCTCCCGACGGAACACGAGGGCCGAAAGGCTACTGGGTTCTGCTTCCGGACGGAGGGACGGGTTACTTCGTTGCCGCGGGCGGCGAGTCGATCCGAGTCGCCTACGTGGAAGGCAGTGGGGGTCTGCATGCGACCGCTGAGTTGGTTGTCCGCCAGGCCACGGCCGGGGACGTGCGTGCCATCGTGAAGGCTCATCGCAGTGGCGTCGCGGCTCAACTCGGCCACCTGTTGAAAGAAAATCTGAACGAATTTCTCGAGGGTCTGAAAATCCGCTCGGCCAGGTATTGGACAAGTCTCGTCGGCAATCCAGGGCTGCAGGTTGTCGAGTGCGGGGGACACGTTGTCGCTTTCTTCTACGTCGAACCGAAGGACGACGGCTCGGTGTATTGGGCTGCTTTTTATGGCTTATTGCCCGGTATGGGGCTCGGCCCCGAGGTCTGGCACCGGATAGAGGAAGAACATGGCGACAAGATCATTTCTCTGGTGGTGGTTGACACCAGCCCGGTGCAAGGGTGGCATGAGGCGAACGGTTTCCTTCGGGAAGGAGAGGAGGATACTCCGCCGCCTTTGAAAGACTGCGGTGTGACGGCGAAGTTGATCGTCATGAAGCGCCCTCCCCAGCGGGAACCCGGGCCGAGGCCGCGGCTACGTGGTGCGGGTGGTGGGCGCGGCCCGACCGCTGCCGACCAGGATCCACCGTCGGCAGAGGTGGCCAAGCCCATCGATGACCAGAATCCGGTCGGGTTGCCTCAACGTGACCGGGTCGAGCCGTTTCCCGATCCGCGGCAGGGTCTGGGCACGTGGGCGTTCGGAGCGGATATCGCCGCAACGCTGAACGATCCGGCCAGTATCGCCGGAGTGCGGGACATGATGGGCGGTAAACAGCTTCCGGACGTCGGTCCGATAGCGTGGCCCGCGGGGCGCGACCTGGGGTGGTGGTTCGCCGCCGATCCGGAACACCCACTGCCGCCCCATGAGCCTGCCGAGAGCGAGCTGTGGGAGTTAGTGGTTGCGGCGCAACGGGATCCCGCGGCGTTCGGCCCGTTGCGCGCACACTTCGAGGAGCAGGTGCGTGCGCAGGTGACTGCCGCGGTGCGTCGGCCGGATCTTTCGCACTCCGACCGGTTGGCGGCACTGCAAGCGCAAGTGGAAAGTATTGTGACGGAAGTGTTTCGGCGTATGCGCGGCGGCGTCGGCGGGGTGCGTGCGGGACAGGATGTCGGGGTGTGGGTCGGTGCGCTGGTCGGGGAGGTGTTGGCCGACCGTGTTCGGTTCGTCCAGCATGCTCGATTCCGGTGGGCGATCGAGGATGCGGCGGCCGAAGGCCCGGAGCGCGACGCGCTGCACCGGGCGAGTGGACCGGATTTCCGGCGTGCCGTCGAAGGACTGGCTCGTGGTCAGGGCAGGGCGATCCGGTTGCTGTTCTGGGGGGAAGGCATGTCGTTCCGGGCGGCGGCCGAGGTGATGGGGGTCGGCCCTGGCGTGGTCGAAGATGTGATGCGGGCCGGAGTGCGCAGGTTGGCGACCGAGCTCGGCGCCGAAATCGACGAGTTCGATGACGATGCGGATGCTGTGGACGAGGATGCGCTGGCTGGCCTGTTGGCGGACGGCGGGATGGGGTTGGCCGCGGCCAAGGGGGTGCTTGGTGCTGAGGTGGCGGTGCTGCAGACGGCCAAGGTCGAGCGTTTCGATGAGCTCCGTAGTTTTGTCGAGCAATTGTCTGAAGAGCATCGGGATCTTTTTGTCCGGTGGTGGTCGGGGGATCAGGTGCCTGATATCGCCAGAGCGGTGGGCCGTCGTGGCAGAAACGACAAGGCTGCGGTCTACAACCGTCTGTACCGCGTCATTGGTGGTCTGGCCGAACAGCTTTCCCCCGCCGAGCAGCCGGAGGCTGAGCCACGACCCGACATCGGACCGATTCCGGCTGCTGGGGATGCGTTGGCGGAGTTGTTGGCCGGTGGTGGGGTGGCACTTGCTCTGGCTGAGGGGGTGCTGGCGTCTGCGGTGGCGGTGCTTCGGGCGGCCAAGGTGGAGCGTTTCGATGACTTCTGTCGTGCTGTCGAGCGGTTGTCCGATGGGCACCGGGAGCTTTTCGTCCGGTGGTTCCTGGGGCAGAGCGTGCTCGGTATAGCAGAGGCAGTGGGTAGCAGTGAGGGGTCGGTCCATGTTCGGCTGTACCGCATCATTCCGAGAATCGCCGGGTGGCTTTCTGGCGGTGAGGGGACTCCCGAGCCGGAGCCTGCGGTGCTCGACCATACCCCGCGCGAGCTGGCTGCACATCGGCAACCCCCGGACACGGCACCGGTCGCAGGTGATCATCCGGAGTTGCTGGAGCAGGTACCGACAGAGCAACTTTCGGTTGCCGTCGAGCCAGAAGAGCAGCCTGCCGAAGGCGATCCCTCGACCGATCCGGTAGCCGAAGTCGACGCAGTGCCGCGTGCGGAGGGCGACGAGGATATTCCCGAACAGTGGCGGCTGGAACGCGCTCGCAACTGGGACCGTGTGGTGGCGGTCCGGGCGGGCAACCTGGCGGCAATGGACGATCTATTCCGAGAGTACGAAAGCCTTGCGCTCGGTGTGGCAATGCGATACCTCGACAGCGAGGCCGACGCCCAAGACGTGGTGGCCGAGAGTTTCGCTCGCATACTCGGCAAGCTGCGGCGCGGTGAAGGCGAAGGCGCGATCGAGAAATTCCGCGGCTATCTGCTCGGTGTGGTGCGCAATGTCTCGCTCGAGTTCCGGTCCAGTGCCGCCCGGCAGATCCGCACCGACACCGACGGTTTCGCGGAGCCGATTTCTGGTCAGTCGGGGACGGACTCGGGGGAGACCGCGATTGGTCGCGCGTTCGAGTCGCTGCCGCCGGAATTGCGGACGGTGTTGCGGCTCACCACGATCGAAGACTTTTCGGTTGCCGAGGCGGCACGGCGGCTCGATTCGACGCCGGATGCGGTGGCAGTGCTGGTCGAGCGTGCCCATGACGGGCTGCGGGCGGCATTCCTGCAGGAGCGGGCCTCGGGGTGGGCGCTTGCCGCGGCGCTGACGGCGAGAGGTGACGCACTTGCCGAGGCGCTCGCGACAGGTGGCGAGAGGGTGGCGGCTACCGCAAGCATTCCCGCCGTCCAGGTCGCGGTGATCCAGGCGGCCAAGATCGAGCGCCTCGATGATCTGCGGGTGGCTGTCGAACACCTTCTAGCCACCCAGCGGGAATGCTTTGTCCGGTGGTTCCTGGGACAGTCGTTCGCCGATATCGCGGCTGCCATGGGTGGCGCCGTTCCCGTCACCGAGCGGCGGCTGGTCGGCACCGTGCACAGGTTGTTCAAACAGCTGAACGATAGTGTCCCGGTGCGGTACCAAGTGCCTGTTGCGGCACGCGACGGCGAAATGGCCGCGGGCCTTGTGCTCGGGAATCTCGACGCGGAAATGGCGGTGCTGCAGGCGGCTGCGCTGGATCCCGCGCAGCGACCGATGCTGTGGTGTCTTGTCGAGCAGCTTTCCCCGGAGCATCAGGAATGTTTTGTCCGGTGGTTCGTGACAGGGCAGTCGTTCGGCACGATCGCGGCTGCAATGGGGGGCACCCTAGATGGGTCACTGTCTCGGGTGCGTTGGATGGTTCGGACTTTGGCGGGGTGGCTGTCGGGCTCGGTGCCGCTCGGGGTCGGTGGCGAGCGGATGCTGGTGGTGCAGGTTGCTTTGCTCGACGGGCATCGCGACCAGGTGTTGGATCTGGTCGATCGACTTCCCGAGCGGCAGAAAGATGTTTTCCTTCGGTGGTTCGTGCAGCGGCAGACCATCACAGAGATGGCGATCGAACTAGGCGTCAGCGAAAACGCGCTCCGGGTTCGGTTGCGCCGCGCCGTCCAGGTCGTGGCCGGCGGTGTCCATCTGTTCGCCCCGTGGGTGATGGCCGATGCCGGCAGTAAGTCGAACTTGGTTTGGGCGGCACTGCAGGAGGATTCCGTCCTGTGGGCGAGCTGTGTCGATGAACACCTCTCCCCGAAGCTTAGGGAAGCCATCCGGCTCCAGTTCGTGGAAGGACTATCCCCCAAGGAGATTGCCCGGCGAGTGGAATCCACTCCCAACACTGTGCGTATCCGGCTATACCGGGCGATCCGGCTGTTGGCGGCATGGCTTCCCGCCGCATTCGGTGAGCGGATCGAGCGGCTGTATGAGGTCCGTCGGCCCACCACCATCGACGTGGCTCGACTAGCCGGCGTGGATCGGTCAATGGTCTCCCGCGGTCTTGACGGTGGAATTCCGGCGCACCGACCGACCATGGCGCGGATTCGCGCGGCCGCTGAGGAACTCGGCTACACAAAACAGCAAGGCGCGGTCGGGCCGGTCACGCAGAATGATGTGGCTCGACTGGCCGGGGTATCCAGTGGAGACGTTTCCGCCGTTGTCCGAGACCGGATTCCGCGGCACCGGCCGGTCGCGCAGCGTGTGATTGCCGCCGCGGAGCGACTCGGCTATCCGATTCCGGCAGCGGGCGATGGTGAAGCGAGGTATCAGCGCCCGGCTGGGGTTGCGCCACCTACGCGTGTCGACCCGCCGACTTTCGCTGAAGAGCTAGGGTTTTCGAGTGATGTTGCGGGTGCTCTGCTGCCGCGGTCGCGTGGCATCCGGCCCGATCTGTTCTTCGCGCACACCCCTGGTGTCGACGGGGGCGAACCCGCGGATGCCTTTCGGCCACCTGGCCGGCAGTCGGGCGCGGACGAATCCGTTGGCGGGATCGATCCGCAACAGTTGCAGGCCAAGGGATACCTGGCGGGCCACGATGACCGCGAAACCACGGTGGTGGATCGGGCCGATGATGGCCGGGATTCGGCTGCCCACCAGGCAGTCGCCGCGCAGGCATTCGATACGCGTGGGTCACGGCCCGATCCACGGTCGGACCCAGCCGGTGTCGCGGATGTGCTGGATGTCGTCGGGGGACGGCCGGAAGGGCAACAGCTGGGTCGACAGCGGTTTGATCCCGGTCGGGTGGAGGCTGGCGAATTCAACGATGATCAATCGGTGTCGGCGCGTGCGCACCGCGGCGAGGTTGAGGCGTTGCGGGAATTGCGGGAATTGCGGGAACAGTATTGGCGCACCGGCCGTAGTGGGTTCTCGGATGGATTGGGTCCGGACACCTTCTATATGTCCGATCCGGACCGTACCGTGGCTGCGCGGGCGCGGTTGCGTGCGGTGATGGCCGAGTTCCCGGCTGATGATGTCAGCAGGGTTGGGATTGCTGGGGTAGTCGATGCCCTGCTGGAGAACAGTCTCGGGGCGTGGGTGGATGAGCTGGATGTGCGGCGTGACGAGGAGGGTGTTTTCGTCGTGAGCTTCGCTGTGCGTGGTAGTGATGGTCAAACCGTGCTGCGGTTGGAGATGGCCGGTGTTCAGGCTTCTCGGGCGGCGGCCACTGTGTACCTGTCTCCCGGCGATGCGGGGCGGGTTGTTGCCGCGTTGGCGTTGATACCCGAGCTGGCGCGTGGTTGGGAGGGTGGTGTGCAGCGGTCCCGCACGTTCGAAGTCATTGTGGCGCAAATTGGTCGGTTGTTGCGTGATGGTGCAGGCGTGATCGAGATGGCGACGTCGGGTGGTGTGGGTGAGCGGTTGTTGACCATCGGTATTGCTACCGATATCACCGACCGCGAGCGTGGGCGGGTGGTGGTGACGTTTGATGAGTTGGAAGGATCTCTGGATACCGCTTATCCCGATGCGGGGGATGCTGGATCGGTAGACCTTCCCGATATCGGGGAGAGTCGGCTGACCGTGTCGAGCAGTGATTCGGACGCGGTGGGTCGGCGACGTACCGTGCGTGTCGTTGATATGCAGGGTCTGCTCAATGTGCCTCCGTTCGAGAACTGTGCCACCGCGGTCGAGGTCGGCGCGGAGCTCACCTACCTGCTCGGTGCCTGGCCGGTCGGGTTCGTGACCGACGGTGTGGATGTCGATACGGCTCGCGCCCGCGCCCGCGTGATCTTTGCCACGGAATTGTCGACCCGCTGGGGGGAAGCGGTTGATGAGACGGACGATACGACTGCTGCTCGGGCCGAGGCCAGGGGCGACGAGCTGTTGGATACGGCAGCGTCTCCTCATGGTGGTGAGCATCCCGTGACTACCATCAGCGATAACAGCGACGCCGCGCCGGAACAGTCCTGGCACGAATCGGCCGCCCAGGACAACTCTGACGCCATTGCCCGGTATATCGCTGACGCTTTTGGACACGACGGGCATGGCGAGGCGGCTGGCGGCACCGGGCGAAGCGAGGGCTCGGCGCGCCATCGAGAAGCCGAGAACGTCGGGGCTGCAGCGGATGCCACCCATCTGGTGTCTGTCGATGAGTTCGCCGCACGGCTCGCCGCAGCCGTGCGCTCCGAGCGACCGGAGCGGATGACGCTCCCGCATATGATCACCGCGGGCAGCATGACGGAACTGCTCTTCTACCCCGAAGCCAGCCTCTGGGTCGTGGTGAAGAGCGGCCTGACGCGGAAGGCCGCCGCAGCTGAGATATGCGCGTCCGCGGTGGGTCATGCGATCAAGGCGCCGGTGCCGCCGGTGATCGGAGTGGGCGACCACACCGTGGTGATGCCATGGATGCCAGGTGAAGACTTCAAGAGAATAGATGCGGACCTCGAGGCGCTCCGTGCCGCGATGGCGACTGTGCGGGACACATCGGACGCAGAGCGATTGGGTCATCTCGATGTGCTGATCAACAACTGGGACCGCCCGCGTAACTGGCTGCGTTACATCGAAGCCGTGGCAGTGCCAGGCCGGTCGACCGGGCAGCGGCGCGCATTCGGTTACGACCATGCCGCCTCGTTCCAACGCCCGGTGGACCCGAACGACAACGTGTTCGCACTCCGTTATGTCAGCGGCCTCAATCTCGACAACCTCGACGCAGACGATCCTTACGTGTGGGTGGCGCCCAATGGACTGAAGCGGTCCGAACAGATCGAATACCTAGAAAACCTCCCCGCGTTGCGGCCCTTGTTCGAGGCGGAGGGATTTCCGGACTGGCTCGAAGGTGTGTTGATTCGACAGCGCAAGTTCATCGAGCACGCCGAGTCCAATGAATAACCACACGCGCCCTACGCGACAACAGGTGATACCGAGAGCCGAATCAACAGAGACACCTCCGGTTTCGGCCGTGGTTCGGCGGTGCGTGCCGTGTTGGCGATCGCTCAGTTCGTGCTGCTGGATGTCGATGGCCCGGTCTACGACTTCTTCGCGGGCCTGTCTGGGTTCCGGACTGGGCGAGGTAGGCCGTCGGGCGAGGTGCCAGCAGAAGCTGGTCCTTTTCCCGACGACCCCCTCCCAAACCGGACTTGATGGTTTCCCAATCATCCGGCTTTCCAGTGACTACTGCGTGGGTGTCGCGGTTGGTTGCCGCGCGTGGATGGTGTCGTGGCAGGGCGAGCAGACCACGAGGGTCTTGCGTCGCCATTTCGCCATGAGTTGTACCCACGCGGGCTGTGGCCGTCCCGGTCTGTCGAGCTCGGCGAGCCTGCGGACTTGGTGAACATCAACCGTGCCGGTTTGCCCGCACATCTGGCACTCTCGCCTGCCAGAAGCCGAGTGATCAGCTCTTTGTGTCGGACGATGACCGGGAGAGGATAGCGGTCGGTGAGGACCGCGTTCTTTTTGCGCCGCAATGGAATGCCACCGAACCGTGCAACCAGCGGGTTTTTGCCGTCACGTTCAGCGCTGGCCTGGAAGCAGGTACGCGGTCCGTTGGGTGTCTGGATGTGAATCCCCCCCGGCTTGTCCGGAGACTCCAGACAAGCCGGGGCGATTCAATGGTGGTCTTGAATCGGGCCGCCATCTTCGACACCGTCGAACCGTGCTTGCAGTGAGGTTCCCCCGCTTTCTCGGAGGGCTCTGAGCATGGTCCGATAGGACGATGGAAGGAGTCATTCGTGGCAGCACCGAAGAAGTACCCCGATGAGTTGAAGGCGCGGGCGGTCCGGTTGTATCGGGAGTCCGATTCCAAGCCGACGGTCCGGAAGCTGGCTCAGCAGCTCGGGGTGCATCACGAGGCGTTGCGGAACTGGATCCGCCAGGCCGAGGCCGATGCCGGCGAACGTAGTGATCGACCGCCGACCGATGTGGCCGCCGAGAATCGGGAACTCAAGAAGCGGGTGGCCGAGCTGGAGCGAGTCAACGCGGTATTACGTTCTGCGAGTGCATATTTCGCCTCGGAGCTCGACCAGACCCGGAGGTGATCGTGCGGTTCGTCAAAGAACACCCGCAGTACCCGGTCGAGCTCGTATTACGGGTGCTCGAAATTCCGTCCTCAACCTTTTATGAGTGGCGCAGGCGCGCGGTGCAGCCCTCGGCGCGGCAGCTGCTGGAGGAGGAACTGCTGGGCAAAATCGTGGACATCCACACCAGCTCGGGCGGCACATATGGCTCGCCGCGGGTGCATGCCATGCTCGCCCGTCGCGGCATTCGGGTCGGTCGCAAACGAGTCGAGCGGTTGATGCGGTCGGCGGGGTTGCAAGGCGCATTCCTGCGGCGCAGGTGGCGGGTTCCGTCGACGCGGCAGAATCCGCGAGCCACACCGGCACCGGATCTGGTCGAGCGCGACTTCACCGCCGCCGAACCGAACAGGCTGTGGGTGGCCGACGCCACACGCATCCCGACCGGTCAAGGCGTCTTCTGGCTAGCCGCGGTGCGGGATGCGTTCTCCAACCGGATCGTCGGATGGAAGACCTCGGACCGCTGCGACACCGATCTCGTGCTCGGTGCGCTCGAATACGCGGTCTGGTCACGCGATATCCGTGACGGTGAATTGATCCACCACAGCGACAGGGGGTCGACCTATACGGCGATCCGGTTCGCGAATCGTTTGGCCGACAACGGGATTGCTCAGTCCATGGGGTCGGTTGGTGACAGCTATGACAACGCGTTGATGGAGAACTTCTTCTCCACCTCAAAAACAGAACTGGTCTACCGCCACGCCTGGCGCACCCGCGACGAGGCAGAGAACGCCCTGTTCGCTTACATCGACGGCTGGTACAACTCCCAGCGCATACAGAAGAAGCTGGGCTGGCGATCACCCGACGAGTTCGAAGCCAGCTACCATCAACCGGTTCCAGCCGGAACCAGATAATTCGCTCTCCGGCTAAGCGGGGGAACCTCACACGCCCCTTCGGAGGTCCTGCCGGCTGCGAGCACGGTGCCATCGGTAAGGACTCCGAGCGTGCGACGCCAGCCTGCGGCGACTGCTACGACGTCTCGCCACGCAGCCACGTCGCATTGGCCGTCGCCATTCCATCCGCTCGCCAACAAGGTCCCGCCGGATCGAAGTCCGACGGTGTGAGACCTGCCCGTGTTGGTCGCCGTGTGAACATTACCCGCAGCAACGGCTATGACGCCTTTCCACAGTTCGACACGGCATTCGTCAGCGGCATCGGCGCCCACGGCGACAACCGTCCCGTCCCGGCAACGAGCTACAGAGTGTCGCCTTCCGGCCGCCAGTGCCGACGTGCGCGCTCGCATCTTGCCTCCTGACCACTCAGGGTAATGGACGATCAGCCCCTCGGCCTCGTCGAAACTGCTGATCCCTACCGAGTGGTGAACTCGACGGATTCGGATCTCGCTGTCGATGTTCGAACTCGGCTGCACGGATGTCCGAACTCCTCTGCACTCGGGTGACCTGACGCCCCAACCAGGGCCAGCTATCGACTTTTGTCACGTCCGGGCATATGCGGATGCCGATACGTCTGCGCCTGCGCGGTACAGTGTTCGTGTGTCACGAACAGCGTTCGAGAAGCAGAGCGTCGCAGCCCGCGCGAAAGGCCGGGAGACGCTGTCCCGGCCGGAACTGCTGGCTGCCGCGGCGCGCTTGCTGGACGAGTCCGGTATCGAGGGTCTGTCGATGCGTTCGCTGGCCAGATCGCTCGGCACCGGGCCGGCCACCCTCTATTGGCATGTTCGTGATCGCGACGAGTTGTTGACTGCTGTGCTGGACGAGACGCTGCGTGCCATCGACGTCCCGATCGACGGTCCCTGGGAGGACCGTTTGGCGTTGCTGGCGGAGCGAATCCGGGTGGTGCTGCTGCCGCGCCCTGCGTTGATCACGGTGCTGTGGCGTCGAGGCTGGCGGCTCGGGCCGGTGGCCTTGGGTCTGGCCGATGCCACCGTCGGCGTGGTGGCAGGCAGCGGCCTACCCGACGAGGAGGTAGCCGATGCCTACCTGTCCGTGCTGTGGTTCATCCTCGGGTTCGTCTACGCGGAGTCGCAAGCCGTGGCCACCACCGGATTCCAGCCCCCAGTCGGGAGCGACGACATCTCGCCCCGCTACCGCAATCTGGTCCGCTACAGCCCCGGTACGGACCCCGCCGCGATGCACCGTCGATTCGTGGCCGGGCTACGTCAACTACTCGCTGGCATCGAGGCGAGGACACTTCACACCGATCGAGAGGTTTCACCGTGAACGTTTCCGCCCCAACAACCGACGCAGTGCTCGCCACAGACCGACGCTTCTTCGACGCCCTGCTGGCAGCTGACCGCGCCAACCTCGACGTGCTCCTTGCTCCCGAGTTCCTGATCGTCGACGTCGCGGGCGGTGATGTCACAGCCCGCGACGAATTCCTGCAGTTCGTTAGCGATCGCATCGTCCGGTTCACCCGGATCGACCAATTCCCCGCCGAGGCGATCGTGCGGCGATTCGGTACGACCGCCATCATCGTGGGCCGTACCGCGATGGAATTCAGTCTGCCCGACGGCACACAGATCACCGCATCCAGCCGATACACCCACGTGTTCGTCTCCAACGATGAGGAGTGGCATCTGGTGTCAGCGCAGGGAACGGCCATCGCTGGGCCATAGAGCGAGAGTCGCGTCCAGCTGGGGTAGACGGGACGGCAGCGGATGCGGGTCGGCTATATCCGGGTGAGTTCGGTCGATCAGAACACCGTCCGGCAGCTCGACGGGATCGACGTCGAACGCACCTTTATCGACAAGGCGTCCGGGAAGGACACCGCGCGGCCGAAGCTCGACGAGTTGATCGCCTACGTCCGCGAGGGTGACACCGTGATCGTGCACTCGATGGACCGCCTCGCTCGCAACCTCGACGACCTACGACGACTGGTGCGCACCCTCACCGGTAAAGGCGTGCGGGTGGAGTTCGTGAAGGAGAACCTGACCTTCACCGGCGAGGACTTGCCAATGGCGACGCTGCTGTCGGTGATGGGGGCCTTCGCCGAATTCGAACGTGCGCTGATTCTGGAACGTCAGCGCGAGGGCATCGCTGCGGCCAAGGCCCGCGGTGCCTACACCGGCCGCAAACCGGCCCTGACTGCCGAACAGGCTGACGAGTTGCGGCAGCGCGCAGCAGCCGGGGAGGGAAAAGCGTTGCTGGCCAGAGAGTTTTCGGGGTCAGCCGCGAGACCGTCTACAGCTACCTGCGGGCCGGGACCGTCACAGGCGGAGCCGGGCGCGTAGCTGCTCGAGATCGTCCTCGGTGATGTCGGCGCGGTCACTGTCGGGATCGTCCTCGCCGCCGTGGTGGCGGAGTTCGAGTTCTTCGAGGAATTCGCCGATCACCTGCCGTACCTCGGAGGGCTCGAACCCCTCTTACCAGGGTCACTGCGGCCTCGTCGGCCGGGACGGATCGCCCCCACAGCGGTCGGGGGTCCAGGCGCAGGAGTTCCGGTGGAATGCCCTGCCTGATCAGGGACTCGCGCTCGCGGACAACCTTTTCGGGGCTGGTGTTGTACCAAGTGAGCAGTTGCAGCATCTGCTGGGCGGGTCCGGGAGTTGTCCGGGCCGCGCACATCCATTCGTCCATGGCCGCAGTGAAAGCGGACCAGGCGCTCACCGGCCGCTGGGCGGGATCGTCCCCGGCGTAGACAGATTCGTGCGAGGGTTCGGCCAGTGTTGGGCCGGGGGTTCCCCGTGCGATGATCCGCCGCTGGGCCGCCAGCGCTATCGCGGCTGCGGCGGCGGCGGCGGCGGCGGCGGTGAGCAGCTTCTCCTGGGCCTGCCACGGTAACTGTTCGTAGGGTGCCCACACCGAGATCCCCGCCCGCACAGGCAGTTCGGCAGCGTCCCAGACTTGTTCGAGGCTGTGGCGGGCGGGCTGGTTGACGGTGGTGACCGCGAGGCTGAGTTCGTCGAGCAGGCTGCGCAGCAGCCGGAACCACACCCCGGCGTGCACGCTGCGGCCCGGCAGCTCCACCCGGCCGACCGTGAGCGCCTGGTGGGTGTAGCTTTCCAGGGTCGCCAACGGCTTCGGAATCGGGATCGGAATCGGAATCGGTTCAGGGTCTTGGTCTTTCACCTCGATCGCGTACCACCACCGAATCCTCGACCATCACGAACTCCCGCTGTGCAGATGACTACGAGCCAAAGCACCGTAGTGCAGTCCAGTTCGAAACACGCCGATGTTCGAAGTCCCCTTCACAAACGCCCGAACCCGCTCGTCATCCGTGCAGATGGCTTCGAGAATTCACACTCGCATAAATCGCCAGATACGAGAGTTCTGCGACAGCCCCGGACCGACCACCAGGGCCGACGTGTCGGGTTTCGTCTCGTAGATTCCGCCAACGGGTTATGACCCACGGAGGGCAGGGTCTGAGCTGCGGTTTCCTGACGGCCTTGCCTCGGCTGGTGGTGGGACGAAAGCGTTCATTTTTGTTCCCACCATTCGCATGGTCGGCCGACTCACATTACTAATCATCAAGCGCTAGTCTGCATTCCGAGTGTTGGTCGATCACGGAAAGTGGGGCAGATCCGGGATTCGCTAGTTCCGGTCGCTGGTCGTCCCGGTCGGCACGAATCGCCCTTCAAAGCGCGCTGTCCGGTTCCGTCAGCTCGCGGATTCGGTGTCTGGCCTTGCGGACCATGCCATTGGCGGATGAGGCTGAGACAATGGCTCGCAGCTGAGCCACTGCCTCATCTCCACCGATGGCCGTGATCGCATCGAGTGCAGCGCGGGACGACTCCCCGATTCGCCATCGCCCCTTGAGGATCTGCTCACACAGTTGGCGTGCCGTGTCCTTGTTCCCTACAAGACCTTGCGCATGCAACACCCACTGGCCACTGTTGGGACAATCGGCCAACATCCACGCCTCATATAGGCCCCATGCGAACTCCGCCAGCGTTGTGGGATCCACAATATCCGCGACGATCCGAACCCCGGCGTATTGCCATCCCGGTCGACACATTGCCAGCATCGTGCAAAAGTTTTCTACCGCCGAGTCCGGCAGTACGGCGCGACCATCTCGTAACGCGATGGGGGGAAGCAGGCCGGGCACGAGCCACGTCGGCAGTTGAGGAATCCGATGGGGCAGCGACAGTGTCGGATCGGCGTCCAGCATTGCCGAAATGGCTGTGCGGGCCTGCTCGCCGTAGCCTGTCGCGGCGACATCGACGGCGCCGCGGTGGCCGGTTTGGGCAACGGTGCGGAGTGCTTGCTCCGCAAGCATGCGATCCCTACCCTGCCGACCCAACGCAATGGGAATCAGGTCCTGTACGGCAGTGTCGGCATGCCGCAGCCACCAGGTGACAGCAGCGCGATTGGTCCGGGGGAGACCGAGACAGCGCATCATCAGCACGGCGACGCGGCTGCCATCGACCGGCGCCATAACGGTGGCCATCCGCAAGGGATGCCGCGCCATCGTCGCCACGACCGCATCGAGGGCATCGGTACCGAACCTCCCCAGAATGCGTTGAAAAATACACGGCGAGTGGACTGTTCCCGGCACCTGGAAATCTCGGAGGATCGGGCGTGCGATGTATTCGGATATCAGTGCGAGGACGAAGGGCCCGTGGTCGACGTTCAGCACCGAGCGCCGGTAATCCTCGGGATTCTGGGCGCTGCTGACCACCTCGAGCATGCCGCGCTCGTACCACCACCCCCTTGTTACGGGCATCGCCGCCCACAGCGCCCGTTCGCCCGCCCGCCAGTTGAGCCTCAGCGGGCGATCCGGACGTTCCTCGAGGGAAAGGTGCTGTGACGGCGGAGGCGAGTGCTGCCAGGGTGGCGACACCAGAACATCGGGCAGTTCGTGCGGTTCGGCGTTGCGAAGGTGTCCGGACGTACCGCACAGCTGGGCTTGCGCTGCATCGCCAGTGGTCTCGGGTCCTAGACGCTCGAGTGCCCGAACAAGGTGAGCCGGTGCCGCCTGTGTGAGATCGGCTGACAACAGCCTCCTCGCGCGGCGGGGGTACCGGCCCGCAGCCCTGGAAAGTGCGCCGAATACTAATCCGTTGGCGGCGCGAGCCCGCAACAACTCCATCGCGCCGTCGGTCGGGAACCGGGCTAGCAACTCGGCGAGCTCGCCCGTGGAGCGTTCCCTGGCCCCCCAACCGAAGGGTGCGTGGAGCCTGGCATCCAGCATCGCCGCGACGACGTCGGCGGAAGCCGGACCTACCTGGGCCGCGATGTTGTGTACATGACGGAAAAGTCGCGCTGGCTCCACCATCTCGGCGATACGAGTGAGCTGCTCCGCCGTGGTGGCGGAAGCGGATAGAAGAGCAAGCGAATCCAAGGAATCCGCAGGAACCGACGAAGCCCCGAAATCGAGGCCGTACCAACGTTGATGCTGCTCGGGAGGCGAACACCATGAGCGGACGATCGGCGTGAACCCGATGTCTGCGTCTAGCCACTCTTGCTCGGTCGGCAATAGATACGACGTGGCGACCCGCACCCACAGCTCGCCGACATGACCGGAAGCCTGTCCACCACCGGATACGCAGCGCAGCGTACCCAGCCGTTCGACGGTGGCCCGATAACGTTCATTAGACGCCGTCGCCAGGTGCGCCCGAACCCGCCGCAGCACGTTGTACGCGCGCAGTGGTCCGGGATCGTTCGGCGCGGGCGTTCCCAGATGGATAGGATTCCAAGTACCTTCTCGGGACCCCGATACGACCGAGCTCGACAGTCCGACGCCGGACAGCCACACGGCCGCCTCCGCTGCGAAATCGACACCGTATTCGGCCACCCACGTGTCAGCGAGGCTGCACGGCTCCGCGTGCACGACAGCGCACACAACAGCCGCGCCTTTCGCGGATACGCTTGAATCGAGAAACTTGCTCCCCGCCTCGGAAAGCCAAAACGCACCACTGCGCGGCGGGCACGCCAGAACACCCTCGATCACCCGACGATTCGGGGCGAGCTCGGTGGGGGTTACCGGGGTCCGCGGCCGAAACGTCACATGTCGCGTCGGGCCCAGCCCACGGAAAGGCGCTGCCTTGCGCCACCATTTTGCCGGAACAATCCACGAGTTCTCATCCAGCCGATCCTGACGTGCGGCCACGCACATCCTCCAATCTCACCCACTGCGAGCGACGATTACGGCACGGCCGAATACGGCAATGTCGCACCCTTTCAACCTCCCGGCCCTGAAATCGCTCAACCTGACAATGACAAGCCTCAGCCGAACGGAAGGTGCCACACATCGGCCCATGCTCAGGGCCTACGGTCGAGAAGGCGGTCGTCGCCCGCAGCGCCTGCTGGTCAACCGCGGCGCCGCTCACTCCATCGCCCGAACGGGACAGCGGAGACCCGAGTTTCGGGGGCCGCAGCGCCGCCTGCCGCTCCAACTTCCTGTGGAGAGTGCGGCACATGAGTTTCCTGAGTCAACCCCTAATATCTCGTCCGGCTAGGGGCGTCTCCGCTGTTGTATCCGCTGTCGCCGGTAGATCCACTGTGGTCGAATCATGTGCCCACTGGTAGCCGTAGCCGCGGAGTGTGATGATCAAGCGGGGCCGGTTCAATTTGGTCCGCAGTCTGGCCATATGCACATCCAACGTCCGTGACACCGCGATGAATGCGTCGCCCCACACGTGATCCATCAATTGGGCGCGACTCACTGCGCTGCCCGCCCGCTCCGCGAGGATGCTCAGCAGTTCGAATTCGGTGGGTGTGAGTCGTATCGGATTTCCGGCCACCGAAACCTGCCGTGCCGTCAGATCGACTCGGACGTCGCCGCTGACGATCACCGAGTCCACCGAGCTGGCGAGAATGGCGGCGCGTCGGGTGATCGCCTCCAACCTGGCGGTCAGCTCGCCGATGCGCGCGGGTTTCACCAGGTAGTCGTCGGCTCCGCTGCGCAATCCGCGTACGACCGAGCGTTCGCTGGCGTCAGTGGTCAGGATTATCACCGGCACCGAGGTGACTTGGCGCAGCTTGCGCAGTATCAGCAGACCAGGAAGATCGGGCAGACACAGCTCGAGGATGACGGCGTCGTAGTGATGGTGCGATGTCAGGAGATCCGAGCCTCGGCGTTTGCGATCCACGCTGTGCCCTCGAGCGGTGAGTGCCTGCTCGAGTACCTCGTCGCCGCTATCGTCTCCTACCAGCGTCAAACGCATACGCTCAACCTCGCTGGCGTGTTGCACGACCCGGGATGACGAAGATTTTGTGCGATCGCCTCGGTAGCGAACCGACTCAGGCGTAGCGCTGGCATTGTTTCGGAGCCCGTTTCGTGTGTCGCGTGTTCTCGCCTGATCGTGCAGGCACCGTCCGGATCGGCGCCGAGGGCCGGCGGCCAGTTCAAGATCAGATTTCATCAGGCGCATGCCAGGACCGAACGCACCAATACAGCGGTGAGATGCGTCGTCGCACCCTTTTCAACCTTCCGGCCCTGCAATCGCTCAACCTGACAATTACAAGTTTCGGGCGAACGGAAGATGTCACACATCGGCCCATGCTCAGGGGTCTACCTACGACGACTACCTACAAGCGTCGTCGTGCGCGCTTGTAGGGACTCTGCTTCGTCGGCTCTGTCGCATATTCGGATCTGTCCCCCATCCGGTGGTAACGCGCGGTTTCGGCCGCGCCAGGTCGATGCTGAGCATGCGATGCCAGATCAGGTGCAGCGCAGGAGCTCTCGCGACGGTGGGCACCGACGTGAGGTTCACTAGATCACCGAACCGCACCGGCCCCGCCGCCGCGGACCGCAGCAGTTGCTCCTCGAGGCCGAGGCGATCGCGGAGTTCGCGCCGCTGCGCCGACAACCCGTCCAGCACCGTCATCACATGCCCGCGCCAGCCCGCCACCACGGTGTAACGCCAGCCGCTCGCTAACGCTGCCTCCCGCGCCGCGGCGAACCGCACCACATCCTCCGTCCTTGATCAGCCGCCTCGGCCTCACATCGACAGCCACCGGCCGCCGTCGCGTGTGACCGCGAGGTAGTCCGGGATATGTTCCCCACGGCCGTCGGAGGTCTCGAACTTGAGCCGAAAAGGCTGCGGCAAAACCTCCACCACCTCGCCTGCGAAATCCAACGCCAGCAGCAGACGCTGCTCCTCGAGCGACTCGAACCCATGATGACGCCCCGTGGAGACAAGAAAACTGCAACCCGGGCCGATGCCGCTGCCGCGCCCGCCACGAGAACCGACAAACAGGCTCCGATCCCACCGTCGGCAATGTCATCAAATCGCGTACTGTGCAGACGATTTCATCCCCGCTATACCGCCATGATGCGGTCCACCGAGACGACCACCCCGGATCGCGCCCCAGCCGATCCCGAACCGAATCAGATACCCCGACAGCGATGATCAGTTCATCCAGACAGCACCGATCCGAATGCATCCGGACACCGTAACCGCTTGCCCTCCAGGATGGTTCTATAACCCACAATCAGGTCTCGTCACGCCGGGCGGTCATGGGGCCTCACCTGGTTTCCAGAACGTGAGACCGTCACGGGGATGCGATTCCAGCCACTCCAAAAGGTTTGAACTGGAGCGGATTCCACCGTCGAGGACGGCTCGATAGACGTCGATCGAGGGGCAACGCGGAATGGAACCGGTCTGTATCAGTGATTTCAATTCCAGAATTGCGCGTCGTGTCTCCGGCGTCAGCACTGCCCGAAGTGGTTCGACGAGGTGTGCGGCGCAGGGGCGGGGGTGGCTGCGCCGCAGCAACCACATATCGACTTTCCAGTCGGTGCCGTCGTCTGCTCGGTAGTCGAGCCGCCAGTACAGACCCTCGTCTGGTTCGTTGAGGTAGTTCCCGAACCGTGCCTTGCGCACGTTGTCCGCTAACGCGCGCTCGCACAACACCGAGAACCCGTCCTCTCGATGCGCGGCTCATCGCAATAGATCTCCATGTCGATGTCGGGAGCCATGGCCAACTCGTAGGCCACCGCGCCCACGAGCACAGGTGCTCCGAAGGCACTCCAACGCTCGAAGAGTCGCAATTGGGCGAGAATCTCGTGGGCTTGCTCGGCCCGTTGTCGGCTCTGCTCGAGGACTCCGGACAGGTTCTGCTCCTGGCGGGCTTGGCTCACGGCGACGACGATACGGTCCTGTAGCCCAAGGTCCTATCGTGTCCAGAAGTCCTCGGGTTGGCGGCCTGGCCGAAATCCGAAGTGCTCGACCATCGCGACAGCCTCCGGGAAATTATCGGCAAGCGCTTCAGGTACGTGGGCGTCGCTGCCGAATGTGACTGAACGGCCGCCTTCTTCGCGCCACCATTGCGGAATTCAGGGCCAGAGTCGGCGGGTGTTCATCTCCAACGCCCTCCCGCTGTCCGCGATGGCCCGCATCGCCGTCCGGAAACCCTCCTCGAACCGGCGCGGGTCGAACGAGCCGATGTCCGCGACCGGCCAAGCGCGCACCGCGTAGTCGATGTGGCTGAACACTGTGAACGAGTCTGATCCCGCGACCATACGGGGGATCTCTTGAAGGTAGGCCCGAACCACGTCGTCTGGGGCCCACACGCGAAACAGGGTGTTGGGTTCGCTCCGGTCGTCCTCGATGTGCAGTGTGTGTAGCGATCCGTTCACGCGGTCCATCGCGGTCAGGTCCAGCGACCGGGCCGCGTGTTCGGCGAAGAGGTGGGGTTGTCCGAACTCCACGCCGGTGAGGATGCGTAGTTCGGGGAACCTGTGCCTGCAACGGTCGATGCAGTCGAGGTAGCCCACAACATCCAGTGCAGGAGGGCGAAGGTAGCCGTCCTCGCCGAGTAGGTGCCGTTGGTGGGGGCGGGAGGTCCTCTGGGCCTGTGCGCAACGCGTCGTGAAATCCAGATGCTCGGTGAAGATTACGGCAGACAGGCTGATCGCGGCGGCGCGGTCGCAACTGCACTCCATCCGCCCGGCAGCCTCGGACGAGGGCCCACCCGTGTCCCAGGACCATTCGTTGTGAACATGGCTGTCAGCTGGAAGAACCATACCGAGAGCTTTGCACTCTGGTGTGCGAGCTGGGCCGGGTAGGCCAGGGCATTCCGACTCCGCCACCGGCATTGGTAGCGGCGCTGGCATATTGCGCGTCCTCTACCGCTAGCCCTGGGCTTTCATCGCAGGTGACTGAGGATCGCGTGTCGCGAACAAGAAAGGGTGCTCTGAACTGGGAGAATTCTGATTGCTGAGGTCGGAATTCGCACAGATTCGAGGAGCACCCTTTCGGTGGGGAAGTCTACGTCGCCGTATCCGCGGCTGGCCGCGGACGGGTCGGGTTCGCATGTCGTGTCGCAGGCGGGAGCGGTATTGCTGCTGCGCACCGCCGAGATGGTTGGGTTGACCAGCGGTTTGTCGCAAGCGTTGGCACCGTGGCGCAAGCCGGGGTCGGTGCATGATCCGGGCAAGGTTGTGCTGGATCTGGCGGTCGCGGTCGCACTCGGCGGTGATTGCCTGGCCGATATCGGCATGCTGCGTGCCGAGCCGGGCGTGTTCGGGCTGGTGGCATCGGATCCGACCGTGTCGCGCGCGATCGCTGGGCTGGCCGTCGAAGCGCCGAAAGCATTGGCGGCCATCAGATCCGCGCGAGCGTCCGCCCGCGCCGCGGCGTGGGATCGTGCCGGTAACCGCGCTCCCGATCACGGGATCGACGCCGAGCATCCACTGATCATCGACCTGGACGCGACCCTGACGATCGCCCACTCCGAGAAAGAACACGCAGCACCGACGTTCAAGAAGACCTTCGGTCATCATCCGCTCGGCTCGTGGGCCAACCATGGCCCGTCCGGCACCGGTGAACCGCTGATCACGGACCTGCGACCAGGAAACGCCGGCAGCAACACCGCGGCCGACCACAAGCGAGTGCTGGCCGCGGCCCTGCAGCAGCTGCCATGGCAGCCCGGCTACCGAGTCGGCCGAAAGTGCTGGTGCGCACCGACTCCGGCGGCGGCACCCACGAATTCATCGACTACCTCACTGCCCGGCATCTGCAGTACTCGGTTGGCTTCTCGCTCACCGAAACCACCGCCACCGCAGTCGATCTCATCCCCTTGAACGCCTGGGCCGAGGCATACGATGCCGACGGCAAAGTCCGTGACGGCGCGTGGGTGGCCGAGCTGACCGGCCTGATCGATCTCACCGACTGGCCGCCCGGCATGCGGGTCATCGTGCGCAAAGAGCGCCCGCACTCCGGCGCGCAACTGCGGTTCACCGACCGCGACGGTCTGCGGTTGACCGCGTTCGCCACCAACGCCCGCACCGGTCAGCTCCCGGACCTGGAGCTGCGCCACCGCCGCCGCGCCCGCTGTGAAGACCGCATCCGCACCGCGAAGGACACCAGGCTGACCAACCTGCCGCTGCAAGGCTTCGACCAGAATCGGATCTGGATCGAGATCGTCTGCCTGGCAACAGTACTCACCGCCTGGATGCAGATGCTCGCGCTTGCTGATCACCAGGCGCGCCGCTGGAAACCCAAACGGCTGCGCCTGCGCCTGTTCTCCGCTGCGGCCCGCATCGCACGCCACGCCCGCCGAACCTACCTCCGATTCTCCGCCCACTGGCCTCACACCGGCCTGATCCTCACCGCCCTGGCCCGCCTGCAACCAGGCTGACCAGCGTAAATCCACCCCGAAGACCGAAAGGGCAACCACTTCCGGGCCCGTGGAACCCGGCAGCCAACCCGCTGAACGGGCCACACCGTCACACCGTTTTGCGGCCGGAACGGCCGCAAAACACCAACCCGAACCCGATCAGGCCAGCATCTCAGCCGCACGAAATATCTGGGCTAGGCGGCGTGCCGCCTCGAACACTGCGGCCAACTATCGCTCTGATTGGCCAACTATCGTTCGTCGTCACACTCGAGCACCTGGATATGACGTGGAGCCGTTCGACGGTCGGTCCAGTGGTGACAACTACCGTGCAAATTCGGTGACGAATAGCTGGTCGGGTAGGGGTCTGTCCAGTCTCAGGCTCTGTCGAAATTACAGACCTGTCTTCGTGACAACGGCGAAAGATAGCGAGGACCTTGCGTCGCCGCATCGCCATGAGACGGATCAAGGAGGGTTTCTCACGTCGGCCCGACTTGTTGAGGCCTGCAAGTTTGCGGACGTGATGTACCTCCAAATTCGTTGTGGCATAGGAGATCTTGCAACATCCGGTCGGCGAGAAGCCAATGGACCAGCCCCGGCATACTCGGCCGGGTATTTGGCGACGATAGTGAAGTCGTCGTCATGGAGCAGGGCGCCGCGCTGGGTCGGTTTTCCGCCCTGCATGTAGAGCGTTCATCGTCATCCATCGCGATTCCCCGTTCACCCGGGCCGGCCACGTCTGAGGTTCACCCCAAATAGTGGACAGGGGTTCAAGCAGCTTTTGCTGCGTCTGTCAGGAATTGCTCGTAGCGTAGGGGGCTGAGCATCCCGAGGGCGGAGTGCCGTCGATCATGGTTGTACTTGTTGATCCAATTGTCAACCGCAGCAACGAGTTCGGTCTTGGTGGCGTAGACGTGGCGGTAGTACGACTCGTGTTTGTAGGTCGACCAGAGCGATTCGGCGGGACTGTTGTCCCAACATATTCCGGTATCGCCCATCGACCGTTTCAGCTGGTGGCGGTGGCAGGCGTTGACTGTCATCGCCGCGGTGAACTCGCCCCCACGATCGGAATGCAGCACGGTCCCTTCCACCGGATGCCCACGCACTGCTACGGCCTGGTCGATGGCTCGGCACACCACGTCGGCGCCGATGTGATCGGCCACGACGTGGGCGAGCACGCGGCGGGTATGTCCGTCACGGATGGCGCACAAGTACATGTCGCCCTGTCCGCAGGTCAGATATGTGAAATCGGTCGTCCAGACCGCGTCGGGGCGGCCTTGATCGAAGTTGCGGCGTACCAGGTCCGGCGGGAACGACGCGGCAGGATCGGTGATCGTGGTGCGGGCCTTGAACGTGCGTGGGCTGATGCCCTCGATCCCGATCCGGGCCATGATCGCCGCGACGGTCTTGGCACTGACCACCTCGCCACGTGCGCGTAGCTCGGCAGTGATCCGCGGAGAGCCGTAGGTACCGTCGGACTCGGCGTGGACGTCGAGGATCTTCACCGTCAGATCGGCACGACGCCGCTGACGTGGCGTCGAAACCGTTGCCGTGCAACGTTTCACATACGCGTAGTAACCCGACGCCGACACTCCCAGCAGGCGCGCCATACGACGGATCGAGAATCGTTGCCCCTCGGGGCGCTGGTGCCCGCGGTCTCGGCGATGTCATCGGGGCCGGCGTACTTCACCATCAGATCGAACCGGGCCGGTTGGTCTGCATCGCGGCGAAGTACGCCGAAGCTTTTGCCAAGAACGCATTGTCCTTCTCCAGCTCGCCGACTTGCCTGCGTAAACGCAGCAACTCGGCTCGCTCGGCCGCGTCCAGAGGTTTCTCACCGCCGACCTCGGCCGCGGCGATCCGGCGCCGCTCGTCTTTGACCCAGGTACTGAGCACGGTCTCGTGAATACCGAGTTCACGAGCGACCACGGCGATCGAGCGACCGGAATCGATCACCCGATGAGCAGCCTCGACCTTGTACTCGGCCGTGAACGACCGACGCTTGCGAGGAGGCATAACGGACATCCTTACCAGCAGAACCATCGATCCTGCTAACTCGGTGTCCACTTCCAGGGGTGAACCTCAGTCGGCCAGCGCGGGTGTTGCCGGCCTCGCCGGAAAATCTTTAAGTCTCGGGGCTGCTTGTAGGTAGTCGTTGTAGGTGGCCCCTGAGCATGGGCCGATGTGTAGCACCTTCCGATTGCCTGAGGCTTGTCATTTGTCGGGTTGAGCGGTTTCAGGGCCGGAAGGTTGGGAAAAGGGTGCCAGATTTCCGAATTCTGCCGGGCCGGTGTGGTCTTTCATCGGCTCATCAGCTGCTGCAGCGCTTCCGGTCGGTTATCTCGACTATCGACCTGCACCATCGGGCCGTACCGTTCGGTGCACTGTCCAGCGCACAGTTGACATGGCGCTCGACACCCGACCTCCCAGCGAGTTGTCGGGGCGACGCTGACCGGATCGCCCGGAGAACAGCGATGACCACGACGGCCGCGTGGCCCCGCCCACGACCCGACGTGTCCTCGCTCGTCGTGGAGCGGCCGAATCGAGCAAGTATCGCAACGCGAATCGCCCACCCGCTGCTGCGCGGCACGATCGGACTCGGATTGGCAACCTTGGCCCGGACCGGCGGCCACCAGCTGCGGAAAGCCTACTTCACCGAGACCCTCGACGACGCGGTCGACTCGTATCGATACCTACTGGAGCAGGGCTTTCGTGCCGACCGCATTATCGTCTCCGGCGATTCCGCCCGGACGCCGAGACGCTGGCCCTACGCTGCGCCCAAGCATGCCGGCGCCGACCTGCTCTCCGACGCCCGCGCCGCCATCCACTATCGGGGAAAGTTCCACCAACGTGTGATCGCGGACGCATTCCGCCTACCACAGGTCCCACATGGTCGCGGTCGGCCAGCATCAACGTCTTCGTGACATCAACGAGCGGCGGGGCAGCCAACGCGAGCTTCCCAGCCTGTCGCCGGTTCTGTCCAACGTCAGACCGCCGACGCAGGCGATGACACGCTTCGGTGTGCTCGCTGGCTGCACAGCGCCAACCACGCCCGGCGGGTCCCGGTTGTCGCCGATAAACGGCGGCATCCGGCTTGGGCAAGTATGAAAGGGCTCACTGACATGTACGTAGAGCACAGTGGGGGTGGCACCGACGGGCGACCACAGAATCCCGGCTCATGCCACATACATGTGCGATTTGCGAGCCCGGCCATGGAGCTCGACTACCAGGACGATCCAACGGTCGCTCGACAGTTTGCCGCCGCAGCATCCAGAATCGGCGTGATCGTGTCGATCGACTACGACGTTGCCAAAGGTTGTCCGCGATTGCCATGCCGTCGGTTATGGACATGACGATCACTGAGCACTCTCGTCTGGGAGCGGCGTGAAGTGTGAGCCACCCCGAGTTTGATGCGCACCGGTAAGGTCGCGAGGTTGTCGCTGGTGTCGATGGACGAGCAGATCCGTCGGTGGGCCGAGGGGCCTGACGCGATGGGCTGCAATTGGTGGGTGAGGGCGGGCTGGTGGCACGTATGGCGAAACTGGTGGTGGAGTCCGCGCTCGAAGACGAGATGGACGAGCACCTCGGCTATGCCAAGCGCTGACCCGGCTGGCCGTGACGGAGGTACCTCCTGAAACGGCAAGCGGGCCAAGATGACCGGGGCCGGTCCGGTCGAGATCACGGTGCCGCGAGATCGGGAGTCCAGCTTCGAGCCGCGGCGGATACTACGGCGCCCCAATCTCAACAATCAAAATGTATCCAGGTATCGATGCCGTCAGGGCACCGTTCGGTCGACAACCTGTCGGTCATGAGTTGAACATCATGCAGCGCAACCGATCACGACACGCGGCAAATGAATCACATCCACGTAAGATACCGTCTAGTGCTGCGTTCCTCAAAGGTGGTAAACAAACCGGCGGCGTAGAGCCCGGGGTTTCGGCGGGGGTCTGCCCCAGACCCATGGTCGTGCGCGAGCGTTGAGGGCGGCTGTGGCCTGGCGGGTGGCTCGGTCGATTTCTGTGTGGTCGGCGAAGGTCTGGCCGGCGAGGGCTTCGCGGCGGAAGATCCGCCACCACGGCTCTTGCAGGTTGAGCCAGCACGCTCCGACGGGGATGAACGCGTGTTTGATCCGTGGATGGTCCTCGAGCCATTCGCGGGTGGATTTGCTGTTGTGGCTGGACAGGTTGTCGGTGATCACGTAGATATCGCCGACCGGGTTGGCCTGTTCGACCAGTTCGAGGAAACGCTGGTAGTTGACGCTGTTGCGGGAGGAGGCGGTGAGCGTGACGGCATGTCCATCGCGGATTCGGATCGATCCGTATACCCAGACTCTGTCGGGGCCTCGCGAGTATTCCAGGGGCGCCTTGATCCGGTGCCCGTCGACCGACCACCCCGGTGCGGGTGCGAAGGTGCGGGGCGAGACCGGGCCCAGTTCGTCGGCGCAGACTACCGTGGCACCTTCGGGTGGCTGCGTGTAGAGACCGACGATGTGGGTCCTTTTGGGACGAAGTACGGGTCCTTGCTCGCCGTCCACGACCGCGGCCGACGCCAGCGAACCCCCTCTGCCACAAGGATTCTGCGGACCTGACTGCGACCGACGACGATGCCTTCGCCGCGCAGCGCTTCGGTCAACGCGTCCAGTGTCCAGCACGACCCGGCCGCGTCCTTCTCGGCGCGCAGTTCGCCATCGCGATGCCGTGTCAAACGCCCCGGCGGTGTCGTGGCGACCAAGGCCACGATGCGGCTGCGCTCTGCTTCGGTCAACCGAGGTCTACGTCCTGCTCCTCGACGATCGCCAAGCCCGTCCAGGCCATGAGTGTTGAACCGATGCAACCGTTCTCGCACCGTCTGTGGATGACAGCCGAGCTCACCGGCGATCTGCACGGTGGACTTCCCATCCCAACTGGCTGTGATCATCCGCGCCCGCCGGATCCAATCTCCAGGCGCATGCCGAGCCGCTGCAATCTTACGAATCTTTCGCTCCTCCAACACATCCCGCGCCGGACGCGCAATCAACACCTTCGGCAGAACCCACCTCGACTACACCCGAACCACCAAGACCAGCAACAAGATACATGATCTTTGAGGAACGCAGCACTAGTTGCAATGCCGGGAAGTTAATGGGTGGTTCCGGTCGTCAAGTCTTTGGGTGAGTGGGTGTGGTTGTCGGGGTGTCAGCGGCGTGGGTAGCGGATTGTGTTGTCTGGCAGGGTATGTCGGTGATGCAAGACAGCGGAACTCCGGGTATTGATGGGGTGTCCTACCAAGACGCCCGTCACCACCGTTGGAGTTCCGCTGTCTGCTCAGTCTGTCATTCCCCGCGCCGCCACGGTAGCCGCGGGCGCGTTTGCCCCTGGCCATCTCGGCGAGTTGACCCAGATCGTGCCATTCGAGATGGTCGACGAGGTACTCGGCGCGACCATGAGCGTGCAACGGCGAGTACGGGACCTGCCGGCACGGGTGGTGGTGTATCTGCTGCTCGCGGCGGGATTATTCGCCGAACTCGGCTATCGACAGGTGTGGGCGCGGCTGACGGTCTGCCTGCCCGGCTCGGCCCGGCCCAGCGCTTCAGCGCTGACCCAAGCGCGCCGCAGGGTCGGCGCGAAACCGTTGCGGGCGTTGTTCGAGTTACTAGCCGGCCCCGACGCCTCGACACCGTGGTGGCGGGGCCTGCTGGTCTGCGCCCTGGATGGCACCCAGATGGCGGTGCCCGACAGCGCGGCGAACCTGACCCGCTACGCCCGTCAGGCCGGTCACCACGGCGGCACCGGATATCCGCTGCTGCGACTGCTCACCGTGGTGGCCTGCGGCACCCGCACCCTCCTCGACGCCGTGTTCGGCCCGGCCGGCATCGGCGAAACCACCTACGCGCCAACACTTGTCCGCTGCCTGCGACCGAGCATGCTGCTGCTGGCCGACCGCAACTTCGCCGTCGCCTCCCTGATCGGGGAGATCGCGGCCACCGAAGCCGACCTGCTCATCCGTTGCAAGAACGGCCGCCGCCTGGCCAGCATTCGCCGATACCGCGACGGGTCCTGGCTCACCCAACTCGGCGGGGTGCGGCTACGCGTCATAGAAGCCGAGATCACCGTCACCGGCAGCGGTCCGCACCAAGGGAAACGACGTGTCGCCCGCTATCGACTGCTCACCACCCTGACCGATCACCAGCGGTTCCCGGCTACCGAGATCGTCGAGCTCTACCACCAGAGATGGGAGATCGAAACCAGCTACCTGGAATTGAAATCCGGCATCCTGGGCGGGCGAGTGCTGCGCGCCCGCACCCCGGCAGGGATCGAGCAGGAGGTCTACGCCCTGCTGGTCACCTACCAAGCGCTGCGCACCGCTATGGCCGACTGAGGTTCACCCCTGGAAGTGGACACCGAGTTAGCAGGATCGATGGTTCTGCTGGTAAGGATGTCCGTTATGCCTCCTCGCAAGCGTCGGTCGTTCACGGCCGAGTACAAGGTCGAGGCTGCTCATCGGGTGATCGATTCCGGTCGCTCGATCGCCGTGGTCGCTCGTGAACTCGGTATTCACGAGACCGTGCTCAGTACCTGGGTCAAAGACGAGCGGCGCCGGATCGCCGCGGCCGAGGTCGGCGGTGAGAAACCTCTGGACGCGGCCGAGCGAGCCGAGTTGCTGCGTTTACGCAGGCAAGTCGGCGAGCTGGAGAAGGACAATGCGTTCTTGGCAAAAGCTTCGGCGTACTTCGCCGCGATGCAGACCAACCGGCCCGGTTCGATCTGATGGTGAAGTACGCCGGCCCCGATGACATCGCCGAGACCGCGGGCACCAGCGCCCCGAGGGGCAACGATTCTCGATCCGTCGTATGGCGCGCCTGCTGGGAGTGTCGGCGTCGGGTTACTACGCGTATGTGAAACGTTGCACGGCAACGGTTTCGACGCCACGTCAGCGGCGTCGTGCCGATCTGACGGTGAAGATCCTCGACGTCCACGCCGAGTCCGACGGTACCTACGGCTCTCCGCGGATCACTGCCGAGCTACGCGCACGTGGCGAGGTGGTCAGTGCCAAGACCGTCGCGGCGATCATGGCCCGGATCGGGATCGAGGGCATCAGCCCACGCACGTTCAAGGCCCGCACCACGATCACCGATCCTGCCGCGTCGTTCCCGCCGGACCTGGTACGCCGCAACTTCGATCAAGGCCGCCCCGACGCGGTCTGGACGACCGATTTCACATATCTGACCTGCGGACAGGGCGACATGTACTTGTGCGCCATCCGTGACGGACATACCCGCCGCGTGCTCGCCCACGTCGTGGCCGATCACATCGGCGCCGACGTGGTGTGCCGAGCCATCGACCAGGCCGTAGCAGTGCGTGGGCATCCGGTGGAAGGGACCGTGCTGCATTCCGATCGTGGGGGCGAGTTCACCGCGGCGATGACAGTCAACGCCTGCCACCGCCACCAGCTGAAACGGTCGATGGGCGATACCGGAATATGTTGGGACAACAGTCCCGCCGAATCGCTCTGGTCGACCTACAAACACGAGTCGTACTACCGCCACGTCTACGCCACCAAGACCGAACTCGTTGCTGCGGTTGACAATTGGATCAACAAGTACAACCATGATCGACGGCACTCCGCCCTCGGGATGCTCAGCCCCCTACGCTACGAGCAATTCCTGACAGACGCAGCAAAAGCTGCTTGAACCCCTGTCCACTATTTGGGGTGAACCTCAGACGCCACCGCAACCACACCCGCGACCGGCCCTGACCGCGCCAGCTTCACCACCGCCCTGCACACCGCCCGCGACCAGGTCATCCAGGCCGCGAACGTCACCGCCGACACCCGCATCGACCTGGTCGGCGCGATTGGCCGCGCTGTCCTGACCCAACTCCTACCGGCCCGCAGAACCCGCCTCAGCCCCCGGATCGTCAAGCGAGCCAACTCCAAATACCAAGCCAGAGCCGGTGACGACCGCACCAACTACCCAGCCACCATCGCCGTCGCCCTCCTCGAACCACCAACTTGACGACACAACCTCCGCCTTTAACTTCCCGGCATTGGGGCTGGTTGCCTGGTGATCCAGCCGATCCAGTAGGGGCCGACATTGGTGATGGTATGGCCTTGATCGCCGTGTTACTGGGTCCGACTGTTGCCCTGTTGGGCCGACCATCATTTGGTCTGACTGGCGGTCAGTGCTTCGCGTGCCGGTTCGGGTGGGTCTGGAGTCTTTTGCTGTGCAGTGGGCTTGTCGGGACGGGGTGCAGGACCGGTTTTCATGGTTGTCGGGGCGAACGCCTTGGCTGCGACATCTGGCCTGCATCCGGTCTTCGACCACGGTGTTCCCACCGGTTCGTGGTCGGTGACTGCGGAGATGGCCGATGCCGGGGCAGGTGTGGGCGGTACCGCTTTTCCAGAACTAGTGCGCGATATCGGTGCCCGACCAAGACTTGCCCATGGGTGGGTCGGCGCCGTGGAACCGCTTCCGGTCTGTCGCGGTGGAGGTGATACGACCGGTTCGTCGGTCACGGGGTCGGGAGAAACATTGTGTGCATGAGGGTAGGACGCGAGTGGACCGAGGGCCGCTTCGGGATCGTGACCGCCGGAGGCTGTGACAGGCCAGGAATGTCCTTCGGGGCTGCTGCTCGGGGTTTGGGTTGTCCCGGATGCCAGCGCACTCTCGTACCGGCCGGGCTTGTGATCTGTATCGGTTCGATGCGAATCGTGTGCGCCTTGCACCTGCGCAGTCGGCTGCGCCGCACCACCCACATCCGCTGTATCACCGATACCCGGCATGGCACCAATATCCGGGCCGATCGGACTGCCCCGGCCGACGTCGGTGCCGGACGCGCTTTCCGCCGCCTTTCCCGGCTCACCGGCAAGGGTCTGGTCATCGAACCCGCTTGTCTTCCGAGCATGACCGTGTGCGTCAACTGAAACGTCTGCGGCTCGAGGCTCGGTGATCCCTTGTGGCGAGTCCGGCATTCTCGAATCCCGCGTGTTCGGAGCGTGCGACAGGTCGGTATCAACACCAGCTCGCGGTAGTCCGGGGGCCACGGTCAGGGCACCGTGCTGGTGGGGGGCGAACAAGTCGTGTTGTTGCGGGACGAAGAGGTCATCGGTGCTGTCAAGCCAGCCGGGTGTGGCGGTGAAATCCAGTCTCGCCATCTTGTCGATCGCTGATCAACCAGTAATGGGAGGAATCTGATGAGGGGCGTTCCGCCCTCCTGACACGCAACCAGGTTCTGCACCCGTCTCGCGCCCACCTCAACCAGCGGACACCGTTTCACGTCGAGGAGTTCTCCTGTTCCGTTGTGGAGCCCGGACCGAGCTCGCGCCACCTTCATGCCGGACACCACCAGACCAATCAGCAGGCACTCGTCTGACTCATCCCGGGACAGCATTGAGGCCCCGGTTTCGATGTCACTTACATCTAACGACACGTCATCAGTGGTTCACTCACGTTCGCCTTCTCAGCCCATACCTGCCGCATCTTGTGCGGCTTTTCCCACGACGCTCACCACCACGACTCATTCACCGCAGCAGCTCGGGGCGGTTTGGTACCTGCACCTGCATGCCGATACCGAAGGACCTTCCTTCATCTCCACAACAGCACGGCATCAACAAGATTCGTGCTTCTAAATCACGACCTTCCTCTCACCTTCAGGACACACCAACGCGTTGATGGAGAAGTTCTTTTCCACGCTCAAGACCGAGCTGGTGTCCCGAAATAGTTGGCGCACAAAGGAAGACGCTGAGAACGCGTTGTTCACCTACATCGACGGCTGGTACAACCCAACGGATCAGCAGAAGCTGGGCTTGCTATCACTCGACGAATACGAGGCAAACTACTATCAGCAGGTTCCAGCCGGAACCGGATAATGCGCTCTTCGGCACAGCGGGAAGCTCAGTTCGCACAACGACTACGCAGCCTCCGTCGACGTCCGCCGGCCGCAGGCGTCCGGCAGGGTCCGCACCTCGGTCTGCGCCGCAACCCGCTCTACACCAATCGGATCAGCTTATCGGCGCCGGCCGCGGGACAGGCTGCCGCTGCTCTACGGTCAGCATCAGGTCGCGCGGGGTGAATGTGGACCCGGCGACCTTCTCCATCCTGGCGCCGGGTGTGACACGCAGGCGCCACTGCCCGGCGATCGTCGCAAGGGCCAGCGTGGCCTCGACAACCGCGAAGACGTCACCGATGCACTTACGCGGCCCGCCACCGAATTGCACGATCGCATCCCGGTGGATCTCACCGGCCCGCTCCGGTGACCAACGGTCCGGATCGAATTTCTCCGCTTCGCTGAACAGTCGCGGATCCCGTTGCACGACATAGGCACTGAACGCTACGGTAGTGCCCGCAGGAACGTGCAGGCCTTTGAGGTCCACGTCCTCGGTGGCGCGTCGGGTGGCAAGCCAGGCCGGCGGGTAACACCGCAGGGCCT
Organism: Nocardia sp. NBC_01730; assembly: GCF_035920445.1. Classification (NCBI taxonomy): domain Bacteria; kingdom Bacillati; phylum Actinomycetota; class Actinomycetes; order Mycobacteriales; family Nocardiaceae; genus Nocardia; species Nocardia sp. NBC_01730. Next base: position 3,188,292 of record NZ_CP109162.1, on the reverse strand, counting down.
CATTGATCACCTGGGCGGTGTAGGTCAGCTGCCGGACATCGGCGTACTCGGCCGACCTGCCCTCGAGTACCCGGTCGACTTCGGCGTGCAGTCGGGCCTCGATATCCGGATGTTCGGTCAACACATGGAACACCCAGGACAGGGCGGCCGCTGTGGTTTCGGACCCGGCCATCAGGATCGCGGTGATCTGGTCATGAAGCTCCCGATCAGACAGCACACTTCCGGTTTCCGCGTCCCGCGCCTCCAGCAGCATGCCCAACAGATCTGGCTTGCGGTCGTTGCTGCTGCGGTAGTCGGCGACGACCTTGTCGATCATCGGGTGCAGTCGTGCCAAGCGTGCCGCGTATTCCCGGTTGCGGTTGAGTGGGAGTTTGTTCAATACCGGCAGCGGAGTGGTCATCCGCTGGTAAGTCAGGTCGAGAATGCGGGGCATGCTGTGCAGCATCTCGGCCACCAGATCGTTACCCAGTTCGGAGGAGATCAGCGTCTTGGCGGCTACCGAGAGCGTCAGCGTTGTCATCGCGACGCGCACGTCGATAACTCGGCCGGTATGCCAGTCGGCGGTGTGCTCGACGATCTGTTCGCGCATGACCTGGGCATACTCCGCGATTCGGTCACGGCGGAACGCTGGCTGCATCAGCAACCGGTGCCGCCGATGCATGTCTCCCTCGGAGCTGATCAGGCCGTAGCCCAGCAGCTCGCGTGCATTGTCGATTTGTGTGCCCTTGTCGAACTGACGGGGCTTCGCGACGAGCAATTCGCGGACCAGCTCGGCGGAATTGAGAACGTAGGCGCGTTGTGGCCCGAGCTTGATCAGCACGACGTCACCGAGCGGACGCAAGGACTCGAAAAACCCTAACGGGTCGTCGCGGAGCCGCAACGCATGTCCCAGCACCGGAATTGCACCGGGGGCAACAGCAATCGGAGAAGCATGCATAGAAACTCCCAACAAATATCGATGTGAGTCAGCATGCTGCCGGTCTCACGAATTCGAATCGATTCGGCGAATTTCGTAACGTTCCTGTAGGGAAGACCGGACGGTCGCCGGCTATCAGGGAAGCCGACCAGCTCCGCGTCGAGCAGCTCGGTGAAGATTGACGCGCCTTACCGCTGTATCGGCGCGCTCGGTCCTTGCCTGCGGGCATAGTGAATCTTGATCATGAACTAGCGGCCTGCTCTTGCCGCAACAGTCGGCACGACGGTGCCGGCACGATCAGGCTAGAACATGCGACACACGAAAAGAATGCCAACAACCCCTGAGCCGGTTTGCTGCAGATGCGACAGCACACCATCTTCTTCATCGCGGTTCGCGGCCCTACGGGCCATCCCTGTAGGCACCCAGATCCCCCTTATCGAAACCCGCTGGTAAGGCAGGACACCGTGGTCGTCGCCGAACAGGCCTTGCCCATGGGCGGCCTGGGTCGCGTCCGGTGCCCGCCCACGCCTCGATCAGTTCGCTGCCCTGCTCAGCAAGCCAGTCCCGCGGTGTACTCACCGGTTCGAGGTGGTTGTCGCGGGGAAGGCCCGGATATGGAGAACCAGGAGCGGTGGCCTGCTACCACGGATTCCGCGGTACGACATCACTGCCATGTCCTACAATCGGCGCCTCGATTTCGGCGTCCTCGCGCGTACGGGCGCGACCCGGACCGTCGCGCGCCACCTGGATGAAGCGCTCATCGAACTGAAGCCATAGCGACAGTTCCTCCGGAACCCGATTCGCACTGGTTCGATGGTTCGCCAGGCATAAACTGGGAAGGCAGCGCGGCAGCACTGCGGCGCCTAACACAGACAAGCCGATGGCCGACCAGGACCCATTCGTGACGCAGAGTGACCGGCCTCCGGATATCGATATGGATCTGGAGGGCACGGGCCTCACTGGCCCATGGGAAGTCGGCCGGGGTGGTTTCGGTGTGGTCTACTGCTGTAAGCAGCGGGCGCTGAACCGTAGCGTCGCGGTCAAGGTCCTGCTTGCCACGGCGGCTCTGGAGCCGGACAACGTCGAACGATTCCTGCGCGAGCAGCAGGTGATGGGGGCACTGTCGGGTCATCCCCATATCGTGCCTATCCTGCAGGTCGGTACCACCCGTAGCGGACGCCCGTATCTAGTGATGCCGTATCACTCCCGCGGCTCGCTGGAGAACCGCATTCGCCACGAGGGACGCCTGCCGCTCGACGACGCGATCCGGGTCACGATCAAATTGGCCGGCGCCCTCGAGACGGCACATCGCGCCGGGATTCTGCACCGTGATATCAAGCCGGGCAACGTGCTGCTCACCGACTATGGCGAGCCACAGCTCACCGACTTCGGGATCGCCCGCATCGAAGGCGGTTTCGAGACCACCACCGGTGTGATCACGGGTTCACCCGCGTTCACCGCCCCTGAGGTGCTGCGATCCGGCGGCCTGTCGGTAGCTTCCGACCTGTACGGACTCGGTGCCACCTTGTTCTGCATGATCACCGGGCACGCCGCGTTCGAACGCCGCTCCGGCGAGCAGGTGGTCGCACAATTCCTGCGGATCGCCGCCGAGCCGCTGCCGGACCTGCGGCCCGACGGCATCCCTGAGGACCTCTGCGCCGCCCTCGAGGCAGGCATGTCGCACGAACCGGCGGACCGGCCGACCTCTGCCGCCGAGTTCGGTGAGTTGCTGCGCGATATCCAGGGGGCTCACGGTATGCCGGTGCAGGACATAACGGTGCCCACCGACGACCACGGCGACCTGACGTCGTCTGTGGAGAACATCGACACACCGCGATCGGTTCCTACCGGCCGGTCACCGTCATTTCGGCGGACGACGACGCCATCCACCCCCGAGACCAGGTTCCGCCCGGCCATGTCGGACCGGGCGCTGGTGCATCGCGGCCGACTGATCGACCGATTGCGGAGTGCTCACCGGCCGCGACTGACTGTCATCCACGCTCCCGCCGGGTTCGGCAAGAGCACACTGGCCGCGCAATGGGCCAGCTACCTTGCCGAGGAGCAGCAGGTGGCGGTCGCGTGGCTGAACACCGACCACGACGACAACAACGCTGTCTGGTTCCTCTCACACCTGATCGACGCGATCCACCGGGCACGCCCGACCTTGGCACCCCAACTGGGCCGGATACTCGAAGAGCAAGGTTCGGAGGCCATCCGCTATGTGCTCACCACGCTGATCAACGACATCCACGAGCACCACGAACGAGTCGCGGTAGTCATCGACGATTGGCATCGGATCACCGATCCCGCCGCCACTGCCGCCCTGCGATTCCTGCTGGAGAACGGCTGTCACCATCTGCAGATCATTGTTACCAGCAGATCAGCAGAAGGACTACCGCTGGCCACCATGCGGGTTCACAACGAACTTGTCGAAATAGACTCCACCGCCTTGCGTTTCAACGCTCCCGAAGCGAGTTCGTTCCTGGTCGAGTTGGGTGGTCTCACCTTGGGCGACGGCGAGGTTACCGAACTCCGGGACAGTACCGAAGGGTGGATCGCGGCACTGCAACTCTCCTTGCTGTCGCTGCGCGGGCACCACGATCCCGCGACCTTGATCAGCCACATGTCTGGACGTCATCACGCCATCGCCGAATACCTCGCCGAGAACGTGCTCGACACCGTGGATCCACCACTGCTGGACTTCCTCCTGAAAACATCACTCCCCGAACGGCTCTGCGGCAACCTGGCTACAGCGTTGACCGGGAAGCGGCACGGGCAGGCGCTGCTGGAGAATATCGAGCGGCAAAATCTGTTCCTGCGCCGTATCGACGACGACGGCGAATGGTTCCGCTACCACCACTTGTTCGTGCAATTCCTCCGCCAGCGGCTCTCCCGTGACCACCCCGAGCGGGTTGACGAACTGCACCGCACCGCCGCCACCTGGTTCGGCGACAACGGTATGCTCAGCGAGGCCGTCGATCACGCCCTCGCCTGCGGCGACGAAGAACACGCAGTGGATCTCGTCGAGGAACGGGCGATGGACCACCTTGCGCATGCCCAATCCGCGACGCTGATCGGTCTGGTCGCGAAACTTCCCTCGTCCCTCGTCGCGACCCGTCCTCGACTGCAAATCGCGCTCTCCTGGGCATACATGATGCTGCGCCAGCCCGCCGAGCTGTATACAGCACTGCGGCTCGCGCGCACATCTCTCGAGGGGTTCGACTCCGATCTCGCCGCCGAGGCGGCCCTCATCGAAAGCGCCGCGTGCGCAATGAGCGACCGTCTCGAGGGCTTGGACTCCGTGGTGGCCGATTGTGTGTTCCGAACCGACACACTGAGTCCGTGGGCACTGAGTGTTTTGGCAAACGTCGGAGGGTTTCTGGCCTTATCCCGTTTCGAGTTCGATCAAGTAAGTACGTGGCATGACTGGGCCGCGCCTTACGAGCAGCAGATCAGCGGAATGAACAGCCACGCCGTGGTAGGCATCGCGGCCTGGGAACAGCTCGACGTCTCGGCCGCCGAGCAAAACTTCCGTAAGGCCCGCCAGCCTGCCACTGGATCCTCCAGCAACCAGTCATATGTGGCGCGATACGGTGGTGCACTGCTCTGCGAGCTGCTCTACGAACGCGATCAGCTCGACGCGGCCGAGCAACTGCTGGACGAGATCAGCGAGCTCGGCATCGAAGGCGGCACGGTGGACTTCATGATGGCCACCTATACGATCGATGCCCGGATCAAGGCGCTGCGCGGCGATCTCGATGCCGCGGCGCGATGCCTGGACGAAGGTGCCCAGATCGCCCAGACGCTTGCCCTGCCGCGACTCGCCGCTCGCATCACCAACGAGCAGGTCCGCCTCGGCCTCACGACCGTAACCTCGGCCCTCGAAGTACCGGCAATGGGTGAAAACGGTATCGCGATCCAGACCGCCGAGCTGAACGAGGATTCCGTAATCCGCACGCTGCTCCGCGACCGAACCACCAGCCAGACCGCCACCGCCTGCGCACGCGCCACGCAGTTGCGTAATTCCATCAACGCCGCCCGTCGACCACGAGCAGCACTACAGGCACAACTGCTGCTCGCGTCCTGCCTTGCGGCGGCCGGACAGACCGTTGAGGCCAAGAAGGCACTCGTGCCGGTCGTGGCGATCTGCGCCGACACCGGCCTGATCCGGCTACTGCGCGACGAAGGCCCCTGGATCACCTCTCTGGTCCGCGCCCTGGAACACGATCTCTGCGAAGGCCAGTGGCACGACAGCTGGCCGAGGATTCCACACGCTTTCCTGACAATGGTGCTGGACGACCCGCAGCGACATCCTCCGGCTGCACTCGAACTGGAGGATGCCGACCAGCGGTAGTTGTTGTTGGTCAGATTCGCTGAGCGAGCAGCGTATGTTCTGGTTCCGCACCGTCCGCCACAGCGGCCACTCCTCCCCGGATCCGTGCTGGAGCCGACGTCCCGGTTCTGCGACGAACGATGGCACCTCGGCCCCGCCTTCCTGCAACGACAACAACGGGCGCTCATGTTGAGCTCGACACGATCCCTAGTTGTTGCGGGGTCGGACGTTCGTGACGCTAGCGGTGGCGGATTGACGTGTCGGGCGCGTTGATCGCGAGCATCAGGCAGTCAACCCGCGTAGCGCGAGTTCAACCTGATCTTGGACGTCAAGAAGGTCGGGCGGTCCCCGACGGTGGCGGCTGGCGCATCCACGGCCGCGACAGCGATCAGGCCAAGGCCGCGGACAGGGCGAAGTCAGCGGCGCGAAGCGCGGCTACGTCTACCTGTACTCCATCGTCGACGGGTTCTCCCGGCTCGCTTACACCGAACCCCTGGCCGATGAGAAGGGCGCCACCGCCGCCGCGTTCCTGACCCGATCGAAGGTGTGGTTTGCCGCCCACGGCATCAACCACATCCACCGGGATCGTCACAGACAACGGCGCCTGTTACCGATCAGGATACTTCGCGCGCATCGTCGGCAATCGGACCCGACATCAGAAGACCAAGCCCTACACGGAGCGTCACAACGGGAAAGTGGAGCGCTATCAGCGCATCCTGGCCGAAGATTTCCTCAATGTCCAGCCCCCTACACCTAGTCACTATCGCCTGGTCGCCAAAAACTCTGCTAGGCAATCTATCCGGGGAGCTTCCTGCCGGAGAATCCCCGTCCAGTACTCTCGACGATCCGGGGCGTGTTCATCGGCCTGAAGCACAGCTGAGCTGGTCGGAATTCTGCACACCACCACCGGGTCGGCTTGGTCACCCGCTGCTCGCGGAGCTGATCGGGGCCGGGCTGCAGGACTACCAACGGCACCCTCTCGCGAAATTTCCGTCCCCGGCGCGGTCAGGTACTTCTGGCGACACCGGCTGAATCGACGTTGTCGTCGACAACGCTGGAATCCTCCGTGACAAAGTGCTCTGGAAGCTGACCGACGACTGGGAGCGCGTTCTGGCCGTTCATGCGGGCGGCACGTTCCGACTCACCCGCGCGCGCATTTCCGGATAAGGATTCGGCCGCGTCGTAAATGTCACCTCCTATCTCGGACTGCACGGCAACACCGGCCAGGCGAACTACGCCACTGCCATGACGTGAGCTGGTCCTGTCGCTCCAGCCGCGTCAGTTGTCCGACCGACAGGGCCGCGACGAGCAGGCATAGGGGAACCAACCCGAATGCCGCACGAATCCCGAGCAGATCCGCGAGGGCGCCGAGGAGGAAAGGCGCGGCCCCCAAGCCGAATGCGATGCCGTAGGAGTTGCGGGACATGGCGACTTCGGGTTGCTGATTCGACGTCCGCATGGTGAGGGCCACGCCGAGCGGGAAGTGCAACGACATACCAAACCCACAGCAGATGAGGCCGGCTATGGCGACTTCGGGTTCGGCCGTGGACCAGAACACGGCAAATCCCGCCGCCGCGATCGCCAGTGCGGCGAACATCGACGGTACGGTGAGGACCCGCGCCACCACCCACCCTCCCGCGAGCCGCCCGACCAGCATGCCGCCGAGTACAGCGGAAACTCCGATGGCAGCCGTGTCCGCAGCCATTCCGGTGTGCTCTCGGAGTTGCTCAGGCGACCACAGCATCAGGCCGGCCTCAACGGACATGGTGGCCAGCAGGCAAGTCCACGCCAGCCAGTATCGCGGTGGCAAGCCCCCGCTCTCCGAATGTCGTTGATCGGGAATTATGCGGATCTGTGCAGTCGACTGTCGGTGGGTCAGCGTGGTTGCCGCGGCGAGCACACCGGCGAGAACGATCGAAAGGCTCATCCCGACACGCCAGTTCAGTCCGGCATCCACCGCGACGTTGATGAGCAAGGGGGAGATGATCCCCATGCCGGCACTGGCTGCGTTGGCTTCGCTGATCGCTGCTCCGGAGGTTGTTCCGTGGTGGTCGGAGAGTCCGGTCGACACTCCACTGAGCACGAGGATGCCGAAGGTCATAGCGACTGTGGCAGCGACAAGCGTGCCGGCCACCGACGGCACCAGGCAGAACATGGCCACGCCGGAGGCCAGTCCGCCCAGGGCGATCGACAGAACGACAGCCAGGGGCAACCGCCGCGTCAAGTGCGGGAACAGTGCGCCGCCGATCACTGCGCCGACCGCCAGCGCCGGTCCGTATAGGCCGGCGACAGTACGGCTTACATCCGCCTCCTGCCTGAAGAGGAGTACGGAGGGGCCGAATCCGAACTGGAAGTATCCGAAAGCGCCTTGCTGCGCATAGTGCAGCCAGGTGACGCGATCGCGCACAAGGCGTGTCATCGAGTGTCGACGGTCTCGAGATGTTCGGAGCGGGCGATCCGTAATTGCAGTGCGCTATCAGTGCTGACTGAGTCGCTGCTCAATGATTCCAAGTTCGCGTGCCGTTGACAAGAAAAGGCGTTTGTGCCGGTGATCGGCGTGATCAAGCCTGCTGGTGGCTGCACGGGGAGTGCAACTGCCAGATCGGGCAGAAGTACTCGCTGAAATGGGCAAACGTTTTCGGTAGCTGTCGATGGTCTTTGTGCCATAACCCGGCGCGGAACTTTCCCAACCCGATACTGCCGGACGATAGTCGAGATACCCGACCTGAAGCGCTGCAGCAGCTGGTGAGCCGACGAAAGACCACACCGCCGAATTCGGAAACGTCGCACCCTTTTCCAACCTTCCGGCCCTGAAATCGCTCAACCCGACAATGACAAGTCTCGGGCGATCGGAAGGTGCCACACATCGGCCCATGCTCAGGGGCCTACCTACGACGACTACCTACAAGCAGTCCCGAGCCTTAAGGGAAGGTTACGGATTATGGGGATTGGGATCAGGAAGTTGCGGTCTTGTCGCCTATTCCGATATCAAGACCGAGTGAGCGTCACGATGCATGACGGGGCGGTCCGGAGATTCGAGAATGGAGATTCCGTATGAAGAAGACCTTGCTGACGGGCCTGTCGGCCCTCTCGGTTGCATTGGGTGCCGGTGCTGTGCTTGCTCCGTCCGCGACGGCAGCCGAGTTCAGCGTTCCGGTAACGAAGGACGGGTCATGGTTCAAGGTGGCACCCTACGCAAATGCGAAAAAAGTGTATAGCGAGTTCAACAAGGGTGACAAGGCTATCTTCAAGTGCTATGTCATGAACGAGCACGGAAATAAGTGGTACGAGGACGCCCTTGGCAACTACATCTACAGCGGTAATGTCGCTGCCCCGAAGGATGTCCCCGGGTGCTGACCAGGTGAGCCGCTTGCCGCTCGTGTCGCCTGGCCAGCCTGATCTGACCACCATCCAGACCGAGATCACGGGGCCAGGTCACTGGCAGCTGAATGAGGCATGGGTCGCGGCCCGGCCGCCCTCAACAACCACCCGATCCAGCACCTCCGGCGGAAAGGTCCCCGTCAACAGCCCTAGTGGGTGGGTACGGGTGCCAACCAGCATATTGAGAACACCGATGGGAAGAGCTGTGCACAATCCCCCTCCGCAGTACCCCGGCTACCGGCAGGAGCCGCCTGCGCAGTACTACCCGCCTACACCGCCGGTCCCGGCTGGGAAGCCGAAGGGCGGCAAGACCAGCGGGCTGCTGTTAATGATTCTGGGTGTGTTTCCCGTACTGCTCGGCTGCGGGGTGATGGTCAAGGCGATCATCAACGGCCAGCAGGTGACGACCAACAACGCCTTCGCCGCGGTCGCCTGGCACAACCTGACCAGCGATCAGATCTTCCCCGACTATCTCACCGACATCTCGATCGGCGACCACCTGCAGGGCTGGTCCCGGCAGAGCATCGCGAACGAGACTAGCTGCGCGGAGGCCTTCAGCCGGGACTTTGCCGCGAAACTGGCCGGCGCTGGGTGCAAAACCGCGCTGCGCGCGACCTATGTGGACATGGGCGGGACCATGGCCGCAACTCTCGGTGTGGCGGTGGTGGACTCCTACCAGGCCGCCGACGCCGTGAACCAGGAGTTCAACTGGTCCGCGGGCACGGGGCCGCTGGTCTACCCGGTCGCTGTGCCGAACACACCGGCCGCGTCCTGGAACAAGGACCTGGCCATGGCAGGTGGCGCGGCGGCCATCGGGCTGTCGACTACGTCGCCGCCCTATCTCGCGGCGATCAGCGTCGGCCCAGTGGACAACTCGCGCTCCTGGACCTCCCTACCCGGCCAGTGGTCCAGCGACGCGAGATCGCAGAAGCGAATCTTCCAGGACGTGTCGAACCAGGTCATCGCGGCCTACGCTCGGTCGACGATGCTGACGGGAGACCAGAAGTGAAGTGCCATCTCGTGATCGCCGTGTTGGTGACGGCGTCGTCGCTGGCCCTCGGTTCCCCAGTCGCTTCGGCCGAGCAGAACGGCTGGGAGCTGCCCGCTCTTTCGGTGCCCGCCGCACAGGCGATCAGCAAAGGCGACGGAATCACGGTCGCGGTGCTGGACAGCGGAATCCGCATCGGACATCCCGTATTGCAGGGCCGCGCGACCGAGGGCCCGGACTTCCTGAGCGCGGAGGGCGACAAGTCCCAACCGTGGTACGGAGGCCACGGCACTGCGATGGCCTCCAGTGTGCTCGACGTCGCGCCCGACGCGAAGGTGCTGGGCCTGCGCGTGCTCCGCGACAACGACGATCCGAGTTTCCAGACCTGGCTGCAGACGATGCAGGCTAAAAATCCGTCGGGCAACGCCCGCCCGGTGAGCAAAGCTATCCGGTATGCCGCAGACAACGGCGCCCAGGTAATCTCCATGTCCTTGGGTTCGCGGATCAGCCTGGGTGCCTACGGTAGCGACGAGATGCGCGCCATCCACTACGCGCTGGGCAAGGGTGTGGTGGTGATCGCCTCCGGCGGTAATGAGGGCGATGAGGACAATCAGGTGGCCTACCCGGCAGCCTATCCAGGGGTCATTGCGGTGGCCGCCTCGAAGCCGGACGGCTCGCGGGCAGAGTTCTCTTCCGTGCACGACTACGTGGACGTGGCCGCGCCCGGCGTTGGCATCAACGGAGCCGACTCCACCACGACCGGGCGCACGCCGGGCAACGGGACTTCACCGGCGGCGGCGCTCACCGCCGGTGTCGCGGCACTGATCCTGGCCAAGTACCCCAAGCTCGCGCCGCGCCAAGTGGAGCAACTCCTGGAACACACCGCCTCCACCTACGGTCAGGGCTACAACCCGTTGACCGGTTACGGTGTGATCAACGCAGAGGCGGCCCTGCGGGCCGCCGTGAGCCTGCAGCCGGAAAGTCCGGCGCTCGCGATCGGCAAGGAAGGGACCGGTATCCACTTCGGACCGGGAGACGACGGTACACGGCAGAAGGTGCAGTACGGCCTGGATTCCAGCTATGTCACGTTTGCCGCCATCCTTGCCGCGCCGGGACTGCTTATGCTGATCGGAGGATGGCTGCTGCTGCGACGTGGGCAGCGTGCCGAACGGCGGTGGCCGGCCGGCGCCCGCTGACCGCCAGCTGTTCCACCAGCACAAAAGCTGAACCTCGGTGGTCAAGCGATCGCTGGGGATGGTGGATAGCCGATCAGGTCGACACCGCCCCCTCTTGAGACACAGGAGATATTGTCAAGATCTGCGCGGTGTTGAAAATGAGCCGGCTGGTCAGCTCGGTTCCGCGTGGGCGCGATACGGCCACCACTGGAAACACATTGGGGCGGAAACAGTCTGGCCCGTGGCATCACGCAACGACCCCTCGACGACGATCCGGTTCGCAACTGGAACAGCCGCCGGTCCGAACTGGTGCAACGCCTGCTCGCCGAGGCCTGCGAACGATGCGGCTCCACCCACAAGGTCGAGGTCCACCACATGAGAGCGTTGAAGGACCTCAACCCGAAAGTGATGTTGGCGAGTCCCCGATATCGAGTCCGCCTGAGGTGCCCGGTTCCCTCCGGACAGTGACCACTCGTAGGGTGGTTACGGGAAGTGAGAGGGAAACTGTTCGTGGCTCATCAGAGGAGAAAGTACTCGCCCGAGTATAAGGACGAGGCGGTGAAGATCGTGCTCGGGAATCCGGGCCGGTCCGTCGCGTCGGTCGCGCGGGATCTCGGAATCCATGAAGCAACCTTGGGTAATTGGGTGGCGCTGTATCGGAAGAGGTATCCGGTCGAAGAGGAACCGCTGACGATATCCGAGCGTGCCCGGTTGCGCGAGCTGGAGCGGGAGAACCGAGAGTTGCGCATGAAAGCGGAATTCTTAGAAAAAGCGGCCGCCTTCTTCGCGACCCGCCAGCAGTGAAATATGAATTCATCGCAGAGATGGACGCGAAGAAGGCGTATCCTGTTGCCTTCATGTGCAAGAATTTGATTGTATCCAGATCGGGATTCTATGAATGGTTGTCTCGCCCGGTGTCGGAAACCGAAAAATGGCGTGAGGAGTTGAAGTTGATGATCGCCGCGATCTTCGACGACAGCCATGGCACTTACGGTCACCGCCGCATCCACGCCGTGCTCACCGCCTCGGGCCACCACGTCGACGACGACACCGTTCGCAAGCTCATGCGGGAGGTGGGCCTGGTTCCCTGCCAGCCGAAACCGTGGCGTCCGTCCACCACCGAGGCCGATACCGGCCACCGCATCGGCGACCTCGTGCAGCGTGACGTCACCGCCGAGTCGCCGGGTGAGAAGTTCGTCTCCGATATCACTTATATTCCGACACGGGAGGGCTGGCTCTATTTGGCGACCGTGATCGATTGCTGTACGAAAATGGTGGCCGGCTGGGCGATGGCCGATCACTACCGCACGCCGTTGATCGAGGCGTCCCTCGACATGGCCGCCACTCGTGTGGATATCCTCTCGAGAGCGATCTTCCACAGCGACCGCGGTTCAAATTACACCAGATACGAGTTCGGCAAGAAGTTGACGAAGATGGATATGCGCCAATCCGTAGGCCGCACGGGAGTATGTTGGGACAACTCGATGGCGGAATCGTTCTTCGGCACGCTCAAGAACGAATGGTTGCATCGCATGAAGTTCGCCTCCCGCGACCAGGCCCGCCGCGCGGTTGTGGAATACATCGAAACATTCTATAATCGAAAACGTCTCCACTCGGGACTCGGCTACAAGACTCCATTGCAGGTCCACGCCGATTACCTGAACCGGCAGGCAGCAGCATAAAATATGCCTTTCAGGCAGCTGTCCGGAATCCGCCGGTCCCCTCAGCCCGGTAGTAGAGCCGGGTTGTATTCGATCCAGGTTCAGTTGATGTCGCAGGCCACGGGGTGGTGGGTGTGGCCGCAGCGGGCAGCATACTCGGCCGGCGTCAGATATTGAGCCGAAACTATGTCATTTCCTCCAGGGTCGTGTAGCGGACGTGTGGGGCGTGGAAGTAGCCGCGCACGATGTCGGGTTGCCGCTGGCGGCGGTGCGGGAACCGGCGGGTTTCGCGGGCGAGGTCGTTGCGGGAGCGGGCGCGGGCGGGGTGGACGTGTCGTTTGATGTCGGCGTTGAGGATCTCGTCGGGGTTGAGCTCGGGACTGTAGCCGGGCATCAGGTGCAGCTCGATGCGGTGGGCGTTGGCGGCCAGCCATGCGGTCACCGCCTTGCTGCGATGCACCGGGTGCCGGTCGGCAATGACATGGACCTTGCGGCCGGCCTGGCGGGCGAGCCGGTCGAGAAAGGTGATGAACACCTTCGCGGTGAAGCGGCCGGTGAACACCGAGAACCACAGTGCGCCACGAAAAGCGATGGCGGACATGATGTTGACGCGCAGGCGTTTGCCGTTCACATGCACCACCGGTGTGCTGCCCTTCGGCGCCCAGCTACGCCCTGGAGGGGCGGTGTCGCTGCGCAGCCCGCACTGATCGGTCCAGGCCACCACCGCGTTCTCGCTGCGGACGCGAGCGACGATGGCGGGGTACTCGGTATCCAGCCAGGCCCGCACCTTATCGGGTTTCTGCTGGTAGGCCCGCCGCGCCGGGCGTTGCGGAGTGAACCCGTGGCGGCGCAGCCATTTGCCCACACCCTGCTCGGTCATGACGACCCCGACGACCATGCGGATCAGCTCGGCGACCAGGGCGCGGGTCCACAACGGGCCGCCGATCAACAACTCCTCGGGGGTGTAGTCGGCCATCGCGGCGAACAACACCGCCCGGTCCTCGGCGCTGATCAGCTCGTCTCGGCCGGTACGAGATTTCACCGGCGCGGCAAGCGCTTCCCGACCCCCAGCCTGGTACCTACGCCACCACGTACCCACCGAACGCCGCGAGACACCGAACACCTCGGCAGCCTCGCCGTAGCTGCGTACCCGTTCCGACTCCAGCGCGGCCACCACCCGCAGCCGCACCACCTCCTGCGCAGCGGGTGACAACCGCCGCAGGTCCTGATCACTCACGCATCCTCAACGAGCAAGGCAATCAAGAAGTTTCAGTTCAATACATCTAACGACACGTCATCAGTGGTTCACTCACGTTCGCCTTCTCAGCCCATACCTGCCGCATCTTGTGCGGCTTTTCCCACGACGCTCACCACCACGACTCATTCACCGCAGCAGCTCGGGGCGGTTTGGTACCTGCACCTGCATGCCGATACCGAAGGACCTTCCTTCATCTCCACAACAGCACGGCATCAACAAGATTCGTGCTTCTACATCACGACCTTCCTCTCACCTTCAGGACACACCAACGCGTTGATGGAGAACTTCTTCTCCACCCTGAAGACCGAACTGGTCTATCGCAACTCGTGGCGTACCCGCGAGGCCGCCGAAAATGCACTGTTCGGCTATATCGACTGTTGGTACAACACCCAGCGTATCCAGAAGTAACTCGGACTCGCCAGAAGCTCACCCTTCGCGTCCGAGCAGGACGAGCACCTCGTCGTGTATACGGCCGTTGGTGAACACGGCCGCGCCGAGGGAGATACTGCGTCCTCCTTGTGGGTCGCTGAACCTTCCCCCCGCTTCCTCGACGATCGGCACGGCAGCGGCAATGTCCCAGGGATCAGCGGTCAGGTGGAGAAAGGCATCCGCAGCTCCAGCGGCGACGAGCATGGCGCCTTGGCATACCCCGGCCCAGTTCGATAGGGGACCGCCGCCGGCGCACTGGGCAATGAGTGTGGTGGCGGCGGCCAATCGCTGCGAAGGAACCCGCGCGGCAATGGGCCACATCGCGGCCGTGGCCTTGTCGAGCGTCTCGGTCTCCGTCACTGCCAGGGCTTCGCGGGGCCCGAGTTGTCCCGCGCGGCAGGTGCTGGTCCATGCACCCGTTGATCGTGACGCCCACCAGCGGCGCTGCAGAGCCGGCGCGGTGATCACGCCCGTGAGCACTTCGCCGTCCTCCTCGACAGCGATCAGGGTGCTCCACTCGGTCTGTCCACCGGAGAAGTTGCTCGTGCCGTCGATCGGATCGACCACCCAACGTCGCGCCGCGTTGCCGCGTCCGCCGAATTCCTCTCCGACAAAGGAGTCCCGCGGACGGGCACTGGCAAGCTGAGTTCGGATGGCTTGCTCGACCGCGTGGTCGGCGGCCGTGACCGGGCTGCCGTCGGCCTTGGATTGCGTCGGCACGCTGCCCGCCGAAAAGTACCGCAAGGAGATGCTGTCGGCCGTGTCAGCCAGTTGATGTCCGAGGGTGAGGTCGTCCATCAGCGTCATACGTTCGGGAGTGTAGATGAGCCCTCCTTGGTTTGATGCCCACCACCGATGGGTGCAAGCTCCTTAGCGGTGACTGTTGATCAGGCAGCGGCCCGGTGGGGTCGGGGTGGACGCGTTGGTGTTCTCGGGTGACGCGGAATGCCCAGAGAGGGCTCCGCTGTCTGCAACCGATCAGGGCCGTCCGAGGGCACGGTGCGTCCAGCCCGCCGTGCGCCAGCGTTCACGGTCGAGGGTGCCGCGTCCGTCGATCACCTTGGGCACAGCGATGTGCCGGCGGAGATCGGCGGGGTCGGCGTCACGGTAGTGGGTCCACTCGGTGAGGTGTAATAGCAGCCCGGCGCCAGTGACGGCGGCAGTCGCGTCGTCGGTGTACTCCAGGTGCGGGAATGCCTTGCGGGCGTTGTCGGTAGCCATCGGATCGTGGACGGTGACTTCGGCGCCGGCCCGGTGCAGCGCATCGGCGACGGCTAGGGCCGGTGAGTCGCGGATATCGTCGGTGTCGGGCTTGAAGGCGGCACCCCAGACGGCGATCCGCTTGCCGATCAAGGTGCCGCCGCACTGCTCGCGAGCGAGGTCGACCATTCGGTCTCGGCGACGGAGGTTGATGGCGTCCACCTCCCGTAGGAACGACACCGCCTGGCCCGCGCCGAGTTCTTCGGCGCGGGCGATGATGCCGCGGACATCCTTGGGCAGGCAGCCGCCGCCGAAGCCAAGGCCAGGCCGCATTCCGCGCGGGCCGATCCGGGTGTCGTAGGCGAGTGCCGCAACGAGCTCGTGCACGTCGGCGCCGGCTGCCTCGCACAGCTCGGCCATGGCGTTGATGAACGAGATCTTCGTGGCGAGGAAGGCGTTGGCGGCGCTCTTGGTGAGCTCGGCCGTCAGCAGATCGGTGACGATCAGCGGGGAGCCGCAGCGCAGGATCTCCGCGTAGACGGCACGGAAGACGGCCTCGCTGGTGGTGTCGCCGGGGGCGAGGCCGAGAACGATTCGGTCAGGGCGGAGGGTATCCGCGACGGCGAAGGACTCGCGCAGAAATTCCGGGCTCCAGGCGAGCTTGATGTTCGCGAAGTCGCGGCTGTGCTCATGGAGGATCTCGCGGAGGATCTTGGTGGTGCCGACGGGGACAGTGGACTTCCCGATGATCAGTGTGTTGTCGGCCAGCCAGGGTGTGAGGCTGCGGACGGCAGCAAACAGGTGGGTGAGGTCGTAGGCGTCGCTGTCCGACTGCTGTGGGGTGCCGACGCCGAGGAAATGCACATCGGCGAAGGCGCCGGCCTCCGCGTAGGAGGCGGTGAAGCGCAGGTTCCCGGTGGTGGTGTGTTTGGTGAGGAGGTCGTCGAGGCCGCGCTCGTGGAATGGGGCCTGGCCCTTGTTGAGGGCGTCGACCTTTTCGGTGTCGGTATCCATCCCGAGGACCTGGTGGCCGAGTTCGGCCATGGCGGCGGCGTGGGTGGCGCCCAGGTATCCGCAGCCGATGATGGTGAGCTTCATGGTGGGGTCCTTCCGAACAGGGGTCGGCCGCCTCCGCCCGCCTCGTGTTCGCAGAGCGGGCGGTCAGGCGGGCCGGGTGGTGAGGTAGCGATGGATGCCGTCGCGGATGAACGGCGGGACCGCCAGCATGTTCAGGTGCTCGCGGTCGAAGAACTGGAGCCTGATGCCCTCGGTGAGCGGCAGAGCTGTCTCATCGCCGTCCCAGGTGGCGGCGAAGAAGGTGATGAGCTGCCCGGAACCGTGCTCGTCCCGGGTCTCGAACAGCTCGCTCAGTTGGTCTACGGACAAGCCGGCTTCTTCGTCGAGCTCGCGGACGATGGCCTGGCGGGGGTTCTCGCCGGGATCGCAGCCTCCGCCGAGGACCGACCAGTAGCCAGGCCAAGTCACATGCGGCAGGTCGTCACGCAGATGCAGGAGGAGCTGGCCGCGCCCGTTGGTGATGATGGCGACGGCCCCGCGCGGGGTGGCGGCGTAGTGAGGGGTGGTGTCCGGTTCCATCCGTGCAACCTATGGCCGGCCCAGGTTGAGTGTCATGCGGCTGTTGTCACCAGTTCGGGCGCGGACCAGACCGCGGTCATCAGGGCCTGCATACGGGTGCGGTCGAACCGGCCTGCCGGTCGTAGACCTGCCTCCAGCAGTGGGCGGAGCGCGACCGGGGCAGCGGCGAGGGCATCGTTGATCTGCCCGTCGGCCCACCCCGCGAGTTCGCCGGTCAACCAACTCGGCACCGGGGAGGCGAAGCCGAGCTTGTCGGTGGCTCCCCAAATCTCGGGCGGAACGCCGAGGGCCTTCGCGGCGTCCCGCAGAATGCGCTTGCCACGGGCCGGATGCGCGATCTTGTACTCGACCGGCAGTCGATAGAACAGCTCGACCAGGGAACGCGCCAGGTAGGGCGAGCGACGCTCCATACCGAACGAGGAGGCCAGCTTGTCCGACGTCTCCACCAGCGGACGCCAGCTGGTCGCCAGGTCCGCGAGGGTCAGTCCCCGGGCGAGGTCCCCATCGGCTCGCTCCAGGCAGGCCGCGACCTCGGCGCGGACCCGGCCGTCAGGGTCAGGGCCGCGCAAGATCAGCCGGGTGATCGCCTCGGACGGCTCCAGCGGCCCCCCGTCCGAGTGCAGGAGCTTGCCGGCCAGCGGGCGATATGCGGTGAGGCCGGCGGCAAGCACCTCTTCCGGGCCGAAGAGGGCCAGAGCATGACGGATGTAGCCCATCAGGAACTCGTCCGGGCCGAGACCGCCGATGACGACGCGGACGCCGCGCTCGGCGATAGCTGCGTACGCCATGTACTCGGAGAAGGTGCTCGCGTTGCCCATCGGGTAGTCCAGTGCGGACATGATGGACGGCAAGGTTGCCTTGAAGTCCTCGGGGCCGGGCTCGATGACAAGCAGCTCGGCGCCGATATCACGCGCCACCGCGGCTGCCTGCGCGGACTCGTCCAGACGGTCCTGCCCCGGGTAGCGCACGGTCACGCACAGCTGTGGTCGCATCAGGTAGGCGAGGAGGCTGGAGTCCAGGCCACCGGACAGCAGGAGCGCGAAGTCCCCAGCCGGGGCCCGCAACGGGACCTGCTCGGCCAGCAAGCCCGAGACTTGGGCCAGTGCCCGGCCGTAGTCCTCGGTGAACGGCTCGGCACGGTCCAGCGACCACCAGGTCCGCTGATCCAGGGATCCGCTCGCTACGTCGAAGGCCAGCACCGTGGCTGGCGCCAGGAGCTGGATGCCCTGGTATGGGGTGTCGACGCCGATCGGTGTCTCGATGGCCAGCATCTCCGGGCGCACGACGATCGGCGCGTCGCCGTAGCCGACGAGCGTCGAGACCTCGGAGGCGAAGGCCAGGCGCCCGCCGTCGAGCCGCCAGTACAGGGGCTTCTGGGCAAGCCGGTCACGGGCCAGAAACAGCGTGGTCTCGCGCGGATCGTAGACGGCGAGGGCGAACATGCCGTCCAAGCCATCAAGGCACGCCGGCCCGAGCTTGGCCCAGGCCCGCAGGACGAGGTGCGCGTCCGTGTCATCCGGGTGGAGGTCGATGCCCCAGGTGGATGCGATCTGCCGGAAGTTGTAGATCTCGCCGTTGAAGGTGACCAGCAGGCCGCTGGCCGCATCGAGGTAGGGACCGATCTGGCCACTGGGGTTGACGATCCGAAGGGAGTTCATCGCGACGACCGCGAGCCCGTCGATGGAGGCGGCATGGGCAGTGCCGTCCGGTCCTCGGTGACGCTGAGAGTGCCCCATCGCCGCGACCACTGCTGTGTGCCGAGCTGCATCCGGTCCGGCCAGCCCCGCGATTCCGCACATGTAGTTCACCTTCGAGTAGAGAGATTGTCGAAACGATATATCGCTGAGAAATGGCATTTGTGCCGGTGATCGGCATGATCAAGCCTGCTGGTGGCTGCACTGCGCAACTGCCAGATCGGGCAGAAGTACTCGCTGAACTGGGCAAACGTTTTCGGTAGCTGTCGATGGACTTTGTGTCATAACCCGGCGCGGAACTTTCCCAACCCGATGCTGCCGGCCGATAGTCGAGATAACCGACCCGAAGCGCTGCAGCAGCTGGTGAGCCGACGAAAGACCACGCCGCCGAATTCGGAAATGTCGCACCCTTTTCCAACCTTCCGGCCCTGAAATCGCTCAACCCGACAATGACAAGTCTCGGGCGATCGGAAGGTGCCACACATCGGCCCATGCTCAGGGACCTACCTACAACGACTACCTACAAGCGTTGGCGTGCGCACATGTTGAATCGCCCCGGCTTGTCTGGAGACTTTGATGTGCCCCGGGTTTGCCGGAGTCGGTCTGCTTGACTTCTGGCCACGACATCGTCGAAGGAGACTTGTTCGTGGCGAAGCGCTATCCCGAGGAGTTCCGTCGCAAGGTGCTCGATCTGGTCGCTGCCGGTCGTCCGGTAGCGCAGGTCGCCGCTGATCTCGATATCAGTGATCAGACGATCTACACCTGGCGCAAACAGGAGTTGATCGACACCGGTCAGGTGCCTGGCCTGACGCGGGGCGAGCAGTCCGAGCTGAGCGCGGCCAAGAAGCGGATTCGAGAGCTAGAGAATGAAGTTGCGATCCTGAGAAGGGCTCGTGAGCTGCTGTCGGAGCCGAACGACCCAAAAGGCGGTCCGCGGCGATAGCCACGATGGCGTCGGAAGGTTTGCCGGTACAGGCCGCGTGCCGGCTGTTGGATGTGTCGGAGTCCGGGTTCTATGAGTGGCGCTCGCGCCCGCCGTCGAACCGGGACTTGCGCCACGCCTGGCTGACCGACCAGATCCGCGCCGTGCACACCGCTTCGCGCGGCGTCTACGGCGCGATGCGTGTTCACGCCGAGCTCATCCTCGGCCTCGGACTGACCGTTGGTCACGGCCAAATCGAGATGCTGATGGTCCGTGCCGGGCTCAAGGGCTTGCCCGGCAACCGGCGCCCGAGACCGCGTCACGAGACCCCGACCGCGGGCGATCTGGTTTCGCGTGCCTGCACCCGATCGGAGCCAAATCGTTTGTGGGTCACCGACATTACCGAACATCGCACCCGCGAGGGCAAGGTGTATTGCGCGGTCGTGCTCGACGCCTTCTCCCGGCGGGCGGTGGGTTGGTCGATTGATTCCAGCCAGACCGCGGCGTTGGTGACCAACGCTTTGGGCATGGCGATCGCCAACCGGGCACCCGAGCCGGGCGCCACCCATCATCCACTCCGATCACGGCGTGCAGGGCGGATTCAACTGGTCGTCGCAACACTTCTACGTTCGAGCGATTGTAGGTGATGGTCCATCGCTTCGGCCGGTGTGCGCCATCCGAGCACCTTTCGCGGACGTGTGTTGAGCGTGTGCGCGACCGCCGCGAGATCCTTTCCGGTCCAGCGTGATATTGAGCCGAAACTATGTCATTTCCTCCAGGGTCGTGTAGCGGACGTGTGGGGCGTGGAAGTAGCCGCGCACGATGTCGGGTTGCCGCTGGCGGCGGTGCGGGAACCGGCGGGTTTCGCGGGCGAGGTCGTTGCGGGAGCGGGCGCGGGCGGGGTGGACGTGTCGTTTGATGTCGGCGTTGAGGATCTCGTCGGGGTTGAGCTCGGGACTGTAGCCGGGCATCAGGTGCAGCTCGATGCGGTGGGCGTTGGCGGCCAGCCATGCGGTCACCGCCTTGCTGCGATGCACCGGGTGCCGGTCGGCAATGACATGGACCTTGCGGCCGGCCTGGCGGGCGAGCCGGTCGAGAAAGGTGATGAACACCTTCGCGGTGAAGCGGCCGGTGAACACCGAGAACCACAGTGCGCCACGAAAAGCGATGGCGGACATGATGTTGACGCGCAGGCGTTTGCCGTTCACATGCACCACCGGTGTGCTGCCCTTCGGCGCCCAGCTACGCCCTGGAGGGGCGGTGTCGCTGCGCAGCCCGCACTGATCGGTCCAGGCCACCACCGCGTTCTCGCTGCGGACGCGAGCGACGATGGCGGGGTACTCGGTATCCAGCCAGGCCCGCACCTTATCGGGTTTCTGCTGGTAGGCCCGCCGCGCCGGGCGTTGCGGAGTGAACCCGTGGCGGCGCAGCCATTTGCCCACACCCTGCTCGGTCATGACGACCCCGACGACCATGCGGATCAGCTCGGCGACCAGGGCGCGGGTCCACAACGGGCCGCCGATCAACAACTCCTCGGGGGTGTAGTCGGCCATCGCGGCGAACAACACCGCCCGGTCCTCGGCGCTGATCAGCTCGTCTCGGCCGGTACGAGATTTCACCGGCGCGGCAAGCGCTTCCCGACCCCCAGCCTGGTACCTACGCCACCACGTACCCACCGAACGCCGCGAGACACCGAACACCTCGGCAGCCTCGCCGTAGCTGCGTACCCGTTCCGACTCCAGCGCGGCCACCACCCGCAGCCGCACCACCTCCTGCGCAGCGGGTGACAACCGCCGCAGGTCCTGATCACTCACGCATCCTCAACGAGCAAGGCAATCAAGAAGTTTCAGTTCAAATAGCTTCGGTTTATCCGGGCATGTTCGCGCACTGGAAGCACGGCGCATTGCCTACTGGTTCAACAGCGGGAGCCGTGTAACGGGAGACTGTTAAGCACGGTTCTGAGAGCGGCGGTGGGTGCGATTCCCGCCGCCGACTCACCTCGTAGCTGTCGCCGACTGATCCCATGGATTGAGCAATCCCGTTGTCGACCAACTGATTAGCGAAGCGAACGCCGTGTAGGTCGAACCCCTGTCGAAGTGATGAACCAGCTCACCCTCACGCACGTCCCGAGACCAGACGCTGTATTCGAGCGCGCCGAGCACCAGGTCGGTGTCACAGCGATCCGACGTCTTCCACCCGACAATCCGGTTGGAGAACGCATCACCGACCGCGGCCAGCCAGAGCACGCCTTCCCCGGTCGAGATGCGCGTGGCATCGGCCACCCATAGCTTGTTCGGGCCGTCGGCGGTGAAGTCACGCTCGACCAGATCCGGCGCCGGCGTGGCCCGCGGATCCTGTCGCGTCGAGGGTGTACGCCACTTTCGCCGCAGGAACGCGCCCTGCAGGCCAGCGTGGCGCATCAACCGCTCCACCCGTTTACGGCCGACGGAGATGCCGCGGCGGGCCAGTGTTGAACCAAGATCGCGCGCCGCCAGATTCAGGTTTGGCTTGCTGCATCCGCTTTCAGGCACGGCTCGTGGCTGCGGTGACAGCGTGATTTTGCAGGGGTGTGATGAACGCACGTCATTCAGCCGATGAGGTTGCCGCCGCTCTTGGCACATCCAATGCGAAGTTTCTCGGTAGGGGCACCTTCGGCGACACGTGGCGAGTCGGCAATACCGCGGTCAAGGTGATCTGCGAGGACGGCTACCCTCCGGAACGCGTTCGACGTGAAGTCTCCGGGCTACTGAGGGTACTGGTCCAGCGCGGATTCGGCGAGCGGGGAGCAGCCGGAGGAATCAGGAACTCAACGACTGTTGGTTCATGGGCCCCAAACCCATGATACCTCTGTATTTGTCAAGCGGCATCGGTATGGCGGGTGAGTGTGGTTCGGGCCGCCTGTCTTTCGTCTCGGGTCATGGTTCGCCAACATCGGTCGGCGAGGCGTCGTTTCAAGCAACGCTTGGCTTCTTTTGGTGACTTCCCTGCGCCGATCTTCTTGTCGTAGTAGCTGCGCCCGACGCTGGTCCTCATCCGGATCTGGATCATCGCAATGGTGTGCAGAGCGGAGTTCAACTCCCGGTCGCCATAGCGCGAGAGTCGATGGCGAGATGACTCGGCACTAGCAATTTCGACAGGTGCGGTGCCGGTGTAGTTGGCGTAAGCGGCGGCGTTGGGGAACCGGCTCGCGCGGCGAGTGCGGCCGATAATCCGGGCGGCCATCACTGGACCGACTCCGGGTATCTCGCGAAGTGTGGTGCCGTGCAAATCAAGCAGCTCGTCCATCGCCGCAGCGTTGTCGGCGAGTTGGGTGTCATAGCGTTTGATGTCGGCCAGGAGATCTTTCGCGATGGACTTCCGTACTCGGTCGGTGGCGGTGATCGGGCGCAGGCGCCGCAGCACCGCTGCGGCCTTCGTCGCCGTCAGATCCGTAGGTGCGCCACCGGGCAGCAACTCCCGCAGCAGCGCGTGCAACTGGTTGACTGACCGAGTTCTGTTGCTGGACAAGTTCTTCCGCCGCTCATCAAGAAGTGCGAGAGAGTCCGCATGCGTTTCGGCGACGACCGGGCGGGCATCGCCGTGCAACGCCGCGACACTCGCGGCAGCAGCGGCGTCGATGCGGTCGTTCTTGCGGCGCCCGCCACGCGAAAGCTGTCGAACACGCGCTGTCGCGGCCGGCGCGACATCCACAACATCCTCACCGGAGGCCACCAGCCACATCGCCAAGTGATGACCGAGTCCCTCCGCATTTTCCACCGCCCAAGTTCGTTTGGGCCATTGCCGAGCCCATACGAGCAACCGTCGATAGCCAGTGTTGGTCGCGTCGATTCGGGCCGACCCCTGGTCGGTATTCGTCGCGGGATCGACCGCGGTGGCGGTGTGGCTGGACTTGTGCGGATCGACACCGATCAGCATCATCTAATTCAGGTTCCTCGCCTCGTCGGATGGGGAATCCGCGACCGACAAGTCGACTTCAAGAACCTCTCACAGCACCTTGATGTCACACCTCTGTCGAGTCAAGCCGCGAACGGAGACCGGGCGGGTGGACATATCACGGGCAAGTCAACCGCAAGGGTGACAGACGGTTCACGAGTCAACCCGCCCGATCTCCTGCGGCACGCTACGGGGCAGCTGACCCCGGACCACGAACCGCTCCCATCAGATAAGTCGACGGTTCATCTAGAGGATGAAGCTGGGTGTGGACGCGCCTGCCGGAGGCCGGTTCGGCGTAGCAGGCGCGTGTCGCAACAAATCTCGGAGTGGCTAGACGATGGTGGGTCCGCAGTAGGGTCTGCGCAGTGCGGTGACGAGAAGAACGTTCTGGGTCTGGTTTACCTCTGAGACGGTCATGATGTACGAGTTCGGCTGGCCGGTGGAGGGGTGCCGCCAGTGCAGCGGGTTGCTGGCGTCGCGGCCGTAGGCGACGTTGGTGCTCGGACCCCACAGCCGGTTGGCGTCACGGTTGGGGCGCAAGCGCCGCATGAGGTCTCGGACTTGTTCGGAGGCGCGGTAGCGGCCGAAGATCGCTTTCAGGACGGCCGCGGCGTGTGCGGCTTCTCGCTCCCATTCGATGACGATGGTCTTTGCAGTCGGGCTGTACAGCCAGGCCGGGATGGATTCGGCGGTCTCTTCCAAGCCAGGCAAAGCTGCTCGGCAGGAGTCGTTGCAGGCCAGGACGTTCCACATCGGGTCTATGTAGGCTCCGAGCACTCTCCGTTGCTCGAGCCCTTGAAGGTGCGACATCAGTACGTCGTTCGCAGTGAGGCACTCTCGCAGCTTGGCGGTCGGGAGAAGATCCTCGGCGGGTGCGCGTAGTTCGCGAAGATGGCGTGCCTGCATCAGGTTGAGACGGTAGCCGGCGATCAGTTTTTCCAGCGCCTCGAGGCTGGGTACGTGCTTGCCTCGTTCGATTTCGAACAAGTAGCCGTCGCTGAGCCCGGTGCGGTCCCGAGCCTCGGCCCGGGATAGGCCTAGGTCTTCTCTGATCGAGCGGCAGGTGCTGGATAGCTTCGGGATGCGGACTGCCGGTCCGGGTTTGAAGTGGTCGGACGGACGGTTTGCGGGATTCCGGCGCAAGCGGGCTCCCCCCCTTTTCTCTGGTTGCTTACGGAACAGGTACACGCAGAGATGTGACGATCGGCTTCCCCTGCTCTGATCCGGCGATCGTGCGCAATGCCACCGCGTGGCTAGTGCGTTGCCAGCCGCGCAGAATTTCCCGGTCCATGCGGTCAAGTCGTAGAAATCTGTTGTCGCTAAGTCAATTTCGCCGCTAGTCGTACCTGTGAGGTGGCTGCGCCGTCGGTACCGGGCGCCGCATCGGGGGTTACTCGACCGGGACGGTCGGGGAGTTGTTCTCCGTCCAGTGGCCTCGTCCAATCCGTCCTTCTCGCCAGTAAGGCTCTCGCAGGCGCGACTCCAGCAGCGCCCATCCTGAAAGGGCGCCCGTTTGCTAACATACGAAAATAATACGCAAATTGGCTCGAAGATCAACTGGAGAGCATGCGACTGCAGAACTCAGAACACCTGGCACATAGCGACACTCGGATCAGATGCCCGACATGCTGGGGCTCGTCTGCGCATAATTTTCGTATTAGGATGGCGCAGATGCCTGTGAACGGTCATACCCTCGGGAGGTGGCTCGATGGATGACGCATGTGCGAGGCGGTTGGCCGATGCAGTGCTCGCGCGCATGGCGGAGTTCACACCCCCTCGATCGAGGAGGCAGGTGTACCTGCACGGGGGTCCGACGGAGCCGACGCTGCTCGCTATCGAGCGTGCTGAGGCTCGGAATGTGAAGCCGAAGACCTTACGGAAGCTCAACGTGGGACTGGAGTGGGAGCCTGGATCGGCGGAGGACGTCTACTACAGCAGTGGCAAGCCCAGGCCGGTGGCGGGCAGATCGGGTATCGTCGTCGGTCCGCGCGGGGTGTATGTCGAGGGTGCGGTCGTTACTCAGCTGATTACCGTCGCACATGAGATCGGGGATCTAGCCGAATCCTGTGCCCCGGCCATGCGGGTAGCCACCGAGCGACTCGACGCTGCGATTCAGCCGTTGTATGCCCGGTACGTCACCCAACTGCTCGAAGCGAACCGCCGCCAGGGTGGGGCGTTGGGTCCGTTGGTGGCGGTTCTGGGCCCGTTTCTGGATCGTGTAGTCGACCAGTGTGATGACGAGGAGGAAGCGTTGTATCGGCGGTGGCTGGCTGGCTTACATATCGACCTCGACAAGTCGATGAGGCAGCGGTTCGAGACCCGTTTGGCGGAGGCGGAGGCATGAACCTGTCGTTGGCGGAACGTGTCGATGTGTTGTTCCGTGCATTGCACAGCCCTACCGAAGGCGAACCCGCCGTGGAGTTCGTTGCCGCGGCGCTGCGTGATCGAGGTATCGAGGTATCAGCCGACGATCTGACCGCGCTGCGCGCCGGTACCGCCGGCGCATCGTCAACGGAGTTGCTCACCGCGGTGGCCCGGCACTTCAAGCAGGAACCGTGGTTCTTGATTGAGGCCGGGGATGTGCAACGAGTGGTCGACGCGTACGTCCAGCTGGATCTGCTGCGAGCCTTGCGTGAGGCCGGAGTGCGCCGGGTCCGCCTGCGCGGCAGCCCGGGCACCTCCGACCGAAAAGCACTAGCTGACTCGCTACGCATGTGCCAACGGCACGGGATCGAACCTAGCTGCGCCGAGCTACCTTCAGGCGCAACCGATCCGGCTTGAGGGTGATCGTTTCCTTGACTTTCAGCCGATAGGCGGGGTCGGGTGTGAGGTCATAGTTGCGCAGGATCGTGGCCAGCACGAGCACGATCTCGTGATACGCGAACTGGCGGCCGATGCAGGCACGCATCCCTACCCCGAACGGCCGGTACAACTCGGGGTGGCGTGCCCGCACTCGTTCGGGCAGGAACCGGTCAGGGTCGAAGCGTTGCGGGTCATCGCCCCACAGTTGATGGCGATGCAGCTGTAACAGCACGATGAACACCCACTCACCGCGCTGGAACGGGTACTTGCCGCCCAACATCGTGTCCTGGCGGGCCTTGCGGAAATAACCCGGGGCGGTGGGCCACAACCTCAGAGTCTCATCGACAATGCGTCGCACGTAGCGCAGCTTGGCGACCTGCTCGAACGCCAGCTCGTCACCGGTCCAGATCTCGTCGATCTCCTTGCGTGCGCGGTCGACGATCTCCGGATGAATCGACAAATAGTGCAGGGCGAACGCCATCACCCCCGCCGAGGTCTCGTGGCCTGCGGCAAGGAAAGTGAGAATCTGGTAGCGGATGTTTTCCGGGTCCAGTCGTTGCCCGGTCTCCGGGTCGGCCGCGGTGAGCATCCGGTCCAGTAGGTCGCCGTGCTCGCCGGCGCCGTCTCGCTGCCGTTGCGCGATCACTGAGTCGACCTCTCGGTTGACGTAGTCGATGTCGGCCAGATGCCGAGTTCGCTGTTCCCGGTGCAGCGTCCGCTCCAGCAGCGGATGGCTGTAGGCGGAGCGGTTGACGTAGGTGAGGATTCGCAGCATTGCGGCCACGATCGGATGCGGATCGGTGCGATCGAACGAACCGAACGAATACCCGAAGCCGCAGCGCCCGATGACCTCGAGCGCAACCTTGTTCATGTCGTGGGGGATGTCGACCCACCTATCGCTGCGGCCTGCCCAGTGCTCGATCAGCTCGTTTGCGCGGGCCTGCATGGTGGCGTGGTAGCTGCGCATCGCTGTCGCGGTGAACGAGGGCGCCAAGATCGCGTGTGCCTTGGCCCAGTTCGGTTCACTGTTGAACGCGGTGAACAGCCCGTCGCGAGCCACCGTCCGCAGCGTGCCGATCGGGACGCCGAGGAATTTCGCCCAGTGTGTGTCATCGTTGATTTCGCGCAGTAGCTTCGGGTCGCACACATAGGTCACCCGTGTGCCGAAGATGTTCCGCTCGTAGAGGTCGCCGTAACGTTGC
This sequence comes from Nocardia sp. NBC_01730, assembly GCF_035920445.1. Lineage (NCBI taxonomy): Bacteria > Bacillati > Actinomycetota > Actinomycetes > Mycobacteriales > Nocardiaceae > Nocardia > Nocardia sp. NBC_01730. The sequence goes on along the minus strand of NZ_CP109162.1, from coordinate 3,160,802 downwards.
GCGCCACGCATGCCCCACTGGCTCGAATCCGTCACGTGCAGATCCCAGACATCGCCGAGGAACGGGATCCGGTACGGCGGATGCGGAAGCACCCGATCACTGGATCTAATCCGCTGCGGGGCCGGTGTTGTCGTCACTTCGCTCGGTCTCCATCCAGTAGCGGGGTGGCATGCACATGGTTTCGCGCCTCATGCCAGTGGTTGGCGATTCTGCGCAGGGCACGGGTTTCATCGACGATGTCACTGCCCGGCGCCGACGCCTGTAGCCGACGGTACTGCCCGGCCGCGGCACCGGATTGCTTGCGGTGCAACGCACGTGCGATCTGAATCGCCTCACCGGCTGGCCCTGCGACGTCCTCGGTGACCGGTTCGGTGTAACGTCCCAGCACCAGAAGTGAATCCCTGATCTCGACGGTCATCCGGTGTACGCGGCGCCGGGGGCTCACCGCGGCGGCTTGCCCCGTGGGGCGCGGGATTTCCGGACACGCCCCCACCAGCTCCTTCCACATCGGGGTCAGCTGCCGGATGGCGCGCGAGGCGGGATCGATCCGCAGCTGCCGCATGAACTCGGTCGCTACCCCAGCCGCGGCGACCAGGGCACCGCCGCCGAGCATGTAGGTGTAGTTGTTTTCGTTTGCCCCGACACGGAATTCGACGAAGGCACTGCCAGTGCCGGTTGCCGCGCACAGCGATGAGACAACGATCAACAGTGCTTCTTCCAGCGCCCAGATGCCGACGATCACGATCAACAGGTAGGTCAGCCGGTGCAGGGGCCGCAGGTGTCCGGCCCGAAGCTCCTTGACGCTCGTCGTCACCATCAGGACACCGGGCACGCCGCACCAGGCGGAGAAAATCGCGAAGTACACCGGGGTCTGCCAGCCCTCGGTCCGGTCGATGTAATCGCCCAGTTCCCGCGAGTGAGTTCCCACAATCAGCATCAGTGCAGCTGACACACAGACGGTGCCCCACACCAGCCGGCTCATGCGGGCAGCATGTGCTGGCGTGCGCTCCGACCACGAGGCCACCAGCAGCAGCAGCGGCGCGAACATGACCACCATGACCGCCGCCGACAACTGCCGGGTAAACGCGACACTGAAAGCACCTACCTGCGCGAGCCAATCCTGCACCACACGCTCACGCAGTAACCCCGACGCCGTGCCGAACAGCAGGCCATAAGTGATCAGACGTTCACTCGGGCGGGCACCAACCGAAAACCACAGCAGCCGAAACACCAACGCCGCCACGCTGAACCCGAGAACCGCCCAGGCAACCGGCGCCGGTGCCGACGAGGTCAATGCTCTCCCCACAGCGACGTCATCGGCCGGCTCGCCCGCCACCGCGACGTGCTCGACAGCATCAGATCGGCGAACACCTCCGCCTCCTCTTCCTGGCCGTCGGCGAACTCGCTTCGCCCCAGCACCCGCCGGATCGTCGCTGGGTCGATGTTCGGCAACAGCAGCCGCAACCCAGCCAGGTCTCCCGTGCCCGCGTTGTGGTTGAGCACCATGTGACCAACCTCGTGCCACAGGATCTGATCAACATGGAAGCTGGTGGTGCCAGCGGAGTACGCGACCACATCCGCTGACTCGGTGTCGAGCCACAATCCGCAGGGTGCACCGCGCCCGAGATTCCACACATCAGGGAGCACACTGGATTCCACTGGCATCAGCTGGATCGGACGACCGCGCCAGACCCCCAGCGCAGCCAGGAACCTGTCCCGGTCCCAGGGCGACGGAACCAGGTGGGCAATTTTGGCCCGGGCGTCGAATACTCGCCGTGTCGAGTCATCCACCCTGCATCACCCCGCGGCCAAGCCGCGAAGCTTCAGCACCGTCGCGACGTAACGCGCTCGAGGAGGTCGAGGGTACCGAGACGTGCCGCGGTTGATCAACTTGCCGAGTGACATGATTCCTCCTGTGTCCGTGCGTGTTTCGTCGGAAGGCGCCGCAGCGCAATTGGGCGACTAAAGGTTTGGACGTCATGGCGGATGATTCGGTTCCCTTGAAGTCGATGAGGATCGAACGTGCGGTCTCACATGGACTGATGCCTGGGACGACGGACCCAACTCTGCGTGCAACCACCGCAAAGAACTTCAGACGAAGTCCACGGCACCCGATACCTCGAACCCCACCATCGTCTGGAGCTTGCCCCCGAGCTTCCTCCTTCGCCCGGCCCAGCGTGCCAGAGGAGAGCCCAGCCCTGGGATTGTTTCGCTGCCACCAGAACGGGTCGACGGCGGCAAGGGTGATCTCGTCAGCGATCGCACAGGTAGCTGGGCGCCAGGCAGCAACCTGTGGCAGACAGCACGTGGAAGCGGCTGCACGGCAGCAGATTCAGACAGAATCTTCTCTCAAGATTTCTTCCTTAGTCCGTCAGAAAACTCCCTGATCAGCCAGGAAATAGCAATCTCACGATTCTGTATGTACATAAAAGTAGATGAGTCAGAACCCTAGCTTTCCAGCATGTTTCGCGGTTTGGATGAATGAGCAAAGTTCGAACCGATTGAAAGGAAACAGCGTTGGACCCGTTCGTGATTATTGGTTTGGTGAACACCGGCCTGTCGATGCTGTCTCACGGCTTGTCCGTGGCGACGCGGGCATTGGCGCTCATCCTGCCCTTTATCTGACACAGTCGCCCTGAGATGCGCTCTCCCAGAGGCAGACGCCCTTCTGGGAGAGCTGCGGCCCGGCTTCGTAGCCGCCATTCTCATCACTAATTCCCATGTCTTCCTTTCGGACGAAGGATTTATTTGGCATGTCCAAATTCAGGAAATTGCACATTGGGTCGGCTGGTGCCATCGGCTCCGAAAACCCGCGCCGCGGTGCGGCGAACTGGCGAATCAGCTCGAGCCTCAGCATCGGATGTGGCAGTCGCGTACTCCTGGCCGGGGCGGTGCCGATGGCGATGGCGATCGCCGCAGCCGGTACGGCCAGTGCCGCTGACACTCCCGCTGTGATCGCTGACCAACCAGGGGTCACCAGCCCCGCCCAACCGGGCACGACCACGCCACCACCGCCTCCGGAACCGGAGCCTTCGCCTGCCTCGGAAGCGGATCGGCCTCCGGTGTATTACGAGCAGCCGCCCGAGGTCCGCAACGAGGCGTCGTCGCGTCCGGCGCCCCCGCCGGAGGAGCCGGTGGAGCCGATCCGGATCGAGGAACTGCATCTGCCCGAACCGGTGCCGGCGGTCGCGCCGATCGAGGCGCCGGAGAACATGATCCGCGTCGGGCAGTGGCAAGCCCCCCGTCCGGAGTGGCTGCCCCCGGAATGTGCGGATGCGATCAACGACGTCGCGGCGGGTGCCGAAGCTCAGGTCGCGACCGCGCTGGATTCGGTCGGTATCCCCGCCGGGCGGTCGGATCGGGTCAGTGGCGCGACCTTGGCCGGTGCCGGGATCGGTGGCGCTGCGGGCGGCGCGGGCGTCGGTGCCCCGGTGGCGGCTGCGGGAGCGGTGGTTGGTGGCCTGATCGGCGGAACGATCGGCGGTGTCGCGGGCGCCGTGCTGGGCACTGTCGTGCCGGTGCCGGTTATCGGAACCGTGACCTCCGGCGTGGCAGGAACGGCTCTGGGTGCCGCGGTCGGTGCGGCTGTGGGTGCCGCGGTAGTGGGCATTCCTGCCGCTGTCATCGGCGCGGTCGCTGGTGGCACCGTTGGCGCCGGGTTCGGTGCCGGAGTGGGGGTCGGTCAGCCGTGACTACCTTCACGAACAGTTGCACGCGCACCGCCGCAGTAGCAGCGATGACCACGGCCATCGGCGTGGTGAGTGTCGCGACCGGAACCGGCAGCGCGGAGGCGGTGCCGATCGGGCCCGGTTGCCCCGCGCTCTACGTGCTGGGTGTCCAGGGCACCGGCCAGTCCTCACCGATTGCGGATCCGCTGGCCGACACCGGTGTCGTTGGTGCGCTGATCGCTCCGGTTCTGTCCGCGGCCCCGGGTCTGGTGCAGCGTAGTTACATCCCGTATGGCGCGGGCTTCGGTGGTGCGGTCCCCGGTGGCGGGCCTGACCCGTATGTGGTGTCAGTAACCGACGCCCGACGTCAGCTCGACGCCGCGGTCACTCAGATTGCCGACACCTGCCCCGGCACGATGATCGCTGGCATCGGCTATTCCCAAGGTGCGCAATCGATGTCGTCCTTCGCCCGCGACATCGGTGCGGGCACCGGCCCGGTCGGGCCGGAACGGATCGCCGGGATCGCCCTATACGCCCACCCGGACCGCGCCCTCGGCGCACCGATCTTCCCCGGGCGGCCGGGACAGACGGCGCCGGATCCCGCACCGGGCACCAGCGGGGCCGCAGTGTCGGCGGTGCAGATCGGCAACCTTCCTGCTGGTGGCGGCGGCATCGCTGATGGCGAGACCAGCTACGGGGCGTTGACCGGCAGAGTCGCCGACGTCTGCGCAGATGGGGACCTGGCTTGCTCGGCACCGGCTCGGGCCGCGCTGCTGCGGGTGGGCGCGGAGATCGCCGCTCAAGCCGACCTACGTGACCCCCTGGCCGCGATCGGCTCGCTCAATGCCTTGTTCTCCGCCGCCATGGGCGATGCCTGGACCACGGTGGTGCTCAACGACTTCCAGGTCGGCGGCGGCAACCTCGATTACACCCCGCAGCTGGGTTTGGCGGGCCGGCTGATCGACGCCGCCGACCCCCGCATCCCCGCCCCGCGCCCCGAGGAGGTCGGTGCGGCGGCGACGCGGTGGAACGAGATCACCGCCACCGTCGCCGCGAACCCGATCGGGCTGCTGCCCAAACTCGCCGTGCAACTAGGTGCGGCGTGGGGGCAGTTGGTCGCCGACAACGCCGACCTGCTAGATCCCGCGGTCTGGGTGCACTACGCCGACACCATTACCCGCCACAACGGCTATGCGATCAACGGCCAGCTCAACTCCGGCGTCGCCTGGATGGTGGCCCTCGCCCACGACATCGCCGGGAGCCGATGATGACCGATCCCGCCGCCCTAGATGGCTTCTACAGCAGCCCTGCGCTCGACTTCGCTCCGCGTTTGGGGGAGATCCTGCGCCGCCGCACCGTCTCCACCCCGCACCTACACAGCGCGAGCCAGGCTTGGCAGCTCGTCTACGCCACTCGCACCGCGTTCAGCGCCCCCATCCCCGCCTCCGGAATCGTGATCACTCCCCATACGGCGGAGTTCGCCCGGCGCAGTCCTGTCCTGGTGTACTGCACGGCATTTCATGGTCTCGGCGGTCGTTGTGCACCGTCGCAGCTGCTGGCGGGGGAGGGGACCGAACCGGAAACCGGGTTCATCGCCACCGCTCTGGAACGCGGATGGACGGTCGCCGTGCCCGACGAGCACGGCCTGGGCGTGACCGGGCTGGGGCCGCACCAGTTCCTGGCTGGCCGCGCCGCCGCGCACGCCGTGCTCGACCTTGCTCGCGCTGTGCGCGCGTTGCCGGAACTGGACTCGGCGCAGGCGCCGTGCGCGGTGTGGGGTTACGCCGATGGCGGGCGGGCCGCGGTCTGGGCCGCCGAACAGCAGCCCCGGTATGCACCGGAGCTGGATCTGCGCGGGGTCGCTGCCGGTGCTGTCGTGGCTGATCCTGGTGCGCTGATTGCTGAGATCGATGGCGGGCGGTGGGCGGGGCTGGGGTTGGCGGGGCTGGTCGGGCTGGGCCGCGCATATGCACATCTGCCGGTCGGCCACATCCTCACCGACGGCGGCCGCCGCACAGTCGAGCAGGCCCGAGAACTCGACGCGGCGGCGCTGCTGTCGACCTACCGCAACCAGCCGCTGGGGCGCTGGTGCGAGCGACCCGACCCGTGGAACGACCCCCTCTGGCGGTACGTGCTGGCCAACGAGACCAGCGGCCGCGTAGCCCCGCAAGTGCCCGTGCACCTCTACCACGGCACCGAAGACGCCCTCGTACCGGTGGCGATGGGACGCAGACTGTTCGCCGAATACCGCTCTCTCGGAGTCGATGTGAGCTGGCGCGAGTACGCAACCAGCCATACCGGCACCGCCGCCGACGGCGCGGCCGAAGCCATCGCCCGGCTGGCTAGCTCCCTGCAGCACCGACCCAGCATCACCACCCGCCCAGCACCACCGAGTCCGCAGACCACCTGAATCGCCTGCCCGCACCACGACCCCCGACCGGGGTGCGGGCAGGCCCCCAAACCAGATCGAGGTGAAATCTCATGCACTCCAGCACCATCCGGACTTGGACATTACGACGCGGCGCCGCGACCGTGCTGGCGTTGGTGACCGTGTCGGTGGCAGGTGTCAGCACTGTGCACCCCGACACCAGCGTCCCGCTCGGCACGAAATGCCCGAGCCTGTATGCGCTGGGGGTGCAAGGCAGCGAGGAGGCCGCCCCTGACGCTGCGATCACCAGCGATTCCGGTGCACTCGGGCAGATGTTCGGACCGCTCGCCGCCGCCGCGGGGGATCTCGTGCAACGCGCCTACGTCCCCTACGGCCGCGCGCCCGACAGGACGGCGCTGCCGTATGACGTCGCGATCACCGCTGCCGCCGACCGTTTGGAACAGATGGCCGCCGAGGTCGTGGCGCGGTGCCCGACCACGAAGATCGCCGCCGCCGGATACGCCCACGGCGCACCCGCGGTCTCGCAGTTCGCTAGCCGGGTCGGGGCCGGGAACGCACGGGTCGCCGCCGACCAAGTTGCCGCAATCGCCTTGCTGGCCAACCCGAATCGTGAGCCCAACGCCCCGGTGCTGCCCGGCCGCCCGGACAGCGCGACCCCGTCGGCCGCACCCGGGACCACGGGGCAGAAGGTTGCCACGATCTCGCTGCTCAACCCGCCGTTGTCCGGGGCCGGTATCGCAGCCTCCTCACCGTCGAGCGGATACGGGGTGCTGACCGGCAGGGTCGCGGACCTGTGCGTCGCGGGAGATGCCACCTGCGATGCCCCGGAAGGGGGCCCTCTGGCCACCACCGCCGCCAATATCGCTGCCCGCTCCGACCTTCGCGACCCGATCGCGGCGGTGTCCACGATCGCCCAAGCCCTATCGGCGACCGTCTACACCACCGCGGTGAACGTGGTCAACGAGGACTTGAGCGGCACCAGCCTCGATCAGCTGTCCTATCAACCTGCCAAACCCCTCGGTCAACGCTTGGCCGAAGCCTCCAACCCGAACACCACCCCACCCGGCCCGAACGATGCTCTCGCCGCCCTGTTCAAGCTCGGCACCATCGGCCTGAACGCCGTCGTGTCGGTCGCACAGAAGGTGTTCACCCCGACCACCATCGCCGAACTAGCGACCGTGGGGCTCGCGAATCCGTGGGCGGCAGTCGCATCGCTCGGTGCCAAGCTCGCCACCGCCATCATCGAGCTGGTGCCGCCGCAGACGGCCAGCCGCTGGATCAACCAAGCCTTCGACGCGATCACCAGCACCTTCACCGACCGCAGCGCGCTCTACACCCTGGCCAGCTCCGCCCAATACAGCGACACCACCGGCCGCCACGGCTCCTACCAAACCATCCCCGCTACACCGACCGGACGCTCAGCCCTGACCGCCACCGCCGACTGGTTCACCGCGCTCGCCCGCGACCTCGCCGCCACCGGGACACCGTCGGCCCCACCACAGTCCGCCGCCCACTCGACGACCACAGCACCCACCACCACGCCGCGCAGCGGCCCTGCCGCGCCGGCGGCCCCGACGTCGAGCGGCGGCCTTCAGACCCCTTCGGGCGGAGTCCGATTCCGCAGACGTACCCACGCCTGTCTGCTGATTCTCCCCTGGCACTCCCGCCCGAAGGGCCCTGCACTGTCCGCCATCACATGAGGAGGTGAGAAACCGATATGCCGAACACCCGAATCGAACCTGACACCAGCGGTGAGCACGGCTCGGGCTGGTTAAATCCAGCCGAAACGGTTGTCCGGCAACATGTCCTGCCCGTGACCGACGATGCGGATCTCGACGGCGGTATCGGATGGCAGTGGATCAACCTGCAACCGCCCCCGCCACCGCAGCCCACCACAAGATCGGGGCACACCCGAGTGCCTCGGCGCGTATGGGTCGGGCTTGCTGCCGGCCTTGGGGTGGCCGCCGTGGTCATCGGAGCGGGAATCAGCTCGGTTACCGACCGCCCGGATACGGCCACGCCGATCCCGACCCTGACCGCGAGCCCACAGACAATCACGCCATCGTCGGGCGGCGCGTGCGCCGGGCTGTCGGGGCAGACTGTCACCGACACCGCAGGCGACACCCACAGCCTGGTCGGGGTAATCGCGGCGTTCGAGCACGCCTACTACGTGCAGCGCAGCGGCGAGGCCGCGCTGCGGCTGGTCGCCCCTGAAGCAGGTCTCAATCTCGAGGCGTTGTCGGCGGGCATCGCCTCCAGCGCGACCGGAACCACGCATTGTGTCGCGATCACCCCGATCGCCGAGGGCGCCGCGGAGGTGCACCTGGTCGAGCGGCACCCCGGTGGGCAGCGCATCGACTACCTCCAATTGATCAACATCCGCCACGACCTCGGCAATGTCGTCATCACCAACATTCAGAAGCGGGGCTGAGCGATGGCCGCACCGATCCACCTCCACCTGCACCAAGACCACCGCGACCTTGGGCACCGTCTCGACCCGGGCACTGTCACCGCGCCCGCACCGGAACGGTTGGCGCCGATGCGGGAGACACCGCTGCCGACCACGGGTGCCCATCCCCCGCTGTTCGCCGTGCTCGGCGCGCACGGCGGTGCCGGGACCTCGACACTGGCGCGGTGGTGGGCCCCGGCCGCTGACACCGGCCTGGCCTGGCCGGCCTCACCCCGCAGTACCCAACGCGTCATCGTCGCCGCCCGGCTCTGTATGCCCGGTCTGACCGCCGCGGCCGATCGGCTGCGCGAATGGTACGCCGGACTGGCACCGGACGGCGTGCGGGTGATCGGGTTGGTGCTGACGGCGGCGCGCCCGGGGAAGGTTCCTGCGGCCGTGCGGCGGTATCGCGCTGTCGTCGCCGAGTTGGTCGACCACGTCTACGACATCGGCTGGCACGACGAACTCGTCGTCTGTGAACTCACCGACCTCGCCCAATATGTGCCGTTCGACCCGCCGCCGCGGCGCAGATCCCGGCTAGGTGAGTCAGTCCCCGTCGACGTGCACCGCGCGGGAACCCAGATCATCACCCACCTCGCAGCCTCCCGTAGCGGGGCTGCGGCACAACATGATTCGGAGCAAACGCCATGATCACCGCTTACGCGGTCGGCGAGGCGGTCACCGTGCTCGCCCAACAAATTCAGATCACCCCGATCTCACCGCCGGGCGCGGAGAAGCTGGTCAATCTCGTCAACTACTTGTCCTGGATCGTCATGCTCGCCGGGATCGCCTCGCTGGTCTACGCCGGCGGGAAATTCGGCTGGGAGAGATTCCATGGCGGCGCGGTCGAATCACCGAAGATCATCCTCGGCGCCCTGGTCGGCGGCATCATCGCCACCAGCGCTGGAGCGATCATGAACGCCGTCGTCACCGGAGGCGCATAACCCATGCGCCACTTCCGAATTCATCCGCAACCCTGCACAACCACACACGGCGCGCCTGACGCACCTGGTACCTGGAGCGCCGCCAGCGGATTTCCGTCCGCACAGATCGCTGCGCGCCAACACCGCACGATCAGCCAACCCCGCCTGAGCCCGTTCACCGTCCCCGCCCCAGACGGGATGCGGCTCTCGGCCGCACGCCTCGGCCCGGCCTTGCCTCCGGCCAGCGTGGTCTACGTCCACGGCATGCTGACCGACTCCACGTACTGGACGCCACTGACTGGGCGCCTGCACCAACACCTCGACGGTGGAATCGCCCAGATCGTTTACGACCAGCGCGGGCACGGCACACTGGAGAATTCCGAAGCCGGAGTCCGAACCACGTTGCCGATGCTTGTCGATGACCTGGACGCAGTCATGGCGCGCACCTACGGCGCGGTCGTCTTGGTAGCGCACTCGGTGGCATCGCTACTGGTGGGGGCATGGGTCAAGCAGTACCCACGCCGTGCCCGCGCCTTGACCGGCATCGTGCTGTTCAACGCCTGCCCCGAATTCCCCTGGCTCCCAGCGTCCGATGTGCCTGCCGCTGGACGACGCTCCCGGGACCCGGGGCGGCAGCTCGTCGAGGAACTGACCACTTACCTGTACGAGCCGCCGGCCCGCTATGGCTTCCCACGCCGGAGCCTGTTCAACACCGTCCGCCACCGGACGCGCAGCGACAACCTCGACGCCACGCTGACCGCCCTCGCCGCGTACGGCAGCGCAGCCCTGACCGGCGAAACGGCCAGCATCATGCGCAGCATCCCGACCTGGGTGATGACCGGCCAGCTCGACCCCGTCGTCGCACCGAGCAGATCCCAGCACCTGGCCGAACGCATCTGGGGCGACTACGACAGCGTCCCCGGCGCTGGACACTCCCTGCCCTATATCGAGGCCGCCAAGGCATCTGAGCCGATCCTGGCCGCACTTGAGGTCGCCTACCGCACCCAACAACAGAACGGTGGCCAGCTGTGATCACCAAACCGCTTCCCGCGCAGGTGCTCTCACCACTCACACAACTCCTGGGCTACCTGGTCTGGTTCGTGCTGCTTCTGTGCATCGCCCGCGCGGTGTGGGTCGGCGGACTTCTAGCGATCCGCATGTACCGCGAAGAAAGCGTCGAAGGACTCCTCGGCGCACTCGCAGGCGCAGCCCTGCTCGGCTCGGCCAGCACGATCGCCATCGCCGTCCTGCCTCCCACCTGACCCTCCCGAGGAGACCCAGCCGTGAATCCCTCTCGCAAACACCGAATCGGCGTAATGGCCGTACTCGCATTCACCGGACCGGTTGCTGCGGCCGGCCTGCCCGCCTGCAGCGACGAGGACACCAGCGAATCCGCACAGCCGAGCGCAACCGCGACCGTCACCGTACCCACAGGATTGCGTTGGCAGACCTTCCAAGGCGTCGACCTCCCGGTCGCCGACCAAGGCCCACGCCACACCGATGGACCGGTAGCCAGCGGATTCGCACGGTCACCGGCAGGTGCGGCGCTGACCGCGATCCACGCGACCGTGCGGATATCGATCGCGACCGACAACCAATGGCCTGCGGTCGGGCAGCGCATGCTCGCCCCGGGGCCGGGCCGCGACAGCTGGGCCACCGCCCGAGCGCAGATTTCGATCACCACCCCGATCACCAGTGGCGCACCCAAAGTCCTCGGCTACGTGATACCCCGCTACACCCCCGACGCCACCGACGTCGACATCTACACCATCCACCCCGACAACTCCGTCACCCGCAACAGCACCCACGTCACCTGGCAAGGCGACGACTGGCGCCTGCGGCTACCCGACAACACAACCACCGCCACCGTCGCCGCCGTTGCCGTGCCACCGGTCGACATGGTCGCGCTCACGCCGCGCTGAGGAGCCCAACGCATGAGATCCCATCGCCTGCTGATCATCCTGCTCGCCAGCATCTCCGCCATCGTGATCGCCGCATTCGTGCTGACCATCACCAACGACGACAGCCCCCGCGATATCCCCGCCGATCCCGGCAGCACCATTGCGCCGACCGAGCGAACATTCCCTGACCTTCCGCCGACCACCGCGCCGCTGCCGCCGACCACCGATCTGTTCGGCAACCGCCTGGAAGTGCCACACGACGAATCCGGTGTCGCCCTTCCACAAGACCCGAGCACGCGGCCCGAGCCCACTCGCCCGGATTACCTGATCACCCCACCCGCATGGATGCAGTGGCAGCGCGGCTGGGGCGGTGCCGCACTACCGGTATCGGGCAGCGACGGACCCGCGCGTATCCACTACGGCATCGCGACCGGATTCGCCCACACTCCTCAAGGCGCCGCGCTTGCCGCCGCCGACGCGCTCGCCCGCGCGCTTGCCGCCCCCGAGGGCGTGTGGCAGGAGGCGGTGCGCGAACGCTACTACGGCGGCGGACAAGCGCTGCTCGATCGGTTCAGCCGTTCCCGCAAGCGCACCCGCGACGCCGCCCGCTACGTCGTGGTCCCCGACGGCGTCCGGATCCAGCCTGGCTACCGCGACGACCTCGCGGTCGTTCAATTCGCCGCCCACGACAACATCGGCTACACGATCTCGGCCTGGCCGATGGCCTGGATCGACGGGGATTGGCGCGTGCGAGTACCAGACAACGTCGAAATACTCTGGGGCCCAGGCGCTTCTACCTCGTCCTTAGCGGGTTTCGGAGTATGGAAGGGCATGTCGTGACCGATACTGCCCTCGCCGGTGCACCGGTCGCCGCGATGACGATATGGCGGACGCAGCTGCCGCCCATCCCCAATGTCTGCGACGTGCCGTTAGGCCCCCAACAGGCATGTGAACAACTCGGGCAGGCTGCAACCAAGGCGGCGAGCTCTGCACTCGATGACTTCGCCGACATCCTCCTCGAAGGTTTCACCAAAGGTCTACGGATCGCCATGACCTGGTGGACCACAATTCCCTCACCACAACTCACGGGCGCGGGAGGCGAGCCGGGCACAGCGCTGTCGTCGATTCGCGACTACAGCAGCGGGCTACAGGTGCTGTTACTGACGACCGGGATCATGTTCGCCGCGGCCCGGCTCACGCTGGCCAAACGGGGCGGGGTCGCGGGCGAGGCACAGGAGAGCTTTCTGATGCTGGCTCGGGCGGTGTTCGCGTCGATGGCGTTCGCTGCGGTGATTACCGCCGGAACACGCGCCGGAGATAGCTTCGCCAACTGGGTTCTCTTCGACGCCAGCCGCGGCGACTTGGCCGGCGTCGTAAACCGCCTGACCGGGTTCGACGCTAACACCCGCTCCGGGCTCGGGACCGGGCTGCTCTTGCTGGTGTGTCTGCTCGGCTTGGTCAGCACCTTGATTCAACTAGTGATGCTTGTCGTCCGGCAAGCCCTCCTGATCCTTGTTGTGGCCGTGATCCCCTTGGCCGCCGCAGCCTCCGGTACCGGGCCAGGCTCGCAAGCCTACAAGAAGCTGTTGAGTTGGTCGTTGGCGTTCGTGCTGTTCAAGCCAGTGGGCGCTCTCGTTTACGCGATTGCGTTCACTGTGATCGGGCGCGAGGAGCAACGGGATCCGCAGTTGGTGTTGCTCGGGTTGATCCTGCTGGTGATGAGCGTGGTGGTCCTGCCCGCGCTGATCCGGTTGGTCGCACCCGCCGTGGCGACCCTCGGTGGTGGTGGCGGTGCCGCAGCCGTGCTGGCCGGTGGGGGCGCCGGTGTCGCGATGGCGGCCGCGGGTGACCGCTCGGGAGCACGCAAGGTCAGCGAAGGCGAGAACGCCCCTGGCGGATCACCCAATGACCCGCCTCCACTAGGCGGCTCGCCCGGTGGTGGTGGTGGCCGTCCGATGCCCGGTGGCGGAGACAGCGGTAGCTCCAGTTCAGGGGCGGGTAGCTCCCCGACCGGCGGTGGTGGGTCGGCGGGGTCTGCCAGTGGCGGCAGCGGCGGCGCACGGCAGACCGGGGTCGGAGCGGCGAAGCCATCGAGTGCGTCCGGCGCGGGAAGCGGCGGGGGCGAGACGGCCGGTGCTGCCGGCGCCGGTATCGCCGGTCCGGTCGTGATGGGTGCGCAGATGGCCAAAGACATGGCACACCAGGGGGCTTCGGCGATCGACAACCAGACCCGGGATGCGACCGCTGGCGGACTTGATCCAGATGCGTTGGGGCCAGGGGAGGTTCGGCGATGACCGCCCGCATGTACGGCCGATGGGAACGCCCCCGCTCCGCCGGGTTCTTCGGTCTGACCTGGGGTGTGTCCATGCTCGGGCTTGGCCTGATCATCACCGTGATGGTGGGGTTCATGATCACCCGATCGCTATCGGTCGCCGCGGGCCTGATCGTGGCCGCCGCGCTGGTGTTCACGCCGTTGGCGATCACACGCAACGGCCGCACCGGCTGGGAGATCGCCTTGTTGCGTGTCCAGTTCGCCGCCGCCCGCGCCCGCGGTGAGCACGTCTACCACGCTGGCCGGTTCTCCAAGATTCCCGGCGTCGCGAAACTGCCCGGCCTGCTGGCGGACTCGCGGCTGTCGGAGTACGAGACGGCAGGCGGTAAACGGTTCGCGATGATCCACATCCGTCGCAGCGACCACTACACCGTGGCCCTGCGAGTGGTGCCGCGCGGTAAAGAGCTGGTCGACCAAGCCCAGATCGACGCCTGGGTCGAGGGATACGGCCAGTTCCTAGCGACCCAGAGCCGCGGCGGGGAAGTTGTCGCGGTGACCGCGGTGCTCGAGAACGTTGTCGAAACCCGCCTCAAGCAAGCCCGTGAGGTCTCCCGCTTGGTCCGCCCCGACGCCCCGGTGTATGCCCAGGCGGTTATGCGGGAAGCTGCCGCCGATGTCGGCGGGGTCGGGGTGCGGATCGAAGCGCGCATCGCCATCACCTACCGCGCGATCGGAAAGGGCCGCATCCGCCGCGACGAGGCCGAGCAGGCCCGCGAGATCGGTCAACGCCTGCAAGGAGTCCTCTCCCAGCTCGCCCGCGCCGGCCTACCGGCGACGCCACTGCAAGCGTGGGAAGTCCTCGGTTTGGTGCGTACCCGCTACGACCTCGCCGCCCAGCGCGATGTCGAAGCCGCCGGGGCGGAGGTCACCCGCACGCAGTCGTGGGACTCGGTGGGTCCGCTGGCGCATCAGGACCGGTGGGATCACTACGTCCACGACGGCGCCCGCTCGATCACCTGGGAAATGGACGCCGCACCGCGCGGCGCGGTCATGGAAACCGTCCTCGAGGAGCTGCTGCGGCCCCGGGCGGACGTCCCGCGCAAGCGCGTGGCGATTGTCTACCGGCTGCATTCGGCCGCTGAGGCCACCACCCTGGTCGACTCCGACTTCCGCGACGCCGTCGCAGCCGAGCAAACCGAACGCGGCATCGCCACCGCCTCCGCACGGATCCGGGTCGGCAACACCCAAGCCACCCGCGAAGAACAGGCACGCGGCGCGGGCCTGACCCGGTTCGGGGCGCTGATCACTGTCACCGATCACCTCGATGGGGACTTCCCGGGAATCGAAGCGTCAGTGAAAGGGATGGCCGCCGCCTCCCGGCTGGGAGTGCGCCGCTGCTACGGCACTCAAGCCGCCGCGTTCGCCGCCAGCCTCGGGATCGGGTTGATCCTGCCCGAACACACCTCCATCTCCAAGCGGGTCTCGGCATGAAAGCCCGCCGCACGAAGACTTCTCGGCGCGCGCGCACTGAAACGGTCGCGGGTGTGCGGGTGCTCACGACGCAGGCGCGTGCCGCGATCGAGGCGGCCGCCGCCAAGCCCGGTCTGCGTGGTTGGCGGGCACGGTTGGCGATATCGAGTGATGATCATCGCCGGGCCACCGCCGCGCGATGTGCGGAGGACTCTGGACGCGATGGCTTCGACCGATCGCCAGCGCAGCTGACCGACCGCGGGTACCGCGGGCTCGGCGGCGGCCGCGCCGCGGTCGTGCCCAGTACGCCCGAATGGCGGGCGACCACCGTGCAAGTCGCGGGCCTGTGGCCGTTCACCGTCGGGGCCAGCGCCCCCACGGTCGGCACACCGGTCGGCGCGCACTACATCACCAGCGCACCTGTGCATTTCGATCCCATGTCGTGGTTCCTGCGCGGCTTCATCACCGCACCAATCGCTTTCGTGCTGGCCCTCAACGGTTTCGGTAAATCATCACTGATCCGGCGCATGGTGACCGGCGCGGCCGCGGCCGGGGAAACCGTGCTGTGCATGGGCGACACCAAACCCGACTACCGCGACCTTGTGGAGCGGTTGGGTGGGCAGGTGGTCGACGTCGGGTACGGGCACGGCACCATCAACCCGCTCGACGTCGGTGCGCTCGGCGCGGTCGTCGAGCGGCTTACCGACGCTGATCAGCGCGGCCAGGTCACTGCCCGGGTGGAGGCCGGTCAGGTCAACATCGTCGCCGGCCTGATCGAGTTGGTGCGCGGGTCGCGGGTGGCCGACTACGAAGAAGTCCTCCTCGGCGCGGGGCTGCGTGAGCTCTACAGCCCCGCTGGCGGATTCAGCTACGAAAATCCACCGCTGATGTCGAACCTGCTGGACGTCATCTCCGGCGGCGGCGAACAACTGCGCCAGTTCGCCGAGGAAGACGACGAAGCCACCTACCGAGCCAGCACCAAAACCCTGCGCCGCTCCCTGCGCGCGCTGGTCGAAGGCCCGTTCGGGGCGATTTTCAACGGGCCGACCACCACCTGCCTCGACCTGGCCAGCCCGGCGGTGTGCGTGGACGTCTCCCGCATCCCCGAAGGCGACACCAAACTTTTGGCGGCTGTTCTGATGGTCTGCTGGAGCGAGGGGTTCGGCGCGGTCGCCGCTGCGCATGCGCTCGCTGACGCGGGGCTCGCGCCGCCGCGCACGTTCGAGGTCGTTATGGATGAGATCTGGCGTGTGCTCGGCGTGGGGGAGTTCATGGTCGACCGCGTCGACGCGCTGACCCGATTGAATCGCGTCCTGGGCACCGGGCTGATCATGTGCAGCCACACCATCAAAGACCTCGCCAGCTTCGATTCACCCGCCGCTCAAGCCAAAGCCCTCGGGTTCTTCGAGCGGGCGCGCGCCAAGTTGATCGGGCCGGTCGGGCCGGAGGAGATCAACCGTATCCGCAATGCGGTCGGCATCACCGACACCGAGAAGCTCCTCGTCACCTCCTGGGCCGCGCCGCGACCACCCAGCGACGACGACCTCGTCCTCTCCCATCGCGAAACCCCACCCGGCACAGGCTGCTTCCTACTCAAGACCGGCGAAGCCAACGAACCAGGCATCCCGTTCCGGCTGGTGTTCACCCCCACCGAACGTACCGCCGATATCCACAACACCAATCGGCGTTTTGACAACCTGCCCGCGGCAGGGGAAGCGAGCAGGTGATGATCGATGGACACTTCCTCGCGGGCAGTGGGGGCGACCGCGCTCGGCCTTCCGGTGGCGCTGATCTTGCTGCTGATGATCATTGGTGCCGACCCGGCACTGACCTGTACCAGCCCGCTCTCAGCGGGCGGTGCAGCCGGGATGGGTCGCTCGACCGGGCAATCGGTGGCGGGGCTGTCGGAGCGGCAGTTGCAGTTGGTGCGCAACGGGGTCGCGATCGGCAAACAACGCCGGATGCGGGAGTCGGTGATCATCGCCGAGTTGGCTGCCCAAGCCACCGAATCAACCTTCCGAAACCTGGCCAACCCGTCGGTGCCCGAATCGCTGAACTACAGCAACGACGGACTCGGCTACGACCACGACTCAGTTGGCCCGCACCAGATGCGTGCCAGCGTCTGGGGATCGTTCGGCATCGCCACCTTGATGGACCCGATCTACCAGATCAACTGGTTCTACGATCACGCTCAACAGCTCGGTGGCGCAGCGCAGCAGATGTCGCCAGCCGAGCTCGCTCAAGCCATCGAGCGTTCGGCACCGAACGCCTATGGAGCGCAACTGGAGTTGGCGCGGCAGTTATATGCGTTGTTCGCCGACATCGACATCTCCTCAATACCCCGCGTGTCGGCCGGATCACCGGCGGCCGGGTGCGGGACGACCGGATCCGGGACGCTGTTGCCCGCGGAAGCGAGTGCGTTCGGGCGCGCGGTGATCGAGCACGCCGCCCGGTGGATCGGCACCCCGTACGTGTGGGGCGGCGGCGACACCAACGGCCCCACCGGCGGCGGGTTCGACTGCTCGGGCCTGACGCTCTACGCGATCTATCACGCTTCAGGCGGGCGGATCCGGTTGCCGCACTACACCCAAGCCCAACAAGACCACCCGACCGCGCAACTGGTCCCGTTCGCCCAGCGGGCACCCGGGGACCTGATCTTCTTCACCGCCCCGGGCGACACCGATTCCCACCATGTCGGCATCTACTACGGCCGCGACTCCCAAGGCAGCGACCTGCTGCTGCATGCACCGCAAACCGGCCAGACCGCCACCCTAACCCCGCTGAGCGCGTGGGACGGCGAACACATGGACGTGCGTCGCTACACCAGCCCCTCCACTGTAGGTTCTCATGACTGATTGCGTCTTATCAGTCATCTTGCGTCGGTATTGCGTTTACCCAAGTCCGGTGAGAATCGTGCGTCGAGGACGGGTGCCGTACTGGCTTCCGGGGCGCGTGGTGACCGGTTCAGGTGAAACCGTCTGTAAGCAAACGATTTTGACTCATGCAGCGCCAGGATCGCCGGTATCGGTGCGGTATCAGCGTGAGGACGCCGTGTGCGTGAGCAGGGACGCGCGGCGGTTGCCGATCGACGAGGCTGTGGCTCGGATCCGGGCGCGTGAGTTCTCCTGGCTGGGCCTCTGCTTCAACCCAGGCGTATACCGGCGCTGTCTCCCTGTTGAGGGAGGTGGATAACGATGTCCGACAACGTGTTTTACGAACAAAGAGAATCAGTACAGGGGTTCGTGCGTTCTCCGAGTTCAGATGTTCGGGTGGCCGGAGGAACCGGGATCCGGCAACGGATGGCGGTGCTGCTCGCGGCTACCGCCTTGCAGCAGGCGCACACGCGGATCGCGGAGGACGCTGCGGCGCAGCAGCTGCCCGACGACGTCATTGCCGACTACAAGCAACGCCGCATCCGGGCCGCCGCCGATGAATCGATGGATCTGCCATTCCTGTTCGGGACACATGTTTGCCGGGAAGACCTCGCGCTGGCGTGGGAACGAGCCATTGTGTGGGAAGACAGTTCGGATGTCGCCGAGCTGGCGCTCGGCGATGTGCTCGACCGGTATCGGCGCGAGTACGGGCTGGTGATCGACCTTGCCGCGGGAACCATCGCGGTCGATGACCACTTCGATGCCCCCCGCCATCAGCTCGATCTGTCTCGCGCTACCAGTAGCCGCCGGATCGAGGCGGCCGTCGAGGCAGCAACCGGCGTGGTCGATACCGCGGGGCTGACGGAGGCCGACACGGTGGCGGCGCGGAACGCGGTGAGCCGATGGGCTTCGGTGGTCAGCACCGGTGGCGACCCCGAGGAACCCGGGAATCGACTGGGGACGCAGCTGGCCGCTACCGGGTTGAATGAATCTGATCGCGCAAGCATCGAATTCGTCACCGGCTACCTCGGCTCGACCAGCAAGATCGACTTGGCCGCGGCACCGATGCTCGTCGACCCAGGCGACGCTATCAAAGCGGAGATCGCCGGGATGCTCGAGGACATCCGCGACAGGCCGGTGTTCGGGCGGCCTCGACCGAACATCTCCTGGCTGTTGCCGCAGGATCGACAGCTGATCCGGGACCGGCAGGCGCAGATCACGACAGGTAACAGTGAGCACTGGCTCGAGGTGTGGCCCAACCACGTCGACCGGCCCGAGCTGATCGACAGCCTGCATGAGTACGCCGCCGGTGTCGCCGAAGCGCACCATTACGCCGACTATCTCGCCGAGACCACGAATCCGCAGATCGCCGCGTTCGTGCCATCGCTGATATCGGGCTTGAGGCACCACCGCCACGCACTGATGCGCGCCCTCAGGGACGGCATCGGTCTGCTCGACATCGAACGTGCCCTACTCACCGAGGTAGTCGCAGGCCTGGACCTAGGCGAACCGATCCCCGAGCTGCTGCTGGTCGACGAACAGTCCAAAGCCGCCGCCGATCTCGGGCGCCACCACCACCGTGTCGAACTTCTGCGCCGAGACGCCGAGGCAGATCTGTCCGCCACGCTGACCCAAGCCGACATGCCGATTACCAGCGACAACGAACATCGAGCGGGTTCGGCCGGACTCGAGGACGACCTGTACGAATTGCGGGAAGCAGGGTGGCGGATCGCCCACGGCGCCAAGGCCGACTCACAACCGCAGCGACAATACCGCTCCGCCGCCCGAAGGATCGACGAGCGGCTCACCGCCTCCCGAGTACCGGACAGGGCGCGCACGATGCTGCAAACGCTCATCAACACTCAACTCGATGATGCCGACCGCCTCGGCCGCGCCCAGCTCGAGCGTATGTCGCAATGGCACGACCGCATCAACGCCGTCGTCGACAACCGCGACCACAACCCCACCGACGTCGCTGCCGACCCGTCCGACGAGCAACTACAGCAACTCGCCACCGGCACGTCGATCGTCGAGGCCATCGACGCGGCACTCACCGGCACCAGACACGACATGTCCGCCGACACCGTAGACACCCAGCCGGCACACCCATCGCCCCCGCAGCTGCAAACAGGTCCGGACCCGTGACGCCGCTGCACCTTACTACCGACTCATCCCGACCGCTTACGCGCCGCAAGCCGCGAACTCGACCACCCCAGAGGAAACCGCAAAACCAATGAGAAACCAGCGACGCAAAACCAATGGGAAACACCATGATCCGCCCAGCTCACCGCCGTGGGTACCGCAAACAAGAACAGGAACCTACATCCACCCCGACCCCGGGAGGTCGAGCATGAAATCCACACCTACAGTGGCGACTCCGCACGCCGGCGTTACGCCGGAGATGGTCGTGCGCGTGCGGGCCGCCGAGCTGCACGGGTTCACCAACACCTGCCAGTTCGATCGGGTCGCCCTCGAGCACGGGTTCACCGACGAATGCACCTTCGAGCAGTACCTGACCGCGCTGCTGGTCGAAGCGGGAATCGACTACGAGGGCCTGCGGCAAATCGAGGCCGTAGGCCGCACCGTGCGCCACCGGCTGTCCGTGATGGGGCCGCGGGGGCCGCAGCTGACGCTGTGGTCAGCAGCCACCATGACCACGTTCACCATCTGCCGCGCCGACGGACGAGTCATCTGGCATGACCAGTTCCCCCAAGGCGCCGTCATCGGCAGCGGGGCAGATGCTGCGGAAGCCTCAGCGCGACAAGGAATCTGGCTGGCAGGACAGGCGCGCGCCCAATGGGGCGCCGAGGCGGCCACCCTGCACCTGATCCTGGCCCGCAGCCGTGGCGTCGACGTCGAGAGCCTGCACCATGCCGCGCTCACGGCGGCCCTGGTCCTGGACGTGGGCACTGGCCCGGTCCATAACCCGGCCGCCGAACAATGCCTTCGCCGCGATGCCGTCGACTGGTACGTCACCGACCTTGACGAGCTACTCCGCCCGAATCGGGAGTCTGTATGACTACCAGGACATTCCTGACCGCACTGGTCAGTGTTGGCGCCGCCGTCGTCGGCGGATGCGCCACGAACACGCCACCACCAGCGGCCAGCGACCAACCGGACTGCCAGGCACCGAGTTTTGCGCCGCCCTTCACCAAGGTAGATCCTTGCTCGGCCGCGGCGGTGCTGACCGCGGCGGTAACCACCATGTTCAGCTATCGCCCGATCGAGCACGCCGACCAGCGGGCGGCGTTCCGAGCCGCAAGCCTGTTGATGGCTTCACGATTCGCCGACCGCGCTGAGCCCGCGGCCCTGGTATGGGCGCCGGTGTGCGCCGAGCAATGGCAGCAGTGGCGCAGCGACGCCACCACGATCACGACATCGGCTCGCGTGACCAGCGACGACCACCCCACTACCGCGAGCCGCGTCATGGCCGTAGAAATCGAACCCAGCAACCAGCCCCCGATCAGGTGGGCGGTATACGCCCACGCCACCCGCACCACTGCCGCCTCAGCGTGGCTGCTGTCCGGAATGGAGGTTCTCGCGTGAGTGGCGATCCGGTCGAAGAGAGCAGCCAGGCGATGCGCAACGGCTTCGTCCAAGCGCTGCAAACCTCGCACACCACCGCGGCGCTGATGCGCGGACGCGGCGGGGAAGCGCGGTCAAAGGCGGAGTCCGAGCAGCGGATGCGCCACGCAGCAGGCAAGGAGCAGCGCTCGTTCATCGAACACCGGCTCCGCGTGATCGACGCGGTGGAATCAGCAGGCCAAGCCCGGGAACTCAACACCGCCAAGGTCGACGAAGTTCGCGCCCGCATCGAGCGCGGCAGCGAAGTGCACGAGCTGGAGCAGCAGCAGAAGAACCGACAGATGGAACGTGCTGATGCCGACCTGGACCGTCGAGACAAGGCAGGCAAGCTCGAGCGGAAACACAAGATCAAAGTCCACAGGTTACAGGTCGACGGTCACACCAACCGGGAGGCCCGCGCGGTCCAGTTGCATGAGCTCGACGTCGAATACAAAAAGCTGCTGATCGACATCCGCCGCCGCGCAGCGGGTTTCAGTGACACCCTGACCGCGCACGGCGAATCCGGCGAAGCGATGGCTTCAGCAGCTGCGTTCGCGGCTGCGAAGGGGGCCGGCGAATTGTCCGAGCAACACGCGCGCGACGCCGACGCCTACGCCGAGCGGTTCGTTGAAGACACCGGCACCGACTACATCGAGGTCATCGACTCCACCATCGTCGAAGACTTCGGTGACTTCGATGACCTCGATGCGGGGGTGGGGGAGCAGGCCAGGTTATCGGTGGCGATCGAGGACATCGTCGGTCTCACCGAGGAGCTCAGTTTCTCCACCCATCTCGCCCACGAGTTCGCAGATCTGCCCGAGGAGGCGGACGCCGAACCTGACGAGGGGCCAGCGATCGGGGAAGCGGTCGACGCCGCTGGACTCAGCGGCGACGGCCTCACGGGGGCAATGGATTTCTCTGTGGATCCCGACCCGCCCTCAGTGCCCGCATCACCGGTACCTGATCTGGGGATTGAGCCATGACCAGCGAACGATGCTCAACCAGGGTGCGGCCGCGTGATGGGGCGGGAGCCCGTGACCGCTCTGCCACGGGAGGCAGGCGGCGTACCGGATCCGAAAACGACAGGGCGCTAGCCGCTTTCACGAGAAGGGCGCAAGCCATGAGTCAACCTTCATCGGAGTTGGAAGGACTGCCCAGTTGGAAGCTGCGGCTGCTCGAACGCATCCAAGACACCTCCGCCGACCACGCCCGCGTCTTGCTGCAGGGCTACCCCACTTACGAGCCGCATCACGGCAGCGGGGAGATCCCGATGCAGACCTGTCGCACCCACCTGCGTGCCCTCGAATCCGACCGCACCGATATCGAAACCCACGCCGCCGCGGTCGGTCTGCCCGCCTCTGCGATCGATCAGGCACGAGCCGCTGGGCAACGCGGCTTGCGATGGGCCGACAGCGTGCACTCCGCACGCATCATGCGCCACGGAGAGGACCTAGATCGCGCACACATGGTTGAAGGGGTGGCCGCTGATGTCTGGCAGCTCGAGCATACGGCCGCGATCAACGCCGAACGGCGATTCGGCCGAGCGCCGAGTCGAATTCGCCACCGCTCCGAAGCCGAGGAGGTCGAGCAGTTCGGCCGTAACATGGCCGCGTTGCGGAACCGGGCCCGCGACACCGCGCACGTGATCGGCCTGTCTTCCGAGGAACGCGCTCAGCTGTGGGGACGTGATCGTAAGGGCTGGCAGCGGCTGGTGGAGCTGGCCATTGCCACCTATGACGACGCCGGATTGCAGGAGCGGTGGCGTGCTTACGCCTGGCGTGGCATCGAGCACGAAGTTCGTCTCTGCATCGACAGCCTCGCCGCGGGCCGCGTGAACCCGGACGAACCGGGTGTGGCGCCGCCGACGCCGTATGTGCTCATCGAACGTGCCACCGACGCTGTCATCGCTGCCGGGCGCGGTGAGACAAAAGCCGACCAGGTCATCGGCGAGGCGATCGGGATTGCGCCGCCTCACGACCTGGGCCCGATTTGGGACAGCGAACCGGTCACCGCTCCCGATGCCCGCCCGCCCCAACCTGGCTCGTCGGCCGGGTACGAGCTGTAGGGGCGAGGAAGACGATGACGACTCCCGAATCCGAATTCTCGCCGCCGCAGACGGTGGTCCAATGGCAAGCTCAGCTGCTGTTGCGCATCCGGTTGCTGGCCGCCGAACACGCGCGCATCCTGGACACTGGGTGGGAGAACTTCGAAGCCCTCACCACAGATGGCGATCCACAGCAGGTGTGGCAAGCGCATTTGGATGGGTTGGAGGCCCAGCGGGAGCAGGTCGAACAGACCGTGCTGACCGCCGGTATCGAGGCGGCCTGGATCGAAGATGCCCGTGAGCTCGGCAGCCGCAGCACCCGCCCGCGCGTCGATGCAGGGGTGCGGCAGAACCCGTCTCGCGACAACGCAGCTCAGGACTTCTACGTCGACATGCTCGCCCTGGACCTGTGGCATCTGGAACGGATGGCCGGTCTGTCGGCTGCCCGCGCGGACCGTATCGCCACGGGACGGTGGAGCTTCGGCACCAATCCCCAAGCGGTAGCGCAGTTCACGCAGAACATGCAGCTGTACCACGAGCGTGTCACCGCTCTTGCGCACGCCGCGGAGATCACCGCCACCGAAGCCGACCTGCTCTGGGGTCCGGATGCCGAAGGTAGCCGGCGACAGCAGGCGGTCTATCTCGAAACCTACGACGAACTGACGCTGGTCAACGAATGGAATTCCTACGCGACCGCCCGCGGCGATCTTGCGGTTCCGCCCTACATTCCCACCGACCCCGATACCGGCACCCTCACCGCTGGCGCCGAGGTCACTCCACCGACACCGCAACACCTGATCCACGCTGCCACCGCGTCGCTGCGCGCGGAATTCGTCGACGACGCGCTCGGCCGCGATGGCGAACTCGATCGCGTCGCCGATCCCACCGCCATCACCGAAGCCGTCGACGCCGCTCTGCCCGCAGGCGGGCACACCTGGGACAGCGAGCCCGACCATGCCGAACAGCTCACCAACCTTTACCACCCGATCGATCTGGGCACCGACCCGTACTAGCCGCACTTCGCGCAAGGAACAGCCACCGACTACTGATCCCACCACACGCACTCACAGCACACGCCTACGTCGACGCACTGGTCACGGGTACTGACCGGGACGCCGAAACCGCCCTGCCAGGGGACATCAGAACACCGCCGCGCTGTCATCACGACGGTTCACGGCGCACACGCCTTCCCTCACCGGAGGTCGACGATGTCCAACGCCACATCCGATTCCGTTTCCCTGCAACGCCGCCAACCGTGCCGCCGCCACGACAGCGATCGGTGGGCTGCGCAATGAGCTGGCCCGAACCGCGAACCGGAACCACCGATCCCGCCTACTACCGCGACGCCGCCGACAGCGTCGAAGCCCAGCTACGGGCCGATTTCACGCGCTACTACCAGCTGCGGCTGTTCGTGCCGTTCGCCGAAACACCCGTACAGAAGCAGGAATTCACCGCCCAGGCCGATGGACTGGCCGCACGGTGGGGCCGTCACGAATCTCCCGAGCACCGCAGACTGTGGGAGCAACTACAGGCCGCGGTCTCCGGGTGGGAGCTTCGCCCGGAAGCTACCCGAGCCGCCTACAACCGGATCGCCCAAGCCAAAGCCGACGGAGACCTCGGTGTCGATGCGGTGGTGTGGCGCAACCTGCGCCAAGCAGCCGAAGTCACCGGCCACATCGAAACCACTATCACCGGCTCGGCGCAAGACGCCGCCCGCTGGCGCCCACCCGACCGTGCCGTCGGACCGGAAGCGGACCGGTCCAGTCTGCTGGACCGCGCCCTCGGCGGTCGCGGCCCGGAACTGGCCAGTGTGGCGGAGGTCGATGCGATCATCGCCGAAACCGATCGGTTGCTAGCGGCCGAGCACGAACGCGGCGACCGCGACACCGGCGCAGACGAGCACGCCGATCTGCTACCCGAGCGCGTGCGGTCGGCGCCGGTGGCCTACACCTACAGCGCAGAAGCCGACCACGAAGCCCGCCAGATCGCGGCGCTGCGGCAGCTCCAAGATGTGACCGCCGAGCACGCCCGGCTGGCCGACCAGTGGGACGGCTCACCCGAGCAGGATCAGGCCCAGCTCGTCCGCCTGGAATCGCTGCTCGACGCCGCCCGCGCGGCTCGCATCGACGCGGCTGAAGCGGGTGTTCCGGCGGCCGGTATCGAGAATGTCTACCGCACCGGACGTGACGGCGCCTACTGGCACGAACAGCCCGGCGATCTTCGGCTAGGGCGCATTGCGCGGTTGGTCGAGGAGCGCGACCGCGCCGCAGCGGAAGCCGACACATTGCGCGAGGTCGTGGAGGATCTGCGCCGCTCCGGACCCGCGCCTACCTCGCAGGCAGGGCAGGCCCCGTCGTCGGCTTCTCGCGACCCGGCCGAACCGGAACCCAGTCCGGACCAGCGTGGCGCCGATATCGGTGAGGCCATCGCCACGGCCATGCCCGAGGCGGAGTCGGTCGCGTGGAGCCCCACCGACGGCATCGAGGACAACCTCGCAGCGGCACCGCGCGAAATCGGCGTCGATGCCGACGTGTCGCTGTGAAAACCCGCTCCGCCCAACGCTTCACAGCCATTTGGAGGACGTGATCATGATCTCGACACGAGAGACCCGCCGCCGCACCAAACGCGGGTTCGGCGAGGAAACCCTGCTGCTGCTGGCGTTTCTGGCGTTGGTGGCCTTCGTGCTGGCGTTGTGGGCAGCGTTGATTCTGGGTAGCTGGTGGGCGGGACTGTCGGTCACCCGACACCCGGTCACCGCGCTGCTCGAGGTCGTCGCCGGCCAGCACCCTTGGCCATGGCAGGCCAGCGTGCTGGCCGTCGCCTTCACTGCCGCAGGAGCGGCGCTGGTGGTCGCGTGCTGGCGGGCTTTTGCCGCGGGCAGTGAGATCGACGCGGCGGCGCGGACGATGCAACGGCCCGCAGCGATTCGGTTGGCCCGTGCCCGCGACAACGAGCGCGCCAACCAGCGGCTGTTGCGTGACGCCGACCCTGAGGTTCAAGCCTGCAAAGGCCCACCGCTAGGGGAGACGGTGATCGGTGGGGTGGAGTTGTTCGTGCCCGCCGAGTTGGGGGTGACGATCGCGGCGGGTACCCGCACCGGGAAGACGATGGCGTGGGCGATCCCGGCGGTGTTGTCGGCGTGGGGGCCGTGCTTGGCCACCTCGAACAAACCCGATCTGTATCGGCACACCGTGTACGGGCGTGAACAGCGCGGCCGGATCTGGCTGTGTGATCTGCAAGCGGTCACCGGGACTGTGGAGTGCGGGTTCTGGGTCGACCTGCTCACCCAGGTCACGAGCTTGCCGGCAGCCCGCAAGCTGGCCGGGTTCTTCGTCTCGGCCGCCTCCGGGTCAGCATCCCAAGCCGCCAACGCCAAGGTCGACAGCTATTTCGACGGCGGCGCACAAGAACTCCTCGCCCTGTACCTCTACGCTGCGGCGTGCGCGGGAGGGGATCTGCTGCACGTGGCCGAATGGCTCGGCCGCGACCAAGACCAAACCCCGGCGTTGATCCTGCGCCACTACGGCCACCATCGTCCCGCCGAGCGAATCCTCGAATCCCAAGCCCTCTACGCCCGCCAACGCGACGGGCTCTACGACATGGCACGTCGGTTCTTGAACGTGCTCTCCGACGAGGGCTATGCCCGCATGGTCACCCCACCACGGCGCCACCTGCTGGCGGTACGGGAAGAAACGGACAAGAAGAGCAGCAAAACCCGCATCGTCATCGACAAGACAGAACAGGACCCGACCCACAATCTGCCGGAGTTCACACCGGCCGAGTTCGTGACTTCGACGGACACGTTGTATGCGCTGTCGATGGCCGGACCCGACGGCGCCACTCCGTTGACCTCGGCGCTGGTCGGGCAGATCCTCGAGGCCGCTCTCGATGCGGCGCGGGCGCGTCCGGATGGGCGGCTGGCGGTACCGCTGCTGGGGGTGCTCGACGAGGCCGCCAACTGCGCTCGCATCGCCGAACTGCCCTCGTATTACACCTACGCCGGTGGCTGCGGGATCATTCTCATGACGATCTTGCAGGTCCTTGAGCAAGGCGAAGACCTCTGGGGCGCAAACGGTTTGAAAACAATGCGCGCCCAATCGATCGAGGTCTACGGCGGCGGTATCGCCGCGGTCGACTACCTCGAACACTGGTCGGCGATGACCGGCCCCCATGATGTGGCCGACCGCTCCCGCAGCCACGGCGCCGGTGGAGTCAACCGCACCCTGACCTGGCGCCCCGAACCCATCCTCGACGTCGCCCTGCTGGCCGCGCTCCCCAAAGACCGCGCTGTGGTTCGACTCCCGAACCACGGGCCGGTGGTCGTCCGCAAGATCTGGTGGTCCGACACCGAATACGCGCCCCTAATCCGCACATCCCTGGCCCGCTTCGAGAAAGCCGCCCACCCGATCACCCGGCCCACCGAGGCCGTCGACGACGATACGGCGACTGGCGGTGAGCCCCAATGAGTGCGGCGACCGCAGCGGCGGGCAAGAAGCCGCCGATGCCACCGGCGTACCGGCATTTCACCGAGTTCACCGAAAAGTGGCTGCTGCCCTCGATCAACGTCCGGTTGGCCGAAGCCAACCGGGAAAACACCTACACCTGGTGTCGCCAGTGGTGGGCCCATCGCGGCGTCGCTGTCCGAATCGCGCACCTGCACATGGCGTTCGAGGCTCAACGCCGCGCCCATGCCGCCACCAGCTTGAGTTCGTTTCTGCTCTCACACGTCGACGCGCATTTCAAGGTCATCCTCGATGCCGCCAACGGGCCGCTGCACCGATGCACCCGCACCACCCACCTCAGCGCACCGTCACTGCCGTTCGACCCGGTCCCGCCCGGGTGGTTCAAGCCGGCGGGTCGCCCTTCCGGCGCCGTCGCGGGTGGTGAGCAGGGGGAGAAGAAGCCGCCGCCGCGGTTCGCGCATTACGGCGAGTTCGTGCAGGACTGGTTGCTGCCGGTCACCGCCGTGCGGATCGCGGGCAACAACCGTGAAGGCCAATACAGTTGGTGTCGGCAGTGGTGGCGCCATCACGCGGTCGCGGTTCGTTTCGCCGGCCTGCACGCGGTGTTCGAAGCCGCCCTGCGCGCCGAGGACAAGTCAGCGATGAGTGGGCTGTTCGTCCGCCACATCGACCCCCATGTGCGCTACGTCCTCGACGCCGCCAACGGCCCCCTGCACCGCTGCACCCCCGAGCAACACCTCGACATCCCTGGGCTACCCGCGGCACCGATCCCCACCGCATGGTTCGGCGCCCCTGGCGCGAAAACCCTGACCGAACACCTCGGGTTCGGACCCGACTTCCGCGCCTTCGGCAACCGAGCGGCAGCCCGACAGGTGTCAGGAGGGCCAGGATGAGGACGCCGACGCGTGCGCAGGTGAAAGTGCTGAAGTCCCTGCAGAACCGGTCGGTGACCGTCACCAGCATGCTGGCCGAAGCAACCCGACACCAACAGCAAACCGGGCACCGACCACCGCAATCCTGGTACGAGAACTTCCACGACCACGCGATCCTGCGTGAAGAACTGACCAACGCCGCACACGCCGCCGGGGTGCCACGAGCGTGGATCGACCACGTCCGTGAGCGCGGCCAACGTGGAGTGAGCTGGCGCGCCGACCTCTACCTGCGCACCCCTGATGCTGTCGACTGGAACCAGGTACTGAGCAGCCTCGATGTGGATGTGCAGCGGCTGCGCGAGTGGACCGCCCTCGCTGCGGCCTATGGTCCGATCGGTGCTCGAGCCGAGATCTCGGTCGCGGCCGGATTCGACCGCAACCTGCGCGTATTACGGTCCAGGACTGCGGGCGTGGCGAACCTGTTGGGTCTAAGCGTCGAGCAAGGCGACCAGTTGTGGGGCGCCGAATCCGACTGGGTGGCCGCCGGGGTGGCGATGGTCGACGGTGTTCCGGTCGAAGGGCTCGCGCAACGCTGGCGCCAGGCAGCACGCGCCGACACCCGCGTCTACGCCTTGCAAGCCACGGCCTTGGCTGACGCCGGGATCACGATCGACACCGCGGTAGCACTGCCCTCCCACGAACAGCTAGGGCCCCCGATCAGTGCCGCGCTCACACCCCTGCAACCGCTGTTCCAGCCAGCCGCCACACCAGGTGAAGAGATCGAAACCGCGATCGGTGCCGCGAATCTGACCTACAACGCCGACACCGATGCCGAAATAGCTATCGGGGCACCGACATTCAGTGACGCACCCGGAACCGATCCCTGGACCAGCTATCAGTCACCCAGTGACGTACCGGCCGCTCCGCCGATCTGGCAGGGGATCGAGCTATGAGCCCGAACCCGCCGCTGCGGATTCGTGATATCCCCCTCGAGCAGGCCGCGGTCCTGCGCCGCATCCACCAGCTGGCCGCCCTCGGCACCCGGCTGCGTCAGGCCATGCAAGCGAGGACCCCAGGCTCTGCGGACAGCACGCGGAAGTTCGGCCAGGTCAGTGAGGTCGACCGCGATCGGGACTTGACCGAAATCCACGCCCGCCTAGACGGGCTGCCCGCGAGCTGGGTCGACCAGGCGTGCGCGGCCGGGCAATCCGGCCGCGCATGGACCGACGAGCTACTACTCCCGGCACCTCGGCCGGCAACAGGCCGCCGAAATATCAAACGGGTCCTTGACGACACTCGCCAGCTGGCCGACATGGCCGCTATCACCGTCGCCCGCGAACACCGTCTCGCCACTCACGGTGTCACCGCAGAGCCGGAACCTGCTGCCGCCGGGCAGCTCCGACGAAACATGGAAGCGATATGGACGCGCGCCGCGGCCACCGCCACCTCGATCGGAATGGACCGCAAGCAACGCGCCCGCGTATTCAATGCCGCCAGCAGTGACGTAAACGAGCGTGCCGAGAGCTACCTGCACGACAGCCTCGACGACCTCAACGCGCAGTGGAGCAGCTAGACCATCCCCACCATCGCTGCCAGCGTGCGGCGCTCGCTAGGCAGCCTGCGCCGCACCGACCGCAGCGCTGACACCCCCACCGTGGTCTCCGACGCAGAACAACCACCGACACCGAAGGCCCTGATCGAACGAGCCCGCGACATCCTGAACAGGGAAGCTGCCAACAGCTTCGAGGCGGGGACTGACATCGATGCAGCAATTGCCGCCGCGATGCCCGCCGCGAGGGCTCGCGGCTGGGACACGCCGGCGGATGTCCACGGCGGCGAGTCTGCCGTCATCGAGGCGTACCCGGATGCCGGACCCGATCCGTAGCCGCCGATTGCTGTTGTCCACCTCTGATTTTCATTGCGAGACGCCCATGCATTCCTCCGACACCCGCATCACCGTCGTCGCCGACTCGAAACACCCGGCGACCCCAACGACCTGCACGCCGTCACCATGACCCGGCCACCTGGCCGTCGCGACACGCGCCACCCGAGGACCCACGCGCGCGTACTTCACCGCAGCGCGTCTCGGCGCCGACCGCGCCCAGTTCACAAACAGAAAACAGGAGCCGCCACTATGACTCTCAGTCTCGACCACTTCACCCGTCCCGCCGCAGCACACGATCACCAGCTGGGCGAGCACCGCATCACCTACCTGCCCGACGGCGTCGCGCTGCTCGAACCCCGCGTCTGGCTCCCCGACTCCGGTGACCAGATCTGGGCCGAACACCGCCGTCTGATCAACCCGGACGGCTACCTGGTCGCCAGCATCGGCGCTCTGCTTGTCGAGTTCGGCAACCGCGCCATGCTCATCGACGCCGGACTCGGACCTCTAGCTGTGCCGACCCTGTTCGGGCTGCAGCGCGGCGGGCAACTGCTCGACAGCCTCGCAGCGACGGGAAAACGCCTGGCCGATCTCGAACTGATCGCCATCACCCACCTACACGTCGATCACATCGGCTGGCTATTGCAGTCCGTGCCCGGTACCTCGACCAGTCTGTTCGCTGATATCCCGGTCCTCGTCGGGGGCGCCGAGTGGCAGCAACATGACCTCGCCGTCGCCGCCGGCGTGAGCCCCGAGATGCTGGATGTGTTTGCAGCCCAGGTTCGCCCCGTCGCCGATGGTGAGGAGATCTTTCCCGGCGTCCACTCCATGGCCACGCCCGGACACAGCCTCGGCCACCTCGCCTACACCCTCACCTCACCCAGCCACCGGCTGATCGTGTTCGGCGACGCCATACAAACCCCGGCGCAGATCACCCACCCCGAACTGACCGCCGCCGTCGATGACGACCCCGCCGCATCCATGGCCACCTGCCGCCGACTGATCGACGAACTCGCCGCACCCGACACCCTCGGCTTCGGAATGCGCTTCGCCGACGTCCAACTCGGCCGAGTCGCCTCCAACCGCAGCGGCGGACGAGTCTGGCAGCCCGAATAGTCACGCACCCAGAGCAATTCGGCCGACCTCGCGCAACCGGACTCGCCGACCTTCCCTACCCAATGACACAGGAGAGACAACAATGCCATCTTTCCCCCGATCCACCGAGGTGACAGTCCAGGTCCGTCTCGCCCGTCGCCGCGTCGAGCTGCGTGAATTCACCCGATGGCATCACCTCGCCGGTGTGCCGCACGCACGCCCGGCCGGACACAACCTTCTCCAGGTCAGCGACGCCGGAATCCTTTCCACCGGGCTCTTGTCCAGCTACGCGCTATCGGTGCAGAACACCGCGAGCGGAGCGAGCCATGTGCCGACTGTGCTGGCAGCGCGGACGGCGGCGCTGGTCGCGGCCGCCGATGGCCACCCCATCGGCGGCCTGTCGGCTGGGCCAGCGTTTTTCCTGTGCGTGCGGGCAGCGTTGACAACGATCAAAATCCATGCGCTGGCCGTTCCCCCCCGCTACGCGCGTCACGGCGTCGGAACAGCGCTGCTGCGGCAAACGGTCACCACCGCCTGCCACACCGGAGCCCGCTTCGTGTACGGCCACTTCGGCCCCATCACAACAGGAGTAGCCAAGTTCTACCGCCGCAGCGGCATGAGCCTCGGCGAACCCGGTGCACCACTGGACCTCCGCACGCACATCGACATACCCGCCGTCGTCTCACCCGCACCCGGTGAGACCCTGTTCCACGAGGCGGTGAACCAGTGAGCACCACACCGGACCGTCGCCTACCGGCGAAACAGACCGCCACTACGCCGATCCCGGATCTTCAGGTGGCCGTCGTGGGTGCCGGGTTCGGTGGCATCGGCATGGGCGTCGCGCTGCGTCGCGCAGGCATCCACCGCTTCGCGATCTACGAGAAGAGCACTGAGGTCGGCGGCGTCTGGCGCGACAATACCTACCCGGGATGCAACTGCGACGTCCCCTCGCACCTGTACTCGTTCTCCTTTGCCCCCTACCGCAACCGTCACATGCGATATCCAGGGCAGCGGGAGATCCTGGCCTACTTGCGCTCGGTCGCCGCCGAGCACGGCCTGGCACCACATCTTCGGTTGGGCACAGCGATCAGCGAAGCCACCTACCTCGAGGACCAAGGACGGTGGGAGCTGATCACCGCCGCCGGGCAGCGCGTGCTCGCGGATGTCGTGATCTTCGCCGTCGGCCAGTTACATCGCCCGAACCTCCCCGAGATCCCCGGACGAGCCGACTTCGCAGGCGCCTCGTTCCACACCGCGCGATGGGACCACGAAACGCAACTGCACGGCCTGGACGTCGCGATGATCGGCACCGGATCCACCGCCGCCCAAATCCTGCCCACCCTCGCAGCGACCGCGCACCGAGTGCGGGTCTTCCAGCGCACGCCGCACTGGGTACTCCCGAAACCCACCACTGAGTTCGGGTCGCTCGCGCGTGCAGCGCTGTTGCTACCAGGCGCTCATCATCTCTACCGGCAAGCGCTCTACCACGGGGCCGACACCGTGCTCGCCCCTATCATGCGCCGCGGCTGGTCGGCGCGTGCCGCCGAATGGGTCGCCCGCCGATACCTGCGCCGAACGATCGGTGACGCCGTGTTACGCGCCAAACTCACCCCCGACTACCCGATCGGCGGCAAACGCATAATCCTCGATAGCCATTACTACCCGGCGTTGACCCGCGCGAACGTCGAGCTGATCACCGACCCGATTGCTCGCATCACCGGCGACGGTCTCGTTACCGGCGACGGTGCACATCATCACGCCGACGCGATCATCTGCGCAACCGGCTTCAAGGCACCCGAGTTCCTCGTGCCGGTCCTCGTGCGTGGCCGCGGGAGAGTCCAGCTGCACGAGCAATGGCAAGCAGGTGCCACAGCATTTATCGGCGTAGCCGTCCCGGGATATCCGAACGCTTTCCTCATCGCGGGACCGAATTCCTTCAACCCTGCGGGCAGCAACCCGGCGATGAAGGAACGCCAAATCGACTACATCATCGACTGCTTGCGCTGGCGCGACCAGACCAGCACTGCCGCAATAGAAGTCACCGAGCGTGCAATGCGATCCCACCAACAGTGGCTCGAGCAAGCGATCGCCAGGACAGTGTGGCCGGTCGCCGGGCACAGTTGGTACAAGCACCCCACCGGGCGTGTTACCAACCCCTGGCCGGCCTCCGCACGCACCTACGAGCGAACCCTGCGCCCGCCACCCGCCCGCCGACAGTTTCCGCGCGGTTGCGGTGAACGGGACGACCATCCAGACCCCTCAGGGCACGCGCTGCACTCGCTTCACACAACAGGCCAGCGACTATCGGAGTCTCTGGTGAATGTCCGGTCGAAACGGCCGGTCGAAATGTCCGGTGTCCGACGAATGTCCGGTCGATATGTCCTTCTCTGCCGCGCGACGGGTCGACATCCTCAGAAAGGCACCCGCCCATCGATTTCTGTTCCATTCCTGGAGTCACTTCGTTGACCACACCACAGCACGTCACCCGAGCCGGGACATGCCCCGTCGCGCATGGGTCGCCCATCGACACAGATGGTCCTCGCGTCGCGCTGGACTCCTCGGAGTTCGCCGCCGACCCACACCAGGCATATCGGAAGATGCGGCATCAGTACGGCTCGCTGGTGCCGGTGGACCTGGCGGTCGGGGTTCCGGCCACGCTGGTGATCGGTTACGACACCGCGCGGCGCATTTTGTACGACCCAGAACACTTTCCCGCCGATCCGGGCCGATGGCAGCAGAACGTGCCCGCGGACTGCCCGATACTGCCCATGCTGGAGTCGCGTCCGAACGCGCTGCGCAGCGCGGGACAAGAGCACGCACGCTACCGGCGGCCGAACATCGCGGCCATCGGCGCGGTCGATCTGCACGCCCTGCACGACACCGTCGAGGAGATCGCTCTCGCGCTGATCAACACATTCTGTGGGCGCGGGTCGGCCGACTTGATCGGCGACTATGCCTTTCCGCTCACCTTCGCCGTGCTCAACGCCACGCTCGGCTGCCCCCCGGACATCGGACAGCGATTGGTCGGGGCGTTTGCCGCGATGTTCGAGGGCACCGACGCTGGCACGGTCAACTGGACTCTCATGGCTGCGTTGAGCGACCTGATCACCCGCAAGCGAGCCGAACCCGGCGACGACATCACCTCGCGCCTGCTCGCAGACCCGGCCGCGCTCGATGACGCCGAACTGATCAATCAACTCCTAACGATGTATGCCGCCGGGATCGAGCCGCTGCAGAACTTGATCGTCAACACCCTGCTGCTGATGCTCACCGATGAACGGTTCGCCGGCGACATCCTCGGCGGCGCCCTCACGACACGCGCGGCGCTCGATCACGTGCTGTTTGCCGACCCGCCACTGGCGAACCACTGCGTCACCTACCCGAGACAGCCGATCCTGATCGATACCGTCTGGCTGCCCGCAGATCAGCCGGTTCTCATCAGCATTTCCGGCTGTAACAACGACCCCGCGATCAGCGCCGGGGACTACACCGACAACCGCTCGCACCTGGCGTGGAGCGCGGGACCACACGCCTGCCCGGCACAGGCGGCGGCGTACCTGATCGCCCAAGACGCCATCGATCAACTGCTCGACGCGCTCCCCGAAATGCGGCTTGCCTGCCCGGCCGACGAATTGTCCTGGTGGCCGGGACCTTTCCATCGCGCCGTGGCGGCGCCACCGGTCACCTTCCCCGAATCCCCACCCCTGACCATCAGGTAAGGGGGCACCCCTATGGAGGAATCGCCATGTCAACAGCACTGATCCACGGCACGGTCCAGGTCAACGGAACGACGCTGGCCTACACCCAGGCCGGGCCACACAAGGTCCGCCGCCGACCGGTGGTGTTCTCGCATCCGCTGTTTTTCAACCGAACCCAGTGGTACGAGCTCATGGCGCGATACGCGCAGCGCGGCCACCCCGTGTACGCCTACGACCATCGAGGCCAGGGCGAGAGCGTGCGGGCCGCGCGGAAGGATCTGTCGGTTTCCACGCTGACCGAGGACGCGGCGGCGTTCATCGAGCATTTCGGGCTGCAAGGATGCCATTTCGTCGGCGCCAGCCTCGGGGGTTTCGTCGGTCTGTGGCTGGCGGCGCTGAGGCCCGATCTCGTCAGCACGATCACTGCCATCGGGTCCTCGGCGGAGGAGGAGTACACCGAGTACGACACTCTGGTCGATCACCTCACCGCACACGGCACGGCCGGGGTGGTCGACCCGATCCTGAACATCATGTTCAGCGCCTGGACCCTGGAGAACAACGCAGCGCTGACCACCCATTGGCGGGCCGTCGTCAGCAGCCTCGATGAGAGGATCGGCGACGCCGCCCACGGCGTCATCACCCGCCCGCGCATCGTCGAGAAATTGCAAGATTGCCCGGTGTCAGTGCTCGCTATCGGAGGCGACGACGACCATGCCTACCCCGGCGACATATCCGGAAAGAACATCGCCAAAGCAGTCGGCCACAACGGCCGCCACGTCACCATCGAACACGCAGGCCACTCCGCAGCCCTCGAACAGCCCGAGGTAGTCGCGCGGCATCTCGACGAGCAGTTCGCCCTCATCGATGGAGTCTTAGCGGACAGATGGGACACCGCCGCTCAACGATAGGCACGCCCGGTACTGGTAGGTCAGGACTCGTAGCGACCAGCCATGCAGGCTCCTGCGTAGGTGAATCGCTTTCACAGGCTGATGAACGTTGCTTTAGCGTCGTCAGCCGGGCTTGTTCGTTGTAGCGGGCGAACTCGCGGTTTGCGGCCAGTGCGTCGATCTCGGGACCCCATTCGATCGGGGCGGCTCACCGATTACGATGACGATACGCGCGCCTGTGGCCAAGCGCCGTCTTACCCGTTCCAGCTGGGCCGCTCACGACAGCGAGCACCGGAAGCACAGGGGAATCGCCGTATCGCATTCTGGCACTTCAGCCATCATCGTGGATCCGACTGTCGCTGGCCTGGCGAGCCGATAGGGGATGAAGCTGGGTTGCCGGGTCAACGTGGGCCATTTCCTCGGTGGATTGGGGCTCGATGATCGCCTCGATCGAAGACGGGGTCGTCAGTGAGGCAAATCTGTCGAACCGGAATTCAACACAGTCAACAGCTCCCCGGTTCATCGCCAGCAGTACCCTCAAACGACTTCTCGCCGTCGATGTATGCTCGGCCGCCGTTTCGTGGGTGTTATGCCGCCCGCTGCGGACCAAAACGGTCAACGGCTCCGCTGCGGGGGCAAGATCGCCGATTACGGCTTCGATGCGTAGTTGGGGGCGTCGGTGGTGATGGCGACGTCGTGCGGGTGACTCTCACGCATGCCGGCTGCCGTGATTCGCATCAGCTGCGCATGCTGCAACTCAGGGATCGTGGTTGTGCCTGCAAACCCCATCCCGGCGCGCAGGCCGCCCACGAGCTGGTGTAGGACATCCTCGAGCGGGCCTCGGAAGGGTGTGCGGCCCTCGATACCTTGGGGGACGAGCCGTTCCTCTGAGAGCACGTCGTCCTGGAAGTAGCGGTCCTTCGAGTAGGACTTGCCTTCACCGCGGCCGCGCATTGCGGCGAGTGAACCCATTCCCCGATACACCTTGTACTGCTTGCTGCCGACCAGGACGATGTCGCCGGTCGACTCGGTAGTGCCTGCGAGCAGACTGCCCAGCATGACCGAACTGGCCCCTGACGCAATCGCTTTGGTGATGTCGCCGGAGTACTGGATGCCGCCGTCGGCGATGACGGGTACGCCGGCCGGGCCGCAGGCGGCGTATGCCTCGGCGATAGCGGTGATCTGTGGAACTCCGACACCGGCCACCACACGGGTGGTGCAGATCGAACCTGGCCCGACACCCACCTTGACGCCATCGGCACCGGCGTCGACGAGCGCTTGGGCTCCGGCGCGGGTGGCGACGTTGCCGCCGACAACGTCGACTCTGTCGCCGAGGTCTTTCTTGATCCGGGCGACCATATCGAGGACGTCGCGATGGTGGCCGTGCGCGGTGTCGACCATGATCACGTCGATGGAGGCGTCCGCCAGTGCCATGGCGCGGTTGTAGCCGTCCTCGCCGACGCCGATCGCCGCTCCGACGAGCAGACGTCCTTGGCCATCACGCACCGCGAGTGGATAGTTCTCGGACTTCACGAAGTCCTTGACCGTGCGCAGCCCGGCTAATTTTCCTGCTGCGTCGACGATCGGGAGCTTCTCGACCTTGTTGGCACGCATGATGTCCAGGGCTTCGTCCGGTGTCACTCCGACTCCGGCGGTGACCAGCCGCTCCGTGGTCATGACTTCGGCGACGGGCCGCGACATGTTGCGTTCGAACCGCATATCGCGGTTGGTGATGATCCCGACGAGCCGTCCGGTCTCATCGACCACGGGCACGCCCGAGATCCGGAACCGCGCGCACAGGTCGTCGACGTCCTGCAGCGTCGCATCCGGTGTACAGGTGACGGGATCGGAGACCATTCCCGACTCGGAGCGCTTCACGATCTCGACCTGTCCGGCCTGCTCCTGCACGGGCAGGTTGCGGTGCAGGACGCCGAGACCGCCGTGGCGGGCCATGGCGATAGCCATGCGGGCCTCGGTGACGGTGTCCATTGCCGCCGAGACGATCGGCACGCTCAGAGTGACGTTGCGTGATACCCGGGTCGTGGTGTCGACCCCACTCGGGATCACATCCGAGGCCGCCGGCACCAGCAGCACATCGTCGAATGTCAGCCCGATCGGCAGGCCGGACAGTGCTACCTCAACGGGGGTATTCATGGGGGTGACCAGCTCCTCAGCAGGGGGTTCGAGCGGAACGGTGGTGGGAGTGTAGCAATCGCCGCGATAGTGGCGACCATGGGTGAATCCGAAAATCTCGGAAGCGGGAGACACACTTTGCGTCAATGAAATACTCAGGGCCAGAAGGTGATTCATACGAGCTGAATCTCACGGTGTGTCGGGGAATTGAGTCGGTCGTGCCACCGCCACATCGCCAAGACGAGCCATAGCTGGTTCACCGACCACGTCGAGAGGTCGCTGTCGGCTGGCATGGCAAAGAACGCGTCCACGAGCGGGTCTGCGCGCAAGAATCGCTCGTACTGGCGGGCCAGCGCCACCAGGCCGCGGTGCAACGCATCTTTCGCCGGGTAGGGGAAGACCGCTTTGGGCCGTGACACCACGGTGTCGGGAATGATCCGCCACATGCCCGCGCGCAGCATCACCTTGCCGCGGCGGGCCGCCGGATGGATATGGCGCTCGAACGGTGTCGCGAAGCACCATTCGACGAGCGGATGATCGAGGAAGGGGAACCGGGCCTCGACGGACATACGCATGGCGAGGAAGTCTTCGAACTGCACGATTCGGGGAACTTGGGTGCCAACCAGGAGGCGGTGTACGCGTTCGAGGGCTGTTCCCGGCTGGCTGTGCAGGACCTCCAGCACTGCGGTGTGCGCGGCGCGACGTTCACTCAGAATGTCGGCGGAGAGCCCGGGTGCTTGACGTGAGGCGGGCAGGCGGTGGACCAAGTCCATGCCAGGTGCTCTGACATCGAGGATGTCGGCGACGAAGTTCGGTTGGCCGACGTAGCCAGCCATGGTCTCATCGGCGCCTTGACCGTTGAGCACGACGCGCAAGCCGAGATCACGCACGACACGGTAGTTGGCCAGGATGCTGACCAGGCGAACGTCGTCGTTGACGGCGGCGAGGTCACAAACCGCGTCGATGTCGGCGAGGGTGATCGTGTTGGGCCGCACATGGATGCGGTGGTCGATATCGGCGTGGAGGTGCTCGATCAGCAGGCGGCTGAACCACTCGTCGTCGTTGAGGTCCGATACCGCGGCGCAGGCGGGTTCGCTTGCGTCGTAGGCAATGGTGACCGCGGTGAGCGGGCCGTGACGTGCCGCGAGCGCGGTGATCGCTGAGGAATCCAGTCCGCCGCTGAGGAACGTGGAGACCGCAACGTCGGCCGCCTGCATCCTCTGCACGCTGTCGGACAGCAGCTCTTCGAGTTCGGCGACCGATCCCTGTGCATGCGCGTCGGTTTGAGGCAGTGCCCAGTAGGTGGTGGCGCTGGTTGTGCCATCGGCGGCGACGACCAAGTAGGTCGCGGGCGGGACTGAGCGGACTTCGGCGAGTGCGGTGCGCCAGGGATCGACCTCGAGGGTGGACGAGCACAGCAGCCGGTGATTGATCGTGTCGAGGTCAGGCCGGCGGGGAACGCCCGAGCAGTGCAGCAGCGCTTGGGCTTCGGAGGCGAACGCGAATGCGGCGGGGCCTTGGTGGAAGTACAGGGGTTTGATGCCGAGCCGGTCGCGCACGAGCGTCAGGCGCTGGGCCCGCCGGTCCCAGATGGCGAAGGCGAACATGCCGCGGAGTCGCTGCAGGGCCGCGGTCCCCCATTTTTGCCAGGCTCGTAGCACCACCTCGGTGTCGGTGCCGGAGCCGAACACGAACTCTGCGGCGAGTTCTCGCCGCAGCTCCTGGAAGTTGTAGAGCTCGCCGTTGTAGGTGATGGTCAGATGTGCTCGGGTCATCGGCTGAGCGCCGGCCTCGCCCAGGCCCACGATGCTGAGCCGGCGGTGCCCGAGCACGACGGCGTCCTGGCCCCAGATCCCTTCGGCGTCGGGGCCACGGTGGGTGAGCGCGGCGGTCATCCGTCCCACGTCGGTGTGATCGGGGACCGGTCCGGGTGCGCGGTGGTGAATCAGAGTTCCCGCGATGCCGCATCCGCTGTACATACCTCACTGGCCCCGATCGTCGAGGACATCGCGCAGTACAGCCAGGCCCTCGCCCGACAGCATCGAGAAGTGATCGCCGGGAACCACTTCCAGACGTACCTGGGTGCGGCTGTGTTGACGCCACCTCCCGATGTCCACCAGCTCGTTGGCGTTCGTGTTCTGGGGGACGACCACGGTGAGGGCGTCGACCTGGTCGGCGGGGTGCCAGGCCGCCAGCGCTCGGCGGTTGGCGAGCAGAACACCGACCTGCCGCTCGATCAGCGACAGTTCATCGGCGCCAAGGTTCGCATCTGTCAGCTGCTGCACTAGCGCCCGAATTCGTTCGGGCTCAGGAAGGTCGGCTGTGGCCTCGACACTGGAGGCGGCGGCGGTCATCGGGATCCAGGGCATGAGCTGGTGGAGTTGGTCGACGAGGGATGCCCTGTCGTCGGCTCGGTCCGTCGAGGTCGTCGGCGGGTCGATCAGCGTCACGGTGGTCACGCGGTCGCCGGCGTCCTCGAGTTGTCGCGCCATCTCATAGGCGACTGCGGCGCCGAATGACCATCCGGTGATCGTGTACGGGCCGTGGCGCTGGATGCGGCGGATCCGTGCGCAGTACTCCGCGGCGAGTCCAGCCACGCTGGTGTCAGGGTTCGGCTCGGATTGGGGAAGCCCGATCCACCGCCACGGGGTGCCCAGCTGCGATGCCAGCGGCTGCGCCCAGGTGATGGTGCCGTCGACGGGGTGTACCAGGAAATGGTTCGGGGAGCCCGAGCTGCCACCGAGGGGCACCGTGGCAGCGGTCTCCTCGATCGCCTCGACCATCACGTTCAGCGCGGCCTCGGCGGCCGCGATGTCGATCCGTGCCGGATCGAGGGCGCATCGTGCGACCATTGTCTGCCCGGTGTCGACCACGGTGATATCCAGCGGTGTCGGTAGGACGTTGGCCGGTCCGATCGCGAACCCGGTTGCGACAGGCAGCGGGGTGAGGACGTCGGTGGGCAGCGGCGCGGTGCGCTGGCCGAGGTAGTTGAAGGTGATCTCGGGTTCGGCGATCTCGGCTATGAGGGTGCCCAGCGCAGAGGCCGGCTCGAGGTAGCGGGCGATGCCGTAGTGAGTGCCGTGGGCGGGAACCTCTCCCAGGCGGCGCTCGACTTCGTCAGCGGCGTCGATGAGCTCGGCATCCTCACCGACCGGCAGGGATACCGGATACAGCGCGGTCAGCCAGCCGACGATCTCCTCCGCGCCGGGCAGGCAGTCGCGGCCGTGGCCTTCGAGCAGCACGCAGAGGTGTTGTCCGAGTGTGCGAGTCAGCCCGCGTGCGAGCGCGGCCAGCAGTACAGCTCGCGCGCCTGGTCCTCGCATCAGCGGCAGTTCACGAACCAGGAGCCGCCGCGCTAGCGGCGACAAGGTGCGTTCGGTGCGGTGCAGAGCGCCGAACGGTGTCCGGTCGGCGGCGCTGATGGTGATGCTCGGTCTTGGGGTATTCGCCAGCGCCTGCCAGTGCGTGTACTCGGTGGCGTCGGGTTGCAGCGCGAATCGCTCCGGCATGCCAGCAACGGGACGGTCTGGGACCGTGACATCTCCAACGGAGTGCCGGTGGTGGCTGGTTTCGATGTCGCGGGTCAGGACGTCCCAGGAGACGGCGTCGACGATGAGGTGGTGCAGTGCCAGGCAAAGCCATCGTCGCCCCGAGCCGGGGTCGGTGCACAAGTCGATGCGCCACAACCGGTCCTCGCTGATCGACAGGCCCGCGGTCATCGCGTTCAAATGCTGGCGGATGGCCGAATCATCATGTGCCGCAGTGAGAGTCACGCCGGTGATGGCCGGGACTGGTGCGGCGTGTAGCAGCCGCGCCTGCCACTGACCGTCGATCTGCTCGAACACGGTGCGGAAGGCGTCGTGTCGTGCCACGGTCGATTCGATCGCGGCGACCAGATCGCGGTCATGAGCATGTGGGTCGAGCTGAAAGACGCGGACCTGGTGGAAATGGTCCGGGTCGGCGAACTGCTGTGCGAAGAACCATCCTTGGATCCCCGAGAGTGCGAGCACCGACCCGCCGGGCCGCCGCTGTCGATCCGCCGCCGCCGGGGTGGTGGCGAGGGTTTCGGTGAGTGCGCGGATGGTGCGTGTGCGGATGACGGCGGGGACTGACAGGTCCAGTCCGTGCGAGCGGGCCATCGTTACCGCTCTGATCGCCAGCAGCGAATCGCCTCCGAGTGTGAAGAAGTCGTCGTCGACGGTGATGTCCTGGCGGCCCAGCAGGCTTCGCCACAGGTGCAGCAGGAGATGCTGTGCCGAATCGGAGTGCTGTTCAGGCTTCTCGGTCGCGGCGTGCGGGCCGGTCGGGGTCGGCATCCGGTTGCGGTCGATCTTGCCGGTGCGGGTGCGCGGCAGCTCGTCGACGATCGCGTACAGCGACGGCACCATGTAGGCGGGCAGCCGATCGCACAGCCAACGGCGCAGCGCCGTGGCCAGGGTGTGGTCGTGGCCAGGTGCGGACACGAATGCCGCTAACTGCGGGGTCCCCGTCACCTCTTCGAGCGCCACGAACGCCGACTTCACCGCCGAATGCGCGGTAAGACAGTGGGTCACCTCGCCGGCCTCGATCCGGAACCCGCGGATTTTGATCTGGTCGTCGAGGCGGCCGAGGATCTCGAATTCCCCACCGGGGAGCATACGGGCGGCGTCACCGGTCCGGTACACGCGTTCGGCGGCCCGGGGGCCGATCGCGAGCGGCCCGAAACGGCGGCAGGTCAGCTCCGGTCGCCCGAGGTAGCCCGCCGACACCCCCGCGCCTGCGATGACCAGCTCGCCCCGCGCACCGATCGGCGACAACTGTCCGCGCGGATCCAACACGAACAGCGCACTGTTCGCGGTCGGTCGGCCTATCGTGACCCGCTGCGCGCCGGTCGGCCGTGTCGGTGGGTGCACGCGCGCCACTGAGCACCACACCGTCGCTTCGGTCGGCCCGTACTCGTTGTACAGCGCCACCTCGGGCAACACCTCGGCGTGGCGGCGCACCAGCTCGCTCGTGCACGGCTCACCGCCGACCGCGACCGCCTGAAGCGAAGTCGCCCCGGGGTTTTCGATGCTGTCGAGGAAGACCTTGTAGAAGGTGGACACGAAGTTCAGGTGCGTGACCTCGTGCGCATCGATCAGCGAGCGCAGCGCATCGGGATCCTGTTCGCCGCCTTCGATGTCGGGGAAGACTACGGTGCCCCTGAGCCACAGCGTCCACATCACCATCGACGCGGCGACGTCGAATATCACCGGCAGCGTCACCAAGGTTCGTGGCGGGGTCCATCCGAATTCGACGGTGCGCGCATGGATAGCAGCGACCGCATTGGCGTGGGTGGCCACGACCGCCTTCGGTGTTCCCGTCGACCCCGAGGTGTAGGTCAGATACGCCGGCGCACCGGGTTGAATCACCGCCAGCGGCGGCCGCATCGGCGCGGCGACGGCCTGCTCGGGGCAGATGATCGGCACTCGGCAACCGCGAAACGCGGCGACCGCGTCGGATGCGCACAGCACCGCGGCGGACGAACTGTCGTGGACCAGCGTCAACAGCCGCATCCACGGTTGCGTGGGATCGACGGTGACATAGGCCGCGCCGCGGCGCAGCACCGCCAGCCACGCGGCGACCAGTTCCACCGACCTGGGGTAGGCGACCGCGACGGTCGCGCCCGCGCCGAGCCCGACTTGGTCGAGCACGCTTTCGAACCGTGCCACTAGTTCGTCGAGTTCACGGTAGGTGACCTGGCGCGATCGGTGGGTCAGTGCGACCGCATCCGGGGCCTGGGCAATGGCGTGGTCGACGCCATCGGTGATCGTGGGGAACGTAGGCGCCGAGTCCGGACCGGTCCCGGCGCTGAAGATTCGGCGAGTCATCGTCGGCCCGAGCAGATCGAGGCCTTCGATCGGGGTGTCCCAGTAGT
Source organism: Nocardia sp. NBC_01730 (assembly GCF_035920445.1). Lineage (NCBI taxonomy): Bacteria > Bacillati > Actinomycetota > Actinomycetes > Mycobacteriales > Nocardiaceae > Nocardia > Nocardia sp. NBC_01730. Next base: position 3,116,323 of record NZ_CP109162.1, on the reverse strand, counting down.
CGGTGATCGAGGCGACGATGTGGGCGAACTGGGCGGCGTGTTCCTGGGCGGTCGCGGGGTCGAACAGCGCGCTGTTGTACTCCCACAGGATGTCGATTCCCACGCGGCGCGAACCATCTGGCGTCGCAACCAGTTCCGGCACGCACACGACATTGACATCGTTCTTCGCCGACCCGTTGTGGTCGATACGCAGCTCACCGTGCAAGCCCTCGAGATCGAACTGCGGGCGCGGACTGTCGTGGAAGGCGAACATCAACCCGAACAGCGCATTGCGTGCGGGATCGCGAGGCAAGTTCAGGGCCTCGACCAGGTCGACCAGCGGGAATTCTTGATGGTCCTGCGCGCCGAGCAGCACCTTCATGACGCCGTGCACGACCGAACCGACCGTGGCGGAGTCCTCGACCCGCAGCCGCAGCGGCAGCGCGTTGACGAACATGCCCAGCAGGCTCGCAGTCTCGGCTTGGCGGCGGTTGGACAGTGCTGAGCCGATCACCATGTCCGGCTCGTGCGTGTGCCGCCACACCAGCAGCGCGAACGCGGACAAGAACACCGCGAACCGCGTCACCCCATGACGGGCACACGTCGCATCGATCACCGACACGACATCTGGGATGATGCCCAACCGGACACAACCTCCGTCGAAGGTCTGCACAGGTGGGCGGGGCCGATCCGGTTCGAAGCCGACACCGATCGGTGAACAACCCTGCAGCGTGCTCATCCAGTACTGCTGCTGGCGGCGATAGTGCTCGGTTCCGCGCCACCGCCCGTACCAGTGGGCATAGTCGCGGTACTGCACCGGCAAGACCGGGCGGGGGATGGGTCGGGCATGCCGCGCCGCGTCGTAGGCGTCGCGGATCTCGCCCAGCAGCAGCGTCGCCGACCAACCATCGTGGACGAAGTGGTGTTCGACCTGGAACAACTGCCACCGCTTCGGCGAGAGCCGGTACAGATACCAGCGCACCAACGGCAGTGCTGCAATATCGAATCCCCGGCTCATCGCCGCGCGCTTGTGCTCGGCCAGGGCGCGGCGCTGATCGTGCCCGTCGCGCGCGGACAGATCCACATGCTCGACGTGGACCCGCCACGGGGAATGGACGCGTTGGACTGGGCCATGCGGGCTGTCGTGGAAGGTGGTGCGCAGGATCTCGTGGCGGGCGACGATGCCGGTCAGGGCTGTTTCGAGCGCTTCGGCGTCCAGTTCGCCGGTCAGGTCGAGGGTGCACTGGGTGGTGTAAGCCAGCACCGACGGCGCCAGGTGATGCAGGATCCAGATCTGGCGCTGCTGGGCACTGAGCGGGGCGGTGTCACCCTCGCGCTCGGTTACCACCAGCGCCGGCCTACCGGTCTGGTCCGCGCCACGCACGTACTCGGCGATCTCGCGCACGTCGGACGCGGCGAACAGCACGCCCATCGGGATCTCGATATCGAAGCGGTTGCTGATCGCCGCCGAGAACCGAACGTGCGACAGCGACGCGAGCCCGAGCCCGAGTAGATCCGTATCGACCGCGATCTCCTCAACGTCGGTCACTTCGGCCAGTATCTCGACCAGGACCGCCTCGACTTCGTCGGCCGCTATCGCGCTAGACCGAACAGGCGCTGTCGGCCGAGGAAGGTGGCGTTCGTCGATCTTGCCGTTCGCGGTGCGCGGCAACGACGCCACGGTCATCCACGCGGTGGGACTCATGTACTGCGGCAGCCGGGCCGCCAAGTGTGCCTGCGCCTGGTCCGCGGTGACGACCACATCGCCAACGGTTACCAGGTATCCCACCAGCGTTGCGTCCGTGCCCAGGTCCTCGCGCACGCTCACATGGGCCTGCTCCACGCCGGGGTGGGTCATCAGCGCGGTCTCGACGTGGCCGGGCTCGACCCGGTTGCCACCGATTTTGAGTTGGCGATCAGCCCGGCCGAGGAACATGAACTGGCCGTCGGTGGTGGCTTCGACGAGATCGCCGGTGCGGTAGGCCGATTCGCCGTCGGGCAACTCGAGGAACCGGTCGGCGGTGAGTTCGGGCTGGGCGAGGTAGCCGATCGCCACGTTCGGGCCGGTGATGGCGAGCTCCCCGGTCGCGCCCGCCGCGCTGTCGATTACCGTGCCGGTCTCATCGAGCAGGACATAGCCGGTGTTGATAAGCGGCGCGCCGATGGTCAAGGCGAACCGCTGTCCTGACGTGCCGCAATACACCAGCGCGTAGCTGGAGAACACGCACGCTTCGGTCGGGCCGTACTCGTTGTACAGCGACGCGTCTGGCAGCAGCTGGGCGTGCCGTTCGATGAGCACCTCGCTCCACCGTTCGCTGCCGATCATCACCGTCGTCAGCGACTGCGGCGGATCGGCTGCAATCCGTTCCAGGAAAGGCGGATACAGCGACGCCGCGTACACCAGATGCGTGATCTGCTCTCGTCGTACCAGCTCCACCGTGCTCGCGACATCAGCCAACGGCATCGGGTTGACGATCAGCGTGCCGCCACCCAGCAGCGCATAGAACACCACCCCGGACGCGACATCGAACCCCGGCGAATGCAGCAACGGAATCCGTTCCGGTCTGCCGTACGCCAGCAGCCGCGCCTGAGTGGAATTGAGCATCGAATGGTGCGCGAGCACAACTCCTTTAGGCTTACCCGTCGATCCAGACGTGAAGATCACATAGGCCGGATCCTCATGACTCGGCTCGAGCAATTGCGCATCCGCGCGGGCCTCAGCGGTGAGCTGCGCAACCGTCACCCACCGTGGCGACCCTGCAAGGGATTGTGGGATTCGATCCTCGCTGGTGACGACCACCAATGGCCGCACTTGATCGAGCAGATCGGCGATGTAGTCCGGCGGTGTGGCCGGGTCGATCGGCACGTAGGTCATGCCCGCGCTCACCGTGCCGATCAGCATCGCGACGAACTCTACCGACCGATCCAGCAGCACCGCAACCATTCCCGCATCGCGGTCCGGGCCAGCCAGCGCGGTCAACCCTTGCGCCACCGCGTCGGTCAGTCCCGCGAGTTTGCGGTACGTCCACATGTCGGAGCCGGACTGGACCGCGATCCGGTCGCTGTTGCGCGCCACCGCGGCGGTGAAGGCGGTTCCCAGATTCGACGTTGTGTCGAGCGAGATGTCCATGTCATCGTCCCATCGCTGCGAGGGTCCGCTGGACCCGGCCGATGACGGGCGCGGGGGCTCGGTCGCCGACATGCTCGAGGTAGTAGCCCAGCAGTTCCTCACGCTGCTCTCCGGGCCGATCCAGAAACAGGATGTCGTGGGCGCTCAGCGCTCGGACCGCGAACATCGGCACCGGCGACTGCATCACCGGAAACGCTGGATTGTGCACGCTGCCAACCGAACTGGACTGGTGGAACTCGCCGAGCATCAATCCGCGCCGCACGAAATCCGGTCGTAATCGCGCATGGCCGCCGTCGATGAACTCCGCCGCACCGTCCGGGTCGATATCCGTGTAGACAGCCAGCAGCGCCCCACGTCGGAACGACTCGGCCTCATCGAACAGCTCGACGTACAGGTCTGCCAGGGCAGGGACGGTGTCGAGCGCCTCGTCCACCGTCGGCCGGGTCGTGCGGACCGCGACGAGCCGGACCAGGTTCTGGTCGATCGCCACCGCCAGTCGGGGGCACACCGCTCCGGGGCGGCGCAGCCGCGAATCCGGTGTGAGGACGAAGTCCCCGACCCATCCGAGCACGGACTGGTACTGAGGGAATCGCTCGAAGAGCTTGTACGCGTTCGCGATATCGGTGAGCGAGCCGGGAAGAAACGGGAAGTTGTCGGTGAGGCTCATCGGTCAGCGCTCCCGAACGGGCGACCAGCCACCGCGTAGGAGGAAAACCCGTCAGGCCCCACGGGAATGTCGCCGACGATGGTGACTCGGTGCAGAATTCGTGACCCGTCAGCGGCGTTCACGTCAGCCGCGGCGATATGTGCTGTCGAGCGGTTGTCCCAGAACGCGACCGCACCCGGCTCCCACCGCAACCGCACGGTGTACTCGGGCCGGGTGATCTGCTCGTACAGCAGATCCAGCAGCCGACGGCTCTCGACACGGCTCATGCCGAGGATGTGGCTGGTCCGCGACGGGGATACGAACAGCGCCTTCTCGTCGGACTCGGGATGTACACGAACGACCGGGTGAACCGCGACCATCGCCTTCGCGTTCACCATCTCCATGATCGAGCGATCCAGCTCGTCGTGCTCCGACATCTGATAGCCCGCCCAGAAGGTGTGCTCGGCACGCAGATCATCGACGAACCGCCGCAACGGCGCCGACAGCCCCTCATACGCCGCGACCAAGTTCGTCCACTGCGTATCGCCGCCGAACGCCGGTGCGGTCTCCGCGCGAAGGATCGAGGCCATCGGCGGGTTGACGGCGTGTGTCATATCGGTGTGCCATCCACCGATCGCCGACACCCACCGGCTCCGATAGTGAGCTTCGATGTCGCGGCCGTATCGCGCGATATCGATGGTCGGGGAAATGGCGCAGATCTCCGGGAACTCGTCGAGATCACCGCCGCTCTGCGGGCGCGGGCGAAGAGTCAGCTCGCCGAAATTCCGCCCGAATGCGACATGCTCGGCGTGGCCGATCTTCTGACCGTGGAAGAACACCACCTTGTGTGCCAGCAGCGCATCGCGGATTTCGGCGACGGTGTCGGGGTCGAGGGGAACCGACAAATCGACACCGTCGATGTCGGCACCGATGTGACCGGCCACCCGGGTCACGCTGATGCGCTGATAGATGTTCTGGCTCATGGGAAGTCCTCCGTGTTCGACCGACTGCGACCAAGCACTTCGAGAACACCGCGAACCCCACCGCAGCCAACAGTGGTGTATTTGGTGCAATCCGGTGCACTTGGTGCGATCGGTCGCCGTCCTGGACTAAAGTCACGCGCATCACACCGCCGATGAGCTGGGGCAGGAGGCAGGCGCGGTGAGCGAGTCACAGCTGGCGGCATCACTCGAAGACCTGGGCTGGCGGCCAGAAACCTTGGCACACAAGCTGGTCGAGTACGCCGCGCTTCATGGACGCCGCGATCACCTCCATGAAAAGACCCCGTACAAATGGCTGGCGGGGCACCGCCCGCGACCACCGTGGCCACAGCTGATCGCTGCCCTGCTGAGCGCTGAGCTCGCCCGGCCCATCAGCCCTTCAACCCTGGGCTGGCCTCCGACCGGCAAGAACGACCAGCAGCCGTTGCTGCCCGCGCATAGCGGACTGGCACTACCGTGGACAGTCGAAGGGGCCGTGCACGCGATGCGGGCAGTTACGGAGGCTGATCCCATGGACCGGCGGGTATTCCTCACCGTGATGGGGGCCGCTATGAGCGCCCCCGCCCACGAATGGCTCCTGGCCGCCCCGGTCCCGCACCTCACCCGCTCAGGAAAGTCCCGCCGTGTGAACCTCGGCACCGTCGACGAACTCGACCTCATGAACGCCAGCCTGCGCAGACTCGACGACGGAGGCGGCGGTGACGCGCTGCTGCTCATGGTCCGCGCCCACCTGCGCCAGGTCGTGCAACTGATCGACCACAGCAACTACACCGACATCGTGGGACGCCGTCTTTTCAGTAATGCTGGCGAATTGCTGCGGCTCGCCGGATGGCTCGCTTTCGATGCGGGACAGCACGCCCGTGCCCAGCGCTTCTGGCTGGCCGCACTACGCGCCGCGCACACCGCCGGTGACCGCGCCTTGGCGGCAAACACCCTCGGTTTCATGAGCTGCCAGGCAAAAGACATCCGGCAACCACACGAAGCGGTCACTCTCGCCGTATCCGCCAGGGCCGGGTATCGCGGCGCCAGCCCACGCGTATCGGCCATCCTGTCGCTGCGTGCAGCGGAAGCCCACGCCGCCAATGGATCCGCAACCGAATGCCGCCGCGCCATCGACGACGCCTTCGCAAACCTCGACTCCCCAACCACCACCGCGCCAGACTGGAGCTACTGGCTCAACCCCGGACACGCCCACGGCCAGGCCGGATTCTGCTACCTGAAACTCGGCGATCATTCCGCCGCCCGCAAACACTTCCGCCAGGCACTACGCCTGCAAGACCCGAAAGCCACACGCGAAGGCGCCCTGCGCTACACCCTGCTGGCCACCACTTACATACGCCAGGACGACCCCGACCTCGACCAAGCCCTCGCCCTAGCCGGCCACGCCGTCAACATCCTCTCCGACGACGTCAGCTCGAACCGCTGCGTCGGACACCTGAACACCCTCCTGCGCGACCTCACCCCACACAACCGCCGACCCTCCATCCGGCGGCTCGCAGAGCAAGTCCAATCGCTTCGGTCGGCGACATCCACCGACTGACCGACAGCTGGGTCACGGCGGGACCTAAGCGCCGGTGACTGCCAGCTCGAGCACATGTACCAGATCGGCGACCACGCCGGATCGGGCGTGCGGCGCTGAAGCTGCAGCGATCTGCGGCAGTCGCTCGACCGCCCGTCGGCTCGAGATCACCGTTATGTCGCTCAACACCTCGGCGGTCATCTTGACGCCGGTATCCACATCACCCACTCGAAAGGCACTCTGCGCGGCCACGATCCGATCGAACAGCAGCGACCGCGCTGGCCGATCAGGCGCGGATCCGGCCAACGACATCTCCGTCAGCTCGAGTGCGGTCGCGGCGCTCGATTCCGCCAGCGCCCGGTCGGTGGTGTGCGCGGCCAGTACACCGTGCACAAGCGCCTGGTGGCCAGCGAAATCGACGTGACAGTAGAACACTCGCATCCACGGATCGCTCGGCTCGTTCGCGGCGGCTAGCTGCATATCGCGCTCCGCGCGGCTGAGACTGTCGGTCATCTCGCGAGGTCGACCGATCATCGCGTACGCCCACGCGGCGGTCGCCCGCAACTGGGCGCCCACTCCGCCATCACCGGCCTCAGCAGCAGGAATCTGGCCGAACTGCACCAACTTCAGCGCTGACTCAGGGTCGTGTTGGTGCAGCGCAACGCGCGCCAACGCGAACACCAAGTGGCCCGCCAGGCTGGTTCCTTCGCGTGTGTCGCTGGACAACGCCCACTCCAGGCCCTGCGCCAGACGCTCGCGGGCCCGGTTCTGCTGACCACTGTCGTGATGCGCCCACGCGGTGACATTCGCTAAGTCGGCCAGCGTGACGTGTAGATCAGCTCGCACCGCAAGCTCGGTGCACCGGTCCAGCGTCCCGGTTCCCCGATCCAGTGCCGCGGAGGCTGGATCCACTGCGACACCGCCGCCGAACGCGCTGTCCAGATCGCGCAGGTGAGCAGTCAGACGCCGTAACCGCTCCACTTCCTCGGCACCGACACGCTCCGGAAGAGGTCCCCAGCTCAATCCCGTCTGCTTCGGCTGCCATGCACGCAACGTCTCGTGGGATCCCGCCATTGCGGACGCGACCGCAACCAGAAACGCCCTGCGCCGCATGGGATCGACCTCCTCCGGATGTGTTCTTCCCGGCTGCTGAGTCGGCACCGGCGCCCCTATGGCTCTCAGTAGCCGACGGTAGGTGGGTCTCGGCAGCACCGCACCCTTTTCCCATCGCCTGATCATCCGAGGATCGCAGACCATCTGTGCCCCGGTCACCGCCGCAGCGGCTGTCAGCTTCTCAGCCAGCTCCGGCTGGGAGAGCTTTTGGTCTGCACGCCACCGATGGAGCTGCTCACCCCACGCCATATCAGTCGGTTGTTCCATGTCGACCCCGGAATCGCTACCCACACTGCGTCGTTGAAACGCAGCACTCATCGAACGTTGCTTCTTCGGTCCCGCTGCCGCGGTTCGCATACGAGCCGCATCGCCTTCGACCGACCGGGGCACGTAGACCAGGCGGCGCCGCAGCCGCCAACGGCTTGCGTTGCCCCCTGGGGCCGCGGCGTCGGCTTTCGCTTGTGGGGCGGACTGTCATGTCGTGGGTGTGCTCTCGATGCCGCGCCACCCCAGCGGCAGTTGGACACGACGAGCGCGGATGTCCTCGATGAGGTCGGAGTAGCCTTCGCGGACTTGCCCCAGGTGGAACCATGCCTCGTGCCGGAGCTGCTCGTCGGTGATGTGCAGGACCGTCCACCATGCGTCGGCGTAGGTCTTGGCGACGTGACTGATTACTTCGCCCAAGGAATGGGTGTGGGTGCGCGCGATGGGATTACGGGGCACGTGGAACACCGCCCACGAGTCGATCTGCGCGATCACCTGTGTGATCTCCGCGCGGGTGGCGGCCTCATCCAAGTCGGTCGCACGCCTCGCCGGGTCCACCTGCCCGGGAATCAAGACTGCGTGAAGATCACCCAGCTCTCGTGCCCACCCGATCAACGCCGACCCATGCTCGCGGTGCCCGGCGATCGCCGTCAACAGCTGTTCGGGCGACAACAGCTCTGCAGGACCAACTGCATGCCCGCCCTGGACTCGCAGCACCGTCGCAGCCGTGATCGGCCTGTCGAAATCCGTTGCGTTGCGCCTCACGGCGCACCCGGGAATACGGTTGAAACCGCCTCGGCCGGGGCCCCGTATTGCGCGGGCAGGGTGGCGCGGGTGAACGTCCGCCCCCGGTCGATGACCCGAAGGACCTGCGCGGACAACGCTTTCAGACCGTCGGCGGGGACATCGCGACGTTGGCGGTTCTCCTCCAACTCGACTACGAGCAATCCGTCATCGCGGTGCAGCAGCCGGATGACCCCGTCGTTGCCGCCGGGGCCGAATCCGAGACCACCCGCCGCGACGACGGCGCGGTTGGCATCCTCCACCAGTTCCATGTAGAGCTTGTCGACCGGTTTTATCAGATGGGGCCATCCTCGCCGGGTTAGCTCTGCGACCATGTCGAACCTGGTCAAGGTGGCGATCGCATCCACCTGCGACTCCACAAGCACCCGCTCGCTCTGCCGGGCTGCGACTGGCGCGATCACGGTCGGTCGGTCGGCGACGGCGGGCTGGTCTGCATCGAGGTAGTAGATATGCGCTTGCGGCATGCGCGTGATGCGCTGGACCATCGCACGTCCGGATGGGCCGAGGCCAGTTAGATGGGCACGTGACGGCACGAGCAGGTGCCCGCCACCCCGGTTCTCGAGATCACCCATCACGCTCCACAGAACTTGCGTGCGTGGGGAATTCGGGTCGAACACCCGCCCCAGATCCACCCCCCATGCCTCCGCGACCTGCTCCAGGCGCAACATCACCCCGAGGACCGGGTCGCGAGCGTCGAGTTCTTCGAGCATCGAACGCAGCACTTGTTCCGGCGCGGTGGGTTCGAAGAACACCTGCCCGGCACCGAAGTCGAACGCTGACGCGTAGTCGTGCATCGTTATGCGGAGCTCATCGCGCGCCTGATCGGGAACCAACTCGGAGCGGGCGTAGCCAAACCACATTCCATCCACCTCCGCTAGTCGTCGTCGAGTCCGGCCGACAAGAGTGCTGCCGCGTGCGCCCACAGTTCCGGCGGCACCCGACACTGCTGGGTCAGCACCTCGCGGGCGGTTGCCGCGGTCAGTACCGGCTCGGTTCCCAGCACGGCAACCGTCTCCTTCGGTGACTGAGGCTGTGGTGTTCGCAGGTCGCGCATCGGAATACCTCCTTGTTTCTGGGGAACCCGGCGAAGTGGTGGCCTCGTCACCCTTGGACCGGCGTGACGGGGCTGGCGGTCGGAATCGGATAGGGGAGACCGCCTGGATTCGTGGTGCTTCAGATCGAAGTCCAACGGCGGTTGCCGGGTGCGAATCAAGCCTGGCCTGCGGCAATGCCGGGCGGAAGGCGTTGGATGTTGACAAAAGATCTGTCCACAGGCAGCGCCTATGCTGTGTGGGATGCTGGTCAGGACGGAGAGGGGCCATGGATACCGACTTCCAGACGGAGCTGGCCGTCCATGTTGCGCACGCACAAAGCGCCGCGCGGATACCGAGTCTGACCGTCGCGGTCGGCGTCAGCGGCGTGCCGCTGGCAATCGCGGCTTCTGGCTACGCCGACGTCGAGAACCGGACGCCGGCCACGGGTGACAGCCGTTACCGGATCGGTTCGATAACCAAGACGTTCACCGCCGCGGCCACGTTGCTGCTGGCGCGGCGCGGCGTGCTGAACCTTGATTCCACCGTCGAGCGGTACCTTCCCGGGACCTCATTTGGGCACATCCCGCTACGGATGTTGCTGTCCCACAGCAGCGGCCTGCAACGCGAAGCCCCACTGGACATGTGGGAGAGCATGCAGGGACCCTCGTCTACCGAATTACGTGACGCCTTCCACCACGTTGAACTGATCGCCGAACCCGGCCGGCGATGGCACTACTCCAACCTCGGCTACGCCGTCATCGGCCAGATCATCGAACGCGTCAGCGGACAGCCCTGCCACAAACTGATCGAGCAGACGGTGCTCGGCCCGCTCGATCTGAGCCAGACGAGTTGGACGCCGCCGCCGAACGCAGTCGTCGGGTACCGGCTCGATCCGCATATCGACACCGTGCACAGAGAACCGGTGATGGACCAAGCAGCAATCGGCGTCGGCGGCCAGATGTGGTCTACCCCAGGCGATCTTCTGCGCTGGGGACACGCCCTAGCTGGGGGCGAACCCGATGTACTTCCGGCAGCTGTCGTCGACAGCATGCACACGCTGCAGGTTATGGTCGACACTTCGGCCTGGACGCGCGGCTGGGGTCTGGGCCTTATCCTGCAACGTCGCGGCGACCGTGTGCTGGCCGGGCATACTGGCGCGATGCCGGGCTTCCAGTCAGCGCTGTTCGTGCATCGAGACAGCACGATCGTTGTCGCGGCATTGGCTAACGTCACCCGGGGAATCAAGCTGGCTGATCTCGCTGTCGAGCTCATCGAAGAGGTCCTCGTCTCTCAGCCTCCCCAACCATCCCGTCAATGGGAGCCGGCGCCCGTCTGCCCGGAAGAGATCCGGCCGCTGCTTGGAAGCTGGTGGTCGGAGGCCGACGAGACGGTGTTCCGATGGGACCACGACGGCCTGCACGCCAGCTTGGCCTCCGACCCGGCCAACAGCGATACCCGTTTCGCAGCCGAAGCCCCCGGACGGTTCCGCGCCGTTGATGGCCGACTGGCAGGCGAAGTGCTCATGGTCAGCGAAAGCAACGAAGGGATCGAAATGCGTTGGGCGACTTACCCGCTCACACGCACGCCCCGATGAATACCTCCAGCCGATCTGTGGTCGCCGCGACCGCGGGATCGCCGCATGCACGTAACTTGAGGTCGATCGAGCGGAACATCCGCACAACTCGCGGGGTGATCGAGTCGACGGCTACATAGTCCAGTGCCTGCTCTACGGTCGCTGCCGCCACGTCGTGTTCGCCCGTTCGAAGCTGCGCCTCGGCCTGCTCGAGCTGCCAGATGGTCCGGTTCCGCACGAATACCGTCGGACTGGTCGAGTCCTGTTCACGTAGCGACTCGATCGCTTGACGAGGTTGTCCGAGAGCTAACAGGCACGAACCGCGATGCCCGGCAAGAGCCGCATCGTCGAACACTTCCAGCCACACCGGGTCGGGCCCGTCGGGACGATGTCGGGACAGTTCGGTTTCTGCGTCGTCCAGCATCTGCTTGCAAAGTGCGGCTTCGCCCATTCGCGCGTGGGCGCGGGCTGCCATCGTCGTCACGAATGCGGTCAAGCGTCGATTGCCGCTCCGACGTGCCCACGACAGCGACGCGTAGGCTTGCTCGGCACCCTGGGCTGGATCACCGCACCAGGTGCTCATGAAACTACTGTTCGGACCGCCGACGAACGCGATCAAATCCAACGCGTCAGCCCGATTCGCTATCCGTCGAGCGTTGGTGAACGAGCGCTCGGCCAGGGCGACGCTGCCCCGATCGAACAGCATCCACCCGGAGAGCTGATGCGCTTCGGCAATGGCGCGCAACAGTGGCGTTCGCTCGTCTTCTTCGACCCGCGAGACCACTGCCTCTGCTGCGTTGGCGTGCGCGACGAGCTCGTCGAGCTGTCTTGCCGCCATCGTGTGGTCTGCTGCGCGAACATCGGCAATGAGATCCCGCAGCGACGGTTCGGCACTATCGGGTTCCAGCGATATCGGCAGCGTGCGCTGCCGTGCGACCTGGGTGAAGGGTTCGGCGAGCTGCCTGAGATCACCGTCCGCGCCGAGTACATGGTCGACCCGATCTATGAAGTCGGGCTGAGGTCGACGCTCAGCCTTCTCGATCCTTGCCAAAAGGTCGTGGCTGACCAGCAGCAACGGGGCAAGCTGCCGTAACGAGAGGCCGGCGGCCTTCCGACGAGCGCGCAGCTCGGCACCGAACAGCGCTTCCGCTGTCTCCCGTGGATCGAATCGATGAGGGGCTACACCCACGTCGCAATTATTGCCTGGTAGATCGCAACGCACCAACGATCGTGGTGGTTTTGCAGGGGAGGGTCACGAGCGGAGCTTGCAAGGTTCGTATGCCGCATGGGCAAACCGAGGACTGCTTTGCCAGGAATGTCTTTTCAACCCACCGGATCCATGACGAGAACGTTGTCGGCGTAGACCCCCACGGAGCGAGGTCGGCTCGGCCCAGAGTTCTTAGTCGAATACGACTGCGGCCGCGCCGTCCCATGCCTTCAGCCGCATCTGCGGATCCAAATGCGCAGCCTCGCCGCTCTCCTGGGCGGATTAACGGTCGCGGGGGGCGCCATCGCAGTTGAACAGGGTCTCTTGCCGCTGCATCGGATCTTATTCTTATTGACAGCGACGATCTCGGCCGTCGCCGTGACGCCGTATGCGCGGGAAGAGGGTGCAGTCCGAGCCGTCGACGTGCGCGGCGTGCGGACAGGAGTTCAGACCGAGGGCGATGCTGGTTTCGGTTCTCATACTGCCGGTCTCTTGATCACCGACAGTGCTTCGGTGCTGTCGATGAGTTGGCCTGCGCCAAGGAGTCGTGACATGTGCATCAGCGCAGAGTCGTGAATTTGCTGCGGCGGGTGGCGGCGGGCGTTGGAGGCGCAGGCATCGGTGATCACCCAGGGTGTCAGGTCGGCCTCGAAGATGTCGAGAGCGGTTTTGAAAATGCACGCGTCGGTGGCGATCCCGCACAAGTAGACGTCAGTGACGCCCAAGGTGGCAATCAGGTGTGCGGCTTCGGAAGTGAACGCCGTGTAGGTCGTCTTGTCGAGTAGGTGAGTTCGTGGGTCACGACAGTGGGTTTCGAGCTCGGCGACGATATCAGTGTCCGGGGCGTCCAGCAGCCCGCTCCACCCGACGAGTCGCTCGAATGGGGAACCGCGGTAGTTGAAGTAGCGGGTGAAGACCACCGGCGCATCGGTGTCGTACCACCGATCGACCAGCTGGGCGACGACAGGAACGACATGCGCGGAAGAAGTAGTGATGAAACCGTTCTGGACATCTACCACGATCAACATCCGCACATGGCGCGACCCGGCAGCCGGAGACTGATCCTTCAGTGAACCCACCTCACCCCGAATCCCTGAATGACGCTGACAACGAGGTCAAGGGTATCCGCGGCCCGCACCAGCCGGTCAAAAATCCGTCGACGCACCCGGGCCTGAATGAATACCGTTCCGACCATGTCTCCCACCACCGGCCAGACAAGCACGACGATTCGCATGCGACCGCTACGCATGTCGGATGAACAGGTGGTCCGCGCTGCACATCAGCAGATGGCCGAAATCGACGGGTTCAGCTTCGCTCTGGGTCTGGCCTCGACAATGGCGTGGGCGCAGTACCTTTCCGCGCTGTAGGACTATCGTCGCGGCGTCAACCTGCCCGTCGGCATCGTCGCTGCGACTTTCCTGGTCGGGACGGTCGATGATCAGGTGGTCGGACGCGCGGCTATCAGGGCACACCCTGAACGAGGCATTGCAACGTCGTGGTGGCCACATCGGATACGCCGTCCTCACACCATACCGACGTCGGGGTAACGGGACCGCCATCCTCCGGCAGAGCATCACGATCGCGCGCGCCCTCGGCATCGACCGGATCTTCATCACGTGCGACGACACCAACGTCGGTTCGCGACGAATCATCGAATCCTGTGGCGGCGAGCTGGAATCAGTCGAGCCATCGACCAACGGCACCCTCATCCGGCGGTACTGGATCAACTAACAGTACCGCAGGATAACCCTGTGGTCGTCGAATCGGATTGGGCTCGTCATGGGGGTGGACCAGGTTGCGGCGCGAGAGATGTTGGCACGACGACGAAATCTGTGGAATCGGTGTGTTGTGCCGAGCGGTACGCAAAGATCGCAGTGAGTCATTGGACCGTTGCGGAACTTGCTCGGCTCCGGCGCGACCTCACCAAGCGTGGGGCAACTGATCAGTTCGTATTCAAGAGGGGAGATTTCGTGCGTATCACCACTACACCTCGGCTGCTCGCGGTGGCCGCGTTGGCTGCCGCGCCGGTGCTCGGAACCGCCGCGACCGCCTCAGCCGCACCTACCCAGGGAACTTGGGACACCATCTACACCACGGTCCGATCCGGACTCTGCATCGGACGGATCGACCCCAGCATCGGTCACGGTGGACTAGCGAATGGGGCCGCCCTGTTCAATTTCCAGGCCACTCTGTGGGGCGTCGGTGACTGCCGGGTAACCATCACCGCCAACTGGAAAAACACCGACAACGGGCGTAGTGGGGCGGTCAGCCAGGAGATCACCGGACCGGGCTACCACCACTACGGCGCAGAGCCCCGGCTGTACCCCGGACCCGGCCACATCGCCGTGACGTTCACCATGGACGCCGCGTCGTTCCCCGCGCCCGCGCACGGAGAATGGACCATGCCCCACTATCCAGGCGACGGCAGCGACAACTGACCGAAAGCCAGACGCCCGCTGACGTAATCGTGCACATACAGCAGCGAGGCGGTGGCTGCTGACCAGCGCTATCGACGGATGCTGACCGCGCGGGCCCTGATTCCGGCGCCTTCGACCAGAGGCCCGGGTCGCATGTCGATGTGTTAAGCCTACAAGGAGGGTAGAGACGCAACCCCCGGGATCCACGAGTCGCTCTACCTCTGACCGCTGGTGCGACGAACATTCCACCGAACGTAGCGACCAGTCTCATCAACGTGCAGCGCCACCCGTATCCCTGTGGGCGGGCGGACGCCGGCAATAGGCGGGCAGACGACGCCTGTGGTGCCTGCGTTTTGTAGTTGAGCTGGCATGCTGGATATCCGAAACACGGACGGCCGAGGGTGCATTCATCGGAGCCTGATCTATCGGCTCGATCGTCGTTGTGTCGGTCAATCGGGCGCGTGTGGCGTTTTGTGGGTCAGCATCGATAGAGCGTGGTGGGATACGGGTGAGGCGAATACCGGGTGCGGATTGGGGTCGAGTCGGCGATTGGGGCCGGGCGGTAGGTCAGGCGCGCGCCGACCTCGAGCGTCGGGGATGCGCGGTGGTGTCGTGGATGGTGCCTGAGAGCGTGCGGTGTGCGGTGGCTGCCGAGGCGCTTGACTTGGTGGAGCAGGCGGGTGTGCGCCGTGATCTGGTGGTGGCGGAAACCGGGTTCACGCCGTGGCGGATGCGGAACGTGACGAGGGCAGAGATTTCCGTGGGTGGTTCGGTGGTCGAGCGAATTTATCGATCACCGGTGTTGCTTGCGGTGTTGGCGGATGTGGTCGGTGAGCCGGTGTTTCGGTGTCCGTATGAGCCGGAGCAGTTTGTGATCACACGGCTCGAAGAGTCTGGTGACACGCACGGTTGGCATTGGGATGATTACAGTTTCGCGCTGGTGTGGGTTGCTGAGTGCCCGGCGCCGGTTGATGGAGGGTTTGTGGAGTTCGTGCCTGACACGGTGTGGGATAAGCGGCAGCCGGATGTAGCGCAGATCGTGCGGTCTCGTCGAGGCTGTCGGCTGGAGGTTGGGGCGGGGGATGTGTATGTGATGCGGACGAACACGACGCTGCACCGGGTGGCTCCGATTCGCTGTGGCCGCCGCACGATTGTGAATATGGCGTTCGCTTCGGCGGACGAATTGTCCCGGCCGATGTCACACGAGACCATGGATGCCCTATGGGCACGGGGCATTACGAGTGAGGGGAACTGAGGAAGTGCAGCGCATCGAGTTGACGTCCGTGGACGGCGTCCGGTTGGAGGCTGTGGTGGATCGGACTGCCGTCACCCCGGCCCTCGGGTCGGTGTTGTTGGTCCACGGCATCACGGTGGACTTGGACGAGGGCGGTCAGATGTTCGTACGGCTCGCGCAGCGACTGACGTCGGCGGGCTTCAACGTGCTGCGGTTCTCCTTCCGCGGGCACGGAGCCAGCGGCGGCACCCAGGAAGGTGTGACCATCGCGGGGGAGTGCCTGGATCTGCAAGCCGCAGTCAACTACGCACGCGAACAATTCCCTCGGCAAGCGTTATCGATTGTCGCAGCCAGCTTCGGGGCTGTCTCGACGGCACTGTCACTACCGTGGCTGGCGGCTGGCTTGCACCGGTTGGTGCTGTGGAATCCGGTGCTGGACCTGAGGCACACGTTTCTGGAGCCTCAGCTGGCGTGGGGGGTGGAAAACTTCGGTCCTGAGCAGCAGAACGGCCTGCAGGACAAGGGGTTCTTGCTCGTGGATGGGGATTTCCGGCTCGGTCGTGTGTTGTTCGGGGAGTTCGCGCGGTACTCGCCGCGCGGGGAGTTCCTGGCAAGCGTGATTCCCGCGTTGATTGTGCACGGCGATCGCGACAGTGCCGTGTCCTACGAGATCGCCGCGGAAACGGCGCGAACCCGGCAGGCCACGACCCTGCACACGGTCGTCGGGTCTGATCACGGGTTCGATTCCCGGGAGCGGGAGGACGAAGCGATCGGGACGACGGTCGATTGGCTGGCCGAGCAGTGCGCTGTGATCCATTGAGGTTGGATCGGTTGTACGCACCGGTCCGATTCGGTGCCGCGGTGGCGGTGGGGGAGCACTGCGTTCTGGGTTATCCGAAGGAGTCCCGGATCCGCGATGCACAGCGGGGGCAGCCCTCCGTTGGCGAGCCGGTTGTCATCGGGGATCGCTGTCTAGTGTTCAACCAGGTCGTCGTCCATGAAGGCACTGTTCTCGGGGACGATTGCGTCGTGGAGGACCGGGCGCGGATCGGATATGGATGTGTGATCGGCGACCGCACCCGGGTTGTGCACGGCGCCTACGTGTGCGACCGGGTCGAGGTGGGCGCAGATGCGTGTGTCGCGGGATTCGTCTGCGATGCGACGACAATCGGTGAACGCTCGGGCCGCAGACCTCGACGGCCTGCCCGATCCGCGAAATCGTCGGCATCCCAGCGCCGGTGATCGAGGCGTGGTCGCGGCGCGAAACCGCGATCAAGGCGCGCGTGGGCCAGCTGGCGGCGGAGTTCCAACAGCGGTTGGGCCGCGAACCGATCTCCACAGAGATGTACGAGTTGGCGCAGCGCGCCACGCTGGAAACCCGCCCCGTCAAACACTCACTGCGGTCACTGGCCGAACAACACACCAGCTGGCGGGCCCAGGCAGTGGAGTAATACCGCCCGAACCGAACCCCCGGAGTCGACGGCTGCGCCAACGGCCCGGCCAGCACATCGAACAACATCCGCATCGGCGCGACCCCCACCCGACGGCGCAAGTCCCGCAACGCTTTCGCGGTCGGGGCGGGCACTGGTATCCCGGTCAGCGAGGCCGTGAGTTTGTCCCAGACCGTCCGATAACCCACCTCGGGGAACAAGCACATCGCCAGGAGGAAATAGACCCCGACCCGAGACGGGAGATCACGCAACCGGCGCTGCACCGACCGGGTCTCCTCGAGGACCGCGTCGACAAGCTCGAAGGGCACCACCACGGTCAACTCGCCCAGATGACCGGCAGCGAACCGGCCCGCGGCCACGGTCACCGACCGGGTGATCGCCGCCAACGCGGGAGGCAGGGGAGAATGAAACGGCAACGGAGCTCCTCGGCAACAGGCTGTCTTGGTCGACTACCTGAACCAACGAGCTCCGTTGCCCTATGCCCGAAATCCTCAAACCGCTTGCGCCACCAGCGAAAACACTAACTACACGGCCTTGGAGGTTCACCCCTGGAAGTGGACACCGAGTTAGCAGGATCGATGGTTCTGCTGGTAAGGATGTCCGTTATGCCTCCTCGCAAGCGTCGGTCGTTCACGGCCGAGTACAAGGTCGAGGCTGCTCATCGGGTGATCGATTCCGGTCGCTCGATCGCCGTGGTCGCTCGTGAACTCGGTATTCACGAGACCGTGCTCAGTACCTGGGTCAAAGACGAGCGGCGCCGGATCGCCGCGGCCGAGGTCGGCGGTGAGAAACCTCTGGACGCGGCCGAGCGAGCCGAGTTGCTGCGTTTACGCAGGCAAGTCGGCGAGCTGGAGAAGGACAATGCGTTCTTGGCAAAAGCTTCGGCGTACTTCGCCGCGATGCAGACCAACCGGCCCGGTTCGATCTGATGGTGAAGTACGCCGGCCCCGATGACATCGCCGAGACCGCGGGCACCAGCGCCCCGAGGGGCAACGATTCTCGATCCGTCGTATGGCGCGCCTGCTGGGAGTGTCGGCGTCGGGTTACTACGCGTATGTGAAACGTTGCACGGCAACGGTTTCGACGCCACGTCAGCGGCGTCGTGCCGATCTGACGGTGAAGATCCTCGACGTCCACGCCGAGTCCGACGGTACCTACGGCTCTCCGCGGATCACTGCCGAGCTACGCGCACGTGGCGAGGTGGTCAGTGCCAAGACCGTCGCGGCGATCATGGCCCGGATCGGGATCGAGGGCATCAGCCCACGCACGTTCAAGGCCCGCACCACGATCACCGATCCTGCCGCGTCGTTCCCGCCGGACCTGGTACGCCGCAACTTCGATCAAGGCCGCCCCGACGCGGTCTGGACGACCGATTTCACATATCTGACCTGCGGACAGGGCGACATGTACTTGTGCGCCATCCGTGACGGACATACCCGCCGCGTGCTCGCCCACGTCGTGGCCGATCACATCGGCGCCGACGTGGTGTGCCGAGCCATCGACCAGGCCGTAGCAGTGCGTGGGCATCCGGTGGAAGGGACCGTGCTGCATTCCGATCGTGGGGGCGAGTTCACCGCGGCGATGACAGTCAACGCCTGCCACCGCCACCAGCTGAAACGGTCGATGGGCGATACCGGAATATGTTGGGACAACAGTCCCGCCGAATCGCTCTGGTCGACCTACAAACACGAGTCGTACTACCGCCACGTCTACGCCACCAAGACCGAACTCGTTGCTGCGGTTGACAATTGGATCAACAAGTACAACCATGATCGACGGCACTCCGCCCTCGGGATGCTCAGCCCCCTACGCTACGAGCAATTCCTGACAGACGCAGCAAAAGCTGCTTGAACCCCTGTCCACTATTTGGGGTGAACCTCACAGGGCCGCGTGGCACAGGAAGGCTAGCGGCTCCATCCAGCGGGAGTGGTCCGCCGGGTGGGGCGCAGGGCGGCCACCGCCAAGTAAAACATCCTTGATTGCTTGGCTCAGGAAACCGCAGCTGAGCCGCTTCCATACCTGTGAAGGTGCTGGTGCGACAACACGGTCGGCTAGCGTGAAGCCTGATGGTCTGGCTGGCGGCACAAAATGCGGCACGACGCGGCCAGGCTGAGCCCACGACGACGATGTGCGGCCCGGTTTGCGAACCGTCAGGACGGGTCCGTTCCAGGCATGGCCAGGATTGCGTGGGCATTCGTTCCGGTCATTCCGAACGACGAGACGGCCCCATACCGGAAGCCGTCGTTCAGTGGCCACGGCTCGAGCTTCGATGCGAGGCGGAGGCTGCTGGCTTCCCAGTCCACTTCGGTGGTCGGCGTATCGGCGAAAAGGCTGGGCGCGATCTGGCCGTTAACGCCACACAGCAGCAGTTTGATCAGTCCTAGCATGCTCGCCGCGCCTTGGGCATGCCCAAGGTTGGATTTCACCGAACCCAGCAACGAGCCGCCCCGTGCCGGGTCGGTCAATCCGTATGTATTCTGCAACGCAGTCACTTCGACGCTGTCTCCAGCTCGTGTGCCCCCGCCATGGCCTTCAATCAATCTGACCTTCTCGGCAGCGATACCTGCGTGCGCGATGGTCCGGCGGATCAGTTGTTCCTGCGCCGCGCTGGGCACGATATGTTGCCGATAGCTGCTGTTGTGGTTGATCTGGGACGCCAAGAGCCTGCCATAGACCGGATGCCCCAGTCGGCGGGCACGGGATTCACGTTCCAGGACAACCGCCGCGGCGCCTTCGGCCCACACCGTCCCGGACGCATTGTCGGCGAAGGACCGGCAGTGGCCGTCTGTGGCCAGCTCGTCGACTTTCGCAGATTCGAAGAATGCCGACGGCTCACCCATAACAGACACGGCGCCCGCCAATGCCCATTCACACTCGCCATTTCTGATGGCGGCCGCCGCCAGATGCAACGCACTCAAACCCGACGCACATGCTGTATCCACGCTCACGGAAGGGCCACACAGTCTCAGATTGTTTGAGATCCATCCCGGAACCTCTGCAATGGTCGTGGCCGATGTCCGATACGAAGTTCCCATAAAGCAGCCGCCTGCCTCACCGGCCACACTATCCGGATTGATCTGCGCGTTCTCCAATGCCTGCCAGGACACCCTCTGTGCCGCACGAGCCTGCGCCCACGTAACCCCGAGGTATTCAGGGTCGGACATCGTCGCCTTTCGCAGGAAACCGCCCGCATCTGGAACCGCGAAACGGCCATCCGCCGATACACCGACCCGGTCGAGCGGCCACCCTCGATCGCGCGGGAACACGCCGATCAGTTCACGTTTCTCGGTCAGCGCACGCCAGAGCGACGCTGTATTGTCAACGCCTCCCGGGGCTTCGACGCCCATACCCGCGACCACAATGTGATCCCCGTCCGGTTCCATAAACTTACCCACTATCATCCTTCCAATTTCGCAAAGCGCGCCGGCGAGCCACCACTCAAGCGAGCCACACAGTGCAGGGCTCGCCGCAGCAGCCCGTGTCAATATCCCCCAAGGCTTGTATATTTTTTGGGCGTCCTGGCGGTGGCCGCGATAAAGTGCAGCGGATACGGCGTCCCACCGCCGATGAGGCGGGTGGGGCCGCCGCACTCAATGAAGAATGGTAGCAACCGACCGACGCACCAGTTACTGGGCAGCTGACACTACCAACACTGACAGCATACCCCCGAATAGGCAGCACACCGCAAGTAGACCACGAAACAATCAATTCCTCACAATGGGATAGGTGACCGTCCAGCTAGCGTAGCTGGCTGATTCTGCACGGTAGCCGTTTCGCCCGCAAATCTTACGACAAAAAACGCAACCATTAATTTCATGTTGACAAGATTAGGTTTGGCTAACGTAAACTCGGAATGTGGCCTTTACAGACGAGCGCAGAACTGCCCTGAGATGGCGCCGAATCCCCATTCTGGGCGTCGGGCTTTCTGCATTGATGCTGTGCGTTGCATGCAGTCTCGCGCTGGGCACTCGCTCGGTGCCCCTTTCTGCGGTCATCGAGGCCCTCTTCGGTGTAGGTGGGGGCCGTGACGCCATCGTTGTGACGGGCCTGCGGCTGCCTCGGACAGTCGTCGGACTGGTCATCGGCGCGGCGTTGGGGCTCGCCGGTGCGGTGGCTCAGGGAATCACTCGCAACCCGCTGGCAGCGCCGACCACCTTGGGTATCAATGCCGGTGCGGGGCTGGTGGTTGTCGTTGCCATCTACGCCTTGGGTCTGACTCAGCCGGTGCAATACCTGGGGTTCGCGTTCGCCGGTGCGGCTGGGGCCGCCGCCTTCGCTCTCGCTGTCGGTCGTCGCGCCGGCGACCTGGATCCGGTTCGACTGGTACTCAGTGGCACAGTGCTGCATCTGGTGCTTGTCTCGTGGAGCTCCACGGTTCTGCTGTTCAGCGAGCGCACCCTGGACGAGGCGCGGTTCTGGCTGGTCGGTTCGATTGCCGGACGTGATTTGGGAACCTTGGTTCCGATGCTGCCGACACTGGTCGCGGGCGCGGTGATCGCAGGGGCTGTGGGCCCTGCAATGAATACGCTCGCCCTCGGTGACGAGGCTGCCGCGTCGCTCGGCCTGCCGGTTGGGCGAGTCCGGTTCGCCGGGATGGTGGCAGTGATACTGCTGGCCGGTTCCGCGGTCTCGGTCGCGGGGCCGATCGCGTTCATCGGCCTTGCCGCACCACACTTGGTGCGTCTGGTGCTTGGACGGGATCACCGGGTGGTAATCCATGGGTGCTTGATCGCTGGCCCGCTGCTGTTGTTGTCCGCCGACATCGTTGGACGGCTGATCGCCCCGCCGTCCGAGGTTCAGGTCGGCATTGTCACCGCATTCCTGGGTGCACCGCTGCTGGCCATGCTCGCCAACCGCAAGGAGCACCAATGAAATCGCTGCTACGCCGTGTACCAGCTCGGCCGCCATATGCTGAAAGCCTGGAACCGCGGGCGGTACACAACAAGTCAGCCAACACTGTCGGCGCCGACTCGCGCGACGGGCACGCCAGTACAGCGCACCCGCAGGTGGCTTCTGGATCGTGGGGCCGTGAACGGTTGTCCAACACTGTATCCGGTGATGTTCGGGTGGCGGATTCGGCTGTCGGTCCTCACCGCGGGTGGCGGCGGAATGTCGTGCTGGGTGTCGTCTGTGCGGGGGTTCTGCTGCTGTTGGTGTTCCTTACGCTCATCACTGGTGAGGTTGGCATGTCTGCGGCTGTGGCGGTGCGCGGATTGCTCGGTTTCGGTGATGCGGGCGATGTCTATGTCGTGCAGCAGTTTCGCGCTCCGCGTCTGATGGCCGGGTTGCTGGCCGGCGGTGGTTTGGCCGTGTCCGGTTCGGTATTGCAACGGCTGTTCCGCAATCCGTTGGCATCCCCGGATGTGGTCGGGGTGACCGGCGGGGCGTCGTTGGGCGCGGTGGTTGTGCTCGCTGCCGGTGCGGGGCAGTTGATGATTCCCTACGGCGCACTCGGCGGCGGGCTGGTGTCGGCGGTGCTGCTCGGCGCCGCCGGATGGCGGGCTCGCCTGCCGGTCACCCGGCTGGTGCTGGTAGGTCTGGCCGTGCAGGCTGGGCTGGCTGCCGCGGTGAACCTCATCGTCGTGCGGTTTCCGAAAGAGCTTGCCGGATCGGCGATGCAGTGGACCGCGGGGTCTCTGTACGGCCGCACATGGTCCGAGGTGCGGGTGGCCATGGTGGTCTTGGCACTGGTGTTGATGGCGCTGGTCGTTCAGTACCGAGCGCTGGCCGTGCTCGATCTCGGCGACGATTCGGCCGCCGCACTTGGTGTCTCGGTGTCCACGGCCCGGGTTCGGCTGCTGGTTACGGCAGTCGCGCTGGCGGCGTTGGCTGCCGCGGTGAGCGGGCCGATCGCGTTCGTCGCGCTGGCGGTGCCTCAGCTGGTGCGGCTGCTGACCGGGCCGCCCACACCCGCCAGTCTGACCGTGACTGGACTCGCTGGCGCGACTCTGCTCTGCGGTTGCGACCTGCTCGCCCGGCACCTGTTGGGCGGCGGCCTGCCGGTCGGTGCCGTGACCGCCACGGTCGGCGCGCCATGGTTGCTGATTCTGATGCTGCGTGAGAGCGGCCCAGCCCATCGGAGGAACCTGTGAGCGACAACGTGCTGGCCACTCGTGATCTGGCCCTACACTATGGTGACCATGCCGTGATCGACAATCTGGACCTGGTGCTGCCCGGCGGAGCGATAACCGCCATCGTCGGACCGAATGCCTGCGGAAAATCCACTCTGTTGCGCGGACTTTCGCGTCTGCTGCGTCCAAGCGCAGGAACGGTCACCCTGAATGGCGCCGACCTGCACCGGATGTCGGCTCGCGCACTAGCAGTGCGGCTCGGGCTGCTCACGCAGCAGCCGATCACACCCGATGAGATCACCGTCGAGGCGCTGGTGCGGCTGGGTCGCTATCCGCACCAGCGATTGCTGCGCCCATGGTCGGCCGTGGATCAGATGGCTGTGGAAACAGCATTGCGCCGCACCGGCACTGCCGCCCTGCGCGACCAGCCGGTCGACAGGCTCTCCGGTGGTCAACGTCAGCGCGCATGGATCGCGCTGGTGCTGGCACAAGACACCGATCTGCTGCTGTTGGACGAGCCGACCACGTTCCTTGACCTGCGCCACCAGCTCGACGTGCTCGACCTGGTCGCAGATCTGCACCAGGAGGCCGGTCGCACCATCGTTATGGTGCTGCACGATCTGGGACAGGCCGCCCGCTACGCCGACCATCTGGTCGTGCTGCACCAAGGGCGGCTGGCCGCAGCCGGCCCGCCCGCCGAGGTACTCGACGCCGGGCTGGTGCGCACGGTCTTCGACGTCGAATGCCGCGTCATCCCCGATCCCGAGACCGCGACACCGCTGGTCGTTCCCTTCGGCCGGACCGCCCGACATAGCGGCGGCTCCTAGGCGGAGCACTCCGCCGTTCGCGCTCGAGGCTCGATCGGCCACACCACATCGTCGCCCGGCGAACCAGGCGACGCATCACCACCACAGAGGAGGATCCCCCATGTCCAACCGACAATTCCGCATGCCCAGATATCGCCGCTTCGGCGCCGTGCTGTGCGCGGCTGTCATCGGCCTGACCGGTCTCGCAGCGTGTGGAAACACGCCCGCCACAAACGATTCCACTGCACCGACCGCAGCGGTTGGTAGCTTTCCGCGCACGCTGGACACCGCGATGGGGCAGGTGACCATCCCACAAGCGCCCACGCGGATCGTGGTGCTCGATACTGCTGAACTCGACTCGGTCACCCTGCTCGGGATCAAGCCGGTCGGCGCGGTCGTGCCACACACCAAAACCCATGGCGGATTCCCCGACTACATCGGCAAGCTCGACGGCGTCATCGACGTCGGGCCACTGCTGGAGCCGAACCTCGAACGCATCGCGTCGCTGAAGCCCGATCTGATTCTGTCGTCGAAGGTTCGTCATGAGAAAATCTACGACAAGCTGTCCGGCATCGCCCCGACGGTCTTCACCGAAACCACCGGTGGTCCGTGGAAGGCCAACTTGGCTGTGCATGCCAAGGCGCTCGGCCTGGATCGGCAGGCCGCCGACGCGTTGAAGAATTACGAGGACCGCGCCCGGGCGCTGGGCGCTGCGATCACGGCCGCGAACAACGGTGCCCCGCCCACCGCATCGGTGGTCCGCTTCCTCGCGGGAGCGACGCGGCTGTACATGAACAATTCCTTCAGCGGCGTGGTACTCGACGACATCGGCCTGCCGCGCCCCGCCTCGCAAGTGTACACCGATCCGAAAAAGACCATGAAAGAAGTTGGTCCGGAACAGATCGACCAGGTCGATGCCGATCTGATCTTCGTCGCGACCATCGACGATCCGGGCAAGACGGACAAGAACACCATCACAGCCGGCCCGATATGGCGCGATCTGCACGCGGTGAAAAACGGCAAGGTGTTCGACGTGCCGGACGAGACGTGGATGTCGGGTATCGGTGTGCAGGCCGCCCAACGCATGCTCGCCGACATCGCACACGTGACAGACGTCCAGTTGCCCGCCAATTGACCGGGCCGCGGGCGCGACGACCAGGGGATTCCGCCCGAAGCAGCCCACTGTCCTTGTCGCACATCGCTCTACGAGTTCACCGTGAGGAACTGCCCGTGCTGCTGTATCTGCTTGCGCTCAATCCCACCGACTCCGTCTCCGAAGGTTTCCTCCCCGCCGCTGCGACGCTGGGCATGGAGGTCACGATTCTCACCGATCAGCCGGATCCGCATCGGACCCGGCATCCCGACATCACCGTCGTGCGCTGCGACCTGCGCAGCTCTGACGCGGTCGTGGCGACCATCGCCGCTCTGCCAGCACCTGATGTGATCTTCACCAACAGTGACCACCTGCAAGCGCAAGCGGCACTGGCGGCAGCCTATTTCGGTCTGCCCGGCAAGGACTGGCGCACCGCATGGCGGGTGAAGAACAAGGCCGAGATGCGGCGGCGGCTCACTGCGTGCGGGCTGGACGTGGTGTGGCATGCCGAACTGCTGCAAGACCGCAATCCCGACGCGCTCACCGCCCTGGATGTGCCGTTCCCGTGTGTGGTCAAGCCACGGGAAGGAGTGGCCAGCGAGGACGTTGTGCAGGTCGGTCGAATGACCGATCTCTTACGGTGCTGCAAAGAAATTCGCCATCGTCGCCCGAACACTGCCCTGGTTGTGGAGGAGTACCTCGACGGTGACCTGTGCACCCTGGAAACCCTCGGCGACGCGCAACGGCGGCAGGTGCTCGGTGGGTTTCTCACACGGCTGTCTGCGGCCCCACATTTCATCGAACTGCGGCACACCTTCACCGCAGCGCACCCGCAGCCGGTAACCGACCAGGTGATGGCCCAGCTCGACGCGCTCGGTATCGGATTCGGCTCCTGCCACACCGAATTCGTCGTGACCAACGGACGGGCCCGACTGATCGAGGTCAACTACCGCAGCATCGGGGATCAGTGTGATCTCCTGTTGCAGGATGCGCTCGAAATACCACTGTTCGAACGTATTCTGCGCACACATTTGGGCGAACCGCTCCCGGACGATCTCGGGTTCCGCACCGACAGAGCCGCCCGAATCGATCATGTCTGCGCGCCCGCCTCGGGGACACTGATCTCCGCGCCGGCGGCGGCCGATCTTGTCGTGGACGGTGTCGCGCTGTCCTACCGGCCGCTGCGCGAGATCGGCACGCCGCACGAGCTTGCCCACACCAACCGGGACTACGTGGGAGTGCTGCGGGCCGTGGGCAACTGCTCGGCGGCGGTCGACCAGGCGGCGGAACAGTTCCTGGCCGGCCAGCGGTGGGAAGTGGCGTCGTGACCGTGACCTCCGCCCGTCACCCGGAACCAACCGGGTATCCCGACACGGATGAAACAGAGCTGGTGTCGCGGGTGCTCGCAACCCTGCTGCGCGAGGATGTCGTCGGTCTGCGCACACACGCCACCCGGCTGACGCGCGAAGACGGGGACTGGGTGCGGCTGGCCGGGACGACCGCTTTCGGCCCCGATGCCCTACTGCTGCCGGTGCAGCCGGACGGGTTCCTGTGCGCCGACTCCGTCCGCGAGCCGCTGGTCCTGCGTGAATCCGACGGTCGACAGCTGCGGACCATCGCGGACGTCCTCACTGCGCTGACCGCTTTCGCCGATCACACCGATCACACCGGATTCGCCGCCTTCGCTGAGGAATGTGGCCAAGCCCTGGCGACGATGCGGCTGCATCGGAAGACCGGGAGCTGGGTCTCGGCGCGGCTGATCGCGCACTACGGTCGACAACTAGACGACTGGACCGGTGGTGCCGGCCTCGCCTTCGACACCCTGGCTGCCCGCCTCGATCACCCGGTGCACCCGGCCGGACGCGCCCGATCGGGGTTGAGTGCCAACCAATTACGTTGCTATGCACCGGAATTCCATCCCCGATTCCGGCTTCGCTGGCTGGCAGTGCCGCGAACCGCACTGATCATCGCCGGCAGATCCGAATTCCCAGAGTATTGGCCAACCCCCGGCCGCGTCGGCTTGCGACGGCTGGCCGACAGCCATGTATTGCTACCGGTACACCCACTGACCGTGGGCGCTACGCTCGATTTGGCGCTGCGCGAATCGGGTTTGAGCGACGAGTGCGTGTTGTTGGACCGGCCCTATCTCGAAGTGGTGCCGACACTGTCCATGCGGACAGTGGCCAGCGCCGGCGACCCTGCCCAACACCTGAAGCTGCCGCTTGCGACCGCGACCCTGGGGCAGCGCAACCTGCGCACTATTCGCCCGCGCACTCTCGCTGATGGTGCACTCTGCCAACAGTTGCTGATCGCAGTGATCACCCGCGAGGAGCGGTTCCAGACCATGATCCTGCTCGCCGACGAGAGTACCTACGCACACGCCGGGCATGAACTGCTGGCGGTACTGTGCCGCCGCTACCCAGCGGCGCTCGACGGAGCGGTGGTGGTACCGATGGCCGCGCTGCTCAGCGAGGCCCCCGATGGACGCCGAGTCCTGGACCATCTCGCCGACCGGTTCTACAGCGGCGACCCGGTCGCGCTCTTCGATGCCTGGATCAGACTGCTCTTCGATTGGCAGATCACCCTTTTCGGATACGGTATCGCGCTCGAGGCGCACCAGCAGAACATCTCGCTGGTACTCGACATCGTCCCGTCGGCCGCTGGCGCGATGACCCGGCTGCGGCTGCTGTTCAAGGACAACGACACACCGCGGGTCAATACAGCCCGCCTGCAGGCACGGATCGGCGCCGAACCGGCAACATTCATCGACCCCCGCATCAACGTCACCGACGACCAGCCGCTCACCGACCTGTTCATCACGATCACCATGCACCTGTGCGCCGGCTGGTACGCATTCGAACTTGCTCGTCTCGGGTATGCGCCGCTGTCCCAGTTGTTGGGGCAGGTGCGTGACCGGCTCGAGGAAGCCATCTCACGTATCGACCTTGTGGCTGGGGCTCGGCTGCGCGCCGCTCTACTCGACGCACCGACGCTGCCGGTGAAGGCGATGGTGAGCGCGGGGACGCTGCTCAGCAAACAGCGATCCGGCGCGGCCGATATCAACAAGCACTACACCAGCGGGCCCAACTACCTTCGGCATCTTGGGAGTTACCAATGACGACTATCGACCAGCGCCGTCCAGTGAAAATCGCCGGCGACCAGCAAGTTTATCTGGTGGCGGGCTGTTACTTCGTGGCCTCGTTCGCCGCCCTGGGACTGCCGCCGTATCTGACCGCCATGCTCCCAGAGTTGGGTGATCCCAATGCCCGATGGGCGGGTCTGCTGTATGTCGTACCGACCGTGTTCGGTGGGCTGGGGGCGCCGCTGTGGGGCAGGCTGGCCGACCGGTTCGGACGCAAGAAATTGTTGTTGCGTGCCCAGCTCGGCCTGACGTTGGCGTTTATCTTGGCGGGCTGGGCGGATTCGCTGCCGGTATTCACTGCGGCACTGGTCCTGCAGGGGGTGCTGGGCGGCACGTTCGCCGCGTCGAACGGTTATCTCGGTGCGGCGCTGCAAGCTCCGGCGCTGACGCGGGCGTTGACCATCCTGCAGGCCAGCGCCCGCGCCGCACTGGTGTTCGCGCCGATTGTGATCGGGCTACTCTCGCCATGGCTTTCGCCGCACCGACAGTACCTGGTGCTCGCGCTGTTGCCACTCGGCGCCGCGTTGCTGCTCGCGAAGCTGCCGGAGCCGGAGCCATACAAGCAGCTCACTGATTCCGAAACATCGACTGGCACAACCACTCACATGTCGCTGCGTGGGCTGTTCGCGCTGGAATTCACGGTGGTGTTCGCGACCGTGGTCTCGTTTCCGTATCTGGTGATGTTGATCGGCACCCGACTGCCGGGGCTGCCACCGGTTGTCGCCGGGGTGTTGTTCGCGCTGCCGCACTTGATCTATCTGATCACGGTCATACCGGTACAGCGACGGCTGCGCGGCGGGGTGACCCGGCCGGTTGCAGTCGGATTCGCCTGTCTGGCCGTCGGTTCTATCGCGCACATGGTGATCGGATCACTGGCCGGGTTCATCCTGGCCCGGCTCATGCTGGGTGTGGGCCTCACCCTGTGCCTGCTGGGCCGTAACGCTCTTGCTGCACAGTGCGCCGCGGGGCGCGCACCCGGCGGCATGTTCGGCTCGTTGGAGTTCTTCGCCAAGGCCGGCGCCGTGGCCGCCGGGGTTACGGCCACCGCCGCTGCTGTCCGGTTCGGCCCTGCCGCACCTACTGCTGCGGGTGGCCTGGCAGCCGCGGCCGGCATGACCGTCGCACTGGCCACCATGTTCCGCTCGCACGTCTCACACGACTGATGGAGTACCCCATGTCTTCACTCAACACCGCCGAGCCAACCGAATCACTGGACGCGGCGACAGTCCAGCCAACTGCGGCCGAATCACCCGGCCTGCACCCACAAACTGCCGACCGCCTACCCGTTCCCGATGACGTTGTGGCTCACACCCTGCTCAACTGTCTACTCCGTGAGGTGTCCGGGCCGGAGCATCAGGCCACAGTGACCGACGACCACATAATCCTGCGGCTACCGCGGCGAGGCGTACTGCTCCGCGCGCAACTACGGCGAACCTCGTTGTTCGGTGCACATCGATTCCGCGGTCCGGTGCGTGAACTGCGGGCCGGCGGCTGGGCCACGGTGAGCTGGCGAGAACTGGCATCGCACATCCGCGACGAATTGTCCCTGCGCACCGGTGTCGCCAACGACGAGTTCCTCGACCAGGTCGCCAACAGCCACGAAACCGTCACCGCGGCTGTGAACTACCACCGCGAGGGGCCCACAGACATCGATTACCTGACATCGGAGCAGTCGCTGCTGTTCGGCCACCGCTTCCACCCCACGCCGAAGTCGCGCAGCGGTGAGCAGGAGTCCTGGACACGGTACGCCCCTGAGTTCGGTGCCGTGTTCGGGCTCCGTCTGCTGGCCGTACGATCGCACCTGATCGCGGAAGAATCCGCCGACACCGCAGCGCTGACAGCAATCGATAACCTGCACGCCGATCTGCCCGCAGGCTTCCGGTTGTTGCCCGTACATCCGTGGCAGTACGAGCTATTACGAGACAACACTGCGTTGTACACCGCGCTCGAGCGCGGTGACATCGTGGATCTGGGCACCGGGGACCGAGCCTTCGCCGCCACCGCCTCGGTGCGCACACTCTACGACGGCGAGACATTCCTGAAGTTCAGCCTCAACGTCCGCATCACCAACTGCCTGCGTAAGAACGCCACCTACGAACTGTCCGGCGCAGTGGCCTTGACCCGCATCCTGCACCCGGTCTTCGACGACCTCGCGCAGCGGTTCCCAGCTGCGGTGATACTGCGCGAACCCGCCTATCGCAGCCTGGCCCTCCCAGGGGCCGACGGGACCGCAGACCGCGCACTACTGGAAGGTTTCGGTGTCATCGTCCGGGAAGGTCTCGCCCGGCGGCTGCGGCCCGGCGTCACCGCCCTGCTCACCGCCGCGGTCGCCGACGAGTACCCGACCAGCTCAGCGCACATCTCGCAATTAATCCGCGGACACAACAGTGACGACGTATTGCGATGGTGGACAGCCTATCTCGACCTGGCCGTCCCACCAGTGCTAGCCGCATACTTCGACCACGGAGTCGTGCTGGAACCACACTTGCAGAACGTCGTGATCGGTGTCGACACCAGCGGCCTGCCCGTGCAGGTGTTGTTCCGTGATCTGGAAGGCACGAAGCTGCTGCCCGAGCGGCATGCCGCAGCGCTGGCAGGGCTGTTGCCCGAGGTGGCCGACCGGATGAGCTACGACGCCCAGCAGGGCTGGAGTCGCGTCGTGTACTGCTTGCTGGTCAACAACGTTGCGGAAACCCTGGCCGTACTGGCTGATCTGCGACCCGACCTGGAACGGGATCTCTGGCACCGGGTTTACACGACACTGCGTCGATACGCAGATGAAAATAGTTGCCCTCCAAGCCTTTCTGCGCTTCTTGCGGGAGTTCCGCTGCCCGCCAAGGCCAATCTGCTGACCCGCTGGGAACGCAAAGCTGACCGTGACGCCGGCTACGTCCAGATCCCGTCCCCGTTCGTGAGCGCCGACCAAGTTCCAGCGCAGACGAACACTACCGAAACCGTAGGGGGTCGGTGATGATTCCGCTCAGCGACGCGGTGCGCACGAAGATCGACACCCTGGCCTCCGCCGAACTTCCCGCCTACATCTACGACCTCGCCGGACTACGCGACCACGCCGCATTCATACGGTCTGTGTTACCCGAACGGGTCACACTGTATTACGCGGCCAAGGCCAACCCCGAATCAAAAATCCTTGCGGCACTGTCCACGATTGTCGACGGCTTCGAAGTCTCCTCCGGTGGCGAGTTGTCCCACGTCGCCGAAGTGGTTCCGGGACTGCCGCTGGCTTTCGGCGGTCCAGGCAAGACACGTGCTGAACTGAGGGCAGCGCTCGACCTCGGCGTGCATCGGATTCACGTGGAGAGTGTCGGTGAACTGCGGATGCTTGCACAACTGGCCGCCGACCGGCCAGGGCTGCTAGTTAGCGTGCTGCTTCGGGTGAACGTACCCGTCGGCAGCAAAGCACTGTCCGGTAGTGCCCTGTCAATGGGCGGCCGACCGTCTCAATTCGGCCTGGATCCGAGTCAGGCCGAGATCGCCGCCGCCGCTCTGGCCGGCAACAAATTCCCAAGTTTGCGCTGGGAGGGTGTTCACGCGCATCTGGCCAGCGGGCTCGAAGCCACCGATCTGGTCGAGGTTGCGGAATCGGTGGTGCGGTGGTCGACTGACATTGCGCAGCGCCACGGTGTTCAACTCACCGAGGTGAATGTGGGCGGCGGAATGAACGTCGACTATCGAATGCCTGGTGACTGCTTCGATTGGACCACCTATGGCTCGGGTCTCGCGGCTATCGCCGACGCCTGGCCCGGGCTGCAATTGAGCATCGAACCCGGACGAGCGATGACCGCGTACTGCGGCTGGTACGTCACCGACGTATTGGACGTGAAGCCCAGTCACGGTGCGGGATTCGCCGTGGTCCGAGGCGGAACACACCATCTGCGTACCCCCGCCGCCAAAGGCCACGACCAACCTTGTGCAGTCGTGGCCGTGGATGGGTGGGACAACCCATGGCCGCGGCCGACCGCTGCAGGTCGAATGGTCACCATCTGCGGGCAGCTGTGCACACCGAAAGACACTTTAGCCAGGAATGTTCCAGCCGTCGGCCTGCGCGTGGGAGACCGCGTGGCCTTCGGGCTCGCCGGCGCCTACGCATGGAACATCTCCCATCACAACTTCTTGATGCATCCGCCGCCCAGCGTCCATATCGTCGACGACGCACTGCACGCGGAGGTCGAATGACGATGCGTGTGAACGCTGTCAAGCGAAAGATCACGGCCGGTGAGCCGGTACACGGGTTGTTCTGCTCGATCCCCGCCCCCGCGCTCGTCGAAATGATCGGTTACGGCGGTTACGACTTCGTTGTCCTCGACACCGAGCACACCCAGCTCGACCCACAGCAGCTGGAGAACTTGATCCGCGCCGCGGAGACGACCGCCCTCACACCATTGGTGCGAGTCCCATCAAACGATCCGGGCGCAATCCTGCGGGCCCTGGACGCCGGCGCGCTCGGCATCGTCGTACCACATGTGTGCAGCCGCGCCGACATCGACACCGCCATCAAAGCCGCCTACTACACCCCCATTGGAATGCGGTCGCTAGGAAGCGGGCGGACCACGCGATTCGGATCGGCCGATCCGGTCCAGCATCTGGCTGCAGCCAACGCCGAAATCATGATGGTCCCGTTGCTCGAGGACGCCGACGGTGTCGAAGCGATCGACGACATCCTGACCGGCGGCAATATCGACCTGGTGCTGCCCGGCCCCGGAGATCTGTCCCAATCCTACGGCGTGCCTTGGCAATTGCGGCACCCGCTGGTGCTCTCGGCGGTCGACCGGCTGCACAACGCTTGCTCCAACCACGACGTGCCGTTCGGGGCGATCGTCCGCACCACGGAGCGGTACGCCCACTGGCACGAGGCCGGGGTTCGGGCTTTCGTGCACGGCGACGCGGCCGACATGGCAGCCGCGGCACTGCGAAACAACCTCGCCGTGCTGCGCAGCTGAGCCCTGCCACCAAATTGTCCGTCCCACCAACCGAAATATGGAGGAACACCGATGAGGGAATCCACTGCCAACCGCGGGTCGCTGATCGCAGCCGGACTGATCGCCGCGCTCGTTGCCAGCACCGGCGTCGGCGCCGCCGCCCCCGAGACAACGACGGCCGTCAACTACAAGGCCAGGGTCGGCGAAAGCGCAACGACCATCACCACCGACGCCGGCTCACTCGCGATCGAAGACGGCATCTTCAAGATCAAGGCAGCCAACGGAACCGCACTCGCAGGCACCGAACTCGCCTTCCGCGTCGACGATTTCGTCTTCCCGATAGCCGCCGACATCCACGACCGCACAGCCACCCTAACCCCGCAGTTCGACCTCACCCATGCGGCCTACCAACCGGTCGCCTTACCCTTCGAGGACCAGGCGCCACGGAGAACCCCATACGATCGTGAGCAGGCCGCATGGAGCCGCATGACCACCACCATCGGAATGGGCGCCACCATCGGCACCCTGGTCGGCGGACTCGGCGGCGGAGCGGTCGGCTGTGTGCTCGGTGGAGTCGCCGGCGCTACCGTAGCCTCGGCCACCATCGTCGGCCTGTTCGGCCCAGTTGTCCCGGCCGCCGCCATCGGCTGCCTTGGCGGCATCATCGCGGTAGGCGCGATCGGCACCCTCGCCGGTCAGCTATTGGTCACCGCGCCAGTGGCGATCATGGCCGCAGCGCAGTACTTCACCACCATCAACTCGCCGATGCCAGCAACCCCTGCCAAGTAGGCGCGATCCCGCCGGGCTCGGCGCCGTCGAGGTTTCGACGTCGGTGTACCTGTGGCTGGCTGCAATCAGGCCCAACTCCTGGCCGGGCCAGACGGCCAGTTCCGTCTGGCAGCGCTGATCACGCTGGACCAGGGGCTGATTGCGGAGCACTACACGGTGCTCGCACAAGCAGGACCGGCTAAAGCGACCTTGACGGCGCCGACGGTATCACGATGTGGGTCCAGGTTATTCGTGTGCACCTCGAGGCTTCCGGCGCCGATGTTCAGCAGCTGCGGAAAGGGTCGCCTGCCTTAGTGCTGCGTTCCTCAAAGGTGGTAAACAAACCGGCGGCGTAGAGCCCGGGGTTTCGGCGGGGGTCTGCCCCAGACCCATGGTCGTGCGCGAGCGTTGAGGGCGGCTGTGGCCTGGCGGGTGGCTCGGTCGATTTCTGTGTGGTCGGCGAAGGTCTGGCCGGCGAGGGCTTCGCGGCGGAAGATCCGCCACCACGGCTCTTGCAGGTTGAGCCAGCACGCTCCGACGGGGATGAACGCGTGTTTGATCCGTGGATGGTCCTCGAGCCATTCGCGGGTGGATTTGCTGTTGTGGCTGGACAGGTTGTCGGTGATCACGTAGATATCGCCGACCGGGTTGGCCTGTTCGACCAGTTCGAGGAAACGCTGGTAGTTGACGCTGTTGCGGGAGGAGGCGGTGAGCGTGACGGCATGGCCATCGCGGATGCGGATCGATCCGTATACCCAGACTCTGTCGGGGCCTCGCGAGTATTCCAGGGGCGCCTTGATCCGGTGCCCGTCGACCGCCCACCCCGGTGCGGGTGCGAAGGTGCGGGGCGAGACCGGGCCCAGTTCGTCGGCGCAGACTACCGTGGCACCTTCGGGTGGCTGCGTGTAGAGACCGACGATGTGGGTCCTTTTGGGACGAAGTACGGGTCCTTGCTCGCCGTCCACGACCGCGGCCGACGCCAGCGAACCCCCTCTGCCACAAGGATTCTGCGGACCTGACTGCGACCGACGACGATGCCTTCGCCGCGCAGCGCTTCGGTCAACGCGTCCAGTGTCCAGCACGACCCGGCCGCGTCCTTCTCGGCGCGCAGTTCGCCATCGCGATGCCGTGTCAAACGCCCCGGCGGTGTCGTGGCGACCAAGGCCACGATGCGGCTGCGCTCTGCTTCGGTCAACCGAGGTCTACGTCCTGCTCCTCGACGATCGCCAAGCCCGTCCAGGCCATGAGTGTTGAACCGATGCAACCGTTCTCGCACCGTCTGTGGATGACAGCCGAGCTCACCGGCGATCTGCACGGTGGACTTCCCATCCCAACTGGCTGTGATCATCCGCGCCCGCCGGATCCAATCTCCAGGCGCATGCCGAGCCGCTGCAATCTTACGAATCTTTCGCTCCTCCAACACATCCCGCGCCGGACGCGCAATCAACACCTTCGGCAGAACCCACCTCGACTACACCCGAACCACCAAGACCAGCAACAAGATACATGATCTTTGAGGAACGCAGCACTAGAGCGTGTCTTACGTGGAGAGTTTCTTGTAGCAGGTGATGGCGGCGGCGAGTTGGAGGAAGGTGGCGAACAGGTGGCCGTGGCGTTCGTAGCGGAGGGTGAGGCGTCGGTAGCCGGTCAGCCACGCGATCGTCCGTTCGATTTTCCAACGGTGACGGCCGAGCCGTTTCGGGTCTTCGATGCCGCGGCGGGCGATGCGGGGGATGATGCGGCGCTCGCGTAGCCATCGGCGGTGGACGTTGTAGTCCTATCCCTTGTCCGCGCGCAGTTTGCCGGGTTTGCGGCGGCGTGGGCCTCGGCGGGATCGTACTGCGGGGATCTGCTCTACCATCGGTTGCAGCATCACCGAGTCGTGGGTGTTGGCTGCGGAAATGCCTGTAGTCAAAGGGATTCCGTTCGCATCGGAGATCACGTGGATCTTCGACCCGTTCTTGCCGCGGTCGACCGGGCTGGGCCCGGTCAGCGAGCCCCCCTTTTCGCCCGCACGCTTGCCGCGTCCAGGATCGCCGAACTCCAGTCCAGCTCACCGACCGCACCGAGCCGGTCGAGCACCTCACGATGGAGCCGGTCGAACACCCCGGCGTCGGCCCACATCATGAAGCGGCGATGGACGGTGGGAACACTCACCCTGAACGACGGCGGCAGATGCCGCCACGCGCAGCCACTGGTCAACACGAACACGATCGCGGTGAACACCGCACGCTCGTCGACCGGCGCGGTCCCGCCACCCTGCGGCCTCGGCTCGAACCACGGTATCAACGGCTCCACGATGTCCCACAACGCATCCGGCACCAACCGCAGAGCAAGCCCATCAACCACGCATCACACTATGCAGCACAACGAATTACATCCACGTAAGACACGCTCTTAGGTTTCCGCAGACGACGACTGACACATGGCCTGCACCGTTTCGGCGCGACGCTGTTCGCAGCGGGGTGCAGCGGATCCGGTGGTCCCACCTCCAATGAGGGGAGGTGGGACCGCCCCGCTTCTGGTGCACGATCGGCAGAGCAGTTGAGCGTCGAGCCGGTGATGCATCGCAACTCTTGGTGATGGAAGAGGAGGACCGCGGAGAGAAGCGTCACATGATTATCGGCCAAGCCGACAGCCCACACGACCTCACCCGCCAACGAGCAGTACCGGCGGATGTTCACTGGGGCAACGTTTTCGACAGCTAAGAGGTCGCGCAGGTAGGTGGTGTCACCGGCGGTGTGCTGGCCGAGTGTCCCAGCGGTGGGTGGTCCAGGCGCGGCGGATGAGGGCGCGGACGGTGATGACGGCATCGGCGAGATCGAAGAAGGCGTTGATGACACGTTTGCGGAGTTCGTAGCAACGCTGCAGCTTGTTGAAGGCGTTGTGCGAGGGGTTCGTTTGCTCCACGTGCCAGCGTCCGCTCGCCTGCACCGGCGCCTTCAGGCCCTTGACCGCGATCTTCCCGCTGGTGGCGCAAGCGGTTTGAGGATTTCGGGCATAGGGCAACGGAGCTCGTTGGTTCAGGTAGTCGACCAAGACAGCCTGTTGCCGAGGAGCTCCGTTGCCGTTTCATTCTCCCCTGCCTCCCGCGTTGGCGGCGATCACCCGGTCGGTGACCGTGGCCGCGGGCCGGTTCGCTGCCGGTCATCTGGGCGAGTTGACCGTGGTGGTGCCCTTCGAGCTTGTCGACGCGGTCCTCGAGGAAACCCGGTCGGTGCAGCGCCGGTTGCGTGATCTCCCGTCTCGGGTCGGGGTCTATTTCCTCCTGGCGATGTGCTTGTTCCCCGAGGTGGGTTATCGGACGGTCTGGGGCAAACTCACGGCCTCGCTGACCGGGATACCAGTGCCCGCCCCGACCGCGAAAGCGTTGCGGGACTTGCGCCGTCGGGTGGGGGTCGCGCCGATGCGGATGTTGTTCGATGTGCTGGCCGGGCCGTTGGCGCAGCCGTCGACTCCGGGGGTTCGGTTCGGGCGGTATCGGATGGTGTCCTTCGATGGCTGCACCTCCCAGAAAGTGCCCGCCACCGCTGGAGAACCGGGCCTGGCTGCGTGCCACCGCCCATTACGCCTACCCGATGCTGGAATTGATGACGCTGGTGGAGACCGGAACCCGCGCGGTGATCGGGGCAGTGTTCGGACCCACCGAGCTGGGCGAGACCGGCTACGCCTGCAAGCTGCTGCATCTACTGCGCCCGGACATGCTGGTGTTGTGGGACAGGGGCTTCGACAGCAACGACTTCCTTGTCGAAGTCTGCGCGACCGGTGCCCAAGTATTGGGTCGGTCGCGCAGCAACCGGCGCATCCCGGTCCTGACCCGCCTGGGCGATGGCTCGTCTGGCGGTCATCGCCGGGATCCCGGTGCGGATCATCGACGCCCAGATCACCGTGACCTGCATCGACGGCATCGTGTTCACCGCCGGCTACCGCCTCGTCACGACCCTGACCGACGCCCGCCGCTACCCGGGAGCGACGCTAGTGGCCCTCTACCATCAGCGGTGGGAACATGAATCCGCCTACTACGCGCTGCGCCACACGATCATGGCCGGACGAGTTCTGCGTTCGGGCGACCCCGTCGGTGTCGAACAGGAAATGTGGGCCCTGCTGGGCCTGTACCAAGCGCTGCGCATCGTGATGGTCGACGCCGCCGAATCCCGTCCAGGTACCGACCCGGACCGTTGCAGCTTCGCCATCGCTTTCCACACCGCCCGTGACCAGGTCATCACCGCGGACGGGGTCGTCCCCACCGGGACCGGAAGCGGCCTTCTCGGGCGGATCGGCGTCCGGATCTTGGGGCACCTGCTACCACCACGCCGGCAACGGGTCAGCACCCGCAAGGTCAAATCACCGATGTCGCGCTACAACGAGCGCCTCGACGACGGACGCCCCGACACCAGCCGCACCGTCACCAATCTCGACCTCGCCATCGTAGTGCCCGACACCGAACAACTCCCGCTCCCAACCACTCCCGCCACGACAGCCGCACCGCCCCCGACCAGCGCCGACGCCACCGAATCCTGACCCTGCTCGACACCCACCCCACCCGCTTGTGGCGAGCCCGTGACATCGCCGCCCACTTCGGCGACATCACCCTCAACACCATGTACAGACAGTTGACCCGGTGGGCCGACGACGGCCTCATCCACAAACTCGGCCCAGGCCTCTACAGCGCCACCGCCTGGTCACCCGAAACCCTTGCATGACAAGCGAAAACACTAACTACCCGACCTTGGGTGAACCTCAGTATGAGGTTCACCCCTGGAAGTGGACACCGAGTTAGCAGGATCGATGGTTCTGCTGGTAAGGATGTCCGTTATGCCTCCTCGCAAGCGTCGGTCGTTCACGGCCGAGTACAAGGTCGAGGCTGCTCATCGGGTGATCGATTCCGGTCGCTCGATCGCCGTGGTCGCTCGTGAACTCGGTATTCACGAGACCGTGCTCAGTACCTGGGTCAAAGACGAGCGGCGCCGGATCGCCGCGGCCGAGGTCGGCGGTGAGAAACCTCTGGACGCGGCCGAGCGAGCCGAGTTGCTGCGTTTACGCAGGCAAGTCGGCGAGCTGGAGAAGGACAATGCGTTCTTGGCAAAAGCTTCGGCGTACTTCGCCGCGATGCAGACCAACCGGCCCGGTTCGATCTGATGGTGAAGTACGCCGGCCCCGATGACATCGCCGAGACCGCGGGCACCAGCGCCCCGAGGGGCAACGATTCTCGATCCGTCGTATGGCGCGCCTGCTGGGAGTGTCGGCGTCGGGTTACTACGCGTATGTGAAACGTTGCACGGCAACGGTTTCGACGCCACGTCAGCGGCGTCGTGCCGATCTGACGGTGAAGATCCTCGACGTCCACGCCGAGTCCGACGGTACCTACGGCTCTCCGCGGATCACTGCCGAGCTACGCGCACGTGGCGAGGTGGTCAGTGCCAAGACCGTCGCGGCGATCATGGCCCGGATCGGGATCGAGGGCATCAGCCCACGCACGTTCAAGGCCCGCACCACGATCACCGATCCTGCCGCGTCGTTCCCGCCGGACCTGGTACGCCGCAACTTCGATCAAGGCCGCCCCGACGCGGTCTGGACGACCGATTTCACATATCTGACCTGCGGACAGGGCGACATGTACTTGTGCGCCATCCGTGACGGACATACCCGCCGCGTGCTCGCCCACGTCGTGGCCGATCACATCGGCGCCGACGTGGTGTGCCGAGCCATCGACCAGGCCGTAGCAGTGCGTGGGCATCCGGTGGAAGGGACCGTGCTGCATTCCGATCGTGGGGGCGAGTTCACCGCGGCGATGACAGTCAACGCCTGCCACCGCCACCAGCTGAAACGGTCGATGGGCGATACCGGAATATGTTGGGACAACAGTCCCGCCGAATCGCTCTGGTCGACCTACAAACACGAGTCGTACTACCGCCACGTCTACGCCACCAAGACCGAACTCGTTGCTGCGGTTGACAATTGGATCAACAAGTACAACCATGATCGACGGCACTCCGCCCTCGGGATGCTCAGCCCCCTACGCTACGAGCAATTCCTGACAGACGCAGCAAAAGCTGCTTGAACCCCTGTCCACTATTTGGGGTGAACCTCATTGTGGCGCAATGCATGTGGCGTCAAACGCACTGAAAGCTCCGCGCGGCGGCGGGACCGTGCCAGTATCTTACGGACCGCGCCCGTGCCCAATGCCGCACCCGGAGTGCGCCCTCCGAGGTGAACGATCACTTGCTCATGGTCGACCAGGGCCTGGATCGGATGGAATTCGTCAAGCAGGTAAGTGTAGAGGGTGCTGACCATGTCGTCGCTGACCGCACGGATAACACCATCGAGCGTGTAGCCCTCCCTGCTCGTGCGGGCCGAGGCATAGGCTTTCGCCCGCGCCCGGTTGGGATTGTCATTGCGTCCGACGATGTGCACGTGAGGATCGGCGCGCTGGCCACAAGCGTGATGGCGCGTCAGATGCAGATCGCAGAAACGCAGACCGCACAGACCACCCACGCGCAGCCCGCCGTCGTGCAACCATGTGACGATCATGACGTCACGAGCAGTGGTCAACACCCCCGGCTCGAACAACGCTTGCACAATTTCGTCCGAGACGAACCGTGGACGCGGCGAATTCTTCTTTGGGGCAGGCGGATTCGACTCGTGCATCCGCTTGGCACGACCGCGGGGGCCAAAGCTGCGGCCGCAGGTGAGTCCCTCGATCAATTCGGGGCGAAGACACACCGACGTCTGCAGCGACAAATAGTAGGCTTTCACCACCGTGGCGACATTGCTCGCCGCCGCTCCAAGTTGGCCCTTCTGCGGATCACGCCAGACCGCGCCGTAGACGCCGTCCACCTGGCCAGTAAGCCCGTTCATGTAGCGGTGCAGATCAGCCAAAGTCACCGACGCAGGGCTGCGATTGTTTACGTGCAGCCAATTCAGATGATCGACCAGGCTGTAGGCATAGGTCTGCTGCGTCGACGTCCCATACCGGGCGAGTAACGCCAGCGACGAACGATCAACCTCACCAATCGGCGTGAAAATCCAATACGATTCGCTCCCATCCCCCGGGCGTTCGGGCGCTGGGTGATTGCCTATGCGTCCGGCAACAAGCTTGGGCTGAGTCGCCTGGATGGAATCGTGGTCGCGCCCAGGCCTTTTCGGGCCTGGCGGGTGGTGCCGAATGCCGGCGGTGAAC
The DNA here is from genome assembly GCF_035920445.1 of Nocardia sp. NBC_01730. Lineage (NCBI taxonomy): Bacteria > Bacillati > Actinomycetota > Actinomycetes > Mycobacteriales > Nocardiaceae > Nocardia > Nocardia sp. NBC_01730. The sequence goes on along the minus strand of NZ_CP109162.1, from coordinate 3,074,954 downwards.
GGCGTCGGTAAGCCGTGTGCGGGAGAACCGCATGCACGGATTGACGGGCGGGAACTGGAAACGGAACCGGGTTGGTCACGGCAGCGGAGAAGAACGACTAGGTAGGAAACTACCTGGTCACAGTGGCTCCGCCGCCTACCACCGTCCAGGTTACCGCGCCAGTTCTCGACCCTCCGTCAGGGCTGCGGGGACTATCTGAGATCTTGTGGGCGGGAGGGTGATCGGAGATGCTGAGGCGGCCTGTCTCAGCGGAAGGGATCATCGTGTCGGAGGAGTCGATGCCGGCGGCCGGGGAGCGGTCGGCGGCGGACGGTCTGGATGTCCGGATCGCTCAGGAGTTGGTGGACAAGGCTCGGCAAGAGGGGGTGTCGCTGGCTGGTCCGGGTGGTTTGCTGTCCCAGATCACGAAAACCGTTCTGGAGACTGCGTTGAACGCTGAAATGGATGAGCACCTCGGATATTCCAAGGGTGATCAACCGGTCCGTGGGGACGGGAATCACCGCAACGGGCGATCGCAGAAGACGGTGCATACCGATGTCGGGTCCGTGCGTATCGATGTGCCGCGGGATCGGAATTCTGAATTCGAGCCGAAGATGGTTCCGAAGCATTCCCGGCGGGTGGAGGGTTTCGACGAGTCGATCATCTCGCTCTATGCGAAAGGGTTGACGACCGGGGAAATTCAGAAACATCTGTCGGAAATCTATGATGTGGAGGTCTCGCGTGAGTTGATTTCGAAGATCACCGATAAGGTGGTCGAGGAGATGAATGAATGGCAGTCGCGTCCGTTGGAGCGTGTGTATCCGGTCGTGCTGATCGATGCTATTTTCGTGAAGATCCGGGATGGCCGGGTGGTGAATCGGCCGATCTACGTGGCGGTCGGTGTCACCCTGGCTGGTGAGCGGGAGGTCCTGGGCCTGTGGGTCGGCACCGGCGGCGAAGGCGCCAAGCATTGGGCCGGTGTCCTCGGCGAACTGCGGAATCGCGGGGTCGCTGATGTGATGATCGTCTGCTGCGACTGTGAGGATGATCGAGTACCGGCCAGAGCGCGCAGCGTCTGGAACGCCGCGATGGTCAGTCCCTCGAGCCTGAATCGGCCGAGCTGGTAGGCCAGGGCCACGACGAACGGTCGCACCGTCGTGTCGATCGGCAAGGGCTGCGCGGCGGCGAGCTCTTGGGCGCTGGAGCCGCAGATCCCGGCCCACTCCCACCAAGTCCAGCCCACCAGCCGCGGCGGGTGTCGGCGCAATGCTGCAATACGATCGCCGCGGCCTGCCGGAACCGGACGTCGCCGCCGTGCCGCAACCCGGCCACCATCGCAACCAGCGGTTCGATCAGCCGGGTCAGCTCCCGGCCAGTGCACCGCGGTTCGGCGCGGGACGCCCACGGCCCGGTTGCGGCGCAGCGCCTGCGGACCAATGGCTTCGACCGCAGCGATCTCATTGTCACTCAGCGTCGCAAACCGGAAGTGAGCCAGAGCCGAAGATCAGACAGCCCCGGGCTTGAAGCAAATTGTAGGTATCGATGTAGGTACACATAGGTATCTCTTTATTCTGCTCTTGTCGGGGGAGTGAGAGGGTCCGTTTGTGGCAGATCATCTCGGACTACATCGGCGAGCTTTCCAGTACTACGGTCCCCAAGAGCAGATGGCTCGTGTGAGCGCCTGCTGCCGGTGCGATCCCAGCCGCCATTGTGGGAAAGTAAGGATCGGGCGATCCGGTGTGTGTACCCACACCAAATACTTTGTGATGGAGGGGATCCAGCGGTCGCTACCCCACCCACCCGCGTGTGTCACCCGTGTCGCACACCGCGTTCTACTCCATGGGCCCGAAGTCTCGATCAGGGACCTCGCGAGCAGCGTGCGCACTGTCATCCACTCCGCCATCATCGTCTCCGGCGGCGCGCCCGATATCGGCGGACTGGAACGGGTTGGGCGTCTTGCCGTGCGGGTGCGTTGAGGTGGTTCTGTGCATGTTGAGCCATTTGAACATCACCTCAGCACCCCTTGAGCAGACGACAGGTTGCAGTCGGAGGCCGAGCATGTTGGTCGTGACACCCAGATCCCGACACAATCCGTCGAACCGGCGTACACCGATCCTCCTGTTGAGGTGCCGTGACTCACGTGCCGGTTCTTTGTGGGGGTGGGTGATCGACCAGAGGAATTCACTGCTCGACAGATTGATACCACTGTGGATGGTTGGTGAGGCGGGGCGATGGTTGTTCTCCGGTTGAGTCCGGGTGCGCTGTCGCGCTGTCGCTTTGTCATTTCGCCGCTTGCGGAAACGATCGGCAGTCTGATCGTGCTACAGCGTAGGACTGCCAATCCCGCTCTGGCGCAATGGTGTACCCAGCACTACGCGGCCTATCGTGAGTGGCTGAGTCAGGACGAGGTGGCTGCGGGACTACTGCCGTTGCTGGCAACGACGAACCGGTTGCCCGGTGTTGTGACGCCGCCGCAAGCCGGTGTACGGACGCGGTTGGCCGACGAGCTGGCCCAGGTGGCAGCGCACTCCGATGAGTACCTTCGGGCGGTCGCGGTCGAGGCAGTCGCTGCATGCCAGCAGCCGCCAGATACACAGTGGTTGTCCAGTGATCGACTCGGAGAGCGTGTCGCGGAGGTGCTGCGGGCCGGGTGGAAGCGGTTCGTTGCGACTGACTGGCGACGTCGGCGCGCGGTGCTCGAACGTGACATCGCCTACCGCACCAGCCTACTCGCTGACCATGGGTTGCGGCATGCGGTCGAGACAATGCAAGATGGACCGGTATGGTTCGGCGACGATGCGATCGTCCTCAATCGCCGGCCAGGGCCGGACCGATGGATCGGCGACGACGGCTTGGTGTTCGTGCCTCGCACGACCAGCGGTGGGTGGTGGGTCTGCAAAGCGCCACCACGTTACGGTCTCATTTACTCCGCGTTCGGAGCGGCGGCCCCCACAGCGACCTCTGTATCCGAAGACCCCCTGTCGGTGCTGCTCGGTGCGGGTCGCGCCCGCGTCCTCCGTGAACTCGTGCGGCCAGCCACGAGCAGCCAGCTCGCTGTAATCTTGGACGTCTCACTCGGTACTGTCAGCTCCCACCTCTCCGTGCTCCGCGACGCCGACATGGTGACAAGGGCCCGCGTGGGTCGCATCGTCGTTTACCGGCTCACCGACCGCGGCACACGACTACTCACCGTCCTCGAACCCGCACCCTGACCAACCGCAACAACCGGCGTGCCAATCAACATCCGGTGCCGCGCCGCATGTGTGACATTTGGCGGACTGCGCCCGGTTTGGCGGCGGCAATGACGAGCCCAGGTTGGCGCAGGCGATGAGCGCCTGTACTCGGACGCCGAGGTGGTTGCCGGTGGGGCCGCGGATGCTGTCTACCGCCGCGACGGCCGGTTCCAGGCGTTCCTCGAAGGTCATCGCGCTCGCCCACCTCCACCGCCCGATCGTACGGACGATCCGGAAGGTCGGTACCGCCGGCTCCAGGTCGATGCGCCACAGCCCGAGCGGGCGTTCGTTCGTTCGCCTCGCGGGTCAGGGGAAGCTGTTCGGACCCGGACCCGGACCCGGACCCGGACCCGGACCCGGACCCGGACCCGGACCCGGACCCGGACCCGGACCCGGACCCGGACCCGCGAGTTGGAGGAGTGGAGCGGGGTCCGAGATGAGCAACAATGGGGGTGTGCAGATCGAGCTCCTGTCCGGAGTCGGCATCCGCTCACCGAAGGGGCCTGGACTGCTCCGGTTCGGCGACAACGAACTGCAAACCCCTCGGCGGCCTGACTGGTTCGGGTGGACTACCAGCCCTTTTGTGCGCGTGGCATCGAGTGGACCATCAGTTGCGCGCGACCACCCGCCCGGCTGCACCAGCTCACCGCCGCCCACAACTCCGGGCGACTCGTTGGTTGGGGCGGCAAGGCATGATCGCCACCCTGCGTCATACTGAACCGCCCCCACTGATCGAATCATTCTGGAGCAGAATGCAACTCGCACTCCTCGACCCCCGAGTTTCGCAGTTGGTGGACAGGCGGTGGCATCGGAAATGCGGTTTGACCTGTGGTGATGGGTGTGTGTGATTGTCGGGGCCGTGTGCCCACGGCCCCGACGGGTGTTGTGACTGGTCAGCGGTTATTCGGTGGTGTGGAGGCCGCTCATCTTTGGGGGCGGTGCGACGCCGCAAATTTTGAAGATGGCGGCTTGGTCGTCGGTGAGGCGGGTGGTCTGGTGCAGGCGGCCGACGGGGCCGGTGAGGGTGAGCTGGTGCAGGCGGGACAGTTCACGGTTGATGGCACGCCAGGTTGATCCGGTGCGGCGTTCGGCGACACGGATGAGCAGCAGAGCCAGCCAGCAGAGCAGGACGTGGGCGGTGATGCGGTCGTCGAGTCGGTGGTAGACAGGCCGTAGGTCGAGGGGGTTTTCATGGTGCGGAAGGCGCATTCAATTTGCGGTCAATGTTGCACCTGTAGCTGATATCGGGCTGGTAGGGCGCGGTGACCGCCGGAGACGGGGGTCGAGGAACATCTTTGAGAAATCCGGCGCTTAAGGATCTTGATTCGGCGAACGGGGTTGGCTGGTAGGTGATTTCATGTCGCGGTGACGGATGAGGGTTACGGCCGGTTCGGGTCGTATTCGCGGGTTGAGCTGGAGAGATTCTTCTATCTCGATGATGAGGACCGGCGGCTGATCGCGGCCCGCCGCCGTGACTACAACCGCCTGGGGTTCGCGCTCCAGATGATCACGGTCCGTCACTTGGGGATGTTCCTGGCCGATCCCCTCGACGTGCCAGCGGAGGTCGTCGCCTACGTTGCAGAACAGCTCGATATCGCCGATCCGGCGTGCGTGAAGAGCTATGCGGATCGGGAGAAGACCAAGCTCGAACACGCGTGGGAGATCCAGCGGGAGTACAGCTTGGTGGCGTTCGCCGAGGTCGAGGCGGAATTGTCGGCGTGGATCGTGGACCAGTCGTGGATGACCGGCGACGGACCGAAAGCGATCTCCGACGGTGCGGTGGCGTGGTTGCGGGAACGCCAAGCGCTGCTGCCGGGAATCACGACGTTGGAACGTCTTGTCGGAGAGGGCCGTAAGACGGCTGATCGGCGGTTGTCGGCTCAGCTCACGCAACGGTTGCCGGCGACGGCGAAGACGGCTCTGCGTGCACTGCTGAGCTCGCCTGTCGATGGCAAGGTGCGGGTCAGCGAGCTGGAGCGGCTGCGCAAGGGCGTGTTCCGGCCGACCTCCAAGGGCATGGTCACTGCGGTGGGTCGGTTGTCGGACCTGCTCGGGATCGGTGTCGATCTGGACGTGTCGGGGGTGCCGCCGCGTCGGCTGGTCGGGTTGGCGACCTATGGGTTGTCGAGCAAGGCGGCGCAGTTGCGCCGGTTGGAGCCGCCCGAGTATCGGCTGGCGGTTTTGGTGGCGACGGTGAAGGTGCTGATCGCCCGCGCCACCGACGACGTCCTGGAGTTGTTCGATCTGCTGATGGTCACCGACCTGTATTCCAAGGCCGAACGCGAATCCAGGGATGAGAAGCTGCGCCGATACCCGCGGGTGTCGCGGCATGCGGGCAAGCTCGCCGCCGCGGTGAAGGTGCTGCTGGAGATGACCGAGGTGGGGCCGGAGCTGAGTCTGGAGATGATCTGGGACCACATCGAGAATGCCGTCACCAAGAGCGAGTTGCGCAGGGCGGTGGCCGCGATCGACGAGCTGGTGCCGGTCGACGACGCAGAGTTGGATGGGCAGCGACTCGAGGAGCTGGCCGGGCGGATGGCGACGGTGCGGACGTTCCTGCCGCCGATGATGAGGGTGGTCGAGTTCGGCGCGACCGCTGAGGGCGCGGCGGTGCTGGCGGCGACGAAGACCCTCGGTGAGTTGATGACCACAAAAACGAAACTGCCCGCGACCTGGCTCGATGCCCGCAAAGTCGATCACGACCTGATCGGCGGGGCGTGGAAACGCCTCGTCTATCGGGAGGGCCGCCCACCAGAGACGGTGGACCGCGCTGCCTACACGTTGTGCCTGCTAGAGCAGTTCCACCGGCATCTCAAGCAGCGCAATATCTTCGCGCCTCACTCGTCGCGGTGGCGCGACCCGCGCGCCCAGTTGTTGTCGGGTGAAGCGTGGGAGCGGACACGCGAGGTGGGTATGAACGCGCTGAACCTGCCCTCGGACCCGGCGGCGCTGCTGGGCGATCACGCCGCCGCTGTGGACACTGCCTACCAGCAGGTCGCTGCCCGGCTGGGCGGCGACGGCCCGGCCAGTGTCGACGAGGACGGCAAGCTGCATCTGGCCGCGCTCGAGGCGGTGCCGGACCCGCCGTCGCTGACCGATCTGCGGCGCCGGGTCGAGCGGATGATGCCGGAGGTCGACCTGCCGGAGATGGTCCTGGAAGTGATGTCGTGGGTGCCAGGGTTCACCGAAGCGTTCGTCCACGCCTCCGGCAACGACGCCCGCGTCGCCGACCTCGGATTATCGGTGGCCGCGGTGCTCTGCGGGCATGCCATGAACGTAGGTTTCAAACCGGTGACCAGCCCCGGTGTTCCCGCCCTGACCCGGGACCGGCTCCATCACGTCGACCAGCACTATGTGCGGTTGGAGACGATGAGCACCGCCAACATCGCGCTGATCGAGGCCCAAGCGCGGGTGCCGTTGGCGCGGACCTGGGGCGGCGGGTTGTTGGCGTCGGTTGACGGCATCCGGTTCGTCACCCCGATCCGCACGATCCACGCACGACCGAGCCCGCGATTCTTCGGACGCCGGCGAGGCATCACCTGGTTGAACATGCTCAACGACCAGGCCGCTGGCCTGGCCGCGAAGGTCGTGTCCGGGACGCCACGTGACTCGCTGCACATCGTCGACGTGTTACAGAGCCAGCACGGCGGGCGGATACCCGATTCGGTCATTACCGATACCGGATCGTACAGCGACATAGTCTTCGGTCTCCTGCATTTGACCGGCTACCAATATCGGCCGCAGTTGGCGAACCTGCCCGATCAGCGGCTGTGGCGGTTCGACATTCGTGCCGACTACGGGCCACTGGAGCAGGCAGCCCGGGGCCGCATCGACGTCGACAAGATCACCACCCACTGGGAAGACATGTGCCGGGTCGCGGTGTCGATCCACTCCGGCGAGGTCAGCGGCCACGACGTCACCCGCATGATCTCCCGCGACGGGCGCCCGACCCCACTCGGAGAGGCCATCGCCCACTATGGGCGGATCTTCAAGACCCTGCACATCCTTCGCCTGGCCGACGACGAACCCTACCGACGCGAAGGCAAAGCCCAGGCCAACCTCGTCGAAGGACGCCACGATCTGGCACGGCGGATCTACCACGGTAAGAAGGGGGAAATGGTGCGCTCCTATTACGAGGGCATGGAAGACCAGCTCTCCGCGCTGGGCCTGGTGCTCAACTGTCTCGTGCTCTGGAACACCGTCTACAGCGACCGCGCCCTGGAACAGCTTCGCGCACAAGACTATCCAGTGCGCGAGGAGGACGCCGCCCGGTTGTCGGCGTTCATCCGCGGCCACATCGGCCTGGACGGGCACTACGCCTTCCACCTGCCCGACCTCGGCGGAACGCACCGTCCGCTGCGCGATCCGGACGCCCGGGAAGAGGACTGAAATCGGCGCCTACTCATCATTTGAGGGGACAGGTAGGCTGACCCGCTGATGCAATACGTACTGGTCGATCACCTTGCTCATCGTGAGCCGCTCGAGGATTCGCGACATGCGGTGGAGCAGTTCGACGACACCATCTCGGAGATCCTGCCCCACGGCATGTCAGGGCAGACTGTCTGGATTGAGCCGGAGGAGCCCGAAGGCGCAGGCCTGCGGGTCGACATCGACATCGACGTCAATCGGGCCGCGCTCACCTGGATGGCCGACGACACCATCGGCGTCGAGTTGGAGCCGGGGCCGCCGATCACCGTCATGTGGTCGGTGGATGCGCCGAGGATCACCGTGCCCGGCACGGTGGCCAGGGTGAGTGTGGAGACCGCACGCCGTGCGGTGGCGGACTATGTGGCCACCGGCCATCGCCCGGCCCTGGTGTGCTGGACCCGGCGATAATGTTTGGGCAGCCGAGGCGTTACGAAACCACCATCCAGTCCTGAGAAGGTGACGTGTACTGGGGTGTGTCCACCATTGCCTGATGGAAAGCTCTGAACTGGCAAAGCTGGTCGCCCAGGAACTGCGGAAAGTTGGCCTGCCGTTCCTGGATCGCGAACCGGAGTGCGACGCAGGAGGAATTGTGCTCGGCGCGGAGTTCGACGACACACCTCACGTCTCGGTGGCGTGGGTTGTCTCCGGAGACCTTCAAGACGAAGCGAAGCAGTCGATGGAGAGTTTGCTCTCGCCATCCGAGGATCACCGGCCTGTGCAGGAACGACTGGATGAACTGTTCTCATCCTCCTCGCGCCACGGCTACCGCGACCAAGTCCGCCGCATCATGGCCACTGCGATCCACGAGATCCTGCTATCAGGAGGGTTCGATGCTCGGGTGAGGCTCGACGACACCCATCCCGGGACGACTGTGGACGTGTTCGACCGGGCCGAACCCAGCAAAACATGCGGTTCCCTCTGAACGTTTGATTGCCGTAACAGGTTCGCCCTCTGCGAGACGATGACCTCACCCCAACGACGGGCCGCCGCGAACACCCGCCGCCGACCTGCTCATCGGCCAGGTCAGAACGAAACCCGGACAGGATCAGCGACCCGACCTGCGACGCGCGGCCGGATCGCTGTCTGCCTGATAGCGCCGTAGCCCTTCGTCGGACACCCTCGCGTATTTCGCGAGGCTGCGCACCGAGGTATGCCCCGACAATTTCATCAGCACCGGCGTCGACGCACCTTCCTCGGCCGCGTGAGTCAACCGGGAATGCCGCAGCTGGTGCAGCGTGTACGGGCCGTCATCGAAACGCTCTGTGTGAGCCTCGAACAGCTCCGCCGCGCGCCGGTAGGACAACCGCGCCCGCCCGGTCACCGGGTCCACATCGTTGGTCGCCGCCGCTGGGCGAGCCTTGCGGTCGGTGAGAAACAACGGACCGAGTTTGCGGCCGGCCAGCATCCGAGGCAACAACCGGGCGGTGCCGGTCTGCCACGCGATGACCTCACGTGCCCCGCCCTTGCGCATCACCACCGCGCACCGATTCACCGTATCGAGATCGGGCACATCCAGCATCAGCACCTCCTCGGCGCGAGCCGAGGACTCGTAGAGCATGTGCCACAACACCCGCTCCCGCAGCGGCGCATCCGATCCCAAAATCTCCGTGACCCGGTCCCGGCTCAACGCCTTACTGGTGTCCGGCGGCGCGGGCCGCGCTCGCAGCCGCACCAGCGGGTCACCGGCCAGCCAGTCCTGCTCCCGCCAATACCCGCACGCCGATACCAGCGCGGTCAACCGGATGTTGAACGTCTTCGCCGACTTGCCACCCCACACGAACGTGAACCAGCCACTGACCCGATCGGGCTCCGCATCCAACAGTGCCACATCCGTATCCGCCCCGAAATCCGCGACCAACCGATCCAGCGCCGCCGCGTACGTCAGGCGGGTGTTGGGCACCGTGATCGTCGCCAAATAGATCCGCACCGCATCCGCCAGTCGCACACCACCCGCCGACCTCGGAAGCCTCCGGATCCGACCCATCCCACCGACCTCCACCGCTATCGCACATAGTTTCCCGGGTCGCCCCCGCGCATCGGACATATAGCGCCAGGAGGACTCCGTAGTTACCGCACATAGTAGGCGGCTATATGCGGTAACCGCTAAACGCCGGATTTCTCAAACATGTTCCTCGACCCCCGAGACATAGCGGGTGGCGGCACTGTAGCGGCTGCACTGGAAGCAGATGTCGAAGAACACCGCCGCGCACCGCAGGCACACCGCCTCGTCGGTGTCGGTGCGTACCCGCGGGTCTGTCACGCCCGTGCAGGACACGCATGGCAGCCATCCGGCCACACACCGCGCGCACAGTCGCCGTTCGTCCGCGGTGTCGGTCAGCGCGATGGCGAACTCGCGGCAGTGACCGCACCGCGACAGCTGCGGCACACAGTCACCGCAGACGGGCTGATCCTCGATCGGGTGCCGATTGTCAGCGGTCATGTAATTCCCTCAGGTGAGGGCGGTTTCCGTCATGGTTTTCCTCCACCCGACCGTCACGTAATTCTTCCACCGGCTGTCACGTAATTCCTCCACCTTGGCGGTGTGTCTGCCGGGGGCGGGCCTCGCACATAGGTTCGCTTCTTCTCGACGGGTTGTTCCGGGCGAGAAGGGGCGGTGAGATGGCGAGGAGGAGTTTCTCGATGTTCGATCTTGTCGAGCTCTACACCCACTGGCAGGCCGGTCGCGGGCAGCGCGAGATGGCCGCGTCGCTGGGGATCGACCGTAAGACGATCCGCAAATACGTCGGCCCGGCGGTCGCCGAGGGCAGGGTGGCCAATACCGGGTGGTAGAACATGCCGACAGTCCGGACCGGATTGGGGTGCGCGTGATGTGGTCGAGGTTGAGCGCACGTTGGTCTGGGTGCCGGGCGGATCGTATGCGGTGTCGCGTACCTGGCGCGCGCATTTGTGTCGATGCGCTGATATCGGCCTCGTTCGGTGTGGTGTCGATGACCGGCGGATTGTGTGCTGACCTGTGTCGCGCGCGGTGGCGGGCAGACGATCGATATGGGTGCGCGCGATGGTAGGCGGTTGTGCGCGATGAGCCAGTCTGCCCAGCGTGCTCGTTCGTGTCGGTGGCGCGCGATGGTCTCTTGTTGTCGGGTTGGTAGGTCGTGGGCGCGCGCGATGTGGTCCAGTGTCGTGGTTCCCGCGCGCACGGTGTTGCGGGTGTGGTGGATGAGTCCGGTGGTGGTGAGTATGGCCAGGGCGGTGTAGCCCGCGGTGCGGCCCAGTCCTACGGCGGTGAATGCGTCGGCGGGGTTGGTTGTTTCGTCGATGATGGTTTCGTAGAGGCGTCGGCATTGCAGGCCGATGACGCGCCAGGCGGGATGGACGGGTTCGATGCGGGTGCGCGCGGTCCGCGCGCGGCTGGTGGTGATGGGGGAGTCGTTGATGGTGGGGGTGGTGAGGGCGTAGCGGTCGGCGAGGTGGCCGGTGGCGGCTCGTATACGCAGGACCGGGGCGCCGGGGAGTTCCCGGATTTCGCGCAGGGTCTGCCAGAGGGTGGCGGCCGCCGCTGGTGGAGCGATCAGCAACTGTGCGGGCGCCGCAGGCGTGCAGCAGGGTCAAGCAGTGCTCGACGTCGCGGTCGACGGCGGCGGGGCTGTGGCCGTGTTTGGCATCGAAGTCCAATACCAGCAGCCGGGTCCGACCGTGGAGATATATCGGCACTGCCGCAGGCTGATCGGGCAGCTTGCGGTCAAGGATTGCGCGCGGTCAGCGAACCGCGGCGGCACTGTTGTCGGGTTCCACAACCGCATGGAACGTCGGGCAGCGAGCAAGGGTTCCAGCGTCGCGAACAATGCGTCGCGCGGTCGCCAACTGCTCGTCACCGGTTTCCACTACAGGAGCGGATCGATCACCTTCGACGTCTCTGTTGGGAGGCTCGTGCGAGCACGCGGACGACATGGTGGTGTCGGTTGAATCATGGTTTGGGCAGGGTTCCCCCCGGAGGTGCCAGTCATGGACAGCCTTCGTGTTGTCTGGTGTGAAATCTCCAGCGGCTACTGGGGGTTTCGGTTTATTAAGATCTTTCGGTTATTGGGTGAGTTGTGGTCATAAGGAGAGTCCAGTGTGGTCGAGGAAGTTGAAGCACAGCTCGTAGCTGGTGCCGACGCGTTCGAGTCCGGTCTCGGCGGCGGTGTGGGCTTCGTCGATGGTGTCGGGGCACAGGTTGGCCAGTTCGCTGGATTTGATGTTGCCCCAGACCATTTCCATGGGGTTGAGGGTCGTAGGCGTAGCCGGGTAGTGGTTCGACGTGCAGCCAATGCCGCTCCCTGAGGTTCACCCCAAATAGTGGACAGGGGTTCAAGCAGCTTTTGCTGCGTCTGTCAGGAATTGCTCGTAGCGTAGGGGGCTGAGCATCCCGAGGGCGGAGTGCCGTCGATCATGGTTGTACTTGTTGATCCAATTGTCAACCGCAGCAACGAGTTCGGTCTTGGTGGCGTAGACGTGGCGGTAGTACGACTCGTGTTTGTAGGTCGACCAGAGCGATTCGGCGGGACTGTTGTCCCAACATATTCCGGTATCGCCCATCGACCGTTTCAGCTGGTGGCGGTGGCAGGCGTTGACTGTCATCGCCGCGGTGAACTCGCCCCCACGATCGGAATGCAGCACGGTCCCTTCCACCGGATGCCCACGCACTGCTACGGCCTGGTCGATGGCTCGGCACACCACGTCGGCGCCGATGTGATCGGCCACGACGTGGGCGAGCACGCGGCGGGTATGTCCGTCACGGATGGCGCACAAGTACATGTCGCCCTGTCCGCAGGTCAGATATGTGAAATCGGTCGTCCAGACCGCGTCGGGGCGGCCTTGATCGAAGTTGCGGCGTACCAGGTCCGGCGGGAACGACGCGGCAGGATCGGTGATCGTGGTGCGGGCCTTGAACGTGCGTGGGCTGATGCCCTCGATCCCGATCCGGGCCATGATCGCCGCGACGGTCTTGGCACTGACCACCTCGCCACGTGCGCGTAGCTCGGCAGTGATCCGCGGAGAGCCGTAGGTACCGTCGGACTCGGCGTGGACGTCGAGGATCTTCACCGTCAGATCGGCACGACGCCGCTGACGTGGCGTCGAAACCGTTGCCGTGCAACGTTTCACATACGCGTAGTAACCCGACGCCGACACTCCCAGCAGGCGCGCCATACGACGGATCGAGAATCGTTGCCCCTCGGGGCGCTGGTGCCCGCGGTCTCGGCGATGTCATCGGGGCCGGCGTACTTCACCATCAGATCGAACCGGGCCGGTTGGTCTGCATCGCGGCGAAGTACGCCGAAGCTTTTGCCAAGAACGCATTGTCCTTCTCCAGCTCGCCGACTTGCCTGCGTAAACGCAGCAACTCGGCTCGCTCGGCCGCGTCCAGAGGTTTCTCACCGCCGACCTCGGCCGCGGCGATCCGGCGCCGCTCGTCTTTGACCCAGGTACTGAGCACGGTCTCGTGAATACCGAGTTCACGAGCGACCACGGCGATCGAGCGACCGGAATCGATCACCCGATGAGCAGCCTCGACCTTGTACTCGGCCGTGAACGACCGACGCTTGCGAGGAGGCATAACGGACATCCTTACCAGCAGAACCATCGATCCTGCTAACTCGGTGTCCACTTCCAGGGGTGAACCTCACAGTGCCAACCCGTCGGAGAGTCCGACATCGGAAGCCACACCCTGCTGCCGGTATCCAGGACCCGAACACCCTGCTTCGCCAACACGGTGCGAGAACGCTCACCCAGTCCTCGGCCCCGGCTCGGCCCGACCAAGAACACCCACTCTGGGCCAGCTCTCGAGTGCGTAATGATCGGCACTGTCAGGTCCTCACCGACCGCCATCCGCGCCCTCCGCCCCAACTCCGGGGCCATCGCTATCGCCCCCAGATTCGGCGTGGTCACAAACGACGCCCGACCAGACGTCAGCTCGACGGGGAACCCGAGAACGCTGTACCTATACGCCACCTCACGCGGCCCGTGACACATCTCGAACATCACCGACCGCCTTTCGCGTGACGGCTATCCGCGAGTCCGGCCATCAGGACCCGTGGGATCGGCTGCCACGCCTGCTCGGCAAATTCGCGGCGCCCCTGCTTCGCACCCGCGCTGAAGCCAGCGATTCGCGACCCAAGCGGCAACGCCTGACGATGCTTCACCGTGTCTCACCTCGCGACATCAGCCAGACACGCGGCAGCACTCGTCGAGCCCGCTCAGGGGGAGGCGACGGGTAGGGACTCGCAGTCATGCCAGTCAACTCCAGCGCTGCGAGTCCCAGGCGACCTGCGCATTCTCGGATATCGACGATTTCGTCCCGGGCGCATGTGCCTGCCGCCATGCCTACTAACTCGAGCGCCGTCAGGCCCAGTGGTACGGCGTATGCCCGAATCGCTGTCAACTCGTCAGCCAGCTGCCGCGCGAAGGCCGCGACCACTTCGGCGGCCTGCATCGCTGCTGTTGCCTGCTCGATCGTCAGCGTCCGGCCCGGCATGAACGACACCACCCAACCGCCGGCGCCCACGCTTCTCGCTTGATGCCCTGTGTGATCACTGGTCATCAGCGACCCGCCAACTACCTGCACCGCCATCAGAACCTGCCTCCGGACTGGTCACCTCAAAAGATCGACTTAGGGTTGATCTCATATGTGGATTTAAACTTAAATTCAAGTTTGGCGCTAGACTTCGGCAGGAATGCGATGCTGTAGTTTGGGCGAAGGCATCGGCGGCGTAAGGATAGGGACAGATGCACGACGACGAGCTTCCAGACGCCTCGGCCTTGCGGTTCCTCGTCGGGAGCGCCCTCAAGACAGCGAGAACCACGGCGAGGGTCACGCAACAAGCGGCGGCAAAGCACATCGGCTTCACGTCGGGCAAGTTGAGCTATATGGAGAGCGGCGAGACCGCTCAAGGCGCCGACCATGTCGCACAGTTGATGCGGCTCTACAAAGCCCCGGCCGAGGACGTCGAATGGGTGGTATCGCTCGCGGTCCGCGCTGACCACGGTGTCCTATCCACCCGAAACGACGACGTGTGGCCAGACTGGTTCAAGCTGTATGTCGGTCTCGAAAAGCTGGCCAAGCGGCTGTTCGAGTACACCAACAGCTTTCTGCCGGGTCAGTTGCAAACACTCGCCTACGCCACCGCAGTCCTGGAGGATAGTCTCCATATCCCAGCAAGAGACATCGCCCAAACCGCCCGAGCCAGGATCGATCGCCAACGGATCATCAGCACCGACAAGCCCGTCCAGACGAGCGCCGTCGTAGAAGAATCGGTTCTGGACCGGATGATCGGCAGCCCAACGGTGATGATCGAGCAGCTGGAACACCTGCTCGAGCTGATGAGCTTGCCTAACGTCGACCTGCACATCATCCCAACAGCGACTGGCAACCATGAAGGGCTGCCCGGCTCGTTCATCCTGCTGAACTTCACCGAAGCCCGCGGGATCGCCTACGTCGAGTACCACACCGGCGCTCTCTATCTGCAAGAACGCAGCGACGTAGACTTGTACACACTGACCGCGGACCGACTCATCAGCAAGGCGCTCTCGACGGACGACACCGCCAACGCAATTCAGAGTCGCATCGCGAAGATCAAGAACATGGAGCGAAAATGACCACCAATACCCGCCTGGACGAGTGGAAGACCAGTACCTTCAGCGGCAACAACGGTGGCGCGTGCGTCGAGGTCAAAATCGACGGCGACAAGGTCCTCGTTCGCGACACCAAGTTTCGCCGGAACCCCGCCAACACCAGTGAGACCCAGCCCCAGATCGAAATACCTGCTGGCCTGTGGCCTGAAGTCTGCAACCGCGCTGTGAGCATGACCTCCTTCAAGGTGGGCAACGCCCTGACGGTCACAATCCACGCCGATGGCGCAGCAACCTTCATCGGACCTGACACCGACCTGAACTACACCCCCGACGAAGTGGACGCCTTCGCCAAAGGTGTCATCGACGGCCAGTTCGATCTCCCCTAACCGAGACTCACGTTTAGCCCGACTGGGAATGGCGCGTTAGTCGAGATTCGACGCCGCCGAGGTACCGACCGACGAGCACTGCTTCGTCGGCGCGCACGCGGCTGTACGTGTCGACCACACTCACCACCGACACCTTGACGAAGCATTTCCGCCGACTGGCGCGGGCGGCGGATACGCTTGTTCTCGTTGACATATCGGGTGACTCGGGGGAGAGGTGGGTTCACTGACGACCGATCAGTGTGCGGCTGCCGGGTCGGGGCGGCTGCCGATGTTGATGGTGGTGGATGTCCAGAATGGCTTCATCACTCCGTCTTCAGCGCATGTTGTCCCTGTCGTTGCCCGGCTGGTTGATCGGTGGTCGCAGACCGATGCGCCGGTGGTGTTCACACGCTATTTCAATTACCGCGGCTCCCCGTTCGAGCGACTCGTCGGGTGGAGCGGGTTGATGGACGCCCCGGACACTGACATCGTCGCTGAACTCGAGCCCCGCTCTCATGGCCCACGAACTCATCTGCTCGACAAGACCACCTACACGGCTTTCACTGCCGAGGCTGCGGACTTGATTGCCACCTTGGGTGTTACTGATGTCCACCTGTGTGGAATCGCCACCGACGCTTGTATTTTGAAGACGGCACTCGACCTATTCGAGGCCGGGCTGACACCCTGGGTGATCACTGATGCCTGTGCCTCTAGCGCCAGCCGACACCCGCCGCAGCAGGTTCACGACTCGGCGTTGATGCATATGTCGCGTCTCCTGGGAGCGGGGCAACTCATAGACAGCGTCCAAGCGTTGTCGGTGATCGGCATACTCGCAGCGTGAGAATCGGGAAGGGCCAGCGATTTCCGCCCACCTGGATGATCGCTGTGGTGGAGTGATAGCCGTGCCATCCGAATTGGATCGACAGCGGACCGCAGTATTGCCCGAGGCAGTGAAGATCGCGTTGAACAAGTGTGCCGCCGAGCTCACGGGTGCTTTAGTACTGTGCGGGTTCCCGGCCTCAGGAAAGTCTACGGCCGCAACCTATGTAGCCGGTCTGGTCGGCGCGACTGTGTTGGACAAAGACGGTTTGGCCCCCGGTTTGGAGCAGGCGGTGATGAGGGAACTGACCGGAGACCCCTACGACCGTGACAGCGATACCTATAAAGCCGTGGTCGGACCACATATCTATGACAGCCTCATTCGCACAGGAATGATCGTCGCGGCCCGGCACCCGGTCGTGCTCGATGCCCCGTTCCTCGAAGCGATACGTCAGGCAGCGCCCCAACGGATGCCGCTCGCGGAGCACCTGCGCACCCGTTCCGGCCTGACCACCGCGGTGCCATTGACCACGGTCTGGCTGAACACTCCAACACCGCAGATTCGTACCCGGATGATCAGCCGCGGCGCCGAACGCGACGACCCGAAACTCGCCGACTGGGCTGCCTATGAGTCCGGCGTGCTCGATAGCGGAATACGCGAACTCGCACATGCCGTCGTCGACATCGTCATCGACAACTAAGCCGCGATCTCAGGTGACGATGAACCTCCCGGCCATGCGAGCAGCGATGCTGAGCTGTTGGTGGAGGGTCCCGTCGATATCGGATTCCATGATGGCAAGTCCTCCACGGGTACGCGGCTTCTACGGCCACTCCAGTCGTCGATTCAGCCATCGTCGCGACACTCGCGCCGACTGTGCTTGGTGGTAGCGAAGTTTCGGCGAGCGTGGAGGTGCAGGGAGGCGGCTGTTGCGCTCCCAATAGCCGACCAGCGCACAGACGAACGCATCGATGGCCACCGGATCGGCGCTGCGGGTCACGGGATGTCGGGCAAGGATCGGGTCGGGGTCTGTCCCGCTGGCGGCGATCGATGGTGCCAACGAGACGAGTTCGATCCAGGCCGCGCCGCGACACGACCACGCCCAGTCGAGCACGGACACTGTGCCGTCGGCGCTTAGCAGCATGTTGTCCGGGCGAAGATCGGTGTGCAGCAGCGTTTCCCCGGCGGCGAGTCGCGGCCAGGTCGATTCCAGCTCGGCCAGCCGGTCCAGATTGCGCAGCGACCAGGTATCGAGACCGGCGGGCGGAGCGTGCTCGGCGTACCGCCGCCAGCAGTTCAGCTTCGGTCCGTAGCTGTCGGCGATCGTGGGCACATCGGGCACAGGGCTGGGAGTCAACGTCTGAGCCAACTGCTCAACGGTGGCGAGGACGGCAGTCAGCTCGGCCGGTTGATCGAGTCGAGGGTGCCGTCCGTCGACGTCCTCGAAGATTGTGATCAGCCATCCCTGGGTGTCGATGGTGCATTGCACCGACGGTGTCGGGACAGTGGGTGGCAGCCGAGCCGCAGTCTCGGACTCGGTGCGGTACATCCCGGCGAGGGAGTCGTCGCTGTTGATGGCCTTCGCGAAAACCTTTCCGCCGTCGCGCAATTCCAACCGCGCCGCCATTCCGTGGCTGAACCCACCCGACTGGCTGAGCGCTGAGTGGACCCGACTGCCCAGGCGGCGCTCGATCGCGTCGCGCACCGATTGCGGCAGATCGTTCCATACGATCCGATTCGCGGTTTCCTCTGGCCCGACCACCGCACCATCGTGCTACTTCAGCGCCGCGTATCTCCAATCGTTTTCGAGATGCGTGGTGAGGCGCGGCTACTCCTGAGGTGAGTTGTCAGGCGTCGTTTCCTGGCCCGGGACCGGGTGGTGTGTCGAGGGTGTTGATGAGGTCTTCGAAGGCTTCGCTCGGGAGGATGCCCAACCCGTCGTCGGTGGGAATGGTGCGGGCAGCCAGGTCGAGGGAGCCGTTATGCCATCGGTACAGCCACGGGCTGACCGGCCACGGCTCGTCGGTGTGGGCAATGTGGCCGAGCCGCGCCAGGACCGCGGCCGCACGCAGCACGTCGAGGTCGGTGATCGGATAGCAGAACATCACCCTCTTGGACGGAACGACGACGAGCGCACCGGCCGGCCCGACGACCGGATAGGCGTCCAGCCACCGAATGTGCGCGGTGAGGTACTCAGGCCCGATCAATCTGGTGATCGGCAGCCCCTCTGCCATAGGAACGCCGTCCAATGGCATGGTGTCGAGGTCCACACCACCGTCGGCGCGGACGTTGTCCTCGGCGAGGCAAAACAGTTCGGCTTCGGTGGTCGGCCAATGCTGGATCCAGCTGCGTTGGACGGGTGCGACGGTGTGGACCCGGTCGATGAGCAGGCGTTGGACCAGTCCGGGCGCGATCGCCCGGCACACCAGGTCGCCCTCGTTGCCGCTGTCGGGATACACCCTGGTCCTGATCAGTGCGCGCATCGGCGGGAAGTCGGTGACATCCACGGGCGATTGCCGCTCCACGGCCAGGGTCGCGATGACGGTGCTCACGTGGTCTCTGATCAGCCCGAACCACTCGTCGAGTGGCTCGGGCGCCGCGAGCCGCCGCAGGTGGGTCAGGGAGATGGTGGCTTCGCCGTCAGGCCCGGATACAAGAACGTCGTCAGCACCAGCATCATGGCAGCTGTAGCCGTATTCGTCGGCAGCGGTGAACAGCATCGCCTTGCGCAGCCGATCATCGGCATCGTCGACCCGCATCGGACACCGCCCCCTTCTCGTTGGTCTATTCCGGGTACGTCCGCCACGATCGCTCGGCCCGGCTCACACCCGGACAGATAAGCGCCGTGACACATTTGTGGCCATCGGAGGACGGTCCTCCCGCAGGCGGAGTCCTGGCCCGATCGTCGTCGATGACCAACCTCGCATTCGACAAGGGGCATGCGGAAGCATCGAAATCAGCGCCATCACAACACGATATGCCCGGCCTCCGACACCAACGGCCGGTCAGCAAGCACAGGGCCGGTCAGCGTCACCGCGGCGGTGACCCCGACCTTGCCGGCGGCAGGGTGAAAACTGATCACCGCGTGGCATGGAGCACGAGGGTCAGTATTGAGCCGGAGCCGACAGACCAGACACTCGATGCATTTGGACCGCTCGCCTAGCGAGGCCTATGGCCTGGCAACTTTCCGGGCGATCCGACACGCGGTCCAGGAGCACGGTGGTGGGCCATGGCCGGTCGACAAAGCCGGCGGCACTCACTGGCCACGATGTCGCATCAGTCGAACGAACCTTGCAGCGGATAGTCGCCGCGGCCTCGGCGACCTCGACCGATAACCACTCAGTCACACATCCAGCATGTCCGCAGGAGCCGATACTCATTCGGGCTGGATCGCTTCCCACGGCACCCACTGGCGCACGACGCCACTGAGACCTTTTTCGGGGGGCGTGCTTTCGGTTGTTCCGGGTTGGCGGCGAAGGATGAGCCCGCAGGTGCCGCAAGAGTAGGCGATCCGGTAGGCGGGCTTGCCGTCGATCGTCAGGTAGCGGCTGGGGCGTTGTGTTCAGTAGACCCCGAGTCGGGGTGTCTTCGTTCCCAGGGGCATGAGTTCACTTCGGTCATGGTCGGAGTCTGCCCTGATGTCGGTTTTGGGCATGGCGGATTACTCGCCGGCTCACCGCCTGATCAGGCGTGAGCGGTGATGGAGTTGCCGCCGGTGGTTCGACTCTCACGCGACGTCCGCGAGGAGCGCGGCCGCCCAGAAGAAGACTTTGGGGTTGCCGAGGCCTGAGTCGTTGAGCCATTGAGCGGCCCGGCGCGCGCTCTGCTCGTCGGGGATCAGTCCCCGCTGTCCCGGCTGGACTCCGGTGGCCCGGTGGACGTCGGCGACGAGGCCTCCCAGACAGGTCCAGGTGTGCCAGCGTCCGCTGTCGAAGCCGACCAGTTCGAAGCCCAGCCGCTGTGCGGTGATGCGCGGGAACCTCTCGTGGTTGGCGAGCCGTTCTGGGAGGCTGCCCGCTGCTGTGTCCCAGCCGCCGTCGGCGATATCGGACAGTAGGCCGGGAACATCTGCTGTGGCGAATCCGACCGCGAGCACGTGTAAGCCCGGCTTGCCGGCCTGGTCGCGCGCCGCCTCCGCTTCATGAGGGCTGGCGAACCAGTCGTCCCAGCCATTGGGGTCGACTGGCGTCAGGTCGACCACGCAGTCGCTCAGCGACACCAGGCCAGTACTGGGAAGGCTAGCGTCCTGCCAGTCCTGCCGATCAGCGCGCGTGGCTACCCGATAGCCGGCAAGGGCGTAGCCGGGCTCCATCGCGCTATCCCCTTTCGAGATCAGTCTTTAACGGTTTGTCCGGACAGTCGGCCTCGACCCATGTTGCAGAGAGATCGCGGCATACGATACTGATGGACCCGGTGTGGCAGGCAATCTCGTGGGCGCATCCGTCCGGGTGCGGCAGCACCTCGTCCAGGATGACCTCACCAAGTCGGGTCACGCGAGGCATATCTGATGCGATCTGCAGCGTGAAGCTGACCACGCCCGCGTAGCGGATGGTCAGGTCTTCCTCGTGCTTCCAGCAGTTGTGTCGCAATCCGAGCTGCATCCATGCGCCGTCATCGTCCTCACCGGACAAGAGCTGGTCCAGCTTCAGATCATGGACACACCGCGCGTTGCTGAAGTCGTAGTGGCCGGGTTCTGCAGCGTAGGCCGCAGCGCCCTCGGGCAGCGCCGCACAGAGCTCGGGCAGCCGGTCGAGGTACTCCCGCGGGCTGATCACGCCGTCGATCTCGCCGATGGTGGCGGAGAGGTTGACGTACTTCACTGGCCTGCCAATCATCGAGTCTGCGTGCGGGTCTGGCTGGACCCGAGCTGCTCACAGCCGTCGACGAACACCATGGCTTCGAAATACAGGCGGAGCGTCATCTTTCCGCCGAACCAGCCCGGCCGGCGTAGTGCCGAGTTCGACTCTTGGAGCAAAGTAGCTGCGGATACTGCTGATCGTACGGCTTTTTCCTGCATCACTGGTCATGGCTTGTTTTCTGTTCGGCGGCTCGAATAGCAAGGTAGTCGACCCAGTCTCGGCGGGCGTAGGTGACCCAGCACATGGTGGTGTTGACGTGGGAGGGCCAGTTGTCTCGGTCCGGCGCCGCGCAGAACATCAGCGCCACCGTATTCCTGGCGGGGAGCCGCCGCCAACAGCGAAACTGAGAGACACGCCTGTAGTTGTGGAATTGAGCTGGCATGCTGGGTATCCGAAACACGGACGGCCGAGAGCACATTCATAGGAGCCTGATCTAACGGCTCGATCCTCGTTGTTCGGTCAACTGGGCGTGTGTGGGCCTCTTTTAGGGGTCAGCATCGATAGAGCGCGGTGGGATAGGGGGTGAGGCGAATACTGGGTACGGATTGGAGTCGAGTCGGCGATTAGCGCCGGGCGGTCGGTCCGGCGCGCGCCGACCTCGAGCGTCGGGGATGCGTGGTGGTCTCGTGGATGGTGCCTGAGAGTGTGCGGTGCGCGGTGGCTGCCGATGCGATCGGCCTGGTGGAGCAGGCGGGTGTGCGCCGTGATCTGGTGGTGGCGGAAACCGGGTTCACGCTGCAGCGGATGCGGAACGTGACGAGGGCAGAGATTTCCGGGGGTGGTTCGGTAATCGAGCGAATTTATCAATCACCGGTGTTGTCTGCCGTGCTGGCGGAGGTGGTCGGTGAGCCGGTGTTTCGGTGTCCGTACGAGCCGGAGCAGTTCGTGATCACACGGCTCGAAGAGTCTGGTGACACGCATGTTTGGCATTGGGATGATTACAGTTTCGCGCTGGTGTGGGTTGCCGAGTGCCCGGCGCCGGTGTCGAGGTCGGCGAACTTCGCGTACCGCAGGTAGTTGCGGTCGCTTGGTGATGCGTAGTCGGGGCACTCGGAGGCAGGGATCTCCGAGCCCACGATGTCGACGCGAGCCACCGGTCGCAGAGCCAGAATTCGTGCAACGTTGCGGCGGTGCCGCCGTCCAGATGTGTGGCTTTCAGGGATCGAGGACGCTGGCGAGCAGTCCCAGCCGGGATGCCGGTAAGGCTTGATGGCGGCGGCGCGGAACTTCTGCAGGATGCCGAAGTCGCTGTGGTCCATCACTCCAGCCCTCGTGCTTCCCGCGCACGCGGGGATTACCCGAACGGGAACGGCAGGCCGATCGGTTTGACGACGCGCTCCCCGCGCACGCGGCGGATGATCCCGCCTCAGACGTCGGCAATCAGTGGGCGAACTGGCGCTGCCCGCGCAGCGGGGACGATCCGCCCAGGCTGCCGCCGATCGGGTGCGACTGGGCTGTAGTTGGGGGTCGTGCGCCGCGGGTTGTCATGTCAGAGGTCAGTTCTCCAGCCTTGGTTGATGCGTTCGAAATAGGCGTCGTCGGCGGCCTGGATTTCTTCTTCGGTCATCTGTCGTTTGGGTTCGGCTGGTTCAGTCTCGTTCTCGCCGAGCATTTCCCGTAGCGGGCCGCGGAGGGGGAGGTCGGCGGTTCCGATGATTCTTTCGATTCTGATGGCGGCATCGGCCCGCGCCTTGCGGTGACAGTCGAGCAGCGCGTTGGTCAACTCTGAACTGGACCAACCCATGGCGGCGGGCGCGATCTGCAGGTTGGTGATGTCGCCGCTGGCGTTGACTTCGATCGAGACGCCACGAACCTCGCCGCGTCCGGTTACGGTGGCCGACGATTTCGCCAAAGTATCCCCGCTGCGGCGGATCAGGGCGATCTCCTGCTGGAGTTGCAGTTCCCATTTCTGCAGATCGGTCATGACCGGCCCAGCTTCTTCAGCACTTGCTCGACAATGTTGGGGATGGGCCGTTTCTCGTCGCTGCGCACCTTCTCTTGACCGGTGTGGATCCGGTAGTGGCGGGCAAGTTTGGGGCCTAGCAGTTTGACTACTTCGGATTCGTCGAAGATGTTCTCCACGAACGACACCGCGATCAGGTCGGACACCGGATTCTGCCCGTCACCCCAGGCGACTTCCAGGCGCGCGAACAACGGCGCCAACCGTGCTGGCGGGTCCTCGTGGTCGCGTGCCACTCGGGTCACCCAGCGGGCGATGTCGGACATGAGCAACGTCGGCAGTATCTCGTCGTAGTCGTGAACGTGCTCGGCGATGAGCGGCCGGATCTCGGGCTCGAGGTCGGCGAGGCCTCGAATGAATCCGGCCTGTTCGGGTACCAGGCCTCTCGACCAGGCGTCGATCAGCTCCAGGATCTCTTTGTCGCTTCGGTCATTCATGTTTCGCCTCGTCCTCTATCGTCCGGCCAGCGCGTCCATGAGGTTCTGCAGTTCTCGAATCGCGACGGCCCGATCTGCGGGGTCGGTATTGGCCTTGTTCATCAACCATTTCGCGAGTCCTCTTTGTGTCTCCATGGCCTTCTGCAGATGCCATCGACCTTCCGTGGGCTCCAGGGTCTTCAGCTCGTTGCGGACCGCGTCGGCGGTGGTTCCATCCCCGATTCTGTTCGGGTTGTTCGAACCCTTGTAGAGGTCGTCGAGAATGTTCTGCAACTTGGGGTCGTTGACGGTTGGTTTGACCGCCGGTGGCTTGGGTGCCGCTCCGGGGGGTGGGCCTGCGGGGTCTGATCGCCACCACTTGGTCTTGGCCTTGTCCAGCCATTCACCGAGCTTTGTCAGCATCGGTTTGAGCTTGCTGGTGACCGCAGTCCCGATCCGGCTGACGAGGGTGACGACCTTGCTGACGAGCCGGTCGATGATGCGTCCGATGCGGGCGGCGTAGATGCCGATCCTGGCGGCGAGTGCGCCGTGCCCGCCGAGTTCGGACAGCCCTCCGGTGAGGGGGATCAGGACAGCCATCCCCGTTTCCCATGCCGCGGTCTCGATGGCCATCTTCTTCAGCTCGTCGAGGATCTCGTGGTGAGCGTCATCGAGGTGCTGGGCGTACTCGCCGCAGGCGTCACCGATCTCCCGGAACGCGGCCTGCAACTCGACGAAGTTGCCCGAGGTCTCACTGCACCTCGCTACGGCGGCAGGGATTTCCGGCGACTGCTGGTTCATCAGCAACCCGACCGCGTTGGGGAACGGCACCGTTGCGGTGTCCAGTGCCGTGGCTGCGGCGTACCAGACGTCTTTCGCGGCTCTCAGCTGATCTTGATGCCCATTCGGCCAGACCAGACCGGACACCGATCTGATCAGCGACCAGCCGAACGGCTCCGGACCGCCACCCCCACCAGCCGAGGGAGCCACGATCGCCAAGCATGGCTCGATCCATGGTGCAGGCGCCGGGGGCGGCTGCACCCCGTTCGCGTTGGCTTCGGCGACGGCGTGGTTGTGGGCCCCGGCAGCGATCAGGTCACTGGTGCGCGCGCAGGTGGACACCAGCTTCGACGAGGTTTGTAAAGCCGCGTCCACAGCTTCGTCATAGGATTTCGCACACTGAGTACCGGCGTTGTCGCTGCCAGCCATCCCGCCGTAGCCGGACAGTGTCCGCACCAATGCGCCGTGCACGTCGGTGGCGTCGTCCCGGATGAACGCCACCCCCTCAGCCGCGGAGCGGTAGTCCTCCTGTCGGCAGACGATGATCGGGAAACTCGGGGTGGGGCTCACGGCCACATTCCTTGGTTCGTCTGGATTGCCCCGGTGTAGTTCGTGTGGGCTCGACGCGCTACCTCACGCAACTCGTCGAGGTTTTCCCGCATCTCGCCGGCACCGGCCATCCACCGGTTGTGCGCGGCGCGTTGCGCTTCAGCTGCCTGACTGGACCAGGACAGATGAAGTTCGGCGACCTTCTGGTCGACTTCCCGTAAC
Source organism: Nocardia sp. NBC_01730 (assembly GCF_035920445.1). NCBI lineage: Bacteria > Bacillati > Actinomycetota > Actinomycetes > Mycobacteriales > Nocardiaceae > Nocardia > Nocardia sp. NBC_01730. Next base: position 3,049,777 of record NZ_CP109162.1, on the reverse strand, counting down.
CATCCCTCGACCTCGGAACCAAATGTGGCCATGGTGGCGATCGCGTCGTCGAGCTGCTGGAGATCGACCCGGTAGCTGTAGTCGTCGGCCATGACCTACACCTGTTCTCCTGCTCGCGTGATCGAGTCCTGGTTGGCGAAGTCCCGTATCTGATACCGGTTGGCTGCATCGAGCAGGTTCGCCGCAGAGGTGTCCAGCGCGGCAACGATCTCGTCGGCACCCTGTTTCCATTCAACCCAGGACTCGTCATAAGCCGACGCCGCTTTGCCCTGCCACCCGTCAGCGAGGAGTTCCTTACCGATCGTGGTATCCAGCAGCGCCACCTGATCCCTGATGATCTGGGCTTTGTCAGAAATGAACCGCGCGGCCTCACGAAGCTGATCCACTTCCGCCTCGAGCTCGTCGGACATACGCCTCCCCTCGTAGTGTCGGTCCGCAGACACGCCATGACTATAGGACGCACCGAAGAACACACCGGTTCCCTGTCCGGCCCACCCACAAACGGTTCAGTTGGTGGGTGGGCTGCTGGTCGCCGGAGATGGGTGTGCCGAATCAACGCGCCTGTTGGGACGGAAGTGTTCTTCCCGGAGGCTGGGAGGAATCCGGCGGAGTGCCGCCGGCTGGTCAGTGTGATGACAGTGGTGTCAGGGCCTCGCTCATCGAGCAGCTGTTGGATCGTGGGACGCATGGTTCGGCGATATCGCCAGACGTATCCCGGATGAAGTTCCAGGTGATGCGGTCGTAGACACCGTCTTCGGTGTTGCCTCCGCGGTAACGCCAGCGGCGTTGCAGGACTCCGAGCAGGCAGGTGATCGCGGGCAGGTCGAGGAAGATCGGTGTCGGCTGCTTGTATCCGGATCGGCAGTGTGCTGGCCGCCTTCGATCAGCCATCGAGGTGTGGCAACCAGTTGGTGTTGGCGGTCGGCGAATTCCTTCTGCGGCAGGGGATTCCAGCGGGGTCGTAGAAGATGGCGTCGAGGTGGGGGAGGGGGAGATCGAGCAGTGCGGCGAGTTGGCGGGTGGGGTAGGTCTTTACCGGAGCCGCCGCAGCCGATGATGGCGATCCTGTCCATGCCCGGCAACGCTAGCCGCGCGGGCGAGCATCGAACTGCTGTATTCGGGGTGGCGCGATCGAAGAGGCCCGTTCCTCACAGCCCGAGGCCTTCGTCTGGCTGCCGATCGAATGGCTCGGCCTGCTCGCCAGCGACCTCGAGGGATGTGCTGTCAGCCGGTTCGTTGTGTGGTCGGAGTTGTTGTTCGTGCGCGAGCTGGGCCGAGCCGAGGGTGCGGCGGCGGTGTTGTTCGGCGCGGTACTGGTCGAGTTGTTGGTGGATATCGGCGATCCGCGTCCGGGTTTCCTCGCTGACTTGGGTCCATGCGTCGGTGCGGGGGAGGTGCGCGCTGGGCGTGTGTTCTGCGTTGGTGTCGAGCAGTTGGTCCCAGCCGTCGGCGGGTCCGGCGAGCAGGATGGCGTCGCGGTTGGCTTTGCGGGCGGCGGCACGTGCGGTGCTGTGATCACGGCTGCGGTTGGTTTGTTCGGCGATGAGGGTGTTGATGCGGGTCTGGAGTGCGTGGCGTTGGCAACGGCGGTAGCCGGGTGTGGCATCGAGGGCGGCGCGCGCTTCGTGGAGTTCGGTCGCGACCGCGTGGACGGCTTTCACTGCAGCGTGGAGTTGTTGGTCGGCGGTGCGGGCGTCGCGGATCGCCTGTTTAGCGGCTTTGTGGTGGCGAATGAGATTGTCGGCGTATGGGTGGCTGTCTGTGGTGTGTTGGGGCGGGTTGAACAGGAAGGTGTCGGTGTCAGCGAGTGCGAGGCGCTGGTGAAGTTCACTGATGTGCTCGTCGATTTGGGCGTCGGTGAGAACGAACAGTGGATTGTCCAATGCTGGATCGGCGATGGTCGAGTCGTGGGAGCGTGATTCCGGCGCGGTGTCGGGCAGCGGGTGGTCGCGGATCCATGCTTCGATCGCGGCCCGGTGCGCGGGGTTTCGGGTGGCGCGCCAGTCGCGGCGGAGCATCGCGCGGGCGGCGGGATCGGGTTTGGTCGCCGCGATGTGGTCGCAGCGGGCGGTGATGTGGTCGGCGGGTTCGTGGTCGGGGATGGCGGGTTCGTGGTTGTCGCGGCAGTCGCCGCATAGGCCGTCGTCGGCGCGCCGCGGTGGCACAGGGGTGGCGTCGGTGCGGGGCCGTTCGAGGCCGCAGGCTACGCAGCCGAGTCCGCGGGTGTCAGGTAGGGCGGCGAGGTCGTAGTCGAGCGGGCGGTAGGTCGGGCGGGCGTCGGGCAGCACAGGGCGGTAGTAGTGATGCACGACGCCGTCGGGGACGAGGTCATTGTAGGGCTGGTCGTCGATGTCGGCGCGGGTGTCGTGGTAACCCTGCTCGGCCCGGCGGGCCTGGATCTGCGCGTCGGTGAGAGCATCGCGACGTGCGGCCGGGTCGGTGTGTTCGTGGTGATCGCGGGCGGCTTCGTGACGCCGGTAGGCGGGTTCGGCGGGTGTGGTGTCGGGTTGGTAGACGTGCGGGTCGACGGCCGGTGTGCACGCGTCGATGAGTGCTCGGTGCTGGGGGAAGCGTTCACCGGCCCACCGCAGGCGTGCGCGGGCGACGGGAAAGCTGTAGCGGTAGAGCGTTGCCGCGATGTCCGAGAGGACCGTGCGTTGATCATTGGTGGCAATGTCGGTGAGGTCGCGGAACGCGCTGACCGCGGCGGTGATCTGGCCAGTGCGAAACAGCTCTGCGACCCTGCGGATGCCTTCGGGAAGGTCGCCCACGGACTCGTCCGTGCGCGCGTGCTCACGCTGGAATTCGGGGGCCTGTGCCGGTCCAGGCTCGACGTGTGGGCTGCGGTCGTGTTCGGGTCCGGGTTCCGGGGTCGGGGTGGTGGGTTCAGGCGAGGTAGCGGGGTGCGGTTCGGTGCCAGTCGGGGTGGCGTAGTGCGGGGTGTGGGTGTGGTGCAGGAGGGCATCGATGCGCCAGGCCAGGGCGTTGGCGAGTTGGTCGGGGCGTAGGCCGGTTGTGTCGTCGGGTTGGGCGGCGCCGAGGAGGAGTTCGTGGGCGGTGGTCAGTAGTTGTTGCGGTGTCCAGTCGGTGCCAGTGGCGTGGTCGATCGCGGCGACAACGCGTGGCCATGCCGGGTCGTTGGTGACGCGGTCGGCTGCGTCATCGCCCAGCACGGTGTGCAGATCGGTGATCCAGTCCGGGCGCAGGTTTCGGTGGCCGAGGCCGGTGTCGAGGGCAGACGGTTCCAGTTCCAGGCGCGACCACAGTGCGGCGGCAGGCATGTCATCAGGCAGCGGCTGTTGTGCGGCGGCGTCGGTGAGGAGGGTTTCGATGTCGATTCCGGCGCGGGAGGCGACCTCGATCTTGTCGGCGAGGACGGGCCAATACGGGTCGGTGACGACTCGGGCGTCCAGTTGCTGGAGGGTATCGGCCCATTTGTGGACCGGCAGACGGGTATCGCCGAGCGCGTCGGTGACCCGCGCGTCGAGCAGCTGCTGGTGGTCACGTTCGAGTGCGCTGTAGCGGGGTGGACCGGTCGGCCGAATGTCGCGGTCGCCGACGTGCAGCGCGGCGCGCCAGACCGCGAGCTCGGCGAGCAGCCCGGGATCGGAACCGACCAGGGAGCGGGCCCAGTGCGGTGCCGTGACTGGTGACCACGACTGGACGTCGCGGCGGATCTGCGCGGCAAGGTCGCCGACGATCTGGGCGCGGGCGGCGAGTTGGGTGGAGTCGAGGTCCGCGCGCAGCCCGCGGGGGATGCCGGGCGCCCACGGTAGTGGTCCGACGCCGGTGGAGTGCGCGCCAGAAGGGTCCAGACGCCAGTCCAGCACGGCGGCAACGTCATCGGCGGTGTCAAGTTCCCGCGCGCTGGCGGCGGTGTGCAGGGCAGCGATCGGATCACGCCCCGATAGCGCGATCGCCGCCAAATGCTGACGTAGCACGGGGTAGGCGGGGCTGTCGGTGAGGTTGCGGCGTAGCGCTTCCGCGGCGGCGTCGAGACGATCCAGGCCGTCGGGACCGAGGGCGTGTTCGGCGGCGACACCGATCGCGTCGAGGTAGATATCGAGCGCGCGACCGATCCGCCGGTGTGGGTCGAGCGCGTCACGCAGCTGCGTGTGCGCCGACTTTTGTGCGCCGTCGCGGCCGAGGATGCGCACCACCACCTCGACCGCAGTGCGCGGAAACACCGCCGGTTCGCTCCAAAAGGAGCCTTCGCTGCCGTCGAGCGCGGTAGGGACGTAGGCATGGTTGGCGTGCACGCCGCGGGTCATCGCGACGTAAAGCTGTTGACGCGACTCGGATCCGGTGAGCGCGACATGGCAGGTATCGACGGTGATTCCTTGCGCGGAATCGATCGTCGTCGCGTACCCGAGGCGCACATGCGTTGCCACATATTCGGCGGGAAGACGCACACACTCGCCCTGTTTTCCGCCGGAACGTAGGTGTGTGGCGGTGAGACTGCCGTCGTCGTGGACGGCGGTGACGGTCCAGGTGTAGCCGTTACGTACCCAATCACGTGCCCCGATACGCAGTCGAGGGTTGTTGCGGCGGGTGCGGATTGTGTCACCGACCGAGGCCGCGAGGCCGTCGGCGAGGACGCATTCCGCGCCCACGCCGACACCGTCGCGGGTGATGCGGTCGGCGCGGGCACGGGCGTTGAGCGCGGTCACCACCTCATGCGTCGGGGCCAGCATGATGCTGTCGCGGCCGGCGAGATGGTCGGTAACCCAGGCAGTGTAGGCGTCATCGTGCGTCGCGCCCTGGTGTCCCACGTGCACACGTGAGTTGTCCAGATACCAACCGAGAGCTGCGGGATCGCCTTCGCGTAGTTGCAAACTGGCCGTCGCCTCGGCTGTTGAGGCGAACCGCACGACATGGGTGAGGGTCATGCTGTGTTCGGGTGCGGCGGCGTTCATGTCGGCGTCCGCGCCGCCGGCCTCGATCGCGGGCAGCTGGTGATCGTCACCGATGCAGCGGACCGTCGCCCCGCGATCGGCCAGAAACCGCAGCAGCCGAAGGCGTTTGAGGTTGCCGAGCTTGACATGCTCATCCACGATCACCAACGTGTCGGAGTCGATCTGCAGCACCCACTCCGGCAATGACGGCGGGACCCCGCGCTCCACAGCAGGATTGTCAGGGCGCGGCGTGTGACGCGCCACGACGTCGAGGACCTTGTCGACAGTCTCCACCCGGGCGCCGATCGACTCACCCAGCACTGCGGCGGCCGACGCGGTAGGCGCCAGGCCGAGTACCTGCCCGCCGCTGGCGTGCCAGGCATCGGTGAGCACGGTCATCGCAGTCGTCTTCCCCGAACCGGCCGGAGCGTTGGCGGTATGAACCCGCAAACCCGAGGTCGCGAAGCCCTCGATGACACTGATCTGCCCGGCATTCAGCGGCCGATCCGGAAATGCAGTGTTGTAGTAGCGGACCGCCGCGGTCACCAGGTCGGGCGAGAGTCGGCGTGCGCCGGACTGCACCGACAGCTCGATCAGCGCCCGTTCCACCGACAACGTGCGCGCCGAGGTGTACAGCGCAGAGTCGGACGACGTGTAGACGCTGGAGCCGTCGCGACGACGCAAGAGCTCACCCACAGTGCGCAATTCGGGCTCGTCAGCGATATCAGGGTCACCAGGTTCGATCGACTGCGCCGAGGAGAGTGCTTCGGTCAGGACGGCTTCGGTGGCATGTCCCCAATCCTGGCCTCGAATGCGACCGCGCACCTGCCGCTCTACCTCGGCGCGCACATTGTTGCGCCGCCAGGTCGATCGGTGCTCCGACACCACCTTCAGCACGTGGCCTGCGGTGCGCGCAATCCACTGCGCGGACACCGCAACACGGGGCGCACGCACCGGATTCAAGGCCGCCACAACCATCCGCGACAATGCTTCCCGGCCGCCGAGCAACGCCACCGCCTCGGCCCGCCATGTGCGGCGTTGTTCGGCCAGCGACCGCAGTTGGTGTTTGGCGGGGCGGGTTTCCAGGGTGGCGCGCTGGGCCAACTCGTACATCTCCCCCGGGATCGGTTCGCGCCCGAACCGGTGTTGGAAGTCCGTGGCGAGTTCACCCAAGCGCACCTTGATCGCCGCTTCGCGCCGCGACCATGCTTCGATCAACCGCGCCGGTACGCCGACGATTTCACGGATCGGGCGCTTGGCCGGATCTGGGGTGGGGCGTTCGGCGAACTCGACGCCGACGAGATCTTCGAGGTGGTGTTCCAAACGGGTGTTGTAGATCTCCGACACCGTGACCACGACCCGGTAGATCGTGGCGCCATCCAGCGTGCGCCACTTGCCATCGAGCGTGCGCACCCGGTTGGCGATCAGTACATGGGTGTGCAGGTCCGGATCCCCGGCACGGGAATCGCGGTGGGTGAACCACGCCGCGACGACGCCTTCCACATCGACCTGACGCACACCATTGCGACCCAATCGGGTGAAGATCCCGTGCCCTTTGAGCCAGCTCAGGGCGTCGCATACCGCCCGCTGGTGCGCGGTCTCGATCTTCACCGCGACCGCCCGCGGCGCGAGAGCCCACAGCGCCGACACCGACTTCACCGGTGAGAAAGTGATATCGAAACCCGCGACCGCGGTGGTGTTCGGCCGCGAGTTCTTCGCCACCCACCCGGACAATTCCCGCTCACTCAGCGGCGCGCGAGCATACTGTTCGGTGAACATTTCAAACGCGACAGCGCTGCGGATAAGTGCCCGCTCCGCATCAGGAATGGCGTCGTGCGCGTCTGCTCCGTGCGCAATATTGTGTAGCTCGAACGCGTCCACGCATCGCTTCCGGAACTCGGAAACCGCGGCATAAATGCGGAATGGGTTGCCTAAACGCGAGGCGTGATCGGCTGCACGTGCCGCATCTTTGTGTTTGGCACCGAGGCGGATCTGTTCGTCGTAGACCTCGGCTTCGATCAGGTCGGCGTTGGGATGGCGACCCAGTCCGAACAGGGACTTCATCTGTTCTTCGCTGACTTCGTCCCCAGCGGTGATACCGAGCGCCGGCAAGCCGGCACCGTGCCAGCGCCCGGGTGCTTCGCCGTGGGCGGAGTAGTATTCGGCCAGGCTGGAGCGACCGCGGGAGCTGGCGTCCTGCGCGGCCACATTACGCAGGTAGTACTGATAGCCATTGCCTGCCACGACTTTATGAATGGTCGCGGTCATATATCCATCAAGCGCCTATGTGGCACTCGATTCCAGGGCGGTGATCTACCTATTTATATAGAAATAGCGCGAATCCCCTGGTCGTTACCGGAAAGTTATCCTCGATGCAAGAGGTGTGCTTGAGAAAATAGAAAAAGAGAGGAGAAGGTGAGGTGTGGAAGAAGTGTAGTAGGTAGTAAGAGTGGGGCGAGGGGTGGATGGATGTGGACAAGCGGATAGATGGCGTGGGAGAGGCATGGTGTCCTGTGGATGTGGCAGTGCGGTTGGTGGTACGGGACCGGTGGTGGGCATCCCGTACCACGTCGTCGGCGCAGCGGAACTTCAGGCGGGCGCGGTGATGCGCGTCCATCCGACGGAGTGGCAGGCGTAGTAGCGGTCATCGATGGCGACGACATCGCCGACCGACAGCGACCGCAACCATTTGTCGGCCCACGCGTCGGCGTGGGCCTGGTCGGCGGGGTGCTCGGGGTGCTCGTTGAACGCGGCGAAGACGCGCTCGAGGATCACCGCATCGGCCGGTGCACGTCCGGCGGGGATGGTGTACTCGTAGGCGAGGACGAGCGGCGCGGCGGAGGTGTAGCCGTCGAGCATGGAGTGCGGGGCGCGGTTGAGGAACACCCGCACTGTGACGGCATGTCGGTGTCGTGTGAGTGTGCGGCGCAATGCTCGGGTGAGGCGGCGTAGGCCGGTCGGGGGTCGGTGCATCGCGTGGGCTCCTGAGGTTGGGTGGTGGACCGGTCCGTCGTGGGCGCGGGGCAGCCGCGGCGGACCGGCGATCAGGGGGTGACGCGAGATGTGGGGTCAGGCCGCCTGCGACTGACTGGGACGGGCGGGGGTGAGGCCGAGGTCGATCCGGCAGGTGAGGCAGTAGTTGTCGGCGTGGACGACGGTGTAGGTGGTGCAGCCATCGCAGCGGCCGTGGCGCTGATCGGCGCCCAACTTCGCCCGTCTCCTCCGCGCGGCGGCGCGGGGGCGCGGTGCCGCGTCAGCGGCGACCTCGGCGGCGCGCTGGAGCGGCTTGGCCGGGTTGGGGGTGAGGCCGAGATGGGTGGCGAGGAAGCGCGTGATGTGGCGGCAGATCGGATGCGGTGCCGCCCGATGCCAGACTTCGGCGATCAGGGCGTGTGCGGTCGCGGGGTAGGTGGCGGCGAGGAATTCACAGCGCGAGACCACGAAGTCCTCGACGGTGAACTTCTCGGGCAGCGGCGCGATCCCCGGCCGTCCGTCGGCGCGGCAGTAGTCGCAGAGCCCGTCGTCGGAGACCAGCTGTCCGTCGCGGGCGTGGATGGGTCGCTTGTCGGTCATGGCGCGTTCGATGAAGCAGGACACACACCGCCACCCCATGACCGGGACCATCGCGGCGTCGTCGTAGTCGAGGCCGTTGCCCTGGTTGGGGATCTCGGGTCGCGCGTCGTCATGTACCCGCAGTACGGTGCGGGCCGCGGCGAACGCCTCGGCCTCGGCCTCGGTGATCCGGCTGCGCCGCCGCGACGCACCTGCGGGTCGGCGTCGGCGGGCGTGTCGAGCGCGCGGCACGGTGTCGTCGTGGGTGGCGAGGTAGTCGCGGGCGCGTTCGGCCAGCGTCTGCGCGCCGTCGTCGGCGTGCTCGGCGTCGGGGTTGCGCTGGGCGTCCCAGGCGGCGCGGTGCTCGTCGTCGTACTGGTCGGCGACGTAGTTGAGGTAGGCGCGGGCCCACAGCTCGGTGGCTTCAGCGTGATCCCGGGTGAGGCGGGAACGCGGCAGCCGCTCTTCCGGGTCGACCGGGGTGGCGTCGCCACGCAGCGGTGGTTCAGGCTGCGCGTGCGGATCGGGGATGGCCGTACTGTCGGTGAACAGGGCACTGGTCACATAGCCGGTGACGAGGGCGTCAGTGGCCAGTGCGTAGGCGAGCACGTGGCTGCGGTGATCCCCGGGTATGGACGTCGGGCGTGCCTTGGCGCGCGCGGCGATCTGGTCGGGGGTGTTGCGCGCGGCGTCGGTGGCCCGCGAGGGGGCACGCTTGGTGACGAGTGGCCGGTAGCGGTCGCGCACCGGCATCGGCGGGAGTTCGGCGGCGGCGAGAGAGACCTCGAAGATCCCCGGCAACTCGCGGTGGTGCAGCCCGGGATCGGTGTCGGGGGCGCAGGCGTTGATCAGCTCCCGACGTTCGGAGTCGGCTGTCTTCCACATCGCGTCCAACCGCTTGTGCGCGGTCTCGAACGGGTAGCGCGTGAAGGTGTCGGCGAGCTCGTCGAGGAAGGCACGCTCGTCCGGTGTGGCGAGGGCCAGCACGTCGGGGAACAGCGTGCGTGCGGCGCGTGGGTTGTTGAGGTGCAGGCAATGCAGGTGGAACAGAGCATCGTGGAAAGCACTGGGCATGACGAATGTCCTGTCTCGCGAGGAAAGAAGAAACCCACCCCGGCAATCGCGTGCGCTTTTCGCAACACGAGGGGTGGGCGGCTGGTCGGGTGACCCGCCTGAAGGGCGATCGACCAGGGTGGTGACCGACGCGCCGGAGGGAACGCGCCAACGTCGGGTGGGCGCGAATTTCCCGCGCACATCACCCGACCGGCACCATCGCGGTGGTCGTCGCGCCAGGGGGAAATTCGTGCACGCACGGGCGCGGGCCCGCAGAGCGCGGCGGGCGCCACCCTGGTAGCCCTTCAGTCAGGCGGGGCGCCCGACCAGACGAACACCCCGGACACCCCACCTGCCTCCTTCTGTTGTTCTTCCTGCGCGAGATGGGCCTCAGGCCGCCAGCAGCGGGCGGTCCGCGAAGTAGGCGTCGGCCTCGGCTTCGGCGCGGCGGCGACGTGCGGCGCTGCGTTCGTCGCGGGCACGATGCCGAAGCACTACGGGTGCGACGGGGCGGGGTGCATGGCGGGCGCGGCGACGCGCGAGGGCGTCCGGCATGGTGCGGATGGCGTCGGTGGCTGCGGTCGGGATCGCATGCAGGCGCGGCTCATCGGCCAGTTCGCGGGCCGGGGACCGCACCCACGGGCCGAGTTCGACTTCTGCCGGGATCTCGGCGGCGTCGGCCAGCGTGTAGAGGCTCGTGCGGGGATCGGTGCGGTCGCCGTCGTCGACCTCGGGTGCACCGAGGCGGCAGCTGGCGATCGGGACGACCCGCGCCAACGCCGATTTCGGGGCAAAGGAATGGTGGATGAGTCCGAGAGACGCCCAATCGGCGGGGGTGATGGCGTGCAACGCTTCCCGGAAGATGGCGCGGGCTCGATGGGGATTGGTATCGGCCAACTCTTCGAGCGCGGCGAGTTCGATCACGAACGGGGTCAACGCTACCGTGGTGCGAGATGAAGTCACATCGGCTCCTGATCATGTGAGGCTGCAGTGGACGAGGCTGGGGTCGAGCTGGCGGCACAGCGGTGCCCGGCGGCGACAATCCGCGCCGGGCACCGCCGTTCACGAAGACGCGCAGTGTCAGAACGGTGGTTCCGTGCTGCCGGATCCACCGCCGAAGGAGCCCGCGCCGTTCACCGCCCACGGGTCGTCCGGCCGGACTTGCGTGCCGCGGGTGCCCGCTGCCGCACCGACAAGCTCCGAGGACCGGTCATCGGAATTCGGGCGACCGGCAGTGCGCCCGAAACCGTTGTCGTCGTTGGTGCCGCGTTTGACACGGTTGGGCTTGGCGGTGGCGTAGCGCAGCGACGGTCCGAGTTCGTCGACCTCGAGCTCGGTGGCGGTGCGGTTCTGACCGTCGGGGGTCTGCCAGCGGCGCTGCTTGAGCCGACCGGTGACGATGACGCGGGCTCCGCGGGTCAGGCTCTCGGCGACGTTCTCAGCAGCGTCGCGCCAGATGTTGCAGCGCAGGAACAACGCCTCGCCGTCTTTCCACTCGCTGGTGTTGCGGTCCTGATAGCGGGGTGTGGAGGCGACGGTGAAATTCGTGACCGCCACACCATTCGGGGTGAAACGAAGTTCCGGATCAGCGGTCAGATTCCCTATCACGGTGATGACGGTGTCTCCGGCCATGTTTGTGCTCCTTCACTATTGGCAGGGATGTGGGATGTCCACCACGCAGTGCGGGTGATCGGTGGGTTGCGGTCGCGGCGTCGAGCAGCACGCGGTGAAGTGGTGACCGCGCGGGCACGGTTCTCGCCGATGAGTCGGTGCCACAGCGCGACACGTCTGTACCGACAAGCGGCCTCACCGGTCGCGGTGACCGTTGGGTGATCGAGGGGTCAGAGAGTGACGCCGAGTTCGGCGGCACTGCGACGCCCGAGCAGAGCCAGACGCCGCAGCAGGTGCGGGCGGATACCGCTGTCGATGGCGGGTGCCGATGGCTTTGGCGATGTGCTGGCCCGAATCGCTGGCGAGCGCGGTCCACACGGCCAGGGCCGCCATACCGCCATCGCCTGCGAGAAATGCCGCGGCACTGAGCAGGCCCGCGGCTGGCGCGGTCGGGTTCGGACAGCACCCGCGTCAGCGTCCCCCCCAACGTGCGCGCGGCGGCGGCGAGGGCGCTGACCGCCACCCCGTACATGCAGCCCCGCACGAGCGGATCCCGCAGCGACAGCGCGACGTGCGCCAACTGAGCCGCGCCCGGCTCATGCCCGGCGTGCGTGGATCGATGTGCCTGTGCCCCCGCCGGAGGCGGCATCGACCACGCCGCGACAGCGACGCAGCGCGAGAAACGGCTACGGCTGGTGCGCGGGCGCTGTGGTGTCGGGGTGGGTTGTAGGCGAGAGCGAAGCGGCTGTCGTGGGAGCCGAACGCCATTGCGGCGCTGCGGGTGTTGAGCAGGATCCGGATGCGCGGGCCCGCGCTGTCTCCGGATCGGTAAGTACGACAGTGTCGGGCATGCGGGCTCTGGATGACACACGCAGGGCCGGGTCGTCACTGAAGTCGGTGACGACTCGGCAGCGGTGGATGCTCAGGCGAGTTTGATCACAGCTGCGCTCAGACGGGACGGGTGGTGCGCCCGAAGGGGATGGGCGCACCACCTTGGGGTGCCACGCGACGCGCCGGGCAGGGGTTGGCGCTGGCGCGGACGTTACAACGGGTGAACGCAGGAAAAGGTGCGACCCCAGGAACCCCCGACGAGTGAGCTTAGCTCGCCTGCTGGTGCCCGTGGGGGAATTCCAACTCAGGTTCGCTCGGATCCACGCCACGAGCTCAGCGGCGCTATCGATCACCACAGCGCGGTGTGGTCTGGAGCCGCAGGGCTCATCGGATGGCGGGACCGAGGTCGATGCCGAGGTCGGCGGCGATCCCCAGGCCGCAATGCGCCAATCGACGCAAGGTGTCGGGGCGCATTCCGGTGCGCAGCGCTGTCTCCAACAGGATCGCCATGGAATGTGCCGGATCGGCGTCCAGCGCCGCCTGCAGGGCGATGCCCGCAAGTGGGCCGTCGCCGCGGATGTAGGCGCTGTAGCCGAGAAGTGTTGCGGCATCGGCACGGTCGCTGCCCGACAATGCCCGCACCAGCGCGGCCCACAGGTTTTCCGCGGCCGCGGCGTCGTCGCCGACGGCGAGGGCGAACAGTGAGTCGCGTACGGTCCGGTCGCGCAATGCGGCAGCCAGTTCGGCGCATTCCGGGGCGGTGAGCGCCGCGCCGGAGTCGGTGTCGGCGATCTGCCACAGCACGCGTTCGAGTGTGCGTCGGTGATATCCGTCGGGCTCGCCGCGCTGGACCGCCGCCAGGTAGTGTTCGTGCGCGAGAGCGTGGGCGCTGTCGAGATGGGCCGTCACCTGCTCGACTAGGTCGTCGTCGGGGGCGACCAGATCGGTGAGTTCAGACCGGGCGCCGCGGATCGGGCGCCCGTCGAGCACATGTGCCACCGTCACCAGCGACGTTGCCGGATCCGGCAACGTGCCACGGTGATTCGCGTCCAGCAGGCTCCACCACCGCTGGCCCGCCTCGATTGCGCGTACGGCCCACGCGCCGGCGAGGAACACTTCCTCGTGTGCGAGTTGCCGCGCGAACGCGGTGATGAGCGCGGCCCACGGCCCGGTGCTCACCGCGCGGTGTCCGCGGGTGCGGCGTGATTCGCGCACCCGATCATTGACGATCACCGCGAGCACCTGCCTCGCGCTCTCCGTGGCACAGATCTGTGTCACACACTGCGCGTACGTGGCGGCCAGGCTATGGCGACTGCTCTGGTCCAGATCGAAGCGCAGCACCGCGTCGATGATCCGACCGCGGCCCGGATTCGGGGAATTCCGCAGCACGGCCACCACCAGCGACCGCTCGGGCACGAATCCGACCATCGCGGGTACCGCGATAATCAATTCGCCGGGATCATCGACATGCAGCGCTCCCACCGCCAGGTCCTCGGGTGCTTGATCAGGAGCTGAGGTGGTCTCGGTGCTGGCTGGGGTTGGGGTGTTGTCGGTGTTGTCGGACATAGTTTTCGTTTCCTTTCCGGATGTGGGTGCTGTGCGCGGGCGGCCGGAGCGTTATCGGTGCCGAATCCGGCCTGCCCCCACTTGAGGGGTGCGACAGGTTGGTGTCGATGCCGTGGCTGGGCGCGTAGTGGCGTGGCGGCAGGGCGGATCAGGGGTGCGTGCACGCCCAGGAGTGTGTTTCGGTCCACCGGTGGTGAGGATCGGCGGGCGGTCCTCACCTATCCAGGCGATGCGGACTTCGGTGTCGACGGCGACCCGTCCCGACCCGTCCCGACCCGACCCAGGACGGTGTCCGGTGCGGACGCGAAGCAGAGTCGTGGGCGAGAGCGTCAAACCATGGCGCGCCGACACTGAGGCGATCACGGTCGCCGCGCATGGTGATCGGACGGCAAGGAAGTCGGCGTGCGGTTCCGCAGCCCGCGCCGTCCACACCCGCCAGGACACAGACGAATTCGGGTGTGGCGGGGTTCGGAGGGGTCACGAGGACTGCTGGCGGGCGATGGAGATCTCGGTGCACCAGGCGGCGGCGCGACGCCGTACTCGCATGGGCAGTATCCGGGTGAGCCGCCGCGCGACCGGTCGTGGACGCGCGGGTTTCCTGACGAGGTGTGCGGTGATCGGGTCCTCGTCGAGGTCGACGCGGTAGGTGTGGCCGTCGGGTTCGGTGACGCCGAAGACAGTGGTCTTCGAGTCGGGCGCGCGAAAGAGATCGAACGCCGCGAAGGCGGCCGAGACGGGATCATCAGCGCTCATGTCGATCTCCCAGCGGACGTAGTACTCAGGCACGGTAGGGCTCCTGATCCGATGGCGGGGTTACAGGCGCAGCCGTCGGGGGCGTGCGCGGCTGTAGCGGAATCCGTTGCTGACGGTGCGGTGCGCTTCCTCGGCGGTGAAGTCCTCGACGCCGATGTGGGCTGCGGCGGCGGCGGTGAGGACGGTGCGGGCGTCGTGTTCGCTGACTTCGTCGGCGGCCACGAGCCGCCCGAGGACCAACGCCGAGCGGAACAAGGTGTGGTTGCGCAGGTGCACCCGCGCACGAGCGACCCGCTCGGCTTCCCCGGCCAGGATCGCCGCCAGATACGAATCCGGCGCCACCGCCACCGAACTCGTCCAGCCGCCTCTCGGTGCCGGAGCCAGCGGAGGCGGGATGATCCGTTGGATCAGCATGGCGGGAAGATCGGCGACCGGCCGGTTCTCGGCAACGGTGTAACCCCCGCGGGGTGTCCGGGATCCGGGGGCGACGATGTAGCCGCCGTGCCCGCGGGAATCGATACCGTCGCCGATACGTGCGACCGTGCACCGCAACGGCGGCTCGTTCGGGGCGCGGTAGTACAGGTGCCAGCCAGAGGGGGTGGCGATGGTCAGTGTCGGTGGCGCGGGCCGTAGTAAGCACTCGGCGAGCCGAGCCAGGGCGTTGGTCAGATCGGCAGCGGGCGGGGTCATGTGGCGCGCATCGAGATCGATGATGTGCAGCCCAGCAGGACTGCCAGTCAAGACCGCCACGTTGTAGCGCGGATTGTAGCCCCACCAGCGGTGGATGCGGTCTTCGTCGGTGCTGGCCAGGTCGGGCCAGCGTTTGATCGCTGGCTTCTTCCCACTCGGGCGCAGCGGGAACACCGGCCAGCCGCGGGCGGCGGCAGCCAGGGCCGCCGCCCGCAGGTCGGAAAGATCGGTCACGGAAGGAAACCTCCTGCTCGACCGGAGACGGGTCGGCGGCTAGTGGCGGGGGCGCATATTGTGGGCGGTGCGCGAAATCCACACCGCAGTGGTGTGGAGGTGATCGACGAGTACGCGGACCGCGGCGAGGGTTTCGCCGGCGGTCGGGTCGTCGGGCAGGGGTGGGTAGTCCGGGCCGGTGGCACGCAGGATCGAGCGCCAGGACAGGCTCATCGGATCGAACACTGCGACGCTGTAGCGCGAGCGTGCTGCCGCGGTGGTGTCCACGAGGATGGTGATGTCGCCGGGGTATTCATCGATCACACACAGGGCGCGGGCACGATATCCCCGCTCGGTCACCCTGAGGTCGGTGATGACGGGCTGTTCGGTGGGGCGCACATGAACCTCCTGACAGGGAAAGCGGATACTGGACACACGGGCCGGCGTGGCCGGTGTGCGGCGACGCCGGGGGCGCGCACCGGCATGAGGGACTGTCGAGTTGTCAAGCGGCCTCGGCCTGCTCATCGGTTTCGACGTTGCCGGTTGGGGTGTCGATGTCGATGTCGTCGGATTTGACCTCGCCGAGGGCGGCGAGTTCGACGGGCACGAGCGGGTGGCCGAGCTCGCGCAGGAACTTCAGGTAGCGGCGCACACCGCGGTCGGCGTAGCGCCACAGTTCCTTGGTGGCGCGGTTCTCGTACGCGCCGAGCACCAGAGCGAGCACGATCACCTGGCAGCGGGCGGGTTTGGCGGTCTCGATGGCGGCGCGGACGTCGTCGCGGGTGCGGAATCCATTGATGCCGAGCAGTTCTGCCGCGGTGGAGAAGGCGTTGTATTCGCTGAGCAGCCCGCTGTCGGAGACCAGGGCGTGGGCGAGGAACGTCGCGGCCTGCGCCGGTGGGGTCTTGCGCGTCAGCAGCCCGGTGACGAACTCGGTGCGGGTGGTCTTGGCAGCCAACCCCTGTTTGTTGAGTTCGCGGACCCGCCGCCTGGCCAACCGCTCCTGCCCCCGCGCTTGTGCCGCGGCGGCCTCCGCGGCGGCGCGACGCGCGGCGGCGATCTCGTCGCCCTCGCCGTCCCCACCTTCTTCGTCCTGGTCGACGTCGGTGGTGTCGGTGTCGTCGATACCGGTATCGGTGTCCTCTTCGCGCTCACGCAGACCGGCCGCCTCCAGCAGGTCGCGGGGCAGGAAGTATTCCGCGAGGACCTGTTCGCGCTGTTCGACGTCGCGGGCGTGGCGCAGTCCCTCGGCCGGTTCGGTATCGGGGTCCTCGCGGGTGTCCCAGTCCACGGTGTCGGGGTCGACGCGGGCGCCAGTGTCGACCTCGACCCACACCATGTCCTCGCCGACCTCCAACCACACCAGCCAGAATCCGGGGTTGGCGTTGATGTGGCCGATGTCAACGGCCGCGCCGTCGGCGTCGACCAACTTGGCCGCCAACATCAGCGGCCCGTCGTCGCTGAATTGCCCGTCGTCGGGGTAGTCGGTGAAGATCCCGACCCCGGCCTCGGCGTAGGGCAACGCCGCGGCCAGGTAGGCGCGGGCTTCGGCGCGGTCCTGCGCGATCCGGTTGGCCTCGTAGGAGAACCAGCTGCGGTGGGCGCGCATGAGCCGTTCGACAGCGTCGGTGTCGCCGACGTTGTCGTATTCGGCGATGACCCCGACCTGCTCGAGGTCGTACTGGCCCTCGTCGACCAACCCGCGTGCGGTGGCGGAGGCGCCGACCTTGCCCGCTAGTTTGACGTCGTCGCGTTTGGTCTGCAATGCCTTTGCTACCCGGGTGACCGAGGCTCCGAGATCGAGCATCTGGGCGATACCTGCGGCGCGGTCTCCGTCGGTGAGCGGAATCCGTCGGTCGTTGACCGTGATCTGCTCGGTGATGCGCTCGATCTCGGCTTCGGTGGTATCGACGGCAGGGTCGAAGTCGGTGATCCACACCGGCACCTCGGTCTGCTCGAACGCGAGCGCGGTCAGGGTGCGGACCTGCCCATCACGCACGACCAGGCGCCCGTCGGGCATCCGGATCACCTTGATCGGGGACTTCACACCGTGCTCACGAATGGACTCGGTGACATCGAAATGGTCATCGAGCCGGAAGTTCTTGCGCACGTTCTCGGCGATGTCGAGCAGCGCGGGATCCATCGTCGGCCCCCGACCCGGCACCGGCGCGGGCACCGAGCTATCGGTCTCGGAGCCGACGTCACGGGCGTCGGGTGCCGCAGCGCCGTCGGGGTCCGGTGTGGGTGTGTCGGTGTCGGTGTCGTGTGACATCAGAGGGTGCTCCTATGGTGAAACAGGTAGGCACCGGGCAGCTTTGGACTGGCCGGTGCCTACCTGAGAGCGGATATGAGAGGTGTGAACTGGTAGCGGACCGCCTGTGGGGGGCGGCGGCGCGGTGAACGGGTCGCAGGGCTAGTTCTTGGTGCGGGGTGCGACGTTGATCGGGCGCAGGAATCGCGCGCCGTGGTGGTCGGGGTCGCTGTAGCCCCAGTGCTTGCCTTCCCAATCCGGGTGCTGCTCGCGCCAGTGGGTGAGGGTGTTCTCACCGAGCGCGGTGATGGTCCCAGCGGTACCGAAATGCTCGGCGCTGTCGAACTCCGCGCGGGTGAGAGTCAGAGTTTCGGGCATGCGAAAAAACCTCCTCGAGGATTGGGGCCGCCAAGGCCCCATAGGGATGGAATGAGGGAGAACAACGACTACGTCCGGACGGGCGGGGCCGGGCCGGGGCCGCCGCGCTGGTGGTTCAGACCAGGGACATCGCTTGCAGGGCGAGGTCGTCGAGGGCGTCGGCGCGGTCGGCGTCGGGCACGGTCTGGCTGTAGCTGGTGACCGCGTTGGCGATGCCGGCGGCGGTGAGCTGACCGCCCGCGATGAAATGGCGGAGGATCCCAGTGCGTTCGTCCTCGGTGAACCCGAGCCGTTTGGCCACGACCTCGATAGTGCGGTCTGGGTGAGCGACCGGAGTGGCGGCGTGACGTTCCAACTCGGTGATGCGGGCGGCCAGGAATTCCGGCGACAGCCACTCGGCGACCTTGTCGCGAGTCTCTGCGGTGATCACCGCGAGGCGTTTACGGTAGGTGTCCTGCGACCAGCTCCCGCCGACCTCGAGGCGGTCCCCGATGTGGCGTTTGGTGTAGGCGAAGATCGGTAGGGTGAGTCCGTTGCCGCAGATCTCGACCATCAGTTCTGGTTTCAAGGTGACCGCGTGGTGGCCGATTTCGGAGTTGGAGAACCGGAATCCGGCGAACACGATTGGCTCGTTGCCGGGCCGATAGCCGCGGCCTTCGCGGGCCGCGACGGGGCGCCACCGATCCAGTTCGCCTGCGGCGCGGCGGCGTTCGGCCTCGAGTTCGGGGTTGGCGAACGGGGTCCGATAGTTCGACAGGAAACTCGGTGCCAGGGCCCGCACCTTCGGTGAGTACACCTTGCAGTGCATGGAGGACTCGGTCAGATCACAGGAGCGCACCGACACGTCGCCATCGGCCTGGCGGATGCCCTCCAGCACGGCGGTGAGGACGTCGAGGTTGTCGATGATGCCGTAGCGATCCGACAGCACCGCCCGCAGAATCCCGGGCTCGTCGGGGACACCGGAGGTGAACAGGCGCAGCAGGAACGACCGGTCATCACCACCGCCGGGCAGGCGCGGGTCTTCAGAGCCGTGGAGCAGGCCGTTGACGTTGGCGTCGTAGAGATCGGTGCGCGGCTCCTCCCGCAACCACTTCAGGTAGCCGACGGGGATCTTCAGCTTCGACCCGAGGTGCGAGTCGGCGGCGGCGGTCGGCCGGTACAAGCCGTCGACGAGGGTGAAACCCCGCTCATCCAGAACCGGCTCGATCCCCGACAACCGCAGCAGGCCATCACTGGCACGCAACGCCGACGCGGGGGCGACGACATCGACCTTGGCGGCCTGCTGAGCATTCAGCAAGCCGACCAGGTCCCCCAGCTCGGCGTGACGCACACAGGTAGCGATCGACATGAGTGAAAACTCCTCTCGGATAGACAGATACGGACCTCAGAGCAGAGAGCACAGGCGTCGACCCGACCGGCAGTCAGTGCTGTTAGCGCAGCGCCTGCACCGGCGCCCACGACCCATCGACCTCAGCGCGGGTGGCGGCCAAGCGGCGAACGGCGAGTTGTTTGAGGGTTTGGCTGGCCTCCAGGGCACGTGCTGCGTCCTGGAGGCGCTGCTCGGCCCGGCCAGTGCCGATAGCGCGCGGCGTGGTCATCGGTGAGGAATTCACCAGTGATCTCGGTGACGGTGTCGCTCACCAGCTCACGGATGTCCGCGTCGGCCGTCGCCAGCGGATAACCCAGTCAATTCCCAGGTAGCCGGGTTCGCCCAGACACACCAGCGTGGCGGCCCCGCGCCCGGTCGTGCCCGGTTCGAACCGTGCGGGTGACGCGGGGGTTGTCGAGGCGCTAATCATCGACGGTCAGGCCGAGGAACCGCAGCATGACCATCGGCCGGGTCTCGGTGATCCCGTCGATGACCGGGTGGTGTTCGCTGATGTCGGCGAACACCTGCCCACGCAGGGGTGCGTGGTCGGTGGCGCACAGGGTGTAGGCGGACACCTAGTCGGTGGAGTTGGTGTAGGCGCTGACGGCGAATGCTGCGGCGGACATGACGAATCCGGGTGTCCTCTCGAAGACAGGAGATGAAGACGTGCTCAGCTGGCTGCCCGGACAGGGCAGGTAAAGGGCCGCCCGATTGGGGTGACCGGAAAAACTGCTTTGCAACAATAGGATTGACAGCCGTGGACGTGCCGCCAGTGCCACGCGAGTAGGATCGAGGGGGGAAGAATCTGCAGGCGGGCCCCGAAATTCAGGAGGCTGGCCATGTCGACGCATCGCCCCCCGCGGAAGGATCGCTCCCCGGAAGTCGTCGAACGATTGGAACGGTCCCGCGTTCGTATCCGGGAACGTCGAGCGCTGGCACGTCAGCGAGAGCGAGCGATCACCGAGGCGGTGAAGCGGTATCTCGCCGACTGGCAGGCGATAGCCGCGTGTGAAGCCAAGCGCAACAACGAGATCGAGGCACTACGTCAGCAGATAACCGACGCCGAATCACGCGCCGCGCAGGAGATCGCCGGCTACCGCGTTGACCAAGCCGAGGCTGCGGCGGTGATCCGTGACCATGGTCAAACCGATGACGATGTCGCTGAACTGCTCGAGATCAGCACTAAACAAGTCCGCCAGCTCATCGCCACCGATCGCGCACATCGCGGCACGCCCTCGCCGGGCGCATTACCGATGTCTACCGCCACATCGACCGACCAATCCGAGCATGCTCACCACGTCCCTGCCGGCCCCAGTCAGCAGGGGAAAGAACTGGTCACCGACCCCGTTGACCCCGTCGAGTCCCGCGCGTCAGCACGCCCCACGCAGACAAGCAACTACCAAACCTGAATGATGGCCTGGAAAGGGGAGATCCTAGGGCTGTTCGGCGGGAACGGCGTAGGTCAGATCGGTAGGCCACGGATAGGTTCCCGGGTGTCGGCCACAGCTTCGACGATGACTTTGGTCGGGTCACGATCCACGCCGATCTCACGTATCGCCGGGTCATGCAGGGCCCGCGGGGCACGGCCCTGAGCCAGGATTGCGCCAGCGCCGTCTGCCCGAGTTCAGTTCTCGAATGCGGATCAACCGAAATTGCTTTCGGGTCGTAGTCGGTGGAGATGGTCAGGTGGACCTGGCTGTCAAGGCCAGCTCGGTGCGGACCACCCTGTAGGCCTTAGAGGTCGCGCAGATAGGTGGTGTCACCGGCGGTGTGCTGACCGAGTGTCCCAGCGGTGGGTGGTCCAGGCGCGGCGGATGAGGGCGCGGACGGTGATGACTGCATCGGCGAGATCGAAGAAGGCGTCGATGACACGTTCGCGTCGTTCGTAGCAACGCTGCAGCTTGTCGAAGGCGTTGTGCCAGGAGTTCGTTCGCTCCACGTGCCAGCGTCCGCTCGCCTGCACCGGGGCCTTCACGCCCTTGACCGCGATGTTCCCACGCAGACCACGACCGGCGAGCAGGTCGCGAGTCTTGCCCGAGTCGTAGCCCGAGTCCAGGTAAACGGTGATCTGCTCGGGCAGCGGCCCCAGCTCGTCGAGACAGTCGAGGGTGGGTGCCAGCAAGGGTGAGTCATGCCGGTTCGCGCCGGCCAGGACTCGCCCCAGCGGGATCCCGTAGCCCTCGACCAGCAGTGAACGCTTCATACCCTGCTTGCGGCGGTCGACCGGGGACGGCCCGGCGACTTCCCCGCCGCCGGGTGCCTTGGTGATACAGCCGTCCATTGCGATGTCGTCGAGGACCAGGCCGACGATGCGGTCGTAGCTGCCCAGAGCGATCGTCTTCAGCCGGGCGAAGACCCCGGCGGCGAGCCATTCGTCGCGGCGGTTGCGGATCGTGGTCGCCGAGCGTGCCGCATCGGCGATGGCCTCGTAGGAACAGCCGAAGCGCAGCACCTGGATCAGCTTGTCGAACACGATCCGGTCGTCGATGCGGCGGCGGTGGCAGCCCAGTGGATGCCGGGGATCGTAGAGGCGACGCTCAGGCAACAGGGCGGCGAACTGGTCCCATTAGGGGTCGATGAGCCATGATGGCAGGGCGGGCACGGACCCTCGAGTGATCAAGAGACGTAAGCTCTTTCATGATCGCTGGGGCCGTGCCCGCCCGCACTCACACCCGAATACCAACACCCAATCTGCGCGACCTCTTAAAGATCTTTCGGTTACTTGGTGAGTTGCTCCGGTCGGGTTGTGCTGCGGTGTAGGACCATCGCAGGGTGTCAGAGCGGGAGCCATCATCGGGTGGGCGGGAGAGAGGCCGAAAGAACAAGCGTGCCCGGGTGCGTCGTGATTTCGACGTATTGCGGGAGCGTCGTATGCGGGCGGTGGAGATGTTCGAGGCCGGTAGGCGGCAGGTCGATGTGGTGGTGGAGCTCGAGGTGTCGGCGCAGACGGCGTCGCGCTGGCAGAAGGCATGGGTCGAAGGTGGACGTGACGCTTTGGCGAGTGTGGGCCGGGCGGGTCGTCGGCAACGGTTGAGCGATGAACACGTTTGCGAGGTCGAAGCCGCATTGATGAAGGGTCCCAAGGCGAATGGGTTTCCGACTGACATGTGGACCTTGGCGCGGGTGGCCGAGGTGATCGAGCGCATGACCGGGGTGCGGTATTCACAGACGCAGACCTGGACGATCCTGCGGGAGCGGATGGGATGGAGTCGGCAGCGCCCGGCCCGGCGGGCGGTCGAGCGCAACGACGAGGTGATCGCGGCGTGGCGCGAGACCGAGTGGCCGCGCATAAAAAAGCGCTCGGCGCCGAGGTGCGTGGATCTGCTTCCAAGACGAAATCGGATTCTCCCTGCTGCCCGCAGTGAGAGCGACCTGGGCGCCCAAAGGTGTGACACCGGTGCTGCGGCACCGCTTTTCGTGGAAACGACTGTCGATGGCCGGGGTCCTGGCCTATCGGCCCGACCGCAGTGGCACGGCGTTCGTGTTCCAGATCAAAGAAGGCGCTTACAACACCGAGTCGCTGATCGAATTCCTCACCGCACTGGGTGAGCACTTCGCCGGTGACGCGGTCACCCTGATCGGGGACGGGCTGCCCTCGCACCGCTCCAAGGCCATGAAAGCCTGGATCGCGACCCAACGCATGTGGCTGCGCGTCGAGCAACTCCCACCCTACCGTTACGAACTCAACCCCATCGAAATGGTCTGGGGCAACATCAAATCCACCGAACTGGCCAATCTGTGTCCCGACACGATCGATGAAGCCCGCGCCGCTACCGAAACCGGGCTCGAACGCGTCGGCACGAACTACGATCTGTGTTTCAACTTCCTCGACCACACCAGGCTTCTCCTCTGACAGCAACTCACTCTATTACCAAAAGATCTTTAAGCGGATGAGCCAACTCAGGTTCGATGAGAACGATCGTTTCCAAATCTGGGCCTCACCGATAGTCTGGAGAGAAGTAGAACTGGAGGAGATGTGATGCGATACGCACTGCCAAAGGAGGTAGCGCTTTCGTCGAAACGGTACATAGCCCATCGCTCGAGAAGATGCCCGGCGCGCGCTTTGCGTGATCAACTTCGGGCTTGGCAAGCATCGTTGAATGAAGCGTGAGTGATATTGCTGAATTATATGTAAAGAGTACGTTTGTAGAGTACGTCCGCAGGCCGTGATGGCTTCCGCGGTGAAAGTTCTGCAGCGTGAATATGTGTTCCGTGAACGCCCCGGTTCAAGCGGACGGAATCATATCGTTTGAAACGCGACTATTCCGGGCCGACCGATGTCTGCCAATTTATACTATCAACTGAAAAAGGTCATTTCGATGCATGCATCAACCGTGCCGTCATGGGAGCTTCTGGAAAATGGGCTTAATCCCTTGAAAGGCGCGCTCTCCAAAGATTTTGGTTTCATGTTTGATCCGAAAGCGATGCAATCGGCGCGTATTGCCCTGCCCGATCGATGGCTCCGCCTGTGGAAACAGTTACCAGAGCAATTCATCAGTAAACGTGTACGTGAAATTTGCGCTAATGAAGTCGAAACACTGGATGTCGACTCCATTTATAACGACTGCACTAACGATCCGTTAACCTTTATGAAGACTAAAAGCATCGTGTTCTGCATTGCGCAGGCTTGCATAGATTTCGACCGAGTTATTGCTCAAGAAATGCCTGAGCCGGAGCCGCTGCCTGGCCATGTTCAGAATGCCGTGAATCGCTTTGCCGATTATTGTGAATCGCCTAATTATTGTGCACTTGCCGACATGAGTCTTACCGCATCCTATCTGGTGAGCGACCACGTTGACCTGCTGAGCTGTACTTTTGATGATTTCAAACTGATATGTCCGGTTAACAATGCATCCAGCCCAGCGGAAGCCGCCGCAGGCGACATCGAATCATCACAGGTCCGAGGCCAAGCGGAGAATAGGTTTCACAACACGCCGACCATGATGGAGTATCGTGTAAGCGATCTTGTGGGCATCGTAGCCGAGACTCAACAACTCATACACAACTACCGTGCGTTAAACGTCAGGGCAACCGAATCCGCAGAGCAACTGGCAATAGTTGGCGAGATACTACATCATATTGGTAAAGCTATCGACGCATTCAAGCGACTGCGACTCGGATTTGCTATGCTGTCACGAAGATCTGTCGACCCAGTTGTATGGCACCGCGATATAGTGAAGTACACGTCCGGGTATGGGGGACATCTCGGCCTGTCGGGGCCACAAGCTCCGTGCATTCATCTAATTGATGCTTTTCTGGGGCGTGCAAACTTCGATACCGAACTAGGAAAAACCTCAAAGAAGGCATTTCTGCAGATGCAGCACAACCATCAGGTCTTCATCAAGAGCGTGGCCCACGGGCCCCAGTTGCGACAATTCGCTAATGAGTGCGCAGCAAAGCGACGCGACCATCCGGTGGTTCGTGCCTTCAATGACTTGATCGACTCGTACACCCAGGGATTTCTCGCAGTACACAAGGGTAGAGCTGTCGAGTTTGCGAAAATGGGTTTTAATGAGGCCGGGCCGCGGGAATTCACTGCCGAGACGGAGTATCATTGGCCGGCAACAGAGAATGTAGTTACGAAGCTGCATCAATTCTTCGACGACGCAACCGACGAACGCCGTCACCTTAAGATAGAGCAATCAGCGCAACAATGAGTTCTACTGAGGTGATCTCAGCAAGATAGGTGGCTGAATTCGGGGTATCCAGGGCTCCAGCGTTTGTCGGGCTTCAGGCTGCTGACTTGGCATTTTGATGGTCCTGGAGGAGATGGATTCCGCGGTGTTGGCTGAGCGCGGTGGTGCGGCAGGCCTCGGCGATGTTTTCCTCTCCGTGGAGGCGGTGCAGGCTGATCGCGGCATCATGGTCGGCCTGGGCATCGCGCAGGAAGGTGACGAGATCCTGTGCGTGGTCGCGCGCCCGTTTGATCTGCCCGTCGAAGCAGAAGACGCACGCCGTGTCATCGCTGAACTGAATTCGGCCGCCGAGCGTGTCGCCAAAGCCCATGTGTTCGGCAAAGGGATGGGCATCGCGGCACCGCAGATCGGCATCAGCAGGGCCGCGGCGATCGTCCGGACCCCCAACGTGGACACCATCACCCTGTTCAACCCGCGCATCGTGGAAACGGGCGGCGGCGAAGACGAGCAGTAGGAAGGATGCTTGAGCTTCTTCGACCTACGCGGACAAGTGCCGCGCCCGTTGACGATCCACGTCGAACACACCGACATCGACGGCAACACCCGGATTACGGTGTTCGACCGCGGAGTCGCGCGCCTGGCCGCACATGAAATCGACCACTTATTATCCGGCGCTGCAACGGATTTCGAGGATGTTTGTGCAGGTGAGACGTCGGCGGTATGCCGCTGACGTAGAGGATCAACCCCCTATCCGAGTCCACGACGTCTAGGAGGTGCCAGTGGCGGAGCCGACCATTACTGAGCTGATGCGGCAGGCCGGCATCGTGCAGGAGGGCGATCCGCGGCTTTCCCGAGTGGCTCGCCGGTTCGAACTGCCTGCGGACCAAGAGGAAGCGCTGTCGGTGATCGACGCCCTCGATGCCGCCGCGGACCGAGTGAGTGCTGTTCACGAGTTCGCGAAAGGGGTTGGTGTTGCGGCACCGCAGATCGGGATCGAGAGGGCGGCCGCGATCGTCCGGCTCCCGGGCGGCCGCTCGATGATCCTGCTCAATCCTGTGGTCGTTGAGAAGTCGGAGGAGACCGACGAGCAGTTCGAGGGCTGCCTCAGCTTCTTCGATGTGCGCGGCCGTGTTCCTCGACCGCTGATGATGCGTGTCGCTCACGATTGGCTCGACGGATCACAGCAGGTGTCGAGATTCGAGCACGGAGCCGCCAGGCTCGTGGCTCATGAGATCGATCATCTGGCTGGAAAGTTGTTCAAGGAGAAAATGCGGCCAGGTATGGTGCCGATTCCGCTGGCGGAGTATCGGGGAACCGGCTCGGTATGGCAGTACTCGAAATAGGCAGGCGTTTGGCGGTTTTCGGTCTGGCGGTGAGGTTCACTGATCGTCGCGGCTCCTGCGCAGAAGCAGTAGTTCTCCGTGCGCGGCTTCGAGCGCCGCACGGAGTTCGGCGACTTGCTGTTGATGTTGCCGGCGGACGGTGGCCAGCTGATGCGTGAGCCTGCGGACCAGAGTGCTCTCAGCGGCGTGAGCGTCTGCCGGGATGTCGACTCCGGTCCGAGCCGGGGAATTTGCTCGACGCAATGCTTCGACCCGGGGTCGCAGTGTTGGGTGGCGGTAGATGAAATCGGATGACACTCCGGCGGACGCGGCGATTCCCGCGATGGTCACCGGGCCACCAGTGTTTCGGGCCTGGGCGAGGGCCTTTTCGACTGCTTTTTCGGCTCGGTATGTGCGTTGCCGGGTCGCGTCGGCGAGGACCTCGGTGCGTCGGTCAGTCATGTCGGGTCGCCTCGTCTTTCTGGCGTTGCGGTGCGCCCGCTCCTCGGATCGCGGTGGTGACCTCGACCGAGCGGATCTGCTTGAGGCGGCCGAGGATGGCCGTGAGCGCCGTGGTTTCTGCGCGTCGGCCACGGAGCCAGACGTTATCCTCGCTCATGGGCTCGCCGAATCGTTCGCAGTGGGCCTGTTGGCGTCGGTCGATCAGTTCGAGGGTCTCGCGGTGTTGCTGCCGCAAGACCGGCGCGTGTGATGCGTCGGTCGCGAACTTTGTGCATGTCAGGCAGGCATTTCCCTTGTCGCAGTGTTGGCGAGGAGGCAGCAGGCACCAGCCGTTCGGCAGCACCCGGTCGGTGCGTTTGTCCAGCGCGATGGACTCGAACATCTCCTTGGGGTCCTGGCTGTGATCTCGACCATCGACCGCAATCTTCTTGTAGCGCAGAAACTCTCGCTCTGCCGTCTCGGCCAGTGTCTGCGCGTAGTGCATGAACATGACCGGTGACGCATGCCCCATGTAGCGCATCGCGACGTGGATCGGCACCCCAGCGTTGAGCAGATTCGTCGCCTTGGTGTGGCGGAAGGTGTGAGTGCGGCTGAGCTCGACTTCCCGCCCCATCTCGTCGCGCAGATCGACCAATTTCGCGAACTGCGTCAGCCGTGGCCGTGCGGTGCCAACGGGGTAGGGCCGCTCACCGTTGCGGTTCTGGACGTGGGCGAGAAACAGATATTTCGGGTCGACCTGAGCGCGGCCTTGCCGGGCCATGAACGCGCGTGCGTAGGCCTGCTGCTGGCGAATCAGGTCGACGACCTCCTGGTCGACCAGGATCGTGGCGTCGCCTGTGCTGATCTTCGTCTGCTGGTAGCGCAGTCGGGCGACGTGGCCGTCCGGGTCATGGAACGGGATCGCGATCAGCGGATCGAAATCGAGCATGGCTATTTCCTTGATCCGCCGACCGGTGCGGATCATCAGGCCGAGCATCCTCAGCAACTGCTCGTCGCCGAGCCCGCCCTCTTCGGCCGGGCGGGCGATGAGCTCGCTCTGCTGCGCGATCCGGCTGATCACCGAGTCGCTGAGGATCATCTCTGGCCGTGGACGTTTGGGGCCGGTGGGCTTGTCGCCGAATCGGAACAACACCGCGTGCTGTGGCCCCAACCGAGACCAGTCGTCGTTGCCGATAGTGGCTGCGCCTTCGACGAACATGAACTGGTAGAGCTGTTCGAGCGCCGTCAGCGCGGCTCGTCGGGGAGTTTCGCTGAGCGGCTGACCTTTCCGAGACCCTGACTTGCATTTCTGGTGGCGCAGCCATTGCCGGAGGTCCTGGATCCAGGAGCCCAGTTTGGCTGGATCGTCGACAAGGTGGGGGCCATCGCAGCCGACGTCGTCGACATACTGCTGCAACCATTGCAGGTTGTATCGACGGTCGTGAACCGTGGTCCAGGTATAGACATCCCGCTCCAGCTGCCGCGACAGCCAGAACTTGGCTCCCTGCCGCAGCCACGGGGTCGTCAACTGCTGGAAGTAGGTGATGTTGGTGCGCTTGGGTTCGTGTTCGCGCAACGGAATTCGTGGATCGAACATCGGATTCCAGACGTCCAGTTCCCACCATGGGCCCTTGTGATAGACATGGGCGAGCGTGTCGAAGGTGCGTCCCAGCACCCAGCCCAGCCGCGCCAAATAGCTCGGCTGCAGTGGCCGCCCGTCGGTTATGCGCATCTTCACGAACGCCCTCGACCACTCGTCCTTCGACCGGTCGAACAAGCTGACCGCGTCAGGGTATTCGCGCTCGACTGCCTCGCCCAGGTAGGCGCAGAGCCTGGTGGTCGGCACCGCGTGGACATGAAGACCGAGCTGAACCTGCCGCTCGGCGGCCCAGAGGAACTCCGTGCGCATCGGTTCGGGCAGCACTCGGAAATCCAGGACGACGCTGTGCCCTTTCGCCCGATAGGTCGGCAGGTTCTCGGCGATGGCGGCAATCCAGTGCGCGGGCATGTCGTCCCGGTCGAAGTAGGCGCCTCGCACCTGCTCCGGAAGTTCCGCGGCCAGTTGCCGATTCACCCGCTCGTCGTAGCTGCCACCGATGAACAGCCGCGGATCTGCTTTCTCCGAGTGACGATCGGTGGCCGGTGTCCGCAACGTCACGCTCACGCGGCGGCTCCCCACCGCTGGATCAGCATCTTCCAATCTGCGGCGGCCCGCATCTCGGCGTCATCGGTGACGTGAGCATACGTCCTCATCAACGTGTTGATGTCTTGATGCCCGAGCCGACGCTGAACAACGTGCGGCGGAATCCCGGCCAACAAGAGCGCGGTGGCGTGAAAATGCCGGAACCAGTGGGGTGTCCATTCCGCCGGCAGCAGCGGATGACGGCGTTTGAAACCCTCGATCCAGTCGTAGACAGTCTCGGCCCGCAACGGCCGGCCGATCTGACCCCGATAGAAGTTGATGAAGATCGGATCGTCATCGTCGAACTGGAAACCATGCTCCGCCAGCAGAAACAGATACTCGCCGTAGAGATCGTCCAACTCGTCACCGACATAGATGCGACGGAAGTGCTGATTCTTCACCCGCAGACGACGCCGGAGATCTTCACGTGGCTCCACCTCGATGAACGCGGTAGTACCTGTGCCGGGCTGCCAGTCTCGATGCCGCATCAACAGTGCCTCGGCGATCCGAACGCCGGTTTCCTCCAATAGGCTCCAGAGCAACCGGAAGCGCAAGTCCCCCAACCAGTTTCCGTCCTCGAATCGCGCAGCATCGTCCTTGATGACAGCGATCTGCTGCGGCGACAGCAGTGGTGCCGGAGTGCTCGGTCCTCGGCGGCGGCCGATCACCCGTCGATCCTGGCCGCCGCCGATGTGGCCGAGGAACGACGCGTACTGGCTGCGCGATTGCATCGTTCCGCCGGTGACATGCACGTAGAACTGCCGCGCAGCGGGAACGCCGCCCACGATCGCGTGATAGCGATAGAAGCCGAGCACTGCGGTTACCGCCGAACCAACCGTGCTCGTCGCCGCCGGTTTCGATGGCCGCAGCGCTAGCACTGTCGGATCGGATCCCCGGTCACGCAACCGCCGCGCGAACCGGGCCAGATCGTCGACACCGACGTGCCGCCAATCCTGTCCCCGCTGCTCCAACAACGTCCACCACGACGCCAGCCCCCCGGCGTAACTCCGGACCGTGTGGGGCGAGTACTGCTCCTGACGCAGGTATTCAAGGTAATCCTCGATCGGCGCGATCACTTTCCACTCCCGATCGAGGACGACATGGGTTACCTCGTCACCAGCCACAACTCGTTGACGGACGGCCATGCCGGGACCATACCGGCGAACCCTCAGCGATCATCGGACGTCAACGTCGTCAACGGCGTGGCGGACATTCCCCGGATAAGAGCCGACCCGATCCTCATTTCCCCAGGAACCCGTCGAACGTCAGCGTCGTCGGCGGTGCGCCAGCTGTACCCCGGATACCACCTGCACGGACTGATCTATCTCGACCACATGAAGCCTGGTGTGGAGCCCATCTCGGTCGAGCAATACAGAGGAACTGGCACGAACTGGGCGTATTGACCAGCGGACATCGCACGTGCGTAGAACTCCGCATTGAATTTCGAACCGCCTCAGCCGCGGCGCCAAGGCACGCTCCAGCAGTTCAACCGCGATGGCTGATTCGGTCAGGCGGGACGTGAAGCAATCGCCCGCCGGACAGGTCCAGGGCCCGGGTGATGACCTCGGTCATCGGCTCGATGGTGCCGAACGCAACTGATCACACCCCAAGCGCCAGTGCCTGCGCGTATTCCGTGCCGGTGTCGCGATCGAAGGCGGCCAGCTCCCGGCGCAGCCATTTGCCGCCGCCGCTCCAGCGGCCGTGCCCGGTGAGCAGCAGATCGGCGGTGGTCTGCCACAGAGTGGCCGCAATCAGCAGACGTCCGTTTTGGTCCTCGGAGCCTGTGAGGTCATCGAGCAGATCGGTGATCTGGTAGCGAGCGGCTCGTAGTTCCGTGTCGGTCAACGGCTCCGGTCCAGCGGCGAGCTGCCTCGCGCACCGGTCCCGCAGGCGTTCGCCGCTACCGCCGGCGTCGAGAGGATGTGAGCCTGTCCGATCAGCCGCAAGGCGATCGGCCGCCGGGCATCGCGCTCTTCGGCGCAGAAGTGCTCCATCGACGTCTCGGTCTGCACGAACAGATCTACCGGCCGCCGCTCATGGTGCAGCGATTCGCGATACGGTGCCGGCGGACCCGCGAGCAGCACGGTGATATCCAGATCGGAAGTTGCCGTGGCGATCCCGAACGCGGTGCTGCCGCCCAGCCAGGCCGCGCGCATCCGGGAACAGTTGCCGAATCAGCTGCCGAGCGATGTCGAGCCCGTCGGTGGTCATCCCACTATCTGACATCGGGCCGGTTCCGTCGGGCAACGGATATTCTCCGGGTTGATGCCATACGTGATTGGCGCGCGGCCGAGCGATCAAGGCGTCCGTTGTGTGCGCGCCATCGACCCTGCGGTGCGCGACCCTCGCGCGCGAACGCGAGCACCGCGACGGGGATCGGTGTGTGTCGCCGATAGCCCGCGCGCAGCCGCGTGCCCCCTCCCACAGCCGACTGAGGTCATCCGGCGGGGTGTCGCCGCTGGTGGGCGCGGTCGCGCGCGGGGTCGCGCGCGCAGTGCGCGCCGTCGCGCGCGCCTGGTGGTCGTCGCGCGCGGCCGGGGTTACTTGGGTCGGTGTCGGTGCTGAGGAGCTGGGTGAAGCGGGGCCAGAACGTCGCGGGCGAACGGATCGTGAGCGTGTGGGCCGCTTGGTCGAGTGGGCCGTCGAGGATGCGGAATCCGCCGTCGCGGCAGCGGGATCCGGGTGGGGTGATACAGCCGGTGCGGTCGTTGAACATCGGGGTGATGTCGAGGCTGAGCAGCCGGTCGGCCAGGGCCCGCAGGACAGGCTCGATCTCGGCGCGGGTGAGTGTGGTGCCCTCGGCGAGGGGGATCAGGATGTGGCGGCCGCCGCTGGTGGAGCGATCAGCAACTGTGCGGGCGCCGCAGGCGTGCAGCAGGGTCAAGCAGTGCTCGACGTCGCGGTCGACGGTGGCGGGGCTGTGGCCGTGTTTGGCATCGAAGTCCAATACCAGCAGCCGGGTCCGACCGTGGAGATATATCGGCACTGCCGCAGGCTGATCGGGCAGCTTGCGGTCAAGGATTGCGCGCGGTCAGCGAACCGCGGCGGCACTGTTGTCGGGTTCCACAACCGCATGGAACGTCGGGCAGCGAGCAAGGGTTCCAGCGTCGCGAACAATGCGTCGCGCGGTCGCCAACTGCTCGTCACCGGTTTCCACTACAAGAGCGGATCGATCACCTTCGACGTCTCTGTTGGGAGGCTCGTGCGAGCACGCGGACGACGTGGTGGTGTCGGTTGAATCATGGTTTGGGCAGGGTTCCCCCCGGAGGTGCCAGTCATGGACAGCCTTCGTGTTGTCTGGTGTGAAGTCTCCAGCGGCTACTGGGGGTTTCGGTTTATTGGTTCTGTTGGGCCGATCTCGGTTCCCGAGGCGGGTGCGATCCCTTACAGGCGGATCGCACCCACACCGACCGTCGCCGGTCGGAGGGTCAGGCGGGTTTCTGGTCGGCGACCACCTCCAATCGCGGTCCTACGACAGGGAATCCGAACTCCACTGCGCGGGCGATGATCCGGTCGACGGTGGATCGCCGCCACGTCGCCCCCGTCCGGGTCGACATCGCGGTGGCGACGGCGTTCGCGTTCATCCCCGTCGCGGCGAACTCCAGAATCTCGACGATCTCGGTGACCGATTTCTCACTACGCCCGGTCGCCACCAACTTTCCTGCGATCCGCGCCAGGTCCTCACCGAGACCCGCCGCACCAGGGTCGTGACCCGGATCATCCGTTTCGGCACGATCAGAGGGCAGATAGGCGACCACATCCTCGGACCCGCCTCCAACGTGCTGCATCAGGCGACCGGCACTCCGATGCTGGGTGTACGCAGGCGAAGGATCGTTCGTCGCGGCATCGTGCGTGGTGCTGTCAGTGGTGGCGACTGCCTCGATGAGTTCGGCGTAGCGAGTGGTCAGCCACGCGTGTAGCCACATCAATACCACCACCATGACCGGCGCGACCGCGTATTCCGCTGCTCTACCGAAGCTGCCTTGAATGAGGTGTGGACCGCAGTTCAATCCGACAGTGCCGGTCAGCAGCGCCGCTTCGAAGAACACGATCTTGGCGCGATCGACGCGTTGCCCGAGCCGGGCCGCGGTCGCGGCCTGGGCCATGATCTCCAGGATCGGCACCGAGATCATGGCCTCGATCCCGAACGACAACGCCCACAACAGCCACCACGTCGGCCCCGGTGTCACGTCGGCGGGTGTCAGGTTGCGGCCGACGTTGACCGCCGACCACAGCAACCCGACCCCCATCACACACCGCAACAGCAATGAGGAGCGCCTTGCCCGGTGATGCAAGGCCCCGACCAACGCGTCCGGGTTCGTCGCTCGCGCACGATCTGCCCGAGCGTTCGCCAACCATCGCAGCTGGCGCGCGTCCTGCTGCCGCAACCGGCGGGCCGACCGCTGTTGTCGCGCTTGTTCGGCCAGCTCGCCACGCACCGAACGCTTGCGCTGGCGCCGCCGCTGGGCACGCTCCCATCGGGCTAACCCTTGCTCGGCCTCGATCTCGGCGACCGTCATCGCCTGGTACAGCTCTGAGACTTCCTGCAGGGGGACGCAATTTCGGGCCACCTCGACCGATCGTCCGAGGGTCGCGGGATCGGCGAGCTGGTGGCTGGGTGATGTCGACTTCGGTGTCATGGATCCTGCCTCGGGCCGGAGGGGAGGTAATTGGGGTCGGCGCCGGATGCGGCCGCGCACGGATGCGGTTCACCGGTGAGCTCGGCAAGGGCTCGCGCGACTTCGGGCAGACCAGCGCGGGTGTAGAGCAGGGTCGTGGCACCACCGGGGTTGTCGGTGTGCCCGGCATAGGCCTTGGCGACCGGAACTCCGAAACGCCGCTCCACCCAGGTCAAGGTCGTATGCCGTAGCCAGTGAATGGAGATCTGGTGTGCCACCACCCAGGGGACCGCGGCGCCGATGCGCTGGAACATCAGGTGGTACTGGCGGTTGTTGACCGGATCGCCGTTGCGGTAACGGAGCAGACGTGCCTCGGCTTCGGCGGTGATGACCTTCCCATTGCGAGCACGATGTCCGACCGACCTGTCGTGCGGCTTTCGCCTGCGATGATGTTGCTGAAGTGCTTCCATCAAGGTCGGCGAGATCGGTTGCCACCTGGTGATGCCTCCCTTCTCTCTGAGATGGATGAGGCAGTTGGCGGGATCGAGATCGACCTCCCGCAAATCCACCACGCCCGCGCGGCGGCACGCCGTCTCGGTGTGCAGGCGAAGGATGAGGGTGTCCAACTCCGGGTCTTCACCGGATTCCGCCGCTGCCCGGTTGATCTCGACGAGTTGATCTCGCGACAGCGCGCGACGGCGTGACGGGGGCAAGCTGGGCATCGCCAGCTTCTTCCCAGGGTTGTCCTCTGACCGGATATAGCCGTCATCGACCGCGAACTCGTACAACTTGCGCAGCGCCGAGATCACCCCTCTGGCCGTGCCCTTGCCACCGACGTCATTGCGTCTCACCTGGCGCATCTCGACGATCTCGGCGATCAGGGACTTGAACTCGGTCGGTGTGGGCTCGTCGATCCGCCTGTCCGGCCACGCCTCGGCGACCCTGCGCAGAAACGACTGATACTGCACAACCGTCAAGGTCGCGGGCATCGCGGCCAGGACACGGGGAACGTAGTCCGCGAACCTGGGCACGTTCGGGTGCGACTCGTTGTGTGCCAACAGGGTCTGCATCTGGTCGAGCAGCCGTCTGGCGGTGTCGAGGTCATTGACGGAGGGCGTCGCGGTCACGATTGCCCCGATTCCACACGGTTGTCCTCACACGCCGCACCGACCAGACGATCAATCGCCCGTAGCGGCAGCACAGTCATCGCCATCTGTTGTGCATCGGCCACCAGAAGAACCTGGTCGCCGGCTGCGATCGCGAGAGCTCGGCGCGTACGCGCCGCGAGCCGAAGATCTCGATCGGAAGTGATCGAATTCTTGCCCGACTCGCAGACCGTAAGCCGCACACCGCCACTCGTGCTCATCCCAGAGAGCCGTAGGCCAGCGCACCAACCGAGCGCTGCGACGACCGATTTGTCGATCACGCGACCGTTGCGGTCGACGCGCCGCAGCCCATAGGTCCACCGATTATCGCGAGGCTGGGTCGGATAGACCAACTCGACCAAGGGAAACGCTGCATGCGCGGACGACTCGAACCTCGAAGCCCTATCGATCGAGGCGGTCGCGTCGGGAGTCAACGGCGTGATGATCTCGGAGTTCACCGGGTACCTCCCAAGCTTGCGTCGAGAGGCTCAGCGGCCGATGCGGGAGGTGGCGCAGTGATAGTTGGGATTTGGGACACCGGGGAGGAAGCGTATTCGCTGCAAAAGCGTGTCAGAAAACTTGTTCTAACTTGCAACACGCTCCAGTTCGGTGCGATTCGGCTTGTGACGCCGCGCTCGGCCTCGAACCTCGGTGGTCTCGTCCGCTATATTGAGCCCAAACCGTAGCGGCCCAGCCGATTCGGCAGGGGAGCGGACGGGTCACGACGACGTTCATGGCACAGATGTTCACGACGATTTTGGGGGGCAACTCGATGAGTGATCTCTCGGTAGAGACCGAAGCGGTCCGGGCGTTCGCCGCCACGAACGCCGGCATCGCCGACGATCTCGCGGGGGCGGGCAATTTCGACGCGGTGCGTAATGTCGCCGCGCTGGTTCCGGTGTTCGGACTGATCGGCATCGACTATCTGGCGATGTTCGCCGCGGCCCAGGTGCTGCAGGCCAAGGACATCAACGATCTGTCGGCCAAGTACGCCAAGCTTTCGGAGTCGGCGTTCAGCGCCGCCGCTGCCTACGACGCCACCGACTCGTTCAACGCGGGCGTGCTCGGCTCCATCGCGAACCAGATCGGGGGCGCGGTATGAGGCCACTGGACAGCGGCGTCATCGCGCCCGAGGGGCAGGTCGTCGAGCACGCGGCCGAGCAAAACGTCGCCATCGGCCAGCAGACCGTACTGGACGCACTGCAGAACTCGCCCGCCAAGGCGGTGCTCGACTTGCCGCTGCCCCAGCTGCCCGACGACATGCCGCCCATCGAACCGCCCGCGTTCGTGTTGTCGCGCAAGATCTCCGAAGACCAGCACACACTCGGCGCCGTTCCGCCGGGACTGTCCGGCCTGAACGGCGCGGCAGGGCCGGGCGCTCAGGATATTCCCGGCGTTCCGCACGAGGTCTCCGCCCTGCTGGGAGACACGAGCGCCGCGATCAACTACGCCGCCGCCCCGGTGGTCGAGGCCGCGCAGGGCGTTCTCGGTGGCGGGCTCGCCGACGCGCCGGCCGCCGTCGCCACCGCGGTGAATCAGGCCGCGTCCGCGCTGCCGCCGCTGCCCGCCGACCCGGTCGCCGCGCTGATGCAGGGTGTCGCGCTGCCCGCGCTGCCAGGCGTGGACATGCTGATGAAGCCGATCCTCGATCTGCTCGGCAGCTTCGGCACCGGCGTGATCGGCGCGCTCGACCCGACCGCGATCCTCAGCCAGTCCTCCAAGGTCATCGAGATGGCCATGCAGGTGGGCAAGGGCAGTATGGCCACGGTCGAGCAGCTCTGGCAGAGCCAGGCCGCCCGCAACGCGCAGGTCACCAGCCAGCAGGCGAACGTCGAGGGCCACGAGACCAGTCAGCGCGGCATCGATATCTCCGAGCTCACCCAACGTGCCGCCGCGGTAGTGCAGCAGGGCAACGCGCAGCTGCTCGGCATCGCGTCGTCGTTCGCCACCCAGGCGACCGCGCTGGCGCCGGTGATCCTGACCCCGCCTGCGCAGGCGACGCTGATTGCCTCGGCCACGGAGCACCTCGGTCACGCCGTAGGCGTGGTCAATGCCACCCGCGGTGACCTGGCGGGCAAGTCCGCCGAGCTCAGCGGCATGGTGCAGCAGCTGGTCGCGCCGGATGGCGGGCCTGCGCCGCAGGAGGTAGCGCAGGCGGTGGCGCAGAACGTCGGCCAGCCGATCCTGGAGCAGGCGCAGTCGACCGCGACAGACACGGCCACCAAGGCCGCGGGCCTGGACTCGTACGCACCGGGGACACCGTCGACCACGCCGTCATCGGTGCACACGCCGCACAGCCCGAGCACCAACCACGGCGTGCCGAGCGGTATCTCCGGCAGCCCCGGCCTCTCGGGAACACCCTCGGTGCCCAAGCCCACCGGCCTGCCCGGCACCACCGCCTCGCCGATCGCAGGTGCGCCATTCGGTCCGGGCGGCACCGGCACCACCCCCTCTGGTGCCAACAGCTTCATGGGCAGCCCGGCTGCCGGTGCGGGGCAGCGGAGCAACGACGAGGAGCACTCGCGCACCGTGCAGCCGTATCTGAGCCCGACCGGAAATGACGACCTCACCGGTTCGCTGGGAGAGTCCACGCCGGATGTTATCGGCGCGACGCACTCCGACGAGATCATCAGCTCCGACTACGACCAGGACCAGTTCTAGCCCCCACAAGGGCTTACCGGGCAACCCGGCCCGAACGGCGGCAACCGCTCGGTCCGGACCGCGGGTATCAGTTGTCCTGGACGAACGCGTCGAGCAGCTTCTGGTAGAGGTCGGCAAAGCGTTTTCGGCCGGCCTGCTGCTCGGCGCCGAGGCCTTCGGTGGCTTGGGGCGCGTAGACGACGAGATGCACGTCCTCATTCGGCGGCTGCGACATGCAGTCGATGATCTGGCTGCCCTGGTCGGTGGCCGTCGGCACACCGAGATCCACGGCCACGAGCGACCTGGTCTCGGCCAGCGCCGCGGTCAGCACCTCGGGTGGTACGTGCCCGCTGATCCGCCCCGGCGGGACATCCGGTGCGCGATCGGCGGCGACGGCGTCGGGGATCTTGACGGCCTTGCCGTCGGAGAAGATTTCCAGTTGCGGGCGCAGATCCACCCGGCTCTGCCAGCTGTCCGGAATGGTGGTCAAGGTGAATAGCGCCAGCGGCGCGGCGGCCGGAGGCAGCGCGCTGGGCTGCGGCGGCGGCGCGGTGACCGGGTCGGCGGCGGCGGTGACCGAGCCCACCGTGAGCGCCAGCATCGCGACCAGCAAGGCCGCTGTCGTACTTCGCTTCAATCCCATCTCCCAGCGTTGCCGTTTTCACCTGTGGCACAGGCGAACTACCGTCGATCATGACAGCAAAGCTGTGGTGCCGATGGAATCCGGGTCACCGCAGGGCGGACGGATTGTTCAGGTCCTGGGCCGAATAGGTGTCGCAGGCGCGCACCTCGCCGGTCCTGTAGCCGGTGAGGAACCATTTCTGCCGCTGCTCGGACGAACCGTGGGTCCACGCTTCGGGATTCACCCTGCCCTGCGCCGCGCGCTGGATGCGGTCGTCGCCGACCGCCGAGGCTGCCGAGAGCGCATCACGGACGTCGTTGTCCGACAGCGGTTTCAGGAACGGCTGGCCGCCGCCGGGTGCCGGCAGCTCATCCGCGAAGTGCGCCCAGATGCCCGCGTAGCAGTCGGCCTGCAACTCGGTGCGCACCGCGCCGGACTCCGGGCCGCGCGGATCCCGCTGTGCACGGCCGATGTCGCCGAGCTGATTCTGGATGTGGTGGCCGATCTCGTGCGCCACCACGTATTCCTGCGCGAGCGGGCCACCGCTGGAACCGAAACGGTCCACCAACTCCTGGAAGAAGCTCGTGTCGAAGTAGGCGGTCTGGTCGGCCGGGCAGTAGAACGGGCCGACCGCGCTGGTGGCGTTGCCACAGCCGGTCGAGGTAGCGCCGGAGAACAGCACCACCTTCGGCCGCACGTACCGCTTTCCGGTCTGCTGGGGGAGCTCGGTGGACCACACGGCGTCCAGGCTCTGCGCAGTGAGCGCCACCCGGCAGTCGATGTACTTGTTGGCGTCCGCGCCGGTCTTGCAGTGGCTCGGCGTGCCCGCCGTGCCCGGCTGCGTCTGGCTCTGATCCTGTGCCCCGGTGAAGTTGCCGAGGACCGAGCCGGGGTCACCGCCCATCAGGAGGGTCAACACCAGCACGATCAGTCCGCCCGCGCCACCGCCCAGCGCGATCTTGCCACCCATTCCGGGGCCTCCGCCGGACGAAACCCGATCGGGGTCGATCTGCATGCCCTCGTTGAAGGTCATCGTTGTCGCTTTCTCGTCGTCCGCTTTTCGTCGTCCGCTTTTCGTCGTCCGCTTTTCGTCGTCCGTAGCCCTCGGTCACACACTCGCCCGATACAGCTTGGCATGGGCGTGGTGATATCGGTTTCCACTCGACGAATGTGTCTCACTACGATGGACCCGCACCTGGTCACATCGCACCGGGTGCCGGAGTCGTCGAAAGGAACCCCGTGCTGCGCACCCACTTGGCTGGTTCGCTGCGAAGCGAGCATGCCGGTCAGACCGTCACCCTCACCGGCTGGGTGGCCCGGCGGCGTGACCACGGTGGGGTGATCTTCATCGATCTGCGCGATGCGTCGGGGGTCGCCCAGGCGGTGTTCCGCGAGGGCGAACCCGCCGCGCAGGCGCACCGGCTGCGCGCCGAGTACTGCGTACGCGTCACCGGCACAGTGGAACCGCGCCCGGATGGCAACGAGAACCCGGAGCTGCCCACCGGCACCATCGAGGTCAACGTCGCCGAACTCGAGGTGCTGAACGAGAGTGCCCCGCTGCCGTTCCAACTGGACGAGCAGCCCGGTGAGGAGGCGCGCCTGAAGCACCGCTACCTGGATCTGCGCCGCGAGGGTCCGGCGCACGCCATCCGGCTGCGGTCGAAGGTCAACGCGGCTGCCCGCGAGGTGCTGGCCCGCCACGAGTTCATCGAGGTGGAGACGCCGACGATGACCCGCTCCACCCCGGAGGGCGCACGCGACTTCCTGGTGCCCGCTCGCCTGCAGCCGGGCAGCTTCTACGCGCTGCCGCAGAGCCCGCAGTTGTTCAAGCAGCTGCTCATGGTCGGCGGCATCGAGCGGTACTACCAGATCGCGCGCTGCTACCGCGACGAGGACTTCCGCGCCGACCGTCAGCCCGAGTTCACCCAGCTCGACATCGAGATGAGCTTCGTGCGCCAGGACGACGTGATCCTGCTGGCCGAGGAGATCCTCGTCGCGCTGTGGAAGCTGGTCGGCTACGAGATTCCGACGCCGATCCCGCACATGACCTATGCGGAGGCCATGCGCCGCTTCGGTTCCGACAAGCCGGATCTGCGCTTCGGTGTCGAGATCACCGAGTGCACCGAGTATTTCAAAGACACCCCGTTCCGGGTGTTCCAGGCTCCCTATGTCGGCGCGGTGGTCATGTCCGGCGGCGCGAGCCAGCCGCGGCGCCAGCTCGACGCCTGGCAGGATTGGGCCAAGCAGCGTGGCGCGAAGGGGCTGGCGTATGTCCTGGTGAACGAGGACGGCACGCTCGGAGGCCCGGTGGCCAAGAACCTCAGCGACGCCGAGCGAGAGGGCCTGGCCAAGCATGTCGGTGCGGTACCGGGCGACTGCGTGTTCTTCGCGGCCGGTCCGGCGAAGGCGCAGCGCGGTCTGCTCGGTGCCGCGCGCGGCGAGATCGCCCGCAAGGTCGGCCTGATCGACGAGGACGCCTGGTCGTTCGTGTGGATCGTGGACGCCCCGCTGTTCGAGCCGACCGCCGAGGCGACCGCGAGTGGCGATGTGGCGGTGGGCCATTCCGCGTGGACCGCGGTGCACCACGCGTTCACCTCACCGAAGCCGGAGTCGCTGGACACCTTCGACACCGACCCGGACTCGGCGCTGGCCTACGCCTACGACATCGTCTGCAACGGCAACGAGATCGGCGGGGGCTCGATCCGAATCCACCGCCGCGACGTGCAGGAACGCGTGTTCAAGGTGATGGGTATCAGCCACGAAGAGGCGCAGGAGAAGTTCGGGTTCCTGTTGGACGCCTTCGCCTTCGGTGCCCCGCCGCACGGCGGCATCGCCTTCGGCTGGGACCGGGTCACCGCGCTGCTGGCCGGACAGGACTCGATCCGCGAGGTCATCGCATTCCCGAAGACTGGAGGCGGCGTCGATCCGCTGACCGACGCGCCCGCACCGATCACCGCGCAGCAGCGCAAGGAGGCGGGCCTGGACGCCGAGCCGGAGCAGAAGAAGGGTGAGGACGCGAAAGTCGCGAAGCCCCCGCAATAGCGGTCGCCCCCGCGGAACGGTACGTTCTGGTCAGCGTCGCCGCCGGCCCGGCGCCGCCGACCATGAGCGAATGGTGGCCGGGATCATTGTGCTCGAGCTCCGGCCTCGCGCGGGCAGCGAGGCCGGGCCGTCGAACGGCTCGAGCGTTGGATCGGTGCGGTCACTGATCGAGAAGTGATCGCCGGTTACCACGCGGAAACGGTGTCTCCGGTGAGCGTGCGGTAGGCGTAGGTCACCGCGATGGTCGCGACCGGGCCCGCGACCAGCAGACCGAGACCGCACAGCAGCAGCCCGAGGAAGGTCACCACGAGCACCGCGAGTGCGAGCAGGAGCACCGGCCAGATGTTGGCGACCACCAGCGTGAAGCTGGACTTCAGCGCCTCGAACGGTCCCTGGTTTTGGTCGACGACGTAGTGCAGCGAGAACATGCACAGCAGGCCAGCGACAAATCCGGGGACGAAGCAGATCGCGGAGCCGACGAAGGTCAGCAGGAATGCCAGCAGTGCGGTGAGCAGGACATTGCCCGCGTTCACGAAGCGGAAGTATGAGCCGAAAGACGGTGGCGTGCCGTCGGTTTCGTACAGTGCGCCGCGGACCATGGCGGCTTGCAGCAGCCACACGCCGGCCAGCACCGCGAGGAAGATGAGCAGCAGCGGCAGCAGCGTCGTCGGACCGGTGAGTTGCACGACGAGCACGAACGCCAGATAGATGACGAGGCCCAACGCGGTCACGCCGACCCACGGCCCTGGGTTGGCACGGAACTTCGCCAAGCCATAACTGAGCGCCCGGCCCACGTCGAGCGTGCCGGGGGCCGCGGTGACCTGCTGGTAGCCGTAGACCGGTTGCTGCGGCGGTATGGCGCCGGGCGGTGGCATCATGCCAGGCGGCGCATAGCCAGGACCGGTGCCTTGCGGCCCATAGGTGGGGTACGGCTGGGATGTCACCGGCGGGGCCGGCTCCAGCGGTTCGCTGCCGTACTGCGCCGCTCCCGGGCCCTCGAACTGCGGATATCCGGCCGAGCCCGCCATCTCGTGGCGTGCGTGGCCGGGTCCGGCGGTCGGCGAGGTCGGGTATGGGCTCTCGTGCTGTCCCGGCCGCGCCGCGAAGCGCTCGGCGTTCGGATCGGGGGCGCCGCCGGCTGGTTCCTTCGATGCGGGAGGCGGTGTTTCGGCCATGCGTAGACCTTTCGACTCAACTGGTTTGCGGTGTGGCGCAGAGCAGTTGACGATGACAAAACCTGACGGGCCCAATGGTGTCAAGCAATGCGCGGCCGTTCCGCGACCTCGGCACGGACACGCCGGACGACGCGGAAAGGTTGTGTAACCGCTCGCTAGAAGTGACCTGATGCGAGTACGTTGAAAGGCGATGACCGCACTATTGGCCGAACGCGCCACCGAAGTCGTGTCCGCAGCGCAAC
The DNA here is from genome assembly GCF_035920445.1 of Nocardia sp. NBC_01730. Taxonomy (NCBI): domain Bacteria; kingdom Bacillati; phylum Actinomycetota; class Actinomycetes; order Mycobacteriales; family Nocardiaceae; genus Nocardia; species Nocardia sp. NBC_01730. The sequence continues at coordinate 3,007,549 of NZ_CP109162.1, read as the reverse complement.
AGTTGCTCACAAAGCGAATGGGTGCTCCGGTAAAGCTGAGCGATCCGATCGAACTCAGCGGTAGTGGTAGGACGACCGTCCTACGCGTGCGTGTAGCAGAGAACGCTTTCTCGTTGCCGCGAACATTGATCGTCAAGCAGGTCCGCGGGGCAGCGCGGGATCGCCGGACCGGCGGTCTGGCTCCCGGCGTCGCCAGCGTCGATTCCGCGTTCCTCCGCGAGGCCGTCTCGTATCAATTCACCACCGCCCTGAGCCGGGAGCACCGGCCCGGCGCGTATCTGATCGCGCACAGTCTGCCGGACCGGTTGCTGATCCTCAGCGATCTCGGCGAGAACTCCCTGCTCACCGCCGTGCTGCGGTCCGGAGTCGAGCCCGCTACCCGCAACGCGCTGATGGCGTTCGCACAGGCGCTCGGCCGGATGCATGCCGCCACCGTCGGGCGCGAAGCCGACTTCGTCGCGCTGCTGCGCCGGGTCGATGTGGTGCACCGGGTCGACGGCATCGCGCAGCAGGCCGAGTCTGCGATCTCCGAGGTGCCCGGACTGTTGCAGCGCGAGCTGGGCATCGAGGTTCCCGGCGAGATCGCCGAGCGCATCGTGCGCGGCAACCGGCTGTTCTCCGCGGGGCGATTCCGCGGGTTCAGTCCGTCGGACCTGTGCCCGGACAACGTGATCTTGAACGAGGAGGGCGCGCGTTTCCTCGACTACGAGTGGGGTGGGTTCCGCGACGCCACCCTGGACATCGCCTACGCACTGGTGTCGTTCCCCGGCTGCCTGTGCGATGTCGAGCTCTCGCGGGAACGCGCCCAGCAGATGGTGGAGGCGTGGCGTTCCGAGGTGGTGGGCGTGTGGCCCGCGCTAACCGACGACGACCTGCTCGCCGAGCGGATCCTCGAAGCCCGGCTGATCTGGGTGTGGCTGTCCACCTTCTGGTTTCTGCCCGCCGACCATGCGCGCATCGCGTCCGCGCGCGAGCACGGACTTTCGGTGCCGCGCTCGGCGGCGCTGATCAACCGCTGGGCAGCGCTGGCCGAAGACGCGCGGTGCACCGGCGACGACATCGTTGGCGATTTCGCCGAGGACGTGTCGGCGATGCTGGAAGAACGCTGGTCGGAATAGTTTACCCACCTGCCGAGGTCATCTGGTGAGTCCGGTGAGGCGGGCCGCCAGATGTGCCCGTTCGACGGTGTGCTCGGTGAGCAGCAGCGCCGATCGGTAGGCCGTGGCCGCCTCCTCGACCCGGCCGAGTTCGGCGAGGAGCGCCGCGCGCGACGCCAAGAGATAGCCGTACGTAGCGAGTGCCGGGGGCGGCTGACCAAACAGGTCCGCGCTGGCCAGAAGCGGAACCGGCCCCACGGCAAAACCGGATACACCGGCGGCGGTATGGGATGCGGGGGAGGCTCGGAATGACGGTCAGCTCAGCGGGCCCTGCTGCGGCTCCATCCGGCTACCGGAGCGGACGCCGAACGAAGCGCCGTGGCGTACAGCGGAATTCGGGTCGGTCACGTCCAGGAGGTAGAACCAGTCCATCTGGGTCCGATCCGCGGTGACGTCCAGCACGCCGTAGCCGTGCGAATCCAGCTCGACGTAGTGCAGGTGATGATTGACGGACCTGATCGACGCGGCAATCAGCTCGGGGTCCAGCTTCAGCATGTCGCCGATGCTGGTCGAGGTCACCGAGGGCACGACGAACTCGGCGCCCGCCGTGTCGCCGCCCGGATAATTCGCGGCGTCGCGAGGAAGGTCCGCGGCCCAGGAGGAATGAATGTCGCCGGTCAGGAAGACCACATCGGAGATCCGCTGTTCGCCGATGGCGCGAAACAGGCGATCGCGGTCGGCGGTGTAGCCGTCCCACTGGTCGCCGTTCACCGACAGGCCGGCCTGCGGCAGGCCCATGGTGCAGGTGATCGCCGTCGTGGCGGCCGGTTCGAGCGGCGGGAAGGCCAGCGGGGCGATCATGACCGAGTTGCCGACCAACTTCCACTGCACCTGCGCGGACGCCAAACCCGCGGTGAGCCATTCCATCTGGGCCTTTCCGGTGATGGTGCGGGCCGGGTCGTCGGCCTCGCGCCAGCCCGCGCCGGGCTTCGCCTCCTGGTCGCGGTAGCTGCGAAGGTCCAGCATCGAGAGTTCGGCCAGCGTGCCGAAGCGCAGCCTGCGGTAGACCCGTACTTCGGCGCCGGATCCGGACGCCCGGATCGGCATCCACTCCAGATAGGCCTGCGCGGAGGCGGCGCGGCGATCCTGCCAGCGACCCTCGGTCGCGGGGTCGTGCTTGTTCGCGCCGCCGGACCAGGAGTTGTCCGCGGATTCGTGGTCGTCCCAGGTGCAGATGAACGGCTGGCGCGCGTGCAGGTCCAGAAGATCGGGGTCGGTCTTATACTGCGCGTGGCGAATTCGATAGTCGGAAAGGTTGACGATCTCATCGGCCGGGTCGTGCGGGCGCACGGTACCGTTGCGGCCGCCATACTTGCCGCGGCCGTACTCGTAGATGTAGTCGCCCAGGTGGACGATCGCGTCCAGATCGGTGCGGGCGGCCAGATGGCGGTAGGCGCCGAAGTATCCGGCCTCCCAGTTCGCACACGAGACCACCCCGAACCGGAGGCGTTCGGGAGAATCCGCGGTGGCGGGCGCGGTCTTGGTGCGGCCGACCGGGGAGGTCTCGCCGAGTGCGGTGAAGCGATAGAAGTATTCGGCGTTCGGCGCAAGCCCGGAGACGTCGACCTTGACGGTGTGGTCGGAATCCGCTGTGACCGTTGCGGTTCCGGACGAGATGACCGGATCGAACCGGTCGTCCGCGGCGACCTCCCAGCGTACGTTCGCCGGTGCGCCGACGCCGGAGCCTGGCGTCGCGTCGTCGGCGACGGTGACGCGGGTCCAGAGGATCACGCCGTCGGGGAGCGGATCGCCCGAGGCTACACCGTGCCGGAACACCGGCGTCCCGGCGCAGGCGCGCCCGGCGGCGACTACCGCGGTGGGGGCGACGGCGGCTGCCGCGCTGCCTTTCAACAGGGTGCGCCGAGCGAATCGCCCGAACGAAGCAGAATCTGAAACGACCACGTTTTCATGCACGAGTATTGATCACATCCGAACAACCGGCAACACGCAAATCGATTGCCGCGGTCGACATTCGAGGGACGGTGGGGCGACTCCGCAGCTGCACGACAGGGCCGGGCGGTGCCATGACGGCAGCGGCGAAACGACAGTCGCGGGTTGTTCCGCGATCGGCTCGAGCCCGACCCTCAATTTCCCGGAGCGGCCCCGTCGCGCGAGCCTGCGTGCGAAAATCGAGAACCCCACCGACCGGGCGCGTGCAGTGGGGCTGCGGTCGGGTCCGGCGGGCGCTGAGCGGCATGCGGCGCTGTCGGTGCGACTCGGTAACGTTCTTTCCCGTGAGCGATAGCTTGTTCGACGTGCCCGATGACGAGATCTCCGCGGAGCGCACGATCGACAATGTGGTGCGCAGGGATGTGGGGGCGCCGTTGGCGGTGCGGATGCGGCCCTCCTCGCTGGACGAAGTGGTCGGGCAGCAGCATCTGCTCGGCCCCGGCTCCCCGCTACGCAGGCTGATCGAGGGCTCCGGGGCGGCGTCGGTGCTGCTGTACGGCCCGCCCGGCACGGGTAAGACGACTCTCGCGGCGCTGATCTCGCACGCGACCGGCCGTCGCTTCGAGGCGCTCTCGGCGCTGTCGGCCGGGGTGAAGGAGGTACGCGCGGTCATCGATGTGGCACGACGCAGGCTGTCGGCGGGTGCGCAGACCGTGCTCTTCATCGACGAGGTGCATCGGTTCTCCAAAACGCAGCAGGACGCCTTGCTCGCCGCGGTGGAGAACCGGATCGTCCTGCTGGTCGGCGCGACCACGGAGAATCCGTCGTTCTCGGTGGTGTCGCCACTGTTGTCGCGCTCGCTGGTGTTGCAGCTGCAATCGCTCAGCGAGGCCGACATCCGGCAGGTGCTCACCCGCGCGATCGCCGACCCGCGCGGCCTCGGCGGCGCGTACACCGTCACTGACGTCGCCCTGGACCACATCATCCGGATCGCCGGCGGCGACGCCCGCCGCGCGCTCACCGCGCTGGAAGCCTCGGCCGAATCCTCTTCGGACGGCACGGTCGATGTCGACCTCGTCGAGGCCAGCGTGGACAAGGCGGCCGTTCGCTACGACCGCGCAGGCGACCAGCACTATGACGTGATCAGCGCGTTCATCAAGTCGATCCGCGGCTCGGATGTCGACGCCGCGCTGCATTACCTGGCCCGCATGTTGAGTGCGGGCGAGGACCCGCGCTTCATCGCGCGCAGACTGATGATCCACGCCAGCGAGGACATCGGCATGGCCGATCCGATGGCGCTGCAGACGGCGACGGCCGCCGCGCAGGTGGTGCAGTTGGTCGGCCTGCCCGAGGCGCGGCTCGCTCTGGCACAGGCCACGATCCATCTGGCCACCGCCCCGAAGTCCGGCGCGGTGGTGGCCGCGATCGGCGCGGCCATGGCCGACATCGCGGCGGGCAAGGCCGGATCCGTCCCGCCGCATCTGCGCGACGGACACTACGCGGGCGCGGCCGCGCTCGGCAACGCCCAGGGTTATCGATACCCGCACGACAACAAGGACGGTGTGCTCGCTCAGCAGTACCCGCCCGACGAATTGGTCGGCGTGGACTACTACCACCCCACCGACCACGGCCACGAACGCGAGGTCGGGCCCCGCATACGGAAACTCCGCCATATCGTCCGGGGGACCTGAGGACCGCGAGGCGGGATACGACCTGATCCCCAGGACGACCTGATCCGGGAAATGTCCAGTACCATCAGGCATCGGTTCGGCAAGACGATCGACTTGCCGACCAGGTCGGGTCTCATTCGACACCGAACCGCTGCAGGTCTGGGTTCGCTGACTTCTCGCAGCAACGCCACGACCCTGGTCGATGAATAATCGCGTGCGCAGCACCGGTAGGCTGGATATCTGTGCAGACCCACGAGATCCGACGGCGTTTTCTGGACCATTTCCTTCGCGCCGGCCACACCGAGGTGCCGAGTGCCTCGCTGATCCTGGCCGACCCGAACCTGCTGTTCGTCAACGCGGGCATGGTTCAGTTCAAGCCGTACTTCCTGGGTCAGGAGGCGCCGCCGTACCTGCGGGCGACGAGCGTGCAGAAGTGCGTCCGCACCGGCGACATCGAGGAGGTCGGTGTCACCACGCGGCACAACACGTTCTTCCAGATGGCGGGGAACTTCTCCTTCGGTGACTACTTCAAGGAGGGGGCGATCACCCTCGCCTGGGAGTTGATCAGCAAGCCCCAGGATGAAGGCGGCTACGGGTTCGACCCCGAGCGGATCTGGGTGACCGTGTACCAGGACGACCCGGAGGCGGCCGAGATCTGGCGCCGGGTCGCGGGCGTCCCCGAGGAGCGGATCCAGTTCCGCGACGGCAAGGACAACTACTGGGACATGGGCGTGCCCGGCCCCGGTGGTCCGTGCTCGGAGATCTACTACGACCGGGGGCCGGAGCACGGCCGCGACGGTGGGCCTGTCGCCGACGAGGACCGCTACCTCGAGATCTGGAATCTTGTGTTCATGCAGGACGTCCGCGGCGAGCTGAGCCCGAAGCTGGGCCACCCGCCGGTCGGGACACTGCCGAGGAAGAACATCGACACCGGTATGGGTGTCGAGCGGATCGCATTGCTGCTGCAGGGCGTGGACAATGTCTACGAGACAGACCTGCTGCGCCCGATCATCGACAAGGCCGAGGCGCTGACCGGCCGCTCCTACGGCGTACAGCATGAGGACGACGTGCGCTTCCGCGTGATCGCCGACCACGCCCGCACCGCCGCCATGTTGATCGCCGACGGCGTGAACCCGGGCAATGACGGCCGCGGTTACGTGCTGCGGCGCCTGCTGCGCCGCATCGTGCGCTCGGCCCGCCTGCTCGGTGCCGAGAAGCCGGTGATGGGCGAGTTCATGAAGGTCGTCAGCGATCTCATGGCTCCGTCCTATCCGGAGCTGTCCACCGACTTCGGCCGGATCGAGACCGTCGCGGTCGGTGAGGAGACGGCGTTCCTGAAGACGCTGAACACCGGCTCCACCCTGTTCGAGAACACCGCGGCCGCGGTGAAGGCCGGGGGCGGCGCGACGATCGCCGGGGCGGACGCCTTCACTTTGCACGACACCTACGGCTTCCCGATCGATCTGACCCTGGAGATGGCCGCCGAGGCCGGTCTCTCGGTCGACGAGGAGGGCTTCCGCTCGCTCATGGCCGAGCAGCGCAAGCGCGCCAAGGAGGACGCTCAGGCCCGCAAGCACGCCCACGCCGACCTGACGATCTACAAGGAGTTGGTCGATCGCGGCGCCACCGAGTTCACCGGCTTCGACGAGTTGACCTCCGAGGCCACGGTGCTGGCCCTGATTGCCGACGGCGTCCGGGTGCCTACCGCGACCGCGGGCCAGGACGTCGAGGTGATCTTGGATCGCAGCCCCCTCTACGCGGAGTCCGGCGGCCAGATCGCCGACCGCGGCAGCATCACCGCCTCCGGCATGAAGCTGCGCGTCAACGACGTGCAGAAGATCGCCAAGAAGCTGTGGGTGCACAAGACCACGGTCGAGCAGGGCCAGATCACCGAGGGCGATGTGGTGCTCGCCCAAGCCGACCCGGCCTGGCGGCGCGGCGCCACCCAGGGGCACTCCGGCACGCACATGGTCCACGCCGCCCTGCGCCAGGTGCTCGGCCCGAACGCGGTGCAGGCGGGCTCGCTGAACAAGCCGGGCTACCTTCGATTCGACTTCAACTGGCAGGGCCAGCTGTCCGAGCACCAGAAGGCCGACATCGAGGCCGTGTCCAACGACGCGGTCGGCTCGGACTTCCCGGTCAACACGTTCGTCACCGACCTGCCGAAGGCCAAGCAGATGGGCGCCCTGGCGCTGTTCGGCGAGAATTACGGCAGCGAGGTCCGCGTCGTCGAGATCGGCGGCCCGTTCTCGATGGAACTCTGCGGTGGCACGCACGTGCGGCATTCCTCGCAGATCGGCCCGATCACGGTGCTCGGCGAGTCGTCGGTCGGCTCCGGTGTGCGGCGCGTCGAGGCGTTCGTCGGCCTGGACTCCTACAAGTACCTTGCCAAGGAGCGCGCGCTGCTGGCGGGTGTCGCGTCGTCGCTGAAGGTGCCCTCGGAGGAGGTGCCCGCACGCGTCGAGCAGTTGGTGGAGCGGCTCAAGGTGGCCGAAAAGGAGCTCGAGCGGACCAAGACGGCCGCCGTGCTGTCCGCGGCAGGCAAGTTCGTCGAAGAGGCCGAGCGGATCGGCCGCCTGCTGCTGGTCGCCGTCGCCGCGCCCGAGGGAGTGCCCGCCGGCGATCTGCGGACGCTCGCCACGGATATCCGCGGCCGGTTCGGCAGCGAGCCCGCCGTGGTGGTACTGCTCGGCAACGCCGACGGCAAAGTGCCGTTCGTGGTGGCCGTGAACAAGCCCGCCCAGGAACTCGGCGTCAAGTCGGGTGATCTCGTCGGCAGCTTCGGCCCCAGCATCGCGGGACGCGGCGGTGGTAAGCCGGAGATGGCGCAGGGCGCCGGTTCGGAGCCGTCCGGCATTCCGGCGGGCCTTGCCGCGGTCCGCGCTCGGGTGGCCGAACTGGCCGGGTGATGGGCGACGCTGAGAGTCTGGAGCGGTCGGCGCCACGCGGCTCCGACCGACCAGATCCTGACACCGATCCCGGTCGGGGGAGACGGATCGGGGTCGATGTCGGCAGCGTCCGCATCGGGGTCGCCGCCTGCGATCCCGACGGCATTCTCGCCACGCCGGTGGAGACCGTGCCGCGCGCGAAACAGAATCAGCGCACTGCTGGGGCGGCTCCCGATATCGGCAGAATTGCCGAAATTGTGCGGGAGTACGAGGCCGTCGAGGTCATCGTCGGATTGCCGCGAACATTACGCGGGGAGAAGGGCACTGCCGCTACGCTGGCCATCGCATTCGCTGAGCGATTGCGGGCCGCTGTCGCCCCGGTGTCTGTCCGGCTTTCCGACGAACGTTTGACTACGGTGTCAGCTGCACGTGCATTGCGGGCCAGTGGAGTTCGCGCGCGTGGCCAGCGGCAGGTGATCGATCAGGCGGCGGCCGTGTCGATCCTGCAAGGATGGTTGGACGAACGGAGTGCGGTATTGAGGTCGGTGGATGCGGGACGCCCTGTGTCGTCCGGGGACGATGCATGACGGATCGGTGGGCGCGGGCCGAGGAACTGTTCAGACAGCGCGAAGCTGATCGGCGTTACCGCAGAGACGACCAGGCCTGGGATGAATACGACGAGGAAGACGCGCACGCGCCTCGCCATGTCGTCGGCCGTGACTACGACGACTACGACGACGACACCACTGTCATCCCCCGCTACGTCGATGACGATGACGATGACGATGACCCCGCGCCGCCGCCTGCCCCGCGAATCGGCAACCAACGTCCGCGCGTCAGCCGCCAAGTGGCGCCACGCCGCCCGAAGCGGGCGCAGCAGGAGCGCCCCACGCGCTCGCAGCGCGGCAAACGCTCCCGGGCCGCTTCGCGCAAGGCGGCCGAGCGCAAGCGGCGGCGCAGGAACCTGTGGATCATCGGTGGTGTCTTCGTGCTGCTGTTCACCGGCGCCGCCGTGTTCGCGGGAATGAAGCTGATCGGCAGCATGGCCGGCCCGGAGGATTACGCGGGTCCGGCGGGCCCGCTCGTGGTGGTGCAGGTGCAGCCGGGCGACACGTCCCAGCAGATCGCTTCGACCATGGTCGAGCGCGGCGTCGTCGCGAGCACGGGCGCGTTCGTTCAAGCGGCGGTACGCAACTCGAACATGAGCGCGGTGCAACCCGGCTACTACGCGATCCCCAGCCGCAGCCCCGCCGTGCAGGCGGTGAGTGCCCTGATCAACAAGTCCTCGCGGGTCGGCAACTTGGTGGTGTCCGAGGGGCGTCAGCTGCACGACCAGCAGGATGTGAACACCGGATCGCGCAAGGAAGGCATCTACCGCAAGATTGCGGACGCCAGCTGCGTCGGAACCGGGCCCACCCAGAAGTGCGTGACTTATGACCAGCTCGACGCCGCGGGCGCGGGCATGAACCTGGCCGCGCTCGGCGTGCCCCGCTGGGCCGATCAGGTCCTGCGCAATGTCCCCGACCGCAGCAGGCAGCTCGAAGGCCTGATAGCGGCGGGCACCTGGGATTTCGATCCGAGTGGGACGCCCGAGCAAATCCTCGCGCAGCTGGTGACCGCCAGTGCGCGCAGTTACGAGGGCACCGGGCTGCTGCAGTCGGGCGCCGAGACCAAGCTGAACCCCTACCAGACGCTGATCGGGGCCTCGCTGGTCGAGCGGGAAGCGCTGCCGCAGGACATGTCCAAGGTGGCGCGCGTGATCGTGAACCGGTTGCGGGTCGATCAGCCGCTGCAGTTCGACTCGACGGTGAACTACACCCTCGACCGCACCGAGGTCGCGACCACCGACACCGACCGGGCCCAGCGCAACCCGTGGAATACCTACGCGATGCCCGGGCTGCCCGCCACGCCGATCTCGGCGCCGTCGCTGAATGCGCTACGCGCCATGGAGAATCCGGAGCCGGGGGCGTGGCTGTACTTCGTCACCGTCGACAAGCAGGGCACCACCCTGTTCACGGACGGCTACCAGGAGCACCTGCGCAACATCGAGAAGGCAAGGCAGAGCGGAATCCTGGACAGTGGCCGGTAATCGCAAGGCGGCGGTGCTCGGCAAGCCGATCGCGCACTCCCGTTCCCCGCAGCTGCATCTGGCGGCCTATCGCGCGCTCGGATTGGACTGGACCTACGAGCGCATCGAGTGCTCAGCCGAGCAGCTGCCCGGGGTGGTCGACGGGCTCGGGCCGGAATGGGTCGGGCTCTCGGTGACCATGCCGGGCAAGGAGGCCGCCCTGGCGTATGCGAGCGAGCGCACCGATCGGGCCGTGCTGGTCGGGTCGGCCAACACGCTGGTCCGTACCGAGGGCGGCTGGCGGGCGGACTGCACCGACGTGGACGGGGTGTTGGGCGCGCTGCGCGACGGTGGGGTCACCGAGCTGGCCGAGGGCGTGGTGCTCGGCGCGGGTGGCACCGCGCGGCCTGCGCTGCTGGCGATGGCTGAGCTGGGTGCGAAGGCGGTCACCGTGATAGCGCGGGACGCTGGGCGGGCCGGCGGCGCACTGGAGCTCGCGGAGCGGCTCGGGATGACCGCCGCCCTGGTCGGCTTCGACGCCGAGGCCATCAGTGCGGCCTGCGCGTCCGCGGGGGCTGTGGTGAGTACTATCCCCGCGACCGTCGCGGCGACCGTCGCTGACCCGGTGGCATCGGCCCCCGTGGTGCTCGACGCGATCTACGACCCGTGGCCGACCCCGCTGGCCGAGGCTGTCGAGCGCGCGGGGCACGCGGTGGTCAGCGGACTGCAGATGCTGTTGAACCAGGCCTATGGGCAGGTCGAGCAGTTCACCGGGCAATCGGCGCCGCGCGCCGAGATGGCCGCCGTGCTGGCGGGCGCTGCGTAGGTCCACGGGTGCCGCTCCCGCGCGGCGGGCGGACTAGGCAGAACGACGGAGATACTGATACGAGTTCTAGTTTCGATCCGGGTAGCTCGAGGTTATGGTGGTCGGCATGAATGCTTGGGTGTTGCGGGCCGCCGTACTCGGCGCGGTGGTGGTGGTCCTGCGTACCGTGCTCGGGTTCGGGATGGTGAATTGGCCTACGCATGGCGCGTTGATGCGCATCCTGTGTCTGATCGTGCTGGTCGGGGCCATCGTGTCCTGGGGTCTGCTGGATGGCCGCGCGGACCGTTCCGCCGGATCGGATCCGGATCGCGGTTCCGATCTGACCCTGCGCTGGCTGAAAGCGGCCGTCGCTGGTGGTGTCGGCAGCGGGTTGGTCGCCTGGATCCTGGATTGGCTGCCGCGGTTCGACCTCGGTGACAACGGCCTGCTCTTCGAGCTCACCGCGGGCGCGTCCTTCATCATCCTGCTGATCTTCGTGCCCGCGCTGATCGGTGTCGGCATCGGCCGGATCCTGGCCGAACGGCGGGGCGCCAAGCGGTCCACGCCGCCGCACGCGCACGCGATCGCGCTCTGACCCGACAAGAACGGCGCGGCCCAGGTTCAGGGCCGCGCCGTTCTCGTATCCGGGGGCGGAAGCAGCCCAGTGCACCGGTCGGCCGCGCCACCCGCGCGGGCCTGCGGCCCATGCGTGCAGCTGTCGGCACGGCGGGTGGGATCACCTGGGTCGAGCGCCGTGCGCCGGTCGCGGTGGCACGGCCGCGCTCTACAGCAGGACCGCGCCGCCGCTCGGGCCGTCCTCGCGGGCGATCGCCGAGTACGCGGCGGCCAGCAGGGCCGGGTCCGGTCCCTCCAGACGGCCGGGCTTGGCGAGGCCGTCGAGCACGACGAACCGCAGCACGCCCGACCGGGTCTTCTTGTCGGTCTGCATCGCATCGAGCAGCTGGGGGAGGGCATCGGCGTCGTAGCTGGTCGGCAGCCCGACGGCGGTCAGGATCGCGTGGTGCCGGTCGGCGGTAGCGTCGTCGAGACGGCCCGCGAGGCGGCCTAGCTCGGCGGCGAAAACCAGCCCCACGGAGACCGCCGCGCCGTGCCGCCAGCGGTAGCGCTCCCGCCGCTCGATCGCATGGCCGAGGGTATGGCCGTAGTTGAGGATCTCGCGGAGGGCAGCCTCCTTCAGATCGGCGGCGACGACATCGGCCTTCACCTGGATCGCGCGGCGGATCAGCTCGGGAAGCACCTCGCCGGTCGGGTCGAGCGCGGCCTCCGGGTCGCGCTCCACCAAGTCGAGGATCACCGGGTCGGCGATAAAACCAGCCTTGATGATCTCGGCCATACCCGCCACTATCTCGTTGCGCGGCACCGTTTCCAGCGTGGCCAGGTCGACCAGCACGGCCGCTGGCTCGTGGAAGCAGCCGACCAGGTTCTTGCCCGCCTCGGTGTTGATGCCGGTCTTGCCTCCGACGGCCGCGTCGACCATGGCCAGCAGCGTGGTCGGGACATGTACGATCCGCACCCCGCGCATCCAGGTGGCGGCGACGAAGCCGGTCAGGTCGGTTGCCGCGCCGCCGCCGAGGCTGACCACGACGTCGTTGCGGGTCAGGCCGATGCGTCCGAGCACCTCCCAGCAGAACCCGGCGACGGGCAGATCCTTGCCCGCCTCGGCGTCCGGGATTTCGATGCGATGTGCGTCGATGCCGTTGTCGGCCAAAGCCTTCCGAACTACCTCGGCGGTCTCGGTGAGCGGCGGCTGGTGGAAGATCGCCACGGTCCGTACACCCGCGGTCGCGCCGCGGACCGACTCGACGAGTTCGCCGAGCAACCCGCGGCCGATGATCACTGGGTACGGGTCGGCGGTCCGGACTTCGAGACGACTCGGCTCTGTCACGTGGCTTGCTCCGATTCTGTTGCTGCTGTCGCTGACTGTTGGGGTGTCCGTGCGCGGGCGCGCCGTGCGCGGCCGCGCCTGGTTCGGCCGCTGGCCGCCGAGGCGTCCCCGGATCCGGACACGCCCGCGGCGTCGGGCTCGCTCGCGGTGCCCCTGCGAGCGCGGCGCGGCCGGAGGGGCACACCGGATTCCGGCGCAGGACCCGCCCCGGCGTCGGTGGTCTCACTCTGTTCGGCGGCCCTGCGTTGCGTGGCGGCCCGGGCTCTGGCGCGCCGTCGGGCCCGGGATCGGCTGCTGCCCTGCGGGATTCCGGTGCGTGGCTGCTCGGGATCCGCCTCGGCCGTGGTCGGCTCGACCGGCTCCATGTCGAGCTTGGTCATGATCATCCGCACGACGCGCCCAGGGCTGCGGCTGTCGGTGCGTACCCGCACGGTCGCCACCTCACGATAGAGCGGGCGGCGGGTGCGCATCAGTTCCCGGTACTTCGCGGCGGGATCCGCGCCGTTGAGCAGCGGTCGCTGCGTGCTCGCCCCGGTGCGCCGAAGCCCTTCGGCCATACTGATTTCCAAGTAGACGACGGTGCGGTTGCGCAGCAACGCCCTGGTGTTCGCGGACAACACGGCGCCGCCGCCGAGCGAGACGACCCCGCGTTCGGCCAGGATAGCGCGGCGCACCACCCCCTCCTCGATCCTGCGGAACTCGGGCTCACCGTCCTCGACGAAGATCTCCGGGATCGTGCGACCGGTTTCGCGCTCGATCCCGGCGTCGGTGTCGTACAGCTCGACACCGAGTTCCCTGGCGAGTTTGCGGCCGATCGTGGATTTCCCCGCCCCAGGCGGTCCGACCAGCACCACGCGCGGTGTGCGCGGGTCGGTCTGCACGATCATTGTGGCCGACTGTCCGCCGACATGTGGGGGCGAGTGCTGATGCGCTGGACGTAGCCGGTGATGTTCTCGAGGGTCTCGGTGAGCGAGTCGCCGCCGAACTTCTCCAGCGCGGCCTGCGCAACGACCAGCGCCACCATCGATTCGGCGACCACGCCCGCTGCGGGTACGGCGCACACATCGGAGCGCTGGTGTATGGCGACGGCTTCCTCGCCCGTGGTCATGTCGACGGTGGACAACGCGCGCGGCACGGTGGAGATCGGCTTCATCGCGGCGCGCACGCGCAACGCCTCGCCGTTGGTCATGCCGCCCTCGAGCCCGCCAGCGCGGTTGGTGGAGCGCAGCACGCCGTCGGGGCCGGGCCGCATCTCGTCGTGCGCCTGGCTGCCGCGGCGGCGCGCGGTCTCGAAGCCGTCGCCGACCTCGACCCCCTTGATGGCCTGGATGCCCATGAGCGCGGCGGCGAGCCGCGAGTCCAGACGGTTCTCGCCGCTGGTGAACGACCCGAGGCCGACCGGGAGGCCCTCGATGACCACCTCGACCACGCCGCCGAGGGTGTCGCCATCCTTCTTGGCCGCGTCGATCTCGGCGATCATCGCCGCCTCGGCGTCCCTGTCGAACGCGCGCACCGGGCTCTCGTCGACTGCGGCGAGGTCGGCGGCAGTCGGCACGATGCCGGTGGTGTTCTGCGCCGCGCCGATGGAGACCACGTGCGAGACGACCTCCACGCCGAACGCCTGGCGCAAGAAGTTGCGCGCGACGGTGCCCGCCGCGACGCGGGCGGCGGTCTCCCGTGCGCTGGCGCGCTCCAGGACATTGCGGGCGTCGTCGAAGTTGTACTTGAGCATGCCGGAGTAGTCGGCATGCCCGGGACGCGGTCGGGTCAGCGGGGCATTGCGGGCCAAGTCGGCGAGTTCGGCCGGATCGACGGGGTCGGCGGACATCACCGTGGTCCACTTCGGCCATTCGGAGTTGGCGATCTCGATGGCCACTGGGCCGCCCATGGTGCGCCCGTGCCGCACGCCACCGACGACGGTGACCTTGTCGGCCTCGAACTTCATCCGTGCGCCGCGCCCGTACCCGAGCCTGCGGCGTGCCAGCTGCGCGGAGATCTCGTCGGACGTCACCTCGACGCCGGCCACCATCCCGTCGAGGATCGTGACGAGAGCGGGACCATGGGATTCTCCGGCAGTTATCCAGCGCAGCACGCTATTCATCTTCCCATGTCGACGCGGGTGCTCAGGAACGTGGCCCGCCGAGACGGCGGGTACTGCCGCCATACCTGCGGCATCGGCCACGCCGGCCCACAAGAGATCACGAGCGTGCGGCCGCGCATGGTGTCCACCGCGCTCGAAATCGTCGATGCGAGATCGAAAACTCGACATCTGGGTCGCAGAGCGATCTGGATCTTGCGACGATGAAATTACGATCACGAAATCGCGATCAGAAGTACAACTCGTAAAAATCCGGCAGCAACGAACCAGCATCGACGTAAGCTTGCGTCTATGTCGGCTGGTGTCGACCCTGGCCGTACACGGCTGCTGGTGGCGGAAGATCACCCCATGGTGGTGATGGCGTTGGACTCCGCCTTCGAACTCGTCGACGACATCGAGGTCATCGAAATAGCGAGGTCGGTAGAGGACGCGATCAGTGCTGCGAGCCGATACCACCCGCACGTCATTCTGCTCGACCGCCGGCTGCCCGATGGAGACGGGATCGATGCGATCAGGCGGCTACACACGGTGTCCCCGGAGACCAGGGTGCTGATCTTCACCGGGGATGCGAACCGGGCCATGGTCGACCGGGTGATCGCGGCGGGCGGTGCCGGCTTGGTGCTCAAGACCGGAATGTTCGACGACCTACTGGATGCCATCCGGCGGGTCGCCGCCGGCCAGGATTGTTTCGAGGTCGACCTCGGACATTGACCGGCTGGACAGGCGAAGTTAGGCAGGTATACCGATGGTCCAGGACACCGCGACCACGGAATTGGTAAGCAGCAATGACGAACGTCTACAGCCCTTGTTGGACGGCCTCAAGGCGGTGCGCGACGGTGACTTCCGGCGGTCCCTGCCCGAGGTCGGCGACCCGCTGCTGGACGAGATCGCCACCGTCTTCAACGGCATGGTGGACCAGCTCTCGCTCTTCACCACCGAAGTCACCCGCGTCGCCAGGGAGGTGGGCACCGAGGGCAAGCTCGGCGGCCAGGCTTCGGTGCCAGGGGTGTCGGGCACCTGGAAGGATTTGACCGAGTCGGTGAACGCGATGGCGGACAACCTCACCGCTCAGGTCCGCGACATCGCCGGTGTGGCCACCGCGGTGGCGAAGGGCGACCTGTCGCAGAAGATCGCTGTGGATGTCAAAGGAGAGTTGCTGGAGCTGAAGATCACCATCAACACGATGGTGGACCAGCTCTCGGCGTTTGCCGACGAGGTGACGCGTGTCGCCAGGGAAGTGGGGAACGAGGGACGGCTGGGCGGCCAGGCAAGGGTGCCCGGCGTGTCGGGAACATGGCGGGACCTCACCGAATCGGTGAACGTCATGGCGGGCAACCTCACGGCACAGGTCCGGTCGATCGCGGAGGTGACGACCGCGGTGGCGAAGGGCGACCTGTCGCAGAAGATCACCGTGGACGCCCGCGGCGAGATCCTGGAGCTGAAGTCGACGATCAACACCATGGTCGACACCTTGTCCTCGTTTGCCGACGAGGTCACCCGCGTCGCCCGCGAGGTCGGCACCGAAGGACAGCTCGGCGGTCAAGCCCAGGTGCTGGGTGTCTCGGGTACCTGGAAGGACCTGACGGAGTCGGTGAACTTCATGGGTGACAACCTGACCGACCAGGTTCGTTCGATCGCCCAGGTCGCCACTGCGGTGGCACGCGGCGACCTGTCGCAGAAGATCCGGGTGGACGCCCGAGGGGAAATCCTCGAACTGAAAGACACCATCAACACGATGGTCGATACCCTGTCCTCGTTCGCCGACGAGGTCACCCGTGTCGCCCGCGAGGTCGGTACGGAGGGACGGCTCGGCGGTCAAGCCGATGTGAAGGGTGTATCCGGTACCTGGAAGGGTCTGACCGAGTCGGTCAATGTCATGGCGGACAACCTGACCGACCAGGTTCGTTCCATCGCCCAGGTCACCACTGCAGTGGCACGCGGCGACCTGTCGCAGAAGATCCGGGTGGACGCCCGAGGGGAAATCCTCGAACTGAAAGACACCATCAACACGATGGTCGATACCCTGTCCTCGTTCGCCGACGAGGTCACCCGTGTCGCCCGCGAGGTCGGTACGGAGGGACGGCTCGGCGGTCAAGCCGATGTGAAGGGTGTATCCGGTACCTGGAAGGGTCTGACCGAGTCGGTCAATGTCATGGCGGACAACCTGACCGACCAGGTTCGTTCCATCGCCCAGGTCGCCACCGCGGTGGCACGCGGCGACCTGTCACAAAAAGTTACCGTCGAAGCCAAGGGTGAGGTCGCCGCGCTGGCGCACACCATCAACACGATGGTCGATACCCTGTCCTCCTTCGCCGACGAGGTCACCCGCGTCGGGCGAGAGGTGGGCACCGAAGGCATACTCGGCGGGCAAGCGCGGGTGCCCAATGTCGCAGGCACCTGGAAGAATCTCACCGACAATGTGAACTCGATGGCGGGCAACCTGACCAGCCAGGTTCGTTCCATCGCCCAGGTCACCACGGCGGTCGCGCGCGGCGACCTGTCGCAGAAGATCGACGTCGATGCGCGCGGCGAGATCCTGGAGCTCAAGACCACCATCAACACGATGGTCGACACGCTGTCCTCGTTCGCGGCCGAGGTGACCAGGGTGGCACGCGAGGTGGGCAAGGACGGCCGGCTCGGCGGACAGGCCGAGGTCGAGGGCGTGTCCGGAACGTGGAAGCGTCTGACAGAGAACGTCAACGAACTGGCAGGCAACCTGACCCGTCAGGTGCGTGCCATCGCCGAGGTCACGAGCGCGGTGGCGACCGGAGACCTCACCCGGTCGATCGCCGTCGAGGCGAAAGGTGAGGTCGCCGAGCTCAAGAACAATATCAACGCGATGGTTCACTCCCTACGCGAAACCACCCGCACCAATGAAGAGCAGGCGTGGCTCAATACCAACCTGGCTCGGATATCCGGACGTTTGCAGGGACACCGGGATCTCAGCGCCGTCGCCCAGCTGATCATGAACCAGGTCACTCCGCTTGTCGGCGCCCAATACGGCGCATTCTTCTTCATGGAGTCAGAAGGCAAACGCGTCCAGCTGCGGCTGATCGCGGGCTACGGGCGCAAGGAAGACGGTACCGTATTCGAGCTCGGCCAGTCGCTGGTCGGCCAGGTGGCGCTGACCAAAACGGCGATCGTGGTCGACCGGACACCGCCGGAATACGTCCGGATCTCCTCCGGTCTCGGTGGCGCAGAGCCCGTCAACCTGATCGTGCTGCCGATAGTGTTCGAGGACCAGGTGCTCGGCGTGATCGAACTTGCCTCCTTCAGCCGGTTCACGGTCGTACAGCAAGATTTTCTCGAACAGCTGATGGAAAGCATCGGCGTGAATGTCAACACGATCATGGCCAATGCGCGCACCGACTCCCTGCTTGAGGAATCGCAGCGACTCGCGGGAGAACTGCAACACTCCAATGCGGCACTCGAAGAAAAGGCAGAGTTGCTCGTCCGCCAGAACCGCGATATCGAAATGAAGAACTTCGAAATCGAACAGAATCGGCAGGAAATCGAAGAACGAGCCCAACAGGTTGCGTTGGCGTCGAAATACAAGTCTGAATTCCTCGCGAACATGTCGCATGAGCTACGCACACCGTTGACCAGCCTGCTCATCCTGGCGGGCATATTGACACAGAATTCGACCCGGAATCTGACCCCGAAGCAAGTCGAGTTCGCCAACGTGATCCAGTCCGCCGGCAAGGAACTGCAGCAGTTGATCGACGACATTCTCGACCTGTCCAAGGTCGAGGCGGGGAAGATGGACCTTCAAAAGGAGCCCGTTCCGCTGCGGCAATTGCTGGAGTACGTGCAGACCACGTTCCAGCCACTCACCAGCCAGAAGGGCCTCGAGTTCGACGTCGATGTCGAGCCGGCCGTTCCCGCCCGCCTCAACACCGATGAGCAGCGGCTGCGTCAGGTGCTGCGCAACTTGCTGTCCAACGCGGTCAAGTTCACCGATAAAGGGATGATCCGGCTCAGAGTGCGGCGGCTGGACAACCACATTGCGTTCTCCGTGAGCGACACCGGAATCGGTATTGCCGAGCAGAACCTGGAGACAATATTCGCCGCGTTTCAGCAAGCCGACGGCACCACCAGTCGTCGATACGGCGGCACCGGCCTCGGCCTGTCGATCAGCAGGCAGGTGGCGAACTTGCTCGGTGGCGAGATTCGGGCCGAAAGCCAGCTCGGCGTCGGCAGCACATTCACGCTCTACCTGCCGGTGACGCCACATCCGGAGATCACCACCCACTCGAGGGCGCGATCGAAGCTTATGGATCGTTCGGTGCTGGTCGTCGAAGACCAGGATGACAGGCCGCTGAGCCGGCTTGTCCGCGGGGTCGGCGCGGCACTGGCGGACCCCACAGGGCCGGTCCGCATCGAATCCGTCGGTACCCTCGACGAGGCACTGAAGGTGTTGCCTGCCTGTCCATATCGGTGCGTCTTGTTGGACGCGAGCCTGCCGGGCCTGTCCGCGCCGGAGTTCCTGCGCGGGCTTGCCGAGGGCACGGACGCGAGAAGCATTCCGCTGCTTGCGCATCCGGTCCGTGAGCTAGGTCCTGACCGGGAACGGCTTACCGAGGCGGATGCCCGAGACCATCGGGTCGAACTGCTGGCTTCGCCGGATGAGTTTCGCGAACGGTTCATCCTGCTGCTGACCAATCCCCACCATACGAAGCTCGGAACACCACCCAAGCGGATAGGGCAGCCCGGGCTGGAGGGGCGCAAGGTCCTGCTCATCGACGACGATTCGCGCAATGTCCTGGCGATCACGGAAATACTGGAACTGAACGGGATGTCCGTCGAGCAGGCGCCCAATGGGCGGGAGGGCATCGAGATGCTGCGGGCCCACCAGGACGTCGACGTGATCGTGATGGACGCGATGATGCCGGAGATGGACGGCTACGCCACCACCGCGGCGATACGGAAGATGCCGCGCTTCGACAGGCTCCCCATCATCATGGTCACCGCTAAGGCGATGGCAGGCGATCGGGAGAAAAGCTTGGCATCCGGTGCCACCGACTACATCACCAAACCCGTCGACCCCGACGAACTCCTGGACTGCATAGATCGCTGGCTGCAAGCCATGGAGGGGCCGAGTGCCGAACCAGCGCGGTAGTGGCTCTCGATTTACGGGCATAGATTCTCGTCCATGTGGGCGGCCCGGAGATCTCACGCGGCGGGTGAGCTCTGGAGGCGGGCGTGGGCCTGTAGTCATCATGCCGGCCAGTTGGTGAGGAGGACCGCGACCAGGGTTGCCAGGCACATGGCCGGGCCGTGCGGAACGAGACATCGACCGGTGTCGCGCGCCCGCATCCGGCGGACGGCCAGCAGGACCAGACCGGCGCAGGCGGTGAGGACCGGAGCCGCGATAGCCGCCCACACCCAGGCCTGCGCTCCGCCGCAGGCCGCCACCGCGCCGAGCCCGACCGCGAGCTTCACATCACCCGCACCGAATGCGGCGGAGGCGACCAGATGAATCACCAGATAGGGCACGGCCAGTAGCACCGCGCCGAGCAGCGCGGATGTGAATCGCGCTGTGCACAGCGCGTATCCGAAAATGCCCGCCGCGCCCCAGCCGGTGAGCACATCGGGCAGACGCCGATGTCTGAGGTCGATGACACTCAACGCCGAACACCACCCGGTCAGTAGCGCGAACACGATGGGGGACATATCTCCAACCTCCGCCGCCCGCCCACCCCGATCAACCGCCCACGCCCAAATGTGGACAACCCCTCGATTTGTGAACAGCGGACGATTCGAACCGAAGGCAGCGGGCGCGACCCAGAGCAGTGACCAGGCATCCGTCGTGGAAGTACCAGGGCCCGGCCGTACGTGTTGAGTGGCCATATCGCGACATTCCGGCGGTAGCTTGGTTCCATGTGTGCTGACCACGCCCCGCCGCTCCGCCCAGATTTCGCCGCGCGCCGCGGTGCGCTGCGGAGTCTGCTCGTCGAGAACGGGGTCGATGCGCTGCTCGTCACCGACCTGGTGAATATCCGGTACCTGACCGGATTCACCGGGTCCAACGCGGCGCTGCTCGTGTGCTCCTGGGATACACGCAATGCCGAGGAGCGCACGGTGATCGGCACCGACGGGCGTTACCGGACGCAGGTCACGGAGCAGGTGCCGGACCTCCGCGCGGAGATCGCACGGGCCACTGCCCGCCGGATCGTGGAACTGGCGGGGGAATGGCAACTCGGCCGGGTCGGTTTCGAGAGCCACGTCGTCACGGTCGACCAGCACCGCGGCTACCTCGAACAGTGCACCGGCCTGGAGTTCGTCGCCACGCCCGGCCTGGTGGAGCAATTGCGCATGGTGAAGGACGCCTACGAGGTCGACCAGCTGCGGGCGGCCTGCGCGGCGGGCGACGCGGGTCTCGCCACGCTGCTGGAGCGCGGCGCGCTGCGCCCCGGCCGCACCGAACGTCAGGTGGCCAGGGACCTGGAGTGGGCCATGTTCGAGCACGGCGCCGAAGCGGTCGCGTTCGAGACGATCGTGGCGACCGGAGCGAATTCGGCAGTCCCGCATCACCGCCCGACCGAAGCCGTGCTCGGCGTCGGCGATTTCGTCAAGCTGGACTTCGGCGCGGTGGTCGGCGGCTACCACTCCGACATGACCCGCACCTTCGTGCTCGGCGCGCCGACCGATTGGCAGCGCGAGGTGTACGCGCTGGTCGAGGAGTCGCAGCGCGCGGGTCGCGAGGCGCTGCGACCAGGGGTGCAGGTCGCCGACGTGGACGCGGCGTCGCGGTCGGTGATCGAGGCAGCTGGGCACGGCAAGCTGTTCGTGCACAGTCTCGGGCACGGGGTCGGGCTTCGGGTCCACGAAGCGCCGGGAATCGCGAAAACGGGAACCGGTACACTTTTGTCTGGCGTGGCGGTGACCGTCGAACCAGGTGTGTACTTTCCCGGCCGCGGCGGGGTCCGGATCGAGGACACGCTCGTGGTGCGTGAAGGGGGCCCGGAGCTGCTCACCCACACCAGCAAAGACCTGACCGTCGTCGACTGACGCCGGTCGGCCCTAGACCGAGTGGTAGAACGAGGAGATCCGAGGACAGTGGCGGACACCAGCGACTTCAAGAACGGCCTTGTGCTGAAGATCGACGGTCAGCTCCAGCAGATCGTCGAGTTCCAGCACGTCAAGCCAGGCAAGGGCCCCGCGTTCGTGCGGACCAAGCTGAAGAATGTCGTGTCCGGCAAGGTGGTCGACAAGACCTTCAACGCCGGTGTGAAGGTGGAGACCGCCAACGTCGACCGCCGCGACATGACGTACCTCTACCACGACGGCTCGGACTACGTCTTCATGGACGGCGAGACCTTCGACCAGATCTCCATCTCGGAGGAGACCATCGGCGACGGTGCCCGGTTCCTGCTCGAGAACATGACCGCGCAGGTGGCCACGCACGAGGGTGCGCCGCTGTACGTCGAGCTCCCGGTGTCGATCGAGCTCGTGGTGCAGCACACCGACATCGGCCTGCAGGGTGACCGCTCCACCGGTGGCACCAAGCCCGCCACCCTGGAAACCGGCGCCGAGGTGCAGGTTCCACTGTTCATCAACACCGGCGACAAGCTGCGCATCGACTCGCGCGACGGCAGCTATCTCGGCCGGGTCAACGCCTGATCGCCCGACGCGGCGACCGGGATTTGTGACCGTGGCGGAACAGCCCGTGGACAAGAAGTCCTCGTTCAAAAAACTCGGCGCGCGGCACAAGGCCCGCCGCCGGGCGGTCGACCTGCTGTTCGAGGCAGAGGCCAGGGACATCGATGCCGCCGATCTGCTCGACGAGCGGGCCGAGCTGGCCACCCGAGACCAGGCGGTCGCGCCGGTGCACGCCTACACGCGCACTTTGGTCGAGGGCGTCGCCGATGACCTGGACCGGGTCGACGGCACCATCGAGTCCTATCTGCAGGACTGGACGTTGTCGCGGCTTCCGGCCGTGGACCGCGCCATTCTGCGCATCGCGGTGTGGGAGTTGTTCCACGCGGGCGACGTCCCCCCCGTGGTGGCCGTGGACGAGGCCGTGGAGCTGGCCAAGGAGCTGTCCACCGATGACTCCCCGTCCTTCGTCAACGGTGTGCTCGGCCAGGTCGTTCTGGTGGCGCCGCAGGTGCGCGCCGCGGCTGCCGCGACCCGCGCTCCGTGCCAGGAGCCCGAGTCGTGAACAAGTACCTCGTGCTGGTGATGCGGACGCCGCGGTTCGATACCGCTGTGATCGAGCCGCACAAGCAGTTCCTGAAACAGCTCGTCGAGCGGGGGCGGCTGCAGGAGAGTGGCCGTTTCACCGACGACACCGGCGGCGCGTACGTCATCTTCGCCGAGAACCTCGACATCGCACGGGAGATCGCGTTCGCTGATCCCGTGCACACGACCGGCTCCTCGGAACTTACGGTCTACGAGTGGGAGATCACCACTCCGAACTGAGTTCGGTTCTGCCGACACTCTGTGATCTTGCCGCGTATCGATTTCGGCGCGTGATCGTATTGTGTGCGGCTTTCGTCGCCGGCGGACAAGCTCGACGACGTTGCCGCCTCGATCACCGCGGCGGGCGGACACGCTCTCGCCTACGCCACGGGCCGCACCAGCGCTAGCCCGTGACCATCAGTGCCGCGACCGCGCCGGTCGTGGCGACGACGGCGAGGGCGATACCGGTGAGGACGAATCGCGGCATGGGGACGCGCACGTTGTGCGTCCGGCAGAATTCCAGGCACAACAGCGTGGCGAGCGAGGCCCACGGCGTGACGACCGAGCCGATGTTGGTGCCGATCAGCAGCGCGAGTAGCTGATTCCGGTTCGCCGCGGGGACGACTGCCTCGCCGGCGGTGTAGGCAGGAAGGTTGTTGGCGAGGTTCGAGAGGGCAGCGCCTGCCGCCGCGGACCGGTAGGCGCCTGCCGAACCGGGGTCGGTGCCGATCAGTGCGCGCATCAGGTGATCGAGGCCGTATCGGCTCAGGGTTGGCACCACCAGGAACAATCCGATCACGAAGACGAGCAGCTGCCACGGGATGAGCGACAGCCGCAGCGTGGTGCGGTCGAACACGGCGAAGGCCGCCACCGCGATGGCGGCGGCGATGGCGGCCGCGATGCCGATTCGGTCGCCGACGACAGGGATCGCGAGGATGAAGAGCAGGCATGCTCCCGCCGTGGTGAACAGCAGGGCACGCTCCCGGAAGTTCGCTGGGCGGATCGGCTGGGGTGGCACGTAACGGTCCGCCTGGCGTCGTCCGCGCCGCCAATACCAGATCCACAGGCACGGCATCGTCACGGCGATCGAAACCAGTTGCGGTGCCCACATTTTCGACGCGAACCCGGTCGCGGTCAGTGCCACCCGGTCGGCGGCGAGCAGGTTGGTGAGATTGGAGACCGGCAGCAGCAGGCTCGCGGTGTTGGCCAGCCACAGAGTGGTCATGGCCAACGGCAGCGGCGGGATCCCGGCGGGCGCCGCGAGCGCCAGCATCACGGGCGCGATCAGCACGGCGGTGGTATCGAGGTTCAGCAATATCGTGGTGGCCGAGGCGAACAGCACGCACAGGAAGAACAGCGCCGGGTAGTGGCCGCGACCGAGGATCGCGAGGCGATGGGCGATGACGTCGAAGACCTTGGCCTGCCTGGTCAGCTCGGCCAGCACGATCACGCTGCCGAGGAACAGCAGTAGCGGGCCGATGCGGCGCATGTTCGCGGCGGCCTCCGTGCGCGGCAGCAGCCCGGTGAGCACGCACAGCAGTCCGGCCAGCAACAGTGCGAGCCGGACCCAATCGAGGACGCCGAGCCGTCCTTTCGGGCCGGATGACGGCGTCATGGCCCGCGAGGACGGGTTCCGCTCGGAGGAGTCGACCTGTTGAGACACACCCGCCATCATGCAATATTTCGGCTGGGCCTTTTGGCCTTCGGCCTGGGTCCGCCGGAGGGCTGGGCCGCACCCGCGCTGGATGGCCGATGCGAGTTGGATGGCAACATCGCCGGCCTCTTCTGGCCGTCATCCGCTTGCCGCGGTTCGCGTCCGGTGAGCTGGACAACATCTGCCCGAGGTCGGTCGGTTTCCGATGGACGTGCCGCCCCGAGAGACAGATAGGGTATCTCTCGCAATGTTGCTATCCGTGAGGAGTGAAGCCATGGCCGCGAACGAGCTGAATGCGATGAACATCCGCACTACGGCGGAGGCATGGGCGCTGTTCGATCGGCT
Source organism: Nocardia sp. NBC_01730 (assembly GCF_035920445.1). Lineage (NCBI taxonomy): Bacteria > Bacillati > Actinomycetota > Actinomycetes > Mycobacteriales > Nocardiaceae > Nocardia > Nocardia sp. NBC_01730. The sequence goes on along the minus strand of NZ_CP109162.1, from coordinate 2,982,884 downwards.
GCCTGCGGCCCGGGTCGAGGAGGTCACGACCGGACGCTGGCGCGGCGACGAACTGCCTACCGGGCATCCGTTCGACGGCGTACTCGTCGCCTCCGGGTGGTATGGCAAGCAGTTCGACGGGCCGGACGACGTGCACCCGCTGCTCTTCACCGCGCGCGGCACTGTGTTCCCTGTCGATCCGCGCCGGATTCCGCTCGGGCTGGCCGGGCGGGTGCCGCTGTCGGGTGTGCGTGCTATGCGCAGGATGCTGCCCTACCTCCGTCCCGCACTGCTAACTCGCAGGCCCACAGCGCGTTTGCGCGACGTCGAGTACCGCGGCGTGACGAGTGCCGCGATGGTTTACGACCATCTGCCGATCATCGATCACTTCCGGCGCGCGGACGAGCACACCCTGCTTGCTGTGATGGATCTGCGCGGTGTGACCGAGCCGTACTTCTTCGTCCTGCGCAGGGACATCGGCTGAGTTCCGCGCGGACCCCTCGATCCGGTCCGTCGCGGCTCGCCTCGCACTAGGATTTGCCTGAGCAGGCGACACCTTTGCGGCGGCGACCGAGGGAGAGACAGTCGATGGAACGCACGACCTGCCTGGTGGTCGGCGGTGGGCCGGCCGGAATGATTCTCGGACTGCTGCTGGCGCGCGCCGGCGTCGACGCGACCGTGCTGGAGAAGCACAAGGACTTCCTGCGTGACTTCCGCGGGGACACCGTGCATCCCACCACGCTGGACCTGCTCGACGAGCTGGGCCTCGGCGCGGAGTTCGCGAAACTGCCGGCGCGCAAGGTGGACCAGGTACAGCTGCCGACCGCGGGCGGCATGCAGACCTTGGCCACGCTGAAGAACCTGCCGGGCAAGCACAAGTACATCGCCATGGTGCCGCAATGGGATCTGCTGGACCTGCTCGCACGCGCCGCCGAGCCGGAGCCGACCTTCCGGCTGCGGATGACCACCGAGGCCACCGACTTGATCTGGACCGACGGCAAGGTGGGCGGCGTCGCCTACCGAACGGCCGATGGCGCGACCGGCACGATCGAGGCCGAGCTCACCGTGGCCTGCGACGGACGCGCCTCGGTGCTGCGGTCCGCCGCGGGACTGCCGAGCAGGGAGTGGCCCACCCCGATGGACGTGTGGTGGTTTCGCCTGCCGCGCACCGAGACCGACCCGGCGGGTGCGCTTCCGATCGTCACCGCCCACCGCGCGGCGGTCTTCCTCGACCGTGGCGACTACTGGCAGTGTGGGACGCTGATCGCCAAGGGCGCCGACGAGGTCGCGCGGCGCGGTCCGGTCGAGGACATCATGCGCACCATGGCCGACGCCGCGCCCTGGCTTCGCGACCGCGTCGACGCGTTGACGAGCTGGGACGAAGTGAAGCTGTTGGAGGTGAAGCTCGACCGCCTCACCAGGTGGTATGCCAACGGTCTGCTCTGCATCGGTGACGCCGCCCACGCGATGTCCCCGGTCGGCGGTGTCGGCATCAACCTGGCGGTGCAGGACGCCGTGGCGGCGGCGCGAATTCTGGCCCCACCGTTGCTCTCCGGCACGGTCGGGGCCGGGGATTTGGCGAAGGTGCAGCGACGGAGGACCTTCCCCACCGTCGTGACGCAGGGAATGCAGCGCGTCCTGCACGCCGGTGCGATCGCCCCCGCCCTCGACGGACGGATCGACATCGCCACCGCCCCGCGCGCACCACTTCCGGTCCGCATCCTGCGCCGAGTTCCCGTGTTGCGCAGCGTCCTACCGTTCCTGGTAGCCCGCGGCGCCCTGCCGGAGCACGCACCGGATTTCGCCCGCCGTCCGGCCTGACACCCACCGCCCGCCGTCCCGTGCCAGGCTATGCGATCTGCTCCAGGACCTTTCCGGCTACCGCGAACTGTCGGTAGCGGGCGCCGAATCCGGCGGCGTGGCAACCCATCCCGCGACGACCGCCATGCCCGTCGGCCGGTGCACGGCGAGGAAGCCGAACGGCCGGTCGAATGTCGCGGAGACAACGGTCACGCGCTGCCGCCGCAGTGCCGCACTGGCGTAGCGCAGGGATAGCGCGGTCACCGCGGCGGCCTCGAAACCCTCGTGCGTGAACCGTGCGAGCACCTCTTGGGCCCCCTGGCCGACACACAGCGGCACTGTGGAGATCACGGGGAAATGGCCACGGGTGCAGTCGGTCGCGGTGACCAGCCCGAACAGGTCGGATCCGGCGAGCAGATCATGCCTCGATCGAATCTCGAAGGGCGTCAGCCGGATCCGCAGCTGGTCGGTGTTCGACATGACCGCCTCGGTGCGCACGGTCAGCCCCGGCGCGTCGATGCCGACTGGCAGATCGGTGCGGATCGGCACCGCGTCGGCCAACGCGGCCAGACCCGTTCCGAGGACGTTACCGGGAGCGCCCCGGCCGAGCAGGAGGTGCACGTCGAGGTCGGCGACCCCCTCGACGACGACACGTGTGACGGGCTCCGACCCGTCCAGGATCGCGGCGTTGCTCAGATCATTGCTCGTGCGCGACAACCCGGGTCCGCGATGTCCTTGCCACGGGCCGTCCTTCGGCAGCAGTGTGCCGACCTCGAACGGAATGCGCCACCGGGTCTTCGCGACGAGCGCCGTCGCGAGTATCAGCAGCGCGTCCGGATCCACCGCGAGCGGGAACCGCTCGATGAGCCCGTCGGTATGCCGGGCCGCCCAGGCGTCGAGCACGTCTTGCCCGGCCAACCGTGCGACGGTGCCTGTGGGCAACCGCCCCGACCACGCCTCGTGCAGCGGAAGATCATGGCGCACCCACATTCCGAGCGCCGCGGAGATCGCCTCCGCGCGGTCGAAGTCGCGCAGCAACCGCAGCGCTCCGTCCTGTCCCGCCTCCGCGGGCACTCCGACCGCCTCCGCTAACTTGTCCCGCGCCGGACCTTCGGCCGCTGAAGCGAGCAACGCCAGCAACGGCCACACCCCGGCTCCGGACACCACGAAGTCGCCCTCGCGGATCTCCGCACACCATCGCGCTGTCAGCGCATTGGCTGCACAGATATGAGGTCCCAGAGAAGTCCGCACGAAACCACCCTAACGACGGTTGCCGCCAGCTCGCGCCGTTCTGTAATCGCGTCGCCCCTCCTTACGGACGGCCGCGTGGACGCCATAGCCGGTCTTACGAGCCGCCGAGCCCCGGACGCAGCACGATCTTGCCCAGCGGCGTCCGATCCTCCAGGAGCCGGTGTGCCCGGCTCGCTTGGTCAAGCGGAAGCACCGCCTCGACCAGCGGATCCAGTCTGCCCTCGGCCGCGAGGGCCAGAACGCCGACGCGCGCCCGGCCTACCCGGTCCAGCCAGACGGGTCCGGCGCAACCGGTGAAGGTGAGGCCCCGCATGATCAGATCGCTCGCCGATACCTGCGCGGGTGCGCCGGACAGCCAGCCGTAGCCCAGCATCCGGCCGCGCAGAGGCGTCATGAGGTCGAGTAGGTCCAAGGCGGTCGTGCCGCCGATGGAGTCGAAGACCACGTCCACGGTTGCGCCGCCGAGGTCTTCGCGCAGCCGGGCGATCCACGCCGGGTCATGATGGTCGATCACCTGGTCGGCGCCGAGCTTGCGGGCCTGTTCCGCCTTCCTGGGACCACCGGCCGTCGCGATCACGCGGGCCGCGCCGTACTCCCTGGCGAGTTGGGTCAGGGCGCTGCCGACGCCGGTGGCGGCGGCCTCGATCAGGACTGTCTCGGCGCCGGTGAGCGCGGCGGTCTCCAGCAGCGGAATCGCCACCGATCCGTTCATCAGCACCGCCGCCGCGTCCACCGAGGACAATCCGTCCGGAATCGGCGCCGCGGAATCCGCCTGCGCGGCGACGAATTCGGCATAGGCGCCGAAACCCTTGGTGCCCACGGCGACTCGCTGCCCGATCAGAGTGGGATCGACGTTCGCGCCGACCTCAGTGACCTCGCCGACGGCCTGGAACCCGAACACCAGCGGCGGCCGCGCACCGAGCGGGAACTCGCCGGAGCGCAGCTTGGTCTCCGGGAACAGCACCGGGATCGCCTCGGCGCGGATCACCACCTCATCGGTACCTGCCCGCGGGGCCGGGACCTCCGTGGCGACGAGGACGTCCGGTCCTCCGGTCTCTGTCATTACGATTGCCTGCATCACGAACTCCATAAGTTGACTGTCGGTCCAGTTGTGTTCGCTAACGATATGGACCGACGGTCAACTTGTCAATGAAAGCGGGAGCGATGACCGACGGGCGACCCAGGGAACGGGCAGATGCGGCGCGCAACCGGCGCGCGATCCTGGACGCGACCACCGCGCTGCTCGCCGAGCACGGCGCCGAGGCGATCACCATGGACCGTGTGGCGGCCGCCGCCGGCGTGGGGAAGGGCACAATCTTTCATCGTTTCGGCAATCGCGCCGGGCTGCTGTACGAGATGGTCGCCGAGAGCGCGCTCACTCTCATGAACGCGATCACCAGCGGCCCGCCACCGCTGGGGCCCGGCGCACCCGCCGATGCGCGCCTGCTCGCCTACTTCGATGCGATGGCGCGGTTGGTGATCGACAATTCCGAGCTGATGGTCGCCTATAGCACCGTGCCTCCGCATCCACGGACCGCGGAGTTCCACGCGTTCTGGGACAACCACATCACCACGCTGCTGCGTGCGGCGCGTCCGGATCTGGACGCCGAGGTGGTCGGCCGGCTGCTGCTCGGCTCGCTGAGCGGCGAGCTGGTTCCGCGCATGGTCCGCGCGGGCGAGGCCGATCGGCTGCTGGCCGGAGTCCGTGAACTCGTCGAATCGGTGCTGCGCGCGGCGTAACCGCGCACGCCTACGCCTCGCCGGCGCTCGGCTCAGTCATGACCGAGCGATGTTCGGCCGTGCTTGCTGTTCGCTCGCTCACGCCATGGATACGAGCAGTGACACGTGAGAATGCGTTCGGGCAACGAACTACCGAACGCCGCGTGGACGGAACTGGATGCTGATCCGCGGCCCGGCGGGTCTGCGTGTCTTCGGCACGGCATGCTCCCACGTCCGCTGGCACGAGCCGCCCATGACCAGCAGATCACCATGTCCCACAAGGTATTTGAGGCTCGCACCGCCGCCGCGCGGCCGCAGTAGCAGCGCCCTCGGCGCCCCGATCGACACGATCGCGACCATGGTGTCGTGTGTCGCACCTCGGCCGGAGGTGTCGCCGTGCCACGCGACGCTGTCGTGCCCGTCTCGGTAGTAGCACAGCCCGGCCGTCCGGAACGGCTCGCCGAGCTCGCGCCGATAATGGTCGCTCAACGCCGTGCGTGCGTCGGCCAGTGCCGGATCCGGCAGCGGTTCGTGTTCCTCGTAGAACTTCAGCAGCCGGGGCACGTCGACCACCCGGTCGTACATCGGCCTGCGCTCGGCTTTCCATGGCACATCCTCGACCAGTCGGTCGAACAATGCGTCCGCGCCGGAGAGCCATCCGGGCAGTACATCGACCCAGGCGCGGTGGTTCAGCACGGTCCGGCGGACCTCGCGCAGCGGCCCGAATTCGGTCGTACCGAACCCGTCGAGCAGCGATCCCTGCAGCGGTGTCGACATGCCTGGAAGCGTATCGTCGATCGAACGTATGTACTAGTCCTCAGTGTGAGGGAGTCGCGGGAGAGCTGGGCCAACAGCCGCGCCCGTGGCCTGGCTCACAGCGCGATATGCCTGGTGAAAGCGGGGAAACAGGCGCTGCTAGGCTGCTTGCCGTAAGACATCCTTTAACGGACCGTCCGGTGAGGCGGGGAAGGAGGTCGGCATGGTTGTGCCCGAAGAAGAGCGGGCCGCCAAGTCCGGCGCCGGCGAGACATCGCAGCGACACACCCTGGAGTGGGTGGCGGCGGGGCGGGAGCTGTTGTCGGCTTCCGATGTCGGTCGGACCATCGCCCGCATCGCGCACCAGATCATCGAGAAGACCGCGGTGGACGCGGCCGAGACGGACCCGCCACGTGTGGTGCTGATCGGCATTCCGACCCGGGGTACCACGCTGGCCGCGCGGCTCACCGACAAGATCGAGGAGTTCTCCGGCGTACGCCCGGCCCTCGGCTCCCTCGACATCACCCTCTACCGCGACGACCTGCGCAGCCGGCCGCACCGGCCGCTGGAGCGCACCTCGGTGCCCGAGGGCGGTATCGAGGACGCCTTGGTCGTGCTGGTCGACGACGTCCTGTTCTCCGGTCGAACCGTCCGGTCCGCGCTCGACGGCCTGCGCGATCTCGGCCGTCCACGTGGTGTGCAGCTCGCGGTACTGATCGACCGGGGTCACCGTGAACTGCCGATCCGCGCCGACTACGTCGGCAAGAACGTGCCGACCAACCGGTCCGAGGACATCTCGGTGCTGCTCACCGAGCACGACGGTCGCGACGGCGTGTATTTGCACCACGAGGAGGCGTAAATGGGCCGCACGCGCGAAGCCCTGCCCCTCGCGGTCGACCGGGTGACGGCCACGGGGGTGCGGGCGTGAGGCATCTGCTGACCGTGGCCAGCCTCGATCGCACCGCCGCGACCGAACTGCTCGACGAAGCCGAACGGTTCGAACAGGCCCTGCTCGGCCGCGAGGTGCGCAAGCTGCCCACGCTGCGCGGGCGCACCGTGATGACGGTCTTCTACGAGAACTCCACCCGCACCCGAGTCTCGTTCGAGGTCGCAGGCAAGTGGATGAGCGCGGACGTGATCAACGTCAGCGCGAGCAGTTCCTCGGTCTCCAAGGGCGAATCGCTACGCGACACAGCGCTGACCCTGCACGCCGCGGGCGCCGACGCGCTGATCGTGCGTCATCCGGCCTCCGGCGCGGCGCATCAGATCGCGCGTTGGTTGGACGAGTGGGCGGTCTCGGAAGGACGCGGCTCCGGTCCGGCCGTCGTCAACGCGGGCGATGGCACCCACGAGCACCCCACCCAGGCGCTGCTTGACGCGCTCACCCTCCGGCAGCGGCTGGGCGACATCGAGGGCAAGCGGGTCGTCATCGTCGGCGATATCCTGCACAGCCGGGTCGCAAGATCCAACGTCTTCCTGCTGGCCACGCTCGGCGCCGAGGTGGTGCTGGTCGCGCCGCGCACACTGCTGCCGGTCGGCGTCGAGACCTGGCCCGCCCGCGTTTCGCACAGCCTGGACGCCGAGCTGATCGGCGCCGACGCGGTGCTGATGCTTCGGGTGCAGGCCGAGCGGATGAATGGCGGGTTCTTCCCGTCGGCCCGCGAATACTCGATCAACTACGGACTGTCCGAGCGCAGGTTGGCCCTGCTGGACGACCACGCCGTCGTGCTGCACCCCGGCCCGATGCTGCGTGGCATGGAGATCGCGTCCTCGGTCGCAGATTCCCCGAAAGCAGCTGTGCTGCAACAGGTCACGAATGGAGTGCACGTGCGCATGGCCGTCTTGTTCCGCCTGCTCGTCGGGACACAGGAGGCCGTCGTATGAGCATGGACACCACAGTGCTGATCAAGGGCGCGCTGCTGTACGGCGAGGGCGAGCCGGTCGACGTGCTCGTCGCCGATGGCGAGATCCGCCACATCGGCACGGATCTCGGGGTGGTAGACGCCGAGGTCATCGACGCGCGGGGACAGATTCTGCTGCCCGGCTTCGTCGACCTGCACACCCACCTGCGCGAGCCGGGCCGCGAGGACACCGAGACCATCGAGTCCGGTTCCGCCGCCGCCGCGCTCGGCGGGTATACGGCGGTGTTCGCGATGGCCAACACCAACCCGGTCGCTGACTCGGTGGTCGTCACCGACCACGTGTGGCGGCGCGGCAAAGAGGTCGGCCTGGTCGACGTGTACCCGGTCGGCGCGGTCACCGTCGGGCTAGAGGGGAAGCAGCTCGCCGAGATGGGCACCATGGCCGCGGGCGTCGGGGCGGTGCGCATGTTCTCGGACGACGGCCACTGCGTCTACGACCCCTTGATCATGCGCCGCGCCCTGGAGTACGCGAACTCGCTCGGTGTGCTCATCGCCCAGCATGCGGAGGAGCCGAGGCTGACCAAGGGCGCTGTCGCGCACGAGGGCCCCACCGCTGCCCGGCTCGGGCTGGCGGGCTGGCCGCGCGCGGCCGAGGAGTCGATCGTCGCGCGCGACGCGCTGCTGGCTCGGGACGCGCGTGCGCGGGTGCACATCTGCCATGCCTCCACCGCGGGCACTGTCGAATTGGTGAAATGGGCCAAGTCCCAGGGTATTTCGATCACCGCCGAAGTCACTCCGCACCATCTGCTGCTGGACGACTCGCGGCTGGAGACCTACGACGCGGTGAACAAGGTCAACCCGCCGCTGCGCGAGGCCTCCGACGCTGCTGCGCTGCGGCAGGCGCTGGCCGACGGGATCATCGACTGCGTTGCCACCGACCACGCCCCACACGCCGAACAGGACAAGTGCTGCGAGTTCGCCGCGGCCCGCCCCGGCATGCTGGGCTTGGAGACCGCGTTGTCGATCATCGTGCGAACCATGGTCGAGCCGGGGCTGCTGGACTGGCGCGGCGTCGCGCGGGTGATGAGCGAGCGCCCCGCCGAGATCATCGGCCTCGACGAGCACGGCAGGCCGCTCGAGGTCGGCGAGCCGGCAAACCTCACGCTGGTCGACCCGAACGCTACTTGGACGGTGCGCGCGGCCGAGCTCGCCAGCATCTCGAACAACACGCCGTTCGAGGCGATGACGTTCCCGGCCCGAGTGACAACGACGCTGTTGCGGGGCCGGGTGACCGCGCGCGAGGGCAAAGCGGTGCGGAACCGTGCGGAGGCGTAGATGAGCGATCACGGCGCACCCGCTCATCGAAGCCGACTGGCTGCGGGTGTCCCGCAGGACACCGCGGTGCGAGCGACGGGTCCGGAGGCGGTAGCGGAGCGTGACCACGTAGGGCACCGGGAGCGCCGCAGATTTAGCGTCGCGGTGCGAGCGACGGGTCCGGAGGCGGTAGCGGAGCGTGACCACGTAGGGCACCGGGAGCGCCGCAGATTTAGCGTCGCGGTGCGAGCGACGGGTCCGGAGGCGGTAGCGGAGCGTGACCACGTAGGGCACCGGGAGCGCCGCAGATTTAGCACAGGAGGTCCGTGAGTGGAAAGAACGCTGTGGGTGGTCGGCCTGCTGGCGCTGTTCGTCGTCTGCCTCTGGCTGATGTACCGGGGCTGGCGGAACCGGGCGGCGCGTCAGGCGGCGCGCATCGGTGAACTTCCCGCCGTGCCCGCGGAGCTGGGCGCGCAGGTGCTGGAGCCGACCACCGGACTCTATCTCGGCAGCACCATCGCGCCCAGCTGGCAGGACCGGATCACGGTGGGCGACTTGGGTTTTCGGGCCACAGCGGAGCTCACGTGGTTCGAACGGGGGATTCTGCTCGAACGCGACGGCGCGACGGTGCTGTGGATTCCGCAGGAGTCCATCACGGCTGTGCGCACCGAACGCGGCCACGCGGGCAAGGTGATGACGCAAGATGGTGTGCTGGTCATTCGCTGGAAGCTGCCCACCGGGACCGAGATCGATACCGGTTTCCGAGGCGACGACAAGTCGGTCTACCCGGCTTGGACGCAGCATCCGACGGCGGATCAGACCAGGACGATGACGGGAGATGACGAGGGATGACAGGTGAAGCAGCGCTCGTGCTGGAGGACGGCCGGGTGTTCCGCGGCCGAGCCTACGGCGCCGTGGGCCAGACGCTCGGTGAGGCGGTGTTCTGCACGGCGATGACCGGGTACCAGGAGACTCTGACCGACCCGTCCTACCACCGCCAGATCGTGGTGGCCGCGGCGCCGCAGATCGGCAACACCGGCTGGAACGACGAGGACGACGAGTCCTCGAAGATCTGGGTGGCCGGATACGCGGTGCGCGATCCGGCGCGGCGCGCGTCCAACTGGCGGGCCACCACCACCCTCCCGGACGAGCTGGAGCGTCAGCACGTCGTCGGTATCGCGGGCATCGACACCCGTGCGCTGGTGCGCCACCTGCGCACCCGCGGCTCGATGAAGGCGGGCATCTTCTCCGGGGACGCGCTCGCCGCCGCCGACGAGCTGCTGGCCAGGGTCAACGGCCAGCCCTCGATGCTGGGCGCCGACCTGGCCGGCGAGGTGAGCACCGACGCGCTGTACACGATCGAGCCGGGCGGTCAGCACCGCCGGACCGTCGTCGCCGTCGACCTCGGCATCAAGACCAACACCCCGCGCATGTTCGCCCAGCGCGGTATGCGGGTGCACGTGGTGTCGTCGAACACGCCACTGGATCAGCTCCTCGAGCTGAAGCCCGACGGCGTATTCCTCTCCAACGGCCCCGGCGACCCGGCCACCGCCGACGGTGCGGTCGCGCTGACCCGCGGCGTGCTGGATCGGGGAGTTCCGCTGTTCGGCATCTGCTTCGGCAACCAGATTCTCGGCCGCGCGCTCGGCCGCAGCACCTACAAGATGAAGTTCGGCCACCGCGGCATCAACATTCCGGTGGTCGAATACGAGACCGGCCGGATCTCGATCACCGCGCAGAACCACGGGTTCGCGCTGGAGGGCGAGCAGGGCGAGCGGTTCGACACCCCGTTCGGCACGGCCGAGGTGAGCCATATCTGCGCAAACGACGGCACGGTCGAAGGCGTCCGGCTGGTCGACGGCCGCGCGTTCTCCGTGCAGTACCACCCGGAGGCCGCCGCCGGGCCCCACGACGCCGCATATCTGTTCGACCGTTTCGCCGGTCTCATGGAAGGAGCCTGATGCCTCGTCGCGAGGATCTCGAGCACATCCTGGTGATCGGCTCTGGCCCGATCGTCATCGGCCAGGCGTGCGAATTCGACTACTCCGGCACCCAGGCGTGCCGGGTGCTGCGGGCCGAGGGCCTGCGCGTGTCGCTGGTGAACTCCAATCCGGCGACCATCATGACCGACCCGGAGTTCGCCGATTCCACCTACGTGGAGCCGATCACACCGGAGTTCGTCGAGAAGGTCCTGGAAAGAGAGAAGGCTAAAGGAGCTCCGATTGATGCTCTTCTCGCCACCCTCGGCGGGCAGACCGCGCTGAACACCGCGGTCGCGCTGCACGAGCGCGGCGCGCTCGCGAAGTACGGCGTCGAGCTGATCGGCGCCGATTTCGAGGCCATCCAGCGCGGTGAGGACCGGCAGAAATTCAAGGACATCGTCGCCGAGGTCGGCGGCGAGAGCGCACGCTCGCGGGTCTGCTTCACGATGAACGAGGTTCGCGAGACGGTCAGCGAACTCGGCTTTCCCGTCGTGGTGCGCCCGTCGTTCACCATGGGCGGCCTCGGCTCCGGCATGGCCTACAACGACGAGGACCTCGACCGCATCGCGGGCGGCGGCCTCGCTGCCTCGCCGACGGCGAACGTACTCATCGAGGAGTCCATCCTCGGCTGGAAGGAATACGAGCTCGAGCTGATGCGCGACGGCCGCGACAACGTCGTGGTGGTTTGTTCGATCGAGAACGTGGACCCGATGGGCGTGCACACCGGCGACTCGGTCACCGTCGCCCCGGCCATGACCCTCACCGATCGCGAATACCAGAAGATGCGTGACCTCGGCATCGCGATCCTGCGCGAGGTCGGCGTCGACACCGGCGGCTGCAATATCCAGTTCGCGGTGGACCCGCGCGACGGCCGTCTGATCGTCATCGAGATGAATCCGCGCGTCTCGCGTTCGTCCGCGCTGGCGTCCAAGGCGACCGGCTTCCCGATCGCCAAGATCGCCGCCAAGCTGGCCATCGGCTACACGCTCGACGAGATCGTCAACGACATCACCAAGGAAACCCCGGCCTGCTTCGAGCCGACTCTGGATTACGTGGTCGTCAAAGCACCGCGGTTCGCGTTCGAGAAGTTCCCCGGCGCGGACCCCACCCTCACCACCACCATGAAGTCGGTCGGCGAGGCGATGTCGCTCGGTCGCAACTTTTCCGAGGCGCTGGGTAAAGTGCTGCGCTCGCTGGAAACCAAGGCCGCGGGCTTCTGGACGCAAGACGATGGAAAGTGGGCTCTGTCCGAAGGCGGCGACCCGCGAGCGGCCGCCGAGGCTGTCCTTGCGGATCTGCGTACCCCGACCGAGGGCCGTATCTACCAGGTCGAGCGGGCGCTGCGCCTCGGCGTGAGTATCGAGGACGTGGCCGCCGCCTCGGGTATCGACCCTTGGTTCGTGGCGGAAGTGGCCGGTCTGGTCGAGCTGCGCCGAGAGGTCATCGACGCACCGGTGCTGGACGAGCTGCTGCTGCGGCGCGCCAAGCACTACGGCCTGTCCGATCGTCAGCTGGCCGCGCTGCGGCCGGAGCTGGCGGGGGAGAGCGGTGTGCGCGCGCTGCGGCACCGGCTCGGCGTGCGCCCGGTCTTCAAGACCGTCGACACCTGCGCCGCCGAGTTCGAGGCCAAGACCCCGTATCACTATTCGGCCTACGAACTCGACCCCGCGGCGGAGTCCGAGGTGGCGCCGCAGCGCGACCGTGACAAGGTGATCATCCTCGGTTCTGGGCCGAACCGGATCGGCCAGGGTATCGAGTTCGACTACTCGTGCGTGCACGCGGCGCAGACGCTGTCGCAGGCCGGGTACGAGACCGTGATGGTCAACTGCAACCCGGAGACCGTCTCCACCGACTACGACACCGCCGACCGCCTCTATTTCGAGCCGCTGACTTTCGAAGACGTGCTCGAGGTCTACCACGCCGAGACCGAGTCCGGCCGGGTCGCGGGCGTCATCGTGCAACTCGGCGGGCAGACTCCGCTGGGTCTGGCACACCGGTTGACCGAGGCGGGCGTTCCGGTGGTCGGCACCAGCGCGGCCGCCATCGACTTGGCCGAGGACCGCGGCGAGTTCGGCGACGTGCTCGTCGCGGCCGGGTTGCCCGCGCCCAAGTACGGCACGGCGACCACCTTCGCGCAGGCCGAGAAGATCGCCGCGGAGATCGGTTACCCGGTGCTGGTCCGCCCGTCCTACGTGCTCGGCGGACGCGGGATGGAGATCGTCTACGACGAGAAGTCCCTGGAGGGCTACATCTCGCGCGCCACCGAGGTCAGCCCGGAGCACCCGGTGCTGGTCGACCGGTTCCTCGAGGACGCGATCGAGATCGACGTCGACGCGTTGTGCGACGGCGAGGAGGTCTACCTCGGCGGTGTGATGGAGCACATCGAGGAGGCGGGCATCCACTCCGGCGACTCCGCCTGCGCTCTGCCACCGATCACCTTGGGCCGCAGCGATATCGAGGCGGTGCGCCGCTCCACGGTCGCGCTGGCCAAGGGCATCGGTGTCAAGGGCCTGCTCAACGTGCAGTACGCGCTCAAGGACGACGTGCTCTATGTGCTGGAGGCCAATCCGCGTGCCAGCCGCACCGTTCCGTTCGTTTCCAAGGCCACTGCGGTGCCGCTTGCCAAGGCCGCCGCGCGGATCATGCTCGGCGCCACCATCGCCGACCTGCGCAAAGAGGGCATGCTGCCGAGCGAGGGTGACGGCGGACACGTCGCGCTGGACGCCCCGGTGGCGGTGAAGGAGGCGGTGCTGCCGTTCCACCGGTTCCCCCGCGCCGACGGCTCCGGCGTGGATTCGCTGCTGTCCCCGGAGATGAAGTCCACCGGCGAGGTGATGGGCATCGACGCGGACTTCGGCACCGCCTTCGCCAAGAGCCAGACCGCGGCCTACGGCTCGCTGCCGACCGAGGGCACCGTGTTCGTCTCGATCGCCAACCGGGACAAGCGCGCGATGGTCTTCCCGGTGAAGCGCCTCCACGACCTCGGCTTCCGCATCCTCGCCACCGAGGGGACGGCGGAGATGTTGCGCCGCAACGGCATTCCGTGCCAGCGAGTGCGTAAGCACTCGGAGCCGGAGCTTGCGGAGGGTCCAGAAGGCGCCGCGGAGGGTCCGCTTCCCTCGATCGTGGAGCAGATCCGCGACGGTGAGATCGACATGGTGTTCAACACCCCCTACGGCAACTCGGGGCCCCGCGTGGACGGCTACGAGATCCGCACCGCGGCCGTCGGGGTGAATATTCCGTGCATCACCACAGTGCAGGGCGCGGCGGCCGCGGTGCAGGGCATCGAGGCCGGCATCAACGGCGGTATCGGGGTGCGCTCGCTGCAGGAACTGCACTCGGTGCTGCGTGGGTGAGTCGCCGAGGCAGGACGGAGCACACGGGATGGAGAGCTTCGGCAGCCGGTTGCGGCACGCGATGCGGCATTTCGGCCCGGTGTGCGTCGGCATCGACCCGCATCCGGAACTGCTGCGGTCCTGGGACCTGACCGAGGACGTGGAGGGCCTCGAGCGGTTCGCCGAGATCTGCGTCGAGGCATTCGACGGCTTGGCCGCGCTGATCAAGCCGCAGGTCGCGTTCTTCGAGGCCTATGGTTCCGGCGGAATCGCCGTGCTCGAGCGCACCATCCAGGTGCTGCGTGCCTCGGGGACCCTGGTGCTCGCCGACGCCAAGCGCGGCGACATCGGCTCCACCATGGACGCCTACGCGCGCACCTGGTTGGGTGACGGTCCGCTCGGGTCGGACGCCGTGACGGTCTCGCCGTATCTCGGATTCGGTTCGCTGGCACCGGCTTTGACGCTCGCCGAGAGCGACCACCGCGGTGTCTTCGTACTCGCGGCCACTTCGAATCCCGAAGGGGCGCAGGTGCAGCGGGTGGTCACGGCGGAAGGCCGCACCATCGCTCAGACGATGGTCGACGAGGCCGCGGCCCGTAACGTGGGTGCCGAGTTCGGATCGGTGGGCGTGGTAGTCGGCGCCACACTGACCGAGGCACCGGACCTTTCCGCGCTCAACGGCCCGATCCTCATGCCGGGCGTCGGCGCCCAGGGCGGGGGTCCGGAAACCATTCGTGGCCTGGTCCACGAGCCGATGCTGCGGGCCGTTGTCCCGAACGTCTCGCGCGAGGTTCTGCGCGCCGGACCGACCGTCCCGGCACTGCGTGCCAGAGTTCGCGCGTGTCAAGACGCGTTCGAGTTTCTACAGAAGTGACCTCGAGGGCCGGCGCGCAAGCGCCGGCCCTCGGTCGTCTCCGGCAATTGCGAGTGCGGATGCACTCACACATATGCCCCATGCCGAGGGCTATATGCCATTCTGGGCCGATTTGGGGGCCTGAGGGTGCCAAGGGGTGGGGATCACCCCTGGGTCGACGCAGCGGCGTGTGTACGGCACCGGATGCCCCGAATCGTGGCGCGCATCGCACAGTGTGACGCCCGACACGCGGTGAGAACTCGCGACACGCGGAAAATTTCGAGAAAGTTCCTGGTAGGGCGCGTGACCGGTTGCTGGCGCGCCACGCCGTGCTGTCGCAACCCTCCCGCAAACCAGTCGGTTTGTCGAAAAAGCCCTGCTCGCGGGGTATTTCTTGGGTTCGGCCGCCCGATCCGGGCGGTGGTAGAGGCGGGGTGCGCGGGATGCCGTACACGCGTCTACGTCATCCGGAATCATGCGCTGACCTGGGGGGTGGGTTCGCAATCGGCGGACGTCGTGGGTACGGTCGCTGAGACTGCCGGGTTACCGGCAGGAGTTGATGCAATGAACGATGAGACGGAGGAACCGTGGCCCTTCCCCAGCTGACTGACGAGCAGCGCGCCGCTGCTTTGGAGAAGGCGGCTGCCGCTCGCCGCGCTCGGGCGGAGCTCAAGGAGCGCTTGAAGCGTGGCGGCACCAACCTGAAGCAGGTCCTCACCGATGCCGAGACCAACGAGATCCTCGGCAAGATGAAGGTGTCGGCGTTGCTGGAGGCCCTGCCGAAGGTGGGCAAGGTCAAGGCGGCGGAAATCATGAGCGAGCTGGAGATCGCCCCCACCCGGCGGCTGCGCGGACTGGGTGATCGGCAGCGCAAGGCGCTGCTGGCCCGGTTCGACTTCGACGCCTGATATCAGGGTGGTCGAACACACGCAGAAGGGTCGGCTGGTTGTACTGGTCGGCCCCTCGGCCGTGGGCAAGTCCACCGTGGTCCGCTGTGTCCGCGAGCGACTGCCCCACCTGGTCTTCAGTGTGTCGGCAACGACCCGGGCCCCCCGGCCCGGGGAGGTCGACGGCCTCGACTACCGGTTCGTGTCCCGGGCGGAGTTCGACGCGATGATCGCGGCGGGCGAACTGCTCGAGTGGGCGGACATTCACGGCGGGCTGCAGCGTTCGGGCACCCCGGCCGGTCCGGTGCGCTCCGCCTTGGCGGAGGGCCTTCCGGTGCTGGTCGAGGTGGATGTCGAGGGCGCCCGGTCGGTGCGCCGGGCAATCCCCGAGGCGATTCTGGTGTTCCTCGCCCCGCCGAGTTGGGACGAGCTGGTGACCCGCCTGCGGTCGCGCGGCACCGAATCCCCCGAGGTGATCGAACGCCGACTGGAAACCGCCAGGACCGAATTGGCAGCCTGTGACGAGTTCGACATCGTCATCGTGAACGACGAGGTGACCAGCGCCTGTGAGCAGTTGGTATCGTTGTTCGTTAGCACGAATTCGAGTTCGTGACCCCCACCTTGCGCATGAGCGATCAGGGCCCGGAATAGGCACCTTGCGTAACCACGCAGGGCCCCGGTCATGCGACATCCGATACAGCAGGAGCCTCCCTAGTGAGCAGTACGGACACCAACACCGCGCCCGCCTACGACACGCCGGTCGGCCTCACCAACCCGCCGATCGACGAGCTGCTGGAGCGCACCTCGTCCAAGTACGCCCTGGTCATCTACGCGGCCAAGCGGGCCCGCCAGATCAACGACTACTACAACCAGCTCGGCGACGGCATCCTCGAGTACGTCGGCCCGCTGGTCGAGCCGGGGCTGCAGGAGAAGCCGCTGTCGGTCGCGATGCGGGAAATCCACTCCGACCTGCTCGAGCACTCCGAAGGCGAGTGAGGCGAACCGGGTTCGCAGTAACCACAACTAGGCCGGAGGCGTAGTGACCACACGGATCGTCGTCGGCGTTGGCGGAGGGATCGCCGCCTACAAGGCATGCGCACTGGTCCGGCGGTTCACCGAGACCGGACATCAGGTTCGGGTGATCCCCACCGAGTCGGCGCTGCAGTTCGTCGGCAAGGCGACCTTCGAGGCGCTGTCGGGGAACCCGGTACACACCGGCGTGTTCGCGGACGTGCCTGAGGTTCCGCACGTTCGGCTGGGCCAGGAGGCGGACCTCGTGGTCATCGCCCCGGCGACCGCCGACCTCATGGCGCGCGCCGCGTCCGGCCGCGCCGACGACCTGCTGACCGCCACATTGCTGACGGCCCGATGTCCGATCCTGTTCGCGCCCGCGATGCACACCGAGATGTGGGAGCACCCAGCCACTGTCGCCAATGTCGCGGCGCTGCGCGCCCACGGTGCGATCGTCATGGAGCCCGCGGCGGGCAGGCTCACCGGCGCCGACACCGGTCCGGGACGGCTGCCCGAGCCCGAGGAGATCTTCGGCCTCGCGTCGCTGCTCAGGGAGCGCGCCGACGCGATCCCGCGCGATCTGGAGGGCCGCAGGGTCGTCATCACGGCAGGCGGCACCAGGGAACCGCTGGATCCGGTGCGTTTCCTCGGCAATCGCAGCTCCGGTAAGCAGGGCTACGCGCTCGCCCGAGTGGCGGCCCAGCGCGGCGCCCAGGTGACGCTGATCGCGGGCAACACGATAGAGATGGCCGCTCCCGCCGCTGTCGACCTGGTGCACATCACCACGGCCGACCAGCTGAAGATCGCCGTCGACAAGCACGCAGTGGGTGCCGACGCGGTGATCATGGCCGCCGCGGTAGCCGATTTCCGGCCGACCAACGTGGCCGCCGCCAAGATCAAGAAGGGTGCGGGCGAGCCCGACGTCATCAAGTTGACCAAGACCGACGACATCCTCGCTGGGCTGGTGCAGGCGCGGCGCGACGGGCAGCTGCCCGGCACCGCGATCGTCGGCTTCGCCGCCGAGACCGGTGACGAGCAGGGCGACGTGCTCACCCACGCGCGGGCCAAACTCGCCCGCAAAGGGTGCGACCTGCTGGTGGTCAACGCGGTCGGCGAGGGCAAGGCGTTCGAGGTGGACACCAACGACGGGTGGCTGCTCGGCGCGGATGGCACCGAGCAGGCGCTCGATCACGGCTCGAAGGCGTTGCTCGCCAGCCGGGTGCTCGACGCGCTGAGTACGTTGTTGCGCTGAGTTCACCAGGTGCCTGCCATGATCGCCAGCTGATCGGTTGGCTGTGCCCGGCCCGGTAGGTCATCATCGCGGTGGCGACGCCGTGGTTTCAGCCGTCCGGGCTACGGCGTGGCCACGGACCCGCCGTGTCGGTGATTTGGAATAGTCTGAAATGTAAGGGTTGTGCGGTAGCGACATCGCGTTACTGTCGCAAGCCGATACGAGCAACCCGTTGAGGGAGAGGGAAGAACTGTGCGCACGTCCGGCAGCCGGCTTTTCACCAGTGAGTCCGTGACCGAAGGTCATCCGGACAAAATCTGTGATGCCATCAGCGATTCCATCCTCGACGCGTTGCTGGCGGAAGACCCGCGCAGCCGGGTCGCGGTGGAAACACTCGTAACGACCGGTCAGGTCCATGTCGCGGGTGAGGTCACCACGTCGGCCTACGCGGATATCCCGCGAATTGTCCGGGAGAAAGTGCTGGAAATCGGATACGACTCGTCCGCAAAGGGTTTCGACGGCAATTCTTGCGGTGTGAATATCGCGATCGGCGCGCAATCGCCGGATATCGCGCAGGGCGTCGACACCTCGCACGAAGCGCGTGTCGGCGGCTCCGATGACGAGATCGAGCGGCAGGGTGCGGGCGACCAGGGCTTGATGTTCGGCTTTGCCACCATCGACACCCCCGAGCTGATGCCGCTGCCGATCGCGCTGGCGCACCGGCTGTCGCGCAGGCTCACCGAGGTCCGCAAGTCCGGCGTGCTGCCATACTTGCGTCCGGACGGCAAGACCCAGGTCACCATCGAATACGACGGTGACCGCCCGGTGCGCCTCGACACGGTCGTCATCTCCACCCAGCACGCCGCCGATATCGACCTGGACAACCTCCTCGCGCCCGATATCCGCGAGAAGGTCGTCGACGTGGTGCTGGCCGACCTGGAACTGCCCACACCCCTGGATACCTCCGACATCCGCCTGCTGGTCAACCCGACCGGCAAGTTCGTGCTCGGCGGCCCGATGGGCGACGCGGGCCTGACCGGCCGCAAGATCATCGTGGACACCTACGGCGGCATGGCGCGCCACGGCGGCGGCGCGTTCTCCGGCAAGGACCCGTCGAAGGTGGACCGCTCCGCGGCGTACGCCATGCGTTGGGTCGCGAAGAACGTCGTCGCGGCCGAACTGGCCGAGCGTGTTGAGGTCCAGGTGGCATACGCGATCGGCAAGGCCGCACCGGTCGGTCTGTTCGTGGAGACGTTCGGCACCGAGAAGGTTGATCCGTTGCGTATCTCGACGGCGATCACCGAGGTGTTCGACCTACGCCCCGGCGCGATCATCCGCGACCTCGACCTGCTGCGCCCCATCTACGCGCCGACCGCCGCGTACGGCCACTTCGGCCGCACCGACGTCGACCTTCCGTGGGAGCACACCGACCGCGCAGACAAGCTGCGCGCGGCCGTCGGCCTGTAACCCGACCGGGTCCGAGTGAACGAACCCGCGGCGGACGCCCCCGCCACTCCGGGGGACCGTCCGGCCGCGGGCCCCGCAGCCGTGGCGCACCCGGTCGCCCGGGTGCTCCCGCTGCTGTCACCAGCGCACCTCGACCGCGACTTCGACTACCTGGTTCCCCCTGAGCTGGACGAGATCGCCCAGCCGGGGGTCCGGGTGCGCGTCCGTTTCGCGGGGCGCCTCGTGGACGGCTACCTGCTCGCTCGGCTCGCGCACAGCGACCACAGCGGCAAGCTGGTCAAGCTCGAGCGCGTCGTGTCCGGGGAGCACGTCCTGACGCCGGAAATCCTGGCCCTCGCCACCGCGGTCGCCGCGCGTTACGCCGGTACCCGCGCCGATGTGCTCCGCCTCGCGATTCCGCCGCGGCACGCCCGCACGGAATCCGGGGGAGCGAAGACGTCGGCCGATTCGGCTGCGAAACGAGGTGGTTCTGCCGCGTCGGCCGCTCCTGTCACCAGCGGATCGACCGAACCGAACGAGGCCGATGGTGAGTCGCGAGCGCACACCACGGCAGGGATTCGGCAATCTGTGCCAGTGCGTGCGCAGTCCGTGGATTCGGACGGGGCAGGTGAGTGTTCGGCGTCGACCCGTGGGCGTTCGGCCTCTGCGCCGAAAACCGACGAGGTCGCCGAGCCGTCCGACGACCGACCTGCCGGGGGGAACGACGCCGGTGTGCCGTATCTGGGCGACGGGGCAACCGACCAACCGTCGCACCCGCTCGCTGCCGCCGCATTCGAGGCCGATGCGTCGGCTGTGGACCCGGTTGCTCCCAGCGATTCGGTGGGGACACAGGTACTTTCGGGCATCAACATAGACGTCGCGCCGTGGAAACGGTACGTCCACGGCGCCGCCTTTCTGGCCGCACTCGGGCAGGGGAGGGGGGCGCGCGCGGCCTGGCAGGCGCTGCCCGGTGAAGACTGGCCACGCCGACTCGCGGAGCTCGCCGCCCTGGTTGCCGGGCAGGGGCGCAGCGCGATCCTCATGGTGCCCGACCAACGCGATCTCGACCGCGTGCTCGCGGAATGTGTTCGGCTGGTGGGTGATTCGGCGGTCGGACTGGCCGCCGGGCTCGGGCCCGCCGCCAGGTACCGGCGCTGGCTCGCGGTACTGCGTGGGTCGGCACGCGTGGTGGTCGGCACGCGCAGCACGGTCTTCGTACCGGCCGCGAACCTCGGGCTGATCGTGCTCTGGGACGACGGCGACAACACCTACGCCGAACCGCGCGCACCGTATCCGCACGCGCGCGAGGTCGCGATGCTGCGGGCACACGAGACCGGTGCGGCGTTCGTCGCGGCAGGATTCGCCAGGACCGCCGAGATCCAGGCGGTGGTCGATTCCGGGTGGGCGCACGATCTGGTCGCCGACCGCGCCGTGGTGCGCAAGTCCTCGCCCAGGATCAGCGCGCCCGGCGACAGCGACATCGCGCTCGAACGCGATCCGGTGGCTCGTGCCGTCCGGATTCCCGGTGTCGCGTTCGCGGCCGCCCGCTCCGCGTTGAAGGAGGGGGCACCGGTGCTGGTGCAGGTGCCCCGGCGTGGCTACGTACCAGCGCTGGCGTGCGCGAAATGCCGCACCCCGGCCCGATGCAGGCACTGCAACGGGCCCCTTGCACTGCCGGAGGCACGCGGGCAGCGCGGACCGTCGGCCGAATCCAGCGCGGCCGCGCAGAGCCCCAGTTGCCGTTGGTGCGGAATCACCGAGGCGGCGTTCCGCTGCACCACCTGTGGGTCACGCGCGCTGCGCGCCGTAGTGATCGGCGCGTCCCGCACCGCGGAGGAACTCGGGCGCGCGTTTCCCGGCGTACCGATCCGTGGCTCCGGCGGCGGTGCGATGCTCGACACCGTCGAGCCGGGACCGCAGGTCGTTGTCGCGACCGTAGGCGCCGAACCCGTCGTCCACGGCGGCTACGGCGTCGCGCTGTTGCTCGACGGGTGGGCGCTCCTCAGCCGCCCCGACCTGCGGGCCGCGGAGGACGCGCTGCGCCGTTGGATGTCGGCTTCCGCCCTGGTCCGCGCGCAGGGCCAGGTCATCGTGATGGCCGAGCCTTCGATACCCACCGTGCAGGCACTGGTCCGCTGGGATCCCGTCGGCCACGCCCGGGCCGAGGTCGGCGCCCGCGCCGAGGTCGGTTTCCCACCAGCCGTCCGGATGGCCGCGATCGACGGCGCTTCCGATGCGATCGCCGAATTGCTTTCCACCGCAACCCTTCCAGAGGGCGTGGACCTGCTCGGTCCGGTCCCGCTCCCGGACGGCGCCCGCAAGCCCTTCGCCGGCGATGCCCCCGCCGAGGTCGAACGCATGCTGCTGCGTGTCCACCGTGGTTCCGGCTCCGCGCTGGCCCGCGCCCTCACCGCCGCCCAAGCCGTCCGCAGTACCCACCGCTCGGACGGCCCCCTCCGCGTTCAGATAGATCCCGTCGATATCGGCTGAACGGGGGCAATAGTCATGCGAACGACCGTGGACTATCGGAAGGCGACGATGTTTCGCTGCGCCCAGTCCGCGAATGTGCGGGGTGCGCGGCCGAGTACCTTTTCGACATCGGGGCTGATCCGCTGCTCGGCGGGGTTGGGTGTGCCGAGGATGGTCAGGGTGGTCTCGACGACAGGCTCGGGCATAAACCGCAGCATCTGTGCGCGCGCCTCGGCGGGGGTCTGCTCGACGAACTCGATCGGCTCGCCGAGTGCGTCACCGATCGCAGCGGCCCGCTGCCGCGGCGTGCTGAGGGCAGGACCGGTCAACTCGTAGCTCTGTCCGGAATGACCGTCCTCGCGCAGGACCGCTGCGGCAACCTCGGCAATGTCCGACGGATCGATGATCGGCAGGCCGATGTCGCCGAACGGTGCGGCGAGGGTCCGCCGGGTACGAACCGATTCGATCCAGGCAAACGCGTTGGACGCGAACCCTCCGGGCCGGAGGATCGTCCATTCCATACCCGACTCCCGGACGGCGTCCTCGAAGGACCGTCCCAGGTTCCCGTGTGAGGCCGACCCTGCCCGGGTGACGACCCCTTGGGACGACAGTTGCACAATCCGTTCGACTCCGCCGGCCGCGGCCAGCTCGAGGATTGCCCGCGGATCCATCAGGTGCGCACTCATACCGGTGTCGTGCAGGAACAACGCCTTGGCGCCAACGAAGGCGGTGGAGAGCGTGTCGAGTTCGGTCAGATCGGCCCGCTGGTGGCGCACGCTGTCGGGCAGCGCGATGTCTTGGCTCCCGCGGGACACCGCGGTCACTTGTTCGCCCGCTTCGGCGAGGGTCCGCACGAGGGTCCGCCCGACATTGCCGGTTGCTCCGGTCACAACAATCACGATCGCTCCTAGTTAGTTGACTGACTTAAAACCTAGCCGACGGTCACTGGTTTGTCTATAGTCAGTTGTGTGACTAACTCGGTCGGCGCGACATCGCAGGCGAGCAAGCGGGAGCGGTTGGCTGCCGCAGCGGCTCGGGTGTTTCACGAGCAGGGCGTCGAGAAGACCACGATCGCCGACATCGCCCGGTCTGCCGAGGTTCCGGTGGGCAACGTGTATTACTACTTCAAGACGAAGGACCAGCTGGTGCAGGCGGCGCTCAGCGCGCATGCGCGGAATCTGCGGGATCTGATCACTATGCTGGAACAGCACGACAGGCCGCGGGATCGGCTCAAGGCGTTGGTGCGCGGCTGGGTTGACCAGCGAGACGTCGCAGCGCGGTTCGGTTGCCCCACTGGGACATTGGCCGCGGAACTGGGCAAGCGCGCTGACGGGCTCGACCGCGAGGCGGCAACCGGCATGCGTGCGCTGATCGACTGGGTGGAGCGGCAATTCGCGGCCATGGGCCGCAGTGATGCCGGCGAGCTCGCGGTGGCGTTGATCGCGTCTTATCAAGGAATCTCGTTGCTCACCAATGCCTTCCATGAACCAGAGCTCATGGTTGCGGAGGGGTCTCGGCTGGAGCGCTGGATCGACTCGCTCGTCTCCTGAGCGCTCGATCGGCGTCTGCCGATCGCAGGCGTGGACGCGGTCATCGTTCATGCCAGAACTTCTGGGTATGGCGTCATGCGGGTTCTCATCGACTGGCGTCGCGGCGGTCCTCGTCCATGGGCCGCAGTGATGCCGGCGACCTCCCGTGTGGACCATTCGTGCCTGGACCTGGGGATGCTCGGGATGTCTTCGGGCGCGCCCTGGCCGCGTGGCCGAAGGGGTGGGGATTCGGACGTACGGCTGCCGTGCTGGGGCGACCCGTCGGCTGACTGAGGTCCGGCTCGTTCGGGAAGTGTCGTGAATCCCTTGTATTCGATGCATTGTCGATATATCGTCGATACATGATAACGCGAGAGCCTTGGGAGGCTGACATGGAACACGAACAACATCGAGAATTCGGGCGACGTGGCCGCAGGCCGCTGCCGGGCCATGAGGATTTCGAGCCAGGGCGGCGGTTCCGCCGTGGCGGACGGCACGGTTTCGGGCCCGAGTTCGGGCCGGGGTTCGGCCCCGGTTTCGGGCCGCACTTCGGGCGCGGCCGAGGTCGCGGCGGCCGGGGCAGACGCGGCGACGTGCGCGCCGCCGTGCTGCTACTGCTCACCGAGCGGCCTATGCATGGATACGAACTCATCCAGCAGATCCGCGAGCGCAGCGACGATATCTGGCGGCCGAGCCCGGGGTCCATCTACCCCGCGCTGGCACAGCTGGAGGACGAGGGCCTCGTCCTTATCGAGAAAGTCGCGGGGCGCAAGACCGCGAAGTTGACCGAAACGGGCACCGAGTACGTCACGGCCCACCGTGACGATCTGGGCGATCCGTGGGCAGATGTCAAGCAGGATGTCGGTGCGCAGGCGATCGACCTCCGCGGACTTGTCGGGCAGCTGATGGGCGCGGTCGCGCAGGTCGCCGCCGCGGGGACCCCGGAGCAGGCCGCGCGTGCGGCCGAACTACTCACCGAGACCCGCAAGTCCCTCTACCGAATTCTCGCCGAGGACGAGACCCCCGAGAAGTAGGACGTGAAACACCCCATAAGAGCGCGCATTTGGAGCCGATCGGGTAGATCATTATGACATGGGACAGCCGAGAGGTTCGTGGACTTGGGGTTATTCACATTTGTGTAGCGCCATACTGGCCTGCGCGATCGCCGGAGCCGCCGCGCTCGGCTCCGGCGCGGCGTCGGCTGACCCGTTCGTCCGCCCGCCCGACGTGCCGATGCAGTCCGCCCCGCCGCAGCAGGACCACCTGGCTGCCGCGGTGTACATGAAGGCCCATCCGGGTGTGGTTCCGGTGGGAACCAACGACTTCGGCTGCGTGCCGACCGCAACTCATCCCCGGCCCGTGGTGCTCGCGCACGGGACCGACTCCTCGGCCTACTCGGACTGGTCGGCCATCGCGCCGCAGCTGACCGCGGCCGGATTCTGCGTATTCGCCATGAACTACGGTGGCAAGCCCGGCGCGGAGAGCTACGGCACGGAGGATCTGGTGCTCAGCGCCTACCAGGTCGGCGCGTTCGTCGATCAGGTGCTCGCGGCGACCGGCGCGAGCAAGGTCGATCTGGTCGGTTTCTCGCAGGGCGCCACCGTGACCCGCTACTACGTCAACAAACTCGGCGGTGCGCCCAAGGTCGACCAGTGGGTGGGTCTCGCTTCGCCCAGCTACGGCGGTGTGATGTACGGGCTGGTGCCGCTTGCCGAGGCTATCCCTGGTGCACTGCAGGCATTTGCCCAGGTGACCTCGCTCGCGGCGGTGCAGCAGGTCGAGGGATCACCGATCATGACCGATCTCAACGCGGGCGGTGACACGGTGCCCGGCGTCCAGTACGTGACCATCGGCAGCCGGGTCGACGAGATGATCCAGCCGTTCAGCAACATCGCGCTACGTGGCCCCGGTGCGCAGAACATCGTGTTGCAGGATCTGTGCCCGTCCGACCTCACCGGGCATTTCCACATGGTGTACGACCCGTTCGTGCAGGAGTTGTTGCTCACCGCCTTGGATCCGGGTAGTCCGGCCCCGGTGTGCAAGCCGGTCCCGCTCGGCACCGGCATCCCCGAAGTGATCATCGCCGGGCATTCCTGATCGGGGCGGCCGGCGGTGGCTGTAACGGCTGAATCTGAGCCGCCCGGGGGCACATAGCTGTTCGACACGAGCAACGGCGTGGCCACCGCCTACCACTTCTACAAGAACGCGTGGCAGCCCGCGCTCCGACGGCTCGACGCACTGTTGCCTGATTACGCGGTGCCGTCGGTGGTGCTGATCGAACTGGATATATGGCCGGGGAACATCAAGCAACCCCGACAAGCGCCAGTAAGCCCTGGTGGCCGTAGTCGATCCGGTGGCCGTGCGATGACCTGACCGTAGCCGTGTGATGACCTGACTGGTGAGGGTGACCGAGGTCGGGGAAACCCGCTGTACAGCAGCCCGCAAGGCTCGATCCGGCCGCACCCGGGAGGCTTCCCGCGCATGGGAGCCTGCGGTGGAGCGTGTCATGCAAAAATGCAAAATGGCCGAGGTGTAGGGATGCAGTATGGGCCGATGAGGATGACCGGCGGAAGCGAACAGTGAGCGATCAGGACAAGGACAACCCAGGCGGGGAAATCCCGGGCGACGCCAACGAGAACAACGAGGCGCCGGATGTCGGTTTCAGTTTGTCGCCGGATGCCCCGGATGCTGCGGATGCGCCGGATGTTGCGGATGTAGTTGAGGGTGTCGTGGTTTCTGAGGGGGGTGGTGAGGCGGCTGAGGGCCGGGATCGGGTGTTGGCGCGGGAGATCGCGGATGTGTTGGCTGGGGCTGCTCCGGAGGGGTGGCGGCAGTTGGATGCGGTGTTCGCGTTGACCACGGTCAATGGGTATGCCGAGGTGGTTTATACCGATGGTGAGCGTTCGATGCGCGCGGAGCCGCCTGCGGTGGTGTTGGAGCGGGTGCGGGAGCATCGGGGGTTGGTCGCGGAGTTGGATGGGGAGCCGTGGTGGCGGTTGCTGGTCCGGTTGAGTGCGGTGGGGGAGTTCGAGGTCGATTACGACTTCGGTGATGAGCCGTTCCCGGATGGGCAGTTGTTCGAGCCCGAGTCTTATCGCGCGGATGTGGAAGTGTTCCCGCGTGAGACGTTGCCGGTGTGGCTGGCTGCGTATATCGGGCATGGTGGGCGGCAGGCGCGTACCCCGCAGGACGCGGCGGTAGGGGCTCGGGCCGACCGGGCGGGCAAGGTGTGGCCGTCGTTGGCGGAGAACGAGTTTCCTGATTTCCCGGAGATGTGGGCGCGGTGGGCGTGTATTTCGGCGGCTTTCGTCGCGGCGGGTTCGGATTGGGGTCCGCGGGTGTTGCCGTCGATGGGCTGGTTCGAAAGCTCGCGGCGTGGTGGGTGCACGTTGTATTCGCTGCCGGGTGGTCGTGCGGTGTTGTCGGGTGGGGTGTGGGAGTCGGCGAATCTGGATGCCACCTATAACGATGGTGCGCCGATGCCGAGGTTTTATGCGGGCGCACCGGAGTGGGTGGCTAATCCGGTGCTGAACCCGCGGGCAGCGACGGGGTTGATGTCGTTTGTTTATTGGTGGGAGGGTGGGCGTTGGTATCGGGGTGAGTCCCCGTCGGCGGAGCAGTGCGCTACGGCGGTGCCGGGGGTGTGGACGGCGAACACGGTGGTCGGGATCGTCGCGGGTTTGGCCGCGCAGCCACCGAGCGCGCAACACCGCAGCGCCGCGGCGGCTTTGGTGTCTGCCGCCGAGGTGGGTGTGGTGACCCGGGACACGGTGGTGAACCTGTTCGCCGAGGACGACCGGTTCGATATCGATGGCGCGATGTATCAGTTGACGCTGGCGGGGGTGGTGGCGTCGCTGCCACAGCAGATGCCGGAAGAGGAAGCGATCTTCCGGGTCCGTTCCTATGTCGAGGGTCGTGGTTTGGACACGACGGGTTACCCACTCGATCAGCTGGTCGGTGACCGGTTCAGTTGCGGCTGGATGGTGTATGTGCCGGTACCTCGGGGTGAGATCGCGATCGGCCGGGCCATCTTCTATATCGCTGATGACGGAGTGCTGGAGCACTCGTCGTCCTCGATCGCTCCGACCACGTTCGTGAAGGGTTTCGAGCAGCGTTTCCAGCAACGCCAAGGCGCGCAGGTATGACC
The DNA here is from genome assembly GCF_035920445.1 of Nocardia sp. NBC_01730. NCBI lineage: Bacteria > Bacillati > Actinomycetota > Actinomycetes > Mycobacteriales > Nocardiaceae > Nocardia > Nocardia sp. NBC_01730. Next base: position 2,955,313 of record NZ_CP109162.1, on the reverse strand, counting down.
AGGTCCAGCTCGGTTACGCGGGAAAGATGAGGGTTGCGCATGACGCAGAACGAAAGCCTCGACGTCGACACCACAGCTTTGAAAGAAGCCGGCGGTGCTCTCGCCGAGGCCCAGGAAGCGTTGATCAACCACAGCAGGACAGCGGCGTCGTTGTGGGGCAAGTTCCTGACCGTCGCCGCGGGTGATGATTTCAGCGAGGACTTCATCCGAGACAAGGGCGGGCAGCAAGGCCTGCGGACACAGTTCACCGCGGTGCACGACGGAAACAACAGTGCCGCCGAGGTGGTCGGTGCCGCGTCCAAGGGGCAGGTCGATGCGGCGGATTCGTTGAAGAATGTCGATATCGGGTCCGGTCACACCATCGCCAACACTGTCCCGAACGTCACGGTGAAGGGTTGAGGCATGGCGGATGATTTTGCCGACGCTTCCTTCGCGGAAGCGATGGATTCCTTTACCCAGCAGATGCAGTTGATTTCGGGGTTACAGCAGCAGCGGGCCCGGTTGACCGCGTCGGCTTCGGTGCGGGATCGGCGGGTCACGGTGACGGTCAACGCCGACGGTGTGGTGATCGAGACCAAGTTCTCCTCGGATATCGACGATTTGGATTACGACGAGATCGCCGCGGCGATGACCCAGGCCGCGCAGCAGGCCGCCGCGGAGATCGCTCGCCGGACCGACGAACTCCTCGCGCCGTTGACCGAGCAGAAGATGACGATGCCCAAGTTCTCGGACCTGGTCGAGGGGTTCCCCGACGTGCAGGGACAGATCCCCGCCGCGCCGGTCGTGTCGCTGGCCCCACCGAACGCGGTGGAACGTCAAGAGGTAGCCGACGACGAACCGGGTCGGGTAAGGCCGTCGGATCGGTCTTCTGGAGTTTACGATTCCAGCTGGTGACCTGAGATGGGTTGCCATGTCCGCTGATTCGGTGCTATCGAATTTCGATGGGGTTTCGGTAGCGCGTGTGTGGTGTGGTCGGTCCGTCCCTGAGTATTTCGGGCTGTGTGTCCGATCTTATTTCCGTCGGGTCCGGGTGATCTGACATGGGTATTCCGTTTCCTCCTCCGGGGATGGCGTGGCTCAGTTATCTGGTCGGTGTCAAGCTGCCGACGATCGATGAAGACGACGTCGGCCAGGTGCAGCAGGGTTTCGAGCATCTGCAGCAGAACATCAACGGCACGGTGATTCCGGTGGTGGCCATGGCGCGGAACAAATCGCGTCGGGCGTATCCGGAGGGTGACGGCGCGGATGGTATCGACAAATATTTGGCGCGGATCATCTCGCACAACAAAAGTGTCGCGGGTGGCTATGGTGAGCTGGCCAAAGGGATTCACAGTTACCGCGGTCAGGTCGTCTCGGCGAAGCTGAACGGTATCTTCGGGCTGATCTGGATGGGCACCGAGTTCGCCAGCAGTAGTCTGTGGGGTCCGGGTGCGCCGTTGCAACAGGCGTACGCGGTCGCCTCGACCCGGATCTTCTTCCGCTGGCTGGCCTCGCGTGTGACACAGGAAACCGCGGAGATCCTGGCGCGTATGGCCACCAGGATCGCGATCGAGGACACCCCACGGCTGGTGCAGTGGATCACCAGTGACGTGGCGAAAGAAATCTTCAAACACATGGGGAAGGAAGCGTTCCAAGAGTTCTACCAGGGGACCGGGCAGGAGCTTCTCGTCGAGGCCGAGATGATCCGTGAGGGTTATCAAGAAAAACTGGACTGGGAAGCGATCAAACAGAACGCGGTGATCTCCACCATCGCCGGCGGTATCGGCGGTATCGGTGGGCTCGGTATGCAGAAGCTGACCCAGAAATTCAACTGGAACAGCGGCGCCCGCTGGGACCGGATACGAACCGGTGTCGTCGTCGGTGGTGGCGCGGGGCTCATCGGCCAGGTCGGAGCGATGGTCTCCAACGGCCTGATCTACAACAACTGGCAGACCGATATCTACGCGTGGTCCGGTGGCGTCGCCGGTGGCGCGGTCCCCGGAGTGATCGGCGGGTTCCGCGCACCCCGGGTCGGTGAAGGCCAACGGATGCGCCGCAGCGACTTCACCCTCATCGCCGGACAACCCGATATCGGTGACGGCACCACAACCAGCAACCCGACAACCACCACCACAACCCCCCCGATAAACACCAACACCAACACCGGCACCAACACCAACACCAACACCGGCACCGGCACCAACACCGGGGCCGGCACCGGGGTCGGGGTCGGGAACGGTCGGGCGTCCGGCGATACCTCGCCGACAGCGAACACGACCACGAATCAAGGGCACAGCAACACCACCACCGAGCCCGGCCACGCCGAGGGGAACGGGTCCGATACTGCGGCGGCATCGAACACCACCGAGGACGGATCCCCACAAGCATCGCAAGCCTCGGCGTCGACCGCGCCGCCTGCCGCGGCAGCCACCACCACTACCGAGACCGGTGCCGGACCGGCTGGTGGTGCGGTAGGCACCGACCCGCACGGTGGGGCGCTGGTCACCGGAACCCAGCACAGCGAACCCACAGCAGGCCTCGGATCCACCGGGAACACAGCCGCAGACCCCACCCCGGTCGACGGGCAAGCCACCACACACGCCGACACCCCTGCCCCGCCACCGGCGCCCCCGCCACCGACACCCCCGCCACCGACACCCCTGCCACTGGTGGGCCTGCCGCCGGCGCCCCTGCCGCCGGTGCTGGTGGGTCTGTTGCTGGTGGGCCTGCTGCTGGTGGACCGGCGTCGGGGTCGGGTGCGGGCAGGAGTTCGGCGGCAGTGCCGGGTGGCTCGAGCCAGGCCGGTAGCGGTAGTGCATCGAGTACTGCCGGTGCCGGGCGCTCGTCGTCTGCCGCGTCGGGTCGGCGCGGTACGAGCGCGGACCGGTCACGGTCGAGCGCGGTACCGGATACCTCCGATACCGAGCCACGAACAACGCCACGCGCTGCCGGTGCCGGGGCCGCCGGATCCGACGCAGCGGCCGCTTTCCGCAACATCATGAGAGACACCACCGGAATCGTCGCAGAAATACAAGCGGCCAGCGCGCCCAGCCACGCCACCAGCGACACCACCAGCGACACCACCAGCGACACAGCTGGCACCCAGGCCGAATCAACCGCCACCCCCGAATCGGCCACTATCCCCGAATCGGCGGCCGATTCCTCGACCGCGCAACCGGACACGAGCGAGACCGGCGGGGGGCTGGCAGATGACCAACAGGCCCCAACCCACTCGCCCGACCCCGCCACAACCACCCAGTACAACGGCGAGACCGGACCGGAATCCCACGGTGAGCCTCGGGCTGGTTCGGACACTGATGGCGGCACTCGGGCTGATGGCGCGACTTCGGATGACCCGGCCAGGGGTGGTGATTCGGATTCGCGCACTCCGGATGACACGCGGTCCGACGGTGAGGTCAAGCCGGAGTCCGATGGTGAGGTCGGGCCGGAGTCCGAGGGTGAGTCTCGGGCTGGTTCGGACACTGATGGCGGCGCTCGGGCTGATGGTGAGTCTTCGATTGATCCGGATGGTGATTCGGATTCGGATTCGCGCACTCCGGATGACGCGCAGCCGGATGGTGAGGTCGGTCCGGAGTCCGAGGGTGAGTCTCGGGCTGGTTCGGACACTGATGGCGGCGCTCGGGCTGATGGTGAGTCTTCGATTGATCCGGATGGTGATTCGGATTCGGATTCGCGCACTCCGGATGACGCACAGTCCGATGGTGAGGTCGGGCCGGAGTCTGATGGTGAGGTCGGGCCGGAGTCTGATGGTGGGTCTCGGGCTGGTTCGGATGGTGATTCGGGTTCGGGTGGTCGGGGTGATGGGGTTGGTCCGGGTCCGGAGGTGGGCAGTGTCGATTTGACGGGGCAGTGTGCTGCTCGGTCGACGAATGTGTTGGCTGCGCAGTATCCGACTGCGGGTATTCGGCCGGTGGGGTCGTCGGATCCTGCTGGTGTGGGTTCGGATGTGTATCAGAGGCAGATCGGTGCGGAGTTGGTCCGGTCGGGGAGTGGGTTGGCGCCGAGTGCGTCGTTGGAGTCGAAACGGTTGTATAGCGAGGCTGCGGCTGAGCGTAACCGGTTGCGGGAGGAAGCCGAGCGGGTCAAAGGGCAGCAGCGTACGCGTCAGAAGAAACGCACGAGGCGGGTCGGGCGTGTGCAGGGGCGGTTGGAGACCGCGTTGGCGCGGGTGCGGGACGGGCAGCCGATCGCTGCGGGTTTGCGGCAGCAGTTGGATCGGGTGTCCGCGCGTACCGGTCGAACCACCGAGCAGGTGTTGACACAGCGTATCCAGCAACTGCAGGACCGTGCCCAGAGCCGTGAGCGGGTCGAGGGGCAGCGGACCCGGGAGCGTGAACAAGAGCTGGAAACCAAGGCCGGTACGGAAAGAGACCGGCTGCTGAAACTGTCTCGGGATACCGGGCAGGTCACTGGTGAGCGGTGGCGGCGGATGTCGCGGTTCGATCAGCTCGAACACCAGACGATGGTTCTGGGTGAGGGCGCCACCTTGGTGACGGTGCTGGCTTTCGATACCTCCGGGGACAACACCGTCGGTGGGCATGTGGTCCATTTATCTGTTGAGCATGGTGTGGTGATGATCTACGACCCGGAGACCGGGTTGAAGAAGGTTTTCACTCCGGAGGCGATCCCGGAGGTCACCGACAAGATCTGGGTGACCGCGATCCGGTTCGACGGCTCGAAGCTGACCCCTTACACCGTGAATGTCGTCAACGGCGCCGACGACGAAGACGAGCGTGACCGGGTGCGGCGGTTCCTCGACGCGGATGAACAAGACCGGTTGAAACGGCAACTGGATTACGCGTTGGACCGGTTACGCGCCGAGCATCGCGATACCCGTACGCAATTCGATGACCTCGCGCGGGCGGCGGGAGTCAGCGACCCGGACGTGCTGGATGCGTTACGCGACCCCGACCGCTACACCGATGCGCTGGCCCGGCTCCCCGCGCCCGCGCTCACCGAGACAATGACCGTCGCGGAGCAGGTGCGTCTGCTCGAGGCACGGGACCGGTTGCGTGACAGCGTCGCTCACCTGCACAAGGTCGAGCAGACCATGGACTCGTTACAGGAAGCGTTGGGGCAGCCACCGGACCCGACAGCGACCCCCGCCCAGCAGTCCCGCCACCAGCAGCGGGTGGTGGGGCTGCTGGGCGCGGTCACCGACTGGGTCGGAGCGCTCGAGGATATCCGGACCTTGGCCGCGGGCGTGCCACAAGCCCAACTACACCGGTTGCTGGCCGGAGACTTCGAAGCAGAACTGGCCTGGCTGAACGAGACCAGGCCCGACGAGACCAGGCCCGACGAGACCAGGCCCGGTGAGCGGTTGGGTAGGTTGGCGGCGGTGGTGCGCCGCGCCCCGGTGATGGCCGAGAACCTGCAGACCGCCCAGGAGTTGCTGGCCAGGTTCGCGAACCCGACCCCCACCAGGCAGGCCGGGGCCGGGCAGGCCGGGGCCGGGGCCGGGGCTGGGGCTGGGGCTGGATTGCAGAGTCAGGTGAGCCGGCAGGTGGGTTTTGTGCTGGCGCGGTTGAACCAGCAGTTGGATACCGCCCGTAGGCAATTGAATACCGCGGCAGCAGGGTTGGGTGTGGACGAGGACACCCACGCGGGGTTGCTGTCCCCGGAATTCGAGACCACGCTGGCCCGGTCACCGGATTCCTCGCAGTGGCGGGTGGTGTCGGCGAACGCGCACTACTACCACGAGCTTTCCGCTATCGCCGACCAATGCACCGGGCTGCTGTCGCGGATCAACGACCGCACCCGGCATTCCCCGCAATGGCTGACCGATACCACCACCTACGCGACGCAGGCACTGGCATGGGCTGCGGCAGTACAGGCCATGCACGAGGCCACGACCTACGGCAGACCCCAACCCACCCCGGACGCGGCCCCGGACGCGGCCCCGGATGCGACCGGTCCCGACGGGCTGCCTGATGCGCGGGGGCAGGCCCGCACCCCGCAGGAGCTTCGTGCGGAGATCGCGCGGTTGGGTGAGCTGCGGGAGCAGGCACGCGCGCGGCTGCAGACCGAACAGGAAAGGTTGGGAACCGCGATCGCTCAGGCCGCCGCGCAGATCACGCAGCGGGAATCCGACCTGGCCGCGCTGGATTCCGACCGGACCGTGTCGGCTACCCAGCATCGCCGGTTACAGGCCGAACGTGACCTCGCGGCAGGGGGGCCCCGGTGGCGCGACGGGCCGGCGTTGTCGCCGCAAGAGCTGGCCCGGCGAGAGGGGCAGTTGGCCCGCCAGCAGCAGCAGCTGGGTGAACGCCAGCGGATGCTGCAACGGCAGCGGGATAGCCTTGCCCGCTCCAGACAGCGGCTGACCACGCAACTGCGTGCACTGGAAGAATCAGAAACCCAGCAACAGATCAACGAACTCGGACACCGGATCGGCCAGCTCCAAGCACAACTACCCGTCCAACCACCCCCGACCCCGGCCACCGACCCCGATTCCGGCCCTGATACGGCCACCGGCCCCGATACGGCCACCGACCCCGATTCCGGCCCTGATACGGCTGCCGGCCCTGATACCGACCGTGATGGTGGGCTGCGGGCGTGGGGTGGGCGGGTGTCGGAGGCGGAGATGGGCAAGCTGATCCGTCGGGTTTTCGATTGTTCTGATGCGTTGGGGGATTCGTGGCAGAAGCTGGAGCGTGAGCAGCTGGATCTGGGTTCGGTGGCCGGGGTCACCGACACGAACCAGCAGCGTGACGCCGATCGGGGTGTGATGGTCGGTGAGGTCGTCATGGTGGCTGGTCGCCCGTTCCGGTTGGCGGTCACTTCGGCGGGGGTGCCCGACAGTGTGGAGGGGTATCGGGCGGCGCCGGTCGCGGCCGCGGCGGCGCGGGACAGTCTGCGGACCTCGTTGCAGGAGCATGACCCCGCGACACCGGTCACCGAATCCGATCGGGCCGAGATGGTGCGTGCCGCGATCGATGCCGCGCAGGCCGCGGTCGTGCGTTTGACCCGCCGAGATCACACCCGCCGGATCAGTGAGGCGCTGACCGCGGCGCAAGCACAACTGCCCGAAGACGCTGACCCGTTGAGTGAACCCGCCCAAGCGCAGATCCGTGCGCGGGTGCGCCGCCAGATCGACACCGAACTACTCGAGGGTGTTCGGCCACCACAGGCCAGTATCGCGGTGGTCGTGTTGGATACCGGGATCGATGGCCAGCCGGGACAGTTCACCGCGGGCTCGGTCGGCGGTGACCGGGTCCAAGTACTCGACCCGAACAACCCGGACAACTCCCACACCATCACCACCGACACCGACACCGACACCGACACCGACACCGACACCGACACCGATGTTTCCGGGGTCGGTCACACCCTCGGCTTCAGTGTGCCGGACCTCAACAACACCGACACCGGTGCTGGTGCTGGTGTTGTGACTGCGGGTGGACCGCCGACCGATCCGGGCCGCTACATCAGCAGTGGTGTGGTCACCGACTCCCAGGTGTTGTTGCTGCATACCGCCGGGTTGGGGGGGACCTCGCGTTCGGTGGCGTCGCTGGCCGGGGAGTTCGCTAGGCATCCGGATGATCTGAGCACGGCGATGACCGCGCTGGCCGACAACTCCCCGCAAGACCGGGCTCTGGCCGGTGTCGCGGTGTCATGCGCTCCGACCGAACCACAACCACCCACCACACCACAACCACCCACCACACCGCGACCACCCACCACACCACAGCCACCCACCACACCGCGGCCAGGACCGGGGTCGGGGCGGATGGCTGATGCGGTGCTGGCGGCGGGGGTGGCTGATCTGGCCGGGTATCACCTGGCCCGCCAAGATTTGAACGAGGCAGCCGAGGCGCTGCGTGCGGCGCGGCGGCTGGATCGGGAAGCCGGACACCGGCCGGGGGATGGGCCCGGCCGGCGGGAACGGCAGGCACGCACCCTGACCCGGCACGCGGCCCGCAGGCTGGCACAGTTGCAGACCCGGATCGATGCACTGTTCGACACACTCGACGCCCACGCCGACGCCGACGCCGACGCCGACGCCGACGCCGGTGTGGGTGTGGGTGTGGGGCTTTCGCTGTCGCGGCAGCAGCGGTTGCGGGACTTCGGTGTGGTGGTGGCGCGGTGGAACCTGGTCGATACCGCGTTCCGGGCCGCTGATCCGGTAGACGAGGCCACGAGGCGGTCGCATCAGGAGGCCACCGGGGCGGTGCACGCCGCTGCCGCGCGGCTGGCCGCTGATCCGGTGTTACGCCCGATCGCGCAGGTGGACGGTGGTTGGGGCCGAGTCGAGTTCGCTGATGACGCCACCATCGCCGAGGACATAAATGCTGCGGTCGCGCATTTCGATATCGATCTGGGTGAGGTTTTCGGGGTCAGTGATCAGGGTGCGAACGCGGCCCGGCCCGATAACCAGGACTGGATGGACTGCGAGGTTGTGCATACCCCGGTCGGGCCGATCCGGATTTCGGTGGTGTGTCACGGTGAAGACGCCACTACCGATGCGCGTCGGGCTGCTCGGGTGGCCGCGCGGGTAGCCCGGCAACGGCTGGCGGGTTTCGCTGTTGAGGAGCAGGGCGAGTTCACCGCGGAGCAGGCCGGCCAGGCGGTGCGTGATGCCATCGACGCCGCGCAGGCCGCGGTGGTGGCCTTGACCGACAGTGACTACGCGCAGGACCCGCATCCGCCCGAGACCACGATCGCGGCGGTGATCGTGACACCGGGTCGGGACGGGAAACCGTCCCGGTATGCCGCGGGCAGTGTCGGTGATACCCGGGTCCACATATTGCGGGCCCGTGGCGAGTCCGAGACGGTGACCGACGAGGACCCGAACGCGCTCGGCCGTGACGGGGGTCCACGCGAGCGTGACGATCCGCTGCACGGGGACTATGTACACACCGGTGAGCTGGCGGGCACCGATGTGGTGGTGCTGGCCACCCGCGGGTTGTGGGTAAACAACCCCGACCCCGACGAGATGGATCTCGTGCTGGATGAGGGGGCCAACCGCGACCTGCGGGATATGGGCACCCGACTGGTGAACCGGGCACTGCTCAATGGTGCGCCGGGCAATGTCACCGTGGCGCTGGTGTCAGCGACTACTGTCGAGTCGACTCCGCGGCAACTGCCCCCGCCTGCCACGCGGATCCCGGTCTGGTTGCGTCGCTCCTACCGGGTGTTGTCGCAGGAATACAGTCACGCCCACGACGAGTTGTGGCGATTGGCCACCGAGGTGGGGGTGGACCCGGAAACGGTGGTGACCCCGCAGGGATCGGCCGCGGTCATCGCGGAGCTGACCGAGGCGGGCCTGGTCCGGGGGGTGCGGCTGCGTCTGGAACTGGCGGCGAATCATTTCCACGACATCGACACCCGACAACGTCAACTACAACGGTGGCTGACCCGCCCGGACACCCACCCGACACCCGAATTCTCCGACGAGGACACCGACTACCTGATCGCGTTGTCGAATTGGGCGGTATCCCGCCGCGAGCTACACACCGCGATACTGGCCGCGGTCGACGAGTCACTCCTACAACAACGCGGTGAACACACACAACTGCTGCTACAACTACCACAACTCCTCAACAACCCCGACCCCAACAACCCCGACCCCAACAACCCCGACCCCAACCTCAACAACCTCGACCCCAACCACCCCGACCTCGACCTCGACCACCTCGACCTCGACCATCCTGCCGGTCTGGGTCGGTTGCCGGCCGGCCCGGCAGTGGCACTCGCGGTCGGCCGCTACCGCGAGGCCGCCGCCGATCTGACCCGCCACCGAAGCCGGCTATCGGACACCAGCTCCCGCGACGGGAGCTTGGAGATCCCGCCCGGGCTGCGCCGCGGCTACCGGATACTGGTCGCCGAACACGACAACGCCCGGCAGCGGTTGAGCGGGATACTCGGCTCGCTACCGGTCACGATCACCGATCTGACCGGTGCCGACCACCACACCGCGCTGGAAGCCCTACGCGAGTTGGCAGCCGAGGCCAGCACCGAGCAGGACGTGCTACGACAGTTGGCCCTCGAGGTAGCTGCCGACCCGCAGCAGCTACAACAGGTCACCACCGAGCTAGCCGCCTCGCAAGAACTGGTACGCCGGATCGAATGGGTACAGGACCTCACCGAACGCTATCACCGGGCACAGGGTCGGATCCTGCGTCTGGAACAACGTATCCGTGAGCACGGCGACGGACGAGACACCGTGGCTGCTACCCCGCGCCCGACCCTGTCCGCCGACCCCGGGGTGACCGCGCAGCAGCGTGAACGGGCGGCGCGGCGGTGGCGGACCATTCAGTGGTTCGCGCAGTCGGCCGGGGACCGCGACCCTTCGCCCGCGGATCTGGGGTCGTTGTGGGCGATCACCGATTCCGGAACGCAGCGGGCGTTGATCACCGCCATCCCGGAACTGCTCGTCCAGGCCGAAGGGCTGCCGTTGGAGGTTCGTGACGAGGCGATGCGGCTGATGCTGCGACGGGCGCAGCGGCAGGCCGATGCGGACCCGCGGCAGTCGGCGGGGACGGATCTGCGGGTCGAGTTGTTGTCGGCGGCTGAGGCGTGGGCGGCGCAGGTGCCTGGGCATCCGGCGGTGCGGATGGTCGGCGAATCCGGGGCCATGTTGGTGATCGGTGACTTGGATGCCGCCGAAGAAGTGCGGTACCACGCGGTGGATCAGCGTTCCCGGGCGGGGGTAGGGACCTTGATGCAGGCCACCGCGGCGGCGGTGGATGATGTCGCCAAGGCCGGGCGCCCGACCGCGGCGGTGGTGTGGCTGGGCGCTGAGGGTGCCGGGTTGGCGGGGGCGGTGGCCACGATGCTGCGGACCCGGACCGACACCAACCAGCCGCTACCGCAGGTGGTGCTGGTCGGGCACGACGACCTCACCCCGACACCGCAACCGGATCCCGGCCGGCCGCAACCGGACCCGGACCTGGTGCTGCACGCTTTCGATGACGGGGCGTTAGCGGCGTATCAGGACCGGATCGATATCGACGTACCCGATCCGGGGGTGGTGGCGTGGGAGCTGTCTCACCACCTCGAAGGTGTGGCCAACAACTGTTTCCCGGAATCGGCCCGCAGTGGGTTGCTGCGAATTCTGACCAACCTGGAACGCGATCCCGATACCGATCCGGCCGTGCTCGCCGACCTGACACGCCGGATCCAGTTGATCGACCTGTACGGGGTACCCGACCACGGGATCAACGGTGTTTTCGGTGCGATGCTGGCCGGGGCGGGCTGGGCCCCGGACGGGTTCGCCGACTTCGACGCGATGGCCGCCGCGGTCCCCGAAGACGGTGTGATGATCGCCGCGGTCGCTTTCGACGGCTTCCAACACCACGGTGTGGTCGGCTCCCACGCAGTCGAGCTCTACCGGGACAACGATCAACTCATGGTCCAAGACGGCGACCGCCCCCCGATACCCTACGAACTATGGCGCCGCCAGCTGCCCCCGGTAGTCAGCTTGCACGGTATCGCGATCAACCCCGACGGGTCAGCAGTCGACCCCCTCGATGACCAAGGCCGCAGCCAAGGCACCGCCGGGATCGCCTTCCCGATCTCCAACATCGGTGCACTCCCCGGTGATCCCGGCTTCGGCGCAGCCACCACCGGCCTGGCAGACCGGCCGCTCAACCCACCACCACCACTGACGCCCGAGCAGACGCAGGCCCGGCTGCAACGAGAACTGGCCGACCTGACCGCGCGGCGAGACACCGCGCTCGCCGCGGTGAACAACGCGGCAGACAAGTTCAACGAGCTGAACCCGACACGCACCGAGCGTGCGGACCAGGACTCGCGGATCGCGTTGCGCTCGAAGGGATTCCTCGCCGAACTCAACCGGCTGGCGGGTACGTTGCCCGCCGAGTTGCCCGCTGACCCGGGGCCGCTGCTGACAAACGAGGTGCTCAACCCGTCGCTCGACCCATCACACACCCAACCGCCCGGGTGGCAGGTACTGGCCGCGCACACCAACCACTACCACGAGCTGGCCGACATGGCCGATCAGGTCACGGTGTTGCTGGCCGAGGTAGCCGAGCGGGACCAGCATTCGCCGCAGTGGCTGGCAGCGGCCGGGCGCTTCGCCACCGCACTCCCCGCGTGGGGCACCGCACTGGACGCGGTCCGCGACGCACACCTGAACCCGATCGACAACGCCCAGGGACGCGAACTCATCCGCCGGGTCGCCGCCGCGACCGACCCACTGCGGGCAACCTGGGCGGCCCTCGCCCGAGACACCATGGATGCGTTCGACACCGCCCTAGCCGTGCCGGTCGGCCCGCTGCACACGGCGGCCGATATCCGACTGGGCAGTGAACTGTCCGGGTTCGCCGACGACGTCGGTGTGCAGCGCACCGCCCTGCGCGCCTCGCTGGCGGCGGCGGGACAGGAGTTCGGGGTACACCCGGACGGGCTGAGTACTGCCGACATCGATCTGCTGCGCAACGGTCGGGACATCAGGGTCGCCGCCTTGGCCGAATTGTTGGACCTGCACCCGCTACAGCTGAGCATGACCCAGATCGGCATCCTGGCCGATGCGCCGGACCTGGGCGGTACGGAACGCACCATCGCGCGGTCATGCTTGCGCTACCAGCATGCGCTGGACGTCGCGAATCAACTGTGGCGGATGGAAACCTGGGCTCGGGGTATCGACGCGGTGGAGGGGGGGTTGCGGCAAGCCGCCGAGGAGCGGGCCGCGGCGTACGAGCGTTACCGGAAAATGCGCGAGGCGCACATCAGGTCGTTCCCGTCGGACCTGGACCTGTCCCACGATCCCGCGGCAGGACAAGTGAACCAGGTGCTCACCCGGCCCTATCTCAGTTATTCTCGACGGCTGCTGTCCGCGGCGATAGACGTCCCGGACCCGCGGCGACGTTCGTTGCATCAGCTGGCCGCGGTGGCCAGCGAATACGGATATTGGAACCGGGTAGCCGAGCATCTGTCGGTACAGTCCGGGCAGCTCGACAGTGTCGCGGGAGAACGTCTGCGGCTGGCGAGACAACGCTTGAACATCGAGGCTCGGTTGCGCTCGCTGGCCGAGCAGGCCGGTGTCGCCATGGACGATCTCGGCGCACTCGAATATCGGCGACAGCGGTTGAGCGCCCTGTTCGACGAGGCGAAAACCCAACTGGTGCGGCTGGGGGATGCGCAGCCGGAGTCGGACCCGGTGACCGAGGCGTTGGCGCTGCGCGTTGCACGGCTGCGGGAGATGGTCACTGTCGCGGACGAAGCCGACCGGATCGCCGACCACATCGAGAACTTCGACAACCAGCTGGACCAGGCGTTGGCATTGCCTACTCGGCAGCGGGTGATCGACGAGGTTGCCGGAGATGCGGCCGGGCAAAGTCTGCTGTCCGATACCCGGTTCTACGGATCCACCTCCGCCGTCGGCGTCGTGGACGGCAGCGCCGCGCCGGTCGTGGGGGCCACTGGGCCGTCGTTGGCCGAAACCGCCGCAGCCGAGCCGCCCGAGATCGGTCATCTGCGCGAGCGCCTGTTCGGCAACGAGCAGCGGAAGATCTGCGGCCCCGAAGTGCAGCAGCGGATCAAGGACGCCTTGGGTGATGCGGGTGCCGACATCGAGCCGGTGGTCGTCGACGGCGAGGTGGAGCTGGACGGGATCACCGACGAACAGTTCGCGCGCGGCCTGAAGGGCGGATGGCGGGATAGGCCGTTCGGCCACGGTCGTCGCGGTCTCGCTGTGGCGGTGCGCGCGGTGCGCCACGGCGGCCGGATAGCAGTCGGTGGTGTGATCCAGCTGGAAAACAACGTGGGCCACCACGCTTTCGCGGTCATCCGGGTCACCCAAGACCTGATCGACCGACATCACCTGCCGCAACAGTGGTTGGGCCGAGTGGTGGTGTACGACAACGCAGACCCGGTCGCCCGACACACCACGCCTTCTTCGGGCCTGGCGCGCGCCGCGGCAGCCGAAGGCGGCGCGAGCCGGGGATGGATCGACCCCGACGAGGTGGACGCCTGGCTGGACCGCGCTGCCGTCGGCGCCGGCCAGATCGACGGCGTCGAAATCGGGGTCAAGGGCAAGCGGCTGGTGTCGTTCGAAGACCGCCCCTATCTGGGCGACGAGCGCGTCATGATCGGAGCCCGCCCGGAAGGCGGTGATGACTCGCCGAGAGCCGACTACGAGGGGGATGTCGTCCCGGCTGTGGCGATTCCGGCGGAATTGCGGTCGGACTATGTCGATGTGCTCGCGGAGCGGAATGCAGCGGCAGCGGAGATAGCCAGGCTGGTCGCGGAGCGACAGCTGCCGGTGGATCCTGCGCGATTGCAGTCGGATCGCTATGACGACGAGCTGTGGAGGCTCGGAGATAGCGACGATTTAATTGTGGGTCGACCTTTCCTGGAGCGAAAACGCGACGAGTTCGCGTTGTGGGGCGCGGTGTTGCGGTATCAGCAGGCCACGCGGATCGCCGAGCGGCTGGTCAATATTGCTGTTGCCGAACAGGATCCATACAAGCTGTCGCAGCTGGAGGGGCTGGCGCGGGATTACGCCGCCAGTGCCCGGAAGTGGATTGTGGCGCGGGGGAGGTTGGTTGCGGCTGTCGATGAGACAGTGGCCGCGGTGGCGGAGTTGGAGATGGCGTACCCCTCCCTGGGGGTCGACACGATGCGAAATGGCATCCGTAACCTGGCCTTGCCACCCAGGAATCGCCGAGACCCGGCGCAGAACGAGGCGGACTACGAGTACCGCGCGGCGGTGGCACAGCTGAAAGAGCTCGACCACCGGTTCGACGGAATGCAACCGTTCATTGTGCCCGAGCCACCGAAAGATGCGGCGGTATCCGACTCCGATCCGCGGGTGGCGCTGATCCCGGCGGAGTTGCGCTCCGGTTTCGACGCGGTGATCGCCGAGCGGGATATCGCGGCTGCGGAGATGGCCGCCTTGGTCACCGAGCGGGACCTGCCGGTACGCTTGGACGACCTGGATCGCCTAGGCACCGAGAAGTACCTGGAGGAGCTTCGCGGGCTGCAAGGGCGCGCTCGGCTGGGCTGGCAGCCGCTGGCGGAGATGGCCCGCGATGAGGCCGCGCTGTGGGCCACGACATTGCGCTACCACGAGGCCAACCGGATAGTCCGGGGCTACTTGGAGTTGGCTGCTTCGCAGTCGGACGGCGTGTTGGCGGACTATGCCTACGCGGCAATGGAATGGGCTGCCGCGCAGCGGCGGATCGCCTCGGTCGGCGGTGAGACCGAGGCCGCCGCGGCGGAGCTGGCATTGGCCCAGCCCTCGCGCGAGGTGCGGTGGAAGCTGGAAGGTCTCCACGAAGAGGGCCTGATCGACCCGGATCGGCGCACCCCCGAATTGCGTGCCGCTATCGACGGTCACCGTGTGGCGACCGAACGCATTCGCGAACTGCACCAGCGTATTCCGGGCCCGCAGGCCGGTCCGTCTGGTCCGGCCAGCGAGCTGCGGGTCCCGATCACGGACCTCTTCGTCCGCGGCCGACAGCTACTACAGCATTTCCGTGCCATGGACGCTGTTGCGCCGCTGAATGATTCGGTGGTTCCCTATGAATCGCTTCCGTACGCACACGAACTCAACCTGTGTGGGCAGTGGCTGTTGGCGGATGTCCGGGGGTTGACCGGCCGGGACCTGCCGATTCCGGCGAATGCCGGGTCTGCGGGCATGTTGGTCCTGGATATCGAGGACCTGATCGGCGGCCAGTCGAGGCGTTTCAACGGCGGTGTCGGGCAGCTGGCCCGGATCCTGGACAACTGGGGTGTGGTACGCGACGGGGACGGGTCCCGCAGCGGTGACGGAATGTCGGTGATGGTGTTCGACCCGACCGTCACCGGGGAAGGCCCGCACGGGGACCTCGGCCACGCCTTCTGGCTGGTGCGTCATGTCCGCAGCGACGGCACCTCGTGGATCGAATTCCGCGACCCGGGCCGGGGCATTTTCCGGCCCTTCGACCCGACCGATCCGGACGACCCGGTCCATGAACTCGCCGGGTCCGCGGTGTGGGGGCTGTACCTCGACAAGCGGGGCAATGCGCTGCGGTTCCCCGGCCCACGGGACGCCGAGTACGAACGTGTCCCGGCGGAACTCCGTGTCGGACGCAGCGCTGTGGCGGAACCGGGCACCGACGTGCTGCGGCTGCGCAGGCACGCCGAAATCCGGTTGGCGCGCCTGCGGGCCGCGCTGCACAAGGAACACGGGCCGGGGCCGGTGCGGCGCGGATCGGATATCTGGAACGCGGTGATCGCCGGTCGCAGCACGGCACGGGAAATCGTGGCATCGGCGTACCGGCTGGCGCCGGAGGATCTGCAGGGCGACGCCCGCGGCCAGTTCGTCCTCGATGTGATGCGCGAGCAGTCCGGCCAGTCCGATGACATGCGGGCAGTGGCACGCAACTTCGAGCACTACTTCACCCAGGGGCGGATGCTCGAGGAAGTCGAGCGGCTCGAGCAGCGCATCCAGCAACTCAACGAGCTGGAAGAGGCGGTCCTCGACGGTGCAACACTGCCGAAGAACCAGCGACGGCAGCTGCAGGCGGAGCTGGCGCAACTCGATGAGCAGGCGCGGCACCTCGGGTGGGTCGACGCCTGGGGTTATCTGACCGACAGCGGCGAGATCGATGTCCGGCGACACGATCTGCACCCGTTCGCCCCGCACCCGGGGACACCGGCCCGTGAGCGGTTGCAGCAGCAGCTGGCTACCGTCAGCGGGGAGCTGGCAGGCCATCTGGGGGTCGATCCCAGCACACTGAGCTCCGTCGACGACTTGCAGCGGCGGGCGGCGCGGACCGGGGCGCCGGAGAACCTGGTGCGGAAATTCCGAGAGCTGGTGGATCTGGCCCAGCTGGCCACCGCACTCGACCAACGCGACAGCGAGTTGCCCAGGCTGACTCACGAATTCGACAACCGGGTGGCGCAGGCCACCGCCGGAAAACTGCGGAACTACGGCGGTGAGACGGCGTGGCCGAGCACCACCGGTGAGCTGAGCTCGATGCTGCTGCGGCTGCAGAACGAAACGGCAGCAGGCCTGCATATCTACCGGAGCAGGCTGATCGAGCTTGGCGGGCCGTTCGGTGTTCACCCCGATAGCGTGGGACCCCACACCGGCATTCGCTTGCGGATGCTGCGCACCGAGAAGGCCGCGGCACTGGTCGACCTGATCAATTCCCTGGAGCTCGACCTGCGGGTCACCGAGGAACAGTTGACCCCGCCGTTCATCGCGGACCTGACGGCGCAGTGGATGCTTCGGTCGGACGCGACCATATTGGCCGCCGCGGAATTGTTCGACCTCGACCAGGTGATTGCCGATACGAGCTCGTTGTTCGTCGCCAACAGCCGGATCGATGGGATCGACACGCTGGCTGCCGCGCTGCGCAGAGTGGCACTGGCCCAGCACCGCAACCGGATGCGGGTCCGCCGGCTGGAATCCGACCGCCGCCGGCACACCGAGGCAGAGGCCGAACACCACCGCTGGCAGCACTGGACGGGTCGGCTCGACCAACTCACCGAAGCGCTGGAGATCCTGGCCCGCGACGGAGCGCCCGCCCCCCGATCCTCGGCCGAACACCTCAATGTCGGGCCGAATTTCGATGTCCTGTTGGCCGAGCTGTCCACGCTGCTGGCCGGGGAACCGCTGCTGCTCGATATCCCGGATGTCTTGCAAGGCAACTGCGCCCCGCCGGTGGTCGACTTCATCCGGGAATTCATCGCCGAGGTGACCGGACGTCCGCCGACCGCACCGCCGTTGGTGGACAAAGGCTCGGCGTGGATCCAGGGCCGCACCGAGGGCGAGATCGCCCGCGCGGTCGGCGGTGACTGGCATCCCGGCGGATTCGATTCGCTGTGGGACGTGATCCGGCATGTGCACGACAACGGTGGGGCCGTGGCGGGCGTGATGAGCTTCGGTGGCGTCGGCGGACATGCCTTCGGGGTTCGCCGAAATGCCAAGGGTGAGGTGGTAGTCCGGGAAGTCGACGAGCACGGGGTGCCCCGCACCTACACCGGTGACATCGAGGTGCGCGAATGGGTGCGCAGGCGGGCGAACCAGGGTGTACTGGATGTCTTCGGCATCGTCTTCGACGACCGCGGCCGCCCGGAAATCCCGTTCAAGGAGTCCCGCGACCCCGCCGCGATCATCGGTCGCGGTGACGGCCCGGAAGGCTTCATTCGCGGGTTCCCCGGCCGCGGCCCGCCGGGCGCGGTGTTGGACCCGAATGCCTTCTCGGCCAGAGGCTATTCCACTCTGATCGTCGAACGTGACTCCGCCGCAGCGGATGTCGAGGTGCTGGCGCGGCGGCTGCCGGTGCATGAGGCCGACCTGTGGTCGCCGGAGCGGTACGAGGCCGCGCTACAGCGGTTCGAGCAGGGGCCGTGGGGGGGAGCCGGATCGCGGTCTGCGGTGTTGTTGCGCGAGGCGGTACAGCGATACCACGCGATCGAATTGCTGATCGGCCGAGTCTCCGAACTGGTCTTCACCGTGGATCCGGGAAGTACATCGGAGCGGCACCGGTTGCTGCTGAAGTTTGCCGAAGCCGCCCGGACATCGGCGGCCGGCGCGGCGAAGATCCGTGCGGTGGCAGCCGCGCGTGGAGCCGATCCGGCGGAGCTGTTGTCCAATCGGTTTGCTGCCGAGTTGGATCG
This sequence comes from Nocardia sp. NBC_01730, assembly GCF_035920445.1. NCBI lineage: Bacteria > Bacillati > Actinomycetota > Actinomycetes > Mycobacteriales > Nocardiaceae > Nocardia > Nocardia sp. NBC_01730. The sequence continues at coordinate 2,936,737 of NZ_CP109162.1, read as the reverse complement.
CGTCGACCTGTACCGGCATGACCGCGGGCTGCGCGACCTGGTGTGGAGCTATCAGCGGTCGCGCGCGGCTCTCCGCCATCTGGACCAGCTGCTTGTCGCGAACCATATTGGCCCGGGAGCGTGGCAAGGCGGCATCGCCGATCAGCCGAGTGCCGTGAATATGGTCACCGGAATTCACGGCCTCACCGCGCAGCCCAGACTGATCGCGCCGGATCTGGTCTTGGAGTTCCGGCCGGGGCAAACCGGGCATGTGGCGGCGGCCGCCCGGGCGCTCGGCGACCAGTTGCGGACCTTGGGCTGGCGGGATCCGGCGCAGATCGACGCGGCAACCGGATTGGTGCAGCAGGCGGCAACCAGAGCGCTGCGATATCTGGAAGGCGACGACCGGCCGATTTCCGCCGAAGAGCAGATGACGGTGCGCGTCACTTTACGGGTGTCGACGGATGACGCCGGATTCCGCTCACTGCATGTTTCCGTCGAAGGCCATGATCGGCTCGACCTGCGAAGATTTACCTCGAAAACGTTTAAGAGCCAGTATCTTGCGGTGAACAGCACCGTCGTGGTGGGACCTGAGGTGGAAGAGATACTTCACACCACCACCACACGATTCGGTGTACGGGCGTGGGGCGAGGTGTACGCGGATTTCGTAGAGCCGCAACCCGCCAAGTGGCAGAAGCGGAGCGACGTCGCCGATACGGCATTGCCGCAAGAATATGCGGCTAAAGCCAGGATCGTTCAAAAGGTGTACGACGATCATCATATTCGGGTCACCGGCTGGCAGGATGTGGAGCTGGAGTCTCTAGAGATACTGGCTCGCACCGTAGATCTCTGGGTCATGGAAGAGGGTGGGCCGTTCGATTTGCGGCAGATAGACATCATGACGAAGCAGGAGTTGCCGAGTCTGGGTCAGGGTATGGCAAACCGGGACCATTTCTCGACGGTCGTGCTCAGCAAGCGGCTTCTCAACGACCCGGCGTGGGCCCTCGAGGCGCAGAATTGGGCTCGGGACACCGAATTCGGTGTCGAAACTTCGGAAGATTTTGTCGCTCATGTCCTCCGGCACGAGCTGAACCACATCAAGGATTACGCCAGTGGTCCGCGCGGCGCCAGGATCCAGGATGGCTTTTCGGCTGCGCTACAAGAATCCTACGCGTATTACGACGCGCAGAGCTCGCTCCCTCTTGGTATGGAGTTCACGGACTGGCAGGCACAGCTTCCGCGGTACGCATTCCAAAATGCGGATCGGTCTCTCGAACTGAATCCGAACGAAGCTACCGCCGAAGGCGGAATGTACCGGTTCGACCCGAACTCGTCTTTGCTGGGTCCGGGGCGAATCGCGGCATGGCAATTGGCGACCGGGAGGGGGGCGGAGGCAGCACAGATCTACGCCTCCTGGATACGCCAACGTGCCGCATTGGATGTTGTCGCCGACACGGCGGAATCGACCAGCGGGGGCTTCGCGCGCCGCTGGCTGCGGCGGATGAAAGTTTTGTTGGGCCAGCCTGTTCCGGTCGCCGGTCCGGTGCCGATCACCGAGGACGGCCTGGCCCGGTATGCCATGCCCGATTGGTCGCATCTGGGCAACCAGTGCGGCCCGATGGTGCTCGGTGATATCCGGGAAGTGTTCGGCCGCACCGATATTCGGGTGCGCCGGGCGGCTCCGCTGGCGGGGATGCCGGTCTCCGAGATCGAGGCGCAGATCGGCGGGCAGGCGGACTGGCTGGGTGGCATCGGTGAGACGGTCACTCGGCTGAAGCAGTGGGGCGCGGAGCTGGACGGGATTTCCCCTCCGAACCCGGACCGAGGCATTCCAGGCGGCAGGGGCGACGGTGTCGCGGTCATGGTGTTCGAGCCGGGTCCGAACGGCGATATGGGGCACGTGCGCTGGCTGGTGCGGCGGGTGAACCCGGACGGCACCGTGCGCATCGAGCTGCGCGATCCCGGGAAGGGCGAGCTGCGCGCCAATTTCGCGCCGGGACCGGACACTCCGGGCGGTCCGGGTGTGAAGGCGCTGTTCCTGGACAACACCGGGCATGCCGCGCCGCTGCCGGGCTGGGAAGGGGCCGATACCCGGCCGCGGGCCAACGACGACTTCGCGGTCGGGCGTTCCGAGTCGCGGCGTCGGCATCTGCTCAGCCTCGGCCGGCTGCGAGACCAGTACGCGCAGGAGCGTCGACGCCTGTACCCGGACCTCGAACAAGCCGGTGCGCTGAGACATGGCGAGGTCGTCCGGCTGCGTGGTCTGCGCAGCAGCTTGGTCGGGGAGTTCACCCGCCAACAGGTGCTGTACTGGGACGGGGTGCGGGACCAGTTGGCGCGGGTGTTCCTGCAGCAGGATTTCGTTCGAGACCTGGGCATCCGGTACCCGAGCGAGCTGCGCCCGACCGTGGTCGCGCGATTGGTTCGGGCCAGGTCGGCGCAGCGCGGTCTGGACACGGAGCTCGGACAGCGGTTGATGGATGTCGACGATCTGCTGGGACGTATCGGGAACCCGGAACCGCTGACCCCAGACGCGGTTGTCGAGCTGGTCGAGGTCTATGCGGCGCAACCCGACGCGGACCCGGAGCTCGGCCGACAGTTGGTGGATATCGACGCGCGGCTGAAGAACGAGCGCCGGCTCACCGACTACGACCGCCGCATCACCGGTATCGACACCCTGAATCGCAGGCTGGGCGAGGAATCGGCCCGACGCGACGCGGTGTGGAGCCGATTCACCCGGTTGAGCCGAGTCCATGCGGCTCGGTTCGATGGTGATGCGGCCCTGATGGATCCGGGCAGGTTCACGCTGGATGAGCTGCGGGCCCGGCGCACCGAACTGTTCCGGCAGGGGGCCGGTGACACCGAGCGGTACCGCGGACTGCACGCGCTGGTCGAGGCGGCTCAGGAATTCGGCAATGCCGATGCGGAATTCACCCGGCTGGACCGGCTGGCGCACGGGATGGAAGATCTGTCGCCCGGGCTGGAGGGTTTGGCCACCGAGCAACTCGCGGCTTGGGACAAGTTGGAGCCGCTCGAGGCGCAGTTGTATGCCATGGCCGCAAGCACGGTGGACCTCGAGACGCTGGGGCCGCGCGCGGAGTGGCGGACGGAACTGCGTGAGCAACGCAGGCAGCAGTGGCTGCGGGTGCGTGACCGGTTCGGGCGGATCCGCCCGGCGGAGCTGCACGACGTCACGCTGCCTGCTGATCTGACCATCGCAAACGATGTGACCAGCGCGGATGTTCGGCAGCTGGCCGAACTGCTCGGGTCGGGAGAAACTGTCGCGCACCGAGAATTCGAGCAACTGCGGCGCCTCGATACCATGTTCCAGCTCGTCGAGGAGATCTCCGCAGTTCAGAAGCAGATCGATGTGGTGGCCCGCGATATCGCCCAGGCCCTGGCCGCGGTGTCGCAGCGCCCGGTGTTGCCGGATCCACCGCCGCCTGGGGCACCCGCACGCGCACAACGGATCTGGCAGCGGGTGCGCCGGGCCGACAGTATCGCAGCAGGTTGGGCTGAGTTGAGCGCCGAGGAACGCTGGGCCGCAGTCCAGGGCGGAATCCCCGCTGGGATAGTCGATCTGGCGGGTATCCCGGCCCGCTGGCGTAACCGGATGTTCCGCTATGACCTTGCCATCCAGCAGGCCGAGATCACCGCCGTGCCGTTTGCGCAGCGCACACAGGCGCAGCATGCGGAGCTGTCCCGGGTGCGGCGGGCGGTGGCGGTATTGACCGCGGCCGAGGAGATGGCGGCGCGACTGCCCGGCCATCCGCCGGTGCATCTGCTGTCGGCGGATGCGTCGGTGGTCGCCTTCGGCGATATCGACACCGCCGATGCCATCTCGGTGCACGCCACCACCAGCTCACAGGCGGCGACCGCCGACTTGGGTCCGGCTGCGGATCAATTCAGGACCGAGTCGGTCGCGGCATACGGTTGGCACGCCGCGACCGTGATGTGGTCGGCGCCGCTGGCTACCGGGGCTGGACAGGCCGGCAGGCAGCTGGTCGATGATGTCACCGGATGGCTGTCGACCCAGCAGCATTACCACGATCAGGTGCGAGGTGCGGGCGAGCCGCTCACGGTTGCGGTCTTCCACAGCGGCGGCGGTCAAACCGTTGCCATTGCTGCGCTGGCGGATCCGCGGGCCGAGAGGATCCTCCACGACGTCGGTGCGATCCGGCCGCCGAACGCCGAGGCGGTGGCCGACTATCGGAGGCCGAGCTACAAGCGGCTGCGGCCGCTGCTGGAGCAGGCGCTGGAGGGGCTGCCCGCGGACTGCACCGACTACATCATCGCCGGCTGGACCGGCCGGGACGTGGCCGAGGTGGCCGCTGCACGACTGGCCCGTGGCAGACTGGCCGGCCGCACCGCCGACGAACTCAGCGGCGAGGTCCAGATCGGGTGGGAAAAATACGGCTTTCCGCCGGAGAGTCCATTCGAGCCGGGGGACGACACGGCCACTGACAAGATCGCCAAGAAGCTGATCGCAGGCAAGTTCCCCGGCGCGAAGGCCGCGGTGATCGAGCAGTATCGGCACCGCGACGACGTTGGCGTCGGCATCGAGGTCGATCCGAACGTGGTGGGCGCGCACGTCTACGAACTGGAATATATCGGCCGCGACGAGCTCGGTAGGGATATCGTCATCGAGCGCCGCTGGGTCCCGGACACTGCCACCTCCGATGCGTTGCAGCGTCCGACCACCGTCATGGTGGAGTCCGAATACGTCTGGGGCCAACCGCGACCCGCCGTCACCCACACCTCCGCCCTGATCCGCAAGGCCAACGGCGAACCGGGCACCACGTACACCGAGAACAACGGCGTGATCGGTAGGGACAAGTCGAGCACCCGCATCGGCCGGGAACAAGCCCCGCAGCCCGAAGACCCCGGCCCGCCGGTCCCGCCGCCGGACAGCCCGCCGCAACTGGGCGAGACGTTGGCGCAGATACGTGCCGACGCCGCAGACCGGGCCCCACGGTTACGCGCCGAACTCGAGCAGAAGTTGCGCGAACTCGAGCAGGAGCTCGGGTCGCGTGTGAACGTGGACGAGCTGCTGGATGAGCGTACGGGGACACTCCGAGACTGGCGCGAGCGTTATCGCGTCGCCCAGCGGGAACTGGCCGCCCACTTCCCCGAGGTGAGGTCGTACGACCTCGCTGACGAGCCCGTGGTGAAGCAAGTGCTCGAGATGCTGGCCGAGCAGACCGACAAGGACCCGCTGCCGGCTGCGGCCGAGCAGATATTCCGTGCTCTCTATGACCTGTTGACGCTGGTCTCGCGATTGGACGTGTCGCTGACACGGATTCGCCAGATCGACGGGTTGGTGGCGGCCCTCGCCTATGCCGATGAGCGCTACCGGCAAGGAAGGCTCATCGAGGCGTACTACCGCGATCTGCTGACCGAAGCCGTGCGCCTGGAGGACCTGGCCCGGCAGATCCGGCACGCCGAAACAACATTCACCCTCGCCTCCGACGACCTGGCGGGACTGAACTTCACGTTGAAGATCGGTTTGCAGGCTGCGGGGAATCATTTGGACGGTTCCGGGAGCCCACTGCCCGACGCGCTGGTACTGGTCCGCCACGAAGCAGCCGAGCAGCGGGATATGGCAGACGCTGCTCTGGCGCGGATAGGCGTCACGCATTTCCGCCACGGCGACCTGGAAATTACCTTCGATCCGTACGGTATGTCTGCCGCCGAGGTGGCGCGGCTGCGCACCTTCCGGGAAAAGCTGGCTGAGGCACTCGCCACGCAACTGGGGGATGTCACGGCGTCCGACTTGACTCCGGCCGAGGTCGAGCAGCGCTGGCTGAGATTGTCGCCCCGCAGCGACAATCTTCCTACTGTCGACAATCTCGAAGCGACCCGCATTGCCAGGACGTTGCGATCCTTCGACGCCGTATTCACCCCGGCGCAGAGGTACGTCGACACTGAAGCCCGGGTGCGGCTCCTCAATGCGCTGGAAACCGCGCTGCGCGAGGCCTACTGGCACCGTCAGGTGGTCACGCTGCGGGGCGGCGCCCCGCAGCGTGACCAGTCCGGTCCCGAGACGCATGCGGCCCAGGTCGCCTATCGACACTGGGACGAGCGCTACCACCGATTGCGGTCGGCGGCAGACACCCTCGGCGCCAAGGTCGCGGAACGCGATTCGCTCTGGCAGAAGTTCGACGCCCCGCTGCGCCGCCTTGGCGGCCTGGCCGTCCAACTCGACGACGTGGATATGGGGGCGTGGGATTCCTACCGCGAACGTTCGGCCGGCCTGCGCGAGCTGCGCGACCAGGCGTCCGGCGAACGGCGACGGATCCTCGGCGACATGGTCGCGGCCAATGTCGAGATCGAGGAACTCGAGGCACGCAAAGACCTCCTCAATAGCGAAATAGACGACGGCATAGGGGAATTGCCCGAGCTGATGGCGGCGCAGCCGACGGAGCAGGTCGCCGCCGACACCGGATACCAGCGCCCGGACACCGGGGCGGGTACGCGTCTGAAGCTGCGCGCCGAACTGGCCAGGGTGCGCGCCGAAGCGGCCGCTACCGGCAATGCGGCCCAGGTGGCCCGAATCGACGCGCTGCTGGTGGCAGCCCGGACCGCCTATGCCGAGAACATCACAGCGCAGCGCCGGTTCGACGACTGGTACCGCGAGCACCTGCAGCGCTTCCCAGCTGACACCGACGGGCTGCCGAACCTGCTGCAGGCCATGGACGCCGACCAGTACCGGGTAGTGGCTGCCGCGCTCGACGCGAACAGCACAGAGGCGCAACGCTTGCGGAGCCTGGCCGAGCTGAGCGAGGCCGCCGCCGAACACCAGCGCAGGCAGGCGCGACTAGGGGATTTCGACAGCCATGCCGCTCGGCTGGAAACTCTCGCCGAAGCGCGCCGCCGCGCCAGGGAAACTCCGTCATTCGCCCACCACGACACGGTGCTGGACACCGCTCTGGCACAAGAGCTCCCGTCGGTCCGTCCGGAACCGGGCACGATTCCGCCACAGCTGCGGCGGGTGCTGAATTGCACGGTCGCGGTGGCACGGGACGGCCAGGCATATATCGAACGGGTATCCGAGCGGAAGCTGAATCTCCCGGTATTGGAGGAGACGGGACGTATCCGGACGCACGGTGTCGCGGAAGTCGAACTGGTGCGCGCCCTGAACGCGGAGTGGGAGGAAGGCGGCCTCGGCTACGGTGTCGCCGGTCTGCGCGAAGCGCTCGCGCTGGTCACCGACCCCAACAACGAGGCCGGATTCGTCGCCGGGGCAATGGTATTCGGTGACAAGGGTGCGCACGCCTTCTCGATCGAGCGCACCGCCTCCGGTGACATCGTGGTCCGGGAAACCATCGACGATGAGGAATACACCTGGACCGGGGCGCAGCAGATCGGACAGTGGCTGGCCGAACGCGCCGAATGGGGCATAGACGAGGTGTACGGCATCGTCATCGGCGACGACGGCCAGGCCTGGACGCGGTACGACCCGGAGCGCAACCGCGCCGAAGTCATCGGTCATGCCGCCCCGGCGGTGCCGATCGGCGGCCTGCCCGCCGATAACGCCGCCCCCCGTGCCGGGCCGCCGTCGGCGAATCCGGACACTCCCGGCGAGCGCGCGGCCCAGTTTCGCGAGAGGACGTTGGCGGCGTTCGACGGCATATCGGGACGGGCAGGGAGCCTGGAAGCAGCGGAGTTGGCGGCGGCCGGTACGGACGAACTGAACGAGGCGTTCCAGCGACTGGAACCACATCAGCAGCAACTGCTGTTGCGCCGTTTCCGGGATGGGGAATCACCCGCGACGGTCGCCGAGGCCATGGGCCGGTCGGACGATGTCTTCCCTGTCATGGAGAAGCGCGCGCTGACTGCCTTGGTCGAAATAATCACCGCGCGAAAGTATCCCGCCCTGGCAGTGGTGTGGGCGAACCGGAGAATGGACCCGGATCTGTTCAGCGCGGCCGCGGCGGTTGTTGCGGCACATGGGGACAACTCTGACCGGTTCTGGAGTTCACTGCGGTCGTTGACGACCGAGGAGCGGGTGGCTCTGAAGTCGTTCCTGAGGGCGCGGCTTCCGGGTAGCGATGCCGGCCGAACACAGCGGGCCGCGGCCATCCGTCGGGCCGTCGAGCTGCTCGAGGTGGATGGCGTCGGCGATCGTGGTGCGGCCGAGCTCATTGCGGCGGCACAGGCTGCCGATCCGGCCGCCTTCGCGGCCGATCCGGCCGCCGCGGTGATTGGCACCCTGCGAGACCGTGCTGTCCGACAGTCCGCCGCATTGCTCGGTGCTGAGCCGGATGCCATCTGGGTCACTCCCGACCAAGCCCGAAGCCTGATCAGGGCATTGGACCAGGTCGACCGGCCAAGGCTGGGACGTGCCATGAACGAGCCGCTTGATGGCAGAACGCGCAAAATCGCCCGGCTGAGGATTCAGTCAGGCCGCTCGGTCGCTGAGACCGCCACCGAGCTGGGCATCACGCGACAGCGGGTCGAAGACCGGGAAATCCGAGCGCTGGCGAGGCTGGCCGCCGAAATCGGCGGATTCTGCATGCCTATCAGTGCTGACGATGCGCGCTTGGTGGCGGCGGTGCGTCGCGACCCCGACGCCGTCCGAGATGCGCTCGAGCGGCTCACCCCGACCAAGCGAACCGTGATCGAGATGTACTTGCGGGACAGGCCGATCCTCGAGGTGGCGGCCGAACTGCAGTACGACCAGACCAATATCTCGACGTCACGACACCGCGCAATCCGGGACCTGCTGCCAGCGGAAACATTGCAAGACAAGGCTGTACGTCGATCGGTCGAACTATTCGGTGAGGAGCCCAAAGCCGCTTGGGTCAGCGCCGCGGAAGCTTGGAAACTGCTCGATTCGCTGCACGGGTTGAGCGCGGAGCGCTTGCGGCGCGCGCGGACTGGTCTGCAGTCCGATATTCGCGAGCAGATTCTGCGGCGGCGACTGGATCGGCAGCGGCCGGGGCGGCGGCATTCGGTTGGGGCGACGGCTGCCGAGCTGGGTATCTCCGAAGCGCAGGTACGTGACTATGAGGCCCGAGTAGCAGCGAAGTTTGCTGAGGATCTTGCGAGCGTGCGGGTCTGGCGGCCGGGCAGTGACAAGGCTGCTGTCGTCGTCGAGGCGTTGACCGACCATCCGGATGATCTGCTGGACTGCCTTGCCCGGCTCGCGCCCGACCAGGCTCACGTGGTCAAACGATACATACAAGGATGGTCGGACAGGGAGGTCGCGGCAGAAACAGGAGACAATGACCCCCGGAATATCGCCAGGCTGCGGCAGCGCGCGGTCGGCAAACTGGCAGACCTGCTGAAGACCGATCCCGCCGACCGGGAACTGCAGCGGGCCATTCGACGCCGGGCCGGTGCCGCCCCCGTGGCACAGGACACGGTCGCGTATCAGCGTGCGACGACCGGGGTGATTCCCGAGCAGCTGCGTGGTGCGATGAACTGCGCTCCGATGGTGACCGATGCGGGAATGGACTACATCGAGCGGCAGACCGGGAGTAGGCCGGATACTCCTGCGCTGGAGGACACCCGTGAGGTGGAACTCCACGGTGTCCTGGAAATCGACATGGTTCGGGCCCTGAACGCGGACTGGCACAAGGGTGGGTTCGGGGCCGGCATTACCGGTCTGCGTTCGGCGTTGAAGATGGTGAAGGATGGTGAGGCCGGATTCATCGCCGGGGCAATGTCATTCGGCAAGGTCGGCGCGCATGCGTTCTCGATCGAACGCGACAAGAAGGGCCAGACCGTAATCCGGGAAAAGATCCGGGGCGTGGACCGGGTCTGGGACACCCCGGAGGCCATCGAGCGCTGGTTGCAGGAGCGTAAGAACTGGGGCATCACCCAGGTGCACGGCATCGTCATCAAGACCGACGGCACCGCCGAGGTGCCGTTCAACGGAAAGCGCGACCGCGCCGAAGTTATCGCCCGCGGCGACGCCCCGGCAGCGGCGATCGGCGGCGTAGCGGACGGCACGGCCGACTATCAGCCACCGTCGCAGGACCGGGATCCCGGCAATGGCGACGTTGTCACTCCCTCCGAACCGGCCGGCGATCCGCGGCTGGTGGAGCTGACCCGGGCCCTCCACGCCGCGGATCTGGCATTTGAGCGGTTGCGTCAGCGGCGGCACGACGTGGTGCTCGGGCTCGACTGGGATCCGACCACACCGACCGCCGAGCTGGTGGAACGCGGGCACGACAACATCACGCTGCTGGGCGAGCTGAGGAGTATCGAGGCACCCGAGCTGCTGTTCGAGCAGCTGCGGAAGCTGGGGCGGGAGCATCTGGACGCGGTGCTGGACCAGGCGCAGCAGCCGCCGGGGTGGCTCCGGGACGCGGCCGCGGAGCAGGTGGCCTCCATCGATCGCCGGATCGATGCGACCTTGCTGCTGTTGGGGATTCGGTCCGGCACCAGCGCCCCGGTAGAGAATGGTGATGCCATCGCGGCCGTGCAGACCATGGCCGATCTGTACGGGGATGAGAAGGTCTCCCGCCTGGACGGCGATGTCGACCTGCCCTCGACCTTCGCCGCCGCCGCGAGCCTGCGCGGGGAGTTGCTGCAGTACCCGAACCACGACTTCCTGGCCCGGGAGCTCCGTGCCAAGGGGCCTGGCGCGTCGGCGTTCGTATCGGATTCGTCCGGATGGAGCCGTCGCCGGTATGTGCTGACCAATCGGGATGGTGTGATCATCAAGATCGACCGGGACCGAGGTGTGGTCGAGGAGTTCACGCCGGACGAGACAGTCGAGACCGTCGACGCAGTGGTGTTCGACGCCGATGGCCCGGTCTATCAGATCGGCGGGTCGCGGTTCGTCCCGGAGTACTTCGCCACGCAGGGGGGTGCGCCGGCCAATCATCGGCGGGGCGATGAAGTCGAACAGTTCTACACTGCCGCCGCGCAGCAGGTGCGGCGCACCGGCGAGCTCGACCCGTGGCTCAGTGAACTGCAGGCGGATCTCACGCAGCGGACCCGGCTGCTGGTGAACTCCTGCGCGGTCACCCTGGCCTATCGGGAATTGACCGGCGAGCTCGGGTTGAACCCGAGAAGGCTGACCCTGCAACAGCTTTCGCAGCTGCGCACCCTGACGGAAGGCACTCCCCAGGCGGACGGGCTGGCGCGAGTGGCCGAGCAGGTGGAGGAGCTGGTCCGCCTCGACGCCGAGATCCGGGAACTCGATGCCGACATCGCCAATACCATCGCGACGCTGCCCGCGGCCGCGCCAGACTATTCGCCGCGCGCCATTGTCGGCCACTCGGCGGCGGTAATAGCGGCCGCGGCGTTGACCGGCAACCCCGAAATTCGCTACTACCGTGAGTCGGAGCAGGGGGACAACGCGGGTCATGCCATGGCCGCCGCACTCGGGGCGCGGCCGCGGAACATCTCGGACGCCCACGACCGGATCCCGGCGCTGCTGCCGGACGGCGCCACCATGGTGGTGACCGACCGTCACAATCGCGGCAGCGCCAGTTATACGCTGACCAACCGCCGGGGCCGGATCATGGTCGTCGACCTGCGCACTGGCGAGATCTATGGTGCCCCGCACCGTGACGCTCATCTGGCCATCGCGACTGAAGCCTTCCTGTTCGATCCGGGCGGCACGGCGCACCATCCGCTGTCGGTGACCGCGCGGGCGGAACTGGATGCCGCGCTATTCCGGCCCGAGCCGGACCTGCAGTCCGTCCGCGACCTGGTGTACGGCCCAGGACGGATCGAGCCGTTGCGGTACTCCGATGCCGACACCACCGCGGTGGAACTGCCTACCGAGGTAGCCGCACAGTTCGCGGAGCTGGAGAACCAACGCGACGACCTGCTGCGCATACTGGCGATGGATGGCAACAGCTCGGCGGCGGCCGACGTGCCACGGATGCCGGTGCGTGCGGCGATCGCCTTGCTGCTCGACCGGCAGGCCGCCCGCCGCAGCGCGATGGCGATCGAACTCGGAATCCCGCTCGAGCAGTTGGACACCGCACTCGTGTCGGGGCGGTCGGGGCTAAGCGGCCGCGATGATCGGGCTGACATCGCCGCCACCATTGCGGTGGCAACGGACCTGACTCAGGTGCTCGACCAGCATCAGGCATTAACGGCGCAGCACGGCGTGCCTGCCTCGGAGCCGGCAGTGCCGGTGCGCTGGTTCCGGATGTGGGACGGGGTGGAAAACACCCACCTGAAGCTCGGCTTCGTGGATGCGCGGATCGCCATACTCGGCTATGAAATCCGTGTTCTGGCTGGGCGACTCGAGATTCCGGGCGATCCAGCACAGCTCCACTCGAATACCCCAGAGCTGGTCGCGCTACGGGAGCAAGCGGAAGCGGAGCGGGCGGCAATGGCCACCGAACTGGGGGTGACCGAGTCGGAGGTCCTCGGGCTCACCTTCGACGCCGCCCTCGGTTTCTTCAGCCCACCGGAGGCCCTGGGGGAGGCGCAGCGGCAATGGAAGTTGGCGCAGCGGCAGGACCGCATCCGGTCGCAGCTGCGGCTGGCCGAGTTGGTCGCCGACCGGCACCGGGCCCAGGAGCTGGTGGATGCCGAAATGTCCCGGCGCACCATGGCGGATGCCGCATTGGTGGCGGATGCCTGCAGGCGGGCGGGACTGGATCCGGCGCGGGCTCGACAGGTCGACGACCATGCTCTGGTCGCGGAAACCGGGGCTGGACAGCCGGACGTGCTGCTGGTCTTCAGTACCGAGCCGCGTCTGAATGCGGTGCGCGACGCTGTGGTCACCGCCCATCCGGAGTTTGCGGGCCACCAGATTCGACATGTCGTACTCACCGTCGACCGGGCCGGTCTGTCGCTGACCGCCGGTGAGGTCGAAATCCGGATCGACCGGGTCCAGGAGGCGCCGGCACCGGCGAGTGCCGAACGCGGTGATGTTGCTGTCGCGGACCGGCCGTCTGCGACTTTCGAAATGTGGATGCAACGGGGTCTGCCTGGGGGCGAAAGGTTGGATCGGTCGCAGGTAGTTCGGAAGCTGGGTGGTTCCGCGCGGTTGGACGGCGCGACTTTCGGGGATGTTGCGGAGTTGTTCGGGACGGTATGGCGGAGTGGTTCGGTCGATCAGGTTATAGGTGCGGTGGCGCCATTCGATGCGGAGCTCGGTCGCAGTGGTGCGGTATTCGGCGCCGTGGAGCGGGATGGTCGTCCGTTTGCGGATGCGTTCGCATTGTTCTTCGGCAGCGACAACGAACTCCGGTTGGGGGAGAAGGTCGATGGTCACTCGCGGGAGTTTGTCGGTGAAGGTGCTGTGGCGCGGTTGCGGGATATGGCCGCGGGAGAGGATCGGGTGCTCTTCTTCGGTTTCGATGCCGGCAGCGCGGAGGTCGGGCTCGACTGTGAAGTCGTGCCGGTGCGGGAGCTTTCGGACAAGCTGATCGGAGCCGTGTCGGACGACCCTCCTGCGCCGGATGCCGCGGATGGTCGCGACTCCCGCCGGTCGAACGTGGACGGCGCGGCCGTCCCGGCGGGCTCCGGTGCCCGGCGCGGAGGTAACGGGCGACTCAAAGCGGACGGCACACCACACGGTCCGCGCAAGGAAGGGCCGTCCGCGATGGGCACACCGGTCAACGGTGTCGATGGCCACCCGACTGCGGTCGGTACCGGGGACAGAACGTTGTCGTTTGCGAGACGGCTGGATGCGGCGATCAGGTCCGGTGAGCCGGTAGTCACTGTGCTCGGCGAGTCGGGTGCCGTCAGGGTGGAGTTGGCCGAGTTCCCGGACGGCAGCAAGTTCATTCGCGACGCCACCGACAGCGAGGACTTGACCGGCGCGCACATCGCGAACCGCATCGAGCAAATGGCGGCAGGCGCGCTTACGCGCATGCTGGGGACCGGCGAGCAAGACCCGGACCTCGCGCCGTGGGCTGAGGGGGCGCGCGCCATGGCTCAGGCCGCCGTCGACACCGTGCGATGGGGTTTTGCCCCTTGGCGATTCCGGGATCTGAGCTTTTACAAGGGCATGGAGCTGTACCGGGATATGGACGAGGCGGAATACCGTCGTCGTCTGGCCGCGGATCCGCCCGATCCCGATTCGCCGGCCGGATTGCTTCGCGGCCTGGTGGACGTTGTGACCGGGGCCGCGGACAGCCGCTACACCGCGCGGTTCCGGGCCGACACCCCGAACGGCGAACAATGGTTGGACCATGGTGTCCCGCGTCGGCTCGTCGCCGAGATGTGGCGGTGTGCGGCGACGCTGCGGATAGAGTTCGTGGAAAATGGTCGGCCGGGTTCCGAATACCAGAAGGCCATGGCCGCTTCGTACCAGCGGGTCATGACCGCTTTCCGGCAGCTGGAGCTGCATGGTTCGCAGACACCCGAGGAAGCGCTGGCCTCCGCGCATTTCCTAGTCGACCCCCAGACGCGCGAGCGCCGCATCGCGGAGCTGGTAGGAAGGCACCCCGAGCTCGCTCCGCTGGCCGACGAACGGCTCGACCGCGAGGTCAGCGCTGCGCTCGGCCGGGAGTTCGACGGTGTGCACGCGGCCGTAGAACGGCTCGAGCGAGGGGAAGGTCGGACTTACCCGCCGCCGGACTTGGCCGAACGGGACCGATTCATCGCCGATCTCCGCGAGCGCGAGCGCATGATTGTGGATCTGGCTCGCCAGCACCCTCATTTGGCCGCCGAGGCGAAGGCAACCCTGGTCCGGGAGTTTCTCGACAAACTCCCGCGACGGTGCCCGGAACTGACGGTCACTGGCCACGAGCACGCCGATGTCGATGTCGGCGCGGTCCGTGACGCCTTGCGCGGCTTGGCGACCATGCTCACGCGGCTCCCCGATCTCACAGGCCATCCCCTCGAGATGTGCTTCGAGTACACGTGGAAGTCGGATCGGTGGGGTGAGGCCGAACCCCTCGAGGACGGGCCATACGTCATCAGGCTCGACCGGTGGCAGGCGGCCCACCCGGACGAGGTTGCCCGGGTTATGAGTAACAGTGCTGAGACCGGCTTTCACGGCTACGGCACCGGCCGAGGTTTTTACAACGTCGTCCTGCACGAGGCCACGCACGTGCTCGACTTTATCTGGGGCAAGGCGTTGGGCCGGGATTTGGGTCTGAGCCACGATCTGGAGGATGTGCTGATCGCCGTGCACTCGATCGTGGAGAAGCGCACGGGAATATCGCGTCTGGACTGGTTCTCGCTGCTGTCCGGATATTCCTTCACCATCGCTTGGGATCCGGATTCGAAAACCCCGGCGTTCATCACTATCCTCAATCCGCCCGAGGCGCTGGCCGAGGGCATGGAACAGGGGGAGACGTTCGGCGGGATGGTGGGTTCCCCGCAGTGGGCGATTCGCGAATACGCCGCCACCGGGCGTGTTCCCCACATTCCCGACGATGTGCCGATTCATTTGCCGCCGCATCCGCTGGATTCGTCGCTCGTTGGCTCGCCCGTTCGAGTCGCCGAGATCCTGCGCGACCGATACCGCCGCGATGTTCTGGAGCCGCTGTCGGCCGGCGGTGCCAGGACCCTGCGTGACATCATTTCTGCGGCCTCCGCCGCCGATGACACCAAGTTGGGTCACCGGCAATCAGTGGCCCAAAAACTTCGCGATCTGGGGCCCGGCGCGTCCGCACTGGTCGCGGACGTGAGCTTTACCGATGGACGCGTCGGCTTCCAGGCCGCGATCTATGTAATGAGGAACATCGACAACAAGATCTACCGAGTCTTGGAATCCGGTGAGCTGCAAGAGCTTTCCAAAGCAGAATCCTCCGTGGTCTGGGACGAGGAAGTACAGCGGCGGCCGGGCGTCTATCAGACGCGGTCGATCGTCTACGACCCCCACGGCGAGATTGCCCCGGCACGCCGGGTGGTGGTGCCCAGCCCCATCCCGCCGGAGGACATTCAGACCTTCGCCATGGATTCCGATCCGGACCATTCGGACCCGACTGCCGAGGTCGGGCGGGAGTTATCGGAGCTTCCAGCCAAACAATTGGGTGCCGATGACGAATCGAGGGGTGGCAGTTCGCCGTCCGACGAGCCGGTAGCGGTGCCCGACGTAGATCCTGGCGTGGCGGCCTACGACTACTTCGATAACCCTCCGGTGGAGAACAACTGCGCTGCCCTGGTGCAGGGGGTGGCGGAGATCTGGGTGGCGCCGGAGCAGGCGGCGCTGATGCACCCGATGTCGCCGCAGGATCCGGATGTGGTGCAGGCCGGGATGTCCGGCACCCGGTTCGCGCAGGGGTTGGCTGCGGACTGGTTGCCGCAGGCGCTGCGGCCGGGACGGTTGGGGCTGGCCGAGGTGATTGCCCGGGTCCGGGACCGCAGCGGTGGTGTGGGCATGATGGCGTTGGCGTTGGAAGGCGACCACGCCCTGGGGCATGCGGTCTTGGTGGTCGAGGTGAACCAGAAGCTGATCGACCGTTACTCACATCTGAAGAAGTACCGCGGTCAGGTGGTGGTGTACGACAATGCCTACTCCGGTGCCGACGAACACGGCTTTGTCGTCGGGCGCACAGCGGTGGATCAGTGGGGCCACGATGTCGGCGCCGTGGTGGAACACCTGCATGCGGCCGGGTTCGGTAAAGACGGTGTAGCGCTTCAGCAATTGGCGAAGGGACAGATTCCAGCACAGCGTGGCCCGGACAAGGACCTCGGGGCCTTGCTGCCGCGGATACGCTGGTGGCTGGACATCCAATTGTCACAGTTGCCGGGCCGCGGTGATCACTATGAACGGAAGCTCGCGGCACCTTTTGCCCGTGGTTGGCCGTCGGATGAAGACGGTCAGTACGGAATCGGGTACTACCGAAGATGGACCCTCCGCCGGTTGGCGGATCTGCAGCGGGGCGCGGACAAGTGGCGGCTCGATGCGGCCGAGAAATTCCGGGATGCGGTGGCGAAGCTGCGCTTGGACGCGACCCGTCCTGTCGCCGAACATGTTGCCGCGCTGGGTGATCCGGCCGAGGCCCGAAGCAAGCAGCGCCGCGCTCACATCGAGGCCGTGCATCGCTACCACTACCTGCAACAGGCACACGCCTGGTTGGACGCGGTGAGTGCCGAGCTGCACGATGCGGTGCTGGCGCGTACCTACTGGGCAAGCACCCTCGCACACAGAATCCGAGCACTGGGCATCGATGTCCACACCAAATCCGAAACCGCGAGCCGGAATGTCACACTGGTGCAGCAGCTTGCGGACGGAATCCGGGATTGGGATGCCGTGCAGCGGCAGGATAAATCCGGCGAGCTGGCCGAACTGGATCTGTTCGTCGAAAACTTGCGGGAGGCCGACGCCGAGGTGAATCGGGTCGCGACGGCGTTGGATGAAGGTCTGGTCGACCTGGCCGAACCGGAACTGTTCGATCGCGAAGCAGCCGACGAGCTGAACACCTACACGGTGGTGCGCACATTCAAGAATATGTACGGACCCGCCGCGGTGGAATCAGCCGAGAACAGTCTCCCGGATAGCGACAGGTCCGGGCTCGATCAGGATTATCACCTGCAGGATATTATCCAGGATGAGCGCTTGCAGGCTCGGCTGCGTGGTCGCATGGAGTACTTGCCGGGCTACGGTGAAATGGACGCATTACTGAAGGCGCTGCCCGCGGGTTCTTCGATCGCCGTTGTGGACAAGAGTTACCAGTTTCCGCAGCGTTACACGCTCATCAATTACAAGGGCATCATTATCAAGAGTGATCCCTCGGACGGGGTCTATGAGGAATTCGACCCGAATTTCCCGCATCGCCCGCAGGCCGTGCAGTTGTACGGGATCGTTGCGCGCGACGGCGGGGCCATGCTGCACCCGGCCGAACTGGTCGGAAACCTCCCGTTCCCGTTGGAACCGGTCGTATCTCCGGAGCGCGCATCCCAGGCGCTACGGATATATGCCCTCGATGTCGAACGCGGTAATGAATGGCAGCGGGCTCGGCAACGTGCCGACAAACTCGGGTGGCGACAGCAGCTGCTGCGCCCGGAGGACAGTGAAGGGGTTCTGGCCGCGCTTGCGACGCTGTCCGGTGGGGATGAGCCGCGGGCCGGGTGGATGCGGGAACTGCGCGATGCGCTGGTTCGGCATCAGCAGATCACGGCGGACCTTGCCGAGCTGGCCGAGCTCGACCGAGCCAGATTGCGGGCGGTGTTGGTGCACTACATCGTGTCTGCCCGAGTGGAGGCGGCAACCGCGGTGCCGACGCCACCGTCGCTTGCCGAGCCGGAAAAGCTGCAGAATGCGCTTATCCGAGCCAGCCGGGATGTGGAAAGCGCCGACCAGGCGTTGGAAGAGCGGTTGGACCAACTCGAGCCGGAGCCCGGAGCAGTCGATTCGGTAGAACTGTTCAAAAATTACTGTGGTCCCATGACGATCAGGGCAGCGTTGGCGCTGACCGGCAATTCCAAGATCGTACCGATGGAACGTGATACCTCACTGTCGGGTACTTACACTTTCGAGTTGATGGCAGCGCTGGGCGCCTTCCCGCAAGAGTTCGACAATTACGAAGAACTCCAGAAATCCCTGCCGGACATGGGAATTACCTGTGTAGCCGAAGGCTACGGCAACAATGACGGTCACGGTTATCTGATCGTTTCGCTGGGCGGATATCGCATTGTGCTCGACAACAACGGTATCCTCGTGCGCGACTTCCCGCCGATCCCGTATGGACCGTTGCACGGGAAAATATTTGCCTTCGTACTCAGCCCGGAGGGCATATCCCGGTTGCAGCTGCCCGACGATAGCCGTAGCAGCTTGCATGGGCTGAGCCGGCAGCTGAGCGAGCCGGTGAGTGCGGCCACCCGGGCTGGGATGGACCGGCAAAACTTCCGGGAAACGGTCGTCACGGGGCAGCAGTTCACTCGAATCCTCGCCGAAGCTCGCCAGGTGACAGACGCAGTACAGGAGTCCGGATTCCCCGCGGTACCGCAACAGTCGATTGCCTCGGATCCGGTGCTTCCGAAGGTACTGGAACGGGTAAATCAATTGCTGGCCGGCATACCCGCGGTGCAGCTCGGTCCTGTTGCGGTACCGAAAGACCGGCAGTCCGACCCGGTCGAGGCGAGCGCGCTCGTCGACCCGATGGCCACGACTGACCGTGGACAGCAGCCTGAGCCGCCCGAGGGAGTCGGGGATGGTACGGCCGATATCGTCGCTGTCCAGCCGCAGTCGGATTCTGCTGAGGTTGGCCAACCGCAACTGCCCGTGTGGGTCGCGGTGGCCGAGGAAGCGCAGGTGTCGGTGCGGTCGGTGCGGGCCGCCACCGTCGGGCTGCTGGCCGATGGTGATGCGCTGCAACGGATCCGGGCAGCTTCTCGCAGACGCGACCTGGAGTTGCAGGACCCGACGCGACAAGCGGTACCGGAAGATGCCTTGCTGCACCCCGGCATCGAGGTGGTGGCCACGGCCGCTGGCGTGTCGGAAACAGAGGTGGCCGAGGTCCTGGCCCGTAAGGATCCCGATCATGAGCAGCTGGCGCAGATCCTGACCGCGGCGGTGCTGCTGCGTTGGAAAGATTTGCCGACCGCGGTGCACGCCATCGGCATGCGGTCCCGGGTGGCGCCGGATGTCATCACCGCGGTACTCGACGGCCTGCACCGGACTGCCACCGGCGACGGGGCGAGGGTGGTGCATGAGATCCGAAAGTTGGTTTTCCCGGAATGGCTATTCGGATATTCAACCCGGTTCGACAGCTGGGCGAACCTGCCACTGATGCTGGTGGAGAAGCAGTTCCCGGGTGGCCGGGGTGGCAACAACGCCAACCAAGAGCCGGTTCCAGACGGTGTCGGGGACGGGGCCGATTCGGATAGCCGCTCCGAGGCGGTGAAATCCGACGAAGAACGCTACCGACCGCTGTCGGCCCATCTGGTGTCCGGGCCCGCCAACTGTGGTCCGCTGGTGCAGGAGTTCATCCAGCATGTACTGGGGCCGTTCGCGCCGATCCAGGTGGATCCGGCCGATCCGCACGATGTCGGCATCGGTCTGGTCGGGATGGACAAGGTCGATTTCGCGCGCCGGTTGAAAGCCGGCTGGCTCGAGGAACCGGTCGGCCAGGGCGGTGCGGGGCTGCGGACCGTGGTGGAGATGGTGCGCGCATCGAACGGACCTGCGGTGGTCGCGGGCGGCATGGAGTTCCCCGGGATGATCGCCGATGACGAGGCGACCGTCGGGGCGCACGCCTTCGCGGTGGTCCGGGTGACCGAGCGGATCCGGGACCTCTTCCCGGAAAACAACCTTCGACTCGGCGATGTGGCGGTGTTCGACAATGCCGCGGGCGGGCTGATCAGCGGTCTGGAGGTGAACACCTGGATCGAGAAGGCCGGCGAGGGTGCGGGCGATGTGCACATCGTTATCGTCGACGACCATCCCGCGAAGGTCCCGTTCCGCGCCGAGGAACAGGCGACTCGTGGCCCGCGCAAGAACCTCGGTGCACGGCCGGTCACGGTCACCGAGGCCGGCCAAGCAGAACACACCCGTCCCTCGAATCGACCGAACCAGGCCGCGGTCCCCGAGGGGGTTGCGGCGGGTATCTCCGCCGATCTCGATGCGATCGGGCGGTGGCGGCTGCGGCAGGGGATCGTCGCGGCGAACAGATTGGCGCAGGCTGGTTTCCGGGTGGAACACCACGACGCCGGCCTCCGGATCGAAGGAGAGACTTTCGCTCATCTTGCGCCGATGACCGCGGATGTCGAGGCGCTCCACAGCCGGGTGGCGCGGCGCGGCGCGGACCGGGTGGTGCTCACCCTGGCCGACAGTGCCGTCGGGCCGCGCGAATTGGCTGCGGCCTTGCGCCGGCATCCGATTGTGGGGCTGTGTGAGGTCCTGGTGATCGACCGGCACGGCAATGTCGTTCACCTCGACGGTGCGGGGCGGGTGGTGGCGTCGGTCTCCGGCGACGGTCCGGGGGCGCACACCCCGGCGGGAACATCCGACGGCTCGGCCGGGGACGGCGACGGGCCGCCACCGGATTCCGGCGGTCGCGGTAGGGGCGACGGTGCCGGGGACGGTCCGCCGTCCCCGCCGCCGGAGGATTCACCGGAGTTCGCCGAGGGTCGACTGCACTCGACGCTGATCGGCATGCGGCGCACCGCCGAGCGGCAGGCGGAGGAAATGCAGGCGAACCTGTTGCAGGCGTTCGATATCGAGGATTTCGGTAACCCGAGTTCCTCGGCGCGACTGGAACTGGACTTTGCGTACCAGCAGGCGCATGAGCGGCTGGAGCGGATACTGGGCCGGCGCTTCCCCGACCCGCATCTGCTCATCGCGGAACTGGCGACAATGCAAACGCAGGGATCTCTTTCAGACGAAGTGGACTCGGCCGCGGCGCGGTTTGTGGACCTGCACGGCGATGTGGCCATGTTCGCCGTGGCCGACCGATACACCGAGCGAGTGCGGCAGATCGACGCGCTGGAAGCAGCGCTGTTCGAGGCGTATTCGGAGTCTTGGCGGGGCGGCGAGCATGCCGACACCTTCCGGTCGGTGGCCACGGAGGCGGCTCGGCTCGGCCGGGCGGCGCACGAGCTGCGCGAGATACAGGATCGACTGTCGCAGTCCGGTCAGGTGCCGGATGTCGAGAGCGAAGCAGCCCTGCGGGAACGGTTCGCGTTGGCCGGAGTGATGATGGTCACAGACCTGCCGCCGGGAGTCGACCTGAAGACGGTGACCCGCGAGCAGTTGGTCGAGCTCCTGCCCGACGAACCGATTCTCCAGGTGCAGGCAGTGCAATTCGTGGAGATGCGTGAGCAGGTCGCCGTCCTCGACCTGCGGTCCGCCCTGGATGACGGCCTGGCCGGCGCGGCGCAGCGTTGGCCCACCGCCGAGCGGTCCGTCACCGTCTTCACCGGTCTGGGCCCCGAGCTGGTCGCATTCCGGAAAATGCAGGCTGCCTGGCTGGCCGTCTGCAGCGTCCAGATGCAGGCCCGCGGAGCCAACCCCCACAATTCCGGTGAGTTGGAGCGGCTGGACGGCGATCGGGTTCAGTTGGTCGAGCTCTTCGTTCAGCTGGACCATACCGGCCTCGGCGTGGGGGAGCTCACCCCGCGTCGAGTCCGGGAACTGCTGGCACAGGGCGGGCGCAGCCAGGAAGAGATGAACGTCCTCCGAGCGGTGCAACGTCTGGACGAGGCGTACCAGTTCACCGCTGAGTTCTTCGCGGCAACGGACCGGATCATGGTGCTCGACCGGTTGGAACAGACCTTGCGCAGCGCGCATGAGTCGCGGTGGGACGCCGCCCGGCAGGCCGCCACCCTCGGCCTCGCTCCGCACGACCC
This sequence comes from Nocardia sp. NBC_01730, assembly GCF_035920445.1. NCBI lineage: Bacteria > Bacillati > Actinomycetota > Actinomycetes > Mycobacteriales > Nocardiaceae > Nocardia > Nocardia sp. NBC_01730. The sequence goes on along the minus strand of NZ_CP109162.1, from coordinate 2,914,591 downwards.
GGTGGTGCAGGCGCAGTTGGTGGCCGCGCGCGAGGTGTCCGAACAGTGGCGAGAACGACTAGTCCTGCTACGTGCGGCGCGCAGCGGGCTCGATGAGGTGCGCGCCCGGTGGCGCACAACGCGCCGACACCTCGTCGAGGTGGAGGACCGACTCGACGAGCTGGCCCTGTCGCAGGCCGATGATCCCGAGTTCGGATTGCTCAGCGTGACATTGAACGACCTCGAGCAGCAGATGGATGACCTGTTGCTGCGTACCCAACAGATCCTGGAGATGCGCGAGCCGGAGGTTCCTCCCTGGGTGGATGTGGCGGCCGACGCGGATGGCATAGGCAGGATCGACGGCATCGTCTTCGACGAGGATGGCAACCGCAAACGACCCTTGCGCGGGGGCAGACCCAGCCCCGGTCGTGGCCCGGACGGGCAGATCGGAGCCATGCCGGAGCCGGGGGATGGAAACCACCGTGACGATGGCGGACCGCCCGAGGAGATCGGTGCCGCAGGCCCCGCCGCGGATGTCGGGGCGTTCACGTTGCCGGAGCCGACGGCAGGGTTGCGGCGGGATGCACAGCAGCGGGCGCAACAATTGATCGGCGAGCTCGAAGACTGGTTCCGCCCGTTGCTGGTCGATCTGGACGTGAACGAGACCAGTTACGTGGCTCAGTTGTTGTCGCTGGGATCGTCGGGCTGGAATTTCTGGTTCGGCAGGCTCTCCGAAGCACGGGCCAAGGTGGCCGGATTGTTCGACATTTCCGCGGAAGCGCTGATGGACGACCGGAACGCTCGCGCTTTCCTCGAAGGTCAGGCGCGGATCGATGACGCCACCAAGTCACCGGAATCCCTTGACGCCGAAGAGGATTTCCGGATGTATTACCACCTGATGGCCAAGGTCACCGAAGCCGGTCGGCTGCGGACGTTGGACGAACAACTCGGCGCGTTTGCCGATGCGGGGTACGGGACGCAGGCCCGATTTGAACAGGGTGTGGGGTCGGTCGACGAGATCCGTCGGCAGGCCGCCCAGGCTGCTCGAATCGATGAGCTCGCCGAAGAGATCCGCCGGTTGTCGAACGACCCCGCCAAGGGGGTCGACCACACCGAGCGGTTGGTGCAGCGGTACGACGCACTGCATGCTGTGCTGGTCGATGTGCCGGTCGAACCCACCGCATACCGGGGGCGCGATGGGGCGGACGTCCTGTCCGGTGCTACCGCCGAATTCCGTGCCGAGGCCATGGCTGCCCGGACGCGGGCCCGAGCGGAACTGGCCCAGCGAAGCGCTGAATTCTTGGTCCCAATCGATCCGGTGGAACCGGGAGCTGCCGACCGGTCCCGGCTGGACGTCGAGCGAGCCGAGCTGGCCGCGTTGCTGGCCATGGACCCGATCCAGCACCCCCCAGGACTGCCCGCCGATCCGGACAGCCCGGAGTGGGCGGTGGCGAACGAACGGGTGCGACAATTCGGCGTGGTGATCGCCGCGCTCGACGAATTCGTCGCGGCCGACACCTGGATTCGTCGCCTCGACGACGCGGAGGCCACCCTGCGCCGCACCCACGCCCACTACCAGGTGGCCGACCGCCGTTACCGGGACGCGAGCAACAGCTACCGGGAGCGGTTCGGATATCCGCGGCCGATCACCTCGCAATCCGGTTTCGAGCTGGACACGCTGCGTGAGCATCGCACACACCTGACCGCACAGGTGCAACGGCTGCCGGGATGGACGGCGGCAACGGTGACCCCGGATACCGTGCGCGCCTGGCAGATCGGGCCACACGCGCCGGGCGCCTCGCAGCAGCAGCTCGACACCGCCGAGCGGTACCTGCTCATGCACGACTTCGCCGATGCCGCCGAAAACCATGACGAGTGGCGGCTGCGGTGGTACGCGCAGACCGGCTACGCGAACCGGCTGCACGACCTCGTCGTGCGCCGGAAACAGTTCGCCGGCAGGCGCGACGCCTGTTTCGGCGAACTCATGCAGCTGGCGGTGGGGCTCGACGAGGACCCCGCACTGCCCCCGCCGCAGCTGCGGCGGATGCGGGAGCGGTCTCGCGCCGAGCTGGAACGGATGCTGCGGAATGCCCAGGGCGCCGAGCTGGCGTTCACTGCCGGCGAACTGCCCCACCACCGGGTCGCCGACCTGTTGGCCGGACCGTTGCTGCAGGGTGAGCAGCGGCAGGTGGCCGAGCGGGTCCGTGATCTCGGTGCCATGGCCGAAGCGGCGACTCGGGTCGCCGAATTGGACGCAATGCTGACGCATCTGGACCGTGGCCTGGGCGCCGGCCTGGTGGACCTGGCCGGTGCGACGGCCGAGACCGTGCTCGCCGAGGGGACGATGGACGGTGCGACCGGTTATCTCCCGGTGGATGTCCAGCGCCGACCGCAGCCGCTGGCCACCTGCTTCGACGATGCCGCCCGCGCCGCGTTTTCCGCGGTGGGTGCCGAAATTCCTTCGGAACTGGCACAGTTCCGCTCCGGCTCCGCGGGAACCCCGATGCGCATCGCGCCGACATTGGTCCGCGCCGACCTGCACAAGGGCGGCTTCGCATCCATGGACGACGTCCGTGCCCATGTTGCCGCCCACGGCGGTGCGGTGATCGCGATGATGGTCTTCGATGGTTTCGCCGACCGTACCATCGGCGGTCACGCGGTGTGTGTGCGCCTGGACGGCGACCGGGTCGTGGTGGAAGAAGACGGCCGCGTCGTCGACTTCGAGAAGTGGGTACATCCACCCGACGTGGTCGGCGTTTTCGGCATCGTCCTCAATGCCGACGGCACCGCCGAGCACCCGCTGGGCCCCGGCGAGGAATCCTCCGCCGGAATTGGCGTCGATTTCGAAGACACCGATATCGGTGCCCGTCCATTGGCAAGGTCGGCGCCCATGACCGAGGAGCAGTTGGCGCGCGCGATCGGTGTGGATCAGTCGACTGTGAGTCGGGTGTTCACGCGCAGTACGGGGCAGGTGAGCAAACGTAACGCATTGCGAGTGTTGGCGGAGGCCGAGCGGGCAGGGTGGGGGAGCACACCGGAGGACCGTGAGTTCTGGGAGGCTCAGCCCGAACGGGTGTTCGCGGAGGACGTGGCTTACGCGGCCGGGGTGACCAGGTCCACCGTGGTACGGGTACGGGCATGCAGTCCGTTGGTGAGTAAAGCGACAGCACGGCGGGTGTTGGCTGCGGCGGACGAGCTCGGCTACCCGATGCCGGCGAAAGTGCGCCGTTTCTACGAGCTTCTTCCGGACCGGGACGAAGTGGTTGCACACCTGCGGAGGGAGGGGCCGAAGGATTGCGGCAACTGGGTGCAGAAGATCGTCAAAACAGCCTTGGGGCCGGTGACAGGCCGGGGGGTGCGTCCGATAACGGTGGACGAGGACATCGCCGCGAATGGTATGACCGGGGCGGATTTTGCGCGAGGCCTGGATGCCGATTGGCGGGTGGAGCCGATCGGCACGGGAGCGAAGGGGCTGCGGGCGGCGATCGTCCACGTGCGTGAGAACGGCGGGCTGATAGCCGGGGCCATGGATGTGGTCCATCGGGGGAAAGTGGTGGGCGCGCACGCATTCGCCGTGGTCGAGGTGACCGAGGAGCTGCAGCAGCAGTTCCCGAAGCAGGGGTTGCGGCTCGGCGAGACAGTGGTGTTCGACAACACCGTCGACGGCGGTGTAGTGCGTGAGCAGGATCTGGATGCCTGGGCGGTGCGCGCCGGGCACGTGGTGGCAGACGTGAATGCGATCGTGTTCAAGCGCGGTGGCGACGCGGAACACCCGCTGGGCGGGGGGCCGCCGAAGCGACACGGTCCGAATGTGCGGATCGGTGCCCGCGACGGCTGGGGTTCGGACGACGATGGCGACGGCGGAGCCGGTGGGACTCGACCGAAATCCCCACCGCCGCCACCGGGCCCGTCCGATGGCCGGGGCCGTATCGGCGGTCCGGGGGTTGTCGACGGCGCGGTGCCGCATCCCGGCGGACCGAACATGGTGGCCTTTACCGAGGTGCGTGCGGAGTTCCAACGGACGGTGCGGACCGCCGTGGCGCAGCTGGAGCTGACCGAACCCGACGCCACCGAGATCGTCGACCGCGTGATGGCAACGACGGAGAAACGTCTGGAAGCCGGAATCAGCACAGACGACGTGGGTTTCGAGATGTTTCGGGTCCGCGTGCTTGTCTCGGCGCAGATCGCGTTGGAAGGGACGACGCGGAATGTCCTGGCGACCGCGGATCGGGGGGTCATCCAGAGATGTGTGCGCGAGATGCCCCAGAGGCGGCGGATATGGCTGGTGGAGCGGTTCCTGCGCGGCCGAGCACGGGCCGAGGCGGTCGAGGCGCTGTCGCAGTTGGACATCGCGCACGTCTCTCGTTTCGGCTACACCGAGGACATCCAGGCCGAGTTGGATGCCAATGCCGTGGAAGCATTAGCCTTGCGAGTGCAGGAGGCGCTCGTATCGCCGACCCCGACCCCGACCCAGACCCAGACCTCGAGCTCGATCCAGGCACCGACCCATGCCCCGATCCCGACCCCGGTCGCGCCGTGGCCGCGGGGGAAGAAGGCTGAGCTGGAGCGTAGGGCTGGGGTCAGCGGCGCGACGGTATCGCGGGTGCTCAGCTGCACACCGATGAGTCGAGAGACCGCCTTGCGGGTGCTGGAGTGGGCCAGAACCCTAGGTCTGACCGTGGATCCGGTGGTTCAGCAGTTTTGGCGGACGTATCCAGGTCCGCAGCCGCGGGTGACGTATCGACAGGTGGCGGATGCGCTGGGGGTGGGCACGGCGACGGTGTCGCGGGCGCTGGCGTGCGCGAGTCCGTATATCACCAAGGCGACCGCGTTGCGGGTGTTGGCGATGGCAGACGAGAAGGGGCTCGCGGTGGATCCGGGGGTTCGGGAGTTTTGGGAGGGCCAGCCCGATCCGCAGCCGCAGGCGACGTATCGCCAGATGGCGGCTGCGGTGGGGGTGGCTGAGTCAACGTTCCGGAATGTGCTGGGTGGGATACCGGAGGTGAGCAAGGCGACCGCATTGCGCGTGTTGGCGATGGCAGACGAGAAGGGGCTCGCGGTGGATCCGGGGGTTCGGGAGTTTTGGGAGGCGCAGCCCGATCCGCAGCCGCGGGTGACGTATCGCCAGGTTGCGGATGCGCTGGGGGTGGGCAGGACGACGGTGTGGAATGTGCTGGGTCGGAAACCGGAGGTGGTGAGCAAGGCGACGGCGCTGCGGGTGTTGTCGGTAGCCGAGGGGATGGGTTTGGTGGTGGATCCGGGGGTTCGGGAGTTTTGGGAGGCGCAGCCCGGTCCGCAGCCGCCGGTGACGAAGCGCGCCGTAGCGGATGCACTGGGAGTGAGTAATTTAACAGTTAGGTGGGTGTTTCAACGCAATCGGACGGTGAGCAAGGCGACGGCGTTGCGGGTGTTGGCGATGGCAGACGAGAAGGGGCTCGCGGTGGATCCGGGGGTTCGGGAGTTCTGGCAGGGGCTGCCCGATCCACCGCGGCGGGTGACACACCGTCAGGTGGCGGATGCGGTGGGGGCGTCCGAGGCGATGGTGACAGATGTGCTGAACGGGAAGCCGGTCGAGGAGACGACGGTGTTCCGGGTATTGGCGAAGGCCGAAGAGCTGGGGATACCGGTGGATCCAGCGGTGCGACAGTTCTGGGAAGACCGCCACTCCGCCGAGGCGATTCTGGCGGAGGTCGATCCGATCGAACAGCTGCGGATGATGATGGCGAACATCACGCAGCGTGCCCTTTTGCAGATGATGCTGCCGAAACTCACCGGACTGCAACGGAATGTCCTGCAATTCCTGTTCGACCATGACACACCTGCATCGCATACCCAGCTGGCGGGGCAGCTGGCGGTGGCCGCCGGCGAGGTACGCGCCGCGGCGCAGGAAGTGCTGGGACAGTTCGCTGCCGAATGGAAGGGAGCGCGCTACACCCAGCTGCGGCTCGCGCTGATCCCGGCTCAGGTCGAACGCCCGTGGGAGCTGGCGGTCGCACTCCGGAAATTGCGGCGCAACAGCGAGATCCAATGGAAATGTGTCGAGTCGATGGTGCTGACCGACACCCGGCTGTCCGCCGAGACAGTGGCCGCCCAGCTGGGCCTGCCGGTAGCCCAGGTGATCGAGCACGCCGACAACGGTGCGGCCTGGCTGACCAGGTTCCTGTCGGTGCAGTCGCCGCTGCGCGGCAAGCGCATGCTGATGCTCGCCGATGCACACGAACACAACCTGACCGCACTGCAGGCCGCGATCGCCACGCTGGAGAACCATAACTCGGACCAGGCCCGCTGCGTCGCACTGTGGGTCCAGCAGGCCCCAGACCAGCCGGCGCAGCCCATCCTGGCCGCGGAATTGGGCATGGAGCCCGCTGTCTTCCGCCAACACCTGAGGACCGGTGCCCGCCGAGTGGTCGCAATCCTCACCCAGAGCCTGAACAGACTCCCCGAATCGTCGACCGACCCCGCGCCCCCGCAGGAAGCAGCCGACCGCTTGTCGGAGGCGATCGCGGAAATTGGGTATCGCCCGGAGGCCGTGGGGCCGGGTGGGTGTGTGCCGCCGGTGGTGGCGGGGATGGTGGAGTTTATTGCGCGGGCTCGCGGTGAGCAGGTGGATCCGGCGCAGTTGCGCCAGGTGCTGGATCTGGGTGCGGCGGTTGAGGAGGAGGTATTTGCTCGTGCGATCGGTGGTGATTGGCACGAGGATGGTTTCGCGTCCCTGATGGATGCCGTCCAGTGGGTGCGGGACCACGATGGTGCCTTGGGTGGGGTGATGCGGTTCGGGGTGCGTCGGGATGGCGGTCCGGTGATTCTCGGCGACCATGCGTTCGGAGTGTGGCACAACGCCGACGGCGTCCTGGAGGTTGTCGAGGTCGACAGTGCCGGTGAAGTGCGAAAAATCCAGGGCGACAGCGGTATCGAGGCGTGGGCGGCGGAGCGGGAGAATCGGGGTGGGAACGTGGGCGTGGTGGGGGTGTGTGGGATCGGGGTGTATTCCGATGGTGAGCCGGCGACAGCGTTCGAGGAGGGCAGGGACCGCGCCGCGATGATCGAGGCGGGCCAGGCCCCCGCCGGCCCGATCCGCGGCATCCCGGCCGAGGCCGCGGGGGCGCATATCGCACCGAATGATGTTGTGGCGGAGAGTAGTCCGGCGGCGCTGCGGCGGATGGCGCACGAGCCCGCCGTGGTCACTCCGGAGGTCACCGCTCGTGCCACGAGGCTGGTGGTCGAGACCCAGCGCAACGATCCGGCGCTGGTGAAGGTCGCGTTGTATTGGCAGCGTGCCTACCGGCTGATCTCCGCAGACGAGGCCGTGATTGCCGAGGCGCGCGTTGTCCACGGACGTCCTGTCGCCGTCATCGCGGCCGAGTTGGATTGTGACACAGCGACTGTCGAGTCGTTGGAGCGTTCGGCGGTCTTGCGGTTGGCGGAGTATGTGATCGGCGTGGACACCCGGACCGTCGCCGAAGCACTCGCGGTTGTCGCCGCTGCCTGCGCGGACGACCCTGCTGGACTCACCGCGATAGTGCGGCGTCATGGTGCGGGCCGGTTCCCTGCCGATGAACTGCAGAGGATGCGGCGGTGGCTCCTCGACGGCGGGGCCGCCGTCGACCTTCTCGGTGAGGTCGACGGACTGGATGCCGCGGCGTTGCGGGTCCGATGTACGACCCTTGGCACGGTGGCCGAGCTTGTGGTGGCCGGGCTGCTGGCCGACGGTGGCAGTCCATTGCACACGCCTGTGGGGACGGTGCGGCGGGCGACCGCGGCAGATGTGGCTCGCCTGGCCGGGGTGGATCGAGAGACGGTCTATCAGGTCGTCGACGGCATCCTCGGCGAGCCCGAGGTGGAACCGGAGGTACGACAACGGATCCTGAATGCCGCTCGCCGGGTGGGACTCCGGTTGCGTCGCAGCGAACTGAAGGTGCGGCTGATCGATGTGGCGGAGAAAGCCGCGTTGAAGAGAGACGTGGCGGCGCAGGTCTTCAACGGTGACGATAGGGGGACATCTGCCACGAATCGGCAGCAGGCGGTCGCGGGTGCCGAAAGCCTGGGTTGCCGGGTGCTTCGTGGTCTAGGCCCCGAGGGGGACGGCCTCGGTTTGGTCCTGCCCGCAGGGGCGACTGTCGTCTCCCGTGCGACCGGGGTGTCGAGACAACGGGTGAAGCATGTCTTCGACGGCCGGAAAGTGCATCGCGGGGTCTGGACAGCGGTGGCGGACGTTGCCGACCAACTCGGGATCAGGCTGCCGGTGCAGTCGGGCAACACCACGCTGGTCGCCTTGGCAGAGCGGGTCGGGGTGAGCCCGGGCGTTGTTTCTCGGGTGCTGCGGAACTACGGCTCGGTGCATTGGGAGAAGGCAGCGCTGGTGCTGGCGGAGGCGGACCGGATGGGGATCGACGTGCCAGCGGCGGTTCGCGCTCCCTATCAGGAGCTCCTGGAAACCCTCGCCGCGGAACGGGGTTACGGCACCGCGCCATACCGTCCCGCGGTCGCGGAGACGATGCCGTTCGCCGAGGTGCGCGAGCAGTTCCATCAGGCGGTTGCGTTCACGGTGGAAACGATGCAGCTGCCCGAAGCCAAGGCGACTGAGGTGATCCGTCGGGTGATGGCCATGCTGGAGGTGTATCTGGGCGACGGAATCTCCCGCAAGGATGTGAGTTTCGAACGATTCCGGGCGAGGTTGCTGGTCGCGGTCATGGCCGCCGCGAAACCCAGGACATCGCTTCTGCAGGCCGTGGCAGTGGCGAGCCGGAGCGTCGTCGAGGGGTGCCTGCGGGATCTGGAACCGGCACGGCAAAGATGGCTGCGGGCGCGGTTCGCGCGCGGCCTGCCACGGGCATCGGCCGCATCGGCGGTGACCCGGTCGGAAGCCGCCGAAGGGCGGCAGATCAGGTTCCGGCCGGAAATGATGACCTGGTGGGACGGCAGTACTGTCGAGGCGTTGGCCCAGGGGGTGCAGGAAGCGCTCGGGGACGCCCTGGCAAGCCTCACACAGAACGTCGTGGCGGATCTGCTCGGGATCAATCAGTCGACGTTGTCGCGGGTGCTCGCGAGGGATCCTCGAATCAGCGGAACCACTGCGCGGCGGGTGATAGCGGCAGCAGACGTGGTGGGCCTCGAAGTGGATCCGGTGGTTCGGGAATTCTGGATGTTGCGGCCCGGTCAGCGACGGTCGCGGGTAGCGCAGAACACCGTGACGCAGGACGATGTGGCGCGAACGGTCGGAGTGAACCGGCGCACGGTGGGGTGGGTGCTGCGTTACGGACCGACGCTCGAGGGGCCGCAGGTCGGCAAGGCGACTGCAGCGCGGGTGTGGGAAGCGATCGCGGAGTTGGGATATCGGCCGCCTCTGGTAGGAGCGGGTGAGTGCGCGCCGCCGGTGGTGGCCGGGATGGTGGAGTTCATCGCCCGCGCACGGGGGGAGGAAGTGGATCCGGCGCAGGTGCAGCAGGCGTTGGACAACCTCGGCAGCACGGTCGAGGAAGAGGCGTTTGCTCGTGAGATCGGTGGTGATTGGCACGAGGGTGGTTTCGCGTCCCTGATGGATGCCGTCCAGTGGGTGCGGGACCACGGTGGTGCGTTGGGTGGGGTGATGCGGTTCGGGGTGCGTCGGACCGACGGGCCGGTGGTGATGGGTGATCACGCGTTCGGGGTGTGGCACAGCGCGGACGGTGTGTTGGAGGTTGTGGAGGTCGATGCGGCGGGTGAGACGCGAAAGATTGTGGGGGAGGAGGCGATCGAGAGGTGGGCGGCGGAGCGGGAGAACCGGGATGGGGATGTGGGTGTGGTGGGGGTGTGTGGTGTCGGGGTGTATGGCAACGGCGAGCCGGAGGTGGCGTTCGGGGAAGGCCGCGACCGTGCGGCGATGGTGGCGGCGGGTCAGGCGCCGGCGGGCCTCATCCGCGGGATCCCGGCCGCGGGGGAACCTATCGCCCCGAATGACGTGGTTCCGGACAACAGCCATCTCGCGGTCGTGCTGGACGTCCCGCTGCTGTCCGGGCACCCCGGCAGCCCGGTGCGGGTCAGCGACCTGGACTTCGATGTGGCCATCGCCGACCGGGTCGGGCTGCCCGCCGGGGTTGCGGCGGTGGAGATCGTCGGCGACGACCCGACTGCGGAGCTGCTGCCCGCGGAGCAGGTGCTGCTGCAGGATGGCACGCCGCCGCATCGGGTGCGAGAGATCGTCAACGGCCGCACCTGCGCCCGCCGCGCCCTGGCGCGCCTCGGTCTCCCGGAGGTGCCGATCTTGCGGCCGGAGCCCACCCCGGGCATGAGCGCCCTGGCCATGAAGGCACCGGAATGGCAGACGGGGGTCATCGGCTCGATCACCCATACTCGCGGGTATTACCTTGCGGCGGCCGCGCTGTCGGCCGAATTGCGGGCCCTCGGTATCGACGCGGAACGCAGCATGCTCCTGATGAAAGAAGGTCCGGCCACTGGGCTGCGGCCGGAGGAACAGGAGCACCTGCGCGAGCTTGCCGCTCGGGGCGACCGCATCCGGTGGGGCTCGTTGTTGATGTCCGCCAAGGAGAGCGTCTTCAAAGCCTGGTTCCCGCTGACCGGACGTCGGCTGAACTCCGAGAACATCTTGGTCACTGTCGACCCAGTGGCCGGCACCTTCACCGCCCGGTTGTTGGTCGACGACCGCAGCGCCAACGACGGCGGCCCGCCACTGGAAACCTTCGATGGCTATTTCACCGCGACCCCCGACCTCGTGGTAACCGCGGCCGTCCTGCCCCACACCGCAACACCGCCCCGCGAGTCGTCACTTTTCGCCCGCGAGTCGTCGGTTTCGGACGGCGAGTCCGCCGACACCGACAACGCCACCGCACCCCAGCAGGCGGCACACCGCGCCGGGGCCGGACCGCGATTGTGTATGTCGGTGGCGTTCCGGTTCCTGGAGAAGCGTGGTATCCGGTTGCGGCACCCGCTGCCCGTGGCCGAGGGCGAGATCGCCGCAGCCGGGGTGGATATCAATGTCGCCGCCGAGGCAGTGGGCGCCGACGCGCGCGACTTCGACACGGTGGATGACCTTGCCGAGCAGGCGGCAGCGGGGAAGACAGTGTTGGGGGTACTGGATTTCGGTGCTGCCGGTGGGCATGCGGTGGTGATGTTCCGCGGCGACGACGGCCGGGTGTGGGTGCTCGAGTTCGACGGCCACGAGGCGGAGCTGACGCCGTTCGCGGATTGGCACAAGCCAGCCGGCGTCATGACAGTGGAAGCGTTCCTCTTCGCCGACGGCGAGCCGATGGACGAACTCCAGCCCGGCCAGCAGCCCCGGGAAGGCAAGCGGCGGTTCATGGTCGGGGCACGGGTGGATGTGGCCGCGCTGGCACATGCCGCGGGTGTGCCGGAAGCCGAGGTGGCGAGCATACTGCGCTGCAGTCCGGTGGTGGATGCGGCGACTGTGTCGCGGGTATTGGCGGTCGCCGCCTCGAAAGGGATTGGACTGCCCGGAGTGCGGGCGTTCTACCGCAGACTTACCGACCCCACCCCGTCTTCCGAACCGGATCATGTGACGGAATCCATTGAGCCGCAGGCGAGTCCGATATTCGACGCGACAGTGATCGCAAGCGATTCGGCGGTGCGCACGCGGATGCGGGACGTGATCGAGGTCGAGGCGCGCAACGTCGGGGTGCCTGGGCCGCTGCCGCGGGTTGTCGGCGAAGTGTTGAGCGCACTGGAATCGCGTCTGTCCGAGGACATGTCGCCGGAGCAGCTGAGATTCGAGGAATTCCGGGCGCGGCTTTCGACCGCGGTGGCGGCGGGCTGGACATCCGGGTCGCCGCGATTCCGGGCATTGCTCGATGCCGATCCGCAGGTGCTGGAGCGGTGCCTGGACCGGATGAAACCCTTGCAGCGGCGATGGCTGCGACAGCGATTCGCCGGTGGTCTGCCGCGGGCGGAATCCGGGCGTGCGATGGCTGAATGGGCGAAGCGGCAACAGCTGCGGTTCAGCTATGACCAGGACACGCTGCGGGAACTGGACGGTGATTTGCTCGATGAGCTGACCCGCAGACTGCAGATGGAGGTCGGACCCCAACCGATCGATATCGACGATGATCTTCCCGCGCTCTACGACGTCCAGCATGTGGACAGCCCCGTGCCTGGGTTTGCGGCCGTTCCGCCACGGTCGCGGTATGCCACACCGGCGTTTCCGCTGGACGGGATCGCGCACCAGCACGGGTTATCCGGGGTGCTGGACGAGATCGCACAGCAGGTCGGTATATCCAGGGTGACCGTTATCCGAGCCGTGAACGGTGATCTGGATGTGGCCAAGGGGACCGCATTGCGGGCGCTCGCGGCTGTCGAGCGCCGGGGGTTCGAAGTGGATCCGGCAGTGTGGGATTTTCATCGCGACCGACCGGACCCCACCGTGTCGATTTCCGCGTTGGCACGGGCCGCCGGCGCCAGCCGGACGACGATATGGCGGATGTCCGCCAAGGATCCCAATGTCAGCCTGGACACCGCGAAACGACTGCTTATGGTGGCTGATCAACTCGGCTTCGACCTCGACCCCGAGGTGCGCAGTTACTACCAGGCCCGGATCGATGGGCGCGATCCGGATGCCGAAACCCCCTTGGACGAAGTCGGTGACAGCGAGGACTCAGGTCAGCTGGATACGGCGACAGTTCCGGCGCTGGCCGAGCAGATCCTCCGTAATCGTGAAGACAATCGGAGCAGCCGAACTCGCGAAAAGGCGTGGGCCCTGCGAGCGATCGAGACAGCATCGGAAGCCCAGTTGCGGGCGGCTGTTCGACAGTTGCCTTCGACCGATCAGCAGGTTGCCACCTGGCTGTTCGTCGAGGGCAAAGACGTCGAGAAGGTGGTTCGACTACAGCCCGGTCGGTCGCCGAACGCGGTCTACATCCACCGGACACGGATCGCGAAAGCCCTGGCGCAGACCCTGTCTCAGGGTAAGCCGCGCAGCGACGAGGATGCGATGCTCCTGGCCAGAGTGGCCGTCGAACACGATCGGGCACTGCTGGTGGATTGTGTCGCATTGTTCTCGAAGAACGAACTTGCCTGTTACAGATGGGTTTTCGAAGAAGGAAAGACGGTGCCCGCGCTGGCGAAGGCGACCGAGGGCAATGAGCGCGCTCTGTATTCCCGTGCGCGTCGGGTAGCTCATCTGCTCTGCGATGCCGTCCCGATAGCGGTGCAGAAACGCTATCGTGAATTCGGCCTGCTGAATCCGGCGGTTGCGGTGACTCTGGCCGATGTCGCCCGCGAAGCCGGCGTGAGCCGCACCAGTGCGCACACCGTTGTCCATGGTGGTCGGTTGTCGAACAGCGAAGCCGACGGTCGGGTTCGTGCTGCCATTGCTCATCTCGGCTACCAGAGGAAACCCACGTCGACCGACGGTGCCACCGACCATGTCGAACCGGGTGCGGCTCTGGCGTCATTGCTGTTCGGGGCTCATCGAGCTGCCGCCGCGCGGCAGGAATTCGAGCGGGCGGTGTTCAACCGACTGCTGCGACTACTGCGGAATCCGGTTTATGCCGGCCAGGCGACCGACCGGGTCTTCGAGAAACTGGCCACCGTGCCGTTGCGTGATATCGGTGATGTCGGTGTGCACCTGGGGATACTGGTCGGTGACGTGGTGGCCGTCCTACGCACTGCCGCACTGATCAAACCTCATACCGGCCCACTGAATTGCGCAGTTTCGGTGGTGCGCCGGATTCGGCTGTTCCGGGCTCGGCACGGAAAGGCCGTGTCCGCTGCCGAGTTGATCGACACCGAGACGGTGCGGTTGGCGGGAGTGACCGAAGGGGCGGTAGCGGCGGCGCTGGATGCCGATTGGCGGCGGTTCGGGTCGCTGTCGGAGCTGGTCGATCATGCGCGCGACGGCCGCGGCGTGGTGGCTGGTGCGCTGATCTTCGAGCGCGCGCCCCGGATGGGGCACATGTTCGCCGTCGAGATCGATGAGCAAGGCCGGTTGGTGGTCCGCGAGAACGACGAACACGGGGTGGAGCGCACCTACGAGGATGTCGATGCGTGGGTGGCCAAGCGTGAGGCACAGGGCATTTCGCGGGTCTTCGGAATCGCCGTGGACAGCGAGGGCAATGCCGAGGTCGAGTTCCGGTCCGGAGATCGGCTGGCCCGGCCCGGTGCCGACGCCCCGGATGTGCGATTGGGCGCACTGCCGCCGGCCGCCGAACGTGGCCACTGGAGCAGTACTCCTCGTTCCGGTACAACCTGAACATGTGCCAGAAATTGCAGGGTCGACCGGATGTCGGTCACACCGGCACAGCCATCGCTCGGTGGCATCGCTGCTGCACGTCGTCTGCTTCGGCGTGCCGGCCGGTGCGACCGAGGTCGGCGATTCGGACCGAGGACTCGACTACCAGTCGGCATCGCTCCAGCCGCCGCCGTGTGAAAGCGACCAGTGCCTTCTCGACGTCGGCCGCCGCGGCCAATTCCTCGGCGAGCAGAACGCCGTCCTCGATGGCGAGAGCGGCGCCACTGACCAATTGCGGTGAGGGCGCATGCGCGGCATCACCGATGATCACGGTGCGGCCGTGGTGCCATGGGCCCTCGACCATGACCACCTGCACAGGCCGCCGCACGACGAACGCCGAATCGGTGATGAGGTCACGGACCTCGGCGACTCGCCCGCTGAATGGAGCCAGCAGCTCCCGCATGCTGTCGGCCAGGGTGTCCTCCGGTATCAGGGTAGGCTCCGCCTGGTTCTCGGTGAGGAAGACGTACGCTCGGTCGTCCGCGATCGGGACGAGCCCAGCGTTGTTTCCAGTGCCCGCGAAGGTGTGCAGTGATGTCGCCCAGCCCGGGCGAGGTACGAGAGCCCGCCAGACCATCTGCCCGATGTATCGCGAACTGCTGGGAATGCCGAGCAACGACCGCACCCGGGAATGGACCCCGTCGGCACCGACGACGATATCGGCGAAGCGCTCAGTGCCGTCGCTGACGGTGGCCCGGACAGTTTCTCCGTTGTCGTGCAGCCCGTCGATCGTGCGCCCGTAGCTGATCACGACTCCGGCTGCCAGCGCAGCCTCGCAGAGGATGTCGTACAGCGCCGGCCGGCCGAGCCCGATCTGGCTGGGACGCTGTGGACCGAGCAGCGGCGGCAAGGGGATGATGTTGCGCACTTCCCCGTTCGAGCCGCAGTTGCTGATTGCCGTGATTCCGTAACCGGCGGCGATGCACTCGTCGGCGAGACCGAGCGCATCGAGAGCTCGCAGACTCGGTCCAGTGAGGCTGAGCCCCCAGCCGGCGACGTTGCGGTCCGGATTGATATCTATGACTTCTACGGTGACGCCGCGTCGCGCGAGCGCGAGCGCGAGGGTAAGTCCGCCGATGCCGGCGCCGATCAGCAGGGCACTGCGAGGGGAAGACGACGAACTCACAGCTGCTCCAAACGCTGTTGATGGGGAAGGGGGTCGAGTTGACAGTTGGCTCGCCCGGTGTCACTGGGCCATCCACTGCCTTGAAAGCCACTCCTGGTGGGGCGACCAGTTGCGCCCGGAGCGCGACCACGGAGCGCCCCTCGCTCATACTGAAGAGGACACAGCATGCGTCCCGAGGACCTGGTCACTCCGCCTTGCGCGCTTCTAGGATGCTGTCGGGTGTGGCGGTGGGGGTGATGCGGACCAACTCGAATCCCGCGGCGGTGAGAAGCTCGCGGAATTCCCGTTCGGTGCGCTCGCGACCACCGGCGCTGACCATCATCTCCAGATCGAGGAAATTACCCCGGTGTGGCCGATTTCCTTCGGGGAGAACTACTTCCAGCAACAACAGTCGTGCCGACCCGGCCATGGCGCGGTGCACGGTGCGCAGGATCTTCTCGGCCTCACTGTCGGCCCAGTCGTGCACGATATGTTTGAGAACATAGGCGTCTCCGCCCTCGGGAACTGTATCGAAAAAGGAACCGGCAACGACGGTGCACCGGTCTGGTGCCTGCACGTCGGCGACGATTTCGGGCAGATCGAAGAGAACGCCGCGGGTTTCGGGTGCTCGGGCGAGAATTTCGGCGAGCAGCCTGCCCCGCCCACCGCCGACGTCGACGATCGTTCCGAATCGGTTGAAGTGACCGGCGGCCAGCATCGGTTCCAGCATCAGCTCCGAAATACTGGTCATGGCGCCGTCGAAGACGGCACCGAATTCGCGGTCTTTGCGGACGTAGTCGAAGAACGGAAGACCATCCATGCCCTCGGGAATCACCGCGGCCCCGGTCCGCACCGCATCGCTCAGGTATGACCAGTACTGGCGATGCTGGGGAGAGCCGATGAACAGCGCGAAATTGCGCATGGACACCGGCGCGTCCGCGCGTAGGGGTTCGGCGAGCGGTGTCAGACCGTAGGTTCCGTCCGGGTGCTGGGTGAAGATGTCCTGGCTGATCAGCCAGCGAAGCAGTCGCCGCAGGTAGTCGGGATCGGCGTCGATGTCGGCCGCCAGATCCGCGAGGTCGCGCGGGCCTGCGGCCAACGCGTCGGCGATGCCGAGCTGAGCAGCCGCACAGACGGCCTGTGCCGTCGAGGCGGCGGCAATCATCTCGAACAGGGCGAGAGGTGGGGGTGTGAGCTTCCGGTTCAGTACCGTCAATGCGGCGCGAATCCGCTCGACGACCCGGATCACGGGCAGCGGTGGAACCTTTTTCTTGCTTGCAGCCATCGGGGTATTGTGCGGTACTCAGCCGGTTTCGGCAGGTTGAAGGCGCATCATGCCCGCAATACCCCACCCGGCCGCCGTGCTCTGGTGTCTCGGGCGCGGTGCGGACCGAGCCGTCACCGAGCACGACCACGGCGCCGTCGCGTGGCCGGCCGCGGCGTTCACCTGTTGGTTGATGTCGGAGGTGAACAGCAGGAAAGATCCCTCTCAGGGTCGCTGACCAGGTCGTTTTTCGGGCGGCCGGGCGGGGGGCTCCACACCCCGCCCGGACCGCATAGCAGTTCTACCAGCTTCCGGTTGGCGAATCGGGGATATCCGCGTCGTCTCACTAGAATGAGACGACCGTGTTCGTCCGCTTCCGGGAGCCAGCCGTGACCATTCAGCCCGTTCGCCTGTTCGGCGATCCCATCCTGCGTGCCCGCGCCACGGAGGTCACCGCGTTCGACCGCGACCTGCGACAGCTGGTGACCGACCTGACCGAGACCATGCACGACGACGGCGGAGTCGGCATGGCGGCGCCGCAGATCGGGGTCGGGCTGCGTGTGTTCGTCTACGACACCGGCGATGCCGCAGGACACCTGGTGAACCCGCAGTGGGAGGTCATCGGTGACGAGGAGCAGGTCGGTCCGGAGGGCTGCCTGTCGATACCCGGAGTGCGTTACGACACGCGGCGCGCGCGGCGCGTGCGCGCGTCCGGTGTGGACCTGGACGGCGCGCCCGTCACGTGGCAGGCGGAGGGGCTCCTCGCGCGGTGCGTGCAGCACGAGACCGATCACCTCGACGGCGTGCTGTTCATCGATCGCCTCGACCCGGCCCAGCGCAAGGAGGCGATGCGGACCATCCGCGAATCCGATTGGTTCTCCGCAGGATCGACGGTACGGCCCGCGCGGTCGCTGAGTGGAACGGGCCAAGCCAACCCGTTCGGGCTGGGCCGTTGATGCGCATCGTCTTCGCGGGGACCCCCGAACCGGCGGTGCCGTCGCTGCGGCGCTTCCTGGAATCGGGGCGCCACGAGCTGGTCGCGGTGGTCACCCGGCCGGATGCGGTGGCAGGGCGGGGTCGCAAGGTCACCAGGTCCCCGGTCGGCAGGCTGGCCGACGAGCGCGGTATTCCGGTGCTCACGCCGCGGCGGCCGTCCGAGCCCGAATTCATTGCGCAACTCACCGAATTGGCGCCGGACTGCTGCCCTGTGGTGGCCTACGGCGCGCTGCTGCCACAGCAGGTGCTCGATATCCCCCGGTTCGGCTGGATCAACCTGCACTTCTCGCTACTGCCCGCCTGGCGCGGGGCCGCACCGGTGCAGGCAGCGATCGACGGCGGCGACGAGATCACCGGCGCGTCGACCTTCCAGATCGAGGCCGGACTGGACACCGGCCCGGTGTTCGGCATGGTGACCGAGAAGATCTCCGTTACCGACACCGCGGGTACGCTGCTGGAGCGACTCGCCGACAGTGGCGCCCGGCTGCTCGAGGCGACCCTGGATGGTGTGGAAGACGGTTCGCTGCAAGCGGTTCCGCAGTCCAACGACGGCGTCTCCTACGCGCCGAAGGTCGGCGTCGAGGCCGGGCACGTCCGGTGGGATCAGCCCGCGCTGGCCATCGGCAGACGTATCCGCGCGGTCACCCCTGCGCCGGGGGCGTGGACCGAGGTCGACGGCACCCGGCTCAAGCTCGGCCCGGTCGAGCTGGTGGAGGAGGTGTTGCCGGAGCGGGCGATCGAGGTCCGCAAGACCGGCGTCTTCATCGGCACCGCGACCACCGCCGTGCGGCTGGATCAGGTTCAGCCGCAGGGCAAGCGCATGATGGCCGCGCTCGACTGGGCGCGTGGTGCGCGCCTGCGGCCCGGCGCGGTGGTCGAGTGAACCCGCGCGAAAACCGTCGTGGCGACGACAATCGACGTGGTGGGCGGCGCGGCGGCGAACAGGATGCCGCGGCGGAGCGTACGAATCGGTCCGGCGGCACCGGTCGAGACCGTGCCCAGGGTGCACAGCCGAGCGGCGCACGGCAGCGGAACTCGGCCGACAGCGGCCAACATCCGAAGCGCGTGACGCAGAACCGGAACGGTACCGCGCAATCGCGCGCCGCCGAGCAGCCTTCTCGGGGTGGCGGCAAGGGCGAGGCGGGCGGGCGCAACCGTGACGAACGGCGTGCCTCGACGGGGCAGCGGGCGACGGGGGGGCGAACAGATCGTTCCACCGAGCAGCGCCCGGCGCGCGCCACCACGAAGCCGAAGACTGTTGCGCGTCAAGATGCGCGGGGCGCCGGTCGATCTGCCCGACACGAGAACGTCGATCCGCCGCGGTCGGTCGCCAGGGACGTGCTGCGCGCGGTGCGCGAACGCGACGCCTACGCCAATCTCGTCCTGCCCGCTCTGCTGCGGGACCGTGGGTTGTCCGGGCGGGACGCGGCCTTGGCGACCGAACTCGCCTATGGCGCGTGCCGGTCGCTCGGGCTGCTCGACGCGGTGATCGCCGAGGGAGCAGGCAGGCCGATCGAGGAGATCGACGGGCCGCTCCTGGACGTACTGCGGTTGGGTGCCTATCAGCTGCTGCGGACCAGGATCGGCGCGCACGCCGCGGTCGACACTTCGGTGGCCCTGACCCGCGCCGAATTCGGCACCGGCAAGGCCGGTTTCGTGAACGCAGTCCTGCGGCGGGCGGGGGAGCGGACCACCGAGCAATGGGTCGAAACGCTCGCGCCCGCCGACCCCGTCGGCAGGTTGGCCTTCGAGTATGCGCACCCGGTGTGGATCGCGCAGGCGTTCGCCGATGCGCTCGGCGCGCGGGCGGGGGAGCTGCGCGAGGTACTCGCCGCAGACGACGCCCGACCGCTCGTGCATCTGGTGGCCAGGCCCGGCGACATCACCGCGGAGGAACTCGCGCTGGTGACCGGTGGCGCGGAAGGCCGATGGTCGCCGTACGCGGTGTACCTGGAAGGCGGCGACCCAGGCAAGCTCGAGCCGGTGCGCGAGGGCATGGCAGCAGTACAGGACGAAGGAAGCCAGTTGGTCGCGCTCGCGCTGACGCGGGCCGGACTCGATGGCCGAGACAACGGCCGCTGGCTCGACCTGTGCGCGGGACCGGGCGGCAAGGCCGCACTGCTCGGGGCGATCGCCGCGATCGACGGCTTCCGGGTCGACGCGGTCGAGCCCGCCGAGCACCGCGCCGAACTGGTGCGCAAAACGGTGCGCGACCTTCCGGTCGACGTCCACGTCGCCGATGGCCGCGCGAGCGGACTGACTCGCGGCTACGACCGCATCCTGGTGGATGCCCCGTGCACCGGCTTGGGCGCCCTGCGCCGCAGGCCGGAGGCGCGTTGGCGGCGGACCCCTGGGGATGTCCGTGAACTGGTCGTGCTGCAGCGCGAATTACTCACCGCCGCATGGGATCTGCTGCGGCCGGGCGGGGTCGTCGTGTACTCGACCTGTTCCCCGCATCTGGCCGAGACAGTGTCTGTCGTCGCCGATGCCGTGCGTCGTCTGGGTGCCGAGCAGTTGGACGCCCGCGACCTGCTGCCCGGCGTCACCGACGTCGGCGACGGACCAGGGGCGCAACTGTGGCCGCACCGGCACGGCACCGACGCGATGTTCCTGGCCGCGCTCCGCAAGCCGCGCTGAGTTGCATTGGTCCAAGCGTGGACGCCCGGTCCTGCCGCACTCTTGGATCATGACGATGACCTGGCAGGACGTAGTGGCTTTGGCGACCGAGCTCCCGGGCGTGGAAGAGTCGATCTGGTGGCGCAGCCCGGCGTTGAAGGTCGACGACAAGGGGTTCGCCCGGTTGCGTCGCGAGGCCCGAGGGCGGGCTCGTGCCGGTCTACGAGATGGCGGAGAAAGAGGCGCTGCTGGTCTCCGGCGATCCCGGCTACTACACACGCCGCACTATGACGGCTGCGCCTACATCCTTGTCGACCTGGATCGCGTTGCCTCCGATCGGCTGCGTGAGATGTTGGACGCCGCCTGGTGGCTCACCGCCCCGGCGAAGGCGCGCACGCTGCGCGAACGCGGGCGGGGCTGAGCTTCATCACTCGCGGCTGGACTGATCGCGCAGGCGGGCAAGGGTTTTCGCCAGGATGCGCGACACGTGCATCTGCGAGATCCCCATCTGCTGTGCGATCTGGGTTTGTGTCATCGATTCGAAGAATCGCATGGTGAGGATCCGGCGTTCCCGCTCGGGCAGTCCGGCCAGCAGCGGCCGGATCGCGACGTATTCCTCGACACGGTCGAACTGGGACTCCTCCTCGCCGAGGGTGTCCAGCAGCGAGGCTTCGGTGTCGCGGCCCAGCGTGGCCGCGTCGATCGAGCTCGGCTGGTAGGCGTTGCCCGCGATGACGGCCTGCGTCACCTCGTCCGGATGGACGTCCAACTCCGCCGCGATCTCCTTTGCGGTCGGCGCGCGGCCGAGGCTTTGCGAGAGCGAGTCGATCGCCGCGCCGATGCGCAGGTGAGTTTCCTTGACCCGCCGCGGGACTCGCATCGCCCACGTATTGTCGCGGAAATAGCGGCGGACCTCCCCCATGATGGTCGGCACCGCGAAGGATAGGAAGTTCGATCCCCGCTCGATGTCGAAGCGGTCCACCGCGTGCACCAGACCGACCCTGGCCACCTGGGTGAGGTCGTCGAACGGTTCGCCGCGTCCGCTGAACTTGCGTGCGATGTGGTCGGCGAGCGGGATGCAGCGGCTGATCAGTTCCGCGCGTAGCGCGGTGTGCCGAGCGGTGCCCGGCTCACTGGCGGTGAGCTGCCCGAAGAGCAGTCCGACATCGTCGTAACCAGGGACCGCGCCCGCGGCCTCGAGGGTTTCGCTCTCCTCGACGGCGTCCTCCGTGGTCAGCGTGTCGGCGTCGTCGTTTTGTCGGGTTTCGGACACGGTCTCCTCGTCGGCCACTACGCCTTCCCCCGGAGCCGACGGAACTCGACCCTCGTCGGATACCCGGAAACCGTCGAATCGAACGAATCCTGTGTCGCGTTCACCGCGTCGGTGAGCGTGCGCAGCACATGCCAGCCGAAGCTGCGCTGGTCGGGCAGCCCCGGCTTCTCCGCGATCCCGTCGACCCGGACGAGCAGCTCGGTGTCACCGACGGTGAACCGGCAGTTCAGGCTGGTTTCCTGTGCCGCGACCGCGATCAGCGTCGAGCAGACCTCGTCGACGGCAAGCCGGATGTCGGCCACCTCGTCCAGCGTGAAATCGCTGAGTAGGACGAGTGTTTCGGCGAGCCCACGCACGATGGGCAGCTGTGTCACCGACGCAGCCACCCGAATCTCCACCGGGGTGCTGTAGAGCCCCTGTTCCGCCGAAATATTGATCATCCTATGCAGGCTACCCACTCCCGCGCCGGGCAACCCTACCGACCGTTAGACTGCCGCGTTGTGTCCAACCCGACTTTCACGCGTCCGGCCGTTCCGATGATCGCCCCGTCCATCCTGTCCGCCGACTTCGCACACCTCGCGGACGAGATGCGGGCCGTCGAGGGCGCCGACTGGCTGCATGTCGACGTGATGGACGCGCACTTCGTACCGAACCTCACGATCGGTCTTCCCGTGGTCGAAAGCCTGTTGAAGGCGACCGACATCCCACTGGACTGCCACCTCATGATCGATGACCCGGGTCGCTGGGCGCCGCCGTACGCCGAGGCAGGCGCCTACAACGTGACCTTTCACGCGGAGGCGACCGACGATCCGATCGCGGTCGCGCGCGACATCCGCGCGGCGGGCGCCAAGGCCGGGCTTTCCGTGAAGCCCAATACGCCGATCGAACCGTATCTGGAGATCCTGCGCGAGTTCGACACGCTGCTCGTGATGAGCGTGGAGCCAGGCTTCGGCGGGCAGTCGTTCATTTCGCACGTGCTGGAGAAGGCGCGCGTCGTGCGCAACCTCGTCGACTCCGGCGAGCTGCGGTTGGTGGTCGAGATCGACGGCGGCATCAACGCCGACACCATCGAGGCCGCCGCGGAGGCGGGCGTCGATTGCTTCGTCGCCGGGTCCGCGGTCTACAACACCGCGGATCCCGCGGCCACCGTGCAGGCGCTGCGCAGTACGGCGGCCTCGGCGCGGACGCGCTGAACTTCCTACTCGACGCGGACTTTCCGCGTGCCGACCTCCCGCGTCGCCTCGATCACGGCGCTGAGCGGCGGCCGGGGCGACGCGACCTCCGGTGGTCGGATCCAGGTGCGGTAGCCGGTGCGCTCGTCCTCCGGCGAGGGCAGCACGACCTGGCTGCCGGTACACGCGACCGTGGCATACAACCGGAACAACTGGGCCGAGACGCCGGTGCTGAGCGTGTCGCGCCGGGCGGGTCCGGTGAGGAACGTCCAGAGCCGGGCGCGCGGATGTTCGACGACCGGGCCTGCGATCCCGGCCTGGACGAGCCGTTGCTGTACTCGTTCGCCGAGCTCGGCGGGCATCGTGATGGCGCCGTAATCGGTGCCGATATGCAGCAGAATGCGGCGCGAGGTGGTATCGACCGCTGCGGGCAGATCGAATTCGCGGCGATACTGCGAGCAGCGGACTTCCAGCGCCGAATCGAGAATGGCGGTCACGCCGCGCCCTCAACTGTGTCGAGCTTGATTTGGCCCACTGTGGTTTTCGGCTTTCTCGAGTTGTGGACATCCTGGGTCGAACTTCCTGGGCGTGTACTGCGGCCCCACGTTCAACCGCTCCACATCGAACTGCTCTCGCGGGAAGTTGAACGGGAGACATCAGCCATATGACGATATCGCCTCTATTTCCGTCTGTGTGCTACTTCACGTTATAAGCGTGTTTCGGTGGGGTACCGCGCGGGAAACGAACATTGCGTACGCGAGAAGAAATTGATTCGGGCGGTAGCGAAAATAGGCTTGAACAGGAATCGCCTTCTGGTGATCGGCGCGATTTCGGCATGTGTGGGCAATTTTCGTTCCGCTTTCGATGGCGGGTGCTTGTTCGAGTGCGACTTGCTCGCCCTGCGGTCTGCTTCCGGCTCCCCGCGCCGGCCGGGCTTCGATCGGTCAGGCTGCTGTCCGCTACGACCTGGCGTCGTTAGGCTGAGGAGTCGGCGGGAATAGCAGTCGGGGCCCGCGCTGTTCCGCAACCGGAAGACAACGACGCGACAGGGAGTCAGGGCACATGTTCACAGGCATCGTCGAGGAACTCGGCGAGATCGTCGCCAGCGAGCAGCTGGCTGACGCCGCGCGGCTGACGATCAAGGGCAAGCTGGTGACCTCCGATGCCGGACATGGTGATTCGATCGCCGTGAACGGGGTGTGCCTGACTGTCGTCGAGGTGGTCGGCGGTGAGTCGTTCACTGTCGACGTGATGGCCGAGACGCTGAACCGCTCCAGCATCGGCAAGCTGGACGTCGGCTCGAAGGTGAATCTGGAGCGCGCCGCCGCGCTGAACAGCAGGCTCGGCGGCCACCTGGTGCAGGGCCACGTCGACGGCACCGGCACTGTGCTCTCGCGGACCCCGTCGGAGAACTGGGACGTGGTACGGATCTCCCTGCCCGAGAACGTCGCTCGCTACGTCGTGGAAAAGGGATCGATCACCGTCGACGGCATCTCGCTCACCGTCTCCGGTCTCGGCGTCGCCGACCAGCCCACCGAGGAGGGAAGCCGCGATTGGTTCGAGGTCTCCCTGATCCCGACCACTCTGTCGCTGACCAACCTCGGCTTCGCCACCGTCGGCACCACCGTGAACCTGGAGGTGGATGTAATCGCCAAGTACGTCGAACGCCTCCAGCAACGCGGCTAGGCGTGTCCGATCCGCTCGGTCCCGTCCGCTCGGCCGGAAGCCGCCCGCGACACAGTCGCGAATCTCGCCCGTCCGCTCCGAAACAATTCCGAACAGCTCAGTCACCGCACTCCCCGCCCCGCCGAGGTGCGAGTCTTACGAGCGCCGTTCGCGGCCCGGCTCGTGTCCGAGTGGGCGAAGCGCATGCGACGCAGTCGCGAGTCTCGCCCGCTCGGACACGAGCCAAGAGGGGGCCGCGAACACGCAGCGCCGCAGGCGCTGCAAATTGAACACAGTACTGTGGTGAGGCACCTATTTCGAGATGGAGCGCAGCAGACGTGACCAGGTTCGACAGCATCGAGCGCGCAGTCGCCGACATCGCCGCCGGTAAGGCGGTCGTCGTCGTTGATGACGAGGACCGCGAGAACGAGGGCGACCTCATCTTCGCGGCGGAGAAGGCCACCCCGGAGCTGGTCGCCTTCATGATCCGCTACACCTCTGGGTACATCTGCGTGCCGCTCACCGGGGATGACTGTGATCGCCTCGGCCTTCCGCCGATGTACGCGATGAACCAGGACAAGCACGGCACCGCTTACACCGTCTCGGTGGACGCGCGCGAGGGCGTCACCACCGGCATCTCGGGGGCTGACCGGGCCACCACCATGCGGCTGCTCGCCGACGCCGATGCGAAGGCCGACGACTTCACCAGGCCCGGCCACGTGGTGCCGTTGCGCGCCAAGGACGGTGGCGTGCTGCGCCGTCCCGGCCACACCGAGGCGGCCGTCGACCTCGCCAGGATGGCAGGACTGCGGCCCTCGGGTGTGATTTGCGAGATCGTCAGCCAGAAGGACGAGGGCCACATGGCCCGCACCGAGGAGTTACGCGTTTTCGCCGACGAGCACGAGCTCGCGCTGATCTCCATCGCCGACATGATCGCGTGGCGGCGCAAGCACGAGAAGCACGTGGTGCGGGTCGCGGAGGCGCGTATCCCCACGTCGCACGGCGAGTTCATGGCTGTCGGCTACCAGAGCATCTACGACGAGGTCGAGCACGTCGCGCTGGTGCGTGGCGATATCAGCGACGGTGAGGACGTGCTGGTGCGCGTGCACTCGGAGTGCCTCACCGGTGATGTGTTCGGGTCGCTGCGCTGTGACTGTGGCCCGCAACTGGACGCCGCGCTGGAGATGGTCGCTGCCGAGGGCCGCGGCGTTGTGCTGTACATGCGCGGTCACGAAGGGCGCGGTATCGGCCTGATGCACAAGCTGCAGGCCTACCAGCTGCAGGATTCCGGCCACGACACGGTCGACGCGAACCTGGAGCTCGGCCTGCCCGCCGATGCCCGCGACTACGGCACCGGTGCCCAGATTTTGGTGGATCTCGGTCTCCGCTCGATGCGTTTGCTCACCAACAACCCGGCCAAGCGTGTCGGTCTGGACGGCTATGGCCTGCGGATCACCGATCGGGTGCCGATGCCGTTGCGCGCCAACGCGGAGAACCTCCGTTACCTGCGAACAAAGCGTGACCGGATGGGCCACGACCTGATCGGGCTCGACGAGCTCGATCTCGGCGAGACGGCACACTGAACTCCGAGCAGACCCGGAAAGGCGGACATCGATGAGCGGTACCGGCGTACCGACTTTCGCGCTCGAGGATGCCAAGGACCTCACCTTGGGCATCGTCGCGTCGCGCTGGCACACCCAGATCTGCGACACGCTGCTCGCGAACGCGGAGCGGGTGGCCAAGGACGCCGGCGTGCTCCGGATCACGGTGGTGCGCTGCGCGGGCGCGATGGAGCTACCGGTGGTGGCTCAGGAGCTCGCCAAGGCGCACGACGCGGTAGTCGCGCTCGGTGTGGTGATCCGGGGTGATACACCGCATTTCGAGTACGTCTGCGATGCGGTGACCGCAGGGCTCACCCGGGTCTCGCTGGACGAGGGTACGCCCGTCGCGAACGGGGTGCTCACCACCAACAACGAGCGGCAGGCGCTGGATCGGGCCGGGCTGCCGGATTCGCACGAGAACAAGGGTGAGCAGGCGGCCGCCGCGGCGTTGGATGCCGCGCTGACGCTGCGGGCCCTGCGGCAGTCCGCGTAGCCGATGCCGGTCGTTCGTATTTTCCGGAGGAACGTCGGCTCGGCCGCGGCGGGGAGCGATTCGCCGGACTGGGATTTCGAGGTGCGTCCGCGGCGCGCGGTGCGGACGGCCTGGGTTGTGGCGGTCCTGGTCGCGGCAGGGTTCACCGCGGGTGGTATCTGGTTGCGCAGCGGGTCGACCGGCGTGAATTTCCGGGTCGCCGACCAGGTCGCGATGATCGGGATCGGCCTGCTCGGTGCGGCGGCGGTGCTGCTGCTGACCAGGCCGAGGGTGCGGGTGGGGGCGCGCGGCATGTCTGTACGGAATATTCTGGGCGACAACGATTTTGGGTGGGATCACATCCGTGGCGTGTCGTTCCCGGACCGGAAGTCCTGGGCGCGCCTGGAGTTGGTCGACGACGACTACGTCCCGATGCTGGCGATTCGCTCCAATGACAAGGAGCATGCCGCGCAGGCGATGGCCCGGCTGCGCGAACTCGGCGCGAAATACTCCGGGAACAACTGATCGGCCCGCGCCGGGCACAGATGTGCCGCCTCGCTGTTCTGGGATTCCCCCATGGCCTCCCCAAGGAAGAAAGAACGGCTGGTTGAGCTGGCAAGCCTATGGAGGGTTGACCATGGCCCGCAGGTTGGAAGTCACCGCGCGGGCCATGGGGCGATGAAAGCTGTTCAGCGGGTGTCGCCGAGGACCGCGCCCTCGCGACGGGGGTCGGCGCCGCCGATCCAGCTGTCGGCGCCGTCGCGTTCGAGAGCGCTGAGACCGCTGGTCTGTGGCGCGACCGAGACTTGATGGCCGAGTTCACGGAGCCGGAGTACGAGCGGGTCGCGTTCGCCGTTGTCGGTCGCGTTGACCGCGGGGTGCTCGCCGCCGACGCCGGTGGTCGGGCTGTTCGCCGCGCCGAAGGCGACCGCGGAGACCGCCTGCTGCGGGTCCAAGCCCCAATCGAACATATTGACCAGGGTTTTCACCACATATTGGATGATCACCGAGCCACCGGGGGAGCCTGCGACGTGGGTCAGCTCGCCGCGCGAGCCGTCGGCGGTTTTGTCGAACACCAGTGTCGGGCTCATCGAGCTGCGCGGACGTTTGCCCGGCTGGACGCGGTTGGCCACCGGCACGCCGTCGGTGCCCAGCGGGTCGGCGTTGAAGTCGGTGAGCTGATTGTTCAGCACGAAGCCGTCGACCAGGTGGAACGAACCGAACGCCGACTCTACCGTGGTGGTCATGGCCGCGGCATTGCCGTATTTGTCGACCACTGAAATGTGGCTGGTGCCGTGCTCGGGCGGCTGCGGGCTGATGCCGACCGGAACGGGGCCGAAGTCGCCGGGCTGCGCGGTGCCCATGCTACGGTTCGGGTTGATCAGCCCGGTGCGCTGCTTCAGGTAGTCCTTGTTCAGCAGGGTCTGAGCCGAATTACCGGGTAGTGGGATGAAGTCCGTGTCGGCCACGTACTTGTTACGGTCGGCGTATGCGAGTCGCTCGGCCTCCGAGATGAGGTGCACTGCCTGGGCGTTCGGCTTTCCGCCGTTGCGGTCGATGTCGTCCGGCCGCATGGCGGCCAGGTCGAAGTTCTCCAGAATGCCGAGCGTGGCAGCGACTGCGATCCCGCCGGAGGAGGGGCTCGGCATGCCACAGATCTCGTGCGTGCGGTAGCCGGTGCACAGCGCGGTGCGCTTCTTGGCCTGGTAACCGGCCAGGTCCCCGGTCGAGATCAGGCTCGGGGTGCGCCCGCCGGAGGACCGGCCCGCGGCGTCGACGATGTCACGGGCGATCGCGCCGGTGTAGAAGGCCTGCGCGCCGTCGGCGGCGATAGCGCCGAGCGTTTTCGCCATGGCCGGGTTGGTGAGCACGGTGTCGGCGGGCTTGGGGCTTCCGTCAGGGTTGAGGAAATATGCCCTGGCGTCCTCGTCGACGGCGAGGTCCTTCGCCGACTCCGCGATCTGCCCCGCAAGGCGGGGACTGATCGGGAATCCGCGATCGGCCAGCCCGATGGCCGGATCGAAGAGGTCGCGCCATCCGCTCTTGCCGTGGTCGTTGTGCACCATTTCCAGCATGCGCAGCACGCCGGGCACTCCGATGGACCGACCGCTGGCACGTGCGTTCGGCTTGGGCTCGGCCCGATCGGTGTCGCCGACCCAGCGCAGGTAGTTCTCGGTCGCTGCGGAGGGGGCGATCTCGCGGCCGTCGTAGGCGTCCACGGATTTCGTGTTCGCGTCGTAGTAGAGCAGGAACGCGCCGCCGCCGATGCCGGACGCCTGCGGTTCGACCAGTCCGAGCACCGTCTGCGCCGCGACCAGTGCGTCCGCCGCGGTGCCACCGTCGCGCAGCACCTCGCAGGCGGCCTTCGTCGACACCGGGTTCGCGGTCGACACCGCGAAGCTGTGCGTGCGCACCGGCGTCATGCCGGAGCGGTACCCGCTCGCGATCTCCGGATTCGTGCTCAGATCCTGGGTGCCGCGGCCCGCCGGACCCGCCGAGGCCGCCGCGACCGGCGTGCCGTTCGGGACCGTCGCGCACATGCCACCAGCGCTGTCCTCGTCGGACGAACAGGCCGTGGCCATTCCCACGGTGAGCGCCAACGCCGCCACAGCGCCGACCCACGTTCCTCGCTTGCGCCTCATGCCCGGACTCTATCGTCCGGCACCGACTCGCGCGACTTTCTCCGACCACCCACGAAATCGCGCTGGCCGCAGCAGGTATCGCCAGTCGGCGCCGTCGAATCGTCTGCTGCGGCGCTCGCGACCATGCGGGCTCGGCTGGTCCGTCGGTAGGCTGGCGCGGTGACGATCGACGCCGTGTTGTTCGACTTCTCCGGGACCCTGTTTCGTCTGGAGGAGGACGAAACCTGGTACGGAGATCTGACCTGGCCCGACGGCCGGGCGTTCGACGTGCACGAGAAGGCCGAGATCATGCGACGGATGACGGCGCCGGTCGGACAGATCGTCGGGTTCGACGCGGAGAAGCAGTACGCGTGGGACAACCGTGACCTCGACCCCGTGCTGCACCGCGTCGCCATGCTGGAGGTGTTGCGGAAATCGGGCGTGCCGACCGACGAGGACGCCGAGCGGCTCTACGCCCGGCTCGTCGACCCGATGCAGTGGACGCCTTACCCTGACACGGTCACCGTTTTGGAACTTCTTGCGGCACAAGGTGTCCCGGTCGCCGTCGTGAGCAATATCCCGTTCGACATCCGTCCCTCGTTCGCCGCGCGCGGCTGGGACCGGTCCATCCAGGCGTTCACACTGTCCTACGAGGTGGGCGCCATGAAGCCGGATCCGGCGATCTTCCGCTCCGCCCTCGACGAACTCGGCGTGCCCGCCGGCGCGACGCTGATGGTCGGCGACAGCGCCGAGGCCGATGGCGGCGCGACGGCGCTCGGCTGTCGATTCGCTCAGGTCGAACCCCTCCCCATCACCGAGCGCCCGGAGGCCTTGCTGGCGGCCCTCCGCGGGCACGGCCTCGCGGAGTAGACGACCGCTCGGCGGGCGGTCACCGTCCAGGCCTACCACGCGCGTTTGCCGAAGTCCGAGTTGTCCGGGTCGGTGTCGTGTTAGCGTGCGGCTCGGCGTGTTCTTCGGGTGTGTCAATTCGTTCAGTGGAACGGGGGTACGTCTGTGGATTCGGCGTATTCGGGTGAGGATCCGGTCGTTGCCGTGCAAACGGGTATGCCGGACGCGGTTCAGGATGTGCGGGAGGCCGTCTGGGGGATGGTGGGGTTCGCGATCGCCTATCCAGTCATCATGGGCGTGACGCGCGGTGCCGAAGCCGCCGCGGCGGCTTCGTCCCAGTTCTGCGTCGCCTGGGCGCTCGGCCTGCTCGTTTTCGGATTCGCCGAAGGCGCGCGCGCCGTGCGCACACTCGCGCTGATTCTGGCGATCGGGCAGGCCGTCCTCGGGTGTCGTGCGATCGGCGACCTCGCGATCGTCCCGCCCGCGGTCGGCGTTCTCGCCGCCTGCTACTCGCTCGGCACGACGGCGGCTGTGGTCCACCTGCTGCGGCGGCCGGACGCGAAGGCCTGGTTCGGCGTCCTGGCGTCCTGACCGCGGCCTCCGCGGAGCCGTGCCGGGCTGTCGGACCCGGTGGATAGGCTTGACACGTGGCAGATCCAGCGACGTACCGGCCCGCGCCGGGCACGATCCCCGTCGAACCCGGTGTCTACAAGTTCCGGGATGCCCATCGGCAGGTCATCTACGTAGGCAAGGCAAAGAGCCTGCGCAGCAGGCTGAACTCGTACTTCGCCGACGTCGCCGGTCTGCATCCGCGTACGCGGCAGATGGTCACCACGGCCGCGGGCGTCGAGTGGACGGTCGTCTCCACGGAGGTGGAGGCGCTGCAGCTGGAGTACAACTGGATCAAGGAGTTCGATCCGCGCTTCAACGTCCGCTACCGAGACGACAAGTCGTATCCGGTACTCGCGGTCACTCTCGATGAGGAGTACCCGCGGCTGTTCGTCTACCGCGGAGCGCGCCGCAAGGGCGTCCGGTACTTCGGCCCGTACGCGCACGCGTGGGCGATCCGTGAGACCCTCGATCTGCTTCTGCGGGTGTTCCCCGCGCGCACCTGTTCCAACGGAGTCTTCAAGCGGCACAGCCAGATCGGGCGTCCCTGCCTGCTCGGGTACATCGACAAGTGCTCGGCGCCGTGCGTCGGCCGGGTGAGCGCCGACGAGCACCGCGGGATCGTCGAGGATTTCTGCGACTTCCTCGCCGGCCGGACCGACCGTATGGTCCGGGAGCTCGAGCGCCGCATGCACGCCGCCGCCGAGGACCTGGACTTCGAGACCGCCGCCCGGCTGCGCGACGATATCCAGGCGCTGCGCCGTGCGTTGGAGAAGCAGGCCGTGGTGCTCGGCACCGGCACCGACGCCGACGTGATCGCCTTCGCTACCGACGAGCTGGAGGCGGCGGTGCAGATCTTCCACGTTCGCGACGGTCGCGTGCGCGGCCAGCGCGGCTGGGTGGTCGACAAGTCGGGCGATGCCGTCGACACTCCCGAAGCGGGCGGCGAACTGGCCGCCCTGGTCGAGCAGTTCCTCACCCAGTTCTACGGCGAGCAGGTCACCGTGGCCGAACAGGCGACCGACGAGCAGCCCGCCACCGTGGTGCCGCGCGAGGTGCTCGTCCCCGAGTTGCCCGCCGACGTAGAACAGGTCCAGCAGTGGCTGTCGGACCTGCGCGGTTCGGCGGTGCGACTGCGGGTACCGCAGCGCGGCGACAAGAAGGCCCTCGCCGAGACCGTACAGCGCAACGCGATGGAAGCGCTTGCCCAGCACAAGCTCAAGCGCGCGGGCGATCTGACCTCGAGATCGCAAGCTCTGCAGGACATCCAGGACGCGCTGGAGCTCGACAGCGCCCCGCTGCGCATCGAGTGCGTGGACATCAGCCACGTGCAGGGCACCGACGTGGTGGCCTCGCTGGTGGTGTTCGAGGACGGTCTGCCGCGCAAATCCGAGTACCGGCACTACGCGATCAAGGAGGCCGCGGGCGACGGCCGCTCCGACGACGTCGCCAGCATCGCCGAGGTGACCCGCCGCCGGTTTCTGAAGCTGCGCCGCGAACGCGACCTGATGGAACAGGAGGACTTGGCCGCCATCGGAAGCGACGACGACACATCGGAACTCGTCTCCCGCCCGGGCATAGACCCATACACCGGGCGTCCGCGCAAGTTCGCCTATCCGCCCAACCTGTATGTGGTCGACGGCGGCGCGCCTCAGGTCGCGGCCGCCGCCGAGGTGCTCGACGAACTCGGCATCACCGACGTCGCGGTGATCGGCCTGGCCAAACGCCTCGAAGAGGTGTGGGTGCCGGGGGAGAGCGAGCCGGTGATCATGCCGCGCAACAGCGAGGCACTGTACTTGCTGCAGCGGGTCCGAGACGAGGCACATCGCTTCGCGATCACTTTCCACCGCAGCAAACGCTCGCGTCGGATGACGGCGTCGGCGTTGGACTCGGTGCCCGGCCTCGGCACGGCACGCCGGACCGCACTGGTCACCCATTTCGGGTCGGTAGCCAAGCTGAAGCAGGCCACGGTCGAGCAGATCACCGAGGTGCCCGGCATCGGGCTGGCAACCGCGAAGGCGGTCCTCGCCGCACTAGAGGCGGAATAGTCGCTGACAGCGCACCGGAAGTTTTGGTTTCGCGTACGTTATGGGTCTGTGCCCGATACCGAAACCGGTGCGGGATGATCGGAAGGCACCCGAGAGACGGATCCGGTAGGACATGACACGCGTCGAATCGAACAGCAGTGGGGGCGGTCCGCCGACGAGCGGAGGGCGAGCGGGCTTGTCCGGCGCCCTCGCCGGAGCGCATCCACAGGTCGAGGTCGTGATCGTGACCGGGCTCTCCGGCGCGGGCCGTGGCACCGCCGCTCGCGTACTCGAGGACCTCGGCTGGTATGTCGCGGACAATCTGCCGCCTGAGCTGTTCGGCCGGATGGTCGAGTTGGGCGCCTCCGCGACGCCGCCGATCCGTCGCCTTGCCTTGGTCATGGATGTGCGCAGCCGGTTCTTCACCGGCGATCTCTCGGCGGTCACCGAACAGTTGCGGACGCTCGGTGTCGGCACCAGGGTCCTGTTCCTGGAGGCCTCCGACGACGTGCTCATCCGCCGCTTCGGATTCGCCCGCCGCCGTCATCCGCTGCAGAGCGAGAGCAAGGACGGCACGTTGTCGGCAGGTATCGCCGCCGAGCGGGTGCGCCTGTCGGCCGTGAAAACCGCCGCGGATCTGGTCATCGACACCACCGAGCTGTCGATCCATCAGCTGCACCGCAAGCTGGAGGAGGCGTACGGGGGTGGCGCGCCCAGCGCGCTGCAACTCACCGTGCAGTCCTTCGGCTTCAAGTATGGGGTTCCCCTCGACGCTGACATCGTGTTGGATGTGCGTTTTCTACCTAATCCACATTGGATACCGGAATTGCGGGAACATACCGGTCAGGAGGCGGTGGTCAGCGAGTACGTATTGTCGCGCTCCGGCGCGGATGATTACCTGCGTACCTGTCACCACCTGGTCGATCTGACCACGAACGGTTACCGCCAAGAGGGGAAGCGATATATGACCGTGGCAGTGGGCTGTACCGGAGGCAAACACCGAAGCGTCGCGATAGCCGAGGCACTGGGCGAGCTGATCAGCGAGGTCCCCGGCGGGTCGGAGGGATCCGCCGACGTGGTGCGCGTCGTGCACCGGGATCTGGGGCGCGAATGACCGGTTGGGAATCCAATCCCAGCATCGTCGCGCTGGGTGGCGGACACGGCCTGTACGCGACACTGACCGCGGTGCGACGGCTGACCAGGAAGATCTGCGCGGTGGTGACCGTCGCGGACGACGGCGGCTCGTCCGGGCGGCTACGCGCCGAATTGGGGGTGCTGCCGCCGGGGGATCTTCGCATGGCGTTGGCCGCTCTCGCCGCGGACGCCGACGGGGTGTGGACGCAGACCGTTCAGCACCGTTTCGGCGGCACAGGCGCGTTGGCCGGGCACTCTGTCGGCAATCTCATCGTGGCCGGGCTGACCGAGGTGCTCGGCGATCCGGTAGCCGCGCTCGACGAGGTCGCCAAAATGTTGCGTGTCACCGGGAGGGTGCTTCCGATGTCGCCGATCGCGCTCGACATCGAGGCGGATGTGTCTGGGCTGGAAGCTGATCCGCGGGTGAGCCGCTGCATTCGCGGCCAGGTTGCCATCGCCACCACGCCGGGTAAGGTGCGGCGGGTGCGGTTGATTCCGTCCGATCCGCCGGCCAGTCCCGAGGCGACATCGGCGATCGAACACGCCGATGTCGTCGTGCTCGGTCCCGGTTCGTGGTTCACCAGCGTCATTCCGCACGTCCTCGTGCCTGAGCTGCGGGAAGCCCTGGTGTACACCAGGGCGCGGAAGGTCTTGGTGCTCAATCTCGCTGCCGAGCCGGGGGAGACTGCGGGCTTCTCCGCCGAGCGGCATCTGCACGTATTGTCTCAGCACGCCCCGGAATTCGTGGTCGACGATGTACTGGTCGATTCCGGGTCGGTGCCAGAGGGGCGCGAGCGAGAACATGTGGCCAGGGCTGCGGAACAGTTGCGGGCACGAGTAACCTTCTCCGATGTCGCCGAAGCGGGGACGGCCCGGCATCACCCCGGAAAGCTCGCCGCCGCACTGGATCAAGTGATCCGGCAACCTCGGCCGCAAATGGCAGGGCTTCGAGTCGAGGGACGGCACATGGGTCAGGATGTGCGTTCCGGGTTGGGTGGAAAGGAGCGCGTCCCGTGGCGATGACAGCCGATGTGAAAGATGAGCTGAGTAGGCTCGTAGTGTCGCAAGTGAGTTCCCGCAGGGCGGAGTTGTCCGCGCTGCTGCGCTTTGCCGGCGGCCTACACATCGTCGGCGGCCGGGTGATCGTCGAGGCCGAGGTGGACATGGGCTCCATCGCGCGCAGGCTGCGCCGGGAGATCTTCGAGCTCTACGGCTACGGCTCCGACGTGCATGTGCTCGGCGCGGGTGGTCTGCGCAAGACCTCACGGTATGTGGTGCGCGTGTCCAAGGAGGGCGAGGCGCTGGCCAGGCAGACCGGCCTGCTCGACGTGCGCGGTCGTCCTGTGCGTGGTCTGCCCGCGCAGGTGGTCGGCGGCAGCATCGCCGACGCCGAAGCCGCTTGGCGCGGAGCGTTTCTCGCGCACGGTTCGCTCACCGAACCGGGGCGTTCCTCGGCGCTGGAGGTCAGCTGCCCGGGGCCGGAGGCGGCGCTGGCGCTGGTCGGTGCCGCCCGGCGGCTCGGGATCGCGGCGAAGGCGCGCGAGGTGCGCGGCACCGACCGCGTCGTGGTGCGCGACGGCGAGGCGATCGGCGCGCTACTGACCAGGATGGGCGCGCATGGCACCCGGATGGTCTGGGAGGAGCGCAGGTTGCGCCGCGAGGTCCGCGCTACCGCGAACCGGCTGGCCAACTTCGACGACGCCAACTTGCGCCGCTCGGCGCGGGCCGCGGTCGCCGCGGCGGCCAGGGTGGAACGCGCGCTGGATATCCTCAGCGACGATGTGCCCGACCATCTCGCCGCCGCGGGCAAACTTCGCGTGCAGCACCGCCAGGCGTCGCTGGAGGAACTCGGCCAGCTCGCCGAACCGCCGATGACGAAAGACGCCGTTGCGGGCCGCATTCGGCGCCTGCTATCGATGGCCGACCGGCGCGCCAAAGAGCTCGGCGTGCCCGACACCGAATCAGCCGTCACGGCCGAGTTGCTCGACGACGCCTGAGCCCGCTGTCCCGGCGGCCATCCGCCGGGACAGCGCGGTTCTGACCAGGCATCCCGTCCGCACGAATGCCAGGTGCGTGTCGGTGAGGTAACGGCTGGGCATTAGGGTGAGTAGGGCATCGGAATGATCCGCCTGAAAGCTGAGGAGCGATAACGTGACTGTCCGGGTAGGCATCAACGGCTTCGGCCGTATCGGACGAAACTTCTTCCGGGCGGTGGAGGCGCAGAAGGCGCTCGGCACCACCGACATCGAGATCGTCGCGGTCAACGACCTCACCGACAACGCGACGCTCGCGACCCTGCTCAAGTACGACTCGATCCTCGGCCGGTTGCCGCAGGATGTCTCGCTCGACGGCGACGACACCATCGTGGTGGGCGACCAGCGGATCAAGGCGCTGGCCATCAAGGAAGGGCCCGCGGCGCTGCCGTGGGGCGATCTGGGCGTCGACGTGGTCGTCGAGTCCACCGGCATCTTCACCGATGCCACCAAGGCCAAGGGCCACCTCGCCGCCGGAGCGAAGAAGGTCGTGATCTCCGCCCCCGCCAAGGGCGAGGACATCACCATCGTGATGGGTGTCAACGACGACAAGTACGACGGCAGCCAGAACATAATCTCGAACGCCTCGTGCACCACCAACTGCCTCGGCCCGCTGGCCAAGGTGCTCAACGACGAGTTCGGCATCGAGCGCGGCCTGATGACGACGATTCATGCCTACACCCAGGACCAGAACCTGCAGGACGGCCCGCACAGCGACCTGCGTCGCGCCCGCGCCGCCGCGCTGAACATCGTGCCCACCGGCACCGGCGCAGCCAAAGCGATCGGCCTGGTGCTGCCCGAACTGCAGGGCAAGCTGGACGGCTACGCGCTGCGCGTGCCGGTTCCGACGGGTTCGGTCACCGACCTGACCGCCACCCTGCGCAAGTCCGCCACAATCGACGAGGTCAACGCCGCGTACCGGGCCGCCGCCGAGGGCCCGCTGAAGGGCATTCTGAAGTACAACACGGACCCGATCGTCTCCAGCGACATCGTCACCGACCCGGCGTCATCGATCTATGACGCGCCGCTCACCAAGGTGATCGACAACCAGGTGAAGGTCGTCTCCTGGTACGACAACGAGTGGGGCTACTCCAACCGTCTCGCCGATCTCATCGGCCTCGTCGGCAAGTCGCTCTGACGCGTATGGCTGTCAAGACACTCGCGGACCTGCTCGAAGAGGGTGTCGAGGGTCGGGGCGTGCTCGTGCGCTCCGATCTGAACGTCCCCCTCGACGACAACGGAAAGATCACCGATCCCGGCCGGATCGTCGCCTCGGTGCCGACTATCGAGGCCCTGGTGGCGGCGGGCGCCAAGGTCGTGGTGACCGCCCATCTCGGCCGCCCGAAGGGCGAGCCGGACCCGAAGCTGTCGCTGGCGCCGGTGGCCGCCAAGCTCGCCGAGGAGCTGGGCCGCAATGTCCAGCTGGCCGGTGACGTCGTGGGCCAGGACGCGCTCGCGCGGTCCGAGGGCCTCACCGACGGCGACGTGCTGCTGCTGGAGAACATCCGCTTCGACCCGCGCGAGACCAGCAAGGACGACGCTGAGCGCGGCAAGCTCGCCGCAGCGCTGGTCGAGCTGGTGGGCGATGACGGCGCGTTCGTCTCCGACGGCTTCGGTGTCGTGCACCGCAAGCAGGCATCGGTGTACGACGTGGCGAAGCTGCTGCCGCATTACGCGGGCACGCTGGTCGCCGCCGAGGTCGACATACTGGCCAGGCTGAGCGAGAATCCGGACCGGCCGTACGCGGTCGTGCTCGGCGGGTCCAAGGTCTCCGACAAGCTGGCCGTCATCGAGGCGCTGGCGCCGAAGGTCGACACCCTGGTGATCGGCGGCGGCATGTGCTTCACCTTCCTTGCCGCACAGGGTCTTTCGGTAGGCTCCTCGCTGCTGCAGGAGGAGATGGTGGACACCTGCAAGAACCTGCTCGAGCAGTACGCCGACGTCATCCACCTGCCGCGGGACATCGTGGTGGCCGACGCGTTCGCCGCCGACGCCGAGTCGAAGGTCGTGCCGGCACATGAGATCCCGGACGGCTGGATCGGTCTGGACGTTGGCCCGGAGTCGGTGGAGCGTTTCGCCGCGCTCCTGACCGAGGCGAGGACCGTCTTCTGGAACGGCCCGATGGGCGTGTTCGAGTTCGAGAAGTTCGCCGCGGGAACCCGCGGGGTCGCCGAGGCGATCGTGACCGCCACCGGCAAGGGCGCGTTCAGCGTAGTCGGCGGTGGCGACTCGGCCGCGGCCGTACGCGCGCTCGGGCTCCCGGAGGACGGCTTCTCGCATATCTCCACCGGCGGCGGCGCCTCGTTGGAATACCTGGAGGGCAAAGAACTCCCTGGCATCGCGGTGTTGGAGGACTGAGCATGGCACGCAAACCACTCATCGCCGGCAACTGGAAGATGAACCTCAACCACCTCGAGGCCATCGCTCTGGTGCAGAAGATCGCGTTCGCGCTGCCGGAGAAGTACTTCGACAAGGTAGATGTGGCGGTGATCCCGCCGTTCACCGACATCCGCAGCGTGCAAACGCTGGTCGACGGGGACAAGCTCCTGCTCACCTACGGCGCGCAGGATGTCTCGGTGCACGAATCGGGCGCCTACACCGGAGAGATCAGCGCGGCCATGCTCGCCAAGCTGGGCTGCGCCTTCGCCGTGGTCGGCCATTCGGAGCGGCGGCAGTACCACAACGAGGACGACGCCCTCGTGCTCGGCAAGACGAAGCAGGCGCTGAAGCACGGGATCACCCCGATCGTGTGCATCGGCGAGGGCCTGAACATCCGCGAGGCGCAGACGCACGTCGAGTACAACCTCGAGCAGCTGCGCGGTTCGCTGAAAGGCCTGACGGCGGAGCAGATCTCGAAGATCGTCATCGCCTACGAGCCGGTGTGGGCGATCGGCACCGGCAAGGTCGCCACCCCCGCCGACGCGCAGGAGGTCTGCGGCGCGATTCGCGGGGAGCTGGCGCGGCTGGCCTCGCCAGAGGTCGCCGCGGCGGTCCGCGTTCTCTACGGCGGCTCGGTGAACGCCAAGAACGTCGGAGAGTTGGTCGCCCAGACCGACATCGACGGCGCCTTGGTCGGCGGCGCGTCGCTCAAGGGCGACGAGTTCGCCACCCTCTCCGCGATCGCCGCGGGCGGCCCCCTGCCCTGATCTCGTCGAGGAACAACGCGCGACAGCCCGGTATCGCTCCTGCGATACCGGGCTGGTCGGGTTCTCGCAGACAGACAACCGCTACGAGTGGTCGACAGCGTGACCCGATGACGATGCGCGCGGCGATCTGGCTGGAGTCGGCCGGTCGGGTGGTCATGGAGATCTTCTTCGCGCCGCAGGGGGAGTAGGAACAGATCGCCGATCGCGTGGTGCTCACCCGGCAGAAGTAGGAGCTACCGGCGCTTACTGTGCGTGCAGCGTGAGACCGCTGCCGTTCTCGTTGCGCAGGGTCAGGGTGTCGGCGTCCACCGTGGCGGTGGTCTTGCCGTCCAACGCTTTCAGGACCGCCTGTTCGACCTCCATCACCTCCGGGGAGCACAGTATTTTGGTGGTGGCGATCCGGAATGTGATCTCCGAGCCCGACACGTGGGCGCTGCCGGTCATGCGATTACACCCTGTCCAGCCGGAGACGCCACTGTCCGCGGCGATGGTGAGGGCCGGTTTCGTCTCGTCGATGGTTTGCGAGCGGATTTGGGCATCAGGGGTGATGAGCGCGGTGACGAGCCACGGTGTCCCCTGCACGGGCTTGTCGGGTCGAGCGACTTTCTTGTCGATCATGGTGACGGTGCGGTTGTCGCTGTGCAGGGTGAGCTTCGCGTCGTCGAGCCGCCAGCTGGGGTCGGAATTCAGCAGGCCGCTGAGCCACTCGTCGGCGCCCTGACGATCGCCGCCGCAGGCCATCAAGGTGCCGGCCAGGCCGGAGACGCGCACGGTGTGGTCGTCGAGTGAGACCGCGCCGGTGTACTTGTTGCAGCCCGCGTCGGCGGAGACGCGGCCGTCGGTGAAGGTGACCGTGAGCGGGCCGCCGCCAGGGATCGGCGTCCCCTCGACACCGGTGGAGAGAAAGGTGCGGCCGATCGGGCTCGGCTCGTCGGAGCTCTTGTCCGGGCCGCCGCTCGAGCATGCCGCGACCGCGCTGAGGGCGAGCAGGACCGCCGGACCGAGTCGCGCGAAGTGTGCCGCCATGGGGCGATGCTACCGACGACGCGGATCCCAGCCCGGCTGTTCACCGGTTGCCGGCGTGCCAAGCGCAGCATCGAAGAGCTGGCAAGTATTAGTATCTGTTCCGTGCACCGATGCTTCCCGATCACACCGCCGCCCACCTCCTGAGCGAGGTGTAGGTTTCCGGCGCGCCACCGGCAGGTGAGCGCGCTTATCGCATCGCTGTGCACCTCGCTTCCGCGACCACCTTCCCCCTCTCGTCGCAGGAGCGCGATCCTTCATGTCCACATCTGTGTCCACGGTCGGCCGTTCTGGGCTGGTCTACCTCGTCGGCGCCGGAATGCTTTGGGGCACCGGCGGTTTGCTCGGCACGCTGTTGTACCAGGCCACCGGCCTTTCCCCCGTTTCGGTAGCCACCTGCCGACTCGCCGTCGGCGGGCTGCTGTTAGTGGCGCTGCTGGCCACCACGAGGCGGCCCTGGCCACGAAACCCGTTGGCGTGGCGCAGAGTCGGCGCGGTCGCCGTGCTCGCGGCGACCTTTCAGGCGGCCTATTTCGGCGCTGTCGCGGCCTCCTCGGTCAGCCTGGCCACTCTGATCACCATCGGCATGTCGCCGGTGGTCGTCGCTGTGCTGGAACACCTCACCGGAAGGAACGCGGTGGACGGGCGTCGCGCCGTCACGATCGGCATCGCCCTGTGCGGTCTTGCGTTGCTGGTCGGTCTTCCCTCCGGTGGGGTCAGCGCGGGCGGCTTGCTTGCGGGCGCGGCGCTGGCGTCGGCGGCCGCGGCGGCGTTCGCGGCGGTCACCGTGATCAACGCGGTGCCGGTGCCGGGACTCGACGCGATGACCACTACGGGTCTCGGGTTCACCGGCGGCGCGCTGCTACTTGCCCCGCTCGCCGCGACTTCCGGCCTGGCGTTCGATCCGACGGCAGGCAGTATCGCGCTGGTCCTGGTGCTGGGTCTGGTGCCGACCGCGGTCGCGTACACGCTCTACTTCCGCGGGCTGTCGAACGCGGGGCCGGGGATCGCCGCGGTCCTCGCCCTGCTCGAACCGCTGACCGGCGCGGTGCTTGCCGCGGTGGTGCTCGGCGAACGGCTCACGGCGTCGGGGCTGGCAGGCGCCGCGCTGCTCGTCGTGGCGCTGCTCCGCGCCGCCACGCCCTCGCGGTCGACGGCGCGGGTTCCGGACACGGCGACGGGTCGGCGCTGGTCACGAGACTAAGCTTCGGCGAGTGAACGCTGCCGCAACGACTGCTCCAGGCTCTACCTGGGCGCCGATGCGTTCGCCGGTATACCGCGCGCTGTGGATCGCCCAGCTGGTGTCGAATCTCGGCACCTGGATGCAGACCGTCGGGGCGCAGTGGATCCTGGTCGACCAACCCAACGCCGCGGCGTTGGTGTCGTTCGTACAGACCGCCATCACGCTGCCGGTGATGCTGCTGGCTATCCCATCCGGGGTGATCGCCGACCTGGTGGATCGGCGCAGACTGCTGCTCGGCGCGCAGTCCACGATGGCGGTGCTCGCGACGATTCTCGCGGTCTCGACCGCGACTGGGCACACCACCCCGGGCGTGCTGTTGACCTTGTTGTTCCTGCTGGGCTGTGGGCAGGCGCTGACCGCGCCCGCGTGGCAGGCGATTCAGCCGGAACTGGTGTCGCGTGAGCAGATCCCGGCCGCCGCGGCGCTGGGCAGCATGAACATCAACATCGGAAGGGCGGTCGGCCCCGCGCTGGCCGGTGTGCTGGTCTCGCTGTCCGGGCCGACGCTGGTGTTCGCACTGAA
The DNA here is from genome assembly GCF_035920445.1 of Nocardia sp. NBC_01730. Taxonomy (NCBI): domain Bacteria; kingdom Bacillati; phylum Actinomycetota; class Actinomycetes; order Mycobacteriales; family Nocardiaceae; genus Nocardia; species Nocardia sp. NBC_01730. The sequence continues at coordinate 2,873,005 of NZ_CP109162.1, read as the reverse complement.
CGCGGTGTCGTTCGGCGGGATCGTCGCGGTCCTCACCGTCTGGCGCAGGCCGGCGAAGGATCGGCGACTGCCCACCGAACGTCCGCTCGCGGCGTTGCAGGCGGGCACCAGGTTCATCCGCGCCGCACCCGCGATCCGCCGGGTGCTGCTGCGCTCGATCCTGTTCATCGCGCCGGCCAGCGCGGTGTGGGCGCTGCTCCCGGTGATCGCGCGGGATCGGCTCGGGCTATCGTCCTCCGGCTACGGCCTGATGCTCGGCGCACTCGGGCTGGGCGCGGTGTTGGGTGCCGCCGCGTTGTCGCGACTGCGGAGTCTGCTGACTCCGACGCAGCGGCTGACCACGGCTGCGATCCTGTTCGGCCTCGCGACCGCGGGCACAGCGCTGCTGCGCGTGCTGCCCGCGGTGCTGGTGCTGCTGATCTTCGCCGGGCTTGCGTGGTTGCTGGCGATGTCCACGATGAACTCGACCATGCAGCTGCTTTTGCCCGCGTGGGTGCGTGCGCGCGGGCTCTCGGTGTACTTGCTGGTTTTCATGGGCGGTCAGGCGATGGGCTCGCTGGTCTGGGGCCTGGTCGCCAACGCGCTCGGGTCGGTGTCGGCACTGCTGTGGGCCGCGGCGCTCCTCGCGGTCTGTGCGCTGAGCACCCCGTGGTTACCGATTCGGCACAACGCCGAGGAGCTGGATCTGACCCCGGCGGCGTTCTGGCCGGAACCGCAGCTGGTCGTCGAACCCGATCCCGCCGACGGCCCGGTGCTGATCCTGCGCAGCTACGACGTGCCGCAGGAGAACGTCGAGGAATTCCTGGCCGCCATGGTTTTCGTCGGCCGGTCCAGGCAGCGCACCGGAGCTATGGAATGGCGTCTCTACCGTGACGTCGGGGTGCTCGACCGCTATGTGGAAGCGTTCGTCGTGCGGTCCTGGGCCGAGCACATGCACCAGCACCAGGTCCGGCTCACCGCACGGGACCAGCTGCGCGAGCAGGCCGTCGCGAAATTCACCACCGGTGACGACGACCAGGTCACCCACCTGGTCGCCGTCGACGCGCGCTAGCAGTACCGGCGGCGACGCGGCCGAGCGGTCCTGATTCGGTGGGATTCCGCCGACCGCATACACTGTCCGGCATGCGGATGTTCCTGGATATCCTCCTGATCATCACCAGCGTGCTGCTGGTGCTGCTGGTGCTGCTGCACCGCGCCAAGGGTGGAGGTTTGTCCAGCCTGTTCGGCGGCGGCGTGCAGTCCAGCCTGTCCGGCTCGACCGTCGTGGAGAAGAACCTCGACCGCATCACCATCTTCACCGGGGCGATCTGGCTCATCGCCATTCTCGGCATCGGCCTGGAGATCAAGTTCGCCTGACCAGGCCGGTCACCACATGTCGCCGCGGCGGATTCAGTCGATGCGGGGAACGCGTCCGTCGATGTCGGTGAAGCCGTAGACCACGGCGAGATCCGCCACCTGCCAGGGCAATCCGGTGCGTGCGCGTCGCCCGGCGTCGGTGGCCAGTGCGACGACCGCGCGGCCCGGGAAGCGGGGCGTCTCCGCCTCGGCGAGGTCGAACGTCCCTTCGCCGGGCAAGGTGACCAGTCGCTGCCCGGTTGCGTCGGCCGGAACCATCTGCAGCAGTTCGGTGTCCACGATCCCGGGCCACACCGAGACGACCGTCACGTCGGTGCCCGCGAGATTGTGCGCCATGTCGGCGGTGAGCCGGTCGAGCGCGGTCTTCGCTACGCCGTATACGGCATTGTGCATATACCTGCGTGCGCCCGGGGAGGAGATGTTGACGATCAACCCGCCCGACTCGATCAGCAGCGGCGCGGCGAAGAAGCTTGCCACGTAATGTGATCGGACGCCCACGTCGAAGCTCTCATCCCACGCCGCGGGCGGCACCTCCCAGAACGGCTTGCCGAGCCAGCGTGCCGCGGCAGGGGAGTTGTAGACGTTGTTCACCAGCACGTCCAGCCGGCCGTGCTCGGTGCGGATCCGCTCGAACAGCCGCTCGACCGCGTCATCGTCCCGGTGGTCACAGACGAACGGAATCCCGACCCCGCCCGCCGCGTCGATCTCGGCGGCGGTTTCGTGCACGGTGCCCGGTATGCGCCCCTTCGTCGCCGAGCGCCCGGTGACGAACACCGTCGCGCCCGCAGCGCCCAATTCCAGCGCGATGCCCTTGCCTATGCCGCGGCTGGCGCCGGTGACTACCGCGATCTTGCCTTCGAGCCCGTCGGGTATTCCGCTCACGGTCCAGGAACATTACCGCGAAACCAGAACGCGTTCTATGTTTTGGAGGCCGGAGTGGAGTTGACTCATCGGTTCGTGACGACCCACGGCATCCGGATACACGTCGCCGAGCAGGGGGAGGGCGAGTCGGTGATCTTCTGCCACGGCTTCCCGCACACCTGGTACATCTGGCACCGCCAGCTGCCCGCGGTCGCCGCGGCGGGCTATCGCGCCATCGCGCCGGACCTGCGCGGCTACGGGCAGACCGAGGTCCCCGCCGAACTCGAGGCATACACGAATCGTGCGGTGTGCGAGGACCTGCTGGGTTTGCTCGACGACCTCGGCGCCGAGCAGGCGGTGTTCGTCGGACTGGACTTCGGCGCCGCGCTGGTGTGGGAGCTGGCGCTGCGGGCACCGGAGCGGGTGCGCGGCATCATCGTCCTGAACAACCCGTTCGCACCGCGTCCACCGCGAGCGCCCTCACAGCTGTGGGCGAAGGCGGCCGCGCGACACTTCCTGCACCTGGACTACTTTCAGGCACCAGGCGTCGCCGACGCGGAGCTCGGCGCGCGTCCGCGCGAATTCCTTGCCCGCGTGTACCACGCCCTCAGCGCCGACTACCACTACCTGGACACCTGGCGTTTCCCGGCAGCAGGCAACGGCTACCTCGACGTGCTTCCCACAGCCCCCGCACTGCCGTGGCGGTGGCTGGGCGAGGACGAATTGGAGACTCTGGCACAGGATTTCGAGCGCACCGGGTTCACCGGCGGATTGAACTGGTACCGAAGCCTGGATCGCAACTGGGAACTGACGGCCGACTACGCGGGAGCGAAGGTCACCGTCCCGGCTTACTTCCTGTACGGCGATCGCGACCCCGACATGGAAGGCTTCAGCGGCCGAGACCCGCTGACGACCATGCGTGAGCACGTCCCCGACCTGCGTGAAGTGACCGAGATCGCGAACGCGGGCCACCTGGTGCAGCTGGAACGCGCCGAGGAGGTCAACAGGCTGATCACCGGCTATCTGCGCCACCTCGTCGCGCACCCGTCCGGCATCCCGGCCTGAGTCGAAACACCTTCGCACGGAGGGCCGTTCATTGTCGGTGACCACCGCTAGTGTCTCCTGAATGAGCTATTGCCTGAGCATCTATGTCGTCGAACTGGACCGGATCAAGGGCGCCATCGGGTCCAGGGACGACAAGCTCCGGCGCATGATCGGCGGCCGGTTCAAGGCCCAGCTGACCCACGACGACGACTGGTTCGCTGAGGAGATCGCGAACGGCGCACCCACCCGCTACGACGCGGTGCGCGCCGTCATCGGGGGCGGCCCTTTCGACCCGTCATACGGGTTCCAATACGGCTATGCCTACCAAACGATCTGCCAGTTCTACGGCAGGTTCGTGGACAACCGGTACTTCTCCGCGTTCCGCGGTCGCTGGCTCGATCACATCGATGACGGGCTGGCCACGCTCGGCATCAAGGCGATCAGCGTCCGCGCCTTCATGTACCACTCGCTGCCACCCGCACTGCCCCAGCCCGACGACCTGCCCGGCTACGGCGAATGGACCCCTGAGCAATGTGCTGAAGCCCTGGTCCAGTGGGAATCGACCACGCCACCACAGCGCGAAGAGATCGACCACGAGGTGCTGGCCGCCATCGAATCCTGTATCGCATGGATCAGGGAGGCCCAGGCCCGCCCCGGTTGGGGTATCGCCGGGTTCTTCTTCTGAGCAGTGATCTACTGGTATTCCGCGGTCAGCTTCGGGTAGTCGGACCAGCAGGGCAGGGGCTGGTAGTCGAGGTAGGCCGTGAGGCGGTCGAGCAGATACTGCCAGCGGGGGCCGATGGCGCCGACGTCGGCGGGGCAGACGTGGCGGCGGGTCAGTTCGACGGTGGTGACCACGCCGACCTGGTTCATATGGACCTCGAGCAGGCAACCGTCGATGTGTACGACCAATTCGTGCGGTGCCTGGCAGTGGTCGACGCGCACTGCGATCGGACCGGAGACCGGGCCGTCGAGCGGTTCGATGGTGAGGTTGCCGTTGCCGCCGGTGACGGCGCCGAGCCAGCGGGTGAGCTGGCCGCGCTCGGTAGCCGCCGACCACACCTCGAGCACCGGCTTGCGGAAGGATCGCAGATAGTGCAGGAGCACCAGATCGCCGTCCGTTGTGTGCTCGTGCTCCGGCCGTACCTCGCCGAGCATGGACATCGTGGTCATCGCCGTGCCCTTCCGCTACTGGTCACCGTCACTATCACTGTATTTCCACTATTCCCCCGTCGAATCGAATTCCCGGGAACCCCGCGCTCCGGCGTGCCGCGGGCCCGCGTGGGTTACCTCGCCGAGGAGTTCGCCCGCCGCGGTCTCGATCTTGGTCTCGTCGAGCAGCACCGTGTCGGCAGCCGGTCCCAGCGGGACGAAACTGTCCTCGCTGGTGACCCGTGCGACGCGCCCCTCGAAACCCGCGTCGATCAGAGCGGCGCACACCGCCTCAGACACGCCGCCGCTGTGGCGGGTTTCGTCCGCGACCAGGACACGGCCGGTCGCGAGTGCGTGCTGGAGCAGATCGTCCACCGGCAGCGGCGCGAGCCAGCGCAGGTCGAGCACGCGTGCGCGGAGGCCGCGCTGGGCCAAGCGGTGCGCGACGCGCAGGCTCATCGGCACGCCGTTTGCGAAGCTGACGAGGGTCAGGTCGGCGCCGTCGCCGTAGACGCGGGCCCGGCCGATCTCGACGTGCTCGGCGGGCGTCGCGCGTGCGAGCCAGCCGTCGTCGCCGGGCCGGTGCAGGTCGCGGGTGTGATAAAGCGCGATGGGCTCCAGGTACAGACATACCCTGCCGTCCACCCTGGCCGCGGAAACACAAGTGCGCAGCATGGCCGCGGCGTCGTCGGCGCGGGAGGGGGACGCGATGATCAAGCCGGGGATGTCGCGCAGCGCCGCGATCGAGTTGTCGTTGTGAAAGTGGCCGCCGAAGCCCTTCTGGTAGGCGTACCCGGCGATCCGGACCACCATCGGGTTCCGGTAGCGGCCATCGGAGAAGAACGACAGCGTGGCCGCTTCGCCACGCAGCTGGTCGGCGGCGTTGTGCACGTAGGCGAGGTACTGGATCTCCGGGATCGGCACGAATCCGGCCAGTCCCGCGCCGAGCGCGGTGCCGAGGACGCTCTGCTCGTCCAGCAGGGTGTCGAACACGCGGCGCGCACCGAATGTCTTCTGCAACCCCTTCGTCACGCCGTACACCCCGCCTTTGCGGCCGACATCCTCCCCGAAGACGAGCACGTCTCGATCGCGGGCCAGCAGATCCGCGAGCGTGTGATTGATCGCTTGGGCGAGGGTTGTCGGATTGTCCGGCGGCGTCGCTCTGTTCGCACCAAGCTGTGCTGCGGCGCTACCCGGTGATTCTCGGCTGGGTTCCGCGCCGGCCGGGAGTGCGTTGATCCGGAGCACATCGGCGCGCACCAGCGCGGTGCGGGACGCTCCGATCGGGGCGGTCACCGCCTCGGCGGAGGTGAGTTTCGGCTCACGCCAGACGAGTTCGGCCATCGCGGTCACCCGGTGGCCCAGGTCGTGGTACCGCTCGAGGATCTCGGCGGGCGTCGCCACACCGGCGGCGATCAGCAGCCGCGCCGTCGCCGGCACCGGATCGAGCAGCAGGTCGGCGGCGATGTCCGCGGGGCGGCGGTAGGCCGCTTCGACGTCCGAACCCGCGTGGCCCAGCAAGCGAACGGTCCGCAGCCGCAGGAACGCGGGCGTGCGGCGGTCCCGAACCCACTGCGCGGCGGCGGCTCCGGCCGTCAGTGCGTCGCGCGCGTCGCATCCGTCCGCGCTGAAAAACGCCAGGCCGGGCCGATCGCCGTACGCTTGCTCGATCCAGTCCGGCGGCGTCGGCACGCTGATCCCGATACCGTTGTCCTCGCAGACGAACAGGATCGGCATCGAAATCCCTTGGTGTGCGGTGTGTATCGCGGCGTTGATCGCGCCCGCCGCCGTGGAGTGGTTCGCCGATGCGTCACCGAAACTGCACAGCACCACCGAATCCGGCGGCCACTGTGCGGACACGCCGAGCCGAGCCGCACGGTCGATCGCGAACGCCAGCCCGACCGCGCGCGGAAGGTGCGAGGCGATCGTGGAGGTCTGCGGGATGACGTTCGCCGCCGCGCTGCCGAAGACCTTGTGCCGCCCACCGGAAATCGGATCCGCCGCCGCGGCGACCACACCGAGCAACACGTCCCGGATCGGGTCGAGGCCGCGCACCTGGCGGGCCCGGTGCACGAAGAATGCCCCAGACCGGTAATGCAGCAGGGCGGGATCGGTGACCCGCAGGACAGCGGCCAGCGCCGCATTGCCTTCGTGACCAGAGGACCCGATGCTGTAGTAGCCGCGCCGGGCACTGCCGAGCCGGCGTGCCGCTAGGTCGAGATGTCTGCTCGTCGCCTGCGATTCGAACAGCGCGAGGCACGCCTCACCCGTGATCGCGCTGCCCGGCTCGATCGACTGACTCGCCGGGCGCTTCGGCTGCGGGGTGAGCGCCGAGATCGCGGTGCGAAACCGCTCGTCCAGATCCACTGCCTGATCGGTCATCGAAAGATCATCCCGTAGAACTCCGCCGGTCGGCCGACTTACGGTCAGCGCAACGCTGCCGCGGCGTCCTGATCCAGCAGCCACGTGGTGGAGTCGGTACCCATGGCGCCCGCTGCCGGAATGTCCACCGGATCCGCACCGGCGATGGCGGCGGCGACCGCCTCGGCCTTGGCCGCGCCGCCCACCACCAGCACCACGTGGCGGGCGCGGCGGATGGCGGGCAGGGTCAGGGTCACCCGGACCGGCGGCGGCTTCGGCGAATCCGTCACGGCGACAACGAGTTCGTGCTCCGCACGCACCGCGTCGGTGTGGGGGAACAGCGAGTTCACGTGGCCTTCTCCGCCCATACCGAGCAAATGCAGGTCGAACGCTCCGTGCTCGGCGAGATAGGCATGCACGGCCGCGGAGTACTCGGCGGCGGCCTCGACCGGGTCGGGGTATTCACCGTCGGAGGATGCCACCGGATGCACCCGCGCCGAGTCCAGCGGCACGTGGTCGAGCAGTACTTGCCTGGCCTGTAGATCGTTGCGCTCCGGATCGCCGGTGGGGACGAAACGCTCGTCGCCCCAGAACACGTCGAGCCGGGACCAGTCGATATCGCCGGGCGTCTTGCGCACTTGTTCGAGCAGTCCGATTCCGGTCCCGCCGCCGGTCAGCACCACCGACGCGGAGCCGCGCTCGGCTTGGGCCGCGACGACGATCGCGACAAATCGTGCCGCCGCGGCGGCGACCAGCGCGTCGGCGTCGAGATGGACCTCGACGGTGTCACTGGGGAATTCCGAATCGGTGTGGTCACTCATAGCTCACCTTCTCGATTCCGGCCAGGGCCTCCGCGTAGATATCGTCGGCATCCAGCCTGCGTAGTTCCTCGGCGAGGCAGTCGCGAGTCTCCCTGCGCGCCAGTGCGATCCGCTGATCCGGGTCGCCGGTGCGGGTGACCGTCGCGGTGCGGCCGGTCTGCGGCCGCTCGATCGCGAAGTCGACCGACGGGCGGTGTACTTCCACGCGCAGCGCGCCCGAGCGGCGGCGAACCGGGCAGCCGAGCCGGGCGGCCAGCCAGCCTGCCAGCATGTCCAGTGCGGGTTCGTTGCGTAGCCCGGACACCGTCACCGACTCCACCGGTTGGAACGGCGGTTCGTCCAACGCGGCGGCCAGCAGCGCGCGCCAGTAGGTGATCCGGCTCCAGGCCAGGTCGGTGTCGCCGCTCGCGTAGGAGGCGAGTCGCTTCTTGATCGTCGCCTGCGGGTCGGCCGCGAACGTGGCGTCGGTGATGCGCCGGGTCGCCAGACGACCCACCGCGTCCCTGGACGGGAACTCCGGTGCGCCGCGCGGCCACCAGGCGACCACCGGCGTGTCCGGCAGCAGGAACGGGATGACGACGCTGTTCTCGTGGTTGACCAGATCACCTTGCAGCCGAAGCACTATCACCTCCGCCGCGCCCGCGTCGCCGCCAACGCGGATCTGCGCGTCCAGTCGGGTCGCGGCCTCCCGGTCGCCGCGCGCGAGCACCACGACGCGACAGGGATGCTCGCGGCTGGCGTCGTTCGCGGCGTCGATCGCGTCTTCGGCCTCGGAGCTGTCCAGCGTGCACACCACCAGGGTGAGCACCCGGCCCATGGTGATCACGCCGTTGCTCTCGCGTAGCTGCACCAAGCGTTTTGTGACCTCGCCGGTCGTGGTCTCCGGCATGTCGATGATCACGGTCGCCGCCATTCGCGCCCGGTGCGGGCGAGTATCTCGTCGGCGGAGGGGGGACCCCAGGTGCCCGCTTCGTACGGCTCCGGTTTGCCTTCGGTCGCCCAGCGCTCGAGCGCCGGATCCAGAATGCGCCAGGACAATTCGACCTCCGCGTTCACCGGGAACAGCGACGGCACCCCGAGCAGCACGTCGAGGATCAGGCGCTCGTAGGCCTCGGGGGAGGACTCGGTGAACGCCTCGCCGTAGCTGAAGTCCATGTTGACGTCACGTACTTCCATGCCGGAGCCTGGCACCTTCGAGCCGAACCGCATGGTGATGCCTTCGTCCGGCTGTACCCGGATGACCAGCGCGTTCTGCCCCAGTTCCTCGGTCATGGTCTGATCGAACGGCAAGTGCGGCGCCCGCTTGAAGATCACCGCGATCTCGGACACCCTGCGGCCCAGCCGTTTTCCGGTGCGCAGGTAGAACGGGACGCTTGCCCAGCGGCGGGTGTCGACCTCGAGGGTGATCGCGGCATAGGTCTCGGTGCGCGACTGCGGGTCGAACCCTTCCTCGTCCAGCAAGCCCACCACGTGCTCGCCGCCCTGCCAGCCCTCTGCGTACTGGCCGCGCGCGGTGGTCTCGTCCAGCGGCTCGACGAGCTTGGTCGCCGAAAGCACTTTGATCTTCTCGGTCTGCAGTTGCTTGGGTTCGAAGCTGATCGGCTCCTCCATGGCGGTGAGCGCGAGCAGCTGCAGCAAATGGTTCTGGATCACGTCGCGCGCAGCGCCGATGCCGTCGTAATAGCCTGCGCGCCCGCCCAATCCGATGTCCTCGGCCATGGTGATCTGCACGTGGTCGACGTAGTTGGCATTCCAGATCGGGTCGAACAGCTGGTTGGCGAAGCGCAGTGCCAGGATGTTCTGCACCGTCTCCTTGCCGAGATAGTGGTCGATGCGGAACACCGTCTCTTCCGGGAATACCCGGTTGACCAGCGCGTTGAGTTCCTGGGCGCTTTCCAGGTCATGCCCGAAAGGCTTCTCGATCACCACGCGCCGCCACGGTTTGCGGCCCGTGTCGTCGGTGCCGGTCGGCTGTGCCATCCCGTATTCGGAGAGCTGATCGAGCACGACGGGGAACATGTTCGGCGGAATCGACAGGTAGAAGGCGTGATTGCCGCCGGTACCGCGCTCCTTGTCCAGAGTGGCCAGGGTGTCGGCGAGGACGGCGAACGCCGCGTCGTCATCGAAGCTGCCCTGCACGAATCGGATCCCCTCGGCGAGCTGGTCCCAGACCTCCTGACGGAAAGGGGTGCGCGCGTGCGACCGCACCGCGTCGAGGACGACCGCGGCGAAGTCCTCGTCCGTGTAGTCACGGCGGGCGAAGCCGACCAAGGCGAAGCCCGGGGGTAGCAGCCCCCGGTTCGCCAAGTCGTAGATGGCCGGCATCAGTTTCTTCCGGGACAGATCACCGGTGACGCCGAAGATCACCATGCTGCACGGCCCCGCGATGCGCGGGAGTCGTTTGTCCCGCTTGTCGCGGAGCGGGTTCTTCCAGGCGATCGCCGCTGGTTTTCCCGTGGATGCTGTACCAGCCATCGGTCAGCTGTTTCCGGACACGTCAGTTCCGGAGGCGGTGGCCGAGTTCAACTCTTCGGCCGTGGCGGACAGCAGCTCCTGCCAGGACTTCTCGAACTTGTCCACGCCTTCGCGCTCGAGCACCGCGAACACGTCGGCCAGGTCGATGCCGATCGCGACCAGCTTGTCGAAGACCTCCTCGGCCTCCGCGGCGGTGCCGCTGACGGTGTCGCCGCGGATCTCGCCGTGGTCGGCGACAGCCTCCATGGTCTTCTCCGGCAGGGTGTTCACCGTGTTCGGCGCCACCAGTTCGGTGACGTACATGGTGTCGGAGTAGTCCGGGTTCTTCACGCCGGTCGAAGCCCACAGCGGCCGCTGGCGATTCGCGCCGGACGCGGCCAGGTCCGTGTAGGTGGAGGTGCGCTTGCCGCCGTCGAATACGTTCTGGTACTCGGAGTAGGCCAGACGCGCGTTGGCGATGCCGGCCTTGCCGCGCAGCGCGAGCGCCTCGTCGGCGCCGATCACCTCCAGCCGCTTGTCGATCTCGGTGTCCACCCGGGACACGAAGAACGAGGCGACCGAATGGATCTTCGCCGGATCGTGCCCGGCGATCTTGGCCTTCCGCACGCCGTCCAGGTACGCGCCCATCACGGAGCGGTAGCGCTGGACCGAGAAGATCAGCGTGACGTTCACGCTGATTCCCTCCGCGATCACGGCCGTAATCGCGGGCAGGCCCGCCTCGGTGGCCGGGATCTTGATGAACAGGTTGGGCCGGTCGACGATCTTCCACAGCTCGACGGCCTGGGCGGTGGTCTTCTCCGCGTCGAACGCCAGCCGGGGATCGACCTCGATGGAGACCCGGCCGTCGACGCCGCCGGTCGCCTCGTACACCGGGGCGAAGACATCGCAGGCGGCGCGCACATCGTCGGTGGTGATGGTCCGGACCGCGGCGTCGGCGTCCGCGCCTTGGGCGGCGAGCTCTTTCACCTGGCCGTCGTAGGAGTGCCCCTGGCTCAGCGCACCCTGAAAAATCGTCGGGTTGGTGGTGACCCCGACGACGCCGCGGGTGGCGATCAGTTCCGCCAGATTGCCGGACTGGATCCGGTCCCTGGACAGATCGTCGAGCCACACGGAGACGCCTGCCGCGGAGAGGGCGGCGAGATTGTCATTCTGTGCCATGAGCGCTTATCCCTTCACGTTCTCGAGCGTGCGCTGCGCTGCGGCAACGACGGCTTGCGGAGTGAAACCGAATTCGCGGAACAGGGTCTTGTAGTCGGCGGAAGCGCCGAAGTGCTCGATCGATACGATCTCGCCCGCGTCACCGGCGAACCGGTACCACGGCATCGCGATACCGGCCTCGACGACGACACGAGCGGCGACCGCGGGCGGGAGCACCTCGTCCCGGTAAGCCTTGTCCTGTGCGTCGAACCACTCCACACACGGCATCGACACAACGCGGGTTGCGATGCCCTGCTCCTCCAGCGTAGTGCGGGCGGCGACGGCGAGTTGGAGCTCCGAACCGGTAGCGATCAGGATCACCCGGGGCGTGCCGGTGGACGCCTCGGCCAGGATGTAGCCGCCCTTCGATACGCCCTCGTAGCTGGTGCCCTCCTGGATCGGCAGATCCTGGCGGGTCAGCGCCAGCCCCGACGGGCCGTCCTGATGCGGCGGCTCGGAGACCGAGAAGTGCGAGGCGTGCTCGCTGCTGTCGCGCTCGAGGATGGTGCGCCAGGCGTATGTGGTCTCGTTGGCGTCACCGGGGCGGACCACGTTCAGGCCGGGGATGGCGCGCAGCGCGGCCAGATGCTCGATCGGCTGGTGCGTCGGGCCGTCCTCGCCGAGGCCGATGGAGTCATGGGTCCACACGTAGATCGCGGGCACCCGCATCAGCGCGGCCAGGCGCACCGCAGGACGCATGTAGTCGCTGAACACCAGGAAAGTGCCGCCGTAGGGGCGGGTCGGGCCGTGCAGGGCGATGCCGTTGAGGATCGAGCCCATCGCGTGCTCGCGGACACCGAAGTGCAGGGTGCGGCCGTACGGGTCGGCCTTCCACATGCCGGTCGAGATCGACTCCGGTCCGAAGCTGGGCTGGTCGGGCATGGTGGTGTTGTTGGACTCGGCGAGGTCGGCCGAACCGCCCCACAGCTCAGGCAGCACCGACGCGAGCGCGGCGAGGACCTTGCCGGAGGCCTTGCGGGTGGCCATGCCCTTCGGATCCGCTTCGTAGGTCGGCAGATTCGCGGCCCAGCCCTCGGGCAGGCGCCGCTCGGCGAGGCGATCGAACAGCGCTTTGTTCTCCGGATGCGCCGCAGCCCACGCGTCGAACGACCGCTGCCATTCCTGGTGGGCCTCCTGACCGCGCTCGACAGCCTTGCGGGTGTGCGCGATGACCGCATCGTCCACCTGGAAGCTCTGCTCCGGGTCGAAGCCGAGGATCTTCTTGGTAGCGGCCACCTCGTCGGCGCCCAGGGCGGCGCCGTGTGCTGCCCCGGTGTTCATCTTCCCCGGCGCCGGGTAGCCGATGATGGTACGCAACACGATGATCGAGGGTTTGCCGGTCTCGGCCTTGGCGGCGGCCAGTGCGGCCTCGATCGCGACGACGTCCTCGCCGCCCTCGACCACCTGCACGTGCCAGCCGTAGGCCTCGTAGCGCTTCGCGACGTCCTCGGTGAAGGCGATGGTGGTGTCGTCCTCGATGGAGATCCGGTTGTCGTCGTAGACCACGACGAGATTGCCGAGCTGCTGGGTGCCCGCGAGCGACGACGCCTCCGAGGTGACGCCTTCCTCGAGGTCACCGTCCGAGGCGACCACGTAGATGAAGTGGTCGAACGGGCTGGTGCCGGGCGCGGCGTCCGGGTCGAACAGGCCGCGCTCGCGCCGCGCCGCCATCGCCATGCCGACTGCCGAGGCCAGGCCTTGGCCGAGTGGGCCGGTAGTGATCTCGACGCCGTCGGTGTGGCGGAACTCCGGGTGACCGGGGGTGAGCGAGCCCCACTTGCGAAGGTTCTCCAGGTCGTCCAGTTCCAGACCGAAACCGGCCAGGTAGAGCTGGATGTACTGAGTCAGGCTGGAGTGGCCGCAGGAGAGCACGAACCGGTCCCGGCCCACCCAGCTGGGATCGCTGGGGTCTTGACGCATGACGCGCTGGTAGAGCGTGTATGCCAGCGGCGCCAGGCTCATCGCCGTGCCGGGATGACCGTTCCCGGTGTTCTGCACCGCGTCGGCGGCCAGGACCCGGATGGTGTCGACGGCCTTGGTGTCCAGATCCGTCCAGTCGTCCGGGTGGTTCGGCTGAGTGAGGGCGCGGATGTCGTCTGTGACTGACACGACCGAGGTTCTCCTGACATTGGTTTCGTCGACGGCGGTGGGTTTCTGACGGCGATGAACGCACGGCAGCGATGGCGTGCATACCGGTTTACCCAACTACCCTAGATGTGCTGCTTGACCGGCACAGCGGTAACCCGTGTTTAACGGCGGCTGTGTCCGAGGGCCGCGACGGCGGGCCGGGCCGCGAATGGCACTCATCGGACTCGTGGTGCAGAGTGGCCTCGAATGGGAGCGGTCGGGACCGCGTGCGAGGACCGGTCTGATCGGTCACGTTTCGGCAAGGGTGCGCGGGGGCGCGGGGAGAGAAGGGGGCGGCGGGGGTCTACCATCCTTTGTAGTAGTAGTCGCGCCGCACCGGGTCGGAGGGGGCGCCGGGGCGGACGGAAGTCCGGCACCGGCGCATCCGTACCGCCGGGATGGACGTGCTGCTGGTCCAGGCCGGAGGCGATGCACAGCGTGCGAGGAGAGACAGTGCGGATTGGGCAACAGCCGGGTGGCGATGGCGCACACGGCTCGTCCGCGACGGCGCTGGCCGATCGGTTCACGGGTCCCGGTCTACCGTCTCGACTCGTGCGGCGGGTGTTGGCGTACATCGCGCTGACGAAGCCGCGCGTCATCGAACTGCTGCTGGTCGCAACGATTCCCACCATGCTGCTCGCCGATCGTGGCACGGTCGACCTCCGGTTGATCGTGGTCACGCTGTTCGGCGGATGGATGGGCGCCGCGAGCGCGAACACGCTGAACTGTGTCGCCGACGCCGACATCGACAAGGTGATGAAGCGGACCGCCAAACGTCCGCTGGCCAGGGACGCGGTGCCGACCAGGAACGCCTTCGTGTTCGGTGTGCTGCTCGGCGTCGGTTCGTTCGCCTGGCTGTGGTGGCAGGCCAACCTGCTCAGCGGCTTGCTCGTGGTCGCGACGATCCTCTTCTATGTCTTCGTGTACACGCTCGGCCTCAAGCGCCGCACCGCGCAGAACGTGGTCTGGGGCGGCGCGGCGGGCTGCATGCCCGCGCTGGTCGGCTGGTCGGCAGTCACCGGCGGCATCGGCTGGCCGGCCCTCGCGCTGTTCGGTGTCATCTTCTTCTGGACACCGCCGCACACCTGGGCGCTGGCCATGCGCTACAAAGAGGACTACCGCGCGGCAGGCGTGCCGATGCTGCCGGTGGTGGCCACCGAACGGACCGTCACCAAGCAGATCGTCATCTACACCTGGCTGACCGTGCTCACCACCCTGGCCCTAGTGTCGGCGACCGGTGTGGTGTACGCAGCCGTGGCCCTGATGGCCGGAGCGTGGTTCCTGCTCATGGCCCACCAGTTGTACGCGGGCGTACGGCGCGGCGAATCGGTGAAGCCGCTGCGGCTGTTCCTGCAGTCGAACAACTACTTGGCCGTGGTGTTCTGCGGCCTCGCGGTGGACTCGGTGCTCGGCTGGGACACCATCGGCAGCTTCTTCAGCTGATCGCGCCCACGTAGCCGTCCGGCCGGATGAGGACACGGGTGCCTTCGGACGCGGCGTAGGCCGTGTGCGCGTGCCCCTCGACATCCACCACGTGCGGTCCCGCCACCGGCATCCCAGGGCGAACCACCGCGTACGCGTCCGGCCCGGCCGGGGCGGTGCTGCCGAACGACAGCAGCGTCGCGTGCGGTCCGCGGAACAGGTCGAACAGCCGGACCGGTCGTCCCGCTTCGTCTTTCAGCGGCGCGTCCGGTGCGCGATCGCCTGCCGCCAGCGGCTCGCGCGCGGCCCGATCGCGGTAGCTGATATCCAGCTGCTGGGTCTCCGGTCCGCGCCGCATCGCGTCCTCGTCGCCGTCGACCAGCTTGTCCAACAGTTCCGAGCTCAGACCGAGTACCCGGGCGGCCACCGTCCTTCGCTCGGATTCATAGCTGTCCAACGGTGCGTCGTCACCTGCGAGGGCGGCGGCCAGCTTCCAGCCGAGGTTGTAGGCGTCCTGGATGCCGGTGTTCATCCCCTGTCCTCCGGTGGGCGGGTGCGCGTGCGCGGCGTCACCTGCCAGAAAGACGCGGCCGTCGCGGAACCGCTTGGCCAGTCGGACATTCGGCCGCCACACCGTAACCCAGCTGAGCTCGGTGAGGGTGATGTCGTCGCGTCCGTAGTAGCGGTCCATGTACTTCTGAAGCAGTGCGAGGCTCGCCTGCGCGTCGCCGGTCGAGGGGGCGGCGAACTGGAACTGGCGCCCACCGGGCACCGGCGACAGGGCGATGCCCTCCATCGGCCGGTCGGCGGTGGCGAACCAGTAACCGAACTCGTGGTCGAGTGCGTCGGCCCGCACGTCGCCGAGCAGCATCTGGATCGACTCGTCGGTATTGCCTTCGAACGGAATGCCCAACGTCTTGCGCACAGTGCTCCTACCGCCGTCGGCACCGACCAGGTAGGCGGCGCGCACGGTCTCGCGTGCGCCGTCGCGCTCCAGCGTCGCCGTGACGGCGCACGCGTCCTGGTCGAAGGCGACCAGCGTGGTGCCGAGTTCGACGTGCACGCCGAATTCGGCGAGCCGATCGCGCAGGATGCCCTCGGTCCCGGACTGGCCGAGCACCCACGGATTCGGGTAGGGGGCGGTGGGCGTCGGCTCGATCGGCTCCCACATCCTGCGCTCGGTGACGAACTCGCCGTCGAGGTGGACGCGCATCGCGGGTATCGGCATCCCGGCCGCGCGCACCGCGTCGAGCACGCCCAGGTCGTCGAACACCTCCAGCGTGCGCGGCTGGATGCCGTCGCCGCGGGAACCGGCGAAGAACGTCGCGGCCTTGTCGATGATCCGGACCGGGATGTTCCGGCGAGCGAGGTCGAGAGCGAGAGTGAGGCCGGTGGGGCCGGCGCCCGCGACGAGGACGAGTCGAGTCATGGATACTCCCAGTGAAATTAAATTCAGTGAATGAGTTTTCAGTATGAGAGTTGGTACGTTTCCGTGTCAAGGAGGTGGTGCGGGTGTCCCTGAGCCGCAAGGAGAAGTCGGCCGAGACCGAGCAGGCGCTGAAGGCCGCCGCGCTGCGGCTGTTCGCCGAGCGCGGCTATCTGAACACCAAGATCACCGACATCACGACGACCGCGGGCCGGGCGGCGGGGTCGTTCTACAACCACTTCGCCAGCAAGGAAGAACTGCTTCAAGCGCTACTGAGCGACCTGGCCGCGGTGGGTGACGAGCGCGCGGAGAAGCCCGACCACAACCCGGACTTCAGCGACCCGGAGGCGGTGCGCTACCACGTCGCCGGGTATTGGGGCTTCGCGCGGGAACATGCGGCGGTGCTGCGCGCGGTGAATCAGGCGGCCTTGGTCAACGACGACTTCGCCCGCATGGTCGCACGGTTCGGCAGTCAGCAGCGCACGGACATCATCGACCACGTGGCAGGCTTCGCTGCCGAAGGATTACGGCTGCCGAGCACGCCCGACGCCAGTCTGGCGATGATGTTCCTGCTCACCCAGAGCCTGCTGGTCGCGGTCGAGGACGGCACCGTCGACCTGACCGACGAACAGGCGGTGAACGGCCTGACTCGCTTCGTCTACCGCGGACTCACCGGGCGAGATTACTGATCGGCGGTGGGCAATCAGCGACTTGCCCACCGCCGCAATGCTTTCCGACCGCGGCTCAAGGGAGCAGAACGATGGAACCCGTGGTCTTGCGGCCCTCCAGGTCGCGATGGGCCCGCTCGGCGTCGGCGAGTGGGTAGGTGGCGCCGATTCGGATGTTCAGCGAGCCGTCGGCGATGGCGCCGAGTACATCGCCCGCGCGCCAGGTCAATTCGGCGCGGTCGCGGATGTAGTGCGCGAGGGTCGGGCGAGTGACGAACAGCGAACCGGCCGGGCCGAGTCGTTGCAAGTCGAATGGCGGCACGGGGCCGCTCGCGGCGCCGAACAGGGCGAGCGTGCCGCGGACGCGCAGCGAGGCCAGGCTCGACTCGAAGGTTGCCGCACCGACGCCGTCGTATACCGCGGCCACGCCGACGCCGTCGGTGAGCTTGCGTACCTGGTCGGCGAGATCGTCGCCGTAGCGCAGCACCTCGGCGGCGCCCGCCGTGCGGGAGAGGGTCTCTTTGTCGTCGGAGGACACCGTCGTGATCACCCGGATGCCGCGTGCCGTGGCCAGCTGGGTCAGGATCAGCCCGACACCGCCCGCGCCGGCATGCACCAGAACGGTTTCCCCTGGCTCCGGCTGGTAGATCGACTCGAGCAGGTAGTGCGCTGTCATGCCCTGCAGCAGCGCCGAGGCGGCAACCGGAGCCTCGACTCCGTCCGGCACCGCGATGGCGACGGCGGCGTTCACCGCCACCTTCTGCGCGTAGCTGCCCGGCGCGGCCGCCCACGCGACCCGGTCGCCGACCGCGAACTCGGACACGTTCGCGCCGATCCCGGTGACGACGCCGGTGCCCTCGGCGCCCGGGATGTACGGGACGTCCTGCGGGTAGCGTCCGGTGCGGAGGTAGGTGTCGATGAAATTGACGCCGATCGCCTGCGTGTCGACCAGCAGCTGGTCCGGCGCGATGCGTGGATCGGGGACGTCCACGTACTTCAGGACCTCGGGACCACCGTGTTCGGAAACCTGAATGGCGTGCATGAGTTTTAGTTGTACACCCGAACGGCTGGACTGCTTTCTACCGGTCGGTAAACTCCGTTGCCATGAGTACTCGAGCCGCCACGGCCCCAGCGAAGATGTCGGGTGCCCTCGTGGAGTCCGTCAAGGGATTCGTTGCCGATCACGGCGGTTCCGCCACGGCCGTGCTCCAGCCCCTCGGGCGCATCGGCGTCCGCGTCACCCTGGTAGGTGCCGACGGCGTTCTCGGTGACCGGGTCGTCGCCGACCTGGACACCGCCAAGGAGCTTGTCGGCTTCGTCGACGGCCTGACCGAATCCGACGAATGGGATCGCGAGCTCACTTCGGTCGTCACCCCGCGTCGAGGCCACTGGGCCGAGATGGCGGGCTGGGTCGCCCGACAGACCCGTTTCCCCAAGGCTCGCAACGAGGACTGAGCGGTGCACAATCGAGTTATGCGGCTGTCCGGCCGGATCGGCGCAGTGTTGGTAGCCGGCTGGGCAGCCCTTGTCGCCTCGGTGATTCCGGCGGCCGCGCAGGAGCTGTCGAATGCCTTGCGCGCCTGCACGCCCGGGGACTATCCGCCATATTCCGTCGGTGACGGTCCGGATGGTTACCGTGGCGTCGACGTCGATCTCGCGGAGGAATTCGCGGCCGTGCTCGGCCGCCCGATCGAGTTCGTGCCGGTGACGTGGGCGACGCTGAAAACGGATTTCGCCGAGCTCCACTGCGATGTCGCGGTCGGCGGCATCTCCGATCAGCCGTCCCGTCGCGAATTCGCCGACTTCTCGATCACCTACGGCACCGACGGCAAGACGCCGATCACGCGCCGTTCGAGCGGCACCGACTACTCGACGATCGAGCAGATCAACCGTCCCGGTGTCCGAGTGATCGCGAATCGCGGTGGCACGAACGAGGAATTCGCGCGCAAGAACTTCCCGGACGCGCAGCTCGCCCTGTGGCCCGACAACCTGACGATCTTCGGCGAGATCGAGCAGGGCCGTGCCGACGTGTTCGTTACCGACTCGGTCGAGGGCCGCTACCGCGTGCGTCAGCACCCGGACCTGCAAGTGCTGCACCCGGAGGCGCCGTTCGACTCGTTCGGCAAGGTGCTCTTGGTCCGCAAGAACGACCCGCTCTTGGCCGCCGCGCTCAATGCCTGGTTGGCGACACAACTCGCGACCGGCTCGCTTGACCGGCTATTCGACGAGTGGATCGGGCCGAACGCCTCCGCCGGCTGAGGGATCCGCCGCCGCGGGTCGGAGACTTCAGAGCCGTCACGTTTCGCTGTTGCAACCAACACGCCGAATCCGAGCTGGGTAAGGCTGGGATGTCGCGGTCGGCGACGGGTCGATCCCGAACAGTGGCCTCTGGCGCGGCGGAAGTGGAGGAAGGCATCTCGCGCGAAGCGATCCGGAGTATGCCTGCCGCTGGCGCGCTGGCGAGGACGACGCCGGCGGCCAGGGTGCGGGCGTGATGGTAGCTGTGGCGAAGTGCCTCAGCTCCATGCGCACCGATGCTGTCTGGCGTATCGCAACGAGGTCACCGGCAAAATCCCAGCATCGGACGCCTCGGAGGCGAACAGAAGGGCGGGGTGCGGCTGTCTGGCTGAAGGGGCTTGCGTAAATCGCCCGAGATCTTACACTCAATTAGTGTGCCGTCATTCAGCGGCACAATGAGCAAGTGTACGTACTTGCGGCGGTTGGTTCGGACAGCCCGCTCCCGTCGAACGGATTCATATGGCAGCGAAACCATCGGACTGGTCATTCGAGCGCAAAGGCACCGAGTGGGTCACCGACGAGGAACGCAGGGAAAAGCCGCGTGCTCTGTTCTGGCCATGGGCTGCCACGAGCTGCAACGTGATCCTGGTGTCGTTCGGTCCGTATGTGACTGCGCTCGGCCTCGACTGGCACCTTGCGGCGCTGGCCGCGGCAGTGGGCGCGGTCTTTTCCTTCGGCCTGCTCGGCCTGGTGTCGCTGGCCGGGCAGCAGGGCGGAGCGGTGACGATGGTGGCAGGCCGCGCGGCATTCGGGTTCCACGGCAACAAGATCCCGACCTTGCTCAGCTACCTTGCGTTGGTGGGTTGGGAGACGTTCTCGGCGGTCTTGGCGGCCCTCGCGGCGCGCACCGTGGCGCATCGCCTCGATCCGGACATGGATACCGATCCGGTCATGGTCGTCACTCTGGTCATGGTCATCCTGGTGACCACGGTGGTCGGAATCTACGGCTGCCACGTGATCTTGCGGATCCAGAAGTGGTTTGCCCTCATATTCGCCGGGCTGTCGGTCGGCTACTTCGTGCTGACGCTACCCAACATCTCCTTTGCGGTACATGGCCAGGCGAGCGTGGGTGCGTTCGCAGGCGGTGTCATGCTGGTCGCCAATGCGCTCGGCCTGAGCTGGATCAATTGCGCGGCCGACTACACCCGATACCTTCCTCGTGAGTCCAGTAAACGCGCACTGGTCGGCTGGACCACGCTTGGCGGTACCGCACCTGCCATCGTTCTGATGGGGTTCGGGACGTTGTTGGCCGCAGGGAACCCGGACGTCGCGGAGCAGGCCGCGACCGATCCGGTGAGTGCCCTGTCGGCCCACTTGCCCACCTGGTTCCTGGTGCCGTATCTGGCCCTGGCGTTGGTGGGGTTCGTGTCCGGTTCCATTATCGGTCTGTACTCCTCAGGGCTCGCACTGCAAACGTTGGGCGTCCGGATCCCTCGGCATTTCACCGTGTTGGTCGATGCGGTTCTGATCGCCGCCGCGGGCGGGTATGTGGCCTTCGCCGCGCCGGGCTTCTTTGCGCCATTTCAGGCGTTCCTCACCACGACCGGGGTGGTGATGGCCGCCTGGACGGGCGTGTACGTCGTCGACATATGGCAACGCCGTCGTCTGGGGTACGACCGGGTGGCTCTCTACAGCCTGGTCGGCGGCTATGGCCGGGTGAACATCGCCGGGGTCGGCTGCCTGATCGTTGCGACGATTGTCGGCCTCGGCCTGGTCACCTCCCCCGATTCGCATATCGGCCCGCTACTGGGCTACCTGTTCACGCCGGCGGCCCGCGCGGGAAGCCTGGGCAGCAGCAACCTCGGTGTGTTCGTCGCCCTCGTCCTCGCGACCGTGGGGTACGCGGCATTTCACCGGGTGCGCCCGCTCTCGCCGACCCCGAACGCGCCCGAGCAGCCGAAGATCGTGCGACGGAGCAGGTCCGAGTCACAGCCTCATCAGCTCCGGCCAGGTGACCGAGTAGGCGCGGATGGGGTCGGTGTGCTTCCGGATGGTCACGCCCTGGCTGTTGTCGGCCAGGCCGAGGCGGGTATCGACCTTGCTGATCGGCTGAACGATAGCGAACGCCGAGCGCAGCACCAGCTCGTCGCCGTTGACATGGGGGATGGTGGTGGCGGAGTGGATGATATGCCGAAATAGCCGAACCCGGGCTCGGGCCGACGCCAACCCGCCGCGCCCGATCGCTTCGACTACGGGGCGAGTGGATTATTTCGGGTGACGATCAGGGGGTCGGTGGGGGTGAAGGGGAGATCAGGGAGTTCGTCGAGGGTGATGCCGAATGTCGCGGCGAGGACTTTGCGGGAGTAGGCGCTCATCGAGGCGCGGTAGCCGATGTCGGCGGGTGTCGGTTGGTCGAAAAATATCAACAGGTGAATTCGGGGTGAGTCGACGACCTCGATGTGGTGGGGGTAGGCGCGGGGGATGAAGTACACCTCCCCTTCCTGCACGGTGTAGGTGTCCAACGTCCCGTCCGGATCCATGATCGTCATACGCGCGGAACCTTGGTGGACGTAGCCCATTTCGGCGGTGATGGGATGCCAATGTGGTTCGCGCATGCCGTCTTCCCGGACTCGCAGCGAGTACATCGAGATGTCGTGCAGTGCCGGCCAGAACTGTTCGCGGGCGGTGCGCGCGGAGCCGACCGGCGAGTCCACCGTCGTCGGCATCGCTTCGAGGGCGAAGTGGTGTGGGTCGCCGAAATGGGCGGCAGACGGGATGTCGGGATCGCCGTCGCGTTGCGCGATGAGCCTGGCGGTGGTGCTGCGCCGGATCTTGGTGAAGTCCGCGGCAGACAGGTCGTAGGTATTGCCGAGCACGGAGTCGGTCATCGCACCGAGGGCAGCGCTGAATCCGAAGTCCTCGGGTCGTTCATGGCGGAACGCCAGGATGAATTCCGCGTCGGTGTCGCCGATGTTCTCGACGTGGTGCAGGGCGCCGGAATCGATGTGGAACATTTCCCCGGCGCTCACCAGGAACGAGGCGAAGTTACTGCCGTTGTCCAGTACCGATACCAACGCTTGCCCGGCGGTGCAGTAGGTGAGTTCGGTGGCATTGGCGTGCCAGTGCGGTTCGCGAATCGCGCCGGGCGCCAGCGTGAGTCGTTTGATCGAGAGCCCACTGAGGATCGGAAAACTGTCGGCGGTGAGTCTGGTCAGCGAACCGAGTTCGCTGCGGTAGACCTCTTCGCCCTTCAGCAGCGACGCGACATGGATCGACGGATTGCACACGGTCCCTCCTTGCTCGCGGGTTCGAGATCGTTCTGGTTCGATTCTGCGCGCCCGGGCTCCCCAGTAGAGCGTGTTGGCGCCATCAGTGCGCCGGGACCACGAACCGTTGCGCTTGTCGGGCAGCGCTGACCGTTCGTGAAATCTGCGAGATAGCCTTGTCGACGTGCACGCCGGAGCCGATTCGATGGCAGCTCCGAGTTCGTGACCTAGTGTGATATCGAGCGAGTCGGTCCGTCGCACGAAGTCTTCAGCGCCTCGATTGCGAGAGGCAAGGTCCTGTTCCGGGTGGTATAGGAGAGCAGTAGCGACGTCCAGCCTGGCCGATGAGCAACCGGCACCGAATCCGTTCGGCTACCTGCTCCGCCACGCGACGACCGTATACAGAGGGTCTACACGATGTACGTTCGGATTTCGCGGTCTGCACGATCGTGGCCGCGCAATCAGTCCAGGAGCGGGGCGCCGATTACCACGCGGTCACCGGACTGCCCGGGCTGCCGAACGAGTGCTTGTTCCGCGAACCGTGCGGGAGCGCGCGAGATCAGGCTTCGTCCGAGCGATTCCGCAGCTGGTCGATCGCCCAGTACATCAGCCCGCCGGCCCCGATGAGGTAGAGGACACTCGCAACGACCACCATGATGCCGTAATCCGATGCCCAGTGGGGGATTTCGACCACCGCGGCCAGCGCGGTGACCACCATCATCACGCCGAGGACCAGCGCGACCGGTGCGAGTAGCGCGAGGTCCGGGTCGCGCTGTCCGGGGTGTAGATTTTGGCTCATAACAATGGCCTCCAGTTGGGAGTTCTACTGTTCGCGGCAGATGACCATGGGTCGCGGCGAGTGGTGCAGCAGGTTCTGACTGGTCGAGCCGACCAGTAGCCCGGTGAGACGGTTGTGCCCGCGGCTGCCGGTCAGCACCAATTGCGCGTTCTCGGCGTGCTCGAGCAGTGCCTGCGCGGGCAAGCTCTTCTGGACCACCTTGGTGACCGCGACGTCCGGATACTTCTCGCTCCATCCGGCCATGCGCTCGGACAGCAGTTCCTTCTCCCGCTGGGCGAGGGTGGTCGTGGCGTCGGGTACCGGAGTCCACTGCAGCAGGTCCGGGTCGTTCCAGGCGTGCAACGCGATCACCCCGACGTCGAGCGCCGAGGCCAACTCGAATGCCTCGCCGATCGCGGCGGAGCTGCCCGGGCTGCCGTCCACGCCGACCAGCACAGGCCGCCGATCCGGCAGCGGATTGTTGGTCTTTCCGCGCCATATGGCCACGGGGCAGGTCGCCTTGTTCGCGACCATGAGCGCGGTGGACCCGAGGAGGAGCGTGCTGAACCGGTCGCTGACGTTCGCGGCCAGCACGACCATGCTTGCGGCCGCGCTGCGTTCGATCAGTTTGCGTGCGGGAATGCCGGCTTCGACGATCTGCTGAATCTCCACCCGCGGTTGATCGCCGCGTACGGCCGCGAATGCCTCTTCGACCTTGCGCTGCGCCGCGGCGCGTAGTTCGGGAAGCAGATCGGTCTCCGCCAACGCCGCCGCGGTCACCGGATGGTCGAGCGCGGGAGCGACCCCGAGCAGCACCAGCGGGACACGCTGACGGGCCGCGAGGTCGCCTGCCCAGCGTGCTGCAGCCAGTGCCGTGGCGGTGCCGTCGACTCCGACGACGATCGACCGGTGGTCGGCTGGCGTGCTCATCTGTTCTCCGGTTGATCGTTTCGACTGGGTGCCCTTTCACACTGGCAGCCGGAAACTGCGGACAACGGGGTCGCCGGACACCGATGCCAAGTACTTAAGTCACAATTCGGACTTATCTCGCAAACCGGGCGATGGCTCGCAGGACGGCGGTGCGCATGGCCGGGCTGCCGGTATGTCCGGAATTCTCGATGACCTGGAGCTCCGCGTCGGGCCACGCCTCGGCGAGCTGCCAGGCGGTGTACAGCGGGCCGCTCAGGTCGAGTCTGCCGTGGATCAAGACGCCGGGGATTCCCGCCAGCCGATGTGCCTCGCGCAGCAGTTGCCCGTCCTCGAGCCAGGCGGCGTTGGCGAAGTAATGCGTGCAGATCCGCACGAAGGCCAGCTGCGCCGCGTCCGGTTTGGCGCTGTATTGTCCTGGGCTGCCGAGGTTTTCGTGCGCGATCACGGCGTCCTCCCAGGCGCACCACCGCCGCGCCGCCAAATCGCGTGTCGCAGGGTCGGGGCTTTCGAGCAGACGACGATAGGCTTCGACGAGATCGCCGCCGCGGTCGGTGACGGGCACGCCGTCGCGGAAGGTCTCCCACTCCTCGGGCAGCAGCCGCGCGACCCCGCGATAGAGCCAGTCGATCTCTGCGGGTCTGGTCATCGTGACGCCGACTAGCACGATCCCGCTGACCCGCTCCGGGTGACGCTCGGCGTAGGCGAGGATCAGCGTGGAGCCCCAGGAGCCGCCATAGAGCAGCCATCGGTCGATCCCGAGGTGCTCGCGCAGCCGTTCCATGTCGGTGATCAGATGGTCGGTGGTGTTGTCCGCCATGTCGACCGCTGGGTCGGAGGCATGCGGCAGGCTTTCCCCGCAGCCGCGCTGGTCGAACAAGACGATCCGGTAGATGTCCGGGTCGAACGACTTGCGTGCGCCGCGCCGTCCCCCGCCGCCGGGACCGCCGTGCACGACCAGCGCCGGTCTGCCGGTCGGGTTGCCGCTTGTCTCCCAGTAGATCCGGTGGCCTTCACCGACGACGAGCAGTCCGTGGTCGTAGGGCTCGATGTCGGGAAATGGCTCGGGGGCTTCGGTTTTCGGCTCAGGCGTCGGCACGTACGACCACGGTACCCGCGGCGGGCGGTCAGGCCGCCTGTGTCGCAGTATTCGGTACCGGCGCTCCGACCCGTTCCCTGGTGCGCAGCGAGGCCCACAGTGCGGCGGTCGCGGCGGTGCAGGCCGCAGCTCCGCCGACGTGCACGACGACCAAGGCCGCGGGAACGTCGGTGAAGTACTGCACCACGCCGACCAGCGCCTGCGACCAGACCAGCGCGAGCAGCGCGAACAGGCGGGTGCGTACCGCGGGCGTGATGCCGACCGCGAACAGGCCGAATGCCAGGCCGACCAGCAGCGCGAGATACCCGACCAGCAACTGCGAGTGCAGGTGCACCAGCGTGACGATCTCGATCTGCAGACGCTCGACGGGACGCTCGATGCTCTTGTCGCCCGCGTGCGGCCCCGCCGCGGTCACCATGGTGCCCGCGATGAGCACGGCGCTCAGCGCGACACCGCTGAGCCCGGTGAGCCAGCGCAGCGGCGCGGGCGCCCGTACGGTGTCGATGCCGTCGTCGGGTTCGCCGATCTTCGCGTACAACACCACCGCGAGCCACACCATCACCATGGACGCGAGCAGGTGCATCGAGACCGTCCACCACAGCAGGCCCGTGCGCACCGTGATGCCGCCGATGATCGCCTGCACGACCGTGCCGCCGGGCATCAGCCACGCGTATACGAGCACTTCGCGGCGGCGGCGCGCACGGGTCACCGCGAGCACCACCAGCGCGGCGCACAGCGTGACGGCGAAAGTGAGCAGCCGGTTGGAGAACTCGACGGCCTGGTGGACGGCCGAAACCTCCGAGACCGCGACCGGGGTGAAACTGCCCGGGAAGCACTGCGGCCAAGTCGGGCAGCCGAGGCCGGACGCGGTGACCCGGACGACGGCGCCGGTGACCGAGATACCTGCCTGGGAGAGGATGACCGCGACCGCGGTCAGGCGCTGCACCCGCAGCGAGGGCAGCGGCAGCTTGTCGACGAGTCGAAGAAACGCGCGATACAGCACGTCGAGAATGGTAGCCGGGGCCGATCGGGTGCCGGCATCCGGTCTACTACATTCCGTCGTTGGATGAGTCAGTGGAAGCGGAACAGCCGGGTCGCGAGGACGCCGGACGCGCCGCCCCAGACCGCGAGCACAGCCAGCCCGAACCAGTCGACGCTGCTGCGCATCGAATCCTCCAGGGTGACCGCCAGCGCGCCCGAGGGGATCAGCCGGGCCAGCACGTTCACCGCGGTCGGCAGGTCGTCGGAGGCGAACACGATGCTGGCGATGCCGAGCATGACGAACCAGAGGATGTTCGCCAGCGCGAGCACGACCTCCGCCTTGAGGGTGCCGCCGAGTAGCAGCCCCATCGCCGCGAAGGTGGCGGTGCCGAGCGCGATCACACCGGCGCCGAGCAGCAGGCCAACCGGCTCGGGACGCCAGCCGAGCGCGAAGCCGATCACGCCGAGCAGAATCGCCTGCAATACGACGACGATGAGCACCGCCGCGCTCTTGCCCGCGATGACCCCCCAACGCGGCAGCGCTGTCGCGCCGAGCCGTTTGAGCGCGCCGTAGCGCCGGTCGAAGCCGACCGCGATGGCCTGGCCGGTGAACGCGGTCGACATGACGGCAACCATCATCACCGCGGGCACGATCTTGTCCACCCGATCCGTGCCGAGATCGCCGAACGGCAGCAGGCTCAGGCCGACCAGCAGGGTGATCGGAATGAACATGGTGAGCAGCAGCTGTTCTCCGTTGCGCAGCAACAGGACCAGCTCCAGCCGGGTCTGCGCGATCATCATCGCGGCGCGCGAGCTCGGGCGCGGGGCGGGCGTGAAGGTGCCCGGCGCGAAGCGGTTGGCGGTCAGGTCGTGCTGGCTCATCCGCGCAGGTCCCGTCCGGTCAGTTCCAGGAAGACGTCTTCGAGGCGGCGCTGATCGATCCGGATGTCGGTGGCCAGAACGTTCATCCGCGCGCACCATGCGGTAACTGTCGCGAGCACCTGCGGGTTGATCTCGCCCTCCACCAGATACGTGCCGGGCGCGGTCTCCCTGGGCGCGAATCCTTCGGGTAGAGCCGTTGTCAATAGTTCGAGGTTCAGTTTCGGCGGAGCGCAGAATCGCAGCTGTCCGGCCGCACCGTGCGCGGTGACCTCGGCGGGGGTGCCGGAGGCGACGATGCGGCCGTGATCGATGATCACCAGCTGGTCGGCGAGCTGCTCGGCCTCGTCCATCATGTGCGTGGTGAGCACGACGGTCACCCCATCCCTGCGCAGGGCATCGATCAGCTCCCAGACCATCAGCCGGGCCTGTGCGTCCAGGCCCGCGGTGGGTTCGTCCAGAAACACGATCTCCGGCTTGCCCACCAGCGCGCAGGCCAGCGCGAGCCGCTGCTGCTGGCCGCCGGACAGGCGACGGTAGGGCGTGCGGCGGTTGTCCTGCAGCCCGAGCGTGCGCAGCAGCCACTCCGGATCGAGCGGATCGGCGGAGTACGCGGCGACCAGGTCGAGCATCTCGCCCGCCCGCGCACCCGGGTACGCGCCGCCGCCCTGCAGCATCACGCCGATGTGAGGGCGAAGCCGCTCGGAATCAGCGACCGGGTCCATGCCGAGCACGCGCACAGAACCAGCGTCCGGCGAGGCGAATCCCTCGCACATCTCCACCGTGGTGGTCTTGCCCGCGCCGTTCGGACCGAGCAGTGCGAGCACCTGCGCCCGTTCAACCGCGAAGGAGAGGCTGTCCACCGCCGTGGTCTCGCCGTAACGCTTGACGACGCCATCGACGCAAACGGCGGGTTCGGTCACGACTCCGCCTCGCTGGGGCTCGGCTGCGTCGCGCCCGTTGGTGCTGTGCTTATGGCTCCCTCGCTGCGCTCGGTCACGATGTCACACCGTAAGAGGCGGGCAGCTGTGACGGAGCCGACACCCCTGTCTGCCCCCGCCAGGGCAGCGCGTTGCGGGTGATGACGACGAACAGTACCCCGACGATCACGGTGGCGATCGCTGCGCCGACGATCTGGAATACCTCGAGGTCGGCGCCGCGCGGCATCAAAATCACGCTCACGACCGCCGAAAACGCCACGGCCGGAAGACGGAACACCGGCCGGGTCGCCCACGCGGCCAGCGGCACGATCGCCCACAGCAGATACCAGGGTTGCACCACCGGGAAGAGCAGCACTATGGCGCCGAGCGCCACGCCGAGCGCACCGACCGGATGCAGCCGTCCGGTGCTGGTGGCGACCAGCATGCGCACGGTGAAGAAGCCCGCGACCAAGGCCGCGATCGGCCGGGTGATGCTCAGTAGCGCTGTGGTGTGGTCGCCGAGTCCGAGCAGCACTCCGCCGAATCCGGTGATGATGCCGAGCGCCGTCGGCAGCGACATCCAGCTGCGCACCGCGTTTGCGGTGTTCAGGGTGTAGATCCACCCGAACCCGAGCCCGCTCACCGAACTGATGAAAAGCGTCGTGCCGACGGCGATCGCGCCGAGCATGGCGGCCGCGATCGCGACCGTGCGCAGCGACGCGCCCCACCTTCTGGCCAGGGCCATGCCGACGAAGCCGAGCGCGATGATCGAGGTGAACTTGATCGAGGACGAGAGCGCGATGATGACCGCCCCGGTGATCAGCCACGCGTAAGCGCGTCCGTCGAACGGGTGGGTGTCCTCGATGGCGCGCAGACAGAACTCCGACCCGGCCAGCATCAGGCCGAGCATCAGCGCGTCATTGTGCACACCGCCGACCAGGTGGAACAGCACCAGAGGGTTGGCGGCGCCGAGCCACAGCGCGCTCACCGGCGCGACACCGCAGCGCACCGACAGTCGCGGCAGTGCCCAGACGATCAGCGCGACGCCGCCCAGTGCCAGGATCCGGTGCACCCAAACGCCCGCGATGATGTTGTCGCCGGTGAGCTCGGCAATGCCACGGCCGATCCAGAGGAACAACGGGCCATAGGGTGCGGGGGTATCGCGCCAGATGGTCGGGACGTTGTTGGTGAGGACGTTGTCGATCCCGAGTCCCGCGACCGGGCCCTCCTGGTAGGGATCGATGCCGCGCGCGGCGATCTCGCTCTGCGCGAGATAGGAATACACGTCGTTGCTGAACAGCGGCGGGGCCACGCTGAGCGGGATGAGCCACAGCAGTAGCGTGCGATCCAGCTGCGAGCGGGTCAGCCGGTGGATGGGGGAGCCGCCGATGCCGCCGACCGCGAACCGGCCCAGCAGCAGCCAGGCCAGTACGACGACGACGGTGCCGGTCATGCACATGGCCAGCGAGCCAGTGTGCGCGCGGGCGAAGATGCCGAGCACGCGGACGCCGGAGGTCGGATTCTGGTGTACCGGCTGCGCGCCGATACCGAGCGCGCTGATCGCCATCAGCACCGTGCCGGTCGCGCCCATCAGGCGGATCCGGTCGAGCTGGACCAGCTCCTTGCGGTCGAGGCCGGGCACCTCCGACTCGTCGCGATGCAAGACCGCGATCGTGTGATCGGCCGCGGGTACGTCGAGTCCGAGTGCCCGGCGCGTGAACGCCAGTGTGCTGCGCCGTGCGCCCTCCAGTACCGCCACGAGACGAAGCCTAATGCTCCCTCCCGTCGCTCTGGCTCGCCCGTCGCTCTGGCTCGCGTGCCTGTCTCTCCCCGGGAGGTCGTCAGGGCACGGCACGATGGCCCGAGATGTTCCGCCCACAATCGGCAAGGAGTTCGAAGCCTGCGGTGAACCTCGATGAAAGTCGGCCGTCGGCCACCGCGAGATCCCTGCCGCGCAGCCTTCCGCATCGTGTGCGAACAGCGCCCTTCGACCGGCCGACCTGAGCGGGTTCACCGACCTGTGTGCTGAAACGGTCGGCGCTTTCGGCGCGGGATGCTCGGCTGGCGCTGTGTGATACGTCACTCCGATGCTGGATCGGGTTCACCTCGGACGCATGGCGTTCGGACTTTGGCCAGTCCGGCGGCTTCTCGGCTGTTCGACCGCAGGTCGAGCGGCAAATTAGTCAGGTCACCCTTATTGGATTTCGGGAACGAATTCCGCCACACTGATGTTGTGAAAACCGTGGGTTTGCGGAACAACGACGAAGGGGCCGGTCGCAAGGCTGGTGCCGGGTCGTCTGCTGCTCATGTGGCGGTCGGTACCGAGGGGCACACCCGTGCGGCCATCGTCCAACTGCTGCTGGAGGAGGGGCCGATCACCGCGACCGCCATCGGGAGCAAGCTGGGCCTGGCTCCGGCCGGCGTGCGCAGGCACCTGGACGCGCTGATCGACTCCGGTCAGGCTCGGGCGAGCCGATCGGCGCCGTGGCAGCAGAAGGGACGCGGGCGCCCAGCCAAGCAGTATCAGCTCACTGCCGCGGGGCGCGGCCAGCTCGGCCACGCCTACGACGACCTGGCCGGTGCGGCCATCCGGCAGCTCGGGGAGATCGGCGGCGAAAAAGCCATCACCGAGTTCGCGCGCAAACGGGCACGCACTATCGTGGCCGGGATCGAACCCGTCGGCCAGCACCCTGCCGGGGAGCAGAACGCCGCGGACACCGAGGCCAAGGCTGAGGAGATCGCCGAGGCATTCACCGAAGCCGGGTTCGCCGCCACTACCCGGAAGGTGGGCGCGGGCGTGCAGATCTGCCAGCACCACTGCCCGGTCTCGCACGTCGCTGAGGAATTCCCGCAGCTGTGCGCGGCCGAACTCGAGGCGTTCCGCGAGCTGCTCGGCACCCATGTGCAGCGACTGGCCACGATCGCCAATGGCGACTGCGCGTGCACCACGCACGTGCCGCTGCTGGTGTTGCCGATTGCCGAAAAGAAGACGTCAGCACAAACCGCTGCACAGCCCGCAGCGGTACGAACGAACGACTCCGGAAGGAGTGCCGAATGACGACGACCACCGACCAGGTGCAACCGCTCACCCAGGAAGAGACCATCGCTTCGCTGGGCAAATACGGTTACGGCTGGGCCGATTCGGATGTGGCCGGCGCCAGTGCGCAGCGAGGTCTGTCCGAGGCGGTTGTCCGTGACATCTCGGCGAAGAAGAACGAGCCGGTATGGATGCTCGAGCAGCGGCTCAAGGCGTTGCGCATCTTCGATCGCAAGCCCATGCCGAATTGGGGCTCCAATCTCGACGGCATCGATTTCGACAACATCAAGTACTTCGTGCGCTCGACCGAGAAGCAGGCCGAGAGCTGGGAAGACCTGCCCGAGGACATCAAGAACACCTATGACAGGCTCGGCATCCCCGAGGCGGAGAAGCAGCGCCTGGTCGCCGGTGTCGCCGCGCAGTACGAGTCCGAGGTCGTCTACCACCAGATCCGCGAGGACCTCGAGGCCCAGGGTGTGATCTTCCTGGACACCGACACCGGCCTCAAGGAGCACCCGGAGATCTTCCAGCAGTACTTCGGCTCGGTGATCCCTGCGGGTGACAACAAGTTCTCCGCGCTGAACACTTCCGTGTGGTCGGGCGGGTCGTTCATCTACGTGCCGCCGGGCGTACACGTCGACATCCCGCTGCAGGCCTACTTCCGGATCAACACGGAGAACATGGGCCAGTTCGAGCGGACCTTGATCATCGTCGACGAGGGCGCCTACGTGCACTACGTCGAGGGCTGCACCGCGCCGATCTACAAGTCGGACTCGCTGCACTCCGCGGTTGTCGAGATCATCGTGAAGAAGGGCGGACGCTGCCGCTACACCACTATCCAGAACTGGTCGAACAACGTCTACAACCTGGTCACCAAGCGGGCCAAGGCGGAGGCGGGCGCGACCATGGAGTGGATCGACGGCAACATCGGTTCCAAGGTCACCATGAAGTACCCGGCGGTCTGGATGACCGGCGAGTACGCCAAGGGCGAGGTGCTCTCGGTGGCGTTCGCCGGCGAGGGCCAGCACCAGGACACCGGCGCGAAGATGCTGCACCTGGCACCGCACACCTCCTCGACCATCGTGTCGAAGTCGGTGGCGCGCGGTGGCGGCCGTGCCTCCTACCGCGGCCTGGTCCAGGTGAACAAGGGCGCGCACGGCTCCAAGTCGACCGTGAAGTGCGACGCGCTGTTGGTCGACACGATCAGCCGCTCGGACACCTACCCTTACGTCGACATCCGCGAGGACGACGTGACCATGGGCCACGAGGCGACCGTCTCGAAGGTCTCCGAGGACCAGCTGTTCTACCTGATGAGCCGCGGCCTCACCGAGGACGAGGCGATGGCGATGGTGGTGCGCGGCTTCGTCGAGCCGATCGCCAAGGAACTGCCGATGGAATACGCACTGGAACTGAACCGGCTCATCGAGCTGCAGATGGAAGGGGCCGTTGGCTGATGGCGACTGGCGTGATTGGAGCGGTCGAGGGCGAGAACCCCACGGCCAAGCCGATTCAGAACCCGGGCGCAGGGGCCGCGACCAACAAGGGCGAGGTCTTCGCCTCGTACGACGTGGACGCCTTCGAGGTGCCTTCCTCGCACGACGAGGCGTGGCGGTTCACTCCGCTGCGCCGCCTGCGCGGGCTGCACGACGGCACCGCGGTCCGGGACGGCCGGGCCACGGTCGAGGTCACCCCGATCGCCGGTGTGAAGGTCGAGACCGTGACGCGCACCGACCCTCGCCTCGGCGAGGCGGGGGTGCCGTCGGATCGGGTTGCCGCGCAGGCTTATTCGGGCTTCGAGTCGGCCACCATCGTGTCGGTCGGCGCGGAGACCGAGGTCGCCGAACCGGTCGTCGTCACGGTGACCGGCCCCGGCGAGGGCAAGACCGCCTACGGCCACCTGCAGATCAGGCTGGACAACTTCGCGGTCGCGACCGTGGTGATAGACCAGCGCGGCAGCGGAACCTATGCCGAGAACGTGGAATTCGTGCTCGGTGACAGCGCGAAGCTCACCGTCGTAGCGGTTCAGGACTGGGCCGACGACGCCGTCAACGCCACCGCACACCACGGCAAGCTGGGCCGTGATGCCACGCTGCGGCACATCGCGGTCACCCTCGGCGGCGATCTGGTGCGCCTCACCGCCACCGTGCGCTACGACGGCCCCGGCGGCGACGCCGAGTTGCTCGGCCTCTACTTCGCCGACGCCGGCCAGCACTTCGAGCAGCGTCTGCTCGTCGACCACGCGGTCCCATACTGCAAGTCGAGGGTGCTGTACAAGGGCGCGCTGCAAGGCGACCCGGCTGAGTCCGATGGGCGCTCCGCAAGCTCCGCGCACATGCCCAAGGGTGACGCCCGCACCGTGTGGGTGGGCGACGTGCTGATCCGCGCTGCCGCCGAAGGCACCGATACCTTCGAGGTGAACCGCAACCTGGTGCTCACCGACGGCGCCCGCGCCGACTCGGTGCCGAACCTGGAGATCGAGACCGGCGAGATCGTCGGCGCCGGACACGCCAGTGCTACCGGTCGTTTCGACGACGAGCAGCTGTTCTACCTGCGGGCCCGCGGTATCCCGGAGGACGTCGCCCGCCGCCTGGTGGTGCGCGGCTTCTTCCACGAACTCATCCAGAAGATCGCGGTGCCCGAGATCCGGGAGCGGCTGGAGTCGGCCATCGAAGCCGAACTCGCCGCGATCGGCGTCTGAAAACCGAACTACCCACCCCGCAAAGGAATTCGAATTCGATGACCACCCTGGAAATCAAGGACCTGCACGCCGAGGTCGCCAACCCGGACGAGTCCGGTGAGCCCATCAAGATCCTGAATGGTGTGAACCTCACGGTGAAATCCGGTGAGACGCACGCCATCATGGGTCCCAACGGTTCCGGCAAGTCGACCCTGTCGTACGCGATCGCCGGGCACCCGAAGTACACGGTGACCCAGGGTTCGATCACCCTCGACGGCGAGAACGTGCTGGAGATGTCCGTCGACGAGCGCGCACGGGCCGGTCTTTTCCTGGCCATGCAGTACCCGGTCGAGGTCCCCGGTGTCTCGATGTCGAACTTCCTGCGCACCGCCGCCACCGCCGTGCGCGGCGAGGCCCCCAAGCTGCGGCACTGGGTCAAGGAGGTGAAGGAGTCGATGAGCGAATTGGAGATCGACGCCGCCTTCGCCGATCGCAGCGTGAACGAGGGCTTCTCCGGTGGTGAGAAGAAGCGCCACGAGATCCTGCAGCTGGGCCTGCTCAAGCCGAAGATCGCCATCCTGGACGAGACCGACTCGGGCCTGGACGTCGACGCGCTGCGCGTCGTCTCCGAGGGGGTGAACCGTTATAAAGAGCGGGACAATGGGGGCGTCCTTCTGATCACGCACTACACCCGCATTCTGCGCTACATCCAGCCGCAGTTCGTGCACGTGTTCGTCGGTGGGCGCATCGTCGCCGAGGGCGGCGCCGAACTCGCCGAAGAACTCGACGCCAACGGCTACGTCCGCTTCACACAAAGCTCACCCACCCCGTCGGCTTCGCCGACTGCCGTCCCCCAGTCCGCTATCGCTGGAGCCTGACATGACCGCTACGGTCCGCACCCTCGACGTCGCCCGTATCCGGGCCGACTTCCCGATCCTGAGCCGTACGGTTCGGGACGGGAAACCGTTGGTGTACCTGGACTCCGGCGCGACTTCGCAGCGGCCGCTGGCCGTGCTCGAGGCGGAACGGGCCTTCCTGATCACCAGCAACTCGGCGGTGCACCGCGGCGCGCACCAACTCGCCGAGGAGGCGACCGACGCCTACGAGGGCGCGCGGGTCGATATCGCGCGGTTCGTCGGTGTCGACGCGGGCGAGATCGTGTTCACCAAGAACGCCACCGAATCGCTGAACCTGGTGACCTACTCGTTCGCCGACAACCGGTTCCCCTACCACGTCGGCCCGGGTGACGAGATCGTCATCACCGAGCTGGAGCATCACGCGAATCTCGTTCCCTGGCAGGAACTCGCGCGCCGCACCGGTGCGAGGCTGAAATGGTTCGGGATTACCGACGACGGCCGGATCGACCTCGATTCCCTCGAATTGTCGCCCGCCACCAAGGTTGTCGCGTTCACCCACCAGTCCAATGTCACCGGCGCGATCACCGATGTCGCGGAGTTGGTCCGCCGGGCACAGGCCGTCGGCGCGCTGACGGTGCTGGACGCCTGCCAGTCGGTGCCGCACATGCCGGTCGACTTCCGCGAGCTCGGCATCGACTTCGCCGCGTTCTCCGGGCACAAGATGTTCGGACCTTCCGGTGTCGGCGTGCTGTACGGCCGCCGGGCGCTGCTGGAGGAGACTCCACCGTTCATCTCCGGTGGCTCGATGATCGAGACCGTCACCATGGAGCGCAGCACCTACGCGCCGCCGCCGCAGCGGTTCGAGGCCGGTGTGCCGATGACCTCGCAGGTAGTCGGATTGGGCGCCGCCGTGCGGTATCTGGAAGACATCGGCATGGAAGCGGTAGCCGCACATGAGCACACGCTCGTCGGTGCGGCGCTGGAGGGTCTCGGTGCGATCGACGGCGTCCGCATCATCGGCCCGACCGAGAACGTGGATCGCGGCGGTGCCGTGTCGTTCGTGGTCGACGGCATCCACGCACACGATGTCGGGCAGATTCTCGACGACGAAGGCGTCGCGGTTCGCGTCGGTCACCATTGCGCTTGGCCGCTCATGCGACGGCTGGGGATTCCGGCCACCGCGCGTGCGTCGTTCGCGGCCTACAACACCCTCGACGAGGTGGACGCGCTGGTCGCCGCGGTGCGGAAGGCCCAGACATTCTTCGGAGTTGCATAGAACATGCGCATGGAGCAGATGTACCAGGAAGTGATCCTGGACCATTACAAGCACCCGCACCACCGCGGGCTGCGGGAGCCGTACGGTGCCGAGGTGCACCACGTGAACCCCACCTGCGGCGACGAGGTGACCCTGCGCGTGCGGCTCGACGACAACGGCGACGTCGCCGACGTCTCCTATGACGGGCAGGGCTGCTCGATCAGCCAGGCCGCGACCTCGATCCTCACCGACCAGGTGATCGGCCTTCCGGTTCAGCAGGCTCTGAAGGTTGTCGACTCCTACACCGAGATGATCTCCAGCCGTGGCACCGTCGAAGGCGACGAGGAGGTGATCGGCGACGGGATTGCTCTCGCGGGAGTGTCCAAGTATCCGGCGCGGGTGAAGTGCGCGCTGCTCGGGTGGATGGCGTTCAAGGACGCCGTGATCCGGATCGGCCCCGCGAACGCCGTGGGTGACATCAAGGAAGAAGCGAAGCGTCCGATGGGAAACGGGGAAGCGTCATGAGTGACACACCGGCCACCGACACGGCCGAGCAGGTCGACGCGGCCGAGCAGGTCGAGCTGTCCGCCGAGGATCTCGAGCTGCTCGAGGACATCGAAGAGGCGATGCGCGACGTCGTCGACCCGGAACTCGGCATCAACGTCGTCGACCTAGGCTTGGTCTACGGTTTCCGCGTCGAGGAGGACAACACCGCCGTCCTCGACATGACCCTCACCTCCGCGGCTTGCCCGCTCACCGACGTCATCGAGGACCAATCGCGCAACGCGCTGGTCCGCAGCGGATTGGTGGAGGACCTGAAGATCAATTGGGTCTGGATCCCGCCGTGGGGCCCGGACAAGATCACCGAGGACGGTCGCGAACAGCTGCGCGCCCTCGGGTTCACGGTGTAATCGCCGAGCCGACAGCGGCCGCCCGCATTCGCGACCTTTGCCGATATCGTCGAGACCAACATCATCAAGGTGTAACCGGACCTGCCGTTGACGACGCTCGCACCGCTGGGGTGTGCCGTACCCGCACCGCGATCCCCGATCGCGCTGAACTCGCCCCGGTTGTCATCGGGCAGCCACCACTGGTAGCCGTAGCCGAACTCGGGTCGATGCGAGCCGACGATAGGCCGGCCCGGCCGCAGGTGTGCGGCATCGGCGGTAACCGATGCGCGTACCCACGCTTCCGAAACGCGCCCGGCACGGCTCCGTCCCCCGCGTCCACGTCGCAACCAGTACAGGAAATGTCCTTTCCGACACTCGGATTGGCGTGACAAGCGCTACTGAAACAGACGTTGTGGCGTGGCGAGCTGATAAGGCGAAGACCTGGAACATCGACCGCATGGACGCCGCCGCGGCAGCCAATCGGGCCGGCCGAAGCCGAGCATCCTGGTCATCAACCCCGAGAAGGCTAGCCGGATGCAGCAGTCGGTGTGTTGTCTGGTCAAGATCATGGCATCATTGGGCGCCACCCACTATGTCGAGGTAGGTCCAGGAAGAATGCTCAGTGGGCTGTGCCAGCGCACGCTCCCCGAGGCCACCGTATTCCGCACAGATGACGGGGGTCCACCATCGCTGCCTCGACAGATACGCGCCCCAGGGAGAGTTCCATGACCGAGCAGCCGATCACCTTGCTGCTACCCGGGCAAGGCAGCCAGCACACCGGCATGGCACTGGACACCTACCGCCACCAGCCGGAATTCGCGGCGACGATCGACGAATTCCTCACGCTGATGTCCGAGGAAGGGGGCGAGCCCAAGCGGCGCTGGCTTTCTGATGACCCCGAGGCCGATCTCGATGACGGACGGGTCTCGCAGCCCCTGATCTTCGCGATCGAATACGCCTTCGCCACCCTGCTGATCCGGGCCGGAGCGAATGTCGTCGCGCTGCTCGGCCATAGTGTCGGTGAACTGGCCGCCGCCACAGTGGCGGGGGTTTTCGATGTGCGTTCGGCCGCACGAATCATGGCCGCCCGATCGCGCGCGCTGGACCTCGTGCTGCCGGGCGGGATGTTCGCGGTCGCGGCCGATCCCGACGCCGTCCTGCCACAACTGCGTGCGGAATGGGTGCGGGCTGGGGTCACGATCGCCGCGGTGAACGGCCCCCGCCGCACCATCGTCGCTGGCCCGGACCCGGATGTGCGCACGGCGGAATCGATGCTGAGCGCGCGAGGGTTCGTCACGATGTCGGTACCGGCCCGACAGCCGTGGCACAGTCCGTGCATGGCCCACGCCGCGACCGTGTTCGAGCGGTCCATCGCGGCCGAGCGACTGCACGAGCCGAAACTACCGATCTGGTCGGGCAGGACCGGACAGAGACTGCGCCCCGACGAGGCGACGAATCCGGAATTCTGGGCCGCCCAGATCGCGCATCCGGTGCTGTTCTGGGACGCGCTGTCGGATCTACTGGCCCACCGTAGCTCGATTCTGATCGAAACCGGCCCGGGAACGGGGTTGTCGGTCCAAGCCATGTCTCATCCTGCTGTCCGCGAAGGTCGAAGCAAGATCGTCCCGATAAACCAGGGGCCGGGTCAGCCTGCCGCGCAGGTGTGAAAGTCTCGGTAGTTGCCGCCCGCCGTGCCGGCCGAACTGGCGCGACCACGGCGCCGCGACACCGGCGGGGGCCGTGATCTCGCGCTCCGCGGCGCCTGCGAACGCCCGGTGGACCACATTCTTGCCCGGTCGTAGGGACGCTTCAGCAGTGGCAGGACCGTGCTCTACTGATCGACCGTCAGGCCCTTCGTCTCTAGGATGGCCGCCAGATTCGAGACCTGGATGGGTGTCTCACCGTTTCTGTAACGTTCGATGTACGCCGCCTCTGTGGCGTCACGTTCCCGGGAGGCGGCGATCGCGAAGGGGACTTCGTCGCGTCGCACTACGACGACTCCGTCGCAGTCACCCTTCACGACGTCGCCGGGGTAGATGACCTGGCCACCGAACACGACGGGCTGGTTGATCGGGCCGAGCGTCTCCTTCACGGTCCCCTCTATACACACGTGCTTCGAGAACACGGGGAATCCGAGTTCTCGGATTTCACGGGTGTCGCGCACGCCACCATCGGTGACGAGCGCGGAGATGCCTCGGGCGACGCAGGCGTTGGCGAGGACGTCGCCGAATTGCCCGGCCGGTTGGTCTCCGGACGCCACGATGAGTACGTCGCCGCGCTGCGCATAGCTGATCGCGACTTGCAGCATGACGTTGTCGCGGGGATGGCAGACAACGGTGAACGCGGATCCGCAGAACGACATGTCGCGGTCGAGGGGTTTGATGCCCGACTCGAGAGCGCCCTTGCGCCCCTGGGCCTCGTGGATGGTGGCTGCCGAGAAGGTGCCGAGCTCATCGATCCGCGTCGGGTCGGCGCGGTCGATCTTTGTGGTGACGTGAACCATGGTGACTCCGTGGTGGTCGTAATGCGGTCAGCTCAGGGCCGCAATGGATTTCGCGATTTCGGTGGCGGCGGCGCGGAGTATGTCTTCCGAGGTCGCGAAGGAGATGCGGAAGTACGACGGTGTTCCATAGGCGGATCCCTGGATCGTCGCGACGGACGCGTAGTCGAGCAGATACCGGACGACGTCCTGGTCGTTCTGCAGGATCCGCCCGTCCGGAGTCCGCTTACCGAGTAGCCCGGCACACCCGACGAACAGGTAGAACGCTCCCTGTGGCAGCACCGGTGCGAGTCCGTCCACGGCGGAGAGCAGGTCGAACACGATGTCGCGCCGCGCGCGGTAGCGCACGTTCGATTCGGCGACGAACGTCTGGTCTCCCGAGATCGCCTCGGCCGCGGCGGCCTGACTGATCGAGGACGGGCAGGACGAGCTCTGCGATTGCAGCTTGTTGACAGCTGCGACGAGCCCGGGGTTGCCGACGCCGTACCCGAGACGCCAGCCGGTCATCGCGTAGGACTTGGATACCCCGTTGATGAGGAAGATCTGATCGCGAAGATGGGGCGCCACGGACAGCAGACTCGGGCTGGGCGCGTCGGTGAAGATGATCTCGTCGTAGATCTCGTCGCACATCACGCTCACGTGTGGGTGGCGTTCCAGCACGGCGGCGAGAGCCGAGAGTTCCTCCTCGCTGTACACCGCGCCGGTCGGGTTGGCGGGGCCGTTGAGGATCACCCACTTCGTGGCGGGAGTGATAGCCGCCTCCAGATTCTCAGCGGTGAGCAGGAAGCGATCCGATTCGGGGCAGTCCACGACGACAGGGGTGCCGCCGTGCACGGTGACCATGTCGGGGTACGACACCCAGTATGGGGACGGGACGACAACCTGGTCGTCGTTCTCGACGGTCGCCATCAGCGCTAGGAAGATGATCTGCTTGGCCCCGCCGCCGACGGTGATCTCGCTGTCGCTGAACTCGATGCCGGTGCGGTCGAACATCCGTGTCGCGATCGCTTTCCGAAGTGTGGGAATCCCGTTCACGGCAGTGTATTTGGTGAGCCCGGAGTCTATGGCCGCGACCGCGGCGGCCTTGACGTGATCGGGGGTGTCGAAGTCCGGTTCACCGACGGTCAGGTCAAGAATCTCTCGTCCCGACGCACGCAGCTCACGAACCCGTTGCGCGGCGGCGACGCTCGGAGACTCGCGCATACGCTCCACACGCGTGGCGGGGGCGAAAGGGGACATTGTTCCTCCTGGGATTGTCTCGTGCTTTG
Source organism: Nocardia sp. NBC_01730 (assembly GCF_035920445.1). NCBI lineage: Bacteria > Bacillati > Actinomycetota > Actinomycetes > Mycobacteriales > Nocardiaceae > Nocardia > Nocardia sp. NBC_01730. Next base: position 2,832,523 of record NZ_CP109162.1, on the reverse strand, counting down.
CTATTCGGGATCACACGACGCTCAGAACGTCAGCAGCACCTTCGCGGACGACTCGGCATTCTTGGCCACGGCGAAGGCCTCGAGCGCGTGCTCGACGCCGAACTCGTGGCTGATTACCGGCTCGACGACGAGGCTTCCGTCCGCGAGAGCCTCGAGCACAGCGTCGATCTCGTCGTTGAACCGGAAGGATCCGACGACGGCGAGTTCGCGTGTGATGACGAGAGAGAGCGGTGAGGGTTGGAGTCCGGTCGGCAGCAGCCCGAGGAGTACCACCTGACCACCTCGCGTTGCTCCGCGAATAGCGGATTCGAGTCCGTGCCGGTTGCCGGAGCATTCGATGACGACGTCCGCGTCCACGGCGGCGATCGCCTCCGTGTTGTCGGCCTTCAGCGTCGTCGTCGCTCCCAGTTGACGTGCGATGGCGAGTGGGTAGTCGTGGACGTCCACGTCCACGGCCGCGATCGCGCGAGCACCGGCACGGCGCAGCACCGATACCACGAGGGCACCGATCGGACCGCTGCCGACAACGAGTGCGGTTTTCCCGGCGACCTCACCTGCGCGCGATACCGCATGCCACGCGACGGCGGCCGGTTCCGCGACGGCGGCCGTTCGCAGTGACAGGTCCGGCGGCAAGGCCCGGAGCATCCGCGACGGCAGCACCGCATAGCGGGTGAAGGCTCCCTCTGTGTGGGGGAACTGCGCCGCACTACCGAGGTATGTGCATCCGGGTGAGAGGTTGGGGCGATCAGCGGGATATCGCGGGCTGTCGCCGCCTGGTGTCGCCGGGTGCACAGCGACGCGGGTTCCTGTTGTGGGTCCGCTGCCGTCGGCGGCCTGCCGGACCACTGTGCCCACCACTTCGTGTCCAAGTATCATGGGCGCCTGCAGAATTGATTCTCCTGCGGCCCCATGGGTCCAGTAGTGCAGGTCGGACCCGCAGATACCGCCGTAGGCGATCTCGACGACTGCGTCGGGTGATTCGGGCCGCCGCAGTGGTATGGATTCGACGCGCAGATCACCGGCGGCATGTGCGACGACGCCCAGTGTCCGAGTGGGCACGTCGATATCGGTGGTGGGCATAGGGCGGCCTCAGTGGTTCCGGCGGACGAATTCGAGTCCGCCGGGCACCTGGAAGGTCGGTGTGATCTCGATCAGGCCCAGGTTTACGTGGCGCGGCACGTCTATGGCGTACTCGACGGTGTCTGCGATGTCCTTCGTCGTGATGGATTCGAAGCCCTCGTAATAGGTGTCCCAGGCTTCCTGCATCGCTTCGGGGGTGCCGCCGAGGTTGCGTCCGAAGATTTCGGTCTCTACCCGGCCCGGGCAGATCTCGGTGACCCGGATGCGTTTGCCGATGACGTCGTTGCGGAGCTGTCGCGAGATCTGGTGGATCGCGGCCTTGGTCGCGTGATAGGCGGTGTGTCCGTAGAAGTTGTAGAGACCGGCAATCGAGCTGATGTTGACGATGTGGCCGAGGTCGCGTTCGACCATGCCCGGCATCAGCAGCCGGCAGAGATGCAGAACTGCGCGGAGATTGACGTCGACCATGGCGTCGACCGTTTCGGGGGACGCGTCGAGGATGTTCCCGGTCGCGGATACCCCAGCGTTGTTGACCAGGACGTCTACCTCGAGGCCCGCGACTGCCCGGGTCAGCGCCGTGGTATCGGTGATGTCGACCGCGAGCGGGATCATTCCGGTATCGGCGGCCACTTCATCGAGCCGCCCGGCGTTGCGGGCGACTCCATAAACGGTGAGGCCACGCTTGGTGAGCATCTCGGTGACCGCGGCACCCATTCCTGTGTTCGCTCCGGTGACGAGGGCGGTTCGGTAGTCGTCAAAAGGCATGACACTTCCTTGTTTCGGGGACAGAAGTCGGAGTCGGCCGGCCTTCACGTGATCGGAGGCCATCGGGCCGGATCCCGGTGCGATCCGTCAGAGCGTGTCGCGCAGCGGCATGTGCGCCCGGTCGGTGACGGTACTGACCGCGGCGAGCGTGCCGAGTGCGGTGAGGACGGCGTAGACAGCCGGGACATAGATGCCGAACTGCGGGATCAGCCATGTCATCAGCAGCGGTGCGGTACCGCCGAAGATGGCCGACGAGATGTTGTACCCGAGGCCGTAAGCGGAGTATCGGACGCGGGTCGGGAACAGTTCGACGATGAGAATGTGGATCACTGCGGTGTGGCCGGCGAAGATCACGGCCATGATGCAGGCGCCGAGCACGGCGAGTGCGAAGTTGCCGGTCGCGATGAGGGCATAGCAAGGGATGGCGCCGATCGCCATCGCGACCGCGGCACCGGCGATCACTTTTTTGCGTCCGAGTCCGTCGGACAGTGCGCCCATGAATGGAATCGCGACGCAGATCGCGACCAGACTGGCGGCGGTGACGAGCAGGGCGGTGCCGGTGGAGAATCCGATCTTGTCACCCTTGAGGAACGTCGGCATGTAGGAGAAGAGGACGTAGTAGCCGGAGCCATTCATCAGCGGGATGAAGAGGGCGAGGAGCATGGCCCTGCGGTGCTCGGGTGTGGCGAATGCTTCCTTCAGCGGGTTGCGCGACAGTCCGCCGGATTCCTTGAGTTTTCCGAAGTTCGGGGTGTCGCTGATCGCGCGGCGGATGTACCAGCCGATCACTCCCATCGGGATCGCGATGAGGAAAGGAATCCGCCATGCCCAGCTCCCGAATCCGCCGCCGTGGATGGCGGTCGTGTTCAGCCACGGGGACATCGTGAACGCGACGAGGGTGCCGGTGAGCAGCGCGAGGAAAGAGGCGATCTGGGCGTAACTGGTGATCAGTCCGCGTTTGCCCTCGGGGGCGTGCTCGGCGAGGAATGTCATCGCGCCGGCAGCCTCTCCTCCGACCGAGAATCCCTGTGCCAGTCGCAGTGCGATCAACAATGTGGGTGCTGCGATCCCGATGGCGGCATAGGTCGGCAGGACGCCGATGCCGGCTGTCGCGACGCTGATAAGCAGGATGACGAACACGAGCATCTTCTGGCGACCTATTTTGTCGCCGAGAATGCCGCAGACCACGGCGCCCAGGGGTCGAACGAAGAATGAGATCGCGTATCCGGCGAAGACGAGCATCAATGCGTCACTCGACTTGGAGACGTCGAAGAACACAATGGCGAGTGCCGTCGCCATGAAGGCGAAGATGCCGTTGTCGTAGAGCTCGACGAAGATGCCGACACATCCTGCGAGTACGACCTTGCGGATCGGGCCGGGCCGCACCCCGTGGTCAGGCGCGGAACCGGTGGTGGCCGGAGAGATTGTGTCGGTCATGCGTACTCCAGGTGGCTGGGCGGGCTCGAAAGGTCGGCGGAAGGCAGAGGTGGGGTATTCGCTGTGGTGTGGATAGGAATGCGGAGGCTGTCGAACGCGATCGCCACACGTGCACGCAGCCGGTCGATCGAGGCCTGCTGCTCCCGGTAGCGGCGAACCGCGTCGGACACGGTGACGCGCTGGAATCGGACTCGCTGGCCGGGGCGGGCCTGCCCGAGCTGAGACAAGCTGGTCGTGGTGACGACCGCCAGGACCGGATAGCCGGCCGTTACTCCCCGGCCCCGGTGCAGGACGAGCAGTTCGTCGCCGGCGGGTACTTCGACGGCCCCGATGGGAACGCCTCGGGAGAGGACCTCGGTCCGGCTCTCCCGCTGCGGGACGGCGCCACCGGGATCGGATCGAGTGAGCCGGAGCCCGATGTGATTGCTGTTGGCACCGATCACGAACGGGGTGTCGAACAGTCGCTCGGCAGTGGCGCCGAATTCGCCGATGTCGGGTCCGTCCGTGACATCGATCGTCCAGCTGCCGGTGAACGCGGGCCGTCGAGCGCCGAGCCGGAACAGAGGAATCCGGAAATGCGGGTGGTCGATCAGCGGTCCGTCGACATCGACGGTGACGTCCTCGCCGGCCGCCAGTTGCCGGCCGAAACCGAGAACCGAGTCGGGAGCGCAGCTGCCGAGCAGGTAGCTCGCGGATATCGACCCGTGCACGGCGAGGTAGACCCGGAGCCCATCGTGGATTCCCCCGACGGTCAGTTCGGCTCCCGCGTTCCAGACAAACGGTTCCCACTGGACGCGCGTGACACCGCCGACACGGACGTCGGCAGGCGCACCCGTGACCGCGACAAGCAGGTCGGTGCTCGCGACGGCGCCGAAGTCCATGGCTACCAGTTCGAGCAGCGGCGCGGTGCGCGCACTTCCGACGAGTGCGTTGGCGACTTCGGCGCTGTACTGGTCGAGGGCGCCACCCGTCAGCTGCCCGATCCCCGACGCACGCGGGCGGCCCAGATCCTGGATCGACGTGATCCCCGGAACTGTCACGGTGATGTGCTCAGCCATGGCGAACCCCCTCGTATCGGGACCAGTCGTCGGCCGGAATCGGGTAGAACCGGAACGTGTCGCCTGGTCGATAGTCCGACAACGGCTCGGTGGTGGGGTCGACGATGGTGAGCGGGGTTCGGCCGATCACCGGCCACCCTCCCGGTGCCGGCCGCGCGGAGACGACCGCCTGGTGACCGGCCACTGCCACGGCTCCCGCAGGCACGTGGGGGCGCGGGACAGTGCGCCGAGGCACGGGCCGCGGAAAAGCGGGGCCGTCCAGCATCGGCGCGCCCCCTGGAGATCCGAAGCAGCGCATGGTCAGTGGGGACGATCCGTGTACGCGAATCACTTCGTCCGGGGACAGTTCGAGGTGATGTGCCACCTCATGGAGGTCCGGCCCGTACTCGCCGCCGTAGACCACGGGGATGTCGAAATGCCGAATCCGGTGGGGCGCCGCCGTCCCCGAATGGAGGACCAGATTCTCGAGCAATCGACGAATGTCATCGTGACAACTTGCCGCGCAGTCGAATTCGACGAGCAGTGCGTCGTATGTCGGAATGACACCGGTGATCGCGAACCGGTCCGCGTAGGCGTCGAGTGCGGCGGCGACCGCGTGCACGACCCGCCAGCATTCTTCCCGGTCGGCGTCGGGGGTGGTGACGCGCACCGCGGAGTCCCCGCAGTCCGCGACGATGAACGCGGCTTCCGTTACGCCGGACATGAGTCGGCTTTCCTACCGGCACGATCCGCGAGGACCTCGGGCAGCGGAACGATCTCGACACCTGCGTCGGTGAGGGCCGCCCGAATCGCCTTCGCGTTGCGCACAGCGTCGGCGTTGTCGCCGTGCAGAAGTAGGGTGTCCGCCTCGACGGGGACCGGCGTACCGTCGACGGCCTCGACGAATCCTTCGGTCACCAGTTGCACCGCGCGCCGGACGAGCGCCGCGGCATCGTGGATGACGGCGCCCGGCTCCGATCGGGGCACGAGCGTGCCGTCGGCGCGGTAGGCGCGGTCGGCAATGGCGACGATGCCGACACGAATTCCCTGTTCACGAGCACGGTCGGCCAACTTGCCGTCCTGCGCGAGGACGATCAGGCTCGGGTCGAAAGACTGGATGGCATCGACCACGGCAGCAGCGTAGTCGGCGCGGGTCGCCACCAGGTTGCCCAGCCGGCCGTGTGGTGCGACGTGCGACAGTGCGGTTCCGCGCGCGACGGCGATGGCGTGCAGCGCGCCGAGTTGGTACAGGACGTCTGTCCGCACCTCGTCGGCCGAAAGGTCCATCGTCCGCCGACCGAAACCGACCAGATCAGGAAAGCTCGGATGTGCGCCGACCCGAACTCCGCGAGCGACGCAGTTCCGCACCGTCCGGTCCATCGTCTGCGGATCTCCCGCGTGGAAGCCGCAAGCGACATTGGCGGAGGTGAGTATGTCGAGCAGTGCGTCGTCGTCGCCCATCGTCCACGCGCCGAAACTCTCCCCGACGTCGGCGACGAGATCGATCTTCAGTGCCATTGATGATGCCTCCGCGAGGTGAGGAAACTGCGAGCACCGTTTGTGTGAACTTCCGGTGTGTAACGGACGCTACGCAGGTTCTCTCGTGGGCGGGTAATACCTGTTTCAGGTGACGCGATAACGAACCTCTATGGTGTCTGAACAGCGACTATGCGGATGACCGCTGTTGTCGGCGGCGAATTCGGTACGGCGGAGTTTCCGCCTGGCAACAATGCGGAAATCATCGCGTGCGACGACGTCGCTTCGAGGAAGGTGAACCGAAGTGGATACCCGACGCTTGTTCTCGTTCGTTCGTATCGTGGACGCTGGCAGCATCACCCGTGCCGCGGACATTCTGCACATCGCGCAGCCGGCGCTGAGCCAGCAGATGACGGCGCTCGAAGCCCACTTCGGTCAGCAACTGTTGATCCGGCACAAGCAAGGCGTGGAACCTACGGACGCGGGGCGCGCGCTGTACCGTCACGCCCAGATCATTCTGCGTCAGGTGGAGAGTGCGCAGGCGGAGGTGAGTGTCGTCGGCCGCGAGCTGGCGGGCGGTGTCTCGGTCGGGCTTGCCCCGTACAGCACGGTGAACGCGATCGCCCTGCCACTGCTCATCGCGGTGCGTGAGCAGTACCCGAGCATTCTGTTGCACATCAACGAAAATTTCGGTGGCGTGCTCAGCGAGGCGATGATGACCGGCCGGATGGATATGGCCCTGCTCTACGACACCGGTCCGATCAAAGGCGTGACCTTCGAGCGACTCCTTACCGAGGAGCTGATGGTCGTCGCCCCGACGGGTACCGGGCTCCCCGGTGACACGGGGGCCGCGGTCTCGATCGAACAGCTGGCGGGCCTGCCACTACTGCTGCCGGGCCCGATGCACACGATCCGGAAGGTCGTAGAACAGGCCTACGACCACGCCCTCGAACAGGCGCGTGTCGTCGGGGAGGTGGAGTCGGTGACATTGATGGCGCAGGCGGTGCGAAAAGGGCTGGGCGCCACCGTGTTACCGCTGTCGGTGGCGCGGCGCATCATGTCCGTCGACAACCTCGAACTGCGCCGCATCGAACCGGCGATCACGGTTCAGGTATCGCTGGGCACACCGACGAACCAGCCGCTGTCCAAACCGGCCGAGTCCGTACGCGAGCTGCTGCGCACCGTCGTCGCCAACTACATCAGAGCCGGCACAGAGCGCGGAACTCAATAACCACGCTCGATGTCGATGGTCGCGAGCAGCGGCTTCCCCGCGGCGAACCGTTCGACATTGGCCGTCACGTGGTCGGCGAGCACCGCGGTGAGACCTGCTGCAGGATTCGCGACGTGCGGGGTGATGACCGCGTTGGGCAGCGTCCAGAGCGGGTGACCCTCCGGAAGCGGTTCCGGATTGGTCACGTCGAGGGCGGCGCCACCGATCGAGCCGTCAGCCAGCGCGCGCACCAGTGCGTCGGTGTCGATCAGCGAGCCACGGGCCACATTGACGATCCAGGCCGTCGACTTCATCCGAGCGAGGGCGTCCGCGTCGACGAGGTGTGCCGTTGCCGATGTCGCGGGTGCGGCGATCACGAAATGATCTGCTCGCGACCAGATTTCAGCCGTCCGAGTCGCGTCGGCCGTCTCGGCCGCGCCGGGCACGGGGCCGCCGGAGCGGGTCACGGCCAGTACCCGCGCGCCGAACGCGGTGAGCAAGGGAATCATCGCCCGGCCGATACCACCGCAGCCGATGATGGCGACCGTCGAGCCGTGCAGCGTCCCGACCCGAGGGTCGAACTCCGCCTTGCGCCACGATGTCGCGCGCACCTGCCCGGTCAGTGCACGCACCCCGGCGAGCAGGAGCAACACGCCGTGCTCCGCGACATTCCGCGCGTACGCGCCGGCCGCGGACGTCCAGATGCGGCCGTCATCGACAATTCCGGCGGAGATCCACGGTTCGACGCCGGCCGCAGGCAACTGCACCCAGCGCACCGTGGCGGGAAGGTTGTCGGGAAACGTGCCCGGTCCCCGCGCCCATACGACCGCGTCGGCGTCGGCGAGCGGTACGAGGATGCCGCCGCCCTGCTCGATTCCCCGGACAAGGGACGAGTCTCGATGGGGGCCGAGGTGGATTCGAGGGGGACTGGTGTTCGGCACGGTTTGCTTTCGATCTCGGTGGGCTGTGGACGGTGCTGTCATACGACCGCGGTCAAGCCGCCGTCGACGTACAAGATCTGGCCGTTGACGAAGTCCGCCGCCGAGGAGGCGAGGAAGAGCAGCGCACCGACGAGTTCCTCGGGACGCCCCCATCGGCCGGCCGGAGTGCGCCTGGCGAGCCAGGCACTGAACGCGTCGTCGTGCACGAGTGCCTCCGTCAGCTCCGTGTCGAAGTAACCGGGCGCGATCGCGTTGACCTGCAGCCCGAGCGGACCCCAATCCGCGCACATTCCGCGAGTGAGCATCTTCAGACCGCCCTTGCTCGCCGCGTACGGCGCGATACCCGTCCGGCCCAGCTCGCTCTGTACGGAGCAGATGTTGACAATCTTCCCGCGTCCACGGTCGACCATGGCGCGGGCGAACTCGCGTCCTACGCAGAAGGCGCTGAAGAGGTTGGTGTCCAGTACACGTCGGAAGTCGTCATCGGAGAAATCGAGGAGCGGGCTCCGATGCTGGATTCCGGTGTTGTTCACCACAATGTCCACGGGACCGACGTCGGCCTCGACTTGCTTCGCCGCAGCAGCCACCTGCCGGGAATCCGTCGCATCGAACGCGCAGATGTGGACGACGCCACCGGTGCTGTCGGTGATCTCGTCCCGACTGCGCTCGAGTGACGCGGAATCACGGCCGTTGAGCACGACCACCGCCCTCGCCTCGGCGAGCCCGGTTGCCAATGCGTAGCCGATTCCACGGCTCGATCCGGTTACGAGGGCAACCTTGCCCTCGACGTCGAAACTCCGATGGGCACTCATCGCGCCACCTTTCGGTCTGCCGTCAAGAAGTCGACCGCCAACCGTGCGATCTCGCCAGGCGCCGCCCCGACATCCACGACAATTCCGAACTCGTCGCGCTCGAGAGGTTCGAGCAGTGCCAGTTGCGACTCCAGCAGGGCGGGCAGCATGAAGTGGCCGCTTCGGGCGGACATCCGCAGCCGGATCGTGTCGGGCTCGCCGTTGAGGTGCACGAAAGCAACCGGCTCGGAAACGTTGCGGATAACGTCCCGATAGCGTCGACGCAACGCGGAGCACGCCACCACACACCTACCGCTTCGCGACTGTATCCAGTCGCGGACTGCCTCGAGCCACGGTGCCCGGTCCTCGTCGGTCAGCGCGATGCCCGCGGCCATCTTCTCGATGTTCGACCGGGGATGCAGGTCGTCGGTATCCAGGAACTGAGCGGTCGTCATGCCGGCCACCTGCCGCGCGATCGTCGTCTTCCCGGAACCTGTCACACCCATCACCACGATGTGGGGTTGCCGATCGCTACGCATGAATATCCTGTCCGCCGTGTGGAGATTGCAGATCGACCATGCCCGAACCGATCGGACCCGGGCAATGGTCGGGGGGATACCGGTTCCCGAGGTCGTCATAACGAAATACGAGGGATAGCTGCCTGTCGGGCTCATTCACCCTTCGCGTCGGGCAGCGGTGGTGGTGCCGATCGGTAGGTGGCCGGGGTCGCCGACAGGTTGATGGGGTTTCGGCACAAAGAGACGTCGCCGCCGTCCCCGCGGGGGAGTTCGACGATGGGGTCGAGGCCGAGTCCGGTCGCGAGGTCGAAGGCGCCGGCGATGTCGTTGACGGTGCCTGCCGGGACACGTACCCGTGCCAGCGCCGTAGCCCAGCCGGCGGCCGTGCCCGAGGCGAGGCGGCGTTCCAGTTCGGTACGCAGTAGGTCCCGGTGCTGGACACGGGCGGAGTTGGTAGTGAACCTCGGATCGTCCGGGAGGTGTGGTGCGCCGAGCACATCGCACAGCGCGGCGAACTGGCGGTCGTTGCCGACGGCGAGGACCAGGTCGCCGTCGGCGCAGGAAAGCAGCTCATATGGGGCGATGCTGGGATGGCGGTTGCCCATCCGGGTCGGCACCATGCCAGCCGAGGTGTAGGCGCTGGCCTGGTTGACCAAGGCCGCGAGCAGACAGGACAGCAGGTCGATGTCGACCCGCTGGCCCTCGCCGGTAGCTCTCCGGTGGTGGAGTGCGGTCAGGATGCCGGTGGCGGCGAACAGGCCGGCTATGACGTCGACGACGGCGACCCCGACCTTCTGGGGCTCGCCGCCGGTGCCGCCGGTGACGCTCATCAGCCCGCCGAGTGCCTGAATCAGCAGGTCATAGCCGGGGAGCGCGGCTCCGGGGCCGCGGCCGAAGCCGGTGATCGAGCAGTAGACGAGCCCGGGGTTGGCCGACCGGAGCTGGTCGTAGTCGAGCCCGAACTCTGCCATGAGGCCGGGGCGGAAGTTCTCGACGACCACGTCGGCGCCGGCGGCGAGTCGCCGGGCCTCGGCGAGATCGTGCTCGTCGGTCAGGTCCAGGACGATGCTGTCCTTGTTGCGATTGACCGCCTGAAAGTAGGTCGCCTGCCCGCGCTCATCGTAGGGCGGACCCCAGGAGCGGGTGTCATCGCCGGTGCCGGGGCGTTCGACCTTGGTCACCGTGGCACCGAAATCGGCGAGCTGCATCGTTGCGAAGGGCCCGGCCAGGATCCGCGAGAAGTCGAGAACCCGCAGGTTGTGCAGAGCTTCGGACATCAACTACCTCGAATCTTCGATTTTCGAAAATCTAAGATTCATACGGTAGGGTGTGGATCAGCCCAACGTCAAGGAGGCCCCCATGCTCGCTGCAGCAGCCCTGCAAGATTTTCTTTCCATCGACACGATGCTCTCTGACGAGGAACGGGACATCCGTGACACGGTCCGGGCGTTTGTTCGGACCCGGGTTGTGCCCGCGGTCGGAGACTGGTTCGACGAGGGCCGAGTGCCTCGCGAACTGATCAGCGAGTTGGGCAAACTCGGTGTGCTGGGAATGCACCTGGAGGGCTATGGCTGTGCTGGGACGAGCGCGACGGCCTACGGGCTGGCCTGCCTCGAGCTCGAGGCAGGCGACAGCGGGATCCGCAGCATGGTGTCGGTCCAGGGCTCGCTGGCGATGTTCGCGATCCACCGGTGGGGATCGGAGGAGCAGAAGCAGGAGTGGCTGCCGCGAATGGCCGCCGGTGAGGCGGTCGGCTGTTTCGGACTGACCGAACCGGACTCGGGGTCGGATCCGGGATCGATGCGCACCTACGCTCGCCGTGATGGCGAAGACTGGATCCTTCGCGGGCAGAAGATGTGGATCACCAACGGCTCGCTGGCCGATGTCGCCGTGGTCTGGGCGCGCACCGAGGAGGGAATCCGGGGATTTCTGGTGCCCAAGGGCACGAAGGGCTTCACCACCGTGGACATCCACAAGAAGCTGTCGCTGCGCGCGTCGGTCACCTCGGAGCTGGTCTTCGATGAAGTGCGGCTGCCCGCTGCGGCGACGTTGCCCGAAGCGACCTCGTTGCGCGGTCCACTGTCATCACTGAACGAGGCCCGCTACGGCATTGTGTGGGGTGCGGCCGGTGCGGCGCGGGCCTGCCTGGAGGCCGCCGTGGACTACAGCACTACCCGGGTACAGTTCGGCAAGCCGATCGCGTCCTTCCAGATCCAGCAGCAGAAGCTTGCGGCGATGGCGCTGGAGGTCAACCGGGCAGTCCTGCTGGCGCTGCAACTCGGCCGGCTCAAGGACGCGGGGCGGCTGCAACCCGAGCAGGTCAGCATGGGCAAGCTGGGCAACGTCAACGCCGCACTGGAGGTTGCCCGCACCGCCCGGCAGGTGCTCGGCGCGAACGGAATCACGTTGGAGTACCCGGTCATCCGACACATGGCCAATCTCGAGTCGGTGGTTACCTACGAGGGCACCGCCGACGTGCACGCCCTGGTGATCGGGGGCGCGCTGACCGGGATCCAGGCTTTCCGGTAGCCGCGGCTACCGATAGAGTCGCGGCGATGATATTGCGCCAGGACGGTCCGGGAACGACGGCCCAGCATGCCCTCGACGGGCTGCGCCGGGCGATTGTGGCGGGGGAGTTCCGCCCGGGACAGCGAGTCCTGCAGGAGGAGATCGCCGAAAGCCTGGGTGTCAGCGTGGCTCCGGTGCGGGAAGCGCTGCGCGCGCTCGAGCAGGAGGGCCAGGTGGTGTACCGGGCCCGTCGTGGCTACTTCATCACAGAGTTGCGCGCCGGAGACCTCGTGGAGATCTACGCGTTGCGACAGCTGCTGGAGGAGCGGGCAGTGCGCCGGGCACTGCCCACGTTGGACGACGATGCCATGGAGCGGATCGCGCTGGCCGCGCGCGACTGTGCCGAGGCGGCTGGGTGCGGTGACGTCGCGGCCGAGCTGGCGGCGAACCGCCGATTTCATTTCGGGATGCTGGAGTCGCCGGATCAGCCGCACACGATGCGCCTGATCCGGCTGCTCTGGGACTCCACAGAGGCGTACCGGGCGATGTACTACAACTCGCCTGAGGAGCGGGCCACCACTGTGGACGCGCATGAGAAAATTCTCGATGCCGTCCGCCGCCGTGCCGTGGACGAGGTGGTCGCCGAACTCGACGAACACCGGGACCGCGCGTTGCAGGTGCTGACGGCGATCTTGGAAGCTGGTGACTGAATCGCCCGCCGCGCCCTGCCGAGGTGGCCGTAGAAACCCGCGGCCCCGTCTGTATGTTCGATTCGGTGCGGACCTGGGCGCCGACACCGAACCCGAACATGTGGTCCTCGCCGGGAAGTTCCCCGGAGAGGTGAAGCGCCTGGCCGAGACCGCGTAAGACCACGGCGCTTCCGGGCCGGGCAGCAGTCGATGACGCAGGAAGAACCTCAGCGCCGACAAGCGCTGAGACTCACGCAACGGTATCCGCACAATCCTCGATGATCTCTACACGCAGCGACCCCAGCCCGGAGATTTCGCCGACGAGGTGATCGCCGACCTCGGTCCACACGCCGGTCGACAGCCCAACACCAGCCGGAGTGCCGGTGAGCACGACATCTCCCGGTTCAAGCGTGATGTGCTCGCTGATCCGGGCGACTAGTTCCGGTACTGACCAGATCATGTCTTTCGTGTTGGCGTTCTGCCGGAGTTCGCCGTTGAGGTGGAACCGCAGCTGCAGGTTTCCCTCGTCGAGGAACCGTGCGGGCACGATGCCGGGCCCCAGGGGACAGCTGTCGTCGAACGCCTTGCCGCCGAACAGATCGAACTTGGCCAGATGTTTCGGATGGCGCTGCCAGTCGCGCGCCGACAGATCGAGGCCGATGGTGTATCCGGCGACGTAGTCGCGAGCCTCTTCGACCGCGATGCGCCGACCGCGCTTGCCGATTACGAACGCCAGCTCGAGTTCATAGTCGAATTTGCTCGACTGAACGGGATAACGCACGGACCTACCCTGGCCGACGAGGGTTGTGGTGGGCGGTTTGAGGAAGAAGACCGGGATGTTGGCGTCCTTGGTGAAGTCGGTGTGGCCGCCGTCCTGCGTCAGGTGGTCGTAGTAGTTCGCGCCGGTACAGATGACCTTGTTCGGATAGCGCAACGGCGTCAGCCAGTCCTCGAGTCGGCTCGGCGCGTTGACTTCGGCGCAGGTCAGCACACCATCGGTGAGGTCACGGGCAGCCCGCAGCAAAACCGGTTCGGTGTCTGTCCAGTGCGCGAACACCGTCATCAGCCCGGCTGCGGGGTTCGGTGCGAGAACTTCCGGGGCGAGGTCGGCGATCCGGTAATGCCTGCCATCCATGCTGAGTACTGGGGTCGGCGAGTCGTCGACACGGATCGTCGCGAGGGAGAATGTCATCGTGAGTTGTCTCTTCACTAGGAGCCGGTAGGGAGCGAGCCGGCCGATGCCCACCGGTCGAGCAGTTGGTCGACGGTCAGTGCGGGATCGGCGAGCAGCGCCCGGCCGGCGTTCCGGACTTCGCGGCGTTGAACTGCATCGAGATACTCCACCGGGGACGTGCCATCGATGCGGGCCAGCGCGAGCGCCGGCAGCAGGGCCGTCACCCGCGTGCCGAACGCGGTCGGTGATTCCCAGTCGATATGGCGTGCGTGCTCTTCGGCCAGTGCTTGCGCCGCAGCGCGCAGTTCGGCGGCGTGAGCCGGCAGCTTGACCGACTTGATGAGCAGGTGGTTGAGGCAGAAGGCGACGTCGAAGGCCGGGTCCCCGAACCACGCGCACTCCGCGTCCAACAGCACTGGGCCATCGGGACCGAGCAGAATGTTCTTCGGACTGACATCACCGTGCGCGACGGCGAGGTGTGTGCTCGCCGTCGTCCTGGCCAGTTCGGTGAACCGTTCCAGCAGATCCGGGTGCATTTCTGCGGTGACCCGCAGGAACGGCTCGATGCGCAAGGCGTCGAAGTTGTCATCAGTGGCGAATCGGAGCGCGCTCTGCGAATCAGCGGCGCTAGCCGAGTGCAGTCGGCCGACGAGGTCTCCGACCGCTCGCGCGACCGCAACGTCCACGTGCCCGCCGAGCAGTTCTGCCTTCCACACCGGGTAGCGCTCCGGCGGTAGGAATTCCATCGCGAACAAGCCCGCCTCGGCGTCGTGGGCGATGACCTGCGGCACGTGACCCGGGCACACCGGGGCGGCGAACTGTAGCCAGTCGTACTCGACCTGGTTTCGCGAGACGGGGGCGAGCCACTCGTGCGCGACCTCGAGCTGTGCCAGAGCTCCTTTGACACACACTGTCCTGGTCGGCAGGTCCACTTTCCATAGATCCGACGAAACTCCGCCGGTCAGCGGGGTCAGCTCCGCATACTCCTCGGCGCGCAGTAATCCCTGCCTGCGCAGGAACTCGCGCACTCCCGCGCGAGGGTCTGGTGCGGTCACGGGGTCAACTCGGCGGCGGGAAACGAACCGGGCAAGGGGAGCGGGCTGAATCGCAAGTCGCTATCCTCCGCGATGCGAATCAGCTGGTTGTACTTGGCCAGTCGTTCCGACGAACGTACCGACCCGACCTTGATCTGCCCCGCGGCGGTGCCGACCGCGAGATCAGCGAGGAAGTCGTCCTCGGTCTCACCGGAGCGCGCCGACACCACGGAGACGTAGTCGGCGGCGTCGGCCGCGGAAACAACCTCGAGCGTGCCGGTGAGCGTCCCATTCTGGTTGACCTTCACGAGGACACCTGTCGCGCACCCCTTCGCGATCCCTTGGGACAGGCGATACGGGTTCGTCGTGAACAGGTCGTCGCCGATGAGCCGCACCCGATCTCCGAGCCGCGCGGTCAGCGTGTGCCATCCGTCCCAGTCTTCCTCGTCCAGCGCGTCCTCGATGGACACGATCGGGAAGTCGTCGACCCAGGACGAAATGATATCGATCATCTCCGCCGCACCGACCCGACGCCCTTCCCTGCGCAAGTGGTAGTCCCCGGTCGTGCCGTCGTACAGGGACGCGGCCGCGACATCGATCGCGATGGCGACATCCACACCCGGTTCGAGTTCGGCGCGTTCGATCGAGGCCATGAGCAATTCGAGTGCATCCCGTCCGGTGCGGCAGCCGGGGCTCAGGCCGCCTTCATCGGCGAGCAGCGTCGGCAGGCCGCGTTCGGCACACACCACCGTCGCCGCGTCGCGGACCCGCGCGGTGAGCCGGATCGCCTCCAGCATCGAGGTCGCCGCGATCGGCACGGCAAGAAAGTCCTGGACGTCCATCCCGCGTCCGGCATGCAATCCGCCGGACAGGATGTTCACCATCGGCATGGGCAGTGCCGGCTCGGCGACACCGGCGAGTTCGGCGATCCGGCGGTAGAGCGGCTGCCCGGACACCTTCGCCGATGCTCGGCAGATCGCCAGTGAGGTGCCGAGTACGGCGTTGGCGCCGAGCCGGGACAGCCCGGGCGTGCCGTCGACTTCGCGCAGCAGGGAGTCGCAACCCCGCTGGTCCATCACGTCGTGCCCGCGCAGCGCGGCGGCGATCTCTCCGTTGACATGTTCCACCGCGGACAGCACGCCTAGGCCGTTGAAGAACGCTTCGTCACCATCACGAAGCTCATGCGCTTCGTGCGTGCCGGTGGACGCACCGGACGGCACCGAGGCGCGGGCGACATCGCCGTCTCGGAGGACCACCTCGACCTCGACCGTGGGTCGTCCACGGGAGTCGAGGACCTGTCGGCCGCGCACGCTGCTGATCGCGCTCATAAAGACACTCCATGCCGGATTGTTGAAGGTTGATTACAGGAATAACGCGGTGTTTCGCCGCGCAACACCCGGACGACTTCCTCCGCTGCGCTGCGGCGGAGTTCGACGACCGAGGCGTCCGAGGAGAACGCGATGTGCGGGGTGATCACCACGCCGGGGTGCTCCAGCAGTTCAGCGGGCACCGAAGGTTCCTCTTCGAGCACGTCCAGGCCGGCGCCGCCGAGGTGGCCGGCCCGCAGTGCGGCAACGAGGGCTTCGGTGTCGACCAAGCCGCCGCGGCTGACGTTGACCAGCAGCGCCCCGGGCCGCATGAGTGCCAGTTCGCGGGCACCGATGAGGTGGCGCGTCACGCCGGTCAGCGGCGCGTGCAACACCACGACGTCGCTGTCGGCGAGGAGTTCGTCGAACTCGACGACCGGCACGGCGCCCGTATCCGTGGCAGAAGGATCGCTGACCACGACGCGGGCGCCCAGCGCGCGAAGCTTCGCCGCGCTCGCTCTGCCGATTCGCCCGAACCCGACCACACCGCAGGTCAGAGAAGACAGCCGACGCGGCCGGGCACCGGCCGGGTCCCAGCGCCCGGCCCGCACCGCACGGTCGGCGACGACCAGCCCTCGCGTCCAGGCCAGCACCAGCCCGACCGCATGATCGGACACCTCCTCGACGCAATAGTCGGGAACGTTGGTCACCAGCACACCGTGGTCGGTCGCGGCGGCTACCGCGATGTTGTCGAGACCGACGCCCATGCGGGCGACGACCCGAAGCGCCGGGGCGTCGGCGATGGCGGCAGCCGACACCGGCGCCCAGCACGTGAGTATCGCCGCCGGCCGATGCTGTGCTACAAGCGCTTCGATCGCAGCGGCGGGCGCCGGTTCCGGCGGTCCGCTGACGAGCCGGAAACCGGCGGATTCGATTACCGCGCGTTCTACGCTGTCGTCGGGCCACGCTCGATCGGTGAGCAGCACCGTGCTGCTCTGGTCCTCGGTCATCGCATGTGTACTTTCTCTGTCGCTTGTTGTGGGGTGACTCGCGCCTGCGGGAGTTCCTCCTCGACACACAGCAGGCGTTGCTCGCCGAGCCCGGACACCTGCGCGCTCACCACGTCGCCGACCCGGACGAACCGTCCATGGTGGACGCCGAACCCAGCGGGTGAACCGGTGCACAGGACGTTGCCCGGCCGCAGGCCTGTGTGCTGGGACAGGTATGCGATTTGGTGCTCGATATCGAACAGCATGTCCTCGGCGGTGTCGTCTTGCATCACGATGCCGTTGACGGACAACCGGAGGCGTAGCTGGGCAGTATCGGGCACCTGCCATGCGGGCACGAACCACGGCCCGAGCGGCAGGGAACCCGGCATGCCCTTGGACTGGATCCAGTCGCTGCCGAGGGCGGGCAGATCTTCGCGCACCACCAGGGAACGGACGGTCAGGTCGTTCGCAACGCAGTAGCCGGCGATGACGCTCGCCGCGTTCCCCGGGGAGATCCTGCGGGCGGGCGCGCCGAAAACAACCGCGATCTCGACCTCCCAGTCGAGGGTCTCGACGCCGGGTGCGATCGACAGGTTGCCGATGGGACTGCCGACCCGCTCGGAACTGGTCAGGCATACATAGGGCTCGCCTGTCCGGCGCCGGCGGTGCAGTGCTTCGAGTGCGGACGCCCGTCGCGCGGGAGCCCTCGGCCCGTCGGCGCCGTCATCGGCGTACGTGGCGGCTTCCACGACCTGGCGAACGTAGTTGCCGATTGTGCAGAACGTTTGCCGAGGCTGAATCGGTGCCTGCACGAGCAATGAGCCGATGTCGTCGCCACGGGCGAGGACGAGTTCCCTGGTCTCGGTGAGAGTAGTCAGGTCGCGCAGGTCGGATTCGTGATCCGGCCAGCACTCGAGAAGTTCGGTGAGTGATCCGACTCGACCGAGTGGCCACTTGTCGGCCCACTCGCGCAGCGGCAGTGCACGTCCATCCGCGACCAGCCATGGCAGCGACTCGCCATCGCCGCGACTCGCCTGTGCCAGCACGATGCCCGCCGGTGCCGCATCGCCATCCGAGTCGAATCCGCCGCGACTTGCCAACTCCGCGGTGTTCGCCTTCCACTGCACTGCCATGTGCTAACGATAGCACTCAATGCGCTCGCATCCCTAGCCATTTTTCTCTCTCTTCTTTAAAAATGAACGAAAGCTGCGTCGATGCCGAATGGAGTGGGCTAGAATGTTGTGCTATCGATGGCACAAAGGAGTGAAACAGTGAGAGTGCGGCGTGTAGTGGCCGGAAACGATGCGCGGGGGAAGTCGGTCCTTCTGTCGGACGGCGCCGTCCCGAACAGCCACGACTTCGAGTCCATGCCCGGTCAGGCGCAAGCCCGCGTCTGGTTCACCGCAGGGCCACCGGTGACGACACCTCCCGGGAGCGAGCCGACGAGCAACACAGGTCCGGTCGTTCCCGGCTTCGGGGGAGCGAGCTTCGTGATCGTGCAGTACGCGCCCGATTCGGTGGTCACCGACCCGCGCTTCGACGCCGAGCGTGCCGGCGAAGTCGCCACCTACGCACCGGACATCGCAGAGGCCTCGGATCCCGCCGAGCCGGGCATGCACCGCACGCCGAGCGTCGACTACGGCGTGGTGCTCGACGGCGAGATCTGGCTCGAACTGGACGACGGCACGCAGACCCGGCTCACCCGCGGCGACACGATCGTCCAGATCGGCGGTCGGCACGCGTGGCGAAATAAGACCGACCGGCCCGCGGCAGTCGCTTTCGTCATCACCGGGACCGGCGGCTGACCCACGGCGGAAAGCGCTCTCTACCAATGGAGAGAGCGCTTTCCGGAAGCCCGAAGTGGCCTGCTGGCCACGTGATCAGGCAACGAGGGTTTCCGAACCGACCACTAAACGACCGGCGAGCGCAGTCGCGCGAGCGCGAGAGTGGTGCGGGAGAGTTCGTCGAGGAGCACCGTGCACGCCGCGGCGGCAGGCTCTCCCGGGTCGAACACACCGTCCACGAGGTACTGCGCGAAGTTCGACAGTGCGACCTGATCGGTCAGCGGCAGCATCCGAAGGGCGGTCAGGACGGGCTTGAGCAACTGGACGGCCCGCATACCGGCGGAGATTCCTCCATAACTGACGAAGCCGACCGGCTTGAACGCCCACTCGTCGTGTAGATAGTCGAGCGCGTTCTTCAGCGAGGCGGGGAAGCCGTGGTTGTACTCCGGCATCACGAATACCAGGGCGTCGCACGATTCGACGGTCCTGCTCCACGAGCGCGTGTGTTCGTGGACGTAGTTCCGCGCCCGGGGATGATGGGGTTCGTCCATCATGGGCAGGGCGAGTTCGGCGAGGTCGGTGACCTCGACCGTGAAACGCCCGTCCAGGCGGCACCGTTGCGCGAACCAGTCCCCGATGGGCTTGCCTGCGCGTCCCGGCCGCGTGCTCGCGATGACGACTTGCAGAGTTGCTGGCATGACAAAACCTTCGTGTTCGACATTGCGGCAAATCCCGTGGCGGGGAAGGCCATACCCGAGTTCGGCACGGCCTCCGTGCGACACGGCTTGTTCAGGGGATGACGACGTAGTTGCTGAAACCACCGCGGCGGTCCTTCAAGCCGGAGATTGCGCGGTTGACCGCTGTCAGCGGGAACCGCTCGTGTTCGAGGTAGGAGAGGTCGAGTGTGCCGGTCTCGACCATGTGCGCCAGTTCCTGGCCCTGCGCGGTGCTGAACCAGTTCGATCCGATGAGCTGCACCTGCTCGTCCATCAGCCACTTCATGTCCACCGGTACCCGGTCGGCCACCCCGCCGACGTTGACCACTTTCCCGCCGCGGCGGACGCCGTGAATCGAATCCAGCATCGTTTCCACCGAGGCCCTGGCGCCGAGCGCGCTGATCACGAAGTCGGCGCCTTCGCCGTCGGTCAGTGCTTTGGCCCATTCGCCCGAGGGTTTGTCGCCGAGTGCGAGAATCTCGATCCGGTCCGGCGCCAAAGACTTGACCCGGTGCAGCAGTTCCGCGTCTCGCCCGGTGCCGAGCACTCGCGCTACCCCGAGGGCTAGCGCGAGCACTGTCGCCGCGACGCCGAGAGTTCCGGTGACGCCGTCGATGAGACCCACCATGCCGGGTCCTGCGTCGGCCATGCGAAGGGCGCCGTAGGACGTTCCGATGTAGCCGAGCCGGCCCGCCTGCTCGAAGGAGATGTTGTCCGGCAACTTCACCAGCGATTGCTGGGGTGCGGTCATGTATTCGGCGAAACCGCCGTAGGGGTAGAGGTCGAAGATCTTCTGACCATCGGGTGAGGTGCTGAAGTAGCCGTTGAGGGTGAAGTAACGGCACCGGCTGAGCTGACCGCCCCGGCAGGAGTAGCAGCTACCACACGAGCGCAGCGGGTTGACGTACACCCGGTCGCCGGGTCTGGTCCTGATCACCGCCTCGCCGACTTCCTCGACGACCCCTGCTGCATCCAGACCGAAGATCGCGGGGAATTTGGCCAGCGGCTGCTGGGGAAACCAGGTGGGCCAGTTGCTGATCACATTGGCCATATTCGGCACGATCCCGCAGGCCTGCACCCGCACGAGAACGTCTGTTGGTCGGGGTTTCGGCACTTCGATCTCATCGATCGACATCGGCTCGCCGATCGCATGCAGCCGGGCCGCGCGCATCAACGCCATTGGTGGTGCTCCTTCATTTCCGATTCTGGGAGGGCGGGCCGGTCGGCCCGGTAAAGATCGCGTCGAAGCGGACGGTGGTCCTACCCCTGGTAGCTGTCTTCGAGGTCGATGTCGAGCATTCCCATGATGCGGACGCCGGAGTTGTACCAGGCGACGGTCAGCACGAGCTCGACCATCTGCTTGTCGCTCAGGTGCGCCGAGGCTTCGGCCCAACACTTGTCGGTGACGTCGACTGCCACGGTGGACTCTGTGGCGAGCCGCATTACCGCACATTCGGCCTCATCGAAGAGGTCGGAGTTCTCGAAGTCGGCGACGGCGGCCAACTGCTCCGGCGTGACACCGGCCTTCTGGGCGTGGGATTGGTGATGCGCGATCTCGTACCGCGACCGGGTGGCATGGCCGACCGTCAGGATCGCGAGTTCGCGAAGTTTCGGGCTCAGTTCCGAGCCGTCCCTGAGCGCGTTGGCGTAGGACAGGAACGCGTCGAGCAGTACCGGTGCGTTCGCCAGGGCAGCAAAGATGTTGGCGGTCGGCACCTTTCGTTCCGTCTCGAGGCGATCCCAGAGCTCTTCGGTGTCTGCGGTGGCGCCCGTGCGGGAGAGGTAGGGGACTCTTGCCATGGTGGTTCTCCTGGATCTGCGCTGGGTCAGTTCGCGCGTTGCTCGAGCAGGAATCGTTCGAGCGTCATCGGGTTCTGCGGGGTTTCGGGCGCCTTCTGCGCGACGTCGTCGAACGCCGACGCCTCGAAATACCACTTCTCGAGTGCAGGGAGACCCCATCGGGCGTTGGTGCTCAGCGAGGCGGCGTCCCAGCGCACCGGTTCGGTCTCGATGTCGATGGTCTGGTAATGACTGTTGAACACCTCGACCCGATGCCCGTCAGGGTCGCGGAGGTATACGAAGAGCATTCCGCCCGGTCCATGCCGTCCGGGCCCGCGTTCCACCGAGTCGCCGTAGCCGAGGTTGCCTGCGAAGTCGCACGCGGTAAAAATGTCGCGGCTTTCGGAGACGGTGTAGGCGAAGTGATGCATCCGGGGGCCCTCGCCTGTGACGATGGCCAGATCGAGGCAGGTGCCCTTCCGGTACATGAACGCACCGAGAAGGGTCTCGCCGTGGGTGAGGTATTCCGAGTTCCGGAACCCGAGTGCGCTGTAGAAGGCGCACAGCTGGTAGGTGTCCGGCGCAAGGATCTGGTAGTGGTCGAGTCGCTGGGCGTGTGCGCCCGTGAACGCCTCGAACTGGATGTGCATCCGCGGCCGGGTCTCCATGGTCGCGCAAAGCTCCAGCGGTGTCCCGATGGGATCGCTCACGTGCAGGGTTCGGCCCTGATGCGGCGCATCGACCCATTCGGCCGAAAGGTCGCGCTCGCGGAAGTAATCGTAGGCGGCGTCGAGATCTTCGTCGAAGAACACCCGGAATCCGATCCTCCGGCACGTGCCGCGATCTTGTGCCTGCTCGAGTACGAGGCTGTGGTGACACGCCTCCTGTAAACCGCGCAGGTAACAGACAGAATTATCTTCTTCGGTGACTACGAGGCCGAGAACGTTCACGTAGAAGTTCCGGCTCTCGGCGAGATCGGCGACGGTCAACCGGATATGACTCGACCGGCTGATGTTGAACGGTGGCCGGAGGTTAACGGGAGGCAACATCGGGCGTCGTACTCCAATCGGTGTTTCAGGTGCTTGGCTCGTGGTCCTGGGGCGGGGCGGAGTATCCGCGGAAGTGCCTGCCCCGTTTGGCGTCTCCGTCTCGGCTGAGGTCGTCCGGCGGCGCTCAGGCATCCGCTCGACCGGGTGCGGCGCGGATCCTCGAGGCGGCTCAGCTCGGCCATGCCGGGGGATCGGCCGAACAAGAGTCGGTGGTGCTATCGATTGCACGCGACCGTTCGGTCGGTTGATGGTTTTGATAGGCATCTTTGCCTCCGATTGCCGAGTCCCTGCCGGGGCGGTGTTGCGCTGTTGCCCGCTCGCCCAAAGGGAACGTGCGCGGTCATCGCAACCGATCTGGGATAGAGTCCCGAATGATGATGAGACTATAACTATGAATCTATAACGTCAAGCGAGCAAACGGCTGCGGCCGGAACTTTGTAGTCGTCGTCCATGCCCTTGGAGGTTTTTTGCTCAGCGCTCATGCGGTGGGCACGTCTGAGGGGCATGCTCGGTGGTGACAGGCCCGGCCCCGGAGTCCTGGAGTAGCTCAACCGGGGTTTTGGAGTGGGCTTTTCAGCTGCCCTTCCGGCGCGGTTGGCGGCTCACGTTCGCAGGAGGAGCGGTACTGCCCCGCACGATCAGCACCCCTGGGGACACCGAGGTGTAGGCGGTGTCATCGTCCGGTGCGGTGCTCAACCTGCGCATGAGCCACAATCCACAGCCTGCCGCCACAGCTTGGATCGGCAGCTTTATCGTGGTGAGTCCCGGTCCCCACCAGGAGAATCCGGGCTCGTCACCGAAGCCGACGACCGACAGATCCCTGGGCACCGCGACGTCCATCAGGTGAAGCTCTTCCAGTGCGCCAAGTGTGAGTTGGATCGATCCGAGCGCGATCGCGGTCGGTGCGGACGGCCCCGCCAATAGCTGGCGCACCGCCTGCCGGCCGTGCTCGATCGAGGATGGCGGCCCCAGTTCGAAACGGCCGGCTCGGCTGGGCAGGTTGCCCTCGGAGAGCGCGCTGCGAAAGCCTTTCAGGCGTTGTGCACCGGTCGGCAGCTCGGCTGGGCCGCCGACGTAGCCGATCCGGGTGTGTCCCTGTTCGACGAGGTGAGCGCCGGCTTGCCGCAGGGCCTCGAAGTCGTCCACGCCGAACCACTGCGCCCCGAGCGCCGTATGTTTGCGCAGTAGCTGCACGTGGGGGATGGCTTGGAGCAGTTTGACCGATTCGCCGTGCGGACGCGCGGTCGGCACGATGATGATGCCTGCCACGCGGCTCGCGGACAGCTCACGCAGGTGGCGTAGCTCCATCATCCGGTCGTCATCGGTTTCCGACAGGATGAGCTGGAAGCCCTGCGCCGCCATGTCCTTGGACAGCTCGTGGGCGATGGTGGAGTAGAAACTGTTCCGGATGTCGGGAATCACCAGCCCGACCACGTTGCTGGCGGCACCGCGCATCATCCGCGCGGCCCGGTTGGCCACGTATCCCATCTCTGCGGCCGCCTGGCGGACCCGAAACTTGGTCTGCTCGCTGATGCGATGGTCGTCGGCCAGTGCCCGTCCCACCGTCGACACGGAGAGCTGCAAGCGTTCGGCGATATCCCTGGTGGTGATCACTGGCTGCCCGATCCTCCGAAGTTTTGTACGGAAGATCTTATGCTAGCGATCGCACGCCACGCGGCTGTGTGAGGTGTGGCCAGTGAACTGCCCGACCGGCTTTCGTGCCAGATTGTGCCATAGGCGGAAACCCTCGACTCGGAAACATCGCATCGGAATGCGACTTGTGAAGGGGGGCAAGGGAAAGTCTCGGCGCCCAGCGCGCCGATTTCCACGGCTGTGCGACTCGTTGCTTTGGCTGGGACGCGCTGAAACCCCACGTGGCTGTTGCGCGTCCTGAATGGGCACCTCCCGGTTTCGGTGATGATGACTGTGCAGCGAATGCTAACGATAGCATCGTCGTTCATCAGGTCAAGGGCTTCTTGACGCGTGAATCGGTGGCCACGTGCGTCCGGGCGGGGTCGTTTCTGCCGGGCGCCGAAATAATTTCGTCGTCAGGTCTTGACGTGACGCGCGCAACAGTTGATGCTGGCTGCCATCCACGACTGTGCGGCGGACCGTTGACTGCAACGCGGGCCAGTCGTTCTTCCCAGCGAACCACCCCCATCCGGTTACGGCCGGGTTGCCGTGTGCCGTTCTTCGGTCGTTCTCGCTCAATCCACCAGATCTGCCGCGGTCCACCGCGGCCCTTTTCGACAGGGAGACATCCATGATCAACGCGGCGCCCGCTGGCGTGGGCAAGGTGCCTACTCGTGACAAGGCGGAACTCCGCCGTCCCCTCGTGCCCAAACTCGTAGTCGCGACCGGGTTCCTGGTGATGGCGATGTCGTTCATGGTCAACGCCATGGACCGGCAGGTGTTCGCCCCGCTGCTGCCGACCATTCGCGCGGAGTACGGGTTCACGCTGCCGGAAGGCGGGCTGCTCGCCACCGGCTTCACTCTGGGCATGGCATTGGCCGGACTACCGGCCGGATACCTGGTGGACCGCTTTTCTCGCAAGACGGTCCTGGTGGTCAGCATCGTGATCTACTCCCTCGGCACGCTGGCCACCCCGCTGGCATCGGGTTGGGTCGATATGTCGGCTTACCGGATCTTCTCGGGCTTCGGCGAGGGTATGCAGGCCGCGGCTCTGTTCGCGGCGGTCGGCGCGTATTTCGATCACCGGCGCGGTCTCGCCCTTGGCGGCATCGGCGTCGCCTTCGGGTTCGGGGTCTTCCTCGGCCCGCTCATCGGCGTCCGCCTCGCGACCAGTTATGACACCTGGCGGGCGCCCTTTGTCGTCTTCGGTCTGTGTGGGCTCACCGTCGCGCTGATCGCCGCGTTCTCGGTCAGCCGACGGATGACCGAGCGGGCGGTCGAAACGACGGTCAGCACCGCGACCTTCGATTACATGCCCGCGTCTCCGTACAACCGCAACTCCATCGCGCTGGCGATCAGCTCGGCAGTCGGTGGTGTGGTTCTCTATGGATTCCTCGGTCTCTATCCGACGTTCTTGGTCAACCAGCTGCACTTCACCACCGGCCAGTCCGCGCTTGCCCTGAGCTTCGTCGGCGTCGGCGGGGCCGCAGGCCTGCTGGGTGGCTGGCTCGGCGATCGGGTAGATCAGCGCAACCTGCTGATCGGCAGCCACCTGGTGCTCTCGGTGCTCGGCATTCTCATCTACCAGGTGCAGGGCACGCTCGTCTGGCAGTGCGTGTTCGCCTTCCTGATGGGTGTCTTCGGGACCGGTTTCGTGTTCCCCAACAGCAACAGCGCGATGCAGCGGGCAGTGCGGCCGCACCAGGTCGGACGTGGTGCCGGGCTGTTCATCACCAGCTACTACGTGACCGCCGCGTTCTCCGGCTTGCTTTTCGCCGCTTCAGTGGCCGGTTTCGGCTGGCGTCTTGCGGGGTTGTGGCAGGTCACGGCACTGCCGCTGGTTGCCGTCCTCGCATTGGCTTTCGTACGAACCGCCCAGTTCAACAACGCGGTCGGGCAGGCCTCGCACTGACCGCACTGGTCTGTTATCGGACGACCCTCGCCGACCATGTCGGGCGAGGGTCGTCCTGTTCCTGATCAGGAAGCCTGCTCACCTCGTCGGAGCCCGACGAGCCCGGCTTCGACCTTGCGTAGCAGCGCCACGGCCGGCTCGAGGTCCGTGGCATCCCCGGCCGCCGCGGAGACAAGCTCGGCCCACTCCGTGCGCACCAATGCATAGTTGCTCGTCCCGCGGGCAGTTGGATAGATCTTCACCTCGCGGCCATCCTCCGCGCTGCTGCGCCGCTCGATGACCCCTTTGTCCTCCAAGCCACGGAGCACCGTGCTGAGGTTGCTGCGCTGCAACCCGGACGCGTGCGCGATCCGGCTCGGTATCGTGCCCGGGTGGCGATGCAAATAGCGCATCACGATCCCTTCGGACGGCGAGAGTGACACCGCCTCCTTGCTGGAGTAGCCACGGAACTGGATCTCGCGGGAGATGATGAGCACGAGGTCGGCGAAGTCGGCCCACAGATCGTCGGAGGCATTCGAGGCGCGCCGCCGGCCATTACCGGCTTGATCATCTCCCACAACTCTCATCGTACTACTTGATAACTCATAGTTATTTCTCGATAGCTAGCCTGTCGTGAAGCGGGGAAGTGTGCGGCTGCTGATCGCGAGTAGCACCACGATCGCCAGCTGGACGCCGACCGCGGCGGCGAACGCGTGCGCGGTCCCGCTCGGGGCAAGGGCGAGGTACAGGCTGCCTAACGTGGCGACGCCCAGTGCGAGGCCGCTCTGCTGCAGCGTGATGAGCGCGCCACCACCGATGCCGCCCATGTGCGGGGGAACGTCGGCGAGCACGACTCGGAAGAGGCCGGTGAACAGCAGCGACTGTCCAGCGCCGATCAGGGCCATGGGTCCGGCGAGGTCGAGCAGTGACACGCTTGGCCACCCGGTGACGATGACGGCGATGAGCGTCGCCAGGCCGACGGCCTGCACGCCGCCGCCGACGGCCAGCGCGCCGCGCCCGAACCGGCCGATAAGACGTGGGCTGACGACGGAGCCGAGCAAGAACAGCACAGCCATGGGCAGGATGGCCACGCCACCGGTCAGGGCGTCGGCGTGCAAGCCGTCCTGGACGGTCAGGGCGAAGACGAACATGAAGGCGCCGAAGCCGATGCTGAACGGCAGGATCATTGCCAGGCCGCGCCACATCGACGGCAGGCGCAGCAGCGACGGCGGAAGCAGGGGTACTTCGCCGCGTCGCTCAGCCCGCTGCTCGACGAGGTAGGTCGCGACGCCGAGCGCGGCAGCGGCGGCGAGCATGGTCCAGGTCCAGGTCGGCCAGCCGAGCGTGTGACCCTCGGTCAACGGCACGAGCAGCGCGGTCAGGGTCGCCGCGAAGAGCACGGTGCCGGGCAGGTCGAGGCCGGCCGGGTGCTCGGAACGAGTGGCCGGCACGACGTGGCGGGCAACGAAGAACACTATGAGACCGATGGGCACGTTGATCAGGAAGACCGGCCGCCATGAGGTACCGGCGATGTCGGCGTGGACCAGCAGGCCACCGGCCAGTTGGCCGACGACCGCGGCGATTCCGGACGTCGCGCCGTAGAGGGCCAGAGCGCGTGCTTTTCGCTCGCCATCGAGGGTCGCGTGAGCGGTCGCGAGGACCTGGGGCACGAGCAAGGCGGCCGCGGCGCCCTGTAGCAGCCGCGCGCCGATCAGCAAGCCGATCGTCGGCGCGAGCCCACAGGCCAGGGATGTGGTGACGAACCCGATAAGACCGATGAGGAATATGCGGTGCCGTCCATACCGGTCGCCGAGTCGCCCGCTGAGCACGAGCAGCGCGGCGTAGGCGGTTCCATAGCAGGCGACGACCAGCTCCAGCGCAGGTGCGGACGCATGCAACGACTGGTCGATGGTATGCAGCGCGACGTTGACGATGAAGAAGTCCGCGATGGGTAGAAACGCGCCTGCCAGCAGTGTGAACAGGCCGACTGGATGCAAGCCGCCCGCTTGCGCCGCGGAGCGCGGTGTCCAGCGGCCGATGGGAGCTGCCTGGGATTGGTCCAACAATGTGTTCATCAGCCTCAACCGTCCTAGATAGTTATAATCCAATAATTATTGTCTCATAACTGACTGGCCGGATAGGGGGTGTGATCAATCCCATTGCCGGGCCTTTGGTCGGTTGGGCACGCATGGTCTCGTGGATCTCCGGGCGTCTCTCCATAGCGTCACGTCACGACGCTCGCTGCGGGAGTGGGAGGTTCTGCCAGTACCTGGCACAACAGGGTCTCCCACCCCAGATCGTTCCGCGGTTTCCTGGACGAGAAGGCCGAACCAGGCCGCTCGAAGCTCGATCCGATCACCCTTGAAGGAGCGCTGTGATCACTCGATCCGGTACGGCGCCGCCCACATCCACGACAAGGAGAAATAAGCGATGAAGCACATTCAACTGAGGGATCTCGACGTCGCGCGCATCGGCCTGGGTGCGATGGGGATGTCGTTCGCCTACACCGGAGCGGGCACCGACGACGCCGAATCGATCCGCACCATCCACCGCGCCCTCGACCTGGGCGTCACCCTGATCGACACTGCCGAGATCTACGGGCCCTTCAGCAACGAGGAACTCGTCGGCCGAGCCATCAAAGGCCGCCGCGACGAGGTCGTGCTCGCCACCAAGTTCGGCATGGTCTCACACGCCGCTGGCGGTCCCGGCACGCTCGACAGCAGCCCGGACAACATTCGCACCGCGGTCGAAGGCTCTTTGCGGCGGCTGGGCACCGACCATATCGACCTGTATTACCAGCACCGTGTCGACC
This sequence comes from Nocardia sp. NBC_01730, assembly GCF_035920445.1. NCBI lineage: Bacteria > Bacillati > Actinomycetota > Actinomycetes > Mycobacteriales > Nocardiaceae > Nocardia > Nocardia sp. NBC_01730. The sequence goes on along the minus strand of NZ_CP109162.1, from coordinate 2,803,904 downwards.
CCGAAACCCCTATCGAAGACACTGTGGACACTCTGGCCGACCTGGTCACAGAGGGCAAGATCCGCCACATCGGTCTGTCCGAGGCCGGTGTGAACACGATCCGCCGCGCCCACTCCGTGCACCCGATCACCGCCCTGCAGTCGGAATATTCCCTGTGGACCCGGGACCCCGAACCCGAGGTGTTGCCGCTGTTGCGCGAGCTGCGCATCGGCTTCGTGCCCTACTCACCGCTCGGCCACGGCTTTCTCACCGGCATGATCCGCTCGACCGAACAGTTCGACCCCACCGACTTCCGCGCCACCAACCCACGGTTCACCGGCGAGAACTTCCAGCAGAACCTGCGCATCGCCGACCAAGTCGCAGCCGTCGCCGCCGACGTGGACGCCACACCCGCGCAGGTCGCGCTGGCCTGGCTGCTGGCCCAAGGCGACGATATCGCCCCGATCCCCGGCACCAAACGAGTCGCCCGCGTCGAGGAGAACACCGCCGCCGACCGCATCGAGCTGACCGGCGAACAGATCGACAAGCTCAACAACCTCACACCACCTGCGGGCGACCACCACAACGAGCAACAGATGCAGATGATCGACCGCTGATGGTCGAGGCTGCCGTCTGCGCGACAATGCGGGCGGCGCCGCACCGAAGTGGATCTGCACATGCGAGCGTGGGGGACCGGGCGAGCGAGTCGCCTTCGCCCATAGAGGTAGTGCAGCAGAGCCGCCGCAGAGCGTACGGTAGGCACTATGTGCCGCCTGTTCGGCTTGCACGCGGGGCGCGCCGTCGTGACGGCGACGTTTTGGCTGCTGGACGTGCCCGACAACCTGTCCGTCCAAAGCACGCGGAATCCCGACGGCACAGGCCTGGGTGTGTTCAACGGTGACGGCAAGCCGGTGGTGAGCAAGCAGCCGATCGCGGCGTGGAAAGACACCGCATTCGCCTGCGAAGCCCATGAATTGACGGGGACGACGTTCATCGCCCACGTTCGGTACGCGTCCACCGGGGCGCTCGATGTTCGCAACACACACCCGTTCCTGCAGGACGACCGGATCTTCGCGCACAACGGTGTAGTCAGCGGGTTGGACGTGCTCGACGCACGGCTCGCGGAGCTACGCGCCGCCGATCTCGTGCTGGGGCAGACCGACAGCGAGCGGGTATTCGCGTTGGTCACCTCGTCGATCAGGGCAACCGGGGGCGATGTCGAGGCGGGCCTGCTGGACGCGATGAACTGGCTGGCGTCGAACGTGCCGATCTATGCCGTCAACCTGTTGCTGAGCACCGCGACGGATATGTGGGCGCTGCGGTATCCCGAGCCCCACAGGCTGTATGTGCTCGATCGGCGCAACCCGGTCGAGTCGGCGGGCTTCGATCTGCAGACGTGGCGCATCCACGCGCGGTCGGAGCATCTCGATAGGCAACCGTCCATCGTGTTTGCGAGTGAGCCGATGGATGATGATCCGGCGTGGCGACTTCTCGTTCCGGGCACGCTGGTGCACGTCGATGCCGACCTGATGCTTACTGAGCGTGTGGTGTTGCCCGAGCCGCCACGACACCAGCTCACGCGCGCCGACCTCAGCCCGACCGCTGCGGCGTCACAGCACCCGGCGTCGGCGCGGTAGTCGCGATGCGGTATGCCCGCGGCCGATCCCGGCGGCGGCCGATACCAGGTGGGCCGCGGTATTGCGCAGCGCGATGCCGGGCCGGGTACCCGGTAGCAGCGGCCCGGGCGAAACGAAATCCCTGCTGTTTCGAGTCCACCATCGGCCGGTGGCGGGTCTCATACCGGCCGAAGGCCGTCGCGACGTCGGTCGGGACTGGCTCAACTCTTCGGCGAGCCGGTAGGCACCCGCGATGGCCAGAGTGGTTCCGTCCCCGAACAGCGACACCGCTGCCGCCGCGTCCCCGACCAGCCCGATGCGCCCGGTGGACCACCGCGGCAGGCGGACCCGGCTGATCGAGTCGAAATGCAGATCGTCGGCGGCGTGTACCTGGTCGAGTAGTTGGGGCAGCCGCCACGAGCCGTCGGCGAACGCCTCGTCAACGAGCCGCTTGTGCTGGTCGAGATCGCGGTGGTGGTAGCCCGGCACTGCGTCACGCCGGAAGATGAACGCCGCCAACGCATGGCCCTTGGTCGGGTGCACCGCCCGGCCCGGGGTGTTGTAGATGACCACCTCGGAGTCGTCGCCGAACGGCGCGTCGATCGGCAGTGTCGCCACGTACATGCCTGCGTGGCGGAGGAATTCGACTTCTGGCCCGAAGACCAGCCGCCGCACCGTCGAGTGCAACCCGTCGGCGCCGATCACCACGTCGAACCGTGCGGGCCGCGCCTGGGCGAACGTCACGTCCACGCCCGCCTCGTCCTGGGCCAGGGCGGTAATCGTGTCGCCCCACAGGAATTCCACCTGCTCGCGTCCCGCGTCCAGTGGAAGAATTCGTCCAGTTACTGCGGAGGGGATGTCAATGGCGGCTGAGACCCTCAGGGCCGACGCTCGTGGCAACCGCGATCAGATCGTCGCGGCAGCCCTGGTTCTGTTCCGGGACAAGGGCATCGACGTATCGATGAAGGAGGTCGCCGACCACGCCGGCGTGGGCGTCGGCACGCTGTACCGCCGCTTCCCCGACCGCGACGCGTTGATCTCCGCTGCCGCGCACGCCTATCTGACCGGGCCTGGCCGACCGGGCCGCGACGGCGGCACGCGAGGAAGCCGACGCCTGGTCGGCGCTGTCCCGCTTCCTGCGCGAATGCGTCCTGGCAGGTGTCGGCGCGTTCGCGTCCTCTGTGGAGCCCGCCGTGCATGCGCGGATTCAGGCCGACCCCAGCCTGACTCAGGCGCGCACGGTCGTCTCCGAACTCATCGCTCGTCTCACGGCACAAGCCCATGCCGATGGCGCACTCCGTCCGGACATCACCCCCGCCGATCTCGCGCGCATGATGACCTTGCAGATCTACATCCGCCCCGACGAGGATCACCCTGCGGCAGTGCATCGCCTCATCGACGTGCTCATGGACGGGATGAGGGTGCGCTATTCCTGAACGTGCGCACTCTCGCCAGTCGGCGACATCCGTCCTCGGGTCGTCGTCTCAAAAATATCTCATAATGAGGCGGACTGATCGGTAGTCGGTATCAGATGCCGGTACACGGTGGCGCGCGATACGCCTAGTTCGGCAGCGATCTCTTCGATGGTGTGCTCGCCGGAGTTCCGCATGCTTCGGGCGGATTCCACCATCGCCGCCGTCATCGCGCCCGGGCGGCCACGGCCGGGCGGGCGGGGTGTCGGCTACCTGTTCGGTATGGGGCGCCTTGCGTCGAGGTCGAGCCGACCCCAGCAGGCGTTGCACACCATCGAGTACGGGATCAGTTGGCGCCCGCTGGGGGCGTTCCGATGATCGTGTTGCTCCGCGACGCCGGGCACGATTCCGACGACACCGCCGACAAGAGGCGGAAGTCGCCAGTTCAGGAATAGCGCAATGTTGGCTGGGCGATTCGAACCGCGTCAGGGAAGCCGGGGCGGCGGAAGCGGCGAAGGCTCAAATCGGGGAACGAGTGCGGTTCAGCCCACTCAGCACCGACCGGTTGGATGTTTTACGATCGCGGTACCTGCTAGTAGCTCGGGAAGACCTATGCTGTGCACATCCATCGAAACGCGCCAGGTCGAAGCCGTTGACGCGATCAGCGCGATCGAATGGGATGGCCTTGTTCCGCCGGGTGATCTGTTCTGCAGCCATGCCTGGCTGCGTCATCTCGATGAGGCAGCAGGCCCGCGTCCGGTCCTGACGATCAGCATCGGTAACCGGCTCACCGGTGCGACGGCGCTCTGGGATGGCGAGCAAATGCCCGGGCTGTTCCATCTACCGGATTTCTTCCCGGAGCTTCCGGGGCCTTGGGACCGCCCGTTCGTCTGGCTCGGCGCCCGTCGGTCGGTGCGCAACGGACTGATCTGCACGGCCGGGCCGCAACGGTCGTCGACGTTGTCTCACCTGCTCGCCGGCACACTCGCTCACGCCCGTGAGAACGAGCGGGCCGGGGTGGTGATGCCGTATCTCCCGGTGAGTGCCGCGAGAGAACTCGGGCGCGCGCATCCCGCCGCTCACGTGCTGCTGCATTCGGCCGAGGCTACGGTCGCGGTGCCTCCACACGGAACTGCGGACTTTGTCGCGCATGCGGGCGGACACAACCGCAAGCGGCGACGCCGAGAGCTCCGGGACTTCACCGCCGCCGGCTTCACCCTGGAATGGGTTGATCTCACACCCGAGATCGAGGCCGCGATCGCACCGCTGATCGCGAGCACCCGTCGCAGATACGGCAACGGCCAAGGCGTTGTGTGGATGCTTCGTGTTTTTGCTGCCCAGCGTCGAGTAGGTCTGCACGACCACGCAAAAGTCTTGCTGTGCTATCGAAATGGCAGGCTGGCCACTGTTGCCGTATGTTACCGGCATGGCGACAGCCTGCACGGCCGGTATTTCGGCTCGGACGAGGCGGCGAGCAGAGACGGCTACCCGTATTTCGTCACCACTTGTTATGCCCCCATCGATTACGCCGCACGTAACGGGTTACCTCGGCTTTTCCTGTCGACGTCGTCACTGGAGGCGAAGATCCGCCGTGGTGCGACGGTGGAACCGCTCGCGGCTGTGGTGCTGCTCGACCATGATGAACTCGACGTCGAACGTGTGCGTGCGCACAACAGGGACTTGGCGCGCGGTTACCGTGACCGATTTCCCAAATACTTGTCCTCGTTGAGCCGTGACTGGCTCGATTTCCTGTCCTGATCCGAACGAAAGGCCCGCCGAATGCTGCACCTGGTCTACCGGTTTCGACCGACCGTAAAGGCCCGAGCAGATCTGGCAGCGTTCTGGCAGTGGATCGCAGACCGTCAGCTCTGGTTCTATGCCGACCTGGACATGGTGCTCGGCACCCGGTGGTACACGGTGACCATCGGTGACGATGTGCATTGCCTCGAGCATCACGTCACTTTCGCCGACGAAGCCGAATGGGGCCGCTACCGTCGCGAAATCAGCGCTCGGTCCCGTGATCCGGAATGGGAGAAACGGCGGACCGGTCAGGACGAGTGGTATGAGATCCTCGACGCCCGAATCCTCACCGACCCGATGATTCCCGTCCCGCTACCCGCACCGGAGCAGCCCGGACCGGGATCGGACGCGGCGGCCCTCGCACTGCGCAGCCGGGTCCTGCTCGATCGGGCCCGGTTCGTCACCCTCGCCACCAGTGGGCCTGCCGGTCCTTGGTCGTCCACCGTCAACTACGTCGTGTTGCACCAGCCGCTGCGGCTGCTGTGGTACTCGCTGCGTGATGCACGGCATTCGATGAATATCGCCGGCTCGCCGCAGGTCGCGGGCTCGATTTTCCTGACCGGGCTGACCGGCTCCGACGCACCGTCGGGCATACCGATCGACGGCGCCCAGTTCACCGGAGAATGCCGCGAAGTCACCGCGGACGAACTGCCTGCCTACTACGACCGCTACTACGAATCGAACTTCCCCGATCCCGCGGTCCGTGCCGAGTGGATGCTGCCGTTGGACGAATTCCACACCGACGGCCCACGCCGGTTCTACCGCCTCGATATCGACCGGTGGTGGCTCTACGACGCACAACGTTGGACCGAGGACAAGCACGACACCAGAATCGAAGTCTCCGTCGCCGCCATCGACCGGTGACACCTCGGCGACACGACCGATCAGCCGGACGGCACGACGACGCGCATCGAATCCGGGCAGAGGCCGATTCCTACCCGAGGCGACGGCCTATCCTTTTCGCAGGTGAAGCGCGGTCGCCCGAGCGGCGCCGTGAGATTCCTCTGCGAGCTTGCCGGTCTCGGGGTGCCGGTTCATCCGACCGTCATTTCACCCATCTCGGACCAGCCGGTGGCGTCGATGGTCTGGCTGATGATCTTGGGGGTCGAATGAAGTGCCTGCGGTAGTTGGTCCATCGCAGCTTTGTTGAAGCCGGGCCACTATCTGGACGACGGCACACGCGGCAGTCCGTCATGCGATAGTTTCGCAGCTCTAACTCATAAGTTAGGCTTGACGAACTTGCTCCGTCGATGAAGGTTGGGCTCCACCGCATGATGTCTCGTCGAGTACGCCTGTTCTCCGCAGCAGTGACCGCGTGCGCCTTGGGTTTCGCGGTGGCATCTTGTAGCGGTGGCAGCACAGCCAGGGACGGTCGGCCGGTGGTGCTGACCACGTTCACAGTGCTGGCCGATATTGCGCAGAACGTGGCAGGCGAGCACCTGGCAGTCGAGTCGATCACCAAGGCGGGCGCGGAGATCCACGGCTACGAGCCGACTCCTGGCGACATCAAGAAGGCATCGAAGGCCGACCTGATTCTGGACAACGGCATGAACTTGGAGGCGTGGTTCGCCCAGTTCATGTCGGATGTGCAGGTGCCTCACGTGGTGGTCAGCGAGGGTGTCGCGCCGATCGCCATCGGCGAGGACGCCTACCGGGGGAAGCCGAATCCGCATGCGTGGATGTCGCCGCTGAACGTGCTCACCTATGTCGACAACATGGTGCGTGCGTTCGGCGAACTCGATCCGGGTCACGCTGCCGACTTCCGGGCCAACGGTGAAACCTACAAGACCGAGTTGCGCAAGGAGCACGACGAGTTGGTCGGGACTCTCAACACGCTGCCGCCCGGTGAGCGCGCTCTGGTGACCTGTGAGGGCGCATTCTCCTACCTGGCCCGCGACGCCGGTCTGAGCGAGAAGTACATCTGGGCGGTCAATGCCGAGCAGCAGGCCACGCCGCAGCAGATCGCCTCGGCGATCGACTTCGTCCGCCAGCGCAGTGTGCCCGCCGTGTTCTGTGAATCCACCGTGTCCGATGCCCCGATGCAGCGAGTGGTCGAAGCCACCGGCACAGCGTTCGGCGGTGTGCTGTACGTCGATTCGCTGTCGGAGGCCGACGGCCCGGTACCCACATACCTGGCGCTGATCAGGCACGACGCCGACATCATCGGTTCCGCGCTGACGGGCACACGCCGGTGAACGCGTCCGCCGTCGAGGTCCGCGATGTCACCGTCCACTACGGTGATGTCCTCGCGCTGGATCGGGTCGACCTGACGTTGGCGCGAGGGCGGGTCTGCGGCTTGATCGGGATGAACGGATCCGGCAAATCGACCTTGTTCAAGACCGTCATGGGCCTGGTCAAGCCTGACCGCGGGAGCGTGCTGATCAACGGGCGGGCGCCGCTCGAGGCCCGTCGCGCGGGCGCCCTCGGCTATGTGCCGCAGGCCGAGGATGTCGACTGGAGTTTCCCACTCTCGGTCCATGACGTCGTGATGACCGGCCGCTACGGGCAGATGGGCTTCACCCGCCGCCCCCGCCGCGGCGACCGCGCGGCGGTCGCCGCGGCCCTGGAACGAGTGGAGCTCACAGACCTCGCCGACCGCCAGATCGGGCAACTGTCCGGTGGCCAGAGGAAGCGCGCCTTCGTGGCTCGTGGCCTCGCACAAGGTGCGACGATCCTGCTCCTCGACGAGCCGTTCGCCGGCGTCGACAAGCGCTCGGAGGCCACCATCACCACGCTGCTTCGCGAACTCGCGGACGACGGGGCCACGATCCTGGTGTCCACTCATGATCTGCACGCGCTGCCCGGTCTGGCCGACGAGGCGGTGCTGCTCATGCGCACCGTCCTCGAACACGGCGACCCCGACTTCGTGCTGCGGCCGGAGAACATGGCAAGGGCCTTCGGTCTCGACGTCATGAACCGGGTGTGAGACAGATGAGCTTGATCGAATTCTTCGTAGCTCCACTGAGCTACGAGTTCATGGTGCGGGCGCTGGTCACCACCGTGACGGCCGCCACCGTATGCGCGGTCCTGTCCTGCTGGCTGGTGCTGATCGGCTGGTCACTGATGGGCGACGCGGTCTCCCACGCGGTCCTGCCGGGGGTCGTGCTCGCGTACATCCTCGGGGTGCCGTTCGCGGTGGGCGCGATAGTGTTCGGTTTCCTGGCGGTCGCGCTGATCGGGGTGGTCCGCGATACCAGCCGGGTCAAGGAGGACGCCGCAATCGGCATCGTGTTCACCACATTGTTCGCGTTCGGGTTGGTGCTGGTGTCAGTGACGCCGAGCCAGACCGACCTCAATCACATCGTCTTCGGTAATCTGCTCGGCGTCAGTCGTGCCGACGTGATCCAGATCGTTATCCTGGCTGTGATCACCCTCGCCGCGCTGGCGCTCAAGCGTCGCGACTTCACCCTCTACGCCTTCGACCCCACCCACGCCCACGCGATCGGGCTCAACCCTCGGCTGCTCGGCACCGCATTGCTCGGCCTACTCGCGCTCACCTCCGTGGTGGCGTTGCAGGCCGTCGGTGTCGTCCTCGTGGTCGCCATGCTGATCATCCCGGGCGCGACCGCATACCTGCTCACCGACCGATTCAGCCGTATGCTGGTGATTGCGCCCACCGTATCGGTGTGCTGCGCGGTGGCCGGCCTGTACCTCAGCTATCACCTCGACACCGCCTCGGGCGCGATGGTTGTGGTCACGCAAGGGACCGCGTTCACCGTCGTCTACCTGTTCGCGCCACGTCACGGTGTGATCGGTCGCCGCGTCGCCGCCGCTCGCCGCCGCCGAACCCGTGCCGAGGTCGCTACTCGCGGATGAACGTGGATCCAGGCTCGCGGCGGCCTTCGCCCGGCCGCATCGCGCCGAACCGATGGTTTGGACAGATCGGGTGAACTGGACGAGGATCTGAGCCCGGAGCCGGTTCGACACGGGGAGAAGCACATGTCACTGACGCGCAAGGCTGCCCTCGGTGTCGTGGTGGCGTCCGCCGCTACCTGCGCAATGGTCGGGAGCGTCGCAGGGGAAGCGCGTGCGGCCGGAAATTACTATGGCGCGCTTGCTCTTTCGTCGAGCACCGGAGCTGTCGCGTCGGCGGTGAACTATCCGGACGCCGCCGCAGCGGAGACCGCGGCGCGCGACCAGTGCGGTATCCGCGACTGTCGGGTGGTCGTGCAATTCTGGAACGCCTGCGGGTCGGTGGCCCGCGCGATGAACCTGCGTGGTGTGCGGGAATCGGGACGGGCGTTCGCCACGCCGACCTATGCGTTCATCGCCGGCATCATGGTGATGAACGTGGTCGGCTCGGCCAAGTCGCTGTTCGGGGAGGCGCCGGTCGCCGAGAGCGCGCACTATGAGATCCGTGCCGAGCAGGTCGGCCTGAGCGCGGCGGCTCTGGCGTTTCTGGTGTTGCGCGCGTTCTCCTCCGGATGTACCGCATTGACCGGTGCGGAAGCGATCTCGAATGGTGTACCGGCGTTCCGGAAACCCAAGGCGCTCAACGCGGCCCGCACAATGGCGGCCGCCACTACAGAGCTCGCTGCGGTTGAAGGCGCGCCTGCTGTTCGAACCAAGGGTGATGGTGACCAGCGTGCCGTGGCAGCTGCGGTCGTCGAAAAGGCGCGACCTGTCGCGAGTCGAGCACAGTCCCGGCGAAGTACGCAGAGGAATTACCGGTTCGCACCCCGCACCGAAGTAGCGGGCGGCCGTCGATACCACCGACTACCGCACCTTGCGGTGCGGCAACAAGGCCATCGGTCTCCTCCGGCAAGGGGCTGAGCTACCGATCGGTCCGTCGGGTGTCTTTGTCTCGACGGGCGGCGTGGTTACGGAGTGTCGTTGTCTGCCGCGGGTGGGCTGGTGTCGGTCACGCGCGGTAGCTGGACCGGCAGTCGGGCGAAACGCATGCGGCCCGGTCTCCGCAGCGGCGATGATGCGAGAGTGGACGAGAAGACGTACGTGCGGTCCCGGCAGGCGCTGCACGCGACGGCGGAATTGTTGATCGCGGGCCCGCAGTATCGGGAGTTCGGCACCATCCGGCTGCGGATCGTGCACGGGGGATTCGGCGGCGTGCGGTGGCCGTTCTCGGTCCTCGGCACCGAACTGAGGTGGCCGGAAGGACGGGCGCGACTACAGGGGACTTTCCGAGCGGTGGCACAGGCGGCGGGCTTCGAACCGGGAGCGCCGGAGGGGGCCTACGCGCACACGACGGGCATCGACCCCGATGCGGCGCTCGAGGTCGACATCTCGGCAGCCGGGTTGATCGAGGCGTGGTTTGCGCTGGGGGACAGGGCCTTACGCTGTCTGGAGCCGGATGTGACGCCGGTGCTGTGGCCGGAGCACTTCGATCTGGCGAGCACGGTCACCGAGGTGAACTATGGGGTGTCGCCGGGTGATGACGCTCACCCCGGTCCGTACGCCTACGTCGGGCCACAGACACCGCGCACGGGTGACTTCTGGAACGCCCCGTTCGGCGCGCTGCGTCCGCGCGACGAGGTGAACACCGTGGCAGCACTGCTGGAGTTCTTCGAGGAAGGCCGGGTCCGCGCGGCGCAGGGCTGAGGTGCCGACTGCTCCGATGGACGGCTACCCGGGCGCTGTCGCGCGGTCCTTCGCGGACGTGTCGCGCGCCAAAGCGTGCAGGTAGTCGGACGTCGATCGGTTCGCGGGAAAGTACGCTTCGACGGCGATCTCATCGAGTGTCACGTCGAACGCCGCACCGAATGTCGTGATGGTGTTGAAGAAGCACAGTTGCGCATCCCCGTGCCGAATGCGGATTGTCAGTGCGATGTCGGCTCGGTCGAGGCGGACGGGTTCGGTGGGCGCGTACGCGCTCAGTTCGTCGTACAGCGCGCCGAGCTGGGGGTCTCCGGTCTGCGCCGCCTGGCGGGCCAGCCGAGGGAGCAGAAATGCGCGCACCTGGTCGAGATTGTCCAGGCGTGCCGCGAAACCCTCTGGGTGCAGGCCGATCCGCATAAGGTTCACCCGCGGCTCGCACAGCGCGGGATCGATGCCGTCCAGGAAGATCCGGGCGGCCGCGTTGGCGAACAACAGATTCCAGCGGCGGTCGACCGCCAGCGCCGGATACGGCTCATGGCCGGAGAGCACTCGGCGCACGGCCGCGCGCGCGTCGGCGAGATCGGGGTCGTCCAGCGGCGTGTGCCGGTAGGCAGGCGCATGCCCGGCCGCGACCAAGAGCCGATTTCGTTCGCGCAGCGGAACGTGCAGCTGTTCGGCCAGCCGCTCCAGCATCGGCGGGCTCGGGATGGTGCGGCCGGTCTCGACGAAGCTGACATGCCGAGCCGAGGTGCCCGCGCGCAACGACAGTTCGAGCTGGCTGAGCCCGCGCCGCCTTCGCCATTCACGCAACTGTTCGCCGACCGGGCGATTGTGGTTCACTACGCCAGTATCGCCACATGGGCGACCGAGCCGCCATTACATGCCTGGTAATCGACAGTGCGCGGCCCAGGCTGCGACGGTGACGGCATGACAAACGACACCCCCGCCATCCGAAACAAGAACCTCGTCCTATACGTCCTCGCGCAGTTCGCCGAGGGCGACCTCGCGGCCCTGCGCGCCGCGCTGCACGAGGACTTCCGTGAGCACAGCCCCGGAAACCCCTCCGGTCGAGACGCGTTCGTCGAATTCGTGGCCGGCTCCCCGGTCGCGAAAGCTCGGATCGACGTGAAACGCGTCATCACCGACGACGAGTACGCCGTCGTGCACTACCACATGATTCCGGAGGACGATCCGCGCGGCGTCGCCGTCGCCGTCGTCGACGTCTGGCGACTGGTCGACGGAAAGATTACCGAGCACTGGGATGTGCTGCAGCCGGTGCCGGATCCGGACCTGATCCCGCACGGCATGTTCTGACGTGGTGCGCTGGTGGCCGTCTCCGGCGAGACGGCCGCGGCGGATCAGCGTGCGCTTCGTGTCCGGCACGAGCTCCGTGCCCGGCTCCGGTGTCAACGGGATCCGACCCGCAAGGTCACGCGCCCTTGCGTGCCGCGGACTTCTTGGCGGACTTCTTCGCGGGCGCCTTCTTCGCCGCGCTCTTCGATGCGGTGCTCTTGGACGCGGTGCTCTTGGACGCGGTCTTCTTCGCCGCCTTCTTCGGCTCGGCCTTCTCGGAGCTCTCGCCGGTCGCCGAACGGCGTCCGCTCGCCTCCAGGCTGCGCTGCAACGCGGCGACGAGGTCGACCACCTCGGCGTCCATCGCGCTGGGCGCAGCCTCGGGCTGCTCGGGCACCTTTCCGGTGCCGCTGGCGATCGCCTCGTCGAGCAGGCGCTTCAGCTCGATCTGGTACTCGTCGGTGAACTGGTCCGGGTCGAAGTCGTCGGACATGGTCTCGACCAGTGTCTCGGCCATCTTGATCTCTTGCGACCGCGGTTCGGCGACGCCGTCCAAGGATTCGAAGTCGACGGCGCGGACCTCATCCGGCCACAGCAGCGTCTGCAGCACCAGGATGCCGTCGCGGACACGTAATGCCCCAAGCCTGGTCTTCTGGCGAAGCGTGAAGTGCACCAGCGCCGTGCGGTCGACCTGCTCCAGCGTCCTGGCCAGCAGCACGTATGCCTTCGGCGTGCTGGAATCCGGTTCCAAGTAGTAGCTCTTGTCGAAGAGGATCGGGTCGATCTGCTCGGACGGCACGAACTGCAGCACCGGGACCTCGTGCTTCTCCGCCGCCGGCAGTTTCGCGAAGTCCTCGTCGGTCAGGATGACCTTGTCGCCGTCGGGCGACTCGTAGGCCTTGTCGATATCGGCGTACTGGACGGACTGACCGCACACAGTGCAGACACGGTCGTACTTGATCCGACCGCCGTCCTTGGCGTGCACCTGATGGAATCGGATGTCGTGGTCCTCGGTGGCCGTATACACCTTCACCGGGACGTTCACCAGCCCGAATGCGATCGAGCCCTTCCAGATCGATCTCATGCCCTCCATCATCGCCGAACCACTACGACCTGCGCGAGTGAACCGGAATCCCGAGTGTCGCGGCGGCGACACGCCGTCGCAGCTGCCAGGGGAGGGCCGTGAACAGCGAGCGCATCGCCGCGACGGTGCCGTTGAGGTCGGTGCGACCTGAGAGATACGCGCGTTGCGCGGCCGGAGACAGCATGAAGAACGTGTCGAAGAACAGCGGGATGTCCGCGGGCGGCAGGGCCAGCAGCGTCCGAAGTCCGGCGGCGCGCAGATGGTGGACCGCTCGCGCGGAGGTGGGCCACACGTCCTGGCCCGCCGCCACCATATCGGCCGCGGCCAGCGCGGCGGCGACGCTGTACCCGGTGGCCGGATGCAGGAAACCGCCCGCCGCCCCGAACGCGTGGCGGCTGGGTCGTCCGCCCTGCACCGGGAACCGAACCCGCTCGACCGGCTCGGTCCCGGTGAGCCGGATGCCGCGGGAGCGCAGTCGATGGTGCAGGCGCTCACGCAGCTCGGCGCTCGCCAGCGCCGGGCGCCCCGCCAGACAGGTCTCCTCCAGCAGCATCCGACCGCCGCCCAGCGGGACCGCGTAGAGGAACGAGCGCGGCGCGTCGGGCGGGGCGCCATGGTCGGCGCGCCAGTCCATTAACAGCGTCTCGAGGCCCGCGCAGTGCTCGGCGTCCAGGATCAGTCCGTAGGCGGTCTGCTCGGCACGGGTGGGTGAGCGGGCGACGCCGCGCGCGTCGATCACCCGGCCGGCCGTGAGTGGCGGGCCCGACGCGAGGGCCACGCTGTCGCGTGCGATGTCTACCGCCCGGTCCGCGATCACCCGAGCACCGGCCAGACGCAGGGAGTCGCGCAGCCGCGCGGTGTCCAGCACGACATATGCGCGGTCTACGTGGTGCGCGTGAGTTCCCCAAGCCATCGGCCGACGCACCGTCGCGGCGACGGCCTCCGGAGCGAGCCAGTCCGGCAGCTCGTCGGCCCACGCCGCGTAGGTGGTCGCCCACGGGCGGTCCGGCAGGGGATCGACGACGGTGACCGTGAGTCCGCGCGCCAAGCCGCGGTGTGCGAGGGCACGACCGGCCGGGCCGAGCCCGCAGACGACGAGGTCCGGTGTCACGCCGTGCCCCGGCCCGGTCGCGCCGTGCGGGGTGCGCCTCGGTGCATCGTCTGGTCCGCCCCTTTCGCTCGCTCGGTGGTCGGAGCCTATCCGCCGCGTTCGCTCCGACGGGCGCTCCCGTAGGCGTTCGATACCGGCGCTGTGCGAGCGAGCTCATACCGGCTACCGCCGCGGGAATCAACTGCGAGCGAGGTCGGTCCGATTCTCCCGCTGAGCCGACGCGGGCTCCGCCTGTCGTCGGAAACGGTGAACGAGCGAACCCTTCGGACCCGGCGGGTCTGGTGTTCGAAATCGCCGTTCGGCTGTCGTCCGTGATGACTCGGCGAACCTCCATCCTCCGGTGCACCAGCGGTGGACAACGGATCGCGCTCCCCGAAGGAATATCGTTCGCCCGTCGGCATCGTGCGGAATGTGTTCTCGCTCACTGGGATTTCGCCCTGCGTTGCTAGGATTCCTGGGCGCTGGCGCACGCACCCGGCCCCGGTGTCGAGGGCAGGATGTGTTCGGCGTACCGGTGTGCTGTCGTGGCGCGCCGGGCAGGTTGGCCGAACCGGCGACACCGCGGGAGTCCGAGGACGGTGCGGCGGAACGAGTTAGGGGAAACGCAGTGTTCGAGCTGACCATACGGCGCAGCCGGTGGATCCTGGGCGCGTTCGCGGTGCTCGCACTGGTGATGGGCACGCTCAGCGCGACATTGTTCGACAGAGTGCATGGCGGGGGCTACATCGACCCCGGCAGCGAATCCAGCCAGGCGGCAGCGGTCCTCCGCGACACCTTCGGCCAGGCCACGCCGAACCTCGTGCTGCTGGTGCAGACGCGCGAGTCGGTGGACGACGACGCCTCGGCCACCGCCGCGACGAAGCTGGTCACCGAGCTGACGTCCGTGGCAGGCGTCGCAGGCGTCACCTCGTACTGGACCGACAGGTCACCCCGGCTGCGCAGCGCCGACGGTACCAAGGGCCTGATCATGGCCGGCATCCTCGGCGAGGAAGCCGAAGTCGAGAAGCGTGTCGGCGATCTCGCCGACCGGTTCGGCGGCACGCACGGCCCGCTCGAGGTACGGGTCGGCGGCTACGCGATGCTGCTGCACGAGACGGTGCAACAGAGCGAGAAGGATGTCGTCCTCGGCGAGTCCATCGCCTTCCCGATCGCGCTGGTCGCGTTGCTGCTTGTCTTCGGCGGTCTGGTCGCGGCCGGCCTGCCTCTGGTCGTCGCCATGGTCACGGTGCTGATCACCATGGGCGCGTTGTGGCTGATCGCGAGCGTCACCGACCTCGCGGCGACCGCGACCGACGTCGCCGCCCTGCTCGGGCTCGGCCTCGCGATCGACTACAGCCTCCTGATCATCAGCCGCTACCGCGACGAACTGGTCGCCGGGCAGCAGCCCGCGGCCGCGGTGGTCGCGACGATGCGCTCGGCGGGCCGCACCGTCGTGTTCTCGGCCGCCACCGTCGCGGTCGCGCTGTCGGGTCTGCTGTTCTTCCCAATGCCGGCCGTGCGTTCCATGGGGTACGCGGGGCTCGCGGTCGCGGTGATCGCGGCGACAGTCGCGCTGACCGTGCTGCCCGCGATCCTGTTCGTGCTCGGCGCCAGAATCGACAGCGGCCGGTTGTGGTGGTTCCTGCGCGCCGCGCGGCCCGCCCCTGGCGAGGGTGCCTGGCATCGCCTCGCCCGGTTCGTGATGATGCGGCCGGTGCCCATCGGCGTCGCGATCACCGGGCTGCTGCTCGTGCTCGGCGCGCCGTTCCTCGGCGTGAATCTCGGCTTCCCCGACGAACGTTCGCTACCGGAGTCGATGAACAACCGCCAGGTCACCGAGACGATCCAGCGCGATTTCGCCGCCACCGAGCAGAACGGGCTGTTCGCCGTGCTGCCCGAGAGCGCTTACAGCGCAGCGGGGTTGGATGCATACGCCAGGAAGCTGTCGAATATCGAGAACGTCCACCGGGTCGATACCGCCACCGGCAGCTACAGTCACGGCGGCCTGCTCGCCGCACCCGCCCTGGCCGATGATCGCTTCCGCGCGGTGAACGCCGCCTACCTCGCGGTGGTTCCGGACACCACCGATCCCGTTGTGCTGGACCGGATCGCGGGCGACATTCGTGCCGTACCCGCCGCCACACCGGTCTTGGTCGGCGGCGTGGCGGCGGCGAACGCGGACGCGATCGACTCGGTGATATCGGCGCTGCCGTACGCGCTCGC
This sequence comes from Nocardia sp. NBC_01730, assembly GCF_035920445.1. Lineage (NCBI taxonomy): Bacteria > Bacillati > Actinomycetota > Actinomycetes > Mycobacteriales > Nocardiaceae > Nocardia > Nocardia sp. NBC_01730. The sequence goes on along the minus strand of NZ_CP109162.1, from coordinate 2,787,854 downwards.
CTTCGTCGTGCTGATCTTGTTGATCGTGCTGTTCGTGCTCACCGGAAGTGCGGTGCTGCCGCTGCTCGCGGTAGTGCTCAGCGTGCTCAGCCTGACCGCGACCTTCGGCGCGCTGGTCTGGATCTTCCAGGACGGGCACCTGTCCGGGCTCCTTGGCTTCACCGTCACCGGTGACCTGCCGCCGACGGTGCCGGTCCTGTTGTTCGGTGTGGCGTTCGGCCTCGCCATGGACTACCAGGTGTTCCTGCTGGCCCGCATCCGCGAGGAGTATCGGCGCACCAGATCCAACGCGCTGGCCGTCACCTCGGGACTGGAACGGATCGGCCGGATCGTCACGGCGGCGGCGGTGCTGATTTCGGTGGTGTTCCTCGGCTTCCTCGCCTCCGACATCACTTTCATGAAGGCGTTAGGCATCGGCTTGCCGCTCGCGGTGCTGGTGGACGCGACCCTGGTGCGCGGATTCCTGCTGCCCGCGGCCATGGAGTTGCTGGGCGATTGGAACTGGTACGCGCCGGAACCGTTGCGCAAGCTGCGCCGGCGCTTCGGCATCGAGGAGGGGCCGTCCGCACTCGTGACGCCCGATCGAGCGGATTGGCGTCAGCCCGTCCGGCTCTGACCCGCGGTCCGGCACGCCGACGCGCTCGACGCGCCGGCGTGCCGGTAGGGCGGTTGCCTGCGTGTGGACGGATCGTCACAGTCCGCCGGTGGACAGCAGCCCGCCGTCCACCCGCACCGTCTCGCCGGTGATCCACGCGGCCTCGTCCGAAGCCAGGAACCCGATCAGCCGCGCCACGTCCTCCGGAGATCCGAGCCGCTTCATCGGGTACACGCTCGCGGCCTGCTCCTCGTCGGCCGAGTACAGCGCGTTGGCGAACTTCGTCTTGATCACGCCGGGAGCGACCGCGTTCACCCGGATCTTCGGCCCGAGTTGCCAGGCGAGTTCTTCGGTAAGGCGGATCAGTGCGGCCTTGGACGCGCCGTAGGCCGCGATCACGCCGGTGGAGCGGATACCTGCCACGCTGGCCACGTTGACCACGGCGCCGCCGTGGTCGCGCATCCACTCCCTGAATGCCTCCTGGACATAACCGAGCGCCGCGACCACGTTGACGTCGAAGATCTTGCGCACCGCGTCCAAGTCGGCCTCCATCAGGGAGCCGAACACGGGGTTGATGCCGGTGTTGTTGATCAGGACGTCCAGCGAACCGAACTCCGCGACCGCGCGCTCGACCGCGGCCGCCCGATCCTCCGCGACGCCGGAGTTGCCTGCCAGCGCGATGACCTGGCCCGGGTGGCCCAAACCGCGCAACTCGCCGGCCGCCTCCTCCAGCGGTTCCTTCTTGCGTGCGGTGATCAACACATTCGCGCCGCGGTTGAGCAGCTCCGCCGCCACCGCCTTGCCGATGCCCCGGCTGGCTCCCGTGACCAGAGCGCTCTTGCCAAATAGATCGGTACTCATGCCATGGCACGCTAGCGCAGCTGTCGGCGCATTCCGTTACCGCCGTCACATGCGCGAGGCTGGGTGGCGCGGCGGCCGTTCGTCCCGGGTAAAATCGGTGGTTCTTGTGCGCGTCGGGTCGCACAATCGAGCAGCAACCGTCCAGCACCATCAATCCGCGAGGAGAAGTTTGTGATCACCGCGACCGACCTGGAGGTCCGGGCCGGCGTCCGCACCCTGCTGTCGGCCCAAGGACCGGCGCTGCGGGTGCAGGCAGGCGACCGGATCGGGCTGGTCGGGCGCAACGGTGCCGGCAAGACCACGACGCTGCGTATTTTGGCGGGCGAGGGCGAGCCGTACGCGGGAAAGATCCTGCGTTCCAGCGATATCGGTTACCTGCCGCAGGATCCGCGTGAGGGCAACCTCGACGTGCTGGCCCGCGACCGGGTGCTGTCCGCGCGCGGCCTGGACACGCTGATCCGCGACATGGAGAAGCAGCAGGCGCTGATGGCGGAGGTCGCCGACGAGAAAGAGCGGGAGAAGGCGGTCCGCAAGTACGGCAGGCTCGAGGAGCGCTTCTCCGCGCTCGGCGGCTACGTGGCCGAGAGCGAGGCGGCGCGCATCTGCCACAGCCTGGGCCTACCCGACCGAGTGCTCGGCCAGGCGTTGCGCACCCTGTCCGGCGGTCAGCGCCGCCGAATCGAATTGGCGCGCATCCTGTTCGCGGCCTCCGACGGCAGTGGCGGTCGCTCGGACACCATCCTGCTGCTGGACGAACCGACCAACCATCTCGACGCCGACTCGATCACCTGGCTGCGCGGCTTCCTGCAGAACCACGACGGCGGGCTGATCGTGATCAGCCACGACGTCGAGCTGCTGGCTGACGTGGTCAACAAGGTGTGGTTCTTGGACGCGGTGCGCGGCGAGGCCGATGTCTACAACATGGGCTGGAAGAAGTACCTGGACGCCCGTGCCACCGATGAACAGCGCCGTCGGCGCGAACGCGCGAACGCCGAGAAGAAGGCGAGCGCGTTGCGCGCGCAGGCGGCCAAGCTCGGCGCGAAGGCCACTAAAGCCACTGCGGCGCAGAACATGGCCAAGCGCGCCGACCGCCTGATGGCGGAACTCGACGATGTGCGCGTCGCGGACAAGGTCGCCAGGATCAAGTTCCCCGAGCCCGCGCCCTGCGGCAAGACGCCACTGATGGCCGAGAACCTGACCAAGGTCTACGGCTCGCTGGAGATCTTCACCGGCGTCGACCTGGCGATCGACCGGGGCAGCCGGGTCGTGGTGCTTGGGCTCAACGGCGCGGGCAAGACCACGCTGCTGCGCCTGCTGGCCGGGGCGGAGCAGCCGACCGCGGGCGCATTGGTGCCTGGGCACGGTCTGAAGGTGGGGTACTTCGCCCAGGAGCACGACACCCTGGACGACAACGCCACCGTGTGGGAGAACATCCGCCACGCCGCCCCGGACGCCGGCGAACAGGATCTGCGCGGCCTGCTCGGTGCGTTCATGTTCTCCGGTCCGCAGCTGGAGCAGCCTGCGGGCACCTTGTCCGGCGGTGAGAAGACCCGCCTTGCGCTGGCCGGTCTGGTCTCCTCGGCGGCGAACGTGCTGTTGCTGGACGAGCCGACGAACAACCTCGATCCGGTGTCGCGGGAGCAGGTGCTGGACGCGCTGCGCACCTACGCGGGCGCGGTCGTGCTGGTGACGCACGACCCGGGCGCAGCGGAGGCGCTGTCTCCGGAACGGGTGATTCTGCTTCCGGACGGGACGGAAGACCACTGGTCGACCGAGTACCTGGAACTTATTCAGCTTGCGTGAGTTTCATCACATGAACCTGTTGATCATGGCCTGCTGAGTGCTTAGCCTGGAAAGACGCTGCTCGGCGACTCGGAGGAAGCCATGAGCGACAGGCCCACACAAGGCAAGACCACATTGGGTAAGGGCACACGTGTCACCGGGAAGTCACGCGACCGCCTACAGACCCAGCTGAAGAAGCAATACGAGGCGGGTGCGAGCATCCGGTCACTGGCGCGGTCCACCGGCCGTTCCTATGGCTTCGTCCATAACGTGCTGGTGGAGTCGCATGTGCAGCTCCGCAGTCGGGGCGGAGCCAATCGCCGCAGGAGGCAGTAGTGTCCCGGGAGATGCCAAACCGGCGTCGGTGCTGAGATTTTCGCCGGAGAACAGCCCAGGCAAGCCGGTGGTGGTGTTTTGCCGGTGTGCACACCGCGCGGGAGTTTCTGCGCCTCGACGCGGTGGACGAGCTTCGGCTGCTGCTTTTCCGGTGCTGGCCGTCGGCTGTTCGATGACGTCGCGCTGCGGCAACTGCGGCTGGTGGATGCCGTTCCATTCCGGAAGTCGGGTGTGGTGCTGCGGATCTATCGCCGAAATCAGTAGCCCGCCACCATGCCGTCGCCGTCGACCAGGAGGTTGGCCAGGCTGCGGAAGATCGGCAGGCCGGTCTTGATCTCCAGGTAGGCGAACTGGCCCTGTGGGTTGACCTCGAGGAAGTAGTACTCGCCGTCGCGGCCGAGCCGGATGTCGAGGACGCCGAAGGAAAGGCCGAGTGCGCCCATCAGCGTCGCGAGCGACTTGCTCACCGCGGCGGGCAGGTGGTCGGGCACGAAATCGACCGACGTGTCCAGGCGGGAGTCGACCTTGCCGACCCCGGCTTGCGAGTCGATGCGCACAGTCCATTCGACGCCGTCCACCCAGACCACACGCAGGTCGCAGGTGGCGTCGACGTAGTCCTGGAAGGTGGTCGGCGCCGAACGGATCGCCGCGAGCCTGCCGAAATCGTCTCTGGTGATGATCCTGGTCTCGGCGAACTCGGCCCGGCTGGTGCCGGTGCGCTTGTAGACCACTGGGCCCGGCCGAGATTCGACGAAGGTACGCGCCTCCTCCGGGTCGTTGGTGATCAGCGTCTCCGGCACGGTGAACCCGGCCCGCAGCGCCGTCTCCAGCTGCACGATCTTGCGGCCCGCGGTACGGTCGGCGCCGGGATCGTTGACCCAGCAGGCCGGGATCGACCAGAGCAGACCCTGGATGAACCCGTCGCATTCGGACTGGCGAAAATCGTTGTCCGAGGCGCGTACCCCCGCGGGCACCTGGGCGGGATGCGGGCGCCGCCACCACACCGATTGGACATCGTCGAGTCCCATCAGGTGTGAGAGCGAGCGCGCGGTACCGAGCCGGTCCAGCCGGAAACTGCCGGCCTCGCGCGGAAAATCGCGTAGGTCGAGTCGAATCGGGCTGAGCCCGTGGTGTTCTCGTAACGTCGCCGCCATCGCGGAGCCGTGCAGATCATCGGATTCGGACACGATCAGGACCGAACCCTTCCGGCGCGCCGCCATGTGCCGGCCGTTCAGTCGAGACTGTCGCAGTTGATGCCGTCGTCGCTGCCGTCGGACGATTTGGTCTGGCAGTAGGTGAACGTCGCGCCGTTCGACCCGGGGCAATCGACGAGTTGCATGCGGTCCGCCCAGATTTCGGTGAGCTGGCGGAGTTGGTCGTCGCCCAGCGCCTCGGACGGCGACTCCGGGATGGTCATCGGCCGATCGACCAGGTCGATGCGCAGTCGGCGGGTGAAGTCGGCGGTGGCGCCCGCGCGGATGTCCACGAGCACCGGACGGCCGTCTTGATCGGGGTGTGGCGCCACGGAATCCACCACCCGCAGCACGTCGGACCGACAGAACGTCCATGTTCCCTCGGCGACGCGCACGGTGATCTCGCGTTCCGATTCCGCCACCAGCAGCCCCTGGAGCGGAGGAACGCGATCATACTTCGGCGCGGTCCCGGGAAGGCGGATTCCGTCGGTCATAGCCGTTTCTCCGATCTGCTCACGATTTGCCACGACCCCCTGGCGTGTGAGCGATCATATCGCGGGAAGGCTGACGATCGGCTCGGATCGAGAGATTTCACGGCCGGTGGCAAACCTAATTCCGGTGTGAGAGGCGCTAGCGCCGAAAGTTTTTCGGCAGGCCAGGAATTGTTACGGCGCAATCTTCTAGCTATCTGAACGCGGCGCGAGATCGGTGCTCATAGCTCGGGATTGGCGGCCGTGTGGCCGTGCGTGCCGTCGGTGGATGCCGAGTAGGCCGGGGCGATCGGCGAGTTCGGTGCGGTGTTCGCCCGGTGACGCGACAAGTTTGCGGGCGGACGGATAGGGCGGTCCGAGGATCACGGCATCCGCGCTGCGAACATCCGCCTGCGGCGCCGTTGTTCCGAGTGGCGCCGGCGGATATATCCCAGCTACGGTGGCCGGCCGCTCAGCGTCGGTTCGTGTTTCGTTCGGCCCACCAGGCTGGGGCGTCGACGAAGTGGTTGTCGAACTCTTCCTGGGATGCCGCGAGATCGGCGAGCGTGGATTCGCCCTTGGCAATCCGGTCCAGCAGCCGGAAGTACTCGAAGCGCTGTACGCCGGGCATGAGCGCGATCATGATCCGCGCCGCGCTGTCCGGCGTTGCGCCGAAAGCGTGCGGCATGAGCTTCGGCACGACGATCGAGCCGCCGGCGCCGACCGTCACGATCCGATCGCCCGCCAGTAGCTGCAGTTCCCCCTCCGCGATGTAGAACAGCTCGTCGGACTGAGTGTGGTAGTGCGGCGCCGCACCGTCGGCGCCGCAGGCCATGGTGACCTCGAGGGTGCTCAGTGCGCCTCCTGCCTCCTCGGCGTCGATCAGCAGGCGCATGGTGACCGACTCGGCGCCCAGTGTCTCGGCGTCCTGTGCTTGGCGGATCGCGACGCCCTTGCGAGGGGTGGTGATCATCTCGGACTCCAGCTAGTTCGGTGATTTATAATTCGCTATCAAACTATATACCGGCGAATAGAATCTTGTCCATGACGGAGCGGATACCGGATCCGATCGACGCGATCGTGGCGCAGTGGCGACGCGAACGACCGGATCTCGACCTGGAGGCGATGGCCGTGATCGGCCGTCTCGGACGGCTGATGGTGGTGGCGCGGCGCGAGATCGAGGCGGTGTTCGCCAAGCATGGCCTGCAGCGCGGCGAGTTCGATGTGCTTGCGGCCCTGCGCCGTTCGGGCGAGCCGTTCGAGCTGAACCCATCGGTGCTCGCCGCCACGCTCATGCTCTCGCGCGCGGGAATGACCGGACGGCTGGACCGGCTGGAGGCGGCCGGGCTGGTGCGTCGCATCGCGGACGCCGGAGACCGCCGCGCGATCCGGGTCGCCCTCACCGATGCCGGGCGGGAATCGGTCGACATCGTCGTCGCCGAGCACACCGCGAACGAAACCAGGTTGCTGTCTGTGCTTGCCCCGGGCGACCGGCGCGAACTGGACCGGATTGTGCGGGTGCTGCTCGGCAGCATGGAGCCGGGCGAGTAGCCACCAGGGCGTTCTGCCGTCGGATCTCGCTTCCGCGTGGCGAAACGCGTGTCGCGATGACGTAACCCGTTACTCGGGACGCGCTGTGCCGCAGGGATCTACCTTGGGATTCCGTACCGAAGGTCGGTGCGGTGCGCGAGGAGGTCACGATGATCGACATCATCACGTTCCGTGGCACCGGTGAGCCGCGGAACCATGACGGCGCGCCTGCGGGCATGTTGCACTACGTCACCACATTGCTCGACACCGACCGGTTCAGCTCGTTCGAGCCGGACTGGCCCGCCTCGGTAGGCCCTGCGCCGAACGTAGGGGGTCCCTCGCTCGACACTTCGGTGCGGCTTGGCGTCGCCGCGGGGGTGCGGGCGATCCAGGAGTCACCGAATATCTGTGGGCTGCTGAGCTATTCGCTCGGCGGGATCTGCGCGAGCCGGATCCTGGAGGGCGTCCGATCGGGAAAGTACAAGAACACCGATGGCACGCCGCTGGAAATCGCGTTCGCGGTGAACATCGCCAACCCGCTGCGCCGAGCGGGCGAGTCGGTCGGAAACCTCTGCGCGCCCTCGACTTTCGGCCTGCATGGTCAGCGCGGCTCCTGGCCCGCCGCCGTGGCTGTCCGCGAGTACGCGAACCCTGGCGACATCATCACCGCCTCCCCGGCGGACTCGCCGCTGCGCATCATCGACGTCGGAGTCTCGCCGTTCTCCTTCGTCGAGGGTGCTCGCATCGGTGACGTCGCGCCGTTGATCTTCGCCGAACTGCTCGAAGTGCTGATGCGGGACCCGATCGCCAACCTCGATCGCTACGCCACCGCGGTCCGCGGCGTCGTCGGCTATCTGACCCCGCCGCCCGACGGACAGCATGTGCTCTACGCGGCGCACACCATGCCAGGCACGAGTACGCTCTGGACCACGCACGCCGCGGAGTACATCAACACGACGTACTGAAGACTCCCTCCGCTACCACTGACGCTCCCCGCTTCTCGCCCAGATCTGCAACATGACGACTGATTTCGCATGCACATGGGTAACTCCATGTACTCACATGGAAGTAGCTTGCGATTGGCATCGTTGTCAAGAGCCGCGTTGGAGGTAGTTGGTTTCATTGGGCCGCTGAGCTGCGAATACATTGAAGACCCACCCCATTCCGGCTGTGATACCGACTGCTAGCGTTGGTGTGTGCGAGCGTCGTTGGTTGACGTCAGCCATTAAATGGCGGGTTTGATGACAAGTAGCGACGGCTGGCTAGCAACCACGCCGGGCACGTGCGATCATCAGCTAGATGTGGCGGTTCGTCGTTGAGACTGCCCAGCCCCGCGCCCAGGCCGCGCGGACCTCGTCGACCCGATCACGATGTTCTCGGCCACCGAAGCCTGAATCTTCCCAACTGCTGGCCTTCCTGCTCAAGGACTACGACCAACAGACCGGATCATCCCGGTCTGCGCTCACGTCATCCGCTTCCCCGGTGTGGGCTTGGTCCGCGAACCCTACGACGCGACCCCCGACAACTCGAAGAACCGGTACTATGAGATCCAACTGCCCGATTTCTCGCGGGTAATGCTCGAACGGCGCATCCCGACCCTCGAACCGATGACCGACGGGACCACTCCGCTGTTCCAGTCCAGCACGGGCCGCGTGCGCGACCCGACCAACTTCAACGACCAATGGCGGCGCGTCAGGGTCGCGCTCGGCATCCCCGACTCGATCACCGCGCACTCGTTCCGCAAGCTCATGGTGGACCTCGGCTTCGACGCCAGCCTGTCCGCGCGGCTCCGTTCTAACGCGGTATCTTGTCGAGTGAGATCGTCCGAGCAATGAATGATCTCGGGCTCGGCGGGATTGCTTGTGTCGAAACATGGGATTGACGCGGCCGTATGACCGCGACCCGTGCTGTGTGCGCTCGAATCCGTACACGTTGGGGCCACTTACGATCAGGGGTATGGCAGTCGAATCTTCGGACGCCCTGGTGGTGAGCGTGCTGGATCTCTTTGTCGACACGTCGACTTGGCTGGACCTGGCCAAGCGTCGCGACGGCCAGCGGTTGATCCGACTGTCTTGAGTCAAGATCATGGCAGGAACTGGCTGGTCACAAGTGGCCCGTTCCCAATGAATGAGACCACTCGGTATTAGAGTCCCGTTGGCCCTGGTGAGGGCTGGAAGGGACACTGAGGGACATGGCAGGACGTAAGCGGCATTCCGCGGAGGACATCGTGCGGAAGCTGCGCCGTGCCGACGAGCTCGCTGCCGCTGGGCAGACGGGTGAGCAGATCGCTGCTGATCTGGGAGTGTCGGCGGCGACGTTGTATAACTGGCGCCGCCAGTACGGCGGGGTGGACACCGATGCCGCGAAGGAGCTCAAGGAACTGCGTGAGCAGAACGCGAGGTTGAAGCGGCTGCTGGCGGACGCGGAGCTGGAGAAGGACGCGCTGCGGGAGATCGCGAGGGAAAATTTTAGGCCCGGCCAGCAAGCGGCGGGCTGTTGACATGCTCAAACAGGTGATGGGCATGTCGGAACGGTTCGCGTGCAAGGTGGTTGGGCTGCATCGGTCCACGTATCGGCAGCTGCCAGCTGCGCAGACCCCCGCCGATCCGGATGTCGGGTTGCGGGTCTGGCTGCGTTCCTATGCCACGAAACATCAAGGGCACGGGTTCCGGCGTGCGTGGGCGGCGCTGCGGTTCGATGAGGGCTCGCAGGTGAACAAGAAGAGGGTGCACCGGCTCTGGCGGGAGGAAGGCTTGCAGGTGCGGGCGCACTCGCCACGCAAGCGGGCGGGGTGCTCGACTACGCCGCTGGTTGATGCGGATGCACCGAAGGTGGTGTGGGCGTTGGACTTTCAGTTCGACTCCACCACGGATGGGCGCGCGGTGAAGATCGCTTCGATGATCGACGAGCACACCCGTGAATCGCTGCTTCACCTGGTGGAGCGCTCGATCACCGCCGAGCGGCTGGTGGCCGAGTTGCAGGAGGTGTTCACCGCGCGCGCTGGGCCACCGAAGGTGCTGCGTATGGACAACGGTCCTGAAATGATTTCCCATGCGCTGCAACAGTTCTGCGCCGACCGGGTAGGGATCGTCTATATCCCGCCCGGCACGCCGTGGAACAACGGCCATATCGAATCGTTCAACCGGCGGTTACGCAGCGAGTGCCTCAACCGCAACCACTGGACGAGCCTGCTCGAGGCCCGCGTCGTGATCGGCGACTTCAAGGACGAACACAACCGACGGCATCGGCATTCGGCGCTGGGCTATCTGACCCCTGCCGAGTACGCTGCCCGCTGCAGCCACACCCACCACCCCGTGGCCTGCAGCATCAACTGAATCCGGACGAAACAACCCGGACTCCAATGCCGGGTGGTCGCCTTATCGGGGACTGGTCACAAGGTTGGTGCCGGGACGCAAGACCGCTTTCAGACTGCGCGCTCATAGCCGATGGGTGTGTGGTTACCGTGGCAGTCGTGGGCGCGCGAGGAGCACTGTCCGGAAGGAACCGGGGATCTCAGTGGTGCCGCTGGCACGGTGCTGTAGATCAGTCCTTCCTTTGCCGGAAACCGAGTAGGGATCTGCGGAGACCGCTGAACGCATAGCCGGCCGCCCACACTGAAATCAAAATGAGAACAACGAACATCGGTAGCCAGCTGTCCTTATGGTGATCGACGCTCCACCAGACCCCTGTAAACAGAATCGCGCAGATGAACAGCAGGATGTCGCGCAAGCCGCCGCTATAGGAGGCGGCCGCTCTGCGCAGCGGCCGGTATCGGTTAACGGTCGCGACCAGGTCGTCGATGCGACTATCGATGCTCCGTTGGAGTTCGGCTCGCCGCTCCACCTCCTCTGGAGGTAGGCGGTCCAGCAGTTCCATATCCTGCTTGATCGTCTTGCGGACATCCGGGCCCCTCAGATATCCCACCGCTGCACCGAGAGCCAATCCACCGGCGATGGGCGCGATCCCCACAGCAAGGTCAGCTACCGCGGACATGCTTCGCCCTCCCTAGCCACCCCAGCAATATCGCGGCAAGCACCAGTGCCTCGAATACTGGGTAGGCGGCGAGCCGATCGCCCGGCCGTGGGTGGTGGCCGAAGACGACGGATTCACCGTTCACCAGCATGCGGTCGACCTCGGTGTGCGGGATGCCTGCGGCCTCGACGATGTTTTTGACGGTCTGATGCGGACGGATCGGCCGGAGCTGTGCCGCGCACCGCGCGGCGAAGGGCACGAAGTCGTTCAGCTCGGCATACACCCGCGGTTCGACACTTGCGGTCACAGGACCATTGTCGCCCCGACACACAACAACAGTCATCATCCGGTGCTGACCGAACGCATCCGCGCATGTCCCCACCTGCCGCTGATGGCGTTGAACCAACGCAGGCCGACGCCGAATACGGCTGGCGACCGGGCCGGGTCTACTTTCCGGACACTTCGGCCAATCGGGGGCAGATACGTCAATGTTCCGTCTCGTTCGTTGGGCACCATGGAGTCCGTCCCGTTATTGCGCGGAAATGTTGTGAGGAGGCGGGAATCCGTGAGAGTTGCGACTTTTGTCTTCACGTCGGGGGAAACGTCGTGGGCGACGGATCGATGTGGAAGACTCGATCGTGGCGGGCGGCTCCAGACAGGCGGAGACCCTCGTAGGTGACGAGATGCCTTGTTCTCGTTGCCGGCTATCAGGATCTGGTACTTCGAAACCCCTTGCTGGTCTGGTTCATGAACCGGACGGGCGAGGGTGAGTCACACGTCAAGTGACCGACTACGGAGGAGATAGCCATGGCGAGTACGCAACAGGCAATGCCGGCCAGACGGCCACGAAAGGGCAAGAAGAGCGGGCCGGTGACCGAGTATTGCGCCTTGTGGCATATAAAGCCCGGACATGCCGAGCAGGTGATCGATGAGATTGCGGCGGGCCTGTCGAGCCGGGGGGACGTACGGGACATGTACAAGAAGATCGGCGTTCACGACGCCAGGTATGTGGTCCTCGACAACGGTACACGGCTTCTCATCACGATCAGCTTCGACCTGGATTTCGACCCCTACTTCGACGACGCCATCGCATCCCTCGTCGGCGGCGACAAGAGCCAGATCAAGTTTGACTGGATGAATCATCTTGTGGAAGCACCCGAAGGCGGCTACGACTCCATGTCGTGGGAGGCGTTCAAGAATTGGCTGGTCGAGACCCAGACGGAAGCCGACATCTTCGCCAATACCAACGACGCGACCGTGCAAGAGATCGACAAGGCGCTGCGTGTGCAGCAGGCGTTCCAACAGGTGCTCGACCACCCCGAGGCCGCGCAGGCACTCCAGCACCCGGCGTTGAAGCCGCTGCTGGAGGAAGCGGCGGGCTGAACCCGCACAGCGGAACGGTTGGCGGAGGCCACCGGTTATGGAGACGAACGTATCCATGGCAACAGTAGAAGAGCCTGTCGTGCTCGAACTGGATGATATCCAGAACGGGGCCATACATCCGCGGCCCTCGCCGTACGTCGGCGCCTATATTGTGCTGCGCATCGACGACCGGCGCGCCGGTCGCGAGCTGTTACGGAGGCTGATTCCCGCGCTCGCCGACGCCACGAGCCCGATGGATCCAAGCCACCAGGCTTGGGTCAGTGCCGGACTCAGCTTCCAGGGCCTCGAGGCGCTGGGTGTTCCGCAGGACTCGCTCGACAGCTTCCCCCTGGCGTTCCAGCAGGGCATGGCCGCGCGTGCGGCAGAACTGGGGGATGTCGGTGACAGCGCCCCCGAAAACTGGGAGAAGCCGTTTGGGACCCCGGATGTCCATGTCGGGCTCAGCGCGCTCTCCCCCGACACGGCGCGGCTCGAGCCCGTACTCGCGCGCGCCCGGACGGCGTTTGAGGAACTCTCCGGGGTCACCGCCATATGGCACCTGGATTGTCACGTGCTGCCCACGGAGAAAGAAGCTTTCGGGTTCCGGGACGGCATCAGCCATCCAGCAATTGAAGGCAGCGGCATTCCCGGATCGAACCCCCAAGAGAAGCCCCTTAAGGCGGGCGAGTTTTTGCTGGGCTATGAGAATGAGCGGCATGAACTGTCTCCGATGCCGCGGCCCGAGGTCCTGGGTAAGAACGGCACCTACGTCGCTTTTCGGAAGCTGCACCAACGTGTTGCGGCGTTTCGCCAGTATCTGAAAGCGAACTCCTCGAGCCCGGAAGAGGAAGACTTTCTGGCGGCAAAGATGATGGGGCGCTGGCAGAGCGGCGCGCCGTTGGCGCTGTGTCCAATGCGCGATGACCCCGAGTTGGGTGCCGACCCGAAACTCAACAATGATTTCCTCTACAAGAATGATCCGCAGGGCTTGAAAACACCCGCCGGCTCGCACATTCGACGTCTGAATCCGCGCGACTCGGACATCAGCGGCTTCGCGCGTTTTCATCGCATGATCCGGCGCGGCACCAGCTACGGCCCGATGCTTCCGCCCGGGGTCATCGAGGACGATGGCGCCGAACGAGGGTTGGCGTTCGTCTTTGTCGGCGCGAACTTGGAGCGGCAATTCGAGTTCGTCCAGTCGGAGTGGATGAACAAGGGGCAGTTCTTTCATGGCCCTGCCGGCGATAAGGACCCGATCGCGGGCGCGAACAGCGGAAGCGATCACTTCACCATCCCTCAACAGCCGATCCGTCGGCGGCTACAGGGTTTGCCGGCTTTCGTCGTCACACGGGGAGGTGAGTATTTCTTCGTGCCCGGCCTGCGCGCCCTGCACTGGTTGGCCGATCTCGAGACCTGACGAGGAGAACGCAGCGATCTGACGCTCCCTGGCCCGCCCGCAATTCCCGAACGATGGTCGGTGCCTGCGCTGGGTGAGATCGCGCTCCACCAGAGTCTTGTCGATGGTCTGAAGGAGTTGGTGAGAAATGTCTGACCATAATTCCGGGCCTCGGGCCTTAGCAGATCCCGTCGTGGACATCACCGACGTCTACGCTTTCCCCAGTCCGGAACAGCCCGGCCTTCTGGTCCTGGTGCTCAACGTGTTTCCGAACGCAGAACCAGCCGCGCTGTTCTCCGATGCGGTCGACTACCGATTCCGGCTGCGGCCGGTCACGATCCCGCGCGGAACGGCAGCCGCGTTTGCCGTCGGCGAGAAGGAGTACACCTTCAGCTTCCGTTTCGCAGGCCCGGTCGAGCACCAGGCCGGCTCGCCGCTCGCGCAGGAAGGCACCTGCACCGCCTCGACCGGCCAGACCGCGTCCTTCCGGGTGAACGACGAACAGGGTGGAAAGGCTCACGGCCTGCGCGCCTTTGCCGGACGGCGGATGGATCCATTCTTCTTCGACGGCGTCAGGGCGGCGCAAACGATAATGACCCGACAGCTGGCGTTTGTCAGCCCCGGCGACAGCAGGCAGTACCGCCAAAACGTCCTCAGCATCGTCGTCGAACTCGACATCGCCACGACTTTCGGGGCGGACGCCGGACCGCTGTTTGCCGTCGTCGGCGAAACGATGATTCCTGGGCCGATCACGGTCCGTCTCGAGCGCTTCGGCCGCCCCCTGATGAAGAGCGTCGTCCTTGGCGCAAAGGACTTCGATACCGTCAACCGGGATCTGGATATTCGCGATCTGTATAACCAGGAGGACCCATACAACCTGGGGCCGACATACCTTGGTGCGTACCGGGCGCGGATGAACGCGAATCTCGGCTTCTGGGATGGCCTCGACCACAAGACCGACTGGCCGCCGGACGCGCACGGCACCCACCCCCTGACCGAGCTGCTGTTGGCCGATTTCATGGTGATCGATGTGTCGAAGCCGTACGCCGAGGATAGCTACTTCGAGATCGAGCGGGCGTTGCTGAAGGGCGCCAGCCATCAGAGCTGTGGTGGCCGAAGCCTCAATGACGATGTCGCAGACACCATTGTGACGACGCTGGTCAATGCCGGCAACGGCGCCCGGATCAGCGACGGTGTCGACCAACAGGCAGTTCGGGCCTCTCGCACCTTCCCATATCTCGTTCCCCCGGAACTGAACCCTCCGGCCAAGATCGAGCTTTCCCTTGACAAGTCCGGGTGAGGACGGTGATGACGAGACGCAGCGACCCGGCAACAACCGGCGGGGTGATCGATGGCGAGTTACCAACGACGGCAGGTGCTCTCGCGCTGGCGAATCTGCAAGCGCAGATCGACGGCCAGCAGCGGATGGCCCTCGCGGGAGGGCTCGATGTTGGTGGTCGAGCCGAGCTCTTCGAACTAGTGGCGCTGCGGGGGCACATCCTCGGTTGCATCGCAGACTACGAATGGGCGCAAGCCCGGGCCGAACAGCTCACGCACGATCGCCCGGCTGACGGCGCAGCCCTTATTGCTCGTGCCCGGGCGCGCGCGACATTCCATCGCTTCACCGATGCGCTGGGTGACCTCGATGAAGCCCGGCGGCTCGGAGCAGATCCCGCCGTGGTGGATGCCGAACACGCCGCGATCCTCCAGGCGGTCGGACGCTACGACGAAGCCCTCACATTCATGCGGGAGGCTGTGAAACGCCGAGCTGATTTCGCCTCTGTCGCGGCGCTGGCTTCGCTCTGCGCTGAGAGCGGGGATGTGGCCACGGCCGAGCATCTATTCGACGAGAGTCGGGATCACTACCGGGGGGTCTCGCCGATTCCGCTGGCGCAGCTCTACTTTCGGCGCGCCAAAATGTGGCTCGCGCAGGGGAATCTCCCACTTGGGCACAGTTGGCTCAGCGCCGCGCATCGCCGCCTTCCGGCCTACGCCCCCGCGCAAGGCCATCTGGCCGAAGTCGAGGCGGCCCTCGGCGAGACCGACTCCGCGATCGCCCGGCTGCACCCGCTGACGATCTCCTCCGACGACCCCGACTACCCGGCACAACTCGCCCGCATACTGAGCGAGGTCGGCCGCGTAGAAGAGGCTCATGAGTGGCGTGCCCGGGCGGCAGCCCGCTACAACGAACTGGTCGCGCGACATCCCGAGGCCTTCGCCGACCACGCGGCGGAGTTCTGGCTCGACGCAGGTGCCAACCCTCATCGGGCACTACGGCTCGCGAAGAGGAACCTCGAGGTCCGCCAGACACCACGGGCCCATGAGCTCCTCGCTCGCGCCACGCGTGCAGTTGACGGCGCTCGGGCCGGAGACACGAGATAGGCGTAGCGGACGTCATCGTTATCGGTGCCGAACCGGCCAGTATGTTCGCCACACAAGCAACGGTGCGCCCTCATTGGGGCATCATCTCTTCTGCAGACCGAATAGTTAGGGTTGTTGCCTCCCGGTTCCGGTGGGTGCATGGCCTTGTTCGCGTGCCGCATTCCACGCCAACCTAATTCACGGTGAGTCGCCGCAGTTCCGCCTGGTTTTCGCGCTGCCGGAACTGCTCGCTGACTGGCTGCTCAACAGCGATGGCCCCGCAGCACCGCGGGTGCGCGACATCAAGCCAGGCATGCTGTCCTCGATCGTCGTCTTCCAAGGCAACCGACTCCTGCGCTTGCTGTACCAGCCGCACCGCGCCGCCAGTGAGTCCGACACATCGGCGGACAAGGTGCAGCTTCGAGTGTTTATCCTGCACTGTGGCCAACCGGCCGTGTCGCCGATCTGGACGACACCGATGATGTTCGCTGGCGGTCAGCAGGCGGGTAGTCATACCCGAACGCTGCGAATGTCCTATGCCGCTTATCGAGCGGTTTTCCGCTGGTCACAGTTGGTTAAAGGCTGCGCTGGGTACTCGATCGTCGATCGCCTGGTGCGGCCTGATCGTGTCGTAGATGCTCCGGAAGCGGTGAACCTCCATATCCAGGGCATCGCCGTCGGCGATCACACCACGGAACAGGTGCTCGTATTTCAGGGTGCCGAAGAACCGCTCGATCACACCGTTGGTCTGTGGCGCCCGGACCCGGGTGCGGACGTGCCGCAGGAGCGGATCCGCTCCTGCGAACGCGGTCTTGAATACCTCGCCGCGGAAGCAGGGGCCGTTGTCCGACACCACCGCGATCGGCGCCGGTGCCATGCCGAGCACCTCGCCGGCCGGACCGATGACCTCGGCCAGCCCACGGTCAGTCCGTAAATCGGCTAATCCGAGCACCCGCTCGGCCTCGGTGACGGCAAGCTGTAAGCAGGCCAGCGCGTCGGCGCCGCGAGCGGTCGGAGTAACCGTGATGGCCAGGCAGTATTTTGTGGCGTAGTCGATGACCGCGCAGATCCGCCAGATGCCGCCGCCGGTGGTTTCGAATTCGCTGAAATCCGTTTGCCACACTCGGTTGCGTTGCGTTGGTGGATCGCGGAACACCCTGCGCCGCAACATCGCCCATGATTTCCGGTCGGCGCGATAGCCTCGCGGCAACAGCAACCCGCGCCGCCGCAGGGCCCGCTGCGCCGTCGAAGTCGACACCTCGTAGCCGTCAGCATTCAGCGACAGACGGTCCTGCCTTCGAGCACGGGCGATGCGGTGACGCCGACAGGAGTCGAGTCTTGAGTGAGCGCAGCGAGCGATCATTGGGCACAGCCGGGCCGCTCACTCGTGCTGGAGCCGAGCGGCACCGATGCTGGCCGTCACTGGACGGCCGCCGGACACTGCCGCTGTGGGGCACGTAGTGCTGCATCCAGGGAACCGAATTCCGGATCGATGGCGCACTCATCGGCCTGGCCGGGCGGCACGTCGATACCCCGACCGGCAACGGTGGTGTCGGAGGGCGACCCGATCCGGTGGGGGCGTGCCGCATAGAGGGTGATGAACTGGTGCATGGCAAGCGAACTCACGATCATCCGGGTGTCAGGAGATGTTCACGGGCGGCGACGGGCGGAAAGTGACCGGTAGCGCGGTCAGGGCCCGGTGGAACGGTCCCGGACGCCACACCAGGTCCGCTCGCGTGGCGGCGAGTTCCATATCCGGGAGCGCGTCCAGGAGCTGGTCGATCGCGTCTTGGACGATCAGGTAGGCGATGGTGCGGGCCGGGCAGGCGTGTCGGCCGACGCTCCAGGCGAGGTGGGAACGGTTGCCGGTGTGGTCGCCGGAAACGATGGTGGGGTCGGTGTTGGCGGCGGCGAGGCTGATCAGCACCGGCTGATGCGCCGGCAGCCAAGTCATGCCGGTGAGGACGGGGGTGCGGGGGTAGGTGGTGCAGAAGTTCGCCATCGGCGGGTCGTGGAACAACACCTCGTCGAGCGCGTCTCTGCTCGACAGGCTGCCGCTGACCAGGCCCCCACCGAACCGTTCATCGGTCAGCATCAGCAGAACGGTGTTGGTGATCAGGTTGAACTGGGCTTCTCCGCCCGCGCCGTAGAAACTCATCAGCTGGGCGAGTACTTCGGTCTCGTCGAGCTGATGGGGGTGGGTGAGCAGCCGTGTAGTGGCATCGTTGCCGGGATGCGCTTGTTTGAACCGTCACGGGTAAGGGACCGGCTTCAGTTTCAGACCAGCGCCGGTCGGCGTGGCGATAGTTGAGCGTAGTAGGCGGCCTCGTACTCGGCTGGGGTGAGGTAGTCGAGCCGGGAATGCAGGCGGGCGTTGTTGTACCAGTCGCACCATTCCATCAGCGCGTACTCGACATCGGATATTGTCTTGAATGGGCCGTGCCGGCGCACGACCTCGGTCTTGAACAGGCCGATGATCGTTTCGGCGAGTGCATTGTCGTAGGCATCTCCGACCGATCCGATCGATGGTGAAATACCTTGGAGTGCAAGGGATTCAGTGAAGTTCACCGATACATATTGCTCAGGCTCAACCGGTGGACGCAACACCCGAGGTCACGGAGGGTGTTATGGGAAGGCCATCGGACTGGATGCGGGAGGTCACCGGGCGAGCGCTGATGCGGTCGCCGGGCGCTCCCGGGATGCAGCGTTCAGTAGAGCGACTGTTCTGGGACAAGGTCGCCGAGGGCCTGCTTCCGGCGGAAGCTGGTGTCGCAGTAGGGGTATCGCCTGTCAAGGGCAGTCGATGGTTCCGAGATGCTGGCGGGATGTCACCGTACTCGTGGCCTCGTCCTGGCGGCCGCTACCTATCTTTCGCCGAACGCGAGGAGATCGCGCTGCTCAAAGCCCAAGGCAACGGCGTACGCCAGATCGCGCGTGTGCTCGGCCGCAGTCCATCGACGATTTCGCGTGAGTTGCGGCGCAACGCCGCCACTCGGGGCGGGAAACTGCATTACCGCGCGTCGGTGGCGCAGTGGAAAACCGAACTGTTCGCCCGCCGACCCAAGACCGCGAAACTCGTGGATAACCCGCGACTTCGCAACTACGTCCAGGCGCGCCTGGCGGCACCGATCACCGACGAGCGCGGCAACACCGTCAAAGGCCCGATGACGCGAGCCTGGACCGGCCGCAACAAGCCCCATCGCGCCGACCGGCACTGGGTGCAGGCGTGGAGTCCTGAGCAGATCGCCAAGCGGCTGCGCATCGACTTCCCTGATGATGAGTCGATGCGGATCAGCCACGAAGCCATCTACCAGGCGCTATATATTGAAGGTCGTGGTGGGCTCAGCCGTGAACTGATCTTGAACTTGCGGACCGGGCGCGCGTTGCGGATGCCTCGGGCCCGCTCAAAACGTGTGGCCTGGGCGCACGTCACCCCAGATGTGTTGATCAGCGAACGTCCCGCCGAAGCCGACGATCGCGCGGTCGCCGGGCACTGGGAAGGTGACCTCATCATCGGCACCGAACGGTCGGCTATTGCCACCCTCGTCGATCGGAGCACTCGATTCACGATGCTGGTTCACTTGCCCCGCGAACGAGGATGGGGCACCAGTGCGCCGGTGAAGAACGGTCCCGCGCTCAGCGGTTACGGGGCGGCCTCGATGAACAAGGCTCTCGCGGCAGCGATCGGGAAACTGCCTGCGCAGATGGTGAAGTCGCTGACCTGGGATCGGGGGAAGGAGCTGTCCGCGCACGCGGCGTTGACGACCAAGACCGGTGTCGCGGTATTCTTCGCCGATCCGCATAGCCCATGGCAGCGCGGGACCAATGAGAACACGAATGGCCTTCTGCGCCAGTACTTTCCGAAAGGCACTGACCTGTCGCGTTGGAGTAAGCGCGACTTGGCTGCAGTCGCTCACGCACTCAACACGCGACCGCGGAAGGTCCTTGGATGGCGTACTCCGGCCGAGGCGATGGAACAGCATCTACAATCGCTTCAACAACGAAACGTTGCGTCGACCAGTTGAATTCGCCTTGAGACCCCGCGTCGGAATGATGTATCAGTCCGGGCTCGACGGGATGCCCGTAGTAATCTCGCCGCCATACGGCCATGTTGACTGCTTTGGACACCAGCGGTGTGGTTTTCGACGCCGAGACGTTCCAGCCGACGATCGCACGGGAGTAGGCGTCGAAAACGAACGCCACATACGCCCACCCTGTCCCCCGCATTCCGCGTAATTCTGGTCGCCTGGAGCCGCGATTTGGGTCCTGAACTGCGTGGACATGGGTGAGTGCGCCGGGAGACCGTGTCTCTAGGCGTGGGTGTCGGTGCTGGTCAGGGGGTTGGGGTGAGTTCGATGATCTGCTTGGGTGCAGGGATGTCGAGCTTGGCGAGTAGGTCGCGTTGGGGCTTGGTGGGTTCGGTGGTTCGGCGGAAGGTGCCGGTGGGGCCGGTGAAGGTGCCGACGTGGAGGCGGTCGAGTTCGCGGCGGGCATTGAACCAGGTTGTGCCGGTGGTGGTTTCGGTGATGCGGATGAGCAGCAGCGCGAGCCAGCAGAGGATGACGTGGGCGCGGATGCGTTCCTCGAGGCGGTGGTAGACCGGTCGCAGGTCGAGGACCTGTTTCATGTCGCGCCAGCCGCGTTCGACTTCGAGGAGCTGCTTGTATCCCAGGGCGATGTCTTCGGCAGACAGTTTCGGGTCGCTGCAGCGCAGCAGGTACTTGCCGTCGAAGTTGGCTTCGGCCTTGACCTTCGCGGCGTCGATGCGCAGCTTCCCGCTCGGGGTGACGCGCAGGAAGCGGGTCAGTCCGGGCTTGGCTGAGATCTTGCCGCGCAACTCGCCGCGTTTGAAGTCCGACAGGGTGTCCGAGCCGTCGATCAGCTCGCCCAGCTGGGCGACGAGCTGTTCACGCATGTGCTTGTCACGGTCGGCGGCCTCGGGGTTGTGGCAGATCACGAACCGTTCCGACTCGCTGATGCGGACTTCCTTGACGCGCATGTTCTCGGCGATCTCGAGGTAGCGGCCTTGGCGCGACATCGCTGCCTTGACTTCTTCGGAGCCCGACCGCATCTTCTCGCCGATGATGTAGTGGTGATCGCCCGAGCGCAGGTAGCGGCGGTTTTCCGCGGAGGAGAAGCCGCGGTCGGTGACCCACACGATCTTGGCCAGTGTCCAGTCCCGCATGTCGTCTTTGACCTGCCGGATCAGCGCCTGATCCGACGCGTTGCCCGGCCAGCACCAGGCGCGCACCGGGATCCCGTCACGGGTCACGGCCATGCCGATCACGATCTGCGGCAGGTCGTCACGGGAGTCCTTGCTCTTGCCGTAGGTACGGAACCCGCCCTCGGCCGCATCGGTGGTCTCGCTGCCGGGGATCGGGGTGCCGCGCTCATCACGGGCGATCGGGTCGTCGGCGTCGGCGAGCTCGAAATATGTTGAGGTGGTATCGAAAAACAGCAGGTCTACCTCCAGGTTGAGCAGGGTCGCGACCCGGTCGAACACCTGCTTCTCCAACTCCTCGCGCACCGAGTGCAGCCAGTCCATCGCCCGATAACAGGCATCGTCGCTGGTCTGTGCCAGTCTGTCGATGTGCACGTCGTGGTTGATCCAGTCCGCGGCAGCCAGTTTCGACGACGGCGCCAGCGCCCGGTTGGCGACCAGCCCGAACAAAACCCTCTCGGTCGCGCTCACGTCCCGGGGCCGGCCGCGGCGCGGCTGCCCGAGCCGGGACACGATGGTATCTATGCCCAGCCGCCGCCATAGATGATCGAGCACATACGCCCCGCCGAACGCCCTGGAGGACACGAACTCCAACCCCGCACCCTCCGCTGTGGCGGCCAGGCCCTCGCCCGGCTCGAGCAGCCGCGACAACGACCCGACCAGCCGTTTCACCGCGTCACGGTCAAGTTCGTCCTCACGGCCGAAGGTAAACAGCACCTTCGGAGTCGCCCGCCCCTTCACCGGATCCCACACGTTGTGGGCCAGATGCAGATACCTGACCGTGCCGGACTTGTTGTCCCGCTTGGTCGTCTTCACGTACATGACTCCAGACGCTACGACAAAACAGCAGAACAATCCACTGAAACAACAAGAATCGCGTCTCTAGGCAGAATCAGGGAATCCTCTCCACTCCGACCCGCCGACCAGCTGATACGCCAAGCCACTACCTCCACAACCCCCGAATTACGCGGAACGCGGGTGTCCAGGTCGAGACGTAGGTGAAATCGGCCACCCATACCTGGTTCGGCGCGGTAGCGGTGAAGTCGCGGTTGAGCCTGTCACGGGCGCGTATCCCGTCTTTGGCGGGGATCGTGGTCCGATGTCGCCGGCCTCTGACAACACCGTTGAGCCCCAGTTCGCGCATGATTCGGTCCACGGTGCAGAACGCCACGTCATGGCCCTGACGACGCAGCCAGCGCGTCATCTTCCGGCGTCCGTAGAGCTGCTCGGGTGCGCCGTCGAGCCCACGTAACGTGTTCTCGACGGCGGCGTCGGCGATGTCACGCGCCGACGCGGGTCGGCGGCGGGCCTTACGGTAGGTCCTGGGCGCGATCTGAACTCCGTGCACCGACAGTGCATGGCAGATCGACTCGACGCCGTAGACCTGGCGATATTCGTCGATGAATCCGACGATCAGCGGTGTCGCGGGTCGAGCTCCCGCGCGAAAAAAGCCGACGCCAGCTTCAGGATCTCGTTGGTCTGCTTGAGATCTCGGACCCCGACGACCGGAGTTGATTCTGTCAAGATAATGGTGCCCTTTCCGCTGCGACGGATCGCGACACCCGGGCAGGGCAGGCAGACAAGACATTAACGAGGAACTGCCAGGCTCCTGATTAAGCCATGCCAGCCCTGTCCAGGGCGATGCTGCAAACGCGCGCCCCGCCACCAGCCGGACAGAGCAGGTCGAAGACAACCCAGCAGGGCGTCAGTCAGGGGCACAGTCACGACCAGCGACGGGACGCAAGATCATCATCAATGTCGGGGGTTTGGGTTCGGGCACTCCCGCACGGGCCGGACCCATGGTCCCGTCTTACCCCCACACCCGCCCCTTTTCGCGGGCCCGGCCCGACCAGGCGAAACCAACACACCGCGTCAATCAGCACTGCCCTACAAACACGTCGGCCGGATTCTTGACGACTAGATGACAATTGGCCACAGAACACACGGTACTGTCGGCCCCGTGACCGGCGGATATGCTTTTAGGGGGCACATTGGTAACTCACCGGGAACGCCCAAAACCCGAGCGGCACCCAACGCAGGACCTGAACGCGAATCCGGCGGCTCCTACTTGTACGGTCTGAAGATCCGGAGAGGCGGGGGAGTTCAGTGCTTGCGCCGGACCGAGGCCTCGACGAGATCCAGCACGGCGGTGAGGTTCTCGTTGGTGTGGCCGGAGGCAATCCGGGCGATCAGGCCGTCCAGGACGAGATCGAGGTAGCCGAGCAGGACGTCGGTGGGGACGTCGTCGCGCAGTGCCCCCGCGGCCTTGCGGCGCTCCAAACGGGCCAGCGTAGCGGTGGTGAGTTCGGCGGAGCGCTGGGTCCAGCCCGCGCGGAACTCCGCATCGGTGCGCAGCCGCCGTGCGATCTCCAAACGTGTTCCGAGCCAGTTGAACTGCTCGGGATGGGCGAGCATATCGCGCATCACCTGCACGATGCCCTGGTTGGCTGCGACATCGGCCATGCGTTCGGCGTCCTCTTGGGCGAGGGCGAGGAACAACGCGTCCTTGTCGCGGAAATGGTGGAAGATGGCGCCCCGCGATAGCCCGATCTCCTCCTCCAGACGGCGCACGGTGGCGCCCTCGTAGCCGTATTCGGCGAAGCATCGGCGTGCTCCGTCCAGAATCTGGCTGCGCCGGGCGGCGAGGTGATCGTCACTGACCTTGGGCATGAGGGCTCCTCCGAACGAAGCGGGGCGGCGCGAAGCGGAATGTGGAGAGGTCCGCGCACCACGGAAGCGGTGCGCGGACCCTCTACGGCGGCTTCTGCCGTCCGCCCTCGGCGCGAACCGACGGCGGACGGTCAGCGAAACAGCTCAGCCGCGGATCATATTGCGCAGTACGTACTGCAGAATGCCGCCGTTGCGGTAGTAATCGGCCTCACCAGGGGTGTCGATCCGGACCACCGCGTCGAAGATGATCTTGTCACCGTTCTCCTTGGTAGCGGTGACCTTCATGGTCTTCGGGGTGACGCCCTCGTTCAGCCGGGTGATGCCCTCGATGTCGAAGGTCTCGGTACCGTCGAGCTTCAGCGACGCGGCCGACTCGCCCGCGGGGAATTGCAGCGGGACGACGCCCATGCCGATGAGGTTGGAGCGGTGGATGCGCTCGAAGGACTCCGTGATGACGGCCTTCACACCGAGCAAGCGTGTGCCTTTGGCGGCCCAGTCACGCGAGGATCCCGAGCCGTACTCCTTGCCGCCGAGCACGACCAGCGGGATGCCCGCGGCCTGGTAGTTCTGCGCGGCGTCGTAGATGAACGCCTGCGGGCCGCCCTCCTGGGTGAAGTCACGGGTGTAGCCACCCGAGACGTCGTCGAGCAACTGGTTGCGCAGCCGAATGTTGGCGAAGGTGCCGCGGATCATCACCTCATGGTTACCGCGCCGGGAACCGTAGGAGTTGTAGTCCTTGCGGTCGACGCCGTTGGCCTCCAGGTACTGCGCGGCCGGGGTGCCCGGCTTGATGTTGCCCGCGGGGGAGATGTGGTCGGTGGTGACCGAGTCCCCCAGCAGCGCGAGCACGCGGGCACCCTTGATGTCGGTAACCTGCTCCGGGGTCTGCGGCATGCCCTCGAAGTACGGGGGCTTACGCACGTAGGTGGACTCCTCGGCCCACTCGAAGGTCTTACCTTCCGGGGTGGGCAGGCTGCGCCAGCGCTCGTCGCCCTTGAAGACGTCCTTGTAGTCCTCGAGGAACATGTCGCGGCTGATGACCCGGTCGATGGTGTCCTGGATCTCCTGCGGTGACGGCCAGAGGTCCTTCAGGAAGACGTCGTTGCCGTCCTTGTCTTGGCCGAGGGCATCGTGGTCGAAGTCGAAGTCCATGGTGCCCGCGAGCGCGTAGGCGATCACCAGCGGTGGGGAGGCCAGGTAGTTCATCTTCACATCGGGGGAGATGCGGCCTTCGAAATTGCGGTTGCCGGACAGCACCGCGGTAACCGTGAGGTCGTTGTCGTTGACCGCCTTGGAGATCTCCTCCGGCAGCGGGCCGGTGTTGCCGATGCAGGTGGCGCAGCCGAAGGCGACCAGGTTGAAGCCGAGCTTGTCCAGGTAGGGCCAGAGGCCCGCCTTCTCGTAGTAGCCGTTGACGACCTGCGAACCCGGCGCCATGGAGGTCTTGACCCACGGCTTACGGGTGAGGCCCTTGTCCACCGCGTTGCGGGCGAGCAGGGCGGCGCCGAGCATGACCGACGGGTTGGAGGTGTTGGTGCAGGAGGTGATCGAGGCGACCACGACCGCGCCGTGGTCGAGCACGAAGTCGCCGTACTCCTCGGTCTGCACCTTGACGGGCTTGGACGGACGGCCCTCGGCGCCGTTCGCGGCCGACGCCAGCACGGCGTCGTCGTCGGCGAAGGACAGCACTGCCGGATCGCTGGCCGGGAAAGACTCCTCGATGGCCTCGTCCAGGTGCGTGTGCGGTGTGGCGGCGGCCGGGCCGGTGACCGCGTCGTCGGTGTAGTTGTGGATGTCCTTGCGGAAGGCGGTCTTGGATTCCGACAACAGGATTCGGTCCTGCGGGCGCTTCGGACCCGCGATGGACGGCACCACGGTGCTCAGGTCCAGCTCCAGGTACTCGGAGTAGGCGGGCTCCTTGTCGGCGTCGTGCCAGAGGCCCTGCTCCTTGGCGTAGGCCTCGACCAGCGCGACCTGCTCGTCGGAGCGACCGGTCAGGCGCAGGTACTCGACGGTGACCTCATCGATCGGGAAGATCGCCGCGGTGGAACCGAACTCGGGACTCATATTGCCCAGAGTGGCGCGGTTGGCCAGCGGCACCTCGGCGACGCCCTTGCCGTAGAACTCGACGAACTTGCCGACCACGCCGTGCTTGCGCAGCATGTCCGTGACGGTGAGCACGACGTCGGTCGCGGTCACGCCCGGGTTGATCTCACCGGTCAGCTTGAAGCCGACCACGCGCGGGATCAGCATCGAGACGGGCTGGCCGAGCATGGCCGCCTCGGCCTCGATGCCGCCGACACCCCAACCCAGGACGCCGAGGCCGTTGACCATCGTGGTGTGCGAGTCGGTGCCGACGCAGGTGTCGGGGTAGGCCTGGCGGATGACATTGCCACCCGAGCGGGGGCCCTGCGTGGTTACACCCGCGGCCGCCTTCTCCGGGCGGTCGCGGACCATGACGACACGGGCCAGGTGCTCGATGTTGACCTGGTGCACGATGCCGGTGCTCGGCGGAACGACCTTGAAGTCGTCGAACGCGGTCTGGCCCCAGCGCAGGAACTGGTAGCGCTCACCGTTGCGCTGGTATTCGATGTCGACGTTGCGCTCGAAGGCGTCGGCGCGACCGAATACGTCGATGATGACCGAGTGGTCGATGACCATCTCGGCGGGGGCGAGCGGGTTCACCTTGTCCGGGTCGCCGCCGAGGGTGGCGACGGCCTCGCGCATGGTCGCCAGGTCGACGATGCACGGCACGCCGGTGAAGTCCTGCATGATGACGCGTGCGGGGGTGAACTGGATCTCGGTGTTCGGCTCGGCCGACGGATCCCACTGCGCGATGGCGCGAATGTGATCGGCGGTGATGTTGGCGCCGTCCTCGGTGCGGAGCAGGTTTTCCGCGAGGACCTTCAGTGCGTAGGGGAGTTTCTCGGTGCCGGGCACGGCGGAGAGGCGGAAGATCTCGTAGGAGTTGCTTCCGACCTCGAGGGTGCCCTTGGCGCCGAAAGTATCGATACTTGTCGTCACGTCAGCTCCACTCGTCTGTGCGGGTGGCCGCCGGCGGGGCTGTGCCGGCGACCGAGTCTTCGGAGGTGTTCCCGCGCCGGAGGCGCCGGGTTCCTCGCGCTACGACCTTAACAGTACGCTTGTCCTGTGAAGCACCTGGGGGCCGCTGGGCGTGCCGCACGTGGGTGCTGCGACACTCCGTCGCGTACTGTGCTTTCGAGCCAGCAAGGGGGACCTCGCTCGACCCTGCAGTGTTGGATGCCCGTCGCTTCGGATGCCGATGCGGCTCGACAAACCGGATGGAAGATGACCGCCCCGCACACCTCGGTTTTCACCCCTGTGGCCGCCGAACTGCCGCCGAATATCAGCGCCGATACCGTGAGCTCGCTCAACGTCGATCTGGCTGACGACCACGTCGCGACCCTCACCGGCAAGGACAAGTCGGAGTTGGCGGCCATCGCCGCGGATGCGCGATCTCACGGAATCCCGCTGAGCATCGTGGTAGTTCCCGGCAATCCAGGCCACGACTCGAGCCTACGTGACCTGGCCACCGAGGTGGGCAAGACACAGCACGGCACCGTCGTCGTTTTGAGCGACGACTGGGTCGGCACGTACAGCGACTCGGTGAGTCGTGTGCGGCTGGAATGGGCCGAGGACGCCTCGAAGGAGACGCACGGTAAGAGTTCGGAGGCTGCCACTATCTTCGTCGGCCGTCTGGAGGCCCCGGAATCCGTGTCGTGGACCGCCATCACCTCCGTGCTGCTGGTCGGGACACTGGCCGCCATCGGCGCGCTGTACGGGATCAAGGCCAGGCGGGCGCGGCGGAGCGAGGGCACGCTCGTGCGGAGTTCCAGCGACCTGCGGCTGCGGGAGGACGCGGCGCCCGACATTCAGGCGATCTAGCGCGGAGGCCGTTCGTGTGTCGGTGTTCAGCCGACTGATTACCGTCGCCGGACGACGACCGTCGACGGGTCCGGTTCTGTAGCCGATCCGACCTTTGTCGTGCGGTATGTCCCCGATCGGTAGCGGTCCTGCGCGTCCGGCTGAATGGCCGTCCGCGAGCGCCCGCCCTCATCGGTTGCACCGGAATCGCACAGGTACCGCCGATCGCTTCGGCGGGCCGGCTCCGGCAGCGCCGGATCGTGCGATGGCAGCCGGGTGCCCCCTATCGATCCTGCCGGTGCGACTCGGCGCCTACCCAGACGCTGGTTTCCTGTCAGTTAATTTTCTGAACGTCTGGTTTGTCCTACCTCGAGAAGCCTAAGCGCCATGTGGCAAATTCTTGGCAAAGATAAAATTACGCGTATGTAGTTCTGTTGCGGGAGTTTTCTCAGTGACTCGAGTGTCGTACGGTTCGAATGGTTACTGCTGGGGAATAAGTGTTTCCAGAGGCCATCTGTCGGCCACCGTGCGTCATGGTTCCGCTGATGCTCATGAGGCATTGCTGGAATCCGGTCCTTGGGAGGTGCGATGCACAATAACGGCGAGTTCGCCCAACGGCGCCCGTTGTGGGTCGCCATTGGATTGCTGGCCGCGGTTTCCGTGCTGGTCGCCACAGGGCCGGCCGCCGCAGTGCCGCCACCGCCGCCGAATCCAAGCGACAGCCAGATCGCCGAGGCCGGAGCGCGGGTCGACGCGGGGATCACCGAGGTGAGCACTTTGATCAACCAGGTCGCCGCAGTCGACCAGGAGCTGCGGCAACTCGACGACGCGGTCGCGCGAAAGCGCGAAGATGTCAACAAGGCACTGGTCGACTTGCAGACCGCGCGCACCGCGGCCGACGCGGCCGCCGTTGTGGTCGCCGACACCCAGCGCGAATTGGCTACCGCAGGAACGCGAGTCGGTCAGGCGCGGCGCAACTTCGACCAGTTCGCCGCCCAGGCGTACACCCGGCCGGCCTCCGAGTCGATGGTCACCTACCTCGCGGCCGCCACCCCGGCACGCGCGCTCGATCAAGCCGAGCTGCTGAACTTGGTCTCGAAGAACCAGCGGCAGGTGCTCGACAGCCTGCGCCGCGCGCAGATCGATCAGGGCAACAAGAACTCCGGCGCGCGCCAGGCGAAGTCCGCCGCCGACGCGGCCGCGGCTACCGCCGAGGCGAGGAAGACCGACGCGCAGAACGCGGTCGCCGCCGCCAAGGCGGAGCTCGACCAACAGGCCGCGCAGCGCGACGACCTGCTCCGCCGGCGCCAGGACGCGCAGGGACGGCTCGGTCTGGCGCGGCAGAACGTGGCGGGTCTGCGGGACCAGCGCGACGCGTTCCTGGCCTGGGACGCGCAGCGCACGGCGGAGGAATCCGCGGTGCGTGCGGCCGCCGCCGCTGCCGCCGCTCGCGCCGCTGCCGACCAGGCCGCCCGCGACCGCGCCGCCCAGCTCGGTGCAGGCAAGCGTCCGCACACCCAGATCGAGGACACGCCGCCGCGGCGGAGTTCCCCGCGGGCGACCATGCCCTCGGTCGGCGGTTCCGCGGCGATCGAGATCGTGGTCGATCGGGCCATGTCGCAGCTGGGCGTCACCTACGCCTGGGGCGGCGGCGACGAGGACGGACCGACACTGGGTATCCGCGACGGCGGCGTCGCCGACAATCACGGCGACTACAACAAGGTGGGCTTCGACTGCTCGGGGCTGATGGTCTACGCCTTCGCGGGCATCGGGGTCTCGTTGCCGCACTACAGCGGCTATCAGTACAACGCGGGCACGCGGGTGCCGGTGGGGCAGCGCGAACGTGGGGACATGCTGTTCTGGGGGCCGAACGGCAGCCAGCACGTGGCTCTATATCTCGGTAACGGGAAAATGGTCGAGGCGCCGCAGTCCGGCGACGTGGTCAAGGTGTCCGCGGTCCGCGAAGGCGGCATCATGCCGTACGCGGTCCGTGTCGCCTCCTGACATATCAGACATTCCGGGTGTCGAGCGGGCTGGCGGAAATCGTCGAATTCCGTTCATGTCGGGTCCGGGTGCGGCACAGGCGGCCATTACCTGGAATAGTTGTGGCAGCACGCACAGGACCAAGGCGAAAGCGGGGATGTTGGTGACTTCGACGGACGGTGTGAGTGGGGCGAATTTGGCGAAAGACGCGCCTGCCTCCGCGCCCAGCACCCTCGAGCGTGACGTCCAGACCCTGGAGAAGGCGATCTACGAGGTCAAGCGGGTGATCGTGGGCCAGGATCGTCTGGTCGAGCGGTTGCTCGTCGGCGTGCTCGCGCGTGGCCACGTCCTGCTCGAGGGCGTGCCGGGTATCGCGAAGACGCTTGCGGTGGAAACGTTCGCGAAGGTGGTCGGCGGTTCGTTCGCCCGCGTGCAGTTCACGCCCGACCTGGTGCCCACCGACCTCATCGGTACCCGTATCTACCGGCAGGGCCGCGAGGAATTCGATACCGAGCTCGGCCCGGTCGTCGCGAACTTCGTACTCGCCGACGAGATCAACCGCGCACCCGCCAAGGTGCAGTCGGCGCTGCTCGAGGTGATGGCAGAACGGCACTTGTCGATCGGCGGCAAGACCTACCCGATGCCTGATCCGTTCCTGGTGATGGCGACCCAGAACCCGATCGAGAGCGAGGGCGTGTATCCGCTGCCGGAGGCGCAGCGCGACCGCTTCCTGTTCAAGGTCGTCGTCGACTACCCCTCCGTGGAGGAGGAGCGCGAGATCATCTACCGGATGGGCGTCACCCCACCGGAGGCAGGCCGGATCCTGCAGCCGGAGGACCTGATCCGCCTGCAGAAGGTCGCGGCCAACACCTTCGTGCACCACGCGCTGGTCGACTACGTGGTCCGGGTGATCGCGGCGACCCGCAAGCCCGCCGACTTCGGCATGCAGGACGTGGCCAACTGGATCTCCTACGGCGCCTCACCGCGCGCCAGCCTCGGCATCATCGCCGCGGCCCGCGCCGTCGCGCTGATCCGCGGCCGCGATTACGTCGTGCCGCAAGATGTCGTCGAAGTGATCCCGGACGTGCTGCGCCACCGGCTTGTGCTGTCCTACGACGCGCTCGCCGACGAGATCAGCCCGGAGGACGTCATCAAGCGTGTGCTGCAGACCGTCGGCCTGCCGCAGGTCGCGCCGCAGGCCGTCGCTCCGGGTGCGCCGGCCGCGCCGCTGGCTCCGGCCGCTCCGTCGCAGCAGCCTCCGCAGCAGCAGATCCCACCGTCGCCCTCGCCGCAGCAGCAGGCCGTGCCGCACCCGCCGAACGGGCAGCAGTCCCAGCCCGCCGGCAACTTCCCGTCGAAGTGACGTCGGCATCGGATCCGGTTGCCCCAGTGCCGATGTCGTCGCACGCACCGCCATCGTTTCGATCGGGGGAGCTGACCGATCCGCGGCTGTCGGTCGCGCTGAAGACCCTTGAGCTCACCGTGCGCCGCAGACTCGACGGCGTGCTGCACGGCGACCACCTCGGTCTCATCCCGGGGCCCGGCTCCGAGCCGGGAGAGGCGCGTACCTACCAGCCGGGTGACGATGTGCGCCAGATGGATTGGTCGGTCACCGCCCGCACCACCCATCCGCACGTGCGGCAGATGATCGCCGACCGGGAGCTGGAAACCTGGATGGTGGTCGACCTGTCGGCCAGCCTCGACTTCGGTACCGCCGCCTGCCAGAAGCGTGATCTCGCGATCGCCGCCGCGGCCGCCATCACCTATCTGACCAGCGGCGGCGGCAACCGGATCGGTGCGGTCGTCGCGACGGGCGAGCAGTTGGTCCGCATTCCCGCGCGCAGCGGGCGGGTCCATGCCCAGTCGATGCTGCGCAGCATCGCGACCACGCGGCACGCGCGTGACGGCGTGCGCGGTGACCTGCGCGGCGGCATCGAGTCGCTGCGCCGCCCGCAGCGCAAACGCGGGCTCGCGGTGATCGTCAGCGACTTTCTCGGTGACATCGACTGGCAGCGCTCGCTGCGCGCCATCTCCGCCAGGCACGATCTGCTCGCGGTCGAGGTGCTCGACCCGCGCGACCTGTCACTGCCCGATATGGGCGATGTCGTGCTGCACGATCCGGAGACCGGGCGCACCCGCGAGTTCAGCGTGACCCCCACGCTGCGCGCCGATTTCGCGGCTGCCGCCCAGCGCCACCGCCAGCAGGTCGAACAGGCCCTGCGCGGCTGTGGCGCCCCGGTGCTCACCCTGCAAACCGATCGGGACTGGATCGCCGACGTGGTCCGGTTCGTGTCCACCCGGCGCCACAGCTTCGGCGCCCCGACCGGGCGGGTGCCACGCCAGTGAGTATTTCGCATTTCACCGCACAGCTCTGGCTCGGATTCCTGGCAGTCGTCGCACTGATCGCGCTCGGCTACATCCTGGTGCAGCGAAGCAGGCACAAGCACATGTTGAAGTTCACCAACATGGAGCTGCTGGAGAAGGTCGCGCCCTCGCGGCCGAGCCCATTTCGGCACGTGGCTGTCGCGCTCATGCTGGTCGGCCTGGTGTTCCTCACCGTCGCCGCGGCCGGGCCTACGGCGGTGAAGAAGGTGCCGCGCAACCGCGCGACCGTCATGTTGGTGATGGACGTCTCGCTGTCCATGGAGGCCACCGACGTGCCGCCGAGCAGGCTGCAGGTGGCGCAGAAGGCGGGCAAGGAGTTCGTCGACGGCCTGACCCCCGGTATCAACCTCGGCTTCGTCACCTTCGCGGGCACCGCGTCGGTGATGGTGCCGCCGACCGTGAACCGGGAATCGGTCAAGGCGGCCATCGACAACATCAAGCTCGCCGAGCGCACCGCCACCGGTGAGGGCATTCTCACCGCTCTGCAGTCGATCGAGACACTGGCCACCGTGCTCGGCGGCGCGGAGACGCCGCCGCCGGCGCGGATCGTGCTGATGTCCGACGGCAAGCAGACTGTGCCCGACGACAAAGACGTCGACAACCCCCGCCACGGTTTCACCGCCGCGCGGCTGGCCAAGAGCAAAGGCGTTCCGGTGTCGACCATTTCGTTCGGCACCGAGTGGGGATCGGTGGAGATCCCCGACCAGGACGGCAAGGGGACGCAGCGGGTGAAGGTGCCCGTCGACAATGATTCGCTGCGTGAGATCGCCAAGCTCTCCGGCGGCGACTTCTACACCGCCTCCAGCCTCGCCGAGCTGACCGCCGTGTACGACACCCTCGAACAGCAGATCGGCTATGAGATGACCAGGGGCGACGCCAGCAGGCCCTGGCTGCTGCTCGGCATGTTGCTCGTCTCCGCCGGTGTTGTGACCGGCTTGCTCTATCGTCAACGCCTGCCGTAGCGCGGACGCGACTGTGGCAGCACACGAAGGTGTGGAGCCCGGGCGCGGCGCACGAACCCGAACAGATAGGTTGGTCTTCATGTCGAACATCACGTCCCGGTCGGTCCTGGTGACCGGTGGTAACCGCGGCATCGGTCTCGCGGTCGCGCAGCGTCTGCTTGCCGACGGTCACAAGGTGGCCGTCACGCATCGTGGTTCGGGGGTGCCGGACGGGCTGTTCGGTGTGAAATGCGATGTGACCGACAGTGAGTCGGTGGATCGTGCGTTCACCGAGGTGGAGCAGCACCAAGGCCCGGTCGAGGTGCTGGTGGCCAACGCGGGCATCACCGACGACACCCTGCTCATGCGGATGACCGAGGAGCAGTTCACCCGGGTTATCGACGCCAATCTGACCGGTGCGTTCCGGGTAGCCAAGCGGGCCAACCGAGCGATGTTGCGGGCGCGCTGGGGCCGTCTGATCTTCCTGGGCTCGGTGGTCGGTATGGGTGGCGGGCCAGGCCAGATCAACTACGCCGCCTCCAAGGCGGGCGTGATCGGTATGGCGCGCTCGATCACCCGTGAACTCGGCTCGCGGTCGATCACCGCCAACGTCGTCGCGCCGGGGTTCATCGAGACGGACATGACTGCGGAACTGGACGAGAAGTACCGCGATATGGCGAAGCAGTTCATTCCCCTGCAGCGGCTCGGTCAGCCGGAAGACGTTGCGGCCGTGGTGAGCTTCCTGGCCTCCGAGGACTCGGCCTATGTCTCCGGCGCCGTGATTCCGGTCGACGGCGGTATGGGCATGGGCCACTGAGCTGACCGAAGGCCACGCGGTGCCGACATCTTCGGGCCGCAAGTAACTCAGACATTCGACTTCAGGAGAACCGAGAACTCATGGGCGGACTGCTCGAAGGCAAGACCATTCTGGTCACCGGCATCATCACCGATTCGTCGATCGCGTTCCACGCGGCGGCGGTGGCGCAGGAGCAGGGCGCGAAGGTGATCATCACCGGTATCCCGGAGCGGCTGCGGCTGATCGACCGGATTGCCAAGCGACTGCCGCAGGAGGTTCCGCCTGCGATCGGGCTCGACGTCACCAGCGAGGAGGACCTCGCCGCGCTCGCCGACAAGGTGCGTGAGCTGGCGCCGGAAGGGCTCGACGGGCTGCTGCACTCGATCGCGTTCGCGCCGCGAACCCTGATGGGGCCGGAGGCGCGTCCGTTCCTCGATGGCCCCGGCCCGGACGCCGCCAAGGCGTTCGAGATCTCGGCATGGAGCTACGCGTCGCTGTCGCGCGCGGTGCTCCCGGTGATGAACGAGGGCGGCTCGATCGTCGGCATGGACTTCGATCCGCGCACCGCGATGCCGTTCTACAACTGGATGGGCGTGGCGAAGGCGGCGCTGGAGTCGGTGAACCGGTACGTGGCACGGGAAGTGGGCACGGCCAAGAAGATCCGCTCGAACCTGATCGCCGCGGGCCCGATCAAGACACTGGCCGCCAAGGCGATCGCGGGCACCGCGACCGACGACGCCGCCAAGCTGAACCAGCTCAACACCTACTGGGACGGCGCGTCGCCGATCGGCTGGGACGTCGACGACCCGACGGTGGTGGCGAAGTCGATCGTCGCGCTGCTGTCGGACTGGCTGCCCGGCACCACGGGCTCGATCATCTACGTCGACGGCGGCGCCAGCCACAACACCTGGTTCCCGGAGAACATGTCGATCAACTGAGCCGGATTCGGGAGGAGGCGCTGTGGTTCGTGCTGCCGACGCGCTGCTGCTGCTGTCCTTCGGCGGCCCGGAGCGCCCCGAGGACGTGATGCCGTTCCTGGAGAACGTCACCCGGGGTAGGGGAGTGCCGCGCGAACGCCTCGAAGAGGTCGCCGAACACTACCGGCATTTCGGCGGCGTCTCGCCGATCAACGCGCTCAACCGCGACATCATCGCTGCGGTCGAGACCGAATTATCCACGGCGGGTATCGATCTGCCGGTCTACTTCGGTAACCGGAACTGGGATCCCATGGTGGAGGACACCGTCGCGCGGATGGCCGCCGACGGTGTCGGCTCGGCGCTGGTGTTCCCGACCTCGGCGTGGGGCGGTTACTCCGGCTGCCTGCAGTACCACGAGGACATCGCAAGGGCACGTACGGCTTTCGGCGCGGGCGCGCCGGAACTGGTGAAACTGCGCCAGTATTTCGACCATCCACTGCTGATCGAGGCATTCGCCGACGCGATTCGCGCGGCGTGCGATCGCCTTCCGGTCGAGCGCCGTGCGGGCGCGCGACTGGTGTTCACCGCGCACTCCATTCCGGTGTCGGCCGACGCCACCGCGGGCCCGCCCGCCGACGGTGGCCGCCTGTACAGCCGTCAGGTCGCCGACGCCGCGCGATTGTGCGCCGCCGCAACCGGTTTCACCGACTACGACCTAGTGTGGCAGTCCAGGTCCGGCCCACCGCAGGTGCCGTGGCTGGAGCCTGACATCGTCGACCACCTCGACGACCTTGCGGCCAAGGATGTCGAGGCGGTCGTCGTCTGCCCGGTCGGCTTCGTCTCCGACCACCTCGAGGTCATCTGGGATCTCGACAACGAGGCCGCGCAGAAGGCAGCCGAACTCGGCATGGCGTTCGCCCGCGCCGCCACGCCGGGCACCGATCGCCGTTTCGCGAAGCTGGTCGTCGAACTGATCTCCGAGTACCTGGGCGAGGCCGAACCCCGAGGGCTAGGCGAGGTCCCGGGTTACGGCTGCACCTCCGACGGCACCCCGTGCGCCATCGGTTGCTGCACCCCACCGCGCCGTCCCACAACTGGGAAGTGACGTGAATCAGGCGAGATAGCATCGACTGCGCCTGAGACCGATCGCTGAATCCACTTCCTAGGGGGTAACTCTCGATGACCTATGCCGACGTGCTGACCAATGCCGCGGTGCTCGATCCACATGCCTGGTCCGACACGAGTGTGTGGACCGTGGCACTGGATTCGACCGAGGCCAGGCGGCGCGGTCGCAGCAGCGGCAGCGGCGGTTCGATCTGGGTCGGCGTCCTCTGCATCGGAGTCGTGGTCGTCGGCATCGGGCTCGCGATCTGGTTGAGCAAGAGGAACAACTCGAATCGGCCGCAGCCATATGCGCCACAGCAGTACCCGCAATCGCAGCCGCCGCAGTATCAGCAGCCGTATCCACCTCAGCAGGATCAGCAGGCCCAGCAGGGTTTCGGGGCGCCACCGCAGTATCAGCAGCCCTACCCGCCGCAGCCGCAGCAGTACCAACCGCAGCAGCAGCAGTACCAGCACCAGCAGCAGCAGCAGTACCAACCGCCCTACCCGCCGCAGCAGTAGCTCATCCTGTGTGCGGCGCCGCTCGGTCAGAAGCCCGCGCTAGGTAGCCGGATGTAGACGCCGGGAAAGTCGGGGCGGGCGGTGCCCTTGCCTCAGGATGTGAGGGCCGCGAGGCGGCCATCGACGGGAAGAGGCCCACCACTGTCGTATCGAGCGGTGTCGGCGTCGGGGGAGCCCGCGCAGAGCATCGTCCGTGGGTCGAAGGCCGATGGCGGCAAGCCGCGGGTAATCCACCGTCGCCGCCTCGGTGCCGCCCACGATCGCGGAGGCCGGGGCGAACGGGCCGAGACCGATCAGTACGGCGATGAGGGCCGCAGCGCGCCACGACGGGAAATGCGCATGTCACACCGCCCGCTGGGAAGATCGCCGTTCGGCCTGTTCAACCAGATCGGCGCGGGTTCAGTGGTTGCTGCGTGCCGACGCGTGCACCGCGACCAGCCGCGCCGCGCGGATCGCGTCCCAGAGCGGGCGCAGTAGCGATTCTTGCGCGCCGATCGCGCTGGCGGAGGTGGGTGAGGCGGCCGGCTCCCGCTGCGCCACCGTGAGGATGGCCGCGACATGGTCGGCGGTATCCAGAATCCGCCTGGCGCGCAAGGGGATCGAGCCCGGGTAGTCGTGTCGGGAGTAGTCGGCGAGTTCGGCCTCGATGAGCTCGCGCGGATCGGAGTCGGCCGCGCCGACGGAGGTGGTGTGGAGTTTCATCAGCGCGTCGGCGGCGTCGCGGACCGCTTCGCGCATCGCGTATTCGGCCTCGCCGAGCGACATGTCGGAGCCCGGTGTCGAGGGGATGGGCGTGCTGTAGACGGTCCACTGCAGGGTGTCGTCGTCGGCCCACTGTGGGATGAGGCCGGTGCCGTCGGCGCCGGGGACGCCGATCAGCATGCCCTCCTCCGCGTCGATCGCATCGGCGGCGAACGCTGTACCCCCGGGCAGGCCGCGTACGTCGCCGGGGACCGGAAGCACCAGCCGCACCTGTGCGCCGGGCCGCGCCATGGTCTCGCGAATCACTTTGAGCAGCGCCATGACCCCGCTCCCCGGCAGATTGCCGTGTGAAGACCAAGGCAGGTCGGTGCGGCCGCCGGTGACCGGGTCACCCGCCGCGATGGTGTGCCTCGGCGCCCATGCATGCAGGGCAGCCAAGACGTCGTCGGGCGCACTGCAGCCGGCCAGCCAAGAGCCGGCCCACACCGTCAGCGTCGCACTTGGAGAGCACATAATTATCGAGCATAAAGGTTCGCGCTACTCCCGGGCATCCGTGCGGCGAGCATTCGTGAGCTGCGCGCGGTGACGGGCGGACCATCCGCGGCCGCCGCGTCGTCCGCACCGGCATCTCCTGGCGTGGCTGCCGCACCTGCCTTCTGGGATTCGGCCTAATCCGGTGCGGTGACGAAGTCGATCAGGCGTTCCACCGCGCCGAGCAAGGGCGCTTCCAGATCGCGGAAGGACGTTACGGCGTCGTACACCCGCCGCCAGCCGTCCTGCGGGGTGCCCCAGCCGAGGCGCGTGCAGATGCCGGTCTTCCAATCCTCGCCGCGGGGCACCTGCGGCCATTGCGCGATTCCGACGGCCGCGGGCAGCACCGCCTGCCACACATCGATGAACGGATGTCCGGTCACCAGCACGTGCGGCCCGAGGCCGGTGGTCAGCTGTGTCTCCTTGGACCCGGTGACCAGGTGGTCGACCAGTACACCGACCCGGCGTCCCGGACCTGGTTCGAACTCCGTCAGCCGCTCGGCCAGGTTGTCCAAGCCCTCCAGATGCTCGACCACCACACCCTCGACTCGCAGATCGTGGCCCCACACCCGCTCCACCAGCGCGGCGTCGTGCACGCCCTCCACCCAGATCCGGCTACCGCGGGCCACCCTGGCCCGCAGGCCGTCCACCCTGGTCGAACCGGAGGCGGATCGGGTCGGCTTGCTCGACGGCGCGGCGGAGGGCCGGACCAGCGTCACGGGCTCGCCATCGATGAGGAACGCGGCCGTACGCAGCGCGAACAGGCGAACCACGCCGCGGGCGTCCTCCAGCTTCACGAACTCGCCGTCGTAGCTGCGGTCGAAACCGACCACGGCGCCGCAGAATCCGGTGGCGGCGTCCTCGACGACCAAGTCGCGTTCCGCAGTCACCGTCGGCACCGCCCGCTTTTTCGATCGAGGATGTCCGGAGAAGATGTCGCCATATCCGTCGCGCGCGCTCACCCGCCTCAAGCTAGCACCGCCGCTGTAAGTTTCGGTGTCACGGCCCGCGCGTCCCCGCGGCGAATTGATGCCGCGCGCTCGGGTCCTTCCTCACCCGAGATCATGATCGGCGCACTACAGTGGGTGGTGTGGCCGCAATCTTTTGGCTGGTCGCGGGCATCCTGCTCGCGGCGGCGGAAATGCTCACCGGGGACTTCACGCTGCTGATGCTCGGCGTCGCTGCGCTCGGCACCGCGGGCGTCAGCGCGGCGGCGGACACCTCGCTGGTGGTGGATGCCATTGTGTTCGCCGTGATCTCGGCGGTGCTGTTCCTCGGTGTCCGCCCGTACATCCGTCGGCGCTTCGGTACTCCGCCGCCGATTCCGACGAATGTGGACGCCTTGCCTGGTAAGACGGCGCTTGTGCTCGAACAGGTCGCGGCGCATTCCGGTCAGGTGAAGCTGGGCGGCGAGGTGTGGACCGCCCGGCCGATGGACACGAACGAGGTCTACGAGCCGGGTACGACCGTGTATGTCATGAAGATCGACGGCGCGACCGCCGTCGTCTGGAAGGGGCCGTAATGGCTGTACTGATCGTTGCCGCCGTTCTCATCCTTTTGGTCGTGGTGGTGGTCTTCAAGTCGATCGCGCTGGTGCCGCAGGCCGAAGCCGCGGTCATCGAGCGTCTCGGCCGTTATTCGCGCACCGTATCCGGCCAGCTCACGTTCCTCGTTCCGTTCGCCGATCGGATCCGGGCCAAGGTGGACCTGCGCGAGCGGGTGGTGTCCTTTCCGCCGCAGCCGGTGATCACCGAGGACAACCTGACCCTGCACATCGACACCGTGGTCTATTTCCAGGTGACCAGCCCCCAGGCGGCGGTGTACGAGATCAGCAACTACATCGCCGCGGTCGAGCAGCTGACCGTCACCACGCTGCGCAACGTGGTCGGCGGTATGACGCTCGAGCAGACGCTGACCTCCCGCGACTCGATCAACGGCCAGCTGCGCGGCGTGCTCGACGAGGCGACCGGCCGCTGGGGCCTGCGCGTCGCGCGGGTTGAGCTCAAGAGCATAGATCCGCCGCCGTCGATCCAGGAGTCGATGGAGAAGCAGATGAAGGCCGACCGCGAGAAGCGCGCCATGATCCTCACCGCGGAGGGCACGCGCGAATCGCAGATCAAGACGGCGGAGGGTTCCAAGCAAGCGCAGATCCTGTCCGCGGAAGGCGCCAAGCAGTCGGCGATCCTGGCCGCCGAAGGTGAACGGCAGAGCCGGATCCTGCGCGCGCAGGGTGAGCGAGCCGCCTCCTACCTGCAGGCGCAGGGCCAGGCCAAGGCCATCGAAAAGGTCTTCGCCGCCATCAAATCCGGCAAGCCCACGCCGGAACTGCTTGCCTACCAATACATGCAGACGCTGCCGATGGTCGCCCGCGGTGACGCCAACAAGGTGTGGCTGGTGCCCAGCGACTTCGGTAAGGCGCTCGAAGGGTTCGCCAAGAGTTTCGGCACCCAGGGTGAGGACGGTGTCTTCCGCTATGAACCGCGCGCGACCGACGGCTCGGAAGTCAAGCCCGAGGACGACTCCGACGTCGCGGACTGGTTCGACACCGCGCCCGACCCGACCATCGAGCGCGCCGTCCGTGCCGCCGAGGCCACGGCACGTACTCCGGTCGAGGGCATGACGCCGACACCACCGACGCCGGGTTACCAGCCCTCCCCGCATCAGCCGGTCATCCCCCCGCAGGAAGCCTTCCCGCCACAACAGCCGTCGCAACAGCAGCCTCCTGCTCATCGCCCCGACGATCCGCACGGCCGCCCCTGGCAGCCCCCGGAGAACTTGTCGAAGTAGTGCACCCACATCGCCCCGGATTCCGCTGGAGTCCGGGGCGATGTCGTCGGCTGTCGCGAAATTCGCTAGCCGAGTTTTCCGGAGGCGCGGACCGCCGCAACGATCACGTCGGCGACGCCGCGCATGCCCTGTGGGGTGGGGTGATAGGGAAGGAGGGTTTCGGTGGCGAGGACGGGGTCGAACCAGCGGACGCCGACGGGGGCGCACATGTCGTGGCCCTCCGAGGCGGTGCGGGTGTCGACGTAGGTGGCGCCGTTGGCGGCGGCGCCGCGGGCCACCACAGTGTTGAGGCGGTCGAATGCGGCCTGCACATGGACGGCGTCGGACGGGCGCAAGCCGACCACCTCGGGGCAACCGCCGTCACGGATGTAGAGCGGCCAGCCGTCGACGAAGACCTTCGCATTCGGGGCGAGGGTCGAGATCTGCCGCAATGCAGTCGAATACGACGCCGCGATACCGTCGATGTCGGCGTCCCAGCTGGGACCGGCACACGCACGGCCGAGGACTCCGGTCGCGTGGCAGGCGATGATGTGCTCCGCCATCAGGGCGTCGTTCGCCCCGATGTGCACCGTCACCAGTCGCGTGTTCGGGCCGAGGGCGTCGAACTGGGGCGCGATGCCCGGCCCCTGCGAGGTGGTGAGGTCCGGGATGCGGGCAGAGCTACAGGTGCGGTCGTCCAGCCGCAGGCCCAGATCCTGGGCGACCAGCTTCGGCGTGTCGGCAGTCGAGCGGATGCACCGCAGCGGGGCCGATGCGTCGAAATTGCGTACGCCGGTGGTGGCCGCGCCGGAATCGCCGAGCGCGACGTACTCGGCCCCTTCGGTGGGCACCGCACTGGTCGGGGCGGCGACGGCGACGGCGACCAAGGCGAGCAGGCTGGCGGTGATGGTTGTGACGCGCCGAAGATTCGCCATCTCGTGTTCCTGTCCGTTCGTCGGCTCGATGGTGCGACACGTACGTCCTGTGATCGGCAGGTTACCCGGGAAGCTGATCCCCGGCGGGCGGAATCGAGTGGCAGACTTCCAGGTATGACGACACCCGGATGGGCCGACGTGGACCGCTACATCGTGGACACACTGGTGGTGGATGAGGACTCCGAAGCGGCGTTGGGGGCGAACAAGGCGGCGGGGCTGCCTCCGATCGACGTGTCACCGGCGCAGGGGAAGTTCCTGCATCTGCTCGCCAGGACGGTCCGGGCGCGGCAGGTGCTGGAAATCGGCACGCTCGGTGGATACAGCACGATCTGGTTCGCCCGAGCGGTCGGCCCGAAAGGGCGGGTGGTCACCCTCGAGTTCGCGGCCCAGCACGCCGAGGTCGCTCGCGCGAACCTCGATCGGGCCGGTGTCGGCGACCGGGTGGAGATTCGCGTCGGCGCAGCGCTCGACAACCTGCCGGTGCTCGCGGAGGAGGACCCGGAGCCGTTCGACCTGGTGTTCATCGATGCGGACAAGGTGAACAACTCGAACTATGTGCTGTGGGCGCTGCGCCTGACCCGGCCCGGTTCGGTGATCGTCGTCGACAACGTGGTGCGCGGCGGCGCGCTCGCCGAGGAGCAGTCCGATGACCCGAACGCCCAGGCCGGCCGTGACCTGCTCGACCTGCTCGCCGCCGAACCGAGCCTGGACGCGACCGTGGTTCAGACCGTCGGCAGCAAGGGCTGGGATGGTTTCGCCTACGCCGTCGTGAACGGCGAGATCGGCGACTGAGCAGAACCTGCGGCGGAGATCCGGCCACTTCGCGGGCCCTGTCGGGCCGGTTGCCGGTGCCGTGCAGGTCGTCGGCCGGCTCGACAAGTCGACGCGGGCGGATTCGGCTATGGGATCAGGACCACCTTGCCGGTTGTCGCGCGCGTCTCCAGCGCGTGGTGGGCGGCGGCGGCCTTGTCGAGCGGAAAGCGGTGCACCGCTGGGCGCAGGCGACCGGCAGCCGCCTCGGCCATCGCGCGCTCCTCCAGTACGCGCAGATCCCCGCCGGCGCGCGCGAGCATCGGCGGGCCGATCACCACGTCGGAGGTGATGCCTCGCGCGGCCAGTTCGTCGGCCGAGAGCGACTGCGGCACTTGTTCATTCGATGTCCGGCCGGACCAGCCGTAGATCAGGTGCTGCCCGCCCTTGCCGAGCAGATCGACGGCGGCGCGGGCGATCTCGCCGCCCACCGAGTCGAACAGCACGCTCGCGCCGCGGTCGCCGATGCGCTCCCGAACCCGCTCCGGCCAGTCCGGTCGCAGGTAGTCCACGGCGAGATCGGCGCCGTTGCGCCGGACCTGATCGACTTTCGCTGGCCCACCGGCGAGCCCGATCACCGTCGCACCGGCATTCTTGCCGTACTGCACCAGCAGCGTGCCGATTCCGCCCGCGGCCGCGGTCACCACCGCGACGCTGTCGGGGCCCAGTTCGGTGAACTGGAGGATGCCCGCGGTGGTACGGCC
Source organism: Nocardia sp. NBC_01730 (assembly GCF_035920445.1). Taxonomy (NCBI): domain Bacteria; kingdom Bacillati; phylum Actinomycetota; class Actinomycetes; order Mycobacteriales; family Nocardiaceae; genus Nocardia; species Nocardia sp. NBC_01730. The sequence goes on along the minus strand of NZ_CP109162.1, from coordinate 2,745,127 downwards.
GGTGCCGATCATCGCCACCGCCTCGGCCGGATCGAGGTTCCCCGGAATCTCGTGTAGCCGAGCGACTTCTGTCACGGCGAGCTCCGCGTAACCACCGGGCACCGCGCCGAGATGAGCAACTACCTGTGCACCGAGGTAACCCGGGTCGACATCGGCGCCGACATGGTCGACGGTGCCCGCGACCTCGCGGCCGGGGATGGTCGGCAGCTCCGGCAGGGGGAACGGTCCGGACTGGCCCTTCCGCAGCGTGGTGTCGACCAGGTGGACTCCAGCGGCGGCCACCGCGATGCGTACCTGCCCAGGGCCGGGCGCGGGGTCAGGGAGGGTTTCGTACCGGAGGTTCTCCGCTGGGCCGAAGGTATGGAGGCGAATGGCGTACACGGTGGCTCCTGTTCGTGATGCAGTTGCCGACCACCCTTCAACATCAAGTCAGGTTGGGGTCAAGGGCTTTCGGCGCGCCGCTCGTGCGGCGAACCCGTCGCAGAGTGCGTCGAGCCCGACGTAGAGCAGTTCCTCCTGGGTCAGATCGCTGGCGCCGCTGCCCTCGAGATCTACCAGCGCGGGCGGGACCGGCATCTGTGCTGCCCCTTTCAGCAGCGTCCGCAGCCCGTTGTCGCCCTCGGGATTCATGCCCTTGCGCGCCATCAGCGCGGCGCTGATCTCCGGCAGGGTGGCGCCGGAGATGTAGTTCCACACGGTGAAGGCCATGGTCGTCGCCTCGCGGGTGGAGACATCGAGTTCCAGAAACCCTTCGACCAGCCAGGCCAGGCAGGCCAGACTCTGCGGCCCGAAGCTGTAGCGTGGGGTGGCGAAGGTGAGCAGCACCCACGGATGTTGCCGATAGAGCGCCCAATCGATCTCGGCGGCGATACGTACCCGGTCACGCCAGGTCCACTGCCGACCCTCCGGCGAAGGGTACGGGTTACGCCGGGCTACCTCGTCGGTCATCGACGCCAGCAGCTCGTCCTTGTTGGCCACGTGGCGGTAGAGCGACATGGCGCCCACGCCCATCCGCTCGGCTATGCGCCGCATGGACAACGCGTCCAGGCCCTCGGTGTCGGCGAGCGCGATCGCGGTGTCGACGATGGCGGCGCGATTCAGCTTGGGTTCGGTCATCCCACGACTCGCTTTCGGTTCCGTGGCGGGTTGCGTACACTGTACCCGGACTCATGCGTACGGCGTACGCGGCACGGGAGAGGAAGTTCGGAATGACGGACCTCGAGGCGGTGCGGACCGCACCGGGCACGGTGGCCTCGCGGCGCGCCTGGCTGGGCCTTGCGGTATTGCTGCTGCCGGTGCTGCTGGTGTCGATGGACATCTCGGTGCTGTTCCTCGCGCTGCCGACCCTCACCGTCGACCTGGACCCGTCGGCGGACCAGCAACTGTGGATTCTCGATATCTATGGGTTCCTGATCGCGGGCCTGCTGATCACCATGGGCAACCTCGGTGACCGAATCGGCCGGCGCAACATCCTGCTGGCGGGCGCTACCGTCTTCGGGATAGCGTCGGTGATCGCGGCGTTCGCGCCGAGCGCGGGTGTACTCATCGCGGCGCGGGCACTGATGGGCGTCGGCGGCGCGACCCTTCTGCCGTCCAGCCTGGCGCTGATCTCCAGCCTTTTTTCCGACGCCCGCGAGCGGGCCGCCGCGATCGGCGTCTGGACGGCGTTCTTCGCGGGCGGCTCGGCCGTCGGGCCGATCATCGGTGGCGTGCTGCTGCACCAGTTCTGGTGGGGTTCGGTGTTTCTCATCAACATTCCGGTGCTGCTGATCCTGCTCGCGTTCGGTCCGTTCGTGTTGCCGGAACATCGGGCAGGCGTGCTCGGTCCGCTGGACCTGCCGAGCGTCATGCTGTCCATCGGCGGCATTCTGCCGATGGTGTACGGCATCAAGCACGCGGCGACCGAGGGGATCGATGCGCAGGCGACCGTCATCGCGCTGATCGGTGCGGTGATCCTGGCCGTGTTCGTCCGCAGGCAGCGCCATCTCGACGAACCGCTGCTGGACCTGGGGCTGTTCGGCAGGGCCCAGTTCTCGGTGGCCATCGGTTCCAGCCTCGCCGGCATGATGTCGCTGGCGGGCATGAGCTACCTCACCAGCATCTACCTGCAATCGGTGACCGGACGCGAGCCGCTGGCCGCGGCGTTGCTCGGCATTCCGATGGCGATCGCGGTGTTCGTCTGTTCGATGAGCGGCGCGCGGGTCGGCCACCGGCTCGGCGTGCGCACCACGTTCGTGTTCGCGCTGCTCGCCTCGGCGGTCGGCAACCTGATGCTGCTCGGCGTCGGCGTGCACGGCGGTCTCTGGTGGTATCTGACCGGGTCCACCGTGGCCGGAATCGGTTACGGCCTCGCCTTCACGCTGGTGTCGGACGTCGCGGTGTCGTCGGTGCCGCCAGAACGGGCCGGGTCGGCCGTCGGTATTTCCGAGACCAGCTTCGAGCTGGGCAACGCGCTGGGGCTCGCGCTGCTCGGTTCGCTTGCGGCGCTGATCTTCCGGTCCGGGGGCGACTACGCGGCCACACTCGGCGAGACCATCCAGAATGCCGACGGCAATGCGGCTTTGATCGAGTCGGCGCGCGAATCATTTGTCAGCGGAATGCATATCGCGGTGGCGGTCGGCGCGACGGTGCTCGTGGCGATGGCGCTGATCGCATGGTTCGCCTCGCCCGCGAAGCGGTGAGCGGGCCCACCGGAACACCGCGGTCACGAAAACACCGCGGTCACGAACACTGTCGGTGCCTGCCTGATGTGCGGCGGTTGACCGGATCACCTCTCTCGTCCGATCGGGAGAAATGATCAAGGTTGTTCGACGAGGTGGACCGGGACATCCGGGCGATCCGATTGCCGAAGTGGGGCACGTCGTGGAAGCCGAGGAACCTGTTCCTTGGCTGGTTGTCGACGAAGACGCACGCTGGCACTGCGTAACCGGTGGCGCGGCTTGCTCGCGGTGTCGGGTTCGGTCGTGGTCGGGGCGGCGAACGGGTTTCGCTGCTCGCCGAGAAGGCGGGGCTGCTCTTCGGCGACCTGGCTGTCCTACGGCAGACACTGATTGCGGCGCTCGATACCCTGCCGCCACGCGAACGTGAGATAGTCGTCGTGCGCGCTCTCAACAGGTGAGCCCTTTGGCCGACAACGGCATTCGCCGACCGCCACTACCCGCGGATCGGCTGCACATGTCGCAGCTCGTGCGCGATACCGTGGGCATGCGGTGAGCATGTCTGCACCTTGGTGCGGCTGCAGGCGCGAAGCGGCCTGACACGCGCGCCCGCAGTGATCGGACCCACCTTCCGCCGCTGACCCGCTGGAACGTCCACGAAACTCCCGCGACATCCGCACGACACGTCGGGACATAGGATCGACGAGTGCGGGAATCCGGAGCGACAAGTCTGGCGACATTGCTCGCGCTCGCCGACTCGAGGCTGCCGATCGGCGGGCACGTGCACTCCGGCGGCGTCGAGGAGGCCGTAGCGTCCGGTCTGGTCCGCGATGTTGCGTCGGTCGAGCTGTATCTGCGCCGCAGGATCCGGACCTCCGGGTTGGTCGCCGCGTCGCTGGCCGCGGCGGTGTGCGCGGGCGAACTCGATCCGGTGCGCGCCGAAACCGAAGCCGACGCGCGGACACCCGCGCCGGGCGCGCGGACCGCGTCCCGCGCGCAAGGCCGCGGCCTGCTGCGCCTCGCGAAACAGCTGTGGTCCCGACAGGATTGGTCGGCGCTGGGCGCCACACCACACCTGTCCACCGTCTTCGGCGTGGTCGGCGCGACCTGTGCGGTGACGCCGCGGGAAACGGCGGGCGTCGTCGTCTACACCACGCTCACCGGAGCGGCGACCGCCGCTCAGCGACTGCTTGCCTTGGATCCCGCCGCGGTCGCCGCATGCACGATTCGTCTCGCCGACCTGTGCGACCGCACCGCCGCGGAGGCGGTGACCGGTCTCGCCGCGGTATCCGATCCGCTGCAGGACGCGCTCGCCCAGCGCCACCTGCAACGCAGCATGCCGTTGTTCGCCAGCTGAAGCCCCGAGAGAAGGAGATCGCGCAATGCCCCCGCACCTGATCGACGGTGAGCCGCACGACCACATCCACGATCGGCCCAAGCGGGCACGCACACCCGGCGAGGCGCTGCGCATCGGCATCGGTGGCCCGGTCGGGTCGGGCAAGACCGCGCTGGTGGCCGCGCTGTGCAGGCAGCTGCGCGACGAGCTGTCGCTGGCGGTGCTGACCAATGACATCTACACCACCGAGGACGCCGACTTCCTTCGCCGCCACGCGGTGCTGCCGGACGAACGCATCACCGCCGTGCAGACCGGCGGCTGCCCGCACACCGCCATTCGCGACGACATCACCGCGAACCTGGACGCCATCGACGACCTGGTCGCGGCCAACCCCCCGTTGGATCTGATCCTGGTCGAATCCGGCGGCGACAACCTCACCGCGACCTTCTCCTCCGGCCTGATCGACGTGCAGATCTTCGTCGTCGACGTGGCGGGCGGTGACAAGGTCCCGCGCAAAGGCGGTCCCGGCGTGACATTCTCGGATCTGCTGGTGGTCAACAAGACCGACCTGGCCCCGCTCGTCGGCGCGGATCTCGACGTGATGGAGCGGGACGCGGCGCGGGTGCGCGATGGCCGCCCGACCGAGCTGATCTCGCTCACCGAAGACCCGGCCGCCACCCCGGTGCTTTCCTGGGTGCGCGAGCAGTTGCGCACGGCAGCCGAGCAGGACCGCGCGGCAGGCGCCGAATCCTCAGTTGCGCACTGAATTACGGATAGTCGCGGCCGCAGCGACTCTCCCGGAGATCCATGCGAGCGGCGGACTGTCGGCTCGCCGTACCGGCCCGCACACGGTGCATCTGATCGGCACCGCCGCCACGCCGCTGGGTGGTGACGAGCTCGATATCGTCATTGTGGTCGGCCCGGGCGCCGAGCTGGTGGTGCGTTCGGTCGCGGCGACCATCGCGCTGCCGGGCGTGGCGACTCCGCTGTCGATCGGTCGCTGGCACCTCGAGATCGGCAGCGGGGGAACGCTGGATTTCGATCCCGAGCCGATGATCGTCGCGGGCGGTGCGCGGCACCACATCATCACCATGATCCGGCTGGCCTCCGATGCCCGGTTGCGGATGCGCGAACGAATCCAGATCGGCCGCACTGGTGAGGACGATGGTTGGTGGCAGGGAGAGCTGATCGCCGACGTCGACGCCACGCCGCTGCTGCGCCATCGTCTGGAACTTGGTGCTGGTACGCCGGCCGACGATGCGCTGGCGGCGCCGCGCGCACTGGAGAGCGAACTCGTCTACCCCGACGAGCGTCCGGTGGCGACAACAGGATTGGCGCAGACTCGGCTGCCGCTCGCGGCCGGTGGCAGCCTGTTCACTCGCACCGGGTCACGGCTCACCGCCTCCGGATGATGGGGAGGGTCGGCGTGGAGCCGCCGTTGGCGCCGTGTTCCGACGGCGTGGCGATGAGCACGCCTGATGCACTGAATTCCGGCGGAACACCCAGCAGCAGAACCACCCGATCGCCGGTCTGCGCACGCGCCCCTCTTCGACATTCCGGAGTCGGCCTCGGGAGTCGTCGTCAGCGGCCGGGTGCTTCGTGCCGAATTCGTCCAGTTCAGGTGTAATCCGGCCGAGGACGGGAAAGAAAGGGTGGGAACCCGACAGCGTCGTCTGGTTCCCACCCTTCCCATTCGTCCCTCGAACGGACCGTCCGATTATTCGCTGACGGCCCGCGGGGGCGCGCTGAGAGAGTGCACCGCGCCGACGGCCGCGCCGACGGCCGCGCCGATAGCCGCAATGGGGACGGCGATGATGGCCGCGCCGTAAGCGATACTCAGGGGAATTGCGGCGAGGCCGATCGGCGCGAACGGCAGGCCGATGGCTGTGCCGATGATGCCGCCGACGGTGGCCGAGGTCAGCGCGAAGGGGCTCGCTATCGCCGCGCCCGTCGCCGCACCTACCGCCGCAGCGCCGATGGTCTCGCTTGCGATACGGTCAGACCTGCTGCGTTCCATTCCGATCGAGTCCAGGAATGTCGCCATATTGGCCTCGGCCATCGCTGCGCCATCGTTGATCTGGATGGCTTGCTCGCGGTAGAGCTGCGAGTCCGGCGCGTCGACCACCACATCACCGAAGCGGAACTTGCCGGGCGGCGGCGCGATCGGCGGAACCGGGGCGACCGGAACGGGCCCGTGCAGGGGGCCGAGCGGCGCCAGGTACTTTCTGTCCGGCAACGGCCGCGCCCACTGCAGTGAACTCAGCGTGCCGTCCGGGATCCGCAGCCCCTTGTACGGATGCACATTGGGCTCGTCGGCCCCGGGCCACCGCGCCGACTCGTCGGTCTGCGGGTCGGTCTGGTTCGGCTGCTGGTTGGTTTGTGGGTCGGTCTGGTTGGTTTGTGGGTCGGTCTGGTTGGTTTGTGGGTCGGTCTGGTTGGTTTGTGGGTCGGTCTGGTTGGTTTGTGGGTCGGTCTGGTTGGTTTGTGGGTCGGTCTGGTTGGTTTGTGGGTCGGTCTGGTTGGTTTGTGGGTCGGTCTGGTTGGTTTGTGGGTCGGTCTGGTCGGTCTGTGGGTCGGTCTGGTCGGTCTGTGGGTCGGTCTGGTCGGTCTGTGGGTCGGTCTGGTCGGGCTGGGTCACCGGCGGGGTGGACCGAGCGGGCTCGGCGATCGCGGTGCCGGTTCCCACCAGCAGCGCCAGCGGAACCGCTACCGCCATGACCATCAAGCCCATTTTCTGCCGTTGCGGCTCGGGAGCTCTGTGCTTGCCTGTGCCCATCGATCACCTTTCATACGGAAAGAGACTTTCGACGTCGACATTCGTATCTGCTGGCCACACGGATTGGTTGCATCTCGGTGACATACAGCGCGAGCATAGCTGAAGAGTTGCTAATCGTTGGCTGCTTGGGCAGGCCTCCGCGTCGACGGCGAGCTGGCCGTCCGGATCGGCCCGCTCGACGGGCCGGAATGCGACCCGTGGCGCGGAGGCCGGAAAGGGAGTGTCATCGGCGCGCTGCTCGCCGGGCGGCGGTGTCACCGGATCGGCGGTCGCAGAACGGCGTCGACCGGTACGATCCGACCGCCGCCAAAAGGCGGCCGATGCTCCCACTCGGTGAGAGTTGCGCGTGACCTAGGGCCGACCAGACCATGAAGGTCTGCCGAATTGGTGCAAACGGGCGTCAGCCTGCCTTCGCATCCCTGATGGCTTTGTCCACCGCCACCCGGCTGTTGCTGGCGGCACCGAGCGTGGCGGCGAGTTTTTCGGCATCCTCGTCGTCGCCGGTGCTGATGGCTTCCAAGGCGAGCCGCGCGAATACCCACTGCTCGGTGGAGGCCATCTGCCCGCGAGTGCGCCCGAGGAAGGTGACGAACCACTGGATGACGGTGATGATCCGGCTGCGGTAGCCGACCAGGTAGTACAGGTGCAGCCCCAGCCAGGCCAGCCACGCGAGGAACCCGCCGAACTCCAGCTTGCCCACCTGGCACACGGCGCTGAACCGCGAGACGGTGGCCATGCTGCCCTTGTTGAAGTACTTGAACGGCTTACGCTCCGCCTTGCCGTTCAGCCCCGCTTTGATCTGCTTGGCGGCGTAGGTCGCGCCCTGAATGGCGCCCTGCGCCTGGCCCGGCACGTTCGGCACCGACATCAGGTCGCCGACCACAAAGACGTTCGGGTGGCCCTTGACGGTCAGATCCGGCTCGACCACGACCCGGCCCGCCCGGTCGACCTCGGTGCCATTGGACTGTTCCGCGATCATCTTGCCCAGCGGGCTGGCCTGCACGCCGGCCGACCACACCTTGCACGCCGACTCGATGCGGCGCACCGTGCCGTCGGAGTCCTTGACCGTGACGCCGAACGCGTCGACATCGATCACCATGGCGTTGAGCTGGATCTCGACGCCCATCTTCGCCAGCCGCCGTTCGGCCTTGCCGCCGAGCTTGGGCCCCATCGGTCCGAGTACGGCGCCCGCGCCCTCGAGCAGCACGACGCGCGCATCGCGCGGATCGATATTGTGGAAAGTGCCCTCCAGCGTGCGGTCGGCGAGTTCGGCGATCTGCCCGGCCAGCTCGACGCCCGTGGGGCCGGCCCCGACGATGACGAAGGTCAGCAGCCGGTCGCGCTGCTCCTGGGTGGTGGCCAGCTCGGCCTGTTCGAACGCGCCGAGAATGCGTCCGCGTAGCTCGAGCGCGTCGTCGATGGTCTTCATGCCGGGGGCGTAGGTGGCGAACCGGTCGTTGCCGAAGTAGGACTGTTGCGCGCCGGTCGCCACGATCAGGCTGTCGAACGGGGTGACGGTGTCCTGGTCCAGCAGGCGCGAGGTAACGGTCTTGTTCTGCAGATCGAGGCGGGTGACCTCGCCGAGCAGCACCTGCGCGTTCTTCTGCTTGCGCAGGACGAGCCGGGTGGCGGGCGCGATCTCGCCGGTCGAAAGGATGCCGGTGGCGACCTGGTAGAGCAGCGGCTGGAACAGGTGGGTGGAGGTCTTGGAGATCAGGGTGACATCGACGTCGGCGCGCTCGAGGTGCTTGGTGCCGAACAGGCCGCCGAAGCCCGAACCGATCACCACCACCCGGTGACGGTTCTCGACAGTCTGAGTGCTCATCGTCCTGCTCCTCGATGGACCGGGGGGTTCGTCCCCGGCGACGGTTCCTGACACGCCCAACCGTAGTCGGCGCGCCCGCCACCGTCACGACGAGATCCCGGTCCTGGCATGTCGCAGTGCGACATCTCACCGCCGCCTGGCGATTGCGGGGAGGCTCGTTGCGCGAACCGACCGAGCGAATGCGCGAAGAAGAATACGATGGGAACTGTCGCTCAGGAGGTTTGCCATGGTCGCCGGGGACCGTGTGGTCGGCCGAAAGCCCAGCGTGCGGGCCGAATCCGAGAATCAAGCGCTGATCGAGGTCCCGCATGGGCATCTGATCGACCGCGCCCTAGGGTTGCTCCCGGAGCGGCATCAGGTGCTGGCCACTCCGCCGCAGGGCAGCGCGACCGCCCCGGTGCAGGGCGACGCCGGGTTGCCGTATCTCGGCCGGGCGTTGCACTACATGCGCTGGGGTCCGGCCGAGATGATGGAGCGCTATCGCCGATACGGTCCGGTCTCGTTGAACACCTCGCTCGGTGTCGACCGGGTGCTGGTCGCCGGTCCGGACGCGATCGACGAGGTGCTCGGCCGCAGGCGCCGCGATTTCGGGCAGGGCTGGGACTACTTCATCGGCCCGTTCTTCCGCCGCGGATTGCTGTTGCTGGAATTCGACGAACACAAATTCCACCGCAGGATCATGCAGCAGGCCTTCACCAGAGATCGGCTGGAGGCGCATCTCGCGGCGCTGACCCCGGTGGTGCGCGCGAGCATCGGACAGTGGGTTCCACCGGGGCGCAACGCCGAACGCACCGTGGGTCTGTATCCCATGATCAAGGAGCTGGCCCTCGATATTGCGGGAGAGAGCTTCATGGGCGTCGACGTCGGTGCACGGCGTAAACAGCTCATCGGTGCTTTCGTCGACTGCACCCACGCCGGGCTTGCCATCATCCGGCACTCGGTGCCGGGCGGCAACTGGCGGGCCGGGCTGCGCGGTCGAAAGATACTCGAGGAGTACTTCACCGCGATGCTGCCGGAGAAGCGCCGCACCGTATCGCCGGACTTCTTCTCCGGGCTGTGTCACGCGCGTAGCGAGGACGGCGGTGTCTTCGGTGACGCCGACGTGGTGAACCACATGATCTTCCTGATCATGGCCGCGCATGACACCACGACGACGACTGCCACCGCGGTCGCCTACTACCTGGGCAAACATCCGGAATGGCAGGAACGGGTGCGCGCCGAGGTGCGCGCCCTGGACGACCGGGTCGGCAACGCGCCGCCTACCATCGCGGACCTGGAGGGGCTGCGCGATCTGGATCTGGTGGTCAAGGAGAGCCTGCGGCTGATGCCGCCGGTTCCCGGGTTCTCGCGCCGCGCCGTGCGCGACACCGAGATCGCGGGCCACTACATTCCGGCGGGTGCCCCGGTCGATGTGGCCTACCAGGTCAATCACCTGCTACCTGAGCTGTGGACGCAGCCGGAGGTGTTCGACCCAGAACGGTTCGGCGAGCAGCGGCGTGAGGACACGTCACACCGTCTGGCCTGGCTACCGTTCGGCGCGGGCGCGCACAAGTGCATCGGCATGCACTTCGGCACATTCGAGGTGAAGACGGTGACCGCCGCACTGGTGCGAGAGTATGAGTGGTACATCCCGGAGAAATATCGAATGCCATGGGGATTCACCACGATCCCGTTCCCGAGGGACGGTGCGCCGATGACGCTGCGGAGGTGCTCGGCCGCCTGACGGGGGAGCGCGCCCCCGCCGGGCACCGCGCGTCAGCGTTCGGAGAAGAGCAGCTGGGCGACCTTGGTGTCGGTGTCGGCACCCTCTGCGTAGCCGCCCCCGTCACCCAGCGAACTCATGATGGCCAGGGTATAGCGCTCGCCCGGCCCTGCGAAGCCGACCGAGTTCACGACCCAGCCACCCTGTTCGGCGGACCAGCCGTTCTTCAGGCCGGGACGCATCTTCTCGCCGGCGCCCCACACGCCCCAGTGCTGATTGGAGTCCACCGCACGCATCCGGTCGACCAGGTAGTTCCGGTCGTCGGGGTGCATCTGGTTGAGGATGTGGTCCATCAGCCGATCCAGGTCGGCGGCGGTGCACTTCTGGAACGACCAGTCCGGGAACAGCGCGGTGTCGGTCGGCTGCGGCTCCAGTGTGGACATCCCGTTGGCGCGGAACGCGTTGTTGAACGCCATACGGTCGATGCCCGCGTACTTGACCCACAGCCGGTCCGCGGCGCCGTCGTTGGAGGTGGCCAGCATCGATTCCATCAGCCCGCGATCGTCCGGCGACAGGGTGATCGCTCCGACGCGTGCGCGGTTCAGCAGATCCGCGGCGATCGCGAGTTTGATCGTGGACGCGGTCCAGACCACATTCTCCGCATTGCCGTTGGCATAGACCCCGCCGGAGACCCGGTCGCGCACGACGTAGCCGGTGATGCCGGGACGGCTGTTCAGGTAGGCGTCGACACTGGCGATGCGGCTGCTCATATCGCAGTCGAAACCAGGCAGGCACGCCTGCGTATGCGCGAGCGGCGCCGCGTCCGCGGTCGGGAGCATGGCGGGCACGCTCGGAACAAGGATCGCGGCGGCGGCGAGGACATAGGCTGAGGCGGCCACGCGGGGAATGGCCCCGGTGGCGGGCGACGGGTAACGCACGAGGGACCACGATCGCACATCCCGGCCCTGGACGCACGTCTTGAGCTCGGCCGCGGGTTGTGCTAGCGCTGGTTGCATAGTTGCGCCGCAGCGAGATTCGGCCATAGACGTGGTCAGCGGAAAGCGGCGCGCAGCTCTTCGACGGTGCGTCCGTTGAGGCGGTAGCAGTGCTCGAACGCCTCGGTGTGCCGGTCGCGGGGCCAGGAATGTAGGACGACGGTGCGACCATAGTGGCGCGAGTTGACGAGCTCCCAGCGGTCACCGACCCGGCGGACCGTGAACCCGCCTCTCGGAACCAGGGGAATCACCATCGCATCCATGAACGCGAACCAGCCTTTCGGTGCAGCTCTCTCGTTCCTCCCCGGTCCAGCACTGTCGCACATCAGGCGCGCGGATCCTGCGTGACACGGCGAAGGAATCCGTTCTCGTGTGGTTTATTTCACTTCTGTCCGGCCGGGGGCGGTGCAGTTGCGCATAGGTCGCTGGGCGTATAAACGTGCACGAAGCCCGAGGCGCCGTGCCCATCCCCGAGCAACCAGGGAGCCGCGAACTTCCAGCCCAGTCCGACACATCGACCGAGAGGGCGCAGATGCCGCTGCACATCCACCGTGCCGAGCGCGCCGACGTTCTTGCCGAGGCGCTCGCCGGTGCGTTGGCGACACGGCAGGCGGACCCGTTCGCGGCCGAGGTGGTGGCAGTGCCCGCCAAAGGCGTGGAGCGATGGCTGACGCAGACGCTGTCGGCGGTACTCGGGGCGGGCCGCGCGGCGGACGGTATCTGTGCGAATATCGCCTTCCCGTCCCCGGCCGCGCTGGTCGCGGAAGTGCTTGCCGCTGCGAGCGGGGTGCGCCCCGCGGATGATCCGTGGGTGCAGGAGCGGGTGGTGTGGAGCCTGCTGCGGGTGATCGATGCTTCGCTGTCCGAACCGTGGTGCGCGGTGCTGGCCAGGCATCTCGGCGCGCAGGATGCCTCGGCTCGCGAGCACCGCGTCGGCAGGCGGTACGCCACCGCGGCACACCTTGCCGCGCTGTTCGACAGCTACGGGTCGCAGCGTCCAGAGCTGCTCACCGCATGGGCGGCGGGCCTGGATGGCGATGGTGCGGGCGGTCAGGTGCCCGATGACCTGCGCTGGCAGCCGATGCTGTGGCGCGGGCTGCGCGCCGAGGTCGGGGCGCCTAGTCCGGCCGAGCGGCTGGATGCCGCTTGCGCGCGGCTGCGCGCGGAACCGGATCTGGTGACGCTGCCGCCACGGCTGTCGCTGTTCGGCGTGACCCGGCTTCCCAGCGACCAGCTCGCGGTGCTGTCGGCGCTGGCCGCTGGCCGCGAGATCCACCTGTGGCTGTCCCATCCGAGCCCGGCCATGTGGTCGCTCCTGGACCGGGCGCCCGCGGTGCGGAGGCGCGCCGACGATCGCACCACGACAGCGGTGGCGCATCCGCTGCTCGCAGGACTGGCCCGCGACGTCCGGGAACTCCAGCAGCGGTTGGCCGAACCCGCCGCAACGGGCAGCGACACTTACCATCCCTCGAAGGGAGCCACTTTTTTCCCTGCGGAAGTCGGTGCGCTGGAAGGGGATTCGCAGAACATGACACTGCTGCGCGCGTTGCAGGCAGGGATCCGAAACGATCGCTGGCCGCCGAGGACCGGCGAGGTCGGCGCCGACGGCACCGTGCGGGTGCACGCTTGTCACGGTCCCGCGCGGCAGGTCGAGGTGTTGCGGGACTGCCTGCTCGGGCTGTTCGCGGCCGACGAGACTCTGGAGGCGCGGGATGTGCTCGTCATGTGTCCCGAGGTGGAGGCGTACGCGCCACTGGTGCGGGCCGCGTTCGGTCAGCGCATGCCGGGATCGCCTGAGCCGCAGGGCGATTCGGAGCATCCGGCGCATCGCCTGCGGGTGCGCCTCGCCGATCGGGGACGCGGCGTGACCAACCCGCTGCTCGCGGTGATCGGCGTCCTGCTCGAGCTGGCCGACGGCCGGGTGACCGTCACCCAGGTGCTCGACCTCGCCGCAGCCGAAACGGTCCGGCGCCGTTGCGGATTCGATGACGAGGACATCGAGCGGCTGCGCGAGTGGGCGGCCGAATCGGGCGCGCGGTGGGGGATCGGGCAGCGCCAGCGGCAGGCGTTCGGTCTGGCCGACTTCGCTCAGAACACGCTCAACAGCGCGGTGGACCGGATCCTGCTCGGCGTCACAGCGGGCGAAACCTCCGACGACTGGCTGGATCTCGCGCTCCCGCTGGACGACGTGGACAGCAACGACGTCGACCTGGCCGGACGCTTCGCCGAGTTCATCGATCGGCTCGCCGTGTGCCTGCGCGACCTGCGTGGTCCCCGCCCGGCGCACGAGTGGGCCGCGGTGCTCGGCCGCGCGCTCGACCTGCTGACGGACGTGGCGGACGCCCAGGCATGGATGCGTATCGAGGCCAGGCAGGAGATCGCCGCCGCCACCGACCACGCGGGCGAGGTGCCGTTGCGGCTGGCCGATGTCGCGGTGCTGCTGCGCTCGCGGCTGGCGGCGCGGCCGACCCGGGCCAACTTCCGCACCGGCGAGCTGACCGTGTGCACGATGGTGCCGATGCGGTCGGTGCCGCACCGGGTGGTGGTGCTGCTCGGACTGGACGACGACGTGTTCCCGCGCGCGGGTGGTGTCGACGGCGACGACGTGCTCGCCAGGGAACCGCTGCTCGGGGAACGGGATCCGCGCAGCGAGGACCGGCAACTGCTGCTCGACGCGGTGCTCGCGGCGCGTGACACGCTGCTGGTGCTCCACACCGGCGCGGACCCGGTCAGCGGTGCGCACCGCCCGCCCGCGATCCCGGTCGCCGAGCTGCTGGACGCGCTGCGGGCCCATGTCGGCGCCGCCGCGATGGACGTGGTGGTCACCCGGCATCCGTTGCAGCCCTTCGACCTTCGCAATTTCCGTGCCGAGCGGCCGTTCAGCTTCGACACCGTGGCGTTGGCCGGTGCGCACGCGGCCGGCCGGCCCGCGCAAGCGCGCCCTCCGTTCCTCGCGGCGCCGCTGCCCGCGCCGGAGGCCGCGGATGTGGCACTGGCCGATCTGATCTCGTTCGTCGAGCATCCGGTGCGCGCGTTCCTCTGGCAGCGGCTCGGCCTGCGGGTCCCCGAGCACGAGGAGGACATCGCCGACCGGCTGCCCATCGAACTCGACGGCTTGGCGAAGTGGGAGCTCGGCGAGCGTCTCCTGGCGGCCCGCCTGACCGGCGCCGACCCGGCGGGGTTGCGCGCGGCCGAGTGGCGGCGCGGTACGCTGCCGCCCTTCGGTTTCGGCGCCGCCGTGCTCGACGAGGTCGAGCACACCGTGGACCGGCTGGTCCGCGCCTCGCAGGCCGACTACGCGGGTACTCCGCGGGCCGTGGACGTGGTGGTGGATCTGGGCAACGGCCGCAGGCTGACCGGCACTGTGCCCGAGGTTCGCGGTGACACCCTGGTTCGCACCACCTTCTCCCGGCTGGCCCCGAAACATCGCATCGGTGCGTGGGTTTCGCTTCTCGCCCTCACCGTCACCGAGGATCGGTCGTGGCGTGCGGTGAGCACCGGCCGCGGCCGATTCGGCCGCCCCGCGTGGCGTTGCGAGCTCACCGCACCCGATGCGCCCGTGGCCAGGGAGATCCTGCGGGAGCTCGTCGCCGTGCGCGATCTGGGACTGACCGAGCCGCTGCCCATCGCGCCGACCGCGACCGCGGTCTACGCGGAACGCCGTTTCCGCGGCGCGAGCATCGACGACGCCGTCGCCGCGGCCGAACGCGAATTCGACGGCGGCCCCAACGGTCCCGGCCCGTTCGGCGATCACACCGACCGCCACCTGCGCTACGTGTGGGGTCCGGCGCCGCGCCTCGACGACCTGATGTCCGCGCCCGCTCCCGCGGGCGAGCGCGGCGAGGCCACCCGATTCGGCGCGCTGGCGCGACGGATGTGGGCTCCGCTGCTCGGCGCGGAAAGCCAGGGTCAGCCGTGAGCGGCCACGGCGCGGTCCGTGACCATCCGTTCGGCACGGCCCGGCGCGCGGAGCCCGGCCCACCCACGTCGCGTGGCGGTCGCCAGGTCGTCGTCGCCCACCCGGCAGAATGGCAGCTCGGGCGTCCGCGTCCGGCCCGAACGCGGGGGATCGTCCCCACGGCCCGCGGCGCCGGCCGGCCGAAAACCTTCGTGGCGCCCGCGGAGCGTGCGATATCGGGCGCAGGAGGGAGGCACGCGTGACTGTGCAGGAGACCTCGTTCGCCGCGCCCGGATTCGATGCCACCGACCCGTTCCAGCTGTATGGTCCGCTGCCGACGGGGACGACCGTGCTGGAGGCCAGCGCCGGCACCGGCAAGACGCACGCGATCGTCGGTCTCGCCGTACGGTACGTCGCCGAAGCCGGCATCGAGGTGTCGCAGCTGCTGCTCGTGACGTTCAGCCGGGCGGCGACACAGGAGCTGCGGGAACGCACGCGCGACCGGTTCGTCGCCGTCGCGGCGGGGCTGGTGGATCCGGACTCGGCGCGGGCGCACGCCGACGACCTGGTCCGATATCTGGCGCGGGCCGACGACGATGAGGTGCGGCTGCGGCGGCGCCGATTGCTGACAGCGCTGTCGGATTTCGACGCGGGCACCATCGCCACCACCCACAGCTTCTGCCAGCGCATGCTCGACGAACTCGGTCTCGCGGGAGAACACGATCCCGGCACCCGGCTGGTGGAGACCGTGGACGATCTCGTGGGCACTGTCGCCGACGATTTGTACCTCGACCGCTACGCCCGCGCCGAACCGCGGTTCTCTCTGAAGGAGGCGCGCACCCTGGCCCTGGCCGCGGTGCGGGACCGGCACGCGGTGCTCGTTCCGGACGACGAGTCCGCGGCAGGTGAGCGGGTGGCGTTCGCGCGCGCGGCGCGCGCGGAGACCGAGCGCCGCAAACGGCTTGCCGGGCTGCGCGACTTCGACGACCTGCTGGTCTTGTTGCACGATGTGCTCGCCGATCCCGAGCACGGCCCGCGCGCTTGCCGCCGCATTCGCGCGCGGTACCGCGTCGCCCTCGTCGACGAGTTCCAAGACACCGACCCGCTGCAGTGGGACATCCTGCGCAGGTCATTCCACGGGCACGCCACCTTGGTGCTGGTCGGCGACCCGAAGCAGGCGATCTACGCCTTCCGCGGCGCCGAGGTGCTCAGCTACCTGGACGCGGTCGCACACGCCGACACGCGCACGGAACTCACCACCAACTGGCGCAGTGACGCGGGGCTGCTCGCCGCGCTGGACCACCTGCAAGGCGGTGCGGCGTTGGGGCACCCGGAGATCAGCGTGCATCCGGTCGCCGCGACCAGGCCGTGGTCGCGTCTGTCCGGCCCCGGTGAGCTGACCACCCCGATGCGGATGCGGTGCCTGCCGCGGACCGGCGCGGGTCCGCTGAACAAGTCCGGCTTCCCGACAGTCGGCCGGATGCGCGCCGAGGTCGCCGCTGATCTGGCCGCCGATGTCGTCCGCCTGCTCGAATCCGGCGTCCTGCTCGACGCGAAGGTCGAACCTGTTGTCGCCGCCGATGTCGGCGGGCTCCCGACGCCCGGCGGTGCGGTGCGCACGTCGGTAGGGCCCGGCGATATCGCGGTCCTGGTGCGGACCCGGTCGCAGATCGACGTGGTGCGCGCCGCGCTGGACCGCGTCGGTGTCGCCTCCGTGCTCGCCGGCGGCACCAGCGTCTTCGCGACGAGCAGCGCGACGGACTGGCTGTGGCTGCTGCGGGCGCTGGAACAGCCGCACCGCGGCGACCGGGTGCGACTTGCCGCGTGCACGTCGCTGCTCGGCGTCACGGCGGCCGAGATCGACAGCGGCGGCGCCGACCTGGTCGGTCGGATCAGCGCGCAACTGCGCGACGCGGCGCGGTTGTTCGCCCGTGCGGGTTTCGCTGCCGTCTTCGAGAAGATCTCCGCCGAAGCGCGTCTCGCGCAGCGGCTGCTCGCTATCGAGAACGGCGAACGTCAGCTCACCGACCTGCGCCACCTCGCGCAGCTGCTCGATCAGGTCGCGCTCACCGAGGGACTCGGGCTGACCGCGCTCGCCAGGTGGCTGGCCGACCGGGTGCGTGATCCCACCTCCGGCGCCATGGCCGATCGCGCTCGCAGGCTCGATCGCGACGCCGCCGCCGTGCAGATCGCGACAGTGCACGCCAGTAAGGGGCTCGAATTCCCCATCGTCTATGTGCCTTTCGCGTGGGATAGCGCGAAGAATCCGTATCCGGCAACGCTGCTTTTCCACGCCGACGATGGTGCGCGCGTACTCGACGTGGGTGGTCCGGACGCCCCGGGATACGCCGAACGCAAGGGGCGCTGCGAAACCGAGGAGGCGGGGGAGGAGCTTCGGCTGCTGTATGTCGCGCTGACCAGGGCCATGTGCCAGATCGTCGCTTGGTGGGCACCCGCGATCAGCACGGCGGCCTCTCCGCTGCACCGGATGGTGTTCGGGCGGCCGGAGGGTGGTGCCGCGGTGCCTGCCCGCGCCGCGGTTCCGGCGGATACCGTTGCGGTGTCAGCTCTTTCGGCATGGGCGGCGGGCGCACCGGAGGCGATCGCGGTGACGGCGGTGGCCGGTGCCGACGATATCGCGATCCGGCGAGTGCGCACCGAACCCGCGACCGGCGAGCTGGTGGCCGCGCGGTTCGACCGAGCCTTGGACCAGCAGTGGCGGCGCACCTCGTATTCGGCACTGACCGCCTCCGCGCACGGACCGGCCGCGCCGGAGGTCGACAGCGAGCCCGAGGACGCCATGGGCGTCGCCGACGAGCCCACCAGCACCCCGCTGGTCGCCGAATCGAAGCCGGAGCAGGCGGGCGTCGCCTCGCTGATGAACGCGCTGCCCTATGGCGCGGAGTTCGGCACCCTCGTGCACGGCGTGCTGGAGCGGATCGACACCGACACCGCGGATCTCGACGCCGAGGTGCGCGACCGATGCCGCGAGGCCGTGACCGAACTGATGGCCGAGGCGGACCCGGAGCTGCTCGCCACCGCGCTGCTCGCCGTGCTGCGCACTCCGTTCGATCGCGGCTGCCTTGCTGACATCGCCTGCCGCGACCGGCTCAACGAGCTGGAATTCGAACTGCCGCTCGCCGGCGGCGACCGGCCCGGCGCAGCGGCGGCGACGCTGCGGCGGATCGCCGGCCTGCTGCGCGCCCACCTGCCGCAGGACGACGACCTGTTCGAGTACGCGGACCATCTTGCGGCACTGGAGGACATTCCGCTGCGCGGGTACCTGACCGGCAGCATCGACGCTGTCCTGCGCGTCAGCGACGGAGCGGACCCGCGCTTCGTCATCGTCGACTACAAGACCAATCGGCTCGGCACCGGCGACCTCACCGTCGCGCACTACACCCGCGATCGCATGGCCGGCGAGATGCTGCGTTCCCACTATCCGTTGCAGGCGCTGCTGTATTCCGTCGCGCTGCATCGATATCTGCGCTGGCGACTGCCAGGCTACGACCCGGCCCGCCACCTCGGCGGCGCGCGATACCTGTTCGTGCGCGGCATGATCGGACCGCGAACGCCCGCGGGCTGCGGTGTCTTCGACTGGAACCCGCCGGTCGACCTGATCGTCGCGCTGTCGGCACTGCTGGCCGGGGAGGACGGGCGATGACCTCGATCCAGCTGGCGCAGCGGGGAACCGGGCTGTTGCGCACGTTCAACGAGGCGGGCGTGTTGTCTGCCGCCGACGTGCACGTGGCGCTCAGGCTGGGCAGGCTGGGCCGGGAGCCGTCCGAGCAGGTGCTGTTGGTCGCGGCGCTGGCCGTGCGCGCGGTGCGGTCCGGGTCGGTGTGCCTGGAGCTGCACCGGATGCGGGAGATCGGCGTCGACGCCGACGAAACCTGGGACGCGGGAATCGATCCGGCGACGCTGCCGTGGCCGGACATCGCCGCGGTGGTGGCCGCGCTGCGGGTCAGCCCACTGGTGCGCGGCGGACCGGCTGGGCCGCTGCGGCCATTGCGACTGGTCGAATCGCAGAGCTCGGACGATTCCGGGCCACTGCTCTACCTGGACCGGTATTACCGGCAGGAGCAAACCATCCGTCGGGTACTCACCGAACGGTCCGGCAATCACCCGGTGGTCGATCCGGAGATCGTGTGCCGCGAACTGGACCGGTTGTTCGAGACGCAGACCAGTGCGACGCCCGACCGCCAGCGTCTCGCGGCCGCGCTCGCCGCGACGCATTGGACCACCGTGGTCGCGGGCGGACCCGGCACCGGCAAGACCCACACCATCGCGCGGATCATCGCGTTGCTGGACGCACATCGCAAGTCCACCCCGAAGCTGCCCGCCCTGCGCATCGCGCTGGCCGCCCCGACCGGCAAGGCGGCAGCTCGCCTGCAGGAAGCCGTGCGCGAGCAGGCCGAGTCGCTCGGGCTGCCCGAGCTCACCGCCGCCACCCTGCACCGGCTGCTCGGCTGGCAGCGCGGTCGAACCACCCGGTTCAAGCACCACGAGTTCAACCGGCTGCCCTACGACGTGATCGTCGTGGACGAGACGTCGATGGTCTCGCTGACCATGATGAGCAGGCTGCTGGCCGCGCTGCGCCCGGACACCCGCCTGGTCCTGGTCGGCGACCCGGACCAGCTCGCGTCGGTCGACGCGGGCGCGGTGCTCGCCGACCTGGTCGCCGGACCTGTCGCGGGCGCCCCGAACCCGGTGCTCGAGGAGATCCTGGGCCCGGAATCACCTGCGCCCGAAGCTCATCCGGAGGCACTGACCACGCTGGAGCGGACTCGTCTGCGTGGCGGCATCATCCGGTTGACTCGCGGACGCAGGTTCGGCGGCCGGATCGCGGACCTCGCCGTCGCTGTTCGGGCCGGCGACGCCGACACCGCGCTCGAATTGTTGCGTGCGAGCGGTTCCGAACTGTCGCTGAGCGCGCCCGACGACATGGCCGCGGTGCGCGCCGACGTCGCGCTGGCCGCTCACGCGGTCACGGCCGCGGCGCTCGACGGGGACGCGGCCTGCGCGCTCACCGCCCTCGAATCGCACCGGCTGCTGTGTGCGCACCGTCAGGGCCCCTTCGGCGTCGAACGCTGGGACGGCATGGCCGCCGAGTGGGCCGCTGCCGCGGGAGCGGGGCCCGACTCGCACCAGGCGCCGTGGTATCCCGGCCAACCGTTGCTGGTCACCGCGAACGATCACGAGGCCCGCATCTACAACGGCGACACCGGCGTCGTCGTGCGTATGCCCGACGGCTCGCTGCGTGCGGCACTGCAACGCGGCAGCGAGCCGTACCTGGTTCACCCCACGCAGTTCCCCGCGGTGGTGACGGTGTTCGCGATGACCATCCACCGCAGCCAGGGCAGCCAGTACGACACCGTCTCGGTTGTGCTGCCCGAGCCCGAATCGACCCTGCTCACCAGGGAACTGCTCTACACCGCGATCACCCGTGCCCGCCGCCACGTGCGGATTATCGGGACCGACGAATCGGTCCGTGCCGGCATCGCGCGTCGGGTGCTGCGAGCCAGTGGACTGTCGCGCAGGGAAGGGGAACCGGGCGCTCGATGACGGAATCTCACATTCGCGACGCCGTCGGCGTCTACCTGATCTGAGTGTGCCTCCGTTCGAGGAAATAGCTGTCATTTTCCGGGTGGTTCAACGCGCGAGCAGCCGACAGGGGCGCAACCAGAGGTCCGGGGTGCGGAAGGACGAATGCCTGCTCGCTGGTTTACTGCCGCGCCGAGGCGAGGGCAGACGGCTGCACCGATTCGGCAATGCTCCATGCTGCGAGGTACATTCGTCTCGTCAACCATTGAGCGATCGGTCGGTAGGCGCGAATACCCCCGAACGAGCCCCGAACTGACGCAGACCGGTCCGGGGCTCGATTGGTATGCGCTACGTCGTCCGGGCGGGCCACTTCCCCGTTGCCGAGCGGACGCCGCCTCGTCCCAGGCGCAGCAATCGTACGCAAGGGCGAGGGCCTGCGGCGGCGGCGACGCGAGAACGAGATCAGCGAGCACCTCGAGCGAGACCTGCGACTCGCGAAACGGTCCGGTGGCGAACCGAACGCACGCCGACCCTGCCCGTCGTCTTCATCGATAGCAGCCCGTGTGGTTGCTGATCTGGTGCGCAGGACCACTGGCCGAGCCAGGTCGGCGGATTCAGGGTCAGCTCGCCTCGTCGAGCCGCACCTTCACCGTGACTCGGCCGCGTTCGTCGCGCCGCGCCACGGCATGCCCGCGCCTATCGGCACCATTCAAATGCAGCGTGATCGGACCGCCCTCATCGAGGAAGTTCCGCCACCAGCTCTTCTTGTCCGGCAGGGCGACTCCGATGAGGAGCTCGTTGCCCGTTCGTCGGTAGTTCACGGGCGTGCTGAATGTCCGCCCGGACCGCCGCCCCACATACGTGATCACCACGAACCCCTTGCCCATCAGAGGCCCGAGCACCGGAATCTCGAGGAGGGCGACCACCCCGGTATTGAATCCTCGCGCGACGCGACTCAGCCCCGTTTTCAGCGCCACAGTGTTCTCCCGGTGAGCAGGTGGAAATATCCGAACACCGTCACCTTAACTCGGCGCAGCGGTAGCCTGCCTCGGGCTCGTTATCAGCTGCGGTCAGCTGAATCGGACAATCGAGAGCAGCCCGGCGACCAGGCAGTAGACCGCGAACGGCAGCAGTGTGCGGGTGTGGAAGTACCGCTCGAGAAACCGCACTGCCAGCCACGACGACATCCCGGACACGATGGCACCGACCAGAATCGGTCCGCGGATGCCGTCGGTTTTCGACCCGACAAGTTCCGGTATTTCCAGTACCCCCGCGCCCAGGATCGCCGGAGTGGCAAGCAGGAAGGCGAATTTGGCGGCGTGCTCGTGTTCGAGACCACGCCACAAACCGCCGACCATGGTCAGACCTGCCCGGCTGAACCCGGTCAGTAGCGCGCCGACTTGGGCGAAGCCGATGCCGACGGCATCCCCGACCCCGAGAGCGGCCAGTGGCCGGTCGGATTGGCGGCATGTTTCCGCTTCGGCGGTGAGAACGCCTCTGCGTGCCTCCCGTCGGGCGAACCGTCGCCCGTATTCCGCCAGTGACGGCTCGTTGCGTCGGCGCAGTCCCTCACCGACGATCAGCACGACACCGTTCAGGGTCAGGAAAATGCCGGCGTAGGTCGGCGCCGCGAACAGAGCGTGCAGCGGATGCTCCAGCAACGGCCCGAGGACACCGACCGGGATGGTGGCGATCACGATCAGCCACGCGAGCCGCTGGGGAACGGTGTCGAGGCGCCTGGTCTGCAGCGTGGTGATGAAGCCGGCGCCGATGGCACACCAGTCGCGCCAGTAGTAGGCAAGTAGCGCCACCGCCGTCGCGACGTGCAGCGCGACAACGAACGCCAGATACGGTGTGCCCGTGACGGACTCGCTCTGGCTGGCCAACTTCTTCCAATCGCCTCCGAGCCATGCGGCAACCAACACGGAGTGCCCGAGGCTCGAGATCGGGAACAGTTCGGTGACACCCTGCACCGCGCCGATGACAGTCGCTTGAAAGTAGGTGAGCATCGTGACGAGTCTCGCATGCGCGCAACGGAAACGCCGGAGAGCCCCTTCAGCGGGATTCTTGCCCGAACATCTTTTCTCTCAGTGACTTTCGTCTCATTTGTGCCTTTCGTTTGCCGATTCAGACCCCCATTGCCTCCGCCTGGGCGCGAGTCGGGCCTGGGGCGAAACGGTGAACGGTTCCCCGGGTCAGGCCGAGCTGGGTGGCTTTTCGACATCATCGATGATTTGGGTGCAAGGTGGCGAGGTAGGTTGCGGCGGTATCGGTCTCGGGTGCTGCGAGGTGCCGATAGATGGTGACCGCTTCGCGCAGTTCGTTCACGGCGGTGTCCACGTCGCCGAGGCCGACCCGGCATCGGGCGGCTCCTTCCAGGGCACGGGCCTGTTCGAGTCGGCTGGGAATTCGGCGTGCCAGTGCGAGTGCGTCAGTGAACGTTTCCAACGCTGCGCGGGGTTCGCCGGCGTCGAGCAACAGTCTGCCTATCTGATTGAGTACTTCGGCTTCGCCGAGCTGGTTGCCGATTTCGCGGTGGAGCGTCAGTGCTTGCTGTTGTAGACAGGCCGCGTCGCTGTAATCCCCGGTTCTTTCGCGTACATGGCCGAGGTTGCCGAGGGCGTTGGCTTCGCCGAGCCGGTAGCCGATCTGGCGGTACAGGGCGAGCGCTTGCTGTTGTAGGTCGGCCGCGTCGGCATAGTCCCCGGTCGACCGGAGCACGAGGCCGAGGTTGCTCCGGTAATTCTCGAGGTCACGGCGACACCTTGAAACTGGCCCGCGAGCAAGCGTTACGCACTCAGGTGATGTTCGATTCGGGCTGCGAGTCCGTCGAGCAGGTAGTCCAGCCCCCTGGTGAAGCTGCCGTCCCAATCGTCGTCGTACAGGTAGCCGTTGGTAGCGAGGGTCGGGTATCGGTCGCGTTCGGCGTGTAGTTTTTGCTGCCCTATCCGGCGTTCGGCGTCGGTGATCCGCAGGGCGGTTTGCGAGGCGGCGGATCCCATGACGTGGTTGTAGAGCGCCCACGTCGCCGCGGGCAGGTCGGGTCCGCGGAATCCGGCGTGTAGCAGGGTTGATTGAAGCAGTTCCATTCCGGTCAGGAAGTTGGGGCCGATGGTGGGTCGCCGTCGTGCCGGGACTGCGGCGGCCCACGGATGACGGAGCAGCGCGGTGCGCCAACCGGACAGCACCGCGACGATGTCCGTGCGCCAATCGCCGGTCCGGGTGGTGTCGGGCGGGTCGCCGAAGATCGTGTCGACGGCGAGATCGATCACGTCGTCCTTCGTATCGACGTGCCAGTACAGCGATGGGGCGCGCACGTCGAGGCGGTCGGCGAGTCGGCGCATGGTGAGTCCCTCGATCCCCTCCTCGTCGAGCAGATCGACCGCCGTGTCCACGATCCCGGCGAGAGTCAGCGCTGGATCCTGTTTCGCCGCACGGCGCGGACGCAGCCAAATGCTGTGCACTGCATCTGTTTTGTGCTGTTGGTCGCTACCGTTCATCCACCTCACCTCACACACCGATCAGGTCTACCGCTCAGGTCAGTGTAGTACCGTGTTCGATGCGACTAACAACGTTAGATGAACCGAACATAGTTAGGTTGGTGGTCGGCTCGATGCTCATCGCCGGAAAGTTGCACGGCCGCGTGGCACCTGCGGTGCTGATCGTGCCGGGCCTACTGCTGGCCGCGGCCGGGATGTTCATCCTGACTCGGCTCACCGAGGAAAGCACGGCTGTGCTGGCGCTGTATCTCATTCCCGCGTTGCTACTCACCGGGTTCGGGCTCGGCTGCGTCATGCCACCGACCGCGAGTCTGGCGACCGCCGGAATTCGATTTCAGGACACGGGAGCCGCCTCGGCGGCCTATAACGCCGCACAGCAACTCGGCGCCGCGCTCGGCACCGCACTGCTCAACACCATCGCGATCAGTGCCGCGGCAACCTATTCGGCAACCAACCGGGATGCCGCGCCTGGCGCGGCATCCGTGCATGGCTACGGAACGGCGCTGGCAGTCGGCTGCGCAATCCTCGTCGCCGCGGCTTGCCTGGCCGCGGTGCTGCTATCCCGCGCATCGGAAACAACACCGCGGCGGGCGGCCGAACCGGCGTCCGTGGTCTCGCCCCGGCCCTGATTCTCACAACTCGGAAAAGGAAGCACACCATGAAAATGGAGACAGTCACCGTCGTCGATGGATATGTACCGGTCATCGACATATCGACTCGTGCCGAAGGGATCGGACGAGCTGCCCTTGCCGACGCGATCGGTACTGCCTGCGCTGATTCGGGATTCTTTGTCATCGTCGGTCACGGTGTTCGACCAGAACTCATCGAGCGGATGTATTCGGTGACCAAGGAATTCTTCCGGCTCCCCGATGCCGAGAAGAACGACGTAGCGCACCGCCCCGGGGTGTCCGGGTTCCGCAGATTCGGGGGTACCACGGCGCAGAGTCTGGACCAGCAGACGCCACCGGACCTCTGCGAAGCCTTCGGCGTCCACGTGACCGGAGATATGAGCGAGGTGGAACGCGCCAGGCTCGGTGACTACAGCGCGACCTGGCAGTTGGCCAACGCATGGCCCAGCGTTCCCACCGCTTTCAAGGACACCTGGCACGAATACATGACCACGATGGCAGACCTGTCCGCTGACCTGATGCGCCTGTTCGCGCTCGCGCTCGAACTGGAGGAGGAGTACTTCGACGACAAGTTCGCCAACCATGTCTCCTCACTCGTCGCGAACTACTACTACCCGCAAGTCACCGAACCCCTGCCCGGCCAACTGCGCCGCGGTGCGCACACCGACTTCGGTGGCTTGACCGTGCTCTACCAGGAAGACCACCTCAGTGGACTGCAAGTCCTGCACGGCAGCGACCAATGGCGAGATGTGCGGGCCATCCCCGGCAGCTTCGTGGTGAACATCGGCGACCTCATGGCGTTGTGGACCGGTGGCCGATGGGTGTCGACCATGCATCGTGTCGTCAACCCGGAACACGGAGATATCTCCTCGCGCCTGTCCATCCCGTTCTTCTACCAACCCAACCACGACGCGATCGTCGAACCACTGCCGTCGACCGCACCGACCGACGGCTCCGCCCCCGTCATCGCGGGCAAGTGGATAGCGGAAAAGATGGCAAAGCTGTTTTCCACCTAGGTCCGACGAGCAAGCCGCACCGCAAGGCGCCCATCCGAGTCGACCGCGATCGCCCGGCGACCCTGCCGGTGTCGGCCCCGGGTGGGCACCCCTGCGGGGTCGACACCGAGGTCGTGCCCGCCGGTGATCTCATCCCGGAAACGGATCACCAGGAACAGGCCGTAGTCGATGGCCATACCCAGCCCGAGCAGCGAGGCAATGTTCACCGCATCGGGGGATGCCGTGTGTCCGGAGCCCCCCACCTGGACCGATAGGCTGAGGACATCGCGGGCGTGCACCGTAGTCACGATGTGCCCGGGGTGTTTGCCGCCGATCGGAGGAAGAGGGTTATGACCACCGCTGTCGAGCACGTCGACGTGCTCATCGTCGGTGCCGGGCTTTCCGGTATCGGCGCGGCCTGCCATCTGCGCCGGGCCTTCCCACGGCGGACCTTTCTACTCCTGGAGAGTCGTGCGACCCTGGGCGGAACGTGGGATCTGTTCCGCTACCCCGGGGTTCGCTCCGACTCCGACATGTACACCCTCGGCTATCGGTTCAAGCCGTGGCTGGGGGACAGCTCGATCGCCGACGGCGGCGCCATCCTCGACTACCTGCGCGAGACTGCCACCGAGCACGACATCGACCGGCACATCCGCTACGGGCATCAGGTCCGGCGGGCCGAATGGTCCTCGGCGGACAACCGCTGGACCGTACACGCCGAGCGCACCGACACCGGCGAAATCGTCACGCTCACCGCGGGATTCCTGTTCTCGTGCTCCGGATACTACCGCTATGGGGAGGGCTACACTCCCGAGTTCGCCGGCACCGAGCGGTTCGCCGGGCCGATCGTGCATCCCCAGTTCTGGCCGGAGGATCTCGACTGCGCAGGCAAGAAAGTGGTGCTGATCGGTAGCGGCGCCACCGCGGTGACGCTCGGCCCCGCGCTCACCGAGCAGGGCGCGCACGTGACGATGGTGCAGCGCAGTCCCAGCTACATCATCTCCGCGCCGGCGCGTGACGGACTGGCGCTCGCCGCTCGCCGTGTCCTGCCGGCTCGCGTCGCGTACGCGGTGGCCCGCGTCGAGAACGTCGCGGTGTCGACCGCGTTCTACCAGCTCAGCAGGCGGTATCCGGAAGGCATGCGCAAACGCATTCGCGGCTGGCAGGAGCGGTGGTTGCCCACCGGCTACGACATCGACACCCACTTCACGCCGCGGTACGACCCGTGGGACCAGCGGCTGTGCCTCGCTCCGAACGGCGATTTCTTCCGCGCCATCCGCGACGGCACCCTCGAGGTTGTCACCGACCGGATCGAGACCTTCACCGCGCACGGTCTGACACTCGCCTCGGGCGCCACGCTGGAGGCCGACATCGTGGTCACGGCAACGGGATTGAATCTGCTGGCGTTCGGCGGTCTCGAACTCGTGGTGGACGGTAAGCCCGTGATGCTCTCGGCGAGCATGGCCTACAAGGCGATGATGCTGTCCGACGTGCCGAACTTCGCCTACGTGATCGGCTACACCAACGCCTCGTGGACGCTGAAGGCGGATCTGGTCTCCGAGTATGTTGTTCGGCTGCTGAAACACATGGATGAGCACGGTTATGTGCGCTGCGCGCCGGTTCGCGATCCCGAGGTGGGCGCGGAATCCCTCTTTGTGAACTTCAATCCCGGCTATGTGCGGCGGGCGGCGAATCTGTTCCCGATCCAGGGTGATCGCGCGCCGTGGCGGCTGCGCATGAACTATCTGCGCGACCTGGTCACGCTCCGGTACGGCTCGCTCGCCGACCGCGCGATGCGTTTCGAGCGCGCACGGCGGTCCGAGCCGGTCGCGACAAGGGACTAGGTCTCGGTGTCCGGCGCGGAGCGCGCTGTGGCGATCCGTTCGATGACATTCGCGGCGTGCTCGTCGAAACGATTTCGCGGAACGAGTATCTCGCCGTCCAGCCACGGTGGGTAGAGGTAGGCCAGCGCGCCGAAGATGGCACTGGCGTTGAGCGCGTTGTCGAACTCGTCGGGCACCGAGTCGCTCGCGCCGATGATCAGTGCGATCGGCGCGGTGAACAATCCGATGAGTTCATGGGCGTGCGGCATCAGCACCGGCGTGGCCTGAGATTCCACGAACATGATGCGGCCGCGTCGGCGGTCCTCCAGCAGGTAGTCGGTGAAGACGCCGACCATGTGGCGGAACATCGCGTCGCGTTCGATCGGCGCATTGCGTAGCTCCTCGAGCAGCCGGTCGCGCGCACCGAGGACCACGGTGTCGAGCACGGTGGTCAGCAGCGCGTCCAGGTTGGGGAAGCTCTCGTAGAAGTAGCGCTCCGTCAGCCCGGCCTGCCTGCACACGCCACGCATCGAGGTCTCCGCGGCGCCGACGGTGGCCATCAACTCTGTGCACGCTTCGATCAGCTGTTCCCGGCGGGCGGCGACCCGATCGGCGGGAGAGCGTCCGCGCCAGTGGCGCATACCCGGAACCGAACCGTCCGCTTCGACCATGGCGCCATCCTCTCATAGCTACTTAATTGACATCATGTGATGTTGACAGCATGTGATGTCACCAATAGATTGCAAGAACGACGACTAACGATGAGGGGTGTGATATGGGCCCTGCCGCCTACGCCGACCAGGCACACGCGATCAACGCACGCGCCGTCGACTTCGATTTCACCACGGTGCCGATGCATTACATCCCCGGCGAAACGATGGCCACACACATCATCAATGTGATGCACCTGGTGCTACCGGAAGGCGAACGCGCGATGGCGCAGACGCTCGCCGAAGCGCTACCCCTGATCGAGGACGAGCGACTACGCGAGGAAGTCCGCGGCTTCATCGGCCAGGAGTCCATGCACGCGAACTCGCACGAGAAGGCGCGGCGGCAGCTGGAACGGCTCGGTCTCGAGGTCGGCCCGATGGTAGAGGGCGTCGCGTGGTTGATCGACCGCGTGCTCGGCGACCACGGGCTGACCGGCCGGGCCAAGCACGAGTGGCTGTGCGAGCGGCTGGCGTTGTTCGCAGGCATGGAGCACTACACCGCCGTCATCGGCGAATGGCTACTGACCAACGACAAACTGGATGCCAAGGGCATGCACCCGGCGATGCTGGACCTCATCCGCTGGCACGGCGCCGAAGAGGTCGAGCACCGCAACGTGGTCTACGACGCGTACATGTACGTCGACGGCGGCTACGGGCGTAAGGCGCGGCAGGCGCTCATCGCCAGTTCGGGATTGCTCGTCCTGTTCGTCATCTCGGGCGGTTACTTGTTCCACAAGGACCCGTCCAGGAACAAGGGGCGCTTCTGGCCGCTACAGCTGGCCAGCGCGTCGGTCCGGGGGGTGGTGCCCAGCCTCACTACCTTCTTCACCGAAATCCCGCGTTACCTGCGGCCGGGCTTCCACCCGTCGCAGCTGGGTCCGAAGGACAACGCGCTACGCTACCTCGCCCAATCGCCCGCAGCACGGGCGGCGGACGCATGACGGCCGTCGGTGAGCGGTTCCGCCCCGGCGCCGCGCTGCGGCTGATCGGTTCGGCGGCCGACGCGTACAAGCGAGTCTTTGTCGAAGGCGATGCCGCGCAGCTGCTTTCGCGTCCGCACCCGGTGCGGCGCACCGGCTACGACTTCGAGGTGGTCATCGAGCGGATCGAGCAGGAGGCCGACGAAGTGGTCAGCCTGACGCTGCGCGACCCGGACGGTGCGCCGCTGCCCGCGTGGACGCCCGGCG
This sequence comes from Nocardia sp. NBC_01730, assembly GCF_035920445.1. NCBI lineage: Bacteria > Bacillati > Actinomycetota > Actinomycetes > Mycobacteriales > Nocardiaceae > Nocardia > Nocardia sp. NBC_01730. The sequence goes on along the minus strand of NZ_CP109162.1, from coordinate 2,715,550 downwards.
CGCATCTCGACGTCTTACTGCCGTCGGGTCGCCAGCGGCAGTACTCGCTCACCGGCGACCCGGACGACCGCCGCTCCTACCGGATCGCGGTGCGTCTGATCGTCGGCGGCGAGGGCGGCTCCGTGGAGATCCACCGGCGGCTGCGGGCGGGTGACCGACTCCGTGTGCGGGGGCCGCGCAACGCCTTCGCGTTCGTTGAGGCGCCCTGCTACCTGTTCGTCGCGGGCGGCATCGGGATCACGCCGATCCTGCCGATGGTCGCCGCAGCCGAACGTGCCGGGGTGCCCTGGCGGCTGATGTATCTGGGCCGCACCAGGTCGCGGATGCCGTTTCTGTACGAGCTCGCCGAGTGCACCGGCGGCGACGTGGTGGTGCGACCGGACGACGAGTTCGGCGCCCCGGACGCCAGAATGATCTTCGAGCAGGCGCCGACCGGTGCCGCGGTGTATGTCTGCGGGCCGCCTCCGCTGGCCGAGGCCGCGCGAGCGGTGCTCGCGCTGCACGACCCGACGGTCTCGCTGCACACCGAGCGGTTCTCGCCGCTGCCCGTGCAGGACGGCGAGCCGTTCCGTATCCGTCTGCACCGCAGTGGATTCGACGTGGAGGTGGCCGCCGACGAGTCCGCGCTCGCTGCGGTCCGCCGGGTGCTCCCCGGCGTCGCGTACTCCTGCCAACAGGGCTTCTGCGGCACCTGTAAGACCCGGGTGCGGGCAGGCTTGGTGGAGCACCGGGACCGCCTGCTGCCCGACGCCGAACGGGAGCACGCCATGCTGATCTGCGTATCCCGTTCGCGCGGTGGCGAACTCGAACTGGATTTGTGAGTTCGGCGGGTAACGGCGCCTGTGTGCGAGAGGAAGACATGACAGTGCTTGCGGACGCGCGACACGTCCCGATCGCGGTGATCGGGGCGGGTATCGCCGGTGTGGGGCTGGCGGTGTCGCTGCGCGCCGCGGGAATCGACGACTTCGTGGTGCTCGAACGCGCCGACGACCTCGGCGGGACCTGGCGGGCGAACACCTATCCCGGCTGTGCCTGCGACGTGCCGTCGCAGCTGTACTCGTACTCCTTCGCGCCCAACCCGAACTGGTCGCGCACCTACGGCACCCAACAGGAGATCCTGGCCTACATCCGGTCGGTCGCGGTTCGCCACGATGTGGTGCGCCATATGCGGTTCGGCACCGAACTGCTGGAGGCGCGCTGGGACGACGCGGCGAGCAGGTGGCGGGTGCGCACCACCCGTGGCGAACTGACCGCCGACGTGCTGGTGTCGGCGGTGGGGCCGTTCAGCGAGGCGCAGGTTCCTCGGCTGCCCGGCGCGGACACGTTCGAAGGAACGCAGTTCCACTCACTGCACTGGGATCACGAACATGATCTCACCGGCGAGCGTGTCGCGGTGATCGGCACCGGCGCCTCGGCGGTGCAGTTCATCCCCGAGATCCAGCCGAGGGTAGGCAGGCTGACCGTGTTCCAGCGCTCGGCGCCGTGGATCGTTTCGCGGCTGGACCGGCGCACGCTGCCCGCCGAACGGGCCCTGCTACGCCGTGTCCCTGCGCTCGGCAAGGCGCTGCGCGGTCTCTACTACACCGGCATAGAGGGATTCGGCCTGGTCGGCTTCGTGGACAAGCGATTCCGGCACCCGTATGAGGCGGTGGCCAAACTACAGCTGCTGCGCCAGGTCCGTGACCCCGCTCTGCGTCGCAAGCTCACCCCCGACTACGTGATCGGCTGCAAGCGCGCGATCTTCTCCGACGCCTACTACCCGGCACTGACCGAACCGAATGTCGAGGTGGTGACCGAGGGCATCGAGGAGATCCGTGCCAACTCCATCCTCAGCGCCGACGGTGTCGAGCACGAGGTGGACACGATCATCTGGGGCACTGGATTCGGCGTGCCGCCGGCGGTTTTCGACCGCGTGCACGGTACCGACGGCCGCTCGATCGGCGACCGCTACCGAGAACGTCCGAGCAGCTACCTCGGCGCGACGCTCGCGGGATTCCCCAACTTCTTCTGTACGCTCGGGCCGTTCGGTGCGGCGGGCAATCAGTCCGCGATTTATATGATCGAGGCGCAGGTTCGCTATATCGTCGATGCCGTGACCACCATGCGCGCGCGGAACATTCGCCGGATCGATGTGCGTGAGGAGGTCCAGCGGGCCTTCCTCGACGAGGTGAGCGAACGCAGCCGCGACACCGCCTGGCTCACCGGCGGCTGCCGCAGCTATTACCAGACGGCCGACGGTGGCAACGCGGGCCTATATCCGAACTGGAGCTTCGAATATCGGCGGCGCACAAGCCGGTTCGATCCGGAGTCCTACGAGGTGCGGGTCCGGTGAGCATCATGGGCCTGCTGCGTCAGGTGCTTCCGCTCCCCGTCCCGTTCGCCCCGGAAACGCTGGATGTGCGGGGTCGGGTGGTCGTGATCACCGGTGCGGGCACCGGCATCGGCCGCGCCCTCGCCGAAAAGCTCTACGCCACGGGCGCTTCGCTGGCGCTGATCGACATCGACCAGGCGGCCGCCGCGGCGGTCGGACGCTCGATGGGGGAGCGCGCGCTGGTTGTGCGTGCGGACGTGTCCGATCGAATCGGCATGCGCGAGGCCATGTCCCGGGTGCGTGCCCGATTCGGCCGGATCGATGTGGTGGTGGCCAACGCGGGGGTGGTGCCCCAGCTTGCGACGATCCGGACGATGAACCCCGGTGATTTCGATCGCGTTATCGGCATCAACGTGACCGGCGTGTTCAACACCGTGCACCCGGCGCTGGACGACATCATCACCGCCAAGGGGCATGTCGTGGTGGTCTCGTCCGCCGCGGCGTTCGCGCCGGGCATGGGCGGCTCGCCCTACATGGTGAGCAAGGCCGCGGTCGAGCAGTTCGGGCGGGCATTGCGGGTCGAGCTGGCCGCGGTCGGGGCCACCGCCGGTGTCGCGTATTTCGGCATCGTCGACACCGCGATGACGCATGGCACCCTCGACGAGGACGAGCTGGGCGCCGATCTCGGAGCACTGCTGCCCTGGCCGCTGAACCGTCGGATCACCGTGCGGGACGCGGCGGAATCCGTCGCGCAGGGCATCGCACACCGTGCGCCGCGCACTATCGCGCCGCCGCAGTGGGAGCTCTACGCCCTGTTCCGCGGCGTGATCAACGTGGTGCTCGACAACCAGCTCGCGCGCGACCCGCGCGTGCACGCTCTGATCCACCGCGTCGAACAGCGGATCGCCGAGAGCCGCCCGATCAGCCCGGTGCCGCGCTGAGCCGCGGCTCGTCGCTCACGGAGCAGTGGGAAAGATCCCCTGGAGCGCCAGCGCGTATTCCAGGGCCGTGGCCGCGGGCCCAGTCGAGGTAGGCGTCGATCAGCCGGATGCCGAGCTCGACCGGTTCGTCCGTGCCGGTCAGTGCCGTGTGGATGCCGTTGACCAGCCCCTCGTTGGAGCTGTCGAGCACCGCGTGCAGCGGTTCGATCGAGAGCTTGCTGTCAGGTGCGGCTGGTGATTCGCAGCCATCGCTGACTGTCGTGGCCGACGTCGGTCAGGTGGGGCGGGTGCCGATCACAACGGTCGCGTAATGCTCGTCGGACTCCGCGATTCGGCCTTCGAGTCCATGCCTTGCCAGCACGGCGAGCGCGACCGGCGCCTGCTGCTCGCTGGACTCGACGAGCAGGTGACCGCCCTGGGCGAGCCAGGAGGGTGCCTCGGCGACGACGCGGCGGAAGATGTCGAGTCCGTCGGCTCCGCCGTCGAGGGCGATGCGCGGTTCGTGGTCGCGGGCCTCCGGGGGCATCCGCGCGATCATCTCCGAGGGGACATACGGGGTATTGCAGAGCAGGATGTCGATGCAGCCTCGCAGTTCGTCGGGCAGCGGTTCGAAGAGGTCGCCTTGATAGACCGGGGCGCCGAGCGGGGTGAGATTGCGGCGGGCGCACTCGACCGCGACCGGATCGATGTCGGCCGCCGCCAGCGTCACCGGGCGTGCCTCGGCCGTGATGATCGTGGCGACCGCGGTGCCCAAAGCGCCCGAGCCGCAACACAGGTCGACGACCACCGGGTGGTCGGGCTTGGCGCGGATCAGGTCGGCCGCCTCGTCGACGAGGAACGCGGTCCGTTGCCGTGGCACGAAGACGCCCGGGGATACGGCGACCCGGATCCCATGAAACTCGGCCCAGCCGAGCAGATGCTCCAAGGGGGTGCCGGAGACGCGCTGCGCGACGAGCACCTCGAGTGCGGCACCGGTCTCCGCGGCGGCGGCGGTGAGCAGACGCGCCTCGTCCTCCGCGAACACACAGCCCGCCGCCCGCAGTTGAGCGACCACATCGCTACGTCCGGCTGACATCACCGATCCATCCTGCCGTGCGCCCACGTGATCCCGCCAACGGATTTTTCGGCGTACCCGGCCGGGGACCCGCACCTGCACAAACACCAGAGCGGGTGCTGATCCCCGTGCGATCAGTGTGCGATGCTCAGCTGGAAAGTACGCACGGCGTCGAGATAGATTCCGCGCTGCGACGGCCTGGCGGGCGGCGGTAGCTGGGAGACCAGCTGCTCGAGCGAGGTCATCGCTCCGACGACCCGCGTGCCCGCGACGATGAAATCGGCGACGGCCCGGCGGATGTGGTTGGGCGAGGTGACCACGATCGCGCTTGTCGCCCCCACATCCCGCAGCATCCTTGTGCTGAACAGGGCGTTCTGCACTGTCGAGCTCGCACGGGTCTCCACGTTGATACGCGCTCCCTGCACACCGTGGCCGATCAGCCAATTGCGCATGGCCTCGGCCTCGGTGATGCCGTTCTGCGGATTGCCGCCGGTGACCACAATTGGCGAACCGGGAGCGGCCAGCGACTGCACCCAGGCGGCCATCAGCCGGTTCTCCAACTCCGGACGCAGTGAGCCGTCTGGGAGCAGGCCGTAGCCGAGGACGACGATGCCGGTCTGGGGTCCGACCAGCGCAGGCAGTGGATTGGGCAGGGTGCCGACCGCGGCGCGGATGGCGCCGAGGACGTTGTCGGTGCCTCGCGCCATGTCCGGGTCGACGACGTGCAGCCGCCCGATGGCGCCGGCGAACGCGGGCAGATCGCCCGCGTAGTCGGACCAGATGGCTTGCAGGGCCAGCGCTTCGGCGTGATCGGGATCGGCCCCGATAAGGGTGCGTAGGTCGGCGCGGCCCGCGGCGTCGTTGCCGTCGGTGAAGTTGCGCTGGGCGGAGTTGTAGAGGGCGTCGGTGTCCTGAGCCGCGTGCGCGGGAACACCGGCCGGACCGGTGATGGTGAAGGCCGCGAACGCGGTCGCGACAAGAAACTTCCAATGCCTCGAGTTCTTCACTACAGTCGACACCTTTCCGCGGAGGAACCGAGCTGGTATGTGCTGACAGTTAGCGGGACAAAGCGCTGATCACAATACGGCCACCTGACCTCTATGTAGTGCAATTGCCAGGAAGATTCTTCGACCTATTCTCGGCGCGGGTGCGAACTGGGTGCGGCAGTGGACTGCGCGCAACCGCGCAGGGTATCCGGGATAGGGTGTGTCAACGTGGATACCGTTTCGCTGTCCGGCAAGGAACTCGCCGCCGCCATCAACGCCGACACCAAGGACCGCGCCGCCGCGCTCACCGACCGTGGGGCGCCGCCGCGTCTTGCCCTGATCGTGGCGAACGACGACCCCGCCAGCGCCTGGTATGTGAACTCGCTGCGCAAGGCGGCCGAGCGTCTCGGAATCGCCTGCGACACCGTCGACCTCGGCGCCGATGCGAGTGCCGACGCGATCCGTCAGGAGCTCGCCGCGCGTGGCACGGACGGCGCCACCGATGCGATCATGCTGCAGACTCCGCTCCCCAGTGGCATCACCCTGGAGGATGTGAGCTCCGCGATCGTCGCGACCAAAGATGTCGACGGCGTGAGCCCGCTATCGCTGGGCCTGCTCGCGGCGGGACTCGACGGTTTCGTCCCCGCCACATCCGAGGCGGTGGTCGAGCTGCTGAAGCATCACGACATCCCGCTCTCCGGTCGGCATGTCGTGGTCGTCGGGCGCTCGAATATCGTCGGGAAGCCGCTCGCCCAACTGTTGCTCGCGGAGGACGCCACCGTCACGGTGTGCCATTCCCGCACCGCCGACCTCGCTGCGGTCACCGTCACCGCCGATATCGTGGTCGCCGCGGCGGGCCGCATCGGCTTGGTCTCCGGAAAACACGTCCGCGATGGCGCGGTCGTAGTCGATGTCGGCACCAACGAGGCGCCCGACGGCAAGATCGTGGGCGATGTCGACGCGGAGGCGGCGCGCGGCAAAGCCGCCGGACTCAGCCCGGTGCCGGGCGGTGTCGGCCCGGTCACTACCGCCCTGCTGATGCGTCACGTGGTGGTGGCCGCGGAAAACGCGCGCATGAGCTGAGGCTGCCGCCGAGCGTCGATCCTTCCGGGGCGACACACTGCGTCCGGGCCGGGGAATCGGGGCGGTAATACGGGTGGTCGGCCCGAGTGTCTTGTGCCTCAACGTAGCTGGCTCAGGTTCGTGCGGCGGCGAAATTCACCCCCGGCTGATCGCACTGATCAGGGTGCGGCTGCCTTCTTTGGCCGTGGAGACTATCTGCGGGTTGTAGGCGATCGGGCCGTGGCCGGGGCGATACTCCGTGATCACGACGACATACTGACCCGCGAACGCGCCAGGGGTGATTGCCAGGCAGTGGGTGGTGCCCGCCGGGATGGAGTCGATGCCCTGCTGAATCGCGTCGGCGGTGGGGACCGCGGCGGTGGCGGTGGCGGTGGCGCGGGCCTGCTCGCCGGAGCGGGCCACATAGTAGGCGTGCTGGAAGGCGAAGATCGCGGCTGGTCCGGAGTCGAAACTCCCGATGCCGTTGCCCTGGATCCGGTTGCCGACTCGCTCTGCCGGGCACTGGGTGCCGGGTCGTGTCGCGGGTGCGTTCGCCTGTCTCGGCGTGGACGGTCCGGCCTGCTGGTCGGAGCCGCCGCCCGAGAACTGCATGAAGGCCGCGAAGGTCAGGGCGGCGATGGTGAGCGTGCCGAGAAGCGGTGGCGCCCACCGGCGCTTCGTGCGCCGCGGGCGGGAGCGATCGATCAGACCGGAGAATTCGTCCTCGTAGCACTCGGGTTCCGGCGGCGGGGGTGGCGGTACGGTGAGTTGCGGTGCGGTGGGTAGCTTGTCGACCCACGCGGACCAGTCGCCCTGGTACTCCTCGTCGCCTGTGGGGCGGTTGTCCGGCCCACCGGGGTCGGTGAGCTGAGGATTCCCGCGGTCGTAACCGGGTCGTGCGCTCATCTCCGGTCGATCCATCGCCCCACCTTCATCAGGTCACCGTCAGGTTGTCCGCACCGGCGCGGGCGCGCTCCGCCGCGTTCGTCCCGCCGAATCCACACGCTCCCTGGGAGAATACTGCCCGATACCTGGTTCGAGTACTTCCGCGGGCGCTCAGCAGGCGGGCGTGTCGAGTGCGGCGAGCAGGTCGCGCAGGGTTTCGCGCTGGGGGTCCGAGAGCGTCGCGAACAGTTCCTCGGCGGCCGCGCGACGCGCCTCGGTCATGCCGGTCAGCGCGTCGCTGCCCTCGTCGGTCGGCGTGACCAGGGTGGCGCGTCGATTGGCGGGGTCGGGCGAGCGCGTGACCAGTCCCGCCGCTTCGAGGGCGTCCACGACCGTCGTGGCCGAGCGCGGGACGATGTCCAGGTGTTCGGCGAGCGCGGTCATGTGCAACGGCTCGCCTGTACGTCCGATGATGCGCAGCGCTCTGGCCTGGGCGGGGGTGAGACCGAGCGGGGCCAGTCGGGATACCTGGTTGCGGCGGATGCGTTTGGCCGCGCGCAGGAACAGTTCGGGGAGATCGGTCTCGCCGGAATCCATGATCCTGAGCATAGCTCATTGTTTCGAGGAACAATTATGAGTCATACTCAGTTTTATGCCGTAGTCCCGAAAGGGGGGCGCCCGTGCAGCCTTCACCTCGACTTCGCCGGATCGTCCGGCTCTTCCGGCCCTACCGGGCCCGGCTGGCCTTCGTGGCCGCCCTCGTTTGTCTCTCCTCGGTGGTCGCGCTCGCCTCGCCATTCCTGTTGCGCGCGGTGCTCGACGACGCGGTGCCGCACGGTCGTACGGGCCTGCTGACCTTGCTCGCCGCGGGCATGGTCGTCGTCGCTGTGCTGACCAGCGTATTCGGCGTCCTGCAGACCTATATCTCGACCACGGTCGGCCAAGACGTCATGCACGACCTACGCTCCGCGGTGTACGCACAGTTGCAACGTATGCCGCTGGCGTTCTTCACCAAGACCCGCACCGGCGAGGTGCAGTCCAGGATCGCCAACGACATCGGCGGCATGCAGTCGACTGTCACCTCCACTGCCACATCGCTGGTCTCGAACTTCACCACCGTGGTCGCCGCGGTGATCGCCATGCTGGCACTGGACTGGCGTCTGACCGCCGTCTCGCTGGTGATGCTGCCGCTCTTCGTCTGGGTGAGCCGCCGGGTCGGTGACGAGCGCAGGAAGATCACCACGCGGCGCCAGCAGAAGCTGGCGGGCATGTCGGCGATCGTGGAGGAGTCGCTGTCGGTGAGCGGCATCCTGCTCGGACGCACGATGGGCCGATCGCCCGCGTTGGTCGATACTTTCGTGCGCGAGTCGCGCGGCCTCGTCGACCTGGAGGTCCGGGCGAGCATGGCGGGAAGGTGGCGGCAGTCGACCATTCAGATCATCATGTCCGCCATGCCCGCGGTCATCTACTGGGCGGCCGGGCTGACCGTCGCCGCGGGGCGCCCGCTGGTTTCGATCGGCACGCTGGTCGCGTTCACCACCTTGCAGACGAGCCTGCTGCGGCCGATGGTGCAATTGCTCTCCACCGGGGTGGAGGTGCAGAGCTCCCTGGCGCTGTTCGGCAGGATCTTCGAGTATCTCGACCTGAAGCCGGAGATCGAGGAACCGGTCACGCCGGTGACCCTCCCTGCCGTGCGGGGCGAGATCCGCTTCGAGCACATCGGATTCTCGTACGGCGCGGATACACGAGAAGTATTGAGCGATATCGATATCACCGTTCCCGCAGGCTCGAGTCTGGCCGTGGTCGGCGAAACCGGTTCCGGCAAAACCACTCTCGGCTACCTCGTCGCTCGGCTGTACGACGTGACTTCCGGCCGAGTGACAATCGATGGAATCGATGTGCGCGATTTGTCCTTCGCCGACCTCGCCGCGTCGATCGGCGTGGTCTCCGAGGAGACCTATCTGTTTCACGCCTCGGTCGCCGACAACCTGCGCTTCGCGAAACCTGATGCGACCGAACACGAATTGCACGAGGCCGCCCGCGCGGCGCGCATCCACGATCACATCATGGGCCTGCCCGATGGCTACGACACCGTGGTCGGCGAGCGCGGCTACCGCTTCTCCGGTGGGGAGAAGCAGCGTCTCGCGGTGGCGCGGGTCGTCTTGCGCCGCCCGCCGATCCTGGTGCTCGACGAGGCGACCAGCGCGCTGGACACCCGCACCGAGCAGGAGGTTCAGGAGGCCATCGACGCGCTGTCGGCGAATCGGACCACGATCACCATCGCGCATCGGCTGTCCACCGTTCGCGATGCCGACCAGATCGTCGTACTGGACCGGGGCCAGATCGTCGAACGCGGGGACCATGCCGAACTCATGGAATCCGAGGGACGCTACGCCGCGCTGGTCGTCCGAGACGATGCGCTGAGCGTTGCCGCATAAGTGAAGACCTTGCCGCGGGGCGCTTGCCCGGTTACCAGTGCGTGACTACCGGGTCGCCGACGCCGATCGCATGGTAGACCCATTCGGCGTCATCGGGTGCCAAGTTGATGCAGCCGTGGCTGACGTTCGAATTGCCCTGCTGCTCCACCGACCACGGGGCGGAATGAATGAAAACCCCGCTCCAAGTCAGGCGTTCGGCGAATTCACCCTTGATCACGTAGCCCTCCGGCGAGCTCAGCGGAATGCCGATGGTGCGCGAGTCGAACATCACCGAACGAAACTTCTCCAGCACCGGCCAGGTCCCCGACGGTGTCTCCCAGCCCGGCTTACCCATGGAGGCGGGCATCGTCCGCACGACAGTACCGCCGACGCTCAGCGTGAATGTGTGCGTTGACATGTCCGCGTCGCCGAAGACGCCCGCGTTGGTTCGGAAGTCCGTGTGCGCGTTACCGACTGCGACAGAGATACGGGCGTTGGCGGGCAGGAACCCGGTCGGCGTCCACACCGCCTCGCGGTCGTCGGTCCACGCGAATGTGCCTGTGATCGGTTGGGTAGTTCTGATATCTATGGATTCTTCCGCGCGTGCGCGATCCGGGACGGGAGCGGCGAAATGAATGGTCACGGGATGAGCAACGCCCACCACCTGGCCGTTCGAAGGTCCGATCGCCGCCACCGCCTGCGCGGAGGGACTTCCGATCAGGGTCGCTGTCGCCGCACCCGAACCGAACGCGGCCAGTGCCACGATCACGGTCGCGAGGAACAAGTACCGAATTGCGCTCCTCATGGCTTCCACCCCTTCGAAATGGTGGTAGGCAAAGCAATATTCTAGGCCCGCATGATCAACTCGGCCACCGATGGCCTGGTCCGTGGTCCAGTTGTGACCTGGTGGACCTGCCGACACTGATCGCCTACCCAGTCCGGATGCGAAGAAACCAGCGCTGAGGCAGGCACGGTTCCAGCGGAACGCGAGACCGAAGTGGCCCGGTCAGCGGGCGGGGCCGGATGTGAGCGGCTCCGGCTCGGTCATCGCCCGCGCGTCGAATTCCGCTCGCGCGGCGAGGATTCGGTCCTGGTGCTGCACTGCCCAGACCCCCATGGCGTGGCTGAGTTCGCCGATGCTCGCGCCGAGCTCGGTGAGAGAGTACTCCACCCGCGGCGGCACCGTGGGATAGACCGCACGGCGGACCAGGCCCTCACGCTCCAGGTTACGCAGGGTGCGGGTGAGCATCTTCTGAGTGATGCCGTCGAGGCGGCGACGCAGATCGTTGAAGCGGACCGGTCCGTCGCTGCCGCGCAGCACACTCAGCACCAGAATGACCCACTTGTCGGCGAGGACGGCTAGCACCTCGCGCGCTGGGCAGTGGTGCAAGTAACTCTCGACCAGGCTCGGAGAATCGGACCGGCCACACACAGTATCCATTGGGAACCTCGGTATCAAGAAGGTGCCTTCTTTCCAGAAGGTACCAGGCCGTCGCAGAATCGTCGCATGCTCGCAATAACGCAGAAAGTGTTTGGTGGTCCGGAAGTACTCGACATCGAGGAGGTCGATCGACCGCGTCCCGGAGCGGGGGAGGTGCTGGTTCGGGTAGCCGCGACCAGCGTCAACCCGGCCGACTGGAAGGTGCGCGCCGGGCTCGTCGACAGGATCGGTGAGCCACCGCTCACGCTCGGCTTCGACGTCTCCGGCATCATCGAGGAGCTCGGCCCCGGGGCGGACCGGTTCGGGGTGGGAGATGCGGTGTACGGCATGGTATTCGGCGGTGCGAACGCCGAATATGTTGTGGTGCAGGCACATGCGTTGGCACCGAAGCCGCACCGCATCGACCATGTGCACGCGGCGGCATTGCCGACGGCCGCGCTGACCGCGTGGCAGGCGCTGGCCGCGATCGGCGCCGGCCAGCGCATCCTCGTGCACGCGGCCGCCGGCGGGGTGGGGCATCTCGCGGTGCAGATGGCGAAGCATCGCGGCGCGTACGTGATCGGCACCGCGCGTGCCGCTAACCACGAGTACCTGCGCGGGTTGGGCGCCGACGAGCTGATCGATTACACCGCAACAGATTTCGGCACCGCGGTGCGAGACCTGGATATCGTGCTGGACCTGGTCGGCGGCGAATACGGTTCCCGTTCGGCGCGGGTGCTGCGGCCCGATGGCAGGTTGATCGACACGCAGGGCTCGGACGCGGAGGACGACCCGCGCTACGAGCGCTTCTATGTCGAACCGTCCTGGGTCTCGCTGCGCGAGATCACCACCATGGTCGAGCACGGGTATCTGGGCGTCACGATCGACCAGGTGCTGCCGCTCGCGGAGGTCGCGAAGGCCCACCAGATCAGCGAATCCGGCCGCGTGCGCGGCAAGATCGTGCTGGTTCCGTGGAATCCGCCGGCCTGAGAACGGCGGAACGCGCCGGCGCCGTGGCGATTCGGCACCGGTACCGGCGCTACCTGCGCACCGCGTGCACGACGTCGGCGTGCACGGCGTCCGCGCGAGCGGTCAGTTCGTCGATGCGAATCAGGGTGGCGGCGAAGCGATCGCCCTCCGCCGCGGGCAGCGACGCCACGTTGATCTCGATGTTGAGCTGCGAACTCGCCGCAGCGGCGCGGCAGGCGTCGGCGGCGGCGCCGATGTCGGTGACCACGTTCGGGTTCCCGATCGGCAACAGCTCCGCGGCCAGCGTCAGCACCTCGTCGGCCTCGTCGACGACCGCGGCGGGCACGCGCGCGGCTTCGACCAGCGCGGCATTGATCGCGGCGGTGCGGGCGGCGAGGTCCTCCGGGGTGTCTTTCGGCAGCTTGTAGGCGGCGCCGACGGCCGTGAACGCGGCGGCGTCGGCATCGGCCAGCGCGAGAGCCCGGTCGCGGGCGGCGTCGGCGGCCTCGATGATGCGATCGACCACCGGGCGGTTGTCGGCGTCCTTGGCGCGGGTGGTGTAGCGCGCGACCATCGCCACCAGCGCGGCCGCCTGCGCGGCATGTAACGCGGCCACCGCGCCACCGCCCGGCGCGGGAATCTTGGCGGCCAGATCGCTCAGGTACTGCGTGAGGTTTGCCCTGCCGAAGGACGACGCAGTTTCCGTGGGCGAGGTGCTGGGCTGCGACACGAGAGTGTTGCCTTTCGTTCTACGGCGAGGAGGTGGTCAGGGGTAAACGCTACTCGGTTCCGCCGCACGACCCGGCCGACACCACCGCCTGTCGCACGTTCCCCGTGGCCGGTGCGCGGGCACCGCCTACTCGCCGTTATGTTGAGTGCTATGCGGATCGGATTGGGCATCAACTACTCGGGCGGTTTCAAGGAGGCCGCGGCGGAAGTCGCGGACCTCGAACGGGCCGGTCTGGACATCGTGTTCGTCCCCGAGGCGTACTCGTTCGACGCGGTGAGCGCGCTCGGCTACCTGGCGGCCAAGACCACGCGCTTGCAGCTGGCGTCGGGCATCCTGCAGATCTACACCAGGACCCCGAGCCTGACCGCGATGACCGCGGCGGGCCTGGACTTCGTCTCCGACGGACGCTATGTGCTCGGTCTCGGCGCATCCGGCCCGCAGGTGGTCGAAGGATTCCACGGCGTGCCTTACGACGCGCCGATCGGCCGCACGAGGGAGCTGGTGGAGATCTGCCGGAAGGTCTGGCGGCGCGAACGCCTGGAATACCAGGGCAAGTACTATCAAATCCCGCTGCCCGCCGGGCAGGGCACCGGACTCGGCAAGCCCCTGAAGTTGATCAATCACCCGGTACGGGAACGTATTCCGGTCCTGCTTGCCGCGCTCGGCCCGAAGAACGTGGAGCTGGCCGCTGAGATCGCCGAGGGCTGGCAGCCGATCTTCTTCCTGCCGGAGCGGGCGAAGCAGGTGTGGGGCGATTCGCTCGCGGCGGGCTCGGCCAAGCGCGATCCCGCGCTCGGCGAACTGGATGTCTACGCAGGTCCGGCACTGGCCATCGGCGAGAACGTCGAACCCATGCTCGAGTTCGTGAAGCCGCATCTGGCGCTCTACATCGGTGGCATGGGCGCCAAGAGCAAGAACTTCTACCACGCTCTGGCCACGAAGTACGGCTACGGCGCCGAGGCCGACCGCATCCAGGAGCTGTACCTGGCGGGCAAGAAGGACGAGGCCGCGAAGGCGGTGCCGGACGACCTGGTGCGTGACATCTCCCTGGTCGGCCCTGCGGGCTACGTCAAGGAGCGGGTCGCGGCCTTCAAGGAGGCGGGCGTCACGGTCTTGAACGTTGTCCCGATGGCGGCGACGCCCGCCGAGCGGATCAAGCTGATCGAGCAGCTGCGCGAGTTGGTGTGAGAAAAGCCGCTGCCGCTGTCGGGGATGACAGCGGCAGCGGGCTCCGGTCAGCTCTGCCGGAACGCCGCGAGCGCGGCGTCCAGGGTGGAATGTAGCGCGAACACCTGATCCAGGCTGGTCATCTTCAGCTGACGGCTGGTCGCGGGGCCGTCGGCGACGACAGCGATCGCGGTGGCGGCACCCGCGCGCTGGTGGGCCGCGACGAGCGTCGCCATGCCCGCCGAGGCGAGGAAGCTGACCGCGGTGAGGTCGATGATCAAGGCCGCGGGTTTGCCGCTGAGGATGGCCTCGATCGCGTTCTCCAGCGCCGGGGCTGTCGCCAGATCGACCTCGCCGGCCACCGTCAGCACCGTCGCGCCGTCCTGCGCCGCGATCGTGGTGGTCATCGTGTCCGCCAGGGGATACGCGTCTCCGGAAGTATTGGTCACATCTCCACAACACACAAGTCGCGGCGAATCCGCAACTTTGGAGTGCTCATGGGGTCGAACATACCTCGTGGCGCGACCGGCCCGCCGATGGCAGGAGGTGTGGAACGTGGCCCTGATCGGGGTCATCGAGTACGGCGAGGGGACTGGCCGACGAGGTCGAACGCATCCTGCCTGATCCGGTCAGCTTCCCAAGGTCTGGCCATCACAATCACTTTCAACCGTTGATTGGGTGGTTCCGGAGTCCGAGTTGTTGTGGGTTTGCCGCGAAAGCTGCGGTGCCGAGGTGTGGACGTCGCGAGAAACGACAACTGGGTCGGTGGTTGTTCAGATGATTGCTGTTCAGCGCGCCAGATATAGCCGTTCATTGGGCAAGCGCGGGTAACTACCGGTGTCTCCTGAGGTGACTGTGACATGCTTCGGATACCGATGGGCGCGGCAATCTTGTATGAACAACAGAGCTGCGGTGACGCAAGCCGTGAAATGGAAGAGCACATCACCGAGTTGCACTGATAGGTGCACGTCCTCTTCCTCGGGCTGCGGAGACATCGGATTATCCATGTTCGGCTTCGGCGCGGTCAGGCGCAGCGGGAAGATCTGGGTGCCCATCAATCGCGACGAGCAAGCGGTAATTCATCAGTTCGTTCCTCGGCATGTCCCGATTACGGCCTGTCGCCGCGGGAAAAATTCCTGCCGAGTCCGCAGTGAACCGCCCAGGTGGTCGCAGTTCGGTATGCGGAACTTCCCGCGACCGGGGTAGAAGCGCGGACAGTGGTAGGGCATCCCACCTCGTCCTCGTCGACGTCGACGAGGTGCGCACCGACTGTGGTGGCGGTGCCCGTGTCCAGGGGAAGGGCCATGTGCTTGGCGATTGCGTCGCCGGGCTGCATATCGGTCATGCAATGTCCTCGGATGTCGTCACCAGAAGTACTTGGAGTCAATATCTACGCTGATAGTTATCTGGTGATGTGGGACACACACTATCTACCGATATAGTGGTTGGCAAGGACGGACTAGTCGTCGAGGAGACATGAGCCTTCGTTACGCCCTATTGGCCTTGCTGACCGGGGGTCCACTCACCGGTTACGACGCCGCGAAGCGGTTCGGCGGATCAGTGGGACACGTCTGGCACGCCCCCGATTCCCACATCTACCCGGAACTGCGCCGCATGCACAAGGAAGGCTTGGTCGAATCCGAGCAGGTCCGGTGGGGGCCGCGCAGCACCAAGACGCAGTACCGGATCACCGAGGACGGTGTCGCCGCGTTCCGTCAGTGGATGAATACTCCGCTCGACCATGCCCCCGAGCGCGATGTACACCACATGCAGGCGGCGTACTTCGAATGGGCCGAACCCGAGTATGCGCGTGAAATCCTGCGCCGCCATATCGAGTACTACACGACCCATGTCGAACTGCTCACCGACGTCCGCGACGGCATCCGAGCCGGAACCGATCCCGTGATCGTCCGCCGCCTCGGCAATTACCCCGACCATGAGCACGCACGAATCATCGCCTACAAGGCGTACACCTACGAAGGCATGATCGCGCGCAGCCGAGCCGAAATCGACTGGGCCCGAAGCGGACTCGAACTCGTCGACCGCTTGTCGCAAGGCGGCCCCGAGGACATCGATTCCCCTGATGCGAAGGTGCGGCCTCCCGTTTGACCGACAATGCCACCGCATTCTCGATGTGGTCGAGCTGGAGTGTCTTCGGGTCGAATGCGCGCCGCGTCGGTGACTCGCGGCGGCGGTGAGTAGATCGCAGTCTCTCGACCGGCCTGCCGCGAGTTGACTCACCGTCGAGACGATTCTTCCCGCGATGACGTCGCCTGTTGTGGCCTGATCGACTCCGGCAGGTGAACGAGGATCAGGCCGACGGCGGCGATCAGGAAGTTCTGCAGCGCGGCCGACGACGCGTTCACCTCCTTGTTCGCCCACATTCGGAACCATTCACCCGCGACCGTGAGGAACCCGCCCGCGAAAAGCAGCATCGCCATGGTCCAGCCCAGACTTGACAGTTTCACGGCCACGTCCACCCCGGCTCGAAGCCGGCGCGGGTGCCCCGTCAGTACGCGGCCCCACACGGCTGCGGCGGCAAGCAGCACGAAGGCGATCAAAAACTCCCAGATCACGACGAGGATGTAGGCGACAAGGGCGACGCAGCCGCTGGTGATCGCCCGCCAGTCCGTTCCGGCGTTGTGGATCGTCGATCTCATCGACAGCACGGCGGCAACCCCATGCCGGTTGGTGTCGGTGTCCATGCAGTTGGTGACCGCGACGAACAGATAGTAGAACCCGGTGATCGTTGCCAGCATCGCCACCGCCATCCGGCGGCTACCCACTACGTCGAGAATCCTTGTACCGCTGCGTCTCACATGCCCTACCTCAGGTCGACTATCACCAATGCCGGGCCATCTCGGCGCCGACGTCACGGATTATCGCAAGGCGAACGCCGATGCCGCACCGGAACTCCGGCCGATGCGGCCCAGGTGACTCGCTTGCACTCGTTGTCGGCCGCGGACATCGCGACGGGGACAATCGCGGGGGGCTTGATTCAGGTCGGTCACCGGCGGCAGGCTCTTCGTGACTCGACCCCGGCACTCCGAAAGCGAAACCACCGCAGATCTTTTCGTATCCGCTGGGCGACAGCGTGGCGACGCGCATGCCGCGGTGTCGATGCTTGGTGGTCGCGGTCGGTATGCGTCGTCGTGGTGGTCTACTGGCTCGGGGTGCACTTTGGGCATCCAAACCCTTGACTCGCCGTGCCGAGGGCTCTCAGTGCGTCGAATCGCTCGAAGACGTATATCTTTACGCCGACGGACTTATTTGAATGGCCTTTCGTCCAAGACGCTCCGATCGTGTGACTGCCTCTCGCCCACTGGCTCCTGATCGGAAGGCTCTGCGCCAGATGTCTCCTCGCGACCAGCACGCGAACCGATTCTGTGCAACACCGGTCGGTGGGTGCGTCGGTTTTCTGGTCGCTGGTCGCGAGAAGGGTGTTCCGAGTGGGTCTTAATTGTGTTCGATTATGATGCGAGGCTGTGCGGGTCAGGCCCGGGCCCTCCCCTCATAGGCCTCATTTCTCGTTGACGGCGCTCTTCGTCACTACTTTGCCCATATTGTCGAGGAAGGCTCGGTAGCGAGGAATCATCGCCAGTGACCTCAGATGCAGAAGGCAACACTGCCGAGGGGAAGGCATATCACGACTGATCCTCCGACGGGAGTGGCTGAGTTCGATGGTGACACAACAGATGGAGTCGTGTTTGCCGAAGCTATAGGAGCTGCGACGGCGCCCAGGGACAAGGTCATTGCTGTCGCGGCGAGGATTTTGATTGTTTTGGTAGACATCTTGCATCCTTCTGGTCGGGTGGATGAACGGCTTTGGTCAATCACTCACAACCTTCAGTGTTCGCCTACATGACCGCGGAAGCTAGACAAGGAAATATCAAGTTCCGGGATGTGACGTAACGGGGCGGTCACCGGTGATGTATTCGCGGGTCAGGCGGTGAGTGATCCGGTACACTCCCGTCGGGGTGCTGCATCCTCCCCACAAACTGGTCGAAGTCGACCAGCCGGGGTTTATGCGTAACCTCCGCGCCGGAGATCGAGGCCTATTTCAGCTCTTCATGGAGCAGCGCAAACCGCGAGATGGCGGCACGTCGCTGGGATTCTGACGGATGTATGTATGAAAGCCACACAGCAATTCGATTGTTCATGGCTGGTACCTGCACGCACCTCGAGCAATTCGACTGATATTCCGAGGAGTCGAGTTACAGCCGCGTGTGCGGCGATGATCTGATAAGAACCGGTGCCGAGTAATGCGCTGGCGATGTCATCGCGCCCGGTGTGACACCCCACGGAATTATTCGGGTCTTGTCGTCACCGATGCCAGTGGACAGTTGTGTTGATGAGCCGATGCTGGTGGTCGAGTCAGGACTGCGCGAGTTGGGGTGGGAATCCGCCAGTGGCGATTGGTCCCCACCGGTCGATATGGATGCGGATCAGCGACTTGTTCTGTCGGGCCATTGCTTCGCGGTACTCGCTCCAGTCGGGGTGCTCACCGGAAATGCAGCGGAAGTACTCGACGAGACCGTCCAGTGCCTGTGGCATGTCCAAAACCTCGGCGTGCCCGTCGACTTGGACGTAGGCGCCGTTCCAGTCGTCGGAGATGACGCACATCGATACCTGCGGGTCGCGACGGATGTTGCGGGTCTTGGCGCGGCCCGGATAGGTCGACACCACAATGCGCCCGTCCGGATCGACCCCGCAGGTTACGGGCGAAATCTGCGGACGTCCGTCGGCTCGAGTGGTGATCAGCACGCCCTGGTGGCGGGGGCGCAGAAACTCGAGTAGCGCGGGCCGCTCTACCTTGTCCGCGGTGGCGATGCGTGGCATATACCGATCCTAATTCGGTGACGCCAGCCCTGGGGCAGTCCGGCTGAAAGGTAAGGACCAGTGGCCGCCGCCGTCGCTACCACACGCCGCACAGCCAGTCGAGCACTACCGCGGCGGTCCACGACTGGTTCGTGCTGCCCAGCGGCTCGCCCGTGAAGGGCTCGTAATACTCGCCGAACGAGCCGTCCGACACCAGATGCACCCCCTGGGCACGGAACTCGCTTGCGTGCCGCGGCCAGTCGCGCTGCTCGAACGCCCAGCCGAACAGCCACGTAATCACCGGCCACTGCGGACCACGCCAGTAGCAGCGCGAGTCGAAATCCGGCGACGACGGCGAAATCGACGGTGGCACTGCGGCGAGCAGGTGCGGGTTGCCTGACCAGTTCGTGCCGTCCAGGGTCGACATGAGTCGTTTCTCGACGTCGCCGGGCAGGCCGCCGCACAGCAGCGGCGCGAACCCGGCGATCGACTCGGTGGTCAGCCACCGACCGTGCCTGATGTCGCGGTCGCGTGCCATACCGGTCTCGGGATCGACGCTGTCGGCGACCGCGTCCCGCGACCGCGCCGCCCACGTGCGGAGTTCGCCGATCTGCCCGGGATCGCATCCGAGGTCCGCGCCGACCGCGGCGAGCGCATCGCTGGCCAGGGCGAATACCGCCGTGGTGAACACGTCGCCCACCAGGAAGCTCGACGTGCGCACGACCTCGTCGGGCTGGTAGTTCACGCGCCTCATCTGCTCGATGAGCCACAGGTATCGGTCGTATTCGTCGCTGCCGGGACGCTCACTCGCGTCGTTCACCTGCTGCAGGTCGAGCCGCACGTACGGCGGCAGATCCGGGCCGGGAACGACGGCCGCGTAGGGCTCGTCCCAGCGTGGTGAGTTGTCCATTCCGGACTCCCACCCATGCACGATCGCCACCAATCCACTCGCATCGGGCATGCGGTGCCGCGCGATCCACCGATGCCAGCGATACAGTGCGGGCCACGCGCGTTCGGCGAACCGCTCGGCCAGCTCCGCGTCGGACTGCGAGGTCTTGCGCGCGATCTCGACGATCCGCCGCAGTGCGATCGCGTGCACCGGCGGCTGGCAAATCCCCGACGTGCGAACATCGGACGGTGCCTGCGGCGCGGAATCGGTTCGCCAGCGGTCCGGGCCCGGGAAATAGTTGCTGTCGTCGGTGAACACGATGTGCGGGATCATCCCGTCGCCCCACTGCGCGTCCAACAGTGTGCTCAGCTCCGTGACAGCGCGGCTCACGTCGAGATACGCCAGTCCGATCGAGATGAACGCGGCATCCCAGCTCCACATGTGCGGGTAGAGCTTGGGTGCGGCGGTGACCAGCGTGCCGGTGTCGTTGTCGCGCAGGACCAGCGTCGCCTTGGCGACAAGACGGGCGGGCTGGAAATGGATATCGCGGTCGCCCGCGGCGGTGATCACCCGGCCTCCTGTGTCTTGCGGGGGTTCCCGCACCCCGTCGGCGCGATGAGCGCTGCGCGATTGTGTCTCATCGAGCCTCCAGCAGCAATCCGGTTTCCGGGTCGTACCAGCGGCATGC
This sequence comes from Nocardia sp. NBC_01730, assembly GCF_035920445.1. NCBI lineage: Bacteria > Bacillati > Actinomycetota > Actinomycetes > Mycobacteriales > Nocardiaceae > Nocardia > Nocardia sp. NBC_01730. The sequence goes on along the minus strand of NZ_CP109162.1, from coordinate 2,695,213 downwards.
CTCTGGTGGCATGCGCAGGCTCAGCGTGCCGCCCTCGTCGGCGCGGAAGCCCGGCGCCGCTTGAACTTTCACGGTCTGTCCGCTGACTTCGGTGGTCAGCAGGGTGGACGAGCCGAGCGGTTCGAGCACTTGGAGCTCGCCGCGTACCGCGTCGTCTACGGGCTCGCTGCCCACCACGATGGCCTCGGGGCGGATACCGAGCCGGAGCGTCCCGCCCTCGAACGACGACAGCGCCCGGGGCACGGCGAGTGACTGCCCACCCAGGTCGATGCGCGGCCCGGCATCGCCTGCCGCGACCTGGCCGGTGAGGAAGTTCATCGGCGGGCTGCCGAGGAAGCCACCGACGAACTCCGTCGCGGGGCCGTCGTAGACCTCCGTGGGCGGGCCGCATTGGGCGATCGCCCCGGCGCGCATCACGGCGACGCGGTTGCCCAGCGACAGCGCCTCGACCTGGTCGTGGGTGACGTAGATCGTGGTGGTGCCGAGCTCGGCGACGAGCTTCTTCAGGTCGGCGCGGAACGACAGCCGCAGCAGCGCGTCCAGGTTGGACAGCGGCTCGTCCATGAGCAGTACGTCGGCGTCCATCACGATCGCCCGCGCCACGGCGACACGCTGGCGTTGCCCGCCCGACAGTCGCGCAGGGTACCTGTCCAGGTACGGCGTCAGCTGCAGCAACTCCGCGGCCCAGGCGACCTTGCGGCTGATCTCGTCCGCGGGCACGCCGTGCACCCGAAGGCCGAAGCCGATGTTGTCGGCGACCTTCTTGTTGGGGAACACGGCGTAGGACTGGAACACCATCGACAGATTGCGCCGCCTCGGCTCGAGATAGGTGACGTCCTTGCCGCCGATCACGATCTGCCCGGAGTCCGGCAGCTCCAACCCGGCGATCATCCGCAGCAAGGTCGTCTTGCCGCAGCCGGACGGCCCAAGCAGCACCATGAATTCGCCGTCCGCGACCTCGAGCGATACTTCGTCGGTGGCGCGCGTCGTACCACCGGGATAGGTCTTCACCAGATCCCGGACAACCACCTCAGCCATTAGCGAACCCCTGTCATCTGAGCGTCGTCCCCCACATGTTCACCAGGTAGCGCCGCATCACGAAGATGAAGACCAGCGCCGGAATGATCAACGCGAAACCGCCGGCGAAGCGGTACGCGGTCGACGCCTCGCCGAGCGCCGTGAGCACCTGTGCCGGAAGCGTGCGGTGCCCGAGTGTGACGATCGTCGCGCCGAGAATCTCGTTCCAGGACAAGACGAACGTGAAGATCGAGGACGCGGCGAGGCCCGGCAGCGCGAGCGGAACCACGATCTTGCGCGCGGCCTGCCAGCGTGTGCAGCCGAAGACCCGCGCGGCCTCCTCGAGGTCGGCAGGCACCGAGACGAAGATGCTCGCCGTGATGAGTACGGTGGTCGGCAGCGCGAGGGTGGTGTGCACGAGTGTCACGGCGAACACCGTGTCGTAGACGTCGATCCGGAGGAACATCGTGGCGAGCGGCACCGAGAGCACCACGATCGGCAACGCGCGCACGAAAAGAATGAACACCTGGTAGGTGTCCTTGCCGCGAAACGCGTGGCGCGCCAACGCATATCCCGCGGGCGCGCCGACGACGAGTGATAAGAACACCGTGTAGATGCCGACAAGCACCGAGTTGCCCAGTGCCGGAACGGTTCCCGTGGCCCGGAAGAACGCGACCAGCGTCTCGGTGGAGAACTCGTTGGGGATCAACGACTTCGGAAACTCGTTGAGCGCGTCGCGCGAGGACACCGCGGCGAGTCCGATGAGCACGATCGGCAGCGCCATGAACAGCGTCACCGCGATACACGCCATCTGAACCCCTATCGCGCGCCAGCGGCGCCTGCGCAGCGGCGCACGATCGACGGGTGGCAGCACGGTCTGCGGCGGCGCCTCGGCCTGGTTCATCGCGACCCCTGTGTCTTGCGGGGGTTCCCGCACCCTGTCGGCTCGATGAGTGCTGCGCGATTGTGTCTCATCGCGCCTCCTGTGTCTTGCGGGGGTTCCCGCGCCCCGTCGGCTCGATGAGTGCTGCGCGATTGTGTCTCATCGCGCCTCCTCCGGCTGCCGGACCGTCCGCAGGTAGAACACTGCGGTGGCGAGTGAGATCGCCAGCACGATCAGCGAGACGGCGCTGGCTACCGCGGGGTTCTGCAGGTTCGAATACCACTCGTACGTCTCGCCGACGAGCAGCGGGAAGTCGCGCCCGGTCAGCGCCTGCGCGACCGCGAACGCCTGCAATGCGAGAATTGTCCGCAGGATCAGCGCCACCTGCAGGCTCGGCCCGAGCAGCGGCAGCGTGACGTGCCGCAGCCGCTGCCAGAAGTTCGCGCCGAACACCTGCGCGGCCTCGTCGAAATCGCGTGGAATCATCTGGACGCCCGCTACCACGATGACGAAGACGAGCGAGGTCGCGCGCCAGACCTCGGCGATCACCACCGCGAGCAGCATCGTGCCGGTGTTCTGGTAGCCGAGCCACTGCACGCCGTCGTCCGAAAGGCCGAGCGAGACCAGCAGCGAGTTCAGGTAACCGCGGTTGTCGAAAATGGACAGCCACACCAGACCCGCGGCCAGCTCGGAGATCGCCAGCGGGAGGCACCACAGGTAGAAGTGGCCGCCGGCGAATCTCGGCCGTGCCTGCATGAGCAGAGCCATGCCGATGGCGAGCACGAGCTGGATCGGTACGACGATGACGATCAGCACGAGCGTGTTCCGCAGCGCGGTGAAGATGTAGGGATCGTTGAACAATCGCTCCCAGTTGGCGAGCGTGAAGCCGTCGTCGCCACGGAATGCTTCGAGCACGCCCTGTATCAGCGGCCAGCCGAACAGCGTCAGCATCAGCACGATCGAGGGCAGCAGCAGGATCCACGGAGAGCGCAGTCGCGAAATCATGTCTATCCCACCTTGCAGATGTCGGCGGCCGGGTCGGGAGCCCAGCACGGCACCTTCAGGTCGTCGAGGATGCCCTGTAGCACCCGTGCCTGCTGGTCCAGCGTGGATCGAATGTCGGCTCGGTCGAGCACGATCGAGCGGAAGCTGTCTTTGAACACCTTGCTCACCTCACCTTCGCGCTGGCCGAGGCCCACCGGCGGCAGGGAGAGGATGGCGCCCTTCGCTTCCCGCTGTCGGCGCACCGCGTCTGCCTCGAGTTCGATGGCCGGTGGCAGGTCGTCCGGGATCGTCGTGTCGACAGACGGGAAGAAGCCGTTGGAGCGCAGCAGCTGAATCTGTGCTTCCGGACGGGTGAGCGCGCTGATCGTCTGTTGCGCGAGTTCGGGGTCGGGGCTGCCCTTGGGGACCGCGAGCCCGGCAATCACGGCCATGTAGCCGAGGCCGTGCGCGCCGCGCGGGGCGGGCAGCATGCGCCAGTTCTGCGGGTCGCGCTCGGGCGCGTGGACGAGGCGCACGACGTGGTCCCACGCCATGCGCACTTCGCCGCTCTCCAGCGGCTCCTGCATGAAGTCGTAGTTCGTGCTCGACGACGCGCAGTTGGCCCACAGCTCCCGGAAGTACTGCCACGCCGTCACTGCCTCGTTCGACCGAAATGTGGTGATCTGACCGCCGGTGAACGACGGCAGCAGGAAGCCTTGCGTGAAGCGGTGGAGCAGACCCTTCGGGCCCGCGGGCAGGCCGAGCACGGGCCGGTTTCCGTTGGCGCGGCGCGCGGCGATGGCCCAGTCGAGGAACTGGTCGTAGGTGAGCGACGTGGCGTCCGCGCCGGACGGCAGGTGTTCGAGCGCGTCGGCGTGCGCGGCGAGAACGTAGCTCGCGGTGGCCCACGGGATGTACCAGGTGTGGTCGGTGCCCGCCTTGGCGAGTCGCAGGTACTCGGTAGGCCAGCCGCGGTCGCCGAGATCGGCGAGCAGGCCGGTGAGGTCTTGGAGGTAGCCGTCAGCGAGCGGCGCGACGTCGCCGTGCAGACCGCCGAGCAGACCGATCTGTGTCGAGCCCGCGTCGACCTGACTGCGCACCTGGCTAGAGAACGGGCTTTCCTCGATGGTCACGTAGCCGACACCGGATGCGGTCCGGGCGAGCAGGCTGCGGAAGCGCTCGGCCTCGTCCGCGGGCCGGAACTGCGTGGACAGGAAGATCATGCCGCCATTACCACTGGTGGCGAAGCCGGTGCAGGCCGTGGCGGAGAGCGCGGCCGCGCCGACGCCCGCAGCGCGCAAGAAGGATCTGCGCGTCAGGCCGGATACCAGCATGTATGACTCCTGTGCTGTCACACTATGTTTCGAACTTTTGTCAGTTTGGTTAACGTAAGTGCAGTGGGGGATATTGTCAACATGCTCGTGACCACATCGACGCCCTCGAGCCCCACCTCTCCGGGACACGTGCTCGCCCTACTGCGCGCGGCGGGCCCACTGACGCGGCTCGAGCTGCAGGAACGGGTAGGGCTGTCGAGGGTGACTTTGGTTGAGCGGCTGGATGTTCTGCGCAGTCTCGGGCTCGTCCGCCAAGCCGGGCACCGGGAGTCGAGTGGCGGCAGACGCGCCGAAGTGCTCGAGGTCAACGACACCGGCCGCACCGCGCTCGTCGCCGACCTCGGGCAGAGTCACGCGACGCTCGCGGTGGTCGACCTGCGTGGGACGGTGTTCGCGCGTGAGGACCACCGGCTGCCCATGCGGCACAGCCCGCGCGAGATCGTGCCGGTGCTGCTCGACGCCGGTCGGAAACTGTTGCGGCGAACCGGGCGTGCCGACACCCTGTGTGCTATGGCGCTGTCGGTCCCAGGGCAGATCGACCATGAGCGCGGGGTCACCGTGGCACCACCGACCATGCCGGACTGGAACGGCGCACCGCTGCGCGAGCCGTTCGCCGCCGCGCTCGGCGTGCCTGTCCTGCTGGAGAACGACGCGAACGCGTTGGCACTTGGCGACTTCTGTGCGTTGGGCCGTCCCGACGCGACACTCGTCGGGGTCAAGGTGGGGACCGGAATCGGTGCGGGCGTGGTGATCTCGGGACGTGTTCACCGCGGCAAGAGCGGCTCCGCGGGCGAGATCGGGCACATGCGGATCGAGGGCAGCCAACAGCAGTGCAGCTGTGGCCGCCGCGGATGTGTCGCGGCCAGTGCCAGCGGGCAGGCGCTGACTCGCGACCTGCAACCCCTCGGGGTGCGCACGGTGGCCGATGTCGTCCGCCTGGTCGATGATGGCAGACCCGACGCGATCCGGGCGACGGAGAAGGCCGGGCGACTCGTCGGGACTGTGGTCGCGACGATGGTGTCGATCGTTGATCCGACATACGTCCGCGTGGGGGGAGCGGTGGGCGTGCTGCCACCGTTTCTCGAGGGGCTGCGGCGTACCGTCGAGGCGAACGCTCACTCGAGTGCACTGCGCAACCTCGACATCGGCCCGTCGCAGCTGGGGGAGAACGGCGCGTTCGTGGGATTGGCGGGCTTGGTGGCCGACGAGATGTTGTCCCCAGAGACGGTGGACGCGATGGTCGCCGCGCGGTAGGGCCGATGGCCGAGCGGTGGCTCGGGGACGCGAGCATGCCCGCGGCTACTCCCGGCCAGTCGAATTCCGCCGAGAACCAGGCCCCGGAGCGGGGCACCATCGTTGGTTGATCTCGTGCTGCGAATTCGTGAATGTGCGTGGCGACCAAGGCTTTCAGGGCACCACGCTCGGGTTGCGGGTTCGGATGATGACGGGGATTCGGTTCCTGCTGCGTCACCCAGAAATCCGCCGGTGCGTATCACGCAACGGATTGGCCACCGGGAACGTAATTGCGGGCAGCGTCACCGACATCCGGACCGTCGTGCCTGGTCCGGAGTGGTCGATATCGAGCTCCTCGGTCAGCGCTCGCATCATCTCGATCCCGCGGCCGCGATAGCCGGGATCGGAGGCGCGCGGCTTCCAGTTGCCCGAGTCGGTGACCATGATGACCACCGCATCGACGTCGCAGGTGGCCGACAGTTGGACCCGCCCGCCGTCGCCGTTGCGATAGGCGTGCTCGATGCTGTTGCTGCACGCCTCGTTGGCCGCCGCGACCAGATCGGAAGCCAGGTCGTGCGGCACCGCAGCGGTGGCCAGCCAGCCCTTCATGGTGCGCCGCAGCACCGCGAGTTCGTCTGCGTGCGCGGGCACGTCCAGCCGCAGCGGTGCGGGCGGCTGGCGGTAGACCACCATCGCGACGTCGTCGTCGTAGCCGGCCGCGGGCCGCAGGCGGGAGAGCACGGCGTCCGCCACCTCGCGTGGCAGCCGTCCCGAGGTGTCGGCGAGCACTGCCGCGATCTTGGCGAATCCGTCGTCGATATCGACGCCGCGCTGTTCGACCAGCCCGTCGGTGAACAGCACCAGCGTCGAGCCGGGCGTCAGCGCCGTGGTGGCCTCGGGCCGCCTCGGCGGGTCGAACGTCGCCAGCGGCACCGCGCGGCCGCCCTCGAGCAGCCTGCCGGTCGTGGCGACGTCCGCGAGGATCGGCGGCATGTGCCCGGCGCTGCTGTAGCGGACGAGCCCGCGCACCGGATCGAGCACGGCGGCGCACACCGTGGTGCACATGGCGCCGGGGATCCGTGCGGCGACGGTGTCGAGTTCGGCCAGCAGCTGCGCCGGTCCGGCGCCGCGTAACAGCAACGCCCGCGCCGCCGTCCGCAGCTGGCCCATCACGACGGCGGCGGACAGGCCACGTCCGACGCAGTCACCGACCATGACGCCGATGGTGCCGTCGCGCAACGGCACCACGTCGTACCAGTCGCCACCGATCTCCAGCGGCGGCAGCGCGGGCTCGTAGTGCACCGAGAACCGGGGCGGCAGCTCGATCGGGCCGAGCATGGCGCGCTGCAGGGTGAGTGAGGTGGCGCGCGCCTGGTCGAAGTTCCGCGCCCGCTGCACCGCGAGGCTGAGATGGCCGATCAACAGGGAGAACAGCGTCCAGTCCGCGGCGCTGATCGCTCGGGGCGCGGCGAAGCGCAACCACATCGCCGCATCGCCGGTCTCACCGAGCGGGGTGACGATACCCTCGGAGCTCTCGGCGCCCTCCGGAATGGCCAACAGACTGCGGGCGGGCCTGCGCCGCGCCCGGTCGAGCAGCGCGCGCGAGCGTTCGTCCAGCGTGACATCCCCGTGGTGCGAGGTGCTGTCGGCCCCCATGCCCGAGACGTACACCTCGGGCGCGGCGGTGCGGCTCGGCCACACCGCCACCACCGCGGTCTCCGCGCCCACCGTGCGCCGCAACTCGTCGAGCCCGACGGCGAGCACCTCGACCACGCTGGTCGCCGCGCCGACCGCGGTGGCGAGCCGGGAGGCCGCCTGGTCGCGGGCCTGCGCGTCGTGCTCGGCGGTGACGTCACGGATGGTGCCGACGACGATCCGCTCGTTGCCCTCCGGCTTGATCAGTGCGCTGGTACTCACCGCGAGCCACACGTTGCGCCCATCCCGGTGCCGGATCGGGATGACGAAACGCTGTGCCTCGGTCCCGAGATCGGGATAGCGCGGACCGTCCAGGGAAGACCACGGATGCGGGAGCGGGTAGGGGATTCCGGCGGCGCCGTAGCCGGTCAGCGCGCCGAAGGCGGTGTTGACTTCGATGATGGTGCCCTGCGCGTCGGCGACGAAGAACCCGTCCTGCAGCGATTCGACCAGCGCGGTGCGGAACGCGTCGCGTCCGGCGAGATCGTCGGCGCGCGAACGCTGTTGCTCATAGCGGCGGGTGCCGTCGAGATAGCCGCGGGTGGCGATGTCCAGCGGGACGAGGGTCTGCAACAGGAATTCCAGCGCCGTCTCGGGCAGGCGGCTGTCGGGTTCGCCGCTCTCGGACCGGATCCCGTGCCGTTGCTGTTCGGCGTCTTGGACCACCCGGAAGTGGTTCTCGGTGAGGTCGAGCAGGCTGATGCCCTCCACCAGCGCGCGCCGACCGAGCTCATAGCCCTCGGCGAGACCGGCCTGGGTAGGCGAACCCAGCTGCCGCCGTAGCGCGTCGGCGTAGGCGTTGAGGAAATCGGCCAGCAGCTCACTCATGCCCGCGCCTCGCTGACGCTCGGCTCCGGCATGACCGAGAACTCGGCTGTGTCGACGGTTCGCTCGCCGCGCTCACTCATGTCGTCGGGCCTGCTGTGCCGCGATGCCGGGCGGCAAGCACGAGTGCGTCGTCGGTGTCCTTGGCGTCCCTTGCCAGGATCTCGCTGGTGATGTCGGCGGTGGACTTGGAAAGGTCGACCCGCTCGGCGGATTCGGTGACGATACCGTCGGTGGACATCAATAGCAGATCGCCGGGGCGGACCGAAACGGACTGTGGTTGTAGGTTCGCCGGTAGCCGATAGCCGACGATGCCCGCGGTGAGCAGCACGGTGGCGTGCACGCTCAGACCGATGGGACCCGCGGTGAGCACCCGGGATTCGACGTTGCCGACACCGAGCCAGCGCACCCTGTCACCCTCCTCGAAGTGGGCGAGCGAGATCGCTGCCCCGCGGGTGTCGGCCAGTGCGCGGTGACAGAGCACCATCAGCACATCCAGGGGTTCGGCGCGGTTCTCCGCGAGCACCTGCGCCGCACGGCCCGCAGCGTCGGCAGCGGCGGCGCCGTGCCCGAGTCCGTCCAGGACGGCGAAAAGGACTGTGCCGCCGCCGGTGTCGAGGACAACCCCGCGATCACCGGAGACATCTTGACCGGGTAGTGCGCGACCGGCCACCGCCCACTCGATCCGGCCGATGAACCCGTCCTCATGCACCGTTGGGTACCCACTTCCACATCTCCACCAGCGTGCCGCGCCCCGGCGCCGAGTCGACGGTGAGCCGGTCCATCAATCGTCGGGCACCGGGGAGGCCGAGCCCCAGTCCGCGCCCGGTGGAGTAGCCGTCCTCCAGCGCGCGAGTTATGTCGAGGATGCCCGGTCCCTGATCTTCGGCCTGCACCACCAGCGCTTGTCGACCCTCGCGGTCATCGACCAGCAAACGTATTTCGCCGCTTCCCGCGTAACTGGTTATGTTGCGGGCGATTTCGGAGATCGCTGTGGAGATCATGGTCCGGTCGGTCAATGTGAATCCGAGCTCTGCTGCCAGTTCGCGTCCGGCCTGACGTGCGATCACGATGTCACCAGACGCCCTGACCGCGATCACCACGTTCTCAGCGGCCACTGTCACGACCGTCTCGCTGGCGACGGGCTGGGGTCTTGCGGTTCAGCCAGGCGAGTCCCTCTTCCAGATCGAGGGCGGTGTGCATGTCTTCGAACGTGAGCCCGAGCTGCACCATGGCGAACGCGACTTCCGGTTGCAGCCCGACGATCACCGTTTCGGCGCCGCGCAGCTGCGTCATGTGCGCGATGGTACGCAATGATCTCGCCGCGAACGAATCCATCACGTCGATCGCGGTGACATCCACGATGATGCCATGTGCCCGATATTTGCTGACCTGTTTCATCAGGTCGTCCTGCAGGCGCTCGGTATCGGCGTCGGTCAGGGCAGACTGGACCGACGCGATGAGATACGTACCCTGCTTGAGAATCGGAACCGGCATCAGGTCCGCCTGATCAGCGGCCGTCGCGTTCGGAGACCCGGGAAACCTCGTAACCCAGGAGACGTTCCGCTTCTTCGATACCACCCTGGAGGTCGCCGACCGCGTTCATCTTCGACAGATCCAGGCCGATGGTCACCAGCGTCAGCGCGATCTCCGAGGACAGGCCGGTGATGATCACGTTCGCGCCCATCAGGCCGGACGCGTCGACGGTCTGCACCAGGTGGTTGGCTACCGTGGAGTCGATCGCGGGCACACCGGTGATGTCGATGACGACAACCTTCGCCCGGTTGGCCCGGATGGCCCGCAGCAGTTGCTCGGTGAGCTGGCGGGCACGCTGGCTGTCCAGCACGCCGATGATCGGCAGGATCAGCAGCTGCTCGCGCACCTGCAGCACCGGCGTCGACAGCTCGCGGATGGCCTCCTGCTGCTGGCGGATGACGCGCTCGCGCTCTTGGACGAAGGAGACGCCCACGGTGTTGGCAATGCGGTTGGCGGCCGGTTCGTACGCGTCGAGCACGGCGTTGAGCAGCTCGAAGTCGGCCTGGTACTTCTCGAACAGGGACCGGGCCAGCACGTCGCGCAGCAGCAGCACGATGCCGAGCACCTCGTCGGTCTCGACTCCTCTCGGGATGATGCGTTCGGACAGGTCCCGTGCGTAGGCCTGCAGGGCCTCGACGCTACCGGTCTCGAGCACCTCGACGTAGTTGTCGTAAACCGAAGTCGCTTCGGAGAAGATCTCCTCGGGGGTCATTGCGGTGAGGAGTTGGGCGTCGGTGATTCGCCGGGCCCATTCCTCGCGCAGTGCGGTGCGGTTCTGGCGCAGATGCTCGACCAGCTGCGGGAGCAGGTTGTCGACCGGGCCCGCGGTCAGCGAATCCGCCGAAAGGCTCATGGACACCTCGGACATGGAAACTCCTGCCCCTTTCGACGGTTGAGTCGGGATCTTCGTACGTTTCGGCTGCGAGCCGATACCGAGCCTAGTCATACCCCACCTGGGCCGCCGCCGAAACCTGCCGCTTGTTCGCCCTCGATCCGGATGGCATGGGCCTCAGGCACCGTAGCGAATCCGCGTTCCAGCGCCGCGAGTGCCTCGTCCAAGTACACGGTGAGGTCGCTGTCGGCACGGGCGAGCCAGGCGTCGAATGCCGCGCGGGCTGCCGCGAGGGTGGTCCGCCCGACGGCGAGGGGGATCAGGCCGTCCTCCGGCTCGCCGAGTCGCCCCGCGGCGAACGCGCTCACCGTGCGCTCCCAGGCGTCGTAGTGCGCGCCCGCTGTGGCGGCCAGGGCGGGGATGGTGGCGACGAGCTGCATGCGGGTGCGTAGTTCGGGGACATCCTCGGCGCGATATCGGTTGGCGTTCACCACGACTCGGCGCACGGCGGTCATCATCGGAACGTCGTCCGGCACCGTGGCGAAGGCTCCGCGCAGTGCGGCGACTTCATCGTCGAACTGGTACCAGAGCACCTCCGCCTTGGTGGGGAAGTATCGGAAGAAGGTGCGTCCGCTGATGCCCGCCGCGGCGGCGATCTGCTCGACGGTGGTGTCGTCGAAGCCCTGCTCGGTGAAAAGCCGCATGGCGATCAGTTCGAGTTCGCGCTTGGTGGTGCCGCGTGGGCGGCCGCGCGTGATCCGGTTGTCCCGCATCGTCTGATTCTGCTCGGCGGTCATGGCCCTTGATTATGTCAGTGACTGACGATAATCTCGCGGCATGTTGGCGGATCTCACCTCGCCCGAAGCGGGCGCGTGGGCCGCCGCGGGTGCGATCCTTGCCGTGGCGGTGGGTGCCACCGAGCAGCACGGCCCGCACCTGCCGCTGTCCACCGACACGGACGTCGCCGCGGTATTATGTGCCCGGCTCGCTGCTGTTCGGCCCGATGTGCTTGTCGGACCGGCGATTCCGTACGGCGCCAGCGGTGAGCACGCGGGCTTTCCCGGCACGCTGTCGATCGGACAGGCGGCGCTGGAGCTGCTGATCGTCGAGCTGTGCCGCTCGGCGACCGAAACCTTCGACCGGATCCTGCTGGTCAACTGGCACGGCGGCAATATCGAACCGCTGCGAAGGGCGAAGGATCTGCTGCGCAGCGAGTCGCGCGACGTGCGCGTCTATCTGCCACGCTTCGACGGCGACGCGCATGCCGGGCGGTCGGAGACGGCACTTCAGTTGGCGCTCGCGCCCGATCGGGTCCGCGATGATCTGGCCGCCGCGGGCGACACCCGTCCGCTGGCGGAGTTGCTGCCGCTGCTCCGTGCCGGGGGAGTGCGCGCGGTGAGCGCCAACGGCGTGCTCGGCGACCCGGCGGGCGCGACCGCCGGCGAGGGCGCCGCTCTGCTCGAACACCTCACCGGTGACCTGATCGACCGAACCCGGCTCTGGTGGCCGGTAGCCTCCCCGGAAAGGACCGGAACATGAACCCGTGGTTCGAGACTGTCGCCGAAGCGCAGCGACGTGCGAAGAAACGGCTCCCGAAGTCGGTGTACGGCGCGCTGATCGCCGGATCCGAGCGTGGCCAGACCATCGAGGAGAACCGGAAGGCGTTCACCGAACTGGGCTTCGCGCCGCACGTCGCGGGGCCGATCGGCACCAGAGATCAGGCCACAACCATACTGGGACAACAGCTTTCGATGCCGGTGCTGATCTCGCCGACCGGCGTGCAGGCGGTGCACCCGGACGGTGAGATCGCTGTCGCCCGCGCCGCGGCCGCGCGCGGTATCGCGATGGGCCTGAGTTCGTTCGCCAGCAAACCGATCGAGGCGGTGATCGAGGCCAACCCGGCCACCTTCTTCCAGCTGTACTGGTGCGGCGGCAAGGAGGAGATCCTGCAGCGGATGCGCCGAGCGAAGGCGGCGGGCGCGGTCGGCCTGATCCTGACCTTGGACTGGTCGTTCTCGCACGGCCGCGACTGGGGCAGCCCGGTGATCCCGGAAAGGCTCGACCTGCGCACCATGCTGAAGTTCGCGCCGCAGACGCTGGCGCGCCCGCGTTGGCTGGCCGGCTATGTGCGCTCGGGCCACATTCCGGATCTGACCGCGCCGAACATGGCAGTCGGCGACGGTCCCGCCCCCGGCTTCTTCGGCGCCTACGGCGAATGGATGGGCACGCCAGCGCCGGACTGGGCGGACGTGCGGTGGATTTGCGAGCAGTGGGACGGGCCAGTGATGCTCAAGGGCGTCATGCGGGTGGACGACGCCCACCGCGCGGTCGACGCCGGTGTCGCGGCGATCTCGGTCTCCAACCACGGCGGCAACAATCTCGACGGCACTCCGGCCGCGATCCGGGCGCTGCCTGCGATCGTGGAAGCGGTGGGGTCGCAGATCGAGGTGGTGCTCGACGGCGGCATCCGCCGCGGCAGCGACGTGGTGAAGGCGGTGGCGTTGGGGGCTCGGGCCGTGATGATCGGCCGTGCCTACCTGTGGGGGCTGGCCGCGAACGGGCAGGTCGGCGTGGAGAACGTGCTGGACATCCTGCGCGGCGGCATCGATGCGGCGCTGCTCGGCCTGCGCAAGACCAGTGTCGCCGAGCTGGACCGCTCGGATCTTGTGGTGCCTGCCGGGTTCGAGCGGGCGCTCGGGGTGCCCGAATCAGCCGGTGCGGCAGACACGTCGACGGAGTGCACGGTGCAACCGTCGGCATCCACGTCCGCCTGACGGTTCAACTCTCGGCCGCCGCTCTTCGATGGTGCGTGAGCAGCGTGTCGTAGATGTCGGCGAGCGCGGCCAGCTGTTGGCGATCGAGGATGTCGATCATGTGCCTGCGCACACTCTGCACGTGCGCGGGTGCGGCGCCGGTCAGCACCTCGGCGCCGCGCTGTGTGAGCCGCGCGGCGGTGCGGCGGGCGTCGTCGGGGATCGGCTCGCGCACCACCAGGCCGCGTTTCTCCATCCGGGTGATCTGGTGCGAGAGCCTGCTCTGCGACCACTCGAGTTTGGCCGCCAGCGCGGCGAAGGTAAGCCGGTGATCGGTGGTGTCCACCAGGTAGGCGAGGACCGAGTATTCGACATAGGTGAGGTCGGACTCCCTGGTGGAGTCCCGCCCGACCGCCGCGGCGATGAGGTCGCGGGTGCGCACGAAACCTACCCAGGCGCGCATCTCGACGTCATCGAGCCAATGGGGATCGGTCACGATAGCGCTCCAAACTCTGAACATCTGGCATCGAACATTCCGCGTCGCTCGGCGCGGCGCGCGAATAGTCTGCACACGGCCGGACGAGGGGACACCCGGGCGCTTTCTCAGAGATGAGAGGTAGCACCACCTGGGTTGAACGTGCAACCTTTTAGGTCGACTGCTCGACATAGGGTTGCCTAACCATCGGTGGGGTGCGGCTCGGCCGCTAGGCTCGCTGTTCTCGTGACCAGCCCGGTGTTCGTCAGCGCTCGGGCCCACCCAAAAGGAGTGCGACTGGTGACCGCGCCGGACTTCCGCTATTCAGATCTGCTGCCGATCGGCCGGGACGACACCCCCTACCGGCTGCTCACCACCGAGGGCGTCAGCACCTTCGAGCACAACGGCCGCACATTTCTGCAGGTCGAGCCGGAGGCGCTGCGACTGCTCACCGAAACGGCCATGCACGACATCAGTCACTACCTGCGCCCCGCGCACCTGGGCCAACTGCGTAAGATCATCGACGACCCGGAGTCCAGCGGCAACGACCGCTTCGTCGCGCTGGACCTGCTGAAGAACGTCAACATCTCCGCGGGCGGCATCCTGCCGATGTGCCAGGACACCGGCACCGCGATCGTGATGGGCAAGAAGTCCGAGGGAGTGCTCACCGGCGCCGACGACGCCGAATGGATCAGCCGCGGCGTCTTCGACGCCTACACCGAACTGAACCTGCGCTACTCGCAGCTGGCGCCGATCACGATGTGGGACGAGAAGAACACCGGCTCCAACCTGCCCGCGCAGATCGAGCTGTACTCCACGGCGGGTGACTCGGCGCATCCGGCGTACAAGTTCCTGTTCATGGCCAAAGGCGGTGGCTCGGCGAACAAGTCGTTCCTGTACCAGGAGACCAAGGCCATCCTGAACCCCACGCGGATGCTGGAGTTCCTGGACGAGAAGATCCGCTCGCTCGGCACCGCGGCCTGCCCGCCATATCACCTCGCGATCGTCATCGGCGGTACCAGCGCCGAGTTCGCGTTGAAGACGGCGAAGTACGCCTCCGCGCACTATCTGGACACCCTGCCCACCGAAGGCTCGCTGGCCGCGCACGCGTTCCGCGACCTGGAGCTGGAGGAGAAGGTCTTCGAGCTGACGCAGTCCTTCGGCATCGGCGCGCAGTTCGGCGGCAAATACTTCTGCCACGATGTGCGTGTGGTGCGTCTACCGCGGCACGGCGCCAGTTGCCCGGTGGCCATCGCGGTGTCCTGCTCGGCGGATCGACAGGCGCTGGCCAAGATCACCGCGGAGGGCGTGTTCCTGGAGCAGCTCGAGCGTGAGCCCGCGCAGTACCTGCCGGAGCAGACCGACGCCATCCTCGGCGGTGAGGTCGTGCGGGTCGATTTGAACCGGCCGATGGACGAGATTCGCGCCGAGCTGTCGAAATACCCGGTGAAGACCCGGCTTTCGCTGACCGGGCCGCTCGTGGTCGCGCGCGACATCGCGCATGCCAAGATCAAGGAGCGCCTCGACGCGGGCGAGCCGATGCCGGACTACCTGCGCGACATGGCCGTCTACTACGCGGGCCCGGCCAAGACGCCCGAGGGCTACGCCTCCGGCTCCTTCGGCCCGACCACCGCGGGCCGGATGGACTCGTACGTCGACCAGTTCCAGGCCGCAGGCGGCTCGTTCGTCATGCTCGCCAAGGGCAATCGGTCCGCGCAGGTGACCAAGGCGTGCAAGGAGCACGGCGGCTTCTACCTCGGTTCCATCGGCGGCCCGGCCGCGCGGCTGGCGCTGGACTGCATCAAGTCGGTCGAGGTGCTGGAGTACCCCGAACTGGGCATGGAAGCCGTGTGGAAGATCGAGGTCGACGATTTTCCCGCGTTCATCGTCGTAGACGACAAAGGCAACGACTTTTTCGCCGAAACCCAGAAGCCGATCGCGCTGCGCGTGCGCACCCGCTCCCGAGAGCGCGTCTGAATCGTCGTTCGAACCCGCGTGGTGGCAGCGCGCGGACACGGCGATGTCCCCCCGATCACCGGGGTGGCGTCGTCATGCCCCGGGAACCCTCAGCGAAGTACGTCGTTGGTTTCGGCTGCCGACGCAAGTTGAGGAGGGCAATGAGTACATCCAGGGCTGTACCGATGTCGTTGTGTATCTCCGAGTCGGCGGTTCGGCGATTGGCCGAGCGCGCCGCCCGGGACGGAACGAGCTGCACCGCACTACTCGATCGCCTGATCCGGGAGGGTGTCGATCAGCTGGACCATCCCGGGATCGTCTTCCGTGGACCGATGAACGACCGTCGCGCCGCGCTGGCGGCAGGCCCCGAGGTCTGGGAAGTCGTTGCGCGTCTACGCGAATTGGATGGTCCCGCGGAACGCCGCATCGAAATCCTCGGTGCGAAATCGGACCTGAACGTCGGCCGGATCAGGGTCGCCGTCGCCTATGCCCGCGCGCACGGCGCCGAGATCCTCGAGCGGATCGGGCGCAATCGCGAAGCAGTGGAGGCGATTCGCCGTGCCCGCGCGCGGGTGGCCGCAACGCGGGCGCGGCCGAGTGCGCTGGACGGTCCGGCGCGCGTGTGATTCGGCCGGATTGTCCGGTGTAGTAGCTCTTCACATTCTGGGGAGCGAATGTGGAAACTCGTGTTTCTGGATCGACCGCTCGACCTGCGGACGGCTACCCGGCGTTGGCCCGGAAGCCGTCCGCCGTGCGTCCGGCCCGATTCGCAGGGGCTTGGAGAACAACGAGTTTCGCGCTCTCGGCGTCGACCGTGCGTGATGGTGCGGTCGCGAATCGCGTGCAGGTCGGAGGATTCCGACAATCCGGATCAATGGCAACCCCTTTCGTACTGTGATCCACAGCACTGGAATAGATTGTGGACAATGGGATTTCCTTGTGAGCGAAATGTTAGCCAGCTGGGGATAATTGACTCACAATCGGACATATCGTTTAGCTATGATCACACTTTGTGTGCCCTGTGTATCCGAATTGTGCTGTTTGCAGCGTGATTCGCCAGATGTTGTCCACAGGGTCGCTGCTTCGAATCTGTGCGGCCGCTCGCCGTGCTTGCGGGCACACTGAAGCAGATCGGCACGGTCGTCGCGTTGCCACCGTCCGCTTCGTGCGGGTAGTCGGCGTGCGCCACGGGCGGCTCGGTATCCGGCGCCGCGAGCGCCACGCGCACCGCGTGCGCCGAACCGGGGATACCCGGCTCGGCGCACGCAGGCGATAGCATCGCGACATGGTGCTGTGGAGTGGTGGGCGGAATCGTATGCTGAAGGGGCTGCCGGTGGCGGTGCTGTCCGCGCTGGTCGTGACCGGGGCGATGGCGGGGCAGACGCAGGCCGAGCCCGGCGTCGCGACCGATCAGCGGCAGTCGGCGGGGTCGGCGGCCGGAACCGAGGGGCTCGAGCCCCGGTTGGCTCTGGCGTACACGCTCGCCGAACGCGAGGCGCGCGCGCAGAGCGTGCCGCTGTCCATCACCTCCGGATACCGGACGCCGGACGAGCAGCAGGTGCTGTGGGACGACGGACTGGCGACCTACGGCAGCCCCGAGGCCACCCGGCGGTGGGTGCTGCCGCCCGCGGAGTCCACGCACGTGTCCGGGCGGGCGATCGACGTCGGCCCACAGCAGGGTGCGCAGTGGCTGGAGGCCAACGGCAATCGCTGGGGGCTGTGCCGGATGTTCGACAACGAGTGGTGGCATTTCGAGCTGGCTACCGTGCCGGGCGTGGACTGCCCGCCGATGCGGCCGGACGCGAGCGAGCGGTAGCCATTTCGGCGAACGGGTGGCCGGCGACCGCACCCACACCATCGTCCGCTCGGGACCGATGGCCGCACCGCGCGGCCTTCGAAGTCAGGTCACCGGCGCCAGCTCGAGTCCGCCCTCGATCGTGTTCGGGACGCGGCGGCGATTGGGCGAGCCGAGGGCGGCGGTCAGATCGGTGCCGTCGTGTTCGGCGAGCAGATCACCGCTGTCCCAGACCAGCAGCGTCGCGCTGACGGCGTTCTCGGCCGTGGCGTGCGCAAGGTCGTAGTGCGCGCAGCCGGGGACGTGCGGGTAGGTGATCCACAAGTCGTAGCCGGTCATGAACAGGTCGAGGTCGAATTGCACGCTCAGTCCGAGCAACTCGCTGCGTCCGTTGTCGTCCACGCCCGCAAACGCCTCGTCCAGCGCGAGCAGGCGCGGAGCCTGCGGGTCGGCCGAATCGAGCATGACGTGCGCGGCGGCGAACAGCGGCAGGTGCAGCGACACCGACTGCTCGCCACCCGACAGCGCGCTGTGGCGGGCCACGGTCAGCTTGTCCTCGCTGCCGTCCGCGGAGATCAGCGTGAACGAGAACACCCGCCAGGTGCGGTAATCCAGGGTCGCCGCGAGAATCTCGGGGTAGGAGCGTTCCGGGTGCGCGGCCCGCGCGGCGCGGATCTCGGCGGCGAAATGCGCCCGGATCGCTGCCAGGTCCGCCGCGGAGAGCGCAGAGGCGTCGCGGTCGAGTAGCTTGCACATGGCCCGCGCCGCGTCGGACAGGCTGTCGGCGAGCACCCAGTGCACGCCGATGGTGTTGCCTGAGGACATGCGGCGCTGCTTCATCTCCGCGCCCATTCTGGCGATGAGATGGCGGGCGTCGCTGGTGCGTTCGTGGATCTGCTGGGCGAGGCCGGTGAGCAGCGCGTCCTCCAGGATGCGCCGCTCGGCGTCGGTGAGCAGCAGCTCTTGGTCCTTGCGCGCGGCATCGATGCGGGTGGCGAAATCGGCGACCGCCGAAACGCCGTAGTCGTCGTGCACCTGGACCACGGTGAGGCCGTCGGCCGCGTCCCACTGCAGCCGATAGTCGCGGCCGGAACCGGCGAGCGCGGCGTCGAACTCCTGTAGCGCCGCGGTGACCGCGCTGCGAGTGGACTTGCGGGTGGCCTCGCTCGCGCGCACGGACGAGGTGGCGGTGGCGAGACTGTCGAACAGCTCGGAGACCTCGTCGGGCAGCACTCGCGGTTCGGCGTGCGGCCCCGCCGACGCGATCTGGTATAGCAGCTGTTCCGGTGTGGACCACGCGGCGTCACTGCTCGGCCAGCGTCCGTCGGGCGGCGCGCCGAGCAGGGTGAGCAGATCTGGTTCGGCGTACGGCGCAAGGGCTTTCACCTCTGCGAGCACTTCGGTGAGTGCGGTGCCCAAAGACTCGTGCGCGGTGCGATAGGCGGCCTCGGCGTCGCCGACCGCCTCGATGGCCTCGTTGGCGGCCTTGCGCGCCGCCTTCTGCTCCGCCTTGGTCGCTTCGATCCGCTGCCTGGCCAGGTCCAGCTCACGGTCGATATCGGCCGCGCCAGCACCCAGCGCGTCGCGCAGCGTCTCGAGTTTGCGCAATTGCTCCTGGTAACCGGACTGCGCCGCCTCCGCCTCCTCCGCGAACGCCTCGGCCAAGTCCGCCGCCTCGGTCAGACGGTCCTCGCCTTCCCGCTCGCGTTCGCGTTCGCGCTCGTATTCGGTGCGCAGGCGGAGCAGTCCGGTGCCGGTGTTCTCGAAGTGCCGGATGGCGGCGGCGAGGGCGTCCAGCTCGCGGGCCGAGCGTGGTGTCCGGTGCGTCGCCGCGGTGGCACGCAGCTTCTTCTCGACGGCGGACACCTCCGCCACCGCCTGATCGAGGTCGCGCTCGGCTTGGGCGCCGGCCTCGGAGCGGGACCGCATCATGCCCGCGGTCTCCGCTACCGCGCGCAGTGTGGCGGTGATCGCGGTCGGACGCGAAAGCGCCTTGGCCGCGGCGGAGATCCGGGCGAGTTCGGCGGTGGCGTCCTCCTCGTCCTGCTCGGCGGCACGCCGGGATTCGCTCGCCACCTCGATGGCGGCCGCCAGCTCGGCCACGCGGGCCGCGCGCCGCCTGGCTCGCGCGGTGGCACCGATGAACTCCGCGTCGGCCTTCCGGTGCCCGCCGACCTGCACCCCCTGGCGGAAGCTACCACTGATCCCGATGGCGACCACGCCGGTCGGTTCGTCCGCGTCGTCGTACAGGGCGATCGAGGCGAGCACGTCGGCCACGGTCTGCCGCGGCACCGTGAGGGTGTCCGAATCATCCTCGACGACAAGGACATCCACGAGTGTGCGTCCGGAAGGTCGCTGGTTCGCCGACAGCGGCACGAGGAACTGATCCGACTCGTAGTCCGACGGCAGCTCGTCGTCCGCGCAGACCCAACCGTCGAGCAGATCGGCGGCGTGCAACGCGGCCTCGATGCCTGCCGCGGCCTCGGGGGACACGTCGTCGGCGAAACGGACCAGGCGCCACAGCGGAGCGCCGGGACAGTCGCCCGTCCGACCGGAGCGCGCTACGAAAGCCGGGGGCGCGTCGTCGCGCTGGGCAGCGACCCGGTCGCGTTCGGTGTTCAGCTCGGTAATACGCGCGGCCGCTGTGGCCGCGCGGGCGCGGGCGTCTCGGCGGCGGGTGCGGATCTCGTCGAGCAAGGGCTCGGCCCGCTCGACCAGCACCTCTGCGACGGTCGCCTCGTCCGAACCGGCCTGGGCGACAGCGGTGTCCAGCGCCTCGAAGAGGCCGTCGCGGAGCGGGGAGTAGACCTCGCGGTGCTCGTCCCACCAAGCCCGCAGAGCGCACGCGGCCTCGGTGCGGGCCAGCGCCACGGCCGCCTCGGCATGAGCGACCTCCGCGGCGGCCGCCTCGCGCAGCTCGCGAGCGCGCTCGGCGAGCCGCTCGGCCCTGGTGCGCTCGGCGGCCGCACTGTCGAGGAACCCCAACGCCTTCCGTGCCGCGCGCACGTCGGCGTCGCGTTCCTCGGCGTGAGCGCGGACGGCGGCGGTGAGCTGCTCGGCGCGCGCCGTCTCGGGCAGCGGCGTCCACATGATCCCGGCTTCTTCCGCGGCTGTGCGCAATTCGTCCTCACCGCGGGCGAGCGCGGCGCGAGCGGTACGAACCGCCGTGCGCGTGCGCTCGGCTTCCTGGGCGCGCTGGTCCATGGTCTGGCGCGTCTTGAGCGCCTTGTCGCCGTGGACGCCCGCCGAGCTCTCCAGGCGCCGCACGGCGTCGGCCAAGTCGTCGAGCTGCTGCTTGCCCTCGTACGCGCTGGAGCGCTGCAGGTTCTCCCGGTCGGCGAGGGCCTGCTCGTAGGTGCGGTCGGCGTCCTCGGCGCGGGTCTCGGCCGTCGTGCGCTCGGCCTCCCTGCGTTTGCGCAGCGCCGTGGCGGCGAACAGTGCCGTGCTCGCATGGGTGACCGCGTCCAGCCGGGCGCGCACCAGGTCGACGTCCGTCTTCGCCTGGACGGCAAGGTATTTTCGGTACACCGCTACGAAAGCCCTGGTCGCGGTGTCGGCGTGCACCAAGCCCTCCAGGGTGCGGCCGACCTCCTCCATGTCGCTGAAGGAACGGGCGGCGTCGAGAATCAGCTGCTCGTCGAGCGGACGTAGGCCGTCGGTGAGCGCCTGGGACAGACCGCGCGGGTCGAGATTCTTCGCCAGCTGCGGGCGGCGCAACGTGAGGATCAGGTTGATCAGCTGGTCGTAGCGCTGCGTGCCGAGACCGAACATGCGCGCGTCGATGGCGTTGCGGTACTCCACCGGCCGGTCGACGATCGAGTCGGTGCCGATCTGCTCGGCGAGTTGCTTGCGAGTGAACGGGCGGTCGTCCGGGCCGATCAGCGAGAAGTCGACGCCGACCCGGCCGTCGGCGACGAAGTACCAGCGGGTCACCTTGTCCGAGGAGCGAGTGGCGCGCATGCCGATCCCGACGGTGACCACCTCCGGGTCGTCCCGGCGACCGCGAGCGAACTCCATCCAGACGTAAGAGTAGGCCGACTCCTGCTTGCGGTAGAGCAGGTTCGACTTCATCGTGCGTTCCTCGCCGGCGAACGGGTTGAGCCTGCGCGGCTCGATCCGCCCGTCCAGCACGAAGGGGAACAGCACCTCGAGTGCCTTGGTCTTGCCCGACCCGTTCGGCCCGCGCAGCACCAACCTGCCGTCGGCGAAACAGAATTCCTGGTCGCGGTAGTCCCACAGGTTGACGATCCCGGCGCGGGTCGGGGTGAACCGCACTCCGCCGTGAATGAGCGACATCAGTCAGCTCCCTTCCGTTCCGGTGCTGTCGGGCCCGTAGGTGTCGGCCGCAGTCACGAACAATTCCGCCGCCCGCTTGGTGCGGACTGTCACGACTGCGCCGCGGTAGCGGGCCAGGGCGGGCAGCACGAGCAGTTCGTCGTCGACCACCTGAACCAGCCGCAGCCGCTGCAACAGAGCCACCACCTCCGTGGCGAGGCCGGGGATGTCGGCCTGCCACTGCGCGGCGAAGGTGGCGCCATAGCGGTCGGCGAGCGCCTGCACCGTCTCACGTACCCACGTGGTGTCGATGATCGGATACGTCTCGAACCCGTCCACTGCGTGCTCAGGAAGGCAGTCCAGCTCCGGTGAATAGGGCTCTTTCCCCAGCGAATCCAGCGAGCGCAGCTCGGCGAGCGGTGCGAACACGGTGGATTCGGGGATGGCTTCGTCGAGCTGCTTCGCCAGCGCCTCGCCCGTATCCTGCGCGCAGGGCCGCAGGGGCAGTGGGTTGTCGATGTCGAGCACGCGGTCGGCGATCTCACCGGCCAGCAGCAGCGCTACCTGTGCGAGGGTTCCGGTGCCGGGAAAACGGATGTCGGACAGCCGTCCCGAGGTGTCGATCAGCGCGACGCCCTCGGCGCGGCGCTCGGCGCGCAGACCGGTGAACAGTTCCACATCTGCGACGATCCGTTCCTGCGCGAGCACCGGGCGTTCCTCGGGCGCGAGATCGTCGGCGTACACCACCGGCCGTTCGGCCAGCGCCCTGCGCACCCGACGCGCGATCTCGGCGGCGGTCGGCGGGTGCGGGGAAACGCCGGTGGCCGCGGCCTCTTCGGCGAGCAGCCCGCGCACGCTGTGCAGATGCTGCAGTGCGCGTGGCGGCCGGAACAGCGCGAAGACCACCGGCCGGTCGATGTCGTAGAGCGCCTCACCGGCCTCCGGATCGCTGGCCCAGCCGCCGACGTCGCCGTCGGCGAGGGTGATCGCGCCGCGCCGGGTCAGCCAGCCCACCGCGTCGACGAACGCGTCGCGGTCGGGGGCCCGGTCGGTGGACAGCTCGAGCCCGTCCACCCGGCCGGTGTAGGCGGCGACGTGATCGGCCAACTCCGACACTGTGATCTGGTCGCCTGCCCGGCCCAGCGCGGCGAGAGTCAGCGCGAGGTAGGCGTAGCGGCGGCGGTCGAAGACGCGCTCGCCCGGGGTGCGCGCGGGCCTGCCCGCATCGAGGCGGTCGAGCACCGGGAACACCCGCGCGGTGGTCTCGGTGACCTCCAGCCGGTAGCCGAACAGCTCGGCCAGATCCTCGCGCAGCTCGGTGGCCCATCGGCGGATCAGCGGCAGAGCGATCCGGTCCGGATAGGTCCGGGTGATCAGGTGATTGGCCAAGACGACCCGTGCGGCGCGTTGGTAGTTGTCCAGCGCGAGAACGTCGATCTTGTGTCCGCGCATCAGGGGCGCTCCCCGGTGGCCCGCGCCCTGGTCGTCTGCTCGACCTTGAGCGCGCGATTGTTCAGGTGCAGTAGCCCTCGCGCAGTACGCACTACGGTCGACCCCTCGTGCTCGGAGACGGTGAGGGTGACGCCGCTGTCGGAACCGGTCGTCCCCGCGACCCGGCCGCACACCGGAACCCACGCGGTGGACGCGGCGTCCAGCAGCCGAAGCAGCACCTCGGTTTCGCGTTCGTCGAGAACCCGCTCGTGCACGTCGCCGGAGGCCAGCGACGCGGCGGCCACCGCGCGCGCCCGCTGCGCGTCGAGCTGCGCCTCGCGCAGCCGCCGGATGCCCGCGTCATTGCGGTGGATACGCGCCGGGGCGGCGGCCGCCGGCGGCCGCCCGGTCTCGGCGAGCGTCCGCGAGATCTCCAACGGCGGTGCGTCCCACCAGGATCGGATCGCCGGAATCACGTCGGCGTCCGGGTGCTCCATCGCCAGATGTCGCGGCCTGCCCAGCCCGAAGACCGCGTCGAAGAGCGCATGGGCGCTCTCGGCCGTCGGTGCCGCGGTGAACCAGCCAGCCAGATGCCGCAGCGCCGACTCCCGGCTCACCCCGCCGCGCCGCGTCTCGGTGACCCGGCGTAGGAGGGACAGGACCGCGGCGATGGCGCTCATGGTGGCCTCGCGTAGCCGCTCGGCCTCCGTCGTACCCGCGGATTCGCCGCTGGCCGAGGCGACGAACCAGGTCCGCAGTCCATCCCATCGGGACTGCCAATCCGACTGGCGCTCGGCGAGACTCAGCAGCACCCGCTCGTCACAGTTCGCCGCGCGTGTGATCAGCTCCTCGACGCCGGTCTCCTCGATCTCCGCGATCGCGCCTGCCAGGCGCGGGGTGAACCGGGCCAGGTCGAGGCTGAACTCTCGCATGTGCGCCAGCAGCGCGTCTTTGTGCGCGAGAAACGATTCCGGGGTGATCTCGGTGGTGCGGACCAGGTCGCCGAGTCCGAGATAGAAGTGCGCGGCGCGGGCGGCCATGTCCGATAGCGCGGCGTCGAGGCGGCGCAGCGTGCGATACACGCGTTCGGCGTCGCCCGCCCGATTGGCTTCGGCCAGGGTATGCAGGTCGGCCAGCAGTTCAGGAAGCACGAGCCGCGACAGCGCGGCCTCGTCGAGGCGGGCATCGAGCACACCGGCCACCGCGCGGTAGGCCCGGAAACCGGCCTGCGAGAACTGGTACACGTAGTGCCGGTTGCGGTATTCGGCCAGCGTGGCGGCGCGGGTTCCGTCGTAGCTGCGCTCCAGCACGCCCCATCTGTGCAGTTGGTCGAGCAGCGTGCCGATCTCGGCTGCGGTCAGACGCGGAGCATGCGGCCTGTCTTCGGCATCGGCGGTTCGGGTGGGTGCACCGGCATCCGACTGGAGACCACCACCGAAATCGGACGTGCGCGGGCCGCTTCCGTCTCGCTCGATCCATTCCGCCACGTCGTTCGCGTGCAGCAACACCACGTATGCCGCCCGCGCGCTGTCGAATGCGCGGAGTACCCACAGATAGTCGGCGCGCCGCTCGGCGGTGGCGAAGGAGAACAGCCGCAGCCGGTCGTCCCAGGGGGCGGCGGAGCCGTCGACGGAGTCGGTCACCGGGAACAGGGTAGTAGCGGGCCGATCGCCGTCCACGCGATGCTCCGGTGTTCGGCGTGGCTGTGTCTGGTTCGCCGCCGTTCGCCAACGCCTTCGGTGGCAGGTCCGCTCATTCGATGGACAGCGAACGCAGCTGGTCCATATACACCCGAGTCCGTGGGTCGCCGGGGTAGCGCTCGATCATCTCGCGCGCGGCCTCGCCCGCGATCCACACCAGTGAGGGCAACGAGCGTCGCTTTCCCGCGAAGGCACGCATGCCCTCGTCCAGCGCCAGTTCCAGATCGCGGTTGCGGACCGCGACGACGGCCAGGGTCAAGTGCGCTTCGGAGACCCGCATCGGGTTGCGCACGGAGCCGTCGGCGCGGGTCGCGTTCCGGATCACCTCGCGCGCGTAGGATTCGGCGAGCCGATCATCGCCCGCTACTCGGCAGCAGTCCATCGCGTAGAAGTCGAACTTCTGCGCGTCGATCACGAAATGGTTGTCCAGATTCGCTGGATGATCGAGTCGCTCCAGGATCGCCCGGCCGTCCGCCAGTGCGGCTTCCGCCTGCCGTCGTTCGCCGAGCCTCGCCCAGGCTTTGGCGCGCTGGGCGGTGAGCTGGACACCGACCCGCAGATTTCGGCTAACTTCCAGCATTGGGTCAACCGTATCGATGACGCCACGGTAGTTGCCCTGGGTGAGCGCGGACCAGGCCGCCATTTCCGCGGCCCAGCAGGTGATCTCGGCGTGTTCGGCCTCCTGCCCCAGCGAGTACGCGGCCCGGCGTGTCGCCTCGGAGGCAGTCCGCCGACCCAGATCGAAGTCGACGCATCCGACAAGCAGCGCGACCCAGCCTGCGAGGACGAGGATTTCGCGGTGCTGGGCCAGCGTCAGGCGTCCGTCCAGCAACGAAGTGATCCTGCGCAGCCACGCGGTGCCCTCGGCGTGCAGTTCATGGGGGTCGGCACAGGAGTATTCGCAGCACAGGCGCTCGGCGGTGATCCGGATGGCCTCGAGCGTCACGGGAGACACGTCGGAAATGCGTAGTCTGCCGAGGAATTCCAGGGTGTCCATGCCGGTTGCGGAAAGCAGTTCGTCGTCCCGGCTCGGCCTGGCCTTGGGGAAGAACGCCGCGGTAACCGTGTCGAACGCGGCGGCGATGATGGGGGCGTAGAAATCGTCCGGGCGCGACTCGCCCGATTCCCATCGGCGCCAGTTCCGTAGGAGTGTACTGTCGGTCGGCAGGTTGCTCGATGACTTCGCGCGCATCACGCGGACGGCCTCGGCTTGTGACCACCCCCTCACATCGCGCTCGGAACGCATTCGAACAGCCCAGACGGGTCGATCGTCAGCAGCGGCCACCGCTGTAGTATCGCACCAGTTAACGCTCGATCGCCGCATTAGGGCAGGGCGATGTCACCGGGTTGACATCTACATTCGCACTGTGGCGTTGTGCATGCTGGAGATGGAAGCGGAGAGTTTGCCTTACACCTACTCTTGTATGAAGCGCAATAACCCCGTAAGACGGGTGGATCCACATAAGAGAACAGCGATCCCAATCCAACGGAGGTTCGGGTGGAAGCGTTGATCTATGGATACTTGCGTGACGATCTGGCCGATGGCAACAGCGAAGAGCTCGAGGACGCGATGAGCAGCCTCGCCCGCGAAGAAGGGCTATGTTTCGCCGCAACGTTCCATGAATCGACAGCGGGTGACGGTACGGCGTTCGCCGAGTTGACGGCCGAACTCAAGCGTGCCGACGCACACCACGTGGTGGTTCCATCGCTTGATCACTTTGCCGGCCAGACGATTCCGCGCGACATCTTGATCGCGAAGCTGGCCCACGAAGCGGCGGCCCGGGTCTGGACCATCGAGACCGGAGTGCAGCGACAGAACCGCCCCGCACCGCGGGGAGCCCCAGCGCCGTAGTCCAGCCACCGTCCTAGTAGCGACCACACCGGCCGTGAGGGGCGCGAGCAATGCCGCGACCTGGTGCTGCCCGAACAGTGGATACACCTGCCAGTGCAGCAGATAGGTGAACAGCGAGCTATCGGCCAGCACCGCGGCGCCGACGGCGACGAGCGCGGGGACCCGGATCGCGGGCAGCCACACCAGCAGGAGCAGGCCAGCCATGATCAGTCGCTCTCGATCGGGAACGCCG
The DNA here is from genome assembly GCF_035920445.1 of Nocardia sp. NBC_01730. Lineage (NCBI taxonomy): Bacteria > Bacillati > Actinomycetota > Actinomycetes > Mycobacteriales > Nocardiaceae > Nocardia > Nocardia sp. NBC_01730. The sequence continues at coordinate 2,668,405 of NZ_CP109162.1, read as the reverse complement.
AAATATCCAGGCACCGTGGTCAGCACGACCGCACCGACCAGCAACCGCTGCCACGCCGTCGTGGCCTTCGCCGCCGCCCAGCCGAGCGCGAAGCACCATACGGCCAGGGGCGAGAACGGCACATCCCTCGCCGGGTACACACCGAAAGTCTGGTAGCGGAATATGATGCTCGCGGCGACCAGCGCCATCGCGAACCAGAACGGCGCGCGCCGCTCCAGCCGGTCCACCGACGGGATACGGATCAGCGGCGCGGCCACGATCATGAAGTAGACGACCACCTCGAGGAACCACAGGTGGCCGGCGGTGGGGCTGTCTCGTGGGCCGAGAATCTTGTTGAGCAGCAGCACATTCTGCCAGCCGTAATAGTCGCCGGCCACCAGGGTGAGCACCACCCACGCCGTGGTCGGCACCGCGATCAGCGCTACGGTGCGCAGTGTGGCACAGTCGTTCGGCGCGCGGCGCCGCCGTCACCGCGAACCGCGAACCGCGCGAAGTTGAATCCCGCCACGCCGAGCAGCACGTGTGCCGCACCCCACAGCACGAACAGGCCGACGTGCGAGCCGACGATCAGCACGATGCCGGTGGCGCGCAGCAGCGTCCCGGTGTCCAGCGAGCGCCCGAACCGCGTGCGGCCTTCGGGGATCCGCTCCAGTTCCGCGACCGTCGTGGTCGGCCAGTCGCCGGGCAGGCGGCCGAGTGCGCCCTCCAACCGCGCCGCGGTGGTCACGTAGGTGAGCGAGTTTCTACCACTTGATACAGCCCCTCGGGAGTGCGCAGGGCCAGGTCGCCGGTACGCAGTGCCTCGACGGTGCGACCCAACGCGAGCTCATGCGCGGACTGCGCGTAACCCATCATCACGTTGGGGCCACGACAGACCAGCTCGCACGGCGTGTCGGATCCGTCGCCCGCATCGTCGAGCGGCTCGAGGGTGAATTCGCCACCGGGAATCGGGATTCCGATGCACTCCGGATGCTCGGCCGCCAGATGCGCGGGAAGATAGGGATCATAAGCCAACCGCAACTCTTCGGTGATGTCGGAGGCCAGCAGCACGGCGCAACCGGCGCTGAGCGCACCCAGATACGCGACGAGAGCGGCGAGGTCGTTGCGGGCCGCGAGCGCGACGAGGCGCGGGGCCGGTCCGAGCTCGGTCGCGTAATCCTCGACGAGGGCCGCCAGTTGCGCGTAAGTGACCTGTCGCGCACTCTCCCGCACCGACTCCGCCGAGGTGCTCGCCGGGTTCGGCCGAGCGCACTGGACGGCGATCCGGTCGTCGAAGCCGCGGAGATGCGCGACGATCGGGAGAACGCTCATCGGCGGAAGTGCAGGTGGCGGACGTATCCCGGCCGGAAGGTGGCCCCCGGCGAACTTCCGGTGAATCGGCGATGCGTGCCCGCGGGAAACGAAGCCGCGCGGCAGGCTCAGAGCCCGAAGCTGCCCGGCCCCCTCCTGCGCAGGTACTTCTCGAATTCGGCTGCGATGGCGTCGCCGTCGATCTTGGCCATCGCCTCGTTCACGTCGGCCGCGGCATCGCCGCGCTCCTCCAGCGAGCGCACGTACTCGCTGATCTCGTCGTCGCCGACGGTCATCTCGTTGACGGCGGTCTCCCAGTCCTCGGCCTGCTTGGGCAGCTCGCCGAGCGGCACCTCGATGTCGAGTACATCCTCGACCCGGTGCAACAGCGCGATCGTCGCCTTCGGGTTCGGCGGCTGCGAGACGTAGTGGGGCACCGCGGCCCAGAACGACACTGCAGGCACGCCCGCCTTGACACATTGGTCCTGCAGCACGCCGGTGATGCCGGTCGGTCCCTCGTAGCGGGTCTGCTCCAGGTTGAACCGCTCGGCCGCCTCCTTGCTATAGGCGGAGCCGGTCACCGGGACCGGCCTGGTGTGCGGGGTGTCGGCCAGCAGCGCGCCGAGGATGACGACGGTCTGCACTCCGAGCTGTTCGATGAACTCCAGCAGGTCGCCGCAGAAGCTGCGCCAGCGCATGTTCGGCTCGATGCCGCGAAGCAAGACCACATCGCGGTCGCTACCAGGCGGCGAGCAGACCGACAGCATCGTCGAGGGCCACTGGATTTCCCTGGTCACACCGTCGACCTGGCGCACCGTGGGCCGGTTCACCTGGTAGTCGTAGTAGTCCTCGGAGTCGAGTTCGGCTAGCGGTTCGGCGTCCCAAATCAGTTCCAGATGCTCGACGGCGCCGCTGGCCGCGTCACCGGCGTCGTTCCAGCCCTCGAAGGCGGCGACCAGCACCGGATCCCGCAACGTCGGCAGTTCCGGATCGGGAGTTTCACTGGCGTTCACTCGGTCAGCCTACGGCGTGAGCGGAGGTGGCGTGTCGTATGGTGGCCGGATGGGTCGGCGTGTTCACCCGCCTGTCGCAGAGAGGTAGTGTGGCGCAGGACACCGAGCCCCGACGCCGTGGGCGGCATCGTCCGCCCTGCGCACTACGCTGATCACATGTCTGCGCCCATCCCCGCCGAGTTCGACACCACGCTACTCGACACGCTACGCCGTCGCGTTGTCATCGGTGACGGCGCGATGGGCACGATGCTGCAGGCCGCCGATCTGACGCTGGACGATTTCCGCGGGCTGGAGGGCTGTAACGAGATCCTCAACGAGACCCGCCCCGACGTGCTGCGCGGTATCCACCGAGCCTATTTCGAGGCGGGCGCCGACGCGGTCGAGACCAACACCTTCGGCTGCAACCTGCCCAACCTTGCCGACTACGACATCGCCGACCGGATTCGCGACCTGTCCGAGCGCGGCGCGCGACTGGCTCGTGAGGTCGCCGACGACATGGGCCCGTCCTCGGACGGTACGCCTCGGTACGTGCTCGGCTCGATGGGACCGGGTACCAAGCTGCCCACGCTGGGGCACGCTCCATACACCCCGCTGCGCGACGCCTACACCGAGGCCGCGCTCGGCATGCTCGACGGCGGCGCCGACGCCATCCTCATCGAGACCTGCCAGGACCTGCTACAGGTGAAGGCGGCGGTGACCGGCAGCCGCCGGGCGATGGCGAAGCTCGGACGCCGGATCCCGATCATCACGCACGTCACGGTGGAGACCACCGGGACCATGCTGGTCGGCAGCGAGATCGGCGCGGCGCTGACCGCGCTGGAGCCGCTCGGCATCGACATGATCGGCCTGAACTGCGCGACCGGTCCGGATGAGATGAGCGAACACCTGCGCCATCTGTCCCGGCACGCGCAGGTGCCGGTCTCGGTGATGCCGAACGCCGGTCTTCCGATGCTCGGCGCCGACGGCGCGGTGTATCCGCTCACGCCAGAAGAGTTGGCGGTCGCGCTGCGCGGTTTCGTCTCCGAGTTCGGGCTCGCCCTGGTCGGCGGCTGCTGCGGCACCACACCGGAACACATCCGCCAGGTCACCGCCGCGGTGCGTGAGATCGAGCCGAGTCTGCCGCCGATCGCCGAGCGGCGTGAGCCTGCGCACGAGCCGAGCGTGTCCAGCATGTACACGGCGGTGCCCTTCGAGCAGGACGCTTCGATCATGATGATCGGCGAGCGCACGAATGCCAACGGCTCCAAGGCTTTCCGTGACGCCATGCTGGCCGAGGATTGGCAGAAGTGCCTGGACATCGCCAAGGACCAGACCCGTGACGGCGCGCACATGCTCGACCTGTGTGTCGACTACGTCGGCCGCGACGGCACCAGGGACATGGAGGCGCTCGCCGGCAGGCTGGCCACCGCGTCGACGCTGCCGATCATGCTCGACTCCACCGAGCCTCCGGTGCTGCGGGCCGGTCTGCAGCACCTCGGCGGCCGCTGCGCGGTGAACTCGGTGAACTACGAGGACGGCGACGGTCCCGAATCTCGCTTCCAGCAGACGATGCGGCTGGTCGCCGAGCACGGCGCCGCGGTGGTCGCCCTGACCATCGACGAGGAGGGGCAGGCCCGTACCGCGGAGAAGAAAGTGTCGATCGCCGAGCGCCTGATCGCCGACATCACCGGCAACTGGGGCCTGCGGGAGAGCGACATCATCATCGACACGCTCACCTTCACCCTCGGCACCGGCCAGGAGGAGTCCCGCCGCGACGGCATCGAGACCATCGAGGCCATCCGCGAACTGAAGCGCCGCCGCCCGGACGTGCAGACCACGCTGGGCTTGTCGAATATCTCCTTCGGCCTCAACCCGGCGGCACGTCAGGTGCTCAACTCGGTATTCATGCACGAATGTGTGGAGGCCGGTTTGGATTCCGCGATCGTGCACGCCTCGAAAATCCTGCCGATGAGCCGGATCCCCGACGAACAGCGCGAAGCCGCACTGGATCTGGTATACGACCGTCGCAGCGAGGACTACGACCCGCTGCAGAAGCTGATGGCGTTGTTCGAGGGTGTATCGACCGCGTCGTCGAAGGCCTCGCGCGCCGAGGAGCTGGCCGCGCTACCGCTGTTCGACCGGCTGGAGCGGCGGATCGTCGACGGCGAGCGCAACGGCATGGAGGCCGATCTGGACGTGGCCATGACCGAGGTGCCGCCGCTGCGGATCATTAACGAAACCTTGCTGTCCGGGATGAAGACGGTCGGTGAGCTGTTCGGGTCCGGCCAGATGCAGCTGCCGTTCGTGTTGCAGTCCGCCGAGGTGATGAAGGCCGCCGTGGCGTACCTGGAGCCGCACATGGAGGCCACCGACGACAGCGGCAAGGGCCGCATCGTGCTGGCCACCGTGAAGGGCGACGTGCACGACATCGGCAAGAATCTGGTCGACATCATCCTGTCGAACAACGGCTACGAGGTGGTCAACCTCGGTATCAAGCAGCCGATCTCGACCATCCTCGACGCGGCGGTGGACAAGAAGGCCGACGTCATCGGCATGTCCGGCCTGCTGGTGAAGTCGACCGTCGTGATGAAGGAGAATCTGGCAGAGCTCAACGCCAAGGGGGTGGCCGAGCAGTTCCCCGTGCTCCTCGGCGGGGCGGCACTCACCCGCTCGTACGTGGAGAACGACCTCACCGAGGTGTACGAGGGCGATGTGCACTACGCGCGAGACGCGTTCGAGGGTCTACGGCTGATGGACGACATCATGACTCGCAAGCGCGGCGGCGGCCCCGACCCGGAGAGCCCGGAGGCCATCGCCGAGCAGGAGCGGGCCGCGGAGCGCAAGGCGCGCCACGAGCGGTCCAAGCGGATCGCGGCGGAGCGCAAGGCGGCCGAGGTGCCCGTCGTGGTGCCCGAGCGCTCCGACGTCGCGGCGGACCTGCCGGTGCCGGTGCCGCCGTTCTGGGGCACTCGCGTGGTGAAAGGTCTTGCACTGCACGAGTATTCGGGCTTGCTCGACGAGCGGGCGCTGTTCCTCGGGCAGTGGGGGCTGCGCGGACAGCGCGGCGGCGACGGGCCCGGCTACGAGGAGCTGGTGGAGTCCGAGGGCAGGCCGCGGCTGCGCGCCTGGTTGGACCGGCTGAGCACCGAGGGCGTGCTGCAGCACGCCGCAGTGGTGTACGGGTATTTCCCGGTGGTGTCCGAGGGCGACGAGGTCATCGTGCTCACCGAGCCGGATCCCGCTGCGCCGGAACGCTATCGGTTCGCGTTTCCGCGCCAGCAGCGCGACCGGTTCCTGTGCATCGCCGACTTCATCCGGTCGCGGGCCTACGCACAGGAAACCGGTCAGGTGGACGTGCTGCCGTTCCAACTGGTCACCATGGGCCAGCCGATTGCCGACTTCGCCAACGAGCTGTTCGCGGGCGACAGCTACCGCGACTATCTCGAGGTGCACGGCATCGGCGTCCAGCTCACCGAGGCGCTGGCCGAATACTGGCACCGCCGTATCCGGGAAGAGCTGGTTCTCGACGGCAACGCGGTCGCCGACTCCGATCCGGCGGACGTGCTGGAGTACTTCAAGCTCGGCTACCGGGGCGCTCGGTACTCCTTCGGTTATGGGGCATGCCCCGATCTGGAGGACCGCGCCAAGCTGGTCGACCTGCTCGAGGCCGACCGCCTCGGCGTGGTGTTGTCCGAGGAGCTCCAGCTGCATCCGGAACAGTCCACCGACGCGTTCGTCCTGCTGCACCCGGAAGCGAAGTACTTCAACGCCTGAGCCAGGCTCCGTGCGGCTGCGGTGCCGCCAGGCCGGGCCATCGGCGGAGGTGCGGCGATCCGGTGGCCGAACCGAGGCATCGGCGTGCTCGTCTCGGACTGCCGGAGATCGGATGCGCCGGCCCGGCGGCCAGGTGCCGATCGGGCAGTCGCGTCGCCGGGTCGCGAGGCCATCCGCTCGGGTCGGACCATTGTGACGGTGTTCACCGTGCGGCGTAGCGGAATTCGGTCGCTGCAAGGGCCTTGGCTACCTGGACATATGGCCTGATTTGCGAAAATCCGGGTCCCGGAGGGCGCGACACGGCGCGCGGGCGCGCGGCATTGACCTGGGGGATTGCCGGTGCCCGCGCGGGAAGGTGGATGTCTGTCGGGTCGGTGTGCCATTGTCGAAGCGTTGCAACTGCATCCGGAGCAGTCGGCGGATGCGTTCGTGTCGCTGCTTTGGGGGTGCAAAGCACCTCAGCGCGTGGGATTCGTGGAGATTCCTGGTTTGCGCGCTGAATGCTGGACAGCTAGGCGCGTAAGTAGGAGAGGCACACCACCATGACTGCGGATCGATTGATCGCGGGACGATACCGGCTCACGGATCCGATCGGCGCCGGTGCCATGGGAGTCGTCTGGCGAGCCACCGACGTCCGGCTGCGGCGCACTGTCGCGGTCAAGCAGCTGCTGCTCGGTCCCGGCCTGTCGCGTTCGGCGGCGCTGGAGGCGAAGTCGCGCGCCATGCGCGAGGGCAGAATCGCGGCGCGGCTGCACCATCCGAACGCCATCACCGTCTTCGACGTGGCGGAGGAAGACGGCCAGCCCTGGTTGGTCATGGAGTACATGGACGCGCCCAGCCTGGCGGCCAAGCTGTCCGACAAGCGCACGCTGGCCCCCGCCGAGGTCGCGAAGATCGGCGCTCAGGCGGCGTCCGCGCTGGCCGCCGCGCATGACGCGGGCATCATGCACAGGGATGTGAAGCCGGCCAACCTGCTGGTCGGTAACGACGGCACGGTGAAGATCACCGATTTCGGCATCTCTCGCGCTGTCGGCGATGTGACGGTCACCGCCACCGGCTTTCTCGCGGGGACGCCCGCTTATCTGGCGCCGGAGGTGGCGCGCGGCGAGGATCCGGAACCGGCCTCCGACGTCTTCGCCCTCGGCTCGACGCTGTACACGGCTGTGCAGGGCAGACCGCCGTTCGGTGCGGGCGACAACCCGCTCGCCGTGCTGCACGCAGTGGCCAGGGCGCAGGTCGAGGAGCCCGAGAACGCGGGCGTGCTCGGACCGGTGCTGATGCTCCTGCTGGCCCCGACCATCGATGCCCGCCCGACCATGCGCGAGGCGAAGGAGGCGTTGGAAGCCGTTGCGGCGGGCCGGGACCCGGGACTGGCGCCGCCGGTACTGACCAAGGTGATGCCCGCGCCCGGCGCGCCCGGCGCGACGGCGATTCTTCCGCAGTCGGGCGCCGCCGGGTCGACCGGGAGGCCGAGTGGCACCGCCGCCACCGCGCCCGCCGCCCTCGCGGGTCCGATCGCACCGCAACCGTTTTCCGCCCAGCCGCCCATCCCGCCTCAGGGCGGCGAGACCCTGCCCGGCGGTACGAGCAGACCCGAGCGCGGCCGGATAGCAGCGCTGGCCGCCGGCGCGGTGATCGTCGTGCTGATCGTGGCCGGAATCATCGCGACGGTGACCGCCGGAAACCGTGACGAGGGGGGCGCCGCGGCGGCATCGTCGGTCGTGCCTCCTGCCTCGCAGGCCGAGAGCTCAACGCCCCCGGCGAACGCGGTCGGGCCCGTGCCCGAGGAGACCGCGGCCCCGACCACCGCTTCCGGACCTGGCTCCGCATCGGCCACGTCGAGCAGCTCAGGCCGATCCACGACGCCGAGTCGAACGTCGACCATCATCACCACCACCCCGTCCGGCCCGGCGACGCCCGACCGGATCATCTCCTTCGTCCAGGGCTACTACGGCATGCTGCCCGGCAACGTGTCCGGCGCCTGGTCTCAGCTATCTCCCGGGTACCAGGCGCAGACCGGCCAGGACTCCTATGTGAGCTTCTGGGGCACGATTCGCTCGGTCAGCGTGGGCGCGGTCACACCGAACGGCTCGAACCGGGCGGTTGTCGCGCTGACCTATACCCTGAAGAACGGCACGACGACCTCGGAGAATCGATGGATCGAGGTCGTCGGGGACAGCGGTCGGCTACAGATCGCCGGATCGGGGACCTAGGCGGCTGCCTCGCCTTCGCTCGGCCCGGCGCGAGGCTGCGGACGGACTTCGTCCGGCTGCGCCAGTTGTGCGGCTGCCTCGCCTTCGCTCGGCCCGGCGCGAGGCTGTGGACGGACTTCGTCCGGCTGCGCCAGTTGTGCGGCTGCCTCGCCTTCGCTCGGCCCGGCGCGAGGCTGCGGACGGACTTCGTCCGGCCGCCCCATCAGCAGACGAGACAGAGGAGACGCACCGAACGTGACAGCGCGACTGGCCGGAGTGCTCTGGGATATGGACGGCACGCTGCTCGATTCGGAGAAGCTCTGGGACATCGCGGTGCGCGACCTTGCGCGCGAGCACGGACACCAGATGACCGATGCGATCCGGCACGCGCTGATCGGCGCGTCCGGTCCGAACGCGCTGCGGATCATGTTCTCCGGTCTCGGCATCGCGCCGACACTCGGCGCGCTGCGGGCGGCGGGGGAGTTCCTGGATCGGCGCGTGACCGAGCTGATGACGGGACCGATCCCGTGGCGGCCCGGTGCGAAAGACGCGCTGGCCATGGTGCGCGCGGTCGGTCTGCGCAGCGCGCTGGTCACCAACACCAAGCGGTCGCTGACGGAGTTCGGGCTCGACACCCTCGGGCGCGACTTCTTCGACGTCTCGGTCTGTGGCGACGAGGTGGCGCACGGCAAACCGGAGCCGGACGTCTACCTGCGCGCCGCCGAGTTACTCGGCCTGAGCCCGCGACGCTGTGTGGCCGTGGAGGATTCGCCTACCGGCGCCCGCGCCGCCGAGGCCGCCGGCTGCGCGGTACTGGTCGTCCCGTGCGAGATTCCGGTACCGGGCGCGCCCGGGCGCGTCCTCCGAGATTCGCTGGTCGGGCTGAGCGTCAACGACCTCGAGCGCGCGCTGCTGATACGCGGCTGAGCCTCCGGGTACGACACTCCCGACCTCGTTCTGCTGAGAGTTACTGTGCCGCAACCAGAGTGAGCGCAGCTGATAGGTGTGACGGTGATCACCGGCAATCTCGCCGAATCTCGGGCGTGTCGGCGGGTGCTACACGAAAATGACGCCATGGCAGCGTTGGGTGTACTCGACGAGATCGTAGATTCCGCGCAATATCCTCTTGCGGATCCGGAGGGGGCCGGTCTGCGCGCGGCGGTGCGCCGCGTCCGCGCGGAACTGGACGACAGCGGCTGCACCGTACTCCCCGGTTTCATTCGGCCGGAGCTGATCGACGCGCTGCGGGCGCAGGGGGAGCGGATGGCACCGCACGCGTATTACCAGGTCGAGCGAGTCAATGCCTACAACATTCCGCTGGATACCGAACTGCCACAGGATCATCCAGGTCGCATCGTGCTCGAGCGCGGCAACGCCTTCGTGCCGCGTGACCGCATCCCGGCCGATGCGCTGATCCACCAGATCTACACTGCCGAGTCGTTTCAGCGATTCATCGCGGACTGCTTCGGCCTGTCCGAATTGCACGAGTTCGCCGATCCCCTCGCGGGACTCTGCCTCAACGTCGTCGCGCCGGGAATGTCGCATCCCTGGCATTTCGATACCAACGAATTCACCGTCTCCATGGTGACCCAACCTGCGGAGACCGGTGGAATCTTCGAGTACTGCCCCAACATTCGCACACCGGAGGCGGAGAATCTCGATAATGTGCGCGCTGTCCTGACCGGCTCCGGCGAGCGTTTCGTCCAGCGGCTCCAGCTGTGCCCCGGTGACCTGCAGCTGTTTCGCGGCCGTTTCTCGCTGCACCGTGTCGCACCCGTCGATGGGGCGCGCCAGCGCCATTCGGCCATCTTTGCCTTTACCGATCGCCCAGGAATGGTCGGCACGGTGGAACGTACTCGACAGTTGTTCGGCCGTGTGCTGCCCGACCATCTAGCCGTCGCCGACGCGGTCCGGGGCGATCGACTGCTCGACTGAGCCGAGCGGTTCGACTGACCGAGCTCGACCCGAAAGGACCGACAGTGCCAGTTCCGTTACACACAACCGGGAAAGCGTCTTTCGACGACATCTACGTCCATCCCGATCCGCGCGCATACTACACGCGCATGTCCGATCTGGACTACCGCATTCCGGAACTGGCGAAACCGTTCTTTCAGCAGCAGATTCGGGAATACCGCGCCTCCGCCCGGGTCGCCGCCCCGACTGTCCTGGACATCGGCTGCTCCTACGGCGTCAACGCCGCCGTGCTGCGCTTCGACACCACGGTGCCCGAGCTGGCCGACCACTACGACGACGCCGACTGCGACCGTGCCGGGCTCATCCGGCGCGACCGAGCCCGGGTGAACGCGGGCACCGGCCTGACCGACGTCCGTTTCGTCGGCATGGACGTGGCGCGCCCCGCCCTGGACTATGCGCACGAGGCCGGGCTGCTGGACGACGTGGTGCACGCCGACCTGGAGTCCGGTGAGCCGACCGGGGAGCAGCGCGCGCTGCTGGCCACCGCCGACCTGGTCGTCTCCACCGGCTGCGTCGGCTACGTCACCGAGAAGACCCTCGCGCGCGTCGCCACCGCGCACCCGCGCAGGCGCCCCTGGATGGCACACTTCGTATTGCGCATGTTCGACTTCGCGCCGATCGCGGCGGAACTCGCCGCGCTCGGTTACCGCACCGAACAGGCGCCGGGGCGGTATCAGCAGCGCAGGTTCGCCTCCGGGGCCGAACAGGCTCAGGTGCTGAACACCCTGTCCGTCAACGGGATCGACACTACCGGCTTGGAGGATAGCGGTTGGCTCTACGCCGATCTGTATCTCTCCAGGCCGTTGCCGAAACATCACGCCGACATCGAGGATCCGCATTGACCGAACGCACCTTCGCCGCCGACGACCACCTACCCAGGGTGCCCCTGCCGACGCTGGAGGACAGCTGCGGCCGGTTCCTGCAGTGGTGCGCGCCGCTGCTGGCCGCAGACGAACTCGCCACCACCCGAGCCGCGGTCGGCGACCTGCTGCGCGCCGACGGACCGGGCCGCACGCTGCAGGCGGCACTCGCGGAGTACGACGCGACCCCCGGTGTGGGCAGCTGGCTGGATCTGTTCTGGCCGTCGCGGTATCTGGGCAGGCGGGATCGGATCGCCCTGAACGCGAACTTCTTCTTCCTGTTCCGCGACGACACCCCGCTGGCCATGTCCACCGCCGCGACACAGGTGGACCGCGCGTCCGGAATCATCTCCGCCGCCGTCGACTACAAGCTGGCCCTCGATCAAGAGGCCATCCCGCCGGTGACCCAGCGCGGGCAGAAACTGTCGATGTGGCAGAACAAGTACCTGTTCTCCGAGACCCGGATCCCGGGTGCGGAGCAGGACACCGTGCGGGTGCCCTACAGCGACGAGTGGCCGGGCCACTCCGAGGCCAGGCACATCGTGGTGTTTTTCCGGGGCAGCATGTTCCGGATGGACGTGCTGGGTCCGGACGGTGCGCCGTACTCGCCGGAGGATCTCGCCGATGGTCTGCGCGCGGTGCTGAAGGCGGGCGCGCGGCCGGCCCGCACCGACAGCGCGGTCGGGCACCTGACCACGAAGGCCCGCGCCGAATGGGCGGCCAGCAGGCAGACGCTCTCGACCGAACCGGCCAACGTCGCGGCGCTGGACGCCGTCGAGACCGCGCTGTTCGCGATCTGTCTCGAGGACTTCACCCCGCGTGACGAGCTGCACGCCTGCGATCAGCTGTTGCACGGGGACAGCGCGAACCGGTGGTTCGACAAGTCGGTGTCGTTCATCGTCTTCGGCGATGGACAGGCGGGCATCAACGTCGAACACTGCGGGCTGGACGGCACCACCATTCTGTCCTTCGTCGACACCCTGCTGGAAACCCCGGTACCGAAGCACGCCGCCCGGTCCGGAGCGCAGGCGCAGGGCCTGCCCGCGGTCGAGCCGATCGAGTTCGTGCTCGATGCGGCGCAACGAGCCGACATCGCAGGGGCGGGTGCCGCCTTCGCCCGCTACGCCGCGGAGAACGCCACGCAGACGGTGACCTTCCCGGACTTCGGCACCGCCCGAGCCAAGCAGCTCGGTATCTCCCCGGACGCGTTCGCGCAGCTGAGCTACCAGCTCGCCCACCGGCGCAGCAAGGGAATCACCGGCGCCACCTACGAGTCCATCGCGACCAGGCAGTACCGCAACGGCCGTACCGAGGCGATGCGGGTGGTCACCCCGGAGATGGTCGCCTTCGTGGACATGATGCAGGACCCGGACGCGGACCCCGAGTCGAAACTCGCGGCCGCGCGGACAGCGGCAAGCGCGCACGTGGAGCGGGCCAAACAGTGTCAGGCAGGCGACGCGCCCGAACAGCACCTGTGGGAGCTGCAGTGGATCCAGCGGCGCCGTGGTGCGGAACTGGGTGTCACGGACCCGATCCCGCTCTACGACAGCCCAGGCTGGACCATCCTGCGCGACGACTACCTGAGCACCAGCTCGGCGCCGTCGGTCAACATCCGCTACTTCGGTTTCGGCTCCACCAGCTCCCGGTGCATCGGTGTCGCCTACGTCTTGCTCCCGGACCGGTGGAACCTCTACCTGGCCACGCCGACGCCGGTCGCGGACCAGATGTACGCGTTCGCTGACCACCTCCGCGCGGCGGTCGCCGACCTGGAGGCGCTGCTGGCCGGAAGCTGACGGCACAACGCCCGGTTTTCCGCACGCAGAGTATCAGCGCGGAAAGCCGGGCGGTGCCGTCGCGTCCATCATGGGCCGGAGCAACAGGCCCGCATACGGGTCTGAAACAATGGCTCATCGTGAAGAACTTCGAAACCCTGTTCGCCGAGCTGCAGGATCGTGCGGTCAACCGCCCCGCGGGGTCCGGAACCGTTGCCGCGCTGGACGCCGGCGTGCATAGCCAGGGTAAGAAGGTGCTCGAGGAGGCCGGTGAGGTGTGGCTGGCCGCCGAACACGAGAGCGACGAGTCGCTCGCCGAGGAGATCTCCCAGCTGCTGTACTGGGTGCAGGTGCTGATGGTGGGTCGCGGGCTGAAGCTCGAAGACGTGTACCGACATCTGTGACGGCCGTCTCGATTCCGGTTCTCCTCCCGAAAGGACTCCCTCCCATGCTGCGTGTCGCAGTCCCCAACAAAGGCGCCCTGTCCGAATCCGCCGTCTCGATCCTCGCGGAGGCGGGGTACCGCAAGCGCACCGATTCGCGTGACCTGACTGTCCTGGACCCGGCCAACCAGGTCGAGTTCTTCTTCCTGCGGCCCAAGGACATCGCCATCTACGTCGGCTCGGGCGAACTCGACCTCGGCATCACCGGCCGCGATCTCGCCCTGGATTCCGGTGCACCCGTGCAGGAACGGCTCGCGCTCGGCTTCGGGCGCTCCGCCTTCCGTTACGCCGCGCCCGCCGGACCGGAGTGGAAGGTCGAGGATCTCTACGACAAGCGCATCGCGACCTCCTATCCGAACCTGGTGCTGAGTGATCTGCGGCGGCGGGGCATCGAGGCCGAGGTGATCCGCCTGGACGGCGCGGTGGAGATCTCCATCCAGCTCGGCGTCGCCGACGCCATCGCTGATGTCGTGGGCTCCGGGCGCACCCTGCGCCAGCACAACCTGGTCGCGTTCGGCGAATCGCTGTGCGACTCGGAGGGTGTGCTCATCGAGCGCAAGGACGCCGACCAGCGCGACCGGGCCCGCAATCAGCTCGTCGCCCGCGTCCAGGGTGTCGTCTTCGCCCAGCAGTACCTGATGCTGGACTACGACTGCCCCAAGGACCTCCTCGACCGAGCATTCGCGATCACCCCGGGGCTGGAGTCGCCGACTGTGGCGCCGCTGGCCGACACCGGTTGGGTCGCGGTGCGCGCCCTCGTGCCACGCAACCAGGGCAACGAGCTGATGGACCAGCTGGCTGACCTGGGCGCGAAAGCTATCCTGGCTACCGATATCCGCTCCTGCCGCGCATTCTGACCGTCCGACTCGTCCTGTCCGCGTGATTGATTCACGCGGAACGCAATCCGGTGTGCCCGCTGAGGCATATCCGCCGACGCCGATGTGGCGTGTCCGGTCGAAACTTCCCGGTTCGACGGGGACACTGTCGGTCGTGTCGGACGAGATCAACGACGAGCAGGCCGTAACACGATCAAAGGTGCGTGGCCGGATCGGGGTGGACGGCGCCGAGCTGGACCCCGCATGGCCGCGGATGCGAAACCTCTTGATCATCGCGGGCGACGGTGTCGGTGTCGCGATTCTGATCACAGTGCTCGCCATCATCGGATCTCACGGCTCCGCACTGGATTTTCATGGCCGTCGCGATCGGCCGCTAGCCGCTCACTCGGACACCGCATCCGCCAGGGTCTCCTCCGGCGACTCGTCCGTGCCACCGGCCGGCCAGCCCGGGTAGGGCGGCGGCGTGCCGCCGAATTCCGGGCAGAGCGGTTTGTAGTCGCAGTAGGAGCACAGCCAGCTCGGATTCGGCGGGAATTCGCCGGTGCGGCCGGCATCCAGGATGGCCGTCCACAGCGCTGACAATGTGCGCTCGAAGCGCAGCAACTCCTCCTCATCGGGGGCGTAGGTGAGGATCTGCTCGTCGGCCAGGTAGATCAGCCGCAGCTGGGCGGGCACGATACCGCGGGTGCGCAGCAGAACCAGCGCGTAGAACTTCAGCTGGAACAGTGTCCTGGTCTCCTGCGTGGGACCCGGCGCGCGGCCGGTCTTGTAGTCCACCACCCGCAGCGCGCCGGAGGGCGCGATATCGATTCGGTCGACGAACCCGCGTAACAGCGCGCCGTCGGCGAGCTCGACTTCCACCCGAGCCTCCCGCGATTCCGGGTCGAAGCCGGTCGGATCCTCCAGCCGGTAGTAACGCCGGATCAGCGCGCGCACATCGCCGAGAAACGTATCGAGCTGCTCGTCGGCGAGCAGCTCGGCCACCTCCGGTCGCTCGGCGCGCACCCGCGCCCAGGCCGTCGGCACCAGCGTGTCAGCGCGCTCGGGTAGGCGCTCGACCGCGGGCAGCCCGTACAGGTCTTCCAACACCGCGTGTACCACCGTGCCGCGCACCGCGTCCCGAGACGGCGGCTCCGGAATCCGGTCGATCGCCCGGAACCGGTATTTCAACGGGCACTGCTTGAAATCCATTGCCCGCGAAGGAGACAGCGCGGGCCGTGCGCGGCTCACTCTCGTGTCGGGCTCGGATGCCTGCGCGTCGTCGGCAGGGGGCGTGGACACGGGCGAGGACATACCTGGCAGGCTATCCGGCGGCACCGACACGTCGGTGCACGGCAGCACGATTCGAACCAGCGGAACGGAGATTCATGACGGCCAGACGGACCGGGCCATTCACCATCGGTGACCGGGTGCAGCTGACCGATGCCAAAGGGCGCCTGTACACGGTGGTCTTGGAGCCGGGCAAGGAGTTCCACACCCATCGCGGCGGCATCAAGCACGACAGCCTGATCGGCGCAGACGAGGGCAGTGTGGTGCAGTCGACCAACGGCACACCGTACCTCGCCTTACGTCCGCTGCTGATCGACTACGTACTGTCCATGCCGCGCGGTGCGGCGGTGATCTACCCGAAGGACGCCGCGCAGATCGTGCACGAGGGCGACATGTTCCCCGGCGCACGGGTGCTCGAGGCAGGCGCGGGGTCCGGCGCACTCACCTGCTCACTACTGCGCGCGGTCGGGCCACAGGGGCAGGTGGTGTCCTACGAAATCCGCGCCGACCACGCCGAGCATGCCGTCCGCAATGTGCAGACGTTCTTCGGCGAACGCCCGGCCAACTGGTCGCTGACCATCGGTGACGTCGCCGACTACAGCGGAGAGCCGGTGGACCGTGCGGTACTGGATATGCTCGCGCCATGGGATGCGCTGCCCGCCGTGTCGAAGGCGCTCGTCCCCGGCGGTGTCCTGATCGTCTACGTGGCGACCGTCACGCAACTGTCCAAGGTGGTGGAGGCGCTGCGCGAGCAGGAGTGCTGGACCGAACCGCGCTCCTGGGAGTCGCTGGTCCGGCCGTGGCATGTGGTCGGCCTCGCCGTGCGCCCCGAACATCGCATGCAGGGCCACACCGCATTCCTGGTCAGCGCCCGCAAGCTCGC
The DNA here is from genome assembly GCF_035920445.1 of Nocardia sp. NBC_01730. Classification (NCBI taxonomy): domain Bacteria; kingdom Bacillati; phylum Actinomycetota; class Actinomycetes; order Mycobacteriales; family Nocardiaceae; genus Nocardia; species Nocardia sp. NBC_01730. The sequence goes on along the minus strand of NZ_CP109162.1, from coordinate 2,652,120 downwards.
CGAGGGCACGGTCACGCCGAAGCCGCAGCGCAGGCCGTCGAAGGGCTGAGCGTGCAGGGCGACCGCTGGTCCGGCCGACGCTCGCCTCCGATCGGGTGCGGCTCAGGCCGGGACGCAGGGCGCCTGCGCGAAGCCGAGCATCAGGCAGCCGCTCGCGTCCGACAGCTTCCAGGTGCCGCCGACGTTCTGCCAGGTCATCGGGACGGCGGGCGCGGCGCCGTGCGGGGAGTTGATGGTCACCTGCGCGTTCGCGATGGTGCCCTGGGTGGTGATGTCGGCGACCTTGAAGGTCAGTGTGTAGCCGTGCAGGCCCGCGTTCATCTGGTCGATGTTGGCAGCGCGCTTCTCGCCGTCGACGATCAGCTTCGTCTTGTCGGCGGTGGGGACGTTCGGGTCGGCCAGCTTCACCAGAATCGCCTGCAGCGTCTCGGCCGTCGGCGCGCCCGCCGCTTGGTCACCGTGGTTGTGGGTACTCGCCGTGGCGGTGCTGGTTGTCGTCGCGCCGGCGGAGTCGTCGTCGGAGCCACAGGCCGCCAGGCCGACGGTAAGGGCCAGTGCCGCCGTGGCGGTGACCACGGAAACGCGCAGAGTTCTGGCGGGAAGGAGCATCGTCAGCAACCTTTCGGCTCGGTCGGCGAGCGCGCTCGCCTGGTATGGGTTAGGGCAGGCTAACATGGTCGTTCGGACGTTGATCGCCGCCCAGATGTGATCACCACGAAATCATGTCGGAAGGCGAGAATGGGCCGCGACCGGTAGCGTTGATAGACCGGGACTGGGAGGAGCAGCACATGAGCCCCATCGAGAATTCGGATTCGGCGGCCTGGAGAGAGCTCGAGGCAGTGCGCGCCGAGGCGGCTGCACTCCGAAGGCAACTCGCCGATTCGCCGGATCGCACACGGGAATTGGACGCTCGCATCGATTCGCTGACCATTCGCAACACCAAGCTGATGGACACTCTCAAGGAGGCGCGCCAGCAGCTTGTCGCCCTGCGCGAGGAGGTCGATCGGCTGGGTCAGCCACCGAGCGGATACGGCGTTCTGATCAGTGTGTACGACGATCAGACGGTCGATGTGTTCACTTCGGGGCGCAAGATGCGGTTGACGTGTTCACCGAACATCGAAACCTCGACGCTCGAGTACGGTCAGACCGTCCGCCTCAACGAGGCGCTCACGGTCGTCGAGGCCGGGGTCTACGACGCGGTCGGCGAGATCGGTACCCTGCGGGAGATCCTCGACGACGGTCGTCGCGCCTTGGTAGTCGGCCATGCCGACGAGGAGCGTGTGGTGTGGCTGGCGGGTCCGCTGGCCAAGGTCGCCGAGGTCGATGACCTGGACGACCCCGATTCCCCCATTCGCAAACTACGGCCGGGCGATTCGCTTCTGGTGGACACCAAGGCCGGGTTCGCGTTCGAGCGCATCCCCAAGGCCGAGGTCGAGGACCTCGTGCTGGAGGAGGTGCCCGACGTCGGCTATAGCGATATCGGTGGTCTCGGCCGGCAGATCGAGCAGATCCGCGACGCGGTGGAGCTTCCGTTCCTGCACAAGGATCTCTTCCGCGAGTACGCGCTGCGTCCGCCGAAGGGCGTGCTTCTCTACGGTCCACCCGGGTGTGGTAAGACGCTCATCGCCAAGGCGGTGGCCAACTCACTGGCCAAGAAGATCGCCGAGGCGCGCGGTGAGGATGCCAAGGAAGCGAAGTCTTACTTCCTCAACATCAAGGGTCCCGAGCTGTTGAACAAGTTCGTGGGCGAGACCGAGCGCCACATCCGGATCATCTTCCAGCGGGCCCGTGAGAAGGCGTCCGAGGGCACTCCGGTGATCGTGTTCTTCGACGAGATGGACTCGATCTTCCGCACCCGCGGTTCGGGCGTCTCGTCGGATGTGGAGACCACGGTGGTGCCCCAGCTGCTGTCGGAGATCGACGGTGTCGAGGGCTTGGAGAACGTCATCGTCATCGGTGCCTCCAACCGCGAGGACATGATCGACCCGGCCATCCTGCGGCCAGGCCGCCTCGACGTGAAGATCAAGATCGAGCGTCCGGATGCGGAATCGGCCCAGGACATCTTCTCGAAGTACCTCACCGAGTACCTACCGCTGCACGAAGACGACTTGGCCGAGTTCGGCGGTGACAAGGGGCTGTGCATCCGCGCGATGATCGAACGGGTCGTCGATCGGATGTACGCCGAGAGCGAGGACAATCGCTTCCTGGAGGTCACCTACGCCAACGGTGACAAGGAGGTCTTGTACTTCAAGGACTTCAACTCCGGCGCCATGATCCAGAACATCGTGGACCGCTCCAAGAAGTACGCCATCAAGGCGGTGCTCGACACCGGCAACCCGGGTCTGCGCATCCAGCATCTCTACGATTCGATCGTGGACGAGTTCTCCGAGAACGAGGACCTGCCCAACACCACGAATCCGGATGACTGGGCACGCATCTCGGGTAAGAAGGGCGAGCGGATCGTCTACATCCGCACGCTGGTTACCGGTAAGAACGCCAGTGCCAGCCGCGCCATCGATACCGAGTCGAACACCGGCCAGTACCTGTAAGGTTCCGCCGACCCGGAGGGCCGTGTCTCCACAGGAGACGCGGTCCTCCGGTATTCGGGGGGACCGTGCGGGTCGCCGTCCGTGCGGCCCAGGCGGAGGGAGCGGTCGAGGCCGGGTGGGCAACTGTTGCGGCACTACGGCGAAGGCCGCCCCTGGCCTCCGGGCTGGGTTCGGGGGTCGGCGGTGGTGTGCCGAGCCGGCCGTGCGGTAACGGCTTGCGGCCAGCGCCGTTCGACGGTGGCTTGCGGTGCCATGAGCTAGAAAGCCCAGGGGTGCCCGCGCGTGCTAAAATTTGGCCGTGCGGCCAGAAAAACATCCGACCGGCCAAAGAAAATCGTTCATCGAGGAGGCGCGGAGGCGGCAGATCATCGCCTCGGCGGTGGAGGTGATCTCCGAGGTCGGGTACGGGAACGCGTCATTGGCGCGGATCGCTGAGCATGCGGGGATCTCGAAAGGCGTGATCTCCTACCACTTCGAGGGCAAGGACGACCTGATGACGCAGCTGGTGATCCAGCTGTACGTCTCGGCCGCGGAGTGCATCGCGCCCAGGGTCGCCGCGGCGGTCGGCCCACGCGATCGCCTGGTCGCCTACCTCGAGTCGAACCTGGCCTTCATCGACGCGAACACGAAGTATGTGGCTGCGCTCGTCGACGTGGTGACGAATCTTCGTGACACGGAAGGCCATCCGAGGTTCGCCTCCGCCGACGGCGAGCGCGACATCATCGTTCCCCTCGTCGACATCATGACCGAGGGGCAGCGCATCGGGGAGTTCGGGGAGTTCGATCCGCTGCTGATGGCGAAGTCGATTCGCGACGCCATCGACGGTGCGGCCGCGCGGGCGGTCCGGGAACCAGATTTCGGGATGGACGCGTACTCGGCGCACATCGGCAGGTTGTTCGATCTTGCGACACGAAAGGCGGGGAACAATGACTGAGGTGCGCGACACCGAGACACGGGAGACCGATGCCCGGGAATCCTTGCCGCCCTTCGCCCTCGCCGGTGTGGGCGCGGTGGCGGCGCTCGCGGCGCTCGCACTGCTGGTCTCGATCGGCCGGTATGGATTCTTCGGTGACGAGCTGTATTTCGTCTCCGCCGGGCGCAGGCTTGCGGTCAGTTACGCCGACCAGGGGCCGCTGGTGCCGGCGATCGCTCGTCTGATGGATCTGCTTGCCCCTGGTTCGCTGGTGGCGCAACGGATTCCGGCAGTGCTCATCACCGTGGCCGCAGTGGTGATCACCGCCCAGATCGCCAGGGAGTTCGGTGGAACCAGGGCAGCGCAGGTACTCGCCGCGGCAGCGTACGCCACCTCACCGTTCCTGCTGGTCCAGGGCGATCAGCTGGCCACCAATACGATCGACACGGCACTGTGGGTAGTGGTGAGCTGGTTGGTGATCCGCTGGGTCCGCACGCGCCACGACGGCCTGCTGCTGGGAGCCGCGGTGGTCACCGCGCTGGACATGCAAGTTAAATGGCTGATTCCGTTCTTCTGGATCGCACTCGCGCTCGGTGTGGCGATGTACGGGCCGCGGGAGCTGCTGCGCCGCCCCGCCTTGTGGTGGGGTGCGGCGCTCGTCGTCGTGACAGCGCTGCCCAGTCTGATGTGGCAGGCCACACACGGGTGGCCGCAGCTGGGCCTCGGGGGGTGTGGTCGCCGAGGAACAAGCCACGATCGGCGGCCGCTATACCTGGTTGCCCCTTGCACTCGCCTCGGCCGGGCTGCTCGGCGGGCTGTTGCTGGTCTACGGAGTGTGGACCCTGTGGCGGGCCGACTGCTGGCGGCCCTATCGGTTTCTCGGCCTGCTGCCGCTGGTGCTGGCCGTGGTCTTCGTCGCGACCAACGGACGCCCGTACTACGCGGCGGGCTGCTACGGCGCGTTGATCGCAGTGGGTGCGGTGCGCTGGACGAGCGGCTGGGGCCGCTCGCGCACGATCGTCACCGTCCCGCTGGTCGCGATGTCGGCCGCACTGCTGGTGTACTCGCTGCCCTTGCGCGCGGAGACTGAAATCGAGCCGGTCGACACCCAGGCCAAGGCGGGATTGGAGATCGCGGTCTACGGACGGTTCGGTTGGTCGGAGCTCGCGGCGCAGACGTCGGCGGCCTACCAGGCGCTGCCGAAGCCGGAACGGGCGTCGGCCGTGGTGATCGCCGATTCCTATTGGCAGGCAGCCGCTCTGGATGTGTACCGCGCCGAATACGGTTTGCCCGCCGTCTACAGCCCGAACCGTGGCTTCGGCTACTTCGGCGCCCCGCCGGACACAGCGAGCACGGTCCTGTGGGTCGGCGGCGCCGAGCCGGACGTGCGCGAGTCCTGCGCCGAGGTGACGCCGGTCGGGCGCGTCGATGCCCGGCTCGGGTTCCCTGGCGTCACCCGCCACGTCACCCTATGGCGCTGTGCTCAACCGCGCACGCCGTGGTCTCGCGTATGGCCGGACATGCTGCGCTTGAACTGACCGGACGCCGCCTCACCACCAGCCCAGGATCGGCGACAGCTGCCTGCCCAGTTCCGGTGCCAGCGACCGCGAGTAGCTGGCGGTGAGGTGGTGTTCGTCGTGGTAGATCAGGATGTTGCCCTCGGTGACGGCGCACACGTCCGGCTCACACACCGCGTCGCTCAGGTCCAAAGGGAACACGTTGGCGAACGAGGCGGCGAACTCCAGCGCCGGATTGACCTCGTCCAGCGCGTCCGTGCGCGGCATGCCGCAGCTGATCCGGTCGCCGTTCTGGGCGAGGCAATCGATCGCCCGATAGCGGACGCCGTCGCGGCGCAGCCACGGGGTATCGCGGATGGCCAACACATTGAGCCCCCGCTCGGCCAGGTGCGACCACACGTCCAGATAGTCGGCGGGCGTCTCGTCGCCGAGCTTGTCGCGGGGGCGGGTCGCGGTGGTGAACACCCACTCCGGGCGGTCGACGCCGAGGCGGTCGATCACCTCGGCGGACCAGTCGCGGCAGTCCGGAATAGCTTCGCCCTTGTACATCGGCTCCGCCGCCACGGTCAGCGGGCAGCCCATCTTCAGATAGACATCGACGCGGAAGTTGTGTTCGCGCGCCAGTAAGTCGAGGGCGGGAACCCAGTGTTCGGCATGCGAGCTGCCGACCACTGCCACGGTGTGCTGCGCATCCGCGTTCCCATAAGCGCAGGTGATGACGTCGCGGGTGTCCCAGTCCGCGATACAGCCGTCCTGCGACGGATACGCGTGATCGGCGGGCGCTTCGTACACGGTCGGACGCAGCCGTGCCCGGGGCGTGCTTGCGCCGCCGACCAGCGCCGCCGCCCCCGGATAGTGCACCGGGTCGAGGAAAGCCACCGGCTGCGGCGGGTTCGCCCGCGTCACCACCTGCTCGCCCACCGATATCGCGAGCACGGCGATGCCGAGCACCGCGACCACTTGGCCGGTGCGGCGACGGCGGGCGGGCGTCTCCTGGGCGGACCACGAGGACCGCCGGATCCGCAGCGGCTCCTCGATGAACCTGTTGGTCAGGTAGGCCAGCACCAGCGACCCCGCGAGCACGCCGAGCCCGCGGACGAGTCCGGCCGTGGCGGACCTGGTCTCCGCGAGGACGAAGATGAGGATCGGCCAGTGCCACAGGTACAGCGCGTAGGCCAGTTCGCCCAAGCGCACCGCCGCGGGTGTGCCGAGCAGCCGGTTGGGCAGCGGATGCGCGGCGGCAGGCAGATTGCTCCCCGCCACGATCAGTGCGAGGGCGGCGCCCACCGGCACCAGCGCCGCAGGCCCGGGGAACTCGTCCGCGCCATCGATCAGCCAGCCACACGCCACCACCGCGGCCACGCCCAGCACAGCCAGCGTCACCCGCACGAGACGCGGCGCGGACAGCCATGGCACCACGACCGCGAGCAGTGCGCCGGCCAGCAGCTCCCAGGCGCGCGCGAAGCTGTCGTAGTAGTTCCAGCCCTGATGCACGGAGGTGCCGTGCGCGGCGTAGCGGAACGAGGCCATCGCGATCGCCGCGAGGAGGATCGCCAGGCCTGGCCGCAGCGCGGCAGGGCCCGCGAGGCGCCTGCACAGTCGCACCGCGAGCGCCACACCGAGCAGGGTCACCAGGTAGAACTGCCCCTGCACCGCCATCGACCAGAGATGTTGCAGCGGGCTCACCGAAGGGTCGGCGGCCAGGTAGTCCGACCAGGACAGTGCCAGATACCAGTTCTCGTAGTACAGCAGCGACGCCAGCGTCTGTGCGGCGATCTCGGTCCACTGCGTGAAGGGGCGCAGCAGCACCGTCGCCGTGAACACCGCGGTCAGCACCGTCACCAGGGCCGGAAGTAGCCTGCGGGCGAGCCTGTGGGCGGTGTGACCGATGCGAATCGCGCCGGTGGACTCTGCGCCGCGCAGCAGCGAGCCGGTGAAGAAGAAGCCGGAGAGGACGAGGAAGATGTCCACCCCTCCCGAGACACGGCCGAACCAGATATGGAACGCCACGACCAGTGCGATCGCCGCGCCGCGCAGCCCGTCCAGATCGTGCCGATAACTGTCCACGGCGCCGCGCGGTGGCGCTGCGGCAGCGGCAACCGTGCCCGGCCGCCGCAACCGGTTCACCACTCGGGCGACCGTCACCGAACTCGCATGGCGTCGCCGAATCGACAGTCGAAGGTGACGGCGAAGCGACGGGCTGATGTACGGGACACGTCATTCTCTTACCACGGGCGACAAACTTCGGTCCAACCTGCGCAGCCGGAGTGTCGTGCGGAAATGCCTAGGCGATACGGACAATTCGGGCACCCGTCTGCGGGGGTGTACCGCTGGGTGGCTAGGCTGGAGTCGTGAACGTTGAGGTGACACCCCTGCCCGGTATCGGTGTACGCAAGGACTTTCCGCTGACCAACAGCCGGCGCCGGATAGGGGTGATCGATCATCGCGACGGCACCATGGATCTGATCCTGAGCAAGGCCGACCACCCCGACGAGACCGAGCAGATACCGCTGTCGGGCAAGGAGGCGGCCGTGCTGGCCAACCTGCTCGGCGCACCGCAGCTGGTCGAGCAACTGCGCGAAGAACACCGCCAATTCGCCGGGCTGACCACCCGTCAGCTCTCCGTCCCCGACCGGTCCCGCTACGACGGGCGGATGCTGGGGGAGACCCAGATACGAACACGGACAAAGGCGTCCATCGTCGCGGTGGTGCGCGGCGGGCAGCCGATCCCTTCGCCCGGCCCGGATTTCACGTTCACCGCCGGTGACGTGCTCGTCGTTGTCGGCACCGCGGAGGGCCTCGAGGCCGCCGCCAAGATCCTGCTGGACGGCTGAGCGGGGTGGTAGCTCAGGAGACCGCGCTCGCGCTGATCCAGCTGGGCGCGGTATTTTTCGGCCTCGGTCTGCTCGGCCGAATCGCTGCGCGCATCGGCATGTCACCGATCCCGCTGTATCTGGTCGGCGGACTGGTGTTCGGCTCAGGCGGCCTGGTCGAGCTGCGGCAGGTGGACGACTTCATCCACCTGGCCAGCGAAATCGGCGTCGTCCTTCTGCTGTTGCTGCTCGGCCTGGAATACAGCGCGCCGGAACTGGTCACCGGGCTGCGCCGATCGTGGGCCGCGGGCGTCGTCGACATCGTGCTCAATGCCACCCCCGGCGTGCTGGTCGCCTTCGCGCTCGGCTGGGGCCTCACCGGTGCCATCGCCATGGCCGGAGTCACCTATATCTCGTCCTCGGGCATCGTCGCGAAGGTGCTCAACGACCTGGGCAGGCTCGGCAACCGTGAAACACCGGTGGTCCTGTCCATCCTGGTGTTCGAAGACCTGGTGATGGCCGGCTATCTGCCGGTGCTCACGGCCGTGCTGGCCGGCGTCGGCTTCCTCGCCGGACTGAAGACGCTGGCCATCGCGCTGGTCGCGGTCACGGTCGTGCTTATTGTCGCGCTGCGCTACGGCCGCTATGTCTCCGCGATCGTGGACAGCGAGGACCGGGAGATCTTCCTGCTGAAGTTGCTCGGCTCCGCGCTGCTGGTCGCCGGGGTCGCCTCCGCGGTGCAGGTGTCCGCGGCGGTGGGTGCCTTCCTGCTCGGCATCGCCATCTCGGACTCGACCGCGCACAACGCCACCAAGATCCTGGAGCCGTTGCGTGACCTGTTCGCCGCGCTGTTCTTCGTTCTGTTCGGGCTGAGCACCGATCCGGCCAGCATCCCGCCGGTGCTCGGCTGGGCCTGCCTGCTCGCCGTCGTCACGACGGTGAGCAAGGTCGCGACCGGATGGTGGGCGGCCAAGCGGGCCGGTGCGGGCCACTACGGCCGGGCGCGAGCGGGTACCGCCCTGGTCGCTCACGGCGAGTTCTCGATCGTCATCGCGGGACTGGCGGTCGCCGCGGGCGCGGTCCCCGCCGAGTTCGCCGCACTGGCCACCACCTACGTGCTGCTGATGGCGGTCCTCGGCCCGGTGGCCAGCCGTGTCGTCGAGCCGGTCCTCGCGCTGGTGCCGCGGCGCAGGGCAGGGGTGTCCTGACACACGCCGGGCTGTCGGCAACGAGCGGTGGCGGCGCCGAATCGGCGCCGCCACCGGATGCGGTGTGGACTCAATTGCCTACGGCGGCAACGGAATCGAGCACGACGTCTACGGCGGGCGCGCCGTCGGACGAGCCGTCCTTGACGCCTGCGGCGGCGATGGACGCGAGCACGTCCAAGCCCGCGGTGACCCGACCGAACGGGGTGTAGTTCGGCGGCAGCTGGGTGTCCTGGTAGACGAGGAAGAACTGGCTGCCGTTGGTGTTCGGTCCCGCGTTCGCCATCGCGACCGTTCCCGCCGGATAGGTGGCGCCGGACAGGTTCTCGTCGGGGAAGCTGTAGCCGGGGCCGCCGGTGCCGGTCGCGGTTGGATCCCCGCACTGGAGGACGTAGATGCCCTCGGTGGTGATCCGGTGGCACTTCGTGTGGTCGTAGTACTGCTCATTGGCGAGGAACACGAACGAATTGACCGTGTGCGGCGCGTGGGCAGCATCCAGCGCAATCGTCACCGTGCCGCAGGTGGTTGCCAATGTCGCCGTGTATCCGGCGTTGGCGTCGATCGTCACGGCGGGCTCGACGGTCCACTGTTTGCCGTTCGGCTGACCGACGGCCGGCGCATTGCAGGCGGCAGGCGCCTTCTCCCGTGCGGTTCCCGGATTTGCTGAGACACCGCCCGCAACCGACACCGCCAGCGCTGCGCCGACGGCAAGGACACCGAGAATTCGCAGCGTCCGCCACGGTACGCCCACTCGTCCTCCGCGCCGACCACCGCCGAGTTGCCGCGCCTGCACTTCGCTGCTCACGCTGGAAATCTCCTTCATTCGGGTTGCGCACCGGACGATGCGACGCGAATCATTCCATCTCGCTTCGCCTGGCGTGGGAGTACGGCCCGATTTCCCTGCCGCGCGGTACGGTACGGACGCGTTTTCAGGCCCGGCGCACGCGGCGGTAGGTCGGGGTGGCCGTGGTGGCGGCCGCGAGTTCGGTCGCGAGCCAGTCGACATCGGCGTCGGTGACGGCGGCAATGGTGAGGCGCAGGTGGTCGATGCTCGGACGATCGCCGACCACGAAGGGACCACCGGGGGCCGCTTTGATGCCCGCGGCGGCGAGGGAGATCATGGCCGCGTTCTCGTCGGCGACGGGAAGCCAGAGGTTGATGCCATCGCCGCGGGCAACGGTGACGCCGTGGCGGGCCAGGGCGCGGCGCAGTGCGCTGGAGCGTCTGCGGTATTCGGCGCGCGCGGTGGCGACGGCCTTGCCCGCGGAGTTGTCGTCGAGCATGTTCACCAGCACGCGTTGCAGCAGCCGACTGGTCCAGCCCGGGCCGAGCATGCGGCGCGCGACGACCGGGTCGAGCAATTCGGCCGGCCCGCCCGCGACGGCCAGACGCAGGTCCGCTCCGTGTGACTTGGAGTACGAGCGGATGTGCACGGTGCGGCCCGGTAGCCGGGTGCCGAGCGAACGCGATGCGGCGGAGGCGATTCCGGCGGAGTGGTCATCCTCGATGACCATTGTGCGGGAGCCGTCCAGGACATCGGACAGTTCGCGTACCCGGTGTGCCGTGAACGAGGCGCCGGTCGGGTTCTGCGCCCGCGGTTGCAAGATCACCGCGACCGCAGCATATTTCGTGACCGCACGCGCGAGATCGGCTGGGAGTGGACCGGATTCGTCGAGGCGCAGCGGGACCGGGCGAGCGCCCATCACCGCGAGCAGGTCGAGAAACGGCGGAAAACACGGATCCTCGACGGCGACGGCATCGCCGAGACGGACGTGCACAGCGAGCAGGCGGTCGACCGCGTCGAGCGCTCCGTCGAGCACGGCGAGGCGCTCGGCGCGAAACGGCCAGTCCGCGCGAACCTTCGCGGCGAGGTCGGGGAGCACCGCCTCACCGAGGTAGTCGGCGGCGAGGTCGCCCGCCTGGTCCCTGCTCAGCGCGCGCAGCGCGGCTCCGAGGTCGGGCAACAGCTCGGGGTCGGGGGTGCCGCGGGCGAGGTCGACGCGAAAAGCGCTGTCGGATGGGGGATGCAGTCGTTGGGACCGGCCGACCGGAGTGGCGCTGATCTGTTCGCCGACGAACGTGCCCGCACGTCCGCGCGCGACGATCGCCCCGGTGGCGGCGAGCGCCCGCCAGGCCTGGTTGACCGTGACGGGCGAGACCCGCAACTCCCGCGCCACCTCCCGGACGGTAGGTAGTCGTGAGCCGGGCGAGAGCGTGCCCGAGCGAATCAGTCGGCCGACCGCGGCGGCGATCCCCGCCGGGGTGCGATCGTCGAGATCCGCAATGAACCGCCCGGTCGACTCGTCGGAAGGTGCGCCGTCGGCGGGTGCGCGATCGGCGATCGCGGGCTCGATACTCACAGCGCCATTCTGTGTCGGGCGCCGGGTGGGGACTACGACCGACTCCAAGGTTTACGGCTACGAAACTGTTTCCACAATGTTGTAACACAACCGAATTAGTTCTCGGTGAAGTATAACAAAGCATGGGAATCGTTCGAGCGGCGCTCGTCCAGACGAACTGGACCGGCGACAAAGAGTCCATGATCGAAGCGCACGAGGACTACGCACGTCGGGCCGCCGAGCAGGGCGCGACGGTGGTCTGCTTCCAGGAGCTGTTCTACGGCCCGTATTTCTGCCAATTGCAGGACGCGAAGTTCTACGACTACGCCGAATCCGTGCCGGGGCCGACGACGGAGCGATTCGCCGCGCTGGCACGGGAGTTGGGCCTGGTGATGGTCCTACCGGTGTACGAGCAGGAGCAGCCCGGTCTGCTGTACAACACGGCGGCGGTGATCGACGCCGACGGCAGCTACCTCGGTAAGTACCGCAAGCACCACATCCCGCACGTCAACGGATTCTGGGAGAAGTTCTATTTCCGGCCGGGCAACCTGGGCTGGCCGGTGTTCGACACGGCGGTCGGCAAGGTCGGCGTCTACATCTGCTACGACCGGCACTTCCCGGAGGGGTGGCGCGCGCTGGGCCTGGCCGGCGCCGAGATCGTGTTCAACCCCTCCGCCACCTCGCGCGGCCTGTCCGGCTACCTGTGGAAGCTGGAACAGCCCGCGTCCGCGGTCGCCAACGAGTACTTCATCGGCGCCATCAACCGCGTCGGTGTCGAGGAGTACGGCGACGACGACTTCTACGGCACCAGCTACTTCGTCGACCCGGAGGGAAAGTTCGTCGGCGACGTCGCCTCCGACACCCACCCCGAGTTGGTGATCCGAGATCTGAACATGGACCTGATCAAGGTGGTGCGCGATCGCTGGGCCTTCTACCGCGACCGCCGCCCCGACGCCTATGGGCCGCTGGTGGCCCCCTGAGACAGGTGAGACCGACATGACGCGCACCTTCATCCACGGCGGCACGGTGGTCTCGTCCACCGGATCGCAACCGCTCGACGTACTGGTCGACGGCGAGACCATCGTCGCCGTCCTGCAACCCGGCGCCACCGCGCTCGGCGCGGACCTCACGGAATCGGCCGAGGTCGTGATCGACGCGACCGGCAAGTACGTGATCCCCGGTGGCGTGGACGGCCACACCCACATGCAGATGCCCTTCGGTGGCACCGAGGCATCCGACACCTTCGAAACCGGCACCCGCGCCGCCGCCTGGGGCGGCACCACCACAATCATCGATTTCGTCGTCCAGAAACCGGGCGAGCGGCTGCAGGACACGCTCGGCGCCTGGCACCGGAAGGCGGCGGGACAGTGCGCGGTCGACTACGGCTTCCATCAGATCATCGGTGAGGTCAACGACGAATCCTTGAAGGGGATGAGCGAATTGGTGGCCGAAGGGGTCACCAGCTTCAAACTCTTCATGGCCTACCCCGGTGTCTTCTACTCCACCGACGGCCAGATCCTGCGGGCCATGCAGTCCGCCGGTGACCTCGGGGCGCTGCTCATGATGCACGCCGAGAACGGGATCGCTATCGACGTACTTGTCGAACAGGCGATCGCGCGCGGGGACACCGCTCCGTACTTCCACGGCACGACCAGGCCGTGGCAGATGGAGGAGGAAGCCACCCATCGTGCGATCATGCTGGCCCACCTGACCGGTGCGCCACTGTACGTCGTGCACGTCTCGGCCGAGCAGGCGCTCGCGCAGATCGCCGCCGCGCGCGGCAACGGCCAGAACGTGTTCGGCGAGACCTGCCCGCAGTATCTGTATCTCTCGCTCGAACAGCAGTTGGGCGCACCGGGTTTCGAGGGGGCCAAATGGGTGTGCTCGACGCCGCTGCGGTCCAGGGCCGAAGGACATCAGGACGAGCTGTGGCGCTACCTGCGCACCGGCGACGTCGCCACCGTCAGCACCGACCACTGCCCGTTCTGTATGAAAGACCAGAAGGAGATGGGCCTAGGCGATTTCAGCAAGATCCCGAACGGGATCGGTGGCGTCGAGCACCGGATGGACCTGATGTTCCAGGGCGTCAAGGCCGGACGGATCGCACTGGAACGCTGGGTCGATGTCTGCTGCACCACACCGGCTCGGATGTTCGGCATGTACCCGCGCAAGGGCGTGATCAGCCCGGGCGCGGACGCCGACATCGTGCTCTACGACCCCAACGGTCACACCAGCATCGGGCTCGGCAAGACCCATCACATGAACATGGACTACTCGGCCTATGAGGGCTTCGAGATCGACGGTCATGTCGACACGGTGCTGTCCCGCGGCCGGGTGATCGTCGACGACGGCACGTACCTCGGTAGCGCGGGGCACGGCCGGTTCGTCAAACGTGAACTGTCGCAGAATCTATTCTGATCCTCGAAACGGAGAGTGCCGCATGGACATCGGCGTGGTGCTGCAATGCACACCCCCTCCCTCGCGGGTGGTCGAACTGGCCAGACTGGCGGAGACGCACGGGTTCTCGCACGTCTGGACCTTCGATTCGCATCTGCTCTGGCAAGAGCCCTATGTCATCCACAGCCAGATCCTCGCCGCCACCCGCAAGGTCGTCGTCGGTCCGATGGTGACCAACCCGGCCACCCGGGACTGGACGGTGACGGCGTCGACCTTCGCCACGCTGAACGACATGTTCGGCAACCGCACCGTGTGCGGGATCGGTCGCGGTGACTCGGCTGTGCGGACCCTGGGCGGCAAGCCGACCACCCTGGCCACGCTGCGGGAATCGGTCGAGGTGATCCGGGAACTCGGCAACGGCCGCAGCGCGCGGGTCGGCGACACCGTCGTCCGGTTCCCCTGGGCGGCCGCCTCGCGGCTGGAGGTGTGGGTGGCCGGGTACGGTCCCCGCGCCCTCGATCTGACCGGGGAGGTGGCCGACGGGTTCATCCTCCAACTGGCCGACCCGGACATCACGGCGTGGACCATCGCCCGGGTGCGGGCGGCGGCCGAACGGGTGGGCCGCGACCCGGCGTCGATCCGGATCTGCGTCGCCGCGCCCGCGTACATCACCGACGGATCGGATTCGGCGCTGGCGCACGCACGGGAGCAGTGCCGATGGTTCGGCGGAATGGTCGGCAACCACGTCGCCGACCTCGTCGCGAAATACGGGTCGGGCAGCGACATTCCGGCCGCGCTCACCGAATACATCGCGGGCAGGCAGGGGTACGACTACAACCAGCACGGGCGCGCGGGCAATACGCACGCGGAGTTCGTGCCCGATGCCATTGTGGACCGCTTCTGCCTGCTCGGCACGCCCGACGACCAGCTGGCCCGGCTGCGCGAGCTGGAGAAGCTCGGCGTCCACCAGTTCGCGGTATACCTCCAGCACGACGCCAAGACCGCGACGCTGGAGGCGTACGGCGAATCGGTGCTGCCGCGCCTGGCGCATCCGGTGAACGCTACCGAGGGGGTTGGATGAGCAGGTGGCCGGCCGCGGCGTCCGTCGGCCGAGCGTGGCGTGCGCTATGAGCGCGGTGGGAATCGGCACGTGGTGCGCCGTCGCGGCGGCTGCGGCGTGGCAGCTTGTGTGCGCTGTGAGCGCCCGGCGACACCGACCGTGTGAGGTACTGGTGGAGGCCCGATGAGAGCGGCCTCGACAGCGGCGCCGGCCGGCTACGACATCTGCTGGCTGGCCTTGCTTTTGGCCGATCTGCCGGTGCAGTTGCTGGGCCGGGTCGGTTCCGACCGGGTGTACTGCTTCCGGCAGCGGCGGGCACGCACCGGCCGCCCGCCGCCCCACGGGCCTCTGTTCAACCTTGCCGACCCGGCCACCTACCAGCGCCCTCGGTCACCACCAGCACCGTCACCGCCCGCACCGAGGCATGGTCGCGGCTGCATCCCCGGCTCACCCATTCCGGTCGCTGAGCCACCCACTGCGGTCCGTTGCCGATCATCGAGGGCAGCCTGATCCTGCTGAGCGTGGATCGGCTGCCCGGTTACCGTAACCCGAAACCTTTGTGGCTGTGGGCATCTCGGCCTGCGGGTTTCGCCACCTCCGCCGGAAAACCCCCTTCCGGCCAGCGCGCCGAAACAGTCCAGACCCGGCCCCGGCTGACCGAAAGGCTCCAAGAACCGGCACATCGCACCACACCCCGATGTCGGCAAAACCCGTGTGGCCCCGGCACAGCCGGGGCCACACGGTTAAATCTCAAGTCAGACTTCAGTGCCTGAAAGTGACGACGTAGACGGAGACGCCCGACTGCGGTCCGTCATCGCAGTTCGGTACCGCGCCGCTACCGACGACGGTCACGGTGTCGTTCGCGAAGCGCGTGCTGTCGGCGGACACCTGTCCGGTGGCTGCGAACGCTTTGTTTGCGATGTCCGTGTGTCCGTTGGTCTTGGTGGTGGTACGTGTCCCGTCGGTCCAGTGAGTTGTGACCGTGTCCTCGCATTGCGAACCGGCGGCCGTGCTCGCAATCTCCGATGTTCCCGAGGCCAGAGGCTTCCCCTCACTGTCAGTGCACGAAACTGTGTCCTGCCCCGTGAAGATCCCCGTTTCCGCAATAATGGGAAGTGCGGCCATCTGCGCGACACAAATAGCCTCGATATCGTCGCTTGGCAAGGGGGTGGCGGAGGCGGGGGTGAGGGTCCCTGCACAGCCGAGGAACGCAATTGCCACGCAGACGCTGGCGCGAGCACCGATGCCGGACATGTTCATACGGCGCCTGCTCTCATTATCGAAGATCCTGGAGATCACAGATCGTTCCTTTCCGTTATTCGGGACTGCCCCGAGTTCGGTTGACTCGCTGAGCTGCCCCGGATTTGGCTACCCTGTGGTGTTTGAGGCCGCGAGTGCGGGCTGGCTGGTGAAAAGCGTCCCTCGTCGCCTAGAGCAAGTAGGACACAAAGGGTGCACGCTCTGGAGTGGCCATGACATCCCAGAGCCGCACATGGCGAGGGTCTCGGGCGTGAAGGCGTCCACCCCGATGGACGCCGGAAGCCGAGGTCCCACCAAGCACGATCGCGCCCAGGGTCGACACGTCCATCTCGAGGTCGTGCTCTGCTGTCGTACGTCGGCACACACCCACTCCGCTGTCGACTTCCAGACGGTAGGTCCCCGCTGTATAGCCCCTGGCGTCGTGCACCCGAATCGTGAGTACGCCGTCGGCCGACCACTGACGGGCCTCCAGCGTCCTGGGTACGTCGAGCAGGCGCAGCCAAAGCCCGTCCCGGCGGAGACTCCGAATCCACCGTGCGTCAGTGACCCACCAGCGCAGCGGATCGTCCATCGGCAGCCGCCGCACGTGGATCTCGCCGATCATGTCGATCGAGAACAGATACCGCCACAGCGCACCTGCGGTTTCGCTGTCGGCCGCCAGAAAGTCGATAACCTTCAGCACACCATTGGGTGCCTGCTCCGGTGTCCAACCCGGGGTGATCCGGTACGAGACGAAGCCGCGGTTTTCGATCGCGGCACAATGCCGTGGTCCGCCGCCGGGACCGCTGAGCGACAGTGTCGTCTCCAATGCGGGCGAGGACGGCTCGGTGGAAAGCCGATCCCAGAAGGCCGCGGGGGGAATGACTTCGCCAGGGGTCGCTGCGGCCTGCAGTGCGTACACCCGCTGGGCAGTTTTCCCGGCCTCTTTCCCGATGACTCGCCGCGGCCGGATGCCTGCTCCGGGCACATCGTCGCGCAAACCCGCCCGGCGCACATCGATCTCAGCATATTCGTACCAGACAGCAGGGCCGTGCCCGAATCGCTGGTAGATGGGCCACTCCGAGGGCGAATCCGCGCACAAAGCCTTCTCCTCCTCCGCGGCCCGTCGGTACAGCCGATCCAGCATGATCGTCATCAGCCCCCGTCGAGTAAGTGTCGGGTGGCAGAAACCACCGGTGCACAAGGCCGCCGGCACCGCGGCGCCACCTGGCAGAACCAGGTCGCAGTCCAGCGAAGTGTTCGTCGCGCCGTACCCGTGGTTGTCCTGGATCGCGATGGCTCGCTCGGGCGGATAGACCTGGCGGTGGAAGTCCACAATGGCCGGATCCGGGTCGGTCGGGGTAGCGAGCGTGGTCAACCAGCAGCCCAGCCATTCGGGATAACGATCCTCGGGAATTCCTTCTACGAGACTGAATCCATCAGGCAGGGTGTGGCTCACGGGCAGGCGTCCTCTACAGGTGTACGGACTGGATCACACGAAGACTGTACGGGCAGGTGTACTGGCGAAGTGGTGGATACCCGCAGAACCCCACCGTCGCAAAAGGTCATGCAGTACGCGCCCGTGATCATCAGCCGGTTTCCGGCCTCGAGGTCCACCGGGAGGTGATATGAAGTCGCGGCTCGCATCTCGTCCAAAGGATCGCAGGTTGGTCCGCAAAGGATTACGGGACGGTGCGGGGCGGCCGGGTCGTGGTCCAGGCATCGATGGGTGTGTGGGGACTGTTGGCGCCGTTGGCCGGTAAGAACGGCTGGACCTTGGCGGAAGCGGCTGGCGATATGACGCCGGACGGGACGCAGCGGCTGTTGAACAAGGCTGCGTGGGATGTCGACGGGGTTGTCGGTGCCCGACGAGGTTGCCTTCGCCACCAAAGCAACGTTGGCCAAGCAAATGCTGGCACGGGCGCTGGATGCCGGAGTGCCCGCGCGGTGGGTTACCGCGGAGGAAGCCTACGGCGGTGACTACAAGTTCCGGACCTGGCTGGAAGAGCGGCGGATCGGCTATGTGGTCGCGGTCCCACGCAGCCAAACCATCCCGGTCACCGCGGGCTGCACCCGCGCTGATCACCTTGTTGCACAAGCACCTTCGCAAGCATGGAAACGGCTCAGCTGCGGTGCCGGCGCCAAAGGGCCGCGGATGTTCGACTGGGCGGTGGCTCGCTGCCGACCTACTCGTGGACAACTGGCGAGCTCGAAATCGCCTACTACCGGTGCTGCGCACCCACCGGGACCAGCGATGACGAACTGATCCGGGTCGCTGGCGCCCGCTGGCCGATCGAGGACTGCTTCCAGACCGCCAAAACCGAAGTCGGCCTCGACCATTACCAGGTCCGCCGCTATTGGGACGGTCCGGTGCGCCGGAGTCAACTCGACCGGCGAGGATCCCTCGGCGCCCCGATTCTGTTGCAGTATCACTGAACCGGGATGGCGTGAGAGCCGTCCTCGAGTGTTGCCCATGGCATGCTCGCCACCGCCGCGGGTGCCCTGCTCGCCGTCCCTCACGTTCCACCGCCGCGTACTGCACAGAGACGTGGAATGGACAGCGTGGTGTCCCGCGGCCGAGCTGATCACGCACCGTTGCTGTCCTCGGCTGGATCGAGTATGCGGAGCCGGGAATGTGCCAGTGCTTCGGCCACTGCGGCGCCGGATAGACGGTGAGGTCCAGCGGCTCGTGTCTGCATGCGAAGGCTCGGCCCGTCGCCGTCACCGAAGAATTCGCATACGTGGACGTGCGCGGTGTACACGGAGCCTACGGCGGTTAGGAACGTCTCGTACTCCGCGGGAAACGACCGCAGGACACCCAACGGCAGGGTCTGGAACGCCTGGACCAGGGCGTGGTGGTCGCGGGTTTGCAGGCCGCTGAATCCGGCGGCAACGCGCGGCGGGCTCATCGAGCCGCGAACCGAATGGTAGTCGCAGGCATGGAAATCTGCGGCAAACCGCATGCCGGCGGATGCACTGAGCGCCAGCAGCGTGGCGAGCTGCAGCGCCTCGCGGATGCCGGGCTCGTCTTCGCCTACCACGGCGCTGCTCAGTAGGTTCAACGCCGTGACAAGCGACTGTAGCTGGACGAAGAAGTGCTGATGCCCCAATCGCCAACGCGTCGCAGGACGGTAGCCTCCGCCGCTGACCAAGTATCCGAAATCGGTGCGTGGCCGACCGTGATCGGCATTGCTGCGCATGCCCGCGTACCGGCAGATCGCTGCGTATCCATCGAGCAATTCCCTCACCTGATCGAGAGAAAGGGTAGTCCCCATCTCGGTCAGGTCCGTCAAGATGCGGGCATGGCTCAGGGCAGCGCCGGCGAGCAGCGCGACCTCCGGCTTGGTCGAGACGCGAATGACTGCGAAGAAGGAATCGTGTCCGGTGAAGTCTTCACCGGTCGGCTCTGCGATGTTCGTCGGGTTGTCGGCGAGATCGCCGCAATAGCGAGCAAGGCAGCGTTTCGCCGCGATTGCGAAAGTGCGTGCGTCGTCGTGCATCCTGCCAGGCGCCAAGGACGAATCCATCACCGTCCTGGCGGCGGACTCCAACTCTGAACGCTTCCGTGGCAGGAGCTGCGGGAGTGGAAGGACGAGCAGCTCATCCGGGTCCCTCTCGTTACTGACAGTCCCGTGTGCCATACCCAGCGCCCCTCCATGATCCCGAAGGTCATCCGCAATCGGTGCGATTGTGCGTATCGAATACTCACGGCTTGTGCGGCTGACGGCTGGCCTCGATTACGCATACCGGCCCGTGGGGTCTGATCTGATCAAGCCGGAATCCCGCGGCGCTCAGTAGGTTCTGCCAATCCTGAGCGGTGCGACCGCGTCCGCCCGACATAGCCATCATTGTGAGGTCCAAGAGCCCGACGAGCTGCGGTTCGGAGCTCTCGCCGACGACCATGTCGACAATGACCAAGCGGGTATCAGGAGCTGCGGCCTCGTGGATGCGGGCGAGGGCGTGGGATGCTTGCTCGTCGTTCCATCCCTGCAGCACGCCACAGGCCAGGTAGCAATCCGCATCGGGAGGGACGGCCACAAAGGCGTCGCCAGCTGCGGTGTCGATGCGTTCGCCGACACCCAGTTCCCGCAACACACCAGGCGCGGCAGCTACGACATGAGGCAGGTCGAAGACCGTGCCTCGAAGATGGAGGTGACGGGTCGCGAGGCCTCCGAGCACAGTGCCGTCGGCCCCGCCGATATCCACAACTCTTCGTACTCCGTCGAAGCGCAGCGACGCCAATGCGTCTCGACGCATGACACGCATCAGGTCCGCCATCGCAGCGCTGAAAATGGAGGTCCGTGCGGGGTCGTCACCGAGCCAAGCGTAGAACGGGCGCCCATGCGCGTGTTCGGCCGCCGGCACACCGTCATGCAGGGTGCCCTCCAACTCGGCGAACGCGAGGTAGTGGGTCTGCATCCACATGAGCGCGACGTTGCGGACCGACCCGGGGCTCTCGCTCACTAACGTCGGGCCCAAAAGGCCGAGACCGACGATATCCTCGTCCGCGTCATAGATGAACACCGACTCTGCGGCGAGCGACCGGACCACGCGCCGCAGCATGTCTTCGCGCACACCTGCGAACTCAGCCAGACGAGCTATCGGCACAGGTCCGGCGACGAGCTGGTCCGCAATCGCAGTACGTGCCACGACATACAGTGCCTGCGAAATCTGGAAACCGCCCAGGAGCCGCAGCATGTCAAGAGCTGGCGTAGAGGCCATGAGGGACAATTCTATCCGGAACGCAGCGCAGCTTTTTCATGTTCGTCAACAGTTCTCGGCTGGCTGCGCGGGTCGCGACGAAGTTCTGATCACATTCGCCCAGTCGACTTTTCAGCTCGGCGAGGCGGCGCCCCTTCCAGCATGCCGATCCGGCGTTGGAGTTGGTCGATGTCGGTGCGTGCGTGGTGTCCTGAGTCGTGTCAGCGCGGCGGCTGCCGCACCGGTCCGGCACTCGACCGCCGCCTGGGTACTTCAACCACGTGATGAAGACCCTGAATCGCTTGTGGGCGTGCGCCAATCACGTACCATCCGGCAACAACAGAGAAGGAACAGGCCACAAGCTCGGTGTCCGCCTTAGTCGTCGACTCCGACCGGCCCCGCCCATATCTCGCTGTCGGCAGGCTCTGGTTCGGTGGGGTCGGCGAGGATGATGGCGGTGGTGTAGCCGCCCTGCGATCGGGCCGCCTGCAGCCGTTTGCGCGACCCTGACCCGGCCGTAGACCAGCCCTCCACCCGCCAACTCAGAGTCAACGCCGCCAACCGCGCCAAACACCGCCGCTACGCCGCCAACATCATCGACGCCATCACCAGCCCCGCTCGACGACGATCAAACGCGTTCCGCGGTAACGGATCCGGTCGAGAACCCAGCACATCGCACACCACGGCGGGCGCGGAGGAACTCCCGGATCTCGGTGCGGCGGTCCATCGGTCCACCGTACGACGGAACCCGCTGTTCAGCGTCCCGGAAAGGGTACTGGCAGACCCCGGAACAACCGGGCCTCTTTGGAGGGAACGAGCATTGGCCAGCGCGTGGTCAATTGCGTAACGGGCTGAACACAGTGATCACGGCACTCGCAGGTCGGCCCGCCGGGGCACTCGCCGTGAGCCGCTGCCCGACACTCCAGGCCCGGGATCGCCTGGAAAACTGGAAACCACAGAACGGAGTTTTCTGATGAAGTACGTCTCTTTGCGTGGACTGGATGTCTCCCGGATCGGGCTGGGTGCCATGTCGATGTCCGGCTACTACAACGTCGGGGAGGGTAGCGTCGCCGAGTCGATCCGCACTATCCACCGGGCGTTGGATTTGGGTGTCACGTTCATCGACACCGCCGAGGTCTACGGCCCGTTCATCAACGAGGAACTGGTCGGCCGGGCCATCAACGGCCGTCGTGACCAGGTCGTGCTCGCGATCAAATTTCGGCCTCGTTTCGCCTCTGGAATCCGCGCTTCACCGGCGAGAACTTCCAGCGCAACCTGCGCATCGTCGACGAAGTCCAGGCTGTCGCCACCGAGGCAGGTGCCACCCCAGCGCAGATCGCCCTGGCCTGGCTCCTCGCCCAAGGCGACGACATCGCCCCCATCACCGGCACCAAGCGGGTCGCCCGCGTCGAGGAGAACACCGCCGCCGACGCCATCGAGCTCAGCGCCGAACAGCTCGAACGGCTCAACAACCTCACCCCGCCGCCGGCGAGCGCCACGAGGAAAAGGTCATGGCAACTATCGACCGCTGACCGCCCGCACAGGCAACGATGCTGCGCCGGATTCGCCAGATTGCCGCCGTAGGCACCCGCCTGCGTCAGATCGTGCAGACTGCCGCGTCGGACACCACGGCCAGGACCGACGTCCTCGGTCAGATCGACGCGATCGACCGGGTGCGCGGACCTGACCGCTATCCAGGCCCGCGCAGACGGTGCCGGTGTGCCCGCGAGTTAAGCTGCCGTTGCACGGCGGCTCGGGCACACCGGCCCGCATGGACCGACGAGCAACTGCTCCCGGCACCTCGCCGACACCCGCCAGCTGGCCGACATGGCCGCCATCACCGTCGCACGCGAGCACCTGCTCGCCACCGACAGTGTCACCGTTGAACCGGACCCACTTGCGGCACAAAGACCGGCACGGTCACCGCCAATCACGACGGCCGCGGGGCGTATTTCGATCTCCCCCGATAGCGGGAATCATCGGTTCCGGACGTCTGGGCTGCGCACGTTCGTCGGCATCTGCTTGTGTTGAGTTCTCGTGTGCCCGAGGCCGTTCAGGGGGACTGTCCGTTCACAGATCGCCTGGCCTCTGCTCGAGGCCAGCTGCGCCTGCTACGGTTCTTCCTCAGCATGCCGGGCTTTCCTCATGACCCAGAATCACTCAATTGCCGAAAGATCTTTGATACCGCAGGATACTCGCGGCCCAGAGTGTTGTTTCCGTATTCGGCTCGGGGCAGACGATTCTCCAACGGCGTACGGTCAACTGGATCCCGCAAGCGTTTCCAGAGGATTTCGTATCGCTTGCGTGTTGTCGGCACCGTTGCGATAGCGCAGCAGCCGCTCGTCGGAGCTGCCGCCCCGGATTTCATGATGCCGGAGAAGTGCCCGCATCAAGGTGTGGGAGACCGGTTGCCATCGTTGGCTACCTCCTTTCTCCCGCAACCGGATCAAGCACTGACCCGGGTCGAGATCCAGACGCCGCAATGCCAACGCACCGCAGATCCGGCAGGCCTTCTCGGTGTGGAGGCGCAGCAGCAGAGTGTCGAGCTCCGGATCGTTTCCGGTGCGTCCGGCTACTTGGTTGATTTCGGCCAGAACCAAGCTCGAGATGGCCCGGCGGCTCGATGGCCGACTTCGGGGTCTGGTCAGCTTTCGGGCCGGACTGCGACCGTCCGGAATATGCCCGTCGTTCTCGGCCTTGCGATACAGGCACCGCAACGCGGCGATTGTGTTCTGTGCGGCCACTCGGCCTCCGCGATCGTTGCTGCGGATCAGGCGGAGATTTCTCGAGGTCCCGATCAATTGTTCGCGATCAGTGGTGGTGGGCTCGTCGATCGGCCGGTCGGGCCAGCCAGGGACCTCGAGAATTCTTGTCCAGCAGCTCTTGTATGCCTTCCGTGTCCCTCCCTCGGGTATTGCGGCGAGAAGTTGCGGAAATACGTGGCGAAGGTCGGTCGAGGTGTGCGAGAGGACGAGCCCGCTCGCAGCAGGTCCTCGGGAGTCACGCCGAGTTTGCTCAGTAGGAGGGCCGCAGCCTCGCAGTTCCGTCGGTAGTCGAAGGTAGCCCTTCCGCGTCACCGCGGCGGAGCCGTTCGCGCGGAGGGACAGGACGGCTATTCCGCCGCGGATACGCCAGCCGAGGCGGTCACCCGGCTCCCAGCCCCATGAGCGACCAGCTCACGGTCCATGATCTGTCCATGCGTATCGACCGGACGCAACGAGTACCTGGCCGCGTCCGGGCGATGGCGACGCATGGAGGCGAGCGGCAGCTCGACCATGTCTCGTGCCGTGGCTCCGGGATGCGTGACGGCCTGGCCGAGGCCTTCGGACCTGTGTGGAATCACAGGCGGGACAGTTCTCGTCATAGACCCGCGCCTCCGGCCGCGCAGGAGTCGCAATCGGGCTATGGTGCCAATGTGCTGTTCTATCCAGCTTCGAAGGGGGAATTCGCCCCATGATCGGGTCAGATCACGTCTTCTATCCGTGGAGCGCCCAGGCCGAGCTGAACCCGGTGCCGATCACCGGGGCGTCCGGCTCGTACTTCTGGGACGCCGCAGGCAAACGCTACCTCGACTTCTCCTCCCAGCTCGTCAACGTCAACATCGGCCATCAGCATCCCGACCTCGTCGCCGCGATCGTGGCGCAGGCACAGCGACTCACCACCATCTCGCCGACTGTCGGGAACGAGGCGCGCAGCGAGCTGGCACGCCTGATCGTCGAACGGGCGCCCGGCGAGCTGAACCGGATCCTGTTCACCACCGGCGGCGCGGAAGCCGTCGAGCATGCGGTGCGCCTCGCCCGCAGCTACACCGGGCGCACGAAAATGCTTGCCGCGTATCGCTCTTACCACGGCGGCACCGGCATCGCGATCGGCCTGACCGGTGAACCCCGCCGTTGGGGCGCGGAGCCGACCAACGTCGACGTGGTGCGGTTCTTCGGACCGTATCCGTATCGTTCGCCGTGGGACACCGCCACTCCCGAGGAGGAGACCGCCGCCGCGCTGGCCCATCTGCGGCAGGTGATCGAACTGGAAGGTCCGCAACACATCGCGGGTCTGATCTTGGAGACGGTGGTCGGCACCAACGGCGTGCTCGTACCGCCGCCTGGGTATCTCGCGGGGGTGCGTGCCCTGTGCGACGAATTCGGCATCGTCTACATCGCCGACGAGGTGATGGTCGGGTTTGGCCGGGTGGGCGAGTGGTTCGCGGTGCAGGCGTTCGGGGTCGCGCCGGATCTGATCACGTTCGCCAAGGGCGTGAACTCCGGTTACGTCCCGCTCGGCGGCGTGCTCATGGCGGAACGGATCGCCCAGCGGTATGACCACACGGTGTATCCGGGTGGTCTCACTTACGCCGGACATCCGCTGGCCTGCGCGGCGGGGGTCGCCTCGATCGAGGTGTTCGAGCGAGACGGCATCCTGGACCACGTGCGCTCGGTAGGCGCCGACGTGCTCGGAAAAGGTTTGCGGGAGCTGACCACCCGGCATCCGAGCGTCGGCGAGGTGCGCGGGCTCGGCTTCTTCTGGGCGCTGGAACTGGTGCGCGACCCGCACACCCGGCAGCCGTTGGTCCCGTTCGCCGCCGCGGGCGCGGCCGCCGAACCGATGGCCGCAGTCACCGCGGCGGCCAAGGAACGCGGGCTGTGGCCGTTCAACGCGGGCAACCGTTTCCAGATCGCACCGCCGCTCACCACGACGGCGGACGAACTGCGGTCCGGCCTGGAGATCGTCGACGAGGTGCTCGACGTGGCCGACGGCTACGTCCAGGCGGGCTGATCCGGTTTCAGTGCGGCGTCAGCTCGACCACGACGCCGCCCTGCTGCCAGGTCTGGTAGATGTCGGCTTTCGAGGGCGAACCGTCGGCGGTGCGGCCGATACCGTTGAACTTCGCGTTCTGCCGGTTGTCCCGCGCGATGATCTCGTAGAGCCGCAGCACGTCGACCTCGGCGGTGTGGACCACCGGGTCGAACGTGCGTGGTCTCCCGCCGAACGATGCCTGCACCGGTGCGCCTGCGAGCAAGTTCTTGACCCAGGGGTGCTGGGCCGTGCCGATGAGCAGTGCCTCCCCGTGCCTCGTGTAGGCCAGTGGCACGTCATAGACGGTGCCAGACTTGCGCCCGACAATGTGCAGGATCATCAACCTTTTGCCGACAACGCCGGAGATCCCCGGGACACGGAGCAGCGTCCGCACGACCCCGTTCACCACCCGCTGATACGACGGAATGGGTTCGGGGCCGGACGTGGTCGGTGTGCCGTAAGGGTTTTCGGACCAAGGTTTCTCGGTCATGACTGCGCCTCGCTGACGCGAGGCTCCGTCATGACCGAGCGATGCTCGGCCGTGCTTGTTGTTCGCTCGCTGCGCTCGCTCATGACTCCAGTATCGAACGGCGCGGCCGGGTACGCGGGGCGGTGGCCGAGACTCGCCAGCGCGGTGGCCGATGGTTTCCGCGGCGACCGACTGCCGTCGCGCTGGTGGGCGCTGTGGCCCTCGGTACCCTGCGTGCATGACCTCCCGGCAGACACAGATCTGGCACAACCCGCAATGCACCAAGAGCCGCAACGCGACCGCGTTCCTCGACGAGGCGGGCATCGAGTACTCGGTGCGCAGATACCTCGACGAGCCGCCGACCGCCGCCGAACTGCGTGACGTGCTGCGGCGGCTCGGTGCCGAACCGTGGGACATCACCCGCATCGGCGAGCGGATCGCCAAGGACCTGGGAATGGCGAGCTGGGGGCGCACCGCCGCCGACCGGGACCGGTGGATCGAGGCGCTGGCCGAACACCCGAAGCTGATCCAGCGCCCCATCGTGCTGACCGCGGACGACGGCGCCGTCGTCGCGCGGGACGACGCCGCGCTCGAGGCGATCTCTCGGCCCTGATCCGGCCGACCCTTCCTTCGAAATCAGGCGGTAGGGTCGGCGGACATGAAGGTACAACTGCGCCACAACCCCGCCTCGACCATCGCGCGGTGCTTCCTGTCGGGTGGCGAGCCGATGCGCGTCGAGAGCGGTGCCATGGTCGCCCATTCGGCGGGAGTCACATTGCAGGCCAAGGCCGAAGGCGGCATCCTAGCCGGATTGAAGCGGTCGGTGCTGGCCGGCGAGTCCTTCTTCGTCTCGACGTTCACCGCGCCGTCGCAGGGCGGCTGGGTGGATGTGGCGCCCGCGCTGCCCGGCGATATGCTGAATCTTCAGATCAGTCCGGATCGCCCGTTCTTCATCAGCCGCGGCGGCTGGATCGCCAACTCGCACGGCGTGCAGGTGGAGAGCAAGTGGGGCGGTTTCGCGAACCTGTTCGGTGGCGAGGGCGGGTTCGGTCTGCGCGCGCACGGCGAAGGGGAGATCGTCGTCGGTGTGTTCGGCGCGATCGATGTCATCGATCTGCAACCAGGCGAGCCGATCACCATCGACACCGGTCACGTGGTGGCCTATGACCTGGCGATGAATTTCACTATTCGCCGGGCGGTTTCGGGCCGGTCGATCCAGTCGCTGAAGTCGGGTGAGGGATTCGTGTTCGACTTCACCGGTCCCGGCCGGGTACTGCTGCAAACCCGCAACCCCGGCGCCTTTGCCGCGTGGGCGGGTTCGGTGACCTCGTCCAGCTGATCATCTCGGCGGCCCACCGGAGTCCTTCGGCCGGTGGGCCGTTCCGGTCAGGATGTCCGGTATCAGCAACCGGGTGTCCGGGACGAACGGCCAGTCCGGGTCGGCGAGGTGCGCGCGCAGTTCGGCATCGGTCCACCACCAGCCGTCGGCGATCTCCTCGGGCTGGTGCCGGATCGGTCCCGCGTAGCGCAATTCGTACGCGAACAGGTGGCAACGCATGGGTCTGCCCTGCCAGTCGCCATCCCAGGAGACGCGCGCCAGCGACCGCGGGGCCGCCTCGTGTGGGCCGAGCAGGATGCCCAATTCCTCGGCGAGTTCGCGGATGGCGGTGTCGCGCGGGGCTTCGCCCGGCTCGACCACGCCGCCCGCGAGGCAGTCGTGCATGCCCGCGAAGACCATCTTGGTGTCGGTGCGCCGGTGCACGTAGACCCGATTGCCGTCGCGCGACCGCAACAGCACGCCTGCGCTGGCGTGCCACAGTCCGTCGCGGTAGACCGTGGCCCGTGCCGCGGCGCCGACCGGTTCGCCCGTCGGGTCGTAGACCGCGATCAGCTCGGAGCCGGGTGCGTCGGCGTCCGGTGACTGACGGCAGGGCGGAATCGGCACGGGTCGAGGGTAACGTGAACCGCACGCCGCCCCGAGCGAGGATCGCCCCGAGGGTGCTTCCGTGCGCATCGGCGAATTTCAACCGGTATGTACCAATCCGACCGCGGGCCTTCTCCAGTTCTGGTCACAAACATTCGGCTACCCGCCGAGATCCCGATCGGTCGTACCGATCAGGGCGGAGGGTGGTAGGCCGAAGGTGCGCCTGCAGGTGCGGGTCAGGTGCGCGGTGTCGGAGAAACCCGCGGCATGCGCGGCCGTGGCGAGATCGTCGCCGGCCATTACCCGGGTCGTCGCGATGTGCAGACGCAGCCAGAGGATATAGCGGCGCAACGGGATGCCGACCTGGTCGATGAACAGTTGCGTCAGTCGCGTCGCCGAAACACCCAGCTGGCGTGCGACATCCGAGCCACGCACCGAGCCCTCCCGGACCAGCGCGGGCAGCAGGTGCAGAGCCGCGGTCACAACGGCGTTCCGCTCGACCGTGCCGGTCTCGCCGCCTTCGCGCAGCAGATCGTCGACGACGGTGGTGACATGCTCGGTCAAATCGCCGTGAGCAGGATCGATCCCGGCCATGTCGGCCCAGCCGTGCAGGTGCGCTCTGCGGTCGGCGGCGGCACCGGCGACGGTCTCCGGGTCGAGGTAGACGGCAGTGCCGTGTGCGGCGCCGACATCGATCCGATGCGGCGCGTCGGTCGGAACGATAACGTGGGTGCCGTGCAGGCGGGCGCCGCTTCCGTCCACCACCACTATCGGGCTAGAGGCCGCGACGATCTGCACCGCGTGATGGGCGTGCAACTCCGTCGAGCCGATCGCCCCCTCGAAGGCCAGGATCCCGGGCCGTAGTAGCGCGGTACCCGCACGTGGCGCGGCGGCCCGGGCGTCCGCCGACGTCGAGAAGTCGTTGATGACCAGAGCCTTCATCGGATGCTCCCGGCTGACGCACTCTCGCTGGATCCTCCGACGAGACTAGCCTTTTCGACGCCGCGGCAGTCGCACTTTGCCGATCGCCGCCGCTGATACCCGGGACGAGGTCACCGCGGCCAGGATCCGCCAGGTCCATGCCGATGCGGCGGAACCATGCGGCACCTCGACTCTCATCGGGTTACCGCATCGACTCCATGAATCCAGGACTCTGCTCGGGTCAGCTGTCGGTGACGTCGATGTCGCGCCAAAAGGCGACGTAGTTCTTTATCTGGGCCGCCTCGGGTTTCGGGTCGGGGTAGTACCAGGCGGCGTCCGGGTTGGATTCGCCGTCGACCACCACGGTGTAGTAGCTCGCGGTGCCCTTCCAGGGGCAGACCGTGTTGGTGTCGGAGGACTGGAAGAACTCGGAGTGCACCGAGTCCGGTGGGAAGTAGTGGTTGCCTTCGACGACGAGGGTGTCGTCGCTGGTCGCGAGGACGCGGCCGTGCCAGGTTGCCGTTGCCATACCCCGATTCTGCCCCAGCAGCGGGAATGGTGGGCGGGGCCTGGCGGCGGATCGGGGTTCCAGAGCCGAGCGCCACGCATAGTGCTCGCAGTGATCGCCCGGTATCCGCCGGGTGCTCGTCCGTTCAGAGCCGCCGCCTCCGGGTGCTGCCCACGCAGGAGGTTGTCGACCGCGCCGGCGCCCACACGCCGCCCTGTGGGACGTCTGGTCGCCAGGCACTGCGAGGCGCCGCTATGACACCGGAATCGCCGGAGCGCGAGGCCGCCATGTACCGCGAGGCCGCCATGTACGTAGCCCGACGGCCCCGACGGGTCCGGCGAGGATTCGGCCGGAGCGCTACAGCTTGCGCGCAGAGAGACGTTGCTGAGCGCGCGACCAGGCATCCGGCCTGATCATGGATCTCGGCCCGCGATCAAGCGGGCGGTTCCGGGGCGGATCGTGCTGGTTCGAGCCGGAATCCGGGGCGATGGACTTCGACGGCCAGTGCGACCAGTTCGGTCATGTGGCCGCCGTCCGTGCCTGCGCGACGCATCGCCTCCGCGACCGGGAAAGTCCGAACCTCGAGGATTTGTTCGGCGTCGTCGGGGTTGGTCGGTGCGGAGTCGAGCACCACATCGGCGGCGCACCAGAGCCACGCCTTGTGCGGGTGCGGCTGCCACTCGCGGTACGGTGCCGGGCGATTGCTGGTGGCGTGGTGGGCGCCGAGCCATCGAATCGGGCCGACCGGTCGTGCGCCCGCCTCCTCCCGCAACTCCCTGCCGACGCATTCGTCGACGGACTCGCCGCGCTCCCTGGTGCCACCGGGAACCAGCCAGATGTCGCGATCGTCGCGGCAGAGCACGATCTCGTCGCCGACGAAGCAGACCACATGGACGTTGGTGACCAGTCCGTCGGGCGGGAGCTCGGTGGAGAATCGGGCGTCCAGACCGCCCCATACCCAATGTGTCGGCATGTGCAGCAGAGGGTAGCGGTCGGCGAGTGTCACGAAACGACGGTAGCGGCCCCCCGGGGCTCTCTTCGATGCGACCAATCGGGTGGGTACGGGGGGCGTTGTCGGTTCCGGCACGCGGTGCCGCACCTGGGTATCCGCGCGGAGATCGGCGATCGATTCGGTCATCGGGATTTCATCTCGGATACCGTCGCGTTCAGGCGGCGGAGGAAGAGGTGTCGTCGTTGGGGCATGTCGGTGCTCCTGGATAGAGTGCGTGTGTGGATGAGGTGGTGCGGTACACGTACCGGCTTCGGCCGGGTGCCACCGCCGAAGCGGCGCTTCTGGCCGAGTGGGGGCGGTGTCGGTGGTTGTGGAATGAGGCCGTCCACCAACAGAAATCGGGTGCCAAGCCGACGCTCGCGAAGCTGGGGAAACTGCTCACCGACGCCCGCACGAAACTCCCATGGCTGCGCGAGGGCTCCCAGGTCGTCCAACAACAGGCGCTTCGCGGATACGCGCAATCCTCGGATCACTCGTTCAAGGTGAAGGGACGCCGCAAACCGAGGATCAAGGCCCGGAAGAACACGTTGCCGTCGCTGGAATACACCACTCGGGGATTCGGCATCAAGGACCGACGCCTCGTGCTGCCGAAGGGCGTCACGATTCCGGTGGTCTGGTCGCGTGAGCTTCCGTCCGAGCCGACTTCGGTTCGGGTGTACCGGGATTGCCTGGGCCATTGGTACGCGTCGTTCGTTGTGCGCCGGGCGGTCGAAGCCATGCCCCGCGCTGAGGGTGGTGTCGGGATCGATTGGGGTGTCGCCACGACCGCGACCGCGAGTGATCCGGCGTTCGACCTGCCGTATCTGGGGCATCGGAAGCGGTGTGCCGCCGAGTTGGCGAAGGCGCAACGGAAGATGGCGCGCCGCTACCGCAAGAGTAGGCCGCAGTCCAGGGGTTATGTGGACGCGAAGCGGCAGGCCGCGAGGCTGGCGAAGAAGGCGATGCGTCAAACCCGGCACGATTCGCGGGTGTGGGCGAAGCGGGTTGTGCAGGCTCATGACTTGATCGCGGTCGAGGACTTCACACCAGTGTTCTTGGCGAGGTCGACGATGGCCCGTAAGTCGGCCGATGCCGCTATCGGTGCGGCGAAACGAGAGTTGATCGAACGGGCTCGGCGGGCCGGCCGGAGGGTGGTGTTGGTTCGGCCCGCGTACACGACGATGACGTGTTCGGGTTGTTTCGCGAGAGCCAAGCAGCGACTCGAACTCGGTGAACGAAGGTTCCGGTGCGGGGAATGCGGTCATACCGACACCCGCGACCGTAACGCTGCCCGAGTGATTCTGGCTACGGCAGAACGGGGCCATAACAGTGTCGAGGACATCAGACAAGCGGATCGACCTCCTTCCGGGGATGTCGGTGCGGTTGCAGTCTGAGCTGGAAATCTCCCTACCTTCAGGCAGGAGAACCGTTAAGTACCGACTATCGCGTCGACCTGCGCGAGAGGGGTCCTCCGGAAGTACCACCTGCGGTATGACATTTGGACTCCGCCGGTCGCGACGGGTGCGGCCGGGTGCGTCGCCTAGGCTCGACACCATGCAGCGCATCATCGGAATCGAGGTCGAGTACGGCATCGCGACCCCTACCGAGCCGTCGGCCAACCCGATCCTCACCTCCACGCAGGCGGTTCTCGCGTACGCCGCGGCCGAGGGCGTGCCGCGTGCGAAGCGCACCCGCTGGGACTACGAGGTGGAGTCGCCGCTGCGTGACGCGCGCGGATTCGACCTGAGCCGGATGAATGGGCCCGCGCCCGTGATCGATGCCGATGAGGTCGGCGCGGCCAACATGATTCTCACCAATGGCGCCCGGCTCTACGTCGACCACGCTCACCCCGAATACTCCGCGCCGGAGGTCACCGACCCCTTGGACGCGGTGATCTGGGATAAGGCAGGCGAGCGGGTGATGGAGGCCGCCGCACGGCACGCCTCGAGCGTGCCAGGGGCCCCGCGACTGCAGCTGTACAAGAACAACGTCGACGGCAAGGGCGCCTCTTACGGCACCCACGAGAACTATCTGATGAGCCGCGACACCCCGTTCAACCAGATCATCGTGGGGCTCACCCCGTTCTTCGTGTCCCGCCAGGTGATTTGCGGCTCCGGCCGGGTCGGCATCGGCCAGTCCGGAGACCATGCGGGCTTCCAGCTGTCCCAGCGCTCCGACTACATCGAGGTCGAGGTCGGCCTGGAGACCACGCTCAAGCGCGGCATCATCAACACTCGGGATGAACCGCACGCCGACGCGGACAAGTACCGCAGGCTGCACGTCATCATCGGTGATGCCAACCTGGCCGAGATGTCGACCTACCTCAAGGTCGGCACCACCGCCTTGGTCCTCGACCTGATCGAGGCGGGGGAGGACTTGTCCGACCTGCAGCTTGCCCGCCCGGTCACCGCGGTGCACGCGATCAGCCACGACCCGACCCTGCGGGCCATCGTCGCGCTCGCCGACGGCCGCGAGCTCACCGGTCTCGCGCTGCAGCGCGTCTACCTGGACCGGGTGGTCAAGTTCGTGGATCGCACGGGCAACGACGACAAGCGCGTCCAGGACATCATCGAGAACTGGGCGATGGTCCTCGACCTGCTCGAGCGCGACCCGATGGAGTGCGCGAGCTTGCTCGACTGGCCCGCCAAGCTACGTCTGCTCGAGGGTATGCGCAGCCGGGAGGGCCTCGGCTGGGCGGCGCCCAAGCTGCACCTGATGGACCTGCAGTATTCCGACGTGCGCCTGGACAAGGGCCTCTACAACCGCCTGGTCGCGCGCGGCTCGATGAAGCGGTTGATCAACGAGCAGCAGGTCTTGGACGCCATGACCAACCCGCCCACCGACACCCGCGCATATTTCCGCGGCGAATGCCTGCGCCGTTTCGGCGCCGATATCGCCGCGGCGAGCTGGGACTCGGTGATCTTCGATCTGGGCGGCGACTCACTGGTCCGCATCCCCACGCTCGAGCCGCGTCGCGGCACCAAAGCGCACGTCGGAAAGCTGCTCGACGGTGTCGACACCGCTGCCGACCTGGTAGAACAGCTCACCACATAGGGTTTCGTTCTACCGCCCGCCGCGTCGCAGGCGCGGCCATAAACACAGGGCGTCGCAAATTAGACACAGTGTCGGTGTCGCTGGGTAGTGTTGAAGGACGAGCACGGACATTGCTCATGATCGGAGCCGTGCTCAGATGGGCTCCGGTCATGATGAGGACAGAGGAGGTCGGCTGCGATGGCACAAGAGCAGACCAAGCGCGCCGGGGGCGGCGACGAGGACGAGGGCCCGGATGGTGTCGACGCCGCGGGTCAGGAGCGCCGCGAAAAGCTGGCGGAGGATACCGACGACCTGCTCGACGAGATTGATGACGTACTCGAGGAGAACGCCGAAGACTTCGTTCGTGCGTACGTCCAGAAAGGCGGCCAGTGACCGTAGGTGACCCCTCGCGTCTCCACTTGGGGTACGCCCTCTCTTCCTTCTCCGAACACTTGCGCGCGCATGCTCCGGATCTGTTGCCTTCCAGCAGGTTCGGGCCAGGTGCCGCCGGAATTTCCGGCGGCACTTCCGCGAAGGACATCGCTCCGCACGGCACGACCATCGTCGCAGTCAGCTACCGCGGCGGTGTGCTGATTGCCGGTGACCGGCGCGCCACGCAGGGGAACCTGTTGGCCAGCCGGGACATCGAGAAGGTCTTCATCACCGACAGCTACTCCGCGGCCGGCATCGCCGGTACCGCGGGGATGGCCGTGGAGCTGGTGCGGATCTTCGCGGTGGAGCTGGAGCACTACGAGAAACTCGAGGGCGTGTCGCTGACCTTCGACGGCAAGGCGAACAAGCTGTCGAAGATGGTGCGAGAGAACTTGCCCGCGGCCCTGCAGGGTCTCGCGGTGGTGCCGATGTTGGTCGGCTACGAACTCGACGCCGCCGATCCGGACAAGGCGGGCCGCATCGTGTCATTCGATGTGGTGGGTGGACGCAGTGAGGAGAGGTTCGGCTACGCCGCGGTTGGTTCCGGCTCGGTGTTCGCGAAGTCCGCGCTGAAGAAGTTGTACGCCAAGGGAATCGACCAGGACCGTGCGCTGCGCATCGCCGTCGAGTCGCTGTTCGACGCGGCTGACGACGATACCGCGACGGGCGGTCCGGACCTGCTGCGTGGCATCTTCCCGACGGCGATTGTTGTCGATGACGAGGGCGCGGTCGAGGTGACCGAGTCACGGCTGGCGGAGATCACCCGCGGGATCATCTCCGACCGTGAGGCCGCCGAAGAAGGGAGCGCCTGAGTATGACACTGCCGTACTACGCGTCGGCCGAGCAGATCATGCGCGACAAGACCGAGCTCGCGCGAAAGGGAATCGGTCGAGGTCGCAGTGTCGTGGTGCTGGCCTACGACAAGGGCGTGCTGTTCGTCGCGGAGAATCCGTCCGCGACGCTGCACAAGGTGAGTGAGCTCTATGACCGGGTCGGGTTCGCCGCGGTCGGCAAGTACAACGAGTTCGAGAACCTGCGCAGGGGCGGCATCCTGCAGGCCGACATCCGCGGTTACCAGTACGACCGCCGCGATGTCACCGGCCGCGCCCTGGCCAACGCCTACGCGCAGACCCTGGGCTCGATCTTCACCGACCAGCTCAAGCCTTACGAGGTGGAGATCTGCGTGGCCGAGGTCGGCTATCCGGAACAGGCAGCGCGGTCGGTGCTGTACCGGATCACCTTCGACGGGTCGATCGTGGACGAGCGCGAGTTCGTGGTGATGGGCGGAACGACCGAGCCGATCGTCACCGCACTGAAGGCCTCCTACAAGCCGGGTCTCGACCTGGCCTCCGCGGTCGGTGTCGCGGTGCGCGCGCTGCAGGCGGGCGTGCCGGAGGGCACCGAGAAGGAGAAGCGGGTGCTGGGCGTGAGCTCACTCGAGGTGGCCACGCTGGAGCAGGCGCGGCCGCGCCGGGCGTTCCGGCGGGTCACCGATACCGCGCTCGAGCGGTTGCTGAGCCCGGCGAAGGCGGCAGGTGAGCCGGAGTCGAAGGACGAGGAATCCCCGGCGGAGGACGCTCCGAAGGCGGAGTGAACCGCCCGGCGGCCGAGTTCCACGGTCCGTGAACGACGCGTCGACGGCGCCTTGTTCGCGGGCCGTGCCGTCGTGTCCTGGTCCGTATCCGGGGTGTGCATCCTTCGGTGGAAGTACCGGTTCAACCGTACGAATTCCGACAAAGCGGGCCAAATCGTTGCGAAGACGTATGCATCCGGGTTGTTCGCTGAACCACGCAAGTCCATGACATGGCTGTAATGTCGATAGTGTGCAGCGACGAATCATGGGGATCGAGACCGAGTTCGGTGTGACATGCACCTTCCACGGTCACCGTCGGCTGTCCCCCGACGAGGTGGCCCGGTATCTGTTCCGCCGGGTGGTGTCCTGGGGCCGTAGCTCGAACGTGTTCCTCCGCAACGGTGCTCGGCTCTACCTCGATGTCGGGTCGCACCCGGAGTACGCGACCGCGGAATGCGACAGCCTGGCACAGTTGGTGACCCACGACCGAGCAGGCGAGCGGGTCCTCGAAGAGTTGCTGATCGACGCCGAGCAGCGTCTGGCCGAAGAAGGTATCGGCGGCGACATCTACTTGTTCAAGAACAACACCGACTCGGCAGGCAACTCCTACGGCTGCCACGAGAACTTCCTCGTGGTCCGCGCAGGCGAGTTCTCCCGGATCTCGGACGTGCTGCTGCCGTTCCTGGTCACCCGCCAGCTGATCTGTGGGGCGGGCAAGGTGCTGCAGACGCCGAAGGCCGCCACCTTCTGCCTCTCGCAGCGCGCCGAGCACATCTGGGAGGGCGTCTCCTCGGCGACCACCCGCTCGCGCCCGATCATCAACACGCGTGACGAGCCACACGCGGACGCGGAGAAATACCGCCGCCTGCACGTGATCGTTGGCGACTCCAATATGTCCGAGACCACCACCATGCTCAAGGTCGGCACGGCCGCGCTGGTGCTGGAGATGATCGAGGCGGGCGTCTCGTTCCGCGATTTCGCCCTGGACAACCCGATCCGAGCGATCCGCGAGGTCAGCCACGACCTGACCGGCCGCCGCCCGGTGCGCTTGGCCGGCGGCAGGCAGGCCAGCGCCCTGGACATTCAGCGCGAGTACTACGCCCGCGCGGTGGAGCACCTGCGCAACCGCGACCGCGATCCCCAGATCGATCAGGTGGTCGACCTGTGGGGGCGCACCCTGGACGCGGTGGAGGCACAGGACTTCGCCAAGGTCGACACCGAGATCGACTGGGTGATCAAGCGCAAGCTGTTCCAGCGCTATCAGGACCGTTACGGCATGGAGCTGTCCGATCCGAAGATCGCTCAGTTGGATCTGGCCTACCACGACATCAAGCGCGGACGCGGCGTCTTCGACCTGCTGCAGCGCAAGGGCCTGGCCAAGCGGGTCACCGAGGACGAGGCCGTGGACACCGCAGTGGACACCCCGCCGCAGACCACCAGGGCCAAACTGCGCGGTGACTTCATCACCGCCGCTCAGGAGGCGGGTCGCGACTTCACGGTCGACTGGGTGCATCTGAAGCTGAACGACCAGGCGCAGCGCACTGTGCTGTGCAAGGACCCGTTCCGCTCGGTCGACGAGCGCGTGGACCGCCTCATCGCGTCGATGTGAGAGCTGTGTTGGATTTGCCGCGCCTCCGGGCCGCGAACGGTGCTCGTCAGACTCGCACTCGACGTGGTTGAGAGTGCGGTTACGGTCAGTTCGGGTTTGTGTTCAGGACCATGCAGTCGTTGCCGTGATCTTGGTCTATATCGGCGTCGTGGCTATCGCGAGGGCGCCGAGTCGGCGTTGCGCGACGTCTTGACCAGTGTCTACGTTCGGGCCGTTGTCGGCATCTGGCGAGCGACCCTTGCAGCATTCATCCACCGCGATATCGCCGGAGTTCGTGCGGCGGAGGGCGGGGCTGGGCTGTGCCGACAGGCGGCGAGTTCATGATCGGGTCGGGTGTCCCGCGTCGGAAGCTACTTCTCTGACAGGTACTGCTCGACCTTCTCGACTTTCGCGGTCATAGCATCGGTGACGCCCGGCCGGATGTCGGCCTTCAGCACCAGGCTGCACCGCGGCGCGACCGCGAGGATCGCGTCGGTTGCCTGCTTCACCACACCCATCACCTCGTCCCATTCGCCCTCGACCGTGGTGAACATGGCGTCGGTGCGATTGGGCAGTCCACTGGCGCGCACCACGCGGACCGCTTCGGCGACGGCTCGCCCGACGTCTACGCCGGTGCCGAGCGGAGTTACGGAGAAGGCGATGATCATGTCTTGATGATGCCCGCCTGCACGCTGTGACCGACCGAATTGCGCGCCGCCGCGCGGTGCCGATTACCCTCTATCGGGTGGCGATATCCAAGGTCGAGCGGCTGATGAATCTGGTCATCGCGCTGCTGTCGACCCGGCAGTTCCTGACCGCGGAGCGGATTCGGGACAGTGTCGCGGGATACGAGGACTCCGTCAGCGACGAGGCGTTCAGCCGGATGTTCGAGCGGGACAAGAACGAACTGCGTGATCTGGGCATCCCGCTCGAGGTCGGACCGGTGAGCCGGTACTCGACGATCGAGGGCTACCGGATCAACCGGGACGCCTACGAACTACCCGATATCGACCTGACCGACGAGGAGGCCGCCGCCGTCGCGGTGGCCGTGCAGATGTGGGAATCGCCCGAGCTCGCCGCGGCGGCGGAGGGTGCGCTGCTCAAATTGCGCGCGGCCGGTATCCATGTGGAGACCGACGCCGCGGTGGCTTCGGTGCCAGCTGTCCCGGCTCGCACCCGCGGCTCGGAACCGGTGCTCGGCAAGCTTCTCGCCGCGATCGACGCGGGCCAGGCCGTTCGATTCGAGCACCGTGGCGCGATCAACGCCCCCTACTTGATGCGCGACGTCGAGCCGTGGGGTGTGGTCACCCACCACGGCCGTTGGTATCTCGTCGGGCATGACCGGGATCGAGCTGCGGTGCGCAGCTTCCGGCTGTCCCGGATCGGCGACGACGTGACCGCCGCTGGCCCGCGCAATGCGGTCCGTAAGCCGGATGGTGTCGATCTGCGCGCGATCGTCGACCAGGTCACCAGCACGGCACCGGTTAGTGGCTCGGCCACGGTGTGGGTCGCCGACGGGCGCGGACAGGAGATCCGCAGGCTCGGACAGGTCACCGGCGAGCGCAGCCTCGGGGGTCGCACCGGCGCCGTCGTGCAGCTGCCGGTCCGCTCCCGCGACTGGCTGGCCCGGCTCATCACCGGTCTCGGGCCGGACGCGGTGGTACTCGCGCCCGAGGCGCTCAGGACCGATGTCATCGCCCGGCTGCGTTCGGTGTTCGACCACACGGAGGTCCGGGCATGAGCGAGCGCAGCGAGCGAACAATCGGCACGGCCGAGCATCGCTCGGTCATGACGGAGCCGAGCGCCAGCGAGGTGGAGTCATGAGCGAGCGCAGCGAGCGAACAATGGGCACGGCCGAGTATCGCTCGGTCATGACGGAGCCGAGCGTTGGCGAGGTGGAGTCGATGAGCGAGCGCGGACTCGGCGCGATGTGCGAGGTGGCGTAGTGAGTTCAAGGCTCTCGGTGCGCCTTTCGCGGCTGCTCAATATGATCCCGTACTTCATCGCGCACCCCGGCATCAGCGCAGCAGAGGCCGCCGCCGATCTGGGTGTGACCACCAAACAGCTGATGAGCGATTTGAACCAGCTGTGGATGTGCGGGCTGCCCGGGTACGGCCCCGGTGATCTGATCGACCTGTCGTTCTCCGAGGAGAGCATCGAGGTCACCTTCTCCGCGGGCATCGACCGGCCGTTGCGGCTGACCTCCACCGAGGCCACCGCGCTGCTGGTCGCGCTGCGCTCGATCGTGGACATGCCCGGCATGGTCGACCCGACCGCCGCGCACGCGGCCATAGCCAAGATCGAATCGGCCATCGCAGGCGGATCCGCGGACGCTGCCGAGGCCGAGACCGACGAGTCTCGTACGCCGCCGCGGGAGGCGCCCGCCGTGGCCACCGTGCGGTCGGCGCTGGCGCGCGGGCGCGCGCTGCGCCTGGTCTACTACTCCGCCAGCCGCGATGTGGTGTCCGAACGAGCCGTCGACCCCATTCGCATCGTCCTCGTGGACAACAACAGCTATCTGCAGGCCTGGTGCAGACAAGCCGAGGGAGTGCGGCTGTTCCGTTTCGACCGGATCGAGGACGCGACGGCGCTGGACGAGTCGGCGCGGCCGCCCAAACATGCCACCGAGGCGGCAGCCGGGCTCGACCTGTTCCAGGACGATCCGGCGGTTCCTTTGGCGCGCTTGCGAATTCACGCCCATTACGCTTGGGTACTCGATCAGTACCCGATGCACCGGCTCGCGGTGCACCCCGATGGCAGTCTGGAGGCGACCATGCGGTTCGCCACGCTGGACTGGATGGCGCGCCTGCTGCTCGGCTTCGGCGCGGGCGTCACCGTCCTCGGTCCGCCGGAACTGGTCGCCGCGGTGCGGGAGCGCTCGAACGCAGCCTTGGCCGCCTACGAGGAAGCCGGACACCTGGAGGCCCGATGACGGGACAACCGACAGCGCCGTGTCGAGCCGACGGGGTGGCACAATGCCCGCGGAGGCTCGATGAGGAGCAAGTCGTCCAGCGTTTCGTGGCTCACCGCGTGCGGGTGTCCCGTCGGATGCGAGGGGCTGAATCGGTGTGAAGAGTCGCGTGCTCGTGATTGGTGCGGGCAGTATCGGCACGTTCGTCGGCGGCAAGCTGGGAGTGGCCGGGGCGCAGGTCACGCTGGTCGGCCGCAGGCGGATACTCGACGAGATCACTGCGTCAGGGCTACGGCTCACCGATCTCGACGGTGCCGACGACGCCCTGGCCGCGGACCGGTTCCATGTCGCCACCGAACCGGAGGACCCAGGATCGGCGGATCTGGTGCTGGTCACGGTGAAATCGGCGGCGACCGCGGGCGCGGTGCGCGGGCTCCGCGACGAGATCCGGCCGGGCACCGTGGTACTGAGCCTGCAGAACGGCATCGGCAACGATTCGGTGATCCGGGAGCTTCTGCCGCACTGTGTGGTCCTGGCTGGCATGGTGATGTTCAACGTCGTGCACCATCCCGACGGCCATTTCCACCGCGGCACCGAGGGTGGGCTCGCGGTGCAGGACGACCCGGCGCTCGCGTCGTTCCTCGGCGTCTTCGAGCAGGCGGGACTCGGGTTGCGCCGCTACCGGGACCTGCGCCCGGTGCAGTGGGCGAAGCTGCTGCTCAACCTCAACAACGCGATCAACGCGCTGTCCGGGCGCCCGCTTCGTGAGGAACTCGCCGACCGCGACTACCGTCGCTGCCTCGCGCTGACGCAGCGCGAAGCGCTCACGGCAATGAGCAGGGCGCGAATTCGCCCTGCCCGGTTGACCCCGTTGCCACCGCGGGTGATGGCAGCGCTGCTGACCGTCCCCGACCGCCTGTTCCAGCACGTCGCCGGGCAGGTGCTCACCATTGATCCGACGGCGCGCTCGTCCATGGCGGACGATCTGGCACTCGGCCGTAAAACCGAGATCTCCTGGCTGTGCGGTGAAATCGTCGGGTTGGGTGCGATGGTCGGGGTACCGACGCCGGTCAACCAACGGTTGATCGAACTGATCGTCGCCGCCGAACAGGGCGATCGGCGCGGCTGGACCGGTGGTGAACTGCTCACCCAACTGCGCGCCGCCGCGGCGAGCGGCACGGTCGAACCCCAGGCAAACGGGCAGTGACTGCGGCGTTCGCGCACGTCACGGTCCGGTAGCATCGAAACATCACAGTCTTGGGAGGTAAATCATGGGCAGTCTGAGCATCTGGCACTGGCTGATCATTGCGGTGGTTTTCGTGATGTTCTTCGGCGCGAAGCGGATGCCCGACGCGGCCCGCAGCCTGGGCCGATCATTGCGCATCTTCAAGAGCGAGGTCAGCCAGATGCAGAGCGAGAGCAATACGTCGAATGCCACCGCGTCGACGCAGCAGCCCGCGCAGCAGCTGCCGCCCGCGCAGCCGGTGCCGCCGTCGATCACCGAGCCCCGTACCGAGCAGAAGTCGGTCTGAGCGGAAACGCTCGCGCCGGGGTGAGGAAGAACTCACTCCGGGCATAGCGCTGTTGCCGAGCTGAGCCAGGCACGTCAAACCAGGGGCGATCACCAACCATGCGAATCCCGTTCGATCCGCGCCGCAGCAAGCGCAAGACCAATCCCGACGGCACCATGTCGTTGATCGAGCATCTGCAGGAACTGCGCTACCGCCTGCTGGTCTCGATCGCCGCGGTGCTGGTCACCACGGTGCTCGGATTCCTCTGGTACGCGCATTCGGTCCTCGGCATCGAGAGCCTCGGCGAGATTCTGCGCGGGCCGTACTGTTCGCTGCCCGCGTCGGCGCGCGCGTCGCTGAGCCCGGATGGCGCGTGCCGTCTGCTGGCCACCGCGCCGTTCGAACAGTTCACCTTGCGTTTGAAGGTCGGTATGACCGCCGGTGTCGTGCTCGCCGCGCCGATCTGGCTGTATCAGTTGTGGGCGTTCATTACGCCGGGGCTGTACGCCAAGGAGCGCAAGTACGCGATCGGTTTCGTGTCTTCGGGCACGGTTTTGTTCACCGCCGGTGCGGTGCTGGCCTACGTCGTCATCGCGCACGCGTTGAGCTTCCTGCTCACCATCGGCGACAATGTGCAGATCACGGCGCTGAGCGGTTCGCAGTACTTCGGCTTCATCATCAACCTGCTCATCATCTTCGGCGTCAGCTTCGAAACCCCGTTGCTGATCATCGGACTGAACCTGATCGGGGTGCTGACCTACCAGCGGCTCAAGGCTTGGCGGCGCGGCATCACGTTCGGCTTGTTCGTCTTCGCCGCTATCGTCACCCCGCAAGACCCGTTCTCCATGCTGGCGCTCGCGCTGGCACTGACGGTCCTGTTCGAGGTCGCCATCCAGTTCTCCCGGATCAACGACCTCCGCCGCGCCCGCAAGGAGCGCGAGGGTTGGGGCGCGCTGTCCGACGAGGAAGCCTCCGAGCTGGGCGGGCCCGAACCGATCGATCCCGCGGAGGCGATCACGACGCCGCGGGAGAAATCCGCGCGACCCGTGTCGGACTACTCCGATACCCTCTGACGGTGACATATCACCGGTCGCAGACGGGCGAGTTGGCCGTATTCTCGGCCGAGCTGAAGTTCGAGCTGGATCCGTTTCAGCGGGATGCCTGCGCGGCGCTCGAGGACGGCCACAGCGTGCTGGTCTGCGCCCCGACGGGTGCGGGCAAGACCGTCGTCGGCGAATTCGCGGTACATCTGGCGCTGGCGGCGGGTGGAAAGTGCTTCTACACGACGCCGATCAAAGCGCTGTCCAACCAGAAGTTCGCCGACTTCACCGAACGGTACGGCCGTGACAGCGTCGGCCTGCTGACCGGTGACCAGTCGATCAACCCGGACGCACCGGTGGTCGTGATGACCACCGAGGTGCTGCGCAACATGCTGTACGCGTCCTCCGACGCTCTGCGTGGGCTGTCCTACGTGGTGATGGACGAGGTGCACTATCTCGCCGACCGGTTCCGCGGGGCGGTGTGGGAGGAGGTCATCCTGCACCTGCCGCCGGACGTCCGGCTGGTCAGCCTGTCGGCCACGGTCAGCAACGCCGAGGAATTCGGTGCCTGGATGGAGACCGTGCGCGGCGACACCACCGTGGTGGTCGACGAGACCAGGCCGGTGCCGCTGTGGCAGCACGTCATGGTGGGGCGGAGGATGTTCGACCTGTTCGACACGAAGTCCACCGATCAGAAGGTGCTCGTAGACGAAGACCTGGTGCGATTCATCCGGCACCGTGAGGCCGCCGACCGGATGAACGGCTGGGGCGGTCCGCGCAACGGCCGCGGCGCACCGCGCCGCGATTTCCGTCCGCTGCCGCGACCCGAGGTGCTCGCCAAACTGGACGACGAGGGTCTGCTGCCCGCGATCACGTTCATCTTCAGCCGCGCGGGGTGCGACGGGGCGCTGGCGCAGTGCCTGCGGTCGCGGCTGGACCTGAGCCGCGAGGACGAGCGCGACGAGGTCGACGCGATCATCGAGAAGCACACCGGCGACCTGCCCAAGACCGATCTGGAGGTGCTCGGCTACTGGGAGTGGCGCGAGGCACTGCACCGGGGGCTGGCCGCGCACCATGCGGGCATGTTGCCTGCGTTCCGGCATACCGTCGAGGAACTGTTCGTCAACGGGCTCGTGCGAGCCGTATTCGCCACGGAGACACTGGCGCTCGGCATCAATATGCCCGCGCGCACCGTCGTGCTGGAGCGCCTGGTGAAGTTCAACGGCGAGTCGCACGCGGAGCTCACGCCGGGCGAGTACACCCAGCTGACCGGGCGTGCGGGAAGGCGCGGTATCGACGTCGAAGGCCATGCGGTGGTGCTGTGGCAGCCGGAGGTGGATACCAGTGCGGTCGCGGGCCTGGCGTCCACGCGCACGTATCCACTGCGCAGCTCGTTCCGGCCGGGGTACAACATGTCGATCAACCTCATCGACCGGATGGGCGCCGACGAGTCGCGTGCCCTGCTGGAGCGGTCGTTCGCCCAGTTCCAGGCGGACCGCTCGGTGGTCGGGCTGGTGCGCGGCATCGAGCGCAACGAGGTCGCGCTGCGGAAGCTGCGCGACCAGCTCGGTGGCACCGAGGGCGGGTTCCTGGACTACCTTGCGCTGCGCGAACGGATCAAGCAGCGGGAACGGCAGCTGGCACAGCAGGGCCGGGCCGACCGGCGGGGTGCGGCGGTGGATGCGCTGGTAGCACTGCGCCGCGGCGACGTGGTGGCGATTCCGTCCGGGCGGCGCGCCGGGCTCGCGGTGATCCTGGAGCCGGACATGACGCCAGGGGATCCGCGTCCGTTGGTGCTCACCGAGGACAAGTGGGCGGGCCGGGTGTCGGTCGCCGACTTCCCGGTGCCGGCCGAAGCGCTCGGACACATGCGGTTGCCGCGGCGGGTGGATCACCGCACCGCGCGCATCCGAAGCGATCTGGCGTCGGCGCTGCGCAGCACCGGAATCTCGGCGCCTGGTAGGCCGCGGCGCGGCAAGCGTTCCGCGGCGGCAGACGACCGCGAACTGGCCACATTGCGACGCAGCCTGCGTTCGCATCCGGCGCACACGCGACCCGACCGCGAGCAGATGGCCCGGATCGGCGAGCGCTACAGCCGGCTGCTGCGCGAAACCGAATCGATGCGCCAGAAGGTTGCCGCGACCACCAACTCGTTGGCGCGCACCTTCGATCGAATCCTCGGGCTTTTGGAGGAACGGGCTTTCGTGCACGAGAGCGAGGTAACC
This sequence comes from Nocardia sp. NBC_01730, assembly GCF_035920445.1. Lineage (NCBI taxonomy): Bacteria > Bacillati > Actinomycetota > Actinomycetes > Mycobacteriales > Nocardiaceae > Nocardia > Nocardia sp. NBC_01730. The sequence goes on along the minus strand of NZ_CP109162.1, from coordinate 2,607,467 downwards.
GCCGACGGGCGCCGACTGGCCCGCATCTACGCCGAGAGCGACCTGCTGGTCGCCGAATGTCTGCGGCGGGGACTGTGGCGCGGCCTCGGCCCCGCCGAGTTGGCCGGCGTGGTCTCGATCCTGGTGTACGAATCCCGTCAGGAGGGCGGATATCTCGCCGCGAGCGGCCCCACGGAGCCGATCCGGCGGGCGGTCGGCGCGACCATCGGCGTGTGGACCGAGCTGCGTTCCGACGAGGCCAGGCACAAGCTGCCGCCGACCAGGGAACCGGATCTCGGCTTCGTCACCGGCGTCTACAAGTGGGCGCGCGGGGACGGGTTGGCCGACTCGTTGCTCGCCAGCGGTGATCAGGGCGCGCCGCTGTCGGCGGGCGATTTCGTACGCTGGTGCAGGCAGGTGATCGATCTGCTCGATCAGATCCACAGCACCGCCGACGATTCCGAGATCGCTGCCACGGCGGCGAAGGCGGTGCGGGCGATCCGGCGGGGTGTCGTGGCGGTGGACGCTGCCTGAGCGGTGTGGGTGACGGGCCAGGAGGAGGCAGCCTGCGTAACCACGGGACCGCGAACGCCGCCAATCTCAACACAGCTGATTCGATTGTGATTTGATTTCTTTCGCGTACCGACCGTGGCGGAAGAGTCGTGTCATGCGACGAGGCCCACGCGGGGGGCTACCGTGAGTACAACGATGCGAGTGGAGGCAAGCAGATGAGCGGCCCTTTCGGACCGAGCGACCCCGGGGAGGGACGCAACGATCCCACCCAGCAGTGGGGCGGACAGCAGGCACCCGGCGGGGCAGGTCCCACTCAGCAGTGGGGCGGTCAACCGCAGACCCCGGCCTCGGCCCAGCCGACCCAGCACTGGGGTGAGCAACAGCAGCCGCAGCAGTGGGGCCAGCAGCAACCGCAGCAGCCGCAGTGGGGCCAGCAGCAGCCGCAGCAGCCGCAGTGGGGGCAGCAGCCCGCGCAGCAGGGCCAGCCGCAGCAGGGCCAGCCGCAGTGGGGCCAGGCCCAACCTCAGGACTGGGGCCAGCAAGGCCAGCAGCCGCAGTGGGGTCAGCAGCAGCCGCAGTGGGGCGCGCAGCAGCCGCAGCCGCAGGGTGGTAAGGGCAAGGGCCTGATCATCGGCCTTTCCGTGCTCGGTGTCGTGGTGATCGGCGCGATCATCGCCCTCGTGCTGGTGCTGACAGCCAAGGACAAACTGGACCAGGCCGCGGTGCAGGACGGCGTGAAGAAGGTGCTGTCGGACTCCTACGGCATCCAGGACGTCAGCGACGTCTCCTGCCCGTCCGGCGAGGAGGTCAAGGTCGATGCCACCTTCCAGTGCGATCTGAAGGTCAGCGGCGAGGCCAAGAAGGTGACCATCAAGATCACCAAGGAGGACGGTACCTACGAGGTCGGTCGCCCGAACTAGTTCCCGGCCCGCTTGCATCCCGGTGCGGCCCATCCGAGGGTGGGCCGCACCGGTCCGAGTCCGGCGTAGAAATTGCGGTCCCATCGCGAAAATGTGCGCGATGGGATTTTCTGCATGTGGGTCAGGTGTCGCGTGCTGCGCCCATGGCCGTGATCAGGCGGGTGATCGGGCTCTCGGCGTTGTAGGTGGTGGCGAGTTCTCGCAGCCGGACCGGATCGGCGGGCTCGGTGGGGAGGATGTCGGCACGGGAGAGTTCCACGTCGGCGCCACACACCACACGCACGACGGGCGCCGCGGCTTTCAGGTACTCCTCCGCGGTACGGAGTTTGGCGCGCACGCCGTTGGAGAGGTCGGCGTCCGGATCGTCGACGGCCGCGCGCAGGGCGTCGAGCGAACCGAAGCGTGAGATCAGCGTTGACGCGGATTTCTCGCCGATGCCCGCGACACCGGGCAAGCCGTCGGAGGCGTCACCGCGGAGCGTGGCCATGTCGGCGTACGCCGGGCCCGCATTCTGCTGCGGCACACCGTATTTCGCGGAGACCTCGGCGGGGCCGAACAATTCCGCTTTGGCCAGGCCGCGCCCGGCGTACAGCACCCGCACCGGCGGTGCTGGTTCGTCCCGCACGAGCTGGAGCAGGTCGCGGTCGCCGCTGACGACGATCACCGCGTCGGTGCGCTCCCGGGTGGTGAGGGTGCCGAGCACGTCGTCGGCCTCCAGCCCAGCCGCGCCGCCGGTCGCGATGCCGGCCGCGTCGAGCACCTCCAGGATCATCGCCACCTGCGGTGTCAGCGTGTCCGGAACCACCTCGGCGCCGGGAGCGGCATCCGGCGAGGTATCCAGCCGGTGCGCCTTGTACGACGGCACCAGATCCACCCGATACGTGGGTCGCCAGTCCAGATCCAGGCACACCACCAGCCTGCTCGGTGCGTGCTTGGTGATCAGCGATGCCACCATGTCGGTGAAACCGCGCAGCGCGTTCACCGACCGACCGTCCGGTGCGGTGATCTTGTCCGGGATAGCGTGAAAGGCGCGGAACCACAGACTGGCTCCATCCAGCAGCAACAGGGGCGCACCAGCGGCAGAGGTCACGGGCTGAGGCTACTCGCTGAGCCCGGCACGCCCCGGTAGAGCGGGCAGACCCGCTGTCGGGCTTGCCCGTGTCGGCGCCCGTGCCCACTCTCCGGTACCGGGCAGGTAACGTCGGTTGTATGAGCTCGCATACGGATTCCAGGTTCGCGGCGGACGTCTATGGTGCTCGACTCGAGCGTGCGGTGGAGCTGATGCGGGCCGCCCATCTGGACGCCTTGTTGATCACTCCCGGGCCGGATCTGCGCTACCTGATCGGGTCGGCGGCCGAGTCCTTCGAGCGGCTCACCTGCCTGGTGATCCCGGCCGATGGCGCGGCCCCGTCGGTGGTGATCCCGAAGCTGGAGCTCGCGTCGCTGGAGAATTCGGCGGCGGGCGAACTGGGTCTGCAGGTGCTCGACTGGGTCGACGGCACCGACCCGTACGGTGTGGTGAAGTCCGCGCTGCACGTCGGCTCCCGGGTGGGCGTCGCCGATGCCATGCCCGCGCTGCACCTGCTGCCACTCGCGGAGTCGTTCACCGGCCTACCGGTATCCGCCACTCCGGTGTTGCGCGAACTGCGCATGATCAAAGACGCCGCCGAGGTGGACGCGCTGCGCCGCGCGGGCGCCGCGATCGACAGGGTCCACGCGCGGATGGGTGAGTTCCTGCAAGTGGGTCGCACCGAGGCCGCGGTCGGCGCCGACATCGAGGCCGCGATCACGGCGGAGGGGCACACCGCGGCGGCGTTCGTCATCGTCGGCAGCGGTCCACACGGCGCCGACCCGCACCACGGGGTGTCCGAGCGGCGTATCGAGGCCGGGGACGTGGTGGTGATCGATATCGGCGGCCCGGTCGACCCGGGCTACTACTCGGACTCGAGCCGCACCTATGTGCTGGGCGATCCGAACCCGAAGGTTGCTGCGCGGTTCGCCGAACTCGAGCGCGCCCAAGCGGCCGCGGTGGCCGCGGTCCGCCCTGGCGTCACCGCGGCCGCGGTGGATGCCGCCGCACGAAACCCGTTGACAGAGGCTGGTTTCGGCTCCGCCTTCGTCCACCGCACCGGCCACGGCATCGGCCTGTCGGTGCACGAGGAGCCCTACATCGTGGAAGGCAACGACCTCGTCCTCCGGCCGGGCATGGCCTTCAGCGTCGAGCCGGGCATCTACTTCCGCGGCGAGTGGGGTGCTCGTATCGAGGACATCGTCGTCGTCACCGCCGACGGCAGCGAATCCATGAACAATCGACCCCATGGCCTCACGATGCTGTGACGACCGGTGAAACGGGACTATCGCGGAGTATCGAGAGAACTCAGCGGTGCCCGCTCAGCGGTGAGGTGACGTCGCTCGGTGCGATGCCGTTTCTCGGTGACCGACCCGCCTGACCCGAGGATATCGGCGTCGGCCGGTGTTGTGGGGTGCCGGTGCTGCGGCGGCCCGTGGTGCTGGCTGCGGCGAGGTGGTCGTTGTGACCGATGCCCCGGTGGTTGCGACACCACCCCGCACGGTCGATGCACCCTAGGCGGGGGCGCCGTTTTCCGCGGCTTTGCCGTCGGCGGCCGGTGTGACGAGGGTGCTGCTGGAAAGGACGCGCCGGACCTGGATCGCGATCACCACGCGGGTCGGGTTCTCCCGGGGGACGCGGTAGCGGCCTGCGTAGCGCTCCACCGCCTCGGCGACGTCGTCCGGGGCGTCGAGTACGGTCGCCGGGCCCTCCAGGGTGATCCATCGGATTCCGTCGACCTGGCTGACCGCCGCGTACCCGGAGCGGCGCACATTGCGCACCTTCACCGATCCGTCGTTGGTGATCACCCGCGCGATTCCCGCCTCCTCGTCCCAAGTGAACCCCACAGCCACCACATGCGGTGTCCCATCCGCCCGCAATGTCGTCAACGTGGCAAGGTGTCGTTCCGCCACGAACTCCACAGCACCAGGGGACAACTCGGCAATACTCGTCGGCATCCCCCGACCGTAACCCACCCTCCATCAGCCCCGACGAGTGGTACCTCCGGTGGAACCACTCGTCGAGCTGACAGACTGGGCGGATGGGAACGCGAGGGTTGGCCGATGGCGCGGTGCTGCTGCTCGGTGGGCGTAGTGAGATCGGGGTCGAGGTGGCTCGGCGGCTGGCGCCGGGGCGGGTGGTGGTTCTCGCGGCCCGGCGCAGCGGTGAATTGGGTACGCAGAGCGCGAAGATCGCGGCCGCGGGTGCGACCGCCGTGCACACGGTGGAGTTCGACGCCGACGACACTGCAAGTCATCCGGCGATGCTGGCGAAGATCGCCGCCGAGCACGGGCCGATCGGCATCGCGGTGCTCGCGTTCGGTGTGCTCGGCGATCAGGGGCGCGCCGAGCAGGACCCCGCCCACGCGATGGCGATCCTGCACACCGACTTCGTCGCGCAGGCCGGCGTGCTCACCAGCCTGGCGAATCTGCTGCGTGCCCAGGGAGCTGGGCAGATCGTGGTGTTCAGCTCGGTCGCGGGCATCCGCGTCCGCCGCGCCAACTATGTGTACGGATCGGCCAAGGCCGGCCTCGACGGTTTCGCCGGTGGTCTCGCCGACGCGCTGCACGGCAGCGGCGTTCATCTGTTGCTGGTCCGTCCCGGCTTCGTCATCGGCCGGATGACCGATGGCATGTCTCCCGCCCCGTTCTCCAGCACCCCTGACCAGGTCGCCGCCGCCGTGGTCAAGGGGCTGCGCACAAGAGCAGGTCGCGTCTGGGTGCCCCGGATCCTGCGGCCGGTGTTCTTCGCGATGCGCCTTCTTCCTCAACCGATCTGGCGCCGGATGCCACGGTGACCAGCTCGTCTGTGGTGTGGACCGGACCGCCGATCGCGGTCGTCGGGATCGGTGCCGACGGTTGGGACGGTCTCGGCCGCGTCGCGCGGGAAGCTGTCGCAGACGCCGAGGTCCTGTTCGGTTCGGCCCGTCAGCTCGCACTCGTGCCCGGCATGGTGGCGGGCGAGCGGGTGGCTTGGCCTTCGCCGTTGGTCCCCGCACTGCCCGGGTTGCTCGAACAGCATGCCCGGACGCGGCTGTGTGTCTTGGCCAGCGGCGATCCGATGTTCTACGGCATCGGCGTCACGCTGGCCCTGCTGCTCGGACCGCGGGCGCTGCGGGTGTTTCCGCAGCCGTCGTCCGCGTCGCTGGCCTGCGCACGACTCGGGTGGTCGTCGGCCGAAACCCCGGTGGTGAGCGTGGTGGGTCGTGCGCTGGAGACGGTGTTGCCCGAACTGGCCGACCGCAGGCGTCTGTTGGTGCTCAGCGCCGACGAGCACACACCGGCGCGCCTGGCGGAGTTGCTGGTCCGCTACGGTTTCGGTGCGTCGGAGCTGACCGTCCTCGAGCAACTGGGCGGACCGGCCGAACGCATCGGCATCGGTGTCGCGAAGCAGTGGGAGCGACCGCCCGGTGACCCGCTGAACATCGTCGCGGTCTCCTGCGCGGAGGACTCGGCGCACCCGCGCGCCACGCGGCTGCCGGGCCTGCCGGACGAGCTGTTCGGCGGTGACGGGCAGCTCACCAAGCGCGAGGTCCGCGCATTGACGCTGGCGGCGCTGGCCCCCGCCCCTGGCGAACTGCTGTGGGACGTCGGGGGTGGCTCGGGCAGCATCGCGATCGAATGGTGCCGCACGCATCCGGCCAATCGCGCCGTCGCCTTCGAGCGGCTGGAACACCGACGGCGGCAGATCACCGATAATTCCGCCGCCCTCGGGGTCCCGCACATCGTGGTGCGCGGCGAGCTGTGCGCGGAGGTCGGTCACGCCGAAATCGCCGCTCCCGACGCAATTTTCCTCGGTGGCGGGCTCACTCAGGATGGCCTCTTCGAGACATGCTGGGCGCGGCTGCGACACGGCGGCAGGCTTGTCGCGAACGCGGTGACCGCGGAATCGGAATCGCTGCTGCTCGGCTTGGCGGCCGCACAAGGCGGTGAGCTGCGGAAGTTCCAGATCTACCGCGCTGAACCACTGGGATCCTTCACAGCATGGCGGCCACAGCTTCCGGTGGCGCAGTGGTCGGTGGTGAAGAGGGAAAATATCGTCCCGGAATTCCCTGCCGATGGCTGAACGTGTTCTCGGCCGTGGGGGTAGGGTCGGGGCCGAGTTCCGATCATGATCGGAAATCCAGTTCCTGACGGGGAGATAGATGAAATACAAGAAATTTGCCGCCACCGCACTGCTGGCTGTTGCCGCCACCGGCGTCACCGCCGGTACCGCTTACGCCGCGCCGGTGCCCGCGCCACCTGCGGCGCAGGACCAGGCGACCACTTCGCCGACGGTCACGGGTGCGGATCAGGGTGTCGGCTATGCGCTGCAGCTCGCCGACGCGGGTAAGTCCGTAGTCACCAGCGTGACCAATGGCGTGTTCAGCCTCGACACCGACAAGCAGTCGGTCAGCCTGAAGAATGCCGCGGGCGAGACCGTCACCACGGTTCCGCTGGTCGCGACGGCCAAGGGGCAGCAGGTCCAGATCGCCGCGAACATCGCCGACGAGGGCAGGCAGCTGACGCTGACACCGCAGGTCGCGCCGACCGCGAACGCGCCGGTCGCCGCCGAGTTCATCGGTGCGCAGGAGTGGTTCTTCGCCGAGCTGCAGCGCGCCTCCCTCGGTGCTGCGGTCGGTGGCCTGATCGGCGCCGCCATCGGCATCCTCTTCTTCGGTGTCGGCATCCTGCCCGGCGCCGTGCTCGGCGCGATCATCGGTCTCGCCGTCGCGGGTGGGCCGGAGTTGCTGAACGCGGGCATCGCCTACTTCAGCGGCCAGCCCTGAGAATTCTGATTCTGGGCGGCACCCGGGAAGCCAGGGAGCTGGCCCATATCGCTACCGGCGAGCGAGGTTTCGAGATCGTCTCCTCGCTCGCCGGTCGTGTGCGTGCACCCCTGCTGCCGGAGGGCGCGGTCCGGATCGGCGGCTTCGGCGGCGCCGAGGGACTGCGCGACTGGGTCGCGGCCAACGGTATCGAGGCCGTCATCGATGCCACGCATCCGTTCGCGGTTGCCATCAGTGCCAATGCGGCTGTGGCCCTGCATGATTCGGGCGTTCCGCTGGTGCATCTACGGCGGCCGAGCTGGTCGGCGCAGGCGGGGGACCGATGGGTTCGCGTGCCGGATCTCGCCGCCGCAGCGCGCGTCGTCTCCACACTCGGCGAACGCGTCTTTCTGACCATCGGCCGCCAAGGCGTCAACGCCTTCGCGGAACCGGCCGGCCAGTGGTTCCTGATCCGTGCCATAGATCCGCCCGAGGGCCCGTTGCCGCCCAACTGTGAAATGCTGCTCGCTCGAGGGCCTTTCGCGGTTGCGGATGAATCGCGGCTGCTCGCGGAATATCGGATCGACGTGCTCGTCACCAAGGACAGCGGCGGTGACCAGACCGACGCCAAACTGACCGCCGCACGCGCGGCGGGTATTCCGGTTGTCGTGATCGAACGCCCGCCTCTGCCCGAAGGCGCCGTGACGGTGGAAACCGTTGCGCAGGTATGGGATTGGCTACGCGTGGCCCGGGGCGGCATCCGGTCTCGCTGAACACGGGGCGCGAGGTGAACCGATCAACCGCCGAGAAGCTCCGGCAGATGGTCGAACCATTCCAGCACCGCCCTCTCGTAGCGGATGCCGAAATCCAATGTGGCGCGGGCGAAGGCCGACTTCCCCTCGGGACTCTCGGCAAGATACTCGGTCAGCCGCCCCAGATGGATCTCCCGGTTGGCTGCGACGATGCCATCCAGCCGATCGCGATCGAGGTGTTCGCCGAACGAGAGTGTGAGCAGCAGCGGCACTCGAATGGTCTCGCCGCCGGGGTCGCGGCCGATCCATGCCAGGAACGCCTCTCGTCCCGCGTCGGTGATGCGATAGGGCGTCCGTTCGCGAGCGCCGGTCTCGCCCTTCTCGACCAGCCCCGCCGCGTCCATCGCGGCGAGTTCGCGATAGACCTGGCTCTGCGTGATCGTCCAGAAGTCGCCGATGCGGTCTTGCGCCTCGGCCACCAGATCCCATCCCGACATGGGACCTTCGTGCAGAAATCCGAGCAACGACGCTGCCGTGGAGTTCAACGGCTTGCGTGTGGTCGCGGTGTTCGTCAACGACTGCTCCCTTTCGCTCTAATATTCCATAGTGGAATATTACCCGAATGGAACGACTAGGTGCCGCCGGCCGGCCGGTCGAGATCTTACGCGCCGTCGACAGCCGCGTCGCCTGTGTAACCGTAGCGCCGGGAGGTGTAGACGCGGGTGCCCTGGTCGGTCTCCACCGCGGCGGTGGTGGACGCACCGATGATCAGCAGCGTGCGCATGTCCACCTCCGCGGGGTCGAGGTCACCGAGGGTCACCACGCGGACCGACTCGGTGGGTCCGCCCACATCACGGCCGAGCACCACGGGTGTGTCGGGCTTGCGGTGCTCCAGCAGCAGGTCCCGCATCGCGCCCACCTGCCAGGTGCGTTGCGACGATGCGGGATTGTATACCGCGATCGCCATGTCGGCGGCCGCGACGGCGGAAAGGCGTTGTGCGACAACCTCCCAGGGCTTGAGCCGGTCGGAGAGCGAGATCATCGCGTAGTCGTGTCCCAGCGGTGCACCCACCCGGCTGGCGACGGCGTTGGCCGCGGTGAGTCCGGGAAGCACGCGCACCGGAACCCTGCGCCACCGAGGGTCCGCGGATTCCTCCAGCACGGCCGCCGCCATCGCGAACACCCCTGGATCGCCCGAAGAGACGACCACGACCCGCGCGCCGCGCTCGGCCAGGTCCAGGGCCATGGTGGCGCGCTCGGACTCCACTCGATTGTCGCTGGCATGCCTGCGCTGGCCCGGACGCTCCGGCACCCGGTTCAGATAGGTGGTGTAGCCGACCAAATCGGTGGCCTCGTCCAGGGCTGCGCGCACTTCGTCTGTGGTCCACTCCGGTGCGCCGGGACCCAAACCGACCACGACCACTTCGCCGATGGCGTCGGCCGAGTCCGTCTGCGGAAACGAGATCCGCTGAGCCACAGCAAAATTTGCCTCGGCGCGAGGGAGCGGTGTGGTCGGCTCCGGGCCGGGGACGAGAGCGATGGCGAAGTAGGGGACCTCGGTGTCGTCGACCGCGTCGGCGTGCAGGACGCGCTGGTCTGCCGTGCTCGCGCGCTCGACGTAGTACGCGCCGGTGAGGCGTCCGGAATCCGAAAGAGCCTGGCGTACACCAGGATAGGTGCGTCCCAGCTTCATGATCGCGGCGGCGTCGGTGTCGCGCAGCCGCCGGGTGAGCTCGTCGGTGGGCATGGTGCCTGGCAGGACGGTGAGCACCTGCTCACCCTCGACCAGCGGTGTTCCCAACGCGGCCGACGCTGCGCTTACCGACGTGATGCCGGGGATGATCTCGGCCTCGAAGCGGTCGGCGAGGCGCCGGTGCATGTGCATGTACGAGCTGTAGAACAGCGGGTCGCCCGCGGCGAGCAGCGCGACCGAGCGGCCCGCCGCCAAGTGTCCGGCGAGCCGCTCGGCGGCCTGCTCGTAGAACTCGTCGATCGCGCCCTGGTAGCCGCCGGGATGGTCGGTCGTCTCGGTGGTCACCGGATAGATGAGGTGCTCCTCCAGCTGGCCGGGCCGTAGGTACGGCGCGGCGATGCGGCGGGAGATGCTGCGGCCGTGGCGAGCGCTGTGGAACGCGATGACATCGGCCGCGCCGATCACTCTGGCCGCCTTGACCGTAACCAGTTCGGGGTCGCCGGGGCCGAGTCCGACACCCCACAGTTTGCCGGGGCTGTGAGTGCTCATTCCTGTTCGCTCGCAATCGCATTGAGTGCGGACGCGGTGATGGCGCTGCCGCCTCGCCTGCCCCGAACCGTGAGGTACTCGACGACGCCGACATCGATCAGCGCGTCCTTGGACTCGACGGCGCCGACGAACCCGACCGGGATGCCGAGTACGGCGGCGGGTCGGGGCGCTCCCGCTTCGAGCAGGTCGAGCAGATGGAACAGGGCGGTCGGGGCGTTGCCGATGGCGACGACCGCGCCGTCGAGACGGTCGCGCCACAGCTCGAGCGCGGCGGCGGAGCGGGTAGTGCCCAACGTCGCGGCCAGTTCCGGTACGCGGGCATCGCCGAGGGTGCAGATCACTTCGTTCTCGGCGGGTAGTCGCTTGCGGGTCACCCCGGAGGCCACCATGGTCGCGTCACACAGAATCGGCGCGCCCGCGCGCAGCGCCGCCCGTGCGGACACGACGACGCCGGGGGAGAACGCGATGTCCGCCGCCAGATCCACCTGGCCGCAGCCGTGGATCATCCGCACGACCACCTGTGCCACGTCCGGGGGAAACCCGCTCAGATCGGCTTCGGCGCGGATCGTCGCGAACGAGCGCCGGTAGATCTCGGCTCCGTCGGTCAGGTAGCTGGCACGTACTTCGGGCATGCGGTCCACCCTAGGAGGTGGCGTGCGGGCCTGGGCGGCTCGGGGCGCGTCGTGTGCCGCGGCGGGTCCGATCAGGTCCTCGGACGCTCGAGTATCCGTGACATGACGATCGAACTGCGTGTGCGCCCCACGCGCGCGTTCTCACGAATCCGCTCGACGGTGACTTCGATCTCGGCCATGTCGGTGGCCATCACATGCACCAGGGCGTCGGCCTCGCCCGCGATCGTCCACACGCCCACCACCTGCGGGATCGGTTCCAGGCTGCGTTTCAGCTCGACCGGGGAGATGTTGTCGCGGTAATAGACCTCGACGTATGCCTCGGTCTTCCAGCCGAGCGCGGCGGGATTGACCAGGGCGGTGAATCCGGTGATCTGTTTGCTCGCGACCAACCGGTCGACCCGGCGCTTCACCGCGGGCGCGGACAGCCCGACCGAGCTGCCGATCTCCTGGAACGAGGCGCGTGCGTGCTCGAGGAGATGTTCGAGAATCCGGCGATCGAGGTTGTCCACGCACACCTCTCCGTTCTTGCGCAATGATTGACCGTGTCATAGGGAATCTACGCAACGAATCGTTGTTCCCGGCGCAATAGTAGGCGGATTACTGTCGTTGAAGCCGAAAGTTCGCGCCGACCTCGGGAGCCCACGTTGACATCTGTAGCCATCCTCCAGGCCGAGTCCGCCGCACGTCGTCCGTCGCCGCGGCGATTCGTGATGTGCCGCCCCGATCACTTCGACGTCACCTACTCGATCAATCCCTGGATGAACCCCGACGAGCCCGTCGATCGCTGCCTGGCGATCGAGCAGTGGGAGACACTGCGCGCCACCTATGAGGAGTACGGACACAAGGTCGATGTGGTGCCCGGCCTCCCCGGCCTGCCCGACATGGTGTTCGCCGCCAACGGTGGGTTGATCGTGGGGGAACGCGCGATGTCGGCCCGCTTCACCCACCCGGAACGTGCTGCGGAGGGCCCGGCTTATCACCGGCGATTCGCGGAGCTCGGACTCGCCGGTGTGGTCGGCGCCGAGGAACTGAACGAGGGCGAGGGTGATTTCCTCCTGGTCGGCGACCGGTTGTTGGCGGGCATGGGGTTCCGATGCTCACTCGCGGCGCATGAGGAGGTGTCCCGCCACTTCGCTTTGCCCGTGGTGTCCCTGGAACTGGTAGATCCGCGCTTCTATCACCTGGACACAGTCCTGCTGCCGCTGGACTCCCGCACCGTCGCCTACTATCCGCCGGCCTTCAGCAGAGCGGCCCGCGCCATCCTCGCCGACCTCTACCCCGACGCGATCCTGGCCACCGACGCCGACGCGGCGGTACTCGGGTTGAACGGCGTCTGCGACGGTTTCAACGTCTTCCTCAGCAGCAGCGCCACCGAACTGAGCGAAGCTCTCCGTGCCCGCGGCTACAACCCGGTCGGTATCGAGATGTCCGAACTACTGAAGGCGGGTGGCAGCGTCAAATGCTGCACGCTCGAAATCCACTGAGGAGGCCGGGACGCGCGAGTAGTCGGCCACCGGCTCGGCGGTGGACAAAGCGGTCGTGCCGTCGAGCCCCCTCGATCGGGTGTTGGACGCCTCGGTGACCTACAGCGCGGCGCATCCGGTTCGGGCCGGTCGCCGAGCGGCTTAGGGTGCGCGCCGCACGGTGGCAGCCTCTCTCTATTCGACGCGATAGCCCCCGTCGGTCGCGACGACATCGGTGACCGTTCCGCGGGGGCGGCCGCAGCGGCGGTCGCAGCCGGACCAGTGCTGACGTCCGGCCACCGAGACGTCCGCCGGTGCCAGGAGCGGAACATCCGGGACACCTTGTCGCGGAGCGGGTTTCGGTTCTATATGCCCGGTTTCCCATTCGGCTCGGTCGGTTGGCGGAAGCACACGGCCTGCCGTGATCGCCTCCGCCGCATCGGCACGGACATCGGTGTGCGACTTCGCGCAACCTGGCCGTCCCGCGCAAGCGCTGACCAGTAGCCACGGGGAATCGGCGTCGAAGATCAGGCCCATCGGCGCGAGCACGCGCACCACCTGTTCTGCGGCCCATTCCTCCATGTCGGTGACGACCAGGCCGCGCCACGGCGTGACGAAGACCGTTCGTTCGATAGCGGCGAGGAATTCGGCGGTGCGGGCGGGTAGGGAGCCGAGGTGCACACCTGCGCCGAGAGCGACCAAGCCGTCGTCCTGCTCCAGCCAGCCGATCGGAATGTCCCGTCCCGCAGCGAATTCGAGTCGATCGGGGCCGGGTGCGAGACCGAGGAGATCGGCCAGGCGTTCAGCGCCGTGCTCGAGGTCGCGCAACCGCCACCGCCCGGGGTCGTCTCCGCGCAGCTCGAGGAAGCCGTGCGCCGCGGCGAGCATGACGTCGACCGCGTCGGCGGCGGTGATCCGGACGCCGCTGTCGCCTCCGGCCAGCAGTAGCGCGAAGTCGTCCGTGGCGACGGCGTGCACACCGATGTCGGCGCCGAGTCCACTGACATCGCCGCGACCGTCGTCGAGGCTGAACAGCATCCTGCCCGGCAGGTCGGCCAGACGCGGAGCGGCGAGCAGCCCGGCATCGAGTTCGGGAACCAGCGTGTGCACGTCTGTCAGCCCGCCGATCCGACCGGACAGCGGCGAGGCGACGATATTGCGCACCCGCTCATGGGTGCGGCTCGGCAGCAGACCCGCACCGGCCAGCCGTTCCGTCAATGCCTCGGCGTCGTGTACCCGGCGCAGTTGGACGTTGCCGCGCGCGGTGAGCTCGATGTTCCCGTCCCCGAGGTCGCGCGCGGCCTCGGCGAGCACCTGCCACTGCATGGGCCCCAACCGCCCGCCGGGCACTCGAATCCGCGCCAGCGGCCCGTCAGCCGCCTCGTGCAGCCGCAGCACGCCGGGACAGGAATCAGCAACATGTCGCGCCATAGCTTCCTCAGCCTACGTACACCGCGAGGCGCAAGGCTGTGCCAGGCCCGGCGTATCCGCTGGTTTACCATGAGCGGAACTGCGCCGCTCCCGAGCGGGGCGGCACACGGGCAAGCCGGACGCAAGAGGCGGGTAGCATCTGCTTGCTCGGCGGACGACGAGGAAACCGGTGGAAGTCCGGTGCGGTCGCGCCACTGTAGAAAGCCAGACCCTCTCCGGCGAGCAGCGAACCCCCGATGGGCGCGTCACCCGAGGAAGGCTGCCACCCGTGATTTTGTTGCTGTCCACATCCGACACCGATCTGCTGAGCGCCCGCGCCAGCGGCGCCGACTACCGGTGGGGCAACCCTGCTCGCCTGCTGGTCGACGATCTGCCCGGCCTGCTCGACGGCGCCGATCTGGTGATCGTGCGCATCCTCGGCGGCAAGCGGGCGTGGGAGGACGGACTGGCTGCGGTGCGAGCGAGCGGCGTTCCGATGGTGGCGCTCGGCGGTGAGATCGCTCCGGACGCCGAGCTGATGGAGTGCTCGACCGTGCCGGGCGGCGTCGCGGCCGACGCACACAACTACCTCGCCGCAGGCGGCCCTGGGAACCTGCGTCAGCTGCACAACTTCCTGTCCGACACCGTGCTGCTCACCGGGCACGGCTTCGAGCCGCCGGTCCAGCTGCCCAGCTGGGGTGAACTGGACCGTGTCGCGGCGCCGGTCGAGGGGCCCACGGTCGCGGTGATCTATTACCGCGCACAGCATCTCGCGGGCAACACCGCCTACATCGACGCCATCTGCACCGCGCTCGAACACGCGGGAACGCGCCCGCTCCCGCTGTACTGCGCGTCGCTGCGTACTGCCGAACCGGAACTCCTCGCCACCCTGCGGCAGGCCGACGCCCTGGTGGTCACTGTGCTGGCCGCGGGAGGAAGCAAACCCGCCACCGCTTCCGCCGGGGGCGAGGACGAAGCGTGGGACGTCGGCGCGCTCGCCGATCTGGATGTACCCATCCTGCAGGGACTCTGTCTGACCAGCGGCCGCGCCCAGTGGGAGGCGAACGACGACGGCCTGTCGCCACTGGACGTCGCCACACAGGTCGCCGTGCCGGAGTTCGACGGCCGGATCATCACGGTCCCGTTCTCGTTCAAGGAGTTCGACGCCGACGGCCTGTCCACCTACGTTCCCGACCCCGAACGTGCGGCTCGCGTCGCGGGTATCGCGACGCGCTACGCCCGCCTGCGCCACATTCCCGCCGCGCGCAAGCGCGTCGCCGTCATGCTGTCGGCCTACCCGACCAAGCATGCCCGCATCGGCAACGCCGTCGGCTTGGACACCCCGGCCAGCGCGATCCGGCTGCTCACCGAAATGCGATCCGCCGGTTACGATCTCGGCGATCCCGGCGAGATCCCAGGCCTGGACGAACGCGACGGTGACACCCTCATCCACGCCCTCATCGCGGCGGGCGGACAGGATCCGGACTGGCTGACCTCCGAACAGCTGGAGGGCAATCCGATCCGCATCGGCGCGGCGACCTATGCCGCCTGGTTCGACACGCTGCCCGAGGATCTGCGCGAAGCCGTCGTCGAGGCGTGGGGCCCGCCGCCGGGCGCGCTCTACGTCGACCGCTCGTCCGATCCGAATGGTGAGATCGTCATCGCGGCATTGCGTTTCGGCAATGTCGTGCTGATGGTGCAGCCTCCGCGCGGCTTCGGCGAGAATCCGGTCGCCATCTACCACGACCCCGACCTGCCGCCGAGCCATCACTACCTGGCCGCCTACCGCTGGCTCAGCGCGCCTGAGGGTTTCGCCGCCGACGCGATGGTGCATCTCGGCAAACACGGCAATCTGGAGTGGCTGCCCGGCAAAACGCTCGGCATGTCCGCCTCCTGCGGCACCGACGCCGCGCTCGGCGACCTGCCGCTGATCTACCCGTTCCTGGTGAACGACCCCGGCGAGGGTACCCAGGCCAAGCGACGCGCGCACGCCACGCTGGTCGACCACCTGATCCCGCCGATGGCCCGCGCCGAAAGCTACGGCGACATCGCGCGTCTGGAACAGCTGCTCGACGAGCACGCCAACATCTCCGCCCTCGACCCGGCCAAGCTTCCGGCCATCCGCCAGCAGATCTGGACGTTGATGCGCGCCGCCGAGATGGACCACGATCTGGGCCTCACCGAGCGCCCGGATGAGGAATCCTTCGACGACATGCTGCTGCACGTCGACGGCTGGCTGTGCGAGATCAAGGACGTGCAGATTCGCGACGGTTTGCACGTGCTCGGCCAGGCGCCTGCGGGGGAAGCCGAACTCGACCTGGTGCTGGCAATGCTGCGTGCGCGTCAACTCTGGGGCGGCGAGCGTTCGGTGCCCGGCCTCCGTGAAGCGCTCGGTCTCGACGAGTCCGGAACCGAGGCGCGCGAGCGCGTCGACGCCGTTGAAGGCCGGGCCCGAGAACTGGTTTCGGCATTGCAGGCCGCGAACTGGTCGCCGGACGCGGTCGACGACATTACCGACAATGCCGAGGTCCGCCGGGTGCTGCGGTTCGCGGCCACCGAGGTGGTGCCGCGGCTGCGCCAGACCGGCGCGGAGATCGAGCGGGTGCTGCACGCGCTCGACGGCGGGTTCATCCCGGCGGGCCCGAGCGGTTCTCCGCTGCGCGGCCTGATCAACGTGCTGCCGACCGGACGCAATTTCTACTCGGTCGACCCGAAGGCTGTGCCGTCGCGCCTGGCCTGGGAAACCGGTCAGGCCATGGCGGAATCGCTGCTGGACCGGTACAGAGCCGACCACGGCGAGTACCCGCGGTCGGTGGGTTTGTCGGTGTGGGGCACCTCGGCCATGCGCACCTCCGGCGACGATGTCGCCGAAGTCCTTGCGCTGCTGGGTGTCCGACCGGTCTGGGACGAGGCGAGCCGCCGGGTCACCACACTCGAAGTGATCCCGCTCGCGGAACTGGGCCGCCCCCGGGTCGATGTCACCGTGCGCATCAGCGGCTTCTTCCGCGACGCCTTCCCACATGTGCTCGCCATGCTGGACGACGCGGTCCGCCTGGTCGCCGACCTGGATGAGCCCGCCGAATCGAACTATGTGCGTGCGCACACCGAGGCCGACCTCGCCGAGCACGGCGACCGGCGACGCGCGACCACCCGTATCTTCGGCTCCAAGCCCGGCACCTACGGTGCGGGCCTGCTCCAGCTGATCGATTCGAAGAGCTGGCGCACCGACGACGATCTCGCACAGGTGTACACCACCTGGGGCGGCTACGCCTACGGCCGTGATCTCGACGGCGCGCCTGCTGCCGAAGACATGCGCGGCGCGTATCGGCGCATCGCGGTGGCCGCCAAGAACACCGACACCCGCGAGCACGACATCGCCGACTCCGACGACTATTTCCAATTCCACGGCGGTATGGTCGCCACCGTGCGGGCGCTGACCGGCAGGAACCCCGAGGCCTACATCGGTGACAGCACCCGCCCCGACGCGGTGCGCACGCGGACGCTGTCGGAGGAGACCTCGCGAGTGTTCCGTGCCCGCGTGGTGAACCCGCGCTGGCTGGAGGCCATGCGCAGGCACGGCTACAAGGGCGCCTTCGAGATGGCGGCGACCGTCGACTACCTGTTCGGCTATGACGCCACCACCAATGTCGTCGCCGACTGGATGTACGAGAAGCTCTCGGAGAGTTATGTTTTCGACGACGTGAACCGCAAGTTCATGGAGCGGTCCAACCCGTGGGCGCTGCACGGTATTGCGGAGCGGCTGCTGGAGGCGGCCGAGCGCAATCTCTGGGAGCACCCCGAACCGGCCACCCTCGATCGGCTGCGTCAGGTCTATCTGGAGACCGAAGGGGAATTGGAATAGTCCGAAAAATCAACCCCCAGTTCTGGGGATATCTAAATATACGATCTTGCAAGGCAATTCGATTATCCACAGCTCTCGACATAGTCATGTCGAAGGCGCATGATTAGTGATGTTTCGTGGCTAATTCGGGGAGACGTCACACTCGTATCGGCTGGATGATTGGGAAAGTCTCATGAGGATCAGGAAATTGGTAGCGACCACGCTGCTGACCATTGCCGCCACCGGAGTCGCCGCGGCCACCGCCCACGGTCAGGTCGGGGTGTCCGAGCAGGTGATCAGCGGCGTCGACCATGGTGTCGCGTATACGGCGGCCGTCGCCCCCGATCGGTCGAGCGCGACGGTCACGCTGGCCTCCGGCACGTTCGGCTCGACGCCGGACGCGGAGGTGGCCGTCCTCGCGCCGGACGGCGCGGTGGTCGCGACGGTGCCGACCACCCTGCAGACCGTGGCCGGTCAGCAGGTCCGGGTGGTGCCGGAAGTCGACGCGGCCGCGACCACGTTGACGTTGACGCCGGTCGGAGCTGCCGTGCCGGAACCGGGTGCGCCACAGTTCATCGGTGACGCGGGCACGACGGTGGCAGGTGTGTTGATCGGCTGCGCCGTCGGCGCGCTGATCGGTCTCCTCTTCTTCATCGTCGGGTTCCTGCCCGGCTGTGTGATCGGTGGCATCATCGGCGGTATCGCGGGCGCGAACCAGTAGTAGCGCGCTGAGCGAAAGATATCGATGACGAATCGGCCGTGGTCGGTGCGCAATTTCCGGGCACGGCCGGTTCTCTGTGCGGCCGAATTGTGCCGTGTGATTTGTCATCCGAGCCGGGCCGCGCGCCGGAATCGCGCCGCGGTGGCCATCAGGTGTTCGGCGGGCGTGGGCGCGTCCAAGACCGCGGAACCATTGCTTCCGCGGCCAGCCAGCCGCATCGGATCGCTCGCAGGTGCTACCGGGTTTGTGTCATGCACGGCTCGACTGTGAAGTCGAGCCCGAAGTTGTTCAACGTCACCGGCAGCGGAGCGCTCGGGTCCGGCTGCGGTGTGGACCGCAGCCGGAAATCGGCCGCGGTCAGCAAGTGCGCGAGCAGGGTGCTCGTGACGAACAGGACGAGGTTGCGGCCGGGGCAGTCGGCCGGGCCCGCGCTGAACGGCACCAGTTGCGGGTACTGTTCCGCGCGGCCGTCGAGCCAGATGTCCGGAACGAACTCGTCGGCGAAGGGAAGCAGGTCGGGATCCCGATGGAAGGCCGGGACCGCGATCATCAGCGCGGCACCCGCCGTGATGGTGAAGCGCTCGTCGCCGTCGCGCCACTGCGTGTCGGCGGTGATGTCGCGCAGGATCGTCGGCGTGGTCGGCCACAGCCGCACCGACTCGAGCACACAGGCCCGCAGGTAGTTTCGCAGGTCCAGGCGATTAGGATCGGCGGCGTCGGCCAATGCGCGGGCGTGCTGCCGCGGATGGGTGGTCAGCACCGCAAGCGCTCGGCTCAGCGCCATACCCGCGGCATCGAACGCGAACAGCCAATGCGGAATCTGCCCGACGGGGTCTGTGGCGCCCCCCGCGGGGATAGCGGCCAGTGCCCCGGCCAGACTGTCGGGTTGGGCGGACTCGACGTAGCGGTACAGGCGATTGGTGAACAGGTCGCGCTGCCTGCGATGCGCAGGCGCCAGAAACGACCAGTTGCCCGCCGAGCGCAGTCGCCAGAGTTCGTCGGTCAGTGTGCTGTCGTCGCGGCCCCGGTCGCCGAGTACCAGCCGTCGCACCAGGCGCCACCAGTGCACCGTGAACTCCGACGCGTCCAGGTGCCCGTGGTGCAGCGCGGACACGACGATCTCACGCGCCTCGTCCGCGACGACCGCGGCGAAGGGCCCCGCGAGTCGATGCAGCGGCTCGGACGCGTCCAGCGCGGCCTCGTTCAGCGCTCGGCGCTGTGCACGAATCGGGCCGTCGGACAATAGGACACCGTGCGGCTGGAATTGACGCAGCGCGGCCCGCTTCTCCCGATTGGCCGGGTGAAACGGTGTCGGCGATTCGGCGAGCACCCGGCCGACGTCAACTGGGTCGAGTACCACGACGATCCGTCGTCCTGGCACAACGAGTTCTACCGGACCGGAACCGAACTCGCGACGCAGCAGCCGCATGCGCTCGATGGCCCGGGAATCGGCCCTGGTGCGCTCGAGCAATCCCATCACCGGCCGTCGTCGTGCGATCACTCCGGACGCGACCGAGGCGAATCCGAGATCCGCCAATGCCGCCGCCGCGGACACCCCCACCAGTCGGTGTTCGCGGGTCTTCGCCATACGGCCTCCTCCCGGTGTATCGACGTCGACACGGTGCCGACGACTGAGCAAATACCCGGCAATGTGCGCCTGAAACCGCCAGGGTGCGTACACACCGGCTGTCTTCCGTATCTCCGCAGGTCGGAGTCCGGAATGCCGCAGAAAATGTGAGGTGGACGGTGTCCGTAGATCGGGCACGCGCTCCGTCGGTCGACCATCCCCGGCGGGACCGTGCCCGGGCCACCGGCAAGGACGAGTTGCGTATGCTGGCCCGACCGCCTCGATCAGTGTTCTGCAGTTCTGCCGTACTACGGCCGAGAGCATTCGAAGGAGGGGAAGGAGACGGTATTCGATGGCCGACGAGCAGAGCGAGCTGGACACCACGGCAGCCTGGTTCCACCGAGAACCTTCGCTGTTGCTCGTCGAGGACGACGCGGGGGACGCCCTGATCGTCGAGGAACTGGTCGCGGACGCGACGCCAGGCCTGCGGCTGGAGTGGGTCCGTTCGCTGCGCGAGGCGGGGGAGTATCTCGCTGAACAGTTGCCCGACTGCGTACTGCTGGACCTGCGTCTCCCCGATGCCCAGGGACTGGAAGCGCTGGCGCGGGTGCGCGAGTACACCGACGAGGTCGCCGTCGTCGTCCTCACGGGACTTGCCGAGGAGAGCACCGGGCTCGCGGCAGTCGCCGCGGGCGCGCAGGACTACCTGGTCAAAGGTCGAGTCGAGCCGGAACTGTTCGCGCGCGCGGTGCGGTATGCCATCCAGCGCAAACAAGCCGAGCGCGCGACCGCGGCACTGCGGGCGGGGCAGATGCGGGCGCGGGAGAACGCCCGCCTGGAGCGCGGCCTGCTGCCGACGCCGCTGCTGCGTGGGGAACGCCACGCCGACGTCGTCACGCGGTATCGGCCACGCCGGGCACAGGCGTTGCTCGGCGGTGATTTCCACGACGTGGTGCAGCAGGCCGACGGCACCGTGCACGCTGTGATCGGTGATGTGTCCGGGCACGGCCCTGACGAGGCGGCCACCGGTGTGGCTTTGCGATTGGCTTGGCGCACGCTGGTTCTCAGCGGGATCACCGGGCCACGGCAGCTTCGGCTGCTGGAGCAGCTTTTGCTCGCCGAACGCACCGGCGGCCAGACTTTCGCGACGGTCACCAGTCTGGTGCTACTGCCACGGCAGCGAAGCGTCCGGGTGATCCGGGCCGGCCATCCGGGCATGCTGCTGTGCACCGAAGCCGACGTGCGGTGGGTGGAGGTGCCAGGCGGCCCCGCCCTGGGATTCCTACCGGAACAGGCGGATTGGCCGGTCCAGGACCTGTCGTTGCCGACCGGGGCCGGACTGGTGTTGTTCACCGACGGCCTGTTCGAAGGACGCACCGGCCACGAAGGGGAGCGGCTCGGCGAGGACGGCCTTCTACGGCTGGCCCGCACGCTGACCACCCGGGAGCCGGAAGACTTCGTCGACCAGCTCATCGGCGGCGTCGAAGCGTCGGCCAAGGAGGCGGGCGGACTGGACGATGATGTGGCTGTCATGTACCTGCGGTGGAGCCGAGATCAGGAAGAGCGATGACGACAGCAACACCGAACACCGGTCCGGCCGGACGTCTGACCGCGCGCGCCTGGTTGCAGGTGGTGCTGGCGCTGATGATCCTCGTGGTGATCGTCGGCGCGCTCGCTGGTGCGCGCGTGATCGCCGCGACCAACCGGGTCACCGACCGGCTGGTGAACGAGACACAGCCCGCTGCCGCCGAGGCTTACCGGCTGGAGAGCGCGCTAGTCAACCAGGAGACCGGGCTGCGCGGGTACGCCATCGCGGGCGATCCGCGGTTTCTCGCGCCCTACACCGAGGGCAAGCAGGAGGAAGCCAGGTCGGCCGCGCGTATTCGTGAGCTGCTGGCGGACCGTCCCGGTCTGCTCGCCGACCTGGACGGCGTGGAACGCTCCGCACAGCAGTGGCGCGACGGCTACGCCGAACCGCTGGTGGCCGCGGCGACGCCGGCCGGTTCCCGCGCGATCGACGCGGTGCGCGGCAAGGAAGTCTTCGACGAGCTGCGCAGCCGATCGGACAGCCAGAACCGCGATCTCGCCGCGGCCATCGACGGGGATCGCCGCGAGCTCGACCGGATGCGCACCACGCGCAATGTCGTGCTCACCGGCATGGTGGTGGTCTTCCTGCTGGCGGGCGTCGCGTTGACGATCCTGTTGCGTCGCCTCGTCGTCAGGCCACTCGCCTATCTGCAGTCCGCGTCGCTGCGCGTCGGACAGGGCGACTTCGACCATCGCATCAGCGTGCGCGGGCCCGCCGACCTCGCCACCGTCGCGGCAGCGGTCGAGAGCATGCGCCGCCGGATCGTGGACGAACTGGCGTCTGCCCGCGCACAGGAGGCGATGCTCGCCGAGCAGGCCGCGGACCTGGACGCGCAGACGACCGAACTGCGGCGTTCCAATGCCGAGCTGGAGCAGTTTGCCTACGTCGCCTCCCACGACCTGCAGGAGCCGTTGCGCAAGGTGGCCTCGTTCTGTCAGCTGCTGGAGAAGCGGTACGGCGATCGGCTCGACGAGCGCGGCAAGCAGTACATCGACTTCGCCGTAGACGGCGCGAAGCGGATGCAGGTGCTGATCAACGACCTGCTCACCTTCTCCCGCGTCGGACGGGTCACCGACCATGACGAGCCAACCCGCCTCGACCAGACCCTGGACAAGGCCCTGATCAACCTCGCCTCGACCGCCGAGGACACCGGGGCCCGCATCGAGCGCCCCGACGAACTACCCGAGATCACCGGCGACCCGACACTGCTGACGATGCTGTGGCAGAACTTGATCGGCAACGCGATCAAGTTCCGCAGCCCCGATGAGCCTCCGGTGCTGTGCATTACGTGCGAACCACAGGACCCCGCGGGCTGGCTGCTGTCGGTATCGGACAACGGGATCGGGATCGCCCCCGAGTTCGCGGAGAAGGTGTTCGTGATCTTCCAGCGACTGCACAATCGTGACGAATACAGCGGTACCGGAATCGGATTGGCGCTGTGCAAGAAGATCGTCGAATATCACGGTGGGCGGATCTGGATCGATCCCGGCTACACCGAAGGCACGCGATTCTGGTTCACGCTGAACACACCGGCCGACGACGATATCCGCGCGGACGAAGGAGCTTCGTCGACCACGTCGGCGTGATGCGGGAACCGATCGAGGAGTCTTCGCTCAGTTTCGCGACTGTGGCTCGTCGGCCGCCAGTGCCGCGTCCACCGTGTCGAACATGGTGAGCAGCCGATCCAGCGCGGTCACCTCGATCGGCCGTCGCGCCGCGACGCTGGGCACCACCCGCAGCCCACCGGAACCGGTCGCCTCCGACGCGGCGAGCAGGACGCTCAGACCGGCCGAGCCGAGGAATCCGACGTTCGACATATCCACGACGACGGTGGGTGGCGCGTCGCGCAGGACTTTCTCGAGCGCCGACTGCAGGTGCGGGGCGGATGCCATATCGATCTCGCCGTGCACGGTGACGATCACGATGTCGTCCACCGATTGCACCTGGACCTCCAGCGCCCGGGGCGTTCCCTCAGCGCTCACAGTCCACCCCCGTACACGTGGCGCGCTTTCCGGCCACCTGACCGGAAACCGACGACACGCGGGCGGGATGGTCGGTTTTGCTGCCGCCTGTCACGCCGCAATGCGCCACTTCTGCCTCCGCTGCGTTTCGAAACTCTGGCGCACTGTGCACGGCGCAGAGAGTAGGTGTTCTGCGGTCAACTTACCCCATCGTGTCCGGGGCAAGCACACACCGCGATGTCACACTCGCCGAACAGCCCGGGTGATCGCTCGCGGCGAAAGCGCCGTCAGGGTAGCGAAATCGGTCGCTCGCGCCCTCGATTCGTGCTGCGAGCACAGGCACCGCATTCCGAGGCGCCGAGCCGGAGGCGGACCGAGTCGTCGTCGAGACGAGCCGCCTGTGATGGAGGACATCCATGCCGAGCAACAGCGCCTCGGGATCGGGATAGACGTCGGTCCATCCGCCGAACGGATCGGCCCGGCCCCGGCCGGGGCATGGTGACGTTGTCGGGCGGATCAGCGCTTCGTCGAACTGTTCCGGTACCTCGACGCCTGGAGTCCTGCAGTGGTCGAATCGCATCGGGCCGACGCCGCGATGCGGATGAAACCCTTGCCTACCAAGTAGTTCCGTCTGTCGCGCCAACGCGATCGCGAATGCGCACAAGAGCGTCGAGTGGCCCTTCTTCCGGTCGGACGTGCCCCGGCGATCTTCGGTGGCGTGCGGTCCGCGAACCGAGACGATCTGCCTGATCGGTCGTTGCTCGCGCCGCAGGCGGCATCGACCGAACGTTGATGTGTGGAATGTGGCGATAAGCCAATCCGCCGGGTGGCCCGTTGCGAAATCCAATCATGCAGGTTGATCCGGAGTTCTCGCCGATCCGTCTGTGCGCAGGTGCGGGCGAGTCGGCGCGGGGGGTGCGCCCGGTCCGTTCGGAGGGCCGATGTGGTCGCGGCCCGTCGAGTGATCGACCTGGTGGGCGCGTTCGGAGCGGGGGACGAGAACGCGTCGGACGACTTCTGTCGTGCGGTCGCCCACCGGATTTTCCGGCGGCCATACGAACGACCGAACCTGCGGCGAGGTCGCCGACCATCCCTCCACCTACTGTCGAAAGCCGTGTCCGGGACCGGCTGGCACGGCTCCCGATCCCTTGCACTGGAAGTGATCAGCAATGACCGAAACCGGGCAGCCCCAAGCGGACCTGCTCGACCTGGCCTACCCCTACGCGCTGGACGCGGTGGCCGAGATCGAACGCCGCAGCATCGAAAACCGTGTGGCGACGGCCGATTCCGTCACCGCAATAGCGTTCGCCGCCACCGTGCACCGGGTCAGGGAGACACTGACGGCGCTGAGCGTGCCCGCGGCGGTGAATCCGCCGCCGACGCTGGAGTCGAAGGTCCTGCAGGCGCTCGACCAATCGACCGGCCGCGCACGACCCGAACAGCGCGGCAAGGCGGTGGTCGGCCGAGTGCCCCGGCTGGCCCGGCTCGCTGTCGCCGCCGCCGTGGTTGCCGTGGTCGGGGCGGGTGCCGTCGTGATCGCCGAGCGGACCATCGGCGACCATGCCGTGCGGTTTACCGCCGAACAAATACTG
Source organism: Nocardia sp. NBC_01730 (assembly GCF_035920445.1). NCBI lineage: Bacteria > Bacillati > Actinomycetota > Actinomycetes > Mycobacteriales > Nocardiaceae > Nocardia > Nocardia sp. NBC_01730. The sequence goes on along the minus strand of NZ_CP109162.1, from coordinate 2,582,470 downwards.
GTGCAACCGGATTCGAGATCCCATGTCGCGCAGCTGCCCGGCGGCGGGACGCTCACGGTGAGCACCTCGGCGCGGCTCGGGGCTGTCGCGGTGAGGTTCGAGGCGGTACCCGCACCCCCGTCGGGGCAGGCCTACCAGCTCTGGCTGGTCACCTCCGGCGTTCCGCGCTCGGCAGCAGTGCTGACCACCGTGCCGCAGGCGGGGGTGCTCACCCGATTCGATCCGGCGGACATCCTCGCCCTCACGATCGAGCCCGCGAGTGGTTCCGCGCACCCGACATCTCCGCCGCTCGCTGCGGTCGCTCTCGGCTGACGGGACCAGCGCCACCAGTGCGCCGGGCGGCGGCTACCGGCACCCCTCGAGGGTCGCGCCCGCCACCGCACGGACGACGTCACCCACGTCGTGGCGGGCGCGGAACGCCGCGAGCTGACGGTGCGCACCGTTGCCGCGGGCCAGGACGGCGGCGAGCGCCTCGTCCACGAACGGGCGGTCGCCCGCTTCCTCCAGGGCGGGAGCGGCGTGGTCGATCAGCCTGCCGAGCAGGGCGCGGATGGGCTCCACGTGGCCGTCGTGCGGGTCGACCCCGTCCCCGGCGAGTCCTGAGCGCGCGGCTTTCCAGTACGCCGCCCGCAGTACCTCGGCCGAGACCGCGGGCGCGATCCGACCGGCTGCCAAGGACTTCCGCGCCATCACCACTATCGCGCGCACCAGCGCGGCCAGCAGAGCGGTCTCCTCGACGGTGGCGGGGATATCGCTCACCCGCACTTCGACGGTCGGGAACGAGATCGACGGGCGGACGTCCCAGTAGACCATCTTTCGGTCCAGGATGCTTCCGCTGCTGAGCATCATCTGGACCATGGTGTCGTAGTCGCGCGCGGACGTGAAGTACGGCGGTGGTCCCGCGCTCGGCCATCGTCGCCACAGGATGCTGCGCCAACTGGCGTAGCCGGTATCGACGCCGCGGTAGATCGCCGAGTTGGCCGTGAGCGCCAGCAGCAGCGGCAGCCACGGCCGCAGATAGTTGCCGACCTGCACCGCCGTCTCACGATCCGGGATACCGACGTGGATGTGGCACCCCGACAACCCCTGCTCGTGTGCGAGCATGCCGAAGTTGTCGGCGATGCGCTGATAGCGTGGCGTGTCGGTGACCGGGACCTCGTTCGGCGCTGTCGGCGGGATGCCCGCCGCGAGCAGGCGCGCGTCGTTCTGCTCCGCACAGGCGGCGATGCTGCGCCGCAGCTCGCGCAGCTCCCGGTGGAGCGCGGCGATGTCGGTATGTACCGCGGTGTTGGCCTCCAGTTGGCAGCGGGTCAGCTCGAGTTGCAGGTCGATGCCGATGTCCTTGGCCGTCCGAGCCACTTCGACGTTCTTTGCCACCGGCGCTCCGGTGCCCGGATCCGCCAACAGGAACTCCTCTTCCACACCGACGGTCGCGCACCCAGCGTCCATGCTCGCGGGATACCCAAGGTTTCCGTCGCTAGTCGGGCTGTTGCGGCGCGAGATCGCCGCTCGGATGCTTGCCCGACCCACCCGCGGGGTCCGCCGTGTTGAGTCGGGTTTGAACGGCGTCGTGTGGGCAACTGCGGCCGTATGGGGGCCATACCGATGGGAGGGCATCGCATGTTTCGAATCGCCGTCCGTATCGCCGCGACAGTGGGCTCGGCAGGGGTGCTCGCCGCGACTGGGGCGGGACTCGCCGCTGCGGCGCCGACCCTGTCGGCGGACACCCGAGAAGAGGGGACCATCGAGGTGGGAAGCCAACCGGACGGGGAGAACTGGATGTGTGCGCTGGTCGGCTCCGCCGCGGCGTCGGGTCCGCGCGTCGACATCGCCCGGGTTACCGAGAGCCGCGGTGGGTTCGCGGCGGGGAGCACCGTCATCGCCGCCTGCCTGGGGCCGCAGTCACCGTTTGTGGCGGTGACCAGCGGGGTCACGTCGCTCGACGACGAAGACTAGCGCCGCTGCTCGGGAGTCGCGGCAGCCTCCCACGGACGGTGCTGGGGAAATGCCGCCGCACGGACCCCGACGATAGGTTCGTCGCATGCGGATCGTCATCCTCGGTTCGGGCATCTCGGGTCTTTCCACCGCGGCGGAACTGCTGCGTGACAAGCACGACGTCACGATTGTCAGCGCCGAGCCGATCACCGCGACAACCTCTTTTCTGGCCGCCGCCGTCTGGTTTCCGACCGCAGCGGGCCCGGTCGAGCGCGTTCGAGCGTGGAGCGAAACGACATTTGAGCACTTGGCGGCCTTGGCCGCGACCGGCACGCCAGGCGTGCGGATGTGCGAGTCCACAGCGCTCTACCGCGGCGAGCCCGCGATCCCCGCGTGGTCGCGGTCGGTCCGTTCGTTCCGTGCCGCCGACCAGGCTGAATTGCCGCGGGGCTACTCCTTCGGCTTCCGGTTCGCCGTTCCGCTGGTGGAGATGCCGACCTACCTGCCGTATCTGTGCGACCAGGTGGACGAGGCCGGGGCGCGGTGGGTGGTGCGCTCCATTCACCGGCTCGACGACCTCGACGACCTGTGCCCGGACGTGGTGATCAACTGCGCGGGACTGCGCGCCGCCGAACTCGTCGACGACCCCGAGGTGTATCCGATCCGCGGCCAGATCGTGCGCGTCGCGAACCCGGGACTGTCGATGTCGCTGCGCGACGAGGCCCACCCGCTCGGTCGCGCCTACGTCCACCCGCGCGCGAACGATTGCGTTCTCGGCGGCTCGCTCGACCTCGGAGAGTGGGACACCACTCCGAATGTCGGACTGACTCAATCGATTCTGGCGCGCTGCCGCGATCTGGCTCCGGCCCTGGCCGGCAGTCAGGTTCTGGAAACCCTCGTCGGTCTGCGCCCCGGCCGCAGCGAAGTCCGGCTCGAACTCGACACCTCCGCGCTGCCCGGCGTCCCCGTGATCCACAATTACGGCCACGGCGGTTCCGGCATCACCATCGGCTACGGTTGCGCCCGCGAGAGCGCCGCTCTCGTCGCCGATCTGTGAACGGCGGTCCCGCGGCCAGTTCGCGTAGCTGCGCGACATCACCGACGTCAGCGCTGCGAGGAATTCGCTGATCGCGCTCGATGTAAGCGCTCCAGGCCTACAAATCTCCTGCGCGGAGGAGCGCATCGACGGAGTCTGGTGTCCATCGGAGGTCCGCGCCGGGGCGGGTCGCGAGGTAGGCCGCGGTGGTCGCGGTGCTCCAGTGATGTGCGGCGGACAGGCCGGTGGCGAGGTGCCGGAGGTAGGCGGGGGCGGGCGGGTTGCCGGGCAGGTCGCGGTAGCGCCAAGGGGCGGTGAAGGTCAGGACAGGGTGGCTTTCGTGCGTTCCGGCGCGGACCAAGGTTTCGTACCGGCCGGGACCGAGTGTCATTGTGCCACTTTCGATCACCTTGATCAGGTCCAGGTCGGCACCGGGGGCGCGATACATCTCCTGGGCCACGATGTCGGAGAACTGGGCGGCGGTGACGAGGTGGGCGTGTACAGCGATCTCGCTCCGGCCGGCCGGGTCGTAGAAGGCTCGGCCACCGGTCCAGGTCAGCGATTCGGTGGCGAAGTACATCAGGCCGGGGAGCAGTAGGGGCGCCGAGCGGATCGGATCGGCGCGGTGTCGGCAGCCGGGCAGGGCCAGCGCTCCGCCTTCGGGCCTGCCGCCGCGCAGATAGGTGCGCAACCGCGTCAGGCTCATGTTCGAGCCGTAGGCGGCATACCAGACCAGGTCCGTCCAGGAGCGTGCGTCAGATCGCGCGGGCAGTGCTACCCGTCGTGTGGCCACCGAATCGGCGGCCACATACTCGGTACGCCGCGCCGTCATCTCACCATTGTCGGCCGAACCCGGCCCGCACGGCCACCGCCGAAGCGACCGGGGACTCCGTGCTCAGGCGTCGAGATCGGCGGCGACCAGTTCGGCGACCTTGTCCAGGACGGCCTGGTCGTCGCTGGTGACCACGACCGCGGTGCCCTGCGTGGCGCCCAGGGTCATGATCATGAGCGCCGAACCCGCGTCGACGGGCTCGCCGCCGTCGACGGACAGCGTCACAGGAACGCCCGCTGCCTGAACGGCTTCGGCGATGATGTTGGCGGGGCGGGCGTGCAGACCGATGGACGAGCCGACTGCGATGGTCGCGTGTGCCATGGTGGAACTCCTTGTGGGACGGGGTTTATACAGCGGTGACGGTTACAGGGGAGACGGCAGGGCGAGCCCGGACGAGTTCTTTGGCCACTGTGACGCAGAGTGCTCCGACGACCGCTCCGGCGGCCAGCGCGACGAGGAACCAGAGCAGGTGGCCCACGGCGAAGAAGACGAAGATACCGCCGTGTGGTGCGCTCAGCGTAGTTCCGGTGGTCATGATCAGCGCTCCGGTCACGGCGCCGCCCGCCATCATCGACGGGATGACGCGCAGCGGGTCGGCGGCGGCGAAGGGGATCGCGCCTTCGGAGATGAAGGACGCGCCGAGCAGCCACGCGGCCTTGCCGTTTTCGCGTTCGGCGGTGGTGAACAGGCCGGGCCTGATCGTGGTGGCCAGCGCCATGGCCAGCGGCGGCACCATGCCCGCGGCCATGACCGCGGCCATGATGCGCAGGGAGGCGGTGTCGGTGACGCTGAGACCGGCGACGGCGAACGAGTAGGCGGCCTTGTTGACCGGTCCGCCGAGGTCGAAGCACATCATCAGCCCGAGGATGATGCCGAGGAAGACTGCCGACGTGCCGGACAGACCATTGAGCCAGTTGGTGAGTCCGCTGGTGACGGCGGCGAGTGGTTTGCCGAGCACGATGAACATCACCGCGCCGACGACCAGCGACGCGAACAGCGGGATCACCACGACCGGCATCAGCCCCCTGGCCCACCGCGGGACAGCGAGTTTCGCGATCCACAGGGCCGCGAATCCGGCAATCACTCCGCCGGCCAGGCCGCCGAGGAACCCGGCGCCGACGAAGACCGCGACCGCTCCGGCGGTGAAACCCGGTGCGAGGCCGGGCCGGTCCGCGATGGCGAAAGCGATGTAGCCCGCCAGCGCGGGGACCAGGAAGCCGAAGGCGAGCGAGCCGAGCTGGAACATGACCGCGCCGAGGTAGGTGGCCAGGCCGCCGTCGGGCAGCGCGCCGAGCGAGTTGTCCAGGACGATGGACTTGGCCTTCTCGGAGATCTCATAGCCGCCGAGTAGGAAGCCGAGTGCGATGAGCAGGCCGCCCGCCGCGACGAACGGGATCATGTAGCTGACGCCGGTCAGCAGGATCTGCCGCAACCGAGTGCCCCACCCGATGGCGCCGGAAGCCGGTGCGGTGGAGGGTTTTTTGCCGACTTCCGGTGCGGCGACGGTCGCTGCGGCCGGATCGTCCGCGGCGTGGAGCGCATCGGCGATCATGCCATCGGGTTCGTTGATCGCTCGTTTGACCCCGGATTCCACGACCGGCTTGCCCGCGAATCGGTCGCGCCCGCGCACTCCGACGTCGGTGGCGAAGATGACCGCGGAGGCGGCCGCGATGGTCGCGTGGCCGAGCGGAGTACTGCCGCTCGAACCCTGCGTTTCCACGTGCACTGTCACTCCGGCGCGCTTACCCGCGGCGATCAGGGAGTCGGCGGCCATATAGGTGTGCGCGATACCGGTCGGGCAGGCGGTGACCGCGACGATCGCCCGTTCGGCGCCTTGCTCCTCGTCCTCGGCCGCCGCGGTCGTGCTCGAAGGGGCGGCGGTGGGTGTGCGCTGCCCGCCCGTCGCCGGCCTCGGCGCGTCGAGCACGCCCTCGACCAGGGTCACGATGTCGGCGGGCGTGGCCGCGGCGCGCAGGTCGCCGACGAACTCCGGTTTGACGAGTGCCCGAGCCAGACTCGACAGCAACTTCATGTGCTCGGCGCCGGCCGCCTCCGGCGCCGCGATCAGGAAGACCAGGTCGGCAGGGCCGTCCGGGGCGCCGAAATCGACCGACGGAGCGAGCCGGGCGAACGCGAGCGACGCCGTGATGACGGTCCCGGCGCGGCAGTGCGGAATCGCGATACCGCCGGGAAGGCCGGTCGCCGATTGGGATTCGCGGGCCAGCGCGGCGTCGCGCAGTGCCGTGGAGTCGGCCGCACGGCCGGTGCCGGCCAGGCGTTCGGCAAGTGCGGCGATCACCGCTTCTTTGCTGGTGCCGAGATCGGCGTCGAGGGTGATCAGGTCCTTGGTGATGATCGAGTCGGCCACCGTGGCCTCCTTCTAGCTGTAGTGCAGAGAATCCAGCGCCGTCACGGAAACGGCGTCGAGGTCGATGTCGTGCGGGCCGGGTAGGCCGGTGCCGGGCAGCGCGGCAGCGGCACTCCCGTACGCGACGGCGTGCCGCAACCGCTCGGCCGGTCCGGCGCCGTCGATGTCGGCGAGCAGATAACCGGCCAGCGACGAGTCGCCCGCACCGACGGCGCTGCGCGGTGTGACGGGCGGCGCCGCCGCATACCAGGCCCCCTCGGCGGTCACCAGTACCGCTCCGGCCTTGCCGAGCGTCGCGAGTACCGCACCGACGCCGCGGTCGGTCAGGGTCGAGGCCGCGCGGGCGGCGGCAATCGGATCCTCCAGCTCGGCGGGGTCGCCGCCGGTGATCTGGGCCAGCTCGTCGGTGTTCGGTTTCAGTAATCTCGGTGCGGCCGAGCCGAATTCGGTGGCGAGCGCCTGCAGCGGGCCATCGGAGGCGTCGATCGCCACCGGGATCCCCCGCAACCGGCGGAGCAACTCGACGTACCAGTCGGCGGGCACCCCCGGGGGTAGCGAGCCCGACAACACCACCCAGGACGCGGCGCTCGCGAGACTGTCGAGCGCCTCGGCAAGCGCCGCCGTGCATGCGGTGGTCAGTGCGGTCCCGGGTTCATTGATCTTCGTGGTGGTTCCGTCGACTTCCGCGACCGTGAGATTGGTACGCGCGGAGCCGGATGTCGCTACGGCGCGGTACCCGATGCCCGCGTCGGTGAGTTCCCGCAGCAGGGGATCTCCTTCGTTGCCGGGCAACACGGCAACGGTGGCACGCCCGGCCGCGGCAACCACCCGCGATACGTTGACGCCTTTGCCGCCGGGATGCGAGCTCACCGCGGCGGCGCGGTGGACCGCGCCGCGGTGCAGTGGTCCGGTCAGGGTGACGGTGCGGTCGATGCTGGGATTGGCGGTCAGCGTGAGGATCATGCGGTGACCACCTCGATGCCGTACTCGGTGAGTTCGTTGCGCACCGATGGCACCAGGTCGGTGTCGGTGACCAGGGCGTCGATGTCCTCGACGGCGGCGAATCGCACGAGATCCTCCCGGCCCACCTTGCTCGAGTCGGCGACGACGACTACGCGGTGCGCACTGGCGACCATGACCCGTTTGACCGCGGCCTCGTCGATATCCGGCGTGGACAGGCCGTGCCCGGCGGTCAGCGCGTTGGTCCCGATGAACGCGACGTCGACGCGCAGCTCGCCGAGCATGCGCTGGGTTTCCGGTCCGACGGCAGCCTGGGTGACGCCGCGGACGCGCCCTCCGAGCAGATGCAACCGCACCGCGGCGTGCCCGCTGAGCCGGGCTGCGATCGGGACCGAATTGGTCACCGCGACGAGCTCTCGATCCGTCGGCAGTAGCGCGGCGACGCGCGCGGTGGTGGTGCCCGCGTCGAACAGGACGCTGCCGCCGGTCGGCGGAAGGAATTCCAATGCCGCCTTGGCGATACGGTCCTTCTCCGCGGCGTGGCTGTGTTCGCGTTCGCCCGTGCCGAGTTCGATCGCGGTCAGTGCGGCGGCGGGCACCGCGCCGCCGTGCACCCGTCGAATCAGCCCCATCCGATCGAGCGCCGCGAGATCGCGCCGCACGGTTTCGGTGGTGACGCCATACTGCTCGGACAGATCGGTGACCGAAACCCGCCCCCGTTGCCCGACCAGCGTGGCGATGGCCTGCTGCCGTTCCTCGGCGTACATCCGATCCTCCCGGGCTCGATGTTGATTTATGTTGTTTTATATCTGAATATGTTGCTTTGTCAAGATGCTTGAGTATTCTGAATCACATCGGAAGCAGGGCGAGTATGAAACCGGACTCGCTCGGCAATGGCGTGGAGGAGACGACGGATGACCAGGTCGTTGCAGTTAAAGGCAGGATCCGTGGTGCTGCGCGGTACTCCGGCCGTGTCGGGAGTCGCGCTCGCGCCCGCGGCCCGTCCGATTCCGAGGCTGCGCGTCGAGGTGTCGACGGATCCCGTTCCAGAGCCCGATCGGGCATCGGAGCTGGCCGTGTTCCACGCGGCGGCGACCACCGTTGCCGCTCGATTGCGGGAACGCGCGGCGCGCGCCGACGGCGCCGCGGCGGAGGTGCTCGCGGCTGACGCCGCGATGGCTACCGACCGTGGCTGGCTCGGCGCCGCCGAGAAGCTGATCGCCGCGGGTACATCCGCTCAGGCGGCGGCGGTCGCGGCCACCGACCAGTTCGCGGAGGTGTTCACGAAACTCGGTGGGCTGATGGCCGAGCGCGTCACGGACTTGCGTGACGTCTGCGACCGGGTGGTCGCGGAGCTGGCCGGCGTGCCGGAGCCCGGAATCCCGGTACCGGCGCAGCCGGCGATCCTGCTCGCGGACGACCTGGCTCCGGCCGACGCGGCCGGACTCGATCCGGCGCTCATCATCGGTTTGGCGACGTCACTGGGCGGGCCCACCAGCCATACGGCGATCATCGCGCGGCAGCTCGGCATTCCCTGTGTCGTCGCGGTGGCCGGGCTGGACGGGGTCGAGGCAGGGGCAGGGGTGCTGTTGGATGGTTCGTCCGGGGAAGTCGTCGTCGATCCGGATCCCCGCCTCGCGGCACAGGCGATCGAGGAGTTCCGTGTCCGCGCCGCCCGTGACGCGGCTTGGGCTGGACCGGGTGCCACCATGGACGGTCACCGGGTGGAGGTGCTGGTGAACGTCCAAGACGGCGCCGGGGCGCGGGCGGCGCGCCGGACACCGGCCGAGGGCGTGGGCCTGTTTCGCACCGAATTGTGTTTCTTGGACCGGGAAACCGAACCGAGCGTGTCCGAGCAGGAGCAGATCTACCGCGCTGTCCTCGACGCGTATTCCGGAGCGAAAGTGGTGATCCGGACCCTCGACGCCGGATCGGACAAACCGCTGCGGTTCGCCGACCATCCCGACGAGGCGAATCCCGCGCTCGGTGTGCGCGGGATCCGCATCGCCGCCCGGGACAGTGGCATCCTCGACCGGCAACTGGACGCCATCGCGCGAGCCGCTGCCGGTCGCCGGCCTGTTCCGTGGGTGATGGCGCCGATGATTTCGACCGCGGACGAAGCGGAGTCTTTCGCCGCGAAAGTGCGGCAGCGCGGGCTGGTTCCCGGTGCGATGATCGAAGTGCCCGCCGCCGCGCTGACCGCGGAGGCGATTCTCCGGCACGTCGACTTCCTGTCCGTCGGCACCAACGACCTCGCGCAGTACACGATGGCGGCCGACCGCATGTCGCCTGCGCTTGCCGCCCTTACCGATCCCTGGCAGCCTGCGGTGCTGTCTCTTGTCGCGCGCACCGCGGCCGCGGGGCGAACCCTCGGCAAGCCGGTCGGGGTGTGCGGTGAAGCCGCGGCCGACCCGGCTTTGGCGTGTGTCCTGGTCGGCCTCGGCGTCGGATCCCTGTCCGCGGCAGCGAGTGCGATCGCCGCGGTAGGTGCGGGATTGTCGGAGGTCACCCGCGAGACCTGCGAGCGTGCCTCGGCCGCGGCGCTGGCTGCCGCCGATCCCGCCGCGGCCCGCGCGGCCGCCCGATCGATTCTGGGGTGGGCACTCTGAATCCTCGGGCCGCCGGGGCCGGACTGAGTGCCTGCTACCTCCGCGGCGACACCAGCACCGGCTCATGCAGGTCGAAATATGTGACCTCACGCATGAGCTGGTTCTCCTCCTCGAACAGCGACCTCAGATCGTCGGGTGCCTCCATCTTCTCGTGTGTGCGAGTTTCGGCTTCGGAAGTGAAATTCACCGTCTCGACGAACTCAGCCGCCGCACAGCTAATCGTTCGCTGCCGGACAGCTGTTCGCAAGTGCTGCTGCGGTGGGCGGCCGGTGGGTCGACGCAGTGCGTTTTCGCGTTCAGTCTGCGGGTATTGCCGACTCGCATCATCGGTGAAATGCCCTGACGATCTGCTCGACTAAGCGCGGCACACTCGACGGTTCCGGCGCGCGGGTTGAAGATGTCGCGTACTTTGCGCCTCGAACCCATGAGCCGCAAGACGCCGACCACACCGTGATCCGGTTACAGCCACAAAGGATGGTGAAAGCTGACATGACCGGATCCGGAATTCGCGATGTCAATCGCGAGTCGCACGACGTCGACGACCGACACCAAGTCGGATTCGGCCCGGCGGTTCAACGACAGCCCCCGCCAGTGGAACTTCCGGGAACGACGAAGCGCCCTGGGCGGCCCGACACCCGCGGTCGGCGTGGGAACGGCGGGACAGCGGTGACGTATCGCGTAGCCGTCGAAGATGGGTTTGCGGGTGTGGTGCGGATTGCGCACCTACTCAATGCGCCGCGTTACCGGGTCACGGCGTTGAACGTGCGGCGAATCGGTGCGTCGAACACCTGGATTGTCGACTATGACATCTGCGGTACCGACCATGAGCAACAGACTCTGAGCAAGCGGGTGGACCGGCTGCCGGGGGTGTCGAAGATCGAACTGCTGCCGACCCGCCGCTAGGTCCCAGGATCGAGTCCCTTCCCCCGGACCCTGCTCTGCGCCGAGCGCAGCAGCTGGTCACGCCGGCCGTCTGGTGACCGCCGTGAGCTGGTCATCCAGGTTGCCGAGTGCATCGAATACGTCCATACGCGTAGCTCTGAGCCGTTCCGTAGTCGGATGTCTTCGCCTGCTCGCGCCTACCGTTCTTCCTATGACGTGGAACGACATGAGTCAGAGCAAATATGTCCTGCTGACTACCTTCAGGAAGGATGGAACGCCGGTTGGCACGCCCGTCTGGGTGGCGCCCGACGGCGACCGGATTGTCGTCTGGACCGATCCGAAGACCTGGAAGGTGAAGCGCATCCGCCGCAACCCGGAGGTCGCGCTACAGGTGTGCGACGGACGCGGCCGCCCGAAGGCGGACGAGGTGCTGGCGGGGAGCGCGCGGATCCTCGACGCCGACGACACCGAGCGCGTACGCGGCGTGGTTGCCCGCAAGTACGGCGTCATAGGCAGGCTGGCGATTCGCGGGCACAAGCTGCTGCGCGGCGCGGACGCCTCCGTCGGCATCGCGATCGATCAGAAGGTTGTCGGCGACTGACGCTCAGGCCGATTCGGCCAGCCCCGCCGAGCGCCAGACATCGGCGAGATCGTCGAGGGGGAGCGCGAGCGCCTGGCTGAGCGCCACGACGGTGCCGAAGGCGGGGGAGGGAAGTCTGCCGGTCTCGATCTTGCGCAGCGTCTCCGGCGAAATCCCGGCCGCCCGTGCGATTTCGGTGAGATCACGATCGGCGCGGGCAGTGCGCAGGGCGCACCCGAGGCGACGACCTGCGTCGATCTGCGCTGGGGTCAACGGGAGACGGACCATGCGATCAGGGTATGGGCGGCATTTGAGTACCGCAAGGCGGTATTAAAATACCCGTGCCGCTAAGGTGGTATTAAAATACCAGCACTGGAGGGTCGATGGTCGAGTTGAAGAGTCCCGCGGAGATCGCGCGGATGCGAGTGGCGGGGAGCTTCGTCGCCGACGTGCTCACGGAATTGCGTGAGCGGGCGCGGGTCGGGGTGAACCTGCTCGAGCTGGAGGCTCACGTGCGCGAGCGAATCAGCGAACGCGGCGCGCAATCCTGCTATTGGGACTACGCGCCATCGTTCGGGCGCGGGCCGTTCCGCAACACCGTCTGCCTCTCGGTCAACGACGCTGTGCTGCATGGGCTTCCGTTCGACTACCTGTTGCGGGACGGTGATGTGCTGAGTATGGATCTCGCGGCCGGGATCGATGGCTGGGTCGCGGACTCGGCGACCTCGGTCGTCGTCGGGTCCGCGGCGGCCGAGGATATGCGGCTGGTCCGCGCGACCGAGGAAGCCCTGGCCGCCGCTATCGCGGTCGCGGTGCCGGGCAACCGCGTCGGCGACATCTCCGCCGCCATCTCCGCCGTCGCGCGAGATCACGGCTATCCGGTCAACACCGAATTCGGCGGACACGGCCTCGGTCGCACCATGCATGAAGACCCGCATGTGCCGAACGACGGCCGCCCTGGCCGCGGCTACCGGCTGCGGCCGGGGCTCACCATTGCGATCGAGCCCTGGTTCGCGCGCACGACCGACCGCATCATCACCGATCCCGACGGCTGGACCATTCGCTCGGCGGACGGCTCGCGCACCGCGCATTCCGAGCACACTGTGGCCATCACCCCGGACGGCCCGGAGGTGCTGACTCGCGCGGCGTGACGCCGTCGGCCTGCGGGGGCACTATTCGGACAGCCAGGCGGTGAGGTCGTCGGATGCGCGAAGCTCGTCGGCGACCGCGATTCGTTCCTGGTCGGACAGCGCCATCGCGCGCAGCTCGGCACGGAACTGCTCGGCGCGGTCGGGCTCGTCGGTCGCGACGGAAAGTTCGGCGAGCGCGGCCAGCGCCCTGGCTCGATCCAGTCGGGACGCCTCGACGCGGAACCGGCCGAGCCCGACCTCGAGCACGCGGAACGCGGCCTTGTCGTCGGTCTTGAAATCGCGCAGAATGCGGGCGTTGTCCAGTACCTTGGCCAGTCCCGCGAGCTTCTTCGAGCCGCCGTATTCCACCTCTTCGGGCTCGTCGTGTTGGATGTAGATCACCGCGTTGCCCGCCGGATCGACCACGGTGAATCGGCTCTGGCCCGGCCGGAAACGGGTGATCCGCGGGTAGCCTTTCGCGGGAACCTTGCCGTAGCGGGCGCGCAGCGCCGCGGTGAACGTCTGGTGTCTGCTCGCCACGTCATCGACCATCACCAGGCAGCCGACGTGCTCGCTGGGCAGGGCGGTGTCCTTCGGCGCGGGCACGAAGTGCAGGGCGCAACCGTGGTCTTGCACCGCGCCGTAGACGTACGGACGGGTCTGCTCGTGGGTCACGGTGTAGCCGAGTGTCTTGTAGAAATCCAGCGTGCCGGCCAGGTCGCAGGTCCACAGTTGTGGTACCGCTGTGTCGGCCATAGAACCCTCCCATTTTCCTGCGGTAATCAATTTTGACTAGTTGGAGGGTAGGGTCGCTCTCGCCGGGAAGTCAAACTTGACTACTATGGCGTTTCGACCGGGAAGGAGGATTGCCATGTCGGCTGTGCGCCTGTTGGTGCTGGGGGTGATGCGCCTGCGTCAGCCCACCTACGGCTACGCCGTGCGCAGAGAGCTGCTGTCCTGGCGCGCCGAGACCTGGACGAACGTCAAACCCGGATCCATCTACCATGCGCTCAAACAACTCACCCAGGAAGGAAAACTGAGCGCGTTCGGCACCGAGGGAAGCAACCAAGGGCCGGGGCGCACGCTGTTCGAGTTGACCGAGGCGGGCGAGGCCGAGTTCCGCAAGCTCATGGACGAGGCGCTGGTGAGCATCGACATGGAGGAACTGGGCGCGGGGATCGCTTTCATGGACGCGCTGCCCCGCGCGCACGTCATCGAGAAGTTGCGCGAACAGCGCCGCCGCAGCGAGGAGGTGCGGGCCGATCTACTCGACATGATTCCGACCTTTCCGGGGCGCTACGAGGCACCGCACGCAACGGATCTGCTGGAGCTGTGGAGCGGTGTGTTCGGGAACCTGTCGGGATGGACCGAGGGGGTGCTGGCACGGCTGGAGACGGGGGAGTATCGGATGTCCGAGTAAAGGCGCGGTCGGCGGATAGGCTGCCTCCATGACGAATTCGCTGGCGGCTGTCGCCGAAGCCGACTATGTGCTGCTGACCACCTTCCGCAAGGACGGCAGCCCGGTCGGCAGCGCGGTGTGGGCGGTCGCCGAGAACGGCAAGCTGTACATCTGGACGGTGACCGACAGCTGGAAGGTCAAGCGGCTACGCCGCAATCCTGCGGTCACCCTGCAGCCGTGCACCGCGTCCGGCAAGCCGCACGGCGAGGTCGTCGAGGGCACCGGCCGCATTCTCGACGCCGACGGCACCGAGCGGGTGCGCAAACTGCTGCGGCGCAAGTACTGGCTCACCGGGCCTCTGGTCATTTTCGTCAGCAACCTGCGTCGCGGGAAATCCGGCACTATCGGCATCGAGATCACCCCGGCTGCTTGATCAGTTCGGAGCAGTGAAGCCCACGGCGGCAACGGGTTCCGTTTCGAAAGGTGAGCGCCGCTCCGGCGGACGAACTGAAACCCACCACCTTCCGTGATGACTGCGCCGCTCAGGTCGCCTGGCTGACCGACGACATGTGGAAGTCGGGAATCCGCAAGGGCGGCATGGCGGTTCTGGTGAACCAGTCCTTCCATTCGCGCGGCAGTGTGATCTCGGTGGCGCCCGCCTCGGTCGCCCGTCGCAGCAGATCCAGCGGGCTCTCGTTGAACCGGAAGTTGTTCACCGCGGCGGTGACCTCGCCGTTCTCCACCAAGTACACACCGTCGCGGGTCAGGCCGGTGAGCAGCAGCGTCGCGGGATCGACCTCGCGGATGTACCACAGGGTGGTCAGCAGCAGGCCGCGCTCGGTGCGGGCGATCATGTCATCGAGGGTGACGTCGGCCCCGCCGGTCAACAGTAGGTTCTCACCGGGAACCGTGGTGGGGGCGTCGAATTCGGCGGCGGTGGCACGCGGGTAGACCAGCGATTCGATCACACCCTCGCGCAGCCAGTCAACCCGCTCGGCGGGCAGCCCGTTGTCGAATACCGACATCGACTCCGACGAGGCGGGCGCCGCGACGAACGGGCGGTACTCCAGTCCGGTGGCATACGGGTCGGAGTAGAGCGTGAGTGGAAGGTCGGTGAGGCGCTCGCCGATTCGGGTGCCGCCCGCCCGAGCGAACGCCGTATGGCCCTCGTGCGCGCCGCGGCCCTCCATCGTCCAGGCCAGATAGATCATGAGGTCGGCGACGGTGGACGGCGGCATCAGGGTTTCGTAGCGGCCCGCGGGCAGCTCGACCTTGCGCCCGGCCCAGTCCAGGCGCCGGGACAGCTCGGCGAGCAGGCCGGACACATCGACGTCGGTGAAGTCGGCGGTCCCGACCCCGACCCAGCCGCTGGCCAGATCCGCGCCCGCGCCGCGCTTTCCGTTGACCTCCACCGAACCGGTGGGTTGCACGAAGCGGCGGCGGATGCCGGTCGAGGTGCCCAGCCAGGTGGTGTGCACCTGGTGGTGGGCGAAACCGTAGAGGCGGTCGGCGCCGTCGAAGCCGGTGGCCAGATCGCGGGCGAGGTCGGTGAACACTTCGATGCCGGTGCTGCCCGGTGCGGCTGCCCAGTCGTCGTCGGGTGCGGCATCCGGTTCCAGCAAGGGCATGGCGTCCCTGGCGGGCTCGGCGGTGCGCGCGGCGTCCTCGCCGGCGCGCACCACCGCCTCGATGTCGTCGGGATCCACGCTGGAGGAGCCGATGATGCCGACCCGAGCGAGCGTGGGTCCGTCGCGGAATACCGAGATCGTCGCCCATGTCCGCGCCACCGACGACCCGTTGGTGGTCATCGAATTCCCGGCCCAGCGCAGCGAAGCCTCGTGCTCGTCGCGGACGATCACGATCGCCTCGTCGGCGCGCGACAGCCCGAGCGCCCGCTCGACGACCGCGCCTGCGGGGATCAGATTATCGGTCACTGTCCCGCCTCCGTCCGGGTGTTCAGAATGGTGATGCCGCGCACCAGAATCGACGGGCAACCGTGGCTCACAGCCGCGACCTGGCCCGGCTGTGCCTTGCCGCAGTTGAACGCCCCGCCGAGCTGCCAGGTCGATGGTCCGCCGACCGCCTCCATCGCGCCCCAGAAGTCGGTGGTTGTGGCCTGGTAGGCGACGTCGCGCAGCTGACCGTCCAGCCTGCCGTTACGGATGCGGAAGAATCGCTGTCCGGTGAATTGGAAGTTGTAGCGCTGCATGTCGATCGACCACGACTTGTCGCCGACGATGTAGATGCCGTCGTCGACCCGGGAGATCAGCTCCCCCGTGCTGGTGTCGCCGTCCGGGTCGGGCTGCAGCGAGACGTTCGCCATTCGCTGGATCGGCACGTGATGGGCCGAGTCCGCGTACGAGCAGCCGTTGGAGCGCTCCAGGCCCAGGCGCGGGGCGAACACCCGGTCGAGCTGATAGCCGACCAGGATGCCGTCGCGCACCAGATCCCAGCGCTGCCCGGCGACACCCTCGTCGTCATAACCTACGCTGGCAAGGCCGTGCGCTTCGGTGCGGTCGCCGGTGACATGCATGATCGGGGTGCCGTAGCGCAGCGTTCCGAGCTGGTCGGGCGTCGCGAACGAGGTGCCCGCGTAGGCGGATTCGTAGCCGATGGCCCGGTCGTACTCGGTGGCATGGCCGATGGATTCGTGAATGGTCAGCCACAGATTGGTCGGATCGATGACGAGATCGGTCGGCCCGGGCCGCACGCTGGGTGCCTTCACCTTCTCGGCCAGCCACTCCGGAATGTGGGCGAGTTCGCCGTCCCAGTCCCAGGTTCCGTCCGCACCGGTGACGTACTCCCAGCCGCGGCCCACCGGCGCGGCCAGCGTACGCATCGTCTCGAACACCCCGGCCGCCGTGTCCACCGTGATGGCCTCGAGGCTCGGATGCAGCCGCACCCGCTGCTGGGTGATCGCGGATCCCGCGGTGTCGGCGTAGAAGGTTTGCTCCTTGACCTGCAACACGCTCGCGGTGACGTGATCGACCCCGTCGGCATGCGACAGACGTTCCGAATAGTCCTGCAGTAGTGCGACTTTCTCGCCGGTCGGCACGGTGAACGGGTCGAGGTCGTAGGCGGATACCCAGTGCACGTCGTCGTAACGCGGCTCGGTGGCGAGTTCGACGCGTTCGCGGTTGAGCGCGCGCATCGTGGTCGCGACGGTGACCGCGGTGCGGGCCACCTCGGCGGCGGTGTCCGGGGTGAGCACGGCGTGAGAGGCGAAACCCCAGGTTCCGTCGACGATCACGCGCACGGCGAACCCGAGCTCGGTACCGTCGGTGACGGCCTCGACGCGACCGTCGCGCAATCGGATCGACTGCGTGACCAACCGGTGCACACGCAGGTCGGCGTGCTCGGCGCCGGCCGCTGTCGCCGCAGTGAGGGCGGCGTCGGCGAGCGCGGCCAGTGGCAGGCCGAGGAACTCGGCGTCCACATCTCTGGAAGTCGCGATGCTCACCCGCACCAACCTAGTCGTTGCCGCTCCGAGCGCGGGTGTCTGTGCCGCGATTGCGCGCCGTGCGATCTTGCGTCGTCTGTCGAGGCGCATGGATCAGCCAGTGGCGCACTGTGAACGGCACGCGCGACACCGTGCCTACCGCGTGTTGCTCGCCGGATGCCGTACTGTGCCCGAGTGCCGCCATCCGCCCTCCGTGACCGCAAACGCGACCGTACCCGCAGAGCTCTCCTCGAGGCCGCAGCCGAGCTGTTCGAGACGAGAGGCTACGAGGAGACCACGGTGGCGGACATCGCCGCCGCGGCGGACGTCGGCACGCGCACGTTCTTCAACTACTTCGCCAGCAAGGAAGAGCTGCTCTTCCCGGAGTCCGATGAGCGGGTGCGCGACGCGGTCGCGGCGATCGCGGGCAGGCGGCCGGGGGAACGTCCGGTGGAGGTGTTGCTGCGCGCGTTGCGCGCCGCGGGCGACAACCCCGGCGAGCATCTGATCGACGACCTCAGTCCCCGGATCGCGGCGCTGCGTGCCGAGGTGTCGCGGACCGTGCCCGCGGTGAGCGGCCGGGCCGCGTACGCCCAGCTGATCGCGCAGCGCGAGATCGCCAGGCAGTTGCACGTCGCGTTCGCTGCCGAACTCGACGAGATCGGTGCCGCGGCGCTGGTCGGCGCGGTTGTCGGCGCGGTGTCTGGTGCGCTCACGGTGCTGTTCCAGCAGCCGGTGGCCGGGGCGGAGGACGGTGAGCGTCTGCACCGGAGCATCTACGAGACGACCTCGCGGGTGCTGCAACCGTGGCTCGCCTCCCCACGCATCGAACCCGTCGGCTGATCAGCCGAACTGCTGCCACCCCAATCGGATCGCCATCCCCACCACCACCACGAGCAATACGATGCGCACGAACTCGGCGCCCTTGCGCAGCGCCATATGCGAGCCGACGACGGCGCCGAGCACGTTGCCCACCGCCATCGCCGCGCCGAGCACCCAGAGGACGTGGCCGGTCACACCGAAGAAGATCAGTGCGCCGATGTTCGAGCCGCAGTTGATCACCTTCGCCATGGCGGCGGCCCGCACAAACTCGGTGCCGAGCAGCGTGGCGAACGTAATGATCAGAAACGTTCCCGTGCCGGGGCCGAGCAGTCCGTCATAGAAGCCGATCAACCCGGCCGCCAGCGCCACCGTGAGGACGACCTTTCGGCGCGTCGGCGGGTGCGTGGCCAATGTGATGCCGATCGACGGACGCAGCGTGACGAACACGGCGACACCGACGAGCACCACCATCACGATCGGAATGAACAGATCCCGGTCGATCAGCGAGACCGCGGCGGCGCCGATCCCGGCCGCCGCCGCGGCGATCACCGCGGCGGGAAGCAGGACCCGCCAGCGCATCGGCACCGTGCGCGCGAAGGTCGCCACCGAGGCGCTCGTTCCCGCGACCGCGGCGAGCTTGTTGGTGCCGAGCGCGGTCTGCGGGGCGATGCCCGGCGCGACCAGGAACAGCGTCGGCAGGATGATCAACCCGCCGCCGCCCACCACCGCGTCCACCCATCCCGCGGCCGTCGCCGCCGTCAACAGAACCGCCCAGTCACCGATCTCCACCGAGCCAGACAACCAGACCGCCGGTCCGTGTGCTCCGCCGGCGTCGGCCGGCCGGCAGACGATGCCCCGGGAGTCACGGCGCTGCGCGCTCTCGCCGCACCCGATAGGCCGCGACAACGAGTCCCGCGGTCGAGGTTCGGGCGGCCCCGCGCCAAGCGCACCTAGGCTGAGCTCGTGCGTCGGTTCAGTCTGTGGCTTCGCGGCCAACCCGTCATCGCCGATTCGGTGCTGGCGGCGATGCTCCTGCTGCTCGAAATCCTCGGTGTCGGCAACGCGCACAACAAGATCGCCTATCTCGCCATCGGCGTGCTGCTTCCGTTGCCGGTGGTGTTGCGCCGGGTGTACCCGAGGGCCATGGCGGTCTGCACGCTCGTGCTGTCGATGACCGCGTCGCTGGTCGGCTTCCTTTCCGCCGACCATGCCGACCACATCGCGCTGTTGTCGCAGGGCATCATGCTCTACACGCTGGTCGCCTACGTCGGGCGGCGCGAGGGGCTGTGGTACGGGCTCGGACTGGTGGTGGACGTCACGCTGTCGATCGCGGCGATGGACAAACCCGCCGGGTCCGACATCATCTTCACGGTCATGTTCTTCGCGCTGTGCTGGACGCTCGCGGAATTCATCGGCGCGCGGCACGCCTATGACACCGAGGTCGCCGCCCGGCTGGCGGTCGCCGACTACGACAAGGACCGCCGCGCACACGACGCCGTCTCGGCTGAACGGACCCGTATTGCCCGCGAACTGCACGACGTGGTCGCGCACGCGGTGAGTGTGATCATCGTTCAGGCCGACGGCGCGAAGTACGCGCTGCGCCGCGATCCGGACGCCGCGGAACAGGCGCTGACCACCATCGCGAGCACCGGCCGCGAGGCGCTGCGTGAGTTGCGCAGGACGGTGGCGCTGCTGCGTACCGAGCACGCGCCCGACCAGCTGCCCCAGCACGGCACCGCGGGCATCGCCAGGGTCGTGGAGATGATGCGCGGCACCGGCCTCGCCGTGGAGCTCGAGCTGACCGGCGAACTCGACGACATCGCGCCCGAAGTGAGCCTCGGCGTGCATCGCATCGTGCAGGAATCGCTGACCAACACGCTGCGGCACGCCGGCCCGCACCCGAAGGCGTGGGTTCGCGTCCGCCGCACCGACTCCGACGTTCTGATCGACGTCACCGACACCGGCGGCCTGCCGCTGCACGAACCGGCCAACCGGATCGAGGGCAGCGGGCTCGGGCTGGTCGGGATGCGCGAACGCGTCGCCGTGCTCGGCGGCAGCCTGGACGCGGGCCGCCATTCCGACGGCGCCTGGCGGGTGCGCGCGAGTATCCCGCTGCAGCCCGGCCCGATGGAATGATTCTCGGTCGTGTCATCGGGGATGCGGTGGGCGTGTAGACCGTTGCCTCCCATACGGATCCGGCCGCGGCAACGATCGGGTTCGGGCACGTGGGCCGGTTCGAAGCGCCGCAGGTCGAGGGGCGCGCGGAAGCGGTCACGTTAGATTGGGTTTGTGCCGATCACCGTTCTCGTTGTCGATGACCAGGAACTGATGCGTATGGGGCTGAAAATGGTGCTCGGCGCGCACCCGGACATCGAGGTGATCGGCGAGGCGGCCAACGGTGCCGCTGCCGTCACCAAGGCGGCGGAACTGCGGCCGGATGTCGTGCTGATGGACGTGCGGATGCCCGTCGTCGACGGGGTCGCCGCCACCATGCGCATCGTGGAGGCCGGGCACGGCAGCCGGGTGCTCGTGATGACGACCTTCGACCTGGATGAGCACGCGCTCGGTGCGCTGCGCGCGGGGGCGAGCGGATTCCTCCTGAAAGACACGCCGCCGGAGGACCTCGTCTCGGCTATCCGCAGCGTCGCCGCCGGTGACGCGGTGGTCTCGCCGAAGGTCACCAAGCGTCTGCTGGGACGGCTCATCGCCGAGGACCCGGCGCGGATGCGTGACCCTGGCGTACTCGAGGTGCTCACCGCCCGCGAGCGTGAGGTGCTCGAACAGATCGCGGCGGGGCGCTCCAACGCCGAGATCGCCGAGCAGCTGTATCTGTCGGAGGCCACGGTCAAGACGCATGTGGGCCGTGTGCTCACCAAACTCGGTCTGCGCGACCGGGTTCAGGCGGTCGTCCTGGCTTATGAGACCGGGTTGGTGCGTCCCGGCGGCTGACGTGCGACCGGATCTCAGCGTCCTATCAGGCTGATCCGGGAGAAAAACGCGGACGCCGGGCGTTGACAGGGGTAGATCGTCCGAAAGGATCGCCATGGCCGCCCTGTTGTTCGTGCTGTATGTCATCGTCGAGATCGCCGCGCTGGTCGAGGTCGGTCAGTTGCTCGGTGTCGTACCGACCATCCTGTTGCTGATCGCCGGGTCCGCCGCGGGCATGCTGCTGGTCGGCTCGCAGGGGCGGCGCGTGTTCGAGCAGTTCCGGCGGGCCGGTCGCGGCGAGATCGCGCCGGGCACCGCCGTCGCCGATGGCGCGCTTGTCGCGGTGGGCGGGTTCCTGATGTTCGTGCCCGGTTTGGTCACCTCGCTGTTCGGCCTGCTCCTGCTGTTGCCTCCGACGCGTTTCCTGGTGCGTCCGCTGGTCACGGCGTTCGCCGCGCGCCGCTTCGGCAGGCTCGCCGCCGCCGCGCCCTACCGCGGTGTCGTCATCGACGGCGACGAGGTGATCGACGGCGCTGTGGTGCACCAGTGGTACGACGACGGGCAGGGCAACGCCCGGCGCGCGCTCACTCAGCCCTGAGCGTGTGAAGTCCGCGACGACCGGTTCCGCGTTGCCGCCCGAAGGGCTATCGTGTCGCGATGGCCACCGAGCAACTCACCGTCACGGTGAGCGAGGAGCTGGCCGCCGCGGTACGACAAGCGGCGGCCGCTGCGGGACAGTCGATTTCCGGTTTCACGGCCGCAGCGTTGCGGCTGGAACTGATCGCCGTGGATGCGGGCTGCGCGTCCGCGGTGTCGGGCGGAGCAGGCGGCGCGCCGCCGAAGTACGCGGAGGTGATGGCGGTGCTGGCCCAGCCGGAAGATCTGTCGCCGCCGCTGCACTGAACGGCTGACCGAAACCTCGGAGTCGGGCATACGGCAGACTGGTGCCTCGTGAGTACCCAGTTGCTGATCGGCGGTCGTTTCTACAGTGCGAGCTCACCCGACGCGACCGCGATGGCGGTGACCGACGGGACCGTGGTGTGGCTGGGCGCCGAACAACCGGGACACGCGCTGCATCCGGGCGCGGAGATCATCGACCTCGACGGTGCCTTCGTCGCGCCCGCGTTCGTCGATCCGCACGTGCACGTCACCGCGTTGGGCTTGAAGCTGACCGGCCTCGACCTGGCGGATGCCCGTTCGCTGGCGCACTGCCTGCGGCTGCTGCGCGAGTTCGCCACCGCCCGGCCGGAGGGCGTCGTCCTGGGGGACGGCTGGGACGAGACCACCTGGCCGGAGGGGCGGCCCCCCACGGCCGAGGAGATCGACCAGGCGGCCGGTGCCGGTCGGCACGTCTACCTCTCGCGCGTGGACGCGCACTCCGCCGTGGCGTCCTCGGCGCTGCTGGCCACCTTGCCTGAGCTGACCTCGACCGACGGGTTCACCCGCGGCGAGCCCTTGCGCGCCGCGGCCCACCATCTGGTGCGCTCCGCCGCGCTCGCGAGTCTGTCGGGGGCGCAACGGGATCGGGCGCGCGCGGCCGCGCTTGACCACGCGGCGGCGCGCGGCATCGTCGCGGTGCACGAGTGCGCGGGCCCGGAGATCACGGGGCGGAACGACGTTCGCGAACTGCTCGAGTTCGACCACGGCGTCGAGGTCCGGGCATACTGGGGCGAGGCGGTGCGTAGCGCCGAGCAGGCGCGCGCCCTTGTCGAGGATCTCGGCGTGCACGCGCTGGGCGGCGATCTCTTCGTAGACGGCTCCTTCGGCTCGCACACTGCGTGGCTGCGGCAACCGTACGCCGACCAGTCCGGTTCCGGCCGAAGCTATCTCGATGCCGGGGCCATCGCAGACCACGTCCGCGCTTGCACCGCGGCGGGCATCCAGGCGGGCTTCCATGCGATAGGCGACGCCGCCATGGACGCGATCGTCACCGGTTTCGGCCGGGTGGCCGCCGAACTCGGCGGCCCCGCCGTCGCCGCCCTCGGGCACCGGGTCGAACATGCCGAGCTGATCGACGCCGAGCACATCGCGAAACTCGCTGCCTGGGGTGTGATCGCCAGCGTGCAACCGGGGTTCGACGCGGTATGGGGCGGCCGCGACGGCATGTACGCCGCGCGCCTGGGCGCCGACCGCGCCGCGACGCTGAACCCCTTCGCCGCCATGGCTTCCGCCGGTGTCGCCTTGGCGATCGGCTCCGATGCCCCGGTCACCGCGCTCGATCCGTGGTCGGCGGTGCGCGCCGCGGCCACCCACCGCACCTCGGGGCACAGCCTGTCCCCGCGTGCCGCCTTCGCCGCGGCTACGCGCGGTGCCTGGCGTGCGGGCGGAGTCCGGGACGGTGTGGCGGGCACCCTCGTTCCCGGCGCTCCCGCGTCCTACGCAGTCTGGGACGCCGCCGATCTGGTCGTCGCCACAGCCGCGGACTCGGCCCAGCGCTGGTCCACCGATCCGCGATCGCGCGTCCCGGGATTGCCTCCACTGGATTCGGATTCACCGCTGCCGACCTGCCTGCGCACCGTGCACCGAGGAGCGACGATCTATGCCGCGTGAACGGTCGGGCGCGGGGCCGCGCGAGCGAGCGGCAGGGGCATGGCGGTCGGTGTCCACCGCGGTGCGCCGGTATCCGGTGCTGTCGCGGTCGGCTGTGGCGATTCTCGCTGGGCTGCTGCTGTTCGGGAGTTTCCCGCCTCGGCCGTGGTGGTTCCTCGCACCTCTTGGCATCGCGGTGCTCACCCTTACCGTGCGCGGGAACGGACGTCTGCGCGCGGGCTTCGGTTACGGGTTCCTCGCCGGTCTGGGCTTTTTCGTTCCGCTACTGCCATGGACAGGAATCTATGTCGGGCCGCTGCCGTGGCTGGCGCTGTCCACCGTCTGCGCGGTGTACCTGGGCGTATTCGGCCTGGTAGCCCGGCTCGTCGGCGCACTGCCGGGCTGGCCGCTGTGGGTTGCGTTGGCCTGGACGACGGCGGAGTGGATCAGGTCCAGCTTTCCCTTCGGTGGATTTCCCTGGGGCCGTGCGGCATTCGGCCAAGCTGACGGATGGTTCCTGTCGCTGGCCGTGGTCGGCGGCGCGCCGCTGGTGGGATTCGCGGTGGCGCTCACCGGAACCGGGGCCGCCGCGGTGGCGCGACAGCTGTGGTCGAGCCGGACGTCCGGTGCTGCGCGCCGAACGAACGACTCCGTCGACGCCGCGACGGAGGTGCCGGGCTCGGTCGCACCGGCTTCGGCCACACGGCTCGGTGTGGCCACCGCGGCGATTACTTTGATCATCATGCCCGCTGCCGGACTGCTGCTTCGGTCTGCGCTGCCCGGCCCGGAGAAGGGTGAACGGACGATCACGGTCGCCGCGATCCAGGGCAGTGTGCCGCGTCTCGGGCTGGACTTCAACGAGCAGCGGCGCGCTGTGCTGGACAACCATGTCCGGCGCACCGAGGAGCTGGCCAGGGATGTCGCGGCGGGCCGTACTCCGAAGCCCGACGTGGTCATCTGGCCGGAGAACTCCTCGGACATCGATCCGCTCCGCAACTCTGATGCCGCGGCCCTGATCACTTCGGCGTCCGAGCAGATCGGAGCACCGATCCTGGTCGGGGCGGTGCTGGTGAACTCCGACCGGACCACGACTAATTCCGTGATCGTGTGGAACGGCGCGGCGGGCCCGGGCGAGCGGCACGACAAGAAGATCATCCAGCCTTTCGGCGAGTACCTCCCGATGCGCGGCTTCTTCCGGCTGTTCTCGGAGTACGCCGACCGGGCGGGATACTTCGTGCCGGGCGACGGTGACGGCGTGGTGCATGCGGCCGGCGTCGACATCGGCGTCGCCACCTGCTACGAGGTGGCCTTCGACCGCTCGTTCGAGGACGCGATGCGCGCGGGCGCCCAACTGCTCACCGTGCCGACGAACAACGCGACCTTCGGTGACAGTGAGATGACCTACCAGCAGCTGGCCATGTCGCGCATCCGTGCCGTCGAGCACGGCAGGGCGCTGGTCGTGGCCGCCACCTCGGGGGTCAGCGCGATTATCGCCGCCGACGGCAGCGTGCGGCAGGAAACCCCGTTGTTCGTGCCGGCCGCCTTGGTCGCGGAACTCCCGCTGCGTACCAGCAACACGCTGGCGACACGGATTGGGCCCGCACCGGAGCGAGTGTTCGCTATTCTTACCGCTGCCGCCGTGCTGGTTGCTGTCATTCGGCGGAGATCTGCGCGCGACGCTGATCCGACCGACGAGATCGGCACTGGCCTGCCGGCTGCCCGACCCACACAGCGATAACCGAACATCAGGTATGTTCTAGCCCCTGCCCGCCCGAAAATGGGTGCGGCATGGCGTTGCGCACCGTTCGCCAGGGGGCTGAACGGGCCGGATGATCTGACGAAAGACTACGGTCAGACCCGGTTTTTCTTCCGTTCGATACGGTGAAATCACAAAGGTTGCAGAAATGTAACCAACCAAAGTGGCCTTCTGCCAAGGGCGTTGGATGTGAAACAAATCCAAAACGCTGGCAATCCAGCCGATGAGAGGCTCCGAATCATAGGGCGTGGATACGTCCCTGCGGTGGCGCGGGTGCGCTTGCTGTAGTGGTGCTCGGGGATTGCGTCAATAGCGGCAGAACGGAGTGATTGATGAGTTCATTGGCCACTGATCGCGTCGACCAATGTTCATCTGGCGAATTTTCGGCACAACCATTTGCTCTGTCACCCGCACAGACGGCCCTCTGGTACGCGCAGCGCATCCGTCCCGACGTACCGCTGACCATCGCCCAGTACGTCGAAATCCAGGGTGATCTCGACGCCGGGCGTCTGCTGTACGCGATCGAGCGGTTCGGCGCCGAGACCCAGGTGGGCCAGGTTCGGTTGGTAGAGATCGACGGCATTCCGTATCAGCTGGTCGATCCGGTGCACCGGCCGGGATGGGGCCGCATCGACCTCCGCTCGGAGGCCGACCCGCACGCGGCGGCGCTGCGCTGGATGAACGAGCACGCGAGTTCGCCGATCGATCTGGACCGCGACCCGCTCACCACGAACATAGTGCTGCGGATCGGCGATGCCGACTACATCTGGTATGCCCGCGGCCACCACATCGTCATCGACGGCTACGGCGCGATGAACGCGCTGACCCGAACGGCCGAGATCTACAGCGCCCTGGAGAACCAGACCGAACCGGTCGCCTCGCGCGCGACTCCGCTGGCGGAGATCTACGCCGATGAGGTGCGCTACCGCGACTCCAGCCGATCCCGCAGCGATCGCGAGTACTGGCTCGCACAGCTGGAGGGTGTCGGCGAGCCGATGAGCCTGGGCGGCGTCACGGTCACGGCGGCCACCCACGACGCGGGCCGCCGGATGGCGACCGCCGTGCTCGACGACAAGTGCCAGGCCGCGGTGGACGAGGCGACCAGCGTATACGGTACGTCCGATTCGGCGCTGTTCGTGGCGGCGCTCGGCGCCTACGTCCGGTCGGTGACGGGAAACCCGGACGTGGTCCTGAGCCTGCCGGTCTCGGCGCGCACCACGGTGTCGCTGCGCCGCTCGGCGGGAGTGGTGTCCAACGTCGTGCCGATCCGGCTGAAATTCTACGACGAGACCACGATCGGCGACCTGGTGAAGGCGGTCGAGCTGCAGATCACCGGCGCACTGCGCCATCAGCGCTACCGGCACGACGACATCCGCCGCGACTGTGGCTACTCCCGGGACGCGCGCGGATTCTTCGGGCCGATGGTCAACATCATGCTGTTCCATGACGAGTTGCGGTTCGGCAGCCTGGTCGGCTCGCTCAATGTGCTGTCCACCGGCCCGGTCGAGGATTTGTCGATCAACCTCTACAACGGGGCGGGCGGCCGGATCCACGTCGACTTCGAGGCCAACCCGCAGCTGTACGGCGAGAACGAGGTCAGCGTGCACCACGCGCGCTACCTCGACTTCCTGGGCCGCTTCTTGGACGTCGATCCGGAAACGCCCGCGGAATCGCTGGTCGCGATCACCGACGCCGAGCGCGAACGCGTGCTTCGCGAGTGGAACGCCACCGCGGCACCGAAGCAGGAAGGCACGCTCGCGAGTCTGTTCGCCGAGCGCGCCGCCGCCGATCCTGACGCAGTCGCCCTCGAGTTCGGCGACGAGGTACTCACCTATGCCGAGTTCGACGAGCGCGCCAACCGCCTGGCCCGACTGCTCATCGCGCGTGGCGCCGGACCGGAGACGACGGTGGGCCTGTGCCTGCGCCGCAGCCTCGACCTCGTCGTCGGCATGTACGCGATCGTCAAAGCGGGTGCGGCCTACCTGCCACTGGACCCCGAGCACCCCGCCGATCGGATCGGGCGGATCGTGCGCCACGCCGAGCCGCTGTGCGTGCTCACCGCGGACCGTGACGAGCTCGAGCTGCCGGCGGTCGCCACCCAGCTGGCCATCGACGCGCTGGACCTGTCCGGATTCGACGGCGCGCCGGTCACCGACGCCGACCGCATCAGCGCGCTGCGTCCCGACCACCTCGCGTACGTCATCTTCACCTCCGGCTCGACCGGCAAACCCAAGGGCGTCGGCGTGGCGCACGCCGCGATCGTCAACCGTTTGCGCTGGATGCAGCACGAGTACCCGATCGACCGGGCCGATGCGGTGCTGCAGAAGACGCCGTCCACCTTCGACGTCTCGGTGTGGGAGTTCTTCTGGCCGTTGCAGATCGGCGCGCGGCTGGTGGTCGCCGCGCCGGACGGGCACCGCGATCCGGCGTATCTCGCCCGGATAATCGCCGAAAAACACATCACAACAGCTCATTTCGTGCCGTCCATGCTCTCGGTATTCGTCACCGACACCGACGTCCGCGACTGCACCGGCCTGCGCAGGGTGTTCTGCAGCGGCGAGGCGCTGCCTGCCGCGACCGTCCGGGACTTCCACGCGGTGCTCGGCGGAACGGAGCTGCACAACCTGTACGGCCCGACCGAGGCCGCCGTCGACGTCACCTCCTGGCCGTGCCCGGACGACCCGAGCAGTGTCCCGATCGGCTCGCCGGTGTGGAACACCCAGACTTACGTGCTCGATTCGCGGCTGCGGCCGGTCCCGCCCGGCGCTGTCGGCGAGCTGTGTCTCGCGGGCGTCCAGCTGGCCCGTGGCTATCTGGGCCAGCCGCGGCTGACCGCGGACCGATTCGTGGCCAACCCGTTCACGCCGGGCACCCGGATGTACCGCACCGGCGACCTGGCGCGCTGGCAGCTCGGCCGCTCCGGCGCCGAGCCCGGCGTGCTGGAGTATCTGGGCCGCAGCGACTTCCAGGTCAAGATCCGCGGTCTGCGCATCGAGCTCGGCGAAGTCGAGGCCGCGCTCCTCGACGATGAGCGAGTCGCGCGCGCGGTCTGCGTCGCGCACACCGGGCGCACCGGCGACGAGTTGGTCGCCTACGTGGTCGCGGCGAAGCACAGCGCGGGCGAGACGCGCCTGGACACGGCCGCGCTGCTCACCACCCTGCGCCGCAGGCTGCCCGGGTACATGATCCCGTCCGCGCTGATGGAGCTCGACGAGCTACCACTGAGCGCCAACGGCAAGATCGATCGCAAGGCGCTGCCGTCGCCGGTCGGCGGCTCGCGTCCGCTCCGCCCGATCGTCGAGCCGCGCACCGAGGTGGAGCGGGTCCTCGTGGGAATCTTCGCGGAGGTCCTCGACGCCGACGAAGTCGGCGTCGAGGACAGCTTCTTCGACTTCGGCGGCAACTCGCTGGTCGCCGCACGTGCGGTGGCCAGGATCAACACCGCTCTGGGTACCGGGCTGACCATCCGCGACCTGTTCGAGGCTTCGACGATCGCAGCCCTCACTCACCGTTTCGCCATGCAGACCCCCGATGCGTCCTCGCCGCGGTTGGTGCCCACCGAGCGGCCGGAACGGATTCCGCTGTCGCAGGCCCAGCAGCGGCTGTGGATCCTCAATCGGTTCGCCGAGCACGCCGCCGCGTACAATATGCCGCTGGCCGTTCGGGTCGACGGTCCGCTGGACGTGCCGGCACTGCGCGCCGGCCTGTTCGACGTGATCGAACGGCACGAGAGCCTGCGCACCACCTTCCCGGAGTCGCCGGAGGGGCCGTACCAGCTGATCCACCCGGCCGGCGAGATTCCGCTGACCCTCGACCCGATCGATGCCACCGGCGCCGACGTGGCCGCGCTGGCCACCGACTACGCCGGACACGGTTTCGACCTGCGCAGCCAGGCCCCGATCCGGGTCGCGCTGTACAGCACCGGGCCGCAAGAGCACGTGATCCTCGTCGTGCTGCACCACATCTGCAGTGACGGCTGGTCCATCGCGCCGCTGGCCAGAGACCTGATGACGGCGGTGGCCGCCCGCGCGAACGGCACGGCGCCGCGGTGGACGCCGCTGCCGGTGCAGTATGCCGACTTCGCGCTCTGGCAGCGTGAGCTGCTCGGCGAGGAGTCCGATCCGGCCAGTGCGCTCAGCCGGCAGCTGACCTACTGGCGTTCGGCACTGTCCGGACTGCCCGACCAGCTCGACCTTCCGCTCGACCGCCCGCGTCCGCTGCGCAGGTCCACCGTCGGCGGCCGGGTCGAGTTCACCATCGCCCCCGAGATCCGCCGTGCCGCAAGTGAACTCGCGGCCACGCGCGGCGTGAGCATGTTCATGGTGCTGCACGCGGCGCTGGTCACTTTGCTGTCTCGACTGTGCTCAGGCACCGACATCGCGATCGGAACCCCGATCGCGGGCAGGTCCGACCCGGCGCTGGACGATCTGGTCGGCATGTTCGTCAACACGCTCGTGTTGCGCACCGAGGTCGACCCGGCCGCCGGCTTCGACCGAATGCTCGACATGGTTCGCGAGACCGATCTCAACGCGTTCGCCAATGCCGACGTGCCGTTCGAGCGCCTGGTCGAGGTGGTCAACCCCGAGCGCGCCGCGGCACGCCACCCGCTGTTCCAGGTGATGCTGTCCTACGATCGCGCGCCGGATCTGCGCATCGACCTGCCCGGTGTGCGTGCCGAAGTGCTGCCGATCTCCTCGGACATCGCCAAGTTCGACCTGCAGCTGGTCGTGCACGATGATGCCACCGATGGACCGCTGTCGGCTGAATTCGGCTATGCCACCGACATTTTCGACCAGCGCACGGTGGAGTCGTTCGCACGCAGATTCGTCGCGGTGCTGAACGGCGGTGTAGCCGCGCCGGACATGCCGGTCGGTGACCTTGCCATCCTGGACCGCAGGGAAACCGCGAATCTGGTGCCGATCGTGGGCGGGCCCGCCGAGGCGCCGATCACTTTGGCCAAGCTGCTCACCGACACGGCCGTCCGGCTGCCGGACGCGGTGGCGGTGCGCTACCGCGGCACCGACACCACCTACCGTGAGCTCGACGAGCGGTCGAACGAGTTGGCGCGCGCCCTCATCGAGCACGGCGCAGGCCCGGAGATGGTCGTCGCGATCGCGTTGCCGCGCGGACTCGACGCCATCACCGCGGTGTGGGCGGTCGCGAAAACCGGTGCGGCCTATGTGCCCATCGATCCGGGCTACCCCGGTGAGCGGATCGAACATATGATCGATGATTCCGGTGCAATGCTCGGCCTCACCGACGCCGACTGCCTGGCCGCCATGCCCGCCTGGCCCGCGCCGCAGGGCAAGCACCGCAAGACCTGCGTCGACTGGCTGGTACTCGGCTCCGACGAACTGGCCGACGAACTCACAAACTACTCGACGGGTGCGATCACCGACGCCGAGCGGCACTACCCGATGCGGGTGAGTCACCCGGCCTACTACATCTACACCTCGGGCTCGACCGGTACGCCGAAGGCGGTCGTCGTCACACACGCGGGCCTTGCCTCGCTGGCAAGCGAGCAGAACCACCTGTTCGGCGTCTCGGATTCGGCGCGGACGCTGCACTTCTCCTCACCCAGCTTCGACGCGTCGGTGCTGGAGATGCTGCTCGGCTTCGCGGCGGGCGCCACGATGGTGATCGCACCGGCGGGGATGTACGGCGGTACCGAGCTGGCTACGCTGCTGCGCGAGGAGCGGGTGACCCATGCCTTCGTCACGCCCGCCGCCCTGGCCACTGTGCCGAACGCGGGGCTCGACGAGCTCCAGTCGGTCATCGTCGGTGGTGACGCCTGCTCCGAGAAGTTGGTCGAGACCTGGACCGACGGGCACCGCATGCACAACATGTACGGACCGTCCGAGGCCACCGTCGCGGCGACCGCGACCGGCCCGATGGCGTCGGGCCGTCCGGTGCCGCTCGGCATGCCGGTGCGCGGCATGCGGCTGTTCGTGCTGGACAACCGTCTGCATCCGGTGCCGCCGGGCACGCAGGGCGAGCTGTACCTGTCCGGTTCCGGCCTGGCCCGCGGCTACCACGGCCGTTCAGGCCTGACCGCGCAACGGTTCCTGGCCAACCCGCACGGCAGACGCGGCGAGCGCATGTACCGCACCGGTGACCTGGTCGTGGTCGAGCCGACAGGGCAGTTGCGCTTCCTCGGCCGCGCCGACGACCAGATCAAGATCCGTGGGTTCCGTATCGAGCTGCGCGAGATCGACCACGTGTTGCGCGGGCACCCCGGCGTCACGTTCGCGATGACCGTGGTTCACACCGACGAGCACGGCCAGCCGCGGCTCGCGTCATATGTCACGGCCGACCGGACGGTGGAGTCCACGGCGATCGTGGAGACCGCGCGCCGGCGGCTGCCCGGCTACATGGTGCCGGCATCGGTCACTGTGCTGGACGAGGTCCCGGTCACGCCATCGGGCAAGCTGGACCGAAAGGCGTTGCCGGAGCCGGTGTTCGCGACTGTCGGGGAGTCCCGCGCGCCGAGGACCGAGGTGGAGTTGCGCGTCGCCGGTGCGTTCGGCGGTATCCTCGGCCGCCCGGTCACCGGTGCGGAGGACAGCTTCTTCGACCTGGGCGGCAACTCGCTGCTGGCCACCCGGCTCGCTGCCGCGCTGTACGCGGAATTCGGAGTCGAGCTGCCGGTGCGATCGATCTTCGAGACCCCGACCATCGCCGGGGTCGCCGAGCAGCTGGTGCGGGCGCCCCGGACGCAGCGGCCGGCGCTGGCTGTGCAGACGCCGCGGCCGGGACGTATTCCATTGTCTCTGCCACAACAGCGGCTGTGGTTCCTCAACCGATATGCGCCCGAATCGAGTGCATACAACATCGCTTTCGTGATCCGCATCGCCGGCGATCTGGACGTGTCCGCGTTGCGGGCCGCGCTCGCCGACCTGGTCGAGCGGCACGAAGTTCTGCGCACCGTGTTCCCGGAGGACGTCGACGGCGCACAGCAGGTGGTGCTGCCGGTCGAGGAGGCGATGCCGGACGTCGTTCCGGCCGACATCGACGACTGCGAGGCGAAGGCCGCTCTGCAGGCGTTGGCGCATACCGGTTTCGACCTCACGAGGCAGACGCCGCTGCGTATGTCGTTGCTACGCACCTCGTCCGAGCGCTACCTGCTCGGCATCGTGGTGCACCACATCGCCGCGGACGGGTGGTCGCTCGGGCCGCTGACCCGGGACCTGGCCGCAGCGTATGTGGCACGGCACGAGGGGAATCCGCCGTCGTGGCCGCCCCTTCCGGTGCAGTACGCGGACTTCGGGCTGTGGCAGCGCTCCTGCCTGGGCGAGGAAAGCGATCCGGACAGCGTCGCGGGCGCCCAGCTGGAGTACTGGCGGACCGCGCTGGCGGAGCTGCCCGAGGAGCTGCCGCTGCCCTACGACCGCCCGCGGCCCTCCGAACCGACACAGCAGGCCGGAACTGTCCGCTTCATGGTGCCAGAACCGGTGCAGCGCGCCCTTGCCGCGCTGGCCAGGGAACAGGGCGTCAGCATGTTCATGGTGCTGCGCTCGGCGCTCGCGGTGCTGCTGCGCAGTGTCACCGGCGGTCGCGACATCGTGATCGGCACACCGGTCGCGGGTCGGACCGACACCAAGCTCGACGAGCTGGTCGGCATGTTCGTGAACACGTTGGTGCTGCGCTCCGACGTGGACCCGGACCGGACGTTCGCCGCTCTGCTGCGCGCCGACCGGGACACCGAGTTGGCCGCGATGGCGCACTCCGACGTGCCATTCGAACGGATCGTGGAGGAGCTCGGCGGCGACGCCCGATCGTCGGGCCGCCCCCCGCTGTTCCAAGTGGCGCTGAGTGTGCAGGACGTCCCGGTGCCGACGCTGGAGCTGCCCGGACTCGCGCTGCGCGCGGAGGCCGTGGATATCGCGCTGGCGAAGTTCGACCTCGAGCTGCGCGTCGCGAATACCGGCTTCGATGCGGGCACCGGCGAACCGGGCAATGCCTTCGAATTCGTCTACGCCGTAGAGCTCTTCGACGCGATGACGATCGAGACACTGGCCGACCGGTTCCTGCGCGTGCTCGCCGCCGTCACCACCGATCCGCGAATCCTGGTGCGCGACATCGACGCGCGCACCGAGCACGAGCGTCGCATGTTCACCCCGGCGGTGGGTGGCCAGGCCGGCCCGCCGGCTACGCTGGCCGCCTACTTCACCGCAACCGCGCAGCGGTATCCGCAGCACACCGCCCTGTGCTCGGGCGCGACGTCGCTCGCCTACGCCGAGGTCGATCGGCTCTCGAACCGGGTGGCGCGCGCCCTGATCGCGCGCGGGCTCGGTCCGGGGAAGCGGGTGGCGCTGGGGTTCACCCGCTCGAACGACTCGGTCGTCACGATGATCGGCGCGGCCAAGTCGGGCGCCGCGTTCGTGCCGGTCGACCCGAAGTACCCGGTCGAGCGCATCCAGCACATGCTCACCGACTCGGGCTGCTCGGTCGGCATCACGGTCACGGCCAACGCCGAGCGTTTGCGTGCGGCCTCGACGGAGGGCCGGGACACCGAATGGCTGCTGCTGGACGACCCTGATTTCGCCGCCGAACTGGACGGGCATGAGGACGTGCCGATCGACGACCTCGAGCGGCCGCGCAGCGTCCAACCGGCCGACCTGGCCTACCTCATCTACACCTCGGGGTCGACCGGCACGCCGAAGGGCGTCGCGGTGACCCACTGCGGTCTGTCGAACCTCGCCGACGAGATCAGGGACCGACTGGGGGTCGACGAGCATTCCCGGACGCTGCACTTCGCCACGCCGAGCTTCGACGCGGCGATGTTGGATCTGCTGATCGCGTTGGGCGCCGGTGCGGCGATGGTGATCTGCCCGCCGGACTTCTACGGCGGCGATGAGCTGGCCGCGCTGATGGAACGCGAGAGGGTCAGCCACGGCTTCATGACCACGGCCGCGTTGGCGACCATCGACCACGAACGCTGGTCGCTCCCGCATCTACGTGCGCTCATGGTCGGCGGCGAGGCACTCTCCCCGGGGCTGGTGGCGCGCTGGGCGCCGGGCCGGACGATGCTCAACGTCTACGGACCGACCGAGACCACGGTCGTCATCACGATGTCGGGGCCGATGCGGGTCGGTGAGCCGATCACCATCGGCAGCTTGGTGCGTGGCACCAGGGCGCTGGTGCTGGACGAGCGGTTGCGCCCGGTACCGGTCGGCGTGCCCGGCGAGCTGTACCTCGGCGGCCAGGCAGTGGCGCGCGGCTACTTCGACCGGTTCGGGCTCACCGCGGCACGTTTCGTGGCCGACCCCTACGGTCCGGCAGGTACCAGGATCTACCGAACCGGTGACGTGGTGCGCTGGAACGCGGCGGGCGACATCGTCTATCTCGGCCGCGTGGACAACCAGGTGAAGATGCGCGGCTTCCGCATCGAGCTCGGCGAAATCACCGCCGTGCTCGGCGAACACCCGGACGTGCGGTTCGCGCACACCGAGTTCCGTCGCATCGCGGGCGCGGACCGGATCGTCGCCTACATCCAGGCCGCCGACCAGCTGACCGGAGTGGACATCGAGGCGGTGCGCGCCGTGGTTGCCCGCCGCCTGCCCGCGCACATGGTGCCCGCGAGCATCACGGTGCTGGACTCCATCCCGCTCACCCCGGTCGGCAAGCTGGACACGAAGGCGCTGCCGGAACCGCGGTTCACGTCCGATGCCGAAGGCCGCGAGCCGAGGACCGATTCCGAGCGCCTGGTTGCCGAGGTGATGGGCGAGCTGGTCGGTGCGGCCCGCCTGCGCGCCGAGGACAGCTTCTTCGACATCGGCGGAAACTCGCTGCTGGCAACCCAGCTCGTCGCCCGGCTCGCCGCGGCGACGA
The DNA here is from genome assembly GCF_035920445.1 of Nocardia sp. NBC_01730. Taxonomy (NCBI): domain Bacteria; kingdom Bacillati; phylum Actinomycetota; class Actinomycetes; order Mycobacteriales; family Nocardiaceae; genus Nocardia; species Nocardia sp. NBC_01730. Next base: position 2,547,434 of record NZ_CP109162.1, on the reverse strand, counting down.
GCGTCCGACTCGAGGTGCGCACGGTGTTCGCGACGCCGACGGTTGCCGCGCTCGCCGCGTTGCTGGACGCGGGCGCCACCAGCGCCGAGGATCGCCCTGTGCTGGTGCGTCGGGCCCGTCCGGAGCGGATTCCGCTGTCGGCCGCGCAGCGGCGGCTGTGGTTCCTGAACCGGTTCAGTGTCGGCGCGACGGATCAGTCGGCGGGCGCGTACAACATCCCGGTCGTGCTGAGGATTAAGGGCGAGCTCGACGTCGACGCGCTGGTCTCCGCGCTGCACACGGTGCAGGCCAGACACGAGACACTGCGGACGGTGTTCCCCGAGACCGACGGTTCGCCCGCCCAGGTCGTCCTCGGCCCGGCCGAGGCCGCGATCACCCTGTTCGTCGCGACGATGACGCCCGCCCAGGTCGACGACGCGGTCCGGAGTTTCGCCGCACCGGGATTCGACTTGGCCACCACCGTCCCGATCCGCGCCGCGCTGATCTCGGTGTCGCCCGACCGCGGCAGCGGGGTGCCAGATCCGGCCGACGTACCCGATGAGCACGTCCTAGTGTTGGTGGTACACCACATCGCTATGGACGGCTGGTCGCTCGAGCCGCTGGCCGCCGATGTGGCCGTCGCCTACCGCGCGGCCCGCGTCGGCTCGGCCCCCGGCTGGGCCGAGCCCGAGATCCAGTACGCCGACTACACACTGTGGCAGCAGGACCTGCTCGGCGCCGAGGACGACCCGGACTCGGCGGTGAGCGGCCAGCTCGACTACTGGCGGCGCACCCTGGACGGTGTCCCCGAGCTGCTGACCGTGCCCGCCGACCGGCCGCGCCCGCCCACGCCGTCCTACCAGGGTGGCACCGTGGACTGCGCGATCGACGCGGTGACCCACCGGGAACTGGAGACGGTCGCTACCAGCAACAACGTCAGCATGTTTATGGTGCTGCACGCCGCACTGGCGGTGTTGCTGCACCGACTCACCGGGACCGACGACATCGCCGTCGGCACCGCGATCGCGGGCCGTGGCCACCCGGCGCTGGACCGTATGGTCGGCATGTTCGTCAACACGCTCGTCCTGCGCACCCGGATCGACCCGGCTACCCGGTTCGCCGACCTGCTGCACACCGTGCGCGACACCGATCTGGACGCGTTCGCCAACTCGGACGTGCCGTTCGAGCGCCTTGTCGAGGTCTTCAACCCGACCCGGTCCCAGGCGCACCACCCGATGTTCCAGGTGATGCTCTCGGTGCGCAACGAACCGGTGGGCGCGCTCGACCTGCCCGGGTTGCGGATCGAGGCGGCCGATGTGGAGATCGGCATCGCCAAGTTCGACCTCCAGTTCACGCTGACCGAATCGCGGACACCGGAACGGGATCCGGCGGGCATCCGCCTCGCGGTGAACTACGCGGCGGATTTGTTCGACGAGCCGACCGCCGAGCTGCTCGGCAAGCGGCTGTCCAGGCTACTGGCCGCGGTCGCCACGAACCCGACCACCGCGGTCGGTGACCTGGAACTGCTCGATCCCGCCGAATGGTCGGGGCTGGCCCCGGTGCGGGGTGCGGAACCGGATCGTCCGGTCACCTTCCCCCAGGTGTTCGAGCGGGCGGTGAATGCCGACCGCACCTCCGTCGCGCTGGTCTCCGACGGCACGCAGGTGACCTACGACGCGCTGGACCGGTGGACGAATCGGCTGGCCAGGGTGCTCATCGAGCGTGGCGTCGGTCCGGAAACGCTGGTGGCGCTGGGTATTCCGCGATCGATCGAGGCGGTGGCTACGGTGCTCGGGGTGGCCAAGGCCGGTGCCGCGTTCGTGCCGGTGGACCCGCTGTACCCCGCACAGCGCATCGCACACATGCTGTCGGATTCCGGTGCGGCGTTGGGCATCACACTGGACGAGTACCGAGAAGAGCTGCCCGACGGTGCAGAGTGGATCGTCCTGGACGATCCAGCGTTCCGCAGGCTCGTGCTCGACTCGTCGGACGCGCCGATCGCCGAGTCGGACCGGATCGCGCCGCTGCGCATCCACAACCCGGCGTATGTGATCTACACCTCCGGTTCGACCGGCACGCCGAAGGGCGTCGTGGTCACCCACGGCGGTTTGTCCAACTTCGCGGCCGAGACCGCGCACCGGTTCGATATCCGGCCCGGGTGCCGTGTGCTGCACTTCGCGACGCCGAGTTTCGACGGGGCGATGCTCGATCTGCTGCTGGCACTCGGCGGCGCGGCGACCCTGGTGATCGCGCCCGTCGGCGTGGTCGGCGGCGATGAGCTCCGCCGGGTGTTCCTGGAGGAGCGGATCACGCACGCGTTCATCACCACCTCGGCCCTCGGGACGGTCGATCCGACCGGGGTCACCGAGTTGCGGCACGTGCTGGTCGGCGGCGAGGCGCTGCCGCCGGACCTGGTGACCAGGTGGGCGCCGAACCGCAATCTGTACAACGTATACGGCCCCACCGAGACCACCATCGTGACGGTGATCTCGCAGCCGATGGCGCCGGGCGGGCCGATCACCATCGGCGGCCCCATCCGCGGTGTCAACGCGACCATCCTCGACGCGCGCCTGCATCCCGCTCCGGTCGGCGTGACCGGCGAGCTCCACCTGGCCGGCGGCGCGCTTGCCCGCGGCTACCTGAACCGGCCGGGGCTGACCGCGCAGCGGTTCGTGGCGAATCCGTTCGGGAAGCCGGGGGATCGGATGTACCGTACCGGCGACCTGGTGCGGTGGTGGTCCGGATCACGGAACGACGGGCAGTCCGCGGGCCGCTGGGCGGACTCGGCGCGGGAGATCGAGTACGTCGGCCGCACCGACCACCAGGTCAAGATTCGCGGCTTCCGCATCGAGCTCGGCGAGGTCGACGTCGCGCTCGCGCGCCATGGTGGGGTGGCGTTCTCCACCACCATCGGACACCGCACCCCGGCGGGGACGACGGCGCTGGTGTCGTATGTGAAGGCGCGGGACGGTGTCACCCTCACCGTGTCGGAGCTGACCGGTCACCTCGCCGGACTGGTGCCGAACTACATGGTCCCCCAGTCGATCATGTTGCTCGACGAGGTGCCGCTGACTCCGGTGGGCAAGCTGGACCGCAAGGCACTGCCGGAGCCGGTGTTCACCGCCGCCGAGGGCTACCGCGCGCCCTCCACCCCGACCGAGGCGGTGCTGTGCGCGGCCTTCGCCGCAGTGCTGGGCGCGGATTCGGTGGGTGTGGACGACGGGTTCTTCGAGCTCGGCGGCAACTCGCTGCTTGCCACGAAAGTCGTTGCGCATGTGCGGGAATCAGGCATTGATCTGCCGGTGCAGCTGATGTTCGGCAAGGCGACCCCTGCGGCTGTCGCGGCCCAGCTGGATGGCGGGGGCGCCTCCTCAGGCGCGGCGATAGCCGCCGCGCTGGAGCCGGTGCTGCCGATCCGGCCGAGCACGGCGGCAAGCCAGGCGCCGTTGTTCTGTATCCACCCGGCGATCGGTCTGGCCTGGTGCTACTCGGGGCTGCTCGCGCACCTCGCGCCGGACCGCCCGTTGTACGGGCTGCAGGCCCCGCACGTCGCGGGGGAGGACGACTACGACTCGATCGCCGAGGCGGCGGGCCACTACGTGGCCGATATCAAGGCGATCCAGCCGCAAGGGCCGTACCATCTGCTGGGCTGGTCGCTCGGCGGCTTGATCGCGCATGAGGTCGCGGTGCAGCTGCAGGAGGCGGGTGACGAGGTCGCGCTCCTGTCGATGATGGACAGCTACCAGCTCTCCGACGAATGGCTCGAGCATGCGATCCCGAGCGTCGCCGAGATCATCGGCGAGTTCGGCAGCGACGAGCTCGGCGGCGCGGAGATCGATCCTACGTTGACCCTGCGCGACGCGGCCGAGTTGCTGCGCTCGCGGCCCGGACCGTTCGCGGCGCTCACCATCGAGCATCTCGAGCGGCTCTACGCCGGGTACGCCAACGGCGCCGTGCTCGCGCACGGCTTCCGGCCGCGCCTCTTCGACGGCGATCTGCTGTTTTTCACCGCAGGCGACGACGAGATCAACCAGTCCGACCCGGACCGGCGCGCAGGCTCCTGGCAACCGTTCGTCACCGGTGACATCCACGATCACGAGTTGCGCTGCAGGCACTCTGCGATGACGACGCCGGATGGGCTGGCGGTCATCGGGCCGGTGCTGCGGGCGTGGCTGGAAACGAAGGAGACGCACAGGTGAGCTTGGCAGTGGAGTTGAGGGGTCTGGTCAAGAACTACGGCCGGGTCCGCGTACTGGACGAGATCGACCTGCGGATCCCCACCGGAACGGTGATGGGCCTGCTCGGCCCGAACGGAGCGGGCAAGACGACGACGGTCCGAATCGTGACAACGCTGTTGAAGCCGTGCGCCGGATCGGTGCGGGTGGCAGGCATCGATGTGCTGCGCGATCCCGCGGCGGCGCGGCGGCGGATCGGCCTGTCCGGCCAGTACGCCGCCGTCGACGCCAACCTGTCCGGATACGAGAACCTGCGTATGGTGGCCCGGTTGTACGGGATGTCGTCCCGTCAGGCGGCGGCCAGGGCGGCCGAACTGCTCGGCGTGCTCGGGCTGGACCATGCCGCGCACCGCAGGGCGGGCACCTACTCCGGTGGTATGGCGCGGCGGCTCGACCTCGCGGGTGCGCTGGTCGCCCGGCCCGCCGTGGTGGTGCTGGATGAGCCGACGACCGGTCTGGACCCGCGCGGCCGGCTCGACATGTGGCGCGTCATCGGCGATCTGGTCGACGACGGCACCACGGTGCTGCTCACCACCCAGTATTTGGAAGAGGCCGATTTGCTCGCCGACCGGATCACGGTCATCGACCACGGGCGGGTCATCGCCCGCGGCTCGGCCGACGAGCTGAAGACCTCCATCGGCGGTGATCGGCTCACCGTCGTGCTGGCCGCGGGCCAGGACGCCGAGTCCGCGCTCGCGGTGCTGGCGCAGGTCGGCGTCGGCGAGCCGATGCATGAGGCGGGCGCCGACGAGGTATCAGTGGTCGTCGGCGACGGCTCACGCAGCATGGTCGAAGCGCTACGCAGGCTCGACGACGCAGGTGTCTGCGTGGTCGACGCGAGCGTGCATCGGCCCAGTCTCGACGATGTATTCCTTTCCCTCACCGGCAAAACGGGCAGCGGGCCTGTCTTGGAGCCGGAAACCGACGACGTCCAAGAGGAGATCATGTCGTGAGTACGGCAGTGGTCGGGGAAGAAACCCCGCAGGTGGGGGCGGAGTCGAAAACGGCTGCGGCGCCACCGGACTCGGGCCCACGACTGCGGATGTTCCGCGACAGCGCGATCGTCGCCCATCGCAACCTGCTGACCATCCTGCGCGTTCCCACCTTGCTGGTGACCGCGACGATCCAGCCCCTGATGTTCGTGTTCCTGTTCGCCTACATCTTCGGCGCGTCGCTGGGCGGCAGCCAGTACCGTGAGTTCCTGCTGGCCGGCATCTTTACACAGACGGTGGCGTTCAACGCGGCGTTCACCACGGTCGGCCTGGCAGGGGATCTGCAGAAGGGCATCATCGACCGGATGCGGGCGCTGCCGATGTCGCGGCTGGCCGTGCTGATGGGTCGCACGCTGTCGGATCTGGTGGTCAACATCCTCAGCCTGGCCGTGATGGTCGGGTGCGGGTACGTCGTCGGCTGGCGGATCAACGGCGGTGTCGCCGCCGCCGTGCTGGCGTTCGCGGTGATCCTGCTGTTCGCGTTCGCGATGTCGTGGGTCGGCGCGCTCACCGGCCTGGTGTCGCCGACCGTCGAGGTGGCGCAGAGCGCCGGACTGATCTGGCTGTTCCCGCTGACGTTCATCTCGTCGGCCTTCATCTCGGCCGAGACGCTGCCGGGCCCGCTGCGCACGATCGCCGAATGGAATCCGATCACCGCGGTCTCGGCCGCGGGCCGCAAGCTGTTCGACAATGGTGCTCCACCCACCTTCGTCCCGCCGACCGGCTGGGCGGCCGAGCACTGCATCGAATACGCGGTGGCCTGCTCGGTGGCAATCCTCGCGCTGGTCGTGCCGCTGGCGCTGCTGCGCTACCGCAAGGTCGCCAGTCGCTGACCTCGGCATGAGGACAACGAAAAGCGAACGGCCGCCGCATCGAAAGACGCGGCGGCCGTTCGGTGTCGGCGGACCAAGTCAGGCGCGGCGGCGGGTCTTGAGCAGTTCGAGGCGTTCCTTGAGCAGTTCCTCGAGCTCGTCCTTGCTGCGGCGCTCCAGCAACATGTCCCAGTGGGTGCGGGGCGGCTTGACCTTCTTGGTCTCCTGGCTGGTGCCTTCGAGCAGGATGCCCTCCTGACCGTTGCGGCACAACCATGTCGGCGGGATCTCGGCATCGTCGGCGAACGGGACGTCGAACTCTTCACCGTTGTCGGTCCGGTACCGGGCAATCCGCCGCGGAGCCAGGTCGTGGTCGCGATCGGTCTCGTAGCTCACCGCTCCGAGCCGACTGCCCCGGAGTACGCGATCTGCCATGGTGTGCCTCTCCCTGTGTACTCGAGTCTTTGTGCGCTGCGACCTTGTCAGGACGAGTGCAACGCGCTCGCTGGACCTTATGTCTAACGATCGGGCCTGCGCCGATAGTTCCCGACGCGGCCGCGGTCAACCGTTCCATTGTAGTGGTACCGGCGTGCTGGGCCCGCCACGCCCGGTACGCGGCGGTTCCCGGGGGTCACTGAGCCGATCACGGGCCGTGAGCCACTAATGTTCTGCGTCATGTCGCGCCGCTTGTCCTGCCTGTGGTGTGGGCGGGAGATCGTGGAGTCGGAGGCCGGCCGTCGTCGCCGGTACTGCCGCCAGTCCTGTCGCCAACGTGCCTACGAACACCGCAGCAGCTTGAAGGGAACCGGGATTCCCCACGATTCCGTGGTGCTCAGCGCCCAGGAGGCCGCCGGTCTGGCCGACCGCTGGTTCGCCGCTCGCTGCGCCGCCGAGGACGTCGCCACCGCCATTGCCGAGGGCGCGACGCCGGACGAGCTGGCGATGCTCGGCAAGACGCTGGTCGAACTCACCCGCGACGCGGAGCGCCTGCGCTGAGCGTGCCCGGCGTGGGATGGTGCTCGGCTTCGGTGTCGCGGTGGCACAGGTACACCGCACCGAGCAACACCGCGACGGTTGCGACGAGTCCACCGAACGCCGCCCATGTGGCGCCGTCGGGATGGACCAGCGGTTGCGCGCGCATCGCCTGCCAGAACACGATGGCGAGTAGACCGGTGTAACCCAGGGCCAACACGCCGACAACCGCCGCGCCGGCTCGCTCGGCGCCGAGCCAGCGGTACCGCGGTGCCAGCCAGGCGAGCCCGACGGCCGCCAGCAGCATCACCTGGATGGCGTGCAGCCCCACGAAGTGCGGAACGCGCAGATCGCCGCCGACAGTGCTCCAGTGTGTGATCGGCATGCCTGCGGCGTCGCGCGGTGCGAGGTCGGAGGAGTCGGGCACGACCGTGTGGCCCGCGGCCAGCTTCACGACCCGGCCGTCGCTGTCCCGGACGAGCTGCTTGCCGGTGAAGCCCATCAGGTAGCCCAGCCCCATGCCGCCGACGGCCAGCAACAGTCCGGTGTGGATGGCCCGTGCCGTGGGCCGGTCCAGCAGTCGCTGCCAGGACAGGATCAGCACGATGCCCAGGTTGGCTGCGAACAGGCCGGGCACGCCGGAGGCGAACACCAGCTGACCGATCGAATTCACCGGGTCGTCCTCGGTGTTGAAGTGGCTGAAGGTGCCGCGCGCGGCCTGTAGGACGATGAAGCCGACGTCGACGAACCCGGTCACGGCGAAGATCGTGCCGAGCCACCATGTTGCGCGATTTCCCTTGTGCGGCAACGACAGTAGCCAGGCAAGGGTGAGGCTGTAGAGGAAGAACGCCAGGCCGAACTTCATCGGCTTGAGCCAGACCGACTCGCCGAGCAGCGTGCGGTCGTCGACCATCATCGCGGCGATCGAGAACAGCACCAACGCGGCCATCGCGGTCACGGTCCCCATCAGCGGGCGGTGCAGCTGCGTCGCCTTTCCCAGGAGCGCGGCGGTCGCGCGCTGCCGCGGCGCCGACGGCCGGTTCTGCAGCGCGGCGGCGAAATGTGTTGTGGGCATAGACCGAAACTAGGAATCGGCGCCCGGAGAAGGCGTCCCGCCGCAGCACTATTCGTGTCTAGTACTCGGGTATCGGTGCGAGCGGCGGTAGCTACCCTCGTGCCGCATCGTCACCGATCCGAGTGGCGCCCATGGTCGTACCGCGACACCGCCGGCCTCGGACACCGGTCAGGCCGCGAACGCGCCGTTGCGTTCGCGGCCCGACGATGGCGACGTATCCGTCGCCGGTCTGCCGAGGGCATTCGCGGGCCCCTCATCGCCCCGCGAATGCGCTCGGGTCAAGCCGGGTAGCGCAGGATGTCGACGCCGCGGTCGGCGAGCCAGGACATCGGGTCGATCGGTTGGCTGCCGGGCAGATGGACCTCGTAGTGCAGATGCGGGCCAGTGGAGTAGCCGCGGTTGCCGACGGTCGCGATGGTGTCGCCCGCCCGGACCTGCTGGCCGACGGACGCGAGGATGTCGTTGACGTGACCGTAAACGCCCACGGTGCCGTCGTCCTGCTGCACTCGCACCCACAGGCCGAAGCCGGAGGCGGGCCCCGCCTCGATGACGACGCCGTCGGTGACCGAGGCGATGGGTGCGCCGAGCGGGTCACCGAAGTCCAGGCCGGCGTGCATCGCGCCCCAGCGCGTGCCGAAGTTCGAGGTGAGAATGCCGCCGACGGGCCGGACGGTCTTCGGGCGGGCGGCTTCCTGCGCGATGCGGTGCTGCTCCGCGAGCACCGGGTCCAGCACCGTCGGCGGCATCTGCGCTTCGCGCTGGGTCAGCGCGGTGGACCGGAACTGGCCCGCGGCGGTGTCGAGCTCTCCCACGGAGAGTTCGCCCGCGACGAGGCGAGCGGACGGGTCGGCGTTCTTGTGCTCTTCGGCCGCGGCGAGGATGCCGATCGAGGCGCTGACGACTGCGGACACAGCAACCACACGGGTGACGGCACGGTAGCGGCGGAGCCGGGGCGCGCCGCGACGGAAAGGTAACGGAACGGTCACGGACATGGGAACGAACGTACGGGAGCCTCATGCGGGTGCCGCAATCCTGTGGCAACCGTCACGGGCGGAGAAGGGCCCGGTTCGTGCATGACGAGAAGGTAACGATGGAGCTCGACTCCCACGGCGAACTGGGGAAACCCCGTAACTGGCCGAGTTGACCGACGGAACGCTGGCTGATCAGACTATATGAGTGGCGACTAATGGAGTTCGCGCCATTTCGGCGCTGGCGGACCCGACCCGTCGCGCGATTTTCGAAGCGCTGCCGCATGCCCCGCGTTCGGTCGGCGACCTCGCGGAGGTGGTCGGCGTGAGCGGTTCCGCGGTCTCGCAGCATCTGCGCGTGTTGCGCGCGGCCCGGCTGGTCATGATGCGGCCCGATGGCAACCGCAGGCTGTACTCCCTGGATCCGCGCGGACTCGCCGACGCCCGCGACTATTTCGAACAGTTCTGGCCGAGCGCGATCGCCGCGTATTCCGCGGCGCTGCAGACTGCAGAGGATCAGACAGCCTGACCGTCCTCGGTCCTCGCCGCGAGCCGGGCACGATACCTCTGTCGCACCGACGTCCGCCGGCCCGCGAACGAGCCGTCATCCCGGGGCATCGGAGAGGCGGCGCGGTCACCCCACGCGACGATATGCCGCCCTGCGGCCGTCGCCGCCCGTGCTCGATATGTTCCGTTGGTTCAGCTGCTTGTCGACCGCTGTGATCACCTCGGTCACGCCGATCCGCAGCAGGCCCGGGTCGGGGGTATCGGCGTCCGGGTCGCCGACCTGGCCCGCCCACAGCACGGCGTGCCTGCCCAGCAGATGCGGGGGTGGCCCGCCCCAGCGCGGCGGGGTCGGGCCGAACAGCAGGACCGTGCGGGTGCCGAACGCGGTGGCCAGGTGCGCGACGCCGGTGTCGCCGCAGATCACCAGCGCGGCCTCGGCGATGGTGGCGGCTAGCTCGATGAGGTTCTGCTCGCCTGCGAGTACCCGGCTGACGGGCAGTCCGGCGCGCGCGGCGATGCTCAGCGCCAGCTCGCGTTCGTACTCGTCTCCGGTGAGCACGACTTCGCGACCGAGCACCAGTAGGTGCCGGACGACCGCGGCGAACCGGTCCGGCGGCCAGCGGCGGGCCGGGGCCCCTGCGCCGACGTGCACAACAACACAGTCGCGGCGGCTGGTTGTCGATACCGGCGGGAGTAGCCCGAGGTTGCGGCGGTCGGCGACGATGCCGTCGGATTCGAGCAGATGACACCAGCGGTCCACGTCGTGCATGTCGGTCTGCCACTCGGGGCCGGGAAGCTCGGGGAAGGCCGAGTTGTGGTAGGTGAGCACGCGTTTCGGCTGCGTTTTGGCCAGCGCGACAATGCTCTCGGCGCTCGGGCCGTGCAGGTTGACGGCGAGTTCGGGTGCGGGCTCGTGCCAGCGCAGACTGCCGAGCTCGGCGGTGGGCACCAGGGTGTCCACCGACGCGATCAAGTCCACGACGGGCTTGAGCCGCTGCGGGGCGGCCAAGAGGATGCGGTCGTGCGGCTTGGCGCGGCGCAGGGCGCGTAAGGCTGGGACCGCGGTGAGTAGATCACCGAGCCCGCGTGCCTGTAGCACGAGCAGAACCGCCACCCTCTTCTCCTAGCCACCCGAGCCTCATCAACCCGACCCACCCGCTTTCACACCAGAGGCGCACACGACGAGAGTCACTGAGGGATGACTACCCGACCAGTCGGGCGGTAAACGTGGACGCGAAGGCATTATCCGATCATCTCCGCGTCGATCATCTCCGCCGCGGCATCACCGACCGCGATGCTCGACCGCGTTTGCCGTGCAGCAGTCGCGACACAGCACCCACATTCTTGATAGCAAATTTCCAGTAAACTCGGGTGATGCGGCATAGCATCAGGTTATGACGACGAACAGCGTGCTAGAGGGTCCTCTGCAGTCCCTTGTCCGCAGTGCGTGGCAATCCATTCTGGTCAGCGGCATCCTGGCGGTGATCCTTGGCATCCTGATTCTGGCGTGGCCGGGGCCGACGCTGGTGGCCGCGGGCATTCTCTTCGGTATCTACCTGGTGGTTTTCGGCTTTCTGCAGCTGGTGGCGGCCTTCGGTGCCCCGGCCGGTGCCGGGCTCAGGGTGCTGGCGTTCATCAGCGGTGTCCTGTCGATCGTGATCGGCGTGTTCTGTTTCCGCGACGAGTTGACCTCGATCCTGCTGCTCGGTCTGTGGATCGGGATCGGCTGGCTGTTCCGCGGTGTGGCGCTGCTGATGGCCGCGATCTCCGAGCCCGGGTTGCCGGGCCGGTGGTGGGAGGCGTTCTTGGGCGTGCTGACCGCGATCGCCGGTGTCGTGCTGATCATCTGGCCGGTGCGCTCGGTGGCAACGCTGACCCTGGTCGCGGGGGTATGGCTGATCGTGCTCGGCATCGTGGAGGTCATCGTCGCGTTCGGAGTGCGTAAGGACGCCAAAGCGATCCACGCCGCCTGACAGAAGGGATGTGGGGGAGCGCCTACGCCGGGGTCCGACAGGCCGTTTGGCTGACTTCGGAATTGTCCACGGGACTGTCGGCCCAGGGCGGAAGGCGCACGAGTTCACATGCTGGGTGTGGCGTTGTGACTTTTCGTGGGCCCCTGCAATTCGCGGCTGCGGGTGCGGACCTCCGCACGCAGCGCCTCCAGCACCGCTCGGACGGCATTGCTGCGCAGCGCTTCCTCCCGTGCCACTGTCCAGTAGGAGATGCGCTCGTTGAATTCGGTCGGCAGCAGCCGGCGTAACTGCGGGCGCCGGTCGGCCAGATAGACCGGAAGAATGCCGACACCGGTCGCCGCGACGGTAGCTTCGACATGGGCGAAGACACTGGTCGAACGCATGCTGGTCATCGGATGCGGCAGCAATTTCGCGGCCAGATCCAGTTCGTCGATCTGCAGCGCGGATTCGATGTAGTAGACGAGGCGATGCTCGGCCAGGTCGGCGAGGCTGCCCGGATTGCCGTGGCGCGCGAGGTATTCGTCGCTCGCGTAGAGACCGAGGTAGTAGTCGGTGAGATGGCGGGCGATCGCACGGTGGACATTCGGCCGCCCGACGACGATCTCGAGGTCGACGCCGGACCTGTTCTGCTGGACGCGTCGCGTCGCGCTGATCAGTTCGATCGACAGCCGGGGATAGGCCTCCTGCAGCCGCGCCAGGGCGGGCACCGCGAAATGTGCGGCGAACCCGTCCGAAGCGGCGATACGCACCAGTCCGCCGACCCCCTCGCGGCGCGCCTGCAGCGGGGTCGCCAGTTGCTGCAGCGACTTCTCGATTTCCTCGGCCACCACCAGTGCGCCGCGTCCGAGTTCGGTCAACTCCCAGCCTCCGGATCCGCGCACCAGCACCCGCCCGCCGATGATCTTCTCGAGTGCGGCGATGCGCCGCGACGCGGTCGTCGAGTTCACCCCGAGCGCATCGGCCGCGGCCGAGAATTTGCCGAGCCGGGCCACCGCCAGCAGTACCAGCAGATCGTCGGGACTGGGTTGGCCGGTGATCGGGGCGCTGCGTGTGATGGGCATGCGCAACCTCACCACAATGCCTGCAAATTTGCAGCACATTGCTGCAAAACTGGGCGCTGAACTGCATTGATCTTCACTGAACTGGTCCATAGCGTGGCTCACATCACGTCAGAATTCCCCTTCGAATCAGGATGGAGCACCGCGATGGCGACAGTCGCGTGGATCGGTCTCGGGCATATGGGCACCCCGATGACGGCGAATCTCATCAAGAACGGGCACACAGTCCACGGCTATGACTTGAACCCCGAAGCGCTCGACCTGGCCGCGGCACATGGCGTCATACCCGTCGCGTCGATCGCCGAGGCCGTGCGTGGGGCGGATGCGGTGTTCACCATGCTGCCCAAGGGCGAACACGTCCTCGCCGTGTATCAGGGCGCGGACGGCGTTTTCGCTCATGCCGAGACCTCGACCCTACTGGTGGACAGCTCGACCATCGATATGGATTCGGCCGCGCTACTGCACTCCTCCGCCCGCGAGCGTGGCTTCCGGTTCGTGGACGCGCCGGTGTCCGGGGGTACCAGCGGGGCCGCGCTGGGCACTCTGACTTTTATGATCGGTGGTGAGCCGGACGCCGTGGACACGGCCGCCGGAATCATCGAAGCGATGAGCGGCAATATCATTCGCACCGGCCGCGCCACCTCCGGTCAGGCCGCGAAGATCTGCAACAACATGATGCTGCTGATCAACCTCGCGGCCTGCTCCGAGGGTGCGGTGCTCGCCGGTCGCCTCGGTCTGGATCCGAAGGTGTTCTGGAAGGTGGCGTCGGTCTCCTCCGCTGATTCGTGGGCGCTGCGCACCTGGTATCCGGTTCCCGGGATCGTCGAAACCTCCGCTGCCAATAATGGATTCGCGCCCACCTTCACCGCAGACCTGGCCAACAAGGACATCGGCCTCGCGCTGCGGGCCGGGGAGTCGACCAACACCCCGCTGCCCACCGCGACCATCGTCGCGGCCCAACTCCAGGAGCTCATCGACACCGGACTAGGCGGCCGTGACTGCTCGCTGATCATCAAGCACATCGACCCGGCCGTCGGCTGAATCGAATCCGAAAGGCACCGAGCATGACTCGAATTCCGCACTACATCAACGGCAAACGCGTCGATTCCAGCGTTCGCACCGGTCCGGTCTTCGACCCGGCCACCGGAGCGGTCACGGCCGAGGTGGGATTGGCGTCGGCCGCCGAGGTCGCCGACGTCGTCCAGGTCGCCAGGGGCGCCCGATCATCCTGGCGGGCAACCAGTCTCGCTCGTCGATCGGATGTCTTCTTCCGGCTCCGGCACCTGCTGACGGAGCGGCGGGAGGAGTTGGCCCGCATCATCACTGCCGAACACGGCAAGGTGCTCGACGATGCCGCGGGGGAGATCGCGCGCGGCATGGAAAACGTCGAGTTCGTCGCAGGGTTGATACATCTGCTGAAAGGTGAGCATTCCGAGCAGGTTTCGCGCGGAATCGATGTTCATCAGGTCAAGCAGCCCGTCGGTGTGGTCGCGTGTATCACGCCGTTCAATTTTCCGGCTATGGTGCCGCTGTGGATGGTCTCCTCGGCGATCGCCTGTGGCAATACCGTCATCCTCAAGCCGAGCGAGAAGGACCCGTCCGCGGCGGTCTTCATTGCCGAATTATTCAGTGCGGCCGGTCTGCCCGACGGTGTACTCAATGTGGTTCACGGCGACAAGGAAGCTGTCGACGCGCTGATCGACGACAAAGAAGTCGCCGCAGTGAGCTTCGTCGGCTCGACCCCGATCGCGGAAGCGATCTACCAGCGTGCGAGCAGCAACGGCAAGCGGGTGCAGGCTCTCGGCGGAGCGAAGAACCACATGGTGGTCATGCCCGACGCCGACCTCGATGCCGCAGCCGATGCCGCCGTCTCCGCGGCCTATGGATCCGCCGGTGAGCGCTGCATGGCGGTGTCGGTGCTGGTGGCGGTCGGCGATATCGCCGACAGCTTGATCAGCAAGGTCACCGAGCGGCTCGGTGCACTCCGCATCGGGGCGGGCACCGACCCGAACTCCGAGATGGGTCCGCTGATCAGTAAAGAGGCCAGGGACCGGGTTACGTCCTATGTCGCCGGTGCGGCCGCCGAAGGCGCGAGCGTCGTCGTGGACGGACGCGAGCAGGTATTCGACTCCGACGGCTTCTTCATCGGGGTGAGCCTGATCGACGACGTCCGGCCCGGCATGAAGGTATACGACGACGAGATCTTCGGTCCCGTCCTTTCGGTGGTACGGGTCGGCACCTATGAGGATGCCGTCGAGCTCACCAATGCCAACCCCTACGGCAATGGTGTCGCGATCTTTACTCGAGATGGCAAGTCCGCCCGCGAGTTCGAATTCGACATCGAGGTCGGTATGGTCGGCGTCAACGTGCCCATTCCGGTGCCGGTCGGCGCCTACTCGTTCGGCGGCTGGAAGAAGTCGCTGTTCGGCGACTCGCACATCTACGGTCCCGAGAGCATCCACTTCTACACGCGCAGCAAGGTCGTCACGACCCGCTGGCCGGACGCCTCGGAAAGCCAGATCGACCTGGGGTTCCCGAGCAATGCGTGAACCAGCGGCGTGCCGGCCCGCTGAGTGAGGCTGACTGAGCCGGATTGCGGCAGGGGAATAGAACCGGCCGAGAACAAGATCGATGTGCGCCGAACCGATCAGCCGTCTTGCGATTGCTCTTCTTCTGTGTCACCACCGACGCCACATTCTGACATTTTCATCATTTTTGCTTGACGGATTGTTCGATCGTAACTGATGATTTAATCAGTATAGATCGTGGAGGTAGTGGCTGTGACAAGCATCGACAAGGGCGTCGTGGCCGGACGGATGGTCCGGGTCGGCGCGCGTGAGATCTTCTTCAGTGCGACCGGATCCGGTCCAGCGGTGGTGTTGCTGCACGGTGGTGGGCCGGGCGCGTCCGGCCTGTCGAACTATTCGCGCAACCTCGACGCGCTGGCGCAGCATTTCCGCGTGATCGCGCCGGACCTGCCCGGCTACGGGCGGTCGACGAAACACATCGATCAGTCCGATCCGTTCGGTGATCTCGCGCGGGCGGTCGGTGGCTTGTTGGACGAACTCGGCGTCGCCTCGGCACATCTGGTCGGCAATTCCTACGGTGGTGCGGCGGCGCTGCGGCTGGCGATGGATCGGCCGGAGAAGGTGGATCGCATGATCCTGATGGGGCCGGGCGGGATCGGCACCACCCGCGCGTTGCCGACGAAAGGCCTGCGGGAGCTGCTGGCCTACTACGGTGACAGCGGCCCGAGCCGGGACAAAATCGCGCGGTTCATCCGCGGTTCATCAGGGACTATCTGGTGTTCGACGCGAGTGCGATCACCGACGAGATCATCGACGAACGCTACCGCGCCAGCCTCGACCCCGACGTGGTGGCGAATCCGCCGCTGCGTCGTCCGTCCGGGCCGCTCGCCCTGCGCACGGTGTGGCGGATGGACTTCACCCGCGACTCGCGCCTGCGCAAGGTCACCCATCCCACGCTGGTGATCTGGGGGGCCGAGGACAAGGTGAATCGGCCGGAGGGGGGCCGCATGCTCGCGGACGCGATGCCGAACTGCGACCTGTACTCGGTGGCCAACACCGGCCACTGGGTGCAGTGGGAGCGTGCGGACTTGTTCAACTCGCTGGCCACCACGTTTCTGGCGACGAGGTCATGAACGGCTTTCTGCGGCCCAACACCGGCGAATCGGTCTTCGGCGCGGTCCACCTGGGCTATGTCGTGGCGCAGTCGGCGCGGCTGACCGACTGGCGACGGTTCGGGGCCGAGGCCATCGGGCTGCATGTGGACGAGCTCGGGGCCGACGGCCTGCGTTTCCGATTGGACGACCGTGCTTGCCGATTCCTCATCCAGCGCGGCTCCGCCGAGGACGTCATGGCCCTGGGTTGGCATGTAGACGACCATGACACCTTCGACCGCGTCGTCGCCCGGATCGTCGACCGTGGCGTCCCGCTCATCGAAGGTGCTCGGGAAGAGGCCGCCCTGCGTGGCGTGGAGCGGTTGTGGCGGTTTCCTGGGCCGAAGGGTATCGCGCAGGAAATCTTCACCGTTCCGGTGACCACGCCCGAGCCGCTACGAATGCTCAGCTCGGGGTGGGTAACCGGCGAGGCGGGTATGGGGCATGTCGCGATCCTGTCCCGCGAGCCGGAGGCGATGCGCGGTTATTACCACACTGTGTTCGATTCGCGTCTGACGGACTATATCGATGAGAATGTCTCCGGGTTGACGATGAAGATCCGGTTCCTGCGGGTCAACGAGCGCCATCACTCGAGCGCCATCGCCAACCTCCGCGGGATCAAGATCGATCCGATCCGAACCCGGGTACAGCACATCAACATCCAGTCCGCGACGTTGGACGACATGCTCGCCTCTTTCGGGCGGGTTACCGACCTCGGTTTCCGTATGGCGTGGTCGGTCGGACAGCACACCAATGACCGTGAACTGTCCTACTACTGCGTGACCCCGTCCGGGTTCGAGCTCGAGGTCGGCTGGAACCCGGTGGTCATCGGCCCCGAGCTCGAATCCACTTGGGAGCCGAGTACCTACCAGGACATCAGCATCTGGGGTCACACCACCGTGGGGGAGACCGTGCTGGACAAGTTCGCCCAATTCCGCCAGGCGGTTCGTGCCGCGGCGGCGCCGGAGATCACTGTTCCTCAGCTCGCGGGGGGACTATCGCGATGAACGATGCGGACTACGACGTGGTGGTCGTCGGCCTCGGCCCCACCGGGCTCACCCTCGCGAATCTGCTGGGGCGGCGTGGGGTGAGCGTGCTGGTGCTGGAACGCGAACCGAAGTAGTGACGGTGACCGAGACGAAGGACTGTCCATCACCGGATCCGGTGATGGACAGTCGGTCACAACTGCGGCTGCGGGGGCACCGGTCCGGAGGTCAGCTTCTGCGCGGACCGCTTGTTCATGCCGAACATGCGCAGCACGTGGAAGGTCATCTCGTCCGACAGAGCGTCGGCGTCGGCGTCCGGACGGGCATCCAGCAGCTGCAGCAGCCCCAGCAGGGCCCCGCCTGCGGCCATCATCGCCATGTCCGGGTCCATCGGCTCGAACCGGCCGGCTTCCTGGGCGGCCATGATGTCGCGGCGGGCGCGCGGGGCCAAGCCCTCATCGCGCAGCATGACCGACATGCCGGAGTTGAGCACCACCCGCACGATCTCCGGAACCTGCCGCTGCAGGCGGCCGGTCATGCGGAAGCTGACCGCGAACACCTCGGCCGGGTCGTCGTACAGCGCCACGATGGCATCGCGCATCTCGCTGTAGACCTGCAGCGCCGAGCGCACCGCCGCGTCGAACAACTGCTCCTTGGACTCGAAGTGGTTGTAGAAGGAACCGAAACCGACATCCGCCGCGTCGGTGATCTCCTGGATGCTCACCGCGGAACGCCCCTCCGCCAAGAACCCACGCGCCGCCGCCAGCAGCGCGTTGCGGGTGCGCTCGCGGCGCCGGTCGATGCGGTTGCGCGTGACGGGTTCGGCGGTCATCGGTCCCTCTTCCATTCGAAATCGTTACGAAAATCGTATCTGAGGAAACTATCAGATACAGCGCTCTGTGGGCCGATGTGGTCTTCGCAACAGTCGGCTTCGTCTTGTCTCGCACTGTCGACTCAGTCCGCCGCACCCCGCTGAGATCGGCCAGTCCTTCGGCCTCTCCACACCGTTTCCCGGATTTTGAAAGTGAGACTTTGTGAACGCCTTCCCTTCGCAGCCTTCCCCGACGATGAGTCGACGTCGAATTCTGGGCAGTGCCGCCGCCGGAACTCTCGGCCTCTCGGCTTCGGCAACGTCGGCGCCGATCGCCGAGGCCACTCCCGCGCGAACTCGGCAGCCAGCGCCCTCCGGTACGTACCGGATCGACCTGCACGCGCATTTCTTGCCTCCGGACTACCGGGCCGCGCTGCTGGACCACGGCCATTTCACCATCGGCGGGTACCCGACACCCGACTGGTCGCCGGAGCAGGCACTGGCATTCATGGACTATTACGGCGGCTCACGGTCGGAGTGGCAGGATTACTCCCATATCTACCGTTGCCGACCAAAACTCCGGACTGCGGTCCTGCCGGCGATGTCGGCCGGTTCGGACGAGAGTGCCGCGGAGTTCGCTGACCGTATCCGGGTCATCATGCAGATCGAGCCCGACAACCAAACACGCAACCGCCGAATAGTTCTCGGATAACCGTTGTGAGAGGAGCTTGTCCAATGGCAGCGAAAACCAGGCGGGTGAGTACCTGTCCGGTGCTGCTGGCCGGGTTCACTGGCGCCATGATCATCCACAGCATGGTGGATGCGGCGCTCGGATTCACTCCGACCGAGTACGGCCCCTGGTATGTGCATTATCCCCCCAGTCCGATTTCGCGACTGCGCACACTGTTGAGGAAATGGGGCATCGTCGCAGTCACCGCCCCTATCGTCTCCGCGATAATCCTCGTCGTCGCAACAATTCTGGGCATGCCCATCTCGGTATCGGTTCTCGATGAGATGCCGACAACATGCAGTGCCCGGCGTTCGCGGCGAGCGGCAGGTTGTGGTTGGGCATGCTGCCGGTGAGCATCTGTCCGCCGCGCCCTTGTCGGTGGATTGGGTGAATCAGGCTGTTGGGCGGTGTATTTCAGCTGCCGCGCGCAGCCTCTCGGGTGGCGGCGCCAACATCTCGTTCGCACCGGCGGCGGCGTAGACGAACCCGTCGGGCCGCAGAGCGAGAACTGTTGCGCCGTGCTGGCGCATCCAGGTGATCAGGGTGTTGTCGATATCGACGGCGGCTCCGGTGGATATCGACATTCCCGCAGGTCGGAGCTCCATCGTGGCTACGCCGGCGGCGGCCCACTCCGGCCAGGGGCGAGCTGCTCCGACCTGGATCAACAGCCACCTCGACCCGGTCACATCGTCGAGTCGCCCACGGTCGCCGACCTCATCCAGCACCCAGGGCTGCGGCGGCAAATGCCCCACCGCCGCATGCTTCGACGGAGAAAGGAACCCCTTCGCATAGTGGGCGGGGGGAAACCATTTGGCGCTGCGTAGGTAGTCGCCGACGAAAGGAAGCCGCAAGGCTATGCGGAAGGAGGCATTTCGTGCGGCGGTCACCGGCCGACGCCGCTCGGTGATGACGCGACCGAAGAAAACGGCTGCTTCGGTCACCTTGCGGACGTGCGGTTGACGCTCTACCTCGTAGCTGTCGAGGACGCTCTCGGGTAGCGAACCGGTGACCACTGCGGCGATCTTCCAACACAGGTTCGCCACGTCGCGAACCCCGGCGGCCATGCCTTGCCCGATCCACGGCGGCATGACGTGCGCGGCGTCTCCGGCCAGAAAGATGCGGCCTACGCGCCACCGGTCGGCGAACCGGACGTGATGGCTGTAGACGACGGCCCGCAGAATTTCGACTTCATCGGCGGTGATGCCCTGGGCGTTGAGCAGTCGCCACACGGCGGTGTCGGTGACGAGTTCCTTTTCGTCTTCACCGGGCAGGACGGGGAACTCCCAGCGGTGATGACCGAGTGGGGTGGGGCAGTCCACGGCAGGCCGTTCGGGGTTGCAATGAAAGCGCAGTCGATCGTGGGTGGGCCATTCGTTGATGACCTCGGTGTCGATGACGACCCAGCGGTCCTCATAGGTCCGGCCCTCGAAACCGATCCCGAGCAGGCCTCGGGTCGGGCTAGAGCCGCCGTCGGCGGCGATCACATACGACGCGCGAACGCGCTTGAAGGCGTCCACACCCAGGTCGGCGATGAGCAATTCGACACCGTTATCGTCCTGACGAGTGCGCAGGCATTCATGTTGTAGAAGGACTTCCACGTTCGGACACCGGTCGACTCCATCACGGAGCACCTGCTCGAGTGCGGGTTGGTATATGAACAACTGCGTGGGGTGACCGTTGCCGCGCGGCGCGGGAAGGAAATTCAGGAACGATCGGCCCGTGTGGTCGACGAACTCGAGCGGTTTTTCCGTCAGCATGTCCTGTTTGAGGCGCTCCGCCACACCGAGCCGCTGCCAGATGCGGATGACTTCCTCGTCGGTCGCGATCGCTCGGGCCCGGCTGTAGATGGACGCGTCTCGTTCGATAACGACGACCTCGACGCCCAGTTGGCCGAGGAAATTCGCGGCAGTCACGCCGGCCGGGCCGTAGCCGACGATCGCGACATCGTAGGAGTGCTGGACGGTCACGTCGAGACCTCTCGTCATTGGGGGTTGTCGACCCGGATGGCAAACCTTGGGGGTTGTTCCCGGAGCGGCCACCACAGTATGATTATTTCATCAGAACGTCAATGAATCATCAAGAGTGTGGAGAGAGTCAATGGCCGACCGGATGAAACTCCGGCGCCGCCGGGTCAACGGCGAGGAGTCGCGTCACAAGATCGCCGTTGTCGCCGTTGAGGTCGTTGGCGAGCGTGGCGGTATGGTCGGCCGGCAGGAGAACATGATCGTCGACATCGCGCTCGACATCGGTGCTCGTCGCGAGGCTCGCGAGGCTCGCGAGGCTACGGTGTGACCGATGGACCGTATCGACGTGCATCAACACCTGATCCCGCCGGATTATCGCGAAGCCTTGCGAACGCATGGCATCACCGCGGCTGGTGGGCGCGACCTGCCCGAGTGGAGTGCGGATGCGGCGCGGCGGTTCATGGCGGAGGCAGGTATCGCCTCGGCCGTTCTGTCGGTCTCGACTCCCGGCACGACTTTCCTGACAGAATCTGGCGAAGCAGCGGCGCTTGCCCGTTCGGTCAACGACTACGCGGCTGAGCTGGCCGGTAATGATTCCGGCCGGTTCGGATTCTTCGCCACCGTCCCGCTGCCCGACGTGACCGCGTCCGCCGTCGAGGCCGAACGAGCCCTCGACGTACTCCATGCCGACGGTGTTGTCCTGCTCGGCAACTCCCGCGGCACCTACCTGGGGGAAGAAGGTCAGGACGAGCTGTTCGGTGTCCTCGATGAGCGGTCGGCCGTCGCACTCGTCCATCCCGCTGAGCTGCCTTCGCCGGCCGTGCCCGGCGTTCCACCCTTCGCCGCCGACTTCCTCCTCGACACGACCAGGGCGGCATATCTGCTGGTTCGAAATGGTATTCGTCGTCGATACCCGAAGATCCGCTTCATTCTCAGCCACGCCGGTGGATTCGTACCTTATGCCTCGCACCGCATGGCCTTGAGCATCTTCACCCAAACGGGTCGCAGCCCGGTCGACATCCTCGACGACTTCGCCGGGTTCTACTTCGACACCGCGCTGTCTTCGAGTGCGGCGTCGTTGCCGACGCTGCTCGCGTTCGCCGAACCGGGCCACGTCCTCTACGGCAGCGACTGGCCGTTCGCCCCTGAACCGGCGGTCCACTATTTCAACGCCGGACTCGACAGCTACCGGGACGTCGACGCGAACACCCGCCGTGGTATCGAGCGGTCGAATGCGACGGCGTTGTTTTCCAGGTTCGGGGTCGCATCGTCGTCGCCCGAGTCGTCACCGCTGACCCGGGCGAGGCGGCGAGTTCGACAGCAGGTGTTCCAGGCAATCGCGCGGGCTGTCGCGGACCGTTGATCGAGGTCGTCAGGCCTCGAACAGCGACTGCCCGAGGTAACCTCCCGGCGCCGACACCCCGGGCGGGAGGACGAACACCGCGGACCCGATCGGTGTCGTCCACACGTTGAGCGCGTCGAACTCCGCGAGGCGGCGCTGGATCGGGAGGAACTGGGCGTCCACGTCGCGTTGATAGGCGGCGAAGAGCAGACCCGAGTTCGAGGTCCGGCCGGGTGCCGGTGCGTCGTCGTAGTTGTAGCCCCGTCGCAGAAACCGTTCGCCGTCGTGTGCGTGATGGGCACGTGCGATGTGCGAGGACTGCGGGATGATCGGGATGCCGGTCGCGTCGGCCGCCGCGAAATCCGGCTCGTCGAACTCATCCGCCCCCGTCAGGGGCGCACCGTTGGCGAGGGTGCGTCCAATGGTGAGTTCCCGTCCCTCTCGGTCGATTTCGTCCCAGGTGTCCAGAGCCATCGCGATCCGCCGCAGCACACACGAGGTGCCGCCCGCCAACCACGACTGGACACTGCCGTCGTCCCACACCAGGCGGGCGAAATCCGGGGTATCGGGCGTGAGATTCACGGTGCCGTCGACCTGACCCATCAGATTGCGCGGCGTCGTTCCCGGGGCGGCGTCGCGGAACCCGCGCTGCATCCATCGCACGGTGACCAGCGAGGACACACTCCGGCACAGCACACGTACCGCGTGCGACACCGAGGTCGCCTCGTCGGCGCAGACCTGCAGCAGCAGGTCGCCGCCGGTCCAGGCCGGTTCGAGCCGATCGATGTCGAATGGCGGCAACGCGCGCAACCAGGACGGCCTGCGGTGCTCGAGGCCCGCAACTGTGAACGCGGCGGGTCCGAGGCCCAGTGTGACCGTCAGCCGAGCCGGGCGCCGCGTGAGCTCGGGTTCGGTATCCGCGAGCGCGGGGCGACCCTGGGTGAGCCTGGCGGCGTCGTCGGTCCAGATCTTCAGCACGCCGACGAGGTCGTCGCGGTCCGTGCCCGACCTCAGATCGAACGCGACGAAGGCCGCGTGCGACTGCGGGGCGGTGGCGACGCCCGCCTGGTGCGGTCCGTAGAACGGCACCGTCGCCTGTGACGTTCCGGATTCGTGCCGTCCGGTCAGCGTGACCGCGCCCAGCCCGATGCCCGCAGCGCCCGCAGCGGCGGTACCGCCGCCGAGCAGACGTCGCCGGTTGATCCGTGCAGGTCGAGGTCCGGTCTGCTCAGCCACTGTGCGCGGGGGTCTGCGCTCCGGTGCCGTGCTCGCCGCTCGCGTGGTCGGGCACGTAGTTCTCCTGGTTGCCGGAGAAGTCGCGCACCTGGGCGGTGAACGTCGTGGTCGAGCCGTCATCGAAGGTGAGTGTGACCGGCGTTTCGGATCCCGTGCGCAGCGGTCCGTTCAAACCCATGAACATGATGTGGTCGCCGCCTGGCCGCAGCCGGGTCGTGCCGTGTGCGGGGATCACGAAGCCGCCCGGCTTGGGGCGCATTGCTTTCGTTCCGTTCGCGTCGGCGACCACCTCGTGCAACTCGATGCGGCTGGAGGCGGGGCTTGATGCCGACACCACCGTGCGCGGTGTGTCGCTGCCATTGCTCAGATCGCCGAACGCGGCCGACATTCCGCTGTCGGCCGCCTTGACCCACTGGTCGGTGATGGTCACCGCGTCCGCGGACTTCGAGGTATCCGGCTTGTCGTTCGACGAGCAGGCGACCAGGAGGAAGGGCACCGCTGCGGCGGCTGCCGCGCCGCGCAGGACGCGAGAGGTGCGCGAACCCGCGCGGGGCGATGGAAAAGTGGTGATACGCATGCAAGCTCCGATTATGTGAGGTTTGTTGGTTCGGTCGCGAGGGTGGTGTCCGGACAGTGGTCCGAGCGGTCCCGGCTCGTCGGACAGCCGGACGTTCCTTCGGACCGCTCGGCGTGCGCGGGCCTGATCGCGGTGGTACACCCCGAGGCGTCGTGACAGGATCGCCGATCTGCGGCGATGTTGTGAAGTCCAGCAAGGTCTTCCCGCGGCACGGTGGCAGGTCGATCTCCGCACTTGAACGACGCGGGCGCGGTCCGGGCGGGCATCGGCGATCCACAGTGGAGCGATCCGTGCGTGGCCCGGACTACGAAAAGTTCCGCGCGGCAGGGGCAGCCGGTGTTCGCGGATGACAGGAAGAAGGTCGGTGCCGGGTCGGTGGGCCCCGTAGGCCGAAGCCCGAACAGACCAGCAGGCGCCGCGGACCCGGGCGAGGGCGGCCGATCGCGGGCGAGCAGATCCGGAGGAACGCGGTGGGACCGTCGGACAGGATTCGCACCGTGCGCCGCAGGTCGGACGCCGCCCGCAGCGCCGCGTGTTCGGCGGTTCGGATGAGCAGTGCGCCGACCGGGACGGCCGTGAGGTGGGCACCGAGCAGCACCGTCGGCGTGCCCGCGTCGTGCTGATGTCCGGCGGACAGGGTCAGCGCGATGTGCGCGACGGTCTGCCCGATCGCCAGCATCGCCATGACCTCGCCGGGCCGGTGCCGGTTCGGTCGGGCAGCAACCAGCACCCCCACCGCGGTACATGCGGCGATCAGCAATGCGGTCGAGGACGCACCAGGGGAGAACGCTCCGCCGCCGAGGGCGTGCGCGGCGATGCTCATGGCACCGGACGCTGATCCGACGAACGCGCCGCGCAGCCGCGCCGCCACGTCGATCGGATTTCGCACCGGTCCATACTACTGGCTGTCGTAGTAGCCGTCCGCGCCGGATCGAATGTGCGACTGTGTTTCCCGGTTACGGTCGATCGAGCGCGCACTGCCCGAGCGCGGCGAACCGCATGGCCGATTCGGCACCGCTCTGAACGCGGCGGCATGCTGCTATCGCCCGGGACGGCTTCGGGCCAGACGGAACCCGAGGTCGTCGATGCGGAAGGTCGGGTGACTTTTACGACGGCACGAGGCGCGGCAGCTGCGGGGTAGGTCGAACGCACCGCCGCCGCGGAACACCCGGTACGGACCGTAGACCTCGGGATCGTAGACATCCCAGCACCATTCCCAGACATTGCCGATCATGTCGTAGAGCCCCCATGCGTTCGGCGCTTTGGTGGCCACGTCCTGCACGGCACCGCCAGAATTATCCCGGTACCAGGCGATTTCGTCGAGATCCCCGTACCGCACGTCGGAAGTGCCCGCGCGACAGGCGTATTCCCATTCGGCCTCGGAGGGGAGGCGGTAGCCGTCGGCTGCGTGGTCGCAGACCACGTCTCGCGCGTCGAGATCAGCACCGATCGTGTAGCAGCGGTTGAGCCCGGCGGCGTCGGAGAGGAGGTTGCAGAACCGGACGGCCTCGGTCCACGAGACATCGGTTACCGGTGTGCTGATGGCCGCGGCGTCAGTCGGCGCGGCGCCGCCTACCGCGGCGAAGAGTTCGTGGGTCACGGGGTAGGGCGCCAGGTCGAACGCGGCCACCTCGACCGGTCGATTCGTCTTCTTGCTTTCGTCGCGCAGCACGATCTCCCCGGCGGGGAGGCCGATCATGCGGACGGAGACCACCTGGGCCGGTGTCGGTTCAACGCTCATGTCGCGGCAAGCCTACCGAGCCCGCCGTGTGCGCCGCGGTGGCCGCCGTGGTCTGCTCGATGGTGGGCGATTCACACGGTGACGGCCGCGTGGACGAGGTTGTGGTCCGATACCCCGCCCATGTCGTCGACGGTCAGATCGGTGATGTGGGCGCCGCGGACGGCCACGTGATCGATGTGCTGAGACTTCGCACCGGACTCGCGTGGGCGGGTCGGGAGTCCGCCGGTGACGCCCTCGGCCACGACGAAACCGTCGCCGAGACCGGCGGCGACGGAAGCGCGGTCGGTGTTGAAGTCGCCGAGCAGGACGGTGGCGTGTGCCGTTGTGGCGCTTACCAGTTCGGTCAGCCGGGCGAATTGGGCGGCGCGTCGCCGGTCGCCGGTCACATGGGTGGCGATCACGACGAGCCCGGCGGCGTCGACGACGAGCGCGCCCTTGCCGGGGTCCTGCGCGAACGACTCCGCTTCGAGTTCCCTGCTCGGCTCGTCGGTGAGCACCACGAGGTATTCACCGCCGTCGAGCAGGGAACTCGGTACGCGGCGCGGAGTCGGAAGACGCTGATACCGCATGGCCTGAAAGGTCCGATCCGGCAATGCCAGTCGCAGGCTGGCCAACTGATCCCCGCTGACTTCCTGCAGCGCGATAACCTGCTCGGTCCGTTCTGTCACCCGCGCGGTGACCGCGGCGATCCGCGCGCCCTCGTCCGGCCATCGAGCTGCCACGTCCTCATACCAATTCTCGGCGTGGACACGATGCAGAACGTTCCAAGTGGCGACTGTGATCACCTTCGCGATGGTAGGACACTCATTTCCGCTGATCGCACTGAGCTGTACGGCCGTACGGTGAGGCCGCCATCTCTCGGATGCCTGCGTTCGACCTCGCGGACGCTGCTGTCGCCGAGACCGGCTCGGTTGCGGTGGCCGGACTCGACCTCAAGGAGATCCTTCCGGGGCGTCGGGCGTTTGTACGAGTCTGTCGGACATGGCTGTGGTGATGAACCCGGGGATCGTGGGGGCAAAGATTTTGAAGTAGGTGTCGATCCATTCGTGGCGAGATTTGAGGAATGGGAAGTCGGTGGGGGCCATGTGGCGTACGGCAAGGATAGGCAGAGGCGCGTCGAGTGCCGGGAATGCCGGGTTGTGCAGTCCGGGAGTGGTGCAACCCGGATAGAACTGGCCGAGCATCAGTCCTTTGTCGACGAACCGGGTTTTCTGGTCATGTTGAACAGTGTCGATATCGGCGTATTCGGTGAGGTCGGGAAAGACCGCGAGGACGGCCTTGAACAGAGAATCGGGTGGGTCACGGGGTGGCAGGGCGGGGAACAGGTCGTACACGTCGTCGACGATTGCGGTGATGCGCCGAGCGTCGATGTCGCGACCATCGAAGAATGCGGCCCACAGGTATCGGCCTGCGATGGCGTGGCTGGTGTAGGGGCAGACAGGGCCGCGTCGGCCGAGATCCGGGTGGGGTCGGCAGAGGTATTCGCGAGTCCACCGGCGTAGTTCGGCAGCATGGGGGTGCGCGGCGATACGAGTTGCCGGGTCGGGGTCGAATAGGTTGGCTGGCTCGACGCCCGAGCGTGTCCCGACGATTCGGTCGGTGTTCATGATCGGCTTGTCCTTGCTGAGGTGGGGGGCTCCGGTGCGGGGGTGAGGGTGTCGCGGAAGTGCTCGGTGAGAACGTGTCCGATGGCGCGGAGTGCGTCGGGGTCGGTCATCCGTTCGTGCCGGGTGGGAATGTGGTGTTCGGTGATGCGGCCGGTGACGTGGTCGTTCCATGCCAGAGCGGGAGAGGCGCCGTCGTCTGCGTGGCCGGTGGTGGCGCTGAAGTAGATCAGGTCACCGTCGAAGGATGCCGGCCGGTGGTTCCAGGTGAGGTCGACGAGCCGGGTGTAGTCGTCCTGCAGGATCACGAGATGTTCGGGGGTCACGGCGGTGAAGAGTCCGCCTTGCCGGTGCAGTAACTCGGCAACGGTCTCCATGGTGAGGTCGGCGGGGTCCTGCGGAACGGCGAGGCCGCCGAACTCGGCGAGCACGTCCGCGATGGTCGGCGTGGGAGCGCGGACGCTGCGGGCGGTGACGACGCGGGTGTCCATCATGGCCAGGGTGGCGACAGGGTCGCCTTCGCTGCGGAGTTGGACGGCGATCGCGTGGGCGATGGTGCCGCCGAGCGAGTAGCCGAGCAAATGGTAAGGGCCGTGCGGCTGGACGGACCGGATCTCCCGGACGTAGCGGGCGGCGAGTTGGTCGAGCGTGTCGAACCGTGCGGTGGGGTCGGTCAGCGCAGGGGATTGCAGCCCGTGGACGGGACGGTCGGGGTCGAGGTGCTGCACGAGTCCGCTGAAACCCCAAGCCAATCCGATGGCTGGATGGACGCAGAACAGTGGCGGGCCGGTTCCGGCAGCGCGCAGCGGGAGCATGACCGAGAGTGCGTCATCGGGGTCCTGCTCATCGAGGCCGCGGAGTCGGGTGTCGATGCGGCGGGCCAGCGACTGCGGTGTCGGGTCGGTGAAGATCCACGGAAGCGGCACGTCGACACCGGTCGACTCCGCCAGCCGCGCCACCAGTTGGGTGGCAGCCAGCGAGTTGCCGCCGAGAGTGAAGAAGCCGTCGTCGACACCGGCACGATCGATGTCGAGGGTCTGGGTGAAGGCGTCGCAGACGGTGGCCTCGAGTGGCGTGGACGGTGCCCGGAAGCGGGCGGGACGCCGGTCGGGTGGGGGTAGGGCTTTGTAGTCGAGTTTGCCGGTGGCGGTGCGAGGGATTCGGTCCAGCACCATGATCGAGGACGGGATCATGTGGGCGGGTAGTCGGGTTGCGAGGTGGGTGATCAGTGCGGTGGTGTCGGGTGTGGTGTCGGGGGTGGGTACGACGTAGCCGGTGAGTTGGTTGATTCCATTGGGTCGGGTGTGGACTGTGACGGCTGCGTGGGTGACGTCCGGGTAGCTGCGTAGCGTGGCTTCGATCTCGCCGGGTTCGACGCGGTTGCCCTGGATCTCGAGTTGTCGGTCACTGCGGCCTTTGTAGTGCAGTGTTCGGTCGGCGGTCCAGGCGACCAAGTCGCCGGTGCGATACATCCGTGTTCCGGCCGGCCCGTACGGGTCGGGGACGAATCGGGCTGCTGTCGTCACGGGTTGCTTGTGGTAGCCGCGGGCCAGGCCTGGTCCGGACAGATACAGTTCGCCCACTACTCCGGGTGGGACGGGGCGCAGTCTGCGGTCGAGTACGACGGCGGTGAATCCGCGGACCGGGCCCCCGATTGCCATCGGGCTGTCTGTGATCGTGGTCGAGGGAGTGTCCGCGCAGCTCGTGATCGTGGTTTCGGTAGCCCCGTAGCAGCTGATCACTGTGCGGCCCGGTGCCCACTGTGCTGCCAGGTCTGGTGGGCATGTCTCGCCGCCGAGGACCAGGGTGCCGAGGGTGTCGACGAGTCCGTCGGGGTGCATCGATGCGAGCACTGTCGGGGTCATCGCGGCATGGGTGACGCGTTCGGTGTTGATCACCCCGGCCAGTTCGGGGCCGCCGACTACTGGTGGAGGGGCGAGAACCAGGGTGGCTCCGGCGGCGGCGGCGCTGAGCCATTCGAGGATCGAGACGTCGAAGCTCGGTGCGGCAGCCGCCAGCATTCGGGAGGTCGGGGTGAGGCCGAACCGTTCCCGTATGTCGGCGGCCAGGTTCGCTATCCCGGTGTGGGTGACCACGACCCCTTTCGGGGTCCCGGTGGAGCCCGAGGTGTAGATCAGGTACGCCGGGTGCTGCGGTCGCAGCGTGGTTGTGCGTTCGGCGTCGGTGACCGCGGCAGGGGACGCCGACGCTGTCGCCGCGGCGAAGGAGGGGTCGTCGAGGACGAGCCATCTGGCGGTGTCCGGTAGCTGGTCTCGGTGGGCCCCCAGTGTCAGCCCGACGGCGGCACCGGAATCGGTCAGAATGCTGGTGATCCGGTCGTGCGGATGGGCGGGGTCGATTTGAACGAACGCGCCGCCGGTCTTGGCGACCGCCCATACGGCGATCATGGCCTCGATGGAGCGCGGCAACGCCACGGCCACGAACGATTCCGGTCCTATCCCGGCATTGATCAATACCCGCGCCCACCGGTTCGAGGTTTCCTCGAGTTCGCGGTAGGACAGTCGTGTGCCGCTGCATACCACCGCTTCGGTGTCCAGCGTCATCGCGGCCGTCAACACCTGCGGCAACACCGACATCGCCTCGCCGGGAGGACCGTGCACGGGTACCAGCGCTGCTCGCTCGACCGGCGATAGCAGCTGTAGTCGGTTGAGGGGCAGGTCGATGTCTTCGACGATGGTGTCGAGCACGCGCCGCACTCGGTCGGCAATGGCGTCGATCTGGTGCCGTGTGAACAGTTCGGGCAGGTATTTGAAAGTCAGGTGCAGTCGGGTGTCGTGCTGGATGACCAGGCCGAGCGGATAGTGCGCGGCGTCACGGCCGTGCACGTCGAGGACATGCATTCCTGCGATGTCGGTGTCTTCGGACAGCCCCGTCGAGTCGATCGGGTAGGACTCGAAGACCGTCACGGTGTCGAACATCGCGCCCGGACCGGCCATCTGTTGGATGCGGGCGAGTCCCAGGTGGTGATAGTCGAGCAGCGTGGCTTGCTCGGTGTGGATTCGCCGTAGCAGTTGGGCGAGGCTTTCGCGGTGGTCGAGCCGGACCCGCACAGGCACGGTGTTGACGAACAGCCCGATCATCGATTCGATGCCGGAGATCTGTGGGGGGCGCCCGGAGACGGTGGTGCCGAAAACTACGTCCTCGCGGGCGGTCACAGTGGCGAGCACGATCGCCCAGGCGGCTTGGATGAGGGTGTTGAGGGTGGTCTCTTGCTGGTGGGCCACCGTGACAAGGGCCGCGGTGCGGTGTTCGCTCAACCGCACCCGGACTTCGCGCGCGGCGGTGGTTTGCTGGCGGCCGCGGTCCGCGGGCGCCAGCAGAGTCGGCTCCGCTGTGCCCTCGAGTGTCCGTGCCCATGACGCCTCCGCCGCATCCTGGTCCTGGCTGTCCAGCCACGTCAGGTAGTCGCGGTAGGGACGCACCGGGGCTAGTGCCGTGGGGTCGCTGTCGCAGGCGTAGAGGGTCAGCAGTTCCCGGATCAGCAGTGGCGTGGACCAGCCGTCTATCAGGATGTGATGCATGCTCAACAGCAGTCGGTGCCGCTGGGGGGCGGTGCTGATCAGCGTCAGTCGCAGCAGCGGCGCCGCGGTCACGTCGAAGCGGGTGCGGCGGTCGGTGTCCATGAGCTGTTCGAGCGTGGCCGCGGTGTCGACGCACTCGGCCAGGTCGATCCGGGTGAACGGCACCTCGACGCGCTGGTGCACCACCTGGACCGCTGCGCTGGCGCCGTCGCGCACGAACGCGGTCCGCAGGTTCGGGTGCCGTCCGACGAGTGTCTGCGCGGCGCGGCGCAGCCGGTCCGCGTCGACGCGCCCGCCGAGTTCCATACAGAGTTGCACGATGTAGGCATCAAGGGTGCCGTCGGCGAGCTGGGCGTGGAATAGCAATCCCTTCTGCAGCGGCGTGAGCGGCCAGATGTCGTCGAGTGTCGGGTGTCGGGTCTCGAGCCGGTCGATCGTGTCCTGGTCGAGGTCGACGAGGCCGACGTCGGAGGGAGTCAGCCCGCCGATACCGGGCCGGGACGCGTGGGCGGCCAGAGCCGTCACGGCGTCGCGCCACAGTTCCGCGAGCTCGGTGACCTCGGCGGAGGTGAGCAGACCGGTCGGGTAATCCCAGGCGGCGGTAAGGGTAGGCCCGTCCGATGTGTCCATGGTGACCGCGTTGACGCCGAGCAGGGCTGCTACGGACGCGTCGGGGTTCTGCACACCGCCGCCGCTGGTGTCGCCGCCGGCGGGCATCCACCCGCTGTCGCGCAACGCTTCCGGAATGGTGTCGAACCGGCCGAGATAGTTGAAGCTCACCTGAGGAGCGGGCAACGCACCCAGAATGCGGGCGGTATCGGCGTCGAGGTACCGCAGCAACCCATAGCCGATCCCATTGCCGGGGACCTGTCGGAGTTGTTCCTTGACCGATTTGATGACCGCTCCGGCGGCAGCCCCGGCGGCGAACGCGTCGTCGATGTCGATGTCGGCCAGGTCGAGCCGGACCGGGTAGGTGGTGGTGAACCATCCGACGGTGCGGGTGAGGTCGGCACCGGGCAGCACCGTGTCGTGGCGGCCGTGGCTTTCGAGGGTGAGCAGCGTCTCATCAACGGTGTGGCCGTGGCGGCGCCGCCACCGAGTCAGCGCCAGGGCGAGCCCAGCGATGAGGGCGTCGTCCACGTTGCCGTGGAACGCCCGGGGCAGGGTGGTCAGTACGGCCTGGGTCACCGTGGTAGGCAGCGTCACCTCGACACTGGCGACGGTAGCCTGCACGTCCACGGCTGGGTCGACCGGGCGGGCACCGATCGGTGGATCGGCAGCGCTGAGCGTGGACCGCCACCAGTCGAGTTCGTCGAGGTTCCCCGCGGCGGTGTTCAGAGCATGCGCCCAGCGTCGCATCGAGGTACCGACACGCGCGAGCCGCGGCCGTTGGCCGGCACTCACCTGGGCCCATGCGGCAGCGAGGTCGGGAACAAGGATCCGCCACGACACGCCGTCGATTACCAAGTGATGCGCGACGACGAGCAACCTTCCCTGCTGTCCGGGCCAGTCGAACCAGACCAGTTGCAGCATGACTCCCGCGGCGGGGTCGAGGCGCTCGGCGGCCGCGTTCGCCTCGGCGTCGGCGATCGCGGCGAAGGCGTCGCTGTCCGGTGCCGCGTCCACCGGCACGCGCCGGATCAGTCCGGCGGCGGATCCCGCGGTCGGCTGTACCTGGAGTGCCCAGCCCGACCTGTGCGTGGGTTCCGGGTGTAGTCGGGCCCGCAGCATGTCGTGGTGATCGATCACCGCTTGGACGGTCGCACTGATCCCGGTCGTGTCGATGCCGGTCGGCAGAGTGAGCATGACCCACTGGCAGAAACGGTCGAAGCCGCCGCGCTCGAACATCCAACACATGATCGGGGTCACCGGTATCGGCCCAACGCCCCCGCCCGGCAGTTCCGTCGGCAAGGTGGTTGCCGCGGTGCTGTCGCGGACGGCGATCTGTGCCAGCCCGGCGACCGTTTTGCGGTCGAACACGTCGCGTGTGGAGAACACCACCCCCGCCGCCCTGGCCCGAGTCACCAGCTGGATCGACATGATGCTGTCACCGCCGAGCGCGAAGAACGAATCCTCCGCCCCCACCTGGTCGAGTCCAAGCACCTCCGCGAACAGTTTCGCCAGCACCGTCTCCATCTCGGTGGCCGGTGCCCGGGATTCGGTGCGCGCGGTGAAGTCCGGCTCGGGTAGCGCGCTGCGGTCGAGCTTGCCGTTTGCCGTCACCGGCAGCGCGTCGAGCACCACCACGGTCGCGGGCACCATGTGCGGGGCCAACCGCTCCCCGGCGAACGCGAGGACCGCGGCTGTGTCGAGGTCCGCACCGGACTCGGGCACCACGTACCCGATCAACCGGTTGCCGGTGGTCACACCCCGGTGCACGGTCGCCACCGCACGCGCCACACCTGCACAGGCCAGCAGGGTCGATTCGACCTCGCCGAGCTCGATACGGAAACCACGAATCTTCACCTGGAAATCCGTCCGGCCCACATAGTCGAGCGTTAATCCCCCCTCCGATAACCGCAGCCACCGCACCAGGTCCCCGGTCCGATACATCCGCTGCCCCGGCCCAGCGAACGGATCGGCGACGAACCGCGACGCCGTCAAACCCACCCGGTTGCGGTACCCACGGGCCAGACCCGGACCCGCAAGATACAACTCGCCCACGACTCCGACCGGCACCGGTCGCAGCCGCGCGTCGAGCACGACCTGCGCGACCCCGCGGAGCGGGCTACCGGTCACCACCGCCTCACCTGCCACCATCGGTGCACCGGCATCGGTCTGGATCGTGGCCTCGGCGGGGCCGTAGGTGTTGAACAATCTCCGGCCCGGCGCCCACCGCGACACCAATTCCGGTGGGGGCGCCTCGCCGCCGACCACGACGGTCCCGAGGTCCCTGAGCCCGGCCGGATCGACCGTCGCCAAGGCCGCGGGCGTCATCGCGGCATGAGACACCTTCTCCCGCAACAGGATCTGTGCCAGCTCGATCCCGCCGTAGACGGTCGGCGGCGCAATCACCAGCTGCCCACCCGTCGCGAACGCCCAGAGATATTCCAGGACCGCCGCATCGAAACTAGGAGACGCGACATGCAGCACCCGCGCGCCCGGCCCGATGCCGAACCGCGAACATTGTTCGGCCACCAGATTCGCCAACCCCTGATGCGAAACCATCACCCCCTTCGGCACACCCGTCGACCCGGACGTGTAGATCACGTACGCCACATGGTCGCCCCGCACCGGCAGTGTTCGCTCCGCATCGGTCACCGGCACCGCCGGCGACCCCGCAACCTCCGCTTCGACCGCCGACTCGTCGAGGAGCAACCACTGCACCGACCCTGGGAGCCGATCGCGCCACTCCGACAGTGTGATTCCCACCGCCACACCCGAATCGTCGAGCATGTGCGCGACGCGGCCGGCCGGGTACTTGGGGTCCACCGGCACGAACGCTGCCCCCGACTTCGCCACCGCCCATACCGCCAGCACCGACTCGACCGACCGCGGCAACCCCACCGCGACACCAGCTTCCGGCCCCACGCCCCGACCGATCAACACGCGTGCCAACCGATTCGACTCCGCATCCAGCTCGCCGTACGTCCACCGGCGGTCCCCGCACACCACCGCGACCGAACCAGGATCTTTCGCCACCGTCGCCGCCAACAACTCGGGCAACACCCGCCCCGGCACTGCCGGATCACCCGATACCGGCGTCAACTCCTGGTATTCCGCGGGCGAGAGCAGATCCAGTCGGGCCAGCGGTAGATCAGGGTCGGCGGCAACGGCGCTGAGCACGTGCAGGACCCGATACAGGGTCGCATCCATCGTGTCGTGGTCGAAGAGTTCGGGCAGGTACTTGATTGTGAGGTGCAGTCGCGTGTCGACATGCGCGACCACTCCCAGCGGGTAGTGCGCGGCGTCGGTGCCGGTCACGTCGACCACCCGCATGCCGGCGATATCGGTGTCCGCGGTCAGTCCACCACGATCGACCGGATAGGACTCGAACACCGTCATCGTGTCGAACACCGTCCCCGGCCCGGCCGCACGCTCGATGTCGGTCAGACCCACGTAGTGGCAATCGAGCAGCGCGGCCTGCTCTGCCTGGATCCGGTCGACGAGCTGCCCCAGACTCTCGGTCGTGTCGAGACGGACGCGCACCGGCAGCGTGTTGACGAACAGCCCGATCATCGATTCGATGCCCGCGATCTGCGGGGGCCGCCCGGAGACCATTGCCCCGAACGTGACGTCCTCCCTGGATGTCAACGTGCCCAGCACGATCGCCCATGCCATCTGGATCACGGTGTTGAGGGTGACTCCGCGTGCCCGTGCGAGGTCTGTCAGGGCCGCGGTCTGTTCCTCGGTCAGTTCGCCGAACACATCACGTGATTCGGTGTATCGGCGGCGGGGATCCGCCGGAGCCACCACGGTCGGCTCGTCGGCGCCGTCGAACGCGCGGGCCCAGGCCGCCAGCGACGCAGCCGGGTCCTGCCCGGCGATCCACGCCAAGAAGTCCCGATAGGGACGGACACGAGGCAGCATCGAGGCGTCGCCGTCGGTGGCATAGAGCACCAGCAACTCCTTCACCAGCAGCGGCGTCGACCAGCCGTCCAGCAGCAGATGATGATTGGTCAGCACCAGCCGGTAGTGCTCCGGCCCCATGGTGACCAGCATCCAGCGCAGCAGCGGGGCACGAGCCGGGTCGAACCGGGTCGTGCGGTCCGTGGCCATCAGTCGATCCCACTCGCCATTCCGTGCACCCGCATCCAGCCCGGACAGATCGAGCTCCGACCATGGCGCGTCGAGGTCTTCACAGACCACCTGAACCGGTCCGGCCTCGGTGACGAACGCGGCGCGCAGATTCGCATGGCGGTTGAGAAGCATCTGCCCGGCTCGGCGCAGCCGCTTCGGATCTACCTGTCCACGCAGCTCGAGGACCAGCTGAACCAGATAGGCATCCACCGACTCCTCGGCCACCAGCGCATGGAACAGCAACCCCTGCTGCAACGGAGTCAATGGCCAGACGTCGCTCAACGCCGGATACCTGTCCTCCAAGCGCTCGATCTCGGACTGCTCGAGGCTGACCAGATCCAGATCCGACGGCGTACGTCCCCCCGCCCCGGTACGGCGCGCATGGGTCGCCAACGCGGTCAATACCCGGCACCACGACTCCGCCACCGCGCGCACCTCGTCGGCGGTGAGCACCCCAGCGGGATACGACCAGATCGCCCGCAACCGCGGCAGGCCCCCGTCGTCGCGGGTGAGGGCATTGATGTCGAGCGCCGCCGACACCGGCATATCCGGATTCCGCGCACCGGCGAACTCGACACCAGAGAGGTCACCATCGTCGTCCACCGGCATCCATCCGACCGCCGGCATCCCTTCGGGAATCCCCGTGGAGACGCGACCGAGGTAGTTGAACCCGATCTGCGGCGTCGGAAGAGTCCCGAGTATCGGTCCGGTGTCCTCGTTGAGATACCGCAGCAAGCCGTAGCCGATCCCATGGTCCGGGACTGCGAGGAGTTGTTCCTTGACGGACTTGACCGCTACCCCGATAGCAGGCCCACCCGCGCACGCGTCGTCGAGATCGATGCCCGACAGATCAAGGCGTATCGGAGAACTCGTGGAGAACCAGCCGACTGTCCGGGTCAGATCCGAGCCCGGGACGGCGCCTTCCTCACGGCCGTGCCCTTCGAGACCGATCACCACGTCCGTGAGAGGGCCGCGGGAGGCCTCCGTCGCATGCTCGCGCTGCCACTTCGTCACCGCCACCGCCAGCGCGGCCAGCAGTCCATCGCCCACACTGCCGTGGAACACCTCGGGAACTGTCGTCAGCAGCGCCTCGGTCACCTCGGGGGACACTTCGACCTCGACCGTGCGGGTGGTGGCAGCCACGTCGATCGCGGGGTCGAGTGGCCGCGACCCGATTACCGGATCGCCCGCGATGGCCATCGCTTGCCACAAGTCGAGCTCG
Organism: Nocardia sp. NBC_01730; assembly: GCF_035920445.1. Classification (NCBI taxonomy): domain Bacteria; kingdom Bacillati; phylum Actinomycetota; class Actinomycetes; order Mycobacteriales; family Nocardiaceae; genus Nocardia; species Nocardia sp. NBC_01730. Next base: position 2,510,689 of record NZ_CP109162.1, on the reverse strand, counting down.
GCGGCCCGCTCCTGGCGTTGGGCAGCCTCGACCAGCCCGTGCGCCCACCTGCGCATCGATGTCCCGACCGGGGCCAGATCGGGTGGCTGGCCGGACTCGATCCGCGCCCAAGCGGACGCGAGGTCCGGAACCAGCACCCGCCAGGACACCCCGTCGATCGCCGTATGGTGCACCAGCATCAGCACCCTGCCCGGCTCCGCCGCGTCTTGCGGGTCGAACCAGACCGCCTGCACCACGATCCCGGCGCCCGGATCGAGACGGTCAGCGGCGGCATCCAACTCTGCCGCGGCTGACGCACGGAACTCGACGCTTCCCGGCTTCCCCGCCATCGCCACCCGGTGGATGACGTCGTCGGCTCGAATCGCCCCGACCGGCAGGACCTCCCACGTCCAGCTCCCATCGGCGGCCGGGCGCAGCCGCGCGCGCAGCATGTCGTGCCGATCGAGCACTGCCTGCACCGTGCCCGCCAGTGTCTGCTGGTCGATCCCCGCAGGTAGACCGAGCAGCACTGCCTGCGAGAAGCGGCCGACCCCCGACTCCGCCCGCTCGAGCAGCCATCGCATGATCGGGGTCAGCGGTATCGGCCCCACACCCCCGCCAGGCAGTTCCGGGAGAAGGGAGGTCGCCGCGGCGCTGTCGTCGTAGACGGCGATCTGGGTCAGCCCGGCAACCGTTTTGCGTTCGAACACCTCGCGCGCCGAGAACACCACCCCCGCCGCCCTGGCCCGAGTCACCAACTGGATCGACATGATGCTGTCGCCCCCGAGGGCGAAGAACGAGTCGTCGAGACCGACTGTGTCGATACCTAATACGTCGGCGAATGATGTGGCGATGGTGTGTTCGATCGGTGTCGTGGGTGCTCGGAAGGGTTTGTTGTCGGTGAATATCGGCTCTGGTAGTGCTTTGCGGTCGAGTTTGCCGACCGGTGTCAGTGGGATGCGGTCCAGCACCATGATCGAGGAGGGGACCATGTAGGACGGTAGCCGGTCGGTGAGGTGTTCGGTCAGGGTTGTGGTGTCGATCGAGCTGCCGGGTGCGGCAACGACATACGAGACCAGCGACTGGGCGCCGGAGTCGTTGTGGTGGCCGATGGTGGTGGCGAAACCGACGGTCTCGTGGGTGGCGAGGGTGGCATCGATCTCGCCGAGTTCGATGCGGAGGCCACGAATCTTGACCTGGAAGTCGGATCGGCCGAGATGTTGGATCGTTCCGTCGGTTGTCCATCGGACCATGTCCCCGGTGCGGTACATGCGTGCTCCTGGTATCCAGGGGCATGCTGTGAATCGCTCGGCGGTCGGGCCTGGCCGGTGGTGGTATCCGCGGGCGAGTAGGGGGCCCGCGATGTACAACTCACCTGCGACGCCGACTGGTACGGGTTGCAGCCGTTGATCCAGCACCCATTCCGAGACACCGCGAATCGGGCCACCGATCGTGACCAGCGCACCCGCCACCAACGGAGTGCTCTGGTTGGCCATGATCGTGGCCTCGGTCGGGCCATACTCGTTGAATATGTCGGGGCCGCCGCTCCAGCGCTCGACCAGCTCGGTGCTGTAGTCCTCGCCACCGATTACCAAATATCCCAAATCCGGTAGCGGCCAACGGGCATGGTCGATGGTGGACAACGCGGCAGGTGTGATGAAGACGTGGCTGACCTGCTCGCGGTCGAGCAATTCGCCGAGTTCGTCGCCGCCGTAGACGTCGCTGGGTGCGATGACCATGGTCGCGCCCGCGGACAGCGCCGACAGCAATTCCAGTACCGACACGTCGAAGCTCGGCGAAGCTGAATGCAAAGTACGAGAATCAGATTCGATGCGCATGGCAATCCGTTGCTCGGTGGCGCAGTTGCAGAGTCCGCGGTGGGTGACCGCGACGCCCTTGGGTAGCCCGGTCGAGCCGGAGGTGTAGATGACGTAGGCGATGTCGTCGATGCGCAGCGGGCGTACTCGGTCACGGTCGGTGACCGGGCGGTTGTCGGCTTCGTCGAGGTTGTCGAGTGTCAGCCAGTTGATGGTGTCGGGTAGCTGTGTGGGTAGGGAGGTGGTGGTCAGGCCGATGGCTGTTGTGGAGTCGGTCGTGATGTGGGTGATGCGTTCGGTGGGGTAGGTCGGGTCGATCGGCAGGAAAGCCGCTCCTGTTTTGGTGACTGCCCATACTGCGAGTACGGACTCGGGGGAGCGTGGTATGGCGATGGCGACGACGTCTTCCGGGCCGATGCCTCGTTGGATGAGCAGGCGCGCCAAGTGGTTTGAACGTTCGTCCAGTTCTCGGTAGCTCAGTTGTCGCGTGTCGAAGACGATCGCGGTGGCGTCGGGGTTCTGTGTGGCTGCTGTGGTCAGTAGGTCGGCCAGTGTGGTGGGCGGCACTGTTGTGGGTGGGCCTGCGCGTGTCAGTAGATCGGTTCGTTCGGCGGGCTCGAGTATCTCGATCGTCCCGACCGGAAGTGTTGGGTCGGCGGCTACCGACTCGAGTATCCGAATCCACCGGTGTGTGAGGGAGTCGATTGTCGTGGCGTCGAACAGGTCTGTGGCGTAGGTGACCGCTACCGTCATATCGCCGCTGTCGTGGTTGTCCGACAGCATGAGCTGTAGGTCGAAGCGGGACACTTCGTTGGGGAGATCGAGCACCGACACGTCGAGGCCGGGTAGTTCGAGTTTCACCGGTTCCAGGTTCTGGAATGCAAGCATCACCTGGAACAGTGGGTGGCGGGCCTGGGACCGCTGCGGGGCGAGTTGGTCCACCAGTTGTTCGAACGGGACGTCAGCGTGTCCGAAGGCGTCCAGGTCGATCTGTCTGATCCGGGTGAGCAGGTCGGTGAACGGTTCGTCGGGATCGATGTCGGTTCGCAGCACCAGAGTGTTGACGAACATGCCGATCGTGTCGTCGAGTGCGGCTGCGCCGCGCCCGGCGATCGGTGTGCCGATCGGGATGTCGGTGGTGCCGCTCAACCGGGCGAGCAGGACTGACAGGGTGCCGTGGATCACCATGAACAGTGACGAATTATGTTGCCGCGCGAACCCTTCCAGCGCCCGGATCAACTCAGCATCCACCATGTAATGGGTGGTGGCACCCCGATTCGACGCCACGGCAGGCCGCGGCCGGTCAACCGGCAAACGAAGTTCTTCGGCAACTCCGTCCAGAGTCTCGGTCCAATATCGGATCTGCCGGGCGCACAGCGATTCCGGATCGTCGGGCGAGCCGAGGGCAGCTTGTTGCCACAGTGCGTAGTCCGCGTACTGGACAGGTAGCGGCGTCCACGACGGGACTTCTCCGCAGATCCGTGTGGCGTACGCAGTCGTCACGTCGCGGGCCAGCGGAGTCATGGAGAAGCCGTCCGCGGCGATGTGGTGCACCACCAGGGCCAACACGTATTCAGGTTCCTCGCCGCCGGTAACGCGGAACAACCGAGCACGCACCGGAACCTCGGTGCTCACATCGAAGCCTGCGGTGACGAATTCGGTCAACATTGCGACCAACTGGCTCGGCGGAACCGGTACCGGGGTCAGGTCGTGGTCTATGTCGTCGGCGGGTTCGATCAGCTGGATCAGCGTCCCGTCATGATCCGGGTACCGCGTTCGTAAAGACTCGTGTCTGCGCAGCACGTCAACCATGGCCGATCGCACGGCGTCGACGTTCAACTCGCCACGTAGCCGGATGGCGATCGGAATATTGTATGCCCCGGAACTGGTGTCGTACTGGTTGAAGAACCACATCCGCTGCTGGGCTGGTGCCAACGGCACCAGATCGGGACGGGGCCCGGCGATCAGGGGTGGGCGTCGCCGCCCCGTACCGGCATGCCGCTCAATACGGGGCGCGATCTCCGCCACCGTGGGTGCCTCGAACAACAGCTGGACCGGAATCTCGGTATCCAGCGCTGCCCCGAGTCGCGCGGCAACCCGGATCGCGCCCAAGCTGTCGCCCCCGAGGGCGAAGAATGAATCGTCGAGACCGACCGTGTCGATACCTAATACATCGGCGAACGATGTGGCGATCATGTGTTCGATCGGTGTCTCGGGTGCCCGGAACGCCTTGTTGTCGGTGAATATCGGATCCGGTAGTGCTTTGCGGTCGAGTTTGCCGACCGGTGTCAACGGGATGCGGTCCAGCACCATGATCGAGGACGGGACCATGTAGGACGGTAACCGGTTGGTGAGGTGCTCGGTCAGGGTCGTGGTATCGATCGAGCGGTCAGGCGCGGCAACGACATACGAGACCAGGGACTCGGTCCCGGAACCGTTGCGGTGGCCGATGGTGGTGGCGAAACCGACAGTCTCGTGGGTGGCGAGTGTCGTATCGATCTCGCCGAGTTCGATACGAAGACCACGAATCTTCACCTGGAAGTCGGAACGGCCGAGATGCTGGACCGCTCCGTCGGCTGTCCACCGGACCACGTCACCGGTACGGTACATCCGCCCACCGGGCATCCAAGGGCACGCTACAAAACGCTCGGCCGTCAGGCCCGCCCGGTGATGGTATCCGCGGGCCAGTAGCGGACCTGCGATATACAACTCACCTGCCACGCCGACTGGTACGGGTTGCAGCCGCTGATCCAATACCCATTCCGAGACACCGCGAATCGGGCCACCGATCGTGACCAGCGCACCCGCCGCCAACGGAGTGCTCTGGTTGGCCATGATCGTGGCCTCGGTCGGGCCGTAAGCATTAAAGAACTCACGACCGTCGGCCATCCAGCGCCGCACCAGTTCCGGCGGGCAAACGTCACCGGCAGCAACGACGACCCGCAAGTTGTCGAGCCCGACCGGATCCACCGAAGTCAACGCCGCCGGCGTGATCACCGCATGGGTCACCCGCTCACGGCGCAGCAACTCGGCCAGCGCCGCGCCACCGTAGGTGCCGGGCACGACGATCACCATCGTGGCGCAGGCACCCACCGCAAGCAGCAACTCCCAGACCGAGGCATCGAAGCTCGGCGACGCGAAATGCAGGGCCCGCGAAACCGCAGTCACCGCATAGCGTTCCCGCTGTTCGGAACTGAGCGCGGCCAACCCGGCGTGCGTCACGGTCACGCCCTTCGGCACACCCGTTGAGCCGGAGGTATAGATCAGGTAAGCCGGGTGTTGCGGCCGCAGTGGGCGTACTCGGTCACGGTCGGTGACCGGGCGGTTGTCGGCTTCGTCGAGGTTGTCGAGTGTCAGCCAGTTGATGGTGTCGGGTAGCTGTGTGGGTAGGGAGGTGGTGGTCAGGCCGATGGCTGTTGTGGAGTCGGTCGTGATGTGGGTGATGCGTTCGGTGGGGTAGGTCGGGTCGATCGGCAGGAAAGCCGCTCCTGTTTTGGTGACTGCCCATACTGCGAGTACGGACTCGGGGGAGCGTGGTATGGCGATGGCGACGACGTCTTCCGGGCCGATGCCTCGTTGGATGAGCAGGCGCGCCAAGTGGTTTGAACGTTCGTCCAGTTCTCGGTAGCTCAGTTGTCGCGTGTCGAAGACGATCGCGGTGGCGTCGGGGTTCTGTGTGGCTGCTGTGGTCAGTAGGTCGGCCAGTGTGGTGGGCGGCACTGTTGTGGGTGGGCCTGCGCGTGTCAGTAGATCGGTTCGTTCGGCGGGCTCGAGTATCTCGATCGTCCCGACCGGAAGTGTTGGGTCGGCGGCTACCGACTCGAGTATCCGAATCCACCGGTGTGTGAGGGAGTCGATTGTCGTGGCGTCGAACAGGTCTGTGGCGTAGGTGACCGCTACCGTCATATCGCCGCTGTCGTGGTTGTCCGACAGCATGAGCTGTAGGTCGAAGCGGGACACTTCGTTGGGGAGATCGAGCACCGACACGTCGAGGCCGGGTAGTTCGAGTTTCACCGGTTCCAGGTTCTGGAATGCAAGCATCACCTGGAACAGTGGGTGGCGGGCCTGGGACCGCTGCGGGGCGAGTTGGTCCACCAGTTGTTCGAACGGGACGTCAGCGTGTCCGAAGGCGTCCAGGTCGATCTGTCTGATCCGGGTGAGCAGGTCGGTGAACGGTTCGTCGGGATCGATGTCGGTTCGCAGCACCAGAGTGTTGACGAACATGCCGATCGTGTCGTCGAGTGCGGCTGCGCCGCGCCCGGCGATCGGTGTGCCGATCGGGATGTCGGTGGTGCCGCTCAACCGGGCGAGCAGGACTGACAGGGTGCCGTGGATCACCATGAACAGTGACGAATTATGTTGCCGCGCGAACCCTTCCAGCGCCCGGATCAACTCAGCATCCACCATGTAATGGGTGGTGGCACCCCGATTCGACGCCACGGCAGGCCGCGGCCGGTCAACCGGCAAACGAAGTTCTTCGGGAAGGTCCGCGAGCGTGGCCTGCCAGAACGCCAGGTTCTCGCGGCGGCGCCGGATCCGGGCGCCGTCGCGGACGCTGTCGGGGTGGACCTGCCCGAGATCGGTGCCCGGTGCGGCGGCGAACGCGTCGAGGAATTCCACGAATCTGGTGTGGTGCGCAGACAGTTCGGGGCCGGTATAGAGAGTCGGATTGGCCATGAAGTGGAGGATCGTCCGTGGCGGGTCTCCGGTCTGATACAGGTCCACCAGCAAATCCTCGACCGGCCCGGAGCTGAGGATATGGAACTCTCCGGTCATCGACCCGAACCGGATCTCCTGGGAGAAGAACATGGCATTCACCATCGGGCCTGCGAAAAGCCGCTGACCGTTGCCGTTGCCTCCTGCGGCGGCGCGAATGTCGGTGAGGTCGCATCGCTGGTGTCGCAACGCGCCCACCAGATCGGACTGCACGCGCCGCGTCAGCGTGGCGACCGTGTCCCCGGTACCGAGCGCGACCGGGAGTGGCGCGAGATTGACGAACACTCCTCCGGACCGACGCAGTACGGCGGTGGTGCGACCAGACATCGGAATATTGACAAGGACGTCGTCCCGGCCGGTCATTCGCGCCAGATAGCATCCGAATGCGGCGATCACCACCGCGGCCGGGCTCGCGTCGAACGCTTTCGCGGAATCAGTGATCCGCCCTACCGTCACCGTCGACAGTTCGGCGATGGCGACCACGCTGTCCGCACGCGGGGGCGCGTACCCGGCGACCAGGCTGGATTCTTCCCCGAGATCGGTGAGCCTGTTCACCCAGTACGCCTTGTCGTTGGTGAACCGCTGCGACTCCCGATAGCTGCGGTCGGCCTCGTAAAGAGTGCGCAGGTCCGCTGCCCGGCTCGGCTCTGCTGTCCGCCCCTGCACCGCAGCCGTGTACAGCGCGGCTATCCGATTCACTATCGTCATCGCGGCGTAGCCGTCCAAGGCGACATGGTGAATCCTGCTGTACAACAGGAAATGCCGATCCCCGACCTGCACAATCGCCGATGCGACCAACCGGTCCCGGGTCATATTCAACGGTGCGGTGTACTCCCGATGCATCCACTGCAAGGCCGCCGCCATGGAATCGGGTTCGGCACGCATATCGATCACTGGCCCCGCCGATTCCAGCGACGGGTCGAACAACTGGTGCGGCTCACCGTCGAGCTCTACCAGCCGCAAGTACCCCGACTGGAACTCGAGACCTGCTTGAATCGTCGTCTTACGCAGCAGATCGACATCCAGATCCCCACGCAACTCGATGTACTGCGCCTCACATATCGGTACGTCCGGACGAAACTGCTGTGCCAGCCACAGCCCCCGCTGCCCGGCAGACAGCGGCACTGGCTGTGTTGCTGACACGTCCGGTGCGGCGTCCAACCCCCGATCGGGATGGAGCTGCGGTCGCGGAACGGTCATCACTTGCCTTTGCCTCCAGACCCGACCACGATCAGTGTAAGCCGACTGGTTCGTTTGTGTACACCCCGATCCACGATTCTCGCCGGGGAATTTTCTCATTCACGAAAGTGATATTCGACATCTAGAAGTGGATCGCTGAGGTGCATCGGGCAACCGAATAGCTACCCTGTTTTGATTCTGAAATCATCCGCCCGGACTCGAAACCTCGATGTCCTTGTTTCCGCGCCTGATACCCGCGATCGGCCGTCGGTCCGTCAGCTGCAAACGGCGAGGACGGTTGCTGCCACGACTTGCGCATTGACGGCGTAATGGGATGACTCGTCGTTGCGTCGTGAAGTGCACCTGAGTGGTCTGAAATGCTTGTCGAGAGCTTGCCCGCCTGTTGAGGCGGGTGGTGAGGCATCAGCTGTTCGGAAGGGCGACACGAGGTTCGAGTCCTAGTGGCTCAACTGTCCTGTTCGGACATAAGTGCAGGCCAAGCGCCTCTTACTTGACGTTGTGTATCATTGTCCGTATTCGATGATGGCGCGGTCGTTCTTCTGGGTGTTGTCCGCAGGTATTGGCTTCGGCTCGTGCGTGGTGTCGGAATCGCGTTTCCTTGCTTCTGTCGTCAGCGTTGTGTGCTGCGTATTATTATTGTCCTTCCGCAACCTTCGGATGTGTTCTGAAAAGGGCTTTCGATTTATCGAATGGGTTCGCATCCCTTTGGTTAAAGGAGTCGCCGTAGTAGCCGAGTCAATCGCTCGCGTCAAAGGTCAGTGTCAGCGCGATGGCGAACCGCCGGCCACCGCGAATTGTTGACCGCATCCCGATTCAAACAACTTGTGATTACCCCGATATCGACCACTCTCGACTGAAGTGCCGCAATATCGCCCGCATCGATCGGCGACATCGCACAGGCCCCGTCGGCATCGGCAGGCGCTCGCCAAGGGCATTGACGACTCGTCAGCGCGCCCCGTCATGCGCCCATCGACATTGTCACTTCCCGCTCCGGGCCGGACTCGTGCCCGCACTGGTCGTCGAATGGCTCGAGCTCTGCGCGGGACCCCACCGGCGGAGACCGGTCGGAGTCGCTGTGTCCGCAGGGGAGGCGCCGCGGGTACCGCGTCGGACGTCGCCACGACGGCCAAGGGCCGCGCCGAGGTGATTACCAGGAGCATGCGCCCGATGGGCGATTCGGTGACGCGGGATCACGAATCCGTTTACCCGAGTACCTGTTCGACGGTGATCCGCTCGGCGGGCTGAGGCAATGATCCGCTCGGCGATCACCACCCCTCCCGCTCCGGCCGCGGCGATCACGGCGGCGAAGGCGAGCCGGGCCGGCCGCGGCACCCGCCTGAGCGCCGACCGGACACCGCGCCGGTCAGGTCGCACACGGCTGGGCAACTCGTTGAGGGACCGGAGGATCTGCGCCTCCAGTGTCGGCGGCGGATTCACCGCATCGACCACGGTCAGCGCCGCCAGCGTCTCCCTGATCCCGCGCACGATGCTTGCGAACGCTGCGGCGGTGCGGGGATCCGCCTCGGCCAGATGGTTTTCGATACTGCGGCGTTCGATCTCGGCTACCGCGTCCATCGCGTAGGGGTAGGCCAGATCGAGCAGGTCCGCACGGGACTGCTCGGTCTCCATCATTGCCGGTCACTTCCTGTCGGACAGATCTGGAGCCGTTCGAAGCCGTCTCCGATACGGCTCTTCCAGTGGGTAGTGGGACGGCGAGGTGGTGCGCCACCGCCTGCTGCTGGACCTCGGCGAGCGTGCCCAGGCATTCCACCAGGATTGTTCGTCGGAGCGGTGGGTGACGCTTCGGCGACGATGTCGTGGTTCCGGCCGAGGGGTGTGGCCGTAGTCGGCGCCGCGGATTTCTCCGCGTGCACTTGGTCGGCCGCCCGTCGGTGGGTCGGCATCATCAGCCGGCCGATCGGGTTCGACAACATGCGGTCGCAGTTGCCGCGCCCACGTTTGCAGGGTACACCCGACCAGCGGCCGACCTCGACTCACTGTGCAACCGGCCGTCGTCGATCGGGCGAAGCGGGAAGGGTCCTCCAGTGCTGCCGGTCAGACGGTCGGCACCGGGGCCGTCAAGGTAAATATTGCCCGATATCGTTGCGGGGCAGCGGGTTCGGTCAGCTCTCGACGGGGATGTCGATGCCATGCTGCAATACGGGCACCATGCGATCGAGGATGCGGTGCAGCGCGGTGGTCGAGTGGTCGGTGCCGAGCATCCGGTGGTCGAGCCCGACGTCGACGGCGGCGAAACACGCGGCGGCGGCGAGCAGCTGTGCCCTGTACTCGCAGCCTCCCGGTCCCGCCCACCGGTGTCTCAATGCGACAGGTCAGCCGGTAGCTACAGTGTGTCTCGTCGGTAGACCGTGCCGATCCGTGAACGAGAGGCGGGCACCCGTGCTGATGCGACGCGCAGCAATCACCATGGCCGTGGCAGTGACGCTGCTCATGGTGGGTAACGCGCACGCAGAGCCGGGGGAGGGGGCGCCGGGCACGGTCGTGCGCAACGAGGCGCTGCCAGAACAGCCGTGGGTGGCGGGCACCGGAACAGCGCGTCGGGTGACCTACTGGACCCGCACCTCCGACAATCGATCGGTGCTGTCCACCGGCGCCGTCTTCACTCCCGCAGGAACTCCGCCGAGCGGTGGCTGGCCGGTGATGTCCTGGGAACACGGCACGGTCGGCACCGGCGACGAGTGCGCACCCTCCACCGTGGGACGCAGCAAGCGCGACCTGGACTACCTCGCCACCTGGATGAAGCAGGGGTATGCCGTCGTTGCTACCGACTACATCGGGCTCGGCACCCCGGAGCCGCATGCCTACCTGGACGGCCGGGCCGAGGCGCACGCGGCGATCGACATGGTGCGTGCCGCCCGCGCCGTGGACGAGTCGCTGTCGTCGAAGTGGGTTGCCATCGGTCAGTCGCAGGGCGGCGGCGCGGCGGTTTTCACCGCATCGCTGGCCACGAAATACGCGCCGGAACTCGACTACCGGGGCGCGGTCGCCACCGGTCCGGCGTCCAACGTCGTGGAGACGGTTGCACTGGTCGGCCCCGGCACGCCCGCGATCAAGTCCCTGCACCTCACCGTCTACCTCACCTATGTGATGAACGGCTTGAAGGCCGCCCGCCCCGACTTCGACCGGGACAGCTACCTCACCCCGCTCGGCAAGCAACTGACCACGGCCGCGGAGACGCAGTGTTTCGCATCGATGGCCGCCCGCGCCGAGGGTATCTCGGTCGACCAGCTGTTCTCCCGCCCGCTGTCCGACGGTGATTTCGTCAGCACTGCCCGCCCGGTGCTGGATGTTCCGGTCACCGGCTACGACCGCCCACTGTTCATCGGCCAGGGCACCAACGACCTGGACGTCCCTGCCCCGTTGACCGCGAAACTGGTCGCCGACCTGGAACTCAACAGCGTTCGGCCCGAGGTGCACGTCTACCCGGGTAAGGACCACAGCGGCACCATGGACGCGTCCCTGCCCGACAGTATCCCGTTCGTCGCGCGCCTGTTCGCCTGAGTGAAATCGCAGTCGGTCGATCACGCTCTCCCGCAGCCTGTCGGGCGACCGGGTCTCCTGGTGCGCGGGTGTCTGGCTCGATGCCTGCGCGTGCGGACCAGGAGTTGCTCAGCGGCGCCCGTCGGGCAATGTCGGGACGCCCCGAGAAAGAACCTGACGCTCAGGCGTGCACTGCTGCGGGCTCCGGAGTCTCCGATTCCGCTGTCGGCGTTGCAGACCGGCGGATCGGGATGGCGAGCGCGAGGAGTGTGGCGAGCACTGCGCCGCCGCCTATTGTCGAGGACTCGATTGTGTACAGCACATATGGATTGTGTTATGCACAGTGATTGCACTATGCAAATTAGCTGAATAATGGCTATGCAGTAGATGTGTGGTGGACGAGCCCATGGTCCGCGAGCGCGTATGGGCAGGAGCGTGGAGTGGACAAACCCATATCCTTCGTGGAGTTCGAGACCATGCTGCTCAGGCGGCACGCAGGCCTGCTGTGCGGGGGCTCCGCCGACGCTCGCCCGAATGCACACGGAATCTCCACAATCGACGACGGATCTCTCCACAGCGGGTGGCTAGGGTTCCGTTCATGGACCAGAGCGCACCGCCCGCATCGCGACGGATTCTCGTGGTAGACGATGAGGTGACGATCGCGGAATCCGTCGCGGCGCGCCTTCGGTCCGAGGGTTTCACCGTCGACGTGGCGCACGACGGTCCTTCCGCGGTCGCCGCCGTCGAGCGCATCGAGCCCGACCTGGTGGTGCTCGACGTCATGCTGCCAGGGTTCGACGGGCTCGAGGTGTGCCGCCGCGTCCAGGCGGGCCGCCCGGTTCCGGTGCTCATGCTCACCGCGCGCACCGACGAAACCGACCAGCTCGTCGGCCTCGGTGTCGGCGCGGACGACTATCTCACCAAACCGTTCTCGCTGCGGGTGCTCGCGGCCAGGGTGCATGCGCTGCTGCGCCGGGTGGATCGCGCCGCCGACCGCGACGGCACCACGATCCTCGTCGGTGATCTGCGCATCGATGTCGACCAGCGTCGCGTGTGGCGCGCCGACGTCGAGGCGAAACTGACGCCGCTCGAATTCGACCTCCTCGCCCGCCTCGCCCGTCGCCCGCGCGTCGTGCTCGCGCGCGAGCGGCTGCTCGAAGAAGTCTGGGACTGGGCGGACGCCGCAGGCAGCCGCGCGGTCGACAGTCACGTCAAAGCGTTGCGCCGCAAGCTCGGCGCCGACCTGATCCGGACCGTGCACGGTGTCGGTTACGCGCTGGAGACCCGGTGAATCCGGGTATAGCTGCTTCGGCGATCGTCGCTCGGCGGTGGGTCCGCCGAATGGGCGATCGGGTGGCCGAGGCGTTGCCACGGCCGCTGGATCCGGTGCAGTCGATCAAGCTGAAGTTGGCGATCCTCATGCTGTGCTCGGGTGGAGTCGCGTTCGGTTTCTTCCGGTTCAAGATCGGATGGCTGCCGCCGCGAACGACGATCACCGCGGTGGTGATCGCGCTGGTGACTTCGCAGTTCCTCGCGCACGGCATCACCAGGCCGCTGCGCGAAATGACGGCGGCGGCCAAGCGGATGGCACACGGCGACTACACCCGTCGGGTGCGGGCGAGCTCACGCGACGAGGTCGGGCAGCTGGCGGTGGCGTTCAACCAGATGGCCGCCGACTTGGCTGCGGCCGACCAGCAACGCCGCGACCTCATCGCGAATGTCTCACACGAACTGCGCACGCCCATCACGGCCTTGCGCGCGGTGCTGGAGAATCTGGTCGACGGCGTCTCCGTACCCGATCCGACGACGCTGCGCACAGCACTGGCCCAGACCGAGCGGCTGAGCCTGCTGGTCTCCGAACTGCTGGACCTGTCCAGCATCGAAGCGGGCGCCTTCGCGCTCGACCGCGAAGATTTTCCTATCGCGCCCCTGCTGGCCGAGGTCGTCGCCGAGGCCGAGGTCATGACAGCCGCGCTCGGACGCGGCGTGCGCTTCCACACCGACGTGCTACCCGGCGCCGCTCGCATGTACGCGGACCGTGCGCGTTTACATCAGGTGCTGCTCAACCTGCTCGACAACGCCGCGCGGCACGGCCCCGCGGGTGGCGAAGTCCGCGTCGCCGCACGGGCGTCCCCGGGCGAGGTCGTCATCGACGTGCAGGACGAAGGGCCCGGCATTCCGCCCGCCGAGCGCGCCACTGTCTTCGACCGTTTCACCCGCGGCGGCCGCACCGCGGACGGCGGCACCGGCCTGGGTCTTGCCATCTCCCGCTGGGTGGTCGACCTGCATGGCGGGACCATCGCCGTCGCCGACCCCGGCTCCCGCATTCGAGTGGTTCTGCCGAATCCCTGACCTACCGCACCAGACAACCCGGACCGCCACGAGGGTCCCGGGGCGATGCCGTACACCCCGAGGAGGGAACAATCATGACCGAAACGCCTGAACCCGAGCCGAGTACAGAAACATCGTCCTTACCAGAGGCTGGCATCCCCCGTGATTCGACGTCGGAATCCCTCGAATCGGCCGCCGAGTCGGAGCGAGAGACTGCCGTGCGACCTGCTTCGGTACCGGATGTGACTGCGCCGCTGAGAAAGGGTCCCGGGGGCGAAGCCTTTGGCAGCGCCGAACCGAAAGCCCGGGGGGACGCCGCGCCGATGTCCCGCACAGCCGCTCAGCCGACTCCGCTGATCCGAATGCCGCCACCGAAGTGGCGACGAGTCGCCTGTCCTCCTGGAGTGGTGCCCGCCGCGCTGGTCTCCGGGCTGGCTGCCGCGATTCTGGTCCCGGGGGACCGCCCGGGAATCGGCTGGGTCCTCGCAGGCGCCGTGGCCGCGATGGCGGTCTTCCTCGTCGACCGCAACGCCCGCAGGAGTGCCGTGGACTTGACCGTCGAGCCTGGAACCGCGGAAGGTACTGCGCGGGAACCGAAGACCGAACGGCAGGCCGTGCCCGGACTCATCCGGCGCCTGCGAGGTCCGTCCGGCCGTGCCCGCTGCGTCGGACATGGTGATCGCGTAGTACTACGACACGGCGGACCCGAGCCAGCAGTAGTCCAGCGCCGGGAGAACGCGGAAAGGGCCTGGTGGACAACGCTCGCGCTCGCCCTGCTAGCGGTCGGGGCGTTCCGGGCCGCGGGCTGGCTGTTCGCGCTGTGTGTCGTCGCGGCGTGTGTGGCCGGTTCGCTGGCCGTCGTCGGACGCCGGTCGGCGAACGGCGTCCTCTACGACACGATCGCGGTTCCGCTCGAGGCATTGGCCGCGGTCCCGTGGGTGTACGCGGGCATGAGCCGGGTGCACGCGAGTAAGGCGAAGCGGGAGTGGCGGTTCGGGCTGTCGCTGGTGGTGACCGTCGCGCTGCTTGCGGTATTCGTGCCGCTGCTCGGCAGTGCCGACGCGACGTTCGCGACCTTGCTCGCGACGGTGACGCCGGACCTCGACGCGCCATCGGTGGCACGGTGGATCGTCCTTTTCGCGGTGGTCACGCTCGGTGCGCTGGGGGCGATGTTCGTGCTCGCCGGGCCGCCGCTGCCCGCCGCCTCGGCAGGAAGCGGCCAGAGTTTGCGGCGCCCGGAGTGGGCGCTGCCGGTCGGCGCGCTGGCGGTCCTGTTCGCCGCGTTCGTGGTCGCACAGTTCGTCGCCCTCTTCGGCGGCGATGGATACGTCCGGCGCACCGCGGGCCTGACCTACGCCGAGTACGCCCGCAGCGGGTTCTGGCAACTGTCGGCGGTCACCGTCCTGACCCTGGCGGTGCTCATGCTCGTGCTGCGCTGGGCTGCCCAGGACACCGCCGTCGACCGGCTGTGGCTGCGCGGGCTGCTCACGGCGGTGAGCGTGCTCGCGCTGATCATCGTCGCCTCGGCCCTCGGCCGGATGTGGACCTACCAGCAGGCCTATGGCTTCACGGTCCTTCGCCTGGTGGTTGAGGTCTGCGAATTGTGGCTCGGCCTGGTCTACCTCCAGGTCCTGGTGGCAGTAGCGCGTTTGGAACGCTCGTGGCTGCCGCGTGCTGTGCTCGGCTCCGCCATGGTCACGGTGCTCGCCCTCGCGGTCCTCGACCCGGAACGGCTGATCGCCGACAAGAACATCGACCGCTGGCAACAGGGCAGGTCGTTCGACGCCGACTATCTCGGCACCCTCTCGCCGGACATCCTTCCCGCGACCGATCGCCTCCCCGAGCCGCTGCGCACCGACCTGCGTGCCCGGCTGCGTGCCGACCTCGAGGAGGACAGCTGGCAGAGTTGGAACCGCTCCCGCGCGAACGCGCGCTAGTCAGCGGACGATCGGCCACGCAATACGCTTGTATTATCGCTGATCGTGGGTTATAACTGGCCTGAGTGGGCATTGTTGTCGCTGGTGGGGATCGACCCTCGCGAGGTGGCGCAGGTGCTCATGGGTGCCCGCCGATGGCCTCGACGGGCGCGTGGCCGAAACGAGCTGGCGGTCCTGACGGTGTGGGGCCGCACCGACACCGGTCGGCCACTCATCGTCGCTGTCCGCCGCACCGAAGGCTGGCAGTGGGACATCCTTGGGGCGGTCGAGATGACCGCCGCCCAGGTGGCCGAACTCGAGCGCTGGGAGCACGCCGATGACTGACTACCCGACAAATCCGAATGACGTCCAGGACTTCCTATCCGTCCTCGAATACTCCGACGCGCCGGTGGCACCGGCCGACGTGCCGCCGCCGCTGCGTGCCGAGGACGCGGTCACCGTCACCACGTCCCTGCGCATTCCGCTCGATCTGCACCAGCGGGTCAAGAAGGCCGCCGAACAGCGCAACGTCACCATGTCCGCGCTCATCCGCGACTGGATCGAGCTGGAACTGGCCGCCCTGGAGAACGACCAGCCCATCTCCCGCGCCGACGCTTTGCGCGCCCTCGCCGCCCTGCACCCGCTGCCACAGTCGGCGTAGCGGACTCCGCGCGCCACCTGCGGAGCAGAATCCGATCGAGCCGGTGTGCGCACCGGTTCCGGCCGGGCGCGGAGCAATTCGAGCGTGACGATCGCTCCGGAGCTGCTGCGGAGCACATGTGCGGACCGGTCACCGGACAACTAGGCCACGAGCCGGGTCCGTAGAGCGATGGCGTCGCGTGGCGCCATCACCTTCGCGTCGTTGTCGAAATAGGCGTATGCATCGCAGGATTCGGCCCACCCGCGGATCTTCGCGGCCCACGTGTCCAGGTCGTCGTCGGTGTACCCGCTGACGTAGAGCTCGTCGTGCCCGTGCAACCGGATGTACACGAAGTCCGCGGTGACCTCCTCGAGCAGCGGATACTTGCCCGCCGAGTCGGCGACCACCAGCGCGACGCCGTGCCGCGTGAGCAATTCGGTGAACCTCGGCGTCGCGAAGCTGTCGTGCCGGATCTCCATCGCATACCGCATCGGGCGGTCGGCGTCGGTCGTCGTATGTGCGGGATCGACCCGGTAGTCGTGTCGCTGCGCGACCTCGACGGCTTGCGCGGTGGTGCGGGGGAGGTGGGCGAGGAACGCGTCGAGCACCTGCGCGTCGAATGAGAAGTTCGGTGGCAGCTGCCAGAGGATCGGGCCCAGCTTCGGCCCGAGCGCGAGCGGTCCGGACGCGAGGAAGTTCGCCAGCAGCGTGTCGCCGTCGCGGAGCCGCTTGATGTGGGTAATGAATCTGCTGCCCTTCACCGCGAACACGAAGTCGTCCGGGGTCTGCTCGGCCCACATCTGATAGCTCGACGGACGTTGTAGCGAATAGAAGGACCCGTTGATCTCGACGCTGTCGAGCCGCTCGGACAGGTAGGCCAGTTCACGCTTCTGCGCCAGCCCTGCGGGGTAGAACACCCCGCGCCAGGGCGGATACACCCATCCCGATGTGCCGACTCGAATCTGGCCCATCCCTCCATGGTGGCAAACGGCTACGTCGGCTTCCGTAGCGCTGCGACCCGTCCGACCAGCCATGCCACCAGCACCGCGGCGAGAAACGACAGCAGTGACGCACTCATCCACGGTTGCTCGGTGAAATGCAAGGTGTCCCGAACCCGTACCCAGAAGTCGGTCCACACACCCGCATCACCGGGGTTGACCAGCTGATATACCGAAAGGCCCAGCAGCCAGGCGAAGACCATTCCCCAGCGTGAGGGCGCGTCCTGCCCAGTGTTCCACTTGCCTTTCGCCCGCAGGAAGAAGTCGGCTACCAGCACACCGAGCAGTGGCACGAACACCGACCCGATCAGCCCGAGGAAGCCGAAGTAGTTGGCCATATTCAATCGCAGCGCGAGCAGCGTGATCAGGATGCCGAGACCGATCGAGAGGATACGGCGGTCGATTCGCGGCGCCAGGTTCTGGATCGAGACGGCGGTGGAGTAGACGTTGGCGAACGACTGATCGGTCTCGCGCACTACGAAGACGAAGAAGAACAGTGCGCCGAGGCTCGCCTGGAGGAACGGGGCGTAGGGGCCACCGTCGCCGGTCGCGAGCGCCAGCGCGAACAGCCCGAGGACGTAGGCGACGATCTGGGTGACCGCGTACGCCCCGCTGGCTGCCCCGAACGCCGAGCGGGCGCTGCGGGCATGGCGGGTGTAGTCGGCGGCGACCGGCACCCAGGAGATCGAGACGGCCAGCGCGGCGTCGGTCGCGATCCAGAAGAGATTCCAGTCCACCCCGAACGGGCCGCCTCCGCGCGGACCGGGATTGCTCCGCAGGTCGGGCAGGCTGGCCCGGAAGAACTGGACATAGAACCAGATCAGTGCGATGACGACGCCGACCGTCACGAACCGGCGCAGCAGCCGGACCGACCCGAGCGGCCAGATCGTCAGGATGGTCGTGAGCACGCCAGCGGCCACCACATAGAGCCAGTGCGGGCCGCCGTGGAACAGCTCGTCGGCCGCGTCGCCGATCACGATCAGCTCGAAGGTCCCCCAGCCGATCAGCTGCGCGATGTTGAGCACCGTCGGCAGGTAGCTGAGCTTCCCGCCGAACAGACCACGCAGCAGCATCATCGCGGGCTTGCCGGTCCGCGCACCGGGGACGGCTGCCGCACCGAGCATCAACCCGCCCACCACGGTTCCGATGATCGTTGCGAGAATGCCCGCCGCGATCGAGATCTGCGCGGTGCCCTGCGTATTCGGCGCGAGCACCGTGTACGCACCGGAGAACGCGAAGAGGCTGACGCCGAGGTTGGCCCAGAACGCGCTTTGGTCCCAGAACGACAGGACCTTCGGCGCGGGCTCGTCGAGCGTAAGCGGCGCTTCGCGCCCGGCTTTGTCCAAGGTCGATGACGACATGGCGGAAAGCTCCCTACGCCGGCATTACCCGGACAGGTTCATGCGGTCGGCGACGCAGGGTCCGCCCTCTCAGCCCGGCCGTGCCCGAGCTCCCGCGGTGGGGTGATTCCGGCGAATCGTACACCCGCACCCGTCCTGGCGACCGAGACAACAGCGAGGGCGCGACGTGATGGCACCTCGGTGACCCGGCTCGTCTTGCCTCGAACCGCTTCGACACCGGTCCGCCGTACCGCCCCGGCCAACTACCAGGGCATCTACGACGCGCACTGACTTCTCGGAAATCGATCGGGACCCCATGGGCCGAAACGGCTTGTGGCACTGTGTGATTCGCAGGAGTCGCCTTCGTCTCCCTGGGTGACTAACCCAGCAGGAACGAGCCCGCGAACCAGGCCAGAAGCACCAGCGCGGCGCCGAGCGCCGCGCCGGGAAACAGTGCTCGTCCCTGCTTGGCCGCCATGCCCGACATCACCGCGCCGACGACGAATCCCACGATTCCGCCGCCGATCATCACCCACGCGCCCGCGCTCGTGTCGACATGGCAGGCCGGTTTGGCGTCACACACACCGCCTGCCATCAGAAACCACGGCGCGATGATCGCCGACATCATGGCCAGCGACGCGGGCAGGAACCACAGCAACGCACTCACGATCAGGTCCGCATTGCTCGGTGGTTCGACCGGGCGGGCGTCACGGCTCTCACGCGTCGGATAGCCGGAACTCTCGCGCGTCGGATAGCCGGAAGGGGTTGCGCCTTGGGACACCTGGTTCAGGTAACCGTGCATCGTGTCTCGCTATCGCTTGTCGGTGGAGTCGGCCGGGCCGATGGTTGTTATACACCAGCCGCGCGCGCACCGAATTCGTTGTGTCCCCGTCGATACGAGCGCCGGACCCGCCCCGCCATCATTCCAGCCCGCCTGACCACTGGCCACCATTTCCCGCATGCGGCATCCCCTGGGCGCCAGGTGTACCTCATACAGCGAACCGGCGATATTACCGAGCATCGGGTCGGGCTCGACGCGAAACGAAACATTTTCGCGGACATCGAGAGTTCGAGTCACACCATAAACCTCGGCCGCGCAGGCGTTCTAGCTGATGCCTCCTCGGAAGTGCATGCATCACACAGGGAACCGCTGATCGACCTTCGGCTGAAAGGGATCCGGTCAAAAGGGGGATCGGCCCAGGTCACACGGGTCTACCGATGTCAGCGACCTACCTACCGGACCATCCTGTGTGTCGATCCGCCCGTTGGTCTGGGTGACGCGGTGCCACGGTGCGCCGAATGGACTGGACGACAGCGAGGTTTAGCCGCGCGGTGGTCCACGCCGCCGTTTCCTGGCTCGCATTCGTCGAAGTCGTTCTGATGTGGGAGTGTGCAGTGTCCCGAGAGTTTGTCCCCCCAGCGAACAGCCTTGGCGCACACCATGGTTCTCCGGTCGAGACCGGTGCCGAACGTGTGTCGCTGTATTCCGCCGAGTTCGCGGCCGATCCGCACCGCGCCTACCGGGACATGCGGGACCGCTACGGTTCGATGGTGCCGGTCGAGCTGGCGCCGGGGGTGCCCGCGACGCTGGTGATCGGCTATCACGCCGCGGTGCGAATCCTGCACGATCCGGCGCACTTCCCGGCCGACCCCCGCGTCTGGCAGGCGAACATCCCCGCCGACTGTCCAGTGCTGCCGGTCCTGGAGTGGCGTCCGAACGCCCTGCGCAGCGCAGGAAATGAGCACCTTCGCTACCGGCAGGCCAACACCGCGAGCATCAACGCAGTAGACCTGCACGCCCTGCACCGCACGGTTGAGCGGATCGCCGTCCCGCTGATCAACTCCTTCTGTGCGGCAGGTACGGCCGACCTGGTGACCCGATACGCCCTCCCGCTCGCCTTCGAGGCGATCAACGCGATGCTGGGTTGCCCGCCGGATATCGGGCAGCAGGTCGCCGCCGCGACCGCCGCGGTCTTCGACGGCATCGACGCCGAGGAGGGCAACCGGATGCTCAGCGAGGCGCTGCTGCGGCTGGTCGAACTCAAACGCGCCGAGCCGGGCGTCGACATCACGACGCGGCTGCTCCAGCACCCGGCGAACCTCGATGATGCGGAGCTGATCCACCAGCTCGTCGTTCTCTACGGCGGGATCGAACCGCTGCGGAATCTGATCATCAACAGTCTCGTGCTGATCCTCACCGACGACCGCTTCGGCGGTCACGTCCTCGGCGGCAGCCTGTCCACCCGCGACGCTCTCGACGAGGTGCTGTTCACCGACCCACCGATGGCGAACTTCAGCGTCAGCTACCCGCGCCAGCCGATCCTGATCGACAATGTCTGGCTGCCCGCGCACCAACCCGTCGTCATCAGCATGGCGGGCTGCAACAACGACCCGGCGATCAGCGCCGCCGACCACAGCGGCAACCGGTCGCATCTGGCGTGGGGCCTGGGGCCACACGCCTGCCCCGCAAGGAGCCCGGCCTACCTGATCGTCCAAGACGCGATCGACCAGCTGCTCGACGCGCTGCCCGAACTGCAGCCTGCCGTCGCGGTAGAAGAATTGTCCTGGCGGCCAGGGCCTTTCCATCGAGCCCTCGCCGCGCTGCCGGTCGTCTTCCCCCCGACTCCGCCTTGGGATTCGTGATATCCGGGGCGTTCGCCGCTCACGTCGGGGACCCCGCGAACTGGGCCATGTTCGCGGGTCGCGCGAAGGTGTCGGTGAACGCGTCGGCCAGCGTCGGGTCGTGCTGCGCGGCGAGCATCAGCTCCTGCATCGCGGGAGGGGGGTCGAGCACCGTCGCGGTCCACAGCGCAGCGGGGTGCGCGACGCCGGTGAGCCACGGCGCGGCGGCCCATTCCATCCAGGCCCGGTCGTAAGGGCCGCCGGGATTGTGCAGGATCGCCTCGCTGTAGCGGATCGCGCACTGGACGGCGTTGTTGGCGCCCTGCGCGCCGCCCGGGTCCATCCGGCAGACGACGTCGCCGCCGCCGAGCACGGGCGTGCCGGACGGCAGGGTGCCCACCGGCTTGCGCATGGCCGGTGTCACGGCGCCGACGAGGGTCGCCCCGGCATCGGTCGGTTCGGCGGCGCGATACCGGTCGGCGAGCTCGGCGGGCAGGAGGTGATCGAGCAGCTCTTTCGCCTGCCGGACGCGTTCGGTCGGCGTGCTGTGCGAATCGAACACGTCCAGCGCACCGCCGGACCGCGCCTCGAAGAGGACCATCTCGCACCGGCGTTCCTGTCCGGGGCGGCCGGTCAGTCCGGGGTACGAGATCACTTCGCCGTGTCCGGGCAGGGAGATGTAGGTGCCCAGGTTGTCCGGGTCCGGTTGGACGCCGTCGAGATACAACACCGCGAGGCGTCGCAGGGGTTCGGCGGGAACGGTCCACGTCGGGTCGGCCTCGAAACACGCGGCGAGTTCGCGCGAGGCGCGGGTGACGACGGTCAGGTCGTAGTCGGCGGCCCGGCGATCGAGTTCCGCCACCGACGGGTCGGCGATCCGCAGGTCTCCGCCCTCGGCTACGAACTCGCTGAGCCAGCGCGCGAATACGGTCCGCTGGTCCACGCTCTGTGCCGGTCGGGTGAGGTGCCCGGACCAGCCGACCACCACCGTGCGGTCGACGACCATGCTGAGGCGGATGCCCTCGATGTTCGGCGCGGTCGACTGCCAGAAACCGAGCCCCGCATCCGATTCGAGGTCCAGGGTGGGCGAGAACTTGACCTGCGTGCTGGTCACTGTGCCCGCGAGGACGGCGTCGGCGTCGCGGTCGGCCACCAGGGTGACCGACTTGCCGCCTCGCAGGAGCCGATGGGCGAGGGGCAATCCGCATTCGCCTGCTCCGAGTACCTGTATCTGTCCCACTGCGCGTCCTTTCGGTGGTGAAGATCGACTGCGGGTCGATAGTGAGATCGTTGGCGAATAGGTGGGTAAGCCACATCGGTAGGGACCGTCGGCATCGGCGCTCAGGTCCACAAACTCCGGCACGGCAACGGCGGCAGGTCGCCGCGAAGATCGTGGTCGATGGTGACGACCGCACCGATCCTGGTGGCGGCCGCGGCGAATTGCCGGGCAATGATGCTCGCGTCCCGATAGTCCAGCTCGATCGGTGGGTGTTCGAACCGCACGTGGATCCGGCACCAATCTCTACGCTGGTGTCGTCCATCGGCGGTGTCCCGGCGCTCCGGTGCAGACATCGTTTTCCTGTGCTCAGTTCGTCCGCGGCGCCGGTTCTGCGCCGCGGTGACTTATCAGGATCGCCGGATAGGTAGGTCGTGCGCATCGGTGGCCCGGCCGCGATCTGCCGCCGAATACCTATGCCTCTCGGCTTTCCGTCGCCGAGACCCGACTAGGCTGCCTTGGTGTGTCGGTAAGTCGTGCGCCGAGTCCGGGTTTCCCGCCGGCGGCCACCAGTGATTTCGTCGGTCGCGAACGCGAGCTGGAAAACGTCGGGGTGCTATTGCTCGGCGCCAACCGCCTGGTCACCTTGATCGGCGTGGGCGGGATCGGGAAAACTCGTCTGGCGACGGAAGTCGTGCACCGATTCCAGAAGGCGCGGCGGGTGCCGGTGCACTGGGTGCGCCTGGCCCGGCTGGCGAAGGGCGCCGACGCGTCGGCCGTCGAGGAGGAGCTCGCGCAGTCGCTGGTTGACGCCGACTTCTCCGGACGGTCAGCGTGGGATGCGGTGGTGAGTACGCTCGGTCGCACCGACGCTGTGGGCCGCGCCGTGCAGACGATCCTCGTGATGGACAACTGCGAACACGTCCTGGACGGGGCGGCCCGGGTGATCGCCGACCTGCTCGACGCGGTACCCGGACTCACCGTGCTGGCCACCAGCCGCGAGGCGATCGGCTGGGTCGACGAGCAACTCGTGCCCGTGCCCGCGCTGTCCCAGGAACAGGCGCTGACCCTGTTCCGTCGACGCGCGGATCTGACCGGGCACACCATCGCCGACCGCGACGTCGAGGATGCCGTCGCGATCTGCGGGCACGTGCACAACCACCCGCTCTACATCCGGCTGGCCGCCGCGCGACTGCTGCGCCAACCGCTCGCGATGATCCTGCGTGACCTCAGCGGGGAGGTGAGCGACCGGAGGCTGCGCTGGTCGCATGGTCCGCGCGTCGGCGCCGACGAACGGCATCAGGGCATTCGCGATGTGATCGCCTGGTCCTACGACCTGTGCCGGGACAAGGAGCGCCTGCTCTTCGAGCGGTTGGCGGTGTTCGCGGCCGGATACGACGTCGGCCACGAGGACGCGGGCGCGTCCGGGCTCGATGTGGGCGCCGAGCTCGAGGCGATCGAGGCGGTCTGCTCCGACGAGGACGATGACGGTCTTGCCCGCGCCGAGATCGAGGATCTGCTCGAGCGGCTGGCGGACCAATCGCTCGTGTCGGTCCACCTGACCGCGGACACGGCGCGCTACTCGCTGCTGGAGAGTTTTCGCGTGTTCGCCCAGCAGCGACTGCGCGAGCGCGGCGACGAATGGGCTCGCTTGACGCGCAGACACCGCAGTTACTACCGCGACAAGGTCGTCGCGGCACAGGTCGAATGGTTCGGCCCGGCCGAACAGGACATACTCGACTGGGCCGGGGCGGCCTGGGACAACCTGCTGTGCGCCATCGACGGCAGCCTCAGCACGCCGGGGGAGGCTGCCGTCGGTCTGGAGATCGCGGCCGGGCTTATCGCGCTGCGCGCCCCGTTCTTCAGGGGGTCGCTGCGCGAGCCCCGCCGCTTGGCCGAGCGCACCCTCGCCGCCACCCGCGGTCTCGACCCGCAGCCGGTTCAACTGCAACTCGCGGCGATGTCGATGATCGGGTGGATCAGTTTGTGCCAGGGCGCGCACGAGGATGCCGAACGCATGCTCGACGACTGCGTCGCGCTCTGCGTGCCGGATCCGGCGGCCCGCGCGGGCTGGCGCGAGCACCCCGAACGCGATTTGGGTCTGCCCGCTCCGGTGGAATTCGCCAGAGGCAGTGAGCTGCTGCTGGTGCGGTGCGATGTGCGCGCGATCGGTGTCTTGGCCCGTGCGCGTGCGAAATCCGTGGAGCGGGACGACCGCGGCGGCGCCGCGATGGGCGGGCTGTTCGAGGCGCTCGCCGCCGCGTTCCTGGGTACGGCGGCGCAGGCGCTCGACATCACCCGGTGGCACCTGGACGACGCGCAGCGGTCCGGCGCGCAGTGGGCCGAGTCGTGGGCCCAATTGGCCTGGGCGATCGCGCTGACCAAACATGGCGACCCGAAGCAAGCCTTGGCGGTGGGGCGTGCGACGCTGTCGAGCCAACTGGCGATGCGCGATCAGTGGGGTGGGGTGTGGGGGATCCACGTCCACGCGTGGATCCTGGCACGTTTGATCGCCGACGCAGGCGACGAGCGTTCCGGTGAGGTGACCGAGTGGGCGCTGGACATCGCGCGGCTCATCGGTGGTGTCGCCGCTTTGCGGCAGAGATTGGGCGTGGATATCGCGAACCTGGGACCGTTCGCCACCGAGACCGCCGCCGCAGCCGCGGTCGCCCGTGAGGTCCTCGGCGCGACGGACTTCGCGGCGGCCGAGCGCGAGGGTTCGCTGCTGCGGCCCGAACTCGGTGAGGTGGCCCAATTGGCCTTGGGCGCATTGTCGCTGGACCGCCTGCCGGTGGACCACCCCGTACGGCAGCAGCGCCCATCCCGATGGCAGGATCTGTCGACCGCCGAGCAGGATGTAGCGACTTTGGCGGCGGCGGGCTGGACCAACACCGCGATCGCCGCGCGACGGGGCAGCTCCTTCAAGACCGTGGACGCCCAGATGGCCGCGATCCTGCAGAAGCTGATGATCGGCTCGCGCGAGGACATCCTCGTCCTCGTGCCCGCCGACCAGCGGGCTCGGGTGGCAGAGGAAGCCACCCGCCGCCCGAAGCGCACACGGCGGTCGTGAGGCAGTCGAATCGGTGGGCCTGCTGTTCCCCGATGAATCTCCGCCTCCACCAGCGGGTAACCGACCCCGTGGTCGTGCGGGCACAGCGGGACAACCAGTCCCGGCCAGTGGTCGATAAGCTGGCCGAATGAGCACGCTTACGGCCGGATCAGTGGCGATTGCCGAGGACCTGGACACCGTGACCACGGTGGGCCACGAGGACGATCCGGCGGAGGCCGGACTCAGCCGCGGAGACCGCGAGACGCTGTGGGAGTCGGTGCGGGCGTGGTACCGGGTGGGCACGAGCCCGGCCATCCAGGTGTGTCTGCGGCGAAACGGCAAGATCGCGCTGAATCGGACCATCGGGCACGGTTGGGGCAACGCGCCGCACGATGGACCGACCGCGAAAAAAGTGCTCGCGACACCGGACACACCGTTCTGTGGCTTCTCGACGGCGAAGGGAGTGTCCGGCGCGCTCATGTTCATGCTCATCGAACAGGGCGCGTTCGGGCTGGATGACCCGGTGTGCGACTTCATCCCGGAATTCGCCGCGAACGGCAAGGCCGACATCACGATCGGCGACGTGCTCTCGCACTCCGCGGGGGTGCCCTTCGTCACGCCGCCGTACCGGGGGGTCGATCTAGTGCTCGACGAGGAGTTGGCCGTGCGCGGATTGGCCGATCTGGTCCCGAGTTGCAAGCCGGGCCGGTTCCGGGTCTACCACGCGCTGACCAGCGGTCTGATCGTGCGTCTTCTGGTGCAGCGGGCGACCGGAAAGCGGTTGCGGGAGCATCTGTCCGAACAGGTGCTGGAGCCGTTCGGGTTCCGGTGGACCACGTTCGGCGTGCCCCCCGAGGACCTCGACAAGGTCGTACCGAGCGTCAAGACCGGTCCCGCGCCCTCGCGGATGTCGACTTATGTGGCCAGCAAGGCGATCGGAGGACGGATGGACCGCGCATCCCGGTCGGCCACCCAGGCGTTCCTGACCGCCGAGCTGCCCTCTGGCAATTTGATCACCACCGCGTCCGAGCTGTCGCGCTTCTATGAAATCCTCACACGCGGCGGACCCGACGGCCGCAGGATCATCCGGCCGGAGACGTTGCGCGAGGCGGTGCGGCCCGCCCGCTGGCTGCCCGGCGTGGCCGGACGGGTCAGTCGCGCGGGTTTCGAGCTGGGCGGGCGGAGGTCGAAGTTCGGCCGCGACACCGCGGCGCACTTCGGCCGCAGCGGACTGACCACCCAGTACGGCTGGGCCGACCCGGCGCGGGGGTTGTCCGGTGCGATCCTCACCAGCGGCAAGGCCACGACCGACTCCAAGCGCCCATGGCAGCTGGTCGCGCAGATCTCCGACACTGTCGTCGCCGAGCGTCGGTGACCACCACATGAGCGTGACCTGCGCACGGACACCGTCGCTCGGACCTCACCAGGGCGCGTAGCGGGTGAGTCGGCCGCGCGCATGGTGATGCGCGCCCGACGGCAGTCGAAGCACACCCCGATGGCCGACCACCTCCAGCAGTGAGAAGACGTTAGCCATCCGAAAAATCTAGTCTGTTAACTCTGCTGTTGCCGAACAGTGGTGTTGTGCTAGCACGAGCAGAACAGACTGATCCGTCGGATCTGCGGCGGTGAAAGCGTTGGTGTTTGATGAGGGTTGACCACGAAGTGCCGGCGAGCGGGTACCGGCATGGAATGTTTCCAGACGAGCGTGGACGATACGGTGTGTTCGGAGGCAGATTCGTCCCTGAAGGTCTGATGGCCGCACTGCTGGATCTCGAACAGGACTATCAACTCGCGCAGGCGGATCCGAGCTTCGTGGCCGAGTACCACGAGTTGCTGCGCGACCGGGTCGGGCGGCCCACACTGTTGCATCAGGTGCGGCGGTTCGCCGAGTTGCTGAGAGTGCCGGGGGCGCGCGTCTATCTGAAACGTGAGGATATGACGCACACCGGCGCACACAAGATCAACAATGCGCTCGGACAGGCGCTGCTGGCCAAAAGGATGGGCAAGCGACGGATCGTCGCCGAGACCGGCGCAGGGCAGCACGGCGTCGCGGTGGCTACGGTGTGCGCGATGCTCGGCCTGACCTGCGTCGTCTACATGGGGACCGACGACATGCGCCGTCAGGCGTCCAACGTGGTGCGCATGAAACTGCTCGGCGCCGAGGTGCGCGCGGTGGACAGCGGTTCGCGGCGGCTCAAGGACGCGATCAGTGAGTCGGTGCGCGACTGGGTGGCGAACCTGGACACGACCCACTACCTGTTCGGCACCGCGGCAGGGCCCGCGCCGTACCCGAGGATCGTGCGCGATTTCCAGACGATGATCGGTGCGGAGACCCGCAACCAGATCGTCCGAGCCGAAGGCAGACTGCCCGACTACATCCTCGCCTGTGTGGGCGGCGGCAGCAACGCCATCGGGGTCTTCCATCCGTTCGCGGGTGATCCGGAGGTGCGATTGATCGGCGTCGAGGCGGCCGGACGAGGTGTCGAGACCGGCGATCACGCGGCGACCCTCTGCATGGGAAGCCCAGGTGAGATCGACGGCTCCTACAGCTATCTCCTGCAGGACGAGGACGGTCAGATCGCACGGACCCACAGCATCGCGGCGGGGTTGGACTATCCGGGCGTGGGTCCCGAACTCAGTCATCTGAAGGACAGCGGCCGGGTGACCTACCGCGCGGCCACCGACGCCGTCGCGCTGCGCGGAATGCAGGCGCTCAGCCACACCGAAGGCATCCTCGCCGCCCTCGAATCCGCTCACGCCGTCGGACATCTGCTGGAAATGGGTGACCGTGGTGAGATTCCCGCCGACTCGCTGATCGTGCTGTGCCTGTCCGGCCGCGGTGACAAGGATCTCGCCGTGTTGGCCGAGCGGCTCGGGGTGTCCTGAACGGTTGACGAGTCCGGTCCGGAAGAGTGCGCCGCGATTTCGGTTCCGCTGATTCGACGGGCCGCGACGCAGCGGGCTGCGCACCACGTATCACGCAGGCCATCTGCGGCCTCGGGAGCAGGACGCTATCGTCGATAGCGCCCCATGGCGCCGGGGGAGGGACCGCGCGCTGTACCTGCGCCGACGAGGATGAGTCCACTTGAAGTACGTGTCCCGCCTGATGCTGTTTCTGGCGATTCCCGCAGTGTTGTTCCTGCTTCCCTGGTGGACCTTGGTGGAAGCGCCCGCTCAGGGAGCCGGGCCGCTGTTCTGGATCGGTTCCGCGCTGTTCCTGCTCGGGTTCGTCTGCCTTCCTGCGGCGATGTTCCTCGGACACGGGCCCGCGCAGTCGGATGCCGCGTCCATCGTCGGCGACACGCTGCTGGGCGTGCTGTGGGTGGTGTTCACCTGGTCGGTGTTCGGGAACCTCGCGCGGATGGGGTTGGCTGTCGCGGGCGTCGACGATCCGGCTCGCTCCCGCGTCGTCGCGGTGGGCGTGCTCGCCGCCGCGACCGTCCTGGTGGTGTGGGGAGTGGTCGAGGCGCGTCGCGTGCCCCGGGTGCGCACGGTCGATGTCGTCATCCCGGGGCTCGGGCCTGCCCTGGACGGCCTGCGCATGGTGGTTGTCACCGACACCCACTTCGCCGCACTCGACCGGTTGCGCTGGTCGGAACGTGTGGTCGAAGTCGTGAACGCGCAGCGCCCCGATATCGCCTGCCACGCGGGTGATCTCGCGGATGGCTCGGTGGCGAAGCGGCACCCGCAGGTCGACCCGCTCGGCAAGGTCGAGGCCGAACTCGGCAGGTTCTACATCACTGGCAACCATGAGTATTTCGGCGACGCACAGGGCTGGATCGACCACATGGCGTCTCTCGGCTGGCAGCCGCTGCACAACCAGCACGAGACGGTGCGCCGCGGCGACGACCAGTTGGTGATCGCGGGCATCGACGACCCCACCGGCGTCGGCCTGACCGGTCATGGCCCCGACCTGCCCGCCGCACTCGCGGGTGCGGACCCGCACGCGCCGGTCGTCCTGCTCGCCCATCAACCCAAACAGATCACCGACGCCGCCGCGGCGGGCATAGCGCTGCAGATCTCCGGCCATACCCATGGCGGCCAGATCTGGCCTTTCCACTACCTGGTTCGCCTCGACCAGCCCGTCGTCGCGGGCCTGAGCCGCCACGGCGAACGTACCCAGCTGTACACCAGCCGCGGCACCGGCTTCTGGGGACCGCAACTGCGTGTCTTCGCCCCGAGTGAAATCACCGTTCTTGTCCTGCGTTCGGAGTCGGCGAGCAGCTGAGGGCGCGGTCGGACACGTGTCAGCGGGTACCGCGGGTGCTGTCGATCGGTCCGGTGGCATCGGCTGCGGATCCTGGCTCGCTCGAGTTGTCGGGCCGCCATGCCTCGGTGACCCCGGGCACCCCGTCTTGGACGACGTAGCTGGCGCGGGTGTGGATGGGTGCGCCGGGGCGGCGGATGTAGGGCACGACGCGGAAGTCGTTGCGCCACAGCTGATGGTCGAGCTCGACGCGTACGTACCCGCGCTGCGCGTTGAAGAACTCGAGATCCGGATTGGCGGCCAGCAGCAGACGCCCCTTGTCGTTGAGATCGGCTCCGTCGCCGTTGCTCGAGATCGACGTTCCCGTGAATTCCGCCGCCACGACGGGTGATTCGGGATCGACGTAGTCGCGGCGCAGGTGGGCGGCGTGGTTCTCGTGCCGGTCGCCGGTGATCACCACCAGGTTGCGGACCCCTCGGTCGGCGGCCGCTCCGAGCACGGTGTTGCGGTCGGCGACATAGCCGTCCCAGGAGTCGGTGGACACCCTGACGCCGGGGCCCGGGTCGCTGTCGTTCTGGCTCATGCCCACCTGGTTGCCGATGACCTGCCAGCGGGCTGGGGAGTGGGCGAGGCCGTCGATCAGCCAATCCCGTTGCCCTGCACCCAATATCGTGCGATCGGTGGCGAACCGGTCGGCGCAGTCGGGCCCGGCCGTCCCGCCACACGCCTGCTGAGTGCGATATTGCCGGGTATCGAGCATGGTGATCTCCGCGAGGTCGCCGAACCGGTAGCGGCGGTGCAAACGTACCGACGGCCCGGACGGCAGCTGCGCGATCCGCAGCGGCTGGTG
This sequence comes from Nocardia sp. NBC_01730, assembly GCF_035920445.1. Classification (NCBI taxonomy): domain Bacteria; kingdom Bacillati; phylum Actinomycetota; class Actinomycetes; order Mycobacteriales; family Nocardiaceae; genus Nocardia; species Nocardia sp. NBC_01730. The sequence goes on along the minus strand of NZ_CP109162.1, from coordinate 2,480,307 downwards.
TTCGTACATGGCTTGGAAGGCGGCGGCCCGGCGGCGGCGGAACAGGGCGCGAAAACGGGAGATATCGAACCCAGCGCCGGGCGCGTCACCCGCCCAGTTGTTGTCGACCTCGTGATCGTCCATGGTGACCAGCCACGGAAACGCGGCGTGCGCGGCGCGCAACGGTTGCTCGGCCTTGTAGAGCGCATAGCGCAGCCGGTAGCCGGGAAGATCGACGGCTTCGTCGCGAAAGTGTGGTCCCACCGTGATTCCCTCGCGGCCGTGTATCCAGGCGCGCTCGTAGATGTAGTCGCCCAGATGCACGACCAGGTCGAGGTCTTCCCTGGCCATGTGCTCGTAGGCGGTGTAATAGCCGGAGCTCCACGATTGGCACGAGGCGAACGCGAAACGTAGCCGGGCGAGGGGCTGTCCAGGCGGCGGAGCCGTGCGGGTCCGCCCGACCGGCGAGATCGCCGACCCGGCCCGAAACCGATAGAAGTACCAGTGATCCGGTGACAACCCCTGGACTTCCGGGTGCACACTGTGGCCGAGTGCGCGCGTCGCCACCGCGGTCCCCCGCGCCACCAGCTGCCGGAAATTCTCGTCCTGCGCGACCTCGTATTCGACGGTCACCGGATCCAACGACATGCCACCGAGCCCGTCCGGTGCCAACGGGTCCGGAGCCAGCCGCGTCCACAGCACCACACCGTCCGGCGTCGGATCGCCCGATGCCACCCCCAGCGCGAAAGGGTCCCCCGGCCACCGCGGCGCCGGGAACCGAGCGCTGCTCGCCGCCGCCGTCCCCACCAGCACCGCGGCCGATCCCGCGGCACCCACTCGTAACAACTGCCGACGACACAAAGCCATACATCAGCGTACGGGCTACGCCCGGTCGCGCGATGACAGACGAAACCGAACCCGGCTCAGAGCAAACCGCCGCGGCGGGCGTTGTCGAGGGCGTCGATCCGCGAGTTCGACCCAAGTTTGGCGTAGATGCCGCGCAAGTGAGTCTTCACGGTATTGACCGAAACGCCCAGTTCGGCGGCGATCTGCTGGGCCGTGCGGCCGGACGGGAGCCTCTTGAGCACGGTCATCTCGGTGTGTGTCAACGCCGGGTAGGTCGGCCGCCGCCGCGCGGCGGGATGGCGCCGGACGAGGTCGGCGAATCGCTCGTCTCGGCCGAACCGGCCGACATAGCGGTCCAGCAGTGGGATGGCGGTCGGCACGTCGAGGAACGGTCGCACGAGCCGCTGTGGCGCGGCGGCGCGCAACGCGTTGTCGAGCGCAGCGACGGCCTTCGACGGCGCACCGGAGTCATGCTGAGCCGTGGCGTACAACAGCCAGCCGGTGATCTCGCTGACCGGATGCAGGGCCGCCGCGCCGTCGAGCAGAGGTTCGAGGAGGGCACAGGTCGCCTTGGGCCGGTTGGCCGCGTAGGTCAGGGCGGCATCGGCGAGCTGGATATCGGGCAGGTTGCCGACGATGCCGCGAGAACGGTCGACCAACAGGTGTGCCGTTGCGGCCTCCTGCACGCGCAGCAGCGCCCACACCACAGGCGGAACCAGGCTGCCGGTCGTGTTCGGCAGCGTCTTCATCTCCAACACCAGCAGCAGATTCCGGCGCAGTGCGTCGACCGCCGCGCCTTGGTCGTCGGCCCGATCGATGGCGAGGAGATGGCCGATGACATTGCCGTGCCACCCGGCGACGGGACCGGTCGACCCGTCGTGATCGACACGGACCGCGAGTGCGGCGGCCACCTGCGCCGGATCGGGCTCGTCGCCGTGCAGGTAGGCGCCGTAGGCGGCGATGGTAGACGCCTGGACGGCATCGGTCGCTTCGAGCAGGCCGTGCTCGGCGGCGACGGCCAGCGCGCGGGCAGCGCGGTCGCGCATCGCGTCGACGCTGTCGACGGCGCTCGCCGCGAAAGCGAGCCGGGCGAGCGCGTGCAGCACCAGCCGGGGATGGCATATGTGTTCGGCCAGCGCGAGACTCGACTGCAGCAGCTCCTCGCCGCGCGCGATCTCGCCGCGGGCGATCAGCGCGGTGGCGAGTTGGATCGAGGTGTATGCGTCGAAATCCGGTTCGCCGATCGGCGCGACGGTGTGCGGGAGTTCGCCGACCACCGTGCCGCTGGTCACGGCGGCGTCGACCGCCGCGGCGAGCGCGAGTGCGTCCACCCGGTCCGTTGGCGCGAAGGACTTCTTGGTGGCCCGCCGTGCCGTTGCCGTGTCGAGACAGGGGATCGCGGCGGCGATGTTGCCGCGGACCAGCGCGTCGACGACCCGGACCAGCCACAGGAAAGGATCGTCGAGCAGTTCGGGTGCCGCACGGGCAACTGCGTCGAACAGTGCGTCACCCTCACCGTCGAGGACCATTGTCAGTGCGCACTCGGACAAGAATTCACCCAGGTGCCGCCGGTCGGGCCCGGCGAGCAGATGGGGGAGCGCGTCCCGCAGCAGGCCAGCGGATCGCAACCAGCGCGCCGACCGCACTTGCAGATCCGAGCGCAGTTCCGGCCCGAGCCGATCGGCCTGGGCAAGAAAATAAGCTCGCAGCATCGGGTGATAGGTGAACCACACCGCGTTGCCGCGCACGACGGAAACGATCGGGAAGCTGATCCGGTCGAGTTCGTAGAGGCAGTGCCCGGCGCCGCCGCCGACGAACTGGTCGGCGAGCTGCTCGGTGAACGAGACCGGGACGCTGGTGTAGGTGAGGAACTGGTGCAGCGTGGGCGACAGAGCGTCGACGAGTTCGCCGACCAGGAAGTCGGAGACCGCATGCGGTGGGCGCGCGAGGACGGTCAGCGCGGCCGCGTGGTCGTCCGGGTATGCCGCAAGGTGGATCGCGGCGATACGCACCAGTGCGGCCCATCCTCGGGTGAGGGCGACAAGCGTGTCCAGTTCCGCGTCGGTGAGTTCGCAGCCGTGGTCGCCGCACAGCGCGCGGACCTGATCGGGCGTGAAGGCCAGTTCGCTCGCGCCCCAGCGGGTCAGCCGCGAGGGCAGATCGAGGACATGCCAGCGGATCGGCGGAGCGAAACGGGCACACAGCACCGTCGTGAGACCGGGCGGCGCGTGGTGCAGGAAGTATTCGAGTCCGGCGAGTGCGAGCGGATCGCTGATCAGATGAGCGTCGTCGAGGACCAGCACCGTGGGCGAGGTCCGCGCGGTGAGGGCCTCGATCAGGTGAGCCGGGTCCGCCGTGACTGGACCGGGGCGGCGCGGCGGTGTGGTGATGCGGAGTCGCTTGCTCATAGCGGTCCACAGCGCGGCCGGGTCGCTGAGGTGTTCGGTGATGGTCAGCCACGCCACCTCGTGTTCGCACTCGGCGTGTGACGAACGCCGGGCGGCCCAATCTGTGAGAAGCACGGTCTTTCCGCTCCCCGCGGGTGCGCTGATGAGCAGCACACGACCATTGCATGTGTGTGCGACGGCGTCGATGTCAGCATAGATATCCGCCCGAGCAATCGGTGCGAACGGCAAGGACGGGATCTCCGACGCGATTCCGGCGCCAGCCGAGGATATGCTGCGTCGATCGGTGCCGTGCAGTGCAGTCACCGTGCCTCCCTCGGCCGTGTGCTGAAAGATCACTACCGCGCCTAGGTATCGAAATGTACCGCTCGCAGATCAGATCATTTGCGGTAGTTATCGAAATTTCACCCACACAGGGTGAGGTCGGATCGCCGATTTGCTGATCGGCGTCGTCGTGGTCGTTCTCGGTCACGCGGTCCGTGCTGGCTCCGGCGCGGGATGGTGCCGAGCGCAACGCCCGGCCTCGGTCGTCACCGCAGCGCAACCGACGCGTCGAGATGCCGGGTCGGTGCACCGTCGATCGGCCCGGATCGTGGAAGAGGAATTCCCGGCCGTACCGCCTCGCCACCATGTGGGCACGGGGCGCCGGTTCGGCGCCGAGTCATCCCGAACGGGTGAAGTGCCCGACCGCGCGCAGGGAGGAGATTCGAAAGACGTCCACTACTTCCCGAGAAAGGGGGCGATCGATGACGCACATGACCGAACCGCGCCAACATCCCGTGCGCCAGGGTTTCGCGGCGGGCACGTCCATCGCTGCCGCGATTCTGTTGCTGACCGTCGGTGTTTTGTCGATCTTCGAGGGCATCTCCGCCGTCGCAGCGGACGCCTTGCTCGTCGTTGGGCCGGATTATGCCTACAAGATGAACACCACCGGATGGGGCTGGATCCATATCGTGCTTGGCATCCTGCTCATCATCGCCGCGTTGGGGTTGATGACCGGCGCCACCTGGGCGCGGGTCGCGGCGATCTGCGTCGCGGCCTTGTCGATTCTCGGAAACTTCATGTGGCTGCCGTACTACCCGGCCTGGTCGATCCTGGTGATCGCGTTGAACGTCGTGGTGATCTGGGCCATTGCCACATGGAAGCCGGAGGCGATCTGACCGGCATCCGCTGACAACGTCGTGCACGGCGTCCCCCTTTCGCGCGGGTACCGGGCGGTGATCGCGGGCCCGGAGACCGCAGTGCGGCGCGGAGAACTGATTCCGTGCCGTCGGGCAGGCGTGGTCGAGTGAGTTGGCGGGGCTGGCAAACGATCTAAAGAGCATCGTCGACGATGAGCCGACGTGCCGCCCACGGTCCACATCTGGATGCGTTCCCGGCAAAAGCCTGCGCTGACCAGGGGTGATGTCCGCCATCGGATCTGAAAGGCCGCTGGCCTAGTCGAGTTCGGCGGTCGAGCAGCCACGCGCGAGCAAATCGATGGCGTCTGACACCCAGCCCAGTGGCGATCAGCACCGAATGTCTTGTGGCGCTTGCCGGAGTGCGGCAGGCGAGATCGGGTACGCGGAGGGTGGTCACCGCGGCCCGGTTGGCGTTTGGTGCGGGTGCAGGGTAGTGCGGAGATACCGCGGCGTGGCGATGGGAAGGGGTTTCTACTGTGGGTAACCACACCAAGCAGTCCGCCGTAATGGTGGTGATGATGCCCACGGATGTGGTGCGACCGGCCTCTGTGTTCGACGATTTCGCCGCCGTGGCAGGCACGTTGGTGTCGAAGGGCTTGTTCTTCGTGCTTGCTGCCGCGCTGATGCTGACGGGTGTGGTGAGTTTGGTGTTCGCACGCGACGTCGAGAACTGGCCACGGCTGCTCACCACCGCGACGACGATAGTCACGTTCGTCCTCGTCGCCCTGTTGCACAACACGCACAGTCGCGCCACCTATGCGATGCAGGTCAAACTCAACGCGCTCGCGGACGCGTTGTCGGTCGTGAAGGGCGAGCCGGGTACCGATTCCGCGCTGTGCTGTCGCGGTGAGGAGCGTTTCGACGAGCCGCAGTCGGTCGCGCGAACCATTCTCGCGACCACGCGGGCCACCACGGTCGAGGACTCCTGCTAGTTCTTTTCCGATGTCTGTAACAGTTCGCGGTCTCATGGCGAGAAACAGCTATCCTTGAACGACAAGTCAGCGCAAGCTTCTGTGACGGACACGATCTCGACTGTTGTTGTGCTGGTTGACCAGCGAGACGACTATGAACCTATTCCGCATGCGCGCGGATGCGCGCGACCCCAAGCGCTATCTCTGGGTCCTAGGATTGATTGCTCCGGCCTGCGCCCTGCTTCCCTCGCAGGCGGTGGCGCGAACAGGGCTGGAAGTGTTCTGGTGGATCGGGCCGTTCATCGTGCTGGTGCTGATCCCTATCCTGGACTGGGCGGTCGGGGAGGATGGCACCAATCCTCGCGATGAGGACTACGAGCTGTTGTCGAACGACCGTTACTACCGCTGGTGTACCTACCTGTTCCTGCCGATGCAGTTCGCCGGTCTGTTCATCGCCGGATACCTGTGGGCCGGTGGCGAGCTGAGCCTGTTGGACAAGCTCGGACTGGCCGTGACCCTGGGTTTCGTGTCCGGCATCGGCATCAACGCCGCCCACGAACTGGGGCATCGGTCCGAACACCTCGAACGGTGGCTGGCGAAGATTGCACTGGCGCAATCCGGGTACGGGCATTTCTTCGTCGAGCACAACCGTGGCCATCACGTGCGAGTCGCCACACCCGAAGATCCGGCCAGCGCCCGGTTCGGCGAGTCGCTGTGGGCATTCCTGCCGCGCAGCATGGCCGGCGGTTTTCGCTCGGCGATGGCCTTGGAACGTGAGCGTCTTGCCCGAAAGGGAAAACCCTGGTTCAGTAGCGGGAATCACATTTTGCATGCCTGGGCGATGAGCGCGGTGCTGTTCGGCACGCTCATCCTGATCTTCGGAGTCGGCATTGTCCCGTTTCTGGCGCTCCAGGCACTGATCGGTGCCGGGTTGCTGGAGACGGTGAACTACGTCGAGCATTACGGGCTGCTGCGCCCGCGCCGCCCGAATGGGCACTACGCACGGTGTTCGCCACGCGACAGCTGGAACAGCGACCGTCTGATCACGAATCTCTTTCTGTTCCACCTGCAGCGCCACAGTGACCATCACGCCAACCCAGGTCGCCGCTACCAAACCCTGCGCAGTTCCCAGCAGGCGCCGCAACTTCCGGCCGGCTACGCCACCATGGTCCTACTCGCCGCCGTGCCTCCGCTGTGGCGCGCGGTCATGGACCACCGCGTGCTGGCCCACTACGGAGGGGATATCACACTGGTGAACGCCAAACGGCGGACACGACGTCACCGCGTCACCGTGGGGTCCGCCGGGGCGGTCGCCACCTGGCGCCAACGCCCGGATCGGACAGGTGCCGGCAGTGCCGGGTCATGACGTCAGGCGAGAAGAAGCTGTGTGCGAGCCCGAGCGGCCCGAGAACGAGTGTGGCGACGACCTGCCGGAGTGGGGGTAGGCGCGGAAAGCGGAGCCCGAGGGTGCATTCCGGCTGGGCCTCGCCAATCCGCCGTACAGCACGGAGCCACCGTTGGTACTGATCGTTCCCGAGTCTGACCGGGGCATCGGTGTATATGGCGGTGCGAGAAGGACCCCCGGCGTTCCGGGCGGCGCAACAGATCTGTTATCTACTGGCTACGATTGTTTTTTCGACTGTACGCGCTCGGTAACCGTGAAGGGATTATCTCTATGGCACGCAAGGTCGTCGTGACACTGGTCGATGACTACGACGGCAAGTCTCAGGCCGAGGAAACGGTGTCATTCGCCGTGGATGGCGCGGCCTACGAGATGGACTTGTCGGGGGACAACGCCGGGCAGTTGCGCGTGTTCTTCGAACAGTGGATTCCGTACGCCCGCAAGGTCGGTCGCGCACGTCGGGGCCGGGGCGGTGGTGCCTTGCGGTCGGCGACCGATCGGGAGCAGGCCACGGTCATCCGGGAGTGGGCGCGCAAGAACGGCATGGATGTGTCGGCCCGCGGGCGGATCTCGGCCGACGTCGTCGAGGCCTACAAGAAGGCCAACGGGTAGCGGCGCTGGAAGCAGTAGCGCCGAAGCGATTCGCACATCGGCGGGCTGGGTAGCCTCGCTGTGCCGGTTCGGCGGCCACGAAACCGTCGTGCGGTGGGAAGCACATCGCACCGCGGTCGGCCGCCGCCCGGCCGCGACCCGCCGCCCGGGAATCTTCGCCGATCGCGATAGCGGTGCCGGACCGGGTAAGCGACCACCATTGCGGCGGCGGGGGAGCTCTCCGCCACCGCGACTGTGATCCTGGTCCGCCGCGCCAGTTCGGCCAGCTCGCGTGCGTGCTTGTCGGCGGATCGCTGAGACTTTCGGATCAGGTGCCGACCACGACACGAATCGTGCGCAGTCGCGAGTCGGCGGCGTCGGGTACGTTCATGCCCGCGTCCAGGCCGGTGCGTAGGTAGTCGACGACGGCCGCGTCCAGCACCTCGCCCGGGACGACCACGGGGATGCCCGGCGGGTACGGCGTGAGCTGCTCGGCGGCGATCCGGCCCGCGGCCTCCTCTGCGGGCACCGCTTCGACGGGCCCGAAGAACGCGTCGCGGGGCAGCATCGCGGTCTCCAATTCCAGGTCGGAGGGCGAGGGCAGTGTGATGCGCGGCGGCGCGGGATCGTGCAGTTGTCCGCGCCAGTTCCCGATCGCGTCGATCAGGGTGTCGATGGTGCTCTTGTCGTCGGCCATGGACAGCGTTGCGAGCACCCGGCGGTGATCGGTGAGGCCAATGTCGATACGGCGATGCTCGCGCAGCCAGTCCGCCGCTTGGTAGCCGCTGGCCCCGGTGCCGGACACATCCATCAGCACCTGCATGCGGTCCAGGTCATGGGATGCCTCGGCGCCGAGCAGCTCCTTCTCGAGCACCGTGATGCCGGGAATCTCGGCCAACTGTCGCCTGGCCTGGTCGGCGACGCGCAACGCCGACCCGAGCAGCTCGTGCCCGCGCTCGACCATCTGCCTGCGCCAGCCGTCCAGCGCAGCATAGATCAGCACGTTCGGGCTGGTCGTCATCAGCAGGTCGGCGCATTCGCTGAGCCTGGTCGGATCGACCAGGTCGCCTTGCAGATGAAAGACCGAGCCCTGTTCGAAGCCCGCGCCCATCTTATGCACGCTGACCACGCAGATATCGGCGCCCGCGTCCATCGCCCAAGTCGGCAGGTCCTCGTGAAACGGCAGATGGGCCCCCCAGGCTTCGTCGACGATCAGCGGTTTGCCGCGTTGGTGGCAGACCTCGGCGATACCGGCGATATCCGCGCAGGTGCCGTACGGACTCGGGCTCACGATCAACGCGCCCGCTGCGTCCGGATGCTGCTCCCATGCCCGGCGCACCTCTTGTGGGGAGGGCGGATGCGAGAAATGGCGGGCGGCGTCCCATCTCGGCGTGATCCAGCGCGGCAGCACGCCCGAGAAGATCAGCCCTGCCACGATCGACTTGTGGCTGTCGCGCGCGACGAGCAGGCCTCCGTCCTGTCCACCCGCGACTGCCATCATGGCCGCCTTGACCGACAGCGAACTTCCGCACGTGGAGAAGAACGCGGTTTCGGCGCGCACCGCGTCGGCCATGAGCGCTTCGGCCCGGGTGAGGTATCCGCCCCGCGACAGGCGGTCGTCCAGGCCTGCCGTGAGCAAAACATCGGACTCGAACGCGTCCCGCCCGATCACCTCGAGAACGCGCTCGTCGGTACCTCGACCTTGCCGGTGCCCCGGCGGTGTGAACCCGTACCTGCCGAGGCGGTGATAGTCGGCCAGCGCTTCCAGGAGCGGAGCTCTTGTGTGATTCACGACTACCGCCTACCCGGAATCGGCGGCGGCACACGCCTGCTCTTGGCCGGTGCGGCGGACTTTCCTGCGGGCGACGAGTTCGATGGTGACCGCGACGGCGCAGGATTGTGCCAGGAGCAGTCCGATCAGCACGAGGATCTGGGCCGCCGCGGCTTGGGCGGCCGAGCCGCTGGTGAGCAGGACACCGACGAACGCGCCGGGCAGGGTGACCAGGCCGACGGTGCGGTCTGGCCCATGTGGCCGGGGTCCCGTGAAGTACGGATTGCCCGCTTGTGACTGCCCACGCTATCCATTCCGGGTCGTGTTTTCGTCGCTGCGGGGCTGCCCGGGGGTGTTTACTGAGAGGAACGGCCGAGTCCGCCGATGGCCGTTCGAGGTACGTATGCCGGTATGGCGACTACGCGAGTTCCGTGACGATGATCTGGATCAGGCGATCCAGATCTGGGAGCAAAGCCGTGTGCCAACCGCGGACGAGCCGGTCTTCGCGCTGGCGGAGGTGATGGCGGCAGCGCGAGCGAGACAGTCGGCGGTGGTGGCCGAGGTCGGTGGCGAGATGGTCGGGATGGCGGTCGCCCAAATCCAGGGTGAGCGGGCCTGGGTCCTGTTGGTGGCGCTGGCGGCGCGGTGGCGGCGGCGCGGGATCGGCAGCGCACTGCTCGCCGAACTGGAGCGGCGGCTGCGGTCGAACGGCGTGCGGAGGATCTGCACCCTCGTCCCCGAGGGCGCCACCGGATCCGTGGCGTTCGAGAATTCCGGGTACCTGCGCAGGGCCGGCCTCGTCTACTACGAGCTGCTCGAGCCGTTGGCCCCCGCGAAGTCCACCCTGCTGACCGAACTGGGCGGGCGGCTGCTCCCACCGGGACTGTGGCAGTCGATGGCCGGGATGGATCGTGAGAAGGAGGTCATCGAACGCCGGATCGTGCTGCCGTTGGCGAATCCCGATGTGGCCGAGCGTTATCGGGTTCTACCACCCAAGAGCGTCATCCTGTTCGGGCCACCGGGGACCGGCAAGACCAGTTTCGCGAAAGCGGTCGCGTCGCGACTCGGCTGGCCGTTCGTCGAGTTGTTCCCGTCCCGGTTGGCCGCCGCGGCGACGGGAGGGCTCGCAGCTTCGCTGCGCGAGGTATTCGCCGACCTGGCCGAACTCGACGAGCTGCTGTTGTTCATCGATGAGGTGGAGGAGATCGCGGTCGCGCGTTCGGGTACGGCGACGAGCGCCGCGCACGGAGTCACCAACGAGCTGCTCAAGCTGATACCGGCGTTCCGGGAAAACTACAGCCGCCTGCTGATCTGCGCGACAAACTCGGTTCGCTCGTTGGACTCGGCATTCCTGCGGCCCGGTCGATTCGACTACGTGATTCCGGTCGGCTCGCCGGACGCACCCGCACGGAACGCGATCTGGCAACGGTATCTCGGTCCCGCCGCCGAAACCATCGACCTCGACCGCCTGATCGACGCCACGGCGCAATTCACTCCCGCCGACATCGAGTACGCGGCCCGCGCGGGCGCACAGTCCGCGTTCGAACGCGCAATGCGCGACGACACCAGCGAACCCGCGAATACCGAGGACTACTTGACCGCCGTCGCCCGCACCCGACCGACCTTGACGCCCGAGATCCTGACGGCGTTCGAGCAGGACCAGAGGGACTACACCCGACTGTGAGGGCGTGCGCGCCGAATGGGGGGTGTGACATGGTTGCACTAAACATACGACTGGTCGTATGTTTAGTGGCCGTGAGGCCGCGAACCTGGCCGCCGAACAAACTGGGCTCTCGTCACACACGGGGCATCGAGTGGAGGGGTGTGTACATGAACAGTCATCGAATGTTCGGGCGATCATCGCCGCGCAAGCTCGATTACCCGCGAGGTAATGGTCGAGGCCGCTCGTCGTTCGTAGGATCGGCGAAGTGAATACCCCAACGGTCGGTGACCTACTGCGACATTGGCGTCTGGAGCGCAGGCTGAGCCAGCTGGAGTTGGCCGGGCGCTCCGACACCTCGGCGCGGCATCTGAGCTTCATCGAGACCGGGCGCGCCACGCCGAGCCGAACCATGATCGTGCACCTGGCCGAGCACCTGGAGATCCCGTTGCGCGAACGCAACCGCGTGCTGCTCGCCGCGGGCTACGCTCCCGCCTACGCGGAACCCGCTCTGGACACGGCCGCCATGGACGCGGTCCGCGGCGCCATGCGCAAGATCCTGGCCGGGCACGAGCCCTTCCCGGCGCTGGCCATCGATCAGAGCTGGACGATGATCGACGCCAATGCCGGCGTGGGGCTGCTGCTCACCGGCATCGATCCGGCACTCGCGGCCCCGCCGGTGAACGCCCTGCGCCTGAGCCTGCATCCCGACGGGATGGCCGGCCGCATCACCAACCTCGCCGAATGGCGCGGCCACATTTTCGCCCGTTTGGCGCGGCAGGCCGAGGTCACCGGTTCCCCGGAGTTGGCCGACCTACTCGACGAACTGCGCTCCTATCCCGGTGGCGAGGTCGAGCTGACACTGCCCGAACCAGATCAGGCGGTCGTCCCGCTGCGGATCGAGCACGAAGGGGCGGAGCTGTCGTTCCTCAGTGTCACGACGGTGTTCGGCACTCCGATGAACGTCACGGTCGCCGAACTGGCCATCGAGTCGTTTTTCCCCGCCGACGAGGACACCATGAAGCGCCTCACCGCGAACGCCCGATGAAGCTCTCCGAGCGTCTCGCCGCCCGCCTCGGCCCGGTCCGCGGCGTCACCGACCTCGGCTCACGCCACGCGTGGACGCTGTCCCGCGCCGAATTGCTGGACGGCCGAACTGTTTTCGTCAAAGCCTCGGCAGCGCCGACGCCGGTCTTCGCAGCGGAGGCCGCAGGGCTGGCCTGGCTGGCGGATGCCGATTCCGGCACTGCCCGTCCGAACGCGACTACGGAGCGCGGAGCGATGCTGCCACAGGTACTTGCCGCCGACGATCGGAATACGCCACGCTGTCCGCCACCGACATCGAGGTGTATCCCGCGTCTTCGGCGGCCTTGGCCAGCGGCAGGTAGTACGACGGGTCGGTCATGGTCTCGGCGTAGGTGAAACACATGTCAGTCGCCTTCCCGGCGCGTCAGCGCGCCCGACGGGCCCAGGCGCGGTGCCCGCCGGAACGGGCCCTCGCCGAGGCGGGATCCAGTGCACCGGCCGCCGGAGTGCGGTGTCTACTGCCATGGATTGGTGAAACCTTCCGGGATCAGCGCGCCATGGTCTGGTGGGCATGCAGGCGGCAGCGTGGCGACACGCGCGCTACATCCTCGCCGGATCCAGCTGTGAATCGTCGGGGAACGGATTCGGGCTCAGGCGCGCCATGACAGTGTGCATTTCACGTTCGATGACCGAGGCGACATGATGCAGGCCGGCGAGACGAAGCTCGGCTATTCGCTCACGTATCGCATCGATACCGAATTCGACTGCTACATCCTCGAGTCCGAGGCGGTGACCGCGCCGTTCGGTACTTCCGTCAGCTGCCTGCCGTCTATTCGGGGGCGACAACAGCATCCCGCTTGCCTCCTCGGAATCTCCGCAATTTCTCTCTACTGGACCCGCTCCAGTCTAGGGATGATGTTCGTGCATCTGCAAGAACATCCGGGAGGAAAGCCCTGACGGGAAGCTCTTCCGGCTCAGCGAGATGATGTGCCTGTCAACCTCTGTCGGCTGGGTATCGCTTGTTCCGGTTTCGGCGACCACAGGTGTGTGCTCGTGTGTAGACTGCCGCGACGCCCGACGGAGCGACGGTGGTAACACGTCGGTCGAGCGGCACGTCAGTCGCAGACGGTGAGCCGGTCCAGCAGCTGTTCCACGTTGGCGTGGAGATCTGTTGCGGCGCTGGGGTTTCCGCCGAGCTTGCGGAGCAGCGCTTGCTGGAACATGCCGTCGAAGACTGCGTAGGCGATGCCGGAGGAAACCGTGGGAATCGCGTCGGCGAGTTCGGTGTAGCGGCTGACGACGCGCCAGATCATGTCTTCCCGACGCTGGTCGATCTCGAGCACGTCGTCGCGGAAGGACTCCTCGAACAGGCTCTGGTTGCGCAGGTCGTACCAGAGCCGGTGCAGGTGGGCGTCGGCATCGAGGGTGGCGGCCATGGCGGCGGCGAAGCCGTTGCGCAGTTCTTCGGAAGTCTGTGCGGCGGCGACGACTTCGTCGTAACGGGTCACGCAGATGACCTCGTATTGGCGGACCGCGTGGGTGATGAGGTCGTTCTTGTCGCTGAAGTAGTAGTGCAGCACGCCGTGGGAGAACTCGGAGTTCTGTGCGATCTCCCGCAGGCTGGTGCGGGCATAGCCGAGTTCGGCGAGGGTGTGCAGCGCCGTGGCGGCCAGCTGGGCCCGGCGCTCGCCGAACTTGTCGACCCGGCGGCGTGATATCCGCTCGCGGCTCGTCTCGACGATCTCGGTCACCGTGGACTTCTTCCCGTCTTCTCGCCCACTGTCTGCGGGCACGCATCAGTTTATCGCGAGGTCGGCGCGGTCGCGCCGCAAGATTTGGACAGTCGTCAAGAAAAGTCTTGACGACTGTCAAAATCTCGATAGGCTGTGATCCACGTCGCACTCTCCGGCCGGTCCGAGGGCGGAACCGGGTGATGGTGGCGGCAGCCGAATGAGCATTTCATCTCGAGGAGGAGATGTCGGATGAGTGGATACGACCTGGTCGGACGCAAGGCGTTGGTTACCGGTGGGGCGCGCGGGCTCGGGGCCGGGATGGCCGAGGCGCTGGCGCGTGCCGGTGCGGCCGTCGCTATCGGTGATGTCCGAGAAGACCTCGGGAAGGACACCGTCGAGTCGCTCCGCAGTTCCGGCGCGACCGCCGAGTTCGTTCCGCTGGACGTGACCGACGATGCCGCATGGGAGCAGGCCACGGCCACCGTCGTCGATGCGCTCGGCGGGCTGGACATCGTGGTGAACAACGCGGGGATCGAGATCACCCGCCTGATCGTCGATCTCGATCCCGGCGAGATTCGCCGCATGCTCGAGGTGAACGTGCTCGGCACCGCACTGGGCATCAAACATGCCTTCCGTGCGATGCGCCCCGGCGGTCCGGCGGGTCGGGGTGGGGCGATCGTCAATATCGCATCGGTCGCCGCGACCATCGCGTTTCCAGGCATTGCCGTGTATTCGGCGACGAAGTCCGGTGTCGATCGGCTCACGAGGGTCGCGGCCATGGAGTCGGGCAAGCTGGGCTACGGCGTCCGTGTCAATTGTGTCTATCCCGGGCTCGTTCCCACCGCGATGGGCAGTCAGCTCGCCAAGGACGTCGCGGACATCGGGCTGTTCGGCAGTCCGGAGGAGGCGGTCGGCGCGGTGGTGGGGCTGACTCCCCAGGGGCGGCTGGGCGAGGTTTCCGACATGGCCGACGCCGTGGTGTTCCTGGCTTCGGACGCCGCCCGCTTCATCACCGGAGTCGGCCTGCCGGTCGACGGCGGCATGGGTATGTGACCGCGGTCAGGCACACCGGCTATCACGAAAGGTTCGATTTCCATGAGCACTGACAAGCCCGTCATCGTCTACGGCGCCTCCGGCTACACCGGCCGGTTGGTGTGCGAATATCTGCGCGAGTTCAATGTTCCCTTCGTCGCGGCTGGACGCGACAAGGTGCGCATCCAGCAGGCAATGGACCAAATCCCCGGTATCGAGACGGCCGACTACGAGGTGGTCGAGGTCGGACACGAGCTCGCCTCGCTGACCGAGCTGTTCCGCGGGGCGCGCGTCGTCTGCAACACGGTGGGACCGTTCTCGCAGTATGGCCGGGAGGTCGTCGAGGCATGCCTCGACGCGGAGTGTCATTACCTGGACACCACCGGCGAACAGGACTGGCTGATCGACTGCGACGAGAACTACGGCCAGCGGATGGCAGACCGAGAACTATTACTGTCGCCGGGTCTCGCACATATGTATACGACAGGTGAGATCGCCGCCGATATCTGCCTGGAGACCCCCGGCCTGGATACCCTCGATATCCAGGTGTTCTGGAAAGGATTCCCGACCATCGCGTCGACGCGGACCATCCTGGTCAACGCGGCGCTGTCGAAGGCCTACTACCTGGAGCAGAACCAGTACGTGGAATGGCCCGCCGATGCCGGACTGTACGACGTGGTGGTGCCGGGGCAGCATCAGACCGAACTGGCGCTGCCGTGGGGCGGCACGTCGCATCCGGTGTGGTTCAAACGCGACCCGCGGGTGGCCAACGTCAAAGTGCTGGGCGGGGTCTTCAACCGGGCGCTGATGCAGGGTGTGCCACAGATCGTGGCGGGCGTCGTCGAACAGGTGAAAGATCTTCCGCAGGAACAGAAGTACAAGGTGCTCGCCGAGCAGGCGGCGGGCGTGATGAATGAGATGCCGCCGCGAGAGAACCCGCGGATCAATACCTCCCTGGACTCGGTGTACGCGTCGGGCCCCCTGGGGCGCGCGCACTGCGTCATCTACGGCAATTGCAACTACAAGCAAACCGGCCTGTTGCAGGCGTACGCGGCGTACACGCTGCTGCAAACCTCGCCGAAGCGTGCCGGCTTCGCTTCCGGTTGCCAGGCGTTCGGCCACCGTGAACTGCTGGGTGTGCTGCGCGGTTTCGGACTCGTCATGGAACCGGTTCTGACCGTGCACAGCTGACCCGGCCCGGCTGTCGGCGCACCTCCTATTCGGTGGGTCGCGCCGGCCGCTGGGTCGCGACTACGCTTCCTGACATTTTTTCGACGATACGAGGATCACCCGTGCGTTTGACCGACTACCTCGACAAGGGCACCACACTCGGCGCGGCTGCACCCTGCCTGACCATGAACGGCCAGACGCTGACCTACGGCGCGGTCCAGCGGCTTTCCTGGCAGGTCGCTCGCGCGCTGGAACGGTCCGGGGTGAATCCTGGCGAGAAGGTGGCGATACTGTCAGCCAACAACGCGGTTGCGTTCGGTTGCGTTTTCGGTATCGCACGGGCGGGTGCGGTGTGGTGCCCGATCAATCCTCGCAACGAGGCCCACGAAAACCGGGACCTGCTGGACCTTTTCGACTGCACGTGCCTGATCTTCCAGGATTCGTTCGCGCCGCTGGTCGCCACGATCGTCGGGGACCTGCCGAAACTGGTCACACTGATCAGTCTGGACGGCAGTGCGGTTCCCGATGCCGTCCCGTTCGAAGAATGGATCCGCGGTGTCGGGGACGAGCCGTGGCAGGTCGAGCCGATCGATGACATCGCCCTGCTGGTCGGTACCGGTGGAACAACCGGGCGTCCCAAAGGGGTGGTGCTGACCGGGCACAATATCGAGACGATGTCGGCGCTGACGCTGATGAGCTACCCCTTCGAGGGCCGCCCGCGCTACCTCGCGCTGGCGCCGCTGACCCATGCGGCCGGGGTGCTGTGTTTCCCTGTTCTCGCGCTGGGCGGCGAGATCATCGTCATGCCCGCGCCGGACCTGGCGGAGTTCCTGTTGCTGGTGCCACGGCACCGGATCACGCACACCTTCCTGCCGCCGACCCTGATCTACCTGCTGCTGGATCATCCTGCGCTCGCCACCACCGATCTGAGCTCCCTACAATGCCTGTGGTACGGCGCGGCACCGATGTCGGTGGCTCGTCTCGAAGAAGCCCTCGGACGGATCGGACCGGTGATGGCGCAGCTGTTCGGGCAGTCCGAAGCGCCGATGATGATCTCGACTCTGGCGCCACGGCAACACTTCCGTGCCGACGGGTCCCTCGCCCGCGAACGCCTGTCCTCGGTCGGACGGCCTACACCGCTGACCCGAGTCGCGATCATGCACGACGACGGCACCCTGCTGCCCGCCGGGCAGCGCGGCGAGATCGTCGTCCGTGGTCCGCTGGTCATGGCCGGGTACTACAAGAACCCCGAAGCCACCGCCGACGCGGGCAGATTCGGGTGGCACCACACCGGCGACATCGGCTACCTCGACGAGGACAACTATCTCTACATCGTCGACCGTGCCAAGGACATGATCATCACCGGAGGATTCAATGTCTACTCCGCCGAGGTCGAGCAGACGCTGCTGGCCCACCCCGCGGTCCAGGATTGCGCCGTGATCGGACTCCCGGACCCGAAATGGGGCGAACGGGTGACCGCGGTGATCCAGACCCGCGCCGGCCACACTGCCACCTCCGACGATCTCCGAGCCTTCGTCAAAGACCGCCTCGGCAGCGTGAAAACTCCCAAGCAGGTCGAGATCTGGCCCGACCTGCCTCGTTCCAAGATCGGCAAAGTCCTCAAGACCGAGGTCAAGGCTAGGCTCGGCTGACTGGGAACTGTGCGGACCGGGTCGGAAATCGAGCGCGACTCACCGTCCGTGACGTGGTCTCGCCGGGTCTCGTCGGCGCCATTGCTGTTTCGAAATGCCGGTCGGGATCCTCGGTCTCGCTCATCGGCAGCAATTCCGCGAGCTCGTCGTCCAGATATCGTGCCAGCTTCCACACGTCTGGCACGGTGTTCGGGCAGGCGAGGATGCCGAAGTCGAGATGGCCGTCGTAGGACATGACGGTGATGTTGAGCCCCCCGGTCAGATCGGTGAGGACCGAGACGGGATGGCTTGCCATAACTCGGTGTCCGGCCGCGTAAAGCGGGAACTGCGGACCGGGCACATTGGAGATGATGACATCGGCAAGGGGCATGGCGGGTGCGCCCAGTCGAAGCAGCGTGCGCGTGGTCAGCCCATGCAGGACCGGAGGGAGGACGGAGGTCATGTCGTGCAGCACGGTCGGCGAAGCGGCGCGGAACCGTTCCTTCACCTCCGACAGCGCGGTGTGCGTGAGCTTCAAACGGTGCTGTGCGTCCGGTTCGTCGATGGGCAACGGGCAGAGCATGATCGAGAAATGGTTGCCCGCGGTGCCGAATTGTTCGGCGGTACGTACCGATACGGGAACGGCTGCCAGCAGCGGCTTTTCGGGTTCGGCGGCGTGGTCGACGAGCCATCGGCGCAAGGCCCCGGCACACAGTGCCATGACCACGTCGTTGACCGTTCCACCGAAGCTGTTCTTCACCTTCTTGACGTCGTCCAGAGACAGCGAGACGAAAGCGAAGGCGCGTTCGGCGGTGTTCGGCGCTGTGAACGGCAGTTCGCGATGCGCGACGCGGATATCGGCTACCGCCTGCCGCAGCGCCGGTCCCAGCCGCAGTGGTGCCTTGACCCGATCGATCTGACGGGTGACCGTGTGCGTGAGGCTGCCGCTCAGCATCTGCGACATGGTCGGCTTCGGATCCAGCCGGATGCCGGCCATCGGCAGTGCACAGTGCGGGGCCTCGGCGACGACATCGAGGAGCGCCGCCATGATTTCGGCACCGGAAACACCATCGATGACCGCATGGTGAACTTTGGTGTACAGGGCTTGGCGGCCATCCTCCAGCCCCGAGATCAGGTGGCATTCCCATTGCGGACGCGTCCGATCCAACGGCGTCGCGTGCAGTCGGGCGACGAGATCGGCAAGCTGGGAGTCGGTGGCGCCGCCCGGCAGGTGCGCCGCCCGGACGTGGTACCCGAGGTCGATGGCGGAGCAGTCCTCCCAATACGGCAAGTCCAGGCCAAGAGGCACGGTGCGCAGCCGCCAGCGCAGCGGTGCGACCAAGTGCAGCCGGTCGGCGATCAATTGCCGCAGTTCCGCGATGGTCAAGGGTGCGTCGGCCTCGCCGGGCGGCGCGAGGATGGTGACGGAGCCGACGTGCAGCAGCATCGTCGGGGACTCCGCGTCGAGGAGTTGGGCGTCGAGCGCGCTCAACTGTCTGGGCTGCGATGATTCCGCCGATACCGGAATCATCGTCGGCGAGCTTTCGGCGTCGTCCGGTTCACCCGTGCTGCGATCGCCCGGGGTCGTCGTCCGGACGCTGATATAGCGTTTCCTGTGTTCAGTGCTGCTCGGGGACAACAGTCCGGCCAGCTGTTGCGACAGGGTTTTTCCGGTGTCGTAGATTCTGCCTGCCAGTTCGCCGATTTCCAGCTTGCCGACGGATCTGTCCGATCGAGTCATAGTTCTCCGCATGTGTCAGCCGCTGACTTGGACATCGTCGCTCGGTCCGGATCGGATCGGGGCCAACGCGGAAGTATCGAATTGCGCGTCAGGCACGACGAATTCGAGAAATCTGAGCACGAGCGACCGTGTTCGGACTTCCTCCAACAAGTTCGATGATGCCGCCATGCCGACGCGGCATGGACGCAACGACCCGGAGGTGCCGCACTGCCCACTCGGTAGCGATGTCGTTGACGCGACAGCCAGCTTACCGCCGAAGCTCTCCTGCGCCTCGCGAACGTGTGGCCTATGCGTTAAATCTGTGCAAACCGACCGTTGTTCGACCTGCATGCCGAGCCGTCGAAGATGCGGATACCGCGTCCATGCCCGTCACGGGAGGCCTTTCGCTGTTCCGGTCGAGTCGGTGGCGGTGGCGTGGAGCCAGTCTCCGAGCACGTCGGCGGTGCGGGCGGGTTGGTCTTCGGCGGTGTAGGTGTAGCTATCGGCGATGGTCATCAGTGGCGCACCGAGTCGGATGGCGAACCGGCGCGCGTGGTCGAGCGGGAAGACCGGGTCCTCGGCTGCCCACGCCAGCAGCACCGGTTTGCCGAAGCGTGTGGTGAGTTCCTCGGCCGCGGCACGGCTGAATCGCGCCGACACACTGCCGATCGCCTTGCGGCCGTCCACCCGGATGGCCGGATCGTTCAGCACCGGGCGGATGTAGCTGTTCATCGCTCGTGCGTCGATCGGATATTTGGCCAGCGAGCCGTAAGTGTTGCGCCATCGCCAGGTTCGGCGCACCCGCAGCACCTGATAGAGCGCCCGATAGCTGGCCGGATGCACCGCGGTGGCTTTGAGCAGCCCGAATCCGCCGGGTGTCGGCGGCCACGTGCAGTCGGGTGTCTCGCAGTCGGTGAGCACCAGCCGGGCCAGCCGATCGGGGTGTCGGGAGGCTGCGATCTGGCTGTAGGCGCCGCCGGAGTCGTTGCCGACCAGGGTGACCGCACGCAAGTCGAGCGCCTCGAGGAATTCCGCGATCATCCCGGCGATCCCGATCGGTGTCAGGTCCGCTTCGCGGCGCATCGGAATCAGGTGTGATCCCAGCGGCCAATCCGGTGTGAGGCAGCGGAATTCGTTGGTGAGCAACGGCACGAGCTTGCGCCAGATATTCGTGTTGACCAGGTACCCGTGCACGAATACCAGCACCGGCCCGGACCCGGCATCGTGGTATGCCACCGTGCCCGAGGACAAGTCGACTTCGCGGCGGTCCCCGAGGGACGGGTCACGCCAGGTCGTGTCGCTCATCGGCGCCTCCGCCGCATACGGCGTCGCACCGACAGCGGCGCGATTCCGGATCGCCACCACGCCGCCCAAGCATGTGGTCGCAACGCGACGGTGCGCGCCAGCGGCGCCGAGTCGAAGAACGACTCCCGCCGCAGCAGCCGTCCGTCGTTGTTCACTCGCAGCACGTCCACGGCCTGCCAGGTGAACGTCTCACCGCCCAGAGTGGCGCGAAAGCGGACATGAATGAAGATTGTCTCGTCGTGGCCGGCCCACTCCAGCACGTCCCCACGCAAGTCCGGCAGCAACTCCAGTAGCCGTTCGGCTTCGCCCCACCAGGATGCGGGGCCTCGGCCGTCGCGCAACATCGGTTGCACAAATTCGACATCCGGGTCGAGCAGGTCGTCCCACGCGTGCGGCCCCGGCTTGTCCCATCCGGCGCCGAACAGTGTCAGCACCCGTTCGTGCACCACAGGCCAGTCCGTCACCGGCTTCTCCTTCGTATTACAACGAACCCGGGTTCTTGCAATCATTACAAGAAGTGTCTGACTAAGCTAACGACCTGGGCGACTTCTTGCAATGACTACAAGACTGGAGCTTCGGTGGATCCACGAAAGCAGCGCACTATCGACGCATTGATGCACGCTGCCCAGGAAATCTTCAGCGAACAACCCGTGGATACCGTCACCGTGGAGGAGATCGCCGAACGCGCCGGCGTAGCCGTCGGCTCGATCTACAACCACTTCGGATCCAAGGCGGGCCTGCATGCGGCCGTCATCCAACGCGCACTCGACGTCGACCGGCGATATATGGACAACGCCTACACCGTGGACCGCGGACCGATCGAACAGCTCAACGCCGCGGCCGAGGAATACCTGCAGTTCTATCTGAACAACCCGGAATACTTCCGGATGCTCGCCTTCCCCAGCGCCCCCGGCCGATACGCCGCAGGCAAAGACCTCTCCGACCGACTCGCCCGATCGGTCGACGAGCAGAACAACCGCATGGTTCAAGCCCTGATCCGCGGCATCGACGAAGGGCATCTGCGCCCCGTCGACCCAGTCGACATGGCCACCATCCTTTGGTCGGCCTGGAACGGCATCATCAGCCTCGCCTGGCGGCCGGACCGTCTGCACCGCAACGAAACCGAACTACGCCAATTGTTGACAACCGCAACCGAGATCATCGCCAACGGTCTCCTTTTCAAGGACACCTAGCCGAGTGACGCTGGTCAATGGAGTTTGTTCACCGTTGGGAGAGCGCGATGCCGATGGGGATGTTTCGGGCTATCGGTCCGCATCATCTATCTCGGCTGATTCCGTGCCCCCGTCGTTCACCATGACCTGGGCACGCCGGTCATGCCGACGCGGCGACGATGTCCGACATATGCGGGCCGGCATCCGTGACGAACTGAAGGAGGCCGTGTTGGGCCGCCAGCGAGAGTGCGGGGGCCAGTAGGGTTTTCGCGTCGTCGATTCGACGCGCCTCCCACAGGCAGCAGGCATACAGCAATTGTGCTTGTACCAGGGCTCGTGGGCGCGGCTGGGTTTCGATCTCCCGCACCATGCGATCGGCTCGGGCGCACGCCTCTTCGATACTGGTGGGGGAGTGTTCGGCCAGCAGCAGCCGGATCGCGGAGTCCTGCTCGAGTTCCGCGATTCCGGCTCGGATCCGGTTGTTCTGCTTGCGATACAGCGGCAAATGTCGGAGGCGGGCACGAACATCGTCGGGGATCGGCAGACCGATGCGGATGTGTTCATCGACGATTCGTGCGGCCAGGCGGGGCAGTGCCGCATCCTCGGCGATCCTCGCGCCCTGGGCGAGGAGCTTCTGGGCGAGGGTGAGATCACCGCGGAGCGCCGCGAGCCGTGCCCCGGTGCCGTAGGTGGCCGATAGGAAATCCACCGGTCCGCCCTGCCGGCCAAGTCTGGCACTGGTGTTCAACAGCTGTTCGGCTTCGGCGAGGCGTCCCTGTTCGTAGCGCAGAGCCCCCAACAGCGCGCCCGCCAAGATCGAGGAATGGGTCGGAGCGCCCGAGCGTCGGGACATCGCGACGGCATCCTCGAAATGTTCCTCGGCCCTGGTGATGTCGAGTTGTTCGTAGGCAGCCAAACCTGCGACGCAGTAGTTGTGTGTCATGCCGAACGTGCGACCGCGATGGTAGGGAGCCGCCCGCCGGTGCCATCGATAGGCTGCCGCGAAGTCGAACCGGTTCAACGCATCGGTGGCGGCCATCGTGGCGCCGTTGTTTGCGACGAATGGCGAGGCTGCATCATCGATATGTTCGGCCACCAGCTTCGGCAGGCCGTCGAAGCGGTCGGTCACGTACTCCTCGACACAGGTCACCAAGGCCGCCTCAGCGCGTAGCGTGGCCGCATCCTCGGCTGGTACCGCACCGGAATCCAGCGCCGCGAGAACGTTCTTCAAGGCAGTCCGAGTCCGCTGTCGGCGCTGCAAGCCGATATTCGCCCATGCGACGCACAGCTGCAGTCGTGGCCGTGATTCGGTGAGGCTGCCAGGCAGTTTCGCCATCATCCCGAGGAAAGTGGCCATACGGGAACGCTCGATGAGGTCGAGGGCGCGGGCTTCGACCAGATCCACCGCACGCTGGGGATCACCGGCGGCCATGGCGTGATCGACTGCGTCGGTGATCATCTCGTGTTCGGCGAACCAGGCCGACGCTCGCTGATGGAGTTGTGCGAGCCGGTCGGGATCGGAGCGTACGAGCCGACGTTGGAGGTAGTCGGCGAACAAGTGGTGGTAGCGGAACCATTCGTCATCATCGTCCAGGCGGTACAGGAACAGGTTGCTGTCGGCGACCTGTTCGAGCATTTCCTGGCTGTCGGCCCGGTCGGAGAGGAGAGCGGCGAGGTCGGCGCGCACCTTGCCGGTGATCGAGGTCGACAGCAGGAAGTCGAGCAGTTGTGGTTCGAGTGCGTCGAGGACGTTCTCGGCGAGGTATTCACCGATGACGTGGTGCCGACCGGTGAGGCGATCGATGAACGCGGACGGATCGTTGCGACCGCGCAGCGACAGGGATGCCAATTGGAGTGCGGCGGGCCATCCTTCGGTCGACTCTTGCAATCGGGTCACATCCGTGGCGCTCAGTAGCAGCCCGTTGTCGATGAGGAAGGCAGTCGTTTCAGCAGCATCGAAACGTAGTGCGGTGACATCGATCTCGATGAGTTCGTCGCGCACCAGCATCCGGGTGAGCGGCAGCCCGGCCCTGGTGCGGCTGGCGACGACGACCCACAGGTGGTGGCAGCCGTGCTCGAGCAGGTACTCCAAAGCGGCACGGGTCGCGTCGCTGGTCACTCGATGCCAGTCGTCGATCACCAGCACCATTGCCTGGCCACTGTCGT
This sequence comes from Nocardia sp. NBC_01730, assembly GCF_035920445.1. Taxonomy (NCBI): domain Bacteria; kingdom Bacillati; phylum Actinomycetota; class Actinomycetes; order Mycobacteriales; family Nocardiaceae; genus Nocardia; species Nocardia sp. NBC_01730. The sequence continues at coordinate 2,456,606 of NZ_CP109162.1, read as the reverse complement.
GGATCTCGTCGATCAGCGCGCAGAGCACGTATCGCGTGGTGTCCGACGATCGTTCCTCGAGCAGTGCACCCAGTTCGCGGGCGAGTTCCGGCCGCACGCACCGGATCGCCTCCACCAAGTGGGCGAGGAACCAGGCGGCGTTGTCGTCGTCGGAGTCGGCGGTCAGCCAAGCCATCGGCGCGCCGTCGGATTCCAGTCGGCGCCCCCACTGGAGGGCCAGGGTGGTCTTGCCGAAACCCGCCGGGCCGTGGATCACCGTCAGTCGCCGTTGCTCGCCGTGGCGAAGGATGTCCAGGATGCGGGTGCGCTCGATCAGCGTCCGCGGCGTGCTCGGCGGCCGGAACTTTGTCGCGGCGATCGGCGGAACCGGTGGCGTCACCGAGCCGGGGGAACGGGCAGGCAACACCGATGGTGCGGCCCTCCGCTCCGTCTCGGCGGCGGGTGTGTCCGGCGGCACGGCCATGGTGTCGACCGCCTGCCCGCAGGTGCGCTGCACCTCCCGCAGCTGTTCACCGAACTCGACCGCGGTGGCGGGCCGATCCGCGGGCTTGGCCGCCATGGCGGCCTCCACGGCCTCGCGCACCACATGTGGGACGCCATATTCGTGCAGGTCTGGGACCGATCCCGTGGCGATGCGGGCGAGCTGGACCTCCAACTGTTCGCCGGTCCGCCGGGCGAACGCGGCGTGTCCGGTGAGCAGACTGAACAATGTCGCACCGAGGCCGTAGACGTCCGAGGCCGCGGTGGGTGACACGCCGCCGAGGACTTCAGGTGCCGTGAACGCGGGTGTGCCCTGGATGATCTGCAGGGACGAGGTCGTCGCCTCGCCGAATTGGGCGATACCGAAGTCCGCCAGTTGGGGTTCGCCGTAATCAGTGAGCAGGATGTTGCCCGGCTTCAGGTCACGGTGCACGATGCCGATCGCATGTGCGGCAGCAAGAGCCCCAGCCATCTTGACGCCCACCGAGAGCACCTCCGGCCAGCGCAGCGGGCCGGTCTTGTGGAGTACCTGTTCCAGCGAGCGGCGGGCGTGATAAGGCATCACGATGTAGGGGCGGCCGGTGGGGGTGACGTCGACCTGCAGGACCTGCAGGATGTGTGGATGGCCGGACAAGCGGCCGAGTGCACGTTGTTCGCGTACGAATTGCTCGCGCTCGTCGCCGCGGACCTCCGACGTCAGCACCTTGACGGCGACGTGGCGTTCCAGGGCGTACTCGTAACAGCGGTAGACCACGCCGAATCCGCCGCGGCCGATTTCCACGGCATTTCCGAGGCCGGCCGTCGCCAGTTCGGTAGCGATACCGGTGGGCAGGTCCCGTTGGGTCGCTAAATCGTCGAACTCCGCCATCGCACGCCCGCAGACATTGTCAGGTCGCCACCTTCGGCGTAAGCCGGAGTCGATAATTCGGTCCTGCAGGTTCGTTGTCGAGCTGTCGAACCATGCGATCACCTCCGCGGCAGGATCAGCATCCCGACCCGTCGACCAACGATAACTCTGGTATGGCCGCGGGGTAACCGGGAATGGCCAAGAGACTTGACGATTGCGCTGGTCCGTGCCGAGGTAACCGGTCGATGTGACAAGTCGTGGTGTGCACGGCCCGGTCAGCGACCGGTTGCGACCTGGCTCGAACGCCTCGGCGATGCTCACCCCCAGGACAGCACCGATTGCCCGCTGGTCGATCCGGCCATGGCGGCAGTTATCCCATGGAAGGGTAGTGCTCGGACCGGTCGCCTTGCCGGTGCTTGTCTTACTACTCGGTCGTGTGCGAGAGGGAGTCGATGATGACTGCCAAATCGTCGGTACTGGCCAGGGCGCTCGTGGTGCTGGAAGCGTTCGACAGCTCGCATCTGGTGCTCAAGTTGTCCGAACTGGCCGACCGCACCGGGCTGCCGCAAACCACGGTCTACCGGCATGTGGTCGATCTCGTGCGCTGGGGCGCGCTCGATCGGGCACCGGGCGGCGGATACCAGATCGGCCTGCGGATGGTCGCAATCGCGTCCTATTGCCCGCGGGGCAGGCCGCTGCGCGACGTCGCACTGCCGTTTATGGAAGATCTCTACGAGGCGACCCACCAGAACGTGCAGCTGGCGGTCCCTGATGGCACCGACGTGGTGTATGTCGAGTTCCTCGCGGCGCGGGAGGCCGTATTCGTGCGCACTCAGGTGGGGGCGCGATGGCCGATGCACGCGACCGGCGTGGGGCTGGCCATCCTCGCATACTCGCCCGCCGACGTCGTAGCCGAAGTCTTCGCCCGGCCACTTGCGGTATTCACGCCGAAGACGATCAGCACGCCCGACCAATTGCGTCGGGCGCTGGCCGAAGTGCGCCGCATCGGCGTCGCGATCAGTGAAGGCCAGGTCACGCTGGAGGGCTATTCGGTCGCCGCGCCCGTCTTCGGCCCAGGCGGCGAGGTCGTCGCGGCCGTCTCGATCGTCGTGCCGGTGAGCGATTCCCGCCGTGCCGCCTGGGCGCCGGCGGTACGCACCGCGGCCAATGGGATCAGCAGGCAGCTGGGCGGGCGGTGAATGCACTTCCGTCCAGCGGAAGTGTGTCTTGGCTCACGCATCCGGACGCCACACGATGTGGATCACAGCACACCGTTCGGTGCCGAGCTCAGGAGTTTCGCGATGAGTCCGACGACCCAGATTATCCGTAACCAGTGGTATGTGGCCGCGTATGGTCATGAGGTGGGCCGCGAGCTACTCGCCCGAACCATCTGCAACGAGCCGCTGGTGTTCTACCGCGCCGAGGACGGCAGTGCGGTGGCGCTGGCCGACCGCTGCATCCACCGACGCTACCCGCTGTCGAAGTCGCAGCTGGTCGACGGTGACCGAATTATCTGCGGCTACCACGGTTTCACCTACGACCGCACCGGAACCTGCATCGCGGTGCCCGCGCAACAGCGCATCCCGCGCAGCGCGCGGGTGGCCTCCTACCCTGTGGTGGAACAGGATTCGTTCATCTGGGTATGGATCGGCGACCGTGAGTCCGCTGATCCAGCGACGATTCCGCGCGCACCTTGGTTGACCCGGGACGGATGGACCACGGTCTGCGGCCTCGAGACCATCCAGGGCCGGCATGCCCTGCTGATGGACAACCTGATGGACCTGTCGCACGAAACCTATCTGCACGGGGGCTACATCGGCACGCCTGAAGTGGCCGACACGCCGATCACCACGGAGGTCGACGAGACAGCCGGGGTGGTGCGGGTGAGCAGGCATATCGATGACGCCGAAAGCCCACCGTTCTACGCCAGTTCGACCGGCGTATACGGCCGAATCACGCGCTGGCAGGACATCGAGTTCTCCCCGCCGTGCCTCTACCGGCTGCACAGCCGAGTCGCGCGACAGGGCCACTACCCGCCGGACGGCTATACCCCCGGCTACGATGCCGCGGCTGATCCAGACGCGTTCCATGTCGAGGTCGTCTACGCGCTGACCCCCGAGACAGCGCACTCGGTGCACGACTTCTGGGCCGTGGCACGCGACTTCGCGACAACCGACCAGTGGGTCACCGATTACCTCTACGCCAACAATCACATTGTCGTGATGCAGGACGTCGTCGCGCTGAACCTGGTGGAGGAGGTCATCGCCGAAGAGGAGAGAAACGGCGGCGCCTACCAGGAATTGTCGATCAACATCGACACCGGCGCTTTGGCGGCGCGGCGGCTCATCGCGAAACTCGCCCAAGCCGAGGCCAGCCGGACATGAATGCCTGCTACCGGGTGGAGTGGCACCCGGGAATCGACCAGTTGCTGGGCGTATGCCATTGCGGTGCAACGCATGTCGCCGACACTCCGATCGAGGTCTGGCAGTGGCTACTCGCCCACCCGGCAGGCCACACCAGCCACCTTCCCGTTCCGCAGCCCGTCACGCTGACGGGAGTCCGAGCATGAACACCGAACCGACTTGGTCGGTCACTGTCGCCGACATCCGCGGCATCGCCGACGACATTGTCGAACTCACTCTGGAGGGGGCCGACGGCCAGATCCCGAAATGGGAATCGGGCGCACACATCGACCTGATCCTCGGCCCGGACATGGTCCGCCAGTATTCACTCTGCGGCGATCCCGACGACCGCAACACTCTGACCGTCGCCGTCCTGCGCGAAGAGGTGGGACGAGGCGGCTCGGCCTATGTGCACGAACACCTTTCGGCAGGCGACACGCTGCGGATCCGCGGACCCCGCAACAACTTTCCGCTGCACGACGCCGAACGCTACCGATTCATCGCGGGAGGTATCGGCATCACGCCGCTACTGCCTATGATCCGCACCGTCGCCCGCCGGGGGGCTGCCTGGACTCTGCATTACGGCGGTCGATCCCGCAGCAGTATGGCCTACCTGCCCGAACTGTCGGCGCTCGGCGATCTTCGTGTACACGCCAAGGATGAGACCGGCCGGATGAACCTCGACACGGTCCTGGCACCCGATCCCGGCACTCTCGTGTATTGCTGCGGTCCCGAATCGCTACTCAGCACCGTAGAAGAACGGTGCGCCACCATGTGGCCGGCGGGCGCGCTGCACATCGAGCGATTCGCACCGAAGCCCATCGCCGATGCCCCGGCCGACGGCGAGTTCGAGGTCGAATGCGCGCAATCCGGTGTGACCGTCCGTGTTCCGGCAGGCATCTCGATCCTCGAAGCTGTCGAGCAGGCAGGAGTATCCGTGCTCTCCTCCTGCCGGGAGGGCACCTGCGGCACCTGTGAAGCCGTCGTCCTCGACGGTCTCCCTGACCATCGCGACAGCCTCTTGGACGCGAAGGATACCGATCTGATGATGATCTGCCGGTCCCGTGCCCGGACATCGAAGCTCGTCCTCGACCTGTAGACCCGACCACCAGGACGGCTCGCGCACGTCCCCCTCGAAAGGTTTCACAACCATGCCTATCGTCCACGTCTCCGGCACCGATGTGCACTACGCGAGCTCAGGCTCCGGTCCCGGATTGGTCCTCGTCCACGGCAGCAGTATGAGCGCCGAGTCGAACTTCGGACACCTGCTTGCCGCGTTCACCGACCGCCATACGGTTCTGACACCCGACTACGCTGGCAGCGGCAAGACCACCGAACCCGACGGCGGACCGACGTTGGAGCTGCTGGTCGACCAGATCGTCGCGGTCATCGAGCACGCGGACACCGGTCCGGTCGACCTCTTGGGCTTCTCGCTGGGTGCTGTTGTCGCGGCGTCGCTCGCCGCACGTCATCCCGATCTCGTGCGAAAACTGGTGCTGGTGGCGGGCTGGTCGACCAGCGATGACCCCCGAATGCAGCTGGTTCTGCAGACGTGGGCGGCCTCGCTGACCGCTGAAGCCGATCTCGCCTCGGGTGTCGGTCCGCTCTTGGCGTTCAGCCCGTCGTTTCTGAGCCGGCTCGGTCACGAGGGACTGGCTGGGCTGCGGTCGGTGCGACCGGAACCGGGGACACTCGGCCAGATCGCCATCAACCGGGATGTCGACATTCGTGACGAGTTACGCCGCATCACGGCGCCTACCCTCGTGGTCGGTTGCACCCAGGACCAGTTGGTTCCCGTTCAACACACCCGCGACCTGCACGCGGCGATCCAGCACAGCCGATACGCCGAGATCGACAGCGGCCATGTGGTGTTCTTCGAGAAGCCGACCGAGCTGACCTCGCTGGTGCGGGCGTTCCTGGATGCCGATGAGGCGGCCGACTAGGACTATAGCGGCTCGTCAGCCTCTAGTTTCGATGAAAATCTGCTCACCTGTCGCGCTGCCCGGAATCCGTGCAGGATCCGGGGATTGTCCACGTCCACGCGATTTCGCCGGGACCGGGTGTTGTGATGGCGAGGGCCGCAGCGTGGTTGGCGAGTTGCGCGGAAAGCAGGCTCGGGTCGCTACGGTCTGTCGCCGAGTATGTTGCGGCATCCGCTTTTTCACTGACCGCCACGACAAGATCGGTATCGAGCGTTGCCTGCAAGGCGATTTCAGTGGCCGTTGCGCGGCGGACGATCACGGTCATCAGGTGCCGTACCGCATCGTACACAGCGGCGGTGAGGGTTTCGTCGATCGTGTCGAGTGGTCCGGTGAAGCAAACCTCGGAGTGTGCCGCCAGCGTCTCGGCGGTCTCGCTGATCAGTTCCAGCAGCTGTGCCCGGAACCCGCCGTCCTCGGGTTGCGGGTCTAGTTCGTTGATGGTGTACCGGATCTGGTTGATCACAGTGTCGAGTTCGGCGACTGCATCGCCGAGGCGGTGGATAACGGCCGGTCGCCGGACCAGCGACTGTACCCCGCTCAGCTGCAGGCTGACCGAGAACAGCCGGTGAATCACGGTGCGATGCAATTCGATTGCTATGCGTTCACGCTCGCCCGCGATCCGCACAGTCCGCAGGCGGGCTTCGGCGAGCCGGAGATTCACCAGGTTTTCCGCGCGTGCGTGAAGTTCGGTGAGCGGGAACGGTTTCGGCAGGTAGTCGTTGGCGCCGGCCCGCAGCAGCGCCAGGCGCGACTTGTCGTCGGCACGGGCACTGACTATCAGCACCGGTGTGTTCGCCAGCACCGGGTCGGCCCGCACCTCGGCGAGCAACTGGTCTCCGCTCAACTGCGGCATCATGATGTCGGAGATGATCAGGTCCGGACGGCACGACCGCGCCAGCTCCAGCCCGGACCGGCCATCGAAGGCCGCGAGGACGCGGTAGGGTCCCGACAATGCGTGCCGGATCACAGCGTTGAGATCCGCATTGTCTTCGACAACCACTACCACCGGCCTGGACGGTGGAGCGACCGGGGACCGCTCCGGCACCGAGTCCGCCATGGACGTCAGTTCCGCAATCGCTTCGACCGGATCGCGGAGCTGTCGCTCCAACTCGGTGTCCACAGCCACCGCGCGGACCGGAGTGCCTGGAGGCGCGGTCCGAGGCAGGTCCACGATCACCATCGCCCCGCCCTCCGGCGCAGTGGTGACGGTGACTTCACCTCGGTGCAGCCGGACAAGATCGCGGACGATGCTCAAACCCAGGCCGGTGCCGCCGACCTTGCGGTTGGGCCCGCCATCGATTTGCTGGAACCGGTCGAATACCACCGACCGCTTCTCCACCGGTATACCGGGACCGCTGTCGGCGACCTCGATGATCAGTCGATCATCTCGACCCGCGCACACCGAACAGCGCACCGCGCCGCCCGACTCGGTGAATTTGAACGCGTTGGACAGCAGGTTCACCAGTATCCGCTGCAGGTGCTCGGGATCGAGGGCGGCAGTGATCGGCTGCCGGGCATCGACGGTGAATGCGACCCCGCGATCGACAGCCAGGGATTCGAAGTGGGCCGAACTGAGCCGAGCCAGCTCGGCAACGTCGACGCGCGCGTAATCGGGATGGACTCCGCCCGCCTCGAGCTTGGACGCGTCGAGCAGATTGCTGACTTGCCCGACCAGCATCTGCGCATTGCGGATGATCAACTCGAGGTCTGCGCGGTTCGAGCTGTCGTCGGGAGTGTCGTCCAGCAGTTTCTGCGCGGGCGCCAGGATCAACATCAGCGGAGTGCGCAGTTCATGGCTGACGTTGGCGAAGAATTGGCTTTTGAGTTCGTCGAGCTCCTTGGTGCGCGCATACAGATCGGCCAGTTCGGCGTTGGCCTCCTTGAGCTGGCGGCTGGCCTCGGCCACCTCGTGCGCGCGAACGAAGACCTCCTGTTCCATCTGCCGTGTCGTGGCGCGCAGTGCGGCGGTCTCCCGCTGCTGTGCCGCGCCGGAGGCCTGCAGTTGCATGAACTCGGTGACGTCCTCGGCACGATGGATGATGTAGCGCAGCTCGCCGGACGAGTCGATGATCGGGGAGTTGGACGGGCTCCAGAACTTCTCCTCGAACGTGCCGTCGGGGCGGCGGATGTCGTAGCGCTGCACCGGCATCGCATCGGTGACCCGATCGCGCAGCACCCGCTCCAGCGACACCCGCAGGTTCCGCACTCCTTCGGCACGCACGTCCTCGGGGTTGTCGGGAAAGATCTCGAAGATGCCACGCCCGAGAATCTGCGCGCGTTCGGTCATGGTCGCCCGCGCATACGCGTTGGTCACCGCCACGATGCGCAGGTCCGGATCGAGAACCAGATACAGCCCCGGCGCCGATTCGAACAACCGACGGAAATCGACGACGTCGCTCATTGGGGCCACCATCCCTTCTGCAACTCGAACGGATAGCGCTATTGTCTCTCGGTTTCGGTGGTGGCACGGCCTCGATTGCGTGCCACTGGACGGCCGTCGTGAGTATGCCGAGGCCGCGGACCGGCATCGGAGGACATCCCCGCGGACGCGGAGCGACCAGCAATGATCTTTCGGCGACGGCTCTCACAACCCGAGGAGGCAGCACATCGACCTCGAAGGAGATTGCCGGTGTTCGCCGGCTGGGACCGGAGCACCGCGACCGCGTCGAGCGGTCCGCACGTTACACGCCAGGCGACAGATCACCAGGTGCGCGCGCAGGACCGACCAGCCGACACCGACGGCCGCGATCCCGCGCCCGCAGGAAGCAACCGGACCTGCCCGAGTACGGCGGCTGGTGTCCGTGACACTGCGCCGACCAGGAGCCCGGTGTTCGCACCGACCGACATCACCGCCTCGAGTAGATCACCGGGCTTCGCCGGCAACCACCAGCATCCTCGGCGGGCACCACGGCTGTACGGGCCGAAGGTCTACACATGTGGTCACCGAAGTCATACGAGCAGCGGCACGCGATCGGTTCACATCACGGTTGCGTGAATCTCGGCGATTTTCTCGCCGAGGTTCCTTCCTGCGTCATCGGCCGCTCCCCACTCCCAGGGGGAGTGTGATCGCAAGTGCTCGACACCGGCTGAGAACAGCGGCAGATCGTCGGTCGAAGCCACTGCGGTGCACGACGTCCTGTGCGCGGCGATGACGACGTGACCGACAGAAGCAGACAACGGCACAGAAGTCTGAGCTCGGGCCGCGTGCTCGCTATCGCGGTCACTCTTCGGCGAAGTAGCGGTGCACCATCTGGGCAATGCAGACGGGTTTGTCGGAGCTTTCGCGTTCCATGGTGGCGTCGACGGTGACCTGGACGGCGCCGCCGCCGAGGTCTGTCACGTCGGCGAGGGTGGCGCTGAGCCGGACTTTGGATCCGGCGGGGACAGGCGCGGGGAAGCGGACCTTATTGAGGCCGTAGTTGATCGCCATGCCGCGGTGTTCGATCACGAGGATCTCCGACCAGAGCGGGATGAGCAGTGCCAGCGTCAGGTAGCCGTGGGCGATGGTGCCTTTGAATGGGCCGGTCTTCGCGCGTTCGACGTCGGTGTGGATCCACTGTTCGTCGTGGGTGGCTTCGGCGAACATGTCGATGTCGCTCTGGGGGATTTCGATCCAGTCGCTGCTGCCGAGGTCGGCGCCGACAAGGTCGAGCAGGTCGGCGGGCTTGCTGACGGTAGTGGTCATGACGGTCACTTTCTTTGCCGGTCAGGGCGCGGGTTGTAGATTCTGTCGGGCATCTTCGCGGAGCTCGAGCCGCTGGATCTTGCCACTTGCGTTGCGTGGCAGGCTTTCGCGGTAGACGAAATACCTAGGAATCTTGTATCGGGCGAGGTTTGCCTCGAGGTGCGCGCGGATCGTGTGTTCGTCAGCGGCGTGGCCGGGACGCGCCACGATGAATGCCAGCCCGACTTCGCCCCATTGCTCGTCGGTAACGGCGACGACGGCGCATTCGGTGATGCTGTCGAGTTGGGTGATGGCAGCTTCGACTTCAGCCGGGTAGATGTTCTCGCCGCCGGAAATGATGATGTCCTTGACGCGGTCGACGATGTAAGCCCAGCCGTCGTCGTCGATGCGCACGATGTCGCCGGTGCGAAACCAGCCGTCTATGAATGCCTCTCGGGTGGCTTCAGGCCGCTGCCAGTACCCGGCGAATACATGGGGGCCCCTGACGAGGAGCTCGCCTCGACCCGGGCCGTCGATGATTTCGCCCTCGCCGGTGAGCAAGGCGACGTCGGTGAAGAAGTGGGGCACCCCGACCGAGAGGGGATGCGCGTTTGCCCCGTGTCTCAGGGCCATGAACACGCCGGGGGCCGCCTCGGTCATGCCGTAGCCCTGCAGCACCTGGATTCCACGCGCGAGCCACGCTGTGGCGACGCGTTCCACGACCGGGGAGCCGCCGAACGCGACCACCCGAATGCTGGACAGATCGGCGTCGTCCCATTCGGGAAGTTCGCACAGCATCTGCAGCATGGTGGGCGCGAGTGGGAATGCCGTGGCCTTCTCCCGTTCGATGGTGGCGAGGAAGTCGCTCGGCTCGAACTTGGGGATGACCACTACGGTTCCACCGGCATACAAGGTGGGCAGCGTGATCTGGCCTAAACCGAGGACGTGGAACAGGGGAGCTGAGCAGAGGCTGACGTCGTCGCGGCTGAGGCTGAAGTGCGCGAACTGGGCCAGCGTGTTCCAGGTGATGTTGCCGTGGGTGAGCACGGCGCCTTTGGGTCGGCCGGTGGTTCCCGACGTGTAGAGGATCAGCGCGGGATCGTCGAGCCCGACCGGCGCAAGAGACGGTGTGCTTCCGATGTGCTCGCTGATCGCGCGCTCGTACGTGCCGCTGTCGCTGTTCGCCCGGAGTCGCAGCAGGTGCGGTCGCCTAGCGGTGTGCGAGACCGCGTCGGCCCCGACCACTTCGCTGGCTGGGGCGACGACCAACACGATGGGGGCGCTGTCGTCGAGCATGTAGGCGATCTCAGGTGCGGCGAGACGTGTGTTCAAGGCGACGAATATCGCACCGAGATGGGTAGTGGCGAAAAGAGTTTCGAAGGTTGCGATGTCATTGGGTCCGAGGTAGGCGACGCGGTCGCCTTTGTCGACCCCGAGATCGGCAAGAGCACAGGCGAGTGCGTCGGCGCGCTCGGCCAGACCCGCGTAGTCGAGGTGATGTTCGCCCTGGACGAGGGCGAGCGCGTGCGGTTCCATCCGGGCGCGGCGGCGTGGCCAGGACCCGATTCCTTGGTCGATCATGGCACTGTCAACCCCAATGCGGTGATGGCGTTTTCACGCAGGATCAGTGGCCGGATCTCATCCTTGATGTCGAGCTGGTCGAAATCCTTCATCCAGCGGTCCGGTGCGATCAGCGGAAAGTCGGAGCCGAACAACACTTTCCGCCTGAGTAGGCTGTTCGCGTACTTGATCAGTTGCGGCGGAAAGTATTTCGGTGACCAACCGGACAGGTCGATGTAGACCTTCGGTTTGTGCGTCGCCACGGCCAACGCTTCGTCCTGCCACGGAAACGACGGGTGGGCGATGATGATGGTGAGGTCAGGAAAGTCGACCGCCACATCATCCAGCAGCATCGGGTTGGAGTACTTGAGCCTGATGCCGCCGCCGCCGGGAAGACCGGATCCGATACCTGTCTGTCCAGAGTGGAAAAGGGCAGGGACACCGAGTTCGCTGATGGTTTCGTACAGCGGGTACACGGCACGGTCGTTGGGCCAGAACGCTTGTAGGCTCGGGTGGAATTTGAAGCCCCGTACGCCGTGCTCGGTGACCAATCGTCGCGCTTCCCGAACAGCGACTTTGCCTTTGGCCGGATCGATGCTCCCGAATGGGATGAGAACGTCGTCGTGCTCGGCGGCGGCAGCGGCGATGTCGTCGTTGCTGAGCCGGCGGTGGCCGAGCGCGGATTCGGCGTCGACGGTGAACACGACCGCGGCCATCCGGCGCTGCCGGTAGTAGTCGGCCATGTCGTCGAGGCTCGGCGGTCCGGACTCGGCGCCGAAGTACTTGTCGGCGCCGGCGCGCAGCTCGTCGGGAAGCGAGTAGTGACCGCAACCGTCGGTTTCCGCGTGGGTGTGCACGTCTATCGCGACGAGATTGTCCAAGTCGAGGCTCATACGGTGCCCTCCTCGTCCTTCGCGGGCCCGCTGTGGTTACGCAGGGTGCCGCCTCCGGGGCTGACGCTCATGCTGTGTCGTTTGTGGCATGAGCGGGGGCCCTGACCGCTCATGCCGGCTTCTTCTGGGTCGTCGGGATCTTGGGTAGTGGAATTCCGTAGGTCTCGAGCTGTTCGCCGATGGAGGAGTCGAACGCCTCGGCGATCGCCTCGGCGGTCCAACCCCCGTCGAGGAATGCGCTGCGGATCTCGCTCGGGTGCGACCAGAGTGAGAGGCGGTCGCCACCGATGCCGATGCACTGGCCGGTGATGCCGGCGGATTCGTCGGACGCGAGGAACACGATCAAGCCGGCAACGTCTTCGGGGCCGCCGAACGAAGCCGCCCGGCGAACGATGGACGGGATCGGTTCGCCCTGTTTCATACCTTCGACGTACGGGGCGAGAAACGGGATGGTTTCGGTCATCGCGGTAGCGGCGTTGGGGATGACGGCGTTGACGGTGACACCGGCCTTCGCGCATTCCATGGCCCAGGTGCGTGCCATGGCGGCGATGCCCGCTTTGGCGGCGGCGTAGTTGGTTTGACCGAAGTTGCCGCGCTGGCCGGCAGGCGAGCCGGCCAGCACGACGCGACCACCGTGTCCGGCCGCACGGAAATGTTTGACGGCTTCCCGCACGCAGGTGAACGTGCCACGGAGGTGCACGTGGATGACGGCGTCGAAGTCGTCGTCGGACATGTTCCACAGCACCTTGTCCCGGAGGATGCCTGCGTTGGTGACGATCACGTCGAGTCGCCCGAACGTGTCGACGGCGTGACCGACGAGCGTCTGCGCGGCTTCGGTGGTGCCAACGGCGACCGGAACAGCGAGAGCACGACCACCGGCTTCGGCGATCTCGGCGGCGGCCTTCTCGGCCCGATCCTCGGCGACGTCGTTGACCACGACGGCCGCGCCGACGTCGGCCAACGCCTTGGCGTAGGCCAGGCCGAGACCTTGCCCGCTGCCGGTGACGATCGCGACTTTGCCGGTGAGATCCATGGGGTTCCTTCCTGAAGGGTTCGACGAGGAGATCAGAAGATGAGGACGGGTTTGATCGTCTTGCCGGACGCCATGTCCTGTGCTGCTTGTCCGATGTCCTCGAAGGGATAGCGGGTGATGAGTCTGTCGACCGGCAACCTGCCGCTACGGACGAGCGCGACGAGCGCGGGTATCACGGTCTGGGTTTCGGCGTCGCCGAGGGTGAGACCGATCACTTTCCGGCCGGGGAGCATGGCGTTCACGTCGAGGGCGACTTCGGATCCGAACGGTGGCGCGCCGACGATGACGAGGGTGCCGCGCGGGGCCAGGACGTCGGCGCCCGTGCGCAGTACGCTCGGACTGCCGGTGGTTTCCACGACCCCGTCCGCACCGTCCGCACCGGTGATCTTCCCGACCGCGCCCGCAACGTCTGTGTCGTTGGCATCGATGACGTGGGTGGCGCCGAGCTCGCGGGCGAGCTCCAGGCGTTCGGCGACCTTGTCGACGGCGACGATCGTGGTCGCGGGCGACAACACGGCTGCCATCACCGCGGACAGCCCGACCGCGCCCGCGCCGAGGACCACGATGTTTGCGCCTGGTCGTGGTTGGAGCACGTTCCAGACGGCACCGACTCCCGTCTGGATGCCGCACCCGAGCGGGGCAACCGACTCCAGCGGCACGTCTGGGGCGACCTTGATCATGCTGCGTTCATCGACCAGCGCGTGCCTGCTGAACGAGGACTGGCCGAAGAAATGCGCGCCAACGGGTGTGCCGCCGTGTGTGACGGTGTGGCTGCCGTCGGGGCGGACTCCACCGATCAGGTTGAGCGGCAGCCAGGATGCGCAATAGGCGGGATGCCCATCCCGGCAGTTTCGGCACCGGCCGCACGACGTGAAAGACAGGATTACGTGGTCGCCGGGGACCACGGAAGTGACCGCGGACCCGACGCGTTCCACGATTCCGGCACCTTCGTGGCCGAGCACGCCGGGCAGCGGGAAGGGCAACCCACCGCTCGCGACGCCGAGGTCGGTGTGGCACAGTCCGGCCGCGACTATCCGCACGATCGCTTCGTCGGGTCGTGGTTCGTCGAGCTCGACATCGACGAGGGTGAAGGGCGCTCCGCCGCTCGCTACGACGGCAGCCGTGGTGGTGGTCATGACAGGATTCCTTGTGTGGGCTGGTCGGCTCAGTCGAGTGAGACGACGACGGACTTGACCTTGGTGTAGGAGGCGAGCGCTTCCGGCCCGTATTCGCGGCCGAATCCGGAGTCTTTGACACCGCCGAACGGGATCGCGGGATCGAGCATGGCCCAGTCGTTGACCCAGACGATCCCGGCCTGCAGCTTGTCGGCGACGCGATGCGCTCGGGCCAGGTTGGTGGTCTGCAGGCCGGACGCGAGGCCGTAGGGTGTGCGGTTGGCCATGTCGATCGCTTCGTCTTCGGTGTCGAACGGCTGGACGGTGAGGACGGGGCCGAAGATCTCTTCCTGCACGACGCGGGAGTCGTCGGCGAGGTCGGCGATGACGGTGGGCTTGTAGTAATAGCCACCGTTCAGATCGATTCGCTCGCCACCGCATACGACGCGGCCGCCTTCCTGGCGTGCGAGCTCGACGTACTCTTCGACCTTCTTCACATGCCGGTCGGCGGCCATCGGGCCGACCACTGTTTCCGGATCTCTCGGATCGCCGACCGGGACCCCGGGGACGGCGTCGGCGAGGATCCCGACGATCGTGTCGTAGAGCGGTCGCGCGACCAGCAGGCGCGGCCCGCCCATACAGAACTGGCCGGTGTTGAACACGAAGCCCTTGATGATCGCGCCGATCGCTTTCTCGACGTCGGCGTCGTCGAAGACAATGTGCGCGGCGTTGCCGCCCAGCTCCATCGTCACCGGCTTCAGCGCCTCTCCTGCGACGCTGGCGGCGTGCCGACCGATGGACGTCGAGCCGGTGAAGGCGATCTTGTCCACCCCGGGATGTTTCAGGAGGGCTTCCCCGATCACCGACCCGGAGCCGGTCACGACGTTGACAACTCCCGCGGGTACACCGGCCTGCTCGAACAGGCTTGCCATGAACAACGCGCTGAGGGGGGTGTCCTCCGCCGGCTTGTGTACGACGACATTTCCGGCCGCCAGGGCCGGAGCGATCTTGGAAGTAGACAGGATCAGCGGGAAGTTGAACGGGGTGATCGCCGCCACCACACCCAACGGCTCCCGGCGGGTATAGGCGAACGCATTGAGCGGGACCTTGCGTGTAGCGCCGTCGAGGGTCTGTGCCAGTGCCGCGCAGTACTCGTACTGTTCGGCGGTCGTCACCACATCGACCGGACGGCACAACGCGACCGGCTTGCCGACGTCGAGGCTCTCCAGTCGCACGATCTCGTCGGCGTTCTCGCGCACCAGGTCGGCGACACGCTGCAAAATACGGGCGCGTTCACGCCCGCTCAGCCGGCCCCACTCGTCGCTCACGAACGCGTCCTGGGCGGCGGCGACCGCGGCGTCGGCATCGGCGACCGCGGCGTCGGCGACGGTGCCGATCACCCGCCCGGTCGACGGATCGATGACGTCGGTGCGGCCACCCGAGGCCGAGTCTCGCCATTGCCCGCCGATGAATAGCTGACCGTGAATATCGTTGTCGAACATTGTCTTTCGATCCCGCTTCTACAGAATCCGACCGCGGTGGCGGCTGGGGTCCGACCAGGTATGAGGAAACTGTTCATATTGACAGGAAACCTGATGGTTCATGTGATGGAAGCCACTATGCACTATCAACAGGATTCCTGTCAATGGGCACGTCGTAACTCGCCTGAAAATCCCGCGACGACGTGACCGGTCCGGGTTCGGCTACCGGGCCCGGATGGGAACATGGGCGAAGCCGCGGGTCATGTTGTTGATCACTCGGGTGGGGATCGGGAGTGGGTCCCCGGTTTCGATAATATCGACAGGATTCCTGTTAATAGTCTATCCTCAACTCGTCGAACGTTCCGGTTCGATGCCCGCGACGGTGTGGGGTGGATCCGAGGGGTGTTCATGACGGTGTCGGCTACGGACCTGTCGGCCGGCCACTACGGCCTCGATCGTACTTCTCTGCTGTACGCGGTGAAACGGGTCGAACTCGCGGTTCGGGCGCATCTCGACGAGCTGCTGCGCCCGTTCGGGATCACCGCGCTGCAGTACACCGCCTTGACCGTGCTCGAACGTCACGAAGGGCTGCCCGCAGCACAGCTGGCGCGGGATTCGTTCGTCACCGCCCAATCGATGGCGGACATGGTTCGCACGCTGGAAAAGGGCGGCCTCATTCGGCGAGAACGAAACCCGCACAATCGGCGCGAGCTGCTGATCCACCTGACCGCTGCCGGACGGCAACTACTCGCCGGTGTCGCCGAACAGGTGGCCGAGCTCGAACAGCGAATGGTCAGCAGCCTCACGCCCGAGGAGGCAGAAGATTTCCGTCTGGCTCTGACCCGTGCGTGGCACGCATTGTCCTGACCGCCACAGCGGGGCACGATGTCACACGCGGGGGCGACCCGGTGCCAGGCTGCGTGAAATGCCTTGCGCGGCGACTTGAAGCGCGGCGGTAAGGCGTGGTCGGTCGCGTTTGAGGCTTGGCACGACGATGCCGAGTGCGGCGACGACCTCGGGATCTCCCGAGCTTCCGGCGCGGGTGATCGGCACAGCGACCGAGCAGGCGCCCAGGGTCATCTCTTCGACTGCCGTCGCGTACCCGTCCCGTCGGATCCGCGCGAGTTGCTCATTCAAGCGTGCCGGCTGGGTGATCGTGAACGGCGTGATCCGCGTCAGCGATGCGAGTACACGCGTCTGAACGTCGGCCGGAGCATGCGCGAGCAGTACTTTGCCCACGCCGGTCGAGTGCATCGGAAGTGTGGATCCCACCGTGCTGACCACCGGCACAGAGGCGTGACCGGACAACCGGTCGAGGTAGAGCACACGGTCGCCGTCGCGTTCGGCGAGATGTACCGTTGCGAGAGTTGCCGCGTAAATGTCGTGCAGGAACGGCGAAGCGATCTGGCCCAGCTCGGTCTGTACCGGCGCGAGCAGGCCGAGATTCCAGATTTTTCGGCCGATCACATACTCGCCGTTGCTGTTTCGCGTGAGCGCTCCGCCGTCGACCAGTTCCTTGACTTGCCGATAGGCAGTTGCCGTCGGCAGGTCGGCACGATCGGCGAGTTCGGTCAGGGTGAGGCTGCGATGGCGGTCGTCGAACGCGGACAGCAGCGCGAGCGCACGGGAGATCACACTCGCACCCGGTTGCCCGGTGTTCCCGGCCATCGTTTCCTCCATGGATTTCGCTGAGTGAAATCCTACGCTGGACCTGACCGCGACATCATCCATACGGTCCACCACATGAGTGTTCCTCCGGTCGGCTGTATCCGTCCCTGTCGTCCCAGCAGGACATCTCCGCCGCGGCGGCTCGGCGCAACTGCGGCGTCCCGGCCGCAGACCGCGGTTCCGACTCGCCGCACCGATTCTGGCTACCGACAACCAGATCTGATCATCGACCGAAGGAACCCTCGCCATGGCTCAGCGTAACGTCGTCCGGACTGCCGTCGGCATCGTCGGCGCCGGCCCAGCCGGCCTGATGCTGTCGCACCTGCTCGCCCTGTCCGGCATCGACTCGATCGCGGTCGACACCCGCACCCGTCCCGAGATCGAACACACCCATCGCGCCGGCATCCTCGAACGGGACAGCGTCCGATTGCTTGTAGACAGCGGTGTCTCCGACCGCGTTCTCACCGAGGGGCACGAACACAAAGGAATCGACCTGCGCTTCGGCGGAACCAGTTACCGTATCGACTTCCAAGCCCTTGTCGGCGCATCGACGTGGCTCTACCCCCAAACGGACGTTTTCATCGATCTGGCCGACGCGCGAAACCGCGACGAAGGCGACATTCGGTTCGGTGTGACCGATACCCGAGTCATCGACATCACGGGCTCCACTCCGGGTATCCGGTTCACCGACGAAGACGGTGGCAGGCGAGAGATCCGCTGCGATTACCTGGTGGGCGCGGACGGCTCTCGCGGTATCTGTCGCCACGAAGTACCGGAAGCCCAACGGCGGCAATACTTTCGGAAATACCCGTTCGCGTGGTTCGGAATACTCGCCCAAGCGCCACGCAGTGCGGATGAACTCGTCTACACACGTTCTGACCGCGGATTCGCCTTGATCAGTCAACGCACTGACACGGTGCAGCGGATGTATTTCCAGTGCGACGCAACCGAAGACATCGGGCAATGGTCGGATGACCGAATATGGAGCGAACTGCGGCATAGGCTCGCCGGTGAAGACGGGCTCCGCCTGGCCGAAGGCCCGATCATCGAGAAAACGGTGTTGCCCTTCCGCAGCTTCGTTCAGGAACCGATGCGGTACGGACGCATGCTGCTGGCCGGCGACGCCGCTCACACCGTCCCGCCGACCGGCGCCAAAGGCTTGAACCTTGCCCTCGCCGACGTACGCGTGCTCGCCGAGACACTGGAGTGCGCGATCTCGAAGAACGATGTCGACGCTCTGGACCGATACACCGCGCGTGCACTCGAACGAGTCTGGAAGGCGCAGCACTTCTCGTACTGGATGACCACCATGCTGCACCGACTCGACAACGCCGACGACTTCGACACTCGGCGTCAACTGGGCGAACTACGCTCCGTCGTCGGATCGGAAGCAGGTTCGCGCTACCTCGCCGAGGCTTACACCGGATGGCCGGGGTAGCGACGGTAGGGAGCGCCGGGCTTGTGGTGTCCGGTACTCGGCTCGGGCTCCGCCGGACCGAGATCTTCGGGTGCGGAGCCGATCGAGGCATGATGAACGCCGGGCGCCGGACGGATCGCGGTTGCCGCCGCAAGCCCGGGTCATGATCGCGGTGCGGAATTCCGCGGGCCGGGCATGCTCAGGATGAGCTCGGAACAGTGCGTCCCGGCTCAATGCCGAGTCGGCCAGTATGGGACAGAGCGTGGTTCGTGAGCGGGGGTGGCGGGCCGATCCTCGACGTCGGTGATGCCGATGTGCAGGAGCAGCAGCATGGTGACCATGCTGACACTGACCATGAGCGGGGTCAGCAACTGCGCTGTACCCGCGCCCGTGGGTGAGTGCGCGTGCCCAGGCGTCTGCGCGTGCATCGCGAACATGCCTGTGTAGTGCATCCCGCATACGGCGACACCCATTACCAGTGCTGCGCAGACGGTGACGAACACGCCCCGGACGTGCAGAGCGAACCACAGTGCCGCGGTCGCCGCCGCCACCGCGATCACCAATGACAGCGCCACCACTCGACCGTCGTAGCCGATGATCGCGTCCGACTTCATCGCGTACATGCCCGCATAGTGCATGGCAGCCACCCCGAGCCCGGTGATCGCGCCTCCGGCGGGTAGGGCGAGCGGGCGCCACATCGTATTGTTCGCGACGAAAAGGCCCAACCAGACCACCGCCATCGCGAGAACTGCGCTCACCAGGGTGATCGGAACGTTGTAGCGAATGGATGCGCCGTGGATGGAGAACCCGAGCATCGCGATGAAATGCATGACCCAGATGCCGGTACCACCGATGGCGACCGCGGCGGCGACGAGCCAGCCGCGGCTCCCTACTTCCGCCCTGGCGGCGCAGCGAAGCCCGAGTAGCGAACCGGTGACGGACATGATGTAGGCGATGGCAGGTGTTAGCCAGCCATAGCTGAAGTGGTCGATTTCTAGCATGCGAACTCCACGATCGAAGGTCTTCAGCGAGCGTTGAGCACGGAGGCTACAGAGATACCAGCAGGTAAGCAATTAAGAGCACAGTTATCCGCAAAATTCCCAGAACACGCCGGATCTCGACCACTCGGTGCGTCGGCCGCTGCTGGCGAGTAGCGGCGGGCGGATCGCACGACTCGATCGATCTGGAGACGGGAATCCGTCGGGACTGCCAGAAAACTCTCGGCTCACATGCTGAACAGACCAACCCGCGCTGAGTCACACCGCATTGCCCCCTGCGGGATGTGGTCTGGATCCCGTGATCTCGGGTCGGCGAGCACGAGACGCAGGCTCGAAGCCGTCGACCATGTCGTGGAAGTCCGGCATGCGCAGAGCCGGACTTGCTCGCCGAACTCCCGCAACCGAATTGCAAACGCCGGTAGAGGCCGGACGTCTCCGTGCGACCCGAGTGTCGACAGGAGCACACGCATCGAATCTCCTCCTGGCTGCCGGAAATTCAGACGCGGCCGGCCTGGATACCGCGCCGTACGGGGCCGTCTCGCCTAGCTCGGGTATGGGATTATCGACCACTGCCGGAGGCTTGTCGTTGTCGCAAGTGCGCCCCGCCGGTATCCGTCCGAGTGTGAAATGTAATCGGCTGGCTTCATTCACCCCGCTCCCGCTTGTTCGGATTGACCTTCCGCCGTGTCGCGCACCTACGGTTGGTCTGTTCGTGATCTCAAATGCCTTTATTCGTAAATCTCTGTGCGTGGTCCCGGTGGCGATGCGGCACGGCTGTGCCTTCGGCTGAACCGTCCAATTGACCTCGTATTGGCGTAGAAACCCTGTTTCCCAACATGATTGGGTAATGTGCAGCTGATCGGCGTGGCTCGTGACGCCCGGTGGTCGTCATCTGGATCGTGCGGAGATACCGCCGATGGTGCCGCCGGCGAGTCGCACGACTGATCCGTCGAAAATGAAAACCCCGAACGAATCCAGATTGAAACCGTATACCCCACCGTTCCGCAGAATTGTGCCAGTTCCGATCGCGCAGCCAGGAAATATCTCAAATATTTGTAGAAATTATCCTATGAATCATTCTCGACCAAGTAGGATGAACGTCTGTTTCGACACGGAACTGGCATTTGTGAATTGAATTCGCGTCCTTGGCTTAAATAGCAGGAATTCCTGATCCATGGGTATATTGTGCAATTGCCATGACATTGCCATGACATTGCCATGACATTGCCATGACATTGCCATGACATTGCCATGACATTGCCATGATTTGCTATGAGAGTGTCTGGAGGCGGTGGGATGTGCCTGCGGTCGCTGAACCGGCTGGCGCCGACGGGCGAGGCGGTAGTCATCTGTAGCCGGTTCCGCCCCGCAGCTGAGGGTGTTCTGCACGTCGGCACCGTGTCCGCTTCGGGTACTTTGCGCTGAATTCCCTGCGATAGCAGGAACTTTTGCGGAGCTCGCCGACGTCGGTGTGACAGGATCGAGCGCGGTCGTCGCGGCCTCTTCCACTGAACCGAAGATCGAAACGCCCGCCTTCGGCGCAGGTTTGAGGGTTTGGTGTGTCTAGACTGAGCGCGAATGCTGTTGGATAGCTGATCGTAGGTGGACCTGGACGCTGGGCTTGTGTGTCCAAAAGTCCTGCTTTTCAGATTGAAGATGTTGGAAAACATCGGCAAATGAGAGGTGGGTGGTCGCCGTGCAAGGCCGGTCAGCGCTCGGTTTCGATTCGGGGCGCAGACGGAGCGAGTCACACGCGGTACATGATCGGCGCGTTCGGAAGCAGGGGTCCGAGCCGCTTCGATGTAGACGAAATGCATATAACGGCAATGTCGGACACGGGCAGGGCGGCGCAGTTCCGCCGCGCCCAGTGCCTCCGAGTCTGAGTGAGGGGTCATAGATGAATCTGAAGTCAGCCGGAACCTCCGACCGCGATCTGGGTCTGATTCCGCTCTCGAGGGCGCAGTACGGCATGTGGTTCGCGGACAACATGCCCGGCGGACCGGCTGTCAACATCGCACATTACGTCGAGATCGAAGGCCCGGTAGACCTCGATGCATTCAGTCGGGCGGTGAACGAGGCCGGGCATGAGACCGAGTCTCTGGTGGTACGGGTGGTCGAGTCCGAAGGTCGCCCATATCAATTCGTCGACCGCAGCATCGTCTACGACGAGTCTGTGCTGGATGTCAGTGATGAGGACGATCCGTTCGCGGCGGCGATGGAATGGATGCGCCGCGATTACAACACCAAGGCTGTCGATCTCAGCCGTGACCGGCTCACCGCGATGCGGCTCATCCGGCTCGCCGAGAACCGGTATCTCTGGTACGGCCGTGCCCATCATCTCGTGATCGACGGTTACGGCGCGTTCAATGTCGTGTCCCGGATGGCCGAGCATTACAACGCGATCGTCGAGAACAGGCCGCCTGCGCCGTTGGTGGCGGCCGGGTTGCGCGACGTCATCGAAGTGGAGCACGCTTATCGCGCCAGCTCCCGGTTCGAAACCGACAAAGCACACTGGCTCGACAAGGTCGCCGATCTTCCGACGCCGGTGAGTTTGTCCGGCCGCACGGCGCGGTGGAGCAAAGTCGACCGCGTGGCGGGCCGACAGCTTCCGTCGCAGTTGTCCGAGTTGCTCGATGGCTTTGCCGACGAGCTGAAAGCGTCGTCCGCGCAGGTGGTGATCTCCGCGTTCGCCGCGTTCCTCGCCCGGATGACACGTGCGGACGATGTGGTGTTGTCGATGCCGGTGAGCGGGCGAGTGACGAAGCGCCTGCGCAATGCGGCCGCGATGTTGGCGAACATGGTGCCGATCCGATTCGCGGTGCATGCGACGACCACCGTGGAGGAGTTGGTCCGCGCGTCGGTCTCCGAACTCGTCTCGGCGATGCGGCACCAGCTCTACCGGTTCGAGGATCTGCGCCGCGAGTCGAACGCGCTGGACGCGGCGGCGAACTCGTTCGGCCCGATCGTCAACATCTTGTTCTTCGACTCCGAGATCCGCCTCGGGTCAGCCGTCGGCCGGTACCGCGCACTGACCTCGGGGGCGCTCGACGATCTGCAGCTGAACCTGTACCGCTCCGGTGCCGATGCGCCGCTGCTCATCGAACTGCACGGCAACGCGAACCTGTACGGCCAGGATGAACTGGAGTCGCACGCAGACCGGTTCCTCGAGTTCCTGCAGCGGATGATGGAGTCGCCCAGAGACACCCCCATCGTCGACATCCAGATCCTCGACCCTGCCGAGGAGCTGCGAATCGTCGGGGAACTCGCGGGCCACGAGGGCGAATCGCCCTCCGAGACACTGGTGGATCTGCTCACGCGACAGGCAGCGGCTACTCCGTCCGCGGTAGCCGTCACGTCGGGCGCGACCACCCTCACCTACCGCCAGCTGGACGAGCGGTCCAACCGGTTCGCGCGCAGGCTCATCGCCCTCGGCGCGGGGCCGGAATCACTGGTGGCCATCGCGATGCCACGGGATGCCGATCTGATCGTCGTCGTGCTGGCCGTGCTGAAGTCGGGCGCAGGGTATCTGCCGTTGGACGCGGCGCATCCGGCAGAGCGGCTCGAATACGTCCTGAACGATGCCGATCCGGTCGTTGTCGTGACGAACCAGAGCATGCGTGAGCACGTGCCGGGCGATCCACGCCGGGTGGTGCTGTTCGACGACGTACCCGCTGCCGACCGCGAGGATGCCTCGGGTCCGATCACCGATGCCGATCGGACCGGCCCGCTGGGTTCCGACAACCTCGCCTACGTCATCTACACGTCGGGATCGACCGGTCGACCGAAGGGCGTGTCGATAACCCATCGCGCTGTCGCCAGCTACCTGGTGAACGCGTGTGCCGAGATCGGAGTCCGATCCGACGACGTCTGGACGTTCTTCCATTCGATCGCGTTCGACTACTCGGTATGGGAAATATTCGGCGCGTTGGTCACTGGTGGCCGTGTCGTCGTCGTGGACAGCCTCACGACGCGTTCGCCGGACGACCTCGTGCGCCTCGTGGCACGCGAGAAGGTGACCCACTTCAACCAGACGCCCACGGCATTCAATCAATTCGCCGCCGCACAACAGCGGTACGTGCAGGCAGGCGAGCCCGACGGCGAACTCGTCCTTCGCCTGGTCTACATCTCGGGCGAAGCTCTCAACCCGGCGGCATTGGCGGACTGGTACGAGCGCAACCCGAACCTGCCCATGCTGGCCAACAGTTACGGGATCACCGAAACCACGGTCATCCTCACCTACCTCGGCCTGACACCGGACATCGCCGTGCCGGGTGCGCCGAGCACGATCGGCCCGCCGTTGCCGGGTGTGCGGATATATGTCCTCGACGAGCAGTTGCGCCCGGTTCCGCTGGGGGCCTGGGGCGAGATCTATGTCGCGGGAGACCAACTCGCCCGCGGCTATCTCAACCGACCTGCGTTGACCGCGGGGCGCTTCGTCGCCGACCCGTTCGGAAAGCCGGGCGAACGCCTCTATCGCAGCGGCGATGTCGCACGATGGAATCACAACGGCGAGCTGGAATACCGTGGCCGCGCCGACCAGCAGGTGCAGCTGCGCGGGTTCCGCATCGAATTGGGCGAGATCCGCACCGCGCTGTTGACCCACAGCGCTGTCTCGGCGGCGGTCGTCGTCGTGCATCTGCCCGGCACGGAGGCGGCACGGCTTGTCGGATACGTCGTGCCTGCCGGCGACATGGCCTGTGCCGCCGATTCCCTTCGCGCCCACGTCGGAACACTGCTGCCGGAATACATGGTGCCGGCGAGCATTGTCGTGTTGTCGGCGTTGCCGCTGACAGTCAACGGCAAAGTGGACCTCCGTGCGCTGCCGGAACCGGTGTTCGATTCGGCCGCGGCGTATGTAGCGCCCCGCACGGTCGTCGAGGAGTCGATCGCCGACGTCTTCGCCGAGGTTCTGGGTACGGAGCGGGTAGGTGTGCTGGACAGCTTCTTCGAACTGGGCGGCAATTCGCTCACCGCGACCAGTGCCGCCGTGCGCATCGCCGAGGTGACCCGATGCGACGTGTCGGTCCGCGATCTGTTCGGTAAACCGACCGTCGCCGAACTCGCCGCGCATATCGAAGGCGCGCACCGCCCCGGCCGGCCCGCGCTGCGGGCGGCACGGCGGGTCGAGCCTCTGCCGTTGTCGCCCGCGCAGAACAGGATGTGGTTGGTCAATCAGGCCGATCCGGCGTCCGCCGCGTACAATATCCCGCTGATTGTGCAGCTGACCGGACGTCTGAACACCGCGGCGCTGCGTGCGTCCCTGACGGACGTGATCGATCGGCACGAATCGCTGCGCACCTTCTATCCTGCCGTGGATGGGGAAGGGACACAGGTCATTCTGCCGGCCGAACAGGTCGTCGCCGAACTCGATCTGACCCCGAAGCCGACCGACAGCGACGACATCGCGAACCGGATTCGCGAGCTGGCGTCGATCGGAGCCGACGTGCGCGAGCGTCCGCCGATCCGGGTCGCGGTGCTTGCGACAGCCGATCGCCTGCGTCATGTACTGGTCGTTGTCCTGCACCATATCTGCTGCGATGGATCGTCTCTTCGACCACTCGCGGCCGATGTCGCGGCGGCCTATGCGGCGAGGTCAGAGGGAAAGACGCCAGACTGGCAACCGCTGACGGTACAGTACGCCGACTACAGCATCTGGCATCGCAGCCTGCTCGGCGACGAGAACGATCCGGACTCGCTGGCGTCACGCCAGTTGCGTTATTGGGCAGAGCAACTGGCGGGGATGCCGCCGGTGCTGGAACTTCCGGCCGACCGTCCGCGTCCTGCCCGCCAGTCCATGCGCGGCGACGTCGCGGACACCGTGATCACTGCCGAGACGTTCGCCGGGATCGAGCGATTGGCCCGCGCGACGCATGTGACGACTTTCATGGTGGTCCACGCCGCGCTGGCTGTTCTGCTTGCCCGCCTGTCGAGTTCGTCGGACATCACCATCGGGACGCCGGTCGCGGGGCGGGGCGAACGCGCGCTCGAGCCGCTCATCGGCATGTTCGTCAACACTGTCCCACTGCGCACCGAGGTGCGCTTCGACGAATCGTTCACCGCATTCCTGGCGCGGGTCAAAGATATCGATGCCGATGCCTTCGCCTCCAGCGATCTGCCGTATGAGCGCGTCGTCGAGGAACTCGATCCGAGGCGGTCCATGGCGTACGCGCCGCTGTGCCAGGTGTACCTCGCCTTCGAGAACATGGACCGCGCGAGCTTGGAGCTGCCCGAACTCACGGTCGAGATCCTGGATCCGGGGGCCGAACCGGCGAAGGTGGACATCATCGTCACCGTCGCCGAAAACGCCGCCGCCGGCGGCGATGTCGCACTGCGGATCAACTATGCGACGGATCTGTTCGACCGGGGGACGGTCGAGGAGCTTGCCGCCCGATTGAACCGGATCCTCGCGGTGTTCGTGGCGAACCCACAGGTACCGGTGGGCGGTGCCGATTTGTTGTCGGTGGGTGAGCGGCTGGGGTTGGTGCCTGCGTCTGGTGGTGCGGGGGAGGGGCCGCGGGTACTCCCGGAGTTGTTGTCGGTGGGGGATCCGGGGGCGGCGGCCGTGGTGTCGGGTGCGCAGGTGGTGTCGTACGGGGAGTTGGATGCTTGGTCGAATCGTGTTGCGCGGGTGCTGATCGAGCGGGGTGTCGGCCCAGGTGATCAGGTCGCGCTGGCAATGGCGCGGTCGGTGGAGTTCGTGGTCGGATTGTGGGCGGTAACCAAGGCGGGCGCCGCATTCGTGCCGGTCGATCCTCGGAATCCGGCCGAGCGGGTCGCGCATATGATCACCGACGCCGATGCACGGGTCGCGATCACGGTCGAAGCATCGCGGAACCTGCTTCCTGACCAGGTCCAGCAGTTGGTTCTCGACGACCTGGACACCGAGGGCTTTATCGCGGCGCGGTCCTCGGCGGTGGTGACGGATGCGGACCGGGTGCGGGCGTGCCATGTCTCGGACACGGCGTATGTGGTGTACACGTCGGGGTCCACCGGCACCCCCAAGGGTGTTGCGGTCACGCACGAGGGGTTGGCGAACTTCGCGGCCGAGCAGCGTGAGCGCTACCGGGTCGAGAGTTCTTCACGGGTGTTGCAGTTGGCGGCCCCTGGCTTCGACGCGGTGGTATTGGAGTTGCTGCTGGCCCATGCGAACGGTGCCGCGTTGGTCGTGTCGCCGCCGGAGGTGTTCGCCGGCGCGGAGTTGGCGGAGCTGATTCGCACACAGCGGGTGTCGCATGCGTTCGTGACGCCGAGTGTATTGGCGACGATGTCGCCTGCCGGATTGGATTCATTGCAGGTGCTGGTAGCCGGTGGGGAAGCGGTGTCGCCGGAGACCGTGGCGGTGTGGGGGCCGGAACGTCGATTGTTCAACGGATACGGGCCGACCGAAACCACGATCATGGTCGCGATCAGCGACCCGCTGCGCGTCGGGGACCCGGTCACCATCGGTGGTCCGATCCGCGGTATCGAGGCTGTCGTGTTGGATGCCCGGCTGCGACCGGTCCCGGTCGGGGTGGCGGGGGAGCTTTGCTTCTCCGGTACGCAACTGGCCCGCGGATACCTCAACCAACCCGCCGCCACCGCCGCCACGTTCGTCGCCAATCCTTATGGTCCTGCGGGTACCCGTATGTACCGCACCGGTGACCTGGCTCGCTGGACCCCCGATCACACCCTGGAATACCTCGGGCGCACCGACTTCCAAGTGAAAATCCGGGGTCAACGCATCGAGCTCGGCGAAATAGAAGCCGTCCTCGCCGGTCACCCCGATGTGTCGGCAGCGGTGGCGGTGGGCGTAGCGACGGACGGCGGATCGAGACTGGCCGCCTACGTGGTGCCCGTGAACGGCGCCATCGACAACGCGGAGCTGTTGAACTACGCCGCGCAACGCTTGCCGTCGCACATGGTCCCGGACACGGTGATCGTGCTCGACACGCTGCCGCTGTCGTCGGTGGGCAAGGTCGACCGTGCGGCGTTGCCGGAACCGGTGTTCGCCGTCACCACCACCGAGTTCGTCGCGCCGCGTGACGTGGCCGAGCAGGTCGTCGCTGATATCTACGCGGGGGTTCTGGGAATCGAGCGAGTCGGCATCCTCGACAGCTTCTTCGATCTCGGCGGCAACTCGCTGTCTGCTACTCGGGTCGCGGCGCGACTGAGCGCCGCCTTCGGCGTCGAAGTTCCTTTGCGCGCGGTATTCGAGGCGCCGACCATCGCGGTGTTGGCGGAGAATCTTCGGACCGCCGACGCGGTAGAACGGGAACCTCTTGTGCCGCAGGAGCGCCCGGACCGAATCCCGCTGTCGCCCGCGCAGGCGCGCATGTGGTTCCTCAATCAGTTCGACACCAGCTCGCCGGTGTACAACGTTCCGCTGGTCGTACGCATGTCGGGAAATCTCGAGGTGGCCGCCATGTACGCGGCAATCACCGATGTGCTCGACCGACATGAATCACTCCGGACCGTCTACCCGGACAGCGACACCGGACCGCACCAAATGATCGTCCCGGTGCAAGCCGCCTTGCCGCGGTTGGCCCCGGTCGCCGTCGCGGAGAGCGGCGTCGAGGCGCGCATCGCCGCCGAAGTGGCGGTCGGATTCGACGTCATCTCCGAGGTTCCGTGTCGGATTACGTTGCTGAGCAGCGCGCCCGACGAACACACCTTGATTCTCGTGGTTCATCACATCAGCATCGACGGGTCGTCGCTCGCACCGCTCGCCGCGGACCTGATGGCCGCGTACCAGGCCCGCGCTCGGCAGCGGGCACCGCAGTGGGCGCCGTTGCCGGTGCAATACGCGGATTACGCGTTGTGGCAGCGAAAGTTGCTGGGCGCGGAGGACGACCCGCACAGCCCGACCGTCGCCCAGACCGGATATTGGCTGGCGGCTCTCGCCGACCTGCCCGAAGTGCTCGATCTGCCCACCGACCGCCCGCGGCCGGTGAAGCAGTCGTTCCGCGGCGCGACCGTGTCGGCGGCACTGCCTGCCGATCTCCACCGTGACGTGGTCGCGCTGGCCCGGCGCCACGACGCGACAGTCTTCATGGTGACGCACGCGGCATTCGCGGTCCTGCTCGCGCGGCTGTCGGGAACCGGTGACATCGCGGTCGGCACGCCGATCGCGGGTCGCGGTGAGCCCGGGCTCGATGGCCTGATCGGCATGTTCGTCAACACGCTGGTCCTGAGGTCGCGGATCGAGCCAGGCGCCTGCTTCCTCAGTGTTCTGGATCAAGTCCGGGCCGCTGATCTGGCCGCGTTCGAGAACGCCGACATCCCGTTCGAGCGCCTCGTCGAGGTGCTGAATCCGCCGCGCACTACCGCACACGCACCGTTGACGCAGGTGGGATTCTCGTTCCAGAACATCGAGATCCCCACGGTCGAGTTCGACGGCCTGACGGTTTCGGCCCACATGGCCGACCCGAGCGTGGCCAAATACGACCTGCATCTGAATCTCGTCGATGCCACCGAGCCGGGCGGTGAACCAGGCGACATGGCAGTCGAATTCAGTTACGCGACAGACCTGTTCGACGAGTCCACGATCACGTCGATGTTCGACCGCTACCTGCTGCTGCTGCGCGCGGCCGTTGCTGATCCCGCACGCGCCATCGGTGACATGGACCTGCTGACCGCACGCGAGGCGCGCGAGCTTACGGCGCGATCGACAGGAGTGACGACCCAGACGTCGACCTCGACGATCGCGGACTTGTTCGCCGCGCAGGCAGCGGCGACGCCGGAGAACACGGCCGTGCTCGACGCGGAGAACGGAGACCGGCACAGTTACCGCGAGTTCGCGGCGCGGGTGAATTCGCTGGCCCGGGTGTTGATCGGACGTGGAGTCGGCCCGGAATCCGTTGTGGCGGTGGCGATGCGGCGCTCCGTCGATCTGTTGACGACGCTGTACGCGATCCATGCCGCGGGCGCGGCCTACCTGCCACTGGATCCGGACCATCCAGTCGATCGAGTGCGTGCCGTCCTCACTGCCGCACGGCCGACTGCGGTCGTCACTCGCCTGGTCGACATGGCAAACCTGCCCGACGACGTGCCGGTGTGGGTGCTCGAGGAGCTCGACGCGGGGCACGCGGATTCGTCGATGGTGACGGATGCCGATCGGAGTCGGCCGCTGAATCCGAATGACCTGGCCTACGTCATCTACACCTCCGGCTCGACAGGTGTGCCGAAGGGGGTGGCGATGCCGCACGCCGGCGTGGTGAATCAACTCCGGTGGATGCGCGATCACTACCGGCTCGCCGGCGACGACATCATGATGTTGCGGACACCGGTCACATTCGACCTTTCGGTCTGGGAACTGTTCTCCGCGTTGACATGTGGTGCATCGTTGGTTGTCGCGGGCTCCGACGCGCACAGCGATCCGAGCGCCGTCGCCCGGCTGATGGCCGAGTATCGAGTGACGACAGTCGATTTCGTGCCGTCGTTGCTTTCGGCATTCCTCGAGGTCGCCGACCGTCGAGAGTTCCCGAACCTTCGGCGTGTGATGTGCATCGGCGAGGCGCTCCCCGCCGACACGGTCCGCCGGTTCCGGGATCTCAGCGATGCGCGCATCGACAACCTCTATGGGCCGACCGAGGCCGCGGTGAGCGTGACCGCACACCGAATCGACGCGCTCGACGGCATCGCGGTACCGATCGGCGTCCCTGAGGCGAACGTGGTCGTCTATGTGTTGGATTCGCGGCTGCACCCTGTTCCCATCGGAGTGACCGGTGAGTTGTATCTGGGGGGTGTCCAGCTGGCCCGCGGATACCACGAACATCCCGGTCTGACGGCGGCGACGTTCGTCGCCGATCCCTTCGGCGGCGCGGCCGGTTCTCGCCTGTATCGCACGGGTGACCTGGTTCGCTGGGACGAGGACGGAAGCCTGCGATATGTCGGCCGCGCCGACTCGCAGGTGAAGGTTCGCGGCCTGCGGATCGAACTCGGCGACATCGAAGCCGCGTTGCTCGCACACGAGCAGGTGAGCGCGGCCGTCGCGCAGGTGCACACCGATCGCGGCGAGCAGCGCTTGATCGCCTACGTGGTGGCCGAAGAGGCGCTCGATGCCAAGCAGGTCCGTGGCTTTCTGCTGGAACGACTGCCTGCGTATATGGTGCCGTCACCGGTGGTCCGGATCGACTCGATCCCGCTCACGGCGAACGGCAAGGTCGACTACAGAGCTTTGCCCGTGCCGGATCCGAGCACCCACGAGTCGGAGTATCGAGCGCCGCAGGGGCTCGTCGAGCAGACCATCGCCGGGGTTTTCGGCGAGCTTTTCGGCCTGCCCGAGATCGGCGCGGACGATAACTTCTTCGACTTGGGCGGCAATTCGCTCATCGCGACTCGCGCTCTGAGCCGCGTCGGCGATATCGTCGACGTGTCCATACCGGTGCGAGTGATATTCGAGGCCCCCACCGTTGCCGATCTGGCCGAGCGAATCTCGCAGCTGCGTGCGGTGCCGAGTCTTCCCGCGCCGACTCGGAATCCGCGGCCGGATCACCTTCCGCTGTCGCAGGCACAGACCCGGATGTGGTTCCTCAACCAGTTCGATCCTGATTCGGCCGGATACGTTGTGCCGCTCGCGATTCGGCTCGACGGTGTCCTCGACATCGATGCGCTGGCAGCGGCCGTCGGTGATGTCATCGAGCGGCACGAGAGCTTGCGCACCGTATATCCGGCAGTTGACGGGACGCCCACGCAGGTCGTGCTGGACTCGGCCGACGTCGTCGCGACATGCGATCTCACGCCGCAGCCGATCGGTGAGCGCGAGCTGTCACGCCGGTTGGCCGAATTCACGAGCGTCGGATTCGATGTGTCGAAGGGCGTGCCACTGCGCATAGCGCTGTATCAGCTGTCGGACACGACCTGGACAGTGGCGTTGGCCGTGCATCACATCAGTTGCGATGGCTATTCGGTGGCGCCGCTGGCCGCCGATATCGTGGCGGCCTATCAGGCGCGGTCCAGCGGGAACCCGCCGGACTGGGCGCCGCTGCCGGTGCAATTCGCCGATTACGCTCTCTGGCAGCGTGCGGTGCTCGGCTCGGTGGAGGACCCGGATTCGCACGTGGCCCGCGACATCGCCTACTGGCGAACCCAGCTCGCGGGTATACCCGATCTGCTCGAGCTGCCGACCGATCGGCCGCGGCCGATCGAGCAGACCCAATGCGGCGCGGTACTGCACGTCACTATCCCAGGTGAGCTGCAGGGACGGGTGGAGTCGCTGGCGCGTCGAGCCGGCTCGACGACATTCATGGTGGTGCACACAGCGCTGGCACTGTTGCTGTCGAGGCTGTCCGGCAGCGACGACATCACCATCGGTGTGCCCCATGCGGGACGCGGCGACAGATCGCTCGACAACCTCGTCGGGATGTTCGTCAACACCTTGGTGATGCGCACCAGGATCACGCTCGATCAGACGTTCATGAGCTTGCTGAATGAGGTGCGGCGCACCGACATCGAGGCATTCGACCATGCCACCGTCCCGTTCGAGCAGTTGGTCGATGCGCTGAATCCCGCGCGGTCGACAGCGCACACGCCGCTGTTCCAGGTAATGCTCGCGTACCAGAACATGGCGCAGGCTCGCGTCGAACTTCCGGGTCTCACCGTTGAGAACGTGGACCCGGGTGACAGTGCCGCGATCTGCGACCTGCTGCTCATGATGACGGAGGGACACGGCACGCACAACGAGCCGACCGGCATGACGCTGCGCCTGACATATGCCACGGACCTGTTCGACGAGGACTCCGTGCGGCGTTTCGCCGATCAATTCGTTCGCGTCCTCGACGCCGCCGCGACCGATGCCGATTCGGCCGTCGGTGAGCTCGAGTTGCTCGATCCCGCAGAGCGGCATCAGGTGCTCGAGCGGTGGAACGACACCGCAGGCCCCGCCGCAGAAGGCCGGACCCTTGTCGACGCCTTCGACGAGCAGGTCGCGCGCACCCCGGACGGTCCAGCGATTCGCCTTCCGGACGGCAGCACGCTGACCTACCGGGACTTCGACTCCCGCGTCAATCGTCTGGCCCGGTGGCTCATCGCGCGCGGTGCGGGGCCGGACACCGTGGTGGCGGTGGCTATCCGGCGGTCGGCCGAGCTCATCACGACGCTGTACGCGGTAGTGAAGGCAGGCGCCGCCTTCCTTCCGATCGACCCGGATCATCCGAGCGTTCGGATCGCCCGCGTGCTGAGCGCGGCGCGGCCGCTGGTGGTACTCACGACATCCGCGGACGGCGACGAACTGCCAGGTGGATTCGAGTCCGTTCGGATCGATCGACTGGACGTGACGGCTTTGTCCGATGCCCCGATCGCGGATGCGGAACGGAGGACACCGCTTCGGCCCGACAACGTCGCCTACGTCCTGTTCACCTCAGGCTCCACCGGCGTCCCCAAGGGGGTCGCGCTGACCCATTCCGCGACCGTGAGTCAGTTGGCCTGGGCACAGCAGCAATGGCCGCACGGCGCGTCCGACGCGGTGCTGTACAAGACTCCGATCACGTTCGACATCGCCGTGTGGGAGTTGTTCTGGCCACTGCAGACCGGTGCGCACATCGTCGTCGCCGAACCCGACGGACACCGCGACCCGGCGTACATGGCAGGCGTCATCGCAAGTCATGAGGTCACCACGGTGCACTTCGTCCCGTCGATGCTCGATGTTCTCCTCGAATCCACCGGTGGTGCACAGCTGCCGTCGATCCGGCGGGTATTCGTCGCGGGTGAGGCACTGGCGCAGCGCACTGTCGATGCCGCGGCGCGCGTGTTCGGGAATGCGGATCTGGTCAACTGGTACGGCCCTGCGGAGGCGGAGGTCGTGACAGCTCAGCGGTGCCTGACGGGTATAGCAACCCCTGCGACCGTCCCGATCGGTGCACCGGTGTCCGGCATGAAGGTCTACGTGCTGGACTCGCGGCTGCGTCCGTCGCCGGTCGGTGTCGTCGGCGAACTGTACGTGTCGGGTGTCCAGCTGGCGCGCGGTTATCACGCGCGCGCGGACCTCACGTGCGGTGCCTTTGTCGCGCACCCGTTCGGTGCGCAGGGCGAACGGCTGTATCGCACCGGTGACCTGGTCCGGTGGACGAAAACCGGGGAGCTGGAGTTCGTAGGCCGCAGTGACTTCCAGGTCAAGGTGCGTGGTCAGCGAGTGGAACCGGGTGACGTCGAAGCGGCGCTGTACGCGGTTGCGCACGTCGCGCGTGCTGTGGCTGTCGTGACGGCGGAACGAATCGTCGGATATGTGACGCTTGTACCGGGCGCGATGACCGATGGCCGCGCGATTCGCGACCAGCTCACTCGCTCGCTGCCGTCGTACCTGGTTCCGGTCGGCGTGCAGGTGCTCGACTCGATGCCGCTCACCGCGAACGGCAAGCTCGATCGAGCCGCGTTGCCGCAGCCGGTGTTCGATGACGGCAAGGAATTCGTGTCGCCTCGCACCGATCGCGAAGTGGCACTCGCGAATGTGGTTGCCGAGATCACGGGCGCCGATCGGGTGAGCGTGACGGCGAACGTCTTCGAGATCGGTGTCAACTCGCTCTCCGCCGCGCAGATCGCGGCGCGGGCCGAGGCAGCTCTCGGTGTCGAGGTCGGCATCCGTGACATTTTCGACGAGCCGACAATTGCCGGATTGGCCGAACGGATCGCGATGCGAACCCGTTCTACGGTGAATCCGCTGGCGCCGCGTCCACGCCCCGCAGCTGTCCCGTTGGCGGCGGCTCAACGCCGGATGTGGTTCCTCAACCAGTTCGACACCGCCTCGGCGGCATACAACATCTGTTTCGCGGCCCGGTTGACCGGCCCGCTGGACGTCGATGCGTTGCGCGCGGCGTTCCTTGACGTTGTGACCCGGCACGAACCATTGCGGACGGTATATCCCACTGTCGACGGAGAACCGTGTCAGGTAGTGCAGGATGGTGCGGCGATAGCGGCGGACCTGGTATTGGCTCCAGAGCCGGTCGTCGATGAGACCGAGCTGGCCGACCGGATCCGGAATGCCGTCGGGGCAGGTTTCGATATCGCGAAATCAGCGCCTGTGCGGGCGCGGCTGTATCAGACCGGCGCCAACGACCATGTGCTGGTGCTCGTGGTGCACCACATCGCGGCGGACGGCTCGTCGATGGCGCCGCTCGCCCGCGATGTGTTCGCCGCGTACCGGGCGCGTGCGAATGGTCGAGCGCCGCAGTGGGAGCCGCTGGAAGTCCAGTATGCGGACTACTCGATGTGGCAGCAGGAGATGCTCGGTTCGGAAGACGATCCGACGTCGGTGACCGCGCGGCAGATCGCGTACTGGAGCGAGGTGCTCGGCGATTCCCCGGAACTGCTCGGCATGCCGACCGATCGGCCCCGGCCCGCCACGATGTCGATGGCCGGCGGCAGCGTTCGCTTCGGCATGCCGGCGCGGCTGCACGACGACATCGTGCGGCTGGCACACCGTTCGGGCGTCACTGTGTTCGTCGTGCTGCACGCGGCGTTGGCCATCCTGTTGGCTCGCACCGCGCACAGCGAGGACGTCTCGGTCGGAACTCCCGTCGCCGGTCGCGGCAGGCGGGAGCTGGACGATTTGGTCGGAATGTTCGTCAACACAGTGGTGTTGCGCACGCAGGTCCGCGACGACCGGTCGTTCGCGGAACTCTTGGCGGAGGTGCGCGGCGTCGATCTGGAGGCGCTCGCACACGCGGATGTGCCCTATGAACGGCTGGTCGACGTTCTCGGTCGTCCGCGATCGACGGCGTATTCGCCGCTGTTTCAGGTGATGTTCGGGTTGCAGAACACGCGCGCGGCGCGGTTCGAGCTGCCCGGTGTCGGTGTCGAACTCCTCGACCCCGGCATCGCGCAAGCCAAGACCGACCTCACCGTGTTGGTGACTGAACGCCTGGAGGGCGATCTGCCCGCCGGAATCGACGGCGAGATCATCTACGCCACAGATCTGTTCGTCGAATCGACGGCCGAATCGCTCGCGGAGCGGTTTATCCGCGTCCTCGAAGCGGTCACGTCCGATCCGACCCGGCCGGTAGGGGACATTGCGCTGCTGAGTGCCGAGGAGGCCGAACGCCTGCTTCCCGCACGCGGCGGCGACACCACGCGTCCGTGTCTGCTTCCCGATCTGCTGGCGTCGGCCGTAGCAGCAGACCCCTCCGCGGTTGCCCTGATCGGGGACACCGAGACCATCACGTACGGCGAGCTCGACCGTCGGGCCAACCAGCTTGCCCGTCACCTGATCGCCGGGGATGTCGGTCCGGGAGCGTTTGTCGCGCTGGCCGTGCCGCGGTCGGTCGACTATCACGTCGCCATGTGGGCGATAGCGAAGACCGGCGCCACGTTCGTCCCGGTGGATCTGCGGTATCCCCCGGACCGGATCGCGCACATGGTGAACGATTCCGGTGTCGAAGTCGGGATCACGCTCGCGGCCGCCTGTACGTCGCTGCCGGGCGGTGTCCGATGGCTTGTGCTCGACGACCCGCGCTCGGCAGCCGGGACCGCGGCGCATTCCGACGGCGCGGTCACGGATGCGGATCGCCCACGCGCACTGCAGATTCAGGATGCGGCGTATGTGGTGTATACGTCCGGATCGACGGGAGCACCGAAGGGGGTCGTGGTCACGCACGAAGGGTTGGCGGGTTTCGCGGCCGAGCAGCGTGATCGTTATCGGGTGGACCGCACATCGCGAGTGCTGCAAGTAGCAGCGCCCGCCTTCGACGCGGTCCTGCTCGAGGCGTTGATGGCGCACGCGGCCTGCGCGTCGTTGGTGGTGTCGCCACCGGACGTGTTCGGTGGCCAGGAACTGGCCGAGTTGATCCGGACGCATCGGGTGTCGCATGCGTTCCTGACACCGAGTGTGTTGGCCACGATGTCGCCGGCCGACCTCGAATCGGTGCGGATGCTGGCAGTGGGCGGCGAGATGGTGGCTCCGGATCTGGTTGCGGCCTGGGCACCGGGCCGACGGTTGCACAATATCTACGGTCCGACGGAGACGACGATCGTGATCACGATGAGTGATCCGGTCCAGGCCACCGACGTGATCACGATCGGCGGTCCGATCCGTGGTGCGGAGGCTATGGTCCTGGACGGCCGGTTGCGGCCGGTGCCGGTCGGAACTCCGGGCGAACTGCACCTGTCGGGTGCCCAGTTGGCGCGCGGATATCTGAATCGGCCTGCGACGACCGCAGGTGCGTTCGTAGCGAATCCATACGGCGGTCCGGGTTCGCGGATGTACCGCACCGGCGACATCGTCCGCTGGACCGCGGAGCGCACGCTCGAATACATCGGTCGCATCGATTTCCAGGTCAAGATTCGTGGCCAGCGGATCGAACTCGGCGAGATCGACGCCGCGCTGCTCGCGCATCCGAGGGTGGCCACCGCTGTGACCGTGAGTCGCAGCGGACCGGGCGGGCAACCTGTGCTCGCCGCGTACATCGTGCCGGAGCTCGGAACGGTCGTCGAACCGAGCGCCGTACTCGATCATGTGGCTGCCGTATTGCCCACGCACATGGTGCCCTCGACAATCACGGTGCTCGACCGCATGCCGCTGTCCTCGACCGGCAAAGTGGATCGAAAAGCGCTGCCGGAACCTGTCTTCGAGACGGCCGGAGACGACGTGGTCGCGCCGGCGACCGACCGGGAACGCATCATCGCCACCGTCTTCGCGGACGTACTCGGATTAACGTCGGTCGGCGCGACCACCTCGTTCTTCGCGCTCGGCGGTGATTCCATCATGTCGATCCAGTTGGCCTCCCGACTGAAGTCCGCAGGTGTCATCGTGACTGCTCGGGACATCTTCGAGCGCAAGACCGTTCGCGGGCTGGCGCGAGTGGCCGAAGCCGCTGAACGGGTGTCGCTCGAGGAGCTGCCCGGGGGTGGTGTGGGCGAAATCCCGTTGACGCCGATCGTGTCCTTCTTCACCGATCGACTCGGGGCCGCCGATCGGTTCGCCCAGTCGATGCTGGTGCGCTTGCCGCGCGACGTGCGAGCCGAGGACGTGACCGCGACTGTGCAGGCGATGCTCGAACGGCATGACATGCTGCGCTCGAGGCTGCGTGAACGGCGGCTGCACGTGCTGCCCGAAAGCGCCGCCGATGCCGCGGGTTCGGTGTCGACCCGCACATTCCGTGCGGACGAGGTTCCAGGCAGCGACGGTTTCACCGCCGTGGTGGAAGCGGCATTGGCCGGGGCATCCGACCGTCTCGATCCGGCCGAGGGCCGGATGCTGCAGGTCGTGTGTCTGCTGCCCGAATCGGGTGTCGATGCCGATGCCCGTGCCCTCATCGTGATCCATCACCTGGCTGTCGACGGGGTGTCGTGGCGGATCCTGATCCCCGACTTCGTGGCCGCCTGGCAGCAGATCACGCAGGGGCGGCCGGTGGAGTTGCCCGCGCAGGGCACATCCATGCGCCGGTGGGCGCACGCGTTGGCCGCCGCCGCCGCAGGTCGCGCGGGCGAGTTCCAGCTGTGGCATCGGATGAGTGCGGCCGCCGATCCGCTGTTCGGCCGTGCGGTGCTGGATCCAGCCGTCGACACCCAGTCGACTGTGCGGCATCTGGCGGTGTCCATCCCGACGGAGGTGACCTCGGCGTTGCTCGCCGCGGTGCCCGACGCTGTTCGCGGCAGCGTCGACGATGCGCTGCTGGCCGGTCTCGCCGTGGCGGTGACGCGCTGGCGCAGGCGGCGCGGCGTCGCACATGCGGGCATGAAAGTCCTGCTGGAGGGCCATGGCCGGGAGGAGCAGATTGCCGAGGGAGCAGACATCTCACGCACTGTGGGGTGGTTCACCAGCGCGTATCCGGTTGCGCTCGACCTGAGCGGAATCGAGGACGCGGATCTGCGCGCGGCAGTGAAGTCTGTGAAAGACCAGTTGCGCGACATCCCAGACAAGGGAATCGGTTACGGCCTGTTGCGTTATCTGAACACCGAGACGGCCGACCGGCTCGCAGCGTCTCCGGAGCCGCAGATCAGTTTCAACAATCTCGGCCGCGTCGGCGTCGATCTGACGACACTGTCGGACGTCGCGTGGATTCCGGCCGACGAGCAGTTCGACCGGCGGGCCGCATTCGATCCGGAAATGCCTGCGGCAGCCGCCGTCACGATCGACGTGAATATCGTGGACGCCGAGGCCGGACCTCAGCTGTCGGCGCACGTGGGCTACGCCTCGCGGTTGCTCGACCATGATGACGTGGCCGAACTCGTGGGTGAATGGGTGGACGCCGTGACCGGGATCGCCACAGCGGCCCGCGGGAACGATGACTGGGGACTTTCCCGAGCAGATGTTCCGCTCGTCCATGTCACCCAGCCCGACCTGGACGCGTTCGCCGACCGGTACGGACCGCTGACCGACGTATGGTCGCTGGCGCCGCTCCAGGCGGGGCTGCTGTTCCACGCCGAACTCGCCGCAGGCGAACTCGACGTATACACGGCACAATCGGTACTCGCCCTGGCCGGCGAAGTCGACGAGAGCCGGCTCGAACGTTCTGCGACAGCCTTGCTCGGGCGGCATCTCAACCTGCGCGCCGCCTTCACCCGTACGGCCGACGGCGTTCCAGCGCAGATTGTTCCCGCCGACACCGCCGTGCGCTGGCGCAGCGTCGATCTGAGCGACAGCCCGATGGAACTGGACGAGCTGATCGTGGCAGAGCGGGCGGTCACATTCGATCCCGCCGATCCGCCGCTGTTGCGATTCCTGATCGTTGCTGTAGCGCCGCAAGACTTCCGGCTGGTGTTGACGGCACACCACCTCTTGCTGGACGGCTGGTCATTGCCTTTGCTGTGGCGTGAGCTGATCGGCCTGTACGCGGTGGACACCAAGGCGGATCTGTTGCCGGCTGTGGCGTCCTACCGCGATTACCTGGATTGGCTGGATCGGCGCGAGTGGTCCACCGGCATCGAAGCCTGGCGAGACGTGCTGCGCGATTTCACCGAACCCACGCTGGTCGCCGACTCGCGCACGGAGACGACGGTAGACATACCGATCGATCTCGCGATCGTTCTCGATCGCGCCGGCACGGCCGAGTTGGTGGAGTTCGCTCGGGCACAAGCGGTGACGATGGCGACGATTGTGCAGTTCGCCTGGGCGGTGGTCCTGGGGAACCTGCTCGGCGTCGAACGCGTGGTGTTCGGTAGCACGGTCTCCGGGCGTCCGGCCGAGCTGCCGGGCGTGGAGTCCATGATCGGCCTGTTCATCAACACGGTTCCGATCGGCGTGAACGTGTGCCGGGACTGGACCATCGAGGACGCGCTGAACCGATTGCAGGCGGACAACACCCGTCTGCTCGACCATCACTACGTCGAACTGTCACAGATCATGTCGGCCGTGGGCGCTGGACAGTTGTTCGACACACTGGTCGTCTTCGAGTCGTATCCGGTCGACAGCAGCGGCCTCGGCGACGCCGACATCGACGGTATGCGGGTGGTCTCGGCGGAAGGAAGTGACGCCGCGCATTACCCGATCACCGTTCAGGCGCACCAGACCGACGAGTTGCACGTCCGAATCCGCTACCAGCAGTCCCGTATCGATGCTGTGACGGCGTCCGGTCTTGCCGCCCGCGTCGAAACCGTCCTGCGCGCTATCACGATCGATCCGCGAGTGCGGCTCGGTGCGGTCGATCTGTTGTCGGCTGATGAGCAGTGTGAATTGGTGCCGGCCTCGGGTGGTAGCGCCGAGGCGCCGCGAGTGCTGCCGGAGTTGCTGTCTGCCGGCGTGGATGTGAACCCTGCTGCGGTGGCATTGGTTTCGGGTGAGCGCACGGTGTCCTACGCCGAGTTGGACGAGTGGTCGAACCGGGTGGCGCGCGAGTTGATCGGTTGGGGTGTGGGCCCGGGAGATCAGGTCGCGTTGGCGATGGCGCGTTCGGTGGAGTTCGTGGTCGGGGTGTGGGCCGTGGCCAAGGCGGGCGCTGGGTTGGTGCCGGTCGATCCTCGGAACCCGGCCGAGCGGGTCGCGCACATGGTCGTGGACTCCGATGTGCGGGTAGCGATCACGGTCGACGCATGGCGGAACCTGCTTCCTGACCGGGTCCGGCTGATGGTTCTCGATGATCCGTACGCCGAGGCGTCGATCGCATCGCGATCGGCGGAGGTGGTTACCGATCCGGATCGCGTGCGTGCGCTGGATGTTCAGGATGCCGCGTACGTGATCTACACCTCGGGGTCGACGGGGACGCCGAAGGGCGTGGTGGTCCCGCACGAGGGATTGGCCAATTTCGCGGCCGAGCAGCGTGACCGTTTCCGGCTGGACAGTGGGTCGCGGGTGCTGCAGGTCGCGGCTCCGGGATTCGACGTGATGGTTCTCGAGGTGCTGTGGGCCCACACGAATGGTGCATCGTTGGTGGTGCCGCCGGCGGAGGTGTTCGCCGGCGTGGAGCTGGCGGAGTTGATTCGCACGCATCAGATATCGCACGCGTTCGTGACACCGAGTGTGTTGGCGACGATGTCACCTGCCGGATTGGATTCGCTGCAGGTGCTGGTTGCCGGTGGGGAGGCGGTATCGGCCGAGACGGTCGAGGAGTGGGCACCGGGGCGGCGGTTGTTCAATGGGTATGGGCCGACCGAGACCACGATCTTGGTCGGAATCAGTGACCCGTTGCGCGTCGGCGACCCGGTCACCATCGGTGGTCCGATCCGTGGTGTCGAGGCTGTTGTGCTGGATGCGTGGTTGCGGCCGGTGCCGGTCGGGGTGGTCGGGGAGTTGTACGTCGCGGGTGTGCAGTTGGCACGTGGATATGTGAACCGGCCTGTGGCAACGGCGGTGGCGTTCGTGGCGAATCCGTTCGGTGCGGTGGGCTCGCGGATGTACCGCACCGGTGACCTGGCACGCTGGACCGCCGATCACACCCTCGAATACCTCGGCCGCACCGACTTCCAAGTCAAAATTCGCGGTCAACGGATCGAACTCGGCGAAATCGAGACGGTTCTCGCCGGACACCCCGGAGTAGAGCACGCGGTCGTCGTGTTGCGGAAGGACGAGCGCGGCATCGACCGGCTCGTCGGCTACCTCGTCAGCGACGAGGATGTGGATCCGAGCGACGTCAGAGTTACCGCACGGTTGCGGTTGCCCGGCCACATGGTGCCCGACGCGTTCATGGTTCTCGCCGAACTCCCGCTCACCACGACCGGCAAGCTCAACCGCTTGGCGCTTCCCACGCCGGAATTCTCGGACGGTCGGGAGTGGATCGCCCCCCGCGACGATACCGAGCGGCGCGTCGCGGAAGTGTTCGGGAACGTCTTGGGCATCGAAAGAATAGGAGCAACGGACAGCTTCTTCGACCTCGGTGGCAATTCGCTGTCGGCAACTCGGGCAACTGCCCAGTTGGGCACGGCACTCGAAGTGAGCATCGGCGTCCGGGACCTGTTCGAAGCGTCGACTGTCGCCGAGCTCGCCGCGCGTCTGGCCACTTTCGATCGGAGCGTTCGGGTACCGCTGACACCGCGAATTCGGCCTGCTCTTGTGCCGCTTTCGCCTGCACAGCAGCGGATGTGGTTCCTCAATCAGTTCGACACCTCGGTCGGTGCGTACAACATCCCGCTGGTGATTCGGCTCAGGGGCGAGCTCGATATCGACGCGCTGCGGCAGGCGTGCGAACTGGTCATCGACCGGCACGAGTCGCTTCGCACCAAGTTCCCGATGACCGACGGAACGCCTCATCAAGTCGTGGTGCCTGTCGAAGAGGTCGCACCCGTACTGACTCCGGTCGAGGTTGACGAAGAGCATGTCATGGAGCGGGCCATTGCCGCGGTCTCGGCGAGCTTCGATGTGACACAGGCGCCTCCGTTGTGTGTCGAGGTGTTCGCCCTCGGTGCCCGTGATCACGTTTTGGTGATCACTGTGCATCACATCTGCGCCGACGGACAGTCGATGATGCCGCTGGCGCGGGACGTGGCAGCGGCCTACCAGGCGAGTAAGGAAGGGACAGAGCCGATGTGGCCTGTCCTTCCGGTCCAGTACGCGGACTACTCGTTGTGGCAGCGCGAGGTGCTCGGCGATGAGCGCGATCCCGACTCGGTAATGTCCCGACAGTTGCGATTCTGGAAGGACACGCTCGGCGGGCTGGCCGAGTTGCTCGAGTTGCCGACCGACCTGCCCCGACCGCCGGTCGCGTCCATGCGCGGCGCTGCGGTCGAGTTCGAGATCCCCGCCCGGTTGCGGGCGCGAATGGACGCGGTCGCGCGCGAGGCGAACGCGACGGTGTTCATGGTCCTGCATGCCGCGTTGACCGTCCTGCTGTCCAGGCTGGCAGGCGTCGACGACGTCGCGGTGGGCACACCGGTGGCCGGCCGCGGGGAACGTGAACTCGACGATCTGATCGGCATGTTCGTCAATACGGTCGTGTTGCGGTCGCGGGTACAGTCGCAGCAGCCGTTCGTCGAATTGCTCGCCGCGACGCGTGAGACGGACCTGGCCGCGTTCGCACATGCGGATGTGCCCTTCGAGCAGATCGTCGAGGCACTGAATCCGCCACGATCCACCGCGCATCTTCCGGTGTATCAGGTGATTCTCGACGTCCAGAATCTGAGCAAAGCCGCGTTGGAGCTGCCGGGGCTCACCGTCGAGCCCGTCGAGAACGGTTTCGACCAGGCGCAGGCGGACCTGAGCGTGAAGCTTGTCGAAAGGTTCACCGAGCAGGGGCGTCCGGCCGGCATGGTGGGGCGACTGACCTTTGCGACCGACCTCTTCGTCGAGGAGACGATTAGTCGGTTCGCGCATGCGTACGTGCGGATCCTGGCGGAGGTGACCGCGAATCCGCAAGTCGTGGTCGGCGATATCGAGATCGTGGATCCGGTGCAGCGGGGCGAATTGCTGGACGCGGCCGGGGACGTCGGCGTCGCGGTCACGGACGCGACGCTCGCGGAGCTGTTCGCCGCCCGCGCGGTCGCACGGCCGAATGCGGTTGCGGTGACTCATGGCAATTCGCAGCTGACCTACGCGGAGCTGGATCAGCGCTCCGCCGTGGTGGCCGCTCGACTGACCGAGCACGGCGTGGGACCGGAGTCGCTGGTGGCAGTGGCCTTGCCGCGGTCGATCGAGCTGATCGTGGGCCTGCTCGGAGTGCTGCGAGCAGGCGCGGGTTATCTGCCGCTGGATGTGGCGTATCCGCAGGAGCGATTGCGGTTCATGCTCGACGACGCAGGTCCGGCAGCCGTGTTGACGTCGGCAGACATGCTGTCCTCGGTACCGGAGTACGCGGCGCCGGTGGTGCTCGTCGACGATTGCGTGGACGCCGTCGCAAGTGGTTCCGGCCCGGTGGTGTCGGGCGTGCGGCCGGACAACGTCGCCTACGTGATCTACACCTCCGGGTCCACGGGCCGCCCCAAGGGGGTGGCGGTGAGCCATCGGGAAGTGGTCACATTGTTCACCAACGCGGCCGAGCGATTCGACGTAGGCCCCGATGACGTGTGGACGATGTTCCATTCGTACGCCTTCGATTTCACGGTCTGGGAAATCTGGGGTGCATTGCTGTCCGGCGGCAGGCTGGTCGTTGTCGATTACGACACGTCGAGGTCGCCGGAGGCATTGGTGGACGTCGTGGCGCGGGAGCGCGTG
The DNA here is from genome assembly GCF_035920445.1 of Nocardia sp. NBC_01730. Classification (NCBI taxonomy): domain Bacteria; kingdom Bacillati; phylum Actinomycetota; class Actinomycetes; order Mycobacteriales; family Nocardiaceae; genus Nocardia; species Nocardia sp. NBC_01730. Next base: position 2,412,579 of record NZ_CP109162.1, on the reverse strand, counting down.
ACGGTGTTGAGCCAGACCCCGTCGGCGTTCTACGGGTTCGCCGAAGCGGAGCGGGTGTATCGGGAATCCGATTGCCTCGCTGGTGATCTCGCCTTGCGATATGTCGTTTTCGGTGGGGAAGCGTTGGATGCGTCGCGGTTGACCGGCTGGTTCGCGGCGCACGAGCCGAAATCGCCGCGATTGGTGAACATGTACGGGATCACCGAGACGACTGTGCATGTGACATTCTGCGAGGTCGGTGCGGCGGGCGTGGCCGGGATCGGATCGCCGCTGCCGGGATTGCGGGTGTATGTGCTCGACGACCGGCTGCATCCGGTGCCGATCGGCGTCGATGGGGAAATCTATGTGGCAGGTGGCCAACTCTCGCGTGGGTACCTGGGAGCTCCGGCGTTGACGGCGGGCCGATTCGTGGCGAACCCGTTCGATCCGGATGGGGTCCGGTTGTATCGGTCGGGGGATGTCGGTCGGTGGCGGAAGACCGCGACCGGGCTGGAGTTGATGTACGTCGGCCGGGCCGACGCGCAGGTGCAGTTGCGCGGTTTTCGGATCGAGATGGGCGAGGTGGAGTCGGCGCTGCTCCGGCATCCGCTCGTGACGCGGGCGGCGGTGGCAGTGCATCGTCACGATCGTGGCGTGGATCAGCTGATCGGTTATGTCGTGGGCGTCGACGGTCAGCAGATCGATCCGGGCGAGGTCCGGGAGACCGCTGCTCGGGTGTTGACGAGCTACATGGTGCCGTCGGCGATCATGGTCTTGCCTGAACTGCCGTTGACGGTCAACGGCAAGCTCGACCGAAAGGCATTGCCTGCTCCCGATTTCGACGTACCGGCGAATGAGTTCGTCGCGCCGCGGACCCATACGGAGAAAGTGATCAGCGAGGTTTACGCGCAGGTCCTGGGAGTCCGGCGGGTCGGAGCATCGGACGGGTTCTTCGACTTGGGCGGCAATTCGCTGCTGGCCACGATGGTGGTGACCGAGCTCCGTGCTCGCGGTGTGACGATCGCATTGCCGTGGATGTTCGACGATGCGACGCCGAAGGCGTTGGCGGTCAGAGCCGACGACGCGGAGGGCGGCTCCGGTCTGCAGGTGCTGCTTCCGCTGCGTGCGAGCGGCCCGAAGCCCGCCGTATTCGGCGTGCACCCCGCGGGCGGGTTGGCGTGGTCCTACGGTGGCGTGGTCGAACATCTGCACAAAGACCGACCGATCTATGGCCTGCAGGATCCGCATGTGGTAGCGGGGGGACCACCTGCGGATTCCGTGGACGAACTGGCCGAACGCTATGTGGCCGAGATTCGCCGAGCACAGCCGAGCGGCCCGTATCACCTGCTCGGATGGTCGTTGGGCGGTGCGATCGCGCATGCCATGGCGGTACGACTCCAGCGCGATGGTGAGCAGATCGGCATGCTGGCGATGCTGGACAGCGCCGCCGGTTCAGAGGAGGAACTGGCCGCGTCGACGATCACCACCGAGGACGAGGCCGCACCGGGACAGCTGATGGCCGACCTGCTCGGCGGCTGGCGGGAACTGTTCGACCTCGGCGACGAGGTAACGGCGGCCACCCCCGAGCAAGCATGGGCCGTCATTCGTGAGCAGGTGACCGGAACCGGGATGTTCACCGCCGACCAGGCTGATCGGGTGATGAAGAGCTTCGAGACCGCGAGCGAAATCGCGCACGATTACCGGCCGGAAGTCTTCGACGGAGACCTGGTTTTCTTCACCGCAGGAAAAGACCGCGTAGACCACGATGCTGTGGCACAGACGTGGAGACCTTACATCGCGGGCGACATCCACAACACGATCGTCGACGCACGTCACCTCGAGATGACCCACCCGTACGCACTGTCCGTCGTCTGCCCGATCCTCGAAAGGTTCATGAACGAATGCTGACAACTCTCCGGCAAGTCCGGCTCGACAACGGCGGTACAGTCGCCTGCACGAGCCCGGCTGAGGCACGGATGCGGTGGGGCGAGATATCGCGGTGATGCCCCAGGCCATGGCTCGGGGCCGGTCGAGGGCGGCGCGGTGGGAGGCGCGCCGCCCGAGAGCCGTCACCCGGGCCGGGTCGGATCCGATGGGTCTAGGCGATCGGAACGGCCGACCAGATGCCGAAGATTCGAAATTGCATTGCGCGATAGGGGTTACCGGATTCTGCCCATTCGCTCACGATCATGCAGAATGCGCCGTCGAACCTGCTGTCTGGGTGGACATAACAGCCGTAGAGGCGGGGCACGATATCCGGGCCGCCCAGCACCCACGGCGACCCCTTGACCGGCCGGTACGTCCTGGCCGTCCGCCAATTATCGGTAATCCTCCCGGCCACCTTGACGAAGGAACTGTAAGCGCCCGCGTCGAAACCGGACATCACCCAGTTCCCCTGTATCCGGCGAAGCCCGATCTCGCCGAGCCTGGTGCCATCGGCCAGTATGCCCAGTCGCGGATCACTGCCCGGATCTCGGCCCCAGCCCCAGTTCTGGCCGTTCCATCCCCACCCCTGCCAGGCGGCCGGGTTGGTGAGGTCGGCATGATTCTCGCGCACCCGCCACAACAACATGTTCTTGTTGCGGGCGAGCCCTCCGGTGGAGATGATATAGACGTAACCGTCACCACCGCGCTCCCAGGAAATCATGGTGCGTTTGCCACCGAACACACTGGTCGACCACCGAATTGCGGTGTCGGTCCAGTTCTCCCCGTTGTCATCGGAATAGTGGATCTCACACCACCGCTCGTTCCCAAGGCCCTGAGTCACCATCACCCACAAATAGATTCGGCTACCGATGGTTATCGCATCACAGGGCAATACGGTCGAGAATTCCGGATTGTCGTGGACGTAATCCCACAACTGTCGAGCGCCACGTGCGGCCGATTGGAACTCGATCGGTTCGGCCATGTCGTGGGTGTTGCTTCGCAGCAACATCGGCGAACGCCAGTTCGGTCCGCCTACCGCGGGCTCGGTGCCCGCGAACGTGTCACCGGAAACGAATCCGATGTCACCACTCGGCATCCTGAACGGGATAAATAGATCCGAGCCGCCGATGTCGGCCATCCGGAGCGGATTCAGATTCTTGATCTTGGTCATCGCGGGACCCCCCTTGATTCGTATTGTGTTGCGTCCCGGACAGCTTGTACAGCGCACCGAGATAGCAGACCTACACGACCAGTATCGGGTTCGGTGACTGGAGCGTTGCCCGTTCTGCCCGATCTCCTCGCGAGACACGCCGCCGGGACGGCACCTGGGAGTGGGCCTGCCACTGCACATCCGGGACGAACCCGAGATTCACCTGATTCGGCAGCGGCGTTCCCCCGGCTTCTCGCGGCCGATCCCTCGATACGGAGACCGTCAGTCGGCGCCCAGCTCGGCGAACATCCTTCGTTTCAGCGCCGGAACCGATCGGGCGACGCGGAACACCGTCTTCGCCATGGCCCGCGCGACGCGACTGTCGGACACCGTCTGATTGGCGGTGGTGAGCGAAGCGCGCACCGCTGCGAATCCGTAGTCGATCATCTGCGCCTCGTATCCATGGATGGCCTGGAGCACCGGCAGCTCGCCACGGTCGGCGGCGACGAGGTTCGCGCACAGCAGCCGGGCATCGCGCAGTGCGACATTGGCGCCGATACCGCGGAACGGGGTCATGCTGTGCACCGCGTCGCCGAGCAGGGTGACCGCAGTGGTCTCCCACGGCTCGACCGGAACCGAGGTGCGGATCGGGATGAGGGTCACCGTGTCGGTGGCGGATTCGCCGACCAGCCGGCGCAACTGTGGCGACCAACCCGCGATCATCCGGTCGACGAGCTCGTGCAGTTCCCGCGCGCTGAGTGATTCCAGCTCACGGTCGGTGGCGTAGTCCGCGCGTTTGGCGGCGAACGCCCAGAACACGTAGGGCTGAGTGTTGTCGAAGAGAACGCCGGGGACCAACTCGGCGGCACCGTCGTTCCCGCCGACACGCTCGGCAGTCGGCTGCTCGAATTCGTGTGGAGCGATGAACATACCGAAGCTCTTCGGGGGCATGACAGACAGCGGCGAATTCAAGAACTCGGGCGCGATTTTCGCCCGGCTCTCCGCAGTGAGCGCGAATTTGCCGGCCACAGTGACGATTCCGGTGTCCACCCGATCGGCATGCGGCAGCAGCTGTGCCCGCACACGAGAGGTTCCGCCGTCGGCGCCGACCAATACATCACCGATTGCAGAAGTGCCGTCGGCGAAGTGGGCCTCGACCCGGCCGTCGGGGAGCTGCCGGTATCCGGTGACGGCCGTGCCGTAATGCACGAGGTCGTCCAGTTCGGCGAGCAGGATCTGTCGCAAGGTGATCCGGCTGATGCCGTAGTGCCTGCCCTTGCCCGGAGCGACGGCAGTCTCGGGGTCGAGGCTGACGAGCTCCTTCATCTGCTCGGTGACGAAGCCGAATCCGTTGCCGCCCTTGCCCGAATTGTCGATGAAGGCTCGGAACAGCTCCGGTGAGAGGAGCTCCTGCAGCGCGCGGCTGCCAGGTGGATTGATGTGGATGCGGAATCCCTGGACCCGGTCGGTCCGATGCCGATCGCGCTCGTAGACCGTGACGCTGACACCGGCCTTGCGCAGCCCGTTGGCAAGGGCGAGGCCGCCGATGCCGCCACCTGCGACGAGTACGTGCAGCGGAATTCTGTTGGACATCAGTCTTTCCCTTTCGATGGCGTCGTGGATGTCGTCAGCCCCGGCTCCAGCCGAAGGGGTTGCCGCGCCGGGTGTTTGCCCGGTTCTGTTGTTCGGTCCCGAGCCGGGCCCAGGATTCGATCAGCCGGTCGAGCAGGCCGGTGAGGGCGACGACGTCCTCGGCGTTCCAGTCGGCGACGACCGCGCCGAAGACCTGGTCACCGATCTGCAGGAACTGCCGCAACTCGATGCGGCCCGCCTCGGTCGCGTCGACAAGCACCGCCCGCCGGTCGGCTGGATCGGGGGTGGTGGTCACCAGCCCCGCGTCGGCCAGTGCCTTGACATGCCGGGTGACCGAGGACGGCAACGCGTCCAGTCGCTCGGCGACCTCACCGGCCCGCAGCGGGCCGTCCTCTGCGGCCGACTGAAGCACCCCGACCCGAACCGGGTCATAGGCCCTGGAAGTCCCCTGGCGCATCGCCTCCGCGAAGCGGCTGGTCGTGCGAGCCAGCTCGGAAACCTGCTCTTTGTTTGCTTCCATGAAACAACAGTATATTACTTGCTTCTGTGAAGCAATAGATTCGCAAGTTGGGTGTGACTCGAGCCCGTGCTGCGGCCGTTGGGGTGTGCCAAGGGGTGCCCGCAGTCGGATTCCGCTGCGCGCCAGTCGTGTTGATGGTCCGCCACGGTCGCTGCGGCGAACTCCAGTGCCGCATTCGATGCGTCGGCCGCTACCTGCCTGCGGCGCAGCCGGTTTCGCGTATATCTATTCAGGCATTGTCGCGATGGTTGCCAGTTGGTCTCAGCTAGGCCAACCGCCAAAAGTCCTGCGCCGCCATTGATCGTACCGTCGAGCAACGGTACATTAGTTAGCGTGACGATCTGGCACTTCAGCGTACGCCGGTCCGTCACGAAGTTACTGTCTCGCCGTACTACCCAGGGCGGACAGCAAGACAGTGCCGAAGAGCATCGAGACGCCCCGCCAGGGCCGTGCGGTCACTTCCGGGGAAGCCATGATGCGGGTCGGCGTGCTTGTTCGCATACAAACCACCGAGCAGGGACCGAGCCATGCAAAACGACGAGGCTACGCAGATCCGGTATGTCGTCGCGCGACTCACGGAGTGCCATTCAGAGCTGACCGCCGAGACCATCGCGTCGGTTGTCCAACGAATCCACAAACGCTTCATGGGCGCGTCGGTGCGCGAGTTCGTCCCGCTACTCGTCGAACGTCGCGCCGGTCGAGAACTGGCCGAAACCTCGAGGTGACACGAGCCGACGGTGAACGACCACGCTGACAAGGCTCAGGCCACGGTGTTCTTCGACTTGCTGGTCGCGGAGGCAGACGAGTTGGCCTACTTCATCGAAGCGATGAAACGCGCAGGGCCATCGGGTCCTGCGGGACGCACCACAGAGCTGCGTCGGCTCCGGACCGAACTGCATGAGGTCCTCCGCTGCATCTCCCAGATCCGCCGCAGATTCCCCGGGGTCTCCGCGGCGGGATCACTATCCGAGAGGGAATTGGCTGACCGACCCTAATCGGGGTCATTCGGATGGTTCGATACCACGCAACGCGTGGGCGATCAGCCGGATCGGCTCCGCGCAGGTGGCATATCGCGCGAACGGATCCTTAGCCAGCGACTTGTCCAGGATCGAGTCGACCGCGTGCGGAATCCAGTGCCGACGCCACGAGACGTCCGGCGGATGCTTATGCAGCTGCGCCTCTGCGAGCGCGAACCGAGTCGACCGGAGGAACGGCGGGTGACCGGTGAGCAATTCGACCGCCGAGCACGCGAGCGAGTACTGATCGGTCGCCGGATACAGCTTCTCGCCCCGCAACAACTCCGGCGCCGCATATGGAATCGACCCCACCACGAAGCCACCGGGGGCCACCGGTTCGACCTCCTCCCATCGGCGAGCCGTCCCGAAATCGGTGAGCATCACGGTCCTCGGATCGCCATGGCCGACAAGGATGTTCGACGGTTTGACGTCGAGGTGAGCCACACCCCGCGCGTGCGCGTAGTCCAGACCCTCCGCGATTCCGGCGAGCACATTCAGCGCCAGCGCCAGATCCGGACTCTTGTGCGGCGCCGGCGCCAGCGCAGATGCGGTTACACCGTCGACATACTCGGTCGCGAGCCATAACAAGCCTTCGGACTCGCCATGCGCATACACCTGCACGATGTGCGGGTGATGCAACGCGTGCGCGATATCGAACTCGTCGCGAAACCGGCCCCTCGCCACCTCGGACCGGCCGTCGGCGCCGCTCAGGATCTTCAGCGCCACCGCCCGCGACCGTTCCGGATCCTCTGCGAGGTACACTTCGCTGCTGCCGCCACGTCCCAGCGGCGCTCGGACGACATACTCCGCGAACCGGGCTCCTGGACTGAGCAACACCGGCACAGCCTAGAGCCACCACAACAATCTCGTCGACCAGCGGAGGTCACCAACCGACCGGTCGAGACGGCGGTCATACCTGCCGGGAATCGCTCGCCGAAACTGCTGCGAGGCGGCGCGGTGGCTACGGCACCGCTTGCGTTCCTCCCGGTACCACTGGCAACCCGGCTGCCTTCCACGCTCGGAATCCACCGATGAGGTCGGTGACGTGACGCAAGCCGAGGCGGCGTGCGTCGGCCGCGGCGAGACTTGACGCGTAGCCCTCGTTGCACAGGATCACCACCGGAGTGTCCGTGGTGATGCTCGGTAGCCGGTGGTCGCCGTTCGGATCGAGGCGCCACTCCAGCACGATCCGCTCGACCACCACCGCACCGGGAATCTCTCCTTCGGCAAGCCGGTTCGCGTACGGCCGGATATCCACCACGAGAGCTCCGTCGGTCTGCAACGCCGCCGCCTGCTCCGGGGCGACCCGATCCAGCTGTGCTCGGGCCAGGGCGACCATCTCCTCGGCGCCTGTGCTCATCGTTCGCTCCGCTCACTCATAACTCCGCCTCGCCGGCGCTCGACTCCATCATGACCGAGCGATGCTCGGCTGTGCCCACCGAGCGCTCACTGCGCTCACTCATGCGCCCGCGAAATCTGTGAGCGTTCGGTACTCGCGGACCGGCCGCAGCGGTGGCGAATACGCATGCACTGTCGCGGCGGGGCGCGCGCTGCGGTTGCGGAGCTGGTGCGCCCGATCGGGTCCGAATGCGACCGTGTCGCCGGCATGCCATTCCGCGGTCCGGACCGGCCCACCGGTGTGCAGGTATTCCTCGCTGAGTTCGCCGATGGCGACGGTGAACGCACCGGACGCGCCGCCGTGGTCGTGCGGTTCGGTGCCTTGTCCCGGAGCCCACGACAGCAGCCACAGTTCGACGCCCATGGTCAGTGCCAGTCGGGTCCACCAGCGTTCCTCGGCGCCGAACCGCACGATGTCCAGCAGCGGCGTCGCCAATTCACCAGCCACCTCGCTGGTCAGTTTGTGCAGTTCCGCGGGTGACCACAGCGCTCGGTCCGGATGGATGGCATCCCGAACCAGCGGCACATCGATGTCGGGAAGGATATCGCGAGTGTGCTTGAGATTCACCGCGAGGGAAGTGGTCACATGTGCTCCTGACGTGGTCGTGCGGACAATCCGGTGTAGCTACAGCACCGTGGCGAACCCGGCGCGGAGGCGGACAAGGATGTCGTCTACCGCGCCGTGCCGACCGCGCCTCGAACGAGTCCGCAGTGACACCGAGCGGACGCTATTGGCTCCGTCGGCGCCGAACGGCCATCTACGGGGTGCGGTTGTGCCGCTTGGATTATCCGCCATCAAGGCGCGTATGCCACCAAACACAATCAGCGCGAGTAAAATTCGAGGGCCTGATCAGAGGACATTGTCGCCACTTTCGCTATCGAGCCGGGCGGCCGGCCGTCGATGCCGCAGGGTTGTCCGACACGCCGGACACCGTGGTCGCATCCGATCTGCCCTATCGACGATGATTTTCGGAGCGGAAGAGAGCTGACTACCAGGAGATCCAGCTGAACGGGCGGTCGTTGGACGTGATCGTCGACGAGCCGCAGCCAGCTCGTCGATCACCATCCGGTCAGGTCGGCTTTTCGCGGCGGCCCGCACCGCCTACCAGCACGATACGAATCCGGCCTGCCCAGGGGGTGATTCAAGTGGAGTACATGCCGATGACCGGCTTTCTCGAGGGTTGGAGGGTGGTCAGGAGGGTGCGCATGACTTCGTCGGCGACCGCGACGCAGCCTGCGGTTGGCCTACCGGCTTCGACGTGGACAAAGAAGGCCGACCCCTTCTTCGGCACGACAGGAAAGCGGTTGTAGTCGATGACCAGCGCGTAGTTGTATTGCGGCTCGGTTCTCCCGAGGTTCTCGCTCACAGTGGTGTCGAACGGGCAGTCGGCCTCGACGCACTGGTATTTCTGGTTGTACAGCGGGCTTCTCGTGTCGGATATCCACCACCAGGTGTTCGACGAGTCGACCGACAGGTAGGGAAGTTTCGCACCCACATCGGACAACCGGCCGAAGCCTTCGGTCAACGCGAATGTTCCCTCCGGTGTGTACCTGGAGCCTTCCTCGGCTTCCTTCGAAATCCCTTCCGCGCCGACCCACGCCGACACCGTGAACGTGCGTTCCCAGTGCCGGAGCCTGTTTCGCTGCCACAGTTCCAACGTTCCGTGGTCGGCGCCGACCGGCGCCGTCACCCAAACAACCTGTGTGCCGGGGACGGTAGCCGGGTCGAACGGCGGCCGGTCGCCGGTGATACCGGGCAGCAGTACGATGCCGAGCACCGCGACGGCCACCGTCGCGGTCGCCAGAATGATCGTGATGGACCGCCGCGCGCCCCTGCCTCGGGCACCACTGTCAGCCAACTCCATTCACGCTCCTGCGATTCAGGCTTCGGTGGGCACACCACGCCCAGGTCATGCTGCCGCGAAACAACTCGCACAGCAGGTTATAGGAGAGGGCGCCGTCAGCCGACCAGTTCCCGCCGGATCGGTAGCGGCTGGATCTCGCAACCGAGTAGGCGGCAGCACCGCACTCACCCTCCCGGTGCGACATTCCACGTGATCAAGCGCCGCGTAATGACCTGGGCCGCCGCCGGGTAGCCCATCGGCGCTGTTTCAGGCGGGCGGGACGTCACTGCGGGACGCCAACCGGGTATCGACGTCGGTTCCGGCCGCTGATTGTCCGTGGGCTCGTTTGGCTGACCTCCAGCCACGACACTGGAGGACCCGTTTCCCATGTCACCGCGAACCGCTTCGGTTCCTCGCGCTGCTCGACGACACCATTCGCGTTGTGGCGAGATGGCGAGGCGGGCGGAGATCGAGCTCTCCGGCGGGCCGCGCCGACGGCCGCGTGGAATGGCTTATGAGATATTCGGCACTGGGGGACGGTAGTCCGCGACAAGGGCGGTGGCGTTGTCGGTTCCTCCGGTACGGAGGGCGGTGTCCACCAAGGTGTTCGCGATGGCCCCGACTGTGTTGCCGTCCGCGAGCAGGGCTTTAATCGTAGCGATGCCGAGTGGCTTGTGCACGCCGTCGGTGCTCAGCAGCAATCTGCCCGTGCTCGATCCGGTCACGGCGTAACCGATATCGGCCGCACGCACGGTGCGCGCCGAGGTGGTGACGAGATGGTTCATGCGTGGTGGAGGAACGAGCCCACGGGCTCGCCAGAACTCGGCGACGGTGTGATCGGTGGTGATCTGGTGCAGCACCCGCCCGTTCCACCGATACGCGCGACAATCACCGACCCACGCCACCTCACAGGGCCGATCCGGCCGACCCGCGGCGGGCAGTACCGCGACGACGAGCACACTGTCGGCCGACGGCTCCGGAAACTCGTGCAGCAATACCTGTTGCGCCACAAGAATTCCCGCTCGAGCCCCGGCGCGCGCACCTACCCGCGCCGCGGTCGAGGCAACCATGCGCGCCGCTCTGGCGGCAAGCAGATGATCCCCGACACCGTCGGCGACGACGAACGCTGTCGCCCCGGTCACCACGTCGGTCTCGGCAGCCACCGCATCAGCGTTGATCGCCCGCGCCCCACGCCGGCTCGCCGAATCCCCCAACGCTCCGGCAAGCCCCAGAATCTCGATCCGCGGCAGGCCCGATGTAGTGGCAGTATGCATGGCTGACCTCCTCGGGGCCGGATCTTGCTCGGTGAGCACCCTCTCAATACAGCGCCCCACTCCGTGCGCTCCGCCAGAATTACCCGTGTATTTGCTGTGAAGTCGCTCTCGATCAGGTCACGGCGCGCGTCCTGAGCAGTCCCCGGGTTCTGGTCGGCATGGGTCAACACCACCGCGCGGCCGGTGCCCGGCACCGGATGGCGCACCGCGCAGGGGAGGCGCGACCGCCGACCGAACCCGGCGCACGCGGGCTCGGGGAAGTCGACGCGATCGCACTCGTGGCCGCCTTGAACCCTTTCGCGGGACTACTCACTTATAGTGCCGATGGCCATCGAGTTCGGCACCAGGCGGGGTTCCCCGGATCTGTCGCGACATTTCCGACGGGTGCCGACTGATCCAGATCTGAGAAAACCGAGATGTGCGACATTCCGTGAATGGAGTAAAGCGTGTCGATCAACAGGCGTGGGTTCTTTGTCCGCGGTGCCGCGGCCGCGACGGCTGCCACCGCGATGTCGGGCGCGACCGGGGCCGGCAAAGCCCGCGCCGATATCGACCCTGACCGGCCGAATATCCTCGTGGTGCTCGTGGACGAGATGCGCGCGCCGATGTGGTTCCCCGACCAGGAAGCGTTGGACGGGATACTGCCGAATATCGCTCGAATTCGCCGAGCCGCTGTGTCATTCGAGCAGCACTACACCGCGGCGAACGACTGCACACCGTCGCGTGGGGTCCTGCTGACCGGCTTGTACTCACATCAGACCGGCTGCATGATGACCTCGCAGTCGACATTGTCGCCGCTGTTCCCCACTTGGGGCTCGATGATCCGTGAACACGGATATGAGACAGCGTGGTGGGGGAAATGGCATCTCGGGCACGACTCGGACACTGATCCGGGGTCGCTGGCGAATTACGGATTCGCGGGCGGCACCTATCCATCGCCCAACGGGGCGCCCGGCCAGGGCTTGCAGATGGACCCTGCGATCGTCGACCAATTCCTCGCCTGGCTGGACGCGGAAGCAGGTCGAGGGCCGTGGTGCTGCACGGTGTCGCTGGTCAATCCGCACGACATCCAGTGGTGGCCCCGATGGACCCGACGCCTTCAAGCGCAGCTCGATATTCCACGCTGGATGAACGACCTGCCCGCGAACTACGAAACTCTCGAACAGCTGGCCGAGAAGCCACGCCTGCAGATGGCGTTGGTAGAAGCCTCGGCAGTCGCGTTCGGGATGGCACCCTACGGAACTCCCGGTGCCGAGCAGCAGTGGATCGACATGCGCAACCTCTACCTGTGGCTGCAGCAGCAGGTCGACATCCAGATCGGCCGGGTACTCGACGGGCTGCACCAGCGCCCGGATGTCGCCGCCAACACTGTGATCGTCTTCACCTCCGACCACGGGGACTATGCCGGCTCGCACGGGCTGCACGGCAAAGGTGGCGCGGCCTATGACGAGGCGATCCGAGTGCCGCTGTATGTGCACGATCCCCGCGGCCTGCTGAGCCCCACGTCTTCCACCAGTCTCCGCGGACAGCTCACTTCCAGCGCCGATATCACCCCGCTGCTGCTGACGATCGCCACCGGCGGGAGCGAATGGCGGGGGGACGCGAGGTACGTACACCTCGCCGATCGCCTCGACATCGCCGCTCTGTGCCGCGATAGGGGCGCTCCCGGGCGGCCATGGATCGTCCATGCCACCGACGAACCCACCATCGAAGAAGTAGCCGTCCTCTTCAACCAGAATGCGCCCGGACACGTCGCAGCGGTGCGCACCGCCGCCGCCAAATACGTGTCCTACTCACACTTCGTCAACGGACGTATAGAAATCGATCCGGCTCAGCAACAAGAATACGAGCTCTACGACTACGCCGCGGCGGGCGGACAACTCGAACTCGACAACCAATCCGCACGCAACAGTGAGCTGCGCGCCCAGATGGAACCGCTACTGCAACAAGCCATTGTCGAACTGAACCAGCCGCTTCCACCTTACCTGCGCCAAGCGCAGGAACAAGGCTGGGCGGACCGCCTGGCACAGGAACACAACATCCTCGCAATCGCACAGCACACGCTGGGCGAACTACAAAACGTGCTCCCCAAATAGTCCCGACCGCTGTCCACTGTGCCGGCTGATCCCGACACCGCCGCCGCTGACTTCTCGGCCGCCGAACCACTTCTTCACGGCTGCAGCAGAACTCGGGTGAGTGGGTGACCTCGGCCTTCGAACGCTGCCTTGATCAGAACCCGCTCCGCCGTATCAGGCTGCGGCGGCGCTCTCTCGACTACGACCACATCCGCAAACCCGCCCCGCCCATCGTCGCTACACACCAACGAGATCAGCATCTCCATCCTTATTTCTCCGATCCGCTTTCCTTAGCTTGAGCATGCCGGCTGGGTACGGCGAACTTGCCCGAATCCACGGCGGCGAACCGATCGACGGCGGCGACATCTGTCCGCACAGCGGCTGGCCAGCACGTACACCACCGCGGTAAAGGCGCAGTTCGCACCGGACGGTCGCAAGCGGCGAGCATGCGCTGAGTATTGTGTCGAGCCATTGTCGAGGGCGCTCTTGCGGATCCGGCGAACAGCCGCCGATTCGTCCGGCGTGCGCGCGGGACAATCGAATTCGCCGGGCGGCGCGTCAGTGCACGGCTGGATGCACGCAGTTCCGCGATCCCCGGCGAACTGAATCAGCCTCCCGTACACTGTCGCGATCGGAGACACCCGCTGGCAATCGGATTGGGGAACGGTGTGGGACCTCGCGTACCGGCGAGCATCCGCAACGGAGGATTGTGGGTGCGACGCCTCGCCGCGACGACGCCCGGCGCGATCGGCGCGATCATCGTCGTCTCGGCCGTGCTGTGCCTGATCGCCGGACTCACTTGCGCGAATCAATTGAATGGCAAGGTAGCTCGGCGTGATGCGGTGCTGGAGCGCACCGAGCCGGTGGCCTATGCGGCGCAGAGTCTGTATGTCGCACTGTCAGCGGCCGACGCGCTGGCGGCCGCGGCGTTCCTGTCCGGCGGTATCGAGTCACCGGAGGTGCGCACCGGATACCAGCAGGCGCTGGCCGATGCGGCGGCCGCGCTGGCGGAGGCGACGACAGGCGCCTCTGATGATCTGACCCGCCGGATCGTCGCACAGATTTCCGCTGAACTGCCCGCGTACACCGGGCTGGTCGAGGCGGCGCGTGCGAACAACCGCCAGGGGTTTCCGGTCGGCTCGGCATACCTGCGAGAGGCGTCGAGCCTGATGCAGCGGTCACTGCTGCCGAGCGCCGAACGGCTCAGCAGTCAGCGCTTGGCGGCGGTCCGTGCCGATCAGCGGGATATCGGCGCCCTGCCGCTGACCAGTATCGTGCTGCTGCTGTTGGTACTGATCGCCTGCGGCGCAGGCTCGTTCGTGCTGTTGCGGCTGACTAATCGTCGCCTGAACGTGGGGTTGGCCGCCGCGGGTGGCGCGGCAGCCATCGCGCTGGTGTGGACCGTCGGGGCGACCTTGATCGCCGCGGCGTCCGTCGAGACCGGCCGATCCAGCGTGACCAGCCGGTTCGAGGCGCTGGCCCAGGCCAGGATTCTGGCTCAGCAGGCCAGGACCGATGAGACGTTGCAGTTGGTCACTCGCGGCGATATCTCGGCGGGCGAGCATGATTTCGTCATTCACACGACAGCTCTGCGGGATCGCCTGGCGAACGCGACGGGCCCGGATTCGGTTGCCTCGCAAGGATTCTCGAGGTGGGTCGCCGGGCATCGCAGGCAGCTCGATGCGTACGAGGCGGCGAACTATCCCGCGGCGGTGACGCAGGCGATCGGTTCCGGTGCGGACAGTTCGGCGACCAGATTCGCGGATCTGGACCGCGAGGTGCGTGACCAGCTCGCCGCCACGCGGGCCGAACTACGCGAGGGAGTCGACTCCGCGGGGGATGCGCTGGCCTGGAGTCCCGCGGGCACGTTGGTGCTGCTGTTGGTCGCAGGGGGCGCGGTCGTCGTCGGATTGTGGCCGCGACTGCAGGAGTTCTTGTGAGTGCGCGAAAGACGGAATGAGGCCACCCGATGCAGATCCGCGGCTGGATACGAGACCGACCGAGAACCCGAGGTCATCGGAGGATCGCGCGTAAGGCGGTTCTGGTGAGCAGGCGACTGTCGCCGTTCGAAGCGGCGGTTCTGGTCGGTGTGGCGGCGCTGGTGACCGCCTGCGGTTCCGGCACCTCCACTCGCGCGCCGATGACGCTCGGCCGGGTGAACCCGCTGCCGCCCGGCGCAGCGGAGATCACCAGCGCACCGCACCAGCGCGGTGACAAAACCTGCGATGCGACAGCGAGTCTGCGGCCCGGCCCGCTGGCGCAACCCGGCTCTATGCCACCAGGTTCGGCGATGGCGAAGATCGTCGCGAACGGTCGGGTCCGGGTCGGGGTGGAGCAGAACACCTACCTGTTCGGGTTCCGCAATCCGCAGACCGGTCAGGTGGAGGGTTTCGATATCGACCTCGCGCGGGAGATCGCCCGCGCCCTGTTCGGCGACCCGGAGCGGATCGAGCTGCGCACGGTCCCCTCGGCCGAACGTATCGACGCGCTGCGCGACAACGAGGTCGATCTGATCGTGAACACCTTCTCTGCCACCTGCGAACGTGCGAAGGACGTCGACTTCTCCAGCGTGTACTACGTTTCGGCGCAACGAATTCTGGTGGCCAAGAACTCCGGCATCCGTTCCCCGGACGACCTTGCGGGAAAACGTGTCTGCGCCGCGCACGGCAGCACCTCGGCGGAGCCGCTGTTCGCCCTTCCTGCGCGGCCGACGGTCATCGGGACGACCAGCTGGACCGACTGCCTGGCGGCGATACAGCAGGGACACGTCGACGCGGTCAGCACGGACGAGACGATCCTGCACGGACTCGCGATGCAGGACGCCAATCTCGAAGTCGTCGGCGATCCGCTGGGGCGGGACAACTATGCGATCGGTCTGCCGAAGGGGAACTCCGAACTCGTCCGCTTCGTCAACGGCGTACTCGACCGGATCCGCTCCGACGGCACCTGGGATCGGATGTACCGCACCCGGCTCAGCGTGCTCGGCCCGTCGCCAGGTCCACCGGCCCCGCGGTACCGGGAATGACCTCGACCATCACGCGGGTTCCTCCACTCGGCGAGGATCTCGACGTTCCCACCTCGAATCGGATCGCGGCGGGCCGGCTTTCATGGACACTATGGGAGCTGACGGTGGTCACCCGCCCGGTCCCCGACTGTCGGCACATCATGGCGGAGAAAGCGGGGAAGAACGCATGACCTGCGGCGAGCCCGGGTGCGGCGGAATTGTCGAGGACGGCTACTGCGTGGTGTGTGGCACGGCGCCCATCAAGGAAAGCGTGGCATCGGCGCCGCCTGCGCGGCCGGCGGGCCGTCTGTGCACCGAGTCGCGTTGCGCCGGAACGATTGTCGACGGATACTGCGACGCTTGCGGCACTGCTCCCACCGCGGCTGCTGTCGTGGGCACTCGCCCCGCCGGCAGATCGGCGCGGACCAGCCGGTCCTCGTCGTCCAGCGCCACGGCTCGCGGCAGGCTCGGCGCAGGCATGGTGGATGTGCCGCGGGTGCCGCGGATCGACCCGTTGCGAGCGGTCATGGCGGCACCGCATGTTGCCGAGAGCAAGCGCTACTGCGGGAAATGCGAGCAGCCGGTCGGCCGGACCCGCGACGGAAAGCCTGGGCGCACCGAGGGTTTCTGCGCCAACTGCGGCACCAGGTTCTCCTTCAGCCCGAAGCTGGTCAAGGGCGACCTGATCGGCGGCCAGTACGAGGTGGCAGGATGCCTGGCGCACGGCGGCCTCGGCTGGATCTACCTGGCGACCGACCACCGGGTCAACGACCGCTGGGTGGTGTTGAAGGGCCTGTTGAACTCGGGCGATTCGGACGCACTGCGAGCCGCGGTGGCCGAGCGTCGCTTCCTCGCGGAGGTCGACCATCCGAATATCGTCAAGATCCACAACTTCACCGAGCACACCGGATCCGACGGTACCGCGGTCGGTTACATCGTGATGGAGTACGTTGGCGGCACCTCGCTGAAGCAGATCCTGCGCGACCGCCTTGACATGGACGGCTCGCATCTGCCGCCCGCTCAGGCCATCGCCTACATCCTGGAGATGCTGCCCGCGCTCGGCTACCTGCATTCGCGCGGTCGCGCGTACTGCGATTTCAAACCGGACAACGTGATGCAGACCGATGAGCAGCTGAAGCTCATCGACCTGGGCGCGGTGATCGAGATGGACGACAACGACAGCCCCATTTACGGCACTATCGGCTACCAGGCTCCCGAGATCGCCGAGACCGGGCCGACGGTCGCCACCGAGGTGTACTCCATCGGGCGAACACTCGCAGTACTGATCATGACCGTGCCGCACCAGGACGGGCACATCGACGCGCTGCCCGGTCCGGACACCGAGCCGCTGCTGGCCTTCTACGAGTCGCTGTACCGGTTCCTGCTGCGTGCTACGGATCCCGATCCGCAGGCCCGGTTCTCCTCGACGGTGGAGATGTCCGATCAGCTCGTCGGCGTGCTGCGCGAGGTGTTGTCGACCGACGACGGTATTCCTCGCCCGGGAATGTCGAACTACTTCGGCCCGCCGCGGGCGGTGTTCGGGCTCGGTGGTGTGCCACTGGACCCGCGTGCGGTCATCGCCGCACTGCCGGTGCCGTTGGTGGATGCCGCCGACAGCGGGGCGACGCTGTTGGCGACGACGAACGGCACCGATCCCAGCGAACTGGAGCTTGCGTTCGCCGCTGGGCTGCGATCGGTTGTCACCGGTGGCGCCGAATCGGTGGAGATCCCGCTGCGCCTGGTGCGCGCAGGCCTCGAAGTGGGCGCGGTCGAGTACGCCCATCGGCGGCTCGACGAGCTCTCCTCGAACCTGCCCGGCGATTGGCGGTTAGCCTGGTACCGCGGCCAGGCGCGGCTTCTTGAAGGCGATTTCGGCAGGGCTGCAAAGGAATTCGACGCCGTGTACGCGGCCCTGCCCGGTGAACCCGCACCGAAGTTGGCCCTCGCCGCGGTGACGGAACTGTTCGGCAGTGATCCCGGACGGGCGGCGCGGCACTACGCGACGGTCTGGCACACCGATCACACCTTCGTCAGCGCCGTCTTCGGTCTCGCGCGACTGCGTACTGCCGTCGGTGACCATGCGGGCGCGGTGGCGGTGCTCGATCAAGTGGATCAAACCTCCGCATTGTTCACCGAGGCCAGAATCGCCGCGGTGGAAGCCCTGCTCGCTGATCGGGCCCCCGCGCAGCTGACCGAATGGGTACTGCGCGAAGCGGGTAGTCGAGTGGAGCGACTGGCACTGGACTCGAGACATCGTGTCGCTCAGATACGGATGCGGGTGCTGGCCGCCGCGCTCGGTTGGTTGCGTGCCGGCAAGGCTCCCTCATATCCGGCTCCGCTGTTGGGCGCCGAGCTGAATCAGGACGGCGTGCGCACCGGCCTCGAGCAGTGCTATCGCGAGCTGGCCCGCGGAACCGACGACTTGTGGACGCGGATCGAGCTGGTCGACAAGGCGAACGCGATCCGGCCGAGGACCACGCTGTGACCGCGGCCGTATGCCCGGACTGCGCCGCGGAAGTCGACGCCGAGGACAAATACTGCGAAGCCTGCGGACGCGAGCTCAGCATTCGACGGGTTGCTCTGCCGCGCAATGACATTCCATCGACAGCGTGCGCCGGTTGCGGCGCGACACGGTACGACGCCGACCGTTACTGCGTCCGATGCGGCGAACTGAGCCGTGCGCCCGATCGCTGCGAGGCAGACCTGGGTGCGGTGTGTGTGCTGACCGATCGCGGCATCGCGCACGCGCACAACGAGGACGCCGTGGCCGCCGCAGTGCTCGACGGCGATGTTCCCGGACGGCCCGCAGCCCTGGTGATCGTCGTCTGTGATGGAGTCTCCACCTCGGAGAACCCGCAGGCGGCCTCGGGTGCGGCGGCGCGCGCCGGTGTCGATGCCGCAGTGGCGGCGCTGGCAGGGGAACGGTCCGCCGACGCGGCGGTGATGGCAGGGCTCGAGGCGGCGGCGCAGGCTGTCCGCGCCACAGCGGCGCACGAAAGGCATTCCCCCTCCTGCACGTACGTCTCGGCCGTCGTGCGCGATCGTGGCGTCGCGGGGGTGGAGATCGCGGTTGCCAATGTGGGGGACAGCCGCGCGTATTGGCTGCGCACCGAGACGTCGCCGACTGCGCACGACGACGGCAACCCGCCCACACAGCGCCTGACAGTGGACGACTCGTGGGCACAGGCCCTCGTTGATGCTGGTGCCATGGATGAGGAGTCCGCAATGAATGATCCACGGGCTCATACGCTGCTACGCTGGCTCGGCGCGGACGGCGGGTCGCAACCCTGGTCGGACAACTGCGTGCGGACATTGCGCACAACGGGTCCTGGGATATTGCTGTTGTGCACCGACGGACTGTGGAACTACCAGTCTGATGCCGCATCGCTCGCCGCCATGGCCACTGGCGCCGTCCCACTGTCCGCCGCGCGTGAACTGGCCGAGTTCGCCCTGCGTAGCGGAGGCAGCGACAACATCACCGTCGCGCTCGCCCCCGTTCGCCCGTGACCGGTCCGACCGAGCAGGAGACGTATGTTGGGTTCTACTGACAGCAAAGGGATTTCGGTTGCCGTCGACCAGAACGAGTACTTGGGCGCCGGAGCTGGCACAGTAGATGCCGTGGTGACCGTCGAGGTGAGCAGCGACCTGATGGTGACCGCTCCGCCGCAGGAGCGAGTGGAGATCCTGATCATCGATTGCTCGGGTTCGATGGGTACGGGCCACAAGTTCGAGGGCGCGCGCAGCGCGACCTTGGCCGCGCTGGAGAAAGTGTCCGATGGCACGCAGTTCGCCATCGTCGAGGGCACCCATGTGGCGCGCTCGGTGTTTCCGACCAAGATTCCCTCGGTGCGCGCCGATCGCCGCTCCCGGGCTGCCGCGCGCCGCGCACTGAACCAGCTGCGTCCGCACGGTGGTACGGCGATGGGCACCTGGCTCGGCCAGGCCAGACAGCTGGCGACGCAGCATCCCGGCGCGATGGTGCACGCCATCCTGCTGACCGACGGCAAGAACGAACACGAGGAGCCGGAGACGCTGGCTGGGGAGATCAAGCTGTCGGAGGGAATGTTCACCTGCGACTGCCGCGGTGTCGGAACCGATTGGCGGGTGGACGAAGTGCGCTCCATTTCCTCGGCCCTGCACGGGACGGTGGACATCGTCAGGGATCCGGCGAACCTCGCGGCGGACTTCGCGGCCATGATGCAGACGTCGATGGCGAAGGCGATTCGGGAGCTGAAGCTGCGGGTGTGGACACCGCGGGGCGCGCGGGTGCAATTCGTCAAGCAGGTCGCGCCGACGATCGAAGACTTGACCGGACGCCGCGCCGAGTTCGGTCCGCAGGTGGGAGAGTACTCGCTGGGTGCGTGGGGCGTGGAGAACCGCGACTATCACCTCCAGGTCTGGGTGGAGCCCGCGGCACCGGGGCGGGAGAAGCTCGCTGCCCGGATCAGTGTGCTCGCGGGGGAGCAGATACTCGGCCAGGGGCTGGTTCGGGCGCTGTGGACCACCGACACCGCGCTGTCGGCCCGGATCAGCAGACGCGTCGCGCACTACACCGGGCAGGCCGAGCTGGCGCAGGCGGTGCGGGACGGGCTGGCGGCGCGAAAGAACGGCGACGCCGCGAGCGCGACCGCGAAGCTGCGCCGGGCGGTGGAGCTGGCCGAGGAGTCCGGCAACGAGGGCACGGCGAAGCTGCTGCGCGGCGTTGTCGAGGTCGACGAGCGCACCGGGACCGTGCGGCTGCGGTCGCACGTGGACGCGGCAGACGAGATGGCCTTGGACGCTCGGTCGACCAAGACGGCGCGGATACGGGAGGAGCTGCCCGTAGAGGCCGGCTCGACCAAGACCGCGCGGGTATGGAAGGAAATGTAGATGAGCGATCCGTATGCAGCCTTTCTCGCTGGAACCGACCGGACAAGGGCGGTCGGGATCAGATGGCAGGAGGGGTGATGGACATCTGTCCGGACGGTCATCTGTCCCTCGCGCCCTACCACTGCGATGTCTGCGGAAAGCCGGTCGGTGCACAGGCATCCGTCGCGGACGTGAACGTGTCGGCCGCGCTGTGTCCCTCCTGCGGTGCTGTGCGCACCGGTCGATTCTGTGAAGTGTGCGGGCGTGATTCGGCGCTTGCCCGGCCGTTGCAGCGCCCCGCGGAACCGGCGCCACCCGAACCGGCCGCCGCGGCACCGGCTACGCCCGAGCCGGCCGCCGCGGAACCGCCGCGCCCGGTCGCCTGGATCGCCACGATCGTCGCCGACCGGGAGTTCTACGATCGGGTCATCGCCCGCAAGGGTCCCGACGTCGAGCAGGTCGGCTTCCCCACCTACTATCCGGAGCGTCGAATCGTCTTGCACGGCAGCGAGATTCTGATCGGTAAGCGCAGCGTATCGCAAGGTATCGCGCCCGAAATCGATCTCGGCATCGCCCCCGCCGATATCGGTGTTTCGCGCGCGCATGCCATGATCCACGTCGATGGCCGCGGCCTGACCGTCACCGACCTCGGCTCGACCAACGGCACCAGCCTGAACGGCAGCGAGGACCTACTACCGCCCAAGGTTGCCGTTTCGCTGCGCAGCGGCGACCGCATCCACCTCGGCGGCTGGACCACCATCACGCTGTCCGCCGAACCCGCCTGAACGGCCGCACGCGGCGTTCGGGCAGGAAATCGCGCGGTTTGGTGGGCTCGGATAGGAGTTCTTGTACGGTCCAGCGACTGCGCGATCGTGGGGTCGGGTTGCCTCCCGGGCTGATCGCGTTCGGCCTGGTCGTCGTCGGCGCGTGCGCGGCCCGCACGGACTGCGGACTCACCTGCGACACAGGGCAATCAGCTATCTTCGGTTGCACCGAAGATAGCTGAGCGATCGGGCGAGCACAGATGTCGCGATCGTGCCGAACCCGTAGTCGGCCAGACGCTCATCTCGGTGCGGATTGTGCAACGGTATATGTCATCGCATCATCTACCGCGCGCATATCCGCGAAAGGCGTTGTGTTCGTGTCACCTACGGGCTGGGCTGGGGCACATTGCAATCCGCGATCTTCGGATTCAGGCCCATGTAGTTCAGCGGACCGGCGAGCACTGTCAGCGCGGTTGTGCCGAAGCCCGCGCAGTTGATCGGACCGCTGTCGAAATAGTCGCGCTGGCCTGCCGCGACCAAGCCGATGATCAACCAGGACAGGATCAGCAGACTTCCAAGACTCATGTTCTTCACGTGCATCGTTCCGGTCCTTCTCGCGCCTATGACCCGATTATCCGTCTCGCTGCGCGACGCGCCCGCAACTTCGACACCGATTGCGTGGCGCGTATTTCACCACGCCTCCAGCAGGGACGGCCACCGGTGTCGCCGGACCCGCACAGTTGAGCCCGACGGCGGGTGCCGACTCGGCTGACGAACGGTGACCGGTCGCCTTCAGCGATGCAATCGCCGGGAAAACCGAGTTCGAGTGGGACCGCCGCCTCGAGCGTACTTACCGCGTCCTCCGGTAACGACAGGTCGACAGCGCCCAGATTCGCCACGAACCGGGCGGCCTCCTGACGCCGAGCGCCACGTTCGACGCCGAAGACGCCACCATCGTGCTCGGCGTCGAGGGCTGAAAATACCGCGTCTCACCTGTGGAAATGCACTGTGTAGCAACAACGGCTGCGTTCGCGCGGGTTGGCTACGATGGAAGGGTGCGGATCGGAGTCGGGCTCTCCACCGCGCCCGAGGCGCGGCAGGCAGGCGTGGAAGCCGCAGCGCACGCGCGCGATCAGCTCGCGGGCGAGACGCTGTCGCTTGCCGTGCTGCTCACATCACGCGCCCACACCGACGAAGCCTCGGCCGTACTCGCCGGTGTCCACCAGACTGTCCGGGTGCCCGCACTGATCGGATGCGTGGCGCAGGCGGTCGTAGCAGGCCGCCGCGAGATAGCGGACGAGCCCGCGGTGGCAGTGTGGCTGGCATCCGGGTTGCCTGGTGCCGAGACCTTCCAGTTGGACTTCGTCCGCACGGCGACTGGAGGGCTGCTAGCCGGCTACCGCTTCGACAAGACCGCACGCGACTTCCATCTGCTGCTGCCGGACCCGTACTCGTTCCCGGCCGACCTGCTGCTCGAGCACTTGAATGCCGATCTTCCCGGCACCATCGTGATGGGCGGGCTGGTGAGCGGCGCACAGGGGGCGACCGGCAGCAGGCTGTTCCGCGACCGTGACGTTTCGACGTCCGGCGCGGTCGGCGTGCGGCTTCCCGGCCTGCGCGGTGTCCCGATCGTGTCGCAGGGCTGCCGGCCGATCGGGTACCCCTATATCGTCACCGGCGCGCGTGGCGCGCTGATCACCGAGCTCGGTGGTCAGCCACCGATCGAACGGTTGCGGGAGGTCATCGACATCCTGCCACCGGATCAGCAGGAACTGTTGACGCATGGCCTGCAGATCGGAATCGTGGCGGACGAGCATTTGGCAGCGCCTGGGCAGGGCGATTTCCTGATCCGTGGGCTCCTCGGTGCCGACCTGTCGAGTGGTGCGATCGAGATCGGCGAAGTCGTCGAGGTCGGCACGACCGTGCAGTTCCAGGTCCGCGACGCGGTCGGCGCGGACAGAGATCTGCGTGCGGCCCTCGAGCGTGCCAGCTCGGACCTGCCCGGGCGTCCGGCCGGTGCGTTGCTGTTCACATGCAACGGACGCGGCAAGCAGATGTTCGGGGTCGCGAATCACGACGCCGCGACCATCGAGGACTTGCTCGGCGGCATTCCGCTCGCGGGCTTCTTCGCCGCCGGCGAGATCGGCCCCATCGCGGGCCGCAATGCGCTGCACGGATTCACGGCATCGATGGCGCTGTTCGTCGAATGAGCGTCGACATCCGGGTCTACGCCGAGCTGAACGACTTCCTGCGGCCCGACGAGCGGTACACGGTGCTGCGCCGACTGTTCCGCCCGCACCAGACCGTGAAGGATGTCGTCGAGGCCGCCGGCATCCCGCACACCGAGGTCGACCTGGTTCTGGTCAACGGGCAACCGGTGGACTTCGACCATCACCCGCAGATCGGCGACCGGATCACGGCGTATCCCGTGTTCGAGACCCTCGACATCGGCCGGGTTACCAGGGTGCGCCCACGCCCGCTGCGCGAGCCGCGCTTCGTCGCCGACGTCAATCTCGGCGGACTCGCCAAGCTGATGCGGCTGATGGGCCTCGACGTTCACTGCCGCTGGGACGCCGACGACGCCCAACTCGCCGAGATGTCGGCGAACGAGCACCGGATCCTGCTCACCCGCGACCGCGGACTGCTGAAGCGGCGCAACGTCACTCACGGCGTATATGTCCGGTCGGACCAGCCGGTCGACCAGGTCGTCGAGGTGATCCGGCGGCTCGACCTCGTCGAGTGTCTGGCGCCGTTCACCCGGTGCCTGCGCTGCGGCGGCGCCGTCGCAGCGGTCGCGAAAGCCGAGGTCGAAGATCGGCTGGAACCGCTCACCCGCCGCTACTACGACACGTTCCGGCAGTGTCGCGACTGCGGTCGGATCTACTGGCCGGGTTCGCACCAGGTGCGGCTGGACGCGACGGTGGAGGCGATCCGCGCTGGGCTGGACCGATTCTGACCGGTGCGCCCAGCGGGCTCTGGTGGCGGACGTCTCTCGACTCCCGGACCGCGGGACCGGCTGGTCGGAGGCGCTCTCTGCTTCGCGCAGCGCTTGGAGTCGGTGAGCGCGCCCAGGTGGATGATGCACCGGTCTCGATCACTCGTGCGCCAGTCAGGTATCGTGTGCGGCGACCGGTCAGGTGGCGCCGGTCGTCGATCGGCCGGTCCGGATCACGGTCTGCGTCAGCCCGATTCCGGAACGTCTGGGCAGCCGCCGGTCGGGCAGGGCGGTGAGATTCCGGCACCCCGCAGGTGCGCGGCGCGGATGGTTTCGGCGCAGGCGCGTCGGATCAGGTTTCTGATGTTCGTTGGCGTGCGCGGCGTCGGCGAGGCCGTTGGACGAGCTTCAGACCGAACAGTAGGTCGGTGTTGCGAACAGGTGATGGTTGCTCGGACATGCGGAGAAGCCCAGCTTGTCGAATCCAGCTGTGGTGCCAGTGGTACAGGTCCGGGATGGTCAGCCCGCATGCCGCGGCGATCTTGCGCAGTCGGAAGCCCGCTCCGCCGATAGCTCCCGCGAACAGTTTGCTGTCGGATGTGTCGTGCATTTCCCGGTAGAGGCGGGCGGAGTGGAGCAACGGCCGTGCCAACGGCGGTATCACCCACACGTACAGGTCGGATGCGTGTGTGTAGCCGATCGGACCGTTGAAGATCAGCGCGTCTGCGGTGAGCGCGACGCAAGGAACCGCGTTGAGTTCGATCGCGGTGGCGCCGGTGAACAGCACGGTGGCGATCGCGGCCGCGTCGGCCAAGTTGGCGGTCCCGGCATGGATACGGGAGATGACCTCGTGATCGATCGGGACGGTCGTCAGCCCCGGACCGACTGAGTACGCCAGATCCGGCGGCAGGTCCAACCGCAGACCGTGAAGTAGGAACGCTGCTTGAGCGCCGCGAAGGCGGGTGATGGTATGTCCGCGGCTGGGACTGTCGGCGACGAGACCGCCGAGGAACCGGTACAGGCCCAGGATGTCGTTCCATTCTTCGACCAGGCCGGCGCCGCGACCGCTACGCAGGTGATCTGCGACGGAGAGACGGGGTTGAAGAACCGTGAGCATGTACTCGGCGAGGTCGGTATGCGCGCCGAGTCCGCTCCAATCGCCGTTTTGGTCCAGGTCGTGGTGGCATGGCTGGCCGCTGTTTTCGGCCAGCCATCGACAGGTTGCTCGGATTCCTTGGGTGTAGACGGCATCGATTCGTGCGAATTCGGCGGGCGGCAAGCTCCGGTAGGCATCCGCTCGGAACGTCGTGACGTCACCATCGGAGATTTGCGGCAACGGCTCGTCGCCGGCCGTCTCCGGCAACGTGACAATGCGCGACTGTCGGACTCTGATTTGTCGATAGCCGACCTGCCTGGTGGGTGCGTCGGTGAGCTCGTCGAGTTCGGCCGGCGCGGAACCCGCGCGGCGGGCCTCCAGCCACCGCCATAGGGTTTGCTCGGGCACACCCAGCTTCTGCGAGGTCGATCGCACTTGGTCGGCAGACAGAATTTTGTGCTCGTCGAGCTGACCCAGTCTGTCCAGTTCGGACAGACGCAGCGTGGGTACGCTTGCGTCGGCCACAACTACAACCTCCTGGATCGACAGACCCGCAACCTATTCGAGGGTTTCGGCATCAGTTGGAACGGGTTCCAGAGCATTCGATCACGTACCCGGCGGTAGGGACGCAAACTTTACCGAGTTTTGATGTTGCCTACCTCACCCCTTTACTTCGGGTCGACCGAAGCTTCGGTGAACTCTGGATAAACTATAGGGTGTCTCATGCCGCGGCTGATCCGACTCCGCCTCCGCCCGGGCAAATCGGTACCGGGACAGCGGACGTCGTTGCCCTCCGGCCGAGCGGGAATGCCTCACCTACTCCGTGACGACTCCAGCGCGAGAAGGATCGAGGATCCGAATGCTCACTGCGGCAACTGTCGGCGGAGGCGACAGTATGAGCTACGTCCGGACGCCTCAAAACGTTTGACGGACAACATGTTCAGCTCCTGCACTCGCAAGCTGTCGACCCGGATCGGTGTCAGCGTCGCACCACCCCGCCGCAAGCTTTCCGTTCCAATGAGTAAGCCGAACCTACACGCTGTTCCCATCCCTGTGCGGACACGGAGCAGTTCGCCGCCGCCGACCTCAGCGCGAATACCGTCAAGGACCCTGACGGTCCAGTGGTGTGTCGCTGGTCGCCGACGGACCGGACCGCTGCGCGTCAGGCCGGTCGTCTGCTCGACCTGCTCATCGATGGGCTGCGTGCCCGCCGACGGGGAGTGCCCCGCGGCGGCCGCCACGGGCCGGCTGCGACGGTGTACGTTACGCTGTGACACATTGAACTCCCAAGTAACGGCACGTTAAATAGTGAGCCAATGCACACGTAACATAAATGTAACCGATTCCAGGCTCGTGGGGGTGATGACGGATGCGACTGCACATGTCGAGCCTTGCCCAGGACTCCTGGCTCTTCTGGTCCAGGACGTGGGACACGGCGTTTCGGCCGCCGCGCGCCCTGCTGGTGCGATGTCGCGACTGGGCCAACTCCACCCTCACGCGGCGGATCGCCGTCCGGCTTCTGGTCAGCGCGCAGGTTCTGCTTGTGGTCTGGACCGCCGCCGGCGGGGTAGCCGCCGGCGGCACCGACACGGTTACCCGGGGCGGGAACATGTCCGCGATCGACGGGCTCGCCTGGACGGGTGTGCAGGACTCCTCCGGGATTCGCTTGTCGGACTATATGTTCGCCACCGACGGCGGCAGTCTCCTCGCGCCGCAGGACACGGCGTTGTCGATGGTGCTTGGCCTGGAATTCACGGTGTTCATGGTTATCGTGATCAGTGCGATCTGGCTGATCGGCTTCGTGGTGAGCTTCCGCTGGCTCGACTGGCTCGGCAAGCCGTTGAACGACGTAGCCAACGCCCTCACCGATCAGGTGGCCACGCCGATCATCTTCGCCGTGGCTGCGTCGATCGGCGCGTTCTTCGTAGCGGTCTTCGTTGTGCGGGGATATCATGCCAAGGCCGTCCTGCAGGTCGTCGTGATGCTCGCGGTCGCTGTCCTCGGCGCCACCTACCTGGCACATCCTCTGGCCGAGGTGTTGTCGTCGAACGGCCTGGTGGTCAAGGGGCGTGACGTCGGGATTGCGATCGCGGCGGGACTCAACGGGAATTCCACTCCGGATGCGAGGTCCATCGTCGGCGAGCTGAACGGCACCTTGGCCGACAACTTCGCACGGCACCCGCTGCAGGTATGGAATTTCGGTCATGTCATCGACGACTCTCCGATGTGCCGCGCGGCGTGGTCGTCGGGGGTGGCGGCGGGTAGTGACGCGCAGGTCGCGCGAGCGATGCGCGACTGCGGTGACTCCTATGCGCACGCCAAGATCGAGAATCCGAGCATGGGGCAGGTTGGTACCGGCCTCGTGCTGATGGTCTTCGGGACGATCCTGCTGCTGTTCATGTCCTACCTTGCGATCAAGATTTTCCTCGCAGCACTCTCGTCGGTCTTTCACGCTCTGATGGCCATTTTCGGTTTCGCCGCAGGGGGATTCATATACGGTCCCACCCAGGGAGTCTTGATGCGCAACCTGGTCGGCATGGTCGGTGATGCCGCGTCGATGGTCGCCTACACGATATTCCTCGGTTGCTACGCCTTGGTGCTGGACAGCGTGTTCCGGGCGGCGCCCGGCAGCGGTATGGCCGTGATTTTCGTCGGTGGCATGCTGTTGATCGCGGGCTTCGTGCTGCTGCGGCGTCTCGATCTCAACCTCATCGGCGGCCAGAGCCAGCTCACCGGGCAAATCCGAGCCGCACTCGCCGGCAATCCTGCGCCAGCGGGGGGAGGCGGTGCCACACCCGGGATCGGCGAGGCAAGCCTTCGCTACACGCTGTCACCCGGTCACCTCGCCCTCACCGGCATGCGTTGGCTCAACGACCTCAGCGCCATCAACGCCAGCCCCATAACGTCGTGGGTCTTCCGTCGCCCGATGCCGCTTACGTACTTTTCCAAGGGGCAACAGGATATGAACTATCTGAATTATCGGTTGCTCCTGGGGGAGGTGCCGCCCGAGACCGCCGAGAGCTGGATGGGCCGGCTCACCGCCGGGAAGAATGCGCACGATGCATCCGCAAGGGCGGCAGTAGCGGAATTCGGTGGTCTCAACCATCGAGCCGCTGCGGCGGCCGTCACGAATGTGCTCCATCTCGGCGGGGACAGAGGCGATGCCTTGGGTGCCATCAAGGTCGCCGGATTTTCGGAGGAAATGGCCACCGGAGCGATTCAGGCGAATGTCCGGATGGTGGCGGCTGCCGAGGAGAACCCGGTGACCTACGACCCGCTCTCGAGAGCCGCCGCTGCGTTGGAACTCGCGCATACGGCCAGAGGTTTCCGCCCATCGGAAAGGGATGCTTATATCGCGCAATTCGCGGAATCTGCAAGCTTGTTCCACCTTCTCTCCCCGCGCCCCCTCTACCGAGACAACAGGAATGTGGACCAAACTTTCGTTCGCAAGGTTCAACGGCATTGGGACGAGTCATGGGAGGGCTTCAAGGATGCCGTCCCGGTCGGAGAATGGGGATCCGTCAACGACGACACCCGCCGGTACATCGGAAGCGGCCTCGCACGTGATCTGCACCAAGCAGCCTTGCGCTATTCGAAAGACCCGTCCGACCAAAATATCGCCGATGCGATGAGGATAAAGAACAGGGCGGTGAATATTGACATGATCCTATCGAATACCCATGCAGGCCCGTGGACGAACTAGCATTCTTGAGAAAATGAGGTGATCACAAGGTGTCGACAACGCAAACGAAAGTAATTCGAAGTCTGGTCCCCGCCAGGATGGACAGGCTTCCGTGGACGAAGTTCCACTGGCTCATCGTCGTCGGTCTCGGCGTCTCCTGGATTCTGGACGGAATCGAGATCCAGATCGTCAGCAGCATGGCCGGACCGCTGCAGAACGCCGGAACCTTGCATCTGACGAGTGGTCAGGTCGGCGCGATGGCGTCGTGGTATCTGGCCGGTCAAGTCGTCGGTGCACTCGTCTTCGGTCGGCTCACCGACAGACTCGGTCGCAAGAAACTGTTCATCCTGACCCTGGCAATCTATCTGATCGGCAGTGGACTGGCCGGATTCTCCTGGAATGCGTGGTCACTCTACTTTTTCCGCTTCATCGCAGGCACCGGAATCGGTGGAGAATACACGGCGATCAATTCGGCGATCGACGAGATCATGCCATCCAAGTATCGGGGCCGAGTCGACATCGCGATCAACGGCACCTATTGGGGTGGCGCGGCGCTGGGAGCGGCGGCCAGTCTGATCCTGTTCAACGAAAATTTCATCCCGACCGGGTGGGGATGGCGAATCGGATTCTTCATCGGACCCGTCCTCGGGCTCGTCATCATCTTCTTGCGCAGGCACATCCCCGAAAGTCCACGTTGGCTGCTCACCCATGGGCGGGCCGCGGAAGCCGATCGGACCGTCGACGAGATCGAGGCGCAGGTTCGAAGTCAAGGAGTCGAACTCCCTCCGGTCGACGAGAGTAAAGCTCTGGATATCGTGGACACGGATCGACTCTCTTACGTGCAGATGGGTCGGATATTCTTCGGTCGATATCCTGGTCGTTCCTTCCTTGGATTCACGATGATGGCCACGCAGGCCTTTCTATACAACGCGATATTCTTCACCGTAGGATTGGTGCTTATCCACTTCTACAACGTGCCGGACGATCACACGGGTTACTACTTCTTCCCGTTTGCCGTCGGCAATCTGATCGGCCCATTGGTACTCGGCCCGCTCTTCGACAGCATCGGCCGTCGGAAGATGATCTGCGCGACATACGTAGGGTCCGGTATCCTGCTTTTTGTTTCCGCTTGGGCGTTCAATGCGGGCATCCTCAACGCCACTACTCAGACTTTGTTCTGGTGTGTCATCTTCTTCTTCGCCTCGGCCGGTGCGTCCTCCGCCTATCTCACGGTCAGCGAGATCTTCCCGCTGGAACTGCGCGGTCAAGCCATCTCGTTCTTCTTCGCCATCTCGCAGGGCGTCGGTGGTGTCATCGCACCGTTCCTCTTCGGTCACCTGGTCGGCGGTTCCGACAACCCGGACCCCGACCGGTTTCCGCTCACGGTGGGGTACCTCATCGGCGCCGGGTTCATGATCTTCGGTGGCGTGGTCGCCTGGTTCTTCGGCGTGAACGCCGAAGGTCAGTCCCTGGAGGACATCGCGGATCCACTGTCCAAGGTGGAATCGCCGGAAGCGGCTTCTGTGTCGGTGGAATCGCCACAAGCGGCTTCCGTGTCCGAACTCGTGGTGACCGAACCGCTCGGACAGGAAAGTCCTGCCAGCACACCATGAGTGGACATTCCCGGTCGCGGCAGGCTCCGAAGTCTCGGATTCCTCCGCTGTGCGGGAATGTCGAAACCACGTCGAGAACCGTCGGGGCCGCGGTATATCCGGTCCCGACGGTTCGCTTCGTCTGACTCGAAGCCACGAGTCCAGGGCGATGCACCGGATGGTCGTACACGGAATGCCACGGCCATGATTGCCGGATCGGTGTACAGCGATGACGCCGCTCGCGGATCCGGTTCCCCTGGAGGCTGAGCGATGCCGTTGATGCTTCTCGATCGCGGAATCTATGGGCGGTGTCTCCGCGAGGGCCACTGAGCCGCAGCAGCTCCTGAAAGACGCGGTTCACAAGTCCCGAGTGACGGTTCCCGGCGCGGCCGGTCGATGATGCAGATCTTTCAGAACTTGCCCATTTGATGGTTGATTCGGTGTCCCAGTCGCGCGCCGAACTCGGTGATGAAGCTATCGGTGAGCGGTGGCCAGCCCCAGAAATCGAAGGCGAGCGCGCCGAGGGCGAACCCGGACGGCCAGTGCCACTCGGTGACCGGAACGGCATCGCCACAGGAATGACAGCACGCAGCCCCGACACCCGTCTGCTTCCACGCGTCGATGCCGTCCCGGAATGGCTGCCAAGCCTCGGGATCGGCCTCCCACTGTTGCGGGTAGTCGATGATCAGGGTCTTCGCCTGGCAACGCGGGCACACGGCCGAGTCCGGCTCGATCGCGCCTTGTCCGCCGAAGTGATCGGCGCGCCCGACAATCACGGCTACCGGACCAGGAATCCAGTCGCCCCATTCCTGGGTGATCTGCGCCCAATCCGGCCCGGGCACATAACCTTTGTCCACGCTGAGGCTGTACATCGCCTCGCCGGACATCTCCCGTGAGAGCAGCCGTCGGGAAATCATCCAATCCAGCATCCGTGCCGCCAGCGCGTCCGCCTCCGCGGCGGTCACCTCGACGTCGACGATTCGTTCGAAGTAGTCACCCACGATTGTCGAGCACCTCCTGGAGCAGTCGTGCACACTCTGCCAGCACCATCCGACAGCGTTATCCGGTGGTGGACCCGTACGGCGGTCAGGGGCGTTCATTCGAGCAGGTCGTCGGACATTCGCTGCCCGACCCCACGCCGCGTACGAGGCGCACCGGGAACCGCTCCAGCTCTCCGCAGCTCGGCTCAGCGGGCCTGCCGTTCTCGGCACCCACGCATCATCGCGGGTCGAGTGCCGTTCCGCATCCCACTCCAGCACCGACTGGGAGACCGATCCGCGCCCGAAGTGCAGACGCATCGGTAGACTGACCGCCCGACATCTACTCCATCCCAATGACTTCCGCCACCTTCGCCACCGATTCCACCCGGGTCGGCACAGAGGGTTCGCGGGGCCGGGATGCAGCTGAGGTATCCGTTCGGACCGGTTCCACTCGCACAACATCCAGGGAGATCGCGATGCATCCTGCCCGTTTCCTCTCAGTCGCATTCGCGCTGGCGGTCGTGGCCGCCATGACCGGCGCGGGCACCACCTCGGCGCAACAGGAACCGAACTACCTATGCACCGACAATGCTTTTCGGGACGAAATGCTCGCCCTGCACAACACGTTCCGGGCCCGTCACCAGGCGCCGGGGCTCGACCTCGACCAGACACTGAACAAGGTCGCCGAGGAATGGGCACAGCATTTGGCTCGGACCCACAGCTTCGAGCATCGACCGAACTCCGAGTACGGCGAGAACTTGTACATGATGACAAGCGGTGGTTCCGGCCACGCGGGCGCAGCTGAAGCGTTCCGCGCTTGGGCGGACGAAGAGGCTGTCTACGACTACGACAATCCCGGATTCGCCTCGAAGACCGGGCATTTCACCCAGGTGGTCTGGAAAGGCACCGAGCGACTGGGGGTTGCGCGCGCCTGTGCGCCGGATTCGTCCGAGACCTACGTGGTCGCCAACTACGACCCGCCCGGGAACTACCAAGGCCGTTTTCCTGACAATGTGCATCCGGCCCGGTAAGCGACTGGCTCGCCCGGAGATCAGGAGGTGACTCGTTCTCGGTCGGCTGTCGGGAGTGCCGCTCAGGGATGATCCGGAGCTTCGGGTATCGCGGCATCACTCCAGCGGGGAGGCGGAATCCCCTCTGGAGATGATGATCTCGTAGATTCCTGCCCTTACCATGGCGGTCGTGCCTGTCGCCGTCCGCTGCCGCGCTCTGCTCGTCGCGGGGCTGTGTGCCCTGATCCTGGCGGCCGGGATGGCACCTGCCTTCGCCGACTCCCCGTCCTCCGGCGCGGATGTCGCGGTCGCACAGACCCTCGGTGATCGTGAACTCACGATCGTGCTGCGCCGGGTGACCAGCGTGCCTGGCCCGTTGCGCGTGGATGTCGTCACCCATGCCGGTACCGCCGCCGGACAGCTCAGGCTCGCGGCGACACCGACGGGGGTGACGGCGCAGTCGGCATTGCCCGCACCGGGGCAACCCACTGCCGAGGCCGTAGTCGAACTCGGCGGCATACCCGGGATGTACTCGACCACCTTGGCAATGGACCGGGCCGGCCCATGGGAACTGGGCATAGGTGACGGCGTGCGGGTGGCGCGGATTCCGTTCATCGTGTCGAAGCAGGTCACCTCTCCACCGGAGCGTCTGGTCTACGGCGGGTTCCTGGTGGCAGGTGTGCTGCTGGTGGTCTCGGTGCTGACAGCAATACGCGCCCGGCGCAGCGTGTGGGTATTGCTTCCGGCGGGGGGCATGGTGGCGGGAATCGCCGTGTCGGTGACCGCCGCAGTGCTGTCGGCATCGTTGCCGCTGCCCCCGCAGCCCGGCGGCCAGCTCGACCCGACGGTGGACAACGTCACGGATCCGTACACTCTGAACCAGCCGTTGATCTCGGACTTCTCGCGCCCACCTGTCCTGCTCACCGTCGAGGGTGTACCCGTAACCACCGGGCAGCCGAGCGATTTCGATCTTGCCCTGATCGACGCGGCCACCGGCGCACCCGTCGACGATCTCCTCGTCCACGACAGCGCCCTGATGCATCTGTTGGTGATCGGACCGACGGGCCGCTTGTCGCATCTGCACCCGATCCGGACCGGACCGGGTCACTATCAGGTCCATCTGGCATCACCAGAGCCCGGGCACCATGTACTGTCCGCCGAGCTGGCCCGGCGCGGCGGCGGGGTTCAAATGGTGCGTGGCGTAACCGGTTTCACTGTCGAGCCCGATCACGTGGCCGGCGTTGAACCGCCACCGCCGGGTGTACCACCGCATCTCGGTGCCGGCGACACAACCGCGTCGACCGTCATCGACGCAAATCCCGTCACCATCAGGACGACGACCCCGTTTGCCGGAGCACCCACGACCATCACCGTCGAGGTCGGCGATACCGCTGACCTGCAACCGTGGCTCGGCATGGTCGGGCATATGATCACGGCAGGTCCGCTGCCGGACGGCGGCGACGCGGATATCGCTGTGGCCGTACAGAACTCGCCCATCTGGGGACACGCCCACTCGATGGGTCCGACATCGATGCATGGCATGTCCGACATGCCGGGGATGAGCATGCCGGAGATGCGTGGCATGACCGACGCCGCAGCGGGACGAGGAGTCATGCTCATGCCGCCGGTCAACGGTGACAGTGCCCCCGACGAGACTGTGGCCGCGTACGGACCCGATGTTCCTTTCACCTACACCTTCCCCATCGCGGGCCGGTATCGGCTCTGGATCCAGGTCGAACGGCACTACACCGTGCTCACCGTTCCCGTCGTTCTCGACGTCGCGCCGGCCTCGGGGGCGCATCGATGAGCGCGTCGACATCCGCCGAACGGGCAACCGATCGCGGCTCTCGTCTCCGTCGTGTTCTCGTCGCAGGGGGCGTAGTGATCGCCGCCATCGTGTGGCTGGTATGGCCGAACCCGCCCGACCCGCTCGTGCTGAACACCGGTACGTCTCACCACCTCGTCACAGTCACCATCGACAGCCTCCGGATCGGCAACAACGACATCGACATCGACGTCACCGACCGTGCCGGTGCCCCGATAGGCCACGCGGCAGTACAGATTCAGGCGAACCAGCCGATCATGGGCTACGCCGGACCGCCCGTCGCGGCGATCCCCGCTGGGCGGCATCGCTTCCACGCCGCGGCGCTGCCTTTGATGATGACCGGCCAGTGGGAGCTTCGACTGTCGATCGAAGCGCACGACGGCGTCGACCAACTCGCGCTGCCGCTCTGGGTGGGTGGCTGAGACCAGGCCCGCCCGTACGCGTCAGCAGGAACCGTCGGAGCACGACCAGAGGAAGGACCGCCCGCCATGAGCACTCCAGCACCGTCCGATGCGACCGAAGGCCGCGCCGGACCGGCAGCGACCACCGCCGAAGGCGAGCCGGCATCCGCGTCCGCCACCGAATCCGCCGACGGCACAGCGGCACGCGTTGGCGCCTGGGTCGTGTTACTCGGCACGGCCGTCACATTGGTAGGGCTCAGTTGGGATATCCAGTGGCACAAAGAAGTCGGCCCCGACACCTTCTTCACCCTGCCGCACCTGTTCCTGTATTCCGGCAGCGCCATATCGGGGTTCGCCAGCCTCGCCATGGTGCTCATCACGACCTCCGCCCAACGTGCCGGGCGGCCCGTGCCCCGGATGGGCGGTACACCCATCCGAGTGTTCGGCAGTAACCTCACTGCCCCGATCGGCTACACGATCGCTGGAGCGGGCGCCGCGTTGTTCTTGCTCTACGGCCTGCTCGACCTGGAATGGCACTCGATCTACGGCTTCGACGCGGTGCTGAACACCCCATCGCACGTGGCGCTGTTCCTGTCGATCACGCTCACTATGATCGGCAGCATTATCGTCTTCGCAGCCCACCGCGACTATCTCTGGGGCCGGATCGGCATTGTCCTCGCGATCCCGATCCTGATCACCTTCGCGCCCATTCCCACCAACGCGTTGAACAACCTGCACCTGCCCGCTGACCCGACCATCCTCGGGATCGTCCTGTTCGGGCCGATGCTGCTCATCCTCGGCGGGGCATTGCTGGCCCGCCTGGGCGCCACCATCGCCATCGCGGCGGCGCTCGGCGCCATGCAGGCCATCCTGTGGTGGTTCTCGCCGTGGGCCGCGGAAACCTACGCCTCGGCAATCGGGCTTCCGCTGCGTGACGGTCTCACATCACGCCCACCGGAACTGCCCGCCATCATGCCGATGTTCCTGATCGTCGCGGCCGTCGCCGTCGAGGGTTTGTTCTGGCTGGTCCGCGCCCGCGGTTTCGACGCCGAGAAGATCGTGTTGGTGGCGGGTGTGGTGACCGGCGTCATCGTCGGCGTGACGTTCCCGCTGCAAATGAACCTCACGCATGCCATGCCGCACATCGCATTCGGCGACGTCGTGACAATCACGATTCTCGGGGTGCCACTGGGGCTGCTCGCCGGGTTCCTCGGTAGCCGATTCGCCACCATGCTGCCCGCGTTCGCACCCGCGCCGAAGGCCGTCCGATGACCGTGCTGCGCAGGCTCGCCTTCAGTGTGCTGGCGATGGTCACCCTCTCCCTGGTAGCGATCGCCCCCGCGTCCGCGTACGCGCCGGTCGACATCGTCCACACCGAGCGTGTCCAGGCCGGTCCCTATGGCGTTACCGTCGGGTTCTCCACGTGGCCCATCCGCGCAATGAAGTCGCTGGACTTCACCTTCATGCCCGACGGTGGCATCGCCGACAAGTCCGGGACGCTGCGGTTGACCGGACCGGGGATCAAACCCGGCAGGCGCGCCGGGCCGCTGGTGCGCCATCCCCGCAAGCGCGACTCGTGGGGCCTGGATGTGAAGGCCTTCGATGCCCCGGGCGTCTACACCTTCACCTTCGCGATCGACGGCCCGCTCGGACACGGGGAAGGGACCCTGGGCGGTGTAGAGATACTCGACCAGCCCGGACCGCCACTGCCGCTGAGTTGGACGATCGGCACCTTGCCACTGCTGGGCCTTGTCGTATTCCTCGCCGTGGCATGGCGTCGGACCCGGCCCGGTCGACAACCACTGATTCTCTGAACTCGTCACGGCGATCTTGTCGTCGTACGGACTGAAGTAGTGCTGGCACGACCTCCGAGGGCGGGCGCCTACGGTACCCCGGGCCGGCTGTCAGGGAGGCGAAAGATCATGCATCCAGGGGTACCGGGCAATGGTCGATCGTCCGCGGCGCGTGCGAGCCTTCAGCAACGACTTGCCCATCCGAGCGTTCACCGCCCCAGCCGCCGGATCGCCTGGTCGGCGGTGTTGCCGCTGAGGAGTCAGCCCATTGCTATGGCGAGTGTGATGTAGCGCACAACACGATGATGGTGCACCGGGTGAACCGGTGGTCGCTGTAGTTCGTAGTACGAGTGACGAGATGCACTGTGCGCCTCATCGAAAGCGACGGAAGGTCCGAAACATGAGTTCAGCCAAACGATTCCAGCGTGCCGCAGTGCCGGTGGCGGCGACCGCGGTCGTTCTCGCGGGTCTGCTGAGCGCCTGTGGTGGCGACAAGGGTGGCCAGCCCGAACCTGCGGCCGCGCCGGCGTCGCAGGTGGCGTCGCAGGTGGCTTCGTCGACCACGACCACCGCCGTGCTGGCGCCCGCTGCGGGGCAGGCCCCCGCAGTGGCGAAGACGCAGGGCTGGCTGAAGATCTACGGCGGAGCAGCCCCGGCCGGGACCGCGAATGCGGTGCAGTTCAATGTGACCAGCAACCCGAGTGTCGGACAGTACGTGTCGGACGGGTCGGGCCGGTCGCTGTACCGGTTCGACAAGGACACCGCGAAGCCGTCGGTATCCAACTGCGCCGGGCAGTGTGCCGTGACCTGGCCGCCGCTGACCGTGGCCCGTGACCAATCGGTCTACGCGTCGGGCGTCGACCCGCAGCTCGTCGGGTTCATCGAACGGGCGGACGGTACCTGTCAAATCACCATCGGGGGTTGGCCGGTGTACTACTTCTCGAAGGACCAGAAGCCGGGGGATCTGCTCGGTCAGGGTGTCGGCGGGACATGGTTCGCGGTGGCTCCGAATGGCGGCAAGGCTCT
Source organism: Nocardia sp. NBC_01730 (assembly GCF_035920445.1). Lineage (NCBI taxonomy): Bacteria > Bacillati > Actinomycetota > Actinomycetes > Mycobacteriales > Nocardiaceae > Nocardia > Nocardia sp. NBC_01730. The sequence continues at coordinate 2,374,848 of NZ_CP109162.1, read as the reverse complement.
GTCGAAGTGATCCGAATGCCGCGGGATCACCGACAGGCCGTTCGGTCGGCGGCACGACGTGTTCGGCGATGACATCGTCGCCGCCGCTGATCGACCGGCTGGTCCACCACGCCGAAGTCATTTCCTCTGAGGCGACGGGTACCGCCGTGAGGACCGCGAGTCTTGGCCGAGTCCCGGCGGCCAAGGCCAGCGACTGACCGAACGTGTGATCCGCGGCATCTGAGTGTGTTGCCCCGGGACGTGGATCACCGGGCAGATACCTTGTCGGACAAGTCATTAGCGGCAGTTCGTGACGTCAGTCGCGTAGCGGCCTCTCGCAGCACTCCATTGCATCGAGCTCCGATGCCAACATGAGGCCGATAGTTGCCGCAGATCGCCGGTGCCGACCGGTAGGGACGCAGTTCGAACTCCGCTAGACCGCGACGCTTTGCGTCGGCGGCTTTACGACACCGGTGAGGCGCGGGTCGCCCACGCGATAGTTGTTGCGCCTTACCGCGTCGCTGGAGTTGCCTTCTATGGTGGTGATCGAAGTGCCGTTGACGGATTCCACGATTCCGATGTGGTCCGGTGTCCCATCGCGGTTCCAGTTGAAGATGATCAAGTCGCCGGGTTGAGCGTCCGCCGAGTTCGTCGACGTCCGTAACATTCCTCTGGCGTCATTCCAGATGGCAGCCACACCATCCTTGTTGGTCCAGTTGACCTTGTAACCGGCTTTTTCCCACACCCAGGTGGCGAAGGAGGCGCACCAGGCGGCGTTGATGTCGTACGGCGTTCTCCCGATGAAATTGCCGTCCTTGTCGTAGTACCCGGCAACGTTGTTGCCGCCACTCTCATGGACATTGAGACCCAGCTCGTGCCGTGCTCTGCTGACGATATCGTCCACAGTGCCACTTCCGTTCGGGTCAAAGCTGGCATTGCTCGCGGTCGACGGTGTCGAGAGGGTCGACGGTGTCGAGAGGGTCGACGGCGGCAAAGAACCGTTGCCGCGGGGTGCGCTCGCGAAAGACGGGCGCGAGTCATCGATGCCGGCCGCCTGACTTTCGATCTGGTCGGACGCGCCCTCGACCGCATCGTGCACGTCCTCGACGGCTTGCAGTACGTAGCGCAGCGCACGTATTTCTTCCGCGACCGAAAGCGGCAGATACGCTCCGTTCTCGTCCTTGCGCTGGTTGATATCGCGGAGATCGTTGTCGAGTTTGCCGACCCTTTCCTTGATCGACATATACGTCTCGTTCGAGAGACTGAAGGTCTTGAACGATGAGTCCTTGACTTTGCGACTCTGCCGATCCATTTCGTCTTTTTTTGTGTTGACTTCGGTCTGGCGCGAGCCGTAATTCTCGGCCATCACAGACTCACCTGGTGGCTCATCGAGTCCGTCGTCGCTGAGCAGGTTCCGTTTGTCCAGCCAACCCACCAGATCGGGTTGCTCGCTACCATCGCCGGAGGCGAACAGCAGGATCGAAACCTCCATGGCCTCTTGCGCCGCGTGGATCACGGCCGTGAGGCCGCCACTGGCGATCTTGGGAATGTACAGGTCTTCGACGAACCCGATCAGCTCATCGCGGGTAGTCGCCATTCGCGCCCCTTCCTGCGACCGCCCTGGCATCGCGTGCCAGCGGGCTTACGAGCACCATTCCGTAACCTCACTCGGCCAGGACCGCCGAATGCTGAGGCGGCACGGTTCCTGTCTACCGCCGTAGTATCGGGCATTCCCGACATTGGTAACTCGTGTGTCGCACCCTGTTGCCGTCGCTCGGGCACCGCGCCGCTCGCTGCGGCACCGGACGACAGTGCCGACACGTCGCCGAAACAGTCTGTCTGCCTGCGCATTTCACGCGAAGCCAGCGAGTCACGCGACCGGATACTCGAGGTTCCCTTCCGAGGGACGTCGGGCATCGAGGTGATTCAGCGGCGTCCCGCTGATCCGAAAGTGAAGGGTCTGGCGGAACGGGCGAACGGATATATGAATCGAAACCGGGCTGCGGGCGTCAGGGAGCGGTGTCGAGATCTACGTCGAGCTCATCGGTTTCGGTCCAGAACCGATCATCCGCATCCTGGAGCCGGGCGGCGGCATGCTTCATATGGCGGCGCGCGGCGGCCCGTGCGGCCGCAGCGTCTGCGGCCTCGATGGCGGCCAGGATGGCGTGATGCTCCTGCCGGACGGCAGCGATGAAATCGGCCCGCCGCGCCTCGTTCGCGCGTGTCACGCGGATACCGCCGTGCATCAGGTCGCCCAGGTACCGCACCGTCGAAGCCATCACCGCGTTCCCGGTCGACTCGGCAATAGCGCGGTGGAATGCGAGATCCTCGTCCACGCCGTCACCGCCTGCCCTGACCGCCGCGTCGATCGCGTCCAGCGCCTGACGGATCCGGGCAACAGTACCGGGTGTGGCTCGGGTGGCCGCGAGACCGGCGGCCTCGGCCTCCAACGCGCGGCGAACCTCGACGATCTGCAAAACCTTCGACTTTGTGTCGGCGGCCTCGGCCGCCAAGTCCAGCGGACGGGTGCGCCGCGACGTGACGAACACGCCGAGACCTTGGCGCGGCTCGACCAGCCCCGCGTTACGCAGCCGCGACACAGCCTCGCGCACCACTGTGCGACTGACCCCCAACTGTTTGACCAGCTCCACCTCGGTCGGTAGCCGGTCGCCCTCGGCGAGCTGCCCCGAAACGATCTCCTCGGAGAGCATCGCGGCAACCCGATCCGCGAGCCGGACCGGGCCGCGCACCTTGGAAAGCATGGTTGTCAGTCTATCGGCGCTCCGTCGGGCGCTGCCGCAAGGGAATACGCGATCGCCTCGGCATTGTCGGCGAGATAATCCCGTACCAGCGACTCGAAGTCCGGGTCGGCCTCCAGCCCGAGCGCGGCGGCGCGCGCGTTGTCGAAGACCGCGGGCCACGAACCGACGAGTGCCTCCATCTCAGGATCAGGCGCGATTGCCACCAGGTCGGCGACGGTATCGCCGGCCACCCTCCGCAGCGTGGCCAGCATGTCGGCGACCGAGACCGTGAGCGCCGGAAGGTTGACCGGCCCAGCGCCGTCGAGCCGGCCCGGCCCGGTGCCGCGTTCGACTTCCGCGACGCGCAGGATTCCCTCGACCGTCCGCCGCGGAGAGGCCAAGGCCACTCGCAGACCCGGATCGACGGGGCAGATCGCCTGGAGGCCCGCGAGCGGCTCCCGGACGATGCCGGACAGAAAGCCGGAGGCCGCCGCATTCGGCTTGCCCGGCCGCACCGACACGGTCATCAGCCGGGCGACGCGTCCGTCGATGAAGCCGCGGCGGGTGTAGTCCGCGATCAGCAGCTCGCAGACAAATTTCTGCGTTCCGTAGCTCGACCGCGGCGCAGGCAAGGTCGCTTCACTGACTGCTGGCGGTAGCGGCGACACCGGGTCGGACCCGTAGACGGCGACACTGCTGGAGAACACGACCCTCGGCGTCCGTCCTCCGGCATCCGACTGTGCCCGAGCGGCCTCGAGCAGCGCGCGCGTCGTATCCAGGTTGGCGCTCATGCCGAGGTCGAAGTCGGCCTCGCACTCGGCCGAGACGGCAGAGGCCAGATGGATCACCGCATCCACCGGCTCGGCGAACAGCTCCGCCAGGCCATCGATCAGATCGCCCCGGACGATGTCCACGAGGGGATCGGTCGCCACCGACGAGTCGGGCGGTACGAATCGGTCGGCGAGCACCAGGCGCTCGATCGGGGCACCGCGGAATGTCCGCCGGTCGAGGAGCGCGGCGGCGACTTGCCGGCCGAGGAAGCCGAAGCCGCCCGTGATGACGATCCTCATGCGTGTGCTCCTCGGTATGCGTCCAGCCAGCCGAGCCCCTCGCTCGTTCCGGCCATGGGCCGGTACTCACAGCCGATCCACCCGTCGAAGCCCAGGTCGTCGATGACGCGGAATAGGTGGTGGATGTCGAGCTCACCGTGGTCCGGCTCGTGGCGCTCGGGTACACCCGCGACTTGCAGATGACCGACCCCGCCGGTCGGTATGTCTCGGCGTAGGGTCGCGGTGAGGTCGCCCTCGACGATCTGGCAGTGGTACAGGTCGAGCTGCACCTTCAGATTCGCCGCTCCCACGTCACGCAGCAGAGCGTGGGCCTCGGCCTGCGTGGTCAGGAAATAACCCGGCATGTCGCGGCGGTTGATCGGTTCGATCAGGATATCGACCCCCCTGCAGGCTGCCCGCTCCGCCGCCCAGCTGAGGTTGGCCAGGTAGGCGTCACGGTGCTCGGCCACCTGCGCCGGAGTGGTGTTCGGCGGGACCAGCCCGGCCATGACATGTACCCGCGGGCAGCCCAGTGCGGCGGCATAATCCAGTGCCCGGTCGATCCCGGAGCGCACTTGCTCCTCGCGCCCGGGTAGAGCCGCGATCCCGCGGTCGCCGGCTTGCCATGCCCCGGGCGGCGCGTTGAAGAGCACCTGTCGCAGTCCGTGGTCGTCGAGTCGGCGGCGCAGCTCGGTGGCATCGTATTCGTACGGAAAGAGGTACTCGACGGCCTCGAATCCGTCCGCGGCCGCTGCGGCGAAGCGGTCGAGAAAATCGTGTTCGGTGTACATCGTGGACAGGTTCGCGGCGAACCTCGGCATGTTGGCTCCTGTGCTCGGATACTGACCATCCGGTCAGCGGTTGACGGCCTGCTTTTTGGTGGTGAGCACTGCGCCGGCGCCGATGACCAGGGCGAACGCCAGGACGTACATCGGGATCGACGTCGAGCCGGTGGCGTCTTTGAGTGCGCCGATCATGTAGGGGCTGACGAAGCCTGCCAGGTTGCCCACCGAATTGATCGCGGCGATGCCTGCCGCGGCCGCCGCGCCGCCCAGGAATCCGGTGGGCAGCGACCAGAACAGCGGCGCGCAGGTGAGCACCCCGGCGGCGGCGATGGCCAGCGCGACGAGCGACAGCGTGGTCGACCCGGTCCAGCTTGCCGCGAGCGTGAAACCGACGGCCCCCATGAGTGATGGGATGACCAGATGCCAGCGGCGCTCGCGGCGCTTGTCGGCCGAACGGCTGAACAGGTTCATCGCGACGAGTGCGGCCAGGAACGGCACGGCGCTGAGCACCCCGACCGCGAGGCCACCCTTGATCCCGGTGGACTTGACGAAGGTGGGCATCCAGAAAGTCAGGGCGTACTGGCCCATCACGAAGCAGAAGTAGATGACGCTCATCAGCCATACCTTGGGTTCGCGGAATGCGTCCCACACCCGGCCGTGCACCGTCTGGTGCGCGGCATCGGCGGCGACCGCCCGCTCGACGATCGACTTCTCCTCGTCGGTGAGCCACTTCGCACTCCGCACACTGTTGTCGAGGTACAGCAGCGTGATCACGCCGACGACCACCGCGGGCAGCGCCTCGAGCAGGAACATCCACTGCCAGCCCTGCCAGCCGTGCACACCTTGGAACCGATCGATGATCCAGCCGGAGAGCGGGTTGCCGAAGATGCCGGCCACCGGGATGGCGGACATGAACATCGCGATCACCCTGGCCCGACGGTGGGACGGGAACCAGTAGGTGCAGTAGAGGATCACCCCCGGATAAAACCCCGCCTCGGCGGCGCCGAGGAGGAACCTGAGCACGTAGAACATCGTCTCGTTGGTGACGAATACGAACAACGCGGAGACCAGGCCCCAGCTGATCATGATCCGGGCTATCCAGACGCGGGCGCCGATGCGTTGCAGCAGCAGATTCGAGGGGACCTCGAAGAGGAAGTACCCGATGAAGAACAGGCCGGCACCGAGACCGAACGCCGCCTCACTGAACCCGAGGTCGTCGGACATCTGCAGTTTCGCGAAGCCGACATTGACCCGGTCCAGGTAGGACACGACGTAGCAAAGGATGAGGAATGGAACGATGCGGCGCACGACCTTGCGGAAGACGGCGTCCTCGCGGGCGAGGTCGGGCGTCTCGGTCGTCGTGATGGGCAGGGACATGATGTGGAACTTTCTCGGCGTTGAGGAGGGTACCGGGCGTGGCCGGCGAGGTGATTTCAGGACTACGTCGGCGCCGGTCACCAGGCGGCGTCGAAGGTGGACCTCAGCTCGTCGATGGCCGAGGCGTGCAGTGGCTCGGGGCGACGGTCGGTCAGCAGCCACAGGCGTGCGGTCTCCTCGAGTTCCTCGAGGACGGCGACGGCGGTGGCCGCGTCGGGACCCCAGACCACAGGGCCGAGCCGGTCCAGCAGAATGGCTCTGATCGGCGTCCCTCGTGCCGCACGGTCGGCGATCCGAGCGGTCACGAGGTCGGCCACGCGCGGGTCGCCGGGCCGGTGGTAGGGGATGAGCGGGACGTGTCCGACCTTCATCACGTAGTAGGGCGTGAGGGGTGGGAGCACGTCGTCGGGGTTCCACACGCCAGAGAGGGTGAGCGCGACCAGGTGTGTCGAATGGGTGTGGACGACGAAACGGGCTGCGGGGTCGGCGGCATAGATACGCTGATGCAGGGCCAGCGTCTTGCTGGCGCGGTCCCCGGCGATCTGCTCGCCATCCGCGTCGACCAGCGCGAGCCGGTCGGATTCGAGGAAGCCGAGAGCGGCGTCGGTCGGGGTGATCAGGTATTCGTCGCCGACTCTGCCGCTGATGTTGCCGGCGCTGGCGTGGACATAGCCGCGGGCGAACAGGCTCGTGCCTACCCGGACCATCTCCGCGCGCGCATCGTCCACCACGGTGCTGAGCGTGGTCATGCGGCAGCCTCCTGGTCCAGCAAGGCGAACGCGGTGGTGAAGAACTCGGCACCGCCGAAATTTCCGGATTTGAGCGTGATGTGGAGGGCGTCCCCGTCGGGAAGGGTTGCCGCGCACCACGGCACACCGGGGTCGATCTGCGGTCCGATTCGAAGCCCGGTGATGCCGAGGGCCTGTACCACCGCCCCCGAGGTTTCGCCACCGGCGACGACGAGCTGGCGAACGCCCTGCTCGACGAGCCCCTGCGCGACCCGGGCAAGGGTCCGCTCCACGAGTTCACCGGCCTCGGCAGCGCCGAGGCGGCCCTGGACGTCGCGGACCACCTGCGGTGACTCGGTGGAGTAGACCAGGATGGGGCCGTCCGCCAGGTGTGCCTCGGCGAAAGCCAATGCCTGACCGACGACGTCCGTGCCGGCCGCGACGCGCAACGGGTCCACGCTGAACGCGGGACGCCCGCTGCGCAGGTGCTCGTAAACCTGGCGGTTCGTCGCCGCGGAGACCGAACCGGAGACGATGGCCCGGCGGCCGTGCGGAGGTGGCAGCTGGGTAGCGGCCCTGGACGGTGCGAACCCCCAGTTCGCGGGCAGACCGATCGCCAGACCCGAGCCCGCGGTCACCAGCGGCATTCCCCGCACCGCCGCGGCCAAGTGCACAAGGTCGTCGTTGGAGAGGGCGTCGATGACCGCCACCGCGACGCCTTCCCTGATCAGGGCATCGATGCGTGACCGGATCGCCTTCGCGCCGTCCGCGACGACCGTGTAGTCGATGAGGCCGACCGCTCGCGTCGTCTGCGCGCCGAGGACCGAGACCAAGTTCGAGTCGGTCATCGGTGTGAGCGGGTGCTGGCGCATGCTGCTCTCGCTGAGCAGCACATCGCCGACGAACAGATGGCCTTTGAAGACTGTTCGCCCATTGTCGGGGAACGCCGGGGTAGCGATGGTGAAGTCGGCGCCCACCGCCTCCATCAGGGCCTCGGTCACCGGACCGATGTTCCCTTCCGGCGTCGAGTCGAAAGTGGAGCAGTACTTGAAGTAGATCTGGTCGGCACCCGCGGACCGCAACCAGGCGAGTGCCCGGAGTGCGGCGGCGACGGCGTCGGCGGCCGGGATCGTGCGCGATTTGAGCGCGATGACCACGGCGTCGGCGTCGATCTCTCGCTTCGCGTCAGCGGGTGGCACCCCGATCAGCTGGATCACGCGCATACCTGCGCGCACCAGATTGTTGGCCAGGTCCGTGGCGCCGGTGTGATCGTCGGCGATGCAGCCGAGTCGGATTCCCATGTCAGACCTCGGCCCGCTTGGGCAGCTCGATGCCCGGGAAGATCTTGATGACCGCGCTGTCGTCCTCGGCTCCCAGACCGGAGGCAGATGCCTGGCGGAACATCGCATGCGCCGTTTCGGCGAGCGGGAGCGGGAACTGTTGCGGCCGTGCGGACTCGAGCACGATGCCCAGGTCTTTGACGAAGATGTCGACCGCGGACAGCGGAGTGAAGTCGCCGGCCAGCACATGGGCCATGCGATTCTCGAACATCCACGAGTTGCCTGCGCTGTGCGTGATGACCTCGTAGAGCGCCTCGGCCGGTACGCCTGCCTGAATGCCAAGAGCCATCGCCTCGGCCGCCGCGGCGATGTGCACGCCCGCCAGCAGCTGGTTCACGATCTTGACCTGCGAGCCGAGTCCGGCGTGGTCGCCAAGGCGGTAGACCCTGCTGCTCATGGCCTCGAGCACCGGGTCGGCGACCGCGTATGCCGCGGTGGAGCCCGACGTCATCATGGTGAGCTCGCCGGTCGCGGCGCGCGCGGCACCACCAGAGATGGGTGCATCAAGGTAGAGCACACCCTTTTCGGCCAGGCGCCCTTCGAGTTCGGCGGACCAGCCGGGGGCGACCGTGGAGCACATCACGAAGACAGCGCCCGGCCCGAGCTTGTCTGCCACCCCGTCAGCGAACAGGACTGATTCGACCTGAGCCGCGTTGACTACCACACCGACCAGGACATCCACCGTGGCAGCCAGGTCCAGGGCGGAAGCGAATGCTGTCCCGCCGTCGTGGGCGAAGGCCTCGGCCACCTCCGATCGCAGGTCGTGGACGCCGACGTCGTACCCGGCGTTCCGCAGGCTGCGGGCCATGCCGAGCCCCATGGCTCCGAGCCCGACCACGCCCACGCGCGGCCGCGCGGACCTGTCCTCTGCCGGTCTGTGCTGGTCGTCCATCGCCCATCCTTGTTGTGTGTTCGGTGCGATGCCACGCCAGGCGCGGCCTCCTAATGTGATCAGGTCATATGATGACCCGATATGTGATTGCAGACACTGTGATGTTTATCACATTCATGCTGGGAATGGTTCCCCTACCTCTCTTGGCGTCACGCAGAATCCGATCGCAAGCGTCTACGGCATGTGGTCGGGCTCTACTGCGATGGAGGCTGTTGGATCCGCACCAACTCTGACCGGGTCACCCCCTATGGGCGGTGGCGAGCGATCCGCACCCCCGCACGCTCTCGGATCAGGCACGTCGCTGGACGGGCGCGTCTCGTGTAGTTCAGATCTTCCGCAAGGTGTCGGAGTGCGTTTCGCCCACCGGGTATATCCGAGGTGCCCGTGATTTCTCGCTTATGCGTTGTCGCTGCTCGATTCGGTGCGCCCCGAAGCGTCTACCGAGCCGAATGGTGGGCCGCCGCGCGGCTGGGCGGCTCGTCTGCGGTGCTGGGTAGCGCGCTTGACAAGCCAGGTGGAGAGGCCGGTGACGGCGAGGGCCAGTGGGGTGAGGCCGAAGAGGAGCCAGATCAGGCGCCACCAGCTGTTGACCAGCCAGCCGAAGTGAGCAGCTTGGAAGACCTGGTCGTAGAAGCTGTTGGCGAGCGGCCGCGCCTGGCTGGAGTCGACGGTCATCGTGTCCGTGGGGTCGTTGGCGTTGATGTAGACGAAGACGTCGCCGCTGTAGAAGGCTCGATTTTCGTAGGGGGAGTAGGCGTCGGCGGCCGCGATGGCGGCGCGGTAGTAGTTGGTGGATTCGGTGGGAAGCATGAGGTAGGCGAGTCGGCCGGGGACTTGATGGAGGGCGAGGTCGGAGGCTTCGGTGATGGAGATCGTCCGGGTCTCGGGGGGTGCTTGCCTGGGGATGAAGCTGTCTTGTGGCAATGCGGTGACGGGCTCGCCGCCCGTTATGGCCAGCCAAGCTCGTTCCACCGCGGGAAATTCGAAAGCGGCGCCGGTGATTCCCCACATGAGCAGGAAAGGGACGCTGACGATGCCGATGACGTTGTGCAGGTCGCGGTCACGGGCGAAGCGGCCCTTTCTGGTTCGTACCCGGAAGCCGTGGCGCAAACGCTGCACGGACGGCCACCATATGATGGCGCCCGACACCGCGAGCAACACCAGAAGTAGACCCACAGTGCTGAGAATCAGCGCCGCCCAGGTGAAGCCGAGAATCGGTACGTGTCCGTTGACAGCAGGCACGGCACCCGCGTAGCGGAAGCAGCCGAAGGCGCAGTTGTGCAGGTTTTGTAGCAAGCCGAGTGCGCCGTCGGTGATACTCGCGTGTTCGTTGATTCGTCCGGTACCGGGGTCCACCGAGTAGGCCGCGGTACGGTCGCGGTCGCCGACGGCGATCACGCCGCCGTCCGAACCGACCCAGCCGACGTCGAAGTCAGGGTCGGCGGTTCGCACCAGGTCCACTGCCTGCTCGGTCGTCACGACCGGCGGGGTGTCGGTGTGCTGGTAGAACGACGGGTGGCTCGCACGGAACAGTTCCGCGTGATACAGCAGGACCGCTCCTGAGGTCGACTGGATCACCAACACGAGCCCGAGAACCAGCGACGACCAGCGGTGAGAAACGATCAGCGTCCGGCGCACCGGCTTTCGTTTTCGGATGCGAGCCGGAGATGCGCTGCCTCGATCGGCGCGTACGTCTGCCGATCGACGGCTGGACGTAGGGTTGTCGACACCGTCCGTCCGCACCCTGGCTCGAGTCATAAAGCAAAGGCTAACCTAATTATTGGTGGCGCAGCAGATACCAAATGCCTGTCGGCGATCAGGAGGCCGGCAGCGGTCGACGAGTAGACGCCTGTCGATTCCGCAACCGGACCCGAGTTCTCGACGGCTTCGGCATGCATCGACGCAGCGCGGAGTTCGGGCTGATAGTAGGCAGGCCACGGCCCGAGTTCGCCGATCGCAGTGAGGCATGGGGCCCTGGGGATTTGCCTTCGCCGGACCTTCCGCCCACTACAGCCAGGGGACCCCCGCCCGCAGCAACACATTCGCATAAGGCTGGGCCTCTCCGGTGCGAACTACGAAGCGACAGTGCCCGATGTGCCGCTTGAAGTCGTCGTGGTCGATGAGTTCGGCCTGCAGGCGATCCGTGAGCAGCGCTGCCGCTTCAGGGTTCTGGTCGGCGACGTCACGGCTGCCCCAGGCTGCCTCGACGGTGACCTCGCGCAGGATCAGGTCGAGCACCGGCTCGAATCGAGGGAATCCGTAGCTGATTCCAAGATCGATGACCGGCACGCCGACGGGCACCGGAAGCCCGGAGTCGCTGACAGCGAACAGGTCGGTGTGGCGCAGCGCGGTGAGCGCCGAAAGTAGTTCGGCGTGAATGAGTCCGGTGGTCCGCAAGTTCGGTTCCTTTTCGAAGAGGGTGGTTCAGTCGAGCCGCTGAGTCAGGGGAAGGGCCGCGAGCGCGGTGACCACCTGATCTCGGGTGGGGTAGGAGGCGTGGGTCCCGGGAGACTGCACCGCGACGGCCGCGGCGGCGGTCGCGAAGGCCACGGAGTTGCCCAGGTCCGATCCGTCGGCGAGTGCTGTGGCCAGCGCGCCGACGAACGCGTCGCCGGCTCCGGTGGAATCCACCGCATTCACCTGTGGTGCGGGTTGATACGTCCCGGCGACAGTCGCTGATTCCTCGATGCGGCGGGCCCAGACCGAACCGGAGGCACCCAGCGTGGCGACCACGGACGGTATCCCGCGCAGGCATAGGGCGCGGGCCTGATCGAATGCCTCCTCAGGCGTCTCCGCCGTCACCCCGCTGAACGTAGACAGCTCGGATTCGTTGACGATCAGCGGGTCACAGCGGCGCAGTAGTTCATCCGCCAGCGCCGCGGCAGGGGCGGCGTTGAGCACGAACCGGCGGGCGCGCCGCGCCGCCCAAGCCACCACCGGCACCGGCACTTCCAGTTGGGCGACAACGACATCCGCCGAGCCGAGCAGCTCGGCCTCGGCCAGAGTGCCGAGCTCGGTCTCCGACTCCCAGTGGAAGTTGGCGCCGGGATCGACGACGATCTGGTTCTCGCCGTCGGCGACGGTGATGTAGGCCCTCCCGGTCCGCGCGCCGGGGACCTCGCGCAGCGCAGTGAGCCCGATGCCGTATTCGCGCAATGATTTCCGCAGCTCCGGATCCGCATCCTGGCCGACCCTGGCCACGAATTCGACCCGGCCACCGGCGCGGGCCGCCGCGACGGCCTGATTGGAACCCTTGCCGCCCACGTTGGTTCGCGACCGGAGCGACAGCACCGTTTCCCCTGGCCCGGGCAGCCGTTCCACCTCGCACACCACGTCCTGGTTGACCGATCCCAGGACGACGACCTTCACGAGGCTCCCTCTGCCGCGGCGACCTCGAGGTTGCCGGGCGCGGCGCCGGTGATCAGCGCGACCAGCCGGTCGCCGTCGACCTCGTCGATTCGATGCGCCGCAACGGATCTGCCGCGGCGCAGCACCACCACGTTGTCGCAGATGCGCATCACCTGCGCCAGGTCGTGGCTGATGATGAGTACCGTGACACCGCGGTCCCGCAGGCCATGCACGAGTTTCTCCACCGCGGCGGTCTCGCGCACGCCCAGTGCGGCTGTCGGCTCGTCCATGATCACCATCGACTTGCCCCAGGCCACGGCCCTCGCGATGGCGATGCTCTGGCGCTGGCCGCCGCTCATCCGGCGCACGGTGGTGCGGACCGAGGGCACGTCGACGTCGAGGTCGCGCAGGATCTCCCCGCTGCGGGCGATCATCGCCTTGCGGTTGACGATGCCGAGTGGATACACCAGCTCCCGGTTGAGGAACAGGTTCTGCCATACGGCCAGATCATCGATGAGCGCGAGGTCCTGGTAGACGGTCTCGATACCCATCTTGCGCGCGTCCTCGGGGGAGCGCAGCCGCACCGACTCGCCCCGGAACAGAATCTGCCCCGAATCCGGCGGCTGCACCCCGGTGAGGCAGCGCACGAGCGTGGACTTGCCTGCGCCGTTGTCGCCGACCAGTGCGGTCACCTCGCCTTCCGGAATTGTCATCGTGACTCCGGCCAGCGCGCGGACCGAGTCGAACGACTTGGTGAGGTCGCGGGCCTCGAGCAATGGAATCGACATGACGTCGGCCTACTTTCGGAATCGGGAGATCCCGGCGGCCAGCAGCAGCACGGCGCCGACGGCGACCGGCTGGTAGTACTGCGAGATGCCGAGAATCGTGAACCCGTTGATCAGCGAGGTGAACAGCACAGCACCGCACACGGTGCCGAGCACCGACGCCTTGCCGCCGCTGAGCGACGAGCCGCCGAGCACCACCGCCGCGATCGAGCTCAACAGGTAGGTGGTCTGCACGGACGGGTCGGCGCCGCCGTTACGGGCGACAAGCATGACGCCTGCGACGCCGCACAGCAGCCCGGCTATCGCGTAGGCGAACAGTCGGATGCGGTCCACCGAGATACCGGTGTCACGCGCGGCTTCCAGCCGCCCGCCGGTCGCGAGGAGATGGGTGCCGATCCGGGTGCGGAAGATGATGCCGGCCACGACCAGCGCCGCCACTAGCGCCAGCAGCCAGAACCAGCGCACCGGGCCGATGCCGTCCAGCGCGAGCCGTTGCAGGAAGCGGGAATTCACCGCGACCGTGTTCCCGTGCGTCAGCAGCAGGGTGCAGCCGCTGAGCACGCTCAGCATGCCGAGCGTGACCACGAAATCGGTCATGTGCAGCCGCCCGACCAGCAGGCCGTTGACCACGCCGACCGCGAGGCCGCCGAGAATCGCCACGACTATGCCGGCCGTCACCGAATGCCCGTGGCTGGTCATGTAGCCGAGCAGAGCGGCCGACCAGGGTAGGTTGGCGCCGACCGACAGATCGATGCCGCCGACGGTGATCGCGAACTGCTGGCCCAGCGCCAGCACGGTCAGGATCGTCGAGGCGACCAGCAGATCGCCGATATTGTCGAGAGTCAGGAAGTTCGGGGTGGCGATGAAGAACGCCACCCACAGCACGACCAGGGCGAGCGGAGCCGCGAATTCGGCGACCTTGGGGAGGATCCCCGTGCGCCCCTCACGCGCACGGGGATCTGCCGGTGCGATGTTTGCGGCGGCCGTCACTTGTTCAGCAGTCCTTCCAGCGGGCTGTCGAACGCGACGATCGGGCGCGGAAACGCGGAGATCTGCTGATCGACGTTGTCCTTGCCGATGAACGCGATCGGTGAGACCACTCGCTCGGGCAGCTTCTTGCCGTGATGCTGGGCCAGGCAGCCCTGGACCGCGAGTTGGCCTTCTGCGTAGGGGTATTGGGTCACCGTGCCATAGAGGGTGCCTGCCTTGACCGCAGCGAGAGCCGCCTGGATGCCGTCGACGGAGATCACCTTGATCTGGTCGGTCTTACCGGCGTTCTTGATCGCCTGCGCCGCGCCGAGGCCCATGGTGTCGTTGGCGGCGAAGATGCCGGTGATGTCGGGGTGCGCCTTCAGGATCGCCTCGGTGACCTGCAGTCCCTTGTCCTGTTCATAGTCGGCGGGCGCCTTCTGTACGACGTCCAGCTTGCCCGCGACGGTGTCGCTGAAGCCCTTGTCGCGGTTGATCCCGTTCTGCTCGCCGGCAATCCCCTGCAGGATGGCCACCTTGCCGGTGCCGCCGAGCGCTTCCAGCATCTTCTGGCCCGCGATCCGGCCTGCGTCGAGATTGTCCGAACCGATGAACCCGGCGTAGGACACTCCGGCCTGCTCGGAGGCCTTCGGGTCGATCTGGGTGTCGAGGTTGATGATCGGGATGTTCTTGCGGGCCACCGCCGTGAGTGGGGTGATCACGTTGGTGCTGTTGACCGGAACCACTCCGAAGCAGTCGTAGCCTTGCGCGGCCATGGTAGAGATCTGGGCGTTCTCGCCGTCGGCGTCTGTCTCGGACTGACCGGCCTGCACCGTCACCTTGACTCCGAGCTCGGCCCCCTCCGCGAGCGCGCCGTCCCGCAGCGCAGCCCAGTAGGGGTTGGTGAAGTTGCGGGTGACAATTGCGATCTTGAAATCCCCCGAGCTCCCGTCATCGCCACCGCGACCGCAGGCTGCCGCAGCGAGCGCGCCGACGAGGACAAGCGGCGCCATTGCACGCCTGAATCGAGCATTCATGGTGTGTTCGACCTATCCGTATCCGATCATCAACTCGTGTTGATCAACTCGAGTTGATGAGTAGTCTGTGACTCGAGTCACCAACTGTCAAGAGGCGCCGCGAAATGCTCGCCTGGCGGTCGAACAAGGAGAGATCTGGATGGCAGTCACACGAGCCGACGTGGCCCGCTTGGCCGGCACGTCCCCTGCCCTGGTGAGCTACGTGCTCAATGGCGGCCCGCGGCAGGTCGCGCCCGCGACCCGGGCCCGCATCGAGGCCGCTATCGCCGAACTCGGCTACCGCCCCAATATGTCCGCGCGCAGCCTGCGCATGAACCGCGGTCACGCGCTCGGCATGGTGATCCCCGACGGGGCGAACCCGTTCTTCGCCGAACTGTCCGCGGTCATCGAGGCGGCTGCGTTCGCCAAGGGGTATCCGCTGTTCGTCGGCAATGCCGCCGGGGACGAGGCGCGCGAACGCGCCTACGTGCGCACGTTCATCGACCGCCGCGTCGAAGGAATGCTGGCCATCTCCTCCTCGTGGGGGACCGGCATCGCCGACGCGTGCGAGGAGGCCGGCATGGTGCTGGTCGCGCTGGACCGCATCATCGATCCAGCGCGCTGCGCCCACGTGATGTGCGATTCGGTGGCCGGCGCGCAAGAGGCCGTCGCGCATCTCATCGGGCACGGCCACCGCGACATCGCCTGCCTCAGCGGTCCGCATGTCTCCACCGCCGAGGACCGCGTGCAGGGCTACCGGAACGCGCTGGCGGCCGCGGAATTGCCCGAAGGTCCTATCGTGCGAACCGATTTCGGCGGTGCGGCCGGGTATCGGGGCCTGACCGAACTCATGACCGGCCCACGTAAACCGACCGCAGTGTTCGTCACCAGCGATTTGCAGGCCATGGGCATGCTTCGCGCGGCCTACGACGCAGGCCTGCGGGTACCCGACGACCTTGCGGTGATCGGGTTCGACGGCATCGAGTACTCCCGCTACACCCGGCCGGGACTGACCACGATGGTGCAGCCTGCGCGGCGCATCGCCGAGATGGCGGTGGACCTGCTGCTGGAACAGATCGAGAACCGGTCCCCCCGGCCCGGGGTGGTGAATCTCGCTGCGGAACTGAAGACCCGTGGCTCATGCGGCTGTTCCGACGAGTTCTGAAAGGCCTGAGTCCGCAGGCGGTTCGGGCTAGCCGGTGGCTTTGCCGATTCAGGTGACGCCGTCGGCCGAGTCCTGCGGGTTCTCGGGAGTGCCCAGTGTCGTGGCTCGACGATGGCAGCCGAGTCGAACGCCCGACGCCCACGTTCTGGACGAGTCGAGCGGCAGATCACGAATGTGCGGCCGACCAAGGAGCCGATTCGCCGTGCACGTTCAGCGGAGAAGAGGGAGGGAATGTGACCGGAAGTGCCGTCAAGGCCCGGTGGAAGGGACCCGGCCGCCAGGTCGGCGCGCCGTCCGGTAGGTCCAGCCGCATCTCGGGCAGCGCATCGAGAAGCTGATCGATCGCGTCCTGAGCGATCAGGTAGGACAAGGATTGGGCGGGGCAGGCGTGTGGGCCGAGGCCCCATGCCAGATGCGAGCGATTGCCCGTCTGCTCCTCCGTCCGGATCGCTGGGTCGTTGTTGCAGGCGGCCATGCTGATGACGACCGGCTGATGTGCGGGCAGCCAGACGCCGTCGACGAGGATCGGCTGACGAGGGTAGGTGATCAGGAGGTTCGCGAGGGGTGGGTCGTTGAACAAGACCTCGTCCAGGGCGTCGCGGGTGGACAGGTTCCCACCCAGGACACTTCCGCCGAACCGCTCGTCGGTCAGGATCAGTAGCAAGGTGTTGACGATCAAGTTCAGCTGGAACTCGATCCCCGTGCCGTAGACCTGGGACACGTGGTGGGAGACTTCCACGTCGTCCAGCGCGGAAGGATGCTGCAGCAGCACCGAGGTGATATCGCTTCGGGGTTCGGACCGTTTGAGCGTCACCAGGTTCATCAGCGCCTCGCCGAGCATCTGGTTGCCTTTTTCGGCATCGACACCTTCGAGCAACGCCGCAGTTCCCGCGGCGACCTGCTGCCCTATCTCCGGCGGGCAGCCGAGCAGAGCATTGACGACTTCGAACACCAGTGGAAACACATACTGGCGGACCAGATCCACACTGCCGTCCTGGCAGAAGGAGTTGATCAGCGGGATAGCGATCTCCTCCATGGTGTCGTGGAGTGCGTACAGATCTACCTCGTCGATGCTTGCGGTAATAGCCTGCCGGTAGCGCGTGAAGTCTGCCCCGGTACTTCTGCTCGCCATGGGCCGCCACTCCAGCAGCGGGAGGATGGGGCAGTCAGCAGGCACGTTCTTCTGCCAGGTGCGCGGATCGGCAGGGAAGTGCTCGGGATCGTTGAGAATCCGCACCGCGGTGCTGTAGCCGATCACCAATGTCGCCGGCACGCCCGGCGCGAGCTCCACCGGCGCCAAAGAGCCGTACTGCGCTCGCATTCGCCGGTAGGTGTGGTGCGGATCGTCGGCGAACTCCGGCGAGTGCAGCGGCACTCGCGGGTCGTCGGAATCGATCGGCGAGCCGTGGAAGACCGGGCAGGATTGGGCTTGCATTCGGGACAGCGGCGTACTCAAAAGATGGAACTCCATACTGTTCGTGGGCACTGCGGGTGGTGGAGCACGGATTCCGTGCCGAATCGCTGCTCCGGAGAGCGCGCTACCTGGTTCCGGCAGGAACCGGTTGATGGTACAGCGCCGGGCCTGATATCGAACGTCCACTGCACGGCAACGTGATTCGGCCGTCTCGGCCGGTACGAGCAACGGCCGGTGTGCGGTGATCGCTTCGGTCGTACGGACTTCGAGTCGCCCTGACGTGGGTTCGGTCGCAGTATTCTGCGGCGCCGTGCACTGCTCTTGATAGTGACTGGCGTTTCATCAGATGCCCAGGGCGCCAAGCGAATCGTGATCATCCAGGGCGGTGGTGATTCGCTTCAACAGTGTCAAACAGGTTTCGTCCGTCTGCATCTTGGGTTGGTATACCGCCCGGCCAGTTGTGAATGCCCATGCCGCGTAGGCGAACATAGACTGTTGTCGGCGCGCCGAGCCGCCCGCATCCGATCATCGGGCGCGGGCGGCAGGCGCTATCGGACTACTTGACTGTGAACGGGGCGGTGATGGTGGTCTGGTACTGGATGAAGGCTGCGATCGACACCGGGGCGCCGACGAAGATGGCACCGGCCAGCACGCCGATCGGGGCCAGCGCGGCCGCGCCGATGAGGCAGCCCGCGAGCGGGCCTGCGCCGAAAAGCGTGGCAAGTGGCCCGGTGAGCGCGGTGCCCGCCGCACCGCCGAGTAGACATCCGATGGCGCCGACGCCGACCGCGCCGACAACCGCGCCGATGATCGAACTGGTAGTGATGGTCGAGGTCAATCGGGTCCAGGCCGCCACCTCCCGGTCGTACGGGGTCTTCCACGGCGCTGTGTCCTCGAAAGGAAGGGCGACGGGGTTGTAATGCGCGCGCTCCCTATCGACTGCGGGGGTGAGTCTGGCGGTGTTTCCCTCGATATCGGCGTCGATGGGGAACGCAATGTCGTCGATGTTGAACTCGAGCGGAACGCCCGCCAGGATCTCCCCGGTGTTGGAGCGAATCTGGAACTGGCCGTTGTCGACGATGAGCTTGCCGGCGTCCACGCTGATCACCGCGGTGTTGCCGTCCTGATAGGCCTGGTAGTTCACGCCGGGCGCCAGTCCGACGTCCAGCGATGGCGGTTCCGCCGCCGCGGTGGTGGCGCCGAGCACGGTCGACGTGGCTACCAGCGCGAGCGCGACAGCGGTCTTGTTGATGTACATAGTTTCCTTATTCCTCATCATTCGGTGGGTTGGTTGACGCATGGACTGTGGTTATGCGGCGCGCCTCGCGGCCGCGGTATCAGCGGCGGACAGGCCGAAGACCAGTGCGGGCGCGATCCCGCCCGCATAGGCGTGGTCGTAGAGGCCGCCGATATCGGACCCGGCCGCGTAGAGCCCGTCGATGGTGCCGCCCGCCGCGCCGAGGACACGGCCGTTGGCGTCGATACGGATGCCGTGGAACGGGAAGGTCAGCGCAGGACAGGTTTCGATGACGTAGTAAGGCCCCTGGTCGAGCGGCGTCGAATCATGGGTGAGCGCCGGTCGTGCCTCGGCTCCGGAGGTGTTCGCGGCCCGGATCCGGTCGGCGATGGCAGTGCCGTCGTAGCCCCACCCCCGCGGCAGATAGGCGAAGTCAGTGAGGGTCTCGGCCAGCCCGCATCGGCCGCCGCGGCGCTGTGTGAGGTCGAACTTGTCGATCGCGACAGCGCCCTCGACGTAGCTGCCGAGAACCCAATCGCGATACACCCGTTCGTCGGCGACGAGCAGGCCGCGCGCCTGCGGCTGGTCGAGCAGCCGCATCGCACTCAGATGATCGCCGAGGGTTTCGTCGGTGAACCGCCGATTCTCCAGGTTGAACAGCAGCGCGTGCTCGCTGTAATACAGCGACAGCGCAACGAAATCGGCGGGATCGCGGAATGGGACGCCGGTCGGCACGAGGTGTCCGTAGAAGCCGGAGCATTGTTTGCCGGTCGCGGCGCCGACGCTCTCGGCCAGGCGCAGTCCGTCGCCGGTGCTGGCCGGGTTGGAGCGCAGCTGCATCGTGTTCGCGTGCGGATGGATGTACTTGCCGATCAGTTCGGTGTCGGCCTGGAAGCCGCCGGTCGCGAGAATCGTCGCGGCGCAGCGGATCTCGCATTCGGTGCCGTCCGAGCGGCGCACTCGCGCACCGGCGACCGCTCCGTCCCGAGTGTGCAGCGCAAGGGTTTCGGCGCCGGTGAACAGTTCACCCGCGCCGCTGATCCGACGCCGGCATTCCTCGATGTATTGGTTGGTGTCGATCTGATGACCGATGCCGTAACGCAGGATCGGCACCGCGTCGGCACAGGCTACGCCCAGTGCGCGGATCCACGCGATCGCGTCGGGGAACCCGTCGACGAGTGCGCGGCGCAGGGCTGGGTCACCCTCCGGGTTCACCTCGTCCATCACCGCGTGCGTCGGCGCCGTCCATGCGTATCCGGCGTACCTCGCGGAACCGCCGACCGCGGCCGCCTTCTCGACGACCATGACGGCGCTGCCTCGATCCAGCGACCGGACCGCCGCGGTGAGCCCGGCCATCCCACCGCCGATCACGAGTACGTCTGTGTGAATCACCTGCATGTCGCTCCCTCAGCACTATCGCGGCGGTAAGACACCGGACGAAGCTCTTTTAACTGAAATCAGTTCGAACATGGAAAATGGAGTGGCCCCTTTGCTCTGTTCACCCGGAGGGGTCGAGTCGGGTGACCGCCCGGGCGAACCTCAGCCGATCCGAGCCGGGGAACGATCGGCGCTGTGGATGATCGCTTCCGCCGCCGCGTACCCTTCGGCAATGGCATGCGCGACCCGGCGTGGCACGATCGCGTCACCGACGATCTGCACCCGGGCTCGTGGCAGTTGCCGTGGGAACTGCCGCCAGTCGGTGGCCATCCGCTCTCCCGCGACCACGACCCGATCGCAGCGCAGCTGGGACAATCGTCCGGACAGCAGGTTTCGGAAGGTCACGGTGATGTCCGTGTCGGTGCGTGACACGTCGGTAGGCGCCGATTCCACGATGAACTCGACCGGGCTGCCTGTCAGGCGTTTCATCAACTGGACTCGGCTCTCGGCGGGAATCGCCGACGCGACCGCCGGACCGGGTACCAGCACGGTGACCTGGGTGGCGCCCACCACCAAGGCTGCCTCGACCACGCTGATCGTCGGCCAGTATCCATAGCCGTCATCGACGATCACCACCCGATTCCCCGGCCATATCTGGTGCGGATCCGTCAGTATCGATGTCGTCGTCACCGCACCGGGCGTGAGCTTCTCTATGGCTCCGGTCGCGATGACCACTTCGTCGAAATCGTCCAGATCCTGTGGTCTCACCCGATGCCCGAGCTCGAGGGTCGCGCCGCCGAGGTTGTCCCGGTAGAACCGCAGCAACGTCGACCAGCCGGCCCGGTTCGGCGCCTGCGTGGCGGACCACAGTTGTCCGCCGATCCGTGGGCTCGCCTCGAACAGCGTGATGTCGTGGGTTGCGGCCAACCGCACGGTGGCCTCCAGTCCGGCGGGTCCGGCGCCGACGACTGCCACCCGGCGCGCGCTGTCCGGTTTCGGGCCGAACCGCAGGGGCGCGGCCGGGCGTGCGGGCAGGCCCGGCGGGCCCAGTGTCGGATTCACCGAGCAGAGCAGCGCCGGGGTGAATGAACGGCAGTCCTCGTTGCACGAAACGCACGGGCGGATCCGGGAATCGTCACCGCGCAGCAGTTTGCGGGCGAAGTGCGGGTCTGCGATGAACGGCCTGGCCATGCCGACGAGATCCGCCCCGGCAGACAAGGCCGATTCGATGTCGTTCCGGGACCGAAATGCCTGCGAGACGAGTAGCGGGCGGGTGGTCGCGGACCGGAGGCGGTGCAGCTGCGGCAGCAGAGGTGGTCCGGCGTCGGCCATATCGCGGACATAGGTGGTGCGCACCCCCGCGGTCACGTTGATGTAATCGAACATGTCGAGCAGTGGTAGCAGTTCGCACAAGCCGTCGAGATCCTGTCCGGCCTCTTCCGCCCCGTCGATCGAGACGCGCACGCCGAGAACGAGGTCAGGGCATGCCGCAGTGATCGCGGCGTGCAGCTGGTGCAGAATTCGCACGCGGGCGCCGATCGTGTTCGCGTCGGACCGATCGTTGGACGACGCGGACAGGAACTGCGCCAACAGATAACCGTGCGCGGCGTGTAGTTCGACAGCGGGAAAGCCTGCCGCTACAGCGTGGCGTGAGCTGATGGCGAAGTCCGTGATGACTCGCTCGATATCGTCGTCGGTCATCGTCCGGGCGCGGACCGGCTCGCGGGGAGACCGGATATCCGAGGGTGCTATCGGGTGCTCCCAGATATCGGCGCCCAATGTCTCGCGTCCGAGATGGGCCAACTGACAAACCGGGACCGCGCCCTCTCGTGCGATCGCGCCAGCGCGCTTTCGCAGTCCAGCCACGGCCTCCGGCCGCCATGCCTCGGTGATATTGCCGACCCGGTTCGCCGAATCCGAACTCACGACTGTTCCGCCCGCGATCACCATGGCGGCGCCACCGGCGGCACAGCGCTGCCAGTAGTCGTCGTCTCCCGGCTGCGCCAGTCCGCCGGCGACTGCGCCGGATCCGTGCGCCGTGGCGACCAGGCGGTTGTGCAGGTGCAGGGGACCGATCCGCAGGGGTGATGACACCTGGTGAGAGACCACCGTTCCTCCTTGAACTGGATTCACTTCATATTATTGGCACAAAGTGATTGACACCACAATGGGTTTCGCCTACGTTTCAAACTGACATCAGTTCAGTTAGGTGAGGGATGAGATGTTGTTCTTATGCCGCGGTCTGCGGCGTCTCGCTGCCCTTCGCCGATATCGGGACGTGCTGGCACGTCGATCACCAGCTGCGACGCAGCACCCGCAGGAGAGTTAGCGCATGAAATTGCTGTTCAAGGCTGTCGCCGCGTTCGCGGCACTCGCCATTGCATCGGTACTGGCGGCCTGCGGGGGAGGTTCTGGATCGACGAAACCCGTCTCGGGAAGCTGGGCCGACGTCGTCGCCGCGGCCGAAAAGGAAGGCAGTGTGCTGCTGTACTCGAGTCAGAAGCCAGCCAATCTCGAAGCTCTCGAGGTGGCGTTCGAAGCCAAGTACCCTCGGATCGACCTGAAGTTCGTTCGTGGCACCGACGCGGACCTCAATCCGCGGGTGGAGACCGAGAACAGAACCGGCAAGGGTACCGCGGACGTGCACATGCTCACCGATGCCGCGTGGGTCGCCACCGCGGCGCAGTCGGGTACCTACTCGACTGAGCTGGTGGGACCCGACCTTAAGGCGCCCGAGTACCAGCCGCAGTCGAGCGTGCTCGAGAACCGCTTCGCTCTCAGCAGCGCCGCAGTCTTCGCATTAGGGTGGAACACCAGCGCGGTTCCGGGCGGGTTGAAGTCCCCGCAAGACATCCTCGATCCCAAATACCGCGGCAAGATCGGGATCGTCAATCCCACCGGTATCGCCGCGTACGTGGATCTGTACCGGCACTACGCCGCCACCTATGGTGCGGACTACTGGGAGCGGATGGCCGAGCTGAAGCCACGGGTATACCCGAGTGCGCTCGGGATCGCCCAGGCGCTCACCTCGGGTGAGATCGTGGTCACTCCTTCGGTGCAGCCGCTGGTGACCGAAGTAGGCGCCGGGGCACCGGTCGACTGGGCCTTGCCGCCGTCGCCGTGGGGAACGCCTTGGTACAGCCACGTTCTGACCGTCGCGCCGCATCCGAACGCCGCGCAGGTGCTTGTCGACTTCATGGTCACCCGCGAGGGGCAGACCGCGCTCAACGGCGGCTACGCGGCGGCATTGCCGGACATCCCAGGAGCGGTGGCGCAGGCCCAGCAGATCGCCTCGCCGGATCCGCGAGAGCTGACGCCGGAGAAAGTGACGCAGTACTCCCAGGAATGGGCGAGGCATTTCCAGAGCTGATCGGTCCCATACCGCGCCAACGGATCAACGAAGGGCAGTCATGGACGATATCGCCGAGCCGCTGCGTGGCATGAATGTGCTGGTGACCGGGGCATCCGGTGGAATAGGCGGTGCCACCGCCGAGCTGTTCGCGGCGAAGGGCGCAACGGTCTACCTCACCGATGTCGACGACGCCGCGGGACAAGACCGGGCGCGGCGGCTCGGCCCCAGCGCGCACTACCGCAGACTGGACGTGACCGACGAATCCGATTGGCGAGCAGTCGTCTCCGAAATGGAATGGGCGGGACATCCGCTGCGAGTGCTGGTGAACAGCGCGGGCACGGCGATGAAAGCGCCGCTCGCGCAGACCACACTGGCGCAGTTCCGCAGGATGATCGACCTGCATTTGGTCGGCACCTTCCTCGGATTGCAGGCCGCCGCGTCGGCGATGACCACCGGGGGGACGGTCGTCACCATCTCGTCATTGCGCGGTGTGCTCGCGACGGCCGGACTCGGGGCATACGGGGCCGCGAAGTTCGGCGTGCGGGCCCTGACCAAAGTCGCCGCACTCGAACTGGCGGAGCGCGGTATCCGGGTCAACTCGGTGTGTCCGGGCAGTATCGACACCGAGATCACCTCGGTCCCGGATTTCGCCGCCGACGATGTCGGGTCCTACGTCCGCACGATTCCCATGCAGCGGCGGGGCACGCCGGACGAGGTCGCCAAGGTGATCTTGTTCCTGGCCGGCGCCGACAGTAGCTACGTCACCGGCATAGATCTCCTCGTCGACGGCGGTACCGCCGCCGGCGTGCGTACCCCGAGAAAACAAGACACAGAAGGCATGAGATGACGTCGCAATTCACCGTCTCCGGTCTCACCAAGACCTATGGATCCACTGTCGTCGTCGACCAGCTCGATCTGACGATCGAAGAGGGCCAGTTCCTGGTTCTGCTCGGGCCGAGCGGCTGTGGTAAGACAACGACGCTGCGCTGCCTCGCCGGTTTGGAAACGCCACAGGGCGGTTCGATCACATTCAAGGATCGCGCGGTCTTCGACGCATCGGCCAGGCTGAACGTGCCCGCGCACAAACGGAATGTCGGCATGGTCTTCCAGTCCTATGCGCTGTGGCCGCATATGACTGTCCGCAAGAATATTCAGTACCCGCTGAAGGTGCGCAAGATGAAGGAGGCCGTGGCCGAGGGCGCAGTCGAAGCCGCCGCCGAGATGGTCGACTGTGCCATGCTGCTCGACCGCTACCCGTCGCAACTCAGCGGTGGGCAGCAGCAGCGGGTCGCCGTCGCCCGTGGTCTGGTGGCGCGGCCGGATCTGGTGCTGTTCGACGAGCCGCTCAGCAACCTCGACGCGCGGCTGCGTGACCAGGTGCGCTCGCAGATCCACCAGCTGCACCAACGGCTGGGGTTCACCGCGGTTTTCGTCACTCACGACCAGGCGGAGGCGTTCGCGTTGGGCGACCGCCTGGCCATCATGAATTCCGGCAAGATCGAGCAGTACGACGCGCCGGAGCGGGTCTTCGAGAATCCGGTCTCGGAATACGTCGCCGCCTTCATCGGGATGGGCAATCGCCTGCTGCTGCGGCGCGGGCACGACGGGTGGACGACCTCCGCCGGTGACGCCATCGACCTGACCCACGCCGTGGTCCGGGACGCGGCCGACCAGCAGGCGACTGCCGTGGCGAGACTGCGACCGGATGACGTGCAGTTGCACGCTGCGATGGATGACGTGCCGCTGGGCAATGTCGCCCTGCACGCCGAACTGGTGACCTACGAGTACGGCGGGCGGCATTTCGACGTCACGGTCAAGACCGGCGCCGAGCAGCTGACTCTGCGCGCCCCCGCCGCCGAATACGGCTCCGCGCTGCGTAACAGCCGCCCCGGCGCACCACTGATCGTCAGCTTCTCGCCCGCCAGCCTGCGGGTGTTCGCTGCTCCGGACGACTACGACCCCCCTGGGTCCGGGACGCGGGTGCCTGTGACCGTGAGCGCGGGAGGACGTGCCTGATGGCCACGATGAGTACCACTGCCGGCGCGTCGTTCGCCATCCCGGCACAGTGGCGGGCTCGAATCGGATACCTGGCGTTGCTGGTGGTGCTCGCCTACCTGGTGGTACTGCCGATGATCCGGCTGCAGTCGCTGGCGTTCGAGGACGGCGCGCGGGGTTACCGCGCGCAGTACACCCGCTTCGATATCGCGGAGACTATCCAGACCACCATCGCGCTCGCACTGGGGTCGCTGACGATCGCGTTGGTGCTCGGCACCCTGCTGGCCTTCGCCGCCAGCAGGCTTCCGGACCGGCTCGCGTTCCTACGTGTCGTCCCGATCCTGCCGATCGTCCTGCCCGCGGTGGCCAATATCGTCGGCTGGGCCTTCCTCCTGTCTCCCGGCCCGGGCTACCTCAATGTGCTGCTGCGGAAAATGCCCTGGTGGACCGGTTCGGACACCGGGCCGATCGACGTCTACACCGTGCCGTGGATCATCATCCTCACCGGCTTCGGGCTGACGTCATTCGTCTATCTCTTCGTCAGCGCCGGTATGCAGAACATCAGCTCCGAACATCTCGAGGCCGCTCAGATCAGCGGTTCCTCGACCGTCGGCGTGTTCTTCCGAGTCGTACTGCCGTTGCTGCGGCCGTCGTTGATCTATGGCGGCGGCATCGCGCTGCTGCTCGGGCTCGGCCAGTTCACCGGCCCGCTGCTGCTCGGTCAGAACCATGGCGTGAAGGTACTCACCACCGAGATGTACCGCCGGGTGTCGGAATCGCCGTCGGATTTCGCGGCGGCGGCGGCCGCGGGCTCTCCGCTGGTGATCTTCGGACTTGCCCTGGTACTGATCCAGAAGGCGTTGCTGGGCAATCAGTCCCGGTTCGTCACCCACGGCGGGAAGGCGTTCGCGCCCTCGACAGGACGCTCCGGCTGGGCCACTGCGACGATCGCGATCTACGCGTTGTTCGCACTGGCCATTCCGCTGGTGGGCCTGGTCATCGTGTCGTTGACACCGTACTGGTCGGGCTCGCTGTCCTGGGACCTGCTGACCCTCGACAACTTTCGCGCGCTCGCTTCGGACAACGCGATCGTGGAATCGGTGCTCACCAGTGTCTCGACCTCCCTGGGAGCCGTGGTGATCTGTGTGCCCCTCGGGTATCTCATGGCCACTCTGCTGGTCCGCGGCAGGCGTTTCACAGTACTGGCCCTGCTCGCCGACCTGATCACCGCGCTGCCGCTCGGTATTCCGGCCGTGATCTTCGGTGTCGGCTTCCTGCTGACCTATACCGAGCCGCCGCTGATCCTGTACGGGACCAGAACCGTGATCATCCTGGTCTATATCGTGCTGATGCTGCCGTATGCGACCCGAATGCAGATGACCGCCATGCTTGCGCTCGGCAACACCTACAGCGAGGCATCGGCGACCAGCGGCGCGTCACCGCTGGTGACGAACCTGCGGGTGATGTTGCCGCTGATGCGCCCGACCATTCTCAGCGCCGTGGCGTTGATGTTCATCCTGCTGACCCACGAGTTCGCCGCGTCACTGCTGGTGCGGGCCTCGACCACCCAGGTGATGGGGACGCTGCTGTTCGACCTGTGGCAGAACGGCTCGTATCCGCTGGTGGCCGCGATGGCCCTGCTGATGACGGCGGTGACAACGGCGGGCGTCGCGGTCGCGATGCTGGTGGGTGGCCGGAACGTGCTGAACAAGCTGTGACCGAGTCCGGGAGCCCTCGGGCCCCTGGTCGACACAAATCACTGACAGAGAAGGGCCGCACTATGCCATCGGGCCTGTCCAGACTGCAAGGCAAGGTCGTGCTGGTGACCGGTTCGACCGGCGGGATCGGCGTAGAGATCGTGCGCAGGCTTGCGGATGAAGGTGCTTCGGTGGTCGTGACCGATCTCGACGCGACCGCGTGCGCTCGACTGGTAACAGCGACGGCCCATCCCGAACGGCATCTCGCGTCGGGGCTGGACATCACTCGGGAGAATCAGTGGCGCGATGTCGTCGCCGGTGTCCGCGAGCGCTTCGCCGGTCTGGACGGCCTCGTCAACAATGGCGCCATCGGCAGCCTTGCCTCGGTCGTAGACGAGGATCTCGACCGGTACAACCGGGTGATCGAGGTAAGTCAGACCGGCACCTGGTTGGGAATGAAACACGCGGGCGCGCTGATCGAGCAGAGCGGGGGAGGTGCCGTCGTCAACCTCTGTTCGATCCTCGGCACCGTGGGCGGGCTCGGTAACAGCCTGGCTTACGCCGCGGCCAAGGGCGCGGTCCGGACCATGACCAAGAACGCCGCCCTGCATTGGGCGACGAGAGGCGTTCGGGTCAACTCCATCCATCCCGGATTCATCGAGACCGAGCAGTTGCTGGAGCGGTACGGCGGCAGCGAACGGTACCAGGCGATGCTCGCCAAGACGCCGATGGGCCGGCTCGGCCGCGGCGCGGAGGTCGCCGCTGCGGTCGCCTTCCTGACCGGGGACGACTCGACCTTCGTCACCGGCACCGAGCTCTATGTGGACGGTGGTTGGACCTGCGCCTGAGGCAATCGGTCGACGGCAGGCGTGGACGTCTTCTTCAGCGCGCGATGGAGAAGACATCCACGCCGTCGTTGTCCTTCACCGTCAGCATGTTCCGCGCGACCAGGACGTCGAGATGCGCCATGGTCTCGCAGGTGGCCACCATCTGATTGAAGGTGTCCAATGTCGTGAACCGGCGTTCGCGCCGGGTCCAGGTCAGCGCCGCGGCGACCGCACGACCGGTGCATGGCTCCAGATCCGCGACCACGGCGAGGATCTGGGCGAAACGGCGGTCGTGATGGGCGAGCAGATCACGCGCTCGCTGCCCGACGCTGCCGCCGACCGGTCCGTGCGCGGGCAGCATCGTCTGGTCGTCGTCATCGCGCAGCATCGTCAGCGACCGCAGGAAGTTGTCCAGCGGCAGGTCCCACGGGCCCAGTTCGAATCCGATCGACGGGGTGATCGTGGGCAGCAGGTGATCTCCTGTGAAGATCAGCCGTCGTCGACGATCGTGAAAGACCATATGCCCCTTGGTGTGTCCGGGTGTCGCGAGAACTCGCAGATCGTGTCCGGCGAGCGAAACCGAACCCGGGCGCAACCAGTGGTCGGGCTGCTCCCAGTCTTGCGGGTCGAAGGGCTCGGCGACGCTGTCGGCGTAGGCGCGCGCGGCGATATCGGCCGCGTCGGCGCGTCGCAGTTCACGCAGCGAACTGTCCGGCACGCTGCTGGCCAGCAGTCGGATCGCGTCGAGTCCCGGCGATTCGTCGGCGCCGAGATGAATACGACAGCCGTGCCTGCGGCGCAGCTCGACCGCGAAGGTGTAGTGGTCGCGGTGGATATGGGTGACGAACACATCGTGGATCTCGTCGGGGGAGCGGCCGATGCGCCCGAGCGCGGCGGAGAGTTCGCGGTGCGTATCCGGGCGGTGCCATCCCCCATCGACGAGCGCGAGACCGTTGTCGGTCTCCAGAATGTAGACATTGACCGCGCGCAGGCCATCCTGCGGTAGTTGCAGAGGGATGCGATGGATGCCCTCGGCGATCGGAAAGCAGCCGGGTTCGGTCCAGGGGGCGCTCATTCGGTGGAGACGGCGAGCGGCACCATTGTCTGCTCCTCTCCGAACCAAATCATGCGCCGCCCGCGCATCGCACCGACATTCCGCACCGCGGCTTTCCATTCCGGGCTCGCCAGGGCGGCGTCGAGCGCCGCACGGGATTCGAAACTCAATATCGACAGCCCGTCCCAGCCTGCGGACTTCTCGTCGGCCGAATCGAGCAGTTCAGTGTGCTGCCAGCGCAGCAGTCCCGGTAGTGGATAGGTCACTTCGGCGTGTTCACCGCGCCACCACTCGATGAACTGATCGTGCGACCAGTCGCTGGGGCGGGATGCCAGAACGATGAGGTTGTACATCAGCTGCTCCTAGCTGAATTCTGTTTGGTTTTCGGGTGCGCGCGGAATCCGGCACCTGGCCGCGGCGGTGCCTACTGTCGCACCATCCGAACAGCCGCGTCGGTGACGGTTTCGGTGATCTGAGCCAAGGTGAGGTCACCGTCTGGCCGGTACCAGCGCCATACGCTGATGACCACGCCGAGCACCAGCCGCCCGAGAATTCGGGGCTCCTCGCCGGTGAAAGTCCCGGCGTCGATTCCCCGGGCGATCAACTCGGTCCAATTCCGCTCGATCTCCTGCACCAATTCCCGGGACCGCAGGCGCTCAGCCTCTTCTTTCTCCGATTGGCGCTGCGTCGCCAGCAGATCCATATGGTTCTGCAGAATTCGTCGCTGCAGAGCATCGGTAGGTGTGGCGCGCAGGGCGGCGGCCACCGCGGACCGCAGGGCTTGCTCGGGATCTACTTCGTCCGCGGTCGCGGTCGCGAAACGTTCGACGGAATCGGCCAATTCGAGTCGCATGATCGTCAGCAGGCAGTGGGCCTTCGACTCGAAATAGTGGTACAGGGCGGTCTGTCCGATTCCGACCTCGTCGGCGATCGCCGCCCATTTGGTGTGCTCGTAACCGATTCGTCCGAATTGCTCGATGGCGGCGGCGAGGATATTGCCGCGTTTCGAGCGCGAGCTTTCCCGGCGTACTCCGGTGTCAACGGTCATGAGCGCAAATACCCCCGGTATCGAGTGTGTATGGATGCTTCAACACTACCGCACCTGAGGTGAACTCGGGTCAGCTGCGGCGAGCCGAGAGGCCAGGCGGACAGCCTCCGGCCGGGACAATTTGCCGACGCGGTTCTGCGGCAGATCCGCGACGGTGAACACATACTCGGGCCATTTGAACTTGGGAAAGTCCGCCGCCGAGAGCTGTTCGGTCACGTCGTCCAGTGCCAGCGGCGCACCGTCGGTGACCACCAGCGCGGCCGCGCGCTCACCCAGCAGATCGTCGGGCACCGGGACAACGCACACCTGCACTACACCGGGCAGGCCCGCGACGGCCGCCTCCACCTCGTTGATATCTATATTGCGTCCGCCGCGGATGATGATCTGCTTCTGGCGCCCCATCACCCGAATCGAGCCGTCGACCGCGACCTCGACCAGGTCGCCCGTGGCGAGAAAGCCGTCCGCCGTGAGCTCCGGGGGCACCGGGACACCGCCGCGCGCATAGCCGACGAACAGCGACGGTCCCTTGACCTGGGCATCGCCGATCTCGTCGGCAGGCAGCGCATTGCCGGCGGGGTCGACCGCACGCACCACCGTTCCCGCGAATGGGCGCCCGTCCCTGCCGAGCCGGATCGCCGGTGGGTCGTCCAGCCGCGGTGTGGTGTGGCCGAGACATTCCGACATGCCGAACACCCGAAGGAAGGTGGTACCGAGTTTGTGCTCGGCTTCGGCCAGTGACCGCTGGTTCATCGGGCCACCACCCACGGTCATCGCGCGCAGCGTCGACAACCCGCCCGCACTGTCCTCGACGACCGACAGTTGCAGAGCCATGGTCGGAACCAGCATCGTCCAGGCCACCCCGTTGCCCGCCACAGCGGCCAACGCGCCCCCGGGTGACCATTTGCCGATCGCGACCATCCTGCCGCCCAAGTAGGTCGGCAAGTACATGCCGAAACAGAACGCTGCCACCGACGACAGGGGTACGAAGGCCCCGACAGCGTCACCCGGTCGCAGACCGACGGCCTCGATCGTGCTGCGGCAGGCATAGCGGATGGCTTCCTCGGACTGCACCACGCATTTCGGCCGCCCGGTGGAACCGGAGGTCATGGCGATGGCGGTACCACCACGCCAGCGATCCACCGGACCGAACGGCCCGGACCGGGCACGCAACACCTGGTCGGCGAACGCGGGCTCGCTGATCGGGAAATCGCCATCCGGAACCTCCCAGTGGCACAGCGCTTCGGGTTCGGCGACCACCAGATCGGGATCGACATCCTCGACGACCAGACGGAACTCGGACTCGGTGGCGTGCGGGCTGAACACCGCGACCACACCACCGCGCAGGCCGACCGCGACAGCGGCCGCGAGCGTATGCCAGGTGTTGTCCGCTTGCACCAGCACCGTGGGGCCGTGCCTATCGAGGGCAGCTATGCGTCCGGCCAGCATGCGCGCCGCCGCCATTATCTCGCCCACGGTATGCCTGCCGAGCTCGTCGACGACCGCGATCTCATCCGGTGTCCGCCGTGCCCGTTCGAGCATGTCCTTCGCCAGTGCCTTCATCACCTGTTCCTCGTGCCGCCGTGCTCTCTGGTTTACTCGCCGCTGTTTCCCTTGGGCATTCAGCCGGTCAACAGCGGGGGAATCAGCACCGCACGACCCGTGATGTCCCCGGCCCGAAGTCGGCGGTAAACCTCGATCGCGTCGGTGAGCGGGTACGTCGCCGCCGTGACGTGCAGCGCGCCACGCCGCGCCAGGTCGACCACCGCCATCAAATCGGAGCGCGGCCCCCAGAACGGCGCCGTGACACGCCAGCCGGCGGCGAGACCGACGTTCTTGCCGACTTCGAGGCGGCCGCCCGCGCTCCCCACCAGCGCCAACCGGCCGCCTGGTGCGAGAGCGGCTGCCGCCGATGCGGCGGTCTCGGGTGAACCGACGAAATCGAGGATCAGATCGGCGCCGTCCTCCAGGGTCGCGAGTGCGGCGCCGATGTCCGCGAGTGTCGCGTCGGCGCCGAGCCGCTGTGCCATGTCCAGGGCGTCCGCGCGATTGTCGACGGCTACAATTCGGCCGGCACCCAGATCACGCAGTATCTGTATCGCGAGATGGCCGAGGCCGCCGATGCCGATCACCAGGCAGATCGCGCTTTCATCGATCAGGTCGAGGTGCTCGTGCACGGCGTGGTAAGCGGTCAAACCCGCGTCGGCGAGCGGAGCACACGCAACGGGGCTCACGCCACCGGCTGGGACTACGAACCGGGACGAGGGAACGATCATCGCTTGGGCCAGGCCGCCGTGGTGTCCGAGGCCGTTGCCGATCGGCGCCAACCGTCCGTCAGGGCTCGGCCGCAGCCGCAGGCAGTAGTTCTCGCGACCGCGGGCACAGTTACGGCAGGAGCCGCATCCCCACACGCCGTGCACCACGACCGCTTCGTCGAGCCAGGTGCTGTCCGCGTCGGGACCGACGGCGACGACGGTCCCTGCGACCTCGTGGCCGAGCGTGAGCGGCAGCGGGTAGTCGAAGCTCCCGGCCGGGGCATCCATGACGTGCAGATCGGATCGGCACAGTCCCGCGGCAGTGACCTGCAACAGGAGCTCCTCGCCGCGTGGCAGGGGAACGGGGATGTCCCGCAGCACCGGCTCGGCGCCCCATGCGGTCAGTTGGACGGCCAGCATCAGCGCGCGGTCCAGCCACCGTCGACGACGAGCGTCTGCCCGGTCATGTACGACGATGCGTCCGAGGCAAGGAACAGCACAGCGCCGTCGATTTCACCGGTCACGCCGCCGCGACCGAGCATGGTGTTACGGCGCACCCACCCGGCCGACTTCTCGTTGCTGAACAGGCCGTCGGTCATCTCGGTATCGAACCAGCCCGGTACGACGGCGTTCACGCGGATTCCCCGCCGACCCCACTGCCCGGCGAGTTCTCGGGTGAGGCCGAGCGTTCCCGCCTTGGACGCGGCGTAGCTCGCGCCGCCGATCGGCGCTGTCGATACCAGGCCGATGACGGACGAGATATTGATATAGGACGCCCGTTCCCTGTCCGGCAGCCGGGCCGCCGCATAGGTGGCGAGGTGGAAGCCGGCGAGCAGGTTCACCTCGAGAATGGAGGCGAACCCGTCGGCCGTTTCTTCTTCGGCGTTCGGCGGTCCGGGCTTACCCGCATTGTTCACGAGGATGTCCAGGCGGCCGGACTGTTTGTAACACCGATCGACCAGCGCCCGCCGGTCCTCGTCCCTGGTCACGTCGCAGCGCACCGGAACGATCCGCGGCTCGTCGTCGGCCAGCGCCTCCAACCGGTCCAGCCTGCGCGCCGCCGCGTAGACCGTGGCGCCCGCGCCGGCGAGCACGGTGGCGAAGCCGAGCCCGAGGCCCGACGACGCGCCTGTGACGACGGCGACCTGTCCGCCCAGCCCGAACAGCCTGCTCAGTATTTCGGTATCCGATCCAGTCATCTCAGCACCCACCTCAATACACCGCGGTCCGGCCGCCGTCGACGGGGATGATCGCGCCCGTTGTGTACCCGGCGGCGTCACTCGCCAGGTGCGCGACAAGTCCTGCGATCTCGTCGGGCCTGCCAAGCCTTCCCGCGGGCAGGCGACGGACGATCTTGCCGACGAACTCGTCGTCCCAGTGCTCGGACATATCCGTTGCGAATCCACCAGGCATGACACAGTTCACCCGCACTGTCGGCGCGTATTCCTGGGCGAAGGCCATGGTCAACGCGTTGAGCCCGTTCTTGGCTGCCGCGTACATCGCCTCGGGCGGGCTCGGGCGGACTGCGCCGATGCTGGAGATGTTGATGATCGATCCACCGCCTGCGGCGGCCATCCGCGCACCCGCGACCGCCATCAGGCGGAACGGGCCCTTCAGATTGACCTCGATGGTCTTGTCCCATAATCCCTCGGTGACCGACGCGAGATTCTCCGCGAGCGGCGCGATGCCGGCATTGTTGACCACGACGTCGAGGCGTCCGAACTCGGCGATGACGCGGTCGACGGCGGGCTCTATGGAGTCCCATCTGCCGACGTGTAGTTCCAGCGGATGGGCACTGCCCGGCCCGCAGTCGCCGAGCGACGTCACCGCCTGCTCGCAGGCCGCCAGCTTGCGGCTGGAGACGATCACCGTGCTGCCCGCGTCGCACAACCCGCGGGCGATCGCCAGGCCGAGTCCGCGGCTGGCGCCGGTGACCAAAGCGACCTTCCCGGTCAGATCCGTTGTGCTCATCGGTACTTCTTCACCTCGAGACGTGCGATGGTGCGCAGGTGTACTTCGTTGGGGCCGTCGGCGATCTGCAACGCCCGGGTGATGGCATGCATGCGCGCCAGCACGGTGTCGTCGCTCACGCCAGCGGCGCCGAAGGTCTGTACGGCCCGATCCACCACCGTGTGTGCCACCTCCATGGCCGCCACCTTGATGGCCGCCACCTCTGAACGTGCCGCGGCATTGCCCTTGGTGTCCATCAGCCAGGACGCTTGCAGGACCGACAGGCGGATCTGGTCGATCTCTATGCGGCTGCGCGCGATCCATTCGCGGACCACGCCGCGATCGGCGAGCGGACCGCCGAACGCGGTGCGTTCCAGCGATCGGCGGCACATCAGCTCCAAGGCGCGTTCGGCCATGCCGATGGCGCGCATCGCGTAGTGCATTCGGCCCGGCCCCAGCCTGCCCTGCGCGATGGCGAAGCCGTCGCCCTCGGCGCCGAGCATGTTGTCGGCGGGCACCCGGACATCGGTGAACTGGACCTCGCCGTGGCCGAGGCGGTCACGGAAGCCGAACATCGGCAGGTCGCGCAGCACTTCGATACCGGGCGCGTCGGTGGGTACCAGGATCATGCTCTGCTGGCGATAGGTCTCGGCCTCGGGATCGGACTTGCCCATGAAGATGATGAGCTTGCAATCCGGGTCGAGTATGCCGGAGATGTACCACTTGCGGCCGTTGAGAACGTATTCGTCGCCGTCACGGCGGATGGTGGAGGTGATGTTGGTGGCGTCGGAGCTGGCGACCGCGGGTTCGGTCATCGCGAAGGCGGAGCGAATACCGCAGTCCAGCAACGGTTTCAGCCATTGCCGCTTCTGTTGTTCGGTCCCGTACATGGCGAGGATCTCCATATTGCCGGTGTCGGGGGCCGAACAGTTGATCGCCTCGTTGCCGATGACGGACCGGCCGACCACTTCGGCCAGTGGTGCGTACTCGAGGTTGGTGAGTCCGGCGCCGAGGTCGTCATGGGTCATGAACAGATTCCACAGCCCCATCGCCCTGGCCTCAGCCTGCAGTTCCCGCATGATCCGCGGCTGCTCATGGGGATTGTCATTGGCGGCGACCTGCTCGTCGTATGTCCGTTCGGCGGGGTAGACGTAGCTGTCCATGAAGTATTCGAGCTTGTCGAGCAGGTCCTCTGTGCGGGCGGAGTAGGAGAAATCCACGGTGCGGCTCCTGAACTGGGGAGTGGACGTTAACCGGCGAGTAGCGCGGTTCCGGTCTCGATGAGGCGGTTGATGGTGGCGGGCAGCTTCTCCTGGTCCGGGTCGTAGTGCCTGCCTTCCCGGTGCCGCCGCAGGTTGTGGCCCATGATCGCGGCCATCTTGAGTCGGCCCAGCGCGTCGAACCAGGACAGCTCTGTCAGTGCGGGCCCGCCGTTGCGGTACAGGTCCACCAGTTCCGGTGCACCGGGCAACCCTGGGACTTCGCGGCCGACACCGGGAAAGTTGCTGCCGTCGGCGAAGACGAGGAACCACCCCAGCTCGACCCGCGGATCGCCCGCGCTCCAGATCTCCCAGTCGATCAGCGCGACCGGTTCGATGCCGTCGGAGATGATGTTGCCGAGCCGGTAGTCACCGTGCACCAGCGCCGGTCTCACCGGTTCGGGGATTTGTCGTCCGAGCAGGTCGAGCAGCCGTTCGCCGCCTGCGACCAAGTCGGCGGGAACGGCGCCCAGCGTGCGCGCCCAGCGGGCTAGTTCGTCGGCCGGGGTGAGAGGTGTCTCGACGCCGGGGACGGTGGCCGGGTCGACGGCGTGCAGTCGGGGCAGCACCGCGGCGGCGCATCGCATCCGGGCCGCTGCCAGCCCGGGCTCGACGGCAGGATCGTCCAGCACCGGTTCCAGCGACTCGCCGACCACGAATTCCATAGCGAACCAAGCCGGTTCGTGATCATCGACCGCGACGATGCGCGGTACCGGGACCGAGGTCCCGGCCAGCGCCTGCATGACGCGGGCTTGGCGCAGCATGTCGTGACGGCCGATCGGTTTACGCCCCTCGGGCACCGCCTTGACCACATACGATCCGTCGGTCGCGGCAACCCGATAGGTCAGCCCAGAGTGGCCGCCGGACAATGGCTCGAACGTCGTGACCGCGACATCGCGGTCGGCGCGCAACCGGTCCCGGACGCGTTCTTCCACCGTCGTGCTCATCAGCGCGGCTCCTTGGGCAGGCCGAGCACTCGCTCGGCGATGATGTTGTGCTGGATCTCGTCGGTGCCGCCGGCGATCCGATAGCCGGGCGCCCCGAGGACGTGCTCGGTCCACGCGAAGGTGCCCCACCTACCGGAGTCCGTGGTCAGGTCGCGTCCGAGCAGCAGCCGCGCCACCTCCGAAGTCCGGGCCATGGTGTCGGTGGCCAGCAGTTTCCCGATCGACGCCTCGGGCCCAGGGTCCTGGCCAGCGAGCATGGCCGCGGCGACCCGCATGGCGGCGACCCGTTGCAGATAGCTGCGGGTGACCAGATCGGCGACCCGGTCTCGCTCGAGATCGGTCAGGCCACGTCCCAGATGCCGCGCCAGGGCGACTGCATGATCGGCGTTCGCCAGGCCGAGGTTGGCGCCGTCGAGGCGTTCGGCGGCCAGCACGGTGAGCGCGACCGGCCAGCCCTTGCCGGCCGGTCCGAGGCGGTGGTCGTCGTCGACCTGGACACCGTCCAGATACACCTCGTTGAACGAACTCCCACCGGTCATCTGCCGGATCGGGCGGATCGTGACCCCTGGTGCGTCCATCGGAACCAGGAATACGGTCAGGCCCGCGTGTTTGGCCGCGGACGGATCGGTGCGGCATACCGCGACACCGATATCGGCGACTCGTGCGCCCGAGGTCCACACTTTGTGACCGTCGATCGTCCAGGTTCCGTCGGCGTTCTGGATCGCGCGAGTGCGAACCGCCGCCAGATCGGATCCGGCCTCGGTTTCGGAGAAGAGCTGGCAGGCGATGATATCGGTCCGCAGCATGGCGCGGACATAGCGTGCCTTCTGCTCGCCGGTGCCCCACTGCTCGATGGTGGGAGCGACCAATTGCTGTGTCACCGAGAACATCTCGGTACGCCGCGGCACGTCGAATTCGTCTTCTGCCCGCCGGAAGGCGAGGACGTACGACAGGGGCAGCTCGCGGCCGCCGTAGTTCGTCGGCCAGTTCAAGGCTCCCCACCCGGCATCGAACTTGGACCGTTCGTACGCACGGATCCGGTCGGTGTGGACGTGTTCTTCCTCGGCGGTCCAGTTCTCGAAGACGGCGACCGAATCCGGTCCCTGGCCCCATGCGGACGCGGTGCGTGGCGCGGCGACGCCACGCAGCCATGCGCGGGCCTCGCCGGTGAACCGGGCGAGGTCGGGAAGAGTGTGTGCGGTCACTGTGTCACCTCGAATGGACATGCTCGGCTCATACCGAAAGGACGGTGCAGGCACTGATACCGGGCGCCCCGTATACATGGGTGAACCCGACCTTCGGAGCCCCGGGCACCTGCCGCGCACCCGCTTCACCACGTAACTGAGTGACTATCTCGTGCACCTGACGCAGCCCCGAGGCGCCGATGGGCTCGCCGTTGGCGATGCA
This sequence comes from Nocardia sp. NBC_01730, assembly GCF_035920445.1. Classification (NCBI taxonomy): domain Bacteria; kingdom Bacillati; phylum Actinomycetota; class Actinomycetes; order Mycobacteriales; family Nocardiaceae; genus Nocardia; species Nocardia sp. NBC_01730. The sequence continues at coordinate 2,336,858 of NZ_CP109162.1, read as the reverse complement.
GCCGCCGTCGGTGTTGACCGGTAGCCGGCCGCCGATTTCGGTGGCACCCGCGGCGATCATCGCCTCCTGCTCGCCATGCGCGCAGAAGCCGCACTCGGCCATATGCATGACCTCCGCACCACTCTCGGTGTCCTGTAGCTGGGCGACATCGATGTCGCCCGGTCCGATCCCGGCCTGTTCGAACGCCGCTGCGGCCGCGTCGGCGCTCACGCTGGTCGGCTCGCCCGTACCCTGGATCGCGGGACTGAAGACCTCGAAGGAGCCGAACCGGCGCGTGCGATGACTGATCGCGCGCAAGTGAACCGGTCGCCCGCCGAGTCGTCGCACCACCGACGCACCGGCGACGATCACCGCCGCGCCCCCTTCACCCGGGGAACAGAACATGTACTTGGTCAGCGGATCGTTCACCATTTCCGCGGCGGCGATCTGTTCCGCCGAGATCGGCTCTTGTCGCCAGGCGTTGGGGTTGCGGCTGCCGTTGCGGTAGGCCTTCTCGGCGACCTTTGCCAGGGTGGCGGAGGAGATCCCGTGTTCGCGCAGGTAGCGGCCGATCTTGGCGCCGAAGAATTGAGTGGTGACCATCAGCCCGGCCGCGCCGTATCCCTCAGGCAGACCCCAGTCGGCCGGCCTGGGGTCGAACGCTCCGCGCGGGTGTTTGTCGAAGCCGACGGCCAGCGCTATTTCGGCGACACCGGAGCGCACCGCGTTGACCGCCGAGAACAGGGCGCTGCCACCGGTGGCGCAGCCGTTTCTGACGTTGGTGAACGGTATTCCGGTGAAACCCAGTTCGGCGACGAGGGTGTCGGCAAGCCCCGAGCCGTCGCTGCCGCCGAAGGCGACCTCGATATCCGGCCATGTCAGACCCGCGTCATCGAGCGCGGTGTCGATCGCGGTCACCGCCATCTGCCGACCGGTGACGCCGGGTTGTCTGCCGAACCGGGACAGTCCGCTACCGATGATCGAAACTGGCTGTGTCACCGGGCCTCGCTCCGCAGAGTGGATGATGTGGTGGTGAATCGGGGCACCGGTGCCACCGCGACGAGTCGCACCGGCGCCCGGTACAGATCGGCGAAGTCCGCGCAGTCGAGTACCGCTTCGACCTTGATCCCCTCGGGAAGTTCGACGTATCCGACCGCGAATGGCGAAAAGCCTTCGGCGGGAACGGCATACGGTGGCGATTTCGGCGGGAACCGCTGCACGGTGTAGGCCCAGACCACACCCTCGCCGCTCAGCGCCAGCGGGATGGCCGTCGGCTTGGCACAGCGGGCGCATACCGTACTCGCCGGATAGCCGACCGTGCCGCACACTGTGCATTTGCTCCCTTCCAGTACTGGAGTCGCTAGCTCACCCATGTCTTTTCCTTCCGACGTCGCCCGAGAGACCGAGAATCAGCGACCGACCCACTTGGGTTCGCGCTTCTCCAGGAAGGCGTTCACACCCTCGCGCGCGTCCTCGGACTGGAGAGCGTTGCCGACGGCCAGGTGCTCCATCACCATGAGCGACTGGATATCGGCGTCCAGGCCGCGGTCGATGGTCATCTTGGTGAGCTTCATCGCGAACGGGCTCTTGTCGACGATCGGAGCGATGAAATCGGCCACCAGCCGGTCGAGCTCGTCCGCCGGGGCCGAGGCGTTGATGAGATCGAATTCGACGGCTTCCTTGCCGGACAGCAGCTTTCCGGTCAGCATCAGTTCCTTGGTCTTGCGAATGCCGATCATCCGGGGCAAGCGATAGATCGGGCCCGCGCCACCGAACAGTGCTCGCCGGATGTGGAAGTCGCCGATCTTCGCGTCGTCGGCGGCGACCGCGAAATCGCAGGAGATCATCAGCTCGAACCCGCCCGCGGTGACATATCCCTCCAACACCGCCACCGAGGGGGTGTTCATCGAGTACAGGCGATCGCACACTTTGGCCGAGAGCACCGCGACGTCCATCGCATTGGTCTTGCCGACGTAGTTGTCGCGCAATTCGTCGAGGTCGAAGCCCGAGCAGAAGGTGTTCGCGCGGCCGCGCAGGACGAGGACCTTCAGATTGGGGTCGTTGTCGACCTCCACGATGATCTCGTCGAGCCGGTGCAGCAGTTCCACGGTGACGGCGTTCTTCTTGTGTGGGCGATTGAGCCACACGCGGGCGACATCGCCGTCCTTCTCGAGCACGATGTGGTCGGTGTCAACCATCTTGACCTCTTTCAAGTTATTGAACTGGATTCACTTCAGTTGTACCGGCCGGAGCGGCAGCCGTCAATACGGGAGTGATTGCCCGTTTCCCGCTTGTCGGTCTGCGCTGCTCATAGGCCGATCAAGGTGGCGATCCTGGCACGGTGCATACGTGCATCGCCCTGTGCCGCTTCGTTTCCCAGCGCCCTGCGAAAGTAGGAGTGGGCAGGGTGCTCCCAGGTGAAGCCGACACCGCCGTGTAACTGGACAGCCTCCGCCGCGGCCTGCACGGCCGCTTCGGTGCACACGGCGCCCGCCACCGCGACGGCCAAGCGTGCCGAATCGGGATCCCCGGCGTAGACGGCGGCGGCGTACCGGGATGCCGATCGGGCACGTTCGAGCAGGACGAGTAGATCGGCCAACCGGTGCTTCACGGCCTGAAAGGACGCGATGGGACGACCGAATTGGTGACGAGTTCGGGTGTACTCCACCGTCAGCTCGAGCAGTCGATCAACGATGCCGGTGTTCTCGCAGGCCAGGGCCAGCGTCGCCAGGTCACGCAGCCGCGATGTGACCGCCTCGGTCGTATCCGGCTCCGTGAGAACGACGGCCGGACAGCGGCGCACCGTCACATCCGCTTGTCTCCGGGTCGGATCGAGCACTTGTCGTTCTGTTCGCACCGCGTCCACGCCGGGTCGCAGGGCGAACAACCGGCGTCCATCGGGGCTGTGCGCGGATGCCACGATCACGTCGGCGGTACCGCCGCCCGTCAGGTGGGTGACCGTGCCGTCGACCGACCATCCCCCCGTGGAGCGTTGCGCCCGCAGATCGTCGGTGTCGGAATCGAGTGCGCTGACCGTCGCCAAGGAGCGTCCTGCGAACACGTCCGGAAGTGGGTCGTCGGCGGGGTCGGCCAGCAGCAGCGCCTGCGCGCCGAGGACTGCCGAGCTGAATACGGGCTCGCATACCAGCGCCCGCCCGCATTCTTCGAGGACGATCGCGAGCTCTGCCGTGCTGTAGCCGAGGCCGCCGCGTTCCTCGGGGATCGCGAGGCCGGCCACCGACATGTCGTCGACGAGTAGCTGCCACAGCTTCGGCGAGTAGCCGCGATCGGACGAGGCCGCTGCGCGCACCTGTGCCATGCCGCTGTGTTTCTCCAGCAGGGCCCGGAGTGAGTCACGCAGGGCCGTCTGCTCAGGGTCGGGTGACAACGCGGCCGGTTCCGAACGAGGCCAGGGAACTTCGGCGGTGGCGACTGATGTCGAGGGCATGGTTCTCCGGTCGAGTTGAGTTCAGTTCGATAACGTCGAGGGTAACCGTTCGGGTCCTCGACAAGAAGAGGTTTATTGAACTAAGTTCATTTCATGAGGTACGTGATCGAGGGCTACTACGCGACGGTCGACAGTGGCCGGCTGCGAGACGCGGTGGCGATGTTGGCGGAGGATGTCGAATTCGCGATGATCCTGCCCACCGGCGTCAACCGCGGCCGTGGTCGCTCGGCCATGTTCGAATATCTGAGCGGCAGGCCTGAGGTGAACCGCAAACACCGGCTGCTGCGGGTGGCCGCCGACGGTGATGTGCAGTTCGCGCACGGCGCGGTCATTGAGCACGACGCCGTCACCACCGGATACTTCGTCGGCGTGATGCACATCGGCGCCGACGGTCGAGTCGATCGCTACCAGGTCTCGTTCAGCGCGGACTTCGCGCTGCTGCCGACACCGTCCACGAGCAAAGGGGCCCGGCGATGACGGCAACGATGGTGCCGGTGCTTGCTCGGTGGTTCGAATACATGGATTCCGACGACCCGGACCGGGTGTTGGACATGATCTCCGACGACTTCGCGATGTCGGTGCAGTTCTCGCAGGGGGGCGGGAAAAGCGCCGAGTTCGTGGGGGACCGGAGCGGGCTGGTCGGCTACCTGGCGCAGCGGGAGAAGAGCACCCTCGTGCATCACATCGACGTCGGTGCGGTGGTTGGCGAGCATGAGCTGGTGCTGGGCCGGACCACCAGGGCGGGGGCATTCGAGGCGTCGTTCAACGCATCGGCGCAACTGGACGCCGACGGCAAGGTGCGGCGGCTGCTCATCGCGCGCACTCCGGAAGTGGCTTTCGCCCGCTGAACCCGCTCGCCGACCCCGCGGCTGGATCCGGCAGCGGCTCACCGCCTGACCGGGCTTGCGCTGCGGCCGACGAATTGCCTGCGGTGCGAGCGGGGTCTTGGGGGTTGTGGGCACAGACCGTCGAATGCGGAGGGTTACCGCGGCTCGCAGCTGGGGCAGTACAGCACTGCGTCGATCACCTGTCAGCCCTCTCTGTTGAGCCATCGACGGACGGTGTCGGACAGCTCACCGGACTCGGCGGCCACGGTCGAGTCCCCGTAGAGCAGTGGACCGTCGCCGCAGATGACGCAGTCGAGCCCGACCGGGCGCCGGATGGGCTGGCATCGCTCGCAATGCTGCCGGGTGAGCAGTTCCTCGGGTCTGTCAGGGTCGGGGTAGAGCCAGGTGACCGTGAGGTCTTGGCGTTGTCTGGCTCGTTGCCGTTCATCGTCGGGCAGCCATCCGCAGCTCGGGCAGCGGGTCGCGGCTTGGTTGGCCTCCCGTCGCAGCAAACCCGGATGCCCTTGGTTAGCCGCGAGTTCGGCGCGCGAGAACATTTCGCCGGGTCGGCCCGTCGCGGGCGGACGCGGGTCGAGGAACGCCATGGCTCGCTCCTTCGCGCAGGCAATGCGCCGCCGTGCCGCAGACCGGTTCCGGTCTCCCGTGACGCCGTTCGGCCGAGCGAGGATCTGCTGGAGGTGGATTGACCGTAGCTCGCGGAACCGTGAATCCCGCGAGGGCGCGCCGAGGCATCCTGGACGGCGTCCAGGGGTGGGCAGTCGGCGCGGCGAAGTAGGGGTGGGCGCCGTCGCAGCGGAGTCGCCCGGCTTGGGCTAAGGCGGCCTGATGCGAAGAATTGATAGCATTTCGATCTGGTCTGAAATGCCCGATTCGTCGGAAAGTGCTGGTAGAAATGGAATCTTGTTCCCAGACGTGGCGGGGCTGAGGCTTGCAGTGTGACGCGCCGTATTCAAGACTGCCGCGCAGGGCAACGTTGGAACGTGTTGCGCATTGCACGTTACTGACCAACAACACGATGTATTGGTTCATGTAGTCTACTGGTCGGTAGCTTCACCTGTGAGCAGCCGGTGAAGTCCGGTAATCGAGATGATGTGAGGGACAAACAACTTTGGAGCAGCCGAACAGGCTGGTCGTGCGGCCGGCCTCGCGCGACGATGTGACCGATATGGTGCGTGTGCTCAGTGACGCCTTCGCCCATGACGATCCGATCGAGGACTTCGTCTTCCCGGATGAGAGATCGCGTCATCGTCGTGCTCCGCGGATGTTGCGAATGTTGATCGAGCACCGTTTCCTGCCTGCGGGCGGTGCTGAGGTGGCCATCGTCGACGACGAGTTGGCCGGTGTGTTGCTGTGGTATCCGGCCGGATACCGGACAAATGCCTGGCGCGAGCTCGTCCTGGGTGTGCGGCTGCTGTTCGCTATGGGGACCGCGACGCGACGCGGGATTGCCGTGGACACCGCCCTCGAGCAGGCGGCACCCGCGGAACCTCATTTGTGCTGTGTCTATCTGGGCTGCGACCCCGGGCTGCAGCGCAGCGGTGTCGGGCGCGCGTTGTTCGGATCGTTCGTGGAAAAGTCCGACGCGCAATCGGTTCCGTTGTATGGACTGTGTAAGGCCGCGAATGTCGACTACTACCGTGCCTTCGGCGTCGAGCCGGTGGCCGAGACGGTCTTGGGCCGCAATGGTCCCGTGATGAACGTGGTGGCTCGTCAGCCACTGCGCTGTGCCGACCCGTAGCCGGGGACCAGCAGCGCGTTTCGCATTCCCATTCTCCTCGGGGGGAGAATATTTCCGAGTTCGACCGAGGAAGTCTTGTGTCCGATATTGCAATCATCGGTATCGGCTGCCGGTACGCCGGCGGCATCGATTCCCCCGAATCCTTCTGGGAATTCATCGTCGGCAAGGGCGACGGCGTAATAGAAATCCCGGCGAGCCGTTGGGATTACCGCCGCTTCTACGACCCGAATCGAAGCACACCCGGCCGAATGTATACCAAGCGTGCGGCTTTCATGACCGGTGACCCGTGGGCATTCGACCCGGACTTCTTCGGCATCTCGCCGCGCGAGGCGGCGGCGATGGATCCGCAGCAGCGACTCGTCCTGGAGGTCACCTGGGAGGCCTTCGACGACGCGGGGATCGCCGGGCGGGTCAACGGCGCACCGCTGGGTGTCTACGTGGGCGCGTTCACCATGGACCAGCTGGGCGTTTCGGTCGGTGGCCCGGCGCTGCCGTTCGTCGACATGCATACCGCCGTCGGTGCTTCGTACACGATGATCTCGAACCGGATCGCGTACGCGCTCAACCTCGTCGGCCCCGCGATCACCATCGACACCGCGTGCTCGTCATCGCTGGTCGCGCTGCACCTGGCTTGCCAGGCCCTGGACAACGGCGACTGCGAGGTCGCTATCGCGGGTGGTGTGACCGTGCTGGCCGAGCCCGAGCCGTTCGTCTCGATGTGCAAGGGCGGCTTCCTCGCCGCCGACGGCCGCAGCAAACCCTTCGACGCCGCCGCTGACGGATACGGCCGCGGTGAGGGCGCCGGCATGGTGGTGCTCAAGAAGCTGGCCGATGCCGAACACGATGGTGACCGGGTCTATGCGGTGGTCAAGGCGACCGGATCCAATCAAGATGGCCGCACCACGGCGATCACGGTGCCGAATGCCGATTCGCAGGAGGCGCTGGCGAAGCGGGTGACCCGCCGCGCCGGCATCCGGCCGCACGAGATCACCTATGTGGAGGCGCACGGCACCGGAACCCCGGTCGGAGACCCGTTGGAACTGCAGGCGATCGGCCACGCCTATGGCGCCGTCGAGGGCCGCGCCACACCGCTGGGCGTCGGCTCGGTCAAGGCTCAGCTCGGCCACACCGAGGCCGCGTCCGGTATCGCAAGTGTCATCAAGTCGGCGCTTGCCGTGTCCAAACGGACCATCGCACCGCAGGGCTGGCTGGACACCCCGAATCCGGAAATCCCCTTCGACGAACTCGGTATCCGGCTGCAGTTGGAGGCCGAGGAGGTCGGTCCCGAGGTCGAGCGGGTAACCATCGCGGTCAACGGATTCGGCTACGGTGGCACGAACGCGCACGCGATCCTGCAAGAGTACTGTGCGCAGGAGGCGTCCGATAGGCAGCCGAAACACTATGGGGTGCTGCCAATTTCGGCCCGCAGTGAACAGGCCGCGCGAGATCTCGCCCGCGGTTTCGCCGAGCGCATCGCCGACGGCGCCGACCCGGGGCGCCTCGCGGAGGCGGCGTGGACCCGGCGCAATCACCATCTGCTCCGTGCGGGGATCCCCTTCGGAGACGACATCGAATTGGTGCGCGGGTTAGTCGAATTCGCGGGCGGCGCGGGCCGGGTGAGCCGGACCGTCGCCCGCAAGGTGCCCGAGCCGGTATTCGTGTTCACTGGTATGGGTCCGCAGTGGTGGGCGATGGGCCGCGATCTCCTGCAGGCCTGCGGTACTTTTGCCGCGGAGGCGAAGCGCATCGATGCAGTGTTCCGGGAAGTCGCCGGCTGGTCGATCGTCGAGGAATTGTTGCGGCCTGAGGAGGAGTCGCGCGTCACCACCACCGCGGTCGCGCAGCCCGCGAATTTTCTCGTGCAGGTGTCGCTTTACGCCATGCTGGAGGAACTCGGCATCAAGCCTGCTGCGATTGTCGGGCACAGTGTCGGGGAGGTGTCGGCCGCCTATGTGACCGGCATGCTGTCGTTGCGCGATGCCCTGCTGGTCGCTTATCACCGCGCCCGGCTGCAGGCCACGACCGCCGGGTCCGGCGGCATGCTCGCGGTGGGCCTGACACTCGCCCAGGCGAAGGAACTCATCGAGGGTGACGCCCGGGTCGATGTCGCGGCCATCAACAGTCCGTCGGCGGTCACCATCGCCGGTGATGTATCCCGCCTGGACGAGATCGCGGAGTCGCTCACGGAACAAGGCGTTTTTGCGCGTCGACTACAGGTCGAGGTGCCGTACCACAGTCATCTGATGGATCCCATCCTGGACGAGCTGCGCTTCGTTCTGGCGGATATGCGGTTGTCGGAGCCGCGAATCCCGTTGTACTCCACCGTCACCGGTGCGCGCGTCACCGAGGCGGATTGGGATGCCGAGTACTGGTGCGGAAACGTTCGGCAGGCGGTGCGCTTCGCCGACGCGATCACCGAACTCGTGCGTGCGGGCAGTCGCGTGTTCCTCGAGGTCGGCCCGCATCCGGTCCTGGGCGCGAACATCCGCGAAATCCTCATCGCCGCAGGCGAAACCGGATCGACGGTAGCCACCCTCAACCGCAAGCAGCCCGATGTCGACAGCATCCGACAGACCATCGGCGGCCTGTACAGCGCCGGAGCGCTCGATATCGATGCGCTGTTCGTCGATCTGCCTTCCCCGACACGGCATATCGATCTGCCGGTCTACCCGTGGCAGCGAACCCATCTGCGCAGCGACATTCCGGCGTACCAGCTCAAGCGGCACGGCACGCCGAACGCGTATCCGATGCTGGGCGACCAGGATCCCGACGACGCCTCGATCTGGCGGCTCGAGCTGGGTATCGAATCGCTGCCGTGGCTGGCCGACCATGTGGTCGGCGGATCGCGGATCCTGCCCGGTGCAGCCTATGTGGATGCGGCACTCAGCGTGGCGGTGCTGCGGACCGAGTCCGCGTGCGTGGCGGTCGAAGACCTGCGCTTTGTCGCACCGCTGATCATCGATGAGGGCGAGACGCCGATCATGGAGTTCGACCTCGAGGAGTCGACCCGGCGCTTCACCATTCGATCGCGCGGCGTGGCGGGTTCGGTCTGGACGATCAATGCTGTCGGACGGCTTGTGGAGGGCGTTTACGAACCGGCCAAGATCGATGTGCCCGACGATGGTTCGATGCTCGAGATCGATCCCGTCGATTTCTACGCCGGCCTTGCGGCGCACGGACTCGACTACGGGCCCACCTTCCGCCGCGCGACCTCGATCCGAGTCTCTGGCTCCACGGTCGTCAGCACTCTGGACGGCACCATCGCCGGCCACGCCCGACATCCAGCGCATCCTGCGGTCGTCGACGCCGCGCTGCAGAGCGTGGCCGCTTTGCTCGCGGGTACCGGCGGTAGGCAGGACGGTGCGATGGTTCCGGTCGCGGCCGGCGCGGTGCGGTTGTTCGCATCGCTGCCCGAGAGGGTCACCGTGGTGGCCCGCCTCGACACGACGGACGAGCCGACAGCGGATATCGACCTGCTCGACGCCGACCACAATCTGTGCATGCAGATCGTCGGGATGACGTTCGGATCGATCGCACCGCGACCCGGCCCGATGCAGCGCATGATCGACTTCTTCTACGAAGACCGCTGGGAGATGCGCGATCCTATCGATCGCGCCGCGCTCCCGACGACGGACGGTCTGTTCACCGTGGTCGTCGCGATGGGCTTCGCAGCCACCGCGCGTGCCGAGCAGATCGTCCGGATCACCAGCTCCGACGTCGCTGCGGAGGTTCCGGCTCTGATCGTCACCGGTGATCCATCCCGCGAGGATCTGGAATCGGTAGTATCCGAAAGCTTTCGGGCGGCAATGGCGCTCCCAGGCGTCGATCGTCTGCATCTTGTGATAGTTGCCGGCTCGAGCTACGACGATATGGACAACCTCTGGACTCTGCGCCGGATTGCGCTGGCAGCGGAACATTTCCTCGACTCGACCGCCGAGAATTTCCTCGACGCCTGGCTGATGGAGGAGGGTTCTGACCGGGATGTCCTTGGCGACGGCACCTTCTATGCCTCTTTGGTGACTGAGCACGCCTACACGCACCCCGAGGGTGATGTCGCACCGAATCCGAGCCATGCCGCGCTGGCCGGTGCCCGGCGTGCCCTGCTCAATGAGCAGACTCGGTTGCGGTGGCGGCTGATCGACGTCGAATCCGACATCGCCGACGCGGATCTCGGAGCGGAACTGACCATTCCGGGAGCCTTCGGTTTCGACCATGCCGATGAGGTATTCCTGCGCAACGGTGTGCGCTGGACCACTGTGGTGAGCCGGACGCTGCAGGATCGTCTGGACGTGCTGGAAGAGGCCGAGCCGCTGACCGATCCAGAGGCCGATTTCCGGCTGGAAATCCCCAAGACCAGGACCTTCTCGCGGCTGGGCTGGCGACGAAGTGATCGGCGCGAGCCCGGTCCTGGCGAGGTCGAGGTGCGCATGGCGGCCGTCGGTCTCAACTACAAGGACTCGTTGCGAGTCATCGGCTTGCTCGGCGAGCGCGAACTCGGTGACACCTTCTTCGGCACCGTGCCGGGCATGGAGGGTGACGGCACCGTCGTCCGCCTCGGCCCGGGGGTCACCGGATTCGAGATCGGTGACAAGGTCAGCTTGGCATGCAAGGGGATGATCGGCCGGTTCAACACTCTCAGTGTGGATCTGGTCTGGCGCGTCGGTGACGGTTTCGAACCCGGTCGGTGCAGCAGTTCGACCTCGTTCGTCGCTGCCGAGCACGCGCTGCTGGAACTGGCCCGGCTGCAGCCGGGGGAGACGGTGCTCGTGCACGGCGCGGCCGGCGGTGTCGGCTCCGCGGCCGTGCAGATCGCGAAACTTCATGGCGCACAGGTGATCGGCACCGCAAGCACACCCGAGCGCCGTGCCTACGTGCTGCGCCAAGGCGCGGACCATGCGCTGCAGTCACGGTCGCTGAACTTCGTCGACGACGTTCTCGAACTCACCGACGGCCGTGGCGCGGATGTGGTGATCAGCTCGGCTCCCGGCGAGATCGTGGTCAAGAATTTCGCCGCGGTCGCGGAATTCGGGCGCATCATCGAGGTCGGCAAGGCGGACATCTATTTCGGTGGCGTCCTGGAGCTGCGGCACTTCGACAAGAACGTGGCGTACTTCTCGTTCGACCTCGACCGGATGATGAAGCTGCGGCAGCACAAGGTCTTCGATTTCGTCAAAGCGGTCAATGGCAGACTGTACGACGGCACCTACCGGCCGCTGCCCTTCGACACGTTCGGCACCGCCGATGTCGCCCAGGCGTTCGAGGAGGTGGCGCGATCCACACGGATCGGCCGCGTCGTGTTGCGAATGGACGAGGAGGCGCCGCGGGTGCGCCCGCAGATCGCCGATTTCGTCATCGACCCAGACGCTCAGTACCTGATCACCGGCGGTTTCGGTGGGTTCGGGCTGGCGATCGGTCGCTGGCTGGTAGGCAAGGGCGCTCATCGCCTGACGCTGCTGGGACGCGCAGGAGCCGCCACGGAGGAGGCCAGGCAGCAGCTGGTCGTCTGGGATCAGCAGGGAATCGAGGTGACCACCGAGTTGGTCGATGTGGCCGATGCGGCAGCCGTGAGTGCGGTGATAGCGCGGGCGCACCGTCCCGAGCATCCGCTGAAGGGCATCTTCCACACGGCGGGCGCAGTAGACGACAAGCGGATCGGCGCGATGGATCGCGACAGCTTGGCCACGGTGTTCCGGCCCAAGCTCGACGGCGCGCGATCGTTGCATGCCGGTGTCGTGGCCGCCGGTGCAGAGCTGGACCAGTTCGTCCTGTTCTCTTCGGGCAGCGCCATATTCGGTGGTATCGGCCACTACTCCTATACCGCGGCCAATATCGCGGTGAACGCGTATGCGGAAGCCCTCGCCCGCGAGGGGGTCAACGCGCTGGCGGTCGGCTGGGGCCATATGACCGGCGCCGGAATGGCGGCGGCCGACGAGAATCTCGCTCGGTACCTGGTCAACACGGGATTCGACACGATCGAGATGGACGAAGGGCCGCAATATCTGGAGGAGGCACTGCGACTCGGTGTCACCCGGGTCGACATCTTCCCGATCAACTGGCCCCGGGTCGCGGCTACGGGACCTCAGCTGGCACTGACCGGCCGGATCGCGGCCATGATCGCGGCGGCGGCGCAGAACGATTCCGCCGCGGCCCGGTTGCGGTCCGAGCTCGTCGCCCTCGACGAGGCCAAACGCAACGAGGTGGTCGCGCACATGCTCGCTGAGCAGCTGGCCTCGGTGATGGGTGTGGCCGCCGAATCGATCGACCTGACCGTGTCCTTGCCGGAGCTCGGCCTGGATTCGCTCATGGCGGTCGAATTCGGTTCGCTGGTCACGCAAACTCTTGGTGTCGAGCTGATTTCACTGAAGCTCGGGCGGACGTTCAACCTGGAGCAAGCGGGCGTCAAGGCCGCCGAGTCGATCGTCGAGGGCGCCGGATCGCGCGGAGTGCCGCACACGCCGGTCGATGCCCCGACGGTGACCGAGGTGCCGGCATGACCGGTCAGGCCCGGAGGCGGCAGCTGGTGTCACCACGCAGGGCCCCGGCTATGCCGAGGGAGGGCACAGCATGACCGGTCAGGCCCGGAGGCGGCAGCTGGTGTCACCACGCAGGGCCCCGGCTATGCCGAGGGAGGGCACAGCATGACCGGTCAGGCCCGGAGGCGGCAGCTGGCGTCACCACGCAGGGCCCCGGCCATGCCGAGAGAGGACACAGCATGACCGAGTCGGCGCGCGACCTGGCGCGAAAGCTGCTGGCTGGCAACAGCTCAGGAAGCGCGGCGGCGGCGCCCCCGACGCAACAGGTCCGGCCGGTGGCGCAGTCCCGTCCGCACCGTGGCCCTGGGCGGCAGTTCGCCGATCATCCGGACGTAGCAGCGGCCGTGCAGAAGCGGGCGATGATCGCGTCACTGTATGAGCAGACTCGGCTGGTGAATCCGCTGTTCCTGCCCCGAACGGGGCCGAATGACACGGTGATCCACGTCGCGGAGCCGAGACTTGCGGACGTCGATCTGGTGAACTTCAGCGCCTACAACTACCTGGGGTTGGCCAACCATCCCCGGGTGGTCGAGGGCGCTAAGCGGGCGCTGGATCAGTTCGGTGCGTCGGCGTCGGCCAGTCGCATCGTCGCCGGAGAGATCCCGCTCTACCAGGAGCTGGAACGCCGCCTCGCCGACATCTACGGTGTCGGCGACGCCATGGTGACCACCAGCGGTTACCTCACCAACGCCGGCGTGATCGGATTTCTGCTCAGGCAGGGTGATGTCGCGATCTGCGATACGCTCATCCACGGCAGCGTCATCTCCGGCACCCAGTGGTCCGGAGCGCGGCGAATCAGCTTCCGCCACAACGACCCCGAGTCGCTGCGGTCGGTGCTGCGCACCTCACGCGCCGGCTTCGATCGTGCGCTGGTAGTGCTCGAAGGCCACTACAGCATGGACGGCACCATCGGCCGCATCGACGAATTGGCCGCCATCGCACGAGAATACGACTGTGCGGTGATGGTCGACGAGGCACACTCGTTCGCGGTATTCGGCGACAAAGGGCATGGCATCCGCGAGCATTACGGTCTTCCCGGTGATGCCGTGGACGTTTGGATGGCCACACTGTCCAAGGCCTTGGGCAGCACCGGCGGGTTCGTCGCGGCCGATGCGGATCTCATCGGTGCGATGAAGTCGTCCGCCCCGGGCGTCGCCATGCTCACCGGTGCGCCCGCACCGGCGGCCATCGGCGCCGCCCTGGCGGCACTCGATGTGCTGGAGGAGGAGCCGGAGCGCCTGGCCCGCCTGTGGGCGAATGCCCGCTTGTTCCATGGCGCGCTGTCCGAACGGGGCGTGAATCTCGGTGTCTCTCAAGGCACTCCGATCGTTCCCGTTGTCGTTCCTGGCGAGATTCGCGCCGGTTACGTCTCGTCCACGCTGCTGGAGAACGGCGTCTACTCCGGCCTGATCTCTTCGCCCGCGGTCCCCGCCGGACGGGAACGCCTCCGCTTCTTCATCACCTCGGAACACACCGAGGAGCAGCTGACGAAGACGGTGGATCTGCTCACGGAGACGATCGCACAGGCGGAGAAGATCCCGGACATCACGGTCGACGGATAACGTCCACCGGGCATGCCCATCGGTGCTCGTCGACTGCATGCGGCGGGCCGCGAGCTTTTCTCCTGCCGCGACTGTCGTATTTCGTGGCTATTGTGTGCGCTCGAACCGGACACGCTGGAGCGCCGCCGCGGTCTGCGATCGGGTCCGCTCGTACATGGCCGAGGCGCCGGCCTCGCCGGATGGGCTACTGGTGGTCGATCAGACGAAATCGGATCGGCGCGGTGGCGCCGCAGCAGGTGCTTCGGCGCGAAAGCGCCGAACAATCCTTCGGTCCCAACCGGGGCGAGGACGGAAAGCCATGCGGCACAAGGAGTTCCAGGTGAACCGCTGGACGCCGAGATCGTGAAGTAGTAGTTGGGAGACGAATGAGCCCTACGCCCAGATCTGCGACAGTACCGATCGCGAGAAAGTCTGCACCGGTGTCACCGTGATCAGGTCGCAGACCTCCACCAATTCATTCGGCACCGCGTCGTCGAAGTGATGCAGACTCGGTGAGATGACCGCATCGACATCACAGTCCCGGACGGCGTCGACAAGTCGGCCCACCGGCCTGTCGGTGCAGGCACCGAACGCCAGGGTCTTGGTCAGCTCGTAGCCCAGCCGTTTCGCCAAGCTCCGCATCTGCGCCTCGTCCCAATCCTGGGACACACCTGACACGTCTTTGCGGAGATATCCCAGCGCGGATGGTTTCGCCCTCATCGGGACTCCTTTGCCACGGTCGTTGCTGAATTGGTCAAAGCGCCTGTATGCCCACAGCTCTCGCGGTGTTGTTTGCACCGAGTTGATCGGGCCGAACAAGGTTTTGACATCATATGTTGTCAACAGCAGGCGATGTCAACATCGGAACGGTCACGGCCAAAACGCGCGACTCCTGCTTCGCGTGCTGCGGTGTGGTCGTGAGTTCGGCCAGTTCCGCGGCCCGACAACCTCTTACGAGTCCGGAGCGTCCACCCACCCACGCGTGCACGCGGACATCGCCGCGCCGACCGTCGTGCCGTCGGATGCGCGGAGCGACATCGCGGGCGATCGCTGTCGTATGAGCCGCTCTCCGCCGGCCGATCGGCCGGACGCTGGTCACGAGGCGGTGGTCTCGAGAAGCACGGGGAGAGTGAGGGGTCCGCAGGTGATGAACTGCGGGCTGTGGGGGATCAGGCCGGGGTAGCACGCCGGGCTCAGGCGAGGAAAGGTGTTGAACAACGTGGACAACGCAATGCGACTTTCCAATTGAGCCAAAGTGCGCTGAGGCAGTCATGCTATCTCCCATAGTGCGAACAGTTGGGCCGCACGCAGCCGGGCCGGATGCGGTGCCAATCGAGTGTGGATCACCGCCACCCGCCGCTTCAATGGATCCGAGATCTTCTGCCCCGGAACAGAACTCGACGGCACAAAACCGGTCGAATGTGGTTCCCGAATGTGAACGGTGGTGGTGTCGGCGGGGATTGCTCGCGCGCCGCCCAGCGACTGGTTATCGGTGCGGGTGGTGGTCACCGCTTTCATGGTGGTGACGTGGTGTAGTCGGCACGCGTGGCATGCCGCGTCGGCGCGCAGCAGGTTCGATGATGGCGCTGCCATTCCAGGTCGAGGTGGCCTAGTCGGCTGGGGTGGTGGACTTGCCTTGGCGGTGGCGGGGGTGATCGGCTACGGTCCGGGCAGTGTCGGCAGCGGACTTTGCCAGGACGGTGCGCTCGTGACGGCGAGCTCGTCACCGCACGGGGAGCGGTGGGGCAAGAGCTGGGGACGGTGCTTCGGAGGGGTTGGCGACCCAGCCCGCGGCGACAGCCAGCCCGGTCGGGCGGTGGACGGCGAGGAAGCCGAACGGGCGGTCGAAGGTCACCTCCAGCACAGTGGTGTGGCGCCGCGAAGGACTCGCAGGCGCCGCACCGGGTGCCGCCATCAGCGCGGTGACGGCGGTGGCCTCGAACCCATCGCGCGTGAACTCGGCGAGCACATCCTGCGCGCCCTGCTCGATCGACAGCGGGACCGGCGAGATTCGCGGGAAGTGTCCTCGGCCGGCATCGGTGGCCGCGCGCAGTCCGAACAGTTCGGCACGCGCGATGAGGTCGTGCTTCGATCGAATCGCGAACGGTGGCAGGCGAACATGCAGGGTGTCGCGCTGTGCGAAGCCGAACTCCTGCCGCATCGTCAGCCCCGGCGCGACGGGCCCTGCGTCGAGCCCGGTGCGGTAGGGCACCAAGCCGCCGAGCGCGGCCGATCCGACGGCCAGCACATCGGCGGGGCTGTCGGAACCGACCAGCAGATGAACATCGACGTCGGCCCGCCCGGTGACGAGCACCCGCGTCACCGGCCGCGGTCCGTCCAAGACGGCGACATCGGTCGGATCGTTGTCGGCGCGGGCGAGCGCGGCGAGCCGGAGTCCTTGCCACGGACCGGCTTCCGGCACCATGACGGTGTCGTGGAACGGAACCCGCCAGCTCGTCTTTGCGGCCAGCGCTGTGGCCAGGACCAGCAGCGTTTCGGAGGTGACGGGAACGGGAAACCGATCGATCAGCCCGCCGGTGTGCCGCCGCGTCCACTCGTCCAGTGCAGCCTGGCCGGTGAGCAGATCGACAGTGCCGGTGGGCAGTGCGTGTAGCCAATCATCGTGGAGCGGAAGATCTCTGCGGATCCAGATGCCGAGCGTGGCCGACACGTCGACGGCATCGGCGAGAATGTCCAGGGTCCGCAGCGCCGCCGCGTGCGCCGCGTCGGCGGAAACACCGACCGCGGCCTCCAGTTCCGACCGGGCGGGTCCGTCGGCCGCGGCGGCGAGCAGGGCCAGTAGCGGCCACACCCCGGCTCCTGAGACGACGAAGTCGTCGTCGCCCGCGACAGCGCACCACCGCGCGGTCAACTCGTTGACGGCGCCGACGTGCGGCGTCAAAAATTTCTGCACCGCATCACGATACGGACCGCCGCCGGCTCGGTTGACCCCTTGACCTGCCGCAGCCGTCGGTTCGAAGAACTCGATGATGTCTGGCACGAGTGTCTGTCGAAGACCGGCTGTGGCGACGACGAGTCAGCGCTGGTTCGGCGGTTCTCGCCGCGGCCACTCGCGGCCGCTTCGAGGCAGATCGGCGGGAGCGGTTGTCAGCGTGGCGGAATTGCGCTGTGTGGGCCCGAACCGAGCGGATCGAGGCTGGGCCGATCCGGGCTGTACTGATGCGGGCTGTACTGATGCGGGCTGGGCAGGCTCGGGGAGTGGACCGGTCTTGCCGAGTTCGTCGAGTTCGGCAAGACCGACCAGAATGACGAGCATGATGGTGACCACGGTGACGGTCATGATCAGCGGTGTGAGCAGCTGCATGGGGTCGGCGCCGTCGGGCATGCCGTGCTGACCGACGTGCTGGGCGCGCATCGATGCCATTCCGGTGTAATGCATGCCGCACACCGCGAGGCCCATGATCAGCGCCGCGCCGATGGTCGCCAGGATGCCGTGCACATGCAGCATGAACCACAGCGCCGCGGTCGCCGCGACCACGGCGATCACGAGTGACAGCATCACAGTTCCGAGCTCGTATCCGACGATCGCGTCGGTGTTCATCGCATACATACCTAGGTAGTGCATGGCGGCCACGCCGAGCCCGGTGATGGCACCGCCGATCGGCAGCGCCAGGACTTCCCGTCGCCAGCGCACGACGACAGAAAGCCCGATCCACACCACCGCAATCGCCACGGCCGCGCTGAGCAGTGTCATCGGCACGTTGTAACGAATGGTTCCACCGTGGATGGAGAAGCCGAGCATCGCGGTGAAATGCATGACCCAGATCCCGGCGCCACCCAGGGAAACGGCCGCGGCGATGAGCCAGCCTGTAGGCCAGCGCGACGATCGGGCATGCACCGCGCACCGAAGGCCGAGCAGCGATCCGACGACGGACATGATGTAAGCCAGGACGGGGGTCATCCACCCGTAGCTGAAGTGATCGAGTTCCAGCACGCACACACTCCGTAGCCAGTAACCGGCTTCTTGCCAGCAAATCGAACTGCGACGATAGCGCAACTCGCCGAGAGTTGCCTAATGCACAGTTCGCATCGTGTGATTGCCCTGCCTGCGCCCCGGCCGGAGTCGCCACTCAGTTTCGCGGCAACAAAGCTCAATATCCTGGGAGATAATCCGATCGCGTGGCGGTGGCGGTGGCAGTGGCGGTGCTGGGGACCGCCTCGAGGCTCACCGCTCGGTTGGTGTGTTACCGCCGCGGTTTGCGTCGGCCATAACGATGGGCAACCCCTTCAGGGCGATGCCTCAGGTCTATGCGCTAAGTGCTGGCAAAACCATGCGCAGGGTGGCGGCAGATCCACGCGCGAGACACCAGCGAATACCCGGACAAGATCGACGTTGTCGCCGCCGATCCGCGGCGGGGGCGTATGCCGTGACACGCTGCTCATATCCGCGAACGTCGATGCGGTCGGCCCTCACGAGGTCGCGCCGTTCGGTCCGGTCGCGCCGGTATTTGCCTACCGCGACACTGCGCACGCCCGGGAGGGGCTCGCCCGCGGTCACCGGAGCGCAGGCAACTCGTCGATGACGACCTACCGTGGACGGTCGATCCCCGCAGACGTCGGCGCCGCGGCATGGACGGATCCACACCCTGGACAACCATCGAGCAGACGACTCGCCACGGCTGCCCGCAGCCCGCACTCGAGCACGGCGGCCCCGGCCGACCGGGCGGCGGCGCGGACATGGGCGGACTAATCGGCGGGCTCGACCTCATGCAAAGAACAGTGTGATTCAGACATCCCGAGGATATGAGGAGCTTTGACGTGAATCGGCCGAAACGGAGCTGTTCTGATATCGCGCCCGGCCCAAGTCGGGTCGCGGCACGAGATCGCGTTGGAGGCGGTTTTCGGGGGCCTCTCAAAGATGTCTGCTGGAGAGCAGCTTTCGCCGCTGTGGACCTGAAACCAAGTGGTGCCGAGACTGGGCGACCTCGGGAGGAGGAAATCAGGGATGTACGACATCTGCCGCACCGATGTCGATGGACTCCAAGCGATAGGGCGGCTGGATCAGCATCAGATGGAATCGTGTGAGTACATAGGGCATCCGACGCTAGATTGATCTATCCTTCGATCCCAGCCGCTATCCGGACCTCGCACAGGCCCGGGAATGGTCGCCCGAGCTGGCGAAACTCTGGGATAAGGTACGTCACGACCTCAGGACGGCATTTATCCCTCCATGGAGATTCCTACCCGGCACAAGCGTGATGGCTCTTCGGATGTTGTTGATCCTTTCGGCGGCGCAGTAGTGCGATCCTGCACAGGATCGGATATCGCACCGTGGCGCCGAAAGCGATCGCATAGGTCGCGACGAAATCGAATCCGGTGCACAGAATCCTCGGTGTGGGACCCGTTGTCAGGAACTGCGCTGTGGTCGGATGGCGCTGAAGGTTGCTGCCGTCCGGTAAAAGACTCGGCGTTGGGCCGTAGGGGATGATCGGCGATTCGAGATTTGTTCCGGGCTGTCGCCTGTCCCATTCGAGTTGGCGGGCAACGGGGACTGTCCCCGTTACGGTCGACCGGCGGGTGTAGTTCAAGGCCGCGAGTGGAGCCCGGGTCCCATAGGCGATCAGGGTCAGGCGTCCGAGGCGGCGTCGGTGGTACGTCGGTTCGATCCAGGTGACGATGGCCAGGCGCAGTTCCTCGCGGGTCGGCCAGTGTCTGCGGTCGAGGACGTCGGGTTGCGGCAGCGCGAAGAACGACTCCACGGCGGCATTGCCACCGCATGCCCCGACTCGGCGCATCGATCCGTGTAATCCATTGGTCGACAACGCATATTCGAGCCTTGACGACCGTACAAGCCTGACTCTCTTAGCGCACGATGTACCGATCGGCGTGGGCAGCGCGACCGCGCTCCGCAACTTCGGCACTGCCCGATGCGGCGGTCATGCCGTCGTCGATGGAGCAGCCGACGATACGGTTGGAGTAACAGTCGTCGATCGCGCATCGACAGGGCTTGCCCTCGCTCGGGCGGGGCTCGGTCATATCGGTCGGCCAGACCGGGTTCGGCGCCTGCGCGGTGAATTCACGCCCGACGAGACTATCGTGGACCGGCGGTGCCGGAGCCCTGCCAAGGCCGAGTCGGCGGGAAGACCGACCCCAAGTGTTTCTGTGAGCGCAATCGGTACACCCAATTCTCCTCGGAGCAGATCCTGCGACCACCCAATTCGTGAGTGATGAACCGATATCCGAACGCGGGATCGTCATGATGGAAATCGCGGGTCCTGTCGATCAGGGGTGCATCATCGCGACCACACTGGGATAGCAGCCTCGCGTGGTGAAGCTCAGAACCCGGCAGGTCACCGCCACATGGATACTGTTCCCGGCCGGATCGAGGATCGGTGGGCAAGGCATTCGGGGCAGTTCACGGCGAAAGAACCCGCGGCCTGGCGCAGGATTTCATTCTCTCTCCAACTGCCTGCCGGGCTTGCGCAGTTCACGCGGCTTCGCCGACGCCGCGGCCTCGGCTGCGCGCCGTTTCCGATGCCGGTGGCTTCGAGTGGATGTGCACACAGCCGTCGGATATGACGAAATCCTTCGAGCCCTGCTGCAAAGACGCTGACTCTTGCGGGCGACAGCGCCGACGTCGTGACGGGAACTCATCCGGATAGGGCTTCGGCATGGCGAACATCGTTCCAGCGAGGACGAATGCTCACAGATCAGATTCGACCCTGTTGCGGGCACCCGTTTCGCTTTCGCTGCAAGCGAGCTGTGCATCTCTCCTGGTCCTATATATCGAAGATTCGGGTATGTATGTGTGGTTTGAAGAGAAAATTGCGGTGGTTGAAACTTTCGCCACCTTCGGTGACCAAACTATTCGACTCGAAAATCAATGTCCTGTCCGCCCGCAACGGGCTATGGCTGTCGGTGGCCGTGTCGCCCTTTCATCGACACCCCTGATGCCGCCGTCTCGTCATCCGCTGCGAGCGCGCTTCCGCGCTTCCGCACACTCGAGGCAACCTTCATCGTCCACGATGAGACACGTGACGAACGGCACATGAGACAGGTGTTGAACCAGCTGGATGGTCGACAGCCATCCGCGTCGCGAAGATACCTACGTAGCAGCGGGAGGAGAGCTCCGGGTTCGGGCCTTCTATCAGTCTCCCTCGGGGCTGCGTGACCAGTCGGTTTTGTTAAGTTGAGTTCGGCACGATCACCGAGCCCGAGCGTGCCGTCGAGTGTGGCTGAACTGCCCGCCGAGGGCGGCGCGAGACAGTGACGAAGGAGACAGGGGGCTCTGGCGGAGCGACGGAAGAGTCGGTGGTTCGCGATGGCACCGCGGTCGCGTTTCGGGCCCAGCGTGGCAAGGTCCGCACCGCCGCCGAGACCCCGTCGACCCGGACGATTCGGATGCCCGCCAACCCCCCGCTCGAGCTGTCGAAGGTGTCCGGATCAACGAGCCACCAGAGGACGGTACATCGGTTGCGAGAAACCGATTCGGCTGGCAGGCTACTCCTCAGCAGGAAACTTGGGCGACCGCCCAGCACGCACGCTGTCGTGTGAGCGCATTTCCTGCGGCTTGCTTGGCGAAGAGAGATATCGAATGAGCGCTGATTTCGTCTTTTGGACGGGGGAAGTAAAGCACGGGCTGGGGGTGGCGAGTCGCGTAATACCTACGATGTTGCCGTCGCACCTTTCACCGCAGGAAACGTCCGCATGGACTACGTCTTGGTAACTGTCGAGCAACCTATTCCGGTCGAAACGCGCGGTGCGCCGAAATCGATGGCCGATAGTCTGCCGATACACAAACGCGCCCGCCCGTAGCCGAGCCGGCGAGACATTGCGCAGAGAACGGCCGCCGTCGGCGACTCGTCGAGTCGCCGCCTCTGCACCGACGCCTGACCGAACGGTATCGGTAGCTCGCGGGCCCGCGTCACCGGCTTCTTCGACAACCTCGAAATACCCTGGATGTGAAACGTGGACACAAGCACTGGCGATTCGTCCGACCGCATGTTGGAGTACCTGAAAAAGGTCACTGTCGAGCTCATGACGACTCGCGACGAACTCGCGCAGCTGCGGGAGCGGATGAACGAACCGATCGCGATCGTAGGTATGAGCTGCCGCTTCCCCGGTGGAGTCGAGTCGCCAGGACAGTTGTGGGATCTGGTCGCCTCCGGTTCGGATGCCGTGGGCGAGTTTCCGGCGGATCGGGGTTGGGACGTGGAGGAGTTGTTCGATCCCGATCCGGACCGGTTCGGGAAGGTGTACACGCGGGAGGGCGGCTTTCTGCGCGGTGTAAGCGATTTCGACGCGGGGTTCTTCGGGATCGGCCCGCGTGAGGCGTCGGCGACGGATCCCCAGCAGCGGTTGTTGTTGGAGGCGTCGTGGGAAGCCTTGGAGGACGCGGGCATTGATCCGTCGTCGTTGCGGGGCAGCGACACGGGCGTGATCGCCGGGGTGATGTACGAAGACTACGGGCACACGGCCAGGGCGGCGGGTCCGGCCGCCGAGGGGCACGCGGGTACCGGTTCGTCGGGCAGCGTGGTGTCGGGGCGGGTGGCGTACACGTTGGGCTTGGAGGGCCCGGCGGTGACGGTGGACACGGCGTGCTCGTCGTCGTTGGTGGCAATCCATCTGGCCTGCCAGTCGCTGCGGCGCGGGGAGACTTCGCTCATGCTGGCAGGCGGTGTGACTGTGATGTCTACACCGATCTTGTTTGTGGAGTTTTCGCGGCAGCGGGGTTTGTCGCGTGATGGGCGGTGCAAGGCGTTTTCGGCGTCGGCGGATGGTGTGGGCTGGGCTGAGGGTGTGGGTGTGCTGGTACTGGAGCGGTTGTCGGATGCGCGACGGTTGGGGCATGACGTTCTTGCTGTCATTCGGGGTTCGGCGGTGAATCAGGATGGGGCGAGCAATGGTTTGACGGCGCCGAATGGTCCGTCGCAGGCGAAGGTGATCGCGGCGGCGTTGGCAGCCGCGGGGTTGGAGCCCGGGGATGTAGATGCGGTGGAGGCGCATGGGACCGGGACGCCGTTGGGTGATCCGATCGAGGCGCAGGCGTTGATCTCCGCGTATGGGCAGGGTCGTGCGGCGCCGCTGCGGATCGGGTCGTTGAAGTCGAATGTCGGGCATTCGCAGGCGGCTGCGGGCGTCGGTGGGGTGATCAAGATGGTGCAGGCGTTGCGGCACGAGATGTTGCCGCGGACGTTGCATGTGGATGCGCCGTCGCCGCATGTGGATTGGTCGGCGGGGTCGGTGCGCTTGCTGACCGAGGCAGAGCCCTGGCTCGCCGGTGAGCGGGTGCGTCGGGCGGGGGTTTCGTCGTTCGGGATCAGCGGTACCAACGCGCACATCATTCTCGAGGAAGCATCCGCGTCCGCTGTCCCGTCGATTGCGGGGACCGAGGTGGGTGACGCGGTTCCCTCTCGCGTGGCGGATGCGGTGCCGTTGCTGGTGTCGGCCAAGTCGAGCGCGGCGCTGCGCGCCCAGGCGAATCGGTTGCGACAGTGGCTGATCGATTATCCGGAAGCGGACGTGTGGGATGTGGCGCATTCCTTGACGACGTCGCGGGCGCTGTTGGACTGGCGCGGTGCGGTCGTGGGTCGCGATCGGGAGCAGCTGTTGGCCGGTCTGGCGAATCTCGCCTCGGGCGACGCGACGTCCTCCGTCATCGAGGGGCAGATCGCCTCGGGTAAGACGGCGTTTCTGTTCACTGGGCAGGGTGCTCAGCGTGTTGGTATGGGTGTGGATCTGTATCGGGTGTTCCCGGTGTTCGCGGCGGCGTTGGATGAGGTGTGCGCGGAGTTCGATCTCTTATTGGGGCGGTCGTTGCGGGAGTTGATGTTCGTTGACGCGGAGGGGGCGTTGGATCGGACAGAGTTCACTCAGCCTGCGTTGTTCGCGTTCGAGGTGGCGTTGTTCCGGTTGATCGAATCGTTCGGTGTGTCGCCGGATGTGTTGATCGGGCATTCGATCGGGGAGTTGGTGGCTGCGTATGTGGCCGGGGTGTGGTCGTTGTCGGATGCGTGTGCGTTGGTGGCCGCGCGTGGCCGGTTGATGGGCGCGTTGCCGGTGGGTGGGGCGATGCTGGCTGTGGCGGTCGGTGCAGAACGAGCGGCGGATGTGGTTGCCGGGTTCGGTGATCGGGTGTCGATCGCGGCGGTGAACGGTCCGTCGTCGACGGTGTTGTCGGGGGATGTCGATGCGATCGAGGAGATCGAGCGGCGGCTCTTGGTCAGTGGGGTCAAGACGAGTCGGTTACGGGTCAGCCACGCTTTCCATTCGGCGCGGATGGATCCGATGTTGGCCGAGTTCCGTGTGGTGGCTGAAGGCATCGCGTACCAGTCGCCGAGGTTTCCGGTTGTGTCGAATGTGTCCGGTGAGCTCGCCGGGGATGCGGTGACCGATCCGGAGTATTGGGTGCGGCAGGTTCGGGGTTGTGTCCGGTTCGCGCCGGGTGTGGGTGCTCTGGTCGAGGCTGGTGTGCGGCGTTTTGTCGAGCTGGGTCCGGATGCGGTGTTGGCGGCTATGACGCGTGGGTGTCTGGCCGAGGATCAGGAGATCGAGTCGGCCTCGCGGGTGGCTGCGACTGCCCGGCGATCGGTCGATGAGGTGACGCAGTTCGTCACGTCTCTGGCGCAGGCGCATGGTGCGGGTGTGCGGGTGGATTGGCGTCCGCTGTTCGCAGGCCGTGGGGTGCGGCGGGTTCCGTTGCCGACCTATGCGTTCCAACACCAGCGCTATTGGTTGGCTGCCGCAAGCACAGGGGATGTCCGGACGTCGGGCCTGGACGGTGTGGAGCATCCGCTGTTGGGCGCGGCGGCATGGCTGCCGGGATCCGAGGGGGTGGTGCTGACCGGTCGGTTGTCGTTGTCGAGTCACCCGTGGTTGGCCGATCACGTGATCGGCGGGACAGTGCTGGTGCCGGGCACGGCGTTCGTGGAGTTGGCGTTGCATGTCGGAGCGATGGTCGGCCTTCCACGGCTGGCCGAGCTGGTCCTGGCCGCGCCGTTGATCGTGCCGTCGGTGGGCGCCGTCGAGCTGCGGGTGATGGCGGCCGGACCTGATGATGCGGGCTCACGAGTCGTATCGGTGTATTCGCGCCCGCAACACGATGGTGAAAAAGACCGGGCGGAGTGGGTTCGCCATGCGACAGGGACTCTTGTCGCGCAGTCGCCGTCGTCGCAGGTCGGGCTGACGGTGATGACAGCGAGTTGGCCGCCGGTCGGAGCGCTGCCGGTGGAGATCGGTGATGTCTACGCGGAGTTGGCCGAGCGCGGTTACGGCTACGGACCGCTGTTCCAAGGGTTGACCGCGCTCTGGCGGCGTGGCGACGAGGTCTTCGCCGAGCTGAATCTGCCGGATCAGGCACAGCCGTCGGCGGACCGATTCGCGGTGCACCCGGCGTTGTTGGATGCGGCACTACACGCGATCGCTCTCGGCGGGTTGACCGAGCCCGCCGTGCCGGGCGAGATTCTCGTCCCCTATTCGTGGGAAAACGTCGACGTGCACGCCGTCGGAGCCGCGTCGGTGCGGGTCCGGCTGACGGCGGCCGAGTCCGAGGCGGGCAATCGCCAGATCACCCTGACGCTGGCCGACTCTCAGGGCGAGCCAGTGGCCGAGGTCGCTGCCTTGCGCCTGCGTCCGATCCCGATCGCCACCGTCGGCGAGCCCGGGCCAGCTGCGGCAGGCCGAGGCGTCTACCAGCTGCGCTGGGTCTCGCTATCCGCGTCTGAGTCGGGCAGGTTCCTCGCGGCCGAGCAAATCGCGGACGAGCATTGGGCAAGCACGGACAAGGGTGAGACGGTGGTCGTCGACGGCAAGTCGGCGGGCGTGCTGCGAGTCGAGGACCGGTCTGCGGACGGGGACGTGCCAGGTGCGGTTCACGGTCGGCTTGTCGAGATAGCGGCGCGGGTGGGAGAACTCCTCGCGCGGCATGAGCGGATCGTCGTAGTGACCAGGCGTGCGGTCGCGCTGGATAGCGGCGAACCGGTGGATCTCGTCGCCGCGGCGGCATGGGGTCTGTTGCGTGCCGGGCAGAACGAGAATCCTGGTCGGCTCGCGATCGTCGACGTGGACCACTGGCAGGACTACCGCGCCGGTGCCGTCGCAGCGTTGGCCATCGCGGACGAACCCCAGCTTGCGCTGCGGCAGCGCGTGCCGTATGCGCCACGGCTGAGCCGGGGCGCAGGCGACATCGTGGGTGCGAGTGATCTGCTTCATGCCCCGGCGTGGGCATTGACTCAGCTCGGCAAGGGCACTCTGACCGGTGACAATCTCGCTCTGGTCGGGAAGCCCGCCGCGTTGGGTGCGCTCGGGCCAGGTCAGGTTCGGGTGGGCCTGCGTGCGGCGGGCGTCAACTTCCGTGACGTGCTGATCGCCCTGGGCATGTATCCGGACGCGGACGCCGCCATCGGGGGCGAAGGCGCCGGAGTGGTGCTGGAGGTGGCCTCTGACGTCACCGAGTTCGCCCCCGGCGACCGGGTTTTCGGGTTCGTCCCGGATATCGGCTCGATCGTGGTTGCCGACCGAAAGCTGCTGTCGCCGGTGCCGCAAGGCTGGTCGTTCGCTCAGGCCGCCGTCATACCGGTGGTGTTCGTGACGGCGTACTACGGCCTGGTCGACCTGGCTGAGGCGAAACCGGACGAGACGTTGCTGCTGCATGCCGCGACCGGCGGCGTGGGTATGGCCACCGTGCAGCTGGCACGCCACCTGCGACTGCGCCTTTTGGTGACGGCCAGCCGACCCAAATGGGATGTGCTGCGCGGCATGGGATTCGATGACTCGGTCATCGGTGACTCGCGCACGCTCGACTTCGAGCGGAAGTTCCTCGAGGTCACCGACGGTCGTGGTGTCGACATCGTTCTCGATTCGCTGGCAGGTGAATTCGTGGACGCCTCGCTGCGACTGTTGCCGCGCGGTGGGCGCTTCCTCGAGATGGGGTTGACCGATCGTCGCGACCCACGCGACGTCGCGGAGCATCACCCGGGAGTGTTTTACCGGGGTTTCCATCTGAATGAAGTCAGCGCTGACCGGGTGCGCGAGATTCTGAGCGTCCTCGGCGACCTGTTCGACACCGGCGTGCTGGCCCCGCTCCCGGTCACCGGGTGGGACCTGCGGCAGGCGCCGGAGGCTTTCCGTTACCTCAGCCAGGCCCGCCACATCGGCAAGAACGTGCTCACCGTGCCATCGCCGCCGCGACCCGACGGCACGGTTCTGATCACCGGCGGCACCGGTGGGCTTGGCGCGGTGGCGGCTCGACACTTCGTCACCGAGTACGGCGTGCGGAGGCTGGTGTTGGCAAGCAGGCGCGGTCTCGACGCCGACGGCGCCGCGGACCTCGCGGCCGAATTGACCGCGCTCGGTGCACGTGTGGACGTGGTCGCGTGCGACGTGGCCGACCGGGCAGCGCTCGACGGGCTGTTGTCGGCCATCCCGCCCGAGCATCCCCTGACCGGCATCGTGCACACGGCGGGAGTGTTGGCCGACGGCCTGCTCGCCGATATGACACCGCAGCAGCTCGCGATGGTGTTGCGCCCGAAGGTCGACGCCGCGTGGAATCTGCATGAGGCGACCAAGGATCTGGATTTGTCGATGTTCGTGCTCTACTCCTCGATCGCGGGCACACTCGGCAGTCCGGGCCAGGCGAATTACGCGGCGGCGAACACGTTCCTCGACGCGCTGGCAGAGCACCGCCACCGCGAGGGCCTGCCCGCGATATCCGTCGCGTGGGGTCCCTGGCGTGGCACCAGCGGCATGACCAGCGCTCTCACCGGCGCCGACTTCGCGCGAATGCGTCGAGACGGCCTGGTCCCCCTCGACGATCACCACGGGACGGCGCTGCTCGACGCGGCCCTTGCCGTCGGCCTCCCGACGATCGCGGGCGTGCGTCTCGACATGGCGGTGCTCACCACACAGGCGACCGCGGGATCGCTGCCCAGAACGCTCAGATCCCTGGTCACCGTCTCGACACGGCACGTCGAGAGCGTGCGGTCGCTGGCGCAACGGCTGGCGTCCACACCCCAAGCCGACATCTCGGGTGTCGTGCTGTCCGTCGTCCGGGAACACGTCGCCGCCAGCCTCGGACACGAGTCCCGGGACATGATCGATCCCGACGCCCCGTTCCCGCAGTTGGGATTCGATTCGCTGACGGGAGTCGAGTTCCGTAACCGGCTCGCCAAGGCCACGGGGTTGCCGCTGCCTTCCACTCTTGTCTTCGACCATCCCACCGCCCGTGCGCTGGCCGATTATCTCCTCTTGCGGATCGCGGAACCCACGCCGGGCATGGCTGACACTTCCGTCGAGCGTGCCATGGACGCGGGGATCCAGGGCGGGCTCACCGATCTGGTGTCGGCCGCGCATCGGCGCGGTCGAGTCGAGGCCGCGATACCGATGCTGCTGGAGAGCGCCAAGCTCGTCGAGACGTTCGCCGTCGCCGCAGAAGAATCCGTCAAGCCGACGCCGATACCACTGAGTAGGGGCACGTCCGGTCCTTTGCTCATCTGTGTGCCGTCGTTCGTCGTCGGCACCGGACCACACCAGTTCGGTCGATTGGCGCGCGAACTCGGTGCCGACCGCATGATCGCCGCGCTACGCCTCCCGGGAACCAGGCCCGGGGAATCGCTGCCGGCGTCATGGGATGCATTGTTGGATTCCTTGGCGGCCACCGTGGAAAGCATCGAGGACCAGCAGTCGCCCGTGCTCGTCGGCTATTCGATCGGCGGCGCGATCGCCCACGCACTTGCGCACCGACTGGAGAAGAACGGGCGCGGGCCCGCGGGGGTTATCTTGCTCGACGCCTATTCGCCGGACGACGCGGAGCAAGGTCGGCGGGTACTCACGAGCGCGCTTGGTTCGGTGCTCGATCTCGGAAACGAGATGGCCCAGATCGGTGATCACGGCTTGGTCGCCATGGCCAAGTACATGCAGATCTTCGATGAACGGCAGCCGGTGTCCATCGCCGCGCCGACATTCAACCTGCGGGCTTCGACGCCGCTGCCCGGGCTGGATCTCGCCGAGCCGATGGCCGGGTGGATGCACACAGGCGAGACGGTCGAGGTCGATGCGGATCACTTCTCGATCATCGGACCGGCGTCTTCGGCCGCGGCGGAGGAGATACGACGCTGGCTCGCGGAGCGCGGCGGCCCCGAGCCGAGAAGTTCATGAGCACGAAATCGAAATTCTTGGCATCCCGTGAGGCGAGATAGAGGAATCCCATGGTCGTATCAGCGAATGAGATCGCTATTGTCGGAATGTCGTGCAGGATGCCGGGCGCTTCCGACCTCGACAACTTCTGGCGGTTGCTGCGCGATGGTCGTGACGCTGTCGGATCGGCTCCTGCCGACCGTCCGGGAATCGATGAGACGGCCGGGTTCCTTGGTTCGGCGTCGGAATTCGATGCCGACTTCTTCGGTGTGCCGCCCAATGAGGCGCGGTCGATCGATCCGCAGCAGCTGCTCGGTCTCGAACTGAGCTGGGAGGCGTTGGAAGACGCGGGCTATGGAGACCGAAACGGCGCGCGTGCAGGGGTGTTCCTGGGCAGCATTGGCACCGATTTCGCCGAAATTGTGGCGTCGCAAGGCAAATCCGGTGTCGGTAGGCATTCGTTGTCGGCCGTCGGCAGGGGGGTGGCCGCCAACCGGATCTCCAATTACTACGGGTTCACCGGCCCGAGTATCGTCGTCGACAGTGGGCAGTCTTCGTCGCTGGTCGCGGTGCATTTGGCATGCGAATCGCTGCGCAGTGGCGAATGCGATGTGGCGTTGGCGGGCGGGCTGAATCTCATTCTTTCGCCGTTGAGTGGTGAGCGCTACGAACAATTCGGCGCGCACTCGCCGTCGGGAAAGTGCTATACGTTCGACGAACGCGCGGATGGCACGGTGCGTGGTGAAGGCGGCGGCATTGTCGTGCTCAAACCGCTTGCGCGAGCGGTCGCCGATGGCGACCGGATCTACGCGGTGATCCGTGGTAGTGCGGTCAACAGCGGCAACGCGCGCCAGGTGTTGAGCGCGCCGAGTGTGGCGGCGCAGACGAATGTTATTCGGGCGGCGCTGGCGGCCGCGGACGTGGAACCGGCGTCGGTACATTATGTGGAGTTGCACGGAACTGGCACGCTCGCAGGAGATCCGGTGGAGGCGACGGCTCTTGGTGAGACCTATGGCGTCCGGCGGCCCGCGGGCGCGGCGTTGGCCGTCGGTTCGGTCAAGACCAATATCGGACATCTGGAAGGCGCCGCGGGGATCGCGGGTCTGATCAAGACCGCATTGTCGCTGCGGTATCGGGAATTGGTGCCCAGCCTGAACTTTCACACCCCGAATCCGCGGATCCCGCTCGACGCGCTCGGGTTGCGGGTGCAGACCGTGGCGGAGCACTGGTCTACTGCGGCGTCGAGCGGTGGGCCCGAAGCGGCAGCCGAGCGTAACCGCGAGGGCCGTGCGAGCGCCGCAATCAATACCGCCGCGCCGCGCCGGGCGGGGGTGTCGTCGTTCGGTATGGGTGGCACGAACGCGCATGTGATCCTGGAGGAAGCGCCTGCGGCGGCTGCAGGCGAAGCGACCACAACCGCGGATGGTTCGCGGCCTCTGGTGTGGGTGTTGTCGGGGCAGAGTCGGGAGGCGTTGCGGGAGCAGGCTGTTCGGTTGCGGGAGTGGTTGGCCGATCATCCGGAGGCCGGTGCCGGTGATGTGGCGTTTTCGTTGTCGCGTTCGCGTACGGCGCTGCAGTGGCGGGGTGGGGTGGTCGGGTATGACGTCGCTGGGATGAGTGCGGGGTTGGCGGGGTTGGTCGATCCGGTGGCGGGACCGGACAAGGACGAGCTTTATGTGGTGACGGGTCGTGCTGCGTCCCGGCGGGCGGTTTTCGTGTTTCCGGGGCAGGGGAGTCAATGGGTGGGGATGGGTGGGGAGCTGTTGGCGTCGGGTGGGGTGTTCGCGGAGTCGATCGCGGAGTGTGAGGCGGTGTTGGCGCCGTTCGTGGATTGGTCGTTGACGGCGGTGCTGCGCGGGGAGGCGGGTGCGGCGTCGTTGGATCGGGTGGATGTGGTGCAGCCGGTTCTGTTCGCGATGTTGGTGTCGTTGGCGCGGTTGTGGCGGGCTGGTGGGGTGGAGCCGGTCGCGGTGGTCGGGCATTCGCAGGGGGAGATCGCGGCGGCGGTGGTGGCCGGCGGGTTGTCGTTGGCTGATGGGGCACGAGTGGTGGCGGTGCGGTCTCGTGCTGTCGCGGAGGTGTTGGCGGGTTCGGGGGGCATGGTATCGGTCGGTTCGGCGGCCGAGGCGGTGGCGGACCGTTTGGTGGTGTTCGGTGATCGGTTGTCGGTCGCGGCGGTGAACGGCCCGGGACAGACCGTGGTTTCGGGCGAGTCGGCCGCGTTGAGTGAGTTTCTTGCCGGATGCGCGGCCGACGGGGTGTGGGCCAAGCAGATTCCGGTGGACTACGCGTCGCATTCGGTGGCGGTGGAACGAATTCGGGATCGGGTGCTGGCGGAGTTGGCGCCGATTCGACCGAGAACGGGTTCGGTTCCGTTTTTCTCGACCGTGACCGCGGAATTCGTGGACACGGCAGGGTTGGATGCCGGGTATTGGTATCGAGGGCTGCGCGAGCGGGTGCGGTTCGCCGAAGCGATCGAGACGTTGATGCGCTCGGAGCTGAACGTATTCGTCGAGACCAGCCCGCACCCGGTGGTTTCCACAGCGATCGAGTTGACAGCGGACTCGATCGGCAAAGCCGACCACGTGGCTGTCCTGGGCACGCTGCGGCGC
Organism: Nocardia sp. NBC_01730; assembly: GCF_035920445.1. Classification (NCBI taxonomy): domain Bacteria; kingdom Bacillati; phylum Actinomycetota; class Actinomycetes; order Mycobacteriales; family Nocardiaceae; genus Nocardia; species Nocardia sp. NBC_01730. The sequence continues at coordinate 2,305,066 of NZ_CP109162.1, read as the reverse complement.
GGCCATGGCGGTCCGCAGCAGTTCGCCGCCGCGCTGGCACACGCTTACTGCGTCGGTATCGACGTCACACCGGAGGTGTTGGCGCCACCGGCCGCGCGGGTGGATCTGCCGACCTACGGGTTCCAGCGGCGGCAGTGCTGGACGCCGGGGGTCGTGGCAGGCATGGGGCCGGGCGATGTGAGCCGTGCCGGGCTGATCCGGCCGGACCATCCGGTGCTGGGCGCCGCGGTGTCGGTGGCAGGCCGGGACGAATGGTTGTTCACCGGCCGTCTCACGCCTGAGATCCACCCGTGGCTGGCTGACCATGTGGTGTTCGGGTCGAGGGTGGTGCCCGCCGCCGTGTGGCTGGAAACCGCGCTGAGCGTCGGCGCCCGCTTGGGTGCGGACTCGGTGACGCAATTGCGGCTCTCCTCACCACTTCCGCCGCGCGCCGCGCGGTTGAACATCCAGGTGAGCGTCGCCGCGCCGGACGAGAACGCGCGGCGGAGGTTCACGATCCACGCCCGTCCTGACGGCGCGGAGCTGCGCGGGGGACAGCCCTGGGGTGAGGGGTGGGCCGCAGTATCCGACGGCGACATCCCGCAATGGCGCCAGTACGCGACGGGCATTCTCGCCCCGCACGCCGAGGACACGCCGTTGTGGTCGGGAAGCGACTGGCCGCCCGCGGCGGCCGAGCCGGTGGCAGCCGAGGAACTGTATGACCGCCTGGCTGAGCGCGGCGTGGGCTACGGTGTGGCGTTTCAGGGAGTCACGGCGGCCTGGCGACGCGGTCACGAGGTATTCGCCGAAGTGTCGCTCGATGAGACCGTCGGTGACCGCGCCGGGCGTTTCGGCGTTCATCCGGCGTTGCTGGACGCGATGCTGCACGCCGGCGTCGAGGTGCTCGACAACACCGCCGACGGCGCGTGGATGCCGTTGTCGTTCAACAATATTCGACTCTATCGCGGCGGCGTGGAAGCGGCGCGGGTCCGGATCGACCGGGTGAGCGCGGACACGATCCGGGTCACGGCCCTCACCGAGGACGGTGAACCGATCCTCACGATCAAACAGTTGATGCTCGAACCGGTCGAACCGGTCGAACCGGTCGAGCCTGCGTCTGCGGGTGTGCTGTCTGTGGATTCGCTGCCGTCGCCGCAACGTAGTGTTTCTGCGTCGCGGCGGCAGCGTGCTGTCACGGCGGGTCCGCTGGCGCCACGGCTGTTGGCCGTTGCCGAGCACGAACGCGACGCGCTGGTGCTCGCGGTGGTGGCCGAGCAGGCCGCGGTGGTACTCGGCCACAATTCGTCGGAGGCCGTGCATCCGGATTTGCCGTTCACCGCGTTCGGGTTCGATTCGCTGAGTGGACAACAGCTGCGGAATGTGTTGGTGACGGCCACCGGGGTGGAGTTGCCGACGACGCTGATATTCGACCACCCGACCCCGAGGGCGGTGGCACGGTTGGTGCGTTCGCGCCTGGAAGGCGTGGAACTCGGTGTGCGGCGGGTGACCCGCCGGACTCGTTCCGAGGAGCCGATCGCGATCGTCGGTATCGGCTGCCGTTTCCCCGGTGGTGTCGGATCGGTCGAGCAGTTGTGGGACCTCGTCGCGGCGGGCCGGGACGCGATCACGCCGTTCCCGTCGGACCGGGGATGGGATCTGGAGCGGTTGTTCGACCCGGACCCGGACAAGCCGGGCACTGTCTACAGCCGGGAAGGTGGATTCCTTTCCGATGCGGGCGCTTTCGACGCCGGCTTTTTCGGTATCGGTCCGCGTGAGGCGGCCGCGATGGATCCGCAGCAGCGGCTGATGTTGGAAGTTTCCTGGGAAGCGTTGGAGGACGCGGGGATCGACCCTGCCTCGTTGCGTGGCACCGACACCGGCGTGTTCGTCGGTGCTTCCTCGTCGGGTTACTCGCGTGGGGTGAGCGGCGAGTACGAAGCCTTCCGCCTGACCGGGACCTCGATCAGCGTGGTATCCGGGCGTGTTGCTTACCTTTTCGGTTTGGAGGGGCCCGCGGTCACGGTCGATACCGCGTGCTCGTCGTCGCTTGTCGCGCTGCATCTGGCCTGCCAGACGCTGCGCCGGGGCGAGGCATCCCTGGTCCTGGCGGGCGGGGTCAGTGTGTCGGCGAGCCCGAGTCTGTACGTCGACTTCGCACGCCAGCGGGGGTTGGCGCCCGATGGGCGGTCCAAGGCGTTCGCCGCCGCCGCCGACGGTGTGACGTGGTCCGAAGGCGTGGGGGTGCTGGCGCTCGAGCGGCTGTCGGATGCGCAGCGCTTGGGTCATGACGTGTTGGCGGTGGTGCGTGGTAGCGCGATCAATCAGGATGGTGCGAGTAACGGTTTGACCGCACCGAATGGTCCGTCGCAGGAGCGGGTGATCGCGGCGGCATTGGCCGATGCCGGCTTGGAGTCGGCGGATGTGGACGCGGTCGAGGCGCACGGCACCGGAACGAGGTTGGGTGATCCGATCGAGGCCCAGGCACTGATCGCCGCGTACGGATCCGATCGCGGCCAGCCGCTGCGGATCGGGTCGGTGAAGTCGAACATCGGCCACGCGGTCGCGGCCGCGGGTATCGGTGGCGTCATCAAAATGGTCGCGGCACTGCGACACGAAACCCTGCCGAAGACATTGCACGTGGACGCGCCGAGTCCGCATGTGGACTGGTCGGCGGGATCGGTGCGGTTGCTGACCGAGCCCGAGCCGTGGCCCGTCTCCGACCGAGTCCGCCGTGCCGGGGTGTCGTCGTTCGGCATCAGCGGCACCAACGCACACGTGATCCTCGAAGAGGCGCCCTCGACCGCAATGTCGCGCGGCGACGGCCCCAGCGGCGACTCCGGCCAAAAGCATACCGGGGCAGGCTCTGAACCCACCATGGTCGGCGACGTGGTTGCGCTGCTACTGTCGGCCAAATCCGCCGACGCGCTGCACGCACAGGCGGATCGCTTGCGGCAGTGGCTGATCGAACGACCTGAACTCGATATCGCCGATGTCGCGTATTCCCTGATCGAGGCACGCGGGCACTTCGACCACCGTGGCGCGGTCCTCGGCGCCGATCGAGAACAGCTCTTGGCAGGTCTCGCGGCTCTGGCTTCGGGCGCTGGGTCGTCTTCGGTCATCGAGGGACAGATCGCAGCGGGGAAGACGGCTTTCCTGTTCACCGGTCAAGGGGCACAGCGAGCCGGAATGGGCGCGGGGTTGTATCGCGCGTTTCCGGTGTTCGCGGCGGCCTTGGACAAGGTGTGCGGACAGTTCGATCCCCTGTTGGGGCGGTCGTTGCGGGAGTTGATGTTCACCGACACCGAAGGGTTGTTGGACCGGACCGAGTACACCCAGCCCGCGTTGTTCGCGTTCGAGGTGGCATTGTTCCGGCTGATCGAATCGTTCGGTGTCACACCGGATCTGCTGATCGGGCACTCGATCGGGGAGTTGGCGGCAGCGTATGTGGCCGGCGTGTGGTCGCTCGAGGATGCCTGCGCGCTGGTAGCAGCGCGGGGCCGGTTGATGGGCGCGCTGCCCGACGGTGGCGCGATGCTCGCCGTGGCGATCGGCGAAGAACGAGCGGCCGACATCGTCGCCGATTTCAGCGACCGAGTGTCGATCGCGGGGGTGAACGACCCCTCATCGACAGTGTTGTCCGGAGACGCCGACGCGATCGAGGAGATCGAGCGGCAGCTGTCGGGCACCGGAGTCAAAACGAATCGGCTGCGGGTCAGCCACGCTTTCCATTCCGCGCGGATGGATCCGATGCTGGCGGAGTTCCGGTCGGTGGCCGAAAACATTACATACGAATCGCCGAGCGTGCCGATCGTGTCGAACGTGTCCGGTGAGCTCGCCGGTGACGCGGTCACCGACCCGGAGTACTGGGTGCGGCAAGTGCGGGGCTGTGTCCGGTTCGCACCAGGCGTGGACACTCTCGCCGCGGCTGGTGCGCGCCGCTTCCTCGAGGTAGGCCCGGACGCGGTGTTGGCCGCGTTGACCCGTCGGTGCCTGGAGGACCAGGAGGCCGAGTCGGCCCCATGGGTGGCCGCGGCCTCCCGGCGGTCGACCGACGAGGTGACACACCTCGTCACCTCGCTCGCACAGGCCCATCTCGCAGGCGCGCGAGTCAACTGGCATCCACTATTCGCAGGCCACGAGGTACGACGAGTTCCGTTGCCGACCTATGCCTTCCAGCATCGCCGGTTCTGGTTGTCGCCGGAAGGTCCCCATGGGACTGCCGCGTCGCCGGAGTCATCGGATCATCCGATCCTGACCGGTGTGCTTCCGTTGGCGGGTACCGACGAATGGCTGTTCACCGGCCGGTTGTCTTTGCGTACTCATCCGTGGATGGCCGACCACACGACCTACGGTGTGGTGGTCGTGCCGAGTGCGACGTTGGTCGAGTTCCTCCTCGTCGCCGGCGGCCGGATCGGTTGCGGGGTGGTCGAGGAACTCACGTTACAGGCACCGATTCTGCCGACCGACAACGATGAGATCGAGCTGCAGGTGCTGGTCCAAGCCTCGGATGCGACCGGACGACGGCAGTTCGAGTTCTACTTCCGCAACTCGTCCGACACCGAATGGATCCACAACGCCACCGGGGCGCTCGCGGCGCAGCGGCACGGCGACTCGGCGTTGCTGTCGCGGCTGCGGGACGAGGAATGGCCACCGGCCGACGCCGAACCCGTGGCCGGCACCTGGATTCCGGGGCAGATGTCGAAGGGCTCCGGGCTCGAGTACGGTCCCGCGTTCATCGGTGTGCGTGCCGCGTGGCAACGCGACGACGCGGTCTTCTCGGAAATCGCACTGGACACCGAGGTGGCGGCGGAGCCGGGACGCTTCGACCTGCACCCGGCCCTGCTGGATATGGTGATGCACGCCGGCCTCGCGCGGCTGGTGTGGCGCGATGCGGACGAGGATCCGGACGCGGGCAAACTGCTGTTCCGGTGGGGCGGTGCGCGATTACACAAGCCGACGACAGACGGCGAATGGCCTGCGGAAGTGACGTCACTTCGGGTCATCGCGATCGCTACCGGAGCGGAGACCATCTCCGTCGCGACCGTCGATCCGGACGGGAATCCGATCGTGTCTGTCGATGCGGTGGTGATGCGTCCGTATGACGTCAAGGAATTCCGGAGCACCCTGTCCGGTGACGAGGCGAGCCTCTATGAGGTGCGCTGGGAGCACACCGCGGTAGGACCGGCCGACCGGTCCGCACCGCCGATGGCTGTGCTCGCGGGCACGGCAGTGCACGGCATCGATGCGTCCTATGCGTCGGTCGCCGATGTCGTTGCGGCCGAACATGTTCCCGACGTGATCGTGTGGCGGGCGACCGGGCATTCCCCGGAGGAAAGCACTTCGGGGCAGGCCGGTGTCGAGCCGCTCGCCGACGATCCAGCAGCGGTTCGGGCCGGAGTGCACGACACGCTGGTGATGCTGAAATCCTGGCTTGCGCAGGAACGTCTGTCCGATGTCCGGATGGTCGTGGTCACGACGGGCGGCGCGGGGCTGTCCGGTGAGGTTCCGCGGCTGGCGGCCGCCGCGGTGTGGGGACTGCTCAGCAGTGCGCAATCGGAGAATCCGGAGCGGTTCGTCCTTGTCGACGAGGACCCGGCCCGGCCGCTGGATGCTGATCGGATCGCTTCCGTACTGCGGGCAGGCGAGCCGCAGGTCGCGGTGCGCGGTGCGGAGATTGTGGTTCCCCGGCTGACGCGCGCGTTCGTGTCGGAGGACACCGGTGCGATGTCGTCGTTGGGGGATGGAACGGTGCTGATCACCGGCGGCACCGGTGGGCTGGGTGCGTTGTTCGCCCGGCACCTCGTCGCCGAACATGGCGTGCGCAGGCTGGTGCTGGCCTCCCGCCGGGGGCCCGAGGCGGCAGGCGCCGCCGAGTTGGTCGCCGAACTGGCGCAGGCGGGAGCGGATACCAGGGTGGTCGCGTGCGACATCGCGGACCGCGACGCGGTGCGGAAGCTGTTGGACACCATCGATCCAACTGTCGGATTAACCGCCGTCGTGCACACCGCGGGGGTGCTCGACGACGGTACCGTCGAGACACTGACCGGCGAACAGGTGGATCGGGTGTTGGCGCCGAAGGTCGACGGGGCATGGCATCTGCACGAACTGACCCGTGACCGCGACCTGTCGGCATTCGTGGTGTTCTCGTCGATCGCCGGGGTGCTCGGGATGTCCGGGCAGGGTAACTACGCTGCGGCGAACGGCTTCCTCGACGCGCTGGCGCAGCGGCGGCGGGCCGCAGGGCTGGCTGCGACGTCGCTGGCGTGGGGGCCGTGGAACCAGGGCAGCGGGATGACCGGCGAGCTGGACCGCACCGCGCTGGCGCGGTGGGAGCGGCTGGGTCTGCAACAGCTCGCCGATGCCGAAGGTCTGCGCCTGTTCGATGTGGCCGTCGCGCGCGCCGATGCGCGGCAGGCTCCGATCCGGTTCGACGCGAGCGTGCTGCGCCGCGCGTCCGAGACCGAAGTGGTGCCCGCGGTGCTGCGTGGATTCGCGCGGCGTCCGGCGCGTCCGGTGCAGGCCACGACGGGACACCCGGCGGGTTCGTTGGGTGTCCGGCTGGCCGGGGTGCCGGAGGCTCAGCGCGGCGAAGTGGTGCTGGAGGTGGTGCGCGACCAAGTCGCCGCGGTGCTCGGGCACGACTCGGGAGAGTCGGTACCGGCGGGGAAGCCGTTCAGTGAGTTGGGTTTCGATTCATTGGGTGCGGTGGAGTTCCGTAACCGGTTGGGCAAGGCCACCGGCCTGCAGTTGCCGTCGACCCTGGTGTTCGACCATCCGACCCCGGCGGCGGTGGCGAAGCTGGTGCAGTCCCGCGTCGAACCGAAGACGGTGGGCGAACCCGTCAAGAAGACTGTGCGTCGGCTTCGGGCGGACGAGCCGATCGCGATCGTGGGTATGGCTTGCCGCTATCCGGGTGGTGTCGAGTCCGCGGATGAGTTGTGGGATCTGGTGTCGTCGGGCACGGATGCCATCAGCGAGTTTCCGTCGGATCGTGGATGGCCGCTGGATCGTCTGATTCATCCGGACCCCGACCATTCGGGGACGTCCTACTCCGGAGAGGGCGGGTTCCTGACCAACGCGGCCGATTTCGATGCGAGCTTCTTCGGGATCGGACCCCGTGAGGCGATCGCGATGGATCCGCAACAGCGTTTGTTGTTGGAGGTGTCGTGGGAGGCGTTGGAGCACGCGGGCATTGATCCGACATCGTTGCGTGGCAGCGACACCGGTGTCTATACGGGCGTGATGTACCAGGACTACGAGGCCGTGACGCGTAAAGCTGGGCCCGAGGTCGAGGGGTATGTCGTGACCGGTGCCGTGGGGAGCGTGGTGTCGGGGCGGGTGGCGTATGCGTTGGGTTTGGAGGGTCCTGCGATGACGGTGGATACGGCATGTTCGTCGTCGTTGGTGGCGTTGCATGTGGCGTGCCGGGCGTTGCGTCAGGGGGAGAGTTCGCTGGCGTTGGTGGGTGGCGCGACAGTGATGGCGACACCGATGGTGTTCCTGGAGTTTTCCCGGCAACGCGGTCTGTCGCCCGACGGACGGTGCAAGTCGTTCTCCGCGGCGGCCGATGGTGTGTCGTGGTCGGAAGGCGCCGCCGTGCTGGTGGTGGAACGGCTGTCGGACGCCCGTCGGCTCGGCCACAACGTGCTGGCGGTGGTGCGTGGTAGCGCGATCAATCAGGATGGTGCGAGCAATGGTTTGACGGCGCCGAATGGTCCGTCGCAGGAGCGGGTGATCGGCGCGGCGTTGGCCGATGCCGGCCTGGAGCCGTCGGATGTGGATGCGGTCGAGGCGCACGGCACCGGAACGACGTTGGGTGATCCGATCGAAGCGCAGGCGTTGATCGCCGCCTATGGCCAGGATCGCTCGGAGCCGCTGCGCATCGGTGCGCTCAAGTCCAACATCGGTCACACGCAGGCGGCTTCGGGTGTGGGCGGCGTGATCAAGATGGTGCAGGCTATGCGGCACGAAACCCTGCCGAAGACCTTGCATGTGGACGCGTTGTCGCCGCATGTGGATTGGTCGGCGGGGTCGGTACGGGTGTTGTCGGACGCGGAGCAGTGGCCGTCGGGCGATCGGGTGCGGCGCGCGGGGGTGTCGTCGTTCGGGATCAGCGGTACGAACGCGCACGTGATCCTCGAGGAAGCACCCGCAGCCGTTGTCCCGTCGGTCGAGCGGACCGCTGGGAGTGACGCGGTCCCCGCTTCCGTGTCGGACGTCGTTCCGTTGTTGGTATCGGCGAAATCGGAGTCGGGTCTGCGGGCGCAGGCGGGTCGGTTGCGGCAGTGGTTGGTCGACCATCCGGAGGCGGATGTGTGGGGTGTGGCGTCGTCACTGACCGACACCAGGGCGCTGTTGGAGTGGCGTGGTGGGGTGCTGGGTCGTGATCGGGAGGAGTTGTTGACTGGTTTGGCGGATCTTGCTTCCGGGGCGGGATCGTCCAAGTCGGTTGATGGTGTTGCGGGTTCGGGTAAGGCGGCGTTTCTGTTTACCGGGCAGGGTGCGCAGCGTGTGGGTATGGGTGCGGGTTTGTACGGGGTGTTTCCGGTGTTCGCGACGGCGTTGGATGAGGTGTGCGCGGAGTTCGATCCGTTGTTGGGGCGGTCGTTGCGGGAGGTGATGTTCGCTGATCCGGAGGGGTTGTTGGGTCGGACCGAATTCACGCAGCCCGCGTTGTTTGCGTTCGAGGTGGCACTGTTCCGGTTGCTGGAGTCGTTCGGTGTTGCTCCCGATGTGGTCGCGGGGCATTCGATCGGTGAGCTGGCGGCGGCGTATGTGGCGGGAGTGTGGTCGCTGTCGGACGTATGTGTGCTGGTGGCGGCGCGGGGCCGGTTGATGGGGGCGCTGCCCGAGGGCGGCGCGATGTCGGCGGTCGCCGTGTCGGAGGCCGAGGCGGCGGAGGTGCTGACCGGATATGGGGATCGGTTGTCGCTTGCGGCGGTGAATGGTCCGTCGTCGGTGGTGTTCTCAGGGGATGCGGATGCCGTCGATGAGGTCGAGCGACGGTTCGGTGCGGGTGGTCGTAAGACGAATCGGCTGCGGGTCAGCCACGCGTTCCATTCGGCGCGGATGGAGCCGATGTTGGCCGAGTTCCGTACGGTGGCCGAGGGGTTGACCTATCGGGAGCCGTTGTTGCCGATTGTGTCGAACGTATCCGGTGATCTCGCCGGGAGTGCGGTGTGCGATCCGGGGTATTGGGTGGAGCAGGTGCGTGGCTGTGTGCGGTTCGCTCCTGGTGTGGACACGTTGGTCGAGTCCGGTGTCCGAAGGTTTGTGGAGGTGGGCCCGGATGCGGTGCTGACCGCGATGACCCGGGAGTGCTTGGCACAGCGCCCCGAGATCGAGGCGAAGTCGGTAGTGGTGGCGCCGTCCCGGCGATCGATCGAGGAGGCGGTCGGGCTCGTCACTGCGTTGGCGCAGACGCACACAGTGGGTATGCCGGTGGATTGGACACGGGTGTTCGCCGGGCGTGCCACAGGCCGGGTGATGTTGCCCACCTATGCGTTCCAACATCAACGCTACTGGGCGCAGCCGGTCGAAACGCCGGACATCTGGCAGTCGGGACTGGACGATGCGGGACATCCCCTGTTGGGCGCGATGGTGCGGCTGCCGAATTCCCAGGACGTGGTTTTCACGGGCAGGCTGTCGCAAGCCGGCCATCCCTGGCTGGCCGATCATGCGGTCATGGGGGTGGCATTGCTGCCCGCCGCCGCCCTCGTGGAGCTGGCCCTGCACGTGGGAACGGTGGTGGAGTGCCCACGACTGGCGGAGCTGGTGATCGAAACGCCTCTCCCGATGCCGTCCGCCGGAACCGTCGAACTGCGGGTGGTGGCGGGCGGACCGGACGAAACCGGCGCCCGGACGGTGTCGATGTACTCGCGTTCGAATGGCGACGATCCGGACCCGCGCGGTGACCATTCGGAACAGTGGGTCCGCCACGCGGTCGGGACGGTCACCGTCGGCTCGGACGCGACGACGGACGGCACCGGTCTGGTGAACTGGCCGCCTGCGGGTGCGATGGCGATGGCGATCGACAATGCCTACGCGGATCTGGCCGAGCGCGGCTATGAGTACGGACCGGCGTTCCAGGGACTGACTGCCGTATGGAAGCGCGACAGTGAGGTGTTCGCGGAGGTCGCGTTGCCGGAGTCCGCTCGATCAGAGGTCGCGGAATTCGGCGTGCATCCGGCGTTGCTGGATGCCGCGCTGCACGCGATCCTGCTCGGTGGGCTGGTTCCCGACACGCGAGCCGGTGCGGTCGTCGTCCCGTTCTCGTGGGAGAACGTCGCCCTGCACGCGACGGGCGCGACCGCCCTGCGGGTTCGTGCGGCGACCACCGGCTCCGGGCCTGGGGGTGAGCGGATCGCGGTAACCCTCGCCGACCCGGCGGGCATAGTCGTGGCCGAGGTAGGGGTGCTGACCCTGCGACCCCTGTCGACCGATGCGCTCGGCACGACGCACCGTCGGGCGGACGGCGCCGGCTACGAGTTGGACTGGGTCGCGTTGCCCGAGCCCGCGGGCGAACTCACCGTCGCGGACGCCTGGAGCGTCGCCGATGACGGTGAAACCGTCACGATCGCAGGACGGAGCGCGACGGTGTTGCGGCTCGACGATGCGGTCGGCGACGGCGATCTTCCTGCGACGGTGCGGGATCTGGTGACCGACCTGAGAGACCGGGTGCAGCGGCTGCTGACACAGGACCGGCTCATCGTCGTGGTGACCAGGCATGCGGTGGCAGTGCATCCCGGCGAGCCGGTGGACTTGGCCGCCGCGGCGGCGTCGGGTCTGCTGCGCACGGCGCAGAGCGAGAACCCGGACCGGATTCTCCTCGTCGACGTCGATGCCTGGCGGGATTATCGGCCCTGCGTGGCACTGGCTCTGGCGACAGCCGGCGAACCCCAGCTGGCTGTGCGGCGCGGGGTGGCGCATGCGCCGCGGTTGAACCGCGGCGGCTCGGATCCGCTCGGGGTCGCGTCGCGAAACAACTCGCCGTGGGCGCTGACCTTGCTCGGCAAGGGCACGTTGACCGCAGACAACTACAGCCTGAACGAGCATCCGAGTGCAGCGGAAGCGCTCGGACCAGGGCAGGTGCGGGTGAGTATGCGGGCGGTCGGCCTCAACTTCCGAGACGTGCTCATCGCGCTCGGCACCTATCCCGACGCGAAGGGCCGAATTGGCGGCGAAGGGGCCGGAATCGTGCTCGAAGTCGCGTCCGACGTGACCGAATTCGCGCCCGGAGACCGGGTTTTCGGCTTCATCTCGGGTGTCGGATCGGTCTCGGTGACCGATCGCCGACTGCTCGCGCCCATGCCGCGCGGGTGGTCGTTCGCCCAGGCCGCTGCGATGCCGATCGTCTACGCGACCGCCTACCACGGCCTCGTCGACCTGGCCGGAGCACAACCCGGCGAGACACTGTTGCTGCACGCAGCCACCGGTGGCGTCGGCATGGCGGCCGTGCAGCTCGCACGACACCTGGGCCTGCGGCTGCTGGTCACTGCCAGTGAGCCCAAATGGGACGTCCTGCGCGACATGGGTTTCGGGGACTCGGACATCGGCGACTCGCGCACCCTGGATTTCGAGCAGAAGTTCCTCGAGGCAACCGACGGTCGCGGCGTGGACATCGTGCTGGATTCGCTGGCAGGCGAATTCGTGGACGCGTCGTTGCGACTGTTGCCGAGAGGTGGCCGCTTCGTCGAAATGGGCATGATCGACCGACGTGATCCGGCCGACGTGGCCGCCGTTCATCCTGGCGTGCGTTACCACAGCTTCATGCTGATGGACGTGGGTCCGGATCGGCTCCACGAGATCCTGGCCGCTCTTGTCGAACTCTTCGACGCCGGGACGTTGGCGCCGTACCCGACCACCGCGTGGGACCTGCGGCGGGCACCGGAAGCCTACCGGTACCTCAGTCAGGCCCGGGGCATCGGCAAGAACGTGCTCACCGTGCCGACCCCGTTGCGGACGGACGGCACCGTCCTGATCACCGGCGGAACCGGGGGACTGGGCGCGGTGGCTGCGCGCCACCTGATCACCGCGCACGGCGTGCGCAGGCTGGTGTTGGCAGGCAGGCGCGGTCCGGACGCACCCGGCGCGGCCGAACTCGCCGCCGAGCTCACCGAGCTCGGCGCACATGTGGAGGTGGTCGCCTGCGATGCGTCCGACCGAGTCGCACTGGACGCGGTGCTGGCGGCGATACCGTCGGAACATCCGTTGACCGCCGTCGTCCATGCCGCGGGTGTGCTGGCCGATGGCCTGCTCGCCACCATGACGCCGGAGCAGATCGCGGACGTGCTGCGGCCGAAAGTGGACGCGGCCTGGAATCTGCACGAGGCCACCGAAGACCTGGATCTGTCGGCGTTCGTGCTCTACTCCTCGGTCGCGGGCGTGATCGGCAACCCGGGGCAGGCGAACTATTCCGCCGCCAATGTCTTCCTGGATGCGTTGGCGCAACACCGGCACGTGTCCGGTCTGCCCGCGACGTCGGTTGCCTGGGGGCCGTGGCAGCAGAGTAGCGGTATGACCAGCGCCCTCGGCGACGCCGATCTCGCCAGGTTGCGGCGGGAAGGTTTTCTTCCGCTGGGCGACGAGGACGGCATGGAGCTGTTCGACGCGGCATTGGAGGGCGGCAGGTCCATGTTCGTGGCGGTCCGGATCGACCGGCCTGCTCTCGCCGAGGCAGATCCCGACGATGTGCGCCCGGTCATGCGCGGCTTGTCGCGGCCATCGCGCCGCCGGGTGAGCGACCGGACGAGCGAGCCGCCGAATCTGGCGGCGCAACTGCTCGGCCGCTCCACGGCCGAGCAGGAACGCATCGTCCTCGACGTGATCCGTGTTCAGGCCGCGGCCGTTCTCGGACACACCAGTGCGGAGTCCACTGCCCCGGACAAGCCGTTCAGCGATATCGGGTTCGACTCGCTCGGCGTGATGGAATTCCGTAACCGTTTGAAATCGGCTGTCGGTGTGCAGTTGTCGACGACCGCGATGTTCGACTATCCCACCCCGGAAGCACTGGCCGGCTTCATCCGCCAGGAGATCGTGCCGGTCGATGACCCCGCGGAGCGGATGGCGGCCGAGATCGACTCGCTGGCAAGCAGTTTCGCCGCGGCCGATCTGTCACCCGCGGACCGATCGGACATCGCATCCAGGTTGACCGCACTGTTGCGGAAGATCGAAGGCAAGGACGCCGGCGAGATCGACCTCGGCGGCAACGCCGACAGTCTCGAAACCGCGGACGACCGCGAGCTTTTCGACTTCATCGACCACCTCAGCTGAACCAATACGATCAGGAGTTCCACCGATGGCCGACAACGACGAGCTGCGCCGGTATCTGAAGAAGACCGCGAAGGAGCTGTACGAGACCAAACAGCAGCTGCGCGAGTTCACCGACCGCTCGCAGGAGCCCATCGCCATCGTCGGCATGGCCTGCCGGTACCCCGGTGGCGTGCGGTCACCCGAGGATCTGTGGCGCATGACCGCGAACGGCGTGGATGCCGTCGGGGACTACCCTTCCGACCGGGGGTGGGATCTGGAGCGGCTGTTCAACCCGGATCCGGATGTGCCGGGCACGATCTACACCCGTGCGGGCGGGTTTCTCGACTCCATAGGCGACTTCGACGCAGCCTTCTTCGGGATCGGCCCCCGCGAGGCCGCGGCCATGGATCCGCAGCAGCGCCTGACGCTCGAGGCGGTCTGGGAGGCGTTGGAGGACGCGGGTATCGACCCGGTGTCGCTGCGCGGCAGCGACACCGGCGTCTTCGCCGGAGTAATCCACCAATACTACGGTCCCCGCATCGGCTCCCCGACCATCACCGCCGAGACGGAAGGCCATGCCTACCTCGGCGTTTCGAACAGCGTGCTATCCGGCCGGATCGCCTACACCTTCGGCTTCAAAGGCCCGGCCATCTCGGTGGACACCGCGTGCTCGTCGTCGCTGGTAGCCCTGCACCTCGCCTGCCAGGCGTTGCGGCAGGGCGACGCCACGTTGGCCCTGGCCGGCGGCGTCACCGTGATGTCGGACCCGTCCCTGCTGATCGCGTTCGCGCGTCAGCGTGCGCTGTCGCCCGATGCGCGCTGCAAGGCATTCGCGGCGGCCGCCGACGGGACCGGTTTCTCCGAAGGTCTCGGGATGCTGGTGTTGGAGCGGTTGTCGGATGCCCGACGGTTGGGACACCCGGTTCTGGCAGTGGTGCGCGGCACCGCGGTCAATCAGGACGGCGCGAGCAACGGCTTGACCGCCCCGAACGGTCCGTCGCAGGAACGAGTGATCGCGCAGGCGCTCGCGAACGCCGGTCTGGATCCGTCGGATATCGACGCGGTAGAGGCGCACGGCACGGGCACGATGCTGGGGGATCCCATCGAGGCGCGGGCACTGATCAGCGTCTATGGTGCGCGGCGTGAGAGCGCGCCGCTGCGTTTGGGTTCGCTCAAGTCGAATATCGGTCACACTTCGGCGGCGGCGGGTGTCGGGGGTGTGATCAAGATGGTGCAGGCTATGCGGCACGGTGTGTTGCCGAAGACGTTGCATGTGGATGCGCCCACCCCGCACGTGGATTGGTCTGCGGATACGGTACGGCTTCTCCAGGACAGCGAGCCTTGGCCTGCGGGGGAGCGGGTGCGTCGGGCGGGTGTGTCGTCGTTCGGGGCCAGCGGCACCAACGCGCACCTCATTCTCGAGGAAGCACCTACCGATCCGGTCGTCGCGCAGTCGGGAGGCGAGCCCGAGCAGGTGGCGGCGGCGAAGACCAGCGTGTCGGATTTCGTTCCGCTGTTGATATCGGCCAAGTCCGACGAAGCCCTGCGGGCACAGGCGGATCGACTGCGGCAGTGGTTGATCGGCGATCCCGACGCGGATGTGTGGGATGTGGCGCATTCCTTGGCGACGTCGCGGGCACTGTTGGACTGGCGCGGCGTAATCGTGGGGCGTGACCGGGAAGAACTGCTGGCAGGTCTGGCCGATTTGGCGGCGAGTGCGCCAGGCGCGATCGAGGCGAAAGCAGGTTCTGATAAGACGGCGTTTCTGTTTACCGGTCAGGGTGCTCAGCGGCCCGGGATGGGTGCGGGTCTGTATCGCGCGTTTCCGGTGTTCGCGGCGGCATTGGATGAGGTGTGCGCGGAGTTCGATCCTTTGCTCGGGCGGTCGTTGAAGGATGCGATGTTCGCCGGTACTGAGGGGTTGTTGGATCGGACGGAGTTCACACAACCTGCGTTGTTTGCGTTCGAGGTGGCGCTGTTCCGGCTGATCGAATCGTTCGGTGTGAGGCCGGATGTGTTGATCGGGCATTCGATCGGGGAGTTGGCGGCCGCCTATGTGGCGGGGGTGTGGTCGTTGTCGGATGCGTGTGTGTTGGTGGCGGCGCGGGGTCGGTTGATGGGTGGGTTGCCGGTGGGTGGGGCGATGCTTGCGGTGGGGGTCGGTGAGGAGCGGGCAGCGGAGGTGATTGCCGGTTTCGGTGGTCGGGTGTCGGTTGCGGCGGTGAATGATCCGTCGTCGACGGTGTTGTCTGGGGATGTCGATGCCATCGATGAGATCGAGCGGCTATTGTCCGGCGAGGGGATCAAGACGAATAGGTTGCGGGTTTCGCATGCGTTCCATTCGGCGCGGATGGAGCCGATGTTGGCGGAGTTCCGCGCGGTGGCTGAAGGTGTCGTGTACGCGTCGCCGCGTCTGCCGATTGTGTCGAATGCGTCTGGCCGGTTCGCGGGGGAGGCGGTGACCGATCCGGAGTATTGGGTGGGGCAGGTGCGGGGTTGTGTCCGGTTCGCGCCGGGTGTGGATGCTCTCGTTGCGGAGGGTGTGCGGCGGTTCATCGAGGTGGGTCCGGATGCGGTGTTGGCGGCGATGACTCGTGGGTGTCTTGCCGAGAACCTCGAGGTCGAGTCGGCGTCGTCGGTGGTGGCGACTTCGCGGCGATCGGTCGATGAGGTGACGCAGTTCGTGACTGCTCTGGCGCAGGTTCATGTCACCGGTGTGTGGGTGGATTGGGGGCCGCTGTTCGTGGGCCGGGCGGTGGGTCGGGTTCCGTTGCCGACGTATGCGTTTCAGCGTCGGCGCTTCTGGTTGCAGCCCAATAGCGACGCGTCGCCGGCGTCGTCGGATCATCCGATTTTGACGGGTGTGGTGGGGTTGGCGGGCGCCGACGAATGGTTGTTCACCGGCCGGTTCTCCCTGCGTACTCATCCGTGGATCGCGGATCACATGACCTACGGCGTGGTGGTTGTGCCGAGCGCGACTCTCGTCGAGTTCCTTCTTGTCGCGGGCGACAGGATCGGTTGCGCGGTGGTGGAGGAACTCACGTTGCAGGCGCCGATCCTGCCGGCCGGGGACGACGAGATCGAGTTGCAGGTGTTGGTGCAGGCGCCCGACGAGTCAGGGCGGCGTCAGTTCGAGTTCTATTTCCGTAAGTCGTCGGATGACGAATGGACCCACAATGCCACTGGTGCGCTTGCGGCGCAGTGGGATGGTGATTCGGCGTTGTTGTCACGGCTGCGGGACGAGGAATGGCCACCCGCCGACGCCGAACTCGTGGACAGTGCGGCGCTTCCGGAGCGGATCGCGAAGGACACCGGGCTCGAGTACGGTCCCGCGTTAATCGGTGTGCGTGCTGCGTGGCAACGTGGCGACGCGGTCTTCTCGGAGATCGCACTGGACACCGACGCGGCGCCGGAGCCGGGACGGCACGACCTGCATCCGGCCCTGCTGGATATGGTGATGCACGCGGGTTTCTCCCGGTTGCTGTGGCGTGATGAAGATTCCGATCCGGATACCGGCAGGTTGTTGTTCCGTTGGGGTGGTGCACGATTCCACAAGTCGGCGACGGACGGTGGCCGGTGGCCTGCGGAAGTGACGTCGCTTCGGGTCATCGTGGTCGCGACTGGGGCGGAGACTGTGTCTGTCGCGACGGTCGATCCGGACGGCAATCCGATCGTGTCGGTTGATGCGGTGGTGATGCGTCCTTATGACGTGAAGGAATTCCGCAGCACACTGTCCGGTGATGAGGCAAGTCTGTACCAGGTGCGTTGGGAGCCTACTGCGGTAGGACGTGCCGACCGGTCGGCGTCGTCGATGGCTGTGCTCGCGGATACGACGGTGTCGGGTATCGACGCGTCCTACGGTTCTGTCGCGGATATTGTCGCGGCTGAACGGGTTCCGCGTGTGGTGGTGTGGCGCGCGACGGAGTTGGCTGCCGATGATTCGGCCGATATTCCCGGAGTGGTGCGGGCGGGGGTGCATGACGCGCTCGCGATGCTGAAGTCCTGGCTTGCCGAAGAACGTTTGGCGGATGTCCGGTTGGTGGTGGTCACGACGGGCGGCGCGGGGTTGTCCGGTGAGGCTCCGGATCTGGCT
Source organism: Nocardia sp. NBC_01730 (assembly GCF_035920445.1). Taxonomy (NCBI): domain Bacteria; kingdom Bacillati; phylum Actinomycetota; class Actinomycetes; order Mycobacteriales; family Nocardiaceae; genus Nocardia; species Nocardia sp. NBC_01730. The sequence goes on along the minus strand of NZ_CP109162.1, from coordinate 2,287,743 downwards.
GCCGCTTCGGTGTGGGGATTGGTGCGTAGTGCGCAGTCGGAGAATCCGGAGCGGTTCGTCCTGGTCGATGAAGACCCGGCCGGGCCGTTGGATGTGGATCGGATCGCGGCCGTACTGGGATCAGGTGAACCGCAGGTGGCGGTGCGTGGTGGGGAGGTTCTGGTGCCCCGGTTGACGCGCGCGTCCGCGTCGGAGGACACCAGTGCACTGTCGTCGTCGGGGGACGGGACGGTGTTGATCACCGGTGGTACGGGCGGGTTGGGTGCGTTGTTCGCCCGCCATCTGGTCGCCGAGCACGGTGTGCGCCGGTTGGTGTTGACGTCGCGGCGGGGCCTGGCCGCACCCGGCGCCGCCGAGTTGGTCGCCGAGTTGGCGCAGGTGGGGGCGGATGCTCGGGTCGTGGCGTGTGATGTCGCTGATCATGGCGCAGTACGGGCCTTGTTGGACACCATCGATTCCGATGGCCGATTGACCGCTGTCGTGCACACCGCGGGGGTGCTCGATGACGGCACTGTGGAGTCGTTGACCGGTGAGCAGGTGGACCGGGTGTTGTCGCCGAAGGTGGACGGGGCCTGGCATCTGGATGAGTTGACCCGGGATCGTGACTTGTCGGCATTCGTGGTGTTTTCGTCGATAGCGGGGGTGCTCGGGTCGGCCGGGCAGGGCAATTACGCTGCGGCGAACGGCTTCTTGGATGCGTTGGCGCAACGGCGACGGGCCGCGGGGTTGCCTGCGACGTCGCTGGCGTGGGGGCCGTGGAACCAGGGCAGCGGGATGACCGGTGGTTTGGATCGTGCTGCTGTCGCTAGGTGGGATCGGTTGGGGCTGGGGCAGCTCGGTGACGACGAGGGTGTGCGCCTTTTCGACGCCGCTCTTGCCCACTCCGACGCACGACTGGTGTCGATCCGGTTCGACGCGAGTGTCTTGCGTCGCGAGCCCGAAATCGACAGCGTTCCGGTGGTATTGCGTGGATTCGTACGGCGTTCGGCACGCCCAGCGCACGCTGCGAAAGAGGCCTCGGCAGGACACGCGGCGGGTTCGTTGGGCGCCCGGCTGGCCGGGGTGCCGGAGGCTCAACGCGCCGAGGTAGTGCTGGAGGCGGTGCGCGACCAGGTCGCCGCGGTGCTCGGGCACGACTCGGGAGACGACATCAGGCCCGATCAGCGCTTCGACGAGATCGGTTTCGATTCGTTGGGTGCGGTGGAGTTCCGTAACCGGTTGGGTAAGGCTACGGGTCTGCAGTTGCCGTCGACCTTGGTGTTCGACTATCCGACTCCGGCGGCGGTGGCGAAGCTGGTGCAGTCGCGCGTCGAGCCGAAGACGGTGGGCGAACCTGTCAAGAAGACTGTGCGCCGGGTACGAGCAGACGAGCCGATCGCGATCGTGGGGATGGCCTGCCGGTTCCCAGGCGGTGTCGAATCACCGGATGAGCTCTGGGACCTCGTTGCTTCCGGAACCGACGCGACCGGCGATTTCCCGTCGGATCGTGGCTGGGATCTGGAGCGATTATTCGATTCGAATCCGGACAAGCCCGGTACCGTTTACACCCACCGCGGCGGATTCCTCTATGACGCAGGTAATTTCGACCCGGGTTTCTTCGGGATCAGCCCGCGGGAGGCGTCCGCGATGGATCCGCAGCAGCGGTTGTTGCTGGAGGTGTCGTGGGAGGCGTTGGAGCACGCGGGCATCGATCCGGCGTCGTTGCGAGGCAGTGACACCGGCGTGTTCGCCGGAGCTGGGTACTCGGGCTACATTGATCGCGTAGTCGGCGATCTGGAGGGCTATCGGCTCACCGGTACCACGAGCAGCGTGATTTCCGGGCGGGTGGCCTACGTCTTCGGTCTCGAGGGGCCCGCGGTCACCGTGGACACCGCGTGCTCGTCGTCGCTGGTCTCGCTGCATCTGGCCTGCCAAGCGCTGCGCCAGGGCGAGAGCTCGCTGGTGCTGGCGAGCGGTGTGACAGTCGCGGCAAGTCCTTACCTCTACGTCGATTTCGCGCGGCAACGCGGTCTGTCACCCGACGGACGTTGCAAGGCGTTCTCCGCCGCGGCGGACGGTGTCGCCTTCTCCGAGGGCGTCGGTGTGCTGGTGCTCGAGCGGCTCTCTGACGCCCGACGCCTGGGACACAACGTCCTCGCTCTCGTGCGTGGGACGGCGGTGAACCAGGATGGTGCGAGCAACGGTTTGACCGCGCCGAACGGTCCGTCGCAGGAACGGGTGATCGCCGCGGCGTTGGCCAATGCCGGACTCCAGCCGTCGGACATCGATGCGGTGGAGGCGCACGGTACCGGGACCACTCTGGGTGATCCGATCGAGGCGCAGGCGTTGATCGCCGCCTATGGCCAGGATCGACCGGATCGGCCGCTGCGCATCGGATCGATCAAGTCGAACATCGGACATACCGTGGCCGCGGCAGGCGTGGGTGGCGTCATCAAGATGGTTCAGGCGCTACAACACGAAACTCTGCCGAAGACACTCCACGCGGATGAGCTGAGCCCGCACGTGGAATGGTCTTCGGGCGATGTACAACTGTTGACCGAGGCCCAGCCGTGGCCGGCGGGCGACCGGGTCCGTCGAGCCGGGGTGTCGTCGTTCGGTGTCAGCGGCACCAACGCACACGCCATCCTGGAAGAAGCACCAGTCCGTCGGATTCCGTCGTCGCAGCCCGCGCCGGCGGATCGGCCCCGGACCGGGGAAGTCGTTCCGTGGGTGGTGTCGGCCAGTTCCGAGTCGGGTCTGCGGGCGCAGGCGGACCGACTGCGGCAGTGGGTGATCGGCCATCCCGACGCAGACGTGTGGGATGTCGCGCATTCCTTGGCGACATCCCGCGCTCGCATGGACTGGCGTGGTGCGGCCGTCGGTCGTGATCGGGACGAACTGCTGGCCGGTCTGGCCGATGTGGCGTCGGGGTCACCAGGCACGATCGAGGCGACAGCAGGTTCGGGAAAGGCGGCGTTCCTGTTCACCGGGCAAGGCGCGCAGCGGGTCGGTATGGGTGCGGGTCTGTACGCGGCGTTCGACGTGTTCGCGGCAGCGTTCGACGAGGTATGCGCACAGGTGGATCCGGTGCTCGACTGGTCGCTGAAGGACCTGGTATTCGATCCGAGTAACGCGGCGCTGTTGGATCTCACGCAGTTCACGCAGCCTGCGTTGTTCGCATTCGAGGTGGCGTTGTTTCGGCTGATGGAGTCGTTCGGTGTGACACCGGATGTGCTGATCGGACACTCGATCGGGGAGCTGGCTGCCGCGTACGTGGCCGGGGTGTGGTCGTTGCCGGATGCATGCGCCCTGGTGGTGGCGCGCGGCCGGTTGATGGGGGCGCTGCCAAGGGGCGGTGCGATGCTGGCGGCGGCGGTATCCGAGCAGCGAGTGGCCATGGTGCTCGCCGAGTTCGAGGGGCAGGTGTCGATGGCCGCGGTGAACGGTCCATCGTCGGTGGTGTTGTCCGGGGACGTGTTCGCGATCGGCAAGATCGAGGACAAGCTTGCTGTCGAGGGGGTGAAGACCTCCCGCTTGCGGGTCAGTCATGCCTTCCATTCGGCGTTGATGGATCCGATGCTCGACGAGTTCCGTGGCGTGGCCGAAGGTTTGACCTACCACCTGCCGACTGTTCCGATCGTGTCGAATGTCAACGGTGCTGTCGTCGGGGCGGAGTTGACCGACCCGGGTTATTGGGTGGAGCAGGTGCGTGGTTGCGTCCGGTTCGCGCCGGGGGTCGGCACTCTGGTCAAGGCAGGGGTGCGGCGGTTCGTGGAGATCGGACCGGATGCTGTGCTGTCCGCGATGACTCGGCAATGTCTTGCCGAGACTCCGGATGTCGAGGCCAAGTCGACGGTGGTCGCGGCCGCTCGGCGCTCGACCGACGAGCCGACCCAGTTCGTGTCCGCGCTGGCACAGGCATATGTCGCGGGAGTAGAGGTGGACTGGACTCCGTTGTTCACGAACCGCTCCACGAATCGGGTGGCATTGCCCACCTACGCCTTCCAGCATCAACGGTACTGGCTGCGTCCGGCCGTCGAGGTATCGCCGACGGCGTCGGGTCACCCGGTGTTGACCGGTGTGGTGCGGCTCGCGGGCAAAGACGAATGGATGCTCACGGGCCGGCTCTCGCGCCGGACCCATCCTTGGCTCGCGGACCACACAAGTTACGGCGTCATGGTCGTGCCGAGCACGGCGCTGTTGGAGATGCTGTTGGTGGCGGGGCCGCGGTTCGGCTGCGTCGGTGTGGATGAGCTCACGTTGGAGGCCCCGGTCCTCCCGCCCGAAGACGGTGAGATCGACCTGCAAGTGTTCGTCGACGAGTCGGACGACACCGGGCGGCGTCACTTCACCTTCCACTACCGCGTCGCCGGTGACGACGACAACGAATGGATACGTAACGCCAGCGGAATTCTGGCAGGCGACCGACCGGCCGCCGAACCGCTGATGGAACGGCTCCAGGCCGAGCCGTGGCCGCCGCTGGACGCCGACCCGATCGACCCGGAATGGATTCCCGCGCACATCGCAGCCGCGGTGGGGCTCGAGTACGGTCCTTCCTTCTGCGCCACCGAACGCGCGTGGCGGCACGGGGACACCGTCTTCTCCGAGGTCGCGTTGGATCCGACCGTCGACCCCGACGGTTTCACTTTGCATCCGGGCCTGATGGACGGTATTGGGCACGCCGGACTCGCCTGTCTGATGTGGCCGGAGCTCGGCAACGATCCGAACCTCGGCAAGCTGCTGTTCCGTTGGGGCGGGGCTCGATTTCACGACATCGCACGGCCCGCACAGCTGCGGGTGATCGCCGTGTCGAAGGGCGAGGATGCCATCGCCATCGCGGCGATGGACGGCGACGGCAACCCGGTCCTCTCCATAGACGAGGCCGTCATGCGGTCCTATGACGTCGCCCAGCTCCGCGACTCCCTGTCGGGCGGCGACGCCGGGGCGTACGCACTGCAGTGGACGGAGGTCCGCGCTTCGTCCGCCGACACGGTGTCCGGTGCGATTGCCGCACTGGGCTCGATCCCGGTTGCCGGTGTGTGGGAGCGGTATCCGGACCTCCACAGCCTGGCAACGACCGAGGGCGCGCTGCCCGAGGTTGTCGTGTGGTCGGTCGCCGCAGCCGCGACTGCGCGGAACGGCGACGCCGCAGCCGCGACGTACGACCAAGCGCGCTCGACATTGCACATGCTCCAGGCGTGGCTCGACAAGGAAGCCCTGGAGCGATCGCGACTGATCGTGGTCACCCACAACGCCGCCGGACTGCCCGGCGAGACGCCGGACCTCGCCGCGGCCGCGGTGTGGGGGTTGGTGCGCAGCGCGCAAACCGAATACCCCGATCGGATCGTTCTGCTCGACTGGCAGTCCTCGCCCGGCGAACAGCCGCTGTCGGCCGACGCCGTGTTGACGGTCCTCGCGGCCGATGAGCCGCAAGTGGCCGTTCGTGGGGACACCTTGCTGACGCCGAGGCTGGAGCGCAGGGATGGGTCTGCGGAGACGAGGCCGTCGTTCGGATCCGGCACCGTGATGATCACCGGAGGCACCGGCGGGCTCGGCGGGATGCTGGCTCGGCACCTGGCTGTCGAGCACGGTGTCCGGCAGTTGCTCCTGGTCTCCCGCAGCGGTGAGAATGCGGCGGGTGCAGTGGAATTGGCGGCGGAACTGAGTGAGCTCGGCGCCAAGGCGCGCCTCGCGGCCTGCGATGTCGCGGACCGGACGGCATTGCGGGCGCTGCTCGATTCGATCCCGCCGGAACAGCCGTTGACGGCAGTGGTCCATGCGGCGGGTGCGCTCGATGACGCAACGATTCGAACGCTCACGGTCGAACAGTTGGATCGCGTGCTCGCGCCGAAGGTTGACGCTGCGTGGAATCTGCACGAGGCGACGCGGGGCTCGGATGTATCGGCGTTCGTGCTGTTCTCGTCGATTTCCGGTGTCCTCGGGTCCGCGGGTCAGGCCAACTATGCCGCTGCCAACAGCTTCCTGGACGCGTTGGCCGCCCGGCGTCGTGCCGAAGGACTGCCCGCCGTAGCACTCGCCTGGGGTCCGTGGGAGCGGACCGGAGCGGGATCGGGCGGCATGACGGACACCCTCGACGAAGCGGCAGTCGCACGACTGGCCCGCCTGGGTTTGCGACCGCTGACCCGAGCGGACGGCCTTCGGCTGTTCGACACCGTTGCGGGCATCGGATCGGCACCGGCGGAAGTATCCGCGCTCGTGCCGGCTTGTTTCGACGTGAACGCCCTTCGCCGGGAAGCTCGCGCCGACACGATCCCCGCGCTATTGCGAGGGTTCGTTCGGCATTCCGAGCGGGAAGCCGGGCACGGCAGGCAATCACGCGTCTTCGATCTGGCCCGGGTACCGGAGGCCAAACGAGAGCAGGCCGTACTCGGTCTGGTTCTCGAACAAGCCGCCGCCGTATTGGGCTACTCGTCGACGAACGATATTCGGCCCGACAAGGGATTCGACGAGATCGGATTCGATTCGCTGGGTGGGGTGGAGCTCCGGAATCGGCTTTCGAAAGCTACCGGCCTCCAGTTGCCTTCGACGCTGGTGTTCGACTACCCGACACTCTCCGAGTTGGCCGGGTATCTGCACGGCCAACTCGCCCTGACCGTCACCGCGGAACCGCCTACCGCCGTTCCCGCGTCCGATGATCTCGCTCGTCTGGAGGCGATGGTCGAACGCGTCCTCGCTGCGGCGGGCGACGACGACGCGACCGTTACCGCATTGCTCGGCATCGGCGACCGGCTTCGGTCCCATCTCGGCGACAGATGGCAGACCGACGAGTACGACGATCTTGCCGCGCATTCCAGCAGCGAGCTTTTTGACCTGATTGATGAGGAGTTCGGTCAACCATGAGCAACGAGGAAAAACTCACCCGTTACCTGCGGAAACTCACCGGAGACCTACGCACCGCCAACAAGCACATCCACGAGTTGGAGGAGCGTGCGCGGGAACCGATTGCGATTGTCGGGATGAGCTGCCGCTATCCGGGGGGCGTCGACTCCCCCGCACAACTGTGGGATCTGGTCGCCTCCGGTACCGACGCGGTCGGCGGTCTTCCGACCGATCGAGGGTGGGACCTGGAGCGGCTGTTCAACCCGGATCCGGATGTGCCGGGCACGATCTACACCCGTGAGGGCGGGTTTCTTTATTCGGCAGCCGATTTCGATGCGGGTTTCTTCGGAATCGGCCCTCGGGAAGCCGCGGTGCTGGATCCGCAGCAGCGCCTGATGCTCGAGGCATCCTGGGAGGCGTTGGAGGACGCGGGTATCGACCCGGTGTCGCTGCGCGGCAGCGACACCGGCCTCTTCGCCGGAGTCTTCCATCAGTACTACGGTCCGCGGGTCGGCTCCCCGACATTGACGGCCGAGGCGGAAGGCCATGCCTACCTGGGTGCGGCGAGCTGCGTTCTGTCCGGCCGGATCGCCTACACATTCGGTTTCAAGGGGCCCACGATGTCGGTCGATACCGCGTGCTCGTCGTCGCTGGTGGCGTTGCATCTGGCGTGTCAGGCATTGCGGCAGGGCGATACGTCACTCGCGTTGGCGGGTGGGGTGACCGTGATGTCGGATCCGTCCCTGCTGATCGCGTTCGCGCGTCAGCACGCGCTGTCGTCCGATGCCCGGTGCAAGGCGTTCGCGGCGGCCGCCGACGGGACAGGCTTCTCCGAAGGTCTCGGGATGCTGGTGCTGGAGCGGTTGTCTGATGCCCGTCGGTTGGGGCACACCGTATTGGCGGTGATTCGGGGCAGCGCGGTGAATCAGGACGGCGCGAGCAAGGGTATGACTGCGCCGAATGGTCCTTCGCAGGAGCGGGTGATCACGGCGGCGTTGGCGAATGCCGGATTGGATCCGTCGGATGTCGATGCGGTGGAGGCGCACGGTACGGGCACGATGCTGGGGGATCCGATCGAGGCGCGGGCGTTGATCAGAGTCTATGGGCAACAGCGGGAGAGCGGTCCGTTCCGTTTGGGCTCGCTCAAGTCGAATATCGGTCACACTTCGGCGGCGGCGGGTGTCGGGGGTGTGATCAAGATGGTGCAGGCTATGCGGCACGGTGTGTTGCCGAAGACGTTGCACGTGGATGCGCCTACCCCCCATGTGGATTGGTCTGCGGATACGGTGCGATTGTTGACCGAGGCCGAGCCGTGGCCTGCAGGGGAGCGGGTGCGCCGGGCGGGTGTGTCGTCGTTCGGGGTCAGCGGCACCAACGCGCACGTGATTCTCGAGGAAGCGCCCACTGATCCGGTCGCCGCGGAGTCCAAGGGCAATTCGGAGCAGGTCGACTCCGAAGAGATGTCGTCGCCGCGGCCGAGCGTCGTGTCGGATGTCGTCCCGTGGATCGTGTCGGCGAAGTCCGAGCCGGGCCTGCGGGCACAGGCGGATCGACTGCGGCAGTGGTTGATCGGCGATCCGGACGCAGACGTGTGGGATGTGGCGCATTCCTTGGCGACGTCGCGGGCACTGTTGGACTGGCGCGGAGTGGTTGTGGGACGTGACCGTGCGGAGTTGCTGGCAGGTTTGGCAGCACTCGCCGACAGTGCGTCCTCCCACAGCGTCGGCGTGGTCGGCGGCGTCGTGGGCACGGGACGCACGGCGTTTCTGTTCACCGGTCAAGGCGCGCAGCGGCCCGGAATGGGGCGGGAACTGTACGCGGCGTTTCCAGTGTTCGCGGCCGCGATGGACGAGGTGTGCGCCGCGTTCGATCCACTGCTCGGACGATCGTTGAAAGATCTGATGTTCGCCGAGGACGGCGCGGCGCTACTGGATCGGACGGAGTTCACTCAGGTCGCGCTGTTCGCGTTCGAGGTGGCGCTGTACCGGCTGCTCGAATCGTTCGGTGTGACACCGGATGTGCTGCTCGGTCATTCCATCGGTGAGCTGGTGGCGGCATATGTCGCCGGGGTTTGGTCGCTGACGGACGCGTGTGCGCTGGTGGAGGCACGCGGGCGGCTGATGGGGGCGTTGCCGGAGGGCGGGGCAATGCTGGCGGCGGCCGTATCCGAAGATGAGGCGGTCGCCCTCGTGGCCGGATACTCCGGCAGGCTGGCGGTGGCTGCGGTGAACGGCCCAGCTGCGGTGGTGTTGTCCGGCGACGTGGACGCCGTTGACGAGGTCGAACGACGGCTTGCCGACCGAGGCCGCAAGACGAGCCGGTTGCGGGTCAGCCACGCTTTCCACTCGGCGCGCATGGAACCGATGCTCGACGAATTCCGCACGGTGGCAGCGGGTTTGACCTATCAGGTGCCAAACATTTCGATTATGTCGAATGTGACCGGCGAGGTGGTGGATAGTGAACTGACCGATCCGGAGTACTGGGTACGCCAGGTACGGTCGGCCGTGCGGTTCGCTCCGGGGGTGCGGGCGCTGACCGCGACCGGGACCCGGCGCTTCCTGGAGGTCGGCCCGGACGCCGTCCTGGCGGCGATGACACGCCAGTGTCTGGCCGAGGAACCCGAGGTCGAGTCGCGGTCGGTGGTGGCCGCCGCCGCTCGGCGCAGCGCGGAAGAGGTCGAGCAGTTCACCATGTTCCTGGCCGCCGCGCACGCCGCGGGTCTCGAGGTGGATTGGCGCTCCCTGTACGAAGGACGATCGCTGCGTCGGATTCCCTTGCCGACCTATGTATTCCAACGCGCTCGGTACTGGCTGCCGCCGAGTGGTGACGTCGGCGACGTGAGTCGCGCCGGTCTGCTGCCGATCGACCACCCCATGCTCGGCGCGGCGATCTCAGTGGCCGGTAAGGACGAGTGGTTGTTCACCGGCCGACTTTCGGTGGCATCGCATCCGTGGATCGCAGATCACGCGGTATTCGGCGGGGTGCTGTTACCAGGAACTGGTTTCGTGGAGCTGGCGTTGGCGGTCGGTGCTCGATTGGGCGTCGAAATCGTCGATGAGCTGGTTCTGGAAGCTCCGCTGCGGTTGGACGACAGGGTCGAGATCGACATCCAGATCGGTGTCGAGGCGCCGGATGACGATGGGCGGCGGCGGTTCGTCGTGGCGTCCAAGGCCATCGGCGAGCAGCCGGACGACGGATTCGGAACCACGCACGCGCGTGGCATTCTTGCGCCGGGCGTGGTGATCGACGTGCTGGCGTCGCGCGGCGACAACGGGCTGTCGTCGAAGGACGAGGCGACGCCCGGTGAAGTGTTGTACGACCAGTTGGCCGCGCGCGGATTCGGTTACGGACCTGCGTTTCAAGGGGTGCGCAGGGTGTGGCGGGACGGCGACGACGTGTCGGCCGATGTGAGGTTGAGCGCCGAAGTCGGTGCGGAAGCCTCTCGGTTCGGCATGCATCCCGCGCTGCTGGACGCCGCGCTGCATGCCGCGGTGCACGAATTGGCCACGGACCTGCCACAGGACCACCTGCCGCTGCCGTTCTCGTTCAACGGCGTGCGGTTGTTCCAACCCGGAGCGACGGCCGTGGAGGTTCGAATCCGGCGCACCGGGGCTGACAGTGTGCGGCTCACGATCGTCGACGAGGCGGGCGCGCCGGTGTTGACCGTCGAATCACTGCAGTCGCGTCCGGTCGACAGTCAGGTTCTGAACCAGGGCCGATCCGTCGGTCGCCATGGGCTCTATGACGTGCGGTGGATCGCGGTCGAATCCCGTTCGCAGGTAGGTGCGGGCACCGGGCGGATCGCCGTCATCGGCTCGACGCCGGCGGCCGGGTTCGAGGAGAGCTACCCGGATATGGCCGCGCTGGGCGAGGTCGCCGGGGAGCACGGTCCGGATGTGGTGGTGTGGTTCGCCGATGACGCCGATTCGTCGCTCGCCGAGGGCGGGCCATGGTCGGCGCACACTGTGCACCGACGCGTACACGCGACATTGGCGACAGTTCGATCGTGGTTGCGCCTTCCCACGGCGGCTGACGCTCGACTGATTGTGGTGACGCACAATGGAGCGGGTCTGTCCGGCGAGGATCCCGATTTGGCGGCGGCGGCGACGTGGGGTTTGCTGCGGAGCGCGCAATCGGAGAATCCCGGCCGGATTGTGTTGGTGGACAGTGATGTCGACGGCGCAGTGACGCCGGAGCTGATATCCGCCGCCCTGGATGCCGAAGAGGCGCAGCTGGCGGTGCGTGCGGGTGCTCTGCTGGCGCCGCGGCTGACCCGTCGCGACGCGCCCGCGGTCGGGTCGAGTATCGCGGTCGGTTCGGGTGCGGTGTTGATCACCGGTGGCACCAGCGGGTTGGGCGCTCTCGTGGCGCGGCATCTGGCCGCGACGCATGGGGTGCGTGATCTGGTGTTGGTGTCCCGGCGTGGTGAGCGGGCCGACGGTGTCGCCGAACTCGTGGCCGAGCTGACCGAGCTCGGAGCTCGATCGCGGGTGCTGGCGTGTGATGTCAGTGACCGCGCGGCCGTACGGACGATGCTTGACGACATCTCCGACGGCCCCGCGCTGACAGCCGTCATTCACGCGGCCGGTGTACTGGCCGACGGCACCGTCGAATTGCTCACGCCCGATCAGGTCGACCGGGTGCTCGCGCCGAAGGTGGACGCAGCGCTGAACCTGCACGAGCTCACCCTGGATCGCGATCTGTCGGCGTTCGTCATGTTCTCCTCGGTCGCGGCGGTTCTCGGATCACCAGGGCAGGGTAACTACGCGGCGGCGAACTCGGTTCTGGACGCGTTGGCGCGGCGCCGCGCCAACGCGGATCTACCCGCGGTTTCCGTGGCCTGGGGTCCGTGGAGTCAGGTCAGCGGGATGACTGCCGAACTGGGCGCGGCGGGAGTGGAACGGCTGTCGCGCATAGGCTTTCGCCCGCTGGCCGAAGCTGACGGGCTCAGGCTCTTCGATCTCGCCGGTGCTGCGGGCGGACCGTTTGTCGCCGCGGTCGACTTCGACATGGCGACACTGTCCATCAACGCGCGCGCGGGCCTGTTGCCGGGGCTGCTGCAGTCGCTGACGCCGTCGCCACGCCGCGCGGACAGTGGTGGTGGGGACCTGGCGCGGCTGTTGGCGCCGGCGTCGCGGGACAAACACGACGCGATCGTGCTCGATTTCGTGCGGGCTCAGGTTGCCGCGGTGCTGGGTCATGCCTCAGGGGAGCTGATCGATGTCGAGAAACCGTTCAGTGAAATGGGTTTCGATTCACTGGGTGCGGTGGAGTTCCGCAACCGGCTCGGAAAGACGACAGGTTTGCGGCTGCCCACCACCCTCGTCTTCGACCACCCCACCACTCGGGCGGTGGCGACGTTCATCTTGTCCAAGGTCGGGGACTCGCCCGACGCGGAACGGCGGAGGACGAGAACCGCGCGTCGGGTGCAGGTCGATGAGCCGATCGCGATCGTAGGTATGGCTTGTCGGTATCCAGGTGGTGTCGAGTCGGCGGATGATCTGTGGAATCTGGTGTCGTCGGGTGCGGATGCCATCAGCGAGTTTCCGTCGGATCGTGGTTGGGATCTGGGTCGGCTGATTCATCCGGACCCCGACCACTCGGGCACGTCGTATGTCCGGGAGGGTGGCTTCCTGACGAACGCGGCCGATTTCGACGCGGGCTTTTTCGGGATCGGTCCCCGTGAGGCGATTGCGATGGATCCGCAGCAGCGTTTGTTGTTGGAGGTGTCGTGGGAGGCGTTGGAGCATGCCGGCATCGATCCGGTGTCGTTGCGGGGCAGCGACACCGGTGTCTATACGGGCGTGATGTACCAGGACTACGACGCCCTGACGCGTAAGGCGGGGCCGGAGGTCGAAGGGTATGTCGCGACCGGCGCCGCGGGGAGTGTGGTGTCCGGGCGAGTGGCCTATGCGTTGGGTCTGGAAGGGCCGGCGATGACGGTGGATACCGCCTGCTCGTCGTCGCTCGTGGCGTTGCATGTGGCGTGCCGGGCGCTGCGTCAGGGGGAGAGTTCGCTGGCGTTGGTGGGTGGAGCCACGGTGATGGCGACGCCGATGGTGTTCGTGGAGTTCTCCCGGCAGCGCGGTCTGTCGCCCGACGGTCGGTGCAAGGCATTTTCGGCGTCGGCCGATGGTGTGGCTTGGGCGGAGGGTGCGGCTGTGCTGGTGGTGGAGCGGCTGTCGGATGCGCAGCGCTTGGGCCACAACGTGTTGGCGGTGGTGCGTGGCAGCGCGATCAATCAGGATGGTGCGAGCAATGGCTTGACTGCGCCGAATGGTCCATCGCAGGAGCGGGTGATTGCGGCGGCGTTGGCGAATGCCGGTTTGGGTCCGGTGGATGTGGATGTTGTGGAGGCGCACGGTACCGGGACGGCGTTGGGTGATCCGATCGAGGCGCAGGCCTTGATCGCCGCCTATGGACAGGATCGGCTGAGTGGGCCGTTGCGGATTGGTTCGTTGAAGTCGAATATCGGGCACTCGCAGGCGGCTTCGGGTGTCGGTGGTGTGATCAAGATGGTGCAGGCGATGCGGCACGAGACCCTGCCGAAGACCTTGCATGTCGACGCGCCGAGCCCGCACGTGGATTGGTCCGCGGGCGATGTCCGGGTGTTGACCGAGGCGGAGTCGTGGCCCGCCGGCGATCGGGTGCGGCGCGCGGGAGTGTCCTCGTTCGGGATCAGCGGCACGAATGCGCACGTGATCCTCGAGGAACCGTCGGCGCCGTCGGCGCCCCGCGCCGTATCGGAGCCTGGCGACGGCGGCGAACTCGCGTCAACGGAGTCGGATATCGACGTCGCCGCGGTGCCACTGGTGGTGTCGGCGAAGTCGGAAGAGGGATTGCGCGGGCAGGCCGGCCGGTTGCGGGATTGGTTGGCCGACCGTCCGGATGTGGATAGCTGGGCCGTCGCGTGGTCCTTGCTGGAATCGCGGGCGTCGCTGGATCGGCGCGGCGTCGTGGTCGGGCGTGATCGCGACGAGTTGCTCGCCGGCCTGGCGGCGCTTGCGTCGGGTTCGGCGCAGCCGGGCGTGGTCGACGGCGTCACGACTCCGGGGAAGACGGTATTCCTGTTTACCGGGCAGGGTGCGCAGCGTGTGGGTATGGGCGCGGGGCTGTACCAGGCGTTTCCGGTGTTCGCGGCCGCCTTGGACGAGGTGTGTGGCGAGTTCGATCGTTATCTCGGCGGGTCGTTGCGGGATGTGATGTTCACCGATTCCGAAGGTGTGCTGGATCGGACGGAGTGGACGCAGCCTGCGTTGTTCGCGTTCGAGGTGGCCATGTTCCGGTTGATCGAATCATTCGATGTGACGCCGGATCTGCTGGTCGGGCACTCTATCGGTGAGCTGGTAGCGGCATATGTCGCCGGTGTCTGGTCACTCTCGGACGCGTGCGCGCTGGTGGCGGCGCGCGGCCGGTTGATGGGGGCGTTGCCGGAGGGCGGGGCGATGCTGGCGGTCGCCGTGTCGGAGGCCGAGGCAGGGGAGGCGCTGGTCGGCTATGGGGATCGGGTGTCGATCGCGGCGGTGAACGGTCCCGAGGCGGTGGTGTTCTCAGGGGATGAGGGTGCCGTCGACGAGATCCGGCAACGGCTTACCGGTGCGGGCCGCAAGAGCACGCGGCTGCGGGTCTCACACGCGTTCCATTCGGTGTTGATGGAACCGATGTTGGACGAGTTCCGTGCGGTGGCCGAAGGTTTGACGTATAGGACGCCATCGTTGCCGATTGTGTCGAATGTGTCGGGTGCGCCTGCGCGCGATGCGGTGTGTGATCCGGAGTATTGGGTGGCGCAGGTGCGTGGTTGTGTGCGGTTCGCTTCCGGGGTGGACACGTTGGTCGAGTCCGGTGTGCGGAGGTTCGTGGAGGTCGGTTCGGACGCGGTGCTCACCGCGATGACCCGGGAGTGCTTAGCGGAACATCCGGAGGCCAAGTCGATGGTGGTGGCGTCGTCGCGGCGGTCGATCGACGAGGTGTTCCAGCTCGTCACGCTCCTCGCGCACGCGCACGCAGTGGGTATGCCGGTGGACTTGCGGCGCTTGGTCGCTGGGCGCTCCGCGGGCCGAGCGGCGTTGCCCACCTACGCCTTCCAGCACCAACGCTACTGGCCGCAGCCGATACCCGAAGTCGTGGCAGGCTCGTTCGGGCATCCCCTGTTGACGAACGTGGTGCCGGTCGCGGGCAAGGACGAGTGGCTGTTCACCGGACGATTCTCGGTGCGGACTCATCCCTGGATCGCCGACCACACGGTCCTCGGCTCGGTGTTGCTGCCCGGGACGGCCTTTGCGGAATTGGCGTTGACCGCGGGTGGGCGACTGGACGTCGGCGTCATCGAGGAACTGCTGCTGGAAGCCCCGCTCGTGCTCGCCGGCGATGCAGAGGTCGACCTGCAGCTGAGTGTCGCGTCACCCGACGGAGAGGGTCGGCGGACATTCGCGATCTACGCCCGCTCCGAAACGGCGGATGGGGACGCGGCCGACGAGGACCCGTGGGTGCTCCACGCAGGCGGTGTCCTGACCGCCGCCGCCGACGACGACCCGGCATGGAGTGAGCAGACCTGGCCTCCCGCCGGTGCGGAGCCGTCGGACGGCGCGTCCATCTATGACCGCCTGGCGCAGCGCGGTTTCGACTACGGCCCGGCATTCCAGGGTGTGACCGCGATGTGGACCCGTGGCGAGCAGGCCTTCGCCGAAGTCTCTCTCGACGAATCCGCGAGCGGCTCGGTATCCACGTTCGGCATTCACCCGGCGCTTCTGGACGCATGCCTGCACGCGGCTATCGACGGCCTGACCTCCGACCTGCCGCCGGGGCAGTTGCCGTTGCCCTTCTCGTTCGCCGGAGTGCGGCTGTGGCGCCCCGGCGTCGGGGCAGTGCGCGCGCGAGTGGTTCGGGACGACAGCGGGCAGGTCGGGATCGACGTTGTCGACGACACTGGTTCGATCGTCTTGACCATCGATGCGGTCGCCGCGCGTCCGGTCGACGTCGGCGCTCTGAACGCGGCAAGTACGGCCCGGCGCTCGTCGCCACTGACCTTGCAGTGGATCCAGTCGGAGCTGCCTGCGCTCTCGTCCCTGGCCTCCGCCGGGGTGATGGCGACCTCGGGTGCGACGAGGACGTCCGGGATCGATCACCACTATGCCGACCTAGCGGAACTGGCCGCGGCCGAGGAGATTCCGGACGTGATCGTCTGGTCACTCGCCGACGACCTCGCCCTGTCCGACGCGGTAGCCGGGGACGGTCGGACCCCGTCCGCTGGGCGTGCCGGAGCGATTCGGACGTCGATCCACACGGCATGGGAGATGCTGCGGTCCTGGCTGTCGATCGAGCGGCTGGCGGACACCCGACTCGTGGTAACGACCCGCCGCGCGGCGGGCCTCCCGGGTGAGTCCGTGGATTTGGCCGCGGCCGCGGTGGCGGGGTTGGTCCGCAGCGCCCAATCGGAGCACCCGGGCCGCATCGTGCTGCTGGATCACGATGGCGACCTCCGCGCGGATCTCGTGGGGTGCGTCCTCGAGTCGGATCAGGCCCAGGTAGCGGTACGCGATTCCCGGATGTTCGTGCCGCGTCTGTCCCAAGGCGGCGTTCCGGCCGAGGAACGTTCGTCATCCGACACCGGCGGCGCGTTCGGAAACGGCACGGTGCTGATCACCGGCGGTACCACTGGATTGGGCGCCGTGACGGCTCGGCATGTGGTCGCTGCTCACGGTGTCGAACACCTGCTGCTGGTATCACGGCGGGGGGAGGAGGCGGAAGGAGTCGCGGAGCTGGTCGCCGAGCTGGCTCGATTGGGCGCCGAAACGCGTGTCGCCGCATGTGACGTCGGTGATCGGGCGGGTTTGGCGGCCGTGCTCGATTCGATCGGGTCCGAGCACCCGTTGACGGCGGTGATCCACTCCGCAGGCGTGGTCGACGACGCCACGATCGAAACGCTGACCACGGAGCAGATCGACCGAGTACTCGCGCCGAAGGTCGACGGTGCGCTGAACCTGGACGAACTCACCCGGGAGCACGATCTGGCGGCGTTCATCGTGTTCTCCTCGGTTGCGGCGTCGCTCGGCGCGCCAGGTCAAGGCAACTACGCGGCGGCGAACTCGTTCCTAGACGGACTCGCGCGTGCTCGCCGCGCCCATGGTCTGCCCGCATTGTCGGTGGCCTGGGGACCCTGGAACCAGGACGCGGGTATGACGGGCAATATCGACCGCGCCGCCGTGGCGCGGTTGAAACGGCTGGGTATCGAAGTGCTCGGTGGCGAAGACGGGACTGCGCTGCTCGATGCCGCGATCGCCATGGACGAAGCTATGGTCGCCTGTGTCGAGTTCGACAAGCCGAGACTGGCGGTGCAGGCTCGAGCTGGACTGCTGCCCGATGTGCTCAGTGGCCTCGTACCTGCGCGGGCGCGGCGCGCGACGAGCGGTGTCGCAGTCGGCGGCCTGTTTGCTCAACGGCTCGCCGCCGAACCGGAGGACCAACGGGATGCGCTGGTGCTCGAATTCGTGCGGGAACATGCCGCGGCAGTTCTGGGGCACCCGTCGGCCGCGGCCATCGAGCCCGAGACCCCGTTCAACGAACTGGGTTTCGATTCGCTGGGCGGTGTCGAGCTGCGGAATCGGCTCGCCGAGGCGGCGGGCATGAAACTGCCGTCGACGCTGGTGTTCGATTACCCGACCGCTACCGCTGTGGCGAAACTGTTGCGCTCGCGGTGGGATGCTACGTCGACTACCTCGGCGGTCGACGACCAGATCGCCTCGCTCCGATCGCTGCTCGCGACCCTACCGTCCGCCGGGGACAAGGCGCGCTTGGCCGAGCGGATCCGCTCGGCGCTGGCCGAAGCTCTGGAGGATCGTGAATCCACGCCCCACAGCGACCGCGTCGCCGTCGAGGCGGCGAGTGCTGACGAGCTCTTTGCTCTTATCGACCAGCAGATAACTTCACAGTAGGGAATGAAATGACACACGACGATCTGGCGACGATCTGACCAGGTTCAGGCGTCCCTGGTGCGTGGGAGCGCAGCCGCCCGCGCACCAGGGCCCGGCGTGGTGACCACGTCATGAGGGGAGTCGATGTGATGGCCTGCGGCGCAGACGAGGTGGACGCCGACCGAGGCGCCGCAGTCCCGGTGCAGCATTGCCGCCGGGGCCCCTTCCAAGTCCGCCAGGTAGCGATCGCCCCATTCCCGGACTGCCACCAGTACCGGGTACACGTCGAATCCCATGGCAGTGAGCCGATACTCGTGGCGTTCGCGCTCACCCGGCTCCCGGTACGGGTGCCGAACCAGTACGCCCATGTCGCAAAGCATGGCCAGCCGGTTGGTCAGCACCTGTTTCGGTGTGCCTGCATGGTCATGGATCTGGTCGAAACGGCGGATACCGTTGAAGATCTCGCGCAGCACCACCACTGTCCAGCGTTCGCCGAGGATCGCCATCGCACGGCCGATCGTGCAGTTCTCGGTGGACCAGTTCATTGCGGCCGGGTCGGGCTGCGACATGACTCCAGCGTAGACCTCTGGGTCTTGTTGACAGACTCAGCTGGCGGTGCGAGTCTCAGTCGATGACTCGAACTGAGGCCGACTCCGCAGTGCAGACCAGGACTTACAGCTGGACCGATCCGACCGCAGGCTTCGCCGCGTTGGCCGCGTTGGCCCAGAGCAGTGGCCTCGAGCAGATCCAAGCGATCGTGGACGGCCGGATCGCGCCGCCGCCCGCGGTGAGCATGATCGACATACAGGAGATGAAGGCCCGCGAGGGATGGATCGAAGTCACCATGCGGGCACAGAAATTCCACTACAACCCGCTCGGCACCGTACACGGCGGCGTGCTTTCCACCCTGTTGGACACCGCCGCGGCCTGCGCGGTACACACCACGCTGAAGCCGGGCCAGTTCTACACCTCGCTGGACCTCAGCGTGAAATATCTGCGTCCGGCGACCGAGGCGTCCGGCCTGCTCCGGTGCGAGGGAACCGTGATCAACCGCGGCCGCAGCACCGCCCTCGCTCAGGCCCAGGTCACCGACGAAGCCGGGCGTCTGATCGCCCACGCCACCTCGAGTTGTATGATCTTGACGCCCTGAGCGTGAGGTCCGCTGCGAAGCGCAGCGCGGGTGACCAGGCTGGTGCGCGTATCGAATGATGCTGGCAGCCAGAAGGTTCGGTAGCGCGGGTACTGCCAGGAAACACAGGTCCGAAGACGCTCATCCGGCACTGTGCTCGAAACACTGGCGGCTTCGCGCTGCTCGATTCTGGCGGGAGTTGCGAGCCGGCGTCGAAGCGGTGGCAGAAGCCGGTGCTGATAACGCTGGCCGAGCCGAAGACGAGTCCCAAGACGTGCTCGACCCGAACTCTCTTTCCAGCCCGCTGCCGTTCCGACCGTCGTGTAGCGACCGGTGCTCGTCGCCCCAACGACAGAGCCCCTGACCGGTGATGACACCTCATCCGAGAGGAGTTCCCGAGACCGCTCCAGGCCGGGTAGATCAGCGCATTTCGGAGCGACCTCGGGCACATCCACTATCAGTTGGAAGCAGAGCTACCTACCGTGATCTGACTCAGATCACGACACCACCGACGAAGGCGCCGACGATGGCACCGGCGACGAGGCCGATGAACAGGCCGGGAATAGCGCCGACCACCAAGAACAGGGCACCGACCAGCGTGCCGATGACTGCGCCGATCGCGGCACCGACGACGACGCCGCCCACGACGCCGACGGCGCCGATGTCCTTCAGCTGAGCGACATTCTGGTTGTACTCCGCGATGTCGCCGACGGGAGTGGACCTGTCTGCCGGCTTGAGCGTCAGGGCTGTGCCTTCGGCATTGATGTCAGGGTTCAACCGAACCTGTTGTCCCGTAGCCTGGAACGACAAGGGCAGACTCGCGACCACGACACCGTCGGGAGCTGTCACGGTAACCGCGGTCGCGTCGGGCGTCAACGCGAACCGGCCGGACTCCAAGGTGGTCGTCACCCCTGCGCGGTCCTCGGACAATCCGGTGGTGTAGGTGACTCCTCGGTCGGTTCCGCTGGTCGCGGTGGAGGTGATGGTGCCAGGACCGGCGTAGGCGGTACCAGCCGCGACCCCGGTAGCCGCGATGGCGAGCAGCGATGTGACGACGAATTTCTTGATTCTCATGTGATGACCCCACTCTCGGTGCCGTTCGATCGACACCGCCGTTGAATCGGAAAATTCCAGCGGCTCACATCATTCCACCCTGGGCAGCCAAATGAGAAGACTTCAGAAATTCTTTCCGTTCGAGATGATCGCTTGTCCAAGTGCGCATCTCGTGCGCAGCGACATCCGCGTCGGCTCTGCCGGTGTCGCCCGCGTTGCCCGGTGATACTCCGACCAACCATGACTTCGGTCTGCGGTTCGCCGGATTCGAGGCAGGTGACCGCACGCATCCCGCCTTCGACGTGCAGGTGTGTCAGGACGCCGGGTCCTCGCCGCGTTCCGCCTCGCCGACGAGCTCGACTGGCTAACCGGCACGGTCGCCGAGATCTACGCCCTCGACCGCGGTGCCTGCATCGGGCCCGAGGCGGCAGCGGAGCGCCGAGCGAACGCCGCGATTCGGCACGGCGCGGACCGGCTGGCCCAGATCGCCATGAAGGACCATGTCGGCCGCAGGGCTCGGCGTCCGTCCCAGCGCGGACGATGTCTACCCCCTGACCGTAACCGTCCCGGCCACGTCCGTGCTGGTCCGAGACGAATAGCTGGTCCTTCAGGTCGCGGGCACGTTCCGTTCCGGCATACGATCGGAGGGGTTTCGGTCAACACACCACCTCATGGCCGTCGATCTTCCACAATCTGATACATGCCCAAGCCCTGTCTGCTGTTGCAGTTGCGGCCCGAGCGAGTGGCCGCGGACGACGAATACCACGCCATCCTGCGCGCGGCCGAGCTCGACGTCGGCGACTTTGTCCGGGTGCAGATGGATCA
Organism: Nocardia sp. NBC_01730; assembly: GCF_035920445.1. Lineage (NCBI taxonomy): Bacteria > Bacillati > Actinomycetota > Actinomycetes > Mycobacteriales > Nocardiaceae > Nocardia > Nocardia sp. NBC_01730. The sequence continues at coordinate 2,267,007 of NZ_CP109162.1, read as the reverse complement.
GGAACTTCCCGACATCGACCTCGACGACTTTTCGGCGATTATCGTGGGCGGCGGCCCGAGCAATGTGAGCAGTCCTGACGACAAGAAGTACGACTACCAGAAGAGATTCGAGCCCAAGCTGAAGAACCTGACCAGCGAGATCGTTCAGCGCGATTTTCCGTACCTGGGCGCTTGCTATGGATTGAGCACCCTGGCTGACGTGCTGGGCGGAAAGGTGAGCGACGAACGGTACGGGGAGACGGCCGGCGCACAGACGATCGAATTGACCGCCGCCGCCCGCGACGATCCGCTCCTGCGGACCATACCGCAGTCGTTTCGGGCGTTCGTGGGCCACAAGGAGGCCTGCCAGGAAGTTCCACCCGGCGCGGTGCTGCTCGCCGGGTCGGTCGGTTGCCCCGTACAGATGATCCGAGTCGGGAACCACGCGTATGCCACCCAATTCCATCCCGAGCTGGACGGCAACGGACTCGAACTGCGTATCGAAACCTACCGGCACGCCGGCTATTTCGACCCGGACGAGGCTGACTATCTCACCGCGCTCGGCCACCGAGAATCGATCACCGTGCCGAGTGAGATTCTGCGTCGATTCACCACCCGATACTGCGGCAGTCGAAGCATCAACGCCTAGTGCCGTGTCCGGATCAGCGGCGGCGCCGCGGCCTGCACGCTACGGGCCCGCGACCGGTGTCAGGCAGCTGGCCGGTGGATCGACAAGGAAGCAGATGGCGGGGCCGCGGGTGGGGAGGTAGCCGACGGGGACACCGCCCTCGGCGACGATCTGCGTGTAGGTGCCGACGGCGTCGGTGGGACGGCGAGTGAGGGTCGGGTCGGTGCGCACGTCGACGGTGTAGAGGCCGAATCGTGGTGTGTAGCTTCCCCATTCGTAGTTGTCGGTAATACTCCAGTAGTTGTAGCCGATGACGTTGATGCCGTCTGCCTTTGCGCGCTGGATCCAGTAGACGGTGTCGCGGAGATGATCGCTGCGGGTGTAGCCGTCGGCGCGGGGATGGCCGTTCTCGGTGGGCATGCCGTTCTCGACGATGTAGAGCGGTTTGTTCGGGAAGCGGCGCGAATAGTATTGCAGCGCATAGTAGATACCTTCTGTGCGCAAGGGCAGCTCCCAGATGTGCTGCCCAGGCAGGGTCGGCATCGCCGATCCGCTGGCCCTCGCGATCGACGTAAGCAGCGACTGCGCCGGATCGTAGGCGAAGTAGTAGTCGACGCCCACATAGTCGAGCCGGTCCCCGATGCGATCGACGAGCGCACCGTTGACCTGGGCCTCCGAGCCGGCGACATAGCCGACGTTGCTGGTCACCTGGGCGCCGGGCTGGACCTGGTGGATGTAGTCGTAGATGACGTTGTGCGCCTGCGCAACCCGCTCCAGCATCTCGGCCGCGTCGGTGGCGCCGCTGCGGGCCTCGTGCACGATGTAGGCGACCGGCTCGTTCACGGTGACCCACAGCGGATTGTGGGATGCGTAGCGGTCGACGACCTTGCGCATGTTGCCCAGCCAGTCGTCGACCATGCCCGGACTGCGCCAGCCGCCGCGGTCGACCGCCCATCCGGGGTACACCCAGTGGTCCAAGGTGATCATCGGCCGCATCCCGGCCTGCTCGATACTCGCGATGACCGCATCGTAGAAACGGAACGCGGCCACGTCCCAGACCCCTGGCGCGGGCTGTAGCCGGGCCCACTCGATTCCGATCCGGAACACCCGCACGCCCAGCGCGGCCGCCATGCCGATATCCGACGCATAGCGGTCGTAGAAGTCGACCGAATCGTGAAGTTCGTCGTAATCGTGGTTCGCGGAGATGTAACGCGTCCAATTGCTGTCGGGCGCATGGCCTTCGGACTGGAATCCGGATGCCGCGACACCCCAGAGGAATCCCGCGTCGAGTGGCGGTATAGCGGCGGCCGGCCGAATCAGAGGGGTGGCCGGGGAATGCGTGCAGAGCAGCAGGGTCGACGCGGCGGCGGCGAGCGCGGCCAGGACGTACCGACGGAACCGGGATCGCATCGACTCAGGGTAACTGGATACTCTCCGAATCGTTGGAAGATCCGCGTGTATGCACTACGGCCGCGCCGAGGCAGGTCGCTACGCCGCGCATACCCCGGTCCCCTGGGAATCCCGAGAGCGAGCACTCGAACCTGATCCGGAAATGCCCAGAGATGCGCTCACACGCCGACGAACCGACAGGTACCGATGGGTCGGCGACAAGAATGCACTACCACCGAATGTGCCTACGTGAGAACCGATCTCAGGACCCGTCCGCCAGAGCGAATTGCTCGACGAGGTGTGGCAAGACCAATTCGGTTTGTTCGATCGCCGCGGAGTGGCCTGCCTTGGGAATCGTCACGGTGCGGCCGCGTGGGCACGCGTCGGCGATGTTGTCCGAGGAGATCGGCGTCGGGTAGGCGTTGTCTTCCGCACCGGCGATGGCGAGTACCGGCACCGCGCACTGGTGGAGTTCCTCGACCACTCGCTTCCGGGTGACGACACCGTAGGAGGCGTCTCCGATGGAGGGGCCGAGTTCGCTGATTCTTTCCCGCCAGGTGGAGATGAGCGAGTTGTTGTTCTGGAGGGTCCAACGGCCGAACATGATTTCGAGGATGGAGTCGGTCACCTGCGCCGCGCCGTGCTCGGTGAGATGAGCGACCAACGGCTCGTAATCGGCGCGCCGGTACTCTTCCTCAGCTGAAGACCCGATAACTGTGCAGGTGCGAATGAGTTCGGGGCGCCGTGCCGCAAGCCGCAACCAGATGAAGCCACCGAGGCTGTTGCCGATGACGTGGCACGGTCTCCATCCTCGGGCCTCGATGAACGCTGCGGCATCGGCGGTGAGGATTTCGACATCCAGATCTTCCCGCCGCTCGGCGCGAGCGCTGTCGGCTTGCCCTCGATGATCGTAGGCGATCACCAGATAGCCGCGTTCTACGAGCAGCTCCATGAGCGGGTACCACATTCGTCGGTCGAGGAACAGGCTGTGGCTGCACACGACCGGCTTGCCCTCCGCCGGTCCCGCCATGCTGTAGGCCAGCGTCGTTCCATTGACCTGAGCAGTTTCATGAACCAGATCGAATGCCATGAAGATTCCTCCCTAGGGGCAGCTCGAGCGGTATGACCGTGTCGGAGTCGGCGGCTTCGGCGGTGGCGTCGTCGGGTGATACCCGCGGTCACCTACCGCTGTCGTGGCGGTCTGAGGTTGTCGGTCGAATGTGTTGCGGACCTCTGGTATTCGACGCGCCAGGGCGTGGGGATGGCAGTGTCTTCGGCGGAGCTCCGGCCGAGTCCAGGAGCAGGGCTTGTCCATCCACCGGATGCCTGGAGGCACTGTGCAACGCGAAGAGATCGATCGTGTTGTGGGTTGTCGACCTCGGCGGTGGCATGCGTGCACGGCATCCGCGTTGTGGAGGCACTCGAGCGCTACTCCAGCCCCGGGAAGGTCAGGCAGTCGCAGGGCAGGTTCTTCCGCAGGCCGCGGGTCGGCCGGAAGTGCTCGAAATCGCAGCGGGGCGATCGCAGGAATTGTTGTGGCACAGCGGAACTCGAGGCAATCGCCCGTGTTCCGCGAGGCGGCGGCGAAGGAAGTGATCGACCGGTCGCGCTCGGTCGCGGAGGTGCGGTTCCGAACCGGCGCACCCGCCAGTTCGGCCGTGCGCGACCGAATCGCGTCGAATCGGCTGATCGGCACCGTAATCGCAGCATTGCCGTGGTCAATCGCCGTGGTTACGCAGTTGTTCGATTAATCCGGAGCGCCCCAGTATGAGGCCACTGACTACGAACACCCAGGCGGGGAACGCCAGCGTCAGCCACATGCTTGTCTCGCCGGCGATGAGCAGCGCCAGGGCAAGTATGTAGCTGAGGGCGGCGAGCCAGCGTGGCATCAGCCTGGTCTTCAGCCAAATCGTCGCGAGCGAGATCATGAACACGGCGGCCATCCGCAGTGCGTAGGTCTTGGTCGCCGACAGCACGACCATCTTGCCGAAGTGGACCACCTCGGCGTGGGCGGCTGTGTCGGTGCCGTCGGCGTTGCTTGCCGCCAGGCCGGCGGCGACGGCGGTAGCGACGAACATCATCGCCACGAACAACAGCCCGCTGCCGAGGAAGACGGACACGAAGAACCGGTCCTCGTAGCGCCCGAACCCGTCGCGTACGACGCCGATGAACCATAGGAAGCTGATGCCGGCGAAGGGCATCAGTACGGTCGCTGTAGTAATCGCGTTGTGTCGACCGTCCAGCCACTGAGTCGAATCTTCAATTCCTTCAGGCATTTCGGTGCGGATCAAGATCAAAGTTGTGCCGAACAACGCCGCGAATATCACTCCGGCCAGTGCGGCGGCTCGGGGCGTCGAGAGCTGGCGCGGCGCCCGCTCGGTGTGCTGCGGTGGTATCGACATGGCGTCATCCTGTCAAACCTGGGCGCCTGTGGCCGGGATTTCGCAGCCTACGGACGATTGGATTGTGCGGCGGAATTGCGGTAGGTAGATCGGTGATGTGGTTGAATTATCGACCACATATGCCAGGAGGTGTGGAAGAGCAGTTGGGCTCGCGCAACCGACCGAAACATTGTTGAGCCACTAATTATCCAGACGCACGTCGGCGGGTCCACGTCGTTTGCGACTTCCGCCCCGATTTCCGGCAAGTTTGGGATTTCGGTTATACGTGCGGGTCCGTAAGATGGATCTCGGTGTCCGGTGTCCGGTGTACTGCGGTAGCGAAGGTAGGTGACGACATGCCCGCGACCGATCGCGACTGGAGCAGGCCAGCGGCGATGGCCCTCCCCAAGGAAGGCTATTTCGAGCTGGAGCGGGGAAGGTATGGGCCGATTTATCCACGGACCCCGGCCTGCTATGGGTTCTCGATCATCGCAAAGGTGAAGCCAGGTCGAGAAGAGGCCATACGCGCGTACGGCAAGCAGATCGAAGATGCGGTAGCGGGCAGTCCGGATGTGCTTGCGCCGCTGCGGCTGCATTACCTGCGATGGGTGCTGTTCGATGTCGGGTCGGGATTGCATTTCCAATATCAAGGCATCTTCGACACCGATTTCGACAAGTACACCGAAGACGCCGTTGCGCTCTTCAGCCAGACCGGTATCACCACCGTTTTCACCAATCTCGAAGGATTTCCCGAGGACTGGAAGGAAAACACGGAGGCGTTCGTCGAATTCGTCCGAGAACACCAACTTCCGAGCTTCCTGGAATACGGCGAGTACCCCTACGTCACCGCCGACGAGATCAAAAAAGCGCTGCGGGTCAAGGCGGCGTTCTCCGAAATGCTCGATCAGATGCAATGAGCACTGTGGCAATGCTCGAACTCGAGGATATTCAGCACATCCTGCTGACTCGTACCCCGGCGATGACCGGCCGCTACGAGTTCCTGTCCTTCGACGACCCCGCCGGGGGCCGGGCCTGGTTGACCGCGCTGCTGGACCGGGTTCAGTCGGCCGCAGACGCGCGCGCCACGATCGACAGTTCCGAGCGCTGGATCACACTGGCCTTTACCTGGCGCGGGCTGCGGGCGCTCGGCGTGTCGGCGAAGGCGCTTGCCACCTTCCCCGACGAGTTCCGTGAAGGCATGGCCGCCCGCGCTGACATTCTGGGCGACACCGGCGCTGATCATCCCGAAAACTGGATGGGCGGGCTGGCCGATGACGGACTGCACGCCATCGTGATCTTGTTCGCCCGCACCGATGCCGAACACCAGCGGTGCACCGCCGAGCACAAGAGACTGGTGGCCCGCTGCTCCGGTGTGCGCGTGTTGTCGTTCCTGGATTTGAACGCGACGCCGCCATTCGACTACGCCCATGACCACTTCGGGTTCCGAGACCGGTTGTCCCAGCCGGTGATCGAAGGATCCGGCGAAGAACCGACGCCAGGCTCGGGTATACCGCTGAAACCCGGTGAATTCATCCTGGGCTACCCCGACGAGGAGGGGGCGCCTCGCGGGTTGCCGCTGCCGGAAGTGTTGTCCCGCAACGGCAGCTACATGGCCTACCGCCGGCTGCAAGAACACGTCGGGGAGTTTCGGAACTATCTGCGAGCGCACGCTGACACCCCGCAGGAGCAGGAGTTACTTGCCGCGAAGCTCATGGGCCGCTGGCCGAGCGGCGCCCCCCTGGTGCTGGCCCCTGACCGTGATGATCCGCAGCTGGGCGCGGATCCCATGCGGAACAATGACTTCAACTACAAAGAGATGGACCCACACGGCTACGCGGTACCGCTGGGCTCGCACGTGCGGCGACTCAACCCACGCGACACGGCAGTAAATATGAACCGCCGCAGGATGATTCGCCGCGGCGCCACCTACGGGCCTGCCCTCCCCGAGGGTGCCCCCGATGACGGGAAGGACCGGGGCATTGCCGCGTTCATCATCTGCGCCAGCCTGGTCCGGCAGTTCGAGTTCGCCCAAAACGTCTGGATCAACGACAAGACATTCCACGAACTCGGCAATGAACGCGACCCCATTTGCGGCACCCAGGACGGCACCCTGGAGTTCACGATCCCCAAGCGACCCATCCGAAAGGTGTTCAAGGGCCTGCCGGCCTTCACCACGCTCAGGGGAGGCGCGTACTTCTTCCTGCCGGGCATCAGCGCCCTGCGATACCTGGCCACGCTCGACAGTCGAGAGGTGACATCATGAGCACCCGGCCGCCGGCACGCATCTACAACCAGAATCACATCCCGCGCAAGCGCGACGGGCGACGGCGCATAAGCATTTATTGGACGTGGAACTACCCGTGGGAAGCCCAACGAGATCCCGCCGAAATGTATAACCGCTTCTCCACGATGACCGAAGTCCGCAACGTACTGTGGCCGAGCTATGAGACACCTGAGTACGACGCGGCGCACTTCCTGCAGGGCATCGCGGGCACACTGGAGCTGTTCCATCGCTCAACGCTGGCGTTTCAGCAGTTGGCCGGTGCGGCCACCGGGCATCCCGTCGCGGTGTTCCAGCGCATCGACCAGGCCGGCTACACATTGCCGATCGACGAGCGGATCCTGGCCGACACCGACACGCTGATGGTGTTCGGGCTCGATCACATCCTCTCCGAGCAGGAAGCCACACCCGAAGAAGACATCGCGATCCGGGAGTGGCTGCAACGCGAAGGCACCTGCCTGCTTCTGGCGCCGCACCACGACGTCGGCTTCACCGACGACTACACACAGCGACAAATCGAATACGAGCATCACGGCGACCGACTGGTGCCCCGTCAGCAGCGATTCGGCCGGTACACACGCTCGCTGATGACTGCGCTCGACGTGCCGGTGCACAACAAATGGGGCCTGCGTCCCGCGGTCGTCGACGGCACCGGTGAGATCGCCCCCCTCACCGGGTTCCGCGATCTGGACGCACCCCAGTTGCTGGACAACGTCACCACATTCAACTTCCACCCCCATCTGCCGCACTACGAGCTCACCGCGCCGGAAAGCGACTCGTTACGTGTCCTGGGCCGCCAGCGCGTCGACCCCCAGCGGCCCCATCCCTTTACCGCGGCGGGTAACACGGAGTTCAACGCGCTGATCTGGATGCCACCTGCCGACCGGCGTGCCGGCGACATCGTGCTCATCGACTCCACCAACTTCACCACACTGTTCGGCGGCACCGACAGCCTCGAAAACCTCTGGCACAACCTCGCCACCATGAGATGACCGAGGATTTCGTCGGCATCCCTACCCCTGCTATGTCATGGCGGTCCACGCCGCCGCGCCCTTGCTCGCCCCGGTGTCAGTAGGCGATGAAGAGGATTTCGTCCCGCGTGTAGTCGTGGCCGGGGTGGTTGGCGGCGAGGTGCGCCTGCGTCTTCTGGACGAGGTCGTCTTCGTCGACGCCGGTGATGAGTTCACCGCAGGGGCAGCTGAGCCTGGTCTTCATATCGTCTCTTCGGGTGGTCGGGATATCAACGTCAGTCATCATCCACCCGGACCGATTCCTGTGCACCTCGAGAGCTCCGCTGCACGAGATGACCGGCAACAGCACACGCTCGGGGCTGCTGACCGTGCCAGGTACGGGAATTCGATCAACTAGCCAACGCGGGACAAGTGATCCGTTCCTGAAGCCTACAGCCTCGGCCACCGCGCATAGCATCACATAACTGCGGGGTGCGTCGGGGCCAGGAGGCAGTCGTCAGGGTCCCAGGTGGAAATCGCACCGCCGAGTTCGGTCACCGATTCGCGCAGCAATCCCGCGAGGGGCTGCGGCAGGCTCAGCGGCGCGAGCATGCCCACGGCTTGGAGGTACAGATGTGCCCACCCGTTGATGAGACGGGTGCCGTGAGCGGCGGCGTAGCGGGCGACGGAGTTCGGGGTGTCCGAGTACACGAAATCGTACACGCGTGTCGTTTGGCTCAATTCGGCTGTGCCCCAGGGGAGTACATCGAATTTCCCGCTTCGGCCGAGAGGTGTGGCGTTGACGACGAGGTCGTAATCGGCGAGCTGGTCGACGCGGGCGGCCCACTCGACGGCACCCGTCACTCCGACCCGCTCATCCAGCTCCCGCGCCAATGTGACCGCCGCGTCGGCGTCGGCATCGGCGATATCGAGCACCGCGATCCGGCCGCGCAAGGCGAAAGCGAAGGCGTGTCCCGCGCCGCCCGCGCCGAGCAGCAGCACCCGGCGGAAAGTCCGGTCCTCGGTGGCCATCCGGACCGCGGTCATATCCGTATTCATCGCCCGCAGACGGCCATTGGTCGCGATCAGCAGATTCGCGACCCCCGCGGCGGTAGCATCGTCATCGGCCTGATCCGCGATGTCGAAGGCCCACGCCTTGTGCGGCATCGTGATATTCACCGCCGAGACCTCCCCGGCGCGCAGCCGCCGCTCCACTTCGGCCAAACCCGTGGCCTCCGGCACATCCCAGGCGTCGTAGCGGATGTCGAGCCCCGACCGCTGGAATACCCGGGTCCACAATGTGGGCGACATAGCCTGCGACGCGTGGGAGCCGACGAGGTAGAGCTGTTGGGTGCCCATTGGCGTCTCCTGTGTGCTGCGGGTGTGCGCGCACCTGTCGGCGAAATCCGCGCTGCCACCTGATTTTTCATTCTGTTTCGGTGCCCGGCCTGGCTTGTCTCTCAGGCCGCCTCCGTCAGCGGGATATGACTGGGGATTTCGCTGGTGGGCTCCGCCTCCGGCCCGCCCATCTTGATCAGCGCGGCGACGACGGCGGAGACCAGGCAGCCCAGGGTGAGATAGGCGGCGACGAAGTACCAGGAGCCGTCGTTCCAGCCGACCAGCGCGGAAGCGATGAACGGCGTGAAACCACCGGCGACGGCGGCGGCCACCTGGTAACCGACTCCGGCTCCGCTATAGCGCAATTCGGGTCCGAACATTTCGGTGAACAGCGGCTGCTGCACGCTGACCACCATGTCGTGCGACACGTTGACCAGGATCACCGCGAGTACCACGATGGCCACGACCGCGGCGGCCTGCAGCGAGAGGAAGAACGGTACGGCCGCGAGTGCGCCGGTCGCGGCGCCGGTGACGAAGATCGGGCGGCGGCCGAAGCGGTCCGATGCGTAGGCGTAGGCGGGAATGCTGAAGATACCGAGGAATCCGACCAGCAGTGCGACATTCAGCATGAACTGGCGTTCGTAACCGAGTTCGTTGGTGGTGTAGCTGAGCGCGAAGGTCGTGACGATGTACATGGTGAACAGCTCGGCCAGCCGCAACGCGATGATCTTCAGGAACGCGCCGGGGTGCCTGCGGATCGCCTCGATGACCGGCGCTTTCCGCTGCGTCAGCGATTCGGCGACCGCCTGCTCGAACACCGGTGATTCCTCGACGCCTGTGCGGATCCACAGTCCGACCAGCACCAGTGCAGCGCTGAGCAGGAAGGGGATACGCCAGCCCCAAGTGGTGAACGCCGCATCGCCGAGTAGGGCACTGACGGCGGATACGGCGCCGGTGGCGAGGATGAGTCCGATGGAATAGCCGACCTGGACGCCGCTCGAGTAGAACGCCTTCCACTTCGACGGTGCGCTTTCCACCGCCATCAGTGCGGCGCCGCCCCATTCGCCGCCGACCGCGAAGCCCTGGATGGCGCGCAGAATCACCAGCGCCAGCGGCGCAAACCAGCCGATCGTCGCGAAGTTCGGCACCAGGCCGATGAGGGCGGTGGCGACGCCCATGAGGACCATGGTCCAGATCAGCATTCGCTTGCGGCCCAGACGATCTCCGAAATGCCCGAAGACGATTCCGCCGAGCGGACGGAACAGAAAACCGACGCCGAAGGTGGCGAATGCGGCCAGGATGCCGATATTCGGCGCCACACTCGGAAAGAACTGGGACTTGAAAACCAGTGCGGCGACGATGCCGTAGAGCAGGAAGTCGTACCACTCGACCACCGCTCCGACGAAGCTGCCGATGGCGGCGCGACGGGCCCTGGTCCCGTCCGCTGCGGGGATATTCGTGTGTATGTCAGACCTCGTTGTGTCCGGTCGGGGGATTCGTCTCAGGCCTTGCCGAGTTCGGTCAGCGGAACCCGGTAGGTTTCGCGGGCGGTCGCCGCGGAGAGCGCGGAGACGACACAGCACACCGCGACCAGCACCGCCACCGGAAGCCAGTTGGTGCGGCTCTCGCCGACCAGCGTCCAGGCGATTGTGGGCGCGAAACCCGATGCGGCGAAACCTATTTGGGTGCCGATGGCGATGCCGGAGAAACGCACCTTGGTGGTGAACATCTCGGCGTAGAACGACGGCCAGATGGCATTGGGTGCGCTGTAGCAGACCCCGATGAGCACCAACGCGGCCACGAAGATCAGCGGCACGTTACCGGACATGATGGCCTTGAAGTACACGAAAATCATGACGGCGCAACCGAATACACCGGAAATGAACACCGGCTTGCGCCCGACGCGATCGGCCAGCAGCGCCAGCGATGGCTGCATGATCAGGGCCAGCACGTTCGCCGAGACCGCGACCAGCAGCATGGTGGTCTTGCCGAGACCGACCTCGCTGCTGGTGGCGAAGGCCAGGCCGAAGACCGAGAACGTCGTGGTGCAGACCGCGATGAACGCGCAGAGCAGCACGCGCAGGACATCGGCGGAATGGGTGCGGAACAGTTCGACCACGGGGAACTTGGCGACCTGATGGGTCTGTTGTTCTTCCTGGAACACCTCCGGCTCGTCGAGCCGGCGTCGCACGACGTAGGCGAGCACGACCACCAGCAGGCTGAACCAGAACGGCACCCGCCAGCCCCACGAGAGCAGTGTCTGCTCGGAAAGGCTCGCCACGGCGAGGAACACGATGGTCGCGAGGATGAACCCGGCCTGGGTGCCGGTCAGGGTCCAGCTGGTGAAGAACGCGCGGCGGCCGAAGGGCGCGTGCTCGAGCGTCAGTGCGTTCGCGCCGCTCTGTTCGCCCGCCGCCGAGATGCCCTGCAGCACGCGCAACAGCACCAGCAGGATCGGGGCGGCGACGCCGACCGAGGCGTAGGTGGGCAGACAGCCGATCAGGAAGGTGGACAGCCCCATCAACACCAGTGTCAATAGCATGACGCGCTTGCGGCCCACCCGGTCGCCGAAGTGGCCGAGCAGTACCGCGCCGATCGGTCGGGCGATGTAGGCGACTCCGAAGGTGGCCAGCGCGAGCAGCGTGCCCATCGCGGGATCGGACTTGGCGAAGAACACCTTGCCGAACACGAGTGCCGCGGCCGAAGCATAGATGTAGAAGTCGTAGTACTCGAGCATGCTTCCGAGGAAGCTGGCGATGGCGGCCCGCTTGACCTTGGTCGTGTCGGCCGGGCGCCCGGCGCCGGGGGCGGCCGCGTCCAGCGTGCTGGCGGTCATGTCGTCTCCTGATGTCCTGCCACCGCAAATGTTCGGATAGTGAACGGCTGTGCGTATTGCGGCGAACCGAATGTAACCCACGTCACGGGGCCGGAGCAACAGTATTAACTAAATAGTTCATTAGATGCCACAACCGGCTGCTCGTAGGGGAGTAGCCGGTTGTGTGTGAGGCTTGGGCGAAGTGCCGTTCAGTCGGTAGATGGCCGCAGGAATGCGGCAACCATATCGGCGAGGATGCGGCGTTGATGCTCGCGCGACTCGGGGGCGATCATGTCGCGACCGAACAGTGCCTGCCAGGTGTGGCGGTTGGCGACCCGGAATACGCAGAAGCTGCTGATGATCATGTGCACATCGAGGGCGTCGACATCGGTGCGGAACAACCCGGCGTGCTGACCCTCGGTGAGAATGGTGGACAGCAGGTCGGCGGCGGGGGCGCCGAGTCGCTTGAGGACCTCGGACCGGCGGATGTGCTCACCGTGCAGCATGTTCTCGGTGGCTACCAAGCGGATGAAGTCGGGGTGCTGCTCATGGTGGTCGAAGGTGAGCTCGGCGACGGCCCGGATCGCCTCGGTCGGGCCGAGTCCGGAGGTGTCGAGTTCACGTTCCAGCGCCCGGATCGCACCGTAGGACCGTTCTAGAACCGCCTGGTAGAGCCCCTCTTTGTCGGTGAAGTAGTAGTAGATCATCCGCTTCGTAGTGTGCGTGCGCTCGGCGATCAGATCCACCCGTGCGCCGGCGTACCCGTTGTCCGCGAATTCCTTGGTCGCCACCTCCAGGATGTTCTCCTTGGTGCGATCACTGTTTCGCCTGCGTTTGACGGGTTTGTCGAGGCTGATGTTGTTCGCGGGCATGGGTCAACTCTAGCGATCCGAGGGTCCACCCGACTTCTGGTGACTTGACCGGGGCGGTACGCTGAGCATTAATTAACTCACTAGTTCGTACATTAGCCCGTCGTCGACAACCAGGAGATTCCCGTGACCGATTCCGTGGTTTGTGGCCTCATCGGGACCGGTATCGGGCCCTCGCTGACCCCGCCGATGCACGAGGCCGAGGGCAGCAGGCAAGGGCTGGCCTACGTGTACCGGATCGTCGACCTCGATCTGCTCGGGTTGACCGTGGCCGACCTGCCCCGGCTGGTGCGCGGCGCGCGTGACCTCGGTTTCCGCGGCCTGAACATCACCCACCCGTGCAAGCAGGCGGTCATCGAATGCCTCGATGAACTCGTACCCGACGCGGCGCGGCTGGGTGCGGTGAACACGGTGCTCTTCGACGAGGGGCGAGCCATCGGCTACAACACCGACTGGACCGGCTTCGGCCGCAACTTCGACCGCGGGCTGTCCGGCGCCCGCCGGGAGCGCGTCGTTCAGCTCGGCGCGGGCGGTGCCGGTGCGGCGGTCGCCTACGCCCTGCTGACCCGCGAGACTCGGAATCTGGTGCTCATCGACCATGAGCACGATCGCGCGCGGCGGTTGGCCGACTCGCTGGCGGCGTTGTTCCCGGCGGCTCGCCTCGAGATCGTCGACCCCGCCGACCTGCCCGCGTGGCTCGCGGACGCCGATGGCCTGGTGCACGCGACGCCGATGGGCATGGCCGGGCACCCAGGATCCGCTGTGCCCGCCGCGCTGCTTCGACCGGACCTGTGGGTGGCCGAGGTGGTCTACCGGCCGCTGGACACCGAACTGCTGCGGGCGGCCCGCGGCGCCGGCGCCCGCACGCTCGGTGGCGGCGGGATGGCCGTCTATCAGGCGGCGGACGCGTTCCGCATCTTCACCGGCATCGAACCCGACGCCGGCCGGATGTACGCGCACCTGACCGACCTGGTGGGACGCGAGGAATTGGAGGCGGTCCGATGAATCCGGTATCGCGTACCGATTCGATGAGAGATGGTGGTCGGGCGCCGGGTCGGCCCGCGGCGCGGGTACGCACCTCGGTGGCGACGGTGTCGTTGAGCGGCTCACTCGAGGACAAACTCACCGCCATCGCCGAGGCAGGCTTCGACGGATTCGAGGTGTTCGAGCCGGATTTCGTGAGCTCGGCGCTGACTCCTGCCGAGTTACGGGCCATGGCAGCCGCTCTGGGCCTGAGCATCGACCTCTACCAGCCGTTCCGCGACCTGGATTCGGTGGACCGCGAGCAGTTCCTGCGCAATCTGGTGCGCGCGGAAAGCAAATTCGATCTGATGCAGGTGCTGGGCTGCGAGACAATGCTCGTCTGCTCCTCGCCGCTGCCCACCGCGGTGCGCGACGACGCGCGGCTGGCCGAGCAACTCTGTGAGCTCGCGAAGCGTGCACACCGGCGCGGACTGCGCATCGCCTACGAGGCGCTGGCGTGGGGCGCCCACGTCGACACCTATCGGCATGCCTGGCGGATCGTCGATGATGCCGACCACCCGGCGCTGGGCACCTGCCTGGACAGCTTCCACATCCTCTCCCGCGGCGACGATCCCAGCGGGATCCGCGACATCCCCGGCGAGAAGATCTTCTTCCTGCAACTTGCCGACGCGCCCCGGCTGTCGATGGACGTGCTTTCGTGGAGCAGGCATCACCGCAACTTTCCCGGACAGGGCAACTTCGACCTCGCCACCTTCGGCGCGCACGTGCAGGCCTCCGGTTACACCGGCCCGTGGTCGTTGGAGGTGTTCAACGATGTGTTCCGGCAGGCGGCGACCGGGCGCACCGCCGTCGACGCGCACCGCTCGCTACTGCACCTGCAAGAGCGGGTGGCCCATGTGCAGGCCGCCGAATCGGACGCTCTCGGACTCGAACTGTTCGACCCTCCGCCGCGGGCACCGATCGATGGGGTGGTGTCGCTGCGATTCGCGGCCGGACCCGGCATGGAGACCGAGCTGTCCGCGGCCTTGGCGCATATCGGCTTCCATTTGGTCGGCCGGCACCGCGACCACGATTTACAACTGTGGCGGCACGGCGCGCTCACCATCGCGGTCGACGCCACCCCCGGCACTGTCTGGACCGCGCCCGGCATCCCCGCCGATCTGCCCGCACTCACCCAGATCGGCATCCGCTCCGACGATCCGGAGGCGTGGGCGCGCCGGGCGCGGGCGCTCGAGGTGCCCGCACACGAGGTTGAGCTGCCCGGTGCCGACCACGGCCCGGGCTCGGATGTGGTGCGGCTCAAGGTGACCGACGCGACCTCGCTGGACCTGCGCGGACCGGCCAGCGCGGTGGCATGGCTGTCGGCATTCGAAATCTACCCGCGCCACGAGGCGCGGTGGCTCGGACAGGGACCGTTGCTCACCGGTGTCGACCACATCGCACTGGCGGTACCCGCCGACAGTTGGGACGGCATCATGCTGCTGTTGCGCTCGGTATTCGGCATGCAGCCGCACGAGGGCCTCGCCGTCGCCGATGCCATGGGCCTGATCCACTCGCAGGCGTTGACCCTGACCAGTGGGACGGGCGCGGCGGAGAGCACCGTGCGCATCCTGCTGAACATGGTGCCTGGCAGCGTCTCCGGCACAGCGGACCTGCCCGCGCCACGGCGCGGCGGCATCGGCCACATCGCGTTCTCGTGTACCGACATCTTCGCCACCGCGGCCGGCATGCGCGCCAACGGCTATGTACCGCTACCGATCTCGGGCAACTACTACGAAGACCTGCGAGCTCGATTCGATCTGGCTCCCGACCTGCTCACCCGCATGCGGACCGATGGCATCCTCTACGACGCCACCGACAAAGGCGAGTTCTTCCACCTCTTCACCCGGACCGTGGGCGCCGATCTGTTCTTCGAGGTCGCGCAGCGAGTCGGCGACTATTCGGGCTACGGCGAGGCCAACGCCGCTGTCCGGCTCTCCGCCCAGATGCGTATGTGATCTGGATCGGTTCGGCCTGGACACCCGCCACCGCGGCGGCCTTCGACCTCCGCACGCATGACTAGACCAGTCGTTCGAAGACCGCCGCCAATCCTTGTCCGCCGCCGATGCACATGGTTTCCAGGCCGTATCGACCCTCGCGTCGGTCGAGTTCGCGCAGCAGGGTGGCCAGGATGCGGGCGCCGGTAGCGCCGACCGGGTGGCCGAGGGAGATGCCGGAACCGTTGGGATTCAATCGATTGTCATCGGGCTCGAGCTTCCACGCGCGCAGTACCGCGAGGGTCTGGGCGGCGAAGGCCTCGTTCAGCTCGAGGACATCCATGTCGTCGAGGGTGAGGTTCAGCCGGGCCAGGGCCTTTTCGGTGGCGGGTACCGGTCCGATGCCCATGGTGCGCGGGGGGACTCCGGCCACCGCCCATGAGGCGAGCCGGGCCAGCGGGCGCAATCCGAGTTCTCGGGCCTTCTCCATCGTCGTCACGATGCACACCGCGGCGCCGTCGTTCTGGCCGCTGGCGTTGCCCGCGGTGACGGTCGAGTCCGGGTCGATGCTCGCGCGAATCGGACGCAGTGCGGCCAGAGTTTCCAGGGTGGTGTCGGCGCGCGGGTGTTCGTCGGTGTCGACCAGGAGCGGATCGGATTTACGTTGCGGTACCGCCACTCCCACGATTTCCTCGGCAAACCGTCCGGAGGTTTGGGCGGCGACGGCGCGCTGATGCGATTGGACGGCGAAGGCATCCTGATCAGTTCGGCTGATAGCGAATTCGGCGCGTAGGTGCTCGGCGGTGTGGATCATGCCGCCGGGGACCGGGAAGTTCTTGCCGCCCGCGGTGACTCGGGCCCGGGCCAGTCGGTCGCTGAGCGCTACGCCATCGCCCTTGATCCCCCAGCGCATGCCGGTCGCATAGAACTCGGCCTGGCTCATCGATTCGACACCGCCCGCCAGCACCAGGTCGCTGCCACCGGTGGTGACCTGCATGCAGGCATGGAGGATGGCCTGTAGCCCGGATCCGCAGCGCCGATCCACCTGAAGGCCGGGCACCTCGACGCCGAGTCCGGCGTCGAGCGCGGCTACGCGGCCGATCGCGGGGGCTTCGCCGTTGGGTGAGGCCTGGCCGAGGATGACGTCATCGACCTGGCTGCCGTCGATTCCGGTGCGCGACAGCAGCTCGGAGATGACTGTTGCGGCGAGGGTCTCCGGCGGAATGTCCTTGAAGACTCCGCCGAAACGGCCGACCGGGGTCCGCAGCGGCTCGCAGATGACGGCTTCGGGCATGACAGTTCCTTTGCGGTGGAAGGGGATTCACGCTTGCGTTTGGACGCGGGTGAGATCGAGAGCGATGGCCTCGGCGGCCGCCAGCAGCGGCGGAACCAGATCCTTGCGCACGGCCGCGGCCGAGTATCGGGCGGCCTGGGTGGAGATGTTGACCGCGGCGATCACCGTGCCGGCGTGGTCGCGGATCGGTGCGGCCAGTGACCGCAGCCCCTCCTCGAGTTCCTGGTCGACGACGCAATAGCCGTCGGCGCGTACCTTGGCCACTTCCTTGCGCAATCCGTCGACGGTGATGATGGTCCGTCCGGTGAGCGGGGCGAGCATGACGCGCGTGAGGTAGTCCTCGAGCGCGGCGTCGGAGAGTCCGGCCAACAGCACCCGGCCCATCGAGGCGACGTACGCGGGGAAGCGGGTGCCGATATTGATCGACACCGTCATGATCCGGCTGACCGGGACCCGCGCGACATACACCACGTCCGCACCATCCAGGACGGACACCGAGGTCGACTCGTGCACCTGCTTGGCCAGCGATTCCAGATGGGGCCCTGCTACGTCCGGCAGCGTGAGACTGGAAAGGTAGCTGTAGCCGAGCTCCAGCACGCGAGGCGTCAACCAGAACAGGGAACCGTCGGTGCGAACATAGCCGAGTTCGACCAGGGTGAGCAGGAAGCGCCGGGCGGTGGCCCGAGTCAGGTCGGTGGCTTTGGCGACGTCGCTGAGGGTGCGGCGCGGGTGTTCGGCGTCGAAGGACCGAATGACAGCCAGCCCGCGGCCCAACGATTGCACATACTCCGGTGATGGTTCGGTCATGGTCGGTGCGGTTCCTCCTCTGCGGTGGACCCGGCCGGTCCGACACCCTCCGCGAGCGCCGCTTTGCCGAGTCCGAAGGCGAGGTTACTGTTCGGCACGCCCGCATAGATCGCGGTGTGCAGGAACACCTCCCCGAGTTCGGCGGGCGCCACACCGGCCCGCAGCGCCGCGCGGATGTGCATATCCAGTTCGTGCGTGTTGCCGACCGCAGTGAGAATGGCCAGCGTCAACAGGCGCCGGGTGTGCTGGCCGAGCCCGGGTCTGTGCCATACATCGCCCCATGCGGTGCGGGTGATGAAATCCTGAAACGGAGCAGTGAATTCGGTAGTGGCGGCGTTCGCGCGATCCACGTGCGCGTCGCCGAGCACCGACCGGCGCACCCACATCCCCGCATCGAATGCGGCTGCGCGCTGCGCCGGACCGGCGATGTGCGCGGCGATCAGGGCCGACACCGGTCCAGCCTGCTCGACGCTGGCCAGGTGCGCGGCCGGATCCAGCACGTGCAGTGCGGAATTCGCGATGCCCTCGGCGATGAGGCGCAGATCCGCCGGGGTGGTGGCTGGATCCTGCGCACCCGCGATCACCAGGGTGGGAGCTGTGATGCGGGCCAGATCCGCGCGGCCGTCCCAGCTCGCGATCGCCTCGCAGCAGGCGGCATAGCCTTCGGCATCGGTGTCCGCGACCATGGTCCGGCTGTGGGCGATGAGCGCTGGATCCCGTTCGGCCAGTCCGTCGGAGAACCAGCGGGCCACCACCGTTTCGGCGATCGCCGCGGTGCCGTTCGCCCGGACCGTCGCCGCGCGGTCCAGCCACCCTGGCGCCGCACCGAATTTCGCGGCCGTGCATAGCAGTGTCAGCGTCCGCACCCGAGTCGGTGCGTGCGTGGCGATCCACTGCGCGACCGCGCCGCCGAGCGACAGCCCGACCAGGTGCACCGCGCCGCGGTCGAGTCGATCGAGTAGTGCGAGGACGTCAGCGGCCAGTTCATCGATCGTGTATGGCCCTGCGGGCGTAGGGGATTCGCCGTGACCGCGCAGATCCACGGCGATCACCTCGTGCGCGGCCGACAGCGCGGCAACCTGTGGGTCCCACATGGTGCGATCGGATCCGAGCGACCCGAGCAGCACCACGGTCGGGCCGCCGCCGTCCGGTCCGGTTCGGTGATGTGCGAGTGCAACGCTCACGATGATGCCTCCGTCGCGGTCGGTCCCGGATCTCCGGCTGCCGGGGGGACAGTGCGGGCTTCGAGTCGGTCCACGCCGCCGCGGTCGGTCAGCATCCGATCGACGAGTTCGCGAGCGTGACCGAGATATTCGGTGGCGTCGAGCAATTCGCGCAACCTGTCCGCTCCCAGGTACTCGGTGATGGCGGGATCGGTAGCAATTTCGGGGTTTTCCTTGGTGGCGGCGGCGGTGACGATCTCGCGTGCCGCGTCGGTATGCGCCGAGAGCGCCCCAGTGACCCGCTCCGCGAGCAGTAGTCCCTTGCTGGCGGCAAGATTGCGGGCCATCGCCTCCGGGTGCACGTGCAGGCCGGTCAGGCTCTGCGCCAAGCGATGCGCGGCACCGCCGGTGACCCGCAGCAGGTCGGTGATCGTCTCCCATTCGGCGTGCCAGGCACCGGCGGCGCGCTGCAGTTCGTGATCCATCGACCCGAGGGCGTCGGCAACCAGTCCTGGCACCCGGCGGGCCGCCGCCCGAGCGGCGATCGCGGCGATCGCGTTGCGCTTGTGCGGCATGGCCGAGGAGCCGCCGGGGGAGTCCTCACTGACCTCGCCGACCTCGGTGGCGGCCAGCGCGATGATGTCGGTAGTGGTCTTGGCGATCGCCCCCGCGGCAACACCGAGCGCGGCGGCCAGTTCACCGATCCGTGTCCGCTCGGCATGCCACGGGATGCCCTGATCGGCCAGTCCGAGTTCGGCGGCCAGTTCGGCGGCGACAGCCAGGCCGCTGGGGTGCAGTGCCGCGAGCGTGCCCGCGGCGCCACCGAATTGCACCGGCAGCTCGGCCAGCACCGCGGTGAGTCCGCCCGCGGCGCGGTCGAGGCCCGCGCACCAGGTCGCTGCCAGTGCGCCGAAGGTGGTGGGCAGGGCCTGCTGCCCGAGCGTGCGGGCGGCCATCGAGGTGTCGCGGTGCACGCGCGCCAGTGTCGCCGCGGCGTCGGCGGCGGCCTGCAGATCCGTGACCACGAGGACACCGGCGCGCCGGGCGAGCAGCATCAGCGCGGTATCGGAGATGTCCTGGCTGGTGGCGCCCTTGTGCACGGCGGACGCGGGCACCCCCGCCGCCGCGCATGCCGCACGCAGCTGTCCGACCAGCGGAATCACCGGGTTGCCGCCTGCCACTGCCGCCCGCCCCAATTCGGCAGGGTCGGTGCTGTCGGCCAGCTCTTTCGCGGCCGCGTCGATGGCGGCCGCGTGCCCGGACTCGATGACACCGAGTTCGGCCTCGGCCCGCGCCAGTGCCGCCTCCACATCCAGCAGTGCCGTGATCCAAGCGCGGTCGGATAATGCGGCTCCGACTGCGGCGGCCCCGAACAGGGGATCGAACAGCTCTCCACGCGACACGCAGGGCTCCTAGGCGTAGAAGAACGGCGTCTCATCGCCGTCCGGGTTCGGGTCCTGCACGACGATGTCGAGGTGGTAGCCGTCGTCGGTCGCGGTGGCGATCAGCTTGGGCCGCTGAAATTCCGGCAGTGATCCGAGCACCGGGTCGGCGGCGTTGGCGGCGGCCTCGTCCGGGAAATACAGCCGGGTGATGAGCCGGTTCAGTATGCCGCGCGCGAAGATCGACACGTTCAGGTGCGGCGCCTCGGTCGTGCCGTCGCCTGCCGG
Source organism: Nocardia sp. NBC_01730 (assembly GCF_035920445.1). Taxonomy (NCBI): domain Bacteria; kingdom Bacillati; phylum Actinomycetota; class Actinomycetes; order Mycobacteriales; family Nocardiaceae; genus Nocardia; species Nocardia sp. NBC_01730. The sequence continues at coordinate 2,246,483 of NZ_CP109162.1, read as the reverse complement.
GTTGGCGCCTGGTTTGACGGTGGTGAACCGGGCGGTGCCTGCGGTGTCGGCGGGACAGCGCCCGAATCCGCGAAAGGCCGGATTCGTTTGCGGCCGTGGATCGTCCGGGTGCGCGAAGACACCGTCGGCATTGGCTTGCCAGAGTTCGACGAGCGCGTCGGCGACCGGTTCGCGTCGGCCGTCGATCACCGTGACCGAGATCGTGATCGTGCTCTCGGAGCCGGGCGTGACCACTTCGGGTCCGTCCGGCCATGGCAGGCCGATGTGCAGGTAGGGGCCCACGGTCTGGGAAGGGGTGGGTCCGAATTCGACGGTACTGAAGTCGCCGGGAACGACGGGGTATCGGGGTGCGAAGCCGGTGTCACTCATCGTGGTCGTCGCTCTCGAACGGGGTCTCGTCGCGGCCACGCAGGACGATATCGAAGCGGAAGCCGATCACCCAGTTGTCGGTGGTAGCGGCGTAGTCGAACACGCTGATCATGCGCTGGCGGGCGCCGTCGGGCACCGAGTTGTAGATCGGGTCCTGGAAGAACAGCGGATCGTCCGGGAAGTACATCTGGGTGACCAGGCGCTGGGTGAATGCCCGGCCGAACAGGGAGAAATGGATGTGTGCCGGTCGCCATGCGTTGTAGTGATTGCTCCACGGGTAGGCGCCGGGCTTGATCGTTGTGAACGAGTAGTGGCCGTCGGTGTCGGTCAAGGCCCGGCCCACACCGTCGAAGTGCGGATCCAGCGGTGCCGGCCACTGGTCGTCCTGGTGCCGATAGCGTCCCGCGGCATTGGCCTGCCAGATCTCGACCAAGGTGTTCGGTACCGGTTTGCGGTCGCTGTCCAGCACGCGGCCGTGGACGACGATGCGCTGCCCGATGGCCTCGCCGCCGTTGACGAGGGTGAGATTGGCGTCCGCGGCGGTGACCCGGCCTTCGCCGAGCACCGGACCGGTCAACTCGCCGAGCCCCTGCGGCAGCGGGTTCAGCGGCTGCTTCGGGTGGCGTAGAGCGGTCGTCCGGTAGTCCGGAAAGTCGAGGGGCGCCTCCTCGTCCTTCTCGATCCGGCGGTACCGCGATGGCAGGTGGAGCATGCTAGAGACCTCACGTTCGGAATGTGGACATCTTTGCGGTATACGAACATCATAGGGCTCGCCGTGTGCCCTGGGCAACGTACGACGGCAGAAATGTTCGCTATGCGGATCAATGTTCACAATACGCACAGTTTCGGTTATGGTGGTGCTCGTGATGGACAAAGTCATTGCCGCGGCCGCCGACGCGGTCGCGGACATACCGGATGGCGCCTCGCTCGCCGTAGGTGGATTCGGCCTCGTCGGAGTTCCCGAAGTGCTCATCAACGCGCTGCTCGTGCAGGGTGCCACCGGTTTGGAAGTGGTCAGCAATAATTGCGGCACTTCGGGTTTCGGGCTCGGTGTGCTTCTCGCCGCGCATCGGATCCTGCGCACCATCAGCTCCTACGTCGGCTCCAACGAGGAGTTCGCGCGCCAGTATCTGGCGGGTGAGCTCGAGGTGGAACTGACACCGCAGGGCACCCTCGCCGAACGCATGCGAGCCGGTGGTGCGGGCATCCCGGCCTTCTTCACCCCCGCGGGTGTTGGTACCCAGGTCGCCGAGGGTGGACTTCCACTGCGCTACGACGGCAACGGTGGCATAGCGATCGCGAGCCCGCCGAAGGAGACCCGCGTCTTCGACGGGGTCACCTATGTGATGGAGCGCGGCATCGTCACCGACTACGCCTTGGTACATGCTTGGAAGGGCGACCGGCACGGCAATCTGGTGTACCGGGCCAGCGCCCGCAACTTCAATCCACCCGCCGCCACCGCGGGCCGTATCACCATCGCCCAGGTCGAATATCTGGTGGAGCCGGGCGAGCTCGACCCGGACGAGGTGCACACCCCGGGTATCCATGTGCAGCGCGTCGTGCCCGTGGGCAAGGTCGAGGTCGGAATCGAGAACAGGACGGTGCGCCCATGAAGCTGACTCGTGAACAGATGGCGGCCCGGGTTGCCGCGGAACTCGCGGACGGCCAATATGTCAACCTCGGGATCGGCATGCCCACGTTGGTGCCGAATTATCTGTCCGACGACATCACCGTAGTGCTGCACTCGGAGAACGGCGTGCTCGGTGTCGGCCCGTATCCGACCGAGGACGAACTCGATCCTGAACTGATCAACGCGGGCAAGGAGACCATCACCGTGCTGCCCGGCGCCTCCTATTTCGACTCCGCACAGTCGTTCGGCATGATCCGCGGCGGGCAGGTCGACGTCGCCGTGCTCGGCGCCATGCAGGTCAGCGCCCGCGGTGACCTGGCCAACTGGATGATTCCCGGCGCAATGGTCAAGGGCATGGGCGGCGCGATGGATCTGGTGCACGGCGCCCGCCGCGTGATCGTGATGATGGAACACGTCTCCCGCAGGGGCGAACCCAAGATCCTCGAGCAGTGCACTCTGCCGCTCACCGGCCTGGGCTGCGTGCATCGCATCATCACCGATATGGCGGTGCTCGACGTCACCGAACATGGTCTGCTGCTGGTGGACACGGTACCGGGAGTCACCGTCGACGAGGTGCGCACGGCCACCGCCGCCGACTTTGCCATCGACTCCGCACCGCTCGAGCGCGTCGGCTGACGGTGGCGCCGGCAGGCCGTCTGGCATCTGCTACCCAACCCCGACACCCGATTCCACGATCTCGGCGCCGATCATTTCGGCCGCCATGTCAACCCGAACAGCAAGAAACGCAACCATATTCGCCAGCTCGAAGCTCTCGGCTATACGGTCACCCTCACCCCAGCCGCCTGAACATTGCCACCATTACAGCCCGAGACCACCACTCGGCAAGACACCACGTAACGGACACCGTAGCCGCGGCACCATCATTTTCCCGCGTGGCGGATATCGCGCGGGCTGGCGGCGAAGCGCTGACGGAACGCGGTACTGAAAGCACTGGCTGAGCCGAAGCCCAGTCCGATGGCTATGGAGGCGATGCTCCAGTCACGGTAGGCGGGATTACGCAAGCGCGAATATGCCACCTGTAGACGTTCTTCCTTGATCAGTTCGCGTGGTGTGGTGCCGGCTTGCTGGAGCGCGAGCTGTACCTGCCGGACCGACCAGCCGAGCGCGCGGGCGATGGTCGCGCCGGTCAGGTCGAGGTCGGTGATGTGGGAGCGGACATAGTGCCGGACCGTGGCTTCCAGGTCGGCGAGATGGCTGGGTCCGGTGGACTGATCACCGACGATGTGCATGCAGAGCAGCTCCACCGCGCGTGCGGAGACGGTGTCGAACTGATGGCGGGTGAGACTACTGCCCTCGTCGAACAGCCCGGCAACCAGGTCTGCGACCACGCGCCCCAGTCCGGAGGTGAGGTCGGTAGGATGGGCCGCCGACAACTGGGCGCGGCCGAGGCGGTGGTCGACTTCGCGGCGGGGAATGGTCATAAGCAATCCCTTGGTGTCATCACCTAGCGCGAACGCGAACGGCTGGTCGATGCTCACCAAGCAACCGACACCCGGTGGCAGGCGCATATGTTGGTCGGCCTGCCAGAGATCGACCGGTCCGGCGATTGGCAGCAGCAACCGGAAATTGTCGTCGGAATCGCCCCGTATATGTCCGTGGGTGCGGTAATAGGTGACGGCGTCGGATTGCCAGCCGACGATCTGGTAGTCACTGGTGCGCCGCAAGGTCGTTCGGCCGTCGAAGTCGCCGCCACGAGGGAACGCATAACCCAAACGTCGATGGTACGAGTTGATCAGCTCGGACCAGTACTCCGTGCGTTCCCTCGGTGCGACGGTGCGCGTCATGGCGGTCTCGACGAAAACGGCTCTGTCGCTCACCGGCGCTCACTTTCTGCTCCCTGATCCGATCCGCACCGGAGCGCGCGAGGCATGTCGCGATTCGGTGTAGCCACAGCATAATCCGGCACTGCCGCCAGCACCTGATGTCAGGGCAATACGCTGCGGTCATCTTGTCGGTGGACGCAGCATTCTTGCGATCGTGCGCAACGTTTAGTCCCGAACTCGTGACGGTTCAATGGCCCGCGGAGCCGAAACGAAACCCACGCGAGCTGTTGTGCCGGCCAACCCATTCCATGACCGCGTATTCGACATCGGCGATCGGCAATTGTGTGTGATGTGCCGGCACACGGACCGCTCCGCTGCGGCGATACCAGGAAAAAATGGCGTGGTATAGAAAGAGCAATAGCGCAGTGATGGAAGGCGGTGGTCCGTGGTAGTCGAAGATCAATACATTCCCACGCAGTTGGGCACGGTCAGGGTTCGGCTGAGCGGGTCAGGAGATCCCATCTTGATGTGGCCGAGCCTGTTGATGGACCACTCCCTCTGGGATGCTCAGGTCGACCATCTCTCGACCCGGTTCACAACGATCGCGCTCGACCCGCCCGGTCATGGGCAGAGCAGTCGGCTCGCCAGCACATTCACCTTTGACGAATGCGCTACGTGCATCGTCCAGATTCTCGATGCGCTCGGTTTCGAGCGAACACATGTGCTGGGGAACTCCTGGGGCGCGATGGTCGGCGCGACTTTCGCCGCGCGGCATCCCGAGCGGGTGGGATGCAGCATCCTGATGAACGGCACCGCCTCGCCTGCGCCGACTCGGCAGAAGGTCGAGTACGCCGCGCTTGTGACGATTATACGGATGATGGGAGGAATCCGTCCGCCGCTGACCAGATCCGTGGTCGGCGCGTTTCTCGGTCCGACCTCGCGGAAGACGCGCCCTGCGACGGGTCCCCTGATCGTGGATGTCGCCCGCCGTCAGGACGCGGCGTCGCTTGTGAAGGCGGTGCGCAGCGTGGTGCCGCTCCGGCCGGATCAACGTGACCTGCTGGCCACGATCCGTACCCCGACGTTGATCATTGCGGGACGGGAAGACGTAACGTTCCCCCCTGCGGAGGTGCAGCGGATGGCGGCGGTCATACCGAACTCGGAGTTCGTCCTCATCGAGGACGCTGCACACCTCGTCGCGCTGGAAGTGCCGGACAGGGTGAACATGTTGATCGACGACTTCATCCAGAAGCACGAGCGGACCGGGCAAGACACGTGATCGGCATCCGAATCGACCTCATCACCGGCGCGGTCGCGGCGACCACCACACTGGCCGCTGCCTTGAACGAACTCAGCGGCGTCACCAGCCACTGACGAGGCTGGATCGGCACATCGATGGCACCGTCATCCTGAACGCATTGCGGGCCTGGATGATTGGTTCCCAGGGATGTGGTGCGCGGCTGCGCCGCACCCGACCCGACCTGGCCCCACGACGCCCGGAGATCGGATTCGCCCCGCAGTTGACCGACGCCGAACTGGTAAACCTGGCGGTGATCCAGGCGCTGCTCGGGTACACCTCCGAGGCCCGCTGGCTGCGGCATGCTCACAAGCATCTGCGGCATCTGTTCCGGTACCTACCGCAACATTGAGAAGGGTTGGAATGCAGAATGGGAAAGTACGTGGCGATCTACACCGGTTACCCGGCTGAGGACTCCGATCCGCATGCGGTCCGCGCATCATGGGAGCAATGGTTCCGCGACCTCGGCGCGGCGGTCATAGACCCTGGCAGCGTGTTCACCGCCGCTAGAACCGTCACCCTGGACGGCTCGGTCATCGACGGCAACCGGACGAAGCTCACCGGCTACACCATCCTGGCCGCCGACGATCTGGACGCCGCCGCGGCGATGGTCACCCAGTGCCCCGGCCTGGCCAACGCCGCGATCGAGGTCTACGAGGCGGTTGGCCTGGACGCGGTATAACGGCGGGCTACACCTTCGGATCCGACGAACAGTCATGGGACGGCCGCTGGCTGGTGGTGCTGATCTCCACCCGGAATCGATGCGAGCGACGCAAGCGAAGTGGGCTGCCAGCCCCGGCGCTCGGCTCATAGCCAGCCTGGCGGCCCATCGAGGTGGCCTTCGATGCGCACGCCGGCCCCGCCGCGGCCGGCAGCCCACCGGGCGACGGCGGCGAGTGGGCCGGCGACCCTGGCCGTGTGAGTCGAATCCTCGTGTACCGCTATCGGTGTGGCTGCCTCGACCGCCAGGACGAGCCCGATACCGAGGCCCTTCTTACGCCACATACCGACAATGTCCGTGAGCAGGGAGCCGAGCACCGGGGAGGGAAAGTCGCCGAAGCGGCCGTCGCTCGCGAGGTCGACGGCATGTATCCATACCTCACGTGTGCGCATCCATGTCGTCTCGGCGGCGGGGACGACGCGGCCTTGGGCCGTGCGCACCTCGGCCGCCCATGCCGTCGGCGGTAGGTTGCGCCACTTCTCATCAAGGCGGGCGGCAGTGTGGGTGAACAAGTTTCGCAGGGCAGCCGGACTGAGGGTGGATCCCTCGTCGATTTCGCGGGCCCGTTGTTCGGCGGAGGCGTACATCGGTGTTTCGATGCCGGTGGCCGCCCAGTCCAGTAAGCGGCACAGGGCGGCTGCGTTGTAGCCGATGTGGGCGAGCAGATGCCTGCGTGTCCATCCGGGCAGCAGCGTGTTTCCGCCGAGGTCGGCGTCGGAGAATCTCGCCAGACGCTGGGCGAAGTAGGCGGTGCCGCGGCGGGCGATCTGTAGTTGCTCGTCGAGTGCGAGTTCATCGAATTCCACTGTCCAGGAACCTATTCGACGATCGTCCTGTTGCGGATCGTGCCGATGCCTTCGATGCTGACGGCGACCGTCTCTCCGTTCTGGATGTAACGCGGGGGTTTGCGGGCATGGCCGACGCCGCCGGTGGTTCCGGTGATGATCACGTCGCCGGGCTGCAGAGTGACGATGTGGGAGATGTAGTCGACCAGCTTCGCGGGGGTGAAGACGAGATCGTCGGTGGTGGCGTTCTGCATCACCCGGCCGTCGAGGCGTGTTTCGATTCGGCTTCCGAGGGCGTAGTCGGTGACCAGGACTGGTCCGAAGCCGCTGGTCTTTTCGAACGTCTTGCCCTGGTCCCACTGCAGCGTGCGGTATTGGTAGTCGCGCATGGTGTAGTCGTTGATCACCGAGTAGCCCGCGATGTAGGTCTCGGCGTCGGCCGCCGAGACCTGATAGGCCTCGTTGCCGATGACGACGGCCAATTCCGCTTCCCAATCCAACTCGGAGGCGGCGTAGGCCGGCACGATCACGTCGTCGTACGGGCCGGTCAGGGCCTCTTTGAATTTCGAGAACAGGGTCGGATACCGGGGTAGCTCCCGGCCCATCTCTTTGATGTGGGTGGCGTAGTTGAGCCCGACACAGATGATCTTGCCCGGATTCGGTACCACCGGTGCGTAGTCGGCGTCGGAAAGGTCGACAGTTCGGCCGGATGCCTGCTTCGCCAACGTTTTCCAGTCGGGTGCGGTCAGCAGCTCGGAGAGGTCCGCATACCCGTCGATGACGGTTGCCGTGGTGTCACCGACGAGAACCGGCGCGGTGGCGCCGTCGAGGCGAAGGGTGGCGAGTTTCATCGGTGCTCAGATTCCTTCGGCGATGTGGACGCGGTCGAGGTGGAGGCGTTCGACGATCGGTGCGTCGGAGAACATGAACAGGTCGAACTCGGTGTCGGCCTCGATGGACCACTGCGTCCAGGACGGCACGACGATCAGATCGCCCTTGCCGACCGCACTGACCTCGTCGCCGAGGCGGAATCGTCCTGAACCCTCGAACACCTGGTAGACGGCCGACCCGACCGCACGACACGGACGGGTGTGCGCGCCGGCGCGCAGGCGATGGAATTCGGCGCGGAGCGTCGGCATGACGTCACCACCGGTGGTCGGATTGGTATAGCGGACGGCGGCGTGCCCGGGCTCGGTCGTGGCGCCATATCCCTCGTCCTCGAGGGCGAGTTGCTCGCGCAGCGCGGCATCGGTGTGTTCCCACCGGTACGCGGCGATCGGCGAGCTGACTTCGGCGTCGAGGCCGACGAGCGGTCGCAAGCCGGGATGTGCCCACAGCCGTTCCGCGCGCGATACATCGGGTGTGGAATCGTCCGTGACGCCGTCGGATCCGAACTCGAAAAATCCCGCGTCGGTGTAGTGGACGAACGGGATGTCGAGTCCATCGATCCACGCCATCGGCTGGTCGGTGTCGTTGTGGTGGCCGTGGAAGTGCCAGCCGGGGGTGAGCAACAGGTCGCCGCGGCGCATCGCCACGGGGTCGCCGTTGACGACGGTCCACACGCCCTCGCCTTCGACGACGAACCGGAACGCGTTCTGGCTGTGGCGATGTTCGGGCGCGGTCTCCTTCGGGCCGAGATACTGGATGGCTGCCCACAGTGTGGGCGTGACGTATGGCACGCCGCCCAGGCCTGGGTTCGCCAGCGCGATGGCGCGTCGCTCGCCGCCACGGCCGACCGGCACGAGGCCACCGGCGCGCTGCGCCAGTGGATACAGCGTCGACCATTGCCATACGAAGGGAACGGCTTTGGCGGTGGGCGTCATCGGCATCAGATCGCCGAGCTGGGTCCACAGCGGGTTCAGGTGAGCGGTCTCGAAATCGCGGTAGAGCTGATCCAGCTCAGCGAGCGGTGCGGAGGCGGTCATCGGGCCTACTTCCTGTGCGGCGGAGTCGAGTACGGTCGTCGTGGCGATGGGAGGCCACGGCTCCGCGTGGTCCCGGGCGAGGCGTTCGCGGATGTCGTCGCGCAGCGCTTTCTTGTCGATCTTGCCGACCTTCGTGGTGGGCATCGTGGCGATGAGCTCGAGCCGTTCCGGAAGCTTGAACCTGGCTACCCCGGCAGTGTTCATCACGGCGGCGACATCGGCCAGGGCTATCGAATAGCCTTGCGCTACGGTCAGATACAGACACAAGCGCTCACCGAGTACGGGGTCGGGCATGGCGACGGCGGCGGCCATCTCGACGCCGTCGAGTTGGTATGCGAAGTTCTCGACTTCTTCGGCGGAGATCTTCTCCCCGCCGCGGTTGATCATGTCCTTGTCCCGGCCCGCGACGACCAGGTTGCCGTCCGGGCGGCGTCGGACGATATCTCCGCTGAGGTACCAGCCGTCGGTGGTGAATGCGCGCGCATTGTGTTCGGGGGCGCGGAAATAGCCACGCGGGGTGTAGGGGCCGCGGGTGAGCAGCGCGCCCGGAACGCCGTCGGGCACCGGATTGCCGCTCTCGTCGACGACCAGGATCTCGTCGGCGTCGCTGACCGGCCTGCCCTGGGTGATCAGGATGATCTCCAGGTCGTCGTCGAGCCGGGTCATGTTGATCAGTCCCTCGGCCATACCGAACACCTGCTGCAGCCGTGCGCCCAGCACCGGTTCGACCCGGGCCGCAAGCTCGTCGGGCATGCGTGAGCCGCCCACCTGTAGCACGCGCAAGCTGTCGCCGCACAATATCTTTCGCTCACGCTGATACTCGATCCAGCTCTGCGCGATCGCGGGAACGACGGCCGCGATGGTGACGCTCTCGGCGTCGATGGTGCGCAACGCGCGCTCGGGGGACGGCGAAGGCAGCATTACGGCGCGGCCACCGACGAACAGTGTGCCCAGCACGCCGGGACAGGCCAGCGGAAAATTGTGGCTGCAGGGCAGCGTACCGAGATAGACCGTGCTCGAATCGAATTCGGAAACCTCATTGCACCGCAGAATGTTGTAGGCGTAGTCGTCGTTGGTGCGGACGATCAGCTTGGGCAATCCGGTGGTGCCGCCGGAGAGCAGCATGCAGGCGACATCGGCGCCCGTGGGCTCGTAATCGGCTTCGGCGAAGCGCACGGTCGTGTCGAAAGTAGCTCGAAGGCTGTTCTCCGGAGCATATTCCGGTGAGCCGGAGGACAATTCACCATGCACCAGGACGGAGCGGAGGCTGGGCACCTGGACCGCGACCTGCTGGGCGACCTGCCGCAGATCTGTGTCACGGTCGATGTCGGCCACCACGATCGCGACGGCTCCGGCGACCGCGGCCAGATGCGTGAGCTCGTGTTGCCGGTGCGCAGGCAGTGCCATCACCGGCACCACCCCGATGCGCAGGCAGCCGAGTGTCAGCGCGACGAACTCCCAGCAGTTCGGCAGTTGCAACACGATGCGGTCGCCCGGCGCGATGTGCAGATCGAGCAGCGCCTGCGCGCAGGATGCGGCCCGATCCCACAGCTGCCGGTAGGTCAGGCGGGTCGCGCCGTCCGCGACGGCCTCGTCATCCGGGCGGCGGGCGACCTGCTCCGCGATGTGGGAGGCCAGCGATCTGCCCTGCCAGTACCCTGCCCTTCGGTATTCCGCTGCGACGTCGTCGGGCCAGGGCACGACACCGTCGATCGACACGGGAATTCGGGTGTTCACGGCAGCTCTCCTTCGAGCCGGTCCTGCGTGGCCACGACGACCGAGTCGAGCGCGATCAGGCCGGTCGCGGTCAGCCGCAGGGGATTGATTTCGATATCGCTGATTTCCGGGTGGTCGGTCAGGTAGTGCGCGAGAGTCACCGCGATGCGCGCGAATTCACCCCGATCGAGGACCGGGCCGCCGCGCCAGCCGTCCAGCAGGGCGGCGCACTGCAGGTCGTCGAGCATGGCGGCCGCGCCCGCGACGGTGACGCGGTGGCTGCGGATGGCGACATCCCCGATCGCCTCGGCCGCTGTACCGCCCGAACCGGCAACCACGATCGGGCCGAACACCGGGTCGCGGCGGGTGCCGAGGAACAAGTCGACACCGGGTTCGGCCATACTCTCCACCAGATAGGCGGGTGCGCCGATCGCGTAAAGAGCGTCGAGCGCCGCGTCGAGTTCCGTGGTGGTGCGAATGTTCAGGTGTACCCCGCCGATTTCGGTCTTGTGCAGCACCGCGGGATCGAGAATCTTCACCACCACCGGGAGTGGCAGGTCGGTCAGTGCGCGGTGGGCCGCGGCACGGTCGGTACACACTCGCCGAGGTGGGGTGGCGATTTCCAGCGCGTCGAGCAGATCCTTGGCGATCGCCTCGTCGGCCGGCAGAGCGATAGCCGGGGCCGGCTTGTTTGTGTCCGCCGAGCCGGGCGGCCGAGCCGGAGTCCCGGCCGGATCCACACCGGTGGATTCGGCAGAGGAGAGAAGGGAGGCCGGAGCGCGTTGCGAAACCGGCGTCTCACCGTTTCCTGAGTGCAGATACCGAGCCCTCGCATCTGCTACGAGTGCCCGGATCCCGACCGCGAGCGCGGAAGGACTCGACAGTACAGGGACGGCTAATTCGGCTGCTGCACAGGCAGTTCCGGCGACAGCGAAAGCCGGTCCACCGATGCCGAGCACCACCGGCATGCGCTCGTGCACCCCGGAGCGGAGCACCGCGTCGGCGAGATCGACAGCATCGGGCTCGGCGAGCGCATAGACCGCCATGGCATCGATCCCGGGATCGGCAGCGGTGGCCGAGAGCACGGCATCGAACGTCGGTCCCGGTCGGCCGGTGTCCACCGGATTCGACTGGTAGGTCATCGGGGGCAGTAACTGCGCGAGGTGCTGCTGGGTCGGCGCAGCGAGCGTAGGTACCCGAACCGCGTCTGCTAGAAGCTGATCCAGTAGCACCAAGCCGGGGCCTGCCTGCGCGGTGACCACACCGATGCCCGGCGCGGCGGAGGCGGGCAGCCTCGTGCGGCTCAGCACCGCCAACGCGTCGACCAGCTGCTGCTCCGAATCCACCACCACGGCACCGGCTTCCGCGAGCAGGGCACGCGTAGTACGCCACGAGGTCGCGAGGGCGCCGGTGTGGGATTCGGAGAACGCCGACACGTCGCTGCGTCCGACCGCCATCGCCACCACCGGCTTGTCCGTGCTGACCGTGTGAAGGGCGGACAGCAGTGCCGCGCCGTCGTCGACCGACTCGATATGCAGTGCGACAGCGGTGATCGACGGATCGGTGTGCAGATATTCGAGCACGTCGACATGGGTGACGTCGACGCAGTTACCCAGTCCCACGCCGAGCCCCACGCCGACGCGGTGCTCGGACAGCAGGAACGACAGCGCATGATTCATTCCGCCGCTGGCCGCGACGACAGCGACCGATCCTGGGACGATGTGCCGGACAGTCGGCACGAAGCTCACCGTCGCCTCGCCGGGCCGGAAGAATCCCGAGGTGTTCGGTCCCAGCAGCCGAATACCCGTGGCGGCGATGATCTTCGCCAGCTCCTCCTGTAAGCCGACACCCTCGCCGCCGACCTCGGCGAATCCGCCCGAGCAGATCAGGGCAGCGCCGACACCACAGTCCGCTGCCTCGCGCAACGCGTCGGGAGTGGCAGCCGCAGGAACACATAGCACAGCCAAATCCAGTGGACCGGCATGGAATTCGGTGGCCGCACGCAAGGAGGGATGCATGCCCTCACCCTCGAGCCTCGGGTTGATCCCATAGACCGCTCGGATGCCGGTGCCGCCGTATGTGACGGCTTCGAGCATCACTGACCCGAGTTTGCCTGGCACCGCCGATGCGCCGATGACTGCGACCGAGGCCGGACGGAAGAGCTTGTCGAGCCGCGCACGCGCCATGGACGAGGTATCGGCGGGGGAGATCTGTGTCGTGGTCATCGTGCCGCCTCGACATCGGCCGGAACCCGGGCGGCAGGCTGCGGATCCGGTTCGAACGCCACCGCGTCGGCGCGCCCGGACAGGATCAGCGTGGCCGCACAATCGTGCTCGTCGACGGCCCGGCGCGCACGGACGGCGGTGGGCGCGTCGACGAGGATCGACGGGATGTGGCGGTTCAAGCGCACGTGCTCCGAGCACAGGACTCGCGACAGCGGGGTGCCGCCGCGCACGACAACCGCGTCGGGCCGCGACGCGCACAGCCGGTCCAACTCGGCGCGAACATCGGCAGGCAGCGAGTTGGCATCGATGTCGGGGGCGATGACGAGGGGGACCGTGCCGTCACCGCCTGCTGCCCCACGCACCGCGGACAGTGCTGAGCCGCCGTCCCCGAGGCGTATCCGGTCGTCTCCGCACTCGGTCAGCTGAAGCATCCGGGAGCCGAACGTGGTCGACCCCAGCCGCAGCGGCGTGTCGAGCGGGGCCGCACCGAATTCGGCGTGCCACGCACGCTCGGTGGCCGCGATGAACTCGCCGTCGCGCACGCGGATCTTCTCCGCCGAGATGGATCGGCTGAAGAAGTGGAATCCGAATTGCCACGGCTCGAAGGCGCGGTAGTACTCGCCGAAGTGGTCCCACCACGACAGGCTCGGCATCGACGAGTCCTGGATCTTCGCCACCTGCGGCCTGCGGATCTCTTGGAATCGAGTGAGCGCGGCCTCCAGATCGGCGGGATGCTCGGCAACGGTAGCGGCTAGCGCGGCGGCGTCCTCCATGGCCATCTTGGTGCCCGAACCGACCGAGAAGTGCGCGGTGTGTACGGCGTCACCGAGCAGCACCACCGGTGTGCCGCAGGTGCCGCGGGTATGCCAGCGGTCGGTCCGGCGGGTGCGGAAGTTGGCCCAGCGAGAGTTGTTGGCCACCAGTGGTTGTCCGTCGATCTGGTCGGCGAACAGCCGCTCGAGGTAGCGCTGGGTCACCTCGTCCGACGTACCTGGCGGGGCGGACATGTCGAATCTGTCGAGACCCGCACGGCGCCAGGTGGTTTCGTCGGTCTCGACGATGAAAGTGCTCAGACCGGAGCCGATCGGGTATCCATGCACGGCGAAATTGCCGTGCTCGGACTGTTCGTGCAGGAAGGTCAGCCCCCGGAACTGGTAGGTGGTGCCGAACCAGATGAACTCGACCGCCGCCTGCTCGACCGAATGTCCGAGTTCGTTGAGGAATCTTTGCCGCACAGCGGAATTGGTGCCATCTGCCGCCACGATCAGGTGGTACTCACCCCGGGCGTCGAGCTCATCGACATCCGCCTCGGTCGAGAAGTGCAGCCGCGCGCCCAGCGCTGTCGCCCGCTGCCGCAGGGCGCTGAGCAGTTCGCGACGGTGAATGGCCGACATCCCGTTGCCGCCGGCCGCGACCGTGGCGTTCTTGAGGTGGACCTCGATGCTGTCCCAGTGCCGCCCGTGGGCGGCCAGCGCATCCCGCAGCACCGTGTCGACCGTGTCGACATTCTCCAGTGTTGCGTCGGACAATACGACCCCGAAACCGAACACATCGGATTCGCTGTTCCGCTCGAACACGTCGATGACGGAGCCCGGCACGGCGTGCGCGAGCGCAATGGCGGCGAATAGACCACCAGGGCCACCGCCTATACACGCGACGCGCAGGGGCGGCGGGGGAGCGGGGTGCTGATCTGGGAGTGACATCGGTGTCGGCCCTATCTGACTGTGGCGCGGATCGCACGTACGAAGCTATTGGCAGTATGTAACAGATTTCTCCCATTCGTCAATTGATGTGTTACATATCTAGGTGACGCCGGCTGTCGGGGCTGCGGCGACCGACGCGACGAACGACTCGGCTTCGGCGCGCAGGACGTCGTGGCACTCGGTGAACACCTCGTGCGCGGCGCGGCCGCGCCAGCCGGTAGGCAGCAGCGTCTCCGGCAGGTCTGGATCGCGGAACGGGTAGCGCCGGTAGTGCTGCACCAGCATTATGTGCTCGATCAGCGCGGTACTGCCGGTCGGGCCGCGCCGGTAGCGGGCCAGGCGCGGGCGGAACTCTTCGATGAATGTCTGATAGTCGGCGCCGAGCTCGCTGAGATCCCAGCAGCGCTGGGCGATCAGGCGGTCGCTTGGCAGGCCTGCGGTTCTACTGCGCAGGAACTGGATCCGCAGGTCGTCCTCGCCGTCCAGTGCCTCGCGCAGCTGCTTTTCCCGGTCGTGTGGCGAGAACCAGACCGTGCCACCGTAGGTGCCGAAGCCCCACCAACTCAGCGACTTCGCGATCCGCTTGCGCTGCTCGCGGTCAAGGCCGGACTCGTCGACCAACGCTTGAGTCCAGGTACGGTCCCACGCATCGTGGTTTCGCTGGAAGATGCGGCTGCGGCCGTCGTCGAGCAGCCGCCAGCTCTTGTCGTTGAGCAGGTAGGACACCTCGCGACCGGACTTCGTGGAATCGAACCAACCTTCCTTGCGCAGGCGGGTCATCACCACCCGCACCGTCGCCGATTCGACGCCGAAAACGCCCATCAGCTCGGTGAGGACCCCGAGCTTGGCGCCGCCTCCCGTGTATCGGAAGAACTCGCCGTATAGGTCGAACACCAGTGCGCGTGGTCGCATCGCACTCCTTTCGGGCCGCTGTTCATTGCCGCAATATGTTTCACTTCTCTTGACATACTATCCGTTCATGTCACATAGTGACAGGGCTCACAGATCGCCGATTTCGAAACGTCGCCCTCGGGCGTCCGTCGTCCGCGCGCGATCGAGAGAACCGAGTCGTAGGAAAGTCTGCCCGCACTCGCGGCGGCATCTCGCTTTCTCGACTGTCACCACTTGCAGAAGGAGACAACGATGTCGCGTACGTTCGTCCTCGTCCACGGCGCCTGCCATGCCGGATGGACCTGGCGGCCGGTGGCCGAGCACTTGCGGGCGCACGGCCACGTCGTGTACTTGCCGACACTGCCGGGTCTGAACGCCGGCGACCAGCGCGCGGATGTCCACCTCGCCGATACCGTCGATTACCTCGTCGACTACGTCGAGCGGGCCGACCTGCGCAATGCCGTCCTAGTCGGGCACAGTTGGGGCGGCTTCCCGGTGTCCGGTGCGGCCGCGCGGCTTGCCACCCGCCTCTCGCGCCTCGTGTACTGGAGCGCGTTCGTTCCGCACAGCGGCGAGACCCTGATCGACCTGTGCCCGCCCGCCTACGGCGAGATGTTCCGCGCGTCGGCAGCGGCGTCGCCGGACAACTCGGTGATGTTCCCGTTCGAGGTCTTCTGCGCAGCATTCATGCAGGACGCCTCCCCCGAGACACAGAACGTGGTGTACCCGCTGCTCGAGCGCCAGCCGTTCCACACCATGAACGAAGCGCTCGACCTCGACGAATGGGAACGGCTACGGCTGCCGTCCGCGTATGTGCTCTCCAAGGACGACCTCGCCCTGCCGCCTGGCGAGTTCGCTTGGGCGCCGCGATTTCCCGAGCGTCTTCCCGGAGCTCCGGTGATCTACACGCCGGGCAGCCACGAATCGCAGCTGACGCAACCCGAAGCGCTCGCGGAGGCGCTGATCCAGGCTTCGGACGGCTAGAAGCAGCGGCGAACGACAGTCGAGACCGGTTGCCACGCCATCGGGCTCGTGCTCGTGCTCGTTCGCCGGCGTTATCGGCCGTCGTACGGTGGTCGGATGCCTGACGGTCAAGACTTGCCGAGTGTGGGGCGGCCGCGGAACCGCACAGTGGACAGGGCGCTGCTCGATGCCGCCGCCCGGCTGATCGCACAGCGTGGTTACGGTGCGCTCAGCCTGCAAGCGGTGGCGGATGAGGCGGCTACGACGCGACCGGCGCTGTACCGGCGCTACGCGGACCGGGCGGAGCTGGTGGTCGCGGTGTTGATCGACCGCTACGGGCTGCATCCCGGTTCGGCGGATCTGGGCGGTATCGAGGCGGAATTGTTCGCGATCCAGCGCCACCAGATGGAGTTGTTCACCGACGAGGTCCTGGGCAACGCGTTGCCCGGCCTGCTCGACGACCTGTCGCGCAACGAGGCGCTTGCTGCCAGTTTCTACGAGCGATTCCTGCGGCCCCGCCGCAGGTCCACCGCTTCCATCCTGGATCGGGCGGTGGCAAGGGGCGAGATAGCGCCGGGCATCGATCCGGAATGGATCTGCGATCTCATCACGGGACCAATGCTGATGCGTGCGCTGCTTCCGGCCGTCGGACCGATCGATGAGCGGTTGGTACGGCTGACGGTGCGATCCGCGCTGGACGCCGTCGGGTTCTCGGGGCGTGATTGACGCCACTCGGGTCTGTCACTATTCTTCGAATAATTACGTTCCAAATTGTAACGAAAGGGGTCTGCTGTGCGCACCGACGTGGAGTTCGTCAGCAGGGGTGTGACATTGCGGGGATGGCTGTACCGCCCGACCGATACCGCGGCTGACGCTCCGCTGGTCGTGATGACCCACGGTTTCGCGGGAGTGAAGGAGTGGGTCGCCCCCTTTGCCGAGGTGCTGTCCGATGCCGGCCTGGCGTGCCTGGTCTACGACCATCCCGGATTCGGAACCTCCGACGGCGAGCCCCGTTTCGAGGTGGATCCGGAGGCGCAGATCGACGGATACCGCGATGCGATCACCTTCGCACAGCAGCTCGGCGGCGTGGACGCGGAACGAATCGGGGTGTGGGGGACGAGCTACGCGGGCGCACATGTGCTCGTGGTGGCGGCCACCGACCGTCGGGTGCATGCGGTGGTGTCGCAGGTTCCGCTGACCCAGGGCTGGGCGACCTTCACGCGGTTGGTTCCGTCGGTGCAATTGCCTTTCGTGCGGGAGGCGATCGCCGACGATCGGAAACAACGCTTCGCCGGCGCACCGCACGCGACGATCAAGGCGGCGTCCGACGATCCGTTGGAACTGGTCGCCATGCCCGGCGCCGAGGTCTACCGATGGCTCATGGACAACGGGCCTCAGGTCCCCGCCTGGCGTAACGAGGTGACGGTCTCCAGCATCGATAAGTTCCAGTCCTACGCTCCCGAGGCCTTCATCCGCCGGGTCTCGCCCACGCCGCTGCTGATGATCGTTGCCGAGAACGACACGCTCACACCGGCCGATCTGGCGTTGCGGAGCTACGCCGAGGCCTTGGAACCCAAGCAGCTCGAGCTGCTAGAGGGCGGGCACTTCTCGGTGTACGAGGAACGGTTCGGCAAGGCATCGACCGCCGCGCGTGATTTCTTCGTCCACCACCTGCGTAAGTGATCCCAGCTGACCTGGGATGAGCACAGTGGCACCAGGCCACCGATACTCGGGGATGCCCGCCGCCGCCTTTGCCTGTTTCACCAAGCACTTGCCAGAATTACACTTCTGTGGCCTGTGATTCATCTCGACGGTGAAATGAAACGGCCGGATTCTATTGCAGGAAACGGAAAGTATGGAAATAAATGTTGCGTGATGAACCATCTCGTCGGTCTTGGCGGCCCGCTGGCTGATTCACTTTTCGTGAGCGACTCGACGACCCGCGGCCACCCGATCCGATCACGCAGGGCTGTATGAAAGATCGAGGCCAGGATGCCCGGCGTGCGGCGAGTCGTCGCGACATAGCCGACGAGGCCGATAACAATGCTGCCCATGACGGCCACGGTCGGAAGCGGATTGCGAAATCGGCGGGCAGATCGGGTTCTCGACGCGGCGCCGCAACGGGGATTCAGGTCCGATATCGAGGGATTGCGTGCGGTGGCCGTACTGGCTGTCATGCTTTTCCATGCGGGTGTGCCGGGGATCAAGGGCGGATTCGTCGGCGTGGACGTCTTTTTTGTCATTTCCGGCTTTCTCATCACCGGAATCCTCTGCCGCGAAGCGGCGGGTACCGGCACTTTCTGGCTGGCCCGGTTCTACGGCGCCCGCGCCCGCCGGCTGCTGCCCGCGGCAGGTATTGTTCTGGTCGCCACCGCGGTCTTCGCGGCCGTGTTGCTGCCGCCGCTGCAGGCCCGCCAAGTGCTCGGCGACGGGATCGCCAGCGCACTGTATGCCGGGAACTATCGACTCGCCCTGCACGGCACCGACTATCTTGCCGCCGACGCGCCTCCCTCGCCGTTTCAGCACTTCTGGTCGCTCGGTGTGGAGGAGCAGTTCTATCTGGTGTGGCCTGCGCTCATCATCGCCACAGCCTGGCTCGTGCGGCGGCGCCGAACCGCTTCGGCCTCCCCGCTCCCGTATCTGATCGTTCTCGCGGTCGTCGCCGCGCTCTCTTTCGCGATCTCGCTGATCTGGACCGGCGGGCTGCGCCCATGGGCGTTCTTCTCGCTGCCCGCACGGGCCTGGGAGTTGGCCGCAGGCGGCATGGTGGCGCTCTCGGCCGTCGTATGGTCCCGGCTGCCGAAATCGGTCGCTGTTGCCGCCGGATGGGTCGGGCTGATCTTGATCGGCGTGGCCTGCACTCGACTGAGCGGGACAACACCCTATCCAGGTTCCGCGGCGCTGGTGCCCGTCCTGGGAGCGTCCCTGGTGATCGTATCCGGCTGTGTCGAACACGATTCGGAGTCGGTCGCGTCCTGGCCGTGCCCGAGATGCGGGCGATCGGCACAGTGTCCTACTCCTGGTACCTCTGGCACTGGCCGGTGTTGGTGCTGGCACCGCAGGTGCTCGGCCACCCGCTCGGGCTGGTCGGCTCACTGGGCGCGGTCGCCATGGCCGGCGGACTCGCCATGCTCACCCAGTGGTTGGTCGAGAATCCGGTCCGCTTCGCCGTCCGGCTGCGAAGTTCGGCCACACTAAGCCTCGCTTGTGGCGGCGCGAGTACCGCAGTCGCCATCGGTGTGGCGCTCATGCTGCTCGTGCTGGTGCCCGCACCGGTCGGCCGTGGCATGGCGGCGCCGACCCTGACGCTCACGGCACCCGAGACACCGGCCGTTCCCGCCGTCGACCCGCGCGATGAGGCGGTCGGGCAGTTGGTCGCACAAACGCAGTCCGCGATTGCTGCCTCGGCGGAAATTCGTGCTGTCCCTTCGAATCTCACCCCCTCGCTCGCCAACGCGGCCGGCGACAAGGCGGAGGTATTCGTCAACGGCTGCGTACGGTCCTGGCATGATGTGGGCGGCGCCCAGTGCGCCTCCGGCGATACGGGCTCAGCCACCACGGTGGCCTTGGTCGGCGATTCACATGCCGCGATGTGGACTCCGGCGTTCGAGCAGATCGCCGCCTCGCGGCACTGGCGGCTGGAAACCATGGCCAAGGTCACCTGCCCACTGCTCGACCTGCCTATCACCAGCCCCTATCTGGGCCGCGAGTACACCGAATGCGATCAATGGCGTGGCCAGATCCTGGCCCGGCTGCGGGACGAACGCCCGCGGCTGATCGTGGTGAGCATGTCCCGGCGCTATGGTGGCGACTTCGGCTTCGTCTCCTACGACCAGGCGTGGATCGCCGGCCTCAACCGCCTGGTTGCCCAGATGAGAGAGTTCGGCTCGGCCGTCCTCGTTCTCGGGGGGGTCCCCGATCCACACTCCACCGTGCCGGCGTGCCTGTCGGAACATATCGACGATGCCTCCGCATGCACCCCCGCGCGGCCGGTCGCGGTGAACGACACTGGTATCGCCGCCGAGCAGGCGGCGGCCACTACCGGCGGCGGGCAGTACGCAGACCTGACCGCGCTCTTCTGCACCGCCTCCCGCTGCCCCCTGATCGTCGGTAACAACCTGGTGTACCGCGATGACAATCACCTCACAGTCAGCTACGCCCAGACCCTCGGACCGGTCATCGGCGCGCTTGTCGACCGCGCGCTTGCCCATGGCTGAGCTGCCCCGACCGGCCCAGGGCCTGTCGACCACTCAGGCGCTGCGTGGTGCGTACATGATGACGGCGACGCCGATCAGGCAGATGGTGGCGTCGGCCATGCCCCAGGCAGTCCGGCGGCTCCGGCGGCGAGGAGGGCGAAGCCGAGCGGTTCCAGCCACGACAGGCTCAGTAGCGTGATCCCGCGGCCGAGGATGCCGGCCGCGATCAGGATGGGCCAGGCAGCACCCGCCGCAGATAGGCGTGCTCAGCGCGAGGCTGAGGAGCTTTTCGGTGACCAGAGCGGCGGCAGAACGGCAATCTTCACAGTATTGATCGTCGTGCCATTCAATGGCGGTACATTACCTGACGATATAGTTCATCGCTCGAGAGGTCTCGGCCGTGGCAATCGATCGACCTCTTTCGGAGGCTCCCTCAGACGCGATGTACGCCGAGGACGCCGGTTATCACAAGTCGCTGCGGCCGCGTCAGCTGCAGATGATCGCGATCGGTGGCGCCATCGGCACCGGACTGTTCCTGGGCGCGGGTGGGCGTTTGGCCAGTGCCGGCCCCGGATTGTTCATCGTGTACGCCATCTGTGGCGTGTTCGTGTTCTTCATCCTGCGGGCGCTCGGCGAGCTGGTGTTGCATCGCCCCTCCTCGGGATCATTCGTCTCCTACGCCCGTGAGTTCTACGGCGAGAAGCTGGCATTCGCGGTCGGGTGGATGTACTTCTTCCACTGGTGCATGAGCGGAATCGTGGACATCACCGCGATCGCCACGTATGTCCATTACTGGGGAGCGTTCGAGGTGCTACCGCAGTGGCTGATCGCCCTGGTGGCCCTCGCGCTGGTGGTGAGCGTCAACCTCGTCTCGGTGAAGTGGTTCGGCGAGCTCGAGTTCTGGGCCGCGCTGATCAAGGTGGTCGCGCTGGTCGCCTTCTTGATTGTCGGCACGGTCTTCTTGGCCAGCCGGTCCACACTGCAGGGCATGCCGACCGGTGTCGGTGTGCTCGTCGAGCACGGCGGCCTTTTCCCGGTCGGTCTGCTACCGCTGGTGACAGTGACGACAGGTGTCGTCTTCGCTTATTCCGCAGTGGAATTGGTCGGCACGGCGGCCGGTGAGGCGGAGAATCCGGAGAAGATCATGCCGCGCGCGATCAACTCCGTGATCGCCCGGATCGCACTGTTCTACGTCGGATCGCTCGTGCTGCTCGGTCTACTGCTGCCATACACGGCGTTCAAAGCGGGGGAGAGTCCGTTCGTTACGTTCTTCTCCACACTCGGAATCGGTGGGGCCGATTCGATCATGAACATGGTCGTGTTGACCGCAGCCTTCTCCAGCCTGAACGCCGGTCTGTATTCGACAGGTCGCATTCTGCGCTCGATGTCGATGAACGGCAGCGCACCGGCGGTGGCGTCGCGAATGTCGAAGGGCGGCGTGCCCTATGTCGGCATTCTCGCCACCGGCGCGATCGCGCTGATCGGTGTCGGGCTGAACGCTGTGGTACCGGAGGAGGCATACGAGATCGTGCTGAACATGTCAGCACTCGGCACCATCGCGTCGTGGATGGCAATCGTGGTGTGTCAGTTGCAGTTGTGGCGTCGGTCGCGCCGCGGGCTTGTCGAACGTCCGTCTTTCCGGTTGATCGGCGCGCCTTATACGAGCGTGGCGACATTGCTGTTTCTCGTCGGTGTCGTCATATTGATGGCATTCAGCGACGATGACGTGCAGCGCGGCGCCGTGATCGCGGCCGTGGTCATCATGGTTCCTGCGCTTGTCGTCGGCTGGCTCCTCGCGCGCAAAAACGTGGCGAGCGTCGCTCGGCGTCACGAGACTCCTGAAATCCGAACGCATCCAACGCATCTGCGCTAGCCAACGCGCCATCGATGCCCGGTCGGTTGCTTTGAGCCGTCTTGGGCTGGTTGGAGGCGCTGAGTCTCCACCGGATCCCGGACGGCTCAAACAACCGACCTTGCGGTAACGGAGCACTTGCCCGAACCTACGCAGGCTCGGGAAGGCGCTTGCGCTGCAACCGGGACGATTACCTGGATACGCCGTCGTTCGCGGGACTGCTCGAGATCGGGGAAGTAGCCACTCATGCCCGGTGAGAAAACCTCAATGATCGTGAGCTATCAGAGTTTTGACTGCTGGCGGCGATTGTAGGGCCCGGATCCTGGCGGCGCGGGTACTGAAGGCGACAGATCCAGACCCAAACCGACCAGACGGCTTTCACCTTTACATGGCGAATTCGGCAGGGATACTATCTGGTCCGATTCAGGCGAGCCGCCGGCGACACGCCAAGATCTAGTTGGTTGCTGGAGGTGGCCCTATCTATGCTGGCATGGTCTATGGAGGCCGTGCGGGACTGGCTCATAGCCAGAACCGCCGCACTGAGTGGGCTGGATCCCGCTGCGATCGATGGACGTGAGCCGTTTACCCGCTATGGGCTCGATTCACTGGCGTTGACGGCGCTCGCCGACGAATTGAGTGAGGTAGGCGGCCATCCGGTGTCGCCTGTCTTGTTATGGGCGCATCCGACGCCGGTCGCATTGGCAGGTCGGCTCACCGGAGCCGGATCGACGCCATCGGCGCAGCACGAATCGCCAGGTCAGGAGCAGCCGATCGCGATCGTCGGTCTGTCATGCCGGTTCCCCGGCGCTCCCGACGCGACGGCATTCTGGCGATTACTCAGCTCGGGTGCGGACGCGCTCACCGAACCGCCGGACGGTCGATGGGCAGGAGAGGGTCCGCCGCGCGGCGGGTTCCTCGACCGGGTCGACGAGTTCGACCCGGAGTTCTTCGGTATCTCTCCCCGGGAGGCTCCGCACGTAGACCCGCAGCAACGGCTCATGCTCGAACTGATGCAGGAAGCTCTCGATGACGCGGGCATTCCGCCTCGCAGTCTCGGGGGCAGCCGGACCGGAGTGTTCGTCGGTGCGATGTGGAGTGAGTACGGGGCAGGAATTCGGGCGGACCCCGACCTGGTCACCCAGCACACGTTGGCCGGGGGCGATCCGAGCATTATTCCCGCCCGGCTGTCCTACACGTTGGGTGCGCGCGGGCCGAGCCTTCAGGTGAACACCGCATGCTCATCGTCCCTGGTCGCGGTGCACCTTGCGGCACAGAGCCTGCGTGAAGGCGAGTGCGATCTCGCGCTCGCCGGTGGAGTCAGCCTGATGCTTGCGCCGGACACGGTGCACGCGCTGGTCCGGCTCGGCGCGCTGGCACCGGACGGGCGGTCGAAGGCGTTCGACGCGCGTGCCGATGGATACGGTCGCGGCGAAGGTGCCGGGATGATCGTGCTGAAGCCGCTCGACCGGGCACTCGCCGACGGCGATCCGATTCATGGCGTGCTCAGGGGCAGCGCGGTGAACCACGACGGGTTCAGTAATGGCCTGACCGCGCCGAGCCCGCTGGCTCAGGAATCCTTGCTGCGCACCGCTTATCGCCGAGCGGGAGTCGCGCCGTCCGACGTCGGATACGTCGAGGCGCACGGGACAGGAACGGCGCTCGGTGACCCGATCGAGGCAAGCGCGCTTGGCGCGGTGCTCGGCGAGGGCCGGGCTCGCGACCAGCTGCTGCCGATAGGTTCGGTCAAAAGCGCGATCGGGCATCTCGAAGCGGCGGCCGGGATCGCCGGGCTGATCAAGGTACTGCTGGCGATGCGGCATCGCACCGTGCCGCCATGCGGTCAGTTCGAGGAGGCCAACCCACATATCCCGTTCGACGAATGGGGTCTACGGGTGCCTTCGCGGTCGGAGGAATGGCGAGGCGATGCGGCCGGTCGCCTCGTCGCCGGGGTGAGCGCGTTCGGTTTCGGCGGCACGAACTGCCATGTGGTCCTCGAGAGCGGCGAGGACGCTCCGGTCCACCTGCTGCCTCTTACCGCGGACACCGAAGACGGCCTCCGTGCCGCGGTGCGGGAGCTGGCGATCACTCGGGACCGGCGCCCGATCTCCCGGTTGTGCGCCACCGCGTCGGCGAAGGCGGACGGCTCGCACCGGCTCGCGCTATCCGTTCGCGACCACGACGATCTCGCCTCGGGCGCGGAGAAATTCCTCAGCGGCCACGCCGGAGCCGGAATCAGTGCCGGAAAGGTCGACGGCGAACGGGCGACGATCACGTTTCTGTTCGGCGGTCAGGGCGCGCAGTGGACAGGGATGGGTGCGCGATTGCTGCGTGAGCCCGCGTTCCGGTCGGCGATCACGCGGTGCGAGACCGCGCTGCGCAGGCACGTCGACTGGTCCCTTACCCGGCTGCTGACCGCGGCCGACGAGAGCTGGATCGAGCGTACCGAGCTGGCCCAGCCTGCGATCTTCGCGATGCAGCTCGCGCTGACCGACCTGTGGCGATCACAGGGAGTCGAGCCGGACGCCGTCGCTGGAATGAGCATGGGTGAAGTCGCCGCCGCGCACGTCGCCGGAGCGATCAGCCTCGACGACGCCGCGTTGATCATGTGCAGGCGCAGCGCGATCGCCGCCGGACTGTCCGGTCACGGCGGCATGGCCGTTCTCGACCTGTCCACCGAAGACACGAACGAGCTGCTGTCCCGGCACGGCGGTGACGTATGGGTCGCGGGCAGCGCGAGCCCGGGAAGCACGGTGATCTCCGGCGATCGAGCAGCTATCCAGGCGATACGGGACGAACTCGCCGCGCGATCGGTCGCGTCGGCGCGGATCAGGGTCGATTACGCCTCGCACAGTCCCTACGTCGACTCGGTGCTGCCTGGCCTGCGGGCCGCGCTCGCCGATCTGCGGCCCGGAGAGACCCGAATACCGTTCTATTCCTCGGCCACGGGGGCACAGATGAAGGGCGCGCTGCTCGATGCCGAGCACTGGGTGCGCACCGAACGCGAACCATGGCGATTCGACACCGTGATGGAACACCTGCTCGCCGGGGGCCGCCAGATCTTCGTTGACGTCGACCCGCATCCGATTCTTACGTCGGTGGTCGAGCAGCACGGCGGCACGGCGCTGCCGACATTGCGCCGTGCGGACCGCGACCGCTCGACCTTGATCGACTCACTGGGCGTGCTGTACACGCTGGGCGCCGCCCAGCCGCCGCCGGACCAGTGCCGGACGGAGTTGCTGGTGCTTTCCGCCCGCTCGCACGATTCCCTGCTGGCATCGGCGACCACGATGGCGCGCGAGCTCAGCAGTGGCAACGACGTCGCGCTACGCGACCTGTGCTACACGGCCGCGGTACGGCGGGACCACCACGAACACCGGCTCGCGGCGACCGGTTCGTCTTCGAAGGAGCTGGCCGATTCGTTGCGTGCGACGGTTGCCGGCACTATGCCCGGCAACACGTGGATGGGCAGCGTGGAGCATGGCGAGCCGCGAGGGATCGTGTTTGTGTGCTCCGGCCAAGGTTCGCAATGGGCCGGAATGGGTCGGAACCTGTTGCGTGCCGAACCGGTGTTTCGCGCCGCGGTCGAGGAATGCGAGAAATGGCTACGGCCGCTGACCGGGTGGTCGCTGACGGCCGAGCTGACCGCGCCCCCGGAGCGCAGTCGCCTCGATGAGACCGCGGTCGCGCAACCGGCGCTGTTCGCGATCCAAGTGGGGATCGCGTGGCTGTGGCAGGCATGGGGACTTGCCCCGGACGCGCTGATCGGCCACAGCGTCGGTGAAGTCACCGCCGCGTACCTGGCCGGATCGCTGTCCCTCGCCGAAGCGGTCGAGGTGGTGTACCACCGGGGACGGTTGATGCAGGCCACGGCAGGGGAAGGCGGGATGGCTTCGGTGGAACTGCCCGCTGAGCGGGTGCGCGACCTGCTGAGCGGGTACCGAGGTGAGCTCACGATCGGTGCGATCAACGACCCCGATTCGGCCGTCGTTTCCGGCGACGCCACCGCACTGGCCGACTTGCTCGGACGGCTGCGCCGCGATGGGGCCGCGTGCCGTGAGCTCCGGGTCGGCTACGCGTTCCACAGTGCGCGGATGGACGCGGCCGGGCACGAATTGTCTCAGGCGCTCGGCCTGCTTGCTCCGGGGCCGAGCCGGTTGCCCGTCTACAGCACGGTTTCCGGGAAGCTCGTTGATGATCAGCGATTCGATGCGGACTACTGGGTGCGAAACGTGCGCGAAACCGTGCGGTTCGCGGATGCGATGAACGGCGCGATCTCCGATGGGTACCGGGTTTTCGTGGAGATCGGGCCGCATCCGGTTCTGCTGGAGAACATCCAGCGATGCCTTGCCGCCCACCCGATCGATGGTCACGCCATCGGTTCGCTGCGCAGAGGCGTGGACGAACGGTCCGCGCTGCGCCGCGCGGTCGGCGCACTGTACGCCGGTGGCTGCTTGCCGAACTTCGATCGGCTACTCGATACCGGCCGGGTCGTTTCGTTGCCCGCTTACCCATGGCAGCGGAAGCGGTACTGGCTCGCGGCCGACCGGCGCACCGCGCCCTCCGGCGCTGACGGGAGCCATCCGCTGCTCGGCGCGGGCTTGGTCTCGGCGGTAGAGCACGGAACCCGCTACTGGCAACGCGCGCTGGACCCGGCAAGGCTGCCGTATCTCACTGACCTCACGGTGCGCGGGAACACCGTGCTCTCGGCGGCCATTTTCGCCGAAATGGCACTGGCTTCGGGCGCCGAAGCGTACGGAACAGAGGACATCGCCGTTACTGATCTGGCGTTCGAGCGAATGCTGGAAATTTCCGAGGCAGTGCTACCCGCGACCCAGGCAGTGATCAGCACGCGGGATGAACTCTTCCAGGTATTCAGCCACCACGGTCCGGACTGGGTACGGCATGCGCTGGCCACCGTCGGCCCGGACACCGGCAATCCGGATATGCGCGAGGAGCCCGCACTGATCCGGCACCGCTGCACCGAACACAGGGACGGGACCGTGCACTACCGCGCGCTGGCCGGGGCGGGGCTGGACATCGGAGAGCACCTTCGTGGGGTCTCGGAGCTGTGGTTCGGCCAGGACGAAGTGCTGGCCCTGCTCGTGCCGCCGGAGCAGGCACACCGACGAGGCACCGATTACCGCATCCATCCCTCGGTGCTGGACGCCGGTCTGCAGGCGCTGATCGCCCTGTGCAACGGTTCGTCCGGCAGCAACGTGGTGACCGGGATCGGTCGGTTGCGAGTGCATCGGACGCCGGAGGGCCCGGTATGGGCGCATGGCCGACCGGCGGGGCCGGGTTTCGACCTCTACCTGCTCGACGACGACGGCCGGGTACTGGTGGAAGCCGAGGAGGTGCGCCTGCAGCCGCTCCACTATCCCGATCCGGTCGCGGACTGCCTGTATACCGTGGAATGGCGCGAGCGAGCCCACCGAGAACCGGTGCGAGACCGAGTTGAGCCGTGGATCGTGTTCGCGGGCGAGGATCGCCTCGGCGCCGAGCTCGTGGACGAGCTGCGGGCTCGGGGCAAGCAGTGCGATCTGGTGGCTGCGCGGACAGCGGACCTGACCGGAATAGCGTCCCTGCGGGCGGTTCTGGCTGGACCGGCGCCGGCCGGAGTGGTGCATATCGGAAGTCTCGGCAGCGCGAGCGCGCGGATGCTGGCCGACGCGCTGGCCGGAATGGGATGGCGCGATCAGCCACGGCTGTGGCTGGTGACCCGTGGCGCACAAGCGGTCGGCGAGCACACCTCGGCGGTGGATGTCGACCAGGCGGCGTTGTGGGGACTCGGCAGGGAAATCGGGCTCGACCATCCGGAGCTGTGCGTCACGCGGGTGGACCTTGCCGAGCGGCCGACACCGGATGCGGTGGCCACGGTTGTGTCGGAATTGCTCAGCGACGATCGGGAGACCGATATCGCCCTTCGCCCCGGTGGCCGGTTCGTGGCCAGGCTGATCCGCGTGCCGGATGTCCGTGAGCGGGCAGCGACGTTGCGGCCCGACGGCTCATACGTGATCGTCTGCGAGGACGCAGCACTCGCGGAGTCGTTCGCCGGGTGGATGACCGACCGCGGTGCGCGCAACGTCGTGATCCTGGACCGGACCGGTGCCGTCGGGCCGATCAGCTTTCCTGGGGCACGGGTCCTGACCATCGACACCTGCGTTACCGACGACCGCGAGATGATCAGGCTGATCGCCGCGATCGAGGCCGCCGCGGGCACCGTGCGCGGACTCATCCACGCCGGGGGCGACGACAGCGCGTGGCGCTGGCATCAGCACACGCTCGATCGCACACTCGATCTCTTCGTGCTCTGCTCATCGGTCGCCTCGTTGTTCGGGTGCCTGGGCGACCCGATGGGAAGCGCGCGGCTGGACGCGATCGCACACCATCGCCGCGCCATCGGCCTGCGGGCATTGAGCCTGAATCTCGCGCAGGATGGTATGGCGGTACAGGGCATCACCGATGCGTCCTCGGCGGGTCTCGCGCGGGCATTGGACAATGGGGTGCGCGCGGACCTCGGGCAGCTCGCGGTCATGAAGCTGAACCTCCGGCACTGGTTCGAGTCGTTTCCCAGCGTGGCGGGGACACCGCTGTTCGACGAGATCGAATCCCGTGCCTCGGACATCGCCACCGCATTCGCCGGCAGGCTGGCCGCGACCAGCGCCCAGGAACGGGCCGGGGTGATCGAAGAGCACCTGATCGAGCAGGTTTCCCTGACGCTGCACCGAGATCCCGCGAGCCCGAGCCGGAAGGCGACGTTCCAGGACATGGGTATGGACTCGCTGATGGCGGTGGAGCTACGCAACCGGCTGGAATCCACGCTCGGCGTCCGATTGTCGGTCGCGCTGGTCTTCACCTACTCCACCATCGCCGCGCTCGCCGAGTTCATCGCGGTCGAACTCGGGGTGGCCGAACTCGGGGTGGCCGAACCTCCGGCTGCGGACCCGGACCCGGACGATTGGTCTTCTGTCGCAGCGGACATCGATCTGCTCTCCGACGCGGAAGCCGAGGCCATGCTGCTGGCCAGCATCCGGCTCGTCGAACAGGAACAGCGCGATGATTGAGTCGGTGTCGCCGGTGAAGCAGGCCCTGGCGGCCATGCGGACCTTGCAAACAAGACTGGACCGGGAGCTGCTGGCGAAGACCGAGCCGATCGCCGTCATCGGCATGGGGTGCCGGGTGCCGGGCGGCGGCACCAGCCCTGACGAGTTCTGGCGGCTACTCGACGACGGCGTCGACGCCATCACCGAGGTCCCCCCAGACCGGTGGGCGGGCGAGGACGCCGGAGCTCCGACACGCTGGGGCGGTTTTCTGTCCGATGTGGACAAATTCGACGCGGCTTTCTTCGGTATCGCGCCACGGGAGGCCGAGGCGATGGACCCGCAACAGCGCCTGCTGCTGGAAGTGGCCTGGGAGGCGTTGGAACGCGCCGGGCATGCTCGGCCCGACCGGCTGACCGGCTCGAGGACCGGCGTGTTCGCCGGCGTCGTCGTCACCGACTACGACCGGCTCAGCGTCGGAAGGCGGGACATCTATACCGTGACCGGCAATGGGCACTCGTTCCCCGCGGGACGGTTGTCCTACGTGCTCGGGCTTCAGGGCCCGAGCATGGTCGTGGACACGGCGTGCTCGTCGTCGCTGGTTGCCGTGCATCTCGCGGTCCAAAGCCTGCGATCCGGAGAGAGCACGATGGCGCTGGCCGGCGGGGTCAATCTGATGCTGGCCAGAGACATGACCGACATGCTGGCCAGTTCCCGTGCGCTGTCCGAGGACGGGCGATGCAAGACCTTCGACGCGCTGGCCAACGGCTATGTCCGGGGCGAGGGCTGCGGGATGCTGGTCCTCAGACGGCTTTCCGACGCGGTGGCAGACGGCGATCCGGTGCTCGCGGTCATCCGTGGTTCCGCGGTGAATTCCGACGGCCGTTCCTCCGGACTGACCGCGCCGAACGTCTCAGCGCAGAAGGCATTGCTGCGTCAGGCCTTGCGCAGCGCTCGCGCCGACGCGGCGGACATCGGTTATGTCGAGACACACGGCACCGGAACGCCGCTCGGCGACCCGATCGAGGTGGATGCGCTGGTCGACGTGCTCGGCGGGCTGCGGGACAACGGTTCGCGGTGCGTGCTCGGCGCGCTGAAGACCAATATCGGGCATCTGGAGGCGGCGGCCGGGGTCATCGGGCTGATCAAAGTCGTGCTCGCGCTGCAGCGGGAGCGTATCCCGGCGAACCTGCACCTGCGCACCGCCAACCCCAGGATCGACCTCACCGGAACCGCCCTGGTACTGCCGAAAAAACCGGTCCCGTGGCCGAAACAGGACGGCACGCCGCGGATGGCGGGCGTCAGCTCGTTCGGTATCAGCGGCACCAACGCGCACGTCATCGTCGCGGATCCGCCGGAGCACGCCGAGCCTTACGCGACCGAACCAGGACCGGCACTGGTGCCGATCTCCGCGCGCCATGCGGGCGCGCTGGCAGATCTGGTCGCCGCCTTCCTGGCCGGTGTCGCCGAACGGAAGGCCGAGGTCGCCGATATCGCCTACACCGCGGCTGTCCGCAGGCACCATCACGAGCACCGCGCCGCACTGGTGCTACCGGGCGACGGGCCTGCGCGACTGGTGCCGGGCACCGCGCCAGGCGAACGGCCGCGAGTGGTGTTCGTGTTTCCCGGCCAGGGCTCGCAATGGCTCGGTATGGGACGCGCACTGCTCGCCGGTGAGCCCGCATTCCGCATGGCCATCGAGGCGTGCGACGACGCGATCCGGAACGAGACCGGATGGTCGGTTCTTGCTGAATTGACCGCCGAGCCGTCCAGGTCTCGGCTGGACCGGGTCGATATCGTGCAGCCGGTGCTGTTCGCGATCGAGGTCGCCTTGGCCGCTCTGTGGCAGTCGAAGGGCATCGAGCCGGACGCTGTCATCGGCCACAGCATGGGTGAGGTCGCCGCCGCGCATGTGGCCGGCGCGCTCACCCTGGCCGACGCGGCGCGGATCATCTGCCGCCGCAGTCGGTTGCTGCGCGGACTGGCCGGGCGCGGTGCGATGGCACTGGTGGATCTGCCGATAGCGGCGGCGCGCGCGGTGCTGTCCGGATTCGTCGATCGGGTGTCGATCGCGGCGAGCAACAGCGCACGCTCGACCGTGCTCTCCGGCGACCCGGACGCGCTGGAGGAACTCCTGGCCGAGCTGGCCGGTGCGGGGGTGTTCTGTCGTCGGATCAAGGTCGAGGTCGCCGCGCACAGCCCGCAAGTCGACGCCATCACCGATGAGCTGAGTCGCCTGCTCGGTACGCTGACACCGGAGGCCGCCGCGGTGCCGATGTGGTCCACTGTGCTCGGAAAGGTCTGTGCCGCGGCCGAGCTGGATACCGCGTACTGGATACGCAACCTTCGTGAACCCGTGCTGTTCTCGGAGACGGTCCGTGACTGCATGGCGCAGGGGCGCACGGTATTCGTCGAGCTGAGCCCGCACCCGATCCTGCTGCCCTCGATCGAAGAGGACGGGGGCACGGCCGTTCCGTCCGGGCGGCGCGAACAGGACGAGCGCGCGGTGTTTCTCGAATCGCTTGCGGCGCTGTATGTCCGGGGCCGCCAGGTGGACTGGTCCGCGCTCCACCCGAGGGGCGGGCGCTGCGTGCCGCTGCCTGCTTACCCGTGGCGGCGCGAGCGGCACTGGGTGGACCGAGTTCCGGGTCCCCGCGCCGATCATGGGCATCCATTGCTCGGTGAGCCGGTCAGCCCGGCGACCTCGCCGGGCACCCGGATCTGGGAGCGCGAACTGGATCTGCCGTATCTGGCCGACCATACGGTGGACGGCGTGGTGGTGTTCCCGGCGTCGGGCTACGTGGAGATGGCGCTCGGTGCGTTCGGGCGATCGTCGGCGCTGGAGGAGCTCGCATTCGACCGGATGGCGATTCTCGGGAAGGACGGCTCCGGACACGTCCAGTTCATCGACGACTCCGGCCGTTTTCAGGTCTACGGCCGAGCGACGAGAGACGAGCCGTGGGTTCCGTGCGCGCACGGAACGGTTCGTGTGAGCGACGACGGGCCACCGACGGCCGAGCCGCCATCGTCGGTGCGGGACCGGTGCCGCACCGAGGTCGCCGTGGCCGAGCACTACGAACGGTATGCCAGGCGAACCATCGGCTACGGCCCGGCTTTCCGTGGTGTGCAACGGATCTGGGCCGGTGACGGTGAGGGCGTTGCGTTGGTCGAGCTGGCCGGGTCGCCCTCGGGATATGTCTGCCACCCGGCGCTGCTGGACGCCTGCTTCCAGGTACTCGGGGGTGTGCTGCTCGACCGACGGGCGACCGGCGGGGTCATACCGGTGCGGATCGACCGGCTCCGCGTCCACCGGCCACCCGGTGGCCGCGTGTGGGTACACGCGCGCGCACGGTCCACCGAGGACAGTGGGGATCTGTTGGTCCTCGACGAGGACGGAACGGTGCTGGTCGAGGTCGAGGGGCTCACGGTGGCAAGACCTGCCGAAGCAGAGCCCTACCGGGACTGGCTCTACCAGGTGACATGGCGTGTGGGGGAACGGCTCGTGGCACCGGATCCCGGTGAAAGGGCTGTCGGGACCTGGCTGGTGCTCACCGATTCCACCGGTGTCGGCACGTCGCTGGCCACGCTGCTCGAACAGCGTGGCCAGACCTGCGTACTGCTCGACAAGGAGGACATCGATATCGCCGACGACGATGCGTGGAGCGCGCTGCTCGACAACGTCGCCGACGGTGGGCGGGCCTGCGTCGGGGTGGTGCACCTGTGGAGCTTGGACACCACCGGTACCGAACACGTCACCGCCGACACGCTGACCGCCGATCAGCAGATCACCGGCCTCAGCACGGTGCGCCTGGTCCGCGCGCTCGTTCGCCTTCGCCTGCGGGACCAGCCCCGGCTGTTTCTGGTCACCAAGGGAGCGCAGCAGGTGGGCCGCGAACCGGTCGCGGTGTCGCAAGCGCCGTTGTGGGGTCTGGCAAGGACATTGAGCGTCGAACATCCCGAACTGGAGTGCACGCGGGTCGACCTCCAATCGGGATGGGCGCGAAGCCGTTCCGCTGCAGAACTCCTCCCCGAGCTGGTCGGGGCGGACGGCGAAGACGAGGTCGCGTTACGCGAGGAAGGGCGGAACCTGGCCAGGCTGGTACGGGCCTCGTTCGAGACCGGAAACGCCGAGCTGACCCTCAGCGGGGGGACATACCTGATCAGCGGCGGGCTCGGCGGGCTCGGCATCGGCCTGGCGGCCTGGCTTGCCGCGCGCGGGGCGCGGCACCTCGTGCTGGCCGGACGGCACGATCCGGCTCCGGACGTGCAGGCCAGGATCGCTGAGCTCAGGAGGGACGGCGTCGAGGTCGTGGTCGCGCGGGCGGACGTGGCCCGGCGCCAGGACGTCGCCCGGGTGCTCTCGGATATCGACGAGCGGATGCCGCCACTGCGTGGAGTGCTGCACGCGGCCATGGTGCTCGACGATCGAACCATTCTGGAACTGGACGCTGAACGGTACGACCGCGTGCTGGCACCCAAGATGCGGGGCGCATGGAATCTGCATGAGCTGACCGGCGACCGAGAGTTGGAGTTCTTCGTGATGTACTCGTCGGCCGCGGCCCTGCTCGGCTCACCGGGACAGGCCAACTACGCGGCCGCCAACGCATTCCTCGGCGCGCTCGCGCGGCATCGGGAACACGGTGGCCTGACGGCATTGTGCGTGGACTGGGGGTTGTACTCGCAGGAAGGCATCATGGCAGGACGGAACGCGGAAGGGGAGCGCCTCGCGCATCGGGGGGTCGGCACCCTGACCCCCGAGCAAGGCATGGACATCCTCGGTCGGCTGCTGAGTGGCAGCACCAGTCAGATCGCGGCGGCCGATCTCGATCTCCGACAGTGGCTGGCGTTCTACCCGGCTTCGGCCGGTGCGTCGCTGTTCGCGGAACTCCCTGACGACGGCGGGGAGAGCGGCAGGGTGCCATCGGCTCCTTGGTTCGCAGACCGGCTGCGTGCGGCCACCCCTGCCGAACGCCCGAGCTTGATCGACGCCGTCGTGACTGAGCAACTCGGCCAGATCCTGCACCTCGACGCCGCTCTCATCGACCGGAAGGCGCCGCTGACTGCCGCGGGAGTCGACTCGCTGATGGCGCTCGAACTCCGGAACCGGCTGGAGTCGGCGCTGGGCGTCCGGCTGTCCGCGACGCTGCTGTACGCCGCGCCGACGGTGCGAGCACTGACCGAACAGCTACTCGGCGTGCTCGGCATGGCAGAGCCGCAGGCGGCCACCGACGAGTTCGACGACCTGGCCATAGACGACCTTCTCGCGCAGATCGATGGTTCGATCGACCGGCTCGAAAGCGGGGAGCTGCCGTGACCCTCGTCGACGAGGAAGGCTACCGCTCACGTCTTGTCAAAGCCGCGTCCGCGCTGCGCAGTCTGGAGGCCGAGGTCGCGCGGCTGACGCGGCTGCACACCGAACCTGTCGCGGTGATCGGCATGGGTTGCCGCTTCCCCGGCGGCGCCGATGACCCGGAATCATTCTGGACACTGCTTTCCGACGGCGTCGACGCAGTCTCCGAGCGATCAGCCCGCGCCACCGCGGATGCCGCGAGAACAGGGGCCTTTCTGTCCGCTGTGGACGGTTTCGACGCGGCGTTCTTCGGGATCTCGCCGAGAGAGGCCGCTGCGCTGGACCCGCAGCACCGGCTGCTGCTCGAAGTCGCATGGGAGGCGCTGGAAGACGCCGGAGTGGTGACCGAGCGGCTGGCCGGCAGCAGAACCGGCGTGTTCGTCGGTATGAGCGGCAACGACTACCTGCTGCTCAGCGCCCGATCCGGCGCTATGGGCGGGTACGCGGGCACTGGAACAGCCCACAGTTTCGGCGCAGGCCGGTTGTCGTACCTGCTCGGGCTGCGCGGGCCGAGTCTGTCGGTGGATACCGCGTGCTCGTCGTCGCTGGTCGCGGTGCACCTGGCGATCCGGAGCCTGCGAACAGGGGAGAGCTCGCTCGCGCTGGCCGGCGGGGTGAACCTCGTTCTCGACGACTCGGTGACCGAGATGGTCGCGGATCTGCAGGCGCTGTCACCGGACGGCCGCTGCCGCACGTTCGACGCGCGCGCGAACGGGTTCGTCCGGGGCGAGGGTTGCGGAATCGTGGTGCTGAAGAAGCTGTCCGACGCGCTGGCCGACGGTGATCGGGTGCTCGGCGTGCTGCGGGGTTCCTCGATGAACTCGGACGGTCGCTCGGCCGGACTGACCGCGCCGAATCCACTGGCGCAGCAGGACATGCTGCGTCAGGCGTTCGCCGATGCGCG
Organism: Nocardia sp. NBC_01730; assembly: GCF_035920445.1. Classification (NCBI taxonomy): domain Bacteria; kingdom Bacillati; phylum Actinomycetota; class Actinomycetes; order Mycobacteriales; family Nocardiaceae; genus Nocardia; species Nocardia sp. NBC_01730. The sequence continues at coordinate 2,211,132 of NZ_CP109162.1, read as the reverse complement.
CGTGCGCCCTGGCGACATCGGATACGTGGAGACCCACGGCACCGGAACCGCGCTCGGGGACCCCGTGGAGATCGAGGCCTTGACCGAGGTTTTCGGCGAGTCGGATCCGGACAGCGGCGGTTGTGTGCTCGGCGCGGTCAAGACCAACATCGGGCATCTCGAGGCCGCCGCCGGTATCGCTGGACTGATCAAGGCGGTGCTGGTCTTGCGGCACGCGGAGATCCCCCGCAACCTGCACTTCAGCACTCTGAATCCGCGGATTTCCCTGACCGGAACACCATTCGTGATACCGAAGACGGCCATCGCGTGGCCCGAAGGCGAGCGGCCACGGATCGCCGGCGTCAGCTCGTTCGGCATGAGCGGCACCAACGCGCATGTCGTCGTCGCCGAAGCGCCCACCGCCGAGCAGGTGCCACCGCACGCCGGACCGATTCTGCTTCCGCTGTCGGCACGAAGCCGGGCGGCACTGACCGAGCTGGCTTCGGCACACGCGAGTGTCCTCGAGCGGCAGAGCGATCCGCACGACATCGCCTACACCGCGGGCGCCCGGCGTGATCATCATGAGCGGCGGATCGCGGTGGTCGGCGAGTCCGCAACCGAGCTGGCCGAGAAGCTGCGCGCCTTGGCGCGGGATGGTGTCACCGCGGCCCGAGTCGGCGCACCGCCCGCGCTCACCTATGTCTTCTCCGGACAGGGCGCGCAGTGGATCGGCATGGGACGGCAGTTGCAAGCCACTGAGCCGGTCTTCGCCACCGCGCTCGGTAGATGCGATGAGCTCATCGCGCAGAACGCGTCGTTCTCGCTGCTCGAGGAACTGGCCGCGCCGCCGGACCGGTCGAGGTTACAGCGCACGGAGATCGCCCAGCCCGCGCTGTTCGCCATTCAGATCGCGCTGTCCGCCCTGCTGTCCAGATGGGGTGTTCGACCGGACGCGGTCATCGGGCACAGTGTCGGCGAGATCGCCGCCGCGCAGGTCGCGGGTGCGCTGACTCTTGCGGAAGCCATCAGGATCGTGGTGGCGAGGGGCCGCATCATGGCCCAGGCAGACGGTTCGGGGGCGATGGTGTCGGTCGCGCTCAGCCAGGATGAGATCGCGGCCTCGATGTCGACAATGGACACTTCGGTCGTGGTGGCGGCTGTCAACGACGACAGGTCCGTCGTGCTGTCCGGCACGGTGGACGAGCTGCACGTGGTGCTCGACCCGCTGCAGCGACGAGGCGTTCGCTGCCGCCGGCTACCGGTCGACTACGCGTTCCACTCGCCGTCGATGGCGCCGCTGGCCGTCGAACTCGCGGAGGAACTCGGCACGGTCGAAGCCGGTCGTACCGTGTGCCCCCTGTACAGCACGGCCCGCGGCGGCCGGATCGCCGGAAATGAATTGACCGGGGACTACTGGGCGGACAATGTCCGGTATCCGGTCCGGTTCGCCGAGGCTGTGCACGCCGCGGCCAGAGATGGGCAGCAGGTTTTCCTCGAGATAGCACCGCATCCGGTGCTGTCCGGCCATGTCGCGAACTGTCTCGGCAGGGGAGCGGCGATACCGACCCTGCGCAGGGAGCGCCCGGAACTGCACGGTCTGCTCAACTCGGTCGCCGAGCTCTACACCGCGGGGTATCCGGTGGACTTCGCCGGCCTTTACCGGGATCGCCGCGGGGTGGTGTCGTTGCCGCGGTATCCGTGGCAGCGCAGGCGTTACTGGCTCGACGCCACGGAACCGCCGAGAGAACAGGCGGCCGTGGAGCCGGTGCACTGGGTCGAGGAGCTGATCGAATTGCCGGACGGCGAGCAGGAGGCCGCGATCGAGTCAGCCGTGCGCGCAGACGCGGCTGCCGTGCTCCAGTTGGCTTCGCCTTCCGATGTGCCGGTCGACGGCATGTTCATGGAACTGGGCATGGATTCGCTGATGACGGTGCAACTGCGGCACGAACTGGCCGCGCGAACTGGCCTCGCGCTGCCGGCGACCCTGGCCTTCGATCATCCGACTCCACGGGCGATCACTCGGTACTTGCTGAAGGTGCTCGCTGCGCAGGGAGAAAATGGATCATGATGAAGGTATACGGGACGGCCACCAGCGCGTGCACGCACAAGGTGCTGATGGTGCTCGCGGAGAAAGATCAACACGCCGAGCTGGTCGAGGTGAGTGTCCTCCAAGGACACGACAAGTCGCCCGAACACCGGGAACGCCAGCCCTTCGGCGAGATTCCGGTACTCGAAGACGATGGGTTCCTGCTGTATGAATCGCGGGCGATCATCCGCTATCTCGATCAGCGGCTGCCGGGCCCCGCGCTGACGCCGGATCACCTCCAGCTGCGCGGGCTGATGGAACAGTGGATCAGCATCGAGCAAAGCTATGTCAGCGGCCCGGTCTGGGAGCTGGTCCGCGGCGGGCCGGTCTACGAGATCATCCGGGAAAGCCCCGCGGCGCCGCTTTTGCCGCCGCCCCCGGACCAGGACGCGATCGCCGCGGCCCGCGCTGCGCTGGCCGCACCATTCGACGTCGCGGACGCCACGCTGGCCGGACAGGAGTTCCTCGCCGGCCCCGAGTTCTCACTCGCCGAGGTCACCTGGCTGCCCTATTTGCAGTATCTGGTCGCCTCCAACGGCGCGGACCTGATCACTGCGCGGCCGAACCTGGCGCGGTGGTGGCGGGAGATCAGCGGAAGACCGACCTGGCTCCGGGTCGGCAAGGTGCTGGAGCGGCCCGAATGAACCGGTTCGATCTCTGGGGTGAGCAGATGCGCGTCGATCCGTTGCCGACGCTGGCGCTGATGCGCGCCGAAGCGCCGATCGTCCGGCTGTTCAACCCGCACCAGGGTGCGCCCGAGTGGCGCGTGACCCGCTATGCCGACGTGGTCGAACTGCTCCGTGATCCCCGTTTCAGCAAGGACAAGCGGAAGCTGTCCGATCAGGCGCGCTCCCGGTACTTCCGGGTCACCGAATTCGACCGGCTGGACAAACACATGCTCTACGCCGACCCGCCGGAGCACACCAGGATGCGCGCATTGGTGGCCAAGGCCTTCACTCCCCGCCGGATCTCGGAACTGCGCCCCCGCATCGCCGAAGCGACCGTGCGGCTGCTGGACCTGGCCGAGCGCCAGGACTCGGTGGACCTGCTCGACGCATTGGCCTTCCGGCTGCCGATCACCGTGCTGGTCGAGCTGATCGGGGTTCCGATCGAAGACCAGGAGCGCTTCCGGGAGTGGACCAGGATTCTGATTGCTCCGCCGTCGGAAGGAGACTTCGATGCGCTGCGCCGGATGGCGATCGAGTTTCAGCAATACCTCGAGGAATTTCTCGCGCTGCGCCGCAGGCGGCCCCGCGACGATCTCACCAGTGCGTTGATCGAGGCGGAGACGCATGGCGACCGGCTGTCATCGGTGGAACTGATGAGCATGGTGTTCCTGCTCATCGCGGCGGGTTTCGAGACGACGGGCAACCTCATCGGCAACGGTGTGTGGGCGCTGCTGCGGCATCCAGCGGAACTGCGGCGGCTGCGCGCCACGCCGGAACTCATCGAACCGGCCATCGAGGAAGTGTTGCGATACTGCCCGCCGGTTGCGAACAGCACCGGGGCCTTTCCCCTGACCGATGTCGAGTTCCGGGGCACCGTCATTCCGGCCGAGGAACTGGTCGTCGCTTCGCTGCTGTCTGCACATCATGATCACGCGCAGTTTCCCGAACCGGACCGATTCGACATCACCAGGACACCGAACCGGCACCTGGGTTTCGGCCTCGGCCTGCACTTCTGTCTCGGGGCGTCGCTGGCAAGACTCGAGGCGGCGGTGGCCATCGGCACCCTGGTGCGGCGCTTTCCCGGACTGCGATTCGCGGCCGATCCGGACGCATTGCGATGGAAGAACGGCGTATTCGTCAACGGCCTGAAATGCCTTCCCGTCACCTGGGAGGCGCGATGAGACACAATCGCGCAGCGCTCATCGAGCCGACGGGGTGCGGGAACCCCCGCAGGACACAGGAGGCGCGATGAGACACAATCGCGCAGCGCTCATCGAGCCGACGGGGTGCGGGAACCCCCGCAGGACACAGGAGGCGCGATGACGATCCGGGTACGGCAGGCGGCGCTGGACGACCTGGACGAGATCATGGCCGTCGAGCAGGACTGGGAGGAATCCCAGCGGGCGAGCCGAGACCAGATGATGGCTCGCCTGCGCGCGTTCCCCGAGGGGTTTTGGATTTTCGAGCAGCACGACGAGGTCGTCGGCACATTGATGGGCTTCCCCCTGCGATACACGGCGGACAGGATTTCCGAGCTCAGCGATTGGGACACGGTGACCGGCCACGGCTATTACCCCGAGATCGACTTGGACACCGCGAACGCCATCTACCTTGCTTCCGGCTCACTGAAGCGCACCGCGCGCGGCGGCACGGCATACGCGGTAATGATGGAGACCCCGGTTGAGCTGGCCAAGCGATTCGCGCTGAACTATGTCCTCACCGGAGCAAAGATCCCCGGCTATGACGCCTACTGCCGTCGGTTCGGCGAGATCGACGCCCGAGACTACGCGTTTCGCCGGCTCGGTGGCTGCCTTGTCGATCCGTTCCTGGAGATGTACCGGGGGCACGACTATCTGGTGCCCGACCGGAAGCACATCGTCCCCAACTACTATCCGGATCCGCCGAGCAGGGATTACGGCGCGATCGTCGTGCGGAGCGTGCGGGACACGCCCGGGTGATGATCGTCATCGAGCCGCCACGCGAAGGCCGCGTTGCTGCAAGGATGCGACTTATCCTGTCGAGGGCCCAATCGTCGTAGAATCGCGAGTAGATGGGTGATTCCGGCTTGGTGCGAACGAGTAGCTCGGTGTGAGGCCGTCGAGTTTGCGACACTCTTCGCCGTCCTGCTGGTTGGTTGTCACGTCCACGTATGTCGACAAGATCGGTAGGTGTTCGGCTATGCGAACTGATGGAGACGTGTGGGACATCGTCAGTAGTGTGGGGCTCACCGCGTTGGGGGTCGCGACGTTTCGGGCGTTGGAGGCGGCCGATCCCGATCCGTTGATCCAGGACGATTACGCGCCGCTGTTCGTCGAGGCTGCGGGTGAACCGCATTTCACCGGATTGCTGGCCGATCCCTCCCCGCTGGCTGGTACGCCGCTGGTTCCCGGGTTCATGGGCTTTCGGACGAAGTTTTTCGACGAGTTGTTCTTGTCGGCCGTCGCGAACGGGGTGCGGCAGGCGGTGATCGTGGCCGCAGGGTTGGATGCGCGGGCGTATCGCCTCGACTGGCCGACGGGTACCACGGTGTTCGAGATCGACCAGCCGAAGGTGTTGGAGTTCAAAGAGAAGGTGCTCGTCGAACACGATGCGCGACCGAAGGCCGATCGGCGGGCGGTGGCGGTGGACCTGCGAGAGGACTGGCCTGCTGCTCTCGAGGCGGCGGGCTTCGATCCCGACAAGCCCACCGTGTGGTCGGCGGAAGGGCTGCTGCCGTATCTTCCCGGTGCGGCGCAGGACGCATTGTTCGAGCAGATCGTCGAGCTCTCCGCACTGGGTAGCCGCCTCGGCGTGGAGAGTTTCGTGACCGGAACCGATGTCAAACGCTTCGCGACCATCGAGTCGAAGTATTTCGACAAGTCCCTGTTCGGCGATATCGACCTGGCCGAGCTGTTCTACGACGACGAACGGGCCGATCCGGTGCAATGGTTGACCGAAAGCGGCTGGTCGGTACAGACATTCAGTCCAGCCGAACTGGCCAGTGCCTACGGTCGATCGGCTCCGCAACTCCCCGACGAGCTTACCGAGCTGTGGCAGCAACCGAGGTATCTGACCGCAGTGTGTGAGCCACGCGGACGTTGAGGATGTGCGGCCGAAGTCCATCGCTTCTCGGGGCTCAGGCCGAGCCGGTCCAAGGTCGCGTCCGCCAACGACACTGACAGCGTTTCGGGCCGAGACCAGGACGGAGCCCCGAACCGTTCACTACTCGGTTCGGGGCTCCGTCCTCGTCTCGGCGGGTCACTCGATGCGTCGTGCTGCGCCTCAGCGCTCGGCCACGAGCTCCGGTTCCGGATCGAGATCCGGCTGCTGCGCGTCTTCCTCCATCACCGCTTCGCCGCGGGCGACCATGCCCGCCTCGTCGGAGAGCTTCATGTGCGGAATGAACAGCGCGAGCACGAACGCGATCACCACTCCCGGAATCAGGTACCAGAAACCGGGGACCAGGGCATCGACGTACGACCCGACAATCGCGTCGTGCAGGCTCTCGGGCAGGTTCTTGACCACCGATGGCACCAGCGCGCTCGGGTCGAGTTTCGCCTGGACCGCCTCCGGACCGTGCGTTCGGAACACATCGGTCAGACCTTCGGTCAACCGGTTGGTGAAAATCGAACCGAAAATAGCGACACCAAGTGCGCCACCCATCTCACGGAAGTAGTTGTTGGCGCTGGTCGCGGTGCCGATCTGATTGGGTGACACCGCATTCTGCACGACGAGCACGATGATCTGCATCATCAGGCCGAGGCCCGCGCCCATCACGAAGAGCATCGCCGAGACCACCCACATCGGGGTGTCGGCGTCCAGCTGCGTCAGCCATAGCATGTCCACGAACATGAGCGTCGCGCCCAGCGGCGGATAGGCCTTGTAGCGACCGGTCTTGGTGACCATCGTCATCGAAGCGATCAGGGTGATCATCAGACCGACCATCATCGGTATCAACAACAGGCCCGAGACGGACGCCGAAGCGCCGGTGGCCATTTGGAGATAGGTCGGTATGAAGGCGAGCGCGGCGAACATCACCAGGCCGACCAGGAATCCGATCGCCGAGGTCAACACGAACGTCCGATTGCGGAACAACCACAGCGGCAGCATCGGCTCCTCGGCCCGGGCCTCCACTATCACGAACGCGGCCACGATCACTACGAACGCGGCGATCATCGTCACCATCACCGTCGAACCCCAGGCGTACTGCTTGCCGCCCCAGTCGGTGATCAGGATCAGCAGCGTGGTCGCGGCCGACATGAGCACGACACCGAGGTAGTCGGGCCGGGTCTTGGGGCGATGGCTGGGAATGCTCAGGTAGCGGAAGGCGATGAACAGTGCGGCAATACCGATCGGCACGTTGATCCAGAAGCACCAGCGCCAGCCGAGGTGATCGGCGAAGAAGCCACCGAGGAGCGGACCGGCGACCGAAGTGATGCCGAAGATGGCGCCCATCGGGGCCATGTATTTGCCGCGATCCTTTGCGGGCACCACATCGGCAATGATGGCCTGCGCCAGGATCATCAGGCCGCCGCCACCCACGCCCTGCAGGCCGCGGAAGGTGATGAACTCCCAGAAGCTCGTCGACGCGGCGGCGCCGACGGACGCGACGGTGAAGATGGTGATCGCGAACAGGAACGGCCAGCGCCTGCCGAACAGGTCACCGAATTTTCCGTAGATCGGCATCATGATGGTGGTCGCCAGCAGATAGGACGTCGCGGTCCAGGCCATGTGGGAAATGCCACCGAGATCTCCGACGATGGTCGGCATGGCGGTGCCGACGATCGTCTGATCGAGGCTGGCCAGGAACATGCCCGCGATCAGCGCGGTGAAGATGAGTCCGATTCGCCTCTGGGTCAGGACAATAGGGGCGGGCGGCGATTCCGCGGTCGTGGTCATTCGGCATGTCTCCTTTTCCTGCCCGCCGGCTCGAACAGCCGGGCGGCCATTGCGCAGTGGTCGCGCATCGCCGCGGCCAGCGATACGGTCGGATCACCCGCCGAGGACATCGCCGCCCTCGTGGTGATGGTTGTCATGACTCCCGCTGCGAGCGAAGCGAATTCGGGCGATACCTCGCTACCCAGCCGTGCCGAGAGAAGATCGCCCAGGGTGGCCTCCAGCCGGACGCCGGAGGCGACAAAGGCCGCGAGGACCCGCGGTTCGGTCTTGATGATCTCGGTGACCAGCGAAATACCTTCGCGTACTTCACTTTCGGGTTCGAATCCCGCGGCGAACAGCCAGGTGAGATCGTTTATGAGCACACCGGTCGGCCCGCCCGCGGTGAAATGCTCCCGCAGTTCCGGTGTGCCGATCTCGCCGACCGGGCCCACCACCGCGTCCATCTTCGTCTCGTAGTAGTTGAAAAACGTACGCGGCGAGACGCCGACCGCTCGCGCGATGTCCTCGACAGTCGTGGCATCGAGCCCTCGCTCGACCGTCAGCCGCCGCGCGGCCATGCAGAGGTCGAGTTGGGTCCGCAGCTTCTTCTGTTCGCGCAACCCGATCGTCGGCTCGGCACGCTTCGACGGGGACATGCGCAAAAATTTAGCACAAACTGCAAAATTTCAGAAACTGCAAGTTCTGGGGCGGATCTGGGCGGTCCTGGGCGCGGCAAACCGACCGTCTGCTATCCGGATCGACTGCGCACCACTGCCGTCGTGATTTCAGGACCGTCGACGAGCGACGTGCGCGCACGGCCGCACCGGCGACGCTTCCCGCGCCGAGAACTCATCCGGAGCCTGCCTGCTCCCAATTCAGCCTCTGTTGAATGAGCCGTTGATTGACGGTACATTCACCCGATGAACGAAGCCGGTGCTGCCGACTCCGATTCGTGGTTGCGGCGAGTAGGTGGCGAAGTCGAGACGGTCGGCGTGGCGCCCGTACCCGACAGCCAACGCATTGCCACGCCGGGAAAGTTGTTCATTGTCTGGGCCATGACGTCCGGCTCCGCGATGACACCACTGATCGGCGCGATTCTGTATCCCTTCGGGCTCTGGTACATGATCGGCGCGATCGTGGTGAGTTGGCTGATCTTCCTGATTCCCTGTGGCCTGTTCTCCGAGATGGGCCGTGAGCTGCCGCTCACGGCGTTGGTGGTCGCTCGCCGCACCTACGGATGGTCGGCGACGTTCCTGCTCTCGGCGCTGTTCTCCTTTGTCAATATGGTCTTTTTCGGGCTGAACACTGCCACTGGCGCCCTCATCATCGCGGCGTTGTGGCACACCACTGCGACACCGTGGTACTGGATCGTCGGCGGCATCGATATCGTGCTCGTGTTGTTCGGGTTCAAGTGGCTCGAGTACTTCTACCGCTACACGGCGCTGCTGTTCATCGTCTGCTACGCCGCGCTGACCGTCTATCTGGCGACGCACTACTCGCTGCACGTTCCGCGCCAGACCGCTCCGATGGCATGGGGCACGGCGGTTTCCGCGGTCGCCGGGTTCTCGATTCTGTCCTGGACATATAAGACGTCGACGATTTCGCGCTTCTGTTTGCCTGCCGACCGGACTGTCAAGCGGACTTGGTATTTCGTGATGCCGAGCCTTGGGATCATGATGCCCACCGTGATCATGGGCGTGATGGGCGCCTACTCGCAGGAGGCGACCGGCGACTGGAACATCGCCGTCCTCGGCGCGCAGATCACGGGTTGGGGCGCGGTGGCGGCGATCGGCGCGGCGCTTGCCGTACTGCATACCAACGCGATGAATCTCTACCCCTCGACCGTCGACCTGCTCGTGACCCTCAACACGGTGCGCAAACCGCGCAGCTGGGAACAGCCCGTCGTCACGGTCGTCCTCGGTGTTCTCGGTGTCCTGCTGGCCCAGGCCGGCATCCTGACGCACGCCGAGGTGTTCGTCACCGGCGCAGGAGAGTTGCTCGGCCCGTTCGCCTTCGTCATGATCGTCGACTGGCTGTGGGGCTTGGTCGACAAACGCGACGTCGACAGTTACTTCCGCCCTGCGCGTGGTTTCGCCGACCGGTGGCGCATCCCGGCGCTCGCCTGCTTCCTCGCAGGCTTTGCGGTGAATTTCTGGGGGAAGGACTTCCTGCCCGAGGGCTTCTACCGCACGGTGCCGCTGAGCCTGGTCGGATCCCTTGTCGCAGGCGTCGCGTACGGAGCCGTTCTCGGGACGCGCCGCTCGGGCAGTCGACGTCCCGGCTCCAAGGCGCTCGCCGACCGGAACCCCGAAGAACACCCGGCGCGGAGGATCTAGGTCGCCGGGCTGGTTCCTTTCTTCTCGGCGCGGATTCGGTGATGGGCGCGGGATGCCGACGATAGTTCCAGCACCGGGCTCGGGTGTCCTGCTCTCTGGTGGCACGCCGAACCCCTTGCCTAGCAGTCTAATTGCACGCCTTGGAGACTCCGTGCAGCGGACCGGAGAAACTTCACACCTCATTGATTGGGCCGTTATCCAATGGTACGTTACCTGAGTCACATGCTGCTCGGGAAAGTCATAGGGTGCCCGATGTTGAAATCGTCCGACAATGAACGCCTCGTGCGGGTGAGTAGCGGAACCCCGATGGGCGAATTGATGCGTCATTACTGGCATCCGATCGCGCCCGTCGCGGAATTGGACGCCAGCCCGCTGCGCACCAAGGAGGTGCGCCTGCTCGGCGAAGATCTGGTGCTGTTCCGTGATCGCGGTGGGCGACTGGGGCTGATCGATCGCTACTGTTCGCACCGTCGGGTGAACCTCGCGTTGGGCATGGTCGAGCAGGATGGCATCCGATGCCCGTACCACGGCTGGAAGTTCGCCGCCGATGGTTCGTGCATCGACCAGCCCTTCGAGATGACCGTGCAGGGCAACGATCATTTCGCCCGTAGCTGCGGCATACCCGGGTATCCGGTCCAGGAACTTGCGGGGCTGGTGTGGGCATATCTCGGCGCCGGATCCGCGCCGCTGCTGCCGCGGTGGGCGCCGCTGGTGTGGGACGAGGCCGTGCGTGACATCTCCATTGCCGAGCTACCGTGCAATTGGCTTCAGTGCCAGGAGAATTCGCTCGATCCGGTGCACACCGAGTGGCTGCACACCAACTACCCGAACTATCTGCGCCAGGTCACGAACATGGGGGACGAGACCCGGTTCGAAGGGCTCGGCCCGACAGCGGGCAAGCGGCATCGTCGAATTCGCTTCTACGACTTCGAATACGGCATGGCGAAAGCGCGGATGGTGGAGGGCGACATCGGAACCGAGGAGGACTGGACGGTCGGCCATCCGGTGATCTTTCCGCATATCCTCGTCACCGGCTGCCAGTTCGCCTACACGATGCAATTCCGGGTGCCGATCGACGACACGCACACCAACCACATCTCGCTCTACGTCTTTCCCACTGCGCCCGGAACCAAAGCTCCTCGGCAGCGGCAGATCCCGTATCGCTACGTACCACTGAAAGACGAATTCGGCGACTGGATCCTGAATTTCAGCTTCAACCAGGACTACATGGCCTGGGTGGAGCAGGGTGCCATCGCTGAGCGCGATCGGGAGAAGCTGGGCGTCTCCGACACCGGCATCATCAAGTACCGAAAGCTGCTGTTACGCGAACTGCACAAGCTGGAGCGGGGTGACGAGCCGATGAACATCTTCCGGGATCCGGCGGCCAACGTGTGTGTCGACTTCCCTCGCGAGCGAATCAAACACGGCATGGTGACCCGCCCGATCTACAAGCCAGGACCGGGCGAGGTCAGCGGAATCGCGGGCGAATACGGCTGGAGCTCCGACACCGAGCTCATCGAGCAAGCCCTCGCCACCTGGGACACGATTCCCGAACACGCCCGTCCGGCCCGCACGACGGAGACCGGGCCGCATGTTCGGTGAACGACTCGCGACCGCGCTTGCCGCCTGGCCGGACCACCGCCCTGCCGTCGTCGACGAAGAACACACGCCCCCGCGAGTGATGACGTTCGGTGAGCTGCGGGTGGCGGTCCGCCGGTACCGCAGGCAACTCGCCGCGCTCGGCGTCGGCCCCGGCCACCTGGTGCCGCTGCTCACCCGGCAGACCCCGGAATCCGTCGCGGTGGCCTGTGCGCTGCTGCTGCAAGGTGCCGCGTTCTGCTTTCTCAGTGAACGGTTCTCGCCCGCCGATCGGCGATGGCTCGTCGAGCGAATGGATCCCGTCGGAGTGCTTGTCGACGAGTTCGGCACCGGGCTGCTGTCGGACGACGACCGGGCGGCATTCCCCCCGATTCGAGTGCGGCCCGGCGGCCTCGACCGGTCGGTGGACCAGGTTCGCGCCGGTTCTGCCCGTTTTCCGGGCATCGCGGAGGCACACTTTTCCTCGGGGTCGACCGGGCGCCCGAAAGCCGTCCTCGGCACCCGTCGGGGGTTGGAGCACTTCGCCGACGTGCAGATCGCCGGAAGTGGGATCACGGCGAACGACCGGCTGTTGTGCAACGTCGGTTTCGGCAGCAATCTCGGTCTCGTCCAGATCTTCAGTGCGCTGTTCACCGGCGCGGCACTGCATTTGAGCCGGGCCAGGGGCAAGGAACTCGGCGACGTGATCAGGCGGTCGGGGATCACCGGTCTCGGCGGGGCCACGCCGATGTGGACGGCCGCACTGGCGACCGGCGCCGTCGACGAGCCGCTGTTCGGCGATGTTCCGACGCTGCGCTACATCTTCACCGGTGGACTGCACATGCCGCGTTCACGTCTGCGGCAACTGTTCGCCCGTCTCGGTCCCGGTGTCCGTGTCTTCGAGATCTACGGGCAGGCCGAGGTGCGGCAGATGACGCACTTTCCGATCAACGCACCGGAGCACCGGCACCGGATCGACAGTGTCGGAAGGGCTGTCGAGGGCTCCACATTGTTCATCGCGCGCGATGAACAGGCACTGGCACCGGTCGGGACCGTCGGCGAGATCGCCCATATCGGGCCCGGGATCATGCATGGCTATCTCGGTCGGCCGGAACTGACGGCGGCCGAACTGCGTACCCACGGCGCCTTCCCCGGACAGACGGTGGTCTACACCGGCGACCTCGGTTACCAGGATGAAGACGGCTACGTCTACATCAAGAGCCGTGGGTCCCGGGTGATCACGCTCGATGACGGGACCCGAGTATGGCCCACCGAGGTCGAGAGTGCGCTCGCCGCGCACCCCGAGGTTGTCGATGCCGTCGCGGTGGGCGTGCGCGTGGACGGCCGCACGGCGGTCGCCGTCGCCGTGCTGGCCCGCGATGGTGTCGAAGCGGCCGAGCTGTCGACGGAACTGGTGCACGCGCTGCCCACATCCGCGGTGCCCGCGCACATCGCGATCTGGCCGGAACTACCCGTCACGCCGAACGGGAAACCCGCTGTGGCACAGATTGCGACCATGCTGGCGGCCGAGATCGACGGTGCGTAATGGACACAACGACGCGAAAAGCGCCGTCGAGCGTCATCGACAAGATCTGGGCGCAGCATGTGGTGGCCGACCTCGGCGGTGGCGCCTGTGTCCTGCATATAGATCGACTCATGCTGCACGACCGCGGTGGTGGGCTGGTATTGCGCAAGTTGACCGACGCGGGCACACCCGTGGCGCGACCGGAGTCGGTGTTCGCGACGGTCGATCACGTCGTGGAGACGAAGCCCGGCCGCACCGATCGGACATCGGTGCCGGGTGGTGCGACATTCATCGGTGAACTGCGCGCGGGAGCGCGCCGGCACGCGCTGCGCCTGTTCGATGTGAACGATCCCGGTCAGGGCATCGTCCATGTGATCTCGCCCGAGACCGGGATCGCGCTGCCGGGAATGACGTTGTCGTGCAATGACAGTCACACCTGCACGGTCGGCGGAGTCGGAGCGCTCGGCTGGGGCGTCGGCACGACGGAGCTGGAGTACGCGCTCGCCACCGGATGTGTGCTGATGGAAGCGCCGCGCCCGATGCGGATCGAGTTGACCGGATCGATGCCGGCGGGCACGACCGCCAAAGACCTGGTGTTGCATCTGATCGGTGTGGTCGGCGCCGACGGAGCGCGCGGATACGCGGTCGAATTCACCGGAGACGTGGTGCGGCGTATGTCGATCGAGGAGCGTTTGACGATCTGCAATATGGCTGTCGAATTCGGCGCGCGCACGGCGATTGTCGCCCCGGACGACACGACCTTCGAGTTCCTGTCCGGCACACCGCATGCCCCGACGGGACCCGCCTGGGACCAAGCGCTGAGCCAGTGGCGTGTTCTGTTCTCGGATCCCGGTGCACCCTATGCCGCGGCACTGTCGGTCGCCTGCGATTCTGTCGCCCCGCAGGTGACTTGGGGGACGAGCCCGGCGCAAGTCGTCTCGGTTCGCGGCTGCGTCCCCGCGCCCGAAGGAATACGGGCCGACGACATCGACCGGGCGCTGCGCTATATGGGGCTCTCCCCTGGACAGCCGGTTCTCGGCATACCGATCGACGTGGCGTTCATCGGATCCTGCACGAACAGTCGCCTGTCGGATCTGCGTGCGGCGGCGGCGGTGCTGCACGGCCGGACGGTCGCCCCAGGCGTGCAAGCGATCTGCGTGCCCGGTTCACAGGAGGTGAAGCGCCGAGCCGAACTCGAGGGTCTTGCCGAGGTATTCGTCGCCGCAGGCTTCGCCTGGCGGGAGCCGGGGTGCTCGATGTGCTTCTACGCCGGAGGGGAAGGATTCGGCGGCCGCCGCGTGATCACGACCACGAACCGGAACTTCGAGCACCGCCAGGGGCCGGCGGCGCGCTCCCACCTGGCCGGCCCGGCTACCGTAGCCGCCTCGGCCGTGGCGGGCGCGATCACCGACCCGAGAGCGCTCTGATGGCCGGCTCGACCCGCACCGGGGTGGTTGCTCCCCTGCTGATCGATAATGTGAACACCGATCTCATCATCCGTTCCCGCGACATTCCGCCCCGTGCGGGCGACGACTGCGGCCGGCACCTGTTCGCCTGCTGGCGGGGCCGGTCCGACGCACCGTTCGTGTTGGAACGCCCGGAATTTCGCGCGGCGAGCCTGCTGCTCACCGGGGCGAATTTCGGCTGCGGCAGTTCCCGTGAGGCCGCGGTCTGGGCGCTGCGGGACGCAGGCATCGAAGCGATCATCGCGCCGAGCTTCGGATCCATCTTCGCCGCCAACTGCGTGCAGAACCAGATCGTGCCCGTGATGTTGCCGAGCAGCTGGATCGGCGAGATCGCCGCCATGATCACCGCGCGCACGACTATCGCCCTCACCATCGATATCGCGCGGACCGCGGTCGTGCTCCCGGACGGGCGCTCGGTGCGATTCGAGCTGACGACCGTGCACCGCACGCTGCTGGGTACCGGCCGCACGGCCATCGACCTGATCCGGGCGCACAGTGGCGCCATCGCCGACTTCCGGTCTCGCGACCAGCACCGTCGACCGTGGGTCTACCAGGGTCGATAAACATCATCGGAGAGGACGTCCCATGGGCGCACACGACCGGCCGAAACAGGCCGCATCCCGTGGCAGACTTGTGATCTGGGAGGAGTGCGCGCGCGACGGAGCGCAGGCGAAGACCATCATGAGAGGGTCCGAACGCGCGCTCATCGCCTGTGAGACCGGCGGCATCTTCGGCTCCGAAGGGCCGAGCCAGGTGATCTTCGCCGCAGGTTTCCCCGCGATCGGCCCCGAAGAGGTGCAGGCCATGCGGGTGCTCGCCGAGAGTGTCGACAATTGCTCGCTCGCCTCGCACGGCCGAGCCACGCGGCACGATATCGACCTCGGACGGACCGCGCTGCGCGACGCCGCACACCCCCGGATCACCTTCTGGATCCCCGCGTCCGAGGCGCTGGCGCACGCGCTGGGCATGGCGTCGCGGGCGCAGGCACTCCAGCGCGGTCTCGACTGCCTCGCCTACGCCCTCGACACTTGTGGCGGTATCCCGATCGACGTGGCACTGTCCGGCGCGGACGCCAACGAACCCCAGTACGTCGCGGACGTCGTTGCCGCGCTCGATGCGGCGGGAGCATCGATCGTCAAGGTGTGCGATACCGCCGGGCGTTTCTTTCCGCGGCAGACCAGAGATTTCGTGGAACGGCTGTGCGCGGATCCCAGCATCGCGGACGCGGTGGTGGGGGTCCATCTGCACAACGATCTCGGCTTTGCGCTGGCCAACATCATGGAATCGGTGGCGCAGGGCGTCCGTGTGGTCGCGTCCTCCTGGATGGGTTTGGGCGAGCGGAACGGGCTCGCGGCGACCGAACAAGTGATCGTCGCACTCTCCGGCGTCGTCTGTTCCGTGAAGAGCGCGGTGGGGGAGCCCGTCGACCTGTGGGAGCAGCCTCCCGATCTGCACCGGGTCGTGCCGATCGCTGCGAGTGTCAGTCGCATCACCGGGGTGCCGCTGAAGGTTACCGACCCCATCTGCGGCACCGGCGTGAATTCGATCTCCACCGGCACACCATTCCTGGATCGAGGTGTGTTCCGTCCCTTCGATCCGATGGCCGTGCTGGGAGTAGAGCCGCGGATCGAGATCACTCAGCTGGCCAGCAAAAGGGTGTTGCAGGCGGTGGTCGCACAACACGGCATCGTCCTCACCGATGGTGAACTCGACTCGGCGTTGCGCTGGGTCAAATCCGTTGCCTACGAGCGCAATGAGCCGATCATCGACAAGGAAGAACTGTTCGCCTTCCTCGGCAGGAACGAAGGCGGCGATTTCCGATGAGCCGCGCCGACGGCTTCTCCCCGGCGCGGAAGCGGCCGTGGTTCCTGCCGCTGAACAACCCGCCGGTCGTCGATGCGAACCACGCGGGTCACATGCGTGACGACGATCCGGTGGTCGGCGTGCTCGTCGGTGCGCAGGCGCGAGCCTATCCGTGGTGGATCCTCGCCAACCACCACCTGGTCAACGATACGTTTCTGCTGTCCGAGGAGCCTGAAGGCTACCTGTGGACCGAGGCGATGACCGGCACCGGTGAACCGGGCTATCCGTGGTTTCCCAGCACCCCGGTCGTGTTGAGCCTGTGCGAGGCATGCAGTGCGACATCGGCGTTCGTTCCGATCCCCGACAGCGACAGCGCGCAGCCACTGGTATTCAGCCTGGTGGAGCGAACAGCCAACAGCCCGTACCGGGCGCTCGGCACCTTCACCATCGCGGATGTCGAAACGCACAGCCGCTGGCATCCGTTCACCGGCCGCGCGCACAGCGGACCGCTCGCGGGCGCGCAGCTGCGCCGGCTCCCGGCCTTCATCGACCACTGGGGTTCCTGGTCGCGCGACTTCCCTGCGACGACCGTGGCGCTGGCCGGTGACGAGATGCGCATCCGTCCGCATGTGGCGCACCTGCCCGGGGTGCTCGATCCCGACGCCGCCCACACCAGTCTGCGCGAGGTGCGCCTGCACAGTCCCGCACTCATCGATCATCGACTGCCGCCGGCGGAGCTGGTCTTGGGCGCCGGTGACGCGGCCACGGGCGCCGCGATCGCGATACCGGTGGCCGCACTGCGTTCGCACGGCGGCGTCCTGCAGACTGAACTCGCTAAGCGACCGTTGCTGTTCACCCTGGCGGGCGACTTCCGTGGGCTGGTCTTCGAACGCGAGCTGGACGAGGCTGCCGTCGAGTTCCGCGCCGGCAGCCTCATCGACCATCTCGGCGGCACCTGGGATCATCTCGGCGCCTGTCACAGCGGTCCGCATCTGGGTCGTCAGCTGTCCCAAGCCCCGGACGGCTATCTCTCGAAATGGTCTGAATGGAGCCTCGCTCACCCCGGTGCCGACATCATCGGATGATGCACCCGGTGGAATCGCCCCGGCTCCCGTCGCCCGCGACCACTGAGAACCGTGTGGCAGTGGGCTCGCGTCAGCGCGGTCACCGGTCGGACAGCGCCGTTGCCGGGGGCCCCTCGGCCCGGACCTGCCCATCGCGCAGGACGAGGCAGTGGTCGGCACGCCGTGCTTCCTCGTGATCGTGGGTGGCTTGGACGATGGTGACACCCTGGTCGCCGAGCTCGGTGAGGACGCGCGAAATCTCCTGGTGTGACTCCGAATCTAGGCCGGCGGCAGGTTCGTCGAGCAGTAGCACGTCGGATTCCTGGGCCAGCGCCTGGGCGAGTAACACGCGCTGGCGCTGACCGCCAGAGAGGGTGTCGAGGCGGCGCGGCGCGAGATCGCCGACGGCCATGCGTTCCAGACAGCGATGCACGATGGCGTGGTCCTCGCTGGACAGCCGCCGCCACGGGCCGCGATGTGCCCACCGGCCCATCGCGACCGTGTCGCGGACCGTCAACGGTAGCGTCGCGGGAATCGCGGTGTGCTGCACCACGATTGCGGGACGGTGCGCGGTCGTACGGTGCACCGCGCCCTGCTCCGGCGGCACGACGCCCGCCAGTACGCCCAGCAGCGTCGACTTTCCCGATCCGTTGGGTCCGACCAGCGCTGTGATCCGTCCGCGCGGAATCGACGCGGTCACGTCGTAGAGGACCGGCCGTCCGTGGTATCCGGCGTGGACCCGCTGGACGCGGATCGCGTGCACCGTAGTGTGTCGCATGTCACCTCAATTGAAACGATAATCGTTATCACTATAGTGTGCTGCGCTATGGAGTGGCTGTTCGCCCCGTTCGAGGTGGCTTTCGTGCAACGAGCGATGTGGGGCGGGCTGCTGGTGTCCTGCGTGTGCGCACTGGCCGGAACGTGGGTGGTGGTGCGCGGCATGGCCTTTCTCGGCGATGCGATGGCCAACGGCATGCTGCCAGGGGTCGCGGTGGCCTCGTTGCTCGGCGGCAACCTGCTGTTGGGTGCGGCGATCAGCTGCGCGGCAATGGCGTTCGGTGTCTCGATCCTCGGACGCAATAGACGGTTCGCGCCCGACACCGCGATCGGACTTCTGTTCGTCGGGATGCTTGCGACGGGTGTGATCATCGTTTCGCGCTCCCAGTCGTTCGCGGTCGACCTGACCGGCCTCCTGTTCGGCGACGTGCTGGCTGTGCGGGAACGCGACCTCGGCTATCTGGCCGCTGCGCTCGTGGTCGCGGCGGCGGTGGCCGTCCTCGGCCATCGGGCCTTTGTCGCGCTCACCTTCGACCCACGCAAGGCGCACACGCTCGGGCTGCGCCCCAGGGCGGCGCACGCAGTGCTGGTCGGTCTGGTGACGCTGGCGATCGTCGCGTCGTTCCACATAGTCGGCACCCTGCTCGTCTTCGGGTTGCTGATCGCCCCGCCCGCGGCGGCGATGTACTGGTCGAGCCGCATCCCGGTGATCATGCTCGCCGCCGCCGCGCTGGGATCGCTGTCCACCATTGCGGGACTGTGGATTTCATGGCATGCGGACATCGCTGCCGGGGCCACGATCGCTGCCGTCGCGGTGGGGACGTTCTTCGTGTCCGCAATGGCCTTCGCGCTACGAGATCGGGTCCGGTCGGTCAGAGGAGGAGCGGGGGCGATGCTGATGGTCGTTCTCGCCGCTCTGCCATTGGTGGGCTGCGGCGCGGGCGGCGGGGACGCTTCAGTCACCGAGGAGACGACACACGGCTATGTCACGGGCGCGGAGGAAATGGCCGAGCCGCAGACACGTCTGGTGGTGGCGGACGGGAGCACCGGCGCGGTCCGGGTCATCGACCTCATCACCGAAGGGGTCCTGCCGGCCGACCGGGTCGAGGGCGTACGCCGCATCGCCGGTGACGGTCGGTTCGCCTACCTTGGCGCAGCGGACTCGGTGCGAGTCGTCGACAGCGGCGCATGGATGGTCGACCACGGGGACCATGTCCACTACTACCGCGCACAGCTCCGCACCGTCGGCGCCGTGCCCGGCGCGGAAGTGGCTGACGCGCAGAGCGATCCGATGGTCGCGGCCGTCGGCTTCGACAACGGCGGGACGATTCTGCTCGACCGCGGCGCGCTCGATGCCGGTTCGATCACCGACCGCGGTCGCGTCGACCGCGGTGCCGCTGTGCCCTTCGCCGAGCACCTCGTCGTCGCCACCGCCGACCGAGTCGAGGTGCGGACCCGAGATGGAGCGGTCGCGGCGACCGCCACCGAGCCCTGCCTGGACCCCCGCGGCCACGCGGTGACACGGCGCGGACTCGTGATCGGTTGCGTCGACGGCGCGTTGGTGCTCGCGCGGCGCGACGGAGGATTCGGTACCGAGAAGATCCCGTACCCGCACGGAATGGCCGGCCGCGTCGCCGAATTCACCCATCGCCCGGGCAGCACCACCCTGACCGCCCTTGCCGGGAGCGACGGCGTCTGGGTGCTGGACATCAGGAAGAAGACCTGGACTCGGGTGCCGATCGCGGACGCCGTCGCGGTGAACACCGCAGGCGAGGGCTCCGCACTGCTGGTGCTGACCCGCGACGGCGTCTTGCACGCCCTCGATGTCGGAACCGGGGGGCAGGCCGCGCAAGTTGCGCTGCTCGCCGCGCCGGTGGTCGACGGGACGCCGCCGCCGGTGATCGAGGTCGATGCCAACCGCGCCTACGTGAACGACCCGGCGGGCCGCACCGTGCACGAAATCGCCTACAACGACAACCTTCGCTCGGCCCGCACCTTCCCCTTGGACATCGCCCCGACACTGATGGTGGAGACCGGCCGATGACGATACTGATCCGCGTCCTGGTCGCCTGCCTGCTACTCGCGGCGCCGACGGCCTGCGGTAGCACGGCCGACCGCAGCGGAATCGTCGTCACCACCAACATCCTCGGCGACCTGACCCGCGCCGTCGTCGGTGACGCGGCCGACGTGACGGTGCTGATGGCCCCCGACACTGATCCGCACTCCTTCGCGATCTCGGCCAGGCAGGCAGCTGAACTCGAACGTGCGGGCCTGGTCGTGCACAACGGACTCGGCCTCGAGGAGGGTGTGGCACGCAACGTGGCCGCGGCCCGCTCTGCGGGAGTACCCGCGTTGGCGGTGGCCGATCACATCGATCCGATCAGCTACGTGGCCGACGAGTCGGCCGGTCGGGCCGACCCGCATTTCTGGACCGATCCACATCGCGTGCACCGCGCCGTCGAGGTGATCAGCGCACACGTCCTCGACCATGTACGCGGCATCGACGCCGACACGGTGCGAGCGAACACTGACCGCTATCTCGCCGAGATCGACGAGCTCGACCGGTGGATGGCCGAACAGTTCGCCGTGATACCACCCGAACGGCGGCAGCTGGTGACCAACCATCACGTTTTCGGTTACCTGGCACAGCGTTTCGGTTTCCAGGTGATCGGGGCGGTGATCCCCAGCGGTACGACGCTCGCCTCGCCCAGTCCGTCGGATCTCGGCGCGCTCGCCGGCGCGGTCCGCACCGCGGGAGTCGGCGCGATCTTCGCCGACTCCTCCCAGCCCGACCGACTGGCCCGCGTCCTGGCCGACCAGGTCGGCGTACACGTTCAGGTGATCGCGCTGCACAGCGAATCGCTCACCCGGCCGGGCGGCGGCGCGGACAGCTACCTGGACATGATGCGCGCCAACACCGCCGCCATCGTCCGCGGACTCACCGGGCCCGCGGCCTAGGAATCGTACGAGAAATGGAGCAGCACATGCCTAGTCGGTCACGAACCACCATGAGTGTGGCCATGTCCGGTTTGATCGCCGCGACAGTCGCGCTGAGCGGCTGCGGTTCGGACGATTCCGCGCACCCGCCGATCGGCGAACCGATCGCCCTCACCTACGACGGCGGCATCTACGTCCTAGATGGAACGTCGCTGGAACGGCGCGGTGAGGTGCGGCTCGACGGCTTCAACCGGCTCAATCCCGTGGGCGACGATCAGCACCTGATGGTGTCCACCAAGGACGGGTTCCGCGTCTTCGACGCCGCGCACGCCGAATTCACCGGTATCGCGTTCCCCGCAGCGAAGCCCGGTCACGTCGTGCGGCACGCCGGGCGCACGGTGCTGTTCGCCGACGGCACTGGCGAGGTCACCGTCTTCGACCCCGCCCAACTCGACGGAGGCAAGCCGCGGACGGAGATGTATCGCTCGGCCGCGCCACACCACGGAGTCGCGATCGAACTGGCCAACGGTCAACTGGTCGTCACTCTGGGTACCGAGGAGAAGCGTGTCGGCATCGCCGTCCTCGACCGCGATCGCAAGGAGATCGCCCGTAACGACGACTGCGAGGGCGCGCACGGCGAAGCCACCGCGAAGGACGAGGTCGTCGTGATCGGCTGCCAGACCGGTGCGCTGGTCTACCGCAATGGTGTGATCACGAAGGTGACGAGCCCGACCCCCTATGGCCGTATCGGCAACCAGTCCGGAAGCGAGGCATCGCCGATCGTGCTCGGCGACTACAAGCAAGACCCGGATGCGGAACTCGAACGGCCACAGCAGATTTCGCTGATCGACACCGCCACGGGGACCTTGCGTCTTGTCGGCATCGGCACAAGCTACACTTTCCGCTCGCTGGCCCGCGGCCCGCAGGGCGAGGCTCTCGTCCTCGGCACCGACGGCCGTATTCACGTCATCGACCCGGTCGCGGGCACCGTGACGCGCACGATACCGGTCACCGACTCGTGGCAGGAACCGCTGCAGTGGCAGCAGCCGCGCCCAGCTCTCTTCGCCCGCGGCACCATCGCCTATGTGTCCGACCCGGCGACGAAAAGGGTGCTGCGAGTCGACCTCACCACCGACGCCGTCACGGCGACGACCACGTTGCCTTCGGCGCCGAACGAGATCAGTGGCATCGTCGGCCATTGACGAACGAACCGCGACGTCCGCGGTCCAGGCTGCCGCGGGCCTTGCCGCCACCACGGTCGTGACGTAGCCCGGCTCGGGCATCTCGACCAGGCTGTCCACGGCGCCGAAGACGGTACACCGTTCACCCCTGGCTCGGCGCTCTCAGCCCTGCTGGGTGCTGGTGCGAAGCGGGACACTTCTGACAAAGGGTGAATTCGGCGAAGCTTCGGGTGTCCCGATCCGGCTCGGCCGGAAAGGATCACGCTGATCGCAACCCGTGAGCGCAGGGGCAGGCGCGGATAGCGTCAGTTCCATGGGCAATGTTGGCGTGCGCCGCCGACCGCTGAAGACCGTCACGGGCGTCAGCGGTGCGGTCAGTGTGTACGCGGCCGCGATCGATCCCTACGCGTCCACCGTGGCGTCCGCGATCGAGGTCGCGAAGATTGCCGAGGAAAACAAATTCGACGCCCTGTTCGCGGCCGACTTGCTGAGCTTCGGCGCGCAGGGCGCGATCGGCGCGCAGGAGCCGCGGATCCTCCTGCCCGCGCTGAGCGCGGTGACCTCCCGTATCGGGCTGATCGCGACGGTGACCACCACCTTCCATCACCCCTACAACCTCGCGCGACTGTTCGGCACGCTCGACCACATCAGCAACGGACGCGCGGCCTGGAACGCGGTGACCTCGTCGGTGGGCGAGGAGAACTACGGCGACCAGGAACTGCCGAGCCCCGAGCAGCGTTACGCGCGGGCGACCGAGTCGATCGAGGTCGTCGACGCCTTGTTCGACAGCTGGCAGCCGGGCGCGTTGATCAACGCACAAGACTTACATCAGCGCTCAGGCGTGCAGCTCGGCAGCGTAGAGGTCCGTCAAAGCGGTCCAGTGGCGGCGGTCGGCGTCGGAATCGTAGGTGGGATTGTCTGCGACGGCGAATCCGTGTGCGGCGGAATAGGTTTCGATTGTGTGCCGCACACCGGCGCTGTCGAACGCCGCCCGCAATCGCTCGTGCTGTTCGGCGGGAAATGCGCGGTCTTCGGTGGCCGCGGCGACGAGCACGTGCGCGCTGATCCGGTCGGCGAGCAGATGGGGACTGTGCGAATCGTCGGCCACCGCGAGGTTGCCGCCGTGGAACGACGCTGCGGCCGCGACCCGATCCGGATAGTGGCCCGCCGCGCCCAGCGACAACCGGCCACCCATGCAGTAGCCGGTGGTGCCCACCCTGGATCCGGCGACCTCCGGGCGGTCGGTGAGGAAATCGAGGTAGGCGCCGGTGTCGCGCACGGACATCGCCGGGGTCAGGCTCGCGGCCAGCGCGCTCAGGCGAGCCCGCTCGGCGGGATCGTCGCACACCGAGCCGATATCGAAGGGAGCGTAAGGGTTTCGGTAGTACATGTCCGGGAGCAGCACGGCATAGCCGAGACCGGCGAGCCGATCCGCCATCACGGCGAAGACCTCCCGCACTCCGGCGGCGTCTGGGAACAGGAGCACCGCCGGCACGCTGCCGGTGCTCGGCGGTGTATGCAGGCTCGCCGAACACGTGCCGTCCGGCATCGGGATCTGGACCTGGCTACGATGCATGCGCTCCTCCGAACTCAGTGGATGCGAGCACGCTATCGATCGACAGCTCCAGGGGCCACGGATATTGCTGAGAGCGTAAGCCGGTGCCTGTGCGGCGTCGAGGGCGCCGCCACGGTCACGTGGCGGCGCCCATCACACGGCTAACCGATGAGCATCGGGGTGCGCGCGGCCGAGCGTTCAGGTGTCTCGTGCAGCGGCGAGGCCAACGGATTCCGCACCCAGGTGACGTTGGCAACCACATCGTCGTCGAAGATCAGCTCCTCCCACAGCGGTTGGCCGCTCTCCGGTTCCGACGGCGTCTGCTCGGGGTGTGCGTCAACCGCGGCCTCGGGCTGCGTCGTCGGCTGTGGTTCGGCGACGCGCCACAGCAGGTTGGCCGCGTACCGGCGGGTGCCCTGAGCGAGCGCGGCTACCGCAGTGCCGCAAGCCGTCAAGCCGCCGATCAACGCCGCGGGAGTCAAGCCTGCGCTGGCGATGCGACGCGAATCGGTATCCGAAGCCGTCGACGCGCCCAAGAGCCTGTCCATTATCGAGCCGAACCCTTCTTGCTGGACGGTCAGGCTGCGCAGTTCGGGCCCTTTGGCGTCGAGGTACATCAAGATGATGAGGACCAGAAGCGCCACGGCGGCACTGGAGCCGATGATCAGAAAGGAGAGCACCTCGGTGCGCAGCCTGCGGTGCGCTATCACCGCGAACACGGTTGTCACCATGGCGCCGCTCGCCAGCAAGCCCCAGACGCCGGTGATTTCCATGTTGCCGAAGCTGGACACCCCCCAGTCGCCGTAGCTGGCCGAGTCGTCGACGCCACTGCTGGTGACCCCGTTCACCCGACCGAAGGCGTCGGCGCTGACCTGGCCGCCCGAACCGGACGCCGTAAGCCACGGCTGGAACAAGAGGATGAAGGTGACCACGCTGCCGACCGCGGCAAACAGATAGCCCCAATTCGATCCACGATCCACCTCGCGTGGCGGCGCGCCGGGTGTCAGGCGGTCGGAATCCTGGTTCCGACGGGATCGCGCATCGTTCACTTGCCAGGGGGTTTTGTGGGCCATTGCTCCAGTTTCTGCGGTGCTGCGTGAATTATTCAGCCACCCGAGCAATAACGTCGAGATGGACTAATTGCCCGGAGGTTGTTTACGCAGCTATTCGATGATGTGGAATTCGAATGGGCGACTTCGACCATCGACGGACTCAACGGTATGTGCCCAGGCAGAGCGGATCAAGCGTGATCGATGTCCCATGCGTTGTCGCCGGTCCCGGCGCCGCGAACCGTCGCTGTGACCCAACCGGCCGGTAACTTTTCGCCGGTGGCGCTGATCTTGGCTTTTGTCTTTCCCCTCGATGGTGTCCCCTCCGGATCGCAATGCGTCGCAGCGGCGTCGATTTGCCGCGCAGCGCAATTCATGTGACACGCTTAACAAATCAACTTGCGAGTTCGATCACATCAGCCATCGGGTATATGGCGCCCCCGCGGTAGCGCACATCAATCTTGGGCGCTTGACCAGCTTCTGGATTGCGTCATTCGGATTTCAAGGCGACACGGTCGTCGACGATCGCACGGGCGATCTCCGCGAGACGGTCGCTGCCGACCTCGACGGCGCCCTCGGCGTCGACCGTCACCGCAGTCGGATAGATATCACGCAGCAGATCGGGACCGCCCGTGGCTGTGTCGTCGTCGGCCGCGTCGAACAGCGCCTCAACGGCAATCCGCAACGCTCCCTGCTCATCGATATCACGACGGTAGGTCTTCTTCAGCGCCGACTTCGCGAACAGCGAACCCGAACCGACCGCCGTATAGCCGAACCGCTCCTCGTGATAGCCACCCACCACGTCGAAAGACACGATCCGCGCAGCCTTCTCGGGATCGGTGGCGTCCAGGTCGTAGCCGGCCAGAACCGGGACCACCGCCATGTCCTGCAGGGCGGCCGGGAGGTTGTCCCGCACCATCTTCGACAGCTTGTTGGCCTTGCCATCGAACGTCAGCGCCGCACCCTCGATCTTCTCGTAGTGCTCGAGCTCGACCGCGAACAACCGGATCATCTCCAGCGCCATACCCACCGTGCCCGCGAAACCTGCCGCCGAGTAGGTGTCGGTGATGAAAACCTTCTCCATATCGCGGGTCGACAGCAGATGCGCCATAGTTCCCCTACGGTCACCGGCGAGCACCACACCACCGCGATAACCGACCGCCACGATCGTCGTCCCATGCGGAGCGATGTCCGCACCGTCGATGCCTACACCGTCGACACTGTTGTCGGGCAGTAACTCGGGTGCGTACTGGCGCAAGTACTCCGAGAAGGACGCTGTCGTGTAGTCCATGGCAAGCGGAAGGCGGCTGTCGGACCTCATTGATCACCTTTCCGGGTGGACCGTGCACCACCCGCGAACGCGACACGTGGCTCTCAGCCGACGTTACCGCAGCCACGCACATCCCTCACCAGGTCGGCCGTCGCCGCACCTCCGGAGTCACCGCGAACTCCATTCGCCACATTCGGTCCGTACGCGGACCGACTCGACAACAACCGTCCAGCACTGAGCCAGGGTGCGTCGCCCCGAGCCGGAGCGCGCGTGCCGCAAACGAGGTCGAAACCCATTCACTCCTCGGCGGATCCGTCCTCGGGGCACGCTTCCGGCGCGTCGATCTCCAGGCAGGGAACCGGGGCGCGGGTCGGCCGATAAGCCGGGTCGACCCCACCCGCACGGATAAGCCGGGTATACGCGTCGACCGCGTCCGTCGGGCGGCGAGCCAGCGTCGGATCGGTCAGCACATCGACCGTGTAGAGACCGAATCGCGGTGCGTAGGAGCCCCACTCGTAGTTGTCGGTGAGACTCCAGTAGTTGTAGCCGATCACGTTCATGCCGTCGGCCGTCGCGCGTTGCAGCCAGTACACGGTGTCCCGCAGATGGTCGGCACGGCTGTAACCGTCCGAGCGAGCCTGCCCGTTCTCCGTCGGTATGCCGTTCTCCACCACATACAGCGGTCGATCAGGGAACTGACGCGCGTAATGCCGCAATGCGTGGTAGATACCCTCCGGATGCACCGGCAACTCCCAGAGCGGCGGACCGCCCTCGGCGCCACCCTGCGCCGACGCCCCGGTCTCCGGCAGCCGAGCGAAATAGTAATCGACGCCGATGAAATCCAACTTCGCCGCGATCCGATCGACGATCGGCTGATTCACCTCGGTCTCCGCACCGGCCACATAACCCAGATTGCTGGTCACCTGTGCGTCCGGCTGGCACCGGTGGATGGCATCGTAGATCTCGTTGTGCGCCTGCGCGATCCGATCCAGCATCACCGGCGCCTCCTCGACGCTGATCCCGCCGGTGCGCAATTCGGTGCCGACGTACGCCGCCGGTTCGTTGAACGTCACCCACAACGGATTGCGCGAGGCGTAACGGTCCACCACCTTGCGCATGTTCGCCAACCAGTCCTCGACCATCCCCTGGTTGCGCCACCCGCCACGTTCCAGCGCCCACCCTGGATACACCCAGTGATCCAATGTCAGCATCGGCCGCATTCCGGCCGCGACGATCCGGGCGATCACGTTGTCATAGAAACCGAATGCCGCCTCGTCCCAGGTACCGGGCGCCGGCTGCACCCGCGCCCACTCGATACCCACCCGGTAGACCTTCACCCCCAGCCGCTCCGCCAGACCGATGTCGGTGATGTAGCGGCGGGTGAAGTCCACCGAATCGTGGTACGGGTCCGCCGTCTCACCCGAGGCGATATAGCGCCGCCAGTTGCTGTCCGGCGCATGCCCTTCGGACTGGAACCCGGACGCTGACACACCCCACAGGAAATCCGCACCGAGCTCCGGCACATGCCCGGGTGGCTGAGCAGAGGAAACGCCGGACACCGCGAACACGGCCGCCGCGGCGGACAGCGCGGCCCACCCTCGTCGGCGTCTGCGTGTATGCATCGCCGTAGCGTAACTGTCAGATTGCTGAGCCCTGGTGTGGAACCAGCCGTGTCGCCGATCGCAGTATCGTCACGGTTCCGCGACCACTCACTCCGGCCGCGATCGCCGCGCCAACTCCACAGTCGCCTCCCGCAACTGCCCGATCGAACCGATCGGCGCCGCATAACCGACTCTCGTGCGCGCCACCCCACGCGGCGTCACCACCCGAAGATCCAACCCGTAGCGGTCGGCACGCTCGCAACTCGCCTCGGTCGAATCGGGATAGCCGCCCAACGCCCGCGCTATCTCGAGCAACGCGTCGGCATGGTCGTCGTTCAGATGCGCGATGGCAGGCGCCGCCACCGGCGCCACCGGGTCCGGCTCGGCCGCCGCATAGTGCTCGGCGCTCGCCGAATCCATCCGTCCGTAACCGCCGACCCACCGCACTCGCCGCACCCGCAACACCCACACCGAGAAATCGCTGTAATCGATATACGTCCTCGCCGCCGGAACCGCCGCGAGATGCGCCTCCCGCGCGGCTACCGCTTCCACCCCGACCGGACGCTCCACCACACCTGACAGCGTGATCCTCGTGCCCGCCAGCGGGTCCGCCGGCGGATTCGGCGCCACGATCGCCAGACTCGCCCGCGGATCGCCGGCCAAATTGCGGCCATGCTCGGCCAGCCGCGACACACAGAGCACCGGCTGCCCGTCCGACAACCCATAGGTCACCAACGACGCCCACGGCGACCCGTCCTCGGCAAGACTGGCCAACGTCGCGGTATTCGTCGCCGCCGCAACGGTTCTCGCCTCCTCGGCCGCCGAGGGGCGAGCCGGATTCAGCAGCGGCGCGAGCGGCCGTGGAACCGAGGGTGCGTCGCCGGGATCACCGTGATCGAGAGTCATACCCTCATCTTCCCAGCATGCCCCCGCGAAACGTCGCACGTCGCCGCGGGGCCGACCCGCTTGGCCGCGCGCATCCGCCACAGATCGAGCAGACTTGCCGGGTGACCCGATATGCATTCGATGCCGACCGCACCGCCCTCGTCGCCACCTGGGCAACCGGACGAGGCGACCTCGCCCAGTCCGTGGCCACGCTGCCCCCGCGGGTGACCACCGACCAGGCCACCGATCTGGCGTCGAACCTCACCACACTGTCGCGGTTCCAGTGGCGCACCTACACCCACCCGGCCAGCGCCGCAGGCGACCCCGACGTCCCCAACAGCGAGGCGTGGCGTCGCGCCGAGGAACGCAGAAACTTCAAAGAAGTCGAAGCCGCCCTGCGCACCCCCAACCTGCCCACCGAAGAAGGACTGCTCGTCTCCTACAGCGGCGTCGTCGAATCCGCACATTGCGTTGGACGCACCCTCCACGAGATCGGCGACGACACCCTGCGCGACACTGTGCTCGCCGAGGTCCGCACCGAGCAGGCGGCCATCGAATCCGCCGAACGCGGCGACCTCTCCGGCCGCGCACGCCAAGCGGTCGAATTATCCCGGCCCGACGTGTCCCCGGCCCAGGTCCACGCCGCCGACGCCCTCCTGCGTTCCGACCCGCTCGGCACCATCGAACTGTTCACCGAACTCGATCCCGCCTCCGCCTCCGTTGCCGCCGCCCATTGGCTCTACGCGGCGGCCGAAGTGGCGGGGGAGACCGCGAGCGTACCGACCACCGACGTCGTCGCGGAAGCCGACGACATCGAGGCGCTCCAAGTCGAGACTCCCACCCTGGTCCTCGAACGGCTCTGCGCCGGAGAGACCCCGACCGACGTCGTCGTCGACCTCATTGCCGAAGCAATGGCGGTGCACGAAGGGCGCGTACCCGCGCCGTGGGGCCTCGTCGCGCGGGTCGCCGACATCGAAGCTCAGGCACACAAATTCGGCGTCGACGCCGACACTCGGGACGCGATGCTCGCCGGCTTCCGCATCAGCCGCCTCGACCCCGCGCGCCCCGCCCTCGACCTCCTGGAAGACCTTCTCGACGGCATCCGTGGCTGCCAGCTGCTGTATGCCGCGCACACCGAAGACGCCGACCCCGAATCCCAGTTCGCCGCCGACGTCCGTCTCGAAGCGGACGCCGACCCCGAAGACCTCCTCTGAACGACGAACGGGACATGGTGCGCAGCGAATCGACTACGTCCTGCTCGGCGGACGCCCGCCGGTGGTGTCGCGGGCGGGGTGGAACGGAGGACTGCGCTCCGGTCGTGAGCCACGATGGTCAGGGCCTCGAAGACCGTGCCGTCGTCGCCGGCTCAGGGCACCCGCGACACAGCCACCGCCGACTCGGTGAGACTGCCCAGATACAGCACGCCGTCCTGCTCCACCACACCGGTCACCATCGAGTAATCGGTGCCCTCGACCTGAAGGTCATGCACGACCTTGCCCTCGAAATCGACCGCCATTACCCAGACCGTTTTGGCCGGTTTTGGCTGCATCCACTCCGGAAGCGTCCAAACGATGCGGCGCAGAATGCCCGGCAGCGGAAGAAGGCGATCCAGCAGTGGATTTCGCGGCGAGGGAAGGGTGATCCAAATCAGGCCGTCGCTGCCGAGGCCCATGTTGTCCGGGAATCCCGGCAGGTTCTCGATCAGCCGATCGCACGTTCCCGCCTCGGGCCCGGTCAGCCAATAGCGAGTCACCCGGTAGCCCCCGGTCTCGGCGACCACCACGCAGGAACGGTCGGGTGCGAGGACGACGCCGTTGGCGAACTGGAGGTCGTCGATGAGGGTCTCCACCGTGCCCGAAGGGTCGCGACGGAATAGGCGGCCGGTCCCGGAATGCTCCAAGATGTCGCCCATGTACTCGTCGAGCGAGTACCGGCTCGACGAGGCCGAGAAGTAGATCGTCCCGTCGATATCGCGAACGACGTTGCTGACGAACCGGAGTCGTTCACCGTCGATCTCGTCGACCAGGACGGCGAGCCTGCCGTCGGGGGTCAACTCCAGGAGCCCTAGCTCGAAATCGCAGATCAGAATGCGTCCGTCGGCGTCGGCGTGTAGGCCGAGCGGGCGGCCGCCGGTGTTCGCGAGTTCGCGCACGTCGCCGGTCGCCGGATCGATGCTGAGAATCGCTCCGTTGTCCGTACCTGCGATCAACCTGCGGTCGGGGGAGAGCACCACATCTTCGGGTCCCTTGCCGGGAAGCTCCCATCGCTTCACTGCGGGAAGGGGTGGGACGCTGCGGTTTTGGCGTGCGCGAGCCGGAGCCTGTGGAGGAGTCCAGCGCTGCGGCCGCATTGTCGATGTGAGCATGGAATCAGGGTAGCCGGGGGAGTGCGGGGTTCCGTGGGAAACAGTGCCAGGGAAGGCTGGCGCCTGCGATCCAGGTGGTCTCCGCTGGGCTGAGCCCGGTGTGCTGGAGGCGGCGCCGGCTAGCAGTACAACAATGCCCTTACGTAGATATGCGCATCTAGGCATTTTTTTACCGCCCAGGGACACGTTGGAGAGTCGCTGGAATTGCCTGGCATCCGGCGGGACCGGTTCATCCGTCATCGACTCGTTCGACGATAGAGCAACGCGTCCGGCGACGCCGTGGTGTCAGGGCTGGTGTGTGATCGTGTACCAGAGAATGGCAAGCGTGCCGAGCGTGAACAGCGGTGACACGATCCAGATTTCGACCTTGTTCCCGGTCCGATCGATGATCGGGAAGCTGACGCGGATGTCGAAGGGCCAGAACAGTCGGCATCCATGGTCGGTGAGGCAGTCGCCGATCAGGTGGGCCAGTGCGCCGAGACCGACGGCGAATGGCAGCCATACCGGCTTGTCCGCGATCCAATGGTCCATGGCGAAGGTTCCCGCGACAGCCAGGACGACGATGGGTCCCCACGCCTTGAAGTCATGGCCGGACGGACACAGGTGCAGTGCGCGGACGGCCAACGCCAGTAGGAAGAACACGAGACCCAAGGTGAACCATCGTCCGAGCCAGTGCTCGCCCGCCCAGGTGCCGTAGGCGACGGCTGCGACGAACGCCAGGGAGTGTGTGGCGTGCCGGTGGCCGCCCGAGATCCAGGAAATGAGCTTGCATGCGGAGTGCGTAATCGGACCGAGTGCGTGCGCGATCGTCCCATTGGGATGGTCCGCGTCGGGGAGCAGTGCTGCTCCGGCGGTGAGAAAGACCCCGAGCAGTAGGTCGACGATGCCGAGATGCCCCGTCGCATCCTGTAGAGCTGGATACGTCAGTACTGTAACCGGCAGCGCCGCGGCCGCCGCCGACCAGGCCAACGCGCCACTTGTCGCATGTGAATGTCCAAGCACCGGTCGAACATTAGTTCAACCTCGTGTGGGCCCGCGAATGCCGTTGTGCGGCGTCGGAAGATGAGTCGGTGAACTTGCCGACCTAGCTGGCTGACCTGAACGGTGCCGGTGCCCTTGGGCATTGCCCTCGTGTTACAGGCTGGGGGAGGGGGTTGTGGAACCCGGAATGTGCGTGGTTCAAAAAACTGCATAGACGCTCAGGAAGATCGCGAGCTGGAGACGGTCGATTTCGCGCTACAGCACGTCAACGATGACGACCGTCGCCGCCGCCATGACCTGCCGGGCGAGGTCCGCGCAGTCCACCGGCGCAGTGGTGTCGACGGAGACGACGGGGGTGAGGGCGATCGGTTCGGCGAGTCGCGCCCATCGGTTCCAGTCGTGGGCGAGGTGGGCGTCATCGTGGTACAGCGCGGCGCGGGTACGGCCGCGGTATCGCGCCAGTGCGACATCGGGAGGCGCCGCACACCAGACTTCGACGGCTCGTGTCGCGCCGGAGGTGCTGATTCCGTTCGCGGCGAACCGTGAATCACGCGGTTTGAACCACCAGGAGTCGACCACCACGACGCCTGGTAGCGCGGCACTCAGTGCCCATATTGCCTCCATCGCGATCGCCCCGAGATTCGGTATCACAGACGCCTTGTCGAGCCCGGAACCCAACGCCTCCTTGATGATGTCCTTCGAGATCAGGTGCGCGCCGAGCTCCCGTGCCAAGATCGGCGCGAGGGTCGACTTCCCGGAACCGGGCAGTCCGTTGATCAGGATGAGCAGGTCGCAGATGGTGACGAGACCTCCGGTGCGCGCCGAATCGATGACAGGCAGAAACCTTATTGCGCAAGTCGATTCGTGCCCACCCGGCAGGGCATAGCGACCGGTAGCGGTAGCGCCGCTACTCGGCCCGGAACAGGAGCACGCGCTGCGCGCCGCCGAAGGACTGCCACCGGAGAGAGCCGACCTTCTCGATCAGAGCTTACCGGGATCGAGCCCAATCTCCGTTCTCCGCAGTCGATCTGAGCACGCACAAGGCCTTCGGCATCGTGCCTGCGATCGGAATTCGTCCGCCGCAACATCGCCGCATTCCGGGGCTGAGCGGGCGCTCGGCCACTTCCCAAATGTGGGGAACTTCATTGCGCGGCCGCGCCTACGCTGCATCGCGTAGCGCGACCTCATCGCGAGCCTGTGACCCGACCGCGCACTGTCGCCCGGTCTCACACCGAGCGGGACGGTGCGTGGCAACAATCCGGTTTCGACCAGTTCGGCTCGATAAGCGGTAGGCGATGTGTAGGGAGGTTGCGGTGGGTAGAGGTCGCGGAGTTCATCTGTGCGGCAGCGTTCCGTTGGCGGATGCGCAGACGGTGTTCTCGGAAGCAGCGCAGCGGATAGGTTCTCGGCTTAAGCGCATTCCGGATGGTGAGACAGGAGTGCGCGACAACTGGGTGGTGTGGCAGCTGCCCAAGATGCAGGCACACCCGGACCTGGAGACCGTTCCGCCGCCGAGCCCGGAATATGGGCCGAGTGAGCGAGTACAACCCAAACCGGGCGTCGACGCGGCATCAATCGACTTCGGCCCCTTGGGCTATGCCGCCGCCGCCCTGGAGTCATGGCGGGTCTTCCGGCGGCTGCGGGAGGAAGGCGTGATCCCGCAGGGCACCCGATTTCAGGTGTGCCTTCCGACGCCGATCGCGGTGATCGGGGCGTTCGTCGCGGGACCGCAGGGGGAGTTGGAGGGTAGGTACGAGGCGCAGCTGCGCAGCGAGTTGGCCCGCATCATCGACGGCATCCCGGCGGAAGACCTTGCGGTGCAATGGGATACCGCAGTCGAGTTCGCCATCTTCGAAGGCGTGTTCCCGTCCTGGTTCGGCGGCGACTATCCGACTCAGCTCGAGCAGGTCGCACAGCGGCTGATCCGGTTGGGCGCTTCGGTACCCGAACCGGTCGAACTCGGATACCACCTGTGCTATGGCGACTTCGGCCACCGTCACTTCGCCGAACCCGCCGACACCGGCCGGCTGGTCTCGGTCGCGACCCGCATTCTTTCCGGGCTGGGCAGGCGCGTCGATTGGATCCATATGCCGGTCCCGCGGTCGCGCACCGACGCCGACTACTTCAAGCCCCTCGCCGATCTCGACCTGCCGCCCGAAACCGATCTCTACCTCGGCCTGGTGCACGCCACCGACGGTCGCGACGGCGCAGTGCGCCGGATCGAAGCCGCCCGCACCGCCCTCGCTGACTTCGGCATCGCCACCGAGTGCGGCATGGGCCGCCGACCGGCCGACCAGATTGCCACCCTGTTCGATCTGCACGCGGAGTTGGCGGACGCTCTTTCCTGATCCGGATCGGCGACGCGCCGGTCGGCGTGATTGCACTGGCTGAGCAATTGGCCGCCGAACACTCGACGGTAGGTCAATCGCAGGTTCCAGCCCTCGAACCGGGAGTCGGCGTCGTTCTCGGACCGCGCCGACTCCCGGTTCGAGGTAGGGGAACAGATCACGCCACAGCCAAGGAGGCCAAGCAGCTGCCGGCAGACGCTGACCCGCGCCGGTCGGTGTGGCGACACCTGCGGTGCTGGGTCTGCGAGCTGCGCCCTAGCCCTGCCGCGCGGTTCGCTCTCCCAACTGCGGCATGACCTCGACGGCGAAGAGTTCCATCGTCGCGACGGCCTGCTCGGCGCCGATGCTCAGCACGTTCCACGGCCGAACCCCATGGCAAACCTCGTGGACCGGGTGGACCCGCAACGGGGCTGTACAGCCCGCTTCCGGGACCCGGCGATGAAGAGGAGGATCAGGACGGCGACGAGGACGATGCGCTGGTAGCGCAGGGTAAATCCGACTCGCCTGAAAGCAGGTTCGATGCACCGGATGCACCGGATGGTCTGCCGGAAAACGCCGACGAGCCTGAAGTGGAAACCAGTGGCCGGCACCGTAAAACGGGATCGAGCCGCTGCGTGCTGTGGTGCAGACCGTCGAGAAGTTGCGGGAGCGGTATCCGGATCTGCCGTTGTCGAGCATCCATTTCAAGAACCTGAACCGGCACCTGCCGGGATGGCCGCAGCCGCCACACACACTCCCCAGCAGGTGCAGTTCTATTGCATCGACTTGGGCGGCGGCTCGCTCGCCGCGTTCAACGGGTTGCCACACGTCGGCTCTACGGCGGGCCGGCTGGAAGGGGATCGGGTACGCCGCACCATCGCCGAGCTGACCACATTGCTGCGGCAGCGCGAGGAGCAATTCCTGGCGCTGGGCATCGAGAACATGGCCGACTTCCGCAAGCGCAAAGGCGGTCTGCAGCAGATGACTGCGGACGAACGTGCGGCGGATCCGCTGTCGGCAGACCTGTTCGGCGATGTCTTCCTGGTAATCGACGGGTGGGCCGCATTCCGCGAGGAATTCGAACCCCTGGAGGGCTTCGTCAACGCGATTGCCGCGCAGGGACTTTCGTACGGTCTCCACCTGATCCTCGGCGCGTCCCGCTGGGTGGAGATACGTCCGGTGGTCAAGGACCAGATCGGAACCCGGCTGGAGCTGCGGCTCGGCGATCCGTCGGACTCGGAGATGGACCGCCGCGTCGCTGTGCACGTGCCCGTCGGACGCCCGGGCCGTGGGCTGACACCGGATCGCCTGCACATGCTGATCGCGTTGCCGCGCCTGGATTCGCAGCTCGAGCCCGAGACGCTGGCCGACGGTGTGGCCGCGGCCAAGGAACAGTTGTCCGTGCTCGATGGCGACTGCCGCGCCCCTGCTGTGCGGATGCTGCCCGCGCAGGTCGACCGGGCCCAGGTCATCGCGGGGGTGGAGGCAGGCGGCGCGGATCTGGGAGCGACCCGGGTCGCGATCGGGTTGGGTGAGTCCGGATTGCAACCGATCGTGCTGGATTTCGACGCCCAGCCGCATCTGCTGATCTTCGGCGACATCGAGGCGGGCAAGACGACCGTGTTGCGCAACATCGTCGAGAGCATCGTCGAGCGGACCACGCCGGAGCAGGCGCGGGTGATTCTCATCGACTACCGGCGCACCATGCTCGGCGTCATCGAGGGTGACCATCTCGCCGGGTACTCGACGTCGTCGCAAACGTCGGCTCCCATGCTGAAGGAAGTCGCCGAGTCCCTGGAGGACCGGATTCCAGGACCCGACGTCACCCCGCAGCAGGTGCGGGAGCGTAGCTGGTGGTCCGGACCGGAGATCTACGTCGTTGTCGACGACTACGACATGGTGTCGTCGCAGAACCCGCTGACGGCCCTGCTGGAATTCCTTCCGCAGGCCCGCGACATCGGGTTGCACGTGATCATCGCCCGCCGCGCGGGCGGTGCGAGCCGCGCCCTGTACGACTCGGTGCTCGGCCCGCTCAAGGACATGTCGGTGGACTCGTTCCTGATGAGCGCGCCGAAGGACGAGGGCGTCATTCTCGGCGGCATCCGGTCCTCGAAGCTGCCCCCCGGCCGCGGCCATCTCGTCTCGCGCAGTCGCGACACCGAAATGGTCCAGATCAGCTATCTGCCACCGTTGTGACCGCATCGGCTCCTGCTACCTCGGCCGGGGATGAGCCCGAACCACTGGTCGAGCAGCTCGGGCGCCGGGAGCCGCCGCAGGCGGGTCGGGGAGATGGTGGCTTCGCCGTCGGGCCCGGACACATGGCGTCGGACTCGACGCGGCCGCAACCACTGATTCTCTGAACACGGCACCGGGATTTCGTCGGGGCACGCCCGAAATAGTGCTGGCTCAGCCGGTGCGGTTCGTGCGAATCGCGATGTTTGCCGCTGTCTACGGGACGAGGCCCGAGCTCGTCACCTGTGGTTGATGCCAGGCGGCGGTGCTCGCGTGCACTCCCGACCGGGCTATTCCGCGGAGTGCCGCTGTGACCTGCGCTCGATCGGCTTCCGCGGTTACCAGCGCTGGAAAACCAACACGGATCAGCGGACGGTAGCTTCTCCTTCGGGTGCGAAGTCTCTACCTCTTTGCTGGCGGATTGGTGAACAGTGTGATGGGCAATAGTCCGGTGAGTGTCGGCCGAGCGAAGAAGCCAGTGCGGGTGCGGCCGGTTCGGGCGCGGCAGCAGACGGTGAACACGTTGCCGCGGCAGTTGGCCGCGGCGGTCGAGGCCGATCCTGACGGGACGGCCGTGTCACACGACGGGGTTGCGCTCAGTTACCGCGAGTTGGACGAGGTGTCGTCGCGGTTGGCGCGGGTACTGATAGCGCGCAATGTCGGTCCAGGGGATCTGGTCGTGGTAGCGATCGCGCCGTCGATCGAGTCGGTGTCGGCCATGTGGGCAGTGGCCAAAGCGGGTGCGGGGTTCGTCTTGGTTGACGCGACCGCTCCGGTGGAGCGCGTTGCTCACCTGCTGGTCGACGCGACCCCGGCGATCGGTATCACGACAGGCACGACATTGCCCGATCGCGAATCCGGCGCGGGCCGGAACTTGCGTAGTGCGATCGAGTGGCTGGTACTCGATGATCCGGAGTTCCGACGTGAGCTCGTCCATTGGTCCGCCGAGTCGGTGTCATACGAGGATCGACTGCGCCCGATTCGGGCCGAGGACGTGGCGTATGTGGCCTACACGTGGAGCACGACCGGCACAGTCGATGTTGTCCGGGTGACCCAGGCCGAGGTGGCGACGATCGGCGCGCGGCGGACCATGTTCCCTCTCCCGCCGTCGGAACCGGTGAGCGATTTCCTGTCCGCGATGTCCGCGCCCTCCACCTTCCGCCGTGCGCCGCGCGACAACGACTGTTCCCCCGGGCCGCATCCCGGGGAAGAGATCACGCTGGTCGAGGTGTTCGAGCGCGTGGTGGCGGCTTACCCGGACGCGACCGCGGTCAAGTTCGGTACCGAGACACTGACCTACCGCGAGTTGGCTGGTCACGTCAACAAGTTGGCCCGCAAGCTGGTGGCGCTGGGCGCAGGTCCGGAGACCCTGGTTGCGGTAGTGTTGCCCCGATCGCTGGACTTGGTGGTCGCATTGCTCGCAACCGTGCAGGCAGGCGGCGGGTATCTGCCCGTAGACCCGGCCTATCCGGTTGACCGGATCGCCTATCTGTTGTCGGACGCCGACCCGGTCTGCGTGGTGACAACGGCCGGGGTGCCGGTGCTCGCCGAAGTTCCCGTGCTCGAACTGGACCGGATAGATCTGTCCGATATCGACGATTCTCCGGTCACCGACCGGGACCGTCGGTCTCCGCTGCGGCCCGGAAATGTCGCGTATGTGATCTACACGTCCGGTTCGACCGGTCGTCCCAAGGGCATGCAGATCCCCCATCGCAATGTGGTGACGTTGTTCGCGAACACGCGGTCGCTGTTCGCCTTCGATCACCGTGACGTGTGGACGATGTTCCATTCGTATGCGTTCGACTTCTCGGTGTGGGAGATGTGGGGTCCGCTGCTGCACGGCGGCACACTCGTTGTCGTCGACTACCTGACTTCGCGGTCACCCGAGCAGTTTCTGGAGTTGCTGCGCGGCGAGCAGGTGACTGTGCTCAATCAGACGCCCTCGGCGTTCTACCAGCTGGCCGATGCCGATCGCGCAGCGTCGGCGGCTACCGAGCACGCTCCGCTGTCGTTGCGCTACATCGTGTTCGGCGGGGAGGCGCTGGATTTCCGCAGACTCGGCGACTGGTTCGACCGCGGTGCGTCCACCGCGAAATTGGTGAACATGTACGGCACCACCGAGACGACCGTGCATGCGACTCATTACCGGCTCTCGGCGGCGACCAGCAGCACGATCGGCGCTGCCATCCCCGGTTTGCGGATCTGGGTGTTGGATCAGTGGTTACGTCCGGTTCCAGTGGGTGTCAAGGGCGAGCTCTACATTGCCGGTGAGCAATTGGGGCGCGGCTATCTCGGCCGTGCGGGGCTGACGTCCGGGCGTTTCGTGGCCGACCCGTTCGCCGCCGACGGCACCCGCCTGTACCGATCCGGTGATCTGGCCAGATGGAACTCCGACGGCGATCTCGTGTACCTGGGCCGCGCGGACAGCCAGGTAAAGGTGCGTGGGTTCCGAATCGAACTCGGTGAGATCGAAGCCGCCGTGCTTGCCGTGGAATCGGTGCACCAGGCGGTCGTCATCGTCCGTGAGGACACGCCCGGCGATCAACGGATCGTCGCCTATCTCGTAGGCCGACCGGATGTCGCGGTGGTCCGCGACGCGGTGGCACGTGTGCTGCCCGCCCACATGGTGCCCACGACATTCGTCGTGATCGATGCGATTCCACTGACTGCGCATGGCAAATTGGATCGCCAGGCGTTACCCGCGCCGGTAGTCGCCACGGCGGTCTTCCGCGCTCCGGCAAGCCTGATCGAGGTCACGGTCGCCGACATTTTCGCTGACGTCCTCGGCGTAGAACGAGTCGGCCTGGACGATGATTTCTTCGCACTCGGTGGCAACTCGCTGCTGGCCACCCAGGCGGTCGCGCGAATCAAGGCGCGGATCGACGCCGAGTTCTCGGCTCGGGTGCTGTTCGAGGTATCGACCGTGGCAGAGTTCTCGGCTCGGATTTCGCCCTTGGCCGGCCAGGGCGGCAGGCCGCCGCTGGTCCCGAGACCGCGGCCCGCGCGGATTCCCTTGTCGTTTGCCCAGCAACGCATGTGGGTCCTCAACCAGTTCGACACCGCATCGGCGGCATACAACATTCCCTTCGCCCTGCGGTTGACCGGCACCATCGATCCGGACGCACTGCAGGCGGCGCTGCGCGATGTGGTCGAACGACACGAGCCGTTGCGGACGATCTATCCCGACTCCGCGGATGGTCCATTCCAGCAACTACTTTCACCGCAGACGGCACCGACGCTGGAGCCGCAGCCGACGACGGCCACCGACATCCCGGCACGGATCCGGACAGCAGTCTCGGTCGGTTTCGATCTGACGTCGGATGTGCCGATGCGCGCCAGTCTGTTCCGGCTCGCGCCGCACGAGCATGTCCTGGTTCTGGTGGCGCATCACATCGCCTGCGACGGTATGTCGCTGGCACCGTTGGCCCGAGACTTCGCGGCCGCCTATCAAGCGCGTGTGGCTGGTGCCGTGCCGGGATGGCGCCGATTACCTGTCCAGTATGCGGACTACGCGCTGTGGCAGCGCGAACTGCTCGGCGATGAGGACGACGAGCAGTCGTTGTCGTCGCGGCAGGCCGCATACTGGGTGCGCCAGCTCACCGGATCACCCGAGTTGCTTGCTCTTCCTTGGGATCGACCGCGACCGACGACACCGTCGGGTCGCGGAGGCATCGTGGAGTTCTCGGTCGACGCGAACGTCACCGATGGGCTGCGGCGGCTGGCCGCAGAGCACAGCGCGACACTGTTCATGGTGGTGCACACGGCATTGGTCGCTGTGTTGGCCCGGCTGTCCGGCAATACCGACATCACAGTTGGCACACAGGTCGCCGGCCGCGGGGACGGCGCACTCGACGAGTTGGTCGGGATGTTCGGCAACACCCTTGTGCTGCGCGCCGAGGTGCAGCCGGAGGAGTCCTTCTCCCGCCTGCTCGCCCGCGTCCGCGACACCGACCTGGCCGCTTACGATCACGCGGACCTGAGTATCGATCGGGTCGTCGAGCTGCTGCGGCCGGGACACTCGTTGTCCTATGCGCCGTTGTTCCAGGTGCTGCTCATGCTGCAGAACTTCGCGCAGCCTCGGATCGAGCTCCCCGGACTCGGCATCACCCAGATGGTATTCGACACCGAGGTCGCCAAGGTAGATCTGGGAGTGACGCTCACCGAGAACACCGACGAAGACGGCAAGTCCATCCTGCTCGGCGAAATCGGCTATGCGCAGGACTTGTTCGACCACGCCACTGCCGAATCGTTCGCACGCAGATATATCGCGGTACTCGAATCGGTAAGTCGCGACGAGTTCACACCAGTCGGTGATATCGCGATCCTGTCCGAATCCGAGAGCGCACTACTCGGCGCATCCGACAACACCGCCGCACCCGCGCCGTCCGGAACGCTGCTGGACTTGTTCGACGCCCAGGTCATCCGAACGCCTGATGCCACGGCGCTGGTCTTCGGCGACGACCAGTGGACCTACGGGGAGTTCGATGCGCGGGTGAACCGGCTCGCACGGTATCTTGTCGCGGCCGGAGTCGGTCCGGAATCACGGGTGGGCATCGCTGTTCGGCGTTCGATGCAGCAGTTGGTCGCGGTCTATGCGGTCCTGCGAGCCGGCGGTGCGTACGTGCCGATCGATCCGGATCATCCCGATGCGCGGATCGCCCATGTGTTGACGAGCAGTGCCCCCGTCCTCGTGCTCACCGTGAACGGTGTGGAGCTGGATAGTGCACCCGGATGTCCGGTGGTGCTGTTGGACGCGCTCGACGTGACGGACATGAGTGCGGCGCCGATCTCCGACAGCGACAGGTCGGCGTCGTTGCGCCCGGACAACGCCGCATATGTCATCTACACCTCCGGCTCCACCGGCCGTCCGAAAGGTGTTGTGGTCAGCCACCGATCGGTGGTCAACCAGATGGCGTGGATGCGGGCGCACTACGAGCTGGGTCCCACCGACGCGGTCCTGCACAAGACACCGTTCGCGTTCGATGCCTCGGTGTGGGAGCTGTTCCTGCCATTGCAGATCGGCGCGCGACTCGTCGTCGCGCGGCATGACGGCCATCTCGACCCCGGCTATCTGATCGCAC
Organism: Nocardia sp. NBC_01730; assembly: GCF_035920445.1. Taxonomy (NCBI): domain Bacteria; kingdom Bacillati; phylum Actinomycetota; class Actinomycetes; order Mycobacteriales; family Nocardiaceae; genus Nocardia; species Nocardia sp. NBC_01730. Next base: position 2,169,529 of record NZ_CP109162.1, on the reverse strand, counting down.
AGGCACGGACGCACCGAGTGAGCATCCTCGAGTTCGTGCCATCGATGCTGGCGCTGCTGTTGGCCGATCGCGCCGAACTGCCGTCGAGCCTGCGGTATCTGTCGATCGGCGGCGAGCAACTTTCGCCGACTGTGCTCGAGCGCCTCCGGCACGACATCATCGTCGACAACACCTACGGCCCGACCGAAGCCACCGTGACGTCCACGGTGTTCCGGTGCAGCCCCCACCATCTCGGTGCGGTCCCGATCGGTACGCCGGTCCCCAACACCGGCGCGTATGTGCTGGATTCACGACTACACCTCGTGCCACCGGGCGTGCCAGGGGAGCTCTACCTGTCCGGCGTACAGCTGGCACGGGCCTACCTCGGTGACAGCCCGGCCTCCGCGGGCCGATTCGTCGCCGACCCGTTCGGTGCGATCGGCACCCGGATGTACCGAACCGGTGATCTGGTCCGGAGATTGCCGGACGGAAACCTGGAGTTCCTCGGCCGCACCGATTTTCAGGTCAAGTTACGTGGGCTGCGCATCGAACTGGGCGAAATCGAAGCTACCTTCGCTGCGCATCCATCGATAGACCACGCCGTCGTCGTCGTACGGCACGACCAGCATGTGGGTGACTTCCTGGCCTGCTATGTCGTTCCCACCGCGGGCGCCGACATCGATACGGCGGAGCTGGCTGATCACGCTGCGCGGTCGCTGCCCGCCTATATGGTTCCGCAGCACATCATTCCGATGCCCAGCCTTCCGCTCACCGCGAGCGGCAAACTCGATCGTCGGGCGCTGCCCGCCGTCGAAGTCCAGTTGTCGGCACCGGTCTACCGGGCGGCGTCCACCCCCGCCGAGCAGGTGATCAGCGCGGCCTTCGCGGAACTGCTCGGCGCCGAACGCGTCGGTCTGGACGACAGCTTCTTCGACCTGGGCGGCAATTCGCTCGTCGGCATGCGGGTGTTGGCGCGGATCAACGCGGCACTGGGAACCGGCCTCGGTGTGCGTGAGCTGTTCGAAGCACCGACTGTTGCCGGGTTGGCCCGGCGTTCGGTGGATGCCGAAGCGGATGTGCGACCAGTATTGACCAGGAGGCCGCGGCCGTCTCGCATCCCGTTGTCGCATGCGCAGCAGCGATATTGGTTGCTCAACCAGTTCGACACCGATTCCGCCGTGGACAACATCTCGTTCGCGGTGCGGTTGTCCGGGGATCTGGACGTGACCGTCTTGCGGTCTGCGCTCACCGATGTCGTGCAGCGGCACGAGAGCTTGCGGACCGTGTACCCGGTCGACGGGGACGGACCACATCAGGTGGTGCTGGTGACGAGCCCTGCGGTTGCGGATCTCACCCCTGTCACCGCGGCCGACGACGAGATCGACGACCTGGCGCGCGCGGTCGCGCTGCGCGGATTCGATGTCGCCGCCGAGGTGCCGGTGGATGTGCGGTTGTTCCGCACTCCGCACGACTACGTTGTGGTGTTCGTCGTCCACCACATCTGCGCCGACGGTTCGTCTACTGTTCCGCTCATCCGGGACCTCGCCACCGCATTCACCGCGCGGAGCAACGGGACGGCGCCGCCGTGGCGTCCGCTGACGGTGCAGTACGCGGACTACGCGCTGTGGCAGCGTGAGCTGCTGGGCTCCGACGGCGACCAGGAATCGTTGGTGGCGCGGCAGATCGCTTACTGGACGACCGAGTTGGCTGGCCTGCCCGACCAGTTGGTGCTGCCCAGCGACCGGCCACGCCCACCCGCGCAATCATTCCGCGGCGCCACGGTCCGGCTCACCCTTACTCCGACAGTGCACCGCGCCTTGCTCGAACTGGCTCTGGGCAACGGCGCGACACTGTTCATGGTGATGCGGACCGCCTTGGCGGTGCTGCTGTCGCGGCTGTCCGGAACCTCCGACATCGCCATCGGCACCCCCGTGGCAGGTCGTGGCGAAGCCGCCCTCGACGACCTGATCGGAATGTTCGTCAACACCTTGGTCCTGCGCACCCGCGTCGACCTCGATGCGAGCTTCACCGAGTTGTTGACCCGGACCCGCGAGACCGACCTGCGTGCGTTCGCACATTCCGACGTTCCATTCGAACGCCTGGTGGAAGCGCTCAACCCGGTCCGGTCGGTCGCCCATAATCCGTTGTTCCAGGTCGGTTTCGCTTTCCAGAACTTCTCTACCGCCGACCTCGAGCTGCCTGGTCTCGGCCTGCGCGCGCTGGAGATCGACACGCGGCTTGCGAAGACCGACTTGCACATCCAGGTACTCGACCAACGTGAGGCGAATGGCGTCCCGGGACCCATTCTGATCGAATTCGGTTACACGACGGACCTATTCGATGAAGGGACAGTGCAGCAGTTCATCGACCGCTACGCCCGCATCCTGCGGTCGGTGCTCGATGATCCCGCGATCTCGGTCGGCGATATTTCGATCGTCGACGACGCCGAGCAGGTTCGGCTGCTGTCCCTGTCCATGGGCACGGATCGCCGCACACCTGACGAAACCCTGGTCGGGCTGTTCGATACGCAGGTGGCGGCAGCCCCTGATGCGCTCGCGATCGTCTGCGGCGCAGTGCGGTTGTCTTACGCTCAGCTCGATGCCCGGGTGAATCGCCTGGCCCGCCATCTGATCTCGCTGGGCGTCGGCCCCGAATCGGTGGTCGCGTTGGCCATTCCCCGCTCCATCGACCTGGTCGTGGCGATGTATGCAGTAGCCAAGGCGGGCGGCGCGTATCTGCCGCTCGACCCAGACCAACCATTGGAACGACTCCAGTGGGTCCTCGACGCCGCTCGGCCGGTCGTCGAGCTGACCGCGACAGCCATGGCTGCCGTCGACCTATCGGTGCACTCGGCCGCGCGCGTCACCGACGACGACCGGCTCGCACCGCTTCGGCCGGGCAACACCGCCTACGTGCTCTTCACGTCCGGCTCGACGGGGCGGCCGAAGGCCGTCGCGATCACACACGGTGCGATTGCCAACCAACTGTTGTGGAAGACCGCCGAATTCAGCCTGGCCCCCGATGACCGGGTGTTGGTGAAGACGACAGCGACCTTCGACCTGTCGGTGTGGGAGTACTGGTGCGGGCCGGTATCGGGTGGTGCCCTGGTGCTCGCATCGGCCGACGGCCACCGCGAGCCGGCATACCTCAACGACCTGATCCGCACCGAGGGCGTCACCACCCTGCACGTGGTGCCTGCGATGCTGGACGCTCTGCTGGACGCATGCGGCGGCACACTACCCGACCCGCTGCGGCGGGTACTCGCGATCGGAGAGGCGTTGCCGCGGGCGACCGCGACCCGGTTCCGCCAGAACAACTCCGCCCACTTGTTCAATCTCTACGGGCCGACCGAGGCCGCGGTGTCGGCCACCGCATACTCGGTAAGCGACAGTCGGCCGGGATCGGTGCCGATCGGTACGCCAGTGTGGAACACCCAGGCACTGGTGCTGGATTCGAGATTGCATCCGGTGCCGCACGGCGTGCCGGGCGAGTTGTATCTGGCAGGCGCCCAACTGGCGCGTGGCTACCACCATCGCCCGGAGCTGACCGCCGATCGGTTCGTCGCCAACCCGATGGGCCCCGCCGGAGGCCGGATGTACCGCACCGGCGACCTGGTGACCCAGCGTGCGAGTGGCGAGCTGGAATATCTGGGCCGCAACGACTTCCAGATCAAGTTGCGCGGCTTCCGCATCGAGCCGGGTGAGATCGAGGCAGCACTCGCCACGCACCCATCGGTGTCGCGGGCGGTGGTTGTCCCGCACAACGATCCGCTGCTCGGAGATCGACTCGTCGGCTATGTCGTCCCCGCCGGCCGCGAGCTGGACATCGAGGCGCTGCGCACGACGATCGCGGTGGTGCTGCCGTCGTACATGGTGCCTTCAGTATTCGTGGTTCTCGACGAAATCCCGATGAACACGAATGGAAAGGTGGACCGGAAAGCACTGCCGGAACCGGTATTCCAGGCTCATGAGTTTCGGGCACCGTCCTCTCCCATCGAGGAGCTGGTGGCGCACTCCTTTGCCGAGGTGCTCGGCGTGCACCGGGTCGGGCTGGACGACGACTTCTTCGCGATCGGCGGCAATTCGCTGGTCGCAACCCAGGTCGCCGCGCGGCTCGGCGTCGCCCTTGACACCCAGGTGCCGGTGCGGACGCTGTTCGAGGCGCCGACCGTCGCGGAGCTGGCCGCGCGCGTCGCCCGGCTCGCAGGCGCCGGTGGACGACCGGCCTTGACGGCGCGGCCTCGCCCGAAGCGGATTCCACTATCCCTCGCACAGCAACGGATGTGGTTTCTCAATCGCTTCGATCCGCGTTCCGCGGCCTACCACATTCCGATCGCGGTCCGGTTGTCCGGACAGCTCGATGTGTCGGCGCTGCGATCGGCCGTCGTCGATGTCATCTTACGACACGAGGTATTGCGCACCGTCTATCCGACAACGGAGGACGGCCCGGTGCAGGAGATCTTGCCGATCGAACATGCCATGCCCGACACCGCCGTGACGACGGTGCCTGCGGACGAACTCGCCGACCGCCTGTACACGCTGGCAACCACGCCCTTCGATGTGACATCGACGGTACCGGTGCGGGTCGGCTTGTTCGAACTCGGCCCGCGCGAGCATGTGCTGGCGCTGGTGGTGCATCACATCGCCGCCGACGGGTCCTCGGTGCGCCCGCTGACCCGAGACGTGATGCGCGCGTATACCGCACGAGGGGCCGCGGGCGAAGCGCCCGATTGGTCCCCGCTGCCGGTGCAGTACGCCGATTACGCGCTGTGGCAGCGCGCCGCGGTCGGCTCGGAGAACGATGCGGATTCGCTGGCGGCCCAGCAGATATCGTATTGGCGTGCGGCACTTGCCGACCTGCCTGGCCAGCTGGACCTCCCATCGGACCGGCCTCGCCCCGCGGTGCAGTCGCTGGCCGCGGACACCGTCCACTGGCAGATCGACGCCGATACCCACCAGGCGCTGATCAGCCTTGCCCGGCAACACGGTGCCACCTTGTTCATGGTGCTGCACTCGGCGTTCGCCGTGCTGCTGGCACGGATGTCATGCACCGGCGACATCGTCATCGGGGTGCCGGTCGCTGGTCGTGCGGACCGGGCGTTGGACGATCTGATCGGGATGTTCGTCAACACCCTGGTGCTGCGCTCCCGAATCGACGAGAGCGAGCCGTTCACCGCGCTGCTGGCGCGGCAGCGGGACACCGACGTGCAGGCATACGCCAACGCGGACATACCGTTCGAGCGGCTGGTCGAGATTCTCGATCCGCCCCGGTCCACGGCCCGGCACCCACTGTTCCAGGTGGGACTGGCATTTCAGAACATGGCGCGCACCGAGCTCGAACTACCCGGCTTGACAGTCGCGGGTATGGCGGTCGACATCGCGACCTCCCAGTTCGACCTGGATCTGACTGTCGCGGATGGTTACGCCGACGACGGCACCCCCACGGGGATCGGGGGTGTGCTCACCTACGCGACAGATCTGTTCGACGCGTCGACCGCACAGGAGTTCGCGAATCGGCTGGTGCGGATCTTGTCCGCGGTCGTGGCGAATCCCCTCCTGGCGGTCGGCGATATCGAGTTGCTCGACGAGGTCGAACGCAGCCGGGTGCTCGTCGAATGGAACGACACCGACCACCCCATTGTCGCCAGGGCGAGTGTGATGTCGGCGTTCGAGGAACGGGTGGTGCTCGATCCGGATGCCCCCGCCGTGGTGTTCGGCCAGGAATGCCTGACCTATATGCAGCTCGACGCGCGGGCAAATCGCTTGGCGCGGTGGTTGATCGGACAGGGGGTGGGTCCGAACGCGCTGGTCGTCTCGGCTATGCGCCGATCCCTCGACCAAGTCATCGCCATGTACGCGATCGCCAAAGCGGGCGGGACATACGTGCCGCTCGACCCGGATCAACCCGATGAACGCCTCCGTCATGTGCTCGACTCGGCGGCACCGCACTGTGTGCTGACCTCGACGCCGGACGAGTTCACCCTGGCGCCTGCCACCACGGTCGACACCCTGGATCTGTCGACGCTGTCGGCCGCGCCGATCGCCGACGACGAGCGGGTGTGCCCCCTGCGACCCGAACACGCAGCCTACGTGATCTACACCTCCGGGTCGACCGGCCTGCCGAAGGGGGTCGCAGTCAGCCACGCCGCCCTCGGCAACCAGCTCGCCTGGATGCGGGCCGAGTACCGTGTGGACGCTGCCGACGTGTACCTGCAGAAGACCGCTGCGACGTTCGACGTGTCGCTGTGGGGATATTTCCTGCCCTTGCAGACCGGTGCGCGGCTGATCTTGGCCGCGCCGGACGGTCACCGTGATCCGCGGTACCTGTCCCGAATGATCCTTGAGCACCAGGTCAGCATCACCGACTTCGTACCGTCGTTGCTCGCCGTGTTCGCCGCGCACGCGCCTGCGCGCGCATTGGCTTCACTGCGTGCGGTTTTGGTCATCGGTGAGGCGTTGCCGCCGGAGACAGTCCGTGCGTTCCACGCGGTCGCCGCCGCCGAGGTGCACAATCTCTACGGCCCGACCGAAGCGGCGGTGAGCATCACCCACCGGCAGGTCAGCGCGACGGACACCGCAGTGCTGATCGGCACACCCGAATGGAATTCGCAGGTCTTCGTGCTCGACAGCCGGTTGCGGCCGGTTCCCGCCGGCGTCACCGGCGAGCTGTATCTGGCAGGCGCCCAGCTCGCCGACGGCTATCACCGGCGGCCGGATCTCACTGCGGACCGGTTCGTCGCCAACCCGCTTGGCGCACCCGGCACCAGGATGTACCGCACCGGCGATCTGGTGCGGTGGACCCGTGCCGGGGCACTCGACTACCTGGGGCGGGTTGATTTCCAGGTGAAGGTGCGCGGCCAACGCATCGAGCTCGGCGAGATCGAGACCGCACTGCTGGCCGATCCCACCGTCGCTCAGGCGGTGGCGACGGTGACCACCGGGGCGACCGGGGATCAGCTGGTCGGCTATGTGGTGCCCGCGGGCGGCGCGCACGTCGACGCCGCGGAACTGCGCGAGTCGTTGACGCGGGTGCTGCCGTCGTACATGGTTCCGTCGACGGTGCTGGTACTCGACACGTTCCCGGTCAACACCAGTGGGAAACTGGATCGTTCGGCGTTGCCTCAGCCGGTGTTCCGACCTCGCGACTTCCTCGCGCCCTCGACGCCCATCGAGCACCTGATCGCCAACGCGTTCACGGAAGTTCTCGGGGTCCCCCTGGTCGGCGTCGAGGACAGTTTCTTCGAGCTCGGCGGCACGTCACTACTCGCCTTCACCCTGCACCAGGCACTGGCCGCGCGGCTCGACCGCGAGCTGCCGATGTCGGCGCTGTTCGGCGCCCCCACCGTGCGCGGCCTCGCGGCGCGCGTCGCGGGCCAGGATGTTCCGGTCCACAGTCCCGCTATGATCGCCGCCGACGCCGTACTCGGGCTGGAGATCGGCATCGCGGATCTCGCGCCCGTGCACGCCGGGCCCGCGCGTGATGTGCTGCTGACCGGAGCGACCGGATTCGTCGGCGCCTACCTGCTGCGGGAACTGGTCGACCGTACCGAGGCCCAAGTGTGGTGTCTGGTTCGCGCGGACAGCGTCCGGCAGGGCCGCGACCGCATCCGCAGCGCACTGCAAGCCTACCGGCTGTGGGACGACACACTCGAGGCCCGAGTAGTGCCAGTGCCCGGTGATCTCGCCGAGCCGTCATTCGGCCTGGCCGACGCCGACTTCGCGCGGCTTGCCGCCCGCGTTGACGCGATCTACCACAACGGCGCCCGGGTCAACCATGTCGAACCGTATCCACTGCTACGGGCCACAAACGTCGAGGGCACTCGCGAAGTACTGCGTTTGGCGACTACGCAACGGATCAAGCCCGTCCACTTCGTCTCCACCGCCGACACCGTGGTGCCCGCGACGGTTGTTTCGGGGAGCGTCCTCCGCGAGGCGACCCGCATCGACGCCGACGAACTGCCCGCCCACGGATACGTCGCCAGCAAATGGGCTGCCGAACAATTGATCCTCCAGGCTGCCGAGCGTGGCGTGCCCGCCCGCGTCTACCGGCCCGGCTTGGTTTCCGGCGACTTCCAGCTCGGTGTGAACAATGTCGACGACGCGTTCTGGAACATGATCCGGGCCGCCGCGATCCTCGGCATTGCCCCCGACGTCGGGGACGCAACGATCGCACTGGTTCCGGTGTCCTATGTGGCTGCCGCCATCGTGGCGATCTCGACCGAGCCGGTGGCCGACATCGTGTATCACTTGGTGAACGAAAAGCCGGTCGCGCTCCGCGATATTCTCGAATGCCTGCGCAGGCGTGGACTACCCGTCGCGTCCGAAACTCTCGACACGGTCCAGCTGCGGCTCGCCGACGAGGCCCGGACACGCAACGCGGCTGGTGACGATTCCTTGGTTCGTGCGGTCCTGCTCAGCGGCAATTACGCCGGAGGCACCACCGATATCGTGCTGGACGACACCAACACCCGAAAGGCGCTCGGCCAGAACGGCATCCGCTGCCCAGCGATCGACGAGACCGTACTGGACATCTACATCGGTTCCTTCATCGCATCCGGATTTCTGCCTGAGCCGAACGGCGCTCCGCGCGCCGAGTCCGGCACTGCGACCAGTACTCGACAGGACGGCTGAGCAACGGCTTCCGCACGACGGACAGCGCGGTGTCGGTTCCGCACCGCGTCCGGTCCGACGGCGGCGTCCCTCCTCAGGAAGGTCCGGCAAGGATCGGGTCGGGCTCTATCCCGCTGGCGGCGATCGATGGTGCCGGCAGGACGAGTCCGATCCAGGCCGCGAAACGGCCACGCCCGGTCTCGACCACGGACGCTGTGCCATTGGTGCCCAACATGTGTCGTGCGGGCGAAGGTTGTTGTGCAGCGGCGTTTCACCGACGGCAGGTTGGGGCCAGGTCGATTCCAGCTTGGCCGGCTGGTCCGGATTGCGCAGCGACCAGGCATCGAGATCGGCGGGCGGCGCGCACTCGGCGTACTGTCGGCACTGTATCGATAGTGCCGAAGTATGCACTACGGCAACCGATTTGCCCGCGAAGCAACCAGTTGGCGTAGCTAACTCCCTGCTCCTGCGGTCCTACGAACCGCCTTCCATCGCTGGCAAGACGCCGCCGATCGGACTGGTTACGATGCAGCCGAAATTCGCAGAGACACTCCGCGAATCCGCTGTCAGTGCTTGGAGGTGACATGAGGTCGCCAGGAGAATTCATTCGGCCGCTGGTAGGCCGTGTCGATGAAATGCGCAAGCTCAACGATGCGCTGGACGTCGCACAACAGGGAGGTACTGCCGCGGTCGCGGTGACCGGGGAACCAGGAATCGGCAAGACTCGATTGGTACAGGAGGCATGTCGGGAAGCGATCACGAGGGGCGTCCACGTGCTCGATGGCCGCGGCACCGAGCTCGAACGTGAGATTCCGTATGCCGTCCTGATCGACGCGCTGGATGAACCGCTCGGACTGTTGTCCCGGATGGAGATGACCGCGCTCGGCGACGAGACCCTGTCGGAGCTGGGCGGGGTACTGCCGTCGTTGCATCAGCGTGCGAAATCACTGGCGCCACCTGTTCGGATAGAGCGGCACCGCTTTCACCGCAGCGTGCGGGTCGCGCTGCAGAAATTGGCGGCACGGCGGCCGTTGTTACTGGTGCTCGATGACGTGCACTGGGCCGACCATGCGTCGTTCGAAGTGATCGCGCACCTGCTGCGAAACCCTGTGCAGCGGTGCGTTTTTCTTTTGGCGCATCGCTCCGGACAGCTTCCGTCGATGCATGCCACCGCTCTGTTCCGTGCCGCCTACGAGAACACCGTGATGTCGTTGGAACTCGGGCCGTTGTCGCTGCGCGAGACCGCCGAGCTACTCACCGGGCACGGCGACGAAACCGAGGTGGCCGCCCTGCATCGCGAGTGCGGAGGCAATCCTTTCTATCTGCAAGAACTTTCACGTGTCCGGATACGTGCCGACCACAGGCCCGGCTCGCAGGAATCCGGCACCAATGCGGCCAGCAGGGTTCCCGCGATCATCCAGGCCGCCCTGGAACAAGAGATTCGGGCACTGTCACCGAGCGCGCGTACGCTGTTGCAAGCCGCGGCCGTCGTTGGTGAACCCTTCGACCTCGACCTGGCCTCCGACATTGCCGACCTGAACGAGGCCGATGTGGGCCATGTGACGGACGAGCTGATGGAGACCGGGCTCGTTCACGATTCCGGAATACCAGGGCGACTGGCCTTCCGGCATCCCTTGATCCGCCGAGCCGTCTACGAGCGAAGTGGATACGGGTGGCGAAGACAGGCGCACCAACGGGCCGCCGAAGCGCTCGCCAACCGTGGCTCCACCCTGACGCTGCGCGCGCATCATCTCGAACACAGCAGCATCGTGGGGGGTGAAGCGGCCGTCGCCGTGTTGACCGACGCGGGAGCCGCCGCCGCGCCGCGCGCCCCGGTCGCCGCCGCCAGATGGTTCCAGGCCGCCTTGCGTCTGCTGCCGAACGGTGCTTCCGCCGAGCGGCGGATGGCGCTCGTGATGGCGCTGGCCGAAGCGCTGAGTGCCTCCGGCCGTCTCCGGGAGAGCAGGGAGGCACTGGGGGACGCACTGGAACTGGTCTCGCCCGCCGCACCCGGGGACCGTGCCCGGATGATGGCCATGCTCGCCGTGACCGAACAGGGCCTCGGCAACGCCGCCGAGGGCCGGCGCCTGCTGACGAGCGCGTTGGCGCTCACGCCTCCTGACACCGTGGAGGCGGCCGTGCTCAAGCTGGAACTCATCAAGAACCACCTGATGATGCTCGACTGGGCCGGAACTCTGGCAGTGGCGTCGGAGATCCGGCAGTCTGCCCGCGCACTCGATGATCCCCGGCTGCACTTCCTGTCGACCGCGGCCGCGGCCTATCTGGGTTCCAACCAGTCCGGTGAGGTGCTGCTGCGCGGGCAGCTCGATCTCGACGAGGCCGTGAAAACACTCGATTCGCTCGCCGACAGCGATATCGCGCCTGCACTGCTCAATGGACTGACCGATGTCGTGATGGCCGAAACGTGTCTCGAGCGGTGGAAGGACGCGGTCGAGCATGCGGATCGGGGAATCAGGCTGTGCCGCATGACCGGGCACAGTCGGCATCTGGTCGATCTGACGCATCTGAAAGCCTGCGCCCTCCTGCTGCAGGGGCAGCTCGAACGAGCACTTGCCGCCGCCGAAGACGCCGTCGAAACGGCACTGCTGCTGGACAATCCGCCGATGGTCGCGATGACCGAGGCGACTCGTGCCTGGGCGCTGTCGCTGTTGGGGCGCACCGATCAGGCGCTCACCGCCGGTGCCGACAGTGTCCGAACAGGTGCACAGGTACCCACCGGGTTGTATTCGTGGCACGCGCCGCTCGTGTACGGCGGGCTGCTGGTCGAGGCGGGCCAGTATCGGCGTGGCCGTCAGCAGATCGTCCAGCTCGGTGGTTACGCCGGCGACTACCTCGACATGCTCAACGTGTCGTCCATGCCGCACTTCCTTCGGCCACTAGTCGACGCCGAACTGGCGCTCGGACGAATCGACGCTGCGGAGACGGTGACTCGGCAGATCGAGGCGATCACCGACGCCGCGACGATCATGCACATGCGCATCGGTGACGCCCACTATGCGCGCGCCCGTGTCCTGCTCGCGCGGAACGACACCGACGCCGCTGTCGTGAGCGCAGAGCGGTCCGTCGCCGAATACCGAATCAGCGGAACCGTGGTGGAGGCCGCTCGAGCACAGCTGCTGCTCGGTCATACGCTCGCCGATATGGGCGATGAAACCGCAGCGAGGCACGAATTCGACAGCGCGCTCACGATATTCGAAACCTGCGGTGCCGAGCGGCTCGCCGAACGCGCGCGTCTGGCACTACACCGGGTGGGGGAGCGCCAGACCTCAGGCCGGCGCAGTCGATCCCGGGCGACCGCCGTCGGGTTCAGCGCGCTCACGGAACGCCAGACCGAGATCATCAGCCGTGTCGTGCTCGGCATGACCAACCGCCAGATCTCCAAAGAGCTCTACCTGAGTGAGAAGACGATAGAGGCACACTTGAACCGCTTGTTCACTAAATTGGGGGTTTCCTCGCGAGCCGAACTCGCCGCCCTTGCCGCCGAGCAGGCGCAGCGGCGCACATGATGCCGTCTGTGGCAGGGGTTCGGCTGGTGTTGCGGATCCCCTTGCCGGGGTGATGGATTCATGCATTCATCGGTCCCCGCCGTGGAGGTCGGGACGATGAACGCGCCGGTCCACGCGGGAAGATGAGGTCGACCTTGGCATTTCAACGGTCACCACTGGCCTTTCTGTCCGAGCTGGTCGATCAGTACAGGGACATCGTTTCCGTCGATCTGGTCGGGATGCCGTTCGTGTTGATCAACCACCCCGACGACGTCGATCAGATATCAAGCGGCACCAGCGCAACTACGATCGGGGCGGCCCGACCTACACCGAGGAGTTTCGTCGCGACATCGTCGCGTCGCCCGCAGGGGTGAGTCCCCGTTGCGGCGGCTGACCGATCCCCATGCCGTTGGTGGTCACGGGCGTGCGAAGAGTTCATCGTGAACGCGCACGCGCCGTGCTCGGTGCGAGGCTGCGGTCGAGGCGGGCGTCCAGGGACCAGGGACCCGCGCCAACGATGAGCAGGAATACGCTGCCGCACAGTTGTGCGAGGTCTGTGCGGGATTCGTGGATGAGGTCCCACCATCCGGACTTGCCGGCGAACAGTGCCGCGTCGCCCCACAGGATGGGTAGTTTCGTGATCAGCAGTGCGCCGAGCATGTTCACGATCATCGGTGTTGCTGCTATCCGCGTGAGAAGCCCGGCCAAGATCAATGCGCCGCATGCGATTTCGAAGATCCCGTCTACGGGGGCGAAGAATCCTGACGCGGGGATACCGACTTTGTTGAACCGCCCGGTTCCCAGCGTCTCGGGGTAGAGGAACTTCTGGATGCCTTCGAAGAAGAACACCGCTCCCACGTAGAGGCGGATCCAGATCACCGAGCCCGGCGCCGTCGTCGCGGTCAGCCGAGCCAGCCAAGTGTTGTGGTCGGACATACGACACCCCTTCCGATCGTGGATACGCTACTGCCAGTCCTTCGGTGTCGTGGTGGCAGAGGAAGCGAAGCGATGGCGTGCGACGTAGACCACGGTGCCCACGGCCACCACCGCGGCCCCGGCCAGCACCGACCTCCCCGGCAGGGTGAACGCCAGAACCAGGCATCCCGCCAGCCCAAGCACCGGGATGACCCGGGCGGGCCGTCCCTCGGCCGGAGTCAACGTCCACGCGGCCGCGTTGGCGACGGCGTAATAGAGCAGCACACCGAAGGACGAAAACCCGATCGCGGCACGGACGTCGATGGTTGTGGTGGCGACGGCCACGATCACACCGACGGCGACCTCAGCGCGGTACGGCACCGCGAAACGTGGATGCACTGCCGCCAATGCGTGGGGCAGGTGGCGGTCGCGAGCCATGGCCAAGGCCGTGCGCGACACGCCGAGGATCAGCGCCAGCAGCGACCCCAGCGCGGCGACCACGGCTCCGGCCCGCACCACCGGCTCGAGCCAGCTCGCACCTACCTCCAGTACGAGGCGCGACAGCGGCGCGGTCGCCTCGGACAGCCCCTGTGGTCCCAGCACTGTGAGCGCCGCTGCGGCGACGACCGCGTACACGAGCAGGGTGACGCCGAGCGCCAGCGGAATCGCGCGCGGGATCGTGCGCGCGGGATCGCGAACTTCCTCACCGAGGGTGGCGATCCGCGCGTATCCGGCGAAGGCGAAGAACAGCAGACCCGCCGCCTGCAGCACCCCGCCGACGGTGACGTCGGAACCGAACACCAGCCGTGCGGAATCGGCGGTGGGGGAGGTCAGTGCCGCCCCCACCACCGCGCCGAGCACGGCCAGCACGATTGCCACGATCAGCCGCGTCAGCACCGCGGATTTCTGCACGCCGCGCAAGTTGACCGCCGTCAACGCGACGACCGCCGCGACGGCGACGGCGTGCGCCTGCTCGGGCCAGGCGTAGGTACCGACGGTCAACGCCATGGCCGCACAGGATGCGGTCTTGCCGACCACGAAACTCCACCCCGCGAGATACCCCCAGAATTCGCCGAGCCGTTCGCGGCCGTATACGTACGTGCCGCCCGAGGCCGGGTAGTGCGCGGCCAACCGCGCTGACGAGGTCGCATTGCAGTACGCCACCACCGCCGCTACCGCAAGTCCGAACAGCAGTCCCGACCCCGCCGCGCGCGCCGCCGGAGCCAAGGCCGCGAAGATCCCCGCTCCGATCATGGAGCCGAGCCCGATCACCACCGCATCGGTCACCCCCAGACTCCGCCGCAGCTCATCCGGCACATTCGTCGGCGTTTTCCTGGACACCCCTCCTCCTATCGCACACCCGATTCCGGCCAGGCGCTGCTGTGCCGTGACACCGGCGGCCAGGTCGAGGTGGTCAGTGTCGGCAGTCGCCCCAAACCCTAACCTCGTACGCATCCCGATAGGGCAACTCGGCCTCGGGTAATCCCAGTGTCGGGGTCAGCGGTGGATGTATCCCAGTGTGAATGGTGCGTCGTCCAGTCGTGGGGCGATCGATTCCCCGCCGAGTTCCTGCCGCAGTATGGCTTGTTCGTCTTGGATGACGTGCATAACGGCGTTGATCAGGGCAAGGTGGGTGAACGCTTGGGGGTAGTTGCCCCAGTGCCTGCCGGTTCGGGGGTCGATTTCCTCGGCGTAGAGGCCCAGGGGGCTGGCGTAGGCAAGCAGTTTCTCGCACAGCTGTTTGGCTCGCTTCTTTTCGCCGATCTCCGACAGCGCCGAGACCAGCCAGAACGAGCAGATCGTGAAAGCGCCTTCTTCCCCTCCGCATCCGTCGTCGGTTTCACTGACGCGGTATCGCAACACCAGGCCGTCTTCGGTCAGTTCGTCGGCGATGGCCAACACTGTGTTGCGTACCCGGTCGTCGTCGGGGGGCAGGAAACGAACAAGTGGGATAAGCAGCGTCGAAGCATCCAGCGCCGTGCTGCCGTAGTACTGAGTGAACACCTGCCGGGAGTCGACCGCATGCGCGCATATGTCGGCGTGGATTTCGTCGGCGGCCTGTTGCCAGCGATGCGCACGTTCGAAGTCCTGGTGGATGCGGGCCAGCCGGGCGCCGCGATCGGCGGCGACCCAGCACATCACTTTGCTGGAGGTGAAGTGTTGGGGTTTCCCGCGAACTTCCCAGATGCCATGGTCGGGCTCGCGCCAGCAGGTGAGGGCGCTCTTGACCGCCCGGCCCAGCAGCCGCCAGGCCCGTGCGTCGATTTGATCTTGGTGTCGGGCGTACAGATAGACCGAGTCCAGCGCCGCGCCCCACACATCGTGCTGGCGTTGCCGGTATGCGTCGTTGCCGATGCGCACGGGGCCGGCATTGTCGTAGCCACGCAGGTGCGGGAGTATCTGCTCGGTGAGGTCGGTTTCGCCGCCGATGCCGTACACGATCTGCATGTCCTGGGCTTCTTCGGCCAAGTCGAGGATGTACGAGAAGAAGTCATTCGCCTCCCAGCGGAAGCCCAATGTATACAGGCCCCACAGTGCGAAGGCGGAATCGCGGATCCATGAGTATCGATAGTCCCAATTGCGTTGTCCGCCTGGGGTTTCCGGCAATGACGCGGTGGCGGCGGCAGTGATGGCACCGGTAGGGGCGAAGGTCAGACCCTTGAGGGTCAGCGCGCTGCGAGTGAGCTGGGCTGTCCACGGATGGTCCGGAAATCGCCCGCCGGCCAGCCAGTGCCGCCAATGGTGGATCGTCCGCAGCAGCCGTTCGTCGGCTTCGTCAACGGCACGTGGGGCGTTGCGAGTGCCCCAGGAGAGCGCGCAGAAGCGTGTGTCGCCCGTCTTCAGCAGGGTGCGGGCAACCGCGTGCGTACCTTCCAGTCCCAAGCGCATGTCGGTGCTCAACGTCAGCCGCAGATCGATCCCGTCAGCGCTGGCCTGCGCGAGGTGGTAGCTGTCGAGGTATTCCCAACGGGCGCGATGCCTGCCGTAATCGAAGGCCGGCTGGCAGTCGAGCCCGAACTGAATCTGCCCGGTCTCACAGTGCACCGTCCGCAGCAGAATGTGCTCGGCGTCGTAGTCGGTGGGAGTCCGACGATGGGCGCTACGGCCGGGCTTCTTGTGCCGCCATGGCCCGACCAGCAGCACATCGCGCACCGTCGCCCACCCTTCGCCGCTGCGCCAGCTCGTCTCCATGACCATCGTGCCGGGGATGTAGCGGCGATCGGTCGGCACAACGAAGTCGTCGGGGGCGAACCGAAACGACCCGGCGGAACGATCGAGTATGGCGGCGAAGACACTGGGGGAGTCCATGCGGGGTAGACACATCCACTCGATCGCTCCGTTGGGGGCGATAAGGGCACTGACCTCGCAGTCGGAGATGAAACCGTAGTCGTCGATGCGCGGGAACGCCGTGAGCCGCGGTGTGCGTTCGATCTCGTCGTCCATGTGTTGCTCCATCGTCATCTCGGCGCAGACATCGGACTGGCTATTCCACGCGATTGCCTGGTTAACCACCTTCTTTCTCGACCGGACTGCGAGCGGGATCGGGGACGTGATTGATGTGGCGTTTTCCAAAAGCCCGCCCTGACGTCGACGGGGCCGAGCGCAGGCGAGGCGGCCGCCCTGACGCCGACCCGATAGCGCTCAGGGCTCGTTTGGGGACGAGACTTCGCGGGCACGCACTTGGACCAGTACGTCCCGTAGTTTTCCTGCGCGGGCGAGGACTGTGTCGCCGAGCGGACCGACAATTCCACGCAGCCAGTCCAGGGGGCGCCAGAGGGCGGGCGCCACGACTCGGGTGCGATTGCGTTCTACCGCCCTCAGGATTTCCTTGGCGGCGCGGTCGGGGCTGATGCGCTTGGTGAGCATGCGCGGGAACAGCTTCTCAGTCTTCTCGAACAGCGGGTCACCGACCTTGGTGCCGTTCACCAGGTCGGTATCGACGAAGCCGAAATACGCTGTGGTGATGCCGATCCCGGCCACTGCCAGCTCGACGCGCAGCGTGCGCGCGAGCGCTTCTACGCCGGCCTTGCTGACCGCGTACGGTGCGCCGAGCACACCATTGACGAACGAGTACACCGAGGCGACCACGACCAGTCGGCCGCGGCTTACGCCCAGGTGCGGCAAACCGGCCTGCACCGTGTTCCACACTCCGCGCAGATTTACGCCGATCACCCGGTCGAACTCGGCCAGGCTGGTGCCTGCAACGGTCGCCATCTTCGGCGCCACTCCGGCATTGGCGACAACCACGTCGATGCCACCGAACTCGGCCGCGGCCGCCGCGACGGCCGCCGACAGCCCCTCGGGATCGGTGACATCGGCGACGAAAGCCGAAGCTGCGGCACCGAGTTCCGTCACCACTTGCTTCAGCTCGAGTTCATCGCGATCGAGCAGTGCCACCCGGGCGCCCCGCGCGATCGCGCCGCGCGCGGTGGCCAGACCGATGCCGCGCGCCGCGCCGGTGATCACCACCCGCTTACCGTCGAGGTCCGTCATCGCGCCACCGCCTGCCCGTGCCCGCGGTCGGCGCGGTCGATGGTCTGAACGACCCGCGCACGGTCCGGATGGTGCCTGGATCGGGCGGCTGTCACCATGCCGTTCACAGTGAGATACCGACCGGGGCAGCCGGTGGTGGATTCTGTGCCGTCGAGACGCACTTGCAGCTCCTTGCTGAATAGATCCGTGGACGTTGTGGCGGAGTGAAGCCGGCCGCCGGTTCGGCGATGCGCTCGATCACGATCCACTCAGATCTGGCTCGCCTCCCCAGAAGGTAGACGATGCTATTGGCGCACGGCCAGTCATTCGGGCGAGTTGCCTGGCCGACCCGGTTGTGGTCGAACCTGACCACGGTCTTGGTGGCCGGCGCGGCTACCGAATCGGGTGCGCCGTCACTACGCGGGCATGAAGACAAACACGCGATGCCGACAACGAATCGGTTCGAGCAGACCGCGAATCGAGATGTTCGGAAGACATCGAACGCGCCGCCGATGTGGTCTCAGCAGCCCGGCATCGCCGCGACCGAGGCTGCGGAATCGCCTCTGCACCCAGACTGTGCGCACCCAGCAGGATGTCGATGTCGAGACCACCGCCGATCGCGCCGTAGACGCCAGCTCGGTCTCTGGTGATGATCGCGATGTCGTTCGATGGTTATGATCCGGTACTGACATTCTGTAGCCGTACCTGTCCGCGGGCGATCAGACGCTCCCGCTCATCGGTGACGACGACCTGCCAGATCTGCTGCTGCCTGCCGCGGTGCACTGGAGTGGCCTCGGCATACAGCGGCCCGGCCGATGTGGCGCGGATGAAGTCGGTGCTGTTGTTCACCCCGAGCGCGACACCGCCGGGGCCGCCGTCGCGGTTCAGCCAGGCCCACCCCGCGGTGCTGGCCAGCGATTCGATGACCGTGCAGTGCACGCCTCCATGCACGACGCCGGTGGCCTGGTGTAGCACGGGCTCGATCGTCCATTCGCCCCGTACGCGATCGGGTGTGACTTCGGTCAGCCGCAATCCGACGACCCCGTCGAAGCCCTTGGCGTTGAGCTCGGTGATCTGTTCCGGGGTCACCCCGGAAGAAGGCACAACAATCGATTGGGTCATCTCAGTATCCTATCGGCGCTGGGCGCCTATAGGAGGTTGGCTGATCAGGTTCGGAAGTCTGCGATCGCCGCACGCAAAGGTCCGTCGGGCCGGCGTTGTGCCGTGGGCTCGACAACGCAACGTTCCGTCCTCCACGAAGCGTGCCAGGGTCGGTGCATCTGACCGGTCACGCAAGTCGTCGGCGGAAGAGATGGTCGTATACACATTTCCGGACGGTCGAACGCAGGAAACTCCGCCGGTGGTCGCTCCGGTACTCGACGCGGCGTTCGGCAATCGATTGGGCACGGATGCCTGGTCCGCATATGCCAGTTCGAGAGCGACTGTGTCCGGGAACGATTCGGTCGATATCCGGCAGGAGCCGCACTCGGTCGTTACGGGCGATATCGCGATATGGGCTCGGCGTAGTGCCGTGCTCGTCGTCTTCGGCGGCGGGAACGATCGCACACACGAAGTGATCGCCGATGGCCGCCTGCGGCCCCTTTCCGCTCGAATGAGTGGCAGGCAAGGTGGATTCGGCCTGCTCACCGGATTCCACTGTCCGCGGCGCGCCGGACTGAGTACGGGTGATACCGGTGAACGAGGTGCGGAGAGCGGGTCTCGGTGCCGATTCGAGGGGGGCGAATCACAAGCGTGGACTTCGCATCACCATTTATCTCGAACTTCGTGTGCCAAATTGCCTTTACGCCAGCAAATCTCGGTCCGGTATCGAGAAATGATGTCATGCCGAAGGTCTCCCCGCTGATTGCCGAAGGTAGGGATTTCCTACTATTCCGGCGAGTACCGAATCGACGGTCCCGGGTCTCCGGGGTCGGTGCTTCGCCGCGAAACCAACCTGATGCCGGAATCGGCCGTGAATCCGCGGCAAGTGTAGGGATTTCCCCACTGCTTCCAGCAGTGCGTCGACGTCCTTTGCGGCTACTTACGCTTGCCCTACGACGCCGAACACGGTGGCAGCGGGCGAACCAAGCTCGTGATCGAGGCGCCCCATGTCGATCGAGGCGAGATCGAAGAGCACATCGAGTTTCGGCAGAACGACCGCGAAGTCCGCAAGACCATCGTCCGGATCATCGCCGACCATCTGCAGGCGGGGGCCGAGCACAGCTGGTCTACAAGCAACTTCGAGCCGCAGGATTGGCCACCGGTCGCAGCGCCGGCACGAGTATGGCGAGTGACAAGTGTCGAGAAGACCGCTTGCCGACACCGTGCCGGCACGTGCCAATGCTCGAAGTTGATTGCACAAGTGGCAACATCGGCATGCAGCGGACGCCGGCGAACTATGGTGAGGCGGTGGTACTCGAGCCAGGTCACCAGTTTGCGGGATTTGTTGTGAAGTCCCGGCTGGGCCATGGCGGCAGCAGCGAGGTGTATCTGGCTGAGGATCCGGAACAGTCGCGGCCTGTGTCACTGAAAATTCTGGGGCCAGACGACAGCCGGTCACCTGAGGCGCGTGCGCGATTCGTGCACGAGTTCGACGTCTTGTCCGCACTACGGCACCCCAACATCGTGCGGATGTACAAGCACGGTGAAACCGGCGGCAGACTGTGGTCTGCGCGCGAGTACGTAGCAGGCGCGACGGCGTCGACGTTGGTGCGGATGCCGCACCAGCACCCGAAT
Source organism: Nocardia sp. NBC_01730 (assembly GCF_035920445.1). NCBI lineage: Bacteria > Bacillati > Actinomycetota > Actinomycetes > Mycobacteriales > Nocardiaceae > Nocardia > Nocardia sp. NBC_01730. The sequence goes on along the minus strand of NZ_CP109162.1, from coordinate 2,149,311 downwards.
CTGCGGCGGGTGCTCCACGTGCTGGCCCATATCGCAGCAGGATTGGATTTCGTGCACGCCAACGGTGTGGTCCATCTCGACGTAAAACCGGCGAACGTGTTGGTCGGCCCGGACGAGCCTGCGACAGTGAAAATCTCGGACTTCGATCAGGCCCGGTGGCTCGAGCGGCCCGAACCGCCCCTGGCCACCAACGGTTTCGTCGTCGTGTCGGTGCCGTACGCCGCGCCGGAACTCCTGCAGGCGGGCACGGTGTCCCCCGCGACGGACCAGTACGCGCTGGCCTGCTCGGCCATCGACCTGCTCACCGGCCGCCCGCCGTTCCCCCGCGCGAACCTCATGGCCACCGCAGAGGCCCAACTGCACGATCCACCTCCCGAGATCTCCGAGCGCCAACACTGGATCCCGCCCGAGGTCGACGCGATCCTGCACCGGTCGCTCGCAAAAGACCCCAGTGCCCGTTACAACTCGTGCACCGAACCCATCCGCCTGCTCACCGAGGCACTGGACGACATCGATCCCCGCCCCCTCGCCCCCTTACTGAACCGTCTGAAAGTGGCATTTACCCGCTCGTATTTGCTGAACGCCACATTCAGGGGGAAAGAAGGGGAGACGAAAGGGGCGCGGGCGGGGTCCGGCAGACGATAGGACGAACTTGACGCCTACGACCTCGACGCCCCTGACGGGGTCATATTGCGTCGGACGAGTCGAAGAGCAGTCCGAGCAGCTGCAGGTTGGTGATGTACTTGACAAGGATCGGCGGCGAGACGTGGGGGATGTCTTTGTCCGGGCCGATTTTCGCTTCCTGCACCGAGGAACGGAATCGCTCGGTGGGTGCTATGGACCCGCAGATCGGCTTCTCGGGTCGTTGATAGTTGTGTAACAGCGGCAGTAGCGAGTGCTGGCGCTGCCGTTGAGGCAGGGCACGCATGGCGGTCTCGAACCGCTGCAGCCAGGCGCGGTAGTCGGGGATGCGCTCGAGCGAGTACCCAGCGTCGATCAGCCAATCGACGTACTCGTCGAGCCCGATACCGTCGTCGTACGGATTCATCACGTGGTAGGTCGCGAACCCGTCTACCACCTGTTCACCGAGGGTGGATATCGCCTCGGCGATGAAATCGACGGGCAGTCCGTCGTAGTGTGCTCGCCGCCGACTGCCGTCCGGATCGGTCTCATAGAACGACCCGGGCGCGATGCCGGTGGCCATGAGGCTCAGCATCATCCGGGTGAACATGTCCGGCAGGTTGAGCTGTCCCGTGTACTTGGTGTCCACCAGGATCATGTCGCAGCGGAAGACTGCCACCGGTAGATCGCACAGGTCGTTGGCCTCGCGCAACAGCACCTCTCCGGCCCATTTGCTGTTCCCGTAGCCGTTGGCGTAGCCGGCGTCGACCTTGCGTGTCGGGCTGATGATCCGGATGTCGGCGTCCTCTGTGAAAGCCGACGGTTCGATCTGGTCGCCCACGCCGATGGTTGATAGATAGCTGAACGGCTTCAGCTTCGTGGTGAGCGCGATGCGGATCAGCTCGGCGGTGCCCAGCGCGTTGGGGCCGAACAGCTGGCTGTAGGGCAGGACGTGGTTGACCATTGCCGCGGGATCGACGATCAGATCGACCGTATCGGCCAACCGCTGCCATGTGTGCTGATCCAGGCCGAGGTTCGGTTCGCCCTTGTCGCCGGCGACGACCTCTAGATGATCGGCAGCCAGCCTCCGGTAGTGCCGCAGCAGTTGGGGATCACCACTGTCGAAGGTCTTGTCCAGGCGTTCACGCGCCGCCGCGTCGTCCTTCGCCCGCACCAAGCAAATCAGCTTGCCGCCGACGAAAGCCAATCGTTCGAGCCATTCCAGGGCAAGGTAGCGGCCGAGGAAACCGCTCGCGCCGGTCAAGAGCACGGTCCGCACCTCGCCGCTCGGGCGCGGCAGCGTGGGGGCGACGGCCAGCGTCTTGGCGTCGATGAACTTGTCGAGCGTGAGATCGCGCGCGTGTACCTCAGTGGCATCGCGGCCGTGCACCGTCGCGAAGGTGGGCCGCTTGGTGCCGGACGTCCGCTCTGCCTCGATGTAGTCGGCGAGGATGTGCAGATCGGTCGCCGGGCTCACAATGACGCCCACCGGCACGTCGATGCCGAAGGTCTCGTGCAGCAGGTTGGCGAATGACAACGCGGACAAGGAGTCTCCACCGAGGTCGGTGAAGTGCGCATCGGGCCGCAGATAAGCGGTCGAAACGCCCAGCAGTGCGCCCGCGGCCCGGCAGACCGTCTCCAGCACCGGCCGGTCCGCGCCGCTCTGGCGAAGAGCGCGCAACTCGTTGGCCTGACCTGCGGCCAGCTCGGTATAGAGCTGTTCGAGACGCTCGCCGTAGTGCTCCTCGAGCTTCGGCCTCGCCAGCTTGCGAATGCCGGTGAGCAGGCCGTTCTCGAGCGTGAACGGTGTTGTCTCGATGATTAAGCCGCGCGGGATCTCATAGGACTGTAGTCCGGCTGTGCTGGCGACATCCTGCAGCGAGTCGCTGACGAGTGCTTGCAGCGAATCGATATCGCCGCAGCCGCGGGACAACGCGTCCTCGGTGGGCACGACGACCGCCAAAAGGTAGGCGCGTGCGCTGTTGCCGTAGACATAGATCTGCCGGACCAGCCGGCTGCTGCCGAACACCGCCTCCAACTTCGAGACTGTGACGAACTCGCCTTGCGAGAGCTTCAGCACGTTGTTGCGGCGGTCGAGGTACATGAGCTGATCGGGTCCGACCTCGGCAACTATGTCGCCGGTCCGGTAGTAGCCGTCCGCGTCGAATACCTCGGCGGTGACCTCCGGCCGTTTGTAGTAGCCGGGGAACAAGTCGTGCGACATGACGAGGAGCTCGCCTCTTGGGTGTGGCTGATCGGTGTGGAAGTAGCCCAGATCGGGAGCGTCAGCGAGTTTGTAGTCGATCACCGGTGGGCGTCGCACCTGGCCATCGACGAAAATGGCCCCGGCCTCGGTCGAGCCGTAGCCGTCCACTAGATGCAGGTCGAGATAGGACTCGACGAACGCTTTCATCTCGGCCGAGATCGGCGCGGAGGCCGTCATCGCCGAGACGGACCGTCCGCCGAGAAGGTTCTGCCGCTGCTGCGCCATCACCTCCGCTTCGATAGCCGCTTGATCGGCGCCGTCGAAACACCGCCGGTCCAGTTCGCTCTGGAACTCCTGAAACAGCATGTCCCAGATTCTGGGCACGAAGGTCAACTGGGTGGGCCGCACCAGCGCCAGGTCTTCCAACAATGTCGAGAGATCGCTCTTGGCTGCGAAATAGGTCGTACCGCCATTGCCGAGAGTCCCGTACAGGATCATCCGTCCCATGACGTGGCTCATCGGCATGAAGCTGAGCGCGATCAACGGCTCAGCGCCCTGCTGGCCCCACGCCGTTCTGGTAGACCTGCGCCAGAAGTTGGCGACCAGCCGCTGCGGGTACATGGCGCCTTTAGGCGCGCCGGTGCTGCCGGAGGTGTAGATCAGCAGCGTCAACGGGTCGTCCTCGTCACAGGGATCGAACAACGGTGCGGCTGGCAGCGCCTTCCCGCGTTCGAGCACGTCGGTCAATCTTTCGAGGACCACCGGGCTGCCCGCTTCCGTCAAACGTGCCAGAGCGGCTTCGAACGCCTCGCGGTCGTCGTCGACCTCCGGGTGGTAGTCGAACACGACCAGCCGCTCAGGCGCGTGGCCGGTCAGCACCAGTTCGACGGCGTCGGCGAGATAGTCGACGCTCGAAGCGATCACGTGCGGCTCGGTCTCCGCGACGATGGGCTGGAGTTGGGTGACCGGTGCGCTGGTCTGTAGCGGGACGGACACTGCGCCCACCTGGATGAGCGCCACATCGACGGTCGTGTAGTCGACGCTGGTGAAGCCCAGGATGCCGACGCGATCGCCAGGCCGCACCGAATGCTCCGGGCCGTTGGTCAAGGCGCTCGCGATCGCGCTGGCGCGGTCCCACAGCTCGTGGTATGTGATGGTGTCGAACCCGGGCAGCAGCTCGGGGGAGGTGCGGCCCGTCTCCGGGTCGCTGATGAACTGCACGGAGCGTTGCCCGAGCGCCGACCGGGATGCATAGCCCTCGACCACCGTCCGCAGGAGCTGTGGCAGTCGCAGCCCAGGCTGGTCGATCGCCGCGGTAATCGCCTCGTTGGGCCGGGCGTCGGCGAACTGCTGGTCGTTGGCGTATAGATCGGCGATGCGGCGCGCAAGCCGCACTTCGCGCGTATCGGTAGACATCACGAGTCCACCTGCCTTTTACCGGCTACCGGTGTCACAACCCGGTTCCCAGCCGCTCCGGCCGCGGTCGCCCCAGCGAGCTCGCTGGACCGAAGTCCTGGCCATAGGGACGATCACCGTCGGCTGAGCCGGAGCAGCCGCCGCTGCCGTCGGCGCGCCAGCCGAAGCTACCGCAGCAGTATCCGCGTCCAACACCGCTGTCATATAGGGCAGTCTCTTCTGCATGAGCGCACTCCTTGATTAGCCGCATCAGAACTCACTCCAGCATTGCCATTCACCGAACCCCGGTCATCACCGCTGACACCCGTCGCAACTCCCCACTAACCCCAACCGCGGATACCAGCCAGCATCCAACAGCACCAACACTTTGAAACGAGTACGGCAACGCTGCACCGGCACTTCGAGGCCGCCACCGGCATGTGCCCGCGGTGGTTTCGGAAACACCTGCGGCAGGCGGCACGGCGACAGTTGGTCGTCGGCAACACCACGGTTTTGTCGGCGCTTGCTCTCACGGGTCGGTGGACCGACCCGACGACACACATCGAAATGCCCGACTGGCCGAGACGACCTTGCCATGAGCAAATGCGACCTGCGGCCGGGATGGCTTTTCTGGATGACGGCTGCGGGTGGGGGCAGCCGGGATGTGCGCTATGGACGCCGGGGGCTCGCGCGGGATCGCGAACCAGTCCATTTCGGTGCAGTCGTAGAAGTATTCACTATGGGGATTCGATTCCAACATCAGGCGTTGGGGTCCGCGTTGCACGTCCGGAAGCCACCACTCCAGGTGTCGGGGGCGATCCGCGAGAACGCTGTCGGCCATGACTACGCCTGCACCGTTGAACAGCTTTCCGCGCCGCTCGAACTCGCAGACAATGGTCTCGAGCAACGGTGCCAGGTCAGTCGACTGGGGAGCGGACCGCAGCTTCTCGGTGAGACCATCCCACAGGCTCGTCAGCGCGGTCCCGATGGTTGCCAGCGAGAGGTAGATCTCGTCGGCCAGTTCTGTGACGAAATAAGGGAGCGACTCAACGGGTATGGACATGACCTCGGAGCCGATCGATTCCTTCAGCCCTACTCGGCCGCAACGCGGAATCCGATTGCCGTAGGATCGCCAGCCCTGCCGGAAACACCGGCCCTTTCACTGGTGACGCTCTGTGGCGCCTTCGAAATCGTCCCGCGGGTACTCACCCACTACTGCGGGACCTACCCGAGATCATCCACCTCAGCACCCGCGGTCGTAGCGAGCTGAAGGCCGCAGTCGACCTGCTCACCACCGAACTGGCTCCGCCCGTATAACAGCGCAGGTCTCGAATTCATCGAACTCGCACAGACGGATTCCGCCAATGGTTTGCTGATGGGATGCTGTAAATGCGACAAGGTGGTCCGTGCCACGGCCGCGGGAAAGTGGACCGACTTGGGGCCGTCGCAGTTATCGGGACTTCGGACATCAGTGCAGCAATCGACCGCTATGAACCCCGGCATGCCCAGCGGCGCGCCGTGAAAGGTGGGAACCATGAAGCTCGTAGTCATCGGCGGTACCGGACGGATCGGCTCGCAAGTGGTCCAGAAGCTGACCGCAGCCGGACATGAGGCCGTCCCCGCGGCACCGTCCACCGGTGTCGACCTGATCACGGGGAAGGGCCTCGACCAGGCGCTGGAGGGCGCCGACGTCGTGGTCAACGTGGCGAACTCGCCGACCTTCGACGAGGCGTCCGTGGACTTCTTCCGCACCTCGATGAACAACCTGCTCGCCGCAGGAGACAAGGCCGGTGTCCGGCACCAGGTCATCCTCTCGATCGTCGGAGTGGACCAGGTGCCACAGCTGGACTATTACCGGGCGAAGACCCTGCAGGAGGAGCTGCTCCGGCAGGGGCCTACGCCGTACTCCATCGTGCGCGCCACCCAGTTCTTCGAGTTCATGGACGCGGTCTTGTCCGAGACCTCCAAGAGCGACACCGTCAACCTGCCCGCCACCCTGCTTCAGCCGATCGCCGCCGCGGACGTCGTCGACGCGGTCGTCGAGGTCTCCACCGGCACCCCGCTGCGAGGAATCCGGAACGTCGCCGGTCCGGACGTCTTACCTCTCGACGAACTCGGCAGGGTCACGCTCGCGGCACATCACGACAGCCGGACCGTCGTCACCGACGACAAGGCAGGCATGTTCGCAGCCGTCACCGGCGATGTGCTCACCGCAGGGCCGGACGCACATCTGGCACCAACGCACTACCAGGCCTGGATCGCGGCCCACTGAACCAGGGGGAAACCGATCCCCGCTTCAGGCAAGCCGAGGCGCGCCTCGGCTTGCCTGCCCGAACGCGTCTCCCGCTCATCCCGCAGATCGAACCGTCGACGCACCGCTTTACTGCGGACGGATGCTGACGACTTCGGGCGTCAGGGCAAACGACTCCGGACATCGGCGCTTGGGACCAACGCCCTGGTGCGGGCAGTCGATAACTGGTGTCGACGGGTCAGGGGCAGGCGCTCCTGGTCGACAGTGTCAGCGGTGTTCCCGGGCGGATGGTCGCCGGGCCACCCGGCGTCTCGACGGTTACCGGACCGCCCGAAGTGACGTCGACCGTCGTGCCTTCCGGTCGGATGTGCAAGGCCAGCCTGCTATCGCCCACCGCGAGGTCGCGGACCGTCATCCCCTCGGGAAACCCGCTGGGCAGCATCGGGTCCAGCCGGGGACCCGTCTCGGCCCACCGCAACCCGGTCGGCCCGTACAGCAACCCCTGAAGGAATCCGCCGGCACCCGTGACGAAGATCCACGCCGGTTGACCGATCGTGTTTTCACCGGACCGGTCGCCACGCGCCTCGGACTGGAACCGATATGGTGGTCGGACGTACGGCTGCACCGATCGATCCAGGAACTGCTGGGTGCGGCATGGGTCGTACTGCGCGCTGAGGATCGCGCCGACGCTGTTGCTCATGTTGGGTCCGTCGGGATCGGTGCGGTCGAAGTAGTACGCCAGGGTCGCGTCTGGCGAATAGCCCGGTGCCGCATAGGAGAACGGGTAGCTGATCAGCACCGTGTCGGCCTGCTTGATCTTCGCCCCCTGGTAGCCGAGATACTCGGCGGGCACCCCCGGCACGATGTCCGGCGGCATCGCCATGTGGGCAGCGATATCGGCCCACCGTGGGTTCACCGGCAGTCCGGCCAGCCGGGCCGCCGACATCGCGGTGTGCATCGTGGCGATCACTCCGGCGTTGGTGAGCGCGCTGTCCACGGAAACTGAGACGTATTCGTCCGCGCCGGCCGCGGGCGCGTAGTGGTAGTGGCCGTCGGGCAGCTTCGGGCCGACTCGTACGGCTTGGTAGTTCGCGATAGCTGTGATAACTGGCGCGCCGCTGTCACGCAGCCATTGCTCGTCGCCGGTGGCCGAATAGTACTGCCATTGCGCGAGGGCGATCTCGTTTCCCAGATGTTCCTGGACCAGTCCGCACACCGCCGGTGACGCGCACTGTTGTGTCGGTCCGTCGTTCCAGGGGTACAGAGCGCCGGTCAGCCCGTAGGCGCGCGCGTTCGCCTCGGCCTGGGGTAGCGCCGCGACGCGGAAATCCACCACGGTGCGGGCCAATTCGGGATAGAGCGCGAGCAGGGTGGGAAAGACCCAGGTCTCGGCGTCCCAGTAGGTCAGGCCGCCGTAGTCGTCCGACGACAACCCCGCTGGCTGCACGGACCACCGCTGTCCGGCCCGGACGCTGGACAGCACCGAATACAGTGCGGGCCGGATCCAGTCCCGATAGTCGTCGCGGCCGGGGATCTCGATGTCGGGCTGCCACAAGCGATCCCACGCTGCGGCGTGTTCGGCGTGGGCGGCGGCGAAACCCTGCGCCGCGCTGGAGTCGGAGACCTCGGTGGCAATCGCGCGCGGGTCCGCGCCGTCCGCGCCGGAGGCGATTCCCACGTACTTGGTGACGGTGTAGCTTCGGCCCGCCGCGACGGTGCCGTCGAATCGAATTCCAGCCGTTGACCCGTTCGTGGGTAACGCCGTGCCACCCAGCTCATCAGGGGTGGCGACTGTGGATACGAGGAAAGCGGTGCTGTCGGTGCCGTCGGCGCGCACGCCGACCGTGGTCTGTCCCCGGTTCGGATCGGAGGTCGCCGTTGTCGGGGTGACCCGGCGCGCGGCGGCTCCGTCGATCAGGTCGGTGACCGTGAGCGGCCCCGAGAAGTGGGGAGTGACGGTGAGCTGCTGGACCGCGAGGTTCGGCTGCGCCCGTGACACGAAAGTCCGGTAGGTCAGATCCAGCCGGTGTTCCGCGTCGGGTGTCCAGGTGGCTTCGGTGGTGGCGGTGGCATCACGGTAGTTCAGGCGCTGCCGGTAGTGCGTCAGTGCGGCCGGGTCGACGTCGGCCTGGTAGGTTCGGCCCGCGACGTCGACGGTCAGGCCCGACCACGCGGGGAGCGCGGCGATCACCTCTCTGTTGTTCCACGACACAGACTGGCTGGCGTAGAAGCCCGCGAGATACGTTCCGGTGTAGCGCGGTTGCACTAAGGGGAACGATGTGCGCACCGAAACGCCATAGTCCTGATATCCGCCTCCGCTCGGCGGGATCATCGCGCCGATGCGTCCGTTGCCCAGATACGGGGCAGCGCGGAAGTTCTCGGGTTCGAACGTCTCGGAGACCGCCGACCAGTCGTCTCCGACCGCCTGCCCGCCCTGCGCGGTCGCCACCGCGGACATTCCGGGCAGCGGCACAAACGCACAGGTCAATAGCACCGTACCGACACTCGACACGAGTCGCATCGGGCCGACAGTAACAGTGGTCACGCTGAGCCGATCGGAACGACACGGTGGCTGCACGGCGCCCCGACAGCTGGTGCTCGGCACCAAGCCGGCCGAGGCCACCATGGCCGCCGGCAACTTCACCCCGCTGGACCGGCGGTGCCCCGGCGGTGCTGCCGTCCCGCGAGGACTGGGCCGCCGAGCGCAACCTGTCGTGAATCGGTGCGACGCTTCGCCTTCCGTCGCGATCTTCGAGAACTCCCGTGCTGGCAGCCGAACCGGGTAGGTTCCGGGTGAGCGACTGCTCGTCGTCCGAGACAGCTTCCGGGATACAGGAGCGAATTGATGCTGACCGCGAGGACCCTGGCCGAGGCGCAGACCTACCTGAGCCTGATGGCCGCGGCCGATGACGCACCGGATGTGACCCAGCCCGGCCCGCCCGAGACCTCGCTGGCCGAAGGCGAGGAGGCATGGACGGTCCACTCGGAGCTCGGTGACGTCGAGGTCCCTTACGCCTCCGAGGCGGCGTGTCGGACTGTCGGTATTTGGTTCGGTCTCGGCGTCTCCCAGTTGGTCGACGCTGGGCAGTGGGTCTTGGTGGCGGGCACCTACGCACGCCGCGCGCTCAACGCGGATCTCGCCTACCAGGGGCAACCCGGCCAGGACCGCGGCGAGGTGGAGTTGAACTGGCAGTTCGCCGCTGAGGCGATCGGCGAGGCGATCAAGTTTCTGCCGGACGGCGCGAACCGCCTCCCGGACGAGGCATTCTGGTCCGACCAGGGCCAGCAGCTACGGCGGGACCAGCCCGAACGGATCACGCGCGCCCAGCTCGCCGACGATCAGGGGTACTACACCGGCACGCTCGAGGACTTTCGCGCCCTCTACGGCGAGTCCTCCTGAGGATCCGTCACCTCTGCTCGGATAGTGCGAAATCCACCGAGACCCGCAGGCTCGCTGCGGCTTACGGCTACCTCGGCTACCTGACTGCGTGGTTGATGTCCGAGCTCCGTGGCGACGCGACTTACGGATCAGACGATCCGGGTTCAGCGGCACAGATGCCCGAACCGGCGCGCCAGCACATCCGCCACGCAGATCATCGCGGCCCGCATGCCCGTGTCCGGGCCGACATGCTCGACCTCGCCGCCTGATCGGCGCCATGCTCCGCTGCGGGCGAGCCGCTAGTAGGCCGAGTTGACGTTGTCCATCGAGCCGTAGCGGTGGGCCGCGTAGTTGCATGCCGCGGTGATGTTGGCGACCGGATCCCAGATGTCGAATGCGGTGCCGTCGACATGGAACGCGTTGAAGGTCGGGTCGATCACCTGAAGTAGTCCCTTGGAGGGCGTGCCTGCGGCGGCGTTGGAGTCCGACAGGTTGATGGCGTGGGGGTCGCCGCCGGATTCGCGTATCACGTTGCGGTGGATGCCGTCGTAGCTGCCCGGGATGTTGTGGACGCGCATGACGTCGAGGGACTGGCGGATCCAGCCGTCGAGGTTGTTCTCGTAGACCGGGGGTGGCTGGGGCAGGAAGCCCAGAGGCGGCAGCGCGGGCAGCGCAGGCAGCGCGGGCAGCGCTAGGGCGTCGATCGGCGCGGCATCGGCGACCGGCCGCTGCTCGGCGACCATCGCAACGCCGGACGGAACGCTGTCATCGGCCATCGCGACCCCGGCGGAGGCGCCGACGGCGATCACGCCGATGGCGGTCACCACGAGGGTGACTCCGTTGCGGAGCGACAGGCGGCGGAAGGGAGGAAGGCGTAAATCGGGCATTGCGAAATCAGTTCCTTGCTAGGGCAATGATCCGGCCTGGAGGAGACAGCACGGATCCACGGCGGGTGTTCGGTGGGGGAGTTCGCCTGTATCGGCTCATGTGCTGTTTTCGGATTCTGTTGTGAAGGCCAGGGGGCGAATTCCTGGCGGCGCGACGCGGTGCTCGGGTCGGTGCCCGGCGGGAGCCGCTGTCATGCGGAGGAGAATGCGGTCACGGGCTGTGGTGCCGCCGGTTTCTCCGGCGACCGCCGCGGGTGAACGTAAATCCGTTGCGGTCGTTTCCGAGTGTGTGAACTAATCCTTGGTCGAACCAGAATTCAAGTCTGGTCCGGGGAACTGATCTCAGCTTGGTCACGAAAAGTGAACATGAGGCAAACGAATAGTGACTGAAAGATATTGCCGATCTTGGAAAGCCCTGGTCGAGGACATCGATACGCCGCGTATGCGGGGAATTTGCGTCTAAACATGATGTGACGCAGAACACAGAACTATTTTGTAACGCCTGGATTCGTCTCGATTCGGTCACCGGGATGCGGGATGCGGGTTCGGGTGCCCTGCCCGCGAGCGTGGTGTTGCGCGATTCGTCGAGGGCTTATCGAGATCCTCGACCGCAACGGTGTGAGTTCATCGACGATGAGCAGCGCAATGTGCCGTGCGGGAGTATCTCGTCTGGTGCGGTCAGGGACACCAATCCACGCTGAAACCGCGCAATGTCAGGTTCTACCTCGATCAACTCGATAGACCTGGGACGATGTCGCACATCGACGGGATTCGTTTGCGGCGTGTCGGGATCAGTTGTGCTGCTTGAGGTTCGGTCGCGGTCGAGCATTTGTCGAAGCGGCTGGTGCCGGACGAGTCGTGGGAGTTGGCGCCGCTGCCGTCGAAGTTCATCCCACCAGGCGGTACCGCACCGACCGACCGACGGGCGTGTCCACCGTTGTGGTGGTCCGCCGAGTAGGAGGCCATGGTGGTCCGTGGAGTCGTTCGGCGGCCGTCGCCGATGGGGACCATGTGCGCGTGCTGAGACCGCTGCTCTTATGGCAGCAGTGGGTGTGGTTGGCGGTAGATCACGATGGGTAGGTGACTGGGTGACACGTATACCTTTGTGCGCGGTATACGAGCCACCCAGCCGGTAGCAGGATCAACCGTAATCAGCAGGGTTCCAGGAACGGGTCGGCCTGTTGGTGAAGATGAACCGCAATGCCTTGATCATGGTGTCACCTCCTTCCTGCGGCTCTGTCGAGCGCGGTCAGGGACTGTGGGGGTGTGGCGCAGGGTGAATGGCCTGGGGATGGCGGCGTTGGTCACGATCGGGCGTATGTCGCCGCCGCCGATGACGCGCAGGTAAGTATTGGCGGTGAGGGTGGTGGCTGCTTCGGTGACCAGCTCGTGGGCGACCGCGGCGCCGGCGCAGGTGAAGGGGCCGAAGCTGAAGGGCACGTAGGGGCGGTGTCCGGTCGGTTGAGCCCAGCGGTCGGGTTGGAACGCCTCGGGGCTGGTCCAGTGTTGTTCGTCGTGATGGAGCAGGTAGGGGCTGACGGATAAAAGGTCGCCGGTCTGGAAGGCGATCCCGCCGAATTCGGTGGGATGGGGGACAGGACGGCTGACCATCCAGGAGACCGGCCGGTGTCGCAATGCCTCACGTACGACCCAGTCGACGGGCCAAGACCATGGTGAGCCGGGAGAGTGGAGACTGCCCAACAGTACCGACCACGCGAGCGAGTAGCCCAGGGGTCCCACGATGGACCGGAACATCAGCACATACAGCTGCGCCACCGTTGGGTCGGTGACCTCGTCGGGACAGACACCGATCACCGCATCGAGCAGATCCCGTGGTTCGGCTTCCGGGGTGTAGCAGGTATCGCTGCGCCGGTCTCGGACCTGCTCGGTCAGCGCGGTCGATAGCTTGGCGCGCAGCAGCTGCGCCCGCGCCCGCTGGTCCATTCGCGCCGGGCGAAGCGCGCCCACGCGTGCGTTTCGCTCCAGTAACTGCCGCAACCTGGGGGAACCATCGGGGTACAGCAGCACGTCCGCGGTGCACCGATACGCCAGCTCGACCCCGGCCGCAGGCCAGCGGGTGACGGAAGGCATTTCGACCACCGCCGCCGCCAGGGACTCGCAGTACTCAGGAATATGCATCCGCAGAATCGCGCGCACAGCGCGGCCGAAATCGACCTGAGCAGGCCGCGAAGGCAGCATAGAACCGAAGAACCCAGACATCCCCTCATTGAAAGCGTGGTCACTCAATACCGTCAGCGCTAGGCCCGTATCGCCGACACACCACCCGCCCCATGGCAGCCTGAACACCTCTACCGGGCTGGCGCGGCGCAGATTCTCGACGAAACCCAGCGGATCACGGCGGAACCGGCGCATCTCTGCAAAACCCATCGAACGGTCCTCTCACGGGGAGGGGTCGACCCGCTTCATCAGGTGCTTTCAAGCCGGGTTTATCCACTGGTCGTGCGTACAAACGCGGATCCAGCAAAGTCTCAGAAATTCCACTATCAAGCCCGCGGTGGTCGACCACGAGTCGATCAGCCCGAGCCCCTGATTAGCTCAGGCGGCCGATGGGATGGCATCGTTACCAATTTGCACCCCCACAACAGGAGTCGCGGTAGTAGACCTCGAGCTCGGCGATCGAGGTGAAGCAAGCGGTACCGCCCGGTTTGCCGACGATTCGCACGCCGTCACCCCATGTGGTCGCGAACGTGAATGTGAATGTCTTGAACGGCCCTGCGGAGGCGTCGTACGGATAGCGCGGTGCGACGGTTGCGTTCGGCGCGTCGACCCACTCGAAGTCTTGCCGTACTTGGACTCGCAGGTTTGCGCCGAACCAGCCGCCGTCGTCGAACATCTTCCCCGTGGTGTACACGACTTTGTTCATCCGGTACGGCTTGGCCCAGGTGAAGCCCCAGAAGTCCAAGTCCTTGTTCTCCTGATCGAAGCTGTCCTCGCTCTTGGTCAGGTCGCCGTCGTGGTAATACTCGCCATGACCGTAATGTGCGCTTTTCTCGATAGGCGTGACGGCTTCGCCGGAGAGGGCGAGGTTGTCACGCGGGTCCGGCTGATTTGCCGGGGTTTGTGCGGTGAACGGCCGTAAGGTCAGCTTCCGCAGGTTGAAGGTGTAAGTCGCGTCGCCACAGGAGTTGCCCACCCACCAGTTCGACTGCACCCACATCGACGTGCCGTCGGCGGAGATGAACTTCGACGGGATGGTCGTGCCGTAGCCACCGTTCTTCGGACCGGGGCAGTGGGCGCCGCGGCCGAACCAGGGGTAGCCGCCGAAGTCCTTGGTCAGGAACAGCCGCCAGGGGCCCCACGGCGCGGGTGCCTCGTAGAACTCGAACGTGTACTCGGTCCATGAGGTGTACAGGTAGCGCTCGAGCTGTCTTATGTAGACGACGCCACCTTGGGAGATCACCGAGAGGTTGTGCGGGTACTGGCCGGAATCGCGAAACGTCTCGTACTGCCGCCTGTCATCGTGGAGCACTGGTTGTTTGGCCGTGACCTCCCTGGTCCACAGCGGTGCACCACTGCCGAGTCCGGCGAAGAACTCCCAGCGGCTCCGGTTCTCGACCGCGTCCTTCGGCGCCCGCGCCAGGTAGAGGTCGACGGGGTCGGGCACCGTATCGATCGAGGAATCGCGCCAGTTGCCGTCCAGACCGTACGCATAGACATAGCGCGCCGCCTCGGTGCCCAACGCGTCTTCGGCATCGCGGGAGTCGCGCCCGAAGTCGAGAAAGAAGATAGTGGTGAAGACATGGTCGGTGAACATCGGTTGCTGGGTCTTTTGCCACGTGCGTCCGTGATCGTCCGACCAAGAGACGCTTGCGTTGGGTGCGTCGTTGAAGGCGACGTCGCTGGGGCCTGTGCGAAGGTCCTGGATGGCCAGGTAGAGGCGTCCGCCGACGCAGACAATCCCGGTCGGCTTCCGGTTGTACTTGTCGGGGTCGCCCCAGATGGTGCCTACCTGGTCGGCGGCAGCCAATCGTTCCCCGGTGATACCCGACTTCGGGTCGCCGGTGATCCGGTTGACAACAATGTCTTGACGTTGCTCCTCGCTGAATCCGCGGCCATCGCCATTCGCCGAGTACAGGGCGTCGTCGTCCGCCCAACAGGTCGGCCAGAGATCGCCGTCGCTGTTGCTGCCGACGGAGACCGCGTTCTCCACGAAGACCGTAGCGAAGAAGGTGCTTGTCACCGCCTCTGCGGCGGTGCTACCGGTGCGGGATGTGTCACCGGTGCGTACCTTGGTGTCGGATGACAGTGACCACGGTGCGGCCGAGGCGGCTCCTGGCATCCAGAGGCCGGCCGCCAAGGCGGCTGCGCTGCCGGAAATGAAGCGCCGACGGTCCACTCCACTCATCGCCGTCCCCTTCGATCACGGCCCAACCGGTCAGCTGGCCGCGGCGAGGGGGAGCCGGAATACCGGAATGCGAAACGGCTGGTGCGATTCGGTCTGATATCAATACGAGACCGAAGAGCAGGCGTAGCTTCGCTTGTCCGCGTGCCCGTGCTCGATCGTGGCCCTGACCGAGTGCTCGAGCGCGATCGCATCTTCGAGGTAGAAGCGGTGCACACGAGCAAGTACACGTTGTCTTGATCTAGACCAGCGACCGACACGGCTGACGCTGTAACTAGAGGCAGGAGCACGAGATTCGAGGATGGGATCGCCTCATGTGATCTTGAAAAGTGCGGTGGCAGGCTGTGACTGTTGCTCACACTAACCAATCTTTGTCCGACTCGAGACGTGCCTTACTCAGGCTCTGTGACAACAGAGTTCGTCGTCGGCGTGCCTGTGTGCGACAGCATCCTCGCGAAAATGTTTGCGCACCAACACAAATCCGCGCATGAGAGATCCGCCGCATGTGCACCTTAACACTGGCTTCGCTGGTCGGCGGCGAGTCAGTCATTGAAGAATTGGACGATTTCGGCGAGTTCTGCGGTGGCGTCGGTGTCGAAGTTGTTGTCGGGCACCTGGATAACGATGGTCCCGGAATCGCCGTGCCGCTGAGCGGGAGACTCGTCCGGCCGGTGGACTGTGTCTGTCCAGCTGTTGCCGGCCATCACGTTGACGGCAGCGGCCGTTAGCGTCGGGTGTGTTCGATGTCTCCGTCGCTGCGGCGTGGTGTTCTTGCCCAGGATGGGAGCCAGGCTGTCTCGGGCAGCGGTGTCAGGTTTCCGAAGTGGTTGATGATTGCCCGGAGTCCTGGGTGTGGATTCGTTCTGGGGAAGATGAGCGAGAGCGGGTATGCGAGCGTCGGATTCACGATCGGGATGCGGCGTAGGTCGTAGTTCGTCGGCCAGATGTACCGGTCACGCGCGCCTACGAGGGTGGCCACGTCTGCGGATTCCGCGAGGATGTCGAGGAGTACCTCGTTGCCGAAGTTCGGGCCTGCGGCGTCGATGCGGAGGTCGAAGTCGGTGGCGAGCTGATCGTAGAACTCTGCCCATTCGCTTCGCGGCGCGATACCCGGCACCCAGATCCGGTGCTTGCGCAGCTGGGGTGGTGTCAGTGTTCGTGCGGAGGCCAGCGGATGCCTCGGGCCGACGAGGAGTTCCAGCGGGGAGTCGAACGCGTGGATCATTTGCACATCGCGCGGCAGCCCGGCCGGGTCGGTGACCGTGCGGAACGAGGCGTCGATATCACCTGCTCGAACGGCGGCGACCGCCACGCGCGGGTCGTCGACCCTGAGGGTCACCACGTCGAGGTCGGTTTCAGGATGCGACCGCCAATAGTCGTGCAGGACGACGGCCTGCGCGGATCGCAGGCCGAGAACGTCGATCCGAAGGGCCCGCGAGCCCGGTCTGATCGCGGTCACGGCGCGATCGACACCCGTGATGATGTTTCGGGCGTGTGGGAGGAAGGCTTGGCCGTCGAGTGTCAGCTCGACCCCTCGGGCGGTGCGGGTGAACAACCGGACGTCGAGTGCGCGCTCGAGGGCTGCGATCCGCTTCGACACGGCCTGTTGTGTCACGCCGAGCTCGTCGGCCGCGTGTTGCAGCTGTCCGAGCTCGGCCGCGCGGACGAACGATCGCACCGCCTCGGTATCCATTGCTCCAGCTTACGCATGCCCAACTGATCGTTGTGGCTCGCCGGGAGTTGGTTGTTTGATCCCGCGACGATGCGGCTGATGTGATTCAGAGAGCCAAACATCGGTTGTCGCGAGGAGTCGCATGCACGTGCAGTTGGGGCGCAGTTTCGGTTGGCTGTGGTCGGCCTACGCCGTCAGTACCTACGGCACGTGGATTGCCTTCGGAGCGCTCCCGCTGATCGCGGTTCGAGTGCTGCATTCGCCGGCATTCGCCGTTTCGCTTCTGGAGGCGGTCGGGCTTGCCGTCGCGGCGATTGTCGCGGTCTCGCTCGGGCCGTGGGTCGAGCACCGGGCCAAGCGTCCGGTGATGATCGCGATGGACCTGACCCGGTTCGTCGCGATGGTGAGTGTTCCGATCGCGTACGTCCTCGGCTTGCTGTCCTACGGCCAACTGCTGGTCGTCTCGGTGATCTCCGGGACCGCGAGCATCGCCTTCACTGCCGCATCTGGCGCGTATCTGAAATATCTCGTCCGTAGCGATCACCTCCTTGTGGCGAACGGGAGATTCGAGGGCACGAGCTGGGTGGCGACCGCGGTGGGCCCGCCCCTCGGTGGCGCACTCATCGGGTTGCTCGGCCCGGTCATCACTGTCATGGCCGACGCCCTCAGCTACCTGCTGTCCGCGCTCGGGGTCCTCCGCATCCGCGGAGGCGACGTCGCAGCACCCCGCGACCGGGCCACCAGGTTGCGCGGAGCCGACTTTCTCGGCGGCTGGCGGTTCATCCTCCGCGACCGCGCACTACGGCGCCTGTTCCTCAACTCGATCCTGGTCGGCGGCCTGATCATGGCGACCGTCCCGCTCCTGTCCGTCCTCCTGCTGGGCCAGTACCACTTCCCGGCCTGGCAATACGGTCTTGCCTTCGGCATCCCGGCGCTCGGCGGCTTCGTGGGTGCCCGCCTCTCCGCCCGCCTCGTGACCCGCTACGGCCGGCACCGGGTCATGATCGTCTCCGGCTGGCTGCGATCGCTGTTCCCACTCGGTCTCGCGTTCATCCGTCCCGGCATCCCCGGATTTCTCACCGTGATCATCGTCGAGGGCCTGCTGATCACCTGCATGGGCATCTTCAATCCGATCTACGCAACAGAACGCCTGCAACGCACTCCCGCGGATCGTGCTGCCCAAGTCCTCAGTACCTGGAGCGGCAGCAGCAAACTGCTACAAGCTGCCCTGATGGTGGTCTGGGGCATCCTCGCCACACTCACCAGCCCGCTCGCCGCGATCACCATGTCTGGCGTTCTCCTGCTCGCCACCCCGCTCTTGCTGCCCAAACGGACACACTTGTCCGACCATGAGCCCGCAGCGTCGGCCGAAGACGTCCGGGCCGCACGACTCATGCCGAGCTCGCATAAAAGATCCACCCGGTCGTAGCGGGCGATGGTTTTGGTCAGCTGCTTCTCGTCGGCGGCCTCGACAAGTTCGTTGACCAGCTTGGTCGCCAACGTGCACTTCACTCGATATCCGGCCATCGCGGTCTCGGTACCCAACGCGATCAGAAGGTGGCTTTTGCCGGTGCCCTCACTGGCGCATGGCGGTAGCACCTCAAACCTGCAGAGCCGCTACCACAGGTCGTCGCTCTGTCGCGAGATCGCTTGAAAGCTCATCTTTTCTCGGTTCTGTCTGTGGTTGTGTCCAAGTGGGATTCACCCGGTTGGACCGACCGCGTCGCCGACTCGGTGTGCTGGTCGATCAGCCGTATCGGTGGGGTGAGCCGGCCGACGGCATGGAGGTGGCGCAGCGCATGGGCGTAGGAGTCGAGGAGGCTGGTCTGGCAATAGGGCAGCCTGAGTTCGGCGCAGAACTCTGCGACCATCGGCTGGGCTCGGCGCAGGTTGGGCCGCGGCATGGATGGGAAGAGGTGATGTTCGATCTGGTAGTTCAGGCCGCCGAGGGCTGCGTCGACGAGTCGGCTGCCGAGGACGTTACGGGACGTGAGCACCTGACGGCGCAGGAAGTCGGTGGAGTCGCCGACCGCCAGTACTGCCATCCCTTTGTGGTTGGGTGCAAAGGTGCAGCCCATGTAGAACCCGAACAGGCCCTGCTGCACAACGATGAAGGCCACCGCTTTGGCCGGGGAGAGGACCAGGAGCACCGCGCCGAGGTAGCCGGCGGCGTGCGCGGCGAGCAGCACCGCCTCCCAGGTGCGGTGTGGGATCGCCCACCGCATCACCGCGCGGACACTTGCGTAATGCAGGCTACCGGCCTCGAGGAACAGCATCGGAAAGAACAGCCAGGCTTGGTAGCGGAAAATAAGCCGACGGATACCCTTTCCGGTCCGTGCTCGATCGCCGGAATGGGCCAGCACCCCCGTGATGTCGGGGTCCGAACCCTCGGTGTTGGGGTGGGCGTGGTGCCGGTTGTGATTGCTGGTCCACCAGCCGATGCTCAATCCGATACCGAGATTGCCGGCGATCACACCGAACAGGTAGTTCGCTCGCCGGGTGCCGAAGATCTGTCTGTGCCCGGCGTCATGGCCGAGGAATGCGATCTGAGCGAACACCACCGCCAGGAACGTGGCGGTGCCCAGCTGCCACCACGAGTCGCCGACAAAGAAAAATGCCGTCCACCCGGCCGCCAATGCCCCTGCGGTGATCGCACTCTTCCGACCGTAGTACCGCAACCGCCGGTCCAGCAGCCCGGCCTGTCGCACTCGACGCAACAGCATCGCATACTCGCTGCCACGCACCGGGACGGCATCAGACGTCACCTGCAGCCAGCTCTCTGCCGTCGACATCGGAGGGAGTTGCACCGCTTTCTGCCGGTCCGGATCGATGCACTCGACCGCATCTGCGACCGCACTCGTCGTGGAAGCAGATTCCTGCGTCACGCGACCGGTAGAACTTTCCGATACCACGGGGCGCCTACCGTCCTGCTGTCACTGTTGTTCGGACTCTCACTGTTGTCCTCCAAACCTTAGCTGACTACAGGGAGTCCCATAAAAAGCCGGCGAATGGCGGGCTCGCCTGTCTCGACTACAGAATGCCGCGACGAGACCACCACCAGGTGAACGGGTGCGCGGATCGGTGACACGTCTGCGTGACGATTCCGCCCTGGCGAGCCGACAGATAGACGGTTCCGACGTTGCTCACGCTCAATTGCCGCCACTGACCCGGTCTGCGTCGCTTCACACGCCGACATCATCATCGAGCCGAACAACCCGCGCGATGTCCGCGATGAACTCCCGCGGCCTGGTTCAGTGACGGTGACGTCAGAATTGGCCGATATCAATATCTTCCGCGTATCGGTGGTGTCAAATTTCACTGATCGACGGTGTATGTAGATGACCGATGTACCCAGTCAGGAGTGCCCGCGTGCCACGTGAAATCGATTTCGCTGTCTTCCCGCACCTGGATGCGGACCTGGACCGCGTCCGTGACGTTCTCGGACCCGTGCAGTTCCGGGGCAGGCCAGAGCTGACCGCACTCACCGACGAAGGGGTGGACACCGCTCGCCGCCTGGTCCGTCCCACCTTGACCTTGCTGTCGTACTACCTGCTTACCGATCCCGCGGCCCCGGCCGACGACCGTACGGTACGCGCCGCTGCTGGGGTGGAGTTGGTGCACCTGGGCTCGCTCTACCACGACGACGTCATCGATCACGCCTACCAGCGTCGAGGCATCCCCAACGCCAACGCGGTGTGGGGATCGCACATGGCCGTATTGGGTGGAGACTCCGTGACGTCCTCGGGCACGCGCATGCTGGCCGAACTCGGCCAGCGCGAAGTTCTCGTGGGGGCGATCGCGAGTGAGCAGATGTGCGAAGGCATGGTGATCGAAGCCGCCGACCTCTACGTGGCCTCCCGCAGCGAGCAGTCCTACCTGGACGCGATCGACGGCAAAACGGCGGCGCTGCTGTCGCTGGCATGCCGAGTTGGCGCGATGCAAGCCGGCCGCCCCGAGGATCAGGAAGAGGCGTTGGCCCTGTTCGGCCGCCACTTCGGGCTTGTCTACCAGCTGTATGACGACATCCTCGATCTGACCTCGACCGCCGACGAAATGGGCAAGCCCGTCAACACGGATCTGCGCGAGGGCATCTACACACTTCCGGTGATCCGCGCGGCTGCCCGCGACCAAAGCCTTGCACGCCTGCTGCGCAGGGCGATGACGGGTGAGCAAGCCACCCGCGCCCGCGAGCTTGTCATCGCCTCGGGCGCCGTGGACGAAGCACAGGCGATGGCCGATGAATTCATGGACCAGGCTGCCGGTCAGCTCGCCGCTGTGCCTGCTGACTCGCGCGCCCGCCACGCGATGATCGCTTACGCCCGGTCCATTCTCGATCGGCGAACTCCTGGTCCCGCGGTCCTCCCACCGGCGACACCGCCACCCGAGGCCCACCGCTACGCGCTCCCGCCGGAGGTCACGCGATGGGTGAGTAGCTGGATGGTGGACACCGGCCTTGTCCTCTCCCCAGCCGAGTTCGACCACCACCATCGATGGGCAGGAGTGCTCCGGTTACAGTCGGCACAGATCTTGGCCCCGGCGGACGCGGCCCGTGAACAGACCACCGCAGGCCTTGCCATGCTGTCCTTGGTGTGGGACGACCTCTTCGAGGATCCGCGGCTGAAGGACCCGGAAGCTGTCACCGCGCTGAGGCGTGGCCTGGTGGCGACGCTGCGCCAGGACCCGGAGACACCGTGGAGACCCGGCGCGATCCCGACGGCGTGGGCGAGTTTGTGGCCGCGCCTGCGCGAGGGCCGGACCACCCGCTGGCAGGAGCGGTTTCTCGGCAGCTTCGAGGAGTGGTTCGAAGCCTGCGAACGCGAAGCGCACCATCGCATCAACGGCTACATCCCCGCCACGGCCGACTACCTGCCGCTGCGGATGTCGACCAGTGGGATGGAAATCGCCATCGCCTGCATGGAGGTGCATCAGGACCGGGAATTGCCGTCGAAGCTGCGCAACCACCCCGTGATCCGCCGTCTCGAGGAGCTCGCCTTCTGGGTGACCTTCGTGGAGAACGACCTGGTGGGGTTGGATCAGGACGAGGCAGACCAAGTCCCCTACAACCTGGTGCGGGCGGTCCGTCACGAGACCGGGTGCACCCGCCGCGAAGCCGTCGAGCAGGTGAAGCGCCAGGTGGCCGAGCATCGCGCCCAGATCGACGAAATGATCCGCTACCTCCCCGTGCTCTTCCGCATGATTCCCGGCTTGTCGGGCCGGGGGAAGGAATACCTGTCGATGTACGAGATGACAAGCGTGGCGCTCCGAGGGCATCAGAGTGATCGGTACACGCAGATCTCTGCTTCCGCAGCGCCGGACTTGGAACGCCTGCGCCGTGAGATCTACTACCCGGCCGACGAACCGGCTACTACCGCGCCGTAAGCCTCGCAGTCGGCAAAGCAGGGTGTGTTCCGCGCGATCCATAGTGGTGGGTCGCGCGGAACACACTTTTAGTCCCGCGTGCTACACGGAAGTAAGCGGCCGTTCTCGAGCCGATGACAGCGCCGCCGTAGCAGGCCACGATGATCAACGCCGCAGATGCTCATCCGGCAGGACCACCGGTACGACACCGTCCCGTCGAGGTAGTCCTTGATGTAGTTGAGGCGATCTCGATATTGGCGTTGGTGGTGAACGGATACACCCGGCCGCAGATACCAGTGCACACGATGACAGCGCTGGCGAGAATGGTTTCGACGCGTCCGGTGGGCAGTTCTATGGCCACGACGCCGCACACCTTGCCGTCGTCGACGAGCAATGTTGTGGCGAACCACTCGTCGTACCTGACGATGTCCTGATACGACAGTGCGGTCTGGAACAGGGTGTGCAGCAAGTGAAAACCGGTCTTGTCGGCTGCGAACCAGGTGCGGTTGTTCGTCATGCCGCCGAACGCCCGTACCGCGATGTGCCCGTCCGGCCTGCGGCTCCATGGGCAGCCCCAACGCTCCAGCTGGAGCAACTCCCGCGGTGCTTCCTCGACGAAGGCCTCGACAGCATCTTGGTCACAGAGCCAATCGCTGCCGGCGACCGTGTCGTATGCGTGTTCTTCGAAGCTGTCGGCGCGGCCGACGACTGCGGCGGCGCCACCCTCGGCGGAGACGGTGTGGCTGCGCATGGGATAGACCGTGGAAACGATCGCGATACTCAATCGCGGGTTGTGCTCCGCGATGGCGATGGCCGCCCGCAGGCCCGCACCGCCCCCACCGACGATCACAACATGGTGAAAAGCGGTCACGGTGGCACCACCCGGGCGCTACGAGGCAGGGCTGTCATTTCGTTCGCGTTTGCTGCCGAGTGAAACGGCCCGCACCACATGCGGTCCGGCCTCGCCGCCGGTGCTCGGCGCGGGCCGCTCGAGGTAACGCGCCACCAGGACCGCCCCTGCGTGGTCCTCGACTTCGTCGAAGCCGAGTGTCCGCAGCTGGTCGGCGAATTCTTCGGCGGTGAAGAAGCTGAGCCAGGGTTCGCCGATCGCGGCGACCCGGTCGACCCTGGCCTGCTGAGCCGGATCGTTTGTGGGCGGGTACAGGTAGTCGATGACCACTCGCGTCGGCGCCGACTGCCCGGCCATGAACCGCAGGATGGCGACCGTCGAGTCCTTTGTCAGGTACATCACCACGCCGAGCCAGACGAACACCACCGGCTGACTGCGATCGAATCCGGCTGTGGCCAGCCCCTCGTCGAGGGTTTGGCTTTCGAAATCGACCGGAGCGAAGGTCAGCGAGTCCGGAATGTCGATCCCAGTGGCGGCTAAGCGTTCGCGCTTCCACGCCTGCGTGTCGGGGTGGTCGACCTCGAAGAGCCGGAGGCCGTCGTAGGGGTTGCGATAGGCGAAGGTATCGAGCCCCGCGCCCAGAATCACAACCTGCTGGACACCTTCTGCGACAGCTGTGGCGAGGGTTTCCTCGGCGAAGCGGCTGCGCGCGGCCAGGAACATCCGACGTCGACGTTGCAGGATCGGGTCCATCCCGGCCTCGTCGAGGATCGCGGTGCAGCGGTCGATCAGTTCGTCCGGACTGGCGCCTGTGATCCGCACAGCCAGTGGATCGACGAAGATACGCGGCTCCGGGGCGATCTGGTGGTACGCGCGGGAAAATGCAGTAGCCAGCGCTGTTCGGCTGGGTTCACCGACCTTCATTCGTACGAACCTACCCCGCTGACGGGACGTACGCGCCTTTGCGGTCACGCGATTCGGATCACCGCAGCGACGAACAGCATCTCCTCGTTCGTCGTTCCGTAGGCGACCCGCGACAGTCACCCCACCCCGAAGAAGTCGACGTTCATCTGTCGGTCCAATTTCGCTTTGTCCGTGTAGATTTCGCTGCCGGCCTACGCGCGTCGCACCTCAGCAGCACGTTCGGTGGAGCGTCCACCCGTGTCTGGGTTCCAAGCCCGCCAGCAGCCCCGCCACACACTTGCGCGCCCGGACCCGCGGCTCCGACGCTGCCATCGGTAGCAGCGCCGCGCCGGACGGGAAGGCGCGGTAGCCGAGGACTTGCTACAGGTACAGGTTCAGGAAGGAGCACATCGGTGCCCACACAACAGCTGAGCGATATTGGTGGCGGCCGGATTCGGCGCACGGAAGATACCGCACCCAGCAGATTGCCACATCGCCATCGCCGTGCGCGAAGTGGTGCGGTTCGTTCCGACCTGGTTGGGAAGGCAGGGGAGCAAGGGCTTAGCCTGTGGGTTGTGGGCAGCTCTTGTAACGCATTACGCGGCGGGCGATACCACTGTCGGCGAGCGCACCCCAGCGACCTCATGACAAGCTTCTCCAGACAAATTCGCCAGCGGGGCGCGTGGGATGTGTCGCGTCGGCCGACCGGGCTAGTGCATTACATAGGAAGGGCTGTCGAGTGTTCAGACGTATCGTGATCGTCAACCGAGGTGAGGCCGCGATGCGGCTAATTCACGCTGTCCGGGGCCTAGCCGCGGAGACCGCGACATCGATCGAAACCGTCGCCCTGCACACCGACGTCGACTGCAATGCCACGTTTGTGCGAGAGGCGGACATCGCCTACGACCTCGGCCCCGCGTCCGAGCGCCCGTACCTGGACCTGAAGGCGCTTGAGCTCGCGCTGGTGGAGACCGGGGCCGACGCCGCGTGGGTCGGCTGGGGCTTCGTGGCGGAGGACCCGGCATTCGCGGAGCTGTGCGAGAGGGTCGGAGTCACCTTTGTCGGACCGAGCGCGGAGGCTATGCGCAAGCTCGGCGACAAGATCGGTGCGAAGCTGATCGCCGAGAAGGTCGGTGTGCCGGTCGCGCCGTGGAGCCGCGGTGCGGTCGCGACCTTGGAGGACGCGATGGCCTCGGCGGCCGAGATCGGATACCCGCTGATGTTGAAGGCGACCGCGGGTGGCGGCGGACGCGGCATCCGCGTGATCACGAACGAGGCCGAGCTCGTCGACGCCTACGAACGCACCAGCCAGGAGGCCGCGCGGGCGTTCGGCAGCGGCGTCGTGTTCCTGGAGCGCCTGGTTACCGGTGCCCGGCACGTCGAGGTCCAGGTGATCGCTGACGGCGAGGGCACCGCGTGGGCGCTCGGCGTCCGCGACTGTTCGGTGCAGCGGCGTAACCAGAAGGTCATCGAGGAGTCGGCATCGCCGGTGCTCAGCCCGGTGCAGACGGCCGAGCTCAAGGCGTCGGCCGAACGGCTGGCCGTCGCGGTCGGCTACCGCGGTGCGGCGACCGTCGAGTTCCTCTACCACCCTGTCGACAAGCAGTTCGCGTTCCTCGAGGTCAATACCCGCCTGCAGGTCGAGCATCCGATCACCGAGTCCACCACCGGGTTCGATCTGGTCAGGGCGCAGCTGTGGGTGGCATCCGGTGGCAGACTCGAAGGTGAGCCGCCGGCGGAGCGCGGGCACGCCATCGAAGCCCGGCTGAACGCCGAAGACCCCGACCGCGACTTCGCGCCCTCCCCGGGCCGCATCGTGCGCTTGGACCTGCCCACCGGGCCGGGCATCCGCGTGGACACCGGCGTCAGCGAGGGCGACACCATCCCCGCCGACTTCGACTCGATGATCGCGAAGATCATCGCCTACGGCCGCGACCGCGACGAAGCCCTCGGCAGGCTCCGTAGGGCGATGGCGCAGACCACGGTGATCATCGAGGGTGGCGCGACGAACAAGAGCTTCGTGCTCGATCTACTCGATCAGCCGGAGGTGATCGACGCCAGTGCCGACACCGGCTGGATCGACCGCGCCCGCGGCGAGGGCAGGCTGGTCTCGCATCAGCACTCCGCCGTTGCGCTGGCGGCAGCCGCCATCGAGGCGTATGAGGAGGAAGAACGCGTCGAGCGGCAGCGGCTGCTGTCGACGGCGTTCGGTGGCCGCCCGCAGGTGCAGCACGAGAGCGGACGGCCGCTCGATCTGAAGCTGCGTGGCGTTGGTTACCGCGTGCGCGTCGCGCGGGTCGGCGCGCATCGGTTCCGCGTCGGCGTCGAATCGGGTGGCGACGTCCGTGCCGCCGACGTCGAGCTCGAGCGCTTCGACCGGCACACCGGGCGGATCGTCGTCAACGGCACCCGATACCGCCTGCTCACCGGCACGCACGGGCCGATCCACCTGGTCGAGGTGGATGGCGTGACGCACCGGGTCAGCCGAGACGAGGGCGGCGTCGTCCGCTCGCCGGCGCCCGCGCTGGTGGTCGCCACGCCGCTCGAGGTCGGCGCCGAGGTCGAGGCGGGCGCCCCGGTGCTTGTGCTGGAGAGCATGAAGATGGAGACGGTGCTGCGAGCGCCGTTCAAGGCTCGGCTGAAGGAATGTGCCGTGTCTGTGGGCAGCCAGGTGGAGACCGGTGCACCGCTACTGCGGCTGGAGCCGCTCGTCGACGACGACACCGAAGCCGAGGACACTTCAGCCGTCGGGTCCGTCGAGCTGGACCTGCCCGCCGCGTCCGGGAAGATCACGGTGCGGGAGCGCACCTCGCGCGGCCAGGAGGACCTGCGCAGCCTGCTGCTGGGCTTCGACGTCGACCCGCACGACGAACGCCGGGTGCTCGACGACTACCTCGTCGCGCGCCGCGCGGCCACGGATGAGGGCCGCCGGCCGCTGGCCGAGGAGCTCGAACTCCTCGACGTGTTCGCCGACCTCGCCGAGCTGAGCCGCAACCGGCCTGCGGGCGAGGACGTCAGCGGCCACGTGCACAGCGCCCGCGAGTACTTCCACACCTACTTGCAGAGCCTCGACGTCGAGCGGGCCAGGCTGCCGGAGTCGTTCCGGGCCAAGCTCGCCAAGGCGCTCGGGCACTACGGTGTCACCGAGCTGGACCGTTCCCCCGAGCTCGAAGCCGGAGTGTTCCGGATCTTCCTTGCTCAGCAACGCGGGTTCGCCACCGCCACGGTGGTCGCGACATTGCTGCGCGCGTGGCTGCGGGAACCGATGCCCGACGAGACGCTGCGTGAGCCCGCCGGTCTCGCGCTGGAGCGGCTGGTGGCCGCAACGCAGGTCCGCTACCCTGTGGTCTCCGACCTCGCGCGCGGCGTGGTGTTCGCCTGGTTCGGCCAGCCGTTGCTGCGCCGCAACCGCGCCCGCGTCTATGCCGATGTCCGTAAGCATCTGCGCCACCTGGATGCGTACCCGGACACGCCGGACCGCGCCGAGCGAATCGCCGAGATGGTGCGCAGCACCGAGCCGTTGGTGCGGCTTCTCGGTCAGCGGCTGATCCGCCACCACCTGGACAGCGCGGTCATGCTGGAAGTGCTGACCCGGCGGTACTACGGCAACAAGGGGCTCACCGGCGTCTGTACCGCAGAGGTCGCTGGCTGCACGTTTGTGGTCGCCGAGCGTGTGGGCTCGCGCGTGGTCTCCTGCGCGGTGACCTTCGAAGCGCTGGGCAGCGCGCTGCGCGGGCTCGCGGAGCTTGCGGGCGGCGGTAACCCCATCGACGCCGACATCTATCTCGCCTGGGAGAAGCAGCCGGAGGACTCCGACGCGCTGGCGGCTGCGCTGCACGAGGTCGTCAGAACGCATCCGCTGCCGAACCAGGTGCGCAGACTCACCGCCACCGTCGCGGGCCGCGGCGCCGCGGTGATGCACCACCACGTCACCTTCCGCCCGTCGACGACGGGGATGACCGAGGAACGACTGATCCGCGGCCTGCACCCGTACATCGCGCAGCGGATGCAGCTTGATCGGCTGAGCAAGTTCGACCTCACCCGGCTGCCGTCGCTGGACGAGGAGGTCTACCTCTTCCAGTGCGTGGCGCGGGAGAACTCGTCGGACGACCGCCTTGTTGCGTTCGCACAGGTGCGCGACTTGACCGGGCTGCGCGAGCACACGGGCAGGCTGATCGCGCTGCCGACGGCCGAGAACACCATCGCTACCTGCATCGACTCGATCCGCCGCGCGCAGTCGCGGCGGCCATCGAAAAAGCGCTTCAACACCAACCGGATCGTGGTCTACATCTGGCCGCCGAGCGACCTCACCCGCGCGGAGCTGGAGATGATCACCGGGCGCGTGCTGCCGACGGCCGCAGGCGCAGGGCTGGAGGAGATCCTGTTCATCGCGCGCCAGCGCGACCGGAAGACCGGCGAGCTGACCAAGCTCACCGTGCGCATCTCCTTCGACGCGACCGGCGGCACCGAGCTGACGGTCGGAGAACCGTCGGCCGAGCCGGTCGAGCCGGTTGACGACTACCGACAGAAGGTGCTGCGCGCGAGCAGCCGCAACACCGTGTACCCGTATGAGTTGACCGGCTTGCTCGGCGACTTCGTTGAGCACGACCTCGACGACCACGCGCTGGTGCCGGTTGACCGGCCGAAGGGCCGCAACACCGCGGCGCTCGTCGCCGGCGTGGTCACCACGCCCACCCTGCGGCACCCGCAGGGCGTCACCAGGGTCGTGTTGCTCGGCGACCCGACGAAGTCGCTCGGCGCACTGTCGGAACCGGAGTGCCGCCGTGTGATCGCGGCACTGGACCTGGCCGAGCGGATGCAGGTGCCGCTGGAGTGGTACGCGCTGTCCTCTGGCGCCCGGATCTCTATGGAGTCGGGCACGGAGAACATGGACTGGGTGGCCGCGGCGCTCAAGCGGATCGTCGAGTTCACCCAGGACGGCGGCGAGATCAATATCGTGGTCGCGGGCATCAACGTCGGCGCGCAGCCTTACTGGAACGCTGAGGCGACGATGCTCATGCACACCAAGGGCATCCTGGTGATGACGCCAGACTCGGCAATGGTGCTCACCGGCAAGGAAGCGCTCGACTTCTCTGGTGGCGTGTCGGCCGAGGACAACCTCGGCATCGGCGGCTACGACCGGGTGATGGGACCGAACGGGCAGGCGCAGTACTGGGCGCCGAACCTGGCCGCCGCGCGGGATGTGCTGATGTCGCACTACGACCACACGTACATCGCACCAGGCGAGGAGGCGCCGCGGCGGGCGAAGACGACCGACCCCGTCGACCGCGACGTCTCCGACTTCCCACATGCCGTGGTGGACAGCGACTTCACCACCGTTGGCGAGATCTTCTCCGCTCAGGCGAACCCGGACCGTAAGAAGCCGTTCGACATCCGGACTGTGATGCGGGCGCTCTCCGACCAGGACCACCCGGTGCTGGAACGCTGGGCGGGCATGGCCGACGCGGAGACCGCAGTGGTGCAGGACGTGCATCTCGGTGGCATGCCGGTGTGCCTGCTCGGCATCGAGTCACAGTCGGTGCCGCGGCGCGGTTTTCCGCCCACCGACGGCCCGGACACCTACACCGCGGGCACGCTGTTCCCGCGGTCATCTCAGAAGGCCGCGCGGGCGATCAACGCGGCCAGCGGGAACCGGCCGCTGGTGGTGTTGGCAAACCTGTCCGGCTTCGACGGCTCCCCGGAGTCGATGCGGAAATTGCAGCTGGAGTACGGCGCCGAGATCGGCCGCGCGATCGTGAACTTCCGCGGGCCGATTGTGTTCTGCGTGATCTCGCGGTACCACGGCGGCGCGTTCGTGGTGTTTTCGAAGGCGCTGAACCCGAACATGACCGTGCTTGCGCTGGAAGGCTCGTTCGCCTCGGTGCTCGGCGGCGCCCCTGCCGCCGCGGTGGTGTTCTCCGGCGACGTCAACGCCCGCACCGCGGCCGACCCGCGCGTGCGGGACCTGGAGGCCCGCGCCGCGGCCGCCTCCGGGGCCAACCGCGGTGCGTTGACCGCGGAGCTCGACGAGCTCCGCTCGTCGGTCCGCGCGGAGAAGCTCGGCGAGGTGGCCGCGGAGTTCGACCGCGTGCACAGCATCCAGCGCGCCATCGAGGTCGGCTCCGTCGACGCGGTCATCCGTGTCGCCGAACTCCGCCCCCGCATCGTTGAGGCCATCGAGTCCCCTCTGCGTTAGCCCTGGGATCATCCGACGCCCGAGCCGCCCGCCCACGGACTTCCCGAAGTCCCTGGGCGGGCCGGCTCGGTACAGCCGTGAACGCGTTTGCCGTGCTCGACCTCGAAGGCGGTGGGGTCGGCTGCTGGTCTCGGTGAACCGAACCGCGGCGCCCTGACGGATCACCAAGTGCCGAAGTCCTTGTGCCACATGGGTTTTCCGACTCCGACCGGTCGATGGAGAACTGCCGATTCACCGACCTGATTCCACCTCGACGCCGAGCGAGAGACCATCAAGATCGGCGGGCACAGCTATCGCGGTCAGGAACGGCTCTACATTCGCCACCTCCGCGTCAAGCCGCACGCGGCGTTCGTTGTCGACGACCTCGTCACCGAACCGACATGGGCACCCCGCGGGGGGACTATCAAGGGTGAGGTGCTCATACAGGAGTCCGGCGGCGAAGTCCTCGGCGGCGGCTTCGGCCCACGCTGGATCGAATTGATCCCGAACTGGGTCAACTCATGGGGTATCGATGCAGACCCGTTCACGCCGACGGACCCGCGCAAACGCACCCCGGACAATTCCTGAACTGGGGTCCAGCCGCAAGGTCGGGCCCCTCCGGCACATCGCCGTGCTGCTCCGCCAAGCCGACGCGCCGGGCGACTTCACGCTCACCGCCCAGTTCCTGCTCGCCGGCCTCGACGACAACTCGGTACTGCGTCAGACCCGCACTCAGGACATCTCTCTCGAACAGATCGCGGACAACTGGGAACCGTCGTCTGTAGCCTCACTACCCGGTGAACCCACGAGCGTGCCGAGCACCGCACGCCCTGCCGTGACAGGAGAATGCACAACATGACCAAGCCTCACGACTGGAACACCAAGATCATCGCTGAATTCCGGGCAAACCAGGGCCGGGTCGGCGGCCCGTTCGAGGGCGCCCCCGTTGTGCTGGTACACAATCGCGGTCGCAAGACCGGACGCGAACTGGTGAGTCCGATGATGTACCTGCCGGATGAGCAGGATCAAGATGTTATCTATGTTTTCGCCTCCAAGGCAGGAGCGCCGACCAACCCCGACTGGTACTACAACCTGATCACGGCCGGCACGGGTGAAGTGGAACGCGGCACCGACACCTACCCGGTGGCCGTCACCGAGGTGACCGGAGCCGAACGGGATCGGATCTACGCCGAGCAGGCTCGCCGCTACCCCGGCTTCGCCGGTTACGCGCAGAAGACCGAAGGCATCCGCACAATCCCCGTCCTGGCCCTGCGCCGAGCCTGACCGACGACGCTACGGACTTACTCCCGGACCTGGCAGCTGCGATATTCCGATGCGGGACGTGGCGCCCGGTGTAGCGGCCGGGCGCTACACCATCACGCCCGGGACGGAGCTCAGCGTCGATGCTCATAGGCACTGTGATCAGCGCTATGTGGATGGTCCTCGAAGGGCACCAAACCTGGCGGGAGGCCGGGGCGGCGCTGTGGACGCTGCAGATCGTGCCGGCCCTCGTCTTCGCCGCGGCCGGCGCGATCAAACTCGTTCAGCCTCGCGAGCCATGATCGGAAACCGCAGGTTGTGCCATCTGCGCTGGTTCCCGTGCTACATCTCCGACCTCGACATCGAGGGAGCCGAACTCGAATGCCGATTTGCCTACAACGCGGACTCCGAAGTGTGTCGGCATCGGATGTGCGTGAACCGCTCTACGGGACATAATCTTCCCCGTTACGGACCGGTGAAATGCCCGGCGTCGTGGAGGGTTTCGCCGCAGCAGCCGTCCGGGCGCGTGAGGCCGGCCGCGAAGGCGTCCAGATCTACGCCGTGCACGGCTATGTTCAGGCGTTGTGGCAGATCTTGACTTGACGGCATGCAGCAAGGCCGTCGACAGCAGTTGGTCGCCCGGACCGCCTGTAGTTCCTGCGAAGTCTGGAGCAAGTTCTCGCCGTGTCCACGCAGAGCTGATGTCACACTGGGCGTGCCGGGCCGATCTTGTTGGGACAGCACGGTGTCGAATCGTTCGCACGGTATGGGGAGCGTGATCGTTTGTCGCAACAGTCTTTTCAGTCCGGATCTCGAGGCGATGACGCCGTGCTCTTGGCGGCCGGTCCAGCGGATTCAGCGAGGAGCCGCGTCGGCCCGGTGGTGGGCCGGATGCGGGGGCTGCTGCGGCGGTCGGATGTGGTCGGGCTGGCGGGCGACGCGGAGAGGGATTTGAAAGCGCGCGGTCGGCTGGCGCTGGACCGGTATGCCACCGTGCCGTCTGCCCACCTGGAAATCCTCGCTCAGCGGGTGCTGGCGCGACGCGCTGCTTCCGGCGATGTCTGATCGATACGATCCGGGTGCGTTCAAGGTCCGCATCGACGCCACACTCGGTGACTTCGTCGCGCAGGAGAACGACCAGCTCTTGATGATCGATCCCCGACTCTTCTACGCCTGGCGCGTCGTCGGCGCCATGCTCGGGGTCGATCAGACGCACGCGCCCCAGAACCTGGAATCCGCCGGGCAATTCCTCGATACATACCCGACGCGCTACATCGGCCCCAGCGAAGAAGGCGCCCACCTTACCCGCCAACTCACCGATCTCTACGAGGACGTCGTCCCGGGCGCCCTCTTCGAACTCAGCTCCCTGACCCGCGGTCGAGTCATGCGCTACGCCATTCCCGAACATTTGAAGAAGACTTCGGCGTCTCCTCCGCCCGGCTACGCGCCCGCCGCTGGACACCCCCACCCGCCACATGATCGTCGTCATCTATTGTCCCTCAACATAAGTCGTGATTGCATATGGGCGAACGGCTGCCCCGGGATAAGGAGCATCACATGGTTCTGCAATGGGCTCTGCCCGTTCTGTCCGCGCTCGTCGCGGTGTCCGTCCTCGTTCTAGCGAACCGGCTACGCCCGGAGTCGTGGCGTAAGAATGAGGAAGAGGGTGCCGACGGATTGGTCCTCGAGATCATCAGTACGTTCTTCACTGCGGTGGTCGCGTTGGTGGTGGTGATCGGCTGGCAGAACTACGACAACGCACACAGCCACACTGTTGCCGAGGCCAAGGCGCTGGTCGAAGTCCACTCTGCCGCGGACAAATTGCCGCAGGCGGAACGCGATCGGATCCAGGGGCTCGTGCGCGACTACACCACGCAGGTGTTGGGCAGCGAATGGCCGGTCATGGCCGAGAAACGCCAGCTGAGCGAATCGACCCAGCAGACGTTCGACAAGCTGCGCGCCGAGGCGGCGGCGCTGCGCGACGCGGACGATGAGCGCTCCAGCGTTTTGGCCGGGCTCGGCAGAGTCGCGCAAGCCCGGTACGACCGGGCGATGGATGCGAGCTTGTCGATACCCGGGTTCCTCTACGCCGCCCTGTGGTTCGGAACCGCTCTGTTGCTGTTGCGCATGGTGCTGGCAGACCAGGAAATCACCAGGCGGAGCATGCTCATGACCGCCGTGCTCGGTGTCGTCGTCGGTTGGGTGATCCTCGCGATCTACAACCTCGATCGGCCGTTCTCCGGCGGCAGCGTTGTACCGCGGGACGCCTTCGAACTGGCGTTGACCCGTTTCCGAAACGGGAGTTGACCAGCCTCCCGGTACGAGACAGATGAGGTATGCACACATGGCATCGCCGATCGACATCACGCGAATCCGTAGGGTCACCGCAGGATTCGCCTTCCTTCCACTGACTGCCGCAGCTGTTCTGGTGGCGCCACCTGCTGCCGCTGATCCGACGGCCTGGCCGTCTCTCGGCGATCTCACCTCCGGAAGTGCGACGGGCGGGACCTCGGTCACCGCAGGTGCTGACGCGGTCGGCACAGAGTTGGCGCTCGCACCGCCTGCCTATGCCGTGTCGGCTGCCACCGGAAGTGCGGTGCCACAAACGGTTTCGAGTGGCAGCTCGGAAAGTGCGGGCAGTCCATTGGCCCTCGGCCCGGTGCGGCCCGAAGCGGGTACCGCGGCGGTTGGTTCGAGCGACGCGCTCGGTCTCGAGTCCGGCAGCGTACAGGCGGCATGTACGGGCAGCGCCGCCTCCGGGAGTGCATTGATGACACTCGGATCGGCTACCGGCAGCTGGTGGTCCGAATCCGCACTCGGGAGTGCGGTCGTCGGCAGCGCGGTCACCGGAAGCGCGCTGCTGACCTGCTTGTTGCTGCTGCCGGGCGCACCGCTCCCTGATCCCTACCCTGATATCCCGCTACAACTCGGCCCGCCGCAGCCGGGTTCACCAATGCTTGCGGCACCCCCCGCGCCATCGCCCCCCGCTCCACCACCTCTACCGCCGACCGAGCCGCGGACTCCGGCCGTCATCGCAGGGGCCTCCACATACCAGCAACCGTTGGCACTACCGGTCCACAACCCGGTGGCTTGGAATGTGCTGCAACTGATCACCGTTATGGTGGTGGCGGTTCTCACGGCGGCGTGTGGCCGAATCACGCACGCTCGCAATCGTTCCTGAATCGGCTCCGACAATCGCGAGGTATTGGCGGGGAATGCCGCATGCGCAGCTTTGCTGGCACCGACGTTGGCGACCGCCGGGCTGGCCACCCAATGACTCAGGCCGCTGGCGGCCGAGATGGCATGGGCTGGGACGAACCAGGTGGGCTCGAAGATGCCTCGGCGGCGGTTCACGACGCTGGAAAGGACGGACCATGCCTCAGCTCTCACCTCTCGACAGCAGCTCAGAAGCCAAAGCGTCAACCGTCACATGAGACTCGACAAACTTCTATCGGTGATTCAACGCGCGATCTTGTGGGTAAGGCGGGGAGTTCTTATGATCATCTGACCCACGAGAGGAGTGTCCCATGACACATCATTCAGAAATCTTCGATTCGGATGCCCAGCTCGACGTCCCGGATCAGGCAGAGTCTGTGTTGTCGGTTAAAAAGATCCAGCAGCTCAGCGTCAAACCGACGACGCGCATCCTCGATTCGGATGTCCGACTGAAGAAGGACATCGAGACAGCTTGATACGGAAGCTCTCCGGCACGCGGGAGGGATGCGCACCATCAGGGCTTCCGCCGTGGCTGGAGCCATCCCTTCCGCTTCTCGGGGCGCTCACTGACGAGCAAGCTTTCGTCGCGGTGCAAGGAATCCGCGCGATCAGCTGGAAGTGGCGGTTCTGGTCGGTAGTGCGCAGGCCGCATCTACTCGGGGGCCTTGGGCGGCGTCACTATGGGGTCGCTGCTCAAGATGTAGACGACCGGCTGAGCGAGGCCATTCCCGGCATCGTGGTGTGCAGCCATGGAATGCGTTGCCCTAGGCACAGCGGCGTGGGCGGCGAATGCACTGGACGACTCAAGGTGCACTACGAGTTGGTGGCACTGGTCGTGCTGGCCGCAGCCCGGCACTTCAACAGCACGTTAACCGAGAATCGGGTGGACGCGCTGAGTAACGTGCCTCGAGTCCCGTCACACGCAGTTGAGGACTACTGCTATCACACGATCGCCACAATCCACCGCGCCGCAGTGCAAGGCGGTGACGTGTGAGTGTCGAGAGTTCGTCGCGCACCGTACTGGTGTGCATGCCGTGGCACGAGTTGAGCCGCCCGTCGCTCGCGCTCGGCGTGCTGAAGGCGAGTTGTGTGGAGCACGGCATGGCCGAACCCATCGCCTACTACGCCAATATCCGCTGGGCCGAAGTACTGCTGGACGCTGGGCTGACGGTGCCCGACTATCTCGAGGTCTCTGATGGCGGGTTCGTGCACGCGCTCGGCGAATGGGTGTTCGCCGGCGCGTTGAACGGCCAGGCATTCGGGATCGAGCAGATGGCGGACTACGCGCGGCGGCACCGGATCGCCCTCGATCCGATCTCACGAATGCGGGAACTCGCGGACGAATTCGTCTCCTCGGTCGCCGACGAGGTACTGGCCATGGATCCGGAAATAGTCGGGTTCACCTCCACGTTCAGTCAGAGCGTGCCGAGCCTGGCCGTGGCGAAACGGATCAAGCAACGCGCACCGGAAGTTCGCACCCTGCTCGGCGGCTATAATTGCGACGGGATCATGGGCGTCACCCTGCACCGGGAATTCGAATTCGTCGACCTGGTGCTGCGCGGCGAATCCGACGAGACATTTCCGGAATTGCTCGGCGCGCTCCGCTCGGACCACGGCGAACTCGGGTCGATTGCCGGACTGTGCTGGCGGGACGCCGATGGCGCGCAGCGGGTGAACGATCACAGGGGCACCCCGGTCGGTCCCGCCGACATGCGTGTCCCATTGTTCGACGATTGGTTTCAGACTTACGACAATAGTGTGGTCAGTGAGTTCACTGAACCGGAGTTGGTGCTGGAAAGTTCGCGTGGCTGCTGGTGGGGCGAGAAACATCATTGCACCTTCTGCGGCCTGAACGGGTCAACGATGACGTACCGGGCGAAGGAAC
The DNA here is from genome assembly GCF_035920445.1 of Nocardia sp. NBC_01730. Lineage (NCBI taxonomy): Bacteria > Bacillati > Actinomycetota > Actinomycetes > Mycobacteriales > Nocardiaceae > Nocardia > Nocardia sp. NBC_01730. The sequence continues at coordinate 2,112,890 of NZ_CP109162.1, read as the reverse complement.
CGTCCCGGTTTGTCACCGAACTCGACCACTTGGTGCGCAAACATCGCACACTGGACGTTACCGTGGTTGACAACATCCTTGATGTCTCCTACCTGCGTACCGCGCTCCCGGAGATCGCCACGATGGACATCGACTTGCGACTGCATTACGAGATCAAGGCGAACATCACCGCGGAACAGGCAGCGACTCTGCGGGCGGCGAAGGTGTGGCGTGTGCAGCCCGGCATCGAGTCTCTTGTGGATGATGTGTTGCGGAGAATGGACAAGGGTATCGGTGGAGTCCGCAACGTGCGCACGTTGCGGGACTTGGAAACCGAGGGGATCACCGTGGAGTGGAACTGGCTGTACGGATTTCCCGGCGAAAGCGCGGATGACTACCGCAGGATAATCGAGCAGGTTCCGGCGCTGGTGCACCTTCAGCCGCCAGGCGGAACCGCCCGGATCTTCCTCGAAAGGTTCTCGCCGAATTTCGACGATCCGGCCATCGGCTTCACCGAACGCGCTCCCGCCGAGCGATACCATGCAGTGTACGACCTCGACCCGAGGGTGCTCGCCGACCTCGTCTACGAGTTCGACACTCCCGATCAGGGCATCACCGACGAGCAGGTTGCCCCACTGGACGCCGCAATTGCTGTATGGCAAGCGCGTTATCCGGAGAGTTCCTTGCTGCGTAGCGATATCGACGGCGTGCTGATTATCAGGGATCGCCGGTTCGGTTGGGCAGCACACGACTACGTGTTCACCGATCCGAGGGAGCGGGAAACCTGGGCCGAATTGGAGCATGGCCGCACCATTCCCGCGTTGCATCGCAATCTCGCCTCGGCTGGATTCCCTTGGAATCAGGCGGAACTGGCGGAATGGCTCGCCGCGCAACTGGCCAACGGGCTGGTTTTCACCGAAGGTGGTCGCTGGCTCGGAGTGGCGACTACGCCGGGTGGGATCGAACGCTCGATCGTGCGGCCGGAACAACCGGAGCCGGTGCTGTTGCGCATCGAGGAGCCGACATGACCGATCCACTGGCACGGTGGCCGGAAACCGTCATCGCCGACCTCACAAAGCCGGACGAGACGGTCGCCGCCGCCCGGCGGCTCGGGCAGGTCGTCACCATCGCCGATCCGGTGCGATTCGGTGGTGGGGCGGACGACTTCGCAGTGCTGCGGTTGCTGGGTGCGGCGATGGAGGCCGGTGTTCGGATCGACTGGACACTCGGCTCTGCGGCGCCGCACGGACTGGACGGCGTTGTGCATTTGCCGCCACCTGCGCACGCGGAGGGCTACACCGCGAAAGAGACGCTGGCTCGGTGGCGGGAACGCCACCAGGTCGGCCTGTGTTCTTACCGGTACGGTCCGGATTTCGTCGCTATCAGGGACATTCGCCGAGCCGAAGCGAGCTTTCGCGCCACACTCGATGAGCCGCACACCACCCGGTTCCGTGCGCTGGCCGCGGCAACCCATGTCGATGCGCTGACCGGCGATGAATTGATACTGCTGGCCGCCTTGCGGGACAACGACCTTGTCTTCATCGACGGTGCGCATTTCCTGTTGTCACCATACCGAGTCCGAACCTTCCCCATTCCGTGTACCACCTTCTGAATTGACGACAAGCTGAATCACCCGGTGAGTCCGGCGGCTTACTCGCCTGGATCGACATCCAGCAAATGCTCGACTTCTTCGGCGGGCGGGGCGGCGACGTTGCCATATCCCCGGGCTCGGGTGCGTTTGTCGCCTAGCCCGTTGGCGAGGTCAAAGCTGAGCTTGATTACGAGTCGACCGGTTCGGAACCGATGAGCAAGCACCGTGCGCACAAGCACCCGTTCATCGTCCCTGAAACGTGGGCACGGCCGCCGACCAGGGGAAAGCGCTGGCGGCAGTTTGCGCTCAATCTCTGGTAGAACTATTGAGTCACAACAGGTTTCGTATCTACGAGCCAGGTGGTCGACAGTCGTGGCGCGGAAGCTCAGTGTGCTGGTAACGATTATTCGCCAGTCGTCGACAGCAGGGAACGAACCCTATTCCGCCAGTTAGGAGCAGAATTGATGCGTTCCGCCGTCCGCCGAGGACTCAGCGCTGCTGCGATTATCGCTGCGGGAATCACCGCGCTCGCGCCGGCTGCCGCCGCCCGGCCGACCTACTACGACCCGGTGATCACCCCGTGTAGCCACCTGTTCCGCGCGCCTCTCGAAGCGCCCCGCCCGCGTACCGATGTGTATTGGAGCCCGTTCGGCACCGCGAACATCGTGTGCTACGACGACGGAAGCGGGACAGAGAATTACTACCAGCGCGACCTGTGGGGCGGTTGGCACGACATGAACGAACTGGCTCCTGGCCAGTTCTTCTACGTGATCTTCAACTCGACCATGCCCGACCAAGCGACCTGGGGATGAGGGGCCCATCTGATGTCCGGCTCCTATAGCCACGCCAGCCGTCGACTCAGCCGTCGACTCAGCCGTCGACTCAGCCGTCGACTCAGCCATCGTCGCGACACTCGCGCCGACTGTGCTTGGTGGTAGCGCAGGTTCGGCGAGCGTGGAGGTGCGGGGAGGCGGCTGTTCCGCTCCCAATGCCCCGTAATTCCAATCGTGCCGCCATTCCGTGGCTGAACCCGCTCGACTGGCTGAGCGCTGAGTGGACCCGGCTGCCCAGACGGCGCTCGATCGCGTCGCGCACGGGTTGCGGCAGATCCTTCCATATGATCCGATTCGCGGTTTCCTCTGTCCTGGCCACCGCACCATCGTGGTGCTCGAGCGCCGGGTATCTCCAGTCGTTTTCGAGATGCACGGTGACGCGTGGCTACTTCTGGAGCCTGATTCCGTCGCCGTTGACGACCGACCTCGCGTTCACCAGGATCGTGCGAAAGCACCGAAATCAGCGCCACCACACCACGATATGCGCGGCGTCCGACCGAGATCAGGTGGGACGAACGTGATCAGTAGGCCCGCCCGAAGATCACCCGCTTGCCGTACGACGACAGGTTCGCGCACCGTACGCACGTCCCGGTCTCGGGTTCGCCGTCGAGCGGAATGCAACGTGGTGTTGCGGCGGTGACGGATTTGATGTCGTCCTCGCAGGCAGCGGCACCGCAGTGCAACGCCCGCGCCCACCCGGTGGACACGGCCGCCGTGAACTCGTCCCAGTCGTTCACCGACGCGGTGTGGCTGTCGCGGAACTCCGTCGCGCGCGCCAGGAGGAAGGCTTGGAATTCCTCCAGAATTCCCGGCATCGCCTGCGGTAGCGACGTCAACGGCATAGGCCGCTTGCGGTCCTCGCCGAGGCGTTTGACCATCATCGCCGACCCGGCCTCCAGGTCACGCGGACCCAGCTCCAGCCGGACCGGGACACCACGCATCTCCCACTCGTTGTACTTGAAGCCGGGTGTGATCTGGGGGCGGGCGTCGACATGAACCCGTACCCCCGTCTCGCGGAGCCGGGCAGCCAAATCCTCTGCCGCCGTGACCACCTCGGTGTTGCCGCCGCGCATGATCGGCACGATCACCACCTGATAGGGCGCCAGTCGAGGCGGAAACACCAAACCCTTGTCGTCGCCGTGGGTCATCACGACACCACCGATCATGCGGGTACTCATGCCCCAGGAGGTGGTGTGGCACCACTGCTGCTGCTCGGCATCATCGGTATAGCGGATACCGAACGCACGCGCGAAATTCGTACCCATGTAATGCGAAGTGCCTGCCTGCAAGGCCCGCCCGTCGCGCATCATCCCCTCGATGGTGAACGTCGCTGCCGCCCCCGCGAACCGCTCGCCGGGAGTCTTCTCCCCAGTGATCACCGGCATCGCCGCCAGATCCCGGGCGACCTGCTCATAGATACCCAACGCGAGCATCGTCTCGCGCCGGGCATCGGTCTCATCGATGTGGGCGGTGTGGCCTTCCTGCCACAGGAACTCGGTGGTGCGCAAAAACATCCGGGGCCGAAGCTCCCAGCGCACCACATTGGCCCACTGATTGAGAAGCAATGGCAGATCACGATGCGAGCTGATCCACTTGGCCATCATCTCGCCGATGATCGTTTCCGACGTCGGCCGCACGACCAACGGCTCCTCGAGCTCCTTGCCGCCGGCGTGGGTAACCACCGCAAGCTCAGGGGAGAATCCCTCGACATGCTCGGCTTCCCGGCTCAGATAGCTTTCGGGGATCAGCAACGGGAAGTAGGCGTTCTCGTGACCGGTGTCCTTGATGCGGCGATCGAGCTCGGACTGTAGTTGTTCCCAGAGCCGGTACCCATACGGTCGAATGACCATGGTGCCTTTGGCTGGGCCCCGATCGACGAGGCCGGCCTTGAAGACCACCTCGTTGTACCAGGTTGCGAAATCCTCACTCTGGGCGGTCACACCGCGCTCGTCCCGTGCCATGTTCTGAGAGGCTACCGGGAGGCGCCGCGGCATGATTCCCACCTTCATTGTGCACGGCGATCGCGATAGCGCCGTGTCCTACGAGATCGCCGCCGAGCGGCCTGAACCCGAGAGACCACAACTTCGCACACGGTCGTCGTGTTCGACTTCCGAGACCGGGAGGACGAAGCGATCGGGAAGACGGTCGTCGGCAGGCCGAGCAGTGCGCCGTGATCCATCGAGGTCGGTTCGGTTGTGCGCACTGGTCCGATTCGGTGCCGCAGTGGCGGTGGGGGAGCCCTGCTGGATACTGGCCGAATGACCGGCACTCTCGTGGACCCACAATCCCTCCCCACCGAGCTGCGTCCTTACCTGGCAGACCTTGTTCAGCGCACCGGCGCCGTCTGCGGGCCTCATCTCGTCAGCGTCTTCGCGGTCGGGTCCATCGCACTCGAGGACTATCGACACGGGCGCAGCGACGTCGATGTGACAGTCGTCGTCGACCCGTCTCTTCCCGGGCAGGCTGTGCGCGAACTGGCCGAATCACTCGCCCATCCCGCCCTGCCCTGTCCCGCGGCCGGGCTGGAGTTGGTGGTTTACGACTCGGACTTCGTCGTCCGTCCGTCCGATGAGGCCGGGTACCTCCTGGATCTCAATACCGGCCCGCTCCTGTCGAACCGCGCCAGCTTCGATTCGACGCAATCACCACCCTTCTGGTACGTCATCGATCGCTCCATCGCTCATCAGACCGGGTGTCTCCTCTACGGGAGCCCCGTGCGGCAGGTGATGGCAGAACCGAAACGGCGCGACCTCTTCGCCGCGATTCTGGCGTCGGTTCGCGAGCACACCAACGGGGAAGGCCACCTGCCCGACAACCAGGTGCTCAATGGCTGCCGCTCGGTAGCGTTCTGCCGCACGGGCCGCTGGCTGGCCAAGCGCAAAGCTGCACAGATGATCGCGACGTCCGAGAGCGATTTCCAGCCCCTCATCGAAACCGGACTACGCAGCTTCCAGCGCCCCCGCACGGCGGCACTCGCGCTACCCACCGCCGACGTGCGAACCTTCCTGCTCTGGGTAGGCGAACGTGTCGAAGAAACCGCCGCCGAAACAACCGCCACCTGACCGGACCACTCAGCAATGTTGCAAAAGTCTGGGTTGCTGTGCCGAAGTTGGTGGAGACCGATGCTGAATGCCGTAGACGAAGTCATCCAGAAATCTCATCAGGAGCGGGCCCGCGCGATGGGAGCGCTGGATTGGGAGCAGTGGTGGGCGACGGTGGCCCTCGACCCGGGTTTGGCCGAGGAAAACGCGGGTCTTCGGGTGATCGCCAGCCGAGTTTGTTTTGGATGCGTTGGGTGTTGGACCAGCCACGGATGTAGGCGAACAGGGCGTTCTCGGCGCCCTCGGGGTGCGGCGGTAGACCAGTTCGATTCGACGATCGCTCCGCGTGCCTTTCTGGGTCGTCCGGGCGATCGAGGACGACGCATCAGACGTCTGAGGATGTAAGCGCTGCGACGTTCTGGTCAGGGCCGGTGATCGGTCGGTGTGTAAGGAATGTTGAGGGCGTTGTTCTCGTCGACCCGGATGGGTCTGCCCAGTTGCGGAAACGCACGTTGGGCGCAGTCGAGGCGTTCGCATACTTTGCAGCCGGGACCGATCGGGATGGCAGTGCTCGGGTCCTCGATCGGCAAGCCGTGGGAGTAGACGAGTTTGTGCGCATAGCTGAGATCGCAGCCCAGCCCGATAGCGAAATCACGCCGGGGTGAGAGGTAGCCCGGTGTGCTCTCGTCGGTGGTGCGTGCCAGCCACACGTATCGGCGGCCGTCGGGCATTTGGGCGATCTGTGTGCGAATACGTCCCGGTGTCGCGAAGGCTTCGTGAACGACCCACAGCGGGCAGCTGCCACCTACCCGTGAGAAGTGAAATGCAGTGGCGGACTGACGTTTCGAAATATTTCCCGCGCGGTCGGTGCGGACGAACAGGAACGGCACACCGCGCTTGCCGGGGCGTTGCAGTGTCGACAGACGGTGGCAGACGGTCTCGAAGCCGACCTCGAACTTCGCCGACAGCAGGTCGATGTCGTAGCGCAGCGCCTCCGCGGCGTCGTGGAACGCGGTGTAGGGCAGGATCAGCGCACCAGCGAAGTAGTTGGCCAACCCGACCCTCAGCAGACCACGAGACCTGGCGGCCAGCGAATCCGCCTGTGCGATAACAGCATTGATGGTGTCGGATCGGGTCAGGAACGCCAGCTGGGTTGCCAGCTGGAATGCGCGCTGGCCCGCCGAGAGCCGTCGGGCCAGGGTGAGGATTCGGGTGTCGGGGTCGAAGGTGCGTTTGGGCCCAGGCCGGCTGGGGTCGTCGGTTCGGATCGCGACCGCGATTTCGTGCTCCTCCCGCAACAACCGGGTCAGCTGCAGATCCAATCCGCCCAGTGTGAGTCCCCTTCGCGCGAAAAGCTCTTCGGCTGCGGTATCGAGTTCGGGGATGTGGTTTCGGTGGTCGTAGAAGAAGTCGCGGACATCCTCGTACGGCATGGTGGTCGTCGAGTCGTGTGCCGAAGTATCGATGCCTGCCGAGACGCGTTCGAGTTGATCGATGGCGCCGCGTAGTCGGCGGTGCATGCCGACCAGGACCCGTGCCGCCGCCGGGATACGGGAGACCAATTCGTCGATCTCGGTGGTCGAGATGGACGCGCCTTCGGGGTCTTCGGCGAACACCTCCTGCAGGTCGGCCAGCAGACGCGCGTCGGTGTCGGCGGCAAAGAACTGCATATCCAGATCGAAGGTCGAGTTCAGTCGCAGCAGCACCGGCACGGTCAGCGGCCGCTGATCGTTTTCGAGCTGGTTGACGTAGCTGATCGACAGTCCGAGCGTTGCGGCCAGCGCGGTCTGAGTCAGTCCACGTTGCTCGCGCAGCGCACGCAGCCGTCCACCCGCATACATCTTCTGCATAACCCGAAATCTAGCACCACCGACTTACACAATTTTCACAACCTTGCTGATTCGCTTCCGCAAAAATAGGCATTTGCGAGGTGTTTCCGCAGCGATTAGTTGTGTGTAGCGTGCGAAATAGGTCACATGCATCGATGTCTGGAGGATTCCGACGGTGAAGAATCATCTCGTTCGCACCCACCGCTCCGCCGAGCAGTTCCCCCGCGAAGAACACCTCGCGTGGCGCGTCGCCGAGGTCGCCACCGACCCGGTCGAGGTGGGGCCGGAGACCGCGGAGATGATCATCAACCGGATCATCGACAACGCCTCGGTCGCGGCGGCGTCGCTGACGCGGCGCCCGGTCGCCAACGCCCGCGCCCAGGCGCAAGCCCACCCCTACCAGCCGGGCGCGGCGGTATTCGGTGTCGGCGGCAGCTACTCCCCGGAGTGGGCGGGTTGGGCCAATGGTGTCGCGGTGCGCGAACTCGACTTCCACGACACCTTCCTGGCGGCGGAGTACTCCCATCCCGGTGACAACATTCCCCCGATCCTGGCTGTGGCCCAGCACACCGGGCGCAGCGGCGCGGATCTGATCCGCGGCCTTGCCACCGGCTACGAGATCCAGATCGACCTGGTGCGCGCGATCTGCCTGCACGAGCACAAGATCGACCACGTCGCCCACCTTGGGCCCTCCGCTGCCGCGGGGATCGGGACCCTGCTCGGACTCGATACCGAGACCATCTACCAGGCCATCGGGCAGGCGCTGCACACCACCACCGCGACCCGCCAGTCCCGCAAGGGCGAGATCTCCAGCTGGAAGGCCTACGCGCCGGCATTCGCGGGCAAGATGGCCGTCGAGGCCGTCGACCGCGCGCTGCGCGGCGAGGGTGCGCCGTCGCCAATCTGGGAGGGCGAGGACGGTGTGATCGCATGGCTGCTCGGCGGCCGGAACGTCGAGTACTCGGTACCGCTGCCGGGTCCGGGCGAGCCGAAGCGGGCGATCCTGGACTCCTACACCAAGGAACATTCGGCCGAGTACCAGAGTCAGGCCCCGATCGATCTGGCCCGCCGCATGCGCGACCGGATCGAAGATCTGGATCAGATCGCTTCGATCGTGCTGCACACCAGCCACCACACCCACGTCGTCATCGGCACCGGCTCGAACGATCCGCAGAAGTTCGACCCCACCGCCTCCCGCGAAACCCTCGACCACTCGGTGATGTACATTTTCGCGGTCGCCCTACAGGACGGCACCTGGCATCACGAGCGCTCCTACGCGCCCGAACGCGCCGAGCGGCCCGACACCGTCGAGCTGTGGCGCAAGATCTCCACCGCCGAGGACCCGGAGTGGACGCACCGCTACCACTCGACCGACCCGACCGAGAAGGCCTTCGGCGCGCGCGCCGAAGTCACCCTGAAGAGCGGTGAGGTCGTCGTCGACGAGCTCGCGATCGCCGACGCACACCCCCTCGGTGCCCGGCCGTTCGCCCGCGAGCAGTACATCGCGAAGTTCCGCACCCTCGCGGAAGGGGTGATCGCGCCTTCCGAACAGGACCGCTTCCTCGACCTCGCCCAGCGCACCGCCGAACTGAGCGCAGCCGAACTGTCCCAGCTGTCGTTCACGGTGTCCGACGAGGTGCTCGCGCGCGCACCTCGGCTGCCGAAGGGGCTGTTCCGATGACCGGGATACTCGCCGCGGCGACCTCGGCCGCCGACAAACGCACGGCATTCCGTGCGGGCTTGGCCTCGGGCACGATCCAGCGGTTCCCCGGCGCGTTCAACCCGTTGGTGGCCAAGCTGATCCAGGAAATCGGGTTCGACGGCGTCTATGTCTCCGGCGCGGTGGTCTCGGCCGATCTCGCGCTGCCCGATATCGGGCTCACCACACTCAGCGAGGTCTCCGCGCGCGGGCAGCAGATCGCTCGGGTCACCGACCTGCCGGTGCTCATCGACGCCGACACCGGTTTCGGTGAGCCGATGAGCGCCGCGCGCACCGTGACGATCCTCGAGGACGCCGGGATCGCGGGATGTCATCTCGAGGATCAAGTCAACCCGAAACGCTGCGGCCACCTGGACGGCAAGGCCGTGGTGCCCACCGAGGAAATGGTGCGCCGGCTGCGTGCGGCCGTATCCGCGAGGCGGGATCCGAATTTCGTGATCTGCGCGCGCACCGACGCCGCCGGGATCGAGGGCATCGACGCCGCCGTCGAACGGGCAAAGGCCTACGCCGACGCGGGCGCGGACCTGATCTTCACCGAAGCGCTGTCGGACGAAGGCGAATTCGCGAAGTTCCGTGCCGCTGTTTCGACTCCGTTGCTGGCCAACATGACCGAGTTCGGCAAGTCCGAACTGCTCACGGCGGCCACCCTGGAATCGCTCGGCTACAACGCGGTGATCTACCCGGTTTCCACGCTGCGCCTGGCGATGTGGGCCGCCGAAGCCGGTCTGCGCGAAATCTTCGCCGAAGGCACCCAAGCCGGCTTGCTCGATCGGATGCAGCACCGCAGCAGGCTCTACGAACTGCTCGACTATCAGCATTACAACGAGTTCGATTCCGACATCTTCAATTTCAGCCTGGGAAGGAACCAGTGATGACGGAGACTGCCATACCGACGATCTACAAGGGTCTCGCCGGTGTCGTCGTCGACACCACCGCCGTCTCCAAGGTGGTGCCGGAAACCAACTCGCTGACCTACCGTGGCTATGCCGTGCAGGATCTGGCCGGACATTGCAGCTTCGAGCAGGTCGCCTATCTCCTGTGGAACGGCGAACTGCCCAATGACGCTCAGCTGGAACGGTTCTGCCAGCAGGAGCGCGCCGCCCGCCGCGCCGACCGGTCGTTGCTGTCGCTCGTGGCGAAGATGCCAGAGAACTGCCCTCCGATGGATGTGGTGCGCACCGCGATCAGCTACCTCGGCGCCGAAGACCCATCCGAGGACGACAACAGCCCGGCGGCCAACCGCGCCAAGGCATTACGGATGATGGCGGTGCTGCCGACCATCGTCGCGGCCGATCACCGCCGCCGCCACGGTCAAGACCAGATCGCCCCCCATTCCCATCTCGGATTCGCCGAAAACTTCCTGAACATGTGCTTCGGCAAGATCCCGTCTCGGGAATTGGTGCAGGCGTTCGAGGTGTCGCTGATTCTGTACGCCGAGCACAGCTTCAATGCCTCGACCTTCGCCGCACGGGTGGTCACCTCGACGCTGTCGGACATCTACAGCGCGGTGACCGCGGCCATCGGAGCGCTCAAGGGTCCGCTGCACGGCGGCGCCAACGAAGCGGTCATGCACGACATGCTCGAGGTCGACGATCCTGCCCTTGCCGAGCAGTGGCTGCGCAGCAAGCTCGCCAAGAAGGACAAGGTGATGGGTTTCGGGCACCGGGTCTACAAAAGCGGTGACTCCCGGGTGCCGACGATGAAGAAGGCCTTCGTCGACATCGCCGCCGCCACCGACGGCCACAAGTGGGTTCAGATGTACGAAATCCTCGAACGTACGATGAACGAGGCGACCGGCATCAAGCCCAATCTCGATTTCCCGACCGGTCCCGCGTATTACCTGCTCGGCTTCGATATCGAGGTATTCACCCCGATCTTCGTGATGAGCCGGATCACCGGTTGGGCCGCGCACATCATCGAACAGGGCGAGTCCAACGCGCTGATCCGGCCGCTGAGCGAATACGTCGGCGTGCCACAGCGATCGGTCGTCGCCTGACCCCTGCCCCCTGCCCCCTGCCCCCTGACCGCGGTCGCGGCCGGCCGGTCCGGCCCCCGGCCGCGATGTCTCGAGGCATGCTTGTCGTTGTGGATGTGCTGGTGCTGGGGCCGGTGCGGGTGGTGGCCGCGACAGCGGAAGTCACCCTGGATCGTCCGTTGGAGCGTGCCCTCCTTGTCCGATTGGCATTGGCGGCCGGGACTCCGGTTCCGGACGGCCAGTTGGCCGAGGACCTCTGGGGGCGGGATATCGAGCGGCCCGTGCAACGGCTGCGGGTGGTGGTGTCGCGGCTGCGATCCGCGCTGGGCCCGCACGCCGACCTGGTCGGGCGCACACCCGCCGGATACCACACCACGGTGACGGCCCGCGACCTAACCGTGGCACGGGCGGCGGTGGAGCAGCTGCACCGTGCCCGCCGCTCGGGCGACCACGCCGCGGCCGCGGCTGCGGCCGGGCAGGCGTTGGCACTGTGGCGTGGGCCGTCGCTCGGCGATCTGCGGGCAGTGCCGTACGCGGCAGCGGAGGGCGAGCGACTCGACGACTGGCGGCTGGAGCTGACGGTCGCTGGGCTGGATGCCACCTTGGAACTGGGGGCAGGCGGGGAAGTGCTCGCCGAACTGACCGGGCTGGTGGCGGGGCACCCACTGCATGAACCACTGTGCCGGTTACTGGCCCTGGCGTTGTATCGAGTTGGCAGACAAGCAGATTCGCTGGAGCGCCTGGCGCGGCTACGCCGGACTCTCGCCGACGAGTTGGGGGTGGATCCGGCTCCTGCCACCGCGGAGTTGGAGTTTCGGATCCTGAACCACGATCCGGATCTGATGCCAAGAACACGGTTCGTATCCACTGCGCCGGGGCCGCCGCCCACGCAGAACGAGGAGACGAACGACCGGGACAGGTCGGCCACCGGCTTCGTCGGGCGGGCGCACGAGTTGGCCACAGTCGCGGCCCGCGTGAGCGTTCCGGGGTTGACGACGGTGGTCGCGGTGGCGGGTGCGGGGAAGTCGCGGCTGGCCGTGGAGATCGCGCGCATCGCCGCCCGCGCCGGGCGCACAGTGGTATTCGTCGAGCTGGCACCGCTGCGTCGCGCCGAGGACGTGCCGCATGCGGTATCGGCGGCGCTGGAGGCGAGCGGTCTGGCCGTGACGGACAAGAGGGCAGGCGCTGATCCTGTGGCGGCCATGACCGCCGCCGTGCACGGCCTCGACCGCCCACTGCTGGTGATCGACAATGCCGAGCACCTGGTCGAGCCGCTCGCGGAACTCGCCGCCGCGCTGCTCGGCCATGGCGAGAATTTCGGTGGAACAACGGGACCGAGTCTGCTGGTCACCTCACAGCGGCCGCTCGGGCTGTCGGGGGAGTCGGTGTATCCGCTGGGCCCCTTGGATCGCGGTGTCGCCGTGGCATTGTTCGCGCAGCGAGCGGGCTTGGACAGACTGCTGACGGCGCAGGAGCGTTCCCAGTTGGTGACCATCTGCGCGGCTGTGGACTGGCTTCCCCTCGGCATCGAGCTTGCCGCGGGTCTCACCCGGGTGTTGACGATCTCCCAGCTGGCCCGGCGCATCGACGATCGGGTACGGCTGCTGGTGGGCGGACCACGGGACGCGGTGGCCGGCCGACACAGCAGCCTGCGGATGGCGCTGGACTGGAGTCATGAGCTGCTGGATGACCGGGAGCGGATGGTGTTGCGCGGGCTCGGCGTCTTCGCCGGGGGCTGCACGCTGGAAGCGGCCGAATCGGTGATACCTGACGGCAAGCTCGAAATCGGCGATATTGCACCAGCATTGGCGCACCTGGTGAACCGTAGCCTGGTAACTGTGCACGCCGATGGCGAGAATCGACGGTTCCTGTTGTTGGAGACCGTGCGAGACTACGCGCAGACGCAACTTGCCCGTGCTGGCGAGACCGAGGCGGCCCGAAGTCGACATCTCGACTGGTGTCGGGAGCTGGTGCGGGACATCGGTGAGCCGGAGGATTTCGCCGACGCGGCCGATGTGGCCGCCGTGTTCGCCGAATGGGCGAATATCTCGGCGGCACTGGAGAATTCCTCGGGCACCCCACGCGCCGCGGACGGCCTGCGCCTGGCGCTGGACATGCACGTGCCCTGGCTGGCCCGGGCCTGGTTCCGCGAGGCCCGGCGCCATTACGATGCCTTGGTCGACGCTCCCGGCGTCACCACCGCTGAGCGCGCACATGCTCTGAGCCACAACGGGTTTCACGCACTGATGGTGGGTTCATTGGACACCGCCGCGGAACTCCTGGACCGAGCCGAACAGCTCGCCGAACCGTCGGATGACGAGGATCTTGCCCAGACCGTGCGTTACTACCGGGGCATTGTCGACATCGAGCGGTGCAAACTGCCCGAGGCGGTCGCGAGGTTGCGCGAGGGGGAGCGGCTGTCTCCGCGCGCAACCCAGGCCGCGTCCTTCTCCGACGCGCTCGGCACGGCGCTGCTGTATGCGGGGGATTCGGCGGGTGCGCTGGCCGCCTATCGCCGGTCCATCGCGGTGGACCGGGCTCACGACGACGAGCACGGGCTGTCGCGGGGTCTGAGCAACGAAGCCAAGGCCCTGCTCGCGTTGGGACGGACCAAGGACGCGTTGGCGGCCGCTGCCGAATCCGACACCTACGCACGGCGACTGGACGATCGGCAAATCCTGCCGCTCAACGACCTCACCCGGGCCGCCGCCGCCTTGGCCGGCGGGGAGTTCGACGCCGCGGAAAGCTACTGCCGAGCCGCCCTCGCCCACGAGGAAGAGGCGATGGGACTGGCGCGCGTCGACCTAGCCGATGTGCTGCTGGCCGCGGGGGAACTGGTGCGGGCGCGCAAACACCTGGATGAATTCCGCGCCGCGGCACACAGTCGGATGGGTGAGCATTCGGTCGGTGTGGCCTGGTTGGCGCATCGAACGATCGAGGTGGCGCTGCGCCGAGCCGAGGGCGACCCCACCGCCGAACAGCTCGCCGACGAGGTCCGAACCGCGCATGCCACGGCAGGATTCGGCTGGCAGCGCTACACCGACAGATTGGCCCCGCCACCTCGGTAACTCGCGGCCCAGCCCGCCATCCCGGCGCGTGATCGAGTTTCTCCACCCGGTCCGCGGGCAGCAGACATGTGAGCCAGTGCCGCGCAGTCCGGTTCGGTAGGCGAGGCCAGTAGCCTGGTCCCGGCGGCCGAGCCTGGGCATGCGATCTAGGACGGACAGTAGCGCGTCGGTCTTGTCGGCGGTGAGGAAAAGGGGGATGGGCCGCTCGTGTCGTCTGGATAGACCCGGCCCGGACTGCCTGCCGGTGGTCGAGCCTGAGTTGCGGGTGTGCGGTGCGCGCCGCCGCAGTCGTCCGCACCGGTTTCATCCGGTTGCAGCGAGCTCCCGCAGTTGTCAGGAATTTCTTTGCCCGCAACGGCAGTATCTCAGTCATGCGCGTTTTGATTCAGCTTCGTCCCGCTGCCGAACTGGTTGCCGCAGTGGCCGATCCCGCTGTCACTGTCAGTCCTTCCGATGTCATCGACGAACTGCCCGGCTTCGTCCTCGATCGATCCTTCGCGCCCGTCGCGATGCCGCGGCCGACCGGCACCGATCAGCTGTCCTACTCTCTGGCACCGACCGACGCATCGGTGCTGGTGCGTGGCGAGATCGCCGATGACGAGGTCGCGGCGTTGTCCCGATCCCGCACGGTCACGGGTGTTTTCGCGGATCCGGTTATCCAGACCAGTCTCACCTGCGGAGACAACGCGGCGGTAGGCAACTGGCACGATGTCGGCTCGCTGCTGCACGTCGAGGACCTGGCGGCGGCCGGATTGACCGGCGCAGCAGTCGCATTGGCCATCGTCGACACCGGCATCAACGCGAAGCGTGTCACGGAAGTCCGCAGCGGGCCGGTGAACATCGACAAGAAGCGCAGTTGGAATCCGCCCGGAGTCACCGGGACGGCGGGCGAATTCCCCGTCGAGCACGGGACGATGTGTGCCTTCGACGCACTCGTCGCGGCACCTCAGGCCGCGCTGCTCGACATCCCGGTCATGCGCAGCGTGCAACGCGGAAAGTCCGTCATGGAGGGTTTGCTGTCGGACGCCGTCGCCGCCTACGCCCATTTGCGCACGGTTCTGACCGATCAGCCCGCCGCATCGCGAGCCCTGGTGGTCAGCAACAGCTGGGGATCGTTCTCACCACAGTGGGACTTTCCCGTCGGGCAGCCCGGCAACTACTCCGACAATCCGTCGCATCCGTTCAACATCATCATCGGCTCGCTGGAAGCCGCTGGTGCCGACATCGTCTTCGCCGCGGGTAATTGCGGACGTGACTGCCCGGACGGTCGCTGCGCCTTCCCGGACAAACCGATCACCGGCGCCAACTCGCATCCGAGCGTCCTGTCCGTCGGCGGCGTCGACACCACCGGCACGCGTGTCGGCTACTCCTCCCAGGGCCCGGGCCGCCTGACCGACCGCAAGCCCGATATCTGCGCCTACACCCACTTCCTCGGATCGACGGCGTTCGGCGCAGACGAACCGGACACCGGTACGTCGGCGGCCTGCCCGGTCGCGGCGGGCTTGATCACGGCGATCCGCACCGAATGGCCTGCGGCGAAACTGGCGCCGGCCCGACTGCGCGCGCTGCTGCAACGCACCGCGACCAATCGCGCCGCCGCCGGGTATGACTACGACTACGGGTACGGCGTCGCCGACGCCGACGCGATCCTCGCGGAACTGCGGCGCACGGCGACGCGCGCGTAGCGTTCAAGGTATGCCGTTGCTCACGATTCGACTTCCGCGGGATGCGACCCTGACCGCGGCGGTTCAGCAGTTGGGACTTGCCGTGAGCGATGTCGACGTCGCTTACGGCTTGGTCGCCCTCGATCCTGCTCGGGATCTCTATGCCCTGCGGGTGACCGACGCCATCGCGGCGCGTTTGGCGGCGGCCGACGGCGCGGGTATCGCCGTCTTCGCCGACCCGCGCATCGAGCCGAGCGCCGAGTAGCCGCCCCGGACTCAGCCGAAGTCGATTCGGGTGGACCGAACTCGGCTGTCACGGGGCCGTGGCTGTCACCGAGAGCGGACCGGTTCGAGCCGATCGCGGCGAAGTACCGAAGCGGCGTTGGAGTCGTTGACACGCACCTGGGCGGCCGAATTCGGCCCGGCGGGCGTCCGGGTCAACGCCGTCGCGCCCGGCCCGACTCGAAGCGAAATGTTGTTGGCCGTGGTCGGTGAACAGGTCGCGGCGCGAATGGCGGCCACCCCGCTCGACCGGCTCGCGGCACCGGGCGAAATCGCCCCGGAGCTGAGCATCTACCGCGTGCGGCAGCGCACCCTCTGCGGTAACGCTCTCGCTGTTTGTTTCCGGGCATGGCGTAGAGCACGTCACGCCGGTGTCGGGCGAGGGTCGGTCACCGACCTGCTCCAACGTCGAGGCCATCATCTTGGACGGGAACGGCGCGCGGCATCTATCCGTTCGGCAGCGCAACCATCCGCTTCCCGCGAGCCGCGGGTTGGGGAAACGCCATGTGGTGGATGCTCACCGCCGAGCAATTCGACACCACCGAGGCTCGCCGGATCGGCATCGTCCGAGCGGTGGTCCCCGACGATACCCATGTGCGCCGCGCGATCGAGATCGCCCAGGTTATCGCTCGACAAGCACCCCTCGGAGTCCGAGCCACGTTGCACAATGCCCGTCTCGCCCAGCGGGACAGTGTCGCGGCGGCCGAAGCCGAACCTCGTGCCGACCGTGCGGAAACTGTTCGGAACCGAGGATGCCGGAATCGGAGTGCAAGCGTTCCGCACCTGCACCCGAGCACACTTCGTCGGACGCTGAGGACGCCCATGAGAACAATCAACACTGAACGCACTCGTCGGAACCGAGCTGGGCGCCAGCCCCTGGCAGCAGATCACTCAGGAGCAGGGGCGACCAATTCGCCGATGCCGCCGGTGACCATCGGTGGATTCACGTCGAGGTCGACCAGAACGGTCGGCTGTCCCGTATCAGCACCGCGGCGCAGGAACACCTCAGTCGCCATGTCGATGACAAATCACCACGGTGCCTCCCGGGCTCGGACCAGCAAGCACATGCGGTTCAGCGGTCGGCCAGTTTCCGGGCGCGTTCGGCGATTGCTGTGCCGAGTTCGGTCGTAGTGTTGGTGCCACCGAGGTCGGGGGTGCGGATCGAGGCTTCGGCCAGTATTTCTGCCACGGCGTGGTCGATGGCGGTGGCGGCTTTGGTTTCACCGAGGTGGTCGAGCATCATGGCGGCGGCGAGGATCTGGGCGATGGGGTTGGCGATGCCTTGGCCGGCGATGTCGGGTGCGCTGCCGTGGACGGATTCGAACATAGACGGTGCGGCGCGGTCGGGGTTGATGTTGCCCGAGGGGGCGAGGCCGAGGCCGCCGGTGACCGCGGCGGCGAGGTCGGAGAGGATGTCGCCGAACAGGTTCGAGCCGACGATGACATCGAGGCGGTCGGGGTGCAGGACGATCTCGGCGGCGAGTGCGTCGACGTGCATCTGCCGGGCTCGTACGTCGGGGTATTCGGCGGCGATGCGGTCGAAGACGCTGTCCCAGTAGGGCATCGAGTGGATGAGCCCGTTCGATTTGGTGGCCGAGCACAGATCGCCGCGACGCTCGCGGGCCCGGTCGAACGCGTAGCGGATGATCCGCTCGCAGCCCGCCCGGGTGAATACGGACTCCTGGAGGACGAACTCCTCGGGCCGTCCGAGGTTGTGGATACCGCCGATCTCGGAGTATTCCCCCTCGGAGTTCTCCCGCACGATCAGGATGTCCAGATCCTCGGCGCGGCGGTCACGCAGCGCCGATTCGATGCCGGGTAGTAGCCGGACCGGACGCAGGTTCACGTATTGGCCGAAGGCCCGCCGCAGCGGGATCAGCAAGCCCCACAGCGAGATATGGTCGGGCACGCCCGGGAAGCCCACCGCGCCCAGCAAGATCGCGTCGAATCCGGCGAGCAGTTGCACCCCGTCCCGCGGCATCATGGCGCCGGTGCGCAGATATTGCTCACACGACCAGTCGAATTCGGTCCATTCGATGCCAAGGAGTACGGCGTCCAAGACCTTGACAGCCTCGGTGGTCACGTCGACGCCGATGCCGTCGCCGGGAATGGTCGCAATACGGTACGAGTTCACAGCTGTACCCCGATGTACTTGGTCTCCAGAAATTCGTCGATCCCGAGTAGGCCGCCTTCGCGGCCGAGCCCGGATTGCTTGACCCCGCCGAACGGCGCGGCGGGATTAGACACCACACCCTGATTCAACCCGACCATGCCGGTCTCGAGCGCCTCGCAGACGCGCAGGCCGCGCCGCAGACTCTCGGTGAACACGTAGCCCACCAGTCCGTACGGGGTGTCGTTGGCGCGGCTCACCGCCTCGCTTTCGGTGTCGAAACCGGTGATGCTCGCGACCGGTCCGAAGATCTCGGTGCGGCACATCTGCGCGTCATCGGGCACATCGACCAGAACCGTCGGGGGATAGAAGTTTCCGGGATCGTCGATCGGATCACCGCCGAGCAGTACCCGGGCTCCGCGTGCGCGGGCGTCTGCCACCAGACTGGTCACCTTCGTGACGGCGTCGGCGTCGATCAGCGGTCCGACGACGACACCCGGCTCGGTGCCGCGTCCCAGCGGCAGCGCCGCCATCCGTGCGGCGAGCCGATCGGCGAAGTCGTCGATCACCCCGCGCTGCACGAAGATTCGATTCGCCGCGGTACATGCCTGGCCGATATTGCGCATCTTCGCCGCCAGCGCTCCCTCGACGGCCGCGTCGAGATCGGCATCGTCGAAGACGAGAAACGGCGCGTTGCCGCCGAGCTCCATCGACGTGCGCATGACCGTCCGCGCGCACTGCTCGAGCAGCTTCTTGCCTACTGCGGTGGAACCGGTGAACGACAGTTTGCGGGAGCGTTCGTCGAGGATCATGGGCGTCATCAGGCGTTCCGGATCCGAGGTGGTGACTACGTTGACCACCCCGGCTGGCACTCCGGCCGCGTGCAGGATCTCGGCGAGCGCCAGGGTGCACAGCGGTGTCTGCTCGGCCGGTTTGATTACGCAGGTGCAGCCGGCCGCCAGAGCGGGCCCGATCTTGCGGGTGCCCATGGCCATCGGGAAATTCCAGGGTGTGATGAGCAGACTCGGTCCGACCGGTTGCCGCGCGACCAGGAACCGGGAGCCGCCTGCGGGCGCGGTCATGTAGCCGCCGTCAAGTCGCACTGCCTCCTCGGCGAACCAGCGGAAGAACTCTGCGGCGTAGCCGATTTCGCCGCGCGCCTCGGCGAGCGGCTTGCCCATCTCGAGTGTGGCGATCAGGGCCAGCCGGTCGGCGTCGTCGAGCAGCATCCGGTGCGCGCGCATCAGGATGTCGCTGCGTTCGCGCGGCGGGGTGTGCGCCCAGTCGTGCTGCGCGGCCGCGGCGGCGTCGAGTGCGGCCATACCGTCCTCCGGCGAGGCATCGGCGACCGCGCACAGCTCCCGTCCGGTCGCCGGGTCGATAACAGGCATTGTCGTCGCCGTCTCGCGCCACCGGCCGCCGAGGTAGAGGCCGGTCGGCACGCTATCGATCGCGGCGCGTTCGGCCGGGGTGAGCTCGACTTCCGTGAGCATGGTGTTCCCTCCTGACAACGGTCGGCATTGCCCGACCCCTCCACGTCATGCTATAGAGATTGTCAACAATCCTACAACGGTCGGCGGCGGATGCGGTCGCTCGCGGTGAATGCCCGAGCCGCCCGTCCCGTCTCCGACACGCAGGCGATGTCTTCGGACACCAGTCAGACACTCGATTTCGCTCCGGAAGGCGGATCACGATGACGGCACTTTCCCCCGTTCTGAAGCAGGCCACGCCGATCACCGTCGACCACGGCGAAGGTTGCTACCTCAACGCCACCGACGGCCGCCGCTACCTCGACTTCACCGCGGGCATCGGCGTGACCAGCACCGGCCACTGTCACCCGCGGGTGGTCGAGGCTGCCCGCGCGCAGATCGGCAAGCTCATCCACGGCCAGTACACGACCGTCATGCATCAGCCACTGCTCGCCCTCACCGAACGGCTCGGCGACGTCCTTCCGGAGGGCCTGGACTCACTGTTCTTCGCCAATTCGGGCAGCGAGGCGATCGAGGCGGCGCTGCGGTTGGTCCGGCAGGCCACCGGCAGGCCGAATGTGGTTGTGTTCCACGGCGGTTTCCACGGACGCACGGTCGCGGCCGCCACCATGACGACTTCGGGCACGCGGTTCTCCGCGGGGTTCAGTCCGCTGATGGCGGGCGTGCACGTCGCCCCGTTCCCGACCGCCTTCCGATACGGTTGGAGCGAGGAGCAGGCGACCGACTTCGCGCTGCGTGAGCTGGACTACCTGCTCACCACCCTCAGCGCGCCCGCGGAAACCGCGGCGTTCATCGTCGAGCCGGTGCTCGGCGAGGGTGGCTACGTCCCAGGCAACACCCGCTTCTTCCAGGGCCTGCGTGAGCGCGCGGACGCGCACGGCATTCTGCTCGTCTTCGACGAGATCCAGACCGGATTCGGCCGGACCGGAAAGTTCTTCGGCCACCAGCACTTCGAGGTGCGACCCGACGTGATCACCATCGCCAAGGGCTTGGCCAGCGGCTTTCCGCTGTCGGGCATCGCGGTCTCGCGGGAGCTGATGGCCAAGGCATGGCCCGGTTCCCAGGGCGGCACCTACGGCGGCAACGCGGTCGCCTGTGCCGCCGCCCTGGCGACCATCGATGTCATCGAATCCGAAGGGTTGGTGGACAATGCCGCCGAGCGGGGGCGGCAACTGCTCGACGGCGCCCGTTCCCGCGCGACCAAGGCCGTCGGCGACGTGCGCGGACTGGGACTGATGGTCGGGTCGGAATTCACCACCGCGGCAGGCGAACCCGACGCCGAAACCGCCGCGGCGGCACAACGTCTCGCTGTCGACAAGGGCATGTTGCTGCTGACCTGCGGCGCGTACAGCAACGTGGTCCGGATGATCCCGCCCCTGGTCGTGACACCCGATCAGATCGACGAGGCGCTCGTCATCTGGTCCTCGGTCCTGGACGAACTGTAGGAGGAACCTGATGGCCCGCCATATCACCATTACGCTCACCAAGGCTGGAGTGAGCTGCCGTGCCCGACTGCTGGACGACGAGGCCCCGCTCACGTGCGCGGCGGTCTGGGACGCGCTTCCGCAGGAGGGTGACGCGTTCCACGCCAAATACGCGCGCAACGAGGTGTACACGCTACTGCCCCGCATCGTGGCCGCGCCACACCGGGAAAATCCCACGGTCACACCGATTCCCGGCGATGTGTGCCTGTTCGACTTCGAACCGTGGGAGATCGGCAACCCGGCCTACGGCTATGAGCCGGGATCCGCCGCCCATCACGCCCAGGGCGCGGCGGATCTCGCGGTCTTCTATGGCCGCAATAATCTGCTGATCAACGGTGACCTGGGTTGGGTGCCCGGCAACGTATTCGCCACCATCGAAGACGGGCTCGCCGAGCTCGCGGCCGCATGTAACGCCCTGTGGCTGCGCGGCGTCGAAGGCGAAACACTCGCCTTCGCGCGTGCAGAATGACGTGTCGGGCATCCTCGGCAGGCGAAATCTCCGCGGGGGCGAGCGGCCGATTCGGTGGACGTACGTGAGTCTGCTCTGGGACGAGTAAGTGACGCTCGCCTTCGCCCGCTACGACCATCTGAGGAAGGTCACGCGGTACAACATGCTCGTTCCGAGCGGCGGATGGCTTATCGGGGTGGTTCGACACGCACCAGGCCTGATCGATAGGCGATGACCACGAGTTGGGCGATCGATAGGCGATGACCACGAGTTGGGCGCGGTGGCGGGCGTCCAGTTTCGTCATGGCGTGTTGGACGTGGGTGCGTACGGTCAGCGGGCTGAGATACATCCGTTCGGCGATTTCTTCGTTGGACAGTCCCTCGGCGACTTGGACGAGGACTTCGCGTTCGCATGCGGTGAGGACGTCGAGGGCTCGAGCCGCCGTGCTGTGCCGTTCCGGGTGCGCGAGAAAAGCGAGCGATGAGCGCCCGGGTCGCTGTGGGGACAGCAGGGTTTCTCCCGCGGCGATTGTGCGGATGGCACGAAGCAGCTCCGCCGGTCCGACATCTTTACCGAGGAATCTGCTCGCGCCCGCGCGGAGCGCTCGAGCCACATACTCGTCGAGCTCGAACGTGGTGAGGATCAGGACATGCGCGGCTCGCAGAGACTCGTCGCAGCAGATCTCCTTCGTCGCGGCCAAGCCATCGAGACCCGGCATCCGGATGTCCATCAACACGACGTCCGGTTGCATGGCTCGCACGGTTTTCCGTCTTCCGCGACGCCGACAACCTCCATATCGTCGGCGGAGTCGATCAGGAGTGCGACTTCGATCTGGCGTCGTATTCAGGCAATCCACCGATGCCCGCTGTGTGCTCTGTTCTCAATGTTGTTGCGGCCGAGGGCAAGCTGGATATTGCGGTCGAGAAGGTTACCTGCGATTTATGTGATGTCTGCTCGGTGGCATGCCGCATCGAGCGCTGTGAACGCCGCCGCGGCGAGGATCAACGCCGCCGAAACCAGCAATGCCACATCGAGTCCGTGGTGGAATGCCGTCTTTCCGGTATTGAGCACTTCGGATACCTTCGACAGATATTGGAGATACGGGGTGATGTCTGTGCCCTCGGGTATACGGCCACGTTCGACGGCGTCGATAGCGTTGGGCTGCAGGGCGGTCGGCAAACCCAGTTCGTTCATCCGCGCCTTCAAATCCGAGGTGAGGAACGAATTCACCAGTGCCCCGAGCACGGCGACACCGAACGCCGAACCGACCTGACGCATCGTGTTGGTCACCGCGGCGGCCATGCCCGAGTGCTCCGCAGGCACCCCGGACAGCACAGCCGACGTCAACGGCACTACAGCGATCCCGAATCCGGCCCCCGCCACCGCCATCGCCCCGGCCAGCGGAAGGTCGTGCAGTGGGCCGGCGAGAGTATGGCGGGTCAGCAGAATCCCGCCGGCACCGACCGCACAACCGATGATCATGGGAGTCCGCGCGCCACGACGCGCCACCCAGAAGCCCGCAGCCAGCGATCCGATGACGATCGCGGCGGCCATCGGTGCGAAGACCGTGGCCGTGCGTGCACCCGAATACGACTGCATCACTTGCAGATACAGTGCGGTGAAGAAGAAGATCGAGAAGATGCCGAAGTAGACGGCGAAGGCGACCACCAGCGCACCGCGCACCGCCGGCAGGCACAGATATCGAAAGTCGAGCATGGGAGCGCGGGCCCGTGCTTCGACTGCGACGAAAGCGACGAAAGCGATACCACCGAGCGCAAACAGCGCGATCACCGAAGGCGCGGTGTAGCCTCGATCCTCGCCGCTGGTCGCGGCGTAGATCACCGACCCGAGGAAGGTGGCGCCGAGCAGGAATCCGGCCCAGTCGATGGGCCCTGGGCGCGGGTCGGCGCTTTCCGGGACGGACCACAGCGCGGCAGCGAGCGCCGCCGCCCCGATCCCCAGGTTGAACCAGAAGATCGAGCGCCACCCGTACGCGTGGACCAGCACTCCGCCCAGTACCGGTCCGGCCGCCAGCGCCAGGCCGGACACCGCCGCCCACACGCCCAGTGCCCTCGCACGAGCTCGGTCATCGGGGAAGATGTGTCGCAATACCGACAGGGTGCCTGGTTCCGAGGCGGCTGCTCCCAAGCCCATGATCGCGCGACCGGCGATAAGCACCGGCACACTGGCCGCAAGCGCCGCAATCACCGATCCGGCACAGAAGATCGCCAATCCGACGATCATGACCCGCTTGCGACCCCAGCGGTCACCGAGTGATCCGCCCGCCAGCATGAGGGCGGCGAAGACCACGATGTAGGCATTGACCACCCACTGCAGCAGCGTCACGTCAGCACTCAGCTCGTGCCGGATATCGCCGAGCGCCACACTGACGACCGTGGTGTCGAGGAAGGTTACGAACAGTACGGCGGTGACCGCTGCCAGTGCGATGCCCGGTCGTGCCGCTGTCCTCGGTGCATTGTCCATCCGCCCCACCGGCACAGGCTACTGGCCGAGGCCGTTGGGTGCACAGCTATCGCTTCGGGTGAGTGTTCCGAGCTGCCTGGCGTCGGGTACCGGAATGCGACCCGTCGGGATGCAGTGAATCCGCGCTGTTCTGGAGTTGTTGCTCCGATAGGGTCAGATCGGTTATCGGCGGCCGAGCTTCTTCAGAACTTGTTCGCGGACGCCAGGTATGGGCACTTCTCCTCCTCTTGGCTCAAAGGTGCCCCATCGACCACGCCGACGTGACATTTCCGCGACCGTTTCGTAATGTAACGGTGACCTTTTCTCGACAGTAACCGGTGATCGACATAATGCCTGGTCAACATCGCAAACGGACCGCAGCCTGGAAGCTCACTCCCCTGGCTGTGTGTGGCATCGTGGCCACTGTCGCCGTCGTGCTGTGGGTGGCGATCCGACCGGGCCCGGCTGCTCAGCATGCCGCGGCTGTCGATTCGCCGCCGTCGTCTGCCGTCGGAACCGACCCGGCCCGTACTGCCGTGCCGTCAACGACTCGGTCGGCGCCTGCGCCACCAGCGGCCGCAGTCGATCGACCACCACCATCGGCCAAGAAGGCCGTACAGCACCTGCCGCCACCGCCTCCCTCCGTCCCGTGCTCGACGGAACTCGTCGGCGCACAGCCGCACGTGGCACAGGTGGGCAACCTGCTCAAGAAGACGTTCGGCGTCACCGACATCGGCGGCGCAGTCGGTCGTGGCGACGGCGATCACGGTGCCGGCTTGGCGCTCGATTTCATGACACCCGATTCCGCGCGCGGCGACGCGATCGCCGACTTCGTGTTGGCCAATCAGCAGCGTTTCGGAGTGACCTACGTGATCTGGCAGCAGCGGTACAACGACGGCGGCGGTTGGTCGTACATGGAAGACCGTGGGAGCCCGACCGCCAATCACTACGACCACGTGCATGTGTCCTTCGATAAGGCTGCCGACGTGAACATAACCTGCTGATTGCGCGCCACCGCCGATATCGTCGACGTGCGCCTCTGCGGGCGGCGGCAAAGGCACGAAGCAGGGGCCACGACGGTCCTCGTCGATCCAACTGCGCAACAGCGGCCAGGCGCGCAGCGGCGCATCGTGTGCCAGTTGCGCAGAATCCTGATCGACCGTGATGAGTCTGCGCGCGAGCAGGACTGGCCCGCAGCCGTCGACTTGTGCGGGGAGTGGATCAGCGACCGTGATGCAGTGACTTACGCGCGTGAGTTTTGTCTCTTCGGAACTGCTGACGAGGTGAGAGCGAGAATTGCCCGCGCGGCCGATGCGGGTGCAAACACGGATTCTGCTGCAGCACGTCGGCTCCTACGACCTGCCGTACGAGATGATGGATAGCTTCTCGCAGTCCTGCATGTCATGAGGTAGGAAGCGTCGAGGTGGGATCGATAGCCTTTGCGCGCCGCACCCCTGCCACCGGTTGTAAAACGCTCGTGGTCGTTGACTTCATCGATCCCGCGATTACGTTGAAGTGGCCTTCCTGAGAAGAACGCTGCCTGCGATGCAGAATCACCGTGGTATCGGCGCGCCAGTGGCGATAGACCGGCCTTCAACTCCTGGTGATGTGGCCGCTGCGGCGGCCGTGCCTCTGAAAGCCATTTTTCGAGAACTGGATACCGAGAGAGTGAGGACGAGCGTGAAACTGCATTTCCGCAAGGAGCGGCGTGGTTGCCGCCGTGTAGTCACGGCACGGGTAATGGGTAGGGCGCTGGCCACGGCGGTAACGGCCCCGTTGGTGCTCGCGGCTACGGCGGTCGTTCCTGGCGCCGGTCCCGCCGTTGCGGGCACCTCGGCGGACACTCTTTACATCGCCGAAGAAGGCAATGGTCGAGTGGTTTCGGTGCCAGCGGCGGGCGGCACGCCTACCACCATGGCTTCCGGCTTGAATGATCATCGTCCGTACGGGGTTGCGCTCTCGGGTACCACCGTCTATATCGCCGAAGCCGGTAGCGGCGTGATTCTTTCGGCGCCGACGTCCGGAGGCACGGCGACCCCGCTGAACATCCCAGGCTTGGTCGACGCGGTGGGTATCGCCGTTTCTGGCACCACTCTCTACATTATCGAGAGCGCTGGCACCGTGCTTTCGGTGCCGACGTCCGGCGGCATACCCACCACCCTCGCCTCAGGGCTACCCAACCCGCAGGGCATCGCCGTTTCTGGCACCACCCTCTACATCACCGGAAACGCCGGCGGTGGCAGCGTGACTTCCCTGCCGACGTCCGGCGGCATACCCACCACCCTCGCCACCGGCCTGCCCAACCCGGCAGGTATTGCCGTTTCCGAGACCACTGTGTACGTCACCGGGAGGATCGACAACGTCACCGGGAGCACCGGCACGGTCGTCTCCCTACCGACCATCGGGGGCCCACCCATTACCTTGGCCACGGTCAATGTTCCTGTGGGTATCGCCGTTTCCGGAACCACCCTGTACATCACCGAGAGCAGCGGCAACGTGGTTTCCCTGCCGACCATGGGCGGCGCACCCACCACCATCGCCACCGGCCTGAGCGGGCCTGCTGGTATAGCTGTCTGACCCTGTCGGCTCGGGGTGCTGTCCACAGGATCCCGCGGCAAGAAGTAGATCCCACGCGTACGGCGACCCACCCGAGACGGCCGTGTAGTACGCCTGGGCATCGGCAGGCAGCAGCGAATTCACACCGTCGCGAGGTCCCTCGACCCAGTGGTGGCGCCTGTGCCACCACCGTGGAGGGACGGCCGGCATCGTAACGATGATCAGCCCATGGCCGTGCGGATCGTAGGCGGGATCGGTCGAGAAGCGCGAGCTGAGTACGCCGCTTCGGCGTGGTCGATTCCGGCGAGTTCGCTGACGTCCGGCGGCAACCGGTGCGGAGCTGCGGATTCGGCATTTACGAGGGCGAAACCTATTTTCCACTGGCGGGAAGACATTCGATACAGGCGCTGGGACGCCCGGGAAAAATGACGTGCCGTCAGCACCTGGGCCTCCTATCCGGCCCGAGAGCTCACCGTGAGAGGGAACCGAATTCGATGAGGATAAACCGACTACTCCGCCTCGGTATCGGGGCGATCGCCGTCACCCTGTTCGCTACCGCCTGCGGTGGCGGCAGCGACGCCGAGACCACCGAGGATCACGTGAAGGAGGGCAAACTGACCATTGGCATCAAATTCGACCAACCGGGACTCGGCTTTCGCGACACGGACGGCTCGTACCAAGGGTACGACGTCGAGATCGCCGAATACGTGGCTGGAAAGCTCGGCGTGCAGCCCGACGGCATCACCTTCAAAGAGGCGCCGACGGCTCGACGCGAGACGATGATCATGAACGGCGAGGTGGACTTCATCGTTGCCACCTACTCGATCACCGACGAACGCAAGGAGAAAGTCGACTTCGCCGGGCCGTACTTCGTGGCCGGGCAGTCCCTGCTGGTGAAAAAGGAGACCACCGATGTCATCGGTGTCGAGTCGCTGACCGGCAACAAAAAGCTCTGCTCGGTCAAAGGCTCCACCCCGGCGCAGTACGTCAAGGACAACTACGCGAAAGAAGTTCAACTGGTGGAACTGGACACCTACTCGCGGTGCATCGAAGCCCTGCGCAGCGGTTCGGTCGACGCGGTGACCACCGACGACATCATCCTCGCCGGTTTCGCCGGGCAGGCGTCAGGCGAACTGAAGCTGGTCGGCAACACGTTCACCAGAGAGAAGTACGGTATCGGCCTGAAGAAGGGCGATCAGCAGACTCGTGCCAAGATCAACGATGCGATCGAGGAAATGATCGCCGACGGTTCTTGGCAGAAGGCGTTCGAGGAAACGATCGGTCCGCTCCGCGACTCGACGCTGACCCCGCCCACGGTCGACCGGTACTGATCGGACCCCACCGATCCCAACGCTGGCGCAAACCATCCAAGTTCGATCTCCGGCGCGCTGTCGGAGTAGGCGTCGATTGCAGCGTGCACGCATGGTGGCTCGGCATTCGACCCGCCATGGTCGCTCAATAAAACCCGCACGATGAGGATGCGACGTTGGCCAGCCGTCACCAACAATTACAGGCGGTCACATCGAAATTACATGCTATGCCAGAGCGGACGCGTGATCTGACGTGACTTGACACTGTGAGTACACGTCGAGCCAACCGAGCGCACGATAGTCCCCCCGCCACGTGAATATTGCTGCTCCCCGCTCTTGCGCATCACCTATCGGGAAAGCGGCTGTCGCCCTTCCCTGTGTCGTTGCGCTGACCACATAGTTTGCTCCGCACCACACAGCGAGCGCAGCTGCGGTCGAGCTGGTCAAGCGCGTCTTGTCCGATGCGGTTTCCAGGACTGTGTTGGTCGCGCGATCGCGCAGCAGCCCTGCGTATTCTGGCTGGTGTAGCCGGCATGCCTGTGGTCTGCCGGTTTCCGACCAGTCCGGATGGGTGAGCGCGCGACTCCTGGCTGCCTGCCAGAGGGTCGGTACTACGTCCTCGAGGTGGGCGGCTGTGGCCATCTGTTCGCACATCCACAGTAGACGACCGGCACCCCGAGGTGGCTGGCACCGGCGCCATCGGATCCGTCTGCTCAGATCAGCGGCAACGATCGCTACCCACGGGTGCACGGTACCCAGAAATCCCTGGCAGCCCAACCAATGGAGGTAGCGGGGCGCTTCCTCGAGTATCGGATACATTGTGGAGTAAGGAATCCCGCCGATGGTGCGGGCGGCTTGATGGAACTCGGTCGGAGAGTTGGCAATAGTCAGCATCGCGGCGCTCGCCAGGTCACCCGGGCTGTAAGCGGAGGCGCCGTCCGGCGAGCGCGCCAGTTCGTTGTTGCTGAGATGTGCGACCACTCCGCGGGCGAGCTTCAAGCTGACGGCGAGTGGCTTGAGGTCCTCGCTTATCCCCGCCTGAGCAAGTTTCGGCACGTGGGTGGCGACTGTCTGGATCAGGAGGTTCTCCGCTGCTTGTGCGGATTCCGGCATGCCGAACTCGGCCAGGGTCGTGCGCAGTTGGTGGCACACCTGTGGCGAGACCATCAGCCGTGCCGTCAGCATGCCCAGTTCGGAGGGCGCCAGCTCGCCGTCGGATGTTTGTGTCTCTGTGAGAAACTCGCCATCGATCAAGAATCGGACGGCATGTCGAAGCGGGGTCATATTTCGGCTGCCCTGGTGGTAGGCCAGCGTTTGCACCCACCAGTGCTCGGCCTCTGCCACTGAACTGATTCGGCCTTGGACGGCTTCGGCCAGGAGGTGTTCCGGCAGGTTCGACTGGATCTGCGAGTCGACTCGAAATCCCGCGAGTAGTTTGCGTTGCCAGGTCGCGCGTTCGGTCTGGTCGACGATAAGGAATGCCCACCCCTCGTGCTCCCCGGCACCGACACGCCCCGCGCGGCCGAACATTTGTTGCACAGTCGCAACATCTATGGCCTTGAGCCCCACCTCCGTATCTTGCACGATTACCGCACGAGCAGGCATGTTCACCCCGGCAGCCACGGTCGAGGTAGCCACAAGGACATCCAATTCGCGTGCACGGAACGCTTTTTCGGCCTCCCGCTTGCGCTCCCAGCCCTTGTAGTGCAGGCCGACACCCACTGCTGCGCAGATCTTGTGCACAACGTCGGTGTCGTCGGGGTTGATGCCGAAGACGTTGGCGCCTCGACTGGCTGCGACGATCAACGCGGTGCGGCGGACGTTGCGTTTACTGCCGCAGAATACGAGCACGCTACCGCGGTCAGCCGCCACCATGTGAACGATGGCAGTAGTCAGTCGCGCCTTGGCTGCTTCGACCAGACTCCAGTCGGCACTGTTGGGAACGGTAGGTAGTTGCCAGGTCAGCTGAGTGGGGCGCCAGGCTACCCGTATCGTCCGTGCGTGCATCCATTCTGCGAGTTGGTCGGCGTTGGCGACGGTGGCCGACAGTCCAATGATCCGGATCAATGAGTCCGTACCGCGCACGCGAGCCAGAATCGCCTCCAGGAACGGTCCTCTGGTCCCGTCTCCCAGCAGATGGATCTCGTCGACAACCAGACAGCCGACCTCGGCCAGCGCCTCCTTGAGCGAGGAGGTCCGGCAGATGGCCTCGAATTTCTCGGTAGTTGTCACCCAGAGGTCCGCGTCTCGAATACGTTGTGCGTCAACCCGATACTCACCAGAAAGCCGTTCGACACGCAGACCGCGTCTGCGCCAGCTGTCGAGTTCATCGTTCAACTCATCGGTGAGCGAACGCTGTGGGACCAGCCAGGCGGCCTTCCTCCCTTGCTCCAAGACTGTACGCAGGACCGCGACCATGCCCATGACGGTTTTGCCTGCGCCGGTCGGCGCCACCACCATCAGGTGCTCATCGCTGCCGATAATGTGCGGAATCGCCTCGGCCTGTGCGGGATTCACAAGCGGATGGGGAAGGTATCTAACCCAATCGGACGGCACGATGTGCTCTATCGGAAGTGGACGGACTACAGCGCCATCGGCAGCTGCATGGTTGTGCCACATCAGCTCGAACGCATCGCGCGCCGCTTCGGCGGCGGCTCCGGTGATGGGGGCACGCTTCTGCGCGGACATCCGTGCCGGCCCGGACGGTGCGACAGCTATGGTGAGGTGACCCTCTCGGTTCAGCGTACTGATGGATTCCTGCTCCAGCAGGTAACCGACCTCACGGAAAGGTACTCGGGCGGTGAGGAGTTGACGTTTCAAGTCGGTGAAACGTCCATCCAAGGGGAGTAGCACCCGAACGTCGGTGCCGGGCGGATATTCCGGGAGCGCGGTTGATGGATCTGCGATCTTCAACCAGAGAAGTACGGGCATACTGCCTGTTGCCGCGGGACTGTCACCTTCGATGTCCATCGACTTGACCGCGACCTCCATGAACTGAACACGCCGATACGCACGATTGCCGATGACTCGGTGTGACTGGACTGAACGATGCCGCCACGATAGCCGACAACGGCGACGACAACCGATCCCCGGTACCAGGTCGGTGGCTCATCCGTAGGAGAACATTGCTGCGCGGCCGATCACGCTCACCGCGGACGACCTGACCGATCTCGGCTGAGACCTGACCCGTCCCCCGCAGGTGTATTCGGCCGGCCCGGTCGTGCCCTGCGCGGAATGGTGTCTCGAGAGCCAGTGTCGGACGAGCGATTTCGGATCGGATCGGATCGGTCGATCCGTCCACGGCTCGAACAGCCGGATCTGTCGCGACGCTGACGGTTGGGCATACTAGCTGGTGCGACGGGATCGTCGGTCGGTGTTGTCAGTTGCGTCGAGGGTGGCGGCCCAGGTGCCGAGGAGTTCGAGTGCGTCGGCGGTAGGGGTGTTGGCGGGCGCGGTGTACGCGGTGGGGCTCATGGCGGTGCTGTCGGCGCGCCAACTCGGTGCGCGGCGGATCATCCTGATGGGACGGCACAAGGACCGCACCGACATCGGCCGCGAGTTCGGCTCCACCGACATCGTCGCCGAACGCGGCGACGCGGGCATCGCCGCCGTCCGCGATCTCACCCGCGGCGACGGCACCCACGTCGTGATCGAAGCCGTCGGTCACATGCCCGCCTACCAGCAGGCCATCGGCGTCGTGCGTTCCGGCGGTGTGATCAGCCGCGTCGGCGTCCCCCAGTACGAGGACGCACCGGTCGGGTTCGGCAGCCTCTTCGGCCCCAACATCACCCTCACCGGCGGCCCTGCACCCGCCCGCGCCTACATCGGCACGCTGCTGCCCGGCGTGCTCGACGGCACCGTTGAGCCCGGCAAGGTGTTCGACCGCGAGATCGGTCTGGACGCCGTACCCGACGGTTACCGCGCCATGGACAACCGCGAAGCCCTCAAAGTCCTCGTCCACCCCTGATGCGCCACTTGCGCGAAGAACAACCGAGTAGAGGAAGACCAGGGTGAGTGAAGTCATCGTCGTCATCGGAGCTGGGCAGATCGGTCAGGCCATCGCCCGCCGGGCCAGCTCCGGCAAGCACGTGCTGCTGGCCGACCTGCACCAGCGCAACGCCGATGCCGCCGCCGAGGTGCTGAGCAACGCCGGGTTCCAGGTCAGCGTAGCGACCGTCGATGTGTCGGCCCGTGAGTTGGTTCACGCGCTTGTCCGCACCGCAACCGCATTGGGCGAGGTCACCGGTGTCATACACGCCGCCGGGGTCTCACCCAGCCAGGCAGCACCGGCAACGATCCTCGCCGTGGACCTCTACGGAACTGCCCTTGTCCTCGAGGAGTTCGGCAACGTGATCGCACGGGGCGGGTCGGGGATCGTCATCGCGTCACAGTCCGGACACCGCCTCGCCGCGTTGACTGCCGAACAAGATGCCGCTCTGGCCACGACTCCGACCGAGGAATTGCTGGATCTGCCGATGCTCGCGCCCGACCAGGTGACCGATTCTCTCACCGCCTACCAGCTGGCAAAGCGTGCGAACACATTGCGGGTGAGGGCCGAGGCCGTGCGGTGGGGCCGACGTCGCGCGCGGGTCAATACGATCAGCCCCGGCATCATCTTCACCCCGCTCGCGAAAGACGAGCTGACCGGGCCCCGCGGCGAGGGATACCGGCGCATGATCGAGCTGTGCCCGGTTGGTCGCGGCGGCACTCCTGATGAGGTCGGCGCCCTCGGCGCGCTGCTCATGGGTCCCGACGGCACATTCATCACCGGCAGCGATTTGCTTATGGATGGCGGGGTGACTGCCTCCTGGTTCTACGGCGAACTCGCCCGTCGGTGAAGAGGGTTTCACGCCTCAGGAAATTCCTTGTCGCCCATGCTCTGGCAGGTACGCGGCAGCCACGATGGGCGGGGTATCGAGGCCGCCGCTCACCGATGCTGCTGTGACAGGTACGTCACCCACTCGATAATGAATCGCGTCGACAACAGTCAAGGTGCTCGCATAGCGATCGAGTCTATGATCAAGAGTAGTCAGGGTTTCTGCTTACACGAGGTGATCGCATGGTTACCTACCTCCACACCAGGGATGAAGTCGTATTTCGGCGACGGTCGGCAGCGCCGGATCACGCGGATCCGGCATGGTGACCTAGGGAGCGTGCCATGTCGGCATCCGATCCCACCACAACCCAGCCTGACCTGCGGGTTGGTCTCACGGCGGAACTTGCCGCGGTCGGATTCTTCGACGCCGAAGAGATCGGACGTGGTGGATTCGGCGTCGTGTACCGCTGCACCGAGCAATCACTGGACCGCGCCGTCGCGATCAAGGTCCTGACTTCGGACCTCACTGGTGAAGACCGACAGCGCTTCGTCCGCGAGCAGCACGCGCTGGGCCGTCTGTCCGGGCATCCCAACATCGTGGAGATCCTGCAGGCCGACATCACGGCCACCGGCTGCCCCTACATCGTCATGCCCTTCCACTCCCGGGGCTCGCTGGAAAGTCGGCTGCGTTCGAAGGGGCCGATCCCCTGGGACGAGGTACTGTCGATCGGAGAACGCATCGCCGGAGCCCTGGCCGCCGCGCATGCCGCCAGGACCATCCACCGCGACGTCAAGCCCGCCAACATCCTGGTCACCGACTACGACGAACCGCAGCTGGCCGACTTCGGCATCGCCCGCATCAGCGGTGGCTTCGAGACTGCCACCGGGCGCATCACCGCTACCCCGGCATTCACCGCACCCGAGGTGCTCGACGGTGAGCCACCCGATCCGGCCTCGGATATCTACAGTCTCGGTGCGACGCTGTTCTGCCTGGTGACCGGGCATGCGGCCTTCGAGCGCCGGACCAACGAAAGCGTCATGGCGCAATTCCGGCGCGTCATGACCGAACCGATCCCGGACCTGCGCGGAGCGGAGATTCCAGCGGAGGCTGCCGCCGCGGTCGAGGCCTCGATGGCACGCGACCCGCGGGCACGCCCGGAATCCGCTGCCGCCTACCAACGTCAGTTGCGGGACGTGCTGGGCCGGTGCGCCCCGGCCACGGTCCCTCCGCGGCAGTCCGGGCCTCCGGCACCGCTGCAGTGCGTTCCGTCACGCGCGAGCGCAGTGTGCCAGACCACGCCTCCGCCGACGGCGCTGACCAAGTTCCGGCCGCCGACACCGCCGCGGGCACGCGTGGAACGTCCTCGGCTGCTGCGGATCCTGCGGGAGGGCAAGCAGCGCCGGTTGACGGTGGTTCATGCCCCGGCCGGTTTCGGAAAGAGCACGTTGGCCGCCCAGTGGGCGAATGCGCTGGCAGCCGATCAGATCCAGGTCGCCTGGCTCACCATCGATGCCGATGACAACAACGCCGTCTGGTTTCTGGCGCACCTGGTCGAGGCGGTCCGCCGCGCGCGACCCTCGCTCGGCGCCGAACTGGGTCAAATTCTCGAGGAACGAGCCACCGACGCCACCCGCTACGTCGTCACCGCGCTGATAAACGAAATTCACTCCAGCGGAGACATATTCGCGATAGTGATCGACGACTGGCATCGGGTAACCAACCGCGCAGCGCGCGCGACCATGGAATTCCTGCTCGACAATGCCTGCCACCACCTGCGCATTATCGTCGCCAGCCGAAGCACCGGCGGGCTCCCGCTCAGCCGGATGCGAGTATGCGACGAACTTGTCGAAATCGACTCCGATGACTTGCGATTCAACGAAGCAGAAACCAACTCCTTCCTGGTCGATGTCAATCGACTGG
The DNA here is from genome assembly GCF_035920445.1 of Nocardia sp. NBC_01730. Lineage (NCBI taxonomy): Bacteria > Bacillati > Actinomycetota > Actinomycetes > Mycobacteriales > Nocardiaceae > Nocardia > Nocardia sp. NBC_01730. The sequence goes on along the minus strand of NZ_CP109162.1, from coordinate 2,078,310 downwards.
ACTTGGCTGCGAGCGACATTGCCGGTCTGCAAGAATCGACCGAGGGCTGGGCAGCTGCACTGCAACTGGCGTCACTATCGCTGCGCGGCAAGGACAATCCCGCGGAATGCATCGGGCGATTGTCCGGGCACAACTACGCCATCGGCGAATACGTCGAATCGAACATCCTGGACACGCTCGACCCCGCCTTGCTCGACTTCCTGCTGTCGACGTCGGTGACCGAGACCGTCTGCGGCGACCTCGCGGATGTGCTCGCGGGCGTGGGCTACGGGCAAGAGATGCTGGAGGAAGCCGAGCATCTGGAGCTGTTTATACGCCGTCTCGACCATGACTCCACCTGGTTCCGATTTCACCGGCTCTTCGCAGATCTGTTGCGACACAGGCTCGCCCGGCAGAACCCCGACCGGCTTCGACGGCTGCACCAGACCGCCTCGAACTGGTTCGCCGATCACAAGATGCTCAACGAGGCCGTTGATCACGCCTTGGCCGCCAACGACGTCACAGGCGCGGTCGGCATCGTCGAAGAACGCGGGCGAGAACTGCTGGAACAGGCGAAGATGGCGACAGTGCTCGGCCTCGTCGCGAAACTGCCGTCGGCGTACGCGACGACCAATCCACGGGTACAGCTCTTGGTGGCTTGGGCTGATGTCGCATTACAACGAGCGTTGGCGGCCCGCACCGCACTGGATCTGGTCGACGCGCTGCTGGATTCGGGTGTGCCGGACGAGGCCGCCGCTGCCATGCGGGTGGAGGCGTCCTTGATCCGCACTGGTGCAGGGAACTTCACCGACAACTACGGTCGCCTACCGGACGTGGTCGAGGGGCTTTTGCATGCCAATGGTGGGGGAGAGCAGCTGGACCCCTTCTTCGCTATGGTTGCCGCCAGCACCGCGTCCACATGCGCGCTGAGCCGCTTCGACTTCGACGAGGCGCGACGCTGGCAACACTGGGTCGCACCGTATCGCCCACAGTGTAAAGGGCCATTCGCGGTCGTCTACGGGTACTGCCTGGCCGCGATAGCGGCCTACGAACAGCTCGACATTGCGGCGGCCGAATCCGACCTGCGGACGGCGCTCGCACTGGCACAGACGATCGGAACCCGCACCCACGGCGCTACGCTGGCATCGGCACTTCTCGGCGCGCTGCAATACCACCGCGGCGACCTCGTCGGCGCCGAGGAACTGCTCGACGACAGCGCCGCACTCGGCCCCGAAGGCGCACTCGTCGAATTCATGAACGCCACCTACGGAATCGGGGCCCGGGTGAAGGCGCTGCGCGGCGACGGGGACGCGGCGGAGGCCCGGCTGGCGGAGGGAGCGAAGATCGCAGCCAACCTCTCCCTGCCCCGACTGGCCGCGCGCATCGTGAACGAATGCGTGCGCATCGGACTACCGATCGATCAGGATGACCGAGGTGAGTTCATTCAGCCGCCCTTCGATCTCCATCAGCCGGAAGGGCTACACACACTCACCGCGGAACTCCAGCAGGACACGGGGATACGGCTGTTGCTCGATGAGCACTCGCCCGCTGCGGCCGAGCAGGCATGTACGCGCGCCGAGCGTTTGGTGCGCGAAATCGCCACCTCCTACCGCCCCCGCGCGGCGACGTCGGCCGAACTCCTGTGGGCGGCAAGTCTTTCCGCGGCCGGACGACAGGGCGAGGCGATCACCCTTGCCGTCCCTGCGCTCACGCGGTGTGCCGAGCACGGATTGATCCGCTTCGCAACCGACGAGGGCTGGGCAATGGATCGGATACTGGCTGCCCTCGATGCGGACCCCACGCTGGCACCCGGACTGCCGCAGTCCTTCCTCCGAGAAGCCCTGGCGGCGCCCCACTTCGACAGACATTGACGCTCCCGCGCAGCTTGCGCGACGCAGCGGCCTGCATGTGCTCGATCTCGACCAAAGCCACGGCCAACGACCGCCCGAGCAGTGGGCCGACGCCACCAGCGGGCGCGACGTTCTGCGACGGCTGACCGACGCGGCTGACCGGCCAATCCCGTTGCCGACGTATACCGGCGCCACACCGTCCGTTATCAACGGGTCGGTTCGGGTTCTCTTCAACGGCATCAACGACTGGAACCAGTGGGCCTTTGCCTCGTTGATTCATTGCTATCAGGGGGTGTGCAACAACGAATACCGAATGCACCGGGTCGCCGGATCGGAGGATCCATGATCAGGAATTCCGCTCTGCTCCGCGCCGCTTTGGCTGCGGCAGGCCGTGGTTGGAGCGTTAACCTCGATCTTTCTTGCGGGTGACGTGCTGGCCCGATCGCGTTCGGATTTCGGTTTTTGGCGGGTATCTGGGCTGGTGGGTGTGGCTGGCCGTCCCGTGTCAGCGGGTGGCTGCCGGGTTCCACGGACCCGGTGGTGGTCTTTCTGGTCTCGTAGGGGCGGTTTGTGCTGGTCAGGTCGCTTCGAGGCGGGTCATCGCGGCGAGGAGCAGGCTGGTGGTCGGGGCTGATCGGGGTAGATGCAGCCGGGTTTTGCGGGCGTGGCGGGCGATGCGGCCGGGTAGTGAGAACAGGTGCAGGCGAAGGGTTTTCGGTTCCCATCGGCGGGCGACCTGGCCGGTGAGTGCCAGCATCTGCATCCAGGCGGTCAGATCGAGCGCGAGCGCGACCAGCGCCAGCCAGATCTGGTTGGCCGCAAAGGATTTGAACGGTAGGTTACGCATTCCGGTGTCCTTACCAGCGCGGATACGATCCTCGCAGCGAGCCCGGCGGCGGTGGCGCAGCTCGAGATCGGGGATCTGCCCGCGGCGGGTGTTGGTGACGAACGCGGTCAGCCGCAGCCCGTCGAGGTCGGTGAACCGCAGCTGGGCACCCGGATGCGGCCTTTCTTTCCGCACGACCAGGCGCATCCCCGCTGGCCAGCCGGATAGGTCGACCATGCCGGTGATCTCGGCAACCCACGCGCCGTCACGAACCTTCCCGTCGGCGTCGTAGGCGGGGGTCCACACCTTCTTCGGGACCTTGTTGACCGCGTCGACGAGGGCGTCGGTGAGGGTGAACCCGAGCGAGTACTGCACCCGCCTCGCGTGGCAGTACTTCACGAATTCGTGGGTGCCGCCGCCGGCGTCGGTGCGCACCAGCACTTTTCGACCGACTCGCCACGAGGGACGCCACGGCAGCTGGGCCAGCGCGTCAGCGAGAACCTGTTTGTGGTCGGCGGCGGTGTTGGCGCCGGAGTTCCCGGGCCGCAGCAGCATCACCGCGGGCTCGCCGGTGCCGTCGGGACCGTGGTCGATGAACGCGCACAACGGGTGAAAGCCCTACCCGCGCTTGAAGGTTGGGGCGGCTTTCTCCTTCTCGCTGTGCGCGTCGAGCAGGGTGGCATCCAGATCGATGATCAACGGATTCTCCGCGTCGATCCCGTGATCGGGTGCTGATTCTCCGGCGCGTTTCCACACCGAGGCCCGCGCCGCGGCCCGCGCTGATGCAATGGCGGACAACGCTTTCGGTACGTCCTCGGCGAGGGCGGACACCAACCGCGACACCGTCGGATCCGACGCGACCGGCCCGAACATGGCTGGCTGGGTGCGCAGCAGCGACACATCCGCAGCGCAGTCACCCCCGGCCGCGACCGCGATGGCCAAGTCCAGCACGATCTTGCCCGGATTGTGCGTAGACATCGGTTTGCGCCACGGCGCCAACGCCTGCGACAGGCCCTTGACCAGTCCGATCTTCTCCGCGGTGCGCACCAGTAGCAGCGTTCCCGCCTGCGACACCAGCCCCGACCCATCCCCGTCCGCGGCCAGCCGCGGATACCACGTAGACTCACGCACCGAAAAGGTGTTTCCTTCTTCTGCTGATTCGACTCTCGACAAGCCGAATTGTCGCAGGTCGGAACACCTTTTCACATATCCAGGGTGCCGACAACTCAAATACCGTGAATGGCGCAGGTTAATCCGTTGGTCCCGCTCGGGAAGACTCCCGCGGTGCGCGGTTGGGACGAATGGGCGACCACCGATCCCGATTGCATCCACCGGTATTGGGCTGACGGTGGGCGCAACAACCTCGGCATTGTGACCGGAAGGCGGGCCTTGTTGTCATCGATCTCGATGACGGCCGTGGCGGTCACGCGCCCGAAGAGGTCTGCGGGTGCACGCCACGGTCGAGATGCGTTGGCGCTGTTGGCTACTCGTGCTGGCGAAGAAGCGCCAACCGACACGTACGCTGTGGCCACACCTGCGGGGTTTCACCTGTATTTCCGGGCATCGTCCGGGCTTGCGCTTCGCAATACGACGGCCAAGCTGGGGTGGCGGATCGCCTAGTGCCGCTTCAAGGAAGGTTGCTTCGGTAACCGAGTGTCGGGTTGATCGTGGGTGGTCGGCCGGTGATGCTGCTGGCGGAGGTGATGCCGGTGGCTCGGAAACCGGAAGTGTTCGTGCGGTCGGTGACCCCGGAAGAGGGTCGGCGGTTGCAGCAGATCGCGCGGACGAGTAAGCAGCCGGTGCGGATGCGGCGCGCGATCGTGGTGATGGCCTCGGCTCAGGGACAGCCGGTGCCGCTGATCTGCCGGTTGATGCAGGTCTCGGAAGGCTATGTGCGCCAAGTGATCCACGATTTCAACGAGAAAGGGTTCGCGGCGCTGGACCCAAAATAGACACCGTTGGCGAATTCCGGCCCGCTGTCAGGCGGCGGGCCGGAGGGCTGCGAAATGTGACGTTCGGGTTGGAGCGAACGGCGTTGTCTCCCACCAGGTGTTGAGTCGGTTGAGGTTGAGTCCTGCTGCAGTCAGTAGGTGTTGAAGACTGGTCTTGGTCAGGCCGCGGTAGCGGGATCGGCGCAGACCGCAGGATCGGATGCCTTGGGCAATGGTGCCTTCCACGCCCGCGCGATGCTGGTAGCGCTGTTGCCACTGGTCGGTCTGCTGTTCGGCGCGAGCCAGCTGCAGGGCCTGGTGCTGGGCACGATGCCGAAGAGTCAGGCGCCGACCTGTGCTGGAGCGGGTGCAGTGTTCGCGTGCCGGGCACTGACGGCACTCTGCGCTGGGGAAACGCACCCTGATCACGGGTGTCCCGTCCTGGGAGCGGTCTGCTTTCCAGGAGTTGGAAACGGCGCCTTGCGGGCAGGTGACCTTCTCGTTCTCCCAGTCGATCGTGAAATCGGGCAGGGTGTAACCGCCGTCGGCTGTGGCTTGCCAGCCGGTCGGCGCCTTCGCCGGGCCGAGAAGTTCGACGCCGTGGTCTTGCTGCGCGGTGATGAGCAGGTCGGCATCGACGTATCCGGCATCAACCAGATGCACGTCGGGCAGCAGATCCCGCTCGGCGAGGCCGGCGTGGATCGCTGCGGTCATCGCCATGTCCGGAACCGGGGCTGCGGTGGTGGCGACGTGAGTGATCAAGTGCGGTGCGTCGGGCTCGCAGGTCTCGGTGAGGTGGACCTTGTAGCCGTTCCAGGACGCGTCGCGTTTGGTGCCGGTGCGAGCCTGCTCGTCATACGGCGAGCAGTAGCGGATCGCCGCCGGGGGCAGATCCTTCTTGTCCCGCCAGGCCACCGTCCCGTCGTCGATGACGTAGTACTGCTGCACCCAGACCCGACGCAGCAACTCCACCGCCGGAAGCTGCCGCAGCCAGGCGGGTGCCTTGCCGGCCGTGACCGCGCACAGCACAGTCATGCCGTCGGATCCGACCTGGTTCGCGTGGGCCGCCCGTGCGGCCCAGCGGCTCGGGAACCGGGTGTCTTCGCAGCGCGCGCTGTAGCGGTCGAACCAGTCGGGTTCGGCGATGCCGGCCAGCCAATCCGGTGCCGCGGCGGCGAGCGCGTTGAGCGCGGCACGCAGCGTCTCGGTCACGAACTGCAGCCGATTGAGGTCACGCACCGCGGCCAGCACATGCGTGGAGTCGGATCGCTGCCGGCCACCCGCCTTCAACAGCCCGGCTCGACGCGCCGCCTCCAGCACCGCATCGAGTACCCGCTGCTCCAGCCCGCCGACGATCAGCCGGGACCGGAACTCACTGAGCACCGAGTAATCGAAACCGGGATCGCTCAGCTCCAATCCCAGCGCGTACTTCCAGTCGATCCGGGACCGAACCGCTTGCGCGGCTCGACGATCGGAGAACCCTTCGGCGAACTGCAGCACCGACACCAACGCCAGCAACGCCGGCGAGATCGCGGGCTGACCGCGACGCGAGAACACCTGCGTGAACTCGTCATCGGAGAACACAGGCCCCAGAACGTCGCGCATCCGCATCGCCAGACAGCCCTCCGGGAAGACAGCCCGGGCAACCCGGGCCGTCTCCACCGGAACCACATCGCACCTACACGGACGCAACGACACCACGACCTCCACCAACCCCGGACCCGAAATACCCGTGTCGATCTTGCCGGATGAACGCTGCCCCAACCGAATTCGCCAACGGTGTCCAAAATGAGCGGGGGCAGGCCGAGCAAGACCGACCGGGTGACGCGTGAACGCATCGGTCAGATCGCTCGGTGCTGTCCCCGTGACCTGGGCTGGCCGTTCTCGGTGTGGAGCCTGGCTAAGCTGCGTGATGTGTTGCGCGAGAACGAGATCGCCGATATCAGCCATGAGACGCTGCGCAAGATTTTGAAGGCCGAGGGCGTGTCGTGGCAGGCCACCAAAACGTGGAAGGCCGGCAAGGACCCCGAGTTCGCCGCCAAGATGGCCCGCGTTCTCGACCTTTACGATCACCCGCCCGCCGACGGGCGGGTGATCTGCGCCGACGAGTTCGGTCCGCTGAACCTGCTGCCGCGGCCGGGTCAGGGCTGGTATCCGAAGCGGCGACCGGCCCGGTTGCGGGCGACCTATCGCCGCACCGAGGGGGTGCGGCATCTGCTCGGTGCGCTGGATCTGGCCACCGGCCAGATCTACTACCGCATCCGGGATCGCAAGCGCTGGCAAGAGTTTCTGGGCTTTCTCAAAACCCTGCGCGCCCGCTGGCCCGGCCAGCGACTGTATGTGATCGTGGACAACTTCGGTCCGCACAAAAAGGCCGAGGTCCGCGCATGGGCCGCCGACAATGACGTGGAACTGGTACTTCTGCCGACCTACTCGTCGTGGCTGAACTGGATCGAGTCCGAGTTCGCCGCGCTGCGCTACTTCGCGCTCAACGGCACCGACCATCGCAGCCACGGCGAGCAGGACGACGCCATCGGCGCCTACATCCGCTGGCGCAACCAGCACGCAGAACCCAAACGCGAGTTCGCCGTCAACTCCAAGATCCGGCTGCCCGATTACCTGCCCTACGTTGCTTGAAGCGGCACTAGCGCCGTGAGCTTCCCGGCAGGGTTCACCGCCCTGGAAGCCACCCGCGCCGAGTCCACCGTCACGTACTCGCCGATCAATGCCGAAAGCCCTGTCTGTTCAGCCAATTCCATGACAGGCACCAACCCAGCTGCCGACGCGAGATTCCTCTCGTCGAGACAGCCACCCCGCAGCGAACATGTGCGATGATCTCACTGAAACTACCTCTCGATTCCTGCACGATCCTTTGGCAACGCCTCTGGCACGCCGTCACGCTCGCACCGGCGCCCGCCTGACAATCAACCCACACCACTACGACCGAGAACTAACCCCTACCGGGGTCAGATCCGCGGTTAATCCGACACTCCCTCCCTCCCTTCCCTGTCGTGGGAGTTGGTTGTGGGGAGGGGATAAGTGAAAATATCGGGGTGAGGTGGATGACGGGTGGGAGCGGGCTGTGAGCGATCACAACAAGGACGACCCGGCGGATGGGGTAGGCGAGAACAGCGAGCCGGATGTCGGTTTCAGTTTGTCGCCGGATGCCCCGGATGCTGCGGATGCGCCGGATGTTGCGGATGTAGTTGAGGGTGTCGTGGTTTCTGAGGGGGGTGGTGAGGCGGCTGAGGGCCGGGATCGGGTGTTGGCGCGGGAGATCGCGGATGTGTTGGCTGGGGCTGCTCCGGAGGGGTGGCGGCAGTTGGATGCGGTGTTCGCGTTGACCACGGTCAATGGGTATGCCGAGGTGGTTTATACCGATGGTGAGCGTTCGATGCGCGCGGAGCCGCCTGCGGTGGTGTTGGAGCGGGTGCGGGAGCATCGGGGGTTGGTCGCGGAGTTGGATGGGGAGCCGTGGTGGCGGTTGCTGGTCCGGTTGAGTGCGGTGGGGGAGTTCGAGGTCGATTACGACTTCGGTGATGAGCCGTTCCCGGATGGGCAGTTGTTCGAGCCCGAGTCTTATCGCGCGGATGTGGAAGTGTTCCCGCGTGAGACGTTGCCGGTGTGGCTGGCTGCGTATATCGGGCATGGTGGGCGGCAGGCGCGTACCCCGCAGGACGCGGCGGTAGGGGCTCGGGCCGACCGGGCGGGCAAGGTGTGGCCGTCGTTGGCGGAGAACGAGTTTCCTGATTTCCCGGAGATGTGGGCGCGGTGGGCGTGTATTTCGGCGGCTTTCGTCGCGGCGGGTTCGGATTGGGGTCCGCGGGTGTTGCCGTCGATGGGCTGGTTCGAAAGCTCGCGGCGTGGTGGGTGCACGTTGTATTCGCTGCCGGGTGGTCGTGCGGTGTTGTCGGGTGGGGTGTGGGAGTCGGCGAATCTGGATGCCACCTATAACGATGGTGCGCCGATGCCGAGGTTTTATGCGGGCGCACCGGAGTGGGTGGCTAATCCGGTGCTGAACCCGCGGGCAGCGACGGGGTTGATGTCGTTTGTTTATTGGTGGGAGGGTGGGCGTTGGTATCGGGGTGAGTCCCCGTCGGCGGAGCAGTGCGCTACGGCGGTGCCGGGGGTGTGGACGGCGAACACGGTGGTCGGGATCGTCGCGGGTTTGGCCGCGCAGCCACCGAGCGCGCAACACCGCAGCGCCGCGGCGGCTTTGGTGTCTGCCGCCGAGGTGGGTGTGGTGACCCGGGACACGGTGGTGAACCTGTTCGCCGAGGACGACCGGTTCGATATCGATGGCGCGATGTATCAGTTGACGCTGGCGGGGGTGGTGGCGTCGCTGCCACAGCAGATGCCGGAAGAGGAAGCGATCTTCCGGGTCCGTTCCTATGTCGAGGGTCGTGGTTTGGACACGACGGGTTACCCACTCGATCAGCTGGTCGGTGACCGGTTCAGTTGCGGCTGGATGGTGTATGTGCCGGTACCTCGGGGTGAGATCGCGATCGGCCGGGCCATCTTCTATATCGCTGATGACGGAGTGCTGGAGCACTCGTCGTCCTCGATCGCTCCGACCACGTTCGTGAAGGGTTTCGAGCAGCGTTTCCAGCAACGCCAAGGCGCGCAGGTATGACCAGGTCCAGCTCGGTTACGCGGGAAAGATGAGGGTTGCGCATGACGCAGAACGAAAGCCTCGACGTCGACACCACAGCTTTGAAAGAAGCCGGCGGTGCTCTCGCCGAGGCCCAGGAAGCGTTGATCAACCACAGCAGGACAGCGGCGTCGTTGTGGGGCAAGTTCCTGACCGTCGCCGCGGGTGATGATTTCAGCGAGGACTTCATCCGAGACAAGGGCGGGCAGCAAGGCCTGCGGACACAGTTCACCGCGGTGCACGACGGAAACAACAGTGCCGCCGAGGTGGTCGGTGCCGCGTCCAAGGGGCAGGTCGATGCGGCGGATTCGTTGAAGAATGTCGATATCGGGTCCGGTCACACCATCGCCAACACTGTCCCGAACGTCACGGTGAAGGGTTGAGGCATGGCGGATGATTTTGCCGACGCTTCCTTCGCGGAAGCGATGGATTCCTTTACCCAGCAGATGCAGTTGATTTCGGGGTTACAGCAGCAGCGGGCCCGGTTGACCGCGTCGGCTTCGGTGCGGGATCGGCGGGTCACGGTGACGGTCAACGCCGACGGTGTGGTGATCGAGACCAAGTTCTCCTCGGATATCGACGATTTGGATTACGACGAGATCGCCGCGGCGATGACCCAGGCCGCGCAGCAGGCCGCCGCGGAGATCGCTCGCCGGACCGACGAACTCCTCGCGCCGTTGACCGAGCAGAAGATGACGATGCCCAAGTTCTCGGACCTGGTCGAGGGGTTCCCCGACGTGCAGGGACAGATCCCCGCCGCGCCGGTCGTGTCGCTGGCCCCACCGAACGCGGTGGAACGTCAAGAGGTAGCCGACGACGAACCGGGTCGGGTAAGGCCGTCGGATCGGTCTTCTGGAGTTTACGATTCCAGCTGGTGACCTGAGATGGGTTGCCATGTCCGCTGATTCGGTGCTATCGAATTTCGATGGGGTTTCGGTAGCGCGTGTGTGGTGTGGTCGGTCCGTCCCTGAGTATTTCGGGCTGTGTGTCCGATCTTATTTCCGTCGGGTCCGGGTGATCTGACATGGGTATTCCGTTTCCTCCTCCGGGGATGGCGTGGCTCAGTTATCTGGTCGGTGTCAAGCTGCCGACGATCGATGAAGACGACGTCGGCCAGGTGCAGCAGGGTTTCGAGCATCTGCAGCAGAACATCAACGGCACGGTGATTCCGGTGGTGGCCATGGCGCGGAACAAATCGCGTCGGGCGTATCCGGAGGGTGACGGCGCGGATGGTATCGACAAATATTTGGCGCGGATCATCTCGCACAACAAAAGTGTCGCGGGTGGCTATGGTGAGCTGGCCAAAGGGATTCACAGTTACCGCGGTCAGGTCGTCTCGGCGAAGCTGAACGGTATCTTCGGGCTGATCTGGATGGGCACCGAGTTCGCCAGCAGTAGTCTGTGGGGTCCGGGTGCGCCGTTGCAACAGGCGTACGCGGTCGCCTCGACCCGGATCTTCTTCCGCTGGCTGGCCTCGCGTGTGACACAGGAAACCGCGGAGATCCTGGCGCGTATGGCCACCAGGATCGCGATCGAGGACACCCCACGGCTGGTGCAGTGGATCACCAGTGACGTGGCGAAAGAAATCTTCAAACACATGGGGAAGGAAGCGTTCCAAGAGTTCTACCAGGGGACCGGGCAGGAGCTTCTCGTCGAGGCCGAGATGATCCGTGAGGGTTATCAAGAAAAACTGGACTGGGAAGCGATCAAACAGAACGCGGTGATCTCCACCATCGCCGGCGGTATCGGCGGTATCGGTGGGCTCGGTATGCAGAAGCTGACCCAGAAATTCAACTGGAACAGCGGCGCCCGCTGGGACCGGATACGAACCGGTGTCGTCGTCGGTGGTGGCGCGGGGCTCATCGGCCAGGTCGGAGCGATGGTCTCCAACGGCCTGATCTACAACAACTGGCAGACCGATATCTACGCGTGGTCCGGTGGCGTCGCCGGTGGCGCGGTCCCCGGAGTGATCGGCGGGTTCCGCGCACCCCGGGTCGGTGAAGGCCAACGGATGCGCCGCAGCGACTTCACCCTCATCGCCGGACAACCCGATATCGGTGACGGCACCACAACCAGCAACCCGACAACCACCACCACAACCCCCCCGATAAACACCAACACCGGCACCAACACCGGCACCGGCACCGGCACCAACACCGGCACCGGCACCGGCACCAACACCGGGGCCGGCACCGGGGTCGGGGTCGGGAACGGTCGGGCGTCCGGCGATACCTCGCCGACAGCGAACACGACCACGAATCAAGGGCACAGCAACACCACCACCGAGCCCGGCCACGCCGAGGGGAACGGGTCCGATACTGCGGCGGCATCGAACACCGCCGAGGACGGATCCCCACAAGCATCGCAAGCCTCGGCGTCGACCGCGCCGCCTGCCGCGGCAGCCACCACCACTACCGAGACCGGTGCCGGACCGGCTGGTGGTGCGGTAGGCACCGACCCGCACGGTGGGGCGCTGGTCACCGGAACCCAGCACAGCGAACCCACAGCAGGCCTCGGATCCACCGGGAACACAGCCGCAGACCCCACCCCGGTCGACGGGCAAGCCACCACACACGCCGACACCCCTGCCCCCGCCACCGACACCCCTGCCACCGGCGCCCCTGCCACCGGCGCCCCTGCCGCTGGTGCTGGTGGGTCTGTTGCTGGTGGGCCTGCTGCTGGTGGACCGGCGTCGGGGTCGGGTGCGGGCAGGAGTTCGGCGGCAGTGCCGGGTGGCTCGAGCCAGGCCGGTAGCGGTAGTGCATCGAGTACTGCCGGTGCCGGGCGCTCGTCGTCTGCCGCGTCGGGTCGGCGCGGTACGAGCGCGGACCGGTCACGGTCGAGCGCGGTACCGGATACCTCCGATACCGAGCCACGAACAACGCCACGCGCTGCCGGTGCCGGGGCCGCCGGATCCGACGCAGCGGCCGCTTTCCGCAACATCATGAGAGACACCACCGGAATCGTCGCAGAAATACAAGCGGCCAGCGCGCCCAGCCACGCCACCAGCGACACCACCAGCGACACCACCAGCGACACAGCTGGCACCCAGGCCGAATCAACCGCCACCCCCGAATCGGCCGCCACCCCCGAATCGGCCACTATCCCCGAATCGGCGGCCGATTCCTCGACCGCGCAACCGGACACGAGCGAGACCGGCGGGGGGCTGGCAGATGACCAACAGGCCCCAACCCACTCGCCCGACCCCGCCACAACCACCCAGTACAACGGCGAGACCGGACCGGAATCCCACGGTGAGCCTCGGGCTGGTTCGGACACTGATGGCGGCACTCGGGCTGATGGCGCGACTTCCGATGACCCGGCCAGGGGTGGTGATTCGGATTCGCGCACTCCGGATGACACGCGGTCCGATGGTGAGGTCGGTCCGGAGTCCGAGGGTGAGTCTCGGGCTGGTTCGGACACTGATGGCGGCACTCGGGCTGATGGCGCGACTTCGGATGACCCGGCCAGGGGTGGTGATTCGGATTCGCGCACTCCGGATGACACGCGGTCCGACGGTGAGGTCAAGCCGGAGTCCGATGGTGAGGTCGGGCCGGAGTCCGAGGGTGAGTCTCGGGCTGGTTCGGACACTGATGGCGGCGCTCGGGCTGATGGTGAGTCTTCGATTGATCCGGATGGTGATTCGGATTCGGATTCGCGCACTCCGGATGACGCGCAGCCGGATGGTGAGGTCGGTCCGGAGTCCGAGGGTGAGTCTCGGGCTGGTTCGGACACTGATGGCGGCGCTCGGGCTGATGGTGAGTCTTCGATTGATCCGGATGGTGATTCGGATTCGGATTCGCGCACTCCGGATGACGCACAGTCCGATGGTGAGGTCGGGCCGGAGTCTGATGGTGAGGTCGGGCCGGAGTCTGATGGTGGGTCTCGGGCTGGTTCGGATGGTGATTCGGGTTCGGGTGGTCGGGGTGATGGGGTTGGTCCGGGTCCGGAGGTGGGCAGTGTCGATTTGACGGGGCAGTGTGCTGCTCGGTCGACGAATGTGTTGGCTGCGCAGTATCCGACTGCGGGTATTCGGCCGGTGGGGTCGTCGGATCCTGCTGGTGTGGGTTCGGATGTGTATCAGAGGCAGATCGGTGCGGAGTTGGTCCGGTCGGGGAGTGGGTTGGCGCCGAGTGCGTCGTTGGAGTCGAAACGGTTGTATAGCGAGGCTGCGGCTGAGCGTAACCGGTTGCGGGAGGAAGCCGAGCGGGTCAAAGGGCAGCAGCGTACGCGTCAGAAGAAACGCACGAGGCGGGTCGGGCGTGTGCAGGGGCGGTTGGAGACCGCGTTGGCGCGGGTGCGGGACGGGCAGCCGATCGCTGCGGGTTTGCAGCAGCAGTTGGATCGGGTGTCCGCGCGTACCGGTCGAACCACCGAGCAGGTGTTGACACAGCGTATCCAGCAACTGCAGGACCGTGCCCAGAGCCGTGAGCGGGTCGAGGGGCAGCGGACCCGGGAGCGTGAACAAGAGCTGGAAACCAAGGCCGGTACGGAAAGAGACCGGCTGCTGAAACTGTCTCGGGATACCGGGCAGGTCACTGGTGAGCGGTGGCGGCGGATGTCGCGGTTCGATCAGCTCGAACACCAGACGATGGTTCTGGGTGAGGGCGCCACCTTGGTGACGGTGCTGGCTTTCGATACCTCCGGGGACAACACCGTCGGTGGGCATGTGGTCCATTTATCTGTTGAGCATGGTGTGGTGATGATCTACGACCCGGAGACCGGGTTGAAGAAGGTTTTCACTCCGGAGGCGATCCCGGAGGTCACCGACAAGATCTGGGTGACCGCGATCCGGTTCGACGGCTCGAAGCTGACCCCTTACACCGTGAATGTCGTCAACGGCGCCGACGACGAAGACGAGCGTGACCGGGTGCGGCGGTTCCTCGACGCGGATGAACAAGACCGGTTGAAACGGCAACTGGATTACGCGTTGGACCGGTTACGCGCCGAGCATCGCGATACCCGTACGCAATTCGATGACCTCGCGCGGGCGGCGGGAGTCAGCGACCCGGACGTGCTGGATGCGTTACGCGACCCCGACCGCTACACCGATGCGCTGGCCCGGCTCCCCGCGCCCGCGCTCACCGAGACAATGACCGTCGCGGAGCAGGTGCGTCTGCTCGAGGCACGGGACCGGTTGCGTGACAGCGTCGCTCACCTGCACAAGGTCGAGCAGACCATGGACTCGTTACAGGAAGCGTTGGGGCAGCCACCGGACCCGACAGCGACCCCCGCCCAGCAGTCCCGCCACCAGCAGCGGGTGGTGGGGCTGCTGGGCGCGGTCACCGACTGGGTCGGAGCGCTCGAGGATATCCGGACCTTGGCCGCGGGCGTGCCACAAGCCCAACTACACCGGTTGCTGGCCGGAGACTTCGAAGCAGAACTGGCCTGGCTGAACGAGACCAGGCCCGACGAGACCAGGCCCGACGAGACCAGGCCCGGTGAGCGGTTGGGTAGGTTGGCGGCGGTGGTGCGCCGCGCCCCGGTGATGGCCGAGAACCTGCAGACCGCCCAGGAGTTGCTGGCCAGGTTCGCGAACCCGACCCCCACCAGGCAGGCCGGGGCCGGGCAGGCCGGGGCCGGGGCCGGGGCTGGGGCTGGGGCTGGATTGCAGAGTCAGGTGAGCCGGCAGGTGGGTTTTGTGCTGGCGCGGTTGAACCAGCAGTTGGATACCGCCCGTAGGCAATTGAATACCGCGGCAGCAGGGTTGGGTGTGGACGAGGACACCCACGCGGGGTTGCTGTCCCCGGAATTCGAGACCACGCTGGCCCGGTCACCGGATTCCTCGCAGTGGCGGGTGGTGTCGGCGAACGCGCACTACTACCACGAGCTTTCCGCTATCGCCGACCAATGCACCGGGCTGCTGTCGCGGATCAACGACCGCACCCGGCATTCCCCGCAATGGCTGACCGATACCACCACCTACGCGACGCAGGCACTGGCATGGGCTGCGGCAGTACAGGCCATGCACGAGGCCACGACCTACGGCAGACCCCAACCCACCCCGGACGCGGCCCCGGACGCGGCCCCGGATGCGACCGGTCCCGACGGGCTGCCTGATGCGCGGGGGCAGGCCCGCACCCCGCAGGAGCTTCGTGCGGAGATCGCGCGGTTGGGTGAGCTGCGGGAGCAGGCACGCGCGCGGCTGCAGACCGAACAGGAAAGGTTGGGAACCGCGATCGCTCAGGCCGCCGCGCAGATCACGCAGCGGGAATCCGACCTGGCCGCGCTGGATTCCGACCGGACCGTGTCGGCTACCCAGCATCGCCGGTTACAGGCCGAACGTGACCTCGCGGCAGGGGGGCCCCGGTGGCGCGACGGGCCGGCGTTGTCGCCGCAAGAGCTGGCCCGGCGAGAGGGGCAGTTGGCCCGCCAGCAGCAGCAGCTGGGTGAACGCCAGCGGATGCTGCAACGGCAGCGGGATAGCCTTGCCCGCTCCAGACAGCGGCTGACCACGCAACTGCGTGCACTGGAAGAATCAGAAACCCAGCAACAGATCAACGAACTCGGACACCGGATCGGCCAGCTCCAAGCACAACTACCCGTCCAACCACCCCCGACCCCGGCCACCGACCCCGATTCCGGCCCTGATACGGCCACCGGCCCCGATACGGCCACCGACCCCGATTCCGGCCCTGATACGGCTGCCGGCCCTGATACCGACCGTGATGGTGGGCTGCGGGCGTGGGGTGGGCGGGTGTCGGAGGCGGAGATGGGCAAGCTGATCCGTCGGGTTTTCGATTGTTCTGATGCGTTGGGGGATTCGTGGCAGAAGCTGGAGCGTGAGCAGCTGGATCTGGGTTCGGTGGCCGGGGTCACCGACACGAACCAGCAGCGTGACGCCGATCGGGGTGTGATGGTCGGTGAGGTCGTCATGGTGGCTGGTCGCCCGTTCCGGTTGGCGGTCACTTCGGCGGGGGTGCCCGACAGTGTGGAGGGGTATCGGGCGGCGCCGGTCGCGGCCGCGGCGGCGCGGGACAGTCTGCGGACCTCGTTGCAGGAGCATGACCCCGCGACACCGGTCACCGAATCCGATCGGGCCGAGATGGTGCGTGCCGCGATCGATGCCGCGCAGGCCGCGGTCGTGCGTTTGACCCGCCGAGATCACACCCGCCGGATCAGTGAGGCGCTGACCGCGGCGCAAGCACAACTGCCCGAAGACGCTGACCCGTTGAGTGAACCCGCCCAAGCGCAGATCCGTGCGCGGGTGCGCCGCCAGATCGACACCGAACTACTCGAGGGTGTTCGGCCACCACAGGCCAGTATCGCGGTGGTCGTGTTGGATACCGGGATCGATGGCCAGCCGGGACAGTTCACCGCGGGCTCGGTCGGCGGTGACCGGGTCCAAGTACTCGACCCGAACAACCCGGACAACTCCCACACCATCACCACCGACACCGACACCGACACCGACACCGACACCGACACCGACACCGATGTTTCCGGGGTCGGTCACACCCTCGGCTTCAGTGTGCCGGACCTCAACAACACCGACACCGGTGCTGGTGCTGGTGTTGTGACTGCGGGTGGACCGCCGACCGATCCGGGCCGCTACATCAGCAGTGGTGTGGTCACCGACTCCCAGGTGTTGTTGCTGCATACCGCCGGGTTGGGGGGGACCTCGCGTTCGGTGGCGTCGCTGGCCGGGGAGTTCGCTAGGCATCCGGATGATCTGAGCACGGCGATGACCGCGCTGGCCGACAACTCCCCGCAAGACCGGGCTCTGGCCGGTGTCGCGGTGTCATGCGCTCCGACCGAACCACAACCACCCACCACACCACAACCACCCACCACACCGCGACCACCCACCACACCACAGCCACCCACCACACCGCGGCCAGGACCGGGGTCGGGGCGGATGGCTGATGCGGTGCTGGCGGCGGGGGTGGCTGATCTGGCCGGGTATCACCTGGCCCGCCAAGATTTGAACGAGGCAGCCGAGGCGCTGCGTGCGGCGCGGCGGCTGGATCGGGAAGCCGGACACCGGCCGGGGGATGGGCCCGGCCGGCGGGAACGGCAGGCACGCACCCTGACCCGGCACGCGGCCCGCAGGCTGGCACAGTTGCAGACCCGGATCGATGCACTGTTCGACACACTCGACGCCCACGCCGACGCCGACGCCGACGCCGACGCCGACGCCGGTGTGGGTGTGGGTGTGGGGCTTTCGCTGTCGCGGCAGCAGCGGTTGCGGGACTTCGGTGTGGTGGTGGCGCGGTGGAACCTGGTCGATACCGCGTTCCGGGCCGCTGATCCGGTAGACGAGGCCACGAGGCGGTCGCATCAGGAGGCCACCGGGGCGGTGCACGCCGCTGCCGCGCGGCTGGCCGCTGATCCGGTGTTACGCCCGATCGCGCAGGTGGACGGTGGTTGGGGCCGAGTCGAGTTCGCTGATGACGCCACCATCGCCGAGGACATAAATGCTGCGGTCGCGCATTTCGATATCGATCTGGGTGAGGTTTTCGGGGTCAGTGATCAGGGTGCGAACGCGGCCCGGCCCGATAACCAGGACTGGATGGACTGCGAGGTTGTGCATACCCCGGTCGGGCCGATCCGGATTTCGGTGGTGTGTCACGGTGAAGACGCCACTACCGATGCGCGTCGGGCTGCTCGGGTGGCCGCGCGGGTAGCCCGGCAACGGCTGGCGGGTTTCGCTGTTGAGGAGCAGGGCGAGTTCACCGCGGAGCAGGCCGGCCAGGCGGTGCGTGATGCCATCGACGCCGCGCAGGCCGCGGTGGTGGCCTTGACCGACAGTGACTACGCGCAGGACCCGCATCCGCCCGAGACCACGATCGCGGCGGTGATCGTGACACCGGGTCGGGACGGGAAACCGTCCCGGTATGCCGCGGGCAGTGTCGGTGATACCCGGGTCCACATATTGCGGGCCCGTGGCGAGTCCGAGACGGTGACCGACGAGGACCCGAACGCGCTCGGCCGTGACGGGGGTCCACGCGAGCGTGACGATCCGCTGCACGGGGACTATGTACACACCGGTGAGCTGGCGGGCACCGATGTGGTGGTGCTGGCCACCCGCGGGTTGTGGGTAAACAACCCCGACCCCGACGAGATGGATCTCGTGCTGGATGAGGGGGCCAACCGCGACCTGCGGGATATGGGCACCCGACTGGTGAACCGGGCACTGCTCAATGGTGCGCCGGGCAATGTCACCGTGGCGCTGGTGTCAGCGACTACTGTCGAGTCGACTCCGCGGCAACTGCCCCCGCCTGCCACGCGGATCCCGGTCTGGTTGCGTCGCTCCTACCGGGTGTTGTCGCAGGAATACAGTCACGCCCACGACGAGTTGTGGCGATTGGCCACCGAGGTGGGGGTGGACCCGGAAACGGTGGTGACCCCGCAGGGATCGGCCGCGGTCATCGCGGAGCTGACCGAGGCGGGCCTGGTCCGGGGGGTGCGGCTGCGTCTGGAACTGGCGGCGAATCATTTCCACGACATCGACACCCGACAACGTCAACTACAACGGTGGCTGACCCGCCCGGACACCCACCCGACACCCGAATTCTCCGACGAGGACACCGACTACCTGATCGCGTTGTCGAATTGGGCGGTATCCCGCCGCGAGCTACACACCGCGATACTGGCCGCGGTCGACGAGTCACTCCTACAACAACGCGGTGAACACACACAACTGCTGCTACAACTACCACAACTCCTCAACAACCCCGACCCCAACAACCCCGACCCCAACAACCCCGACCCCAACCTCAACAACCTCGACCCCAACCACCCCGACCTCGACCTCGACCACCTCGACCTCGACCATCCTGCCGGTCTGGGTCGGTTGCCGGCCGGCCCGGCAGTGGCACTCGCGGTCGGCCGCTACCGCGAGGCCGCCGCCGATCTGACCCGCCACCGAAGCCGGCTATCGGACACCAGCTCCCGCGACGGGAGCTTGGAGATCCCGCCCGGGCTGCGCCGCGGCTACCGGATACTGGTCGCCGAACACGACAACGCCCGGCAGCGGTTGAGCGGGATACTCGGCTCGCTACCGGTCACGATCACCGATCTGACCGGTGCCGACCACCACACCGCGCTGGAAGCCCTACGCGAGTTGGCAGCCGAGGCCAGCACCGAGCAGGACGTGCTACGACAGTTGGCCCTCGAGGTAGCTGCCGACCCGCAGCAGCTACAACAGGTCACCACCGAGCTAGCCGCCTCGCAAGAACTGGTACGCCGGATCGAATGGGTACAGGACCTCACCGAACGCTATCACCGGGCACACAATCAGGTGCTGGCGCTGGAAGAGCGCATCGAAAATCATCGTGGCGGCATAGACGCGGTGCACGCCCAGCCACGTCGGACGCTGCCGGCTATCGACCCCGAGCCCACCCTCGAAGAACAGGAGCGGGCACAGCGGCGGTGGCGGACGATCCAGAACTG
Source organism: Nocardia sp. NBC_01730 (assembly GCF_035920445.1). NCBI lineage: Bacteria > Bacillati > Actinomycetota > Actinomycetes > Mycobacteriales > Nocardiaceae > Nocardia > Nocardia sp. NBC_01730. The sequence continues at coordinate 2,058,678 of NZ_CP109162.1, read as the reverse complement.
GGCGAGGTCGCCGCAGGATTACGCGTTCGGCTGGGAGTGGACCGACGAGCGGACCCGGCGGGCGCTGATCCAGACAATGCCCGAGGTACTCGCTGGCACCGAGGGCCTTCCGCGCTCGGTGCGCGACGAGGCGACGCGTCTGCTGATGCTGCGCATGCGCAGCCGATCGACGCAGCAGTCGGCCGCCCACCTCGACCCGCAGCAGCGACAGCAGCTGCAACAACAGCAAGGCGTGTGGAACTTCCGGACCGACATGGTCACCGCTGCCGAGAACTGGGCGGCGCAGGTACCCGGGCATCCGGCGGTGACCTTGCTCGGGCTGGGCGGTTCGCTGATGGTGATCGGCGACCTGGACAATGCGCAGGAAGTCAGTTTCCACGCCGTGCGCGGCAACACCGCCACCACGATGCGTGCGACCGCCGCCGCAATCGACGATGTCGCGACCGGCACCGCGAACGGAGTGCCGACCGCAGCGGTAGTGTGGGCCGGCCCGGACGCACCGACCCTCGCCCAGGAAGTAGCCCGTTTCCTGAAAGACCGGGTCTCGGCCGACCAGCCGCTACCGCTGGTGCGTCTGGTCGGTCACCACGACCTCGATACAACCGACACCGCCCGCCGGCCCGAGCCGGGCGTGGACCTGGTAGCCGCGGCACTCGATCACGAAGACCTGGCCAACCACCGAGACGAAGGCCGGGTCGTGGCCACGGCGCCGGAGCAGGGGATCGCGGGCTGGGTGATGTCGCATTCGGTGGACAGCCTGGTCAACGTTTGTTTCGCCGAATCCAGCCGAAAGGTGTTGGAGCAGGCACGGACGACGCGGTTGGCGCTCGGACGGGACACCGCGGAGGTGGACGAGCGGCTGGCCATTCTGAACCTGATGGCGACACCGGAGAACGGGATCTCCGGTGAGCAGGCCGCCATGCTGGCCGGTGGGGACTGGGAAGGCTTCGCGGGCTTCGCCGAGATGCGCGACGCGGTGCCTGAGGGCGGGATGATGATCGGCTCGGTGGCCTTCGACGGCTTCCAGCGCCGCGGCGTGGTCGGTGCGCACGCGGTGGCCATCTTCCGGGTGAACGGCCGGGTCATGGTCCTCGACGGTGACAATCCGCCGGTGGACTTCGACACCTGGGCAGCTGGGCTTTCCGGGGTGATCGGTTGGCACGGTATCGCTTTCACTGCCGACGGGTCCCCGGTGCACGAGCTGGACGAGCACGGCCGAACCCGCGGCGAGGCGGGCAAGGCGTTCGCGGTGGCGAATATGGGGTCGCGGACCATCCGCGGGCCCACCCTCGTTCCCGAAATCGGGCCGCAGTCGACGCCAGAGCTGTCCCGGCTGGAGGGCGAAGCGGATTCGCGCAAGTCGGGGCTGGTTGCTGGGGTGCGCGGTCCGCTTGCGGCACGGCGGGGGGTGCTGACCAGCGACGGGGAGTGGCTGGACCCGGAGCTTCTGCTGGATCCGCGATCGCCGGAGCGGACGGTGTGGAACCGCCGGATGCGCTTGGCACGGGTCGAACTGGCCAGGCGGCTGGGGATCTCGCTCCGGGTGCTGGAAGATCCGGTATTGGTGGCCCAGGAACTGGCCGACCTGCGCGAGCGCACCGACAAGTTGCCGGAACTCGAGCAGGCGGAGCGGCAATTCCGCTGGCGGTATGCGGTCGACCAGAACCTTCAGCAGCTCGATCGGCTCGAGCGGCGCGCCGGGCAGATCGCCGAAATGCGGCGAAAGCTGGACGTTGCCCGCGTGGTGGCTCGGGGTGGCGGTGACACGGCGAACTTCCGCCGGTTGGCGGCGCAGGTGCACCGGCTCGAGCAACTCGCAGGGGAGCGGGAAAGACTGGACTTCGGGTCCCCGATCCGGGGCAAGCACCTGAGCCGGATGGTGCTGCAGCAGCGGCAGGCCGAGTTCGGCGAGCCCTACAACTGGGCCGGACTGAAGCTGAATACCCTGCTGGACGGGGATGTCCCGGCGGAGCACATGTCGCGTGCGGAGCTGGTGGCGATGACCCGGCTGCCGGAGGACCTGCGCAAACGCCCGCCGGCCGATGTCGATGAAGAGATGCTGGTCGAACGAGCCCGGCTGGCAACGGAATTCCTGGAACTGCGGGACAAGCTGGAATGGAACCGGGAGCTCGACGGGCACCAGCTGACCGCCCGGGTGCTCGACGAGCTGATCGACAGCGGGCTCCACGAGGCGCTGCGTGACTCGGAGAGCACCCAGGTCCCACCTCGCCGCGGCGAGGTGGGACCGGAGCTGACCCGTGCCCGCCGTGACGCGGCCGGAGAGCGGGTGGGATACCGGCAGGCCCAGATCGCACAGAACGATGGCGCCGCACCCGGGCCCGCCGGCCCGGCGGATCTCGATGCCCTGAAGGTAGGGCAGCCACAGCCGGACGAGGCGGTTCGTGCGATGTTGGCGGCCATGGGTCTGGATATCCCTCCCGACCCGGATGTTTGGGGCGGATTCCGGCAATTGCGAAGCTGGGTAAGGGAACTCGCGCAGCAACTCGACCTCGGACCGGCCGAGGAGGTGATGCAGTATCTGCAGCAGCTGCGCGACCACGAACGTGCCGTGCGGGCGATGGAGCGGCATATCGCCGCCGCGGACCGGATCGACGCGATCGAGACGTTGTCCGCCGCGCTGAAGCAGGCGCGCAGCGAAAACGGTGCTGCGGATATGAGATTCGCCGAACTGTGGCGGACCGCGATGGGCGGGGCCGATCAGGAAGTCTTGGGACCGCGGTGGATGTGGTCGGACGCCGGGCATCGGGAGCGGCAGCGGGAACTCGCACAGCGGATCGCCCGCACGGAAACCGATCCGGACCGACTCGCACTGTCCCGGAATCTGATCGAGCTAGCCGACACCGCCGATGCGCGCGCACACTGGGCGCAGCGACTGCGCACCCTCGAATCGCAGCGGCAGGTACTCGACGAGTTGGCCGGCGAACTCCGCCTGGCCCGGGAAGAACGCGACACGCTCGCCGACCGGCACCGCGGTGATCACGCCGCCCTGACCGCCGGCAGACAGGAATTGGCCGGCCGGATCGCGGAACTCGACAGCGCGCTGAACCGCGAACTGCGCCGGGCCAAAGCTGATGTCGAGCAGCAGCAGCGGACGGCACCCGCGGGCAGCGCCCGCCCGGTCCCAGAACTGCACGTACGCCGCAGGCAGATTCCGGGCACGCTGCCCGCCGACGGTGTCGACGGCACGACTGCGCCGCGGCGGCCGAATATGCCGCAGATCCTGCACCTGATCGACGCGCCGAAACTGTGTGCCGCCGAGACGCTCTGGTTCGGCGCGAAGAAGTTCGGCCTGACGGTGAAGCCGCCGTCGCCGCAGGACCGCGAGTTGCAGCTGCACGGTTTGGACCCGGCCACGGCCGCCTTGGCCGCGGGCGCGAAATGGCAGCCGGGCGGATTCGAGTCCCTCGACGAGATGTATGCCATCGCCTCCCAGGGCGGTGTGGTATTCGGCGCGGTGGACTTCGGCGACACCGGCGCGCATATGTTCATGGTGTACCTGGGCGACGACGGCGAAGTGCGGGTGCACGAATTCGTCGACAACAAGGTCGTCGACGTCACCTTCGACGAGTGGGACAAGCCTGAAGGGCCGTTGTACGGCATCGTTTTCGTGCCCGACCCGGACGAGCCGGGGAAGTTCGAGTCACTGCACCGGCTGGCATCGGGCGAGATTCCGCCGAACAACCCCGGCGAGGACCACCCGGAACGCAACCTGGGCAACCGGTTCGGCTTCGACCGAAGCGAACCGGAACCGCCGCAACCGCAGGAGCCGGACCTGCCGCTGGGCTTGGGCTCCACTCTGATCCTGACCCGGCAGATTGCGCGCGACCGGTATGCGGAACTGCGCCAGGCATATCCGGATCTGTTCCGGGGGCAGGTCGATATCGGCGCCCTGCTGGAGGAGCAGTCGGTCGTGCTGGCCGACGAGCAGGCGCTGCTGAACGATGTGCTCGACGAGGAGAATGCGCCTGCGGAATTCCGGCTGCCGCGCGACCTCGGCGACGTGGCCGAGGTGAATCGGGTGCTGGCCTATCTCGGCGGCCGTGCCGGCAAGTCGGACCAGCTAACCGAGGCGGAGCGTCGGTTCCGCGAAATGAATGATTGGGTGAACCAGCTGGCTGAGATCCGGCGGGTCACCTTGTGGGACAGCCGGATTTCCGCGCTGGAAGAAGCGCTGCACGCCACGTATGCCCTGCCCGACGGTCAACAGGCATACCTGGAACGCGCCGCCGAGGCGGTGCGGCTGGAGGACAGCGCCGACGCAATGAACCAAGCTGCCGCCTCGGCCCGCCAGAAACCGCCACTGCAGGCAGTGTTCGCCGAGCCGGTGCGGCTGGCGCATCACCAACTGGAACCCGAAGACCTGCCGTGGTTGGCGCAGCCGGGGCTGCTGGCCAGGTTGGAGCGGGACCAGAGGCTGACCAGGGCCAAACTTCGGGACATGCTCCTCCTGGGAGACCAGGAATTCCCATCGGTCGGCGATCTGCAGCGGATGGTGCGGAAGAAGTCGGAGCCGGTGCGGGAAACTGCCCGGGAATACGCCGAATTGGTGTCCATCCTCGCCCGGTACACCGAGAACAGGGACCGGATCACCGCAGCCGAGCGGGAGCGGCGGACTTTCGATGACACCCTGGCCGCAGGCCCGGCTACCCGGACCCTGCCCGATGACCGGCTGAGTCCGGCATTGAGCGAGTTCGCGATGGACATCGCCGTGCGAAGCGCGGAACGCGAGCAGGAACTGGACAACGCAGCCCGGGAGCTGGCCGATGTATCCGAGGGACAGCCGCAGCCCGACCTGCGGAACATCGGTCCGGACACTGAGGCCTGGCTGGTGCGCGAGCTGACCCTGGCCAAATGGGCGGTCGCCGAAGCCGAACGGCTGCCTGCGGGTGCGGTGAACCGGCTTCGGGTACACCGGATCCTGGTCCGGGAGCAGCCGGGCCGGGCCGTAGAGCCCGCTCGGCTCTACCAGGCGCTCGACCGCATGTTGGTGCTGGTGCGTGAGGCGCGCGGGATGGCGCCCTGGACCGGTGGGCTGACGGCGCTCGCCGCGGCCCGGGCGCAGGCACATGTCGAGCAGCGCATTGCCGACGACCGGTACACCGCGGCCCGTGGGGCGTACCACCGACGCTTCCCGAACGCCGCGGAAACCCCCGATCTGCCGATCGATCCCCGCAATCCCTCGGGCCGGGAGGCTTTGGCCCGGCTTCGCCGGGCACGCACCGGACTTGCGGCACAGTGGCGGGAACTGCGTAGCCGCCCGTGGCGGGCGGACAATGACGAACTGGCCCAGCATTATTGGGCGCTGACGACGCTGGTGGATGCCGCGGGCCAGTGGCAGGATTGGTCGAGGCGCGCGGATGCGCTGGACACCCAGCTGAACCAGGCCGAGAGCTTCGCCGCGGACCGTGCTTCGGCCCGCGCCCGGCGCGCGAACGCCTACCGGACACTGCTGGACGCAGTCCGCGACAGCGGGTTGCAAACGCCTGCGCCGGTGGATCCGGCGCTCTGGCAGCAGCAGGCGATCAGTCTGCGCGACGAGATCATCCGCGAAGAGTTCCTGCTGCAGAACTCCCAGCCCAGCGCAACCGTCACCGAGCGACTGCGCCGGTTGGAAGTGGCCCGGCACGCGGTCCTCGAATTGCTCCGGGCCGCGCAGCATGTCGACGGCGTCGATGCGCAGCTGACGCAGGGCCTGGTGCACCGGACTGCGGAGGCGGTGCTGGCCGCGGTGGCCGACGGCGCAGGCCCGGGGGTACTGACCTACCAGGACCCGGACACCGGGCATCCGGGCACTCCGCCGAGTTCGATACTCCCGCATGAGTTCGGCATGTGCGCCGATGCTACGCACGGTGATATCGCCGGGTTCTTCGAACGCCCGATGGATGGCTTCGACCCGCAGTCGGAGACTGCGGGTCGATACGTCAGCCAGTCGGAACAGCGACTGGGCCGTTACCAGGCGCTCGAGTTGGCCGATGTAGACGAAGCCATCGACCTGCTGCGCAGGCACGCGGCCCTCGAAGAGGCGAAGCCGGACAGCAGCGGCAGCCCGGTCGGAGCGGTGATCTACCTGCCCGGCGAGAACGGGCTCGGCCACATGTACTGGCTGGTCCGCTGGGTCGATAACGAGGGCACCGAGCACATCGACCGACGGGACATCGGATCTGGTTTCGTGGAACCTGATTTCAAGGTTGCGCCGGAAGATGTCGGCCGACCAGTGCTGGCACTGTTCCTGAACCACAGGGGCTACCCGGTGCCGTACGTGAAGCGCGAGGACGGATCCATCCCGCGTTCCCGCGGCCACCGTGATTTCCGGGTCGGGGCCACCCCGGATTCGCCGGCCGAACCCGGCCGCAGCTACGACCCGGTGCCGATCACCCGGCCGCATCGCAGCAAAATCGCGCCGGAGGTGTACCGGCTGCGGGTCGAGAAGGTGGGCGGTGAGCTGCTGTTCCGCACCCCGGATCGTCTGCGGTACACGACGCGGGGCAAGCGCAATGTCTTCGCGATGGACGCCGACGGCGGCGGCTACCGCGCTGCGAACCAGGGCGTGCACGGCGATCTGGTGGACACCTACGGTGCCGATGAGGCGGGGGCCGCTGTCCTGTGGCTCGGGAAAATAGTCGCCGGCAGGCTCCGTGAGGTCGAGGTCTACAGCGGCGCGGCGCGGCTGGACGGTTCCGATCCGAAATTCGCGGCCATACTGCGTCACAAATTGCGCCACGACGGCATCGACCTGTCAAGGGTGGACTTCGATTTCGAGGGCCAGGGAGCGCTGTGGCTGGACGGCGCTCCCGGAATTCCGGTGGGCGGGCTGCTCGATCAGCGTGGCAGTGCAGCCGAGTACACATTTACCGGCTACGGCGATGTGGACGGCGACGACGACTTCTGGGTGGATATCGTCGCAATGGAGTTGACGTCGACCGGTATGCGGATCGAGTTGGCGCTCAACCCGGTTCTCGGAGCACCTGGCCGGGTGGTGCTGGAATTCGAACGTCTCGACGGGCAGATCACGGTTCGCTACCGGGAAGTGGACCTGGGGCCGGAAGCCGCGCTGGTCGCATCGGTGGCCCGGGTGCTGCACGACGGGCTGACCGGGTGGCTGGGCCGGTCGGACGCGGTCTGGGCTGAGGACAGTGTGTCGGCGCCGAGCGAGAACCGGTCTGCCCCGGATACTGCCGTGTCGGAGCCGGAGCAGGGCGAGTCCCCGTGGCGGTTCGAGCTGACTATCGGCACGGAGAAATGGCCCGCCCAAGCCGGAGAAGCCCGTGCGCGGGTACAGGATTGGCTGTCATCGCAGCTGCCGGCGGAGACGAGCCGGCACGCGCTGGCTGAGCTGGACGCCATGATGGCCTCGGTGCCGTATCTGGAAGCGGACGGGGACAAACGGCGGATCGAGCTGGAGATCGCCGACGGCAGGCTGCGGGTCCGGCTTTGGGACACCAGTCGCCAGGTCGGTCCGCTTCCGGAACCTGGTGGCACCGAGCACGCCGTCGGACACCGTTCCGGGATGCGTCGGGTGACCGGCGACTGGCGGAAGGTCACCTGGTTCGAACTCGACATCACGCCGTCCTACGTCGAGCCGCGGCCGACCCTCCCGGAGTTGCCGAAATCCGGGATGCCCACGGCGTTGCTGCAGGCTGCGGGGCAGGACACCTGGCAGTGGTTCCTCGGGCGGGTGGAAGCCGAGCTGGATCGGGTTGCGGCCGAGCAGTTCCCGGAGCTGACCGAGGCGGAGGCGCGGGATGCGGCGCGGGCGCAGGTGATCGGGGAGCTGTGGCACCGCGACAGCGAGGAGTTCGACGACGAAACCCGGCGGCTGTTGCTGCACACCATGGGCGACCGGATGTACCTGGCGGACCTGCCGGATTCGGTGCTGGACCAGGTGAACCGGGCTCGACTGGATCAGGCCCGGCAGAGGTTGCGGGCAATACCGGTCGCGGAACGGACCGTGGACGCCGCCGCCGTGCTGGCGGAACTCGATGCGCTGGTGGACAAGCTGACCGTCGCACAGCGGTGGGCGACCCAGCTGCCCGGGATTCCGGCAGTGTTGCTGCTGTCGTTCGACCTGCCCGAACGGCTGCTGCCCGCCGAGCTGCGCGATGAGCTGCAGGGGGTGTCGAGCCCGACGCTGATCGGGTTCGGCACGGTGCGCACCGGCGACCGGCTGGATGTGTATGTCACTGCCCGGACGGAGCAGGACAGCGCTGCGCTGCCGGTCGACGAGGACGAGCGTGCCGCGCATCCGGATCTGGCCGCGGTCCTGAACGATTTCACCGGAGCCGCGCTGTTGTGGATCGCGCCGGCCGGTGTCGATTCCGAGTCCGCGGTCGAGCTGCTGGCGGCGGATCTGGATGTCACGCTGACCCTGCGGGAAGAGACAGCCACTGCGACACCGGAACTGGTGTTGATCGGGAATGGCTCGGACGGCGCGGACATCGCCACGGCAGCGTCGCGCCTGCTGGCGGGGCAGTCACACCGGGTCAGAACGGCTGCCTTCGACGCCTACGAGGCGCAGATTCCGGACCTGGCCGGTGACGAGGATGCCGTGCTGCGGGCGGCCTTGCGGTGGGCCGGGTTCGAGGTGGACGGCCGGGACCTCGACGACGTGGTCCGGGACATGCTGTTGCCCCCAGGGGCCGAATCGCGGGCGGTGCGGGCACGGGCCGCTGCCAATGACCTGACCTGGCGGCAGTGGCCGGCATACGTGCACACGGTGTTGCGGAAGCGGTACCCGCGGGTGCTCGCCGAAGCGCCCGGACTGTCGGCTGGGGTACGCAACGCGGCCGGGCGCGTTGCGCTGGGCAGCGAGACCTCCGTCACCACAACGCAACTCGCCGCCGAAGACGCGCAGCAGGTCGACGAGCTGCTGACCGCGGTCGAGTCGGAGCACACCCTGATCGGCGCGGGCCGGGTGTACTTGCGCTCCGTCGGCTACACCACGGACGGGCGACCGCAGGCGACGCTGGCATTCGGGAACCCGGACACCGCCGCCCGGGTGCACTACGTCGTGCTCGACACCCAGCACCTGGGGCGTGCCTGGATGCAGTTGGCCGAGTTGCTGCACAGCGGACCGCACGACGATCCGGATGCGGCGGTCGTGGTGCTGGTGCGCCAGACCACGCGGCCGGACGGAACGACAACGGACACGCGGGCGGCGGTGGACGGAATCGATCTGGCCGGCACCGTGGCCGCGGACACGGCCAGGCGCAGGCAGCGCGATCCGTTCGGCCGGCGTCCGCAGACCCATGTCGATGCCCGGTTCGCCGCTGCCGACACCGATGTGCATGCGCGGGCCGCCAGGCTGACCGATGATGTCGACTCGGTGGTGGCGGAGGACTCGACCGACAGCTGGTACCGCAACCCGGAGTGGGAAGTCCGGTTGGCGCTGAAAAACGCCCGCGGTGCCCAGGAGGTGTTCGCGGCGCTGATAGCGCAGGAACTGGATCGGCTGCAGGCCGGGAGCTCGGTCACCCTCACCCCGCAGCAGCGCGAATCCGGTGCGCTGTTGTCGACGCTGCGACAGCTGGCGCGGGTTATGGGCCCCGATGCCGAGCACGCCATCGGCCACGCGGTCGAACTGACCACCAGCCTGCTGCGCGCCGAGGCCCAGATACGCCATTACGAGCAGTATCTGGCCGCCGGACGCGAGAGCGACCACTGGGAGTCGCTTTCCGACGCGGATATGAAGCTCGCCTTGGTCACCCAGACCATCGACAACCTGATGGCAGACATCAAGTTCCGGAACGAGCTCGGAGTGTTGGCGGCCGAGATCTACGGCAGTGACTCGGACGAGGTGGCCTTCGACCTAGATCTTCCGCTGGCGATAAACACCGTGAATGCGGGGATGTTCGGGACACTGGCGAACCGGACGGACCGGGATGCGCTGCTGAACCGGCTGAGCGAGCTGTTCGGGTCTGCTCCGGAGGGCACGATCCGGAGCGCTGAGATCCGGTACCTCCGACGGCAGCTGCACCTGAGTGTGCTGACCACGCTCGATACGCTGCTGCGCGAAGCGGACACCGAGCGGGCCATGGCCCGGCGGGAGCTCACCGAAAACACCGGGGAGAATCCGCCCGATCCGCGGCAGCTGCGCCAGTGGCGGCGGGCACGCGCGAAGCTGCATCGGGACCTGGCCGATGAATTCGACACAGAGCGATCCCGGCTTACTCCGCGCTCGGTGCGGGACACTGTGGCCGATCCCGAACTCGGCCCCGAGTTGACCATTGAGCAGAGCGCTTTGGCCGACCGGTACCTCGCGGTAGCGGAACTGATCGAGTTGATGGAGAACTACCAACGGGCCGCGGACCGCTACAACTGGCTCGAGGAACGGGCCGATAAACTCGATCTGCTGCTGCGCTCCGAGCGGGCCACCCTGGCCGGTGAGCCGGTCGACCACGCCGATATGGGTGCCGACTACGACGCCAGGATCTCCGAAATCCTGGACCAAGTCGCTGCGCGTTACGAGTCGGTCGATCCGACCTCGTACTACCAGCCGGTCACCGACCTGCTCCACGCGGTCGACCCGATCTGTGCTGCGGTCGGACTGAGCAATTTCTGGAATTTCCAGGTGGATCGTGGTGCATTGGACCGGATGCCGACTATGTCGAGCGAACTGGCCCACCCGCGCCTGCGTGGTGTCCCCGAACACATGGTTGCCGATGCGGCGCAAGGGGATTGGCAGCAGTTCGCGGACCTGGCCGAACTGGTGGCCCATATCAAGGAACACGGCGGTGCGGCACTCGGAGCCATGGTGTTCGCCGGTGCCGAGCGGGTCCGCGCCGGTCACGTCTTCGAGGTAGAAGAGCGTCTGGACGGCACCGTGGTGGTGCATGAATGGGTCGACGGTGTGGAGAAGGTGTTCGAGGACCCGGTCGCCTGGGCGGCGCGGCGGCAGCGCGAACTGGGTGTGCTGAGTGTGCACGCCATTGTCGCCGATGCCGACGGCAACGTCGTGATCCCGTTCGTGGAAGGACCGGATCGGATCGCCAAGGGCGACGACCTCCCGCAGGCATTGCTGGCCGGGCTGCCGTCCGGCAGGGCGCCGCCGAACTGGGCGTATGTCGAACCCATTCGCCGGGAAGTGGTCGACGAGCGGGCCGCTGCATTGGCGGCAATCACTGCGGTGGCTGCTATCGCGAATATCGATGTGCAAGACCTGATCTCCGATGACACGGAGCGTGCGGTCGGGGCTTTCCGTCGGCTGGTGTCGAACTTGACCATGCCGGACCAGCTTCGGTTGGCGCGGACCGTGGAGGTCGAGACGCGGCGCTACCACGAACTCGCCCGCATGGAAATGCGCCTGGGCCAATTGTTCGACGAGATGTCCGATTCCGAGATGTCACCGCAGCTGGCGCAGTTGTGGGACGAGTATGTGCTCAAAGTTCGGGACTGGGTGCACCAGGTGAACGACTTGCGTGCGCTCGCGGTCCGGGCAGATGCGGATCCGATAGCGCTGCTGTCGGAGGAACAGGCCGCTGCCGAACTGCAACGATTGCGCGAGCTGCCGGTTGCCGACCCCGAGCTTCTCGAGGATCTGGCTAGGTCGGTGTGGATTGTCGAGTCGGCCATCAGGGACGTGCACCGTAGAGACCAAATTGTCGACTCCTATCAGTCGACGTTCGCTCATGTTGTCCCGCTCGACGAGGCTGTGCAGACTATCCGGAAACTGATGGACGCCAGTGGAAATTCCCGGGATCCGGTCGACTTCACATACAAATTCTTCCGCGGCGACGTGGTCTATGCCGAGGCCACCGCGGTAGTGCTGAAGCAGAAGCTGCGGGAGCTGGGCTGGAATGATCCCGACCGGATCGATACGGCAGTTGCGCTGGTGCGTGACGGCGCCCGCGGTGTGCTGGAATACATGGAAACCTATCGGCGGCAGCTGGAATCGCTACCCGAAGAGCGAAAACTCGCCGAAGAAGAAAAGATGTCTGCGCAGGTGCTGATTCGGATATCCACCGCCGATGACGGATCCCGTTCGCTGCACATATCGGTCGAATGTGATCAATATCGACCACGACGCTATAGGGATGCCCCTGCCTGGTCTGCTGATCTGCACGCATCGAGTGAAATCTCGGAAGACATCGTGGCTCGGCTGGAAACGGCAGATCGGTGGGGTGTCGAACAGTGGGGTGAGATCTGGGCGTACTTCAAGGAGTCGGTGCGACCGGATGCATTGGTCGCAGTGGCGTCGGCACCGCCCGCAGAGTTGTCGGATTTCGACAAGAAAGTGCGACTCGTCCGAAAGCTGTACGACGACCACCACATCCGATTCTTGGGAGGATGGGTGGCGTATTCGTTGGAAATCCTCGAAGCGGTGGTTGAATCGTTGCGGGACAAGATTGCCGAACATGGCACCCGGTACAACCTGAAATACGTGATCTTCGAGCCGATGTCCGGCCGGACCATGGGTAAAATGCGCGGTTACGGTACAACCCGGAAAGATTTCTATCAGACGATTCGACTCGATCAGGATTCGGCGTCCAATTTTGTGGACGCAGAACAGAGTTCTCTGCAAGCCATGGAAACCCATTTCTGGGCGTGGTCGCGACGCAGGGCCTTCTACAAGATCACCGGTCATGAATTCGATCATGCGGTGGACAATGAATTCCTCTACAGTCTCAGCCTCGATTTGCCCGAGGTTCTCGAGGTCGGGCACCGTTACTATGCTAGAAACGGGGTTCTCCCGGATTCGGATCAGGTGGTCGAAGAGTGGCTGAAGAATATCCCGCTATACGGTCATGTAGACGGTGACCCGGACAAGGGGTTGCGACCGGTCGAAGCATTATCGGAAGGTGGGCAAGCCGGAGCGCACGATGTGTTGCTGCCGCTGACCGATCCATCACGACTTATTCATTGGCACATAGTCGACGACGGTTCACGCCCGGAAGTCACCTTGGCCCGGTGGGCGCAGTGGTATGCGGATACGAAGCCGCCGGGATTCCTGTTCCTGAACCGGCTGCTGCGGAAAGCCGGAGCTTCGATGCCTCGGGCGATAACAACCTCGCCCACTCTGGACGACGGCACCAGGGGCCACCCGGCCCGGGCGAAGTGGGCCTATGAGCTCGGAATTCCGGGCGGGTTGTTGGTGCTGCGCGATGTTTGCACGGAATATAAGCGTCACGATATCGAAATTCCGAGCAAGATCGGGCTGGCCGGCATCCGAGTCAGCACTTACGAGAAGGCTTTCGACGGGAAAACGCAGGAATTCGCCGATACACACACGGTGGCCGAGCAGCTGCGCGCCCGGGGCAAGGCGATGGATGCCGATCGGCCCGGCAGCGGCGTGAACATCGGGGCTTTGGTGTTCGAGGAGGGCGCCCGCGGTGGTCGACGTGTCTATTTCCTGATCCGCAGGGTCGCCGACAATGGCAGAGTTCGCATCGAACAGCGTGATCCCGACCAGGGAATATTCAAACCTAATTTCGTGCCTGCCCGGGAATCGATGGGGCAGCAGGTCGACGCTCTGTTCCTGGACAACCTCGGCAACGCGATGGAAGCGGGACCGGCCCGTCCGGCGCCGGAACAGCCGTGGGTGCCCGAGCCGGCGGTCACCAGGCCGCTGCGTGGGCGTCCAGCAGCAGATGGGGATGCCGTCGAGTCGGCCATGGTCGGTCCCGACCACGCTCCGGCCGACGACGAATCCGCGCAGCCGGCGGTGGGCGCGGCGATCACCGCCTACCCGGCGTACTTGGACGCGGAGCGTCCGACGGCCCGACAGGTGCCGTCCGACACCGAAGCGGCCCAGGAACTGGCCGAGTTGGAGATCCGTCGGCTGGTGCGGCGGCAGCGGCTGCTCGACGATATCCGCGACCTGGACCGTGCGGTCGCCGCGGACCGCGATGTGTCGTACGACGCCGATCCGCGGCTGAGCGAGGCGAGTGCCGCCGACCTGACCCCGGAGCTGCTGAACAGGTTGCTGGATGCTCCGCTGAGCCAGGGATACCGCGAGCTGTTGTTCATGTTCGCAGGCGAATTCGCCGAGATCGCCATCATGGACACCGAGATCGCGCACCTGCGGTTGCGGGCTTCGCGGAACCTCGGTCTGGACGCCCTGGTGAACCGGTGGGAAGCCGTGCAGCAGGCGCGCGCCGCCGCGCAGCGCACTCTCCGCGGTGGCCGGGTTCCGGAACTCACCGATGCGCGGGCGCTGCGCCGGGCCCGGCGAGACCGGGCCGGACTGTACCGGAAACTGCTTGTCGCATTGGACGAGGCGACCGGAGAACCGGTGTCGTCGGCCGAGTTGACCACCGAGGAGATGCTCGAGCGGGTAGCCGAGCTGGAGGATCAGGATTCAGTCCTGGGCTTGGTGCAGCGCTACCAGGCGCAGCGCGCCCGGGTTGCCGCGATCGACGAATTCCTGGCCGCCGACCGGGAATTGCGCCGGTTGGCGGATCTGTTCGCGCAACTCGCCCCCCTCGCACAGAGCCGCGCCGCACTGGACCGGGACACCGAAGCCGCGCGCCGAACCCCAGTCGACACACAGATCGCAGCAGTACTGGACGAGATCGCCGACCGATTCGAACCAGTGGCGGTGACCACTGCGCTGCCGCAGCGGACTCCAGAGCAGGGCCCGCAGCCGTGTGCCCTGGTGGTGAACCGGTTGGTGGATTTTGTGGAACGCCGCCAAGAGCTGCCGTCCAGATCGCTGCCCCGGTTGACCCTGGTGGCGGCCGAGGGCCTGGCCGGTGTGCCGGAAGGACCGATCGCAGAGGTGGCCGACGGTGACTGGCAGGATGTGCCCTCGGTGCGCGAGCTGGTCGAACGCATCGGCGAGGAAGGCGGGGCCGCGGCCATCATGCTGCAGCGGCGCGGCGGCTGGCACCTGGTCGAGGTGGAACGTGAAGACGGCCAACTGATCCTGCACGACATCGACGAGAACGACGTCGAACGGATCCTCGACGATGACGAGCAGATCCAGCGGTGGCTGCACGACCTCGAATTCAGGCACCGTCCGCGGCAGGCGAAGGCCATTGTTGTGGATGACAACGGGATTCCCGAGGTGCCGTTTGTGAAGCGGGACCGGATGGCCGTTCCAGCGGACCGGCCGGACGGGTTGGCGGGCAATGCCGACGTGCTGCGCACCTTCGGTCGCGACGACCTGCCCGAGGATGACTCCGAAGAACGCGACCGGGACAACCGCGATGCGCTGCACCGGCAGCAGAACCAGTTGGGGGCCAGGTTCGGTGACAGTAAGAGTCAGCGCGCCCTGGAGCTCGACGCATTGGAGTTTCTGACCGGGGACGCCGACTACTTCGTCGCCGAGTTCGATACCAGGAGCGAGCAGACGGGCCGTAACCCGCTCGGCCCGGTGCGGTTGTTGCAGTACAACAAGGATGCGCACCAGGAGCAGCTGGGCCGGATGGTCTTCCAGTACGGCGACCCGATGACTGCTCCCGTGGTGCTCGGCATCGTGGTCGAGGCCACCACCGACGGCGCTGCGCTGTTTGCACAGCCCAGGAAGATCCTCGCGCAGCTCGAGGCCGGGCGGGAAGCGTTCGGTGACGTGGCCGCGATCGTTTTGCACCGCCACGACGACCCCGACCTGGCACAGGGGCGGGGCACACCCGGGACCGATCTGGACGAGTCCGACTCAGTCGCGTTGGCCGCGGAGCTGGTCAGAATTCACCAGGTCCGGGAACGGAATAAGCCGCGCATCGAATTCGTGAGTTGGCGCGATGGAATCGGGGTCGCGGACGAGGCGCAGCTCTGGCTGCGGGACGAGGGGATCGACTCCGTTGTCCAGGCCCCACAGGAGCCAAGCCAGTTGTCGCCCAGCCAGGCCCATTCGGACCTGGTCGATTTTCTGAACATGCTCCAGGACGACCCGGACGAGGCGGCGCGATGGGTTGCCGGGCTGTCGGATCAGAACAAGAAACTGCTCATCGAGGCGGCGCCGGAGCAGGTGGCTGCGCTCGGTGTGGATGGGGACAGCGTAGTGGGGGCGGAACGGTCCGAGCTGGTGAAGTGGCGGCTACACACACTTGTCGAAGTAAACCGGGACCCTCGGTTGCGGGCGACGCTCGATGCGGTGCTTCGGGCCGAGCGTCGCAGCTATGCGGCGGCTTACCAGAATGTCGAGCCGACTGTCCGGCCGCTGGCGTTGCCGCTGGAGCTGACGCCGGACAGCCGGTCCTTCGTGCTGCTCGACGGCAACGTGGACCCGACCGAGATCACCGTTTTCGTCACCGCCGAACAGCCCACTCCGGAAGCGTTGCGGGCCGGGCTGTTCGAGGCACACGACTTCGCCGGTGCGGCGATCGAGGAGCAGCTGCAGCGTGGGGACCGTGGCCGGCTCACCAGAGTGGTCTGGCAGGGCACCGACCCGCACCGGCTGGCCGGCGACCTGGACACGGTCGCCAAAGCCTATCCGCGGGCCCGGATCAACTTCGTCACTACCGGGGATGCCGACAGCGTCGCTATGGTGCATGCCGCAGTGGCCGAGCCGATGATGCAAGCGCACCAGGAGCGGCTGCAGACCGATCCTGAGGGTGGCGTCGAGGTGGCGCGCCGACGCCCGGTACTGTCCGCGACCGAACTCGGGCGATGGCTGGCCATGACCGAACAATTGGGCGAGCTGGCCGCGCTGCGAGACTGGATGCAACAGGCGCCCACACCCGCGGAGCGGCCGGTGCTGCCCGAGCCGGCGGAGCTGACTGCGCAGCAGCGGGAAGCGGCCGAACAGCTATGGAGCCGGCTGAACAGCGGCGAGAAGGGCTGGGCTGAGTTCAGTCTGGAGCAGCACAAGCTGCTGGTGGCCGCCTACCCGAGCGAGCTAGCCGACCGGGCCGAGCTCCCGGCCCGGTGGCGCGACCGGGCCAACCGGATGTACCTGGCCAGAGAGCTGGCTTTCTACGAGGAGCTCGAGGATTCCGGCCTGCTCGAGTTGGACCCCGCTGGAGTAGACCGGTTGGCCACGCTGCGGGCTCGGGTGTCGGAGCTGAAAGAAGCCGAGCGGATCGCCGCCGGTCTGCCCGGACACCCGCCGGTGCAGGTGCTGACTCTCGGCCTGAATACTGAACCGGGACAGCAGCGGATGGCGGTCTCCTTCGGCGACCTCGACACCAGCCGCCGGGTCCAGCTGCGGGTGGGGACCTCTGCCGAGGGCCTGTCCGGCATTGTCATGCGCACGGCGGCAACGGCATTCGTCCCGCATGGAAACCAAGCCGTACTGATGTATGTCGGCCCGGCCACGCTGGTCGAGCAGGCCGCGAACTTCCTGAACGCCGACCTCACCGACCTGCTGGCCGTGCACCGGAACTACCGCGTGCGAAACGGGTTGGCCCCGGCCGAATTCGACGTGGTCGCACACCCGACGGCCGAAGAAATCGTCGATATCGCCGCGCTGAACTGGACCGGAACCCGCGCCAATGTGACCTGGTTCAACGAAGAGGCAGTCGATCGGGATGCCCTGACCCGACACCGATTGCCGGACACCATCACCCACGAACTACCGCTGCTACGCAGCCTCCTGGAAGGCAGCCCGGCCGAATGCACCACCTACGTCGGCCGCTCCCAGCGCGAGCGCTACCCGAACAAGCAGTGGCCGGCGCTGACCGCGGCAGGCGTGCACGGCCGCACCGATACCGAATTCGCCACCATGCAGAACGCGGGCTGGTACCAGGAGTCGTTCCCCGCGTCGGTGATCAACGGCCGCACCGCCCACGACCGCATCGCCGACATCCTGTGCGCAATGGGCCCTGGTGCCTCCGCCGTGGTGGTTGACGAATACGAACATTTCGATCGGGAGAACCCGAATAAGATCGGCTCGCACACCTACGAGATGTACGTCGGTGACGACGGTGAAGTGTATGTGCGCGACTGGCTCCAACAGGACACCGGCGACGCTATTGCGCTGGACAACGCCCACCGCGAGATCGAAGGCCGGGTCCGCGACAGCGTCAAGGAAACCTTCGTCAGCTTCCGCGACGGCGACGGCAACCCCACGGTAGAACTGACCCCCGACACCGCCCGCGTCCCAGGCGACCGCAAGATCCTGAGCAACATCGGGGGACAAAAGGGGCCGGGGAGCGGCCAAGAGAGTCAGGGTGTGCCGGAACAGCATCCGTCGGGCGAGGACACCCGGCCGAAGCAGGACGCCACCACCCGCAGGGCCCGGACGCAGCGCGATGACCTGGCCCGTGCGCTGGAAGTCGACTGGCGGCAGGTTGATGTGGAAGTGGCGCAGATCCGGGCGGAGCTGGCCCGGCTGCTCAGGATCGAAGACCCGGCGGTGCTGTTGTGGCCGGGGGTGCTGCGGGAGGTGGTGGAGCAGGTCGGGCACGAGCTGTCGGTCCGAGCCAGTGGTGTTGTCATGGCTGCGCGGTCGCGGCGGGTAGGTGAGCTGCTCGGGTGGATGGGCGAGCAGGTCATGAAGGGAGCGGGTATTCGGGCCGGCCGGATGTCGGTGGCCGAGATGACGGTGAATCCGGTGGGACGGGCCATGGGCAAGCGGACCTTCGCAGCTCAGGAACGGCGCACGTTGGTCGAGGTGTTGGGTCTGGAGCGGGTCGCGGCGGGGTCGCGCCCGGCCAAAGCGGATCCGGTGAGCCTGCTGCAGGCGCTCGGGGAGACGGTCGGCCAGGGCCGGGACAATCCGCTGACCGAGCTGGCCACGGCGGTGAACCGGCTGGCCGAGCTGACTCGGTTGGCCGGGTTGGTGGACGATGCCGATATCGACGGTGTCGCCCGGAAGCTGGACCGGGAGTTGCGGGCGCGTGTCGAGGCCGGTGCGGGCGTGCCGCAGACGACGGAGGAGCTGCGGCGAGAACTCGCCATCAACCGGTTGAGCCGGATCCTGACCCGGCGCGGGCCAGGGGTGGTGTCGGAACCGACTTTCCAGGCACTCTCGGACGCCGGCAAACATGCTGTGGCCCGGGCCGAGATCGCCAAGGGTGTAGAGACTTTCGACAACCCCGCGGCGGCACGCCGGTACGCGGACGAGACCTGGGGCCCGGCGATGCAGGGGCTCACGGTGAACAATGTCATGGCGCTGGCCGAGACCCGACTGTCCGATGTGTACGGGGTGTACGACGCCTTCGATGTGGCCAACCGCTTCTTGCGGCTGCCAGCGGAACAGCGCTCGATCGACGATCCGGGGTTCCGCCACTTCCAGCTGGTGGACCCGCTGCAGCAGGAAATCCGGACCACCGATCCGGTGCTGATGGTCGGCCCGCTGCCCTCGGAGATGGCGAATACCGCTGTCGGACACGGCGATACGGTGAACCACCCCGGCTACAACGGTATGGAGCTGGATATCGACGGTGTCCCGCCGAGCCGGATTCCCGGTGCGGTCTGGCACGCGCATGTCCCGGCCCGAGTCGGTCTGCTCTGGGATGCCGACCGGAACGCGGTGCACCTGCGCCGGGATCTGAACAGCTTCCCGCCGACCCGGGATTTCCTGGACGAGGCCGGCCGCCGCCACGTCTACACCGTGCTCGAGGCCCCACGACCGTTCGGCGATGTGCTGGTGACCGGCCCGCGGGTCCCGACCCTCCCCGAACCACACCCGGTCTTCCCGACACTGCCGGATGCCCCGGATGCGGCGGCCCTGGCGTGGGCGGAGTTCCACGAGCAGGTGGACGCCGATACCGCTCCGCTGCTGTCCGGAATGGAGCCTCCGGCCGAGCCGCGGGTGCGGATGGAACAGCGGGACCGGCAGTGGCAGAACACCAGTGCCGAGCAGAAGGCGCTGATTCTGGCGCACCTGGCCGATCCGACTGCGCGGCAGCCGTTGCCCACCGCCGCGGAGCTGCCGTCGGCGATGGCCGACGGGCTGAACCGGATCCGGCTGCAACAGCTGCAGCATGAGCTGCTGGACGGCGAGCACACCCCGGAGAACGCCGAGCAGCTGCGCGAGGTTCAGAACTGGATCGACCAACTGCACATGCTGCAGCGCTGGGCCACTCATCTGCCCGGCAACCCGCCGGTGCAAGTGCTCCGACTGGAACTTGGCCGGCCGCGGGTGGTGGTGATCAAGGTCGGTGCCGATGTCTCGGCGCAGACGGTGCATATCGGCCACAGTGGCACCGACCAGGCGGTGGCCGGATTGGCAACCGCCATGCACGAGGTGGCCCAGGGCACGCCGGAACAGCCACGGGCCGCGGAGTTCTGGTTCGGGCAGGATGCTGCGGATCTGAAGGACTTCCTCGCGGACCGGGCGGTGGCACTGTCGCCGGCCGAACTGACCGTGATCCGGCACGGCCCGAACATGTTGGAGCTACTGCGGCAGGCCGAGATCGGTGAACTGGGCATCGAGGTGCGGCAAAGCCTCGATCTCGCGCAAGTGGACCCGGCCCCGATGCTCGCGGGCAACCCTGAGGTGATTGTCCGGGATGCTGTGGCATGGCTGGGGATACCGCAGATCGGCGCCATGGTGCCTGCACCGGATGCGTCCCTGTTCGCGGTGGCCGAGGCGGCCGCGACGATCGCGGCGGCCTGGCCCGGGGTGCCACCCTATGCGCAGCAGCTGCTGGTGCGGCAACACCCGGAGGTGCTGGCGGTGGCGGTCGGCCTGCCCCGGGAAATCCGACAGCAGGCCCGCGACATTGTGCGGACCCGGCTGGAGCAGGCGGCGGCGACGGACCGCGGTCTGAACTACGAGCAGGGACAGCGGCTCGCGGACTTGGAAATGGTCGACGAGACCATGACACAGCTGCACCAGGTGCGGCGGCGGGAGAAGGCCACCGGCATGCCGGTCGCGGAGGTGCTGTCCCACCACCGCGCGCCGGACGGCGCGCTGGAGCTGACCGTGGTCTGGTCGGTGCCGGACCCGTTGTCCGCGAACCGGGTTCACCGACTGGAATTCGAGGATATCCCCGATCCCGGGGAGGTGGTGAGACAGGCGCGGCAGTTGCTGTCGCGCAAGGAAACCGATGCGGTGATCGCGACGGTCCGGATACCCGGTCCGGGGCGTGCGCCGGTGGCGCCCGGGGAGCGGGCGCAGGCGGCCGCCCGGCGGTTGGCCCGGCAGGTCGCGGCGGACACCGGTGCCGCCCGCGGACTGCTCCCGTACGGACAGCGGCCGGAAAACCACCTGCACGCCCCGGAGTCGGCCGCACCGACCCTGCGCGCGGCGATGGCGCTGCTGACGGTGACCGGCCTGGTCGACCGGGCGGAAGCCGGAACCGAGTTCACCTGGTTCCCGGATCCGTATCTGGAGATCACCAGCGCTGGCGTGCGCATCGGCACCGAGCTCACCCGGATCCAGAGTGACATCCGTGAGCTGATCCGCGAGATCCTCCCGCCCACCGAGCGGATGCCCGCGGTGACCCCGGACCAGATCGGCCTGACCCTGCTGGAGCTGGCGGTCGGGTTCCCCGAGCATGCGAATACCCACCGGCTGCTGGCCCGGCTCGCGGAGCAGCTGCGGGCGGTGGCGGCCGTCCGAAGCCAGTTCGGTGAATACACGAAGGGCAGGCGCAACTCGGCGTTCTGGGACCAGTTGGCCGACCGGGCCCAGACCCGGGAAGCAGCCCGCGTGCTGGCTCGGCGGCAGCTGCTGGTGGTGCGGATCACCGAGGCGGCTCAGCGGCTGGCCACGGACAACAACGACCCGGTGCTTGCGGCGCAGCTGGCCGCCGAGGCGCCCACGCTGACCGCGAGCCGGGTCCGGGAATGGGTGATGCTGCTGCTGGATGCGGCCCGGACCGAACCAGGCCGCTACGAGCTCGACGGGATCGTCGCACAGGCCGCGCAACTCGCTGTGCTGGCGGCGGAGGCCCGGCATCTGCGCGATCACACCCGGGAGCCAAGGCTGGATGTGCTGGCGGCGGCGCTGCCGCAGGCCTTCGTGCTGCGGGCAGAGCTCCGGGCCGAGGTGGAGCGGCAGCGTCGGGCACACGACGTGACTGCCGAATTCCTCACCGGTCCTCACCGGCTGCGCGAGCTGCGCGAGATTCGGGCCATCGCTTCGCGCCGGCTGGAGGAGCTGCGGGCGCATCGGGATCCGGCGGATGCGGACGTCGTGACTGCGCAGGCCCGCTACGACGGCCTGCGCGAGCTGGTCCAGGTGGTGGCCGAACTGGGCAGGGTGGAACGGGATTTCGCCTGGCTGCACAAGAAGGCGACCTTGCTGGCAAGCCTGCCCGCGGACGGTCCGGCAGGCACGCGCCGCACCGACGACGTATTCGCCGGTGTCGCCTGGGAATTCGGTCCCACCGTGCTGTCGGCCGGGATATTGGCCGACACTCTGGCCGAGATCGCCGACCGTTTCGGGTCGGACACCGCCCAGAGCGAGTACGACTACACCGCGAACCGCACGCCGGAGCGGTTGTGCGCGGTGCAGGTGGAGAATGTGGTCGCTATTGCGGCCGGTCCGGCCGCCGGGATCCAGGCCCGGTCCGCGGAGGATGCCGATGCTGCGCTGGAAGGCCTGGCGGACACGGTTTTCGCCAAGGATGTGCGGGCCGACTGGCACCCGGAGCCGGTGCCTGGTGGGCCTGCGGAGCTGATCGGGCTGGTCGGCGATCCGAAGAACGATGTGCGCCTGGCCGTGTTGGTCACCGAAGGCGGCAACCGCTTCGGCCACGTCGCCGTGGTGGTGCGGGCGAATGCCCGTCTGGCCGAGGTATTCCCGCAGCTGGGCGGCCGCAACCGCGGCAGGGTTGCGATTTTCGACCCCGCCGACCCGGTAGCCGACGAGGACGGCTGGATCGTCGGGGACGAGGCGGTAGCCGGCTGGCCGGTCCGAGCCGTTCGGGGTGTGGTCAGGCAGCATGTGCAGCTGTTCGACGAGGCCATCACACCGAAACTGCCGCTGGCCGGGGGCCAAGAGCCGACCGGTGGCCCGGAGCTGCCGCTGGGCGCACGGGAGGAGTGGCCGGGCCTCGACGAACCGGCTGGGCAGATATCGCGCGGTCCGCACACCTTCGAGCAGTTGCGGGCGCTGCAGGTGGAATTCGCCGAGTTGCTCGGCACTACACCGGATCAAATGGTGCAGGAGCAGGTCCGGTGGGCGGCGGTCGTGCTGCAGAACCAGCTGCAGAACCTGGGCGCTGCCGAGTTCGAGCAGCTGGCCGGGGACGGCCGGATGCCCGAGCTCATGGCCTGGCTGGGCCGGCGGGCATTGTTGCCTGCGGGCGGCCCGGACACCGAGCTGGACCGCGAGTTGGCCGCGCTGCTCGGTCTGCCGGAACTGCACCAGCCGATCTGGCGGCCGCAGCACACCTCGCCGCTGACCCAGCTGCGCCTGCTGGCCGACAGTGCCGACCCGGCACCGGAGACCCGCCGGTTCCTGGAGATCACCGAATGGTTCCTGGGGCTGGATCAGCGGGAGCTGTCCCGCACTCCGAAGGTTACGGACATGGTCCGGGTGTCCGGAGTGTCCGGCTGGACCGTCCGGCGCATCATGGCCGGAGAAATCATCCGGTCGGATGAGCTTGCACAGCGGTTCTACGCGGCCGCGCAATGGATGGGCGTGGAACTGCCCGCGACGCATCTCGGCCGGGTCGACCCGGACTATGCCGCGGCGAATTTCGTGCCGCCGCACTACGCGGGGGAGCAGTTCGTGCCGGGCCGGATGTTGTCCGCCATATCGGCAGAACCGCCCGCCCCGATGCAGGCCTTCGCGGAGATCCGCGCGGTCCGGATGGAGCTGGCCGAGCTGCTGGGCGTGCGGCCGGAGGCCGTGGACCGGGCCCGGGTGGCCGCCGAACTCGACCGGGTCGCTCAGGAAGCCGACAGCCCGCGCCGGATCCGGTTCACCGCGGCGGCGGAGCGGTTCCTGGGCTGCACCGACCAGGAGCTGCGCCGCAGGCCCACCTTGCTGGATGTGGCCGCGCTGGCCGCGGTATCGCACCCGTCGGTCTCGCATGTGTTCGCCAGGAACCGCCCGGTCTCGCCAGAGCTGGTACAGCGGGTGCTGGCCGCCGCCCTGTGGCTGGGCTACCCGGTCCCCGCCGAGGTGCGCGGGCGGGTGGACCCGGAATTCGCGACCAAGCGATTCGTGCCGCCGCAGCTCGCGGATGGCCGGGTTGTGCCGGGCTCGTTTACCACACGGCAGGTCTCCAAGCGGGCGATGATCACCGCGGCCGAGGTCGACGAGCACGCCTTCAAGCGGGTGCTGCTCGGGATCGAGCAGGATGCCGACGTGGTGCACCGGGTAGTGACCACGGTCGCCGACGCCGGGTACTGGCACCCGCGGAACAGCCACCCGGGACTGCCGGATTCCGCCCTGGCGGACAAGATTCTCGACGAGGACGGCACCCAGCCCTGGCTGCACCTGATGGACCTGTGCGGTCCGATGACCCTGGCGGATATCGCGGCCGCGTTCGGGGTCCGGTTCGACGCCATGCCCGAGCGAGGAGAATTGGCCGGCACCCTGGTCAGCGACCTGGAAACCGCAGTGGGCGGACAGGTTTCGCAGGTGGTCGACGATGTCGCCGCGGCGAAGGAACGGCTGCTGCAATGGGGCGCCGAGCTGGATGCGCAGCAGCCGGGCAGCGGCAACGGTGTCGGGGTGCTGGTCTTCGACCCGACGGTGCACGGCAGCGGCGTCAACGGCGAGCTCGGCCACACCTACTGGCTGGTGCGGCGCGTGGACGAGAACGGGAATGTTCGGGTCGAGCGGCGTGACCCGGGGATGGCCGAGTTCGAGTCGGACTTCACCCCGGCGCCGGAGACGGCCGGTTGCGAGGTTGTCGCGCTGTTCCTGCGCAAGCCGGTCGCCGGCGAGACGAACATCGGGACCGTGGTACCGGACGCAGACGGCCGGGTTGTGCTGCGCGGGGAGGATTTCCGGGTCGGCACTTCCCGGACCGGGGGTATAGACCCGGACGACGACGGTGGACCATCCGATCCGGATCGGGTGGACGACGTCGAAATCGAATTCGGCCCGGCACTGGCTCGGTTCCGAAACCGGATCGAGCAGAGCCGCGAAGCGATGCTCCGGGACGAGGTGGTCGCCGAACCCGGGGTGGTGACCGAGGCCGAGAACGAAGCCCGTGCCGTCCTGGTTGCGTTGCTCAGCCCCGAGCAGCGGCAGGCGTTCGCCGACGATGCCCGGTTGGCCGAGCTGCTGGTGACCCTTGCGATGAACGAGGACACCGACGAACAGTTGCGGGATGCGGCGGAAAACTACATCCTGGCGCACCATGGGTCCCGGATGCTGGCCGATGCGGATCAGCTGCGGCGCAGGATGGTGGCGATCGACGGGCTGGCGGAGCAGTTGCACGCTGGATTCGAGGCACTGCGCGGCAAAGGCGGTTCGGTCGAGCGGCTGCGCACGCTGATCGCGGCCGCCGATCGGATCGACGAACTCGCGGCCCAGCTCGTAGCGGCCCAGAACAGGCAGGTTCGGTCGACCTGGGGATATTTGGAAGCCATCGACCTGGTCAACGACTCCGATCCCGCGCGGGCATGGAAGACCGAATTGGCCGCGGCTCGGCTGGGTTGGCAGCTGCGCCGGATGCGAGCCACCCTCGGCGAGCAGCTGCGCGAGGAGCCGCTGCCGCTGAGCGAGTCGCAGCTGCGCGACCGGTTGGTCGGGCTGAACATCGACCCGGATTCCATCGACGTGGCGGCCTTTGTCGAACTCCGGGACATGGTCGACCAGCTCGACCGGCGTGCCGAGGATCGCCGGAGGTCCGATGCAGCGCTGGAAGAGGCGCTGGGACAACCGTTGGCCGCCGGTGCGGCGGCCGCCCCTGGGCTGGGCGGTGCACTGCGACACTTGCGCAGGTTCTTCGAAGCGAAGAGTGGCTCGCTGGCCGGGCAGTTGGCGAACAGGGGCGAGCCGCATGACATCCACCCGGACACCATCACGCCCGCGGATATCGACCGGCTCCACGACCTGGACGAACCGGAGATCGCCGAGCTGGCCGTGGAATTCCTCGATCTACGAGTCCGGGTGCTGTTGCTGGACCGGTTGGCAGCGGAACTGCGGGACAACCCGCAGGATGTGGAACTGCAGCGCCAGGTACGGGCGTTGGAGGTGTTGGTCCGGCGCCGGACCAACACCGAGCGCGACATCGAAGCGGTGGACGTCGAACTTCGTTCGCTGGCAAAGCAACTGAACAACCCACGGTTGGCCGAGCTGGACGCGCAGGCGTTGCGAGACAGGCGTGGCATGGCGTCGCTCGATGCGATTCTCCGGGCTGGGGAGTTGGACCCGACACTCGTCGCCGATTTGTCCGATGACCAGGAATGGGACCTGGGGCAGCGGCTGCTGGCGGTGCGGGATGTGGCTGCCGATGAGGTGCAGGAGCTGCTCGAGGCGCTCGGTCGGGTCCGAATTCTGGGCCAGATGGTCGAGTTCGCGAAGCAGCGGGAGAAACCCGAGGCAGCCTTCGATGAGTACGACACTGCGCTGTTGAACGGGCTGCTCGCGACCTGGCCGTGGGGGCGTCCGGACGCCCGCGGGGACCTGTCGGATTCGGACTGGAAAACGCTGAACGTGATGCGGGGGTTGGCCGATGGCACGTATGAGCCGGAGTCGCCCGATGCCGCAGCGGAGGTCCAGGACAGCGAAGGCGACGCCGCGCCGAGGCGGGTGCCGTCGCCAGTGGCGCGGAATGCGTTGAACTTGATGCAGGTGACGGACGGGATCAATGCCCGAGCGCGGCCACCGGTCACCCAGGCGAAGACACAGCGCGCGCTGGTGCTGGAAGCGACCTTGGCCGTCGTGGAGACATTGCAGGAACTGCTGCAGCGAGCGCAACCGCCGCTTCCGGTCTACCTGCTGGCCACCGGCGATCCGGACGGGGACGAAGCCGACCGGGGACGGATCGTGGTGCAGATCGGCGACCCGGACACGGCGAGCCGGGTGTTCGGATATGTGTCGCAGACCGTGTCACGCCGGGTGGGGCCGGAGGCAGAGGCCGACGCTGCCGCGGGCTTCTTCCAGGCCGAACAGCTGCTTCAAGACGGTCAGGTCGAACAGCTGCTCCGGGACGGTGCGGCGATGATTGTGTCCATCCCGGTGGACCTCGACGAGGTGTCGTTCGATCGTGCCGCGCCCGATGTGGATCCGGCCGAGCGGGACGGGCAGGCGCTGTTCCGACACCTGGCCGCGGCGATCGGTGACGGGCAGCCGGACGTGGTGTTGGTCGGCCGGGGTGACGGGATCGCGGCGGCGCAGGTGGCGCAGCGGTTGCTCGGCGCAGACACGGTGCGGGAGCTGCCCGGTCCCGCGCCCGCAGGCCAGCCCGGGTTCGTGCTCGCGGACTACGAATCGAGCACGACCGAACCCGGGCCCGGTTCGGCGTTGCGGCCGATGTTCGGGGCCGGGCTCTCGGCGCAGACGACCGCACGGCTCTGGCAGGGGCTTACCAAGCTGGAACGCAGTGAGCTGGCCAGGGATGCCGCGGATCTGGTCGCCGGGCTGGATGGCATCATCGATGCCGATCGTGCCGAAGCCGTGCTGCGCGAACTGGCGCGGACGATGCACGACCGGCCCGAGCGGACGCCTCGGTCGGCGGCGTTCTGGGCGGCGCTGAACCGCGCCGACCGGCTGTTGTTCCTCGACTGGCAGCAGCATCTGGTTCGCCCGATTGCGCTTCCGCTGACTGGAAATCCGACGCAGGACCGGACTTTCGTCGGAACAAGCACGCTGACCGATGCCAATGAGATCACCGTGTTGGTCACCAGGGGCGAGCCCACCCCGGGTGTATTGCGCATCGGGATGATGAATCTCGCCGAAACCCTGCTCGATACCCAGGGTCCCGGTCGGATGGCGGTGGCGGTGTGGCAGGGCACCAACCCGGAGCGGTTCGCCCGGGACATGGAAGCGCTGGTCGAAGCCCGCCGGATCGGCCGCGGACCCGAGCCGAGGATTCGCATTGTCGTCGTGGACGAAGCCGGAAACGCGCTGCTGACCGCTGCCGCGGCACACGCCGCCTTCCCGGCACACGGTGCGACATCGAATGTCGCCCTGGTCCGGCGGGACGCCGCGCTGCCTGACCGGCCTGCGACCGTCGACCCGGCGCTCTCGGCGAGCGAACCCGAGCCGGTCGATGTGGTCGCCGACAGTGCGCCACAACCCGATGCCGTGAACCCCGCCCGCGTTGTCGAACCCCGACCGGTCTTCCTGCCGGAGCCGGATGAGACTCGGCTGAGCGAGGCAGCGGCGCTGTGGACGCGGTTCCAGGAGGATGTGAGCGCCGAGCTGGACGCCCGCTTCGCCGGGATGGACGAGTCGGATGTCATGAGCGCCATGCCGCGGGTGCGCAGCGAAGTACAGGCGCAGCAGTGGCAGCGGTGGGATGCCGACACCCGGGCGCTGCTCCTGGCGCACTTGACCGATCCGATCGCGCAGGCGTGGGCCCAACTGCCCACTGCCGCGGAGCTGCCGGAGGCGATCGCAGACGAGCTGAACCGGGAGCGGTTGCGGCAGGAGCGGGATGCGCTGGGCGCCAACCGCGATTCGACTCCGGCGGACACCGAGTGGCAGGCCGAGCTCGACGACTGGGTCAACCAGCTGAAGATGCTGCAGCGCTGGGCTTTCCACCTGCCCGGTCACCCGCGGGTGCGGGTGCTGCGGGCGGAACTTGACGAGCAGCGGCAGCTGGTGGTCGCAGTCGGGGACGGTCCGGCCGTGACGCTGCAGGCCGGCGACCGCAGTGGCGCGGACATTTTGGCTGCGATGATGGCCGAGGCCCCGGCCGGCGTCGACCCGGACCACATCATTCGGGATGCACTGGGCTGGTTCCTGATGGTGGACATCGCCGATATGCGCCCAGCGGTGACCGCGTCGCCTGCCGATCTGGCTGGGATGGCGGGGGGCAATGCCGAGGCGTGGCACGGCTGGCCGCCCTATGTGCGGAAGCTTCTGCTGCAACGGCATCCGGATGCGCTGCGGCACGCGCTCGGGCTGCCCGCGGCGGTGCGATTCGAGGCGAATATGGCAGTGGTCCAGGCCGGCCTTGCGCAGCCGGTGGACCTCGGACCAGAGCAGCGGGGGCTGCATGATGCCCTGCGCCTGGTCGATTCGGCTGTCTCGATGTTCCCGACGGTGCAGCAGCAGACCGGCACCCCACCGATGGTGCTGCAGTCCTATCGGCACACCTGGGACGGTGTACTGGAACTGAACGTTGTGTGGGGGGAACCGAGTTCCGCCGGCCGGGTGGACCGCCTGGAATACGACAGCACGGCGGATCTGGAGGCGGTGCAGACAGCCATGACGGCCGCCGGCCGGCGAGCACAGGCGATGGCGGAGACCTGGGAAGGCCGGGCTGTGGTCGCGGTGATCCGGGTGGCGGCAGTCACCGAGGAAACCGCCCCGACCGTACGTCCGATATCGCCGGGGCGACGGTTGGCGGGGCAGGTCGCGGCCGACACCGGAGCGCACAGCCGGCTGCACTCGCATGACCACGGGCCGGAGAACCACCTGCATGCCGAGCCGGCGCGGGCTGAGACGCTTCGCGAAGCGATGGAGATCCTCAGCCCGCTGAACCTGGTCGATTCGGCCCTCGCGGGCGAGGAATTCCGTTGGTTCCGCGACCCGAATCGAGATCTGCGGCATGCGATCGACGAGTTCGGTGTCGAATTCGCCAAGGCGAAAGCGGACATGCAGCAGCTGATCAGCGTGTTGCAGACGGCAAAGCCCAATTCCGGCAAGCGGTTCGACCGGTTCTCCCCGAACGAGATCGACCAGATGCTGCAGGAGCTGGCCGTCGAGTATCCGGAGCCGGAGCACGCGACCACCCATGCCGAGCTGGCCGGGCTCGCGGCGCGCAGGCTGGCGATCTACCAGACCCAGGAGCGTTTTCGGCAGTACCAGGATGACGACCGCACCGCGGAGTTCTGGGCCGGGCTCGACACCGAGACCAGGCTCCAGGAACTAGCCCGGGTGCTGTCCCGGCAGCAGCTGCTGATCGCATCGATCGCCGATGCGGCCCTGGCGGCAGCCGCGGATCTCGACCCTGATTTCGCCGCCTGGATCCGGGGCGAGATGGATGGTGTGAACGCACGCCGAGTCCGCGGCTGGGTCGAGCGACTGGCTCGCGCCGCTCAGGATGGCCGGATCCGGGAGCTGATGTGGAAGGCGACGGAACTGGCCGTGCTGGATGCCGAAGTCCGGCATCTTCGGGCGCGGGTCGGCGCGCAGGTCCCGTCGGTCCGCGGGCTGGACCTGCTGGCCGATGCGCTGCCGACGAGATATGCGCGCCGGGAGAACTACCGAGCCCGGGCCGAGCAGCTGCAGTCGAAGCTCGGGCTTTCCACCGAGACCGTCTTCGGCCCGAACCGGCTACGCGAGCTGCGCACGCTGCGGGCGCAGGCGTTGACCGACCTGGCTGAGGGTTTCGGAGTCTCGGCGACCGAGCTGACCCCGGATGGGATCCGGCGGCAGCTGAATGCAGCCCCTGCCTATCGGGTGGCGGAACTGGCAGCACTGCGAGACCGGCACATCGATCTGAGTGTGCTGGTCGGGGCGGTGACCGAATTCGGCCAAGCCGATCGGGAATTCGACTGGCTGAAGAAGCAGGCGCGGCTGCTGGCCGATCTGCCCGCGGCCGGTTCCCAGCCGGTCGACGATTTCGCCGCGGACTTCGGTGTGATCGCCACCGACGCGATGGTCCACAGCCTGGCCGAGATCGGACAACGGTTCGGCCACGATGCTGCCCAGGCCAACTATGGTTTCACCGCGCACAAGCCGGAGCCGCTGTGCGGGGTGAAGGTGGAGAACGTGGTCGCCATCGCGGCCGGGCCGAATGCCACCGGGATGCGCCCGCGCTCGCTGGAGGACGGCAAAGCTGCCCTGAATGGCTTGTTCGGCAAGAGTATGGCCAAGGACCTTGGCGCGAAATGGAATCCGGAGGAGCTCGATCCCGGACCGGCCGGCTTGGCTGATCTGGTCGATCTTGCCCGCACCCGGCCGGATATCGGCCTGGCGATCGGCGCTTTGGAGCTCGGCAAACGCTTCGCGCATGCCATTGCCGTCGTACGGGTAAACCAGGCGCTGGTCGAGGAATACCCGCAGCTGCAAGACTATCTCGACGAGATCCTGGTCTTCGATGACGCCGACCCGGAAGCTCGGATGAACGAAGGTTGGATCGTCGGCCGGGATGCGGTGGACGCTTGGGTGATTCGGGCCGGTCGGGGCGTGCTCGCGGCGCAGGTCATGCTGTTCGACCAGGACATCCAGGCGAAACTGCGATTGGCCGAAGGCGAGGAGCCGACCGGCGGCCCAGAGAAGCCGCTGGGCGCCCGGGAGGACGGGCCAGCCGCCGACGATGCGGCCTCGAGCGATGCCGACGCGGAGCAGCAGCCGCCGAGCCCCCGGGAAGTCTTCGAGGCGTTCCGCGCCGACTTCCCACAGGTGGATCGAACCGCCATGGATCGGGCGCTGACGCTGGTCACGGCGATGACGGATGCCGGGATGCGGCTGCGGATCGAACGCGGCGAGCTGAATCTGCTGGAGGTGCTGGACGCGGACGACTTGCCGCGGCTGCAGGTGCAGGTGGCCGGGGAGGACTCGCTCCTGATCGAGGCGCAGCTGATCGAGGGCGAACCGTGGGCGGATGCTGGGCGCGGGCTGGTCGATGTGCTCTCGGATTGGGCTGAGCATCCGAACCGGGATGTGGTCCGTGCCGCCATGGCGGAGTACCTCGGCGGCAAGCTTGCTCAGGGCTACGACAACGTCACTGTGCTGGTCGATGTGTACGGCGCCGAGGGCCGGCGGTGGATGCAGGTGTCCGTGGTGGATGCCGAGTCGGAGAGCGAATGGTTCTTCTACCGCGAGGAAGACGGGTCTTCGGAGACCCCGAGAACGCTCATAATGCCTACCCTCGAGCCGTTCGAACGGGAGCCGAGCGCACCGGCCGCACCGCCTGCACGGGTGGCGGCGCCCGCGGTGGGTACGCTGGCAACCGGGTCGCTGGAGCCGGGAAGAGGGCTGTTCCGCCGGTCGGCGCCTCCCCTTGTCTCAGCGGTCTCCGGCACGCCGGAATACGTGATCGGCGAATTCTTCACCCGGCCCACGCGGGGCAGGGACGGTGAGCTGGTCACCGAAACGGGTGGGCCGCTGCCGGCCAACGCGCAGCCGGTGCCGCTGGCCTGGAGTATCGACTCGGCCGCCCGGGCGCTCGCACAGACCATGGCGCAGGAGCTGGTGGCCCAGGGCGCCCGGCCCGAAGTGCGGACCATGCTCGACGGCTCGCTGGCCGGGACCCTGCAGCTCGTGGACGAACACGGCACCCGGCTGCTGACGGTGACCATGCACCCCGGGAACAGCTCGATCACCTTCGAAGTGCGGGTGGTTCGCGCCGACCCGGCCCGGCTGGATCTGGTGCGCCGCGCGGTCCAGCTGATCGGCGGGTGGGCGCAGCTGGTGGGCCGCGACGAATCCCTGCAGAACCTGCTGGCTGAACTGGACACGCTGCAGCAGTCGAACTTCACCGAGGCCGCGGTGACCGTCGAGGTGCGCGGCCCACAGCCCAACGATGCGACGAACACCATGGGCAACCGTCGGCTGCAGCTATTGCTGCAGGTGGAGCGCGGCAAGACCCGGACGTTCCGCTACGGCGAGCGCGAGGCGGCCATGGCCGAGCTGGACCCGGACGGCCGGCGCGGCAGCCGGGGCCACTGGAAGGGGACCGAGACGCTGCGGTCCGATCTGTTCAATGCCGCATCGCCGGATGATCCGCAGTATGTGCGGCCGGAGGAGCTCGTCGCCGCAGTGCGGGCCGGTGATGCCGCGGCGGCGCTGTCACTGTTGCAGCAGTTCAAGGCGCGAGTGCAGGCCGAAGGTGTCCCAGCCAGAGTGGTCAGGCACTGGCTGCGCCTGGACCGGGTGGACGTGCTGTCCGACGAGCGGCTGCACCAGGCAGCAAGGGAATTCGGCGTCGACAGGTACCGGACGATCATCCGGCTGGTCGGCTGGCTCGACCGGTATACGCATATCGACCATGGCACCCGGCGCTGGCTGCTGACAGTCTTCTCGGCGCTGCCTGCCGACACTTCCTGGCAGCCGAATGCGCTTGGTGTCTGGTCTTTCGTGGCCGAAGGCATCGTGGTGTTCCAGGTGGACCCGGGCGACAACGGGGTCGAAATCGGGCTGCAACTGGCCGAAACGGACCAGGTGCGCGCGGGTGCGGCGGTCCGGCTGATCGACATGGTCGGGGGCTGGCGGGCATTCGGCGATCGCGACATGGCAGTGGCGGTCATGCGGCGGGTGCTCGGGGAACGGACGGCGTCGGGCTACCGCACGCTCATCCTGAAAGCCGGGGTGACCGGTGCGGAGAACAACCGGCATCTCACGCTGACCATGGAGACCGCCGGCCTCCGCGGCGACACCATCAGGTTCGAGTACGACGAGCGCAGTGGCATTTGCAGCTACCAAGTCAACCAGCGCAACCAGACATTGGTCTCCCCCGATGACGGGTCGGCAATCCAGAATGTCGGTGCCGAGGGTGCGGCCCGAGACCGAGTCACCGAACTGTTCGGCAGCCCCCGTGGCGATGAGCGGTCACTGCCGACCGTACTGCCGGACCCGCCACACCGAATGCGCGATCTGCGCGATAAGACCGAGCGGCGGGCGCGGACTCGGGATATCGACCGGGATGTCGTGGTGCGCTGGTTCGCCGGTGGTGAGGTGGATGCCGAGGCGGCGGTCCAGCTGCGGGCGGCGGTCGAGGAATTCGGGTACGACCAGCCGCAGCTGGCGCTGTGGCGAGCCGTGGCGGTGGATGCCGCGGTGCCGGTGGGCACGGTGCTCTGTGTGCTGAAGGGCATTCCGGTGCGCCCGGAGACCGCGGCCGCGGTGGCCGATGCCGCCCAGGAGCACCGCCTGAATCTGCCGAGCGACATTGCGGTGGATCCGGAGGCATACCCGGATCCGTATCCGCAAGCGACCGCAGCGGAAGTGGCGGCTGCGGCCGGGGTGCCGGTAGCGACGGTGGAGGCGGTGATCTCCCGGCAGCAGCCGGTGGACGACCGCTCCCACCGTCGTGCCCTGGCAGCCGCACTGCAGCTGCGCCACCGTCGCCTGCCTGCTGACCTTGGTGGGGTGCGCAATCCGGGTCGGGTGGCTGCGGTCGCCGCAGTGGCCGAGCGCAGCGAGGGCGCGGTGCGGCTGTTCCTCGACGGCCGGATCGATGTGGAAACCGATGACGGCACAGTGATTTTCGACGCCGTGCAGCAGACCGCGAACTGGGACCTGGACCCGCTCGCCGGAATAGCGGCGATGATCGGTGCGGGCCAGACGCTGCTGCCTGGTCCGGTGGATACCACTGTTCGAGAGTCGGATCCGCCTGCGATCGGGGACGGCAGTGTGGCGACTCCGCCGCAGGAACTCACCGTGGTCGAGATGCTGGAGCGGATCCACCAGCTGCAGGACGAGTCCCGGCCGTCCATCGCCCAGCAGGTCGCGGACGAGGCCGGTGTGCCGGTCGAGCAGGTCGTCGAGCTGCTGCGCCCGGAGGAGGACCGGGTGCCGGTGACCGAGACGGATCCGGCAGCCGCGCGGCGGGAGCAGGTGATCCGGGACGCCGCCGGGCGCCGCCGGATTCCCAACCCGCGGACTCAGGCCGCGGTGGCCTGGGTGGCGGGCTGCTCCACCGCTTCGGTCGGCCGAGTGGCCAACGGCGACAGCACGAACATGGATCCGGACCTGGAGTGGCGGATCCGGCTGGCCGCCCTGATCGTCGGCTACCGGCTCCCGGACCCGGGTACGCCGCCTGCCGAGCTGACGGATGGTCCGTCCGGACGGGGACCCGGGTTCTTCGGGCTGGGCCTCGGCATTTTCATGCTGGGCGCGCAGCTGATGCTGGAGAACCACCGGGGTCCCGGCGGCCGAGGCCGCGGGCGAGTTCCGGAGAGCGGCGATGGCAGTGTCACCCTGCGGCCCGTCGTCGATCTGGCCGACTACGAAAACCCGCCCGCCGAGGACCAGGACGACCTGTCCGGCAGTATCTGTGTCTCGCTGGTGCACGAGGTGCTGCACGCGGTGCTCGAAGGCCCCGCCGCGGACCGGATGCGCCCGGTGCCGCGGCATGTCACGCGCCCTGCAGGCACCTCCGATCTGACCATGGCGGCGGGTGCGGACGCGGACTTCCGTACCGAGCCACTCGGGTTCGGCGCCGAGGGCCTGGCCGCGGCGGTAGCCGAGGTCCGGGATCTCGGCAAACATGCCCTCGCCGGTGTGATGAACTGCGGCGACCGCGGCGACCACGCCTTCGTCGTGACGCGGGTGACCCAGCAGCTGATCGACGAGAACCCGGAATTGGACGGGCCGGTCGATGTCGGCGACATTGTGGTGCACGACAACGGCTTCCCGGGTGCATTCGAGGGCCGGTGGATCATCGGTCCGGCGATCGACGCCTGGATTCAGGCGGCAGGCCGCAATGTCGGCCAGATCGATGCCATTGTCTTCGGCAGTCCCAGCGACGCGGAGATCCCGCTGCACGGTAGGCAGCCGCACGGTCTGGCTGACCGTCGGATCATCGGCACCCGGGACGAGACCGGCCCGGTCGACCGCACCCCCGCCTTCACCCCGGCTATGCCGGATACCAGCTCCCACCGGTACCGGCGCAGCAGGATCACCCTGGCCGATGTGGCCACGGTGGCAGGCGCGACCGGGAGCACGGTGGATAACCTGCGGCTCGGCAATGCCGGAAAGGTGACCGATCCCGCACTGCGGCAGCGGATCTGGGCGGCACTGCGCTGGCTTGGATATCCCATGGACGCGGAGCTGGACGCCGCGCTTGCGCAGTCGGTGCGCGAGGTCGCCGAGGCAGGCCTGCCGGAGTCGGCGACCGGGGCTGTGCTGGAACTGGTGCAGCGGCGCAGGGCGCTGGTGCTGGAGCTCGGGGTGGCGGCAGCGGATGCCGAGGAGCAGTTGGACCGGACCTGGCGGATCCTGGCCAAACAGCTGGGGATCAGCCCGGAGCGCGGCTACCCGCTGCAGTTCATCTTCGACCTGTTCGACCAGATCGACCACCACCTGCTGGTCGCCGATCCGCAGGAGCGCAGGGCGGCAGGCCGCTCCGCGGCGGTGCGCGAGATCCCGATCTGGATCGAGGCTTTCGTGGCCATCCGGACCGGAAGCGGTGCCGTGCGGCATGACAGCGGCTGGCTGCCGATCCCGACGCGCTGGGCAGGCCGGCTGGAATTCGCCCGGGCGCGGTGGGCGCAGGAGCTGATGGCCCGGCTCGGCATCACCGGTGCGCCGGAACTGGTCATGCAGCCGGAAGGCAGCGGGATGCTGCGCGAGTTCGCGCGTATGGCCGAACTCCCGGACCTGCAGGTGCTGGCGGTGCTGGTGGAACGGCTGCGCGGCCTGGCGGAACTGGTCGAGACTGTCGATCTCCTCGACCCCGACAAGCTTGCCGGGAAACTGGACACCATGCTCGCCCAGCGCGACCGCGCTGTGACACTGCGGGATGAACTCGCGGAGCGCTTCGAGCTGTCGGCGACAGACCTGTCCGCGCAGCGCACCCGGCGGACTGTGACTGCGCGGGACGTGTTGCAGGCCGCGGTCGGCACCGTGGTCGCCGAGAAATTCGCCGACTTCGACGCGGAGCTACTGAGCACCGGCCTGGTCGATGCGTGGACCAGAACGCTGAAGGACATCCCGGAGCAGTACCGTCCGGACGGCGTCAGCGAGTTGCTGGCGCAGCGAGACATTCTCGCCGAGCTGGAGCAGTTGATCCGGCACACCCAGGCTGTGACCCGGCTGGATGCCGAGATCCAGCGGCTGACCGAACTGCTGGCGCCGACGGCCGCGGCCGTGACGCCGAGAGCCTTCGCCGAGCTGTCCTCCCGGACCCAAGACCGGTTGGTCGAACTGACCGCAGCGGCCGATGCCCAGCTGCCACCGGTGGTCGGGGACGGCGCCGATGCCAAGGCGGCGGAGCTGGTTCGGCGGTGGCAGCAGACGCAGGAGCCGACCTGGCCGGACCTGGTCGACGGCGTGGATGTGGTGGTGCTGGCCGACGATCCGAGCAATGCGGCGATCGGGCAGTACCTGATCGAGAATGCCGAGAAGATGAAGGCCGCGGGTGTGGAGTTCTTCGGCTTCGACGCCCTGGCCCACGAAGTCTTCGAGAAGCTGAACGACCGCGAGATCAGCGAGATCGACCCGGATGACCATCCCGATGTGTACTGCGGACCCTCTGACCTGAGCCGGGAAATCCTGAATGCCATGGCGGCAGCGGGAATCAAGGTGGTTCCGCTGGGGATGGACCAGACCGGCAGGCCGACCGCGGCACAGGAGCATGAGCACATGCTCGGGGCCGTCACCCGGGTGGTCCCGGCTGATCCCGAGACAACTGCGTCGAAGATGGTGGTGCTGGCCGGCAGCGGTCTGGTCAGCGAACGTCGTTGGGCCAGTGGACTGGTCCCGTTCGGGGAGCGGGTGCGCAATGCCCGCCCGACCCGCACGGTGCAGTTCGCCGGTGGCACCGCATCCGCGGATGCGCTGACCATCGCGGCCAAGCAGGCCGGAGTGGCCGGGCAGACCTTCGCCGTCACGCTGACCGAGAACGACCGCGGCTACGGCAAAGAGACCACCGATGTGGTCCTGCACCTGGCCCAGCTCACCTCGTATCTCCGCGTGGAGGAAATCCGCGATGCTTGGCACGGCGGTGCCCCGGCATATGATCCGGAGGCAGGCGACCGGCCGCCGCGCGATGTCCGCGAGCTGTTCACCGGCCCGGAGGCAGCCTTCTGGCATGCGCTTTTCGACGGCGATCAGAGTGCACTCGAGGAACTGCGGCGGGCGCTGACGCCGAACAGCAGGGACCGTCGTCCGCTGCCGCGCCGCTGGGCGGCCTGGGATGCGGCGGGTGCCGACGGGGGCTCGGCCGTCGAGGTGCCGGACAACCGCCGGGACGACGAGGATGTCGATGAGCAGTATCAGTGCGCGCCGCGGGTGGTGAACCGGATCGGTGCCGGGCGCGCGGATATGGAGCCGATGCCCCCGGCCCGGATGGGCGGCACGCTGATCAGCGAGGTGGAAACCGCGCTGCACGGCACCGGCATGCCGGGGACCGTCCCACTGCTTTCGCAGCATGTGCGCGGGATGCGGGATGCCATCGCCCGCCTGGTCGGCGATGCTGCCGAGAATTGGAACAGGAATGCTCCCGGCAAGCCCAGGGTGCTGCTGGTCACCATGAATGTGCCGGGCCAACCCGGATATCTGGACGAGCTGGTCCTGGCCGAACTGAACGACGACGGCAGCTACCGGATCGAGTACCACAACCACGCCACCGGCGAGGTGACCGAGGACTTCCAGCCGACCGGCCTGCAGGCCGACTGGCCTGTGCTGGCGCTGTTCATCACCGAGTACGGCTACCCGATAACCCTGGCCGACGAAACCGGCAACCTTGGATTCCGGCAGCCGGCCGAGGATTTCAAGGTCGCACACAGCGACAGCCCGGACCAGGACGGCAACGCCGGTGTCCCGGCGAGCCGGGTTCCGGAGGAGAAGACCTTCGCCGAATTGTCGTCGGCCTCGCCTACCACCACCGGCAGCACGCCGCCGCTGCAAGCCGAAACGAGGCCGGATCGCGCGCCGGTCCGGCCGATCACCGGAGCCGATGCGGCGCAAGCGGTTCGGGACCGGCGCACTGCGCTGGCCGCGGAGCTGAGGGTGCCGTGGCAGGAGGCCGATGAACAGCTGCACGCGGTCCGGCAGCAGCTGGCCCGGCTGTTGCAGATCGACCCGGAGCACCTGCACTGGCCGAGCGTGCTGCTGGAGGTCGTCGGCGAGGCCGAGCGCCTGCTGTCGTACCAGGGCGAAGCCGGGTGGCAGCGCGTACTCGCCTCGGCGCGGTTGGGCAAGCTGGTCGCCTGGATCGGTTCCGGGGTGAAAATGGAGACGCTACGGGCAGCCGTCCGGACTGTCTCCCGGAACTTCAGCGGCGCGCCGGCCGACCTGTTCGAGGCAGCGGCGAACCATTGGACCGCAATCACGGCGCAGATTCTCGACATCCAGGGTGTTGGGGAGTCGGAACTCCGGAATTACGACAATCCGCTGCGCTGGCTCGGGGAACAGGCGGGTGTTCCGGAGCTGGTCGAGCTGGTCGAGCTCGCGGCGCGGGCACGGCAGCTGACCGAGCTGGTCGAGCTGGTGGATCGGGCCGATCCGGACCGGACCGCTTGGAAGCTGGCCGGCCTGCTCGGCGAGTCCACGGCCATGGTCGAGCGCGACGAGCAGCTCACCGGCCGCGACTTGGTGGATGCGGAACTGCCGGGCATGAAGGGCCGCACCGAGGCCGCCCGGCAGCTGGTGGTAGCCGTGGAGGCGACGGCGGCCGCGCAGCCGGAACTGGTGGCCGACCTGATCGGGACGACCGCGGACGCGGTGACCGCCGCCAGGGTCCGGGAGCTGTTGCGGCAGCGACGCGATGAACTGCCGAGTGAACTCGTGGACAGCGCCCAGGCTTTCGTGCGCGCCCACGAGCTGGTGGCGCAGACCCAGGCCTACGTGCGTTTCGGCGCCGAAATCGACCGGCTCAGCACCCTGCTCGTCGTCCTCGGGCCGCAGGCGGTGTCCGCGGACACCTTCGACGCGCTGCCGCCGGCCGCCAAGAAGGCGATTGCGTACGCCGAAATCGCTTCGGGGGCAATCGACTTCACCGATAGTACGGACGCCGCCGACAACCATTTCACCGCGCCTGCCGTGCAGAGTGTGCCGACCAGGCAGCCGCTGCTGCTGGTCGGCGAGCTGCCCGCCGGAGGCGCGCCGATCCTCTGGGCGCGCACCGTCAACTGGGAGATCACCCGGGAGTTGTCGCACCGGTTGGACCAGAAGAACCTGTTACACCTGTGGGTGCCCGAGGGTGTGCAGGTCGATTGGGAGACCGAGCAGCTGCAGGTGCACGAGGACCTGCATTGGGCGCCCACCCGTGACTTCACCGACACCACCCCCGAGGGCGAAACGGTCCGGCTCGTCTACGGCATTGCCCGAAAAGTCCCGCCCCCGCAAGCCCCTTCGGCCGAGTCCCGGCAGCTCCAGGAGTTCGGACAGCTATCGACGAGCAGGCCCGTGACGTCGGGCATCGGCGAAACGCAGCGGGTCGCGGAGTTCGTCACGGTACGTCGGCGTGATCTGGCCGCCGGGCACGCTCAGGCGGAAATGCGCAGCCGGGCCGCGAAACTGGGACTTCCGCCGGCCGTACTGGAGCCTGGTTCGGCATCTGGACTGGAGCCGATCGCGGCTTTGGTGGACGGCGGTGCGCTGGACGCCGACCCGGGCTTGGCGCACCGACTGAGCGGCTTCCTCGAAGCACTGGACGAGTATTCGAATTTCAGCACTGACGCCGAACAGCTGCAGGCACTGCACGGCGAGCGGGTGCGGACCGAGTTGTTCCTGGATGACCTCTTGCATCAAGAACAAAAGGTCTGCCGGGAACTCGGTATCGACCCGAAGCGCCGGCCCCGGCCTCTCCCGCCGGCATTGGAAAAGCTGGATGAACAGGTCGACCACGTCATAGCGGAGATCAATCGGATCACCCGGGAGCTGGGGCGGCTGACCGCCGAGTTGGAACCGGTTTCGACGTTGTCGGTCGGCAGCATTGCTGTGCCCGGGGCGGTGGCCACCGCCGCCGCCGTCACCGGTAACCCGGCCATCAGGCCGCTAGCGGCATCAGCCGGTGAGGGCGCCGTTCCGGTATTCGAGCTCGCCGCCGCGCTGGGCGCCCGGCCGCGGACCTTCCACGACGGCGCCGAGCTGCGAACGGCGCTGGAGTCCAACGGTGTGGTAGTGGTCTGTACCGGCGACGGTGAGGTTTTCGTCCTGGTCGGCCGCCCCGGTCTGGTCCGGCGGGTCGATGTGTTCGGCGACTCGATCACCACCTTCGACGAGGAGGATCTGGCTGTCTCGAGCAGGGTCCGAGGTTTCGTGTTCGGCGCCGACGGTGCCCGGGAACGCCCGTTGACCGCACAGACCAGGGCCGAATTGGATTCCCTGGCTGCGGAGTACCGGGAGCATGGTCACAGTGCCCGGCAGAAGGCCGAGATCGCCGACCGGGCCGAGACAGTGCTCGCGGCCGGAGTCGATCAGGCGCCGGATCCGATCGCCGTGGCAATGGAGTTCGATGCGGAATGGCAGCGCTTTGTGTTGCAAGCCGACTTCACGGGGCCGCTGATCGTTGATCTCAATCGGCCGACTTCCCACGGGCATTCCCGGCTTGTGGTGCGGGCAGGCATGCTCGACTGGCAGGCAGTGGAGTGGCTGGCCTGGTCGCACTGCCACTATCTGGCGGGTGCGCTGCACAGCATGACCGGCTGGGACATCATCGCCTTCGACGATGTTTCCAAGGGACAACGTCCCGCGGTGCACAGCGCGGTGCGCATGCCGGATGGTCGCGTCCTCGATATCCAGGGAGCTGCCGACCCCGCCGGAGTCGCCGCCAGGTACGGCGGCGACATCAGAATCCGGTCCCGGGCCGTGCCCGGTGATCTGATGCCAGGCAATGTGCTGTACGGGATAGACACCCTGCGGGGGAATCCACAGTGGTGGGCCGCCGACCTCCCACCCCAGCTGGCGGCAGCGGTCGCGCATTTCGCGCGGTTACTGTTGCGGGCCTATGGTTTCGGCGAGATCGCCGATGCCGTCGAGCGGGGCGGGGCGGCGCTGCCGGGATCGCGGCCGGGAGCCCCGGGAGAATCTTCCACCGGATCGGACCGGGTATCCGGCGACCTCGATCAGCTGCGGCGGGAATTCGCGGACCTGCATCGGCGCGTGGTCGCCTTCTCCTTCGATCCCGGCGATCGGCGGGCGCTGACCGAGGCGGGACCGGTTGCGGTCTGGCGTGCGATGCAGGTGCTCCCGGAGCGGATGCGGGAGATCGCCTGGCTGCGTTTCGGAGAGGGCCGGACTACCGGCGAGACCGCGGAACGGTTGGGCATCACCCCGCAGCAGGCAGCGGAAACCCTGCGGACGGTGGCGCGCACCATCGCCGAGACAGTGCGCGATCAGCAACTCGGCGCCGACGGTGCGCCGGTGTCGGCACAGGCGCAGGCGGTGGCCCGACATCTGGGTATGCCGGTCGTCGCGGTGGTCAGGGCGCTGAACGGACATCCCTGGGCCACGGACGAGATGAACTCCCGGGTACGCCGAGGCATCGAGGAGCTCGGCGGGACTCCACCGGAATCCATGCCTATGCCGGTGCGGTCCGTGGCACCCGTCGAATTCGGTCGCTTGTCGACCGAACCGGTGCCGGAGGGAATCTCCCCGCTGGGCTGCGCGGAATTTGTCGAAGAGCAGCACGACTACCGGCAGAACTGCGGTGCTTGGGTGCAGCTGAAGGTCAAGGACTTCCTCGGCGCGGCCGGGGTGAACATCGATCCGGCCGATCCGGGAGCACCGCGGTTCCGCACCGCGGGCCAGGACCGTATCGAGTTCGCCCAGCGCTTCGACACGGATTGGACCGAGGAACCCTTCGGTTTCGGGGAGGAGGGGCTGACCAGGGCGGTCCGGCACATCTGGCTGCACGGCGGGGTACTGGCCGGCGCCATGGACTTCGGAAAAGGCGCACACGCCTTCGCGATCTTCAAGGTCACCGAGGACTACATCGCCCGGCATCCTGAGCTCGGCCTGCATGGTGGCGAGGTTGTGGTGTTCGACATCGCCCTCGGCAGCCTGATCCGCGGCGCCGACGTGGACACCTGGATCGCCGAGGCTGCCGCGGCCGGGGCGGGTGAGATCAATGGGATCGTCTTCAATGCTGACGGTTCGCCGCGGGATCCGTTCGAAGAGGGCAAGGGGCCGCGTCCGGATCGTGGTCCGAAGGACGGCAGGCTCATCGGCCACCGGCCGGACGCGGAGCAACCTGCGCCCGATGGCGGCCACGAGCCACGCGACCAGCCAGATGCGCAAACCCAGGACCTTGATCCGGGCGGCGACCGACCTGATCCCCGGCTGGCGTTCCGGAAACCGGATCGGGAGATGCTGGCGGCGTTCCTCGAAGTCTACGAGGGCGATTCGGCCGCGGATCCGGAAGCCGCTGCGCGCGAGAACGACGCGCAAGCGCAGCGCGAGAACGAACTTATGGCCCGGTATCCGGAACTCCGGGATCCCGCTGTCTACCGGAACCTCGTGCAGTACTGCGCCATCGACGAGGAGATACTGCGGCTGGCGGGCGAGCTGGGCCGGGATCCGGCGGTGCTCCGGCAGCAGATGCGCGAAGAGTTGCAGCGCCTGTTTGCCGGAAAACCGGTGGCCGTGCGGGTTACTCAGGAATCGCTGCTTCGCATACTCGCCGATGGCCGGTTCAAGACACTGCTCGAGACCGGAAAATCATCCGGTGCGAGCAACAGCGAAGTCCGAGCCGAAGTGGAGCAGACGTGGTTCGGCATCGCTACCGACGCGGACCCGAGGTCGCGTCCGGTCTACGGGTATCTGCTGCTCGGTGCTGAGCGCCCCACCGGTCTTTGCACAACGGTTAACCACGATGGGACGTGGTATGAGCTACAGGCCGAAAATCTGTCGAATTACGGTCGGATCGAGGTGGTGCTGCGGTCGGAGGTGCGCAATCGCACGACCACCTGTGTTGCGGATTCGCTGAATTACAGTGGTGCGCGGGAAGGCTGGCACCGGGCCCGGACAATTCCGTCTCCGCTCACCGACCCCGAACCCGAGTCGTTCGGGGTGGCCGCCCTGGCAACGGATACGAAAGCGGAACTGCCGCTGCGCGGGGTGGACCGCGACTACACCGGGTCGGCATTCCGGCAGCACCACTCGGTCGAATGTCAGATACACGGCG
This sequence comes from Nocardia sp. NBC_01730, assembly GCF_035920445.1. Taxonomy (NCBI): domain Bacteria; kingdom Bacillati; phylum Actinomycetota; class Actinomycetes; order Mycobacteriales; family Nocardiaceae; genus Nocardia; species Nocardia sp. NBC_01730. Next base: position 2,015,011 of record NZ_CP109162.1, on the reverse strand, counting down.
GGATCACGCTCGACGACATCGATCATGTCAATCTTCCCGAAAAACCGGACGAGCAGCTGCGGTCCGCGCTGGACAGTGCCGGAATCGAGTGGCGGGTGCGTAACAGCGAAACCGTCGCCCAGCACGGCACCGATGCCGAATTCGACGCCGAACTGCGCCGTCTGGGCGAAGATCTAGCGGCAGTCGAGGAGCAGTCTGCACTTCTCGAAGATATGGCGGAACAGCAGCCGGACGTAATCCGGGGACTCCTCGTTCGGGCAGAAGAATTTCGCCGCACGCTGCGCGCCGATGTCGACACCCTGGTCCGGGGGCGCTGGCCCATCACACCCGAGGTGTTCGAGCTGCCGCCGCAATTGGCCGCGCTGAGCCGCGACCTGCGCGATGGAGTGCAGGAATTGCTTCTGGTCGTCGAGGACTATATCGAGGCGTATCGCGAAGATTACGATGCCGAACAGGCAGTGGAAATCGGGAAAATCCCGGATCTGTTGACCCCGGGGTCACCGACCTGGCATTTCTGGTTCGATGAGCGTGCCACTGCGCAAGATCTGTTCGACGCGGATGTCAGCGATGCCGAACGCAGGCTCGCATACTTGAACGACATCATCCGAGTGGTTGAGGAAGCCCGTGGTCTGCAGGAACGGGCCGAAGATATCGCCGCGGCCGCCGCGGCACTGCGCGGGGCGCGGGCGAACTTCGAGCAGGGTGTGGGATCCGCCGCCGATATCCTTGGGCTGATTGCACAGGCTGCTCGACTCGACGATGTCGCCAAGAATGTTCGGGAGCGGGAAAAGCGACGGCGAACGAAACTGGGGATCGAGCGGCTGGCACAACGGCGAGAACAGTTGAAAGCCGGTTTGGTGGCGGTGGCATTGGGTCCGGTGGGAACGGTCCGGGACACCGCCGGCGCATCCCTGGGAGCCGGAGTGGTGGCCGCCCGCACCGAGGCACTCGCGAAGCGCAGTGCGGAGCGCACAGACATCGGCGATACAGGTGTTTCGGTGAACTGGACGGATCTGCGCGGCACGCGCACTCGGTTGTCCGCGGAGCGCGACCGACGCAAAACGTATATGGCCGGGATGCTCGACGGTGTCACACCGGAACAGCTGACCCCGGCCCGGATTGCGGACATGCCGGTCCACATGTTCACGCCGGATGACCGCAAAAACTGGCTGGCCTCCAAGCAAATAATGGCGAAGCTGGACGAGATCCTGCCGATGCTCGACGATTTCGTCGCCGCCGACGATCTGGTGCAGCGAATCGATGCCGCCGAGGCCGCGATGGAACAGGCGTCGATCCAGCGCAGCGTGGCGAACACCCGCTACCGCAAGGCCTGCGAAACGTATCGGGCCCGTTTCGACGACGAGACGGATCGGCAACTTCCGCCGGAACCGCCCGAACAGGCTGCGGTGCTGGCCGGACCGCTCGCCCAGGCCGCCGAGGCGGTGGCGCAGCTGCCGGATTGGGGCGCAGCGGAAGTCACCCCGGCCGCGGTGCACCGCTGGCGGCAGCACCGGGAGTCGGTGAACGAAGAGCACCGCACGGTCCTCGACCGATACCAGGGCCTGTACGAATTACACAGTGCGACTGTCGACTTCGATGCCGCCGATCTGCACCAGCACCTGCTGGCGGATCGGGCGCAGCACCTGGAGATACTCATAGCGAACCGGTCCGAGCTGGTCGGTCGGATCACCGCGCTGGGCGACGAGTACGAGACGATCGCCGGCGAGATCGGCGTACCGGCCACCGACCCCGGTAAGCCGACTGCGCTGCGGCGGGCGCGGGAAGTGGCCCGGGAAGAACTGGAACAGCTGATCCTGGCATCGGATTCGGGGCTGCTGCAGGGCATGCTGGTCGGCGGGAAGCTGCCGCTGCGGCAGGTGCCTGCTGTGCGGGACATGCTGACCCCGGCGGATTCGCCGCTGCTGCATGCCGCAGCCGGGAAGGTCATCGGCTACGGCGAACTGGCCGGCAAAGCCACCCTGCGGAGTGAACTGTTCTGGCAGCGGGACCGCATCGGCAGGCAACTGGACGCCGAACTGGCCGAGATGGCCGCTCGCTCCTCGGCATCAGTGGACACGGACGGTGTTTCGCTGGGGTCGACCGAGTTCCTGCTGCCGGACTCCGACCGCCGTCTGCCCGCCAACTGCCTGCCGAAGGCCGGTCCGGCCGCTATGCGGGCCGTGGGCATGGAAGTTCCCGACGACCTGGCCGGTTTCGACGCCGGCCAGAACGGAGTCACCTTCCGGCAGGCCGCGAAACTGCTGCGCGCGAAACCGCGTCCGGACGGCTGGAATTCGCTGGATGACCTGCGCGACTGGCTGCAGGCCAACGGCGGTGCGGTGGTCGCGGTGATGGTCTTCGACGGCTTCCAGACCAAGACCGTCGGCGCACACGCGGTCTGCTTCAAGCTCGTCGGCGACCAGGTCGCGGTGATCGACGACGACGGCATCGAACGCGACTACACGGACTGGGACCACCCGGAGGACGTCATCGCCGTCCACGGCTTCGCCTTCAAGGACGGCGGCCCGGTCGACCGGCTCGCCGAAGGCGAAGCACCGGACTTCAGCGGCTTCGAATTCGCAGACGTCGCCATCGGCCTACAGCCGTCGTTCCGGGATCGCGAGATCGTCGGCCACCCCTTGCCGGGAGAGCAAGACGTGGAGCCGGATGGCGGCTGGATGAAGGCGGTTCTCGCGTTGCCGGACAATCCGGCGGATACCGATCCGGACCTGACCGTGCGGTTGGCGCCGGGGGACGCGGATACGGTTGCTGCGGTCGCCGACGCGCTCGACGAGCAGCTGCGTGAGCTGGGCTGGCGGGATCCGGCACAGCTCGATGCCGCGGTTGCGATGGTGCGCACCGCGGGCATCGACGCAGTGCTGGCGGCAGCCGAGTATGCCGATTCGGCACGGAAGGCGAACCTGCCCGCACAGCTCGAGCAGCTGGTCACCGGCCACAACGAGGTCCGGCTGACGCTGCGGATCAGCACCGAAACCCGTGCCGGAGAACTCGTCCGGTCGCTGCAGGTGTCCGTCGAGCACGACCGCCACCGGCCGCAGATCGCGGATGTCTTCGACGAACGGCCCTACCTGCGCAACACGTGGTACGCCGCGCTGGCAGCGCACGAACCCCATCCGAATGTGTTCGAGGCGATGGACCGGGCCACAGTGGCCGGCCAGGAGAACTCGGGCGAGCTCTGGGCGATCTTCGACGAGCCGGCGACGCGCACCGCGGAATCCGACGATCGGGTCCAGCCTGATTCACAGCACAACGCTGCGGTTCCAGCCGCAGATGCGGGCAGGATGCCTGGTCTCCTGTCGGGGTCGCTTACGTCAGGAGGGCGTGCTTCCAGCACGCATCCGACGCTGGAAGGCGACGACGTAGTGAAAATGGCACGTCTGGTCCGGGCGCTGTACCGCGACCACCACATCCGGCTGTACGGCTGGCAGCACGACACCTTCCCGCTGCGCGCGCTGGAGTCGGTGGACCGGGCCATCCGCGACTTCATCGCCGAACACGGCGACCGGTTCCACCTGCGCGACATCAGGATCCAGCGGAACTACGACCGAGACAACTCCGGACGGACGGTCATCGCGGGCACCACCACCGCCGACGAGTCGGACCACTACGTGTCCATCCTCGTCGACGGCAAGCGGGCCGATGATCTCACCGCCTTCGACCAGGACTCGCTGACCGGAGATGGCTACTACACCCTCATCTACCGGGAACTGCTGAGCGTCAAGGACGCCGGGCACGGATTCGTGCTCAGCGGCCGGGTGCCCCGGATTCTCGACAAAGGCTATGCCCATTACCGCAAGCGTCGAGTTCTCCAGGGCCGCCGAGGATTCCGGAATTGGTGGGGGCAGCTGCCGGAACGTTCCTTCCAGCCCGGGATCCTGCGCCGCGAGGTGCGCAAATCCACCGCGCTGGTCGAAGGAGCCCTGGCCGGCCGGTTCGACCTGTCGCTGCCGCTGACCGCCCCGCAGCGCCTGCTGGACTGGGAAATGGCGGTGACGGACGGGTCGACGCCGGTGGAGACCCTGGCCAGGTGGGAGGAGTGGCACAACCCGACCGACAGCTGCGGTGACTTCCTGCGCAGGCTGCGGCGCCGGCCGATCGTGCCGGTGCGGCCGAACCAGGATGTCCCGATGCTGGTGGCAGATATCCGAGCCGAAACCGGGCGCCGCGATATCAAGGTGCTGACCGCGCCCGGGTCGAGCAAGGTGCTGCTCAGCGATGTGGAATGGGCGCTGGGCGGGTACCGGGCCCAGCAGCTGTCCGGGGCAGCCGAGGCAGCAGCTCGGCTGGATGCCTGGGGTGCGCAGTTGGACGACATGGTGCCCGGCAGCGGTGACGGGGTGGGCGTGGCCGTGCTCGACCCCGCAGGCAGCAGCCCGTTCTGGCTGGTGCGCCGCGTTGCCGACGGCGGCTCCGTGCGCATCGAATACCGCGCCCCGGGCGCAAGAGCACTCCGGCCCGACTTCGTGCCCTCGGCCGAGGGCCATCCGGTCTCGGCGGTGTTCCTGGACAGACACGGCCACCCGACGGTGGTTGCGGGATCCGACGGCGAGTACGGACTGCGTTCCGACGACGAGGATTTCGCGATTCACCGGGCCGCCGAGACGATGCCTGAGCCCAGCATCGGCGACGGCACATCACCATTCCGCTCCGACTCCGAGGATGCGGCCGCGACCGGGTCCGGTCTCCCGGAGCCGGCGGATCGAGCGGGTTCGGATGTGGCGGAGGCCGCACCAGGCGAGGGCTCGACACCGCCGCGTATTCCCCCCGGCGCCGAGGTGTCCGGCACCCTACCCGAGCAGTCGAACGCCGAGCCGCTGCCCCCGAAGGTGCGACGGGCCTTCGAGTCCGCGACGAAGCACGCCGATGACGTGTTGGCCGTTGCACTGGGCCCGGTCCATGAGCTCGGGATCGACACCGCGAATCTGACTTTGGAGCAGGTGCGATATGCAGTGACCGAAAAACTGCATGAGCACCGTGCCGCGGAAGCAGCCGTCAGGCGCAGACTCGTTGTGGATGATACGGCCGCACAGGTGCTGGTCGATGCAATGTCGATCCCGGTGTTGGCTGCTAGGTTCCGCTTGGTTGCCGATCATGTCGAACCGGCGCGGCAGTATGCCCGCGCGGTGCGCGAAGCGCTGGCCGTGGTGATGTCCCGCGAGCTGATCGACGCCGAAGGGGCCGCCCGAATCGGCGAGGGTGTCGGGTTGGTCGAGGGCCGGTCGCCGCGCATCGTTGTCGTCTCACCATTGCACGATCCGCGGCAGTTGCTCGAAATCGCGCAGCCGGGCCTGCAGCAGTGGGCGCAAGAGAACGGTGTCCCGATCGACGGTGTCCCGATCGAATACTGGCGAGTGCAGATCGATGAGCAGGGCGAGCTGCAGCGCGAGCGGATGACCGGCGAGCCTGCGCCGGAGCAGGAGTCGGGCCTGCGCTACTACACGGATCCCGATGCCATTGCGTGGATGAACGATCTCGTGGACGAGCGTTCCTTCGCCGAGAAACTGGCGGCGACTTCCCACGAGGACGGCCGCCGTCCGCTCTCGGGCGGCAAATCGGCGGAAAAGGTCCATGCGATCAGATACGACACCGGCCTACGGGCGGTCGAGAAGACGGTCGCGACCGTTGCGGAAGCCGATGCCGAGGAATTGATGTCCCTGGTCCTGCGGGCAGTGGGAGTGCACGCTCCGGCAGTGGTGCGGGTCGGTGATCGGGTCGTCCTGATGGAGTACGTGCCTGGCATCGACGCCGACAAGGCTCTGGCGGACGCCTGGATTCGGTATCTGGAAACTCCGAGCGGGCGAGCACTGGGCAAGGGAGATTTCATCATCGGGGCCGGAGACCGTCCCCGGGACGGCAATTGGCGGATTCACGAACACAACAAGGCCGCGGTGCCGATCGATAACGCCGTGTCGGCCCGGCCGCCTACCCTGCCCGGCTTCATGAGCCGTTTCATGAACAACAACTATGAGCCGATCCGGCATGACATACCACGAGCCGAACTGGCGGCGGACCGCGAGCGGATCATGGCGCTGGAGCCGGAGTTCGCCCGGCTGGACCGCATGGACTGGTTCCGGGTTGTGCTGGCCAATCTCACGGTGTTGGAACAGAACGCGTCGGACGGCGAGGTCCAGCCCGAGACGGAGGCGGGGCCGGCGGAGGCCCTGGCCGCACTCGTGCTGCGTGGCGACCGGATGGTCGATGTGTTGGCCAGGTCGAGCGAGATCGCCCTGGATTGGACGGAGAACCCCCCTACCCCGCAGAGTCTGCGCCAGGATCTGGAAGATCTGCGCTTCGAGGCAGTATTCTCCGGGATCGCCCGCACCCGTATCGATGCCTTCGCCGACGTGGTCAAGTTGATTCCGGCCGCACAGATGCGAATGGTGAGCGCCGATGATCTGGTGAATTCCCCGAAGATCGCCACCCGTTACCTCGAATTGTTGGCGCATCGGCTGGAAGACCTGGAATCCTCACCGCCGGTGTCCGGCGACGTTCCCAAACCGCCGGTATGGGTGCCGCACACTGAACCCGGGCACCGCAACGACTGTGTGCCGGTGGCATTGCGCGACTTGGAGCATGCGACCCGGACCGAACTGGTGGACTGGACCGAGCTGGACGAGGTAGGCCCGGAAGGCGTGTCCGGTGGCCGGATTGCCCGCGCCTTGAAACATCACCCGCCCGGTTTCACGAATCGGGCGGCAGTGGTTGCCGAGTTGGCCGGGCGCGACGCCGGCGCCGCGGCGACGATCTTCGAGGTGTACGACGAACATGGCATGGGCCATGCGGCGACATTCGTACACGTCGGCGCTGGTCGGGTCATGGTGGTCCGGAAGGGGCAGCCGGATATCGACTTCGACACTTGGGCCGCGGACCGTCCGGAGCCGACCCAGCTGTGGGCGGTGGTGGTCGAGAACGGCCGGATCGTGCCGGATCTGGGCGACCCGAAGTCGCCGCTGGCCGACGACCGGTCCTTCGGCCGGGACCCCGGCGCGAACGAATCGAACTCCGACCCACCGGAAGGTGACGATGCAGGTCGGGGAGACCAGAACCCGACGGACGATGCCGAGCTTCCTGCGGAGAGTCGGCACTACCCGGCGGGACGGTCGTGGTCGGACCCCGCGGCGGTGCGGATGCTGTTGGCGGACTTGGGGACTGCGCGCCGGGATGCCGACGAGCGGCGGGTGTGGTTGGCACGCACGCTCGAGCGGCGGCTCGCGCGCAGCGCGGAGTATGCCGATACCACCGCGTTGGCCTCGGAGCTGCTGGCCGGCGTGTCGCCGGGCGACGTGGAGTGGCCGGACCGGCTGAACGCGCTGCGCCAGGAGTTGGCCGAGCGGTTCGGCTGGACACAGGAGCAGCAGGTCGACGACGCTCTGCTGCGCGAAGGCATCATCACTGCGCTGGCCTCGGAGTTGCTGAGCGGTGGGTCGCTGCCTAACACGGAATGGCAGTCCCGGCTCCACGCCATCCGCCGGGAGCTGGAGGAGCGGTTCGACTGGTTCGAGTGGACGTATGACCGACAGGTCGACGACGCTCTGCTGCGCAAGGGCATTCGGGAGCTGCGGGACCGCGGCGGTGCGGACGGGCGCCGCGGCGCGCAGATGCACACGTTCTACCTGACCATGGCGATCGTGCTGCACGCCGAGCGTCTGGACAGTATGTCCAAGCGCCTGGAGGCATTGGAACTCGACCTGCTGCGCAGGCACCGGGATCTGGAGCGTGGCGTGGGGTCGGCCGATGAACTGGCGCAGTGGGCCAGGGCTGCGGCTCCGCTCGGCGGTTTCGCCAGGGCGATCCGGTGGCGTATGGGGACCTCGCTGGAGCTGCCGCGGGTGGGAGAGCGGGTGATCGACCCGGCTGATTACCAGGTGGACATCGAGACCGCACCCTGGGACGGGGTGCAGATCAACCGGCAGCACCTGCGGCTGTTGGGCAATGAGATTGCCAGACGGTTGCTGATGTTGCTCGATCTCCCGGAGACTGTCGGGACCGCCGAACTCGTTGCCCGGGCCCGGGAGGTGGCACAGGAGTCAGCGGTCGACCCGGAGCCGGCGCAGGCGATGCAGGCGTACCCGGAGCTGGCGCACAAGGTGGTGGCCGAACGGCAGCGGGCGCAGACGCTGACCGATCTGGCGGACAAGCTGGAAGGCCTGCCGGTGTTGCTCGAGTTCTTCGAGAACACCGATTCGATGGTGTCCAACGCCGGCGAAATGGACGGGCTGCTGGACCAGCTGACTGATCCGTACCGCCCGCCGCTCGACGGCATCGGTGAAGTTCTGGGCGACAATCTGGCCCGGCTACGGTACGAGACACTGCTCGACACCGGGACCAGCCGCCAGGAGATCGTCGAGCTGTCCCGGCTCTTCGAGATCCGGGTCGACACCGGCACCTTGGGTGCGGCGGAACTGGCCCGACTGCGCCAAGAGCGCGCCGGCCTGGTCACCGAACTCGTCACCCGGACCGGGTTGGCACGAACACGGTTCGCCCCTGCCGCGCTGCACCGCCTGCCCGCCGCTCACCGCGGCGCCGCAGCGGTGCAGCGGCTGCGCGAATACGACCGGGTGCTGGCCGTGCTGACCCGCTTCGTCGCCGCCGACGCTCGGCTGCGCCGCATCGACACGCTGAAAACCGAAGCCCTATACGGCAGCCCGGTCTTCGCGCAGCTCGCGGAAGTCGACGCCCTGCTGGGGCGGATGTATGGCGTCGAGAAACACCGCCACGAGGTCTCGACGCACATCCACGGCCTGATCGAAGTCTACGAAGAACTTGCCGGCTCCGACGAGACGTGGCGGACCGCGTTCGCTGCGCATACAGCTGCGCGTACACCCGACCAGGTCCAGGGCAGGCTCGACGAAACCCGCGGCGAACTGGCCCGGCTGCTGCACGCAGCCGAAAACCCCGACCTTGCGGCCACCGTCGACGAACTGACCTCGGAGCAGCTGGGACAGTTGCTCGATCGATCCGCAGACCCGGAGCTGCACCGGACCGTCGAGCAGGTGCTGGTGCTCGGTGAATTGGTCGATGCGGTGGCGCTGCGACAGCGGCTGACGGTCCGGGTCGGGCAGCTGGAGCACGAAGTCGACACCGCGCTGACCGTGGAAACCGCCGCCCGCATTGCGCAACGCGAAGCCGCTGCGGTCGCCGCGGCAGCGCAGACAGCGGTGGCCGAGCAACTCGCCCGGCTGGCCGTGCTGCGCGATGTGACCGACGAACGGGTCGCCGAGCTTCACCGGGACATCCGCACCGCGCTGGACGCCCGGGAGTTTCCGGTGAATGTGACGCAGCTGCTGCAGGCAGGATCCCCGATGCGGGAGTGGTGGGAGCAGCAGTACGCCGAGGCGCGTGCGGCATTGGCCGAGCCGCTCGGTGTGTCGCTGTCGGCAATGCCCGACGAGCAGGAATTGCGCGTGCTGAACGACGCGATGACCCGTTACAGCCAAACGGAGCCGGATATCTGGCGGCGACAAGAGCTGCGGAACTTCGAGTTCTATTGGCAATTGATGCGCGGCATCTCTCGGCAGCTCGTCGAAGCAGATGCGTTGCGGGCCCGTTCCGGGCAGATCGGTGTGGCCGAGGCGGCGTTGCAGCATGCCCACGCGGAACTCGAGCAAGGTGTGGGGTCCGTCGGTGAGATTCGCCGGCTGACCGCACAGGTTGCTCGAGTCACCGGGATCGCCGGCGAAATCCGCGCCACCGAACGGGCCGAGCCAGCGGCAGCTGATACCCCGGGCGACGGCACCGTCGACCGCCCGGAGCCATGGATTCCACATGGTGCGGAGGGGCATGTCAATGATTGTGTCCAGGTGACGCTGGCGGGCTTGGAAGCCGAGACCCGGACCGAGCTGGTGAACTGGGAGGTGCTGGGCGAGGCGGGGCTCGAGGGGACGTCGGGTGGTCGGATCAACAGGGCCTTGCCTGTCGAGCCGGCGGAGTTTGCGGATAGGGCTGCGGTGGTGGCGGCGTTGGTGGGGCAGAAGGCCGGTGCGGCGGCGGCGATGTTCGAGGTGTACGGCGAGTCCGGCATGGGCCATGCGGTGTTGTTGGTGCACTGCGGTGGTGGTCGGGTCGTGGTGGTCCGACCGGGGCAGGAGGGTGTCGACTTCGAGACTTGGGTTGCGGATCTGGATCGTCTGGAGCCGACGCAGGTGTGGGCGACGGTGGTCGAGAACGGCGAGATTGTTCGGGGTCTGGGCGACGGGGATTCCCCGCTGCCGGGCGATCGGACGTTCGGCCGGGATCCGAGGCCGGTGGACCACAGCGGTGACGATCCAGGAGAAGGAGCCTTCACCGAGACTGCCTCGACAACCGGAGCGGAACCGGCTCCGAAATCTGTGGAAGAGAAGCGATTTCTGGAGTGGTGCTGTGGGCGATCGGCTGACGACTGCGGGCCTGGTCAAAGCCTCACCGATTACATCGACATGCATCATCTGGAAATCTCCCAGGTGGATCGATGGCTGGCGGGTGCTGGGCTGGAGGCGGCGCGGATCGAAGCCGCGCCGACCGGGCCCTTCCCTGCACCGCGTGATGACGACGCGCCGGTCTGGCTGGCGGAGGTCCGCCGGTTCCTTGGCGTCACGTCCGATCGGATGGACGAGTTCGTGGCCGCGCCGCCCGGAACATGGGAAGCAGCCGAGCGCGGACACGGCCAACTGGATGCGCGTTCGGTCCGAGCGCTGCTGCGTAGGGTCCCCGATGCCCGGCGCACCTACACCGATGCCGCCCGACTGTACCCGGCACTACTGACGAGAGACGGCGCCGCCGCCTACCCGGAAGGCTATGACCACATCGGACAGTACATCCGATTCTTGCGAAATTCCGAAGGATTGCCTCAAACCGCGTTCGCTGAACATGTCGGCAAAAACCACGTCGATGTCGCCCGCTGGGAGTTGGGCAAGGTTCTTCCTCGAAAGAATGTGATCGAGTCCGTGCTGGCGGAGATCCGGCTCAGCCACCACGTGACCTATAACGAGATTGCCGAGTGCTTCCCTTACCTGCCGAGAGAATCCCTTCTGTTCCCGAGCCCGTATGCTGCTGATTCGTTCGGTGAGTATTTGCGATACTTCCGGCGCCTGAACGGAACAGGGCTGCGAGGTATCGTCGGCATTTCGGATTCCACGATACGGGGTCAGGAAAACGGAACGAGAGCGACTATCGACGAACTCGTCCTGCTCAAGTTCTACGATCGTGTCCTGCGCCGTGCCGGGCCGTGGAACGACCTGGCTGCGGCGTGGGGATACGGATATCGCATGAATCCGGACAGGGAGGAAATTCCCGACCCCGATGAATATGAATCCGTGCACGACTGGGTGAGGGCTGTGCGATTGTATCGTAGAATGTCTCAGCGGGAATTTTCCGCGAGCCTCGATACTTCGCAGTCGATGATTCGAGCGGTGGAGGGTCGCATCACACCCGGCACCGCGTTTCTACGAAGCTTGCGGAATGTCTCGGTTCCGGACGAGGTATTGGCTGGGGTATTGCGACGCTTTTATCTCACCACCCCTTCCCGGACTAGCCGATGGGAGCAATTTGCCGAGGAAACGGGCGTCCCGGCACAGTATCTCGCCGATCATGTCGAGCCGGACCGCGAGATAGTCGTCCCGCCGCCGGACGAGTATGAATCGGTCTATGACTGGATCAGGGCAATTCGACTGGACAACGGCATGACACTGGTGGAGTTCGCCGAACGTGCCGAAAAGACGATGGGTTGGGTCGAACACGCAGAGACTCACAAGAAACCAAGGTTGCGCTCCCTTCGGGAGCTTCGAGACGCCCTGGGTTTCTCCAACAACGTACTGATGGCGGTGCTGCATCGGCACTATCGCCGATCCGATGCCGAGGCGGCGGATGAGGTCGACACCCGCTTGTTCTGTGACCTGATCGCCACACGCCCGAGGTCGCCCGAGGAGTCGAGGCTCCTCAACGAGATCTTCGAAAAATACGCGTGGATCGCCACAGCAGAATCGCGCCACTGGAGGGCACCGGACGGAAAGTGGCGGGAAAACGAGCAAGAGGCCGCCTTGGGAATTATGACCGCGATCCTCAACTTCGTCCCTCCAGGAAATTTCCCGGCCGCCGCTCGCGCGTCGGCGCGCCATGCTATACGCCGGGCACACTTCGAGAAGCGGTATCCGGGCGTGAGTCATGGACTACGGCGGGTAATCAGCGCGGTCGATCAATACATCACCGCACGTCGCGCGGAAACCGGCGCGACGCCCGACGATGCCGAGATGGCTCTGGAACTGGGGATCGAACCCACCAAGATCACCGAGGCGCGTGAGTGGCTCGGTGATCGAGAAATTTCGATGGAGCCGACGGGCCTCGAGTACGGATCCCGTCGGAGAAGAGCTGCTGCCGACGCGTCCGAATCGCCGATCGGCGACGAACCCGAATCACATCCAGCCGATGCGAGCGAACAGCCCGAGCCACTGCTCACGGATCCCGACTTCGCGCGGCGACTGCGACAGTCGCTGTCGGACCTACCGGACCCAGACCTTGCCGTGCATGTCGCGGTGCTGGCTTATGCCGAACGCTGGCCGCCGGAGGAGGTGAGCACAGAGCTGGGTCTTGCAGTGGACGACGTCAGGCAGCTGATGACGGAAATCAGCGCGCGGGTCCGAACGGCCTTCGTCCGCCCTGGCGAAGATGCCGACACGGACGGCGAACCGCGTTCCGATGAGCCCCGGCAAGACGGGACCGAGCGACCGGCGCGGTCAGCCTCGGCCGGCTCGCCGCTCGATAGACGGGCGGCTCGCGCGGAGTCCACTCTGAATGCGACCACACCTCGGCCGCAGGACTGGATATCGCACGAAGACCCCGGGCATGTCAATGATTGTGTCCAGGTGACGCTGGCGGGCTTGGAAGCCGAGACCCGGACCGAGCTGGTGAACTGGGAGGTGCTGGGCGAGGCGGGGCTCGAGGGGACGTCGGGTGGTCGGATCAACAGGGCCTTGCCTGTCGAGCCGGCGGAGTTTGCGGATAGGGCTGCGGTGGTGGCGGCGTTGGTGGGGCAGAAGGCCGGTGCGGCGGCGGCGATGTTCGAGGTGTACGGCGAGTCCGGCATGGGCCATGCGGTGTTGTTGGTGCACCGCGGTGGTGGTCGGGTCGTGGTGGTCCGACCGGGGCAGGAGGGTGTCGACTTCGAGACTTGGGTTGCGGATCTGGATCGTCTGGAGTCGACGCAGGTGTGGGCGACGGTGGTCGAGAACGGGCGTGGGATCGTGCCGCGTCTGGGCGACCCGGACTCGCCGCTGCCGGACGATCGGACGTTCGGCCGGGATCCGAGGCCGGTGGACCACAGCGGTGACGATGCGCGGCTGCGCGGGTTTGCAGCGAATGCCCGAACAGATCCGACGGCCTTCGACCGGTTGCGAAAACGACTCGAAACACTTGCGGCGGGCGTGAACATCGCGGAGTGGGTCGGTCACCGCCCGGAGGACTCCGTCGATGGTCCGAGGGATACGGAGTTCGACGCGCTGTGGCAGCAATACCGCCCGGAAGTGCACCGGCGCGCGCTGGCGCGGCTGCGGCGTCCGGCGGCAGCCGACACCATTACCGCTGCGGTGGGCGAAAGGGTCCGCGCTGCTTTCGACTCGGTCCCCGCGGAACGGCGGCCGGGAGCATTCCTCGACGCGCTCTACGAGCTGCTGGAGGAGCGAGAGGCATTCGTGCGGCACACCCGGTTCCGGTGGGAGCTCGAGCAAGTGACTCGGCAACCGGAACAGCGGGAAACCTTGTCCACGGCCGATGACCGAACCTTCCGGTGGGCCTTCCGGAGGCTCGGGCACCGGCACCGGTTAGTGCTGACGGCGTTGTTTCTGGGCAAGCCTCGCTCACCGCGCGAGGTTGCCTCGTCGCTCGGCATCGACCCGGCGCTGGTCTCGCCTTTGCTGGAGGGCGGGGTCCGGCAGCTGGTGCACGAACTCGACGTGCTGCCACCCCTGGAGAAAACCCTGCCCGCTCCGGGCATTGCCGCCCCGGTGGTGTCGCCCGCTGAATGCAAGGACACCGCCGCCGGGATTGTCGAGCCCGACAGGATTGTCGAGTCGGTGAGCCGAACCGAGTTGCAACAGTTGATACCGCAGCTGCCGCGCGCACAGCGGCTGCTTGCGCGGCGGCTGTTCGTGGACAAGGTGCCGCAGGCCGAATTGGCGCAGCATTACAGGTGCGCCGAAACAACGATCGGTGCGCGAAAGAAAGTGATTGCCGGAGGGCTCGCGGCTCTGTTGCCCAGACGCAGGTCGCTGCTCCCAGGTGAGGCGGCGGCAATGTTGCGCCGGGTGGTGCGACACGACCCGCAGGAGTTGACACCGCATCTGGGTTTGCTGACCGACGAGGAAGCCGAGTGTTACCGCCGGCATTTCGAAGCCGGGCAATCAGCTGCGGATATCGCAGCCGCCACCGGAGAGAAGCTCGGCACGGTCTTGACCCGGGTATATCGGATTGCCACCACGGTGATTTCGGGACTGTCGCCGGGTCTGCAGCATCGGTATCTGCGGGGTGGTGCATCCGACAGTGCCGCGCTGGCCTTGGTGGAGGCGGTCTATCGATACGACGCCGCGGTGCTGCGGCAGATGTACGCGTATTTGCCGCCGCGACAGCAGGAGTTCTTCGAGCAATACCTGATGGACGACAACACGGTGGCCGAAATCGCCCGGCGCCGAGCATGCTCACCGGATGCGGCGTACGTCAACGTCTATCGCATGGCTCAGACCCTGATGCGCTGGCTCCCGGAGGAGTTGGTGGCGCGGTATCTGAGCCAGGGGTCGCTGCACAGGCTCACCGTGGACGATGTGGCCGCAGCGGCCGGGGTGAGCGATCATCCGGCCTGGGATGTGCTCAATGGCCGCTCCGCGGATCCCGACACCGCTGATCTGGTATGGGCCGAGGCTCACCGGCTCGGATGGCGCCCGGGCCGGCAAGGCGTGGTAGTCGGTCGGGCGCACGGACATTCCCCGGTCCCGGCCGTCGAGGCCGGTGCGAATGCAGGCGGTCCGCACCGGGGCCGGGCGACTCGGACAGTCCTGGCAGCATCGTCTGCGGACCGGCTGGCCGCGGTCGAACTGCTGCCCGAGCGGCATCGGAAGAGCGCTCGGCTGCTATTCGTGGAAGAACTGCCCAACGCCACCGTGGCGGAACGACTCGACATGTCCTTCGGGCAGGTCGCCGGCGCGCAGCAGCGGCTCGGACCTCAGTTGGCGCTGACGCTGTCCACTGGTGTGGTGTTGAGCGAGGAGCAGGCGCTGCTGCTGCTCGAGGCGATCCAGAGCCGTTCGGACGTGGTGACGCCGCACCGCGCCAGATTGACCCGGAACCAGTGGGGTCGTGCCGAGCCCTACTTCGTGCGCGGACTTTCCATGAAGGCGACCGCCGAATCGGCTGGTATCACAGCGCATTCGCTGCATGAGGAACTGGGCAGGATGGCGTTGACGGTGCTCGGGGAACTATCCCCGGAGCTGGTGATGCGGTATCTGAACCGGGGAACATATCGCCGGGTGACCAAGGCGGATATTGCTGCTGCAGTCGGGATCACCCGCCGGGTGCTGGACCGGATCATCGACAAGCCAGATCGTTCGACGCCGCAGGAGGCTCGAGTCGATGCCGAGTTGGAACTGCTGGGGTATACACCGGAACGGAAAGGCGTGGTGGTCGTAACACCGGACGGGATCGTCGAACCGCCGGGTCTGGCAGGCATGCTGGCCGACGGTCTCGCCCTGCCCGCCGGGGTGGTTGCGGCGGAGATCTTCGCAGAATCTGGCATATCCGACCAAGACGTCGTCAACGGGCATACCTGTGCTCGGCGCGCGCTGAACAAGCTCGGCCTGCCGGAACTCCCTATCCTGCGGCGAAGAGTGCAGACAGCTTCGGGGCCGCGAGACCTGCCACAGTGGCCGGCGGGCACGAGCGGAAGTATCACCCATGCCCGCGGCTATGACTTGGCGGTGGCTGCGACCGATCGGTTCCGCGCGGTCGCGGTGGACGCTCAGCCGCACACGTCGGCAGCAGAGCAGGAGCAGCTTTTCCGCCCCGAGGAACAGGCCTGGCTTCGGGAGGTGGACACCGGGGACGGCATCCACTGGAACAGAGTGCTGAGCTCGGCCCAGGCGAGTGTGTCCGAAGCCTGGTTCACGGTGACCGAACGCGACCTTTCGATGGCCGACACCCACATCACCGTCGACCCGAAGACACGCACCTTCACCGCGGAGCTATTGGTGGACTACCGCTTCTCCGCCGACGGTGGCCCCCCGCTGCCGCGGATCCTGCACGGCCGGTTCGTTGTTCGCGACGGCATTGTCATTGCCGCCGTCGCGATCGAGCGGGAGAACTACGGTGCGGAGCAGACCGGGCCTGCGGGGGAACCAGCGACCGGCACGTTGCTCGCCACGCCAGCGGATCTGCTGCCGACGGCCGAGTCGGCCTCGATTCCCGACCCCGTGCAACCGTGGGTGCCGCACGACGATCCGGGGCACGTCAACGACTGTGCCGAGGTGGCGTTGGGCCGGTTGGTGCGTGATCACGGGTGGACGGATCTGGTGGACCTGTCGGAGTTGGGGCCGGTCGGCCCGAACGGTGTCTCCGGTGCCCGGATCACCGCAGCGCTGCATGATGTCCGTCCGGGTGGATTCGATGATCGTGCCGCGCTTGCCCGGGCGGTGCTCGATGCTGGGGATGGCGCCACCGCGTTGTTGTTGGAGGAGTACGACGGTTCCGCGATGGGGCATGTGGTGGTGTTGGAGAACCGCGGCGGCCGGGTGGTGGTTTTGGACGGGGCGGATGACGAGGGCACCGATTTCGCGCAGTGGGATCTGGATCATGTTGAGCCCAGCCGCGTTTGGGGTGCGGTGGCACTCGAAGGCGAGCTGGTGGCCATCGGTGATCAGGGTCGACGGTTGCCGATGGAGGTGATGTTCGGGCGCAGCCCGAACGAAGACGAGCTCGATGCGTTGGTGCGAGCGGCGCAGCGCGACCCGGCGGCGTTCGACGCGTTGTGGCATCACCTGCTCCCCGAGCTGACTGGCCGTGTCGAGGAGGTCGCACCGGATACCGGGGTGGCGGCGGAAATCCATGCCGAGATTCGTGCATGGATACGCGCTGTCGTCTTGACAGCGCCGGATGGACCCAGGGTCGGAGACTGGTTCCGCTCGAGGTACTGGGACACTCTGGCCGAGCGCCTCCAGCCGCATCGGGAGGCGCGGTTCCGGAATTCGCTCCTGGAAGATGTCTTCGACGAGCGGGAACGGGCGGCATTGTCGGCGGTGACCGACCGGGAATTCCATGCTGCGGTCGGTCTGCTCGACGAGATCCCGCGGACCGTGCTGACCAGGCTGCACGGCGTCGGGGCTCGGTCGATCGAGGAGCTTGCTGCCGAGTTCGGCCTGACCGCGTTGGAAGTGCGCCGAATCCAGCGGTCGGGGGTCCGGGCAATGGCTGTCGTCCTCGGGGCGTCGCTCGCTCCGCTGCCGGACGGCGTCGACAGTCATCTGATGCAGCGGTGGGCCGATGCGGCGTTGCCGGACGACTTGCCTGCTTTCGAAGTCGGCGCGGGACGGATGTCCGGACCCGAGGCGCTGGCGTTGGTGCGCAGGCTGTGGGATCGCGATCCCGACGAGGTGCGCGCAGCCATGTCGGTGTGGCTGGACGCGGAACAACGCGATCTGTTCACCCACTATCTGGACGAGGGGATGACCGAAGAGCTCCTCGAGGTGAAAAAGTGGAGTCCAGGTGCATGGACTCCGGGGGGGATGCAGCATGCGGTGGCCTTCTACGCAATCCGGGTGGTGCGGGCTTTGCCACCGAGCAAGGTCAAGGACTACATGCGCGGAGACGACCCGTGGGCCGACACCGCGACCACCGCCCACCGCGGCGACGCGGGTAGTCCGGATACGGCAGGCAGGGCAAGGCTCGAGCCGCTGGAACTGATGGTGACCGACCCACCTGCGGCCATGGCGCTGTTCCAGGGGGACGGAACCTGGCAGCCGCATTCGGTGCCGAGGCTGGACCGGATCGTCGGCGCGGATCTTCTTGCTGCCATGGAGTATGCGATTTTCTTGCGTCGCAAGGAGATCGAGGCGATCACGGCGAACCCGGATGCGGCGACGGTGGAGAACACCCTGGCGCCGCTGGCGCGTTCCGGCGAGTTGCTCGGCAAGGTGTACCAGGTGTTCGCGGTGCTGGCCTCTTCGCACAACCGACCCGATATCGAGGCGATCGCGCCGCGGATGGCCGAACTTCGGTCCCGGCACCGCAGCGAAGTCCGCACCGATCAGAAGCTGTTCGACCGGGTCGTCGACCTGAGCTTGCGCATGGCACAAGCGGAATTGGAGTTGGGCAAGGAGGATTCGGCGTATCTGGAGCGGCTGTTGACCGATTTCGTCCGTGCCGGCATGACACGGACCGTCGAGGTGCGCGAGCGCTTGGTCGAGATCGATGTCGAATTGTCGAAGCTGTATTCCGAGTCGAGCGCGGTGCTGCTCAGCGATGTGGAATGGGCGCTGGGCGGGTACCGGGCCCAGGAGCTGTCCGGGGCAGCCGAGGCAGCAGCTCGGCTGGATGCCTGGGGTGCGCAGTTGGACGACATGGTGCCCGGCAGCGGTGACGGGGTGGGCGTGGCCGTGCTCGACCCCGCAGGCAGCAGCCCGTTCTGGCTGGTGCGCCGCGTCGCCGACGACGGCTCCGTGCGCATCGAATACCGCACCCCGGGCGCGAAAGCACTCCGGCCCGACTTCGTGCCCCCGGCCCAGGACCACCCGATCTCGGCGGTATTCCTGGACAGACACGGCCGCCCGACGGTGGTTGCGGGATCCGAGGGCGAGTACGGACTGCGTTCCGACGAAGAGGATTTCGCGATTCACCGGGCTGCCGAGGCAATGCCCGAGCCCGGCATCGGTGACGGCAGCGCACCCGGTGGATGGCGGCGGCTGCTCCGAAACCTGTCTGCAACCGCACTGCACGGCGATCCCGGACACCGCAACGACTGTGCCCACGTGACCCTGTCGGGGCTGGAAAAGGCCACCGGAATCGAGCTGGCGAACCGGCGGGCCCTGGGCCGCGCCGGTTCGGCGGGCGCCTCGGGCGGACAGATCAATGCGGCCCTGGGCTTCCCACCGCCCGGCTTCGAGAGCCGGGTCGCCGTGATCGCCGCGCTGGCCGGGCGGAAAGCCGGTGCGGCGGCAGCCATGTTCGAGGTCTACGACGAGACCGGCATGGGCCATGCGGTCCTGCTGGTGCACCGAGGCGGCGGCCGCGTGGTCGTTGTTCAGGAGGGGTGGCCGGACACCGACTTCGACACCTGGGCCGCGGATCGCCCGGAACCGACCCAGCTGTGGGCGGTGGTGGCCGAGAAGCGTCGGATCGTGCCGGACCTGGGCGATCCGAAGTCGCAGCTGCCCGACGACCGGTACTTCGGTCGGGACCGCCGGACACCGGAAGACCCCGATCACGAACAGGATCCGGAACAGCCTGTTCCGGAACCGGCCGGTGGTTCGGTGCAGTCGAATGCGTCCGCTGTGCCCGAATCGATTCCCGGCGGCGATGAGGGTTCCGCCGTGTACCGGCGTCCGAGAACCGCGGCGGGCCGAACCGACTTCGACCTGCGGCTGTACCGGGTCTCGCCCGCCTACCGGCGGCGGGCTCAGCTGCTGTGGGAGCAGTCGCAGCTGTTCGCGGCTGCGCAGCAGGACCAGGGCCGGATCGAGGATTTCGGCCGGATCGACGCGTCTGTGCTGGGCCGGTCGCGGTTCACCGCGGCCGATATCTTCCAGGTCGCCCGGCAGATGCATGAAAAGTGGCGCAGTCCCCGGCGGTTGACTGCCGCGGAGCGGAAGGTCGATCCGCGAACCGGTGCGGTGCTCCAGTTCGAGGAGCGCTTCAAATCAACCGTGGATCCGGACTGGATTGCCGCACACGGCACCGACCAGGTCGATCTCGCCAATACCGAGTTCTGGGATCTGCCCGCGGACTACCAATGGGAGAACCTGGCCACTGCCGAAGCAGCGCTGCGGGTCGCGGCTCAGCTGATCGCCGACGGCGAACTGCACCAACGGAATACGGTGGCACAGCGGCGGCTGATCCGGGAGTACATCAGCGACGAGGTGCACCAGGCCTGGATGGAGCGCAACGCCCGCAAGCTGAAAATCACCGACCGCCTGGCAGATCCCGAGGCGGAGCGGGCTCGGCAGCGCGAACGCGACGGACAGTTCCTGCCCTATGTCGACAGTGGCCTGGGCGCGCTCAGCGAGCCGGAACGCGACAAGGACCGGTACGCCGCCGAGCTGGCTGTCCACCAGCTGCTGCCGCCGGCCCGGGTGCGGCTGGGGGAGGTCATGGGTGCTCCGGCCGGGGTCGCCGAGGGGATCGTCGAGGGATCTACGCTGCCCCGGACGGACAGCGGTGCGCTCCCGTTCCTGGTGCACGACCGCACTCCCGGCCCGCACGATGCCCAGCCGAGCGGACTGGGTCCGGTGTGGCTGTCGCACGAAGACCCCGGCCACCGCAACGACTGCGCGCAGGTGACCCTGGCGGGCCTGGAAGACGTCACCATGACCCAGCTGGTGGACTGGGTAGCCCTGGGCGAGGCCGGACCAGAGGGCACCTCGGGTGGCCGGATCAACGCGGCGCTGCCCGCCGAGCCGACGGAATTCGCGGACCGGGCCGAGGTGGTCGCCCGGCTGGCCGACCGCGAACCCGGTGCTGCGGCGGCGATGTTCGAGATGTACGGCGATTCCGGTATGGGCCATGCGGTGTTGCTGGTGCACCGCGGCGGCGGTCGGGTGGTGGTCGTCCGACCAGGCCTGCCGGACATCGACTTCGACACCTGGGACGCGGATCCGGATCGTCCGGATTCACCCGCGGTCTGGGCCGTTGTGGTCGAGAACGGCCGAATCGTACGCAAGGTGGACGACGAGACTCGACGGCTGTTGCCCGACGACCGCACCTTCGGCCGGGACCTGGAGCCGGAGGAGGCGGCAGCACGCGCGGCAAACGACGAACGCGACCGGGAGCTGGTAGCCGAATTCAGATCTGGAAATACGGCTGTGTTCGCGGAATTGTACAGCAGACATGTCCGGAGAATTCGCGGGATGCTGCGTCGGCGTGTCAATGCCGACGAGGATTCGGAGAATGTCGAGGACTTGGTTGCTGAAAGCTTCTCGGCGATGTACGAAATGTTGGCCGCCAGCACTGAGGTGCAAAACTTCGGCGGATATCTGACGGCGACGGCAGAAAGTGTGGTCGCTAAATTCTATGGTCGCGCCAAAACGCAACGGCTCGTCGACGACAGCGATGTGCTGGATCGAATGGCGAACGAGGTGGCTTCCAGGCAGTCTGCGGAGAACGACCCGAATTTGGCGAATACGGTGGTCGGACATGCGTTGGCCGGATTGCCGGATCGGACGCAGATGGTGCTGCGTCTGGCCGACATCGAAGGGTATTCGCCCGAAGAGTTGGCGGCAATGCTCGGGAATCCGGACGATGCCGCGCACGCGGCGCAGATGATCGACGATGCCCGTGATCAGTTGCGGTCGGCGATTATTCGGTCGCAGTTGCAGGGCGCGACACTGTCGGAAGTATTGACGGCCGGCGGTGAGTCGCTGCGGGATCTGCTCGCGGTAAGCGGGCGGTGGGCGGAGGTGTTCCCCGGGGTTGCCGCGGAAGTTGCCATTCTGCGGGCGGTCAAACAGCTGCGCCTGAACGAGATTCAGGAATTCCTGTCGGATCTGCATCCGATTCGACAGGAGTACCTGTTGCGGTGGCTGCTGGGGCAGCCTGCAGCCGATATTTCCGCGGTGATGAACATCCCGGAGAAGACGATCCGAGCGCAGTTGCACGAACTGATCAGACAATTGACCGGTCGGCTTGTCGATGCGGATGTGGTGGCTCGGCGGCAACGTTCGATGACTCGGCGGCGCAAGTTGACGGCAGGCGCCTCTTTGCTTTTGCTGGAAGCGGTGTATGCGCAGGAGCAGGATCTCGTGACGCCACTGTTGGCGGATCTCTCCGAGGAAGACCGGGAAAACTGCACCCGATACCTCGACCAGGGAAAGACCATGACGGCAATCGCGGCCGAACGGGGAATTTCCCGCGATGATGTCCGGCGAACGCTGAAAAACGTTCTGGTCGCTGTCGCTCCGGTGCTTTCGGAGGAGGTGCGGGAACGGTATGTCGGAAACGGCACGCTGCGGCGGATGGGCATACCGGACGTGGTGTTGCGAGCCGGGGTGAGTAAGACCACCGCCAACCGGGTGCTCGGCGACGCGGCCCAGGCGGGATCGGACAATGATGCGCGAGTGCGGACCGCTGCGGATGAGATCGGCTTCCGGCGGCTGCGCGAGGGGATGCGCTCGGCGGTCACCATCGATGGCGGCCCGGCGGACTCGCCGATCCCGAGGGTGCAGCCGGCGCAGGATGGCTCTCCGTACGGCAAGAAGCTGCGCCGAATCCGTCGAATGGATCGGTCCGAACTGCGCCGGTTGATCAAGAAACTGCCGAGGAAGCGCAGAGAAGCCGCCCAGTTGCTGTTTCTGATGGATCTGCCTGCCTCGGTGGTGGCGATTGTGCTTGAGCAAGAACCCGAAGCGATCCATAGGATGAGGAATCGAATCACCGACTCTCTCGAAATTTTGTCGAGAGGTGGTGTGGAGCTCAGCCCGGCTCGGGCTGCGGCAATCCTGCGAAAAATCATGATTCACGAGCCGCAGGTGGTGCAACAGCATCTTTCCGAACTGCCCAATCAGTCGAAAAATCTCGTCGAACTCCACTTCGCGCAGGGGCGGAGCCCGAGCGAAAAGAAAGTCGAGCATTCGCTGAATCGGATAGCGCAGGAATTGACCAGCCGGATGCCTTCGGCGCTGATCAAAAACTATCTGCGTGGTGGCGCTTCCGATGGAGCTGCGTTGATGCTGGTCGAAGCTGTGATCAGATACGACAAGGTCGAATTGGAGCGGCTGCGACTGGAACTTTCTCCGCTGCAGCAGAAGTGCTTCGACTTGTACCTGGGTCGGAATCTGAGCCTTGCGGAATTGGCGGACGAAACCGGCAACCCGGATATCAAGAACACACTGTACCGGATGGCCCAGGTTTTGATGCGCAATCTTCCCGCCGAACTCGTGCAGCGGTATCTGAGCAACGGTCCACTGCACCGCGTCACATTGGAGGATGTGGCCGCTGCCGCCGGCGTGAGCAAGGCACAGGCGTGGAAAGGCCTGCACGGGGGGACGGTAGATCCGCAGACTGAGGAACGGATCAAGCGGGAGGCAGCACGGCTCGGTTGGCGGCCGGATCGGCAGGGGGTTGTGCTGGACAACCCAGAGGGGCAATCGTCTGTCCCTGCGGTTCGGCACGGTGGAACTGCCGAACAGTCGCGGCGCGGGAGGGCATTCCGGATCATCCAGGAATCGGATCCGGAGCAGCGCGAGGCGGGAATCCGACTGCTGGATTCGGAGTTCCGGGAGGCAGCCGCACTGCTGTGCGTGGAAATGGCCACCATCGGTCACACTGCGGAGCGACTCGGTATCCCCCGGGATCAGGTCCGCGATATGCGGGGCACCATTGTGCCGCTGCTTTCCACCTGGCTTTCGACTGGCGTGATGATGACCGGGAGCGAAGCTTGGGTGCTGCTGGAAGCGATCCAGTCCAAGTCGGATGTGGTGACGATCCATCGAGATGTGCTCTCCTCGCTGGAGCAGAAGCACGCCGACCTGTACCTGCAGCAAGGAAAATCAGCCGATGAAGTTGCCGAAACACTGGGTGTTAAAAGGAAGCTCGTTCCGTTGACGATGCGTCGGCTTTCGCTGACTCTTGTTGCGGAATTACCGGCCGATCTGGTGCAGCGTTATCTGGCGCGCGGTCCACTGCGCCGGGTGACCAAGGCGCATGTGGCCAAGGCTGCCAGGGTGACGGTGTCTGTGTTGGACAGCATCTTGGCTGGGAAGGGCCGGACGAAGCCGGGACGAACGGCTCGGGTGAATGCCGAGATCGAGCGGCTGGGCTGGCGTGCAGGTCGGCCGGACATAGTCGTCGAGACCGCGAATGGCATAGGACCGGCCAGTTCCTTGGGCATGATCGCCGATGGCCTCGGATTGCCCGCCGGGGTCATGGCGGCGGAAATCGTCGGTGAAGATCCGACCGCCGCGCTGCTGCCCGAAGAGCAGGTACTGATAACGGATGGCACGCGTCCCGGACAGGTGTACGACATCACCCACGGGCGCGCTTGCGCCCGCCGCGCGTTGAACAAGCTCGGTGTCCCGGACACGCCTGTTCTGCGGCGCGGGAAAGGTGCGACCGGGATGCCGATCTGGCCGACCGGTACGACCGGGAGTATCACCCACACCCGCGGCGCGGACGGCAGATACGCCTTGGCAGTGGCGGCTTCGACCGACCGGAT
This sequence comes from Nocardia sp. NBC_01730, assembly GCF_035920445.1. Taxonomy (NCBI): domain Bacteria; kingdom Bacillati; phylum Actinomycetota; class Actinomycetes; order Mycobacteriales; family Nocardiaceae; genus Nocardia; species Nocardia sp. NBC_01730. Next base: position 1,990,617 of record NZ_CP109162.1, on the reverse strand, counting down.
CCGTTCGATCGGCGTAGACGCCGAAGGAAATCGAGCGAGGGGGGCGGAAGGACTCGCCCTCCGCGCGGAAAAGCAATGGCTGGCCACCATGGGGACTCGGGACGACATCCAATGGTCCCAAGTGATGTTCTCGGCCAAGGAGTGTGTGTTCAAGGCCTGGTTCCCGCTGACCGAGCGGTCTCTCGGCTTCGAGGACACACGTATCACCATCGACCCGGACACCCGCACCTTCGCCGCGGAGCTACTGGTCGACGACTGCTCGACGGTGGACGGCGGCCCGCCGTTGCCGCGGATCCTGCACGGCCGGTTCGTGGTCCGCGACGGCGTGGTGCTGACCAGCGTCGTGATCGAGCGCGAAACCACGGACGACCCCGATACCCACGAGGCGGTGTTCACCGTCGATGAGTCCGGCGATGGTGATCGTCCATGGCGACAACCAGCTGAGAGCAGTGCGCGGGTCCGGCGCAATGACAACCAGACCGTCGCGCCCGTCGCCCGGACCGACGCGCCGTGGATCCCGCCAGCGGATCTGCTGCCGACGGCCGAGTCGGCCTCGATTCCCGACCCCGTGCAACCGTGGGTGCCGCACGACGATCCGGGGCACGTCAACGACTGTGCCGAGGTGGCGTTGGGCCGGTTGGTGCGTGATCACGGGTGGACGGATCTGGTGGACCTGTCGGAGTTGGGGCCGGTCGGCCCGAACGGTGTCTCCGGTGCCCGGATCACCGCAGCGCTGCATGATGTCCGTCCGGGTGGATTCGATGATCGTGCCGCGCTTGCCCGGGCGGTGCTCGATGCTGGGGATGGCGCCACCGCGTTGTTGTTGGAGGAGTACGACGGTTCCGCGATGGGGCATGTGGTGGTGTTGGAGAACCGCGGCGGCCGGGTGGTGGTTTTGGACGGGGCGGATGACGAGGGCACCGATTTCGCGCAGTGGGATCTGGATCATGTTGAGCCCAGCCGCGTTTGGGGTGCGGTGGCACTCGAAGGCGAGCTGGTGGCCATCGGTGATCAGGGTCGACGGTTGCCGATGGAGGTGATGTTCGGGCGCAGCCCGAACGAAGACGAGCTCGATGCGTTGGTGCGAGCGGCGCAGCGCGACCCGGCGGCGTTCGACGCGTTGTGGCATCACCTGCTCCCCGAGCTGACTGGCCGTGTCGAGGAGGTCGCACCGGATACCGGGGTGGCGGCGGAAATCCATGCCGAGATTCGTGCATGGATACGCGCTGTCGTCTTGACAGCGCCGGATGGACCCAGGGTCGGAGACTGGTTCCGCTCGAGGTACTGGGACACTCTGGCCGAGCGCCTCCAGCCGCATCGGGAGGCGCGGTTCCGGAATTCGCTCCTGGAAGATGTCTTCGACGAGCGGGAACGGGCGGCATTGTCGGCGGTGACCGACCGGGAATTCCATGCTGCGGTCGGTCTGCTCGACGAGATCCCGCGGACCGTGCTGACCAGGCTGCACGGCGTCGGGGCTCGGTCGATCGAGGAGCTTGCTGCCGAGTTCGGCCTGACCGCGTTGGAAGTGCGCCGAATCCAGCGGTCGGGGGTCCGGGCAATGGCTGTCGTCCTCGGGGCGTCGCTCGCTCCGCTGCCGGACGGCGTCGACAGTCATCTGATGCAGCGGTGGGCCGATGCGGCGTTGCCGGACGACTTGCCTGCTTTCGAAGTCGGCGCGGGACGGATGTCCGGACCCGAGGCGCTGGCGTTGGTGCGCAGGCTGTGGGATCGCGATCCCGACGAGGTGCGCGCAGCCATGTCGGTGTGGCTGGACGCGGAACAACGCGATCTGTTCACCCACTATCTGGACGAGGGGATGACCGAAGAGCTCCTCGAGGTGAAAAAGTGGAGTCCAGGTGCATGGACTCCGGGGGGGATGCAGCATGCGGTGGCCTTCTACGCAATCCGGGTGGTGCGGGCTTTGCCACCGAGCAAGGTCAAGGACTACATGCGCGGAGACGACCCGTGGGCCGACACCGCGACCACCGCCCACCGCGGCGACGCGGGTAGTCCGGATACGGCAGGCAGGGCAAGGCTCGAGCCGCTGGAACTGATGGTGACCGACCCACCTGCGGCCATGGCGCTGTTCCAGGGGGACGGAACCTGGCAGCCGCATTCGGTGCCGAGGCTGGACCGGATCGTCGGCGCGGATCTTCTTGCTGCCATGGAGTATGCGATTTTCTTGCGTCGCAAGGAGATCGAGGCGATCACGGCGAACCCGGATGCGGCGACGGTGGAGAACACCCTGGCGCCGCTGGCGCGTTCCGGCGAGTTGCTCGGCAAGGTGTACCAGGTGTTCGCGGTGCTGGCCTCTTCGCACAACCGACCCGATATCGAGGCGATCGCGCCGCGGATGGCCGAACTTCGGTCCCGGCACCGCAGCGAAGTCCGCACCGATCAGAAGCTGTTCGACCGGGTCGTCGACCTGAGCTTGCGCATGGCACAAGCGGAATTGGAGTTGGGCAAGGAGGATTCGGCGTATCTGGAGCGGCTGTTGACCGATTTCGTCCGTGCCGGCATGACACGGACCGTCGAGGTGCGCGAGCGCTTGGTCGAGATCGATGTCGAATTGTCGAAGCTGTATTCCGAGTACAAAAACAACCAGATCGCCGTGGGCAAGACCGGCGGGCTATGGACCGCCGATGTCGCCGAGCTGGACGGCCTGTCACCCGAACAGATCGACGCTGCCGCCGTTGCGGCCGGCGACCTCGGCGGGTATCTGTTGACATTCGAGGGGATCTCCAGCGGTCACCTCCAATCCGTGATGCTCAACCTGAACGATCGGGAGATGCGCCGCAAGCTGCACCAGGCGGCAACAGCTCGGGCTGTCGGCGGGAAACACGACAATATCCGACCGCTGGTGCAGATAGCCCGATTGCGCGCGGAGCGGGCCGAGCTTTTGGGGTACCGGCACCATTTGGATTACGCGACAGCGGTGCAGCCGTTCGGTCCGGAAACGATCGAGAACATTTTGGCCGACATTCTCCCCGTCGCCGAAGCCAAAGTCCGGGAAGAGGTAACGTGCCTGGCCGAAGAGATCCGAGTGGACCGGCTGGAGTCGTGGGATTGGCGATACGCCCGGGAACTGGTCAATGATCGTGATCTCGACATCGATTCCGAGGAACTGCGACCCTACCTCGAATTGAACAATGTGCGCGGCGGTGCGTTCCTGGCCATGGACAAACTGTTCGGACTGCGGTTCGAGGAACGACCAGACTTGCCTCGATACCACAAAGATGCCACGGTGTACGAGGTTTTCGACGCTGAGGGAACCTCGGTCGGCATTGTGCTGTTCGACCCGTACGCACGGGACGTGAAGAACGGCGGCGAGTGGACCGATGTGGTGCGCGCCAAGTTCGCTCCGGGCGACCAGACCCCGATCATCGCCTGCAATCTCAACCTGAAAAAACCGGACTCGGGACCGATGCTGTTGCAGTGGATCAATGTCAAGGGCCTGTTCCACGAGTTCGGCCATGTCGTCAATTTCCTGCTCGGCACCGGGACCCTGGCGCGCGCCGATCGCCAGATGTCGTTCGGATGGGGTGAATTCCCCGGCCAGCTGTTCGAGATCTTCCGGTTGCACCCCGATGTGCTGAAGCATTATGCGGTCCACTACGACGCGGTCCACCCCGAAACCGGCGAGCCTTTGCCCTTGCCGCGCGCGAAACTCGACCGGCTGGAAGAGTGGACGAGGGCGAACCAGGGGATGCGCACTCTGGAGCGACTGTATTCCGCCCACCTCGACCTGGCGTGGAGCAAACTGGCCGTTACCGACATACCCGACGGCGAAGACCTGCCCGCAGCGGTGAAGCAGTTCGAGCGCGAGGCCATGGCTGCTGCCGGACTGGACCAGCCACTACTGCAGGACTCCTTCACCTCGCAGTGGTTCGGGCACATCTTCTCCGAGTTGGGCAGCTTCGGGTCCTACTCGGGTCTGTACTGGTCCTATCTGGTGACCGAAGTGGTCAGCCGCAATGTCGCCGAACAGGTCGAGCAGATGATCGCCGACAACGGCGGCCGGCTCACCCGGGAGCTCGGCGACTGGCTGCGCGAGAATGTCTATGTCCACGAAGAATTCGACTTGCCCCAGGCACTGGAAAACCTGGTCGGCCCGAATCCCAGTGTGCGCGCGTTCTTCAAAGCCCACGGCTTGATCCCGCTGAACTCAACCACCGGGGCTTCCAACCCGACTACGTCGCCGGAAGTCGAAATTTCTTCCCCTGAGCCCATTGCCACCGACACCGCCCCCGAATTTCCCGTCGACCTGAACGCCGTCGACGCCGGAGCCATCCAGCAGGCGATGACCAATGGTCGGATCACCTCCGCCGACCTGGTCGCGGAGTACAAACGGCGCATCCAGGCCCTGAGCGAGGAAGGCCCCCAGCTCAACGCCGTCCTGGCGCTGAACCCGAATGCCGCACGCGAAGCTGCCCAGTTGGACGCCGAGCGCCGCGCGGGCAATATCCGCGGTCCGCTGCATGGCATTCCGGTGTTGATCAAGGCCAATATCGATGTGGCAGGCATGCCCACTACGGCCGGTTCCCAGGCACTGGCGGAATCCTTCCCGGTCGGTGATGCCGAACTGGTGGCGAACCTGCGCGCGGCCGGGGTGGTGATCCTCGGCACGGCGAATATGACCGAGTTCGCCAATACCATGGATGGCAGCATGCCTGCCGGTTACAGCTCGCTCGGGGGGCAGACGCGCAACCCGTACAACCTGAAGCTGACACCGGGCGGTTCCAGTTCCGGCCCGGGGGTGGCGCCGGCCGCCGGGTTGGTCGCGATGGCGGTCGGCACCGAGACCAGTGGCTCCATCATCACCCCCGCGATCCTGAATATGCTGGTCGGATTGAAGCCGACCCACGGGCTGGTGAGCACAGCCGGGATGATGACGTCCGCTACCCATGACACTGCCGGTCCGATAGCCCGCTCGGTGGCAGACGCGGCGGCGCTGCTGAGGGCAATGGTCGGTCCGGACAGCCCGGATTACCTGGCAGGCCTGTCCGCAGATGCCCTGCGGGGCAAGCGGATCGGTGTGGTGGCGAATACCGCGACCGGGACCAGGCGCAGAGCGTTCGACCAAGCCTTGGAGGTGTTGCGGCAACAGGGCGCCAAGATTGTCGAATTGGCTCCGTTCGCCGTCGAGAAAACGCTGCCTACCGGATGGTACGACTTCATGATCGGCACCAACGAATACCTGGATGGGCTGCCTGCGGATGCTCCGGTCAAGTCGGTGGACGACCTCGAGCGCTACTACGAGCAGCATCCGCCGAAATACGGATACGCCGACCTGGCCGATGCCAATGCCATGGACCTGAACGACCCGGCGACGAAGGGGGAGTACCAGGCCAACCTCGCCGAGCGCCAAGACGTTTCCCGGAGAGTCTTGGAAGCTCAACTCGCCGAACACAACCTGGACGCGATGGTATTCCTCGACGGCGCGGACTGGATGATCAGCAACAAGGCCGGCTTCCCCCGCCTGGCCCTGCCCATCGGATACGACCCGAAGACCACGCAGCCATATGGCATGACTCTGGTGGGCCGCCCGTTCAGCGAAGCCTCACTGCTGGCCTACGGCCACGCCTACGAGCAGGCCGCGCAGGTGTGGCACTCGCCGTTCGAACTGAATCCCACCCTGCCGGAGGCGCCGCCCGAAACCGATGTGCCGCAGGCGGCAACTTTGGCGGACATGGCTTCGCCGCAGGCTGCGGATACCGATGGCACCTTCGAATACGCCCGCAAGGACCAGCTGGCGGGGATCGACGCCTGCGCCCCGCCGGTGGCCGACTTCATCAATGAGTGGGTTGACGAGGTGTCGCTATATGGGCCGATGGTCTCTGCCTCGATGCTGATGCAGGTGCGGGATCTGGCTGCGGCTCGAAACGTGCGTGCGGAGCACTACGCCCGGGCCGTGGGTGGCGACTGGTCCACCGAGTACCCCGACCTGGCCGCGGCGATCGCCGATGTGCGGGACAACGGCGGTGCCATCGCCGCGGTGATGAGCTTCGCCGACCAGGGCCACCACGCCTTCGGTGTCAAGTGCATCCGCCGCAACGGCAAGAACGTGGTGGTGGTCCGCGAAGTCGATGCCGAGGGCGTGGTCCGCGAGTACACCGGCGACAAGAAGATCGCCGACTGGCTGGCAAGCCACGCCGCGGACGATATCCGGACCGTGCCGGCCATTCGCTTCGACCGGTACGCAACCCCGAAAATCGCGTTCCGCGAAGGAGATCGAGCCGCCTACCGTCTGGCCGGCCCGGACGGGATCATCACGGGGATGCCGGAGGAGGAAGCCACGACCGGGCCCGACAATGCGCCCGATTCATCCCCGTCGGAGGCGGTATACGACGGCGACGAATTCGTCGGCCAGGTCGAGGATCGGGCGGGTGATGTCGACGCGGTGACGATCGGATCGGCCGCGCCCGGGGACGGTGCCGATTTCAGCCGGACTTTCATTCTGGCTTCAGCAGTTGTACATCAACAGTCGGGCGAGAAATGGTCGCATCTGCTCCGGGACAAACCGGGTCGCTTCCACGAGGAGTACTGGAACCGGCTTGTGGAATCCGGGGACCCGGGGTTGTTCGTGGCGCGTTCTGCGGATGGTCGGGTCATCGGGTTCGCGCATGCCCTCGCCGGTGTCGAGGGCAATGAGATCGACGCGCTTTATGTGTCGCAGGGGTGGCAAGGTCGGGGGATCGGATCCCGGTTGTTGTCCGCGGCGTCGGCCTATCTCGGGCAGGATGACATCACGGTCCGGGTGCCATTGGGAACCGCGGCGATGCGGCTGTTCGGGCGGCGCGGATTTGTGTCGGACGGGTCGATGCCCGAATTGTCTTCGGAGCTTGCGCCCTACGGAATCTCGTTGCCGGAGTGCGTCCTGCGCCGGTCGAGTGCGGTAGCGGCCCGAGCGGCGGCGGTAGCGGCGGATCCGGGCCTGACCGACCTGCTGTCCGGGGAACTCACCGATACTGTGCTCGACCGGCTCGAGGCGCTCAACAACCTGTGGGATGAAGGCCAGCTGAGCCTGGAATCGACCTTGTATCTGGACAGGGTCTATTGGAGCTGCGCGATTCTCGCCGGACAGCGCCGGCCAGAACTTATGCTCGGCGCTCAGGAATGGGCCGGTTACCTGGCGGCTCGATGGGCGGCCGACCGTGCTGGTGCGGTTTTGAGGATTCCGTTCATCCGGCGACTGCATACGCTGCTGCTGCGCTGGGCCGCACCGGATCGAGCCGGAAAAGTGGACACCCGCCCGTCGGAGCAGCGATGGACTCCGATGAGTCTGCCCGGTATCAGCCCGGCGGCCATATTCGATGGACACCCGGATCTGGAATACCGGTCAGAGCTGGTCGACTCGATCGGGCGGGACGTGATCGGCTACTCGGTCAATGGAACTGGGCTGATCAACAGCGAGCTGGAAAAGATCTGCGACTGGTACAACCGGACGACCGGCGCGCCCGGCTTCGATCCATTCGAAGTGGCGGCCGAGCTGGCGCGCCGAATCTTCTCGCTGCACCCGATGAACCCCGGTTACGACCAGCGAGATCCTGCCGGGCGCAATGCCAATCACCTCCTGGCCCGGGTGTTGATGAATTGGGCGCTGCGAAACGAAGGGCTAGAGCCCAGTGCAATAGAAGATTTCGAAGAGTGCGTGCTGATTCCGCATTCCGATTGGGTGCGGCGGGTGGGCGATGGTAGCGCACGCTACCGCAGGTGGCAGCAGGCTCTGTTGAATTCGCTGCCGTTCGATCCGGTGCAGCTGTACGAATTGCAGGGCCAAGCGCGTGAGTTCTTCCGAGCGGTCGCGGATCCGGAGGAACTGGTCGAACCGGACCTGCCGCCGGAGCGTTCGCGCTACCGGCGGCTGTACTCCCGGACGGCGATTCCGCCGGAGGCAAAGTCGGTGCCGATCGTCTCGGTGGACAATCCAACAGATCTGCACAGACTGGTGGACCGGGCCGAATGGGTGCTGCTGCCATTCAATGGCGTCGTTTGCGATCTCTTTTCCACCGCGGCGGCGCAGACGGTGGCCGACGAGATGCGCGCAGCGGTTACCGATGCCGGTGTCGAATCGGCGCCGGAGCTCACCGCACTATCGGACCCCTACCGGTTGCTTGCCGCCGTGCGGCGGCTGTACCCGGCCGCGGAGGCCAGAGTGGAGACAGTGCTATCCGGGGAGGAAATGCGGGCCGCCGGCCGGATCGCGGAAAATCAGGCTGCGCGGGAGCTGATGGAAACCTTGCGCGAGCGGGGTATTCGGGTCATCGTGGTCGGCGATGCCTCCACCGCGGTGATCCGTGCTTTCCTGGCGGGCCACGACCCGCGCCGTCGGGAAGGTGCGGAGATCCTGGCGATCGGGCGTGACGACGAATGGAACCGGCCCGAGCAGCACCCGATCCGGGAAGCGTTGCGGGTGCTCGGTGATCCGAGACGCGACAGGCTGCTCCTGGTCGGCGGAGTGGCCGACATGCGGATGGCCGCGACTTTCGGTCTCGGCGCGGTCGGGTTGGCCTCATCGGACTCGCCCGCGGCGATCGAGGAGCTGGCCGAACAGCGGCCGGAAGCGATCGTCACCGGGCTGAATCACCTCACCGTGCAGGCCGGCCGGCCGCTGCCCAAACCGTCGGCGCCGACCGCTTCGGTTCCCTTGCGTCCGGTATTGGACTACGTGGGAGTCGCGCCGGGCGGTGGAGTTATGCTGAATTGGGAGACTTCGATCAAACTGATCCGCGATGCCGTCCGCAACGGACTGCACCTGGCGGGTTTCAACAACGACATCCACATTCTGGGCGACTCCATCGTCCGGATACCCAAGGATGTCGAATCGGTGGACCCCGTGTATTTCGATGAGCACTTCATCTTGAACTATTTGAAATCGTATGGGGTGAAACGGATTCCGCAGGAATTGCGGAAAATTCCGGTCGATGAACTGCGGATGGCCGGTATTCGACGTCGGGACGGGACTATTCCTACCCAGCCGGTTCTCATCTTGCGTTGCGCTCCGGGGAAAGTGCCTTCTCCGGCAGAATGGGAGCGTTTTCAGAAGCGGATTGTCGAAAGCGCGGTCGAACTGCTGCGACAGCTGCAGCGATTGCCGATCCAACCGCTGCTGAACGAGCTCGTCGAGCTCTATCCGGACTACCCGGCGGACAGAGACATGGCCGGGTTGATGGATTTCATCATCGACCGCTCGATGGAGCAGTACCGGAAACTGATGCAGGACTCGGAGATGCGCCGCCGCTTCGAACTGCTGGGCTCCCCGGAACCGGTGTTCGAGCGGCTGCGGGAACTGGCCAGGAAGGCATTCCCGGAACAGTGGCAGCTGATTCTGCGCGACCTCAAACGCGAGAACATTCTGATCGATCCGGAAACCGGCAAGGTCGTCGCGTTCCTGGATGTCGGGTTGGCCGCGCTGTACACCTGGTCTTACGAGATGGCGGTGCTCGATCACCGGGAAAACGGCAGCTACGTCGCGCAGCACCATGCCGGGCCGAACATGATGCTGTTCCGAATGTTCCTGGAGGTCGACCGGCTCATCAACGACACCGGCCGCGGCACCCTGCAAGTGGACACCCTGGTGGCGCTGCGGCACTTCCTCGGTGAGCCCATCGACGACGTCGCCGAAAAGCACCGGGCGGCCTTCTCGCACGCCGATGACGAGCCCGAACGTGCCGAGCCCGGCGACGCTCCGAGTCCGGCCGAGCCGGTCGGCGCTCCGAGCCCGCCCATGGTCGTCCGCGACAAACGTCCCTCCGATCGACTGCCCGTAATGCACGTGTGGTCCCGGCTGGCCGTTGATCAATTGCCGGTCAGCGAAATCGAAGCGGCCTACGGCGGTGAGCGCACCCAATTACTGAGCAATGTGGGCGTGGCCGCCGCGGAACTGTACGAGTGGGGCGAGGAACTGGACCGGCGGCAACCAGGTTCCGGCGACGGCGTGTCGGCGGTGGTGTGCGTAACGCCGCTGGAGGGCACGAGGAACGACGGATTCGGTTACCGCAGCCTGCTGGTACGGCGGGTCGACTCGGACGGCTCGGCGCGGATCGAACAGTGGTCGAGCGGCGGCCGGATGACCGACGATTTTCTGCCGACTCCGGACATGATGTTCAGGCTGGCGGCCGTGTCGTTCAGGGATAAGCAGGCCCGCGCGGTGCACCGCCTGGATGATTACGGCATAGCGTTACTGCGCGCCGACGCGGAAGATTTCCGGGTGATCGAGCCGGTGGTATTCGGCGGATGCGCCCCGGTGGCGGTCGATTTGGTGTTCGATTTCCTCGAAAGCGTGCGCCCGCGCTGGCGCAGGCAGAGCCGGCCGCCGCTGCCGGCCTGGGCCGGGCTGGAAGGGGTGACCGAGGAAGAATACGCCAGCACGTTGGGCGGGGAATGGAGTCCGCGACGGGACCGGCTGGTGACACTGGCGAAGGTCATCGAACATGTGCGGTCGCACGGCGGCGCCGTCGCAGGCGCGATGAGTTTCGGAGGTACCGGCGCGCACGCCTTCGCGGTGGCCAAGTTCGGCGACGAGGTGGTGATCCGAGAAGAAGTCAACGGCTCGGTGCGGGAATGGCGAACTCCGGACGAGATCGACGAGTGGTGGGCCGAGCGCGAGGCACTCGGGGTGACGACCGTTTCCACCATCGTCTTCAAGGCCGACGGTAAACCGAAATACCGCTACCGAAAAGGCCGTAACCGGGCCACGATCATCGCCCGCCGCGCGGCCCCGGAAGGCCCGATGCGTGGCCTGCCGCCGCAGGGACCACGAGCCGGACCCGATCCGGAGCCGACGGAAGGCGAGGCAGTCGGCGAACCGGCGATCACCTTCGAGCAGGTCGATATCCTGCGCGCGCAAACGCATGCGCAACAGCCGGATCATCGGGACGGTCCGGACGGGCTGTGGCTGCTGCCGGATCCGCGTCCCGAGTACTCCGGTGCGAAGGTGCTTGTTGTTCGGCAGGTCGGAGACATCGATCTCGATGCCGAAATACCCGAGATCGTCAGTGCCGCAATGAAGGTCGTCCCGACAACGGCTACCGAAGGTGGGAACCTCGACCGTACTCAGGCCTCGGGCGGCACCGGGCAGATCGGTGCTCGCATGCCGCGAACTCTGTACACGGGCGGCGATCTCTTCGTTCAGGAACACTTCCCGGGACCACCGCTGACGGTCGCCGACTTCGTCGGCGCGGACATGTCGTTTCGCGAGGAAGCCGCCGACGAGTTGTTCGACCGGCTTGTCCCGGCCGACGCGCCGCCCCCAGCGTCGTCGACGATGACACGTGCCGAGTGGGAGCAGCGCGTTCGCTATTCACTGCGCATCAGTGAGGCGGACATCGCAAGTCTCGGACCGGGATTCGGATTGCTCGAGCTGCCTCAACTGTTCAAGGTGTTCCCACAGCGGCACCCGGCCGGCGATGAGGATCATGCCGTACACCTGCACGGGGCAGCGTCCCTCGGCAACCTGATCCGGACGCCGGACGGTGAGCTGGCACTATCGGGCTGGGAATTCCCCGAAGCCGGGCCGCTGGAGTGGACCTACGCCACACTCATAGTCCGCAACCCCTGGCCGCCCGAGGTGCGGTGGCAGGTGCACGATTGGTGTTTCCGTCGCATCAGGCGGCTGCACGGCGAGGCCGCGCTGGCGGACTTCGATCGCTATCTCCGGCTCGAGGCGCGCATCGCGGCCATTGAGCAGGCTTTCCAGTCGCCGCGGGCGGTCACCGACAGCACCGTCCGGCCCGTCGATCTACTGCATGCGTTCCGGGAGAACCTCGAGATAGTCCGCCGTGCCGCTCTGCTCGATCGGATGCTCGATCCGACATTCCAGCACCTGCTCGACAAGTTCTCGGCGCTCAGCGCGCAGGGGTGGCTGTCCGGACAGGATCGGGTCGAGGTCGCGCCTCGGCTCGATGAGCCGCTGGCACCGAGTCTCACGGTTTCGGTTCGTGCGCTGCTGGAGAATCCGGAAACCGGCCAACGGCGGTTGCTCGGATTGAACAGCAGCGAGCTGTGGTATTCCCATCCGCACCGGCTGGAAGTGACCCATGCCCGCTACGAACCCGTCGACTCGGACGGTGATGTGGTGTCACGCCTGCGCATGCGTGCCGTCGTGATGATCGGCCGGGCCGAGTTCGGCGATGTGGACCTGCATTTCGACCTCGGCACCAACGGGACCGTCACCGCTTATGTCGATCCAGGCCCGACCGTCGAGTTCGTGCCGGAGTACCTGCGTGTTCGTGGCGGCACGGATCGGGGCTCATTCCTCGACCTGGTGCGCCACTTCGTGCGCGGGGTGGGCGCGGATGTGCTGCGGATGCGGATCGGTGATGACCCGCCGGACGATATGCTGCACGATCGCAACCAGCTACTGCGCGCAGGCCTGGCGCCGAGCGTGGACTCAGCGCAGTGGCTGAGCGAACCATGTTCTTCCGTGCCGGCCGCAGTGGCGCCCGTGCCATCGCGGCTGGATCGACGTCTCACCCATGACCAGGTGCTTCGGGTGATGGAGCGGGTGGGCGTTACCGAACCGGACGAGTACGAAAACCAGTGCGGTGTCTGGCATCTGCCGCTCTGGCCCGGAATGGGCACGGCTGCCGGTCCAAAGGTGACGGTCCGGGTGTATCTCCCCGACGCGAAGCGGCTGAACTTCGACCTGGACGAGCTGGCGGCGTCGGCAGACGAGGTCTCGAACAGGTTCCACGAGGTCGGGGTGCACGGCCCGCGGCTGCTCTTCGACTCCGAGTCGTCTGAGCGGGATTTTCCGACGCGGGTAACGATTCACCAGTTCGTCCCAGGAGAGGAGTTCGGGCCGGAGGAAGGGTGGGAGCGCACGACGGAAGATGTCTTCCCGGAGCTGTATCGGCTGCACATGCTGCCCGTCGATACGGCTATGACGCAACGCTCCTGGGACTCGACGCAACGGAAACGACTCCGCGGACTGGAGCATGCCGACCTCGACCACCGGCTGGATGCGCTGACCGGAGGGATACCGCTGTCCGCCACATGGATGCCGGTGAACGACGATGCGACGACGACGGGGAGTCCGATGGGGTTCACCCACGGCAACCCGATCCGTCGCAAGATGCGCCGCGGTGCCGACGGTCGCATCGGATTCACCGATGCGAAGTCCGCGCAATTTGCTCCGATCGCCTGGGATTGGGCCCGGTACTATCTCGGGAACGACTGGCGCGACAACACCGAGCGAGGTGAATTCGGAGTCCAGGCCGACGCAGGCGCCGAAGCAGAACCAGCGGTCATCGGCCGTGCCGAGCCCGACCCGGCGGTCCTTGTCGAAAAGAGGATCAAGGCCATGCTGGAGGAGCATTTCGGGCCGGGCGCGGTCACCGACTTCGACCGGTATGTGGTGCTGGAGGCACGAAAGTCGATCTGCGGCGACGCGTATCGACTGCCCAAGAAGATCGCTGCGGAGATGGTGTCCGTCGAGGATGTCCTGCCCGCCTTCTACCGCAATATCGTCCGTGTGTGCAAGGCCGCTGACCCGCGCTTGGATCCACCCTTCACAGAGGAAGAGGTTGGGCGCCTGCTGGAGGAGTGGGCAGAGCGCGAGCTGGAGTCGTATATGCCGGGTGCGTCCCCTGCCACGGCACTTGCCGCCGAAGTTCGTGCCGAGCTCGACGCGGTAGGGTCCCCGTCTCATTGGGTCAAGCGACTGTTCACTTACTACCGACGTTCTGGCACTCAGGTGGGCCCTCAGGAGATACCGACCATGTTGGCGGCCCCACAGCGCTGGGACGGGCCGCTGCGGTTGGAACCGGTTCGCATGCGAGGCGAGACTCCGAGCGAGTCGGGTTCCGGCGTTGTGGCCCGGATCCACGTCGACACCATCGTCATGGCCGGTACGCGCGAATACGACGATGCTCAGCTCATTTTCGAGCTGCACGACTCCGGCCGCATCACCGCCATCTGTCATTCGGCCGATGTATTTACGCCGATCGATCACCCCGCACTCGACTTTGCCCGCGACGCGGGTGCCGACGAGCTCCGGCTGGAGGTTTTCGACGGGCCGGGAGCTGCCCGAGCCGGATTCGGCTGGGACGAGGACTACCTCGAGGAAATCCGGCGTGCCGTCAACGTCGTGCTGAGCGCGCTCGAGCATCGCGATTCGCCGGTGCTCGAGCGCGTAACACAGTTTCGGCGACGGCTGCGCGAGGGTGATGTCCCGACACCACGGGAGTTGCTTGACGCCGGCGTAGATCTCGATGACGTTGCCGCCCATCTCGCTGATCCCGCTTCGTGGTGGGGACGCATCGAGGTTGCCGCCGCGACCGACGCGGGGGGCGCCGTATGGAGCAATTTCAAACTGCCGCAGGTGGAACAGCCCGATGACGCGCCGCCCGCACCGGCATCGCTGCCGGTCGACATCGAGAGCGAGGGCAGCGGCATCCTGGATGATCCGAGGGCCGTCGCCAGGCTGGTTCTGCGCGCCGCGCTCCGGCCTCCCCGGGTAGGAAACAACAAAATGGCGTGGTTCGACTGGGTGCGGTTCGATCCGGAGGACCGAAGCATTCAGGTGGTCGTATCCCGGTTGCTGCCGTCGACCGCCGTGGCGAAGGATCTGACCCGCAATCCCAGTCGGGCCGACGGAGTCTTCCGCTGGTTCCGTCGACTCCCGTTCGACGCGGCCGACGCCGAGCACCATGCCAGGGAGGCAGGGGTCAAGGTCCCGGCGGAGTTGTACAAGTGGGGCCCCTACCAGATGAAACGGTATGTAGACGGGCGCACCCCGAAACCGACCGACTCGGACTGGGAGGCCGTACTGGACCAGATGTTCGAACTGAAGCGCCGACTGCTGGAACGGCCGCTGCCCCCGGACCTGCAAAAGCGGACGGTCACCGAGCATTTCCACCTGTACCTGGACTTCCAGCGGCGCAATTACAGCATTCGCGCACCCTGGCTGGATTCCCTTTTCCAGCTCGCGCCGCACCAGGCTTGGTCGCCGGACACCGACGACCAGTGCTGGCGACCCAGCCTCAACCACAACGACATGACCTTCGACAATGTCATCGTCAACGATATCGACGGCACGGTCACCTTGATCGACTGGGACAATGCCGCGATCACCCACCCGCTATGGGATTACGTGACCATGCTCTGGACACCCTGGGCACCGGATCGGGCCGAGGCCGTCGAAAACAAGACCCGCAGCGAGGTTCGCAGTCTTTTCGGAGCCCGTGGCGAGGCGGAGTTGGACCGGCTGCTGACCATGGCATGTCTCGACTCGCTCTACGCCGACTCCAGGAACTTTGTCGAGCAGATCGCATGGGATCCCGATAAGACCGAGACCTTGGTCGGGCGGTTCTATTCCGATTATCGACGGCTGTGCCGCCTACGCGGCTGGGAACCGAAGTCGCTGTGGGCGGTTCGCGGTGAGATGATGTATGCGGTTAACATGATGCGCGTGGCTCGGGGGGCGGAACCGCTACCGGAGGAACCTCTGGTGGTAGAGGATACTGAGCCCTTCGCCGCCACAAGCCCGGAGTTGGTGCTGCCCGCTGCCGAGCTGCCCGGTGACGACGAGCTGCTCTCCGTCGTGACCGGTCTACTGGATCAGCAGTATGGCCCGCGCGGCTACACCCTGATACCGACCGCCGCGCGGTACACCGATGACACCGGAAACCGGTGTCTGACCGTGTCGGCCACGATCGTCCACGACGGCCCGTGGGGCCTCGGGGAACCGGGCGACATGCGGTTTCATGTCCACCGCGACGGGGATGGTCACCTCACCGTGACGTTCGACCATCTCTTCGTCCATAAACGGTTCGAGGACGGCTATTTCGCGCAGCACTTCGTGCCGCGGCTGCGCGGTCTCGTCGGCGCGGGCGGGCGGGTCATCATGCCCATCCATGACCGGATCGGCTTTCACGTCGCGGCGCTGCATGGCCTGCGGCTGGATCCGGATCCGGAGCATCTGGCCGAATCGCGGGAAAGCACTGTGCAACTGCTGAACGCACAGGGCCTCCAGGTTGTCGCCGACCCGATGCTCGACCGGTTCGACCGGCCGGCCGAGGCACGGCCCACCTTCACCGAGATGGCGGCGTATTTCGAGGTCTCGCGGGACGATTGGCCTGATGAGCGCCGGTGGTGGGGTGTGCTGGACGGTGTGTCCGCGGATACCGACGAGGCGAGCGCTGCGGCTGCGGAAACCCAGCCGGCTCCCACGACAGGTCTTCGGCGCAGACGCCGGGCTGCGCAGCAAGATACCGATACCGCCGATCCCGCGTTGACCGATCTCGAGATCGAATTTTTCGCCACCCTGGTCCGCGACCGGGCCCGGTTCGTCGGAAACCACCATGGGGTCTGGTTCATCACGATGCCGAACGGCCGCAAGTTCGTCATCCGGGTTCCGACCGACACACTGAATCCCAATTTCGATCCCCGGATCGACCTGGTCTTCGGGGAACCGGCAGCAGTATCGCTGTGCCAGAAAGCCGGGATCCGGGTGCCGAAGCTGCACCACGTCGGTGCGCGAGATGCCTACCCGGAGAGCTTCCTGATCCACGAGCATCTGGATGGCAGCCATCCGACCCCGGACGAACCGTGGCAGCCCAACGCCGAGGCATTGTTCGCTGAACTCGATCTGCTGCACGCGCTGCACGCGGAGGAATGGGATGACGCCGGGCAATCGCTGCCCACCACCCGGGTCGAGTGGGAGCAACGGTTGGTGCGCGAGGTGGCGCGTATCCGCCTCGAATACGACCGGAAACACCGCAACGACCCGGACGACTGGAACGACCGGCTCCATGGTGAGCTGGGCATGCCGGGCCTGCACGAGGTTTTCACCGTGGAGCCCGAGTCTCCCGACGATGTGCAACTCGGTGTCCTGCACGGTGATCCGGCCTTCGACAACATGCTGCGTAATGGGGAACAGACCGCGCTCATCGATCTGGAGTTGTCCCAGCCGGGTTCGCCGGTATGGGATTACGTCGCGTTCGCCGCACGCAACTCGTGGCCCAGCGCCGAGGTCCGGGCCGAGGTGGAGGAATGGTGCCGGAAGCGGCTGCACCGGTACTTCGGCGAGAAAGCTGCCAAAGACTTCGACCGGTATCTGGTACTGGAGGCATGGAAATCCGCCGCGGGCGACAGTTTCCGGTTGCCACTACGGGTTGCCGCCGGTCAGATGTCGCTCGAGAAGGCAGCGGAACCGTTGCACCGCAACCTCACTCGCGTATTCGAGAAAATGGGACAAACCGGGCCGAGTCTTTCGGAGGTGACCGATCACCTCGACCGGTGGGTGCGTCGGCTTGCGCGACGGCGTGATCAAGCGCAGGCGTCCGACGAGCCGGTTGCGACGCAGCAGACTGCGGCGGAGCCGGTTGCAGGTGCGGTGCCCGCGACCGAAACACGCAGGCTGCCACAGCTCCGCGAGCAGCTGCAGGCCGGCAGACACGCCGATGCGGGTGAGCACCTGCGGGACGACGCGGTTGCCGCCATGCGTCGCGGCGACTGGACCGCCCGGCTGGAACCTATCGCGGCACAGTATGAGCAGCCCGGCGAGACGGACGTGGACATCGTGAGCCGCATCCGGATGCGCACCGTGCTGATGGACGGTCCCCGCGAATACGGTGAGGTGTCGGTTCTCTTCGAACTCGATCGGGCAGGACGGATCACCGCCCGTCCGGAGCCCACCGCCGACCTCGACCGGCTCGCCGGTGAATACGGCGGCCCGTACCTGCTCGGAACGGCTGAGGAGCTCGCCCACCGGTTGGGCGCCGACGCGCTCACGATCAAGGTCACCGACCAGGAAAGTGTGCAGGCGACGAAGCGTGGATACGGCTGGGATACCGAGCCGGGCAGATTGGCCGAATCCACCGCCTCCCTGCAGGCCGCCATGCGTTCCAGGGCACCCGTCGGCACGATGCCGACGGATGAGCCGGTGCCGCTCCCTGTCACTCCGCAAGAGGTGCGCCGGCAGACCGGACCAGGCGTTCTGCCTTCCATTCGGTGGTGGGCGAGTAAGGAGCTGACCGATGCCACCGTGCCGCTGACCCCGGAACATCGTACGGCTACCCGCCAGCTACGCGATGAGGAACTTCCCGACGCCGCCGAGGCAGCGGGGGACGGCGGTATGACGCCCGAGCAGGTGGCCCAGATAGCGGTGACGATTCTGATGGAGCCGGCCCATGCCCGGGGGCACTACACACATGTCTGGTGCGTCGCCGACGCCCAGGGAAAGATGTGGAAGGTGCGACTCATCGTGGCTGATCCCGGCGACAAAGACTTGGCCGCCAACCCCACTCATCCGAAACTTCTCATTGGTGACCGGGCTTTCCATCGCATCGACCTGGCCGAGGACCGGGCTGAGGAGCTAGCCCGTCGCAGCGGCGTTGACGTACCGGAGACGGTGGCCAAATGGGGCGCTCGTGGGGAAGGTCGTGGCGCCAGTTCGATCCGTGAGATGGGGCCGGGCCGCATACCCACGACCGATGCGGCGGACCGGCGGGACACCCTGCGCGGTCTGTTGCAGCAGCTGCGCCGGTTGCAGGCGGTTGAGCTTCCCGACGATCTCGCGGTGCGTACCGTGGCCGAACACGAGCAGCTGTATCGGAGCATGCAGCGAATCAAGTTCGAACAGCGGCACCAAATCCTGGACGCGCTGCGGATTCCGATGCCGAACGAGATATCCGTGCCGGGTGACACCACCTGGGAGGCCGGCCCGGGCCTGAGCCATGGCAATGCGACCTTCCGCAACCTGTGGGTCCGGCCCGACGGTGCAGTGGCACTGGACAACTGGAACCTCGCCGGGATCCGGCACAAGCTCTGGGACTATGTGACTGTCTTCTGGACCCCATGGGAGGCAGCGAATCTCGAGGAGATGATGGCCATTGTCCGCGAGGTGACGACCATGGTCGAGCGCGAAATTCGCGACCAATACGGGGAACCTGGAGTAGCGGAGTTCCGCCGGCTGCGCGCGATGGCTTGCCTCGACTCCCTGTACAGCGACTCCAACACCTTCGTGCAGAAGATCCGAATCAACCCCCGACAAGCGGATGCCCTGACCCGCCGCTTCTATTCCGACTACCTGACGCTGTGGAAATATGCCGACGCGGCCGGGCTGTGGCCGGAACGCGGGTCGCGACCCCTGCGCTATGAGCAGGTCCGCGACCTCCTGCAGCACGCCGCCAATCCGAGCCTGACCCGGCCCGCCCTGCTCGACACCGATCTCGACACGGTCGGGCCCGCGGAGTCGGCTCGGCAGGTCGCCGCGACGGCGGGTCCGGACCTGTCCGCGGTTCCGTCGATACCGGATCTGCTAGCCGAACACCTCGGCGAGGACGAGCTTCTGCCGAGATTGTCCGGACTGCAGCAGCAGTTCGGCCCCGGTCTCGAGCTCGTGCTCAACCGTGTCGAGTACCTGCGCGTCGGCCCCCGAGAATTCGTATCCGGAGTGCGGATCCGCGGCGTGTTCGTCACCCGGCACGATAGCCAGGCCGAGGTGGGCGACCTGGACCTGAGCATCGAGTGGGACGAAAACGACCGACTCACCGCCCGATTCGACAATCTCTGGATCGAGCCGTGGCACAACCACACCGGATGCAGCAGTGATGTTGTTCCGGCACTTCGGGATTACCTGCGCAGGTCCGGGGTGAAGCAGTTCGGTGTGACGGTCCGGGGCCGACGCGGGGCAGCGGCCGCGATCCACCACGGGCTCGACTGGGACTACGCGGCCGACCCGCGCCGCCTGGCCGAATGCATGCGGGCGTTGAGCCTCCGCATCCGCGCCCACCTCACGGTCAATCCGAACCCGGAGGTCACGACGGCGCTGCAACAGCTACTCGGCGAACTCGAGTCCCCAACGAACGGACGCTATCCGACCCCCGCCGACATAGCCCGCCACATGCCGCCGGGGTTGAACGCGGCCAACTTCTTCGACGGGTTTCACTGGCAGGCCCGCGCGGCTGTGTGAAGCAGGCCCTTGTCGAGGCAGAGCCGGCGGGTAGCCCGTGTTCAACTCCACAGCGTCACATGCACTTTCGGGCGGAACCGCGTAACGCCCACGCCAGACCCGCGGATCATCGCCTGGATGCATCGCGGGGTGGTGATGAACCGCAGCAGTTCCGACACCGCGGGCTGGCGGGTGTCGGGCGGCAGGGTGGTCGCGCACCACTCGTCGGATACCTGAAGACCGGGTCCCTTGATGTGGGTCAACCGGCCGGCCGCGAGGTCGGAAAAGACGGCGAAGCCGATCGTCAGGGTGATGCCCCCGACACGGCGGACCTCTTCGAGAGCGGCGGCGTCGCTCTGGAAGATCCGCTGGTGTGATTCGGGAATGGCCAACTCGCGCAGCATCGTCGCGATCTGCCCGTCGGCGCTGCCGGCGCTGGGGCCCAGCATCCATTGCTGCTCCCGCAGCAGCGCCGGATGCGGTGTGACGTCCACCAGTGGGCTGTCGGGGCGCGCGACCGAAATGATCTGATACTTCAGGAATGGCCGGGCGGTGATGGTCGTGTCGGTGCCGTCCTGCCCGGGCCCCAGCGCGATGTCCACCGCACGGCTCTCGATCAGGCTGCGGAACTGGCTGGTGGGATGCACACTCAGCTCGACCGACAGATCCTTCGCCCGCGCCGCGAACAGGTCGATGAGGCCGGGCGCGGCATGTTCGGCGAACGTGCTCGATGCCGCGATGCGGAGCAGCCGTCGGCCGTGCGCCGCCTCGCTCACCTCGATGGCGGTCTGGCGCTGCAGACCGAGCATCTCGATCGCCCGGCTGGCCAGGCGCAGCCCGCCGGGCGTAAAAGCCAGACCCGCCGCCGCACGGGTGAACAGCGGGTCGTCGAGCTCCTTGCGCAACTGGGCGATGTGCGTCGAGACACCGGCGTCGGACATCCCCAGCTCTCTGGCCGCCGCATGGACGGAGCCGAGCCGCACCACGGTCGAGTAAGCCCGAAGCTGGGCGGGCGTCACAATTCGAGTCTACGTTGGAGGTGGACGCAGCGCCGACAGTCGCATCGTGCCTGGAGGACATATCGTGCAGGACGTGCTCACGGATCTGATGGCAACCTGGAACGCCGGGGGCACGGCTGGGGTCGCGACTGTCGTGCGGACCTTCCGTTCGTCGCCGCGACCGCCTGGTGCGGCCATGGTCGTCGCCCCGGACGGGACGGTCGGCGGTTCGGTCTCCGGTGGTTGCGTCGAGGGCGCGGTCTACGAACTCGCCACCGATGTCGTCCGGACCGGTCGTCCGGTGCTGCAGCGGTACGGCCTCTCCGATGACGACGCATTCGCCGTTGGTCTCACCTGCGGCGGCATCATCGATATCTTCGTCGAAGCGATCTCGCGGGAGACGTTTCCGGAACTCGGCGAGATCGCCGCGGACATCACCGACCAGCGGCCGGTCGCGATCGCCACCGTCATCGAGCACCCCGACGCCGCCCGGGTAGGGCGACGGCTGCTGATCCGGCCGAGCAATGCGCACGGCACGCTGGGGTCGGCGCGCGCCGACGATGCGGTGATCGACGACGCGGGCGGGCTGCTCGCGGCGGGCCGCAGCGAGGTGCTGTCCTACGGTCCGGACGGGCAGCGTCGCGGCGAGGGCATGGCGATTTTCGTCGCCAGTTATGCCCGACAGCCGCGGATGCTGGTGTTCGGGGCGATCGATTTCGCCGCCGCCGTCGCCCAGCAGGGATCGTTCCTCGGGTACCGGGTGACGGTGTGCGACGCGCGGCAGGTCTTCGCCACCTCCGCCCGATTCCCGACCGCCGACGAGGTCGTCGTCGACTGGCCGCACCGCTACCTGGCCGCGCAGATCGCGGCCGGCGCGGTCGATGCACGGACCGTCGTCTGCGTACTGACCCACGATCCCAAGTTCGACGTTCCGCTGCTCGAGGTGGCACTGCGTGCGCCGGAGATCGGTTATGTCGGCGCCATGGGGTCACGCCGCACCCACGACGAGCGGCTGTCCCGGCTGGTGCAGGCAGGCCTCACCGACGAGCAACTCGCCCGACTTGCCAGCCCGATCGGGCTGGATCTGGGCGGGCGGACACCCGAAGAGACGGCGGTGTCCATCGCGGCCGAGATCATCGCGCGACGCTGGGGCGGGGATGGCCGCTCACTGGCCGAAACCGGCGGCCGGATTCACCACACACCGGGCGCGAACAGCGAATTAAGTGATTCCTTAAATCGGTCTTGACGACGGGATCGGCGGGGCAGAGGGTGGGCTTATTCCCGCTTATGTGAGGTCGATCACATGCAAGTTCCTGGGCCATTCGAATACGAGCGCGCAACGGGCGTGGACCACGCCATCGGACTACTGGACCGGCTGGGGGAGGAGGCGCGCATCGTCGCGGGTGGGCACAGCCTGCTGCCGATGATGAAGCTGCGTCTGGCCAATCCGGAATATCTCATCGACATCAACGACCTGGCCGCCGAACTGGGATACATCGTCACCGATCCGACCCTGGTGCGAATCGGTGCGATGGTCCGGCATCGGCATGTGCTCGAGTCCGACGATCTCGCCGCCGTGTGCCCGATCTTCCGTGACGCCGAGCGCGTGATCGCCGATCCGGTCGTGCGCAACCGCGGCACGATCGGCGGCTCGCTGTGCCAGGCCGATCCTGCCGAAGATCTCACCACCGTCTGCACGGTCCTCGGCGCCACCTGCCTGGTGCGCGGACCGTTCGGCGACCGGGAGATCGCGATGGACGACTTCCTGGTCGGTCCGTACGAAACCGCCATGTCGCACAACGAACTTCTGATCGAGATCCGAATTCCCGTGCGGCATCGGACATCGAGTGCCTACGCGAAGGTGGAGCGCCGGGTCGGCGACTGGGCGATCGCGGCGGCCGGCGCGACGGTGACACTGCACGGCGGGACGATCGCGGCCGCGCGGATCGGTCTGACGGCGGTCAACCCCGATCCAGCGGCGCTCGCCTCCTCGGTGGACGTGCTCCTCGGTGAGCCGCCCACCCAGGAGATCTTCTCGGAGGCGGGCCGCCGGGCGAGCGCGGCGTGCTCACCTGCCTCCGATGCACGCGGCAACGCGGACTACAAGCGCCATCTGGCGTCCGAACTGACGATTCGTGCGCTGCGCACCGCGGTCGAGCGCGTACTGAATGATTCTGCGCTGGAAGGGAGTCAGCCATGCAGGTAACCATGACCGTCAACGGTGAGCCGGTGACCGCGGAGGTCGAGCCACGCACCCTGCTCGTGCATTTCCTGCGAGATCAGTTGCGGCTCACCGGAACCCACTGGGGCTGTGACACCAGCAACTGCGGCACCTGTGTGGTGGAGGTCGACGGCGAACCGGTGAAGTCGTGCACGATGCTGGCCGTCATGGCCGGCGGTCGTGCGGTGCGCACCGTCGAGGGGCTCGAGGTGGATGGCCGACTCGATCCCGTGCAGGAGGGCTTCATGCAGTGTCACGGGTTGCAGTGCGGATTCTGCACGCCAGGAATGATGATCACTGCCCGCGCCCTCCTCGACCGCAACCCGAATCCCGACGAGCAGACCATCCGGGAGGCGATCTCGGGCCAGATCTGCCGCTGCACCGGATATACCACTATCGTGCGGTCGATCCAGTGGGCCGCAGCGAAGCAACGAGGCCAAGCGGTAGAGCCCGAACCCGCCGCCACGCCAACGCCCGTGGGGAGCGCGTCATGACCGCCGTCGAGTCCCGGCCCGAAGACCGTGTCGACAACGACCACAAGCCGTGCGGTCACGGCAGGATGCTCCGCAAGGAGGATCCGCGGTTCATTCGCGGACGCGGCAATTACGTCGACGACGTGTCGCTGCCCGGCATGTTGCACTTGGCGATCCTGCGTTCCCCGCTCGCGCACGCGCGGATCGTGAGCGTCGATGTCTCTGCGGCACAGGCGCATCCGAAGGTCAGAGCGGTTGTCACGGGTGCGGATCTGGCGGCGAAGGGACTGGCCTGGATGCCGACGCTCTCGAACGATGTGCAGGCGGTGCTGGCGACGGACAAGGTCCGGTTCCAGGGCCAGGAGGTGGCCTTCGTCGTCGCCGAGGATCGCTACTCCGCGCGTGATGCGTTGGAGCTCATCAACGTCGAGTACGAGATGCTCGATCCGGTGATCGATGCCAGGACCGCACTGGCGCCCGGGATGCCGGTGATCCGCGACGAGCTCGAGGGCAAGCAGGACAACCACTGCTTCGACTGGGAGACCGGCGACGCTGCCGCGACCGAGGCGGTGTTCGCTCGCGCCGGCGTCGTAGTCGAGCAGGAGATCGTCTATCCGCGAGTGCATCCCGCCCCGATGGAGACCTGCGGTGCCGTCGCGGATCTCGATCCTGTGACGGGGAAGCTCACGCTGTGGTCGACGAGCCAGGCGCCGCATGCCCACCGCACGCTCTACGCGTTGGTGGCCGGACTGCCCGAGCACAAGATCCGGGTGATCTCACCCGATATCGGCGGCGGGTTCGGCAACAAGGTACCCATCTATCCGGGGTACGTCTGCGCCATAGTCGGGTCGCTGCTGCTGGGCAAACCGGTGAAGTGGATGGAGGATCGCACCGAAAATCTCACCAGTACCGGGTTCGCCCGCGACTACATCATGGTCGGCGAGATCGCCGCCACCGCCGAGGGCAAGATCCTGGCCATCCGATCGACCGTGCTCGCCGATCACGGCGCCTTCAACGGCACGGCCGCGCCGTTGAAGTATCCGGCCGGCTTCTTCGGCGTCTTCACCGGTAGTTACGACATCGAGGCCGCCTACTGCAAGATGACCGCGGTCTACACGAACAAGGCCCCCGGCGGCGTCGCCTACGCGTGCTCGTTCCGGATCACCGAGGCCGTCTACTTCGTCGAGCGGTTGGTGGATTGCCTCGCCTACGAACTGAAGATGGATCCGGCCGAACTGCGGCTGCGGAATCTCCTTCGCCCAGAACAGTTCCCGTACACCAGCAAGACCGGCTGGGTATACGACTCCGGCGACTACGAGAAGACCATGCGCCTGGCGATGGACATGATCGGCTACGACGCCTTGCGGAAGGAGCAGCAGGACAAGCGCGCCCGCGGCGAGTTGATGGGCATCGGGATGTCCTTCTTCACCGAAGCCGTCGGCGCGGGTCCGCGCAAGGATATGGACATCCTCGGACTCGGGATGGCCGACGGGTGCGAGCTGCGCGTCCATCCGACTGGTAAAGCCGTGGTGCGCATAGCGGTTCAGACCCAGGGGCAGGGGCACGAGACGACGTTCGCCCAGATCGTCGCCGAAGAACTCGGCATCCCGCCGGACGACATCGACGTGGTGCACGGCGATACCGATCAGACTCCGTTCGGCCTTGGCACCTACGGCAGCCGGTCGACACCGGTCTCGGGCGCCGCTGCCGCACTGGTGGCGCGGAAGGTGCGCGACAAGGCGCGGATCATCGCGTCCGGCATGCTCGAAGTCTCCATCGCCGACCTCGAGTGGGAGAAGGGCTCGTTCCACGTCAAGGGGGATCCGTCCGCGGCCGTGACGATCCAGCAGATCGCGATGCGAGCACATGGCGCCGGTGATCTGCCCGAAGGCATCGAGGGCGGACTCGACGCGCAGATCTGTTACAACCCGGAGAATCTCACCTACCCGTATGGTGCGTACTTCTGCGTCGTCGACATCGACCCAGGGACAGCGGTGGTGAAGGTGCGGCGCTTCCTTGCCGTCGACGACTGCGGCACCCGGATCAATCCGATGATCATCGAGGGTCAGGTGCACGGCGGCATCACCGACGGCATCGGCATGGCGCTGATGCAGATCATGGCCTTCGACGAGGACGGCAACTGCCTCGGCGGATCCCTGATGGACTACCTCATTCCGACGGCGCTCGAGGTTCCGCATTTCGAGACCGGGTACACGGTCACCCCTTCGCCGCACCACCCGATCGGTGCGAAAGGCATCGGCGAATCGGCCACGGTCGGATCGCCGGCAGCGGTGGTCAATGCGGTGGTGGATGCGTTGGCGCCGTATGGAGTTCGGCACGCCGACATGCCGCTGACGCCGTCGCGGGTGTGGGAAGCGATGCAGGGGCGGGCCACACCGCCCATCTGAGTGGGGTGCGAGCGATGGGATCACCGATGAAGATGACGGAGCGTGCACAGCAGCTGGTCCACACCCGGACTCCGTTCGTGCACGCGACCGTCGTGCGCGCGCAGCAGCCGACCTCGGCGCACGCCGGGGACGAGGCGATCCTGCTGCAGGACGGGACGATCGAAGGATTCGTCGGTGGCCAGTGCGCCCAGAACTCGGTCCGCAAGGCGGCGCTGGGTGCCCTGCAGTCGCACGAGAGTGTGCTGCTGCGTGTGCTGCCCGACGGCGATCTGCAGTTTCCCGAAGCGCCCGGCGCGGCGGTGGTGGTGAATCCCTGTCTGTCCGGCGGAGCGCTGGAGATATTCCTCGAGCCGCAGATCCCGGCGCCGCTGGTGCGCATCTGCGGCGCGACACCCATCGCGGACGCCCTGGTCGAAATGTGCGAACTGGTGGGATTCGGGGTGCAGCGTAGTGTTGCCGGAGCCGACTCGCTGGCATCGTCGGCCGACACGACGGCGATGGTGATCGCCAGCCATGGTGGACAGGAAGCCGAGATGATCCGCGCCGCGCTTGACGCCGGTGTGGGCTATATCGGTTTGGTGGCCAGCAAGATTCGGGGTGCGTCGATTCTCAACGAGCTCGGGTTGACCGAGGCCGAGCGGGCGCGCGTGCGCACCCCGGTGGGTTTGCCGATCGGCGCCAAGACCTCCGCGGAGATCGCCGTCTCGATTGTCGCGCAAGTGATCCAGGTGATCCGCAAAGGTGGCTTGGCCGTCACGCCCCGCACGGCGAGTGTCGCGGTCGAGGCGCTCGATCCGGTGTGCGGGATGACCGTGACGGTCGGGCCGGACACGCCGCATCTCACTATCGACGATGTCGACCACTGGTTCTGCAGCTCCAGCTGCCGCACCTCCTTCGCCGCGGCGAGGACGGGCTCATGACAATCGGGTTCGTCACCGGAGTCGTACTCGCCGCGGGAACCTCACAGCGTCTCGGCACCGCAAAACAGCTACTGCCGTACCGGAGTACGACGGTTCTCGGCGCCACCCTCGACGCGGTGCGATCCTGCGTTTTCGATCAGATCATCGTCACCCTCGGCGGCGCAGCGGCGGAGGTCCGGCAGCAGGTCGATCTCGCCGGGCTGGAGGTGGTCATGGCCGACGACTTCGGTTCTGGCTGCTCGTCGTCGTTGCGTTCGGCCCTGAGCTCGGTGAATCCCCGGGCCGCCGGAATCGTTCTGATGCTCGGTGATCAACCGGGTCTGTCGGCGGCGACCGTCGACCGACTGATCGCCCAGGGAACAACCGCCGCGATCACGGTCTGCCGCTACCACGACGGCGTCGGGCATCCATTCTGGCTGAGCCGCAGCATATTCGGCGAGCTGGCCCGATTGCACGGCGACAAGGCCGTGTGGAAGATCATCGAGTCGGGCCGCGTCACGGTGTCACGACTCGACGTCGACGCACCGATGCCCTTGGACGTGGACACCTGGGACGACTACGAGCGCCTGCGCGCCACGGCGTCACCATGATGTCGCCGTTCGACGATGTCGAGGACGTGGTGCGACGATTCGACGCCGACGACTACCTGCTCGATACCGGGACCGCCGCCGCCTTCTATCTGGCCACCACGTTGGGTCGGCCGCTGCTACTGGAAGGCGAACCGGGAGTGGGCAAGACGACGGCGGCGAAGACCCTCGCCACCGTACTCGGTGCACCGCTGATACGCCTGCAGTGTTACGAGGGCCTCACCGTGAGCGAAGCGCTGTACGACTGGAATTACCAGCGTCAGCTGCTCAGCATCCGGCTCGCCGAGGCGCGCGGCGCCGACCTCACCGAAGCCGACCTGTTCACCGAGGCATTCCTGGTGAACCGCCCGATCCTGCGCTGTGTGCGATATCGCGGTCCGACGCCCCCGGTGCTGTTGGTCGACGAAATCGACCGCGCCGACGACGAATTCGAAGCTCTGCTGCTCGAATTCCTCGGTGAGGCCACGGTGACAGTTCCCGAGCTCGGGACCTTTGTCGCCGAGCACCCGCCGCTCTCGGTGCTGACCTCGAACCGCAGTCGCGACCTGCATGACGCGCTGCGTCGGCGCTGCCTCTACCACTGGATCGACTACCCGGAGCCGGCCCGCGCGGTGGCGATCGTGCGACGCACCGTGCCCGGGGCAACCGACGCGCTGATCGAGCACGCCACCCGATTCGTCGGCCGCGCCCGCGATCTCGATCTCGACAAGCCGCCCGGCGTCGCCGAGACCATCGACTGGATCGCCGCGCTGGCGACGCTCGACGTCGCCGATCTTGCCGCGCCGGAAGCGGTCACCGCGCTGAGCGCATTGGCGAAGACACCTGACGACCGCGCCGCCGTGCACGCGGCATTCGTCGAATACACCCAAAGCCTGGCTACCGGATGAGAGGGATACCCGATGAAGATCGCCAATGAGTTCACCGTCAACGCACCCGTCGAGCGGGCATGGGAGGTGCTGACCGACCTCGAACAGGTGGTCCCGCTCATGCCCGGCGCACAGATGGTGGGCTGGGAGGGAGAGCACTTCCTCGGCAGAATGAAGGTCAGAGTCGGCCCGGTGACCAGCGAATTCACCGGAAAGGCGAATTTCGTCGAGCGCGACGACCACGACCATCGCGCGGTGATCAACGGCAGCGGCCGGGATTCACGCGGATCCGGAAACGCAGCGGCGACCATCACCACGCAACTCCGCGAAGACGGCGACAAGACCCGCGTCACCGTGGACACCGACCTCAAGATTGTCGGCAAGCTTGCTCAATTCGGCAGCGGGATACTGCAGCAGGTGTCCGAGAAGCTGGTCGGTCAATTCGTCACATCCCTCGAAGCGAAACTCGCGGCGGGTGATTCGGCCGCCACGGAGGCGGTCGTCGGGCCGGGCGGCCGAGGGATGCGACCGCAACCGGTCGCGCAACCCGAGCAGGCACCGCTCGACCTCGTCGATCTGGTCGGGCCTGCGATGATCAAGAAGTATGCGCCGACGATCGCGTTCGTGCTGGCGGCCGCGCTCGCAATTGTCCTGGTACGCAGGCGAATGCGCGGGAAGCGATGACACGAGCGATACTGCTGCGCGGCGTCGATCTGGCCGCATTCGCTGTCGCGGTGGTCGCGCGGCTGCGCCGTGGTGGCGTCGCGGTGGCGCCGAGCGGGCCCGCGCTGTTCGTGCAAGCCTTGCGCCGCATGGCTCCGCGGTCGCGCACCGAGTTCTACTGGGCTGCGCGGCTCACGCTCGTCGATCGCATGCAGGATCTCGCTGCCTTCGACGCGGTCTTCGCGACGGTGTTCGCCGACGCGGTGCTGGGCGTGGACCCGCCGAGCCGAACGCGCAGACTGCCGACCGAACGCGCGTCGGCACCGAGCAGGGGCGGTCGGGGGCAGTCTCGGCAAGAAGGGGGCGAAGCCCCGTGGACAACACTGCAATCAGCAACGGGTGCCGACCGATCGACCGACAAGGGTGTGGCGCTGCCGGACGTGCTGCCGAGCCGGTTCGTGGCACGAGCACAGGAACCGTTCGCCCGCTTCGATCCGGACGATCTGCGGACAATCGGGGCCTGGCTGGAGCAGGCGTCGGCGCTCTGGCCGCAGCGCAGCAGCAGGCGCTACGAAAACCATTCGCACGGCAAGCGGATCGACTTCCGGGCGACGATGAACAACTCCCGCCGCACCGGCTGGGAGTCGGCGGTGCTGGTCCGTACTCGTCCCCGGCGCCGCCCGCGCCGAATCGTCATGATCTGCGACGTCAGCCGCTCGATGCAGCCGTATTCGACGATCTACCTGCACCTGATGCGGGCCGCGATGCAACACCGTTCGCCCGATCGACCTGAGGTTTTCGCCTTCTCCACCTCGCTGACCAGGCTGACCTCGGTGCTGGCGCACTGTTCCCCAGATGTGGCGGTGACCCGGGCCAACGACAAGGTGGTTGACCGCTACGGTGGCACGCACATCGGCCGATGCCTCGGCGCGCTGCTCGCAACTCCGTCCGGTAATGCGGTGCGCGGCGCCGTAGTCGTCATCGCATCGGACGGCTGGGACAGCGACACCCCCGATGTCCTCGCCCGTGCGATGGCCCGGATCCAACGCCGGGCTTGGCGCGTCATCTGGCTCAATCCTCGTGCGGGCGACTCCCGATTCCAGCCTGCCACCGGTGCGATGGCGGCGGCTCTGCCGTTCTGCGACATCATGATGCCCGCGCACACGCTGGAGGGTATGTACGCGTTCACGCAAGCCCTTGCATCGGCCTGACCCCGTTCTACCTGAGGCAGAAGCGCCAGCAGACCTAAGGACTGACCGGACTGGCTTCTTGGCGCGTCCTGGCGAGACTTCTTCTCATATCGCCCTACCCTGGTCAGGGTTTCGCTCGGGGCCCTCGGCAGAAGGGTGGAACGTTCATGGCCGGTAGACCGCGATGCGGGCGGCGCTGACGGATGCGGAGATCAAGGAGTGGGGGCGGGTCTACCGGGAGGCGGTGGACCGCCAAGCCGGCAAGGTGGACATGCTCCCCGAGGCGATCACCCGCCGTGCGGTGACCCCCGGCTACTCCCTCGCCAATCTGAAGACGGACTTCGGCGCGGTAGCGCAGGAGCACCTGGCACGACCGAACACCTCGGCCCTCGACCCGGAGGTACTGGCATCGGGCGGCGCTATCGACAGCCAGACCTTCATCGGCGCCACCCGCCAGTTCGGGTTCGGCGCCACGGCGCCACGCAGCCAGCCGGCCCAAGACAGCGGGCAGAGCCCCGCGCCGACCTACACCGTGAAATTGGAGCTGGAGAGTTTCCGCGTCGAGCGGGAGGTGGGCGACGGACTGAGCGGGAACGACGAGATCTACTGGTACGTCAGCTCCACCAGCGACAAGAAGCAGGCCCCGCTCGCCAGGACTCCAGTTACTACGCCCCGCCGTGTGCGCGGCGCACGGCAACCTGTACTACGCCGTCACCGGTATGAACGATGCGCTGTACACGCGCACCTTCACCGAATCCGGGGGATGGGGCGCAGTGAAAAAGTGGGACGGATACCGTTCGTTCCGGGCCCCGAACCTGGCAGTGGACGGAACCGATAACAACCGGGTCTTCATGACCCACACGGCTGGCGACGGCTCGATTTACCACCAATCGAACTCCGGCACCGGCTTCGGCTCCGCTGTGGGGGACAACATGAACTGGCGGACCGACAGCCCCGTCACGATGGCCTCGACTCCCACCCGGCTGTGGCGGGTCGTCCGCGGGACCGACAACAAGATCTACACCAGCGGTCACGCCGGGTCCTACCGGTTCGGCGGCGAGGAGATCAAGAACTGGCCCACTCCCCACGGGCCGGCCCTCGCCTATCACGCCAATAGGCTGTGGCTGTTCTTGCGCGGGACGGACGGCTTCATGAAGGCAGCGACGCACGCCAGCTCGTGGAGCGGACTGCAGGACGTCAGCGGACCGCAATCCAACAGGCTGGCCAGTGAACCTGCCGCAGCCTCCCACAACGGCAAGCTCTACGTGATGTACAGCCGCCCAGCCCCATAACCTGACTCGGGGGAGCCGCCGACCGGTCCCGGTAGCAATCGCCGAAGTCCGGCGCCGTGCGGACGTCTTGTAATGCCGATGTGCGTGCATCAGCTGTCGGACATGACCACGGGTGCCGGCTTCAGCTGTCGTGCCCGGCGGTTCGGCGCCGCTTGGCGCGGTGGGCGAGCGCATCGAGGATGCGATGCCATGCCGGTGATGCCTCGGAGATCCGGGAAATGACCAGCTTCAGGATCCCTGGCTGGCTGCTGTCTCGTTCGTGTTCGATCTCCCATGCGTCCAAGTCGTCGATGAGCCGGTCCAGGCGTGGATCGTCTGGATCCCAGTCGACGGATTGATCACAGGCGAGATACAGGCGCGTCGTCTCGGGGTCGTCGAAGGCGGCGTTCTTGTCCCGTATCCGCTGCGGCACGGCGGGCGGATCCAGTGCCTGCATCAGGATCCACGAGTCGCGCTCGAGTCGTACCCGCAATTCGCTGACCCCGAGACTGCGCATCCGGTCCAGGATGGCGACCACCTCGGCAGGCAGGACAAGCCTTTCGCCGCTTGCCAATTCAGCGATCCGACGGCGGTATTCGGTGAGCTGGTCGATCTTGCGCTGCAATTCGGCGTCGATGTCGGTGATGGCCGCGGCGAATTCGGTCGGCTGCGCGTGCAGCAGCGCGTCGATACGGGCCAGTGGAACACCTGCATCGGCGAGCGTTCTGATCCGGATGAGATCCACCGCCGCTTGCGCGCTGTAGCGGCGGTAGCCGGAGGCATCACGCTCGGGCTCGGGCAACAGGCCGACGTGGTGGTAGTGGCGAACGGTGCGCACGGTCACGCCGGCGGTCGCCGCGAGCTGACTGATCGTGAGCACCGTCCTCCTCGTCTTCGTGAAACGTGATTGTGCCGAGTCTAGGGGCGAGCCGCCCGGTCGACGACGTCGCGGATCGCCTGGATCACGGCATCGGGTCGGTCGAAGCAGAGCCGGTGGTGCACGGTGTCGGAGAGGATGCGTTGTTCCCCGTGCGAGACCGCGCTCACCAGGGCCGCGTCCATTCGCCTCCTGCCGTCATGCATCTTCTGCAGCATCTCCGCCTGCTGGGCGGGGTCGGTGCCCAGCACGCTGAGAGCGACCACCGGGACATCAGGAAGGCCCGGCCCGGCCCGCAGTTCGGTGGCCAGTTCGGTCAACGTGCTGCGCTCGGCGATGCCGACCTGGATAGATTCGTCACTCGCCTTGGCATCGATCAGCGGCCGCCGGACGTGCTCCGGGTAGTCCGCGAGCAAGTCGGCGCGCATCTCGCGCATGGCCGAGCGTTGCTGTTCGAACTGGTCCAGATCAGGTGCCATCTGCTCGGCCGTGGCCAGATGCATCGCGGGCGGCATGAAGTCGTCCCAGTCGCGGTGCAGGCCGTCCAACCAGACCAGTCCGGCCACGTCCCGCGGGTACAGCTGAGCGAACCGATGCGCGTAGAAGCCGCCGAGGGAGTGTGGCGCGAGAATGTAGGGGGCGGGGATGTTCTGGGCGCGCAGCAGCTCGCGCAGTTCCGTGGCGACCGCGGCGGCGGAGCGCGGCAGCGGGAGGGGATCGCTGTAGCCCGTGCCGCCGCGATCGTAGACTACGGCGGTGGTGAACTGCGAAACGTGTTGCTGGACAACGAAATAGTCCAGACCGACCGCGCCGGCACCCGGCAGGAACACGACGGCCGGTCCGCCGCTGCCCGACCGATGCACGAAAATGCGGCGGCCGTCGATCTCCTGGAATCCGCCGACCGGCGGAGCGAGCCGAGCCGAGGAAGTGCTGTTGTTGGTCATGTGACAAGGCTCTAACCCTGACGCAGGGTCAGGGTCAACCCGTCCGCCGCAGTACCCGAAACGTGCGCAGCTGTTCAACGCGCTGCCGTGCGGCTGATCGGAAGTTCATCACGACGCACCCAAAGAACTATCTGGGTGCCCGCCCAGAGCGCACTCAGAGCGACATGACTCCGTGCATCGACGGTGCGCGCCATCGGCTGTTCGCTGGTCGCAGGCGATGTCGTCAGGTACCGACGCGATGCAGGCAGAACGACACCGGCGGCTGCTTGTGCTCGACGCCGGTGGTCTTGTTGTACCTGCTGTCGGCGGTGTGGCAGACCCCGTAGTCGTGGCTCTCGACGCGGGTGTTCACCTGGTAGACCCCCGGCGTCGAGCACGGCACCTTCCGCAACCGGTACAGGTGCCCGTACTCGTTCTTCGGGTCGTTGAAGCAGTCACCGACCTGAGCGTTCAGATGGGTGCAGACGTAGCGTGTCTTGCTCGACTTCCCCTGGGAGGACCAGCTGAACGAGTGGTCAGGGCACTCTAGGGTCGAGGCGTCGCGCACGACGACCAGCGCGGCCTCTGGGTCGCTGCAGCTGCGGCGCTGCAGGTCCCACGCACGGTTCGCTTGGCCCCGCGTGAAATAGCCGCAGTCGCCGACCTTCATGGACTCCAATTGCGACTCGCCGCACCCGGACATTGCCAGTGTGGTGACTGCGAAGACCGCGACGGTCACCGCGCCGCGCGGACGGATTGCGCGGCGGGGTCTGATGTTTCGGAGTCGATGCGACATACTGCCCACACTTCCACATGGACGCCACCCGTCGCCCGCGTCCAGTTGCTTTGCGGCGCAGCCGAGGTCGGCGCTGAACCGCAAACCGGCGCCGATCCTCATCATGCCGCTCAATGAGCGGGACCGTGCTCCCAACACGCGGCCCACCTGCTGGTGTTGGTGATGGCCGGTCCGGGGCCGGCTGACAGGATCGGTGTCGTCACCGCAGCTGGTGTGACTCAGGGACCGCTTTGCCTCATCGAGTCCACTTCTGGGGATCTGTCCATCGGTTGTGGTCGAGACGTCGGCGGCTACCCAGTAATCAGTCAGTGGTTGTTGTCGAGTGCTTCGGCGATGGTCGGCCACGACCGGGACAGTTCGTCTGCCCAGTACGGCCAGGAGTGTGTGCCGGTGGGCCGCAGATTCACCGTCGCCGGAATCTGTAACTGTGCCAGTCGGTTCCCGAGTGCGCGAGCGCATTCGTAGGCTCCGGTTTCGAGAGGGCCTCCAACGGTGATGGCGTCGGGAAGCTCGACTTGGCCGGGCACGTCGTGTTCTCCAGGGATTCCGCTACCGCTGGACAGGTAGATTCTGGTACCGCGCAAGGCTTCCGCGTGCGTCATGACGTCGTGGGCGCGCCAGTCGGGGTCGGTGAGTGTGCCGAACATATTGTCCGGGTTGCCGCCGTAGGTTTTGACGATCGCGCGGGCTTGAGCTTGACCGGTGCCGGAGGCGACGGTGTAGCAACCGCTGTGGGCCGCGACGACGGAGTACAGGCCCGGTGTTCGGAATGTGAGCATCATCGCTGCTTCGGCGCCCATCGAGACCCCCTGGATCCCGTTACGCCTGGTGCCTTCGAACTGTGCGTCGATCAGCGGCGGCAGTTCGCGGGTGAGGAACGTCTCCCATTTGTTGGTGCCCAGCACAGGATCGTGGCGCTGCCAGTCGGTGTAGAGATTGGCCGGACCGCCGGTGGTGAGCACGACGTTGACGTTCTTGTCGGCAAAGAATTCCACGGCATGACCGTGCTCGATCCAGCTACTGGCGTTCTCGGGAGCACCGCGGCCGTCGAGCATGTACAGGGTGGATCGCGGCCGGCTACGGTCGGCAGGCAGGAGTACCTGTACCTGCACGACACGGTTCATCGCCGGCGATTTCACGTATACCCGCAGCCAACGGTCGGTGATCGGCTCGATACGGTCGATGACCGGCCGCGCCGGAAGGTCGGCGCTCTCTGCGGGGGCTTGGTAACCATCAGACGACCCGGTATTCGTGCCGGACGTCGGCGGCTCCGCGAGGGCCACCCCGGGCACCATTGCCAGGGCCCCCAGTATCACCACTGCAGGCGCAACCATCTCGGCAACCCACCGCATCGGGAGGCGCGGGCTATCGAGCCGCACCGCAGAAGACGAGCCTGAACCGCCATGCCGCACCGGCCATCCTCCTGTAGCTCGACGGTTTCGATCGACAGTTTCTTGCCGACTGACTCTATCGGCCCGAGCAGCGGGCCCCCCGAAGACATCACACACTCGCCTAGTAAACCGCAAGGATGAAGCTCGACGGTCTATGTGCCGGGAAGATGTGACGCCGCACACCCGCCGAGCCGGGTTCTCCCCCGCGTCAGGCAAACGCTCTGCGCACCACCATATTCCAGAACCACTCTCACGGGGCCGGAACCGGCCCGCCGGTCCGGGCCTACGAGGTCGGGGAGCCGGCGAAGTACTGACGGTGGGTCCGCGGGGGCCTACGGCACGATGGGAGCAGGTTCGGCGGAAGTGCCAAGCGCTCAACGGTCGGGAAAGAGAGCCTGCTGGTGCACCGACAACAATTCTCAATGGCACACGGCTCCGTCCACCTGTCCCTGAGCTTCTCCTCCGTCAACAGAGAATCCTTGCCGCGCCTCACCACCCAGGAGGCAGTGGCGCTGTGCTTGGAAAGCGCACTGCGCCTCTGCGGCGGGGCGGCACGTCCTACGGTGAGCGGATGACGGTCGATGAGGTAACTACAGACAACAAGCAGCGGCCCAGAGCCGCACTCGACAAGACGGATCAGGACGCGGCCGCCGAGATCGCGAAGGTGTTCGAGCGGCTGGAGGCCGCCCTCGTGGCAAAGGACGCCACCGCCTTCGACAGCGTCTTCACCGACGATGTCGTCTTCATCAACCCGGCGGGCGTCATCTTCCAGAACTGGGACGACCTGCACGCCTATCATTTGGCTGGCTTGCGGGACAGTCCGGATGCCGAGGCGCGCTACGAAATTCTTGCTATACGGTTCCTCGCCGGTGGGCATGTGATCGTCAACGTCGAGCAGGCGCTGCAGACGCCGGAGTTCTCGGTAACCAACCGCGGCACATGGGTCTTCACCGAAAGGAATGGCAGCTGGTGGGTCTGCTCCGTTCACAACACCAACATCGCGGGTAGCGCGGGATGACCTGCACCCCACCATCGACTGACCGGCCACCCCGCCATCACATAGTTACCCGCGATCACCACAGGTGACGGCGCATTACCCCACGTCAACCGTCAGATTCGCAGACTATTCGCTACATCGGTCGCGGAACCTCGGTAAGAAGTCTCGAAGTAGGTGCTTGCCCACTGTTTTCAGATCGCGGCGGCGAGGCGGGTGCCTTGGTCGATGGCGCGTTTGGCGTCGATTCCGGCGGCCTCGTCGGCGCCGCCTATGAGATGTACACGCGTGCCGCGGGTTTCGAGCGGATCTTTCAGGTCTCGGACGGATTCTTGGCCGGCGCATACGATCACGTTGTCGACGTCGATAACGCGCCGCCCTTCCCGGCTCTTGCCGAAGCTGATGTGCAGCCCGCTATCGTCGATCCGCTCATAGTTGACCCGGCCGATCTGCTCGACTCCCTTCGCTTCGAGAGCGGCGCGATGGATCCATCCGGTCGAGGTGCCGAGGGTCGTTCCGAATGCGCCCGACTTCCGTTGCAGCAGTGACACATCCCGGAGGGCTGGGGAGCGTTTGGGCCTTGTCAATTGTCCAGGAGTGTGGGCGTCGTGGGTGATGCCCCACTCGTCCTGCCACTCCTCGAGTTTCAGCGGGCTGTGACCGGCGGCCGTGAGGAATTCGCTGACATCGAAACCGATCCCGCCCGCGCCGATGACTGCGACGCGCTTGCCGACGGGCCGCTCCTTCCGGATCAGTTCCGGGTAGGACAGCACCATCGGGTGATCGATTCCCAGGATGTCGGGTGTGTCGGGGCGAACACCGGTCGCCAGCACAACCTCGTCCC
This sequence comes from Nocardia sp. NBC_01730, assembly GCF_035920445.1. Lineage (NCBI taxonomy): Bacteria > Bacillati > Actinomycetota > Actinomycetes > Mycobacteriales > Nocardiaceae > Nocardia > Nocardia sp. NBC_01730. Next base: position 1,953,298 of record NZ_CP109162.1, on the reverse strand, counting down.
AGTCGCCCGCGGCAAGCTGTTCGGCGGTGACCCGGATATTCAAATGCACTGCGACACCGGTGAGTTCGAGCTTTCGATGGAAGTACCGGATCGACTCGTTGAACTCCTCTTTGCCGGGAATGCGGCGAGCCAGGTCGAACTGGCCGCCGATCCTGTCGTCGGCTTCGAAGAGCTCGACGTGGTGACCGCGCTCGGCCAGCCCGATCGCGGCAGACAGTCCCGCGGGGCCGGCGCCGACGACGGCGACACGTTTGGCGCGGCGGGTGGGCAGCAGCTGCAGCAGCGTTTCGTGGCAGGCGCGTGGATTCACCAGGCAGGACACGGTTTGCCTGGTGAAAGTGTGGTCGAGGCAGGCCTGGTTGCATGCGATGCAGGTGTTGATCTCGTCGACCCGGGATTCGGCGGCCTTGTTCACCCATTCCGGGTCGGCCAGCAGCGGACGGGCCACAGAGATGAGGTCCGCATCGCCCCGCGCCAGGATCTCCTCGGCGACCTCGGGCATGTTGATCCGATTCGACGCACACACCGGGATGGTCACGTGCGCTTTGAGTCTGGCGGTGTAACCGACGAACGCCGCGCGCGGCACCGAGGTGGCGATGGTCGGCACTCGCGACTCGTGCCAGCCGATGCCGGTGTTGATGATATCCACCCCGGCTGATTCCAATTCCTTCGCCAGCGCGATGATCTCTTCGAAGGTCTGTCCGTTTTCGACGAATTCGGCCATGGACATCCGGAACATGATAAAGAAGTCGTCGCCCACTGCGGCCCGTGTCCGGGTGACGATCTCGACGGGAAACCGTCGTCGATTGGCCGCCGAACCACCCCAATTATCGGATCGGGTGTTGGTGCGTGGCGCGAGGAACTGATTGATCAGGAAGCCCTCGCCGCCCATCAGCTCGATTCCGTCGTATCCGGCTGATTTCGCCAACTCCGCGCAGCGCACATGGTCGGCGATCGTCGATTCGATATCCTTTTCGGACAATGCCCGAGGCTCGAAAACGGTGAGCAGCGACATCACGGCCGAGGGCGCCACATTGTTCGGAACACGCGAATCACGGCCCCCGTGCAGGATCTGCAATGCGATCTTGGCGCCCGCCTCGTGTACCGCCGCAGTGATCACGCGGTGTCGCTCGGCGTCGGCCTCGGTGATCATCCCGCGGGCGAACGGCCACACCCAGCCTTCGCGATTGGGCGAGCATCCGCCGGTGACGATCAGGCCGACGCCGCCGCGGGCTCGTTCGGCGAAGAAAGCGGCCAGTCGGTCGATGTGCCAATCTCGGTCCTCGAGGCCGGTGTGCATCGAACCCATCACCACGCGATTGCGCAGCATGACGCGCCCCACCCGGAGCGGCGACAGCAAGCGCGGAAAAGCTGAACTCATGGGACGAACGTAGTAACCAGCCTCGACGTGCGCAATGCCGTTGAACGGCCCGTTCGGAAACGGGAACATCCCCAATCGGATTGGGCTGACCGCGATGGCGCGGCTCGTCGCCGAGGATCCCCGTTGCGACTGGCTACGAGGATTTGTGCCGTCCCGCTGTGGGCGGGGGGTTGGAGCCGGACGCCATCGCACGTGCGACCTGCTGCACCTTCCGTCAGCGCGGTGTCTGCGCTGGGTGCTGAGTGCCCTGTTGTTCGGGGTGTTCGCCTCGGGTAGCCATGCCGATGCTGTGGGTAGGCTCGCGCGCTGACTGTTGTCGTGCATGCCGCCTGTCTGGCAGTCCCCAGTCCACGGTCAGGAGTCGCGTCGATACCGGTGAACGGTGTGCCGTCGGACAGGAGTGCACCGGTTGCGAGGAGCTGATTCGGCTGGCAGGCTGACGTCCAGCAGGCAACTTGGACGTGCCTTGCGGCTTGCTTGGCGGAGAGAGATACCGAATGAGCACTGATTTCGTCTTCTGGGCGGGGGGAGGTAGGGCACCTGCCGCAGGTGTCCCGTCGGTTACCTATGACGTTGTCGGCACCCTTTCGCTGCAGTGAAAGGAAGTGTTCGCCCATGGACCACGGCTCGTTGGCTGTCGATCAATCTGTCGCTGTCGAAGTGCGTCGTCGAGCCGCTGTCCTTCAAGGACCGTCATCAGAAGTCGCCGTCGAGCGAGTCCGCGGATCGGATACCGACCCGGTCGACAGTGCGAACTCTTGGCATGTCGGTCTGCTGGCGCAGCTGCTCGAGCAGTTGCGGAAGGCGGCCTCGGCCGGACTGTCCGGCAAGACCATTGCCGCGCTGCGACAGCGATTGACGGCGACCACAGTCGCCGGTTCGTTTTCGGCGCAGCCTGGTTCGTCCGATCTCACGATAACGGTGCGCAGCCTACGTGTTGAACCGTCTTTTCGCTGCACCGAGCGCCGGCAAGATTTTTTGCGAGCGTTGCAGCTTTCTGGTTCCGACTCGGTCGAATGGCAATCGATGGCGGATGGCTTCCCGATACATCGCGCGCCCGCGGTTGCTGGGCTGCGACACTTTGCGCCGAGAACTGGCCGTGGCCGGCCGACTCTTCGACTCGCCGCCTTGTCATCGACACCCGAACGAAAAACGTAGCTGGGGTGGGCCTGCGTCGCTGCTCGCTCCACCGGGCGGCTTTGGCAACTTCGAAATACCACTGGATGTGAGACATGGACACAAGCACTGGCGATTCGTCCGAACGCATGATGGAGTACCTGAAAAAGGTCACTGTGGAGCTCCTGACGACTCGCGACGATCTGACACAGCTGCGGGAAAAGCTCAATGAGCCGATTGCGATCGTGGGGATGAGTTGCCGGTTTCCGGGCGGTGTCGAATCGCCGGGGCAGTTGTGGGATCTGGTTGCGTCCGGTTCGGATGCTGTGAGCGAGTTTCCGGTGGATCGGGGTTGGGATGTGGAGGGGTTGTTCGATCCGGATCCGGATCGGTTCGGGAAGGTGTACACGCGGGAGGGTGGTTTTCTGCGTGGTGTGGGTGATTTCGATGCGGGGTTTTTCGGGATCGGTCCGCGTGAGGCTGCGGCAATGGATCCACAGCAGCGGTTGTTGTTGGAAGCGTCATGGGAAGCCTTGGAGGATGCCGGGATCGATCCGGAGTCGCTGCGGGGCAGCGACACCGGCGTCTTCGCCGGTGTGATGTACCAGGACTATCAGCACAAGTCCATGGCTGCGGGTCCGGTCGCCGAGGGATACGCGGGTATCGGTTCGGCGGGCAGTGTGGTGTCGGGGCGGGTGGCGTACACGTTGGGTTTGGAGGGCCCGGCGGTGACGGTGGATACGGCGTGCTCGTCGTCGCTGGTGGCGATACATTTGGCCTGTCAAAGCCTGCGGCAGGGTGATAGCTCCTTGGTGTTGGCCGGAGGCGTGACGGTGATGTCGACGCCATTTCTGTTCGTGGAGTTCTCCCGGCAGCGGGGTTTGTCGCGGGACGGTCGGTGTAAGTCGTTTTCGGCCTCGGCCGACGGTGTGGGGTGGTCGGAGGGTGCGGGTGTATTGGTGTTGGAACGGTTGTCGGACGCGCAGCGGATGGGACACAACGTTCTCGCTGTGGTCCGTGGCAGTGCGGTGAATCAGGATGGTGCGTCGACTGGGCTTTCCGCGCCGAACGGCCTGTCGCAGGAGCGGGTGATTGCCGCGGCATTGGCGAACGCGGGTCTCGAGTCTGCTGACGTGGATGCGGTGGAGGCGCACGGGACCGGGACGCCATTGGGCGATCCGACCGAAGCACAGGCATTGATGTCGACTTACGGGCAGGAGCGCGGGGAGCCGCTGCGCATCGGGTCGCTGAAATCGAATATCGGGCACGCGCAAGCGGCCGCGGGTGTGGGTGGTCTGATCAAGATGGTGCAGGCGTTGCGCCACGAACTGTTGCCGCGGACGCTGCATGTCGACGCCCCGAGTCCGCATGTGGATTGGTCGGCGGGATCGGTGCGGTTGCTGACCGAAGCGGAGCCGTGGCCCGCGGGTGAGCGGGTACGCCGTGCAGGGGTGTCGTCGTTCGGGATCAGCGGCACCAACGCGCACGTGATCGTGGAGGAAGCACCGACGGCGGTTGCTCCGTCCGTCGACGGGACCGCGCGCGCCGACGCGGTTCCTGCCGCTGTGGCGAGTGTGGTGCCGTTGCTGGTGTCGGCGAGGTCCGAGGAGGCGCTGCACGCCCAAGCGGATCGGTTGCGGGAGTGGTTGGTCGATCATCCGGAGGCGGGTGCGGCGGATGTGGCGCATTCGTTGTTGCGGCATCGTTCGCAGTTGGAATGGCGTGCTGCGGTGGTGGGTCGGGAGTCGGCCGACTTGAAAGCCGGGCTCGCGAGGTTGGCGGAGTCCGTCGGAGACACCGATGGCGTGGTGTCGGGTCGTGCTGTGACGCGGCGGGTGGCGTTCGTGTTTCCGGGACAGGGAAGCCAGTGGGAGGAAATGGGCGCCGAGTTGCTGGCCGCGGGAGGGGTGTTCGCGGAGTCGATCGCGGAGTGCGAGGCGGCTTTGGCGCCATTCGTGAACTGGTCGCTGACCGCTGTGCTGCGCGCAGACCCCGAAGCCGCGTCGCTGGAGCGAGTGGATGTGGTGCAACCGGCGCTGTTCGCTGTGATGGTGTCCTTGGCTCGGCTATGGCGCTCCACCGGCGTAGAGCCCGCGGCGGTGATCGGGCACTCACAAGGCGAGATCGCGGCCGCCGTTGTCGCCGGAGGACTTTCGCTGTCCGACGGTGCCCGGGTAGTAGCGCTGCGTTCCCGGGCTGTGGCAGAACAACTCGCCGGCTCCGGCGCCATGGCATCGGTCGGCTCGGATGTCGATACGGTCCGCCGGCGTCTGACCGGGTTCGGGGACCGACTGTCGGTGGCGGCGGTGAACGGTCCAGGACAGGTGGTGGTATCAGGCGAGGCATCGGCAGTGGACGAGTTCTTGGCCGAGTGCGCTGACGACGGTGTGTGGGCAAAACGGATCCCGGTGGACTACGCATCACATTCGACAGCCGTCGAGTCGATCCGGGAACGGATATCGGCGGAGTTGGATCCGGTTGCGCCGGTGTCGGGTTCGGTGCCGTTCTTCTCGACCGTGGTCGGCGACTACCTGGACACCCGGACGTTGGACGCCCGATACTGGTATCGGGCGCTGCGGGAACAGGTACGGTTCGCCGAGTCGATCGAGGCACTGATCGACACGGGAGTGAACGCGTTCATCGAGGTCAGTCCACATCCAGTACTGACCATCGGAGTCGAGTCGACAGCCGAGGCCGTCGGTATGGCCGATCGTATAGCCGTGCTGGGCACGCTGCGCCGCGGCCACGGAGGGCCCGAACAAATCACCCTCGAATTGGCCCGCGCCCACTGCACCGGCATAGCGGTAGCGGCGGAAGCGCTGACTCCGACCGCGGCTCGGGTGGCTTTGCCGACCTACGCCTTCCAACACCAGCGGTACTGGCTACAACCGAACACCGATGTCCAGACCGGCTCGCTCGGGCATCCGCTGCTGACGAATGCCGTGCAACTCGCCGGAAAAGACGAATGGCTGTTCACCGGACGCGTAGCGCTGCGGACCCATCCGTGGCTCGCCGACCACGCGGTGTTCGATTCCGTGCTACTGCCCGGGACCGGCTTCGTGGAAATGGCGCTGACCGCGGGCGCGCGGCTGGGCGCCGAGTTCGTCGAGGAGTTGCTGCTCGAAGAGCCGCTGGAGCTCGCCGACGACACCGCGGTCGATATTCAGTTCGGGGTCGAACCTGCCGATGATGCGGGCCGACGCCAGTTCGGGATCCACTCCCGTGTCGTTGCCGATGGGGATTCCGAGGCCGGTGAGTGGGTATCGCATGCCAGCGGCGTGCTTGCCCCGGCCGGTGCGGCTGTTCCCGCGTGGATCGAGTCGGAACGGCATGGATCGGTGAGCGAAGAATGGCCGCCCGCGGGCGCCGATCCGGTGCCGACCGGCGGGCTTTACGGCCATCTGGCGGAGTTGGGGTTCGGTTACGGCCCCGCCTTCCAGGGGGTTGGGTCGGTGTGGCGTGATGGTGACGATCTGCTTGCCGAGGCATCACTCCCGGCCGATGCCGGTGATCAGGCATTGTCGTTCGGGATCCATCCGGCGTTGCTGGACTCCGCATTCCACGCGGCGATCGAGGGGCTGGCGTCGGACATGCCCTCGGGGCGGCTGCCGTTGCCGTTCTCTTTCACCGGGGCGCGGTTGCACCGTGCTGGCGTGTCGGCCATCCGGGTTCGGCTCGTCCGGTTGGATGCCGAGCGAGTTCGGGTCGTCGCTCTCGACCACGCGGGTGCACCCGTGCTCAGCCTCGAGTCGCTTACCGCCCGCCCGGTGGACGCGAAGGTGCTCAACAGTGGATTCGGTCGTCGTGCATCGCTGTCGGATGTCGAATGGGTGTCGGTGTCGTCCAGGCCCATCGGGGTGGTGAGGTCGATGGTGGTCCTTGATGCCGGTCATGTCGTGGGGGCCGATGTTCGTGCCGACCTTGCGGAATTGCTCGACAGCGAGGTAATGCCGGAGGTCGTGGTGTGGTCGCCCGTCGGGCACGGTTCGATCGGCGGCGACGACGATGATGTGGCGGTGCGGACCCGCGCGTGGGTGCACTCAGCGCTGGAACTGCTGCGGACCTGGCAGGCCCAGGAGCGTTCGAGCGGCTCGCGACTGGTCGTGTTGACGCGGGGTGCAATGGGCATGCCGGGCGAGTTGTCGGATCCGGCGGGTGCGGCGGTGTGGGGGTTGGTGCGGAGCGCGCAGTCCGAATATCCGGGCCGATTCGTCCTCGTCGATGTGGGCGTCGATGAGGACGTGACGGTGGATGTTGTTGCTGCGGTGGTGGGTTCGGACGAACCGCAGCTGGCTGTGCGCGATGGCCGGTTACGGGTGCCGCGGTTACGGCGGCAGCTGCGTCCGGCGTTGGCGACGCGGTCACCGTTGGGTACGGGTGCGGTGTTGATCACCGGTGGATCCGCTGGTTTGGGAGCCGTGGTGGCTCGGCATGTCGTCGACACATACGGCGTTCGGCGGTTGGTGCTGGTGTCGCGGCGGGGGGAGCGTGGCGAAGGTGTGGCCGGGCTGGTGAGTGACTTGACGGCCGCGGGTGCGCAGGTGCGAGTCGTGGCCTGTGACGTGAGCGATCGTGCGGCGGTAGCGGCCCTGTTGGCGGAGTTGCCGAACGAATTCGCGCCGAGCGCGGTGATCCATTCGGCAGGCGTACTCGACGACGGCACAATCGAAACCTTGACCGGCGAACAGGTGGATCGGGTGCTGGCGCCGAAGGTGGATGCCGCCTGGCATCTGCACGAGTTGACCAAAGATCGTGATCTGTCCGCGTTCGTGCTTTTCTCGTCGGCCGCGGGTGTGGTGGGTTTACCGGGGCAGGGCAACTATGCGGCAGCAAACGCCTTCCTGGACGCGCTGGCGTGGCGTCGGCGGGCGGCAGGCTTGCCCGCGCTCTCGATTGCGTGGGGGGCCTGGAATCAGGGCGTCGGCATGACCAGCGGTTTAGATGGTGCGGCGATGGCGCGGCTGGGCCGGATGGGGGTGCGGCCGTTGGAGACGGCGGACGGTTTGGCGTTGTTCGATCATGCGATCGGCGCGGCAGCACCGGCGGTGATCGGGACGGAGTTCGACACCGAGGCCCTGTCGGTTCAGGCGCGTGCGGGGTCGCTGCCGCATATATTGCATTCGATTGTCGCGGTGCCGGTGCGTCGAGCCGCGGACACGAGCGGGACGTTGAAGCGACGGCTTGGCGCTGCCCGGGCGGGCGAGCGTGAGGCAATCGTGCTCGAGGTCGTTCGGGAGCAGGTCGCCGGAGTGTTGGGGCATATCTCCAGTGAGGTGATCGATCCCACCGCACCGTTCACCGAGCTCGGCTTCGATTCGATGGCAGGCCTGGAATTCCGTAACCGGCTCGCCAAGGCGATCGGCGTGCAACTGCCGTCGGCGCTGGTGTTCGACCACCCCACCGCCGCGGCGGTGGCGGCGTTCGTGCAATCTCGTATCGGCGAAATGGATGCGGATGCCGGCCGCGACGTCGCACGGCCGGCGCGCCGGATCCGGACCGATGAGCCGATTGCGATCGTGGGGATGAGTTGCCGGTTTCCGGGCGGTGTCGAATCGCCGGGGCAGTTGTGGGATCTCGTCGCGTCCGGTTCGGATGCTGTGAGCGAGTTTCCGGTGGATCGTGGTTGGGATGTGGAGGGTTTGTTCGATCCGGATCCGGATCGGTTCGGGAAGGTGTACACGCGGGAGGGTGGTTTTCTGCGTGGTGTGGGTGATTTCGATGCGGGGTTCTTCGGGATCGGCCCGCGTGAGGCTGCCGCAATGGATCCACAGCAGCGGTTGTTGTTGGAAGCGTCATGGGAAGCCTTGGAGGATGCCGGGATCGATCCGGTGTCGCTGCGGGGCAGCGACACCGGCGTGTTCACTGGCGTCTCGTATCAGGACTACGAGCAGGTCGCCAAGGCGGCGGGGCAGATCGCGGAGGGATACGTCGGAACCGGTTCGGCGAGAAGTATGGCATCGGGGCGGGTGGCGTACACGTTGGGTTTGGAGGGCCCGGCGGTGACGGTGGATACGGCGTGCTCGTCGTCGCTGGTGGCGATACATTTGGCCTGTCAAAGCCTGCGGCAGGGTGATAGCTCCTTGGTGTTGGCCGGAGGCGTGACGGTGATGTCGACGCCATTTCTGTTCGTGGAGTTCTCCCGGCAGCGGGGTTTGTCGCGGGACGGTCGGTGTAAGTCGTTTTCGGCCTCGGCCGACGGTGTGGGGTGGTCGGAGGGTGCGGGTGTATTGGTGTTGGAACGGTTGTCGGACGCGCAGCGGATGGGACACAACGTTCTCGCTGTGGTCCGTGGCAGTGCGGTGAATCAGGATGGTGCGTCGACTGGGCTTTCCGCGCCGAACGGCCTGTCGCAGGAGCGGGTGATTGCCGCGGCATTGGCGAACGCGGGTCTCGAGTCTGCTGACGTGGATGCGGTGGAGGCGCACGGGACCGGGACGCCATTGGGCGATCCGACCGAAGCACAGGCATTGATGTCGACCTACGGGCAGGAGCGCGGGGAGCCGCTGCGCATCGGGTCGCTGAAATCGAATATCGGGCACGCGCAAGCGGCCGCGGGTGTGGGTGGTCTGATCAAGATGGTGCAGGCGTTGCGCCACGAACTGTTGCCGCGGACGCTGCATGTCGACGCCCCGAGTCCGCATGTGGATTGGTCGGCGGGATCGGTGCGGTTGCTGACCGAAGCGGAGCCGTGGCCCGCGGGTGAGCGGGTACGCCGTGCAGGGGTGTCGTCGTTCGGGATCAGCGGCACCAACGCGCACGTGATCGTGGAGGAGGCACCGGCCGGACCGGAACGCGCGGTGGGGCCGGTCTCGGCAGGCGATTCGCCCGTAGGTTCGCCGATGGTGCCGTTGCTGGTATCCGGGAAATCCGAAGAGGGACTGCGGGCGCAGGCTGCACGCTTGCGCGAGTGGTTGGCGGTGCATCCGGAGGCGGAACCGGTGAATGTGGCGTATTCGTTGTTGACGACGCGGGCCCGGCTGGATTGGCGTGGGGCAGTCGTCGCGGGCGACCGGGACGCGATGCTTGCGGGGTTGGCGGATTTGGCGGCGGGTTCGGCTGCGCCGGGTGTTGCCGAGGGCACCCCGGTCAGGGGGAAGGTCGCGTTCCTGTTCACGGGCCAGGGGTCGCAGCGTGTCGGTATGGGTGCCGGGTTGTATGCGGCGTTCCCGGTGTTCGCGTCGGCGTTCGACGAGCTGTGTGCCGAGTTCGACCGTTTGTTGGAATCCTTGCTACCCGGTGTCTCGTTGAAGGACATCGTCTTTGGTGCCGCGGGTGCGGATCTGGTACATCGGACGGAGTTTGCCCAGCCTGCGTTGTTCGCGTTCGAGGTGGCGTTGTTCCGGCTGCTGGAGTCGTTCGGGATCATCCCGGATGTGCTCATCGGGCATTCGATCGGGGAGCTGGTCGCCGCGTACACGGCGGGGCTGTGGTCGATGGCCGACGCGTGTGCGTTGGTCGTGGCGCGGGGTCGGTTGGTGGGTGCGTTGTCGGCCGGTGGTGCGATGCTTGCCGCCGCGATTTCTGAAGAGCGGGCGGTGCAGGTCGTCGCCGGGTTCGGTGGGCAGCTGTCGATCGCAGCGGTGAACGGCCCGTCCTCGGTCGAGCTTTCCGGTGACGAGGACGCCATCGAGAAGTTGGAGACGATGCTGGCTGCGGAGAAGGTCGCGACCTCACGGCTGCGGGTCGGCCACGCGTTCCATTCCGCCGCAATGGATCCCATACTGCCCGAATTCGAGGCCGTAGCTGAGAGGCTGAGTTACGACCGTGCGCTGTTGCCGGTGGTGTCCAACGTGTTCGGCATGGTCGGTGGTGCGGCTTTCGCCGAACCAGGCTACTGGGTCGGTCACGTGCGCGACACAGTTCGTTACGCGCACGGTGTCGACGCCTTGCTGGACTTGGGTGTTCGACGGTTTTTGGAATTGGGTCCCGATACGGTATTGGCGCGGATGACCCGGCAGTGCCTGCCCGAGGATCTCGGATCGACGTCGTTGGTGGCGGCCGCGGGCTGTCGCGGTGTCGATGAGGTGACGCAGTTGCTGACGCTTCTCGCGCACGCCCACAACGCGGGCATCGACGTGGACTGGGGGCCTGTGTTCGCCGGTCGGGCCCCGATTCGGGCGTCGTTGCCGACGTACGCTTTTGCACGTCAGCGTTATTGGCTGAATGCGGATGCGCCGGTCGTGGCCGGTGGTGTCGGGCATTCGGTCACTGCGGACGCGGTGCAGGTGGTAGGCGAGGACGAGCTGCCCACCCCGCTCGCCTTCGATCACCCGACGACTCAGGCGCTGGACTATCTCCGCTTCCGAATGCCGGAAGCCCGCGCCGTGGAATCCGCATTGCGTGGCGGCCTCACCAACCTCTTTCTGGCTGCGCGCCGGCGCGGTCAGGTCGGCGCCACGATACCAATGCTGCTGGAAAGCGCCAAGCTCGCCGAGACATTCACCACCGCCGCCGAGTTGCCCGCCAAGCCGACGCCGATTCCCCTGAGCAGGGGCACAACCCGACCCTCGCTGATCTTCGTTCCGTCGTTCGTGGTCGGTACCGGACCGCACCAGTTCGCTCGACTGGCGCGCGCGCTCGGCCGTGACCGCGCGATAGCCGCGCTGCGCCTGCCGGGAACCCGCCCCGGGGAGCTGCTGCCTGGATCATTGGATGCGTTGCTGGATTGCTTGGCGACGACCGTGGAGGACGTCGGCGGCGGGGCTCCGGTTGTTCTTGTCGGCTATTCGGCGGGCGGTGCGATCGCACAGGCGTTGGCGCATCGCCTCGAGAAGAGCGGGCGCAGCCCTGCGGCGGTGATATCGGTAGACCCCTACGCGCCCGACGATGCGGAGCAACGTCGTCGCGCGACCGTCAGTGCGATCGAAACGGTGCTCGACATCGGACACGAAATGACCGAGATCGACGATCACGGCCTGGTCGCGATGGCGAAGTACATGCAGATATTCGACGAACAGCGATCCGTGCCGCCGATCGCCGCGCCGACGTTGAGCCTGCGGGCTTCGACGCCGTTGCCCGGGATGGATCGCATTGAGCGGGTGCCCACGTGGCTGCATGCCGGCGAGACGGTCGAGATCGATGCGGACCACTTCTCGATTATCGGAGCGAACTGCACCGTCGTGGCGGAGGAGATACGACGCTGGCTCGAGGCGAAGGTGGGGGCGATGGCCGGCCCGGATATGGCCGTGGCCGACCCGGCTGCTGACGCACACAAGCGCGAAAGCGCAATGCGTGGCAAGTAAGACGATCAGGAGTTCTACCGATGGCCGACAACGAGGGTGGGCTTCGACGCCGCTGCCCGGGCTGGATCTCGCCGAGCCGATGGCCGGGTGGATGCACACAGGCGAGACGGTCGAGGTCGATGCGGATCACTTCTCGATCATCGGACCGGCGTCTTCGGCCGCGGCGGAGGAGATACGACGCTGGCTCGCGGAGCGCGGCGGCCCCGAGCCGAGAAGTTCATGAGCACGAAATCGAAATTCTTGGCATCCCGTGAGGCGAGATAGAGGAATCCCATGGTCGTATCAGCGAATGAGATCGCTATTGTCGGAATGTCGTGCAGGATGCCGGGCGCTTCCGACCTCGACAACTTCTGGCGGTTGCTGCGCGATGGTCGTGACGCTGTCGGATCGGCTCCTGCCGACCGTCCGGGAATCGATGAGACGGCCGGGTTCCTTGGTTCGGCGTCGGAATTCGATGCCGACTTCTTCGGTGTGCCGCCCAATGAGGCGCGGTCGATCGATCCGCAGCAGCTGCTCGGTCTCGAACTGAGCTGGGAGGCGTTGGAAGACGCGGGCTATGGAGACCGAAACGGCGCGCGTGCAGGGGTGTTCCTGGGCAGCATTGGCACCGATTTCGCCGAAATTGTGGCGTCGCAAGGCAAATCCGGTGTCGGTAGGCATTCGTTGTCGGCCGTCGGCAGGGGGGTGGCCGCCAACCGGATCTCCAATTACTACGGGTTCACCGGCCCGAGTATCGTCGTCGACAGTGGGCAGTCTTCGTCGCTGGTCGCGGTGCATTTGGCATGCGAATCGCTGCGCAGTGGCGAATGCGATGTGGCGTTGGCGGGCGGGCTGAATCTCATTCTTTCGCCGTTGAGTGGTGAGCGCTACGAACAATTCGGCGCGCACTCGCCGTCGGGAAAGTGCTATACGTTCGACGAACGCGCGGATGGCACGGTGCGTGGTGAAGGCGGCGGCATTGTCGTGCTCAAACCGCTTGCGCGAGCGGTCGCCGATGGCGACCGGATCTACGCGGTGATCCGTGGTAGTGCGGTCAACAGCGGCAACGCGCGCCAGGTGTTGAGCGCGCCGAGTGTGGCGGCGCAGACGAATGTTATTCGGGCGGCGCTGGCGGCCGCGGACGTGGAACCGGCGTCGGTACATTATGTGGAGTTGCACGGAACTGGCACGCTCGCAGGAGATCCGGTGGAGGCGACGGCTCTTGGTGAGACCTATGGCGTCCGGCGGCCCGCGGGCGCGGCGTTGGCCGTCGGTTCGGTCAAGACCAATATCGGACATCTGGAAGGCGCCGCGGGGATCGCGGGTCTGATCAAGACCGCATTGTCGCTGCGGTATCGGGAATTGGTGCCCAGCCTGAACTTTCACACCCCGAATCCGCGGATCCCGCTCGACGCGCTCGGGTTGCGGGTGCAGACCGTGGCGGAGCACTGGTCTACTGCGGCGTCGAGCGGTGGGCCCGAAGCGGCAGCCGAGCGTAACCGCGAGGGCCGTGCGAGCGCCGCAATCAATACCGCCGCGCCGCGCCGGGCGGGGGTGTCGTCGTTCGGTATGGGTGGCACGAACGCGCATGTGATCCTGGAGGAAGCGCCTGCGGCGGCTGCAGGCGAAGCGACCACAACCGCGGATGGTTCGCGGCCTCTGGTGTGGGTGTTGTCGGGGCAGAGTCGGGAGGCGTTGCGGGAGCAGGCTGTTCGGTTGCGGGAGTGGTTGGCCGATCATCCGGAGGCCGGTGCCGGTGATGTGGCGTTTTCGTTGTCGCGTTCGCGTACGGCGCTGCAGTGGCGGGGTGGGGTGGTCGGGTATGACGTCGCTGGGATGAGTGCGGGGTTGGCGGGGTTGGTCGATCCGGTGGCGGGACCGGACAAGGACGAGCTTTATGTGGTGACGGGTCGTGCTGCGTCCCGGCGGGCGGTTTTCGTGTTTCCGGGGCAGGGGAGTCAATGGGTGGGGATGGGTGGGGAGCTGTTGGCGTCGGGTGGGGTGTTCGCGGAGTCGATCGCGGAGTGTGAGGCGGTGTTGGCGCCGTTCGTGGATTGGTCGTTGACGGCGGTGCTGCGCGGGGAGGCGGGTGCGGCGTCGTTGGATCGGGTGGATGTGGTGCAGCCGGTTCTGTTCGCGATGTTGGTGTCGTTGGCGCGGTTGTGGCGGGCTGGTGGGGTGGAGCCGGTCGCGGTGGTCGGGCATTCGCAGGGGGAGATCGCGGCGGCGGTGGTGGCCGGCGGGTTGTCGTTGGCTGATGGGGCACGAGTGGTGGCGGTGCGGTCTCGTGCTGTCGCGGAGGTGTTGGCGGGTTCGGGGGGCATGGTATCGGTCGGTTCGGCGGCCGAGGCGGTGGCGGACCGTTTGGTGGTGTTCGGTGATCGGTTGTCGGTCGCGGCGGTGAACGGCCCGGGACAGACCGTGGTTTCGGGCGAGTCGGCCGCGTTGAGTGAGTTTCTTGCCGGATGCGCGGCCGACGGGGTGTGGGCCAAGCAGATTCCGGTGGACTACGCGTCGCATTCGGTGGCGGTGGAACGAATTCGGGATCGGGTGCTGGCGGAGTTGGCGCCGATTCGACCGAGAACGGGTTCGGTTCCGTTTTTCTCGACCGTGACCGCGGAATTCGTGGACACGGCAGGGTTGGATGCCGGGTATTGGTATCGAGGGCTGCGCGAGCGGGTGCGGTTCGCCGAAGCGATCGAGACGTTGATGCGCTCGGAGCTGAACGTATTCGTCGAGACCAGCCCGCACCCGGTGGTTTCCACAGCGATCGAGTTGACAGCGGACTCGATCGGCAAAGCCGACCACGTGGCTGTCCTGGGCACGCTGCGGCGCGGCCATGGCGGTCCGCAGCAGTTCGCCGCCGCGCTGGCACACGCTTACTGCGTCGGTATCGACGTCACACCGGAGGTGTTGGCGCCACCGGCCGCGCGGGTGGATCTGCCGACCTACGGGTTCCAGCGGCGGCAGTGCTGGACGCCGGGGGTCGTGGCAGGCATGGGGCCGGGCGATGTGAGCCGTGCCGGGCTGATCCGGCCGGACCATCCGGTGCTGGGCGCCGCGGTGTCGTCCCGAAGGCAGCGTGCTGTCACGGCGGGTCCGCTGGCGCCACGGCTGTTGGCCGTTGCCGAGCACGAACGCGACGCGCTGGTGCTCGCGGTGGTGGCCGAGCAGGCCGCGGTGGTACTCGGCCACAATTCGTCGGAGGCCGTGCATCCGGATTTGCCGTTCACCGCGTTCGGGTTCGATTCGCTGAGTGGACAACAGCTGCGGAATGTGTTGGTGACGGCCACCGGGGTGGAGTTGCCGACGACGCTGATATTCGACCACCCGACCCCGAGGGCGGTGGCACGGTTGGTGCGTTCGCGCCTGGAAGGCGTGGAACTCGGTGTGCGGCGGGTGACCCGCCGGACTCGTTCCGAGGAGCCGATCGCGATCGTCGGTATCGGCTGCCGTTTCCCCGGTGGTGTCGGATCGGTCGAGCAGTTGTGGGACCTCGTCGCGGCGGGCCGGGACGCGATCACGCCGTTCCCGTCGGACCGGGGATGGGATCTGGAGCGGTTGTTCGATCCGGATCCGGACATGCCGGGCACTGTCTACAGCCGGGAAGGTGGATTCCTTTCCGATGCGGGCGCTTTCGACGCCGGCTTTTTCGGTATCGGTCCGCGTGAGGCGGCCGCGATGGATCCGCAGCAGCGGCTGATGTTGGAAGTTTCCTGGGAAGCGTTGGAGGACGCGGGGATCGACCCTGCCTCGTTGCGTGGCACCGACACCGGCGTGTTCGTCGGTGCTTCCTCGTCGGGTTACTCGCGTGGGGTGAGCGGCGAGTACGAAGCCTTCCGCCTGACCGGGACCTCGATCAGCGTGGTATCCGGGCGTGTTGCTTACCTTTTCGGTTTGGAGGGGCCCGCGGTCACGGTCGATACCGCGTGCTCGTCGTCGCTTGTCGCGCTGCATCTGGCCTGCCAGACGCTGCGCCGGGGTGAGGCATCCCTGGTCCTGGCGGGCGGGGTCAGTGTGTCGGCGAGCCCGAGTCTGTACGTCGACTTCGCACGCCAGCGGGGGTTGGCGCCCGATGGGCGGTCCAAGGCGTTCGCCGCCGCCGCCGACGGTGTGACGTGGTCCGAAGGCGTAGGCGTGCTGGCGCTCGAGCGGCTGTCGGATGCGCAGCGCTTGGGTCATGACGTGTTGGCGGTGGTGCGTGGTAGCGCGATCAATCAGGATGGTGCGAGTAACGGTTTGACCGCACCGAATGGTCCGTCGCAGGAGCGGGTGATCGCGGCGGCATTGGCCGATGCCGGCTTGGAGTCGGCGGATGTGGACGCGGTCGAGGCGCACGGCACCGGAACGAGGTTGGGTGATCCGATCGAGGCCCAGGCACTGATCGCCGCGTACGGATCCGATCGCGGCCAGCCGCTGCGGATCGGGTCGGTGAAGTCGAACATCGGCCACGCGGTCGCGGCCGCGGGTATCGGTGGCGTCATCAAAATGGTCGCGGCACTGCGACACGAAACCCTGCCGAAGACATTGCACGTGGACGCGCCGAGTCCGCATGTGGACTGGTCGGCGGGATCGGTGCGGTTGCTGACCGAGCCCGAGCCGTGGCCCGTCTCCGACCGAGTCCGCCGTGCCGGGGTGTCGTCGTTCGGCATCAGCGGCACCAACGCACACGTGATCCTCGAAGAGGCGCCCTCGACCGCAATGTCGCGCGGCGACGGCCCCAGCGGCGACTCCGGCCAAAAGCATACCGGGGCAGGCTCTGAACCCACCATGGTCGGCGACGTGGTTGCGCTGCTACTGTCGGCCAAATCCGCCGACGCGCTGCACGCACAGGCGGATCGCTTGCGGCAGTGGCTGATCGAACGACCTGAACTCGATATCGCCGATGTCGCGTATTCCCTGATCGAGGCACGCGGGCACTTCGACCACCGTGGCGCGGTCCTCGGCGCCGATCGAGAACAGCTCTTGGCAGGTCTCGCGGCTCTGGCTTCGGGCGCTGGGTCGTCTTCGGTCATCGAGGGACAGATCGCAGCGGGGAAGACGGCTTTCCTGTTCACCGGTCAAGGGGCACAGCGAGCCGGAATGGGCGCGGGGTTGTATCGCGCGTTTCCGGTGTTCGCGGCGGCCTTGGACAAGGTGTGCGGACAGTTCGATCCCCTGTTGGGGCGGTCGTTGCGGGAGTTGATGTTCACCGACACCGAAGGGTTGTTGGACCGGACCGAGTACACCCAGCCCGCGTTGTTCGCGTTCGAGGTGGCATTGTTCCGGCTGATCGAATCGTTCGGTGTCACACCGGATCTGCTGATCGGGCACTCGATCGGGGAGTTGGCGGCAGCGTATGTGGCCGGCGTGTGGTCGCTCGAGGATGCCTGCGCGCTGGTAGCAGCGCGGGGCCGGTTGATGGGCGCGCTGCCCGACGGTGGCGCGATGCTCGCCGTGGCGATCGGCGAAGAACGAGCGGCCGACATCGTCGCCGATTTCAGCGACCGAGTGTCGATCGCGGGGGTGAACGACCCCTCATCGACAGTGTTGTCCGGAGACGCCGACGCGATCGAGGAGATCGAGCGGCAGCTGTCGGGCACCGGAGTCAAAACGAATCGGCTGCGGGTCAGCCACGCTTTCCATTCCGCGCGGATGGATCCGATGCTGGCGGAGTTCCGGTCGGTGGCCGAAAACATTACATACGAATCGCCGAGCGTGCCGATCGTGTCGAACGTGTCCGGTGAGCTCGCCGGTGACGCGGTCACCGACCCGGAGTACTGGGTGCGGCAAGTGCGGGGCTGTGTCCGGTTCGCACCAGGCGTGGACACTCTCGCCGCGGCTGGTGCGCGCCGCTTCCTCGAGGTAGGCCCGGACGCGGTGTTGGCCGCGTTGACCCGTCGGTGCCTGGAGGACCAGGAGGCCGAGTCGGCCCCATGGGTGGCCGCGGCCTCCCGGCGGTCGACCGACGAGGTGACACACCTCGTCACCTCGCTCGCACAGGCCCATCTCGCAGGCGCGCGAGTCAACTGGCATCCACTATTCGCAGGCCACGAGGTACGACGAGTTCCGTTGCCGACCTATGCCTTCCAGCATCGCCGGTTCTGGTTGTCGCCCGGCAACGACGCGCCGCAGCCATCAGCTGATCACTCGATACTGACAGACGTGGTCGGGTTGGCGGGGACCGACGAATGGTTGTTCACCGGCCGGTTCTCGGTGCGCACCCATCCGTGGGTCGCTGACCACATGGCCCACGGAGCGGTGGTGGTGCCGGGCGTGCTGTTGCTCGAGTTCCTCCTCGCCGCCGGCGGCCGAATCGGTTGCGAGGTGGTCGAGGAAGTCATGCTGCAGGCACCGATCCGGCCTGGCGACGACGAAGTCGAGCTACAGGCGCTGGTGCAGGCAGCGGACAAGTCCGGGCGACGCACGTTCGAGTGCTTCTACCGGAAGTCATCCGACGGGGAATGGGTCCGCAACGCTACTGGTGCGCTAGCGGCCCAGCGGGACGGTGATTCGGCGTTGCTGTCGCGGCTGCGGACCGAGGAGTGGCCGCCGGTCGATGCCGAACTCGTGGACAGTGCGACGTTGCCGGAGCAGATCACGGAGGATACCGGGCTCGAGTACGGTCCAGCGTTCATCGGTGTGCGTGCCGTATGGCAACGCGGCGACGCGGTGTTCTCGGAGGTCGTGCTGGACACTGATGCGGCTCCGGAGTCGGGGCGGCACGAGGTGCATCCGGCTTTGATGGAGTTGGTGGTGCACGCGGGACTGTCCCGATTGGTTTTTCGTCGTGCGAATTCCGCTCCGAACACCGGTTGGTTGTTGTTCCGGTGGGGTGGTGCGCGTTTCTACAAGCCGGCCGACGGTGGGCGGTGGGCTACGGAGGTGACGTCGCTGCGGGTTGTGGCGGTCAAGACCGGAGCGGAGAGCGTGTCGGTGGCCGCCGTCGATGCGGACGGTAATCCGATCCTGTCCGTCGATGCGGTGGTGATGCGTCGGTATGACGTCAACGAATTTCGCAGCAGCCTGCCCGGTGACGAGGCCGGTTTGTATCAGGTTCGTTGGGAGTCTGTGGCGGTAGGACCGGTCGACCGGCACGTACCGGCTATGGCCGTGCTCGGGGACGCGACGGTGTCGGGGATCGATGCGTTCGCTGCGTCCATTGCCGATATTGTTGCGGCCGAACGTGTTCCGCGTGTGGTTGTGTGGCGGGCGAGCGAGCTGTTCGCCGATGGTCCGGGTGCGGTGCGGGCGAGGGTGCACGGCACGCTGGGCACGCTGAAGTCCTGGCTTGCCGAGGATCGTCTGTCCGGTATCCGGCTGGTGGTGGTCACCACGGGCGGCGCCGGGCTGTCGGGGGAGGTTCCGGATGTGGGCGCGGCCGCGGTGTGGGGGTTGGTCCGCAGTGCGCAGTCGGAGAATCCGGGGCGGTTCGTTCTCGTCGACGAGGATTCGGCCGAGCCGCTGGATGTCGATCGGATCGCGGCGGTGCTGCGGTCGGGTGAGCCGCAGGTCGCGGTGCGTGGTCCTGAGGTTCTGGTTCCCCGGCTGACACGCGCATCCGTATCGGAGGGCGCGGTGCCGCAGTCTGCCCCGGAGCGCTCCCAGCCGAGCGACCATCGGGAGAAGCCCTATCCGGCGTTGCGGGACGGGACGGTGCTGATCACCGGCGGCACCGGCGGACTCGGTGCGTTGTTCGCCCGCCACTTGGTCGCCGAACACGGCGTGCGCCGGCTGGTGTTGACGTCGCGGCGGGGGCCGGAGGCAGCTGGCGCGGACGAACTGGTCGCCGAACTGGTGCAGGCCGGCACCGACGCCCGGGTTGTCGCGTGTGATGTCGCCGATCGCGACGCGCTGCGGAAGTTGTTGGACGCCATCGATTCCGATGGTGGGTTGACCGCGGTGGTGCATGCCGCCGGGGTTCTCGACGACGGCACTGTGGAGTCGTTGACCACTGAGCAGGTGGATCGGGTGTTGGTGCCGAAGGTGGACGGGGCATGGCACCTGGACGAGCTGACTCGTGACCGCGATCTGTCGGCGTTCGTGATGTTCTCGTCGATCGCCGCAGTGCTGGGGTCGGCCGGACAAGGAAACTATGCGGCGGCGAACAGTTTCCTGGACGCGCTGGCGCAGCGGCGCCGCGCGGCGGGGTTGCCCGCCACGTCGCTGGCCTGGGGGCCGTGGAACCAGAGCAGCGGAATGACCAGCGGCCTGGGGAGTACGGCAATAGTGCGGTTGGGTCGGCTGGGACTGGGCCAACTCGAGAATGCCGAAGGCGTGCGTCTTTTCGACGATGCTGTTGCCGACGCCGATGCGCGGCTGGCGCCGATCCGGTTCGACGCGAGCGAACTGCGGCGCACATCCGACCCCGATGCGCTTCCCGCGGTGTTGCGCGGGTTCGTGCGGCGTTCGGCGCGGGCCGCGGGACAGCCTTCGGCGGGCCTCGCGGCGGGCTCGTTGGGTGCTCGGTTGGCTCAGGTGCCTGAGGCGCAGCGCGGCGGGGTGGTGCTCGAGGTGGTGCTGGCGCAGGCGGCGGCGGTGTTGGGGCATGATTCGGCCATCGAGATCCGGCCCGATCAGCGTTTCGACGAGATCGGTTTCGATTCGTTGGGTGGGGTGGAGTTCCGTAACCGGCTGGCCAAGGCTACGGGTGTGCAGCTGCCGTCGACACTGGTATTCGACTATCCGACTCCGGCGGCGGTGGCGAAGTTCGTGCAGTCCCGTGTCGAGCCGAAGCCGGTGGGCGAACCGGTCGAGAAGACAGTGCGTCGGGTGCGGGCGGACGAACCGATCGCCATCGTGGGTATGGGCTGCCGGTTCCCAGGCGGTGTGAAGTCGCCGGATGAGCTCTGGGAGCTTCTTGTTTCGGAGAGCGACGCGACCAGCGATTATCCGACGGATCGCGGGTGGGATCTGGAGCGGTTGTTCGATGAGGATCCGGATAAGCCCGGCACTGTTTATGCCCGTCGGGCTGGGTTCCTTGATAATGCGGGTTATTTCGATGCCGGTTTCTTCGGTATCGGTCCGCGGGAGGCGTCGGCGATGGATCCGCAGCAACGTCAGCTGCTGGAAGCGTCCTGGGAGGCTCTGGAGGACGCGGGTATCGATCCGGTGTCGTTGCGCGGTACTGATACCGGGGTGTTCGTCGGGGCGTGCTACTCGGGCTACTTCGATCGAGTGGCCGGCGAGTTGCAGGGTTATCGGCTCACCGGCACCCAAAGCAGCGTGCTCTCCGGCCGGGTGGCCTATTACTTAGGCCTCGAAGGTGCCGCTATCACGGTGGACACCGCGTGTTCGTCGTCGCTGGTCGCGCTGCACCAGGCATGCCAGGCGCTGCGGCAGGGGGAGAGCTCGCTGGCGTTGGCGGGCGGCGTGACGGTCGCGGCCAGTCCCTACCTCTCCGTCGATTTCGCACGGCAGCGTGCTCTGTCGCCCGATGGGCGCTGCAAGTCGTTCTCCGCCGCAGCCGATGGTGTCGGCTTTTCCGAGGGCGTCGGCGTGCTGGTGCTCGAACGCCTGTCGGACGCGCAGCGGCTCGGCCACAACGTCCTTGCCCTTGTGCGCGGGTCGGCGGTCAACCAGGACGGTGCGTCGAATGGTTTGACCGCGCCGAATGGTCCGTCGCAGGAGCGGGTGATTGCGGCGGCGTTGGCGAACGCGGGGTTGGAGCCGTCGGATGTCGACGCGGTGGAGGCGCACGGCACCGGGACCACCTTGGGTGATCCGATCGAAGCCCAGGCGCTGATCGCCGCCTACGGGCAGGGCCGTGCGGGACAACCCCTGCGGATCGGGTCGATCAAGTCGAATATCGGCCACACCGTGGCCGCGGCGGGCGTGGGTGGGGTGATCAAGATGGTGCAGGCGTTGCGGCACGAAACTCTGCCGAAGACCTTGCATGTCGACGCGCCGAGTCCGCACGTGGACTGGTCTGCGGGCACTGTGGAGCTGTTGACCGCGGCTCAGCCGTGGCCACGCAACGGGCGGGCCCGTCGGGCCGGAGTGTCGTCGTTCGGTGTCAGCGGCACCAACACCCATGTCATCCTGGAAGAGGCACCTGCTCGGTCTGTGCGGTCGAGCCCGGAGGAGGTAGCGCAGCGTGACCTTGGAGGGCTCCGCACAGACCGCATCGGACACCGTCGAGCTCCAGTGTCGCAGCCGGCGCCCAGCTCCTCCGTGGCTGTGCCGTGGTTGGTGTCGGCGAGTTCCGAGTCGGGTCTGCGAGCGCAGGCGGATCGACTGCGGCAGTGGGTGATCGACAACCCCGACACGGATGTATGGGATGTCGCGCATTCCTTGGTGACGTCCCGTGCTCGGCTCGACTGCCGCGGAGCCGTCGTCGGTGGCGACCGGGACGAGTTGCTCACCGGTCTGGCCGATTTGGCGGCCGGTTCGCCGGGCACGACAGAGGCGACAGCGGGTACGGGCAAGGTGGCGTTCCTGTTCACCGGGCAGGGTGCGCAACGCACCGGGATGGGTGCCGGATTATACGCGGCCTTCGACGTGTTCGCAGCGGCGTTCGACGAGGTGTGCGCCCAGATCGATCCGCTGCTCGACTCGGCCCACCCGTCACCGGACCGCCACCTCTCGAGGAGCTCGGCGCTGTTATTGCGGGACTTGATGTTCGATCGGAGTAACGCGGCGCTGCTGGATCTCACGGCGTTCACCCAGCCGGCGTTGTTCGCGTTCGAGGTGGCGTTGTTTCGGCTGATGGAGTCGTTCGGCGTGGTGCCGGACATGCTGATCGGACATTCGATCGGTGAGCTGGCCGCCGCGTATGTGGCGGGAGTGTGGTCGCTCGAGGATGCCTGCGCCCTGGTGGTGGCGCGTGGGCGGCTGATGGGCGCGCTACCCGAAGGTGGGGCGATGCTGGCGGTGGCTGTGGGGGAGGCGGAAGTGGCGGGGATCGTCGCTGGATTTGACAGCGGGTTATCGGTCGCGGCGGTGAACGGTCCGTCGTCGGTGGTGTTGTCCGGAGACGTGTTCGCGATCGACAAGATCGAGAACACGTTTGCCGTGGACGGAGTGAGGACCTCCCGGTTGCGGGTCAGTCACGCGTTCCACTCGGCGTTGATGGAGCCGATGCTCGACGAATTCCGGATTGTAGCCCAAGGATTGACCTATCACCAGCCGACTCTCCCGATCGTGTCGAACGTCTCCGGCGTCGTGGTCGACGCGGAGGTGACCGATCCGGGTTACTGGGTGCGGCAGGTGCGCGGGTGTGTCCGGTTCGCGCCGGGAATCGACACTCTGGTCGAGGCAGGGGTGCGGCGGTTCGTGGAGATCGGTCCGGATGCTGTGCTGGCAGCGATGACTCGGCACTGTCTTGCCGAGAGACAGGACATCGAGGCCCGCTCGACGGTGGTCGCGGCCGCCCGGCATTCCGTCGACGAGTCGACCCAGTTTGTGTCGGCGCTGACCCAAGCCGCTGTCGCGGGAATAGAGGTGGACTGGACAGCGCTGTTCGCGGGCCGTGTCCGGGATCGGGTGCCGCTGCCTACGTATGCGTTCCAGCACCAGCGGTATTGGTTGCAGCCGGTCGGCGTGGCGGATGTGTGGCAGTCGGGCCTGGACGATGCGGGACATCCCCTGTTGGGCGCTATGGTGCGATTGCCGGATTCCCAGGACGTGGTGTTCACCGGCAGGCTGTCTCGAGCCGGTCATCCGTGGTTGGGCGATCATACTGTCGCCGGGGCAGCATTGCTGCCCGGCGCCGCTCTCGTCGAGTTGGCGCTGCATGTGGGAACGGTGATCGGGTGCCCGCGGCTGGCAGAGTTGGTGATCGAGGCGCCCCTGCCGCTGCCGTCCGCGGCAGCGGTCGAGCTGCGGGTGGTGGCGGGGGGACCGGATGAGATGGGCGTGGGAACGGTGTCGGTGTACTCGCGTTCGTGCAGTGGCGACGAATCCGATCGGACCGAGGACCAGTGGGTCCGGCACGCGGTCGCGACCGTCACCGCCCAGTCGGACCTGCCGTCCCCCGACACGCGTATGGACAGCTGGCCGCCGGCCGGCGCGACGGCAATAGAGATCGACGATGCCTATGCGGATCTGGCCGAGCTCGGCTACGAGTACGGACCGGCGTTTCGGGGACTGACTGCGCTGTGGCGGCGCGACGGCGAGGTGTTCGCGGAGGTCGCGCTGCCAGAGCAGATCCGATCGGAGGCGGTGGAGTTCGGTGTGCATCCGGCGTTGTTGGACGCCGCGCTGCACGCGATCCTGCTCGGCGGGCTGGTATCCGGCTCGCGGGCCGGTGCGATCGTCGTCCCGTTCTCATGGGAGAACCTCACGCTGCACGCCGCGGGGGCGAGCGCGCTGCGGGTCCGCGCGACCGCGACTGGGTCCGCACCAGGCGGTGAGCGAATCGCGGTGACCCTTGCCGACCCGGCGGGCATGGCCGTGGCCGAGGTGGATGCGTTGACGCTGCGTCCGCTGTCGATCGACGTGCTCGGACCGGCGGACCGGCGGACCGACGACGTCGGCTACACGGTGGACTGGGTCGCGCTACCAGACCCCGTGGGCGAACTCGCCGTGGCTGAAACCTGGAGCCCCGCCGAGGACGGTGAAACCGTCACGATCGCGGAACGGGATGCGACGGTGTTGCGGCTCGACGCTCAGCGATGGAGTGAGCGGTCGAGTATCGACGCTGCCGCCGTAGACGGCGATGTTCCGGCGACGGTGCGGGATTCGGTGATCACGCTGGCGGCGCGAGTGCGGCGGCTGCTGACGGCCGAGCGGCTCATCGTCGCGGTGACCCGGCAGGCGGTGGCGGTGCATCCCGGCGAGCCGGTGAACTTGCCCGCGGCCGCGGCGTGGGGTCTGCTGTGCACCGCACAGAGCGAGAACCCGGACCGTATCGTCATCGTGGACGTCGACGACTGGGCCGACTATCGGAATGCCGTGGCGCTGGCCCTCACCCTCACCGGTGAACCCCAGCTGGCGCTGCGGCGGAGGACGGCACACGCGCCGCGGCTCGAGCTCGCCGTCGATGGAATGAATGGCCTGTTCGGCTCGTCCGGTGCGCACACTGGGCCGGCCGGCCCGTCGACATGGGCGCTGACTTTGCGTGGCAAGGGCACTTTGACCGCTGAGAACTTCGGTCTGAGTGACAACCCGGATGCGCTGGAACCGCTTGGACCCGGGCAGGTTCGGGTGAGTATGCGGGCGATGGGTCTCAATTTCCGGGACGTGTTGATCGCGTTGGGCACTTACCCGGACCCGAACGGTCGAATTGGTGGTGAAGGGGCTGGGGTGGTGCTGGAGGCGGCCTCGGATGTGACCGAGTTCGCGCCTGGTGATCGGGTTTTCGGGTTGATTTCGGGTGTTGGGTCGGTTGCGGTGGCTGATCGTCGGTTGCTTGCGCCGATGCCGCGGGGTTGGTCGTTCGCTCAGGCGGCGGCGGTGCCGATCGTGTATGCGACTGCCTATTACGGTCTTGCCGATCTGGCTGGGGCGCAGGCTGGTGAAACCCTCCTGTTGCACGCGGCTACGGGTGGTGTGGGTATGGCGGCGGTGCAGTTGGCCCGGCATTTGGGTTTGCGGTTGTTGGTGACTGCGAGCGAGCCGAAGTGGAATGTGCTGCGCGATATGGACTTCGATGATTCGGAGATCGGCGATTCGCGGACTTTGGATTTCGAGCGGAAGTTCCTCGAGGTCACCGAGGGGCGTGGGGTGGATATCGTGCTGGATTCGCTGGCGGGCGAGTTCGTGGATGCGTCGTTGCGGTTGTTGCCGCGCGGTGGTCGGTTCGTCGAGATGGGCATGCTCGATCGGCGTGATCGGGTCGAGGTGGCTGCCGCGTATCCGGGGGTGGATTACCACAGTTTCATGTTGATGGAGGTGGGTCCGGATCGGCTGGGGGAGATCCTGACCGCGCTGCTCGGCTTGTTCGAGGCCGGGGAGTTGGCGCCGTATCCGACGACGGCGTGGGATGTGCGGCAGGCGCCGGAAGCGTACCGGTACCTGAGCCGGGCCCGGCATATCGGTAAGAATGTGCTGACCGTGCCGACCCCGTTGCGGCCTGATGGCACGGTGCTGATCACCGGCGGTACCGGGGGGTTGGGTGCGGTGGCCGCGCGGCACCTGATCAGCGCGCATGGTGTGCGCAGGCTGGTGTTGACGAGCAGGCGTGGTCCGGAGGCGCCCGGCGCGGCCGAACTCGCGGCCGAGCTGACCGTGCTCGGTGCGCATGTGGATGTGGTCGCTTGTGATGCGGCTGATCGGGTGGCACTGGAGGCGGTATTGGCGGCGATTCCGGCGCAGCATCCGTTGACCGGTGTCGTTCATGCCGCAGGTGTGTTGGCCGATGGGTTGCTGGCCACGATGACGGCGGAGCAGATTGCGATGGTGTTGCGGCCGAAGGTGGATGCGGCGTGGAATCTGCACGAGGCGACCAAAGACTTGGATCTGTCGATGTTCGTGTTGTATTCCTCGATTACGGGTGTGATCGGTAATCCGGGGCAGGCGAATTATGCGGCGGCGAATGTATTCCTCGATGCGTTGGCGCAGCACCGGCAGGTGAGTGGTTTGCCGGCGACGTCGGTGGTGTGGGGGCCGTGGGAGCGGAGCGGCGGTATGACGAGTGCGCTCGGAGAGGCCGATTTCGCCCGGTTGCGGCGGCAAGGTTTTATCCCGTTGGGTGACGTGGACGGTATGGCGTTGTTCGACGCGGCACTGGCGGGGGGCCGGTCGGCGTTCGTGGCGGTCCGGATCGATCGCAACGCGCTCGCCGAGACAGATCCCGATGGTTCGCGCGCGATCATGCGCGGGGTGGCACGGCGGGCGCGCCGCCGTGTGAGCGCCACCACGAGCGAGCAGCCGACAGCGTTGAATGGGCGCTCCACAGGCTCCGCACCTTTGGCGGCCCAATTGCTGGGCCGTTCGGCAGTCGAGCAGGAGCGCGTCATTCTCGACGTGATCCGCGTCCAGGCCGCGGCCGTCCTAGCGCACGGCACTGCGGACTCGATCGCCTCCGACAAGCCGTTCAGTGATCTCGGCTTCGACTCGCTCGGCGTGATGGAATTCCGCAACCGGCTGAAATCGGCGGTCGGGGTGCAATTGTCTTCGACCACAATGTTCTCTTATCCCACTCCGGAGGCACTGGCCGGTTACGTCCGCCAGGAGATCGCTCCGATCGGCGACCCCGTCGAGCGCACCGCGGCCGGGGACCTCGCCGGTTTGGAGGCGATGGTCGAACGTGTCCTTGCTGTGGCGGGCGACGACGAGGCGACGGTGACCGCATTGCTCGGTATCAGTGACCGTCTTCGGTCTCATGTCGGCGGGCGGCGGCAGCGCGATGAGTACGACGACTTTGCTGCGCATTCGGGCAGCGAGCTATTGGATTTGATTGATGAGGAGTTTGGCCGGGCATGAGTATCGAGGAACGACTCACGCGGTCTCTGCAGAGGCTGGCCGGAGATCTGCGCGCTGCGAACCGGCATATTCGGGAGCTGGAGGAGCGGGCGCGGGAGCCGATCGCGATCGTGGGGATGAGTTGCCGCTATCCGGGTGGTGTGAAATCCCCTGAGCAGCTGTGGGATCTGGTCGCTTCTGGTGTTGATGCGGTCGGTGGGTTTCCGACCGATCGGGGGTGGGATCTGGATCGGCTGTACCATCCGGATCCGGATGTGCCGGGCACGATCTACACCCGTGAAGGCGGGTTCCTGGACTCCATCGGCGACTTCGACGCCGGCTTCTTCGGGATCAGTCCTCGTGAGGCCGTGGTGATGGATCCGCAGCAGCGTCTGATGCTGGAGGCGTCGTGGGAGGCGTTGGAGGATGCGGGTATCGACCCGGTATCGCTGCGTGGCACTGACACCGGCGTCTTCACCGGAGTCATCCACCAGAACTACGGCCCTCGTATCGGCTCGCCGACCATTACCGCGGAGGCGGAAGGTCATGCCTACCTCGGTGTCGCGAACAGTGTGCTGTCCGGTCGGATCGCGTATACCTTCGGCTTCGAGGGCCCGGCGATGTCGGTGGACACCGCGTGCTCGTCGTCGTTGGTGGCGCTGCATCTGGCGTGTCAGGCGTTGCGGCAGGGCGACGCCTCGCTGGCCCTGGCGGCCGGTGTCACCGTGATGTCGGATCCGGCTCTGCTGATCGCGTTCGCGCGTCAGCGTGCGCTGTCGTCGGATGCGCGCTGTAAGGCGTTCGCGGCGGCCGCCGACGGGACCGGCTTCTCCGAGGGGCTTGGGGTGCTGGTGTTGGAGCGCTTGTCGGATGCGCAGCGGCTCGGGCACACCGTGTTGGCCGTGGTGCGCGGCAGCGCGGTGAATCAGGACGGTGCGAGTAACGGTTTGACTGCGCCGAATGGTCTTGCGCAGGAACGAGTCATCGTGCAGGCATTGGCGAATGCGGGTTTGGCTGCATCGGATGTCGATGTGGTGGAGGCGCATGGCACGGGCACGATGCTGGGGGATCCGATCGAGGCGTCGGCACTGATCAGCGTCTACGGGAAGCAGCGTGTGAGCGCTCCGCTGCGTATGGGTTCGCTGAAGTCGAATGTCGGTCACACGTCGGCGGCCGCGGGGGTGGGGAGTGTGATCAAGATGGTGCAGGCGTTGCGGCACGAGATGTTGCCGAAGACGTTGCATGTGGATGCGCCGTCGCCGCATGTGGACTGGTCCGCGGGTACGGTACGGCTGCTTCAGGACAGTGAGCTGTGGCCGGCGGGGGAGCGGGTGCGACGGGCGGGTGTGTCGTCGTTCGGGGCCAGTGGCACCAACGCCCATCTCATTCTGGAGGAAGCGCCCGCCGGTCCGGTTGCCGCCCAGGAAGGAGGCGAGCCTGAGCAGGTGGCGGTTGTGGAGCCCATCGCGTCGGATGTCGTTGTGCTGGTGATATCGGCCAAGTCCGCCGACGCGCAACGGGCTCAGGCGGATCGATTGCGGCAGTGGCTGCTCGGTGATCCCGAGGCGGATGTGTGGGATGTGGCGCATTCGTTGGTGACGTCGCGGGCGCTGTTGGACTGGCGCGGTGTCGTCGTGGGACGTGACCGGACCGAACTGTT
The DNA here is from genome assembly GCF_035920445.1 of Nocardia sp. NBC_01730. NCBI lineage: Bacteria > Bacillati > Actinomycetota > Actinomycetes > Mycobacteriales > Nocardiaceae > Nocardia > Nocardia sp. NBC_01730. The sequence continues at coordinate 1,924,596 of NZ_CP109162.1, read as the reverse complement.
GGCCGGTCTGGCCGAGTTGGCGGCGGGTTCGTCAGGCGCGATCGAGGCGAAAGCAAGTTCTGCGAAAACGGCCTTCCTGTTCACTGGTCAGGGTGCGCAGCGAGCCGGTATGGGTGCGGATCTGTATCGCGCGTTTCCGGTGTTCGCGGCTGCGCTGGAGGAGGTGTGTGCGGAATTCGACCCGTTGCTCGGTCGCTCGTTGAAAGATGTGATGTTCGCCGATCCGGAGGGGTTGTTGGATCGGACGGAGTTCACCCAGCCGGCGTTGTTCGCGTTCGAGGTGGCGTTGTTCCGGTTGATGGAGTCGTTCGGTGTGACACCGGATGTGCTGATCGGACATTCGATCGGGGAGTTGGCGGCGGCGTATGTGGCGGGGGTGTGGTCGCTTGCGGATGCGTGTGTGTTGGTGGCGGCGCGAGGTAGGTTGATGGGTGCGCTGCCGAGCGGCGGCGCGATGTTTGCCGTGGCGATCGGTGAAGAACGAGCGGCCGAGATTATCGCCGGGTTCGGGGACCGCGTGTCGATCGCGGCGGTGAACGGCCTGTCGTCGACGGTGCTGTCCGGGGACGCCGACGCCCTCGAGGAGATCGAGCGGCAGCTCTCGGCAACTGGAGTCAAGACGAATCGACTGCGGGTCAGTCACGCCTTTCATTCGGCGCGGATGGATCCGATGCTGACCGAATTCGGTTCGGTAGCTCGAGGTATCGCCTACCGGTCACCGAAATTTTCCATCGTGTCGAACGAGTCCGGTGAGCTTGCCGGTCATGTGGTGACGGATCCGGAGTATTGGGTGCGGCAGGTGCGGGGTTGTGTGCGGTTTGCACCGGGTGTGGACGCTCTCGTCGACGAGGGTGTGCGGCGGTTTGTCGAGGTGGGTCCGGATGCAGTGTTGGCCGCGATGGCTAGCGAGTGTTTGGCGCAGAACCCGGAGGTCGAGTCGGTTTCGTCGGTGGCGACGTTTTCTCGGCGTTGCACCGATGAGGTGGCGCAGTTCGTCACGTCGTTGGCGCAGGTTCATGTCGCGGGTGTGCGGGTGGACTGGCCTGTGCTGTTCGCCGGACGTGGGGTGCGTCGGGTTGCGTTGCCGACGTATGCGTTCCAGCGTCGGCGGTTCTGGTTGCAGCCCGGCAGTGACTCCTCGGTGTCGCAGTCGTTGACGGATCATCCGATTCTGACGGGTGTGGTCGGTTTGGCGGGGACCGACGAGTGGTTGTTCACCGGTCGGTTCTCGGTGCGTACCCATCCGTGGATCGCTGATCACATGGCCCACGGTGTGGTGGTGGTGCCGGGGGTCCTATTGCTTGAATTTCTCCTCGTCGCGGGCGGCCGGATCGGCTGTGCGGTGGTTGAGGAAGTCATTGTGCAGTCGCCGATCCGGCCCGGTGACGACGAGGTCGAGCTGCAGGTGCTGGTGCAGGCCGCGGACGAGTCCGGGCGACGTACATTCGAGTGCTTTTACCGGAAGTCGTCCGACGCAGAAGCAGAATGGGCGTGTTACGCGACCGGAGCGCTGGCGGCGCGGTGGGCTGGGGATTCGGTGTTGTTGTCGCGGTTGCGGGACGAGGACTGGCCGCCGGTCGATGCCGAACTCGTAGATGTGGCCGACACCGCGCTCGCCGAGCAGATCACGATGGACACCGGGCTGCAGTACGGTCCGGCATTCATCGGGGTGCATGCCGTGTGGCGACGTGGCGACACGGTGTTCTCGGAGGTCGCGTTGGACACCGACGCGGTGCCGGAGTGGGGGCGCCATGATCTGCATCCGGCTTTGATGGAGCTGGTGGTGCACGCGGGGCTCTCCCAGCTGTTTTTCCGCCAGATGGATCCCGAGGCGAATACCGGTTGGTTGCTGTTCCGGTGGGGTGGTGCGCGTTTTCACAAGCCGGTGTTTGACGGCGGGCAGGGTCTGCGGCTTGCGGAGGTGACGTCGCTTCGGGTCATCGCGGTCAAGACCGGAGTGGATACCGTGGCCGTCGCGGCTGTTGATCTGGCCGGCAACCCGATCCTGTCCGTCGATGAGGTGCTGCTGCGTCCGTATGAGGTCGAGGAATTCCGGCGCAGCCTGTCCGCTGACGGGGCCGCCTTGTATCAGGTTGGTTGGGAGCCGACCGCGGAATCGGTTGCGGGGGCCGCTCAGCCCGCACCCCGCATTGCAGTGCTAGCGGATACGACGGTGTCGGGGGTCGAGGACTCTTATGCGCGGGTTTCCGATGTTGGTGCGGCCGACGGTATTCCGGATGTCCTCGTCTGGCGTGTGAGTGGTCAGGCCGACGATGACCCGGCAGTGGTGCGGGCGTGGGTGCACGCCACGTTGGGCACGCTGAAGTCCTGGCTTGCCGAAGAACGTCTGTTCGATGTCCGGCTGGTGGTGGTGACCACGGGCGGCGCGGGGTTGGCCGGGGAGGTTGTGGATGTGGCCGCGGCTGCGGTGTGGGGGTTGGTGCGCAGTGCGCAGTCGGAGAATCCGGGGCGGTTCGTTCTTGTCGATGAGGATCCGGCCGCGCCGTTGGATGTCGATCGGATAGCGGTCGTGCTGCGGTCGGGCGAGTCGCAGGTTGCGGTGCGTGCTGCGGAGATCCTGGTTCCGCGGTTGAGGCGTGCACCCGCATCTGTGTCGGAGCGCACCGTGCCACGGCCTGCTTCGGAGCGCTCCCGGCCAAAAGACCACGGGGACAAGCTTTATCTGGGGTTGGGGGATGGGACGGTGCTGATCACCGGTGGTACGGGCGGCCTGGGTGCGTTGTTCGCCCGCCATCTCGTCGCCGAGCATGGTGTGCGCCGGTTGGTGCTGTCGTCGCGGCGGGGACCGGAAGCTGCGGGTGCCGTCGAGTTGGTCGCCGAGCTAACGCGAGCGGGTGCCGACGCCCAGGTTGTTGCCTGCGATGTCGCTGACGGCGACGCGGTGCGGAAGCTGTTGGACACCATCGAAGCCGATGGTGAATTGACCGCTGTGGTGCACACCGCGGGGGTTCTCGACGACGGCACCATCGAGACGCTGACCGGTGCGCAGGTGGATCGGGTGTTGGCGCCGAAGGTCGACGGCGCGTGGCACTTGGACCAGCTGACCCGGGACCGGAACTTGTCGGCGTTCGTGGTGTTCTCATCGATCGCTGGAGTGCTCGGGTCGGCCGGCCAGGGTAACTATGCGGCGGCGAACGGTTTCCTGGACGCGTTGGCACAGCGGCGTCGCGCGGCTGGGTTGCCGGCAGTGTCGTTGGCGTGGGGGCCGTGGAACCAGGGCAGTGGTATGACCAGTGGTCTGGGGAGTACGGCGATGGCGCGATTGGGTCGGCTGGGGCTTGGCGCGCTCGAGAATGCCGACGGTGTGCGTCTTTTCGACGATGCCCTCACCGGCGCCGAGGCGCGGCTGGCTCCGATCCGGTTCGACACCAGCGTGCTGCGACGCGTATCCGACCCCGATGCGGCTCCCGCGGTATTGCGCGGATTCGTGCGGCGCGCGGCGCCGCCCGCCGCCACGTCCGCGCAGGACTCGGCGGCGGGCTCGTTCGGCGCTCGGCTGGCTCAGCTGCCGCAAGCTCAGCGCGGCGGGGCCGTACTCGACGTGGTACTGACGCAGGCCGCGGCAGCGCTGGGACACGGCTCGGCCAACGACATCCCACCCGACCAGCGTTTCGACGAGATCGGTTTCGATTCGCTGGGTGGCGTGGAATTCCGCAACAGGCTGGCCAAGGCCACCGGCGTGCAGTTGCCGTCGACACTGGTGTTCGACTATCCGACCGCGGCGGCGGTGGCGAAACTGGTGCAGTCTCGCATCGAACCGAAAACGGTCGGCGAACCGGTCAACAAGACGGTGCGCCGAGCGCGGGCGGACGAGCCGATCGCCATCGTGGGAATGGGATGCCGGTTCCCGGGAGGTGTGAAGTCGCCGAATGACCTCTGGGATCTGCTTGTGTCGGGAATTGATGCGACCAGTGAGTATCCGTCGGATCGCGGTTGGGATCTGGAACGGTTGTTCGATCCCGATCCAGACAAGCCCGGCACGGTTTATGCCCGTCGCGCCGGATTCCTTGATGATGCCGGGGATTTCGACGCCGGCTTCTTCGGGATCGGTCCCCGGGAGGCGTCTGCGATGGAACCACAGCAGCGTCAGTTGCTGGAAGCGTCCTGGGAGGCTTTGGAAGACGCGGGTATCGACCCGGTCTCGTTGCGTGGCAGTGATGCCGGGGTGTTCGTCGGAGCGTGCTACTCGACCTACTACACCCGGGTCGCCGGCGAGTTGGAGAGTTACCGGCTCACCGGTTCCCAGTGCAGCGTGACCTCCGGCAGGCTGGCGTATGTCTTCGGTGTGGAAGGGCCTACCGTCACCGTGGACACCGCGTGCTCGTCGTCGCTGGTCGCGCTGCATCTGGCCTGCCAAGCGCTACGGCAGGGGGAGACCTCGCTGGCGCTGACGGGCGGCGTGACGGTCTATGCCGATCCGTTCCTCTCCGTCGAATTCGCGCGGCAGCGTGGTCTGTCACCCGATGGGCGCTGCAAGTCGTTCTCCGCCGCGGCCGACGGTGTCGCGTTCTCCGAGGGCGTCGGCATGCTGGTGCTCGAACGGCTGTCGGACGCTCGTCGTCTCGGCCACGACGTGCTGGCGGTCGTGCGTGGCACCGCGATCAATCAGGACGGTGCGAGCAATGGTTTGACCGCGCCGAACGGTCCCTCGCAGGAGCGGGTGATCGCGGCGGCGTTGGCCAGTGCGGGGTTGGAGCCCTCGGATGTGGATGCGGTGGAGGCGCACGGCACCGGAACGCCTTTGGGTGATCCGATCGAGGCGCAGGCACTGATCGCCACCTATGGGCAGGAGCGACCGGATCGGCCGCTGCACATCGGGTCGCTCAAGTCGAATATCGGACACACCGCGGCCGCGGCGGGTGTGGCCGGGGTGATCAAAATGGTGCAGGCGTTGCGGCACGAAACGCTACCGAAGACCTTGCATATCGACGAGCCGAGCCCGCATGTGGACTGGTTGGCGGGCAATGTCGCGTTGTTGACCGAGCCACAGCCATGGCCGGCCGACGGCCGTGTTCGCCGCGCCGGAGTGTCGTCGTTCGGCGTCAGCGGCACCAACGCCCACGCCATCCTGGAACAGGCACCCACCCGGCGGTCAAGCCCGCAACAGGTAATACACCGTAACCCGGCAGACGATATCGGAGGCCGGGAAGTCCCCACCCCGCAACCCGCGCCGACAGCCCTACCTCACCCCGCCGCGGCCGTACCGTTGCTGGTATCGGCGAAATCCGAGTCGGGTTTGCGGGCGCAGGCGCAACGGTTGCGGCAGTGGGTGATCGACAAACCTGACCTGGATGTCTGGGACATCGCATACTCGCTGGCCAACTTTCGTGGTCGGCTGGAGTGTCGGGGCGCGGTTGTCGGCGCAGACCGCGGCGAGTTGCTTTCCGGTCTTGCCGATTTGGCGGCGGGGGTGGTGTCGTCCGGTGTTGTCGAGGCAGTTGTCGGGTCGGGTAGGACGGCGTTGCTGTTCACCGGGCAGGGAGCGCAACGTGGCGGGATGGGCGCGGGCCTGTACGACTCGTTCGAGGTGTTCGCGGCGGCGTTGGATGAGGTGTGTGCGGAGTTCGATCCCCTGTTGGGTCGGTCGCTGAAGGATGCGATGTTCGCGCGGGGTGACGGTGTGGAGTTGTTGGATCGGACGGAGTTCACCCAGCCTGCGTTGTTTGCGTTCGAGGTGGCGTTGTTCCGGCTGGTGGAGTCGTTCGGTGTCGTACCGGACATGCTGATCGGGCATTCGGTCGGTGAGTTGGCGGCTGCGTATGTGGCTGGAGTGTGGTCGTTGTCGGATGCGTGTCGCGTGGTTGCCGCGCGTGGTCGGTTGATGGGGGAATTGCCTGCCGGTGGGGCGATGGTGGCGGTGGCCGTGGGGGAGGAGGACGCGGCAGAACTTGTTTCCGGGTACGGGGACCGGTTGTCGATCGCGGCGGTGAACGGTCCGTCGTCGGTGGTGTTGTCCGGGGACGGGGACGCTGTCGAGGAGGTGGAGCGGCGTGCCGCCGCGGAAGGCTACCGGACCACCCGGTTACGGGTCGGTCATGCGTTTCATTCCGCGCGTATGGATGCGATGCTGGCCGAGTTCCGTTCCGTGGCCGAAGATGTGACCTATCATCTGCCGAACGTTCCGGTCGTGTCGAACATCGATAGCGCCGTGATGGGCGTGGAGTTGACCGATCCGGGCTATTGGGTGGAGCAGGTGCGTGGATGTGTGCGCTTCGCGTCCGGGATCGACACCCTGGTCGACGCCGGCGTGCGACGGTTTGTCGAGATCGGCCCCGATGCCGTCCTGTCGGCGATGACTCGGCAATGTCTTGCCCAAACCCCGGACGTCGAGGCCCGCTCGACAGTGATCACCCCAGCCCGACGCTCGACCGACGAACCGACACAGCTCGTATCCGCCCTCACACACGCCCACGCAGCAGGTATAGACGTCGACTGGAAGCCACTGTTCGGCAACCGCACCGTGTCGCGGGTCCCGCTACCCACCTACACATTCCAACACCAACGGTATTGGCTACAGCCAGCCTCCGAGACACCGTCACCGTCCCGCCATCCAGTACTGACCGAAGAGGTGAGGGTCGCAGGCAAGGACGAGTGGCTGTTCACCGGGCCACTTTCGGTGGCGTCGTATCCATGGATCGCCGACCACACGGTGTTCGGCGCGATACTGCTACCGGGGGCCGGTTTCGTGGAATTGGCGTTGGCGGTCGGTGCTCGATTGGGTATCGAGGTCATCGACGAGCTGGTCCTCGAAGCACCCCTGCGATTGGACGACCGCACCGAGGTCGACGTCCAGGTCGGTGTCGACGAGCCCGATGACGACGGGCGCAGACGCTTCAACGTGGCGTCCAGGGTAATCGGCGAACATTCCGACAGCGGATCCGGAATCACACACGCTCGTGGCATTCTCGCTCCCAGCGCGGTGAGCGCTGCTCCGGCCCATGACAGGGTCGACCGTCCGCAAGCCTGCCCCGGAGTGCCTTTACCCGGCGACGATGTGACGTTTGGTGATTCGATGTACGGCCGGTTGGCCGCGCGCGGACTCGACTACGGACCCGCATTCCGGGGGGTGAACCGCCTGTGGCGGGACGGTGGTGGCGATGTCTTGGCGGATGTGCGGCTGCCGGCCGAGGGCGGGGCCGATGCCGGGCGGTTCCGTATCCATCCCGTGTTGCTGGACTCCGCGCTGCACGCTGCGGTGGAGGAGTTGGCCGTCGACTTTGCCGCCGACCAGGCGCCGCTGCCGTTCTCGTTCACCGGTGTGCGGTTGTACCGTCCCGGTGTGACGGCCGTGCAGGCGCGAATCCGACGCAGCGAAGCCGCCAGTGGTATGGGCGTCAGGCCCGAGGCGGCAGCGGAAAGTAGCTACGAGGGCCACGCGAATGCCGCACTCCAACACGGCGGCGGCATCCGGCTCGAGCTCGGCGACGACACAGGCGCTCTGGTATTGACCGTCGAGTTACTGCAGGCGCGTCCGGTGGACAGCAAGGCATTGCACGATGGCCGGTTCGCCCGTCACCACCGGCTCTACGATGTGCAGTGGAGCCCACTCGACGGCATCGATGCTCAATCGCCCCGCTCCATCGCTTCCCGCGGTACGGATAGCCGGCGGATCGTCGTCGTCGGCTCGACGCGGGCCGATGAGCCCGCCCCGGAATGCTCGCGGCCAAAAGATCAGTGGGACAAGCTTTATCCGGGGTTCGCGGAGAGTTACCCGAACATGACCGCGCTGGGCGAGGCTGCCGGGGACGATGTTCCGGATGTGCTGGTGTGGTTCGCCGACAATGTCGCCGAGGAAAGTAGTGCATTGTCGGCGGATGCCGTGCACCGACGTGTGCACATGGTGCTGGCGACGGTTCGTTCATGGTTGTCTCTGCCCGCGGCCGATGCGCGGCTGGTTGTGGTGACGCGCAACGGTGCCGGTCTGCCAGGAGAAGATCCCGATCTGGCTGCGGCGGCCACCTGGGGTTTGCTGCGCAGTGCTCAGTCGGAGTATCCGGGTCGGATTGTGTTGGTGGACAGCGACGGTGATGTGACGCCGGAGTTGGTGTCGGCTGTTCTCGATTCCGGCGAGGGGCAGTTGGCGGTGCGTGCGGGTGCGTTGTCGGCGCCGCGCTTGACCCGTCGCGGTGGTGTGGCTCGATCGGCTGTCGTGCTCGGTTCGGGTGCGGTGCTGATCACCGGTGGCACCAGTGGGTTGGGTGCGTTGGTGGCGCGGCATCTGGCCGTGGCGCACGGTGTGCGTGATCTGGTGTTGGTGTCTCGGCGTGGTGAGCGGGCCGAGAGTGTTGGCGAACTGGTGGTCGAGTTGGCCGAGCTGGGGGTTCGGGCGCGGGTGGTGGCCTGTGATGTGAGTGACCGCGCCGCGGTTGCGGCGATGCTCGACGGTCTGTCCGACGGCCCGGCGTTGACGGCCGTTGTTCACGCGGCGGGTGTGTTGGCCGATGGCACTGTGGAGACGCTGACGCCGGAGCAGGTCGACCGGGCGCTTGCGCCGAAGGTCGATGCGGCGTTGAACCTGCATGAGCTCACCCTGGATCGCGATTTGTCGGCGTTCGTGATGTTTTCCTCGATCGCGGCGGTTCTCGGGTCTGCGGGTCAGGGCAATTATGCGGCGGCGAATTCGGTTCTGGACGCTTTGGCACGACGGCGCGTGAATGCGGGCCTGCCCGCGGTTTCTGTTGCGTGGGGTCCGTGGAGCCAGGACAGCGGGATGATGGCCGGTTTGGGCAGCGTAGGTGTGGATCGACTGTCGCGTATGGGTTTTCGACCCTTGGCCGAAGCTGATGGTCTTGCGTTGTTCGATGTGGTGGGCGGCGCGGACGTGCCGTTTGTCGCCGCGGTCGATTTCGACGTGGCCGCATTGTCGGTTCAGGCCCGCGCGGGTCTGTTGCCGCCACTGTTGCAGTCGTCGACGCCGGCGCCACGCCGTGCCGACAGTGCTGACGACCTGACTCGGCGGTTGGCGAGCGTGCCGCCGGACAAACACGACGCGGTCGTTGTGGACTTCGTGCGGGATCAGATTGCCGCGGTGCTAGGTCATGCTTCGGGGGAGCTGATCGACGCGGAGAAGCCGTTCAGTGACCTGGGTTTCGATTCGCTGGGTGCGGTGGAGTTCCGCAACCGGCTCACCAAGGCTACTGGTCTGCAACTTCCGTCGACTCTTGCCTTCGACTACCCGACGGCGGCGGCGATGGCTCGGTATCTGCGTTCGCGGGTCGATGGTGCGAACAAGAATCCTGTTCAGTCGCGGCGTCGGGTGCATACCGACGAGCCGATCGCGATCGTCGGCATGGCATGCCGGTATCCCGGCGGTGTCGAGTCTCCGGACGAACTGTGGAATCTGGTGTTGTCGGGCACGGACGCCATCAGCGGGTTTCCGTCGGATCGTGGCTGGGACCTGAATCGCCTGATTCACCCGAACCCGGAGAACCCGGGTACGTCCTACGCCCGGGAGGGCGGTTTCCTGACGAACGCGGCCGATTTCGACGCGGGCTTTTTCGGGATCGGTCCGCGTGAGGCGATTGCGATGGATCCGCAGCAGCGATTGCTGTTGGAGGTGTCGTGGGAGGCGTTGGAGCATGCGGGGATCGATCCGACGTCGTTGCGGGGCAGCAATACCGGTGTCTACACGGGTGTGATGTATCAGGACTACGAGGCCGTGACGCGCAAGGGCGGGTCCGAGGTCGAGGGTTATGTCGCGACCGGTGCCGCGGGGAGTGTGGTGTCCGGACGAGTGGCATACGCATTGGGTTTGGAAGGGCCTGCGATGACAGTGGATACGGCGTGTTCGTCGTCGCTGGTGGCGTTGCATGTGGCGTGCCGGGCGTTGCGTCAGGGCGAAAGCTCACTCGCATTGGTGGGTGGTGCGACGGTGATGGCGACACCGATGGTGTTCGTGGAGTTTTCTCGGCAGCGTGGTTTGGCTCCGGATGGGCGGTGCAAGGCGTTTTCGGCTGCGGCCGACGGTGTGGCCTGGTCCGAGGGTGCCGCGGTGTTGGTGGTGGAACGGTTGTCGGACGCGCGGCGACTGGGCCACAACGTGTTGGCGGTGGTGCGTGGCAGCGCGGTCAATCAGGACGGCGCGAGCAATGGTTTGACCGCGCCGAACGGTCCGTCGCAGGAGCGGGTGATCGCGTCGGCATTGGCCGACGCCGGGTTGCGCCCGGCGGACGTGGACGCGGTGGAGGCGCACGGAACGGGAACGGCGTTGGGGGATCCGATCGAGGCGCAGGCGTTGATCGCCGCTTACGGACAGGATCGACCGGATCGACCACTGCGCATCGGTGCGCTCAAGTCCAATATCGGTCACACGCAGGCGGCTTCCGGTGTGGGTGGTGTGATCAAAATGGTGCAGGCATTGCAGCACGAGATGTTGCCGAAGACTCTGCATGTCGATGCATTGTCGCCGCATGTGGATTGGTCGGCGGGATCGGTGCGGGTGTTGACCGAGGCGGATCCGTGGCCCGCCGGCGGCACGGTGCGGCGTGTGGGGGTGTCGTCGTTCGGGATCAGCGGCACCAACGCGCATGTGATCCTCGAGGAAGCACCGACGGCACCTTCTGCCCAGTTCGTTTCGGAATATGGCAGTGGCGAACCCGCGGCCGTGGGGCTGGATATCGACATCGCCGTGGTGCCGTGGGTGGTGTCGGCGAAGTCGGAGGAGGCGTTGCGGGGCCAGGCGGATCGGTTGCGGGCATGGTTGGCTGATCGTGCGGATGTGGACCTCTGGGCGGTGGCGCGGTCGTTGCTGGACTCGCGGGCACTGCTGGATCGGCAGGGTGTTGTCATCGGGCGTGACCGGCAGGAGCTGCTCGCCGGACTGGAGGCTCTGGCCAATTCTTCACGGGGGCCGGCTTTCCCGGATGCGAGTAGTCCCGGGCAGGCGGCGTTGGTGGTCGACGGCGTTGCGGGTTCGGGAAAAACGGTCTTCCTGTTCACCGGTCAAGGCGCACAACGGGTGGGTATGGGTGCGGGGCTGTACGAGGCGTTTCCGGCGTTTGCGGCGGTATTGGACGAGGTGTGCGGCGAGTTCGACCGTCACCGCGACAAGGCTCACCCGTCGCCCGACCACCACCCCTCGAGGAGCTCCGCGCCGTCGTTGAAGGAGGTGATGTTCACCGATGTCGAGGGTGTGTTGGATCGGACGGAGTGGACGCAGCCGGCGTTGTTCGCGTTCGAGGTGGCGATGTTCCGTTTGCTGGAATCGTTCGGACTCGCACCGGATGTCCTTGCGGGGCATTCGATCGGAGAGTTGGCCGCGGCATACGTGGCGGGGGTGTGGTCGCTCGAGGATGCATGTGCGCTGGTAGCGGCGCGTGGCCGGTTAATGGGCGGGTTGCCCGACGGTGGTGCGATGCTCGCCGTCGCCGTGGCGGAGACAGAAGTGGTGGAGGTGATTGCCGAGTACGACGGTCGCGTGTCGATTGCTGCGGTGAACGGGCCGGAGTCGGTGGTGATCTCTGGCGACGCCGAGGTCGTCGACAAGGTGGAGCGGACGTTGTCGGCGCAGCACCGTAAAACCACGCGGCTGCGCGTCTCGCACGCGTTCCATTCGGTGTTGATGGAGCCCATGCTGGACGAGTTCCGTTCTGTGGCACAGAGATTGACGTATCGGGAGCCGCTGTTGCCGATCGTGTCGAACGTGTCGGGTGAGCAGGCCGGTGATGAGGTGTGTGATCCGGAGTACTGGGTGGCGCAAGTTCGTGGTTGCGTGCGGTTCGCTCCCGGCGTGGACACGCTGGTCGAGGCTGGTGTGCGCAGGTTCGTGGAGGTGGGTCCGGACGCGGTGCTCGCCGCAATGACTCGCGAATGCCTGGCGGAACATGCGGACAGGCAGGCGAAGTCTACGGTGGTGGCTTCGTCGCGGCGATCCATCGACGAGTCGGTGCAGTTCGTCATGTGCCTGGCACAGGCGCACACAGTGGGACTCCCTGTGGACTTGCGGCCCTTGTTCGCGGGGCGTGCTATGGATCGGGTGGCGTTGCCCACCTATGCGTTCGAGCACCGACGCTACTGGCTGCAGCCGCCGTCCGGAGTCGTGACCGGCACGTTCGGGCATCCGCTGCTGGCGAACGCAGTGCCGCTCGCGGGCAAAGACGAGTGGCTGTTCACGGGCCGGTTCTCGGTGCGGACTCATCCTTGGATCGCTGACCACGCGGTGTTCGGCTCGGTGTTGCTGCCTGGGACGGCCTTCGCGGAATTGGCGTTGAGCGCGGGCGCGCGACTACACGTCGGCGTCATCGAGGAACTGCTGCTGGAAACCCCGCTGCTACTCGTAGGCGACGCGGAGGTCGACCTGCAGTTGAGTGTTGCGGCACCCGATGGCGAGGGCCGGCGCACATTTGCGATCTACTCCCACCCCGCCGCCGACGGGGACTCGGCCGACGAGTACCCGTGGGTGCTGCACGCAGGGGGTGTCCTGACCGCTGCCGCCGATATCGCCCCGATATGGAGCGAGCGGACCTGGCCCCCTCCAGGGGCGGAGCCGTCGAACGACCCATCTTTCTACGATCGCCTGGCGCAGCGGGGATTCGAGTACGGCCCGGCGTTCCAGGGCGTGACCGCGATGTGGACCCGTGACGAGCAGATCTTCGCAGAAGTCTCACTCGACGAATCGGCGAGCGGGTCGGCATCCGCATTCGGCATCCATCCCGCACTGCTGGACGGCTGTCTGCACGTGGCTATTGATCGTCTGACCGACGACCTGGCCGCGGGACAGTTGCTGTTGCCTTTCTCGTTCGCGGGAGTTCGGCTGTGGCGTTCCCCTGTCGGGGCGGTGCGTGCACGGGTGGTCCCGGACGGCAGCGGGTCGGTCGGAATCGATGTTGTCGACGACACCGGTTCGATCGTGTTGACCATCGATGCGGTGACCGCGCGTCCGGTCGACGTCGAAGCTCTGAACGTGGCGAGCAAGACTCGCCGCTCGTCGCCGCTGCACCTGCGATGGGTCTCCTCGGAGCTGCCTACCCCGACGTCCGTCGGTGTGATGGCGACATTGGGCTCGGCGAGGGTGGCCGGGGTCGACCAGCACTATTCCGACGTTGCGGAATTGGCTGCGGCGGAAGAGGTTCCGGACCTGATCGTCTGGTCGCTTGCCGACGACCTCGCCGTGGTCGACGCTGTCGACGGGGATGGGCGGATCGGTGATGCTTTGTCCGGTGGGCGTGCTGCAGCGATTCGGGCTTCGGTTCACGCAGTCTGGGAGATCTTGCGGTCGTGGTTGTCGAGCGAGCGGCTGGAGGATTCTCGTTTGGTGGTGGCGACCCGCCGTGCGACGGGAGTGGCGGGTGAGTCGGTCGACTTGGCTGCTGCTGCGGTGGCCGGCATGGTCCGCACCGCCCAATCGGAACACCCGGGTCGGATTGTGCTGCTGGACCACGAGGGCATTCTGGACGCTGATGTCGTGCGGAGTGCCATCGAATCAAATCAGGGTCAGATGGCGGTACGTGATTCCCGGATGTTCGTGCCGCGCTTGTCCGGCGGTGTACCCACCGAAGAACCGCAGTCGTCCGACCAGGGTGCGATGTTCGGGAACGGCACGGTATTGATTACCGGTGGTACCAGTGGTTTGGGTGCGGTGATGGCTCGGCATCTGGTTGCCGTGCATGGTGTGGAGCACCTCTTGTTGGTGTCACGTCGGGGTGAAGCGGCGGCGGGCGTCGCGGAGCTGGTGGCCGAATTGACCGATATGGGGGCCGAAATCCGTGTTGCCGCATGCGATGTCGGTGACCGCACGAGTGTGGCGGCCGTGCTCAGTTCGATCGGGGCCGAGTATCCGTTGACGGCGGTGATCCATTCCGCGGGTGTGGTCGACGACGCTACGCTCGAGAAGCTGACTGCGGAGCAGATCGACCGTGTGCTCGCGCCCAAGGTCGACGGCGCGCTGAACCTGGACGACCTGACCCGGGGGCACGACCTGGCGGCGTTCATCATGTTCTCCTCTGTGGCGTCGACATTCGGCGCGCCGGGACAGGGCAACTATGCGGCGGCGAATTCGTTCCTCGACGGGCTGGCCGGTGCCCGCCGCGCCCAGGGGCTGCCGGGGCTGTCGGTGGCGTGGGGCCCCTGGCACCAGGAAGCGGGTATGACAGGCAATCTGGCCCGGGCCTCCCTGGCCCGGCTGGAGCGACTGGGCATCAAGGTCATCGGCGATGACGATGGAGTTGCGCTGCTCGACGCCGCAATCGTCGCGAACGAACCCGTGGCCGTCTGCGCCGAATTCGACAAGCCGATGCTGGCGGCCCACGCCCGAGCCGGGCTGTTGCCCGAGGTGCTCAGCAGCCTGGTGCCTGCACGGGCGCGCCGCGCGGCGAGTGGTATCGCAGCCGGCGGCAAGTTGGCTGGGCGGCTCGCTGCCGCGCGGGAGGACGAACGGGACGCGGTCATACTCGGATTCGTGCGGGAACATGTCGCGGCTGTGCTCGGACACCCGTCTGCCGCTGCTGTCGAACCCGGGGCACCGTTCGACAAACTGGGATTCGATTCGCTCGGTGGTGTCGAGCTGCGGAATCGGCTCGCCGAGGCGACGGGCATGAAATTGCCGTCGTCGCTGGTGTTCAACTATCCGACTACTACCGCAGTGGCGAAATATTTGCGTTCGCGTTGGGAGAGCACCGCGACCGTGTCGATGGTCGATGACCAGATCGACTCACTGCGGCGGCTGTTGGCGACCACGTCGTCTGCCGATGAGAAGGACCGGTTGATCGAGCGGATCCGTTCGACGCTGGCCGATGCCGTGGCCGAACGTGAATCCCCGACTCACAGCGTTCGCGTGGCCGTCGAGGCGGCGGCCAGTCCTGATGAGCTTTTTGCTCTTATCGACCGACAGATCACAACTAAATGATCGATTCCGAGGGGTGGGCGACGCGCAGAGTGGCCGCCGACCCGCCCTCAGTGGTCGTAGGCGGTCAGTGATTGGTCGCCAGTCGTCGCAACGATGCGTCCAGTTCCCGCAATAGCTCTCCCACACGGCCGCGACCACTCGGGGCGTTCGGGTAGCGCGTCAGGACGTTCGCCACGATGGGGCTGGCCAGGCTTCTTGCCTGCTCGATGTAGTCGGCGCCGACGTTACGGTCGTCGCCGGCATCGAGCTCGAAGGCTCGAGCCGCGTGGGCGGCCGGTCCGAGGATGTGCAAGACCTGAGTCGCTTTCGCCAGGGGGTGCAGGAACGCCGCACTGGCCGCGGCGACGGCCGCGCGCGCAACATCGCTCGCCGCGGTCTGCCCTACATCGCGTGTCTCTTGATACGCCCGGTGTGCCGCCCACGCGCTGTCACGGATCGCCTTGGTCCGCTCGGCTCCCTCCGCGAACGCCTGCGCAGCGTCGATCGCGGCTCGTGGGCGCCGATCGTCAGGGCGTTCACGTTCGAAGATTGCCAAGGCGGGCTCCGCGCAGGCCACAGCGTAGCCCGCAATCTCGCGCAGTTCAGACATGCTGAGTTCGATCCTCGGATTCTCGTCAGCCACATTCATGACACTTGACAGTATCGTTGAACCGACGATTGAAACTTATCCGCGATATCGGTAGGACAGTGACGCGAAACTTTCAAGATGGTGGGCGGCTCAGGCCGATTGACCTGGCACGTGGGCACGGCCTGTCCACGCAGGCGATCAGGAACTACGAGGCGGCCGGGATCCTTCCGGACGCCGAACGCACCCGGCATGACTACCGCGCATACACGCCGCTGCACGCACAAGCGCTGCGCGCGTTTCTGGCTCTCGTGCCAGGACACGGTCACCAGACGGCCACGTTGATCATGCAGGCGATCAACCGGGGCACGACCGAGGACGCGCTTCGGCTCATCGACGAGAGCCACGCCCAGCTTATCGACGACCGCCGTACCCTGCAGGCCGTCGAAGCCGCGCTTGACGACCTCGGTCCCGTACCGCAAGAACGCGGCGACACGTTCGTTGGCCCCCTGGCGAGAAGGCTCGGCATCCGCCCGGCCACCCTGCGCAAATGGGAACGGGCCGGCTTGGTCCGACCGCGCCGCGACCCGCAGACGGGTTACCGGGTCTACTGCGCGGCCGACGTGCGCGATGCCCTACTTGCCCACCAACTCAGACGAGGTGGCTACCTGCTGGAGCAGATCGCCCCGCTGATCGCCCAGGTCCGCTCCGCTGGAGGAGTCGCACCGCTCGAGTCGATGCTGTGTGACTGGCATGCCCGCCTCTCGGCCCGCGGCCGTGCCATGCTCACCGCCGCCGCCGCACTGGACGCCTACCTCGACGGCCGACCAGACCCCGCCCGGAGACAGGCCGAGTGACTACGCCACCGCCACTCGGTCACTGCGTCGGCGACGCTGCGCTCCCGGAAGCCCCGCGGAAGCCAGATGAGCGCAGGGCAGACGATAGGCATGGCGTCAGCACTGGCCCACTCGTCGTCGGCGGCCTGGATCTGCTTGCGGGAGTGATCAACGGTGTGATGGTCTACTGTGGCCGTGAGGCAGAAGGAATCATGAGTGCCGAGCAGCCGTGGACGCTGGAGCGGATCGCCCGACCGAGGCCGGAGTTCGGCGTAGACCAGGGGTCTGGGCGCCATCGGTATCCGCGTGCGGTCGGCACCTGTTCGAGCAGGCCAGGGCGCGCGGCGACTTGACCATCTGCACGCCGAATACTCGACGTTCGGGGAGCTTGCGACCGTTGACGAGGGGCTGTTCGGAGGTTCACGCCGTTCGACGAGCTGTGGGGGCGGCGGCTCGAGTTCCACCCATAACCGAGGAGAATCAACACCATGAGTGAAGACACGGACTTCGACAGCCGGGCCGTTGCGGCCCTCTCGACCGAAGCGGGTATCGAATGGGGCGAAGCTGAGCGTCTCGTCGCCATCCTCCGCAAGGCGGGTGTACTTCGATCGGCCAACGTGCGCAACGACATCGCGCATATCCCTGCTTACTCGAACCTGTTCCTGTCGGCGTCCGGCGACTCGAGTTCGTCGGTGTAACCGGGTACCGTGATCGCTGGACAGGTCGATTACGCACTCTGCCAACACCGTGGAACCGTCCTCCACAGCCCATCCCCATCGGGTGGTCGCTTTCCATCTGCGCACTCGCTCGTCTCTTCGACCCACGATGTGGATCCGGATCCTGGACCTCGTATCTCCGGCCCGACGAGGTCCGGACAGTCGGCGAAGCACGTGACCAACGTGGCCGTCATGGTGGATGCCGTCATGGCTGACCTGCCGTACCCTGCTCCAGCGATGTAGTTCCGCATCACCCGCGCCGTTCCGCGAACGGACCTGCATGTGTCGACGATCTTCGCGGATCTGCCGTAGGGGTCCGCGCTGAAGGCTCTCCACTCGGACCTTGGGCGAAGTCGTTTCAGGAGCCGGACGGCCGGGTGCGTGCGCGGCGGCGCATCCACTGCGTAACCGAGTAGGCCACCAAGAGCCCCCCGAGGCTGACGAGGCTCAGCCACAGCTGCGGCCTGGTGGCCTCGATCAGGCTCATCGAGAAGATGATGACGACGATTCCGAGAACGGTGACGATGCCGAGCCACGGATGCAGCCACATCTTCAGGCCCAGCACGGTTTTCTCGTCGTCGGTCATGCGCGAGCGCAGGCTCAGCTGGGAAAGGGCGATGATGACATAGACGAACAGGGCCACCGCCCCGGCGGAGTTCATGATGAACGAGAACACCCGATCTGGTGAGACGTAGTTCATGGCGACCGCCACATATCCCACGATCGTGCTGAGCAGGACCGCCTTCCAGGGAACCCCGCGCGAGTTGCAATCCTTGGTCCAGCTCGGTGCCCATCCGCGGTTGGCGAGGGCGAACAACATCCGAGAGGCGGTGTAGAGGCCGGAGTTGAGGACGGACAGTGCTGCGGTGAGCACGACGATATTCATGATCTGCTCGGCCGCGGGAAGGCCGAGCTTGTCGAAGGCCGCCGCGAACGGGCTGGAGTTGCTGGGGATCTCGGTCCATGGGGTGATCATCAGCAACAGGGCCACCGATCCGACATAGAAGAGCAGGATCCGCCACAGCACGGTGTTGGTGGCCTTGGCCACCGCTTTGGCCGGGTGCTCCGACTCGGCGGCCGCCATCGTGACGATCTCGGCGCCGAAGTAGGAGAAGATCACCACCACGACGCCCTGCAGGATCGAGAATCCACCGTTGACGATGAAGCCGTGTTGACCGATGTTGGCGACCGACAGCCGCGAGCCCGGCCAGAGCCCGAGGACGACAAGCGCACCGACGGAGAGGAATACGGTGATGGTGGCGACCTTGATCGAGGCGAGCCAGAACTCGGTCTCTCCGAACGAGCGCGCCGACAGCAAGTTGGTGGCTGTCAGGATGAACATGAGCACCAGCGCGAACACCCAGTCAGGTGCGTGGAACCATCCGCCGAGGAGTTTGCCGCCGACGACGGCTTCGAAGGCGACCACGCCGACCCAGAAATACCAGTACAACCACCCGACGACGAAGCCGGCACGTTCGCCGAGGGCCTCTCGCGCATACTCCATGAACGAACCGAGAGTGGGCTTGGCGGTAGCCATTTCACCGAGCATGCGCATGACGAAGATGACCAGCACCCCGCCGAGGGCATAGGACAACACGGCCGCCGGACCGGCGGTGTGAATGACTGATCCGCTGCCGACGAACAAGCTGGCACCGATGATTCCGCCGAGGGCGATCATCGTCAGATGCCGTTGCCGTAACCCGCCCTTGTGGAGGGGCCGGACTGGCCGCCCCGATGCGGTACCCGCAGAATTTCCCTCTCCCTCGTGGGCGGAAGTCACCGGCGGCACCCCGTCCCTTGCTGGGGGATTCACGTCTGATTCACGTCTGAGTGCCATCGAGCCTCCGTAGCTCAGTTGATTCAGGCAAGATAGCAGCGAGGTGGGGTTCGTCACACACTAGTAGCCGCCGCGGCCGGGGCGGCGCGCGATCACCGTTCCAGCGGCGGCACGGGTTGCTCACGCTGACCGCGTCCACCGCCGCGGGTGAGGGTGTATACCGAATCCGCGATATCACAGAAGACGAGGGGGTCGCCCTGGTCCATGGTGTCGACCCGGGGGTGCTGAAGCCATTTCTGCGTTCCGGCGAGCGACGAGGTTCGCGCGGTACTCACCACTCGGCGCCAACTGTTTAACCAGCATCTTCACCCAGGTTTCGGCCTGGCGCATAGAGTGGCGTTTACGCAGTCCAGGCATACAGGTCGCACCACTACGAGGAGGCGAGTTCCCGTGGCCAGGATCCTGTTCGTAATAACCGGCGCAAGTTTTTGGACGCTCGGGGACGGCACCCGGCATCCGACTGGTTACTGGGCCGAAGAGTTCACGGCCCCGTACCGTGCGCTCACCGGGGCCGGCCATGAGGTCGCGGTGGCCACGCCCGGCGGCGTAGTGCCGCACGTCGACGTGATGAGCCTGCGTCCCTCGATTGTCGGCGGTGAACAGATTGCCCTCGAGGAGGAGGAAATCCTGCGGTCTGCCGAGGAGTTGCGGCGGCCGATCGAGCTGGCGAATGCTCGGTTGGAGGACTACGAGGCCGTTTACTATCCCGGTGGCCACGGTCCGATGGAGGACCTGTGTAACGATGCCGATTCGGGTCGGCTGCTGACCGCGGCCCTCGTCTCGGGCCGGCCCCTGGCCATCGTCTGCCACGGGCCGGCCGCGCTGCTGGCCACCCGCCGGAAAGGTGTTTCACCCTTTGCCAGTTACCAGGTCACCGGCTTCACCAACGACGAAGAGGAGGCCGTTGGACTGGCCGCCAAAGCCCGATGGTTGCTGGAGGACGAACTGGTCAGCATGGGCGTCCACTTCACCCGCGGCGAGATCTGGAAGCCCTACACGGTCGTGGATCGCAATCTGTACACCGGGCAGAACCCCGCGTCCGCCGGGCCGCTGGCCCAGGAATTGTTGAAGGTGCTGAACTAGGCGTGCAGATATGACGATTTGCTCTGCTGGCACCTGTCTGGCCCACGCGCAAGGATGAGGGCCCGCGCGGTGCGTGGATGGTCGCCGCTGATCGCTGGAGGAGGCGGCGCAGCGTGCGGTAGGCGGCAGGTCGCTCTGTTGCTTGTGGGTGACTGGCTTCCGGGTATTGCCCGCCGCGGGCTTCCCTCGAAGACGATGACCTGCCGTCCGACGACGTCGCTGCGCCCCAGAGCTTGCAGGTTCTCATTGATGTCTTCCAGCTTGACTTTGGTGACGTTGTTGGTTCGCGGCGCACGGCATCACCGCAATCGAGCGCATCGTGACCGACAACGGCACCTGCTACCGCGCCGGAGTCTTCAACACAGCCCTCAAGGCAGGCGCCATCAGCGCATCATCCCGTACCCGCCGAGGCGCAACGGGAAGATTGTTCTCCTGGAAGTGGGCTGACGTCGTGACCGGCTTCGGCCCAGGAGGAGTCACTACGAAGCATATCCGTATTGAGCCACAACCGATTTCGGTTGGACAAGCTTCCGATCCGGCCATCGTTGTGGGCCGGGGCGGAGCCGGCCTCCGAGCCGAGCGGACGACTCCCGAGAAGGACACCCATCCGGGATCAGACGGTTCACGAGTCACGTCCGGTCTGAAGAACCGGCACCAGCCTGCCAGCCAGCCCGCAGGCCAGCCCCCCACGAGCACTTACAGACGGTTCGAACTCGGCATCCACTGTCGTGCGGATCTGGTCGGCTTCGAGTATCTCGTCATGTGGAAGCGTGTGGAAGAACGCCTCGCCCTCGGCCAGGTCGACGGCGAACCGTGCCATGGTGCCGACCTGACGGAGGATCTGGATGCGCGCGTACTCGAAAAAGTGGTGGGCGCCGTCGTACACCGATGCCTCGATCGGCTCACCGGATTCGGTGGATTCGACCTCTGTTCCTTCGATTTCGCGCCAAGAAGGCACATCCGCGGGGATTCCTTCGATCGTCACGTCCACCGAGGCGTCCCGCAGCGGCCACCCGAATCTCGGTGACAAGGTGAGTGCCGGATCAAGGCCGGGAGACAGGTTGTCGAACAGTTGACCGCGCCAGAATCCCTTGCAGTCCGGGGGCGACTCGTCGAGAAAAGGATCGGCGCTCTGGCGCGGTCATTCGTGCCTCCACTGTAGGTGGTCGGGTGATCACGGTGCGGCCCGAGACCTCGACCGGCCTTTCAAAGCCCTTCGGCGCGATAGCAATTGGCCGAACTCCGACCGCATCCTGGAAAGGCTTCGCGCGCAGGACTATCCGGTGCGTGAGGAGGACTCCGGCCGTTGTCGGCGTTCATCAGTGGTCATATTGGCCTGGACGGGCACTACGCCTTCCACCTGCCCGGTCTCGGCGGAACCCGCCGACCGCTGCGCGATCCCGATGCCCGCGACGACGAATGAGCCGCCGGTGTCGGTGGCCATGGCAATACTGGTCGACGACGACGAAACTATGAAGGGGAGTCGACATCATCGCTGGCCACCGACGGGCGGGCTTTACGGTCGGTGAGGAACACCGGACCGGACTCGCGACCGGTCAGCAGTCGCGGCAACATCCGCGCGGTGCCGATCTGCCACGCGATGACCTTGCGCGCACCGCCCTTGCGGGTCACCACCATTCGCGAGTAGCGGTCGCCACCACCGGGGGAGAAATGCCTCGAGCTCGAATTTATACGCCAAGGCCTGCTTTCAGGGTAGGCCAGGATTTGGGCAGTGCGGCCTTCCAGTACGGCCATGAGTGGACGCCGATGGCGGCCCAGTCGGTGGAGACGTCGGCACCGGAGAGTCCCATGGCGGTCCCGGTGGCGCCGGTGCAGTCATGGGAGACATGTTCGATCTCGCTCGCCCGAAACGGGTCATCGGGCCACGACCAGTTTCCGTCGAACAGGCCATCATCGAGGCCGGGCACGCCGGTGCCGACGTACAGGTGGACTGGTTTGCCGCGCAGCGCGTCGAGGTGTTTCATCGGGTCGTGCGCGTCCCACTCCGGATTGCCCGCAGTACCCCACATGTTGTCCGGGTTTCCGCCTTTCGCTTCGACCACGGGGCGCACCGAGAGTTGCCCGATACCGTCGGCAGAGTAGCAACCGCTGAAGGCTGCCAGGGCTCGGAACATATTAGGGTGTCGCACCGCGAGAATGGCCGCCGCTCCTGCTCCCATCGACAGCCCGCCAACGGCGTAGGTCCCGTTGCCTTTCAACTCGCGGTCGATCAACGGCGGCAGCTCCTCGGTGAGGAAGGTTTCCCACTTCTGGTGTCCGAGTGTGGGATCGTCTTTCAACCAGTCGGTGTAGTACGTTCCTCCACCGCCGACGGGCATCACCACATTGACCGGCTTGTCGGCGAAGAACTCCTTGGCACCTCCTCGTAGGGTCCAGGTGCTTTTGGGCTGGGATTCCTTCGCCCCGTTTCCGTCCAGCAGCAGCACCGTCGGCCGGGATTTCGACTGATTCGCCGGCACCAGCACGTCGAGATGAATGGTCCGCTTCATCGCCGGGGAGCGGATATACATCTGCCATTGCTGCCCATCGCGGTCGATCCGCTCGACGACGGCCGCCGCGTTCGCCTGCGGGGTCGCGATGAACATCGGTGCGACAGCGACCACTGCGGCTGCTGCGAGAAATCCCATGCGCCGGTACCCCCGGCGTCCTCGCAACACCGACATGCGCAAAACCATGGTACGAACCCCATCGACGTTTGGCCTCAACCGGAGGCTGTGACTGTTTCCCGTCGACAATGCCATGAAACTCGTTGACCGTCGCGCCAGGGCAACGCGATGTACATAGCGACATGGATACCGAGTCGGTTGCTTCGGGCTCTGGATGAGTTCCTGCGGCGGGACGACGGGGGCGATCATCGCCGATCGCCCTGGCCCCGCCAGCTCGACGAGGGCGAGTCTCTGCACGCACTGCGCCACGACCTGCTGTACGCGCACGAGGGCATGATCCCGGCCCACCACCTCGAGGCGCAAACCGAACAAGCACGGTGCCTGGCCCTGGCGACCAACGCTGTAATCGCTTGGGCGACAGAGTATTATGGGCTCGCGGTGCAGGTTCGCCGCGAAGGTCGGCGCATCGATCACGACGTGCGCGCCCACATCTCCCCGGCGCACCGCGAGAACATCAACTTCTTCGGCGCCATCGAGGTCGCCATCGACGCCGAACTTGCCCAACTCGGACCTTCCGGCTACCGGCCTCTCCGCGTCCGCGACACCCTCTTCTAGCCACACTCGGCGCGAGTTTCACCGCTTACGCCCATCCCATAGCCGATGAGCGAGCATCTTCAGGGTCCCGGCCTTGAAGACAAGACGGCAGCACGGTGCAACACAGCATGTGAGATCCGCGTCGGCGGGCTTGTCTCCGAGGGGCACTCGGTAGGCCGATACGTTGTTTACTGATCTGCGGCGTCTCGGGCTTCCACATCAGACCGGCCGTTCTTCGAGCGCTTTCACAAGGGCCGAGGCAATGAGGGCCACGGCCCGATCATCGTCATGGGCCAGTTGCCGCAGGACATTGAGAGCGATAGTCCCCGGCATCTCGGCGAGTGCCTGTGTCAGTCGCATCCGTACCGCCGAATCCGCTGTGTGGGCGGCGAGTTCATCGACCATCGCACTCATGATCCGATCCGCCCACTCGGCGTCGGATGCCAGGGTTCCCAGTATCTCGGCTGCCTCGACATCGTTCGGGCCTTCGACCACTGTGCCGACGAGCGTCGGCACAGCTCGGGTCATGCCCCGCGCGCCCAGTGCCAGCGCGGCATGTCTGCGGACCGTCGTGTCCGTATCCTCGAGCGCGTCCGTGAGCGCTGCGGTCGCCTCGTCGCCGGGTAGCTCGGCGAGCGCCAGGACCGCGCGCCGCCGGATGTCGACGTTCTCCGAGCTCATGGCGGGTATCAGGCTCGCAACACCGTCACCGCCGGCCCTCGCGAGGGCCCACCGCAGGGCCCCGGCAACGTTCGGATCGGATTCGATGAGGACCGCCTCGGCCAGCAGCTCGGCGGGCATCGGCAGGTCCTCGGCCGGGGCCAGGACGGCTTGTTGCCGCCGTGCGGCGCTCGGCGATGCGAGTCCGTGCAGGAGCTCGACGATGCGCGCGACGTCCTGCCAGCTGGAGGGCTCGGCCGTATCGACCGCACGGAGCCGCTCGAGTAGCTCCTGCTCCCGGTTCAGTCGTTCCTCGGCTTTTCGGATGAGGTCGCCGACCAGTACCGACGGGGTGAATCCGGGATCGTCGAGAGCGGATCCGATCTGGCGCAGTGACAGTCCCAGGGATCGCAGACCCTCCACGTGGAAGATCCGCCGGATGTCTTCGGCAGAGTATTCCCGGTAACCACCCACGGTACGGCCTGTGGGTCGTACCAGCCCGAGGGAGTCGTAGTGCCTGAGCATCCGGGCGCTCACCCCCGAGCGGCGCGCCACCTCACCGATCAGCATGCAGTTGCCTCGTCCCGGTCCGGACCGAGCGCGACGACCCGTCGTGCCTCATCGACGGCGAGGTCGAATCCGGCATCCGGGTTGTGCAGCAGCCGCCGCGTCGCGCTCGCATGCGCACGCATCGTCGGGTCGTGGCCTGCCATCGCCGCCTGCAGGATCGGCTCGATCACATCGCCGAGCGCGACGAGGGCACGGCTCAGACTCAGCCGTACGTCCCGGTCACCTCGGCCGAATTGCGTAGCCAGTTCCGCAGCCAGCCCTTCCTTCTCCCCATCGGGCACGAGAACGACGGCTGCGCGCCATGCACTCCGCGCGACCTCGTCGTCGGAATCGTGCAGCAACGACCGCGCGATTGCGGGCCACGCGTTCTGGTCCCCGATCTTCGACAGCGTATGCAATGCCTGGCTCCGGGCCTGTGCGCGTTCGGAACAAAGCTGCGCGCGCAGTTTCGGAACCGTAATCTCCGACGGGAGGCGGGTCAGCGCCCATGTGAGCATGTCGCGCACGAAGAAGTCCGGCTCGATCGCGCACCGTTCTACGAGCACGTCGACGAAACCGGGTACGGGATGCGTGCCGATCGCCAGGGCCGCCTTCAGCCGCGTCGACGCGTTCCCAGCGGCCAATCCGTCGAGCAGCCGCATGTCCTGTGAATTCCTGTGTGTCGAGTTGATGGGGACCACCTCCGACCGCTAGTGAAGGCCTTCTCACAGTGACAATGTCAAGTTCACGGGCAAGACGCCATGAACGTCGTCGTACTCCACGACCGCATTCGGGCGCTGCCGCCCGGTGAAATCCAAGGGCGCCGAACCCCGCCCCACCGACACCCACCACGAGCACGTCCTGGACACCGACTACTGGGGGCGTCGGCACCGCCCGACTGCTGCCCAGGCTCATCCGCGACCGCACCCGCGGGCCTGCTTCACCCACCGCCGTCCCGGCCCCGGGAAATACCTCGCCGACCGCGACGTCTGCCTCGACACCGGCCTGGCACGGCTGTCCTGCGACCTGCTCGACACAGTCACCGCCACCGACGGGCCCGGCACCGGCTGGGACCTGCACGAAGTCCGCCACAGTGGCCTCACCCACCTCGGCGAAGCGGGCGCCGGCCTGCTGGATGATGGCTCACGGCAGCGAAGACAAGGTTCCCTCGCTACCCTCTGAGTGAGGCGCAGCTCTAGTCAGATATTGCTTTTGGTGGCCACACCCGTGATCAGCGGTCGAACGATCGGGGGCATTCCCCGCCACGACGTTTCCTGTACGTCTTCGAGCTCCAGCCCGCACGCCCGGATCAGCTCGAGGGTGGCACGGTTGCAGTGGCAGCCCTCCGCGAACCGGCGCCACGGGCCGGCGAGGCGATCTTGCCAATGGGCAAGTCGCGGCGACTGGGAACGTACGTGCTCGAGAAACAGCAGCTGGCCGCGGGGGCGCAACACACGCTCGATCTCCCGCAACACCGGATCAGGGTCCTCGACAGTGCACAACACGAGCGTTGAGACGACCGTATCCACGGTTTCATCCGCGAACGGCAGTTGTTCCGCAGATGCGTCGAGCACACGCGCCCGACATCGACTGCGGCGCAGCCTCCGTGCCAACCGCGCACGCATCGCGCCCTCCGGTTCGGTCAAGATCAGCTCGTCAAGGCCGTCAGGGTAGTATCCCAGGTTAAGACCGGTACCGCTGCCGAGCTCGACAGTCCGCCCCCTCGCACAGCCGAGCAAATCCCGCCGACGAGCGCCCATCCCCGCCCTCTCACCCACCCACAGCAGAGGGTCATACAGGGCCGCGAACGCCCGCGCCCACAGGTCCGAGCGCTCGACCGCTGTCGCTGGCACGGCGCCACTGCTCACAGACTCGACCGTACGCCGGTGGGCATCGTCGCGCATGTACAGCTCGTTGAGCGGGGCGGGCAGCCGCCGGAGGTTCGGCATGGCCGTGTGGCAGTCACCGGTGCGCCTCGGGGACGATCTCCTCGACTGCCTTGGCCAGTTCGTGATTCCGGATGAGCCACATCAGCCCGTAGGCATCGTTGGCATCGAGACCAAATCCTTTGTGGCCGGCCAACGCTCACTCGTGGCCACGATCTGCGGCGCGGGCTTGTGAACAAGTTTGCTCGGTCAATTCTCTCGCGCCTGCTGTCGGTGAGAGGTTGAGACCCGGCCCGGGGGATGGTGGCTGGATGGCCGGTATCGAGTGCGTGCCGAACGCGGTTTCCCCTATTCGCTGGCTCCCTTCGATGGGCACGGCGAGTACCTGCAGTATTCGTTGGTTGGTGCCGCACAGCCCACGGAGTCGTTGCGGCACGTAGCGTGGTGCCTCGCCGGGCGGGGTGATGAGGTGCCTACGGAGCAGCACCGGCCTACTGTCGACAATCCGACGGCAATGCATCGCATCCGCGCGAGGGTGGTCGACGCGGCCCGTGATCGCCGTGCGCCGCAATTGGACGCGGCACTCGCCGCACCGGGCGATCACCGGTCCCGCCGCGATATGCCGGAACCCGCGGCGGGTGTGGCGACCGATGGGGTCGGCAGGCTGCGACCGGGTCCGGTCGAGGCAGCCGGAGCGGCAGTGGGTCCGTCCGACGTAGCGCAGGTGGGGCCGAGGCTCGCAGTGCAACTCGGGAAAGGCGGGCTCGCGGATGCCGGGCGGGCGTGTACCGACGCTCTGATGATCGGGGTGAATGCGATCGTAGTGGAGGTGAGCCGGGCTGCCGGGGATATGGCTGCCCTCGACGTGATGTGCCGGTCGGCTGGCTTCGAAGATGCGGCGCTGGCGGTGGCGGTGCCCGCGGGGCCCGCCTGGTCCGAGTCGGAGGTCCGGGCGAAGGTGGCGGAGATCGCGGCCACGCTGGAGCGGCACGGCATGCGAGGGGAGCTGCACGCGTTCGACCGCCGGGTATTGACGGCAGCCGCGGAGCTGGCACCGGACTTGCAGCGCGTGGCGATGGTCAACACTCTGACGGTATTCACCAAGGGGCTGCGTGGCGCCACCGGTTGGATGGCTCGCTCGCTGCGGCCGGGGGCCGAGAAGATCGACGCCATCATCGACGATGCGCGCCGTGCGAAGGCTACCGGTGTCGCGATCCCGTACCCCCTACTGTCCGAGCATTTCGTGCGGCAGACCGCCGAGGTGGGAATTCGCCTCGCGGTCTGGGGCGTAACCGGTTCCGTCCGGATGCGCGAAGCGCTCAGGATGGACGTCGGCGAGATATGGACGAGAAAGACGGAAGATCTCGCACTCCTGCGCGCAGAGGTCGCCGAAAGCGGATTCCGGATACCAGAGGCGCTCTCACCCTCGACACCACCACCGGACGGTCCGCCGAGGGCCACGCCATGGTCCGGGTCCCCGGGTCGATGACGGGTCCGGAACCAAGATCGGGCAGATAACGTCTTTTCGCCGACGGGCGGCTCACCTGGAAGCTACTGGAAACATATCCGTGCCGGCCCCCTGTAGAACAGATGTGTTTCGGTGCGTGGGACTGGCTGGTGGTCGAGTAACTCAGCACCTACCACTCGATTGTTACCCGCGCTCGTCAGCTGGAATTCGACGGTCGAATCATCTGGGCTCAGGTAATCAGGTGGAGACCCGGCCGTCGGCATTATCGGGGTGGCCTGGCGCGCCCGGGTGGAGCACCGTGTCAGTAGCCGTGTCAGGCCGGTGGCAGGGTGGTTTCCCTGAGGGATATGTCAGCTGCCCCAAGGTGCAGTCTGCCCTGGCGTTCGGTGCTGACCTGAATTGCAGTGCGGTACCAGGGAGGAATTGTGGACATTGCCGAGTTGATCCTTGATGACCACCATGAGCAGCGGCGGCTGTTCGCGATCCTGGAGCAGATTACTCGCGCGGAGACCGATGTGCTTTCGGTGATCTGGGACAGGCTGGCGGCCTTCCTCGAGCTGTATGCGCAGGCAGAGAAGGAGATCTTCTACCCCGCGCTGCTGCAGGTGGGTCTCGCGGCCCGGTGCGCGGGCGGGGTGGAGGAGGAGAAACTCGACGCTATCCACGACCACAACGAGATCAGGGACGCGATCGTCGAAGTGGCGCGTCATCGGGTCGGCACCGCTGACTGGTATGTGGCTGTCGCGGCAGCGAACTCGGCCAACAGCGATCACATGGCCGAGGAAGAACGTGAGGGCCTGACCGACTTCCGCCGCCTGGCCGGGTTGCCGCGCCGCCATCAGCTGGCCGTCGCCTTCGCCGCTTTCGAGGCGCGGAACTACGCCGACGTCCAGCCCGTCGACAAGGATCCCGTCAGCTACGTTCGCGCGGCAGAGAAGAGGCTGCGGATCGCTGCGAGCGGATCGCTGAGTGTCGGCACCCTGAAGCGGAACTGACCCAGCAGACGGGCCGCGGCAGTCAGGAACCGCCACGCCTCCCGCAACATCCTTCGTATCGCGTATCGCGTATCGCGTATCGCGTATCGCGTATCGCGTATCGCGTATCGCGTATCGCGTATCGCGTATCGCGCTGAGCCGATCCGGCTACGAGGTCACGGGGGGACGGGCGAGACCGGCTCAGGCTCAGAGCAATTCCGCAATCTTGCAATGCCGAAATGCGATTTCGGGAGCGGGGGACCGGCTCGGCGGTCCCGCGACCCACCGGTTCCTCGTGAACGCAAACCTGCATGATGGGGGGCATGCTCCCCACCGACCACCTGGCACAGGCAGACCGTCATCCAGCTGTGATCGACACGCCCCTCGGCACCGTCGATTTCTCTGTCACGCTCGGATCGGATGCGCTACCGGCCGAGCCGAATGCTGTGTGGCGCTTGGCGAACGGCTCGTGCCTGCACCGGTGGCGGCATCGAACCGCAACGGTTGATCTGCTGATCGGAAGCATCGACGTGCAGCCCTGGGACGGCGGCGTGCGGGTCCCGATGTGGGCCGGAATCTGGCAGGTGCAGGCGCGCGACGGGCTGTCCGGACTGGTCGTCTCGGCCGAACTGACCAACGTGCCCGCCGATGCTTACGGCGGCCCGGACCCCGGCGAATGTCTTGCGGCCGTGAGTGTCGAGAACGAACACTTCATGGTGTCGATCGGCGGCCCGGATTCCGAGCTGCTCGCCATGCATGCCGCGGACGGTCGGCTGATGCCCGCCAGTTGGGCGCACCTGCTGCCGACCGGTGAGGACAAAACGACCACCGAATACGGTGTGCGATACACAGATCCGATCCGAATTGCGTGGCATCTGCCCGGCCTGGCCACCGCGGAAGTGGCCCGACTGTGTCTCGCGACCGCCTGGTGCCCCCGCGACGACGATCGACCCGCAGCCTGGTTCGCAGTCGACATCCCTCTCGACACCGCATACCACCACCTCACTGCCGATCCGACCTGACCGACAATGGGCCCCGTTCCGACATGGCCCATAGGCCGTGTCACCCGGCGCGCCAGGCCCGTTGCGGTTGGGAACATCCTGTATCGCCGATGAGTGTGTGAACCTCTAGCTCTTGCCCAGTTCGGCGCGCAATAATCGGCTGTATGGAGATCGGTGAGGGCTTGTGGCCGAAACGGTCCGCGGTCGAGAACACGTGGCCACAAGTCATTTCGGCATGTTCCGGTCGGTGAGGCCGGGCGCACCGAGGTCTAGATGACCTTAGCGGCGATCAGCAGGTTCCAGATCTCGCCCTGGTCGACGACCTCGACGCCGAGCTTCTCTGCCTTGGTCAACTTGCTCTCACCGACCCCAGCTCCGGTGATGAGCAGGTCGGTGTTCGCCGAGACCGAGGACGCCGCCGTCGCGCCCGCCTTCTCACACAGGCGTTGGAACGTCGGGCGGGCGACCTTCTCGCCGGAGCGCGGGTCACTGATAGCGCCGGTGATCACCACGGTCTTTCCTTCCAGGGGCGCGCCAGCCGCAATGACCGGGGGAAGGTCCTCCTCGCGCACGTCCAGACAGACGCCCGCCTCTCGTAGCCGTTCCAGTTCGGGGCGCAGGCGAGTGAGGTGCGTGACCAGGGAGGCGGCGACTTTCGGTCCGATATCCTCCACAGCCACGAGCCGTTCCTCGCCCGCGTCGGCGACCTCCTCCAGGGAGCCGAATCCCGCCCGGGCCAGGCGCGCGGCGGTGCCGTCGGAGGCCATCGGGATCGCCAGGCCGATCAGCGCGCGGCGCAGGCCGACGTGGCGGCTGGCATCGATCGAGTCGATCATGCGCGCGGCCGAGACCTCGCCTATGCGGTCGAACTCGAGCAGACGTTCCTTTGTCAGCGTGTAGAAGTCCGACGGGCGCTCCAGGACGCCCGCCTCGGCCAGGCGTTCGATCCACACCTGCCCGATGGCGTCGATGTCCGCCGCCGCCCGCGACGCCCAGTGGATGAGCCTGCGCACCGTCTGTGCGGGGCACGACACGTTGGTGCAGAACAGCTCCCGGCTGTTGCCGTTCTCGGTCACCGGCTGCTCGCACGAGGGGCAGGCGGCGGGCGGCACGATCTCGCGCTCCTCACCCGTGCGCTTGGAGGCGTCGAGCACACCCGCCACGAACGGGATCACGTCGCCTGCGCGGCGCACCAGCACCGTGTCACCGACCTTGATGTCGCGGGCGCGGATCACCTCTTGGTTGGCCAGCGTCGCCTTCGTGACCGTCGTGCCGCCCACGAACACCGGCTCCAGCCACGCGACCGGGACGATCTTGCCCGTCTTGCCGACGTCCCAGACCACGTCGGCCAGCAACGTGGTCTTCTCCTCGGCGGCGAACTTGAACGCCAGCGCGCCACGTGGGGAGTTCGACCGAGTCCCGGCCGCCGCGTAGGCATCGCGGTCAGCCAGCCGCAGCACCGCACCGTCGAGGTCGTAGTCCAGCTCGTTGCGACCTTGCTCGATCGCGGTGATCGCCACCTGCGCCTGCTCGGCGCCGGCGCAGAGCCGCATCTGCGCACCCGCGACTCCCAGTGCCTGCAGCCCCTGCTCCAGATCGACCGCAGCGCCGCCAGCAGAGGTATCCAAATCGAAGCCGAAGAACCGCAGGCGGCGCTCGGAGACTGTGGCCGGGTCCTTCGCCCGCAGCGTGCCCGCCGCGGCGTTGCGCGGATTGATCAGCGGCTTGTCCGGATGCGCCGTGTTGTAGGCGAGGAAGGTCGAGCGCAGCATCACCGCCTCGCCACGCACCTCCACCCGCCCCGGGACGTCGATCCGCTCGGGGACGCCATCGACCAACGCGCGGACCAGCACGGTCACGTCGTCACCGGTGGTGCCATCACCCCGGGTCACGGCCCGCACCAGCCGCCCGTCCTCGAAGACCAAGGCCAGAGACAAGCCGTCGAGCTTCGGCATCACCACCACCGGCTGGCCGGGGAAGCGGTCGAAGAACGCCGCGACCTGCTCAGGTTTGGTCGCCTTCTCGAGTGACAGCATTGGACGCGAGTGCCGGATCGGGGCATGCAGCACCGCGGGCGCGCCGACCTCCTCCAGCGGATTCGGGTCGGGCGTGAGGTCGGGGTGCGCCTCGATCAGGCCACGTAGCTCGTCCTCGATCGCGTCGTACTCGGCGTCCGCGACCAGCGGCGAGCCCTGGTAGTAGGCGTCGCGCAGCGCCACAATGCGATCCGCGAGCTCTTGGATTCGTTCCCCAGTTTCCACAGCACCCGACGCTACCGATACCCACCGACACCCACGTGGAACGACGACGCGTGGGATGTTCAATCCGCATCCTCGAGGTCTCTACGGTTGAAGATCCGCGCGGTTGCCGTCCTCGTCGCTGCGGGGCTTCCTCGAACTCGTAGACGGATCGTTGCGGTCCGACCGCCCGGCCGCACCACTGCCGGATAGGTCACCACGATAACCTTCGTGATCTCGCTGCCAACCCCGACTCCGGATCGATGATGTCGGCTTTCGATGGACCTGCCCAACCCTGGGTGGAGCTCGATCAGGTGGGTCTTGTCATATCGGCTATCGGACACCGTCGCGTATGGCTGGTGGCGCCTATTCCTTCTTCAGTCCATTCAAAGCTTGCCGGGCTTGGTTTTTGGCGATCGTGTCGAGCTCGTCCCGATTCACTGGGGGTTCGCCTTTTGCGCGCAGGACGGCGACTTCTACTCGCACCGAGATGTTGCTGTCGTGCACGCCCACGATGTAGGTCATTCCGTTGCTGGTGTCGGTGGTCGCGGTGTGCCAGTAGCCCTTGGTGCCGATTCCAGTGACCTCGCCGGAGGCCCGCCCCGCTCCGGTGGCGGCGGTGTCGGTCTGTTTCCAACGGTCGTAGGCGGGGGCGGCCTCTGCGCCGGTGAACTGGGCCTGGAGGCTGATTCCGGTTTCGTCGACGGTGGCGTCGTCGTCGACGGTCGAGGGGCTGGTATAGCGGATGGCGCAGTACAACGATCTACTTAGATAGAGTAATAAGGTAGCCTAAAATTCATGCCGGAGCTGATTGCTGAGGACGACCGTGCCGCCGTGACCACGCTGCGCGCGTCGATCATGCTGCTCGCCCGCCGCCTGCGCCATCAGCAGGTCGAGCATTCACTGAGCTCGGCCGAGATGCAGGTGCTCGGGACGCTCGCCCGCCATGGCCGAGCCACGCCCAGTGAGCTGGCCCGTAAGGAGTACGTCCAACCGCCGTCGATGACGAGGATCATCGCGCTGCTGGAGGACAAGGGCCTGGTCAGGCGCGGGCCGCATCCGGAGGACCGGCGGCAGGTGGTGGTAACCGCCACCGAGTCGGCAGCGGAGATCCTGGCCGAGAGTCGCCGGAAGCGCGATGCGTGGCTGGCGGAGTTGGCCCAGGGCCTCACCGAAGAAGAGTGGGCGTGTTTGCGCTCCGCCGCGCCGGTACTCGAGCGCCTCGCACAGTTATGAACCCGACCATACGTTCCGTATCGACCGACAGTACAAGGAGACACCACGCAGGGGAGACCGCAGTGACTTCGACAATCCGAACCCACGACCATGACAAGGACCTCTCCGGCACGAGAGACTACGACTGCTGCCGCGACCAGCCGGATGCCCAGCCGTCCGACCACAAGGTCGGTATGTTCGCCTCACTCGCCGTACGCAACTACCGCTACTACTTCGTCGGCCAGGTAGTTTCGAACACTGGCACCTGGATGCAGCGCATTGCCCAGGACTGGCTGGTCCTCAACCTCACTGGCAGCTCCTTCGCCGTCGGAATCACCACCGCCATGCAGTTTCTGCCGATGCTGTTTTTCGGCCTCTACGGCGGCGTGATCGCAGACCGCTTCCACAAGCGCCAGCTGCTGATTTTCACTCAGAGCAGCATGGGCCTGCTCGCCGCAGCGCTCGGGGTCCTGACGCTGACCGGGACGGTGCAGCTCTGGCATGTCTACCTGCTGGCCCTGCTGGTCGGGCTGGTCACGGTCGTGGACAACCCGACCCGGCAGACCTTCGTCGCGGAGATGGTCGGCCACAACCAGCTGCGCAACGCGGTGAGCCTCAACGCGGCGAACTTCCAGACCGCGCGGCTGATCGGGCCTGCGGTGGCCGGCGCGGTGATCGCGGCCGTGGGCTCGGGGTGGGCGTTCGTCATCAACGCTTGCTCCTTCGGCGCTGTGATCGGCGGTTTGCTGGCTGTGCGGACGTCGCAGCAGCGGCCGGTACCTCGGCTGTCCCGACAGAAGGGACAGCTGCGGGAGGGACTTCGGTACGTGAAAGCGCGTCCACAGCTGATCTGGCCGATCGCGCTGGTGGGCTTCATCGGGACATTCGGGTTCAACTTCCCCACCGTGCTGTCGGGATTTGCGTACCACGTTTTCCGTATCGACGCTGGACAGTACGGACTGCTCAACACCGCGCTGGCCGCCGGGTCGCTGGCGGGTGCACTGCTCGCGACACGGAAGTCGTGGGTGCGACTGCGGATGCTGGTGATGACCGCGGTCGGCTTCGGCGTTATGGAGGCGGTCACCGCGTTCGCACCGGAATACTGGCTGTTCGCTGCGATGTTGATCGTGGTGGGCATGCTCGGGGTCACCTTCAACACATCGAGCAACTCGATGGTGCAATTGGCCACCGACCCGACAATGCGGGGGCGGGTGATGTCCCTCTACATGATGGTCTTCACCGGCGGCACACCGATCGGCGGGCCCATAGTCGGCTGGGTCACCGAACAGTTCGGGCCACGAATCGGCCTGTTCGCCTGCGGCGCGATCTCCGCGACCGCAGCGGTCGCCGTCGCGTTGATCCTCGGCCGCGTCAGCGGCCAACGTCTGCGGCTCTCGCGCCGTGGCGTCTCCTTCATCCCTCGCGAGGACCCGGCCGCGGTGGCGTAGCACTTCCCTGCCCCCACATCGGTCGGCCGCGCGCGTCAATTCCCTGCGAAGTGGGTTAGGGGTCGGTACTGGTATCGGCCCGTATTCGAGTGGTCTGTATTCCTCCGGACTGCGCTGGTGACCTCCGACGTCGGTCATCGGCAATGATGCTGGTCGACGGGGCCGAGATCGGTTGGTATCGGCGGAAGGTGAACCAGCGTGTCCCACTGGCTGGGTGCGCCTGCTGAACGCCGCCCTGCGATGCCGAGTTCCGGAAGTTCGGGGTCGTTGCTCCTCATGCCGCTGAATGAACGGCGGTCGATTCAGTCGTTGAACACGCTGGTCAGGAACGCTCGAATTCCCGGGGCCAGGGTGTCTGCGAGGTCGTCCGCGGTGCGGATATCGGCAGTGAAGGTGTTCGGGGCGAGATGTCCGTTCGGCAGTATCCGCACCAGGTCCTGCGCCACGGAGGTAGGGTGCCGTTCGTCGATACCCGGGAATACCAGCGTGGGCGCGGCGATCGCGGCGAGTTCGGAGGAGTTGCGGAAGCTGCGGTCACGACCGATCGCGGCGGCCGCGGCGATACTCGCCGGATCACTGCGTGGGATCGCCTCTCGGACCAAGGTTTCGATCACCGGAGCCAGTGCTGGCAGAATCGGCGCCCACGCCGCTTCGATGCCGTCCGTAGCGACGGTGACCGCGAAGGCGTCCATCATCGCCGTTTCCGCTTGTTTCGCCTCGTCGTCCTCGATCTCCTCGACGCTGATCAGAATTCCGGCGTCGAATCGGTCGGGGTAGGCGAGCAGGGTGCGGGCGGCGATAGTCGACCCCATCCCGGTACCGCCGATCGCCGACCGGGCGATCCCGAGATGGTCGAGCAACGCCACCGCGTCCTCGGCGTACTGGGGCCAGGTGTGGCAGGCCGGGTCGGGACACAGCGACCGGCCGTAACCTCGGATATCGGGCAGGAGGATGCGATAGTCACCAGCCAGGCGGTGTCCCAGCGGCAACAAGCTGCGATGGTCGGGTCCACCGCCGTGCAGGAGGACAACCGTGCGAGCGCCGGTGCCGACCTCCGCCGCGAAAAGCGTTTGGCCGTCACGGCCAGGATAGCTGAACACGGGGTCTCCTTCATCACGCCGACAGCGACCGGTCGGCCCGCCGCCGATGATCAGCGTAAACACTCCACTGGAGCCGCGGCTTCCACTAATACGCCAAAGTGTGTCGCCAAACGGCCAACTCGACCTTCGCCGCGAATGCGTGGCACGACAGCCACGTACCACGTCGTAGACGCAGGCCACTGGCACGGATAACGGTCTATTATCCGTGCCAGCGTGAGAGCTGGCCTGCGGCGACACCTCCCGAGCTGAAACAGTCGCTGGCCAGTTCTGCGGAAACGCGTACGGCCCTGTGCCCCAATGTGTCACGCTGCCGACATGGCTTTCTTGCGGGCAGATCGCATGCGCGTGCTGGTGACCGTCAACCAGTTCGAGTCCCACTTCCGTGGACTGGTCACACTGGCCGACGCGATAAGCAGACATGGCCACGATGTCCGCGTTGCGGCACCCGAGAAGTGGGGCGCCTGGTTGCACAGCAACTACGGCGTCGAGACCTTAGACGTGGGAATACGGTGGGCCGACCGCGAGTTCGATGCAGCCATCTTCGGACGTCTGCTCGACCGGGACATAGACGCGTTCGACCGGATGTACATGACGGAGTTCCTCGGCGACCGGATCGCCCTGCGTGTCGCGGAAGACATACTGAACGTCTCCGAACAGTGGCGGCCCGATGTCGTCCTGCACGAGTGCTCGGAATTCGGCGGTTACCTGGCCGCGGAGGTGCTCGGAATTCCACACGTCACGGTGGATATCGGCCCGCTGCAGCTTGTGCGAAGCCTCCACGAAGACCTGATCCGGCCCGCTCTGACCACTCAGCGGGCCAAACTTGGGCTTCCGGAAGAACCGTCGACACCGGGAATCCTGCGGCATCTCACGGTCTCCCTGACGCCGGAAGAATTCAATAACGCCGATCTCGACACCCCACTGGTCCGTTACCGGCACGAACCACCGGTACGTCACAATGATCAACTGCTCCCGGACGTGTTCACGTCGATGCCTGGCGACAGACCGATCGTTTACCTCTCACTGGGCTCGATCGGACCCTTCTCGCCGCGGTTCAGGGATCGAATGGCCGAAATCTACGGGGAGGTCTTCGCGGCCTTGGCCGAGCTCCGGTGTACCGCGGTCGTCTCGCTGCCGTCGCTGTACCAAGACATATTCCGGTCGTTACCACCACACATCCATGTCCTGCCGTACGTCCCCCAGTCCCTCGTATTGGCGAACGTGGACCTGTTCATCACGCACGGTGGATTGAATTCGATGCGCGACACGATAACCTACGGTGTCCCGCACGTGGTACTTCCGTTCTTCGCCGATCATCCCGGAAATGCGCGACGCAGTGAAACCCTCGGCACCGGCCTCCACATCGATCCCATGACCGTCACCGCCTCGGATGTTTTCACCGCCTGCCGGCGGACCCTCGATGACCCCGCCTACCGGCAGGCCGCGCGAGCGCTCAAACGACATATGTGGGCACTGCCGCCACAATCTGCATTCGCCGACGACCTCGGAGATCTCGTTCTAGGTTCGCACCGGGAGAAATAGAATGAACGATAGAGACGATCTACTCACGAGAATCCGACGGTTCCACAATTCGCAAACCGAGCATCACTTCGTCGCGGGCGTTACCGAGATCCAATCATCCGGCGCCTGCCTCAATGACGACGACAGGGCCGCCGTCGTCGAGGCCGCGCTGGATATGCGTATCGCGGCGGGAATCCTGGCGCACCGATTCGAGAGCGAATTCGCCAGAAAAATCGGACTCCGCAAGGCGCGACTCACCAACTCCGGATCATCGGCGAACCTGCTCGCGGTAACCGCATTAACCGCCCCGGAGCTGGATGATACCCGGCTGCGCCCTGGGGATGAGGTGATTACGGCTGCAGCCGGATTCCCGACGACAGTCAACCCGATACTGCAAAACGGATTGAAACCGGTGTTCGTAGATATCGATTCCTCCACATACAACACGACACCGGAGGCCGTGGAGGCGGCAATCGGCCCGAGGACCCGTGCCGTCGTACTGGCACACACGCTCGGTAACCCGTTTCCTGTGGCAGAGATCTCCGCGTTGTGCGCCGAGCACGGCATGTTCCTGATCGAAGACAATTGCGATGCAGTCGGATCGACATACCGGTCACGCTTTACCGGCACCTTCGGCGACCTGGCTACCGTCAGCTTCTACCCGGCGCACCATTTGACCACAGGTGAGGGCGGATGCGTCCTGACCAACGACCTGACAACAGCTCGCGTCGTGAAGTCTCTGCGCGATTGGGGACGCGACTGCTGGTGCGAGCCGGGCGAAAGCAACAGATGCGGAAAGAGATTCAATCAACAGCTAGGTGGCCTTCCCCACGGATACGACCACAAGTACATCTATTCGCATATCGGCTACAACCTGAAGACAACAGATATCCAGGCTGCGCTCGGGCTCTCCCAGCTGGCCAGACTGGACGATTTCTGCGCCCGCCGACGTCATAACTGGCGTCGGCTTCGCGAAGGCCTGGACGGGATCGACCATCTCCGCCTGCCGGAACCAACCCCCGACAGCGATCCGAGCTGGTTCGGATTTGCCCTGACGGTGCTGCCGGACGCGCCTTTCGGCCGTATCGACATCGTCAACTTCCTCGAAGGCCGCAAAATAGCGACCCGTGGCCTCTTCGCCGGAAATCTCCTCCGCCATCCGGCGTACTCGAACATCGAGTGCCGTATTTCCGGAAGCTTGGCGGCCAGCGACTACGTCGCCGACAACACCTTCTGGGTCGGCGTGTATCCGGGCATAACCGACGAGATGACCGACTACATGGTCGCCTCGGTCCGGGAGTACGTTTCCGGCTACCGACGCTCCCATGTCCGGCTCGTGGAGACCTCGCCCGAGGACAAGCGGTGAACAGGCTGGTGGTCACCGGTGCGGACGGACTGCTCGGCAGCGGGATAACGAGGGCGACGAGCCCATTTCGTCGTGGCGATCGACAGGTGCTCGGGTTCGGATCGAAAGAACTCGACATCACCGATGCAACGGCGCTGAACGACACCGTCGGCCCCGGCGATGTGGTCATCAATTGCGCGGCGTACACCGGCGTAGACGCCGCCGAGACCGAAGCCGATAGGGCGTTCGCGGTCAACGGGGTCGGCCCGGGACTGCTGGCCCGAGCCTGCGCGAACAAGGGAGCGCGACTGCTGCACATCTCGACCGCGTACGTCTTCGACGGGTCGGCGTCGCGTCCATGGGAGACCTGGTCACCGACCGCCCCGTTGAGCGTGTACGGAAGATCCAAGTTGGCAGGGGAGGAGGCCGCCCGAGTAGCGTTGCCCGATGCGCGGATCGTCCGCACCATGTGGCTGTACTCGGGGACCGACCGGGATTTCCCGGCCGCACTCGTGCGGAGATGCTCCCGGGGCGAGCGCGTCGCGGTCGTCACCGACCAGATCGCGTCCCCAACCTACGTCAACGATCTCGTATCCGCTCTGTTCGACCTCGTCGCGCATCCGAATCCACCGCGCCTCCTCCACGCGACCGGAGGCGGCGCCGCATCCAAATACCGATTCGCTCGTGCGATTATCGAAGCGGCGGGACTCGATGCGGACCTGTTACGGCCCTGCCGGACATCGGATTTCCGAGATGCCGCAACCCGGCCCCGGAATGCTGTTCTGTCGAATTCATCGTGGATCGACTGCGGCCTTACGCCGCTACCACACTGGCGTGACGGACTGCGTCGCGCTGTCAGGGCTCCAGTTCGGGACATCCGGCCGTGAACGGAGCGAACTGATGACACAGCGCGCGATGTCCGCGTACCTACGGCTGCGCCTGATTTCGGCCCACGCCGGAATCCGGCGTGGGCCGGCGCATCGCAACCGCGTGTTCAGCTCAGCGCGTGTAGCGCCCCGGGCAACTCTCCGGTACGCACCATAGCCAGGCGCTGAGTGGCCCGGATGAGGGCGACGTAGAGATCGTTGAGAGGTCGCATCACGCGACGGCGGTCCCCTCGAGCTCGACCATCAGGCCAGGGATCGCCAGCCGTGTCACCCCGAGCATCGTCGTGGTCGGTGCCACCCCGGCGGCACCCAACCGCGACGCCAGCACGCCGTAGTGCTGGAAAAGCAGATCGACGTCGGTGGTGTAGACGTTGAGCCGGACGAGGCCCGCGAGGGACATGTCGGCCTCGCTGAGAATGGCCTCCAGATTGTCGACGGGCTCGATCCCGTCGCCGGGGCCACATCAGACCGACTGATCTGGGGCCGATCATCTCGTCTAGTCCAGCCTCCGACACGACCCGTCTGCCGGTCTGATGGAGTACCGGAGGGCAACGACGGCGTGGCGCCGCCATCCGTCTCCTCTGCTGGCAGACACGCGGCCTGGCACAGCCGATACGGTGAGACGAAGTCGCCACGTCGGGCCATGATCATTGCCAGGCGTGGCGAAGTCGGTGTTGCGCGAGGACACTGAAGGCGTTGCGTCGAATTCGTCCCCAGGAGCAATGTGATGGCACCTGACAGGCCTTTCGAGATCGATCCGGAGGAAGTCGAACGCGCGTTGCGGGAGATGGGGATCGAATTCCGCGACCTTCTCGGAAAGGCTGGCGACTACATCGATCGCGCAAGCGTGAGTACGCTGGCGTCGCTGCTCGGTCAGTTTGTTCAGCCGGAGCGTACGCGGCCGCCGAAGCCGGAGGGCGAGACCATCGGCGAGACCGGCAGTGGGGTGTGGGTCATCTACAGCATCGACGACGCTGGCGAGGCCAGAGTCGAGCAGGTTTTTCCGAGCGAGCTCGAGGCCTTGCGTGCGCATCGCGACAATACCGATGAACACCGTCGCGTGCGGTTCCTGCCCTACGGCGTCCCCGCAACTGCGCTGGGCACACCCTGACACAGGCTGCGGTTGCTCGCCTCTTGGGCTGATCGGATCTCGGCATCGGGTACCGCCGAGTGGGAGTGCAATCAGCTGACAGCGCGCGAGTTCGCAGTCGAGTATTGTTCGCGGCTCACGCACAAACCAGCAATTTTTGCATCGAAGAACTCGAACGCCGCGTCGCCGCCGGCGCTGCAACGGGTGCGGCGGCCGATCCGTGGCTCTTTTCGACGCGCGGCTCGTCTGTCGCTGGCTCGGGTGGAGTGGGGGAGGGTCGCGCACGCGTCGCAGATTATTGCAGTAGGGAGAGCGAGTTCTGATGGAAGCGACGGGCGATAGGGAGAAACTTTCGGGGGCGCAGTCGGCCATCCCATCGAAGATGAAAAACATGACCTTACGGACATATGTGCATCTACTAATGAGTATCCCCTACCTCGAAGCGCACCTTCACACCACGCCCAAAAAGACTGCTCTGAAACGAACAAGCATTGACGGCGGAAGTCCTTCCGACAGGCGACGTCGTTGGTTGGCGTCGGCCCCGGAAGGAGAACTTCGAGGCAGGCCTGTAATGGGCCACGATCCCGCGGCAACAGGGTCGGGCAGGCTTCTGATCAAGACACCGAAGCAGACCGGGCTGGCGTCGCCGAAACAACCAGTGGACAGATCCCGGCGAGGCAAAGCGATTCACGAGTCACACCGGATGTCGCCCGGGCCGGCAAGACCTCATCTCTAGGGAGCCGAACGTTCGGCACGGTCCTCGCTGAACAGAGAGAGCAAGCGCAAACTGTCAACTGCACTGCAGTTCACGCTACTATCGGTATATGTCGGCGCTGGACGGATTGGTGATTCACCGCGTCACCGCAGCACAGCAGGTGGCCGACGGGCTGTCTGGACTTATCCTCTCTGGTCGGATCAAGCCGGGCAGCCGTCTGCGCGAGAGCGCTATCGCGACTGAGCTCGGCGTTGCTCGCAACACTGTCCGCGAGGCGGTGCGACTCCTCGAGATGGGCGGCCTCGTGCGTTACGAGGTCAATCGTGGAGCGATCGTCATCGCGCCGACCATCGAGGCGGTCGATGCCCTGTACGCAGCTCGCGCGGCGCTCGAGGTCGCAGCAGTCGCCACAAAGCCGAGCGATGCTGCGCTGCAGATGCTGCGGGCCTCGTTCGACCGCTTGCGCGCCGCCGCCGAAACGCATGATGCAAATCAGATCGTCAAAGTTGATTTAGAGTTTCACCTCGCGATTGTGGCGATGCTGAATAGCACACGAATCGACGAGTTCTATCGCGAACTGACCCGAGAACTCCATTATTACTTAGCAGTTCTCTCCGTGGAAGACCGTGAGTACGATCGCCCTGAGGTGATCGTGAATGCACATCAGGACATTTTGTCAGCAATCGAGTCAGGTGATCCCGAGCGTGCAGCCAGAGAGGTTGAAACACACATCGAGCAAAATGCAGCACGAGTGCGTGAGATAATCAGGAAGCGTGCCGGAACATAGCGGTTTCCGCTTCTGGCGTTGAGCGTGGCTGCCGTCATTGCAACAGTTTCGTCTAGAGTTGGCGGCCGTCGGCTTCTTTGGGCACGATGCGGTGAGAGCCTTGGCGCCGCGGCCGAGTGCGTCATCGGCGAGGTGCTGGACCTTGTTGCGCCCGGCGGCGTCGATCAGGGGGCCGACCTGTCTGTCGGGCTCGAGGCCGTTGCCGACCGTCAACGCGGCCAAGCGGACGGCGAGACGTTCGGAGAAGGTGTCGGCGATGCTGCGGTGGACGTAGAGCCGGTTCGCGGCGGTGCACGCCTCGCCCATGTTGCGCATCTTCGCCGCGATCGCACCCTCGGATGAACACGCAGGGGCCGACCGGTTCACGGGTGACGATGATCCGGTTCGTGCCGTCGCCGGTGGTGGTGTGGTCACCGGAGATGCGGACAGCCTCCTCGGAGAACCAGCGCAGGGATTCAGCGGCGTAGGCGACCTCGCCGTTTGCTTCGGCAAGCGGCTTGCCCATCTCGGACGTCCTGATTTTCGCGATCCGGTCCTGGCGCTGCATGACCAGGTCGAAGGCGCGGCGCGGGATCTCGCTGCGGGTCCTGGGAGCGGTTCGCGCCCAGGATATCTGGGCGTCCACGGCTGCTGCGAGGGCGGCGTCTGCGGGCCGCCGTCCGCGATCACCGCAAGCGTCTCACCGGTGGCCGGGTTCTCGACCGCGAACGCCTTTCCGTCGGCGGCGTCGCGCCAGGTTCCGTCGATCAGCAGGCCAGCGGGGACCTGCAGCGCCCGACGGCGGGGGCGAACGCTGTCGCTGTGGTCGTGTCAGTGAGTCTCCTTGCTGTGATCGGGGTCGAGAAGTTGTGCGAGATGTACCGATGCGTCCGGCGATGGGTTGGCGGTGAGCTGACGCACTTGGATGTGGCAGCTGAAACCATCGGTGAGGACAAGCGTTCCGGCGGCGTCGCGCAACGCGGGGGCGAGGGCCTGCTCAGCGACGGCCATGCTGGTTTCGTAGTGGTTTCGCTCGAAGCCGAAATTGCCCGCAACGCCACAGCACCCGGTGGCCTCGCGAACAGTGCTGACACCGACCGCCTTCAGAGCGCGGCGCTGGGTCTCGGCACCGAATACGGCGTATTCGTGGCAGTGGGTCTGCACAGTCACCGCGTCCGGGATGGAATGCTTTGGCGCCCAGCCGTCTCGCGCCTGTGCGGCGACCTGCTCGGCGAAGCTGCGGACCCGGGCGGCGACGCGGCGTGCGGCGACGGTGTGCACGAGTTCTGGCAGGTCTTTGCGGAGTGCGGCGGCGCAACTCGGTTCGGTGACGACGATCGGCCGGTCGGTGCCGTCGTCGAGTGCCCGGGTGGTCCGCTCGAGCTGCTTCTTCGCTTGCGACAGTTGCCCGGTCGAGATCCAGGTCAGACCGCAGCACAGGTCGGCGCGGATTTCGGTGCGGTGGCCGGCATCCTCGACGACGCGCCGGGCTGCGGCCGCGACCTCGGGGCGGAAGCCTTTGGTGAAGCTGTCGACGATCAGGACGATGTCGCTGTCGGCTGGTGCGGTTCCGTTGGAGCCGAGTAATTTGCGCAGTCGGCGGCGGGAAGTGAACGGGGGGAGTTCGCGTTCGGTGGTGAGCCCTCCCATGCCCAGGATCAGGGACTTCATCGGTGTGGCCAACGCCGCGTTCACGATCGGTGCCATCCGTGAGGTCAGTTTCAGCCATCGCGGCAGCCAGCCGAGCGAGTAGTGGGCCATCGGGCGGAGCCGACCAGTGTAATAGTGGTCGAAGAATTCGGACTTGTAGGTGGCCATGTCCACCCCGGTGGGGCAGTCGGTCGAGCACGCCTTGCACGACAGACAGAGGTCAAGTGCGTCGCGAACGTCCTGCGAAGCCCAGCCTTCGTCGGCGGTACGAGCGCCGCGCACCATGTCCTGTAGCACGCGGGCGCGGCCGCGGGTGGAGTCCTTCTCGTCACCAGTGGCCCGGTAGCTCGGGCACATCACCCCACCGGAGTGTGAACGGCAGCGTCCGACACCGAT
The DNA here is from genome assembly GCF_035920445.1 of Nocardia sp. NBC_01730. NCBI lineage: Bacteria > Bacillati > Actinomycetota > Actinomycetes > Mycobacteriales > Nocardiaceae > Nocardia > Nocardia sp. NBC_01730. Next base: position 1,880,567 of record NZ_CP109162.1, on the reverse strand, counting down.
GCACCGTTGCACGGCTTCGCCGTAGGCGCCGGTTCCGTTGCCGCCTTCGTGCAGGGTGAAGCTGGTCTGCCAGGGTAGGGCGGGAACGGCTGCGAGAGCGAGGTTGTCGGTGATGGCGGGCGGGTCGACGATGATCTCGGGGTTGAGTACACCGTCCGGGTCGAAGATCTGCTTGAACCGGGAGAACGACCGCATCACCGCGGGTGAGTACATTTCCGACAGCAGTGCCGAGCGGGCGCGGCCGTCACCGTGCTCGCCGGACAGCGTCCCCCCGTGCCGGACGACCAGCCGAGCGGCGGCGCGCAGGAACCGGGACATGACCTCGCGTCCCTCGTCGGTCCGCTGATCGAACGTGATCCGGATATGCATGCAGCCGGCGCCGAAGTGCCCGTACATCACGCCGATCAGGTCGAAATCGGCGAGCAGATCTCGGAATTCGGCCAGGTAGTCTGCGAGCTTTTCCGGGGCGACTGCGGAGTCTTCCCAACCGGGCCAGGAAGTCACGCTGCCGTCTCCGTTGGGGTTCTCGAGCCGGGACGAGAGGCCGGCGCCGTCCTCACGGACCCGCCAAAGCTTCTTGCGGGCAACCGGGTCGCGCACCTCGCGGCCGTCGAGGACCCGCCCGTGGTCGCGCAGTTCGCGCAGCAGTTGCTGCCCGCGGGTGGAGATGGAGTCGATGTCGCCGCCGTCGAGGTCGACGTAGAGCCAGGCATGCCCCGCGGGGAGGTCGGCGACGGACTCGGTGCCGCGGCGGGTCCGCATCGTATCGACGATCTGTTCATCGATGCCTTCGACCGCGGCGGGCGAGTAGCGCAGGATCGTTTCGATGTCGCGGGCGGCGTCGACGACGTCGTCGTAACCGAGGATGAGCAGCAACGCCGAGGGCGGCACCTCGACGAGTTCGACAGTCGCGGCGACCACGATCGCGCAAGCTCCCTCGCTACCGACCAGCGCGCGGGCGACATCGAACCCGTTCTCCGGCAGAAGGTGTGCAAGGTGAAAGCCGGACACCTGTCGGGGAATCCGCCCGAGCTCGAGCCGAAACTCCGACATGTGCTCGCGGGTCAGCGCCCTCAGCTCGGTCTCGATCTGGACAGCGCGGTCGACGGCGTGGATGTCGTCGGAGTCGGTGGCCTGGATGCCGGAGCGGGTGGCGGTCAGCCTGATGCCGTCCGCGAGGACCAGGTCGAGGGACACAATGTGGTCGGCGGTGCGACCGTACCGGACCGAGTGATTGCCGCAGGCGTCGTTCGCGACCGCTCCGCCGATGGTTGCACGGGTTTTGCTCGACGGATCCGGGGCGAACGTCAAATGCCCGTCGGTGGCTGCCTCGACCGCGTCGGCCAGCTCGGACAGAATGACACCCGGTTCGACGACTGCGGTCCGCGTCTGCGGGTTGATCGAGACGATAGCGTTCATGTAGCGGGAGAAGTCGATAACGAGACCTGCGCCGATGGCGTTACCAGCCATAGATGTACCGCCACCGCGGGCCGTCACGGGAATCCCGGCGTCGCGGCATCGGGCCACGACCTCGTTGACTTCGGCGGGGGTCCGGGGAAACACCACCCCTTTGGGGACTATGCGGTAGTTCGACGCGTCGTAGCTGTACTCGGCGAGACGCCTTGTAGCGGTGTCGATTTCCACCGAACAGGAGTGAAGCAGGTCGGTGACGTCGATATCGGTGCTCTTGGCGGTCACGAGTTCCTCGATTCGGGCGAGCAGGGCCTGCTGGTCAGCTGTTTGGTCGCGGTGGCGGCGAATTCGGCGCCGTAGGAGTAACCGAGCTGCGCGCAGAACAGACAGGAAAGGGCATCCAAGTAGCGGCGACCACGGGTGTCGTAGACGTAGGCACCTTCGGCCCGCTCCGTCACCAGGACCTCGCCGCCATCGCGGAGTTCGGCGTGCTGGCCGAAATGCAGCAGCAGATGATCACACACCCCCGACTGGTATCGGTCGTGCGAGGCCAGGGTAGTCGGGACGGTCATCGGATCTCCAAGTCGTGACGAGGACGTCTTGATAGCGAAAAGCCGCGCGGGTATGCGGGCTTATGGGACTGCTGTATCAGGCCGGTCGGGTTCTCTAACTATGCACCGGACTGAACTTCTGTACAACAGTACTACCGTTGATCTGCTCTGCATTATGCATCCCTCTCAAAATGAGCCGTGCCATCGGATACCGATGGTGAGTGCCTGTAAACCTCCCGAACTCACCCTTCAGCTGCGGAATGTCTCGGCCGCTCAGTGGGGTCGGCCGATTCTGCGTTCCGTCGACCTCGATATTCGATGAGGTGAGTCACTGGCGCTGATCGGCATCATCGGCATCATCGGCGTGGGAGAGTCGACGACAGAGTGCTGCGTCGCCGAGCTGATCTCGTACGGGAACGGTGACGTTCTGGTCGATTGTGAACGATTGTTGTTGTTGCGCAAGCGATCCAGCGAGCAGGTTGCTCGCGTCCAGTGCGTGTGGCAGGGGTTGGCGTCCTCCTTTGATCCACGGTGCAGGGTCGTCGATCAGGTCGCGGCGAGCGGTGTCCGGCGGCGACTCGACCTGGTGACCGCACGGGCCTCAGCTGTGGCGACGCTTACTCGCGGTGCATCGAAGCCCTGCGCAGCGGTTCGGTCGACGCGGTGACCACCGACGACATCATCCTCGCCGGTTTCGCCGGGCAGGCGTCAGGCGAACTGAAGCTGGTCGGCAACACGTTCACCAGAGAGAAGTACGGCATCGGCCTGAAGAAGGGCGATCAGCAGACTCGTGCCAAGATCAACGATGCGATCGAGGAAATGATCGCCGACGGTTCTTGGCAGAAGGCGTTCGAGGAAACGATCGGTCCGCTCCGCGACTCGACGCTGACCCCGCCCACGGTCGACCGGTACTGATCGGACCCCACCGATCCCAACGCTGGCGCAAACCATCCAAGTTCGATCTCCGACGCGACGATCTGCATCCCCTTTTGATATCGCCTGTCTTGTCCACTACGAGCATGGTATCGACATCGCCCACATAATGGCGCGTGACCAATGGGCATTTCGGACCGGCCTGGGTCGAGTCGTTGGTCATGCGCGTCGCGGCACAAGCGGCTCAAACCGATGATCCTACGAGTCCCGTTCAGCGCGGATTCTGGCGGGTCGCCGGGTCGGTCTCGGCGCGCCACCGCGCCAGGGCCTCCGTCGATGGCCGGGCGTACCGGGCCAGGCTGCGCCGACGAGTGGGTCGACATCTTCATCAGCATTGGCGTCGTTTGAAGCACGGAGAACGCCCTATTGACAGTTCTATGAATCGGACGTCTTCATCATGCCCAGTATTCTTGGTTGCCATTGGTAAAACCAACTGAATTTGTAGGACTCTCCCTGGGGCGACGAGGTGGCGGAATAGGTGAATCGACGGTCGGTGGTGCTGAACGGAACTTTGTCGACGAGTTGCTCGAAGCGCGGGCCGATCCGGACTGGGAGCGTCGTCGGGTCCGGTGTGATCACGGGGAAGCAGAGGCGCTCGATCCGAGGAGATTCCCAGCTGATGGTGGCGTATATATCGAATGCTTTCTCGGTGAGTGAGAGGAATTGATCGCTCGGGTCCGGAAGCCCGGCGTCTCGGTGCAGCGACACGATGGCGCGAGGTTCGAAGCAATCGGCCGGCAGTCCAGGGAAATACACGTTCATCGTCTTGTTGTGGTAGTCGATGCCGAGCAAGCCGACTTTGTCCTCCAAGCCGTGACGTGCGAACATGCGGGCGTGGTCGGCGAGACCACGTGGCATGGACGGGAGTGCGGCAAGCTCCGATACCTTTTGCACGCCATCGGCAGGAAAGAACGGCCATATTTTTTTGAAGCCGCCGACTACACCGATGTCGATCCCGTAACTGTCGATGGGGCACTGTTTCCGGACCTGGTCCAGCAGAGCGCCAACCGGATGATCGGTCTCGGGAATCAGCTTGTTGGAAAGAGCGATGTTGTAAGGGTCGACGTCTCTCGGCAGCGTCAAAAAACGGTAGTCGAGATCTCCCGAGCGGCGGGCGTCGGTGACCACTCTGAAAGAGATCACGGAATGTGTGAGCATCGTGCCGTATGCGGTTAGGGTGGGCCAGACAGTGTCTCGCGCGCAGGGGACGTTCAACAGCCGCGCGGATTTCTCAATGGCCGCATAGAGATCGTCCAGCTCGGATCCGGTGGTAGTGAACATGCGTCCTTCCAGGGACGAGTGCTACGAACAACATCGCGGTCTCGCCAATCCCACTCTGCCAGACTGCAAGTCGTGTCCGGCAGAGTCGAATGCGGAACGCACACAGCACTCTACGCTGCGACGTACCGTTGGCTTTATGGTGTCGGTCGTGGCCCGGCGGATCGGCCGGTCGGACCGCGCGCGCGAGATAGCCGCCTTCCGTGCGAGATTCGTAGATCAGCGTAGATCAGCGTAGATCAGCGCGGACACCACCCGCAGCAACGAAGCTCGTGTCCGCACCGATCGACCACTTCGACAGCGCACTCCTCACCCGTATTTCCTCGGAGCCGAGACCGATGACCGCAGTGATTGCAGAAGCCATGGCTGACCACCGTTCCAGGCGGGCGACTACACGTTTCAACAGCGACTCATCGCGCTTATCGATGCCGGGGTGGTGTCAGCCGAAGGTGCTCCGACGACGGCAAGATTGTGTCCGATCCGGCGGATGCCGCAATGACACACGGTCGCTCATGACCGTGCCAGGTAGTCTTCTGCGCAGGATCCGAATCCAGTCAACCAACGGTCCGCGAAACGAGCGGACCGTGGCGCCGGTTCTGGCGCCTATGCTGGGTGTGCTATCAGCACCGGGCAGTGGGCGTGCTGGACCAGGAAATTGCTGGTGGAGCCGAGTAGTAGGCCGGTGAAGCCACCGCGGCCGCGGCTGCCGACGACGATCAGCTGGGCGGACTTCGACCACTGCATCAGCAGCCCGGTCGGCCCGGCCAGATACACCTTGCGGGCGACGTGGACGTCGGGATACTTCTCCTGCCAACCGGCCAGACGCTCGGCGAGGATGGCGTACTCGGCGCTCTCCAACTCGGTGGCGTCGATACCGCGGTCGGGTTTGCCGGCGAATTCGCCGAAGTCCCGGTCGCTCCACGAATGCAGCGCGACCAGTCCGGCGTGGCGATCGGCTGCCTCGGCGAATGCCGCGGCGATGGCGACCTCGCTCACCGGACTGCCGTCGACGCCGACCACCACCGGTCCGTCGTGGCGGATGTGCTGCGCGGTGCCGGTATCGCGGACCACCACGACCGAGCCGTTTCCGTGACTGGTGACCGCCAGCAGCGTGGAACCGAGATGGGCGAAGGTCCCCGCACTACCGGTGGCGCCGAGCACGACGAAATGCGCGGTCTTCGAGTGATGGATCAGCACACGGGCGGGTGAGGCGTCGGATACCTCGGTGGCTACATCGAGGTCCGGGCCGACCTCCAAGGCCAGCCTGCGCGCATCGTCGACGATTTCCGTGCCACGGGAGTGCGCGACTTGGACGGCCGAGGCGTCCATGACGTCATAGCCGCTGCCGAGCACCGATTGCCATGCGGCGATATCGAGGCCATGCACGACGTGCAATGCACGGCCGCGTCGGGCGGCTACCTCGGCGGTCCAGCGGACGGCCAGATCGCTGCCATCGGAGCCGTCGACGCCGACGACGATCGGGGCCGACGGCTGTAGATGCGGGTTCTCGCGATTCGTGTCCATGTTTGCTGTCCCTTCGAAATCGAGGAATCGACTGCCATCTCTACGGTAGGAATCCGCATACCGGGGCGACTGCTGGCGTTGGTCCCGGCCTTGCGGGCCGAAAAGCCCACATGTCATCGCGGACCTGCCGGTGCCTCACCCTCGATGTAGAACACGACCGCCTCGCGAAGCCCGGCCGAGCATCGCGGGGCCCTGATCCAAACGGTGAGCTTTCCACCGCGGCGATTCAACCTGCGTGGGTGTGGCCCTGCAGAACGGCGGCTGGTGGGGTGAGGCACCGTGTTCGGCACACCGTTTTGATGCCCAACAACATTGAGGATCGCATCGTGAGGCCGCTCGGCCGCATCAGCAATGCCCTGCTGCACTCAGTAGAAGCCCCGATGATCATCGTCCGCTCACAGCAAGCAGTGCGCAAACACACCAGATGATGACAGTCAGTCGTCACCTCATACGGACCTTCTCCACCGTGCTGGGCTATCCGAATCGAGCGACGATGGTTGGTCTTCTGTGGCGGGCAGACCTGGTCGACCCGGCTGATGACATGTTGTAGGCATTGGCGGTCGAGATGATGGCCGTCGCGGGTCGACGGGCCCCCACCACGATGTCGGGACCATGCTCAGTCGGGTTCAGCGATCCGCTGCAGCGCCGCCGAGTGTGCCGTCCAGTTCGACGCCGGATAACAATTCGCGCAGCCGCGCAGGCACCACCGCGAAAACACCGTCCAGCTGCCCTGGAGAGAACAGGCGGGAGAGCGCTTTGGTCACGGCGCCGGTGAGCGCGGCCGCCTCGTCCAGCGATACCCCTGCCTCGTCGGCGAACCGGCTGACGAACGAGGTGACGTTGTGCTGGGCGGGCACGCGGGCGGGCACCCAGCCTTCGTAGAATGCCCCGCGCAGCAATTCGGGAAGCTGTGCGGCCAAGTGGGCCGCGGTGGCGACCTCGACCTGGTCACGGACCGCGTGCAACCAAGCACGGACCGCCCGATATACGAAGGCTTGGTCGTCGGTGCCCAGCTGGTCGCCGATGGTGCGCAGCCATACGCGTGCGGTATGGACCGCGGGCGCGAGTGGATCGTCATGGTGGGACACGATTTCGCCCCGCTAGGGATTGACCGTGGTCGACTGTGCCTGCCGCAGGCCGAGCCCTTGGGCGATACTCGCCGACCAAGTGCGGATCGCGGCCCAGTCGCGCAGGTCGCCATAGCGCCCGCCGCCCATCAGTCGATAGAGCATCCGCGCTTTCAGCGAGACACCAGCTCTCTCGTAATGTCCAGCGAACGCCTGGTACTCCCATGGGTGTACCAACTCGCACAGGGCGGCAATATTTTTCGGCACGATCCGTCCGATACGCCGCCCGATCGGCCCGTGCAGGGACGGGCTGAGGCCGACGCTGAAGATCCACATGTCTCGCCGGGACAGCTCGTCACGGTGCGCCCGGATGTAGGTCGCGGCAGCGGGCAGGAAGGCCATATCGTGCACCGCGCTGCCCAGCACGACCGCGCTGAAGCGAGACAGATCGGGGGCGTGCTCGACGTCGCTCAGTTCAACGTCCGCACCTCGTTCGGTGAGGCAGGCGGCGATGAACTCCGCGATGTCGCGCGTGGATCCCTGCGCGGTCGCGTAGACGACAACGATGCGAGGCGTTTTCGATTCCATACCCTCAGCCTCGTGCAGGACCGCCCGTGCTGGTCAGAGCCGTCATGCCTGTGGAGTGGGGACCAATGGCCTGATCGGGCCGGCGGACCGACCGTGAGGTGACCTGGATGCCCGTGGCCGAGCGGCAGAGTTTCCCGCAGCACGTCAGCGCTCTCGCCCATAGGGATCGGCTCCGACCAGCCCCTCGGCGAGCAGAATGCGGTGCGCCTGCTGCGCAGCCGACGTTGTCCGGGTGTCATCGGATGCATCGATGGGAAGCAATTCGAGACCGCGGGTGAGTACCGCGACCGCGTCGCCGAGAGCCTGCACTCGGTATTCCAGGCTTGTGAGGCGGTCGACCTCTAGCCGGTCAGTGGCAGGTTGCTGCTCGAGCGGATCCTCGTCAGGTGTAAGGCGCGCGCCGCACAGGATGCCATAGAGATGCATCGGAAGGGTCGCGAACACACGGTTCAGTTGACCGGGGGAGAACAGCTGCGACAGTTCAGTGGTGACCGCACCTGCGACCGGACCGACCTCATCCCGGGCGATGTCCGCCTCCCTGGCGAATTGGGTGATGAACTCCGCGGTCCTGTGCCGGACGGGGACATGACTCGGCACCCACCCCTCGTAGTAGACGCCACGCAGTAACTCGGGTAGCTGTGCGGTCAGGTGCGCCGAAGCGGCGACTCCGATCCGGTCTCGCACCGTGTGCAGCCACGCGCGCAGCGCACGATAGGCGAAGGCACGGTCGTCGGTTTCGAGACCGTCGGCGACGGCGCGCACCCAGTCACGGGCCGTCTGCACGGCGGGAGCGAAGGGGTCGTCGTGATGCGGCATGGTGTCCTCCTCGGTGGGTCACCAGGTGCGTGTTCGCATATGGCACCCACAAGCCTGCGGCCTCGGCGGGTCCAGCCCAAGGGCCGAAGGGCGCCGGTCGGCGGGGCGATGGTCCCGGCGGACCCGGGTCTTGTCGGCACTCGCTCGCCTCTGCGCCGCTGGCTGGTGCCGCCAGGGTATGAAGTCGCTTCCGCGGAGGACTTTTTCCCGCGAAACGGCGACGGGAACGGGTCCGGAGACTCTGCCGCGCCCAGCGCAGGCCGGAGACGATGTCGGTATGACGGAACCGACCGCTACCGGCGCCCCGGCGGGCGGATCGTTCGGATGGAGGCCGATCGAGAAACCTGAGTCGGAGCGAGCGAGTGCAAATCTGCCCGACTACGACACGGTCTACCGCGAGTTCTCATGGGACGCAGCCCGAGCGGAACTCACCGGTCTGCCGCGAAATGGCTTGAACATCGCCTACGAGGCGATCGACCGGCACTGCACCGATCAAACCGCGCAGACGACAGCTCTGCGCTGGTTGCGTGCCACGGGCGGCATTGTCGAATACAGTTACGCCGACCTCGCAGCTGCCACCAACAGGTTCGCGAACGTGCTGCGGGCGAACGGGATTTGCCGCGGCGAGCGGGTCTGCGTACTGCTCGGGCGCAGGCCGGAACTGTATATCTCCATCCTCGGCGCGCTGAAGGCAGGCTGCGTGGTCTCTCCGCTGTTCTCCGCATTCGGGCCCGAGCCGGTGCGTCAGCGGCTGGCGATCGCCGAGGCCAACGCCCTGGTCACCTCGGCGGCGTTGTATCGCCGCAAGGTCGCGCCGATCCGGTGCGACGTGCCTTCGCTGCGGACGGTGCTGCTCACCGATGGCGGACCGCCCGATGGCGTCGACCTCTCATCGGCGATGAATGCCGCCGATTCCGAATTCGACATCGTGCACACCCACGCCGACGATGCCGCCTTGCTGCACTTCACCAGCGGGACAACGGGAAGGCCGAAGGGTGCTGTGCACGTCCACGGCGCGGTCTTGGCGCACCTGGTCACCGCCCGGTACGCCCTGGATTTGCGGGCAGGCGACGTCTTCTGGTGCACGGCCGATCCCGGCTGGGTCACCGGCATGTCCTACGGTGTGATCGCGCCGCTGTGTCTGGGCGCCACTGTCGTCAGCGACGAAGCGGAGTTCGATCCACACCGTTGGTACGACATCCTCACCACCCAGCGGGTCTCGGTGTGGTATACCGCCCCGACCGCGCTGCGGATGCTCATGCGCTACAGCGATGAGCTGCCCGAGGACGCTGATCTGTCCCATCTGCGTTTCATCACCAGCGTGGGCGAGCCACTGAATCCGGAGGTCGTGCTCTGGGGCGAGCGGGTACTCGGCAGGCCGGTGCACGACAATTGGTGGCAGACCGAAACCGGCGCGATCATGATCGCGAATTTCGCCTCCGCGCAGGTGCGCCCGGGCTCCATGGGCCGTCCGCTACCCGGGATCGAGGCAACTATCCTGCGTCGCGGCCCGGATGGACGCGCCGCTGTGGTCGAGGGCTCCGTGACGCCCGCGGATCCCGGTGCGGTCGGCGAGCTCGCGCTGCGCGCTGGCTGGCCATCGATGTTCCGCGGCTACTGGGGTGAGCCGGAACGCTATGAGCGGTGTTTCGCGAATGGTTGGTACCTCAGCGGTGATCTCGCCCGCCGTGACGAGGACGGCTACTACTGGTTCGTCGGCCGCGCCGACGACGTCATCAAGTCCGCGGGGCACTTGGTCGGCCCGTTCGAGGTGGAGAGCGCCTTGATGGAACATCCCGCAGTGGCCGAGGCGGGCGTTATCGGCACTCCGGATCCGGTCGCCGGCGAATTGGTCAAGGCGTTTGTGCTGTTGCGGCCCGGATACCACGCCTCGGAGGATCTGAGGTTCGAACTGACCGCGTTCGGCAGACGCGCACTCGGCGCGGTGGCGCCCAAGGAAATCGAGTTCACCGAGAGTCTGCCCCACACCCGAAGCGGCAAGGTGATGCGGCGGCTACTGAAAGCCCGCGATCTCGGCCTGCCCGAGGGTGATGTCTCGGCTTTGGAGGGCGCGTCATGAACGCCGACCGGGCGGTCTTGGACAAGGATGAGCGCATCGAATTGCTCCGGCAGATGGTCCGTATCCGCCGTTTCGAGGAACACTGTGTACAGCTCTACAGCGCTGGGTCGATCCGTGGCTTTCTGCATCTGTACATCGGAGAAGAAGCTGTCGCCGCCGGCGTGCTTGCTGCGATAGGCCCCGGCGACGCCGTCGTATCGACCTATCGCGAACATGGGCACGCACTGGTGCGGGGTCTCTCGATGGATGCTCTGCTTGCCGAGATGTATGGCCGGGCGACCGGATGCAGTCGCGGGCATGGTGGGTCGATGCATCTGTTCGATGCGCGGCGACGCTTTTACGGCGGGAATGCCATCGTCGGCGGTGGTTTGCCGGTTGCGGTCGGGCTTGCCCTCGCCGATGAGATGCGCAAGCGCCCGATCGTGACAGTGTGCCTGTTCGGCGATGGAGCGGTTGCCGAGGGGGAATTCCACGAATGCCTGAACTTGGCCGCGCTGTGGCGGTTGCCGGTGCTGTTCGCGTGCGAGAACAATCAGTACGCCATGGGCACCGCGCTTGCCCGTGAGCACGCGGCTACCGATCTCGCGCTTCGCGCCGCGTCCTACGGGATGCCCGCCTGGCCGGTCGACGGGATGGACGTGCTCGCGGTAGTAGGCGCGGCGCAGCGGGCGGTGGAGACCATTCGCGGCGGTGGTGGTCCGTGCTTCCTGGAACTACGCACGTACCGTTTCCGTGCTCACTCGCTCTACGACGCGGATCGCTATCGCGACAAAGCGGAGATCGGGCAGTGGGTCGAACGCGATCCGATTCCGAGCTTGTTCGCCGAGTTGTGCGCATCGGGAGAACTGCGCACCGATGATCTCGGCCGCATGGAGGCCGACGTGGACCGCGAGATCGAGGCTGCCGTCGCGACGGCGGAATCGGCGCCCTTCGAGTCGATCGGCGACCTGACGCGCTACGTCTACACGGAGCGCTCATGATCACCTATCGGGATGCGATGCGCGAAGCGTTGCGGGAGGCCCTGACCCGGGACGAGCGGGTGTTCCTCATGGGCGAGGACGTCGGCGCGTACGGTGGCTGTTTCGGTGTGAGCCGGGGTCTGCTCGACGAGTTCGGGCCGCATCGGATCCGGGATACCCCACTGAGCGAATCCGCGTTCGTCGGGGCCGGGATCGGTGCCGCGCTGGGAGGGCTGCGGCCCGTTGTCGAGATCATGACGATCAATTTCAGCCTGCTGGCGCTGGACCAGATTCTGAACAACGCCGCGACGCTGCGTCATATGTCCGGGGGCCAGTTTTCGGTGCCACTGGTGATTCGGATGGCCACCGGAGCGGGACGGCAACTGGCCGCACAGCATTCGCATAGCCTGGAAGCGTTCTACGCGCACATCCCTGGGCTACGCGTCGTGTCTGTGGCGACGGTCGCCGACGCGCGCGGGGTGCTCTGGCCTGCCCTGCAAGATCCGGATCCGGTGCTGATCTTCGAACCGGCAGCGCTGTACAACACCGAAGCGGAGCTACCGGCCAACATCGGGACGACCCACATCGATCGGGCGATTGTTCGGCGCGTGGGGACCGCGGTGACCGCGGTGGCCTACGGTGGCACGGTGCGGGTAGCCGAGGCGGCTGCGGATGCGCTCGCCGCCGAGGGCATCGACGCTGAGGTGATCGATCTTCGGACGTTGCGGCCGCTGGACGAGGCCACGCTGTTGGAGTCGGTGTCGCGCACCCACCGCCTGGTCGTCGTTGACGAGGGCTGGCGCAGCGTGGGGATCGCCGCGGAGATCGCAGCGCGCGTGGCCGAGAACGCCTATTACGAACTCGACGCCCCGATCCAGCGAGTCTGCACGGTTGAGGTGCCGATCCCGTATGCGAAGCACATGGAAGAGGCGGCACTGCCGCAAACGGCGGACGTCCTCGCAGCCGTGCATCGGGTGGTGCGCTGATGGCCGAGTTCCGGATGCCCTCGCTGGGGGCGGATATGGACCAGGGGACGTTGCTGCACTGGCATGTGCACCCTGGTGACCCGGTCCGAAAAGGGGACATCGTGGCCGAGGTCGACACCGCCAAGGCGGCGATCGAGGTGGAATGCTTCGACGATGGCACCATCGGCGAGATCCTGGTGCCCGAAGGAGCTACGGTGCCGGTGGGGGCGAGGCTGGCCACAATCGAACCAGCGGTTGGCACGAGCGAGCCCGGCCACCCCGGCACGGTGATTCCCACGACGGAAGGTCCGACCACGGCAACATCCAGCGAGGCACCCTCGAACACGGAAACCCCGGCGACGGCCGGGTCGAGCCCGGCGTCGGCTGCCAAGCCCGTCCGCCGAGCTCGGCGCGGGACGCGGACCAAGGGCGGTGCTGTGGCCAAGCGCCCCCGACCTGGCGCCGGTGCCCGATCGAGTCCGAAGAAGGTCGATTCCGCAGCGGAACCGGACACGAACGTTCATGCCACACCGCTGATTCGGCGCTTGGCGCAGGAGGCGGGGATAGATATCGCGTCCATCGAAGGGTCGGGACCCGACAGGCGGATCCTGCGTGCCGATATCGCGCGCGCGATCGCCGGGGGCGCAGGCCGGCCGCCGGCGTCGCCTCCCCGCCCGCCTGCCGCAACCACCGCCAGCCGCGCCACCGTTGCGCGACAAAGCACCACGCCCGAGCAGGTTTTGGCCTCCGGATACGCCAGGCGCCTAGCCGAGGACCTCGGCGTCGATCTTGCGGGTGTGCACGGTAGCGGGCCTGGCGGAGCGGTTCTGGCGGACGATGTTCGAGGCGCGCAGGCCCGTCTGCGCACGGCCATTGCCGGCTCGGAAGTAACAGAGCACGAAGATATTTCGGTGGCTGTCGGGGCGGAGACCGCGGGAGGAACTGCCGCGCCACAGCGTGATCCGGACGCCATGCGCCGGGCGATCGCGATGGCCATGACCCACTCGAAGCAGACTATTCCGCACTACTATCTGTCAAGCACCATCGATCTGGCGGCTGCGACGGATTGGCTGCGTGAAGTGAACGAAGCCGCGCCGGTGTCGGATCGGCTCATCATGGCGGCACTACAGTTGCGGGCGGTAGCGCTGGCGGCGCGCAAGGTCCCCGCGGTGAACGGGCACTGGATCGACGACGCGTTCCACTCGGCAGACACCGTCGATATCGGAACCATCGTATCCCTGCGCACGGGCGGTATCCTCGCTCCCACCATCGCGGGTGCCGACACGACCGGGTTGCGCGAGCTGATGGCGCGGTTGCGCGGCGCGGTCGGCCGGGCCCGCTCGGTGCGCTTGCTGTCCTCGGATACCGCCCCCGCCAGCATCACCGTGACCAACCTCGGCGAACTCGGCGTCGATTCGGTGACCGGTGTGATCCCGCCGCCGCAGGTGGCCATCGTCGGATTCGGCGCCGTCACCGACCGCCCCTGTGCGGTGGGCGGATTGCTCGGTGTGCGCCCGCAGGTGATGGTGACCCTCGCCGCCGATCACCGGGCCAGCGACGGCACCGTCGGTGCGCGCTTCCTGAACACGATCGCCGAACTACTTCAGCATCCCGAACGGCTGTGACTACGAGAGGTGGTGAAATACCGTGCCCGGCACCTTATCCCGCGTGGCCGCCGATGCCGCCGTACGTGCCGCGCTTCGCGGATTCGTATCCGACGCCGAACTCGCGGGCCTCGGGGAGGACGAGCCACTGCGCTCTGCCTTCGACCTGGACTCTGTCGACTTCCTGACCTTCGTCGAACGGCTCACCCGGACAACCGGTGTGCGCATCGACGAGGTCGACTACCCGAGACTGGCCACGATCGGTTCCTGCGTCGACTTCCTCACCGCCGCCGCATGAAGGCAGGCTGCGCCCGATCCAGGCGGCTCAGAAGCCGACCTGCTGGTGGGCACGGCACCCGCGGCGCCGCACGCTGGTGTGACTGTGCCGTGATCGCGGGATTCTCCGCGTGGGCCGGGTCCAGCGGCGAGCGGCGGTCCGGCAGTCCAGAGCGTTCGATCTGCTCACCAAGCACGTCGTGCCCCACAAGCGCGCCATGGACGCCAAGTTGTATCCGCCTTGTCGGACTGCCTGGACGATCCTGAAGCCCTGGTCGAGATGAGCTGAGAGCACACCGATATCAAGCGTCTGGTCGACCGGATCCGTCGTCTCTCAGCTGCACTCCGCCCAAGAGGACGGGTCTTGTTCACCTTGGCACACGCAAACACCTCGTTGCGCAAGTGATCGCGCGCCGCGTTGTCGGCAGGCGGGCCAGCGGGCCTACCGGCGGTGTTCGGTGAACACGTCGACCAGCGGCCTGCGTGGGGTCGGGGTAGGTTCGTCGGCGTCCGGCGCCGTACCGACGCGCATGAGCACCTGCGGGAGTCCGACGCGCGGGACCAAGTTGGCCAGCAGCTTTCGGCCCGACGACACCTCGGTGATGTGGGTGAGCGCACAGGTGGACAGGCCGGCGACGGCGCATTCGAGCAGGACAGCCGACAGCGCCTCTCCCGTGTGCACCCACTGCTGCGGGGAATCGCCGTTCGAGCTCAAAAGCACGATACGGGCGCGGTCCTGGATATGGTCGCGCCGCATCGAGTGCGGCACCGATGGGAACGTACGTCCGACGCCGACCCGGGCGAATTCGGCATCGGAGACCAGTGAGGACGGAGGAATTCCCTCCGGCATATCGGCATGCCCTGTCCACCAATGCAATTCGGACTGATACAGCATGTCGTAGCGGCGCAGGGCCGTGGACTGCTCCGAGGCGGTCACCAGCCGGGACCTGACACTCTCGTCGAGGACGTCGAGTTCGATGTCGTGTGGAGACACCAGTCCTCGTAATGCGGGCACGAGATCGTCCCAGCCGTCAGGTTGGAGCATCGGAAGCCGGTCGGTGTAGCGGTGGTGGATCGCGCCGGCGCGAGCGCGCACCCCCGCAGGCGGGTGGGGCCACGGACGGAACTCGATGGCCGCGAGGTGCCGCGGTTGCCCGAGATCAGGCAGGTGCACGGTGTCGGTATGCCAGTTGTAGGCGGCGAAGACGGTTCGCACGTGATGCAGCACAGCGCCGCAGCTGATCATGAGCTGGCGGCCGTGCGGATCCATCGACAATTGCCGGTCGGTATCGCTGTAGAGGTGCAACCGGGCGCCGTCGAACACCCAGCGCCACGGCTGGGTGTTGTGCACCGACGGCGCGCGGCAGGCGAGTCGCATCGCTGCCAGCATCGTCGGATGGTCCGGCACCTCGGTGACGAAGGAGGTGTCTCTGGCGGTCATATCAGTCATTGTTGTAGGCGTGGTGGCAGCTCCGAAACAGCCATTGCGCACGTTCTGGCGGGACCTCTGCCCCTGTTCTCGCGGCGTAGGGACCACAGGCCCAACGTCCTGCGGACCGAGTGCCTTCGCACCTGTCGCCGCATCCATGGCCGATCGAGAATGGTGAGGCAGCGGCCGTGGCCGACCAGGTACCGGCGTCCGCGACGTCGAGATGGAAGATCCGCGATGACCGAACTGAACCCGTTGGACTCAGGCTTTATGGAGTTGGAGGACGCCGATCGGCATGTGAGTGTCGGGATCGGTGCGGTGGCGATCGTCGCCGGACCACCACCACCCCGTGCGGAGTTCGCGGCGGGGTTGGCGAAACGGCTGGCGGTGGATGCCAGGCTCCGGCAGAAGGTACGGACCACCTTGTGGGACCTCAGTGCACCCGTGTGGGTGGACGACCCGAATTTTGATCTGGCGCACCACCTCCGATGGATGGCATTGCCGGAACCCGGCGACGAGACGGCACTATGTGAGCTGATCGCGGAGGTGATGGAGGAACGACTCGACCGCGACCACCCACTGTGGCAATGCGTTGTTGTCGAGCAGCTTGCCGACGATCGCTGGGCGATGATCGTAAAGGCCCACCACAGCATGGTTGATGGGGTCTCGGGAATCTCTCTGTTCGAACGCCTGTGCGATCCGCGTCCTGGCAGTCGTGCGGCGCCCCGCACGGCCCCGGCGCACAGTTCGTTCGACTGGCGCGCTCGGGTGGTGAATACGCTGCGGCTTCCAGTGGATGCGCCACGAATCGTGGCCCACACTGTGCGCGCCGTTGTTCCGCTGGCACTGTCCACTGTGCGGCCCACACCTGCGTCGTCCTTGAACGGCCCCATCGGACGGCAACGTCGGTACGCCGTGGCACGGACGTCGCTGTCCACGGTCCGGGAGATCGGCGCGGCATTCGGCGCGACCGTCAACGATGTGGCCTTGGCCGCCGTGACATCGGCCTTCCGGTCGACATTGTTGCGGCGAGGCGAGGAACCCACCGCGGACAAGGTGCGGATCCTGGCACCGGTATCGGTCCGCGCCTCGCACGCGAAATACCTCTTGGACAACCGGATCTCGCTCATGCTGCCGGTGCTCCCGATCGATATCGATGATCCCGTCGGGCAGCTGACCGAGGTACACGAGCGGATGTCGAGACACAAGACCGGCGGCGAGGCTTCGGCGGCCAGCACGATACTTGCGCTGGCCGATCGTCTGCCCTTCGCCCCGATCGCGTGGACTTTCCGGCTTGTCTCCCGATTTCCGCAGCACGGCATCGCCGCCTTGGCGACGAACGTGCCTGGGCCTCGGCGCCGGCTGTATCTGTACGGCCGGGAAGTGCTGGAAATCCTGGCCTACGTTCCGATCGCGATGCGGCTGCGCACCGGCATCGCCATTCTGAGCTACAGCGACCAGCTGAGATTCGGTATCACCGGAGATTTCGACACCACACCCGATATCGCTGTGCTTGCCGAGGAGATCGAGCAGGCCATCGAACGACTCCTCTCCGACGCCCGTGCGACAGGGGGCCGGTCATGAACCACCGGCCGCATGTCAAGTGACTGGCACCGGGTTTCTCGACGTCGAATTGTTCGGCTTGCTGGTGATGGCGCGGCAACCGGTCGCCGTGTCAGCGTGCCGGGCTTCACGTCGGTGGCGGCGGTCGGTGCATACTCGCTCTATGTGGCAGCAAGATCGTGGAGCCGGTGCGGCCGTGACGATTGTTGTCACCGTTCCACCGGGCAACCGAGGACGGCCCGCTCGGTGCCGGGCTCCCGGTGGCATACACCTGGCTGGCCATTTCCGGTGTTGTCGTGCTGGTCGCGGCAGTGCCAGAGTTCAATCGCCGCGATATCGATGGCTTGTCACCGATGTCCCCGTACCGCGGATCAGGCACTTGGTCCACCGCAGCGGGTGACGTTCGGCCATATGCGCCGTCAGCGAAGGGATGGTGGCATGAATGACGACCGATTCGACCGGTCGCACACCTGGTGAACGACGAGCGTTCGATCATTGTGCGCATCAGCCTCGGTGCCGGGCTCGCCGCATCGATGCGGGGCCATCGGTCCGTAGTTGTCGTCGCCTACGAGGTCGACGACCTCGGTGATGTAAGACCGGGTACCTATCCGAGGAGGTGACTGGTGACTTCGATCGTCACACTCACGATGAATCCGGCAATCGACATGGCGACGCGCACCGACCACGTGGTGCCGACCGACAAGATGCGCTGCGAGTCACCACGATTCGATCCCGGTGGCGGTGGGATCAACGTCGCCCGCACCGTCACCGTGCTCGGCGGGGCGGCGATGGCGGTGTTTCCGTCGGGGGGCCCCTCAGGTGTGCTGCTCGAACAACTGGTTCGTGACGCTGGTGTGCCGACGCACCCGGTCGCGGTGGCCGAACCGACCAGGGAGAGCCTCTCGGTCACCGATATCGGGTCGGGACAGCAGTTCCGGTTCGTATTTCCCGGGCCGCGGCTCACCGCGCCCGAAAAGCACCGCTGCCTGGCCGCGGTGGACCGGACGGTGCGCGGCGGGCGGTACCTGGTGGCAAGCGGCAGTCTGCCGCCGGGCTTGCCCGTGGACTTCTACCAGGAGCTCGCAGACCTCGTTGGTGGTCTCGGGGTCCGGCTGGTGCTCGATGCCTCGGGGAGTGCCCTGCGGCATATACGCACCGGTGTCCACGTGCTCAAGCCGAGCGTGCGGGAGCTCGCCGAGTGTGTCGGTCATCCGCTGCCCGGCCGCGCCGAGCAAGCCGCTGCGGCCCGGCAGTTGGTGACCTCGGGTGTGAGCGAGATTGTAGTGCTGTCGCTGGGTGCCGAGGGTGCGCTCGCGGTGACCAGGGATATGCAGGAGTGGTTCGACGCGATCCACGTTCCCGTGCGCAGCGGCATCGGTGCGGGTGACGCGATGGTCGCCGGCCTCACGGTCGGCCTCGATCGCGGTCTCGCCCTCGCTGACGCGGTCCGACTCGGCATCGCCGCCGCCAGCGCAGCCCTGGTTACTCCGGGAACCCGGCCAGGCCGCCCCGAGCGCATCGCCGAACTCTACCGGTCCATCAGCCCGAACGCCGAACCATCAGGCATCTGGCCATGAGCGGGCACGTTGCTTGTCATCACCGCATCACCCCCCAGAGGTGCGGTAGGGTCGCTGTCAATCGACGACGATGCAGTGCTGTGGTACCGGGGACACCCCGCGACGATGCCGTCGGCTTCGCCGAGGCGTTCGCCTTCACCTGCGGCGTCCGTTGTGTGACCGGCTCGCTTTCCCGCGATCGGGTCCTACTGCTGTGCATTCCTCGCGCGTTCCTTCTGGGATGCCGTTGCCCGGATCGTCCGCGCGTATCACATGGTGCTGCAGTTCGAGGACGGTCAAGGATCTGTTTCGGTGATGGTCAGGTGATACGACTGGCTCCTGGCCGTCGAAACTTTCAATCTGTGTGGTCGACAGTGCCGTCGGCAACGGCTGCCAGATGTCGAATGGGCACATGCTGAGGGGCTTCGGCCTCGGTGGCTGAAAGTCGCCGCACGAGCAGTCGCCGCAGTTCGTCTGCGCCCCAGACGATGAGGGGGAATGGTGCCACGATGGCCAGCATCCATGGTTCGAGGGCCGCGGTGCCGAGTAGATCCTGGATCGGCGGAAAATGGACGATCACCGCTGTCAAGGCGATCTCGAACGCGATGCCCCACAGCAGCAATGGATTCGAGAACACACCTACCGTGCGCAGTGCGACGCGTTCGGTGCGGGCGGCGAATGCGGTGCCGACCTGGCCGGCGACGATACCGACGAATGTCATGGTGGTCGCCTGTAGGTAGGCGTGATGCAACGGCGTGCCTGCTCCGGTTGGGTCACCGGGGTGCCACCCGGCGGCCAAGAGCACGGCGAAGAAGCCGGTCATGGCGAGTGCCGCGCAAATGACTCCGAGAAACAGCCAGGCACGCAACAGCATCGCAGGCTGGATCACCGATTCGTTCCGTTTGCGGGGCGGCCGTTGCATCAGACCTGGCTCGGCCGGTTCGCGGCCGAGCGCGAGAGCAGGCAGTGTCTCGGTACCGACATCGATCGCGAGCAACTGCATGACGGTCAGCGGAAGCGGCACGGCGCCGCCGGAGAGTGCGAACACCAGCAGCGGCGCGATCTCGGGGGTGGCGTGCGCGAAGATGTAGAAAATGAACTTACGGATGTTGTCGTAGACACGCCGTCCGGCGTTGACGGCGGCGGCGATGCTGGCGAAGTTGTCGTCGGTGAGCACCATCGTGGCGGCTTCCCGTGCGACATCGGTGCCTGAGCGGCCCATCGCGATCCCGATATCGGCTCGGCGCAGCGCGGGGGCGTCGTTGGCGCCGTCTCCGGTCATCGCGACCACATGCCCCGTCCCACGCAGTGCGTCGGCGATCCGTAACTTCGCCTCGGGTGATGAGCGTGCGAAGATCAATTCAGCTGGCTCGCATAGCAATTCATCCAGTTCCGGCTCGCTCATCCGGTCGAGTTCGTCGCCGGTGACGATGGTCGGCTCGCCACGGACGATTCCGACCTGGCGTGCGATGGCTGCGGCGGTCAGGCCGTGGTCGCCGGTGATGACGATGATCCGGATGCCTGCGCCATGACATTGCGCGACGGCGTCAGGCACCTCGGTCCGCGGTGGATCCACCATCGCCACCAAGCCGAGCAGGGTCAGGCTCTGTTCGGCGGCCGCGCCGGATTCCGGCATGGCCTGGTTCGGCGCGAGGCGGCGGTCCGCCGCCGCCAGCACACGTAAACCATTGGCCGCCTGAGCATCCACTAGTTCGGCCACTTCGTTTCGCCGTGCCGGTGTCAGCGGGCTGTCGGTACCGTCGGCACCCATTTCGGCCACGCACAGCGGCAGCACGGATTCCGGCGCACCCTTGGTGTGCACCCACCGCCGCCCGCCGCTCTCATCGACGGTCGACATGCGTTTGCGTATCGGATCGAAGGAAAACTGCTTGCGCCGCGACCGCTGTCGATCCGCGGTGTCCAGGGTTGCGCCGAGGGCGATCGCCGCCGCCAGGACAGCGACTTCGGTCGGGTCGCCGGTGGCCCCGCCGTCGCGATCGATCTGGGCGTTATTGCACGCTGCCATGGCGGCGGTCAGTCGAGCCGAGGCCGGCTCGCTCTGTCTATCGACCCGACTGGCGCCGGTGAGGTCGATGTGACCGGCCGCTGTGTGGATGGCAGTGACGCGCATGTGATTCTCGGTCAGTGTGCCCGTCTTGTCGGTGCAGATCACGTCGGTGGAACCGAGCGTCTCCACAGCGCTCAGGCGCTTGATTACCGCGCCCTGCTCGGCCATCTTGCGCACCCCGATGGCCAGGGCCAAGGTGATGACCGGTAGCAGTCCTTCCGGCACGTTGCCGACCAGCAGACCGACCGCGAAGATCACCGCGTTGAGGAATGACAGTCCGGCACCGAGCGTAGCCAACGGGATGAATGCGGCGCCGAGCACGACCGAGATCAGTGCGATCAGCCAGGCGACACGACGGACCTGTGTCTCCAGCGGGCTCTCGTCGCGCTCCACGCGCTCCGACAGTGAGGCGATTCGCCCGAGTTCGGTCCGCATTCCGGTGGCGAACACCACTGCCCGGGCGGTGCCCTCCGTGCAGGTGGTGCCGCTGAACACGACATCGCGGGCCCGAAGCAACGGCACTTGCGTATCGATGAGGTCGGCGGACCGGTAGGCGGGCATCGACTCCCCGTTGAGGGTCGACATGTCGACCTCGATGCCACCGTCGAGCAGCCGGGCATCCGCCGAGATCCGATCGCCTTCCGCGATGACCAGGACGTCTCCGGGCACAAGGTCGCCGGCATCGATCGTGTGCGGCTGTCCGTCCCGAATGACATTCGCGCGCAAGGGAATGAAGCCCGCCAGCACTTCGACGGCATGTTCGGCGTGCCGCTCTTGCACGAAGGCGAATATTGCGTTGATCACGATCACGACCAGAATCGCGATCGCGATGGGTGCGATGCCCACCGACCAAGCCAACCCGGCGGCCGCCCAGAGCAGCAACGCCAGAGGATGTGTGAACTGTTGCGCCAGTTCCTTCGGCCAGCGGACACCGCCGCGGCGACGCAGCGCGTTGGGGCCCAGGTGGAGCAGGCGGCGCTGCGCTTCTCGGGTGGACAGCCCGGATCTGGCGCTGCGGAGATCACGAAGGAGCAGATCCAGATGCTCGGTCGGATCGACAACTGCCGCCTCGAACGCCGTGTCATCCGCGGATCGCGTTTCTGTCACGGCTACATCACACCTGGCAGGGATCGGATAGCTCGGCAGTGGCTATGCGGATCCAGTCGACGGTGTGACACCCCGCCGCAGTCTGCCTGCCGACCGCGCCCGTGCGGCCGAACATGGATTTATCGGCAACCAGGGCGTGCATGTCCGTCCCTCTCGACGCGGGTTCTCGTTCGCGATGACTACGAGAATCGACGTTAGAGCCCGGAAAACTGCCGCGGACAGAGCCGAAATGAGAAACGATCGGTGACTTTCGTCAGTTCGGAACCCATGTTCGCTGTGCAGGGCCATTGGTCCCTGCGGTGACGGACGGTGTGCCCGTCATCCATAGGCGTTGGCCTCTGGATCCGCGGTGGCCGGGCGAACCATAGTCGACCCATGGACACAGCGGAGCCGCCCGAGCAACCCATGAACACTGCATCGCAGGATGTGGCGCGAAGCGGAGAGGTTGTCCGCGACCTTTCCGCCATCCGGCTGTCGGACGAAGTCGAGGCGGGCGGCAAGGGCGCCAATCTCGGTGAGCTCACAGCGGCCGGGCTACCCGTGCCCGCCGGTTTCGTCATTCTCCGCGACGGCTATCTGGATGCGATGCGTCGCGGTGGAGTCGCGGACGAGCTGGCCGCCGAGCATCGCCGGGCGCTGGCCTCGATCGGTGACGACCAAGCACTCGCGCGGCACTGCGAGCAACTGCGTGCGCTGGTGGCCAAGGCGGGCATGCCGCCCGATCTCGCGGACCGGATCACGCTGGCCTATCAGCGACTCGGTACCGACACCGCCGAGGCCGTGGTCGCGGTCCGGTCGTCGGCGACCGGCGAGGACAGCGCATCGGCGTCGTTCGCGGGTATGAACGCGACGTTCACGAATATCTCCGGTCCCGCCGCGTTGCTCGACGCGGTACAGCGCTGTTGGGCCTCGCTGTTCAGCCCGAGGGCCGAGACTTACCGGGCTGAGCGGAGTTTCGCCGGTGAGCCCGCGATGGCGGTGGCGGTGCAGATCATGCTGGCCGCCGAACGAAGCGGCGTGGCGTTCACCGCCGACCCGAGCACGGGTGAGCGGGACCGGGTGGTGATCGAGGCGGCGCGTGGGCAAGGCGAGGTCGTAGTCTCTGGTGCGGTCGAACCGGACCACTATGTGCTGGCCAAGGATGATCTCCGGATTCTGCAGGCGCACCGGGGCAGTCAGGCATTCGAGATCGTCCGCGGGGACAGCGGGGACAGCGGGGGCGATCGGTCGATCGCACTCGCCGGAGCAGGGCAAGATCGCCCGGTCCTCACGGACGACGAGCTACAAGCCATCGCCCGGCTGGCGATCGCCGGGGAGAAACATTACGGCAGACCGCAGGACGTGGAGTGGGTCATCGATGACGGTGGCCGGATCTGGCTGGTGCAGGCGCGCCCGATCACCACGATCGACCGGCCCGCGGCTGCCACTACGACGGTCCCGGCGGGTGTGCAGCTGGCGGCGGGGCTGGCCGCCTCGCCTGGTATCGCCAGTGGAGCGGTGCGCATCCTGTCGCGTCCGGCCGAGGGATCCCGCCTGCGCGACGGTGAGGTCTTGGTTGCCGCGATGACCACGCCGGACTGGGTTCCGACGATCCGCAGGGCCGCCGCGCTGGTCACCGACAGTGGTGGCACCACCTGCCACGCTGCCATCGTCGCGCGTGAACTCGGTGTACCTTGCGTCGTCGGGGCACGCACTGCCACAACGAGTCTCGTCGATGGCCAGATTGTCACAGTCGACGGGGGAGTGGGCCGGGTGTTCTCCGGCAGCCACCCGCTGGCGCAGCCTGTCCAGGTGGCAGAGCCGCACCTTGCCGAAGCTGAGCCGCCGGTCGTCACGGCAACGAAGATCTACGTCAATCTGGCGATGCCGGATGCCGCCGAATCCGTTGCGGCCCAGAACGTGGACGGGGTCGGGCTGCTGCGGGCGGAATTCATGCTGACGCAGGCGCTCGGCGGGCGGCACCCGCGCGACCTGATCGCCCGGGGCGAACAGGAACACTTCGTCACCGCGATGTCGGAATCGGTGCAGCGCATTGCCGCGGCGTTTGCGCCGCGGCCGGTGATCTATCGGACAACCGACTTGCGCAGCAATGAGTTCCGTGGATTGACGGGTGGAGCGGACTACGAGCCGGTGGAGGACAACCCGATGATCGGCTACCGGGGCTGCTTTCGCTACATCCACGAACCCGACATGTTCGCCCTGGAACTCGCGGCATTGGCCCGAGCACGCGAACTGAACCCGAATATCCATCTGATGCTCCCGTTCGTCCGCACCCGGTGGGAGCTGGGGCAGTGCCTGGATCTCATCGACGCGAGCCCGCTCGGGCACAGCCGTGGACTGCACCGGTGGGTGATGGCTGAGGTCCCGTCGGTGGTGTACTGGCTCCCCGAGTACGCCGGCCTCGGCATCGACGGCGTGTCCATCGGCAGCAACGACCTCACCCAGCTCGTGCTCGGTGTCGACCGTGACTCACAGCCGTGCGCGGAAGTGTTCGACGAGTCGGACCCGGCCGTGCTCGATGCGATTGCCCGCATCGTGGGCATCGCCCGCGACCACGACCTCACGTCATCGCTGTGCGGCCAGGCGCCCTCGACCCGCCCCGGATACGCCGCGAGCCTCGTAGGCATGGGCATCACCTCGATTTCCGTGAACCCCGACGCTGCATCGCATGTTCGCCGCGCTGTCGCCGCCGCCGAGCAGCGAATCCTTTTGGACGCTTCCCTGACCCGATTGCATCGGTCGTAAGCGACCGCTGGCGCGGCCCGCCGGGTCTTGGGCCGATGGCGGTGCCCGACTCTCCGATCTCGATGGCATTCGACTCGAATTCGGCGATGCTTCGACAGCAAGGCAGATGTTCGACGAGTGCCTGTCGTCCAGGCCCGACTATGTTCTCGGGCCGCCGACCAATAGCAGGTGGCCGGACCCATCTGGCGCACCCGGTATGCGGTGCGGTTGATGCCGTGATGGATCACGTCGATTACCGGGTGGCTATGGCCGGATCGAGTCGGTCTTCGTGGCAGCCAACTCGTCCAGGACGGTTTCGACAACTCGCGGTACGGCGGCTGCGACCGGAGCGGACAAACCCAGGCCGAGATCGAGGTTGGCGGCTTCGACAGCGACGACGATCAATTTGCCTGGGATGCGGTCGAGCGCGCGGCCTAAAAGAAGCGCTTCGGGGACACCGAGGGTATGCGAACTCGCGCTGTGGGTCACCCCATGCAGGTTGTCCATAGTCGAGAGCCAGATGCGCCCCGGATCGGATGGTTCACACAAGACGGCATCCACCAGGATCGCGAGATCGACACCACTCCATGCCTCGAGTAGACCGACGGGTTCGCCGTCGCAGAGGGTCAGCTCCACGTTGGGCAGCCGGTAGCGCTGGAGTTCCGACACCACCGTCGGACCGACAGCGTCGTCGCCGCGGTACTGATTCCCTAGGCCGATGACCACGGCGCTGCGGTGCGGCGGAGTCACAGTCGCACCCTCTCCACATCGAGGAAATGAGCGGAACAGGAGATGCAGGGATCGTAGTTGCGGATGGTGCGTTCGCACAGCGAGGTGAGCGCGGCATCGTCGAGATCCGGGTTCGCCGAGACAACCTGTCGGAGGTCGTCTTCGATGGCGGGCTGGTTCTGCGAGGTCGGCGGCACGATGGTGGCGTCGAGAATGATGCCGTTGGCATCCAGCTCGTATCGGTGATAGAGCAATCCGCGTGGTGCCTCGCTGACTCCGTGTCCGACGCCCGCGGCCGGCGTCACCGGCACTGCCGGGCGTTGTGGATGCTGGTATTCGTCGATCAGCCGCAACGCCTCGTCGATCGCGTAGACCACCTCGACCGCGCGAACGACGATGCTGCGGAAGGGATTGCGGCACTCCGAACCGAGGCCGGCCGCGCTGGCGACTTGCCGTGCCGTCGGCGACAGGAGTTGGGAGTTCAGCGAGTATCGCGCGAGTGGTCCGGTGAGGTATCGATGGCCGTCGAGCTGGGCGTGCAGCGCGGTGGAGTGCGGTACCTGGTGCTCGACGACATGCGCGGGGAATTCCGCGGCTGGGAAGGTAGCGCCGGTACTGGTACGGATATCGCCGCGGTCGATCGGATATCGGTGGAGGTCGGATGCGGCCAGCAGGTCGTGGGTCAGTTCCAGCTCGGGGAACTCGAATCCCGCCACCCACCCGGCGGTCTCTGTCGCGTAGTCGAGGGCGCGGTGCAGTTGTTCGGTCAGCGGTGCAAGCTCGGCGGGCCTCGGCACTGAGTAGAAGCCGCCGACCCGGACGTTGACCGGATGGATGGCGCGGCCGCCGATGAACTCGAGCAGCGCGTTGCCTGATTTCTTCAGTGCCAGACCCTTTTCGACGATGTGGCGGTGGTCGCGGGCCAGGGTGATCGCATCCGGGTAGCCGAGGAAATCGGGCACGTGCAGCAAATAGATATGCAGGGCGTGGCTCGAGATCCATTCTCCGCAGTACAAGAGTCTGCGCAATGCGGCGAGCTGTGGATCGAGTTCCACCCCGCACGCCTGTTCCAGCGCGTTGCAGGCGCTGGTCTGGTAAGCCACGGGGCAGATCCCGCAGATCCGTGCGGTGATGTCCGGTGGCTCGGTGTAGGCGCGGCCGCGCAGGAATGCTTCGAAGAACCGGGGCGGCTCGTAGATGTTCAGCTCCGCTGCCTCGACCTCGCCGTCTCGGACGACAACGCGTAGCGCGCCCTCACCCTCCACCCTGGCCAGTGAACTGACCCTGAGTTGCCTAGTGCGGTGGCTCATGCTCGGTGTTCCTCTGCGCGAATTCCGGTGCGTTGACTGCGAAAGTGCTGAAAATCCGGTTGATTTCGCCGTCGGACATACCGTTTTCGGCCAGCTGTGGAAGTAGCGCGCGGAGGTTCGGCATCGCCATCGGCCCGAAGCAGCCGTAACAGCCGCGATGCACGCCCGGGCACAGCGCACCGCATCCGGCATGGGTGACCGGCCCCAGACACGGGATTCCCTCGGCGACCGTGACACAGGTCAGGCCGCGGCGTTTGCACTCGGTACACACACTGGTATTCGGGATGTCCGGGGCACGCCCGGCCAGGAACGCATTCAGCACCTCGAGCAGTTGGCGGCGGTCGATGGGGCAGCCACGCAGCTCGAAGTCCACCGGCACATGCGCCGAGATCGGGGTGGAGGTGGCCAGTGTGTCGATGTATTCCGGACTGGCGTACACCACCGAAGTGAATTCGGCGACGTCAGCGAAGTTCCGCAGTGCCTGAATACCTCCGTGTGTCGCGCAAGCTCCGATCGTCACCAGGATTCTGGACTGTTCTCGCACCTCGCGGATCCGCCGCAGATCGTCGGAGGTGGTGATGGAACCCTCCACCAGCGACACATCGTACGGTCCGGCCACCACCGCGCTGGAGACCTCGAGGAAGTGCACAACCCGGATCCGGTCCGCAAGCGTCAGCAGCTCGTCTTCGCAATCCAACACGGTGAGTTGGCAGCCGTCGCACGACGCGAACTTCCAGACCGCCAATGTCGGTGTACTCATCACAACTCCCTTACCGTGAGCAGGGGATCGGCTGTCGCGTAGTCGACGATCGGTCCGTCCCGGCACAACAACAGCGGGCCGAGCTGGCAGTGACCGCACAGCCCAGTACCGCATTGCATGTTGCGTTCCAATGACATTCGAATATCGTCGGCCGACACGGATTTACGGAGCAATGTCTCCGCGCAGAACCGCATCATCGGCTCCGGGCCACACAGGAACGCGGTGGTACGGTCCGGCGCGACAGCCAGGTGCGCCGTAGGTTCGGTAACGAACCCGACTCGGCCGCGCCAACCCGCTGTCGGGCGGTCGACGGTCTGGTGGACCTCCAGCGCTCCGTCGGCCATCCATTTTTCCTGTTCGTCGCGGAACAACATGTCGGAGGGCGTGCGGGCGCCGGTGACCAGGCTGACCCGGCCGAAATGGTTTCCCGCCGCCATCGCGGCGAGCACTACCGGACGCAGCGGAGCCAACCCGAGGCCGCCCGCCACGATGATCAGATCTCGGCCCGCCGTGGTTTCCAGACCCCAGTCGGTACCGAATGGCCCGCGCACGCCGATCACGCCGCCCAGCAGAGTGTCGTGCAGTGCCCGGCTGACCGGTCCCACCGCGCGGATGGTGTGCTCCAGGGTGCCGTCCTGGTCGTTCGGGTCGCCGCTGATGGAAATGGCGACTTCGCCGACGCCGAATGCATATAGCATCATGAATTGGCCCGGAAGAAACGGTGGCAACGTGGCGTCGACCGGGCGAAGTCGCAACGTCACGGTGTCCGTCGTCTGCTGGATACGGTGGGTTACGCGATAGGCGACCGGGAAGTTGGCGTTCACATCCGGGCCTTACCGGGGTTGCGGTAAAGATCGAGCAGTCGAGCCCGAGTGGCTTGCAGCCGCTCCAGCACAGTCTCGAACAGCACGGTGGTCAACGCGCGCCCGAATCTCGGGTCTTGATCGACCAATTCGGACAACTGCCGCGCATCGAACTCGACAGCGGTCACCGCATCGATACACCGCGCCCCGAAATGCCACCGGTAGGGCGCTACCCGCCAGGACCACCCGAGCAGGTCGCCGCGCCCGAGTGTTTGCACCACCTCCTCGCCGCGTCCCGGTATCTGTGCGTCCAGCTGGACCAGACCATCGCAGATCAACCAACAGCGGTCGGCTTGCTCATGTTCGCTGAACAGCCGCTGCCCAGGCGGGAAGGACACGCCTCTGCCGATGCGCGCCAATGCGGTCAGCTCGTCGCGGCTCAGCCCGGCAAGTCGGGGAAAGGTCGACAGCTCGCCGACGTCATACATCCTCGGTGCCTCCCTCGGCGAGTTCGGCGAGCCGGGACATTTCTGCGGTGATGTCGATGCCGACCGGGCACCACGCGATACACCGACCGCAGCCGACGCATCCCGAGCTGCCGAACTGGTCGTGCCACGTGCCCAGTTTGTGGCTGATCCACTGGCGATACCGACTCTCGCCGGATTTCCGCACGCTGCCGCCATGCACGTAGGAGTAGTCCAATTCGAAACACGACACCCACCGCTGTCGCCGCTCGGCGTGCTCGCCGGTCAGGTCGGTGACGTCCTCGGTAGTGGTGCAGTAGCAGGTGGGGCAGACCATCGTGCAGTTGCCACAGGTCAAGCACCGACTCGCCACATCCTGCCAATGCGGCGACTCACGCGATTCGCGCAACAGCGTCGGCAGGTCGACCTCAGGCATGGCGCGATACATCCTGTTCGCGGCCTCGGCCACGGCCGCCCGGGCGTCGGTCACCTCGGCGTCGCTGGCGGTGCGAGCCGTCACCAACGCCATGACACGCTCACCGTCCGCACTGCCCACCTCGACCAAGAACCGGTGGCCATGCTCGTCGATGCGCTCGGTGAGTGCGATGTCGTATCCCGGTCCCACCTGCGGGCCGGTGCCCATGGAGACGCAGAAACACACCGCGCCCGGCTCGGTGCAGTTCGCCGCGACCACGAACAGGCCCTGGCGTTTCCGGGCGAAGGAGCTGTCCGGGTGTGCCCCCGCTCCGAGCACTCGATCCAGGATGGCGATGGATGCCAGGTCGCAGCCGCGCACCCCGAGGAACGCGTCCCGGGGGGGAGGTTCGTCGACGGGCTGTACGCGGACGTCAGGGTCGCTGGTCCACACCGTGCGGTGCGGCGGATGCAGGAACTGTTTCCAGGACTGAGGTCCGGCGGAGTGCCCGAACACCGCGGCGTCATCGCGACGGCGCAATCGGTATCGGCCCGGCGCGGAATCCACCCCCCAACCCGAGGGCAGTTCGCCGCCCGAGGCCAGTTCGGCGAGCACGATCGCGTTGTCGCGTACGGTCGGGCCGATCACCCGGTAACCGTCGTCGATGAGCACCTCGATCAGGCGGTCCAGACCCGCGCGATCGAGCACCAGTGCCGTATCAGGTGTCATGGTTGCCTACTTCCCTCGACAGTCGACAGTTCCGGGGCAGTTGCTCGCAGACCAGCATGTCGACGACGAACGGAAAGACGACGCCCGCCACACGCCGTGTACCGATATCCTCGCCCCCCTGTGGCATTTCCCGCTGATCGTTCGGCCGTACCACCACCGGGGCTCTTCGGTGGTCATCGACACGACTTCTACCTTTGTCGGTTTATCGACCCGTTTCAAGAGTCGAAAGCCATACGCCGACCCTCTTTTTGGCATTTGGCTGCGAGCAAAGTTCGAGGTACTCGTTCCCGCCGGCATTGCTCGCGATATCGGCGGTGGCGGGGAAAGAAGGAAACGAGATGGACTCCGAAGCGGAACGTTTCCAGCAGTTCGCCAGATGGTAGAGCTACCTGCAGTACTATTCCCAACGGCAGAACCTGCCGAGGTGCGCGAAATTGGACCTATCGGTACCTGAACTCGACCGCGCGGGTGAATTCACATCATAGCCCTGACTCGCAGCCTGTAGTCCATATTTGGAGGTGGCATCGCCGGTGGCGTTTGTGTCGTACCCGGCCTTGTACAACCGGGTGTCGGGAAGGTTTTCTACTTTCGAGGACGACGGGCGCTATCGATCGGGCAGTCGACCGGCGCTTTGTGTTGGTATGAATTCCGAGTTCGAACACAGTGCTCGTCGGACTTCGACGCCCGGCAAAGGGCTGCACGTTCGCACGGCTGCGGTGGCAGACGGCCCGGATCTCGACCGAACCCGCGTCCTAGGTCCGCCCATCTGCGGGCAGCCGCGGCCCGGACTCTGACGGTGGCGTCCTCCATGATCACGGCATCGCTAGGTTCGATGTGCGGGCGGTGTGTCGCTTTGCGGTTGGATTCCGACCAGGTGTGCACCGCGAGCACGGCGGCACCGCGGGGGATGCCCCGTCGAAGGCGACATCGAGGGCGCGCGTCTGCCCCCTCGAGTCGTCGACGCCGACTAGGACTGCACCAGGCGTCCGACCTGTCGCGTCGCTGTTGAACGCGGCCTGCCCCTTCAAGTCCGCTCTCCGACGACCGATGGGCACCACGGCGAATCCTGCTGCACGACAACACCATCCACCGCTGTACCGGTATCGGCATGTCGTTCATGCTTCGGCGCGGAACCGGCGTCATTACCGACTGAAGGCATCGCTTCATCCGCCACGCGTCCTGGCAGGTCGTCGAGCCGGAGGTGTCAGGGTGAATGGACCACCATGACCGGGCAGTGGGCGCGCTGGATGAGCGCATTGCCGGTCGAGCCGAGCAGCTGGCCGCGGAACCCGCCGCGGCCACGGCTGCCGACGACAAGGAGCTGGGCCGATCGGGACCACTCGATGAGGTGATGGCGTGGCCCGGACAGATAGGCCTTTCGCATGACGTCGACGTCCGGGTACTTCTCCTGCCAGCCGGCGAGCTGCTCGGCCAGGATCGACTGCGCCTCTGCGGCGACACCGCGATCTGGGATGGTATTGGGGAGCCCAGCGAATCGGCCGTAAGGGAGGTCGCTCCACGCGTAGACGGCGACGAGTTGGGCACGGCGGTCGCTGGCTTCGGCGAAGGCGGCGCCGACTGCCGCTTCGCTGATCTCACTGCCGTCGACACCGACTACGACCCGGCCGACACAGCGCGTCTGGTATTCGGTCCCGGTGTCGCGCACCACAACGACCGGGCCGTGGCCGTGGCTTACCACGGCAAGCAGCGTGCCGCCGAGATGGCTGATCGTGCCGCCTTCACCGCTGGCGCCGATCACAACCAGGTTCGCCGCCGCGGATCGCTCGATCAGCAGTTTCGCCGGGTGGTCCTCGCAGACCTCGGTTTCCACGGTGAGGCCCTGATCGACGTCGTAGGCCAGCCTGCGGGCCGTCGCCACATGATCCGCGCCCTGGCGGCGGATCGTATCGATGACGGCGGGCACCATCAGGTCGTAGACGCCCAGGACGGCACGCGCCACGGCAAGGTCGAGGCCGTGCACGATGTGCAGCCGCCGCCCGCGCTGTGCAGCCGTCTCGGCAGCCCAGCGGACGGCCAGGTCGGACGCCTCGGAGCCGTCGACACCGACCACCACGGCTGCCGATGCCAGCTGGTGTGGATCGCTGCTGCGCTGTGTGGTCATTCTTCTCGCCCATCGGTGAAACGCGTACCCGTAGATTAGGAATTCAGCGTGGTACCGCACACCGGTCCTTGGTCACCAACCAGAGAGCACAACGGCCGCTGTCGGTGTCGGTGTGGCAGGTCAGGGCAGCGGCGCTGTCCAGCGCAGGGTGGTGCCGCCAGTTGGAAGTTTGTTGATGCTGAGCCTGCCGCCTGCTTGTTCGGCGCGTTTGGCGAGGTTTGCGAGGCCGCTGCGGCGGGTGATGTCGTCAGGTAGACCGATTCCGTTGTCGGTCACTTCGATGGTGACATCGTCGCCTACGTGCAATTCGACCGACACGGTGGTTGCCGAGGCATGCC
This sequence comes from Nocardia sp. NBC_01730, assembly GCF_035920445.1. Classification (NCBI taxonomy): domain Bacteria; kingdom Bacillati; phylum Actinomycetota; class Actinomycetes; order Mycobacteriales; family Nocardiaceae; genus Nocardia; species Nocardia sp. NBC_01730. Next base: position 1,848,396 of record NZ_CP109162.1, on the reverse strand, counting down.
GGACGACGTTGCTGACCGCTTCTCGGAGGACGGCCTCCACATCGTCGGACAGTGGGGGCGCCAGTACGGCGACGGGTCCAGCCAATCGCACGGTGGTACGAAGTCCACTCTCGGCGGTCATGTCGACGATGATGTCGTGTAGGTGTTTGCGGTAATTCGAGGAATCCGCTGCCGTATTGCTCTGCAGGTCGAAGATCGAATGGCGGATATCCTGCACGATCGACTGGACGTCGTCGACGGTTTCCATCAGCCGGGACTTGATCTCCGGCGCCCGCGCCCGCTGCACCGTTCCCTGGAGAGACAGTCCGACCGCGAAAAGTCGCTGGATGACGTGGTCGTGCATGGCTCGGGCTATGCGGTCGCGGTCGGATAGGACGTCGAGTTCCCGCATCCGACGCTGGGTGTGGGCCAGTTGCAGTGCTAGCGCGGCTTGGTCGGCGATTGCGGCCATCATCGACTGCGCGGAGGTGTCGAGGGCTGGAGTGTTGGTGGGCCGGACGGTGGTGAGCACACCGAGGACGGATTGCCCGGCTCGTAGCGGAAGAATCAGCGCTGGACCGAGCTGGGGAGTCGAGTCGAAGAGCCCGAAGGAGGACAACTTGTCGACTGCGATCATGCGCCCGTTCCGAAAGGCTTCACCGGTTTGGGATTGTTCGAGTGGTATCCGTTGTCCGGTGAGTTCTTCGCAGCCCTTGCCTGCGGCGGCTACCACGATCAGTTCGGTCACATCGTCGTGCGGGATGTCGGGGTCTTCGGGCAGGGCAAGGTATGTGCATGCGGATTCGGTGAGCGTGAGTGCTCGCTCGGCGAGAAGATCGAGGACCTCGCTCGGCTCGCCGCCCGCCAGTAGTTCGGTGGCGACGTCGCGGGTCGCCTCGAGCCATTTCTGCCGTAGGCAGGACTGCTCGTAGAGTCGGGCATTCTCGATGGCGATGCCCGCGGCTGCGGCGAGGGCTTGTACGACGATCTCGTCGTCTTCGGTGAACTCTTGGCCTCCCGTTTTCTGGGTGAGGTAGAGGTTGCCGAAGACTTCGCCGCGGACTTGCACGGGCACCCCGAGGAAGGTGTGCATGGGTGGATGATGTGGAGGGAAGCCGACTGAGGATGGGTGGTCTGAAAGGTTAGCTAGTCGGATGGGTTCGGGTTGTTGTATGAGCAGACCGAGCACCCCGTGGCCGCGTGGCAGGTCACCGATCAATACGCGAGTGCGGTCATCGATGCCTTCGTAGACGAACTCGGCGAGTTCATTGCTGGTGTTGTCGGTCTCGCGGACTCCGAGTGCGCCGTACTCGGCGTCGACGAGTTCGATGGCGGCGTGCACGATGGCGCGCAGTGTGTTGTCGAGGTCGAGGCCGGAGGTGATCACCAGCATGGCCTCGATGAGCCGGTCCATCCGGTCGCGGACGTCGACGATCAGCGCGATCCGCTCCTGAACTTCGATCAGAAGTTCGTGGAGTCGCAGTTGGGACAGCGTTTCGGTGACCGGTGTCCGGCCATTCGGGTGTGGCCCGGACGGCTGTCGTTCCATACCCGACATTCTTCCACGATCAACGCCGTGGAAGTCGCCGAGCCGATGGAACCGACCCGTAGTCTGTTATCCCGGTCTTTCCGGTTGCTCGAGCTTCGAGGCCAGCACCACCGCTCGAGTACGTCGTTCTACCCCGAGCTTGGTCAGCAGTCGCGACACGTAGTTCTTGACCGTCTTCTCGGCCAGGTACATCCGGGCGGCGATTTGCCGGTTGGTCAGCCCTTCGCCGAGCAAGGCGAGCGGCGTTCTCTCCTGGTCGGTAAGGCTGGTCAGCGGCCACTACGGAGCGATCCGGTTGGACACGCCGGAGTGCAACTTCGAACCGGTAACCAAGGTCCCTCGAGAAGTCCGGTCGCTTGCCAGTCGCTGCTGTGCCACTTCTTCGCCGATCTGCCAGGCACGGAAGGCATCGGCCACCGTGTCGTCGAGTGGTCGGTCGGTGTCCAGCGGAATCGCGTCGGGCCAGGGCGCAGCCGAGCCGGACATGGCCTCCGCGATCTCGGCCGTTGCGTCGGAGAAGGATGCGCGCCGTTGGCGAATCCGGCGGTTTGCCAGCTCGCGCGGGCAGTAGCACTGCACTTGCACAAGATCGGTGGACACCTCGTCGGCCAATGCGGTGGCGCGGCGACGCTCCGCTGCGTCGATCCAGCTCGCGTCGAGGACCACCGACACCCCGGTCGCCAGCAGCGTCCGGGCCCGGGCGAGCAGCTCGGAGTAGACGCGGGTCTTCTCGGCGGGGGAGTACATGCCGACACCGTAGGTACCGACCTGCCCCCTCACCTCCTCGGCTGCGGCCAGTTCCTTGCGCACCTGGTCGCTGGCCAGCAGCGTCGACCCCGTCGTGGCCGAAAGATGTTCGGCAACAGTCGATTTACCGGTCCCTGGGAGGCCGCCGATCAGAGTGAGACGGATCGCCGCGCGCTGCGAACGACGGTCGGCGATCTCGAGGTGGCGACGGCTGTGCCCGCGGGCGGCATCCTCGCCCTGCCCGAAACGGATGACGTCGACCTTTGCGCGCACCAGGGCGCGGTAGGCCGTGTAGTGGTCGACCAGCGACGTCGGTGCCGAGTCCTCGGTAGTCCGGAGATAGTCGGCCAGCAGACTCTCACCCAGGTGGCGATGCCCGAGGAACTCCAGATCCATGGCGAGGAACGCTATGTCGTCGACACAGTCGACATAGCGAAGCCGGTCGTCGAAGTCCAGACAGTCCAGGATGCAGAAGCCGTCGGGGAGGTCGAAGATGTCCTCGGCGAGCAGATCGCCATGCCCATCGATGATGCGGCCCTCGGCGATCCGTCGCGCCAGCAACGGCCCCCGGCCGTCGAGGTAGCGCATGGCCCGCGCCTCGATCCGTGCGAGCAGGGCGGGGTCGACCACCTCCGCGGGCTGCTCTCGAAGCGGGTGCAGGAGTGCCTGCCATCGGCTTCGCAGCGCGGCCGGGGTGCCGGACCGATCGATCTCGGGGCCGCGCCGAGCCGAGCGGTGGAACTGGGCGAGCACCCGTACCAGCGCGGACAGCTCCGAGCTGCGCCCCACGGTGTCGGCAAGCACATTGGACAATTTTCGGTCCTCGGGCATCCGCCGCATGACGAGCACCGGCTCAGCGGGCCCGCCCAGCGGGTCGCTCAGGTGACCGACGCCGAGATAGACGTCCGGCGCCATGCGGCGATTGAGTTCGAGTTCGCGCGCACAGGCTTGCTCGCGCAGCGCTGGTGTGCCGAAGTCGAGGAAGTCGGTGGTGATCGGCTTCTTCGCCTTATAGGCGCGCTCGCCGCACAGCACGACTATCCCGGTGTGTGTCTCGCGCAACTGGGCATGCGCGTCGATGGCGGTCGTCAGCACGGTAAGCAAGCCGTTGAGGCGGGCACGGTCAATGCCATGCCGGCCGTGGCGCCGCCGTCGAGGACGAACTCCGACCCGGTCGGGAACGTGGCCTCGGTGACGATGAATCCGACCATCGCGGCGACCTCCTCCGGCTCACCGAAGCGCGCAAGCGGCTGCCCCGCGGCCACGCTCGCGTTGAGGTCGGCGGTCATCAGCGTATGGATCGTGACGACGGCGCCGCGCCCATGGGGATCGAATCCAGTGAGACCGGACATGGTGACCAGATCCTTTCGCTGTGGCTGATGCTCTCAGACTTCCGCATCGGCCCGGCGTCGGGTGATGGCCGAAGGTCCTTGATCGGTAGGCACTTCGCTTCGATCTGCGTGCAGGACGCAGTCGGTCACAGGCGCCCGAAGTCCTGCCAGGAGAGGCCGTCTTGCCCTTACCGGTGTGGCGTGCCGGTGGCAGCGTTGATCGAAACGAATGGAGGACGACATGGACCACGGACTGCCCGACGACAACACCGTCAAGACAGCGCTGGCGCTCGCGGTGCGGGCGCCGTCCATACACAACATTCAGCCATGGCGGTGGCGGATCGCTGACCGATCCGTGCACCTCTACCTGGACCCCGCGCGGGCGCTACCATCCACAGATCCCGATACACGCGATCTCGTGCTCAGCTGTGGTGCCGCACTGCATCATCTGAGTGTCGCCTTCGCGGCGCTGGGCTGGTCGTCGGTGGTGCATCGGCTGCCGAATCCGGCAGAACCGAATCACCTGGCAGCGATGGAGCTGGTGCGGCATCGGCCGACTCCGCTGGACGTCGCGATGAGCGCCGCGATATCGCACCGGCGGACGGACCGCAGACACTACAGCTCCTGGCCGATCCCATCCGGATACCTCGGGCTGGTTACCGAGCGCGCGGCCGCACTCGGCGCGGTCCTGCGCCAGGCTTCCGATCTCTCCCGCGACCACTTGATCGAGGCGATACGTGACGCTGCGAGCAGACATGCGGCGGATCCGGACTACCAGTTCGAGCTGGCCACCTGGAGTGGAAGGCACAGTACCGAGGACGGTGTCCCGGTCAGGAACACCCCGAGTCCGCGCGCGGAGGACGAGCTGCCCGCACGGGATTTCGCGGCGCCGCAGCTCATCGATGCCGCGCAGGAGCCCGACTACGCGGAGCTGCTTGTGCTCGGTACGTCGGCCGATGACCGTTTGTCCCGGTTGCGGGCAGGTGAGGCGATGAGCGCGGTCCTGCTGACCGCCACCAATGTCGGTTTGGCGACGTGCCCGTTGACCGAGCCGATGGAAATCGCGGAGGTGCGCAGCAGGGTCCGCCTCGGCGTACTGGACGATAGCGCCTACCCCCAAGTGGTCATCCGGATAGGTTGGGCACCGACCAGCGCGCCGCCGCTGCAGGCCACCCCCCGCCGTGCGGTCGAGGACGTGGTGGATACATTCGAGAAGGCCGATCGACACTGACCGAGATCGGCTTTGGTGAGTTCCGTATCGCCGAATCTCGGAAGACCAGGCAAATAGTCTTCCGAGATCTGTGCATTTGCCCGTACCGGATTGGGCAAGCAGTCATTTCACTGCGGGCGGGTGCTTCGCGACTGTCTCCATGGCGGCGACGAGAGCTGCGCGGGCTTCCAACGCGATCGGTTGGAGCCCAGTCGTTTCGGACTGCCGTACCAGCATTTCCGGGTCCGCCGCCTCGACGACAGTAGTGTCGCCGACGGCGCGCACCACGACGTTGCACGGGAGCAGCAGGCCGATTCGCCGGTCGATCTCCAGCGCCCGATGGGCCAGCGACGGGTTGCAGGCGCCGAGGATCACGTAGTCCTCCATCGCCACCTCGAGCTTCGCATGCAATGTGGAGCGCACGTCGATTTCGGACAGCACACCGAAGCCTTGTTCGGCCAATGCGTTGTGCACGATTTGCACGGCGTCCTCGACGGGCACAGTGACTCGCGCACTCAGATCGGCAGGCGCGACGGGGACACGGATCTCGGTCAACAGATCGTGGGGCACCACCGCCTCGTCGGGTGCGACCAGGTACACCTCGGTTGGTGGGCCCACCGGACGGAACGCCGAGTCGCGCAGCCACTCGTCGAGCGCGCGATAAGCGGCACCGATTCCGTGGTAGTCGCCGTGATGGACGGTCTGCGCGTACAGGTCGGGCTCGGTTCGTCGCACCGTCACCTCTTCGGTGCCGAGCGGCCCTGCGCTGACCGGCAGCCTGAAGTCGACGTCGGTCGACGTGCCCGGGCCGAATTCACCTCGGTAGGTCGTAGACGGAGGCCCGAATCGCGTCAACCCTAAAGTGGTGGCCAAGCTGTAGAGCGCCTCCATCCCGCTTCCGATGTCGTCGCCGGCATGGTCGGCACGTACGGTGCGGCGCAGTTCCAGGACGGTGTGCGGCACCGATTCGACAACTGCCACTGGGTACGACATGAGCTGCTCCTTCGGAATCAGACCCGATGCGCGACGCGGTCGAGTTCGGTGTGCGCGAGGCGTTCGGCCCAGGCACGGGCGCGGTCGAGCTCACCCGCGGTGACCGGCCCGGTCATGCCATCGACCAGGAAATCAGCCGGATCGTCGGCGAGCTGATAACCCAAATGCCGTAGGCGTCTTCCGGCGGCGCGCGCCGCCGACCCGGGCAGCCAGGGCGGGCTCCCGACTTTGGTGCCGAAAGCAACGGCCCTGCTGCCCTCGGGGACCGGCAGCGCGGCGTCGAGCCATTCCCGGATCCCGATGTCGACCGCGAGCGGCGCGTCGGTTCGCTCGGCGGCGTCCTGCCGGGTCCGTTTCCTGCTCAGCCCGAAGGCGTGGGTCGGTCCGCCGACCACGAGCAGATCCACCGACGGCTCGGGTACTTCCGCCGCGGCGCAGACGTTCAGCAGCTCGACCGTCGCGTGCTTGCGCAATCCTCGGGCGATGGCCTCGGCAACAGCGGCAGTGTTGCCGAACATCGATTCATAGACGATCCGTGCCCGCATCGCGGTCTCCTCGATGCTGTCTGCCGCTGTCTTCGGAAGCTGTGTGAGCAACGACGCTACGGTCGGGCGCGTGCCTTGAACAGTGCCGAACCGACGTGGCCAGAGGGACCTTGGTCCGTAGGTCTGCCGCGCAGTGGATCAGCAAGTACGGCCACCATGACACCGTGATCGGTCTCCGCGGATCTGGCGAGGTCTGCGTGGTGCTGTCGTCACGCAGGCCCCCGCGCTGGGCGCGCCAGCCATGGACCTTCAGGGTCGGTGGGCCGAGAGATCTCGACCAGTAAGCAGCGAACGGTGCGCTGGGGCGCGACCCCGATCGGCCACGGTCTAAACGCCGTGGGCCAAAGGTCATGACAACCGGTGACACGATGCACTGCCAGGGGATTGCTCGACGGTGCATCGTAGAGACCGGCTTGCACAGACAAGAAAGGAGTCAAGTCGTGAACGCATTCGGAATGATCGTTCTCCTCGGACTCGCGGCGCTGGTCGTTACCCGGTTCGCGGTTCGCTATCTCGAGATGGCGCGCGAATTCCTCGCTATGACCTTGGTCGTCATCGGTATCGCGGCGGCGTGGATAGCCGACTTCGATTTGTTCGCGGCGTGGGATCTGCCGATTCGCAATCACGCGCTCGGTATCGTGTTCACCGGCCTCATCATCGCTGGCGCCGGCTACTTCTGGCAGCCTGTCCTCGGATTCTTCGAGGGGCTGGCCCGCAAGCAGGCGGACGAGGCCGAAACGTTGGAGAAGAGTCAGAACCTGCGTCGAGTGGCCTGACCCGACCGATGCAGCACACCTGCCCGGACCGCGGCGTCGAAGTTCGAACAGGAGGCTCCGGATGACATGGGCACATCGGAGAAGTCGGAGCGGTAAGAACGCTGGTGATGCTCGGAAAGCCCAGGCGGAACAGGGAATTCGTGAGATCGCGTTAATGTCGACGATCGGCGTACTCGGCGTAGCCGGGCTGGTGGCGCGTCCGTTCAACGCGAACGCCGCCGAAGTAACGTGGCTCGCCGCTACCGTCGTCGCACTCGTCCCGGCCGCGATCTGGGTGCTACGCGATCTTCGGCGGGGCCGATATGGCGCCGATCTCCTGGCTTTGATCGCGCTGGTCGGCGCAGCCGCGGTCGGTGAGTACTTCGCTGGTGCGCTGATCGCCCTGATGGTGGCCACCGGCAGGGTGTTGGACGCGTACGCGGGCAGGCGGGCTGGACGCGACCTGTCCGCGCTGCTGCAACGTGCCCCGGCCCAGGCACACCGGCGGCGGCGGGACAGGATCGAGACCGTCGCGGCCACCGAGATCGGGCGCGGCGACACCGTGGTCGTGCTATCGGGCGAGACCGTTCCAGTCGACGGAACACTGACGACAGCGGGTGTATTCGACGAATCGGCGTTGACCGGGGAATCCATACCGATGGTTCACCGCGCGGGTGCCCAGGTGCGCAGCGGAGTGGTCAACGCTGGTGCGACGGCGGACATCAGAGCTGGCGCCACGGTCGAGAACAGCACCTATGCTGGCATCGTCGCGCTGGCCGAGCAGGCGGCCGCCGAGACGGCTCCGGTGGCGCGGTTGGCCGATCGGGTGGCGGTGTGGTTCCTTCCTCTCGCGTTGGTCGTCGCGGGCGCGGCCTGGGTGCTGGCTCGGGATCCGGTGCGTGCGGTCGCTGTCGTCGTCACCGCTACTCCGTGCCCGCTGCTGCTGGCGGTGCCGGTAGCCATCACGGCGGGAATGTCGCGCATGGCCAGGGCCGGCGTGGTGGTCAAGAATGGCGCCGCGCTCGAAATTCTCGGGCGCACACGATCTCTGGCGATGGACAAGACCGGCACTGTCACCGTCGGGCGTCCGGAGGTGATCGACATTCTGACCGCGCCGGACATCGACGCGGATCAGGCGCTGTGCCGGGCGGCCGCCGTCGAGCAGTTCTCGCCACACGTGCTCGCTCGCGCGGTAACTCGGGCCGCCGAGCTGCACGGGCTGGCACCCGCTACAGCGGAACGGGTTTCGGAAGAACCCGGCCAGGGCGCGACCGGTACGGTCGACGGGCATCGGGTGCGAGTCGGGCGGCTGCCCGCGCACACCGAGCCTGCGCCGTGGGCCGAGGCGGTGCTGCGGCGAGCCAGGCTCGACCTCGCGGGCGTGATCTGGGTTTCGATCGACGGAGTGCCCGTCGCTGCGCTGCTGGTGCGTGATCGCCTGCGGGACGACGCCGCCCGCACCATGCGCCGGTTGCGAGCAGCAGGGCTGTCGCGGCTGCTGCTGCTCACCGGAGACCGGGTGGACAATGCCACCGAGGTGGCGCGGATGCTGGGTCTCACCGAGGTGCTCGCCGACGCAGACCCCGCCGACAAGATCGCCGCCATTCGCGCCGAACGCCACCATGGCGTGACCACGATGGTCGGGGACGGGGTGAACGACGCGCCCGCACTGGCCGCCGCGGACATCGGCATCGCGCTGGGTTCGCGCGGGTCGACCGCCGCGGTTCAAGCGGCCGACGCGGTGATCGTGGACGATCGCATCGATCGGCTGGCCGACGCTGTCGACATCGCGCAGCGCGCACGTCGGCTGGCCGTGCAGAGTGCGGTCGCAGGCATGACGCTGTCACTGCTGGCAATGATCGCCGCCGCTTTCGGTCTGCTCGAGCCCGCCGCGGGTGCACTGGTGCAGGAAGGTATCGACGTCGCGGTGATCATGAACGCGATGCGGGCCCTGCGGATCGGGCACGGTCGCCGTACTGCCGCGATTGATCCGCTGGTGGCGCGGTTCGCCCGCGAGCACGACAGGCTGCGGGCCGCGCGCGCCTCGGTCCGGCACGCCGCCGACTCGTTGGCATCCGGTCCCGGCCCGAATGCCGACACCGCGGTTCAGCACGCGCTGGAGCTGCTTATCGAGCGCGTGCTGCCGCACGAGCATGCCGAGGAGTCTCAACTGTATCCCGCGCTGACCGACTACCTGCGGGACCCGGAAGCGATGGTGACGATGAGCCGCGAACACACCGAAATAGAGCGGCTGGTCGACCGGATCCGCCGCCACGTGGACGATTCCCCCAACGGCATCCGCGAGGATCAGATCGATGATCTGCGTGCGACGCTGTACGGCCTGGACGCGATTCTCACCCTGCACTTCGCGCAGGAAGACGAGGCGTTGTTCACCTTGGGGCACACACCGATCGACAGCGCTGTGGATGCACGATGACCGAGCCACAGCTGCGCTCAACTCGCGCGCAAGGTTTACAGCGCCCGCTGGTCGGCTCGAATGGATCCAGTGCGGCGGTCAACCGAGCCGGGTACGACCGGCTGCGCTCCTCGAACACAATAGGCAAGCATCACCGTCACCAATCCTGGTGAGCTGGGCGTGGATTCAGTGACCGACGTGATTCCGCCGCCGCCGAACGCCTGTGCGCGATTCGAGGATGAGTACGTTGGTCACCGCCCGATGGTGCCGATCGGCCCTGTCGGCCCGGATGTCCCCAGCGCACGCTGGTGATGTATCCGACCGGCGCGAACACCGCGAGGTCGAGCGGGAGTAGGGGGAGATGATCGCCGGTGATGTTCTGATACGACCACGATATGGGCGGATGGGGGTATGCCTGGATGGGGATCGGAATGCTGCTGTTCTGGGGGCTGCTGATCGCGGGCGTCGTCCTGCTGGTCCGGCTCGCGCTGCCCGCCGACCGCACCCCACGCCACCCCGCGCCGCCGGCCCCCGAATGGCTCCTCCAGGAGCGTTTCGCGCGTGGCGAGATCGACGAAAAGGAGTTCGCCAGCCGGCTGGCCACGCTGCGCAGACATGTCGGCCCGCAGGCATAAGCCTCCCGTCGGAAGATGCTGGTGATGCCGCTTGGGTCAGCGTCACCGAAAGGGGAGTGCCTTCGCACCTGACCAGCCCGCCGGTCGGTAGGGCACGAGGTCGAGGCGGTTGCGGCTGTCGCTGCCCCGGCGAACGGCGTCCACGATGCCGAGATCGGCAGTTCGCGATGATCGAACTCAGCCCCTTGGATTCGGGCTCGTTCGAGCGATTTTGCGAGCCACCGTGGCCCCGGCTGGATGATGTCGTCCAGCCACTGTGATCCTGGCGACCGGTGTGCATCGAGATCACTCGACTGCTGCCGGGACTCGCGTAGTTCCGGGCTATCGGCAGTGTGGTGGGAGGTTCGGATGCCGAAACAGGGCCACTGGACTCGGCGACACGATGACCTTGGTCTCTGCTGCTGGCTCGCGTCGCACGGGATGCTCGAAACATCGAATCGAACGCGATTCTCGCTGAGTGGCGGCACCGTCGGAAGCGGGTGATTCAGGTGTCGCGATACCCACTGCTGCCGGTCAGACTGTGGCGGAGCCGGCCATGGAGTTCCAGTCCGCTGATGCGCGTGTCGGATCGGATAGAGGCGCTGGTACGGATCGTGGCGGTCGTGGTCATACTCATCGCCGTGCCTGTCGCGGGAGCAGTCGGAACGGCTGCCTACACCTGGGCTGCGGAACGGATCCGAGCCGAGAACGCGACAAAAGTCGTAGTGCCGGCGACCGTGATCGCGAAGCCAGAGCGAATCGTGACCCTGGGCGGGCACGGGATGAGCGAGGAGCGGTTCGAAGCAGCTCTGCGATGGGACCGGGGCGGCCGCTCCGGCGCGGCGACCATGGAGGTCCCCGAGGCGGTGGCGCAGGGTGATGAGGTGCCGGTGTGGCTCGGCGCGGACGGCAAGCCGACCGCACCACCGCGGCAGTCCGGCGCTGCCGCCGTCGACGCGATGAATGCAGGTCTGGCACTTCTAGTCGGAATCTGGGTCGGTGCACTGGCACTGGTCTCCTGCACGGTCCGACTGCTGAGCACCCGCCACGACGCAGGGTGGGACAGGGAATGGCGACAGATCAGTCGTTCGATCGGAAAGGAATTCCAATGACATCCCGATTCAGCGAAGAGGACACCGTAGCCGAGCGCATCGCATCACCCTCGGAGCCGTTCAGTCCGCCGATCGTGGTCGCCGTCGACGGCTCGGCGACTGCCTGTCACGCGGTGGCGTGGGCAGCGGTGGACGCCGGGCTGCACTGCTGCCGGCTGCACATCGTCACCTCCGTCTCCATCCCAACCGGTTATGGTCCCGGGGTAGCGCTGACCGATGCCGACACGGAATGGCTGTGCAAGGACGGCGAACGCGTCCTGACCGAGGCCAACGGAGTCGCTCGGGTGGCCGCCTACGGCGAGGCACTGGACATCACCACCGAGTTGGTCTTCGATCCGATCATCCCGTACCTGATCACCCGATCACGTCAGGCCCGGATGGTCGTCGTCGGTAGCCGCGGCCTGGGTGCGATCCGGCGCGGGTTGCTGGGTTCGGTGAGCACAGCCGTCACCCGGCACGCGCACTGTCCTGTCACCGTGGTGCATTCGACGTCAGCGACCGATGCGCTGTCGTCGGTCAAACCGGTGCTGGTCGGGGTCGACGGCACCGAGAACAGTGTGCCGGCCGTCGAGGTCGCCTTCGAAGAGGCGTCGCGGCGCAAGGTTTCGATCATGGCCCTGCACGCGTGGAGTGACCAGACGAGCGGACTCGATGTCGGCATCTCCGGCTGGGACGTCATTCACGACACCGAAGACGCAGTACTGGCCGAGAGCCTCGCTGGGTACACGGAACGCTATCCGGATGTATCGGTGACACGGGTTCTGTTACGCGACCGGCCTGTCCGCTGCCTGCTCGATGAATCGGAGCGTGCCCAGCTGGTGGTCGTGGGCAGCCACGGGCGCGGCGGATTCGCCGGAATACTGCTCGGCTCCACAAGCAACGCGCTGCTTCAGTCGGTCGAGTGCCCGATCATCGTGGTCCGTCAGCGCTGAAGCACACTCGACGGAGCGGGATCTCGCTCCGGCCCTCGATACTTACCGCAGGCACGCACTGGCACAGCCTGGTCCCGACAGCGCTCACTCCGGAACTGTCGCGCACGCCGATCCGCCGGATGTCCATCTGTCACGTCAGCGAGCGTGGGTCCAGAATCGGTCGCGGCTTTCGGCGCGACAGCGCCTGCCCGAGCAAGACTCGCCGTTCAGCCGCACGCTGACAAGCGCCAGAACTCACCACAGGACGCGGGCGTAGGCCTCACCGATGCGGGTCCCTCCCACTCGTAGAGACTGCGACAGACCGTGTTGGTCGTGTGGGCGAGCCCTCTCTCGTTCTCGACGCTACGCGCGGCGAGCTGCCCCGGCGGGAGGCTTCCTCGTTAGCGGCGATCGTGTGCCGGGTAGCTCGCATGATGGGCGCGAACAATTCCGACCACCCCACGGGTGCCGGATCGATCTGGGACCCGATCATGTCGGGGAGGGTTGCGATATTTCGGCCGTCATGTTCGAACCTCCCTCCACTTCGCGCTCAACCGCCGAGGTGGGCCACGATGTGGAAACCTGTGCCGAGACAATCGGCCAGGATCGCGAGGTCCGGGATGGCGGCAGTGTCCGCGTTGATGCCGATGTTGCAGGTTCCGGCATGCGAGGTCAGTGTCACGTTGAAAGCCGTACCGAGGGTGGGAGCGAAAGCGTACATCCGGTCGATCCGGGCACCGGCGAGATAGAGCGGTATCGGGGAACCAGGGACATCGGAGGCAACGAAGTCGACATGTTTGAGCATGCCAGTGAGCAGTCCGACCGGCAACCGATTGAGCGCGGCCGCGACGGTGCCGGACAGGGGTATGGCCGGTTCGCGGCGCCAACTGCCGACCACGGCGTTCACGGCGCGCATCAGGTCCATCGGCCCGGCGATGTCGACGGGTAGTATTAAGCGGGCCAGCGTGATTCGATTGCCGCCAAGTGGATCGTCGGCCGCGCGAAGACTGATCGGCATGGTCAACCGCAGATGGTCGACCTGTGACCCGTGCCGGTCGTGATAGGTGCGTAGTCCGATAAGAACGGCAGTCAGGAAGGCATCGTTCATCGAGCATCCCACGGCGTGCGCGGCGCCGCGCAGTCGCGCGACGGGAATGTCGAGCACCGCTAAACGGCGACCGAGACCGCGCTCTGTCATCACCGGTGACAGTGTCGTGGTAGCGGGCTCGACCAGGCGAACCAGCGAGGTTGCCAGCGCGGCGCCGTCGTGTACCGCCCGAACCGGGTGGGTGAAAGCGCGCCACACGGTCGGCGGTGCTGCGGTGATACCGCTGCGGAGGAGATCTGAGCCGACGGACCAGTTCCACGCCACGGTGTCCCGCAGCCCGCCATCACGGTCGGGCGGCGGTTCGGGCGGATGGCTGCGATCGGTTCCCGCACGATCGAAGTCGAGGACCTCAGTGGCGATCTGAATGCCGCCGATTCCGTCGGTGAGGCTGTGGTGCACAGTTAGCACCAGCGCGCCGCCGGCACCGTCCAAACCGCTCAGCAACGTCGACCGCCACAGCGGCCGGACGGGATCGAACGCGGTCATCGCCTCGGTACGAGCGAACTCGAGTACCGCGGACAGGTTCGCCGGTTCCGGTAGCGCGGCACGTCGTAGATGCCAGGACAGATCGAAATCCGAATCAGGTGTCCACCGGGGCGGGGCGAGCCCGAAGGGCGCGGTGACCAGCCGATCCCGCAACTTCGGCACGATCCGAGTGCCGCGATCGATCGTGCGTACCAGGCGATCCCAGTCCGGATCGGTATCCAGTGTCAGGACCGAGACGATTGTCGAGCGCAGGGCTGGATCCCGTTCCATTTTCCAGGAGAACAGGTCCGACTGCGACATGTGGGATTCGCGTGGGCTCATCGCCTATTGCCTTCGAACGCGCCGCAATACCTTGAACCGCCTCGAACCGCGCCGCTTCCGGCTCCCGCAGATATCCGCCGGCCGGTTCGGCTACGCCACGACTGTTGCGCGGATCTTGTCGCCCGAACCGTCGATCGCCGCCGCCGGCGACCAGACATCGGTGCACGTCGGATCCGGTACCTCGACACCGAACGCGATATATGCGGAATCCTGAGACGACCAGCAGACATCGCATCCAATGCCGAGAAGCTGTCGCTCGATCTCATTGGCTCGGGAGCCGACATGCTGGGCGGTGTCCATTGTCCATACCGGCAATTGTGCTCGGTGCCGGCCGACGGCAACCGATTACGAAGGCCCTTATGCCGAGGCCCTTCGTCCTCTGCCCGGCTCGTGGCCTTCTCAACCCAGTTTGGGGCGCGGCGTGGTGAGGGCATGGCGATGGGCACTGATTCGTTCGCCCAGGCTCCCGGTCTGCAGCCGAGCGCGTATCCGGGACCAATGGCTCTCGGCTCGGCGACGATCGGTCCTGCCGCCCCGCTATGTCGCAGCCCAGGCTGGAGAGATCCATGAGGGAGGTTTGCGATGCTTTTCGATGATCGCCGCGACGCCGGCCACCGGCTGGCGGCGCGGTTGGAATATCTCCGGGACGAGGATGTTGTCGTGGTCGGCCTGCCGCGCGGCGGTGTACCCGTCGCCTACGAGGTCGCGCGGGCGCTGGGAGCGCCGCTGGATGTGATCGTGATTCGCAAACTCGGCGTCCCACATCAGCCAGAGCTCGCGTTCGGCGCGATCGGCGAGGACGACGTCCTGGTGACCAACGATGTCGTCGTCGCGCACGCACGACTCGCCCGCGCGGATATGGCGAACGTGGAACGCCATGAGCGCGAAGAACTCTCGCGGCGGGCGGGGCGGTTGCGGCGCACGCACCCGCGTGTCCCGCTGTCAGGCCGCACCGTGGTCATCGTCGACGACGGCATCGCCACCGGCGCGACCGCCTGCGCAGCCTGCCAGGTCGCGTGGGCACACGGCGCGCGGAGCGTTGTGCTGGCCGTTCCGGTGGCGCCCCGTGACACGATGTCGGTGCTGGCGGACGAAGCCGACGAGGTGATCTGCCTCGAGGTGCCTGTGTGGTTCGGCGCCGTCGGCTGCTGGTATCGCCGTTTCGACCAGGTCTCCGACGCCGAGGTCGTCGAGCTGCTGCGTCGGGCCGCCGGAGATCTGCCGGAACGACAGCCGGCTCCTGCAGGTGATCCGCCGCTGCGGGACGATGAGGTGCGAGTGATCGCCGGAAAGGCTGAACTGGCCGGGCATCTCACCATTCCGGAGAGTCCGATCGGAATGGTGGTATTCGCACACGGCAGCGGCAGCAGCCGCCACAGCCCTCGCAACCGATATGTGGCTGGGGTGCTGAACCGAGCGGGGCTGGGCACGCTGCTTGTCGATCTGCTCACTTCGGACGAGGAGATCCATCGGGCCCAGGTTTTCGATATCGAACTGCTGTCGCAGCGGCTGCTCGACGTCACCGGCTGGTTGACCCGCCAGGAAGAGATCTTCGGTCTGCGGATCGGGTACTTCGGGGCCAGCACGGGTGCCGCTGCGGCACTTCGGGCGGCGGTCGACCCGAAGGTGGAAATCGCCGCGGTGGTGTCTCGGGGCGGCCGGCCGGATCTGGCCGGTGCCGACCTCGCCGCGGTGCGGGCTCCGACCCTGCTGATCGTCGGCGGCGACGACCATGTCGTGCTGGAGCTGAACCGCCTTGCGGCGCAAGAGATGTCGTGTGAGACCGCCCTGGCGGTGGTGCCCGGCGCCACCCACGTGTTCGCCGAGCCGGGCGCGTTGGAGAAGGTCGCCGAACTCGCCCGCGACTGGTTGGTGAACCAGCTGGCATCCATGCCGGTCGACGACCGCACCGACTCGAGAACGGGCACACGGTCGTGACACCGATTCGTATCCCGTCCGGCAGCGCCAACCCACAGCCCGCCGCCATCGCCGACATGCTCGACGCCGAGCCCACCGAGACGCAGCAGAGCGGCGACCGGGGCCAGGTCGGCAATCACCGCCACCGTGGACCAGGCCACCGCGGTCCGGTCGGTGGGATGCGCTGTGACGGCCGCGGGGAAGGACCCTCGGCAACAGCCTCCGCCTCCGCGGCGACGACTGCGGCCTCGTCCAACTCGTCCGGGGACTGCCCGGCGACTACGAGACGGATGTCGCCTCGCGACGACCAAAGCGCCTTCACACAGCGACCAACGGCCCTACCGTCGATCCGATGCCCGCCGCAACGATGGATTCGACCGGGAATAATAGGAGGTCGGCGTCGTGTATGCAAAAACAGGGGACTGGCTGATTGTCGAGGGCCGCAGTGTCGGCGGTACGGTCCGGCACGGTCTCATCGAGGAGGTACACGGGAGGGAGGGGGCACCGCCCTACCTGGTGCACTGGACCGACACGGGGCACCGGGCGCTCACCTTCCCCGGTCCGGACGCACACGTGGTCACCAACGATGAGCTGCGCGCGCAGGAAGTCATCGCGGCGGCCCACTTCTCCTCAAAGCACTACCGGCCGAGTCAGCGCTCCACCGAGTCCGCCGGAGCCTGAGCCGCCGCCGGGTCGGTGCATGGTGTGGCGCTGGTACGTCAAAACAGCCTCTGGCACAAGATGATTCGATCGAATGCCGCGCAGTGGCAGGCTCCCGGGAACCGGGCTTCGGGTGACCGATGAGAACAGCCCAGCACGCCTCGCACTCCGGTGTCCCGACGATGCCGATGCCCCTGGGTTCGACAGTGTCGTGCCGCGCGGCAGAACCAGCGCGCCGCAGCACCTGACCGGGTCGGCTGCCCGCAGCGAAACACGGTGATGCCTTTCCCCGCCTGCAGACCGACACCTACCGAAGTGACCTTCGGCCCCTGCGCGCACTACCGGATGGGTGCATCGTGGGGTGATGCGACGGTGCCCAACGCATCGGATTCGAGATTCGAAACGGCGCCACCGCGGTGTGCCCGGTGTGCCCGCGGCAAGGCAATCCGGCAGTGGCCGCATCGACCTTCGTCGCCGGGTCAGTCCCTAACACGAACCCGTCTCGGGGCCTGCAGCAAGGATGGTGTCCTAGTTGTGACCGATCCCGCCATCTCGATCATCGGTTTGACGAAATCGTTCGGTACGGCGCGGGCCCTGGATGAGCTGGATCTCATCGTGCGGACCGGTGAGGTCCACGGCTTTCTCGGCCCCAACGGTTCGGGCAAGACGACGACGATCCGGATCCTGCTGGGGCTACTGCGCGCGGATTCCGGCATGGTGCGCATGCTCGGCGGCGACCCGTGGTTCGACGCGGTCGCGCTGCATGCACGGTTGGCGTATGTGCCGGGGGAGGTTATTCTCTGGCCCGGGATCACCGGTGGTGAGGTGATCGACCTGATGGGGCGGCTGCGCGGCGGTGTAGACCGGCGTCGCCGTGACGAACTGCTGGAACGGTTCGAGCTCGACCCACGGCAGAAGGCGCGTGCCTATTCGAAGGGCAACCGGCAGAAAGTCGCACTCGTCGCCGCACTGGCCTCGAACGCGGAACTGCTGCTGCTCGACGAGCCCACCGTCGGCCTCGACCCGCTGAAGGAAGCCGAATTCCAGCGCTGTATCGAGGAATCGCAGAACGTCGGCCGGACCGTGCTGCTGTCCAGTCATATCCTCGCCGAGGTGGAAGCGTTGTGCGACCGGGTGAGCATCATCCGGCGCGGGCGGACTGTGGAGAGCGGCACCCTGTCCGAGCTGCGGCATCTGACCCGAACCGCGATCACGGTGGAAACCGTTCGCCCGCCCACGGATCTGGACGCCGCGGTTGGCGTGCACGACCTCGTCCAGGACGGTACGAGGGCCCGATTCGATGTCGATACCACCCATCTGGACACGGTCCTGCGGATACTTTGCGACCTCGGCGTGCGCAGTCTCACCAGCACACCACCCACCCTGGAGGACATATTTCTGCGCCACTACGGTGCCGAACCTGCCCATGCGGACGAGGAGATGTCGTGACTGTCGCGTCGAGTCTGCGAGCCCCGCTGAGCGGGGTCGTCTCCGGGGCGGCCACACTGCTGTGGTTCGCGCTGCGGCGCGAGCGATTCGCCCTGCCGTGCTGGGTGCTGGGCACCGCCGCGCTGTTGGCATTCCAGTCCATCGGCAGCCAGCGGTTCTACAACACCCCGGAGAAACTGGCCCAGCTCCGCCAGACGATGAGCGCCAGCGCGGCCACCATCGCCATGGGCGGGCCTAGCAGGCTGCTGGACACGATCGGCGGCGAGATCGTCTTCGAGATCTTCGCCTACCTCGCGGTCGTGGTCGCCCTGATGAACATGTTCCTGGTGGGTCGGCACACCCGCTTGGACGAGGAGACCGGGCGGGCGGAGCTGATCCGCTCGGCGCAGGTCGGTCGCCGGTCGCCGACGATCGCGGCGCTGGCGCTGGCCGGGCTGGCCGACATCGCCGTTGTGCTGGTGGTTTTCGCCACCGGCGTGGGTACCGGCCTGCCGACCGGCGGGTCGCTGCTGCTCGGGGTCGCGGCGGGTGGGGTCGGTGTGACCTTCGCTGCGGTCACCGCGGTCGCCGCGCAGGTGTTCGAGAATCCGCGCAGCGTCTACGGTTCGGTCACCTTGGGCCTCGCCGCGGCCTACGTTGCGCGCGCCATCGGCGATGTCGGTACCGGGGCCGCCTCCTGGACATCACCGATCGGCTGGGGACAGCGAACCTACCCGTTCGTCGTCGACCGCTGGTGGCCGGTACTGCTGTTTGCCGCCGCGACCGTCGCGCTCACCGCCGTCGCCTTCATGCTGCTTGATCGGCGGGACTTCGGCGCCGGCCTGCTGCCGTATGGAAAGGGACGGGCCAGTGCGTCGTGGGCGCTGAGCTCACCCGTGGGATTGGCCTGGCGGCTGCAGCGCGGCTCGCTGATCGGCTGGGCTGTCGGCGTGTTCGCGCTCGGCGCGGCGTTCGGCTCGTTCGCCGATAGCATCGAGGACTATTTAGCCGACAACCCTGAGATCGCCGCCTATCTGCCCGGCGGCGTGGGCGCTGCAGTGGACTCATATCTGGCTCTCACGGTGTCGATCGCCGCGCTGCTCGCCTCCGCCTACGGCATCACCAGTGCCCTGCAGGCCCGCAGCGAGGAGACCGCGGGCCGAGCCGAATCGGTCCTGGCCGCACCTGTCAGCCGGCATGCCTGGCTGGCCAGCCACCTCGGCATAGCCTTGATCGGATCCACATTCGTGCTGGCTGCCGGAGGTTTCGGTCATGGGCTGGCCTATGGGGTGACGATCGCCGATGCGGGCCAGTCACTGCGTATGACCGGGGTGGCGCTTGTCTATTCACCCGCCGTCTGGCTGGTCGTCACCGTCGCAGCGCTCGGGTTCGGCTGGTTACCCAGGGCCGCTGTCGCGGTGGCATGGGCGGTGTTCGCCTATTGCGCCGTTGCTGTCCTTTTCGCGGCACCCTTCGATCTGCCTGATTGGTTCGACGATGCCTCTCCATTCACGCACATTCCGCGGGTGCCGCTCGAAACGGTCTCCGCCGCACCGATACTCGTCATCACCGCACTGGCGACAGCCGGACTAGGGGTGGGATTCGCCGGATTCCGCCGCCGCGACGCCGGATACTAACGGCGTCGGCGCGCAGAAGGGCGACACCCCATGACAACAGCCGAACCGAGAGAACGATGCAGAGGACAACGGCTAGATGCACCAGGTTCGAGCTGTAGTCGTTGGCCCAAGCAGGAACCGTGGTGAATGCCCCGAGCACCCCGACCAGCATGATCGAGGCGATCACCACCGCAGGGACCCACCAGCGGTCGCGCATCCGGATCGTTAGTACCCCACGTCGGCGCCGGACAGTGAGGTGGGCTGATATAGCTCGTAGCCTGCTCGAGCGGCCGGATTCGAGCCAGAGCATTGCTACTCGCAGAACGTGGGCCGAAAGGCCCGGCTGCCAGTGGAGTCATGTCACCTGTTCGGTGGTTTTGGGCATGTCGAGTATTTCGGCGAGCGGGCGACGCGGTGTGGCTGGACCGTTCTGTGTGGATTCGGGTGCGGTGCCGACCCGGATCAGGACCTGCGGCAGGCGGGTCTGTCCGGTCAGTTCGCGGACGACGGCGCGGCTGCGTGGTACTTCGGTCAGGTGGGTCAGGGGACATGTCGCGAAGCCCGCGAGTATGCATTCGAGCAGCACCGTGGACAGCACCTCGCCGCAGCGCACCAAATCGTCCGGGGTGTCGCTGTCGGTGGACAGGACGAGAATCACCGAGTGGTCGTCGGTGATTTCGGTGCGCCGGGGCGCTCCGGTGGTCGTGGGGAACTGGCGGCCTACGGTCACTCGCTGCCGTTCCTCCGGTGAGATCAGGGCTTCCCTGGGGACACCGGTATCGGCGACGGTGTGTCCGGTCCACCACTGTAATTCGGCGTGGTACTCGGAGTCGTAGCGGCGCAGAGACGCGGACATCTCCGAGGCGCGGGCCAGCGCGGGTCGGCTGTCGTCCCGCAAGACGTCGAGGGCTGCGTCGGCCGGATCGAAGGTGGTCCGCAGCACGGATTCGAAGTCAGACCAGTCGGGCGGCGCCGCGAATGGCAGCCGATCGGTGTGCCGCCGCAGTATGGCGTCGGCGCGAGCGCGGTCGCCGTCGGTCACGAACTGGGCCGGTTGGAAGGTGATGTTGGCCAGGTGATCGCGGCGGTTGGGGTCGGGGAAGCGGGCGACGAGGATCCGCCAGCCGGCCGCGGCCATGGCTGCGTGCAGATGATTCAAGGCGATACCGCAGCTGATCAGCATCTGCCTGCCGGAGGTATCCGCCGCCGGGAGCCTGCGCTCGGGCACGGCGAACAGGCGTAGCACTCGGCCGTCGAATGTCCAGTGCCAAGGCTGACTGTTGTGTAGCGACGGCGCCCGGCCCGCGAGCAGGACGGCCTTCTCGATGGTTTCCCCGGTCGGTAGCTGGTTCATATCACTGACGGTAGGTGCCGGACTCCGGCGCTGGAGGAGTCGTTGGTCCCCATCTCGGCGCGCGTGGTCCCCTGTCGGGCGCCTGTTGCGGACCTTTGCCTCTGGACGGGACGAACGGACCGGTTCACGCTGGGAGTGTGAGAAACGGTGCACCGGCGGCGCCGCGTATCGATTCGCGCCACTACGACGCGGTGATCTTCGATATGGACGGGGTGGTGACCGACAGCGCGTCGATTCATGCCGCGGCCTGGACGGAACTGTTCGACGACTTCCTCACACGACGTCCGGCCGGCGCCGGACAAGACCGATCACCGTTCACCGAAGCCGACTACTTGCGTTTTGTGGACGGCAAACCGCGCTATCGGGGTGTGGCGGATTTCCTCGCCGCACGACGTATCGCACTGCCGTGGGGTGATTCCTCCGATCCAGAGACGGCCGAGACCGTGTGCGGACTGGGCAATCGGAAGGATCGCCTGTTCTGGGACCGGATCGCGCGCGGCGGTGTGCGGGTCTTCGAATCGACCATCATCCTGGTTCGGCGGCTGCGGGCCGCGGGAATCCGCACCGGCGTGTTCTCTGCCAGCCGCCACTGCGCGCAACTGCTCGCGGCCGCCGGTGTCGCCGACTTGTTCACCGTGCGGGTGGACGGTATCGCTGCCGAGGAGCTGGGCCTGCTGGGAAAACCTGATCCAGCGATGCTGCTGGAGGCCGCGCGTCGGCTGGACGCCCAACCCGACCGCACGGTGGTTGTCGAGGATGCCGAGGCGGGTGTGGCGGCCGGCCGGAGTGGCGGCTTCGCGCTGGTCATCGGGGTGGACCGGCACGCGCACGCGGCGCGGCTGCTGGCACAGGGGGCCGACGTCGTCGTCGAGGACCTCGGCCGGGTGAGGTTGCGCGGGGGCTTCCGGCGGATGTCGGAGGTTCCGGATGCCATCGAGTGCTGGCCGCGCGTCGCGGATCTCCTGGGCACCGAGAAGGTCGCGGTACTGCTGGATTTCGACGGCACCTTGGCCGATATCGTCGCCGACCCGACCGCCGCAAGACCCGTCGACGGCGCGACGAGCGCGCTGGCGGAACTAGCCGCCCACTGCCCGGTTACGGTCATCAGCGGTCGTGATCTGACCGATCTGCGTGACCGCGTGGGCGTCCCCGGAATTTGGTATGCGGGCAGCCACGGCTTCGAGCTGATGGCCCCGGACGGCACTCGTCACGTGCACGATGCCGCGCCGGGCGCCGAACAGGCGCTGGCCGAGGCCGCCGACGAACTGCAGTATCAGCTACGGGATATTCCTGGTGTTCTGGTTGAGCACAAGCGATTCGCGGTCGCCGTCCATCACCGCAACGTCGCCGCGGAGAACGTCGGCGAAGTCGTCGCCGCGGTGCACGAGGCCGGGCGTACCGAAGGGTTGCGCGTGACCCACGGGCGGCGGGTCGCCGAACTGCGCCCGGACGTGGACTGGGACAAGGGCGCCGCGTTGCGCTCGATCCTCGAGCATCTCACCGTCCCGGCGCTGCCGATCTACCTCGGCGACGATCTCACCGATGAGGACGCCTTCGACACCGTCGAATCCGACGGGCTCGCAATCGTGGTGCGCCATGGCGAAACCGGGGACAGGCACACCGCCGCGCGATTCTCGGTCGCCGGACCACGCCAGGTTCGCGACTTCCTCGATCGGCTGGTACGGCTGGTGCACACCGAAACCGTTGCGGCGGGCCCGGAGTCGTGGGCTCTCACCTTCGACGGCTACGACCCTTCACAGGAGAAGCTTCGTGAGGCGCTGTGCACGGTCGGCAACGGCTACTTCGCGACCCGCGGCGCGGCACCGGATTGTGTGGCCGGAGCAGTCCACTATCCCGGCACCTATATCGCCGGGGTGTACAACCGGCTCTACGACGAGATCGCCGGGCACGTCGTCGACAACGAAAGCCTCGTGAATCTGCCGAACTGGCTGCCCGTGACCTTCCGGATCGATGGTGGCGACTGGTTCGATATCGATACCGCCGACTTGCTCGGCTACCAGCAGCAGATGGATCTGCGCCGCGCCGAGCTCGTGCGGCAGTTCCGCTTTCACGACTCCTCGGGGCGAATCACCGCAGTGACGCAGCGCCGGTTCGCCGCCATGCATCGGCCACACCTGGGCGCGCTCGCGACGACGATCACCGCCGAAAACTGGTCGGGGACGCTGACGATCCGCTCGGTGATCGACGGTTCCGTGCGCAATGGTCTGGTGGAGCGGTATCGCGGCCTGTCGGATACCCACTTGGCGACGGAGCGTGCCGTGCGGGTGTCCGACGATTCGGTACTGCTCGCGGTGCGGACAAGCAATTCGGGGATACCGGTGGCCGTGGCGACTCGCAGCACTCTGAGATGCGCAGAGGGACCTGTCGACGCGCCGCGCGCATTGATCGACCGAGACGGAGTGATCGGGCACGACTTCACCATCGACATCGCCGCCGGGGACTCCACGACCCTGGAGAAGGTCGTGACCGTTTTCGCCGGACGCGACCACGCGACAGCGGGACCAGATGAAGAAGCCACCCGCTGGCTCGACGCCACCGGTGACTACGCGGAGCTCTTTGAGGGACATGCCGCGGCCTGGAAGCACCTGTGGGCACGGTCGCGAATCGACCTCGATGGTCGGGAACACCCGGCGCGCATCGTGCGCCTGCATCTGCTGCACTTGACCCAGACCCTGTCGCCGAACACCGCAGATCTCGATGTGGGTGTGCCCGCACGCGGACTCCATGGCGAGGCGTATCGCGGCCACGTGTTCTGGGACGAACTGTTCGTTTTCCCGGTGCTGAATCCGCGCTTTCCGGAGTTGACCCGATCATTGCTGCGTTACCGCTACCGCCGCCTACCCGAGGCCCGCCAAGCGGCCGTCGCTGCCGGACTCGCCGGGGCTATGTTCCCGTGGCAATCCGGCAGCGACGGCCGTGAGGAGAGTCAGCGGGTGCACCTCAATCCGCTGTCGGGGCACTGGAATCCGGATCCCAGCGGACGTGCCCATCACATCGGCATCGCGATCGCCTACAACGTATGGCAGTACTATCAGGCGACCGGAGACTTGGAATTCCTCACCGAATTCGGTGCCGAACTACTGGTAGACATCGCACGATTCTGGTCGAGCATGGCCGACTACGACAGTGCGCGCGACCGCTACAGCATCCGTGGTGTCATCGGCCCCGACGAATTCCATTCCGGGTACCCAGAAGCACCGGAGGCGGGCATCGACAACAACGCCTACACCAACATTATGGCCGCCTGGGTGATCCTGCGGGCACTCGATGCACTCGCCCTTCTGGCCCCGCGCCCCCGGTCCGAATTGCTGGAGATGCTGTCGGTCCCACCCTTGGAGCCGGACCGCTGGCGGGATGTCGCACGTCGCATGTATGTACCGTTCCACGACGGAGTCATCAGCCAGTTCGAAGGCTACGACCGGCTGGCCGAACTGGATTGGGACCATTACCGGCAGCGCTACGGCAACATCCAGCGTCTGGACCGGATATTGGAGGCCGAGGGCGACAACGTCAACCGCTACCGGGCAGCAAAACAAGCCGATGTGCTGATGCTCTTCTATCTGCTGTCAGCCGACGAACTCCGAGAACTGCTGGGCCACCTCGGATATGAACTGCCCGGCGAGATGATTCCACGCACCATCGACTACTACCTGTCGCGCACCTCCCACGGTTCGACACTCAGCGCACTGGTGCATTCATGGGTGCTGGCCCGAGCCAACCGCGACCGTGCCGTGGAATTCTTCGACCGAGTCCTCGAGTCCGACGTCGCCGACATCCAGGGCGGCACCACCGCGGAGGGAATTCACCTCGGCGCGATGGCAGGCAGCATCGACCTGCTACAGCGCTGCTTCACCGGGCTGGAGATCCGCCGCGACCGATTGATCTTCTGCCCGCACTGGCCGAAAACGCTCGGCGCCCTGTCGTTCCCGATGATCTACCGCGGCCACCGGCTCACCGTGCGCATCAGCGGCGACGGCGTCGAAATCAGCTCGGATCCCGGCACTTCACCGCCGATCGAGATCGACTGCCGAGGCCAGATCGCACAACTGGAAGCCGGGGACACAGTTCGCCTGCCGACAAACCCGACACCCGGACCAGACCAATGAACCCGGAACAGTCCACTACCCACCCGAATTCCAATTATATTGCGTGAGATGTCTTCTCGGTACAACGAAGCACACCGAGATCATCCGGCCTGAGACGAAAACCCGTTAGCCTTCAACGCGATTGGCGATGCTCCAAAATCTGAGGGCCTTTCGGCCTCCCATCAGGTGACGATCGGCCGCATCCTCCGCACCGGGCGGTTCATACCGTTGGTGTGATGCCCACCGGGCTATCGCAAGCGTGAAGAGATTTCGGAGGTCACCATGACAGAGCAGCGCTACCACGATCCGCACCGACTGCCCTCGGCGAGGGTCGTTGTCGGTGTGGACGGTTCGCAGGGCTCGGAAACGGCCCTGCGGTGGGCGGCGGACTTCGCCGCCAAGCGGGAACGCGAGCTGCAGATCGTGCACGGGATGGACCTCGTCGGGATGGGCGGAGCACTAGGCAGTTACGAGGTCGTGGTGCCGTCGGTGGTCGACTCCGTCCGCGCGCACGGCAAAGCCGTAGTAGCCCGTGCCGAACGAGTGGCTCGCGAGACCGAACCCGGCCTGCGCGTCTCCACCCTGGTGACGACCGACAGCGCCAAGCAACTGCTCATCGACCACAGCGCCGAAGCATACGCGGTGGTGGTTGGCGCGACCGGAAGCGCCAACACGTTCGCCCACCTAGGCTCCACGCTGCTCGCGCTCACCGCACACGCACATGGGACGCTGGTCGTGGTACGCACGGATCCCGAGGCGGACCACTCGATTCACAGTTCAGGGCCGGTCGTGGTCGGCATCGACGGCAGCCCGATATCCGAGACGGCGATCGCGGCGGCATTCGCAGAGGCGGCCGAACGCTGTACCGATCTCGTCGCCGTACACGTGTGGAGCGACTGGGATTCAGGACAATTCGCCGGCCCAAAAGATCGGCGACTTCTCGACGCCGAACTCGAGCAGACCGAACAGGCGATCCTCGCCGAACGGCTGGCGGGATGGCAGGAGAAGTACCCGGATGTCCGAGTCATCCGGAAGATCTATCTCGCGGCTCCGGCAGCTCGTCTGCAGGTCTGGTCGAAGTCGGCGCAACTGGTGGTGGTCGGCAGCCGGGGCCGCGGTGGTTTCGTCGGCATGCTACTCGGCTCCACCGCCAATTCTCTGGTCCAGCACGCCTCATGCCCCGTCATGGTCGTCCACCCCGCACAGTGACGAGCAGAATTCGACATGAATGGGTCAGCCGATGACCTCATTCGTAGCCGGATGCGCCGAAACCACAGCATCGACTACCCGGACCGCATGATCACCCGGTTGCGGTGGGTGTAGGTCAGCGTCGCTCCGGCCACAGTTCTCCGGTGACCGATCAACCGGGGCCCGAGATATGTTCAGGCCGCAGCAATTCGACAAGCAGCCGATTCTCCAGGAGATCGATCCACCCGCCCGACGCCCGGCACTGTTGGTTCCGGCGGCGCGTCGCCGCCAACACGACCAGCGACGAATCATGAATCACCACTGATTATTTCGCGGGAAGCGGCCCAAAACCTATAATGTCGCCATCGAGGCGACGATATTCCCAACCGCCGTAGCCAGGCACGACCGACCAATGATTCGACCGTTCCGACCACCACACGCGATGAATCATCAGTACAGACAAGCGACATCACCGACGACAACATTCACACAGCACAGGCCTGGCGGGGTGGTCGACCCGCTCCACCTGATGCTGGTCTTCAACCTCGATCACTCGACCGCCCTGCGCTACGCGACCGTCGCCGAACACCTCCTCAACGGCCAGCTCGAACAACCGCCCGCACCGTGATCGGTGACTACACTCGCCTTCACCCGAACCCGCCGGAAAATCTGACGTCGCCGCGCCAAACACCGTGGGTTCCCGATGAAATCGCTTCAGTCCGGCTGAACCCACGCGAGACTCCGGCCTCCACGATATGAGGGGAATCGCACATTGCCCGCGGCGCCGGCCATCACTGAACCGACACAAGCGAGACCAGTCAGCCTGCGCTGAACAGCCGCCGCGCACCGAGCAAATCCGACAGTCGGCCGCCGAGCAAAAACAGGCCACCGAAGGCGACGACATAGGCATTGAAGACCCAGGTCAGGTTCTCTTGAGTTGAAGCCGAGATCGCTCGGCATTTTCGGCAACGGTCCAGTCCGAGGGCGTCTCCGAGTGCCAGTTGCCGCCTGTCCCGAATACGGTTCAGCGATGCGACGCATCGACACACCGGACAGATAGACCGTCGTGGCTGAGGCGGGGGTGACGGTCGGTATGGCACCGATCATGCTGGCTAGCCGCGTCGATCAGCAGGCGGAGAAGTCATACCTGGACCGGCGACCGTGGCGGAGCTTCGAAGGTGACGGGCCGGATCGATACGTGTGTTTCATTTTCATTCTTGAATGGTTGCGGCGAAGTTGCTGGCCGAGTGTTGGTGCTTCGGCCAGAATGGGTGCGTTCCATCGAGTCTGTCCACTCGACCAACTTTTGGAGGGAAGCTCATATGGCACAGGAAACAAGCACTGACGCCAAGCGCGGCGACGTCCTGGACATCCAGAGCATTCGCGATTTGGAGATGACGCTTCGGCTTCAGATCGATGAGGCGCGGCAGGAAGCCCAAAACGCTCGTCAGCACGCCCAGCAGGCGCAGAACCTTGCCCGGCAGGCGCAACACCAGACCCGTCAGGTCCAACACCAGGCGCAGATCGCGCAGCATGAGGCCAATCAGGCCAACCAGCAGGCCCAGCAGGCCCGCCAGCAGGCCCAGCAGGCGCAGAACCAGGCCCAGCAGGCCCAGGGCGAGGCCGACCGGGCGCAGAGCCAGGCCCAGCAGGCCCAAGGTGAGGCCAACCAGTCCAACCAGCGGGCTCAGTCGGCGCAGGACCAGGCCGAGCAGGCCAGCCAGTTGGCCCAGCAGGCCGAGGATCAGGCCAGCCGTACTCAGGACCGCTCCGGACAGTGGGAACTGCAACTGCATCAGCTTCGCCAGCAGGCACGCCAGATGCAGTCCCGCTAGCCACCATCTGCCCTCAATGAATGACGTGTCGACGAAAGGGGCCACCGCCCAGCGGTGTGCTCTTTTCGTCGACCGGTGAAAGGGGGTCGCGGATGAGCGAACCGACTGTGCCCCCGACCGACGTCGAGGTGATCGTGCCGGAGGCGATGAGCGCCGGGGTCTACGCCAACGGGTTCACCTGCTGGTACAACCGCACCGACTTCACTCTCGATTTTCTGGTGTACCTGCCGGCCGATCAGGGTGTCGACGACGCCGGTCGGCCGGTGGTGCGTCAACCGGCTCAAGTGGTGTCGAGGGTGAAGTTCCCGCCGGCGATGATCTTCCGGCTGATGCAGATCTTGAACGACATCAGCGCCTGCGCGCCCTCTCTGAACAGCATCGCGTGTCCAGAACACTGGTGTCCTGATCGGGAGTGGTCCGGCGGTACAAGATCTGCTCACCAGTTGCACCAGCGGATCACCGACCAGCCACCCCCTGCTCGCGCCAGTGGCGGTACGCAGGCGCCTCATCCGAACGTGAATTGGCCGCGCACCCGGTCGGTCTTGACCTGTTGTGGTGCTGGCGTCATTCCGGGTCGGTGGGTTCGCGGATCAGCGCTGCGTGGGCGCGCAGGTCTGCCCCGATCTCGTCGGGGCGCAGTGCACCGCCCACATGTCGATGATCGATCCGTCGTCGGCCCGGTACACCTACGACCTCGTAGGCGCGTCGGTGTCCTGCGCGTGCGGATAGGTCTCGATCTCCTCGGCCAGAGCCCGGCCGACGGCTGCTCTCGGCCACAGCAGATTTTCGATCGAATCGTAGGTTGGGCGCCGCCACGGCTGGGCTGCGCTGAGCTGCCCAGCAGACTCGGGGGGATGCGATTCCGTGTCCGGGTTGGAGCGCAAGAACGGGTGGACGCCGACGGGCGGGGCCGATGAGTCGTGGTTGGACGGGATGCCGAGTTCGCAACCAAGCCACAGCTGGTGTTCGCCTTGCTGAACGGGCGCTGGGTGCGAGGACGCCGTTCGTGTGCGGCTCCGCCCCGGGCCGCGGCGACGATACGGCGGAGTTCCTTGTGCGAGCCGGATACACGCTGTACTGGATCGATTCGTGCGAACGTGCTGAGCTGGCCGGGATGGTTGTGGCCGGCAACTCGATAGAGGGCGAGCCAGATACCAACGTGGTGGCTTCGGCTACACGATCGATTCATCGGCCCGCTGCTGCAGCCATTCCGTCAGCGGCATTGTCGGCGGTCGCGTCGAGGGCGCCGGGTCGGCCGCGATCTCGACGTCGTCGATGCCGTTGACGCTGAGAACGAGCTCCGAGACGGTGCGCTGCTCGTCCGTGTCGGCGAAGCGGCCCCGAATGATTGCCCGGCCCTCGGCCACCTCGACCGACCATTGCCGTCTGCTGCCGGCGTAGTTGTCGAGCAGGGCGCGGACCTCAGCCGCCGCAGCTGCCGTGTCGCGGACGAGGGCGCGCAGAAGGTCGCGGCGAGCGACGATGCCGACGAGCACGCCCGCCTCGACCACCGGCATGGACCGCAGATTTCCGGCAATCATCCGGGAGGCGATGGTGGAGACGGCCGTACCGGGCTGGGCCACCTCGGCCGGGACCGTCATTGCTGCCTCTACACTCGCGGTCTGGCGGGCGACGCGCGCGGCCAGCGCATCGGCTTCGGACAGCATGCCGATCACCCGGTCCTGTTCGTCGACGACCGGTAGTGCACCGAATCCGCCTTCGGTCAGCAGCGAAATAGCCTCCGGTAACGGCGTGTCGGGTCGGACCGTGACAACCGGTCGGCTGAAAATGTCGCGGGCATACACTGGATTCACCTCCAGGAAAGAGCCAGGTGCCGAGTGGTCGGCGAACCTGATGGGTGAGCCGAGTGGCGATGCCGGTCAACCAAGCATGGATGTGCTCGGGATCGCGGTAGTCGTCAGCGGAATTCGTGGCCATTGCGGAAGTCGGGAAGCTGCGCACGTCCGGTTCGAACCGGTCGGTGGCGTTGGGAACCGCATCGGCTTCGGCAATCCTCTCGGTATCGGGCTGATCGAGCGAGGGGGCGAGTGGACCGATACCGAACAGCCGGATCGGCCGCTCGCTCCGCAGTTGTCGGGTAAAGAGGTGAAGCCGCAGACGTGCCGGTCCCAGCGGGCGGCGTTGAATGCGCCACCGAGGATCACCGCGCCGAATCCGCTCAGTGACGTTCTGTGTCATAGCCAGCCTCCTTTCGCTGCAACTGCACATCTCACTCCACGGCTCCCGTTGCAGATAGTGGCGAAAGCCCCCTGCGGAACATCTGTTGGCAACCAGACACGGTGCTGTGCGGCGGTGGGATCATTCGGCGGTCCGACAGGGCGCAGTGACCGCACAGTTACCATCCCGCCGGAGGTCGCCACAGCGGTCGAGGGCTGTCCGGTCTGATCACTCGGGGGACACCGTCGCATCGGTGTGGACTGCGACGCTTCGACCGGCACGTCGGCGCGGGCTTCCGGTGCGCGCTCGCCGCCGAGGCGGAGCGCGGTGGCGATACTCGTGCTGAAACAATCGGTCAGGATCGAGAGGTCCGGGATCGCGGAGGTGTCGGCGTTGATCGCGACGTAGCAGGTTCCGGCGTGTTGAGGAGCCCGCCTTCTGGCCCGATGCTCACCTGCTCCCATTGCTGCCGCAGTCGGGACTGCTGACAGAGGCTGGCGCATGACGAGCACCTGGGTGATTCGATACCGACATCGCCACGCGCTCGGCACGGTCGCGGCGGCAAGCTCGCGGGAAAGAGGGGGGCCGGGATGATGAGCAGCACTGTCCGGAATTGATGTCGTTTGCCGCCGTTGTGCACCATGCTGCCAGTCGTGGGACCACCGACAGCAGGTGATCCGCTGGGAGAATGTTCCAGATCCGTTATGCCGGAGCGATCATGGCGGCGGCAAACTGAACGTCCGGAAATGCCGAGTTGAGGATGTTGGAAGCGAGGCCGTAGCCGTACCCACGTAGAGTCGCGTCGGCGATCCCGAGGTTGAGGGGACCAGCCTGGTTGCTCACTTTCCGTGGGTCAGGTGATGAGCGAGAAGGCTTTCGGCGGTGTCGGCGACGGTGTCCTCGATCGGGCGGGCCCGCCACCCCAACAGCCGTTCGGCTTTGGCGCTGGTCGCGTCGAAATCCCGCCCCAGTTGCGGACGCAGCGCCCGCAGCTGGGGGTTGACCACGCTCAGGACGCGGGCGAGCGCCAGTGGGATTTCGCGCGTGGGGACCTTCTTTGCGCGGTCGCCGAGCCGTGCGTGCAGTATCCGCGCGATCTCCACCACGCGCAGGCTGTGCCCGGCGGTGGCGAGGAACCGTTCGCCGGCCGCGGCGGGGTCGGTCATGGCGCGCAGGTGCAGGTCGGCGACGTCCCGCACGTCAACCCAGCCGGTGCCGAACGGAGCGTCGGCGATGCGACGTGGAGAACGTAGTCGCAGTCGGCGACCGCGTCCGCCCATCCGTCGTCGCTGTGCAGGTCGGCACGGACGACGGTCAGAAGCGCGTCATCGAATTCGGTCGCGGCGTGCAACTGTGCCCGCAGCATGGGTTCACGTCCCAGGTCGCGGACCGTGGTGCGCACGTCGTGACCGGCTTGCAGCAGTGCGAGCACGCACCAGCTCCCGATGAATCCGGATCCGCCGGTGACCAGAACGGTTGTCATGGGTGTCTCCTCAGCATGCTTCCTGATTTCCGGTTGAGCGCTCACGCGAGGCCGTGGCCGATGAGGCTTTCGGCGCATTCGACGGCGGTCTGCTCGGCGGGGCGCGGGGCCCAGCCGAGGATCTGTTGTGCTTTCTGTGTCGTGTGCCTGTTGCGGCGGCCGAGTGAGATGGTGATCGCCTTCAGCGACGGGGTGAACAGCGAAGTCAGCCGGACGAGGGCATTCGGCAGTTCCCGCGCGGAGACCTTGACCGCCTTGTCCCCGAGGCTGGCCTGGAGAGCACGGGCGATGTCGGTCATCCAGATGAACGGCCCGGTGCCGAGGAATCGTTGGCCTGCCGCGTCGGGTGAGGTCATGGCGCGGATGTGGAGGTCGACGAGGTCGCGGACGTCGACGACCTCCAGACCGATCTGGGGGGCACCGCGCATCTCGCCGCGCAGCATCCGCTGGATGAGCGAGGCCGTGCCGACGTTCTCCGATGTGAGGATGGGGCCGAGCACTGCACCTGGCAACACCGTGCAGAGTTCGGTCGAGCCGTCGTTATCGGCCATGAAGTCCCATGCTGCCTTCTCCGCTATCGTCTTGGACCGGCGATAGGCCGGCAGGGACGGGTCGTCGACGGTCCATAGTGTTTCGTCGGTGACACCCTCAGCCGTGTAGGACATGGGGCTGGCCGCGTTGGCGGCCGAGGTCATCACGACACGTTTCACCTGCGCGCGGGTCGCCGCGCGCAGCACGCGGAGCGCACCGTCACGAGCGGGAACGATCAACGCGTCGGCGTCCTTGTCGCTTCCATTGCCCAGGGGTGACGCGACGTGCAGGACGAAATCGACACCGGCCATCGCCGCATCCCACCCGTCGTCTTTCGTCAGGTCTGCGTAGGCGAAGCTCAACCGCTCACCTGGATCGACCTCGGTGGATACCGCATCGATCACCGCCTGCTCCCGGGACTGGGAGCGAACGGTCGTGCGCACGTCGTAGCCGCGCTGGAGAAGGGCGACGATCGCCCACCCGCCGACATAACCGGTGCCCCCGGTGACCAGAACCTGCGCCATATCGTTTCCCGCTCTCTTCTCTATGTTGGATGCGTGTGTTGGATGAGCTGGCCTGCGCCGACCCACCCGGGATCTACCGGCCGACGGCGACCGGCTGGCGGTGGGCCGCCTGTCGGACGCCGATGAGCCCGCTGCCGAGGAGAACGTGGCCGGTCATGACTGGGTAGATCACGGCGCGTTCGAACATGCCGATGTTCCACGCCCAGCCGGTGAACACGTCGGCGATGAAGACCGGGAACGCGACCAAGCCGACGATGCCCAGCACGATGCTCATGATGCTGCGGCCAGGGCTTATACCGATTCGGGCGCCATTGGCGCCGACGATGATCGCCATGAGGTTTCCGGCAAGCATGACACCTTGCGCACCGGAGGTGTGGAATGCGATCAGGCCGTTCGCGACGTTCGCGCTGGATCCCTGGAAGATCCCCACGAGGGACACGCCGATGCCGGACAAGATCGCCACTACGACGATCGCGATCGGCCGCGGGCCCTTGCGCAGATCGAAGGTGAGTAGCACGCCGACGATGAGCAGGATGCCGTAGAGGACCCAGCCGGTGTCCATGACGGCCCCCAGCGGGGAGTTCCCGACCTGCCCGAACGCGACTTGGCTTGGGCCGGTCAGACCCAGATGGCTGACCCAGTTGTACAACGGCGAGTAGTGCGGGTGCTGCCAGGCCGCCGCCGTGATGAGTTCCGCCACCCACGACACGAGCGGGCCGATGAAGATCAGGATCGCTCCGACGCGGGCAGCGGGGCCAGAGCGAACAATCGACCTCACGTCAGGGCCATGCCCGGGACACGGGCGCGGATCGCGTCCATGGTCGCCTCGTCCGAGACGCCCTGCCAGTCATACCGTGGCGTGTAGGGGGCGGTGAGGGCGCGTACGTCCTCGTCGGTGAGTTCGACGTCCAATGATGCGATCGCGTCGTCGATCTGCTTGATCGAACCGGCGCCAACGAGCGGGGCGGTGACGACCGGCTGGCGATGCAGCCAGGCCAGGGCGATGGACGCGAGGCTCACGCCGTGGGTGGCCGCGACTCGGCCGACCGCATCGATGATGGCGCGGTTGGACGTCTTTTGCTCGGGCGAGTAGAGCACGTCGGCGTAGGCGCCGTCTGTATCGGAGCGGGCGGTGGATTTCGCGTCATCCCAGCCTCGGGCCAGACGGCCGCGGGCGAGCGGGCTCCAGATAATGGTGCCGACGCCCTCGTCGAGGCACAGCGGGATCATCTCGCGTTCCTCTTCGCGGGCGAGCAGGTTGTAGTGGTCCTGCATGGACACGAACCGGGCCCAGCCGTGCTGCTTCTGCAGGTGCAGGGCTTTGGCGAACTCCCAGGCGAACATCGACGATGCGCCGAGGTAGCGGACCTTGCCGGCCTTGACCAGGTCGCTGAGCGCTTCGAGGGTTTCCTCCAGCGGGGTCGCGTGGTCGTTGCGGTGCACCTGGTAGAGGTCGATGTAGTCGGTGCCGAGCCGCTGCAGCGAGTGGTCGACCTCGGTCATGATCGCCTTGCGCGACAGTCCCCTGCCGTTCGGCCCGGGGCGCATCGGGTGGCGCAGCTTGGTGGCGATCACCACGTCGTCGCGGTTCGCGAAGTCGCGCAGCGCACGCCCGAGGATCTCCTCGCTGGACCCGTTCGAATACATGTTCGCGGTGTCGAAGAAGTTGATGCCTGCGTCCAGGGCGTGCTTGATCAGTGGACGGGCGGCTTCTTCACCCAGGGACCAGACGGGGTGGCCGCGGTCCGGTTCGCCGTAGGTCATCGCACCGATCGCGATGGGCGAGACGTCCAGGCCGGTGGTGCCAAGCTTCACATAACGCATGGGTGTCTCCTGCAAGTCGGAACTCGCGGACGATCCTCCGCAAGTAATGGCCAAACTAGCGGAGGATTGTCCGCGAGTCAATTGGAGGGCATCATCGAGGCATGACCGACGAGACGCCGAGCACCTACGGCACGCAACGCAAGGCCGCCGCGCGCAACCGGGTCGCGATCATCGAGGCCGCCCATGCGCTGTTCGCGGACAACCCGCTCGTGCCACTGAGCGAGATCGCCAAGCGCGCCGGCGTCGGCGCAGGGACGCTCTACCGCCATTTCCCCACCCGTGAGGACCTGATCCTCGCGGCCTACCAACACGACATCGAACGCCTGACCATCACTGCCGACGAGGTACTGGCGCGTCACTCATCGGCCAAGGCCGCGTTCGTCGAGTGGTTCGAGACCCTGTCGGCCTACATCCGCATCAAGCACGGCCTCGGTGACGCTTTACACAGCGCCGCGGCCCAGGACATGATCAGAGCCTCTTGGGCGCCGACGACCGCCGCGGTGGCCAAGCTGGTCGATGCCTGCGTGGCCGAGGGCACCATCGCCGCCGGGCACGACCCCGCCGACATCATCATGCTGATGAGCTTTTTGTGGCGCGTCGCGAACAGTGATGACGGAGCGGCCCAGGGCAGACGCCTTATCGCTGCCGTTTTCTCGGGCCTACAGACCGCACCCCAGCCGACCTGAGCGCTCGCCGCAACAGCTCTCGCCCAACCGAAGAGCTGAAACGCCTTGCCGCCCCATGCAGTCCGCATCCAGCACCGGCCTATTACCGAACTCGTAGATAGCCCGCGCCTGGCTATACCTCGGACAAATAATCGCTCATGCCGCTGGGTGCGCGACCTGACCGCATGGTGGCCACTCCCTGACCGGATTGGCCGCCAACGTCTGGAACGTCCGCTACTGCCGATTTCAGGACGTCTCTTGGTGGCGGTGGCATCGACCGGACCGATGCCACCGCGCTGTCCTGGCGACGACCGATCATCGTCCCCGAGGCGACCGTCAGGTCGCTTGTTTCGGTTACCGGAGCGGGACAGACGCTTTCGGCGCAGAAAGCACGATCCTGCGAAACGGTGACGCACAAGCTGTAGTGCGGGAGAATCGTTGGTGGAGTTGGGGCGCCGTCCCGGTATGGTTCGGTGCGTTTCTTGATCGTCGTGATCGTTGGTTTTTCCGTGGCTACCTACCGATGCGGTTGGTGGTTGGAGGCTGCGCGCCTCCAGCACATGGGCGGTATCGGCAGGTCGACGAGCAGAGGAAGTCGTTATGTCTGTCGAACAGAACTCCTCCACAAGAACTGCCGAGGACGGCACCGGATCTGGCGATGATGAGTTCTACATCCCCGCGGGTATGCCCGCACCGACCGCACACGACATCGAGGCCGGTAAGCAGGCGCGGGCCGAACTGGCCCAGATACAAGGGAATCCCGACGTCTGGGCAGAGGCGAAATGGTGGGGGTTCCGGATCTTCCTCAACCATGAGGCCGTCAACCTGTCCGCCGAGATCTACCCCCGCATCGCCACCCTCGTCGGACAGTTCCTGCCGCCTCCCATCGGCACCATTGTCGGCGCGTATTGCAAGGCACACAGCCTGATCATGAAACGCGTCGACAAAGGCCGCGGAGTGGTGCTGACCTCGCCGTGGATCGCCATCGCCGCTCTGGTCCCGACCCCGATGGGATGGCCCTCTTCTGACACCAACTTGTGGTGGACGGTCTTCGAGGAGGAGCACGGGTGGAGTCAAGACGAAGAGTTCCCGAAGCATGCCAGCGAAGCCAACCCGGCACTGGCCGCATTCGAGGGCAAGCTGTTCTGCGTCCATCGCGGCGGCGGCTCTGACAAGAGCCTGTGGCAGACCCTCTACGACCCCGACACCGGATGGACCGAAGACCGGCGCTTCGCGCAACATGCCAGTGACGCCGGTCCCGCGTTGGCCGTGTTCGACGGCGCGCTGCACTGCGTCCACAAAGGCAACGGCACCGTCGACAGTTACTGGACGAAGAAGACGAGCTCTACTGGCTATTGGTCGGCGGACCAGAGAATCGATCGACACGCCACCGACGCCGGTCCAGCACTCGCGGTGTTCAAAAACAAGCTGTACTGCGTCCGCCGCGGATCAGGCAGCGATCGCAACCTGTGGTGGAGCACCCTGGCCAGCAGCACGTCGAGTTGGTCCCGCGACGCGGCAATCCCGAACGTGGCCTCCGACGCCAACCCGGCGCTGGCGGTGTTCGGCGACAGCAGCGGCGTCGAAAAGCTGTACTGCGTCCACAAGGGCAACGGCAACGATAAGAGCCTGTGGTACACGACCACCACCGACGGCCAGAACTGGAGCCCGGACAGGGAATTCCCGAAGCACGGCACCAACGCGGGCCCGGCCCTGGCGGTGTTCAAGGGCAAGCTGTACTGCGTGCACCGCGGAAACTACGACCAGAGCCTGTGGTGGACCCGCCTCGACAGCCACAACTCGACCTGGACCCCGGACCGCGAACTCAGCCAACACGCCAGCCACGCCGGACCGGCACTGATCGTCTACCGCGACAAGAACGGCACCAAAGACCAGCTGATGTGCGTCCATCGCGGCTACGGCAACAGCCGCACCGCAGCCGATGACGCAGGAGCTCCGGCATCCTCCATCGACGGAGACGGTGCGGCCGTATAAAGCCATTCGACGCCCTGCCCCTCGCAGCGGTGTCGAAAGGTATGAAGCTGCGACGGCGGGATCCCGCCTGAACGAGCGTCCGGAAATGCCGCTTACGGCGCTGTGAATTTTGATTGGGGTCTGGAGTTCCGCCATCGGTGCGCCGGATCGAGAGCCGGGAGTAGCGGGGTGGCGTGCCACTGGGCGATCACACGGCGTCGTCGATGACGAGAGACTGTCTGTTGTCGGCGGTCGGCTATTCGATGGTGGGACTGCGGCGTTCGATGAGGGTGACGTCGCGCCAGCGTCCGTGGTGGCGGCCGATGCGTTGCCGGGTGCCGATGGTTCGGAATCCGGCTTTGGTGTGCAGGGCGAGGCCGGCGCCGTGCCCGCGGGCGTCGGGGTGGACGTAGACGGAGTGCTCGACGACTCCGGCGTAGGCGCAGCGGTCCGAGACCGGGACCACCGCGACCCAGCCGAGGACTTGGTTGTGGTCGTCGAGCGCGACGAAACGGTGGTGGGGCAGTTTCATTTTGTCGAACTCCCGCCAGGTTGGTGCGGTGGTTTCGAAGGTGGCATCGCCGTCGCCGATGCCGAGTTGGTAGATCTCCAGCACCTGGTCGGCATGCTCGGATCGCATGGGCTTGATGCGGAACGCCGGTGCGGGAGTCGTGGTTTCATGATCGTGCCGGGATGCCGAGTTCGGCCAGCAAAATGCGGGAACAAGAACCCCAATCGAATCCACCCAACACACATACTGGAATTCGTTATGAACGGCTCTCGCGCAACAGAATGCACGCCACAAATGCCAAATCCCTCTGAAGATTTCCGTTTCCGGAGTAGTTCCTCAGACCTGGTCGTCATCGATCCCCGGGGCTCTGCGTGTGTCCCCGGTGTCGGCGGGCGAGCCTTGCCGACACGGATGACGCGCGTGCCGTGCGTGGCTGTTCGCCGAGGGGTAATCGATCTGTCAAGTGTCCACCAAATATTTTGTGGCACAACCCAACTGGCTGATATCCTGGATCTGATCTTTGACAACCGCGCGAAGGTGGGTTCAACATGCGGGCGAGCTTGGTTGAAACCGTTGAGTTGATGATCAGACCCCTGCGGTGAACCCGACCGAGGTGGGCGCCGTCGTGGACGCGGTGCTCACCCAATTCCTGGACGACAAGGACCACCTTTCACCCGCGGTCGAACTGACCTATTTCAGTGAGCAGTTGCGCAGCCTTCTTGCCGCTGGCGGCAAGCGCTTTCGTCCGCTCATGTGCGTCACCGGATGGGCTGCCGTCGACGGCGTTCCCCCGTCCGACATCGTGTACCGGGTCGCTGCTTCGCTCGAGCTGTTCCATTGTTTCGCGCTGATCCACGACGACGTCATGGATCACTCCGCCACCCGCCGAGGCAGGCCCACTGCCCACCACGCCCTGGCCGCTCGTCACGGCGACCATGCCAACCCTGCCGAGCTGGGGGTCAACGCCGCCATTCTGCTCGGAGACCTGGCCCTGGCGTGGTCCTACGATCTACTGGTAGGTCCGCCGAGCCCAACACTTGAGCAGCTCGCCCGCATACAACCAACGTTGGATGCGTTGCGGACCGAAACGCTCATCGGCCAATACCTGGATCTCAGCGCATCTGGTCGCCGCACCGCCGATCTGGACACCGCGTGGCGGATCATCCGGTATAAGACCGCCAAATACACGATCGAACGCCCGCTGCACTTGGGAGCCAACCTCGCTGGCGGCACCACACATCAACTTCGAGCGCTGTCGGACTATGCCGTGCCGCTCGGCGAAGCGTTCCAGCTCCGCGACGACCTGCTCGGCGTATTCGGCAACCCCCGCCAGACTGGTAAGTCCGTCGACGACGATCTCCGCTCGGCCAAACACACCGTACTGATCGCCACTGCGCTGGAGCGGGCCACACCCACCCAGCGCCGCGCCCTGCGCCAACTACTCGGCAAACCGGACCTGACCGAGGATCAATGCGATCAGATCCGTGCGGTCCTGACAGCCACCGGTGCCGTCGCGACTGTTGAGCAGTTGATCGCGACGCGATGCGAATCGGCGGCACAGGCATTACACACCCACCACCTGCACCCGACCGCCGTGGCGGTACTGCACCAATTCGCCGCGGCCGCGACCACGCGCGCGGTCTGACCACAGAAGGACGGTCCGCCACCACATGCCAACCGAGATGAACGCCTACGCGCCAGGATCTCCCGCCATCTTCTGCCCCCTGCCGAGACCGACGTTGGGCCCGATGGATGCCCTGATCGACAGCACCGTGACGTGGGTCCGGAAATTCGGCTTCGCCCGCGATGTCAGGCAGGCCACGTTGCTGGCCACCGCCGGGGTCGGCTTCACCGTGTGCGCCTACCACTACGCCCGCCCGGAGGTGCTCGAGTACCTCTGCCGATACGGCGCGTGGGGCTTCTACCTCGACGACATCTGCGAGACTCGGCCATACACCGAACGGCTGCCCGAACTCACTCAACTGCTGACCCGGCTGACGCGGGTAGTCGAGGTGCCCGCAAGCCAACCATGGGGCCATGACCCCTTTCTCGACGCTGGACGCGACCTCACCACCTGCATCGCGCGGCACACGAGCCCAACCCTGATGCGGCGCTTGAGCGACTCCTTTCGGCAATGGATGTTCGGCAATCTGACCGAGGTATCGC
This sequence comes from Nocardia sp. NBC_01730, assembly GCF_035920445.1. Lineage (NCBI taxonomy): Bacteria > Bacillati > Actinomycetota > Actinomycetes > Mycobacteriales > Nocardiaceae > Nocardia > Nocardia sp. NBC_01730. The sequence goes on along the minus strand of NZ_CP109162.1, from coordinate 1,808,359 downwards.
AGCGCAGCCTCGGATACCCAGCAGACCTCGACGCCTACCTGCGGCTGCGAGCCGGAGCCGTCGGCGGCGAAAACGGCGCAGCCATGGGCGAAGTCGCACTCGGCCTGGAACTTCCGAGCCAAGAGCGTGACCAGCCCGCAGTCCGCGCCGCCTGCGAGGCGGCAATCCTGACAGCTTCACTCGACAACGACCGGTTCTCCTTCGCCAAATCCGTGCGCCTGGACGAAGGCAGCCCCGACATCATCACCATGATCCAACGTGAGAACCCCTCCCTCTCCTTCCCCGAAGCACTGGCCGCTGCCGTCGCGGTCCGTGACCGATGCTTCTCCCGCTACCTGGCCCTACGCACCCAGCTCCTCCCCGACGGCAGCGCCGAGCTGCGACGCTATTTCATAGTTCTGGATGCGCTAGTCGCCGGAAACCTCGTTTTCGGCTCCATCGCCACCCGCTATTTCTCCCCCAACAGCCCCACCGCGGACCTCCCGTGGTCCGACACCCCCAGCGACCTCAACCCGGACCCGCTGCCGGTGCCCGCCATCGCCTGGTGGTGGGACGTTTAGACCGTGTCTCATGTCGTTGCAATTCGTTCGATGTGTGTCGTAACCGGTTGTGCCGCATGATGTCTGGTCGTGGTCGATGATTTGTCGCAACGTCTGGTCCCGGATGGGTTGTGGGCGCTGGCCGAGCCTTTGTTGCCGAAGTTCGAGGCTCGCCCGCAGGGGGGTGGCACCGCGCCGGTCGATGAGCGGGCCGTGTTCGCCGCGGTGGTGTTCGTGCTGACCAGCGGTTGTGCGTGGCGGATGCTGCCGCCGTCGTTCGGGGTCACTGTCCCGACGGCGCATCGCCGGTTCACTGTCTGGACCGAGGCCGGTCTCTGGCGGCGATTACACCGCGCGGTGCTCGACGAGTTGGGTAGCAAAGGCTTGATCGACTGGTCGCGGGCGGTGATCGACGCGGCGTCGGTGCGAGCGAAAAAGACATCCCAGGGGCTTGGACGTCAAGCAGCGGCCGAATTTTCGGCGGACGGAGACCAGGCGGTGGCCTCGTCGTAGGTGGTGCGGGTTTTGAGGCAACCGTGCAGGATTCCGACGAGGCGGTTGGCGAGTTGGCGTAGTGCCGGGTGGTGGTCCAGGCCGCGGGCGCGATGTTTGTCGTAGTAGGCGCGGGCACCGGCTCGTCGCTGACCGTGATGTCGGGGCTGCGGTTCGTCCGGCGCGCCGCCGCGCAGGGGCGCCCCGTGGTGATCGTCAACCGCGGCCGCACTCGCGGTGACGCGCTGATCGTCGACGCCGGATGCTCTGCCGTGCTGTCCGCACTCGCCGACAGCTGCGGAGAAACACGCGTTCTCGCTGCGGGATAACGCGCCGTTACCGCGAGGGGTAAGAGGTCCGACATCCTGAGTTTTTCCTCCGAGCGCGGAGCCTCGTCCGGGTCGTGGAGCAGGAGGAGCCTGCCTGAAGTATTCCGCTCAGACTTGTATCGCAACGAAGGCAACGTGCTTCAGCCCGTTGCCTTCCTCGACTGGGACCTTGAGGGGCCCGGCGGATTCCGGACAGTACCCTGAAGGGCTATTTCATGCTGCTGCCTGCCGATTCAGATAATCGGCATGAACCTGTATCGGGGTCTTGTAGTTGATCCCCGAGTGGATTCGTTTCCGATTGTAGAATGTCTCGATGTATTCTACAACTGCGCGCCGTGCCTGGCCGCGGGTGAGGAACGTCACGCGGTGTAGCCACTCATTCTTCAGGGCACCGAAGAACGATTCGGCCATGCAGTTATCCCAGCACACGCCAGTGCGGCCGACGGATTGACGCATGTCCATGCTCCTCAGCTTCTTGCCGAAATCGTAGCTGGTGTAGTTCTCAGGCTCAACCGGTGGACGCAACACCCGAGGTCACGGAGGGTGTTATGGGAAGGCCATCGGACTGGATGCGGGAGGTCACCGGGCGAGCGCCATGTCGAGCGCGTCCTCGATCAGCGAGGTTCGGTAATGGTCGGCCATGGACCAGCCTGCCACCATTTTCGTGTAACAATCGATCACGGTCGCCAAATAGATCCAGCCTTCCTGTGTTCGAATATAGGTGACATCGGAGACGAATTTCTCGCCCGGCGCTTCGGCGGTGAAGTCGCGGCGTACGAGGTCGGGGATTCGGTGGTTGATGTCGGCCTCGGTGGTCGCCGGCCGCCACGGTTTCGGCTGGCAGGGCACCAGATCAAGCTCACGCATCAGCCGGCGGACGGTATCGTCGTCCACGGCGTAGCCCGAGGCCACCAGCACCGCATGGATGCGCCGATACCCGTAGGTGCCGTGACTGTCGTCGAAGATTGCCCGGATCATCAGTTTCAGATCTTCACGCCATTTCTCGGTCTCCGACACCGGACGGGAACACCATTCGTAGTACCCCGATCTCGACACATTCAGATTCGTGCACATGAAGGCAACCGGATACGCCTTCTCCGCGTCCATCTCTGCGATGAATGTATATCTCACTGCTGGCGGCTCGCGAAGAAGGCGGCCGCTTTTTCCAAAAACTCAGCCTTCATGCGCAGCTCGCGATTCTCCCGCTCCAACTCCCGCAACCGAGCCCGCTCCGAAACCGTCAACGGTTCCTCCGCGCCCGGATTCCTTTCCCGATACCGAGACACCCAATTGCCCAACGTCGCCTCATGAATTCCGAGATCCCGCGCGATCGACGCGATCGGACGTCCCGGATTCTCCAGCACCATCTTCACTGCCTCGTCCTTATATTCGGGCGAGTACTTTCTCCTCTGATGACCCACGACCCGTTTCCCTCTCACTTCGAGTAACCAACCCTACGAGGGGTCACTGTCCGGAGGGAACCGGGCACCTCACCTGGCCGGTCCCGGCCCCTCGCGGTCGGCTAGTTATTCTTGAGCTAGCCGTCGTCGGCGATGTTGGTGGTCCGGGGCCGGAAGGCGCTGGGCATGGTTGTCACGGTGGTCGAACGCGGCTTCGTGGCGCCGGTACGCAGGTAAGGTGGCCGACAGGACCTTTGCCTGGAGCAGCAAGCACCAACGATGCACATGGCAATGATCATCGCCATGTCCTGAGGACCTGCCCCCGCGTAACCCGAGTTTCCGGACGCTCACGAAGAGGGATAGGGATGTGATGGAGCGGCGTTCAGATCAGGTGACGGGCACGATGGACAGGCGCGGTTTCGTCAAGGGTGCCAGCCTGGCTGCTGTGCTGCTGAGTCTTGCAGGTGGAAGCACGCTTGCGACGGCCACGTCTACGGCGCGGGCCGAAGATTACGGCCTGAGCTCGAGGTCGTCGATGTACCGCTTGCTGGTCCCGGAGATCTTCGCACCGCTGCCGGATCCGGCCGACCATGTGCCTGCGATCGTCATCGGATCGGGGTTCGGGGCGTCGATCACCGCGCTGCGCCTGGCGCAGTCCGGGACCCAGGTCACGGTGCTCGAGCGCGGGTCGCGCTGGCCGAATGATCCGTGGCGCGACATCTTCGCCGCCGACACGGTTCCGGATGGCCGCGGCTTCTGGCATCGCACCACCTTCACCGGCGCGACTAGGATCCCCGTGTCGGTCGATCCATTCGGCGGGGTCCTCGACGTCTCCAGTTACCCAGGCATCGACGTGTGGCGTGGCGCGTGTGTGGGTGGTGGCTCGGTGGTGTTCACCGGGGTGATGATCGAGCCGGAGCAGCGGTTCTTCGACCATGTGTTCCGCGGTGTGGTCGACTACCGCGAGATGCATGACATCTACTACCCCAAGGTCCGAAAGACGTTGCGGTTGAGCCCGATGCCGGACGACATCTATCACTCCGTCGCGTTCGCGCACTCGCGGGCCTGGGACGATCAGGTCCGCGCGGCCGGTTATACGCCGCAGCGCATCGACGGCGTTTGGAACTGGAACGTCATCCGCGACGAGCTGGCCCTGCGATCGAGGCCGTCGGCGACGGTCGGCTGTTCGAACCTCGGCAATTCCAACGGCGCGAAGTTCGATTTGAACCAGAACTACCTGCGCTCTGCCGAGGACACCGGCTTTGCCCGGATCTACCCCGGCCACCGCGTGGACGCCATCGCCAAGGAACCGGGGGAGTCGGGTCGCTACACGGTCACCGTGACCAAGCTGGCACCTACCGGCGAGGCGCTCCGCACCCGGACGCTGACCTGCGACACGCTGTTTCTCGGTGCGGGCTCCATCGGCACCTCCGAGCTGCTGGTGCGCGCGCGGGCGATCGGGGCGCTGCCGAACCTGAACGAGCACATCGGCGAAGGCTGGGGCAGCAACGGCGATGTCGCCTTGGCGCGGCCGCTCAGCTCGCTTGATGTGGGCACGCAGGGCGCCCCGTCCGCGAGCCGGATTCTGGACGAAACAGGCACACCTGTGTCGCTGGAGAACTGGTACATCCCCGGCGCGTCGCCCTGCGACATCGGCATCCTCGGATCGCTGGGCATAGTGCTCGACGACACCCGCGGCCGGTTCGTGTACAACCCGACCGACGGTCGGGTGGACCTGCAGTGGCCCGAAGACGGCGCTGTCGGCTATCTCGCGCGAGCGCAGGAAGTCAACGACAAGGCGGACTGCCGCTGCCTGTCCATCGCCCCACCAGACTTGGGCGGGGACGCCTCGATCACCTCGCATCCGTTGGGCGGCGCAGTGATCGGACGCGCGACGGACGGCTACGGTCGGGTGTGTGGTTATCGAGGCCTGTACGTGATGGACGGGGCGGCTGTGCCCGGCAGCACCGGAACAGTGAACCCGTCGTTGACGATCAGCGCGCTGGCTGAGCGCAATATCGAACAGATCATTCGTTCTGGGGGGTAGTTGATGGACGTCGGAGTCTGGGCTGGTGACAGCGTTTGCGTTCGATGGGGACTCCCCGACTGACACGCGGCGATCGAACGAACACGGTCACTGACCGGGGTCGCGGTGATCGCCGCGCTCCGCCCGCCAGCCAAAAGGGCGGACCGCTCGGTATAATTCAGGGCATTGCCAACACCGTTCCATGTCGTGGGAAGTTCCTTGCTGGACGGTTCACTTGTGAGACGTCCAGCTGGTTGCCCAGCTGAACGTCTACGTGCGCCATCCGCGAACTGCGCAACCGCGATGAGTCGTTGAGGTGGCCCGATTTCGATGGCGTGCAGAGGTAAGGCGGCGCGGGCCCTACCGTTTCTTGGAGACGTGCATGGTGATCCGTGCGGTGACGAAGGCGTTGCCGTCGGCGTCGAGGACATCGACCGGGACGACGAGTTCGGTGGGGTCGTCGCCGAACTCGGGAATGGGGTCGAGGCGAGCGACCGAGGTCACGGCGGTGGTGGACTTGGACTTGTATTCGACCGTCATGCCGACCGGTATCCACCGGTGGGTGGCGGGAATGGTGGCGTCGGTCATCATGCCGCCGGCGAGTTCGGCCATGTTGCACGATGCAATGGCGTGGTAGCTGCCGAGGTGGTTGTGGACGCTGCGCCGGTTGGGTGCGCTGACTCGGCACAGGCCGGGTCGCAGCTCGAGGATCAGCGGGTGCACGCTGCGGAAGTAGGGGGCTTTCAGGCACAGTGCCTGGGTGAACAGCCAGTTGCCGAATGGCAAGCGTTGCAGCGTGTTCCACAGAGCGAGGTTGGCGCCGGCCGCTGGGGCCTGGGTGGTGGTCATCGATTGACCTCCTTTGGTTGTGATCGGTTCGAGCTGTATCAGCGCAGGGTTGCGGTGACGGCGCTGTACATGGTGGTTTTGATGGCGGCCAGCCTTGCCGGGTTCTTGTCGAGGATGGGGGTGATCCGGTCGATGGCGGTCGTGAGGACCTCGGTCTCGGGGGCGGTGGCGTCGACGAGGCTGGCGGTTAACGCGTCCGGGCCGCTGAAACGGTGCCCGGTGGTCATGGCGGTCACTGCCGCTTGGGAGCTGAGCTTGGCCTGGATGAGGGCGGCCATGCCGGGGGTGAAGGGGACGTTGATGTCGACCTCGGGGAAGCAGTAGTAGCCGCGGTCTTCCCGCATCACGCGATAGTCGTGGGCGATGGCCAGCATCGCGCCTGCGCCGAAGGTGTGGCCGTTGACCGCGGCGATGGTGGGCAGCAGAAAAGTCAGGATGCGGGCGAACAGTTCCCGGACGCGGCCGACGTACCACTCGGCGCGATCGCCGTTGGCCATGAGCCAGTCCAGATCCAGGCCGTTGGAGTAGAACTTCCCGCTGCCGGTGGTGACCAAGCCTCGAGCGTCGCGCCCGACGGCGTCGAGGTGTCGAGCCAGTCCGGGGAGAAACGGTTCTCGTCGGCTCCGAGGGTCAGCACGGCGATCTTGTCCTGGTAGTGCAGGTTCGCGGTCATGGTGTTTCCTTCACTTCGTTGTGGTGGGGGTGGTGGCGGGGAGAGGTTGGGCCAGTACCGCGCGGACCGCGGCTGCGAGGCGTTGGCGCACTGCGGGATCGGGGTTTCGGCGGCCTCGCAGCAGCAGCGCGGTGGGCAGTTCCACCACGCAATCGCGGATGACGGCCACGGCCTCACGGTCGGCGCGGTCGAACACGCCGCGCGATAGATTCACGAACAGCTCGGCCAGGGTCTGATCGAGCCGGCGTAACTCCTCGGCGATGTCGTCGGGGATCTCGCTGGAACCGAGGAGTTCCCGGCGAGGCACGGTCAGCAGGAAACGCCCTGAGACCGGTTGCTGGATGAGGAATTCGGCGGGTGTGTCGGCAGCGGCGACGACCGCCTCGATGGCGTCTTCGTGGGATCTGCCCGCGGCCAGCGCACGATCGACCGCCTCGCGCTGCAGAGTCAGAAATCGCTGCGCGGCGCGCAGCCAGACCCGCCCCATCAGCCCGGCGCGGGAGCCGAAGGCGTGATAGATCACGCCGTTGGACACGGAGGTGACCTCCGAGAGCGCGCGGACAGTGACCGCAGCGGGTCCGGAGTCGACTGCCAGCTGTGCGGCGGCATCCATGAGCGGATCCAGGGCATGTACGCGAGGGCGAGGCATGATCGGAGCATAACAGAGCACTCGCTCTATAATTGCCCTATGGCGCGCTCGGGGTGACATTTTCCCAGCTCAGCGCCTCGTGCTGCGTCGACATGGACCCGGTGACGTTGCTCACTCGAGAATTAGAGCACGTGCTCTGGTTCAATTATGGAGCATGTGCTCTTATATTTGGCGTCTTGCACCGGCTACCGAAGTCTGAGTCCGCACTGCTCAACCGGCCGCCGGGCCGGAGAGTTCACGGCAATCCTGGCCGGGTTGCTCTCGCTCACATCCCCGCTATCCGCCATCCGAGAAGAAGGTGAGCCTCACCATGCCCCCCGGCACGGATACCGAAGACGGCACCTGGCACAAATCGGCGTGCATCCTGTGCGAGAACAACTGCGGGGTGCAGATCCTCACCGCCGAAGGGCAGCGGACCTTCCGAAAAATCCGTGGGGACAAGGACCATGTGTCCACCCACGGCTACACCTGCAACAAGGCGCTGCGCCTAGACCACTACCAAAACGGCAGTCAGCGCTTGACCACCCCGTTGCGGCGGGAAGCCGACGGCTCTTTCACCCCCGTGGACTGGGACACCGCGATCGCCGAGGTCGCACAACGGTTCGCCGCGGTGCGCAATACCCACGGCGGGGACAAGATCTTCTTCTATGGCGGCAGCGGTCAGGGCAACCACCTCGGCGGCGCCTATGCCGGCCCGTTTCTCAAAGCGCTGGGCTCGCGGTACCGCTCTAATCCGCTGGTCCAGGAGAAGACCGGTGAGGCCTGGGTCGACGCACACTTCACCGGCGGTCAGACCCACGGCGACTTCGAGCGCGCCGAAGTGTTGGTGTTCATCGGCAAGAACCCTTTCCAGAGCCATGGCGTCGCCCGAGCCCGCACCGTGCTCAAGGAAATCGGCAAAGACCCGGCTCGCAGCATGATCGTCATCGATCCGATCCGCACCGAAACCGCCGACCTCGCCGACTTCCACCTGCAGGTCAAACCCGGCACCGACGCCTGGTGCCTGTCGGCGATCCTGGTCGAGCAGGACCTCCTCGATCACCGTTTCCTGGCCGAACACACCCGTGACTTCGACGTGGTCGCCGCGTCGGTGCGCGCCATCGACATCAGTGCCCACGCCGCAGTGTGCGGAGTCGACGAACAACTACTGCGTCGCGCAGCCACCCGCATCGGCACCGCGGCGAGCGTGTCGACCTATGAGGACCTCGGCGTGCAGCAAAGCCCCAACAGCACCCTGATCTCCTACCTGAACAAGCTGATCTGGCTGGTCACCGGCAACTTCGCAAAAGGGGTGCGATGCAGCCGCATACGTGGATGTTTCCACTCGGCGACTACTCGACACGCATGCGCAGCACCCCGGTCACCGGCGCATCGATGCCCGCGGGCCTGGTGTCGTGCAACGTCATCGCCGAAGAAATCGTGACAGAGCATCCAGACCGCTTCCGGGCGATCCTGATCGAATCCTCCAACTCCGCACACTCATTGGCCGATTCGCAGATGTTCCGCCGGGCGCTGCAGGAGCTCGAGTTCGTCGTCGTCATCGACGTCACCATGACCGAGACCGCGCGCCTGGCCGACTATGTCCTGCCCGCGGCCTCCCCGTACGAGAAGTACGAGGCGACCTTCTTCAACTTCGAGTTCCCCCGCAACAGCTGCCACCTGCGCGCGCCGGTACTGGACCCGTTGCCGGGCACGCTGCCCGAACCTGAGATCTACGCACGGCTGACCAGGCAGTTGCACGCGGTCAAACCTGTGCCACTGGCCGTGCTGCGAGCCGCGGCCAGGTGGGGCCGTACACCGTTCCGGACAGCGTTCGCGGCCTTGGTCGTGATGGACAAGAAGAACCTGGCGATGGCGCCGTTCCTGTTGTACGAAACGCTGGGCCCGACCCTGCCCGACAACGCGTGTGCCGCCGCAGTGCTGTGGGCGCTGGCTCAACGGACGGCCCGCACCTATCCCGACGCGATGCGACGAGCCGGGCACGCCAACGCTGACGCGTTGTTCGATGCCATCGTGGCGGGACGATCCGGGGTGGTCTTCACCGAGGACCGCCAAGACGACGCCTGGGACTACCTGCCCCATCCCGACAAACGGTTCCCGCTCGCGATCCCTGCACTGCTGAGCATCCTCGACGAGCTCGATCCGAGCACCGCAGAGCAGACCAGTGCAGAATTCCCTGTCGTCCTTGCCGCGGGGCAACGGCGTCCGTTCACCGCAAACACGATCATCCACGACGACCGTTGGCGGTTGCGCGACACCGACGGCGCCCTCGAATCAGCCGCCCGACGCCGAGGCGGTCGGACTCGGCAATGGTGACCAGGCTCGAGTCGTCACCGAACGCACCTCCGCACTGGCCTCGGTCGAGATCGACGAGCGCATGCAGGCCGGGCACGCGGCCCTGCCCAACGGCTTCGGACTCGACCACAGCGACGACGGTGCCATGGTCGGGGTCGCGCTCAACCAGCTCACCGATGCCCGCCGCCGCGACCCCATCTCCGGCGCCCCGTGGCACAAGAACGTCCCAGCCCGCATCGAGCCGGTGACCACCACCGAGATGACCTCGTCGACCGCGGGAGTGCTCCGGTGACCAGCACCGACATCGCTGCCCTGTCCGGCTTGGAACTGATGCAATGGATCAAAACCGTTCGCCCACATGATGTTCCCTCGATCGGGCACCTGTTGGGCATGGAGCTGACCGAGGTCGAACGCGGCCGCGTGGGCTTCACCCTGAGCACCGTCCCCGACTTCGCCAATCCACTTGGAACCGTCCACGGCGGCATCGCCGCCACCATGTTGGACTCGGCGATGGGCTGCGCGGTGCACACCACCCTGCCCGCCGGCCTCGGCTACACCACCCTGGAACTGAAGGTCAACTACATCCGATCGGTAGCCACCGACGGTCAGATCCTTACCGCCGAGGGCACTGTCATTCACTGCGGTCACACCACCGCCACCGCACCGATCAGCAATGATCACCGCCGACGAGGTCTTGACCCGGCTGCGACGCCGGTACACCCTCACCGCGGACCCGCGCCCCCGCCACCACGACCCCGCCGAACGGTGGCTCGTCGACGGCGGGCCGGCACCATCGGATTGATCGCCTCGGTCACTCGTCCCTTCTGCGGCGACTGCGATCGCGTGCGACTCACCGCCGACGGCATGGTCCGCGACTGTCTGTTCGCCAATGACGAGACCGACCTCAGGCCCCTGGTTCGCGACCAGGATCGCGACGCAGAATCCGCTGACGAAGCCATTGCCGACGCCTGGCGCCGATCCCTATGGAACAAGGCCGGCGGGCACGGCATCGACCAAGCGGGCTTCGCCCAACCCGACCGCCCTATGAGCGCGATCGGAGGTTCATCCCGAACAACTTGCTCAGCAGCCACTCTGCCCCGCACTCGGTGTTGCATCTAGCACATCGGGATCGTGATCTCGGTGGGCGAGCGGTCGAGTCGCAGGCCACGGTAGCTGGGATGACGTAGTACCCCGTCTGCAGTGAATTCGCGGTATTCGACGTCGGCGATCAGGACTGTCTCGACGTAACGTGCGGCCTTCGCTATCGCGGTTGGCAGAGCGACTAGCGGGCTGGTCGGTCGGGCGATGGCATCGAGCTTGGCCCGCAGTGCACGGCGATCAGCGCTGTTGAATCCCGTTCCGACAGAGCCGATGTACTGCAGCACTGGGCTGTTGTCGTGGGCGGCCAGCACCAGCGATCCGAACGTATCGGCGAAAGCGCCGTTGCCGGGCAGCCAGGCCGCGATCACTGCCTCGGTTGTACGACGCAGGGCTGATTTGATCCAGGCGCGGCTGCGTGAATCGGGTCGATACACCGAATCGGCGCGCTTGCTCACAATCCCTTCCAACCCCGCCTGTTCGGCGGTCACCAGCAGATGATCGGGGTCGATCTCGGTCCAGAACGGCGGCACCCGGATCAGCCCGCCCTCGAGGTCGAGGCCGTCGAGGATCTCCCGACGGGCAAGGTAGGGCTGGTCCATCGTCGAAATGCCGTCGGCGAACAGCACGTCGAACACGACGTAGTCGACGCGGACCGCGGCGAGCAACGCGGTGCTGGGCTTGGCGTGCATGCGCTGCTGCAGGCGGGCGAAGTCCGGGGCGCCGGTGGCCGGATCTGGGGCGACGATCTCGCCGTCGAGGACCAGGCCGTCACCGAGGCCGGCAGTGGCCGCCGACAAGGCTTCGACGAGGTCGGGGTAGAACTCGGTGGCCTCGCGCAGGTTCCGGCTCCACAACCGGCAACCATCGGCATCGCAGCGCGCTACGGCCCGCTGCCCGTCCCATTTCATCTCATAAACCCATTTCAGGGAGGGATCAGGCGGGCTACCTGCGGTGGCCAGCATCGGTGCCGGTACACGCACCATCATCTCAGCGTACTAGCGGCCAACATGATTTCTGGGTGGCTGCGGCGCTGGTCTCGTCGCGCCGCATTCCGGTGCTCAGCGTGGTGTCGGATCGAGCTGTCGGCGTTTGGTGTCGATGTGGCGCAGGGTCTGTTGCAGGGCGTCGACCTCGCCGAGCCACTGTTTGTCGCGGGCGTGGTCGAGCCGGTCGCGGGCGTTGGCGGCCATGTCGTCCAGGCGCGGCAGCTGGGCGCGGTCCAAGCGCAGGAACGGGCAGCGCACGCAGGCTTCTCTGAACTAGCGATAGCCGGGGCGAACGGGCGGGCAGTTGCGGCGATCCCCGCGCAAGTACGCGCAGACATGAGTACAAATAGATATTTGTGCTACGGTGGTGTCAATCCGTTACCCACAGGAGTCCCATGCAAGCGGAGCCCGCCCGAGACCTTGACCAGGCGCTGCGTGCGCTGGCGGACGTGAATCGCCGGGCCATTCTGGCGGCGGTCCGGACCGGCCCACGCGCCGTTGGGCAGATCGCTGAGGAAGTCGGGCTGTCTCAACAAACGACATCGCATCACCTTGGGGTGCTGCGTGCGGCCGGGCTGGCCAGCAGTACCCGCGATGGCACTCGTCATTTGTTCGCGGTGAATACCGAGGGGCTGGCAGCGGTACGCGCGTACCTGGATGACTTCTGGCCGGCAAAGCTCGCGGCGCTCAAGGCCGCTGTCGAGTTCCGCGATGGTGGCAACGATGGCTGAATACGCGACGTCGATTGAGATCGAGGCAGCACCTGACGCGGTGTTCGACTACCTGGTAACCGAAACAGGAATGACTGCGTGGATGGGCCAGCACGCCACGCTCGACCCGCAGGCCGGGGGCACATTCGAGGTCGATATCGCCGGCCACCCGATCCGAGGGGAATATCTGAGGGTCGAGCGGCCGCACCGGGTGGTGGTCTCCTGGGGCCATGCGGGAAGCACCGACTTGCCACCGGGAGCTTCCACGGTGGAGTTCACCCTCACCCCGACCGCGCAGGGCACTCGCGTCGACCTAGTGCATTCGCAGCTGCCACCCCTCAGCCTGCCTGGCCACGCTGACGGGTGGACGCACTTCCTGTCCCGCCTTCGCATCGCCGCACCGGGAGGCGACGCCGGAGAAGACGATTGGGTGCCGATCGAACATCGCATCTAGCCGGTATCCGACTCAATCGCGAAGGAATAGTTGTATGACATCCGATTCCGCCGCCGAACAGGCCGTCCTGGAATACCACCGGGCCTGGACCAGTGGAGATATTGACGCGGCCATGACGCACGTGGCGGACGGCATCGTGTGCCACGCACCGGGGGGCGACCTTACCGGCAAAGACACCTACCGGGCCTTCCTGGCCGGGTTCGCACCCAACCTGACCGGACTCACCGATGTCGCCAGCTTCGCCGACGGCGAGCGGGTAGCACTGTTCTACTACCCACACACGGCGACGACCAGCACCGCACCGGCCGCCGAATACTTCACCGTCCGCGACGGAAGAATCGTCGCGAGCGTGCTGGTCTTCGACAGGTTGTCCTTCGCACCACCGACGCAGTAACCGTGGGCACCAATAGCGCACTGGCCGAACGCATCCGGGTGGCACTGACCGCCGTACCGGCGGTCCGCGAGGTGCCGATGTTCGGGGCCTTGTCGTTCATGGTGAACGACAAGATGCTGGTGGCCGCGCAGGCGAGCGGTGACCTACTGGTCCGCGTTGCCCCGGAGTGGAACCGCGAGCTGACGGCACTGCCTGGCGTGGGGAAGGCGGAGATGGGATCCGGGCGGGCCATGGGTCTGGGCTGGGTCAGCGTCGCCACGGACGTGATCGCCGCCGATGCGCAGTTGCATTTCTGGATTGCCGTGGCGCTCGAGCACAATGGCCAGGCAGTCGCCGCGCGGATACGCAAACAACGAACCAGAACGAAAGGGAGATCGTGGTGAGTGACAACAGCGCGGAAAGGCCGGGGTGGCTGTCGGAGGAGCTGTACCCGTTCGCCGATCACTACGCCGACATCGATGGCGCGAGAGTGCATTACGTGGACGAGGGCACCGGCCCGCTGCTGCTGTTGCTGCACGGCAACCCGACCTGGTCGTTCCTGTACCGCGACATCATCACGGGGCTGCGGGACCGGTTTCGCTGCATCGCACCGGACTACCCAGGCTTCGGGCTGTCTACGGCGCACCCCGGTTACGGCTACACCCCTGCTGAGCACGCCGACGTAATCGAGGGGCTGCTACTGCACCTGGACCTCACCGAGGTGACGCTGATGGTGCAGGACTGGGGCGGTCCGATCGGCTTCGCCGTTGCCGCCCGTCACCCAGACCGATTCGCGGCCTTCGTCATCGGCAACACCTGGGCGTGGCCGAAATCCGATCTGCCTACCCAGTTCGTCGCCCGGACAATTGGCGGTCCGATCGGCGGCTACCTGATCCGGCAGCACAATTTCTTCGTCGAACGCATCATTCCCAGTGGAGTCAAACGCAAGCAACTCCCCGACGCGGTGATGGCCGCTTACCGCGGCCCGTTCCCCACCCCGCAGTCACGGCATCCTATGCACGTGTTTCCCCGTGAAATCCTCGCTAGCAAGCAGTTTCTCGCCGATATCGCGGCGGCGTTGCCCGGTCTCGCGGACCGGCCGGCGCTGATTGTGTGGGCCGACCAGGATGTGGCCTTCCGCGACGCCGAACGCCGCCGATGGGAGGCGACCTTCCCCAACCACAGGACCGTCATCCTCAACGGTGCGGGCCACTACCTCCAGGAGGACGCAGCCGCTGATGTCGCCGCCGCGATCCTCGAGTGGCAAACCGCACCAGAGGCCCGATAGGCGGCCGGTGAAGGAAATGACCCGCTCTCGACCGAGCAGCCAAGTTAGTCCGAAGAAACAGCGCGCCGGATTCCGCCGCCAACAGGGTCGTGAAGGACAGCCGCGGTTGAGCCGCTACGGCTTCTCTGAACTTAATTCTCATGGGGCAGAAGTTCTTCCGGGGATGGAGCCGAACGCCGGTATGCCGAGTTCGGTCGCTGCTTCGGTGTGCCGGAGCGTGGCGTCGATCTGGGCCAGCTTGCCCTTGGCGCCGCTGTAACTGACTTGGAGTCCTTCGACTTCGCCGAGCCAGCCTTCACGTTTGGCCTCGATGATTCGGGCTTCGAGGTTGTCGCGGATCTCTTCGAGCCTGGTGCGTTGCGCAGGGTCCGGTCGCAGGAGCGAACACTCACACAAGCGTGCTCATGAACGCAGGGCGATCCGAATGCTCGGGCGCCTTCCAGAACCCGTCGAGCTGGGGAGTCCCGGCGACCGTGACTGCGTCGAAGAGCGCGTCGGTTATCGGCAGCAGGGACAGGCACTGACCCAGGGAAACGATGCGCGCGTCGTCGAAAGCGCCGACCAGATTGCTGAGTACGTGTTCGGCAGCGATCACCGCTTGCAAGCGATACATATCCTCATTCTCGCTTGGTCACTGATGTGGGCTGAGGGCTTTGCATGCCGAGCTCGACTGGCGCGACGCGGGCAAGGCGCTCGGTCTCCTGCTGTTTCTGCTGGAGGAAGGTGAGCGTGAGGTCGATGCCCTCAACTTCGCCGAGCCAAGCCTCGTGCTGAGCGCGGGTGCGTCGGGCCAGCAGGTCGTCCTCGATCTCGTCGAGCTGGAGCAGCATTTTCGGGTTTATCGCGAGCATTGGGCAGCGCAAACAAGCTTCTCTGAACTAACTCACCGTCCATTGTGGCCAATTCGATTGCGGGGGTGGGTGCGTGAGTGCCTCGTCAAAGCTCGAGAGGACAGTCGCCGATGACGGCCTGGCGGGGCGATCAGTGCTTCTGGGGCTTGCGAACCAGCAGTTGGGCCTGTTGGAACTGCCGCTCGTTTTCGTGAGGCTCGCGCAGCATCCGGGCGACCTCGACGAACCCGGCCTGGCGCAACAGTTCCGCGAGACTGTCTGGCGACCATCGATAGGCGAGCGTGACTTTGTGGTCGAATTCCTGCGGCAGCGGGTCGTCGCCGGCGAAGAATCCGAGCAGCAGGTGGCCGCCCGGCGCCAGCACTCGCTGGAACTCGGTGAACACGACTGGCAGTTGCTGCGGTGGTGTGTGGATGGTGGAGTAGAACGCGAGAATGCCGCCGAGAACTCCGTCGGGGAGTTCCAGGGCGGTCATTGACCCCTCGTCGAACCGCAGTTCCGGATGGCCTCGGCGGGCCAGGGCGACCATCTCGGAGGACAGATCGATGCCGAAGGTGGTCGGCCCGAGCGCGTTCAAGTGTGCGGTCACGTGGCCGGGGCCACATCCGATGTCGGCGACCGGTCCGGCATTGTGGGCCTGCACGAGTTCGGCGAACGCGGCCAGCAGCGCACGTTCCAGCGGTAAGGTCTCGAGCACGTTACTGAAAAGCTCGGCGTAGAGGGAGGCAACGGCGTCGTAGGCAGTCCTGGTGTTGTGCAAGACGGAGGATTCGGTCACAGCGGGAACCATAGTCCGTTGCCGGTGCCCCACAACCTGACGCTGGGCTGGTTGGGCTGGTCCATCACTCGCTGCCCTTCTGAAGTTAATTCTCATGGGGCAAAAGCCCTTCCGGAGACGGAGCTGAAGTCGGGCATGCCGAGTGCGGTCACGGTTGCGGTGCGCTGGAGCGTGGCGTCGATCTGGGCCAGCTTGTCCTTGACGCCGCTGTAGCTGACTTGGAGTCCTTCGACTTCGCCGAGCCAGCCTTCGCGTTTGGCCTCGATGATGCGGGCTTCGAGGTTGTCGTGGATTTCTTCGAGCCTGGCTCGTTGAGTGGGGTCCGGTCTCAGGAGCGAGCACCTCACACAAGCGTGTTCATGGACGCAGGGCGTGGCGAATGCTCGGGCGCAGGTGCCGACCGACACCTTCCTCTTCTCGAAATGCGCGAGGAACGCGTCCCATTCCGTGTCGGTCGGTGTGCGGTATTCTTCGCTAGGTCGGGTGGCTCGGCGGCGGGCGATGAAGGCTCGATGGGCCTCGATCGTCTCGGCCGGGTAGATGGCCTTGTAACCCATCGTCGTGTCAATCGTCTTGTGCCCGCAGATGACCTGTGCAATGTGTGGTGGCAGGCCGTTCATGATGGCGTCGGTGGCCAAGATCCTCCGGAAATCGTGGGCCTGGAATATCAGTGGATTACCGACAGCGTCGGTGAGCGCGGTCGCGGTGAGCGCGTTGATCAGCAGTTTGCGGATCGCCGAAGGCGTGAACGCGCGCCGCTCGTTGCCGATGCCGCGTTGGAACAGCACCGGCATCGGCGGGTTCCAGATCCGTTCCCTGATGTCGTAAGAGACGACCAGCGCGATGGAGCCGTCCGGGCCGCGCAAACGTTGGATGATGGCGCTGAGGATGTCGGCCAGCTCGGGGCTGACCAGCAGCATCCGTTCGGTGTCGGTCTTGGATGGGCGATCTGCAGCAGCGGCACCAATTCGCCGGTGCCAGGCAGCCGCAGGACCTCGATGGTGGCGAACGCCCAGAACGCGTCATCTTCCTCGTATGACAGGTTGCGTCGTTTGCCGGTCGGCCTTCTGCACTTCGGCGTCGGTGATCGGGCAGGGCGCGACCCACGATGCCCAGCGGGTGGGATCCTCGACGGCCCAGTGGGCGATGTCGAGGTAGAGCGCCCGGACCCGGATCAGCTCGTCCTTAAGATTCAGCCGCGGCACCGGCACCTTCACCCGGTCGCCGGAGGGGCTGATCGTGGTGCGTTCGACGGTGGCGAGCTCGTCCTTCCAGGCGCGCACCACCTGCGGCGGAAGCCGCAGGGTGTCGATGCCCGGAGCGAGGGCCTCGACGCGGGCCCAGAACAACCCGGCCAGTGTCCTCGAGACCGCGTCGAGGCTGGCGAAGTCCAGCGACGGCTGCCGTTCGCGGAGGTAGTCGATGAGCAGATCCCGCACTGGTCGGCACTGGATGCGGTATCGGTCGACGAGTTGCTCGATTGTCAGCCGCCCTCCGGCAGTCCGAACGCGCGGATGCTGTGTGGCGTGTTGCCGGGGAAGATGTCCAGGGAGCGCAGCCGCAGGTAGAAGTCGACCTTCTTCTGGCCGCCGCGGGTGTGGACCTGCCGCATGGTCTCGACCAGTTCCACGCAGTCGCCAACCACGATCTCGGCGACGCTGCCGCCCTTGCACGCCAGGATCGTGGCGATGAGGGTCGTCGCGATCTTCGCGTCGGCCGCCGAGCTGGCCGGTTCGGCGGCGGCCAACTCGGCGAGCCTGGCGAACCCGTTTGGATCTGACTTGTGCCATCACCGTCGCCAGATACCGGTGGGTGCGGGTGAGCATCCACGGCAAGCCGGGGCGCAGCACGTCGCCGCAGATTCAGCGTCAGCAGGCCGGACGGAAGATCGGTCGAGTCGTAGGACGCGGTCCCGTGCGCTGCCAGCCAGGCCATCGGCAGCGCAACCCATTCCGCTCCCGGACGCTCCTCGGCGCCGCTGGCCAGCCATCGGTCCTGCCAGGTTTCGCCCGGGAACGTCGACAGCCAGCGCAGCATCTTGGTCACCCCACGCCGTCGCCCGGCCCGAGTCCCTTTGGCTGTGGCGTCGAACGGCGGGGTGGTCAACCGCTGCAGCACCTGCTCGACGGTCGCCGCGGTGTGCGGCCACCACTCCACCGCCGATCGGGCTGGGAATTCGATGCGCAGCTGACGAATCCGCAGGCGTTGCTCGGCGGCAACCGAGGCAACGGCGGGCAGCGGCTTGCGTGTGCTGTGTTTGACGTTGAGGGTCACAACGTCCTCCCGAATAGCACGCTCAGCGCCTGCGGGTTGTAACCGGGTGCGGGAGGTGGGGGCATCGGCCTGTCGCGCTGTTCGGCGGTGCGGGCGTGGTGAGCCAAGACTCCGGCGATCACCTCGTCCTTGTTGGGGGCCAGGTAGATCTCGGTGGTGGACAGGTGCGCATGCCCCATGACGAGCTGAACGTCGCTCAGAGTCAGGTGCGGGTCGCGGGCCAATCTCGCGGCTGCGCTGTGCCTTGTCTCCGCAGAAGCCGTGTGCGGTCATGTGGGTGTTGCGTTTGAGCAGTCAGTCCGTCGGCCGGAGAGTGCGCGAGGGGCTCGGCCTCGAAGGAATCGTCTGCAAGCGCCTCGACAGCGCCTACCTCCCCGGACGACTCAGCCCACTATGGACCAAGGTCAAAAACGTCGACGATCAAGAAGTCGTCATCATCGGCTGGCGGCCTGGCGCCGGCCGCCGAGCAGGACGAATTGGATCATTGCTCATGGGCATCTATGACGACGCCGGAAAACTGACCTATATCGGCAACGTCGGCACTGGATTCACCCAAGCGATGCTCGACGACCTGAAGGCGAGACTCGAACCTCTGCAGCGCGAAACGCCGACCGCCGACACCAACGTTCCTGATGCCATCTGGGTCGAGCCCCGAGTCGTCGGCGAGGTCTCATTCACCGAATGGACCAGCGACGGCCGGCTTCGACACCCATCCTGGCGCGGGCTCCGTCCCGACAAGGAACCGCGACAAGCGAAATCTGCGTTATCGGATTGATCGAAACCTCCCTGCCCGCTATGACTATCGACGGCGACCCTGGTCTCGTGTCCGGATGTGGGCGGCCTGGCGGCCCGCCTGAATACTCCAGCTACCTGGAGTTCCCGCTATCGTCTGGTTACGGTCTGGCTCGGCGCCGACCGCACCCGAATCGCTACGCCAACCGTTGATTCCCGGCCTGGGTGGGTGTCCCGGTTTCGGAGAGTCCGGTCAGGGCATGCGGCAATGGGCCCCGGTGTAGGACGCCGAGGCGTTGGGTGGCGCGGGTGAGAGCGACATAGAGCTCGGCCGCACCGCGTGGGCCGTCGGCGAGGATCCGTTCTGGCTCCACGACCAGAACGGCGTCGAACTCCAGGCCCTTCGTCGCCGAGGCCACCACCGCGCCCGGCACACCTGGTGGCCCGATCACGACGCTGGTTCCTTCACAACCGGCTTCGTCCTGTACGAATTCCTCGATGGCTGTGGACAGTTCGTCCTCGCTGACCTGCCTGGACCAGGGCTGGACGCCGCACGCGCGGACCGACTCCGGTGGCCGGACCTCCGGTGCGAACTCGGCGAGCAGCGCGGCGGCGACGTTCATGATCTCCGCCGGGGTGCGGTAGTTCACCGACAGCGGCCGGTAGACCCAGCGGCGGGGCACGTACGGCTCCAGCATCGTGTCCCACGATGCCGCTCCGGCCGCCGACCGGCGTTGGGCGAGATCTCCGACCACTGTGAAGGATCGGCCCGGGCAGCGCCGCATCAGCACCCGCCAGTCCATTTCGGACAGTTCTTGGGCCTCGTCGACCACGACGTGCCGGTAGGTCCAGTCCCGGTCCGCGGCAGCGCGTTCGGCGAGTTCCCGGGTGTCGCGCTCGAGGAAGCGGCCCGCCAGGTCTTCGGCGTAGAGCATGTCCTGGGCCAGCAGGTGGTCCTCGTCGTCCATCAGGTCCTCGCGGCTGATCATGATGTCCAGCACGCCGGCGGCGTACTCGGCCTCGGCTTTCCGTTCCCGCTCGGCGGCCTGATCGGCCAGCTTGTCGCGGCCGAGCAGGTCGACCAGTTCGTCGAGCAGCGGCACGTCCGACACCGTCCAGGCGTCGCCATCGGCGCGCAACAGTGCCTGGTCGGCGCCCGCCGCACGCAAGCGTTCGGGGGACGTGTACAGCTGTGCCAGTGTTGTTTCCGGCGTCAGGATCGGCCAGAATTCGTCGAGCGCGGCGGTGAACGTGTCGTGGTCCGCGAGCTCCTCGAGCAGGTCCTCCCGCAGCTGCTCCCATGCTTCGCGGTCCGTCTGCGTCAGCCAGCCCCGGCCGATGCGGGCTATCGCCCGTTCGGTGAGCACCCATGTGACGATCTCGCGGAACACCGCGCGGGCTTCGTTGTGCGGCAGCCCGCTTGCGCGCGCCTCCTCCCTGGCCCACTCCGCGGTCTCGGCGTCGATCCGGACCGTGACGTCCGACAGTTCGATCGGCAGCGGATGCTCCGGCAGCCGCTGCCGGTCGGCGACCGCCGCCGCGAGCACATCCAGGATCTTCAGCGAACCCTTGAGCCGTGCGGCTTCCGGGGTGTCCTCGGCGGTGACGCGCAGCCCGGGCACGAGGCCACCGGTGGTCGTGAACACCACGTTGGTCTCGCCCAGCGACGGCAGCACGTGGGCGATGTGGTTCAGGAACGCCGGGTTGGGCCCGACCACCAGCACACCCTGGCGTTCCATCCGCTCCCGCTGGGTGTAGAGCAGGTATGCGACGCGGTGCAGCGCCACCACCGTCTTCCCGGTTCCCGGGCCCCCCTCGATCACCAGCACCCCTGGGTGATCGAACCGGATTATCTCGTCCTGTTCGGCCTGGATCGTCGCGACGATGTCGTGCATCCCGTCACCGCGCGGGGCGTTGACCGCCGAGAGCAGGGCCGCGTCCCCTCGCTCGCCACCATCGGGGCGGCCGAGTACCTCGTCGGTGAAATCGACCACGTGTCGCCCGCGTGTGTGGAACTGGCGGCGCCGACGCATATTCTCCGGTGTCGCGGCGGTGGCGACGTAGAACGCGCGCGCCGCCGGTGCCCGCCAATCGAGCAACAGCGGTTCGTACTCGTTCTCCTCGTCGAAGAGGCCGATCCGGCCGATGTAGGAATGTTCGCCCGAAAGGGTGTCCAGCCGTCCGAAACACAGCCCGCTGTCGGCCACATCCAGCCGTTTCACCTCTTTGGCCAGCGCGCGTACCTCGACATCCCGTTCCATGGGTGACCCGCCGTTTCCCCGCAACGCCGCGTTGTATCTACCCTCCACTCGCGGTCGCTCGGCGTCGAGCCGCGTGTAGAGCCCGGCCACGTAGCTGCGCTCGGACCGCAATTCGTCTTCGTACCCCTGAGTTGACACATGCCCTCGCTTTCCCTGGCTCGACGATGCCGCGTGGTTCACGCGGACACTGGCGGCTTCTCTCGGGTGAGCGCGTCGAGCAGCAGCGTCGCGGCCACCGTCGCCCCGTCGGTGCGGATCGTGCCGGCCACGGCAGCCGCGCGGGCACCGGTCTCGGGGACCAAGGCGATCTCGAGCGCGGCGGACAGGGACTCGGTGGTCGGAGTCGGACCCTCGTCTGCCGCGCCGATTGGCGTATCCGGGCCGAGTGCCCGCAACCGCACCGCGAGTCCCGCCAACGTTTCGACGTCCCCGCGCGACCCATACGTCGACAACAACACACGCACTTCACGACTCCCGTTTCCTTGAGTTCTGGCTTCGGCCGGGCAATTCTGCGGCACTACCCGGGTCTTGCCACAAGCCCCCCAGTGCGCTATATGTTGAGAGTGGAAAGGAGTAAGTACTCTCCTTTCCCTTTTTCTTGGCCGGATAGATCGGACCGGGTCGATGGAACACCGACTATGGTCGACGTCGCGCAGGGACGCGAGCGGTGTGTCGAAGCAACTTTGCGCGAAAGGCGAGCTCACAGCCCGAGTTTGGTCACCGCGTTGTCTTCGAGAGGGTTCGCGGTGCGGATGTAGCCGTGGACGGTGCGCGGGTTGGACCAGCGGCCTTGGCGCATGATCTCCCGATCGCTGGCGCCGCCCAGCGCGGCCTGCGTCGCGAAGCCCGCGCGCAGTGAATGGCCGGAGAAGAGGTCGGGGTCGAACCCGGCTCGGGCGGCATACCGCTTGACCAGTTCGGCGACGGCGCGGCCGGACATCGGACGGTCGGAGATGGCGCCGTGCCGGGTGATGGTGGGGAAGAGGGGAAGGTCCCCGTCGGCGAGGGCTGTGCCGGTGTAGCCGTGGCAGCGGTGGATGCCGGGGTCGATGGCGGGCAGGTCGGCCAGCCAAGCGCGTACACCGAGAGTGCCTGCAGTGGAATGGGTTTCGCGTAGACGCAGCCAGTCGGCCAGGGTGCAGACCGGGCAGGTGGCGGGGCGGCGGCCGCGCGGGAGTGCTACGCGTTGTTCGGCGGCGCCGGTAGGGTCTGTCTTGGTGGCGGGCAGCCGGATCAGGAGGACCGGCTCGTCAGTGCTGTGATCGAGGGTCACCGAGACGTCGCCGATGCGCAGGCCGGCGAGTTCGCTGCGGCGCAACGCCCCGGCGAAACCGATGAGCAGCGCGAGCGAATCCCGGCGGCGGGCAGGTTCGGTGGGCCAGCCCGGTTCGGGAAGTCCAGCCAGGAGTTGGTCGAGGGTGTGCAGGAGGACGGGGCGTTTGCGTGCGGGCTGGGTGCGGCGAGTGCGGCGGACACCACGCAGAGTGAGGCGCACGACGTCCGAACGCGTCGGTGACGGCAGCCCGTTCGCGGCATGCACCGCGGCGATGGCGGCCGACTTGCGTTCCAAAGTCGCCGGGCTGAATGCCCATCCGCCGGTGGCGCGGCGCGCGTCGGCGGCTGCGGCCAGATAGACGGCGACGTCGAGGGCATCGGCGGGCAGTGCCTGCCTGCCCTCGGTCGTACACCACGCCGACCAGGCGACCCAGTCGGTGCGGTAAGCGCGCAAAGTATTCGCCGATTGCGAGGCCTCGAGATACCGGCGCAGCGAGCCTGCCTGATCGTCGTCGAAGCGATCACGTACCAGGCGCAGCGCCGCGGCATCCACCAGCACGCTGCGCACGCCACGGCGCAATTCCGTGCGCACCGACTCCGGGACTGCGACGACACTGGATCGATTGTCCATGTTCGGCTCCCGCGTTCACTTCGGCGATTGGCTGTCTGCGCCACGGTATCGGCGCCCGCGATCCCGTGGCGAATCCTCTGGCACTACAACGGTATCGAGCGCCAGTCTTCGCTGAACGGGCCATCGCGGCGCTCGACCATCGCCAGCGCCTGACCGCGAGCCGCATCGATGGCATGCTGCCATTCGATCGGCACCAGTCCGAGGCGGATGGCGAGGACGTACTCGTCCTCATCTTTCCAGTGGCAGTTCAGGTCCGGGTCGACGATGAGATCGAGGTGCAGATCGCTGGTGTCGACGCCATCGGCGGTTCGGGTGAAGGGGAGTTGGAAATTGACGTACCAGCAGCGGAATTCTCCGCGCTCGTTCCACATCGGCGCGATGGCGAAGTAGCGGTCGGTGTACATGATGGCCAGCCGGGTGTTGCGCTGCCAGGTCCAGGGCGCCATCTCCCATTCCCGGCGGGCATAGGCCTGCAGTAGTTCGCCGCGAGCCGCGGGGTCGTTCTCGCGCATCGACTTGATCCATAACGCCGGGCCGAGACCCTTTGTCCCCGGTATGAGGAGCACGCGGAGCTCGTTGCCGCGGTCCTCGATCACCCGTTGCGGCCACTCGGTGAACGATCTGCCGTAGATCATGTCTCGGATAACGATCGTTCGACCTGCGGCGAAGGATGTCACGAGAACGCAGCATAGTGATCGGGCGGTGGAAAAGCAGTTTCCGGAACAGCGTTTCCCGGTGTGGGACTGTCGGGCCCGACGTCGGCTTTGGATGAAAGTTCCATTGCCGAGGTGGACGGAATGTTGCGTCGGAGGTGGCTGCCCCTCCGGTGCGCCACCGACGCTTGCTGTGGTCAGGATGCCGCGCCGATCTATCTCGATGCCCGCCGTGTCCGGGTGGAAGCCGACAACCGGCGCGGCCCAGTGCACAGGAGCGCCGAGTTCTGTTGCACGCTGGTCGAGTTCGCGTTCGATCACCGGTTGCAGAACGGCGAGCGTGTAGAGGTGGCGGGTGGCACGTGAAGAACAAGCGAGAACTGCTCGACGTCATGGCCAGAACCGTCTTCGTCTCCGCCACCGTCGGCTTCGTCATCGAGGAACAAGCCCACTCCGGCGCGGAGTACGCCGAGGGGAACCCCTACGACGCGGACCATATCGGCGCGGCCGTCGATTCCCGACGCTACCCACTGGCCGCCGGCATGGTCACCGAACTCTTCGCGGCCGAACCCGAAGTTCGACCACGGGCTGCGTGTCATCCTCGCCGGAATCGGGTCTCCGCGATCTATTGACACTTGAGGCTAATCAAATTAGCTTTGTGGCTATTAGGATTAGCTACTAGCTCTTCGGGAGTTCGATATGACCGAGTACCTGACCATCGACGGTGGACAGATCGCCTACGACGTGGACGGGGCAGGGCCACTGGTCGTGCTCTCGCACGGCATCGGTGACCGTCGGCAGGCCTACCGGTTCCTCGCACCGAAGCTGGTCGCGGCGGGATATCGGGTGGCAGCAGTTGATCTGCGCGGACATGGGGAGTCCAGCATGAACTGGAGGTCTCATGACGGGGGTGACGCGATCTCTCGCACCGACGTCGCGGGTGACCTGCTCGCCCTGATACGTCATCTCGGCGGTCCCGCCGTCATCATCGGCCACTCCCTCTCCGGCGGCGCAGCAACCATCGCCGCGGCCCAAGCGCCCGAACTCGTCAGCGGGATCATCGAACTCAACCCGTTCACCAAGACCCAGAAGTTCGCCGCGGGCGCCGTATTCACCATCTCGCGCTACCGCAAGGGCATGACGCACCTGATGGCGGCGATGATCTTCAAGAGCCTCGGCCAGTGGATGAGCTACCTGAATGTCGCCTATCCGGTCAAGCCCGCCGACTACGACCAGTACATGGCCGAGCTATCGGCGAAGCTGCGCGAACCCGGGCGGTTCGCCGAGTTCCTGAAAACCGGCAAGTCCACACCGGCCGACGCCGAAGCGCAGCTGCCGAACATCGGCAGCCCCGCGCTGATCATCATGGGCACCGAAGATCCCGACTTCGCCAACCCCCAGGCCGAAGGTGATGCCATCGTGGCGCTGATGCCCGCAGGCATGGGCCGGGTCGAGCTGTCCGAGGGGTCCGGGCACTACCCGCACGCGGATTCGTCCGACCGGGTCGCCGAGCTCGCCCTATCGTTCCTCGAGGAGCATGCCCGTGCCTAGAGTCGGACTCAGCACGACTGACGTCGTTCGGGCGGGCGCCGAGCTCGCCGACGACCTCGGCTACGGCAATCTGGCCATGGGATTGCTGGCCGAAAGGCTCGGCGTCCGAACCCCTTCCCTCTATAAGCATGTTGCGAACCTGGCCGACCTACAGCGGGGCATCGCGGTGCTGGCCGTGACCGAGCTCGACCGCGAGATCCGTGACGCCATGCACGGACTATCCGGCGCGCACGCTCTGGCGGCCTTCGCGCGCGCTTTCCGCGCCTACGTGGTCGCGCATCCCGGCCGGTACTCCGCTACCATCGGCGCCGAATTCACCGGCCCCGACGATCCGCTACTGGAGCTCAGTACCCGGCTGTTGGATTCGATGACGGCAGTACTACGCGGCTACAACATCCCCGATGACGAAATGGATCACGCGCTGCGCAGTCTGCGCAGCACATTCCACGGGTTCGCATCCCTGCAAGCATCCAACGGGTTCCAATGGACCGGCGACCCGGACGTCAGCTTCGACTGGATGATCGACTTCGTCGACCGCGGACTTCGGGCCTCCCGCGATTCGTAACCGACGGCCCTGACGCAGCACGACTCGGGCACCGCCGGAGAGCGAGAAATTCAGTTTCTTTCGCCAACTCGCCCTGAGCTGGGGCGATTCGAGTTATCCATGGGCCGCCGCACGATCATGGTGAAATGCTGGACAGTGGGCATCAGGGTCGTCCCCCCCAGGCGGGAGGGGGCTGTCTACTGGGCAGCGAGGTGATAAAACAAAGGCAAGGAGGGGTATCCGCTCCTTGCCACTTTGAGCATATAGCGCATAGGGGGTCTTGCCGCAAGGCCCCGGTTGTGCCGCACAATCACCCCTCGACGCCGGAACGTACGAAAGAGGGAGTCGCCGGAATGCGCGTTGTGTTGGTGACCTACGGGTCGCGCGGGGACGTCGAGCCGATGACGGGGCTGGCGCGGCAACTGCAAGCTCTCGGCGCCGAGGTGCGGGTGTGCGCGCCACCGGACTTCGCGGAACTACTGGGCGGCGTCGGCGTTCCGCTGACGCCCGTCGGTTGGCCGATACGCGCGCTGGCGACGCGGGCGGTCACCGGCAAAGCACCGAAGACCCTTCCCGAGATCGCAGCCGAGCTGACCGCCATGGCCTACGAGGCGGTCGCCGCAGTGGCCGTTGGCTGTGACGCGGTGGTGGCCACCGGCTCGCTTCCGGCCGTGGCCGGTGCGCAGGCGGCGGCCGAGAAGCTGGGCATCCCCTATGTGTTCACGTCCTTCTCCCCGTGCTACCTGCCGTCGCCGCACCACCGGCCGGTCGCCTGGCCGGGCCAGGTTCTTCCCGCGGACGAGACCGACAACCGGGTGCTGTGGGACGCCAACGCCGAGCACCTGAACACGCTGTTCGGCGAGACGATCAACACCCATCGGGTTTCGATCGGCCTGCCTCGGACCGACAACATCCGCGACCACGTCCACACCGCCCTCCTGTTCCTGGCGGCGGACCCGGTCCTGGGACCGTGGCCGCAGCCCGCGGACCTCGACGTGGCGCAGACCGGCGCGTGGATCCGGCCGGACGAGCGCCCGCTCTCGGCCGGTCTGGAGGCGTACCTGGACGCCGGCCCCCCGCCCGTGTACGTGGGCTTCGGCAGCATGCCCCTGCGCGAGGCGGAGGAGGTCACCCAGGCGGTCATCGAGGCGGTCCGCGGACAGGGCCGCCGCGTCCTGCTCGGGAGCGGCTGGGCCGACCTTGCCCTGATCGACGACCGGGACGACTGCTTCGTCGTCGGCGAGGTCAACCAGCAGGCACTGTTCCGCCGGGTGGCCGCCGCCGTGCACCACGGCGGTGCGGGCACGACCACGACGGCCGCCCGGGCCGGCGCGCCCCAGGTGATCGTGCCGCAGGTGGCGGACCAGCCCTACTGGGCCAGCCGAGTAGCCGAGCTGGGAATCGGCACTGGACACGACGGTCCGACGCCGACCGCCGAGTCCCTGTCGTCCGCACTCGAGATCGCCCTGACCCCCGAGACCGGCGCCCGCGCGGCCGCCGTGGCCGCGACGGTCCGCACCGACGGGGCGGAGCGGGCCGCGAATCTTCTGCTCGGCATGATCGGCCGGAGCGGGTCCGCGGTGTCCGCGGGCTGATCCCCCGGAGGTCGCGCGGGCAGGCACCCAGCCTGTCCGCGCAGCCGACCAGGGACCCCTCGGACCCGTTCGGTCGAGTTCGTCGAAGCCTGGTAATTCGATCAGCAGATCCACCAGAGCGTCGGTGATCGTCGACCAGCTTCTCATCGGCATCGGCGAACAGATCCGGCGGCAGCCGCAGCGCCCGAACCGCCGACAGCTTGTCCCACCTCCCGCAACAGAGTCTCCGAGCTGACCTAGCCCGGGTCGGACTTCAACTCCGCCAACAGATTCCGGCGACTGGCCAACGGTGCGGTATCGGTCGCGACCAGAGCGGTCCACCGATGTCTCACTGAGCCGGGACACGGCGCGCCGGCAGACTTCGGCCGACAAATCCGGCGGGATCCTCCACTCTGGTACGGGCGTCCAGGGGGCTCTAGTTTTCAAGCGGTTCCGTAGCAGTTTTGTTTCGTTTGCTTCAATCAAACGCAAACGAAAAAGATGTTGAAGGTTTCGAGGGTCTGTCCAATTCTGACCGCCGATAATGTTCACTTATCGGCGGTCAGAACGGAGGTTTGTTCCTTCCGGCCCACCCTGGCGGGGGAGACAAAACGTTCGACTGGCACCCGGGAACGGCTACGCCGCCGCGTCGCGAAGATCTCGGGAGGCCGCTACGGCGCAACCGCCGTCGAAGGCAACGTTCAATCGGTTGGTGGCGAATCTGTCGACGGGACGGCACAGCTTCGGATCGGCTAAGGCGCTGCTTCGACATCCCGCGTTGGCCAGGGGCTGGTCAGCGATCGGCACGGTGGGAGTGGTGATCTCGGAGACGAGCCCTTCGCGAGGGTGGGTGTCGGAATCGGATGCGCAGGTGAGCGTGGCGAGCAGTCGGAGGGCGTCGTGGGAGGGGGAGTCGGGTTCGGCGGTGTAGACGGTGAAAGTGAGGTTGGGGTCGGCGACGAGTTGCATGCCCTCGTAGGCGAGGGTGATGTCTCCGACAAGGCGGTGGTGGAAGTGTTTGGTGCCGTGGTGGCGTACGTTGTGGGCGGCCCAGCGATGGCGGAATTCCTCTGAGCGGGTGGATAGTTCGCCGACCAGGTCGTGGATGCCCTTGTTGAGTGGGTCGCGGCCGGCGTTGGTGCGCAGGACCGATACGCAGATGTCGGCCATGGTGTGCCAGTCGCTGAAGAAGGTCCGCGCGCGGTGGTCGAGGAATGTGTAGAGGGCGAGGTTGTCACGATTGTCGGGGGTGTCGTAGACCTCGCTCTACCCGACACGCGGCTGCTGTGGTGGGCCGCCGCCGCGCTGCTCGAGACCGCCGGAACATGGACGGCGCACCTGGTACCCGGGCGCTCGCTGGATTCGGAGCAGTTGGCGTTCGACGCCGATCACATGCTCGAACGCATGGGGTTGTTCTTCATCATCACCCTCGGCCAGGTCGTGCTGGTGACCGGCACCGCCATCGACGAGGCCCACGACACCGGCGTCATGATCGTCCGCGCTGATGGTGGCGACCAGCCTGTGGGCGCTGCAGTTCAGCGGATCTCAGCGCATCGCCGTCGAATACGCCGCTCGTAGCTCGAACCCTATCCTCGCGGTCAGGCTCGGCGTCAACGCCCAACTCGTCGGATTCGGCCTGGTCTGCCTCGCCGATCGAACTGATCCGCCCCGAACAGATCAACCAGGCGATGGACAACGTCGTCGCGAAGAAAGCGCGCTACTGTCAATCCCCTCGAAGTGTGGAGGGTTCCTTTATGCGGCTTCGTCTCGCGACAGGGCTGCGGCGGCCTCCGCTCGGACGGTGGTCATGTGGGTCTCGTAGTCGATCGTGATCTCCCGCAGAAGCGGATAAATGACAGGCTTCAGCTCAGTCGAAGACGTGCCAGCAGATGGCGCTCCGACGTTGTTGATCGTCGAGAACGAGTTCATGGATAGCGGCAGGGAGGTGCAGCCGCTGCCACTCCCGTTCCTTGGCCTGAGCTTGCGCAGCGTCGTCGGCTGCGACGCATGCGCCGGCTGCCCTGATGGCGTACGCCGCAGCGCCCAGCTCATGGGCGGCGACGTGAGCCACCGCAACCGCCTGGCCCGCCGACAGTGCGGCGAACTTCGCTGGATCGGGCATCCCGCGCGCCGCGGCATTCGCCTGGAAAGCGGCTCGGTGTGCGTCACCCATACGCACCTCACCGCGGATCCAGGCTCGACCGATATCCATAGCGTCGCGGGGCCGGCTGTCACCTGGTTGATGATGCTCGAACAGATGCAGCACGTGCTCGGCGCACAAGAGGGCCCAGTCAGCCAACAGTCGGTGGTGCTCATCCGTCAGAGTGCCCCCGCGACGGATGGTGATCAGCCGAGGATCACGCTCTTTCGGAAGAATCGGCACGCTCCCATTCCTACCATCCAGATCCCGGCCGCCTCCTGCGTGGACAGGCCGTGCCCACGCGCCGGGTCGATCGGCCTGAGCAGTCCACTATCTTGAATGTTTCTCCTCACTGTCCTGAGGATATCGCGCATAAGTTTCAATTGATGGTTCAACGATACCGTTGAGGGAATGACTGCTTCTATCAAAGACGCCGCACATGTCGTCGACGCTGCGACCGTCATGGGGTTGCTCCCGGCAAGGCCGCGGCTGCTCGCCCTGGGTGAGCCCACCCACGGCGAGGATGTTCTGCTCGAGCTGCGAAACGATCTGTTCCGGCAACTCGTCGAGCAGGAGGGCTACCGGACCATCGCGATCGAGAGCGACTGCATGATGGGCCTGGTCGTGGACGACTATGTCACCTCGGGCACGGGCGATCTCGACGACGTCATGGAGCGCGGCTTCAGCCATGAGTGGGGCGCCTTCGCGGCCAACCGCGAGCTCGTGCGTTGGATGCGCGCGTACAACCACGGCCGGCCCGTGTCACAGCAAATGCGCTTCGCCGGTTTCGACGGCCCGCTGGAGATCACCGGCGCCGCGAGCCCCCGGGAGTCCCTGGCCGCACTCCACACTTACCTCACCGCCTGGGTCGACGCCGACCTGCTTCCCTGCAGATGGGCGACCTGCCGGTGGAATGGTGGAGCGCCGGGGCGATCGTCAGCCCCCAGGCTGGGCGAGGAGTACGCCTTCATCGCCACGGCCCTCGGCACGATCCGCCACCACGGTGTGGAGATCCCACCCCCGGACACCGTCGAAGGACTCCTGTACGCGCTCCCGGAGTACCGATACGTCGTCGACGCCCGCCGACTGGCCGCTATCCTCCGCGACGTGACGCCCGCTCCCCGCGTGTCCCCTTGGTTCGGCTACTCCCCGCTGGACCCGGCCCACGTGGCCGGCGCCGACGGGATCATCTTCGTCAAGGACGCCCCGCCGAGCTAAGCTCCTCCGCGTTGAGCGCCGACCGGCCGGCAACGGTCCAGGCGGCGACCGGGCGTCGTCGGCTACTCGTCGACGGTGTCCGGGTCACGCAGTGGGCGTAGCGCCCGGTCGGTACGCGGGCTGAAGGCATAGCGGCCGAGGATGTTGATGTGGGTGTGCGCTCAGCGGGGACAGCCGGGCAACGTCCTCATTGCGGACCGGGTTCCTGTCGGTGCGCAGCCGGTCGACGGCGGCGTCTATGTAGCCGGTGTTCCACAGCACCACGGCGTTGAGACCAGACCGAGCGCGTCCTCCTGGCCCTCAGGGTAGGAGTGGTGCTGTTCGCCGCGCTGCCCGTGGAAGATTCTTGCAGTCTGAGCGGTGGCGGGACTCCTGGACGGTGAGCCGGCGGTGTACGGTGCGCCGGTAGCCGTATCGATCGGGTCGACCATCGCCAGCAGGTGCAGGGTCTCGGCGATGTGGCCGCACTCGGCGAACGCCTGCCCCGGCGGGGGGTGCGTGTTCCGGGCGAGCATCCGGATCAGGTCGTAGGAGCGCACCCTGTTGGCCAATAGCGCCCCGGCCACCCGCGGCATGTCCGGCCAGTGCGCCCGGATGCGTTCCAGGTTGACCCTGTGCCGGGCGATCGCGCCCAGCGGCAGATCAAAGATCACACCCTCAACAAGCCAGCCCGCTTACCGGAGGATCCTGTACCGATCCTCCCCGCCCTCGCAGCCACAATCGAGTTCCTCACTAGCCAGATCTGATGAGATCAGATGGCGCTTGCCTTCTCGATAGATCTGGCCAAACCCCAGTTCAGCGAACCTGATATTGGCCAGATAAATTGAGACAGGAATAGCCACAAGGTATTTCGTTTCATATCAATAATTCATATTCGACAAAGCAAACGCTACGATTTCCAGGTGTCCAATGTATGCAACTATCCGGGCTGCGCTCGTCCCATCACACGCGGCGGCGGGCCTGGTCGGCCGTCGGAGTACTGCGACCATCCGGATCACACGCGATGGCGCGCCTGGCGGGAACGTCAACGGCAACAACAGGAATTGGAGGTGCCCGCCGCTTCCGTCACTGTGACGCAGCAAGGGCCGGTGCCGGCCGCGCGATTGCGCGCCGATGAACTGCTCACCCGGTTCCGCGGACTCGCTGATCAGCTGACGACCACGTTGAACGCTGCCGTCGCCGAATTGTCCACACTGGCCGACCCGTCCATCGTCGAGGCCCAGGTACAGGCGGTGCAGGCGGACGCGGCGCGGCGCATCGCCGAGGCAGAGGTCGCCTCCGTCGCGGCCGAGCAGGCGCGCAGGGAGGCGGACGAAGCCAGAGCCCTCGCCGAGTCCGCGGCCCACGACGCGGCAAACGCCGCCGAACAGGCGGAAGGGCGGGTCGCCGAGGCGAATTCGGCCCGCGAGGACGCACTACGCGAGGTCGAACGCATCACCAAACAGGCGGCCGACGATGTGTTCGCCGCGCGCGGCGCCGCCGACGCCGAAATCCGCACCGTCCGTCGCGAGTCCACCGAAGAGATCGAACGCATCAAGCAGGACGCCGCCGAACAGGTCCAGCGTGTGGAGCGGCGCGTCGAAACCGAAATCGCGCACGCGCGGCGCGAAGCGGCCGCACAGGTCTCGGCCGCCAGGTCTGAACGTGACTTCGCTGTCCAGCGTGCTGCCGAGGCAGAACGCGCGACCGACCGCGCCGAACATGCCGCTGCTGAACGAGTCGAAGCCGCGAACGAGGCCCGCGACGAGTGGCGCAGGGTCCGTGCCGAACTCGACGCCACCCGTGCCGAGCTCACCGAAGCCCGCCGATGCGCCGCCGCCGACCTCGCGCTCGCCCGTTCGGACGCCGCGGCGGCCGTCGACAAGCTCCGCGCGGAGGCGGCCCACCGTATCGAGGCGCTCGACGAAGCCCGCGCCCAAACCCTGGCCCGCGCTGAACGCGCGGAAGCGCAACTCGACGAACTCCTCGCCGAAGCCCGCCGCAAACCACCCGCCACCGATCTCGGTGCCCGCGTCGAGGCGTGACGGGCTGTGAACGAACACACCGAACCCGATCCGCACCCGTTTCAGTGACCGCTGCTGCGGTCGCCAGCCCGATCGTGCCGTCCAACGTGGGCATTCCCGTGGCCAGATGATCCCCGAGTCACACGCTGTCCAGGCCCACGTCCTCGTCGGCCGCCGGCGAAATGCATTCGTGACGCTGAACTTCGATCGACGGCAGAATCGCTTCGATGCTCATCATTGGAACGATCCTGATATCTCAACCCGACTCGAGGTCGAGCACCGGTTCCGAGCGGCTGATCCCCGCAGAAGAACTGCCACCGCCGACGAATCATGCCGCAGTGTCGAAAGGCTACATGATCCCAACAGATTCTGGTCCGGCACCGGTCGGCTGAACCAGGGCGGATACGTGAAGGATGGGCTGGTCGGAAGCCTGATTACACTTCAGTGTGACGGCGGCGTGGAGGAGGCTCGGGTATGCCTGTCCTCTACCGAACCACGATGGTTCCAACGAAGTTGGCGCTGCTGAGTTCTTGGTTGCCCACTCGCGCATGGTATCGCGGTGACGGCGAGCGCGAACTGCGGAAAGCCGGTGGGTTCCGCCTGGATGATCCCGATGGCGAGGTCGGGATCGAATTCATGGTGGCCACCGACCATGCGGGCGAGCAGGCGCGCACCTACCATGGGCCGCTGACTTATCGCGGGTCACCGCTGGCGGGTGCCGACGAGGAGCTTGTGGGGACCGCGATGCACGGTGTCCTCGGCAAGCGATGGATTTACGATGCTGTCCGCGATCCGGTCGCGGTGGCTCAGATCGTCGCAGTACTCGCTGGGCGGACGAAGCCGCAGGCGCAGAGCGAAAGCGGCACCCCGGACCCTTCCGTGGTGGTCCGTGCTGCCGAAACTCTCGTCTCCACGAGCGAATTCGGCCCAGCGCAGGAAGTATTGTCCTACACCGACATTCCGGTCGGACAGCGAGTCGTGCGCGTCCGTCGCCTCCTGAACGCTACCGGCGCACCCGCCGAAGCATGTGGTTCCGGCCATGTTCCGGCCCCGTGGCGGACTGCCGGGGGAATCGCCGTCCGCAGTGTGTTCTTGTCCTTCGCCGAGAGACCAAGAGAACGCTGATCGACCCGCAGGCCTGGGTGACTCGAATCTCGAGCATTCGCTTCGGCGTTGCGTAGTGCAAGCAAACATCCTGCGAACAGAAGTCGTCATATCATGTTGCTATGCCCGAAACCGAGATCGAAGGGCGTACGGAACCACTGGCCGGCGGCGCCCGGCAGATGGTACTGGTGGCCGGTGCCTGCTCTATGATCATGGGTGTGGCCTTGGCAGTGTGGCCACACAAGTCGCTGCCGACGGCGGAAATGTTGTGCGGCGCTTATCTGCTGCTCCACGGAGTGCTCCAACTGATTGTGACATTCGGCGCTCGCTTCGCCACAGCGCTGCGCGTGCTGGTGTTCGTCAGCGGCGTGCTGTCGGCCGCGCTGGCCGCGCTGTGCTTCGCGGGCGGCAACTCGACGCAGCTGCTGTCGTTGTGGATCGGTTCGGCGTGGGCGATTCGCGGCACCTGCCATGCCACTGTGGCGGTGTGGGTCGAGGACCTGCGCGGCGGGGGACGACAGGAGGTGGTCGGCCTCGCCACCATGGCGCTGGGTGTGACCATCGGCGTCCTGCCATCCGACTCGCTGGACGCGCTCGGCTGGGTGATTGGGCTGTGCTTGATCGCGATCGGGTCGACGGAGGTGCTCGGCGTCGCAGTCGTCCGCCACGGCGCGGTCGCGTTTCCCGCGCTCGCTCCGAACACACGGTTGAATCCGTAACCGCGCCAACGATTGCGGTGGCGACGGGCCCGCACACCAGGTTGACTGTTCACCATGGCAGCCCAGCATCGAGAGTTCCGATCGCCCGCCGAGCTGATCGTGGTCACCCACGGCACCGATTCCGCGATCACACCGACTGCCCTCAGCGAGAACCGCGACGGACAGTCGCGAGTCGACGATTTGCTTCCGGCGGGCGCCGACTTGGTTCGAATCTTCGGACCGGCCAACCGGTTGCAGAGCAGGCTCGCTGGCACCTCGCACGCGGATGCCGGCGCGGAGTACCTGAACTACTTCTTCGTCCGCGGCGTCACCGATGATCTCGACAGCGTCGTCGAGCGATTGCGTGCGGACGACGCCGTGGAGGCGGCCTATGTGAAGCCGCCCGCTGAACCGCCGATCGCGCCGGGAGGTGTCGTGCGCGTCGCGGCGCCTGCCGCTGACGCACCGCCTGTGACTCCGAATATCGAAGAGCGCCAAGGGTATCTGGACGCCGCCCCGCAGGGGATCGACGCACGATGGGCCTGGACGGTTCCCGGTGGGCGCGGCGAAGGCGTGCGCGTGGTAGATGTCGAGGGTGCGTGGCGGTTCACCCACGAAGACCTGCACAACAATCAGGGCGGGGTGATCGGAGGCAATCCGTCACCGGATCAGGGCTGGCGTGACCACGGCACCGCCGTCGCAGGCGAGATCAGTGGTGACGTGAACCCCTACGGGATCACCGGCATCACACCAGAGGCGTATATCAGGGCGGTATCGGTCTTCGGGTCGGGGTCGGCGGCGACGATCCGTTCAGCGGCGGACGCGGTGGGCGCCGGCGACGTGATCCTGCTCGAATTGCACCGTCCCGGACCGCGATTCGACTACGCGGGCAGGCCGGACCAGCGCGGCTACATCGCGATTGAATGGTGGCCCGACGACTGGGCGGCTATCCGCTATGCGATCGGCAAGGGCGTAATCGTGGTGGAGGCCGGCGGCAACGGCGGGGAAGACCTCGACGCCGCACTATATGACACGCGCCCCGCGGAGTTCCCGGAGACATGGCGCAACCCGTTCCGGGGCGGTGCGGCCGATTCCGGGGCGATCATCGTCGGCGCGGGCGCACCACCGCCCGGGTTCCACGGGAACGATCACGGCCCCGCCCGTTCCCGGCTCGCGTTCTCCAATTACGGACAGCGTGTCGATGTGCAGGGCTGGGGGCTGGAGGTCACCACCACTGGGTATGGCGATCTGCAAGGTGGTTCCGACGAGGACCTGTGGTACACAGACGTGTTCAGCGGCACCTCGAGCGCGTCGCCGATCGTGGTTGGCGCCGTCGCGAGCTACCAGGGCATGACCGGGGCCGCGGCCGGACGCAAGACACCTGCGGCGGTGCGAGCTCGACTGCGGGAGACCGGCTCACCCCAGACCGACGCGCCGGGACGGCCCACGACCCAGCGGATCGGCAACCTGCCGGACCTGAAGTCGATGATCGTGCCGCAGGCCGAGCTTCGACCAGATCGTCGCGACCCGACTGAGTCCGGGCACGGTGACCGAGATGCCGGGTAGGTCGCTGCCCGACGCGGCGGCGCGGCTGGGCGAGAAGCAGGCGCAGCCGGTCGTCCGCGGGCGGCGCGGGTGCGCTGAGTTGCATTTGCGCACCGGGGAATCGGCCATCGCCGCACTTTCCGACTCCACTGAGGGGAAGCCGGGCTTCCTCGCCGAACGTCAGATCCTTCCGGAGGTCGCGCAGCGACGGCAATTGTCATTATGCTGCGGGTCGGGCCCGGAGGGCTACGATCGGCGAAGCGGGAACCGGTCCGACGACGCACACATCGTTCCAGCGCGTTCGCCTACTTCCAAACCATGACCGGGCCGATGGAATCCGTGCTTCCCGCGACCGCGTCGGCGCGGAGGATCGCGGAAGTAGACATCCTGCGCGGGTTCGGGCTGTTCGGCATCCTCATCACCAACGTCACGGTCGCGACCACGCTGTGGTCGTTCACCGGCACCGACGACGATCCGCGGCCGCGATTCGGGGGGCCGGTCGACGAGGCGCTGCGCGGACTGGTGGACGCGCTGTTCGCCGGTCGGTTCTACCTGCTCTTCGCCTTCCTGTTCGGCTACTCGTTCACGCTGCAGATCGCGGCGGCGCAGCGAGCCGGGGTCTCGGCGAACGCACGCCTGTTGCGGCGCTGCGCGGCGTTGCTGGTCGTCGGGCTCGCACACGTATTCTTCCTGTGGATCGGTGACATCCTCACCCTGTACGCGTACCTGTGCCTGACTCTGATCGCCCTGAAGGACCTTAAGCCGCGCACTGCGGTCATCGCCGGGGCCGTGCTGTACTCGGGCTGGTGCGCCTGGGCGTTCCTGCCGGGTGGCGGCGGCACGATTTCCGGGCTGGTGACCTTCTTCGGCATCCACCGGATACACGACGGGTACACGGGCAACGCCGCGGATGCTTTTGCCAACCAGATATGGCTGGCGCCCGCGTTCATCGCCCTCATCTGGCTCACCCAGGGCGTGACCAGCCTCGGCATGTTTCTGATCGGTATGGCGGCGGGCAAGCGGGAGCTGTTCACCGACCGGGAGACGGTGGCCCGCTGGGCGCCGCGAGCATTAGCGGGCGGCATGGCGATCGGCCTTCCGGTGTCGGCCATGACCTTCGCAGGCGCGCTGAATTGGATTCGGCCGCCTACATTCTGGGTCGGAGTGCAGGAGTTGGTCGATCCGCTCATGACTTTCGCCTACATCGCGGGCATTCTCTGCCTGACCCGGTCGGCGCGCACGGCGCGGGCGATCGGTCGGCTCGCACCGGCAGGACGGATGGCGGCCTCCAACTACATCGGGCAGTCGATCGTGCTGATGGTTGTCTACACCGGGTATGGGTTCGCCCTGGCCGATGCGGTCCCGCCCGCCGTTGTCCTGGGCATCGCGCTACTCACCTACGCCGTGCAGCTCACGCTCAGCGCCTGGTGGTTGGGGCGGTTCCGGTACGGGCCGGTGGAGTGGCTGCTGCGAGCAGCGACCTACCTACAGGTCCCGGCGTGGCGGCATAGTCCGGAACACGTTCCGGCTAACCAATCCTGAAGCCGGCCCCAGACGCAAAGTGGTTTCGCGCTCAGACTGGTTTGCCTACTGTTGCCTGGCACGCGTCAGGGGTGGTCGACCGAGAATTCGATCGGGTCACCGACGCCGGTCGGTGACGAGTGGTGGTTGGTAGGCAACAAGAGCGGTGTGGGTCTGTCCCATCCGCCACCGGCCGGCACGGTTCGTGTCCCCCCGGTGCGCAGCGATCTCCGCCAACCATGCTGCCGACGCTAAGGTGTCGCCGAATAGCGGATTCTGTTGCGTCACAGTTGGATTGGGACGAAGTCGGCGGCGGTGCCGGCTGCCGCGGCGGCGGCGAGGCGGGTCAGGTCACGGCGGAAGGCGTCGTGGGTGGCGTACATGATGGTGAAATCGATGGACATGAGCGACCCTTTCAGCGCGTGAAGGCGGCGGTGTGTTCGGCGGCCCAGGTGGCGAAATCGAGGGCGGGGCGGTCGAGTAGCTCGGCGACGGTGCCGGTGGTGGGACCCGGGACGCGGGCGTAATCGGACAGTGAGCCGAGCAGCCGGGCCGGGACCTCGTCGGGCAGGCCCTGCGCCGTCATTGCGGCGTGCACCTGTTCGGGGGTGAGTTCGAGGAACGACAGGTCGCGGCCGGTGATCTCGCCCAGGATGCGGACCTTGTCGTACTGGGTCAGCGACTCCGGGCCGGTCAGCAGGTAGTGGCGGCCGTCGTGGCCGTCCTCGGTCAGCCCGCGGACCGCGACGGCGGCGATATCGCTCTGGTGAATCGGCGAGGTGGCCGCCTTGCCGTACGCGCCGCGCACCACGTCCCCGGCTCGCAATTGCGGTACCCAGGCCAACGTGTTGGCGTCGAAGTCCGCGCAGCGCATGGATGTCCACGCCAGCCCCGATGCCTCGGCCGCGGCCTCCAGTGCCCGGAATCCGGCCATGAACCGCAGCTCCCCGGCGGGGTACTCGACCGTCGACGCCGAGATCACGACCACTCGGCGCGCTCCGTGATCGGCTGCGGTGGAGAGGATTTCCGGTGCCGAGGTGGTCACGGCGCGGGAGCTCAGCAGCACCCCCTCGACGCCGTCCCAGGTCTCGGTGGGAATGCTCGGTACCGAGGGATCGGCCCCTACCACAACGGTTCCCGTCGGCATCTGTGCCTGTCCGGGGTCCCGGGTCACAGCGGTGACGGCCGCACCGGTCCCCCGTAGCTGCGTGACCACTTCCCGGCCGATCGTTCCGGTGGCTCCGATGATGACGAACATGGTCGACCTTCCCTTCTTCCCCGGTGGGCCGCCGATGCGAACCTACCGAATGTCGTAAGATATGAAAGTCATATTATTTAATATGACTTAGAGATGATATGAGTGTCGTAGAAAATGTAGGTGATGCTCGTCACCGTCGACGCCTGGCCATCCGCGTCAAGGACTCGCTGCGCGATGTGCGCAGCCAATTGGCGTTGCTCAACCGGCAGGTCGGCACCCACCTCGACCTCAAGGACATCGACTTCGACTGCCTGGACCTGATCAACAGCCATGGCCCGCTGAGCCCCAGCGCCTTGGCGAAGCAGGCCGGTCGCCATCCCGCGACGCTCATCGAAATCCCGGTCCGCCTGGAACGCGCAGGCCAGATCGTGCGCGAACGCGCCACCGGCGACCGCCGCGCGGTCACCGGCCCGCTCCCGCCCCGAGCGACTCGGCGAGGTCTACGACCTGCTGTCGGGAATGAACGCAGCCGTCGACAACCTGTGCGCCGGGCCGATCTTCAGAGGTTCGCTCAGCAGGCCGTCGGCCATCTCGCATTCCCTTCTTAATTCTGATGAATCTGATCAAGTATGACGAGATAGTCACCCATCATCCATATGATGCTGGGGTCACATCTGACAAATTCGTCATCAGGAGTTTTCGTATGCACGGAGATCTCGCCGGGCGCACGGTCGTCGTCACCGGCGGAACTCGCGGAATCGGTCTCGAGACGGCCCGGCAGGTCGCGGTCGCGTTGCCGTCCTCGACGTGGGCGGTGCGGCCGCGCAGGACGTCGCAATCACTGCCGGTGCACCGAGAATGGCCCGAGGACTCGCTGCCGACGTCCGCGACGCGTTCGCGCTCGGCACCGCCCTGGCCGCAGTTGAGGGCGGGGATGATCCGTT
The DNA here is from genome assembly GCF_035920445.1 of Nocardia sp. NBC_01730. Classification (NCBI taxonomy): domain Bacteria; kingdom Bacillati; phylum Actinomycetota; class Actinomycetes; order Mycobacteriales; family Nocardiaceae; genus Nocardia; species Nocardia sp. NBC_01730. The sequence continues at coordinate 1,768,700 of NZ_CP109162.1, read as the reverse complement.
GGCGATGGCCAAACGATTCGAAGTGGTGGTGACAATCTGGGGTTCACGCCTATATCGCAAGGCGCCACTCACCTGCACCTGCGTTTGACCGACGGGCCGCGCACTCGTCGACATTTTCCCTACCCGTTCACCCTCGACGTGCACCTGCGGCCTATCCGGAGATGAGCGCCCGCTATCTGGTTGCGAATCCGAAGGCTGTACGACAGCTTTCCTATTCGTTCGGGGTGCATTCCGCATTCCGATGGCCGATGGCCGATGGCCGATCGCGCGATCAAGACCGATTGCCGGATCGAATTCGGCACACCGCAAACCGCACCCATTCGCCGGGTCGCGCGTGTGTTGTTACAAGCCGGAATTTTCCCCAGCCCGGTCCACAGATCGACATTGCCTCTACACGTCGACTTGTTTATGGACGGCGCTGTCATCTTCGAGTCGATCGGTCTCGGGGGCGAACACCGGGATGCTGGTGCCCTGGCATCCAGCACTGCGCTCGAAGGAGGCAGCGAACTGCGGTATCTGGACCGCGAGGGCAACGGAATCGGTATGTCGTTGAGGGGTTTCGAACAGCTGGCAATTTGGTCACCGACAGACGGCGCCGATCTGCCCTGTATCGAGCCGTGGTTCGGGCTACCGGCTCCGGTTGGGCTCGACGGCGAATATGTGAACAAGCACCATCAGAGCGAGCTCGCCCCAGGAGACCCGGTCCGGTCCTCTTCTGGATCGAGGTTTCGGTGTTGGGGCGTGGTGTGCCCGATCGGTGCCCGGCCTAGTCGGCAGGGTGGTCGTTGGTGGTCACGGGGATGCGGTTTCGTGGCCGCCGAGGCTGCTGCAAACCCCATTCGGAAGAATGACCGTAGGTTACGAGTGTAGCTCTACATCGTTGACATTACGGTCTGGGCGGCGTCTACTTAACGGAACAACCGATCCGAGCTGAGGCTTCGAGGATCGCCATGGTCATCACTGTCAGGCTTGCCGAGTTGGGCATGCTGCAAGTCGGCTCGAGCGTCGCCGCTCGACGCGTGGCAAGCGCAGGTCGCGGGTTCGACGCCGACGGACACGACCTCCACACTGGCTACCCCGCAATGCCGCCGCCACCAGTGCATCCGGCAACGCCGCCAGGCAGGGACCCGAAAGCTGGCCGACATCACGGGGACGCGACTCCGGGCCAGTTGTTCGGTGACAGGTCGGCCGATCTTGGGCCGTTCGACACCCCACGCGGCGACCAATACCGGTAACCGCGCGTCATCTCACTGCAGACAAGGAACGCCGCGATGAGCATCAGAGCAAGATTCGCCCACAAAACTGGAGCCACCAAGGGTGCCGTCAAGAAGTTGTTCGGCCGCGCTACCGGCAACTCACGCCTGAGGCGCGAGGGACGTTTCGATCAGGCCACCGGAAACGTCGAACAGGCAGGCGACAAACTCGGCGACGTATTCAAGCACTGACCCTGCCCCATAACATCCCACATGCTTCTGCACCGAAAGCAGGTACTGCTCGTGATCATTCTCGGAGTCGTTCTCCTCATCGCCGGACTCTTACTCGGCATCCCGCTGCTCGTCACCGCCGGGGTCATCATCGCGCTCATCGGTGTGGTCCTGATGATCGCGGGCATGGCAGGCCACGCCGTCGGCGGCCGACGCCATTACTACTGACCGATCCCCGCGCAGCCGGGCCGAGATCCGCGGCTGCACCGCGATCCGCCTACGCGGCAACCTGACGCAAGGAGAACATGATGCGACACTCCGCTATCAACAACACGATCGAGACAACGTCGATCCACGAGAACCGAACTCGATGCGGCGCTCAGGCAATCACCGCGCCCAACCCGCCGGAATCAGGTCGAGGTGCACGATGAGTCGTCTAGTCCCGTTGCTGGTGCTCGTGTGGTTGATCATCGGTGTCGTCGCCGCCGGTCAACGCGGATACTTCACCGACCGTGACCAGAACTGCGCCAGTGCAGCAACCATCGCGGTCACCGTCATCGCGGGACCGCTGAACTACGCAGGCGTCAACCCCAAAGTGAACAACTGCAACCTGCCCCAACCCAGCTCGTAGCACGACACCACAACGGATGTCCCGGCCCTATCGGTGCCAGCATCCCCGTACCTATGCCAGGCCGAGGCAATCTCGGCCCGGCACCACGTCGCGACCTGGCGACCTCCATCAACCTCGGTCGTCGCTCCCCAACCGTTCATCACTGCGGTTGTCCGGGTATCCAACCACCGCCGATTCAGCTGGATCCGAGGCAGTACCGATGACCGATAAGTCGACACGAACTTCTCCCGCGAGGACTCCACACACGCGCCGCGGCACCGACGACTACGACCACCTCGAACCGTTGTTCGTCCAGCTCGCCGAGCTGGACGTGGGCGACCCGCGCCGAGTTACCTTGCGGGAGGAGCTGATCAGGCGATGCCTGCCACTGGCCGAACACATCGCCCGCAAGTACGCCGGCCGCGGCGAGAACTTCGACGATCTCCTGCAGACCGCCCGGCTGGGGATGGTGGCCGCCGTCGACCGCTTCGACCCCGATGATGGGGCGACGTTCCTGTCTTTCGCGGTACCAACGATCGTCGGCGAGGTCCGCCGCCATTTCCGTGACTACATCTGGGCGGTGCGAGTGCCGCGGCGGCTCGAGGAAGTCCAGCAGAGCGTCGGGCCCACGATCGACATGCTATTCCAGCGACTGGATCGCATGCCCAAAGCCAGCGAGATCGCTGAACATCTCGGCGTCGACGTAGTCGATGTCATCCAGGCAATCATCGCCCACAAGGGCTACCAGACCTCCTCGATCGGCGCGGACGCCGACAACGACAACGACATCGCACCACCGTTGTTGCTGGACGCTCTCGGCGCGAGGAGCCGGACTACCGCAGCGTCGAGGACTGCCTGGCGGTGAAACCCCTGATCGTCGCGCTGCCTGAGCGTGAACGCGAAGTGCTGTTCATGCGGTTCTTCGAATCCCGATACCAAATCCGGATCGCCGAGCACCGCGGCGTCTCCCAGATGTATGTCACAAGCATCCTGGCCAAGACCCTGAACTCGTTGCGCAAGAAAATATTACGCGATCAAGAGCGACTCGACTCGGCGGCTGTGCGCGATTGCACCTTGGTGTATCGGGCCATGGCAAAGCTGATGATGCCCCGGCCGGACACTACGAGGAGGGCCACTTCGTAGGGTTGAGCCCCCAGGGTTGTGAAGGCGCCGTCGAGTCTGGCGGCCTTGTCCGGCTAGGATCGACTCACGGCGAGGACCATCAGCGACCCGACCGCGGCGATGGCCAGCCCTTTCGCGATGTATCCGACCGTGCCCGGCCTTCGCACGAGGTCTCTGGTGGCGCCCTCGAGGTCCGCGAGCAAGTTCTGACTCGCTCTCTCTGTAGACGTGGTAGCCGCCGATCGTGTTGAAGGTCAGCCCGCCTGCGACGAGGGCGATAGCGTCGGCGGTGGTCTGCATCATGCGGGCGGTGCGGCACGAATCCTTCCGCCTCGCCCGGACGGCCCGGGGCCTTCGGCCCATTGGGGTCATACGCGTTGGCTGGCGGCTTGTAGTTCGAATTGAACGTCGCATCACCGGCGATGGACAGGATAGTCAGTCCGGTGATGGTGGCCAGCGCATTTGTAGCCAGTGCTGCCGCGCTGAACTTGATCCCGCTCAACGTCGTGAAGAACGTCCCGACCACGCGTGCGATAGACGTCGCGGCGCTTTCGAGAGCGGGGCCTTCCACGGTCGCGGCCCTAGGATTGCGAATCCACACCAGGGTCACGGCAATTGCGACCGATGCGGCGACGAGGGGCGCCGCCACCTGAGTGTTGATGTCCGAGCGGAGTCCGACGAGCGCTGCATGGTGGCTGGCGGTCGCACCTGCGAGATCGTCGGCCGCCAGCTTGATCTCGCCCGCATTCTTCGAGAGTGTCCTGAGATGGTCGGTCAGGTTCTGAATATCGGGTGCGTCGAACTTGGCCAGCCCATCGGCAACGACCCGCAGCCGAGCTTCCGCTGCGAAGATCGTGTTGTCGTCGGCGAACGCTTTCCACGCATTGCGACACACCGGCAGGTCTACCTGCAAAATGTGTTCCCGCGCAGTCTGGACCGGCTCGATGATCGCCAGCGCGAATTCGTCCGGCACCGATCGTCATTCGACTTCGTCATCTACAACCGGATCACCAATGAGAGCGTCGGCGCCATCGAAGTGGACGGCTTCAGCACCCATGAAGCGAACCCGAAGCAGCTCGACCGCGACGCGTTGAAGAACGAGATCTGCCAGCGCTACGACTTCGAGCTGCTGCGCCTCCGACCACCGGGAGCGGCGAAGCCGCCGAGGTCCGCAGGTTCCTCGACCGGCTGCCCTGAACGCGAACGCAGCCGCACCCCGACGAACGAGAGGTTCCCATGGTCGGCATCAGTGACGCCGACGCGGCCCTCGCCAGCAGCCCTCGGAGCGCTTCCGACGATCCCGGCGAGGTCCGGAGGTGGTCCGAGCTCGACCCGAAGCACCTCGACGTGCTCGTCGCGAAACCTGCTCGCGTCCAGGGGAGACCTGGTGTCTTCGTCGTCCCCAACACTGAGCCCCTCGACCTCTCAGGGCGGATCATCCGGTCGGGAAGGAACTGAGCGTGCGGTACGTGAAAGTCACCTGGCACCACGACTTCGACGACGAGCCCGTCCACTACTTCCACGAAGTCAGCGACGACAACTACGAAACACGCCGAGTCCAAACCTACCGCGACGGCCACGCCGAATGGGCCGACGATACCCACGAAACAGCCACCGCCGGCATCGCCGAGATCCCGATCGCACCCCCCGAAGAGATAGCAAGCCAACCCGAGTTCGAAGCCGAACACATCTCCCAGCAAGAATTCGAACTTCAGTGGGCACGGGCACGAAAGACGCGACCATGAGCCTCTAGCGACGCAGCCCGATGCGACAGCGCTCGAACGTGGATCGTGACCCGGCCGGCGGACCTGCCCGAAGGGCGCCGCTCACGTTGGCAAACTCCTCGCCGCATGCCCGGAAATGACCGATTCAGCCAGCTTGTCAGCGAATTCGCACAGCCGATGACCGAGCGCCGTGGCAACGACCTGGATTCGTGAATGAAGCAGGTCCGCGAGGCTCGGCTGCCGGAACTCGATCCTTTCCTGTTGTGGCATCGACCAGGACCACGACGCCGCGGTCGCTGGCCTCACCCTGCCTTATAGCAACAGCCCCGTCGGAGGCCCCGTTTGCCCTCCGACCAGACCGCCCACCCAACAGACACCCTCGAAAACTACTGGTCGGCGGGGGCAAACCGGGACAGAAGGCCAACTACGGACAATAGTCCGTGGGCAGCCGTCCGTATCTTGTAGGTTCATTGCGTTCCGGAAGCGAGGTACCGAGCGAAGATTTCGGGACCGACACGCTAGATTGTCGCGGTATGGGTGATGTCATCTATCCCGCAGTGATTCTTGCCGTCAGGGCGGCGTCGCGGGCGCTGGGGCTGCGGATCCGAATCCGTGGCGACGTGAACATCCCCGCGGCGGGCGGCGCGGTGATCGTCGCCAATCATGTGTCCTATCTCGACCCGTTCGCAGTCGCCTTGGGCGCATCCGGGCGCAGCGTGCGGTTCCTGGCGCTGCAGGAGTTGTTCGACCACCGGGTGTACGGGCCGATGATGCGCGGCCTGCGACAGATTCCGGTCCGGCCCGAGCGGGGAGGCGCGGCATATGACGCAGCCGCGGACGCACTGAAGTCCGGCGAGGTCGTTGGCGTGTTCGCTGAGGCCACTATTGCCCAGTCGTTCACCGTCCAGCGGCTGCGGACCGGCGCGGTGCGGCTGGCGGGCGCGGCCGGCGTGCCGTTGATCCCTGTGGCGGTGTGGGGAACGCACCGGTTGTGGACCAAGGACCGGCGCGAGCTGATACAGCCGCTGCTGCCCATCACCGTCCTCATCGGCGAACCGCTGCGCCCGACACTCCACGACGACCCCGCGGAGGTCACCGAGCAGCTGCGCGTGTATATGCAGGCACTGCTGGACTGTGCACAACGCGAGTACCCGTGCTCTGGTACCGAGAAGTGGTGGCAGCCTGAGCATCTCGGAGGAACCGCACCCGGCCCAGAGGAGGCCGCGGCGCGGGACGCCAAGGAGAACGCTACGCGCCGCGGGCAGGTCTCGTGAGCTCGACCTGCGTGTTCCTGCATGCCCATCCGGACGACGAGTCCTTGTTGACTGCGGGCACGATGGCGCGCCTGGCCGCCGAGGGCCATCGGGTCGTCCTGGTGGTCGCCACAGACGGTGAAGCGGGACTCACGGATTCGCCTGCCGGGACCGAACTCGGTGCGCGACGGCGACGGGAAACGATGGACTCGGCGGCCGCCCTCGGCTGCGCTCGGGTGGAGTTCCTCGGCTACGGCGATTCCGGATCGGATGGTGCCGTACCGGACTCGTTCTCCGCTACGCCGGTCGAGCAGGCTGCGGAGCGGATTGCCGCACTGCTGGTCGAGGAGCGCGCCGAGCTGGTCACGTCCTACGACCCGGCGGGGGGCTATGGGCATCCCGACCATGTTCATCTGCATCACGTGGGTTCGCTCGCGGCACGGATCGCGGGCACCCCGGTACTGCTGGAAGCCACCGTCGACCGCGACATGCTGTTGCGGGCGATCCGGATCGCCGCCCTGTTTCGCCTGACACCGACCGGGCTGACGCCGGACCGGCTCGCCAGCAGCTACTCGCCCGGCAGCGCGATCACTCACCGGGTGAACGTACGCTGCTACGCAGCAGGCAAGCGGGCGAGCATGGCCGCGCACGCCAGCCAGGCAGCTGGCGGTGACGGAGTGCGCACGTTGGCCGCTCTGCTGCGGTTGCCGCAGCCGGTGTTCCGATGGGTACTCGGCACGGAATGGTTTGTGCGGCGCGATGTTTGACATTCGTATCGAACGCGATCTGTCCATCCCGATGGCTGACGGCACCCTCTTGCTCGCCGATCTCTACCTGCCCGCCAACAGCCCGGCACAGGCGACAATCCTGGTTCGGTCGCCGATGGGCCGCCGCCCGATGGGCATCCTCTACGGCTGCTACTTCGCTCGACACGGTTTCCAGGTCGTCGTGCAGGACGGCAGATCCTGCGACGAGGTGTTGCCTTTGAGTACTGAGCGCGAGGACGGCCTTGCCACGGTGGCGTGGCTGCGCGCACAACCCTGGTTCCATGGGCCTCTCGCGTTGCACGGCATGAGCGCGATGGGGTTCGCACACTGGGCTATTACGGCCGACGTGACCGAATTACGCGCGATGTCAGTGCATGTGGCGGCGTCGTCGATCGCCGACACGATCTTTACCGGCGGGTCGACCGCGCTGGAGTCGGTGCTCATCTGGTGCTCCAACCACAGCTTCACCACCGCACTGTTGGCGCCCAGGCGGGCGCGTCGGGCCATTGCGTCCGGTCGGCCCGCGGCCGAACTCGACGTGGCGACCGGAGGTAGAACGGTGCCGTTCTACCAAGCCGTCATCGCCGACGAAGGGCCGGGCAGCCCGCTGCGAGCAGGATTGGATCACAGCCATGTGCCTCGATCCGGCGTCGCGGCATCGGTGCATCTGGTCGGCGGATGGTACGACATCTTCCTGCCCGGTCTGATTCGCGACTTTCTCGCGCTGCGGGCGGCGGGCGGCACCCCACACCTGACGGTCGGGCCGTGGGGGCACTATCACCCACAGCTGTTTCTCACCGCGAACCGCGAAGCACGGCAATGGTTCCGGGCGCATCTGTGCGGTGACCGCACGGGTTTGCGGGAGCTTCCTATCCGGCTGTTCGTCACGGGTGCACGGCAATGGCGCGACTACGCCAACTGGCCCCCACCCGGAACCCGCCCGGTCCCATGGTTCTTGCACACGGCCGGTCGACTGGCCCGAAATGGCCCCGACGAGTCTGGCCGTGACTGCTATCGCTACGACCCCGCCGACGCAACCCCGGCACCGCGAGGGCCGGTGATCGTCGGCCATTCTCGACCCGAGGACTGCCGCAGGATCGAGACTCGCTCAGACCTGCTGACCTACACCAGCGAACCGCTGAGCGAGCCGGTGGAGGTGATCGGCACCGCGACGGCCCGGCTGTATTTCCACAGCAGTCCGCCGACGGGCGCAGACTTCGTGGTGCGGCTGTGCGATGTGCATCCCAACGGTCGCTCGTACAACATCTGTGAGGGCGTGCGCCGGGTCGGTCTCGAGACAACGGGCAGGATCGAGGTCGAATTGTGGCCGACAGCCCACCAATTCGCTGCAGGCCATCGACTCCGAGTGCATGTCTGTGGTGCCGCGGTGCCCCGCTTTGCTCGCCACCGCGAGGTCGTGGAGCAGGAGATTTTCCACGACCCGCGCAGACCGAGCGCGGTGGTGCTGCCGATCGTCACCACCATGTCTTGAACGTCTCGAACGCTACCGCCTCGTTGTGGCCGGAGCGATTCACCGTGTGATGCAACGCTCCCACGAACGCACCGGTGGACTCGAGTGGCGTGCCGCTCACGGGTACCACGAGCCGCGACACTCGCCGCCGGGCCAGATGCGCGGAGATCCACACATCATCCTGCCACCGCACCTCGTCGGGCCAACCTTCGAATTCATGCACAGCCTCGTCCAGCGATCCGGGCGGAATCAGATATCCCCACATGCCCATCAACACGTCGACCGGGACGTGCTCGAGCACTGCCGTCCCGCAAACATGCCCGAGATACCTTGGGTCACAACCGAACCGGACATACTGGCCGCGCAATCCCAGCGCTGCGGTCGGAACCTGGCGATGGGCGGCGAGCAGGTCCTCGAGGAACGTCTCAGGGTAGATCGCATCGTCGTCGACGACCACCAGCACCGCGTTCGGCTCCGCCCGCAGCGCGGGCAGCAACTTCGTCGCCGGACCTTCGTCCTCGCACCGCACAATGTCCACCCCGGCGGGCAGCGAAGGCGGGTCGGGGTAGGCAACCCCCGACCGGAGCGAATGCCGCGGCCAGGCCAGCAGCAGCCGATCGGCAGGGACGGTCTGGTCCAGAAGGCTGCGCAGGACCGGGCGCAGGTGCCTGCGTCGTTGCGGCACGGTCGACAGTGTCACGACGACGCGTTCGGCACGCGCGGGCACCATCCGCGGAGCCGGGTCGCGCCGCAGTAGCCGGGCCGCCCTGGTCACGTCGCGAGTCAGGCCGGCAACGGTGGCGTTGCCGAACCGTTTGCGCAGATGATCAACGTTGCTCAAAGAGATCCGGGCAACATGCACGGGCGAAATCATCAGGCGGCCCTCTCCGCCGCCGTCGCGCGGGACATGCACGCTCGACGTTCCGCCTCGTCATAGCAATGGCGAAGCCGATTCAGCACGACCGGCCAACTGTGTTTCGACGGTGCCACCGTGCGGTTGTGTGCGGCCACCCGGTGGTGCAGCTGTATGTCGCGCCCGAGCTGTACCAAGGCCGTCACCAGCTCGGCTGCCGTGTCGCCCAACAAACCCTCGCGGCCGTGCTCGACGAAATCGGCCACCCCTGTACCGGATCGGGCGACCACCGGCAGCCCCGCGGTGCGCGCTTCCAATGTGGCCAGACCGAACGCTTCGCGACTGGTCACGTTCAGGTAGACATCCGCGGTGGACAAGATGTCACGAATGGTGTGCTGATCCTGGACCCCGACCAGATGCACCCACCCAGTCATGCCATGTCGATGCAGGTACCGCCGCATCGCGTCCGTCCGTGGACCGGCGCCGACAACGGTGGCCTGCACTGCGACCTCGCCATCGAGCCGTTGCTGCGCCATCCGAAGGACTTTCAGCAGGATCAGCGGTTGCCGACGAATCACCAACCGTCCGACAGAGACAACATGTAGTTCTCCCGATAGGCGAGAGGTGTTCTGCTGCAATGCCAGTGAGACGCCATTGGGAACAACGACTGTCGCGGTCCCGGGCAACGCGCGGGCGACCTGGTCGGCGACCACTGTGCTCACCGCAGTCAGCACGAACCGGCGTCGCCAGTCACCGGCCCTTCCGATCAGGCTATAACACGCCCGCACCGGCGCGTCCCACATGCTGTGCACCGTCATCACGGTCGGAATCCGGAGCAGCCCCAACTGTCTCACGGAGCGCAACGCGAACGGTGAATAGACGCTCAGATGCACATGCGCCACCTGCGGTCGCAGGCGCAGCAACAACGAACGCAGGTGCCCAGCCCGAGTGATGCGATGCACCCGGTACGGCAGTGCCACATCGTCGTTGGTCCCGCTGGTCACAGTGATCACATGGACTTCCTCGCCCGCAGCTGTTTGGGCGCGCGCCAGCTGCTCGACCTGAACCTCGATGCCGCCGACGCGGGGAGCGAAGACATCAGTAAGGTGCACGATCACGCGCTAACCCCCTCGATTGGATCCAACGCACCCACTGAGTGCTGATCACGAATTATAGCGAGGATAAATTACAATGATCACGCTTATGCATCACTGAGGCAAAGGTGGGGGCATGAACGAAACTCGGGTACTCGCCGACGATGGCACCGGACTGCATGTCGAGCTCGACGGCGATCGCGACGCCGGGCGAGTCATCATCTTCGTCAGCGGGATCAACACTGCACTTGTCTACTGGAGTCGGCAGCGCAAGACACTCGCGGATCTGGGCATGATCGTCCTATTCGACCATCGCGGTCACGGCCGCTCCGACGAATCCCCGGTCGACTACGCTACCGTCAGCCAACTCGGCCTCGACATCGCCGCGATCATCGACTCCGTCGCGCCCGATCGACCGGTGGTTCTGGTCGCGCATTCGTTGGGAGGTATGGCCGTGTGTGCCTTGGCGGCGCATCGACCCGAACTGTTCGGCACCCGCATCGTGGGCGTCGCATTGTTGGACACCGTCCCCTCCCGATGGGGCGAAATCGCGTTGCGGCTGCCCGGTTTCGCGACCCGTGTGTTGGTCCGAGCGCTCTGGTGGGTGGTACCACCGCTGCGCCAGCTGCTCACCGATACCAGCGAGCGACGACATCCGACATACGACTCGAGCAGCCAGGCGGGCACCGGTCCGCGTACACGGACCGCGCACATCTACCGCGCGCGCCGACTCGTCACATCCTTGCGAACCATGAGTCTGCTGGCATTGATCGCCGACACCGCCCTGTGCGACCACAGCGCAGGGTTGGCCACGCTCGGGACCACTCCCGTGTTGGTGGTTGCGGGCGATGATGATCGATTCATTCCTCTTCGGCACAAAACCCGTGCTGCCGCGAGCATTTCGGGTGCACAGCTCGTAATCATCCCCGGCGCAGGACATCTGAGTTCGATCAAGAATCCCGAAGAGGTCGACCGGCACCTGCGTACGTTCATCATGAGTCTGGATCTCGCAAAGTGTCGGGCATGAAAACCGCCTATTTCGTCCTTGGTCCGGAGAGCAGCGGGACGCGCATGGTGGGGTGCCGGTAAGAATCCAGCAGCCGTGCAATCGACGCGACGACGGCACGCGGATGCTGCGGAGGATCCTGGAACTGCAAGCTGTTTCCACCGTCGATGACCTCTTGGCGCAACATCGGGGTGTCGGTCGCTGAAGGCATGACAGATCCGACGTGAATTCCCCTGGCCTTCAGGTCGAGTCCGATCGCCAGCATCGCGCCGCGCAACCCGAATTTCGACGCCGTGTAGATCGGTGTTTCGCCGAGCGGGAAGATCGCGCCCGCCGACACATTCGTCACCACTCGAGGATCCTCCGATTGACGAAGCAGCGGGATCGCCAGCCGGGTCAATGCGAGTGGCGCCACTGTGTTGCGCCGAATTTCCAGCTCGATGCTTTCCACACTGCGTGTGTCGAAACGTTTGCTACTCGTCATGCCCCGCGTTGTTCACGAGCATATCGATTCGCGCATACTGCTGCCACCGGCACCGCCGGTGACCACGAACACTCGATCGCGATAGTCGAACTCGGACATGACGTCCTTACCTTCTTGTGAGTCGGCCGAGTCGTTGGCCGCGAGCTTCGCATCACCCAGAGACGACGGGTATGGCTTTCATCGCGTTGCTGAGATTCATGGCCGAAGGAGATCGACCACCCGGCGTCCGCGACGACTCGACCGCTGATCGAGAATTTCTGCTATCCGGATTCCGGCCGAGTCGGGGTTCGCTCGGCGAACGCGTCGGCCGACGAGAAGTCGAAATCGCCGTAGTCGCTGCCGAGTCCTTGTGCGACGAGTGCGGCCGCGGCGTTGCCGAGGACCGCGGCGGCGCGCGGTGTGCGGCCGATGGCCGTGGCGTAGACGAATCCGGCGGAGAATGCGTCACCGCAGCCAGTAGTGTCGACCGCGAAGGCCAGGACACGGTCTGTGCCTTCGGGGGTGGCGATGATCGCACCCTCTGCGCCCAGTGTGACGGCGAGCAGTCCCGCGCCCGCGTCGAGCGGGATCCGGCAGCCCTCGGCGATGTCGGCGGCTTCATATCAACGAGGATGATGTCGAAGGCGTGTGTATAAACCATATTTCCAGCGCGGCCTGCCCGTCGGCGACGAAATGAATTCGTGCGCCAGCTTTCTGCAGCGGCCGGCACAGTGTGCGAGCCACGTCACTCTGATCGTCGGCTACGAGGACAAGGATGCCGGCCAGCCGCTGGTTCATGGGAGCTCCGATGTGGTCGCCATGGCTACCGGCAAGGCAATTGGCCATGCGGTGCCGGACGCCGTAGGCGCGGCGTGGAATTGTCCGCCGACTCTGGACAGCAGTGAACGAACCCCCAGCAGGCCAAGTCCGTTTCCCCCGGGTTTAGTGCTACCGATACGCTGCCCCGAGTTCAATGCGGTGACGACATCAGGCGGCACGCCCGGTCCGCTGTCCATGATCTCGACAACAGCTTCATACTTGTCAGCAGTCCAAGCCAGCGCGATCGAACCTCCTTGCGGCAGCGCCTCGATCGCGTTGGTCATGAGGTTGTCCAGTACCGCGGCCAGTGCGGGTACGTCGATCGCGACGCGAACTGCGGTACGGGCTTCCGGCACCGACAGTGAGATGTTGGCCGGCAATCGGGGGAGTGCGGCAGCGGCGTACTGCCGGAGGAAGGCGCCCAGTTCGACGCTGTCTGAGTTGGCCGGCATCAGCAGGGAGGTCGCGGCGCCGTGCCGCGAGTGCATGCGCCTCATCGAGGTGGCGGCTCGCAGCGAGCTGTTGTTCCAGGCGGCCAGTTCGGCTTTCGGCAGATTGCGATATAGCAAGCCGAGTGGCGACGAGCTGATTCTTCAGATCATGGAGCAGATCGGCGACAGCGGCCCGATACGGCTCCGGGCGGGGGCGTCGTGCAGCTATCACGGCTCGAGTGGTGGGGCCTGGCTCACCGGGGGCCTCCGGTGCCGTGATGGTGACGTCGATCGTGCGCTCCTCGATGTGTATCGACACTGCGCTGCTCACGCTGGACCGCAGTTGCCACATGCTGGTCGAAGCGGTCCTGTCCAGGGGCGGGTTGCCGAGAAGCGCAGGCGAAGTGGTCTGGTAGCGAGAATGTCCACCGACGCGTCGTCATCGGGGCCCAGCACTGCGGATAGCGCAGCGTCGACTACTGCCTGTTCTCGGCCGGTTAGCTGGATGTCCGGGGGAGTCATCGGTGCCTGTGCCCGACTGCGGTGCACAATCCGCCAATCGCGCACCCAGATCGCCGCCTGGGCCGTCGAGCAGAGCCGGCCTGCGCACAGTTGAGGGTGCAGCTTCCGCTGCCTCGGTCTCTATCAGCCGAGGTGGGTGATTGGATTCGCCATAGATCCCCTCGTGACGGAATCGATTTCAAGTTAATCGCACGGCCCGCCTCGGCATCGTTCGAATGTGCATGAAGGTTCGACTTTTCGAGCCCGGTTCGGTCACAGCCCGAGATCGTTGTCGCGGTGCGGCTCGATGGGCTCGAATGGATCGGGGGTGTAGTCTATGGACTGGTCGTCGGGGCTGGTGAGTTGTTGGCGGAGTTGTTGTTCGGCGGCTGCTTGGGGTGGGGTGAGGTGTTCGCGGCGTCGCTGTTCGGTTGTCAGTTCGTCATTGATGCGATGGTGCGCTTCGCGTTCGGCGGCTTCGCACCACTCCTCGATGTGTGGATGGTCGAGATGGTGAGCCCATCCTGCAGACTGCGGGCTGGCCTGCCGTCTGGTGCGGGACACTAGAACACGATCATGTCCGGCTGATCATGGCTGAGGAAGTCGTGGTGCGAGATCTCCCAGGCGTACGCGCCTGCGCGCGGAAAGACGAGAATGTCACCCACTCGCAGTCGGCGAACGTAGGCGTCGCGAGCCAGAATGTCTCTGGGCGTGCACAATTCGCCCGCGACGGTGATGATGTCGTCGATGACACCCGGCCTGGCGAATGGGTACGACCACTCCTGGACCGGAAGCACAGTGAACGGATGGCTGTATCCCCAGGCTGCGGGGAGCCGGAAATGGTGTGTTCCGCCGCGCAGTATCGCGTACCAGTGACCGTGGGTGCGTTTGAGGTCGAGTACCTCGGCGGCATACCAGCCCGCATCGGCGGCGATCATGCGTCCGAGCTCGAACAGCACACGGATACCGGGTGGCAACGGTGGCACCCGGGCGGCGAACTCGGAAAGGTCCAGGTCGGCGCCGCCGGGATAGTCGATACCCATGCCGCCGCCGACGTTCACCACCCCCAGATCGATTCCGAGGCGGGTGGCAGTTGCGTTCGACCAATCCAGCGCCGCGGCGACGAATTCCGCGTGCGCTGCGGCGTCGAGGTTGTTGCTGACCGCATGCAGATGGAATCCGATGAGTCGGATGCCGGGCAGTTGCCGCACGGTGGAAACCACCTGCGGCAGCAACTCCTCATCGATCCCGAAAGCCGTAGGGGCGCCGGTCATGTGATGAGTGCCGAGTGGTGGTGGGCCGGCGCGATTGACCCGCAGCGTGATCGGTACCGGGTCCCCGGTGTTCGGGTTCGTTCGTTCGGCGAGGCGCAGCAGTTCGAGTCGGCTCTCGACGTTTATCGTCGCCCCGGCCGCGACCGCGGCGGCGAGTTCGGCATCGGTCTTTCCAGGACCGGAGAACACCAGCCGATGGGCCCCAGCTGCAGCGGCCTTGCGAATTTCACCCCCGGAAGCGATGTCCATGCCGTCGGTCACCGGCGCCAGCGTCTCGAGCACGGCCGGGTGACTGTTGGCCTTGACGGCGTAGTACAGCTCTGCACCGGAAGGCAGGGCGGCACGGATCTCGGCGACCCGGTGCCGCAGCCGTGCGGTGTCATAGACATACGCACACACCGGGCGGTCAAGTGAGCGCAGTGCCCGCACGACGCAGGATGGAAGAGTGCTCATATATCCGCGAGCGGGTTCCGTACGCTGCACCACAGGAATTCGTCCGGGTCCGCTGCCAGTCGCATGGCTGTGGTCGCCTTCGTCGGGAGCCTGTCGGCGAAAAGCACCTGGTGTTCTGGGCCTGCGGGCCAGGTGTTGCGCAGCACCTCGGCTGCTGCGGCCCACAGCCGATCCGATGCGAACCCGCAGTCCTCGCAGGCTGTGATGAGTGTGGCCAGTGTGCCGCTGACGAACGCTGACAGCAACGTCGCACGCGTTTCGTCCGGATCGGAAGATCGCACGGACCCCTGCGTCCGGGGTACGCCGCTGCGGGCGGCCACTGCCGTATCGACCCGGATGCCGCCGAGATCGCGGTAGATAAGGCGCACGGGCCGTCCGTCCCGAAGTACGACCAGTAGGTTCTGGCCGTGTGCTTCCAGCGCGATGCCGTAGCGGGCGAGCACCGCCCCGAGGCAACGAGCGGCCAGGGCTGCCACCGTAGTGACAAATTGTGCTGCCGCGGTGGGGTTGTCGGCGTATCCGAGGGTGAGCGCTTCGGCCAGCACGGGCATACCGGTGCGCGGATCGACCGCCGCGAGCGCGCCGACCGGGATAGCCAGCTCGCCCGGCCCGGTGCGCGGCGGCCGTCGCAACAGCACAGCGATATCCGCACTGAGTCCGGCATCCGATCGCAATGCGCCCGCGGCGGGCTCGGCGAGCACTGTCATCCCGGGCAGATCCAGGCGTGACAACCACCGGCTCAGGGTCGGCCCGTTGTGGACGTTCTCGGCGGTGATATTCCTTATGGCACTGGTCAATTGGGCGGTGAGCGCTGTCTTGACATGGAGCTCGCCGCCAATTGGCGCGAGCGTGCGCACCGACATCAGCGGCCGTGCGGGCATGCTGACGGCACGAGCACGCAGCCCGCAACCGGTGAGATCGAGCCGGGCGACCTGCCACGGGTGCAAGGGCACCAGAATCCGATCGCCTGCACGGAGGTGGCGGGGCCACTCACCCACCGTGTGCCAACGCGGCGCGGGGACTTCGACCACGACCAGATCGACGATCGGACGGTGCTCCGGGGCGTACGCACGTACCTCCGAGGCAGAGAATCCGCTTCGGCTACGACAACACGGGTGAGTCGGATGGCCCTCCACCACAGTCTGTTCCAGATACGCGGAGCCGTCGAACCCGGGATCGGCAGCACGCCGTGCAGACACCCACGACAGCGCGCCCCCGCAATGCGGTGAGGCCCTTGAAACTGCCCGCGCGGACGCCAGGTTGGCTGCACTGTTCTCCAATTCAGATGCCAACCGCGCGATTCGGTCCAGTGGAACGGGTAATCGCAACCCTCGCAGAAGGTCAGAGGCGCGGATGATACGTTCTCCCCCCACGAACACCGCGAGACCTACGACCCCCTTCGCGTGCGGTGCAGCCGCCCCCGCCGGCCCGCGAAGCCACCGTCCGTCGTCGAGTCGCACCCGCATCATCCCACCAACCTGATGACGGCGACCGATCCCCGGAATGGGCTCACGGGTCAAAGCGCCCCACAAACGCGCCAAAATGGCGGCCTCAGCGCCTCGAGCCTCCGATTCACTCACCTGGATATCCACCGGTGCAACGGAATTCGAATCCGCGAATCGTTTGGACGCCTCCGTCGGCACGTTCATCAGGCTAGGTTCCCACAACCCGTGCACGGTCATCCGAAAATGACGAACCTCGAAGTGCCGTGACGCGGAGGATGCACGAACCCATGTCCTCGGGCCTGCCGTTGTGACCGCAAGTGACCTGCTCCGCTCGGCCGCTTCGAACCACGCGGTATGCGGCATGTTAGTGCGTTTCGGTCCCTCGAAGATCGACAGCGTCGCTGGCCGGCTTGTCGTAGACAAGTGAGTACCGCCAGAACAGGCGGCGGCGGATGTGCGCTCCGGGCAGACACTCTCTTGCTGCGCGGTGACTCTCCGTTCGCTGGACCAGGCTCGGTTCGTCAGCAACATCCATGGTGGCCACGGCCCTGCTGCCTCCGATACCTCACCGCGACGGCGTACATCTTCGGCACGGCGACGGAACAGACCATGGCGAACGACGAATTCATCGGCTGCAGGGAGTCCCTAATCGATGGCTCCATGGACATGGTCGGCGCCGACGGGCATTCCTACACCCCCGAGGAGTACGCCGGCCACCTCGAGGAGCAGGCAATCGAGCGTGCTCAGACCAATAGATGGAAACTCGGGCGACGAATGCTGGGAGGAGCAATCCCATCAGCCTATGACACGCACAACCACAGGTAGAGCTGGCTGAGAGCTTCCCCGCACGTGACGTCCTACGGTCATCAGACGGCGTGCGGGGGTAGAAGAGAAAGCCCCGGGGGGCCGGTCTGGCGCCGGTCCACAACCCGGGGTGCTTCCGCACCCCCAGTGTGACGTGCACGAGTAACACTGCTCGACCAGGCCGAACCGTGACGAGGAGGCAGACGATATGGGCGAGAGCGCGAACACGGCGCCGCGCAACAGCGTTAACCTCGCACAGCTGGTCGACGACCTCGGCTATCACCGATACTGGGTGCCTGAGCACCATGGGATGCGGGGCGTGGCCAGCGCCGCGCCGGCGGTCGTGGTCGACCGCATTGCCTCGGTGACACAGCGCATGCGCGTGGGGTCGGGCGGCGTGATGTTGCCCAACCACCCACCCATCGTGATCGCCGAACAGTTCGGAACCTTGGAGGCATTCCACCCAGGACGTGTCGACCTCGGACTCGGACGCGCTCTCGGCAGGCCTCGCGCCTGCTGGGGGTCTGCGGCTAACAGGACCCGGTCGCGAATACGGATGCCCGCACTGCGGCGCATCGGCGCCGGTAGGGCCAGGTGCCCGTGCTTGGTGACGCCGCGGCGGCCGTAGCCGCGGCGAGTGATCACGATCAACCCGCCGGTGACACGCCACGACAGCAGGTCACCGGGCCGCCAATCCAAAGCCGTCAGGACGGCCTTGTCGACCACGCGCCCGTTGGTGTCGACCGGGCGGATGCTGTGCACCGCCGATCGCTGCGGTGGTAGCTCGACGTTCCCCAGCGGCAGCCCCGGCGTGCCGGGAACCGTGCCATCACCACCGGTGGCGGTGGGCGCGGAGAACGAGCGTAGCTGGGACCGGCAGCAAGAACCGAAAGGGAAAGTTCGGTAAGGACTTTCGCTACTGTAGCTGCCCCGCTATCCCGCGGATGATTGCAGCATGACGCGAGCAAATGCACCGAAACGGCGGTGGTGGTCATGGCCGTAAGGTTCGACGCCCCGGGGACTGGGCACATCGTCGGAATTGCTGGCGTCACGGCCGCCGCTGCGGTTAGGCGCACCGCGCTTTCGGTGAACCGCGGTATCAGTGCGTGTGTTTGGGTCGGTGCTGTGCCCTGCCGATGTTGTATGTGGTGGACCTACGATCGTGTGGTCGTCCGGGGGCCCGGGCCGCCACAACGACGTGGCGGTCGGCGAACACCGTCCTTACGTGGTGCAGCACGGCACCGCAGCTGATCACCAGCTCCCTGCCGTACGGGTCGGTCGAGGGCGGCAGCCGGTCGGCATCGGTGTGCAGGCGCAAGCGCATACCGTCGAACACCCAGCGCCAGGGCTGGGTGTTGATGTCTCCAACCAGTCCAGGATGCTTCAGTTGTGCACCGACGGCGCCCAGGCAGCAAGCCGCAGCGCCGCAAGGGTCGTCGGGTGATCGGGAACCGAAACGGGAGGTGTGTCGTTATCGGCGGTCATAATTCGAGTTTGCTCGGTGCGCGGAAGGGCGAGTACGGGCCTTTCGCCCGCGGGGCAGGGCATGTGATCACCGCGGGTGGCCTGCTCTGGCGCGCGACGCTGATAGTCACATAGGCTCGTGTCCTAATGAGGTCGGCTTGTTAAGCCCACTCGGGCTACCGCGCCACGGATCTCGACCGACACAGCGGATTCCGAACCGCCGGACGTGGCGCGGAAGCCAGCGTCCATCTCGCCGACATCCCCGTCGACGGCCCGTCTGGCAATTTGTTGGCTATCTTTATGGGTGCTACCGAAGGCGAAGTGAGGAATACGGTCCATTGCCTGGTAACCGGTGCCGATCTGCGCTCACGCGCTGTACATTGCGCCGACCTCCGTGGCGAAGTCACGCAGCACGATGTTGCGTTTGAGCTTTAACGACGGGGTGACATATCCGTTGGCCTCGGTGAGGTCGGCGCGCAGCAGGTGGAATTTGCGGATGGCCTCAGCATGGGAGACGGCTCGGTTGCCGTCATCGATGGCGGCCTGGATCGCGGCGAGCAGATCAGGGTCGGCGGCGAGATCGGCCACGCTGGCTTCGGCGGGTTTGCCATTGAGCTGTTTCCAGGTGGGGAAGTGCTCGTCATCGATGGTCACCAGGCAGCTGATGAACGGCTTGCCGTCGCCGACGACGATCACTTCGCCGATGATGGCGTGGGCACGGATGCGGTCTTCGATCACCGCGGGGGCGACGTTCTTGCCGGCTGCGGTGACGATGATTTCCTTCTTGCGTCCGATGATGGTGAGGTATCCGTCGTGGTCGAGCGTGCCGAGGTCTCCCGTGGCGAACCAGCCGTCTCGGAATGCGTCGGCGGTGGCGGGTGGGTTGTTCCAGTATCCGGTGAACACGTTCGGTCCTCGTAGCAGGATTTCGCCGTCGTCGTCGATGCGGATCGAGGAGCCGGGTAGCGGCTGGCCGACCGTGCCGATCTTCGGCCGGTCATTCGGATTGAACGTTGCGGCCGCGCAGGTCTCGGTTAGCCCGTAGCCTTCCAGCACGGTGAATCCGACCCCGCGGTAGAAGTGGCCGAGCCGTTCGCCGAGCGGGGCGCCGCCGGAAAGGGCGTGCGTGGCGCGGCCACCCAGGGCGGCGCGTAGACGGCGGTAGACGACGCGGTCGAACAGTGCATGCCGGATCCGCAGCGGAAGCGGGATCCGGCCGCTGTCTCGGGCGCGACTGTAGGCGATGGCCGTCGTGGCCGCCAGATCGAAGATCCAGCCCCGACCGGTGAGTTGGGCTTGCGCACGGGCGGTGTTGTACACCTTCTCGAAAACACGCGGGACGCCCAGGATCAGCGTCGGCCGGAACGCTCCGAGCTCGGCGGTGACATTCTTGACGTCGCCGACGTAGGCGATGTCGACCGGGACGAACGCTGCCGCGACCTCGGCGATCCGGCCGAGCACGTGCGCCAGCGGCAGGAACAGCAGCACCGAAGACTTGCCGGTGCGGAACAGCGTCGGCATCCGGGCGGTGGTGTTGCCCAACTCGGCAAGGAAGTTAGCGTGGGTCAGCTGACAGCCCTTCGGTCGGCCGGTGGTGCCGGAGGTGTACACGATCGTCGCCAGCGCATCGGCCGATACGGCGGCCCGGCGATCGGCCACAGCGGTGTCGCTGATCCGTGCGCCGTCCGCCGTCAGGGTCGCGATGGCGGCGGCGTCGATCTGCCAGGTGTGCATCAGTTTCGGCAGTTGGTCGCGCAGGCCGGCGACCACGGCCGTGTGGTGGTCGGTCTCGGTGACGATGGCGACCGCCCCGGAGTCGGAGACGATCCACCGCACTTGTTCGGCGGAGGAGGTTTCATACACCGGGACCGTGACCGCGCCTGCACACCAGATCGCGAAGTCCAGCAGCGTCCACTCGTAGCGGGTGCGGGACATGACGGCCACCCGATCGCCGACCTGAATGCCGTTCGCGATCAGTCCCTTCGCTGTCGCCCACACCTCGGTGCGGAACTGGGCAGCGGTCAGATCACGCCAACGGCCATCGACCTTGCGGCTGATCACGGTGAGCTCCGGATACCGTTCAGCGTTGCGATCGATCAAGTCGGTGAGATTCGCGTCGGGGGGGACGTGGTACAGAGCCGGCAATCCGAATTCGTGCATGATCGCTCCTCGTTGGCGACGCTGCGGCAAGGCGTTGGTGCGCTCGACCTGGCTAAGCGGCGCACAGTCAAGCGTGAACCGAACTACATCGGTGTGGCGATGGCTGTTGGCAATCCTGCGTGAGGACCAAAGTCCTCTGTCGCAGGTCGGGCCGGGTGGCTCCGGCTGTGCCCAGGGTGTCGTCTTCCACCGCTGAGCGCATTGCGCCGCCGGTGCCCGGTTCCGGCAGCGCGGAATGTCCCCAGACGCCAGGACAGGTCGAATTGGACCGGATCACGTCCATGTTCCATGAGGACAGGGTCGACCGGGACATGTGGGATTCGCGGGCCCATAACCTGTGTCTTCAATCCGCCAGGGTCCAGCTCGGCTCCGGGGCGAGTGTCGCGCGATTCGGTCTTCCAGTCCGTCGGCGCGGCGCGCGACGACCAGGACAACACCTACGGTCATGGATCAGTCCTGTCTGCCTCCGTCGGCGGGGTTATGCTTGGCTCTCAGAGCCCGGTGGGGTATGTCTCGGGAGTGGCGTCGGTTTTCCAGTGTGTACCGGGGGCGAGTGGTTGGAGGGCGGTGGTGTTGTCGATGTGGATGATGGCGTCGTACCGGTCGGCGAGGCGGGTGTGGAAGTAGTGGCTGTGGCGTTCTGTGCTGGGTTGGTAGATGACGCCGATGGCGCGTTCGAGGCGTGGACTGTGGAGGATGTCGACGGCTTCGCCAGGTAGGTCCGTGCGGATCATGAACGAGGGGATTCCGGTGTCGTGCAGCAGTTCCTCGGCGCTGCTGGGCAAGGACATGCGCACGGGTTTGTGTTCGGCGGGACCGTCCCATCTGCTTGCCGCTGTGACCGTGCCGTGGCTGGTGGTGAATCCGATGGTGCGGCAGGCTTTTTCGTGTCGTTCGCGCACCAACTGCCCGAGTGAGAGCTGGCCGTCGGCGGCCATTTCGGTCGCGCGGGCGTCTCCGATGTGGGAGTTGTGCGCCCATACGACGATCCTTGCCGGAGCGCGGGGGTGTTCAAGGTGTGCCGCGAGAGCATCGAGGGTGTCGGCCATGTGCTCGTCACGCAGATTCCATGACGACACCCGGTCGCCGAACATGGCACGGTAGTACGCCTCGGCGTCGCGGACTGTCCAGGCGTTGCGCAGTGCGTCGAAGTGTGCCTCACCGTCACGCACGTCGATATGTTCGGCGGCGCTGCGGTGCAGGTCGACGAGCTGACCGACCACCTCGGCCTGGCAGGACTCTCCGGCACCGAACGCCGCGGCGAAACCGTAGGTTCGGCCGTCGTTTTCGGAGGTGCGATCGAAACAGCTGTAGCGTCGTCTGGCTCGTTCGGCCGCGTCGGGGTCCACGGTCTCCAGGTAGGTGATCACCTGCCGCATTGAGCGGTGCATGCTGTAGAGATCGAGCCCGTAGAACCCGGCGAGCGCGCCGCCCGCGCGGCGCTGTTCGTCGTTGTGCAGGCGCAGCCACGAGATGAACTCCCAGACCACGGTATTGCGCCACATCCAGGAGGGGAACCGTTCGAAACTGTGCAATGCGGAGGCGGCCGATTCGTCGGTGCCCAGGCCGCGGACGTATTGATCGACGCGGTGGGCGTCGGGCCAATCCGCTTCGGCCGCCACCGCGGTGAACCCCTTTTCCATGATCAGCCAGCGGGTGATGGCGGCTCGCGCGGCGTAGAACTCCTCGGTGCCGTGTGAACTCTCGCCGATCAGCACGAACCGGGCATCGCCGACGAAATCCTCCAGGACGTGTTCGGGCGGTACGCCCGCGGGCGCCTCGATCGCTACCTCGCGCAGCATCTCGACCGGGTCGGTCACCGCGATGGGGGCGTCGGCGGTGGAGGTCGCGAGTAGTTCCCGGACCTGGTCATCGCTCACCTGGGCGAAATTCCAGAACGAGTTGCCGACCGCGAGGAACGGTGACGGCATGGTCGCGCACACCATTTCGTCGACGAGCGCCTCGAACTCACGGCACGTGGATTCGGGGGCGGCTGGGACGGCGACCACTATCCGTTTCGGCTGGCCCGCGCCGATCGCATCGACGGCGGCGAACATGCTCGCGCCGGTAGCCAATCCGTCATCGACGAGAATTACGGTGCGGCCCGCGACATCCAGAGGTGGGCGGCCACCGCGGTAGGCGGCCTCCCGGCGTATCAATTCGCGCGCTTCGGTGCGGGCGATGCTGCGCACTTGTTCCGCGGTGAGACGCATTCCCCGGATCACGTCGTCGTTCAGCACGATTCGGCCGCCTCCGGCCAGCGCGCCGATCGCGAACTCCGGATTGCCCGGGACGCCGAGTTTGCGCACGACGAGTGTGTCCAGGGGCGCGCGGAGGGCGGCGGCCACCTCCCAGGCGACAGGCACACCGCCGCGGGCAAGCCCCAGTACGGCCACGTCCGGATCACCGCGATAATGCTCCAACAGGCCAGCGAGGACACGACCGGCTTCACGCCGGTCACGGAAGATCGGCTGAGGTTCGTCCCGGATGGCCGGTGCCGATGTCATGAGAAGCTCCTCTTGTCGATTGACGAGGGAAAGTTGTGCGAGTGCCTCCCGCTTCCGGGCGGCAAGCCGAGTGCGGAACCGCCATCGGCCGCCGTGTCATCAGCTCGCGAACCCTGCTGTCGCCGAATCGATGGCGCAGTCCGGCGACGGTGAGTTCGGCGTGTGCCGCCGATTGCAGGAACCAGCCGAGCAGCATCAGCCACAGTCCTGCGAGGTAGCCGAACACGATCAGTTCCGCGACACCGATCATCAGCAACACGGTGCCGAGGATTTGTCCGCTGCGCGCGGCCGTGGTCGCCGCCCGCAGCCGGTCACCGGTCCGCCACCAGATCGTCGCGCGCAGCACCCGGCCACCGTCCAGCGGCGCGCCGGGCAACAGATTGAACACTCCCAGGACAGCGTTCATGACGGCCAGCCACACCAGCGCACCGGTGATCGGCCCGCCCGGGTCCACCACTGCAGCGGCGACGGCGGCACCGAACGCGACCACAGCGAGCGCGAGGCTCGTCAGCGGCCCGGCCAGAGCGATCCGGAGATCGGCCCGCGCGTCTCGCGGCTCTTCGGTGAGTTCGGAAACACCACTGCCGTGGACGCCGTTGCCGACAGATAGGAACCGAGAATCCACGTGAACAATGCGGCCGTCACCAGCACCGACCAGTGCGCACCGATACGGATCCCAGGACCGCTGTCGCGCGCGTGTGCGCCGACGCGAGAAGGGACGCGGTCGGGCCGGACGATGTCCGCCAGCACGGGGTGGGCCTCGGGTGCGATGTAGACGATGCGAAGGGGGCAGTGCAGGCGTTCGGCGAGCGCGGCCGACCACACGGCAGCGTCGTGCCCGATCGGGGCCTGGTCGACGGTGACCACGACCCCCAGATTCTTGTGTGCGCTCACGTACGTCTCCTCGGCAGAGGCTCCCTCGACCGGTGATCGCAGCGACGGGTCTACCGCCTGTGGCTGAGCGGTCGGTCACCGCGCCGCAGCCGGGCGGGGCCACCCATCCCCACAGCAACGGTGCCTAGACCCAGCACACACACAACCGCCCCGACGACGATGTTGGACCAGATCATCGCGGTGGTGGTATCGACACCGGCGACGATCCAGGGGGAGACGATCATCCAGACCCCGAGCAGCGGTGCGACGAATGCCATGCCGTGGGTGCGGCCGTATGCGGACCCGAATGCCAACGCCAGCAATGCGATCGCGATACCGCAGACCAGGTTCGTCATTGTCAGCGACGTCTGGTCGGCAAAGCCGATGATCCAGGCGGACGCCGCTGCGTACAGTCCCGACAGCAGCAGCAGCCCGTCGGCGACTTGCGCGGTGGGTTGTTCGGCTGCTTGGTCGTAGCGCTCACGCAACGCGACGATGTCGGGGTGGGTGTGGATCGGGGTGTGCGTCGGTGTCGACATTGCGCTCATCTCCTCGGCGGGCTCGTCAGGACTTCTTACCGGTGTCCTCGGGGGTGGTTTCTGCTTGGTTTGCGGTGACTTGGTGTACCTCGATGTGCTTTTCGGCTGTCTGGGGTTCGGTAATCGGCATCGACACCGTAAGGATTCCGTTGGTGTAGGTAGCGTCGATGTCGTTTTCCTTCGCACCCGTGGGCAGCGGGATCGACCGGTAGAAGCTGCCGTATCGGAATTCCGATCGGGTGCCTTCCTTCGTTTCTTCGCTGCGTTCGGCCTTGATCGTGAGTTGCCCGTCGCGGACGCTGACGTCGACGTCCTTGGCCGGGTCCACACCGGGTAGTTCGGCGCGCAGGGTGTAACGGCCGCTCTCGACGTGTTCCTCGACGCGGATCATGTGGCCCTCGAGCGATGTCCACGGGGGCATCGACTCGAGTCTGGCCATCAGATCCGGCCAATCGGGCATGGCAGGCAGATTCGACAACCAGGACTGGCGTGGGCGGCGGGGAGAAAGGGTGCTCATATCAACTCCAACAAGAAGGAAACAAATGATGACCCTTCGATTGGACTCGCCCACCATACCGCGGCAGTAGGGCCGACGGTCCCTCCCCCGAGGACGAGGGTCATCGGGACGGGTTCCGGGATAGGGCCGATCCGCTGATGTGACACGAGCAGCTCACCAGGCACCGGCCCGAAACCGACGCCGAAACACGACGCAGATTGTCGAACCACCTCCCCGCCGGGAGGCTGTTCTGCCGATCGCCCACGGGTCGGTCGTTCTACGGTCCGAGGACCTCGCCCCGTGAAGTTCTGTGGTGTCTGCAGCCGGTGTCGTTAGACGCCGCCGGCCCCGGCCCCGGCCCGGGCCTTGTCCTTGACAGCGTGATGTCCATGATCGTTGTGCCGTTGGGTCGGGCGGCGGTGGCGTCGGGGCCGGCAACTGGTTCGCGGATCACGTTGGTGATGAGTTCGCCGAAGGCGTGGGGGTCGTGCATGAGCCAGGTGTGCCCGCCGGGCACGGTGATGGTGTGCGGGTCACCGAGAGCGGTCTGCAGCGACATCGAGGTGGATTCGGGGATGACCGTGTCTCGCTTGCTCCACACTACGAAGATGGGGAGCCGGCGTTCGGCGAGCGCAGCGAGTTCGGGGGCCAGGTTGGCGGTTCGGGCGAGGTGGGCGACTTCCCGCACCGCGGTCGGGTTCCGCAGGATGTTCGGCACCGCATCGCACAAGATCACCGGCAGGACCCGGGTCAGTTGGCGGCCGGGCAGCAGGTCGGCCTGCAGGTGCAGGCCCCAGTCCCACAGCGGACGTTCGCGCAGCGCGCGTACCACTCCACGGCCGTCGGTCCACGCCGAGCCGCCGATGGAGTTGACGAGTACGAGCCGCTCGGAGAGGTCGGGTAGGTCGTGGGCGGTTTTGATCGCGACGCCGCCGCCGAAGGAGTGCCCGACCAAGGTAACCGGTCGGGGTAGGCCGATCGCGTCGGCGAAGTGGCCGACCCACCGGGCGTATCCGGCGAGGGTTCGCTGCTCGACCGGCAGGCTGGCGGTGCCGCCGAACCCGGGAAGCGCCGGGGCGTACACGCGCATTCCCATTCGGATGAGCTGTTCGAGCGGGCGGACATAGGCCTGTCCGCCGAGTCCCCACCCGTGCAGGAAAAGCACGCCAGGGCCGAACCCGCCGACCGCGTAGCGGGCGGTCCGGCCCTCGACCAGGATCGACCGCCACCGCAGTCGAGTAGAACGGTCCTGTGGTGACCGTTTCGCATTCGTACCCTCCGTCACACGCCGATCGGGTGAAGAGAACTCCCCGACCTCGAGCAGTGAGAACAGTGGCGCCAGTTCGGCTGCGGCGTCGACGATTCGATCGGCAGACACGCCCGGGCCCGCCGACGCGACGGGAACTCCGGCAGACCGGAAGCGCTGGAGAAAATCTCGCCACTGCCGCATCTGAACTCCTGACATCGTCTCGACCATGTCGCTGTTCACGTTCGGGGCCGCGAAGTCACGAACGGTTCCGCTTGTCCGGCCACCACAGAAAGCGAGCTGGCCCATATCGAGAATCGCCGATAGCTCTAGCCAGCCGGAAGGGCGCAACGTCCACCATGTTCGGGTCGCCGGTCTCTCGATCCAGGGGACTTTCGGCACCGTCCGAACAGGACGCTACGCGGCACGCCGCTCCCGCTCCAACACGTAGTTCGCGAATATCATCGGGGGAAAATCCTTGACACCGTTGATATCCGGTGTGTTCCACACTGCCTGAGCCGCAAGGTCCGGCGGATCTGCGGCGGGTCAGTCCGGCGCGTGCGCTTTGACCGCGGTACTCGCCGTCCCGTTGTGTATCGGTGTCGACACCGGCGGGGTCGTCGGCGGTGTCTGGGCGGTGCGGGTCAGGGCCGTGGAGGCGGTGGTTTCGCGGGCGAAGAAGGCACCGACGTCACCGATCGCGCTCATCAGCGGTGCTGGGAACACGACGGTGGTGTTCTTGTCGACGCCCAGCTCGAGGAGGGTCTGCAGGTTGCGTAGTTGCAGGGCCAGCGGGTGGGCCATCATGGTGTCGGACGCATCACCGAGTGCCGCGGCAGCCATGGATTCGCCCTCGGCGGCAATGATTTTGGCTCGCTTCTCCCGTTCGGCTTCGGCTTGGCGGGCCATCGCCCGCTTCATGGTGTCGGGCAGTTGGATATCCTTCAACTCGACCAGCGTGACTTCGACACCCCACTCCAGAATGGTCGTGTCGAGGATCTGCCGGATATCGGCATTGATCGTGTCGGTCTCGGCCAGTGCTTGGTCGAGGGTGTGCTGCCCGACGACTTTGCGGAGCGTGGTTTGGGCGATCTGATCGATCGCGGCGTAGACGTTTTCGATCGCGACGACCGATTTCTCGGCGTCGACGACACGGAAGTAGGCGACGGCGGAGATATCTACGCTGACATTGTCGCGGGTAATGATGCCTTGAGATTGAATCGGCATGGTGATAATACGCATCGACACCTTCCACAGCCGATCAACCACCGGAATGATGAATCTCAACCCAGGCTCCCTGACCGCGATCACCCGCCCGAGACGGAACAACACTCCCTTCTCATACTGGGTCACCACCCGAATCGACAGCCACGCCACGATCAGTGCCACGATGAGCACTACGACGACAATCACGAGTGCATCCACAACTTCTCCCTATCTCGAATTCGGGTCGGCATATGAAAACGAGGTGGTTGACGGCGTTGCCGACGAATACCGACATAACGACCACCAGCAGCCCGCTGGACGCGCATACCCGCGACGATCACGGCTCACCACCTTTCAGGATGTGGCCCCGTACACCGATTTCACAGTGCCGAACGACACCGCCCGCTGGGTACTTTGGCGCCGGCGGCGAAGAAGCCCGGCAAGCCCTCCGGATTCGAAGACCGCATACCACGCGCGCCGCGCCACGCGCTGGATCGCTTCGGAGTGCGCTGCGGCGATACACGTCGCGACGTTGTCGCTCGCGGCGGAGATCGGTCTCGTGCTCGAGATCGACGACAGCTTCACGACAGGAATACTCGACGCTGGTCAGCCATTCCACCCGATTCATCGGATGGTGCGACGTCGCTGTGGGGCAGAGTCCGAATGGCAGCGGTGGCATCATCGCGGCACCGGCAGGTAGATCACCAGCGCGGCGGCGAACGCCTAAAGGCAGCGGCGACGGTCTACCACGAGGTGACCGAATCCGCTGCCGAAAACCCACTGTAGCCGTTGCCCTCGAAGCGCCTGGCCACCCGGCCGACCACGGTGCGGGAGCGTTCGGGGTCGGTGTTTGCCCCTGAAATCTGCCGGTTCGTGGTTGTGGCCGCGGTTAGGCGTGGTTGCCTCCCGAGGCCCCTGGCGAGCGGCGGGAGTCGTGACTGCTGAAACTTCAGGCATCGTGGCCGGTTGTCGTGTTCTTGTCGCACTGGACTGTTCGAGCCGATGAGGGTGCAGGCGATGCTGGTTACAGCATGTGGTGGCGTTGCAGGGAGGTGAAGGAGAAGAAGCCTGCGGTGGCGGGGAGCCAGAACGTGGCCAGTCGGTAGGCGAGGACGCCGGCGATCGCGGGTGCGCTGGGGACTCCGCCGGCGGTGAGGCCGGCCACGAGTGCGGCTTCGACGACACCGAGGCCGGCGGGGGTAGGGCTGGCCGCGCCGAGCGAGGTACCGCTGAGGAAGACCGCGGACACCAGGGCGGCGGACGGGTGCCCGCCGAAGGCGTGTACCGCGAATCCCAGGGCTGCGATGTAGGCGATGTTGGTGGCGATCTGGCCGCCGAACAGCAGCAGTGCCTGCCGCGGTCGGCGTGCGATCGCGGAGATCGACCAGACGGCGTTACGGATCTCGGCGAACCAGTCCGGCCGCCGGATCAGCACCGCGACGGCCACGCCGAGCAGGGTCATGACGGCGACGAATCCGATCAGCAGCCCCCACCCGCTGGGCAGTGCCGAGGCGAGCATCAGCCGGGTGCGGCCGAGCCACACGCCGGCGCCGATCAACTCCAGAAAGTGCAGGATCACAGCGGACCCCAGGTAGACCGCCATCGCGGCCATCGCGGTGGCGCGGGGTAGCCCGGATCGCTCGAGATAGCGTTCGTTGACGGCCGTGGCAGCCAGCCCGTAGGGCGCCAGCCGGTTGGCGAACGAGGTCGCCAGTTGCACGTTCACCGTGCGGCCGAACGCGAGCGGGTGCGGGCAGGCGCCCATCAGAGCCAGCGCGGCGGCCAGGTAGGTCCCTGCGGACATCGCGAGCGTGCCTGCCAGCCAGGGCCATTGCGCGTCGCCGAGCGCGGCGATCGTGGCGCCGAGTTGGCCGACTTGGGGGAGGAGCACGTAGGTGGCGAACACGGTGGCGGCGATCCAGCCGAGCGTGCGCCAGCGCACCCGCAGCAGCTCTTGCGGTGGTGCACGTTGTTCGCCGGTTGCCTCGGCGATGCGGGTGCGCAGTTCATCGAGCAGGCCGTGCTGGTGGCGGACGGCGTGCCGAGTCGCCGATGTCAAGGCCAGCGGCTGGAGCAGTGGTGCCGCGTCTGCCAGCGCATCGTGGCCCAGTACCCGCACCGCGGTCGCGACCGTGCGTTCGACGCCGACACGCAGGCTCATCGAGACCAGCAACTCGGCGACGTCGGTGGCGAGGCGGCGGTCGGAAGCGCTGGACTCGCCGAAACCGAAGTCGACGATCCATGCTGTGCCGCCGGAGTCGATGAGGACGTTGGCCAGCCGCAGATCCCGGTGGGCTATGCGGGCGGCCCGCAACCGCGCCAGCTGGCACCAGACCTCGCACAGCATCTGCTGGGAGATGGGCTCGGGCACCGAGCGGGCGAGGTTGCGTGCCGGGATGCAGGTCTCGGCGAGCCAGGCATCGTTGCCTGCGATGGCTCCGGCGCCGGCGATGGTGGGCGTGCAGACCCCGGCCCGCGCCGCCAGCAGTGCGATGAACGCCTCGTGTTCGGCCTGCTGTTTCGGTGTGGCGAACGGTGATTCGTCTTCGACCTCGCGGAAGACCAGGTGGCGGAACAGTTTGAACAGCAGATCCGCGTTGCGTTCGTGGTAGCCGACGACTTTCACGAACAACTCGTCACCTGCGGCGGTGGTGGCGATGAACGGTCGGGAGCCGCGCGAATCTGCCTGCACCGCAACCACGGACACCGGGCGCAGTCCGGCGGCGGTGAGCGCGGCCCGCACCGCCGGCGCTTCGGCCCGGTGCAGTGGCGCACCCCACACCAGATGCAATCCCGCGGCCACCGACCAGCCCAACGCGGCGCCACCGAAGACGTCCAGCACCAGATGTGCCCCCATGAACACCCGCGCCAGGGCCACCATCGCCGCACCCGCCCACGCGGCGCGCCGCCAGGGCCGCGGCAGCCACGGACCGGCCGCCGCGGCCATCGCCGCCGCCACCGCCGCGTGCCCGGACACGAAACCCAGCCCATCCTGCTGGCTGCGCAGAACGACCTCGTGCAGCAGCGCATCCGGACGCGCCCTTCCCACAAGATGTTTCACCATCGACGCCAACAGGTAGGCGAGCACACCGGCCGCGACCAGATCCCGCGCCAGCGCGACCCGCCGCCGCAACAGCGCGGCGCCGGCCGCGACTGCGACCGCGCCGATCGTCCCTGCCTGCATCACCGCCCACAGCACCGGCCTCACCCAAGACGGCAGGTCGTTGATGACGTGGAACAGGTCCACTTCCAGACGCGGCACTTGAGTGTGGTGCGCGACCAGCGCGGAAATCACTACCGCGGTAACACCGAGCGCCAGCCGGACGGCGTCACCGGGATGACGGTGCACGATCCGCCGCGGCACTCGCACGAGCGCGGCCGCGTCGGCCGCAGTCGATTCGTGCGCTGC
Organism: Nocardia sp. NBC_01730; assembly: GCF_035920445.1. NCBI lineage: Bacteria > Bacillati > Actinomycetota > Actinomycetes > Mycobacteriales > Nocardiaceae > Nocardia > Nocardia sp. NBC_01730. Next base: position 1,737,286 of record NZ_CP109162.1, on the reverse strand, counting down.
CTCGGTGGCCATGTTCCCTCGTCCCTTCTCGGATGGACTCTGCCGGTGACCGGGCGGTGCTCGACAGGGCAGTTCGGCTCGCGACACAGCGGGGCCGGATGACACACCGGCGTTCACGCTCGCGGATCCGCCACACCGACGAGGAGATCGCGTACGGCGCCGAGAGCGACCCCGGCGGCCGCGCCTGCCAAGACATCCAGCAGCGCATACGCGCCGAGATGGATGCATGCGACGGCACGGCCGCGCCGGCGAAGACCACCCCACGCCACCGCCGACCGAGATAGGGACTCAGCAACGTCGCCATGCGGCTCTTCTCCAGTGTCTGCGCCTCGTCCACCTGCCTGCGGGCCAGTCCCTCGAAGAATCCGAGAATTGGCCTGCCAGAAGCAGGAGGCGCCCGCGATCATCAGGCCGGTGAACACGATGCCGAGCGCATGGTTGCGGATGTGCAGTCCCCACGCGGCGAACAGGTCGAAGTCGGTGATCCACGCGGCCGCGATCCGAGCACGACGTAGCCGACGGCGACGAACTCCCGCGCCATCTCCAGATACCGGACCGAGATCCGCGACACAATCAGGGCCGCGAGTCCGAGCAGAGCGATCATTCCGAATGCTTCCATGGGCTGACTCCCTCCTCACACGTTCAAGCCACCCTTCACGATCCGCTACCCGGACCGTGGCAGGCAGTGCGACGTGTCACCGACTGTCATGACTTTCGGCCGTGAACCCGGCTGGGAATTGGGTGAAGGGGTAGAGCATCGTGTTCTCCGGTCCCGGCGGAATGTAGGTGTCTCGACGTGGCGGCGATCTCGTTGCACGCGGTGACCACACCGTCGACGGCCTCGGTGAGGACAGTGATGATCTCGACCAGCGGAAGGCCCCCTGCCCCGATGACTTTTTCCCCTGTCGGCGCGATCGAACGCCATCGAATGATAGTCAGGCAATCGAAACCCGACCACGGAGAGGAGCTCACCATGACCAACGCACAAGAGATCATGCACACCCACGCAGCATGCATCGGAGTGCGCGACACCATGGATACCGCGGCGCAGCGCATGCGCCAACTGGATGTCGGCGCGCTACCGATCTGCGATGGGGAACATCACCCCGTCGGCATCATCACCGACCGCGACATCATCATCAAGGTCCTTGGTATCGGCGCGAACCCGAAGACAACCACCGCTGGTGAACTCGCCCAAGGCGACGAGCTGCACACCGTCGACGTCGGCGCCGACATCGGCGACGCACTGGCCCTCATGGAACAGCACCAGATCCGGAGGCTTCCGGTGACCGAGCGCGGCCAGCTGGTCGGCATCATCACCGAGGCGGACCTGGCCCGCCACCTGCCCGAACAGACGGTCGGCGAATTCGTCGAAGCCGTGTGCGCCCAGCATTTTCCGACGGCCACCGCCGAGGCGCCGTACTAGAGCCGACGGGAGTGATCAGCCCCAGGTCCGCATCGTAGCGGCGAGGCAGCAGGTGTCTATGGCCGGTTCCTCGACGAGCGGCGCACAAACAGACATTGGTCCTCGGCTGCGAGTAATCCTTGGCGTCTTCGGCAGTCGATGGTGCGTGCAGTGGTGACCGAGGCCGGTGGCCCGCCCGGCGAGTCGTCCCTGCCACGCGACGCGGCGGGATTGCTCGTTGGGAACCCGATGACGACGAAAGGTTAAGACGATGGCCGATTCCGCTGCTTCGCAGTCCGTCCCGCAGATGATCGCGGCTGTCGACGGCTCGGAGAGTTCATATCAGGCGGTGGCCTGGGCAGCAGTCGAGGCTGCCTTGTACCTTCGGCAACTGCAAATTCTTACTTCGATGGCGCTGCCCGGTGGTTTCGGTCCCGGCGTGACACTGAGCGAGTCGGATAGGGAGTGGATGCGCCGCGACGGCGAGCGGATCGTCACCGAAGCCAGCAGGATCGCGCGAGCGGCCGTGCCGGGTGCGGAACTCGTCCTCACCACCGAGGTGTCGTTCGACCTCCTCGTTCCCACCCTGATCGCCCGGTCGGAACAAGTGAAGATGCTGGTGGTCGGCAGTCGGGGCCTGGGCGCCTTCCATCGCGGGCTGTTCGGCTCGGTCAGCACCGCGTTGACCCGGCATGCGCATTGCCCGGTGGCTGTCGTTCACAACGTCGCCGGCATCGAACCGGAGTGGGCGGGCAAACCCGTTGTCGTCGGTGTAGACGGCAGCAGCAACAGTGTTCCCGCCATCGAGCTCGCCTTCGACGATGCGTCGTTGCGCAAGGTCGGGCTGACCGCAGTGCACACGTGGAGCGATGTCACCGGACTCGATTTCCCGGTGCCCGGCTGGGATGCGGAACTGGAGTCGGAGGAGATGGTGCTCGCCGAACAGCTGGCCGGCTATTGCGAGCGCTATCCGGATGTGCCGGTACGGCGCATCATCAAGGTGGACCGCCCGGCTCGCGCGCTGCTCGACGAATCGGCGCACGCGCAGTTGCTGGTGGTCGGCAGCCACGGTCGCGGCGGGTTCGCTGGCATGCTGCTCGGCTCGACCAGCAACGCGCTGCTGCATTCGGCGCAGTGCCCGATGATCGTCGTGCGAGATCACAAACGTCCTCCAGAATAAGGGCCTTCGCATCTGACGCGCCCGTGAGCCGCGCCGCCAGGATGAAGTCAGCGATCGCCGCGGCCACTACCTACCAGCACAGCATCGCCGGGCTCGCCACCAACGTGCCGGATCCGAAGCGACTGCTGTCCCTGCACGGCAGCGATGTGCTCGAGAAACTCGCCTACGCTCGGATTGTCATGCGGCTGCGCACCGGCATCGCCAATCTCAGCTATCGCGACCAGCTGGCCTTCGGCATCCCGGCGACTACGACACCACAGCCGACATCGAGATGATCGCTACCGGGATCGGAGACGCCATCGAGGAGTTACAGCACCACGCCCGCAGCGCGGCGGCCCCACCCGCATATAGCCCTGCGAGGTAGCTCGGGGTGCCCGATTTCGTGCCCGACGGCCCGGGCAGCTGGTGACTTTCGGCCGTCGGCGCAGGTGTGGCCGCGCGGGAGGCTTAACGGATAGACACTCGATGAGACAAGAGGTGGGTCATCATGAGCAGGTTCAGTGCACGCAACGCGATCGTCACCGGCGGCGCGCGTGGCATCGGAGCCGCCATCGCGGAGGCGCTCGTCAAGGAAGACATCTCGGTGGTGATCGCCGATTTACTCGAACACGAGGGCTGTGAGGTCGCGCGAAAGCTCGGCTCGACTGCGAAGTTCTGCCGGCTCGATGTCACCGACGACGCCAACTGGCGCATTGTCATCGACGAAGCGGAAGAGGCGTTCGGGCCGCTGGCGATCCTGGTGAACAACGCGGGAATTCTCGATTTCGGTGGGATCGAGACGCAGTCGCCTGTGATGTTCCGGCACGTGGTGGACGTCAACCTGTACGGCGCCTGGCTCGGTATGCATCTAGCCGCACCGCGCCTGCGGGCGGGCGGCGGCGGGGTGATCGTCAATATCTCCTCGACTGCCGGGCTGCTCGGATATGCGGGGATCGGTGGTTACGTGGCCAGCAAGTGGGGGTTGCGCGGGCTGACGAAGGCCGCTGCCATCGAACTCGGTCCCGCGGGGATCCGGGTGTGCTCGGTGCATCCCGGCCCGATCCACACGCCGATGACCGCCGGCCTCGACGCTTCGGTCGCCGCAACGCAGCCGCTGGCCCGCTTCGGGGAGCCAGAAGAGGTCGCCGCGATGGTCCGTTTCCTGATCACCGAAGCCACCTTCTCCACCGGTTCGGAATTCGTGCTGGACGGTGGTGCTACCGCTGGGCAGGCGCTACCGCTGCCCAACGCGTCCTGATTGCGACGAAGTCACCGGGCCTTCGATATGTGGCCTTGGGCCCTTTCGGCGGCGAGGTCGCCGGATGCGACCGTAGCGACAGCAGACATTGGCGTCGAGAACGAGGAAAGAACAATGGCCAGTAGGCATCCCGATGTCGACAGCGTGCGGGCCGCGTTGGCGCTGGCCGTATGCGCACCGTCGGTCCACAATACCCAGCCGTGGCAGTGGCGCGTCGGCGACACCACCGTGCACCTGTACGCCGACGACAGCCGCAGACTGCCGCAGGCCGACCCGGATCGCCGCGATCTGCTGATCAGCTGTGGCGCCGCGCTGCACCATTTCCGGGTGGCGGCATGGTCGTTCGGGTGGGACACCGTCGTCCACAGGTTCCCGAACCCGGCCGAGCCACGACATCTCGCGGCTTTCGAGTTCAGCGCGAGCACGCCGACCGCGGACATGGTCGCGGCGGTGCGCGCCATCAGCTGTAGGCGCACCGATCGGCGGCGGGTCACCGCGTGGGAGATCTCGCAGGCGCTGCTCGCCGAGATCATCGAGGCCGGCACCGCCGAGGGGGCGCTGACCAGCGAAATTCCCGGTGGGCCGACCCGAATCCGGCTGGTGCGGGCCTTCCAGGAGGCCGCGCGGCAGCATGATGCGGACCCCGCGTATCAGGCCGAGCTAGCCGCCTGGAGCGGACGCCATGCCGCCGTGGAAGGGGTACCGGCGCGCAATACCGTGGCCGCCTCCGATCCGCTGACCCGCGAGTTCCACAATCCCACCCTCACCGAGGCAGTGCTCCACGATCTCGACGTTCGTGGCGGCCTTTTGCTGGTGCACACCAGTTCCGACGATCCGTTGTCGCGGCCGCGCGCCGGGGAGGCGACCAGTGCGGTGCTGCTGGCCGCCACCAAGATCGGATCGACGACCTGCCCGCTGACCGCCAGTGCCGAGCAAGTAACGATGACTCCGCGGCGCGCGCTGGCTGACGTGGTGCGCCCCCTGTGACCTGGCGCCCGGCGGGTCTGACGCAGGTCCGCGGCTACCGGCCCGTTTGGCTGCGGGACGACGCCATTGCCGGTGTCACCGTGGCGGCCTATCTGGTGCCGCAGGTGCTGGCGTATGCGACGGTGGCCGGGCTGGCACCGGTCACCGGACTGTGGGCGGCACTCGGACCCCTGATCGTCTATGCGCTGCTCGGTAGTTCGCGGCAGCTGTCGGTGGGACCGGAATCGACTACGGCGCTGATGACCGCGGGAACGCTGGCACCCCTGGCCGCGGGTGATCCACGGCGCTATGCCGCACTGGCCGCGGTGCTGGCCCTGCTGGTGGGGCTGATCTGCTTCGCAGGGGCGCTGGCTCACCTCGGACTGCTTGCGGATCTGTTGTCCAAGCCCGTGCTGATCGGATACCTGGCCGGCACCGCCGGAATCATGATCGCCGGTCAGTTGGGCCACGTAACCGGCGTGCCGGTGGAGGGGGAGACGATTCCCGCGCAACTGCGCTCGTTCACCGCGAATTTTCACCAATGGCATTGGCCCACCGTGATTCTGGCCGCCGCGGTACTGATCGCCCTACTGCTGCTCGGCTCCCGGGCGCCGCGGATACCGGGCCCGCTACTCGCGGTGCTGTTCGCCACGCTGGCGGTCACGTTGTTCTCCATGCAGCGATATGGGATCGATGTGGTGGGTGCGGTGGAGTCGGGTATTCCGCTGCCCGGTGTCGCGGCCGTGCCGCTCCATGACATTGCGATACTGGTATTGCCCGCGATCGGTATCGCAGTCGTCGGGTTCTCCGACAACACGCTTACCGCACGGGCATTCGCGGCACGCCACGGCCAGAACATCGACGCGAACACCGAACTCGGCGCGCAGGGAGCCAGCAACCTCGCCGCCGGACTGCTGCATGGGTTTCCGGTCAGCTGCAGCGGCAGCCGCACCAGCATCGCCGATATCGCGGGTGCCAGAACACAGCTGTACTCGGTGTTCGTCGCGGGCGTGGTGGTGGCGGTGCTGCTCGGAGGGCGCGGAGTGCTCGCGCAATTCCCTACTGCTGCCCTCGGCGCGCTGGTCGTCTACGCGGCACTGCTCCTGATCGACCTCCCCGCATTCCGGCGGATAGCCCGGTTCCGGCGCAGTGAATTGGTGCTGGCCATCAGCACCACCGCTGCCGTGCTCGCACTCGGTGTCCTCTATGGCGTGCTGGTCGCGATCGCACTGTCCATTCTCGACCTGCTGCGCCGCGTCGCGCGGGCCCACGACGCGATCCTCGGCTTCGTGCCCGGTTTGGCCGGGATGCACGACATCGACGATTATCCGGCAGCGAAACTCGTGCCAGGACTGGTGATCTACCGCTATGATGCGCCGCTGTGCTTCGCCAACGCCGACGACTTCCGGCGCCGGGCGCTGGCCTCGGTCGAGCAGCGGACCGCCAGCCGGAATCCGGGCGACCAGGTGCGCTGGTTCGTGCTCAACGCAGAGGCGAACGTCGAGATCGACCTGACCGCGTTGGACACGTTACGGCAATTGCGCGGCGAGCTGGCCGCACGTGGCGTCGTCTTCGCGATGGCGCGGGTCAAACACGACCTGTGGGTGGCCCTCGACGCGGTCGGTCTGATCCACGAAGTTGGCGCCGACCGCATCTATCCGACCCTGCCGACCGCGTTGGCGGCCTATCGGCGGGAAACCGGGGGTCGACGACACATCCACCCGGTGACTTCCTTCCCCGCAGGCCCGGCGCTGAGCGAGATAGGTGCTGCCTCAGACGCTTTCGATGTCGCGCTGGTTCCCGGGACCGGCCAGCCCCGACGCTCGCTCCAGCTCACCGTCGAGTCACCGGGCCGAGCGGGCCGCCGACAACGAAATCCTGCAGTGCGGTCATGAGCAAGCCGTCCCCGTCAGAGCCGTCGGGCCCGTTGGTCGCGACCACACGACCCCGCAAGAACCGAGTCCGGGTGAGGAGCATTGATCCATGACGAGCACAACCAGGTGTCAAGCACCGAACTTCTGCGCCCGCTGATCCTGCGGGCGCTGTTGCCGAGGTGGTCGGAATGGAAAGTCGCGGTCCGCGCCCTGGGGCGGACTTGCTGGTCGGACTCATCGTCGCGCTGGTCGCATTGCCGGTGGCGTTGAGCTTCGGGATCAGCTCCGCCCTCGGCTCCGGGGCCGGACTGGCCACCACTGTGGCCGAGGGAACAGTAGCCGCGCCTATGCCGGGTGTGCTATCAGCACCGGGCAGTGGGCGTGCTGGACCAGGAAATTGCTGGTGGAGCCGAGTAGCAGGCCGGTGAAGCCACCGCGGCCGCGGCTGCCGACGGCGATCAGCTGGGCGGACTTCGAGGGGTTCCGGTAGTAACCGCCGAAAAAACAACGGATATGCGTAATCTGTTGGTAGATAACTAATTTCGTGCTCGGGATGCGGGTTTGGGCTGGTAGTGCTTGGCCTGGCTGCTGATGAGGTTGCTCGGCGTGGTGGAGGTCGGGGTTCATGGCGACGCGGGTATTCGCGGACGAGGAGTTGGCGCGGCTGCGGGAGTTCCCGGAGATCAGCCGCGAGGAGCTGTACCGGTTCTTCACACTAACCCTGGCGGATGTGGCGTTCGTCGCGCCGGGACGGGGCCGTGGCCCGGCAGACCGATTGGGTGTGGCTGTTGCGCTGTGCACACTGCCGTGGTTGGGGTTCGTGCCGGACAAGGTGTCAGCAGCGCCGCCGGTGGCGGTGGCACGGCTGGCTGATCAGCTGAATCTCGATGCGGCCCAGATTCTTTCCTACGGCCGCCGGGCCCAGACCAGGACAGAGCACCTGCGGCTGGTGGCGCAGTACCTGAGCTGGCGGGGGCCGGGGACGATGGAGCTGAAGGAGCTGGACGAGTTCCTGCTGGCAAGGGCGATGGAGCACGATTCACCGACCCTGCTGTTCCGGTTGGGGTGTGAGTACCTGATCTCGGCGAAGGTGATCCGACCGGGCCCGGTGGTACTAGTGGAGCGGGTCGCTCACGCCCGCGAGCAAGCGCAGCGGGAAACCTACGACCGGCTGGCGCACGAACTCACCCCACAACGGTGCGCGGAGCTGGACGACTTGCTGGTCACCGATGCCTCACTGAAGATGTCACGGCTACGGTGGCTCTCGACCGGCCCGGTGGAGGCGTCCGCGGCGGCGGTGAAAGCTGAAGTCGACAAGCTCGGGTTCCTGCGCAACCTGGGCGCGGATCGTTTGGACATGTCGGTGCTGCCTGCCGAGCGGCGCCGGTTTTTGGCCACGATGGGCCGACGGCTGACCAGCCAGCCAGGCACTCGAACGGCGGGATCCGCAGCGGCGTCATCCGATCCTGCTGACGGTGCTGGCGCAGTCGGGCACTGATGTGCTTGATGAGGTGGTCGCGTTGTTCGATCAGGCGATCTCGGCGAAATTCGGTGCCGCCGAAAAAAGGATGAAAGACGAGCTGGCCGAACGCGGCCGCTCCGGTGAGGACCGGCAAGCCCTGCTGGACGAGCTGCTGACGATCATCAACGACCCACTCGTTCTCGATGAACAGGTCGGCGGCCTGATTCGCGGAGACCGGATCGGGTGGGAACGGTTGCGGGCGGCGATAGCGCAGGCCAAACCACGTTTGCCGCGTGATCACGGGCATCTGGCCGCCCTGAATACCTCCTACAGCTATCTGCGGCAGTTCACCCCGCACGTGTTGTCGAGTGTCGGGTTCGCCGGCGGTACCGCGGCGACCGAGCTGCTGATCGCGGTGAACATGCTGCGGGAGTTGAACGCGACCGGCCGCCGCAAGGTGTTCGACGAGGCCCCGACCGGATTCGTACCGGTCAAGTGGCGCGGCTACCTCGAGGAGGCCCGCAAATCCGGCAATCCCACCGCGTATCGGCACTATTGGGAGCTGTGCGTGCTACTGGGCTTGCGTGACGGGCTGCGCACCGGGGACGTATACGTGCCCGGCTCACGCCTCTACGCCGATCCGGCGTCGTATCTGCTCAACGCGGAGCAGTGGGAGCCCCAGCGCGCCGAGTTCTGCCGCCTGGTCGGCAAATCCGCCGATCCGGCCCGCGCCTTGGCGGCCGCGGTCGATGAACTCCACGAGTCGGTCGGGGAGCTGGAGAAGGTCCTGGCAGAGGGCGAGGGCCCGGTCCGTCTCGATGAGGATGGCGACCTGGTGATCTCGCCGTTGACCGCGGAGGATGTGCCTGCTGAAGCGCGCGAGCTCAAGGCGGAGCTGACGCAGATGCTGCCGTTCGCGCCGATCGTGTCGCTGCTGATCGAGCTGGACAAACGCACCGGTTTCCTGGACTGTTTCGTCCACGCCACGGGCAAGCAGGCCCGTAGCTCGGAGCTGAAACGCAACCTGATCGCGGTCCTGCTGGCCAATGCGACCAACCTCGGGCTGGCCAGCATGGCCGACGCGTGCGGCATCTCCTACGACATTCTGTCCTGGACCGAGGAATGGTATGTGCGGGAGGAGACGCTGCGGGCGGCGAACTTGGCGATCATCGACTACCACCAAAGCCTGCCGCTCACCGCGACTTTCGGTGGCGGCACGCTGTCCTCCAGTGACGGGCAGCGGTTCCCGACCCGTGGCAAATCGACCACCGCCCGCACGGTTCCGCACTTCTTCGCCGAGCAGGGCCTGTCGACCTACACCCACGTCACCGATCAGCACACCACCTACGGAACGAAGGTGATCGTCACCACCCGGCGCGAGGCGCACTATGTGCTGGACGAGATCCTGGGCAACGCCAAGGATCTGCCGATCACCGAGCATGCGACAGATACTCACGGGGTGACTCTGGTCAACTTTGTACTGTTCGACCTGCTCGGTATGCAGCTCTCGCCCCGTATCCGGGATCTGGGCAAGATCACCCTGTACCGGCCGGGTTCGCGGTCCGACATCGAGTCCCGGTTCCCACACGCCGGGCCGCTGTTCACCCGCAAACTGAACTTGGACCTGATCGGCGAGCACTACGACGATTTGCTTCGTCTGACCGGGTCGCTGAAGTTCGGTCACGCGACCGCGTCGCTGCTGGTCGGGAAGCTGTCGGCGTCGAGCCGGCAGAACGCGCTGGCGGCGGCGTTGAAAGAGTATGGGGCGCTTCGCCGTACGATCTACGCCGCCCGCTATTTGTCAGATCCGGACTATCGGCGCAAGATCACCCGGCAACTGAACAGGGGCGAGTCGGTCCACGCGCTCAAGCGCGGCCTGCTCTACGCCCACGAGGGGATGATCCGGTCCCGGCATCTGGAGGACCAGGCCGAACAAATGTGGTGCCTGACCCTGGCCACGAACGCGGTGATCGCGTGGACGACAGAGTATTTCGGTCTCGCGGTCGAGCAGATGATGCGTGAGGGTCGCCGGGTGGATGACGAGGTGCTGGCTCATGTGTCTCCGGCGCACAGCGAGAACATCAACTTCTTCGGCGCAATCGAGGTCGACATCGACGCCGAGTTGGCCCAGCTCGGGCCGACCGGGTATCGACCCCTGCGGATGCGTGACACTCTTTTCTGATGCGAGTTGTTGACACCAGGGATCACCGATCGACTCCTGACACCTGCTGGCGCGCACTGGGTTTCCTCGGGCAGCGCCCACAACGCGTACTACGCCTACGACGTCGCCTGCGGTATCTCCGATCCCATCGGCTCCGCGCTCGGGTTCTTCCAGTCCGCCTACATGGCTAACCCGGGAATCCTGAAGCTGGCCCCAGCCCCAAAGTAGAACTGTCGGCGGGGGAATCGTAGCTGTCCAGCGCGCCGTCGAAGTCCAGGCCCGCCAGGCGGTGGTGGCGGTGAGGTGCATCGAAACCTCAGATGCAACGATGTTCACCCGATACACCATTCTCGTCCAGCCCGTAGGCGAGTACTACCGGCCGACGCTCATCTTCGATCGGATCGGGCCCGCGGAAGATACCGGGCGTGATCTTCGTCTGCATCTCGTGGCGTCGGCAGCACTGCTCATTCTGCCGATCTTCCTGCCACCGCTCTTGATATGGGCTGACACTCCCTCGGCGCACCCGGCGAAACCGGCTTCGGATGGTCCGACGGGTGCGTGATCCGTGGTGACATGGATAGTATGTTGCTCGGGGAGGATCACATGCGCCAGCACATGTTCGGTCCATCTGAGTGGCGACCGCCGCAGGATGCCGTCCGAAATCCACTGGCCACGCCGGATGGAGGGTCGGCCCGGCGGGAGTCCGCGCCGGGAAGTAGCGGCTGTTGGGCCGAGATCACCGTGCATGCGTCGTGCTCACCCCTATTGATCGACGGCGAGTCGATCTGCAAGCCGGTCATCGTGGTGAACGGATGGGTGGTGCCGGGCAGCCACTGGGGTAGGAACCGGGTTCCCATGCGGGAAGGCCGATATCACGTACGGGTTTTCACCACCTCGACTCTCGACGACGGTCCCGAGGTGGGTTCCGCTATGACCAACGTATCGGTCGCCCAGGCATCGCCAGCCGAACTCTACTACCGGGCACCGACTATGCCTCCGTTCTCGGGAGCCATCGGCCCGGTGCCGCAGCGCACGCCGGGTCTCGCGTTGAGTTGCGTGATCTGGGGGATTACGGCCTGGGCACTGGGCTGGCTCCCGGTGGTGATCCTCGTCGTGGCCGTCCAACACTTGGCCGCGCTGTGACCGGTGGAAATGGTCCGGCACGACAGGTGGCCGGCCCGCGACCGGAGGGAGTTCCATGAGCCGACACGACATCCGTTCCGAGCCGAAACCGCCACCGCAACCTTCGCGACGAGGAACGCGGGCGAACGACCCACCGGGGCTCACTGTCCACACCTCGTACTCCTGGTTGGTGGGACTCTTACTGCCCAAACCTCACATCGTGGTCAATGGCCGGCAGGTTCCCCGCACACGCTGGGGCGCGAATCACGTACCCGTTGGCCCAGGCCTTTATCAGGTCGAAGTTTCGATACATGGGCTGTTGCAGCCGAAAGGTATCGCCAGGATCACCGTACCTGTCGCGGCTGGAGAGTCCGTGCGGCTGCGCTACCGGGCACCGGTCTCGCTCCGATACTTCTCTCCGCCCGGGGCAATCGGGTACGGGCGACAGAGGACTCACTACCGCCTGTATGGAATTCTAGCCTGGATAGGGATGGTGGAACTGCTGCTCCTGGTGGTATTCGGGGTACTGGTGATCTGATGATCGGAGCCGGCGGGCCCGCCCGTGACCTCACCGGCTGGGGCGGCATCACCGACCCGGTCCGCCGCCGGCACGATCCCCGCTGGCTGGAGTGGCCGAGCCCGCACTGACCGGGGTTACGATCACGGAGTGGTTGCTCCTTTTCAGCAAGTGATTCCGGTAGTCGTGGTGGCGGGCACGCGGATTCAGGCTCGCTACCAACGGATGCCCATATATGTCGACTTCGGCCGCGGTCTGCATTTCGAACTTTGGGAAGGGCGCAACGATCTCGCTCTGCCGCCGGGCCGGTTCCGTGCCCAGCTGTACTCCGGTGGTTGGATGCGGGTCGGCCGGGCATTCCTCGATATCGACACGACCCGAGGGCCGGTCAACTTCTTCTACGCGCCGCCGTACACCATCTGGTCCCAGGGTGCGGCCGGATTTCATCCGGTCGAGCGCCCGGGGCGCGGCGCGCTCGCAGTGATCATTGCGCTCGTGGTGGTCACGCTCGTCCTCTGGGCCGCAGCACTGATCCTGCGCTGAGTTCCGAGCGCTGCTATACCATCGCCGACGTGCTCGATCTTGCTCTCCCACTGCTCGCAGGACTGGGGGCCACCACTGTCGGCGGATTCCTGTGCGGTGCCGCCTTCCACCATGTGCTGGTGCCGCTCAACGAGATATTTCGCAGCATCGGCCGGCCGTCGTACACCAACCGTCGCCCGGCCCTCGCCATCGCCCACACCTGTGTGTACGCCCACGACCCCGCGGTCTGCTCGTGCATGCCGCGGCATCGACGCACCGTGCTGGAATTTCGGGGGACGAACGCGCTCCCACAACAGGCCGCGGTACACGGTGTCTACGCCCTCGGCGCAGAGCTGCCGGTGCGCGTGCGCTATTCCACGAACGAGCCGGTCCCGCTGACTCGAAACACCGTGGTCCGCAGTGCGATTCGAGGCAGCACCCTGGGAGCCGGACTCGGGTTGGTCTACAGCGCACTGCTATTTGCTGTGCTACGCACATGGGCATAGCTCTGAATTCGAGGCTGACGAGGACCGAAAGCGAGATGCCGCAGTTCACCTGACGGCCGCCGAGGTCAAGGGCGGCAGCGCACCAGAACGCTGCGATGGTCACCGCCATCGGCGAGGGTGCCGAAGCGCCGCCGCCCCAGCCGGGGGCGGGCGGCGTCGCCGTCGCGAGGTCTCTCTCACAAACGATGATCAGATACGAGAGTTCTGCGACAGCCCCGGATCGACCACCAACCCGCAGGCCAGCGCTCGCAAGACTCCTCTCGAAACCTGCCCCTTGTGCGAGACACTTCTGAGAGACTTCGTCCATGGGGCTGACCCCCGATCAGGCCGCCGCCGCGGTAGAACATCACCGCTGCCCGAACTGCGATGCGCCTGCCGGACCCGAAGCGGGAAGACCGCCGCGAAGTACCACACCACACCCCACGCTTCGTCCTGGTGCCCGCACTGCGCGAGGAACTCGACGTGCCGGTGCCCGCCGATCGTCGCCCTGGCCGAACCTGGACGCAAGGCCCTACGCTGACCGTGGTTCCGGCACCGGCAACCGAACGGCCGGTGCGGATCGGCTACGCCAGAACATCGACCGCCCGCCAAGAGCTGGCCAGTCAGCTCGAAGCTCTCCGCCGGGCCGAATGCCACAAGATCTTTCACGAGCAGATCAGCACCCGCGTCAGGGTCCGGCCCGAGTTGGAGAAGGCGCTTGCGCTGGCCCACCAGTTCAAAGAGGCCGCACCCGAGACACCGGTCATGTTTACCGTCCACGAGCTCAAGCGCCTGGCCCGCAACGCTGCCGAACTGATGGCGCTGTCCGCCGAACTCCAGACCGGCGGCATCCAGCTCGAACTCCTCACCGGCCCACTCACCGGCATCTACGACCCCAACGGCATGGGCGCGATGTTTTTCGCGGTCCTCGCCGGCGCCGGGCAGATCGAACGCAACTACATCCGAGAAAAAACCCTCGAAGGCCAAGCCATCGCCGCCTCCAAGGGCAACCACGGCGGCCGGCCCAAGGTCATCGACGACGACTCGCTCACCTTCGCCCTCGCACTGAAGAACAAAGGCATCCCGGTCCCGGACATCGCGAAAAAGCTCACCATCAAGACCGGGAAGAACGCAGGCGAATCCCCGTCCGTCGCCTCCCTTTACCGGGCGTCCGCGGAAGCCGAACACACCGCCGCGGACGACGGCCTGCCGATCCGGCCGAAACCCGCCCGCATTGGTCGTCCCGCTCACACCCGAAGAAACCGACCTCCGCGACCGCCTCCAGGCCCAGGTTCTCCAGCGTCCAGAAGACCAGTAGCCAGCCGGAACCCTCAACGCCGCACCTATCCCTGACCAGGGACTACGCCATATCCGTTGTTATTTCGGCGATTACTACCGGAACCCCGGTTGAACGTCGTGGCCGCCTTGTTGTCCCACACGACGGTGAACCACCCGCTCACCCGATCCGGCTCCAGGACCAACAGCGCCACATTCGTGTCCCGCGCCGAAGTCGGCGACCAAGCGGTTAAACACGATGCCGTAGCCCCGGCGGGTGTTCGTCGCCGGGATCGTGTCGAGGAACACCTTCACCGCGTCCGCCAAGCGCACGCCTGCCGTATCGGCAGGCTCGAAACCGTCCCCATTGCACCATCTCTCGCGCTATCGCAGATTAATTCCGGAGTCGACCCGACCCGAAAGGGTCATAACGCCAAGCCGGCCCCGAGCCTATCTCAGATAAAGAGTCCTTATCTGCGATAACTCCTTAGCGCCGGATCTCGGGCGACTGTCCCTCAACCCCCGAACGGGCCCGACAGGACTACGACGCCCACGAGCGGACCCCGACCGTTGGACCTGATCGGCTAGGAACGTCGATCACCACGAGATCAGCGGATGAACGTCGCCGCCCGACCAGCCAAATCGAGCAGCGGCTGCGGGAACACGCCGAGCACGAGGGTAGCCGCCGCAGCGACGGCCACGATCGTCGTGGTGAGCGCAGGGGTGGTGATCAGCGGAGCGTCGGCGGGCGGGTCGGTGAAGAACATCAGCACGATTACGCGAATGTAGAAGAACGCCGCGATGGCACTGCAGATCACGCCGACGATCACCAGCGGCGTCGCGCCGCCCGTGGCCGCGGCTTCGAAGACGGCGAACTTGCTGACGAACCCGCTGGTGAGCGGCAGGCCCGCAAAGGAAAGCAGCAACAGTGCGAAAACCGTAGCCAGCCAAGGGGAGCGGCGGCCGAGCCCGGCCCACTGGGGCAGGCTGGTGGCCTCGGCGCCGGAGGATTCGCGGACCAGGCTGACCACCGCGAATGCGCCGAGCGTGCCTAGGCCGTAGGCCAGCAGATAGAACAGCACCGCCGCGACACCGCGATCGTTCGCCGCCGCCAAGCCGATGAGGATGAAACCGGCATGGGCCACCGAAGAATACGCGAGCATGCGCTTGACGTCGGTCTGCGTGATTGCCATGACCGCGCCGACCGCCATGGTGGCGATCGCGACGGCCGCCAGGATCGGGCGCCAGTCGTCGCGCAATCCCGGCACCGCGACCTGCAGGACACGCAGCAACGCGCCGACTGCCGCGATTTTGGTTGCCGCGGCCATGAAGCCCGTAATCGGGGTGGGCGCGCCCTGGTACACGTCCGGCACCCACGACTGGAACGGCACGGCACCGATCTTGAACAGCAGGCCGACCGCGAGCATCGCGACTCCGAGCAGCGCCAGCATCGCGTTGTCCGGGTGCTGAGCGATAGCGTCCGCGATCCCGCCGAGCCGCACCGTGCCTGCCTGCCCATAGAGCAGCGCGACACCGTAGAGGAAGAACGCCGAGGAGAACGCGCCGAGCAGGAAATACTTCAGCGACGCCTCCTGCGAGAGCAGCCGGCTGCGCCGCGCCAGCCCACACAGCAGATACAGCGGCAGCGACAGCACCTCGAGTGCGACGAACATGGTGAGCAGGTCGTTGGACGCCGGAAACAGCATCAGGCCACCGACCGCGAGCAGCGTCAGCGGGAACACCTCAGTGGTCGCGACGCCCGCGCGGAGCGCCGCAGCTTCGGTCGCGCTGCCGGGCACCGCGGAAGCCTGCGGAGTGAAGGCGTCCACGCCGTGTCCGAGGGTGGCGGCGGCCAGACTCCATGTCCCCGGGCCGGTACGGGCTTCGACACGGGGTTCGGCGCCGCGCTCGGCGATGAGCAGGACGCCGAGGATCGACACCACCAGGATCGTGCCCTGTAGAAACAGGCTGAAGCCGTCGATCGCCACGGCGCCCGCGATCGCGGTGGACTCGGTGCCCGCCAGCGCCACCACGGCTACCAGCGCCGCCACCAGCCCGACCAGACTCAGCACCAGGTGCGTGCCGTAGCGGTAGCGGCGCTCGAGGAACGCCTCGACGAGCACACCGAGCACGGCGGCGCCGAACACGATCAGCATGGGGGACAGGTAGCCGTATTCGATGCTCGGCGCGGGCACACGCGCGGCGAGCGTTGTCGCGTAGTCGAAGTCGCTCACTCAGGCCGTCCTCGGGAAGGCGATCATCGCGGCGAGCATTCCCGCGACGGTGACGACAAGGCGCGCAATCAGTCGGCTCATTTGTGGGCACCTCCGGGGTGTTCGGCCGAACCTGCCTCGGGCAGCGTGGGTGTCGACGGCGCGGGATCGGTCCGGCCGATGGTGGTGAGCGTCTGGCTCACCGCGGGATTGATGAAGTCCGTCAGGACTTTCGGGTAGACGCCGAGGAACAGCAGCGCGGCGATCAGCGGAGCCACCACGGCGAGTTCCCGGGGCACTAGGTCGTAGATCCGCTCGTTGCCGTCCTTCACCGGTCCGGTCATCATCCGCTGGTATAGCCACAACACATACAGCGCGGCGAGCACCAGTGCGCTGGTGGCAACTACCGCGGCGAACTGGTAGCGGGTGAATGTGCCAACCAGCACGAGGAATTCGCTGACGAACGGGGCGAGCCCGGGCAGCGACAGGGTCGCGAGACCGGCGATGAAGAACGTGCCGGCCAGCACCGGGGCCACTTTCTGCACGCCGCCGAACTCCGCGATGAGCCGGGTGCCGCGGCGCGATACCAGGAATCCGGCCACCAGGAACAGTGCGGCGGTGGAGATGCCGTGGTTGACCATGTACAGCGTCGCGCCGGTCTGGCCCTGGCTGGTCATGGCGAAGATGCCGAGGATGATGAAGCCGAAGTGGGAGATCGAGGTGTAGGCGATCAGCCGCATCACGTCGGTCTGTCCGATCGCCAGCAGCGCGCCGTAGACGATGCCGATCACCGCGAGCGTGATCACCAGCGGCGCATAGGTTCCGGACGCGTCGGGAAACAGCGGCAGGCAGTAGCGCAGCATGCCGAACGTCCCCACCTTGTCGACCACCGCCATCATCAGCACCGCGCTCGACGGTGTCGCCGCGACGGCGGCGTCCGGCAGCCAGGTGTGTAGCGGCCACAGCGGTGCTTTTACCGCGAAGGCGAACATGAACCCGAGGAACAGGGCATTGAGCACCGCGGGCCCCGCGCCGAGCTGGCCTGCGTTGGCGGCCGCGACCACGGCGCGGAAGTCGAATGTGCCCGACGATCCCTCGCCCAGCCCTTCGCGGGCGGTGAGCACGTACAAGCCGATCACCGCAGCCAGCATGATCAATCCGCCGAACAGGTTGTACAGCAGGAACTTCACCGCCGCCCGCGACCGCTGCTGACGCAGCTGCACATCCCCGGTGCGCGGCCCGAAGCCGCCGATGAGGAAGTACATCGGGATCAGCATCGCCTCGAAGAACACGTAGAACAGTAGGATGTCCAGCGAGACGAAGGAGATCAGCACCATGGCCTCGACGAGCAGGATGAGCGCAACGTAGGTGTGCGCGACCCGTTTGCCGCTGCCCACCTCGCGTTCGTCATGCCAGCCCGCCAGGATCAGCAGCGGAACCAGCGCCGCGGTCAGCAGCACCAGCACCAGGGCGATCCCGTCCAGGCCCAGCGTGTAACCGGCGCCGAACGCCGGAATCCATTGGTGGGATTCGACGAACTGGTACTGTGCGCCGCCGGGATCGAATCCCACCGCGAGCCCGATACCGAGAATCAAGGTCACCAGCGAGAAGCCCAGCGCCACACAGCGGGCGAGGGTGCGTCGCGCGGCGGGCAGCACGAGTACGATCGCCGCTCCGACGATCGGCGCCAACCACAGCGTCGTCAACCAGGGAAAATCGCTCACCACAACCTCACCGCCAGCAGGGCGGCAGCCACCAGGGCCGCGCCGGTGAACATGGACAGGGCATACGAGCGCACGAACCCGGACTGCACCCGCCGGACCCGCGCCGACAGCCCACCGATCACCGCAGCGGTGCCGTTGACTATCCCGTCGATGCCGCGATTGTCGAGGAAGACCAGTGCCCGAGTCAGATGCCGTCCCGGCCGCATGAACGTCGCCTCGTTGAACACATCGCCGTAGAGGTCCCTGCGCGCCGCGACAGTCAGCGTCGACACGGTTTCCGGTGCGGCTTGCGGAACCTCACGCTGCGCGTACCGGTAGTAGGCGACCGCGACGCCGACGGCTACCACCAGTAGCGCGAGCGTTGTGACCACAGCCGCGGGGACGGCTTCCTCGCCATGATGGGCGCCGACCACCGGTTCGAGCCAGTTCTGCAGCGAGGAGCCGAGGACGAACAGGGCGCCTGCCCCGACCGAGCCCACCGCGAGCAAGATCATCGGTCCTGTCATCACCGCTGGCGGTTCGTGTGGATGTGTATCCGGTTTCCAGCGGCGCTCACCGAAGAAGGTCATCAGCATGACGCGCGTCATGTAGAACGCGGTCAGTCCCGCACCGAGCAGCGTCACCGTGCCCAATGCGAGTCCGCTTGTGCCGCCTTGGTTGAACGCCGCCTCGATGATCCGGTCCTTCGAGAAGAACCCGGCGAACGGCGGGACCCCGATAATGGCAAGGTAGCCGAGGCCGAAGGTGACATACGTGATCGGCAGGAGCGTGCGCAGGCCGCCGTAGTGGCGCATGTCGGTCTCGTCGTCCATCGCGTGCATCACCGAACCGGCGCCGAGGAACAGTCCGGCTTTGAAGAATCCGTGGGTGAGCAGGTGCATGATGGCGACGGCGTAGCCGGCCGGGCCGAGGCCCGCAGCGAGCACCATGTAACCGATCTGGCTCATCGTGGACGCGGCCAGT
Organism: Nocardia sp. NBC_01730; assembly: GCF_035920445.1. Taxonomy (NCBI): domain Bacteria; kingdom Bacillati; phylum Actinomycetota; class Actinomycetes; order Mycobacteriales; family Nocardiaceae; genus Nocardia; species Nocardia sp. NBC_01730. Next base: position 1,718,180 of record NZ_CP109162.1, on the reverse strand, counting down.
GCCTTCTTGATGTCGTCCTTGGCGCAGCCGACTATCGCGCCGAACAGCAGCGTGACGGCGCCGACCAGCACGACCCCGAGCCGCGCGTTCGGCGCGAGGTCGAAGATCGGGTTGGACCGCGCGATCAGGTAGACGCCCGCAGTGACCATGGTGGCTGCGTGGATGAGCGCCGACACCGGGGTGGGGCCCTCCATCGCGTCGCCGAGCCAGGACTGCAGTGGCACCTGCGCGGACTTGCCACACGCGGCCAGCAGCAGCAACAGGCCGATCGCGGTGAGTGTGCCCTCGCCGGCGGCGGGCGCGGCGCCGAACACGTCGCCGAAGCCGATCGATCCGAACGTCGCGAACATGATCATCATGGCGATCGCCAGACCTATGTCGCCGACCCGGTTGACCACGAACGCCTTCTTGGCCGCCGTTGCCGCCGATGGTTTTTCGTGCCAGAACCCGATCAGCAGGTAGGACGCCAGGCCGACGCCCTCCCAGCCGAGGTAGAGCACGAGGTAGTTGTTCGCGAGCACTAGCAGCAGCATGGCCGCGAGGAACAGGTTGAGGTAGGCGAAGAACCGTCGCCGCGCCGGGTCGTGGCTCATGTAGCCGATCGAGTAGACGTGGATCAGCGAGCCGACGCCGGTGATCAGCAGTGCGAAACACACCGAGAGCTGGTCCAATTGGAGCCCGAAGTCGACCTGGAGGCCTGCCACCGGAACCCAGCTGAACAGATCGGTGTGCACCGCACGTGCGGCGGTGTCGCGCCCGAGCATGGCGAAGAACGCGATACCGGCGACCACGAAGGAGGCCAGCGCCATCGTTGTGCCGAGCAGGTGACCCCATGCGCCGCTGTAGCGTCCGGTGAGCAGCAGGACGATCGCACCCGCCAGGGGGAGGGCGGGCAGCAGCCAGAGCGTTGCCGTGTCCACGTCAGAACTTCAGCAGGTTGGCGTCGTCGACCGAGGTCGAGCGGCGGGCGCGGAAGATGGTCATGATGATGGCCAGACCGACGACGACCTCGGCCGCGGCGACCACCATGGTGAAGAACGCGAACACTTGGCCGTCCAGGTTGGCATGCAACCTGGCGAAGGTGACGAATGCGAGGTTCACCGCGTTGAGCATCAGCTCGATGCACATGAACACCACGATGGCGTTACGCCGCAGCAGTACGCCGGCCGCGCCGATCGTGAACAGCAGGGCGGACAGGAACAGGTAGTTCTCTGGATTCACCGATTGCCTTCCTCGTCGCTCTGGTTCTCGGTCCCGTTCGATGGGCTCGCGGTGCCGACCGAGAGGACGGCCGCTTCGGTGAGCGCCCTGGTGCGACGGTGCCGCAGGATGGTGCTGACCGAGAGTTCCTCGAAGGAGCCGTCGGGCAGTTGTGCCGGGACGTCCACCGCGTTGTGCCGGGCGTACACGCCGGGAGTGGGCAACGGAGTGGCGCGGTGGCCCGCTTCGCGGAACCGGCGGCGGGACACCTCGCGCTGGCTCATCCGCGGCCCGAACTGTTCGCGGTGGGCGAGCACCATCGCGCCGATGGTGGCGGTGATCAAGAGGGCGCCGGTGAGCTCGAAGGCCCACACATAGCGCACGAAGATCAGCTCGGCGAGCTCGCCGATCACGTCGCGGCCCGCGAAACCACTGGCGGGGAAGGGGATTCCGGAGTCACGCACACCGTTGGCGATGCCGCCGACCAGCAGCAGGCCGAAGCCGAGGCCTACCGCGGCGGCGGCGAGGCGCTGGCCGCGGATGGTTTCCTTCAGCGATTCGGCGGAGTCGACGCCGACGAGCATCAGCACGAACAAGAACAGCATCATTACCGCGCCGGTGTAGACCACGATCTGCACGACGCCGAGGAACAGCGCATCCTCGGCGATGTAGAACGCGGCCAGCGTGATCATCGTCGCGGCCAGGCACATCGCGGAGTACACGGCCTTGGGCGCGAACACCATGCCGAGCGCGCCGATCACCGCCAGTGGGGCCAGGATCCAGAATTGGACGGCTTCTCCGGTGGAGGTGCGGGTCAATGGCTCCGCGGCCAGGATCAGGTCGGTCACCGCACTGCTCCTTTCGCGCCCGCGGGGGCGGGCTGCCCGGGATCGACGGCGGCGGTTTCCCGTGGGCTGCCGGGAACGTTGCCGAGGTAGTAGTCGGCCTCGTCGGCGCCGGGGTACATCGCGTGCGGTGGCGCGGTCATGCCGGGCTGCATCGGGGCCAGCAGTTGGTCCTTCTCGTAGATCAGGTCGGCCCGGTTGTCGTCGGTGAGTTCGTAGTCGTTGGTCATGGTGAGTGCACGGGTGGGGCACGCCTCGATGCACAACCCGCAGCCGATGCAGCGCAGGTAATTGATCTGGTAGACCCGGCCGTAGCGTTCACCTGGCGAATAGCGCTCCGCCTCGGTGTTGTCGGCGCCTTCCACGTAGATCGCGTCGGCGGGGCAGGCCCATGCGCACAGTTCGCAGCCGATGCACTTCTCCAGGCCGTCCGGGTGCCGGTTGAGCTGATGCCTGCCGTGGTAGCGAGGCGCGGTGGGCACCTTCTGCTCTGGATAGAACTCGGTGTTGGGCCTTTTGAACATGGTGGCGGCGGTGACCATGAATCCGGCGAGCGGGTCCAGCAGTCCGGCTTCGGCGGCGTCTCGGGAGCGGACGTCGGCGGGCAGCGGCGGCACCGGGAAGCCGAGGAAGACCGACGAGCCTGCAGCCGCGGGCTCGTCGACCGGTGGCGGCGTGCCCTTCGCCCGGCCCGCCCGCAGGAACTGGAGCACCATCAGCCCGGAGATCACCAGGCCGCCTATCACCAGGATCGGCGTCTGCACGTGATAGCCCTCGGCCTGCAGTACCCGCGCGGTGGCCACCACCATGACCCAGAACAGGGAGGTCGGGATCAGCAGTTTCCAGCCGAGACTCATGAACTGGTCGTAGCGCAGGCGCGGCAGCGTGCCGCGCAGCCAGATGAAAACGAACAGGAACGTCCACACCTTGGCGGTGAACCACAGCACCGGCCACCAGCCGGAGTTGGCGCCGTCCCACATGTTCAGTGGCCACGGCGCGTGCCAGCCGCCGAGGAACAGGGTGGTCGCCAGGGCGGAAACCGTTCCCATGTTGACATATTCGGCCAACATGAACATGGCGAACTTGAGCGAGGAGTATTCGGTGTGGAAGCCGCCGACCAGCTCGCCCTCGGCCTCGGGCAGGTCGAAGGGCGCCCGGTTGGTCTCACCGACCATGGAGACGCAGTAGATCAGGAACGACGGAAGCAGCAGGAAGACATACCAGGTGCCCTCTTGCGCGGAGACGATGCCGGAGGTTGCCATGGTGCCGCCGAGCAGGAACACGGTGGCGAAACACAACGCCATCGCGATCTCATAGGAGATGACCTGTGCGGTCGAGCGCAGGCCGCCGAGCAGCGGGTAGGTGGAGCCGGACGACCATCCGGCAAGCACGATGCCGTACACGCCGATCGAGGTGATCGCCAGGATGTACAGCACCGCCACGGGCAGGTCGGTGAGTTGGAGCGCGGTGCGGTTGCCGAAGATCGACACCTCGGGGCCAAGGGGGATGACTGCGAACGCCATGAACGCGGGCACCACCGAGATGATCGGCGCCAGAATGAAGATCGGCTTGTCCACGATCGCCGGGACGATGTCCTCCTTGAGGGCCATCTTCACGCCGTCGGCGATGCTCTGCAGCGAGCCGAACGGTCCGGTCCGGTTGGGCCCGATCCGCATTTGCATGCGGGCCACGATCTTTCGTTCGGCTACCACGGCGATCAGCGGAATGAACATCAGGTAGACGAAGACGGCGAGAGCTTTCGCGATCACGAGCCACAGTGGGTCGTTTCCGAAACCGGCGGTCGCGTCGGGCCCGTAGGAGGCAGCGTGCGTAACCACAGAGGGCCCCGCGGACGCCGTGAAGAGCGCAGCCAGATCACTCATGACGGTGTTCCTTCATCCTCTCGTCGGCGCGTCGCAGGTGCACGATGTCACCGGGTTGGACGGCGAGTTGCTCGGTGACGGAGCAACCCGGTGAGTGCTGCGGCAGCCAGACCACACGGTCGGGCAGGTCGCTGATCATCAGCGGCAGTGTGACGGCGCCACGGTCGGTGGCGACCGTGACCGGATCGTCGGTGATCACGCCGATTTCGGCGGCCGTCGCGGCAGACAGGCGCACCACCGGTGGGCGGGCGATGCCCGCCAGATTCGGTTCGCCGTCCTGCAGGCGGCCTTGGTCGAGCAGCATCCGCCAGCTGGCAAGTATCGCGGCGCCCGGTCCGGGCTGGGGGAGTGGATGCGGCCGGTTCGCCGGCGGTGTGACGGGCGCTCCGTCCCACGCGCCGAGTTCGGCGAGTTCGGCGCGGGCGGATTCGGTGTCGGGCAGGCCGAGGAGCACCGTCATCTCGTCCGCGATGGCGTGCAGCACCCGCTGATCCGACAGCGGGGCGGACTGGCGACGCACCATGTCGTCGCCGAGCGCGGCGGCGAACGGTCGAGGCCTCCCCTCCCAGGTGCGGAACGTGCCGGACTTCTCCATGGCCGAGGCCACCGGGAAAACCACGTCGGCGCGTTCGGTGACGGGACTGTGCCGCAGTTCCAGGCTGACCACGAACCTCGCGGCGTCGACGGCGGCGAGCGCGGCGGCCGGGTCGGGCAGGTCGGCGACGTCGACGCCGCCGATTACCAGCGCGCCGAGGCCGGCCGCGGCGGCCAGGATGGCCGCGGTGTCGCGGCCGACGGTGCCCGGCAGTTCGGGCACGTTCCACAAGGACCGGACCTGTTGGCGGGCACGGGAATCCACCACAGGGCGACCGCCGGGCAGCAGGCCGGGCAGTGCGCCCGCCTCGACGGCTCCACGTTCTCCGGCTCGGCGCGGGACCCAGGCGAGCGCGGCTCCGGTCTCGTCAGCGAGCCGGACAGCCGCCGACAGCGCACCGGGGATGCCCGCCATCCGTTCGCCGACCATGATCACTGCCCCTGGTTCGCGCAGCAGCCCGGCCAGTTGAGCATAATTAGTTGTGGGCGTGGGGTTTTCGCCGGTGCGGATGGCGTCCAGCAAGCGCGGTTCCGCACCGGGCACGGCCTGCAGGAGGCGGCCGGACATGCGGCCGAGTCCGCGCGAGGAGTAGGGCGCCACCGAGTAGACCGGCAGGTGATGCTTGCGAGCCGCCTTGCGCAGTCGCAGGTAGACGAGGGGCGACTCCTCCTCGGGTTCGAACCCGGCCAGCAGGACCACCGGTGCGGCCTCGAGGCTGTCGTAGGTCACCGTGGAGCCCCGGCCCGCGACGTGGGCAGCGAGGAAATCGGCCTCCTCCACCGAGTGCGCACGGATGCGGAAGTCGATGTCGTTGGTGCCGAGGGCGATTCGCGCGAACTTGGCGTAGGCGTAGGCGTCCTCCTCGGTGACCCGGCCGCCGACGAGCACGCCGGCGTTGCCGAACGCGGCGGCGAGTCCCTCCGCGGCCGCGGCGAGCGCTTCGGACCAGGAGGCGGGCGCGAGCTTGCCGTCCCACCCACGCACCAGCGGCGTAGTGAGCCGGTCGCGTTCGGTGGCGTAGGCGAAGGCCCAGCGCCCCTTGTCGCAGTTCCACTCCTCGTTGACCTGCGGGTCGTCGCCCGCAAGCCTGCGCAGTACCTTGCCGCGCCGATGGTCGGTGCGCTGTGCGCAGCCGGAGGCGCAGTGCTCGCACACGTTCGGGCTGGACACCAGGTCGAACGGGCGGGCACGGAATCGGTAGCTGGTGCCGGTGAGCGCGCCGACCGGGCAGATCTGCACGGTGTTGCCGGAGAAGTAGGAGTCCAGCGGTTCGGCCTGTGCCGTGCCGACCTGTTGCAGCGCGCCGCGATCCATCAATTCGATGAACGGGTCACCCGCGACCTGCTGTGCGAAGCGGGTGCAGCGGGCACAGAGCACACAGCGTTCCCGGTCGAGCAGGACGGCCGTAGACAGCGGAATCGGCTTGGGGTAGGTGCGCTTCTCGCCGTCGAACCGGGATTCGGCACGGCCGGTGGACATCGCCTGGTTCTGCAGCGGGCATTCGCCGCCCTTGTCGCACACCGGGCAGTCGAGCGGGTGATTGATCAGCAACAGCTCCATCACACCCTCCTGCGCCTTGTCGGCGACGGGGGAGGTGAGCTGGGTGCGCACCACCATGCCGTCGGCGACGGCCATGGTGCAGGAGGCGACTGGCTTGCGCTGGCCCTCCACCTCGACCAGGCACTGGCGGCAGGCGCCCACCGGGTCGAGCAGCGGGTGGTCGCAGAAGCGGGGGATCTGGATGCCGATCAGTTCGGCGGCCCGGATCAGCAGGGTGCCCGCGGGTACGCTGACGGCGGTGTCATCGATGGTCACGGTCACCAGGTCGGCCGGAACCAGCCCGCTGGTGCTGCTACTCGCGATGGCTGGCCGAGCTGTCGCCTGACCTCCACCCCTCATCGAATCGCTACGCGATACCGGATTCATCGAACCTCTTCTCCTGCCTCGGCCCATGCCGTGGTGCGAGCCGGGTCGAACGGGCATCCGCCGAGCCGCAGATGGTCGACGTACTCCTCGCGGAAGTACTTCAGCGAGGAGATGATCGGGCTTGCCGCGCCGTCTCCGAGGGCACAGAACGACTTGCCGTTGATGGTGTCGCTGATGTCGAGAAGCTTGCCCAGGTCGGATTCGGTGCCGCGGCCTGCCTCGACCCGCCGCAGCAACTGAACGAGCCAGTAGGTGCCCTCCCGGCACGGGGTGCACTTGCCGCAGGACTCGTGCGCGTAGAACTCGGTCCAGCGCAGTACCGCCCGCACGACGCAGGTGGTGTCGTCGAATATCTGTAGTGCCTTGGTGCCCAACATGGATCCGGCACCGGCGACGCCCTCGTAGTCGAGCGGCACGTCGAGGTGCTCCTCGGTGAACAGTGGCGTGGAGGAACCGCCTGGGGTCCAGAACTTGACCTGGTGTCCGGTGCGGACGCCGCCGGCGTAGCCGAGCAGCTCACGCAGCGTGACGCCGAGCGGCGCCTCGTACTGTCCCGGCCTCGCCACGTGGCCGGACAGTGAGTAGAGGGTGAAGCCGGGGGACTTCTCGCTGCCCATGGACCGAAACCAGGCAGTGCCGTTCTGGATGATCGGTGGCACGCTCGCGATCGATTCCACGTTGTTCACCACGGTCGGGCAGGCGTAGAGGCCCGCGACGGCGGGGAACGGTGGACGAAGTCGCGGTTGCCCGCGACGGCCTTCGAGCGAATCCAGCAACGCGGTCTCCTCACCGCAGATGTAGGCGCCCGCACCCGCGTGCACGATCAGCTCGAGGTCGAAGCCGGAGCCGAGGATGTCGCGGCCGAGGAACCCGGCCTCGTAGGCCTGCGCCACTGCGGCTTGTAGCCGTCGCAGCACCGGAACGACTTCGCCCCGTACATAGATGAACGCGTGCGCGGCGCGGATGGCGTACGACGCGATGACGACGCCCTCGATCAGCGCGTGCGGTGCGGCCAGCATGAGCGGAATGTCCTTGCAGGTGCCTGGTTCCGACTCGTCGGCGTTGACCACGAGGTAATGCGGCTTGCTGACACCATCGGGGCCGGGGCCCTGCGGGATGAAGCTCCACTTCATGCCGGTGGGGAAGCCCGCGCCGCCACGGCCGCGCAGGCCCGCGTCCTTGACGGTCTGAATGACCTGGTCGGGGTCCATGTCAAGGGCTTTGCGCAGCGCCTGGTAGCCGTCGTGGCGACGGTAGGTGTCGATCGTCCAGGACTGCGGCTCGTCCCAGTACCTGGTGAGTACGGGGGTGAGTGCCATCAGGCGCCCTCCGAATCCTGTTGTGGCCCTGGCGCTTGCATGTTCTGCTCGCGGGCGACGCGCAGACCGGCGAGAGTGGCATCGCCCGCGACTCCGTCGAGGACGCCGGGGCGTTCGTCCGGGAATCCGGCGAGGACGCGCGCGGTCTGCTTGAAGGTGCACAGCGGCGCGCCACGGGTCGGCGTCACCTGCTGTCCGGCGCGCAGCGCGTCCACCAGGGCGCGGGCGGATTCCGGCGTCTGGTTGTCGAAGAACTCCCAGTTGACCATGACCACGGGCGCGAAGTCGCAGGCCGCGTTGCATTCGACGTGCTCTAGCGTGATCGACCCGTCCGCTGTGGTGTCGCCGTGCTCGATGCCCAGGTGGCGCTCGAGGGCAGCGAGGATGGCGTCACCGCCCATGACCGCGCACAGCGTGTTGGTGCACACGCCGACGTGGTAGTCGCCGGTCGGTGTGCGCCGGTACATGGAGTAGAAGGTGGCCACGGCGGTGACCTCGGCACCGGTCAAGTCCAGCTGCTCGGCGCAGAAGTCGATGCCGGTTCCGGTGACGTAGCCCTCCTCGGATTGCACCAGGTGTAGCAGCGGCAGCAGTGCCGAGCGCGGATGCGGGTAGCGCGCGATGATCTGCTCTGCGTCGGTCTCGAGCCGCTCGCGGACGAACGGAGGGTACGGCTCGGGCCGGGTGCTGAGCTTCAGGAGGATTTCCGTCATCGGTCCACTCCGCCCATGACCGGGTCGATACTGGCAACCGAGGCGATGACGTCGGCGACCATGCCGCCCTCGCACATCGCCGCGACCGCTTGCAGATTGGTGAACGAGGGATCGCGATAGTGCACCCGGTAAGGTCGGCTGCCGCCGTCGCTGACCATGTGCACGCCCAGTTCGCCGCGCGGCGACTCGACGGCCACGTACACCTGGCCCGCCGGAACCCGGATGCCCTCGGTGACCAGCTTGAAGTGGTGGATGAGGCCCTCCATGGATGTACCCATGATCTTGCCGATGTGCTTGGGCGAGTTGCCGAGTCCGTCCGGGCCGAGCTGCAGGTCGGCGGGCCAGGCGATCTTCTTGTCGTCCACCATCACGGGGCCGGGCCGCAACCGGTCCAGGCACTGTTCGGCGATCTTCAGCGACTCCTTCATCTCCTCCACCCGGATCACGTAGCGGCCGTAGCAGTCGCAGCCGGTCGTGGTAGGGATGTCGAATTCGTAGTTCTCGTAGCCGCAATACGGCTGAGCCTTGCGCAGGTCGTGCGGAAGGCCGGTGGCGCGCAACACCGGGCCGGTGATGCCGAGCGCCATGCACCCCTGCAGATCGAGGTAGCCGATGTCCTGGGTGCGGGCCTTCCAGATCGGGTTCGAGGTGAGCAGGTGCTCCATATCGCGCAGCCGCTTGGGCAGCAGGGCGAGCAGTTCGCGCACCTTGGAGACGCCGTCGTCGGGCAGGTCCTGGATGAGGCCGCCGGGTCGGATGTAGGCGTGGTTCATCCGCAGACCGGTAATGGTCTCGAAGACGTCGAGGATCAGCTCGCGTTCCCGGAAGCCGAACAGCATCGGGGTGAGCGCGCCGAGTTCCATCCCGCCGGTGGCCAGCGCGACAAGGTGTGAGGAGATGCGGTTGAGCTCCATGAGCAGGACGCGGATGACCGTGGCGCGTTCGGGGATCTGCTCGGTGATGTCGAGCAGCTGTTCCACGCCGAGGCAGTACGCCGTCTCGTTGAAGAATGGCGACAGGTAGTCCATGCGGGTGACGAAGGTGACGCCCTGGGTCCAATTGCGGAATTCGAGGTTCTTCTCGATTCCGGTGTGCAGATACCCGATTCCGCAGCGGGCCTCGGTGACCGTCTCGCCTTCGATCTCGAGGATCAGCCGTAGCACGCCGTGCGTCGACGGATGCTGCGGGCCCATGTTCACCACGATGCGTTCCTCGCCCGCGCCGGATAGCGTCTCGGCGACCTGATCCCAGTCCTGTCCCGCGATGGTGACCACGGTGGGCTCCGGCCCGGCGTCACCTGCGACGTCGGGCCGGGTGTCGGTGTCGTTCATCAGCTGTACGTCCTCCGCTCGTCGGGCGGCGGGATGCGCGCGCCCTTGTATTCGACCGGGATCCCGCCGAGCGGGTAGTCCTTGCGCTGGGGGTGGCCTCGCCAGTCGTCCGGCATGGCGATCCGGGTGAGCGAGGGGTGACCGTCGAACAGGATGCCGAAGAAGTCGTAGGTCTCGCGCTCGTGCCAGTCGGTGGTCGGGTACACGTCGTAGAGCGAGGGGATGTGCGGGTCCGCGTCCGGCGCGGACACCTCCACGCGCAGACGGCGGTTGTGCGTGATCGACATGAGGTGGTAGGCCGCATGCAGTTCGCGGTCGGAGTCCTCCGGATAGTGCACGCCGTTCACGCCGAGGCAGAGCTCGAAACGCAGCGCGGGGTCGTCACGTAGTGCGCGGGCTACGGCGACGAGGTGCTCGCGGCGCACATGCAGGGTGAGTTCGCCGCGGAAGACGACCACCTTCTCCAGCACCGTGTCGAAGCGGGTGCCGACCGCGCTGAGCGCGGCGCGGAGCGAGTCGACCACCTCGTCGAAGTAGCCGCCGTAGGGTGCGGGTGTGCTGCCGGGCAGGGTGACCGGGCGGACGAGGCGGCCGTAGCCGGAGGTGTCGCCGGTGCCGGTGACACCGAACATGCCGCGGCGCACGCTGATCACCTCGGCGCCGGACTGTGCGGAATCCTCTTCGGGCAGTGTGCCTTCGGGGCCCGCGGTGGCCGCGGCATCGGTCGCGTCGTGGCCGGGCGCGGTATCGGCGTTGTCGGAGGTATCGAAGGTCATCGCAGCAGACCCTCCATCCGGATGGTCGGCGTCGAGGCGAGCGCGGCCTGTTCGGCGGCGCGGATGGCTTCCTCGCGGTTGACGCCGAGTGGCATCTCCTGAATTTTCGCGTGCAGCGCCAGGATCGCGTTGAGCAGCATCTCCGGGCGGGGCGGGCAGCCGGGTAGATAGATGTCGACCGGCACCACGTGGTCGACGCCTTGGACGATGGCGTAGTTGTTGAACATCCCGCCGGAGGACGCGCAGACGCCCATTGCCAGCACCCATTTCGGCTCGGTCATCTGGTCGTAGACCTGACGCAGCACCGGGGCCATCTTCTGACTCACCCGGCCCGCGACGATCATCAGATCGGCCTGCCGAGGTGAGGCGCGGAACGCCTCCATGCCGAAGCGCGCGATGTCGAATCGGCCTGCGCCGGTAGCCATCATCTCGATGGCGCAGCAGGCCAGGCCGAAGGTGGCGGGCCACAGCGAGCTCTTGCGCAGGTATCCAGCGAAATCCTCGACCGTGCTCAGCAGAAACCCGCTGGGCAGTTTTTCCTCGAGACCCATGTTCTACCGACTCACTTCCACTTGTCGTCTACGAATGCGGTCGTGCGGTGTTCAGTCCCAGCTGAGACCGCCGCGCCGCCATTCGTAGGCGTAGGCCACGGAGACGTTGAAGATGAACAACGCCATCGCGGCGAGACCGAAGAGACCGAGCGCATCGAAGTGGACAGCCCACGGGTAGAGGAACACGATCTCGATGTCGAAGATGATGAACAGCATCGCGGTGAGGTAGTACTTCACCGGAAAGCGCTGTCCGGTAACGTTTCCCGGGCCGCCCGCGACGGCGTGCGGGGTGGGTTCGATACCGCATTCGTAGGCTTCCAGCTTCGCCCGGTTGTAGCGCTTCGGGCCGACAAGGGCTGCCATGACGATGGAGAACAGCGCAAACGCCGCAGCGATCGCGCCGAGTACAAGAGTCGGCATCTCGATGTTCACGACTGCCCTTCCCCTCCTTGCGAGCTGGAGCTGGTCACAACAGCGTCCGAGGCGGGCTGACGTCGCTGTCCGCCTCGGCCGGACTCGCCCCTCGGCTTGCCCGGGACGGGTTCATACCGTTCCCGCTCCCATGTGAGCTAGGGCACAGCCTACAACTGAACGGCCGAGACACAACTCGTTTCGATGCAGCGTTTGATCGAATTCAGTACGCCGATTTATGACTGAAACGGTGGTAATCCGAGACGGCCTCACGTGACATCGGGTGATCGGTCAGTTGCGCGGTGGATCCGTTGCCGTCACCGACGTCCTTGTGGGTCCGAGCGGGTTCAGAGTCGGAATCGGCGATGGCGAACGGCGGCCCTGCGGTCGCAGGGATGGCGACGAATCGCTCGGGTCTCGGTTGTCCGCGCGCATGACGGAGACCGCCAACCTATTCATGATCGCTATGAGTCGCGGCGGCGTCGTGCGCCGGAGCCGTGTGGGTTCAGGCCGCGGAACGGTTGCGCAGCAATCCTACGACGGCCTCGGTGAGACGGAGGGGATCGATCGGATGAGCGACCGATGCCTCGGCGCGTGACCACTTGGCCAGCCACGCGTCGTCCGGACGGCCGGTGAGCACCAGAACCGGTGGGCACTGGTCGATTTCGTCCTTCAGCTGTTTGGCGATGCCGAGTCCGCCTGTCGGGGCCGCCTCGCCGTCGAGGATGGCCAAATCGATGCCTCCCGCATCCAGCTGCTCGATCACCACAGGGGCTGTGGCCACCTCGAGGTAGTCGAGTTCGGGGAGTTCGGGATGCGGGTGTTTGCCCAATGCCAGGATCACCTGGCGCCGGGTATCGGCATCGCTGCTGTACACGAGGACCCGCAGTGCGGTGGAACCAGCGGAATCGGCCACGAACGGCATGGTACGTCCGCGAGGGCAGGCCGCGTGGCAGGTTCGCTCAGATCGCTTCCGCGCGTCGGACGGCGGCAAGACGGACTTGGCCATCCAGCTGATTTCGACGCCGCCGATCCTGCGGCTGATGGACACGCGGCCGAAGCGATCCGCTGAGCGACCGGAGGCTTCCCGCCCGACACGATGTGGGTTACTGTCGAGGCAACCCTATTCAACCAGTTGCATATGTGGAGGTATCGAATGAACGCGTTCCGAGCGGCCGTCGAGGCCGGGGACATCACGGCGGTGGAGGAGCTGTTGGCCGAGAATGTGGTGTTCACCAGCCCAGTGGCGTACAAGCCGTATTCGGGCAAGGCGATCACCTCGGCGATCCTGCGCGCGGTCTTGCGTGTGCTCGAGGACTTCCACTACGTGCGCGAGATCGCCGGGTCCGACGGGCGCGACCATGCGCTGGTCTTCGAGGCGACGGTGGATGGGAAGACCGTGAACGGTTGCGATTTCCTGCATTTCGACGAGAACGGCAAGATCGACGACCTCATGGTGATGGTGCGGCCGCTGTCGGGTGCCCAAGCCCTGTCGGCCGCCATGGGCGTCCAGTTCGAACGGATCCAACAGGAGGCGCCGGCCGCGACGCGGGGGTAGCCCTGGCGCGCGAGGGCTGCGGTTTTCGGAGAGCTGCCACGCGTACGATTGCATCGACCGTAGCCCCGTCCCGAGTGAGGCGGCTAGTGAGCGTTCTACCGGTGTGGGCCGACGATCCAGGCGCACTGGAGATGACGGAGGCGCAGTACGGCCAGCTGCCGGACGATCTGCGCAAGCTGATCGAAGTGATCGATGGCAATGTGATCCGGTGCCAGAGCGGGTCCGCCGAGCACAGCGATATCGCTCGAAGGCTTGCCAACCGGCTGGAAGCGGCGAAGCCCGCCGATCCATGCACACGCGTATCAACCGACGTCGACGTGCACTTCAGCAGGCGCGCGGACCGCGCGGGCGCCTTCTCGTTCCGCCATCCGGACGTGACCATCTACCGCTGCGTCGAACGCGGGTCGAAGCTGACGACGGCCGACGCGCTCCTGGTTGTCGAGGTCGTTTCACCCGGTTCGGTTTACACCGACACGATCGACAAGCTGGCCGAGTATGCGTACGAGGGCATTCCGGTCTATCTGGTCGTGCATCTCGACGCGAACCTGTACGTCAAGCTGATCCAGGAGTATCGACTCGACTGGGCCAGCCGCAATTATCGTCTGGTAGACACCCATCAGGAGACCGTGGTCCTCGACAGCCCGTTTCCGGTATCGATCCCGTTCGCGCAACTCGATGGGTGACGCGATTCCTCACAGGCGGTCAGTCGGGTAGCAGCGGCACTGAGAGGCCTTCGCCGCGGCCAAGGAGCGACGCGCGGGTAACCGCGGCGGGGCCGAAGCGCTGTCGCAGGTTGTCGAGCGTCGCGTCGAGGGTATTGGTGGCGCGTACTTCGAAGGGCAGGGTCAGCTGGACGGCGTCGGCGTTGTCGAGATTGGTCAGTGCGAGGCCGATCAGGGTGAGGCCGCGCTCCTGGATCACCGGCATGGCTGTGGCCAGCAGGATGCGGGCCGCGTGCAGGATCGCCTCGGAGCTGTCGGTGGCCCGGGCGAGGGTGTGCGAGCGGGTGGCGCGGGTGAAATCGTCGAAACGCAGGCGCAGCACCACGGTTCGGCACACGCGGTCGGCGGCGCGCAGGCGTCTGCCGAGCCGGTCGGCGAGGCCGTGTAGATAGGCCTCGATCTCGTCGGGCGGGCGGTAGCGCCGGCCAAGAGCGCGCTGGGCGCCGATCGATCGGCGCCTTTTGCCGGTCTGGACCCGGCGCGGGTCGCGCGCCCAGGACAGTGCGTAGAGGTGGTGGGCCGCTGCGGGGCCGAGGATCGCGCGCAATGGGCTCTCGCCCAGCTCGGCCAGCTGGCCAACTCGCGTGATGCCGTGCTCGCGCAGCGCGCGGGCAGTGACATCGCCGACGCCCCAGAGCCTTTCGACCGGCAACGGGTGCAGGAAATCGAGCTCGCCGTCCGGGGTTACCAGGCGCAGCCCGTCGGGCTTGGCGACCGCGCTGGCCACCTTTGCGAGGAACTTGGTGCGGGCGATCCCCACGGAGATGGGCAGACCGACCCGATCGCGCACCTTGCCGCGCAGCTGCTCCGCGATCGCCACCGGCTCGCCCGCGATCCGGCGTAGCCCCCTGACGTCGAGGAACGCCTCGTCGATGGAGATGCCCTCCACGACCGGCGTGGTGTCGCGGAAGATCTCGAAGATCGCTTTGCTCGCCGCGGCATAGGCCGACATGCGTGGGCGCACCACGATCGCCTGCGGGCACAGACGCCGCGCGTGTCCGCCGTTCATCGGGGTGCGCACGCCGAACGCCTTCGCCTCGTAGCTGGCCGCGAGCACCACACCGCCGCCGACGATCACCGGCTTGCCGCGCAGGCTCGGATCGTCGCGCTGCTCGACCGAGGCGTAGAAGGAGTCCAGGTCGGCATGCAGGATCGACGCCTCGGCCCGCGGGAGGATCCGGGGTCTGCCGGATCGGAGGACGGGTGAATCGGACACGAACATATGTTCGCATACCCACATGACTGGCCGCGTCGGCCGCAGCCGAATCTACGATTTAACTCAGTAGTAAGCCACCTCGGCCAGGTACCCTCGTTCCCACGAGAGGGCACAGCTAGGCATGAGGGAGTCGGTAGTATGCGTGGATTCGGGGACCTGGAGGCGGTGATCATGGACCGTATCTGGGATCGGGACGCAGAGGACACGACAGTGCGCGAGATCTTCGACGAACTGTCGACTCAGCGGGACATCGCCTACACCACGGTCATGTCGACCATGGACAACCTCCATCGCAAGGGCTGGCTGGCGCGCGAGCGCTCCGGCAAGGCCTATCGATATTGGCCGACGCTCACCAGGGAGGAGCACAGCGCCCGGCTCATGCTGGAGGCGCTCGGCTCCGGCGGACGCTCGGACCTGGTTCTCAGCCATTTCGTCGACCGGATCAGCGCCGAGGAGTCAGCCGGCCTGCGCGCTGCGCTGCGCAGATTGCCGGCTCGCAAAACCCCAAAAGCACCGTGAGCCTGGCGATCGCGCTGATGTTGTACGGCAGCGCGGTGGCGGCCGGCGGCCCCCCGGTGCTGCGTCGCCTCACCCAGCGCGGCGCCGCGCCGCGCCGCGGCTCGGCGTGATCGCCTGGCTCGCCGCGATCGTCGGCGCGCTGACCGCGTGGACGGCGACGGCGATCATGCTGACCATCGAATTCGCCACCTATTGGGGACATCCGAAGGACGCGCTGCGCGCCTGCTTCGCGATCCTGTGGACGCCGATCCACGCGCACGGCGTCGCCGCCACCCAGGCTGCTACCTTCGCGGTGGCCGCGCTGGTGGTTACCGCCACGGTCGCGCTCGTGGCGCGCGCGGTGAGCGTCGTCGTGCATATGCGCAGGCGCACCCGTGTCCACGCGCGCGCTGTGCGCCTGGTCGGCAGGCAGGTGCCCGGCGTCGGCGCGGTCGTGCTGGATTCGGCTGAGCGCCAGGCGTATTGCGTACCAGGCCGCCCCGACACCATCGTCGTTACCAGCGCCGCGCTCGAGGCGTTGACATCCGATCAGCTCGCCGCGATCCTCGCCCACGAACGCGCGCACCTGTCCGGTAGGCACGCGCCGTTGACGGCGGTGCTGCACGCGGTCGCCACCACACTCCCCGGCCTTCCTCTGGTCACCGGTGGCGCGGCCGCCATCGCCCGGTTGCTGGAGATGTGCGCCGATGACAAGGCTGCCGAGGAACACGGTCCGCTGCCGCTGCTCGGCGGGCTGCTCGCGATCGTCGGCATCGCCGAGCGCGCGCCATCCGGCGCACTGGGCGCGGCGAGCACCGCTGTGCTGGCGCGGGCCGAGCGGCTGGCCGATTTCGTGGGCACGATCCAGCGGGCGACCACCCGCACCGCGCTGGTCGGCGTGATCGCGATGACGGTGACCGGTTCGGTGCTCACGGCCGCGACCGCGCCCTTTTTCGGCGCACTGCTGAACTGAACCGTAGCGCGTTACCTGGGACCAGGTTTCGCTTGGCGGCGCCGCCAGCAATAGGTCGAGTCGCGCTCGGACGACGGTGCGGCGTTAGGCTGCGGCGGTGGCGGACGGGCGCGTGGAGCAGTTGATCGATACGGTTGCGTGGGTGCGGATCGAAAGCGGGCGGATTCTGTGCGCCAGACCGCGCGGCAAGCACATCTTCTACATTCCCGGTGGTAAGCGCGAGGGCGGTGAGACCGATCTGCAGACGTTGCTGCGCGAGATCGAGGAGGAACTCACGGTCGCGCTGCTTCCGGCTACCGTCGCGCACGTCGGCACCTACGAGGCGGTGCACGGGCCCGGGGGCGCTCCGGTGGTCCGGATGAGTTGCTACACCGCCGATTACCGCGGAACACTGGCCGCGAGCAGTGAGATCGAGGAGGTCGCGTGGTTTTCCTACGCCGACCGGCCGCTCGTGCCGCCGGTCGACCAGTTGCTGTTCGACGATCTGTTGCATGCGGGCCGGCTGCGGTGAAGCGCGGATCCGACATCGCTATCGTCGACACCATGCCGTGGATTCGAGTGCTGCTGGGTATGCGCTCTGGGTGCTGCCGCTGTCGGTCCGGCGAATCGCGACCAGGCTACGTGTGCCGCGGCGGATGCTCGGCGAAACTGTTTTCCCGCATAGGGTTTCGGCTATACGAGCAATCCTGCACTCGGTGCTCAGCGGCGCGGTCGGTCTGCTCGCCTGGTTTCTGGCGTTCCTCGCTGTGGTAGCCGTGCTCCGGGAGATCGGTTACCCACTGATCGCGGACGACAACTTCGAGGGTTCTTGGGGTGGGCCCACATTGGCTGGCGCGTGGGCGGTCCATGCCGTGCTCTGCGTCTGTCTGCTGCCGGCCTGTCTGCTGCCTGCTGGCCGGGCTCGGGCGTGTTCCAGGTGCAGCTCGTTCGTGGCTTGCTGGGCCGGAATGGGCCGCGGTGGTCGGTCCCGGTCGCGCTGACGCTGACCACAGGCGGCGTGCTGCTGTTCCTTGCCTGGCTGCGGCAGGCATGAGCGCTCAGCAGTACGGGATACACCGAGCTGACGAAACTGGCCCTTCAGCAGGCAGCCGAGGAACTCCAGGAACCCCGGCCCGAAGGTGACGACTCGCTGGCAGCCACCTCGGTACTGCTCGCCGCAGGCGCGGCCGCCACGGCTGGCCCGACGGGTAGGCGCAGGGGGATGGATACGGCAGCGCGAGCGCGTTCGACGCACATGATGACTCCAGTCGGTCGGCGATCGAGGCATCGGTTTCGTGTGCGATCCGAGTAACCGACAGCCCCGAACACCCGGGGAGCAGCTGTCGGAGGCAGCACGGTGACTACGTGGGTCGACGGTAGTCGTCGGCAACTACCTCGGCACCGTGCGTGTAGGTCGAATCAGGTGGTGACGCGCGCGCGCTGAGCGCGCGCGATCAGGTGCTCCACCAGGGTCAGCAGCACGGTCTTGCACGAACTGCGGTCGCGGGCGTCGCAGAGCATCACCGGAGTGACCGAATCGAGGTCCAGGGCGTCGCGGACCTCGTCGGCGGTGTATTGCGGCGCGCCGTCGAAACAGTTGACGCCCACCATGAACGGAAGCCCCCGGCGTTCGAAGAAGTCCACGGCGGCAAAGGAATTACCCAGCCTGCGGGTATCGGCCAGCACCACGGCGCCGAGCGCGCCACGGGCGAGTTCGTCCCAGAGGAACCAGTACCGGTCCTGGCCGGGGGTGCCGAACAGGTAGAGCACGAGATTGCCGTCGATGGTGAGCCTGCCGAAGTCCAGCGCGACCGTGGTCGTTGTCTTCCGCTCGACGCCCGATAGGTCGTCGACACCGGTGCTCACCTCGGTGATCAGCTCTTCGGTGCGCAGCGGCGCGCACTCGCTGATCGCCGAGACCATGGTCGTCTTGCCGACGCCGAACCCGCCGGCGACGAGGATCTTGACCGAGGCGGCCAGGTGCGGCGTGCCGCTCGGGTCAAATTTTTCGGATTCCATCCAGTACCGCTCGCAATATGTTGAGGTCATCGGGTCCGGCCTCCGTCGGAACGGGGGCACGGAAGATCAATTGCCCGTCGCCGATCAGATCACCAACGAGGATCTTGGTCACCGCGAGCGGCAACCGCAACCGGGCGGACACTTCTGCCACGGTCTGCGAAACCCGGCACAGCCGAAGGATTTCGGTGTACTCGGGTTCGTTCCGACGCAGTGCGGGCGCGGACTCGTCCGCGATCACGGACGTGAGCATATCCAGTTCGGGTCCGGATCCCGTGGTACGTCCGCGCGTGAGCGCGTAGGGACGGACCAGCGGGCCTGCCGCCTCGTCGAACCAGGGCTCACGCGGATGGGTCATGGCAGCTTCGGCTCGACTTGTCCGACGAGGTCCTGCCGCGGAGTGGTGGACAGATAGGTGCCGACGCGCTGGACGGTCAGGTTCATCTCGTAGGCCACCATGCCCAGGTTCGCCGACTCGGCGGCCTGCAATGCCAGGCAGGCGTTGTCGCCGGCGGCGGTCACGAACAGCACGGCGCGGTCGAGTTCGATGACCGCCTGGCGCACGCCGCCACCATCGAAGCGGCTCCCCGCGCTGCGGGCGAGACCGTAGAGGGTGGAGGACATGGCGGCGAAATGTTCTGCGTCCTCGCGCGTTATCGCGGCGGAGCGGCCGAGTAGCAATCCATCCGTGGACAGCACCACCGCATGCCGCACACCGGCCAGCCGGTCGACGAGATCGTCGAGCAACCAATTGAGATCACCTGGGTTGGATGAAGTCACCTTAGTCTTTCTGATCGTCCGGGGTCGGGTTGTCGTCGGAGAGAGGCTTGCGGCCCTGCCTGGTGCCGTTCTCGATGGCGGACATCAGATCACGGGCCTGTTCGGCCGTGCGCTGTCGTTGCGGGCCGGTCGGCGTTGCGGCCGGTTCGCTCAGTTGCGGCGCGAGATTTGCCTGGCGATTGCGGCGCGGCAGCACAGGCCTGGCATCGACGTTGCCGGTCGGTGCGGCGGTCACGGCCTCGGACGGCGTCGGGTCCGCGGCGGCCGGCTTGGCGACCAGTGTCGCGACGGGCGCTTCGCTCTGTTCCGCCAAGGTCATGGGGGACTGGTGCACGGGCGGTGGTGCCGCCGCCCGTGAGGGCGTCGCGCCGGACACCTCGGATCTCGGTGTCGGCGTGCCGGTTTCGCGGGCGATGAGCGCGGAAGGAATGAGCACGATAGCCCGGATCCCACCATAGTCGGACTCCACGAGCCGAACCGACACCCCATACCGAACGCCGAGCTGAGCGACCACGAACAGACCGAGCCGGGAATCGGCGGACAGCGCGGCGACACCGAAATCCGGTGGGTTGCGCAGCATGTCGTTCGTCTTGGTCAGCTCGTCGGCGGGCATGCCCATGCCCTGGTCCTCGATCTCGACGACCACGCCCTTGCCGACGACATTTCCGCTCACCTCCACGCGTGACTGTGGCGGGGAGAACGAGGTGGCGTTGTCGATCAGCTCCGCGAGCAGGTGGATCAGGTCGGCGACCGCGGAACCGACGATCTGCGTCTCGGGCTGCCGGGCGAGGCGGACACGCGAGTAGTCGAGCGTTTCGCCGATGGCGCTGCGCACCAGAGCGATCAGGTCTACTGGGTTACGCCACTGCCTACCGGGCTGGCCTCCGCCGAGGATGACCAGGTTCTCAGCATTGCGACGTTCCCGGGTGGCCAGGTGATCCAGTCGGAAGAACGTGTCGAGCAAGGCGGGATCCTCTTGTCCTCGCTCGGCTTCGTCGAGGATTTCCAGCTGCTGGTGCACCACGATCTGGCTGCGGTGGGCGATATTGAGGAAGACCGCCTTCACGCCCTCGCGAGTTCGGGCCTCGGTGACCGCGCCCGCCACTGCCGCGGCGTGCGCGCGGCCGAATGCCTTGGCGACCTGGCCGATCTCGTCCTCCCCGTAGTCCAGCAGCGGCGTCTCCTCGGCCGGGTCCACCGGCTCGCCCGTGCGCAGGCGGCGCATCATGTCGGGCAGACCTTCGTCGGCGAGTGCGAGAGTTTCCCGGCGCAGCAGCTTCAGCCTGCGGATGATCCGATTGGCAAGCTTGACCGCGATGATGAAACCCGCGATCGCAACCAGCAGTACCCCGATTCCGAACAGCAGCGAACTCAGCGCGGAGCCCCCGGCCTTGTCTTCGGCGACCTTCTGAGCCTGCTTGTTCTGGTTGATCCAGATGTCGATCAGCCCGCGGTTGACGTCGGTCGCCGCGTTCTGCCAGTCCGCCACACTCCACGGCAGTTCCATGTTGTCGGATGTTGTCGTGTTCTGACCGTCGTCTGGGGGGCTCTGCAGAGCACGCCGGGTGAGGGTGTCTTCCATCGAGGTCAGTTGCCGCCATGCGGGGGAGGCGGTCGCCGCCTTTGCGGCATCGCGCTGCGGCGCGTCGAATTCGCTGGTCAGATAGTCGATCTGAGCATGGTAGTAGCCGACCTGGCTGAGGTACTCCGCTACCGGGACGGTCGCCTGATCATGTGCGTTCACCAAGGCCATAGCCAGCGCATTGCTGCGCGACATCGCCTCCGCCGCGTAGAACAGCCGCAGACCCTCCGCGAGTTCGATCGCGATCTCCGGGTCCGGCGAGAACTGCTGGGCGATCTGCGTTGCGGTCGGAATGGCCCGGAGCCCATCGTTGTAGAACGCGTACGCCTCCAGAATGGGCAGCGCCCCGGTGTCGACCTGTGCTCGCACTGTCGGGAGGCGGTCCAGCACATTCAGGAAGTGGGTGACCTTCTCCCCGATCAGGGACGATGCGAGTGTTTGCAGCCCACCCGAGGCGCTGCGCAGTTCGGCGACCGCCTTGTCGACCCGCACCCGCGCCGCGGCGAGAGCGGGCGCGGCGTCGTGGTCGCCCGCGAGTTCGGCAAGGGTCAGGCGACGCTCCAGCTGGACGGACTCGGTGAACTCCCGGGCCGAAGGGGTCGACTTCTGCACTTGGATTGCCCACACCCGTGCGTAGGCTCCTTTGAACACCAGGTACCCCGCCGTACCCACGCCGACTAGCAGGAGGGTCAGACTCGGAATGAGTGCGATGGCCAAAATCCGACCGCGGACACCGAGCCTCCTTCTGAACATTTGCCCAACGTACTCGAGATCAACGTCTACCCGATGCCTTGTCTCGTTGAGCGGGACTCGGTTTGACATTGCGCGATAGGTATGAGCGAATTGTTGCATTCCAATGTGACTTGATGTCATTTCTGATGTGCCACAAGGGATTTCGGAGTGGAATGCGGACGGGATCACTCTCGATGTCGAGGTCTGTTATCGCCGACCGTGCGGAGTGGCTGTCGATTGGGCCCGCGACGGCGTAGATTATCTGTATCTCGCGGTTACCTACAAGTAGGAGGCATGGATGCCAGCGCCGAAAGTCGACGTCTTCGACCGCCTGAGCGCACTCGCCGCCCTGGATGAGCCCGACGCGCGTCAACGCAAGACGATCGCCGAACCGTTCACCGGCAAACCGCTGGGCAGCGTGCCGGTGGGCACCGCCGCGGACGTGGCGTCCGCCTTCGCGAAGGCTCAGGTGGCGCAGGCATCGTGGGCGGCGCGTCCGGTCCCCGAGCGCGCCGCGGTGCTGGAACGCTACCGAGCACTGGTGGTGGAGCACCGCAAGTTCTTGATGGATGTGGTGCAGGCCGAGACCGGCAAGGCACGCTGGGCGGCCCAGGAAGAGATCATGGGCATGATGTTCGCGGCCCGCTACTTCTCGAAGGTCGCACCGCGCCTGCTCGGCGCGCACAAGGTCCCCGGCGCTTTTCCTGTACTCAATCGCGCCACCGTCCGCGCCAAGCCCAAAGGTGTGGTCGGCGTGATCGCACCGTGGAACTACCCGATGCTCCTGTCGGTCGGCGACGCGATTCCGGCGCTGATCGCGGGTAATGCCGTGGTGGTCAAGCCCGACACTCAGACCCCGTTCTCCGCACTGGCCGCCGCGGAACTGCTCTACCGCGCTGGCCTGCCACGCGATCTGCTCGCGGTCGTCCCCGGCGCGGGCACCGTGGTCGGCACTGCCATCGTCCAGGGCTGCGACTACCTGATGTTCACCGGCTCCTCGCAGACCGGGCGCACCCTGGCCGAGCAGTGTGGCCGCAGGCTGATCGGTTTTTCCGCCGAACTCGGTGGCAAGAACCCGATGATCGTGGCCGAGGGCGCCGATCTGGACGCCGCCGCCAAGGCCGCGGTACGCGCTTGCTTCTCCAACGCGGGGCAGCTGTGCATCTCGATCGAGCGGCTGTATGTCCAGCGCACGATCGCCGCGGCATTCACCGAGAAGTTCGTCGCCGCCGTCGATGCGGCGAAACTGGGTGCGGCCTACGACTATTCGACCGACATCGGCAGCCTCATCTCCGAGGCCCAGCTCGAGACCGTGTCCAAACACGTCGCCGACGCCACCTCCAAGGGTGCGAAAGTGCTCACCGGCGGCAAGGCCCGCCCGGATCTTGGTCCGCTGTTCTTCGAGCCCACCGTGCTCGTGGAGGTGACCGACGAGATGGAATGCGGCCGCAACGAGACCTTCGGCCCACTGGTGTCGATCTACCCGGTCGACAGCGTCACCGAGGCCGTGCGCCTGGCCAACGACAGCGATTACGGCCTCAACGCGTCGGTATGGGCGGCGAGCAAGCACGAGGGCGAGCGGATCGCCGGACAGCTGCACGCGGGAACCGTGTGTGTGGACGAGGGCTACGCGCCTGCCTGGGGCACTACTGCGGCGCCCATGGGCGGCATGGGCATCTCCGGCGTCGGCCGTCGGCATGGCCCCGACGGCTTGCTGAAATTCACCGAACCCCAAACCGTCGTAGTGACCCGGTTCTTGAATCTCGACCCACCGAAACTGTTCCCGCATGACAAGTGGCAGCCGTTCCTGATGACCATCGCCCGCAATCTGCGTCACCTGCCCGGCCGCTGACACTCGACGTCCGCCCGGGTGGTCGTGCCCCACCCGGGCGGACGCCCCGCCGGTTCGCATGTGCAGGCTTATGCCAACCGGTCGGCTCCGGTGCGTGGCGGCGGTGCGTCCGCCAGCGTCTCTGCTTCCTTGTCGGTGAGCAGCCGTGATCGGAGGGTGAAGCGCACTCCCTCAGGCGCTTCCGGCGCGCAGCGGCCGTTCACCACATCCACGGTGAGGTGGGTGTGCTTCGAGAGTTCGTACTGCTCGCCGCTCATCCAGAATTCGGTGTGCCAGGGCAGATTTCCCAGCAGCACATCCCCGCGGCCGGCCCGGAACTCCCGGACCGGAAGACACACCGGTGCGTCGCTGTTGCGGCCTCCGGCGGACTGGTGGAAGAGCACCGCGCCGTGCTGTTCGATCATCTGGCGCAGCACGATCCTGGCCCGGTCCGTGATGTCCACCCGATGAATCCGCTGCGGCATCAACAGGCCGCCTCGTCGCCACCGATGGCGCCGACCCAGCGCGTGGCGCAGCCGATGACATCGGAATCGGACCCCGGTTTGGGGTTACTCATGACACTTGCTCCTCGCGAATCTCACCGTCCGGGTCACTATGGTCCCCGAAGGTTGGCGCAAGGTTGGTGCGAGAGGGCTAGGCGCGCAATGCGGTATGCAGTCGGGCGGTAACCATCGCACGGCGCACATCGTCGGACGGGAGCAGCCGCAAGGCGTGTTCGTGCACCTCGATATCGTCCGGCGCGCGCACGCCGAACGACACGACGTGCTCGGCGCGGTCGCTGGCCAGAACCGCGGTTCGCACGCAGACGTCGAGGTGGTCGCGCCACTTCACCACGCCGGGTGTGTCCGAGTCAGGCAGTAGTGGGCCGCGATACAGCCACACCGCCGAGGCGGTGTCGCCCGCCGCGATGGAGGCCAGCAAGTCGACGGCGTCGCAGGCTATCGGGCCGGTCAAACGGTAACGGCGGTTGCTGATTTCGCCGCCGGTGGCGCGGCGCAGATGAGAGACGTCGGCCTTCAGTGTGCTGGTGGAGACCGCACGGTCACCGTAGATGGCGGTGTGCAGCTGTTCGGGGGTGAAGCCGTCCGGCTCGAGCGCGAGCAGCGTGAGGATCTCCAGCTGCCGCGGCGGCAGCGGCAGCGGCCTGCCGTCACGCAGCAGCCGTGCGGCGCCGAGACACTCCAGCCGAATCCCGGGCGGCGGCGCGGGTTCGGTGGCTCGCAGGATCGTCTCGACCGTGGTGACGAGGGCCCGTACCGAGGTGAGCACCGCGGGATGCGAGCGGTCCCAGGAGCTGGACAGATTCAGGGCGCCGACCAGCGTGCCGTCGGGACCGTGGATCGGCGCGGCGTAGCACACCCAGCCGTGCAGTGCGGCGACCAGATGCTCGGCGGAAAACACCGACGCGGGGCGGTCGGTGCGCAGAGCGAGCCCCAAACCATTGGTGCCCATGTGACTTTCGTCCCAGCAGGCACCCGGGGCGAAGTTCACCCGCTCGGCCCGCCTGCGCATGGCGCGATCACCGCACGACCACAGGATGGTGCCCGCGCTGTCGGTGACCGCGGCCAGGTAGCCGGAGTCCTCGGCGATCCCGCGCAGGTCGGTCGCCAGCTCGGTCACCGGGCCGCGCAGCGGGGACTCGGCCCACAGCTCGCCGATGTCGTCCAGTCCCGGTGCGACCGTGCGCCCGGGATCGACGGTGTGCAGCGACCGCCGCCAGGATTGCGCTACCTCGTCGCGGAGCAAGGTGGTTCGGGGCGGGCGCTGCGCCGCGGTATTCGGCACCGTCGCCCAGCGTTCCCATTCCCGTTCCAGTTCGACCCGCTGCTGAGTGAGGGTACGGAACTGTGCCACCTGGAAGAACCCCATCCTCGTGTGAGCTCACATTCGCTTCCTCATTCTGGCGTACGCGCGTCGCATGCGGGCGGCTTTTGATGGCAGACCAGCTGAGCGCGATCGGTTTCGGTGACGAGTCGACCGCGAGCGCCTACGCTGCTGACATGGTGACCGTTCCGCGGCGGGCACGCCTCGCCGATGTGCACGAGGTGGCATCCGGCATGCCGCATGTGGCACGGGTCGATGGACCGCACGGTAACCCGATCTATCAAGTCGGGGGAAAGTCGTTCGTGTTCTTTCGCAACGCGCGCCCGGATGCCGTCGACCCGCAGACCGGCGAACGCTACACCGATGTGATCGTGTTCTGGGTGCCGTCGGAATCGGATAAGCAGGCACTGGTCAAAGACCCGGACTCGCCGTTCTTCACCACGCCGCATTTCGACGAGCACCCATCGGTACTGGTGCGCGGCAGCAGAATCCGCGAGCTGAGCAGTCAAGAGCTCACCGAGGTGATCCAGGACGCCTGGCTGGCCCGCGCCTCACGGAAACGAGCGACCGACTGGCTCGCCGCCCATCCGCCGCAGTGACCCGGCGCGGTCACTTCCTGATGAAAATTCCTGCGACGTCGGCATTTTTGATGGGAGTGTCGGCGTTGGCCTGGCTGCCGCAGAGCAGGTCGACCGAGACTATCGTCGCGTCCACCGCGGTCCCCGCGGGCTCGTGGTCGTCCTTGCTCTGCTGCTTGACGAACTTGGTGATCGTCGTGCGCTTGGTGTCCTGGTCCTGCTTGATGTACTCGCTGCACGGCGTGTCGCCACCGCGATTGAGGGCTCGCTCGATGTCGGTGCAGCCCGCGAGCACCATGGCGACCGCCGCGATCCCGAGGCCGGTCCGGCCGGTCCGTGACAGCGTGGCGTTCATGTGCTCCTCCTGAATGTTCCTCGCGCGGCGATGCCCGCCGCGATCGGTGTCCAGCCTAAGGCCAGTGCGCGCCGATGTTACGCGGACCGGCTGGTGTTCAGGCGCGGAAGACCCGTAGCGGGACGTTCATCTCGGCCGAGGTCAGCGAGCCGTGGTGGCCGACCAGCATCGACTGCAATGGCTCGGCGCCGCTACGGATGATGCCGTTCCGTGCGCGGGACGCGACGACCAGATCGCCGATGCGTTCGGCAATGGCAGGCGTGACCCGTGGCCCGAACCACCCGCTTGCCACGGCGTCGTCCCTGGTGAGCACCGCGAAATCCGCGCCGAGCATGCCTTGCCAGGTCGCCGCGACATCGGACGCCGCGCCGGCTCTGGTGTAGACGTGCCGGGCACGCGCCTCGCCGCCGAGCTGGCGAATGCCGTCGCGCAGCACGGCGGTGGTGTCGAAGTCGATGCGATCGGCTAGTTCCACCATGCCATGATCGGCGGTGACGATCAGTGCGGCATCGGGTGGCAGCTGTTCGGCGATAGCCGCGGCCAGACGGTCGACGTTGGCGAGTTCGCAGCGCCAGGCCGGAGAGGAGGGCCCGCGCACGTGCCCGGTCAGGTCGAGATCGCCATAGTAGGTGTAGACCAGCGAGCGCCGTCCGGCACGCAGCGCCTCGGCCACGGTGGCGACGAGGTCGCCGAAGGACACCTGGGGGCGGAACTCGCAGCCGCGCAACACCGCCCTCGTCAATCCCGACCCTTCCTGGTAGCGCGGCGACACCTGGGCGACGGCGATGTCGTTGTCGGCGGCGCGCTCGAAAACCGTTGGGGTGGGCTGGAATTCCTCTGGCACGAGTTCGGTCCGCAGATCGGACTTGCCCTCCGCGCCGTGCAGACGCCAGGTCAGGGGATTCAGCAGCCGGTCGTAGCCGGGGACGTTGAGCAGATAGCCGACGATCCCGTGCTCGCCGGGCGGGACGCCGACACCGAGCGAACCCAGGCTGGTGGCGGTCGTCGTCGGAAAGCCCGCCGTCAGAGTGACCGGCGGCAGGCTGGAAAGGAACGGCGCCGCAGCGGGATTCGCGGCCAGCGCATCGGCACCGAGCCCGTCCACCAAGAGGACACAGACCCTGGCGGCGGTGACTTCGAGACCTAGGCGATCGCAGGCGCCGGGGACTCCGAGCCCCGCGAGGACGGAGGGAAACAGATCGGCCAAGGAGCCCGTACCGTAACGGGGCGTGACGAACACGCCCGTCAGAATGTCAAGTTCGGCGACCGGATGGCAAGGGCGCTCAGGCCTGCCCGGTCTCGAAGCGGCTGATCTTGCCGTCGCGGATGGTGAACCGCCAGCTCGTGCGCATCGAACCCCAGCGCGAGTTGGTGTAGTCGGCCAGGAGTTCGGTGCCGACGTCGCCGACGGACTCGACCTGCATTCGCGCGTTGCCGCCGAAGATCTCCGATTCGGTCCACTGGGCGAGGTTGCGTTCCACCCCGTCGTCGGACATGGTCGCGTCGTCGGTGAGTACCGCGAAGAACCGGTCCTGATCGTTGGCGTTGAGTGCGTCGACGAATTCCTGCACCGTCGGATCCAGCTGTGCGGTCATCCGTGTCTTCCTCTCGGATCAATGGGGGAAGCATCAGACAGCGAATATTTGGAATCCACCTTAGTTCAGTGGCGGTACGCTCGGCTCGATCAGCGCGGCGAAGGTCTACATGACGTCGTTCACCAGGACCGATGCGATGGTTTCGAACTGGCCAGCGCGCTTTGATCGCCGCCATCGCCGACGAGTTCAACCCGCGTGGGTTCCGAGTGCCGAACAGGCAGCTGCCGAACTGGGTGGTGCGTGCGGTCGCGGTCTTCGACAGGGGCGTTCGACTGACGCTCCCTGCCGAGCGACGGCCCGAGGGTGCGATCCCGCGTGTGTTGCGCCGTCTGATTCCGGTGGTCGCCGCCGTTGCCTTGTCCGGGATCGCCGTGGCCGCGGGCACGCTCGCTCAATGCTGAACCCCGCGATCGTGGGGGGCGGGGTGACTGCGCCGAACCCGATTCGCTAGACAAGAGGCGTGACTGCGCAGCGCCCCTTTCGGTTCGGTGTCAACATGGTGGTTCCCGAATCCCGGTCGAGTTGGATCGAAAAGTGCCGTAGGGCAGAGGAACTCGGCTTCGACGTGATCGGCGTCGCCGACCATCTCGGCCTGCCCGCGCCGTTCCCTGCGATGATTCTGGCCGCCGAGGCGACCGAGCGGGTACGGCTGAACACGTTCGTGCTCAACACCCCTTTCTACAACCCGGTGCTGCTGGCTCGCGACGCCGCGGGCGCCGATCAGTTCACCGACGGACGAGTCGAACTCGGCCTCGGGGCGGGCTACGTGCAGGCGGAGTTCGAGGCCGCTGGGATCCCGTTCGAGAGCGGGCGCAAGCGGGTCGAGCACCTGGAGAACACAGTGATCACGCTGCGTCGCCTGTTCGCCGATCCGGAGTATCAGCCGCGACCCTCGCAGCCGTGCGGTCCGCCTCTGCTCATCGGCGGCTGGGGCGACCGGCTGCTGCGCGTGGCCGCGGAGCACGCCGATATTATCGCCTTCACCGGCGCGGCCGCCGCACGCAACGGCGCGCCACTGCAGATGGCTGGACTTGCCGAAACGGAGGAGCGCGTCGCCTACGTGCGCGAACTGCTCGGCCCTCGCCTCGACAAGGTCGAGTTCAACATACTGGTCCAGCGCGTGGTCCCGCCCGCCGAACGCGCGAGCGTCCTCGAGATCTTCGGCCCCGCGTTGCCTCCCGATGTCGCCGACACCCCGGAAGAACACCCCATCCTGCTCATCGGCACCCCGGAGGAGATGGCCGATCGCCTTCGTGGCCGCCGCGACCGTTACGGCATCAGCTACGTCACCGTTCTCGAGGACAGCATGGAAAAGCTCGCCCCCGTCATCCAACTACTGCGCTGAGCGCCGCGCGGCGGAAGTCAGGGCAGCGGGTCGATAATGACGCGGGGGTCGATCTGGCGGAGCTTCTTCGGACGGCTGGTAAGGCAAGGCCAATCCCGCGCGACCGCTTCGCGGGTGGCGTGGCCCGCCGCGATCAGCGCTTCGGCCGTCGGGTTGCCGATGATGTCGACGCCGAGGCGTTCCGCGGTCGTTCGATCGAAGGCCGGGATCACGGTGTGCGGCAGTCCGAGCAGCACGGCCAGGATGTCGAGCCGGTCGGCCCGAATGTGCGCCCGCGCCGCCGCGAGAACGGTGCTCGGAACCACGATAGTGTTGCCCGCGCTCACCGTCGCCCAAGTGACCGCCTGGGCGTAGTTGGCGCGGTTGGCGAACGCGATGACAGCGGCGGCGTCGAAGACGACGCCACCCAGAGCCCGGGCCCTCACGCCGCGCCGGCGTGAGGGCCGCCCGCCTCCTCTTCGGACAGCGGCGGTAGCCCCTGTGCGGCGCGGGCGCGGTTGATCAGATCCAGCGGCGGGCGTCCGCCGAAGACCTCCTCCAGCTTGGCCAGCGATTCGGACTGGTTGATCCCCGCCCGCACCGATGCGGCGACGAACGCGGACACCGAGTCGATGTTCCCGGCCGCGCGCCACCGTTCGAGAATCGCGACGACATCTTCGGGAAGCGTGACGGTGACCTTCCGCGTTCTATGGTCCCGAGGCGACGTCATGCTACGACTGTATCCCGGCGCTCCGCCTGCCGGGAGGGCGATTACGCGGGTTTCGCCAGAGCAGGGTGTACCGCCACGAGGCGTCGCCGCAGCCGGGCGTGCGGGAGTAGGGCGTCGGCGGCGCGGATGTCGGCACAGTTGTGCTCGGGATCGCTGATCTGCACGCCGGGTCCGCTCACCTTGTGCGCGGCGTCGAGCGCCCAAATGGCAGGCAACGGCGGAGAACGAATACCTGCGCCGACACAAGGTGGCGTAGGGCAGGATTCTCGGCCTAGCCGGAAGGCTCCGCCACGGTGAACTGTTGCGTTCCGGTAACCAGGAGCAGATCCAGCGCCGAGGATTCGCGACTGCCGAGGGCCGCGGAGTAGACGACCACGGCCTGGTCGGTATCCGGGACCAGCAGGGTGTCGCACTCCAGCCGCAACGGCCCGAGCTCCGGGTGATCAACGGTCTCGCTCGCGCTGCGCCACTGCCCGGAGCGCCGCTCGTTCCACAGCTGCTCGAAACACGGACTGCGGGAACGCAATTCGGAGATCAGGCGGAGCAGGCCGGGATCGTCGGGGTAGCGAGCACGGGCGCCGCGCAGGCTCGCCACCGAGAACATCGCGGCGAAGTCGGCCTCGGCGGGCGTCATCGCGACCCGCCCACGATCGGTGCCGAGGAAACGCTGCCAGATGATGTTGCGCTGCGTGGGCGGCCAAGCGGTGAAGTCGCCGAGCAGCGCCGTCGCCATCGAATTCCACGCCAGCACATCAGCTTTCGCCGAGAGCGCCAGGGCGGGCAGATCCGCCATCCGGTCGAGTAGGCGCAATACACTCGGCTGGACGACCATTTCTATCCGGCCCTCCTGCGGTTGCGCCGCGCCCGCGAACTGGAATAGCAGGGTGCGATCCTCATCGTTCAGCCGTAGCGCACGGGCGAGTGCGGCGAGCACCGAGCTGGACGGACGGGGGCCACGCCCCTGCTCCAACCCCACCACGTAGTCCACGCTGACGCCCGCGAGCTGCGCGACTTCCTCGCGGCGCAGCCCGGTTACCTGTCGGCGCGAGCCCGCGGGCAGGCCGATGTCGCCCGGGCGCACCCGGTCGCGTGTGTGCCTGAGTAATGCGGCCAGCTCGGTTCGATCCACGGTCCGGCGTCGAAGACCGCGCTGAACATGATCACCCCGGGACCCATCGATGCGGCCGCACCTGCCGAACACCTGCACCGCCCGATACTCCGAGCGTGATCGGACGCCTCGGAGTGCCCGCTAGCCCGCGACGGCCGCGCCGAACTCCGTCGCGAGCCAGCCGGGGAACTCGGTCAGGTCCGCGAGCACCACGTCGGCGCCCGCCGCACGTAGCTCGTCGGCCGCGCACGGCCCGGTGGTGACGCCCACCGCGACAACGTCGGCGGCCCTCGCTGCGCGCATGTCGCCGACATGGTCGCCGACGAATAGATCTGCCCGCTGTTCGCGCAACGCGGTCGCCTTGGCCGCCGACCACACATCACCCGCGAGATGGTCGATTCGCCAGCCGAGTTCGTCGATGTGCAGCTGGGCGAGCGGGGCGTGCTTGCCGGTGATGACAAGCACCCGCCCGCCGCGCGCCTGGATCGCGGCCAACGCGGCCTGCGCGCCGGGCATCGCGGGAATGCTGGGCACGATGGCCGGGTAGAGCGCGCGGTAGCGCGCGACCAGCGCGGGAACGAGTTCGTCCGGGGCCCCGGCTTCGACCAGCAGGCTGGCCAGTGGCGGCCCGAGCCGATCGGCGAACTCCGCACCGGAGAGCGAGAGATCGAATTCGGCGGCAACGGTGTCGATGGCCTGGGCGACACCTGGTCGCGAGTCGATCAGCGTCATATCGAGGTCGAATCCCACTGTCCAGGTCACCACTCGACCCTAAAGGACGCGACGGCGTCGGCCGATTCGTGCGGCGTGTTTGCCGGGGCCGGAGCCCAGGGCTGAGATTGGAGCGATCTCATCAGAGCTACCAGGAGCGGCTGTTCGACGGTGTGTCCACACACCACCCGCTGGGGGATGATTTTTGTTGCATCCGACCGGAACCTGCCTCAGTTGGATCGCGGCGGAGCGGCGCGCTTGGTGTAGCGGCAGCGCCCGGCCCGGCGAACCGCCCACCCTTCGTGTCCGTCGGCAACGCCTATGGTGTGGGCCTGTTCTTCGTGGCGGCCTGACTCAGGACTGCTGGGCTAGGGCGCTGGGGTCGGTGTCGGGAACGAAGACGCAACGCGTTTCGTGCTCATTGTGAGATTACCCGACCCAGGAGGGGCGGAGCGTCACTTCCCAACGAGCGTGGAGCGCTTGCGTCCGTAGCCGAAATAGACCGCGGTGCCGACGAGTACCCACACTGCGAACCGCACCCAGGTGAGCGCATCGAGGGTGGTCGCGAGCAATACACAGCCGATGAGCGCGAGAACCGGAATCAGCGGAACGAGCGGGGTGCGGAACGGGCGCTCGCGATCCGGCTCAACCCGGCGCAGCACCAGCACCCCGACACATACCACTGCGAACGCCGACAGCGCGCCGAT
This sequence comes from Nocardia sp. NBC_01730, assembly GCF_035920445.1. Classification (NCBI taxonomy): domain Bacteria; kingdom Bacillati; phylum Actinomycetota; class Actinomycetes; order Mycobacteriales; family Nocardiaceae; genus Nocardia; species Nocardia sp. NBC_01730. Next base: position 1,685,790 of record NZ_CP109162.1, on the reverse strand, counting down.
GTTCACCAACTCGACCACGATATCGATCGGAAGCAGCCCCGCGATCGCCGCGCCGACGCCGCCGAGCAGCAGCGTCAACCGCGCCGGGGTCGAGCGCTTGCCGGTCGCCGCCAGTCGGTACGGGAGCAGCCGGTCGCGGCACATCGCGAACATCAGCCGCACCTGTGCGTACACGATCAACAGTAGCCCTTTGGTGAGGGCGATGATCGAAGCGATCACGATGACGTTGCCGATCCAGCCGATGTGCAGCCCGCCGAACGCGGTCGCGATCGGCGCACCGTTGTTCAGCGACGCGAACGGAACCATTCCGGTGAGCACCGCACTGACCAGCGCGTAGAGCAGAGTGGCGATGAGCACCGTGCCGATGATGGCGAACGGCACGTCCCGGCGTGGTTCACGGGCTTCCTCCGCCGATGCGGCCACGACGTCGAAGCCGAGGAACGCGAAGAACGCGATTGCCGCTCCGCCTATGACGCCGCCGAGCCCGAACGGCGCGTACGGCGTCCAGTTGCCGACGTCGATGTGCGGCGCGCCGACGGCCACCACCAGCACCAGCACGCCGATGGTCACCCCCACGAGGGCCTTGGTGATCCGCGCCGTGAGGGTGACCTCGCCGACCAGCACCGCGACGATCGCGGCGATGATCAGCACGGCGGGCAGGTTCACCACGCCGCCTTCGCCAGGTCCCGCGGCCAGCGCCTTCGGGATGGTGATGCCGAACAGCGAGTCCAGTGCCGACACCGTCGTACCGGACCAGCCGATGGCCACCGCGGCACCGGCGATGACGAACTCCAGCAGCAGGTTCCACCCGACGAGGAACGCCGGGCCTTCGCCGAGCGTCGCGTAGGTGTAGGTGTAGGCGCTGCCGGAGACGGGCACCATTGCCGCGAGCTCGCTGTAGCACAGCGCCACCAGCACGCAGATGGTTCCGGCCAGGGCGAACGACAGCATGATCGCGGGCCCGGCCTTCTCGGCGGCGGCCACGCCGGTGATGACGAAGATCCCCGCACCGACGATGGTTCCGACGCCCATGGCGGTGAGATCGAGTCGTCCGAGCGTGCGCGCGAGCGTGGGCGCGCCTACCTCGATCGTCGCGGTGTCGGGCAGGCGGCGGCGCCATCGCCCAGCTGGTGCGGTGGTCATGACTCCCTCACGAAACGGTCTGCCGTGCGCGGCCGGTGGGCCGAACCGGTAGACCATTGTCGCCGCGTCGGGCGCCGCACCGCTAACGGGGGGTGTCACGGCCATACCGGCCGCGCGGTGCTCAGCTGCTGGACGACGCCGCGAACGGCGTGGCGGCGGGGACCTGCACAGTGCGGTTCGGGTGCCGCCACGGTGCGCCTCCTAGGCGCGCCGCAGTGATCCATGCTCAGCGCTCGGTGGGTCGGAGTCACCGTTTGGAACCACCGCGGTTTTATTCGGGTGCCACGCGTGTCCTGGCACGACACCCGGCGCCACGACCATGCCCTCCGGTTCATGACGTAGTGCACGAGCAGCGCCGGCGGGCCCCAGTGTTCTCCTGAGCATGTTTGCCGTGGCCGATCCCCGCTGTTGCCGCCCATGCGCTTGTTTCGGAGCGATACCCTTGAGCAGGGAGGACTGGTGATAAGGAGATGATGTGGGGCAACTACGGTATCGGGCCGCATCGCGCGTAGCCGCCATGTGATCGCCTGGGGCTGATCTCGAGCTACCTATGCACGAGCCGATCGATCTGGTCGATTCAGCTGAACGAACCCGCACAGCGCTTGCCACTGTCGTGGCACTGTTTTCAGAGGCTTGGGCGTCCGGGTCCCCACCCGACCTGTCGGCATACCTACCCGGTGAACCGGCTCAGCGCCGAACGATCTTGATCGAACTGATCAAGATCGACCTCGAATACCGCTGGCTTCGCTATCACTTTCCCAAACGACTGGTCGAATATCGTGCGGAATTTGCAGAGCTGCAGAACGGTCCGCTTCCAGCCGAGTTGGTCTACGAGGAATTCCACGCTATGCGCCGCGGTTCGCCCGCACCGGCGACCATGATCGCTGAGGCCACCCCCATGGCGGCCGGCCCTGAACTGGCACAGCTCCCGAGCGATTACCGCAGCACGATGATTGCTCGTCCAAGTGCCCAAGTAGCCCTCGACGCCATCGATGTCGGCGACCATGTCGAGGACTTCGACCTCCTGATGAGGATCGGGGCCGGCGCCTTCGCCCAGGTGTATCTCGCTCGGCAACAATCGATGCAGCGACTGGTCGCGGTCAAGATTTCCCACAATCACGGCATCGAGCCGCAGACCCTCGCCCAATTGGACCACGAGTACATCGTGCGCATTTTCGACCAGCGACTCATCGCCGACGGCGAGCTGAAGCTGCTCTATATGCAATACCTACCGGGGGGAACGCTGCTCGATGTGCGGCACTTGCTGCGCTCGACGCCACAGGAGCACCGCAGTGGGCAACTACTGCTCGATGCCGTCGACGAGGTACTCGCGCAGAAGGGCGAGGTTCGGCCCGCAGAATCAGCTGTTCGAACACGGACCGCCGCACTGACGTGGCCGGAGACCATCGCCTGGCTGGGCCGCCGACTCGCGGACGCGCTGCAACACGCATCTGAACGAGGGGTGTTGCATCGAGACATCAAACCCGCGAACGTGCTGTTGAGCGCCGAGGGAATTCCGAAGTTGGCCGACTTCAACGTCAGCTCCAGCAAACGCGTCAAAGGCACAAGTCCCCTGGCCTACTTCGGTGGATCACTGGCGTACATGTCGCCCGAACAGCTCGAAGCCTGCCATCCGGACTTGCTGACGACCGCCGCCGACCTCGACACTCGAAGCGACATCTTCGCGCTGGCCGTCATGCTCTGGGAGTTGCTCACAGGACACCGCCCATTCGCGGACCAAAGGTCCGCCGGCGAGTCGGAGACGTCGCTGGCCCGCATGCTCGAACTGCGGCGCAGACCCGTCGAGTCGAAGTTCCTGGCGGAGCTTCCTTCGGATTGCCCCATGGCGTTGCGTCGAGTGCTGTTGAAGTGTCTGTCGCCCGACCGCGAAGACCGCTACTCGTGCGGCACGGAATTGGCCAAGCAGCTCGACTTGTGCCTCGAGGAAAGGGCCCGCGACCTGGTCTATCCGCCGCCGAACAGTTGGCGGACACGACTTTCCCGACGGCCCACCCCCGTCCTGTGGTCATCTTCGATGGTCGGCGTCGGCCTAGCTCATGTCTACCTGGCTGCGCACCTCCAGGAACTGATCGCCGCGCGCCTGCCCGATGCCACCGCCTCGCAGCTCTACCGGGGCACCACCATTTTCGACCTCTGTGCCTTGCCGCTGTCCGTCCTCGTCTACGTATACATATCGCGTGATTTGCTCGCTGTTCCTCGTGGCTTGCGCCATGGCAGACGCTACGACGAGGTAATGCTCGCGCGGGTGCGGTCGGGAACACTATTTTGGGGCGATCTGTGTGCGATGAACACTCTTCTGTTCGCGGTTCTCGGAACCGTGACGGGGGTGATGCTGCTTGTCCGGTTTACCGACCTCCCGGCGCGGATGCTGGTCCATGCGGCAACGACCGTTCTGGTGGCGGGCACAATCTCGGTTGCCTACACGTTTTTCCTTTCGACGTTCTACGTCGTCCGCTGTGTTTATCCCATCTATTTGCGCCACGGCCGCACCACGGCGCGCGACTCCGCAAATCTTCGCGCGCTGCGTCGAAGAACCACGGTCTATCTTGCGGTGACGGCGTCAGTGCCGCTGGTTGGGGTGCTGGCCGGATTCAGTGCCCTCGAACCTGCGGAGCTTCCGCTCGTGCGCGACTCGGTTCTGGGGTTGTGCGCGGCCTCCGGGCTCGCGTTCATCGCCGTCTATTGGTTGTTCAGAAAGCTGGATGCAGACCTGCGCGCGCTCGAACGGGTGGCCTAGCAATTTTGCTGCACCCATGCGCCTCGGCCGCCGCCCTGCGTGGCCGGGTCGAAAGTTGTTCATACAGTGTTGTCCGAGAATGTGAGCAGCTCCGATGTTTCAGACGAGCGGCACCGATCGGACGCCGACGACCAAAAGGAATTGTCCTGCGCACCCGCGCCGGTCGGTTGGACGCGATCGCCGAGTGGGTCCCATGGCCGCACCCAGCCCCGCCGAAGCTGTCGGTGCCGACCGCCATACTCGCGAGGCGACCGGACCACCGCGACGAACCTGGAGGAGCGCATGCCGCGTGAGCTCGACGACCTGCCCTACGCCCAATACCTCACGGCAGTGGGGGGCGACCTCGAGCCCGAAGGCGACTACGACTGTGTGTGGCTGGACGGCGGCCGGTTCGACGACCTCGACGTGCCGAACGCGCGGTTCAGCGAATCCGCGTTCACCTCGATGGTGATCAACCGGGGAAGCATGCGGTACACCCGGTTCACCGACGTTTGGCTGCGCCATGTCCGCTGGGTGGGAACCGAACTCGCCGACACGGTCTGGATGGACGGTGAGCTGGTCGCCGGTGCTCTGTCCGGTGTCGATTTCGCGGGCGCGAACCTGCGACGAGTGCGATTCGAGGGCTGCAAGTTCGACTCGGTCAACTTCCGCAGCGCCCGGCTGCGCGAGGTCTCCTTCATCGACTGTGTGCTGCGCGACTGCGATTTCGGCGATGCCGAACTCACGAAGGTCACCGTTCCCGGATCGATGCTGGGCGGGCTATCGCTGAACAAGGCCCGGCTGTCGAAGGTGGACCTGCGTGGTGCGGCGGGCCTCGACATCACCGACGGACTCGACGCCCTGCGTGGCGCCACGATCAGCGGCATGCAGCTGATCGACCTCGCGCCTGCCTTCGCGAGGGCTATCGGTGTCACCGTCGCGGACTGACGTGCCCGGTCGACCTACCGCTTGGTGGAACTCCCTGGCGGAGGCCATCCTGCGCCCGGTGTGGTCCTGCGGCGAGTGCCGTCCGTCGTCGACGCGCCAAACTGTTTGCCTGTCTCTTATGTCCGATATCGGACACCACGCCGGTCACGGCAGGATCTCGATCGAACCGACACTGGGATCTGCCTCCGGGAACGCTCCCGTACTATTCCGAGCGGAGTCGCCGGGCCGGGGAGATGAAGGAGGACGGTGTGGAACCTCGCACCAGCAACGGGCCACTATGGAAACGGCCGGGCGGACTGCACACGAAGAGCGCTGCGGCTTCCGCCGCCGCGTCCGTATCGATGGGAGTGCGCAGCCCGAGGACACGCCGATGAGCGATGAGGGGATCGACCTACGTTGCGCGGGGTGCGCCGCCGTCCGCTTGGACAGCAACGTCTGCCCGGCGTGCGGACGCGAACTCGGGTACCGGTTCGTCGCGCTGCCGAGCCACGATCCGAGTCCACCTGGCCCGTGCGCGGGCTGCGGCAGCGACCGCTACGACGCCGAAGGACGCTGCGCGGAATGTCGTCGGCCGCAAGCACTTCGAGATCGCTGCGAGGCCGATCTCGGGTCGGTCGCGGTAATCACCGATCGCGGCCTCGTCCATGAGCGCAATGAGGACGCGGTCGCAGCGGCTGTGATCGATGGCGCGACCGCTGGGGCGGCCGGAGTCACCGTGATAGCGGTGAGTGACGGCGTGTCCACCTCCACGCAGCCGCAAGTGGCCTCTGGTGCCGCGGTCCGAGCAGGCGTGCACGCGACCGTCACCGCACTCGCGGGCGGGCAGGCCCCGACCGAGGCGATCATGACCGGGCTCGCGTCGGCGGCGCAGGCGGTTCGCGATGTCGACGTCGCAGACGGCCCGGCTCCATCGTGCACCTACGTCTGCGCGATCGTGCCGCATGCCGCGGAGACGGCCGAGATCACCATCGCCAACGTCGGTGACAGCCGGGCTTATTGGCTGCGGGCCGAGTCTGCGGACGGGCCGGGGAATGCGCCGTCGCAGCGGCTGAGCGCCGACGATTCGTGGGCCCAAGCCCTCGTCGACGCGGGCGCTATGGACGAGCGCGCAGCCATGAACGATCCACGTGCGCATACCCTGATCCGCTGGCTCGGCGCAGACAGCCCGCTCCGGCCGTGGGCGGACAATTGCGTGCGGACGATACGCACCGCAGGTCCAGGTGTGTTGCTGCTGTGCTCCGACGGCCTATGGAACTACCTGCCCGCCCCGACCGCCCTGGCGGGCCCGGCCACAGCGGGCGTACCCATGGCGGCGGCCCGCGGCCTCGTCGAGTTCGCGTTGCGCGCCGGCGGTGGTGACAACATCACCGCCGCAGTGGCTTCGGTTCCGCAATGCGACGGACGATGAATATCGTGCTCGCGCCGCATCTGGAGGCCTGTCGCCGCGCGGGAAGCGGGCCGCGGCAAGGACGCATACGGCGCGTTCGGCATTGCGGGCTTGGACACGGTGCCGCGCGAGGCGACGCCCAGAATCGGGCTGTGGCTCGACGTCTCGAGGTGGCGGAGCCGATCTGAGCGAGCGGGCCCGTGAACTCGGTCAGCGCGGGTCCTCCGAGGAGTGAAAGACGGTGAGTGGCTTGGTGGCCGGCCCTTCCAGCAGCGTCCCGTCGGGTGCGAACCGTGAGCCGTGCAACGGGCAGTCCCAGGTGCACTCGGCGTCGTTCCAGTGCACGATGCCATACAGGTGCGGACACACCGCGGACAGACGGGTGGTGGTGCCGTCGACCGTGCAGGTGGCGGTGGGCCGCAGACCGTGTCGTTCGACGGAGCCGCCGCCTTCGGCGGGAACCTCGCCGTAGCTGGAGCCATTCACAACGACCCGCAGCCAGTCTGCCGAAAGGTACCGGGCGACTGCGGTATTCACGCGGGCCGCGGCGGGAAGCGCTTTCAGCTCGTCCGGACGCCAGCTGGCGAACACTCCGGACCAGCGCGGTGGTTTGCCGGTGAGCCTCCCGGCCAGTGCGATGCTGGCCGCGACACCGTTGGTCATGCCCCACTTGGCGTAGCCGGTGGCCACCAGGATGCGCTCCATGCCGGGCAGCAAGGGCCCGGCGTAGGGCAGCTCACCGACCGGAGCGTAATCCTGGGCCGACCACTGGTAGATCGGATCGGCGGTGGGGAACCAGGTCTGCGTCCAGCTCACCAGGTCGGCGGCTTTCGCGCGCGTCGAGCCGCCGCGGCCGACCACGTGGCCGTTGCCGCCGACCAGCAGCAGATCGCCGTCCGGTTCCGGGGCGTAGCGCAGCGACCGGGTGGGTTGTCCCGCGCTGATATACATGTCGTGCGGAATGGATTCGTCCACGCGGAAAGCGGCCAGATACGAGCGCTGCGGGGTGAGCCGCGCGAAGAACCCGCCGCGGTCCAGAATCGGTGTGCCCGTGGCGAGGACGACGGTGCCCGCGGCCAGGTCGCCGTGCTCGGTCGCCACCACAAGGTCGCCATCTCGGTCGTGGTGCACGGCCTGGGCGAGCGTCGATTCGAAGATCGGCGCGGCATGGGATTCAACCTCGGCGGCCAGCGCGGCCAGCAGTTTCATCGGGTCGACCTGCGCCTGGTCGGGCAGCCGTACCGCGCCGTAGCTGGGGAAGGGCAAGTCGAGTTCGTCGACCAGTTCGGTGGGCAGCCCCGCCTTTTGGGTCGCGGCGTATTCAGTTCGCACCGAGGACTTTTCGGCCTCCGTCTGCGCATAGGTGTATGCCGTCGCCTGCTGCACCGGCACCCCACGCTGAGCGCAGAAGCGCAGCAACCACTTCTGCCCTTCGCGATTGGCGTCGACATAGGCGCGGACGGTGCGGTCGGCATGGTGGCGTGCGATCTGCTGTGCGCGAGTTCCCTGGAGAAGGCTGATCTTTCCGGTCGTGGCGCCGGTCGTGCCCGCGCCGACACGCCGACCTTCGACCACCGCCACCTGGACGCCACCCTGTGCGAGCAGCAATGCGGTGACCAGACCGGTGAGCCCGGCGCCGATCACGACGGTGTCGAAGCGCGATCCGGGCGTCAGCCGCAACCGCGCCGGCACCTGGGCATCATGCAACCACAATGACGTCATGGGTGCGGCATAGCCGGTCCCGACGTGCTGAAACGCACCCGGCAAAATATGCGTACACGCCGGTTCGTGTCGAATGTATTTCTGCTCATCCCGCGTGCCGGCCAAATATTCGGCGGTCGCCATCCAGAACTCCGAAAGCGTGGAGTCCTGATTGAGCCTGTGTATCCCGGGTACGCGATCGATGTACACCTGATAACCGGTAGGCCGCCGGAACGGTCTTCGGAAATGACGATCTGCGGGACGAGGGCAAGGCCCAGCAGGACAAGGCCGGATCTCAACGCGAAGCCGCGCAGAAGGAGCCGGCCGCCGAGAAGGAACGCGCCCGAAGCGGCGGTCGACGAAAAGCGTCAGCGCGCCTACCAGAGCGGACAGCGGTAGTCTACGTCGGTGGTGACGGATGGGTTGTCCGGCTTTCGCCGGACTACCCTCGCGTTCCGACCGAGCCGCCGACGAATTATCCGGAGTACACCAAATTATGCAGATCGCGCCGCGGTGTGCAGAAGTGCCGCTTCGGTAGCCTCGTGTACAGCGAGCAAGCGCGCCAACTCCTCTAGCGGTTCCCGCCGTTCGGCGTCCGATGTCGACAGCATTTCATCGACCAATTCGCGCATTCTCCTGTGTTGCATAAGCAATAAATCGACGACGTTCTGGTGGTGGCGCGTTGTCATACTTTTTCCTCACTGTTCCACGTGTTCTACTGCCGGTCGGCAGTGGCCGCTACCTCGGCGGCATCGATCAAGACCGGGATCCAGGTCAGCGCCCAACCCGCCCCGAACCGCGGCGCAACCAGCTATTCGGGCAGGAGGACACCCGAGAGGTCCGCCTCGCGGATCGGCGTGCTCGGATTGGCCTGCACCGAGCACATCGCTTCGATCGCGGCGGTCACGCCGTCGATGGTGCGGTCGTCGCTCGGTGACGGGTCGCCATTGCGTTCCTCCAGGAATTTCGTGACCGTAATGCGTTGCTTGTCCGCGTCCTGGGCGACGAACTCGCTGCATTTGGTGTCGCCGCCGCGATTCACCACCTTCTTCGTCTCGTCACCGCAGCCGACCACAGCAGCAGTGGTGACCAGGCACGCCGCTATCGCACATGCCGCTCTCATCGGCCGAATCCCGCGAGCCCCGAGGCGAGATCCGGAATGTCGAGCACCTCGAGGGCCTGCTGACGCACATCCGGGCAGTTCTGAGTGGTGATAGCGTCGACGACCGAGCGGTCGCGGATGACAGTGTCGTTCAGGCCTCCGTTGCGGGCGGCCCAATTGTGCACGGTGCCATTGAAACTCACCTTGCCGACCGTGGGGCCTTGGTCACGCCAGTGGTCGATTTCCGGACGGATCATGTCGCACAACTGTTTCGCCGCCCCGGAGGTGATCTGGTCGGTGTCGGGCACCTGCGACGAACCCGGTGTGGGCATCGTGATCGAAACAGTGGCATCGGTCGGGGAGGTGGGCGCGGAATCGACGTCCTTGTCATCCGTGCACCCGACCAGGGCCGGCGCCGTCACAAACACACCGGTGATCAGCAAGGCGCGCGTCGCACGGTAGCGATGGTGTGTCATGTCATCTCCTCCGAATCGAAAACGCCGATAACGCACAGCGTTACGATTTCGCATACCCCGCTCGACCGCGACAAATCAGTGGCCGCCTGGATCAGTCAGCGCGCGTCCTTCGCGCGCCTTGACCTTCCGATGCTCGGCGATGGTCAGGAAGGCTCCGGCGAGCAGACACACCGCGGCGACAATGCCTCCGATGATGGCCCAGCCTTCGAAGCCGTAACCCGCGGCGGTCAAGGTGAGCGCGACGGTGACGACGCCGACCCCGACGAGGATTATCCCGGGCCAATTACGAGCGTCTTCGATGGATTCGCCCGCATGACTCCGGGCGGTTCTCGCGTGGTCCGGGAAGCTGTGCTTCCGGGGCAGACCGTGCTCGGCAGGGTCGTATCGCTGAGTCGGCTCATCGGGTCCGGGAAGCATAAGGATGTCCTTTCGTCCTGACTTCGAACGGGGTGTTCGACCGGATACCCCGTTCGAAGCGAACCAACCGGTGTCCGCATGAGCCGTTCGGTGGCGGCCCAGCGACTTCGGCGAGATCGGAAGGAAGGTCACCGTCTCGGTACGCCAGGCGACCGCTCGCACGGCGTGCCCGGTCAACAGAACGTCGCCCGCGCTGTCCAGCCGGGCCACCAGGACTGCTCGCTCATCCGCCCTGTCCATCGGCGATGTAGGTCAGCAGGCGATCCCACCTTGCGACGAACTCGTCGATGCCGAAGTTGGCTTGCGCCCAATGCCGGGCGGCCTTGCCGGTCAGCTGGGCGAACATCGGTTCGTGCAGGAACAGCCGGATCGCCTCGGCGAGGATGCCCGGTTCGGTAGACACGACACCGGCCTCGGCCGGGATCGACGCCGAGGCCTCGGTGGTGCCGAGCGCCACGATCGGCATCCCGAGGTACATCGCCTCGATCACCGACATACCCAGGGATGTCCAGCGTGGAACGTGCACGAATACCCGTCGGCGAGCCAGCTCGACGTGCAGGCGGTCCTGCGTGAAGTCGCCTACACCGCACACCCGTTGAGGGGCGACCCGAAGTGCCCTGTGCAGACCCTCTGTGCCCATTCCGTAGACGTCGATCGGTGTGGCGTCGGACAGCGGACCGAGCAGGTCGGTGCCGGTGATCCGCCAGCGCCGCACCGGCTCGTTGATGATGGTGGCGGCACGCGGGAGTTCTCCGGTGTAGAGATGCCCTGGATCGAGCACGCCGTGCGGGATGACCGTGGTCGGGCACCGACCGTTGTCCCACATCAGCCGATTGAAGTGTGTGACGTGCACGAGCTGGATGTCGGCGCGGTCAGCCAGGACATGCCGGGTGAGCGTCGCGTGCTCGTGCGGCGTGTCGTGCTCGACGTAGATCGCGGGCAGGTCGGAGCCGGGGGACCGGCGCAGCCATTCCGAAACCAGGTCCAATTCGTGCGGACGTTGCAGGACAACGACATCGATGTCTTCGTCGGCGAGGTCGGCCGGTGCGATCTCGATGGCATTGCCGGGCCAGGCGCGACCGCAGCGGCCCCGCGCCCAATCGCCGAGCTCGGCGTCATACGGCAACAGATATCGGTGGCGCCCCTGTACGAACGAGGTCATCCAGAAGCCGTGCACATGCCAGACGAGGACGTTCAGAGATCTCGTCGCCCCGTTCGAATGAGTCGTCGGAGCTTCCATATCCGCCGAATGCCCGCGCCACAACGTCCGAAACGCGAGCGCAGGCGAACGTGTACATGTGTCAGACCCGGGTACGCGGACAACGAGTGGCCGGACGGCCGGCGCACTTGTACGGCACGAGGAGGAGGAACTCTGATGACAATCGCGCGCGAAATCATGTCCGTGGACGTCCAATGTGTGCGCTCCAGCGACTCTGTCGTCGCTGCGGCGCAACGGATGGCGGAGCTGAACGTGGGGGCGCTGCCGATCTGCGGCGAGGACGATCGGCTGAAAGGCATGCTGACCGACCGCGATATCGTGCTGAAGGTGGTCGCGGAACGCAAAGACCCGCTCGGCGTGGACGCGGGCGAACTCGCCGAAGGCGTGCCGGTGACCGTGGACGCGACCGACGACGTGCGCAAAGTCATGTCGGTGATGTCGCAGTATCAGGTACGGCGCGTGCCGGTCCTGGAGAACCACCGTCTGGTCGGCATCATCGCGCAGGCCGACGTCGCGACGTCGCTCGGCAACGCCGAGTCGGGTAGCACGGTCGAGGCGGTCTCGACCGACTTCTGATCCGGCTGCCCCGATCAGGCCCCATCCGGGTGCAGTTCGTAGACCGCGTACGCCGAACGGATCACCGGTTGGGCCACGTTGCGCACTCGGATGCCGCCCGGGGTGGTGCCCCGTTCGGCGCCGGCATGCGCATGGCCGTGCAGTGCGAGATCGGCGCCGGTCGCGTCGATAGCCTCACCGAGTAGGTAGGAGCCGAGGAATGGGTAGATCTCCCGCGGTTCACCATGCAAGGTGTCACTGACAGGGGAGTAGTGCGTCAGCGCGATCGTGACGTCGGCGCTCGATTCGGCCAGGGCACTGCTCAGCGATCCTGCGAGATCCACAGTATGTGCGGCGAATTCGCGCATCAGGCGCTCGCCGAAAACGCTGGCACACTTTCCGGCGAACCCACCGCCGAAGCCCTTGGTACCCGCGACGCCCAGACTGTGTCCGTCGATATCGAAGCGCGCCGCCGTTCCCTCCAGCACCGTGATGCCGTGGTCGGTCAGTAGCTTCACAATGTCTTGCTCGACGTCGCTGTGGTGGTCGTGGTTGCCGAGCACCGAGACGACCGGGACACCGATGCCGCTGAACTCCGCCGCAACGACCCCGGCTTCCTCCAGCGTGCCGTGCCTGGTCAAGTCGCCTGCCAGCAGGAGGATGTCCGCGCGCTCGGGCAGATCCAGCATCGCGGGCCGGTATTGACCGCGTGACTCCGCACCCAAATGGACATCGCCGACTGCCGCGATTCGCATTCCGTTCAGCCCCTTCCGAGATCTTCGCTGTCAGCGGGCGCGGCGAGGTGGGTGACGTGAACGTCGTTGTGGATCCGCGCTTGCGGAAGCTGTTCGCGCACTATCGTTTCCACTTGCTGTTTGACGCGCTCGCTGCTCACTTCGCCGCCGAGCACTACCACGTCGCCGCGGATCGTCACGTGCACGCCGAGTTCGGCGGTCCGCGGATCCTCGGCGAGCGCCCTGCGCAGGTGCGCGACAAGGTACTGGGGTTGTTCCATTCACTTCACCTTCCCCGTATCGGTGATGCCGAGGTCGTCGAGCAGCCCGAGAAACGCCCTGGCGTACGGGGACACGGCGGTCCGCTCGCGCACTGCCGCCCAGTCCACCTGTTCGCGCACGTCACGCGCTGTGTGCAGCAGCGGGCTCAGGTCGAGCCGGTGCGCATCGAAGACCAGCATCTTGTCCACCATGAGATCGGTGCCGCTGATCACCGGCGCCGCTGCGGGCCCGATCCGCATTACGGTCGCGCGGTCGAGCAATTCGTCGGTCACTTCTCGGTTGTTCGGCCGGAAGATCACGTCGATCAGAACATCGCCGTCGTACACCTTGCGCAGCCAATCCTCTGGCGGATCGCACACTCGTAATCCGCTGCGGGCCAACGTCCGCATGGCCTGCGACACGTCCTCCGGTTTGACGAAGATGTCCACATCGTGCTGGCTGACCGGGCCGCCGCGCGCATATATCGCGCACCCACCCGCGACCGCGAACTTGATACCGGCGCCGGACAGCGCGTTCACCGCGCGGGTCAGCGCGTGCAGCAGTTGGTCGATCGTCGCTGCCATGCTGCGGTGGTACCCGGGGAATGCCGGGTTAATCGTGCGCTGACCGGGTCAGCGACCACGTGCCGGCAGACCGCCACGGGCTGAATCGGCGGCCGTCCGTAGGTCGATTCGACAAGGAAGGAGCGCGGGCAACGCCCAAGACAACCGCACGTGGTGACGCAAAGACGTCCGAGTTGCCGAGCGCATTGTCACAGTCGGGGGACAAGGCACAGCGGACCTTGCGAATCCGTTCTCCGGCTTGCCCCGGTCGATGATCAGGGGGCGTGCCTCCTGCCTGCTGCTCGGCGGTCGCCTCGCCGAGGCGGGAGGCGCCTCCGGTGATCAAGACATTGCCGATTCCTGTTCCTTTGCCGACGAGACGACATCACCCGCGCGCGTTGGTGCGGCCTCGTGGTAGGCGGTCAGTGTTTCCATTGCGATCCGATCCCAGCCGTAGCGGCCCGCGGCCCGCCGATATCCCGCAGCGCCCCAGGTGTCACGCAGAGTGGCGTCGTCGAGCAAGGGGCGCACGGCGCGCGCCACGGCGATCGGCTCGGGCGGCGCGACCAGACGTCCGGTCACCCCGTCGATCACAGTGTCGAGCATGCCGCCCACCGCGGTCGCGACCACGGGTTTGCGGCACGCCATCGCCTCCAGCGGGACCATCCCGAACGGCTCGTACGACGGCGTGCACAGCACCACGTCAGCGGAGCGATACCAGCGCGGCAGCTGTGCGCGTGCGACCGGTCCAAGCAACCGAACCCGCTCCTGCACACCGTAATCCACGGCGATCTGGCGCAGCCGTCCACGCTCGCTGTCGTCGGCGGCGCCGCCCGCGATCACCAATTCCGTGTCAGGCAGTTCCTGCAGTGCCTTGATCGAGGTGTCGAACCCATTGTGCGGCACCAAGCGCCCCACCGCGAGCAGCCGATGCGGACGACCGCGTTCGGCTGTGGGTCCTTCGGGCGTGAACGTCGACAGGTCGACCCCACACGGCACGATAGAGGTCCGGATCCGTGGGACACCCATTCTGTTCAACTCGACTATCTCATCGGCGGAGGTGGCCAGGATGTGCGCCGCGCGCGCGGCGATCAATCGTTCGAACCGGACGCGGGCACGCGGGCTGGCATCGACCAGGCCCTGATAACGCCGCTGCACTGTGCCGAGTATGTGAAACGTGAGCACGACAGGGATACTGTGTGTCCGCGCCGCCAACTCAGCGGCCAACCCCGACATCCAGAAGTGGGCGTGCACGATGTCGGGTTTCTCCACCGCCCAGTGCCTCTGCAGGAACGTACCGAATTCGCCGAGATACGGCAGAATCTGGTCTTTCGCGAGCGGCTTCGGTGGGCCCGCCGGTACATGGACGACTCGGTAGCCCGCCGCTGTGCGCACCTCCCGCTCGTCCGCTGGATTGTCCCACCGGGTGTAGACCGTGACGTCGTGCCCCCGTCTGGCGCATGCCGCCGACAGTTCGGCGACATGGACATTCTGTCCCCCTGCGTCGACGCCGCCGAGCTGCGCCAAAGGGCTCGCGTGGTCGGAAACCATGGCAATTTTCACGATGCGCTCCGTTCTCCTCCAGGGGTGCGGCGCGGCGGGGAGCGACAGTGCGTGTTGCCCTCGGCCGGGTGGGAATGCGCGGATCCGGATTTGTGCCGGATATGCCCTCGGCGATACCGACCGAAACAATGCGCGGCGGCCGGCCGCGGCGTTCCCGGTCCGCCCACGATCGATCGGAAAGGACCACCGGCTGGGCGGCCGCGGATGACACGGTTGTTTGCCTCGGCCGTATGCGGGCAGTCGACAACAAGAGCGATTTCTTTCGCGCGCACGCATGTGGAAAGCAGGAAGGAGCGACAGTGGGCGAGGCAACGAACGGTCGCGCCGATTCCGGTGCCTACGCCGAGCAGCGCCAGCTCGACGAATGCCGAGTCGACCGTGAACAGGGCCGCCGGACTCCGACCTCGCCGCCTCCAACGGCGTCGTGGTGACCGACATCGGGCGGAAGAGCGGATGCGACTTTCACCGACGCTGCCACCGACGCGACCGCAGGTCACCGGAAATGGCGTCGGCCCACAGCAGCAGTTCCCGCCTGAACCTATGACAGCAGTGCCGGACCATGACAGACTGAGAGGCAGGTTGAGACTACAGCCGACCCCGGTTCGACGCGGAGAGCACGAACCCCGGGCCCGCCGACCGGCGGAAGTAGCGACAACCTTGTTGCGACATCCGTCCACGATCGTCGCCCCCGCCGCGTAGGGCTGGAAATCCCCCCTTGTACGGGAGGTTCTGTTATGTCCGCCATTTCTTTGCTCCGGGAGCACGCCGACGGAGTACATCGGAACGGCTCGGGGCCAAAACCCCGCGGGAAGGCCCGCTTGTGGGCGCAACACGTGGACCGCCGCCGGGAATGTGTCGTGGTCCGAGTCGAAGGCGAACTCGACGCCGCGGCCTTTTCCGAGTTCTTCCAAGCGCTCGATCGTGCCGCGGAGTCGGACTGCCACGCGATAGTCGTCGATCTACGCGCCGCGCGATTCCTCAGTCTGCGGGTCGCGGCGACGCTGGGCGCGGTCAAACAAGACCGAGACGCCCATGGTGGCCCTGACCTCCGTATCGTGGCCGGACGCCAGGTGATCGAGCGTGCCCTCGAGGTCACCGAGGTCCGCGGGCTGTTCCACCGATACGCCTCGATACGCGCCGCCCTGCACGGCTGAGCGGTTCCCATAAGGGAGGCACCCGCGGGGGCGGCGTGGCGTGATGCGCTCGCGTGGCGTATGGCCGCAAAGGATACTGGCGACATGACTGAAAGTGGGTCGCTACCGCCGGAGGACAGTCTGGTGCTGAGCCAAGTGATCGGGTTCGGCACGCCGCAAAGCGTTGGTGCCTTTCGGTTCTGGTTCGCTGATCGGCGCTGGGAATGGTCCGACGAAGTAGCGGAGATCCACGGCTATCCGCCTGGAAGTATCACGCCGACCACGGAGCTTCTGCTGACCCACAAGCATCCCGAGGACCGGGCACAGGTCGCCAGCGCGCTGGAGAAGTCCATCGAGAACACCGAGCCGTTCTCCAGCCGCCACCGGATCATCGATACGGGCGGGCGAGTCCACCATGTGATCGTGGTGGCCGACACTATGAATGATGAGCGCGACCAGGTGGTCGGTACATCCGGGTACTACATCGACGTCACCGACACGCTCGAAGAGCACCGGCAGGAAGCCCTCGACGACGCGCTCCCTGAGCTGTACGCCGCACGAGCGGTGATCGAGCAGGCCAAAGGCGCGCTCATGCTGGTATACGGCATCGGTCCCGAGCAGGCGTTCCGCGTGCTCAGTTGGCGTTCGCAGGAAACCAACGTCAAACTGCGCGCGCTGGCGGAGCGGTTGGTCGCCGATCTGGCGTCGCTGGCGGATTCCGCGAGCGGTTTGCGCACCCGATTCGACCATCTATTGCTCACCGCACACGAGCGTGTCCGAAACGGTTGACTCCGGCGGCTCGACGCGTAGCCGTTTCGAGCATCATGCGGCGGGTACGCCACCGTTTGAGGAAGTCGCGGCCTCTTGTGTTCCGCCCGCCGCGAGCGCTGGGCTCGTGTGTGGTCGGGAACGCCGGGAGCGGTACCCGACCGTCTCCCTGTCGGCTGCGAGAGCGAGGTGGTGATGGGCATGGGCGAGTGGACTTCCCGATCCTCGACCGAAACGACGACAATCGGCGTACGAGTGCCTGCCCGGTTGGAGCAGCTGACCATGCTGCGCGCCCTGGCCGAAACCGTCGCGCTCATCGCGGATTTCGCGCTGGATGAGGTGACCGACATCCGGCTGGCGCTGGACGAGGTGGCGACGTCCCTCATCCTGGATGCCGTCTCGGAGTCGGCCATCGATTGCAACTTCACCTACGACACCAACCAGATGTTCGTCCACGTCTCCTCGGTCACCGTCTCGCCATCGGCGGTCGACGGCGACGGCTTCGGCTGGCACATCGTCCGGACCCTGACTGATTCGATCGCCGCTGCGCAAAGCCCCTACGACGGGATGCTCGGCGGATACCCGACAATCGTGGACTTCAGTTGGGTACGAGGTGTCGCGGATGACCGCTGATTCGAGATCGCGCGGCGACAGCTACGACAACATCGAGCCGCTGTTCGAGAAGATCGCGGCACTGGACCCCGATGACCCGCGCCGAGATACCGTGCGATCGGAGTTGATCGGCCGATGCCTGCCGCTGGCGGACCACATCGCTCGGAAATTCTCCGGCCGTGGCGAGAACTTCGATGATCTGTTGCAGGTCGCGCGCCTCGGTCTGGTGCAGGCGGCCGACCGGTTCGACGTCACCCGCGGGTCATCGTTTCTGTCGTTCGCGGTGCCGACCATCATGGGTGAGGTGCGTCGGCATTTTCGGGACAACACCTGGGCGGTGCGTGTGCCTCGGCGTGTCAAGGAGATCCAGCTGACCATCGGCGTCACAGTGGAGACGCTGTCCCAACGCCTCGGCCGTATGCCGCGAGCGAGGGAACTCGCCGCGGAGTTGGACGTGGACCTGGTCGAAGTAACCCAGGCCCTCATCGCAGGTAACGCCTACCAGTCCTCGTCCATCGACGCCGTCGCGGGCGAGGACATCGAGAACGCGCCGTTGCCGCTGCTGGAAAGCCTCGGTGCGGAGGAAACGTCCTACCACGTGGTGGAGGACTATCTCGCGGTCCGGCCGCTGATCGAGGAGCTGCCCGACCGTGAGCGGCAAGTCCTGGTGATGCGGTTCTTCGAATCGATGACGCAAACCCAGATCGCGGATCGCCTCGGCGTCTCTCAGATGCATGTCTCGCGCATCCTGTCCAGAACGTTGAACCAGCTGCGTGAACAGGCGTTGCGGGACTGACCCGCCAGTCACGGCCGTTTCACGCGCGATCGAGTGTGCCTGCGTCGTCGGGCAAACGCCGCGGTCACATGGGATTCGGTGGCGCAGGATCCGGTGTCGGTCCCGGCGGCTGCGGGGCCGGGAACGGATGCCCGGGATCGGGTATCGGCTGTCCAGGGTCCGGTATGGGGCGTGGCCGGGGCTCCGGAGTCGTCGGGACCGGATCCGGATCGCGCGGTGTGGGTTCGGGGTCGGGGAGTGGTTCGGGGCCGGGCGCCGGTGGTATCGGATCGGGTATCGGTTCCTGCGGGACTGGGCTGGGATTCGGTGGCACCGGGCGCATCATGCTCATTCGATCTCCTCCTCGCTCTGCGCTGTCTCGACGCGACACGCGCTGCGGCGCGGCGACGACCGAGGTGATCGCCTACGACGGCAGGCCAACCGAACCGCCGGGACAGTCGACCACGCTGTCCGGGTACCCGTGCCCTCTGGCCCGAATCAGCCCGCTGGAGCCCCATCGGCGCTGGTCGTCGGCGGAGCGGGCGATACGAGCGGTTTGCGCGTCGGTGACGTGGGGTACGTGAAGGAAAGCCGGACAAACGATGCCTACGGCTCGAGGAGTTCGTCATGAACGAGCAGCGACGACCAGGCACCCGAAACCCCGGGTCGGGCAGTTCGAGGTCGCCGAGACATGCAACGGAAATCCCTCCCCCCGTGCAGCGGACGGAGCGCATGAACGACACCCGCACCACGACGAGTCATGAGGTGATCCGGCGCTGGGCGGAGCAACGCGGAGCCCGCCCCGCGACCTTGCCCGGTAGCGAGTACGACGGGCGGCTCGGTGTGCTTCGCTTCGATTTTCCCGGGTACGGTGGCGCCGTGCTGCGCACCGTGGACTGGGACGAATGGTTCGCCACGTTCGACGCGCGGCGATTGCATTTTCGCTACCAGGAACAGCGGCCCGATGGGACGCCGAGCAATTTCAATCGGCTCGAGCAGCCCGACCGGTGACATCCCTGATCGGGATCAGCCTGCTGGTCACGGGCACCGACGCCGCTCGGCCCAACCGGTCGCAGCGTCCCCACTTCTGGCCATCTATCACCCTGAGCGCGGTCGCCCGCGCTCGGACCAGGTGGATCCGCCACCTCCGGGATCAGGCTACCAACGACCGAGAGATCTGCTGCTCGGTTCTCCGGCGGAACTCAGGTGTTCTCGCGGTTCCCGTCCGTGGTTGCCCTCAACTCGCCGCCGAGTGCGCGATGATCGCTCCGGCGGTATTCGGCGTCGGAGAGCCCACCCCGGCCTGTGCGACAGCGTGAGCCCGGTCACCGGTGCCACGCGAATCGACCTCGACTCCGCGGAGAGCGAGGCCGGGGCAATGTCGGCCTCGGCCCAGCGCTCTGCGCTGCCGCCGAACTATGGTTCGCACGGGCAGAAAGGTTCTGGCGACATCGATTCGGCTAGCGGCACGGCAGGCCGAACAGACACCGAACGGCGGGTCACGACCGACCGTCTTCGGCCCGATCACCGCTCCATCGGCCGTTGGTGTCCCGGTCGGCGGAGGATGAGCGCGCCTGCTCGTGGGCTGCCGAACGTTTACGGGACGGTATCTTCGGGTAAACGTAATCAGGCAAGGTTGCTCGAAAGCGGGTTTTCGCGTCGGTATGGGGTTGCGATTCTCCGCATCGTGACGCGGATCCGCGTGTCTGCAAGGGATAAGGTCTTGGGCGCAAACCTGATGATCGTGGAAGACGACGACCGGGTCCGTGGCGCATTACGACTCGCCATGGAAGACGAGGGCTACGACGTCGACGAGGCGGGGGAAGCCGAGGACGCGCTCACCCATCTGCGCAGCAACGGCGCCCCCGATGTGATGATCGTGGACCTGATGCTCGGTGGTATGGACGGATTCGAATGTATCCGGGAGATCCGCCGCGACCACGACGTGCCGATCATCGTGGTCAGCGCCCGCGACGACACTCACGACGTGGTGGCCGCGCTGGAGGCGGGCGCCGACGATTTCGTCACCAAGCCGTTCGAGATCAAGGAGATCACCGCCCGTATGCGTGCGGTGCGTCGTCGCGCACGGCTCACCGCCGAGCGCGAGACGCCGCAGGAGATGATTCTCGACGCCGACGACACAGCGCCGTTGGTGCTCGCGCAGGACAGCGGCGTGGTCCGTCGCGGCGACGAGGAGATCCGGCTCACGCTCACCGAGTTCCGGTTGCTGTGCGAGCTGGCGGAGGCGCCGGGCCGGGTGCTCAGCCGCACAGTCCTGCTCGAGCGGGTGTGGGATCGCGGATTCTTCGGTGACGAGCGCATTGTGGACGTCCATATGCGCAGGCTGCGCACCAAGATCGAACGGGATCCGTCCGATCCGCGCATCGTGGTGACGGTGCGCGGGCTCGGCTACCGACTCGATGTTCGGCGCTGAGCGCTCTCTGAACCCGAAGCACTGGAGCCCGAACGCCTGGAGCATGCGCGGCCGGGTGACCGCCGCGTTCGCGACGATCGCCGCGCTGATGTCGCTCGTCCTGGTCGTTTCGGTATTCCTCATCAGTCGCAGCTACCTGGAAGCGCAGCGGCCGCATACGAGCACCGAGCAGTCCGGCGATCTCAATTCCGATCTGGATCTGCTGCGCAATGTGCTGATCGGCTGTGCCATCGTGGTCACCCTGATCGGCGCGGCCGTGGGATGGTGGGCGAGCAGACGCGTGCTGACCCCGCTGCACCAGCTCGCCGGGACGGCGGCCCGGATCGCCTCCGGCGATTTGGACCTGCGGCTGTCCACTACCCCGGACCACGACTTGGCGATCACCGTCGAGTCGTTCAACACGATGGTGGACTCGCTGCAGCGTCGTATCGAGCGTGAACACCGGCTCTTCGGCGATGTCAGCCACGAGCTGCGCACGCCACTGACCACGTTGATGGCCAGCGTCGACGTGCTCAACCGGCACCGCGACGATCTGCCCGAACGCTCTCGGCGCGCGCTCGGCCTGGTCACCGACGAGGTCGATCATCTGCGCAGGCTGCTGGACGACCTGCTCGCCCTTGCCCGCGTCGAGGCAGGAATGCACCACGGCGACGCCGAGCCACTGTCTGTGCGCGACCTACTGACCCATACGCTGGCCGATCGCCGCTATCCGGCGGAACTGCTCACAGTGACCCACGACGTCATCGTGCGCGGTCGCAAGCTGGAGCTGGAACGCGCGGTGGCCAACTTGTTGCACAACGCGGACCGGCACGGCGGCGGCGTGGTGGCGGTCACCGCAAGCCGCGACGGTACCGACGCGGTGATCATCGTCGACGACGCGGGTCCCGGAGTGCCGACTGCGGACCGAAAGCGGATCTTCGAACGTTTCGCGACCGCCCGCACCGGCCGACGGTCGGCCACCGGAACCGGCATCGGCCTGGCGCTGGTCGCCGAGACCATCGCCACGCATCGCGGCCGGGTCGAATGCGCCGGGCGGACGGGAGGAGGCGCGCGCTTCGTCGTGCGGCTGCCCCGGATCGACGACACAGAGCTGTAACACAACCGTAAACAAGTCGACCACTTCACCTCAACGTTGCTTCGCAAGCCTGGATATGTACTGCTGACCCGACGAGGGAGTTGTATGTCACCGCCAATCCTGTCCCCAGCGGAGATCGAGCGATCGCGCGTTGAAAACGCGGCGGCCGCGCTGGGGTCCACTACGATCCGGAACACCGGACCGGCCGTGGTCCTGCGCACCCCCCGCCTCGGCGACGGCGCCCAGATGTGGCGCATCGCGAAGGACTCAGCGGTGCTCGACGCCAATTCGAGCTACGCGTACCTGCTCTGGTGCCGCGATTTCGCGAGCACCTCCGTGGTCGCCGAGCTCAACGGTCGTATCGTTGGATACGTGATCGGATTCGTCCGCCCACAGGCACCGGACACCGTCTTCGTCTGGCAGATCGCGGTCGAGCGATCACAGCGCGGCCGCGGCACCGGGGCCGAGCTACTGCACGTTTTGCTGAATAGTGTTGCAGCCCAAGGAGTTTCGGTACTGGAGACGACGATCTCGCCGGACAATCTCGCGTCGATCGCAATGTTCACGTCGGTGGCCCGGACCAGAGACGCCGCCATCACCAAGCGGCCCTTGTTCGATGCAGGCGTCTTTCCCGACAGCCATGCACCCGAAGATCTGTACCGCATCGAACCGGCCGTCCGCACCACCGAGGAGAATCCCCGATGATCAACGCCGATACCACCATTTTCGAGAGTCTTGAATCGAACGTGCGCGGTTACTGCCGCGCCTGGCCCACCGTGTTCACCACCGCGAAAGGCAGCTGGCTACGTGACGAGGAAGGCAGGGACTACCTCGACTTCTTCGCAGGCGCCGGTGCACTGAACTACGGCCACAACAACGAGGTGCTCAAGCACTCGCTGCTGGACTACATCGCCAGTGACGGCATCACGCACGGCCTGGACATGTCGACGGCGGCCAAACGGGAACTGCTGGAGACACTGCGCGACACCCTCTTCACGCCGCGCGGCCTGGACTACAAGGTCCAGTTCCCCGGCCCGACCGGCGCCAACGCCGTCGAGGCTGCGCTCAAGCTTGCTCGCAAGATCACCGGCCGCGAGACGATCGTCAGCTTCACCAACGCCTTCCATGGGATGACGCTGGGCGCGTTGTCGGTCACCGGCAATGCGGCCAAGCGGGCGGGTGCCGGCGTACCGCTGGTGCACACGACGCACATGCCCTACGACGGCTACTTCGATGGCACCACCGCCGACTTCCAGTGGATGGAGAAGGTGCTCGACGACAGCTCGTCGGGCGTCGACCGCCCCGCCGCAGTGATCGTGGAGACGGTGCAGGGTGAGGGTGGCGTCAATGTCGCGCGCGCCGAGTGGCTGCGCCACCTCGCCGGGCTCTGTGCGGAACGTGAGATCCTGCTGATCGTCGACGACGTGCAGATGGGCTGCGGCCGGACCGGCCCGTTCTTCTCCTTCGAGGTCGCGGGGATCACCCCCGACATCGTCACGCTTTCGAAGTCGATCGGCGGCTACGGTCTGCCGATGGCGCTGGTGCTGCTCAAGCCGGAGCTCGATCAGTGGGCGCCCGGTGAGCACAACGGCACCTTTCGCGGCAACAACCCCGCGTTCGTCACCGCGACGACCGCGCTGCGGCACTTCTGGTCCGATGGCGCCCTCCAGGACGCGACGCAGGTCAAAGGCGAGCGCGTCGAACGCAGGCTGAGCGAGCTGGCCGGTCACTTTCCCGGCGTCTCGACCCGAGGGCGCGGCCTCGTGCAAGGCGTCGTGTTCGATGAGCCGTCACAGGCGAGTAAGGTTTGCCAAATCGCGTTCGAGCGCGGTCTACTGGTGGAGACCTCCGGTTCCACCGACGAAGTGGTGAAGCTCTTGCCGCCATTGACCATCACCGAGCAGGAGCTCGACCAGGGCCTGCACATCCTCACCGGCGCCGTCGACGCCGTGTGTGGTGGTGTGGGGGCGGTCGGATGATCGTGCGCACTACCGCGGAGATCACCGGCACCGAACGCGACGTGGCGGGGGAGGGGTGGCGCAGTAAGCGCATTGTCCTCGGCGGCGACGGGGTGGGCTTCTCTTTCCACGAGACCACCATCGAAGCAGGTACCGTGCACGAGTTCCACTACCGCCACCACGTGGAGGCGGTGTGGCTCATCGAGGGCGAGGGCACGTTGACCGACCTGGACAACGGCGCCACCTACGAACTCGTGCCGGGCTCGATGTACCTGCTCGACGGACACGAACGCCACCGCCTCGAGGTGCGCAGCACCATGCGGATGATGTGCGTGTTCAACCCGCCGGTTACGGGGCAGGAGGTTCACGACAGCGACGGCGTCTACCCGTTGGTCGCCGCGACAACGATCGGAGGATGAGAACGGTAATGGCTTTGCAGCACACCGATGCTCGACTCGAGACCGCGCAGTCTGATCGCTACCCCACCCGGCTCGGCGTGCCCGCCCCGCATCTGGAGCGCGCCGACCCCACGGTCTGGGGCACGGTCGACAGCAAGGAGCTGGCCGCGTTCGACGCCGACGGCTTCGCGATCCTCGACGCGCTGCTGACTCCCGCCGAGGTGGCGGAGTTCAGCGCCGAGATCCACCAGCTCGCTGGCGATCCCACACTGCGCGACGACGCCCGGCTGATCGTGGAGAAGTCGTCGAACCGGGTGCGCTCGATCTTCGAGGTGCACAAGCTCAGCTCGGCGGTCGCCGAGCTGGCGCGGGAGGAGCGCGTCGTCGGGCTGGCCAGGAAGGTACTGGGGTCGGAGGTGTATGTGCACCAGAGCCGGGTCAACTACATGCCCGGCTTCCGCGGCACGGGTTTCTACTGGCACTCGGATTTCGAGACCTGGCACGCCGAGGACGGAATGCCCGCGCCGCGCGCGGTGAGCCTGTCGATCGCGCTGACCGACAACTATCCGATCAACGGCAGCCTGATGGTGATGCCCGGCTCACACCGAACCTTCGTGCCCTGCCTGGGCAGCACCCCGGCCGAGCACTATCGGGAGTCGTTGCAGGAGCAGGAGATCGGTGTTCCGACGGCCGAGGACATCGCCTCGCTCGCGAAGCAGTACGGAATCAGCCAGTTCACCGGCAGGGCCGGGTCGGCGCTGCTGTTCGACTCCAATCTCATGCATGGGTCGTCGAACAACATCACGCCCTTTCCGCGCTCGAACATCTTCCTGGTGTTCAACAGTGTGGAGAACACCCTTGTGGAGCCGTTCGCCGCGCCGGCGCGGCGACCCGGATACATCGGCAGCCGCGACTTCACGCCACTCTCGGCGTGACGTGACCGTCCCGGTGTGCGCCCGCCCGGCAGGGCGCGGGACCGTGCACCGGGACGGTTCGCGTATCGACGCCGGCATCCACGGTGTGGAGAAGGCTGTGAGGTTCAGGCGGTGGGTTTCGATGCTTTCAGTGAGAACATCAGCGGGACACGCGGCTGTCCGACAGGCAGGCGGAAGATCCCGTTGTTCTCCGATAGCAAGTGAAATCGTTGGAATAACGTGAAGTCGTGCTTGTGGAAGAAATCCACCTGCAATCCGGCTGTGATCAGTACTGTGACTATGTCGCCGAGGCCGTGTTGCCACTGCACAGTGATGTTTGCCGTGGTCGGCGCGTCGAGATCCCTGCGTGTCAGGGTGAGATGAGTTTACCGGCTCACAGCCAATCAGCCTGACGCGGGGCGAGAGACGAGCCGAATTCTGCCGCCTGTACGACGTCCTGGCCTGGACGGCGGAATGGTACGTGCGGGAGGAGACGCTGCGCGCGGCGAATCTGGCGATCATCGACTATCACCAAAGATTTCCTCTGACCGGCACTTTCGGTGCAGGCACACTCTCGTCCAGTGATGGGCAGCGGTTCCCCATTCGCGGCAAGTCCGTCACCGCACGAGGGCTGAGCCGCTATTTCGCGAACGAGGGTCTGTCCTCCTACACCCATGTCACCGATCAGCACGCGACCTACGGCACGAAGATCATCGTCGCCACCAAACGCGAATCGCACTACGTGCTGGACGAAATCCTCGGCAACGCAACCGATCTGCCGATCACCGAGCACGCGACAGATACGCACGGCGTCACCCTCGTGAACTTCGGTTTGTTCGATCTACTTGGGATGCAACTCTCGCCCCGGATCCGGGACCTGGGGCGCATCACCCTGTATCGGCCGGGCCCGCGCTCCGAGGCGGAGACCCGATTCCCGCACGCGGGCCCACTGCTGACCCGACGCACCAACCTGGATCTGATCGCCGAGCACTACGACGACCTGCTGCGGTTGGCCGGATCGCTGAAGTTCGGGCACGCCACCGCATCTTTGCTGGTCGGCAAGCTGTCCGCCTCAAGTCGGCAGAACACCCTGGCCGCGGCGCTCAAGGAGTACGGGGCGCTGCGGCGCACCATCTACGCCGCGAAATACCTGTCCGATCCGGACTACCGCCGCAAGATCTCCCGCCAACTCAACAAGGGCGAATCTCTGCCCGCCCTGCGCCGCGACCTGCTCTACGCCCATGAAGGCATGATCCGCGTCCGCCACCTCGAGGCCCAAACCGAACAAGCCTGGTGTCTCACCCTGGCAACCAACGCCGTAATCGCCTGGACCACAGAATATTACGGGCTTGCCGTCGAGCAGATACGCCGCACCGGTCGACGCATCGATGACGAGGTGCTCGCACATATCTCGCCCGCACACACAACTTCTTCGGCGCCATGGAGGTCGACATAGAGGCCGAACTCGCCCAGCTCGGCCCCTCTGGCTACCGACCGCTACGTGTCCGCGACACTCTGTTTTGACCACTCCAACTTCCGGCCCGCGCATCCTCGAACGCGCTGTCATGCCGATGCGCGGGCACTTCGAATAGCGAACACCGACACGCCCTCGCGACCCGTGACCCGTGACCCGTGACCCGGCGATCGTCACCGAGGCCATGCCGGAAAGTTGACGCGCCGAATCGGTTTCGCCGGGCGCGGACGAACGAACGTGAGACCGATTGTCGGACAGCCGATTACCACGATTCGATCGGCGCGACGGCATGCTCTCGACGCCGCCATTCCGCGGTGAGGCGACCGAGCCGGTCCGGGGCGGCAATGCCGCGCACACCTGCGATCTTGTCGCCACGGATCTCCAGGATCGCGACGCCAACGACCCGGTCGTCGAGCGTGACGAGCATGGCCGGGCAGCCGTTGACCACGACGGCATGGATCGAGGGCGAGCCACCTGCGAGCATCCGCTTGGCCAGAGACGGTTTGAAACCGCCCCGCAACGCGCTGGCGATCCGCTCCGGGGTCGAGTATTGGATCAGCTTCTCGGCCAGCCCGCCGAAGCCGTCAGAGACGCCGGTCGCATCGTCCGTCAGCAGCGCCAGCAACCGTTCGGTCCGGCCCGAGGAGGCGGCATCGACGAACGCCTCGACGATCCGGCGCGCGGAGGCATGGTCGATGCGAGCGCTGTTGCCCGCGGCGGCGATTCGACGCCGGGCTCGGTGAATGTGTTGCTGACTCCCGGACTCGGTGATGCCGAGAATCTCGGCGACCTCGGCGTGGCTGTACGAAAAGGCCTCGTACAGCACGTAAACGGCCCGTTCGACCGGCGACAGCCGCTCCATAAGGGTCAGCACTGCCAGGGTCACCGATTCGCGCTGCTCGACGGTGTCGGCCGGGCCCAGCATCGGATCGCCGTCCAGGAGCGGTTCGGGCATCCACGCGCCGACCGCGCGTTCGCGCCGCACCTTCGCTGAACGAAGCCGGTCGAGCGCCAGGTTGGTGACGATCTTGGTCAGCCATGCCTCGGGCGTCTCGACATACTCCTGGTCGGCGGCTTGCCACCGCAGGAACGCGTCCTGCACCGTGTCCTCGGCGTCGGCGGCCGAGCCGAGCAGACGGTAGGCGAGCGAGGCCAGCCGATTCCGGCTGGCCTCGAAACGCGCCACGGTGGCAGTGTCCATGAGCACGATTCTATGCGGCGACCACGTCGGGCGAGTGCTCTCGGGTGGTTGCCGAGCGGTACCTGTGCCCCGGCATTCCGAAGGTCGGGCGGCTGATGCTCCAGCCGCTGGCAGCCACGATTGCCGACTTGACTCGCGCCGCCGACCTGCCCACCAGGGCCCCGGACTTCGAGCTCGCGTCACCGTTGACCAGCTGGAAGATCCCGTCCTTGCGACCGAGGCTGATGTGGTTGCCGAAATAGGTCAGCGTGGTCGCCTTGACCTTGCGCCCGGTCCGATCCCCGATGATCGCGGCCGTCGCCTGCATGCCGGTGTATCCCGCCGAAGCACACGACATCGGCAACGGCCGACCGTTCTCGCCGATGACGAAGGCGCTGTCACCGGCAACGTAGACATCCGGGTGCGAGACCGACCGCATCTGCCGGTCGGTCGTGATCTGGCCGTTGGATTCCACCGCGAGGCCACTGGCGGCGGCAATTGGGTGCACGGCGAAACCGGCCGCCCACACGGTCGCGTCAGAGGGGAAAACGGTGCCGTCGTCGGCTACCGCCGCCGTCTCCTCGATGCGCTCGATGGCGGTGTGCTCATGGACCGTGATCCCGAACCGGTCGAAGGCACGCAACAGGTGACGGCGGGCCTTCGTGCCCAGCCAGCCGCCGAGCTCGCCGCTGGTGGCGAGGCTGACCCGAAGTTCCGGATGGGCTTCGGCGATTTCGGTGACAGTTTCGATCGCGGTCAGATTGCCGCCGACCACCAGCACATTCCCGTCCTCGCCCAGCTCATCCAGGCGTGCGCGCAGACGCAGCACGGAAGGCCGTCCGGCCACGTGGAAAGCGTGCTCGGCGACGCCCGGAACGCCGTGGTCGGCAGCGGTGCTGCCGAGCGCGTAGAGCAGGGTGTCGTATCCGAGCCGATCGATGCCCTCGCCGTCGGCGACCGTGACAGTCCGGTGCTCGACATCGACGGCGGTTACCCGCGCCACTCGGGGCCGAATGCCGGTGCCCGCGAACACCTCCGCCAGCGGCCGATGGCGCAGATCCCGCCCCGCGGCGAGCTGATGCAGGCGCAGCCGCTCGACGAAATCGGGTTCGGCGTTGACGACGGTGATCTCGAAGTCGTCGGCGTGGAGTTGGCGTGCGAGGTATCCGGCGGAGAAGGCTCCGGCGTATCCGGCCCCGAGAACGACGATGCGGTGCTTCATGATTCGCTCCTGTCTGGTTCGCGTGCTGTCTGAACGAGACAGCTCCCGAATTCCTGACAGCATCAACCAGTGACGTGCATCACCCCCGAGGCGCGCTGAGCGGACGAACTCCATACAGAACCACGCTGGGCGCGTGATTAGGCCGAATACCTCGAACGCACGCCACCCGAAACGGCGTGGATCTGGGCGAACTGCTGGTGATGTGGCAGCCAGCGGGTCACCGCCGGAGTACGGGCTGGAAGCCGTTCCTGCATCATGTCACCAAGCGGGAGCCGCAGGCTCGGCGAGCGATCGCCTTGAAGGCACCGCGGAAGCTTCCGCGTGTGCTGACCGTCGCCGAGATGCATGCCATTCTCGATGGTTGCGACCGGTTACACGACAGGTTCTTGTTCGCCCTTCTGCACGAGACGGGCATGCGGATCGGCGAAGCGCTGGGCCTGCGGCACGAGGATATCGCCGCCGCCGAACGGGAGATCAGCATCGTTCCGCGGGACAACGACAACGGTGCCCGCACGGAATCCCAACGGCCACGGTCGATCCCGGTCAATGCTGATCTGATTCGCCTCTATGCCGACTATCTGCACGGCGAGTACGGAGACCTCGATTCGGACTACGTCTGTGACTTGCAGTGATAAGTGGCGGTGTTTTCGCATGGTTAGATGGCGCAGAGGTGGCTTACTGTCCGGGCATCCTCGATGAGGCTGTGGCACGGCAACCTTCGGCAGCGCTGTGGGGTCGTGGAGGTTATGGGGATGAGTTTCAGGTTGGCGGCCTACGCCGTATGCATCGAGGATGGGCAGGTGCTGCTCGCCCGGCATATACCGGCCAGCGGTGAGACCAACTGGACTCTTCCGGGCGGCAAGGTCGAGCACGCGGAGGACCCGTTCGACGCGGTGACCCGGGAACTCGCTGAAGAGACCGGCTACCACGGAACCACCGAACGCCTGCTCGGCGTGGACTCGAGGGTGATCTCCGCTGCGGCCTCGCATTCGGGAGCCGAGCACCAGAATGTCGGGATTTTCTACCGAGTCCGTGTCACCGGCGGCCAACTCCGCCCTGAACCCAACGGTGCGACCACCGAGCCGACCTGGACCTCGATCCCCGACGTCGACCGCCTGCGCCGCTCCTCGCTCGTGGATATCGGCCTCGCTCTGGCTCGGACGCTTCCGGCAACGGGTCATGTCGCTGCCGTGCCAGTCGGTGGTTTGGTTCAGCACTGAGGCGTGAGGCGTCTGGCCATGAGTGGCGGTCTCTCACGTTGTCAGGTGGCGCCGATGACGAGGGTGCTGCGGGCGGTTTCGAGGACGTCGGTGGTGATGGTGTGGAGTTCGTTGATTTTCATGATGCGTTGGATTTGGGCGAAGAGTCGTTGCAGGAGTCGGAAGTTGCCGCCGGTGATGCGGGCGACGGCGGCGATGGCTTGGGTGTCGGTGAAGTCGTCGGGGTGGAGTTCGAGGTCGAGTTTGTGCCAGTGCCGGGTGAGGACGAAGGTGAGTTCTTCGCCGGTCAGGGGTCGGTAGTGGTGGGCGAAGCCGACGCGGCTGTAGAGCTGGGGGTAGCGGGAGAAGGTTTTCTCGATGCCGGGCATGCCGATGAACAGCAACCCGTGCTCGCCGCGGTCGTAGAGGTCGCGTAGGTGTTTTGCTGGAACGCGTCCGCATTTC
The DNA here is from genome assembly GCF_035920445.1 of Nocardia sp. NBC_01730. Taxonomy (NCBI): domain Bacteria; kingdom Bacillati; phylum Actinomycetota; class Actinomycetes; order Mycobacteriales; family Nocardiaceae; genus Nocardia; species Nocardia sp. NBC_01730. The sequence continues at coordinate 1,655,377 of NZ_CP109162.1, read as the reverse complement.
GTTCGATCGGTCGATACTGCACCGACTCCTTACTCTAAGCAGCGGCCGTGCGGTATCCCCGCCACCTCTCGGGCCGGGATACTCAACGCCACGGAGGATGATTCTGCGCCATCTGACGGCGCAGAATCACCGCCACTTATCACTGCGAGTCGCACTCGAAGGCTCAGTAAGAACGGAAGGAGAACCCACGTCGGCAGGTCTGCCGACAATGCGCCGATGGGGTCCGTCGCGGCAGTGCACGCGATGTCCTGATCCTTCACTGCCAGTAAGGCGCCGACCGTCATCAGCGTGATAGCGGGTGCCGCACCACCGAGCACGGTCCATCCGGTGACGGCGGCCATCCCGGCCTCCCGGGGAAGATATCGTGTGTAATCCGCTGCACTGAAGATCCACCCCAAACCCAGCGCGGTCATGGCAAAGACCACCCCACCGGCAAGGGCTCCCCAACTTCGATGGCCGGTCGCCCCGAAGGAGAGCCTGGGAACGTTCAGCACCACATACATGGTAGCCAGCGTGACCGAGACCGGTGCAATCCACTTGTGGGCCCGCAGGATCAGATGCCAACCGAAAATACCGATGATCGTGGGCAGGACGACGACAAAGGAAAAGGCCACGACCATGGCCAGCCTGCTGTCGACATGCGGCGCCACTCGCCGTGCCAACGCACCTGCGGTCAGGCAACATCGTAGATGGCCTGCGGCAACCAGCCCGGAAACGATCGGACCTGCACGAACTACGACACTCCGGCCTCACCCACCTCGGCGAATCCGACGCCAACCTGCTCGAGCTGATGGCAAAATCTCGTCACCGCAAACCGCAGAACCTACGCCGCTACTTCAAACCCTCACCAGCGGCCATGCGCAACCTCACCAACCTGCTCGGACCCGACGTCCACCGATGACCTGGTCCAACAGCTTCGTTTGCCGCTCCTGACACGGTCCTTAACGGCACCTCAACTAGTCAGCGGGCTGCTTCGGGTCATGCGCGCAAAGCCCGGTAGAGGGCCGTCCAGCGATCGGGGGAGACCAGGCCGACCGGCTGGTCGAGCGGAATCCCGGCCGCCGCGCAGGCGGCGTGCACGGCGGAGGTGGGGAACTCCCGATGCAGCGACGCGGCCAGGGAGCCGCCGACTCCGGAGAAACCCAGCGCAACCACTTTGCGGTAGTCGCCGATCAGTTCGCGCGGCAGCAGGGGGTCGGAGCGTTTGCGCAGGCGCAGAATCGCCGTGTCGACCCGCGGCATCGGATGGAAGCTGTGCCTGCCGATCCGTGCGCCCAATTCGACTGCCACAGTGGGCCAGTGGCCGATGGTGAGTTTGGTCCATCGTCCGTAGTCGCCGGAATGCTTGCGCGCGAACTCCACCTGGGTGAGTAGGGTGGCGGCGGTGAGGTGCCGGGCGGCCAGGCACCAGCGCACGATGTCGGTCGTGATGGTGAACGGCACGTTGGCCACGACGGCGAACGGTTCTCTCGGTGCGCGAGCCGTGCGAAAATCCCGGTGGAACAGACGTATTCGCGGATTGTTTGCGTATCTTCTGCTCAGCAGGGTTGCGTAGTGCGGGTCCTTCTCGTAGGCGAGGATCCGGCCTGCCACACCCAGTAGCTGCCTGGTCAGCATGCCGTCGCCGGGGCCGATCTCCAGCACGAGGTCTTCGGTGGTGACGCCGGACGCATGCACGATCAGACGTGCGGCGCGCGCATCGGTGAGGAAGTTCTGGGACAGCCGTTTTCGCGTGCTCGTAGTGCGGACATGGCTGTCACGGGCACGCGAAACGGAATGGTGGCGGGACATGGGTGTCCTCCGAACGGAGTGGTCGAATCAGGAAGGTTGATTCGCCCGGACCCACGCCAGGGCACAGCGGATCAGACGGCCGCTATCGGCCGCCTGCGCGGATTTCGATCAGCCGGATCAGGAAATCGAAGCGATACGGTGCGCCGGCAGAGCCCGGACCTCCATGCGCAGTCGAATGAAGTACGCGCCGACCGCGCACGCCCCGTTCACACCTGGACTGCCACCCATACTCCGCAACATACTGCATGCCGACTTCCTCAGGCGAATTCTTTTCCTCCCCAGGTCAGCAGCCCGCCGATGCCCTTGTCGATCCCGCGCCGCAGAAACCGGCCGACAGGGTGTTCCGGCATGGCCGATCGATCAAAAGGTGGACCCACAGAACCTGCTTGGCGTCGCGTTGATAGCGGCCGCGCCGAATTACACAGGAATCAGTCGGATGCCGGCTGACCGACCACGTCGGCGGCTTGCTCCTCGGACGCGTACGTCCGCCATGCTCTGGCCTCGTCGTGGTTGCCCTGCTGGTCGAGTAGTTCTGCGAGTCCGGCCATCGCACGAGGCTCGCGGCGGTCGGCGGCGGCGCGCCACCAGTATTCGGCCCCGGCCGGATCACCTCGCCGGAATCGGACCATGCCTAGCTCGTAGGCGGCGGCCGCATGCCCGGCGTTGGCGGCCTGCGCCCAGAGCCCGCATGCCTGTTCCGCCTCGCCTCGGCTCTGCATGGCGACACCGAGGTTGTAAAGCGCGCTTCGATAACCAGGGTCGCCTGACTGTCCCGAGTCGGCCTCGGGCCGAGGGATATCGGCAGCGGATTCTTCGCTGGGCTGTGGCCTCGAAGCCGGAGCGGTCCGGGTGTCGGAGACCTGCGGGCTAGGCGCGGGGCGCTGGGTATCCGCGGCGGGCTGCGCGGTCCGTGACGACTGCATGTTCGTGAAAAGTGTGCCTGGCCGTCGGGTGGGGGTGTCTTGCGCCGCTTGCCCGTTCACGGGTGGATCGCCGCTCGTGGCCGATCGCGGGTCGGAAGGAGGTCGGCCGGCGGCCGGCGGGCCCGCGTCGATACGGGGAACGGGCATAGTCGGCGCGGTGGGCGGACCGGCCGAGGAAGGGGACCGAGTGGAGGGCGTGCTCGTGGCGATCGGTGTCGTGGTGGGCGCGCACGGGATCGATTCGTTCGGTGTGACGACCGCGGGAGCGGTGTGCACCTCCACGACGAGGTTCGCGAAGTTCGGCGGTCCCTCCCCGATGCTGCACCACAGGACGATTCGACCGCCGGGCCGGTGCTCGATAACTATGCCGTAGTTGCCGACCCAGGACTTCTGGGTCCCGAATTCGTCCACCCATACGGGGGTGAGCGTCACCAGCGTGCCCGGTGCCGTCGGCGTTACGTCGAAGCTGACACCCGCAGCGAGTGCGTCGCTCCATGCGTCGACCCCGGCGAGCGAGCGTCCGTGCAGATCCACGTAGCCATCGACCACGGACAGACCCATTCCCAGCCCGCGAAGTCCGGCGGGCGGCGCTGCGGACAGCAACGTCACGGTGACGGTTGTGGGCGCGGGTCCGACCTGCTCGGTGTACATGGGGTAGACCATGCTGCCGTGCCAGACGATGGGTTCGGCGCTCTGATAACGGGCGGCCAAGGGTAACTCTTCGGACGAATTCCGAGCAGCCCACGACGAATACGGCTTGTTCACTGTCGTGTTCGCCCGCCTTTCACTCGATCCGTGCCTTGCCCCCTGCATTGTGGTGTGGGATATACCGTACTAGCCGGGCATTACAACTGCGCCTCGATCCGCGGGCGTCGCGTGACGCCCTGACGTGACATCGATGCCGAGTAGTTCGCCGGAGGTTCCGCCGCTGTCGGCGAGGTCATTCAGCGCCTTTGTCAGGCGCCGCTTTTCCCAGTGGAAGTGGGATTCCAGAATCGCGGTCAGCCCGTCCAGTTTCCGATGGACGGTTTCGGCATCCGGCGGCACGGAGGCGAGCAGATCGTCCAACCTGCGCAGGATCTCGGCCACCCGACCGTGGTCGGCACGCAGCTCGGCCGGCACCGGCGCGAGCTCGGGGAACTGGGCGGCCGGCATCGGGAACGCGCTGTTGTCCTCAGCGGTGTGGTGTCGCGTGAGTGCCTGACAGAACGCGGCGCAGTGCGTGCGCAATTGCATGCCCCGCATGGGTGCACCGCCCTCCAATCCGGCACACAGGCGGGCGAGTTCGAATGCCGAACACCGTCCACCTGGCGCAGCCACGCGACACCTGCTCGATCCTCCCGTTGCGCTCCCGTTGATCAAGCCCCGCGGGCGGCGATGCGTTCCAGCGCGGCGAGGTCCTTTTCGAGTATCCGGAACAGCCAATAGACGCCGATGAAAGCCAGTGCGCTGCCGATGCAGAGTAGCCGCAGCGTCACGATGACGGCGGCAATGTCCTCGGACGGAATGAAAGTCGCGCCCGCGACGCCCAGCAGCGGGACCGCTGCGGCGGCGGCCAGGAAGTACGTGCTGCGTACCTCGAGTTGCCGCAGGCGGTGTGCATCCTGGGCGCCGAGTCCGCCATGTGGGATGAACATCGGGTACAGCGACCGCACCGCGTAGAAGTTGACCAGGAAGTAGGGATAGGCCATTGCAACGCCGCACACGATTTGAGTGATGAAGAAGTAAACGTAAGATTCGGCGGCGATATGGTTGCCGGTCACCTCCATTATCACGGGGACCACCACGCCTGTGATCGCCCACAACGTGCAGCAGGTCAATACGGTGCGTTTGCCGAGTCGTAGCGTGTCGGCCCTGGCCCGGGCGAGGGTTTCCGGGTCGTAGGACCGGCCCTTGCGCAGCCCACGCGCGATCGACCAAAGCCTCGCGACCAGCATGTTGATGACGACGAAGCCGATCAGAAAGCCAACCCCATAGGCTACGAACGTGATCTGCTCGAAGCGATGTTGAGTCTGCACGTCGAGCATGTCGATGATCAAACGGTGATTGTGGTGGTGGTTGTAGATGATCGCGAGCGCATTCGGCACGGCGATAGCCAGCGCCATGATCGGGTGCATCAGCATGCGGGCGCGCAGGCGCCAGCTTGTCGCCGGCGGGTCGACGAGGTCGCGGGCACGGGCATCGAGGCAGACTTCCAGCTGCTGGGCCATGTCGGCACCACGCGACCAGCGGTTTTCTGGTTGGGGGTTGAGCGCCCGAACCAGGGCGCGCTGCAATGCCTCCGGGCAGTCTGTGGGCAGATCCGAACAGGGCAGCGCCTGCGGGCTGCGGGGTCGGCGCTCCAACATTCCGTCCAGGGTGGCACGGTCGCTGTCGGCCGTGACATCGTCGTCGAACGGCTTGCGCCCGGTGAGCAATTCCCACAGCACGACGGCCAGGGCGTAGAGATCGCTGCGGGTATCGAGATCGTCGGCTGTAATCGGGAGGTCCGGGTGCAACGCAGCGAGCTGCTCTGGTGACATGTATGCCAGCGAACCGCCGAAGTAGGCGACGGGATTGTCGCCGGCGACGTTACCGCTGAAGCTGATGTTGAAGTCGGCCAGCTTAGGGACGCCATCTGCGGTGAGCAGGACATTGGCCGGTTTGACGTCGCGGTGCAGTACGCCCGCGTTGCCCGCGTAGTCGAGCGCCTCGGCGAGCCGTCGCCCGAGCCACGCGACGGTCTCCGGCCAGGACAACTCGGCCAGCTCCGCGCGCTGGGGCGACTCACTGGGCTGGATCTCACCTTTTGCGGCAAGCACTTGATCGATCACCTCGAGCAGCATCGCGCCACTGCGCTGAGCCTGCGGTGTAGCGCGGACACGCTCGAGCACGGTGAAAAGCGTGCCGCCAGGCACGTACTGCATGTACAGCAGGCGCAACTTCCTGCTCTCCAGCACCCGCTGGTCAAAGACCCGCACGATGTAGTCGTGGTCGAGCTGAGCCAGCGTCTGCGGCTCAGTGCTCCTGTCACGGGAGATCTTCACTGCGACCAACCGCTGCATCGACCGTTGCCTGGCCAAGAAGACCCGGGCGAAGGTGCCTCGTCCGAGACGGGTCATCAGGTCGAAGTCGTCGATCTTCTGTCCGACGGCGAGGTCGTCGAGGTTCGTCGGCTCGGCCGGGACCGTCATGACCGTGCTGTGGTAGTCGTCGATGGCGAGCATCTTCGAGAGCTGGTCGCTCTGCTCGGGGTAGGCCGCAGTGTACTCGTCGACCGCGACCGGGCCACCCGCCTGCTTGCGGACGTGGAATTCCTCGTAGATCAGATCCGGCGGCAGGGGCCAGGTACGTAATTCCGGCAGTTCCTCGACGTAATCGGCCAGCCGTTTCGGCGCCTTGCCGTGCCCCCACCGGTTGGCCAGGTCAACCTTGATCAATTCGATCAGCGACACGCGGCGGATCGCGGGGGATTCCGGGAGGTAGGCAGCCAGCTTCGGCGGTGTAGCCGCGGTACGCCACGCGTCGGCAAAGCGCTCAACTATGTCGGCGACCCGGGTTACCCGCGCTTTTCCGGGCGGGTGGCCGAATCCGGCCGTCGCCTCCGGGCCCGGCGAGGCGGGGCACGCCATATAGTCATCGTATCGCTGTCGCTGTCGCTGGGCTGAGGCCGAGGTTGGGCCACGGAAATCTCAGTCCGGTGGCGCCACATGGCAGGCAGCGTTTCTGCGTAGTTATCGCCTCGACGGGCGGGAGCGCGGTCGGAAGAAGCCTGGAAGCGCATACAGCCGACCAAGCGCTTGCTACGCTCGGCGAATGATCTCCACGGTGGTCTGGGGCACCGGCAATATCGGCCGAGCGGCGATCCGTGCCGTCGCGTCCCACCCGGCACTGCGGCTGACGGGCGTGCTCGTCCGCAACCCCGAGAAGGTCGGCCGTGACGCGGGCGAACTCGGTGGCCTGGGCTATGCGCTCGGAGTCGCGGCCAGCGACGACATCGAGGGCGCACTCGCCGCGGCGCCGGACGCCGTGGTCTACGCGGCATCCGGCGATATCCGCCCTGACGACGCACTCGGCGACATCGTGCGTGCTCTCCGCGCGGGCGCGGTGGTCGTCACGCCCGCGCTCTACGCGCTCTACGACCCGCGCAATGCCCCCGCTGAGGTGCGCGAGCCGGTACTGGCCGCCATCACCGCAGGCGGCGGGTCGCTGTTCGTCTCCGGCGTCGACCCCGGCTGGGGCAATGACGTCCTGCCGGCCCTGGTCAGCGGGCTCGGCAGCAGGGTCGAGGTGATCCGCTGCCAGGAAATCTTCGACTACTCCAGCTACGACCAACCGGACTCGGTGCGCTACCTGGTCGGCATGGGGCAGCCGATGGACTATCAGCCGCCGATGCTGGCACCGTCGGTGCCGAGCATGGTGTGGGGCGGGCAGATTCGGCTGATGGCGCGGGCGCTGGGTGTCGAACTCGACGAGATCCGCGAGACGCTGGACCGGCGAGCGCTGGACAGCGCCGTCACCACCGCGGCCATGGGGGAGTTCGAGGCGGGCACCCAGGGCGCTGTGCGGTTCGAGGTTCAGGGCATCGTGGAAGGGGAGCCACGCCTCGTCATCGAACACGTCACCCGCATACATCCGTCCTGCGCCCCCGACTGGCCCTTGCCCGCGGACGGCGGCGCGGGCGCACACCGCGTGATCATCGAGGGCCGCCCGCGGATCGAAGTGACCGTCGAGGCCACCGACGAGGACGGCAACCGGTCCGCAGGCGGAAACGCTACGGCCGTCGGCCGTTTGGTGAGCGCGATCGACTGGCTGGTAGCCGCCGAACCAGGACTGTACGACGCGCTGGACATTCCGCTGCGCCCCGCGGTCGGCAAACTCGGAAGGAAGCACACATGATCATCGACGTTCCCGAGGGTAAGGATCCGATCGGCTACGTCTGGGGCGAAATGGTCCCCGGCATCGGCATCGCCGCCTCCAACTTCTCCTTGTCGGTGTACTCGCACAGCACCCTGGGATTGCGCGAGTTCGAGGCGGCACGGCTGCGCATCGCCCAGATCAACGGCTGCCTCTTCTGCCAGGACTGGCGCACTGAGCGCGACGGGAAGAAGGTCGAGCCCGAATTCGCCGACGCCGTCACCAACTGGCGCACCACCGGCGCCTTCGACGAACGCACCCGCCTTGCCGCCGAATACGCCGAGCGCTACGCCACCGATCACCACAACCTCGACGACGAGTTCTGGACCCGGATGTTCGCCCACTACAGCCAGGTCGAACTGGTCGAGCTCAGCATGAGCATCGGCTCCTGGCTGGCCTTCGGTCGCCTCAATCGCGTGCTCGGCCTGGACGCGGTCTGTGTGCTGCCCAGCCATCCCTCGGGCCGATAGGCCCGAACGGCCCACGGCAGGACCCGGCGTCGAATCCGTCAAGCCCTCAGTTTCGACACCCAGGCGGGCTGCCCGTCGACGAGGCCGAGCTCGAATTCCTCGGGCGCGTCGAGCGCCACGGTCAACTGTTGCTGTGCCTGCTCGGCCGAGATGTTCGCAGGAAACCGGATGAAGTCGAGTGTGGCGCCGGAAATTCGGGCGCGGAACCCGTACTCGAATTCGTACTGGGCGCAGTAGGTGAGGGCGATCCGGCCCTGCCAGTCGATGTCATGCCTGCCGTCGGCGCGTCGAGTGAAGGACACTTCCTGGTCGGCGACCGAGTCGTGCCCGAGCAGATAGATGTTGAACGCGAGGCCTTCGACGTCGTCGAACTCGGCCAGGGGAAGGGGATCAACCGTCAGCTGCTGCGGCTGAGCCGCTTTCAGCAAAAACGGGCGGCCGGGCTCGGCGGCGCGAAAGCCGGTCCCCTCGTCCTCGCCCCAGTACGTCGACGACAGAGTGCAGCGGTGATAGTTCTGCCAGACGATCCGCGACGTCCAGCCCTCGTGGTCCTCATCATCCTCGGGCTCCCATTCGGCGTCGTCTTCGGGTGCCCGTTCGGCGTTGTAGTCCGCAGACTGCAAATGCAGATCGAACCACAAGTGACCGGCTGGATCCAAGCGGCCGGTCCAGGCGAACTCCTCGATCGCATGCCCCTCGGGCCACGGATTTCCCGGGAACACAATCCTCCCGGTGGGTGAAATACGCGCCAGGTCGGTCCTTTCCATGCCGACGAACCCTAGTGGCCGGGACCGACAAATTCGAAATGCCGGTTCCCGGCAGGCAGGCCGGTCAGATGATGGCGGGCGCCTCGGCTTCCGGTTCACCGGCGGGCGGCTCGTCCACCGTCCGCTTCGGGCCGGTGAACCAGGTCCGCGCCGATATCAGCCACCAGATTCCGATCGCGCCCACCACGCCGACCAGGGTGATCGGAGCGTAATTCACTGTGTTCCAGGTGAATTCGCTGTTCCACGGATAGCCGCGGTCGTCGGTGGGCAGGATGAACAGGAAGCTGATCAGCACGATCCAGATCAGCGCGACCACACCGACCGGCCGATACCACGGGCCGAGTTGCCATGGGCCGTTGCGGAATCGGGCCCCGTGCAGCTGGCGCAGCAGAACCGGTATGCCGTACGCGATATACAGGCCGATGGTCGCGACCGAGGTGGCCGCCGCGTACGCGGTCGGCGCGTTCGCCGCGGGCACCAGCATCGACGGAATCAGCAGGACGAAGGCGAAGAACGAAATGAACAGCACCGCGTTCACCGGCACCCTCCGCGCCGACAGCTTCGACCACAGCGCCGACCCGGGCACGGCGCCGTCGCGTGAGAACGCGAACAGCATGCGGGAGGCCGAGGTCACCGAAGCGTAGCCGCAGAATAATTGCGCGATCGCCGCGATGACCAGCAGCAGACTCGACCAGAACGAATTCAGCGAGTTCTCCAGGATGTAGATCACCGGGTAGCCGCTGTTCATCTCTGGATCGAGCGCGTCGTCGAGATCAGGAATCGCGAACGTCACCGCCATGATGAGCAGATATCCGGCGATCGCCGAAACGATGATCGTATTGATAATGCCCTTGGCCGCCATACGGGAAGCGTCGTGGGTCTCCTCCGACATGTGCGCGGACGCGTCGTATCCGGTGAACGTGTATTGCCCGTGTAGCAGGCCGAGTAGGAAGCTGAATGCCACCCCGCCGAATCCGACCGCGCTGTTGTCGACCGTTTCAGTGAAGACGAATTCGACGCTCTGGTGGTGCTTCGCTCCGAACCCGAGCACGACCACGAAAATCACCACACCGCCGACGTGCCACCACGCGGACACGTTGTTGATCACCGCGGACAGGTGCGGGCCGATCGCGTTCAGCACGGCGTGCAGAACCAGAATCGCGGCGAACACCAAGAATATCGCGGTGCGGTCGGTACCGATGTCGATGCCGATGACGTTCAGCACCACGGTGGTGAAGATGGCCGCGCCGTAATCGATCGCCGCGGTCACTGCGATCTGCCCGATCAGGTTGAACCACCCGGTGAACCATCCCCACACCGGTCCGCCGAGTTCCGAGGCCCACCAGTACAGGCCGCCGGAGGTGGGATAGGCGGAGGCCAGTTCCGCCATGGCCAACCCAACGAACAACACCATGACCGAGACCAGTGGCCATCCCCAGGCCATGGTGATCGGGCCACCATTGGCCAAACCGATGCCGTAACTGGCCAATCCACCGGTGAGAATGGAGACGATGGTGAAGCTGATGGCGAAATTGGAGAATCCAGACCACGATCTGGCCAGTTCTTGTTTGTAGCCGAGTTCGGCCAGCCGACGTTCGTCGTCGGAGGTGGATCGGGTGTCGGTCATATCGTGCTCCCGGGTGAAAACGCTGCCCTCATACCGCGTTTGTCAGAAGATCAGTGTGTAGTACGCACGGGTAGATCGCACGGCAACCAGGAAATCCGCGAATGGCGGCGACATTGGAACCGGACAGCTAGATAACCCCACGGCGCATGTGCGGTGACCGGGTTCGTCCGGCGCCCCGGCGCCCGCCCAGTAGCTGTCCGCCGTAGCGTGAGGACCATGAGCGAGCGACTGGTGGTCATCGGCGGTGACGCGACGGGCATGTCGGCGGCCTCGCAGGCGCGCAGGATGATGGACACGAGCAAGCTGGGGATCGTCGTCTTCGAACGCGGCCGGTTCGCTTCGTTCTCCGCCTGCGGTATTCCATACTGGGTCGGCGGCGACGTAGCCGACCGGGACGCCCTGATCGCCCGCACACCCCAGGAACACCGCGCCCGCGACATCGACCTGCGACTGCGTACCGAGGTGACCGAGATCGACGTCGACGGTTCCCGGGTTCGCTCCCGTGACCTCGCGTCCGGTGGCGAGTCGTGGACGGCCTACGACCACCTCGTGATCGCCACCGGCGCCCGCCCGATCCGCCCGCCGCTACCCGGCATCGACACCGACGGCGTCCACGGCGTCCAGACCCTCGACGACGGCCAGGCGCTGATCGAGACGCTGGAGCGGGGCGAAGGCAACCGCGCCGTGGTGGTGGGTGCCGGCTACATCGGCGTCGAGATGGCGGAGGCGTTGATCCGGCGTGGCTACGACGTCACGATGGTCAACCGTGGCGCCGAGCCGATGTCCACCCTCGATCCGGACATGGGTGCCCTGGTTCGTGATGCGATGTGCGGATTGGGCATCAAGATCGTGTGCCATGCCGAAGTGACCGAAATCCGGACCGGGGACGACGGCCGCGTGGCCGCGGTCGTGGCGGACACCACCGAATACCCAGCCGACGTCGTGGTGCTCGGTATCGGTGTCCGACCGGAAACGGAGCTGGCGCGCGCGGCCGGGCTGCCGCTGGGCGAGCACGGCGGCCTGCTGACAGATCTAGCCATGCGGGTGCGCGGCCGGACGAACGTCTGGGCGGGCGGCGATTGTGTCGAAGTGCTCGATCTGGTCTCCGGCCGCGAACGTCATATCCCTCTCGGCACCCACGCCAACAAGCACGGCCAGATCATCGGCGCGGGGATCGGCGGGGGATACGCGACCTTTCCCGGTGTCGTCGGCACCGCGGTCAGCAAGGTATGCGACCTGGAGGTGGCGCGAACAGGCTTGCGCGAAAAGGACGCTCGCGCTGCGGGCGTGCAATACGTGACGGTCACCGTCGAAGCCACAAGTCGTTCGGGCTATTACCCCGGTGCGGCGACAATGACGGTGAAGATGCTCGCCGAGCGCCACACCGGCCGCCTGCTCGGCGTGCAGATCGTGGGACGCGAAGGCGCGGGCAAGCGCGTCGACATCGCCGCGGTCGCGCTGACCGCCAGGATGACCGTCGAGCAGATGACAGCCCTGGACCTCGGTTATGCGCCACCGTTCTCACCGGTGTGGGACCCGGTTCTGGTGGCGGCCCGCAAAGCGGTCACCGCCGTCCGGAAGCGGGGCTAGCGCGGCGCCGAGCCCCCGAACAGCTCGAGCACCTCGGTCTTGCCGAACATGACGGCGGCGTCACGCGCCGACGGCGTGCCAGCGTCCGGGTCGGCGCCCGCTGCGGCGAGCTGCCGCACGATCTCGGTCTCACCCTTGAAAACCGCCCCGGCCAACGGGGTTTGGCCCTTGTCATTGGCGCGGTTCGGATCGGCGGACCGCTCCAGCAGGGTCGCGACGGCATCGCCGTGACCGTGATACGCCGCGAGCATGAGTAGTGTGTCGCCCGCGTCGTTGGTGAGGTTCACCGGCACGCCCGCGTCCACGAAGGTCGCCAGGCCCGCCGCGTCACCGCGTCGAGCGAAGTCGAAGACCTTCCCGGCCAGCTCGATCAGTTCCGGATCAATCTCGTCGTCGGTCACGAGCCCATTCCTACCACGTGAGAGTCTCCGTCGACGGAGATCTTCAGCGGGCCGCCGCGGACTTTCTCAGTTGCGCCCGGACGGTCCGCAGATCGGCGCCGAATGCCTCGTACGCCGCCGCCCGGTCGGGGCGCGCAACACCGACGACGGGTACACCGTGGCGATCACCCGGTAGTCCGCGGCGTCGGGCGTCTTCATTGCTCGGCCCGCCTGCCTCTCACCGCACCTACCAGGGCTGCACTCGCCGCTACCGGCATATTGCCGACCTCCTCTGCTGCCGTGGACTGTTGGCGATTTACCCGTATTCGCCGCCGTCACGCGTGCAGCGCACTCGATCTCGGCCCGAATGTCCCCTCCCACCTGCTGAACGGGCGGACATGGGTCGGTATAGTCGCCGCGGATGAGTAGTGTCACGGCCACCACCGATACGCCGATGTCCCAGAACCGTCGACTCGGGCGTGCGGTGCGGCTGTCACCTGTCCTCTCAGTCGCGTTCTCCGCGTTCTGTCTCCTGACGCCGGTCTGGCCGTTCCACAAGATCACTGGCGGGTTCATCGACCTGCAGGTGTATCGACTGGGCGTCGACGCGCTGCGCCACGGCGCCGATATGTACGGCCAGCTGCCGCAGACCACCATCGGTGCCGGCCTTCCGTTCATCTATCCGCCGTTCGCCGCGCTCGCGCTGAGCCCGTTCGCGATGCTGCCCTGGGACGTGGCTGCCCTGACCTTCTTCGTCTCCTCAGTGGCCGCGCTCGCGATCACGCTCTACCTGGTCGCCCGGCGGGTGTGGCCGGAGGAGGCGCGGCGCAGGCTCGCGGTCTGGGCGACGGCATGTGCGACCCCTCTCGGACTGCTGCTGGAGCCGATTCATTCGACGCTGGACTTCGGTCAGGTCAACCTGCTGCTGATGGCGCTGGTCGCCGCGGACTGCCTGACGCACAAGCCTCGTTGGCGCCGGGGCATGCTGATCGGCATCGCTGCCGCGATCAAACTGACACCCGCGGCGTTCGTGCTGTATTTCCTGGTACGCAGGGATTACCGCGCCGCCGCTACGGCCGCCGTCACCGGCGCGGCCGCTACGGCGGTCGGCTTCGCGATCCTGCCGAAGGAGTCGGTCAAGTACTGGTTCGGCGGTCTCGGGAACGTGTCCGGGCTGAGCGGGTCGGCATTTCACACCAACCAGTCGATTCAGGCGGTTTTCGCGCGGCTCGAGGTGCCCGAACCCGCCTTCACCGCGGTCTGGCTGGTGCTCGGCGCCCTGCTGCTCGTGCTGGTCGTTATCGCGATGCGCCGGGCGGCCGACTTCCCCGCGCTGGCGCTGGCCATCAACGCCGTGTTCACCCTTCTGGTCTCGCCGATCTCCTGGTCGCACCACTGGGTGTGGATCGCGCCCGCGCTATTCGCCCTCGTTGGCTATACCACCCGCCTTCCGGGGAGACGGGCGATCGGCTGGTGGGTGACGATCCTGGTCACGACGGCGGTGTTCGTGATCGGACCGCAGAACTGGCTGCCCGACGGCGAGCACCGGGAATCCGCATGGACGCCATGGCAGCATGTCATCGGCAACACCTATGTCTGGTTCAGTGTTGTGCTGGTCATGCTTTACTTGCTGGGCACAAGGCGGGCTGCGGCATCGCGAAATGTGGATCGGCCGCGCGACGGGTACGCACTGACGCCGAACCCTCAGCCCTGACCTCCGCGTACGCCGCTGTGTTTGCCCGCCGGATCCGCGGGTAGCGCCCACAGTGACGGCGTCCTGTCGTCGCCGCAAGGAATCATCCGAGGGGCAAGGAGGGATGACACAATGGCCAACGCCCACCGCGGCTTTGCCGCCATGGACGAAGACCGGCAGCGCAAGATCGCCAGCCAGGGTGGCAAGGCGAGCAGCGGCAGCTTCGACAACGATCCCAAGCGTGCCAGCGAGGCAGGCAAGAAGGGTGCTGCGGCCCAGCCCACCGAGGCCAAGCGCCGCGGCGGCGAGAACAGCCACCGGAACCGCTGACTCTCGACAACGATGGGCGAGGCTGCCGCGCCTCGCCCATCGCGTGCTTCCGCGATGGGAATGCGACGCAGTTTCGTGTCCGGTCCCGGACTGACGTGGATCCAGAGAGACGTATGCCACCACTGATGGTCGGCAGGACACCACGAAGGAAACGTTGGAGCGGGCTGCTGTCCGGCAGCGGCGACCACGGAAGTGCGCGGAGACCGACTCGATGTCGTCGACGCGATCATGTGGCACCTCTGCGGACCGTGCCGCTGAGAGTCCGTCGGCGACTACCGATGTGTCACGGCGGGTAGTCGCGTGAACACCGGCCGCCCCGCCGTCAGGTGTTCGGCATCGCAGGTCCAGAGGTGCAGGATCACTTGCGCGGCATCAGCGTTCGACTCCCCAGGTCGAGAGCGAGTTCGGACCAGCGTGCCGGATCCGACCCGGGTCAACTCATTCCTGGGGCCGACGGCGCGACGAAGAGGAAGCTCTTCTCCTCGACCCGCTTCTTGATCCGCCACTGCCCATCGACTCGGACGAATGTGTCCAGGTACCACAACCCGCACAACATCATGCTCGGTGGACCGTCGCCGCCGGACACCATCATCGGGTTGTGGCACATCGTGCGTCCGGTGGCCGTGTCACCATCGACGATGATGGACGAGTTGCTGATCAGGTGTTGGAATGCAGGAAAATTCGGCAGCACCGACGCGAGAAACTTCTTCGTGGATGCCAGGTCGCCCACCGATCCACCCATGGCCGAGTAGTCGATGTGCGCGTCGGGGGTGAACACGTCGTCCAACAGGTCCCATTGCTTGGTATCGACCGCGTGCGAATACCGCACCATCAGATCCTCGATCTCCAGTCGATCCGAAATCTCCTGCAACGACAGCATGCGCGCCTCCGAGTAACGCCGGTATCTCGATAGATGCCACCAGGATTCGAGGCCGAGGGCAAGGGCCGGCTGGACTACGCCGGAGGTGGTCGCGTTATGCCTTGTGCGGCAGGATGTTCAGCACGAGAGCGAGCCCGGCCATGATACTGATGCAGGCCACGAGGGTGGGGAGCACAGCCTGCGTGATCGCTGCGATGCCGATCGAAAAGGCAAGGCACGTGGACAAAGCGAGCGCGCCGGTTCCCGGTTCCACACCGGCGATCCGGGTTGGTCGGTGATCCGTCATATTTACGTGATACCCACAGTCGGCCGTTACGAAACCGTGATGGCTAGTCGGTTTCCATTCCAAGTGGCCGCCGAGCCGAACCCTGGTGTCCGCCTCGGAGAGGATCGGGTCATGACCCTCGCGGTGCAGACCCTCCTCGCCGGGGACGACGCCGCACATATCGCGATGCGGTCGCAGTGGTTCTCCAGCGCCTCACCGGCGAGAATCCGGTACACGGCTGGGTTAACCGGCACCGCATTGCGCCCGGTCCGCAGCGCCCTCGACGACGCGGGGTGGCACAAGTTCACCACTCAGCTCGCCCCGCTTCTGGGCGCCGCCTACCCGCGCCGCAGTGACGGCACCACCTGGCTGCCGTCGAGCGTTCGCTGTCGCGCAGAAGAGGTGGCCACCAGGTAAACCCTGCGGACACCTGCCGGACAACCATGTGTCCGCCGAAACCTTGGAAAGGGCCGGTTCGTCCAAGCGAGCAGGATGTATGAGGATATCTCTGGTGTGGTGTGCCCGCCCCGTCTGTAAGCGCCTATCGGAGTTGTTCGTGCGCGGTCGACAGCAAGCGGGTGACTCTACTGCGCAGTTCGGTGGTGACCGCGGGGACGCCGACCGACGGTAGTTCGGCGGCTACTTTGGCGGCTAAGACCCGCAGCTTGGTGTTGGTTTCCTGGGAGCGCACCCGAAGGATGGCGAACGCCTCCTCGGCGTCGAGCCCGTAGACCAGCATCACGGCCCCTTTGGCCTGCTCGATCACCGCTCGCGCGGCCACCGGATCCAGGTCACCGGGTGCTGTGACATCGTCGCTCACACCCAGGCACTACCCGTCTTCGGCGAGCTGACACCGGTTCGGCGGCACCGAAATCGATCGCAGGCACATGTCGACCGCCGGTCGGAGGGTTGACGGATTGCGCGCGGATAGCGATACTTCCATCGTCATAGCGATTGCGTATAGCTTGTCCGGCGGCAACGCATGGGAGACAGATCAACGATGATCAATACGGCGATCGAAGAATTGTTGATGGCTCAGATTGGCAACCCCGAGCCCGAAGCTCCACCCAACTCGGACAAAATCCTGACACTTGTCCGATATTTCACGTGGTTCGTGATTCTTTCGGGCGTGACGGGAATTATGTACGCAGGCGGGAGATTCGCCTGGGAAAAATGGAACGGCGGTCCACTCGCTTCGGCGAAAATGGTCGCGGGCGGCATGCTCGGCGGCGTCATCGCCACCAGTGCCGGAACGATCATGAACGCACTGATCAGCTGACATCGCACCCGACAGCCTGATGGGCCTGGACCCAGCTCCATCAGGCTGTCTTTGCGCTGCTGGAGGGATCCGCGGCTAGTCGGGGACCTCGAGCTCGACCAGCTGGCTCAGCGTGAACGACTTCTCGCGCCGGTTGGACTCCACCCCGAATACCGCGACCACGAGGTCGCCGCCCGGCTGCACGACGCCCGCCTGCGCAAGTTCGCCGTACCCCACGACGGACTCGCCGATATGGTCGGCGAGTTCCGCCGCGGGAATTCTAATTGTCCTGCTCACGTGACACCTCCTATCGAGAGTCGAATCATCGCTTCGGCCGGATTCGATCCTATCCGCGAAAGCGGCAGCGGTCCGCCTCCTCGGCCTTCGAATCACCCGGAACCGGTCGGAGCGGCGGGAAACTCCGCCGTCCGAGCGGAAATCTCTGCGCGATAACGATTTACATTCGCCGCCCATTGCCAAACGCTGATGCCTGGCGTGCGGGAGAACTGGATCTGCCCGCGGGTGCCTTCGACCGCGACGCGCGGCCAGGATTCGGCAGTGCGCGCCCGGTCCTCGCCGTGAGCACGCAGCATATCGGCGAGGACGGTGCCCGTGTCGTAGCCCTCGAAGGCGACGAAGGAGGGCGCTTCGGCCAGCCGCTCGCGCAGCGCCGTCTCGACTCGTGCACCGAGTGGGCTGAGGCGCTCGGGCAGGTAGCGCAAGAACGGGATCGCGGCGCTGTCGTCGCCCAGCAACCTCGCCCATTCGGCGAACTCCGGTTGCCCGGCCGGAGCACCGATCATGATCTCGGCGAGGCGCTGGTCGCGGCGAACAGACTTGACGATCGACACTGTCGGCTCCGGGTGGCCGACCAGAAGAAGGAGGGCTGTCGCGCGATTGTCGACGAGTTCGTCGCACACGGCAATGGGGGCGAGTGCTCGCATGTCGAGTTCGATGACGGTGCCGCCGCGTGGAGCGAGGTAGTCCTGCAGAATGCGGGCTCAAGATGCCCAGTAGACACTCGGCTCGGCTGCTACGGCGATTCGACTGTGGCCCGCGCTGAGGAGGAAGTCTGCGTAGATCTGCCAGCCGTGGGACTGCGCCGGGGCGAGGCGCGCGCGACCCATTCCGTTGGCTGTTCGGTGAGCGCGTCGAGAACCGCTGACGAGCAGAGGAACGGCAGGCCGAGGGCGTCGGCCCTGGCGGCAGCGGCGCGAGCCACGACGTTGTGATACTCCCGGCCAAGGCAGCCACGCCCAGGCGAGCCAATTCGTCTACGGCCGCCGCGGCCCTCGGTGGATCAGCCGCGGTGTCTCGGACCACCAGCACCCGCGCCAGCTCGGCGTCCGCCCGATCCACATCGGGCCATTCATGCATGCTCAGGCTCGAGACGACCAGGTCAAAGCTGTCGTCGGACAGGGGAGTGCGCAGACGTCGCCGACCAAGAGCTCGACTGGGCCGCCCGTGAGATTGCACGCGGCGAGATCGATCGTGCACGGCGACAGATCGACACCGTGCAACCGCCGATCTGAACGCCGGGACCGCAAGTGAGCCAACAGCTTTCCGGGGCCGGTCCCAACGTCGAGCACCGACGCATCCGGCTTCGCGGCGGCGTCTACCTCGGTGGCGACCAGCGAATACAAGCCACCGAGCAGCCGGGTGCCCGCTGGTCGTAGCCTCGACTCTGCTTGTCTCCGAACGTTGTCGTGATTTTCCCTTTCTCGCAGTGCCTCAGCTTGCGAGTTGAGGTCGACCTGAAGTCAAGTGGTCGCTTCTCCGAGATCGCCTTCCCGCGAATGGGGAGGCGATGGCTACCCCCCTCGCTTAGCGTGTACTGCAATCGTCGGATTGTGGCCCCGGGGTTGCGTGTGTGGGGGGGCGAGCGCCTGATCCGCATGTGATCACTACCTTTTGGACAGGCGATGACCAGATTCGTACACTTTGTGGGCAGTTTGCCCCCGCAGTTGATGACGAGTGACAGTGACGTACTGGAATGGTTCGTCCAGCGCAGTAGCGGACACCAGCTGACCGGGGTCCCCTGTGATCTCGACCCGAACTGGGTCGTGCAGTATCTCCGAGATCGGGAGAAACACCTCGACGTGTTCGAGGTGGTGCGCGGCGGTGATTTCGCTGATTACTCCGACATGCGCGGCTACGGCATCCGCCGTGGGCGCACACTCGAGCCCCGCCATGTATCGATGGACCGCGGCGGTCGGATCACCGAAGCCGTCACCGCGTTCCGTGAGGTGCAGAAGCGGCATCCCGAGCTCGCCGGTACGAGATTGCAGATCAGTCAGCCGAACCCGCTGGACATGGCGTTGTTCGTGTTCGCGGGCGCAGCGGTCACCGACGGTCTTCCTCTCGGACGCGCGCTGCGGCACGCCGGAGCGGTCGCGCCCGCGCTGCGCAACCTGCCGGTGTTCGTCGAGGCCGTGCTCGCCGAAATGGCCGAATTGACCGCGAAGTACGGCGACACGCTCACATGGCAGGTGGAGTCGCCGATCGCTCAGCTGGCACTGGTCAAGGCAGCGCAACTGGGCGTACAGCTGCCGGTCGGGCGTCTGGTGGCGAGGCAGTTGGCGGGATTCCTCGAGCGGGCACACGACATCGGCGCGCAGACCGTCCTCCATCTCTGTTACGGCGACTACCAGCACAAAGAACTGCTCGCCCCGCGGACCATCGCGCCGGCCGTGAACCTGTTGAACGCCACCGCGCGAAGACTGCGCAAACACGGTGTGCCGCTGCCGCCCGCGCACATTCCCTGCGCCTATGGCGCCCACCCCGCGCCGCTCGACCCAGCGTTCTACCGGCCGCTGCGCCGCCTGAACGAGGACTGGCAATTGATCGCCGGTGTTGTGTCACCGACCGACACCGAAGGCAGCCTCCGGAGCCTGGCGCTGTTCGAACAGGCAGCCGATCGAACCGCCTACGGCGTGGCGACGGCCTGCGGCCTCGGACGAAGCACTGTCGAGGATGCCGAACATGCCGCCGAGGCCACCGTGGCGATCGCAGACGCCGAACCTCCGACCGCGCCGTCCGACCTGCGTACGGCGCAACGCGAAGGCTGATCGCCAGCCGCCACTGACGAGCTACAGCGCGGCCATCAGCGGAACCATTCGCTAGTCCGCGGCGCCTCGCGTTCAGGCAGAACATCGCCGCCCGGTGTCGTGACCTGGACGCGACCGCCTGCCCACACCATCGGGAAGCGTGGGCAGGCGGTCGACAACACCTATTGGATCGGACCCCATTCAGCCCCTTCCGCGGGCCTCTCGGGTGGTGGTCTCACAGGCAGAAGGCGACACTGCCGAACATCAGACAGAAACCAACTGATCCAACGACAGGAGTGGCTGAGGTCGACACGGGATCGGCGGAGGGAGGCGTACTGGCCGAAGCTGCGGGAGCTGCGACGATACCGAGAGACAAGGTCATGGCGGTCGTGGCGACGATTTTGGTGATTGTGGTAGACATTTCGCATCCTTCCGTTGGATGAACTGCTTACCTCAATGACTCTTGACTGTCCGTGTTCACCTGATTTGACGATAAATGCCGGGAAAGTATATGACCGCGAATGCCAGACAAAGGAGATGTCGAGTTCCGGGTGTGGCGAAATGAAATGACGCGCTACACGGGGCCGGAACACCAGCACTATCGCGGGTGCAGGGTGACCGGCAGGGCCGAGGGCGACAGGACGAAGTCCCGATTCGACGCCCGCACCACGTAATCCGGGTGGGGCGTCGGCCGCCAGCGTGCCAGCAGCGCTGCCGACGCCAGCGCGATCTCGAGCATCGCGAAGTGATCACCCAGGCAGCGGCGACGGCCGATACCGAACGACAGGCTGGCTTTCTTATCGTTCGCACCGGCGCGTTCCGGGGACCAGCGCGCCGGGTCGAACGCTTCCGGATTGGCGAAATAGCGTTTGTCGTGCTGGACCATATAGGGGCTGAACATGATTGCTGTGCCATCCGGAATATCGAGCCCGCCGATGGTGATGTCGCCTTCGGCGGTACCTGCGCTGATCCAAGGTCCCCAGAAGCGAAGTGTCTCGGCCACAACCTGTTTCAGGTAGGGGAGCGCGCCGAGATGCTCGGCGCGAACAGGGCCCGATCCCACGACAGCATCGAGTTCGTCGTACAGCTGCTCGGCAACCTGGGGGCGGCGCATCACCTCGTGCCACAGCCAGCCTGTCAGCGACGCCGTGGACCCGACACCGCCGGCGAGCATCAGGATCGCTTCGTCGATGATGTGCTCGTCGGACAACGTCGCTCCGGTCTCGCCATCCGTATGCCGGATCAGCGCGGACACCACGTCATTGAAATCCTCTTCGCAACGGCGATATTCGGACACTACATCGCCGATAGCGGCACGCAGGTGCCGCGCCTTCCTGCGCCACCGCCAGTTGGCGATGACACGGAGACGGCGCAGTTGCGGCGGTAACGCGGTCCGCAGAATCACCTGGCTGAGCAGCCAAGGCACGTTGTCCCGGATCTCGCGTCGTGCGCCGGCGCTGAAGTCGGCGGTGAACAGCGTCGACGAAACAGTGTCGAGCACCAGGCCGTGGGCCTCGTCCATCAGATCCACGCGTCTGCCCGATGGAAGTCCCGCCGACCACGTGTCGGCGATATCGGCCGCCGACTTCGTGTACTCGGCGAGTCGGCTCTGGCGCAGAGCGGGCGCGATCATCCTGCGACGCAGCTTGTGCTCCTCGCCGCGTAAGACGTTGACCGAGCCGCCTGCAACATCCTTGATCGCCTCCCGCAGGTCTTCACGATTGAATTCAGCGTCGCCTAGACCGACCTCGCGAACCAGCTCCGGGGTGGTGAGGACGTATCCCATCTTCTGCCCGAAAAATATCCGCACTATCGGACCGAGCTCGGACAGCGACGTCATGAATGTCGGGGCGCCGCGCAGTGCCCGCAGGCTGTGCCCCACGAGCGGCAGCCTGCCCGGCGCCGTGGGAATCTGCGAAAGGGTGTGCGGCATTTCCGATTTCGGGCTGTGCGCCGATTCCTCACCTGCCTGCCGGTAGATTTCGACGACTGCCCCCGTGTGACGTGACTGAAGAACAGAGTCGCAGTGCCTGCCGAGTACCTCGCGCATGTCGGCGAGTGCCGGAGGGTTGTCGGCGAGCTCGGAGATCGTCTCGGCGATACGATCGACCGACGGATCCGCGGTGCGAATGCCGCCACCGGTGGGCACGGACTCGTCGAGTTCGGGATCGCAATAGACAATCGGAAGCCCCACCGCCACCGCCTCGAGCAGGACCATGCCTTGCGTGTCGAATCCGTAGGAAGGAAACAGCAGAGCGTCGCATCGGGACATGGCGTAGATACACTCTGCCTGGGTAACCCTACCGTGCAACCGGATTCGATCGTTGAGATGATGTTCGGCAATCACGGCGGCAGCATCATCTCGCAAATCGCCGTCGCCATAGATGTCGAGGGTGCAGCTGTCGGTGCGCCGCACTGCGTCGATCGATTCGAGCAGACGCTTCTCGTTGGAAAGCCTTCCACTCCAGACAAGCCGCAGCGGTCCGTCGGCCGGCGGTCCGGAAATGGCACTGCTACCGCAGCTTTGGAGTACTTCATCGTCGACGCCGTTGGACACGACCTGAATCGGTCGCGTCAGCCCGTGTGCGACCATCAGTTGGGCGAAATGGCGCGTCGGTGCGATCACCTGGTCAGCGGCTCGGGCCTGACCGACTATCGTCCACCAGGCATGGCGCGCCGCACGGCTTTCCGGCACCTGCGGCATGTGATCGCAGTGCGGGACGAACCGGCCGTGCAGTGCGCGCATCGCCAGTGCTGCCGGATATGGAGCGGACGAGGTGTGTTCGATGAACGCGTCGTCGCGGCTCTGCGCGGTATGCACCAGCGGAAGCCGATGCCGCCGTGCTGCTTTCATACCAGCGATAGCGACGCCGTAGGTCGTGTGCGTGTGTACGACGTCGATCGGGCCGCGTGCGGCGAATTCCGCGTCGATCAGCCTGTCATTGCGCTTGGTAGGCAGCACCATTGCGAAACCGTTGACAGCGAGCGCGGCGACGGCGTGGAGTTCGACGACGTTCGGGATCGGGTCGGTGTCCGCACCCGGTAGCGGTGCCACGAAGAGCGTGACGCGGTGACCCGCGCGCTCGAGCCCGCGACACAGCGAGCCGACTGCGGTCTGGACTCCGCCGAGCGTGGCCGGGTGGTAGTCCATGAACATCGCTATGTGCACAATTGTTCACTGTACCGACGTCCGACCGCGCTGAAGAGCCCACAATGCTGTCGTCTGCACGCCGAGCGCCGGTAGGGGCACAGTGTCGACAGGTACTACGACAACACCGAAAGAAGCGCCGTGAGAATAGCGATTCCGCTCACCGGAACCCGTGGTGACGTACAGCCGATCGTGGCGCTGGGGCTCGAGCTGCAGCGGCGTGGTCACGACGTGCTGCTCGGCGCACCGCCCAACCTGATCGGCTTCGTCGCAGGCACGGGGCTTGCCGCCCGCGCGTGCGGTCCCGACATACAGCAGCTCTACAGTTCGGAGCCCGGGCAGAAGGCGCTGGCCTCGGGAAACACATTCCGCCTGATGCAGCTGGTCGCACGGCAGATGGCCGGCTACGCGGGCCAGATGAACCGCGAAGTCATCGAGGTGTGCGCGAACGCCGACCTGATCGTCGCCAGCACCGTCACCGAAGACCGGGCGAGTTCGGTTGCTGAAGCGATGGACGTTCCTCTGGTCAGCTTGCACTATTACCCCTGCCGGAACAACGGGGCCTATCCCTTCCCCGGCGCCCTTCCGCCGCACTGGAATCCACCCGCGCGGGTCAATCGAGCGACCTGGGTACTTGCCGAGAACCTGCGCCGTGTCGTGTTCATGCGCTACCTCAACGACCTGCGGGCGATGCTAGGGCTGCCGAAGTCGTGGGCGAGCACAGCCGCGGTGCTGGCCCGCCGGAACGTCCCGGAAGTGCAGATCTACGACCCCGCGCTCGTTCCGGGGCTGCCTCAGCAGTGGGACGAGCGCCGGCCTTTCACCGGCTTCCTGACACTCGATCATGCTGCCCGCGAAGCTGTCGGCGACCTCGCAGGCGACCATGCCGGCATTCTGTCCTGGGCAAGCGAGGGGGAGCCACCAGTGTTCTTCGGCTTCGGCAGCATGCCGATCCGGGACGCGGCCGCCGTGCTGGCGATAGTGTCCGAGGTATCCGCGCGGTTGGGTGTACGTGCGCTGGTGAGCGCGGGCTGGAGCGATTTGGACATCGCTGCCGCGAAAGTCGGCGCGCACGTGAAGGTAGTCGGCGCTTTCGCGTACGACATCGTCTTTCCGCGGTGCGCCGCCGCTGTCCATCATGGCGGGATCGGAACATTGTTCGAGAGCCTGCGCGCCGGATTGCCGACGCTGGTCTGCTCGGTGTCGTTCGAGCAGCCCATGTGGGGCGGGCAGGTCGAGCGCCTCGGCGTGGGTGCACACATGAAGTTCACGCAGCTCACGGCGGCTCGACTCGAGCAAGGCGTGGCCTCGATACTCACGCGGGAATGTAGGGACCGCGCAGCGGCATTCACGAAGACACTGAGCACCGAGGACTCCGCTGCCCGCGCCGCCGACATTGTCGAGGCCACCGCCCGGTGACGTCGCACGTTTTCACGGACACGGTCATCATGTTCCAACGCTGTGCCCGACATACTCTGCGCAGCCGGGACACACTGACCATTTCACTGCTGATGCCGGTCCTGGTCATGATGCTGTTCACCTACGTCTTCGGCGGGGCAATCGACGTGGGAGGGCCCTACCTGGACTACGTGGTGCCCGGAATAATGCTGCTGTGCACGGGATTCGGCTCATCGATCACGGCCACCAGCGTGTCGACGGATATGACGAAGGGCAGTATCGACCGGTTCCGTACACTTCCGATGTTCAGGCAGGCTGTCCTGGCCGGGCACGTCGCCGAAGGTGTCGTCCGCAATTTGGCGGCCATCGGCATCGCGGTCGCCGCGGCCCTCGTTCTGGGGTACCGACCCCATGCCGACCCGGCTGCCTGGCTGTCGGCATCGGCGGTGATCGCGCTGTTCGTCGTGGCGATCTCCTGGATCGCGGTCGCGCTGGGATTGCTCGCCAAGAACCCGGAGGCGGCCGGGGGACTCACCTACGCGATCATGTTCATCCCGTACATCAGCAGCGCATTTGTGCAGACCGCCACCATGCCGGCGTGGCTGCGCGGTTTCGCCGAATATCAACCGGCAACGCCCGTCGTGGAAACGGTACGCGGATTGCTCAATTCCACCGGCATCGGAAACAACGCCGCTCTCGCCCTCTCCTGGTGCTTCGGGCTCACGATTGTCGGCTTCTCGTGCGCGAGCGTGATATTCAGCCGATTGTCGCGCCGATGAAGATCGCGCGTACAGCTCGGTCGCACCGAAGACTTTCCTGCCCTGAGCAACCCGAACCATGGCGATCTGGCAGCGTGATCACCGCTCACGTCCGAACCAGCCCGGCCTGCTGCGATTTCCACGCCCGCACGTCGGGTGCCCGACTTCACGGCAGTCGTCCACGTCGACTCGGCGGCACGTGCGCGCTCCACTGGCCGTCCCTGGCTGGCGCAGGATCGGCTGAGTTACCGCTGTATCGGGTAGTGCTGGTCCAGCCACTCGTCGAATGTCGGCCCGGCGAGGATCGCCGCCGGTCCCGGCAGCAGGGCGCCGTCGGCCTGCAGCTCGTGGTTTGGGTCGTCGGTGTCGAGGATCTCCTGCACACGTGCCGGACTGCCGCGTCGCGCAGCGAGTCTCGCCGTGGCCGCGGCGAGGTTCAGCTCCTGCGGGCCGGCGATCTCGAACAGTTCGGCGCCGCTCTCCTCGACGGCCAGTTCTGCCAGCTGCTCAGCGACGGTACTGGCGGCAACGAGCTGAGTCCGATACTCCGGAACGGAGGCCGTATCGCCGTGGGTGGTCCAGTCGAGCATCATCTCCGTGAACTCGTGAAACTGGGCGGCACGCAGGATCCGCACCGGTACTGGGCCTTGTCGATAGGCTTCTTCCTGCGCCAGCTTCCCCGCGTAGTGCCCCGCGGTGAACGAATCGATGCCGATGATCGATAACAGCACGATCCGCTGCGCGCCCGCGGCGGCCGACTCTCGCTGCACGTTCTGGGCAACAGTGCGGAAAAAGTCCGTCACCGCGGCGGTTTCCGTCGTTGGCGCATTGACCGCGTCCACCACCACCCGCACCTCGGCCAGCGCCTGCGCCAGGCCCTGCCCGGTGTAGACGTCCACCCCCGCCGACCGAGTGATCCCCACGACCTCGTGGCCCTGGTTCTTCAGCACGTCGACCACCTCGCGGCCGACCCGCCCGCTCGCTCCGACTACCGCGATCCGCATCGCTGCCTCCTTCGTTCCGATTGTCATCCAGTAGACGATGCAACGCAGACGAGTGTGACAGGTGAATGAGGGTCAGCCGCCTGCCTGCCGATCCGGGCTCAGTCTTCCGCCAGCTCTTCGGCCGACTCGTGCCCGGCCGCCCCGCTCCTGCGCAGGAAGTCGGCGATCACCGCGAGTTCGGCCTCGGAGTACCGTTCGCACAACTCGTCCATTCTGGTGTTCATGCCGGACAGCACCTGAAACAGCTCCGAATTGCGTTCGCGCACCGCCCGCAGGGTGACCGCGCGGCGGTCTGATTCGGGATCACGCTCGCGCGCGATCCAACCAGCCTTCTGGAGTCGGTCGAGGATCCCCGTCAGCGTCGCCGGATGCAACCCGGTACGCCGAGCCAACGCGGTCGGAGTCAACGGTCCGTGTCGATTGATGAGGTCGAGGCAGGTCCAGTCGACATCCTTGAGCTCGACCCGGCCGCCGAACCTCCGATTGAGCAGCGCCAGCTGAATGTTCAAGTCGCGCAACGCCTCCTTGACGGCAACTGTCAGCTGCCGTCGATGCCGCGCCACGGCCGGACCTGCTGTTGGAGTCATACACCACTACTTTCGCACAAGCTGTATGGATTCCGTACCATATCGCGACGTAGGCTCGCTCGGCGTGACCGGACGGCTTGACCGACCTCTTGCGGTCAGGCTGGATCTACGCGGAATACCGCGATTCGCCCCGCTGCGGCGGCTACTCCGTCTGGTGTAGGCGCATCGGCCAGGCCCGTGGTCACGAAGCGGTTGCCGACACTGGCCGGGCTTGTTGTCACCAATTCGCGGAGTAGCGACCCGCGCTCGTCGACAGGGACTTCGACCAGGCGGGCCCGCGAAGACTTTCGGCCTCGTGTCAGCGTGACCGAGCCTGCTGCGCGAACGTTCGCGACCCAGGCGGCCTTCGGATAGGCCTGGAAGATGTATCGGCCGCCGTTCAGTTCATTCACTGCGATGGGGGATGTGCGCAACTGACCACTGCGTCGACCTTTGACGGTGAGTAGCTGCATCGGCCCGAAGACGACGCCGCCGCGCTGCAAACCGACGACGACCTTGCTGAAGATGTTGACCACCCGGCGATAGCTGTCCGCGTTCACGAGAACCTCTCCTCATAATTATCTTTCTCATACTCTATGAAAAACATATAGTACCGGAGCGGTATTAGATGTCGGTTCGGGTGCTCCCGGCGTACCCACGGAGGATGAACCTGGTCGGAGGTTGGCGTGCACGGGAATGGTGGAAAGGCAGGAGCAGACTGCTCCTCATGCCGCTGCCCGTCCTGGTGCTCGAGGCTCAGTGAACCTGAACATGCCGCTTGCGTGGGTGGCTGTGCCGGAATATTGAGACACGGGTGCCCGCAACAGGATTCAGCACCGGGTGGGTCGACCGCGCGGTTGTCGGCCGGCGGCAGGGTGCCGTGCGCACAGTCAGTCGAGAGCTGTTGCCGCAAGTCGGTCCATCAGGATGTGCGGGCTGGCGCAACCCTCGACGACGTGCGCGCTGCGCTTCGCTACAACGCACAGTTCGGCGCGACCCGGGTGTGGCACGCGTGGCGGGCGTTCCATGCCTACGCCGCGGAGGCCGGATGGAACGACTGACCGCGCCCGTGTCGGGTCCGGTGCGCTCCGGCCCCGGCACGGCCCTGGAATGGCGAGGTCGCCGACGTCGGGATCTACTCCCGGTTGAACCGCGCCCGGACCACCCCCATCCGCGCACCCAACTGTTCGGGCGTGATCAATCCGCGATCCATCAGCGTGTGGGCCGTCACGACGACCGATCGGGTCCGCACCGGAAAATCGTGGTAGATCGTCTCACCGAGCGCATCCTCGGTATGGCGGCGTTCCAGGTTGTCCAGTGTGCCTCGCCAGGACAGGCATTCGCACGTCGCCTGCATGCTCGACTCCCACGGGTCGGGCTTGCGGTCGAGTTCGGGAAGTGTGCTCTCCCGCCGCGACCCATCCAGGGTGTGTAGGAGGATTTCGTACGGACCGCTTGTCACCGCTGCCCACCCCTCCCCGTGGCGGGCTCGACCTGGCCCGGCGGCGCCTGCGAAGTCCAGTCGACCTGCGGCAGTGCCACGCCGATCATCGTGTCCCGGGTGACGATGGCCGCCAGTTGTTCCTCGGTCCAGCCTTCGGTGCCCGCGGGGCGCATCGGCATCACCATGAACCGGGACTTCTGGTTCGAGTCGTGCACCCGAATCTCGACGTCAGGCGGAAAGTGCAGGCCGAATTCGGCGAGCACCTCACGAGGCCAACGCACGAGGCGCCGACGGTAGTTGGGGGTGCGGTACCAGTCCGGAGACATACCGAGAACCGGCCGGGGATAACACGAACACAACGTGCACACGATGACGTTGTGCACCTTGGGCGTATTTTCCAACACGTAGAAGTAGGTGTAGTCGCTCGGCGTTCCGGAGCCTGTCGGGTCACGCCAGTCGATGCCGACCTCCTTACACGTTTCGGTCCCGTCGGCGAGCAGACGCGCCTTGAAATCGAGATCCATCCACGCCTTCGCGACCAGTTTCGATCCGCCGTGCGGACCGACCGACTCGGCCCATTCGGCGAACCGTCGGTGGTCTTCCTGCGAGAAAAGGCCCTTTTCGATGGCGAGTTCGCGAATCGCCGTCTCCAAGACCTCGAACTCGCTGATCTCTCCGCCCGTCTGGATCGGCGTGTGCGCCCCGTGATCGTGGGTCTGACTCACTCGGATCCTCCTCCGCGGGCTCGAGCCAGCGCTCGGAGACCTCCGTCTCCAGGGTGTCGACGTCGAAACCGGTGTATTTGGGCCACAGGTCTTTCTGGCGGAACCGCACGACGTAGAACGGTTCGAAGCGGCCGTCGTCACGCCCCCACGCCTCGTCCTCCGGAATCACCCACTCGGGCCGGTGTTCGACGACGACACCCGTGCGCCCGCGGGTGTAGGCCTGGGTGCGGGTGTGGAACATCGACGTCGCGTTTCGAACCCGGACGCGATCTCCGATCTCGTACTTCCTGGTCATGGCCGCGCCTCCATTCGCGCGCGTACCTCGTCCAATTTCGCCGACAGTTCGTCCGGGGTGATCAGACCCTTGTTGACCAGCACCTTCGCGGCGACAGTCGCCCAGCGCGCGTAGTAGGGCAGGCCGAAGTACAGCGTCGCGCCGAGGTCGTTCTCGGCTCGTCGGCGTTCCTCGGAATTCCACACGCCGCGCCAGCCGAGGCATTCGCACGTGATGTAGGTGTTCATCTCCCAGGGTTCTTCGTCCTTTTCCTGGTACTCGATCGGTAGATCGGGTTGTCCGCCGACGTCGTGCAGGACGTGGCGGAGAGCGGCAAACAATTCGTTCGAGATCTCGTACGGCAAGTCCAGCGGCTTGTGGAACACTGGAGCGATATCTGCGACGTTTTGGACTTCGTCGAACCGATTCGGTGAACTCATGAGGTCTCCGTAGTGACGGTACCGATGCCCCCGGCAGGGTGATCGCATATGCACACACCCGGCTGCGGGGCGGTCGACCGAGCTGAACTGGTGGAAGGACACCCCGACGGGGTGTCTGCCGTCGCGCATCAGCTCGTGCAGGTATACCCCGGCGCGTGATCCAACGCCTGGTAGAGCCCGATTGGGCAGAGAACAAAAAATGTGAGCACAACGCTGCCGAGTGCCGAGCGAACGCGTGCACTTGTCGAGGCTGGAGTGTGAACGAGCGCCATGGGGACTCCAAGATAAAGCCATGTTCAAGGGTGCGCGGGTATTGACTGGAGACAAATCTGGAGGAAACTGGTTATTACACCGGAGCACCGGGAGAGAACCACATTGTCGGCGGAGACGTCAGTCGACAACGATGAACTTTTCCAGGATCTGGCTAGGCCCCCGGCAAGCCAATCGAATACCGGAGTTGTCAGCGACGACTGAGGCTCATGGATTCGATGGAGACTACCGGGGACTGTTCTGTCTGGGGGTTCGTCCAGTGCGGTCTGCACTCGGTGGCTGGCACTGCGGTGCCGGCGGCCGGTGCCAGAGACTGCCCGGGCCGAAACAACAAACTGCCCCCGTGTGGATCGCCGTCATGC
The DNA here is from genome assembly GCF_035920445.1 of Nocardia sp. NBC_01730. Classification (NCBI taxonomy): domain Bacteria; kingdom Bacillati; phylum Actinomycetota; class Actinomycetes; order Mycobacteriales; family Nocardiaceae; genus Nocardia; species Nocardia sp. NBC_01730. The sequence goes on along the minus strand of NZ_CP109162.1, from coordinate 1,625,071 downwards.
TCCACACGGGAAGGTAAGCGCACCAGTCGGTCGGGCACGGTGTCCGGCGAGTTCGCGGGTTCTCGGCCCGCTCTGCCTGCGACGGGGCAAAAGCAGCGGGGCGGCCAGAGCCAGCAGCCCGGCGATGGCTATTGCGAGGCGTGGGCCGGCGACGGAGGCCAAGAACCCCGCTACGCGCAGGTCGGCGTCGCGATGGTGGCGTTACTTGTGATCGACCACGCCGACCGAGTTCGGGCGATGCGGTCGGCGCTCCGGGGCCGGCCTGACCAACCGCCCTGGTCGGGTTCGGACAGTCAGGCCGGCGATCGAGCCCGACCAGCCGGCCCCTGGTCGGGCTCGGACTGCTACGCCGGTGTGAGCGCCTTCATCAACGCGGCGGCGGTGTCTTGGTCGATGCACGTCGGCTTGCCACCGTTGTCGGAGTGGTACGCGCCGCCCTTGGTGCTTCCCGTGAAGTAGCACAGTGGGAACGCGGGTTTGCCTTCCGGGAAGGTCAGCGGGGGAGCAAGGCCGTCGAGGGTCTCATCTCTCAGTGCGTGCAGGCCTTTGATCACGTCCGCACTCGTCGAGGACGGGCTGAGACCAGCCGCTTTCGCTGCTGCCAGGAACAGCTGGCCGCCTGCCCACGGCCACAGCAGCGGAGCGCTGAGGTCCGCGCTGTTCCGGAGGCCGGGAACGTATTTGTCGAGGGCTTCGCTGAAGTCCTTGATGGCCGGAATTGAGTCGTCGGTGTACAGCGCGTTGGAGCCTGCGAAAATGCTGCCCTCGAAGTTCGGGTCGGCGGCCCACGCTTTCTGGAGGCTTGCGCCGGAGGGAGCTTGAATCGGTTTGTAGCCTTGCTGGGCGCATGATGCGGCGATGCGCGAAATCGCCTCGACCGAGACGCCAGGGAACACGGCGTCGACACCCTTTTCCTTGAATGCCAGGCAGGGAGCGATGTAGTTCGGTGCGGCTATCGCGACCTTCTCTGCCGCGAATCCCATTCCGGCCTGTTTGGCCATCGGCTCGAGCATCTTCGGAAGTTGCTCGCAGACCGGGATCTCGGCACAGTAGTAGACGCCGAAGGTCTTGGCGCCCGCCTGCTTGGCCTGGGCCACCTCGCCCAGCATCAGCACCGGCAACGTGGTGCCGGAGGCGAAGAAGTTCGGATCGGTGATGAACGGGGCATCGACAGGCTGTCCGCCGATGACCGGAATGCCCTTGCTGTCGACATAGGCTTGCCAACTCGAACTAACCAGGCTGGTCTGGCCGACGATTGCGACCACCTTGTCCTGTTCGACCAGTTTCTTCGCGACGGCCAGAGCCGTCGTCGGATTCTGCCCATCATCGTAGGAGACGACCTTGACCGGGTGCCCGTTCACCCCGCCGCGATCGTTCACCGACGATGCCCACGCTTGCAGCACATCGGCGGCGCGTCCCACCGATCCGGCGGCAGGGCCGGTGCAACTGCAAATCGACCCGATGAGGATCGGATCGCCCGTGAGCCCGCCATCGGAAACCTTCGCCGGGCCGATGGATTCGGACCCGCTGTTCGCCGAGTCGGCGGAACACGACGTGAGCGCGAGCGCTGCCGCCAGCAACGGCGCGACCCACCACAGAAACCTTGTCTTCTTCATTAGCTCCACTCCTATGCGGATGCCGAACTTCGAATTCGCTACGCCCACGGCCCGGCAACGCTTCCGGGTGGGTGTCCCGCCGGCGACGCCGGCAAGTCTGTGTGTCCGCTATCGATGCCGAGATAGTTCTCCAGCACGGCATCTCGGTCGATATCCGCGGCGGGTCCGGAGAACGTGACCGTGCCGCGGCTGAGCAACACCACGTGATCGGCCATTGCCAGGGCGTGGTCGACGTACTGTTCGACCAGCAGAATCGCCGCGCCGGCCGCACGCAATTCGCCTAGCGCGGCGAAGATCTCGTCTACGACCAGCGGTGCCAGGCCCATGGACACTTCATCGAGCAGGACAACCGCCGGATCGGCCAGCCAGGCACGTCCCAGTGCCAACATCTGCTGCTGCCCGCCGGACAGGGAACCTGCCCGCTGGTCGAGCCTGGTCCGCAGCGCAGGGAACACATCGAGCGCGTCGTCGACGCCGCGGTGGCGTCGCCACGGTGGCGTCAGCAGGCGCAAGTTCTCCCGGACCGTCAAGTCCGTGAACACCCCTCGGCCCTCGGGGATCAGGCACAGGCCGGCGCGAGCGCGACGCGCGGGGCGGGCACGGGTCAGCTCGGCGCCGCTGATTGCCACCGTGCCCGATCGCGCACGCAGCAGTCCGGAGGCCACTCGCAGCAATGTCGATTTTCCCGCGCCGTTCGGTCCGAGCAGCGCGACGACCGACCGAGGTGGAATCGTGAGGTCGACGTCGTTCAGCACGATCGTGGAACCGTATCCCGCGGTGATCGAGCGCAATTCGAGTGCTGAGTCGGTGTTGGTCATGCTACGGGTTCCTCCAGCCGGTACTCATCGGTGACCGGCTCGCCGAGGTAGGCGTGCTGCACCATCTCCGAAGCCCTGACCTGCGCGGGCGTGCCCCGGAATATCAGGCGGCCGAAGTCGAGGACGATGATCTCCTCGCAGATATCGAGGACCAGCGACATGTCGTGCTCGACCAGGACGATTCCGACGCCGCGTGCGGCGACGACATGCCGCAGGATCTGACCGAAACGTGCGGTCTCCGAAGGATCGAGGCCCGAGCTCGGCTCGTCGAGCAACAGGATCCGATACGGCCCGGCAAGACAACGGGCGAGCTCGACCAGTCTGCGCTGCCCAGTGGAGAGCGCGCCGACGCGGGTGTGCGCGATGGATTCGATGCCACACAACGCCATAGCGGAGGCCCTTGCGGTGCGCACCCGCCGGGACTGTCCGCGCGTCGCGATGAGGTGGGCGAGCGGGTTCGCCCCGGCGAGCGGACCTTCCGCGCCCAACGCAACGTTTTCGGCGACGGTAAGGGAATCGAACAGTTCCGTCTTCTGGAAGGTTCGCCCGAGGCCCAGTCGCGCTCGGCGTGGAGTCGATACCCGGCTGATCACCCGGTCTCGCAGTCGCACCACGCCCGCGTGGGCTTTGACCAGACCGGTGCAGGCATCGAACGTGGTGGTCTTTCCCGCCCCGTTAGGACCAATGAGCCCGGTGATCCGCCCGGTCGGCGCTTCGAACGAAAACTTCTCGACTGCCACGACGCCACCGAAGCGAACCGAAAGGTCGCGGACGTCCAGCACCGCCGGGGACAACCTGGTGGCCGGCTCCGCCGCAAACAGCGCCGATGATCGGCTACGGCGGAATGTGCGGTCCAGCCACGACCGGATCGGGGTGGGAACCTCGAGGCGGCTCGCGGTGGCGGCACGCAGCACCGCCAGGATGCCGAAAAGAACCTGGAGCCGCAGCGACATATCGGGTGTCGCGATATAGGACGGCACCAGGATGAGGGCGGCCGCGGCCAGCAGCGAATACCACGGCTCGCGGCCGACCATGATGACGATGACCGCGAAATAGGTGACCGACAGCAGCGGCTGGTAGTTGTCGGCCGCGGCGGTGGTCTGGGCCATTCCGGCGAGTGCACCACCGAGCGCAGCGAGAAATGCCGAGACGCAGAAGACGAGAACGCGCGTGATGTCGATCGTGACGCCGTGTGTCCGCAGCGCGGTCGGCGACTCTGCCAAGCCGCGGAGCAATCGCCCGAGTCTGCCCTTGTCCAACGCCACCACCATCAGGGTGGCCAACGTGGCCAGCGCCAGCACGAGATAGTAGAAGGCGGGGTCGGAGTCGAGTCCGAATGTGCTGGGCCGCGGCATTTTCAGGCCCAGCCCGCTGGTGCCGAACATGTAGTCCTGGCTGTAGAACATCACCTGTAGTACGACGCCGAATCCGAAGGTAGCCAACGCCAGATAGAGGCCGCTGAGGCGAATAGCCGGGATCGACAGCACCGCGCCGATCGGCACGACCACCAGCCCGCAGCCGATGAGCGCGAGCGGCCACGGCAACCGCCAATCGACAGCGAGATGCGAGAACGCGCAAACGCCGATCGCGGTGAAGGCCATGTGACACAGCGAGACTTGACCAGACGTGCGGACCAACAGCCCGAGCGACAGAAAGACGAGTGTCATCGCCAGCGCCACGGTCCAGTCCGTCAAGTGGATGCCGGCGAACGACGGCACCAGCGCGAGCACCACCAACACCACGGCCCCGCCAACGGATTGCAGTGCGGGCGGAGCAGTCCAGCCGGCTCGGATCCGCTGGACCGACCGGTCTCGATCCATCAGGTAGCGACGCGGCATGACCAGCAAGACGAGGAACAACGCCAAGAACGGCAATGCGGCAGGAACTCCCGCGGCAAGCCCTGTGGTGAAGTAGTGGGTAGCCAGTGCGGCGAGAACCCCGATGAGCAGTCCACCGCCGAAACTCCATGGCAGACTGGTGAATCGACCGATGGCCGCCGCTCCGAACGCCTGGACGACCAGTAACGTCAACTGCACGGGATCGAGCGGAATCAACGGCGCGAACAGCACCCCGGATAGTGACGCCAAGCCGGTGCCGACGCACCAGGCCCATCGTCGCGTGCTCACCGGACTGGTCCCGGCCAGATCCAGCAACGCCGCATTCTCGACGACCGCACGCATCGCGACGCCGCGGCGGGTGAACCGCAATGCGGCTGACAACGCGGCCGTCGCAAGTACCGCGACAACGAACGTGGCCACATCCGACCACTGCACCCGCACGCCGAAAACAGCGAATCCGCCCTGCGGCAAGAAGATCGGAACGATGCGCGTCGTCGTCTGCCCGAAGTACAGACTCGCCCCCGCCTCGACGACCAGCAGAATGCCGACGGTCGCGGCGATCCGCAGTTCCAAAGTCGCCCGGTCGACGACACGGGCCAGCAACTCCAGCACCAGGCCCATGGCCGGACCGATGCCGAGAACACAAATCGCCACGGCGAGCTGCCATGCAACACCATCGATGACGTGCAACGTGTAAAACGCATACGCCGAGACGGTGGCCATGGCGCCGTGGGCGAAGTTGAACACTCCCGACGTCTTGTAGGTAAGCACCAAACCCACTGCGGCCAGTCCATATACCGAACCGGATACAATTCCCGCGATCAAGAACGGCAATAGATTTGCCACGATGTACTCCAATTTTCGCCGATCGCCGACGGTTCGCGACCCAGAGGAAACGTCGGCGCGGATCTGCCTGACAGGTCGGCCGTTGGTCGAACGACCACCTACACGGAAAGAGCGTCAGTGCTCTTTGGTATAAATGGATCTATCGGTGGGCAGCTGGGCGGAAGACTCGATCATGCTGTCTCCAAGGGGGCGATGGACAGGTCACACATGTGCTGGACGAGCATGTGCCAGGACAGTGTTGATCGTCGACGCACACCACACCACACGATCTCGCAGTTCCTGCCTCGCAACAGAATTCAACAGCACAAAAACGTAACTGGTCAGTTGGCTATGCGGGCGGCCATGGTCGTCGCTCGACAAGCGTGACGGGGGGTTCGAATCGGAACCGCCGAGAAATGCCCGCGGCACAAGCGCGTGGCGGTGCGGGTCGACGTACTTACGGCAATCCGATAGACCGATGGCGTGGGTGAACGTTCCCGACCTGCGCAGACCGCTGATTCTCTACCGAAGTTCCGCGCTTACCGCACTTGCTCGCTGCGTGGCCGAGGAACTGTCCTGCGCCGCCGGTCTTGAATTCAATCAACGATTGAAACGTTGCTTTAGTCGTGCTTGACTATCGGTATGACTGAGAAGGTGTCCGCGGCTACACGCGAACGTCTGCTCGCCGCCGCCGAACGACTGTTGTCGACCGAACGCTATGACGATGTGTCGGTGCGCGGGATCTGCGCTGAGGCGGGAGCGAACCCCGCTGCGGTGCATTACCACTTCGGGTCGAAGGAGGCGCTGGTGACAGCGTTGCTGGAGGACCGGCTGGGTCCGTTGTGGGCAACCCGGCTGGCCGCTGTGACCGCCCGGCACGGCTCGGTGTCGGCGGTTGTCGATGCGGTGATCGAGCCGTTTGTCCAGCTGGCCGGCGATCCGATGGGCCGATTACATCTGCGCTTGCTGGCTCAGTACGTACTCGGGCGGCACGCCACGTCCTGGCACCAACCGTGGTTCCGGATGGACTCCTGGGTCGGTCTTCTGCCAGAACTGAGCGAACACGAGAGCCGTCGCCGCTGGATGCTCGCATTCGATCTGATCATCATGCGGTTCGGCGGGGCAGGAACAAATGAACGCGCCATGTCGCCGCAGGCGGTGAGCGCCCTCCGTGACTTTGTCGTGGCGGGACTGACTGTTCCGGCGGGAGGAAACAGATGAACGAGGTTTTCGCACCAGCCACACTCGGGCCGATCACGTTGCGCAACAGGGTGATCAAGGCAGCGACGTTCGAGGGTCGCACACCGGACGCGTTGGTCACCGATGAGCTGATCGAGTTTCATCGGGAGACGGCCGCAGGCGGCGTGGGCATGACGACGGTCGCGTACTGCGCCGTCTCCCCGGGCGGTCGTACCGACCGCCACCAGATCTGGATGCGACCGGAAGCAGTACCCGGACTTCGGCGATTGACCGACGCCGTGCACGCCGAGGGCGCGGCGGCGAGTGCGCAGATAGGGCATGCCGGCCCGGTGGCCAACGCGGCATCCAACCGCGCTCCCGCCGTGGCGCCGAGCCGGATGTTCAGCCCGCTCGGCATGCGCCTGACGACGGTTCCCGATGTGACCGAGATCCGCGAAATCATTACAGTTCATGCCAACGCCGCACGGTTGGCGATCGAGGCCGGCTTCGACGCAGTGGAAATCCACTTCGGGCACAACTACCTGGTGAGCTCGTTCCTGAGTCCACGGTTGAACCGGCGTAAGGACCAGTACGGTGGCTCGATAGCCAATCGGGCCAGGCTCGCGCGCGAGATCGCGTGCGCTGTACGAGAAGCCGTCGGGGATCGGCTCGCGGTCACGGCGAAGCTGAACATGGAGGACGGTGTTCCGGGTGGCCTGACCGTGCCTGAGTCGCTGCAGGTCGCCGCATCCCTGGAGGCCGACGGCGCGCTCGACGCGCTCGAGTTGACCGCCGGCAGTTCACTGCTCAACCCGATGCTGTTATTCCACGGGGACGCCCCCCGGCGTGAGTTCGCGAAAGTCCTTCCGGTTCCGGCGCGTTGGGGCTTCCGGCTCGTCGGCAGAGCCTTTTTGAAGGAGTATCCATATCGAGAGGCGTACTTGCTCGAGCGGGCGCGCCATTTTCGTCGCGAACTGTCGATGCCGCTGGTCCTCTTGGGCGGCATCACCGAACTCGACACGATGCGTCTGGCCATGGCGGAGGGATTCGACTTCGTAGCCATGGGCCGGGCGTTGCTACGAGAACCGAACCTGTTGCGCCGCATCCAATCCGATGCGGCGACACGGTCGGCTTGCGTTCATTGCAACGAGTGCATGCCAACGATCTACACCCGCACCCGCTGTGTGTTCCGGCTCGATCAGCGACCCGATCCAGTCGGGGTCGGCTCCGCGGACGATGGAAACCAAGTGCGGGCATGAGTTTCCTGAGTCAACCTCCATGCCGCGATCGGCTGCGCGGGCGTGTGCTGCCGGTCGGGGTTGTAGGCGGCTTTTTGTGCGCCAGCAGGCCCAGATGATGCGCGGCCGAGGGCTGCGGAGGGCGTGCGGGGTCGTCGGCCGCGAGCGGCTGCGTAGCGCTGCTGAGCCCAGGGGACCGGAGTCCCGACTGTTGGTGAACCAGGTGACGAGCGTTTTACCGGCGCGGTAGTTGGTGGCGTGCCGGAACATGACGGTCGGTGCGGAACTGAAGACGCGAGGCTCATGCGGCAGCCCTGACGAGCAGCGAAGTCCTTCGAACTCGCGTTCTGTCGCAGTCAGTCCGTGTCACCATTGCGGTGTGCTTGAACGAACAACCGTCGGTGTGATCATTCCGGCATACAACATGGCTGACTGTCTCGACCGCGCACTGTGTTCGCTCGCGATGCAAACGCAGCCCGCTGAAGAGGTGGTCGTCGTCGACGATGGTTCGCAGGATACGACCTGTGCGGTTGCTCACCGCTGGCGGGGTGTGCTCCCGATCAAAGTCATCCGTCACGAACACAGGTGTGGGATCGGAGCCGCTCGCGCGACGGGGATCGCCGTGCTGAACACCGAGCTGGTGGCTCAGTTGGATGCGGATGATTTCGTGACACCTGATCACTTGGCCACGCTGCGGCGGACATACCTGGAACGACCGGGATTGATCAGTCCGCGGCCGCTGCATTGGTATGGCGGCCTGGAGGTGTGTGTCGATCGGACTCACGACGCGCGCCCACTGCCGGGAGCCGGCCACCTCGATCAGCTCCTGATGCGCAACTACGTCCTGGTCGGTGCACTCTACAGTCGTCGGCTGTACGAAGACGTCGGCGGATATCGCGATCGAAACATCACCTATGCGGAGGACTGGGATCTGTGGCTGCGGATGGTGAACGCGGGCGCACAGGTGGTTAAACCCGCGGAGCACACCTACATATACCGGACCGGATTCCCCAGCTACAGCAGTGGTCTGGACTGGGATATCGCCGATGTCGAGGTCCTCGACCGGTTCCTGGCTGAGATCGAGTCCCTCGGCGGCACTGCGCAAAACAACACGGCGCGGTATCGGAGAGTCGCCAAGTTTGCCTTGCTGGGTCGGATGGGAAGACGATATCTGGCGCGCGCCGCGCCGGTGACGCTCGACTTTGCCGCCGCCACAATGGCAAAGGCGTGCCTCGGCAACGCTGGATCGTTGACCGCCGCAGCTCACGATCCCGATCTTGGATTGCTCATTCTGACGCGGAATCCGGATAACACCGACAATCTCCTGCTGCTGTCTTCCGACCAGTCCCGAGTACTGATTCGGGCCGGATTGCAGGAACATCGAATGAAATTCATCGAAGTATCGGACGAATCTATCCAGGTTTCGTACCCGGCGTTGCAGCCCGTGGCAGCCGACGAGAAGTTCGATGTTGTCTCGCGAAGTATCGCCACCAGCCGACCGTGGGAAAACCTGCTCGACGACCGGGCCCTCTCGTGAACGTCCCCATCCGAGGCGCTGCGGTCGATCCCGTCCGGCCTCGGCGGCATGCTGACGGCGCCGCCACTCCGGGAGGCCGATTCGTGCAAAGTCCGACGTTCGTCCTATCTCTGATGAGGTCCGGGTCGACCCTGCTGAGGTGCATCCTCGATTCGCATTCGAAAATATATTCTCCGCATGAGTTGCACCTCGGCTCGATCGAAGTAGAAGCCGTCGGTGGCGCACGGCTGTCGATCGGCCGGCTCGACATGACGCAACATGACCTGAAATTCATGCTCTGGGACCAACTCGTGTATCGACAACTGGTGACGAGCGGGAAGAGATTCATAGTCGAAAAAACTCCGGCAAATACATTGATACACGAACAGATACTTGCATGCTGGCCCGATGCTCGATTCATCATTCTCTACAGGAACCCCATAGATATCTGTCTCTCGTTTGTAAATTCTGGAATAGTCACTGAAGTCGAAGAAGCATGCGAATCAATATTGCAATGGTCGAAAAGGCTGGAATCGGCAGCGGCGCATCCCGATTCGATCGAAGTCCGATACGAGAAGCTACTCGAAGCTCCTGACATCATATGCAGTCACTTGTGCGGCTTCATCGGCGTCGATTATGAGCCGACGATGCTGGACTACGGAAATTACGATCATGGGACCTATGAGCCCGGCCTAGGGGACTGGCGAGACAAGATTCGAAGCGGGCGCATCCAAGTGCTGAGCACTGACCCCGAGGCCTGCGACTTGCCGGATTCGATAGTCGAACTCGGCAAACGCTGGGGATATGGGGTCGAGGAACATGACCGCCGAATCCAGCGCTAACGGCTGCTGCACTTCCAGGCCGACACCGATCCCGCCGCGCGCCGGCACGGCGGGCGATGAGCCGAAGAGTCCGTGGGCGGAGAGGAACGACTCACGAAGGTGCGCGTTGCACCAATTCCTGGATGAAGGCGGCGACTTCGTCCGGCTTCTCCTCAGCCATGAAGTGTCCGGCATCGATCGGCTGGTAGGTGGCGGAGGGGGCCCACTGCCGCCACAGGGCCTGCGCGTCGAACCCAAGCTGTGAGCCCCAGTCCTGGGATATCACCCCCACAGGCATGCCCAACTGGGCGCCTGCCTTTCTGTCGGCCCGGTCCATCTCGAGGTCGATACCAGCCGTGGCCCGGTAGTCGGCGACGATGGACGGAACAGCGCGCGAGCAACTGTCGATGTAGTGCTGCCGCACTCGCGGTGGGAATGTGGTTCCGGCGGGATCCCATGCGTCGAGGAACGAGCTGAAGAAGTCCTCGGCGACTGCTTCGATCATCCGCTCGGGCAAGCCCTTTGGTTGCGCCATCAGGTACAGGTGCCACGCGACCGCCGCGTCGACGCCATGCAACACGTCCCAGGTATCCATGGTCGGCAAGACATCCAGGATCCCCAGGTGGGTGATCTTCTCCGGGTGGTCGAGCGCGGCCCGGACTCCCACGAGAGCTCCCCTGTCATGACCGACCAAGCTGAACTGTTCGGCTCCTATATCGCGCACGATGTTGACGATGTCGCGCGCCATGGTCCGCTTCGAGTAGGTGTCAGCGCTCGTATCGTCGGGTTTATCGCTGGCACCGTAGCCACGCAGGTCGGGCACGATAACCAAATGCCGCTGCGCGAGTTTGCGGGCGACGTGGCGCCACATGAGGTGAGTTTGCGGGAAGCCGTGCAACAGGACGATGGGATGACCATCACCACCGACGGCGACATTCAGATGGGCGCGGCCTTCCCCGGGGATCCGTCGGTAGTCGAAGCCGTCGATCGTCGTGCTCGTCATGGGCGCACCTTTCATGGGTTGGGTTGGTTGACGCGCTGCGGTCAGGAGAAGATGGCCCGCAGCGGCGGCACCGGGGTCGTGACGCTGGCCCGCAGCGCGGGAATGAGGATGGTGTCGACCAGGTGAGTCAGGTACTCGGGTCCGGTCGGAAGCCCGTTGAGCCTGCGCAGGAGCAGTACCGATCCGGTGATTTCCTCGTAGGGGAACGGCTGCGCGCCCGCAGGAAGCTCGCCCCTGCCAATGGCGGCCGATAACACCGACGCGGGCAGCTTCGCCCCGGTCGGCCCGGTCGACTCCTCGATGTGGCGGCACAAATCGGGGTCCTCCAGGCCCGCTTGCAGCAGCATCAAGCTCATCGCCGGGTCAGCCGAGCGCATCGTGGTATCGAGCCGTTCGCATAGGGCGATCAAGTCTCCTCGCAGGGAGCCCGTGTCGACGGCGACAGCTGAGTTGCCCGACGCCGGGCCGGCCTTCACCGCAGCGACAACCATGTCGCGTTTTGTCTCCCAGCGCCGGTACAACGTCGCCTTCGATGCTCGGGCACGGCGCGCGACCGCCTCGAATGTCAACCCGTCATGACCCACCTCGCCCAGCAGCTCCAACACGCACGCGAGGATCTCGGCCTCGCGTGCGCGGTCACGAGGCCGTCCGGTACGCGCCTCGGCGACCTGATCTCCGGAACCGGTATTACGAAACGACACGTTCCGTACCGTAACATGTCAGGAATTCTTCTCCTATGGGTCTGCCCACTCAGGCGTGGGCTGCGATGAGCACATTCCGTGAGATCGTGAGCGCAAGCCACATCGACACAGACAGGTTCGCCGCCCACTGGGGGGATATGTGCCGGGATCACGGGTCAGGCCCGGCACGCCGGGGCTGGTCACCGGTTTGAAGCCGACATTCATCGCGTTCGCGCACAGGACCCCGGCGACCGACAGCCGGAGATCGGCCACCCTGGCGTGGTTTCCAGAGGCGTGGGTGAACGCCTCGGTGAAACCGGGAACCCAGGACATGACCTCCAACACCAGCTCGCACAGGTCGATCTCCGGCAGCATCGCCTCGACTCGTCGCCGCAGATCGACCAGCGACGCCGGGTCGGGCACCGCCTTGAGCGCGGCCAGATGCAGCTTGCCGTCCTCGTCGACCGATGCGGGACCGTCCCCGCCCAACCGCGCCGCGACCTCCCGGTAGGCGGTGTCCAGGGCGCTCGCGTGGTCGGCGAGCAGCGTCGTCGGCTCGGTCGGCAGGCTCAGCGCGGCGCAGCAGCGGTGCCTTGCTCGACAACCCATAGGCGGCCAAGCCGACAACGCCGAGGCTGCGTCGACGGACACCGGGCCGGCCAACTGACTCCACAGCTTCTGGTCTCCGGCCTGGCGACCGTCGGAGACCAAGCGCTCCAGCGTCCGGTAGCCGGGCAGCAGGGCTTGGTGGGTTCGCAGCCATTCAACCGCCCCGGCGAACATCGCCTTCGGGCCGCCGCCGGTCATCCACGCCTGGTCGGCGACCCAGGCGGCGAGTTCCGACTCTACGTCTGGGAAAGGGGACAGCCCGTACTCGCGCTGGATCTCTCAGGCGTGCTCCAGCTTGGTCTTCTCCCGCTCGGTGTACTGCTTCACGCACGAGGAGTCCTCGATGCCCAACTGCTCGGCGAGGTAGTCGATCACCTCTGGCGGCACGTCCAACGGGTCGGCCAGGAACATACCCAACTGACGGACAGTCACGACCTGGAGCGCGAAGCCGAGTCGGTTGTAGTCCCGAAGTCGCGCCGCGATCAGACGAGGGTCTTCGTCATCGAGATAGAAGAGCCGCCCCAACTCAATACGGGACAACGCCCCGAACCGGCCGTAGCCGCCCTCATGGGTCACCACGACATGAGATCACCTACAGCACACCGGCGCTCGACGTACAGTCCTTAGCACCGGATTGGGCGGATCTGTTCCTCAACCCCCGATATGGCGAGAATGGTGACCGGTGAATCCCGGTAAACGACCCAAATGCGCGGCACCCCGTGAGCCGTTTCGGCTCGCGGGGTGCCGCATGATCGATCGGCCTCCGGGGGGCCTATCATCGCGCTGTGATCAGGCGAGATCGAACCGGTCGAGGTTCATCACCTTGTCCCACGCAGAGATGAAGTCCTGCACGAACTTCTGCCGCGCGTCGTCGCCGGCATAGACTTCGGCGAGAGCGCGCAGCTGCGAATTCGAACCGAAGACCAGGTCGACGCGGCTTCCGGTCCACTTCACCGCACCAGTGGCGAGGTCCCGGCCCTGGTAGGTCTCCGAGTCCTCGGACGTCGGCGCCCACTCCGTGCCCAAGTCGAGCAGATTCACGAAGAAGTCGTTGGTCAACGACCCGGGAGTCGAGGTGAGGACACCGAGCGACGACTGCTTGTGGTTCGTACCCAGGACGCGCAGACCACCGACGAGGACCGTCATCTCCGGAGCGCTCAGGGTCAACAGGTTCGCCTTGTCGATCAGGAGGTACTCGGCAGGCAGCTGGTTGCCCTTCCCGAGGTAGTTGCGGAAGCCGTCCGCATTCGGCTCGAGTGCGGCGAAGGACTCCACATCGGTCTGCTCCTGCGTGGCATCCGAACGTCCCGGCGTGAAGGGGACCTCGACATCGTGGCCGGCGTTCTTGGCGGCCTGCTCGACGGCCGCAGCGCCACCCAATACGACCAGATCGGCGAACGACACCCTCGTGTTCCCGGTCTGGGCGGAGTTGAAGGACTCCTGGATGCCCTCGAGGGTGCGCACCACCTGCGCGAGTTCGTCAGGGTTGTTGACCTCCCACCCGCTCTGCGGCTGGAGGCGGATACGCCCGCCGTTGGCACCGCCGCGCTTGTCGCTGCCGCGGAACGACGACGCAGCCGCCCACGCGGTCGAGACCAGCTGCGAGACGGTCAGACCCGACGACAGGATCCGGCTCTTCAAAGTGGCGATGTCTTCGGACCCGACGAGGTCGTGCGTCACGGCGGGAACGGGGTCCTGCCACAGCAGGGTCTCGGCCGGAACCTCCGATCCGAGATAGCGCACGATGGGTCCCATATCACGGTGGGTGAGCTTGAACCATGCCCGGGCGAAGGCGTCCGCGAACTCGTCCGCGTTCTCGAGGAAGCGCCGCGAAATCTGCTCGTAGACCGGGTCGAACCGGAGCGAGAGGTCGGTCGTCAACATCGTCGGGGCGTGGCTCTTCGACGGATCGTGGGCGTCCGGCACGGTGCCGGCACCGGCACCGTCCTTCGGCTTCCACTGCCAGGCACCAGCGGGACTCTTGAACTGTTCCCACTCGTATCCGAAGAGGATCTCGAAGAAGCTGTTGTCCCAGCTCACCGGGGTATTCGTCCACGTACCCTCGAGGCCGCTGGTGATCGTGTCCCCGCCCTTACCGGTGCCGAAGGCGTTCTTCCAGCCGAGGCCTTGCGCCTCGAGCGGGGCAGCCTCGGGCTCCGGGCCGACGTTGCTCGCGTCTCCCGCACCGTGGGTCTTGCCGAACGTGTGCCCGCCCGCGATCAGGGCGACCGTCTCCTCGTCGTTCATCGCCATGCGTCGGAAGGTCTCACGGATATCCCTGGCCGCGGCGATCGGGTCCGGGTTGCCGTTCGGGCCCTCAGGATTCACGTAGATGAGGCCCATCTGGACCGCGGCAAGGGGGTTCTCCAGCTCCCGGTCACCGGAGTAGCGCTCGTCACCGAGCCAGGTGGCCTCGGGGCCCCAGTACACGTCCTCGTCGGGCTCCCACACGTCCGCCCGGCCACCGCCGAAGCCGAAGGTCTCGAAGCCCATCGACTCGAGGGCGACGTTGCCGGCAAGGATCATCAGGTCGGCCCACGAGAGCTTCCTGCCGTACTTCTTCTTGACCGGCCACAGCAGCCGACGGGCCTTGTCGAGATTCCCGTTGTCGGGCCAGCTATTCAGCGGCGCGAAGCGCTGCTGGCCGGCCCCGGCACCCCCGCGACCGTCGTGGATGCGGTACGTGCCCGCGCTGTGCCACGCCATCCGGATCATGAACGGGCCGTAGTGGCCGAAGTCAGCCGGCCACCAGTTCTGCGAGGTCGTCAGCACCTCCGCGATGTCCTGCTTGACGACGGCGAGGTCGAGGGTCTTGAACTCCCGGGCGTAATTGAATTCCTGGCCCATGGGGTCGGCCACGGCGGGGTTCTTCTGGAGAATCTTCAGGTTGAGCTGGTTCGGCCACCACTCACGGTTTGCCGCACCCTCGGTGGGGTGGGGGCGGCGACCCGACGCAACGGGGCAACCGGGCTCCGTGTTGGCCTCTGCGATCGGCGGGTGTTCCTCAGGCACAGTATTTCCTTTCAAGAGTGAGTGAATCGGGCTGTGATCATGTGTGTGATCGCGACGTGTGCGATGTCGAGCAGTCGGGGCACAGACCCCAGTAGATGACTTCGGCCTCATCGACGAGGAAGCCGTTGTGGTCGGACGCGGTCAGGCAGGGCGCCTCGCCGACAGCACAGTCGACATCTGCGATGACCCCGCAAGAGCGGCAGATGACGTGGTGGTGGTTGTCGCCGACCCGTGACTCGTAGCGAGCGACAGAGCCGGACGGTTGGATCCGCCGCACCAGACCCACAGCGGTCAGGGCATGCAGTACGTCGTATACAGCCTGCCGGGACACCTCCGGCAGAACGGTACGCACGGCTCCGAGAATCGTGTCCGTGTCGGCATGTGGATGCGCGTGCACCGCCTCGAGTACCGCGACCCGGGGGCGGGTCACGCGTAGATCAGCCATACGCAGCTGCTCTGCGTGATCAGAGGTCGGTGACACCCAGACAATATGACGCACTTTTCTGGATTCAGTCAAGACTCTGGGCGACAATGGCTGGTTTGTGTCCGGAGTTCTGCGGCTACTGACACCTGGCCGGCTGGGTTACTTGACATAATGTTGATTATCGGCGAACGAACCGACGGGGTTCATCAGATACATCAACTGGTGACTCTGCGCGTCGCGTCCCGATCCTGGAGGTGATGGCCAGCAGTTCCGGGGGTTTGGCGATGTCCTGTTGACTCCTTCATGTACTGCCGCTCGTAATGTCTGTAAATTCCCCTGCATAATTATGCGTCACTGTGACGGAATGAGACTAAAGTGTCTGATGTGACGATTGATGTGCGGCAGGTCAAACCGCCGTCCTGGCGGCCGCTTCGACAACGTTGGAAATCGACAGGTAGCGCTCGCCAGTGTGCGCTCCGTCGCCGTTGATCGGCCGCTGTGCGAGTCCGATTTCGGCGACGTGGACTGGGGTGGGTGATGATGGGTTGATCGAGGTCATAGCTCCCCTCCCCTCTGCCCGCTCCCTTTAATGCGTCACAGTGACGAATTATCGGACCGGGCGGTTGCGCCTGCTGACGGAATTGGAGATGCTGCTGGCCATCGAAGTCGCGCGAAGCGGGCCGCGCCGAAGCGCCGGGCGACCGGGTGACCAAGGGCCCCGCCCTGCGGGCGGAAGGCCCGTATCCGCTGGCTTGCTCGCCGAGAAGGCTGAAAGCATGACCGTCGACGACGATGAACCCGCCGTATCGGTACCCGATCGCCTGACGATACAGGCGGTGATTCGGCTGGCCGCCCGCGCACCGTCGGTGCACAACACCCAGCCGTGGCGCTGGGTGCTGGACGGCACCCGCCTGCACCTGTACACCGATGCCGACCGGCTGCTGCCCTCGACCGACCCCTTCGGCCGCCAGCTGGTGATCAGCTGCGGCACGATGCTGCACCACGTGCGTACCACCTTCGCCGACCGGGGCTGGCACACCGACACGGTGCGTCGGCCCGACCCGCAGCGCCCCGATCATCTGGCGACGATCGAATTCCGGCAGTGGCCGGATCCGCCCGCCGGTGTCCACATCCGCGCGCTCGCCATCGACCAGCGGCGTACCGATCGGTTGCCTCTGGCCGAACCTGAGGGCTTCGCTGACATCCTGCCCAGAATGCGGATGCTCACCTCACCGCATAAGGTGGAACTCAGCGTCCTCGACGAGAGTGCCCGGCCACGGCTTGCCGCCGCATCGCAGCAGGCCGGTGCCCTGCGCCGCGAAGACATGCTTTATCAGACCGAGTTGCATTGGTGGGCTGGACATTCTGAGACCCCCGAGGGGGTGCCGCCGTCCGCGCTGGTGTCGGATGCGGAGTTCGCGCGAGTCGGTGTCGGACGCCCCTTCCCCTCCGCCCCGCATTCGATGCGCCGCGCGCAGCTCGACGACCACGCGCGACTGGTGGTACTCAGCACCGATGCCGATTCGGTGACGCATTGGCTGCATACCGGCGAGGCATTGTCGGCGGTGCTGCTGGAATGCGCCGCAGCCGGCCTGGCAACCTGCGCGCTGACCCATATCACCGAACTATCGGCAGGCCGGAAACTGCTCGCGAACCTGATCCCCCGCCCGGGCACGCCGCAGGTGCTGATTCGCGTCGGGACAGCGCCCGATGACAGCGGCTTGGTCCCGCCCACACCCCGCCGCCCGATCACGGACATCTTCAGCGTCCTCGAGCCACACTGACGCGATCGTGTCGATTGGAGTCGCCGTGAGCGGCGGCTGGCTGTCGACAGTAAAAAGGATCGGGGAGTCGAGTTTTGAGCGTCTCCCCTGGGCCCTGTTCGGGCAGAGCAGAAGGTCATCGGCTGATGGGGCCGAGCGGGCGCCGGTCGCGTAATGGCCCCGGCTCGGTTGTGCCGGACACCGACCGCTCGCGGGATCAGACGGTGGTTGAGGGGGCGCGCGCCCGGCTATCGGCGCAGAATGGTCATGACAGCGGTCGGCGGGTAGCTACCGGCCCGGTCAAGCGGCTTCGGTCACTGGTCCACGGTCGAAGTCCGGCGTGCGCCACCATGACGCTCCATAGTCCGGGGATGTCGACTGAGGGAGAGGTGTACCCATGGTCACGGTGTTCTTGGTCGACGACCATGAGATCGTCCGGCGGGGGGTCGGTGATCTCATCGGTGTGGAGCCGGACCTCGAGGTGATAGGCGAGGCGAGCAGTTACTCGCAGGCACTCGCGAGGATTCCCGCGTTGCAACCCGACGTCGTCGTCCTCGACGTGCGGCTACCCGACGGCAACGGCATCGAACTGTGCCGCGAACTGCTCTCGGCGAACTCCGATCTGCGCTGTCTCATCCTGACCTCGTTCACCGACGAGCAGGCGATGCTCAACGCTATCCTGGCCGGAGCCAGCGGATATGTCGTCAAAGACATCAAAAGCCTGGAACTGATCGACGCGATCCGTGAGGTAGGGGCAGGCAAATCGCTGCTCGACAATCGTGCCGCCGCCGCGCTCATGGTCAAGCTCCGCTCCGCGGCCGAGGAAAAGACCGGCCCGCTGGCCGGCCTCACCGACCAGGAGCGAACGCTGCTCGCCTTGCTCGGCGAAGGGCTGACCAACCGGCAAATTGCCGGCCGGATGTACCTGGCCGAGAAGACGGTCAAGAACTACGTGTCGCGATTGCTGACCAAGCTCGGGGTCGAACGACGTACTCAGGCGGCGGTGCTGGCCTCGAAGCTCAACCAACCAGGCAGATCGGACTAGCTGCCTCCGGCCAGGTTTCCAGTGCCCAGCAGTCGGATCCAGGCATTGATCGTGGAAGAAGGCCGGATATGGAACGACAGCCGTCCGGGACACACCCGAATGGCCGGACGTCGGTAACCGAAACGCTGTCCCCGCTGCGGCTGCGCGAGCTGCTGATCGAAGTTCAGGAGCGGATCGCGCTGATCGTCGATGCGCGCGATCGGATGGACCGGCTTGTCGAGGCCATGCTGGTGATCACCGCGGGGCTGGACCTCGACAACACGCTGCGCACGATCGTGCACGCCGCCATCGAGCTCGTCGACGCCGGGTACGGCGCGCTCGGGGTCCGGGAGACCGACAAAACGAGCAATCAACTCGCCGAGTTCGTCTACGAGGGCATCGATGACCGGACTCGCGTTTTGATCGGTGACCTGCCGCGGGGCCACGGAGTGCTCGGCCTGCTCATCCAGCAGCCGAAGCCCATTCGGCTGGTGAATCTTTCGGACCATCCGTCCTCGGTCGGCTTCCCGGAGCATCATCCACCGATGCAGACGTTCCTCGGTGTGCCGGTGCAGGTGCGGGGCGAGGTCTTCGGCAATCTCTATCTCACTGAGAAGGCGGGAGGTCAGGAGTTCACCGACGACGACGAGGTCGTGGTGCAGGCACTCGCCGCGGCCGCGGGCATTGCCATCGAGAATGCCCGTCTCTATGAGGAGTCCCGCTCGCGGCAGCAGTGGCTGGAGGCGACCTGGGATGTGGCGACCGAGCTCTTGGCGGGCGGCGAGCCGGGCGAGGTCCTTGATCTTGTCGCCGAGCGAGCACTGACGCTCACCGAGTCCGCATACACGTTCCTCGCTTTGCCCGAGGACACGGACATCCCCCACGATGAGGTGACCGAGCTGGTCGTGGTCGCCGCCGCGGGAGGAAGCTGCGAGGAACTCATTGGGCGGCGGATACCTCTCGAACAATCCTGTGCGGGCGAAGCCTTCCGGGACGGGTGCATGATCGCGGTCGACAAGCGGTCGTACTTCCAGCTCTTCGGCTCGGCTACGCAGGTGGGTCCAGCGCTGATCCTTCCGCTGCGGGCCGGACGCTCCGTCCTCGGTGTGCTCACCACGGTTCGGCCCGCCGACGCGACGCTCCTCGACTCCCCCGCCGAGTCGATGATGGCCGCGATGGCCGACCAGGCAGCACTGGCGCTGCGACTGGTCGACACTCAGCGACGGATGCGGGAACTCGACGTGCTGTCCGACCGCGACCGCATTGCCCGAGGCCTGCACGACCACGTCATCCAGCGACTGTTCGCGATCGGGATGTCTCTCCAGGGAACGGTGCAGCGGGCGCGGGCGCCGGAAATCAAGTCCCGGCTGATGGAAACCGTCGACGACGTCCAAGCGATCGTGCAGGACATCCGCCATTCGATCTTCGACCTGCACAGCAACACGGCAGCGGATTCCTCGAAGTACCGCAGACATGTGCACGGCATCATCGTCGACATGACCGCCGAGAGCGGACTTCGCACCACCGTGCGATTGGCTGGACCCGTCACCGTCCTGGAGCCCCCGCTGTCCGACGATGTGGAGGCCGTTCTGCGGGAAGCGGTCAGCAATGTGGTGCGGCACGCTTCGGCAACCACCGTGTCGGTCGAATTGCAGGTACGCGATGACGTCAGCATCGAAGTGACCGACAACGGGATCGGTTTATGCGACGACATCACCCGCCGTAGCGGATTGGCGAATCTGGCGACGCGAGCCGAGCGGGCAGGCGGCCGTTTCAGCATCGAGAGCCGTCCGTCCGGCGGCACCGTTCTGCGCTGGTCGGCGCCGCTACGCTAGCCGACCGAGCTGGTGCCGACCGTGTGGTTCGTGACCAAGGACCGGTGCTATGTCACGGTGAATCCATGACCTACAGGCGGGCACCCGTTGACGATGCCGGCGATGTCGTGGATGACCGCGAGTGGATGACGACGACCGGGCAGTGCGCGTGCCGGGTCACGGCGGTGCTGACCGAGCTGAGCGGCCCGCGGTGGACGGCGCTGAGGCCCCGGCTGCTGCCGATCACCAGCATCTTCACTTGTTCCGACCGGGCGATCAGGGTGGGAACGGGGAGGTCGAACGACACCTCGGTGGTGAGGACGAGTTCTGCACCCAGCACGGCGGCTCGCGCGATCCTGCTGGCTTCGGTGACGATCCGCTCGCCGTCGCGCCGCTTGCACTCCATGTCCGACTCGCTCAGTGCCGTGCCGGGACCGAAACCGCCGGGCAGCGCCATCGAGGTGAGAATGTGTAGTTCTCGGCGGTGCAAGGCAGCCTCGACCGCTGCCCAGGCCACCGCTTGATATGAGCTGGCGGAGCCGTCCACAGCTGCGATCATTTGCGGGGCGGACTGCGAGGCAGCGGAGTCGGCCATCGGCTTACCTATCGTCGTCATCAGGTTCAGTATCGAGAGGTTCGGTATCGAGCATTCCTGCCGGGCCTCGTGCGCGACAGGGGCGAAAGTCCCTCGCTGGGCGGCCACCGGTCCTCGGTTGCCCAGTGCACGCATCGCGACGACGACGGAAGACGCTGCTCAGTGGGCGGTGGTTTCCCCGGCGTCGAACGGGTCCAGCACTTCGTCGACCGTCCGTCGTGGCGCTACCGGCAGTGGCGGGGTGTCGTCGGGCAGCCAGCCGATTCTGATGACAGCTTGTGGGGAGGTGGCGTCGTCGAGCACGCCGAGGCTGATCTTCTTGCGCAGTTCGGGGATCTCCAGCGGCTCGGTCAGCAGGCAGGTGGCCAATCCGACATTCGTGGCGGTCAAGAGGACCGCGCTTGTCGCTTCGCCCGCGCGCAGTCGCGACAGCCGGTCGTCGGCTGCGGTGCCGAGCACCAGCAGTTCGGCGTAGTCGGGTTCGCGGGTGCGATCGATCAGCCGTGGCGCGGTGAAGACCCGGCTCGAAATCTCCTGGCCGGTGCGGGGTGGCGTGGTGTCGCGTGCCGGTACACCGTTGGCGGTGTCGTGCCTGCCGCTCCATGCCGCCAGCTCGAGTTGATAGTCCGGGTCTTCGGGGTGTTGTCGTGCCGCCGCGTTCATCGCCTCGACGAGCCGGTCGCGCGATTTGTATGCGGCCTGGCGGATGACGCCGCCGAACTCCGCGGCGCGTTCGGTGACCAGCCCGAGATAGCCCGGCGGTAGGGGTCGGGAGCTGTAGTTCCTGCGGTCGGTTCGTCTGTCGGTTATCGCGGCGCCCAGCGCGACATCGGTCATGGTCGGCCGATTCCGGAGGAGTTCTATCGAAGCCAGGTGATTCTGATCGGCGGGATTGGGAAGTCTGTGCACCACGGCCGACCATCCCATGGCCGCGAGCGCGATCCGTAAGTGGTGCAGTGCCGCGCCGCAGCTGAGTACGAGATCACGCTGGTCGGGATCGGTCGAGGGGTGTGCTCGCGTCGGGTCGAGGTAGATGCGCACTCCGCGCTCACCGATGCGGAACCGCCATGGCTGTGTGTTGTGTACCGACGGTGCTCGCACCGCGAGCGCGAGCGCGGCCTTCATGGTGTGATCATCGGGCAGTCGGTTATCCATGTCTGTCGTCCATCCCTCCTTCGTCGCATCCGATCCCCACGCTGCCATCGCGACGCGCTGTCGGTTAGAGCAGGACGTCCCCTACTGATGGGACGGACTTCCACTGGTCCAGCGAATCACCAGCACAGACGGGGCTGACGTGTCTCCGGGGGCATGGGAGAATTCCGAACATGGAACGCCAGCGGTCCGAGGCCGGTTCCAGTGACTGGACGCCGGTCACCGAGACACTGTCTCAGCTGCGGCTACGTGAGTTGCTCCTCGAGGTCCAGGACCGGATCGCGCAGATTGTCCGCGCCCGCGACCAGATGGACCGGCTCATCGAGGCCATGCTCGTCATCACCGCTGGACTGGATCTCGGCAACACGCTGCGTTCCATCGTGCACGCCGCCATCGAGTTGGTTGACGCACGGTATGGCGC
The DNA here is from genome assembly GCF_035920445.1 of Nocardia sp. NBC_01730. NCBI lineage: Bacteria > Bacillati > Actinomycetota > Actinomycetes > Mycobacteriales > Nocardiaceae > Nocardia > Nocardia sp. NBC_01730. The sequence goes on along the minus strand of NZ_CP109162.1, from coordinate 1,602,723 downwards.
CCTCGGCGTCCGCGCGATTGACACGTCCAGCAGTCAGCTCGCCGATCTCGTCTACGAGGGCATCGATGACCGTACCCGGATGCTGATCGGTGACCTGCCTCGTGGCCTCGGAGTCCTCGGCCTGCTGTTCGATCAACCGAAACCCATTCGGCTGACCGATCTTTCGGCTCATCCCGCCTCGGTCGGCTTCCCTGAGCACCATCCGCGGATGGGCAGCTTTCTCGGCGTGCCGGTCAAGGTCCGCGATGAGGTGTTCGGCAACCTCTACCTCACTGAGAAGGCGGGGGGTCAGGGGTTCACCGAAGACGACGAGGTCGTCGTCCAGGCCCTCGCCGGGGCCGCGGGCATCGCCATCGAAAACGCCCGGTTCTACGAACGGTCCCGGATCCGCCAGAAGTGGTTGGAAGCGATCCGCGACGTGTCTACCGAGTTGCTCGCCGGCGGCGAACCCGGCGAAGTGCTCGACCTGATCGCCCAGCGTGCGTTGACGCTCACCGACTCTGCGTGCACGTTCCTCGCCTTGCCCGACGACCCCGATATCCCTCATGAAGACGTGACCGAGTTGGCGGTGGTCGCGGCTGCGGGCGTTGAAGCCGACGCACTGATCGGACGGCGGATCCCGATCAGCGAATCTCATTCCGGCATGGTGTTCCGGGAAGGGCATGCCATGGCCGTCGACCGGCTGCTGCATAATGTGCTGTTCGACTCTGTGGCGGCACTCGGCCCGGTGCTGGTCCTGCCGTTACGAGCCGCGAACACCACTATCGGTGTACTCACCACCCTGCGGCCCGCCGGTGCACCGCGCTTGGACACCGCGGCGCAGTCGATGATGGTGGCCTTCTCCCACCAAGCCGCGCTCGCACTGCACCTGGCGGACACGCAACGGCGGATGCGGGAGCTGGATGTGCTGTCCGATCGCGACCGGATCGCCCGTGATCTGCACGATCACGTCATGCAGCGACTTTTCGCGGTCGGCTTGTCGCTGCAAGGCACTTTGCAACGGGCCCGTGCGCCCGAAGTCAAGAGCCGGCTCACCGAAACCATCGACGAGCTGCAGGCCATTCTGCAACATATCCGCCACTCGATTTTCGATCTGCAGAGCAGCACCAGTGCTACCGAGACCCCTGTGTTCCGTACAAGATTGCATGACATTGTCGCCGAAACGACCGCCGACAGCGGCTTGCGCACGACGGTGCACCTAGTCGGTCCCGTTTCCGTACTGGTGCCGTTGTTGTCCGAGGATGTCGCAGCGGTGGTGCGCGAAGGGACGAGCAACGTGGTCCGGCATGCCGCCGCGACCTCGGTATCGGTCAGCCTCACCGTGGGTGACGACATCGCCATCGAGGTGGTCGACGACGGAACCGGCGTTCCCGATGACCTCGCGTGGCGCAGCGGGCTGGCCGACTTGGCCGCCCGCGCCGAGCGCGCGGGTGGCAGCTCGAGCATCGAGAGCGGCCCCGCCGGGGGAACCGTGCTGCGCTGGTCTGCACCGTTGCCGTAGCCGGTAGCGCACTTGGCTGATCATGAACCGCATATGCGGTTCTGGGGCAGGGTGGGTGGAGATTGAGTTTTACAGTCCAGTAGTTGGTAGGTGGCTCTGTTTTGGCAGTCCAGTTATCGGCATGCTCGGTCGGTGCTGGTTCGTCGATTGGTCGCGTTGTATGTCGGGTTGTGGTTGTACGGGTTCTCGATGGCCGTCATGGTTCAGGCGGGGCTTGGGCTGGATCCGTGGGATGTGTTTCATCAAGGGGTGGGGCGGCATGTACCGATCAGTTTCGGGGCGGTGACGGCGGTGACCGGTGTTGCGGTGCTGTTGGCGTGGATTCCGTTGCGGCAGTTGCCCGGATTGGGAACGGTGAGCAATGTCGTGGTGATCGCGCTGTCGGTCGACGCCGGCCTGGGGTGGCTGCCGTCGTGGGACGCGCTGCCGGCGCGGGTGGGCGCGATGGGCGCAGCGGTGATGCTGAACGCGGTGGCCAGTGTGTTGTACATCGGCGCGGGAATGGGGCCGGGGCCGCGGGATGGATTGATGACTGGACTGGTTCGCCGGACCGGAAAACCGGTGTGGATGGTGCGCACGGTGATCGAGGTGATGGTGTTGTCGACCGGGTGGATTCTCGGCGGCGGTGTTGGTATCGGAACGCTCGTGTACGCGTTCGGGATCGGTCCGCTGATTCACCTGCTGATTCCTGCGGCGAATCGGTATCTGCCGGGATTCCGTGTTCCGCCGAAGGAGGAATCCGTCACCGTGGTGTCCGTCCGCGAGCCGACCGTGTAGCTGAGAGGTCACCCCCTGCTTCTTCTCCGGGGACGGGCTGCGATCGAACGTCACAATATGGTCGGTCGAGTAGGCGATCCAGTCGATGCTTTGGCGCTGAAATATGCTGAGGCTGGCGGGATTTGGACGCCGCGTGCGCGTGCTGGACAAGGAGATGCTAAGTTCACCGATATTGGACGAACGTCCAAATTTGCTGGTAGTCGGCTAGGTGTGGAGGCGATATGGGCAGGAGGGTGCGCGCGGTGGTGGCGTGCGCGGCGATCGGCGCTGCTGTCTCGGGTGTGCAGGTGTCGGCGTCCTCGGCGGCTCCCCCGTTCGGTGAGTACGTCGCTTTGGGCGACTCGTGGGCGGCTGATGCCTCGTTGAGTCAGCCGACCGACGAGTTCGTGCCGATCGGGTGCGCACAGAGCCGGGCCGACTACGCCAAGCAGGTGGCCGCGGCACTGGCGATGCCGGTGTTCCGGGACGCGACCTGTGGTGGGGCGACGACCGCGCATATGACCGCTGCGCAGAGCACTGCGCGCGGAGTGAACGCGCCGCAGTTCGATCGCCTCACCTCATCAACGGATCTGGTGACCCTTGAAATCGGTGGTAACGACGCGGGATTGGCCGCAACGGTCCAGCGCTGCCTGACCGCCGACCCTGTGGTGTCGCCTTGCCTGAATACGCTGGTGGTCGACGGCGTGGATCGGATGTCGGCGAATATCGCCGCGGTCGCGCCGAAGGTTACGGCGGTGATCGAGGGCATCCGTGCGCGGTCGCCGCGTGCGCGGATTCTGCTGCTGGACTACTTCGCGGGCGTCAGCACCGGACCCGGTTGCTTTCCCTCCGTCCCGATCTCGGATGCGGACGCGAACTGGCTGGGCCACAAGCTGATCGAGCTGGACGCGATGCTGGCGCGGGTGGCGCGGGCGACCGGTGCGGAGTTCGTCGACTCATACACCACGAGCGCCGGGCACGACGCATGTCAGGCGCCGGGAACGCGGTGGGTGGAGGGGCTGGTCCCGTTCTCCGGTGATCCGGTGGGCCCGGCGGTGCCGTTCCATCCGAATCAGCTCGGCGCCGATCACCAGGCCAGGAGCGTGCTTGCGGCCTTGGCCGGTTGATTCCTGGACGAAAAACGAAGCGTCCGAGGATAATTCGGATGTGCCTGCGCTGATGCCCGATGTTGTTGCCGCCGCTGTGTTCGCTGCCGGGACGCAGCCCACCCTGCGGGGCGAGGTGGTGACGTTGCGGCCTTGGTCCACCGCCGACGCGCCCGCGGTGCATGCCGCCTACCGTGATCCGGACATTCAGCGCTGGCATGTCCGCAGTGCGGTGTCCGAGGACGAGGCGGCGGGGCTGATCGAGCGCTGGTGTGCGGGGTGGTCGAGTGGTCGCGATCCGCAGTGGGCGGTCACCGTGGGCGATGTGGTAGCGGGCCGGATCGGGTTGCGGCACATGTCGCCGCCCGCCGGGCTGTCGGAGGTCGCGTATTGGACGGTTCCGCGATGGCGGGGTCGCGGTGTGACGCCCGGCGCGCTGGCCGTCCTGACGCGCTGGGCGTTCGGGGCCGGTTTTCACCGGCTGGAGGTGTCGCATTCGGTGCGGAATCTGCCCTCGTGCCGGGCGGCGACGAAGGCGGGATTCGCGCCGGAGTCCGTCAAGCGCAGCGCCGGGCTGCATTCCGATGGGTGGCACGACGTGCATGTCCATGTGCGGATTCGCGGATCATAGCGCCCTGTACGGGACGCTGCGCCGCGATTAGCCTGTGGGAAGCGAACCGGCAGAAGGTGAAAATCCATGCGTGCTACCACCATTGCCCGGCAGTGCACATTGTGTGAGGCCCACTGCGGAATCCTGGTCACGGTCGAGGACGACCAGGTGAGGCGGATCGAGGGGAATCCGCAAGACGTGTTGTCGAACGGGTACATCTGCCCGAAGGCGACGGCGATGGGTGGGCTGCATCATGACCCTGACCGGTTACGCACCCCGGTGCGGCGAGTGGGTGAGTCGTTCGAGCCGGTCGGGTGGGAGGAGGCGTTCCGGGAGATCGGGCAGCGGCTGCGGAAGGTGCAGCGCGAGCACGGGCCCAGCGCTATCGGCATGTACCTGGGCAATCCGGCCGCGCACAGTTCGTCGGTGCTGTACGCGGTGATGCTGCGTGCGGTGTTACGGACGAGGAACTTCTATTCAGCGTCATCGATCGATCAGTTCCCGTCGACCCGCGTCGGACGGAGACGGCGCGGTTGGCCGATCAGCATGTCGCGGTGAGCCCGGGTGGTGACGTATACCTGTTGCTGGCGATGCTGCATGTGTGCCCGCGATGGTGAAGGGCCGTGATCGGTGCACGGCGCTGATGCATCCGGCGGATGCGGCTGAAGGTGGATTGCGCGACGGTGAGCCGGTGATGGTGCGGTCGCGCACCGGATCGATCGTGGTGCCGTTGGAAATCAGCGACGACATCCGGGCCGGTACAGTGGCGATTCCGCACGGATGGGGTCACGGTGAGCCGGGTGTCGGCTGGAAGGTGGCGGCGTCGGTGCCGGGGGCGAATGTGAATCTGCTGCACGATCCGGCGTTGACAGACACGTTTTCCGGCGCTGCGGCGGTGAACAACACATGGGTGACGGTGACACGGGCGCCTGTGGAGCGGTTTGCCCGTGATGCGGCAAGCGAGCCGGAGCCCGCCACGACGGCCTGAGGGCATACTGTGCCGCTGTGTGCGGTGTTGTACGCGTTGGCGCTGTCGATGCGTCCGCAGGGTGACGCGGTGGCTGATGCGGAGTTCTCTGCCGATGTGTGCGGTTCCGCCGACGGGTAGCCGGCGCTGTGCGTCACCGCGCGCCCGGACACGGTGCTGATCGTGTAGTCGTCGAAGCCTTCTGGGACCAGGGCCTTGGCCAGCGTCCGGACCTGTACCAACCGCAACAGATCGGCCGATCCGTACCGCCGGTAAGCGGAATGTGCCCGAGCGTCTCACAGATAGGGAGGATCTGCCCCTCGCTCACGCGCGGCAGATCCTCCCGGTTCACACAATCTGGCGCCACGACCCGGCGGTGCGGTCACCCCGAACGTCCGCCCGCGGGAATCGCCGATGGCGCGGGTTCAGCCGACCCGGTTGCCGTGAAATTCCAGGAACGCCGTCAGCGTCTCCTCTGGCGCCTCGAGCTGGGGGTAGTGGCCGATCCTCGGCAGTTCCACCACGTCCGGGTCGGGGATCAGCTCGCGGTAGCGGTGCACCATGTGCGCGCCGGAGACCGGGTCGAGCAGGCCGTCGATGAGCCGGATCGGGACCTGCGCCTGCTGCAACGCTCCGACCCAGCGGTCTCGATGCTTGCGGCGCTCGGCCATATAGCGGATCAGCTTGTGTCCATTGCGTTTACCGTGCTTGCTGCACCACAGCAGCCAGAACTGGTGTGCTTCGGTGTCGCTGGGTTTGGTGTCGGGACCGAACACCGCGGCCAGGCTGTGGCAGAAGGTGCGCTCACTGCCGAACACCCCGACTGCCGGTCCAAGCGGGCTCGCCAGCAGCCGCTGTATCAGACGCGGTCGGTGGGCCTCGGGGAACAGGCCGCCGTTGAGCAGGCACACCGATTCGATCATCAGTGATTCGTCGCCTGCCGCACGGCGTTCGGCATCGCGGGCCAGCAGTTCCTGCGTGACCGTGTCGCCGTAGTCGTGGGCGAGGATGTGGTACCGGCCCACGCCTTGTTCACGCAGCAGGTTTTCGTGGATGTCGGCCTGGTCGCCGATCGTGTAGTCGTAGTGGCGCGGTTTCGCCGACCAGCCGTAACCGATCATGTCCGGGGCGATGACCCGTGCGAAGCGTTCGCACAGGCCGGGCCAGACGGCGTGCCAGTCCCATGATGCGGTGGGAAATCCGTGGATACAGACGAGTGTGTCTTCGGCGCCCCCGCCGCCGTCCCGCCAGAAGATCTGGTGACCGCGGTGGGTGTGCCGTCGTCCGTTCGCCCGCCAGGACGCAAACTCCTCCATGCCTACCTCCCTTTCGCCGACAAGCATGGCGCGTGCACGCGCCGGGCACAGCCGTTCCGCCGACCGCGCACGTGTCACATACCGCGCGGCCGGTTGCCGATCGTGCGCTCTGCGAGAATGCCACAGTGCATGTCGCGATCGGCCTGGTTGTTCTCGTCGCGTCGGCGGCCGCGTTGGCGGCGCTGGCGCGTCGGTTCGGGGTGTCCGAACCGCTGGTGCTGACACTGTCCGGGGTGGCGGCGTCGTATCTGCCGTTCGTGCCGGAGATCCACCCGGATCCGGAGATCATTCTGCTCGGTCTGCTGCCTCCGTTGCTGTATACCGCCGCTATCCGCACGTCGCTGGTGGATTTCCGCGCCAATGTGCGCACCATCGTGCTGCTGTCGGTGGGGTTGGTGCTGTTCAGCACGTTCGCCGTCGCGGCGGTGGTGTGGTGGCTTTTGCCGGTGCCGTTCGCGGTCGCGGTCGCGTTGGGTGCGGTGGTGGCGCCGCCGGACGCCGTGGCCGCGACGGCGGTGGCGCGCCGGATCGGGATGCCGCGGCGGATCGTGGCGATCCTGGAGTCGGAGTCGCTGTTCAACGACGCGACCGCGCTGGTGGCTTTGCGCACCGCGATAGCGGCGTCGGCGGGCACCCTGTCGGTGTGGCAGGCCGGCGGTGACTTCCTGCTCGCGGCAGGCGGTGGTGCGGTGGTCGGCATCGTCGTCGCTTACCTGCTGGCGATGCTGCGGCGGCGCATCACCGATCCGGTGCTCGACACGACGCTGTCGTTCTTGGCTCCGTTCGCGGCGTATCTGCCCGCCGAGGGCATCCACGCCTCGGGGGTGATCGCCGTAGTCTGCTGCGGCATGATCCTCGGACACGGCGCACCGGTGTGGCAGAGTGCGGCGTCGCGGATCTCCGAGCGCATCAACTGGCGGACCATCCAATTCATCTTGGAGAGTTCGGTGTTCGTCATTATCGGGTTGCAGGTGCGCGCGATTGTCGAGGGTGCGTGGAGCAGCGGGCTCGACCACCGCACTCTGGTGTCGGCGGCGATCACGGTGCTGGCGGTGACGATGCTGGCGCGGCCGCTGTGGGTGTTTCCGTCGACGCTGCTGTCACGCAGGTTCGGGAGGGCCGACGATGTGCCATTGACGCACCTGGTTGTGGTGTCGTGGGCGGGTATGCGCGGCGTTGTGACATTGGCGGCGGTGCTGCTGCTGCCCGAGGACACCCCGCAATTGCCGGTGCTGAAACTCCTCGCGCTGGTCGTGGTGGCGGGAACACTGCTGTTGCAGGGGACATCGCTGCCGTGGCTGATGCGGTGGCTGCGGCTGCGCGGGCCCAGCCGTGCCGAGGACGCGCTGCAGAAGGCCAACCTGTTGCAGCAATCCACTGCGGCGGGCCTGGCCGCGCTCGATGCGGCGATCACGCCGGATACCCCGCCCGCCGTGGTCGAGATGCTGCGCGACCGTGTGACCTGGAAGACGAATGCCGCGTGGGAGCGGCTAGGACGCGCCGAGTCGGAACTGGCCACCCCCACCGCCGAGTACCGGCGGCTGCGGCTGGAGATGCTGCGTGCCGAACGCGAAACCGTGCTGCGGGTGCGGGATTCCGGGGTGGTGGACTACGAGATCCTTCAGCACGTCATGGCGCGGCTGGATCTCGAGGAGTCGATGATCGACCGCTTCGACGAGGCCGAGGAAGGGCGTCTCGAACCGCTGGCGGGCCCGGTGGCCGAGGACAACTGCGCGCATCTGTGCGCCGCGCCGCTGGTGTGTGAGCCTACTGGGGCCGACGAGTGCGCCGAATGTGTGGCCGAGGGGCTGGTGTGGGTGCATCTCCGGATGTGCTTGTCGTGTGAGCACATCGCCTGCTGCGACTCCTCGCCGGGCAATCATGCGACCAAGCACTACGCGAGCAGCGGGCATCCGGTGATGCGTAGTGTGGAGCCGGGTGAGGCGTGGCGGTGGTGCTACGTGGACGAGCTGCTCGGCTAGCCGCGGGGCTTCAGCGCTGGGCGTGCGAGTAGATCAGGCGCGCGTATTCGGCGAGCAGCCCGTCGAGCGACAGCTCCTCGCCGCCCGCGGCGATCTGCTGGTACCCGACCAGCATCGCCATGCCCAGCGAGGTCACCACGGTGGTGGTGGCGTCGTCGCCGACGACGCCTTTGATCGCCTTGTGCACGGTGCGCCTGCGGGATTCGTCGACGCGTTTGAGAGCGAGGTTGACCGACTCGTCATTCGCGGCCCACGCGCGGATCGCGGCCTCGGCGGCATGGTGCAATCCGGCGGCGAGAACGGACATGGCGCGAATGTCGTCGTCGGGGTTGCCCTGGTTGAACTTCAGCGTCCGCAGGATGCGGACCTGGCGGTTTTCCCAGTGGTCGAGCAGGGCGTCGACGAATCCTTGCCAGCTGCCGAAATGGTGGTAGAACGAGCCGCTGGTGACGCCGAGCTGCCGACATAGCACGCCGATGTTGAGGCCCTTGAACCCGAATTCGGCGAGCACCTCCAGTGCGGTGTCGAAGTACTGCTCTTTGGTGACCACACGTGACATTCGCGGCGCCGTTCTGTTCGTTCGAGCCGGACTTGACGCACCGTACAGTACCCCATCGTGGCGGTGCTCGGGCCGCGCTCAGCGAAGTTCGCGGCGCCCATATTCGGGTGACACTGCGGTAGCAGACCGAATTCCGCCGCACGGGTCGCGTTCCCATTGCTGTCGATCATGTTGCGCGCGACCGCATGCGGCGGTGCTCGCGGCCGACCAGCTGATCCGAGCCGTAGGTCCTGCGAGGGACGACCTCAGCATTGACCGTCGGGCGAGGGCGGTCGCCCAATACGGTCAAAACGGCCCCCGCGTGTCGGCCGGGCACCTACGGTCTGGGAAAGCCAGGTGTACTGAACGAGGTTGTGGGATGAGCGAACCGAACACGTCCTGTGCCGCATTCCAGCGCAACGCGGCAATTGATCCGGCCGCGGTGGCCGTCCGATCCATCGGCGGTGATCACACACTTACCTGGCGGCAGTACGCCGATCAGGTCCGCGAGGTCGCCGCCGGGCTGCACGCCCTCGGGGTCGGCCACGGCGACACCGTCGCGCTGATGATGGGTAATCGGGTGGAGTTCTATCCCGTCGAGGTCGGCGTCCAGCACACCGGCGCGACCTCGTTTTCGGTATACAACACCCTCGCACCCGAGCAGCTGAACTACGTGTTCGAGAACGCGGGCAACCGGGTGGTGATTTGTGAGCAGCAGTACGTCGAGCGCATCCGCCGCTCCGGCGCACCGATCGAGGCCATCGTCTGCCTCGATGGCGCACCGGAGGGCACGCTCGGCCTCCCCGAGCTGAAAGCCATGGGCAGCGGTGATTTCGATTTCGAGGCGACCTGGCGGGCCGTGCGGCCCGAGGACATCCTCACCCTCGTCTACACCTCCGGAACCACCGGAAACCCGAAGGGTGTCGAGATTACGCACAGCAACGTGCTGGCCGAAGCGCGCGCGTTCCACGCCGTGCTTCCGGTGGCGTTCGGTGACCGCCAGACCTCCTACCTGCCGTCGGCGCACATGGCCGACCGGTTCTGCTGTCTGTACTTGCAGCAGGTCTACGGCATTCAGATCACGGTGGTGCCCGACCGCTCGCTGCTGCCTGCCGCGTTGGTCGATGTGCATCCGACGATCTGGGGCGCGGTGCCGCGAGTGTGGGAGAAGTTGAAGGCGGCCATCGAGTTCGCGGTCGCGAACGAACCCGACGAGCCCACCCGGGCCGGGTTGCAGTGGGCGCTGGGGGTGGCGGCGCGAAAAGCCGACGCGCAGCTGAGTGGTACGGCGATCGGTGTCGAGCTGGCCACGGAATGGGCGGAGGCCGACGAGCGGGTGCTGTCGGCGTTGCGTGCCAAAATCGGTTTGGACCAGTTGAAGTGGGCCATGTCCGGTGCCGCGCCGATCCCGCCGCAGACGCTCGGGTTTTTCTTCGGACTCGGCATCCCGATCTCGGAGATCTGGGGCATGTCCGAACTCACCTGCGTGGCCAGCGCCTGCCCGCCCGCCCAGGCGCGCCTGGGTTCGGTGGGCCGGATGCTGCCCGGGATGCAGTGGCGGATCGCCGAGGACGGTGAATTCCTGGTGCGCGGGCCGCTGGTGATGAAGGGCTACCGCAAGGAACCACACAAGACCGCCGAGGCACTCGACGCCGACGGTTGGCTGCATACCGGCGACATTCTCGCCGTGGACGACGGCGGCTACCTGCGCGTGGTCGACCGTAAGAAGGAGCTGATCATCAACTCCGCGGGAAAGAACATGTCCCCCGCCAACATCGAGAACGCCGTCAAAGCCGCGACCGCGCTGGTCGGTGCCATCGCCACGATCGGCGACGCCCGCCCTTACAACACGGCGCTGATCGTCATCGACGCCGAAACCGCGACGTTGTATGCCGCCCGGCACGGTTTGCCGGACGCGTCGGCGCCCGCGTTGGCCGCCGATCCCGGCGTGCTGACCGAGATCGCGCGTGGCGTGGCGGCCGGCAACGCGACCTTGTCACGTGTGGAGCAGATCAAACGCTTCACGGTGCTGCCCACCTTTTGGGAACCGGGCGGTGACGAGGTGACGCTCACAATGAAAGTGCGGCGCAAGCCGATCGCGGACAAATACGCCGAGGAGATCGAGCGGCTCTATGCCGAAAAGCCCGGCGACACGGTGCACGAACCGGCCGAAGCGCAGGCTGCGCGGTAGGAGACGCGCGTCGACGGTAAGGGCGTATGTGACGCTCGGCTGTTGCGCTCAGAACGTGAAGGTGAGTCGCCCGGGTCGTAAATAGTCCGCCAGATCATGCAGCGTGCGCAACTCCGGTCGCCGGGCGGACGCGATCCGGGCGAGTTCGGCGGGCAGCGGCCGGTCGTAGTTCGCGGTGCTCGCGGTGAGGCCGGGCAGCCAGTTGTCGTGGTGGGAGGGCACGAACAGAGCGGGGGTGATCGCTGCGGGCGCCAGATCAACCAGATCCTGCGGTATGGCCGGGACATCACCGGTGCTGGTCAGTCGCGGCACCCACGCGTCGAGCAGGAACACCGAACCGCCGATGGCCAGTGCGTAGGTCGTGCCCGCGACCCAGGACAGCCGATGGCATTTGTCCGGATCGAGGGTCGGTATCCCGCGATGGCCCAGATTGTTTCGTTCAGATGATGCGAGTGTCGTAGTTATCGCGGTTGACGAGTACTTCATCCATGTGCGCCTCGGCCCAGTCTTTGATGCCGCGCATCAGATGGTGGAGCGAGAGACCGAGGTCGGTCAGCTCGTACGTGACCGTCGTCGGCACGGTCGGGGTTACGGTGCGGGTGAGCAGGCCGTCGCGTTCGAGGGAGCGCAGTGTCTGGGTGAGCATCTTCTGGCTGACGCCGGCCAGCCGACGCGACAGTTCGGAGTACCGCATCGATCGCGGCTCGCCGATATTGTCGTTCCCGGGGTGCGGGCCGTCGCTGCCGAGCGCGGCCAGGATCAGCGCAACCCACTTGTCGGAGATCCGGTCGAGCAGTTGGCGACTGGGGCAGCCCGCCAGGAACGCGTCGTAGTCCGCCTGCGCCTGTACCCGCTTCTGGGCCGCCGTCATCGTGGGCATGGACCGCTCCTTCCTACCTAGAGGTGACTTACACACTTCGAAGTGCGTACTTCCCGATCGAGAGTTACCCATCAATGATGGAGCGGGTCAACCACCGAACACAAGTGAGGAGAAGTGAACCATGAGCACGCTCACCTTCCGAGCCGCCGTCGTCCGCACCCCGAGCGGACCCGACTCGATCGAGATCATCGATGTTCCCGTCGCCGAGCCCGGCCCCGGCGAGGTTCTGGTCGCGGTCGCCGCCGCGCCGGTCAACCCCACCGACCTCGGAGTCGTGGGGGGCTTCTTCCATGACCTGGGCCTGATCAATCAGCTCGACCACACCGGCCTGGGCTGGGACTTCGCCGGCACCGTGCACGCCGCCGGTCCCGGAGTCGACCTGGCCGTCGACACCCGGGTCGCCGGCGTCGTTCTCGGTTTCGACCGCGACTTCGGCACCTATGCCGAACAGCTCATCGTGCCGGCCGCCGATATCGCCGTGGTACCCGACGGGCTCGACCTGGTCGCGGCATCGACGGTGCCGCTCAACGGGCTGGGTGCGGCGCAGATCGTCGACTTGCTCGGCGACGCTCCTGCCGACGGCAACCGGCTGCTGGTGACCGGCGCGGCCGGGGCGATCGGGGCGAACGTGGCCTCGCTCGCGCCCGACCGCGGCTGGCAGGTGACCGGTTTGGCCCGAGCCGCAGATGAGGGGTTCGTGCGCGGTCTCGGCGCCGACTTCGTCACGCACGCCGAGCCGGGCTGGGACGCGGCCGTCGACACCACGCCGCAGCAGGTGTGGGGCCTGGCCCTGGTCCGCGACGGCGGAACCTTCGTCGGCGTCCGACCCAACATAGTGCCGGCCGCCGAACGCGACATCACGGTGAACGCGTTGGTGACGCAGCCCGACGGTCCGCGATTGGGGCAGCTGCTGACCCGCGCCGCGTCCGGCCGGCTACCGACCCGAGTACATGCGGTCGTGCCCTTGACCCAGGCAGCCGACGCCCAGCGGGCCATGGCCAAAGGCGGAATGCGCGGTCGCTACGTGCTCGAGCCCTGACCAACTCGGCCACCAGAGCGCCCGCGCTGTTTACCGGGTGCCAGCCCGGCCTCGAGCGCAGCTACCCGAGCTGGCGAATTCCACGGGTCGTCGCAACACAGATGGTTAGGCGGCGTTGTCGATGAGCCTGGCGAGATGCTCGGCTGGACTATCCCAGCCGAGCGTTTTGTCTGGGCGGGAGTACGAATGCTCGTTTGCCGCTGGTGACACGATTCCTACCGACACCCCGAACAGAGGAATCTTGCACACGTGTGTACGTGATCACGGAAAGTGCGGCGCAAGCAAGCGATGCGCTCGACAGTCGCCCCAACCTGGAGCGAGGACGGGTCCGGCGGTTACAGGCGGATGCCGAGCAGGGCGTCGACCGCGGTGGTGATCAGTGCGGGCGCCTGGGTGTCGGGTCCGCCGTAGTCGAGGGCCTGACGGGCCCAGTTGTCCACGGCGTCCAGCGTTTTGGGTGTATCCAGGTCGTCGGTCAGGTGCTGGCGCAGGCGCGCGACCGCGTCGGTGGCCGACGGGCCCGACGCCGCCGCGGCGGCCGAGCGCCACAGCTCGAGGCGTCGCTGGGCCTGCTCGAGCACCGCCTCGGTCCACATGCGGTCCTGACGATAGTGGCCGGCCAGCAGCCCGAGGCGGATGGCAGCCGGGTCGACGCCGCTACGGCGCAGCGCCGACACCAGCACCAGATTGCCTTTGGACTTCGACATCTTCTCCCCATCCAGCCCGATCAGGCCGGCGTGCACGTAGTGGCGGGCGAAACGACGGCCCGCGATCAGCGCCTCGCCGTGCGCGGCGGAGTATTCGTGGTGCGGGTAGATCAGGTCGCTGCCGCCGCCCTGGATGTCGAATTCCGGGCCGATCCGGTTCAACGCGATCGCCGAACACTCGATGTGCCAGCCAGGTCGGCCCGCGCCGAACGGGGCAGGCCACGACGGCTCACCGGGCCTGGCCGAGCGCCACAGCAGCGCGTCGATGATGTCGCGCTTGCCGGGGCGGTCCGGGTCGCCGCCACGCTCGGCGAACAGCCGCTCCATCGTGGCGCGGTCGTAACCGGACTCGTAGCCGAACTGCTCGGTGGCGTCGGCGCGGAAGTAGATGTCGGGGTACTGGGCATCATCGACAACATAGGCCGCGCCGGACGCCAGCAGTTTCTGCACGAATTCGACGACTTCGTCGACGGATTCGATGGCGCCGACATACTCGCGCGGCGGCACGATGCGCAGCGCCGACATGTCCTCGCGGTACAGGTCGATCTCGGCCGAGCCGAGGTCCCGCCAGTCCACGCCGTCGCGGGCGGCCCGCTCGAACAGCGGATCGTCGACATCGGTGACGTTCTGGACGTAGTGCACATCGTGGCCCGCGTCTCGCCACAGCCGGTTGACCAGATCGAAGGTCAGGTAGGTCGCGGCGTGCCCGAGGTGGGTCGCGTCGTAGGGGGTGATCCCGCAGACGTACATGGTGGCTGTCGCACCGGGGGTAACCGGGCGTACCTGACGGTCCGCGGTGTCGTACAACCGCAACGGCGGCCCTGCTCCGGGAACGGTCGGGAGGGCGGTATCGGACCAGGACTGCATGATTACGAGGGTAAGGGTGTGGTCGAGATCATCCGCCCCCGGCCCGGCCTCGCGGCGCGGGGAGCCGACGGGCGGTCGGTGCCGACCTGTGTCTTCCAGCAAATCGTGGGATGTCAAGGTTTTGGGTTTCGCTGAATCAGCTGTCGGCGCGGCGGGTGGGATCGGAGATCGCGTTCCGGGTGATCGCGAACCTCCCGTCCAGGTCCGGAATGTCCGGGTCGGTGTCGGCGAGGGCGATCTGGGTGAACTCGCCGCGGGCCATGTCGAACTCGAGCTCATGGTAGGCGACCGTGTCGCCCCAGTCCGGTGAGGGCAACGAGATGAACCGGATGGTGAACCGGCCCGAGTCCACCGACCCCTCGGTGAGGACGTAGACGCCGAAGTGGTTCTCCCCCTCCGAACTGAGCCAGTAGACGCCGTTGTCGTAGAGATACAGGTCGGTGTCGGGGTAGGGCTTCTTGTTGTAGAGATGCACGTAGTGCAATGCCAACTTGTAGGTCGGCGCGCCGATCCCGATCTGCACAGTCGGTGCCGCACGGTCTCCGGTGGAGTGGGTCATCGGGTCCTCCTCGTCGTCGCGCCGAGCATTCGAAGCTCAACTGTGCCAGGAATTCCGGCGCGACGGCATCACGGTCGCCGCGGAATCGGCCAGCACGGTCAGAAGGCCGGCCACGGGATCGGCCGCGAGGTACGCGGCACGGGCATCACCGGGTCGTCGAGCACCCGCTGGGTGCGTTCGGTGAGCGCGTCGATCTCGGCGTCGGTGATGTGCTCGCTGAGCGTGTCCGCGAACGCGCCAGGCAACTCCTTCGCGAATGCGGTGAGGTCGGTGATCAGGCCGTCGGAGATCGGCTGACCGGCCCAGCCCCACAGCACGGTGCGCAGCTTGTGCTCGGCATGCAGACAGATGCCGTGGTCGACGCCGTACACCTGCCCGTCCATGCCTTCCAGTGCGTGCCCGCCCTTGCGGTCGGCGTTGTTGAGCAGCACGTCCAGCACCGCCATCCGCTGCAGTCGCGGATCGTCGGCGTGAATCAGCGACACCTCGTTGCCTTCCTGGTCCAGCGCGCGCAGCACCTCGCAGAAACCATCCGGTATCGCGCCCGCCGGGCACAGGTCGATCAGATCGAGCCGGTTGCCCTGCTCGGTGTGGTTGTCCACGCCCTCGACCCAGCGCTGCACCATGCCCGGCCCGAAGGGGCCATTCCGCAGGATCGTCTCCGGGATCACGGCCCAGCCGATCGCCTCGGAGATCAGATACGAGGCCACCTCGCGTCCGGCCAGGGTGCCGTCCGGAAAATCCCACAGCGGCTGCTCGCCACGGATCGGCTTGTACACCACACGCAGCGGAAGGGCGTCCGCATCGGCGGCGGCGGTGTCGATCACCTCGCAGACCAGGGTCACATTGCTGGCGGTCGTCACCCGGCCGATCACTGTCAGCTCGCCGCTGCGGAATCGGTCCCCGGCCTCGGCCACCGACTCACTCCTCTGCTTCGGCCGCGCCGAAGATGTCGCCGCGCTTGTATCCGTTGGTGCGCACACACATGTGCCCACGGGCCGACAGCGGCTCACCGCACAGGGGGCACGGCGGACGCCCGGCCGCGATCACCCGGGTCGAGCGCAGCGCGAACTCGCGGGCCTGGATCGGGGTGAGGAATACGCGCACCGCGTCGGGGCCCTCCTCGGTGTCGTCGAGTACCACCGACTCGTCGACCTCGGTCTCGGTGATCGCCAGCAGTTCCACGACCACCGCGCCCGCGTCGGCATCCCAGCCGAGACCCATGGTGCCGACGCGGAATTCGGCGTCGATCGGGGTCACCAGCGGCGCGTTGTCGCTGACATCCTCCGCCTGCGGCGGCACCTCGGCGCCGAAGCGGCGGGCCACCTCGTCCAACAGCAGACCCATCCGGTCGGCGAGCACTTTCACCTGCTGCTTCTCCAGCAGCACACTGACGACGCGCGGTTCCTGAACGGCCTGCAGATAGAACGCGCGATCGCCCGGCTCACCGACGGTCCCGGCGACGAAACGATCGGGGGTGCGAAATACATGGATTGCGCGTGACACATGCACCTCCTGATACGTGACCCTGATCGACTACCCGCGGCGCGCGGCTTCTATACAACGGTTGCTACATCGTTTACAAGGAATCTCAGCGCTCCGCATTCCCATTATCCGCACTTCCGGTACCACCAAGCTCCCCGCCGGGAACCGGCCCGGAAGCGTCGGCGGGTGCGGCGTCGGCGTTGGTGGCCGATGTGGGCGCCGAGCGTTGCGGTCCGGTCGCTGCGAGGGCGGACAGATCGGTGCCGGTGTCGTTGAGCCGCCACACGTAAGGCGCGGTCGGGGTGTAACGGACCACGCTGATCGAGGCGGGCTCCACCACGATCCGCTGGAAGCCGTCGAGGTGGATGCCCAGGGCATCAGCGAGCACCGACTTGATCACGTCGCCGTGGGTGCACGCCACCCACAGCGCGTCGCGGCCGTGTTGCTCGGCCATTGCCCGGTCGTGGTCGCGGATCGCGGCCACCGCACGGGTTTGCACCTGTGCCAGTCCCTCGCCTCCGGGAAACACCGCGCCGGAGGCGTGTTGCTGCACGACCTTCCACAGCGGTTCCTCGAGCAATTCGGCGATCGGGCGCCCGGTCCATTCGCCGTAGTCCACTTCGATGAGCCGTTCGTCGAACACCGGCTCGAGCCCGAACTTCTCCGCCAGCGGCGCCACCGTGCGCTGGCAGCGCAGCAGTGGGGAGTGCACGATGCGTTCGATCGGCAACCCGGCCAGTCGTTCGGCCACAGCCCTCGCCTGCTCGTCGCCGCGCTCGGTGAGTTCGACGCCGGTGCTGCGACCGGCCAGGGTCCGGGCCATGTTCGAGGTCGACGCACCGTGCCGCAACAGGATCACCGTCATGCGGCCAGCCTAGCGATCATGTCGCCGAGACCACCCCGCCCGCCAGCAGACCCATGATGGTCAGGCCCAGCACGATGCGGTAGCCGACGAACCAGTCCAGGGAATGCCGCGCCACGAACCGCAGCAGCCACGCCACCGACGCGTAGCCGACCACGAACGCCAACAGTGTCGCCACCAGCAGTTGCGGGCCGCTGGCATGGAGTCCCTCGCCGGCGGGTTCGAACGCGTCCGGCAGGCTGAACAGGCCCGAGGCGGTCACGGCCGGAATAGCGAGCAGGAACGAAAACCGCACGGCCGCTTCGCGCTCGAGCCCGAGGAACAGACCTGCCGTCGACGTCGCGCCCGAACGCGACACACCGGGAACCAGCGCGAGGCACTGCGCGAAACCCATCACCAGACCATCGCGGGTGGTCAACTGCCCGATCGGACGCTCTTTGCGTCCGTAGTATTCACCGGCCGCGATCACCAGAGCGAACGCGATCAGCATGAACGACACCAGCCACAGATTCCGCGCCCCCGTGCGGATCTGGTCCTTGAACAGGAACCCGAGCACCCCGATCGGGATGGTGGCGATGATCACATACCAGCCCATCCGGTAGTCCAGTCCGCGTTGCGCCTTGTCGGCCAGGCCCCGGAACCAGGCGAGCACGATCCGCCCGATGTCCTTGGCGAAATACACCAGCACGGCGGCCTCGGTGCCCAGCTGGGTGACCGCGGTGAACGAGGCGCCCGCGTCGTCGCCGAAGAACACCGCCGACACGATGCGCAGATGCGCCGACGACGAAATCGGCAGGAACTCTGTCAATCCCTGCACCAGACCGAGCACCAGTGCCTGTACCCAGGTCATCGACTCAACCACGAACTACCTCTTCCTGCTGCCCGAAACCTTCGATCCGACTGGGCAATTGGTGTGCCGGCGGGTTGCACCGACATGATCATCGCCGCAATCTCGCAGCGACAGTACAGTGTCGGGCCGGTGCGGACATGTCGGGCCGGTGCGGACATTGTCGGGCCGGTGCGCCGCGACCCACGGTGCGCGTGGGCGCCGAGTCGGGCCGGCACACTCTAGGCTTGGCGCCGTGACGAATGCGCGGACACGGTGATGGAACAGCGGACGGTCGGACGCAGCGGCCTACGGGTGTCCCGGATCGGCCTGGCGACCCACACTTGGGGATCGCACACCGACGCCGACGACGCCGCGGTGCAGCTGGTGGCGTTCGTGGACGCGGGTGGCACGCTGGTGGACACCTCCCCCGCTTACGCCGGCGGTGGCGCGCAGCGGATTCTGGCCGAGTTGCTGGGGGATCTGGTGTCGCGTGACGATGTGGTGCTCAGCGGATGCGCGGGCATTGCGCTGCGGCGCGCTCCGGCACCGACCGGGCCTGCGGTGCCCGGCCCGGAGGTGGCGCGAACCACGGTGGACACCTCACGGCGGGCGCTGCTGGGGCAGTTGGATCGGACGCTGCTCGAGTTCGGCACCGACTATCTCGACATCTGGAATGTCGCGGTGTGGGATCCGCGGACCCCGCTCGAGGAGGTCGCCGCGACCCTGGAGCAGGCCGTGCGTTCCGGGCGGGTCCGCTACGCGGGGGTGCGTGGGTTCGGCGCCTGGCAGCTGGCCAGCTTGGCCGCGATCGTGTCGGTGACCGCGGCGCAGACACCGTATTCGCTACTGACACGCGGCGCGGAGGCCGACTTCGTGCCCGCCGCCCAGCATCATGGTGTCGGTGTGATTGCCTCGGCGCCGCTGGCGGGTGGCATCCTCACCGGCAAGTACCGTGACGGTGTTCCGGCCGACTCGCGTGGCGCCGACGAGGCGACCGCCGCGGAGATCCGCAGCGGGCTCGACGACCGCGCCACCCGGGTGGTGGACGCGCTGGTGACCGCCGCGGACGGGCTGGGCACCTCGCCGCTGGCAGTAGCGCTGGCCTGGATCCGGGATCGGCCGACCATCGCAAGCATGATCGTCGGTGCCCGCGACATCGGGCAGCTCACCGGGGTGCTGGCCGCCGAAACCCTCGAACTGCCGCGCGCGATCGCGGCCGCACTGGACGACGTCAGTGCACGCATCGAATGAGGCGGATTAGCCTTGCCTGCATGAGCACAGCAGCAACCGTGGGTGGGCGTCTCGGCCGAGTCCGAACCGGAGGGTTGCGTGCCGTCTCGGCCGTGTTCGCGGCGGGCCTGCTCGTCGGTGCGGTCGCGTGCGGCGCCGACGGCGGGACGCCGCACCCGGGGCACGGCCCGTCGACGGCGAGGCTGAGCGATCTGGACCCGGTGCCGATCGGGTCGGAACCGACGCCCGCGCTGCCGGTGACGGTGCGCTCGTTCGACGGCACCCAGGTCACCGTCAGCGACGCGGGCCGCATCATCGCCGTGGACCGCTACGGCACCCTCGCCCAGATCGTCTACGCGCTCGGTTTGGGACCGAAGCTGGTCGGGCGCAGCACCTCCGCCGCATTCCCCGCGGTGCGGGATGTTCCCAACGTGGCAGGCGGCAGCGGGTCGCTGAATGTGGAATCGGTTCTCGCGCTGCGGCCTTCGGTGTTCCTGACCGACACCACCAGCGCCGCGCCCGCGGTGCGTGAGCAGCTGCGCGCGGCCGGTGTCACGGTCGTCTACTTCGATCCGCAGCGCACGATGGAGGGGGTGGTGCCGCAGATCGAGGCCGTCGCGGGCGCGCTCGGCGTGCCCGACCGCGGGCAGGCGCTGGCGCACCGCACCCGCGACGAGATCGCCGCCGCGAGCGCCGCTGTGCCCGCCCAGGATCCGCAACTGACCATCGCGTTCCTGTATCTGCGGTCCACCGCCATCACGATGCTCGCCGGGCCTGGGTCGGGCGCGGACGCGTTGATCGCGGCGCTCGGCGCGCGCGACGCGGGAACCGTCGCCGGGTTGACCGAGCCGTTCACCGCGATCACCAGCGAGGCCATGATCGGGGCGGCGCCGGATGTGCTGCTGGTGATGTCGGACGGTTTGAAATCCGTCGGCGGGCTCGACGGGCTGCAAAAGGTGCCCGGCATAGCCCAGACCCCGGCAGGCCGGGACAAGCGCGTTGTGGACATGTCCGATGCGGTGTTGCTGAGCTTCGGGCCCAACACCGGCCGGGTGATCGCGGCGCTGAGCGAGGCCGTGTACGGCACCGAGCCCGCATGAGTTCCTCGGCCACGAAGCCGGCGGGGCCCACGGTCACGGCTGCGCCGAAATCGCGGGGCCGCTCGCGGGTGACGATCGTGTTCGCGGTGGCAATCGTCGGGCTGATCGTGCTCGCGCTGGCGTCGGCGGCGATCGGTCAGGTGCCGACGACACCGGCCGAGGTGGCTGGCAGCGTCCTGCACCGGATCGGGCTGGAGTGGGGGCCGATGCCCGCGCATCCCGCCGGGGAGGTGACGCTGTGGCAGGTGCGGTTCCCGCGGGTGGTGCTGGCGATGCTGGTCGGCGCCGCGCTCGCGACAGCGGGTGCGCTGTTGCAGGGGGTGTTCGCGAATCCGCTCGCCGAGCCCGGGGTGATCGGGGTGTCGGCGGGTGCGGCGGTCGGTGCGGGAACGGTGATCGTGGTCGGTGGCGCGTTCGTCGCTGCGTGGTCGGTGGCCGCGGCCGCGTTCGTCTCGGGGCTGGCGACCACGTTGCTGGTGTATGTGCTGGCGCGTTCCAACGGTCGCACCGAGGTCGTCACGCTCGTGCTCACCGGTGTGGCGATCAACGCCTTCGCTGGCGGGTTGATCGCGTTGTTGTTGTTCGTCGCTTCCCCGGCGGCCCGCGACCAGATCGTGTTCTGGCAGTTGGGGTCGCTCAACGGTGCCACCTGGGAATCCGTCGGCGTGGTCGCGTGCCTCGCTTTCGTCGGTGTGGCCGCGTCAGTGCTCATCGCGCCCCGGCTGGACCTGCTCGCGCTCGGTGAGTCCGCGGCGCGCCATCTCGGTGTCGACGTGGAGCGCTTGCGCCGCAACGTGATCGTCGTCGTCGCCGTCCTCGCCACCGCTGGTGTCGCGTTCACGGGGATCATCCTGTTCGTCGGCCTCATTGTCCCGCACCTGGTGCGGATGCTCGTCGGCCCCGGCCACCGCGTCCTGATCCCGCTCAGCGCCATCGTAGGCGCCGTCGTCCTGCTCGCCGCCGACGTCACCGCGCGTTCCCTGGTCGACAACGCCGACCTCCCCCTGGGCATGCTCACCTCCCTGATCGGCGGCCCGTTCTTCTTCTGGCTGTTGCGCCGCACCCGAGCCCGCTCCGGGGGCTGGGCATGACCCCCCACGCCCTCCGTCGAGTAGCACAGGGCTGCGGCGAACGCCGAGAACCCCTCTCCATGGTGTGCTGTGGAATTGGTGCCGGAGGTGGTTGGTGAGCGGGGCGCGGCACAGGTTGGGCGGGTTGTTCGCTCGGATGCACGAAGTGCCGGTGGCGCCGAAACGCGGGGGGGTCACGGTGCGTGCGGTCGGGGTCAGCGTGGATCGGCGCGGCGGCAGTGGGGCGCACAGTCGGCGTGTGCTCGAGGGGATCGACTTCGAGGTGGTTGCGGGGCAGGTCGTGGCGCTGGTGGGCCCGAACGGGGCGGGCAAGTCGACGCTGCTGGCTGCGCTGGCCGGGGAGCTGACGCCCAGCGAAGGGGTGGTCGAGCTCGATGGGCGGGCGTTGGCGCACTGGTCGTCGTTGGACATGGCGCGGCGGCGGGCCGTGCTGCCGCAGAGCCACACCGTCGGATTCCCGTTTACCGCACGAGAAGTGGTGGCCATGGGCCGCGCGCCTTGGGTGCGCACCGAGCGCCGCGAACGCGACGAGGAGCAGATCGCCGCCGCAATGGCCGCCACCGACGTCGAACACCTTGCCGCCCGGTCGTTTCCGACGCTGTCAGGCGGTGAACGCGCCCGCGTGGCGCTGGCCCGTGTGCTCGCCCAGGACACCGGCACTCTGCTGCTGGACGAGCCGACCGCCGCACTGGACCTCGGCCACCAGGAAGCCGTTCTGCGTCTGGCCACCGCTCGCGCCGCCGCGGGCGCCGCCGTGGTGGTGGTCCTGCACGATCTCGGTATCGCCGCCGCCTACGGCGACCGTGTCGCCGTCCTCGAATCCGGCCGCATCGCCGCCGACGGTCCACCCCGCGCTGTCCTCACCACCGACCTGCTGACCCGCGTCTACCAGCACCCGGTGGAGGTCCTCGACCACCCGGTCACCGGCGCCCAATTGGTCCTGCCTGTCCGCCGCTGATCGGGTTCGCCCCACGACGACCTACGCGACGTCGAGCTACCGCCAGATAATTTTCAGGACGGCGGGCGTCAAAAGCATGCGGATCACGGTGGCGTCCAGGATCAGCGCCGCGATCATCCCGTAGGCGATGTATTTCATCAGCACCAGGTCCGAGAACCCGAACGCGCCGGTGACCACGATGAGAATGGCGGCCGCGGAGGTGATCACGCCGCCGGTGTGGGCGATGCCGTAGCGGATCGCCTCCGGCGCGTCAGCGCCTCCGGCGCGCGCCTCCGACACCCGCGACAGCAGGAACACCTCGTAGTCGGTGGACAGCCCGAACACCACCGTCACGATCAGCGCGAGCACCGCGAACATCAACGGTCCCGGCGTGAAATGGAACATCCCCGCGCCGTGCCCCTCGACGAACATCCAGGTCAGCACACCGAGGGTCGAAATGAGGCTGAGCGCACTCATCGTGACGGCCTTCAGCGCGAGCACGACCGACCGGAATGCCGCGTAGAGCAGCGCCAGCGCCGCGGACACCAGGATCGCCAGCAGCATCGGCAGACCCGCCAGCAGGCCGTTGATGCTGTCGCGTTCCAGCGCGGGCACTCCGGCGACCATCACCTCGACCCCAGGCGGTTCGGGGAGAGCCCGCAGCGCCTCGATCACCCGGTCCGCGTCGCGTTTGTCGGCGAGCCCGGCGGCGAGCACGTTGATTCCGTCCTTGGTCGGCGCGGAGGGCTCGAACCGTCCGGTCAGCCCGGCGACCTGGTTGGCGGCGAATCGGATATCGCTCAACTGCTGCGGTTCGGCGCCGACCACCACGAGTTTCAACGGCTCGGTACGGAAGCTCGGGAACAGCTCGTCGAATCGTTCCTGTGCCACCCGCGCTGGATTGTCGTCGGCGAGATACCGCTCGCTGAGTCCGCCGAACTCGATGTGCCGCAAGGGGATACTCAGTGCGAGCAGCCCGAGCAGGATCGAGACCACTACCGCGAGCGGGCGCCGCATGGCCCACAGTGCGAGCCGGGAGAAGAACCCGGCCTGGATCTGCGCTTCGGTCCTGGTGCGGGAGAACTGTTTCCACCCCAGGAAGTCGATGCGGCGTCCGACGATGCTCAAGGCCGCCGGCAGCGCGGTCACCGACAGCAATGCCGCCAGCAGTACCGAACTGATGCCGCCGTAGGGCACCGAGCGCAGCACCCCGATCGGGTAGATGAACAGCGCGCCGAGGCTGATCGCGATGATCGCGGCCGAGAACAGCACCGTGCGTCCCGCGGTCGCGACGGTACGCGCGGTGGCCTCCTCCACCGTGTGTCCGGCCGCGAGCTCCTCCCGGAAACGGGTGACGGTGAACAGTCCGTAGTCGATCGCCAGTCCAAGACTCACCAAGGTCATGACGGCATTGGCGAAGACGTTGACGTCGATGTAGTCGGTCAGCAGGCGCAGTCCGCCCTGCGTGCCCAGGATCGTCATGCCGCCGATCAGCACCGGTAGCAGCGCCCCGATCACGCCGCCGAACACGAAATACAGCACGATCGCCACGATCGGCAAGGCGATGACTTCCGCGCGTTTGATGTCGTGCTGCATGCCGCTGTTGATGCCTCCGACGACCGGCTGCAACCCGGCCGATTGCACCGTCGTGCCGCCGGGGCCACCGCCGTCGCGTCCCGCGCCGAGGTGGTCTTTGATGGCTGCGTAGTTCTCCACGGTCGCGGTGCCCGCGCCGCGCAACCCGACGCTGGCGAATGCGTGGGTGCGCGAGACATCGGTGGCCTGTGCGGAAAACGGGCTGTCCCAGTAGCTGTCGATCTTCAGGATGCGGTCGGGATAGGTCGCCAGCAGGTGTGCGAGTTGTTCGATCACCGGTCCGCGGACAGCGGGGTCGTCGACCGTCTTCCCGTCCGGGGCGGTGTAGAGCAGGATCAGGTCGCTGTCGGTGTCGCGTCCGAAGGTGCTGTCGGCCAGTTCGGCGGCCGCGACCGATTCACTGTTCTCGTCGAACCAGCCCTCCTGGGTCAGCCGCCCGGATAGGTCGCGGCCGTACCAACCCGACACCAGCACGAACAGTACGAAAACGGCCAGCACGAGAAAGCGGTTGCGGTGGACGAACCGTCCCCATCGCAGCGATCCGGACCTCAGCATCGAGTCGCGGAGCCCGGGCTAGCCGCAGGCCGGGGTGCGGTAGTCGGCGGAGCGCAGGATGCCGCACAAGTCGGTGCGCGAGATCTTCCATTTGTCGGCGACGAGCACGAAGTGCATGACGGTTGTTCGCACGGCGGCGCCGGTGCCGTCCTTGTCCAGCCGCATGGTCGCGGTGAGCGTGCCGTCGTGGTTGTCGAAGACGGGGTCGGTGACGCCGTAGACGGCGCGGGGGTGGTCCTGCAGCGCCTTGTACATGTCGGGAATGGCCTGGCGGAAGGTCTCGCCGTCCTCGATCAGGTCGGTGCGCTCGCTGTCGGGCAGTGCCGGGTCCAGCGCCCGTTTGATGTGGGCGTCCAACTCGGCGGCGGTGGGCAGCGGCGGGTGCGCAGCGCTGGCGGAGGCGCTGACCGAGGACGACAGCGATGCGTTCGCCGAGGAGCGCGCGGCGTCGACGGCGGCCTCGTCCGGGCCGGTGCTGCAAGCCGCGGCGACGGCCACCAGCAGCAGGCCTGCCGCGATTCGGGCGGTCCGGGCGAGCGGTGTGTCAGTCATCACCCTCTACATACCATCGATTACGGCGCTGATTCGTCCCAGCAGGGCTCGCACGGTCGTGACGTCCCGATCCGCGGCGGCCTCGGCCGGGGCGGCGTCGGGGATCATATCCCGCACCAGCGCGATGACACTGCGCTCGTCGTCGAGGTCGATGTCGGTGACCCTGGCCTCGGCGATCGCCACCACGTCGTCCGGGGCCGGGACGGCGCTGTCGAGGTCGCGGCGGTAGATCTCCAGCATCAGGGTCGAGCGGATGGTGCGGAACGCGTAGGGGCGGCCGTCGGCCGTCCTGCCGAACCCGTGCGCGTAGGTGCCGACGGTGATGTCGTCGATGGTAAATCCCGACGGATTGTCGGCTTTCAACCGGAACTCCCTGATTCGGACACTGTGTGCAGTCCACCGTAACCCCGATCACCGACATTCTGCTCGAGCAGAGACCCGGTCGGTCGGTCGGTTGCGTCATCATGGTCAGATGGTTCGGTTGCGGAAGATTCGTCGGTAGAAGGAGTTCGGTGGATGCGCCCTCGTGGCTCGGTCTGCTCGGCATTCGCAGGTGCGGCGTTGCTGGTGGTGCTGGCCGGGTGCTCCTCCGGCACCGGCGGTAACGATCAGCCGACCAGGGAACCGGCCACTGCCGCGGTCGCGCCCGCCGCGAGCGTGCGGCCTGCGGGCGAGGTTTTCGCGCTCGCGAATCCGGTCGGCGGACTGCTTGCCGAGGCGGGCACCGGGCAGCTGGCCGCGCTCGCCGCGAGCAGCGACACCACCGCCATGCTCTCCGTCGTCGATCCCGCAAAGCTGACCCGGGTCGGCCCCGGAGGTACTCCGGATCCCGGCATGCGCACCCTGCAGCTGCCCGCACACGGGGCGGGTCTGGCCCAAGGCAAGCCAGGCGAAGTTCTGGTTCCCGCGGCGAACCGCGTCATTCGCGTGGATCTCGCAACCGGCGTGATGACCGAGATACCGGTCGACGGCGACGCCAGGTCGGTACAGCAGCGCGAGGACGGGTCGCTGATCGTCGGCACTGCGGACGGCAAGGTCCGCACCGTCTCCCCCGACGGCAAGGTCGCCGAGACCGTGTCCGGGCTCGCCTCTGCCGACGCGGTCGCGCTCACCGGTGACCATGTCTCCGTGCTCGACCGCCGCCAAACATCTTTGACCCAGCTCGACCGCGGTGCAGACCGCCTCGGATTGGCACTTCGCGCGGGCGACGGCGCCACCAACCTGGTCACCGATCCGTTCGGCCGCATCGTCGTCGCCGATACCGCGGGTAACGAACTGCTGGTCTATAGTGCCGGACCGCTCGTGCTGCGCCAGCGTTTCCCGGTAGGATCGTCGCCTTACGCGCTCGCCTATGACCAGCGGTCCGACACCGTATGGGTGACGTGTACGCAGAGCAACGAAGTCGTCGGATTCGACCTGTCGACGGGTATACCGGAGGAAGTGGGCCGCTACTCGACCGTCCGGCAGCCGAACTCGGTGGCCATCGAGCAGCGCACCGGTGACTTGTTCGTGGGGTCCGCGACCGGCGACGGTCTGCAACGGATCGGTGCGGACGATCGGAAGAGAGGGCACTGATGGCTCGGACACCGCGCGCGGGCGACGATTCCGCGGCATCTCCCGATCCGACGGCGCACCGGGCGCGCAGGCGTGCCCTGCCCGCGGGCTGGGAGACTACCAGCGACGATTACGAGTACGTGCCGCTGCGCCTGCCACCCGACGTGACGCGGGTGACCGCGTCCATGCGGCTGACGATCCAGGCCGAGTTCGGCGGCTGGGAGCTGTCGCGGGTGCGGGCCTACACCGACGGCAGCAGGCGGGTGCTGCTGCGCCGACGAAAATCCGCAATACCTCAGCCCGAACCCGGAATGTGAGCCGATGTACGCCCTGCTACTGCGACTGATGTTCCTGGTCTCGCCGGAACGCATCCACCACTTGGCCTTCGCCGCCATGCGGTTCGCCGCCTGGTTCCCGCCGCTGCGCTGGGCGATGACCAAGCTACTCACCACCGATGACCCCGTCCTGCGCGGCACCGCGTTCGGGGTCGAGTTCCCCGGGCCGCTCGGCTTGGCCGCCGGTTTCGACAAGAATGCCGACGGCGTCGACGCATGGGCCCCGCTCGGGTTCGGTTTCGCCGAGATCGGCACTGTCACCGCGCAGGCCCAGCCGGGCAATCCCGCGCCGCGGCTGTTCCGGCTGCCCGCCGACCATGCCCTGATCAACCGGATGGGTTTCAATAACCACGGTGCGGCCGCTGCCGCCGAACGGCTGCGCAACCGTCGCGGCGACGTGCCGATCGGCGCCAATATCGGCAAGACGAAGATCGTCGAACCCGACGACGCGGCCGTCGATTACGCGACCAGCGCCGCCCTGCTCGGTCCGCACGCCGACTTCGTCGTCGTCAATGTCAGCTCCCCCAATACCCCCGGCCTGCGTGACCTGCAGGCGGTCGAATCGCTGCGCCCGATTCTGCGGGCGGTGCTGGACCGCGTGCGGGTGCCGGTCCTGGTGAAGATCGCTCCGGATCTGTCCGACGAGGACATCGACGCGGTTGCCGATCTCGCCGTCGAGCTGGGTCTGGCGGGCATCGTGGCCACCAACACCACCATTCGCCGCGATGGGCTACGTACAGGTCCCGCCGAGGTTGCCGCCATGGGCCCGGGCGGCTTGTCCGGCGCACCGGTCGCCGACCGTTCCCTCGAGGTTCTGCGCCGCCTGTATGGTCGTGTCGGCGACCGTCTCGTGCTCATCTCGGTGGGCGGCATCGAAACCGTCGACCAGGCGTGGGAGCGCATCCTTGCCGGGGCCACCTTGTTGCAGGGCTACACCGGCTTCATCTACGGCGGCCCGTTCTGGATGCGCAAGCTCCATCGTGGTCTCGCGGATCGGGTGCGCACCGATGGATATCGCAGTATCAGCGAGGCCGTCGGCGCAGGGCACATCGCCCACGCCTGAGGTTGCGTTCGCGGCACGCTCGATCGGATCAACCGTGCACGAATGGCGGTTCGATGCTGTGGGTGCGCAATCGTCGGGTGCGCGGGCCGGGCCCCGGCGGCGCTGTGTCGCCTTCTGGTCGCAGGTCGTTCAATCTGGCCGCCATCCGCTTGGCCAGCAGGATCACGGCGTGTTCGCGCAGGATGCCCAGTTGGTCGGCATAGGTGTCGGCGCGGGCCTGGATCATCCGGTCGTGTACCCCGTACGGGTCGCTGAGCAGTTCGTCGAGTTCCATACCTGCCTGCGCCTGGGCGCGGGTCAGTGGCCGGTTCGGCAGCCAGCTCAGCCGCCATATGTCGGCGCCCTCGATGTCGCGGTAGGCCGACTCCGGGGTGATGTCACTGGTCATCGTCCATTCGGTGGTGTGAACGGTCATCGTTGTCTCCGGTGCAACAGGTGGAGTGAGGTCGGCTCCAGGGTGCTGGGATCGATGGTCACGAGTGCCTCCTGTCGTGCATACGCTGAGGCAGCGCGATCGATGCGTGCTGCGGGGTGATTCCCTCTACGTCGGCGCACGCGTGGGCCGACGGGGCTGTTGCCGAGCCGAGGCACTGAGCAGTTCGCTCAGGTCTATTCCGGCTCGTGCCTGTTCGCGGGTCAGCCGGTAAGTGAACCAGTTCAGCTGCCATGCTTGTTCCTCGCGGCCTGCCCGCCAGGCGACGCCGCTGGTCATCGATCGGCTGTTCGCGTCGATCGCCACGGCTGGCTCCACGGCGGACGAGTTGTCGCCGAGGCGCACCGATCGTAGGAGGGTGTGCTCGGCCGGGCGGAAGCGCGACCTGCGGGTGTTTCCCCGCTGCGGGCGGACGACGACCGGGCGGATTGCCGCGAGTGTGTCGGACGGCGCGTTTAGTCCACCACCGACTTCGCCACCAGCTCGATCTCTGGTCCGGCGGGGCGGTGTTGCCGTCGCCGTCGAATCTGCCATATCAGGAGAATCACTTTCATCACCAGCCCTCCCGAATTGTCTGGTGCTGCGATGGGGATCGCCACATCCAGTGTGGCATTTGCCGTTCCCCGAGCGCAATTGCCGTTGTAATTTGGTAATTGACGGTTCGCCCGCTGGCTAAACCCGACTGACCGACGTGAGCGGGGCGCGGCGACGACGCGCGGATCGAGGAGGGGGATTCACCATGGTCCCGCAGGACTCGGGAATGGTTGCCGTGCGCAATATCCTTACGCGGTTGTGCAAACGGTCCGGCCTGAGCTCGGATCGGTTGCGCAGCACCGAAATCGACGTGCTGCCGCTGCTGGATCTACTGGCCGTGCGCCAGTACGCGTGGCGCACAGGCATCGCGCGGGAGGAGGCGGTGCTGCCGCTGGTTCGGGAGTTGGTCCGGCGGTTGGAACCTACGAACCGGCTGATCGTCGACGCGGAGCTGTCGTTGGGTCTCCTGCGCGAACATCCGCCGAACGGCGTGGACCTCGAGCGCCTGTACGCCTCGGATCTGGGCGAGCGTCGCGAATATCTCACCGAGCACTGGGATATGCTCCACGAAGCTGTGGGGGCGCAACGGATTCCCGCCGTGCCGACGGTGCGGTCGCTGCGCGCGGCGCCCGAGCACCGCGCGTTCACCGAGCTGGCCGCCCTCCTGGCCACGGCGTCGGTCTTCGACGGCGCGCCCGTCCTCGACGCTGTCCTCGCTGCGTCGGAAACCACCGTGAGCCAGCCGGTTTCGGCGAAGTCCCGCGGCGCGGTGACCGTGATCGGCGACGCGGTCATCGACCACATGTACCTGGTCGACCGGATTCCGGGCCCGGGCGGCACCGCCAGGGGCAGCTACGAGGAGCATCCCGGCGGCAAGGGCCTGACCCGTGCGGTCGCGGCCGCCCGGCTCGGCATGGACGTGCGCCTGATCTCGGCGGTCGGCGACGACGACGCCGGAAGCCGCATTCTCGAGTATCTGCGCAGCGAACGGGTCGACACCGAACTGATCAAGGTGGTGCCCTATGCGCCGACGCCAGTCACATCGGTGACCGTCGCCGGCACCGGCGCGGCCAGCACGATCGGTTGCAAGGACGAGCGAATCCGGTTGAGCGCACAGGATTTACGCAGTGCGGGCATCCGCAGCGCGATCGCCGGCTCCGACGCAGTGCTGCTCACCTTCGAACAGCCGACCGGGGTGATCGAGCAAATCATGGCGGAACTACGGCGCCTGGGAACCCGGCCGCTCGTGGTCGTTCACCCGGCACCGCCGCTGGATCGCCCGCAATACCTCTACCAGTACCTCAGCGCAGTGGACTATCTGGTCGGCGCAAACAAGGAACTGGGGGCGCTGGCGATGGTGCCCGACGGCGCCAACGGCTCCGGTGCGAAGATCGCGACGCTGCTGCGTGCACTCGGGGTGCGGTCGGTGTGCGCGATCCAGGACTTCCGGTGCGCGGTGTGGTCCGACCAGGTCAGCGCCGAATTCCAGCCGTTTCCGACCGCACTGGAGGACTCGGTCGGTGCTCACGCCGCCTTCTCTGCCGCGCTGGTATATCGTCTCGTCTCGACGCGCCGCCCCGCCGAACGCAACGACTACGTCTGGGCGACCGCCGCGATGGTGGCGACGCAATCGGTCGGGGATGTCCCCGGCGCAATGCCACTGGTGAGTGAGGTCGAACGGATATTCCGACTCGCTACGGAGGAGCATTGACCAGAATTGTGTCCAGCCTTGCCGATACCGATCACCGGTTCGGCCGCAAGGGGCATGATTTGCGAGTTCGTGTGGTGGAACTGAACGAGGAGAACGAGCGGGGCCACCTGTTGATGTTCGGTGCGGTCACCGACGGATGCCTGGTCAGGGTGCACTCGCGCTGCCTGTACGGCGAAGCGCTGCGGTCCGACGACTGCGACTGCGGGCCCGAGCTGGACAGGGCGCTCGATCTCATCCAGGCAGCGGGTTGCGGGGTGCTGGTCTATCTGGAGCAGGAGGGCCGCGGCGCCGGACTGATCGCAAAGGCGCTCGGATACCGCGAGAGCGAGCTGTCGGGCACCGATACATTCGCCAGCTACGAGAAGCTCGGCTACCCCGCCGACGCCCGCACCTACGTCGCGACCGCGCGCGCTCTGGCGGATCTGGGACTGCGTTCGGTGCAGCTGCTCACCAACAATCCCGGAAAGGTCGAAGCCCTGCGGCAAGCCGGTTTGCAAGTCACCGCGGTGCCATTGCGGACCACGGTGCTCAGTGAGCGGGCCCGCGACTATCTGGAGGTCAAGCGCAGGCGTCGCAAGCACTGGATTCCCACGGATTCCGCACCGTGGGCGGTTGAGCTGGATACCTCGCAGGTCCCGGGGCCCGCCTACGACCCGGCGGCGGTCGTCCCAAGCGACGGTGACGTGGCGTTGGCTGTCGATTCGGTCGTCACGCCGAGCGAGACCGTCGGCGCACGGCCGGGTTCCGCATCGGCCCCGGATCTCATCGGCGCGTAAAGGTTTCACGATCAGGCCGACCACGATCCCCGCACATGGCTACGGGAAGCGAGCCGGGCCACTTCCACGGCACGACGGTGCTGGCCTCGCGCGGCGACTGCTGGAACTGGAGGTTGAGGAATCCGAGGAAGGCTCCGGCCGTGAAGCCGTAGGTGGTCCCGGTAGCACTGACGAATTTTCGGTCGGATATAGCTGCGACTTGCGGTGATGTCGCGGTGTAGGTCCTGGTTCGTGGGCTGGTGATCGCTGCCGCTACGTTCTGATCCGGTTTTGTACGGGTCGAACGTTGGGGTGGTTGGTGTCAGAGAAGATGTTCTCCGAGGAGCAGTTGGAGCAGCTGCGATCGTTCCCGGAGATCACCAGAGACGAGCTCATCAAGTACTTCACGCGGATGCTGCTGGTGGATGTCAGCCTACGGATGACCCGGCTGGAGTGGCTGAACAGCCCGGCCAGGGACGCTTCAGCGTCGGCGGTGAAGACCTCGATCGAGAAGCTGACCTGGTTCCGCAATATCGACGCGCACCTGCTGGATCTGTCGATGCTGCCGAACGAGCGGCGCCGGTTCCTGGCCCAGGTCGCGCGCCGCTCCACCAACCAGGGGCTGGAGCGGCGCGGGGAGCGTAGGTTCCCGATCCTGCTGGCGTTCGTCGCCCAGGCCGCCGTCGACCAGTTGGACGAGGTGGTGGCGTTGTTCGACCAGGCGGTGTCGGCGCGGGAGTCCCGGGCCAAGTCCAAGACCGATGCGGCGCTGGCTGAGCGGGCCAAGAAGGGCGAGGCCGGGCAGCTGTTGATGGATGTGATCCTTCCGGTGCTGGCCGATGCGTCGATCTCGGACGAGCAGGTCGGCGGCATCCTGCGGGACCGGGTCGGGATGCAGATGCTGCGCGAGCTGAACGCGGATGCCTGGACGCCGCTCCCGAAGGACCACGGCCGGCTGTCGGAGCTGGACTCCTCCTGCACCTACCTGCGGCAGTTCACGCCGAACGTGCTGGCCACGATCGACTTCCGTGGCGGGCCGGGCACCGACGCGCTGATGCGGGCCGTGGCCATCCTCGAGGAGATGAACGCCTCCGGCGGCCGGAAGGTCCCCTCGGACGCGCCGACCGCCTTCGTCCCGGCCAGGTACGCCGACTACCTGGACAAGGCCCGCAAGTCCGGGCAGGACACCGCCTACCGGCACTATTGGGAACTGTGCGTGATCTTGTGCCTTCGGGACGGGCTCCGCTCCGGAGACGTCTGGGTGCCGGGGTCGCGCCGCTACGCCGCCCCGGCCACCTACCTGTACACGCCGGCACAGTGGGCGCACCGCCGCGACGACTACTGCCGGCTGGTGGCCAAACCCACATCTGCGGCCGAGGCGCTGGAGCAGGGCAAGGAAGAGCTGCACGCCGCCCTCGAGGAGCTGGAGGGGACGCTGGCAACGCGTCGCCGGACGACACCGGCACGGTCCGTCAGGACGACGATGACCACCTGGTGGTGCCGCCGCTGTCGGCCGAGGACATCCCAGCCGAGGCCAAGACGCTCAACGACGAGCTGGCCGGGATGCCGCTGCCGGGTCGGACGTAGCGCATCGCGGTGCGGGGGTTTCGGTGGCGGGTCTTGGCCATGATGAGCTGCAGCGGGGTCTTGGCGTCGCCGAGGTGGGTGGCGGCCGAGTGGCGGAGCTGGTGGGGGTCGAGTCCCGCGTACTGCTCGAGGAGGACACGGACACGGACACGGTCGTAGCCGAGGCGGGCCCGCCCGGTGTGCGGACAGATGCCTTCGGCCGCGGGCCGGCGGGCGGGGACGGGGCGGCGGTGCGAGAGGAACAGCGGGCCGTGGGTGCGGGAGGTTCCGTCGGGGAGTTTGAGCAGGCGGGGTAGGAGGCGGGCGGTGCCGGCATCCCAGTACACCCATTGGGTCGCGCCGCCTTTGGACTTCACGGATGCTCTGTTGTTCTCCAGATCGAGGTCCTCGACGTTGAGGGAGAGGATCTCCGCGGTCCGGGCCGCGGTCTCGTACAGCATGCGCCACACGGTCCGCTCGCGCAGCGGGATGTCACGACGGGACAGCGGCCGGTGGACGGCGGTCTTGGTAACGGCCTTGGTTTCGTTGGGGTGTTCGCCGGCGCCGTTCGGCGTCGGCGGGCAC
This sequence comes from Nocardia sp. NBC_01730, assembly GCF_035920445.1. Lineage (NCBI taxonomy): Bacteria > Bacillati > Actinomycetota > Actinomycetes > Mycobacteriales > Nocardiaceae > Nocardia > Nocardia sp. NBC_01730. The sequence goes on along the minus strand of NZ_CP109162.1, from coordinate 1,568,931 downwards.
GCAGGGCGCGGCCCAGTGCTTCTTGGTCTGGCACCAGGTGAGCCAGGAGGCGATCGCCGCGCGGTTGCGGTTCCACGTCGCGGGTTTGCATTCGCCCCACAGCTTGATGAGCGCCTCGCCGATCTGCTCGTCGGTGACGTCGACCAGGCAGCGGTCGCCGCCACCGAGCTCGGCGATGGTGCGGTCGATCGCCGAGGCGTAGGCGCGGTGGGTGTTGGGGTTGGCGACGCGCGCAGTCGACAGGTACTCGTTGCTCGCTGCGGTGAAAGTGACGCCATCGCCGCGCAGCGCGGTGATCTTCCGTTCAGCAGACACGGTCACCGGATGCCCGCCGCAGGGGCTGTTATCCGGTAGACCACGAGACGTCCGCAACCGGCGTCGAGGCCCGCCCAGGCCACCCCGGGCAGACGGTCGATCCGCGCAGTCAGGTCTGCGGCGAACGCCTAGGTGTGGACTCTGCGGGTTTTCACCTGTTCGTGGTGTGGTCGCTGGTGCGCCGAGCCAGAGCACTGCGCGGTGCATCGGGCGGATCCGGTTCCCGCCGCCGAGTGGGAACGCCCTCGCAGAGCACCTTCGTCACAGTTTCTCTGAGCTGCGGTGATGTCCCACAAACCGGAGCCGGTGGCCCTCGACCGGCCTGGTTCGCGGCCCGGAATCGCGGTTGCCGACCAGGTCACTCCGTTACGGGCAGACACTCGGCGAGCAGGTCGACGACGTCGCGCCAGGCTCGCTGCGCGTGCCGTGGGTGGTAGCCGACGCCGGGGACCGCGGGGTGGTCGACCGGCGGGTGGTGGAAGGCGTGCAAGGCACCGCCGTAGACCACGAGGCGCCAGTCGACGCCCGCGGCCTGCATCTCGGCGGTGAACGCGTCCCGTTGCGCGGGCGGCATGATCGGGTCTTCCGACCCCACCCCCGCCCACACCGGGCAGCGAATGCGCGCCGCCTCGCCCGGTCGGCCCGTGGTCAGTGCGTTGACTGTCCCGATCGCGCGCAGGTCGACACCGTCGCGCCCGAGTTCCAGCACGATTGCGCCCCCGGTGCCGTAGCCGACGGCGGCGATCCGGTCAGGGTCGGTCCGCGGTTCGGCGCGCAACACGTCGAGCGCCGCGTGGCCGATGCCCCGCATCCGGTCGGGGTCGGCGAGTAGCGGCATGCAACGGGCCAGCATCTCCTCGGGGTCGCCCAAATAGCGCCCGCCGTGGACGTCGAAGGCCAGCGCTACGTATCCCAGCTCGGCGAGAGAATCGGCCCGGCGGCGCTCGACGTCGCTGAGCCCCATACCCTCTGGTCCGACCAGGACCGCGGGCCGGCGGTCGACACCGGCCGGGAGCGCGAGGTGCCCGATCATCGTCAGGCCGTCGGCCGGGTACTCGACCGTGCGCGTTGTAACCGTCGTCATGAGACTGGACTGTAGTGATCGTCGAGGCCGGCCGGGGCCGGTGTTCACTGCTGGCAGAACAGCGCGGGTGTGCCTCTGAAATGTGGTGATGGCTCACAAGATCCGTCACAAACCCCGCTCCCGCGGCAGCGTTATCGGATCACCTGCCCTGGACACGGTGCTGGAGGTGGACCTGCCGGGTCTTCCGCTGGGGGTATACCTCGCGCTGGACGAGCAGACACCAACCACCCAACGTTCGACCCGTACAAACCGGATCAGAACGTAGCGGCAGCGATCACCAGCCCACGAACCAGGACCTACACCTCGACATCACCGCAAGTCGCAGCTATATCCGACCGAAAATTCGTCAGTGCTACCGGGACCCCCGTAGACACCGATCGTCGCCACTCCCGGCTGACGCATGCAGCGGAGGACGGAGTCGACGCCGGTATTGACGAAGTTGTCGGTCAGAGGTCGGTGCGAAGCCTCGCGAAGTACGCGCGTGTCCGACGAAGGGCTGCGGCGCTATCAAGCCGATAGCGACCCGGCCACGCGTCGTCGGCCGGGTCGATGATCCGGCCCGACGACGGCAATCGCATCGGGGCAGGCCGCCACTTTGGTCGGACTCGTTGACGCGACGGCATTGCCCGGGCTCGGTGGGTCGTCGATGGATTCGACCGGTCGCGGACGAACCGGGCGCAATCTCCTTACTGCTCGAACATTTTCGCGAGCTGCTCGATGAGTTCGGGGAGGTGGTTTCGGAGGTAGAAGTGATCTCCGGGGTAGACGTGCGTCGTCACGGAACCGGTCGCCTGTCGACCCCATCCCTCCAGGTGCTCGGGCTTGCACAGCGGGTCGTCGTCGCCGGCGAACAGGACGAGGGGGCAGTCGAGCGGAGTCGAATCTGTCGTGTATCGATAGCCCCGGTACATGGTGTAGTCGTAGTTCAGCGCCTGTGTTGCGCGTTCGAGCATGGCTTTTTCCTGCCGGATCTCCGGTGGGATGAAGGCCAGTGCCTCCAGCGCCTCGGGACTGGGGGTACGGAAGAGGAGTTCTGAAAGCTCGTCCATTGCCGGGCCATCGGGTGCCGGCATCGCCGAGAGCCCGAGCGTCACCGGGCTCGTGCGGTGGCCGCGCGAGAGTGCGCGGGCGGTCTCGAAGGCAAGCAGGCTCCCGCCGGAGTGCCCGAAGAATGCGAACGGGCGCGGGTCAGGATCCGCGGCGATGATGGACGACAGTTCTTCGGCCAGTGCGAACAGGTCGCTTCGCGGTTCTTCTTCCGTGCGGTCTTCGCGTCCGGGCAACTGGATAGCGTGCAACTCGATGTGCTCGGGGAGCAGGTCGCTCCAGGGCAGATAGGTTGATGCCGAACCCCCGGCATGCGGAAAGCAATAGAGACGTATCGCCGCGTCGAGCCGCGGAGCGAATGTGCGGAACCAGCGTCCACTTACGGCGCGGGTGGTGGAGGGGGCGGCTTGGGCCTGCTGGTCGTGGGCCGTTCGGGTCTCCAAGTCGAGACGTTTCAGGAGATAGCCGACCAGTTCGCCCGCACTGGGGTGGGTCCACACGATGGTGGCGGGAATCTTCACATGTAGGTCGGTCTCGAGGCGATTGCGCAGTTGTAGGGCGGTGAGCGAGTCGAACCCGAGGTCGGACAGCAGTGTGCTCGAGTCGATCGATGCGGTGCTCAGCCCGAGGATCGCCTGCATGCACCCGCCGAGGTAGTTCAGGGCGAGCTTGCCGCGCTCATCGAGCGCTGCCGCCCGAAGCCGGGCGTTGACGCCGGAACTGTTGTCGACGCCGACGGACTCGGTCGCCGACGTGATCGGCATATCGGCGAAGAAGGCGGATTCGGCTGCGGCAGGGGCAGCGTGAAACCAGTGTTCGGGGTCGTAGATGAGCACGCCAGCGTTCGTTCGCTCGTGATCGATCAGTTCTTCCAGGGAATGCAGGCCTTCGGCGGTGGTGAACGCGGAGTATCCGTGGCGGCCCAGCTGGGTGGCCCGGCCGGCCTCACCCCAGACGCCCCAGTTGATCGCCAAGGCGGGCAGTCCGCGTCCCCGTCGCCATCGGGCGAAGGAGTCGAGCCAGTCGTTGGCCGCGGCGTAGTTGCCCTGTCCTGGACTGCCGAGTAGCGATGCTACCGAGGAGAACAACACGAACCAGTCGAGGGCGTGGCCGGCGGTCGCCTCGTGCAGCCGCCAGGCGCCGGTCACTTTCGGCCGCCACACGCGGTCGAGGCGGCGGACGTTCAGACCGGCCAGGGCACCGTCATCGAGGACGGTCGCGGCGTGCAGCACTCCGGAAAGCGCCGCTCGGTCGGCGGTCGCCGCCGCGACGAGCCTCTCGGCCACACCGGATTCGGCGATGTCACCGTGGATGAGGTCGATCCGGGTACCGGTTGCGCGGATTTCGGCAAGTGCGGCAGCGGCGGTGTCAGACGGTGCCGACCTGCCGTTGAGCACGATCCTGCCCGCACCGTGGTCGGCGAGCCAGCGGGCGATTTCCAGGCCGAGACCGCCGAGTCCACCGGTGATGATGTAGCTCCCGCCGTGGCGCACGATCGGCCTCGCGCCGGAGGGAAGTGCCACGTCGATTTCGCCGTGCTGCGGCACGGTCAGAATCAACTTACCGATGTGTTTGGCGGCGGCCATGTGCCGCAGCGCTGTCGCTGCCTCGGTGAACGGGAACTGGGTGCAGGCAGGCGGGTCCAGCCGGCCTGCGGTGAACTCGTCCCGCAGTTCCTGCAGCAGTTCGTGGATCAGCGGACGGCGTTCGCGGCCGAGAACGGCCAGATCCACGGCGGCTACCGTGATGTTGCGGCGCAGCGCCAACAGACCCAGCTTGGCGTTGGCGTAGATATCGCGCTTGCCGATCTCGATGAACCGCCCGCCCAGGTTCAGGACGTCCAGGCCCGCGAACAGCAACGGTCCGGACAGCGAATTCAATACCACGTCGACGCCTTCGCCGCCGGTAGTGGCGAGAGTCTGGGCGGCGAAATCCGATGATCTGGAGTCCATCACATGCTGCACGCCGAGGTCGCGGAGGTAAGCGCGCTTTCGGTCGCTGCCTGCCGTGGCGAAAACCTCCGCGCCGAGAGCCCGGGCGATCGCGATCGCGGCCAGACCGACACCCCCGGTTCCTGCATGGATGAGGATCCGTTCGCCTGCGGTGAGGCGGGCAACTCTCGTGAGCGCGTACCAGGCGGTCAGGTGAGCAGCAGGCACGCCGGCGGACTGGACGTCTGTCATCTCGTCGGGCGCCGGAACGACCAGTTCGGCCGGCAACGTGACGAACGTGTCGGCGGTGCCGTCGTAGAACGCCATCACGCGGTCACCAACCCGCAGGTGGTCGACGCCGGGACCGATGGCGGTAATGACGCCGCAGCATTCCAGGCCGAGCCTGCCGGAGGTACCGTGCAGGTCGGGGAACATGTCGAGCATGTGCATGACGTCTGCGAAGTTCAGCCCTATCGCCGTCGTCTGGATCTCGATCTCCCCGTATGCAGGCTCGCGGCGCGTCCGGGCGACCGGGCCGATCGTGTCCAGGTCTCCGGGGCGGGCGATATCGAGGGAGATGCGGTCCTGGCCGTACCGCAGGGTTCGCCGCGGCCGGGTTTGCCAGGTCCCGTCGCTGATGCGGTTGTTCACCAGCCGGGCCGCCCACCTCCGGCCGCTCCACCAGGCGATTTCGTCGTCGGGGCCGTCGGCGAAGAACTCGGCGACGAGATCGCGCACCGAGCCGATGCCGGGTTCCACGTCGACCAGGGTCGTGCGCAGGCCGGGATATTCGCACATTGCCACGCGGGCGACGCCGCGCAACCCGCCGTGCACCAGGGCAGGCACTTCATCTGCGGTAATGGTGTGAGCGCCCTGAGTGACGATCCACAGCCGGGGCACGCCGGTCTCGGACTCCGACAGTAGTCTGGCCAGATCGACCATGCGCATGACCGCGCTACGGCTGAGGTCCGGGATCTCCGATTCCGCCGACACCGACGGGGCCGGGAGGAAGACGACGTCCGTTGCCGATGCCAACGCCTCCGTCATTGCCGCCATGGGCCACGACTCGCGTGGACCTTCGGCGCTGAGCAGTGTGGCAGTCACCTCCGACGCGGCCAGTTCGGTGTGCAGAGCTGCCGACAGCGGATCGGCGTCGTCGCCGAGTACGAGCCAGCTCCCGCGAGCCGTGCCCGACCATTCCAGCGGCAAGGACGTCCACCGGACCTCGTGGAACAGTCGCTCATGCTGGGAGGTGGGCCGTTGCCGCTGCATCGGCGCGAACCGTACATCGGTGGCTTCGGCCACCACTGCGCCGTCGTCTGCCAGCAACCGCAGGATTCCCGTTGCTCCGTCCGCCGCCGTCGACACGAGTGCCGTCTGGCAGTACGCCGCGGTCGGGCTGGTCGAGAAGACACGCATTGATCCCACGCCGACGGGGAAAAGCAACCGGTTCCCGGCGCTGCCCGTCGCGGTTATCGCCGCGATGAGGAGCGTCTGCAGACATCCGTCGAGCAGGACTGGATGCAAGCTGACCGGCCCGGCGAGCGCACGGGCCGCGGGTGGCACGCTGACCCGCGCGAGCATCCCCTCGTCAGCCGACCGTCGCAGGGTCTCGACTGCGGCGAAGGCTGGGCCGTGATGGTAACCGTCGGCGCGTAGTTCCGCGTAGCGGCTCTCGACGTCGATTCGCTCGTTATACGACGCCTTCAAGGAGGTCGGGTCGACCGGCTCGGGAGGAGCGTCCTGCGGCAGATACCGCAATTCAGCGGTCGCGTGGACGATCCACTCGTCGTCGCCGTCGCCCTTGCTGAGCATCTCGACGACAGCGGTGTCTTCGCTGCGTGGAGTGAGAGAGGTGTACAGCGTCGTGTGTTCCTCCAACGGCAGCAGCTGGACAAAACGCATATCGGACAGCAGGACCTGCGCTACGTCGCAGTCGAAGAACTCGATCCCCGCAGCCAGCGCGGTCTCGCAATACGCCGCTCCGGGAAGTACTGTGACGCCCTCTACTCGGTGCTCGGCGAGCCATCTCTGTGCCTGTGTCCCGATATCGACCTGCCAGAGATGTCTGCGGCCGGGCTCGGGCACGGCAGTGTGCATGCCGAGTAGCGGAGGCCGAACCTGCGCCACGATTTGACGCGCGGGGTGCGGCAGCGGCAAGTCGACCCAATGGCGGGTCCGATTCCACGTGGTCGCCGGGGCATCGACGAGCGTTCCGACCGTGTGGCGCCGGGCGAAGTCGATGGGAACGCCCGCGACATAGAGGCGGGCCAACTGGCCCGTGATCGTGCGCAGATCGTCGTTGTCGCGCCGGACGGTGTGCGCGACCACCGCGTCGCGATCAATGTCCTGGAGCGTTTCTCGCATCGCGTGGCCGACGATGGGATGGACCGAGATCTCGAGGAACACGACATGGCCGTCCTCGGCGGCGGCCCGGACCGCGTCGGCAAACCGGACCGGTCTGCGGAGGTTGTCCGCCCAGTAAGCACCGTCGAAGAGGACCGTTTGTCGGGGATCGTCGGTGACAGTGGAGTAGAACGGCACCGTGGGACATTGCGGGCGGATATCGGAGACCGTGGGACATTGCGGGCGGATATCGGAGAGCGCACCGATCAGCAGGGGCGCGTGGGGATCCAGGTGCGGCCCGTGCGCCGCCACATCGGAGGCGACGAACCGGGCCGTCAGCCCGCGGTTCTGCCAGCGCTCGACAATGTGCCGTACCGGCTCGGGACCGCCCGCAACCACAGTGCCAGTGGGGGATGAGATCACGGCGACCGTGACATCGTTCACTTGACGCAGTTCTTCCTCGACCTGCTGATGGGGAAGGTCCACCGACGCCATCGCCCCGGTACCGGCCAGCGGGATCAGCGCAGCCGCACGGCGGCAACTGACTCGGACACCGTCCGCTATCGACAGCGCACCACAGACCACCGCGGCCGACACCTCCCCCATCGAATGGCCGAGCACTGCCCCGGGCCGCACGCCGAGTGATCGCCAGACTGCGGCCAGCGCAACCTGAGTGGCAAACAGGCAGACCTGGATACGGTCGATCCGAGTGACTACCGTCGAGTCGCGCAGCGTGTCGGTCACCGAGAAGCCCGCCTCGGCGACGATCAGCGGCTCCAGTTCAGCGATCGTGGCGGCGAACACCGGCTCTTCCTCGAGCAAGCGGCGGCCCATGCCGGCCCACTGCGAGCCCTGTCCGGAGAACACCCAGACCGCACCCGCGCTCGCCGCATCGCGTACCGTGCCGCCGAGCGAATCATCCTCATCGCCACCTGCGGCGATCCGGTCGAGTCCTTGGACGAGCTCATCCACAGACTCGGCGACCACGCCTATCCGCGCCCGGTGATGTGAGCGCCGGACCGCGAGCGTATGCACTACATCGCCGAGTTCAACCCGGCCGCGCGTGTCGGTCAGCCAGCGAGAAAGCCGTGCAGCGGCCGCACTCAGCATCTCCGGCGCCGTTGCCGACAGCGGTACCAGGACCGGGCGCGGCGCGGTCACGGCCGGGATTTGCGCCGCAGCCGGTCGGTCCGGGCAGTCCTCGAGAACAATGTGAGCGTTGGTGCCGCTGAAGCCGAACGATGACACCGCCGCCAGACGGGTGGGCCCGTCCACCGGCCATGTAGTCGGCTCTGTCGGCACGAAGAAACGAGTGCCGTCCGGAGAGATCTTCGGGTTCCATTGCTGGAAGTGCAGATTCGGCGGAATGACACCATGCTGGAGAGCGAGTACGGCCTTGATGAAGCCCGCGATCCCTGAGGCCGATTCCAGATGGCCGATATTGGATTTCACCGAACCGAGCGCGCATCGTCCCACACCCTCCCCGTAGACCGGCGACAGCGCACGGAACTCGATCGGGTCACCGACCGGCGTGCCGGGACCGTGGGTCTCCACCAGCCCCACCAGGCCGGGGTCGATGCCCGCCTGTGCAACCGCTGCGGAGTACACCATGCGTTGTGCGTCCTCGGACGGATGGACCAATCCCTGCGACCGCCCGTCCTGGTTGATCGCGGAGCCGCGGATGACCGCCAGCACCCGGTCCCCGTCGCGCTGCGCGTCCGAAAGCCGCTTGAGCACGACAATTCCGACGCCTTCACTTCGCACCAGGCCGTCTGCGCGGGCGTCGAAGGCATGACAGCGCCCGGTGGCCGAGAACATCCCCCACCGGGTCCCGGAGAGCATGAACTCCGGGCTCAGCATGACGTTCACACCGCCGGCCAGCGCGAAGTCGGACTCGCCGGTCCGCAAGCTCTGAACGGCCAGATGGGTCGCGACCAGTGATGACGAGCAGGCTGTGTCGATGGCGACACAGGGTCCGTGCAATCCGAGCACGTAGGAGACCCGTCCGGCCGCCGTACTGTGCACGTTCCCGATAGTCGCGGCGTAGGCATCGATGTTCTGGTAATGCGTGCCGAGACGCACGGAATTGTCCTGGCTCCAGATCCCGACGAAGACACCGCCCTGGGTTCCCATCACATCGCGTGGCGGGATGCCGGCATGCTCGAGAGCCTCCCAGGAAACCTCCAGCAGGAGCCGATGCTGGGGGTCCATCGAGGCCGCCTCCGCGGGTGATATGCCGAAGAAGGCGGCGTCGAAACCGGTGATGTCGTCCAGTGTGGCCGCCCAGCGAGTGTTGGAACGACCCGGCGCCTCTCGGTCGGGGTCGTAGAACGCGTCCACATCCCATCGGTCGAAGGGGCCCTCGCGGACCGGATCCCGTTTCTCGATCAGAAGCCGCCACAGGTCATCCGCCGAATCGACCTCTCCCGGCATTCGGCAGGCCATCCCGACGACAGCGATATGCTCGTCCAGTCGACGCGTGTCGTCCATGAGCAAGTGCGAGATTTCACCGATCACCATCGGTCTTTCCTTTCCAACAACCGCTCCGGCTCGTGTCGGCGCAACGGGGGATTTTTACAGCGGGATGTTTCCGTGCCGCTTCGGAGGCGATGGCTCTCGCTTGTCATTCATGATGCGCAGTGCGGCGGCAATATTGGGCCGTGTTTCGGAGGGGGCGATCACCGCGTCGACGTATCCGCGTTCGGCGGCCCGGTAAGGCGTGCAGTGGGTTTGGTCGTATTCGGTGATCAGCCTGCGGCGGAGACTTTCCGGATCCGCTGCGGCAGCAATGTGGTCGCGGTGCAGAATGTTGCTGGCGGCCTCCGCGCCCATCACGGCGATCTCGGCCGTCGGCCAGGCAAAGCAGACATCCGCGTGTAGGTGCTTCGAGCCCATGACGACGTATGCGCCGCCGTAGGCCTTACGGATTATCGTCGTGATCTTCGGCACGGTAGCCTCCGCATACGCGTACAGCAGTTTCGCACCGCGCCGGATGATGCCATTCCATTCCTGATCGGAACCAGGGAGAAACCCTGGCACGTCGACGAGTGTCACTATCGGAATATTGAAGGCGTCGCATGTTCGGACAAATCTCGCGGCCTTTTCCGACGCATCGATGTCCAGGCACCCGGCGGATTTCAGTGGCTGATTCGCCACGATCCCGACCGTATACCCGCTGATGCTGCCCAGGCCGCAGATGATGTTGGGCGCAAATAGTTGCTGTACTTCGAGGAAGTCCCCGTCGTCCACGATGGCGTTCACCACCACGTACATGTCATACGGCGTGTTCACAGACTCGGGGACCAGTGCGTCCAGCACGGCCCCGTCCGGATCCTTCCCAGCGGCGTAGACCGGCGGGAGGTCGTTATTGCTGGCGGGCAGGTAGGCCAGCAGATCCCGGACATACGCGATCGCGTCTTCCTCGTCCAAGGCAAGGTGGTGCGCGTTGCCGGAGCGGGAGTTGTGCACTCGCGCGCTGCCGAGTTCTTCCAGCCCCACGCGCTCGCCCATGGCGACAGCCAGTACGTCGGGACCGGTAACGAACATATGGGAGGTCTTGTCCACCATCACGACAAAATCGGTGAGCGCTGGCGAATACGCCGCACCCCCAGCACATGGGCCCATGATGATCGAGATCTGCGGAACGACGCCGGACATGCGAACGTTCCGGAAAAAGATCTCGCCGTAGAGCGCCTGCGCAACGACCCCTTCCTGGATGCGCCCGCCGGCTCCGTCGTTGATACCCACCACCGGACAGCCCGCCTTGGCGGCCAGATCGAGAATCTTGCAGATCTTCTCGCCGTGCACCTTCCCGAGCGTGCCACCCAAGACGGTGAAGTCCTGGGCGAACACCGCCGTCGGCCTACCGTTCACCGTGCCGTGGCCGATGACGACACCGTCGCCGTACACGTGGTCACCCACATTCAAATCAGTGGAATGGTTCCTCGCGAACGCGTCGAGTTCGACGAAAGAACCCGGATCGAGGAGCAGTGCGATGCGTTCCCGGGCGGTCTTCTTGCCGCGCGAGCGTTGCCTGGCAATCGCCCGCGGCGGCCCGGGACATTGCGACCTGACTGCGAGCTCATCGAGCTCTGCGAGCTTCGCCGCCGTTCCACGACCACCCTCGGCGCGCCCCGTGACGCTCTGGTCCCCGACCGGTTTGTCGCTCATCGAAGATGACCTTGTGCACTGACCAGGTAACGATCTACCGTGGCCGTGTCCCATCGACTCATGTTTGCGAAAGTAACGATCCGCTCGAGCCTGTGTCCACCAGCGTGTTCACCGTCCATGGGAACGACGGGCCGGTCCAGGCGCTGATCCTCGATCAGCCCACCGGCAGGACGGAAGCAACAGTTGGTTCGGTCTTTCGGGTTCCTGGTTCGAGCCGATCGGACCCACTCGACTCGGCTACTCGGGACCCCGCCGCAGTGGCGGGCGGTGCGTTCGGAACTCATCGAGTCATCCTCCGGCCCTTCCGGGTGGCGCGGGCCAGTGGTCAGCAGACGGCATACAAGGAAATGTCCATGAGGTCGACGTACTACAGCTGCGCCACGGTGAAGCCGACGAGTAGGACACTGAAGCCTCCGATCTCGCCGACGATCAGAGCGGCTAGCACGAAACGCAACACGGGCGGCGGGTTGCGCATTTGATTGTCGGTCTCACGCCGCAATCCGAGCCGGATATAGTTCGCGATCGTCACCACGAACAGCAGGACTATCGTCGCAGCCGCGAAGAAGTTCACCGCAGACGGCCAGCCGGACAGTTCGACGAATAACGCGATCAGCCCGGTCGCGAACGCGTATAGCAATGCGGCTCGATGGGCGATGTCGACGTAGGGGTGTGCCAAGCCGTCCGGCGAGTTGGCCATCGCCTGCCATTTCCACACACCGAGAACCAGTGCCCACAAGAAGATGAGTCCGGAGAAGAACAGCACCAAGGCTGTTTCCGTGCGGATATTCAAGTTCGTTCCCTCATCAGTCCATCAGGCAACCCGCGTGGGCCGCCGTTCAGTAGCGTGTCGTCTCCGGTCGGTCAGGGCACCAGCACCAACTGCCGCTGCGCTATCCGCCTGATCAGACGCAATTGTCCGGTCCGCCGGTACTGGTCGGCCGCTCACCTCTTCTTTCCGCCGGTCTCGATCGGCTACGGCGTGAAGGTGAGCCCGAAATGCGCGCCCAGCCGATTGAGCGCCTCGGGGTCGCCGAAGACGGCTTCCCCGTTCACGTCCTCGTCCCCGGGATCCACGTCACAAAAGCGCTGGGTAGAGTTCTCAGGGATCCCGGCGAGGTGCGTGGCGAAGACGAGCCCGGCTTCGAAAGCCTCGTCCTCATCCCCGGGATATGCCGGCCACGACTCCGTCTCACCGTTACAGTCGAACCGGAGCTCCCATTCCGCATCGTTCTCGACCAGTCGCACGTTGGTGATAGTCACCGTGCCTCGGGTGCAGGAGGCGATCGACTGCAACTCTGCCTGATACCGTTCCAGCCGTTCGTCGTCGTCGGCCTCGTCGATGCCGCGAAACGTTTTGTAATCGAACGAGTATCGGATCTCCAGTTCGCTGAGCAGACTGAGCACGGCCTCCTGAGCCGTGTGGCCGTAGTAGCTCAGCGGCTCGTCGAGTACGTCCGGCTCAAAGGTCTCCCCGGGTGTGGACCGGTCGACAAGACCGAGTTCGACGATCATGTCCACCACCTCGCGGACGGTACGTTCGGAACCCATCAGTCCTCCTCTGGGCCTTCTCTGGAGCCGCGACAACAGGCAGAGGATATCCATATCCCGCGAAACGCCTCCCGCCCCAACCTGTCCCCATCTCTGGGAGGTTCGTCCCGCCTGTGTAACCCCTGCCATGAAAGGCGACCAACTCGAGTGGCAGCGGCATGCGGATGGGCGACTGCACGGAGAAAGCACTGTGGCCCTGAGCATTTCGGCTCCGGGCCACAGCCGTCTCGTGTTCTACTTCTGCTCGTAGGTGCCGATGATGGTGGCGCGGGCCAGCGTGTGCGAGTACAGGTTGAAGCCGAGGTAGGCGGGCGTGGCGCTCTCATCGATACCGAGACTGTCGACGTCTACCGCGTGCACGACTACGAAGTAGCGGTGCGGGCCGTGACCGGGCGGGGGCGCGGCGCCGACGAAGCCGTGGAATCCGCCGTCGTTGCGCAGTGTGATCGCCCCGGTCGGAAGGGCTCCGCCCTCCTCACCGCTGCCCGCGCCGCTGGGCAGCGAGGTCACGCCAGCCGGGATGTCGGCGACTACCCAGTGCCAGAACCCGGATGCGGTGGGAGCGTCGGGGTCGAACACCGTGACCGCGAAGCTCTTGGTCTCCGCAGGGAACCCAGACCAGGACAACTGCGGCGAGATGTCCTTGCCCCCCGCGCCGAACACGCCGCTGACCTGGTCATTGCCCAGTGGCCGCCCGTCGGTGACATCGTCGGAGGTGAGGGTGAAGGACGCTAGCCGAGGAAGTGCGTCATACGGGTTGTAGGTCATGGAACCTCTTTTCGGATCGGTTCAGCTGTGCAGTAGGAAGTGTTCGAGCACCCGGGTGCCGAATTCGAGAGCCTCCACCGGAACCCGCTCGTCGACGCCATGGAACAGGGCGGTGAAGTCCAACTCCGGCGGCAGCTGCAGCGGCGCGAAACCGAAGCAGCGAATCCCCAAGCGGGCGAACGCTTTTGCGTCCGTGCCACCGGACAGCATGTAAGGCACGGTGCGGCCACATGGGTCGTGGGCCAACACCGCGTCGTTCATCGCGTCGACCAGGTGCCCATCGAAGGTCGTCTCGTAGGAATCGAGTTTGGTGATCCACTCGCGTTCGACATCTGGGCCGATCAGTTCGTCCACCTCACGCTCGAACGCCGCCTGCCGTCCAGGGAGCACGCGACAGTCGACCACGGCCTCGGCGGTCTGCGGGATCACGTTGGCCTTGTAGCCCGCCTGCAGCATGGTCGGATTCGCGACGTCGCGCAGCGTCGCGCCGATGATGCGGGAGATGGTGCCCAGCTTGGCCAGCTGACCCTCGATGTCGGGACTGGACGGGTCGAACTCCAAGCCGGTCTCCTCGGCGACGGCGGCAAGGAACTCGGCCACCGAATCCGAAAGCACCAGCGGGAAGGTGTGTTTGCCCAGTCGCGCCACCGCGGCCGACAAAATGGTCACCGCGTTGTCCTCGTGCAGGAACGAGCCGTGACCGGCGCGGGCCTTGGCGCGCAACCGCATCCAACCCAGACCCTTCTCGGCCGTCTCCACCAGATACAGCCTGCGTTCGGTGCCGTCGGGGCGCGGGACAGTCAGCGAGAACCCGCCGACCTCCCCGACCGCCTCGGTGATGCCCTCGAACAGGTCGGGCCGGTTGTCCACCAGCCACTGCGCACCCCACTTGCCGCCGTTCTCCTCGTCGGCCAGGAACGCGAACACCAGATCACGCGGGGGCACCGTGCCCTCGAGCTTGAACTGGCGGGCCAGTGCCAGCATCATCCCGACCATGTCCTTCATGTCGATCGCGCCGCGACCCCACACGTAGCCGTCGCGCACCGCGCCCGAGAACGGGTGCACGCTCCAGTCGGAGGCCTCGGCGGGCACCACGTCCAAGTGCCCGTGGATCAGCAGCGCACCCCGGGTGGGATCGGCACCTTCGAGCCGCACGAACACGTTGCCGCGCCCCGGCGCCCCGGATTCCACGTACTCGGTGGTATACCCCGCCTGATTGAGCTGATCGGCCACCCACTGCGCGCACTCACACTCGCCCTTGGTGGTAGCCAGATCGCCGGTGTTGGAGGTGTCGAAGCGGATCAGCGTGCTGACCAGATCCACCACTTCCGACACCGCGCGTGAGCTTCTGTTCGGATCGATTCCTTCGCCAGTTGCGGACACGTCCCCCTTCCTACCACCTGACGGACGAGCCGCGGTGCGTACTCCCGCCGTGCCAGATCCGCGCGCACTCGGCTGAGGTGGGTAATCAGCCCGCTCGAGGCTCCGGGCGTATCCGCATCATCGTGATCGTAATCGGTGCCTCCCCTGATCCCTGCTGGTCGAATCCCGGGTCGGGCCGTCGAATCTGGTGATCCGGCGACGGCAATCTCGTCGGCATTCGCCCAGGCCGGAACTTCCCCACATCGCCCGATGGTGGCCCGCCGCCCGCCGGTTCGTCACCGCTGAACGTGATCACAGCCGCACCGACAATTGTTCGGGCGCGCAGCGATAGGCGAGTCAGTCCGACTGGTGCACACGCGCCGCGCCGATTCGATGTATGCGGTCGCGACCCCAAGCGCCCAATGGTTCCAGAGCGGCGTTGAGTGTGACCCCGAGGGCGGTGAGGCGGTATTCGACCCGGGGCGGCACCTCACGATAGACGACCCGGCTCACGATCCCGTCCTCCTCCAGCTCGCGCAGCTGCTGAATCAGCATCTTCTCCGAGACGCCCGGCAGGCCCCTGCGCAATTCGCCGAAGCGCCGGAAGCTATGGGTGGCCAGCTCCCACAGAATCAGCGCCTTCCACTTGCCGCCGACTACATCCATCGCGGCGTCGATGCCACAGAAATATGGCCCGGATCGCTTCGCGCCCATCGTCCGACCTCTCTACCTGCTTACACACCGTTTCGTAAGTACCAGACAAAATAGTAGGTACTTGCCGGTCCGCCGGGTACCGGGCAATCTTGGGTTCCAGCGCGCTGACCACGACGTTTTCGACCTTCCAAGGAGTTGAACCGCAATGGCGGAGATTACGAGCACCCCGGTGGCCATCCTAGGGCTGGGCGCGATGGGCCAAGCGCTGGCCGCAACCTTCCTGAAGGCGGGTCTGCCGACGACGGTATGGAACCGCACGCCCGGCAAAGACGCCGACCTCGTCGCCGCCGGAGCCGTCGGTGCTGCCACCGTCGACGAAGCAATCCGCGCGGGAGGACCGATTGTCACGATCCTGCTCGACCACGCGTCGGTGCACGCCACCCTGGACCCGGTGGCCGACCGGCTGGCCGGACGGCAGCTGATCAATTTGACCAGCACCGCTCCCGGCGAGGCTCGTGAACTCGCGGCATGGGCCGCCGAGCACGGCAGCGCCTACCTCGACGGCGGAATCATGGCAGTGCCGTCCATGATCGGCCAGCCGGGCGCCTCGATCCTCTACAGCGGCTCACGGGAAGTCTTCGACGCCCACCGCGAGACCCTCGAATTGCTCGCTGCCGCAGAGTACTTCGGTGACGACGCGGGATTCGCGTCAACCTACGACTTCGCCCTGCTCGCGGCCATGTATGCGATGTTCGGCGGCTTCTTGCACGGCGCGGCCATGATGCATTCGGTCGGCGTCTCGGCCGCCGAGTTCGGCGAACGGGCCGCCGCATGGGTAGCCGCGATGACCCAATCGCTTCCGTACCAGGGCGGCGTCATCGACGCCAGCAGCTACGCCGACCCCGTCCAATCCATCGCCTTCCACAAATCCGCACTCGATGCGATCAACCGCGCCAGCCGCGACGCGGGCGTCACCGTCGACTTCGTAGCTCCCCTCAAATCTCTCCTCGACCGCCAGGTATCCGACGGCCACGGCGCCCTCGCCTTCGAACGCACCTTCGAAGAACTCCACTGACCACCACCGCGAGCCGTGCGCCCGAACCCCCTTCGGCCGCACGGTCCGCGCGGCGCCGCCGCGCCGAAGCCATCCCGAGTATCCCCAGGTCCAGGCGCGATTTGGTCCACGCGGAGTGATCCGATAATCTTGCTGAGCACCACCGGTCCGGGTGGCGGAATGGCAGACGCGCTAGCTTGAGGTGCTAGTGCCCTTTAACGGGCGTGGGGGTTCAAGTCCCCCTCCGGACACAAAAACAGGGCGAATTTACCCAATCCGCGTGTCAGGGCAATGCCCTGACACCCACCTCTTTCCCATCCTCGCTGACCTGCGGTTTTCCGCCTGCGGGGGTGGTTCGTGTGACTGAGAACACACTCGCGCCGGTCATCCCGCTTCTCGTTCCCGGCACCACCGGTCGGTTCCCCGCGGGGCAGTCGGGTTCCGGTCTGCCGCTGCCGCGGATTCGTGAGCGCCACGAACAGACCGGCTTCTACTCGATACGCCCCATCGATACGAATGGGCGGGTGATGGACCGGGCACTACTCGATGTGCTCGCCTGGAAGCCAGGTGATCGGCTGCGCTGGCGCGTGCACGAGGACCTGATCATCATCTCCCGCCCTGGCTACGGAACGGTCGGTGTCACCAAGCACGGCCATCTGCGGCTGCCCGCGGAATCCCGCCACGCGGTGGGCCTGGTCATCGGCGCCCGGGTGCTGCTGGCCGCCGACCCGACCCACGGCATCCTCGTCGTCTACCCACCCGAGGCCCTCGCCGAGATGGCCGCCTGCCGCTTCGCCGGTGCCGACGACGGAGACCTGCCGTGAGCGCCGGCGCGGCCCGCGCGGCCGACATCGCGGCGGCGCTGCGGGTCTTGGACGGGCTCGGCCTGAACCTCGCCGACCTGCACACCACACCGCCACCACGCCCGCCCGCACCTACCTTCGCCGAATTCATCCCAGCCGTCCACGACGCAATGCCCGCCGGACGGACCCGCGATCACTACAAGACCTACTGGGACAAGCTCCTCCAGCAAAACGGGTGGCCCGAGCACCGGATCGATGAGGTGACCCTCGCCCAGCTCGAACAACTCGCCGAGAAGATCAAGGCCTCGCGCGTGCGACGCCGCAACGGGCGCGACGGGCGCAAGGTCGTCCAGCACGTCATCGACGCACTGCGCTACCTGTACCGCCGGGCAGAACACGACGAGCTCATCGATCCCGCCGACAATCCGACCACCAAACTGGACAAACCCCGAACCCTGCCCTCGACGCGGCGCGCCTTACCAGCGGCGCTGCTGGCCGAGATCGGCCGGGTAGCTGCTACCACCGGCAATGACCCCGAACTCGACACATTATTGCTGCGGCTGCATACCGAGACGGCGTGCCGCCGCGCTGGGGCGCTCGTGTTGCGTCCGCGGGATCTCGATCCGCTGCAGTGTCTGATCTTGCTGCGCGAGAAGGGCGACACGCAGCGCTGGCAACCGGTGTCACCGACCCTCATGCGTGCGCTGTGCCGCCACAGCGAGGACCGCGGTGGCGCCGCGAACGAGCAGTTACTGCGATACCGCAACGGCCATCCCATCACCCGCCGCCGCTACGACCACCTGTTCAACCGGCTCGGCCGACACCTGCCGTGGGTGCTCACCCACGGCATCAGCATCCACTGGCTACGTCACACCACCCTGACATGGGTTGAACGGACCTTCAGCTACGCGGTCGCCCGAGAATTCGCCGGACACACCGACAACCACAGCGAAGGCGCCACCACCACCTACATCCGCGCCACGGTCGAGGAAGTCGCCGCCGCGGTCGCACTGCTCACCGGCGAACCACACCCCCTCGCATCCAGTGACGGCGCCGCATGGATGCAGCTCGATCCGGCCACGATACGGACAAAGGAAATCTCGTCATGACAACACACACCGACATGCGCGAGCGGGCAACGCGAACAGACATCGACCCCACGGTGGCATGCCCTGACGCGAGTACGACACCACGCCGACGGACACACAGACGACCATCGGCAGCGTTCGACGTAACTCCGTCTCTCGCCCAGGGAGCTGCGCTGTGACCACAACCATCACTGACCAGCCCACCGCCACAACCGATTCCGACCTCAATGGGCGAGGCGTGGCGAACGAGATCGACATGATCCCTGCCTACCGTCGGCGCAGACTGCGCTGGCCGTGGTCGCAGCGAACACCGCACATCCGAGCCGACCTGGCCGAGCGTGTCGACCAGGCCTGCGCTCGAATCCCGTTGCAGCACAGCGTCGAGCTCTATGAGGCGATGGACGACAGTGAAATCGACGCCGAGCGACGGTTGCGGAAGGGCTTGCGTCGTAAAGCGCGCCGTCAACGCAAACGTGTGTTCGTCGCCGACCTCGCCGCCGAGAACCGCGACCGCCGCGAGACCGAGCGGATCCGCCGCCACGACGACCGTCAGCGCCGGTGGCATACACGGGCACGAGCCAGTCGACGGCGCTTCACCAGCGCCGACGCTCAGGAGGCCACGCTGCATCGCAAGGCGACGTGGTCCTCGCTGCGGCTGCGTGTGGTCATGGCCGTGGGGCTGGTGTGGTCAGCGATCAATGTCGGACGCAATCTTGCCCCCGCCGACGGCCCGACCGGGCCCACATGGTGGCTGCTGTGGATCCTGTCCTTCGGCATCGAGGCCATGATCTCGGTACCGGTCTTGGAGATCATGTCTCAAGCCGCCACCGCCGCCCGGCTCGGGCACCGAGTGGAACGCACCAAGATCATCGCTTTCGAAGCGACACTGTTGATAGCCACGGTCAGCCTCAACTGCGGACCGCACGTGGCCACGGGGAACTTCGGGCGCGCCGCGGAATACTCGGTCGCACCGATCATGGTGGTCGTGCTGATGTGGCTCCACGCCTGGCTTTCCGCCCGCTACGCCACCCTGATCGCCGAGGTCACCACCCCACACGACAGCAGCCACACCAGCAGCGACCAGACCGGCAACACAGGTGCCGATCGTCGCGAGCATGTCGTCGGATCGGGGTACTCGCATCCCTCCGCAAGCAGCGCAACGGAATTCCAGTCTGTGCACACGGGCCAGCCGGAGGCGGCGGCGATAGTTCGTCACCTCGCACCCGTTGCGACGCGGTCCGAGGCCACCACAACCACCGAATCGGTTGCCGCGCTGGCACCAACACCCGTTGGCGGTTCGGTAGACCAAGGCCCATACGCCACGACCGCTGTCGACGCCGAGCCGCATGACCGCTACACCGCGGTGGCCATGGAGATGGTACGGACAAGGGCGTCCCAGAAGTCCGTTGCCCACATCGTCGGAATCCTGCGGCTGGCCGACGGAGGACTCAACGCCAACGCCGTGGCAACTCAGATGAGCCGCGACACCCACACCGACTGGACCCGCTCAACGGTCGATCGAATCATCAAATGCGCCGACATCATCGGATTCCGCACCACCCCCCACGAACAGGAGGCACGCCTCACCGGGCGAACGGCGTAAACACGCCGCCGAGCCGCACTCGAAAACCCTGAAACGCCGGGGCAATCCCCGCGTCGTGGGTGCCTCGACCGCATCGAGGCATCCACGACAGACACACAACAAAACAAAAGCCCCCAGCTGCGAACTGAGGGCCGAACAACCCGAAGGCTGACGCATTGACACGCAGGCTTCAGGGTAGCTCACGCATGGGCGCGCCATCAACTGCTGCCAGAAACGACAGCAGCGGTTCCAGCGCAACCCCGCACCAGCTATCCCCGATACCCGAACCATCCGCTCCCACCGCCCCCCTCAGCTCACCCGACATGGTTGCGCAGGCGACGTTCACACGACTTGCACCATCGCTGGCAGCGCGGCGTTCCATGCGGCTATGGCGCCCCGAACTGGGCCGCTACAGCGAACACGCCCAACAACTGACCAAACGACTACCGCCCCAACCGGCGGCGCTGCCCCTCTATGTGCGACGTCGAACCAGACTGCTGGGCTTGGACTTCGACGCCAAACACCACAGCGCGGACAAGGTCGAGCGCGACGTGCACCAATGCCTGGCTTGGATCCGGGAATGCGGCGGCCGCGCGATCACCGACCGCAGCACCAGCGGCGGCCGACACATCCTCGTCCCACTCCCGATCGGCACCGCCCTCACCAAAAGTGAAGTGGAGCCGATCATGCGGCTGCTCGCCGAGCGCTTGGCCACCCTCGACATCACCCCGATGTTCAACGATGTCACCGGATCCCTCACCCCGCCCGGCTCACGCTGCAAAGAGGGCGGATACCGACAACTCGACGGCAGCCTCGACGCCGCCGCCAACACCCTCATCGCCCGCTCCACCCCCGGCTTCGTGGCCCGCCTGGTTGAACTCCTCGGCGCAGCACACATCACACCCACCACCGCGCGCACCACACCCGGTGCGCGCGCGTCGCGCGTGACCCGAACGAGCGCACCATGCGCGAGCACGCCAGACCGCACGCATCTGTGGGAAGGCAGCGGCGATCGTGCCCGACTGCGCACCGAATACCGCCGCCGGACACCGATGCCCGCGACGGTGACCACCTTCGCTGTCCACGGCCTCACGCCCGACGACCAGCGGTGGCGCGCGCGAGACGGTCGACTCGACCGCTCCGCCGCGCGCCAAGCAGTGCTCGCCGCCGCTGCCATGCAGGGAATGTCGTTCACCGACATCCAGGCACAACTCCCCTCCGCCGGCGGTTCCTGGGCGGGACTAGCTCAGGCCTACACCCGTTACGGGCACGGTGCCGATACCGCGTTACGCCGAGACTGGGACCACGCCTGCAGATGGGCCTCCACCAACGCCCCCGAATTCCTGCCACTCGGGCACAAGAAACAAGAGCACACAGGGGGGTGCAGGGGGGAACACCGCTTTCACGCGAAAACTCAAACCCGTTGGCTCGCCACCGCAACCCACTGGATCGATGCCCAATGGCCCCACTCTCCCCGACGATCCAACGCCCTCGCCGTCCTCCAAGCCCTCGCCTACGCCTCGGTCGTCGGCGGCCACGTCGTCAAAGGAGTACCGGTGGTCGAACTCGGCGGTCGATCACTGTCGATCATGGCAGGATGCATGCCCGAAACCACCCTCTGGCAAGTACTTCGGGACATCCGTGACCTGCCCGGCGCTCCCCTGCTCCGCGTCCGCCGCGGCACAGGCCTACTCGCCGACCGCTACGCCCTGGTCACCCCCCGACTCAGCCGCCGCCCGGACCCCGTACAGAGCAATCAAGCACAGGTGGAACCGGTCCACCAGGCATGGAGCGTGCTCGGCATCCACCGCCGACGCCTCTATGAAGTGATCGTCCACCACGGCCTCACCACGCCCGCCGACGCGCTCTCCGCCGCCCGAATGAGCCGCAGCGCAGGCTACTGCGCCCTCGCCGCACTCTCCACCACCGGACTCATCAGCCACACCCGCGGACTCGTCGAGCGTGGCCCGGTCAGCCTCGACGACATCGCGCGCGCCCACGGACTCCAGCAGGCGCACACCGAGCGCATCGCGCGCCACCGCCACGAACGCGCCGCCTGGACCACCTGGCTGGCAACCCGATTCGGTGCACCCCACCCCACCAGGCCGACAGACGATCACCGCGTCCCCGCCGAACCATGGCACCGCCGCGACACCGAGGACTACCTCGTCTCCGTGCTTGCCGCAGGCCCCCCAGACAGACCGCCCTCAAACCCGACCACTCGGCCGCCGACCCGATCTGAGTGTACTGCGCCCGCAGCGACCGGGCTGCGCGCGCCAACAGGCCCCAATGGTGACCCGACGAGCCCGGGAGCGCGCTCAGATCGCTCAGCCGAGTTTCATCAGCAGTAAACCCACACCACTATCGGCGATGGCCGCCCTATCCGGGCGCCATCAAGCCCCACCGCGCGGTCCGATCCCGGCGGCTGTGGGCACTGACTACAGCAGCAATGCCCGGTCGATCATCTGTCATGGTCTGCTGACGGATGACGGCGGATTGCACGCCTGTTCGACGGGGATTGAGCCCAAGCCCCTTCACTGCCAGCACATCGTTTCGTGTTTCCATGTCGGCTCCACATACATCGAGTCGGTCCACCATTTTGGTTGTCGTGGCGCTTGCCGGCGTGCAGGCACTCCTGCTCGTGTTGGCAGGCCGTCCCATCCGGTTGACGAGGCAGAGCATCGTGCTCGAATTCAGTCATTTTCCAGGCGAATTACTCCGGCTCGGTTACAGAACTGCGCGCACGCGGGGTAACGTCACGCGCGCGCGGCAGGCGCGCCCGAGTCGACCCTGCGGGTGAAGTGCACGACGAACGAACCCCACGTGCGGAGCTGATGTGTCTGCGAAGCAACACGTTCGGGTTGGTTGCCACAGAGGCAGCACTGCCGGTGATCGCTTGCGCGGGCCATCACATCCCGCACAAACGAACCTGGACAAGCCGCCCGGCCAACGGGGGTACCGCAATCCAACTCCTCCTGGACAGGCTCTACCTGCCATTCAGAGGAAACGTCAACTGCTCCGACACCGGCTCAGGACGCACAGGCAGGACTGGAGACCGTGCCGCGCCTCCGTGGGCGACGAACGCCAGCGCTTCGGCTATCGCGGCGGCCGCTACTGGGTCCTGCGGATCGAGCACCGTGCGGACCCGGGTCGCGTTAGGTCGCGTCAGGCCCATCGCCGCAGCGACAAGCGCTGGGTCTACTCCGCACTCGAGCATCCGGGTGTCGAAGGTGTACCGGAGCGTGCCCGGCGAGATCCGTTCGGTCACCCCAGCCTCTCGGCCGAGATCGCGAATGATCCGGTCGATCGACGGCGCGATCAACCGGCTGTCACGGCCGTCGCGCGAGATAAACAACGCCCGGCGCCGACGACCCGAACGTCGCAGGATCGCACGCCGCTCAACCAGCCACCGCCGCAACGCCTCCCGTGTGCTGGCAGCCAGAACCGCAGTCCTGACCTGCCCGTCGAGACTGTGCACGTGCAGGTGCCCGCCGTTGTCAGTCAACTGAAGGAAATCCGCATTGAGCAGGTGCACCTGCGAGACGGTCAGCCCGTTGTGAAGCAGCACCCTGACCATGGCATCCTCGCGAGGGCCGTGATCGGCAGCTGCCCGAAGCAGATCACGCTGCTCGTCGTTGTCGAGAGTTCTCGGCCTCGCCGGCCTCACCTTCACACGAGCAACCGCCGCCGGCCCCAACCCACGCCAGCGATAAAACGTATCGATTGCCGCCAACGCTAATTTCGCCGTCGCCGCACTTCGCTGCTCGAGCAGATGATCCCGATACGCGGCCACAGCACGGTCGCGAGCCGCAGGATCGTTCAGCGCTCCAGGATGATCCTGCGTGTTCTCCAGCCAGGCCAGCATGTCCGAGATCCGCTCGTAATACGTCTCCAGCGTGTTATTGGCAAAGTCCGCCCGGCCATCCAGATACTGACGGAACCGCTCCAACAACTCGCAAGCCCATACCGAACGCGGCCGACGCCGCGACCTCTCCAGCTCGCCGACCTCGAGCGCGCCCGCAATGCCGGCCATGATCACCTCCCATCAATTCTCAACCCGTTCAGAATCGCAGGTGACACCGACATCTAGCGAGCAGCGAACGATCTAACGACGGTTAGCCATCATCCGCGAACCGCTGGCGATGGCTAACCGTCGTTAGATCCATATGCCTCCTGAACGACGCGCTGCTGGCGGCGTGGATCGTCACCTTAGATTTCAATGCGCAACCAGACATTTCGGGCCCGTCGGTTAAAAGCTGTTGATCGCCGCCTGTCTCGGTTGTTTCGATTGGTGGCACCGAACTTGCCGCGCAGCTCGATGACGCGGTGTGGACCTGATCGTATTGAAGCAGGGCATACCCCCACCACGACCCTTGCCGGTCGTTGCCTGTTCCGTATCATCGCCGCAATGACGAGATGCTGGACGACTGATCAGCGAAGGAATCTTCGCGGGGCTGGAATCGGCTGGTGCTCGTGCTCGTGCTCGTGCCCGGGTCGGCGGCCGACGACCGAGCTGACCGAATTGTATGTGGTCAAAGCTTGCGAGATGTACATACGCGCGCGAGATCTACGGCGAACTCGACCATCAGGTCCGCCGGAAGTACACCGTCGCGCAGATCGCCGGGATGATCAGGGTGTCGCGTAAGACCGTTTACCGCTACCTCGATCCGGATGGGCGACGCCAGCCGTGCGGTAGTGCCGGTCAGTGAGGGATGGCGTCGATGATCGTGCGGGCGCCTTGGCGGAGTAGGTCGGAGCCGACGAAGAACCCCAGTGCTTGCGGGACGTCGGG
Organism: Nocardia sp. NBC_01730; assembly: GCF_035920445.1. Classification (NCBI taxonomy): domain Bacteria; kingdom Bacillati; phylum Actinomycetota; class Actinomycetes; order Mycobacteriales; family Nocardiaceae; genus Nocardia; species Nocardia sp. NBC_01730. Next base: position 1,544,387 of record NZ_CP109162.1, on the reverse strand, counting down.
TACGCCCCAGTGGTGAGAGTCCAGCCATTGGGCGCCGTCGAGGCTGAACACCTTGCCGTGCAGCGACAATCGCCCTGTCGCATCGGTGGTACACACCCCTGCGATCGGCGAGTTGCAGTGCCCTTGCAGGGCGTGCAGCATCGCCCGCTCGGCATCAGCGTGGCGGTGAGTCTCGGCGTCGTCGAGTCGTGCGCCCAGTTCGAGCAACTGCGTGTCATCGACGCGGCAGACGAGGGTGATGATCCCGGCGCCGATCGGCGGGCACATGACCTCGATCGGCAGGATTTCGGTGATCCGGTGCTGCTGGTTCACCCGATATAGTCCGGATACCGCGGCGATCAGTACGTCGACGTGGCCGTCTTCGAGACGGCCCAACCTCGTGTTGACGTTGCCGCGCAACGGCTTCACCTCGAGGTGCGGGTAGTGCAGCCGCAGCTGAGCGGTGCGGCGGACCGAACTGGTCCCGACCACCGCGCCGTCGGGCATCGCGGCGAGCGGGGCGCCGGTGCCGGTGATGATGGCGTCGTGGACATCCTCCCGCGGCGGGAAGCCTGCGAACGCGAGGCCGCCGGTGATCGGGATATCGCCGGGAATGTCCTTGAGACAGTGCACCGCAAGATCGGCGTCGCCGCGCAGCACCGCGTCATCGATCTCTTTGACGAACGCGCCCTTGCCGCCCAGCTTGGACAGGTCGCCCATCCACCGGTCCCCGGCGGACACCGGTCCCCGGCGGAAGTGACCTTGACCAGCTCTGTGCCGATGTCGGCGCCAAGGGTTTCGAGGTTGGCGGCGACCTGTTCGGCTTGGGCGAGGGCCATGGGGCTGGATCGGGTGGCGATCCGGATGATGCGCTGCGGCATACGACCGACCCTACAGCCGCCAGGTCCGGGCACCGACAACCAACCCGGAATCCCAATTCAGCAGGCTCACATGCAGACCCGGCTGGACACCAATCTCGGTCAGGAACCGCTGCACACGCTCCGGTGGCCACGTCGACTTGTCTATGTAGCAGATCGAAACGCTGTTTGACCAGCGTCGGCGCACCGTACTCGGCCGCGTCGGAAAACTCGACCGCGACAGGTTAATTTAAGGCCGTCTAACAACGCGATTCGTTGGCAGAGCCTGGCGATGAGTAGCATCGGCCATCCGCGTCGTCCACCTTCAGGTTCGATGTCTTCTAGATGAGGAGCAAACTGAGGCGGCACGATGTTGCGATCGACGACCGAGGGGGCACAGTGATTGACGCAGAGCTTCGTGCGCTGGGAAGCCGTGATCCATACAATGAGATCTTGTCTCTGCGAGACTGGTTGGCCCAAGAGCCCGAGTTCCGTGGCTGCGTCCAAGCCCGGGACGCGGTGGTGCAGCCCGAGCATATGGGGGCACTGGAGGATGTGCTGATCGTGGCGCTGGGAGGTGGCGGCGCGGCGACACTTCTCGCCAAGTCGATCTCGATTTGGCTGCAGCAACGTCGCTCCGGGATCAGCGTTCGTATCACCGCACCCGATGGCACCAACATCGAGGTCACCGGTGAAGGGCCAGCGGCTGACGAGATCGCCAAGGTTTTCGGCCCAAGCGCGCCAGAGTGAGGAGATAGTCCATGCGGTTGCCGGACGGGCCCCGCTCCCAATTGGTCCTGATCGGCACCAGCCAATACGAGGACAACCATCTGCCCAATTTGCCAGCCGTGCGTCACAACATCGAGGACCTGAAAACTGTCCTGACGGGCAGCGCAGGTGCAGCATTCCCCGAAAAGAACTGCGCGTCCGCCGTTGACGTCGCCGATCCGGGATCGATCTGGCCGCTCCTGCAAGGGGCTGCCGATGTCGCCGAGGACCTACTGCTCGTCTACTACGCCGGGCACGGGGTGCTGGATCAGCGAGGCCGCCTCTACCTGGGCCTTCCGCGGACAGCAAAGAAGGCCTACCACTGGACGTCCTTGGACATGAGTCACATTCGTGAAGTGATGGCCGAGTCCGGCGCCCATAACAGGGTGCTGATCCTCGACTGTTGTTTCTCCGGCCGGGCATATGAGGCAATGGGGGGCGACGACCCCGCATCGCTCGCGACCGGGCAAGTAGAGATCAGCGGAACATACACATTGACCTCTACCTCCGCGAACACACCTGCGCATGCGCCCGCCGGTGATCGGTATACAGCCTTCACTGGGGCTCTTCTCGATCTTCTGGAACGCGGAGCACCGGACGCCGAGGAATTCCTCACGCTCGACGAAATCTACCGTCATCTCCGACGTGTGCTGCGCTCACGCAATGCGCCGGCGCCGGAACGCAAAGGCACAAACAACGCATGCGATCTTGCTCTCGTCAGGAATCCCGTGCAATACAGCCGTCACCTGCCTCTGGCGCAGCGGATGCAATCCGCTTGGACAATGGTCAGTAAAGGTATCGCGCTCGGGCATTCGGGTCGGTTCGTGGAAGCGGTCGATGTATACGAACAGGTAATCACGATCTATCGTCACGACCCGTCCATGCGGGCGCAGGTTGCCGAGGCTCTGGTGCACAAAGCCTTTGCGTTCTCGCAACTCGGCTGGTATGAGGAGGGGCTGAATCTCTGCGATCATGTGATTACCCGGTATTTTCGCGACCCTTCTATGCAGGAGAGGGTCGCCGAAGCAATGGTGAACAAAGCCTCCACACTTGAGCAGCTAGGCCGGTTCGGCGAGGAATTGGACGTCTGCGAACAGGTGATAACCGGCTATGCCCGCGAAACCTCTATGTGGGACCATGTCGCAAAGGCGCTCGCAAACAAGACCTTCGCGCTCGGCCAATTGGAGCGATACGACGACGCGATAACGGCATGCGAGCAGATGATCGCCAAATACCGCGGGTCCCCATCTCAGCAACGTCTGGTCGCTGCGGCCATGGTGAACAAAGCCTTCGCGCTCGGGCAGTTGGAGCGGTTCGACGAGGAGTTAGACATCTGCGACCACGTGATAACCAATTACCGCGACAACCCAACCCCCGAGTTGCGTAAACAAGTAGCAATGGCGCTCGTCCATAAGGCCGCTGCACTTGCGCACTTGGGTCTACCCGGCGAAGCAGTTGACGTCTACGAGCAAGTGATCGCTGACTACACCTGCGATCTTGCGTTAAGCCATCCGGTAGCGGAGGCGAGGAGCGCCCTCGATCTTGCTCGAAAAACTGGCCTGCCTCACCCCGAGCACTTTCGTCATGCGCTCCAGCCCTCGATCGCGGAGATAGCCTGACGTCGCATCCTGACCGTGTGGGTCTGACGGTCGAATGCCGAGCCACCACAGCGGCAGCGTATTCGAGGGCTGCGAGGACTGACGGGACGTCTTCGCATTCGAGGTCTGGGTAGTCAGCCAAGATCATGGGAATGGCCTCACCGGCGGCCAGTAGACATAGCAGGGTTTCGACGGATACCGCATCCGCGGACTACCGGCATTGCCGCTTGCCGTGGCAGATGGCGGGGTCGATGGTGATACGGTCCAGCCGGCACATACGCCCACCGTAGCCGTCTCACGTCCCATCCGTGGCGACGTCTGCTGCGGGGATACCGTTTGGACGGTAGGGGCCGATGGCAGGGCGACGGCCAGGACTGGGACCGATGGCGGGTCCCCGAACTCGAGCTCGACGCATCATCGGCCACATCGGACTTCAACTGCGCCTTCCACAGGCTTCGTCCGATCAGCAGAGCTGCCCTCGCACTGCGGGAAGCATCACCCGAGCTGGGGGCCGCAATCTTGTATTCCGACGCCCCGTCTTCGACCGCCATGTCACGTATTTCGTTCGAGCGCTCGCTTTCGCATCGGGGTGAGTCGCTCCGCAGCTCATGGTCGTGTCTCTCGTGCCCGTAGCCACTGCTGTTCGAATTCTTCCTGGGAGATGTGTTCGGCTTCGAACTCGGGTTGGCTTGCGATCTCTTCGGGGGGTGCGATCGGGATCTCGGCGACACCGGCGGTGGCTGTTTCGTGGGTTTCGTCGGCCCATTCGGCATGGCCGTCGCGGTAGGTTTGGACTCGGCGTGTTTCATAGTTGTCGTCGCCGACTTCGTGGAAGTAGTGGACGGGCTCATCATCGAAGTCGTGGTGCCAGGTGACTTTCACATACCGCATACTCAGTTCCTTCCCGATCGGACGATCCGCCCTGCGAGATCGAGGGGCTCAGTGTTGGGGACAACGAAGACACCAGGCCTTCCCTGGACGACCGTCAGTCCGGAGACGTCGATTTCCAGGAAGTGCGAAAACTTTTGCCCGGCCCACGGTACGCGCAGGAACGCCGCCGACAGTTGAGCGGGTGTGCGCGTTCCAGGCTCGATGTCGGTCAGGTATTGCCCGTCACCGTAGCGGGCGTCTTTCGGGTTGTGTTCACGCAGCGACGGGCGCAACTGTTGGCTTTCCAGGATCGCGTCGTGGCCGTCCTGATTCGTGTAGTGGTAGAGGCTCTGCGGAGGCGCTCCCCCGGGCGCGGCGTCCGCCGGTGCGGGGTTTTGAGGATTGCTGGTCGGGGTGTTTGCGCATTCGTTCGGGATGAGGCCGAGAGGGTCGGACCAGGTGGTGGGGTTGTGGGGGTAGGTGCTGGGGTTGGGTGAGGCGGCGAGCCCGAGAGGGTCTGGGGTGAGGAAACGGCCGGTAGCGGGGTCGTAGGTGCGGTGGAGGTTGTAGTGCAGGCCGGTTTCGGGGTCGTGGATCTGTCCCGGGTACCGCAGTGGTGTGTCAGCTCGCCCGCTCCAATGGGTGCGACCCCACAGGTCGGTGGTCGCTGTGGCGACGGTGTCGGTGGTGTCGGGGTCGATGAGTTCGGTGGGGGCACCGACGAGGTCGGTGATGATGGCGTAGAACTCGCGGTCGACCGTGGCCTGGTCGGTGGTTTGGGTGATCGGGGTGTGTGAGTGGGGTTGATGTTCCCAACGAATAGTGGATTCGCTGGTGGATTGTTCGATGAGTCGGGTGCCGTCCCAGGTGTAGTCGGTGCGGTCGACGACGGTTCCGTCGGTGTCGAGGCGTTTTTTGGTGGTGCGGCGCCCGAGAGCGTCGTAGGTGTAATGCCACCGTTGATGGTCAGGGGTTCCGACCTCGACGAGCTGATCGAAACTGTTGTACCAGTAGTGCCAGACATCGGGTTTGCGGGAGAGCCGGGTGGTGGTCTTGCGGACCAGCCGACCCGACTCGTCGTAGTGGTAGCGGGTACGGCCATCGCGAATGAGGAGGTTGCCGCGGTACTCCCGTCCCACCGATGAGTCGACAGGAGGTCGCGGGGTGGGCGGTGGTGCCGCGACAGCGGGCGGCCCGGGTTCGGCGCTGTCAGGGTGGGATCGTGGTGCGCTGGTGATGTTGCTGAGCGGATCGTAGGTGTACTGCTCGTCGATGACGTCGTCGTGGGTGATCGTCGTGACCCGGCCCATCGGGTCGAGGCTGTAGTCGTAGCGTTGCGGTGCGTCTGCAGCGTGGTGGAGGGTGTGGTTGGTGAGGTATCCGTCTGGGCGGTAGCTGTATTCGTCGTGGCGCAGCACCCGAGGGGCGGGTCGTGTTGCTGTCGCGGGACCCAGGTCCAGGGAGGTGCTCGGGAATCCTGTCACCGCTTGGTGGGCGAGGCGACCGCTCGGGGTGAAGTCGAGCGCGACCGCGATTTCGCTGGTGCGCCAGTCGGTGAGACGGCCGAGCTGATCGTAGGAGAAGGCGAGATTGTGATGGCCGGTTGTGAGGGCACGCACACGGCCGGTGAAATCGTGCGTCCAGCTGGTTGTCGCGCCGGTCGGGCTGGTGCGGCGGACCCGGTACCCGAGCTGGTCGTAGTCGTGGCGTGTCACCGGCCGGTCGTCGACCCGTTGGGTGGCGAGTGCACCGGTCGGGGTGTAGGTGAATTCCAGTGTGTGGATGAGGTTTTCGTTGGTGCCGGTGACGGCGGTGAGGATCCTGCCTGCGGGGTCGTGGGTGTAGCGGACCCAGTCGCCGGAGTCGGAGGCGATTTCGGTGAGGCGACCGAGTGGGTCGTGGGTCTGGTGGCGGGTGATACCGGTTGGGGCGGTGATGGTGGTGACGCGACCGGTTTTGTCGTGGGTGTATCGGGTGGTGGCGCCGCTGTAGTCGGTTTCGGCGACCAGCCGCCCTACTGGGTTGTAGGTGTAGGTCCATGTGTGGCCCAGTGGGTTGGTGACGGTGGTGAGTCGTCGTTCGGTGTCCCAGGTGTAGCGGGTGGTGGACCCGTCGGGCTCGGTCCGTGTCGCCAGCAGGTCGAACGCTCCGTAGGCGAACCGGGTGATGTCACCGGCGCGGTTGGTGTGGGTGAGGACGTTGCCTTCGCCGTCGTAGGTCCAGGTCTCGGTATGGCTGTCGGGATCGGTGCGTTGGAGTAGCTTGCCTTCGGGTGACCACCGGTAGTGCGTGGTTTTCTCGAGAGGGTCGGTTACTTGTGTGGGGCGTCCGAAGTCGTCGCGGTCGATACGGGTGAGCGCGCCGTGCGGATCGGTGACTCGTATGGGGAGCCCGGCAGTGTCGACTTCGATGATGGTTCGGGCGCCGCTGGGTTGTGTGATCGTCGCGAGCGCACCGTTGGGGTGATACGAGTATTCGGTGCGGTTGCCGGCCGGATCGATGGTGGCGGCGAGGTTGGCGTCACGGTCCCATTCCTGCCGCCACACCGTGCCGTCCGGGCGAGTGATCATGGTCGGACGGTTGCGCCACAAATACTCGACCGTGAGGGATCGCCCGTCGGGGCGGGTCAACTGCGCGAGGTCGCCGTCGACGGTGTACCGGTAACTGGTTTTCCCGCCGTCGGCGGCGGTGACGTGCAGGGGTTTGCGGTCAGAGTTGTAGGCGATGCGGGTGCGGCCACCTTCGGGGTCGATCAGGTCGCGTAGTTGCAGGTCGCGGTCGAAGCCGTGGCTGGTGACCGCGTCGAGGGAGTTGGTGACGGTGGTGAGTCGGCCGGTGCCGTCAGCGAAGTCGAGGTAGGCGAAATCGGTGTTCAACACCGCGCCGGTGCCGCGCTGGAAGGCCACGCGACCGGACTCGTCGTAGGTGTTGACCATCTCGTTGCCGTTGGAATCGGTCCACGACCTCAAGCGGTGGGCGTCGTCGTAGGCGTATCGCATCCTCGCACCGACACCGTTGCTCACCGCGACCAGACTCCCCGCCTCGTAGGCGAACTCCCGGACCTGCGCCGAGGAGTCGCCGGAAGTGGTGGCGTGGACCGATAGTCCGGTGATACGCCCGCTGGTGGTCTCGATCCCGATCTGGTAGCCGCCCGAATGTGACACTGCGACGGGTTCGGCGTCGGTGTTGTAGTGGAAGCGAATACGGTTGAGGTGGCGGTCGGTGATCGCTGAGATGGCGTAGTTGCCGAGTCGGGACTCCAGGCCCGCGAGGGCGGGCTCGGGGGCGAAGTGCCAGATCAGTTCCCGCTGCTGATCGTGGACGCGATAGCCGCCGGTGTCGGTGCGTGTCAGCGTCCAGCGTTGTCCGCCGGTGACCGGCTCCACCGCGACACCGGGTTCAGCGTGCGGGTAGGCCAGCATGATCCCGTCCTCACCGACGAAGGTGACACCCTTGTGTTCGGCGACGATCCGCATGTCCAGGGTCGATGACCACGACGGGCCGAACCACCGACCGAATCGGTAGTTCGACCGGTGTGTTCGCCGCAGCACCATCGGCAGGATGCCGGGTAGGTCGATGTCGGTTTCGGGCAGCAGGAATTCGCCGGTCGCGATGTCGACCGGGTCGTCGGTACAGGTCTTCTGTTCGGGGGTCCGATCGGATTCATGGCTGGAGTCCTGCGCGCTATCGTAGGCGTCATGGTCGGCGTCGGCCCGCTGCTGCGGTGTCGGATCCGCGGGGGTGCTGTCGTGCGGTTCGTGGTGGGCAGGTGGTTGATCGTGGCCGCCGGGATGGGTGTCTGGGTCGCCCACATGGTCGGCGGGGGCCGGTGATTCATGGTGCGGTGCTGCAGGGCTGGCGTCGGAGTCAGGATGGTGACCCGTCTCGGGATCCGGGTGAGCTGCTGGAGGCCGATCCGCATCGGTGGGCGCCGGGGTGTCGGGGTCGGCATGCTGTGGTGCGGGATCAGAGCCCGGGTGCGGTGTAGGCGCGGAGTCCTCAGCCCGATATGGCACGGAAGAGCCGGTGTCGCCAGGGTGCGTAGCGGGATTCGAGTCCTGGTCGGCGCGCTGCGGTGCATCGTCGGTGTCCGGTCCGGTCTCTGCATCCGGATGTGGTTGCTGCGATGGCGCATCCGGCTGTCGAGGTTCGGCCGGGGTGTCGGTGGGGCGATCACCGGTGGTGTGGGGTCCGGGTGCGTCGGGTTGGGGGTCGGGGGTGGTGTGGGCGGCAGGCTGGGTGTTGGGTGCCGGTGAGTCGTGGCCGGGGGTGGGGATCTCGCGGGCGGCCGCCGTGGGTCGGGGTGTGTGGGTGCCGAGTTCGGTGGCGCGGTCGGTGATCCGCACGGCGTCTTCGACCTTGTTGACCGCGGTCGCGGCTGTTTTCGCGCCACCGGCGCCGCCGGTCGCCACGGTCAACAACGCATCACCGGTGATGCTGCCGGCGAACTCGAACGGATTCCTGCGCGCGTCCGACACCACCGACGACACGACCGCACCCGGATCGGCCGCGGCCACCACCAGACCTGTCCCCAAACTCGACACGCTCGACAGGTATTCGGCCGGATGCGTCACGTTGTAGGTGTCGGTGGGATTCACCGCCCGCACGAACTGCACCATAGAAGTGAAGCTGGTCAACAACCCGGACCCGAAGCTCTCCTTACCATGCTGATAGATGTCGGCCAGATCGCTCAGATTGCCCGACCAGCGTTCGGTGAACGGCGGTTCCGTGGGCGCGGTCGAGGCAGCCTCGAGAAGTTTGCCCGCTGCCGTGGACGCCGCGTTGTCGCGTTGCCAACGTGCACCACGCAGAATATCGCGGGCAGCGTCACGGATCGGAGTCCAGGTGTCGGCCAGTGTGCGGCCGGATTTTTCCTTGTCCGACAGTGCGTTCCACTCGTTCTTCTTCGAGCGTTCCTCGGTGTCGGCCTCATCCCACTTCGCGATCGCCTCGGCGGCTTTTCCTTGCGCGGCAACAACTTCGCTGTACCAGCTATCCAATGCAGTCGCGGCCTTACCTATCGCGTCGGCGCCGTCCCACCACAACTTCGGCTGCTTGTCGAAGACCGCGTTGAAGCCATCCGCGGCAGAACCGGTCCAGTTCGCGGTGTCGATCGTGCGCAACGCATCACCGGTGGAATCAATGCTGGTGCCCATCGTGCGCAACGCTTCCGCGGCGTCGTGGATAGCTGAGGGCTCCCCGCGTATCAGTTCCTTCGGATCACGGGTTTCACCGAGTTCACGCTCATCGACCTGGCCACCGGTCGCCGAAGCGATCCGATCCCCCAGATCATCGAGCGATTCCGCAACGCCATCAGCACCGACAGCGCGCGCGCCGGTAGCGAGCGCATCCAAACCGGCGTCAGCGGCTTGGCCTGCCGCCTCGATACCGGCTTCGACGACGCCCTCGACCGCGTCGCCGACACTGTTGATGAAGTTGTCGAACCCGATCCCCACCTACGAGCCTCCCCCTGGTTGTGTGATAGCCGCGGCCTGCTGCGCGGCACCGGTATTCCAACCCGGCTGTTGGCCGGTACCGTAGTTGCCGAGATTCGCCAGAGCTTGCGGCCCGACCGCGTGAACCACCTGCATATTCGTGCCGATCTTGGCCATAGCCGCATCGAGCGAGTCGCCGGTGTAGTCGGCGTTGCGGATCTGATTGATCCCGTTGTCGGCCACGGTGTCCGTCCACGACCGCGACGTGATCTCATCCCCCGACAGATGCGGGTTGCCCACCAAATGCGTCCACATCTGCTTCATCGTGTCCGACGCCAGCTGATCCATCATCTGATAACGGCCCGCCGCCAAACCCAGCACCTCGGCGATCTCGTTGCCCGCCTGCACAAGATACCGAACACCCCACGACCAACGTTCAGCGAACCGCTCCATCGCCTGCTGCACGTTCTGCCGACCAGCCTCCAACGGCGACAACGCCAACAACGAGAACCCGCGACCCGTTGCGCCGGTTTCCTTCACCCCCACATCGGACAGCTCACCGACGATCACATTGATGCCCTCGGCCGCCTTCACCAGCACCTGCGGATCAACATCCACGCTATCGCCCACTACCCCACCCCCCACCCGCCCGGCGGGGTCGGCGGGAACGCTATCGGCGCCACACCCGCGATATCGATGGCCACCCCCGTCGGCCGCGCACACCGCGCCGTGAACTCGTCCACGATCCGTCTACCCAGCAGCGTGTGGTAGCGGTACTCACTGCCCGGGGCCACTCCCCGCGCGGTCATGTAGTGCGCGAACTCGTCGACGCTGGTGAACGCTAACAGCCAATCCACACGACCGAACTCACTGACAAGCAACCGATCATCGCCGGTCAACGCCACCACGACCACAGCATCCGAGAAGGCCGCGCGGAGCGCTTCGGGTTGCCCGAAACCTGCATAGAACGCTGCGATCTCCGACCGCAATAGCGCACAACGGTCCGCTGCCGTTTCGGCTGGCACAACCGGGGTTGCATTGCTCACGGCAATACGAGCCCTTCACCCGCAAATCCCTTGGTGAGCGTATCAATCCACAGATCGTGAACGCGAACAGTGGACTCGCGCGACGCCCTGCGTGCTTCTCGGTCCATCCGCAGCCCCCAGGACACGCCGTCCCTCCTCTCAGTCCCGTTCACCGATTGCCTACGAACTATAGGACGCGCCGAAGGCCTGGCCGGTTCCACAGAAGCCGACCTCACCGAGCGGCCGCCGCGTGCACAATCGATCGAGCTCGGCCCAACTCCGCTGATTGTTGCCGAAGTGGGCGATACCGATTCCGGTTCCTGACTTATGTGCTCGACAAGACACACGCAGCGCCGGTGACGTTCAGGCCGGACCCGGCTGGTATGCGCCACTGTCCGGCGATCGCCGGTCGAGCAACTCCGCCAACCAGCCGACGTCGGTCATCGCAGCATCCAGTTCGGCGCGCGTGAGCTCGTCTCGCCGCTCCGGTAGATGCACGCCGTCGGCGACCCGCAGCGACCGCGATTCCGGTTGCGGCTGCGCTGATTCAGGTGACCACCCCAAGGCGCCTGCTGTTCGGCAGAACGGCTCCCACACGACCACCCACACAGCACTCCCCCTGTCTTGGTCGCCTTTTGCGCGCGAGAGTTGTAGGCCGATCCGGTCGTCGCCCAGTGGGTATCCGGGGTACAGCCAGGGGACGTCATCTGGGGTTCCGATCTTGGCCTTGCTGCGGCGGGTTGCCATGAGTTTTCGGATCAGTTCGTCCAGCGGCGTGGGAAGAATGAGGGGAGCTGCTACGAATGTTAATTGCGATGGTCTCATTATCGATCTGGATGTCATCGACGGTGAGGTGGCTGATGGTAGAGATCTCTCGGTTGCGTACGTCGGTCAGCCGCCAGTCCTTGAACGCCTCGACATCACGCACCGTAGCCGCGTCCCATGTGCGGCCGAAGACGCCCAGGAACTCCAGCCATACCGCCAACGAATACGCGTACCGCCGCATCGTGGTCGGTGCTGCAGCCGCCATCGAATCGGTGCGGAAGAACAGATTGACCCGTGGGCCCAGACGGCCGGACAGCGGCGTCAAGATCGGGGTTCCATGCCGCGCACCATCCGCGGCCGCCCGCTGATGGACGTCACCGAACCAGGCAACCCCTTCCACCACCGAGGCCGACTTGTAGAAGTCGTAGAAATCCACCGACCAATGACCAGACGAGGTAGCCAAACAGCCACTCCCAGCAAAGCAATCCGACAATGCCGGAGAGCCTCGAGAATGGGTGGGCATGTCGAGCCCGGCGAGCACCCGCTGACAGCCGCGCGTCGCGAAACTGGTGAGGAGCTCGGCATCGAACCAGTCTTCGACGTAGTGGGCGAGCAACCGCTGTTCCTCACCTGCACCACCACCGTCGGCCAGAGCGGAAGCCATGTCGATATCTCGCTGTGGCACGTGATCCGCGGCGACCGCGCTCGCCACTACCCACTCGATCCCGTCGAGTTCAACGGCGGACGATGGTGGGATCGGGACCCGTACGGGCTGCCGCGACCGATCCGCACATACCGCGATTCGTCCGGAAACTCGACGGCATTCTGATGCCACAGACGCTGTAGTGAGCGTGCTTGTTGTGATGCGGGAGAACTCCGGCACCGGCAAGTCAACGACGCCGGGCATCGAGACGAACCACTGCTCCGGCGCTGCGCCGGGCCCGAACCCACGGCCAGCCTGATCCCGGCCCTGGTCATCGCGTGGCGGCGGCAGCGCCGCCGCCACGGCCGTGCGGACCCGTTCCGGGGCGATGCCGCCGGCGGCCAATCCGTCGTAGAGCGCGCCGTGGCCGCGTCGATGCTCACCGACCAGGCTCAACCCGACCAGGGTGGTGACCGGGCCGTTCTTGCACAGCACCGCGCCGGTCAATTCGAACAACGCCTCGCCCCGCGCGGTGAGGCAGTTACGGAACGAACGACGAAACGACACAAGGTCATTCACGTCTACCGGGTGTGTCGGCTCGACCGCCACCGACGCATGGGGCACACTCAGAGACACGGCTACCGCTTCTTGCTTCAAGTTCTTGCAGGAACCCGAAGATGATGACGCGGTAGCCCTTTCGCGTCGCTGTGACACGCCGGGAAACACGGCGACATGCGGAACGGCAACATGTTTCGCCGAACCAGTACCATTGGCGACAATCCGCAGTCCAGGAGTGGCAATTCGCAGACCGATACGCCCTCAACGACGCCCAGCCCCGAGGTTAAATCTCAAGCTGAGAAGCGATCGAAGAAACGCCGCGACCTGTTCGTCCCGAGCGGTACATCATGTCGACGTCACCTTCCCAGGCCAGCGTGAACGTTATGGATCTCTCGTCTACGTCTGTTTTTCGCCCCCTGAAAGTGCCCTGAGCACTGTGACACCGGTCCGCGAGGTTGTCGGTGGTGCGGAATACCCTGTCGCGCATGCGGATCCTGCACACCTCCGACTGGCATATCGGGTTCCGGATGCGAGGCACGCCATTGCTGGCCGCCCAACAGGTCATACTCGTCGGGGAGATCCCGGCACTCGTCGAGGAGTGGGAAGTCGATCTCGTGGTCGTCGCCGGCGATATATACGACAAAACCGATCCATCCGAGGCCGAGGTCGCTGTTTGCCAGGACGCATTCGCCGCGATCCGAGCAGCGGGCGCACAGCTGTTGGTAATCGCAGGTAACCATGACTCACCGATCCGCCTGGGGGCCGGAGCGGTGTTCACTGCCGCAGGTGGGCTGCACCTGATGACCAGCGTGGCCGGCATCGGCAGCCCGGTGTTGTTCGAGGACGAGCACGGGCCTGTCGCGGTGTACGGGGTTCCGTGCCTGCAGTTCGCCGGATCCGAGCTCGGTAGTGCTGTGGGCCGGTCGCACGCCGACCGCTGGCGTGCTGCGATGACGCGGGTGCGCGCGGACCTGGCGGGCCGCCCAGGAGCGCGGGCGGTGGTGGTGGGGCACGTCTCGGTGGCCGACCCCACCGAACGCGGGCCGGAACGATTGCGGGTCGGCGGTCGTCACACCGTCCCGGTCGAGGTGTTCGCCGGAATCGACTATGTCGCGCTCGGTGACCTGCACTGGCCGCACGCGGTCTCCCCCGCGGTCCGCTACTCGGGCTCGCCGCTGCCCTATGTCTACGACTTCGGGCCGAGGACCATCGATTTCGACCCGCCGAAATCGGTCTGCATGATCGACCTAGACACAGACGGGCTGACCTCGACCACCGAAGTCCCTCTGCTCATGCCGTCCGGACTGGCCCGGGCCGAAGGGACGCTCGCCGAGCTCATGGCCGGCACGCGGTCGCTGGATTACATTCGCGCAACGCTAACCGATGCCGTTCGGCCGTCCGGGGCATGGAAGCAGCTACGCAGACGGTTCCCTTTCCTGGTTCGCGCCGAATGGGTCGATCCCGTCACCGCGAGCGTGACTCCACTTCACCCCGACGAAGCCGAACCACACGCGTCCCTCGCCATGGCCATGCCTGTGACCGGCGAACTTTGGCGCGGATTCTACGGCGAGATTGACCAGCCTTGTCTACGCTGCGGCGCACAGCCCGGACGACCCTGCTTCCAGATTCGCAGCGCACTCGGTGCCTCAAGCATCAACACCTTTCACCGCGAACGCGGACTCAACGACGCCGAACTGGCCCGGCTCGGCTACCAGCCCTACGAGGTCGACGACCAGGGCACCCGCCGCCAACTGTGGCGCACCCCGGGCCAGTGGCAAGTACAACGCGACGGCTGCCACGCGCTACCGCCAGCCCCGCCAACCGAACAGCCCGACGCGGCGGCCGGTCCTCCGAACGGGGCAGGGATCTGCGCCGCTCCGGGGTGCGCAGCGCCACTGAAACAACGCCGCGGTGGCAGACCGGCGCTGTACTGCTCCCCCAAATGCCGTGTTCGCGCCCACCGCGCCCGCATACCGGCTGCCGAAACGTGACCAGCATCCGGTTCAGAAATCGCTGGCCCAAACAGGTGTGGTGAAGTGCAGAGGTGATGGATGAACAGCACTCGGTGTTCCTGCCCGCCATGGTCCGTGAGCGGCTCGACCAGGCGGCGGTACCGATCCGTAGTGCTGGTGCGATGGTGCTTTGCGGATTCCCCGCATCAGGCAAGTCCTCGGCCGCGCGGTGGCTCGCCGCGCGTATGGGTGCAGTCGTGCTGGACAAGGACAAACTCGCACCGGTGTTGGAGGAGTCGGTGATGACGCGGCTGACCGGTGCGATCGCGATTCCGAAACCTATCGCGAGGTCGTTGCGCCAGACATCTACAACAGTCTGATCTGTACCGGACTGACCGTGGCCGTCCGCGACCCGATAATTCTGGACGCCCCATTCCTGTGGACCGTGCGCACGGCGGGTACCGCAGGTCTTCCATTATGCGCTTTCCTGCGGCAACACGCGGAAGCCGAGGCAGACCTGCAGGTCGTGACCATATGGCTCGACTCTCCCAGCGAACAGGTCCGGCAACGGATGATCGCGCGCGGTTCGGCCCGCGACACGCCCAAGCTGTCGGATTGGACCGGGTATCGGTCCGGTGTTCTCGATTCCGGAGTCCGGGAGCTCGCTCGCACAGTGTGTGATCTCGTGTCGACAACTGAGCCGGACCCGGTCAGCGCTCCGGGCCGGCACCGGTGAGAAGCGGCAGCAGCGATCCCACGACCATGTGGATCTCTCGAATCCGTTCGGGTGAGGCTGCGGTCAGCGGTGGGCGGACGTGGGTCGGGAACCGGGGCAGCCGAGCCGACACCGCGGCTTTGGCGAAGGCGATATCGCTTATCGGTCACCGTTTACGGACGTCGGTGTAGCGGTCGAATTCGTGTTGCCGGGTCCGGGAACGCTCGACGTCGCCGGCAGCCACCGCCGCCGCGACCGCCACCGGTAGCTCGATAACCGGCTCCACGGCGACCACAAAGCCTGACACAACACGAGTCGATACGAGTCGCAGGAAACGGGTAGTCGTCCGATTAGCCACTTGACCTGCATGAACATGGCATCCATCGAGCGCAGACGGGTAGCGCGGGCCGCAGCCGGATTGGTGTGCTTCCACCGCCACCAGCCACTGAAAGAAGCGGAGCGCACATGAACATCAAGATCCTGCCGATCATCATCGCGGCACTTCTGGGAGTGATCATCGGAATGATCACAGCGCTACTTGCCAAGGTCCAAGGGGCCCATGCGGTTCGCGCGATCCGCGACGCCGGAGTCGGGTTTGTCGGCACGGTGACGGTCACCGTGCTCCTCATAGACCACCTTGACCTGCTGTGACTGGCTGGGCCTTTCGGCCTCTTCCGAGGCTGCACCAGGTCCGAGTAGGTCGCGGTCGACCAGAGTTGCCCACGTTGCGATCGCGCTGGTCTCCGATTCCGGGTACCACGACCACGCCTTGCGAAGTTTCGGAAGGGTGAGGTCCGGTGCGAGGCTGGAGCCGGCGAATCCGATGCCTGGACCATGGTCGGTAGGTCGGGAAGCACCGTATCCGCACACGCCGATGCCGTCCTTGGCTTTGCGGCCGGTCAGGACCAAGCCGGCCGCGAGGCAGTTCCGGATGAACCCGGCCTCGTTGTGAGCCTCGATCGCGGCGGTCCGTACCAATCGTTCCACGGTGATCCGTTCGGGCTCGTCCCAGCCGTGCCGTCGGGCGATGTCGAGTTCGGCGCGTTTCGGCCACACCCGTTTCGGCGTCGAGTTGTCGGTGCGAGGGGCTACCGGGATGATGTCGTCGGGCCGATAGTCCTGCACGACGGTCAGGTAGGCGTCGAGGACCAAGTGGGCGATCGTGAGTGCGTCCGCGTCCGGGCCGCTGCTGTTGACCATGACGAACGTGGTGAGCGCCATCATGATCATCTCCCGTATCTCTTGCCAGTGTTCGCCGTCGGCGTCGATGCCGTATTCGTACTCGGCTGCCAGCAGAGAGGGCCCAAGGTCATCGAACAGCTCCGCCGCGCCTGGATGGTCGCAAGACCACAGAGCGACGGTCGCCACCCAGGTTTCGACTTGTTCGCGCATCGACATCGCCAGGCAGCCGGTCATGTCCGCGCGTTCGATACAGCACAACGCTGCCATCGAGCACTCGGAGCACATCAATGGATCGTCTAGATCACGATGTCGGCAGAGAGTACCGGTGACCACGAGGAGGAACTTGCCGATGAACTCATCGACGCACTCGATGTTCGACAGGTAGCAGTGCCCGCAGCGGCAACCCCACTGCCAGATATTCCGATGCGGCGAATCCTCGTCGAGCTCGCCGACAGCAACTCGCAACTCGGTTGATTGCATGCCCGCATACTGGCAGGGGCCACCGACACTGTCGGCGTCCGCCACGTGAGTGGATGTCGGTGTGCCCGAGCAGGATGGGGGCCATGAGCGAGCATCCGTGCCCGTCATCGTCGTTGGTGTCGATCGATGTCGAACCTGGAGGCCGAACAAGCCCGTTCGGATACATCGGGGTAGCCGAGATCATCGGCAACGAGGTCGAGGCAACCTGGATGGTCAAGTTCAGGTCGCCGCACTATCGATGGCCCGCCACCAGCGTCGACCCGGCACCGCCGTTCGGTCAGGTGTGGCCGTATATCGATGCGTTCATTGCCGACCGGATGGTTGCTGCCTTCGGATTCAGCTACGACATCAGAAGCCTCACGACACTGATCGGCGTGGAAGCAAGTCGTGCGCGCCCGATCCCTTTCGTCGACGGCCTAGCGCTCGCCAGATCGCTGTGTCCCGGTCATGTCGGATCGTTGCAGGCAGTCGTTCTCGCGCTGAACCTACTCACCAGAGACGAGCTCGCCGATCTGCACGGCCGACGTGCACCGAACCGGCCCGTCAACAAATGGCTCCTCCACGACTCCGAAGATGACGCGCTGGCGAACGCTCGATTATTCCTCCACGCAGCCAACGGAGACTTCGACGTGAACAGAATCATCAACTCGCACAATCTCACGATCCGAATTCTGACACCAGGATAAAACGAAGACCGAATTTCCAAAGTGGAGCCGATTATTGCGGAATATAAACTCGTCGCAAAGGCCGCCGGCCCCAACCCGAGCGAGCAACTAATTGTATTGGTGCGGAAACTTTTTCAAGGATTCTTATTGAGGGATGCAGCGAGTCCATCTAGCGAACACCGTGCAGTGCCGTGGGCTTCCAGTGATCGAGTCGGTGATGTCGTGATCCACCGGTTGCGGTCTTTGGCTAATGGCGCAGTGCAGCTACGAGATCCACTCGATGGCGGCACCGGCATGTAGTTCGAATGCTGTGCAGTTGTCGGTCCGGTCGTCGATGAGGAGCGCGTCGGTGAAGGACAGTCCTGCTTTGGTCAGCCATGGGCCGAAGAAGGATTGCGGGTCTTCGGATTTCAGTACGCCGGTGTCGCTGGAGCTGAGTATGTCGTCGAACGCGGCTGCGGCGTCCGGCAAGGTCGCCATGCCTGATCGGCGTTCGTTGCGGCCGAGCGCCGCGGTGCGGAAGACGCTTTCGAACAAGTCGATGTTATCGGTGGCCAGGACGACGGTCGCGTAGGTCCGGGCACGGCGCAGCGCCCGGAGCAGTGGCTGGTCGATGGGCATCCGGGCGATGTCGTCCGCGAGTTGGGTCAGGAGCTGGTCGACGTCGAGGTGTCGGTGGTGGGCGGCGAGGGTGGTGAGGATGTCACGGGAGCTGCGTGTCCCGCACATCCATTCGCGGCCCTCGCGGTTGCCCGTCGTGAACAGCCGGTCCAGCTCGCGGGTGAGGATCGTGTGCAACGGGTGTGTGGTGTTGTCGGTGATGCTGTGCCAGAACGGTTTCCGGCACAGCACTCCGTGCCAATCGCAGAAGATGACGCGGGGCCGGTTCGTGTCCCGCGCCAGCTGTTCGATCGTGCGAATTCTCGGGTGGGCGAGGGTCACTAGCGGTATTCGCGGGTCGCGGTGGCGCGATCGAGCCGGTCGAGGGTGAGCAGCCCGTCGAGGATCCGGTGGGTGGTGATTTGCCGGGCAACCATCTGCCGGATGGCTTCGTCGCCTTGTTCTGAGAGGTGCACGCCGTCGGTCCAGACGCTGGGTGCTCCGGTGGCCGGGGCAGTGGGTGTGGTGGGTGACCAGCCGAAGCAGGTGGCGGTGTAGGTGATGTCGTCCCAGATGTCGACGAAGAGTGCTCGGTGGTCTTCGGCGGCGCGGCGGGCGCGGCGGTTGTAGTCGGCCAGGTCACGGTTCGCGGCGGGGACGTCGATACTGGGATCCCATCCCATTGGGGGTTCGCCGATCACGAGGGTCCGGCGGGCGTGGTTGGTGAGGAGGTCGAGGGCGGCGCAGATGTTGGTGTCGTACTCGTCGATGCCAACTGCTTCGTCGTGGCGGCCCTGGTGGTGGCGCCAGACGTCGTTGATGCCGACGCCGACGACCGCGAGGTCCCACCGGCCGCCGTCGTCGACGGCGGCACGCAGGTTGGCGAGGACGTTACGGGAGGTCGCGCCTCCCTCGCCTCGGTTATCGGAGAGGATCGTGATCCAGGGATAGTGGATAGACCAGCCGGTGATCAGCGCGTGGACGTAACCGCGGTTGCGCCACTCGGTCACCTCGAGCTGTTGTCCGATGTCGGGCAGGTCGGCTTGGGTGGACAGTCGCGGATTGTGGGCTTCGTAGTGCTCCATCAGCGACGTTCCGAACCAGCCGATGCGCAGTTGTTGCCGTGGCTGCTCAGGATCGAGTGGGCCCGGGGTGCGGGTGACGACGCGAGCGGGCACGCCCACGGCGGTGGCGTTGGGGGCGAGTGAGGCTGAGACGACGGCGTTGGCACCGACGCGGGTGTTCTGCCCGATCGTGACTCCGGCGGTGATCGAGACTTTGTTGGCGATAACGGCCCCGGCTTCGATCGTGATAGGCGCGGCGTCGAATCCGCTGGCCCACGGGGTGATCGGTTCGCCAGGGGCCAGGTTCTCGTGGGTGCGGGGCCGGTGGTTGTGGTCGTGGATGTCGACCATGTTGGAGATGCCCGCGCCGCGGCCGATGCGGATGGTAGTCATCGCGGACACGACGACGTTCTCGCCGATCGCCACGTCGTCGCCGATGACAATGTGCCCGCCGGTATTGGCTTGCAGGGTGGTGCCGCGGCGGATGCTGACCCGGTCGCCGATGGTGATGGTGGCGTCGGTGTCGATAATGATGTCGACGTCGGCGGCGATGTCGCAGCCGGTGCCGATGTGCACCGCGTCATCGTGGCGGGCGCGGATCCGGTCGATGGTGGTGATCGTGTCGGTGTCGGTCACGCTTGTCATGATCCTGTCCTGGTGGTCGGGTGAAGCTAGCGGGTGCTGCTCGATGGTGGTGGGGTGATCAGGTAGTCGCCGATCACGATGGCGTCCAGGCCGAGGCGGGCGCCGCTGCTCAGCGCATCAGCCGGCGATCCGACGATCGGTTCGCCGGGGCCGTTGAAGCTGGTGTTCAACACCACTGCGATTCCGGTTTCGGCGGCGAAGGCGTGGAGCAGGCGCGCGTAGGCCGGTTGCAGGTCTGGATCGACCCGTTGCGGGCGCAGCGTGCCGTCGACGTGGACGACACCCGGAATTTGTTGGCGTGCTCGAGGTGTGGCGTCGTGGGCGACGATCATGCATTCTGCCGGACCGTCCGGCGTGGTCGTCCAGGGTCCCAGGTCGAGCATGCTCGGCGCGAGCGGTCGCCAGAGTTCGCGGCGTTTGATGTCGCGGTTGATGCGGTCGCGCGAGGCTGTGGTGTGGGGGTCGGCGAGGATGCTGCGGGCACCGAGCGCGCGGGGCCCGGCCTCGGCGCGGCCCTGGTGCCAGCCGATGACCTTGCCGTCAGCCAGCAAACGCGCGGCCGCAGTCGCGATATCGGGTGGGGTGGTGTAGTCGGCTCCGGCGGTCTGCAGCGCGGTCTCGATCGCGTGGTTGTCGTAGTCCGGGCCGAGCAGCGTGTGGGTTTGGCGGGGGCCGGGCACGGTGTATTCGCCGCGGCGGTGCGCGCACTCGAGGGCGGCGCCGAGCGCGCATCCGGCGTCGCTGGCGGCGGGCTGCACGAACAGGGTCTCGATATCGGGTGTGCGGGCGAGGATTCCGTTGGTGGTGCAGTTGAGTGCGACTCCACCGGCCAGGCACAACGCCGTGGAACCGGTTTCGTCGAGCGCGGTCGCGACGACGCTGATCAAGCAGCGTTGCAACAGCAGTTGCGCCGAGGCCGCGAGATCGGCAGCGATTCCGCGATGCGTGTCATCTCCGGCTGTCGGTAGTGCGGGGACTCCGGCGTCGGTGAACGCCTTGCCGTAGGCGCGGCGCAGGTCGCGGTAGTAGGAGAAGTCGCTGTAGCGGGCGGTGTGGTCGGCATCGGGTGGAAGGCCGTAGCCGGTGAGGTCGAGGTGGTAGCCGCAGCTGGCGGGGTTCAGGAAGTCCAGGTCGACGGTGGGGCGGCCGTAGGCGGCCAGGCCCATCAGCTTGCCTGCGTTGGTCCAGTCGCCGAGCCCGGCGTGCTCGGTGGCGAATTGGTAAAACCAGCCCAGCGACTGGGTGAAAGGGAATTCGCGCAGAGTGTGCAGGCCCGTGCGGGTGCCGTGGTGGATGCTGGTGGAGATCCCGTCTCCGGAACCGTCGACAACGACGACAGCGGCGTCGGTGACACCGGCCGGGTAGAACGCGCTGGCGGCGTGGGCGAGGTGATGGCCGATGACGGTCAACCGGCGCGGTCCCCCCGCGTCGCGCGCCGCCGGACCGAGCAGTTCGGCGATCATGTCCTTATCGGCGATATGGTCACAGTCGTTGGGCCAGTACGGGTTCCACGCGACCGCGACTTCGTCGACGTCGCTCCACCCGATTCCGGCCTGGTGCAGGCACCACGCCGCGGAGGCCGCGGCGGAGCGGGAGTCGCGGTGGTGTTTGATCCGGGAGAACCGCTCCTCCTCCGCGAAGGCGACGACCCGGCCGTCGGCAACGAGGCAGGCGGAGGCGTCGTGGTGGTAAGGGCCACCGAGCCCGAGAACGTATCCCACCGTTCACTCCTTCCGCACGGCCCCGGCTGGTGCCGGGGACAGCGAGTTGCAGACCGCGGCGTGCACATCGTCGACGGTGATGGTGTCCATGCAGCCGCCGACGCCGCCGCAGGTGACCTGGTGCGCGCACGGCGAACACGCCAGTCTCGACCGCAGTGCGGTCACGGTGTCGGCGTGGCGGGGAATGACTTCGGCGCCGTTGCTCGGCCCGAGCAGCACCACCACGGGCAGGTCGTGGGCGAGAGCGAGGTGGAACCCGAGGCTGTCGCCGGTGACCATCGCGTCGCAGAAGTCCGGTACCGCAGCGAACTCCTCCAAGGGGATAGAGTCGTAGCGGACCCGGCCGCCGCCGGTGTCCAGCTCGCGCAGCAGTTGGCGGCAGACATGGGCATCGTCAGGGCCGCCGGTGATGACCAGCCGGTTCCCGTCGTCGAGCAGCCGCCGCCCGAGTTCGCTCCAGTACTGCACCGGCCACAGCTTGGTGGCCTTGGAGCCGCCGACGTTCAAGCACACCCATCCGCCACTGGTGCCCAGCCGCGCCGCAACACGGTCCTTCGCCTCATCCGGGACCGTCAGCTGGTACGGCTCGCCGGTGTAGGTGTATCCGGCGACCTCGAAATATAGTTCGGTCCAGGTCTTTTCGTTTCCGTGGGTGCGGAAGTCGTTCCAGGTGTTCATCGCGAAGAAGTGCCGCGCGGCCTGCCCGAGCGGATAGAGGGTGTTGTGGTCGCCGCCATAGGCGAGCCCGGCGCGGTGGTCGGCGCTGATGCGGGGCACGAGCCCAGCAGCAGCGGGATGGCGTTCGAAGCTGTAGATGGCGTCGTAGTGCTCGGCGAGCAGCGTGTTTGCGGTGTCGGCGTCCCAGACCAGGACCCGGTCGACATGCGGGATCATCGCCACGATGGGCGCGGACTCGGCGCCGATGAGCCAGGTGATGTGCGCGCCGGGGTGTTCGGCCTTGATCCGGGCCGGAAGCGGGGACGCGATGAGCATGTCGCCCATGCGCTTGAGCATCACGATCAGAATCCGGTGCGTGACCGGGGCATACAGCGTGCAGCCGGGGCATGCCCGCCAGTGCTGGCACGGCATGCCGCCGACGAAGTGGCGGCAATCCGGATGCCAAGAGAATTCATTCGCGGTCAGCGTCAGCTCGGTGGTGGTCACGGGGTCCTCGCTTCCTGCCGCCGCGCCCGGCGCAGCAGGTGCGCGAGCTCGTCGGCGGCCTGTTGGTCGTCGCTGGTCACGTAGCGGGTGCGCAGGGCATCGACCGCCAGGGTGACCGACTCCGGTGGTTCGCGGTGGATCAGCACGCGGGCCATGAGCGCGGCGAGTTCATCGACGCCCTTGCCATCGAGGCCAGCGAAGGTCAACTCCTGCACACCCAGCCGCAACCCGGGCGCGCTCAGATAGGGAATCTCGATGGCATTGACCACGATCCCGGCCTCATACAGCAGCCCGGCCGAGGTCTCGGCGGGACAGATCGGGTCGATGTCCACCCACACCTGATGTGATCGGGTGTGGCCGAGCTCGGCCGCGCAGACGGTGAACCCTTGGGCGGTGAGGGCGGCAGCCAGGGAGCGGGCGTTGGCGACGACTGCGGCGGCGTAGTCGCAGGCGTGGTCGGTCATCCACGCCACCGAGAACGCCAGCGCAGCGACGTCGGCGGGATGGTGGTGCGACACCCATCCGGCGGCGTGCACGTCGACCTGCCGAGCCAGACCGGCATTGTTGGTGGCCACGACACCTTTGCCGGGTGGGCCAGGAAAGGTCTTGTGGACGCTGCCGCCGAGGCTGTCGGCGCCCTCGGCGAGAGGGTTCTGGAACGCACCGCCAGCGACCAGCCCGAGGGTGTGGGAGCCGTCGTAGTGAATCCTCGCCCGATCGCCGACCGCGGCGCGGATTGCGACGATGTCATGGGGAAACAACGCCATGAACGAGTCGAGGTAAACCAGCAACGGCCCGCCGATACCGCGCGCCCTCCGCGCCAGCGCATCCACATCGACGCACCAGTTGCTCGGGTCCATGGGCAGGGGTTGCCAGTGCAACCCGAACCGGTTGGCGACGAACCGGGTCGAACCGTGCCCGCCGTCGGTTTCGGCCAGGCTGAACACGGTGCCTGCCGATCCGGTTAACGCCGAGACGGCCACGGTCATCGCCGACAATCCCGACACCGGTTTCAGGCTCACGTACTTCGCGTCGAGCAGCGCACCGATCCCACGTCCGGCCGCCTCCTCGAGGTCGGTGAGTTCGCCGCGGCCCGGCCACGCCCAATTCGCCTCGCCCGCACGACCGAAGCAGTAACGGGTAAGGGCTTCGGTCAGATACGGCACCCGCGCGAGGGCGGGCATCTGGTTCTCGCTGGCGATCAGGTGCAGCCGCCGCGAACTGGCAACCTCGAATCGCACCAGCCGCTCAACCAGCTCTGCGAGGTTCACCGCCGCACCACCTGCCGAACGCGGGCATGGACCGAGCCTGCTGGGGCACGCACCGGCTGGAACCGCTCAACCTTCGGCCGCTGCCTGGGGTCCAGGTCGATGCGGTACCCGGCGAGCACGACCGCGACCAGCAACAGGGTGGTCGCCTCGGCGAACCCGCGGCCTGCACATGCATGCGCGCCCCGCCCGAACGCCAGCAGCCCCGCCGCGCGGCGCGCACCATCCGGCCCGCAGAAGCGTTGAGGGTGAAAAGCTTCCGGGTCGGTGAACAGCTCGGGAAGCAGGTGGGTGGCGGGGGCGCTGTAGGCGACGTGCCATCCGGCCGGGATGGTATAGCCACCGACCTGGACATCCGTGACCGCCTGCCGGGTGGCGATCGTATTGGGGGTATGCAGGCGCGCGCACTCGGCAAGCACCCGCCGCAACCCCGGTGCGCCACCGCGGACGATCGCCTGGACCGGGTCGGTGACCAGGTCGCGGGCGTCGGTAGCGAGCGCGTCGGCGAGCTGGTCATCAAGTGCGCATTCGATCAGCAGCCAGGTGACCAGGCTGGCCGTGGTCTCCCGCGCCGCGATCAGCAGCGCCAGCAGGTGATCGACCCCCTCCCCGCCCGGGGCCCGCCCTGAGGCGATGAGCGCAGACACCACCGACGGCCGCGCGCTGTCGGCCGCGCGAACCGTGCACGCCTGCAACAACTCCCGCAGCTCCACGGCCGCGTCGAGGGCCGCCGCGAACACCTCGTCCCCACCTTCACTGTGAGTTGGCGGGAGTTCGGCGCCGACGACGAACCGATCGAACAACTCCGGCACCCGCAGCGCGGTCGGATCATCAGCGGCCAGACCCAGGATCGCCGTCAGGCACACCTCCATCGTGTAGTCGCGCGCAGCCTGATACAGCGCCACCACCGCCGCCTCGGCCCACCGGCTGACGTGGCGGTGCGCGACCTCGGCCACACTCGGCAGGTAGGCGGCCACCGCGTCGTGCCGCAACCCGGCCGACAGGTAGGTGCGTACGGTCTCGTGCTCACGGCCGCGCAGGGTGAACACCGCGCGCCGGAACAGCGTGTGCACCGTCGCAGTGTTGTGCACCGCCAGCCCGCCCTCGCGTTCCCGCGCGAACATCTCCCGCACCGCGGCCGACCCGACGCAGTACGCCGTCGGTGCACCGGCCCGGGTGTCGAGGGCGAACACGTCGCCGAGCCCGTGATGTCGGGCGGCGAGGAACCGTGGCAGATCCGGAGGTGGGGATTCGGACAGGATCGGGGGCGGCCTCACGCGATCGCCTCGCAGGCATCCAGAGTCGCCACGGTGCGGGCGAGGATGTGTTCATGGTCGAGGGCGACCGGCGTGGTCGTTCGGCGGCACTCGCACGAGGTCGGCAGATCGGCGGGGGCACCGCTGACGCTGTAGGCGACCAGCCCGTCCACGATCGGATTCGCGCAGCGTTCGCACGAGTCCGGGTACACCGAGTCGAAGTCGGTGCCGCGCATGTTGATACACGCCACCCGCACCGCCGCTTTCGTGTGTGCGCCGCGCACCGCGTCGACGACCGCCCACAGGTTCGGGGCGTAATAGTGGCCGCGCTGGTACAGCCACCATGCCACCGTGTTCGGCGCCAATCGGGTCGGGCACAACGTCACCCCTGCCACGCCAAGCGACGCCACGTAGGCCGTCGAGTCGATCACGTCGGTCACCGCTTCGGCCTCGGTGAGAAACGGCGGACCGATCATCAAATACACCTTGGGAAGCACGTTATGCGCCTGCATCAACGCCACTGCGGCCTCGAAGGATTCGCGTGTGACGCGGGTATTGACGAGGGTTTCGCGCACCAGCCGGTCCGCCGACTGCAACCCGATCCCGACCTCAAGCTGTACATCGCCGAGAGCGTCGACGAACGGGACGAGGGTTTCGGTGGTGACGAACTGTGGCAGTGACTCGACGACTAGGCGGCGAACTCCGGTGGCCGCGGCCCGGCGGGCGATATCGACCTGCACATCGGCCGGCACCTCACGGCGGGCGAAGAACGACCCGTCGTTGTAGAGGGCGAGCATGTCGTAGTCCGGCTCGTCATCGGTGCGGTCCAGCATGGTGACAACTTGTCCACGCAGGCCGTCAGCGTTCGCGCCGTGCAGGCCGAAGTTGTTGTAGTTGGTGAACGGGCACATCGTGCAGGTCGGGACGCTGCATCCGCCCGACATCAGGATCGCCTTCTTGCGGCCGTAGGTGGTGCCGTCGGCGTCGCGGACGGTGTCGTAGCCGACGTACCGCGGCTTTTGCAGGTGTTCGACCGCGGTCACCTCTCGCAGTGACCGCGACAACACCGTGATCCGGTGGCGTAGCGCCTTCTCTCCATCGAGCACGTCGGTTGTGCTGGTAGACATCGCGTTTCCTCCGATCACAGGGACTTCACAAGCTCGCCCACGCCGACGGTTTCGGCTCGGATGTGGTCAAACAGGTCACAGGCATAACTGCGGATTTCGTTCACGCTCACCGGTTCCAGGCCGGGCATCGCCCTCCGCAGGAGCCGCATATCCGCGCACGTCCAGTACTGGTAGCGGTCGCGGACTGGGTTCGGCACTCCCACCATCGGCACCGGGGCGCCGGCCCACTCGGTGCACCAGCCCAGCAACGTCTCGAACCGGATCGCGGTCCCGGAGCCGAGGTTGTAGACCCCGCGGATGTGCGGGTTGTCGAGCAGCCGCACCAGAGTTGAGACCAGCAGCTGTACCGGTAGGTAGTCCCGCGCGGCGGTCAGGGTATCGTTGAACAACCGCACCGGTTGCCCGGCGGCCGCGGTGGTGAGGATCTGCCACAGGATCGACGCCATGCGCCCCTTGGACTGTTCGCCGGGGCCGAAGACGTTGGTGTAGCGCAGCCCAACAAAGTCCAGGCCGAATACCGCCGCGCGGCGACGCATCGCCCGATCCATCACGAGCTTCGATTTCGCGTACGCGTTGAGCGGGCCTGAGCAGCGCCCTCGATCGTAGGCGTCGGATTCCAGCGAGGAAACACCTTGCGGCACAATGCCGTACACGCTGCCCGACGAGGCGTACACCAGACGTGTCCCGGATTCGGCGCACGCGCGCGCAATCCGCAGCGGCATCGTCGCGTTGCACCACCGCAGCCGCTCGTCATCCGGGGCGAGAGTGTCGCTGATCGCCGCCTGATGGACGACTACCGCGAATTCCCCTCCAGCGACCCGCGCCAGCAGCGCCGGGTCGGCGGCGTCTGCGGTGATCGACTCCCACACCCGGCCCTCGTGGGCCGGGTGGTGGTCGACCCCGGTCACCATCCACCCCGCCGCATGCAGATCGGCGGCCGTGTGGCTGCCGATGAACCCCGCCACTCCCGTTACCAGCACCGAGCGGGTCATGACCGCACCATCCGCCCGGCAACAGCACGCTCGATCAACTCACTCGTCGACACCCCATCCAAGTACGGGCCGAAAACGACCTGGCCCCCATGGCGCTGCACCACCGCAGCCTCGGGCAGCTCGGTAACACCGTAGTCGCCGCCCTTGATCCAGATGTGCGGCCGCACCTGCTCCAGCAGCTCGGCGGGGGTGTCCTCGTCGAACACTACGACCGCATCCACGCACGCAAACGCCGCCAGCATCGCCGCCCGCTGCGCCTGCGGCACAAGAGGCCGGCTCGAGCCCTTCAACCTGGATAGGGAGGCGTCGCTGTTGAGCAGCACGATCAGGCAGTCCCCCATCGCGCGCGCAGCCTCCAACAGCTGGCGGTGCCCGTCGTGCAGCACATCGAAGCAGCCGCCGGTAGCCACCACCCGACCGCCCGCCGCGCGAACCCGCTCTGCCATCGCGACCCCGTCAACATCGCGATCACCCCGCGGTCGCGGGCCCGGCGGGCGGTGTCCGGCCACATAGTCAGCGGCCACGACGACTGCGCGTTGTACCGCTGTCGACGGGATCCGTGCGCGGATCAGCTCTTCCAACAGCGTGACCGCGAACCGGTCGCCCGCCCCGCAAGCGTCGCCGTGCTCGCGCCGCGGTGCTGGGAACACCTGCGCGGGATCGGTGTCGGAGCCGACCAGGACCGCGCCGTCGGCGCCGCGAGTGACAACCGCATGCCCGCATCGCCACCAGGATCGCAGGTTCCGAGCCCGGCGGACATCGGCATCGAGATCACCGGCAGCAGCCTCTTCTCCACTGAGGTGAGCGGCTTCCTCATGGTTCGGCACAACAACGCTCACCCGCTCGACGGGGGCCGGTCCGTGCCGGTGCGGATCCCACACCACTGGCATACGCCGCGCCACGGTCGACAGCAGCGAACGCAGCCGAGGTTGCGCGGCCACCCCGCGCCCGTAGTCGGCGACCAGCACCCCGTTCGCCTCGGCGAGCGCATTCGCGACTTCCGGCGGCGGATCGCCCACCGGGCACGGCGGTGCAGAATCATCGACCATCACCAGGGTCTGGCCCCTCGCCCGCATACGCAATTTCACCGGCGTCGGCCCCATGGTGCCGAGGTCGATCACCGATACCCCCGCCGCGGCGAGGTCCGCGCGTATCCGCCGCCCGGGGTCGTCGTCGCCGATCGCGGTCATCAGCGTGACCTCGCAGCCGTCTGCGGCGGCGAGCATCGCGGCCAGGCCCGCGCCGCCCGGCCGCCACTGTCGCGACACCGCGCTCAGCACCGGCACCGGCGCCTCCGGCGACACCCGCGTGACCTCACCGCACCAGTCGCAGTCCGCCAGCACATCACCGACCACCACCACGCGCCGAACCCGCTCAGCCACCGTGCCGTTGGACTGTGGGGCGATCGGCATCGAACCCGACGGGGCGGAGGACAGGGCCGCATCGACGGCCGCGCACAGTTCGTGCGCGATCAGCAGATGGCATTCCTGGATTGTCGATGTCGCCGAGGACTCGATGGCCACCACCTCGTCACACACCTGTGCCAGCGCGCTCCCGGCGGGGCCGGTCAATGCGAAGGTGAGCATTCCCAGTGCGTTCGCCTCCGCGGCCGCCGTGATCACGTTCGCGCTGCGCCCGGAGGTGGAGATCGCGACCAGCACATCGCCTTCGCGGCCGTGCGCGCGTACCTGCCGTGCATACAACTCGTCGAATCCGTAGTCGTTGCCGATCGCGGTCACCACCGCCGAATCGGTGGTCAACGCCAACGCTGCCAACGGGTTCCGCTCGGACTCGAACCGGCCCACCAGCTCGGCCACCAAGTGCTGTGCCTGCGCTGCGCTTCCACCGTTGCCGACCGCCAGCACCCGCCCGCCTCGCCGCAGCCGGTTGGCCAGCATCTGGCCCCATGACCTGACCTTCTCCAGGTCCGCGCCCTCCAGCGCCGCGGAAAGCTTCGCGACGCGATCCGTACCGGATTCGTTCATAGGGCTCTCCCCCGCTCGATCCTTCACCAACGAATCTCCCTGCAAATCAAGACATTTGATGTGAAATGTGGTGGGCATTGGCCCGATTCGACCCCCGTCATCGCATTCGCCCGACTGCGGCGGAATAGCGCACTTCTGCCGCCTACGGCGGCTCCCAGCCGAGCCGCTGCGGGCGGCGCTGGTCGAGGTCATCGGTGGGCCGCCAGCGGTGCGCCGCGACCAGCCCAGGCTCGATAGGATCGCAGCCCGATAGAAGGGCCGCGACCTCCTTGCTACTGCGGGGCCGGAACTCAATTCCCTTACCGGCGTATATCTCGGCCGCGCGGTCGACCACAGCGGTGTCGACATCTCGGGCACATCCTTCTACTCGATGAAAAGTTGCTGACACGGAAGAGGTTTCATCTCTGCGGTCACCCTGTCGTCGACGGTCACCCGCGGCCGTCCCAGGCGCTTCGCATCCTGGGCGAAGGCCTCGGCGGCACACCGCTCTGCTCGGTAGTGCTGAATCGGCACTCCCGGCATGTCGAAGTCAACGACCAGGCGGCACTCCATGACCTGTCAATCGGCCTGCGGTATGCCGGTCCACTGCGGTAATCCCTCGGCGATGCGCCGCATCGTCTCCTCATCTCGGGAGAACGACCGCGGCCCCTGGCCGTCGGGCTCGTCTCGGGACGCCACGACCGTCGCCCGCACCTCACTCAGCCGCTCGAAATACGGCGGCAACGTCGCCCCTGGATCACGCTGCGGCAGAATATCTGTCATGACTGAACTCCTCGCGCACGTAGCGAGCAGATTGGGCCAGCAGCGGCCCGGGCGCCGCCATCAGTGTTTTCCATGGACCTCAGAATCGGTGCATGTTGGCCTGCCCGGAACTGCCGCTTCACCGCGTTGCACTGACGTTTTGATGACCTTCGGTGCTGGCCTCTGCTTTCGAGGCGGCCGCTCGATGACACACTGACCGCGTGGAACTCAACGGGTCGCCGATCAGCCAGTCCGAGATCCCAGCAACGTACTCATGCAGCACAGCTGTCAACTCTGCAGTGCCTACCTGATCGGTCCGCTCAGATCCCGGCAACGCCAGCTCGCAGCGGGTCAGGGTCCCGCCAGCCGGACTACGGTGGCGCTTCACGGTGCCGCCGCTGTCCGGGTCAACGAGCTCGATCACCTCACCACTGACCGGTTCGTCGGAGTGGTCCCGTGATTCCCAGACCTCGACCGCCAACGTCGCGGCCAGCGGCGGACGGACCACCCGGACCTGCAGCCTGTTGGCGTCAGCCGTCACGTGACTCGCCGCCGCACCAACGATCAGACGCATGAGCGAATCGACCGGCTGGACCAGGCTGCTGAGACCCGCACGCGAAAGCCCCCAGTGCGTGTGGGACAGCACCACACCAACAGGGTCAGCGAACGCACTGACCGTGACATCGACTAAGGTGCCTGGCTGGTCATCAAGACTGATCTCGCCCAGCCGCGCCAGGCTTCGCCCTTCTCGCAGCTGTGTAGCCGGCGAATCGGCATACACCACCAGCAGCGATGGACATGCGTCCGACATCCTTCGCAACATCAATTCTCTTGGTACACCTAGGCCGTCGAAATGCTGCGGCGACGGAACGAGCAGATATGTCAGCTCACCATCGCAACCCGCCAGCGCGTCCAGCAGCATCCACAACGCAGTTGTCGGTGGCGGACTGCCCAGCACCCGATTCAGGACAATCTCGCGGCGGGCGGCGGTCGCTCGTAACTGCTCACGGTTGCCTGGGGTCAACATCTTCCACAACACTTCAGCTGGTGGCTCCAACTCGGCGAACACTCGCCCCTGAACCGAACCCCCGCAATAGCGGGCCAGCTCCTCGAACATGCGCATAACCTGACCTGCGCGGTCACCGACCAGTGACAGCTGCAGGTACCCGAACGTAGGCGTCATCGCGTCATTCCTTCATCACCAACCTGCCAGGAATGCTCCGCGCTAGGCGTGACCACGTGCACACTGCGTCTGTGTTGCGACGATCCCAATCCGTGCGGCACACAGCCCACAGCCGAAACTGCTGCACTGCGTGGACGTGAACTAGTCCCGAATGCACGATGTCCCTCCGCTAGTCGTCGTTGAGGTCGGCGGACAGAAGCGCCACTGCTGCGACCCACACCGAGTTGGGCACATCGCAGTCCCCGCGGACAATCGCGGCCGCAGCGGCGGCGTCAAACGGTCCCTGCTCTGCTGCCGCGAAGTTCGGCGCCTCGGCGCTAGGCCTGCATGGTTCTGGCATGGCGTACCTCCGTATGCATAGCCGTACCTCTTGTGACAACAAGCATCAGCAGTCCCGGATCGCCGAGTAAGCCGCACCACGAGTCAGTTCGACTAGTCGGTTCAACGACTAGTCGAACTAGTCAATTTGTCATTGGGACTCCCGAACCACCGTCGAACGTGGCTAGCCTGGAGGAACATCCGGCCGCGGCAGACCGGATGACGCGCCGACGAATGGAGTCTCTATGAACTTCCAACCGGCACAGTCAGGGGCGATCGACCCGACTGTGTGGGAAGGCATGGAGATGCGCAAGGCATTGGCAGCACGGAACCTGAAGAGAGTTTTCGAGCTACTTCAGCGATGCGGGATTTCGCAACGCGCGATCGGACGTGCGACCGTACTTGGGCAAAACGAGATATATGAAGTTCTCCATAAAGGCAGGCAATTAGGAAACTATGACGTGCTGGCGCGTGTCGCTGACGGATTGGGAATACCACGCGGATATATGGGTCTAGCATATGGCCGCACGACCGAGATGGCACTCGATCTCGCAACTGCGACGTGCTCAACTGCGCCAAATGAACGTGACGAGGTGCGGCAACTGCTGTCCCACGCGGCGAATGTCACCATGGGAACAGCGGTCGGTGACATCGCTCGCTGGTGGCAACCGTTCGATCACGAGACTGCGCCAGCACCGGCCAGAATCGGAGATTCCGACGTCGAGCATATTCGTACGCTCACCGCGGCCATGCGAATGGTCGACTATCGACACGGCGGCGGAGCTTGCCGAGACGCGGTCGCAGCGCAGGTCCGGTGGGCTCAACAACTACTCGGCGCCGAGTGCAGCACATCCATGAGCTCCAAGCTGTATGCCGCTCTCGCGGATCTCCACAACTTGGCTGGTTGGACGTCCTTCGACGTCGGAATGTACAGTATCGCCCGCCAACATTTCGGAAGGGCGCTCGAATTAGCGCATGGGGCAGGAGATCATTCACTTGCCGCCAATGTGCTCTATCGCACCGGAAGGCTGCACCTACACCGAGGGATGGCTAGGGAAGCCCTCAGATTCTTCCAGTTGGGACAGATAGCTGCACAAGATTCCGGATGTACCCTGACGGTCGCAATGTTATGCGCGAACGAAGGTTGGGCATACGCGATGCTTGGTGATGCAAACCAAATGTGGAGTTCGTTGAAACGCGCACAAGATGAATTCGCACGAGCCGAGTCCGCCAAGGCGCAGGCTTGGGTACGGTTCTTTGGAGATGCAGATTTGAACGCATTGGTTGGCGTTGCGCTCACGGGGAACCGGGAAGCCACCGAGAAAGAACTCAGCGAGGGTATCGAACACATCGAAACAGCCATTTCACTACGTGGTCCCGACATGACCCGCAGTAGGGTCTTTGAATTAACCGCTCTCGCTACGGCGTATCTTCGCTCGGGCTCCCGAGATATCGGTCTGGACATTGGTCAGCAAGCGGTCGCCACCGCTGGCGCTGTGCGTTCCATCCGGACAGTCGATCGCTTATCCCCGCTCCGCAATGCCGCTATCACGCGGAAAAAGGACGCCGATCTACAATATCTTGTCCGCAAAATCGACTCACTACAGGCTTCCGTATGACAAAATCTTCGCTCGATCGCCGCAACGACTCGCGTTCCGTCGACCCCTCCCAGTGGGCGACGGAAATTCTGGCATGCGCATGTGAGGAAGTGAATGTAGATCCGACCGGCGCCCGCCTGATCAAGTTCACCAACAACGCAGTCTTCGCCCTCGCGACCGCGCCGATCGTAGTACGCATTGCGGGCTCCACGGTGGTACGCGAGCGCGTCCGGAAGGTAGTCGGGGTCGCTCGGTGGCTCGCAGAGCATGACATGCCTGCAGTGCGTTTGATAAATGATTTCCCGCAACCATTGCACGTGAACGAGGTGGCAGTCACCTTTTGGCATCGGGTTGACTCGCCGGACGCGACCTGTCAGCCAGACGGTCGCGATCTCGGTCGAATTCTGCGCAAGTTCCATTCTCTCAACCCGCCAGATATGGAGTTGCCGGTGTGGAATCCGCTCAAGGGAATTCGTCAGCGAATAGACCAACAGGAAATTTTGACGGGCTACGACTATCGATACCTGCTACGAATATGCGACGAGGTAGAGGAGGATCTGTCGAGGGTCGAGTACTTCATGCCCCATGGTCCGATTCATGGCGACGGGTTCGCAGGTAACCTAATTTCTGGGCCTGACGGAGTCGTTATCTGTGACTTCGACTCAACTGCTCTCGGGCCTAGAGAGTGGGATCTCACTCCGCTTGCAGTTGGGCGCCTCCGCTTTCGCTACCCCGTCAACTACCATGAGCAGTTAGTTAGCGAGTACGGTGTGGACATAATGGCGTGGCCATACTTTCCGGTGCTTCGCCGACTACGCGAACTTCAGTTGGTCACAAGTGTACTACCTGTGCTCAGCGCCAATCCGAATTTGTATGACCAATGGCACCATCGGTTCACGAGCTTTCGAGACAACGACACATGTGCTGTCTGGACGCCATATAAATGACGTCGGCCGTGTACCGAGTTGGAAATGCGCTATTCTCAGGCGAGCGTGCTGTGACGGTTGCAGCGCAGCAAGTGCTGGTCAACGCCGGCTGGATTGTGCCGGCCGAGAGCAAGCCGCAGTGAGGTGTGAATCATGAAGCCGCCGAGTACCCTCCGACACATCCATATCGAATTCAACTCCTTAAAGCTGGATTTCACCGCTTCCGCCGAGCTGGCGCAGAACGTGGCCGATGTACTGGCGCAAGGCTTTCCGGGGTTCGTTGTCACGATCGATGACGACATCCCTCCGGATCCGCCGCCGCGCCCCTGCACAGACCCCTTGGACTGACCCCGGACCAACTGCCCCTGGCTTATCTCAGCAGCAATGGGCACCATTCTCGAAGGAACTGTCGTGACCCTGCCCACTCCCCGCGGTGTCCCGCGGTCATCTGGCCGATCCCACCGGCTTAGTACTGCAACGACAGGTTGTGATGGCCTCGTCTTTTTAGTGGCTGACTCGGGCGCGGGTCTGGCTGGTTCGTCTCCAGTTCGACCAGTGCACGATATGGGCGATCGTGTGGGTCACCGGTGTTGTGATGCGGTTCCATAATCGGCGGATCTCGTTGGCCGACAGTGGGATCAGCGTGATGCCGTTACCGGTTGTAGGGCCCCTTTTTTCGCGGTGTCTCGTGTGAGCACGAGGAACGCCGCGGCAGCCAGGGACAGTGTGATATGTCGATACCACGCCCGGTAGCTGCGGACCTGGTAGTGGTCGAGCCCGGTCTCGTTCTTGGCCGTCTGGAAGGATTCCTCGATGGCCCACCGGGTTCCGGCGACACGAACGAGTTCGGTAATCGTGGTCGCGGCGGGACCGAAGCAGACGTAGTAGGCGATGTCGGTGGGGTCGCGCAGGCTGCGGCGGGCCAGCAGCCAATGGCCCCATTCCCGGCGCCGCAGTGGGCGGATATCGGCCACCGCCCACTCGTAGATCCTCGGCCCGTGTGCGCCGTTCCCACAGCTGACCGACGTCCAGCAGTCCTCGGCAAGTGCGGCGATGACCCGATCGACACGAGCCTTGACCAGCCCCATCGTGACCACCATCGAGTTCTTCGCCACCACCAGGACATGGGCGATGTCCTGCGATTCCAGCCACATGCGCAGCTTGGTGTCCACACCGTATGCTTCGTCGCCGGTGACCCACCCGAACGGGACCCCGGCTTCTACGGAGCGGGCGATCATTCGTTGCGCGAGCACTGGTTTGGTCGCCATCTTCACCTCATCGCCGATGCCGGCGGCCCGGCAGCGCTCACGATCACAGAACCATTGCTTGGGCACATACAGCTCCCGGTCGATCAACGCCCGTCCACGCGGCGACGCATAGGCCAGAAAGACTCCGATCTGCGAGTTCTCGATCCGCCCCGCGGTCCCGGAGTACTGGCGGGCCACTCCCGCGGACTTGATGCCCTTCTTCACGAAACCGGTCTCGTCCACGATCAACACACCCTGCCGGCCATCGCCGAGGGCCTCCACCACCGCGGAACGAACATCATCACGCAGTCCATCGACATCCCAGGCATAGAAGTTCAATAGCCGCTGCATCCGTTCCGGACCACGATCCCCGAGAGCCTCTGCAAGGGTCCATCCGTTCTTGCGTTCGGACTCGCCGAGCAGCCCCCGCACATACGACCGCATCTGACGACGCGACTCCACCCTGGGAAACCGGTGAGCGAACCGCCCCACGAACGCCTCGAAACCCGCCGACCACCCAACCGCCATCTCCACCAACACAACAAGATCAACTACCAAACAACAGCGCTACATCACAACCTGTCGTTGCAGTATTAGACCGTGTCTCATGTGGTTGATTTCGCGAGTTTCTTGTAGCAGGTCAGTGTTGCGGCGAGGGTGAGGAAGGCGAGGAAGTGGGTGGCTTTGTGGTCGTAGCGGATGTTGAGGCGGTGGTAGCCGGTCAACCAGGAAATGGGGCGCTCGATCACCCACCGGTGGCGGCCGAGACGCTGCGAGGATTCAATGCCTTTGCGGGCGATGCGGACGCCGATGCCGCGGTCTCGCACCCATTGCCGCAGTTCGGCGGTGTCGTATGCCTTGCCGGCGTGCAGCTTGCCAGGTTTGCGTCGGCGCGGACCGCGCCGCGACCGGATGGCTGGGATCGCTTTGACCAGCGGCCGCAACGCTTGGGCGTCGTTGGTGTTGGCCGCCGAAATACCCACCGACAAAGGGATTCCCCCGCGGTCGGACAAGACATGGATCTTCGAGCCGGGCTTGCCGCGATCGACTGGGCTCGGACCGGTCAAAGGTCCCCCTAATGAGATTTAGCGGGTCGGTTGATCGGGCAGACTCGCTGCCGGTAGCGGCCAGCGGGTGAGCACTCTTTGCCCCCGGGACATTCGAGTCCTGAAAAAAGATCGTGCCCCCGCTGGTCGACCGGGAGGATGGATCGCTGATGGGATGTCGTGCCCGCCGTCGCTGGCGTGAGTACTTTTCATTAGGGTGCCGAGAGTTCTCCCGAACGCTGCCGCAACAACATCGGTTGAGCGACAGGAGAATTCGAGGTGCTGTTCGTCGGAGACGACTGGGCCGAAGACCACCACGACGTCGAGTTGATGGACCCGTCCGGGCGCAGACTCGCCAGAGCACGGCTTCCAGAAGGAGTGGCCGGGATCGCGCGTTTACATGCGATGCTCGCCGAGCATCTGGGCGAGGACACCGAGGCCGGCGAGGTGACGATCGGGATCGAAACCGATCGTGGTCCGTGGGTGGCGGCGTTGATCGCCGCGGGTTACTCGGTGTATGCGGTCAACCCGCTGCAGGCCGCTCGTTATCGGGAACGGCATGTGGTGTCCGGGGCAAAGAGCGACCCGGCCGATGCGCATGTGCTGGCCGACATGGTGCGCACCGACTCCCACCAGCTGCGCCCCATCGCCGCCGACAGCCCTGAGGTCGAGGCGTTGAAAGCGGTCGCACGCGTGCACAAGACCTTGATCTGGGAACGCACTCGGACCGTGCAACGACTACGGCACGGGCTGCGTGAATACTTCCCCGCCGCACTGGAGGCATTCGCGGACCTGACTGCCGCCGACAGCCTCGAACTGCTCGGCAAGGCACCGGAACCGGTGGCTGCGGCTCGGTTGTCACTCAACCAGATCCGGGCCGCGCTGCGTCGCGCTCGACGCCGTGATGTCGAGGTGAAAGCCGCCGCAATCCAGGCGATACTGCGGGCCGAGCAGCTGCGCCGAGACGTGGTGATCGATAGCGCCTACGCAGCCGTCACCCGGGCGTTGGTCAGCGTGCTGATCACCCTGAGCGAGCAGATCGCTGCGCTGCAAGGGCAGGTGGAGGCGCATTTTCACCTGCACCCGGACGCTGAGATCGTGCTGTCCCAGCCCGGGATGGGCGTGGTTCTTGCTCGCCGAATTCGGAGACGCCCGCGACCGATACGCCTCGGCGAAGGCCCGCAAAAACTACGCCGGCACCAGCCCGATCACCCGCGCCTCCGGGAAGAAGAAGATCGTCGCCGCACGGTTCGTGCACAACGACCGGCTCATCGACGCTCTCCTCCGTCAAGCCTTCAGCGCCATCACGGTCTCACCCGGTGCCCGCGCCTACTACGACAAACATCGCGCCCGCGGCCTGGACCACCACCCGGCACTACGCCAACTTGCCAACCGCCTCGTCGGGATCCTCCACGGCTGCCTCAAAACCAGCACCACTTACAGCGAGGCCACCGCCTGGTCGGCTCCAACCGAAAATTCCACTGCTGCTTGACGTCCAAGCCCCTGGGATGTCTTTTTCGCCCGAACACTCGCCGCGTCGATCACCGCCCGCGACCAGTCGATCAAGCCTCGACTGCCCAGCTCGTCCAGGACGGCGTTGTGTAAACGCCGCCACAGCCCGGCCTCGGTCCACACGCTGAACCGGCGGTGCGCCGTGGGCACCGTCACCCCGAACGACGGCGGCAGCATCCGCCACGCACAACCACTGACCAGCACGAACACCACCGCGGTGAACACCGCACGCTCGTCGGCCGGGGCGGTGCCACCGCCCTGCGGACGCGCAGTGAACTCCGGAAGCAACGGCTCGACCAAAGCCCACAAATCGTCCGGGACAAGACGTTTCGACAACTCATCGACCACGAGTCGAACATCATGCAGCACAGCCGATTCCGGCACAACACAAACGAACTACAACCACGTAAGACACGGTCTTAGGCCCGGCTCGAACAACCCTTACCGGATGCCGGACCACTCGTAGGGGTATTCACTCGCGTCGAGTAGCCCACTACGAGTTGATCGCCGAGACGCTGTCGTCGTAGCCGGGGCAACCGCTGGATTTCGTCTCTCCTGACTACAGTCGACCTCACCACAGCAGGCCACCCCCGGCGCAACGACGCTCGACCCTATCTACATCGCCGGAGTGGCTGTGTCGTACCTCCACGGGCCGGCCGCACGGATTAAAGATCTTTCGGTAATTCAGTGAGTCGTACCGATCGGATTGTGCTGTGGCGTAGGACAATCGCAGGGTGTCAGAGCGGGTGCCACCATCGGGTGGGCGGGAGAGTGGCCGAAAGAGTAAGCGCGCCCGGATGCGTCGTGATTTCGACGCGTTGCGGGAGCGTCGTATGCGGGCGGTGGAGATGTTCGAGGCCGGTAGGCGGCAGGTCGATGTGGTGGTGGAGCTCGAGGTGTCGGCGCAGACGGCGTCGCGCTGGCACAAGGCGTGGGTCGAAGGTGGACGAGACGCTTTGGCGAGTGTGGGCCGGGCGGGTCGTCGGCCACGGTTGAGCGATGAGCACGTTCGCGAGGTCGAAGCCGCATTGATGAAGGGCCCCAAGGTGAATGGGTTTCCAACCGACATGTGGACCTTGGCGCGGGTAGCCGAGGTGATCGAGCGCGTTACCGGGGTGCGGTATTCACAGACGCAGACCTGGACGATCCTGCGTGAGCGGATGGGATGGAGTCGGCAGCGTCCGGCGCGCCGCGCGGTCGAGCGCAACGACGAGGCGATCGCGGTGTGGCGCAAGACCGAGTGGCCGCGCATAAAAAAAGCGCTCGGCGCCGAGGTGCGTGGATCTGCTTCCAAGACGAGAGCGGATTCTCCCTGCTGCCCGCAGTGAGAGCGACCTGGGCGCCCAAAGGTGTCACACCGACGCTGCGGCACCGGTTTTCGTGGAAACGACTGTCGATGGCCGGGGTCCTGGCCTATCGGTCCGACCGCAGTGGCGCGGCGTTCGTGTTCCAGATCAAAGAGGGTGCTTACAACACCGAGTCGCTGATCGAATTCCTCACCGCATTGGGTAGGCACTTCGCCGGTGACGCGGTCACCCTGATCTGGGACGGGCTGCCCTCGCACCGCTCCAAGGCCATGAAAGCCTGGATCGCGACCCAACGCATGTGGCTGCGCGTCGAGCAACTCCCGCCCTACGGCTACGAACTCAACCCCATCGAAATGGTCTGGGGCAACATCAAATCCACCGAACTGGCCAATCTGTGTCCCGACACGATCGATGAAGCCCGCGCCGCTACCGAAACCGGGCTCGAACGCGTCGGCACGAACTACGATCTGTGTTTCAACTTCCTCGACCACACCGGGCTTCTCCTTTGACAGCAACTCACTCTATTACCGAAAGATCTTTAGATGCCTCAGCTGTGCGGCCATCACGGCATCGTTTCCGAGCGTCGTCCACAAGGCTGCTTCGTGGACCAGCGCGTATATATGCAAGGTGCCCTCGTGCGGGACACGCTGCCGGACGATCCGCGCGAATACCGCCGCGTCGAGATCGTTGCGTGTGCCGACGAACCCGATACAAGTCCACAGCACTTCGCGGGCGTAGTCCCGCGTCTGGAGTGGTCCGGGAATCAACTCGGTGGTGTAGGTCCGCAGCAGGCGGGTTCGGCTCGTCATGTCCTTGCGCTGTCGGCGCTCGTGCCCGGCGGCGGTGACGCGCGTCCACTCTGCCCACTGGGCTTGGACATTGCGCAGCGCCGCGACCAGATCGGGCAGCGCCAACGGAGCTTCGCAGACGCGGCACCACACTGTCAGTGTCGCCGAGGCTGTCCAACGGGTGTCATCCCGTCCCCCCCGTCCAATTCACAGGCCTGATCAGTCCGGCTCATGCTGCCTCGCACGGCCGAGATCTGCATGTCTTGGCACACTGTCGGCACACTGAAAGCTGCCGATGACCTGCGAGAGACCCCTGCGATCAACGGCTTGGAGTTCGCGAATCGACCCAATAGAGAAGTCGTGGCCAGCGCAGCCCCCAGCACTTGTCAATGCCGACAGCACTGAAAGTTTGCGCCGACAGCGGCCCTAGGATCGACCCTGACGCACCCCCACTCGCGGTCTGCGGCCAAACACCGACTTCGCGTCCACGACCGTTTCCATGGTTCTGCGTAGTCCGACATTGCCTTCGAGGACTTCCCGGTTCGACAGGGCGCCGGAGCGTGAATATAAGGCAGCGGGTCCGCTGCGACCAAGGAACTTGGTTCGCGCCGCGTCCGCCCAGCGCCGGATCTTCTCGAGCAGAGGTTTCAGCTGCTCGACGAGAGGCCGAACGGCGCCGGTGACGATTTCCGCGACCTTCGCCGTGAGTTCCCCGATGATCGTTGCGATACGCCGGGCCTTCACAGCGATGCGTCCGGCCAGGGCGGTGTTGCCTTTATTGACAGCCTCGCCCGGAGACGGTGCATTCGACGAACTCCTGGTCCCACTTCTCGATCTTGCGGATCATGTGGCGACGAACTCCGGAGACCGGTTTGCGGACGCCGTCGCTTGATGGCTCGGCTTCACCCTGGCGGACAGCCGCTGAACTCACTGTGCGCGAGCGGCGCCACCGGTGGTGGTTCGTGACGATCCGACGAATGTCGTTGCCGCTTGGTATCTTTCGTCGCACTTCGATCGAGAGAAAGAATGAGGCGAGCATTGATGAGCGAAGCTGCCACGAACTATGCCGAATATTACTTCGAAGGCGGTTCGACGCGTAAAGCCGTTTCGGCGCCCGACCGACCACCGGGCAGGAATTGCACGTGTTCGACCACCCGCTGCGCCTGGATCGGTGAGTCCGGGTCCGTGACGCGGGCCAGGCTCGCCAGTCCCAAATACGGGTCAGCGCCCACCAATTCGGCCAGTTGCCCACCTGCGGGGTCGGCCTCCACCACTAGCGAGGGATCGGGGCCGGGCCAGGCTTGCGCGAGAGCCACCGTCGTGGTGGTTGTCCCGGCGCGCGGTCCCAGGCCCGCGACCGTGATCAACAGCGGCGCCTGCGGGCCCGGGACTGTCGGTGTGGCCTTCACGAGGGCACGCTGGTGCCCGCCGCGACAGGACCGGGCGGGCGGGTTCGATAGATGAGGGTCTGTGCTGTGGTCGTGGTCATCCCTGGTCCTGGACGTTGCTGATCAGCAGGCCACCGCCCTCGCCGGGGCGGGTGTTGATGAGTTGGAGGTAGTCGATGCGTTGCCGGTCGGGGTGCAGCTCGACCACGTGCACGTTCGCGGTGGTCTCCGAGATCAGGGTGACCGCCACACAATGGGTGCTGCCCGCCGGAATTGAAGTGATCCCGGCGGCGAGCCCCTCGGCGGCGATCCCGGACTCCGGTGCCAGCAGCCCCATCGCCGCCTCGACGCTGCGCTGGATGTAGTAGGCCGCCTCGAAGGAGGCGATCACCCCGGCGACGGTGGCGGTGGTGTCTCCGGGGCGGTCGGAGACCACGGTGCCCGACAACCCGGTGCACGCCCCCTCCACCGCCGCCGTGGCATGCACCGGATCAGCGGGGTCACGGGAGTCGTTGCCCCACACGGCTACCACACCGATCATCACGGCAGCGGTGGCCGCCAGCGCGGCCCACACCCGCCCCGGCACCCGATGCCCGGCACCGTCCCACCGCGCCGGTGCCACGGCCGTGTCGGCCGCGTCAGGAGTCTGTGGCAGCGCCACCAGCCATCGGCCCTCCCGTGGCGGTGGTTCAGGACTCGACCCGGACCCGGTCTCGGGTTCAAGGTCGAGATCGAGATCGGGGTCGGGGTCGGGGTCGGACACGAGGTGCAGGGCCGGTGCCATTCGCGGCTGCTCGAGCCAGGCCCACGGGTCGGCCTCACTGGGCTTCGGCTTCTTGCCGAACATCATTCACCTCGCCTCATCGAGAGCGTTTCTCGGACTGTGTGATTCGCCGGGCCTGCCCGCACCGCGTGGAGGGGTTCGGGGTGCGGGCAGGGTTCCCCGGAGGGGTCTAGGAGTGGGCCGCGTGCTCGGAGTCCGGCGGCACGCGCCCGGTGTTGCGCGGCCGGCGAGTGGATGTCCTCGCCCAGCCTGGCGAGGACATCGCTGGTGGCCGCACTCGCGGTGTCGCGGTGGCCGGTCTCGTATTCGCGCCAGCTGACCTCGGTTCCGCGTTGCCGGTAGGCGATGAGTGTGCGGCGCCCGGCGTGCACCGGAACGATCGCGTCGAGACTGCCGTGATACAAGTGCAGCGGCATCACAGGCTTTGTGTGGGCGAGGGTTTCCAACGCCAGCACACGCCGCCACCACGGATCGTTCCAGGGGTCGGGCCGTCGGCACCAGTGCGCCAAGGGTTGCGGAAACCGTTGCAGCAGTTCGGTTCCGGTGAGGTGTTCGGCTTCGGCCACAGCCGCCACTCCGTCCTCGTTCAGGACGTGGCGCAGCGGGATGTGCTCGTAGGCTCGTGAGAGTCCGATCAGTCCGGCCAGCCCCACTGCCGCGCCCTCGCCCTGGCTGAACGCGGGCGCCAGCGCTGCGAGGTCGGAGGCGACGGCTCCGGCGGCGATGCCGCGCAGATCCAGCTCGGGCGCGTACCAGGGATGCAGTTCACCGGCGGCGGCGACCGCTCGCCCGCCGTCGGCGTATCCCCAGGCCAGCACCGGCGCGACCGGGACATCGAGATTCGCGCCTCGATAGACCGCGCGCGCGAGGTCGAGCACGACCCGCCCACCGGCGCGCGCAGCAAGGAAGGTGTGCGGTTCGGCGCCGGTGACGCCGAGTCCTTCACCGTCGGGCACCGCCACCACCCACCCCCGCCCCAGTGCCGCTTCGATCCCGGCGGTGTCGGGTTCGGTGCCGATCGCCAGCAGCTGCGACGGCGCGCACACCCCGCCGAGTCCGCGAAACTCTGGGCAGTACACCAGGATCGCGGTGGCACCGGGCTCGGCGATCGCCTCGGGGATCAGCACGATCCCCGAGGCGGGGATGAGTTCGGTGCGGGAATTGGTGGAGATGTAGATGATCTGCCACGCTCCCGCCGCCCGGGTCAGTTGCGGCACGAACACCGGCCGGGTGCGCACCAGGTCTCCGGGGCGGCTGCCGTCGAGGGTCGGCGCGTTGTAGAACTCGCTGTTCATGGGTGCCTCCCGGCGAGGTCGTGGGCCAGCGCGGTCATCCACGCGATCCCGCTGGCGAGCTGCCCGGCGGCGGCGTATCCGGTGTGGCGGCCGACCGGGTCGGAGTATCGAAGCCACACAGCCGGATTCATCAGATCGGCGTTGTCGGCGACCAACTGCCCCCACGCGCCCGAGAGCTGTGCGGCCAGTCTCGGCAACTGCCCGACCGGGTCCCGGGCCACGACCCCGGCGATCTGCCCCCACCGGGCCGTCGCGGCGGCCGTCTCCTCCGGGGACGGTGGTGGGGTGCGGGGGTCGGCGGCAGTGGTGAGCCGCTCGGCGAGACTGGCCTCGGGCACGTAGTCGACGACGCCGGGGCCGGTGCGGAAGTCGCGGTTCACCACGGTAGTCCAGGCGTCACCGAGCACGCCCGACAGCAGGGCCTGGATCGAGCCGAGCGCTGCTAGGGGATCACGCAGGTCCGCCTGGGCGGCGACCTGCGCGGCCACCCGCAACAGCGCGGCGTGATCGGGTGCCGCGCAACTCAAGTCGCCCTCGACACAGATATCGGCGACCCGGCCGGTCAACGCGCCGTAGCTGACACCGTCGGCGGCGATCCCGCTGCCGGACGCGGGTGTGGTGGTGATCGCCACCCCCGACACTGCCGCCCCCGCTGTGCCGGGGGCTGGGTCGGGGGTGAGTTGGCCGGGGCGACCGGGGATCACAGGCGATCCGGGGGCGCGATCAGGATCGGAATAGAGAGCGATACCCGCGATCTTCTCGGGTCCGACCGGTCCCTCGCCCGCGCCGACAGCTCGCGCGAATTCCGACACCACCTGCGCGCCTTGGGAATACCCGATCCCGGCCAGCGCGGTGTCCGGGCACGCGGCGGCGATCCGCTCGGCGGTGGCCTCGAGCGCGGCGACGCCCTCGCGGACCGAGTCCGCGTAGGGGTCGGGGCCGCCGCCGGTGCCCACCGCGCCCCCGAATCCGGCGGGATAGGCGATATAGCTGCGCTGCACCAGATCCGGGACAGCGGCCATTCCGCGCGGAACGGAAACCGTTTGGATTGCGTCACAGGAGTGACGCGGACTTGACCCATCCCAAAATTACCCCAAACTTTCGGGGTGATTCTGCGTGACCAAGCATGCAGTACATTCCGACATAATCGCCGGTAGGGCAGTCACATGGGACGGCCCGTGATCAAGGGTGAACACAGGAAAACCCCGAACCCATAACTGAACCGCCCCGACTTTTCGGCCGCTTCCTTCTTTGTGAAGGATGTGGGCCATGCCCAAGCGTTATCCGATCGAGCAG
Source organism: Nocardia sp. NBC_01730 (assembly GCF_035920445.1). NCBI lineage: Bacteria > Bacillati > Actinomycetota > Actinomycetes > Mycobacteriales > Nocardiaceae > Nocardia > Nocardia sp. NBC_01730. The sequence continues at coordinate 1,499,644 of NZ_CP109162.1, read as the reverse complement.
CGTGAGCGTGCGGTGAAGATGGTGCTGGACCGACTCGACGGCTATCCGTCGTCGTATGCCGCCTGCCAAGCGCTCGCGCCGAAACTCGGAGTCCACCCGGAGTCGTTGCGTGTCTGGGTGAAGCAGGCCCAGATCGACACCGGTAAGGCTCCCGGTGTGACGAGCGCGGAGCAGGTGCGGATCAGGGAACTCGAACGAGAAGTGCGAGATCTGGAGGAGGCCAACGAGATTCTGAAAGCGGCCTCGATTTTCTTCGCGCGGGAGATCGACCCGCGCCGCCGGTGATCTGCCAATTCATAGATCAGATGCGTGCACAGGGTTACCGGGTCGATCCGATCTGTCGCGTGCTCACCGAGCAGGGCGTGCAGGTCGCCGGACGCACCTATAGGAACTGGAAAACCGCCCCGCCCTCGCCGCGGACGGTGACCGACGCATATCTGACCGATGCCTTGCGAGCCACCTCCGGCACGCCCGAAGAAATGTATGGGCGCCGCAAGATGACTCCGTATCTGCGCCGCCAGGGCTATCGGGTCGGCATCGGCACCGTCGACCGGCTGATGCGCGACGAAGGCCTGTCCGGCGTGGTCCGCGGCGGCAAGCATCGCACCACGATCGCGGGGAAAGGTCCCGGTCATCGCCGTGCCCCGGATCTGGTCGACCGCGATTTCACTGCGGTTGAGCCAAATCGCAAGTGGGTCACCGACTTTACTTACGTGCCTACCTGGACCGGGTTTGTGTATGTATAAGTTACGTGGAATCTCACCGGTAGCCACCCGATCCCCTGCGGCCGTGACCACGAATTAGGGAGGTGGATCGAGCAACTGGATGAGGGTGGTCGACCGGTGGCCGGTGTTGCGGCGGCACGAACGCGCGGCCGAGTGGCTACAAGTGTGGGCTGATCTGGGCCGTGCGCCGCGCACCATCGATGCGTATGCGCGGGGCCTGGCGGAGTTTCTGCAGGTGTGCGAGCGGGATGGGATCGATCCGGTGACCGCGACGCGGGCTGACGTGGCGGTGTTCGTGCGGGAGTTGACAGCGCGTCCGAGCCGGCGCGGCGCGAATGTGGTAGCGCTGGATTCGGGGGCGGGTTTGGCCAACGCGACGCTGCAGCAGCGTCTGGTTCCGGTGCGGCTGTTTTTCGATTTCCTTGTCGAGGAAGGGGTTCGGGAGTCGAATCCCGTTGGGCGGGGCAGGTATACGCCTTCCGGGCGGTTCGGCGGTCGTGGGCGTGCGCTGGTGCCGCGGATGGTGAAGCTGCCGTGGATTCCCAGCGAGGCGGAATGGCTGCGTCTGCTGGAGACCTTCGCCGAGGAGCCGATCCGGAACCGGGTGATGCTCGCGCTGGCTTACGACGCCGCGCTGCGCCGGGAAGAGCTGTGTTCGCTGCGCAGCGATGATCTCGATCCCGCGCACCGCATGTTGCGGGTGCGGGCGGAGAAGACCAAGACCCGCCGGGAGCGTGTGGTTCCCTATTCGGCGTCCACCGGGGTGCTGTTGGCGCAGTATCTGCAGCATCGGGCGACGATGAGCCGAGCTCGGGGTGGGTTATTTCTGTCCGAATCGCGCCGCAATCACTCTGAGCCGCTGACGTTGTGGACATGGTCGAAAGTGGTGCGGCGCATCGCATTAGCTGCCGGAGTGCCGAACTTCTCGACCCATACCACCCGGCACCTGTGCCTGACCGACCTGGCGAGAATGGGCTGGGAGCTGCATACGATCGCCACATTCGCCGGGCATCGCAGCACCGACTCGACTCTGGCCTACATCCACCTGTCAGGCCGGGACCTGTCGGAGAAACTGAATTCCTCCATGGCACAGATCCACGCCTGGCGCCTCGAAATGCTCACCGGCGCTGGGCGCACCGGAGGCGGACAGGACATGCCGGTATGAACGCAGCCCCTCATCGGGCGCGGGTCGGCACCGACGCCGATCGGTGGCCGTCCGGCTCGAAGCGGTGGGATCGCCGGATCTCGTTGAGCGACACCGAGATCGCTGCGCTGGCCGCGCTCGGGCCGCAGCAGCTGCGGCGCAACAAGGCCGTGGGCATTCCGCGGCGGACCGCGGTGCACTGGCGGGCACTGACGCGGCTGGTTGAGCCGCTGGACGCGACCGTGGCCGAGTTGCATCATGACGGCGACGTCCGGTTCCGTCGTGCCGGCAGGCAGGCGGTAGCGATCGTGCTGGCGCGCTGCGCCGAAACCGGCCGAAGTTGGTGGGGCTGGACTCCGTGGGAGTGGGCTGCGCTCTGCGGCGGCAGCGCACGCGAGTTCGCCACCGCGCAGCCGTTGCCGACCGAGTCGACAGTGCGGCCCTTCCTGGTGGCCTTGGCTTATCTGCTCGGCGGGTTCACCGGCTTCCATCGTCTGGGCATGTTCAACCGACTTCACTTGGCCTGTTTGATATTCGGCAAGCCCGCAGTCGCCGAGGCGATGGGTGACGCCGAGCAGGTGCTCGATCGGTGGGGATATCGCATCAGCGGCGGCGCCCGAACCCGGATGCACGGCGTGTTCAGCCAGGCCTTGCTGCTCAACCACAGTCCTGGGCTCGCCGACCTGTCCACGTCGGCGTTCGACGCGCTGCGAGCCCATCCGGCGACCGACGGCCACCAGGGTTCGATGCTCTATGCGCTGCAACGGGCCGTCGCCGAGTTGGGGCACTGCGACCCGCCAGTTCGCACCGGCTACAACCACTCTCCTGGCATCGTTGGCACCGTCCCGGGATGGGCCGACTGGATCGAGCGCTGGCACGCCACCTCGACGCTGACACCCCACGTCCGCAGAATCATCCGCTCCATCATGGCCAAGGCCGGTCGCTGGCTGGCCGTCGAGCACCCCGAGATCACCGAACCCGGGCAGTGGACACGAGCGATCTGCGCGCAGTGGGTCGCCGCGGTCGACCGGATGACCGTCGGCGATTGGGTCCAACGCCGTGACATGCTCGGCAGTCGCACCGGTGAACCTGTCTCCCCTCGCACCAAGGCCCACAATCTGATGGCCACCCGCACCTTTTTCCGCGACTGCCAGGAATGGGAGTGGATCCCACGCCGGTTCGACCCGAACCGGGCGCTGACGCTCCCGCGCAGCGTCGCCGCGCTGATCGGCACCAATCCCCGCGTCATCGCCGACGACGTGTGGGCCAAACTGCTGTGGGCCGGGCTCAACCTGGAACCTGCCGACCTGCCCGGCAACTCCGCCGACACCTTCTACCCGATGGAGCTGATCCGCGCGGTCACCGTGACCTGGCTGTTCTCCGGGCTGCGCAGCGATGAGATCACTCGGCTGCGCGTCGGCTGCATCCGCTGGCAGCACGACGGCGCTCCCATCCCCGGCGACTCCCGCGACATCCTCGCCGAAGATGCGATCTGCTTGCTCGACGTTCCCGTCCACAAGACCGGCACCGCGTTCACCAAACCCGTCGACCCGCTCGTCGGCCAAGCCATCCAGGCTTGGCAGACACTGCGGCCCGACCAGCCGAAACGGTTGGACCGCAAGACCAGCGAGCGCGTCGACATGTTGTTCGCGGTCCGCGCGCAGCCCGTCGCCAAGGCCTATATCAACCACACCATCATCCCCGCGCTCTGCGGCAAGGCCGGCGTCCCCACCACCGATGTCCGCGGCACTATCACCAGCCACCGCGCCCGATCCACCATCGCGAGCCAGCTCTACAACGCCAAGGAACCGATGACCTTGTTCGAGCTGCAGGCATGGCTCGGGCACCGCACCCCGAACACCACCCAGCACTACGCCAAGATCACCCCGAACACCTTGTCCAAGGCCTACTCCGAGGCCGGATACTTCGCCCGCAACGTCCGCACCATCGAAGTCCTCGTCGACCGCGACGCCGTCACCAGCGGAGCCGCCGCGAACGGGCAACCATGGCAGTACTACGACCTCGGTCACGGATGGTGCACCTACAGCTTCTTCGAGCAATGTCCACACCGAATGGCTTGCGCCCGTTGCGATTTCTACACACCGAAGGCATCCAGCAAGGCCCAGATTCTGGAAGCCAAGGACAACCTGCAACGGATGCTTTCATCCATTCCGCTCACCGACGACGAACGCGCCGCGGTCGACGACGGACAATCCGCCCTCGACCGGCTCCTCGAGCGACTGGCCGACGTCACCACGCCGACAGGCCAAACGCCACGCGAAATAGGAATCCCACCCACGGCAACGCTCCTCCCGATCACACCCCTCTAACCAGGACAATTGGGCACATACAGGACAAATCAGATTCCACAGAATCGCGTTCGTGATCGACTGTTTCTCCCGTTCGATCGTGGGCTGGCAGGCGGCCACGATCAAGGACACCGCGATGGTCATCTCCGCGCTGAAGATGGCGTTGTGGCGACGCGACCACGACGGCCACGCCGTCGAGGATGGATTGATTCATCACAGCGACGCTGGATCGCAACTCAGGTTCAACCGGTGGACGCAACACCCGAGGTCACGGAGGGTGTTATTGGAAGACCGTCGGACTGGATGCGGGAGGTCACCGGACGGGCGCCGATGCGGTCGCCGGGCGCTCCTGGGACGCAGCGTTCAGTGGAGCGCCTGTTCTGGGACAAGATCGCCGAGGGCCTGCTGCCGGCGGAAGCCGGTGTCGCAGTGGGGGTATCGCCGGTCAAGGGCAGTCGATGGTTCCGCGATGCTGGCGGGATGTCACCGTATTCCTGGAGCCGGCCGGGCGGCCGTTACCTGTCGTTCGCCGAGCGGGAGGAGATCGCGCTGCTCAGGGTGCAGGGCAAGGGAGTGCGGCAGATCGCGCAGGCGTTGAGCCGCAGCCCGTCGACCATCTCGCGGGAGTTGCGGCGGAACGCGGCGACACGCGGAGGCAAGCTCGACTACCGCGCCTCGGTGGCCCAGTGGAAGGCCGAACTGTTCGCCAGACGGCCGAAAACGGCGAAACTCGTTGATAACCAACAGCTTCGGGAATACGTCCAGCATCGACTGTCGGGGCGGATCGCCGACGCGAACGGCAGGATCGCCGCCGGCCCGGCGACTGGAACATGGACCGGCCGGAACAAGCCGCACCGCTCGGACCGGCAATGGGTGCAGGCGTGGAGCCCAGAACAGATCTCACGGCGGCTGCGGATCGACTTCCCCGACGACACGTCGATGCGGATCAGCCACGAAGCCATCTATCAGGCACTGTATATCGAAGGGCGGGGAGCCCTGGACCGGGAACTGATCTTGAATCTGCGGACCGGCCGGTCGCTGCGGATGCCGCGGGCCCGCGCCAAGCGTGTGGCCTGGGCCCACGTCACCCCCGACGTGCTGATCAGTGAACGCCCGGCCGAGGCCGAGGATCGCGCGAATCCGGGCCACTGGGAAGGTGACCTCATCATCGGCACCGACCGCTCCGCGATCGGCACCCTTGTCGATCGGTCCACCCGGTTCACCGTGCTTGTCCACCTGCCGCGCGAGCGCGGATGGGGGAAGTCGGCGCCGGTCAAGAACGGCCCTGCGCTCAGCGGGTACGGGGCGGAATCGATGAACAAGGCTCTGTCGGTGGCGTTGAAAAGACTCCCGGCCCAGATGCTGAAGTCCCTGACCTGGGATCGGGGAAAAGAGATGTCGGCACACGCGGCGTTGACATCGAGCGCCGGTGTCCCGGTCTTCTTCGCCGACCCGCACAGCCCTTGGCAGCGCGGAACCAACGAGAACACGAATGGGCTTCTGCGACAGTACGTCCCGAAAGGAACTGACCTATCACGTTGGACCGTAAAGGATCTCGCGGCAGTCGCGTACACCCTCAATACGCGACCGCGGAAGGCACTCGGATGGCGCACTCCGGTCGAAGCGGTGGAGCATCACCTACAATCGCTCCAGCAGAGAAATGTTGCGACGACCAGTTGAATCCGCCCAATACACCTCGATCAGATTCGCGGAAACCCTTGTCGCCGAAGGGATCGCAGCCTCGATCGGCAGCATCGGCGATGCCTATGACAACGCCCTGGCCGAATCGACGATCGGGCTGTTCAAGACCGAAGCCCTCGCCCGCGACAGCCCGTTTCTCACCGGGCCGTTGCGGTCGCTCGACGATGTCGAGTACGCGACGATGGAATGGGTCGACTGGTACAACAATCGGCGGTTGCACAGCCTGCTCGGACACGTCTCACCCGCCGAGTACGAGACCGCCTATTACGCTCAACAACAGCCATCCCAGCCGGTGATGACTCAACCATGAAGCCGGCCGGAAAGTGGGGACGGTTCAAACAGCGGGGTTCGGGGTTCAAGTCCCTGATGGCGCACCTTTTCCCTACCTACACACGGGATTCCTGTGTCCCGTGCTCTAACACACTAGAGCACGCTTCGGACATCTCTTCTACCAGCGGTTTTGCCGCATCGCCCAAGGTCGGTGCCGTTCCGTCGATCGCACCCGCCACCGGACCGAATTCGGATGCGGCTTTCGGGCTCCGCGGTGGCCGACTGGAGCCAGTCAACTACAAGATGTCAGTGCTGTTGCTCGCGCCGATGACGGCGGTGGTGGCCACGCTCGCCGCGCGGGATCTGCACGGTCTTCACGGTCTCCACGCGCATCCGTGCATGGTGTGGCTCGGCAACATCTCCTTCGCCTTCTACCTGATCCAGTTTCCGGTGATGGTGTTGATCACCCGAACCCTCATCGGCGGTAGACAATTCGGCATTATCGGCTGGGCTGGATTCGCACTGCTCAGCCTGATCGTCTCGACCGCCATCGCCGCGGTGCTGTACCACTGGGTGGATCTGCCGATCATGCGTCGCTTCGCTCGCCCAAGGCGACCACCCCAACCGTAAGCGCCACTGCTCCACCTGTGGTCATCAGCGGCCTCCGGAAAGAAATTGAACTTCTTGCCGGTGCCCTCGAAGTGACCCGTGACCTTGTGCATGGGGACCGGGCTGGTCAAGTCCTGCTCTCTGTCGATCACGGGTTTGCCGTAGTCCGGATCGCCGCAATCCGCTGTCACCCACATCGGCCCGCCGGCAGTTGCCGGGACACATGGACCCGCCTCGGCGTGGGCGGTGGTACCGGAGATCAGCGACCCTGCCAGCACGAAGAAGGCACCTGCTATCAAGCTCGGCACAAGCCGTCGCTGACGTTTCCGTTTGCATCGGCTTGCGGGGTCCAGCAAGTGAGAACATAGTGCTCATTACAGAGTCAAGCTCTCTGCATAATTCACGATCAATATAGGGCAACTCGGCATTTGGTTGCCAAGGCTACTTGGCTCGATTGAGCACTCGATCTGCCGCGGCCCAGTGCTCTTCTGCAACCCAGAGCCGCGCAAACGCCGTGATCGCATCATCGGCACTCACGCCGGCGACGACGCGCTTGATTTCCGTAGCCGGGGCGTTCGCCAGCGACCGGGCCAGCGATCGCCAGCCAGCCGCGAAGGTGGCCCGTGACAACACCTGATCGACCAGACCAACTCGTTCGGCTGCCACCGCGTCGAGCTTGACCCCCGATCCCGCGAGCATCAGCGCGCGGCCGCGCCCTACCAGTGCCGCGAGACGTTCGGCGCCGCCCCAGGCCGGCATGATTGCCAAGGTCACCTGGTTGAAGCCGATCAGAATGTCGGCGGCTGCCACCCGGATGTCCGCGGCAACGGCGACCTCCGCACCGCCGCCTAGGGCATGACCGTTCAGCGCGGCGATCACTGGCGCCGGAAACGCCGCGAGCTGATCACAGATCGACCGCATCCGCCGTGCCATCGCTGCCGCATCGGCTTCGCTGCGTAGCGCGCTCAGTTCTTTGAGGTCTCCGCCCGAGACAAACGCGCGGTCCCCGGCTCCCGTGACGACCAGCGCCCGCGCTCCGGCGGAGCCATCTATTGCCTTCTCCAACTGGTCCATCGTGGCGGGCGCGATCGCGTTGCGGGCCTCAGGGCGGTTGATGGTGATGACCGCCAGCCCGTCTTCTAGCTCCAACTCAACCATGGATCGGCTCCGTTCTTGTCCTCCATACGGAGAGATTGACATTCTCTCCAACTGAGAAGACTATATCCATCGCCCCTAGACTTGTTGCCATCCGTCCCCCGACAGAACCGCGGCGCACGGCCGACGGTCGGCCGCATCCTGCATCGGGAATTGGAGCTCCACCATGCGAAAGATCCCTGCCGATCTGACACGACGATATGAAGCGGAAGGGTGGTGGACACAAGACACCATCGGAGAATTGCTGACCCGCTCCCTCAATGCGGCTCCGGACACCGAGTTCCGCATCCATTCCGATACCCGTCCGTGGTCCGGAACGTTTCGCGAGGTCGAGCTCGTGGCCCGTCGGCTCGCCGCAGGACTGCGCAGGCGCGGCGTAGGCCCTGGCGACACAGTAGCGTTTCAACTGCCGAACTGGATGGAAGCCGCGGCCGTGTTCTGGGCAGCGTCGTTCCTCGGAGCGGCCGTGGTGCCGATCGTTCACTTCTATGGCCGCAAGGAACTCGCCTACATCCTGGACACGGTGCAACCCAGTGTTTTCGTTGTCGCGGAACGGTTCGGCCGCACCGAATTCCACGCCGACCTATGCGCCAACGTTCCGATCGTCGGCGTGGTCGATCGCGATTTCGATGATCTGCTCGACGCCGAGCCGATGTGGGAGACCCTGGCCGCCGACCCGGCCGGCCCGGCACTGATCGCCTTCACCTCCGGCACCACTCGCGACCCCAAGGGAGTCATCCATAGTCACCAGACGCTCAGCCACGAGACTCGCCAGCTCGCTGGTCTCTACCCGCCCGGCTTCGGCCGCCGTCAGCTCATCGCAGCCCCGGTAGGCCATTTCATCGGAATGGTAAACGCCTTTCTTATCCCGGTCCTGGATGGCAATCCGGTTCATCTCACGGATATCTGGAATCCGGCACAGGCGCTGTCCCTGATGCGCGACGACCGCCTGACCATCGGCGGTGGTGCGACGTACTTCGTCACCAGCCTGCTCGACCATCCCGATTTCACGCCCGACCATCTGCGGTACATGAGATATGCCGGCCTCGGCGGGTCGTCGGTCCCCGCAGCGGTCACCCAGCGGCTCGCGGAATTCGGTATCACGGTCTTCCGTTCCTACGGCAGCACCGAGCATCCGTCCATCACCGGTTCTCGCTATACGGCGCCGGCGGAGAAGCGGCTGTTCACCGATGGAAACGCGATGTTGGGCGTGGAGATTCGGCTCGCACCCGACGGCGAGATCCTCAGCCGAGGGCCGGATCTGTGCGTCGGATACACCGATGCAGAGCTGACGGCGCAGTCCTTCGACGCGGACGGCTGGTACCACACCGGCGATGTCGGCACGCTCGATCCCGACGGCTATCTCACCATCACCGACCGCAAGTCCGACGTCATCATCCGTGGCGGCGAGAATATCAGCGCGCTCGAAGTCGAGTCGGTGCTGATGACCATGCCTGCGATCGCCGAGGCGATCGTGGTGTCCGCGCCGGACCCGCGGCTCGGCGAGCATGCCGCCGCGGTCGTCCGTATCAAGCCCGGCCACGTCATGCCGACGCTCGACGAGACACGCGCCCATTTCGATCAGGCGGGTCTAGCCAAACAGAAGTGGCCCGAGGAACTGCACGAGGTGGCCGACTTCCCTCGAACCGCCAGTGGCAAAGTGCAGAAATTCCAGGTCCGGCAGGACATCGCCGCCGCTGCCGCACGGTGAGCATGACCCTGCGCTGACTCCTGATTCGATCCCGGCCCAGTCAGGAGCATTGCGGCACTCCCGTGAAGAGAATAGGATTCTCATAAACCGACAAGGAGAATTTCATGACACCTCGTATGTTGCCGTACCCGCTGTTCGACTCGGACAACCACCTCTACGAGACCGAGGAATCGCTGACCAAGTTCCTGCCTGCGGAGTACCGGAACGCGATCCAGTACGTTCAGGTCAACGGGCGCACCAAGATCGCCGTCCGCGGCCAGATCAGCGACTACATCCCCAATCCCACCTTCGAACGGGTCGCGCGTCCGGGCGCGATGGAGGATTACTTCAAGAACGGGAATCCCGAGGGGAAGAGCAAGCGGGAGATCTTCGGCGACGCGATGGACTCGATCCCCGCGTTCCGCGAGCCGGGTGCCCGGCTGAAGCTCCTCGATGAGCTGGGCGTGCAGCGCTCGCTCATGTTCCCGACGCTGGCCAGTCTCGTCGAGGAGCGGATGCGCGACGATCCGCAGCTGATCCACGTTGTGGTGCACGCGCTCAACGAGTGGCTGTACGACGTGTGGAAGTTCAACTACGAGGACCGCATCTTCACCACCCCGGTGATCAGCCTGCCGATCTTGGATAAGGCGATCGAAGAACTCGACTGGGTGGTCGAGCGCGGCGCCAAGGCGATTCTGGTACGACCTGCCCCAGTGCCCGGGTATGGCGGCTCCCGCTCCTTCGCGTTGCCGGAGTTCGACCCGTTCTGGCAGCGAGTGGTCGAGCACGACATCCTGGTCGCGATGCACTCCTCCGACAGCGGTTACGCCCGGCACGACGCCGAGTGGGAGGGCAGCCGCTCGGAGATGCTTCCGTTCCAGACCAACACCTTCCGGATGATCAACGAATGGCGTCCCGTCCAGGACACCGTGGCGTCGTGGGTATGCCACGGTGCGCTGTTCCGGTTCCCAGAGCTCAAGATCGCGGTCATCGAAAACGGCTCCAGCTGGCTGGCGCCGCTACTGAGCAACCTGGCCGACGCCTACAAGAAGGCGCCGGAGGGCTTCGGCATGCAGGATCCGGTCGAAGCGATCAAGAAGAGCATCCACGTAGCCCCATTCTACGAGGAAGGCGTGAACGACCTGATCGAGCTCATCGGTGTCGATCGCGTGCTGTTCGGATCGGACTACCCGCATCCGGAAGGCCTCGCGCAGCCCACGCACTTCGCCGACATGCTCGACCATCTCGACGAGAAGGACCAGGCCAAGATTATGGGCGGCAACCTCGCCAGGTTGATGAACGTATGACGTGGGAGACCATCCCCCAGATGGTCTCGAGTTCGGCCGACCGCTTCGGTGATGCCGAAGCGGTCGTCGACGGGCGACAGCGGCTCTCCTTCAACCAGCTTGCCGATAGAATCCGCTGCGCCGCAGGCGCTTTCGCCAACGCCGGGACCCAGAAGGGTGACCGGGTAGCGATCTGGGCGCCCAACTCGATCGAATGGATCATCGCGGCATTCGGGGTGCTCACCGCGGGCGGCGTACTGGTGCCGGTGAACACCCGTTTCAAGACCGAAGAGGCGTGCGACGTCATCGAACGCAGTGGCGCGCGGCTCGTTCTGGTTCAGCAGGGATTCCTCGGTCAGGACTACGTGGGTCCACCCGGCGTCTCGGTGATCGACCTGAAGTCCGATTTCCTGACCAGCGGAACACCTTTCGAGCGCGAGATACACGGCGATGATATCGCCGACATAATCTTCACCTCAGGAACAACTGGAAGACCCAAGGGCGTCATGATGAGTCACGCCCAGACTTTGAGGCTGTACGCCGAGTGGTGCGATCTTGCCGACCTGCGCGAAGGCGATCGGTACCTGATGGTCAATCCGTTCTTCCACACCTTCGGCCTGAAGGCGGGTCTGGTCGCGGCGTTCCTCCGTGGGGCGACCATGTTGCCGGTACCGGTCTTCGAGGTGGATCGGGTGCTCGAACTGGTCGAACGCGAGCGAGTGACTATGCTGCCCGGCCCGCCGACGCTGTATCACGCGCTGCTGGAGACGCGCGGATCACACGATCTGTCGTCGTTGCGGGCCGCGGTCACCGGGGCCGCCGATATTCCGGTCGAGTTGATCCGGCGCATCAGGGCCGAGCTACCGTTCCGCTCGATCATGACCGGCTACGGCCTGACCGAGGCCGGCACGGTCACCGCATCGCGCCCAGGCGACTCGTTCGAACAGATCGCCGGCACCGTCGGCGTCCCCTGTGCCGGGATCGAGGTGCGGATTGCCGTCGACGGCGAAGTGCTGGTGCGCGGTTACAGCGTCATGCAGGGCTATCTCGACGACCCGGCGGCCACCGCAGAAACCATTGACGCCGAAGGCTGGTTGCACACCGGCGACCTCGGCGACCTCGACGAAGGAGGCAGATTGCGGATTGTCGGCCGAAAGAAGGACATGTTCATCGCCGGAGGGTTCAACGTCTATCCGGCCGAGATCGAGGGCTACCTGCTGGAGCACCCGGCGATCGCTCAGGCTGCTGTTATCGGCGTGCCCGACGAACGATTGGGCGAAGTCGGCAAGGCCTTCGTCGTCGCGAAAGGCCCCGTCTCCGAGGACGAACTGATCACCTGGAGCCGCCAGCGGATGGCCGGATACAAGGTGCCACGGTCGGTCCGGTTCCTCGACAGCCTGCCGTTGAACGCCACCGGCAAGGTGATGAAAGATCAATTGCCGCCCGCAGAAAGCGAACACCCATGACCACTTTCCCCGATTTCGACGCCCTACGCGCGGCCGTGGGCACCGAGATCGGTGTCAGCGAGTGGATCACCGTCGATCAGCACAAGATCGACCTGTTCGCGGCAGCCACCGGCGATCACCAGTGGATCCACGTCGATTCCGGACGAGCCGCCGACGGACCGTACGGCCGTACCATCGCGCACGGCTTTCTTACCCTCGCGCTGCTGGCGCCGATCAGCCAGCAAGTCATGACGGTCGACAACGCTCGCATGGCAATCAACTACGGGCTCAACAAGGTTCGCTTCATCAGCCCAGTCCTGGTCGACAGCCGTGTGCACGGCAAAGTCGATCTGACGGCGGTGCACGACATCACCGACGGTGTCGAGGTCAAGCGCACCATAACGATCGCCGCTGAGGGTGCGCGGCGACCGGCGTGCGTCGCAGAGCACCTGGTGCGATATCTGACCTGACGCGGGACCACACTCACTGCGCCGAGCTCGCCGACGCCGCCGAGGTATCGAACTACGTACTCTCGGCGGCCTGGCGTGACGTCGGCACCAGCCGCGCCACGCGCCGGTGCGCCGACAATACCCGTGACGTCCGGCTGACCGCCCTGCACAGCCGGACCGCGGCGTTGATCAACGCGCCGATCAGCACCACATCGCTGAACGATGAATCCGAGCTGTTGAACTGGATCTTGCTCATAGCAATTTCCTGGCCGGTCCTCGCGTCTCAATCAATGAAGATCAAGAAACTCACCACCACCACCACCGTCGTGGTAACTACGCCCCTGGGAGCGACCGCAGGCATCGCTGGCGCGGTACCCACCGGCAGTGCGGACGCCATCAAATTCACGACGTCAATAACGGAACAATCAACCATCATCCAAACCGACTCGGGCGCACTGGTCGTCGAAGACGGCACCTTCAAGATCAAGGCTGCCAATGGGACAACTCTCGCAGGCACTGAACTGAAGTTCCGGGTCGACGACTTCGAATTCCCGATCGCCGCGGAAATCAAGGACCGGACCGCCACGTTGACCCCGCAATTCGGTGTCGAACACGCGGTGTATAAGCCGGTGGCGCTGCCCTACGAAGATCAGGCCCCCTGGCAAAACCAGTACGACCGTGAACAGTCCGCATGGAGCCGTCTGACCAGCACCATCAGTATGGGCGCCGCCATCGGCACCTTCGCCGGCGGTATCAGCGGCGGCGCTATCGGCTGCATCCTCGGCGGGATCGCCGGTGCTACCGTCGCTTCCGCCGCCATCATCGGCCTGTTCGGTGCGTTCCTGCCGGCGGCGGCCATCGGCTGCCTCGGCGGGATACTCGCCATCGGTGCGCTCGGCGCATTGGCCGGGCAGATTTTCATCACCGCGCCGATCGCGATCATGGCTGGAGTCCAGTACTTCACCACCATCAACCAGCCGCCGCCCACCCCACCGCAGCTGGCCAAGTGAGAAGTCAAGTGACATAGGCTGTTTCAGCTGAGCTCCGTTACCAAGCCGCGACGCCTATGTCTTCGGCACCGCCCGTGCGGCGAATCACCACTTCCTCCGCACCTTGGGCGTTGATGAGTTGATCGACTACACCACAGGCGATTTCACGGAGACAGTCGACAAAGTCGACGTCGTACTCGATCTCGTCGGCGGCACCTACGGCTCGCGGTCGCTGCCGGTCCTGCGGGCCGACGGGCGCTACATCGACTTCCAAAGCTCCGATGCCGCAACAGATCCGCGCTACCACCGGGTGGCCGGGCATCCTTCCCCGGCCACCCTCGCGGCGATGGCAACACTCGCCGATCAAGGCAAGCTCCACATCGAAGTCGGGCACCTACTACCACTGTCGGCGGTCACCGAGGCGCACCGGCTCAGCGAATCGGGCCGAGTGCGCGGAAAGATCGTGCTGACTCCGTGGGAATAGCACCGGCCGCTAGGTGACCACACCCGCGGTCTTGAGTTCGATGATGCGGGTCCAGTCCAGTCCGAGTTCGAGCAGGACCTCGTCGGTCTGCGCGGCGAATTCGGGGGCTGGACCCAGCTTCGGTGCGGCAACGTCGAATTGCACCGGGCTGGCGACCAATTCGAGGGTGCCCGCGGGGATTACGTACTCGTTGGCCCGGATCTGGGTATCGTCGCCCACCTGGCGTGAATCCTGCACCGGTGCCCACGGACCGGCCAAGGTCGCGAAGCGTTCGGTCCACTCGGCGAGTGTGCGCGCGGCCAGCGCCTCTTTCAGGATCTCGACGGCCTGATCGGTATTGGTGGCAATCTGCTCAGCGGTCACGAAGCGTGGATCGTCGGCCAACTCCGGACGGTCGATGTGCTGGCAGACATCGGCCCAGAACTTGCCGGGCTGCAGCATGACGAACGCGAGATAGCGACCGTCGGCGGTAGCGTACAACCCCGACAGTGGATTCGTCGGGGAGCCGTGCGCACCCGGTGTCGGCGCCACCATCGGCTTATCGAGATGCAGCGACAGTGCCACCGTATGGCCCATCGCCCACAGCCCGCTGCCGAGTAGTGATACGTCCACGACCGAAGACTCCCCGGTACGCTCGCGTTTCAGCAGCGCCGCCGCGATCCCGCCTGCGAGATTCGTGCCGGAGATGGTGTCGCCGAAGGCAGGCCCAGGCGGACTGATCATCCCCTCCACACCTGGCGGCGTGAGGGTAGCGGCGATGCCGGCCCGCGCCCAAAAGGCGGTCATGTCGTAGCCACCCCGGTCCGCTTCCTGACCACGCGGTCCGAGCGCGCTGCCCCGGGCGTAGATGATGGAGGGATTCAGCGCGCGGATATCGTCGACGTCGATGCCGAACTTCGCTCGCGCTTGCGGCAAGAAGCTCGTCAGGAACACATCTGATCGGCGAGCCAGGTCATAGAGCACTTCCCGGCCCTCCGCTGTCGCCATATCGAGACCGATGCTGCGCTTGCCTCGATTCGCGTGCTCCACATTGGGATTCGGGTCGCCCTCGACTCGGAAGGTACCGGTCTGGCGCAGGCCGCGCTGCGGATCGCCGCTTACCGCATGCTCCACCTTGATCACCTCCGCGCCCCAGTCGGCGAGCACCGCGCCCGCCGACGGCACGAAGCCGTACATCGCGGCCTCCAGAACGCGGATTCCTTCGAGCGGCTTCATGCGACCACCGTCGCGAAGGTCTTGCGCTCCAGGAACTCCTCCAACCCGGGGACACCCATTTCACGGCCGATGCCCGACTGTTTGTAGCCGCCGAACGGGACATCGGCGTGGAAGTAGTTGCCGCCGTTCACACTGAACGTGCCAGTGCGAATACGTCGTGCGATGGCGAGGGCACGATCCTGGTCTTTACCGAACACCGCCCCGGACAACCCGTACTGCGAATTGTTGGCGATGCGCACCGCATCCTCGTCGTCGGCGTACTGGATGACCGCTAGTACCGGCCCGAAGACTTCCTCCTGCGCGATCTCGCTGTCGGGATCGACGCCCGCGAGCAACGTCGGTGTGTAGAAGTACCCCGGATCGACTCGTTCACCGCCGATGACGAGCTCCGCGCCCGCCGCGACGGCACGCTTGACCATGCCGTCCACCTTGTCGCGCTGGCGTTCGCTGATGAGCGGGCCCATATAGGTTTTCGGATCGCCGGGGTCGCCGAGCCGGACCATTCCCATGAACTTGGCGACCTGCTGGACAACTTCATCGTGCTGTTGCCTCGGCACCAGCAGCCGGGTAGTGAGCGCGCATCCCTGACCCGCCTGAGTACAGATGCTGAAGGCCGCGAACTGAGCGCCGAGGGTGAGATCCGCGTCATCGAGCAAGATCGCCGCCGATTTGCCGCCGAGTTCCAGGAAGACCCGTTTGAGACTGTCGCTCGCGGCGGCCATGATGCGGCGCCCGGTTACGGTGGATCCGGTAAAGGTGACCGCGTCCACGTCGGGATGCTTGGTCAGCAGCTCGCCGACCGCTACCTCGGACGAACTCAACACGTTCACCACGCCGGCCGGGATATCGGTGTGCTCGGCGATCAGCTCACCCAGCGCGAGAGTGACCAGCGGGGTGTCGGGTGCGCCCTTGAGCACCACGGTGCAACCGGCGGCCAGTGCGGGAGCCAATTTCGCCAACGCGAGCTGGTGCGGATAGTTGTAGGCGACGATCGCCGCGACAACCCCCGCAGCCTCCTTCTCCACCCAGCGACGATGTTGCTGGCCGCGTGACTCGACCTCGCCGAGTTCCTCGGTCATTGGGTAGGTGCGCAGCAGATTCGCGTAGTAGCTGACAATTCCGAGGGGTGTCTCGAGCTGATTGCCGTGGGTCAGGGTACGGGTCGCGCCCACCTCGGCGATGGTCAGCTCACGCAACTCTTCCTTGTGCTCGGTGAGCGCCTGGTAGAGCTGGTCCAGGCAGCGGATACGCAGCTGCACATCGGTGGACCAGTCGGTGCTGTCGAAGGCTCGGCGCGCGGCCGCGATGGCAGCCTCGGCCTCGACGACCGTGGCGTCCGGTGCGTACCCGAGCACCGCTCCGGTGGCCGGATTCAGGGATTCGAAGGTCCAACCCGTGGTGACGAGCTGACCGTCGATGAGCAACCGCCTCGACGCCTCACCCATCGGCACCCCGTCGTTGTTGTCCTGCACCGCACCCGCATCGGCGGACACCTGGTCCTTGGGTCGCATATTTCGCCTCCTGATCGAGCAGCTGAAAATATGATTCTCCCTGAAGGAGAATCTAAACCTCTCCAAGGCGAACTCTAGCAGCAAATCGAGCCTGCGGAAGCGCCGATCAGCCTGAATCGCCCATCCCGGTAGCAGCTAAAACGACCGAATGGCACCGAATCGATCCGGGCCTTGCCTGTCGCCCAAATGCGAGAGTACGGTTCTCATGAACAGGAAGGAGATTCTCTTGATCACGACGAAGGCGCTCAGCCCAGCCCTGGGTGTGGAGGTCACCGATGTCGAAGACCTGCTCGCCGAGACGACCATCACCCGGTGTCTCGAGGCACTGAAGTGGCGTGGTGTATTGCTGATTCGCGGGGGTCACCTCGACGATGAGGTGCAACTCGCCTTCAGCCGCCGACTCGGTCCGGTGCTGGCGCCAGGCGGCAAGGAGATCTTCAAGGTCTCCCTCGACCCGTCCGTCAACCCGGCGGCCGAGTACCTCAAGGGCACGTTCAACTGGCATATCGACGACACCACGAACGATGTACCTGCCAAAGCGACGATGCTCACCGCCCGGCATGTCGCCATGGTCGGCGGCGGCACCGAATTCGCGAGCACCTACGCGGCTTACGAAGCGCTGCCGCACCAGGAGCGGAAGCGATACGAGGAGCTACGGGTGGTGCACAGCTTCGAGGCCGCGCAGCGGCTCGCCCATCCCGATCCGAGCGAAGAACAGGTCCAGGGGTGGCGCAGGCAGCCCACCCACGAGATCTCGCTGGTGTGGCAGCGCGCCGACGGTCGCAAGTCGCTCGCCATCGGCGCGACCGCCGACCACGTTGTGGGCGTAGATCCCGACGAGAGCCGCGCACTGCTCGACGAAATTCTCGCCTGGACCACCCAGGAACGGTTCCGCTACACCCACGAATGGCAGGAAGGCGACGTGGTGATCTGGGATAACACCGGCATGCTGCACCGCGCCCTGCCCTATGACCCGGCCTCGCGCCGCACCATGCACCGCACCACCATCGCCGGTGAAGAGGCGTGGGCGTGAAGACAGCCGTCGTCACCGGAGGCGGCTCCGGTATCGGTCAGGCGGTCGCACGGCGACTGCGCGCTGACGGCTTCACGGTCGCCACCTTCGACCTGCGGGCCGATGACACGGATTTCGGGTATGCCGCCGACGTCACCGATCCGGAACAGATCGCAACAGCGCTCGCCTCGATCCGTGCAAAGTTCGGCCCCGTCACCGTTCTCGTCAACGCAGCGGGACTCGACGGATTCAAGCGCTTCGCCAATCTCGGCTTCGAGGAATGGCAGCGGGTGATCGACATCAACCTCAACGGCGTCTTCCACTGCGTCCAGGCGGTACTGCCGGACATGGTCGATGCGAAGTGGGGCCGCATCGTGAATATCTCGTCCTCGAGCGCCCAGTCGGGTCAACCGTTCATGGCCCATTACGTCTCCGCCAAATCCGCGGTGAACGGACTGACCAAGGCCCTCGCTCTCGAACTCGGCCCGAACGGTATCACCGTGAACGCGGTGCCACCAGGCTTCATCGATACCCCGATGCTGCGCAATGCCGAGCAGCTCAGGCTCCTCGGCGGAACGATCCAGGAACATATCCAGCGCACCCCGGTACGCCGCGTCGGCCAGCCGGAAGACATCGCCGCCGCGTGCGGCTTCCTGATCTCCGAAGAGGCCGGATACATCACCGGCCAGATATTCGGCGTCAACGGTGGCCGGAACACCTGAGGTCGACTCTGCGCGTCCGGCGTCAACACATCAGTAACAACAGATATGGAAAGTCGTGAAGGTCCAGGTCGATTCGCAACGCTGCCAAGGGCACACCCTCTGCGCGATGATCGCGCCGAACTCGTTCGAACTGAGCGAGCTGGATGGGCATTCCTCGCCCGTCGACGAAGACGTTCCGGTCGAGGAGCAGGATAAAGTGCGCGAGGCCGCGCATTCCTGCCCGGAACAAGCGATTTCAATCCCCTGAACCCAGGGGCGATCTGCCGCCGGAAGCGACAAGAGAGGACAACGCCGCATGAGCGTTGACGGCGTCGTGCCTGACGACGAACGTAAAGCCAACCGCTACCACTTCGACCGCCACACTCCGCAGTATCGGGAGGAATTCGAAGAGGTCACCCATGAGCTGCATGCCAAGTGCCCCATCGCCTGGTCCGACAGCTACGACGGTCATTGGGTGGCCTCGGGCGCGAACGAGGTATTCGCCCTGGCCAGGTGCCCAGAAGTCTCCAACGACCACGATGTCAACGGTGAACGCCGTGGGTACAAGGGTATCAACATCCCCACCGCGACCCGGGCAAAAGGCATTCGAGGCGGCATTCTGGAAATGGATGAGCCCGAGCATCGCGCCTACCGTTCGATACTCAATCCCTATCTGTCACCGGCCGCCGTCAATCGTTGGATTCCCTTTGTCGACGAGGTAGTGCGCGCCTGCCTCGACGAGAAGATCGAAAGCGGCAGTATCGATTTCGTCGACGAGCTCGCAAATATCGTGCCTGCGGTCCTGACCCTCGGCATGCTCGGGATACCGCTGAAGAAGTGGACGATCTACAACGAGCCTGCCCACGCCGGGGTCTACACCCCACCGGATTCGCCGGATATCGTCCGGGTAGGTGAATTGCACCGAGCCATGGGTTTGGATCTGCTCCAGAGCCTGTTCGAGATTCGCGAGAACCCGCGGCCCGGCCTGATCGATGCGGTCGCCCGCGCCGAGGTCAATGGCGAGAAGCCCTCCGACATGGAGAGTCTCGGCATTCTCTCGCTGATCATCGGCGGCGGCTTCGATACCACCACCGCACTCACCGCGCACGCGCTGGAATGGCTGTCACAAAATCCCTCGGAGCGCGAAACCCTCAGCCAGGACCGGGATCTGCTACTGAACTCCGCGACCGAGGAGTTCCTGCGCTACTTCACGCCCGCACCCGGCGACGGACGCACCATCTCCGAGGATTGCGAGTACGTCGGCACCACGTTCAAAGAGGGCGAGCGCCTGTGGTTGTCATGGGCGATGGCCAACCGCGACGCCCAGGTGTTCGAGGATCCCGACACAGTGGTGCTCGATCGACGAGGCAACCGCCACTTCAGCTTCGGCCTCGGCGTCCATCGGTGCATCGGCTCGAATGTGGCGCGCATGGTGTTCAAGCGGATGGTCACCGCGGTGCTCGACCGCATGCCCGACTTCTGGTGTGACCCGGAAGGCGCCGTACATTACGACACTATCGGTGTCATCCAGGGCATGCGACACCTTCGGGCCACCTTCACCCCGGGACCGCGGCTAGGTGCCGGGCTCGACGAGACCCTGGAGAAGTTGCAGCGGATCTGTGACGAGCAGCAACTGGCCGCCCCGGTCACCGCGCGCAAAGAGCAAGCTCTCATCGACGAATAGGCCGCAAGGCTACCAGCAGGCATGGTGCGTGGTCGCTCATCCGGGGCGGCCACGCACCACGTCGTCGGACCACCCACTACCCAGGAATGAGGCGACGTGTCGGACCCGGAAAATGCCGCGGGGCGGCCGCTGCCTCAACTCACGGCGGACAACGAATTCTTCTGGACCGCGGGTGCGGACGCCCTGCTACGCATCCAAGAGTGCCAGTCCTGCGCGGCACTGATCCATCCACCGCAACCGGTATGCCGATACTGCCGTGGCCGCCAATTGGCGCCACGTGCGGTCTCGGGTTTCGCTACCCTCATCGGATTCACCGTCAACCATCGATTCGCCCTGCCCGGCCTTCCCGCGCCATACGTGGTGGCACAGGTCGCCATCGAGGAGGATCCGCGTGTCCGGTTGACCACCACGGTGGTCGATGGTGATCCGACGGACCTGGTCCTCGGCATGCGAATGGAAGTCGTCTTCCAGCAACTCGCGGACGTCTGGTTACCGCTGTTTCGACCTACCGAGGAGCAACCCGAACCCGCCGCGCTACCTGCCGACGACATCGAGCCCGCCCGGTTCCACGAACACGTGCGGCCGATGGTGAGCGCGGACAAATTCGAGGACAAGGTGGCCCTTACCGGCATCGGTATGTCGCGTATCGGCCGCCGCCTGCTGGTGTCGCCGCTCTCGCTCACGCTCGATGCCTGCGAGAGTGCCGTCACCGACGCAGGGCTCACGATGGACGATATCGACGGGCTGGCAACCTATCCCGGCGGCGGAAATGTCGGTGGTTTCGGCGAGGGCGGTGTCACCACCCTCGAGTCCGCCCTCGGTATCCGGCCGACCTGGCACAACGGCGGTATCGAAACCTTCGGTCCTGGTGGATCGGTGATCGCGGCCATGCTCGCCGTCGCCGGCGGGCTCGCCCGCCACGTGCTGTGCTACCGCACGGTCTGGGAATCCACCTACGGCGAGCTGATGAAGCAGGGCCGAATCACGCCGGCGGGTGGCCGGACCGCCAGTTGGATGATCCCGTTCGGCGCCACCTCCGCCGCACACACCTTGGCCCAGAACGCCCAGCGCCACTTTCATCGCTACGGCACCACCCGGGAGACGCTGGGATGGATCGCGCTGAATCAGCGCGCCAATGCCGCCCTCGCGCCGACCGCGATCTATCGCGATGCCCTGACGATGCCGGACTATTTGTCCGCACGGCCGATCACTACCCCCTTCGGGCTCTACGACTGTGATGTGCCGTGTGACGGCGCTGTCGCGGTCATCGTCTCGGCGGTGGACGCGGCCCGCGACCTGGCACAGCCGCCGATCTTGGTGGAGGCGGCGGGAACCCAGATCATCGAGCGGACCGACTGGGATCAGAGCACCCTTACCCACGAACCGCAGGTGCTCGGCCAGGCCGCGCATCTCTGGTCGCGAACTTCCCTGCGTCCCAACGATGTCGACGTCGCCCAACTCTATGACGGGTTCACCTTCAACTGTCTGTCCTGGCTGGAGGCTCTCGGCTTCTGTGGGATCGGCGAGGCCAAGGACTTCCTCGACGGCGGCAAGAACATCGCCCGCGACGGCCAACTGCCGGTGAACACGCACGGCGGACAGCTCTCACACGGTCGCACCCACGGGATGGGGTTGCTGTATGAGGCCATCCTCCAGCTGCGCGGCGCGGCGGGACCGCGCCAAATTCCCGATGCCCACGTGGCAGTCGCGACCAGCGGCGGCCTCACCCCCAGCGGGGTACTACTGCTGAGGACCGAGTCATGACTATTCCCGAAGTCGATACCGAACTGCCAGACGGACCATTCGACAGTATCGCCCCGCCGGTATCACGCACCGTCGAAATCGACGGGATTCCGATGTCAGCGCTGCTCTCGACAGCACCGGAACCACTGGCTGTCATAGTCGCATTGCACGGCGGCGCGACCACCTCGGCATACTTCGACTGTCCCGGCCATCCGAACCTGTCGTTGCTGCGGCTCGCGTCGGCAGCGGGCTTCACCGTGCTCGCCCTCGATCGTCCTGGGTACGGCGCATCCGTCTCTCGCGCTGCGGAATTGACCGACCCTGAGCACATCGTCGACCTGATCTTCGCGGCGATGGACAAGCATCTGGACGGCCTGCCGCGCGGTGCGGGAGTATTCCTGCTCGCGCACTCCGCGGGTTGCCCGCACGCGGTCCGCGTTGCCGCCGACCCCCGGGGTGCGGACCTGCTCGGCCTCGAACTGGCCGGAACAGGTCGAGAGCACCACGCCGCAGCCGCGAAGGTGCTCGGTGCCGGGCGCGCCGATCCCGACGCTGTCCGGGAACTGCTGTGGCAGCCAGCCTGGCTCTACCCGCTGGAACTGCTAGGCGGTGCGCCGATCGCGTCCAGCACACCCGCCTACGAGGCGACCGTGTTGCGCCGATGGTCCGATCGGGACTTTCCCGAACTGGCCGCGCGAGTGCGTATCCCGGTGAATTACAGCGTGGGGGCGTACGAAAATGTCTGGCGCAACGACCCGAAGGCTCTTGCCGAGGTGACCGCCCTGTTCACTGCGGCACCGTTGGCGACTGCCGAACTCCTGCCGGCGCATGGGCACAACCTCAGCCTCGGCTATTCGGCCACGACCTATCACACGCGCGTGGTGTCATTCGTCAAACACTGCATCACCTCGCGCAACCAGGCGTGACCCAGCGGCCACGGCAGCAAGCACGAGACTCCGCGACAGCATCGGTGGCATCGCGGAGTCTTTGCGGACTCTCGCCATCGAACCACGCTTCCAGGTGGTGATCGTGTGCGGTGGCGGCGTGGTGTCGCTGGAGCTATAGCACGACGAGGTCGATGCGATTGTCTCCGGATTGCTCGGGCAGGCCGCCGGTGGCGCCTTCGCCGACATCCTGTTCGGTGAGGTCAACCCATCGGGCAAGCTCGCAGAAGCCATCCCGCTCCGATTGCAGGCCACCCCGGCATACCTCAACTACCCTGGCAAGGCCGGGCGGGTGCGCGCTACGGCGAGGGCGTCATGGTCTACCGCTACTACGAGACCGTCGAACGAGCCGTCCGGTATCGGTTCGGGCACAGGCTGTCCTACACCACCTTCGCCGTCGATGCCCTGACCGCGACGCTAACCGGGATCGACACCGCGACTGTCGAACTGGCGGTCTCCAATACCGGTGTGCGAGAAGGGAAGTACGTGGTGCAGGTCTACGGCGCCACGACGGCGGGAGCAGTCCGTCGCCCGGCACAAGAGTTACGCGCTTTCACCAAGATCAAGCTGGCACCGAGCGAAACCCGCATCGTCACAGTGGAACTCGATCGCAGGCGCTGCCGGACACGCGGGTCCGACGCCAGCAGGTCACTGTCGATCGCCAGGGCCTCCGGAATCGGACCATGAAACTTCGTAGCCAAACCGGCTTCCAGCTCGACCACCCGAACACCGAGTATGTCCAGCGGCCGGGTGTCGACGTGGTCGGCGACCAGCACGGTGACATCCCATCCGGCCAGCACCCGATCGAAGAGCCAGCCGCCCGCATAGCGCATGACCGCAGCAGTACTCGGCGCGAGGGCGACCAGCCGCTGCCTCAGCACCTGCCTTCTGGTGCCAGTTGCCGAGCCAGTGATCGGATGTACTCGCTGAGCACTGGGCGCAGGGGAATCGAAGGGTCGAGTAGCCATGAGGTTTCCATTCCGGTGAGAAAGGCGGCGATCTCCACGGCCTTGACAGCCGGGTCGAGGTCGCCCAGCGCGTTGACCGCGCCGGATTCCCTCGGCGATGGTGTCGACCGAGGATCGGTATCGGCCGTGTAGCCGATCGTGCAGTGGCGCATCCGGCTGCAGATTCTCGATGATCAGCACCGCGAACATGGACACCAGATCCGGTGCGCGTTCGAATCGTTCGGCCACTCGCGCCAGTTCTTCGAGCAGATCCCCAGTGCGGTCAGCGTGCAGTTCGTCATCGACATCACGCGCTTCGAGGACGGCGTGCAGCAATTGATCTTTGGACTCGTAGTGATGCAGCAGGCCGGCCGACGTGACTCCCGCCGCCTTCGCGATCTGCGCGAGTGACGTCGCGCGCCAACCGTTGCGCACGAGCAATTGCCGAGCGGCGGCCAGTATCAGCACTTTTCGTTGCTCCCCTTTGGCGAGCAACGCTTCGTAGGGCCTGTTGGTGGACCGCATGGCCGAGGACCGATGACCGGGCAATGCGGCTCCTTCGCTCGAACCAACCTACTGAACACACCGTAGGTAGGTTTTCGGCCTGTGACCAGGGTCTCAATCAAGATTCTTGTCGCGCTGCGTCACACACCGCCGTCACGGGGCTGTCAACATACGGAATTGCCATATACATTCTGTGAGAATGATATTTCCATAGAGGTCATACGACCACGCTGAAGCGGTGTGTCGTGACTCGAGCAAACAAACGGAGGATGGCTCATGGCACAGGCGCTCGCGCCCGACGTCTCGACGTGGCCGGAAGACAACCCACAGCTCATCGGTAGTCGATGCGCCGACTGCGCGGCCACGACCTGGCCGCGACAAGCTCGGTGCCCGCGGTGCAGCGGACCGAAGATGTTCGATCGCCTGCTACCGCGAAGCGGCACCTTGGTGGCATGGACGACCCAGGGATTCGTCCCGAAGCTGCCCTACGCCGGACGAGAGACGGCGGACACATTCGAACCGTTCGGCATCGGCCTGGTCCAGCTCGATGACGAAGTGCGGGTCGAGACCAGGCTGACCGAAGCCGACCCAGCAAAGCTGCGCGCCGGAATGCAGGTCGAGCTGGTCTTCGTTCCGCTCTACCTGGACGACACCGGGACCGAGATCATGACGTGCGCCTTCGCGCCCGCCTGACGAGACATCTTCGAAAGACAAAGGAGTTACCAGATGAACGACGTTGCCATTGTGGGCGTCGGCCTGCACCGGTTCGGCCGCTTCGGAGCCAAGTCGGCGATCGAGATGGGCGCCGACGCAATCCAGCTTGCGCTGGCCGATGCCGGAGCCGAGTGGAAGGATATCCAGTTCGGTTTCGGTGGTAGTTACGAGGTGAGCAACCCCGATGCCGTGACCCGCCTGGTAGGGCTGACCGGAATACCGTTCACCAATGTTTTCAACGCCTGCGCTACCGCAGCCAGCTGCATCGAACAGACGGCGGAGGCGATCCGTTCGGGCAAGTACGACATCGGCATCGCCGTCGGCATGGACAAGCACCCTCGCGGCGCGTTCACCGACGACCCGTCGAAGCTGGGACTGCCGGGCTGGTACGCGGAGAACGGACAGTTCGTCACCACGAAGTTCTTCGGGATCAAGGCCAACCGCTACCTGCAGGATCATGACATCTCGCAGCGCACCCTCGCCAAGGTCGCGGCCAAGAA
Organism: Nocardia sp. NBC_01730; assembly: GCF_035920445.1. Classification (NCBI taxonomy): domain Bacteria; kingdom Bacillati; phylum Actinomycetota; class Actinomycetes; order Mycobacteriales; family Nocardiaceae; genus Nocardia; species Nocardia sp. NBC_01730. The sequence goes on along the minus strand of NZ_CP109162.1, from coordinate 1,473,913 downwards.
TTTCCGCAACGGGGCGCTCAACCCGAATGCCTACCGGCGCACGCCGATCGCCGAAGACGACATCCTCGGCTCCACCATGCTGAACTACCCCTTGACGCAGTACATGTTCTGCTCGCCCGACGAGGGCGCGGCCGCCGTGATCATGTGCCGCGGCGAGCTCGCCCATCGCTACACCTCGCGACCGGTCTACCTCCGGTCGAGTGCGATTCGCACCCGACGCTACGGCGCTTACGAGGTACACAGCACCTGGGCCGCGGTCGACGAGGATGTCTCACCGACTGTGTACGCCTCCCGCGCGGCCTTCGAAACAGCCGGCATCGGGCCGGAGGACGTGGACGTCATCCAGTTGCAGGACACCGACGCCGGCGCGGAGGTCATTCACATGGCCGAGAACGGTTTTTGCGCCGACGGTGACCAGGAGAAGCTGCTCGCCGAGGGTGCGACCGAGATCGGCGGAAGGCTGCCGATCAACACCGACGGCGGGCTCATCGCCAACGGCGAGCCGATCGGCGCCTCCGGCATCCGGCAGGTCTACGAGCTCGTGCAGCAGCTGCGGGGGCAGGCGGGCGATCGTCAAGTACCCGGCGAACCGAAGGTCGGATACGCACAGGTCTATGGCGCGCCGGGTACCGCGGCAGCGTCGATCCTCTCCGTCTGAACATCTGCAGCCGACACCGCACCGTCCCGTCTCCGGCCGACCAGCCGGGCGGGACGGTTCTGCGTCGCCCTGCGATGCGCGCAGATCCGTTGACTATCCGAGACCATCATGGAAATGTATTGAGCAGTTCAAGAGAATCGCATTCTCATCAATGAGAGGGGACCATATGCGCTTGCCGCCTTTACCCGAGAAGGAGTGGAAAGCCACCACCCGTTCCGCGCTGGCCGGCATGCTGCCCAAATCCCGGCAGAATCCGCAGAGCGCCGGAAACGCGCTGGCTACGCTCGTTCGTCATCCGGATCTGACGAAGGCGTTCCTCGGCTTCAACATCCATCTGCTCTTCCGGTCGACGCTGCCGCCACGGTTGCGCGAACTCGCCATCTTGCGGGTCGCACACCGGCTCAACTGCGCCTACGAGTGGAGCCATCACGTCCGCGGCGCTATCGAGGCCGGATTGACCCGCGACGAAATCGAGGCCGTCCGGCGCGGTGAGGCTGCCGACGAGTTCGATCGTGTCGTACTCGGTGCGGTCGACGAGCTCGACGAGGAAGCGAGCCTGTCCGACCAGACCTGGGCCGCGCTGGCCACTCGCCTCGATGAACAACAACGCATGGACCTTGTTTTCACGGTCGGCTGCTACGGCATGCTGGCCATGGCGTTCAACACCTTCGGCGTAGAAGTCGAACACTGAAAGGCTGAAACCTTGCCCCACTTCACCAAACCAGCAGCAGGCAGCTGGACCCAGCACTACCCAACCCTGGGCACCGAACCCGTCGACTACACCGACTCCACCGACCCCCAATTCTACGAAGACGAACGCAACGCCATCTTCAAAAAATCCTGGCTCAACGTCGGCCGCGTCGAACGCCTCCCCCGTACCGGCAGCTACTTCACCCGCGAACTCGCCTGCATCGGCACCTCACTCATCATCGTCAAAGACACCGACGACACCATCCGCGCCTTCCACAACATCTGCCGCCACCGCGGCAACAAACTCGTCTGGGACGACTACCCCAACGAAGAAACCGCAGGCACCTGCCGCCAATTCACCTGCAAATACCACGCCTGGCGCTACAGCCTCGCCGGCGAAGTAAAATTCGTCCAACAAGAACAAGAATTCTTCGACCTCGACAAAAACCTCTACGGACTCAAACCCGTCCGCTGCGAAGTCTGGCAAGGCTTCATCTTCATCAACACCGACAACAACGCACCCCCACTCAACGACTACCTCGGCACCATGATCAAAGGCGTCGAAGGCTACCCCTTCCACGAAATGACCGAAACCTACACCTACCGCGCCGACATCGGCAGCAACTGGAAACTCTTCATCGACGCCTTCGCCGAGTTCTACCACGCCCCCATCCTCCACATGAAACAAGCCGTCAAAGACGAAGCCGACAAACTCGCCGGCACCGGCTACGAAGCACTCCACTACGAAATCCAACCCCCCCACTCCATGATCTCCAGCTGGGGCGGCATGGCACCACCCAAAGACCCCAACATGGTCAAACCCATCGAACGCATCCTCCGCAGCGGACTCTTCGGCCCCTGGGACAAACCCGACATCGAAGGACTCGACACCCTCCCCGAAGGCATCAACCCCGCCCGCCACCGTGCCTGGGGCATCGACGAATTCGAAATCTTCCCCAACATGTCCCTGCTCTTCTGGGAACCCGGCTGGTTCCTCACCTACCACTACTGGCCCACCGCCGTCAACCGCCACATCTTCGAAGCAGCCCTCTACTTCGTCCCCGCCAAAAACGCCCGCGAACGCCTCGCCCAAGAACTCGCCGCCGTCACCTTCAAAGAATACGCACTCCAAGACGCCAACACCCTCGAAGCCACCCAAACAATGCTCGCCACCAACATCGTCACCGACTTCCCCCTCAACGACCAAGAAATCCTCCTCCGCCACCTCCACAAAACCGCCAAAGACAAAGTCGAGGAATACCGCAATGCCAACACTGCCCCCTGAATTCAACGACCTCGACCCCTACATCGACTGGGCCCTACCCACCGAACCCGAACGCTACACAAAACGCCTCAACTCAACCATGCCCCAAATGCAACAATTCTACGACGCCGCATTCCCACGCATCCAAGACGCCATCACCCACTGCGACAAACACACCTGGGGCGACCTCCCCGACGACACCCGCACCCTCTTCCACCTCATGCAATCCCTCATCAACATCTCCTTCCCCATCGAAGTATGGAAACAACCCCGCGTCCCCGACAGCGGCGCCGCCATGGTCCAACTCCTCCGCGAACCGGTCGTCTGACCATTAAGACGGGCGGGCGCGACGAGGCCGATCCGGCCTTCGATGTTCACACGGTGAACCGTCTCGACTCGGAGTGCCGACGATCGCGCGGCCAAGCCTCGCATGCGTGCCCGCCCGTCCATAGGCATTGCGGTAAATTCCGGAATCCATACGGACCGTGGCCACCGAGTTTCAATCCGCGTATTCTCTTCTGCTCCCCCATTTTCGGATGAACTTCAGCCGATCGCATTTCGCATTCTGGGCGACGGCAAATTGACGCACGTCACACGACAAGGAAGTCCGACTATGCTTTGTCAACCGCCCAGCTCACGGTTGCTCGTGCGCATGCTCGCCACCGTGGCCGCACTGGTCACCCTCTCGCCACTCGTCGCCTGCGGTACCGAACAATCCGCTGCACCGGGCACCACGACACTGACTGTCGCTATCCAGGCCACACCGAGCTCGCTCGATCCGGCCCAGCTGGATGACACCGAGCAGGGCTACCTCTGGAGTGCTCTGTACGACACGTTGCTGCAAACCGACAACACGGGCAAGCCGCAACCCAATGCCGCCGAGAGTTGGAGCTACTCCGGCGACGCACGCACGCTGACCATGAAGCTGCGCGCCGGGATGACCTTCACCAGCGGAGCGCCGGTCAACGCGGCGGCGGTCGAGGCCACCATCGAGCGCACCAAGGCAACCCCGGGACAGGTTCAGGGGCTGCTGAGCACGGTGAGCACTGTGCAGGCTCCAGATGACACCACGGTAGTCTTGGAGCTCTCGCGCCCGGACGCCGGGCTACTGCCCGCACTCGCCATGGGTGCAGGCGTGATCGCCGACCCTGCGACGGTGAACCAGGAACGCACCGCGTTGAATCCGGTCGCCTCCGGGCCGTACACCCTCGATACCGCACAGACGGTGAACGGATCGGTCTATGTGCTCCATCGACGCGACGACCACTGGAACGCCGCGTACCCGTTCCGTACGGTCAACATCCGCGTCCTCCAGGACTGCACCGCGACGTTCAACGCGCTACAGGCGGGTGAGGTCAATGCGGGCAGCGCCGAGATCGTGCACGTTGATCGCCTGAAGGCCCTCGGCTTCCGGGAGACCACCGTCCAGGCCAATTCGCTCGCCACCCTGGTTCTGGTCGACCGCAAGGGCGAGTTGCTCCCGCCACTCGGCGACTTGCGGGTCCGCACCGCGATCAACAAGGCGTTCGATCGCCAGAAGATCATCGATACGCTACTGCGCGGTTCCGGCAAATCGACAGTACAACCGTTCAACCCGAAGGGACCGGGTTACGATCCCGCACTCGAAAAGACCTACACCTACGACGTGGAAGCCGCGAATAGACTCATGTCCGACGCCGGGTATCCGAACGGCTTCGCGGTGACCATTCCCGAGGTGCCCTACGCCAAACCCTTCACACCGACGGTGACCCAGGCGCTGGCCGCCATCGGGATCAACGTGACCTGGGAACCGATTCCGTCGCAACAGTCCACCTCGGCGTTCGCTTCGAAGAAGTACCCGATGTACCTCAACGTCGAGGCCGTGACGTCCTACCCGCGTGAGCTGTCGCGATTCCAGGTCGACAGTCCCCGCAACGCGTTCCGCACCGAAGACCCGAAGCTCACCGCCTTGGTCAACCGGTACAACAGCGAGCAGGACCCGGCGGCGGCCGCACCCATCGCGAAGCAGATCAGCGCGTTCCTGGTCGCGAACGCTTGGGACGCACTGCTGTTCGACCTCTCCCGGCACTGGATGACGAAGGACGGCATCGTCTACCTCGGCGACGGAACGCAGGCCGTCTCCAACATCCGTTTGTTCGGGCTCACGGGCTGAACGGCACGCCGATGATCCTGTATTCGCTGCGCAGGCTCGGTGCGGGCCTGGTCCTCGCATTCCTGGTCACCATGATCACGTACCTGCTACTGAGCCTCACCATCGACGATGTCGTCGCGAGCCTGCTCGGTCCCGCCGCCAACCCGGAGACGATCGACGCTCGCAAAGCCGCCATGGGACTCGACCGGCCGGTACTCGTGCAGTACGCCGATTGGCTAGCACACGCCGTGCGCGGCGACTTCGGTGTCTCCTATTTCACCAGCGAGCCGGTCGAATCCGCGGTCACCACTCGGTTGAGCGTCACGCTGTCGATCGTAGTCGTTGCGCTTTTTCTCACGGCCGTCATCAGTGTTGTCCTCGGTGTGCTCGCGGCCAGTCGCGGCGGCGCGATCGACCGAGGCGCACAGGCACTGTCGATGGTCGGCTTCCTGGTGCCGAACCTGCTGCTGGCCATCATCCTGGTCTACGTGCTCTCGATCCGGTTGCACTGGCTGCCGGCGACGGGGTTCTCGCACTTCAGCGAGAACCCCGGCCGGTGGGCGGCGACCATCACCATCCCCGTGCTCGCACTGATGGTGGCCGGAATCGCCAGCCTCACCGCGCAGGTGCGTGGCGCGATGATCGACGAATTGCGCAAGGACTACATCCGCACGCTGCGTACCCGCGGCCTGTCCACTCGATCGATCGTGCTTCGTCATGCCCTGCGCAACGCCGCAGGCCCGGCGCTGACCGTGCTGTCCCTGGAGTTCATCACCATGGTCGGCGGCGCGCTCATCATCGAGAACATCTTTGCGCTGCCCGGATACGGCAGCTATGCCTTCAGCGCGTCCCTGCAGGGTGACGTGCCGATCATCATGGGCATCACCGCGTTCGCGGTACTGCTGGTGGTCGGTGTCAACCTCGTCGTCGATCTCCTGAACGGCTGGCTCAACCCGAAGGCGAGAGTCCATTGACCGAGAATTCCGCTCGAGTCACCGCAGTGGAACCCGATACCGCCAAACGTACGTCGACGCTGCGCAAGCTGTCGAGAGACCCGCTGGCGATCGCCACCGTCGGCCTGCTGCTGATCATCGTGGTACTCGGCCTGCTCAGCTCGGTCCTCACCGCGCACGATCCCAATGTCGCCTCACTCGATGCGATCAATGCCGATCCCGGCACGCCCGGCTATCCACTCGGCGGCGACAAAGACGGCCGCGACATCCTGTCGCGCATGCTGCACTCGATCAACACCAGCGTGGTGTCGGCGCTGATCGCCGCCGGCATCGCACTCGTGATCGGGGTCAGCGCCGGTTTGATCGGCGGCTACTTCAGCGACCGCATCCGCGGTGTCACCGAGTGGATTGCCAACCTGCTCATGACCTTTCCCGGCCTGCTGTTGCTGATCGTGCTTATGCCGGTGACCAAGGGCGACTACCGAGCCAGCATGGTGATCCTCGGCGTGCTGCTTGCCCCTGGCGTCTACCGCATCACGCGGAACCAGGTGCTGGGCGTGAAGAACGAGCTCTTCATCGACGCTGCCCGGGTCTCAGGGTTGCCGGATCGGCGAATCCTGGCCCGGCACATCCTGTTCCGGGTCCGAGGCCCGGTCATCATCGTCTCCGCCTTTCTCGCCGCGACCGCGATCAACGTCCAGTCCGGCCTCGCCTTTCTCAGTGTCTGCTCCAGCGCAGTGCCCAGCTTCGGCGCGATGATCGCCGAGGGCTTCGTCAATCTCTATGTCGACCCTCTGCAATTGGTCTGGCCGAGCGTGCTGCTCGGCGTGACGACCTCGGCGCTGGTCCTGTTCGGCAATGCCCTGCGCGACACCCTGGAGGGCGCCACTCGGCGTCCCCAACGGATCACCGCCACTGCGCGACCGGCAGCGGAGCCGACCGGCGCCACCGTCTCCACCGCAGCAGGCCTGCTGACGATCGATGATCTGACCATCGCCTATCCGTCACCGACCGGTGAGCTCAACGAGGTGGTCAGCGGCGTAAGCCTCACCTTGCGCGCGGGCGAAACGCTCGGTCTGGTCGGCGAGTCCGGATCAGGGAAGACACAAACGGCTTTCGCCGCCCTCGGTGTTCTGCCTGCCGAGGCGGTGGTCATCCGTGGCTCCATCGCACTCGATGGACGCGAGCTGCTCGGCCTGAGCGAACGGGAGCTGCGCACCGTGCGTGGTCGATCCATCGCCTACGTGCCGCAGGAGCCAATGTCCAATCTTGACCCGTCCTACACCGTGGGGTCGCAACTGATCGAGGCCGTGCGAGCGGCTCTTTCGATGAAGCGCCGGGATGCCCGGCGGCGAGTGCTGTCGATGCTCGACCAGGTCAGAATACCCGATCCGCAACGCACTTTCGATTCCTATCCGCACCAGATCTCGGGCGGTATGGCACAGCGCGTCCTGATTGCCGGCGCGGTGGCCGGGCGGCCGAAGGTGCTGATCGCCGACGAACCGACGACCGCCCTCGATGTCACCGTGCAGGCCGAGATCCTCGATCTGCTGCACGATCTACGCCAGCGATTGGATATGGCCGTTCTGCTCGTCACGCACAACTTCGGTGTCGTCGCCGATCTGTGCGATCGAGTAGCGGTCATGCGCCAGGGCAAGATCGTCGAAACCGGAACGGTGCTCGATGTTTTCGCCGCGCCGAAGCACGACTACACCCAGACGCTGCTGAATTCGATTCTCGACGAAACCACGGTGCGCTCCGACCCGCCGGCCAACGCGACGGTGACCGAGGAACGCGCCGAAACAGCGTCTATCGAAGAGAAGGCGCGATGAGTCCGCTACTGGAAGTACACGATCTGCGCGTCACATTTCCCGGCCGGGGGTTCCGTGCGCGGCCTCTCGAGGTGCTGCACGGCGTCTCGCTGGCCGTAGACGCCGGCGAAACCCTTGGTCTGGTGGGCGAATCCGGATCAGGCAAGACCACGATCGGGCGGGCGGTACTCGGCCTCGAGACACCGAGCGACGGGCGAATCCTATTTCGCGACAAGGATATAACCCGCACGACCGGGCAGCGCCGCCGCGCACTCGCCCGAGACATCCAGGCGGTTTTCCAAGATCCCTACAGCTCGCTCAACCCGTCCCTCACCATCGGCGACATCCTCAGCGAACCTCTTACGGTGCAGGGGATAGCACCGACGACCGCACGTTCCCGGGTGTCCGCATTACTCGCTCAGGTCGGCCTGCCCAAGAATGCCTCCGCGCGGCTGCCGCGAGAGTTCAGCGGTGGCCAGCGCCAGCGGATCGCCATCGCCCGCGCACTCGCACCCGAACCGAAACTCATTGTGTGCGACGAACCAGTCTCCGCGCTCGATCTCACCACCCAGGCTCGCGTGCTCGATCTGTTCGTCGACATCCAGCGCCGCACCGGCGTGGCCTACCTGTTCATCTCCCATGACCTTGCCGTCATCAGGCACGTGAGTCATCGCGTCACCGTGCTCTACCGCGGCGACATCGTCGAAACCGGTCCCACAGGCGCTGTCACGTCGGAGCCGGAGCATCCGTACACCCAGAAGTTGCTCCTTGCGGCGCCGGTAGCCGATCCGGTCGTGCAGCGGTACCGGCGCGACGACCGCCGTCAGCTGGCCGGACGAGCCGGGGCAGCGTGAGTCGATGACAAGCTGAGAGGACGGCCGCGATGACGATCGCCATCGGCGTGCTCGGTGCCGCTCGCGACCTCGACCCAGATTGGGAACTACGCGACACCGGCTGGCACGTGATCGTCGACGGCGATGCCCCCCTCGATGTCGACCTGCGATTCCCGATTTCGCTCGATCAACTGGGCGCGGTGTCTCCTGGCTACACCGCCAATCGGGCCGTCAACGCGGTCCCCGCGGTGTGCACGGCAGCACCCGGCATTCGAACGACGGCCGAGCTGCCGCTGTTCACGGCCCTGCTTGCCCGATGGCCCCAGGAACCTGAACGCCGGGCGGCCGAGGGCCGGCGCGTACCGCCGACCGGCCCTCGATCGCCGACAAGCGTCAGGATGGTGGCCGCGGAATCAGAATTTCCGACCGTTGGACCGTGCCGGTGATACCGGTGGCGTCCTGCCCGGCGAGAATGACATAGGACTCGCGACGGACTCAGGCAGCCCACTGCGATGTTGTCGGGCTTCAGATCGGTGGCCAGTCCGAGAGAGAGCCGCTCGGCCGCGGCCTTCGACACCCCATAGGCGTTGGCACCGCGGTCGATCGTACCCACCCCGCTCGTGGTGACCGCGACCATCGACCCACCGCCACGCGCCCGCAGGTGCGGGAGTACCGCCTTCGTCACCAGAAAGACGCCCGTGAGGTTGACATCGAGACAGAGTTGCCAGCGCCGCAGCGGGGTTGTCTCCACGGGACCGAGCCAGAGCACTCCGGCGTTGGCGATCAGGATGTCGATGCCACCGAATTCTCGTACCGTCGCACCCACCGCGCCGGCGACCGAGTCCTCGTCGGTGACATCGCATGGCACCGCCAGCGCTCTACCGCCTGCGAGCACGATCCGCCCGGCAACGGAGTGAATTGTGCCCGGCAGCTTGGGTGCTCGTTCCGAGCGGCCGGCGACCGCGACGGCGGCGCCCGCCTGGGCGAGCCGCTCGGCCACCGCCGCGCCGATACCGCGGCTGGCACCGGCGACGAACGCCACTTTTCCTGCGAGCGAGGTCATTTCGGCGGGAACCGCAGCGCGCCGTCGAGTCGGATCACCTCGCCGTTGAGGTAGTCGTTCTCGATGATGGACTGCACCAGCTGCGCGTATTCGGGTGAGCGGCCCATTCGCTTGGGATGCGGAACCTGCCCGCCCCAGTACTCCTCCAGCTGATCGGCGGCCTTGCCGTAGGCGGGGGTGTTGATGGTGCCCGGCGCGATAGTGACCACCCGAATCCCGAGCGGGGACAGGTCGCGGGCCGCGACCAGGGTCATGCCAACCACGCCGCCCTTGGCCGCCGCGTACGGCAACTGGCCGATCTGGCCCTCGTAGGCGGCGATCGAGGCGGTATTGACGATCACGCCGCGGGTGCCCTCGTCGAGTGCTTCCGATCGAGCTATGGCCGCGGCCGAGAGTCGCATGACATTGAACACCGCTGTCAGGTAGAAGTCGATCGTGGTGCGGAAGCCCTCCAGTCCGAGCGGGCTGCCGTCCTTGCCGACCAGCCGGCCACCACTGGCCGGACCGCCGTGGGCATCTACCGAAATCCGAAGCGGCCCAAGGGCTTCTGCTTCGGCAACGGCAGCCTCGACCGACTCCGCACTGGTGGCGTCGGTATGTACGTACCGGATGCCGAGTTCGCTCTGCAGCTCCTTACCCTTGTCGTCGGCCACATCGGCGACGACGACCTCCGCCCCGGCCGCGACCAGACGGCGCACGGTGGCCTCACCGAGGCCGCCCGTACCGCCGACAACGATGGCGGAACACCCACTGATATTCATGACAGCCCTCTCCTGAGATTAGCATTATCGTCTGACGAGAATATCATTCTCATCGCGATGCATTTCGCGTGGATTGCCCGCTCACTTCTTGACTGCGGTCAGTTTGGCGATATTTCGCTGGAAGTCATCGGTCTGGAAGGACAGATCCTCGGCAGCGTTGGCGTAGTCGAGGGTGGCCAGGACGGCGCGTTCGATATGCATGTTCAGCATCCGTTTGGTCGCCTCGACCGCCTGGCGCGGCAGTTCCGCGATGCGCTTGGCGGACGCCAGCGCTTCGGCCAGCGGATCGGCCGCGACATGATTGGCCAAGCCGAGTTCACACGCACGCTGGGCAGTTATGCGCTCGCCGGTGAGCGCATATTCCTTGGCATGCAGCAGGCTCATCTGCAACGGCCAGGTGAGCGGCCCGCCGTCCGCCGCGACCAGCCCCACTCGGACATGCGGATCGGCCAGATAAGCCTCTTCCGCGATATACACCAGATCGCTCAACGCGACCAGACTGCAACCCAGTCCGACCGCAGGGCCATTGACCGCCGCCACGACCGGGATCCGGCAGCGCGCCATGCCGAGGACGATATCGCGTCCGTGAGCGATCGTTTTTGCCCGCAGCACCGGATCGTTGGCCAATTCGGCGAGATAGCTGAAATCGCCGCCCGCCGAGAAGGCCTTTCCGGCCCCGGTGAGCACCGCCGCACGCGCATCTCGGTCCGCGTTGAGCTGCGGCCACAACTCGGCCAGCCCGGAGTGCAGTGCATCATTGACCGCGTTGAGCGCGTCGGGCCGGTTCAAGGTGATGATACGGAGCACCCCGTCGGCTTGGACATCAATTTCCGCTGGCAGGTCGTACATATCTGGCTTCCAATCCGAGAATGCGCGAGGCAATGATGTTCTTCTGAATCTGGGACGTGCCACCCATGACGCTCTGTGCGCGGCTGTACAGGTAGGAACCGAGCAGCTCCGAGTCCCGCGTGCCGCCGACCGCCAAGGCGGCATGTCCGACAGATTGCTCCACCCAGGTCATCAGCAGCTTGTCCAGCGAGCCCTCGGGGCCGTGCGTGACACCGTCGAGCTGTTCGGACAGGCGTCGCCGCACATGCAACCTGAGCATCTCCGATTGCACTGCCGCCCAGGCCAACTCCTGCGGCATCGGGCCCTCGGTCCGCGCCGCCATTTGTCGCACCAGTTTTCCGTAGCGGGCGGAGTACCCGAGCGTCGACGGTTCCCGCTCGTGCCCGACCACGGTCATGGCGAGCTTCCAGCCCACCCCCGGTTCGCCGACCATCTGGCTGGCCGGCACGCGTGCCCCGTCGAAGAGCACTTGCCCGAATTCGGTGGTGACGCCGCTCATCATGCGCAGCGGTCGCTGCTCGACACCGGGCTGCTTCATGGCAATCACGAACGCCGAAATCCCCTTGTGCCGTGGCGCATTCGGTTCGGTACGAGCCAGCAGCAGACACCAGTCGGCCACATCCGAGTAGCTGGTCCAGATCTTGTGGCCGTGCACCACATAGTCGTCACCGTCCCGGACTGCCGTGGTCTTCAGGGACGCGAGATCCGAACCGGCGTCGGGTTCGCTGAAACCCTGGCACCAGCGTTCGGTTCCGTTGATCATCCCGGGCAGGAATCGCTGCTGCAGCTCCGCGCTCCCGTGCCTGCCGAGCCCTTGGAGCAGGTAGCCGAGGCTGGGGCGCGGTGGCGCACTCGCCCGCGCCAATTCCTCGTCCAGAATCACGTCGTACACCGGCGGGCGCTCATGGCCACCGAACTTCTTCGGCCATGACAGACCGAAGAAACCAGCCTGGTAGAGCGCCTGATGCCACTCCCCCTGCCGCGCCCAGTACTCATCACCGGAGGTCGGAAACTTCCCGGCCTGTCCAGCCAACCAGCCGCGTAGCTTTTCCCGGAATGCGGCTTCTTCCGGTGCGTCACGAAAGTCCAAGGTCGATCTCCTCCAGCCTCACAGGGAACAATTCGGTGGATGTCAGCGCCCGCCGCAGATAGACGTGGGCCAGGCATTCCCAGGTGTTGCCGATACCGCCGTGCACCTGGATCGCGGTCTCGCACACGGTGCGGGCCGCGCGGGCGGAGTAGACCTTCGCGATGTCGGCGGCCCGCACGGCTTCGGCCGGGGGCAACTCGTCCACCGCCCACGCGGCGTGGCGCAGGACGCTGATCGAACCCTCGATCAGCGCGAGTCCCTCGGCCAGCAGGTGCGCGACCGCCTGATACCCACCGATCGTATTCCCGTACTGTTCACGGACTTTCGCGTACTGACAGGCGAGCGCATGCGCGCCCCGAGCAGCACCGACCAGATCCGCAGTAGTGGCGACCAGCGCCAGCGCGTACCAGTGCTCGGCCTGCTCCGGCGACAGCTCACCGAGCGATGTGAGCGGACCGACCAACTCGGCGTCCAGTCTGCTCAAATCGACTGTGTCGATGGTTGTTCCGACTGCTCCGGCCATCACTGTGCGCCCGTTCAGCAGCAGAACCCGCTGGCAGCCCCTGCTGTCGATAACCCGGTCACCGACGCCGAGCGTCCAACGCTCGTTGTCCCCGTCGATCCGGCCACGCAGATCGTCGGCAAGCACCGGCCCGAGAAAGGGGACACCGACCAGCCCGCGGCCGAATTCCTCTGCGACAGAAGCTACTTCAACCCCAGAGGCACCGTCAGAACGCAGCGACCGCCAGCCCGTGATGTCGACTGCCTTCTCCAGCCGGGTGAGGCGATTGTCATCCTCGAGATCCTGAACCGAACCCGGTCCGAGTTCATCCGCCAGCTTGGCAGCCGCATCACGCAACTGCCGTTGTTCACTTGTCAGACGTACGTCCATAGCGCTCCTTCAGTACTCGGCGCAGCACCTTGCCGGATGGCAGGCGTGGAATCTCCGCTACGAATTCGACTCGATGCACCCGTTTGTAGGCGGCGAGGCGGTCGGCGACCAATGCGATCAGTTCGGTCCCGGTGACCGAACCGGTCGTGACAACAGCGGCGAGGACCGCTTCACCGTTGGCCGGATCAGGTATGCCGAATACCGCGCAGTCCCGCACGTCGGCATGTCCGTGCAGGACAGCTTCGATTTCGGCAGGCGCGATCTGAAATCCGCGCACCTTGATCATTTCCTTCGATCGGTCGGTGATCCGCAGCCAGCCGGCCGAATCGAGAGTGCCGATGTCCCCGGTGCGATACCACCCGTCGTGCAGGGCCGCTGCCGTCGACTCGGACGGCAGATACCCGGCCATCCGCGACGGCGACCGCACCTCGATCTCACCGGGTTGCCCCGGCGTGACCGGCTCGCCGGATTCCAGCGAGACCACCCGAACGTCAACGCCCGGCACCGCCCGCCCCACGCTGTCGAGCCGTCCGCCGTCGAGGGGATTGCACGCGATGACGGGCACTTCGGTGGCCCCATACGCAGGTACCCACCCGATCCCGGTTCGCCCGGTAACCAGCTCGGCCACGTGGGGCGTCACCGGCGTCGCGCCCCACATGATGTAGCGCAGCGACGACAGGTCATACGCCTCGAGGTCCGCGTGCGCCGCCATGGCCAGCGCGATCGGCGCCACGGCCAGCTCGACGGTGATGCGGTCAGCCTGTATGTGGCGCAGCATCGCGTCCAGATCGAACTTGCGGTGCAGCCGCACCCACGCACCGGTGTCCAAGGCGGTCACGACGTTGAGCAGGCCGAGGATGTGCGATGGTGGCGTGACTACCTGGATGCGGTCGGCGGCCGTCAGCTGCAATGCCGCTCGCCAGTGCGCTACCGCGGCCGCGAGCGAACCATGGGTGTGCCGGACTGCCTTGGGCAATCCTGTAGTACCAGAACTGAATACGAGCAAGGCCTCGGCATCGGGCGATGGTGCCGGATACGTCCCCAGAGCTGTCTGTATCGGATCATCGAGACTGTGCATAGGCATCAGATCGGCCAACACCGACTGATCGCCGATCGCGTGTGCCGGTTCGGTGATGGACAGCGCGTGTGTGACTTCGTCCCGTTTCCACGCCGGACTGATCAGCACGACCGCGGCACCCAACCGCCAGATGGCCTGCACCGCGATCACGAATTCCGGTCGGTTCGACAACATCAGCGCGACCCGTTGGCCTGCGGCGACGCCGCGCTCGGCCAGGATTGCCGCCAACCCGTCGGTCAGCGCGTCCAATTGCCCGCGGCTGTACTCGCGCTCCTCGAATACCAGCGCGATCGTCGCGTCCGCGTCCGTTGCCCGACCGGCGATGGTCGATGATCGCTCGCTCATGACCGCACCTCGCCGGGTGGCCGCCGCGTGCGGCCCGCCCCGCCTTGCCAGCCGCACGCCATCATCGAGAGGATCCCATCTCATACTGGAGAATTTCATTCTCCGACCGATAGAATGTTAATACCAGACCACGGCAGCCATGGCGAGACCTCCCGCCCCTACGACCACCACGTCCCTGATCACCCCTGACGACATCGAGGCAGCGTGCTCATCCCCATCCACGTCGCCGTCGTGGACGTCCTCAACTACTTCGGCACTTGCCCACGCTGCGGCTATCCCGCCGAGGCTGCGAAGACCATCACCCGATACGCAGGCGGCGAGATGGAAACGAAAGTCACTCCGAGCTGCGGCATGCTCTGCGGCTGGCAAGGACCGACGACCGTCACCATGGCGACCGAAACGGACGGCATCGGCCCACCCCCGACGGCCGCTCCCGTCGCCGCCCACCATCCACTTCAATTGCCACCGCAGCAGATAACCCCAGGGAGAAATATGTCCAGCGCACAGAGCACGCTCACCGGCCGCACCATGGTCATCTCCGGCGCCAGTCGCGGGATCGGTCTCGCCATCGCGGTCGCCGCCGCCGAAAAGGGCGCGAATATCGTCCTGCTGGCCAAGACGGCCGAGCCCCACCCGAAACTGCCGGGCACTGTGCACACCGCCGTCGCGGAGATCGAGGCCGCGGGCAGCAAAGCCGTCGCCGTCGTCGGCGATGTGCGCCGGGCGGAAGACGTGCAACGCACCGTCGATACCGCGATGGACCACTTCGGTGGCATCGACATCTGCGTGAACAACGCCAGCGCCATCGCCGTCGAACCAACCGAAGAGCTGTCGGTCAAGAAGTTCGACCTGATGCAGGAGATCAACCTGCGCGGCACCTTCCTACTCACCAAGGCCTGCCTGCCGCAATTGCGCAACTCCGCCAACCCGCACGTGCTGACCATCGCGCCCCCGCTCAACCTGAGCCGGCGCTGGCTGGGCGCACACCCGTCCTACACCCTGTCGAAGTACGGCATGGCGTTGCTGACACTGGGCTGGGCGACGGAATACGCCGAGGCCGGAATCGCGGCCAATTGCCTATGGCCGCAGACCTACATCGCGACCTCCGCGGTGTCGACCATGGCCGACGCCGACGCATTGCTCGGCAGGTCGCGCAGCCCGCGCATCATGGCCGACGCCGCCGTCGAAATCCTCTCGCGCCCAGCGGAAGACACCACCGGAAACTGCTACATCGACGCCGAGGTGCTCCTTGAATCCGGCGTGGCGGACCTCTCGGGCTACGGCGGCGGCAGC
Organism: Nocardia sp. NBC_01730; assembly: GCF_035920445.1. NCBI lineage: Bacteria > Bacillati > Actinomycetota > Actinomycetes > Mycobacteriales > Nocardiaceae > Nocardia > Nocardia sp. NBC_01730. The sequence continues at coordinate 1,458,202 of NZ_CP109162.1, read as the reverse complement.
GATCCGATCGTGGACCTGTTTCTCGATTGATTGACCATGTGGGGCGCGCGCACTCATGGGCACGTCCGGTCAACCTCACAAAAGGAGCTCGAATGGACAAGGATGTCGCTGTCGTCATCGGCGTGGGAGGGATGGGTCTGGCGATCGCCAGACGGGTGGGCGGCGGCCACCGAGTGCTGCTGGCCGACTTCCACGCCACCACGCTGAACACCGCCACCGAGCAACTGCGCAGTGAGGGTCACCACGTCACCGCCCAACCGGTGGACGTATCGGATCCCGACTCCGTGATATCCCTCGCCGACGCGGCGGCCGGACTGGGACGGGTCACGCATGTCGTCCACACGGCGGGATTGTCACCCGTCCAAGCACCCCCCGAAGCGATTCTGCGCGTCGACCTCGTCGGCGTCGCGGTCGTACTGCAGGAGTTCGCCCGGATCATCGCCCCCGGGGGCGCCGGTGTGGTCATCGCCAGCATGGCCGGACACTTTCTGCCCACTTTGGCCGTAGCGGAGGAGCGGGCGTTGGCCATGACGCCCGCAAAGGAGTTGTTGGACCTACCGTTCCTGGCTCCCGACGTGGTGGACAGCTCGGCTGCGGCCTACGTGCTCGCCAAGCGAGCAAACGCGCTGCGGGTGCAAGCAGCCGCGATTTCCTGGGGCGAGCGCGGCGCACGGGTCAACTCCATCAGCCCCGGTGTCATCTCCACGCCGATGGGTCAGCAGGAACTGGCCGGCGAGAGCGGGGAACAGATGCGGGCGATGGTCGCCATGTCCGCTACCAAACGCCTAGGCACCCCGGACGACATCGCCGCCGCCGCCGCATTTCTGCTCGGCCCGCAGGCGAGCTTCGTGACCGGCACCGACCTGCTCGTGGACGGTGGTGCCGTGGCCGCGGTCCGCGCACTGATACCGGCCGACCATCACTGAACTCGGAGCTGACCATGACAGGCACGAACTCCGCCACCGAAGTGGTCCTGCCGGGTAAGGTCGCGGCCGCCGGGCTCCGGCTGGTCCGCCGGGCGCTGCCGCCGCCCGCCGCCGGTCAGGTCATGGTCCGCGTCGAATCGACTGCCGTGTCGTTTGCGGAGAGCGCGATGCGCCGTGATCGCTACTTCGGCCAGCCCGAGTTCCCGTTCGTGCCTGGTTACGACCTCGTCGGCATCGTCGAAGCCACCGGTCCGGGCGTGGATCCTGCCCTGGTCGGCCGACGGGTCGCCGCCCTGACCAAGACCGGCGCCTGGGCCACCTCGGTCCTGCTGGCGGCGGCCGAGGTGGTGGCGGAGCCGGACGGGATCACAGCCGACGAGGCGGAGACGCTGATCGTCAACGGAGTGACCGCCTACCGGATGCTGCACGGCCGGGCGAAAGTGCGGTCCGGGCAGACGGTGCTCGTGCTCGACGCCGGCGGCGGCGGCAGCAGCATCCTGGTGCAGCTCGCCAGGCAGACGGGCGCCCGGGTGATCGGCACGGCCTGCTGAACCCGGCACGGCAACGGACACCAATAGCGTGGCCACCATCGAGGGTGGCGAGGCAATCGTCCGCACCGCGCTCGACACTTACGGCCAGGTCGACATCCTCGTCAACAACGCGGGCATCCTGCGGGACAAACCGTTGCACGAGATGACCACCGAACTGCTCGATCCGGTCATCGACGTGCACCTCAAAGGCGCGTTCCACGTGACCAGGCCGACGTGGCGGGTGATGCGGGAGCGGGGTTACGGCCGGGTGATCAACACCACCTCGGCGATCGCCGTGCCCGGCACCGCAGGGAAGAGCAACTACGGCGCGGCCAAAGCGGGCCTGCTCGGGCTCACCTGTGTGCTCGCCGCCGAAGGCGCCGAGCACAACATCAAGGTCAATGCTGTTGCGCCGATCGCCGCCACCCGCATGCTCGTCTACTCCATGGGTGGGGCGGAAGAGATCGTCAGCAAGCTCGACCCGGCCTTGGTATCCCCGGTGGTGGCCTTCCTCGCCCATGCGGACTGCTCCATCACCGGCGGGACCTTCACCGTGGGCGCCGGGCAGGTCGCCCGGTTCTTTACCGGCCGGACCAGGGGTTATTACGACTCCGCGCTATCCGCTGAGGACGTGCGGGACCACATGGCCGAGATCTGCGACGAGACCGGATATACCGACACCAGCCGACACCGGCGCCGAGGTCGCCGAATTGCGCCAGGCCATCGCGACACACAGTTAGCCCATTGCCCGAAGACGGAGAAACCAAGAAACCCGACAACACCCCGTCAGTGCCGCCTCGACGACGTGGAACGTCCTTCGGCGCTCTTACACGGCAGCCGCGCCGAGCCTAGAAAGCACGCTAGACCGGGGTATTGTCAGACATAGAACATCCATCTATTATCTCGAGAGTCTAATTCTCGATCGTGAATGTTCAGCTATCCGATTGATGAAATATGATTTCCAATGACTGACTCGGGGCGTGCTGGCGCCTCCTCCGCAGCTTCCGCTCGAATCGCCGCGAGGTGGGGCATCCGGACCCGGATCGTCTTGATCGCACTTATCCCGAGCTTGACGTTGATGTCGATCGGTGGCGGCGCAGCAACGTATTTGGTGCGGGAAGGCCAGCAGGCGCAGACCTTCCCGAACTCCTCGGCAGTTCGATGGCCAACAACCAGGCAATGGTGTCCGCCGTCCAGCAGGAGCGCCTGCTGACTATTTGGCAACTCGGCGGCGCAGGCCCGGATCCGGTCGGCCTCACCACCGCACGGCGGCAGCTCGACGACGCCCTGAGCGCGCTCGGATCCAGCATCTCCGCATTGCGGAGTACCGGTGCCACCGAACTGCAGCAGCAGCTCAGTGACTTCAATGGTTTGCAAGCACAGCTGTTGCGGATCCGGGAGCAGGTGGACGCCGGCTCGATGCCGATCCCCGACGTCTATATGTTCTTCAGCGCGATGCTGTCCGGCTTCGATCGCACCGGCATCGCCCTGATCGAGAACAACGCCCCCGCCGTCGGTGTCGCCGTCGAGATGACCAATAATCTGCACACGCTGCGCGCCGTCGAGGCGATGTCGCGCAGCAGCACCCTTACCGCCGCGACCCTCAACGAATCGGCTCCGCTGCCGACGCCGCTGACCGCCGAATTGCGAAACCTCATCGGCTTCTATCACACCTACTTCGAACAGCTGGCGAGACAGCCCACTGCCGAGGGACGCCAGACCAAATCAATCGTCGAGTCTCCCGCCTGGCAACGCCTCAGCGTCACCGAAGATGCCATCACCCAGCCGGTCAAGACCAGAACCGCGACGACGCCCGCACTGCCGCTCAGCGCGCGTGAATGGCGCGACGCCGCGACCGAAGTGAGCGAGCATCTACTGGAACTATGGGGAACTCATGTCGCGCAATCGCTGGATCTTGCCGCCAAGACCGCCAGCCGGGACGCGAAAAAATCGGCAGTGGCCGGAAGCGCGGTACTCGGCCTCGCCATCGCAGCCTTCCTCGTCGCGCTGTGGCTCGCGAACCGGCTGATCGGGCGACTGTGGCGACTGCGCGTCGAAACGCTGGCACTGGCCGAGGTCGCACTGCCCGAAACCATGGCCCGCCTCGCCGCCGGAGCGAACCTGGACCCGGAAACCGAAGCAGCACAACTGGATTTCGGCAACGACGAACTCGGCTCGGTGGCCACCGCGTTCAATCGCGCTCATACCGCCGCGATCGGCGCTGCCATCACCGCGGCTCGGACCCAGACGGGTGTGCGGGCGGTATTCCTCAACATCGCCCACCGCAGTCAGCTGGTGGTGCACCGCCAGCTGGAGATCCTCGATGCGGCCGAATCGCGGCAAGAGGATCCCACGCTGTTGGACATCTTCTTCCGGCTCGATCACCTGGCCACGCGGGAGCGCCGCAACGCCGAAAAATTGATCGTGCTCGCCGGCGGCCACCCGGTCCGGCAGTGGCGGCGTCCGGTGCCACTGGTAGACGTGATCCGCAGCGCGATCGGCGAACACTCGACTACACCCGGGTACACATCGGCAGGCTGCCGCATATTCTGCTCACCGGCGACGCGGTGTCGGACCTCACCCATCTCCTCGCCGAACTGGTCGACAACGCCACGATGTTCTCGCCGCCGCAATCGCGCGTGCTCATCACCGGTAATCCGGCAGGCAAGGGAGTGATCGTGGAGATCACCGATCAAGGCGTCGGCATGACCGCCGCCGACCTCGAGTTGGCCAACCAGATGCTGCGCACGCCACCGGATTTCAGCGTCGCGTCGCTGTCGGAGAACTCGCGGCTCGGGCTTTTCGTAGTCGCTCAGTTGGGTGCCCGCCACGACATCTCGACCAAACTGTCCGACTCCGACTACGGCGGCATCCGAGCCATCGTGCTCATCCCGCTCGCGCTGGTGGCTCTCGATCCGCCGGCCGCGGATCCTGCGATGGCCGATCCGCCACCCGGCCGATTCCCGAATCTCACCGGCGGAGCCGCAGCCGACCAACTGCCCATCACCGGCGCCGCGGCTACCGTGCCGACGATCAGCCCGATGACTACCCCCCGACCCGGGCCGACGAAGCACCCGCAGCACTACGCGACGGAATCGGTACAGCCCGGCGGCTCCGATTCGAAGCCGGCACTGCCGCGTCGGCGTCGGCAAACCAGCCTCGCCCCCGAGTTGGCCCAGCAGACGGGTGCCGGAACTGAACCTGCGCCGGTCCGCCCTGGTCGGTCCGCCGAAAGCGCACGAGACCTCATGTCCGCCATCGAGATCGGGACCCAGCAAGGCCGTCTGCAGCTGTCGGACCGCAGCCCCGGCGGCACGGACCCGGCCGCCAAGTCCTCGAATGAACAGGACGGCGAAGGTGAGCTCTTCCCACGCAGGTGATCTCAGCTGGCTATTGGACGACCTCGTCGACCGCTTGGCCGGCGTACGTTATGCCGTGGTTCTTTCCACCGACGGATTGCTCCTCGGCCGGTCGACCACCATCAGCCGCGAGGACGCCGAACACTTCGCCGCGGCGTCCGCCACGCTATACGGGCTGGCCCGCAGCGCGGGCAGTCGCTTCGATGGCGGCGGGGTCCGTCAGGCCGTGATCGAGCAAGAGCGAGCGGTCCTCTTCGTCACCGCCGCGGGCACCAATGCCTGTATCGCGCTGCAGGCCGACACCAACGCGAACCTCGGCATGGTCGCCTACGAGATGAACCTGACCGTGCAACGAGTCGGCGGTCACCTGACGACCGATACGCGTGATGGCCGGTCCGGACAATCGCCCCGCCTGCCATGACCAGCTTCGGGCACGCCTTATTCGACGAAGAGGCCGGCCCACTGGATCGGTTCTGGTTTCTGTGGGACGAGCCGGCCCGTGGCGCGCTCGGCGTGGTGGTGATCGCCGACACCCGCAGGCTCCAGAACTCCTTCGCCGCCATCGACTACTTCGAACGCCACGGCCTGTCCATCGCGGTCGCGGTCAACCCTGCCCCGGGCCGCGAGGTGACCGGCTGCACCAAGCCCGGTTCCGCGACTGCGGTTGACAGCGATGACGAACACCGTCCCAGCCCCGGAAATAGGCAGACTTCTGTCGCACCCGCAGACGTTGGGTGTATCGTCGCATCAGGTGTCGAGAGTGTCATTCTCCACAATGGAGACTGACCATCTCACACAGTGGCCCGGGCCGCGCGACCACGCCTTGATCCCCATGACACTGAGGAAACCGATGAACTTCAATGACATGATCCTGGTCAGCATCGACGACCATGTCGTCGAACCGGCCGACATGTTCGACCGGCACACCCCGAAGAAATACGCTGACTACATCCCGAAACTGATCACCAATGACCAGGGCGTCGATCAGTGGGTCTACCGGGACAAGCCAGTCGGCGTGACCGGGTTGAACGCGGTGGTGGGCTGGCCGAAGGAAGAATGGGACAAGAACCCGGCCCAGTACGCGGAGATGCGCCCCGGTGTCTACGACATCCACGACCGGGTCGCCGATATGAACGCCAACGGCATCCTGTCCTCGATGTGTTTTCCGACCTTCGCCGGGTTCAGCGCCGGGCACCTGAGTCAGTTCAAGGACGAGATCACTGTCGCGGTGATTTCGGCCTATAACGACTGGCATATCGACGAGTGGTGTGCGACCTACCCCGGCCGGTTCATCCCGAACGCGATCCTCCCGCTGTGGGAGCCCGCGTTGGCTGTCGCCGAAATCAACCGGGTCGCCGCAAAGGGCTTCCGCGGTGTCACGATGCCCGAACTTCCGCACATCGACGGACTGCCCTCGTACCATGACGGCGATTACTGGGCGCCGGTCTTCACCGCACTGTCGGAGACCGGACTGGTGATGAACCTGCATATCGGACAGGGTTTCGGCGCACTCCGACTGGCCCCGGACGCACCGATCGACAACCTCATGTGCCTGGCACCGACGGTGTCCCAGCTTGCCATCCAGGATCTACTGTGGGGCCCCGCGCTGCGGACCTACCCCGGACTGAAGGTTGCCCTGTCCGAAGGCGGGATCGGCTGGATTCCGTTCTATCTCGACCGCTCCGATCGTCATTACACCAACCAGAAATGGCTCCGCCGCGACTTCGGCGGCCGACTGCCGAGTGACGTATTCCGTGAGCATGTGATCGCCTGCTACGTCACCGACAAGACTTCGCTGAAAATGCGCCACGAAATCGGCATCGATATCATCGCCTGGGAATGCGACTACCCGCACTCCGACTCACTGTTCCCCGACGCCCCGGAGTTCGTCCTCGACGAGCTCCTCGCCGCAGGTGCCGACGACGCAGACATCCACCAGATCACCTGGCAAAATGCCTGCCGAGTTCTCAACTGGGATCCTTTCACGCACGTCCCGCGCGAGGAAGCTACCGTCGCCGCCCTGCGCGAAAAGGCAAAGGATGTCGACCTCACCATCCGCCCGCGAAAGGAATGGGCCGAACGTTTCGCCGCCCAGCATGCCAGCTGATCATTCGACCACCAAAGAGGACATACTGTGCAGTTGATGGTCTTTTCCACCCCTCGCGCGGGCATGGATGAAGAATACAATAAATGGTACAACGAGGTGCACGTCCCTGACCTGCTGGAAATACCGGGAGTGAAGTCGTGCGCGCGCTACCGCGGTCGGCCACTCGGCGGCAGACCCGCACAGTTCGACTATCTCGCGGTGTACGAGATCGATGGAGACTTCGATGCGGTCTTCAAGGAAATACAAGCCCGGTCCGCTGACGGGCGACACCGGATCAGCCCAGCCCTGGACCCGGCCGCCACGAAAGTGACTGCCTGGCAACCTGTCTGACCGACCCTGCCGGGGACAGCCGCTCCAGTGCCACACCGATATCTCCGCCGACGGGAAGGTCTGGGACTTCTCACCGACGGTCGCCAAGCCGCCCGCGGATCACTGCCCTTGATCCGCGGGCGGCTCCCCCTATCCATGCCCGTGCCGGATTGCCGCGCGTCGAATGACTCACCCGCCGGAGTCGAGCTGCCGGGTCTTGCGTACAGACACTTCGCGAGAGTACCGTTCTCAAAAACTAGAATGACAATTCTCGCGGACGCGGGAGCGTGGCCACCGCACATATCGCCGGGCGGATCCGGGCCGACGAAGGCCGTAACAGCTAGATCACTCGCTCACCGTTTCCGGTTGCAAAAACACATCTGAGAGGACCACCAGTGGGACGCGTTGAGGGCAAGGTCGCCTTTATTTCCGGTGCGGCACGGGGCCAGGGCCGGTCTCATGCGGTGCGGCTGGCGTCCGAGGGCGCTGACATCATCGCAGTCGACATCTGCCAGGACATCGACTCGATCGGGTACAAGCTGGCCAGCCGAGAGGACCTCGACGAAACCGCTCGGCTCGTCGAAAAGGCGGGTAGGCGCATCATCGCCATCCAGGCGGACGTGCGCGATGCCGCGCAGATGCGCGATGCCGTGAAGCGTGGCGTCGACGAACTGGGTCGGCTCGACATCGTCGTGGCCCAGGCCGGCATCGCCGGCATGAAGGGCGAGCCCCAGTGGCAGGCCTGGACCGATGTCATCGACACCAACCTGGTCGGCGTCATCAACACGATCCACGCCGCACTGCCGTATCTGACCGACGGTGCGTCCATCATCGCCACCGGCTCGCTCGCCGCGCTGATGGATGTCAGCAAGGTGGATCAGCCGGGCAAGGATCCCGGCGGCGTGGCGTACATGGTTGCCAAGCGCGGCCTGTCGATGTTCATCCACGAACTCGCCACGCACATCGCGGTGAAGAACATCCGTGCGAATGTGGTCCATCCGACCAACTGCAATACTCCGATGTTGCAGAGCGATCCCATGTACCGCTCTTTCCGTCCGGACCTGGAGCACCCGACTCGTGCGGATGCCGAGCCCGCCTTCTATGTCCAGCAGGCCATGCCTATTCCCTTCGTCGAGCCCGAGGAGATCAGCAACGCCGTGCTGTTCCTGGCCTCCGACGAGTCTCGGTACATCACCGGTACGCAGCTGCGCATCGACGCGGGCGGCTATCTGAAGTGGCACGACTACCACATCTGAAAGGACAGAATGCCGTGAAAGTTCGAGTCGATTCCACGCGATGCCAGGGCCATACCCTGTGTGCGATGGCAGCCCCTCGGTCATTCGAGCTGAGCGAAATAGATGGTCATTCCTCGGCGGTCAGCGAGGACGTCCCTCCCGATCAGATGGACGAGGTACGAGAAGCCGTGAACTCTTGCCCTGAACGCGCCATCGCCATTTTGTGAGAGGACACCGCCATGAGCGCCCGTAACGTGGCGACCGACGAGGGACGCAAACAACCGGAATTTTCCTTCGACCGCTTCGCTCCCGAATATCGAGAGCAATTCGTCGCGACCACCATGGAAATGCACGAACAGTGTCCGATCGCCGGGTCCGACACCCATGGCGGCCACTGGGTGGCTGCAGGCAACCGCGAGGTCTTCGAACTGGCCCGGTGCCCGCATGTCTCCAACGACCATGATCCGGCAGGTCAACGGCGCGGGTACCAGGGTATTTCCATTCCGACGCCACCACGGGTGAACGGGGTTCGTGGCGGCATTCTGGAGATGGACGAACCCGAGCATCGTGAAGTCCGCTCGGTACTCAATCCGTATCTCTCGCCCGCCGCCGTCGCCCGGTGGGTGCCCTTTATCGACGAGGTGATCCGCGCCGCCATCGATGAGCGAATCGAATCTGGTTCCATCGATTTCGTCGACGAGCTGGCCAATATCGTACCCGCGGTCCTCACACTGGCCATGTTGGGCATCCCGATCAAAAAATGGGCGATCTACAACGAGCCTGCTCACGCGTCGATCTACACCAGGCCCGATTCTCCGGACTACCCCCGTGTCGCGCAGTTGCATCAGGAAATGGGCCGGGACCTGATGCTCAGCCTGTACGAGATCAAACAGCACCCCCGGCCCGGCATGATCAACGCCATCGCCAATGCCACGTTGAATGGCGAACCACTGGCCGACATCGAAATGCTCGGCATGCTCGGCCTGCTGATCGGCGGCGGTTTCGATACGACAACCGCGCTCACAGCGCACTCGCTGGAATGGCTGTCGGAAAACCAGGAAGAGCGCGAGATACTCAGCCGGGACCTGAACGAGATCCTCGATTCGGCCACCGAGGAATTCCTGCGCTTCTATTGCCCGGCACCAGGTGACGGACGCACGATCGCCGAGGATTGTCATGTCGCAGGCACCGAGTTCAAGGAAGGCGACCGGGTATGGCTGTCCTGGGCGATGGCCAACCGGGATCCGAAGACGTTCGAAGAGCCGAACCAGGTAATCCTCGATCGGCGGCGTAACCGCCACTACAGCTTCGGACTCGGGATCCATCGGTGTATCGGCTCGAATGTGGCCCGCACCGTGTTCAAACGCATGGTGCTCGCCGTACTCGATCGGATGCCGGACTATTGGTGTGATCCAGCGGGCACGGTGCACTACGACACGATCGGCGTCATCCAGGGCATGCGTCATCTACCCGCGACATTCACGCCCGGTCCGCGGCTGGGAGCCGGACTCGACGAGACGCTGACGACACTGCAGCGGATCTGCGACGAACAGGAACTCCCAGCACCCGTCGCAGCCCGTCAACACGAGGCGGAAATCGCCTGATCGGCCCGGGCGTTGCCGAACTCGATGCGCTCATCCCTAGTCCTGCAAGGCAATTCGATGGAGCCGCGAAGCGTGGCAAAGGAGTTCGATCAATGGATGTCACGGATATCGCGTCGGCGCTGATCCGACTGGTCGTTGGCGCGACGATGATCGCGCACGGGCTCAACCACTGGCGCGGTGGCGGCCGGATCGCGGGTACCGCTCGCTGGTTCAGCGGCCTCGGGCTGCGCAACGGACCACTGCAGGCATGGCTGAGCGTGATCACCGAAATCGGCGCCGGAGTGCTGCTGATCCTCGGCCTGCTGACGCCGCTGGCCTGCGCTGCGGTCATCGCGGTGATGCTCGTCGCCGGTCTGCTCGCGCACCGGCCGAACGGATTCTTCGTATTCAAGGAGGGCTACGAATACGTGCTGGTGCTGGCTGTCGTAGCGCTCGCACTGGCGTTGCTCGGGCCCGGCCGGTTGTCGATCGACCACACCGCCGATATCGAAATCGCCGGCTGGGTCGGCGGCGGCGTCGCCGTCGGTGCGGCCGTGGTGTCGACCGCAGGACTGCTCGCGGTGTTCTGGCGGCCGCAACCCCAGGCGGCCGCGTGAGAAATATGGTCGAAGTGGAGGTGCGCTGATGCGCGTCGGATTCATCGGATTGGGTAGTCAGGGCGCGCCGATCGCACAGCGGATCGTCTCAGCGGGCTACCAGACAACACTATGGGCACGGCGGCCCGCATCGCTCGAGCCGTTCGCCGATACCTCTGCGCAGATCGCAGGCTCACCGACCGAGCTGGCACAGGCCAGTGATCTGGTCTGTCTGTGTGTGGGCAACGACGACGATCTGCGGGCCGTGCTCACCGGTGAGCACGGAGTGCTGGCGGGGATGTCTGCGGGCGGTGTGATTGCCGTGCACAGCACAGTTCATCCTGATACCTGTCGTCAGCTCGCCGAGGTTGCCGCGGCACAGGGCGTTTCGCTGATCGATGCGGCGGTGAGCGGCGGGGCGCCGGCTGCGGCCGAAGGGCGCCTGCTGGTCATGGTCGGCGGCCCGGCCGGGATTCTCGAGCGTTGTCGCCCGGTGTTCGAGACCTACGCCGATCCCCTGGTGCATCTGGGCGATGTCGGCGCAGGTCAGGTTACCAAGCTGCTCAACAATCTGCTGTTCACCGCTAATCTCGCGACCGCGGCGAACACCATGGCACTCGGCGAGCAGCTCGGCGTCGACCAGACCCGGCTCGGCGAGGTGATCGCACACGGCTCAGCGAACAGTTTCGCGCTCGGTCGTATTCTCGCCGGAACGCTGGCGCGCATCGCCGAGCACGCTGGACACACGCTGCGTAAAGACATCGAATTGGTCGTCGAGCTCGCGGCGGCAAGCAAGGCCGACACCGGCATCGCACTCACCGCGGCCGATGCCACGCTGGCCCTCCTGGGCCACCCACGATGACGGCGGGGTCGATCGGTTTCATCGGGACGGGACGGATGGGCGCGCCGATGGTGCGCCGCCTCCTCGCGACCGGACATCACGTGCGTGCGCTAGGCCGCTCGGGTCAATCACGCAGAGCGGTCAAACAAATGGGCGCTGAGCCCGTCTCGTTCGCCGCCGCGGCAGGCACCGACGCGGCGGCGGTGGTCGTCTGCGTTTTCACCGACGAGCAGGTCCGTGCGGTCTGTCTCGACACTCCACTGCTCGCCACCATGCCGGTCGGGTCGGTCCTCGTGGTACACACCACCGGCAGCCCGGCCACCATCAAAGCAGTGGCAGATAAAGCCGGTGCACACGGCATCAACGTGCTGGACGCACCCGTGAGCGGCGGTCCGCACGATATCGAGGCAGGCAGATTGGCCGTGTTCGTCGGCGGCGACAAGGCCACCATGATCCGCGCCCGCCCGATGCTGCAGAGCTATGGCAGCCCGGTCCTGCACGTGGGGCCGGGTCGGTGCCGGACAGCGCGTGAAGCTGGTCAACAACGCGTTGTTCGCGGCGCAGGTCGGACTGGTCACCGAAGCCATCGGACTGGCACGACAACTCGGGATCGATGAGCAGACCCTGCTGGACACACTGCCGCACGCCAGCGCATCCTGCCGCGCATTGGCCAGCGTGGCAGCACAGGGGTCGATCTCCTCGTTCAACTCGAAGGTCGGGGAATTCCTCAGCAAGGATGTCGCCGCCGTCCGCATGGTGGCCGACCAGCTAGGCGCTGACTTGGGCGCACTCGACACCGCCATCGAAGTGGCCGCCGAAGCCTGGTGAGCGCGGACCTTTCGCTTCGAGATGCCGTTGCGGCGTGCGACCGACCTGACAGTCGGAGGCACGCCGCAACGGTGTTGCTCAATGGGATACCGGCGCCATGCCGTCGAGGTCGACCTTCCGCTCGGACAGGCGCTCTCCGAGTTCCGCGATGTCGTAGGACTGACGTGCCATCCAGAATCGCAAGACCCCGGTCAGCGAGTACCGCAGAAATAGTGCCGCGCCGACAATACTCACCGCCACCCCGGCGAGCGCGATAGCCAAGGCATCACGCTGCTCGAGCGGATCAGAAGTATTGTGCGCCAGGAAATAGGCCACGATGGCGGCCACCGGACCGAGCACCATCAGCACGCCACCGACGCGCAGCCAGAGGCTCCCCCGGCCCGCCGCCGGGTCCGGGATCTTCAATTCGCCCAGTTCACGGACGAAACGGTCAGCTCGTGGTTCTGTCATCAGTTACTTCCTAAATAGAGGGAGGCCAATTCGCGACGGAGTTCGCCGTCTGGGCGCCCCCGGTATTCGATTCGGCCGCGCACCAGCACGGCCGCGTGGTCGGCGATATCGAGCACGGCCGAGGCGAACTGCTCGACGACCAGTACCGCCACGCCGTCGCGGGCGATCTCGGCGACCTGCTCGTAGAGCCGCTCGACCACCAGCGGCGCCAACCCCATGGACAGCTCATCGAGCATCAGGATCGCGGGATCGGTGGTCAGGCCCCTGGCAAGGGCGAGCATCTGCTGCTCGCCGCCGGACATCGTGCCCGCGGTCTGATCGGCTCGCTTCGCGAGGATAGGAAACCTGCCGAACGCGATCTCCTCGATCTCGGCGCGCGAGCGGCCGGTGAAGGTCATCATCAGCAGATTGTCCCGGACTGACATGTTCGGGAACACGCCACGGCCCTCGGGGATCAAGCAGACACCCGCACGGGCCAGATCACGCGGACGTGCCCCGGTGACGTCCCGGCCACCGAGTGTCAGCCGGCCGGACGCGATCGGGTGCACGCCCGCCGCTACCCGCAGTGTCGTCGTCTTCCCGGCACCGTTCGGTCCGAGTAGCGCCACCAGCTGACCCGGCTCGACATTGAGGTCGACCCCGTGCAGTACCGTGATCGCGTCGTAAGCCGCACGCACGTCGTGCAATTCGAGTAGCGGACTCATCCTTCTCCCAAATACGCGGCCAGTACGGTCTTGTCCTGGCGGACCAGTTCGGACGGTCCAGAGCAGATGATCTTGCCGAGGTCCAAGACGTACAGCTGATCGCACACACTCATCACCAGACCCATGTCGTGCTCGACGAGCAAGACCGCGACGCCGTCCTCGGCGAGCGACTTCAACAACGCGGCGAACCTGTCGGTTTCGGTGTGATCGAGACCGGCCGCGGGCTCGTCGAGCAGGATCAGGCTGGGCCGTGCGGCCATCGCCCTGCCCACTTCCACCAGCCGGGCGGTGCCGGTCGGCAGCGCGTCGGCGTTGGCATCCGCGACCTCGTGCAGTCCGAGCCGCTCGATGAGCTCATCGACGATTCGACGAGCTTCCCTGCGGTGCCTGCCGAGTTCGGCAGCGACCAGCAGGTTGTCGCGGACACTCAACCGGCCGAACAACTCGAGGCGCTGGAAGGTCCTGGCCAGCCCATGTCTGGACCGTCGTGCGGGACCGAGCCGGGTCACATTCCGGTCGTTCATCGTGACCCGGCCCGACACCGGTCTGCGCAGCCCGCAGATCACGTCGAACAACGTGCTCTTGCCTGCGCCGTTGGGGCCGATGAGACCAGTTATCTGGCCCGGCTCGGCGCACAGCCCGGCATTGTCCAATGCTCGGTGACCGCCGAAGGTCACCGTGATCCCCTCAACTTCCAGTTGCGATGGCACGATCGAGCACCTCCTTGTCCTGGCTGTTCCAAGGTCGGCGAATGCCCAGCCACTCGACCGGCACTTCCGGCTCGGTCGGCGGACGCCGCCGCGCGAGTGCCCACCGGGGGATCGCGATCGCGACGACCAACAGGCCGAAGGTCAACACGTACCCGTTGATGACATCCCCAAGACGCAGCGCCCATAGCAGGCCGAGACTGCCGAGCAGCGTCGGCCCGACCACCCGATCCCGCAGTGCCGACGCCCAGCCGTCCCGCATCCCGGCCAGCGCGCCCTGCCCGAGGAAGCCACCGCTCAACGCGATACCACCCAGTGCAGGGATGATGTGGAACAGACTGGCCAGCGACGGGAACAACACCGGAAGGGCTTGCAACGGACCGGTATACGCCGCGCCGGTGAAGAATCCGGCGCCCACCGCCCCGAGCCCACCGATCACGACGATCAGAAAGATCGGTAGCCCGGAAACAAAACTGAACTGCCCGGCGGTGACCGACCGCTGCTGCATCCCGTACAGGGCGCCGCCGAGCCCGGCTATCGCCGCCGAGAGCGAGAACACCAGAACCTTGGCCAGCAACAGATTGCCGCCGAGGGTGGCGTAGGCAGCCTCGCTGTCGCGCAGGGCGATCAGGCGCCTGCCATACCGGCTTCGGCGCAGCATCGCCACCACGAAGCTGGCCAGTCCCAGCAGGACAGCCGCGAAAATGGTTATCTGTGCAGTGCTGTCCAACTGCATGCCGAACAGCTTGGGACCGACGAAGTTCACCGAGCCCTGATCGAACAAGGCAATCTCGAACCCGAGCACATGGAATGACGGCAGAGTGAAGATCCAGCGATCGAGCACTACCGCGAATGCCGCCGTGCCCAACGCGAGATACACCCCGGACAGCCGCAGCGCCGGTAGCGCGATGAGCGCACCGACAACCGCGGCAACCACCATTGCGGCAAGCAGCGCCCACCATTGCCCGTGTACGCCCAGGTGTGAGTAGGCGACCGCACCGATCCCGGCAATGCTCATCTGGCACAACGAGATCTGCCCGGCGAAGCCCGCGAGCGGGACGAAGGACAAGGCGATCACACCGAACGCGAATATCTGGCCAAAGGTGACCAGATCCGGCTCGCTGAGCACGGTGGCCAGTGCCACGCCGACCACGACCACCACGACCGCGAACACGGCCGAACCGCGGACCGTCGGGAGGTGGACGGGACTCAACCGCCGGTCCCGCCCGCGCAACCGGCCGTGCGGGAACAAGAGAAGTGCGACGAACAGCAGCAACGCAGGCGCAGCCAGCCGCAACCCGGGCAGATAGTCGTTCTGCGGTAGATATCCCGTCAGATAACTCTCCAGGCAGCCGACCACAATGGCGCCCAGAAAGGTCATCGGCAAATTTCGCAGCCGTCCGAAAATCGCCGCGCTGTACGCGCTGACGATCAACAGCGACAGCTGTCCCGCGTCGAGTGCCACCGTCGGCGCGATCAGAATGCCGCCGATCGCCGCCAGCTCGATCCCGAGAATCCACGCGATACGGTTGGCCCGCCGCGGATCAGCGCCGGTGAGACCCACCAAAGCGCGGTCGTCCACGGTAGCCCGCATCTCCGCGCCGGTTCGAGTCCGGAAAAGCAAGAGCCGCAGGGCGACCGCCACCACAATGGCGACAATCATCGTCAAGGCCTGATGCCAGGTGATGGTGACCGAACCGAAGTGGAACGGCCGCTGCTCGATGAAAAACCTCGGCAACGTACGCGAGGTCTCCGGACTCCAGATCCATTGGGCGGTAATGATCAGTCCACTGAGCAAGGCCACGGTCATGACCAGCTTTTCCGCGTCGCCCAGCCCTTGGGTCGGTGCGAGCGCCTTGGCGAACGCCAATCCGAACAATGGCGCGAACACCAGCAGGACCAGAGCCACCGCGATCGGTACCGGAACGTCCCAGCCGATGGTGAGTTGCCAGTACACGAACGCCGACATCATGCCCGCCGCACCGTGCGCGAAATTGAAGACACCGGTGGTGGTGAAGGTGAGCACCAGACCGCTGCCGATAATCGCGTAGATCGCCGCCGTACTCAGACCGACGATGCCGAAAGCGATGAACTGATCCATTATTTGACGTCACTCATGCTCTTGCCGACATCGGCGAGTGTCATCGGTTTGCCGTAGTCGCCGCTGAGCACGGTTGCGTCCATATCGCAGCGGTAAGGCCCGTTGTCAGGCTTGAAGTCGGCCACCTCGAACCCATTCGGTGTCGCTTTGACGACGTTGAAGCACTTCGGCGGTATCTTCGAGTCCGACATGTCGGCAGGTGCCTGCAGTCCACCTGCTGTCCAGGCGGTTTCCTTGCGCGCCGCATCGAGCAGACAGGTCCGGGTCAGGTTGTCACCGCAGCTCGCGGCGGACTTGGCGAAGAGCAGCCATTGCACGAGACCACGCATACCGGGATAGGTCAGCTTCTTCCCAGGTGCATACTGGGCAAACATATCCTGGGCCTGCTTGACGACCGGATTGCTATCCGCGAGTTCCAGCGGCAACGTACCGGACAAGTCCGCGTAGTTGTTCTGCGCGCTCAACGAATTCGCCGCGGCCTGGAGGAAAGCGGGGTTGTAGCTGTTGGGGTTGCTGTCGATCCAGTCGAGCTTGTAGTCCATGCTGGTGAGCACGTCCTCGAGCTTCGCGAGGCTGGGGAAATCACCGAGGAATACCAGGCCCTTCACCCCCTTCGACTTGATGGCCTGCGCGTATGGTGTCCAGTCCGACACACCCGCCGCGGGGAACAGGTCGTTGTAGACCAGCGACGCGCCCTGTGCGGGCAGCGCCTCGGTATAGCGCTCGGCCATGGACTTGGTGACCGGGATGTCAGCGACGATGAGGCCGACTGCCTTGGCCGAGTCCGGATATGCCTCCTTGAACAACCACTGATGCATACCGGTGAAGGGGTCGAACGGACGCGCGGAGGATGCACCGCCGCCGACCTGCAGATCGGAGCCGGTGCTCGCGGCCGAGGTCAGCTGCGAAGGAAACTCGGGCAGGGTGCACGACAGCCGATCTTTGACGCCGAGGGCGTCGAGGGCACCGAAGCCACCGACCAGCGCGAAGTCCTGACGGCACGCGTCGAGCATCCGCTGGCGATACTCCATGAGCTTCGCATCGCGCACGTTATAGGCCAGCTTGCGGCCATTGATGCCGCCGTTGTCGTTGCACCACGAAGTGAAGACTTTCGCGGTATCGACCAGCTCGGAGACCTTGGTGAACCCCATATCGGTGAAGGTGCCGACTTGGATCCGATCCGCTGTGACGCCCTGCGTCGGCGAGCTCGTCGACTTGCCGCCTTGACAGACGTCCCTCAAGTCGCCGAAATCACTCGATACCGCCTTCGCGGGTGACTGGCTCGGCGGCGGGCCCTCCTCGGTACCTCTGCCGGTGCGGCCGCTACAGCCGGCTACCAGCAGCACGGCCGCCAGCAAGGCGACCAGTATTCGCTGCGATTTCACCGTTGTCCTCCTAAGGCGGGCCAGCCACCACGCAAATCGGCAGTTATGGCGGAAGGTCCAGGCTCGTCATTGAGCGGAACGTCGTTCGAGCTGCGACGCTCTCACCGTCGGAAACCATACTCTCATTCTAGGAGAATAAAGTTAACTTTGCCAGAGAAAGTTCATGAAGATGCAATGCGATCAGGGCGGATGTCACACCGCGCGAGGATCGCCATGGGCGCGCTGAACCAAACCCGCCCGCCACTCCCGCCACACTGCTGGCCGATCCCAGCAGGGTCGACGCCATTGCGACCGGTCGGTCGGAAATTATATTGCTATACTGTGAGAATTAGATTCTCATCTTGGCTCGAACGGACGGCGACATGGGACTGATGCCCACCGCGATCGGCTATCTGCGCAGTGACGTATCCGGCATACGGCAAACCTGGGACGAGACCCAGATCCGAAGCCTGGCAGCACGACTCAGGTACAACCTGGCCAAAACGGTCGCATTCAGCGAGTGCACAGACGATCCCGTGGCACAACTGATCGCGGTGGCGAGGCGTACCCACGCCGAAGCGGTCATCACGCCCGGCGTCACGCATTTCGGTGGCACCATACCGGCAGAGCTGGGTTGCGTCACCGCAGTCATCACGGTCACACCAGAGCCCTTCTGACCCCGTCCGGCGGGTTCGGCGCTCGGCGTACCCACGCCGAGCGCCGAAACCAGCCCTAGCCGCAGGCGGTGGACTTACCGCCGGTCAGTGACATCAGCGCGCAGTACGTCGCCGCCGCGACCTTCCACTGGCCGGCTTCCTGGACAGCTTCACCGGTCTGATCCGGCAGTACCGGGTTACCGCCCATGAGCAGCGTGTAGGTGACGTCGGCATGACCGGCGCCGGTAAGTTTCGCCGCCGACACGGTGACCGACGTACTCTGCGCCTGCGGATCGGTCGCCTGCACCTGCAACTGCGCCAGGAACTCCGGTCCCCGTTCGATCACTGCGGCCCGCTTATCCGGCGCCGCCTTTCCGTCGAAGAACAGCACGTAGGCATCACTGATCGCCTTGGTGGTCGCGGCGTCGGCCGGGCCGGCGACGACCGCCGACGTGGCCGCCGTGGTCGACTCATTGTTGCTGACACTCTTGTCATCGGAGCTGCAGCCGGTCGCGACGCCAAAGGAGATCGTCGCAAGGCCGAAACAGAGCACGGTCCGGCGGACAACATTATCACGCATGATGGTTCCTCTCGGAATGATAATCAGGGATCGGGAATGAATGATTTCTAGTCGCATTACCTTTTCGACCGAATGACCATCGGCGAACACGGAGGGAAAGGCAAGAGATAGGCACGGTATCGGTTTCAGGGTCTATTTACAGAATCCACCATTTCCATCGACGCGTGGCGTCGATTTTCTACGGATCAGGCGCGAATGAATCACTCGATCGCCTGCTTCATCCCGTCCAGACCGAGCAGCACCGCGTTCCCGTTCACACTCAACGCGTTCCCGTGACCGGTCGCGTGCACGTCGAATACCGACTGGATGGCGGCATAGAAGCCCTGCACATCCAAGGTCTGGTTGACCGCGCGCTTGGCCTGACGCAGTCCGAAGGCAGGCATCCTGGCTATCCGTGCGGCCAGCGCTCGCGACTGCGCGTCGAGCTGACCACGCGGGACCACCATGTTCACCATGCCGACCTGCTCAGCCTCGTGTGCGGTGACGGCACGGCCGGTGAACAGAATCTCCTTGGCTTTACGGGCACCGAGTTCCCAAGTGTGCCCGTGATATTCGACGCCGCCGATACCCATGAGCACGACCGGGTCGGAGAACAACGCGTCCTCGGCGGCCACGATCAGGTCGCACGGCCAGCACAGCAGGAGTCCGCCCGCGATGCAGCGCCCCTGCACCGCGGCAATAGAGGGCTTCGGCACGTTGCGCCACCGCAGGGAATAGTCGAGATAGCGGCGGCTCTCGTTTCGGTATATCCGCTCGAGCGTGACCTTCTCCGACTCGGCTGACGAGCTCCCCCTCAGGTCGTGACCGGCGGAGAAGTGCTTACCTTCGCCACGGAGCACGATGACCGCAACCTCGTCATCGGCCGCCGCGCGACTCCATGCCACATCGAGCTCGTCCAATAGCTCGCCATTCTGAGCGTTGGCGACCTCAGGCCGATCGAGGGTAATCGTCGCGATCTTGTCCGCGACCCCGTAGCGGATATACATATCGAAACCTCAGCTCCGGGGAAGGCCGAGTACGCGCTCGGCAATAATGTTGCGCTGAATTTCGGAGGTGCCGCCTGCGATCGTTCCCGCAAAACTGCGCGCGTACCGTTCGAACCAGCTGAAAGAAAAAGTATCCAAATTCAACGGACTGAATGGCGCGGTGACGGCCGGATGGTCGAGGCCGGTCGGCCCCGCGGCCAGCAGCGCCCGCTCGGAAGCAGTCTGGACCGCTTCCGAACCGAAGACCTTCAGCACCGACAGCGCGGCCACATCCTGGTCACCGCGCGCCGCGCGGGCCAGGGCCGCGGAACCGAGCAGTCGTAGCGCCTCGATGTCCATGACCAGCGTCGCGTAGCAATCTCGATCCAAGACGGTCACGGGGTGGAAGTCTTCGACCAACTCCTGTAGCCGGTCCGCGAAGCTCAACCACAGCAGGGTGCGCTCATGCCCGAGCGAACCGTTGGCCACGCCCCAACCACCGTGTAGCGGCCCGACCAGATTCTCCGCAGGCACGTGGACGTCTTCGAAAAAGACTTCGTTGAGATCGAGATCGTGCGGACCGCAGATCGAGGCGAACGGCCGACGCGTGATGCCTGGGGTATCGGTCGGGATGAGCAGCACGCTGATCCCCTTGTGTTTCGGCGCATCCGGGGCGGTACGCACGAAAGTCAGCAGTACGTCCGCGTCATGGGCGCCGGATGTCCACACCTTCTGCCCGTTCACGACGAAATAGTCACCGTCGCGCACCGCGCGGGTGCGCAAGCCTGCCAAGTCGGAACCCGCGCCGGGCTCGCTCATGCCGAGAGAGGCAGTGATCTCGGCACGCAATATTCTTACGGCCCAATGCTTCTTCTGCTCCTCGGTGCCGAACGACAGCAACGACGCGGCAATGATGCCGAGGCCCTGCGGGTTGAAACTGTGGTACATGTGTCGCTTCGACAGCTCTTCGAGATGCACGTACTGCTGGAGAATAGTGGCGTTGCGCCCACCGAATTCCGGTGGATTGCCGGGCAGCAACCAGCCGTGGTCGAACTGCAGTCGCTGCCATTCTCGAGCCCAACCGGGAATATGGGAACTCGACCGGGCCCGTTCTTTACCCGCTGTCACGGCATCGGGCATGTGCTCGGACAGGAAGGCGATGAACTCGGCCCGGAAGTCCTCGACCTCGGCATCAAAAGTTAGTTGCACGGTACTCCTCAGCGATCAGCGCCCGATGCTCGGCGGCGCCGCCGAGCAATAGCTCGCCGGCTTTGGCTCGCTTGAGCGCGAACTGCAGGTCGTTTTCCCAGGTGAATCCCATACCGCCGAACAGCTGCACACCATGCCGAAACACCAAGGACTGGCATTCACCGGCGGCGGCCTTGGCCATCGAAGCCGCCACCCGCCGGCGCGGATCATCGGCGGCAATAGTCAATGCGGCGAAATAGGCCAGGGCTCGCGCCCGTTCGATCGCGACGTGCATGTCGGCGGCCTTGTGCTTCACGGCCTGGAACGAGCCCAACGGCACGCCGAACTGTTGTCTGGTACGCAGGTGCTCGAGCACCAGGTCCAGAATTCGCCGGGCGGCGCCGACCATGGTCAGAGCCAAACCAGCCAGCGCGAGGTGCCGCGCAGGCTCCGGATCTACTGCGACACGGAACTCGTCGCGCACCCGTACCCCTGCGAAACTCACCTCGGCGATATGCAGTACCGGGTCGAATACGGCCGTACGCCGGGAGACGACATCAGCGGCGGGAACCACGAAAACCCCGGCCTCGGTGACGACGGCGAGCTGTTGTGCCCGATCACCGTCCAGGACGTGGCGCGATGTGCCGTTCAGCAACCAGCCGTCGGCGTCCCGCTGCACAGTGACCCCGTCGTACACGGCGGCGCCCGACTGCCCCGGAACGGCCAATTCTGCCGCGAGCGGTACGAATTGACTCATAGTCGCCAGATAGGGCGTCGGATCGGCGGCACGGCCGAGTTCCTCTAGAACGATCGCCAGTTCCACCGCACCGCTAGGGTCTGTCAACTCGGTCCAGCCGAGTTTGATGTAGGTCTGCCACAGCGCGGCCGGATCTGCGTTCTTGTCGACGACCTCACGAATCAGCGTCGGCGGGCACTCTTTGGCGACGACGTCACGGACCGTGCTCTGCCATAGCTGTTGATCGGAGTCGAACTCCAAAAGCATCCGGACTGCCTCCTTGCCAGCTATCAGTGGGTGATGCCGCGAGAATATCATTCTCCTCACAAGAAAGTAATAGTCTCATTCTGGTGGCGACACATGGACGTGGAGCAGCTAGGGAACATGGCATTCTCCGGTACAGTGCATCCATGTTCTGCACACATAACCTAGGACAGTGCCGATCGTGACCAGCATCAGCGAAGAGCCCGCCTGGAAGCAGCGCGCTGTCGAACGTTCGATCCGCGGCGCGAAACTGCGCGCCGAACAACGGGTGCAGCGATTCCTCGACGCCGCGCAGGCGATCATCATGGAGAAGGGCACTACCGACTTCACCGTGCAAGAGGTCGTCGATCGTTCCAGCCAGTCGCTGCGCAGTTTCTACCTGCAGTTCGACGGGAAGCACGAGCTCCTGCTCGCCCTGTTCGAGGATGCACTCGGCCGCACCTCCGACCAGCTGCGAGCCGCGGCCGATGGCAAGACCGACCCGCTGGAGCGCCTGCAGGTGACCGCCGAGTTGCTGTTCGAACTGAGCCGACCCGACCCGACCGCGCAGCGCCCACTGTTCACGGATTTCGCGCCTCAACTGCTGGTTTCCCACCCTGCCCAGGTCAAGGTCGCGCACGCACCGCTGCTTGCGCTGTTCACCGACCTGATGGAAGAGGCAGCGCAGGCCGGTCAATTGGGTAAGGACGTCAATCCCCGCCGCATGGCCGCCATCGTCATGCAGACGGTCATGTTCACCGCGCAGTCCGCGGGCAGCACAGACGACGAGACGGTGCACCCGATCACGGCGGCAGAGGTGTGGGCCTTCTGTGCCCACGGGTTCGCTCGAAAATAGACATCGGGCAACCCCGCACCGCAGGGCCACCCGATATCTACGACACCCGCGCGCCGCGGGCGACTATCCGGGTCAGAGCGGCCGCGCGCCGCACCACGGATCGCTCACGGAGCCGGTACCTCGATCACGGTGGCCGAGCCCATTCCGCCACCGGCACACATGGCCGCGATTCCGAGACCGCCGCCGCGGCGGCGCAATTCGTGCACCAGCGTCGCGATCATCCTGGCACCGCTGGCCGCCACCGGGTGTCCGAGCGAGCAGCCACTACCGCTGACGTTGACCAGGCTCGGATCGATGGCCAGGGCCTTGATGGTGGCCAGCGGCACTGCGGCGAACGCCTCGTTGATCTCCAGCAGGCTGACGTCGGCCAGCGATATCCCAGCGCGGGCAACCGCTTTGGTGATCGCTTCGATCGGGGCCAGCCCGGTGTCGGCCGGATCGACACCGACCGACGCCCACGACCGGATGATGCCGAGCGCGGGAAGTCCGAGCTGGTCGCTGGCGATCGTCAGCGCCACGGCGCCGTCGTTCGCACCCGAGGCGTTGCCCGCGGTGATGCTGAAACCCTCGATCTCCGGGTGCAGCACCTTCAAACCGGCCAGCCGTTGCAGACTGGTATCCCGTCGCGGATGCTCGTCCACCGCGAAAAGCCCATGCGGCGTCTCGATGGGAACGATCTCCTCCTTGAAGCGTCCTTCATCGATGGCGGCGATCGCATTGCGATGCGATCGCAGCGCCCAGGCATCCATCTCCTCGCGGGAGAGCCCGGCCTTCACGGCTGTGTTCCAGCCGACCGTGATCGACATGTCGAGATTCGGGGCATCCGGCCGATCAGGATGGCTCGGCGAAACCCAGGGATCGATCCATTCGTCTTCGCCGACCCGGAACCGCGCCCGGGGGCCGGTCGAATCGGAATTCACACCACCCGCGATGACGAGCTGGTCCATCCCTGCCCGGATGCTCGCCGCCGCGGTCTGCACGGCCGCCATACCCGCGGCGCAGTGCCGGTTGTTGGCGAGGCCCGGAATCCTGGCCAATCCGGCGACAACCGCAGCGTGCCTGGCGAGCACGCCGCCGCCGTAGCGCCCCTCCCCCAGGATGATGTCGTCGATCCGGTCCGAATCGAGTCCCTCCGCCGCCGCGGCGACCACGTGCCGAGCCAGCGAGAAAGCGTTCGTGTCGCGCAGCGTCCCCTTCCTCGCGGTACCGATGGGCGTGCGCAGTGCGGATACGATGACTGCTTCAGGCATCAGTGCTCTCCAGTTCAGCAACAAGGTTGCGTCGCAACAGTTTTCCGGTTTCTGTCTTCGGCAGCTCGGCCCGGAACACGATGGTGTCGGGGGTTTTGGACGAGCGCAGCCGGTCCTTGACCCACTGCTTGATCTCCGCCACCGCACCGGTGCCGACCACCACCGCCACCAGTCGTTGTCCCCACTCCGGATCCGGCACACCGATCACGGCGGCCTCGGTGATCCCCGGGTATTCCAGCAGGACATCCTCGATCTCGGCCGGGGCGATGTTCTCACCGCCGCGGATAATGGTGTCGTCGGCGCGTCCCTCGATGAACAGGTAGCCGTCGGCATCGAGCCTGCCGAGATCTCGGGTCGGGAACCACCCGGCCGGGTCGAGAGCACTACGCCCGCCGTACTCACCGGAAATCTGGTCACCCCGGACGAAAACCAGCCCGGCCTCCCCCGCTGCGACCGGTTCGCCTGTCTCACTGCGGATCTCGATCTCGATGCCGGGCAGTGGGCGTCCGACCGAACCGAGCCGGTTGCGCTCCGCCGGGTCGGCGGATGCGGCCGCGGCGCGGTGATCGTCGGGCCCCAGCACGGCGACGGAGGACGCGGTTTCGGTCAGACCGTAGGCGTTGACGAAACCGGCATCCGGAAACACCCGTAGCGCGTGTTCCAGCACCGGCCGTGGGGTCCGGGAGCCGCCATAGGCGAGGCTGGTGAGCGTCGGGGTGTTGGTGTCTTCGTCCACCTCGGCGACGATGCGAGCCAGCATGGTCGGCACCAGCATTGCGTGGGTGATCCGTTCCCGGCGTACGGTGTCCAGCCAGTCCGCGGCATCGAAGGTCGACAAGTAGACCACCCGCCGACCGGAGTAGAGGTTCGAGAGCAGATTCGTCAGGCCGGCAATGTGATAGGGAGGCACCGACACCAACGACGCGTCGGTCTCCGCCGCGGCGCCGAACTCCAGCGTGTTCAGCAGATAGGCCATCAGATGCCGGTGCCGCAGCATGGCCGCTTTCGGCTCGGATGTCGTGCCGCTGGTGTAGATGATCACGGCGACTGCGTCACCGTCCCACGGCGTCGGAATCTGCTCCATATCCGGTGGCACGTCATCCGCCACGAGGGCGGCGAGGTCGTCCTGACGCAATACGAGCGCCCCCGGATGACGCTCGAGCAACGCGTCGAGCTGCTGACCGCCGAGCCGATAGTTCAGTGGCACGAACGGGACGCCCGCCAACACAGCACCGAACAGCGCCACCGGGTAGGCGAGATTGCTGGTCGCGAGGTATAGCACCGCCGGATACTCCCGGAACCGCAGCGCAGCGCGGCGCGCGTGGTCGCGTAGTTCTACCGCGGTCAGCGAACGGTCACCGACGGTGATCAGCGGACGGCTCCCGGCCGATGCGGCCATGTCTAGGATCATGCCAATGTTCATGAGAACATTATTCTCTCAGTAAGAGAGTTGGAATTTCAAGAGAGGGGACTGCAATGCAGATCAGCGGCAGTTCCACGGTCGTCACCCACAACTCCGACGGGTTCGGCGGAGCCGTCGTCGACCGTTGGCCACCTCGAGTGCGACGGCCTCTGCCGCGCGATCTTCCTCGGCGAGGCCACGCCGCGGCTCGAGCCCGATCGACCGGCGCCGAGCAGTACGTGCAGCGGGACCACTGTCCGAGCGTCCAGCTCGGCAAATTCTCGGCAGCCACCACTTTCGCGCCTATGATCAGGTGGTCGGGGCCGGAATTGCGCCTCGTGAGGTGATCGCATGATTCGCTACTCGAACGACCGGGACAGCGTCGTCCCACGAGGTGGTCGGTGTTCGACCGACGGCGCGAAACCCGCATGGTGAACGAAGGAATCAACCGTGTCGGAACTCGATCCCACGACAACCCAGCGTGACCTGCAGACCGGCCTGGCCGCGGAGTTGGCCGCCGCCGGCTTCTTCGACGCGGAGGAGATCGGGCGCGGCGGATTCGGCGCTGTCTTTCGCTGCATCGAACGGTCGCTGGACCGCCTGGTCGCGGTCAAAGTACTCAACTCCGAATTCGACGGCGAAGACCGTGCGCGGTTCGTGCGCGAACAGCACGCCCTCGGACGTTTGTCCGGCCACCCCAACATCGTGCAGATCCTGCAGGCGGACATCACCGCCACCGGTAAGCCCTATATCGTCATGCCGTTCCACGCGCGAGGGTCGCTGGACACCCAGCTACGCACCACCGGACCGGTGCGGTGGGATGAGGTGCTGTCCATCGGGGAACGCGTCGCAGGCGCCCTGGCCGCTGCTCATGCGGCAGGCACTATCCACCGAGATGTGAAGCCGGCCAATATCCTTCGCACCGACTACGACGAACCGCAATTGGCTGACTTCGGCATCGCCCGCGTCGGGGGCGGCTTCGAGACGACCACCGGCCACATCACCGGCACTCCCGCGTTCACCGCACCCGAAGTGCTCAGCGGTGCCTCGCCCAGTCCGGCATCCGATATCTACAGTCTCGGCGCAACTCTGTTCTGCCTATTGACCGGGCACGCCGCATTCGAACGCCGGACCGGGGAGACTGTCATGGCGCAATTCCTGCGGGTGAGCACCGAACCGATACCGGATCTGAGCGACACAGCGATTCCGGCCGACGCGGTCACCGCCATCGAATGCGCGATGGCACTGGATCCGATGGCCCGTCCGGAATCGGCCGCTGCCTATCAGCACCGGCTTCGCGAGGCGCTACGCCACGGTGGAACGGTCACCTCGAAGGACAGCACCCGCACCGAGTCGGCTATCGGCGGGCACGATCTGCCCGCCCAACCCCGCCGGACCCGAGAACCGACGGCGCCGCCCTCCGCGTCGACCAAGTACCGGCCGCCGTCACCGCCCCGCGCTCTGGTCGAGCGTCCCCGGTTGCTCCGAATACTGCGGGCCGGAGAACTACGACGGCTCACGGTAATCCGCGGTCCGGCCGGATTCGGCAAGAGCACCCTGGCCGCGCAGTGGGCACGCCTCCTCGAAGCCGAACAGGTCCAACTCGCCTGGCTGACCATCGATGCCGACGACAACAACGCGGTATGGTTCCTCGCCCATCTGGTAGAGGCGATCCGCCGCGCCCAGCCGACGCTGGCAGGCGACCTCGGCCAGATCCTCGAGCAGCACGCCACCGACGCCACCCGTTACGTCGTCAGCGCGCTTATAGACGAGATCCACACCAGCGGAGAAACATTTGCGGTAGTGATCGATGACTGGCACCTGGTGACGCAACCCGCAACGGTGGCCGCTTTCGAGTTTCTACTCGACAATGCCTGCCATCATTTACGCGTCATCGTGACCAGCCGAAGCGCCGCCCGGTTGCCGTTGGGCAAGATGCGCGTCCGCGACGAACTGGTCGAAATCAATTCCGAAGACTTGCGATTCGACGAAACCGAGGCGAGTTCATTCTTGCTCGACATCAATCGACTACTGCTGGATCCAGGAGATATCGCGCAGCTGCTCGAGTCGACCGAAGGATGGGCAGCAGCGCTACAACTCGCCTCACTGTCCTTACGCGGTCGCGAGAATCCGAGCGAATGTATCGAACAAATAGCCGGAGACAGCCACGCGATCAGCGAATATCTCGCGTCGAATGTGCTAGCGACGCTGGCACCGGACCTACTCGATTTCTTGCTGGCGACCTCGGTCACCGAACGGGTCTCCGGCGACCTGGCGTGCGTACTCGCCGAGGTGACCTGTGGGCAGGAGATGCTGGAGGAGATCGAGAATCTCGATCTGTTCCTCGGCCGAGTCGATGGTGCCCCCGACTGGTTCCGATATCACCGGCTCTTCGCGGATATACTGCGGCGCAGACTCGCTCGCAAGGACCCCGATCGGCTTTCGCGGTTGCACCGTACCGCGGCAGCCTGGTTCGCCGAGCGCAGGATGCTCAAAGAAGCCGTCGACCACGCGCTTGCCGCGAACGACCCGCCCGCCGCCATGCACATCATTCAGAAGTACGCACTCGAACTGCTGGAGCGGTCGAGGCCGGCGTCGTTACTCGGGCTCCTCGCAAAATTTCCGCTGTCCTTCGTGACCACGAGCCCGCAGCTGCAGTTGCTCGTCGCCTGGGCAAATGTCACGCTCCAACGCCTGCCGCCCGCGCGGGCGGCACTGGACTTGGCCGATGCGTTGCTGGACTCAGGCTATTGCGCCGAAGCCGAAACCGAGGCCATGCGCGCGGAAGTCGCGCTGGTCCGTGCCACCACCGGATTCTTCGCCGACCAGCACGACGAGTTGCCTGCGATAGTCCAAGACCGGCTACGCGGTACTGTCGACCCCTATTTCGCCACAGCCGCGGCCGACGTCGCGTCCACTGCCGCACTGTATCGATTCGATTTTGCCGAGGCCCGCCGCTGGCAACGATGGGCCGCGCCGTACCACGCGCGGCGAAAGAGCCCCTTCGGCGTCGTCTACGGGCACTGTCTGGCAGGCCTGGCCGGATTCGAGCAACTCGACTTCGCGGCCGCCGAGTCCGACCTGCGGACCGCACTCGCGGTGGCGCAGGTGGTCGGGTCGCACTCCAGCGGCGCCCGCCTTGCCTCGGCCCTACTCGGTGCGATCCGCTACGACCTCGGCGATATCGCCGACGCGGAGGCACTGCTCGACGAGAGTGCCGAACTGGGGCCCAAGAGTGCCCTCGTCGAGTTCATGATGGCCACCTACGGCATCGGAACCCGGGTCAAAGCGCTGCGCGGTGACCTCGACGCTGCGGAAACACGATTGTCCGAGGGCGCGAAGATCGCCGACAACCTGGGACTCGAGCGGCTCGCGGCGCGCATTATGAACGAACGCGTGCGCATCGGCTTGCCCCTCGACCCGGCCGATCGCGCGATGCTGCTCCAGCTACCACCGCCGCACCGTCCGCGCAGCGGCCTGCCCACCATCACCTCAGAACTTCAGCAGGACACCGCCATTCGATTGCTGCTCGCCGAGCATTCTCCCGACGCCGCGGACGAGGCGTGCACCCGGGCTGAAGCGCTGGTCGGCGCGATTGCCGAGATCGACCGGCCTCGCTCCCTGTTGCTTGCCCAACTGCTCTGGGCCGCGACACTTTCCGTAGCCGGCCGAAACGAGCTGGCGGGAGCCGTGTTCAGGCCGGCACTGGCACGGTGCGCGGAACACGGACTGATTCGCCCCGTGGCCGACGAGGCGGCGCAACTCCGGACGATGCTGGCGGCGTTACGCGCCGATCCGGCTCTCGCGCCAGAGATCTCGCAGACGTTCATCCGCAGAGTACTGGCCGAGCCGGGCCTGCATCGAGATTGGTCACGAGCCCACCGGCCCGGCCCGCGATGAACGTCGACGCAGCGCACACGGCGCGATGAGCGTGCGAAATTCCGAGACCAGATCGATATTGCCACCTACCATAAAAGAGAATACTCTTCTCACGACTGGCTGAGAATGATCTCAAAAGGGACCACCATGGCAGATTCCACCGACGCCGACGCCCGTTGTGCGCCCGTCGAGACGGACATCGCCACGGGGCCACCGACGCACCGTCGAAAGCACGATCACGGCCTCGTGCGGAATCTCGCTTGAAAGTAGGTTGCTGCCTATGTCGGTGTTTGCGCGACGTTCTCAGGTTATCCCGGAGAACCGCCGCGAAATGGTGAGCGATCCATTTCTCGACAACGGATTGGACCTCTCGGAATCGGGGATGCCGAACCGGCCGATGGTGGTGTTGGAACTCGATGATCTGTGCGATGCCCCGGCCGAAACGATCGCCAGGACGGCGGGACACATCGAGGACTCGCTGGCGCTCGTCATCGGGGTACTGAATCGACCACCGAGCAGAGCAATGGGCCCAGTCCTCGCGGCGACCACCCTGACCTTGACCGAGTTGCCGGTGGCCGATCTCCTGCACCAGGTGATATCGGTGGAGGAAACCGACGTCGCCCTCGCTACATTGGGCGCAGCGGTGGCCCGATCGCCGCGAGCGGCGCTCGCCTGCGGCCAGCTATTGCGCCAGACCTCGAAACTGGACACGATGCAAGCGCTGGCGGCCGAGGCTGCTGTCTACTCGATGCTGCTCGCCGGGCCCGAGTTCGCCCGATGGCTCACCGAACGCGGGCCTGCCCGCCCGAAGCCCCCGGCAGCCGACACCCTGGTTCGGTTACACCGCACCGACGGTCATCTCTCGATCGTGCTGGATCACCCACAGCGCCGCAATGCGCTGAGCGTGCGGCTGCGCGAGGAACTGCTGGCCGCCGCACAGGTGGCGGCCGCCGATTCGAGCATTACCTCAGTCGAGCTGAGCGGCACTGGACCGGACTTCTGCAGCGGCGGCGATCTGGACGAGTTCGGCTGTGCGACGGATCTGGTCGCCAGCTATCTGGTGCGGCTGGACCGGGCACCGTGGCGCGTATTCGACCGTATTGCCGGGCACCTGGTCGCGCGCGTCACCGGAGCCTGTATCGGCGCAGGCGCCGAGATAGCCGCGATGGCGGGCACGGTCGCCGCAGCCCCGGACACGTACTTCTCTTTTCCGGAAGTGCACATGGGGCTCGTCCCAGGTGCGGGCGGCACGGTCAGCGTGCCCAGTCGCATCGGCCGATGGCGAGCCGCCTGGCTCATGCTGACCGGACAGCGACTGCCCGTGCCGACTGCGCTGCGCTGGGGCTTAGTCGACCGGATGACCGAGGCAAGGAACTGAAGTGCGGGCGAATCACGAAACGAACAGACAACCCGGAACGGCGACAGCGTCTGCCGTCGTCGGCGACTGGGTACGGACGCTGACAACGTCTGCCGCACCGACAGCTGAACCGCACGGTCACGAATGTCCGGAACTGGCATGGGCAGCGTCCGGTGCGATGGCGCTCACCGGGACCGCCGAGGGACCGCCGGTGCTCTCCCCCGCGCCGGCCTATGGATTGCTGAAGGAAGTGCTGCGCGTGCTGTCCTGGGTCACCGGCGAGATCGGCACTCGGGTCGACCTCGATCCGGCGGTCGTCCTGGCCGGCCGCGCCGGATCGTCGGGGCTACGGCGGGCCGGTCGACGGTCCGCGAGCGGCGTGAGCAGGCTGCTCCGCACGGCCGACGGCTGGTGTGCCATCACGCTGAGTCGACGCGAGGACGTCGACGCCGTGCCCGCTATTCTGGGCCGCGCCTTCGACGGAGATCCCTGGACCGCACTCGAATCAGCTCTAAGCATCATGCCCTCGGCGGCAGTGGAGGAGCGTGCACAACTGCTCGGGGTACCCGCGGCAGCCCTACCTGCGACGGTCGCTCCGACTGTGCCCTGGCGGTCGTCACGGATCGCCGCACCGGTCGACACGTCGTCGTTGTCCGGACGCTCGGTCGTCGATCTGTCATCGCTGTGGGCCGGCCCGCTGTGTGCGCGAGTGCTCGGTCGAGCGGGTGCTCAGGTCATCAAGGTGGAGAGCACACACCGCCCTGACGGATTCCGCGTCGGCGACCCGAGGTTCTTCGACTGGCTGCACGACGGAAAGGAATTCCGCGCCATCGACTTCAGGTCTGCCCGCGGCCGAAACGAATTGGCAGAATTGCTCGATATGGCAGACATCGTGATCGAAGCCTCGCGCCCGCGGGCATTGGCGCAGCTGGGCCTGGCACCCGAGGACCGCCCGCACCCCGACGGGCAGGTCTGGCTGAGCTTGACCGGCGCAGGGCGGGGCGATCCGATGTGCGTGGCCTTCGGCGATGACGCGGCGGTGGCCGGCGGACTGGTCGGCCGGTATCGTGACGAACCGGTGTTCTGTGCGGACGCGATTGCCGATCCGCTATCCGGAATCTGCGCTGCACTGGCCGTGGCGAGCGCGGTCCGTGGCGGCGGCGGCGTGCTGATCGACCTTTCGATGCGGGCCACCGCGGCGGCCTTCGCCACGGCGCCGGCATTCGGGCACGGCACCCATCCGGTACACCGCCGTGGCGACGATTGGCTGGTGGAATGTCCTTGGTTGCAGCGTAGCCAATCCATTCTGACGCCCGCCGCCCCACCACCTGGCGGTGCGTAATTCTCATTCGACACGCGCGAGTATTCGCCTCCGGCCACACCGACGTCCGCTCGGCGGGTGGGCGAATCGTCGAATGCGGGCACGGCCTGCGGGCACGGCCCGATGAGGACCAGATAGACGCCAAGGGTGGCTGGCTGCTGCCCGGCTTGCACGACCACCATCTGCACCTGCGTTCGCTCGCTGCCACCGCCGGTTCGGTCCGGCTCGGTCCCCCGCGGCTGAGCACTGCCGCAGAGCTGGCAGCCGTTCTGCTGCAAGCGGATTCGGACTTACCTGCCGGGGCCTGGATCCGCGGTATCGGCTATCACGAATCCGTGGCCGGCGAACTGGACCGATGGACGCTGGACCGCATCATCAGGGATCGCCCGGCGCGCGTGCAGCATCGGTCCGGCGCGTTGTGGACGCTGAACTCGCGTGCCTGCGCGGCTGTCGGGCTGGCGGATTGTGTGCTGCCAGGGGTTGAACGCGACCCGGCCGGGCGCGTGACGGGAAGGCTCTGGCGGATGGACTCATGGCTCGGTTCCCGAATAGCCACGGTGCCCAACGATCTCGCCGCCGTCAGTGCTCGCGCGGCAGCACTGGGCGTTACCGGTTTCACCGATGCGACACCGTCGCTGCGCCAATCGGATATCGACGACTTCGCCCGGTCGGTAGCCGATCGGACGATCCAGCAGCACATGCACTGCATGGCGCCGCCCGGTATCACCGATCCCGGGATCGCACGCTTCTCGTTGGGACCGACCAAAATCCTGCTGGACGACGCCATGTTGCCCGCGTTGGACGAGTTCACCGATCACATTGCCGACCTGCACGCGGCGGGACGGTCAGTCGCGGTGCACTGCGTAACCCGGGTCCAGCTGATCCTCACCATCGCCGCGCTCGACGGCGCGGGCACGCGGGATGGGGACCGGATCGAGCACGGCGCGATCATCCCGGCCGAATCACTGGCGTGGTTGCGCGAACGCGGAGTACCGGTGGTGACTCAGCCCCACTTCTTGATGGAACGGGCGGCACAGTACGCCCGCGACGTGCCTGCCGTGGATCGCCCGGATCTCTGGCGGTTGGGCTCCCTGCTCGACGCGCGGGTCGGCGTCGCGGCGGGCAGCGACGCACCGTTCGGCGCGGCGAATCCATGGCATGTGGTGCGCGCCGCAGTCAATCGGGACCCGACTTCCGATGTGCCCGAAGGAATTTCGATGCACTCGGCATTGGCGCTCTTCCACGGCCGACCCGAACGCCCCGCCGCTTCTCGCGTGATAGCACCAGGCGAAGTCGCCGACCTCACCCTCCTCGCCGTGCCGCCCGAGGAGCTCACCTCGGCATTGCACGACCCACCGATCGCGGCGACCATCGTCGGCGGGTGGCCGATCCACCTAGGGTCGTGACGTCAGAACGTCACCGGACGAGTCGGAAAGGTAGGCCGGCCCGGGACCGAGAATCCGGCGAGCGGGCTTTCGTCGCAGGCTCGTGCAGGCACCTGAGGCATACCGATCACGACCGGCCGACCGCGACGCGAATGGTCCTGCGAGGGCCGTGGCGCGGGCCCCCGGCCTGCTACCGCCAAGGCGGTTTCGCCGTGGCCGCGCACACACTCCGGGTCAGGCCCCGCCAACGGCAGACCGGTGAAGAACTTCGCCGCCATGCACCCCCCTCGGCAGCTGTCGAATGCCGAACACGACGTGCATGCCCCGGCCGATTGCGGGCGACGCAACTCGGCGAACAACTCGGAGTCCCGCCAGATATGCGCGAAACCACCATCAGCGCGGACGTTTCCGGCCAGGAAGTCGTCATGAATCGCGAACGGGCACGCATAGACGTCGCCGATCGGGTCGACCAGACAGACAACTCGCCCGGCGCCACAGAGATTCAGTCCGGGCAACGACTCACCGTAGCCTGCCAAATGAAAGAACGAATCCCCGGTCAGCACCTGCTCTCCATGGTCGACCAGCCAGTCGTACACCGCGCGCTGCTGGTCGGCGGTGGGATGCAGCTCGTCCCAGACGTCGGCGCCGCGACCAGACGGCCGCAGCCTGGTCAAGCGCAGTTGCGCACCGAACAGATCGGCGATCGCGGCGAAGGAATCGAGTTGCCCCGCGTTCTCACGCGTCACCACCACAGACAGCTTGAAGTCGTAAACGCCTTCGGAAGCAAGGGTTTCCATCGCTCGCACAGCCATCCGGTACGAACCGGCACCACGCACGGCGTCATTCACCTGCTCGGTGGCGCCATCCAAGGAAATCTGCACATCGGTGTAACTGCTCGCGGCCAGCCGACGAGCCGCCGCCTGGTTGATCCGAACGCCGTTGGTGGAGAACTTCACCCCGACATGATGCGCGTTGGCGTAGTCGACGAGCTCCCAGAAGTCTTGACGCACAGTCGGTTCGCCGCCGCCGATATTCACATAGAACACCTGCATCCGCTCGAACTCGTCGATCAGCGCCATGCACTCGGCGGTGCTCAACTCGTTCGGATCTCGTCTGCCGGAACTCGACAGGCAGTGCGTGCAGGACAGATTGCAGGCGTAGGTCAGCTCCCACGTCAAGCAGATCGGTGCGTCGAGCCCGTACTGGAACTGATCGACCAGAGGAAGTGAGGTAGTCATGTCGCGTTTCTCTCACGGATCATGTCGGATGCGGCCAAGGTCATCAGGGCCGCGCGATACGTCGGCAACGCGGTCTCGGGCACGCCGACCTTGATGCAGGCTTCCCGTGCGGTACCCGAGTCGGCAAGGCCGCGAACAATCTGCAGCATCAGCGGGCTTTTCAAGAAGGACAGCCGCCTGGTCCCGAAGTGATAGAGCAGCGCGCCGAACCGTTCCGGCCGGACCGATACCTCTGATGACATCTCCCACCCGGCCTCCATATCGAACGGACGCCGGGACAGCTCAGTAGACACCGCACATTCCGTCGATCGATACCTCTTCCACGAGCACCTCTTCGATCAGCTCATCGGCGTCAGTCGCAGCAACGGCGTCTTCGGCGTTATCGGTCATGGCACTCCTCGTGTCCAGCTGTGCGATACCATATGGTATATGGCATTACCATATATGATAATGCCATTATCCAGTGGCTACAAGACCTGGCTCAGGTCACCTCAGGTCAGCGGTGCCGACGAACCGGCGATCGCCGCCCGAGAGACCACACCGGCCACGGCAGCTCGACATCAGGCGCGATCACCCTGACCGACGGTGTCCGCAGCAGATGGCGCCGCGACAGCACGATGGCCGTGCCGCAATGGCGGGCCAGTCGCACAGCGAAGTCGTGCGCGCCGAACTGCGCGTGGTGCCAGTTCCACCCGCAGCCCAGCGGCGCGAGGATCTCGGCCGCCTGCGCGAAATCCGCACGCTCGATCCGCTCCATGTCGAGCACCAGCCCCGTCCAGACAAACGAGCTGGTCAATGCCCATGGCGCCATTCCATCGCAGACCACATGGACGTGTCCGGTTCGACCGACAGCGCGGCCCGCCCACTCCAGCACGACACGGCGTCGCGCAGGCGCCCCGGGAACCAGCGCGACGAGTTCGACCACGTCAAGCCCCGGGACCAGCCAGGATCGTCACTCCGGCAACCGCTGTCGGACCACCGACGTTATGCGCCAGCCCGATTCGCGCACCGTCGACCTGGTTTGCGGCACTGCCGCGCAGCTGTTCGAACAACTCGACGCACTGCGCCACCCCGGTGGCACCCGGCGGATGCCCCTTGGCCTTCAGGCCGCCGCTCGGATTGATCGGCAGTGCGCCACCGACGCTGGTGACACCCGCTTCGACAAGCTTGTGCGCTTCGAAGCGGTCAGCGAATCCGAGATCTTCGTAGCTGATCAGCTCGACGCCGGTGAAGAAGTCGTGCACCTCGGCGACATCGACATTCGCGGGTGTCAACCCGGCCATGCCGAAGGCCTGCTTGGCGGCACGTACCGTCGCCGGGAAAGTAGTCATATCCCGTTTGTGTTGATGCATCACCGAATCAAGGCCGAGCCCGACACCACGGACCCATACCGGACGATCAGTGTAGCGGTCCACGACATCCTCCGCCGCCAGCACCAGCGCGGCAGCACCGTCACTTTGCGGAGCGCAGTCGTAGAGGCCGAAGGGGGTGACCACGGTCGGCGCCGCCAGCGCCTCTTCGATGGTTATCTCGAAACGCAACCGCGCCTTGAGATTTCGGACTCCATGGCGATGGTTCTTCACCGCGACCATGGCCATGTGCTCCCTGGTGGCGGGCGATTCGTGCAGATACCGTGCTACATGGAGGGCGAACCCCGCGGGCGCTACCAGGCCGAGGGGGTAGTCCCAGGCCATATCCCGCGTCATCGCCTCCCACTCCCATAGCATGCCCCTCGACGTCGACTCACGGAGCTTGTCGGCCCCGAGCACGAGCGCCACGTCGATCGCCCCCGATGCGATACCGTACAGCGCGTTACGCACCGCGTCATGTCCTGTGGCACAGGCATTTTCGACACGGGTAACCGGAATTTCCTGCAGGCCGAGAGTATCGGCGAGGATGCCGGAGGGAAATCCGTCGGTGGTACCGAACTCACCGAACCACGCAGCTTGGATATCGGACCTGCGCAGCCCCTTGTCGACGGTGGCCGCGCACTCCGCGAACGCCATCGGCACCAGATCCTTGATACCCAACACGAAATGCTCGGCAAATGGGGTCATCCCCGCGCCGACGATGGCGACCTTCCTCATGCCACTGCCTCACTCTCGGGTTCGAACGCGTAACCGTAATCCGGAACGCCCGATCGCACTGCCACTCGGCGCAGCACCATACGACCGCGGTCGCCGATGTTCACCGTTCCCGGGTCGGCGCTGGTCACCTTCACCAGAGCACGCACGCCGACTTCATCGAGTTCCACGATCACGAGGGAATAGGGGGTTTTCAAACCCGGCACCGGCACGTGCACCGTCACACCGGTGTAGACGACGGCGGTCCGGGGCAACGGCACCAAGGTGTAGTCGGCATGTAGCGCACCGTCGTCATCGACCCGATACCGAGGAGGAAAGTCCAATTCGTCGGTACCGGCGGGCCGGCCTGCCACCCAGCGCACCTTCGCCTCGAAGGCCCGTTCATAGGCGGCCAGGGAAATCGGAATGTCCGCGCCGGGAATGAAGGTGCCTGCGGGCTTCATCCGCGCCTCCGGTTCACGGCGCCGGACCTGCACGGCGCCGACGGCGACCGTGACCGCGGACAGGCTCGCTTGCTCCACACCGACCAGCGGCCCTTCCTTGGCCGCGTCCGCCATGGCGGCGAGCGCGAACAATCCGGAACTGGCACCGAGCGTCGGCAACGGTGGCGGCGTGCCGACACACAGATCGACGGCCTGTGCGTGATCGACGCCCGCCACCGCGATCGGCGTGTCCAGCCAAGCCACCGCCAGCGAACCGAGCAAGCCACGTGCGTGCAGGAGCCGCGGGTCGCCGTATTCGTGCACGACGCCGGTGGCGTACCGGGTGCGCACAGGCAGGCTGCGGGCGACCCGCGCCGCGGTACGTATTTGCAGACCGCGCTCGGCGGTCACCGCCGCCGCCGCACCGGCCGGTGCCAAGTCGACACCGATGACCAGGCTGCGCGACCGGGCGGAACTGAGCGCGTCGAGCACCGCGGGGGCTCCCCCGAGCCGCTCGGTGACTTCCAGTTCCGGATCCAAGCCGAGGCCCGCCAACAGCACGGCGGCGTTGCCGCCTTCCAGCAGCGGCAGATCGCGGCTCACCAGAACGATATGTTCCACGCCCGCGCCATCACCGAGCGCGACCCGGCCCGCCTCGACCGCGAGCGTGATCGCGTCCTCGTCGTCACCGACAACCCGTTGTCCGGCGCTACCCCAGCACGGCAGGTAGGTGCCGATCGAAGCGATATATGGCATCCAACTCTCCCAGCGTTCCAGGTGACCGCGCCTGCGTATCGAGCACGTCGTGCAGGCCGTGCAGGCCGTGGTTGCGGTGCGGCTCGACGTGCTGAGGCACCGCGCAGCCCTAGTATAGAGCGTTAATCTCCATTGTGAGAATTCAATTCTCAAAACTGCTTAACGCGTCACGGGCGCGCGCCAGATGCCGACGGTGGCACTGAACCGCGCGTGCCCGCGTTGGCCGTCTTCAACCGCCCATAGTGAAGCGAGTCCGCGTAGACCAGCCCGGAGATCGCTGGTGGCCTCCGTCGGGAGGCCGGCGTCACCGGCACCAAAACGTTGATGGTGCTCGGATCCTGGACGCGCGGCGTTTGATGTGCCCACGACATGGCGTGAGCACCGGTCACAACCCCAGAGACTTGGCGATGATCACCTTCATGACCTCGCTGGTTCCCGCGTAGATCCGGGCGACGCGCGCATCCGTGTACAGGCGGGCGATCGGGTACTCGGTCATATAGCCGTAGCCACCGAACAGCTGCAGACAGCGGTCCACCACCCGGCCCTGTACTTCGGTGGTGAACAGTTTGACCCGCGCGGCATCCGCGCCGGACAGTTCGCCCTCGACAAGATCGAGAACTGCCCGGTCCACCATGGTTTGCGCGGCCTCGATCTCCGCAGACATCGAGGCGAGCTCGAATTTCGTGTTCTGAAAAGAAGCAACCGGAGTCCCGAATGCCTTGCGTTGCTTGACATAGTCGATCGTCGTAGTGACTGCTGCCCGCGCCTGGGCGACCGACCCGACGGCCACGGTCATCCGTTCCTGCGCCAGATTGTTGCCGAGGTAACCGAAGGCCGCGCCCTCCTCGCCGAGCCGGTTCACCGCGGGAACCCGCACGTCATCGAAGGACAGCTCGACGGTGTCCTGCACCTTGCAACCCATCTTGTCCAGTACCCGACCACGCTCGAACCCAGGCATACCGTCCTCGACAACGAGCAGGGTCAGACCAGCTCGCCGGTTCTCCGGGTCGGTCGCCGTGCGCGCCACCACGATCACCAGGTCGGCGAGCAGCCCACCGGTGATGAAGGTCTTGGCACCATTGAGTACGTAATCCTCACCGTCACGCACGGCACTGGTGCGCATACCCGCCAGATCGGAGCCGGTCCCTGGCTCCGTCATCGCGATGGCCGTCAACAGCTCGCCGCTCGCGAGGCCGGGAAACCAGCGCTGCCGCTGCTGTTCGTCGGCGTACTCCAAGAAGTACGGCAGGATGACGTCGAGCTGCGTGCGCACCGTACTCAGCGTTACCAGCGCGCGGGCCGCTTCTTCTTGTAGCACTGCGTTGTAGCGATAGTCTCGCTCCCCTGCCCCGCCGTACTCCGATGGAATAGCCACCCCGAGTACGCCCAGCGATCCGAGGCGAGCGAAGACCGTGCGGGGCATCCGGCCAGCACGCTCCCACTCGGCATAATGCGGAACGACATCCTTTTCGATGAATTCCCGCACCAACTGCCGGAATGCTTCGTGGTCCTCGGTATAGATCTCCCGGCGCAACGACGTCTCCTTTATCGGGTTACCAGCTCGACGATGGTGGCGTTGGCGGTGCCGCCACCCTCGCACATCGTCTGCAGGCCGTAGCGAATTCCTTTGTCGCGCATGTGATGAATCATTCGGGTCAGCAGACCCGCTCCCGAACCACCAAGCGGGTGGCCGAGTGCGATGGCCCCGCCCAGTGGATTGAGCAGCCGCGGGTCAGCACCGGTCTCAGCGAGCCATGCCAGCGGGACCGGAGCGAATGCCTCGTTCACCTCGAAGACACCGACGTCGGACAAGGCCAGGCCAGCTCTACGCAGCACCTTCTCCGTCGCCGGAATCGGGCCCGTCAGCATCAGCACCGGATCAGAGCCCGTCACCACACCGGCCTGGTAGCGCACTAGCGGCGTCAGCCCTATTTCGCGGGCCTTCTCCGGTGTCGTCACCAGCACGGCGGCCGCCCCGTCGGAGATCTGGGAGGAGTTGCCCGCGTGGATCACGCCACCGTCCTGGAAGGCCGGCTTCAAGGCGGCGAGCTTGTCCGGGGTGGTGCCGCGGCGCACGCCTTCATCGGCCGTCAGGTTCCCGTCCTCCGTGACAACAGCAACGATCTGCCCGTCGAAAGCACCCCGGTCCTGCGCGGCGGCGGCCAACTCGTGTGACGCCGAGGCGAATTCATCGAGGACACGTCGAGACAGACCCCATTTCTGCGCAATCAGTTCTGCGGATATCCCCTGATTGAAGGAGTAATCGTCATAGCGCGCAAGAACGTTGGGCCCATACGGAACACCGTCGCCTTTCGCCGCGCCGAGCGGCACCCGGCTCATCACCTCCACGCCGCCCGCGACGACGACGTCCTGCTGCCCGGACATCACGCCCTGAACGGCGAATTCCAATGCCTGCTGACTCGAACCACAGGCCCGGTTGACTGTCGTCCCCGGAATGCTCTCCGGCCAGCCCGCGGCCAGCACCGAGTAGCGCCCGATATTGCTCGACTGGTCACCGACCTGGGATACGCAACCCCAGATGACATCATCGATCACCGCCGGATCAATCCCGGTGCGCTCGATCAGTGCGTTCAGCACGACGGCGGACAAATCGGCCGGATGGGTCGAGGACAACCCTCCGTTCCGCTTGCCGAACGGCGTACGAACCGCCTCGACAACAACTACTTCACGCATCCAATTCTCCAGTTCGGTCTAGCTATGATTCGAATTCACAGCGGAACTGCCCGTCCGGACACCGACCAGCGGCCGGTGAATTCCGGATCTCGCTTCTCGGCGAATGCGGCGAAAGCCTCCGCCGCATCGGCCGTCGCGAAGTTCACCGCCTGCGCACGGGCCTCACTGGCCAGCGCATCCCGCAGGGTCCGGTCAGCGCCTTCGTTCAACAACGCTTTGGTCTGAGCAAGTGCGACAGGCGGCCCTGCAACGAGCCGTGCGGCAAGTTCGAGGACAAACTCGTCGACTTCCGATTCGGGTACCACCCAGGTCACCAGGTTCAGTGCGCGCGCCTGCTCCGCGTCGATCATCTCGGTCAACAGCGCCAGACGCTTTGCCTGCTGCAATCCGACCAACTTCGGCAGTAGCCACGAGCCACCGAGATCCACGGAAAGCCCCCGGCGGGCGAAAATCTGCGAGAATCGCGACTCCGGCGTAGCCACCACCAGATCGCAGCCGAGGGCGAGATTCCAGCCCGCACCGACCGCCACGCCGTTCACTTTTGCGATCGTGGGAATCGGCAGCTCATGCAGCAGTAGCGCCACATCGGTCAATCTGCGCATTTTGTCGACGGGATGGGTGGGGTCCGGCTCGGCGATATCAGCTCCGGAACAGAACGCCCCACCCGCGCCGGTGATGACCAGCACGCGAACGGCGGGGTCGTGTCCCGCGGCATCCAGCGCATCACGCAGCGCCACCCATAATGCTCGGTCGATCGCGTTCTTGCGCTGCGGCCGGTGCAAGGTCAGGGTTCGCACGCCATTGCGATCCTCCGATATCAGCGACGCACCCACAACACTCTCCTTCTCGTCAGACATCAGTGGTAGGCCGGCCCGATCGCACCCTGCACGCGCAACCAGGTGATTTCGTCGTCGGAAAGTCCGAGTTCGGTGAGCACCGCGTTGGTGTGCTGCCCGAGCGCGGGCACCGCCCCCATGGGCGGCTCGAAACCGGCGATGATCGGCGGCGGCAGCAGCGCCGGGATCGGACCTACGGGGCTGTCGATACTGCGCCAGCGATCGCGGGTGGTCAGCTGCGGGTGTACCAGTACTTCGCTCGGCAGGTTGTAGCGGGCGTTGCCGATTCCTGCCGCGTCCGCTGCCTTCTGCACGTGCCCGAGATCATGGCGCGCACACCAGTCGCCGATCTCGCCGTCGAGCACCTGCCGATGCCGAACGCGGTCGGGATTGGTCCGAAACCGCGCATCCTCGGCGAGGTCGGGACGCCGCAGCAATTCGCGCGCAAGACGCTGCCATTCGCTGTCATTCGTCGTGCCGAGTACCACGGTCTGCCCGTCAGCGGTCGGATAGGCACCATACGGTGCCACCGCGGGCGAACTCATACCGAGCGGCTGCTGATCGACGCCCGAGTGCCGGGTGTAGGTGAGGTGGTAACCCATGACCTCGGCCATGGTGTCGAACAGGCTCACGCTGATCGCCGCGCCACGCCCGCCACGCCGTTGCTGCCCGCACAACGTGGCCAGGATCGACAACGCCGCGTACAACCCGGAGGTGACATCGGCGACCGGCGGCCCGGGCTTGGCGGGCGCGCCCGCCTGCCCGGTGACCGCACACACCCCGGACTCCGCCTGCGCGAGGAGGTCGTAAGCACGTTTACCCGACAACGGACCGCCCGCGCCGAAACCATCGATCTCCACCGCGATCAGCTCGGGATAGCGGTCGGCCAGATCGGCGGGCGCGACCCCCAGCCGAGCGGTCGCCCCCGGCGCGAGATTGGAGACGAGCACGTCGGCGCGCTCCAGTAACCGGTGCAATACCTCCAGTCCGCCAAGCGATTTCAAGTCAAGGGTGACCGACTCCTTCCCACGGTTCACCCAGACGAAATGAGCGGCGAGGCCATTGACCACGTCGTCGTAATGCCGGGCGAAATCGCCGCCCTTCGGGTTCTCCACCTTGATCACCCTGGCCCCGAAGTCGGCGAGGGTCCGAGTACACATCGGCGCGGATACCGCTTGCTCCAGTGACACCACGGTGACACCGGCCAGCGGTGCGTCCGCTGCTGGCCTGTCATCCGGCGCCGGCTGCACCATCACATCACCATGCCGCCATCCACCGGCAGCACCTGCCCGGTGACGAACGACGACGCATCGGAGGCCAAGAAGACAAAGGCACCCGCGATCTCCTCGGGCTCAGCCCACCGGCGCAACGGAATGCGGGCGAGCATCTGGGCCGCGAACTTCTCGTCGGTGCGAATGGTGCTCGTCATCGGGGTCGCCGCGAGCGGTGCCAGCGCGTTCACCAGGATGTTCTTGCGGGCCAATTCACGCGCGAGGGACTTCGTCACGCCGATGATGCCCGCCTTGGCAGCCGAATAGTTCACCTGTCCGAGGGTGCCGACGATGCCCGCCGACGAGGTCACGTTGATGATCCGCCCGGTGCCGTTCGTCGCCAGTTTCGGGAGTGCGGCCTGCGAGCAGATGAAGGTGCCCATCAGGTGGATATCGATCAACCGCCGAATCGACTCTTCGGTGGTGTCCGCGAACATTGCCGGGTCGGTCACGCCCGCGTTGTTCACCAGAATGTGCAGCGTCCCGTCGCCCAGGTCCACCGCCTTGGCGACTGCGGTGTCGGCCGCCGCGCGATCCCGCACATCCAACGCGGCACTGGCGGCTTTGCCCCCGTTGGCCGAGATCTTCTCGGCTACCGCCGCAGCCGCGGCTCCGTCGACATCGGTGACCACCACCGCGGCACCCGCAGTGGCGAAAGCCTGGGCGACGGCCGACCCGATACCGCCGGCGGCCCCGGTGACCAGCGCAGTGCGCCCGGTCAGATCGAAGAGTGCGTTCTTGATGGCCATTCAGTAGCTCCTCGGCATACCTAGAGTGTGTGATCCCAAATAGTTCAGAATCATTTCCTGACTGATCGGCGCGATCTTCATAACGCGCGCCTCACGGAAATAACGACCAACGTTGTATTCCTCGGCGTAACCCATCCCGCCGTGTGTCTGCAGCGCACGGTCGGTCGCGGTGAACCCGGCGTCCGCGCACAGATACTTGGCGGTGTTCGCCTCACGCCCGCATGGCTTGCCGTTGTCGTAGAGCCACGTCGCCTTGCGCAGTACCAGTTCGGCGGCGTCCAAATGGGTCAGCGAGTCCGCGAGCGGAAATTGGATACCTTGGTTCATACCGATCGGCCGGCCGAACACCTCGCGCTGACAGGCATATTTCACGGCTCTGTCCAACGCCACCCGGCCCAGACCGAGGGCCTCCGCCGCGATCAGCATCCGCTCGGGGTTCAGACCATCGAGTAAGTACTTGAACCCCTTGCCCTCCTCGCCGACTCGATCAGCCACCGGGATCCGGAGATCGTCGATGAACAATTCATTCGAAGTGACCGCGTTGCGTCCCATTTTCGCGATCGGCCGGATATCGACCCGGTCCCGGTCCAGGTCAGTGAGGAACAGCGTCATGCCATCGGTCTTCTTCTCGACCTGGTCATAGCTCTGGGTACGAGTCAGCAGCAGGATCTTTTCCGACTCCATGGCCTTGGAGATCCACACCTTGCGCCCGTTCACCACGTAGTCGTCACCGTCGCGTTTAGCGAAGGTGGTGATACGTGTGGTATCCAACCCGGCACCCGGTTCGGTCACGCCGAAGCAAACATGCAGATCGCCCTTGGCGATGCGGGGCAACGTTCGGCGCTTGAGCTCATCCGAGCCATGCACGACCACCGGATGCATGCCAAAGATCGACATGTGGATGGAACTGGCGGCATTCATGCCGCCACCAGAGCGCGATACCTCCTCGAGCAGCAACGTCGCCTCGGTGATACCGAGACCGAGGCCGCCGTATTCCTCTGGAATAGTGATGCCGAGCCAGTCGCCTGCGGCAATGGCGTTGTAGAATTCTGTCGGAAATTCGTGCGCCTGGTCCTTTTTCATCCAGTACTGGTCGTCGAACCTCTTCGCCAGTTCGGCAACTGACTTGCGAATCAGTTGCTGATCCTCGCTCAGTTCGAAATTCATTCCGGCAGACACATCCACTCCTGTATTCGCTCGAATCACCGAATCGGTCCCGACCCCGGGATGTCCCTCGAAGGGGAAGGCGCCTGTGCCCGGGTACGACCGCAAAACTCACGATCGGCCACGGATTCGCGAAGCACGCCGACCGTCGCCCGCTCCTTTGGTATGTGCAAGAAGGGATCGAAGGAGTACCAGCGCATGGCATTCTCATGAGTCATCTTGTTGATGTCGGAGTCCCACACGGCGTCCTCGTCCATGACCTCATAGAGATCCTCGGGCGCGGTCGGCCAGGCCGAATCGCT
Organism: Nocardia sp. NBC_01730; assembly: GCF_035920445.1. Taxonomy (NCBI): domain Bacteria; kingdom Bacillati; phylum Actinomycetota; class Actinomycetes; order Mycobacteriales; family Nocardiaceae; genus Nocardia; species Nocardia sp. NBC_01730. Next base: position 1,413,228 of record NZ_CP109162.1, on the reverse strand, counting down.
GTGCGGATAGCCTGCGGCCCAGCAGATATTGTCGATGCCGATCCGCCGACGCAGGTTGATGCCGACCGGGTCACTGATGAAGCAGGTGAGGAAGTGCTTCCGGAACACTTCGCTCGGCAGCACGGCGCCGAAGTCGCGCCGCGTACGCGACGCCAGCCTTTCGGCGATCCGGTCGGCCCGCTCCAAGAAGTAGGGGACCCAGCCGATCCCGCCTTCGGGCAACGCGATTCGGAGATCCGGAAACTTCTCGAAGACCGCCGACCACAGTAGATCCGCCGCAGCAGCGGCAATGTTCATAGGAGCTACAGTTTCCAGCACCTGCGGCGGTGAATCCTCGGTCGGCATAGTCGACCAGCCCGCCGAGCCCAGCGGCATCGACAGGACGGTGCTCGTATCACACAACGCCCGCCACAGCGGATCCCAGTAGGAGTCATGGAAGCTTGGATAGCCGAGCGCGGCCGGATACTCGGTGAACGTCAGCGAGTGACAGCGTTTGGCCGCGACCCGGCGCACCTCGTCGGCGCACAGTTCAGCATCCCAGATCATCGGCAGTGCCAGCGGGACGAAGCGGCCCGGATAGGCGCCGCACCACTCGTCGATCTGCCAATCGTTGTAGGCACGCACCAGCGCCCGTGGCAGATCAGGATCATCGGTGGCGCCCAGCCCGGTCGCGAGACCAGGGAACGACGGGAAGTTCATCGAGGCGAGGATGCCGCCTGCGCTCATCGCCTCGACCCGAGCGTGCACGTCATAGCTACCCGCCTCGATCTCATCGAGCCCTGCCGGCTCGAGACCGTACTTCCGGTCGGCCGCGGTACTCGGTGCCGCACGGGGGATGACCACATCGCGGAACTTCCAGACGGCAGTCCCGTCCGCTCGTTCCACCAGCTGAGGGGCCTGCCTCGAGTACCGGCTGTGCAGATGGTTCACGAACAGGTCGGCCGGTTCGATGAGGTGGTCACCGACGCTGATCAAGATCATGTCATCGCGCTTCATGACGGTCCGTTTCGCTCAATCGGAGGCGGGTAGCGCCTTGGCAGCCTTGATAGTCATCGGCGTTCCGTCGCAGCTCAGCTCCCCCGCACCAGCCGCCGTGCACAGCAACTCCACTGCTTCACTCGCGTCCACGTAGCGCTTGCCGATCAGCGTGACCGCTGTCCCGTCCGCCGCAACCGGCTGGGCGGTGGCCGCCGAAACCATCGGACTCCCGCCGCAGGCGATCACCGGCGCGCCCTCGGCGGGCACTCGAATCACCACCACCCTGGTTCCGCAGACGGTGCTGGCGAGCTGGTCACCGGGGTGCACAGGCGACGTTGTCATGGTGAATCTCCCTTCCTTGTGGCGATCCCCGCGGCTCTGCGGTCACGATGCTCTCGCTCACTGGAAACTATCTTCTCATCAAAAGAGAATCAATGCCGCAGCGACCGCAATGCCCGGCTGACCACGCGCCAGTCGGCCACGTCGACCGCCCGACGAGCAGACTCGAGCCCTCCAGTCGGCGACATTGACTATCCAAGCCAGTCGTGGAAACCTAGAAGTTCATATTTGAGAATATGATTCTCTCGGCTGAGAGGAGGTCGGCATCCGTGTGCACCCACTGCGGGTGGGTCCGGGGAGACAGGTACGGCACGCCGTCACCCGCATCCTGCTGCGCGCCCAGGGAACCATCACCCGACCATGGCGTTCAACACCTTCGGCGTAGAAGTCGAACACTGAAAGGCTGAAACCTTGCCCCACTTCACCAAACCAGCAGCAGGCAGCTGGACCCAGCACTACCCAACCCTGGGCACCGAACCCGTCGACTACACCGACTCCACCGACCCCCAATTCTACGAAGACGAACGCAACGCCATCTTCAAAAAATCCTGGCTCAACGTCGGCCGCGTCGAACGCCTCCCCCGTACCGGCAGCTACTTCACCCGCGAACTCGCCTGCATCGGCACCTCACTCATCATCGTCAAAGACACCGACGACACCATCCGCGCCTTCCACAACATCTGCCGCCACCGCGGCAACAAACTCGTCTGGGACGACTACCCCAACGAAGAAACCGCAGGCACCTGCCGCCAATTCACCTGCAAATACCACGCCTGGCGCTACAGCCTCGCCGGCGAAGTAAAATTCGTCCAACAAGAACAAGAATTCTTCGACCTCGACAAAAACCTCTACGGACTCAAACCCGTCCGCTGCGAAGTCTGGCAAGGCTTCATCTTCATCAACACCGACAACAACGCACCCCCACTCAACGACTACCTCGGCACCATGATCAAAGGCGTCGAAGGCTACCCCTTCCACGAAATGACCGAAACCTACACCTACCGCGCCGACATCGGCAGCAACTGGAAACTCTTCATCGACGCCTTCGCCGAGTTCTACCACGCCCCCATCCTCCACATGAAACAAGCCGTCAAAGACGAAGCCGACAAACTCGCCGGCACCGGCTACGAAGCACTCCACTACGAAATCCAACCCCCCCACTCCATGATCTCCAGCTGGGGCGGCATGGCACCACCCAAAGACCCCAACATGGTCAAACCCATCGAACGCATCCTCCGCAGCGGACTCTTCGGCCCCTGGGACAAACCCGACATCGAAGGACTCGACACCCTCCCCGAAGGCATCAACCCCGCCCGCCACCGTGCCTGGGGCATCGACGAATTCGAAATCTTCCCCAACATGTCCCTGCTCTTCTGGGAACCCGGCTGGTTCCTCACCTACCACTACTGGCCCACCGCCGTCAACCGCCACATCTTCGAAGCAGCCCTCTACTTCGTCCCCGCCAAAAACGCCCGCGAACGCCTCGCCCAAGAACTCGCCGCCGTCACCTTCAAAGAATACGCACTCCAAGACGCCAACACCCTCGAAGCCACCCAAACAATGCTCGCCACCAACATCGTCACCGACTTCCCCCTCAACGACCAAGAAATCCTCCTCCGCCACCTCCACAAAACCGCCAAAGACAAAGTCGAGGAATACCGCAATGCCAACACTGCCCCCTGAATTCAACGACCTCGACCCCTACATCGACTGGGCCCTACCCACCGAACCCGAACGCTACACAAAACGCCTCAACTCAACCATGCCCCAAATGCAACAATTCTACGACGCCGCATTCCCACGCATCCAAGACGCCATCACCCACTGCGACAAACACACCTGGGGCGACCTCCCCGACGACACCCGCACCCTCTTCCACCTCATGCAATCCCTCATCAACATCTCCTTCCCCATCGAAGTATGGAAACAACCCCGCGTCCCCGACAGCGGCGCCGCCATGGTCCAACTCCTCCGCGAACCGGTCGTCTGAAATGCAGACGCTGAAGGCAGCCGGTTTCCTGGACATCGACACCGGCGAGATCGCCCGCCCCGCTATCCTGCGGGTCGACGGCGACCGTATCGTCGGCGTCGGTGGCGCCCCCGAGGGTGAGGTCATCGACCTCGGCGAGCTGATCTTGCTCCCTGGCCTGATGGACATGGAGGTCAACCTCCTGATGGGCGGACGCGGCGAGACGGGCCTCACCTCCAGCGTTCAAGACGATCCGCCGTTACGCATGCTGCGTGCCGTGGGAAATGCCCGCCGTACGCTACGAGCCGGATTCACCACCGTCCGCAACCTCGGCCTCTTTGTGAAGACCGGTGGCTATCTTCTCGACGTCGCGCTCGGCAAGGCGATCGACGCCGGATGGATCGACGGGCCCCGGGTAGTGCCTGCGGGCCACGCGATCACCCCCACCGGAGGGCACCTCGACCCGACGATGTTCGCCGCGTTCGCACCCCACGTGCTGGACCTGACCATCGAAGAGGGCATCGCCAACGGCGTCGACGAGGTACGCAAGGCAGTCCGATATCAGATCAAGCACGGTGCCCAGCTGATCAAGGTGTGTGTCTCCGGCGGCGTCATGTCGCTGACCGGAGCTCCTGGCGCACAACACTATTCAGCGGACGAACTGGTCGCGATCGTGGATGAGGCACATCGGCGCGGCCTGCGCGTCGCCTCGCACACGCACGGCGCGGATGCGGTGCGCGCGGCGGTCCAGGCCGGCATCGACTGCATCGAACACGGCTTCCTGATCGATGACGACGCGATCGCGCTGATGGTCGAACGAGGCACCTATCTGGTGCCGACCACCCGCCTGGCCGACGCCATGGACGTGTCCAAGGCCGCGCCCGAACTGCAGGCCAAGGCAGCCCTGATGTTCCCGCGCGCAAGAACTTCCGTGCTGGCTGCCTATAAAGCAGGCGTGAAGATCGCGGTGGGCACCGACGCCCCGGCCATCCCGCACGGCCGCAATGCCGACGAACTGGTCGCACTCGTCGAGCGCGGCCTGCCGCCGCTGGCCGTGCTACGGGCCGCGACCGTCACCGCCGCCGAACTGATCGACGTCACCGATCGTGGACGGTTCGCCGAGGGACTTCTCGCCGACATCATCGGTGTGTCCGGTGACCCGCTGCAGGACATCTCCGTCACCCAGAACGTGCGCTTCGTCATGAAAGGCGGAAAGGTCTATGTCGACAATCGATGACGTGATCGAGATCCAGCAGTTGCTCGCCCGCTACGCGGTCACCATGACTCAGGGCGACATCGACGGGGTGCTGGCGGTTTTCACCGCTGACGGCACGTACAGCGCCTTCGGCGACAGTTATCCGCTCGCTGATTTCCCGGCACTGGTCGCGGCAGCTCCCAAGGGCTTGTTCATGACCGGGACTCCGGTGCTGGATATCGACGGTGGCAGCGCGACCGGCACCCAGACCCTGTGCTTCATCGATCACGCTACCCACGACATGCGGATCGGCTACTACCGCGACACTTACACCCGTACCGACGCCGGTTGGCGGCTGCGCACCAGGGCGATGACGTTCATCCGCCGCAACGGCCACCACGATTCCGGTCGTCCACACGCCTTCGAACGACCGAATGTATGAACCACGGTGAGTTCCGAGCAGGCCTGCGGGCCTGGCTCGACGAAAACGACCTGTCCGTCGATATCAGTCACACTCTCGACGAACAGGTCGCGCAACTGGCCCGAGTCCGCAGCGCGCTGTATGACGCGGGTTGGATGCGCTACGGTTGGCCCGCCGACGTCGGAGGTCTCGGCGGGCCGGCCGTTCTTCGGGCGATTCTCGGCGAGGAAGTCGCCACTCGCGACTTGGCCGAGCCCGGAATCTATTCGATGGTCGAGGTGCTCGCACCGACGATGATCTCCTACGCCCGCCCGGAACTGGCCGCGGAAATGGTCCCTCGGCTGCTGAGCGGCCGCGAGCAGTGGTGTCAGGGCTTCTCCGAACCTGGCTCGGGTAGTGACCTCGCCTCGCTGACCACCCGGGCCGAGCAGCGTGGCGACAACTGGGTGATCTCCGGTCAGAAGGTGTGGACCAGTCTGGCGCAGTATGCGGCGCGATGCGTATTGCTCACCCGCACCGCACCGGGCCACGACGGCATCACCGCCTTCTTCGTGGATATGGATACCCCCGGCATCACCGTACGGCCGCTGCGCACCATGCACGGCATCGACGAATTCGCGGAAGTGTACTTCGACGAGGTGGTCGTCCCCGCCGACCGAATGCTCGGCCGTCCCGGGGACGGCTGGCGCGTCGCGATGGATCTGCTGCCGCACGAACGCTCGACCTGCTTTTGGCACCGAATCGCCTATCTCTACACGCGATTGGACCAGCTACTGGCCGAGACGTCCGCCCCCGACGATGCCGACCTGGGAGCCGCGTACCTCGCGCTGCATACGATCCGCTGCCGTTCCCACGCGACCCAGCAACGGCTGGCCGCAGGAGACAAGCTCGGTCCGGAGACGTCCATCGACAAGGTTCTGCTCGCCACAGCCGAACAGCAATTGTTCGACACCGTCCGTGATCTGCTGCCCGGCACGCTGGAGCTCATCGACTCGTCATGGCGCCCGGAATTCCTGTACTCGCGGGCGGCGACGATATATGGCGGCACCGCCGAGATCCAACGCAATATCATCGCGCGTCGCCTGCTCGACCTCGGGAAAGAGTGAACCGTGGAGAATGCCGAACTCGATCTGCTCACCCAGACGCTACGCAAGACGATGCTCGTAGCCTCCGGCCCCGAGCTGTATACGGCACTTGCCGACCTCGGGTGGCATCAAATGCTCGCCGAGATTCCGGAAGTCGCTGTGCCGCTGGTCTTCCGCTTGCTCGGCGAGACAGGCGCACACGCTCCGTTGCTGAACGATGTGCTGCGCGACAGCATAGGACGGCCCGCCATCGAGTCTGTGCCACTGCCCTTCGCGGGCGGCAGATGGGTGTTGTGGGAGGAGATCGGCGGCGGAAGCTCGGCAATCGATGCCGAACTACCCATCCGTGAAGTGCCGGCAGGAGATGAGATCCCGCTTGCCGTCGGCCGCCGTGCCCTCGGCTGGTGGCTGGTGGGCACGAGCAGAGCGATGCTCGCACTCGCCAAGACGCATGCCATGCACCGCGTCCAATTCGACCGTCCCGTTGCTTCCTTTCAGGCCGTCCGGCACCGACTCGCGGAGGCGCTCGTCGCCACCGAAGGCGCCGAGGCGACACTTCAGGCCGCCGACAGCGATCTCGGCGCGTTGCTGGCGAAGGCTGCCGCAGGGCGGGCGGCGTTGACCGCGGCCCGGCATTGCCAACAGGTCCTCGGCGGCATCGGCTTCACTGCCGAACATGATCTGCACCGGCATATTCGGCGCGTCCTGGTACTCGACTGTCTACTCGGCAGTTCTCGGGAGCTGATCCGCGATGCGGGGGCAATGCTGCGAACAACAGGCAACGCTCCGCGCCTGGTCCACCTTTGACGAGACAGCGTGCCGACTCTGTTCACCATGGTCGGCGCCGGAATGGTCCCCATGAACAGCGCGACAGAAGATCCGGCATGGAAGCAGCGCGCGGTCGAGCGCTCGATCAGGACCGCGAAGCTGCGCGCTGAACAACGGGTGCAGCGTTTCCTGGATGCGGCGCAGGCAATAATCCTCGAAAACGGGACGATGGACTTCACCGTGCAAGAAGTCGTCGAACGGTCTCGTCAATCCCTGCGCAGCTTCTACCTACAGTTCGACGGTAAGCACGAGCTGCTGGTCGCGCTCTTCGAGGAGGCCTTGATCAACGCGGCCGATCAAATCCGTACTGTCGCTGCCAGTAGGCCCGATCCACTCGACCGGCTCGCGGTCGCTGTCCAGCTCCTGTTCGACTTGTCGCGCCCCGACCCGACAGCACAGCGCCCGCTGTTCACCGACTTCGCACCTCGCCTCCTGGTCACCCACCCTGCGCAGGTCAAGGTCGCGCACGCACCGCTGCTCGCGTTGTTCGTCGACCTGGTGAACGATGCCGCCGCGGCAGGTGAACTGCGGCCAGGGCTGAACCCACGCAGGGTGGCGGCGATGACCATGCAGACCGTGATGTTCACGGCCCGGTCCGGTGGCAACCTCGACGACGCGACCGCCCGTCCGATCACCGCCGAAGAGGTGTGGAAGTTCTGCGCCACCGGAGTCGTGCACCAGTCATGAGAAGCTAGTTCTTCTACAATGAGAATTTCGATTACACTAAGGTAATGCCCGATCTCTGGAGTGATCTTCTCGCTTGCCTCGAGCTACGTCGCTGCCCCTCAGTTGGCGCTACCGAGCGACACGCAGTCCCCCCTGCTGATGCCGACGCCGTCCAAGAATTCGAGGGACCCAATCTGCCGCTGGACTACCACCGGCTCTTCGGTGGGCAGATTCTCGGGCAACTCGTCCGCGCTGCCGGGCTCTCCTGCCCGGACAAGGCCGTCAAATCCGTACACGCGATCTTCGGCAAAGAGGGCCGATACGAAGAGCCTGTCCGCTACGAGGTCACGTGCCATCATGAGGGCCGCTCGTTCGCGACACTGTCGGTGATCGCACGACAATCCACCGTCGTTGTGGCGAGTGCCTCGGTGTCCATGCACGGCGCCGAAGACGGACCGCTCCATCAGACCATCGCCGATGTACCGCCCCTCCTGCCCCCTGACCATGAAGTCCAGTTCGATCTACTGCCCTGGGAAACTCGTTCCGTCACAGACCTGGACGACACGACGGCGGGCGAACCGGAGTACGAGTTCTGGATGCGCACCCCGGAAGTCAGCCGTGAGCTTGCGTCCGTACTGACCGCCTATGCCACCGATCTGAACCTCATCGGTACCGCGCTACGGCCGGTGGAGGGCGTCAGCCAGCAGGGTAACGGCACCGACTTCGTTTCCGCCGTTACCTCCCACACCCTCTGGTTCCATCGTCCGTTCCGCACCACGGACTGGCTCCTGCTCCGTCAACACAGCCCGGTACTGGCTCACGGGCGCTGCTTCGGCCGCGGCGACGTGTTCACAAAGGACGGCACGCTCGTCGCGTCTTATGCTCAGGAAGCGCTCCTGCGGTTCAAGCAAGACGCGGCCTGAAAGGCCCCGCCGATCGGCTCTGCACGGCCGTTCGGCGGCGGAGAGCCGATCGGCGATCAAATCAGCTGCGCCGCAGGCCGGATCGTCGGCAGCCACTGCGGTTGCGGTCACTCATGACACGAAACCGGGGGACGCAGCAACAGCTCAGCGGCTGCGTAGGGGTCGTGACGGCCGGCCACGACGGCTGCCGCGAGTTCGTCCAAATCCTGGTGAGCGCGCAAGCGCGTCTGCGCGAGAGACAGGATCTGAGCCCTTGCGCGCGCCGTCCTACGCGCCGTTGAATCCGCGCGATGGTGCGCCTCGATCGCCTCGATCAATTCAGCGACGCCCCGGCCCCGCGACGCGACGAGGGTGTGAATCGGCAGCCCGGTTTCGATATGCAACTCCCGCACAGTCTGCTCAGCACCCGCGCGATCAGCCTTGTTGACGACGATGATGTCGGCGACCTCGAGCAAGCCGGCCTTGGCTGCCTGAATCGCGTCGCCCGCACCAGGATTCAGGATGACCACGGTAGGGTCCGCCACCGCCGCGATCTCGATCTCGGACTGCCCGACGCCCACCGTTTCCAGCATGATCAGGTCGTAGCCGAGAGCGGCGAGCAATCGGATCGCCGCGGGCACCACGGCGGCGAGCCCACCGAGATGGCCACGAGTAGCCACCGACCGAATCAGGACATCAGGATCGTTGATGTGCGCGGCCATCCGGATCCGATCACCGAGCAACGCGCCACCGCTGTAAGGCGAGGACGGGTCGACTGCCAGCACCGCTACCCGGAGGCCGCGCTCGCGATACCCGGCGACGAGCACCGCGATCGTCGTCGATTTGCCCGCGCCAGGCGGCCCGGTCACCCCGATCACGCGCGTCGGCACCTGATCGAGCACCGCGAGTACCTCCGTGCGGTGCGCGTTCTCGACGAGGCTCAGAAGTCGGCCCGCCGCCCGCACCGAGCCGGAGCGTGCCGCAGTGATCAATTCCGGAATATCCATCGTCCGCCTGCCAGTCATGAGAATGCTATTCTCTCAACAAGAGAGCATGAGTTGCAAGAAGGGTGACCGACCTATGAATGGCGCACTCGCTGGAAAGGTGGCGTTCGTCGCAGGAGCCAGTCGTGGCTTGGGCGCGGCAGTCGCCACGACGCTCGCACAGCAGGGCGCGGCAGTCGCCGTCGCCGCACGCTCCGAACGGGAAGGCCGGACGCCCGGCACGATCCATTCAGTCGCCGACCGGATCGCGGACATCGGTGGACGAGCTCTCGCCGTGCACTGTGATGTCACCGATGAGAACTCGGTGGAATCCGCAGTGCACCACACGCTCGCGGAATTCGGCGGCATCGACATCCTGATCTCCAATGCAGGCATGCTCTGGCTCGGCCCGATCGAATCCGCCCCATTGCAGAGCTGGCAACAGTGCCTCGACGTCAACCTCACCGGGGTCTTCCTCTTGACCAAGGCGGTCATACCCCACATCAGAGCCCGCAGCGGCGGCTCTCTGGTGGCGATGACGACCAACGGCGTAGGCCCGACCGTGCGCGGCGCGAACGCCTACTGGGTCGCCAAGGCTGCCACCGAGCGTCTCTACGCCGGACTCACGGCCGATCTGAAACCCGACAATATCGCGGTGTACTGCCTCAGCCTGTCGCGCTTGGTGCTCACCGAGGACTGGATCACCGGCCGCGATAGCCCTGGCGCATCAGCGCGGGGGGCCGAAGCCCTGGAGACGATTGCCACTGGGGTCGCCTTGCTGGCTCAGCAGGATAGCAACGGCATCACAGGCACGATCCAGCACTCAGACGTGCTCGCGGCACAACGCCGACACCACTGAGCCCGCCGAGTATGCGCGGCGGCACCGGATCACACCTTGCTTCGGCCGGTTCCACAGCGATCCCGCAGTGCCCGCCATCCCGCCGGGCACCTGAAGGCCTTCGTGAATCGTCGAGAATAATATTCTCACCAACACAGAATCTTAATATCAGAAGGAGATTGCCGATGGCGAGACCGCCCTTGTTCCAGCGCGCTACGGTGACCCGGATCATCAAAGAGAACGCCGACGTCCGCACCTTCGTGCTCGACCCACACGAGGGGCCGTTGCCGTACCAGGCTGGGCAGTTCTGCACATTCCGGGTCCGGGTGGACGGGAACGACCTTTTTCGGTCCTACTCCATGTCGAGTGCACCCGAGGCCGATGACGAGTTCACCACCACCGTGAAACGAGTGCCCGGCGGGAAGGTCTCCAACTGGCTGAACGACCACCTGGCCGAAGGCGACGAGATCGAAATGACCAGGCCGGCAGGGAAATTCTGCCTGCGCGAGACAGACGTGCCACTGCTCGGTTTCAGCGGCGGCAGTGGAATCACACCGATCCTCTCGCTGACCAAGAGCGCCCTTAGAGCCACCGACCGCAGCGTGCGGCTGTTGTGCGCGGACCGCGATCGGGCCTCGGTGATATTCGACGCAGTACTGTCCGAACTGGTCGAGCGCTATCCGACCCGGCTCGAGGTGATCCGGCACCTGGACGCGGAGCGCGGCCTGCTCGACCCGGCCGCAGTGCGTGCCTTCGTCGGCGCCGACGGCCATGCAGACACCTACATCTGTGGACCGGAACCCTTCATGGCAATGGCGGAGGCCGCCCTCCCCGGGCCGGGACTGATCTACAGCGAGCGCTTCGGCACACCCGCACCGATCGCCGCGCCGAGCACCGTTCAGACTCCACCCGACGCCGACGCCCCTGCGGGGACAGTAACGATCATCCTGGGCCGCAAGAAAGTATCGGTGCCACGCACCGAGGGCGAGACACTGCTGGAGAGCGCCCGCCGCGGCGGTCTGACTCCGCCGTTCTCCTGCGAATCGGGCAACTGTGCCACCTGCATCGCCAAACTCACTGCCGGATCGGCGACGATGCGCATAAACGATGCGCTGACCGACGACGAAGTCACCGAGGGCTACGTGCTCACCTGTCAGGCAGTACCCGACACCGCCGAGACCATAGTCGACTACGAATAAACGGTCGCATCGAAGTCGGCCGCCGGCCGCTCGTCTTCGATGGGCGGCCGGACCGGCGGAGCTGTTTTCAGGCGCCGTGCTCACCCAAGCGGGGCGGCGGACCATAATCAGGCTCGAATCCGGCGATCCGAATCGGACTGCCGACCAGCCGGTAGTCGCCGACGATCACCACTGCCCGCGGCGTCGCGGCCAGCGCTTCGGGCAGGGTACGCACGGCGGCCGCGGGGATACCGAGTGGCCTCAGCCGTGACTCCCACCCGGCTGCGGTGTCCGATGACAGGGCGCCGAGCACGATGGCGAGCAATTCGTCGCGGTGCGCTGCCCGCTCGGCCATCGTCGCGAAGCCATCAATATCGGCTTCCGCGGCAAAGGTCTTCCAGAACCCGTCGTGGGTGATGAACAGCGCGAGATATCCCTCGGCGGTCGGAAATATCTGCGCTGGAACGTAATACGCGTGCGCCCCGAACGGCCGACGCAGTGGTTGCTTGCCTTCGTTGAGGTAGGCCGAAGCGTGGTAGTTCAACTGCGAAAGCATCACCTCACTCAGCGACACCTCCACCTGTCCGCCCCGACCGGACACGATCTGGGCAAGCAAACCCAGCGCCGCGGTCAACCCGGTGGAGTTATCGGCCGAGGAGTAGCCGGGCAGTGTCGGCGGGCCTGCCGGATCGCCGGTCAGCGCGGCGACTCCGGTCGCGGCTTGGATCACATAGTCGAACGCCGGGTCGTCGCCGGCGTCCAGCCCGAATCCGGTGATCGCCACACAAACTATCCGCTCGTTCCATTGCCGCAATGCCTCGTAGGTCAGGCCGAGCCTGCGGACCGCCGAGGGTTTGAGGTTCACCAGCAGCGCGTGCGACTGCGCGACCAACTCGCCGAGCGTGGATTGGCCATCAGCCGAGGTCAGGTCGAGGCAAATGCTGCGCTTACCACGATTGAGGCTGGCGAAGTAGCTGTCACCTACCTGCCGCGAGATCTCGCCGTCGAGCGGTTCCAGTTTGGTGACCTCGGCCCCGAGATCGGCGAGCATCATCGTCGCGTACGGACCGGCCAGCATAGTGCCGACCTCGAGGATGCGGATACCGTCCAACGGGCCGGCATTCGCGGCGGCCGCGTGGCTCGCGCCCGCGCCGGGGATGTCCCCCGTGTTCGCGCCGCGAGCGCTGGTCACCGCAGTTCCTTCGCCAGGTCGGCGATCATCTCCCGGGTCCGGCGCTTGGAGGCGACCAGTTCGTCGCGGTTGTCACCGATCGGCAGCAGCCGCACCGAGAGATCGGTAGCTCCGGCATCGGCGAATCGCCGAAGTCCGGCGGCAATGGCCCGCTCGTCACCCGCGATGCAGATATCGCCGATGTCCTGGGCGTCGCCGGCTTCCAGGAGTCGCTGATAATTTGGCGAGATTTCGGCTTCCCCCAGGATTCGGTTCGCCCGGGACCTGGCCTCATCGACCTCGGAAGGTTTACACAGACATACCGGTAGACCGGCAACCACCCGCGGTGCCGGTCGACCGGCCTCGGCTGCTGCCTTGGTGATGCGGGGGACGACGTGTGCGCCGACTGCACGTTCGTCGGCCATCCACAGAATTGTCCCGTCGGCGTGCTCGCCTGCGATCCGCAGCATGACCGGCCCGAGTGCGGCGATCAGCACCGGCACGGGTGCGACGGGTCCGAGGTCGAGCGGATTGTGCACCGTGAACGTCGTGTTCTCAACGTCGACCTGGCCGGGTCCCCGCAGCGCGACGTTCAGCACGTCGAGATAGTCCCTCGTGTATCCCGCGGGCTTCTCATAGGGCAATCCGAGCATGCCCCGGACAATCCAGTGATGCGATGGACCGACGCCGAGCGCCAGTCGTCCGCCAGCTGCGGCCTGTGCCGAAAGCGCTTGCCGTGCAAGGGCAATCGGATGCTGCGCCTGCAGCGGCACCACGGCGGTCCCCAACTCGATCCGCGTGGTCCTCGACCCCATCAGCGCGATGGTGATCAGCGCGTCGAAATCGGTAGGAATCTGCGGAATCCACGCGGTGTCCAACCCCGCCGATTCCGCCCACTCGATGTCGTCCAACATCCGGGTGAGCTTTCGCGCGGCATCCCCTTTTTCCGGCCCGATCATCACTCCGATACGCACGAATGCCTCCGTATTCCACTGCTTGCCGCATGGCCGGGGCCCCAGCCATGCGCGCCACCGAATGAGTTCACGCTGGCGACTGTGTACTGGTGAGCGCCCGGATGTCGGTGACAAGAACCTCCAGTGAGGTGCCAGTCGGGAACACCGCCGCGGCGCCGACTTCCAGCAACCGCGCGACATCTGTCTGCGGGATCGTGCCGCCGACGATCACGGCGATATCGGCCGCATCGGCAGCCCGCAGGGCCTCGACGACCCGGGCGGTCAGAGCCACGTGCGCGCCCGAGAGGATGCTCAGCCCGACCACGGCGACATCCTCCTGCAGCGCGATCGACACGATGTCCTCGATGCGCTGGCGAATCCCGGTGTAGACGACTTCGAAACCGGCGTCACGCAACGCGCGGGCGACAATCTTGGCCCCCCGGTCATGGCCGTCGAGGCCGGGTTTCGCGACCAGAACCCGAGTTGCCATCAGAACACCACCGGCTGCTGGAACTCGCCCCAGACGTCTTTGAGTGCAGCGGTCATCTCCCCCACGGTGCAATAGGCGTTGGCGCAATCGATCAGATAGTGCATCAAATTCTCGTCTCCTTCCGCAGCCTTGGACAAAGCCGCAAGGCTGGCATCGACGGCCGCACAATCCCGTTCGGCCTTGACCCGTCGAAGCCGCTGCAGCTGCAGATCACGTCCTTCGGCGTCCAATTCGTAGGTCACGATCTCGGGCGCGGGCTCTTCGGAGACGAACTTGTTGACGCCCACAACAGGGCGCGTGCCCGCCTCGACGTCCTTGTGCAGTTGGTAGGCCTCGTCCGCGATCAGGCCTTGCAGGTAACCGTCCTCGATTGCGCGAACCATGCCGCCGTGGCGATCGAGGTCGTCCATGATCTCGATGATTCGCGCCTCGGTGGCATCGGTGAGCGCCTCCACGAAGTAGGAACCGCCGAGTGGGTCCGCGACACGGGTGACGCCGGTTTCATAGGCGAGGATCTGCTGAGTACGCAGCGCCAAAGTCGCCGACTCCTCGCTGGGCAGGGCAAACGGTTCATCCCACGCCGCGGTGAACATCGACTGCACCCCACCGAGAACCGATGCCATCGCTTCGTAGGCCACTCTGACCAGATTGTTCTGTGCCTGTGGCGCGTACAAGGAGGCACCGCCCGCGACACAGCCGAAGCGGAACATCGACGCCTTGTCGGCGGTCGACCCGTACCGCTCCCTCACGATGGTCGCCCAACGTCGGCGCCCCGCGCGGTACTTGGCAATCTCCTCGAAGAAGTCGCCATGGGTGTAAAAGAAGAAGGAGATCTGCGGAGCGAACTGATCTATGGTCATTCGCCCCCGCTCCACCACGGTGTCGCAGTAGGTCACCCCATCCGCGAGCGTGAACGACATCTCCTGCACCGCAGTGGCACCCGCGTCGCGGAAGTGTGCGCCCGCGACCGATATCGCGTTGAATTTCGGCACCTCGGCCGCGCAGAACTCGATGGTATCGGCGATCAGCCGCAGCGACGGCTCCGGCGGCCAGATCCAGGTACCGCGCGACGCGTACTCCTTGAGTATGTCGTTCTGAATTGTGCCCGTGAGCTTTTCGCGCGGCACGCCCTTCTTCTCGGCGGCTGCCACATAGAACGCCAACAGGATCGCGGCCGTGCCGTTGATCGTGAAGCTGGTGCTGATCTTGTCCAGTGGTATCTCATCGAACAGCACCTCGGCGTCGGCGAGGGTGTCCACGGCCACCCCGACTCGGCCGACCTCTTCGGTCACTTCCGGATCGTCGGAGTCGTAGCCGCATTGTGTCGGTAGATCAAGCGCGACCGACAGGCCGGTGCCGCCCTGACTCAGGAGGTAGCGATAGCGGCGGTTGGACTCCTCGGCGGTACCGAATCCGGAGTACTGGCGAAACGTCCACAGTCGCCCCCGGTAGCCGGTGGCGAAATTGCCGCGAGTGAATGGGAAGCCGCCGGGCGCCGGCGGATCGGCGCCTCGGTCCGCCGGTCCGTAGACCGGCTCGAGCGGTATACCGGACGAGGTCTGTACTGGGTCGTTCATCGCTGATTACGGTACTTGCAAAAAATGAGAATGCCAATACCATCGCTGGTGGGCGTCCGACCACGGCGTCCGTTAGCCACACCAACGTCGACGTTGTTCTCGACCGACCCGGAAGCAGGCAAATGCTGCCCTCACCTGACGATACGACTCGCCGCCAGCTCTATGAGGCAGGCCTGCAGGTCAGGGCAGCGGTCGTCGGTGAGGAATACGTGACCCGGGTGCTCGCCGATACGACGGAATTTTCCCGTCCCATGCAGGAGCTGGTCACCGAGTACTGCTGGGGCGCTGTGTGGACTCGACCGGGATTGTCGCCGCGCACCCGCTCCATGATCACCCTCGCGATGCTCACGGCGCTCAACCGGCCCACCGAATTCGGCACCCATGTCCGTGGTGCCCTCGCCAACGGAGTTTCTCCGGGCGCAATCCAGGAGGTGCTGCTCCACACCGCCGTCTATGCCGGTGTGCCCGCGGCAGTCGAATCGTTCCGGATCGCCGGCCAGATTCTGGCGGAACGCTCCGATGACTGACACCGTTCGTGTGGCGTTCCTCGGGCTGGGCGCCATGGGGCACGCGGATGTCCAAACGACTCATCGACGCAGGACGCAACGTGACCGGATTCGATCCCGCTGAAGATGCCCGGCTGTCGCTCATCGCCGCAGGCGGTAATGCGGCGATGAGCGCACCGGCGGCCGTGACAGGCGCGGCGTTCGTTGTCTTGATGCTGCCGAATTCCGCAGTTGTCGAGGCGATATTGGGCGACGCAGCCGTGCTCGACGCCCTGCGCCCCGGCTCGATCGTCGTCGACATGAGTTCTTCCGAGCCGCTCTCGACGCAGCGGCTGACCTACGCGCTTGCCAAACGGCGGATCACGCTGATCGACGCGCCCGTATCCGGCGGGGTCGACGGCGCCGAGTCGGGGACGCTCACGATCATGGCCGGCGGCACCGCGACCGCCGTGGCAAGGATCAGCACTTTGCTGGCGCCACTCGGCCAACTGCACCATGTGGGCAATACCGGCGCCGGGCATGCGTTGAAAGCAATCAACAATCTGCTCGCCGCAGTGCATCTACTCGCGAGTGCGGAGGGAATCGCGGCCGGACGACGTTTCGGTCTCGACCCGGACCTTATGGTAATGATGATCAATATCTCGAGCGGCAGGAGCGCCTCGACCGAAGTCAAATTTCCGCGCTATATCCTGCCGGAGACGTACGATTCCGGCTTCGGTATGGCACTGATGCTCAAGGATATGCGTATCGCCACCAGTCTGGCCGACGCGCTCGGCGTCAGCACACCGCTCGGCGAACGCGCCGTCGAACTCTGGACCGAAGCCGACACCGCGCTCGGGCCTGGCGCGGACCAGACCGAGATCGCGCGCTGGGTCTTGCGCGACGAGAATATTTCCACCCGGCCGCACGCACGATGAGCGCATCCGGTGCATTTCAGCTCGGCACCGGATGCGCTCGATCACTCACTTGAGCATGCCGCCGGCATCGATCGGCAGTGCGACGCCCGTGATATAGCGCCCCTCATCAGAGGCCAAGAAGAGGGCGGCGTTCGTGACGTCCTCGGCCTCCACCCACGGGATGGGCAGCACGTGCATGAACTGGGAGACCGCCTTGAAGTCGTCCACCGTGGGGTGCTCCAGATCAGGCCGAAACATCCGATACGTGCCCTCGTTCAACAACATCGGCGTCGCCACCTGAGTGGGGCAGAGTGCATTGACGCGAATATTCTTGTCCCCCAGCTCCATTGCCAAGGTACGCATGACACCGATGACACCGTGTTTGGCGCTGATGTAGTGCCCGATATTCGGACCGCCACGCAAACCGCCGACCGAACTGGTCAAGATGATCGACCCACCATTACCGGCGGCGATCATGTGCGGGACCGACACCCTGGTGGTGAGCCAGACACCGGTCAGGTTGACGTCGATCATGTCGCGCCAGGTCTTTTCGCTCATCTCGTCCATCCGGGCGCCATCGCTGGCGAGTCCGGCATTGGCCATGACGATGTCCAATCGGCCGAACTCTTTGACCCCTTCGCCCACCACGGCCTGCATGGCGTCGAAGTCACGCACATCCACCTCAGCGGCAACGATGCGCCCGCCGAGGGCCTTCACCTGATCTACGGTTTCGGCCAGGTCGTCGGGCGTCGACATCGCGATATTGACGCCGTCGAGCTGCTTACAGACGTCGACTGCGATGATCGCGGCGCCTTCCTGCGCCAGTCGCAGCGCGTGACTGCGGCCCTGGCCACGGGCGGCGCCGGTAATGAAGGCAACCTTGCCTTCGACTCTTCCTGTCATCTGATGACTCGCTTCCTGATTGTTATTAGATGGACGACTTCGGTCGACGTCGCACGAGCTGCAGCACGATCAGCAGCGTCACTGTGACGGCAACCGGAGCAAGCCGTTTGACTACGCGGGCGCCGACAGTGGCGTTCAGCAAGCTGACCGGCTCCGTCGGGCGGTCCGACTTCGGTGCCGCACCGTCGGCGATCCAGTGCGGAAGTTCGGTATGCATCAATGACTCCAGGTCGACCGGCGCCAAGGCAACGAGCTCCTCGGCGAGGTTTGCGGCGAAATGGGCGATGAGGGTTTCGGTGACGGCGGCAATCACGTCGCCGCTGTACTCGGCTGGCTTATCCGTCGTGACCAGCTCCGTTTCGACGAAAACGGTGGTCGATTCGTTGCCGGATTCGATGAGGCGACAGGTGATCAAGGCCTTCGCGGTGCCGTTGTTACGAGCCCGGCCTTCACCTTCCGGTACCGCGACCCGCGCCAACTCGTTCCGGGAAAGGATTTTGAGGACGCCGTGGTAAGTCAGACCGGCCGGGCCGAGTTTGACCTTGATCTTGCCCTTGCAACCACTCTCATCCCCACCGATGAGCACCACGCCCGGGACATGTGGCGCCATCCGCTCGAGATCCAGCAGCACCCGCCAAGCGTCGACAGCCGGAACGGGAATGCTGAATCTGTTCTCGAGATTCATGCGAAGTCCTTCGTCGCCAGTAGTGCACCTTCCACCCAACAGATATGTCAACGACAGCAATGTAACTCTACATTATGGATAACGCCATTCTCGTAATGACGTTGGAATCCAGCCCGCCTCGTCAACGAGCACCGCTCCCGGCCAAGCGCAGGCTTGACCGGGAGCGGATTACCGAGCCGTCAGCACCGGGTTCGGCGTCGAGCTCGGAGTATCAGGCACAGTCCGCTTGCAGCGCGCGGATTGCGGAGATGATCCGCCCGGCATCGGATGCCGAAGTCGCGGTCTGCACGACGTTGATGTAGTTCGACAGATCCGCTTTCCCCTTCTCGGACTGGACGCTGGACAGCTTGGATTGCAACTCGCCGACGTACTGATCCCGGGCCGCTTGCCCCTCTTCCACGGGCAGCGCCTGCAACGGCGTGAGCCTGCCGACCGCCTGGGACCCGATCGGGCCGAGGATGGCGCAATCCGCCGCGAGAGCCGAATCGTCGGCAGTGGCGGTCGGTGCCGCAACACCGATCAGGGCGGTGGCGGCGGCCATTACGACGAGCCCGAGGGCGCTTCGTGTTTTCATCACTATCTCCATTGATTGTGCAACTCGGCCATCGCGCGCTTACCGAGTGACCAGCGACGATGGGCGGGTTTCTGATTCAGAGTCGATTGCCGAGACGTACGCCTCGACGGGCGAGGGAGAACGGTTCGTGAGTCTCTACTGGATTCTGGCAGCACCTCCGGAAATGTGAAGCGGCCGGATTTCGCTTCTACCGGCCGGGATCCGCCTGATTCGTCCAATTCGATGCAGTCGCTGGCGAGTAGGGCGAGTTCTCGCCCATCGCCCAGGCCAGTCGGCACCGGGTCACTGGGTGGCAACCATCTCAAGCCTTCCCGAAAATATCATTCTCCAAACAGAGAATCTTATGTTCGGCTGATATGGACTGTAGCAGCAAAGGAACGTCGCAGATACCCCAAACTTGCCCCGGTCGGCAAGCCATCCGTAACCTTGCGGACACATGTACACGAGAGTACGGTTCTCGAAAACAGAAGG
Source organism: Nocardia sp. NBC_01730 (assembly GCF_035920445.1). Taxonomy (NCBI): domain Bacteria; kingdom Bacillati; phylum Actinomycetota; class Actinomycetes; order Mycobacteriales; family Nocardiaceae; genus Nocardia; species Nocardia sp. NBC_01730. Next base: position 1,393,620 of record NZ_CP109162.1, on the reverse strand, counting down.
TGAATTCTACCGCGCGCTTTCCTCCTCGGCACCGGCAAGCAACGGCGTCGCGGGGTAACGCCGATGTCGCCAACCGCCGAATACGCGCTGCAATGTCACACCTCCGCTGAGGACGGCCACATGAATACCACCGAACACGAGTCCTCCGCGCTGATCGATCATGGTCCGATTCGAGTCGTCGAAGACGCGGACGGCATCCCGATCTCCGGGTTGCTGGCCGCTGCCCAGAACCCCAAGGGAGTCATCGTCGCCTTGCACGGCGGCGCGACCACGTCGACATACTTCGACTGTCCCGGCCACCCGAAGCTGTCGTTGCTACGGACCGCCCCCACGCAAGGATTCACCGTGCTCGCCTTGGACCGCCCAGCCTACGGAAGCTCCGGCCAGTATTCGGACCTGCTCGCCGACCCCGGGCGACGGGTGGAACTCATGTACGCAGCCATTGACGAACATCTCGACGGCCATTCCCGGGGCGCAGGTATTTTTCTGATGGCCCATTCGGCAGGCTGCGGGTTAGCGCTCCGGATGGCGACCCAGAAGCGGGGCCGAGCACTGCTTGGCCTGGAACTCGCGGGCATCGGCCGGGAACACCAACCGGAGGCGCAGGACATCCTGTGGGGACTGCGACCCGAGGGGTCACGACGCACCGGCCTTGGTGAGCTGCTGTGGATCCGAACCGCTTGTATCCGCCCGAACTCGTCGGCGGCACGCCGATCGCATCATCCGGCCCCAAGGACGAGGCCGCCGTCACGGCGAACAGCTGGGCTGAGCACATCCTCCCCGCGCTCGCGCGCAGGGTGCGGGTGCCCGTGCACTTCTCTGTCGGCGATCACGAGCGCATATGGCGCAACGATCCTCAGGGGCTGGCCGAGGTCGTATCGCGCTTCACGGCCGCACCCCGTGCCGTGCTCAACCCACAGTTCGAAAGCGGGCACAATCTCAGCCTCGGCTACACGGCGACGGCATATCACTTGAAGGTGCTCTCGTTCGTGGAGGAATGTATCGCGACCCGAGCAAACGAGGAATAGCGCTCAGCCCGACCCTGATCGAAGTCATTGCGGGCCAGGCATTTTCACACGGCGTCGCCCTGGCGATATTCGTCCACAGTCCGGCCGGCCTAGCCGATAGTGATCGCGCGCTCGGGACAGCCATCCGCGGCGCTGCGCACCGCGTCTTCGAGTTCGGCAGGCACGTCCGACACGATCACCTCGGCATAGCCGTCATCAGTGAGCTCGAATACCTCCGGACACAGCGTCAAACACACCCCGTGCCCACGGCAGCTGTCGGAATCCACGGTGGCTTTCACAGCCAGTCACTCTCCGGTGCTGGTGAACTCGATATTCAGTGCGGTGAGGCCGCGCAGAATATAGGTCGGCAGATACTGGTAGTCGCGGGCGTCGACCGGCCCATGCATTCGATCGTTGATCCGGATATCGACGGTCCGGTCGAGCAGCCGTTCGATGGCGATTCGCGCTTCGGTCCGTGCCAGCGGCGCACCGGGGCAGGTATGTATTCCGCGCCCGAAGGCGATGTGCTGGCGAGCATTCGAACGGGCAGCGTCGAAGGTCGCGGGATCATCGAAACGCCGCGGGTCCCGGTTCGCGGCACCGTTCAGCACCATCACGGTGGTTCCGGCACCGATGTCGACTCCACCGACATTCGTCGGAACACGCGCCAGCCGGAAGTCACCCTTGACTGGACTCTCGGTGCGAAGCACCTCTTCGATGAAGTTGGTGACGCGGCCACGATCGCTACGCAGCGACTGCTGGATATCGGCTCGCTCAGCGATCAGCTTGAGCGCCGAACCGAGCAGGCGGACAGTGGTCTCCTGCCCCGCAGAGAAGAGATTGGTCGCGACCCGCACGATATCCAGTACGGTGGGCGTCGAGCCATCTGGAAACGCGATGGTAGCCATGCTCGTCAGCACGTCACTACGCGGCTGACGTCGGCGGTCCTCGATGTACTCCGAGAACTTCGCGTACAGGAATTCGATCGGATTGTGCCCCAGGGTGTCGCCTTCGGTATTGCCGATCCCGGCTCGCGCGGCCCGCGGCCCGCGCTGGAGGGCATCGAGAAACTCCTCCTGATCCGCGTCCGGCACCCCGAGCAGATCAGCTATCGCATACAGGGTGAACGGGCCCGCGAAGTCGGCGAGGACATCGCCCTCATCTTCCGCGAGGAAGTTGTCGAGGAGCCGATCCGCGATCGCCCACATGGACTCCTCGTTCTGCTTCAACCGCTTCGGGGTGATCAACCGCATCAGCAAAGCGCGGTGCGCGGTATGCACGGGCGGATCCAGCGTCGGGAGCTGATCGCTCATGGGAAGTTCGTCGCGGTGCCGCTCGATCAGCTCGGTCACGTCATCGCCCACGAGCGGGACCGGGAAGCCAGGAAACGGGCCGGTCACCGAGTTACACGAGGAGAAAACCGCGGGGTCGTTGAATACCTGCAGCGCTTCTTCGTATCCCGTCACCATCACGACATCGTGGTGACCTTCCCGCACCACGGGGCACTCAGCACGCAGGGCATCGAAATAGGGATATGGGTCTGCGACGAGCCGTTCGTCGGCAAAGAAGTTCAGCGCCTTGAATTCGCCCGTCACTGAGAGCTCCCTCCACTGTGCGAATAGCTTACTATCACTTTATGATAATACTATTCTTATACACGAATATAAGGATTTCACAACGGATGCTGCTACGTCAATAACGCTTTCGAGCCGCTACCCCACTCGCGCCCGCCGCCCTTCTCGGCCCAGGGCCGAGAAGGACCGCCAGCGGGGAAGCACACCGGGTGGCGAAGGTCAGGCAGGTATCAGATCAGTGGCAGGTGGCCGGGGAACCGACAACAGGCGACTGCGGAACACCTCGACGTCCGCCACCGAATCAACCGGCACCGCGGCGGCGGCGAGCGCCTGCGCCTTGAATGTCCTCGCCGCACTACTCAGCCGATGCTGCATAGATCCGATCCGGCAATTCAACTCAGTCGGGCAGACCTCGCCGAGCAGAGCAAACTCGGACACATCGCGTTCGAAGATGTCCAGCACGCCCCATCGGACCCGTTCATCCGACTCGTACAAATCCGCGGACACCGCGACAGTGTGTGGCATCGGATCGCGCGGCGAGGCCAGCGAGCCCTCCAAGTCGAGCACTGTTGCGCCGAGGATCTGCAGCGGCCGGACATCGGAGTGGTCAGCGACCAGGACCGTCACGTCCCATCCGGCCATCACCCGATCGAAAAGCCACCCCCCGGCGTATCGCACCACTTCGACCGCGCTTGGAGCGACGACCGACAGCCGGTACCTCAATATGTGCCTGCGAGCGTGAGCTCGCGAGAAAGTGACCGGCAGTACTCCCGGAACACTACGGCCAGCGGAATCGACGGGTCGAGTAGCCATGATGTTTCCATTCCATTGAGAAAGGCGATGATCTCCACCGCTTTGGCGGTGGGGTTGATGTCAGCGCGATACTTGCCCATACGTTGCCCACGCCGAATTCCCGCGGCGACGGTGTCGCGCGCGATTCGGTGCCTGCCGACCAAGCGGTCGCGCAGCGGATCGCCCGGCCCGAGGTTCTCAGTGAGCAGCACGATGTACATACCGATGAGTTCCGGAGAGCGGGTAAATCGATCAGCAACCCGTTCGATCTGCTCGATGATGTCGCCGGACAGATCCACATGCTTGGCATCATCGGCATCGCGAGCATCGAGGATGGAATGGAGCAGCTGCTCTTTGGACTCGAAGTGATGCAGCAGACCCGCTTGGCTCACCCCGGCCTCGGTGGCGATCAGCGCCAGTGACGTCGAGCGCCAGCCCTTACGCACGAGCAGGCGCTGCGCTACCGCGAGGATTTGCAGCTTCCGCTCCTCGCCCTTGGCAAGCAGAGTGTCATACCTGCGGGCTGCGGGCTGCCGTCGACTGGTCACCGAACTCCTTTGTCCAAACTTCCTTACTGAGTACACAGTAGGTTGGTTTTCACGATGTGACAAGGGTCTCATTGACATTTTCTCTGCCACCCCGGAGGGCGGCAGGTCACCCTGCGGATCAGGCTCGATCGGCAGGTAGCTTAAAGATTTCTCGCCGCGCCGAGCGGCGCTCCCGCCGCTATCAGGATGCTGACTACCCAACTGATGTCCGCTCCGACAAATTGGGGGCGGCCACCGCGACCGCACCGGTAGATGCATATCCAGCGGGGTGGCCTTCGATGAATAGCCACCCATTCGCTCAAGCTAGCCAATCGGCTAGTTTCGGCAAAACTGTAGCCGATCGGCTAGGGCGAGACAAGTGGGGCAAGCTGATCGGCTATCCTCGTCCCGTGAGCCCCCGCACGCGCGCGACCAGCAGCGCAACGAAGTCCGGGCGCTACAGCGCCACACAGGTCCGCACCATTACGGCGGCGCACACCTTGTTCGCCCGGCACGGCGTCGGCGGCACGTCGCTCCAGATGATTGCTCAAGCCCTCGGTGTCACGAAGGCAGCGGTCTACCACCAGTTCAAGTCGAAGGATGACATCGTTCTCGCGGTCGCCGAGTACGAATTGGCCAAGCTGGAAACCGCGGTCGATGCCGCCGAGGCCGAGAAATACGACCTCCAGGCGCGCGATGTGCTGCTCACTCAGGTGGTCGATCTCGCCGTCGAGCGACGACACATGGTCAGCACACTGCAAACCGATCCCGTCATGATCCGGCTCTTCGCACAGCACGAACCGTTCCAGCAACTGATGGAGCGGCTTTTCTCGGTCCTGGTCGGTACAAACGCCAGCGCCGAGGCTCGGGTGCCCGCAGCCATGCTGGCGGCCGCGATCGGGGGCGCCAGCATTCACCCCATAGTCATGGACCTCGATGACGACACGCTCCGGTACCACCTTCTCAACCTGGCGAGACGACTCACTCAGTCTCCGGATTGATGCCCTAGCGTCGCCGCACCCGTTCGACCTGACGAACCTGTCGCATGCCTGGGGTTGCGCTAGTCGATCGGCTAGCCTGTAACAATCCCCCGCCATGCAGTGGCCCACGGCGGGCGGAGGCGATGCGATGTGACCGACTCCGCCGTTTCGGTGGTCGGCGTGGAGCCGTACACCGCGCCAAGAGGGAGGCCTACCGTGCCGAGCTTCGAGGAAATCGACTTATTCACCGATCCGTCGTTGGTGGACGATCCGTATCCGTACTACGAACACCTGCGAGCGCAAGGCCCGGTTGCTCACCTGCCGCAACACGGCGTGGTCGCGGTGACCGGCTACGACGAGGCCGTCGAGGTATCGCAACCATGCCGTGTACTCCTCGATCAATTCCTTTCTCGGGCCGTTCCCGCCGCTGCCTTTCCAACCGGCAGGCGACGATATCGCCGAGCAGATCGAGCAGTACCGCGACCGGATACCGCTGCACGAGCACATGGTCACCATGGACCCGCCCCAGCACACGGCACAGCGAGCGCTGTTGCAGCGCCTACTTTCGCCGAAGCGGCTCAAGGAGAACGAGGAGTTCATGTGGCGGCTGGCGGATCGCCAGATGAGCGACTTCCACACCGCAGGACGACTCGAGTTGCTGTCGGACTACGCCAAGCCCTTCGCGCTCTTGGTAATCGCGGATCTGCTCGGGGTGCCCGAGGAAGACCACACCCTGTTCCGAGATCGTTTGGGGTCCAGCAAGACTCGCTCGCTCGACGCGGAAGAAGTAGTTGCTGCCAATCCGCTGGAATGGCTGGAGAGACAGTTCGGTGGCTATATCGAGGATCGGCGCCGTGCGCCGGGCAACGACGTCTTGACCGAGCTGGCAACCGCGCGCTTTCCCGACGGGTCACTGCCCGAGGTGGTGGATGTGGTGCGACTGGCCACCTTCCTGTTCGCCGCTGGGCAGGAGACCACTGCCCGCTTACTGAGCAGCGCCATGCTGGTCATCGCTGACCGGCCCGACATTCAGCGGCAACTGCGCGAAGACCGCACCCGTATCCCCGCCTTCATCGAGGAGACGCTCCGCTGGGAGAGTCCGGTCAAGGCCGACTTCAGGTTGGTGTGCACTACCACCGAGCTTGCTGATCTCCGGTTGTCCGCCGGTACCCCCGTCGCTATTTTGCCCGGCGCGGTCAACCGTGACCCTCGGCGTTTCGACTCCCCCGCAGAATTCCGCATCGGCCGCCCGAACGGCCGCAAACACATCGCGTTCGGCCGGGGCGTGCACTCCTGCCCGGGTGCGCCGCTAGCGCGGGTGGAGGCCCGAGTCAGCATCGAGCGATTCCTGGACCGGATGTCCGAGATCCACCTCGACGAGACCGAACACGGCTCGGTCGGCGCTCGGCGGTTCACCTGGGAACCCACCTACCTGTTGCGCGGAGTCGCCACTCTGCACCTGCGGCACACCCCCGCGCCGCCGCTAGCATGCGGCGGTGACGAACGAGGGGCGGGGTAAGGACTGCGGTAGCGTCAATCATGGAAGTCTCAATCTCCCAGTTGAGAATGTGACTCTTGACCGCATAACAGCCAGGGTGCTTACTAGTGCCTAGCACTCGCTAAGCAGGTGCCCAGCACTCGACCTCGGCAACGAGGAAGGAAAACCACGATGACAGTGCAGTCGATACTGGACGAAATTCAGAAGCGCCCTGGTACGGGCGAGGTCATTCCGATCATTGATCCGGTGACCGAAGAGCAGATCACCGAGTTCACCGACTGCGGGGAAGAAGCGGTCAACGAGGCCGTTGCGCGGGCGCGAGCCGCCTTCGAGTCAGGCGTCTGGCGCGGCTTGCCCGGCCGCGAGCGGGCGAAGATCATGTGGCGCATCGCCGATTTGATGGATGATCACGTCGACGAACTCGCCGAACTCGATTCGCTCAATACCGGCATGCCATTGGCCCAGGCCAAGATGATCGTGCCCACCTGCGCCGAATTCTTCCGCTACTACGCCGGATGGTGCACCAAGGTCAACGGCACGGCGCACGAAGTTCAAATGACCGGCGGTGTTTCGGGCGCTTACGCGGACATGCACGCCTACACCCTCAAGGAGCCCTATGGCGTGGTGGGACTGATCTTCCCGTGGAACGGCCCGGTCTTCAACGCGTGCGCCAAGCTCGCGCCTGCCTTGGCCGCGGGCTGTAGCACAGTCGTCAAGCCTGCCGAGGAAACGCCACTCTCGGCCCTGTTGCTGGACCGGCTCATCACCGAAGCCGGCGTCCCCGACGGTGTCGTCAATCTCCTGACCGGCTACGGACACACCGCAGGAGCCGCGCTCACCGGGCATCCCGACGTGGACAAGATCGCCTTCACCGGATCGACCGAAGTCGGCAAGCAGATCGTGCAGGCCTCCGCAGGGAATCTCAAGAAGGTGATGCTCGAACTCGGCGGGAAGTCGCCAGTGCTGATCTTCGACGACGCCGATCTGAACATGGCCATTCTGATGGCGTCGATGGGCATCTTCGTGCACTCAGGCCAGGGCTGCGTCTGCGGTTCGCGCATCTTTGTTCAGCGCGGCGTCTATGACCAGGTCACCGAAGGCATTGCCACAGTGGCGAATTCGCTGAAGCTGGGTGGCCCGAAGGAGGAGGGGAGCAATATCGGACCGCTGATCAGCCAGAAGCAGCTCACCCGCGTCATGGGCTTCATCGACGAGGGCAAGGACAGCGGTGTCGAGGTCGTGACCGGAGGGCACCGGCTCGACCGGCGCGGATACTTCATCCATCCGACTGTGCTCACCAACGTCGATCCCGGCATGCGGCTGTATCAGCAGGAGATCTTCGGCCCCGTCGTGACGATCATGCCGTTCGATGACGACGACGAGGCCGTGGCCATGGCGAACGATACGACCTACGGGCTCGCCGCCACCGCCTGGACGAGCAATCTCGGCCGTGCCCATCGCATCGCGAAGCGACTGCAGGCGGGAACGGTATCGCTGAACTGCCAGCTGGTCTTCGATCACGCCGTCCCCTTCGGTGGCTACAAGCAGTCCGGCTGGGGTCACGAATTCGGCCGAGAGGGAATCGAGGCGTACATGCAGACCAAGTCCGTCTGGGCACAGTTGTAGAACGTTGCCAACGGTCCGCCCACTCGCCCGTCGATCGGCGAGCGGGTCGGACCGCAGCCCTTCATCAGTCCAGTGTCGAGGCCGGCGCCGCGGCCCGGCGATCCAGCCAGTCCGCCAGCGAGCGGCCGGCATCGAGCACATGCCGTTCGGCGATGTCGCGAGCGCGGGCCGGACCGCGCGCTTCGAGCGCGTCCAGGAGTTCGTCGTGGTCGTGCAGCGAATGCTGCTCGTGTTCAGGGAAGACCCCCAGGAAGTTCGAGGGCACTACCCGGGCCGCCTGTTTGATCTGGGTCAGCAGACGCGGCGAATGGGTGGCGGATGAATCGCCTGATGAAACCGCCAGTTCGCATCGCCGATACTGTCCAGGCCAGACCTGGAGGCGACCTCGGCGGCCAGCTCACCACCGCGACCGAGTGCAGCGGTGACCTGCGGACACCAACCGTGGCCAGCATTAGCAGGCCACCGCTAAGACTCCACACGGTCTCGTCGCGATGCACTTGCGACACGCTTCCGATAGCCGATCCGCTACCGAATGCTAGCCGATCGACTACCCTCAACGTGTTTAGCTGATCGTTAGCTCTGCACGGAATCTCGCCGAACCCCAAGACAGGCTTGTCGTGGATCGGCTACGCCAACCGGCACTCCGCCTGAGGCTACGAGCAAGGAATCGCGATGAACGAGCAACGACGTTGCATGCTGATCGCACAGTGGCAGCGCGCCCTGCCCTTCGCTGGATCCAGACTGCCTGAGTCAGCAACTCACCCGCTGTTGGGCTGTTTGATCGACGAGTTCGCCGCCGCGGTTGCCGCCGATCATCTCGACGACGAGATCGGCGTACGGATCGGCAACGCCTTGGCGGACAGTCTTCCGCTGGATGCCGCGATTCCCGTTGTCTCCGCACCAATCCTCGGCCATATCGCGGACAGTAGCATTCGATCCGACGCGGACCTCCGCGTGACCGCGTTGCTCGCCGCGGGGGACCGCGGCTATCACCAGCGGCTGCATCGAGCGATGGTCGCGAACAAGGCGAGCACCGCCGAACAGGACATCCGTCGCGCCGCCCAGGCCGATCGGTTCCAGCTCGTCTTCGACAGCGCCGCCGTGGCGATCGGCATCGCCGATATCCACGGCACTCTCATCGACGTCAACCCATGCCTGGCGGCAAATGATCGGCATCCCGGCCGAGATGCTGCGCGGGATCTCGGTGCACCATTTCGCCCACCCCGACGATGCCGACGGCATCCACACCCTTGTCTTCGACAAGCTGGTCGCGGCACAGGAAGGACCGCTCGAGTTCGAAGCCAGGGCGAGCGCTTCGGACGGCTCGTCGAAGTGGGCGGCCTTCACCGTCTCCTATGTGCGCGGACGGGACGCGGAGGCAGACTATCTGATGCCCGTCGGCGAGGACGTGACGGAACGCCATCTGTTGCAAGAAGAACTGCACCGACAGGCACGCCACGATCCGCTCACCGGCCTTCCCAACAGGCGACATCTGCTCGAACGGATGCGCGCGCTCGCCGCTACCGCCGCCGCGTTACTGACAGCCCTGGCCACGCCACACCTGTTGTCGTGGCGGGACAGTGGATCGCGATCTCGGTCAGCGTCGGCGCTGTTGCCGCCGCTCTTGCCCACACATCGGCCGAGGAGCTGCTCGATGCCGCGGACCGGCGCCTTTATCTCGCCAAGACCCATCGCCGCCGACGCCGGACTTTTCAACGCCTGCGGGACTGAGCGCGCCGTCGACCCGACAGGCAGCCGCGCGTCCATCCGGCACTGTTGACCGCAGGCTAGCCGATCGGCTAGCCTGCGATCGGAGGGGTTAGCTCGGCTACCTGGCGCGAATATCGGGCCGAATTGCAGGAGACGCCACGCAACGGTGTTTCCGCGTGAGGGATGGATGCGATGAGACGGACCGACGGTGAATTGATTCTGGTATGGACGTTGCCGGCGCTGGGAATCATATGGCTATCAGCGTTCTTCCTATTTCCCGGCTTCGCCCATCCGATGTCGCCGACTATGTCGACGCAAGAGGTCGCGGATTTCTATCGTGACCCGGAAAACCTCTCACGCATTCGTTACAGCATGATCGTGTTCAACTGGTTCTGCGTATGCTTCATTCCGATTCTGATGCTGCTGGTGACGCAGATCAGGAGAATGGGGCACCGCACGCCGATTTTCGCCTATTGTCTCGTAGCCTGCGCGGCGGGCGGTCCAACGATCTTCCTCATGGCCAACCTCTTCTGGCTGGTCGCCGCGTACAACCCGGAACGCAGCCCGGAGCTGACCCGACTGCTGAACGACCTGGCATGGATCACCTTCACTGCAGGAGTTCCCTATCTCATTGCGCAGAGCGCTATTGTCGCCCTGGCGATCTACGCCGACCGTTCGGCCAAACTAGTACTCCCTGTGTGGGTAGCGCATTTCAACCTGCTCGTCGCTGCCGCGTTGGTGCCTGCCGCGTTCACCGCGCTGGCCCACGAAGGACCGCTGGCCTGGGACGGCGTGCTGTCGTTCTGGCTCAAGAACATCGCTATCGGTGTGTGGATCGTGGTCATGGGAATTGTCGTTGCCCGGAACGTGCAACGCCAGCAGTCCGCTGAGCAGGTCCTCGCATGACCGGCACGGCGGCGCTGGAGTCGGCCGAACGACCCGAGCTACCGAGCGGCGCCGCGTACCAGCGATTCATCTGGCATTGCCGGCACAACCCCAAGCGTGATCTGTGGGCCGCCTGGTGGATGATGGTGGCCTTCTATCAGCTGTTCGGACTTGTCTTCTTCATAATCACGCGAAGCCAGCCACCGCCGCGCCCGGAGCGGAACCTCGCCGAGGTTGCGCAGTGGTTCGATGACAACCATTACGGCTTGCTGTACGGGTTTGCCGTCATGTTCGTGTTCACCGGCATGACCGCACCGATCAATGCACTCATCGCCTACTCGATCCGGCGGATGTCGGTCAGCCGGGCGTACGCTTATTCCTACCTGATTATCTACTCGCTGAGCGCCATTCCTGGCAGCATGCTGCTCTGCCTGGTGCTGACCGTCGGTGCGATGCGCCCCGACCGCGATCCTGAAGCGCTCCGATGGATTTACGACTTCGCGTTCTTGTCCTACGTCGGAACAATGGGCGTATTCCTTATCGGGTCGTTCGTGTGGATGGTTGCGATACTGATCGACAAGAACAACGTTTTCCCTAAATGGTTCGCCTATCTCAATCTGTGTAACGCGCTCACCGAGGTCGTCGTCTCGCCCGCGTGGATCTTCCATCGCGGTGTGTTCGCGTGGAACGGGCTGATCTCGTGGTGGATCGGCATGGCCGTGTTCGGCATCTACACCGCCGCCTGCATCACCCTGCTCAGGAAGATGATCCTGCGTGAGGATTTCGGCACAGGGCCGCTGCCAGATCTTCCACCGAGTAAACAATCCTCCGCACCGGCTTCGCTGGAGGTGGCACGATGACCGAGCTCGCTGATACCGGCGCGCGCCGGGAACACCACGACGAAAGTTCCACCGAGCAGCAGGCCGCGAAGTCGCCCGGTGTGATCCCAGGCCAGCCGGACATGTGGGCGTTCGTCTTATTCGAAACGCTGGTGTTCACGGCCTACTGGGTCGTCTATATGTACCAGCGCACCAAGAACCACGAACTCTACTTGCAATCGCAGGCACATCTGGACCTGCGGATCGGAATTTTCAATACGGTAGTCCTGCTGACCAGCTCCTGGATGGTGGCGCGCTGCGTTCAGTCGGCTCGCGCAGGCAGGTATCCCGCCGCCCTGAACTACGCGTTGCTCACCGGCGCCTTCGGATTCGTCTTCTTCGTCACGAAGATCTTCGAATGGGTGCAGGCGATTCGGTCCGGCTATACCTTCACCAGTAACGAATTCTTTATGCACTACTACTTCCTGACGGCGATCCATTGCCTGCATTTAACGATCGGATTCATCGTTATCGGCATTATCGTCTACCAGCTCAGAAGCCCGGCACGGCGCTCCCAGACGCTGGTGGAGACCGGAGCAACATACTGGCACACCGTCGATTTCCTCTGGGTACTGATCTTCGCATTGCTCTACGTGGTGAGGTAGCGATGAACGCCGATAGAAGAACGATGACCGCATGGATTGCGCTGTCTGGATTGACACTGATCTACATATGGATCGATCGATCGGTCGATCACGACGGCATGCTGCAGGCCAATAGGGTGGTGACGGCGAGCGCGATAGTTATCGCACTCGTCAAGGTTCGCATAATTTTCCGCGAGTTCATGGAAGTCAGACACGCCACCGCGCTGCTTCGCCGCCTCACCGATATCTGGCTCGTCATCGTGGCCGTCAGTCTGCTGAGCAGCTACCTGATCAGCGTTTGGATTTCGACCTGACGACGACGCGGAACCGCTGGCACCTGCTACATCGTATTTCGTTATGCCCCGTCGGGAATCGGTATCCCTGGCCCATTGCCTGGGCTGATCGGTTCGGGCATGGTCGATCTCCACCGTCCCGGCGGACATGATTGCCCACGCATAGCGATCGGTCATGCCACATCGTAGGCATGGCATGGCACCGCGTGACGCTTGCGGGAAGACGACGATCGCACGGCAGGTGGCCGACCTGACGGCAGCGGAGTTCACGGAACTGGAGCCGGTGCTCGCCGGTGGCGACCCTGGCCACGAACGCCGTGATCGCTTGGACCACAGAGTATTACGGGCTGGCCGTGGAGCAGATGCGCCGATCCGGGCGGCGTATCGACGACGTTGTGCACCAGGTGGCCCGTCGTGGCCGATACGCAATGTATGACGGTGAAACCGGCGGCGCCGCTCAGCATTTGCTCGTGCAGCGAGAAGTTCTAGACCGCGGTCCGCCCACCGTCGGCGGGCAGTATCGCGCCGTGGATGAAGCTGGCGTGGTCGCTGACGGGCAAGCCTATGGTCGCGGCGATTTCGGTGACGTCGGCGACGCGGCGTGCCGGGGCTCGAACGGCCAGCGCCTGCAATTGCTCGGTGCTGTAGTACGCCGCAGTACCTTCGGTAAGGATAGGGCCCGGAGCGATGGCGTTGACGCGGACCCCGTGCGGCCCGAGTTCGGCGCCCCAGGATTTGGTGAGCAGCTCCAGTGCGGCCTTGCTGGAAGCATAGACGGCCGCGCCGGGGCACCGAACGCGGCCCCAGTTCACCGCAGCCGCCGCCTGCGACCGGTGGAAACATGGGCAGAAAGGGCGGATCGTTGACGCGGCAGTCTCCCGGTATCCGGTGCTGGCTTCGGAGTCCGACGAGCCGGAGGTAGAGCGGGTCGATCTCTGCTGAGGTTCAGTGTCCGAGTCGGGATCAACTTCTTCGTGAATCGTCGGCCGAATCAGCTTGTAGGCGATGGCGACCCCACCGAGGCGCTCGGATTGAGCGTCCTCCTTGGAATCTGCTTGTGCGATCGGAACGGGTCGGCCAGCTACGTTGCAGGTGGGTTCGTGATTGGGCTGTACGCGGAAGTGCGGCATGACCTTCGTCGAACCCACTGCGACCGGGACCATCGAAGCTTTGCATCCGATGCACAGGAACGGGCCCTTGGCGCGGGTGTACGCGAGTTCAGTTGCGTCTACGGTCACCTTGCGGCCGATGTCTCGGGCTTGATCCATGACGTTCCTCCCACCCAGCCGGACCCATGTATCAGGTTCTGCATTATTCTGCCGCACAGAGGCGAGAAACTCTGTTGATCGGCCGCGACTCCCCGTACTCTGAACCTGCTGTATCCCAACAGTATTGATGTCACAGCGACCGCAACGGTAGCAACGGATTTGACCCATCCAAAATTTGCACCAAACATTCACAGTGATTGTCCATGATCGTCCGAGACTGAACGTGCATCGTCCGGTGAGGTGCCCGGAGGTTCGCGGACAGTGGCCCAAAGTAGGATTTGGGTGAACTGAACGGAGTTGTTTGTGGCACAGAAGAAGTCGCGGCATTTCACCCCGGAGTTCCGGGAGGCTGCGGCCAGGGAAGTGGTGGAGAGGTCTCGGGCGTTCGCTGATGTCGCTCGTGATTGCGGTGTGACGGGTCAGACGATCCGGAACTGGGTGAAGGAGTTCCAGGCCACGCATCCCGAGGCCGACGCGGAGTTGACGGTGCCCGAGCGAGTCCGGTTGAAGGAATTGGAGCGCCGCGTCCGGGAACTGGAGGAGGAGAACCGGTTCCTGGGAAAATCGGTGGCCTTCTTCGCGAAGAAGCACCGGTGAGTGTGAGATACGCGTTCATCGCCTCCGAAGAAGGCAATCATTCCGTCGTGAACATGTGCCGATGGGCGAAGGTGTCCCGGTCGGGGTACTACGCCTGGCGGGACCGTGAACCCTCGGCCACCGCGCAACGCCGCGAGATCCTCGAGGCAGAGGTCCGGTTCTGTTTCACCCATTCCGATGGCACCTACGGCTACCGGCGGGTGCACGCCCAACTACGCCGGTGGGGCACCACCGTGGACCCGGACACGGTTCGTAAGATCATGCGTGAGCTGGGCTTGGTGGCCTGTCAGCCGCGCCCGTTCCGGTCGTGACCACGATCGCCGGTGACGCCGCCGAGCTACCCGACCTGGTGGCCCGTGACTTCACCGCCACCGCGCCGGCCACCAAGCTGGTCGGCGATATCACCTATATCCGAACCTGGGAGGGATGGTTGTATTTGGCGACCGTGCTGGATTGTTTCTCGAAGAAGGTGATCGGGTACGCAATGGCCGACCATATGCGCACCGAGCTCGTCACCGACGCTCTGCGCATGGCCGCGGCCAACCTGGAATTCACCCCAGGAACCACGATCTTCCACAGCGATCGCGGCAGCAATACTTGTCTTCCGAATTCGCTACAGCGGCACGAGAACTCGGCGTCCTGAGGTCGGTAGGCCGCACAGGAATATGCTATGACAACGCCTGGGCGGAATCGTTCAACGGGACCCTGAAGAACGAGCGGGTCCACCGCACGCAATACCCCACCAGGGAGCATGCGCGAAGGGATATCACCCGCTATATTGAGTTGCGATACAACCAGATTCGGCTCCACTCAGCGATTGGCTATCGCACCCCGAATGAGGTAGAGTCCGAATGGATCGAGCAGAGTAAGGCAGCCTGAGAGACCAAAACTCACTGTCCGAAAACTTTCCAGCCCCTCAATCTGGGCCGACAGGAATGTCGCGGACAGAGATATCGCGCTTGCATGGGCGATGCCGGACAGTCCGCCATACACGCGCTTTCCCATCGACGGCGACAGAGCATCAACAAGCGCCGAATAGTTCGGAAAAGACACCTTCGGCAACTGTTGCCTACTGCGCCAGTCTTTGAATCCCTTTGCCAAGGCCACCAAATCGGGATCAGCTCCTGGCTTGCCTATCCCAAGATCTTGAAATCCCTCGTTGCATAGGTTGGCCAGCTTGGACAGGCGGATATCCGGCCCGTCTGCGGCATCGGAAATGTATCGGCATCGGCTTGCGTACTCCGCCGTGGAACGACCAAGGACCGCTGGCGAAACCACCATCGGTTCGTCGAGAGCCAACAGCTTGCCGATGGCATACACGAAGTCGCCCGCACCCACCAGATAGAACCGGGACAGCCGGTGCGATGTCAGCAGCGGATCCGGCATCTCCGTGCTACCACGCTTGGCGTCGAAGGAGCCGATGTCCGCAACAGTAGGTTCGCGGTACGGCAGGTAAGCCGTACGATTCATCACCTGAGCCGAGACATCGCACAGATTGCCCGCCTCGGCGAGTGGAGGCAGTTCGGATGACATGGGAGGCGACTCTACGGCGCAACTGAGGCATCCCGCTCACCAATTCCTACTCCGACCGACAACCAACAGCGGAACCACATTCGACGGAACAGCAACCTCCGGAGCAGGAGCCCTGCTGCCCGATCGGGTTCGGATGGAATTCACCGCCGACGAGGACGCGTTCATCGGCGACCGCCGGGGCGGGTTGTACTCGTTCCAGCCCGGCCAACGCACCGGCATCGGGCGGTGCCCCGATCACCGCAACAAAGTTGATGCCGCTGGCCGCCGGGGGCGGAAATCCCCCAGTGCCACTGAGCCTTCCGATCGACCGTGCGCTGTCATCAGCCGCCAGCCGCATTCGTTCGATGCCGCGTGTAGAGGGTTCACCGGTGTCCTAGAACTGAACTGTGACCTGCTCAGGTGCTCGAACACTCGGCGCCTGGTCGACCGCGAGGTCCGCGGCCGGGACGATGATGAAGACCACGCCCACGTCATCGAGCAACGCCGAGTGTGTGGCGCCTGAACTGATCGGCTGTCAGAACCCCGGTGCACTGTCGTCTGCTGCCGGACCACACGCCAGCGGCTCACATCGAAAACAGCCGAGTGATCACCGCGCCGAGCCTAACGTTGGTGTGGCTCCCCGTACACAGGGGCATCGGCGTATCCACGCTTCGAGTAGATGAGCGTGCATGGGGGGATCGTCCGTCACCCAACATCTTTCGGCTTTCAGCCTTTACTTCGCCTCAGCGTTTTTCGTCGAGGCAGGATCAGGGGCGAGGTCGACGAAGCGGCACAGATGCATCTGATGGGCAACCAGGATTGTTGCTGTCGGGCCACTTCGGTGTTTGGCAAGGATCAAGTCTGCCTCGCCACCGCGCGGATGATCGCGTTCCCACATGTCTGGGCGTTCGATCAGGATCACCAGATCAGCAATATGGGCGATTGTGCCCGAATCTCGCAGGTCTGACAGCGACGGCCGAGCTGGGATCGCCTGACGTGGACCGGGATTGTTGGTCAGGTGAGAGGTGACCACAATCGCGGTATCAGTGTCGAGAGCCAGCGTTTTCAAGCGGCGTATGATCTCGGCGACCTCACGTTCGCGATTTTCGTACGGCAGGTCGGTGCGGGCGGTGATCATGTTCAGTGGGTCGATCACCACGAGCTTGATTCCTTGGGATTCGACCAGTTCGGCAACCAGGGTGGTGAGCGCGACGATATCGCGGTCAGTCGGGCGATCGATGAAAACCGGCAGATCGCTGATCTCGCTCATCCGGCGAGCGAGTTTCGTCCAGTCCTCGTCTGACATCCGGCCAGAACGCAAGTCGCCGTGCTTGACCTTCGCCTCACTGGACAGCAGTCGAAGCATGAGCTGATCGCGGCGGCTGTCCAGCGTCAGGAATACGGCCGGGATCTTGTGCTTCACAGCGGCTGAGCGTGTGAAGTCCATGGCGAGAGTGCTCGAACCGGCGCCGGGATAGCCGCCGATCACGGTAAGCGAGCCTGGCATGAGACCGGTGGTGAGTTCGTCCAGGTTGCAAAACCCGGTAGGAATGTGCCCGATTCCTGCCCCGCCGTTGCTCGCGACGGCGTCGATATCGTCGATCGCACTCTGGAGCAAGTCCTCGAGCCGACTGGTCTCATCGACAGCATCTCGGTGGGAGGCGGTACTGGTCGCTGCTTTGTCGCTCATGCGCTAAGGGTAGGTACCGAGTCAAACCCGAAGCTGCCTTGCTGCATTCGGATCTCACGAGCACTCCGCGTCGATGGCGACCCAGTGTTCGGAAACGAAGGTGCGCTCAAAGGCTCAGTGCATCACCGCTGCTGAGATGGTCAGCGTAAACCTCTGCCGGACTGCGGTATCGGTGGATCTTGCGGGGCCGATGGTTGAGCTCGTCAGCGATGGCATCGAGGTCTGCCTGTCTGAACCGACGCAAGTCGGCGTTCTTGGGCAAATATTGGCGCAGCAGGTTGGTGTTCTCGTTGGTCCCACGCTGCCAAGGGCTTCGGGGCTTGCACAGATAGATCGGCATGTTCGTTGCCGCGGTGATGGCCTTATGGCCGACGATCTCCCGGCCTCGGTCCCAGGTCAAGGTGCGCCGCATCGGCGCTGGGAGCCCGATCAGGTGACGCGTTAGATACGGGGTGACCTGTTCTGCTTTGATTCCCTCGGGCAACGCAACCAGTGCCGTGAAACGGCTGGTCCGCTCGACCAACGTCGCAATAGCCGACGGCCGCGACCCCATGACCAGATCGCCTTCCCAATGCCCGGCGACCATACGGGTTTCGACCTCATCAGGACGTTCGCTGATCGGAACCAGATCCTTGATCACGCCTCGTCCATCAGGGCGGCGAGCTCGCTTGGGGTGACGCATCGCCCGGCCGGTGCGCAGCCGCCGGGTCAGCCCGCGGTCGATCGCCTTGCGGCGCTGCGGGTCGAACAACGACAAGTAAATCGTCGACACGCTGGCCCAGACGTCGGCGCACAACCCGATCGAGATGCCGGAGTTGATCCGCTCGGGGCCGCCGCGCGGCCGTTGACCGACACACGCGGAACCGGCCAAACAGAATCCAGAACCAAAACGGGGGGTAAACGCGGGGCCAGACACAAAAAGCAGGTCAGGCCCGGTATAAGACCGGGCCTGACCTGCGATTACTGTGGAGCTAAGGGGACTCGAACCCCACACTCCGCCTCGCAAAAAGACCTGGTCAGCGACTTGGCGTTGCCCTTCTTCTGCTGTTCAACTGCCAATTCACGACACGTCATTGCGTTTCATGACACAACGTAGCGACTTGCTGGTGACGCGGTCAACACCCCAGGTCAACACCGCCTGCTGACTTCGGACGACGATCGAGTCCCCACGCGACTGGTGACGGCGTCACCACAAGAACCAGCTTCAGTTCGCTGTCCGTCGCTGGGCAACGAGTTCGATCGGCGGCCGGTAGTCGCGGGCGCTCAAGATCACGCGACGCAGGCTCCGGTTGAGGTATCGACGGTCGGCGTGGTCGAGACCGCCCGAGCTATCGATGATGTGTTGGCCGGTGAGGGCCAGGTCGTTCATGCACCTGAGTACTTGCCGGTCGGCCGTCGTGGCGAGGACGAGTTCGGGTGTCCCGGTGTCGGCGAATGTGTCGAGCGGTAGTTTCTCGTCGCGGAGATCCCATTGGATGAGGCCGGTCGTGAGGGTTCTTCGTGCACCGCAGGATCACACCGCGATGGTAGGGGCGTTTGGTTTGTTGTGCCTGTCCGCTGGCGTAGCGGCGTATGAGAGCGGAGAACCGGCTCGGGGTCGCGGATCCGGTGAATGCTCTGGACCATCTGCCGCGGTCGATGTTGGCGATGAGCAGACGAAGCGCCACTACAGCATCGTTTCGTGCGCCGGATAGGTTGGGGTCGGCCAGTTTCCATCTCTGGATCTGTGCACAGTGCTGGTGGACGATTTCGAACAGCGTGGCGAGGTCAGTAACGTCTTTGTCGGTGCGGCTATGCCAGGCGAGGGCTTTGAGGACGACTGCAGCCTCGATGTCGGGTATTGGAACGGTGAACCCAATGGTTTCGCCGGCGGCCAGGGTTGCGGTGGTGTGGGCGATCACTGCGTCGGTCACGACGGTGAAATGGAGACCGGGTACTGCGTCGAATGCGCGACCGGCGACCTCGCTGGTCTGTCGCGCATTGTCGTATGAGGGGACGAGGATGTCGACGTCCAACAGTCCCTTCGCAGTGGTCATGGTGTAGCGGTTGCTCTTTTCGAGCTCGTAGCCGAGGCTAAGCAGGTTCTGGTGTAGATGTTCCGCCGAGGCGATGAGGGCCTGTTTCTCCATCCCGGCGGCTGCGTCGGTGGTGCCACGCAGTTGCCAGCCCTCAAATGGGTAGATGTGTTGCAGTAGTTGGACCATGTGTCCGCCGATGACCCGGTAGGAGTCTTCGGGAAGCTGCGTGGCCGCGGCCGCGAGGTTGGCCCGCGCGAGGAAGCCGCGGTCGGCGGCGTTGCTTGTGGAGACGATATTGATCTGGGCGCGGCGATGGTCAGGCACCAAATACTCCGGTCTCGATCACGGCACGCAGACGGGGCGCCGCTTCCTCCGTGGTTCGCGTAGTGCTGGCGTTGAGCAGATCCCATAGCGTGATGCGGCATCGGCAAGTAGATGGCGGTCGGTGTAGCGCTCGCCCAATGCGGCGGCGACGTGTGCCACGGTCGGGTCTTCGGGTACAGCCACCGTCATGGTCGCATCATCCGGTGCAGCCGGCGAGAAACCGACAGGCGTGAAATCGACGATCTCCGGCAAGTACAGACAGACGGTGGCGGGGAGCTGCCAAGCCGCGTATCTATCGGCGGCGAGATCGCCGGAAACCACGGCTTGTAGTTCTAGTTCGTCCAATAGCTGCAGTGCTGTCGTCGTCTGAGACGCCGGGCTGTCCAACCCGTACCAGTAGCTGACAGTCCCTCCGGGACCGGCATAGCTGTCCAGCCAAGCATCGAGCGCACCTTTGAGTGCGATCCACCCTGCACGTCACGAGCGACCTCGGCGGGAATCCTGTGCAGGCCAAGGGAAACTGCCTGCTGACTGATGCCGACCGTCGCGGCGAGTTCAGACTGCTGCAGGGGGCGAGGCGATAGCGCTAGGACACGCAAGATCGCCTGCCGTCCCCACCCGGGTCTGCGACGTGCCGCGGTATGTCTAGAGTCGTCGGGCTCCAGCAGCACTCGCCCGCCGATAATAACCAGTTCAGGCTGCTCGGTGACTGAATCGAACTCCCCGACAGCCGCAGCGGCCACAACGTCGGGTGTCGCTGAGGGTGCCACTGGCCGGTCCCCGATGATGCGACCACCCGGTGATAGAGCCCGGGGTGTTCGATCCGTCTTTAGTTGATGTCGCAGGCCACCGGATGGTGGGCATGGCTGCAGCGGGCAGCGTACTCGGCCGGTGTGAGATAGCCCAGCGCCGAATGGCGATGCCGCCGGTTGTGGTCGGCTTTGAAGTCGCCGATCACGACACGGGCCTCGAGCAGGGTGGTCCAGTGGTTACGGTTCAAGCATTCGTGGCGCAGCGCCGGTTGAACGACTCGATGTAGCCGTTGTTCCACGGAGTTCCGGGCGGAATGTAGGAGATCCCGACCTTGTCGGCGCAGAACTGTTGCAGCGCATCCGAAATCAGTTCCGGTCCGTTGTCCATCCGCAGCACCTTCGGCGGCCCGCCAGCCGCGGTGAACACCCGCTCCAGCTCGGTGACCAGGCACTGGGCGGTGATCGAGCGTTCGGTCAGGTGCAGCAGCGATTCGCGGGTGTGTTCGTCGACCATGGACGCGATCTTCACCGCCCGCCCATCGACGGTCGAGTCGAACTGGAAATCCAACGCCCACACCACTTTCGGTGCGTCAGCGCCGACCAGTGGCACCGACGATTGCCCGGCCCGTTTTCGCGGCGAGTGGGCACGAACCTGTAGCCCTTCTTCGCGCCAGAGCCGGTGGACTCGTTTCTTGTTCACGCCGCTGCCTTCGTCGAACCGCAACGCCGCCCAAGCCCGCCGGAACCCGTGGCACGGGTTCTTCGCCGCATACGAGCGCAACCAGGCCCGCAAGCCGGCGTCGGGATCGGCGGGTGTTTGCGCGGTCGGCAGTCGCCGATATGTGGATCTGTGGAGCCCAACTACCTTGCACGCGAACCGTTCTGACATGCACTTCACCTGCTGGAGCATGTCGACGGCTCGTCGCTTGGCTGCTGGGCTCACCATTTTCCCTTGGCGATCTCCCGCAGAGCGTCCTTCTCCAGCTCGGCATCGGCGAGCAGCCGCTTGAGCCGCGCGTTCTGTTCGCGCAGCTCTTTGAGCTCTTTGGCGGCGTCGGTGTCCACACCGCCGTACTGGCGGCGCCAGTTGTAGAGCGTCGCGGCCGACACGCCCAGATCGGCGGCGATCTGCTCACCGGTCTGACCTGCCGCGGCGAGCTCGTCGGCACGGCGGAGCTTCCGCACGATGTCCTCCGCGGAGTTCCGTTTGCGTCCTGCCATGGTTTTCAGTGTCCCTTCCGGCCCTGACCAGGGCCAACAAGGACTCTAAAACCAGATGGACTCATTCACCGGGGACAGGCCACCACGTACAGCGTGCGCCGGCCCAGCCCTATCTGACACTCCCGTAAGCTATTTGGAGCCCGAGGATGCCTGTCGAGTCCAGCGAGTGAAGCGGACGCCAGTCTGTTTCCGATCTTGTCGGTGCTGCGATGTATGTATATGAATCGAGGTATCACGACGGGGACCATTAGAGGGGGCTTAACTGTGACTCATCGATTCGCGGTGGGCCAATTGGTCGAGTGTGTCGGTTCTCCGGGGGTCGGACGAGTGGGCGAGATCAGCGATGGGCACGCCCGCGTCGACTTCTTCGAATCCGTTGCTGTGCCGGTGGCTCTCTCTGAGCACGTGCCCTTGACCAAGTGCCGCCCTGCTGTCCTCGGAGAGGCAACACGGGTGTTTCGCCGTAACCCTGATACTGGCGATTGGCTCGCGGGCCGCGTCCAGGCGTCCGCCGGCGGAAAATACTACGTGCAGTTCCCCAACTACGAGTTCGGCTTTCCTATCCCTGAGAAGGAACTCCGGGTGCGGTGGGATCGCCCCGTTGCGGACCCGGTCACGGTATTGACCGCTGGCGGGCACGAATCAGCTTACTTCCACGACGCCCGCATCCCCTTCCTTCAAGACCTTGTAGCCCAACGGGCGGCGAGCGCTAACACCCCGGCGTTGTTGTCCTCCGCGGTCGAACTCTTCCCCCACCAGATCCGCGCTGCGTTGACTGTCCTGGCCGACCCGGTACAGCGATACCTACTGGCTGACGAGGTTGGCCTGGGCAAGACCGTCGAGGCCGGCTTTGTCATCCGGCAGACTTTGATCGACAAACCAGATGCGCGGATCTGCATCGTGGCCCCGGATGTCCTTAGGAGGCAGTGGATCCGGGAGCTCAGCCTCAAGTTCTTCATCGAAGACTTCCCTCGCGCCAAGATCAGTTGCGTAGCGCATGAGAATCCAGAGCGATGGGCCAAAAATCATGGCAGCGATCTTGTGGTCGTCGATGAGGCGCACCGCCTCGTCCACGCGAGCGGCCCCGATGAGTCCCCTTACCGGGAGCTTGCGGGCTTGGCGCACTCCTCGACACGCCTCCTGCTGTTGTCAGCGACCCCCGTTATGTCCCATTACCTGACGCAACTGGGCATGCTCCATTTGCTCGCGCCAGACCTCTACCGCTGGACCGACCGCGATGCGTTCGAAGACAAGTACCGATTGCGGTCCAAGTTGGCCGACTGCGTGTTCGCGCTCGATAGCGAGTACACCTACCTCCTACCCTCCGCGATCACCAGGATCCGTGAACTACTGCCTCCGGAGGACAAGCGTTTCGCCGAGCTCAGTCGTCTCGTTCTCGATCTACTGGCCGATGACGACGAACTGTTGTCGAGTGCAGACGCTCTGGAACTCAAGGCGCGCACCGAGGCTCTACGAGCGCATATCAGCGAGGCCTACCGGCTGCACCGGCGGGTTATTCGGCATCGCCGTCACACTGTGCTGCACGATGATCCTGACGCCGAGTTTCTGCCGTACGCAGTACGCGGCCGGCAAGATCCCGAAGCGATCGTGATTGGTAGTGAGGCACACGATCTCACACAGTTGATCTTGTCCGATTGGCGCTCGCAGGTCTGGGATCACCTACTCGACAACGGCTTGGAAGAGTACAAGCCCGCTTACAGCATGATCCTCGGCATCCTGGTCTCCAGGGGGACCGTGCTCCCCCATGATCTTCAAGACGCCCTGGAATGGCGAGTCACCAAGGATGAAAACGCAGCTACCCGCGCTAGTCTCAGCGAACGCGAACGGGTTCTGCTGACAGAACCGGATTTGTTCGATTTCGAGCGCACCATCCTCGACGAGCTCCGGTCACGGTCCGCAGGGCCCACCACGGATTCCGTCGAGCACCTCGATGATCTGATCAACGCGATGCTTCCGACACTCCGAGGCAGTCACCGAGTCGTACTCTTTTGCGGGCCAGGGAGTCTCGCTGGCAGCCTTGCCGACCGTTTGGCACAGCGGTTCAAAAAGCTGGCTGTCTACGAGCACAGCCGACGCCTTGATATGGATGCGTCGGACGAGGCCGTTTCGGCCTGGTCAGCAATCGACCAGACAGGCAGTCGAGTCCTCGTAGTTGACGATTCAGCCGAGGACGGACTCAATCTCCAGACTGCAGATGCCATCGTCCACGTCCGCCTGCCGTGGTCACCCAACCAACTTGAACAACGGCTGGGGCGAGTCGACCGCTATCAAGCCGTCCATCGTGGCCCCATGACCCCGGCGCTGCAATACAGAGTGGCCGACCACGACCCGGGCGCATCATTCCTCGAGGCCTGGGCCCAACTCCTCACCCGGGGCTTCCGTGTGTTTTCCGACTCCGTCTCTACCCTCCAGGATGCAATCTCCGAGGGTCTCAATGAAGTCTGGACTGCTGCCCTCGAATACGGACCGGAAGGATTGCAAGCCAAAGCCGAGCAGGTCCACAAAGAGTTGCAAACAGCCCAGCAGGAGATCGACAAGATGGACATGCTGGAAGCGATTCACGAAACATCTACCGAGGGCCGGGATATCGCAGAGTCTGTGTTGGCGATCGAGGAACACTGGCGCGGGATGCGGGAGGCCATGCTCCGATATGTGGCAGACGAGGGCGGCATCAAACTGCGACACGTCGACCGCACCGTCGACGGGTGTGCGAATGTGGTGTTCGACCCCTGGCAGTCCCGGCCGCTGATTGATCCCCGCCAGTGGCAGGCCGCGCGAGCACAGTTGCCCGGAGCAGCGGTACAAGGCGCGTTCAATCGGTCTGCTGCCCTGCGGGCACCCGGCACACGACTCTTCCGCACCGGAAATCAACTGGTCGATGTTCTAGCCCAGGCGATCTACCTCGACGACCGCGGACAGGCATCGGCCTTCCGCCGGATCGACGACCGCTATCACGGCGATCCCACCGCCTATTTCGGCTTCGACTACCTCGTAGAAGCCGACCTGACCAGCGCTCTAGATCTGGTCAGAGGCCACGCTGATGCTCTGACCGCACTTCGCCGTCAGGCAGATAGGTTGCTGCCGCCGTTCACTCTCAAGGTTTGGATCCAAGCTGGTGCATCCTCGCCGATCTCGGACGAACGGGCCCTGGGGTGGCTCAATCGTGCGTATGACAACAGTCGGGACCATAACTACAACATGAGCACTACCTCTGAATTGTTGGAGATCTTCGGTGGCTGGGACCGCTATCGCAGCGCAGCAGATCTTGCCGCGAGAACGGCCCGCGACCATCTTTCAGAGGTCACTGACCTCGCCCAAAAATGCGGTCGGGCTCAGGAACAATCACGTCTGCATGCTGCGGTCTCGATGGCGCAGGCTCAGACTCGTCAAGCTGCGGGTCACCTCGTTGGTGACGCCGAAAGCCTGTTGACCGATACGGCCGTGGTTAACGCCCTCATCGAAGATCTGTCCCAGCCATCGGTGAAGGTAATCGCCGCTACGTGCATCATTCGCGCGGGACGCGAGGTGCGGCGTGACAGCAAGTGACTGGGTCAAAGCCAAGCAACTGTTCTCCGCATGGCCCGAAATGGACTCATCAGAGATTCAGGGCACCATCCGCCGACTCGCTGACGCTTTGGCGGGTTTGCGAACACGCTCTGCGGGATGGCGCGATATCACATCGCTGACCAGGCAGATCTTGCTAGAGGCGAGTGCGAGCGGCAACATGTCGCCACTACTCGTACCTGTCACTTCAGAAATGCCCACCGTCGAACAGTGGCGAAGTTCCGGATGTGAGGCTCTAATCACCACGGTCGGCACAATCAGCGTCTCGGCTCAGCCTTGGCATCCGTCGGTTTCTGAGGGTCGAGCCACCGATGCGGCGAAAGCTGACCTCAAGGAGATCTATCTCGGCCGAGACTCTGCACAGCGTCGTAGTTTCAACGATGTGCTCGGGGATCCGTTCTGGGCAACAGCGCTTGGTTACGACAACTATTATTCTCTTGGTCAGCGGCAGGCAGCACGGAGTGTCATCATGGCTCCGCCTGGAAGCACGGCGATCGTCTGTCTCCCTACTGGACACGGAAAGACCCCGGTCGCCCTCGCCCCGACGCTGCTCGGAGGTCGGGCGCACGGCGGATCCATCGTGGTTGTTCCGACCGTTGTGCTGGCTCTCGATATGGAACGCCGTACTCGGGACTTGCTCGAAGCCCGGGGCGTGAAGTCGCCTACGGGACGTTACGCCTTCACTGGTGATCTTTCCGAGGACGTCAAGAAACAACTTTGCGACGACGTTCGATACGGGCGCCAGCCCATCCTGTTCACCTCGCCAGAGGCCGTTACGACTACCTTGCAGCGGCCCTTGGATGAAGCAGCCGCAGCGGGATCGCTCCGCTACTTCATAATCGACGAGGCTCACCTGGTCGAGCAGTGGGGGAACGAGTTCCGGCCCGACTTCCAGACCATGGCAGGACAACGCCGAAACTGGCTACGCCGGGCCCCCGCTGGGCGTGAGCCTAGAACGATCGCGATGAGTGCAACCCTTACGGCCCAGCAGATCGAGACCTTGGAGAACCTATTCGGTGCCCCGCAGGCAACCGACCTTGTCTGGGCTTCACAACTCCGTACGGAACCCAGTTACTACATCGAATCACTTCCCACTGAAGTAGCCCGCCGCGAAGCGGTGATGCACGCTCTCGCCAGGCTACCCAAGCCATCGATCCTCTATGTGTCCACCGTTGAGGCAGCAAAAGACTGGGCCGCCTTGTTAGCGGAATCCGGAATGCGTCGCGTGATAGCGGTAACGGGCAGATCTATACCTGAAGATCGTCGAGAGGCGATGGAAGGCTGGGGAGGCCGCGACGCTACTGGCAGAATTCCGACTCGGTTCGATACGGTCATTGGAACATCCGCCTTCGGGCTGGGAATCGACCTCTCCGACGTGAAAACAGTGGTCCACGCCTGCATGCCCGAAACCGTCGACCGTTACTACCAGGAAGTCGGGCGTGGCGGCCGCGATGGCAGCCCTTCGCTTGCATATATGGCGACCGTGCAAAAAGACATTCGGGTCGCAGAGTCATTGAATGCCGAGATAATCCTCTTGCCGAAGACTGCTTGGGAACGCTGGGATGCGATGTTTCAGCGGCGCATTCCTCCCGACGCCGATGGCGTCTACCAGATCGACTTGGACAGCTACCCGGCCAGGCTTTCCATGGGGTTTAAGACCAACCGCCTCTGGAATATTCGAGCGCTGAACCTCATGGTTCGAACCAAGCTCGTTGAACTGACCTCACCCAAGGCTCCTCAGCAGGCGGAAGATGAACCTCACGATACCTGGCAGCGACGGCAGCAGGGATACCTTGAGTCCTTGCCGTCCAGGGTCGATGTCCAACTGATGGACGGCCGAACAAACGACAGAGATTACTTCCTGCGAAGAATCGGCCCAACGCGAGATCGCATCCTGACGAGCCAAAATTCTGCGCTTGAGCGACTACGCGCAGCAGTTCGGGGCGATCGATGCATCGCTGATGTGCTGTCTGATTACTACGTTGTTCAGCGCCCGGAGGGGACTCTCGAAACCGCGCCCGCATGCCGGGGATGCCCCCATTGTCGTGAGCACCAGGAGTTCCCTGTCGCCGGTGGATTCTACCGAACGCCCTGGGAACCTCATCCGCCGGTCGTCAAATGGCTCGACGTACCAAGTGACCCGCTCGGAACCTTCCGCGGACCGGGACAGACCAGTCTCAACATTTGGTGGGAGCGTGACGACGAGCGCCGAGATTTGGTACCAGACCTCGTGACCGAACTCTGCAGGCGTGGCATGACCATTATCGGCGGAGAGGGGATCAGTGATGCCATGACCAAACGAATCCAGCGTGAAAGCTTGCCGCATGCACTGATCGTCGATTCCGATGAGGACATGCTCACCGCCTTCCGTGGGCCGCTCGTTTGGATCCTCGACGGCTCCCCGGAATCGATGAACGGTGCGGCAGCCGAGCGATTCGAAAGCTCCGATGTCACCTACTTCATTCATTGCCGGAACCTGGAACACCCCAGCAGACCTGGTGCCAGGCTGATCGATATCCACTCCAGCAATATTTCCATAAACAGAGCGCTGAGGTCCCTGTAAATGGCATTGATCAACGTCTACAATGGGCCGCCCGTGCTGCCAACAGCAATGTGGGCCACAGTCCGTTTTCTGGCGTCGGAGAAGCGACCCGTCCGGCTCGACAAAGCCCGGAACGTGCTCAGCCCACCCACCGTCTACGCCGACGACAAGTTGCTCGATGCAGCCATATACGGGCTGGCGTCCCTAGGGCTGCTGAACAAGTCCGATGATGAGAGACTCGAATTAACCGGTCCGGCCAAGGACCTGGACGGTACGAACTACTCCGGGTTCGTGTCCGTATTACGTGTCGCTGTCCTCGCTGCGGACCTGAATTCGGGGCTCGGCGATGACGACAGCCAGGTGGGCCCTCGGGACCTCTGCCGCGCGTTGTGCTGGTTCCTCACTCAGGATCCTTTCGGCGAGCCAATGAATTGGTTGGCTGTCGAGCTACGCCAAAACAATGCGCTCAAGCCCGAAGTCGGCGAAGTTTTCTCCACCAACGCACGTTGGTCACCATTCGTCGCCTGGGTAACAACCCTCGGCTTCGGAGCGCCAACGCTGGCAATCAAACCAGGAACTGCCAGCCACGTGGTGGCCGACTGCACCCCAGCAGTGAGAGAGACCGTTCGATCACTCTGGAAGCCAGGCGACACCGTTAGCGCAACGGACTTCCTGCATGGCTTGCGTAGGTCCCTGCCAGTATTGCCCGGCGGAGCGTACTCGTTGGCGGTCGGGCTCGATTCTCCCGGTGACGACAGTGCCGGCCCGGCGCTGTCGCACGCGCTCCTCCGCGGCGTCGACGAGGGCTGGCTGGAACTACAGCGTTTTGCGGACGCTAGGCAGATTCTCAGCGTCTACGACCCAGAGAATCCGGATTTCCCCCGTTCGTACAACTCCGCAAAGATCGGTGGGGATCTTCATGCCTGAACTTCGCGGTCACCTGTGCTGGGACCCGGACACCGCCAGCAGGACGGTCCATACTGAGGCAGTCAAACCGTCCGCGGCGGTCTTCCTGGCCACCCATGCCCCGCTCCGCATCCGCAAGGCCCGCATCCAGGGACGTTCGCTGGTCCCTATGGACAGCGCCGTCACGGAGAAGGCAGTTCTCGACGACTTCCTGAACCGGAAGGCCGACACCGGCACACTTCTGATGCCGATCGTGGGTGACTCGGGCTCGGGAAAGTCGCATCTCGTGCGCTGGGTGCGGGAGAACATTCCGCCACGCGACAAGTATCAGGTGATCTACCTGGAGAAATCGCAGACGAGTCTCAAGGCGGTCGTAGAGGCCCTGCTCAAGGGAGTTGAGGACGATTCCCTTGCACAGTTGCGTTCCGACGTTCGCTCGTTCAGCGTCAGTCTCGACGACACCGGGTTGGCCCGCCGCCTGATCAACGCACTCAATGAGGCTCTTGCCGCCACGACAGCGAAAGATCTGTCAGGAGATGCTCGAGTCCTGGCCGGCCCCAAAGGCTTAGCGGCGATCCTCCAAGATCCCTACATCCAGGCGTACATGCTCGCGCCGGGAAAGTTCGTGCCGCAGTTGGCCCATCAACTTCTCCATGACCGGGACCTCGATGCCCCTGAGCGCCCGGTGGGGTTTACCACCGGCGATCTTCCGTTGAACGTGCAGGACATCAAGCAGGCCGCGAAGATCTCGCAGAGTCTCCTGCAAAAACTGCTGTCCGACCCTGTTCTCAAGAACGCCGCCGCCGATCTGCTCAACCAGCATTTGGAGGCGGCCGTGCAGAGCGCCTCCAAGATGGGGACCGGCCGAATGCATGAGGCCATGCTGCAGGTCCGGCAGGCATTCGCGCGTCAAGGCAAAGAGATCATCCTCTTGGTCGAGGACTTCGCTCTCATCCAGGGTGTCCAACGAGAATTACTCGAAGCGCTGACCGAGGCCGCGACTCGCGAAGGTCAGTTGCGCTACGCGCCTATGCGCACCCTCATGGCGGTAACCACCGGCTATTTCCGGGAGCTACCGGAGACGGTGATGAGTCGGGTTTCGGCTGCAACCACTGGTTATGTATACAACGTCGACCTGGTTTTCGGCCCCGAAGACAACGGCATCGAACAAATCGCTTCGTTCGTCGGCCGGTACCTCAACGCCGCTCGGATCGGTCACGAAGTACTCGACGGTCTCAAGAATCGGCCTGTCCCGAATCGTTGTGACAACTGCCCGCTCAAAGCCCCGTGTCACGAGTCCTTCGGCCACACCGACGAAGGCTTCGGTCTGTACCCATTCAACAGGCCAGCGGTGGTACGGATGGTGCATTCAGTTGCCCCCGCCGATAAGGAGTGGGCATTCATCCCACGATCGGTGCTCAGCAACGTCCTCCGGCCGACGCTGGTCGACAGTTCCGCCGAAATTGCGGACGGTTCGTTCCCTTCCCCCACCTTCAAGGAACGGTTCCGTACCGCACCAATTGATGAAGCGCTGTCGACTGCGGTGGCGGAGGAGGTCAACACCTACGACCAAACCGACGCTGAACGCCACAAGTTGGTGCTCGAGTTCTGGGGAAACGCGCCGACCGAACCGGCCGAGGTGGACGCCGGGCTCCTCCGAGCTTTCGGTTTGCGGCCCCTGCCCAGCGAAGTCGGGTGGTCCAAAGCTCCGAAGAACCCCACTGTTAGTACGGCAACCCCAGACCGTCCTCCCGCCCCGACGGATGTGATTCCGGAATCCCTACGCCGGAGGATCCAGAGTGTTGAGAACTGGGCTGCACGCGATCAGCCACTTCCAGTGGATGTTGCCAGGGACATACGCAAGATAGTGAGCGAGACGGTTATCCGCCGCTATCCGTGGTCATCGCCGCTGATGAAGGAGATGACCGCAGACGAAGTAAACAAGGCGTGGCCGGCAAACTCCACGGTGGTCTCCATTCGCGGAGCCGTCGGTGAGAACTTGCCAGGAGTCGACAGGGCTCCCATCACGTTCGAACGAACCGCTCGGAACAGTCAATTCTTTCAGAGCCTGCTCCGCACCAAGGCAGGGGTCGCGGGAACCCGCGCCGAAGATCTCAGACGGCTCGCATGGATCGGCGAAACGAAATCCGACGCGCTGACTGCGGCACTTGAGCGGCACTACGAGATCTCCGACGCCGAGTTGGTCACAGGATTTCGCGCTTCGCTGCTGGGTGCCGCGCTGGCCGGGCGGGCATGGCCGGGAATGGCAGACAACGACCTTCTATCGGCAGCCCTGGATGACGGGCGCGAGTGGAACCGTGGCGATAGGAAACTCCGCACCACGAGTTGGCAGCAAATTCTCGCACGTCACATGGAGAATCGGGCTCCGCTGGTGGACAAACTCAGCAGTAGTGTCGGGCTTTCCCAGGGCACTGGTGCGGTAAGGATGGTCGACGCCGCCCGGGCACTCCCGCTGATCCGTACAGCCGCCCAGTCCTGGACCTGGACTGGCCATCAAC
Organism: Nocardia sp. NBC_01730; assembly: GCF_035920445.1. Classification (NCBI taxonomy): domain Bacteria; kingdom Bacillati; phylum Actinomycetota; class Actinomycetes; order Mycobacteriales; family Nocardiaceae; genus Nocardia; species Nocardia sp. NBC_01730. Next base: position 1,362,332 of record NZ_CP109162.1, on the reverse strand, counting down.
CACCACCGAGTTGGGTCAGGAACGCAGTCATGGGGTTCGCCGGATTGGACACATGTCTCGACGAGCAGGTCAAGACGCTGAGCGCGGGCCTCAACAGTGTCCGGCAGTGCCTTCCTCGTGGTGTCGGCGGTCGCGAAACCATTGACGCGGTCCGTGCGGCGCTGAAGGAGTCGGAGAAGGTCGGGCTGCCGCCGAACCGAGACAAGAAAACCCAGCTCAATGATTTGCTGTCCCGCGCGGAGACGGCGGAGTGGCGCACTATCACGACGCTGGAAGACGACCTCGACAAGATCTCCTCGTCCGAAGGTGCCGAGTCGATCTCCGCCAAGGTCAAAGCGGCGGCCCGAGATCGTAGTGAGTCCCTCGAGATCATCCGAGACTGTCTTGTCCTGGCTGACGAATGGCTGACCGGTGCCCTGTCGAATGCCGCTGCCCGCAGCGATACCGCCGGCGACTCGGCCGTGCAGCAATTGCAGTCCGTGCAGGACGAATGGGCAACGCTGATCGAACCGGAGGACGAGGGGAATGACTGATACTTCGGTGCTCGCCAAAGCCCAGCGGCTTCAAAGCGCGGCCCGCAGGCTGGATCTCGGACGCAAGGACGAGCAGGAGGAACGACGCGTACTTGAGCGCGTCGGCAACCTACGTGATGCGCTGGCCGAGCTTCGGATGCAGATCCGGGTCGCGCGCGCGGTGGAAAACGCGACGGGCAGCAAGGTCGACATCTCCGGCGTAGACCGGGGCAGGGCAGAGTTCGTCCGGAAGGCAGCCGATGGCTTGCCCGGAAATCCAGCATTCATCAGCGCCAACAGGAAGATCGGCGAGGCAATCGACATCCTCTCGGATGCGATGGCGAAGCAGTGGCAGGCCTGGGCAGCAGACCAACTGGAAGTTCTGCCCGAGGGCCGAATCGCGATGCTGGCGCAAGGTCGCCAGACCGAGCTCCGGTCGGCGGTGAAGACTCTCAAGGCATACGCATCAGCGCCGCCGACAGTTGCGAACATCACGGCCTTTGCTGCGCGCTATCGGCACGTCGCGCAGGAACTCGATGCGGCCCCCGATACCCCGGTCGCTTTGTCAGTACTGCTCGAACGTCTGGGCTCTCAAGCACTTACCCTCCGCGACGTCAGAGATGAGGAGATCGCGCTCCTCCGGCAGTACAACATGGACCTGGAGATCGAAGTACGGAGGAAGCGCTTGTGACAACGGATCTCAGCCGAGAATTCGCTGGGCATCTGCTCAACGTATTGGAGGATCTCGAACTCCCCCTGTTGTCCTGGGGAGTCACAGATGGCGCGCTGTCCGAGTCTGAAGTATTGGAGGAAATCGCTGACGCGCTCGCCACACATCCGCAGCCTCCGGTGGGCTCCACTCCCGAGGACGTCCTAGACGAACTACGAAATCGGGCACTCCTTTTCCGGATTCGGCCGCACTCACCGAGGCGGTATCGAACCCGCCTCGCCGAGGGCTTACGCTTGGCCACGAATCTGCGACAGATCTTCGCCCCACGCGACCGTGGGGCGCCTCTACCGCTCAATTTTTGGCAAGCGAGCCCCCAGTTAGTCGCGGATTACCGGCTGGACGCCCCCTTGCGTCGATACCCCAAGCGAAACATCCCAGGACCGGATGCGCTTCTAGACTTGAACAGCACCCCTGGGTGGGGACCGGCTCAGGACCGCGTCGCCGCTGCGTTGATCGGCACACGGGAACTGTCTCAATTCCAAATCGCAGCTACCCGTTCGATCTTCGGATCACTCAGCGAACGTCAGTCCGCTGGCGTGATCGTGGGCGCTGGCACCGGCAGCGGGAAGACTATGGCCTTCTACCTCCCGGCCTTTGCCTCGATGGCCGAGCGTGCCACGACGGGGCGATCGCGAGTCCACACACTCGCCCTCTATCCACGAAAGGAATTGCTGCGCGACCAACTCCGTGAAGCACTTTCGAGCGCACGGACAATCGAGCCCGGACTCACGCAGGGCGGCGGACGCCCACTGCGTATCGGTGCGCTCTACGGTGATACGCCCTCTGACCCCGGCGATCTCGACCAGCGAACCAAACCGGTTGCCAAGGCATGGCGACAGCAGGGCGAGGGTTTGATCTGCCCCTTCACCGTCTGTCCGAAATGCGCGGTCGGAGAGTTGCTGTGGTCTCACGCAGACCGGAGGGCTCGCTCGGAGAGACTCACTTGCCTCAACTGCAAGACAGTCGTTCCGCATGGCCGACTGGCCTTAACACGTAAATCGCTTCGGGACACCCCTCCCGATCTGCTCTTCACCACGACTGAGATCCTCAACCGGCACAGCACGAACCCCTGGCTCGGCCGGCTACTCGGGTGGTCCGGGTCAGAAACACCCGCAGTGGTCCTGCTCGACGAAGTCCATTCTTACACCGGCACCCACGGCGCGCAGGTTGCTCTGCTCCTGCGACGCTGGAGGCATGCGGTTCGGAATCGCGTCACATTCGTTGGACTCAGCGCGACGCTGAAGGACGCCACCCAGTTCTTCGCTCAACTGACCGGGTTACCCAGTCGGACGGTCGAGTACATCGAACCGAGCCCAGCAGATATGGAAGAGGACGGCAGAGAGTACGCGATCGCCCTCCGCGGCGATCCGGTGTCCGGAGCGAGCCTTCTCTCGACGTCGATCCAGACGGCAATGCTTTTCGGCCGGATACTTGATACAGACAACCAACGCTTCCTTTTCGGCTCGACTGGCTTCCTGTTTACTGACGATCTCGATGTGACCAACCGTTTCTATGACAATCTCCGAGATGCCGAGGGTAGGCAATCGCGGGCAGGTCGGCTGTACGGGCCCGTCCTCGCCGCTCTCCGCTCACCCGACCTTCCACAACACGAAGAGCGCTACAGAGACGGCCAATCGTGGGACTTGACCGACAAGATCGGACGCTATCTGGACCCAGGCCTATTGTCGGGCGAACTTCACATCGGCCGCACCTCATCGCAGGATGCGGGGATGGATCGCAGCGCAGATCTGACCGTGGCCACAGCTTCGCTGGAGGTCGGATTCAACGACCCCCGTGTGGGCCTGGTGCTCCAGCACAGGTCGCCCCACAGTGCCGCAGCCTTCATTCAACGCCGCGGCCGAGCGGGACGTGAACGTGGAACCCGCCCCATCACGATCGTGACGCTGTCCGACTACGGACGCGACCGGCTCAGCTACCAGGGCTATGACTCCCTGTTCGCACCTGAGATCACGGCCCAGAACTTGCCGATCCGCAACCGCTACGTCCTCAAGATCCAAGCCAGCCAGGCGATGTTGGACTGGCTCGGACGCGATCTCCAACGCGCGCACCACGGGGTCAATCCGCGTGCTCTACTAACTGCACCGAACAGCGGGGCGCCCCAGTCGAATTCTGACGCGTCCACCTGGCTTGCCGATCGCCTTGAGGAACTGCTCACCGACGCCCAACTTCAAAGCCGCTTGGCCCGTCACTTGCAATCAGCCCTCCAAGTCGACTCCGACGAAGCCCAGGCATTGATGTGGGAGCAGCCGCGGTCGATACTCCTGGCCGTTGTTCCGACTGCCCTCCGCCGTCTTCGCTCCGGATGGCGACCACTCCGAAGCGATCCGGGCGCGGCGCCGAAGTCGATGCTCCCCGAGTTTGTAACAGGGACCCTCTTCGAGCCGTTGAACGTCCCCGAAGTCACGTTCGAACTGCCGTTTGAAACCAAGAACGGCGATGAAACGCGTATGCCCATCGCAAAAGCCTTGCGCGAAGCGGTCCCTGGCCGAGTGAGCAAACGGTATGGATACGAGCGCGATGAGCACCGGACCTGGATCGAGGTACCCGAGAGCAGCGAACTGATTGAACTGAGCGAACGCCTGATACCCGAAGCACATCTCGAGGGGACGTGGCAACTGTCCGGCAGTTCGTCGGGCGACTACGTGGTGCTTCGGCCTTACCGGCTGAATCTTCAAGAACCATCTACCTCGATCAACGACCGCTCCCAGGGGGTGCCGTTGTGGGGAACCCAGATCGTCGCGCCACCCAGCAGTTTGCGCAATGACGCGGACATCCCAGACCCGTCACCCTGGAGAGACCGGATTAGAGGGTTGAGCTTCAATACCCATGCTGGGGGAAATCCCGTCGACGTTCGACGCATGACATACGGTGCCGACTGCGATCTTTCGTTCAACAATCCTCGCCTCCCCAGCGAACGGCGCAGACTGCGATACACCCACGGAGGTAAACCAGCTGCGATGGGATTCCACCTAACCGTGGACGCCATACGCATCGAATTGGCGCCGCTCGACTGGGAATCACCAGTCGTTCAGACCTACGTGTCATCACCTCAGTGGCGTTCTCAAGCTTACTTCCGTGCGGTAGATGAGGATCAGACACTTGCGGAGGTCAGCAACTCCTTCCAACGCAACTGGCTGGCCCTCATCTACATCACCGCATTCTCGCTGGCCGGGCTCGATGGAACAAAGTCTCCCGAACAAGTCTGGGCGACCCTAAAGGGTGGCTCATGGCGCGATGACCTACAGCAGATTCTCAACGTTCTGTATCGAGACGACTCGTCGAACGCTCCGACAACCAACCGTCTTGTCACAACGTTGACCGAACTCAGCCTGCACGAAACGGCGACCGAGGCTCTCGACCGGGCGGGACGCCTCCTTATCGACCAAGATGTCGCCGCGCGAACGCAGGGGCTGGCTCAGCGGGCATATCGAGATTCGCTCGCGGCAGCGATCCTCGCCGCAGCGCTTCGGGCCTGCCCCGATGCTCAGGAGACCGACCTGATCGTCGACATGGTGCCTGGGCTTGATGTCGAGGAGTTCGACACTGTATGGCTGACTGAGACCACAATTGGCGGCGTCGGCGTCATCGAGCACATTGCCGGCTTCTACACAGCAGACCCACGACGATTCTGGTCACTCGTTTCCGGTACATTGCGGCCCAACGAGTACGAGTACGTCGACTCGACCGTCACCCGGCTGCTGCGGGATATCGTCGCTGACCGACCGACCGGAAAACCAGCACTCGCAATGGCGGCCATGCGTGCAGCAAAATCAGCCGAAGCAGCCCGTATTGCGCTGGGCCAACTCCGTTCCGCCTGGGCCGAACTGGATGGACCGCCTCGACACGGTGCTGTGGCGGCAGTTTCCACCCGCCTGCTCCGCCCAGGCAGCAGCCCAGAGACCGACGCAGCGAGCTTGAGAATTCTCGATGAATGGACGGCGCTGGAACAACGCCTCGGATTCGAGGTCGACGCTCGTGTCATCGCCTACGCCGTAGGCATCGGTGAACTCCAAACTGGCGGACAGCGTCTGAAGGCTGATCAGGCCTTCAGCATGATGTGGCCACGGGGGGCACAGGCGCGGACCCAGCACCTGGAGTACTACCAACCGTATGTCGGCTACGACCGCCCGCCGGTGATCGATCGGCTCTTGATCGAGGCCGCGCACGACGAAAACCTGCCCACCATCGACGTGACGGAACTCGGGTGGGAGAAGAGATATCAGCAGGCATTGGCCGAGACTGGCGCTGTCGAGCTGGTCTGTCCTGTCAGCGATCGAGCTAGTTTCAGCGACGCGATCAGTCGTATTCCAGTGGTACCGATAGATCGCGACGTACTGCGCGTCTACGGCGACCTCGAGTCGGTGACTCGATTCGGGTACGTGTACAAGGCGAAGGTTGAACTGCGGGAGGCAATGCAGTGACCGGTCTAACGCGCACCGTCCGGACTGGCAATCGGATGCGACTGCGAGCCGACTCAATACTCAGTACCGCGCTGCTCGCCGAATTGGCGCACCCGGGCGGCTCGCTTTGGCTGGTGTCAGGGTGGATCACCGACATCGATGTACTCGACAACGCCCAGGGCGCCTTCGACGTACTGCTCGGTGACAGCCCACCTACTATCTGCCGGCTCTCACGGGTACTCAGCCTCATCGCAGACGCTGGCTCTCGTATCCACGTCGTCACCAGGGAAAACTCCCACAATCAGATCTTCGCTGCGCGGCTGCAGCAGGCTATGACAGATCCGAAGCGCCAACTCGACTTCCGATTCGACGACAAGATCCATGAGAAGACGCTATGCGGGCGTGACTGGATGCTGACCGGCTCGATGAACTTCACTGTCAGCGGCCTAGGCGAGAACGAGGAGTCGGTCACCTACAAGGTCGACGACCCCGAGGTCGCCCAGGCTCATCTGGACTTCTCCGAACGATGGAAGGAACAGGCGTGACTGTTGGGGACGAACCCGGGACCGAACGCAACGCCGAGGCGGCCCGTGTCGAAGGTTTCCTCGAAGAGTTCCTGGGCCACGATAACGACGCAGGCAATCCGCGATACGAGGGTTCTGTCAGGCCGTTCTTGGATAGCCTCCGCCGCGGAGATGACACTCCGGTCATCCTGCCGCGCTTCTCCCTCGGTTCGGACACATTCTCTATATACGTAATAGCCAAGTCCCCATCCCATGCGACTCAGGTTCGAGAACTGATAGGAGCCTTCGTCGGCCCAACCTATAGCACGAGGGGGGACTCGGTTCCAGCCAACCTGGACCCAACTGACCCAATCGACGCTGCAGTGATCGATTTTGGCGGGGCCGGTACGACATTCGTCTTACACACCAGTTCGAACAGCCAGCATCGAGTAAGCCTTCGGAAGGCACTCAGCCTGATGCAGCAGACCATCGCTCGCAGGAATGTCCGGTCATGGAATAACATTCGACCGCTGGGACGCTTGATTGCCGAATTCAATGCGTCGCTCGCGGCGGGCGGAGTTGGGTCGTCGAAGTCAATTCTCGAGCAGATCGCCGCGCAGGGCGGAATCACGGCTACGAATCTTGCTCACCTGCGTATCAAACGCCTTGATCGACTTGGCCTGAGCCACCACCTACTCACCTTCGATGGCTTAAATAATGTTCTCCGACAAGATCCTCCATTCCCAATCAAGGAAGCAGTGCTAAATGCGCTTCACGCCACGCTGGTCACAGAACCGCTCGGCAGAGGCGACACGCAGGACGCCTGCGACCGACTACGCGACTTTGGGCTGCCTCTACCAGTAGGCGCCGATATTCGTCTTTACAATGACGAAGCAGTAACCGTGCTCTTCACTGCAGCGGTCGGTCGGCGCGATGCGCAAAGCCTTACCATAATGCTCTCAACTCTGAGAGAAGAGGCGCGTATAGCCGCAATACCTGACGTTCTCCTGCAAGAGGCATCCGCGCTATCTGCAACCGTGTCGCCTCCAACCCTCCCTGAAATCTCCGAACTCGAAGCGGAACTGCAGCCGACGCACAACGGTATCGATGCGGAGTTCCCAACAGATCCAGCACCAGCCTCGGAACCCGAGTCTTGGATCGAGTTGTTCCAAGGTACCGCTCAGGGTACCCGGGTCGCAGCCGCAGCATGCCGCGATGAGAACTGGCGGTCCTGGCCCTCTCCATCGGAGTCCGATATCGCGCTCGCGCAGGTACTCACTGAACTTGATGATCAATCGTGGCACCGAGCGTGGGACTTGGTAGGGTCCGTCATCGACGCCGTGGGGTACGGTCTATCCGCGCCTCTTACCGTCCGCGAGTTCATTACCTACGCTCTCACATTCGAAAAACTCTTGCCCGGCGATCTCATTACCGTACATGCCCTTCTTGAGATCTTCCTCCGCTCTTCACCATCACCCAGTAGCTACCGCGAAGTCCTGGAAGAACTGCGGGAATCCTGTTCCCAATGGGTATCCCCTGAGAATGCCGTGACGGCGCTGGACTTCGCCGACCGCCTTGTGCTCGCCGCATGCCCAGATGACAGCGCGAGATTAAACCTCGCTCTTGCGATTCTGCGGCCACTCAATCGATATCAGGGACGGCTCGAACCCGAAACTCTATCCTTCGCCCGCCAGCTTTCCGATGAACTCGATGTGCGACTTGAATGGCCACGAGTGGAAGACCCCGGGGAGGACAGCCCGTTCGATTCGCTCTCCGGGACTTCGATCTTGCTATATTCGCTGGACGAGGCCGTGCTCGCCCGAACCTCAGCAGAGTTGACACGCATGATTCCCGGTCTACGCGTCTCCATCTCCCACGACAAGGTAGGAAACACAACGCTCCGGGAAAAATCCCGGAATGCCGACGTAGTCACGCTCGCAACCCGATGCGCAAAACATGCCGCCACGGGGTTCATCACTGAGAACGCCGCGAATTCAGAGATCACCTACGCGGATGGGAGCGGATCTGCCTCACTATTGCGTGCGGCGGTTGCGGGACTTCTGGGTATCGGCAAACTCAGGTAGCCGCACGGTCTTGGTGCTGTTACGACATGTCGTCGCCGACTGGCCGTCGGACGCGGACTCCGAACCTCGGGCAAGCCATGAGGTTTGGAGTCCGCAACGAACTGGAGGTTCAGTAGAGAGGGACGGGCACTTGCTGGTCAACGACCTGCAGCAGGTAGTTCGTCAGCAAACGGACGTCACTCGGCGTGTTCTGCAGGCCGTTCCATTTGCGCTCGCCGCTCTCACTGAAGTTCCAGGTGCCTGAGGTCCACCTGGCTACGTCTTCGATCCGCTTCATTGCGTCGCTGACGACGTCGGTGTCGACTGCGTGCGACGCGAGGTTTTCGGTGAGGTGGTCCATGACGAAGCCCATGGACTGGACGCCCACACCGTGCGTGAGGCGAGAGTTGCGCGGGTCAAGCTTCCAAGCCTCGGGGAAGGTGTCTCGAACCAAACCCCAGAAGGCATTGAGGTGCTCAAGCATCTTGTCGATATCGCCGGTTCCGTCCGCAGGGTTGCGGTACTGATAGAGGGCGCCCTCATACAGGCTGTGCTCGATCATCTTCAGAACACTGTTGTCCTTGATGTACCCATCGGGAGCGGTCGGCGTAGCGATGATCCGATAGAACGGGCCCCTGATCGTGCCATTGAGCCGGGTCATGATCTCCGCCGGAAGCTGTCGGCGGGCGTATGCAGGGGGCAGATGCCCCGTCGTATCCGGCAGCAACTCATTGACCAAGCCCTTGGGAAGCGGCTTGGTGTTGTTCACAAGAATGAACTGCGAGCGCTGCTCGGCCTCGTCATCGGCGATGAACGCCACTGCGGCCACGGGAAACTCGCCGATGTCGGCATCCCGGATCGCTGCACTACGTTGCTGCCCGTCCACCAGCCACGCCGGCTTGTCCTCCTCAGCGAGTGTCTCGTCGATCGGGACCACCAACTCGCCGGGCGTGGAGTAATGAACAGCCTGCGGGAAACCTGACGACGGCTCGAAGCGGACTCGATTGTCGAACGCGAGGACTACAGCGTTCGGAAGCATCGCCTCATCCGATTCGAGGTATCGCTTGATAGCCCGAATATGACTCGCAACCTCAGGCCGCTGGTACCCGTGAAGCGATTCCTCCGGGCCGCGGCGAATACGGGAAACTGCCGCGAATTCGTGCAGCCGTTTGCCATCCACGGCGAAGCAGTAGATGCGACGGGTTCCCTGCCGAACCTCCAGCGCAGGAAGGCGAAGGGTGTAACGGTCGGCCATTATCTCTCCTCGACAGACGGACGAACGGCGATGTGATGCATTCTTTCACTGAGCACCGACAGGTTATGAAATCCGCGACTCTTGTTACGCTCGGTGCCGCGAAATATGACAATCTCTATCCCATGCTTATGACATAGTTCACATTTACAAGTTTTCCATGGTTTCGCTTCAAGGGTTCGCTGATATCCCGAGAGCCGCGACTTTTTAACCGGGTCAACAAGGGGCTCATATTCACCGATTGCAGACAAAACCTGCTCCATCGAAGCGACACCTATATCGAAAGCCCGCAATTGCTTGAGGCACTCACGCTCAGCAGCCTTGACCTTCGATTGACAGACGGCACCAGACAATATTCGACGCTTGAGCGCAGGATTTCCATCCGACTGCGGAACACGGATGGCGTTGAAGGTTCCATCCGTCGTATGATAGTTATCCCGGTCGTCCATGAAGGCTTGTTTGAATGGTGACGTGCTGTCGAAACTTGTAACACCATACCGAGCAAATTCTTCCATGGATGCAACGCGCGTGATTCCCAAGAGATGGAACTCGGTATCCGGGCCACGAACTCCGTCGATCTCCCTTAGGCAAGCGAGAATCTCATGGGTCTTCAACGGCACCATGCCTCCCAGCGCGATCCGCTGATAGCCCATCTCCTGAAGACGCTGCACACTGTCCGCGTAGCTTGCCGGGCTCCAGCCCTGGGCAGCCCCTACAGGTTCGATCTTTCGGCCCCGAGAATCAACACCTGCCAGGAATTTTTCGGCATAACTGAGAGATATCTGTCGACGCTCCGCCCAGGCGGGGTCTACGTCACTATCCGCAATATTCGGGTCATACCCAAAGATGATGTGATCGATACTGATCCCGGAATCAAATCCACAGCCCTCATAGAAGTCCAGAACCTCGTCCACCGTATACGGCGGGAGTTCCTCATCAATATAGTTGAAGGCTCCACAGTCACCTAGCGATTTAACATCAGGAGGAAGGCGGAAGTATTTCTTGATACCAAGACGGTACAAGCGCTCCCGCTGAGGCATCGAGTATTTTCCAGCACCTTTTATGGAACCATCTACGATTGCCTTACTTACCAATATTCCGTCATATGGTGCCGGGTTCAACACCTCGTGGGCATACTTGTCATCCCGCTGACGCACCCGAAAGGGAGAGTACTCATCGTTAATGAAGTCATAGTTGGGGCTGACCATGTCCTGACTGTCAGGGAAGAAGAACTTCACATGAGTTCCCTACGTGTCGAGTGATAGGTGCGAATGAGATAGTTGGAGAGTTCCTGAACGTGTTTACTGACGTTCTCGATCTCATTCCAACGATGCCCGAGGTCGTCCCATGTACCTGTTGTCCAACGGCAATAAGGCGCGACAAGGGCAAGATGCTCGCGTATCCGTTCAGGGGCATCCGTCCGCAGCGGATCTACCGTTCCCAGGATCCGGTCCATGAGACGGCCCATAGCACGGATTCCAGCTCCATGCATGAGTCGACTTTTTTCCGGCGGCTTTCCCCATGCCTCAGGAAAAGTGTCGCGAACAGCCGACCAATAGATAATCAGCGCTTGGATGATGCTGTCGAAGTCGGTTTCGCCTCGGCCGATATCCCTATAGGGGTACAAGCAACCCGAAGAGGATATGAGGCTCTCTTGAATCATCTCCACGATCCCTGTGTCAGTGACAACCGCGTTAGTCGGCTTTTTACCAGACATCGAGGCACGTTTAATCATCCCCAGGAACGGCGACGACTTGTCAGTGTTCAGGACATCGCAGAGCTTCGATGGTGCCTGACGGATTGCGAGACGAGCCGGGAGCGGGCTGTCGACCTCCGGCAGCAACTCGGTGACCAGTCCACGAGGAAGAGGCTTCGTGTTGTTGATCCGGACGAACTGGTCACGCTGGAGATTGACAGTGTCAGCAACGAACGCCGTGATCGGAACAGGAAAGTCCTTGCGCTGGGCATACGAGAGGGCCAACGCTCGCTGCTGGCCGTCGACGATCCAGGCCGGCTTGGCCTTGCCCGCTTCTGGCAGTGGGATGGTAAGCCTGCCGGTGTCGGAGATCCCGTCGTCAGGATGACGGTTACCGCCCCGGGTACTCCTGAACACGACCTCAGGGGACAACGCCATGATGATCGGGTTCGGGAAGATCGGAACGTCACTATCCAGATACTCCACGATCTCCTGGATGTGCTTGCGTACCTGAGGTCGCTGATAGCCGATCAGCTTCCCTGCCTCATCACGACTGACACGCGAGATGTCAGCGAAGTCCAGGATCTCATCGGCTCGGAGCATGAAGACGTACAGCGGATAGTCTTTGGCCTGAATGATCCGGAGCGCGCGGACCTCTCGTGTTGGGGTCACCCTGGTCGAGGCCATCAGAACAGCACCCCGCTAGATACTTCGGCGAAGAGCGCCTTGAAACGAGCTTGCTCACACGACTGGCCCGAATCCCTCAGCAATCGCAGCAGTTTCGTCGCCGATGTCGGTCCGGAGGAGATGCGCTCTCGGATAAAGGCCCGAACGTCGTCGTCGACGAGCCTTACACCAGCCGGCCGACGTCCTGCATCCTCGGGCGCTGCCGCGGTCGCGTCAGCAATCAGCTTGATTAGCAATGATCGGCGAAGCGGGGTGCCAGACTCACGTGCTGTTCGGAGAACATGGTCAGCAGCGCGCACATTCAGAGCCTGAAGGCTACCGCCAACCGCGGGTCGCAAAGCTGCAGTTACGGGCACAATCAGGTCGTCGATCTCGGAGCAGCTTCCAGGCGGTCCGAATACCGAGATGTTCTCGGCGTCTGTCAGCTGCGACGCCGCATCTTTGAGGTCGTGAGAACACGCACGCAGGTAGGCATCCGACATAACCGCGATAATCACCGAGTTGGGGTCCTGCTCGGCCAGTGCCGCGAAGGACCGCGGTTCACCGGCGCGGGGTCCTCCCCATTTCGACAGATCAAGCCACCAACGCCGCGCGGCATCGGAAGTTGTTGCTACCGAGTCTGGTTGGCCGCTGGCGAAGGTAGCCGCATAGGCATGGATCGGGGCGGCGGCGGAGATCAAGCCGTAACCGGCCGAACTGACCCAGAGATCCGCAGATGCCCCAACAGCTTCGGGTAGATTCCTGGCTACCTGCCAGTGCTCGCCCGCGTACATATCTTTCGCGGTAGTCGTCGGTGAACCCGCGGCGAGCCGCTTGAGCCACGCGGCGCAACGCTCGTCCGGTGCTGCGGCGTTCAGGTTCTGAAGTCGAAAGTGTTCCGGTACAGTCTGTCGTTTACGGTTCGCGCACGTCACCACGACGCGAATGGCCGGATCCCGCCGATCTGCGATGTTGTCCATGTCTAGACGCTGCCAGCCGTGCTGGTCCAGGCAAGTTCGGCGAAGGCGGCGTGGTTATGAATGCTCTCGTCATTGACAGCCCGGACGCGGTAAGCCCCAATGTGATTCGAGTCCGCGAGCGCCTGGGCGACGTTGCGGACCATATCTTCGACGAAGACCGGGTTGTCGTATCCCGTCATCGTCACGTGGCGCTCGTCGGGTCGTTTCAGCAACGCATAGACCGGTGACGAGCCGGCGCTCTCGGCGATGGCGATGAGCTCATCGAACCAGAGGTCGGTCGGATGGTCCGCTGGGCGGACTTCGATGGTGATCCAGCCTCGCTGGTTGTGTGCGCCTCGATCGCTGATCGCCTTGCTACACGGACAGACGCTGGTGACCGGCACTACGACCTGCAGTGTGAGGCTACTGCCGCTGGGCTCACTGACGGCCGAAACGGCACAGTTGTACTCAACGAAGGCACGCGCACCCGTAATAGGAGCCGATCGCTCGAGGAAGTAGGGAAACGCCATGTGAACGCGAGCGCGAGTGCTCCCCATGCGTTCCCGAAGGTCGTCCGCGATGCCAATGGCGCTCTCCGAACCCAACTGCTCACGCCAACTGTGAAGTACTTCGATGAAGCGGCTGAGATGTGCTCCTTTGACCTCTGAATCGAGGCTCACCGACATGTTCGCGGTGGCCACGGTCTCTCGCTTGTCCCCCTGCCCATTCGAGATCAGCACCGGGTAACGAAGGCCCTCGATACCTACCTCATCGAGTGGGATACCTCGAACATCGGGAGCAGCCTGTACGTCCTGGAGCATTAGTCCTCCCCGCGGTAGATACAACCAGACGTGCACGTCTCGCGCACTTGAATTGCGACCAAAGGCAATTGGTCGATCAAGCGCGTCCAGATCCACCTCGCGAGCACCTCGCTGGTCGGGTTCTCCAGCCCCTCGATGTCATTGAGGTAGTAGTGATCGAGTTGTGCCTCGATCGGCTTGAAAGCGACTTTGAGGTCGCCGAAATCCATGAACCAGCCTGAGGAAGGGTCGATCTCACCCTTCAGGTGAACCTGGACTCGGTAGCTGTGACCGTGAAGCCGGGCACACTTGTGGCCCTCAGGTACGTTCGGAAGCCGATGTGCGGCTTCGAAGGTGAACTCACGGAATATTTCGATCAACGGATCCCCAATGTCTTGTGAGTCTGGACGCTCAACTGCCACTGTGGGTGCTCGAGGCAGTAGTCGATCGCTGCTCGAGTATTGGAGACCAAGTCAGGGCCATCCATTGGCTGCAGCATGAAGCGAGTGAAATCGAGGTCTTCGAACTGCTCTGGCTGCGCACCATTCTGTGGGTAAACCAACTTGAGGTCGTCGCCCGAAGTCAAGACAACCTCGGCGCCCGCTTTGGGGCTCACGCACACCCAGTCAATCCCCGCAGGGGCTCGGCGAGTGCCATTGGTCTCGATCGCAATCTCGAATCCCTCCGCATGGAGAGCGTCAACCGCGGCCTCGTCCAACTGCAACAACGGCTCACCGCCCGTACAAACAACATAGGGACGACTGCGCGGATGCGGGCGCCCCTCCCAGGTCTTCGCCACTGCAGCCGCGAGGTCTGATGCCGTCCGAAACCGTCCTCCGCCAGGCCCATCCGTGCCGACGAAGTCGGTGTCGCAGAACTGGCAGATCGCTCGATGTCGATCCTTCTCCAGTCCAGTCCACAGATTGCAACTCGTGAATCGGCAGAACACGGACGGTCGCCCAGCGTGGCTTCCCTCGCCCTGGAGCGTGTAGAAGATCTCCTTCACCCGATACATACGCGGGATCAGCCCTTGAGGGAGGTGAAGGACGGGTCGACCAAACCGAGTTCGGCAAAGCCACGGCCCCGCAACAGACACGAGTCGCAGGTCTCACAGGCGCGTCCATCAACCGGGTCGTAGCAACTGTGGGTCCAGGCGTAGTCCACGCCGAGTTCAAGACCACGCTCGATCGTCTGCGCCTTCGTCAGATCGATCAGCGGTGTGTGGATCTTGAGTAGTTGCGTTCCCTCAACGCCAGCCTTCGTGGCCAGGTTGGCCATGCGCTCGTAGGCCTCGATGTACTCAGGCCGGCAGTCCGGGTAGCCGCTGTAGTCGAGGGCGTTCACACCGATGAAAACATCAGAGGATCCGAGGGTCTCCGCCCAGGCGAGAGCGAAGGAGAGAAATACCGTATTGCGCGCTGGCACATAGGTAATCGGGATTCCGGAGCCCATGTCGTCGACGTGGTCGTAATGCGGCACGTCAAGAGCACGGTCCGTCAGCGCAGAGCCACCGAAGACAGCCAGGTTGATGTCGGCAATCACGTGCTGCGCAGCGCCCAGTTTCGCAGCGACGAGTTTCGCGGCCTCAAGCTCCTCCGTGTGCCGCTGCCCGTACTGGAAGCTGAGTGCGTAGGTCTCGTACCCTTGCTGCTGAGCCATCGCGAGGACGGTCGTCGAGTCGAGCCCGCCACTGAGCAGGACGACCGCCTTGCGCTTATCTGTGGTCACTGCGTCTTCCCATCGCTTGTAACTTGAGGAAACTGCTCCATCATTCGCCACCTGGGTGAGCGTAGTTTTCCGGGCCAAACGCTGCAACATTCCCACGACCTCCAGCCCATCGAAATCCGGCCAGCGCAGCTGGGGACAGTCCGCCCCAACGGGCTCCGCACCTCACCGACCCGGAAGGCAACACGCCCTTGACCTGGGAGTTATTGAGCTGAGCGACCGATGCCATGCAGTCAACCTCAGAAACTGCTTTCAAAATGTTTGGTAGGAAGGAACACTTTCTGGCCGCAACCGCAGGCGAAGACTGTTGGTTCGGCTAAGACTTATCGAGAAGGGATGTCGTTGCTGACCCGTGGGCGCGGGTGGGCACGGGTGGGCACGGGTGATGCCGAGGTCGATCAGCAGCCCGGCGACGGATTTTACTGGTCATCGGCGCAACGTTGTCGGCGTGGATGTAATTGGGCACAATCCCATCGTTGGCTGCGAAGGCGTCGAGCTGGAATCGTCTTGCCACCCAACTGGATTCGCTAGCGACTAGCTTCCTAGTGGATCACCTTGCGCGGGAAGAGATATCCGGCATCACCATCAGGTCGTTATAGACGCCCCTTCACGGACATTTCAGCTTCGTGATGTCCCACGACCACCTGGTTGGGCCGGTGGCCGCCAGATCCGGTTTGGTCCGTGGCGGGTGGCCTGGCGTCTGCGTTCACGCACCTTGCCATGGGCACGCAGCAACCGATAGATCGTTGAGATCTAGCACAGGTAAGTGCCTTCGTCGAGCAGCGTGGCCCACACCCTGCGCTGGCGACTTGTCGGCGAACCGGTCGCCGCGCAACACCTCGAGCACCGCGGCCTCCTCAGTCGCGGCCGTTCCAAATCTGATCGTCGGTGTTCAAGGCGCCACCAGGCACAACCCAGCTCATACCAGCTGACGCACCGCTAGAAGGGACTAACCGATGCCACATCAGCTCAACGCCGACTCTCGACAACACAGCAGCGAGGGTGTTGGATACCTTACAGAGCTTTCGTTGCAGGTACCAGCACCACAGGCGCGCCGCTACAGCACAATGGCTTGGGACGGGGACCCTCACATGGATGTCGACATCAAGTGTCCGCACTGCTGCCAACTAGACTTGGTACAAAGTGTCCCGGCTGTGCGGGCGGATGGAGTATCGACCAGTTCAGGGGCGCACCTCTACTCCGGTGTGGGAGTAGGTTCCACCGGCTTGGTGCCGGTCTTCGGCACCGCGACGGTCGAACACACTCACACCACTGCGCTGGCACGAAGTCTCGCACCCGAGCCGACCCGGCGACCGGTGCGACGGCTCACCATCATCGGCCTGTTCTTGCTGCTGCCCGCATTGTTCGCCGTTGTGATCGCAATAGATTCCGTAGCCAGGTCGCTCGACCCCCGACCGACAAGCTTGGGCGTATTGGTCGGAGAAGCCACATTTATTGGAGGGGTTGCGCTTCCGGGCTTACTCGTGCTTGGGGTTGTGGTGTTTCGCGGCCTTCGCAACAGGCGCATTTCCCGCGGATGCGGTCTCGCTCGCTCCGTTTGGCAGAGGGCGTTCTATTGCCATCGCTGTGGTGTCGCGTTCTGGCCACTGTCTCCCGCACCAGGCATTCCCGCCAGGCAAGCGTTCACACCCCACCACTTCCGATGGTTCGTATGGAACGCCGGTGGCTACGCCAACATCTGATGCCGTCACATGCCCAGCAGAGGTTGGTCTTTGCAAGCGCGCCGTTGTGAGGTCAGGTCAGTTACCGCACGCCTGGCGGCTCGATCTCGAAGACACCGTCCTCGCTGTCGCGCCTGGCGGGATCTAGCCGGTATTCGAAGCGCTGGTAAGCCCGTGGGCAACGACCGATTCGAATGCTGCTGAGGTCAACAGTCTTCGCCGAGCTTAGCGAGCAGGAAGTCGCGTGCGGCCCCGCATGCTCGTTCGAACTGCTCCTCGTACACGGCGAAGTGGGGGCCGGGGATCAGAGCCAGTTGCTTGGGTTCTAGTGCCTCGGCGTAGCTCTGCAGAGCGATGTCGCTGGGTGTCAGGGTGTCCTGTTCGGCGATCACCATCAGCAGCGGGGTCGGAGACACCCGCCGTAGGAATGCTTCTGGGGCGTAGGACTGGAACGTATCGATGCTGGAGACGGTGACCTCGTTGCGCCAGGTCGGCACCTGGGACCGTTGGCCATCAACCATTGGTATGTCTCGATTCCAGGCATAGCGACAAGTTCCGTCGGGTCATCGGAGGCCGCTTTGATCATTTGGTGCGGTTTGCCGCAGTCGCGGGCTTGGCGGTCGGCAGCGATAGCCGCGTGGACGGTGGGCAGCATGACGGTGGGGACCAAGCTGCGGAAGTTGGCCCACCCGTTCGTAGTCGGGACCTGAGATTCGACGGCGCGCACGCGCCGGTCGGTCGCCGCGACGACCAGGACGTGGCCGCCCGCGAAGCTGGTTCCCCAGATGCCGATGCGGTCCGGATCGATGCCGTCGAGGGTTTGCGCGAAGGTGATCGCATCGCGGTAACCCTCGATTTGAGCCCACGGGTCGACCTCGTGGCGCGGTTGGCCCTCGGAGGTCCCGAATCCCGGGTGGTCATAGACCAAACAAGCCAGGCCGGCGGCGCTGAACACTTCGGCGAACGGTGCGACCCATTCCTTGATTCCCGCGAAGCCATGGGTCATGACCACGAGCGGGGTGCTGCCCGACGACCCTTCCGGCCGTTAGAGCCATCCCCGCAAGGTCACTGCACCACTGGTGAATTCGACATCGACACGCATAACGATCCCCTCCGAACCATCCGTCTCGTAATGAAAGTACGGCGTTGACGATCTGATGTCGAAGGTTTCTCGGCCTCGAGACGCACGATTCGAATCTGGGCAGCAGAGTCGTTCCGTGGTGTATGCCCGGTTTGTCCGCGATGATCCCCACTTTCGATGCGGAGCCTTCGGTAAGCACGCGTCATTCGTTCCCGACGTGCGCCGCATCCGTGACACTGCTGGGCACGGGAGGTCTTCCCGAGTCGTGGGGTGCGCTCACCTGAACTGAGTGGTTCTCGGATCCGGGACTCACTGGCACCCGGCCACCATCCTCACGGTGTGAAGTAGCGGTAGCAGTGGGCATCGGGATTGTGTTGCGTTGTGCGCGTCCGGCGTTGATGAGTTGCCGAGCTTGTCGGGTATCGAGCTCGAGTAGTTCGGCGACGTCCTCGTCGGTCTGGCCTTGATCACGGATCGCCACTGCGGCGGCGGCTTGGTCCGCGCGGTGACGGGCGACTTCTTCAGCGGTGCGTGACTCGACCGCATGAATCTGCTCCCGGAGTGTCTCGATCTCAGTGTCGCGCTGTGCTTCACACGCGGCGATTGCCTGCCAATCGTCGACGTACCGCTTCACCGCATCGGCGATCGTGCGTTCGCGCTGACGTGCCAATGCGCGGCGTTCACGCACACGCAAACGCGAGCGTTCCAACCGCTCCACGACTTCCGGGGATCGAATCTTCCGCGGGGACCGCGGCGGGCGAGGTGAAGACATGGCTGGGCTCCTCTGGTCAAAGGCCCATCCGTTGATTCTCCCGGAGTCGATATTACTCGTGCAGATAGGCACAGGTCTTCTGCCTTCGCTAACGGCTTTGCACCAACACACCTCGAAGTATCTGGGCCGCAACCCATTGCGGACTGCCCGCCCACTCTCGGGGCGACGCCCGTTGGTCCATCACCGTTCATGCGCAGCCGCGAAGACGCGGCCCTCGCTCGCTACCGATGTCGATCGTTTTCACCGTCGTCCGAAAGGAGTTTCAGTGCCTACCCTGCCCGATCTGTTCCGCGATCCTTCTCAGCTCATTGCCTCGATACCCGCGTCCCTCGGCTACACACCGCAACGGGAGTTGGTGTTGATTGTTGTCAGCGCCACCGTGGAACCCCGAAGTCCGAAACCCGCATTGGTGGTCCGATCGGTTACTGCCACGAGCAGTCTCACCGAATCGGTAGCGAAGATCCTCAAACGGCTGCGACGCGCCGCGCAGGGCGCCGCTGCGTTCGCGACGTTCGCGATCGTGGTTGATGACCGATTTGCCGACTCCCCACCCGGGTCTCCCCACCGGACCACGATCCGCCGTCTCATCGACGAGTTGACCGACGAGTTCACGCGCGGTCCCGCACCTCTGGTTGGAGCATGGGCAACCCGTGAGATCGCTGCTGGTGCGCCCTGGTTCGCTCTGGTCGGCGAGCCCGAACACGGAGTGATCGCAGATCCGACGCTTACCGACAACTCACAAGAGCGCATCATCGCTGGTCAGATTCTCCATGGGTCCAAGCAGGATATGGCGGACAGTCTTGTCCCTGATCTCGCGGCGGCGACCGAGCTGGCTCGGTTCCTGCCCAGTGCCAATTCGGACGCTAAGCGCCGCCGAGACTGCGCCGAACGCCACGACCAGTGGGCTCGGCATCACCGTCACTGCCTGGAGACCGTTTTGTGGCGGATCGCCGATGTCGCCGCTGGTGACTCGATCCCGTTCGCGCTGCTGGCCAACCTGACCGCGGTGATGACCGAACGCAAGGTGCTCGATTGCCTGCATGCGACCGCCGTGGGCGAGTACTTGATGGCGGCCGAACAACTGTGGATACTGCTGATCCGCAGCCTCACCGGACCAGAGCGGGCCGAGCCAGCGACATTGCTGGCCTATAGCGCCTACTTACGAGGCGACGGCCCTCTGGCCGGCGTCGCACTGGACATAGCGCTGTCCGCGCGCAGCTCCCACGTCATCGCCCGGCTCCTGCACGCCTGCCTGAGTGCAGGTCTCGCGCCACAGACGCTACCGCGCATCGCCCGCTTCGGCGTCGCCGCTGCCACCGATCTCGGCGTCGACATCGGTGAGTGGCAGTCCTAAAGGCAGGAGGTAGTCGCTGTGAGTGATGACGGACTGTTCAGTCTCCCCACATCTTTCGGAGACCGACAGTTCCGCGAGTTTTCGCCTGCACACCCGTCACGAATTCAGGGAGCCGATCATGCGAGCAACCAAACGTGTCCGTACTTCGAGCGCGGCCGAGAACCTCATCACGCAGATCAGCGATGGGTTGGCACCGCTGTTCAACCAGATGGAGTGGGCAGAAAGTGAGATCGCGAAAGCCCAAGTGCGCCATCGCCGCCACCGCAATGTCCTCCATCACACCTTTTCGCTGCTGTCGTCAGCGCACAGCCGGATGCGTCAGGAGTTCGTCTACCGGTCGCATTGCCGCGAGCTCCTCGAGCGGGTCGTGGCAGGGCGTTGCACGAAACAAGGCACCGCAGCCGAGGTCGCCGTGGCCTTGCTGACAACCAGCCTCGCTGCACCGTTGAACAGCACCGCGTTCGGGCTGTACTGCCGAATGTGGAAGCAGGCAGAGTTTCCTGACATAGACGCGCTGACCGACAACACCGTCCACTACGAGGCGATCGGGTCAACCCAGATCGACGATCTGGAGGTTTGGTCCAGAAAGAAACTCGCGGTACCCACACGGATCCTCACCAACATCGAGTGCCGAGGCTTGCATCACGGCGAGCCGGTGAACTGCGAATACGCGAAACCGTCGAGCATTCGCCGGGCAGCCTGAGGAACCCGTTCGCGTCTCGGCGATATCAGCGCGCTGCGAACGGAAGGCGGCCTCGCTCGACCATCAAGGCCACAGCCACCAGGGATACCCGGCCCGAACACGACCGCGGCGGCGAGCGAGGCGATTGTGATACGGACCGCGACTGCGCCGGTCCTGGTCATCAAGGTCACGGGGCTCAGTCACGCTTTGCCCCGAGCCCGCGCTCGCGGCCTGAAACACCACACCCGCGAGTCAACCGAACTCGGGGCAGTCCCACTTGTTACCCACCGCACCCGTGCAGCTGAGACCTTGCCCCTCCTCGAGGTCTGTGGACGTTGATCGGCCAGAGCCGTTGACCCGGCCCCACAGCACTTGAGGCGCGAGCACGATCCAAGTCCTCGAGACGTACGCCAATGAAATGGCCGAAGCCGAACTCGATGCTTCGGGTGGCGTTCCCATGTCCGAAAGGAGTTTTCGTGACGCGTTCGGATGAGTTCACCGAGAAGTACAGCGCCAGCCCTCACTTCCCGCCCCGGAAAGGACTAAACCGTGCCCAGCGCATCGCCTTCCGACCGTGACAACCCTGCACATCGGAAGGCGCTGGGCACTGTCATGATCGACAGCGGCAAAGAGTTGCTGGCGTGGATCCAAGCGAACCTGCCCACCCTTGATGAAGACCTGTTCGAGCCATGGCTAGCCGGACCCGCCTGCCCGTCCGCGGTTACCGCGGAGATCCAGGTGCGTATCCATAGCGCCGGGACCGTCGACCGTGTCACCGCCATCACCTTGTCAGCGGCCCCGATTGCCAATAGCCCCGACGCCCTTTCGATGCCACTGAATGCGGCGGCGGTACACCCAGATTCGAGGTGATCATGACCGATTCACCGAGCCGCGCTCAACCCGCCGATCTTGACCGCCCACCATTCACGAGTTCGTTTCTGCGGCATGGCTGTCGAGACAGTGACGTGTCACACCGCGCGGTTGGCAGGGCGTTCGCTGCACGCGTCCGGAGTCGCACGGAGCGACCATTACGAAGCCGAAGAACCCCCGTCTTGGTTCGGTGATCCGGTAGAGGACTTCACCCGCAATGACCTCACCCCGACCTGTCCACACGACTGAATGTTGCCGCAGCCGGGGCGCGGTGCCAGTTTCCGACCTCCCGCCATGCTGCCAAGGTCTCCTGTGACCTGGGAGCCGGTCCCACGCCACAGCAGCACTATCGCGGCTGCATCTGCGCTCACCCATTGCCTCACCTACCAGAAAGGGGTACTTCGTCATGCCCACAGCCGATGTCGGTGTTGCAGACGCGGAAGAGTTTTATCGAGTTCGCCAACTGTTGGGGCCACCGGTCACCGAAGCGTATGCCCGTGGTGAGGGCTATGTGTGGGGCTGGCAAGACGCGCACGGCACCGCCGTCTTCGACACTGATCAGGCCACCGCGTTCTCGCGCGCCTACGCCATCTACTTCGCCGAATTCCTCGCTCAGCACCGGAGTTTCGTTCAGCCGGTCGCTCGGTGCTGGCGGGCGTGGATCGTCCATGGTGACGTCGCCGCCGAGCCGAGCGGGTGCGCGGCGTGAACCGGGCACCGGACTACGCGCAGTGGTCCAAGGC
Organism: Nocardia sp. NBC_01730; assembly: GCF_035920445.1. Taxonomy (NCBI): domain Bacteria; kingdom Bacillati; phylum Actinomycetota; class Actinomycetes; order Mycobacteriales; family Nocardiaceae; genus Nocardia; species Nocardia sp. NBC_01730. Next base: position 1,339,821 of record NZ_CP109162.1, on the reverse strand, counting down.
GCTCGAGAACCGCTCCGCCCATTTGCTGTGTTTCGAGGCCATCGGCTACGCCCGCGGGTACTGCGACCGCGCAGGCGTCGGGTCCGGCGATGCGGTCGACTTCGGTCACGCCTTCGCTGTGCTGGTCGCCGCACGCGGATCTCGGCCCTCGATCGCCGAGGCGTGGCGCAACTGGTGCGCGGACCTGCCGATCGGCTGCTTGGAGTACCCACCGCCGCAACCAGCCCCCACCGAGGACGAACACCGATCACGCCCCTATTCAGCCAATGCCGCAGATGAACTCGAACCGCCTACCGCACCGGAGGTTTCATGACGTCACAACCATCCCCGGCCATGACCCGTTCGTTGGCTTGGGCGATCCTGTCGCGCGCCGCACTGGTCGCTCCGACCGTGATCGGTGACCTGCTGCGTGCGCAGAACGTCTGGGATGCTGCCGAACAGGTCCTCGCCGGGAAGATCGCCGCCGAGGTACCCCGTGATCTGCGTGGGTTGGCGGCCTGCGACCTCGAGCGTGCCGAGGCGATTGGTGCCCGCCTGCTACCTCGAGAAGGTGCTGACTGGCCTGGATTCCCATTGTGGGACCTCGATGCGCCGAAAGTTCGCAGCGCTGGCCCGGTCGCGTTGTGGGTGCGGGGCGCGGCGCGCATCAATCCGCTGGCCCAGACCCACGTTGCGGTCGTCGGTGCACGCGCGGCCACCGAGCGTGGCGTTGCCGTCACTACCGAGATCACCGACGGTCTGACCGAGCGCGGCTGGACTGTCATCAGCGGTGGCGGGTACGGCGTCGAGGAAGCCGCTCACCGTGCGGCTCTGGCCCGCGATGGGAAGACGATCGCGGTCCTGGCTACCGGGTTGGGGCGCACTTGCCCACCAGCGCAGCAGGCCCTTTTCGACGGGATCGCCGAGAAGGGTTGATCGTCTCGGAGTACCCGCCCGACTTCCAGGCCACCAGAGAGCAATTCGTGCAGCGCGACCGACTCATAGCTGCCCTGGCTCAGGCGGTCGTTGTGCCGGAGGCCCGTGCCGATAGCGGCACCCTCAACGCCGTGAAGTGGGCCCGCCGACTACACCGTCCCGTATTCGCGGTGCCAGGGCCGACCAACTCCACCGCCGCCGACGGCTGCGATGAACTGATCCGCAAACGGCGCGCGCTGCCGGTGAACGACGCCGCGCAGACGATTCGAGGCATCTACGACACCTGGACCTAGCACTCGACGCCGCCACCAGGCCGACGCCCTTCACGTTCGTTTCCAACGCCTCGGTGACCGAAAGCTCGCGCCCGCGTCTTAGTTCGCCGACGACGACCTCGCCGACGTCTCGGCGTGCGCCGGAATCGCTGCACTCGGTGTGGAAAACCTGGGCGAGGTAGTCGCCTGGCTGCGGCGCTCAGGCCCACCCCAGCCCGCCACCACCGAAGCCGACCCGCCGCACGGTCAGTAGTTACCTCGCCCGCGCTCTGCCGTGCGGGGGCGAGCGCATCAATTTGTTGGATGTCGAGTCCCGTTCCTGGGCTCGGCTTTTCGCATCGCATATTTGGAGGTGAGCTGTCGTGAGCAAGTTGACGCGTAGTCAAGCTGCCGCGCACCGGGAAGCGTGTTCGCTGGTCGAGCTCGATCGCGACCTCGACGAGGGCGAGAAGTTATTTGTCCTCGAGCATTATCAGGAATCGACCAGCACTACCCAGTCCGCTGACGGGGCGTTCTTCACCCCGCTCGGGTTGGCGAGGGATATGCGCATCGAGGTCGTCGGAACCCGCATCCTCGACCTGGGCGCTGGTATCGGGCATCTGGCGTTCACCTGCCGCAACCAGTGGGATCAAGCCAACGGCGAACCCGCACGCGAGCTGGTGTGTGTGGAACGCAATCCGGAGTTCGTGCGTGTGGGGATGAAGGTCGTACCCGAGGCGACATGGTGGTGCGGGGATCTGCTGCGGGTGCACCGAGAACCGGTGCGGCCTTTCGACACCGTCATCAGCAATCCCCCTTTCGGCACGGCAACCCGCAATGCCGACGCTCCGGAGTATCGGGGCCCACGTTTCGAGTATCACGTGATCGCGGTCGCCGCGCATGTTGCCCGCCACGGGGTGTTCTTGATCCCACAGTCCTTGGCACCGTTCCACTACAGCGGGCAACAGGGCATGCAACACGACCGCGCCGACGCCGAATACGAGCGCTTCCACACCAGCACCGGGATCGGGTTGGAAGCCAACTGCGGCATCGACACCAGCTACTACCTCGACCAGTGGCATCACCCGATGATCCCAACTGAGATCGTCACCTGCGATTTCACCGACTCCGCCGTCGCACGCCGCCGCTCGCGGGCGACGCTCACCCCGACCACGCCCGTCTTCGCCCGCCCGAGGTGGCCTGATACCGCCGCCCGCTGAAACTCATGCTTCCGAGAAGGGACACCGATTCGCCATGCCCGCAGCAGCTTTCACGCTCGACGAGAACACGAACTCCGCCGACAACGGCGCGGCATACGACATCTTCTCCACCGACGATGCGCCGGTGCGGGGGCAGGTGTTCACCGACATGGCCGAGCACTCCGTGACGGTCGACGGGCGGGTCGAATCCCGGCCCGCGGTTGTCTTCCGGTTCTTCGGACTCGATGTCGACGGCCACCGGCTCGGGAACCCGTGCTGTACAGCGAAGTTCCATCCGTCCTGGACAGGTTCCGCGTTGATCACCAGTCTCGACGAACCCGGATTCCTGACAGTGCAGCTGAGCCAACGCATCACCGCCGTCGGTGACACCGTCGCACAGCTGGTCAACGAGCTGGTCACTGCTATCGCTGTCGATTTCCTGACCGATGAGCGCGTGGCACGGCATCGCCACTGGCTCGCCGACCAGCGTCGTCTCAACGCGATTCGTGAACACGAACATGCCGAGGGCCTCGAGCAGCAGGCGTTTCACCGATTCCGCGAAGCACGTGCCGCCGCCGACGCCTCCTACGCCCTGCTGCGTTCGGTGCGCCAGCAGTCCTGAGCAATCCCGCCCCACAGCGCGCCGTTCTTCGAAATCAGGTTCCTTCGAATCTGTTTCCTGAGAGGTGTTTCCATGTCGATCGCTACTTCCGCGCGTCACGCCGAGCTCGGTGACCTTGTCGCGTTGCTCAACCGGCAGCAAGCCGCGAAGGTCGATGTCGTCGCCCCCGCATCGGCGTTGCGGGCCCGTGATGGTGTGTTGGATCTGTCCGGTGTCGAACCGGTCTTCGACGAACGTGGTGTCACCAGTGTCGATGGTCTCTACCGGCCGACCGCCGCCGCGGATGCCCAGATCGGTTCGAAGCTGAAGATCCCCGTCGGCTATTTGAAGTGGCTGCGTGAACAGTCACGCACCGACCTCTACGACGCCAACGTCAACGGTCTGCTCCACGGCCCGGATACTGTCGGGTTGTTGTCGGGGGCCGGTGATGACCGCTCATTCCTGCTGCGGCTGTTCACTTCCGGGGTTCCCGGTGAACCGGGGATTCTGCGCGCGCTGCTGTCGGACCGATACGGGATCATCGACAACCTCGACCTGCTGACCGCGGTCCTGGACGGCATCCGCCTCGCCGACGCCGAGGTGACGGTCCGCTCGTGTGATCTGACCGAGTCCACAATGCACTGCAAGGTGTTCTCCCCCAGAGTATCCGCCCTCGCACCAGGGTTCCTGGCGAACTACCGCAATCCGTTCGCCAACCCCGAACTCGACGCCGAACGCCGTCGCGTGGCCGGCGAGCTGGATCGGTGGCGGCCGATCGCCGCGCGCGACGGTCAGGGTTACGCACCCGGTGCCGAGCCGGTGGTGTTCGCCGGGTTCCGGTTCTCCAACTCCGAGATCGGGCATCGGCTGTTCACGTTGAAACCGGAACTGCTGGTCAGGATTTGCGGCAACGGGCTGACATTGCCGCTGTTCTCCTACACCAAACGTCACATCGGCGACAAACTCGACGTCGGCACGGTGGGCTGGTCGCAGGACACCTACCGCAAACGGTTGGCGGTCATCACAGCCGAGACCCGCGACAAGGTCGCCGAATGGCTGTCCCCGGAGTTCCTCAACGCCCGCATCGGCGAACTCGAACACCGCGCCGGAACCCCGGTCACCCAGCCGGACAAGACGATCGAAGTCTTGGCGAAACGTCTGGGGTTCACCGAGGACGAGCGGACCGGGATCCTGTCGCATTTCATCGCCGGGGGCCAGCTCACCGTCGCCGGGATCGCCAACGCTGTGACCAGCTACAGCCAAACCATTCCCGACGCTGACCGCGCCGACAGCCTCGACGACCTCGCCTTGCACGCCATGTCGCTGGCCTGAGAACACCCGCGCCTCATACCGACGACCTGCGTATTTCGAATCCGGTTGGGCCGCAGCGCCCGTGAACAGGAGGTAACTGATGGCCGAGACCCTCACCCGCGCCGAGTTCGCTCTCGCCGAGCATCTCGGTGGCGCCGGAACCGTCGCCGCCCTCGGGCAGGCAACGGTGGATGGGTGGCGTGAGCTGCACCCGGACTGGCAGGGCAAGCACTGGTCCTACACCGAACCCGACGAACGCGGCGCGCGGTATCTACGCCCGATCAACATCGCGCCCCGCACCAAGAACCAGAACTGAAAACCCGGGCATCCGTCCCGCGCTTTGCCCGCTCAACCACTACCTCATATCCAGACCGGGCAGGTCCCGGACAGTCCAAAGCTGTCCGGGGCCTGCCTGTTTCACGATAGGAGCTCCGCAATGTCCCTAGACACCGACACGCCGACCGTCGACCTCGACGCCCCACCCGCTACCGACCATCCCGATCCGCTTCCCGCCATCGACGATGGCCCCGCCGCCGATACAGCAGCACGCGGTGACTCCGCGTCTACCATCTCCGATGTCATGATCGACGCCGACGCCGACGCCGATGACGTCGGCGGCGAAGCGCACGCCGACAGCGGCAGCGTTGTCGTTGTGGGGCCGGGCGAGGATGGGTGCATGGATCCGGCGCTGCTGGACATCGCCGATAACGTGCGCAAGAGCTTCCGGCTCGAGGATTACCCAGAGGTCACCGAGTCGATCAAAGAGCACGGTGTGAAGAACCCGATCAAAGCGATCCGAATGCCCGACGGGCGGATCGTGGTCCGCGACGGGCAGGTCCGCACCTTGACCGCGCTCGCGTTCGCACAGGAGCGGGTGCCGGTGTGGCTTTGCGACGCCGACGAAACGTTGAGCGCGAAAGAATCCGAGATCGCGCGGATCAGTGAGCAGATCACCGTCAACGATCGGCGGATCCCACTGACCGATGGTGACCGCGCCGCCGGTATCGCCGACATGCTCGACTTCGGCGCGTCGGTCACTCGGGTCGCTCGGGAGTTGCAGATCAAACGCGACCAGGTCAAGCTCGCGGGCAAGGTCGGTGCCTCCCCCACCGCCCGTGGTCTGGTCGATGACGGTCAGTTCGATTTCGAGCAGGCCGCGATCATCGGCGAGTACGAGGCCGTCGGCGACACTGACGCTGTCGAGCGGCTGCTCAACGCCGCGCGCTACAACTTCAACTACACCGCCAAACTCGTTGCCGCTGACCGCGACGAACAACGAGCGTTCCTCGCTGCGGCGCTGCCGTATGCCGAAGCCGGGTTCGGAGTCCTGACCGATTACCCCGACATCTACGTCGCCGACCCGGAATTCGTGTCCGCGACCGACCTCGTCGACGCCAATGGTGAGGCCATCGGTGCCGAGCAGATCCACACCGACCCGGGCCGGTGGCTGGTCTGGGTCGAGAAGGCCGAGCTGCCGGTGTATGTCGAGGTCGACACCGGGGCGATCGTCGACCCAGACACGGTGGACTGGGCCACCGCGCACGATCCCGAACGCACCCCGGCCGAGGGCAAGCGCCATGCCAGCGAGGTCGAGGAGCGCGACCAGTGGCCTGTCGAATACCTCCTGCCCACCGATCAGCTCGCCGCTGCCAACGTGTTCCTGCCCGCCAACGAACCGACCGAGATCGATAATCCAGACACCGCAGACGGGGACGACGACACCGACGACGCGGTCGACGATGGGTCCGCCGCCGAGCTGGCGGCCCAACGGCGCGCCGAGGCCGAGGTTGAAGCGGAGGCAAGGCGGGAACAGGAGCGTCAAGCCGCGCGGCGTGTCCGCGAACTCAACAAGCAGGGCCTTGCCGCGGAGGAAGCACGCAAGGACTTCGTCACAAAATTTCTCAAGCGCAACAGCTTGCCGGTGGTGGCGTCGAAGTTCATAGCCGAAGCCCTCGCCTCCGATTCCGGTCTGCTCGGGGAGTACAACGCGCTCGAAAATGCTCTGGAGTTGCTCGGCATCAGCGGTGGCTGGCGCCCGCAGTTGTTGCAGGCCGTCGACAGCGCCAAGCCTGCTCGCTGCCAGGTGATCGTGCTGGGGCTTGTGTTCGGTGCCTACGAGAAACGCACCAACAAGGACTGCTGGCGATACTCCGATCGCGGTGTCCGCCACTACCTGGGGTTCCTGCGCGAGCTCGGTCACTACCTCGTCCCGGTCGAACTCTCGGCCATCGGTGAGCTCGCTTTCGACCAGATCGACATCGACAACCCCACCCACACTGTCGATCTCGACCAGGCCGCCTGACACCGCGGTCGCCCCCTGGCCGGTGCGTCCCCGCACCATGTCCTCCCAATTCCACCCACTGGCGGGCCGCCGTTGAACCGGTGGCCCGCCGGTTCGTCTCGTCCCCGTCAGGAGACCCCATGCAGATCACAGAAGACCCCCGCATCGACGACGTCATCGCGACCGCCCGCGGATACCAGGCGCGGAGCCTGTGTCTGGTCGACGGACAGCCCGCCGACCTCACCTTGATCGTGGATACGACCACCCCGGAGCGGTCCCGCTACACCGTTCACGTGTTCGACCAGATGAGCCTGCGATGGTGTCCGATCCTGCGTGCCAGCGCCCCGGACTTCGGGCCCATGCCAAGCCAGTGCGACGACGTGCTCACCGTCATAGCCTGCCGCAAGTTGGCCACCCAGCTCCACGACGTCGCCGAGTGGGTCCTGCGGACCGCCCGCGACCTCGGGCCCCGCTGGTAGTCACCGCTGCGGTGTCACCTACTCCGAGACGGAGGTAACCCCCGTGTCCGATCTCGACCCGCTGCGGGCGGTGGCGTTGACCGCCGCCGCCCACGGCTGGCCGGTGTTCCCGCTGCGGCCCGGCGGGAAGACTCCCGCTATCAAACGTTGGCCGGAGCAGGCGAGCACCGACACCACACTCATCGACCGCTGGTGGTCCTGGAACCCCCGCTACAACATCGCGATCGCAACCGGTCCCGCCCGGTTGCATGTCATCGACCTCGACAGCGACCACCTGCCATCACCGGCACCCGACCTCGACCATGCCCTGCACCAACTGGCAGATCATCTGCCCGAGCCAGCGCCGCTGACCTTGACAGTCGCCACACCCCACGGCTGGCACCTGTATTACCGGGCACCGCGGCAACCTCGGCTGCCGTGCACGATCGGCCGCGTCGCCGCCGGTGTCGATTCCCGCGGGCACGGCGGCTACATCGTCGCCCCCGGATCCCGCACCCCGGCCGGGATTTACCGCGTCGTTCAACAGCATCCGATCGCAGAGCTGCCCCCGGCGCTGATCACCGCACTGACCCCGCCATCACCACCGACGCCTGTGGTCGGCGGTCCTGTGGTCGGGAGTTCGCACTCGTATCTGGGCGCGATCTTGTCCAGCGAGACCGACCGCGTCGCGCACGCCCGCCCCGGCACCCGCAACCTCGCGGTCTTCAGCGCCGCGCTGCGCCTGGGGCGGCTTATCGCCGCCGACGAACTCTGCGCGCACACCGCCCGGACTGTTCTCACCAGGGCCGCGGAAAGCCATGTGGGGATCGAGGGCTTCACCGCGGCCGAGCTCGACCGCGCGGTGAGCAACGGATTCCGCTACGGCGCGAAACACCCACGCCGACTCCACCATTGACCTCTCCCCCGTCGACAGGAAGGCACATGCCCGAATTCGCTGTCAGTTGGCACATCGACCTCAGCGCCGACACACTCCTGCTCGCGGCCACCGAGGCCCTCGAAATTCACCGCGACGCTGCGTCTCTGGCCACGGTGTTCGACATCCGCGACGAACACGACACCACCTATCGCATCGACCTCGACGACGACGTCCCCGTCGTCCTCGCACGGTCACGAATTCCCCGCAGGGGGTTGTCCGCGTGGCTGTCCGGCCGCCTCACCGCATGGGCTGCGGTCCTCGACGACGCACCGGGCGTCGCCGCCTGAGTCGCCCGAATCACGCGATAGCTCACAACAATTCGATCTTGACGATCCCCGCCATCGCCACGAGTCGTTAACGGTCTCCGTGTGTGAAAGGAGCAGCGCCGATGGATTCGATCGATCTGTGGTTCCGGCTGTCCGAGGTCCGACCGATCGCCGAGCACGCCGTGGCCGCCACCGAGCATGCGCCGTCGTTGAGCCAGCACCTCGACAACGAGCCCAGTCAGCCGTCGTTGATGTGGGTCAAGGATGACGGCACCTACCTGATGAGCAACGGGTCACCCCTGCAACTCGCCGACCCCGAGAACCCCACAGGCGGCGCGAGAGTCGCCTACGCCCTCGACTGGGGCCAAGGGACAGGCCCCGACATCGGCGTCACACCGGTCGGTAGTGACGACTTCGCCGAACACCTGCCGCTGCACGAGACAGTCCTACCCGGAAGAACGCTGATCGAACTCATCCGCTCCTACGACGTACAGGCCGGCTGGTTGATCATCACCGCCAACCCGGAACCTTCGAAATCGCCTTCCCCACCAGCCAACCCGCCAGGGAACAACGGCGGCGCGCGCGCGTGGCAAGCGGCCCTCCGTGAAGCGCTGATGTGGATCAGCTTCGCGCGCACCCCGAAATGGGCGGTCCGTGACCAGCCGACCGACACCGCTAACTAACGCAGCAGCCCGCTGCTCCTACTGTGTCGGCCAGCGCGAGGACTGGCTTCCCGGGCACCGCGCTCAACTCTTCGACATCACCGAGTACGAAATGGCCAGCTGTCAACCTTTTCCGGTCCGGTAATCGCTTTGTTCCACGCTGAGTTCGACGCCTTGCTCACTCATGAGTTGGCCGTCCTCAAAAAGTTCGCGGCGAGCACCCACCGCACATGGCACGCCCTGAACAGCACCACCTGCCGCGCCATGCCCTGACTACCCGCGCCCGAACCAGCGGCCGTGCTCGGGGCGCGGATTCAAGGGCGCGGCTGAGCGATCCGGTTACCGCGCCGTCCAGACAGGAAGGGGTTACGCCGATGGCGTCGATCGAACTGTGGTTCCCACTGGCCGAGGTCGGTCCCATCGCCGAGCACGCGATGACTGCTCAACAACATTCGCGTTCACCGTACGAGCCAGCGGATGCACCGGCTGTGCCGTCACTGGTGTGGTCCAAAGACAGCGGCACCTACCTGCGAAGCAATGGAATCCCCCGCCAGCTCCCCGACTCCCGACAACCTGACGGAATGACTCGGATCGTCTACGCCCAAGGCTGGGGACCCGGAACCGAATCACGCCTCGCGGACACCCCTGTCGGTGGCGACGACTTCACGGAGTACCTGGACCTGACCGAGATCCTCTCCGGAGGGACCACCCTCGCCGAGGCCATCCACACGTGCGCGCTGCTGGGCGGTTGGATGCTATTCACCGTCCGAGCCGGACAACTCGACATCGGGTTCGCCCCCACCAAACCCAACTAATCACCTCGCCGCCGCGGCCAGCGCACCGCCACGTCCATCGGCGTTGCCATCGACAGCGGTATTCGCCCACACATGCTGCGCCGTCTGGCTCTGCCCGGAACAGCGCCGCCGCACTCGGCGTCGAGCTCGGACACCACCTCGGCATTGCGCATCGTTCGCGTGCGCCAGTCGTCGCAGTCACGTCGAACGTCAGAACGCTACCGCGCCAAAGAAATTCGATGTCCATTCCCGGGCATCGTCTCGAAACCTGTTCCTCGACAAAGGGAGTAATCAGTCATGGCCGGAGACACCACCATCACCGTCATCGGGAACATCACCCAAGACCCCGAACTGGTCGTCACGACCACGGGCGCAACCGTCACCAATTTCACGGTCGCCTCGACACCACGATATCTCGACCGCACCACCAACGAGTGGAAAGACAGCGAAGCATTGTTCCTGCGCTGCAACATATGGCGCGAGCCCGCCGAGCATGTCGTCGCGTCGCTGACTCGCGGGGCGCGGGTGATCGTAGTCGGTCGGCTCAAGCAACGCAGCTTTCAAACCCGCGAGGGCGAGAAGCGCACCGTCGTCGAGCTCGAAGTCGATGAGGTCGGCGCGTCACTGCGTTTCGCCACAGCCAAGGTCACCAAGGCCACCCGGCGCGGTGGTTGGGGCCAGTCCAACCCTACTGCTTCCCGCGCAGGTGGTTCTGACGATCCGTGGTCGTCACTGACCGCGCGTGAACCGGCGTTCGCCGGTGCGGGAGCGGGGGACGAGCCGGGCTTCTGATTCTGCTCTGTGCCCCTGCCCCGGTGGGGCAGGGGCACAGACAGTCATCGAGTGGGTAGGGATGCCCGTCTGGCCGATCGTCCAGCCCGACGAGGGCTACCAGACCGACGCCCGACACGGCGGGGCCCGCGCCCGGCACCACCGAATTTCACCTCGCGCCCCGCATCAACGCGGCGGTCACGTTCGGAAATTCGGTGGTGCACGCCCCGGCGCGTTCCCCGCCGCGCCGACCGCCGACCTGGTCGAGACGCCCTCAGGCTGGCCGCCCGGCCAGCCGACCATCCCCGTGGCATGTCACGTACGCGCGGGGCCGGGCCCTATCCGCTCGCTCTGAAGGGAAACACTCCGATGACCCGTTACGAACCTCAGACCTTCCTCGACGCGATCGCCCACATCGACTGGCAACTCGACGCCGGTCAACACGACGACGCCCGCGAGACGTTCGAACACGCGCTCACCAACCTCGCCTCCCCTGCCGACCTCGACAAGCTCGTGCGTCTCGCTGACACCTTCACCAATGATCCGTATGTAGTCGCGTCAGCGCGGTTGCGGTCGCTGTGGCGGCGCTCCGACGCCGACCTCCAAACGTGGCTCGACATGTTCGTCACCCGCACTGATCCCGGCCTGCATCGCCCCGCCGAAGTCAAGCCCCGCTGGATCACCACTGTTCCGATCACCGCCGTCGACTGGAAGGTGCGCCGCATGGTCGCCCGAGACCCCAACCGCAAGCAGTACGGCACGCCCTCGCTTGCTACGAAGATCGCCGCCAAGCGGGCGTGGAGTCGTCCCGAGCACGTCGAGGCGATCAAGTCCAAGCGTCGCCCCGTGCGCGAACCGCGTGTGGTCACCGACTACGTCCGTTCCCGGCTCTTCGTCGATGCCGACCCGGCACTGCGACCGTCGCAGTGGGATCGCAACTATGTTCGCCAGGTCGCCGAGCAGGTTCTCGCCGAACGCGACCGTGCCGGTGCCCGCACCCGCGACGACTTCGACTCCATCGCAATCGCCCGCACCCGAACCGGTCTCAACATCCGTGACGACGACCGACCCGCCTTCCTCACCAACGGCAACGGCCTGGACTACGACCACTCCACGCTCGCGCCGTTGCAGGGGTGGGTGTGCGTGTACTGCTTCGGCGAACGTGCCTGTGCCGACCGGTTCCGCACCGGCACCGACGGTCATCGTGTCAGCGACGATGGTCTGTGCCAGCACTGCCGCGACACCGGCCGCGCCGGGATCGCCGCGCTGCCCGCCGGTTTCGGCCTCGCCGAGGAAGTCGCCGCCTACTGCCAGTTCCTCACCGACCACTACCCCGCCGTCGCTCCCCGCTTGCTCGATGCGTTGCGGGAACGCTCCACGGGGGTGGTGCGAGGGCTGGTCCTGGCATTCCTCGACCACCAGCGCACCGGGCAGCCCGGTGTACCGGTCACCACGCTGACACCGGTGGCGTTGCGGAAGGCACGCTGCTGCTCCTGCTACGCCCACGATCGCCTCGTCGACACCGACGACCTCTGCGACGACTGCCGCCAGCACTTCCTCGTCGCCGCCTGATCATCCCGACGCTCCCGCTGTAGGCGGGAACCCGTTCCCGGTCCGCCGTGGTGTCCACTCCTGCGGCGGACCGGTCACCAATCAGCCGCCTGCCCATCCGTCAACCATCAACCCACCGCACACATCTCACCCCACGCACCCAACAGACCTCATTCCTCCCACCTCACTCCCCATCCTCCCCATCCACTGCTTCTTCTCTGCTCCCTCTCCCTCCCTCCCCGCCTCTCTTTCATAAGCACACCTCTTGCATCCAGGCGATAACAATTCAGTAACGACCTGGGGATATGCTTGATTTGACGAAAAAATAGTCAAACCCAACCCCTGGCGATAATTGCCTGATGCGTGCCTGATGGATATATGACCGCGACAATTCATAAAGTCGTGGCAGGCAATGGCTATCAGTATTACCTGCGTAATGTCGCCGCGAACGATAATCCCGGTCGCGGCCGGTCCAGCCTGGCCGACTACTACTCTGCCCACGGTGAAGCACCAGGGCGCTGGCACGGCACCGGCCTGAGCTCTCTGGGCATCACCGCAGGTGATGAAGTCACCGAAGAGCAGATGAAATCCCTGTTCGGACTGGGTCGCCATCCCAACGCCGACGCGATCGAAACCGCGGTCTACGACGAGCATATAGGGCGGGGAGAAACTCACAAGAACGCGACCCGCGCAGCGGATCACGCCTCTCGTTTAGGTAACCCGTTTCGTGTTTATGCGCAGGTTTCCGACTTCCGGAAACGGTGCGCGCAGGCGTTTCAGCAACACAATATTGCGCAGGGATCAGACCCGCACGGCGCCATTCCCGATACCGAGCGCGCTCGAATTCGCACCACTGTCGCGACGCGAATGTTCACCGAAACCTACGATCGCGCGCCCTTGAATGAGCGCGAGTTGTCGGGGTGGGTGGCACAGAACTCTCGACCGAACACCACTGCGGTCGCCGGTTTCGATATCACTTTCTCGCCGGTGAAGTCGGTGTCGGTGTTGTGGGCGCTGGCACCCCGCGCGGTCGCGGAGAAGATCGAGGCCGCACACCAGGCCGCAATCGGTGACGCACTCACCTGGCTCGAGCAGCACGCGGTCTTCACCCGGTTGGGGCGCAACGGGATCCGGCAGGTCGATGTCGAGGGCATCGTCGCAGCAAGATTCACCCACCGCGACAGCCGCGCCGGGGACCCGGACCTGCACACACACGTCCTGATCGCCAACCGCGTGCGCACCCTCGACGGGCGGTGGCGCACCCTCGACGGCACCGCGATCTACCAGGCGGTGGTCACCGTGTCCGAGATCTACAACACCCGCTTGGAGCACCACCTCGAAGATCTCGTCGGTGTGGAGTTCACCGAACGCCCTGGTACTGATCCGACCAAGCGGCCGATCCGGGAAATCATCGGCATCCCAACCCCGTTGATCCAGGCGTGGTCGCGGCGGGAAGCGGCGATCAAAGTGCGCCTGGGCGAGCTCGCCGCAGATTTCCAACACCGGTTCGGGCGTGAACCGATTCCTGGGGAAATGTATGACCTGGCCCAGCGCGCCACGCTGCAGACCCGCCCCGCCAAACACCAACTACGGTCACTGGCCGAGCAACGCGCCAGCTGGCGGGCGGAAGCGGTAGCGCTGCTTGGGGGTCGAGAAGTGCTGTCGCGGATGGTTGTGGCTGTGTTGAATCCGGTGCGGACACCCCGGGTGGTGGTGTCAGCGCAGTGGATCACGCGCACGGCCGAGCGCGTGCTGGAGGTGGTGGCCGAGCACCGATCGACCTGGCGGCCCAACAATGTGCGCGCCGAAGTCGAGCGGCAGGTCCGCGGCCACATCCGAGGCCAAGATTGGGCACAAGCCGCCGAAGCCGTCCTGAGCGAAGCACTCTCACCGGCGCAGTCGATCGAACGCGGCGACCCCGATATCGCTGACGCGCCCGAATTGCGCACAGTGCCCGAGCTGTTGCGTCGTCGCGACGGCTCCAGCGTCTACACGTCTGCGGGCTCTGGGCTGTATACCTCGACGCAGGTGTTGTCGGTGGAACAGGCCCTGATCGAGCTGTCGGTGACCTCCGGCGCCCGCCAACTCTCCCCCGGCACGGTGGCTGCGGCGGTGCACACCTACAACACGCTCAACCCGGATCGGCCGCTGAATGCCGGACAGGTCAATGTCATCGAAGGCTTCGCCACCTCGGGTTTGCGGATACACACCGCCAACGCCCCGGCCGGGTCCGGGAAGACGACCGCGATGGCCGTACTCACCGACGCCTGGCACACCAGCGGCGGACAAGTCCTCGGCCTGGCCCCCACCGCCTCAGCCGCCGCCGTGCTCGGGGACTCGATCGGCGCCCGAGTCGAGACCGTCGACAAGGTCCTCGACGTCCTCTCCCGTCACACACCGCGACCGGACAACCCGGCGCTGGACCGTGATATCCCGCCGCCGCTGCCGGAATGGGTGCTGCAAATCGATCCCGGCACGTTGGTGATCGTCGATGAGCACGTCAAGCTCGGCAACCTCAAACGTCTACGGCTGCTGCGGTTTCTGGCCTCTCGTGGTGCGACGGTCCGCTGTATCGGTGACGATCAGCAGCTGCCCGCGATCGAGGCCGGCGGTGCGGACGCGGACATGAATGCCGCCACCCCAGAGCACACCATGACCCTGACCCATGTCGTGCGCTTCGCCTCGACGGCCGAGGCGACGGCCAGTTTGCAGCTGCGCGAAGGCGATCCGGCCGCTCTGGGTTGGTATCTGGACAACGCTCGTGTGCACGCGGGCCATCACGGTGCGACCCACGATGACGCTTACACCGCCTGGGACGCTGACCATCTCGCGGGCCGTGAGGCGATCATGCTGGCCGCGAACCACGACGTGGTGACCGCGCTCAACGCTCGCGCCCGCGTCGATCGCATCACTCGCAGCGGTGGTGTCGCAGGCGCGGAATGTAGGCTCGCCGATCGCACGGGGGCCTCGGTCGGTGACACGATCCGAACCCGTCGCAACGATCCACGCCTGCGTTTGGGTGGGCGTGATTGGGTGCGCAACGGCTATGCCTGGACCGTCACCGCCGTCCACGATGACGGCAGTTTGACCGCCATGCACCTGCGTTCCGGTGGTAAACACGGTGCGAGTGTGCGGCTTCCCGCCGACTATGTGGCCGCGCATGTGCGCCTCGGGTACGCGACGACGATCGATTCCGCGCAGGGAATCACCGCCGAAACCTGCCATGTCGCGCTCACCGGAGGTGAGTCCCGGCAGCAGCTTTACGTCGCTATGACTCGCGGTGTGTACGCCAACCACGCCTATATCCCGACCGCGTTGGATGGCAGTGAGGGCTCGTTCTGGAGTGAACCGGCGGTGTTTCCGCGCACCGCGGTCGAAGTTTTGCTGCGCGTCCTGGGCCGCGACGGCGCACAAAAATCGGCACACACGCAACTACGTGACACGCTCGACCCGCGCACTCGGATCGGCCGCGCACTAGATATCTACCTCGACGCGCTCGGCGTCGCCGCCGAACACGCCCTCGGCGCTGATGGCTTGGATCGTCTCGACACCGCCGCGGAAGCACTGCGCCCCCACCTCACCGATAGCCCCGCCTACCCGGTGTTGCGCCAGCATCTGGCGATGATCGCGTTGTCTGGGCGTGATCCGATCGCTGCCCTGCACGCTGCGGCGGGCGCGCGGGAACTCGACACCGCCGATGATGTTGCCGCGGTGTTGGACTGGCGTCTGGACCCCTCCGGCGCGCACTCCACCGGCACCGGACCACTGCCCTGGGCACAGGGGATCCCACGTGGCATGCGCGAAGACCTCGACTCCACACAACTCACCCCGCGCGCCCGCATCGTCGGCGACCTCGCAACCCAGATCCGCCGGGATGTCCACTGGTGGACTCCGGTGACCGCGCCGCATTGGGCTCGACCTCTCGTCGGCGCCAACGAGGGGCTGCTCGGCGAACTCGCGGTCTGGCGCGCCACACTCCACGTCGACGACCGCGACATGCGCCCCACCGGACCTCCTCGCTACGCCGCGCTCGAACGTGAGCACCAACAGCTACTCGACGAGCGGGTCACCCACACGCTCGGCGATATCCATCTGCCAGTGAACAAATGGGCCGCCACCGTCGAACGTATGGACGCCCGCGTCGTGACCGACCCGTATTGGCCCATCCTCGCCGACAAGATCGAAGTCGCCTCCCGCGCTGGAATCGACATCGAAATCCTGCTCACCGATGCCGCCGCGTCGCGGCCACTTCCTGATCAGATGCCCGCCGCCGCGCTGTGGTCGCGTCTGGAATTGGAACCCTCAGCACTGGACACCGGTCTCGGACACCGCAACCTACGCCCGGACTGGATCACCGATCTGCGCACGGTGCTCGGTGACGAGGCCGCCGAACGCGTCATCGCCGACCCGGCCTGGCCGCGCGTGGTCGCCGCGATCGACCGCGCGACCGGCACCAAGTGGACACCCCAGCAACTACTCACCACCGCGCACGAACTGCTCCTCACCGCCCAACCCGACGACACATCCGGTCTGCGCCCCGACCAACTCGCCAGCGCTTTGGCCTGGCGCATCGACGCGCTCCTGCACCACACACCCACGCAACACAGCGACCATTCCACCGCTGATGCGGCCCCTCGCGCGGGCTCGCCGGAATCCACCACATTCCCCGTTGCACCACCAGAACCCGAATTCAACGAGGAGAGCGGCCAATTGGTGAAACCCGAACCTGCGCCACCACCGGTGTCCGATGCAAACGTCGGGACCAAACACATCCCTGGTGAGGTCTCAGAAGGTATCCGTGAGGTGGCCGAACTTTTCCGCACCGGTCAGATCGCCGCCGCGGTCGATGCGTTCGGCGATCTCACCGGGATCGCGACCGACGAACAACACGTGATCCTCGC
Source organism: Nocardia sp. NBC_01730 (assembly GCF_035920445.1). NCBI lineage: Bacteria > Bacillati > Actinomycetota > Actinomycetes > Mycobacteriales > Nocardiaceae > Nocardia > Nocardia sp. NBC_01730. The sequence continues at coordinate 1,322,923 of NZ_CP109162.1, read as the reverse complement.
CGATATCGCCGAAACCCTGTACCGCAACAGCTTTCCCGTCGCCTGCGCGCGCTTGCGGTGGGCGAACGAACGCTTCCCCCAGTGGCGGGCACTCATCGAAGCCTGCACACCGGCCAGCGACCCACACGTCTACCAAACCCCCACCACCCCAACCGAACCCGCCTACCGGCGCGACCGACGCAGCGAAGTCGCCCGCGACCACCCCGCCCACACCGACCCTGATGCACGCCGCGCACAACTCCCCGAAGCACAGATCGACGCACGCCGAGTCGAGCAGGGCTACCACGACACCCGCGCCGACGTCGACGAGCAGCCCTACGACAATGTGATTCCGGACGGGGTTCTGCATCACTACTACCGCACGGTGTTACCCGATGCACGCCCGAAGTACCGCCCGATCGATTACGACCGCGCCGCCCTGCCCGACACCCGAGGACTGGACTGTGTGGCCTGCGGTCTCGAACGCACCCGCACCGACGCCTCCCCTGTTCCGCCGCGCCGCGCCGACGACGGGCTATGCGGCGAATGCCGCGACAGCGATCAGCACGGCATCCCCGACCACGATCCCGCCGACCACATCACAGCACGCTGCACCCACATCACCGCCACCAAACCACCCGCCGCCGCCCGCGCCATGCTGCGCCGCGACTGGCGCGCCACCCGCAACCCGGCACACCGGGCCACGATCGAAGCCTGGATCCGCGACCACCCGGTCCTCGACACCGCGCAGCAATCACGCTCCGGCGACCCGGCCCTCGCCGATCCAGCATTGGACAATCCGCTATTCGAATTCAGCGACACTCAACTCGACGAACACATCGCCCAGCTACACCAACGCCTCGCACTTACCGAGACCGACACATTCGTATTCAACCCGCCCCAGCACCCACCCGACAACGAACCAGTCGCAGACGATCTCATCCGCCGCCGAATAGCCGCACAGCACGCGATACGCGACGCCCGCAACGCCGACCAGCAACTCCACACGGCCGCCACAGCGTTCCATGCGGTCGCGACAGAACTCCACGAAGCCCGTGCTCATCTCGACGCCGAACCCAGCTATCGACGCGGCCAACGCCGCGCACTCCAAAAACGCATCGACACTCTCATCGCCGAACAAACCACGCGCAGCCGCGAACACAGCACCGCACGAGCCGCCGCCCGCCAAGCAAACCGCGACGCCATCCTGCTCGCCGGCACCACCGACGGCTGGGACCAACTACTCAACACCGACCCCGAACACACACCCGATACAGACCAACGCCGCGCCGAAGCGACTACCGATGCTGACGAGGAAGCCCGGACACGGATCGCCGACATCAACCAACAGCTCGAGCAATACCGCACCGAACAACACCGCCGCCACGCCCTCAACCCCACTCAGCTAGCGCACGAACAACAACATCGACAGCACACCGCACCGGCAGAGGAACCCGACAACGAGAACACCGCCCACCACGCCGAGCCCGTCAATCGCCTTCCAGACGACGATCTCGGACTGTAAGCGCCGGTCAACCTCAGTCGATGAGCGGCGAGGAAGTAGGACCGCGTTGCATGAAGCACCTACTGAATCGTCGTGGCCTCTGCGTCGGCAAAGTTGGTGAACCAATCGCTCCCGACGACCATCCCCAGGTGTGACCTCTGAAATTGCAGACCTACACTGCGGTCAGCCATGAGAGCATGAACTTGACTCTGCCTCCGCCGCAGCATAATTCACTAATTGTTTCCCAGTCGATTCCGCTGCTATCTGTTCCAGCCTTGCTGATTCCTACGCGCGAAGTAGGCATCGTCCGCAGCCTGGATCTCCTCTTCGGTCAGCGCCTTTGGCGCAGGGGCCTCCGGTCGTCCAAGTGTTTCGCGGATCGTTCGCATCCCGGCTTCGACGCGTTGGTCTTGTGTGAGCGGGCGAAGAGCTAGCTCTGCTTTGGCTGCCGCGTCCCGCTCAGCGGCGGCGGTCGCTTGCAGGATCATGCCTGCCAGCTTGTCGCCCAATTGAAGGGCACCGCGGTGGAGTTTCAGATCACGCAGGTGTCCACCCGAGTCGACGATTGCCGTAATGGCTCCGTTGCCGGCGGTCGCGGTGCCGCGGATCTCGGCGAGCGCTGCTTGTACCTGTGCGGCTTTGGTTTTCATCTCCTCGATCGCGGCATCAATGTCCGGGTTGTCATTCATCGAGCAGGTCCGCGAATTCAGCACGCATGGCGGGGTCGTTGCCGATTTCCTTCACGGTGTCCAGGGGGCTCTTCGGTCCGAAGTACGATTTCATCGTCGCCTTGGTCGGGTCTGCTCCGCGCGCTCGGAGCAGGCGTACCGTGCCGATCGGGTCTGCGCCAGAGGACATGATCGCCCAATAGATCGCAGGCATGCCCTTGTCGGTCACCGCGTCGATGTCGGCCCCCGAGTCGAGGAGCAGCGCCACCACTTCCGGCGAGGCCGCTTGCGCTGCGAAATGTAGCGGCGTCCACTCATGCTCGTCTATGGCGTTGACGTCCTCGGTGGCGAGCAAGCGTTGCACAGCAGCAAGATCACCGTTCGCGGCGGCGTAATGCAGTGCCGTGCGGTCGTATTCGTCTCGTTGCGTCATCTAGTTACCTTCCCGTCTGTGGCTTCGGTTTCCGGTCATGTCCTCAACGTGGAACCAGTCTGGGTGGCTGTTGACGAGGTCGTCGAGCTCCTTCTGGGTCAGGTTGTTCGTTTGTGCGTCAGCGAGCAGTTTCCGGTTCTCGAAGCCCGAGTTGTGTCCGTATTCCCACTTCGGGTTTACCGGGTAGAGAGAATTGTTCGCCGAGTCGATGTAATACTTGCCGTCTGGTGTCTTGTCCAGCTGTGTCACCCACGGTTTGTCGTCATAGGACTTGTTGATCGGCACCTTGACTTCGGTCTCCGACTTCACAATGTAGAAGTCGTCCTCCCCGGTAGTCCCGGGGCGACGCCAGGTCTTGGTGCTGGCCACGATCTTGTCTTTGGCCGCCTGGGTGAGGTTCGGGCGGCGTAGCTTCGACCACGACGTGAACGCCCCCGGCGCGACAGCGCCGTCGACACCAGCTAAAGCTGGCTGCGCACGCAGCAGCGGGATCAACGCCTCCGAGCCGCGAGCGATGGCTTGCGACACTGCCGCTGGGACGCGCACGATCTCGACCAGACCTACCAGGGCACGAATCGTTGTGGCGATGCGAGCCCCATAGACGCTGATCGCCAGCGCCATCCCGCCCTGCGCGGCGGCCGCGGATCCGCCGCCGGTGAAGGGGGCGGCGATCCAGCCGAAGGTTTGGTCCAACGCCACCAGCGCGGCGAGCTCGATGAGCGCTCGCTTGATCGCATCCTTGGTCTGCTCGACCGAATCCGCGTACGAGTCGCACGATGTCGCGAGCGACTCGCATACACCCGCCAGCGAGTCGAACTGGCCCTTGACGATGTCGGCCTGCTCGAGCGCTTGCGATGTTTCGGTGCTTTGCTGTGCCTCGATCAGCTCCCGCGCGTTCGGCAAGGGGGCCGCCGCGATTCCCAGGTCGTTGGCCATGGTCCGCCACGCCGCGGCGGCTTTACGGAGAACATCAGGATGCCCGTTCGGCCAAATCTCGCCCTCGACATACCCTTTGATCCAGTTCCAGCCCGTCGGCTCAGCGTCGTGGCCACCGTAGGCAGCCGGGGGTTCGGGAGGTTGGTAGACCTTCAGCGTCCCCGGCGGGAAGACGACATCGCTGGGGTTCGGTTCGGGTGCGGACTGCGAATTCGCGTTGGCGTGGTTGGCGGCGGTGAACTGCAGCAAGTCGTGCATCTGCCCGACCGCGAGCGCGAGATCACCCAGCGCGTCAACGGTGTCCCACGCGGCCGGGTCATAATCGTTGGACCACTTCCTCCCGGCGTTGTCCGAGCCCGCGCTTCCGCCGCATTCCCCAAGGATTTTCGTCAAGGTGCCGACGCGGGTCGTCAGTGCGTTGTGGACACCCTCGTAGACGTCGGCCGCCTTGGTGAATCCCTGCGGATCCACTTGCACCACAGGAGGTGCCATCAGGGCCACATCTTGGTGTTGGTTTCGATGGCGGCACTGTAGTTTTTGTGCGCGTTGCGCGCGACCTCGCGAAGCTCGTCGAGATTTTCGCGCATCTCGTTCACGCCCGATACCCACTTGTCATGCGCGACCTGCTGCGCGGTCGCCGCATGGCTGGACCACGTCACGTGCAAATCAGCAATGTGTCGGTCGACCTCACCCAACCAGTCCTCGATGTTCTTGCCGAACTTCTCCATCGTGTCGATCGCGGCATCGAACTGCTCGAGATCGACGCGGTAACGGTCATTACTGGTCACGGCAGATCCAACCCCTGCAGCCCGGTGATCGCGTCTCGGTTTGTCGCATCGCGCGTCTCGTACTGGTTGGCGGCTTCAGCGAGGTTTGCGGCGGACTCCTCCAACGCAGCGATGATCGTGTCAGCTCCGTGCTTCCACTCCACCCACGACTCGTCGTACGCGTTGGCCGCTTTCCCTTGCCAACCGTCGGCAAGGAGTTCCTTGCCGATTGTGTCGTCGAGCTTCTTCAACTCGTCTCGGATGGTCTGGGCTTTACCGGCGGCAAACCTTGATGCCTCACGCAGTCGGTCAACCTCGACCCGGAGTTCTCCGGACAACCCCGCCTCCCCTCGCAGTGCAGTTCGCATGTGCACTATAGGACGCATGACTGGGCCCCGGTTCCATCCAGTCCGGACCTGGCGGCGACCGACGAGAACAACACCCCCGGCTGATTCAACAGCGATCATCCACCTGATGAGGTGCACGATCATCGCTGACCGGTTCGATAGGGAAAATGCTTTGCAGTCATCGCCCCTGCCGCGCAGGATCAGCGCATGATCGTGCACCAACTCGACCACAACGAGTGGACGGTCGTCCGAGCCGTCCGGCTCGACGCGCTCATCGAGTCACCACCAGGAACGTTCGGGTCCACCTACGAGGTGGCGTCGGGATGGAGTGAACAACAGTGGCGCCAATGGATGGAGGGGAGAACGCTGTTCACCGCCGACATCGAGGACGGTACTGCGGTCGGGTCGGTCGGTGCCATGATCGAGAACAGCCTTCCGGTCGTCGTCTCGATGTGGGTGACGCCAACTCATCGAGGAACCGGACTATCCGACCAGCTGCTACACGCGGTGATCGACTGGGCGCACGCTCGCGGGCATCAGGAGTTGCGACTGTGGGTACTCCAAAGCAATCGCAACGCCGAGTCCCTCTATCGCAGAAACGGATTCACCAGAACCGGGAATCGGAAGCAGTGCATCGACTGGCCTGAACAGTTCGAGATCGAGATGTCGCTCGCGTTGGAGCCTGACCCCACTGAACCACAGCACTGACAGCTGAACCGTCGGGTTGGGGACCGCTCGACCTCGCGGCAAGCCTTGCGCAGAATACGCAACTCGTCCGGCCGCAGCTCCCACTTGCCGACGATGTCACGCCACAGCTCCGAGCCTCCGGGCTTGAGCCCTTTCGGCGGAGCAGGTTTCGACGCCATGTGACCTCCAGGATCTCGACCGCCACCAGGACGGCTGGCAAGTGGAAAACCTCGAACGCGCGGCCTGACGCCGCTACGGTGGCGAGGTCGCCGCCGCCGGGACGTACTCGAATTGTTCGGAACGTTGATCACGCTGTACGGGCTGTGGTTCGCATGGAACCGGAACACCAACGAGGCGCTCAGGCGCCGCATCGCCAGGTTGGCTGACTTCGTTGCTAATCGAACAAAGCACGTCCTCGCGCATGTCTTTCCGCACCTCCGACGAGATGCCGTGGTCGTTGCCACAGCGGCCGACTCATGGGCTATGGCGCACAACGCAACCGTCATTACCAATCGGCTATCGACCCGACCACCCCGGCAGAGACCCAAATCCAACAGCTCGCAGGACAAATCACTGCACTTAGCAACGACCAGCAGAAGATGCGTCAGCGAGTTGATCAGCTTGAGCGCTGCGCGCTCGCAGGCGGATCACGCCGAAACAGTCGCGGCGCAAGCAATCGCGGCCTTACTCGCGCCCGGCGTCCCGGCACAGCGGATCATCCGCACCAGCACCGGCCCTGTCCGCACGGTATGCGATGTCAACGCCATCAGCCTTCGCGCGGACCAGGTCGAGATCGCCTACCTCCTCGAACGCGACACAGGGAACCGAACAAGTTCCCGATAGTGCAAACCGTGCTCTATCCGAGGCGAGGCCCTTTCCGCCAACGATGTCGCGGTGCTATTGCGATGCCAGGTGAGCGCCGCGGCGTGTTTGTGCTTGACGGCCTGCTGGGCGAGTGCGGTCAGCTCGTTGATCCGCTCGACGAGCGGGGCGTTGGCGAGTTGGTCGGCCTGATGACCCAGGCTGCGTTGTAGCGCGTCACGTTCAGCACGCAGGGTACGGTTCTGCGCCCGGCGGTGCTCGAGATCAGTCAGCAGGCTCGCCGCGGACACCGCCGTCCCGGCCTGCCGGTCCCGGTCGGGCTGCGCGGCTTGGCGGGCGCGGGCGGGTAAGGCGTTCCTCCTTCAACGCTACGACCCGGCGGTTGATGTCGCGGCGGTAGTCGATCTGTTCAGGATGGCGCAGCTCATGTGCCATCAGCGCGGCGATGCGGCAGGCTTTGCGGTCGTCCGGATCAGTAGCGTGCTCGGCCGCGCGGGACAGCAGCGTGTACACCTGCGACCACATCGACCCGACCGCGACCAGCACAATCATCACCTCGGTCAACGCCAGCTCCCGAGCCTCGTGGTCGGTGATCTCGGCACTGAGCGGCCCGTCGTAGACCTCGAGCGCCACCTGTGGTGCCACCAGCCGAGTCACGGTGTCGTGCCGTTCGCCCAGGTACGGTAGCGACGGTGCGGCTTCGAGCCACGACAACGCGAGTTCCAGCTTCTGCCGCCCCGGCTTGCCGCAGAAATTCTCCCCGGGCCAGAACCGGGCGAAGTCCATTTCCAGGACCGTTTCCTCCAGCAGCCGGTCGGCAGCGTAGGTCAGGGAAAGCCCTTCCCACCCAGCCAGCACCGCGGCCTCGGTGTCGGTGGGGTGGGTGGCCTTCACCCGTTGAAAAGTGTCGTGCAGCAGATCCAGCGCGGTCATCCCTGTCATCGTCGACGCCTCGGCTTCACCCATGACCTCGATCATCGCGCGTGACGGTCGGCGACTCACCGATTTCGGCTCCTAAGGCGTGGCCCGGCTCGTCGGGGTAGGGGTCGTGGTGTCCGAACTGGTGGGCGCTGGGCACGAACTCGGCAGGAATGCCCACAGCCCACAGCGCGATCCGGCGTCTCTAGAAGCAGGCCAAGGTTCGGCAGGGCCAGGTGTTCACGTGCAGCAGGATTCGGGCGGCCTTGGGGTCGGTGCGCGCAGCTCACGCAGGCAGCTTCAGCTCGACTCGTGCCTCACCGTGATCGGTGGAGCCGGGTCGTGTCGCTGTGTCAGTGTCTGCCGCAGCATCGTTTGGGCCCTGTCGATGTCGATGAGCTGGCTGCTGCCAAGTAGCCGCGACATCAATAGCAGGGCGGCGTCGTGGATTTGTTGTGGTGGATGTCGGCTGGTGTTAGAGGCGCAGGCGTCGGTGATGATCCACGGTGTGAGGCCGTGGTCGAACAGTGCGAGCGCAGTCGCGAGAACGCAAGCGTCGGTGGCGATTCCGCACAGAAATACGTCGCTAACCCGGTGGTGGGTGATGGTTTCGGCGGTCTCGGGAGTCAGCGCGCTGTAGGTGGTCTTGTCGATGACCTGGACCCGAGGGTTGCGGGCGTGGTGTGCGAGTTCGGTGACGATATCGGTGTCGGGGGCCGATGTCATGGCGTGCCAGCCGAGCAGCCGCTGAAAGGGCGAGCCGGAATGGTTCAGGTAGCGGGTGAGGATCACGGGTGCGTCGACGGCGAGCCATTCATCGACCAACGCCGCAACAGTCGGGACCACAGGAGCCGAGGCCGGCACGACGAATCCGTTCTGGATATCGATCGCGAGCAACAACGGCAGCGAGCCCGAACGGTGGTGTGCGGTTACGCTCTGCGGCCTCATGATCCCCCTCAGACGCGGCAATGCCGATGTGCCGGATCAGATTAGCTCGACTGTCGGTGGTCTGTGGTGGACTTGGCGTCGTGCAGGCAGAAGACGATCAGCAGGTCGATGCGCTACCTGATTCGATGCGCCGCGCGTTGGAGGACGCCGTCGCAGATCGGATAGTAGCGCGCGGTGCGATGGTGCTGTGCGGGTTTCCGGCGTCCGGAAAGTCCACTGCCGCACAGCATCTAGCGACCGTCACGGGTGCGGTGGTGTTGGACAAGGACTCGCTGGCGCCGCTGCTCGAGCAGTCGGTGATGGCTCGATTGACCGGCGATCCGTTCGACCGTGATTCCGAGATATACCGGTCGGTGGTCGCGCCGGGGATCTACGACTCGTTGATTGGCACGGGATTGGTTGTGGCTGAACGTCATCCGACGATTTTGGACGCGCCGTTCCTGTCTCCGATCCGAGAAGCGGCAGCGGGGGTGATGCTGGGGCAACATCTGCGAGCGCGGTCCGGGGCATCGAATGATCTGCCGGTCGTTACGGTATGGCTCGACAGCTCCCCGGAAGTGATCCGCGGGCGGATGGTTGCACGCGGCGCACAGCGTGATCATCCCAAGCTCACCGACTGGCAAGCTTATCGCCGCGATGTCCTGGTCGGTGGTGTCCGGGAACTGGCGCACACCGTGTGCGATGTCGTGATCGGCAGTTGACACTGCATGATCACCGTAGACGGTGGTGGAGCTATCGCCGGGACGAATCGGATCGGACAACCCGAACATGGTGGCCGCGCACGCATTCGGCGACGGAAGCCGTCGCGGACCCCTGGCGATATTCCCGAGCGGCAGGGGCTGACACCCAACGCCGAAGAAGGATCCGGCGGTGCAGCGCTGGTCTGTGAGATTCCGTTTTCACGGGTTGATTGATGCGGGAGGCTGTTGCGATGGACTGGGAGACCTTGGGGAAGCAACTCGAAGCGCGGTCGCGGGTTTACGCGCGCAAGTTCGGGATCGACCGCACCCCCGAGTGGTCCCGTCATCGTTGGTCCTGGTGTGGGAGTTACCTGGGTGGGCAACAGAACAAGAACGCGAACAAATGATCACCGACGGACTCGACTGACTGGGGTACCCACTCAGCTCAACCCGCCGTCAGCGCGAGGATGTGCCGGTGGAAGTACCCCGCAGACTCGAGCCGAGAGCGTCTTGCCGGCTGGACAGCCCTTCATGCGAGCAGCACCGATGCGCTCGGACGTCACTCGCCTAGGCCGAGTTCGGCGGCGAGTACGAATGACGGGCTCGCACATCCATTCGCTCCCCGACAGAGCTGTCGAAACTCAGGCAATGTTTGTTGATCTCGCGGTTGTGCGCTGGTGGATGGCCGGTGGGTCTGGGTCGGCTTCGCACTGGGGTATTGCGCTATCCCCTCACCGATCCGGTTCGGGTAAGACGTGTCTCCAACGGATGCCGGTGGGCAGGGCGGAGTAACGACACGTGGTCTTGCTCAGGTCACGTTGAGCTGGCAGGTGGAACGCGAACAGCGGAATGCCAGGCGGCCGTGGAAACCAACTGAAGGAGTGGCGGGCATCTGTCGTAATGACCAGCAGGCAATCCAGTTGACCGGTCTCTGCGTAGCGCAGCAATTGCCGCGCGACATCACGCTGGGGTCCGCCGACCTTGACTTCGACGCCGAGCCGGTAGGTTCGGTAGCCGGTGTGATAGATCCCGAAATTTGCGAAGAAGTCGATTCGGTTTCCGGGAGCAAGGTCCACTTCCCTGCCCAACTGGTATCCCGCCTTCGCCCAGCACCACTCGATTTCGGCGCAGAGCTCGTTCTCATCACGGTAGCGAAGTAGGTCCGCGGCGCGGATGGGAAGCAGCAGCGGGTTGATGTGGCGTCGTGCTTCATCAACTTCGGGTTCCGGGCAGGGGCTGACGAGCCGGATCGATGGGTCGTCCAATCGGGGGTCGATCATGGGAACCAGCCTCCAGCTGCGGCGCGCATGAAGTTCCAGGCCAGGGTAGCCGACCTCTATCGCGGCTGAGAATCGCCAGGTGGCCTGTCCGCGAACCGGATCGAATGCAAGCACCGCCCGTTGTCCGATTCGAAGATTGCACCCCATCCGACCTGGGTGATCCAGCCGACTATCCCTACTGGCCGAAATCGGGACTGCGCCCCTTTGGTCATTCCCCGTACGGCACACCACGTTCGAGTCGACGACGATCTACCGCTTGGCGCCGCCTTTCCTTGGGCCTCACCGGCCCCTACTGCGGTGAAGCTGATCGGATCGCTTGTGCTGCAGGCACTGGCTGCGTGCCCCCAGCAGACACTGGCCGATACTGGCTTAATGGGTGAGGCCATCGAGATGATCGCTGCTCAGGTGATGCAGGCGGTTCCGTCGGATCGCGCACTCGTTGCGATCGATGGCGTTGATGGGAGCGGCAAGAGCACGTTCGCATCGAATCTCGTGGAGCATATACACGCTCGGCCCACGATCGTGGTGCACGTTGATCACTTTCTCAATCCGTCCGCTGTTCGGCACGCGAGGGGCCGGAACTCCCCGGAGGGCTTCTGGCTCGACTCGTACAACTACTCGGCGCTCCGCTCGTACGTTCTCGAACCACTCCACCGAGGTGGTAGCGGTTGGTTCCGGACCGCTTCCTACGATTCGGCAAAAGACACCACCACGTGCCCTGCACAGATTTACGCGCCTCCCAACGCGCTCGTGGTGGTCGAGGGTCTGTTCCTTCACCGCGACGAACTGCTGGATCTCTGGGATATGTCGATCTTTCTTCACGTCCCGTTTTGCGAGTCCGCTCGCCGGATGGCCGAGCGCGACGGCACTCATCCGGACCCAGAGCATGCCTCGATGCGCCGCTATGTGGGCGGCCAACGTATCTATTTCGAACGGACACGCCCCTGGGAGCGGGCCTCGCTTGTGGTGGACAACACCCGTTTCGATGAGCCATGCATCGTCGGCGCAGAACAGGTGTGAGCTGCCGCTTTGCGCCACAGGCCAATCCGTGAGAGCCCGGCGACTGCGCTCGCGACCGAAGATACGCCGGTTCAGATGATCTACTACAGCGGCTCGTCGATGCGCTTCTGCCCGACGGCATCGGAAGAGTCTACGCCGCAAATGATGTTGACGACGACGGATACCGCGGACACCACGGCGGCCAGCAACCGGAACCACATTGAAGCGCACCACCTTCCAAGTCGGCAGCGTAACAACATGTTTCAGGGCGACATTGAGGATGTGAAAATAGTTATGGGTGAATCGAATTCATCGGAAACACGACCGAGCCAGGCACGGCCGTCGGCGCGTGCACAGACGAGACCATCGAATGAGGTCCCTGCGCTCGTACCCGTCGAACGTGTCCTCGTGCGCACCGATGACATCGCTGCATCGCTGATCGGGGCCCGTGCCTACAGCTCAGGGGTGGAACTGACGCTGCACGTTCACGTCCGGCAAGGGTGCGACCGTTCCGCTATCGGCGCCTTCGGCGGAGGCTATCCCGGCGGGACAAAGGACCAGTTCCTGGTCAGTGTCGAGTTCGACGACGGCAAGACAGGAACAAATCTGCGCCAATTCACTCTGGACTCTCCGCAGGATCTGCCGGTCTTGTCGCCCGGAGGCGGAGGGGGCAGCGACAGTCTCAGCACTATGACCTACTACCTGACACCACTGCCTCCTGCCGGGCGGCTGTCGTTGATCGTGGCCTGGCCCGCTGCGGGCATCGGCGAACACCGGACCGATCTCGACGCGGGCACGTTTCGGGCCGCTGCACAACAATCAATTGTGTTGTGGCCGTTGGATCCTGAACCGGCACCATATCGCGAACTGCCGGTCGAACTTCCAGATCTCGAACCCAATGGCTGGTTCGACCAAGCTGTGAGCTGACCCACGCTGGGCCGGGCAGAGCGGGTCGCTGCGATGGACTGGAGAGGTTCCGTGTCAGCGCAGGTACTGCCGGGTCTGGACACCCCGCTGCGCGACCGCGCGCAAGCCGTCGCCGCCATACTCGGGAACGCGGACTCCTTCGACCCGTCCATGCTCATCATCGACCTCGACGGCCACACCGTGATGCCGATCCCGCCGACCCGATCCCGCCGACCCGATCCCCCGTCCGCGACAACAGCCAGTTCATCTCAGCCCGGCAACTCCCCCTGAGGATCGAGCGCGGCCGTGGGCCCGCGCACTCGCATTCAACGTCACCGCCACCACACCCGCCAACGTCGACAGCTCGAGCAGCCATCGGCACAATCGATATCCGCCGTCCAGCGGGAGGAGCGTTTTGATGCCGAGCACCGTGCTGCTCATGATCGACCTGCAGAACAGTTATCTGGTCCAAGATGTACGCGACGCGCTGGGGTGGCCACCAATCTGGCGGCTCAACGAAGTGGTCACCGAGTGCGCAGCACTGCTCGCCGCAGCAAGATCCGCCGGAATCCCGGTGATCTACTCACGCCAAACCCTCAGCCCGGCAGGGCAGTTGGCATTCAACCCGCGGGCCGCGCGCCATCGCCGGTATCGGGCATCACGGGTACCGCACCTGTCGCCCGAGGACAAGGTCTGGCGCTCGCAACTGATGGAGGCGGTGGCGCCCGAATCCGATGATGTGGTGCTGGAGAAGACCAGACATAGTTTCTTCGCCTACACCGAACTGGGGCCGATACTGCGCAGCCTCGGTGCTCAACGACTTATCGTCGCCGGTCTGCAAACCAATGTGTGCGTCGAAGCCACCGTGAGGGCGGGCCTCGAGCACAACTTCGAAGTCGCCGTAGCGCAGGACGCCGTCAGTACCGACGGGCCCGCACTGCACCACGCAGCGCTGAACTCGATGCGCGTCCTCTACGTCGAAGTCGCCCCATGGAGGGACCTGATAGAAGCGGGTGCCGCCTGGAATACTGCCTACACCACACCGAACTACGGCCGCGACACCGCCTACTGGAACGACCCGATCACCATCGCGGCATCCACGATGCCTGCCACCGACCAGATATAGCGACCGATCCACACGCTCACCGGGGCAGCGCCGCGCCTCAATTCCGATCTTGATGGCTGATGGCCTTCGGCCACCGGATCTCGGACATCTACGAGATGAAGGGACCACGATCCTGAAACCGCCGACTCCTCCTCTGATCCTTGCCAGTGTTCCCGGCTCGTTCGCTCATGGTGTCTTCCACCAGCGGCACCCGAAACTGGTGCAGCGTGTGCTGGATGCGTTGCCGAATGGGCCAACCGAACGCGCGGCGATCCACCAGCTGCTCATCGAAAGCACCGCCGGTGTAATGGAGCCATTGAAAGAAGACACTCCGACCACGACCAGTGGCACGAATGGGGCGACGGCCTCTACGGCCGCCTCTGGCGGCGAAGCACCGTTTCTGTGGGCCGAGAGCTTCTTCTACCGCAAACTACTCGAAGCGACCGGCTACTTCAGACCCGGAGCCTGGCACGGGCTCGCCTTGGCGGATGTCCACGATCGCGATCGCGAACATCCCCTCCAAGAGCAGCCGAGCTGTTCAAGCACCACACCACTGATTTCACGCGCGGACCGTTCACGCTGCATCAACTTCGGTACTCCAAACGGCTCGAACCGGACATAGTCGAGTGTTATGTAGCTTCTACAGAACTCACCGGATCCGCGGAATAATCCAATGAGAGAGTCCTTCCTTCGCGACAGTGTGGATCTCCCCTGATCTGTCGCGAACCCTGTAGACGGGCGATAGAACGTCCTCCTGCCCAATCAGCACAGAGAACGGGATGTTGAGGTCTGCGAGGTTGCGCAGATGTCGACGGATAGGCATCACGACGACGCTGTCCCACACTGCAATTCCGTGCTCGCGCAGCGATGAAGTCAACTGGCCGGCGTGTTCGGCGGAGTGAGAGTCAGGGAAGGCGAGAACGGCGATGTCGGCGGCAGAGGTGACTTCATCGGGCTTTGCAGCAAGGTCAGCGATTCTCTCGAGCCCTATGACTGCCGCATAGGCTGATACCGGGGCTCCGAGGAAGTCTGTCGCAAAGCGGCTGTAGCTTCCGCCGTCTCCGAGCAGAAGACGTCCGTGCCGCACCAAATAGGCCATCCCGTCGTGGAATTCGGTTGCGTGCAGCTCGTTGAGGTTCGAGATCGCCTGAATCCCGTTTCGATTGAGGTTGTCGACCAGGCCGCGGGCGTTGCGGATTCTGGCGGTGATGGAGGCAGGAACGGCGCTTACCGCGTCTGGCTTGTCTTCTCCCGCCAGCAGGGCCACAGTCGCAATGGCTGAGTCGGGGGCGCCGTCGGCACGAAGCATAGGCAGTCGTTCCCTGATGGGAGTTCGACGCAGCCGGTCCAGGTAGCCGCTTACATTCTCGGGCGGTACGAACTGCGCTGCCAGTTCGTACCAGATCCCAGGATCTGTGATGGTGAACTCGGCCGCAAGGTATGGGCGTAGGAAGGCGGCGATCGTTTCGATGAGACGGCGGATCGAACGGAGCTGGCTTGTCGAGTCGCCGGGAACCCGTGAAACTTCCATGATCCCCAAATGGTGGAAATGACGGCGGGGTTTGCGCTCGTATCGGAACACCGGGCAGGTGTAGCTGAGCCGCTGATCCGGTAAGCCACGGCTGCCGGCCAGCCTCAGCAGCGCAGGCAGGCTGTCGGAGACAAGGGCAAGATCACGTCCGCGGCGATCAGGAAACCGGTAGATGCGTTCTCCGGAGGCGTGGTGACCGGTGACGAACGTGTCCGTGAACCCGACTGCAGGGACCTGCACCGGCTGAAACCCGGCCAGCGCACACTGTTCGAACCACCGCTGTTCTACTCGCTGAAGCATCGCCATACGGTTGGGTTCCACGTCGCTGAAGCCGCGCGGAAGGTCCATATGACGAGAGGTACCGGTGATCATGCTGCGTCCCTAATCTGTTTCGGGACAATGTATCTGAACAGCTGTTGCCTGATGCTCCAGGAGGGGGCGCTCGATGAGCAAGAAGGTCGTCGTGGTTTTCGGTGGGGCCACGCCAGAGCATGAGGTGAGTCTGGGTGGCGCACGGGCAGTGCTCAGCAACGCGGAGAAGCTCGGATGGGAAGTGCTACCGGTCGGCGTGACGAAGTCCGGGCAATGGTTGGTAGGCGATGGCGCGTTGGAACAGCTATGGCGGAAGGCCGATGCAGAACGCTTCGCCAAAGGCATTACGCCGGACGACGACGTCCCCGGCAGCGGCGGCAGCGTCCGCGTGTTCGACGGTCCTCCAGGAGCAGAGGTATTCACTGGCTACCAGTTGGGATTCCCCATGTCTCATGGCCGATGGGGAGAGGACGGAACGCTCCAAGGGTTGCTGGCAGCCTATGGGTTGGTTGTGATGGGATGTGACATCACCTCGTCCGCGCTGTGTTACGACAAGAGACTAACGAAGATCATGCTGGCAGAGGCGGGCCTGCCCACAGCCAAAGGCACACATGTGGAACAGAGTCGCTACGCCCGGTCACCTCATTCGGTTACTGACCAGATACGCGAGGTCGTCGGACCCTTGCCGTGGTTTGTGAAGCCGAACCGTGGAGGCTCGAGCCTGGGGATCGGCAGAGTCGAGTCCTCTGACGATCTGGACAAGGCTCTCGAGGAAGCATTCCGTTGGGATTCGGCGGCCTTGGTCGAGGAGGCGGTTCCGCATCGAGAGTTCGTTCTGGGCGTCGTCGGGAAGACCGCGGAGTCACTCGTAGTGTCGCCGGCCGGTGAGTGTGTTCCGGTCGGCGACCTGTACACCTACGAGGAGAAGGTTCGCCTTGGCAACCCGCTGTTCGCCTGTCCCGCTCCGATCGATCGCAACCTGGCCGACCGGGCCAGGGAATTGGCGATCGAGGCTTTCACCGTTCTGGGATGCTCGGTGTTCGCTCGGGTCGATCTGTTCCTGGACGAGCGAACCGGCCAGCTTCTCATCAACGAAGTGAATACGATCCCTGGTCTGACAGAGGTCAGCGTTTTTCCCAAGGTCATGCGCGCTGCAGGGTTGGATTACCCCGAGCTACTGACCGAGTTCACACGTCTCGCGGCCAGCGACTAGACGGGGTATCCGCTTGGTCAAGGACGCTGCCAGGTACCCGGGTCGGCTCCGACTTGGGTACCGGTCGCCAAATCCTTGACTTCGTGGCTGCCGTCGTCGTCGAACGGTGGCAGCCAAACGAACGGGATGGCTTTGCGAGACGCGTAGCGAATCTGCTTGGCCAGCTTGTCGGCTTGGTGGTAGACCTCGGTGTTGAATCCCCGGTCGCGAAGCTGCGCTGCGGTGGCGAGTGCTTGGGCGCGGCGTTCGTCGGACGGAACTACTACAAGGACGTCGGTCGGGCATTTCCGAGTGGTGTCGAGCAGTCCCTCGCTGGCGAGCTTGGCGAAGATCCTGGTCAACCCGATGGACATCCCGATTCCGGGGAGTTTGCGGTTGACGAACGATCCGACGAGGTTCTCGTATCGGCCGCCTGAGCAGATGCTCGGGTAGGTCGGCCAGCCGTCGAACTTGCCTTCGTACACGGTGCCTGTGTAGTAGTCGAGCCCTCGCGCGATCGACAGATCAGCGACGATGGTGTCCTTCGGCAGATCGGAAAGTGAGTCGAGCACGAATGCCAGTTCGTCGAGACCTTCGACCAGCAGTTCCGAGTTCACACCGAGCGCCTTGACGTCATCTACCACCGAGGCGCTTGCGCCCCTGATTCCAGCAAGATCGAGCACTGCATCGACCTGGTGCTGATCGAGCCCGACCTTGTCGGTCAGGATTCGGCGGACCCCCTCGGGGCCTACCTTGTCGAGCTTGTCGGCTGCCTGGATGACGGCGACGGGGTCGGCGATGTCGAGGCCCTGGTAGAAGCCCTGAAGGATCTTCCGGTTGTTGATGTAGAGCGTCCACTTCGGCAGGTTCAGTGCCGTCATCGTTTCGTGGATGATGCGGGGCAGCTCGGCGTCGAAGTGCAGCGGAACCTGGTCGACGCCGATGACGTCGATGTCGCACTGTGTGAACTCTCGGAATCGGCCTTCTTGCGGGCGCTCGCCGCGCCAGGCCCGCTGGATCTGGTACCGCTTGAACGGGAACACCAGGTCGTTGAGGTGCGCGGCAACGTAGCGGGCGAACGGCACGGTGAGGTCGAAGTGCAGCCCCAACTTCGCGTCGCTGGAATCGTTCGGGTCGGCCTGCAGGCGCCGCAGTGTGTACACCTCCTGCGAGGTCTCGCCCTTGGCCTGCAACGTGTCCAACGCCTCGACTGACGGTGTCTCGACCGGCGCGAATCCATAGCGCTCGAAGGACTGACGGATCACCTCCAGCCAATGCAGCTCGACCATCCGGACCTCGGGCAACCACTCGGGGAAGCCACTGATCGATCCGGGCTTGACGACCTGCGGACGGCTCACGAATATTCCTTCGGCATCGGGTTCTCGAGCATCCGCCGACGGGCGGACACTACAGGGGACTACGAAGGATATTACGTTCCCGCCGCCAGCGAATTTCGCCGGGAGAACACGTCGCGCCCCTGCTCCAGGACCGTCGAGTACCAATCAGGTCGTCCGGCGATCTCCGTGTGGTGACCTACAGCACGGTTCAGGAACAGGGTCTCGAAAACGTCGACCGGAATCTGCTTGTCATCGTCCGCAGTCAGCCACGCGAACAGGCATTCGCGCCACAGCGCCCAGCTCAGCCCACGCTCCGTCTCGCCACCGAGCGCGTATTCGAACAGATGCTCGCGCAGTGGCGCCGGAAAGCAGCTCAACTGTCCCTCGTGGGCGTCGTCACGCAGTCGTTGGGCTGTCGTGTGTGCGAGCCGTTCGATATCGGGGTCGTGGCGTGGGACCAGGAATTCGGTATCGACTGGCGTCTCGGCAGGGCTGGAAGTCCATGTCCGCGGTGCTGGATCTCGCGTGATGCGCCTGATGTGGCGGCGGACCGAGGCGCTCGTCTCGGCGAACTTCTCGCCCATCCGGAATTCTCCGGCCGCTCGCGGTCCGAAACTCCGCAGCGGATTGCGTCGCCGCACACCCAGCGTGACCGCGGTCCAATCCCATGCCACCGCGGTCGAGGCGACGAGAACGTGGAAGCCGAAGCGCAGATCATCCGCGGCCCAATCGGTGCGCACGAGATCCCGCGCGGCGGCGGCGGACAGCGCCAGGTCGCCGCACAGTGGTTCACGCAGATCGACCCCGGACGCACCGGCGAGCAGCGGATATGTCAGCTGGTAGGTGAGGTCTCCGCCGTTCCACGTCGGCGGCCGAAGGGGATAAACAAAGTCTCGGCCCTCGTGCACACCGGTGATCAACGCGTGAACCCAGCTCTCGTCAACCGCCGCGAGGTCGGCATCGACGATCAATGTCGCATCGGCGCCTATGTCGATGGCCGCCTCGAGTATCGCCCTGCCATTCGTCCCTTGCCCGGACCAGTAGCCGGTCTTGACTACCTTCTTGGGGTAGCTGGTCGCTGTCGAAAGGAAAACGTCGCTGGTGCCGTCGACCGACGAGCTGTCGGCGTTGACGTGCGTCGCGTCGACCGGAAAGGGCAGGGTGCGCAGCGCGGCGTCGATGTCGCTGACAACCTTGCCGATGGTGTCTGCCCCGTTGAAGCTGGGAAGACCGACAAGAACGCGAAATGTCATGGGATTCCTTACCCTTCGACAGGAAAGCTGGGCCGGTCTGAGGTGCTCAGATCCAGATCACCGCGGGTGAGTTCTGCAGTTCTTCGTCGGTCCGGATGCATAGCCCGTCAAAGTGATTCAACGTTCCGTCGGTGATCGCACAGTGGAGGATGAATGGCAGTCTTGCCTCGTCGATCGGCCCGAAGTCGTCCGCGTCGACCAGCGTGAGGTAGGCGATCTTGAAGGTCGACAGCTGCGGCTCGAGTCGTTCCCGAATCTCAGCCAGGATCGTGGCGGATTTGGTCTGGCCTGCGAGGATCGCGAGGCGACCGAGCTCCAGCGCGTGATAGACCGCGCCGACTTCCTGCAGTCGTTCCGGCGGCAGGAACCGCAACCGGGAGGAGACCGGCACAGCGGTTTGCGTGTCTCGTACGCACGGCACGTGGCGGATGTCGCAGTCGATCAGCAGATCCTCGACGGCGCGTGCGACCAGCAGGGATTGCTCGATGTCTTTCATGCCGAAATAGCTCGCTGTGGGCCGGCACAGGCTGATCCATCGGATGGCGCCGGTGACCTGGCCGCGGGAAGCGTAGTCGAAGATCGAGCTGTTCAGTCGGTGCGCGCGTTCTCCTTGGTCAATGTATGTGGCGTATTCGGGCGGATACATCTCCGCGTCGTCGGAGGCGATCACGATCGTCGCGCCGCAGCGTTGCGCGAGGTCAATGTCTTCATCGAGGTTGTACTGGTAGACGCAACCTTCGAAGAGTTGGATCTTGTTCGGGTAGACCGTCACGATCGTGTGATCGTTCTCTGCTGAGGATCGTTTGATCAGTTCGCCGTGTGCTGCGTGCAGTGCGCCGAGCGTGTGGATGGATCCGACTGTGGCGCCCGAGCGCCACAGTTTTCGAAGGGCCGGCCGTGCTTCGGCGACGGACTGGATGACGTGTACAGGCGTCATGACTGGAGGCTCCTGGACAGTGGGGCTGGGGATACGTCGATGACACGGCCGCGCCATTGTCCGGCGAGATCTATTGCGTCACTGCTGTGGCGGGCGAACCCAGCGGGATGGCGGATACGGATCGCCACCTCGAGGTTCGCGGGCACTGGTGTTTGCAACGCATTGCACAGCAAGTCTCCTGACGCGGCATAGACGTCGAACGTGGCCAGCAGCGTTTCATCGACGGGTTCGACGCCATCGATGTCTGTGCGGGGCAGTAGAGCGGTGTCGTAACGAACCAGCTGTTGACATGCTGCCCGGGCCGCCGGGTCTTTCACGACGGCGTCTACGAACTCCGCGAGCAATGTGGCTGCCTGAGAACGGTCGTGGAACAGGGCGCTGCGGATCGTGCCGCGCACGTGCCGGTGGAAGTAGCACTCCGCGTCCACGTAGGAGAACGTAGCTGACAAGTTCTGTGACAACGGGTCGGTGCGAAGTGGGAGAAATGCTCTGAACTCGTGGAGCATTCGGGTCGGTCGTAGTCCGGCCCATACCGCCAGTCCTCGCATGGTTGTGCGGGCATACCCCGTTCCGGTGAGGATCTCGTCGGCCAATAGCAGGGCTAAGCCTTCTTGATTGTCCTTGCGCGGCAACGTGTTGTGCTCGAGTATGCCTTCGTAGTCGACGGTCGGATCCGGGCGCAGCGTGACAAGACCGAACTGGTCGCGGTCGGTGTCATAAGTGGTGTTCGGTAGCACCCAGAGCGGATGCAGCAGCAGTCTCGGGAACTGCAAATACAGTTGGTCGTACGCGTTCTGGAAGTCGTGGAGGGTCTCGCCGGGGAGCCCGAAGATCAGCTCGGCGCCGATGTCACCGCCAGCGTCCACGATGCGTCGGGCCAGCTCGAACATTTCTGGACGCCCGCGTTCATCGCGTCCGGCCAACGCCAAGGCCGGTCGACTGAGTGTTTGTAAGGCCAGGTACACGTTGGTACTGACGCCGCCGTCGCGCAGAACATCGAGGATCTCGCCGACGCGAGCGGCGTGGTTCTTCGCCCAGTTGACATGCAAGGTGTGCGGAGTGCCGTACTTCTCGCGTACCTCAACAACCATGGCGGCGATCTCAACGTCACGCGGGAGTATCCCGAAGTTCGCATCGCACAAGAAGATCGCTGGCACTCCCGCTTGCGCGATGGTGACCAGTTCGTCGTGCAGTCTCGCCAACTCCGCTCTGTTCAGCTTCTGACCGACCGCTCCACCCCAGAAGCAGAAGGAGCAATGGTAGGGGCATCCGCGGTTGGTCTCCCACAGCACGACATCAGCATTGACTAACTCTTGCGACGGATCGAGATACGGTGACGCGATCTCTTCGAACGATGTCGCGCGTGGTCTTTCGGTTGTCGTCGCCGGTTTGCCCTCGTCCCGGTAGGTGATTCCGGCGATCTCATGAAGCGGTGGTGTCCCCGTCATCAGCCAGTGGGCGAGCTGTTTGATGGTCTGCTCGCCCTCCCCGTTGACGACCAGGTCCGCCTCCGGAACCTGCGACAACCACCGGTCGCCTTGATGCGACACGTGGTTGCCTCCGAGGACGATCACGGCGTCAGGCAGGAGTTGCCGAATGGTCGGGATCAGCTGCCGGTACACCGCGACATTCCAACCCTGACAAGAGAACCCGATCAGATCAGGGCTAGCTTCGACGATCTGTTCCGTCATGGTCGCCAAGCTTGTGCCAGCGAGGAAGGTGTGGATGGTCGTGGCAATGCGGTCGGCCAGATCCGGCTCGGATTCCAGGGCTGCTCGCAGATACATTGCCCCGAGCGGGGTGTAGCGCACGGTCGTCTCGCCGGACAGGTCGACAAGGCTGACCTGGAGACACTTCCGCTCCACGTCGGCGGTGGTCATGTCGACTTCCGAGTATCGCTGCCGATCAGCTCCTCGAACTCTGTCACGAACCGGGCGATTCGGCGGCTCTCGGGATCGTCGGATTCATGCAGCGCTGCAAGCAATCCGGGACATCGATCTGCGAAGAACAAGCCGAGCGTGCTCGAGACTCGGGCGGCAGTGAAGTCGGTCTTTACAGCGCTGGCTCGGAACATGCCGAGTCCGACCAGATCGGCGCCGTTGAAGAGCGATTGGTTGACGCGTGCATAGGTGGCGATCACATGGCGAAGGCTCGCGTTAGTGAAGTCGGCGGCCAGATACGCTTGGGTGAGGTTCGCGCCGTCGAGGTTCGCAGCTGTCATGCATGCCGATGTGGGCGGGTCGCCGATGAATGACGATCGGTACAAGTAGGCGCGCTGCAGATCGGCCGCGTGGAAGTCGCAGTTGCGGAAGGTTGCGTATCTCCCGGCGAATCCGGTGAAATCGGCTCGCGTGAAACTGCATTCGGTCGCGGTCATGCTTTCACCCGCAGCATCTGTCAGCTTCGCCTCGACGCCACTGACGTGATGCCACCATGAGTCCGACACGACAGCCCCGGCCAGATTCCCGCTGTCCAAGCAGACGCGGGACCAGCGTCCTCCGGTGAGGTCTGCATCGCGGAAGTCTGCTTCGACCAGCTGGCTGTCGAGCACGTCGATGCTTGTGGCACTGAGTCCGGTGGCGACGATGCCGCGCCCGCGGACAGCGGATAGTCGTAGATTCGGCAGATGTGCGGCTGACAGCTGCAATCCGTCCGCCGTGCTCGGCCGCTGGATTACCACTCCGCGCCCACGAGAACGGTCCAGTACGAGGCTACGAAGGCCGCAGCGCGTGATCGTGCAGTCATCGAGAACCGCCGCCGTCAGGTCGGCATTGTCCATCCGACATTCATTGAATGCCGCGCCGCGCAGATCCGCGCCTTGGGCGTGCGCTGCGAGCAGGCTGCACTGATAGAACGTCACACCCGCTAGTTCTGAGCCGTCCAGCCGGACACCCGACATATCGCAACCGTGAAACAGTGCGCCGGTGGCATCGATGAGCCCCGTCAGGTCGGCGCGGACAAAGACACTCGCCTGCGCGGCCATGGCATGGATGTAGGCGCCATGCAGTGTGGCGTCTGTGAAATTGGTTCTCTCGAGCCCCGCGCACACCATCGACGCGCCAGTCAGATCAGCTGCCGAAAGATTGGTGCCGAACAGAGCGGCGCGGTTCAGCGTTGCCCGACGAAGATCGAATCCTGATAGATCCAAACCGCTGAGGTCGGCTGCGGTCAGGTCCAACCCTCGTCCGGTTGTCGACAAGCATTCGGTCGTCATGTCGCTGACAGCTTGTCGAGCATCGGCACGGTCGGTCGACCGCGCCACCGATGCCAGCCATGCCGCTCGGTCGATGCTCGGTGGGACCTTTAGCGGCGGACGAGAATTACCGTTGCCCTCCAACCCGTGTGACGCCTGAACTGCGGTCCCCGGCATATGCACCCCCTATGCGTCTGATGGTGTCAGCCGATTGCCCGCATCAAATCTGGTATACGGCAACAATTTTCGCGACTGAGTTCAGTAGGGCATCCTACCGACGGGGCACTAGTCATGCGGCGATATCGCAGTCGTCTAAGCGATGCCACACCAGACTGGGTGACGGCTATCTCGGAAGAAGCCGTGGATCGGCGCACTCAGAGACTGTTTTGCCTCATGGGGGGCGTTAGCTGTGGGTGGGGCTGCCGATTCCTATTGCGCCACAACATCTTCGCGGCGGGCTCACGGTAGCCTCGTGTGATGTGATGGCGAAGACCGGTCGAGAGGCGGGTGTGTGTGTGGCGCATGTGGTTGTGATCGGTGCAGGTGGGATCGGCGGCTACTTCGCGGCGCTGCTAACCGAACACGGGCACGCGGTGACCTTGCTTGCCCGCGGCGAAACTCTCGAAGAGATGACCCGATCTGGACTCAGGGTCGAGGAGCCAGCGTGCAGGTCTCGCGTGGTCACCGGTGTACACCCGGTTTCGAAGCTCGACGGTGTGCCGTATGCCGATCTGGTGCTCGTCTGTGTCAAGTCCTGGCAGGTCGCGGAGGCCGCCGTGCAAGTCGCTCAAGTGGTTGCCGCTTACACCGTCGTCGTTCCGGTGCAGAACGGGATCGAGGCCGGCGATCGCCTCGCTGCCATATTGGGCGCGGACCACGCCGTGGGCGGAGTGTGCACCGTGTTCGCCAGGCGCACCAGCTCCGCGACTTTCGTCCGTATGGGTGATCCGCCGTCGCTAAGGATTGGCAGCCTGACAGGCGATGATTCGGCAGTAGACCGGTTGAAGACGATTGCCGGCATTCTTACAGACGCGGGAATCAGTACGCAGGTCTCCTCCGACATCCGACAAGACCTATGGCGCAAACTAATGTTCATCGCATCCTTCGGTGGCGTTGCCGCACTGTCAGACGCCCCAGCCGGGGTTGTGCGCAGCCAGCCACGTACCCGAGCGCTGGTTCGCACAGCACTGCACGAGGTGGCGACAGTAGCGCGAGCGGCATCGGCCAACATCACCGAAGCCGACGCGGACGCGGCACTGTCCAAACTGGACGAGTCCGATCCAGACGCCACAGCATCGATGATGCGAGATATATCTGCTGGCAGGCCATCTGAGCTGTACGACCAGACTGGTGCGGTCGTGCACTACGGGGAGTGGCTCGGCGTTCCCACCCCCACCCACACTACTATCTACAGCGCACTACTACCGCGCGAACTGCGAGCACGCGGCGATGCGACAGAACCGACTTGGTCGCCGCCACCACGCTGTGCCTGCCGGGTCACGCAGCCGTTATCTCAATAGGGAGGAAACACATTCGGTTCGACCGGGACTGCTTGGACTGCTGTGCGAAGGGCAGGCGGTGAATGTGATCGGCCGGCTCCTTGAGGAATACATCGTCGATGACGGCGAGCCGACAGCCGCATAATGTTCAGCACCTACGCTGGTCCGGCATATCGGCAAAGTGAATGAGACTCGGTGGTTCGCTCGGCAAAGTGCCAGGTCAAAAAGGTGCTCCCCGCGCGCGGGGATGATCCGTAGCGCGCCCTCGAGGTCAGGCGCATTTGGTGGTGCTCCCCGCGCACGCGGGTGTCGCCTGCCAGGGTGATGCCACGGGTTTGCCATGTGGTGCCCCGAACACCACGATTACCTGCCCACGGTCCGCATCAGCAACCCGATCCATCGGATCCTCCCTCCCCGCCAGTTACGAACCGCCGCCGTCTTCGGTTGCCCTGCAACGTGAATCGGTGCAACGAGCCAGCATCGTTGGCTGAAACCGCAGTCCAGGTAGTGGCCCCCAGGACTGGCGGGGCCATCACCACCCACGACGCACCTCGGTACTTCGGGTGCGACCAGGCGGCTGATTGTGGGGTGCCAGCCGTGGCGGTGGTAGAAAGCGACAGCCCTCGAATTCGTGTCGAGGATATCGAGGCCCAGCCAGGGACTCCGGCCTCCTCGATTGCCCAGAACCTCAGTGCCAGACAAGAAGATCCGGGCCTTCGCGAGCATCCGGAGTTGTGACTCGGTGTCGACGGTCGAGAGGTTGCTGCGTGCGATCGGTGGATCCTGCGAAGGCTGCGTCGAGGATGCCGGTGCGCTCGGCGGGCAGCCAGGCGTGGGTGGCCCGCGAGGACCGACAGCAGCACGTCACGGTCGGCCGGACTGCCTTCAGGAAGGTGAACGATGGCCAGTCCACGGTCGATGATGTCGGCGCCGGTGACGAGTAAGCGGTGGCGGGTCCTGTCGCCACCACTGGTGACACAGGGTGTCAACCCCAAGGCAGACGGCGACGCAACCACACCCGGGTCGATACCGCCGATCTGGCCTGGTGCTCACGAAGCCGAGGTGAGCGCTCCAGGCGTGGTCGCCGGGAATGGGTCTCCCAGTAGCCGACCAACGCACAGAGATAGGCATCGATCGCGGCGGGGTCAACAGCCTCGGTAACCGGGTGGTTGGCAAGAACCTTGTCGGGGTCGACTCCGGCAGCGGCTATCGACGGCGCCATGGCGACAAGATCGACCCATGCCGCGCCGCGGGATGGCCACGCCCAATCGACGACGACCACGGTCCTGTCCGGGCGAAGGATCAGGTTATCGGGGCGGATATCGCTGTGCAGCAACGTCTCCCCCACCGTCGCTTGATGCCAACCGTCCTCGAGGGCCGCCAGTCGTTCCAGGTTGCGGCGCGACCACTCATCGAGATCGGGTGGCGGACCGGAATCGGCGAAACCCTGCCAGCAATGCATCCTCGGGCCGTATTGCTCGGTGAATGTCGGTGCCGTTGGCATGGGGCTGGGGGTCAGTAGACCCGGCAGCTGCTCGATCATGGTCAGCACATCGGCCATGTCGCGCGGGTTGTCGAACCGGGGAGCCACTCCCTCGACATCATCGAACCCCACAGCGAACCAGCCATATTCCTCGGCCTCGAACCACAGGCGCGGCGCCGGTACCGACGGCGGCAGCAGAGCCGAACACGCCGCCTCCGCTCGATACGCCGACGCCAGAACATCATCAGCGGCAATAGCTTTCACGAACGCGGACCGCCCGTCACTCAACATCATCCGCGCCGCCAGGCCGTGACTGAAACCGCTCGACTGGGTGATCGCCGAGACAACCCCGGCTCCCAACCGGTTCTCGATCATCACCCGGACCGGTGTCGGCACCTGATGCCATTCGATCCGAGTAGCGGTGTTGTCGTAGTCGACCATCCGCACATCCTCCGGCCTCGTTACCTGCACCACCACTGAATTTCCGTGGCCACCGGGTCGCCGGGGAAGTCGAGCCAGGCATGAAGCTTGAGAATGGCGGTTGATTGGCTCGGTCAGTTCGTCGGCATTCGGCCCGGATTGTCAGGGTGTTTGACCTGCGCAGTCGTCCCCAATCTGACAGGTTGGAGGCAGGCCCCGAGCAGGTCGTGATCAGCACGGATTGCGCAGTGCTGCCTCCACTCGCACGGCGTCGAGCGGGGTGTCGGGGCCCACAAGGGCGCGGCCACCTCAAGTTTGCTCGTCAGGCTGTTCACCTCGACATCGCCACCGTGCTGTCCTCCATCCACCGCATCGCCGCCGCCGAACCCGGCACCTACGACACCTTTGCCCACGCCTACCTCAGCGGCTATACCAGGGTCCGACCCCTGCCCGACCGATTCGCCGAACTCCTCGAGCCCTACCTGCTGCTGCGCGACTGCTTCATCCTCAACTTCGTCACGACCGCGGCACCGGTCAACGCCGCCGTCGCCCAATGGGGACCGCGGCGCATCGACGGCATCATCGCCAACATGACCGCATATCTGGCGGGGCAGCCCTACCTCGGCACGCTCGCGAGCTGAGGACCGGTGAGCCACGGCGATCGGTCGTAGGTGTCACGGGCTCAAGCGGTTCAGGTCGCGGGGAAACAGTGCGGTGCGACGAATGTTGTCGGTGCCAGTAAGGCGGGCCACCCAGCGTTCGAGGCCGATGGCGAATCCTCCGTGTGGCGGCATCCCGTGCCGGAACGTCTGGAGGTACGCCTCGTAGTCGGCGGTAGACTCGCCGCGCGACGCGAGCGCCTGCTCGTAGGCATCGGCGGCGTGCAGCCGTTGTCCTCCGGTGCACAGCTCGAGACCGCGGAACAGAACGTCGAACGAGTTCGTCCAACGAGCGTCGTCGGGTGCCGGATGTGTGTAGAACGGGCGTTTGATCGCCGGATATCCCTCCACCGCCAAGAACTCCGAACCATGCTCGACGCGAGCCCATTCCCCGAGGCGACGCTCGTGTTCGGGCGCGAGGTCGGGCTCGTCCGGGTCCGCGTCGACCAAGGCCAAGGCGTCACGGAAGTGAATCACCGGGATCTCGTCGGGCACGGCTGGCAGCGCTTGCACGCCTGGCAACGCCGCGTTGGCGGCGACCTCATCGAGCATGCCGGCGAGAACCTCTCGCAGCATGGCGAGCACGTCGCGGTGGTCGCGGATGAAGCCGAACTCGACATCCAGCGACACATATTCGGCGAGATGGCGTGCGGTGTCATGCGGTTCGGCGCGGAACACCGGCCCGGTCTCATAAACCCGCTCGAACACTCCTACCATCATCTGCTTGTACAGCTGCGGGGACTGCGCCAGATACGCGGGGCGACCAAAATAGTCCAGGCGGAACACGTTCGCGCCTGACTCGGTGGCCGAGCCGACGATCTTCGGGGTTTGGATCTCGATGAACCCATGCCGATCCAACGTGGTGCGAAACCCTCGCAGGGAGGCGGTGGCGATCCGCCACAGCGCGTTCTGCGCAGGGTGGCGCCACAGCACCGGTGCGTGGTCAAGCAACAGAGGCAGACTCACCTCAGACGAGGGCCGCCACAGTTCCACTGGCGGGGCCACCGCAGGTGGGCTGAGTTCGGTGATCTGTGGGTCGATCAGCTCGACCCCGCCGGGGGCCTTGCCGTTCGCCGCGACCGTGCCCTCCACCGCGACCACGGTCTCCTCCACCAGCTCGTCGATCCGGCGCGCGTCGTCGTCGGTGACCACGGCTTGTGCCAGCCCAGTGCGGTCACGGATGATCAGGAACGCGATGCCGCCAAGGCGGCGACGGCGGTGAACCCAGCCTTCGATGCGGACTCGGTCGCCGGCAGAGACCGTCGGCAGAGCGTGGGTGAGCGTACGTTGCATTATGATTCGGCACCTCCTCGATCGGATCTCCCGAGGGGTGTGGGCGATCGGGTGCTCGCGGTGCCACCACACCTTCGCCGACCCGGATCGATCGGCCTCTACGGTCGACCATCTACGGGTGACCGCCACCCGGAGCGGCTCGGAGTTCGTCAGGCTCGTCGGCACCGCTCACCGCGAATCCTACAAGCCGAAGCGGCAGTCCGTCGCTGTCATTTCGGCTCGGCGTGTGGTTGAGCCTTCGGTCCGTGATCAGTAAGAAATATTGGCGAATATGACGACGTACCTGGCCGGACAGCCATACCCGCCACCTTCGCCAGCTGACCAAAACCTGACCGCACCGAATCGGCAACTCCAGGCCGTCGCGATGCGCGGAAGGGGAATTGGGTCACTCGTCAGGTTGCTCGTAGCGGGAGGCTCCGCAGGTCTAGGATCGGCAAAGGTCTGAGGCGACGAGTTCAGGGGCCAGCAGCGGGACGTTGTCGCGGTGATAGGTGTCGCACACAGATGATCTTCTCTTCCAGCGATGATCGCGTGAAAGGACATGCGCACCATGCACTCCGGCGGCTGCCTTTGCGGCAACATCAGGTACCAGACGACCGGCGAACTCTCGTTCCCGCACCTTTGTAGTTGCCCCCACTGTCAGAGATTGTCCGGTAGCCCAATAATGTCGTGGGTCGACTTCCCTCGCGAAGGGTTCAAGTGGACCGGACCAGGCGGAGAGCCGGTCTGGTACAACACCTTTCCCGATTCTCAGCGTGGCTTCTGCGGTACCTGCGGAAGCTCGGTTGCGGCCCAGGACGACGGCGACGCAGAACTGGTCGGCGTCACCATGATGAGCCTCGATGACCACTCGGTTTTGACGCCCGAGCGACAGAGTTTTCGTCCCAATGCTGTCGCGTGGCTTCCGATCGTCGGAGCACAAGACTGATCGTTCCCGCAGGTTGACGAAACCGGCCGACCGTCTAGAGCGCTCGACGATCGGCCGGTCTCGATCAGAGTGCCTGCGCGACTTTCTCAGCGATGGCTTGTGCGGCTTCGGCAGGATCCGTCGCGGCGGTGATCGCTCGGCCGAGGACGAGAATGCTTGCGCCACTGCGAATGGCCTCGGCCGGTGTCGCAACTCGCTGTTGGTCGTGCACCGCGCCGCCAGCGGGCCGAATACCGGGAACGACGGTCAGGATGTCGGGAGCAGCCTTGCGGATGACCGAGAGGTCGCTGGCCGCACAGACAACGCCACCACAATCGGCGGCGACAGCCGCAGCCTGGGTGGTACACCAACTCCGACGTTGCCGGAAGCAGGGGGATTTCAGCGGCTCACCGCGCAGATCCGCGCCGGTCGGGTCGGCGCGCCACACATCTATGTAGGACCCGAGGAAAGGACTCGTCACATGCCTGAGAAGTCACCAAGGACAAGGTGCTCGTGTACGTGGTGCGCGATGGCAAACTGCTGGTGTTCCGGCATACCGACTACTCCTATGAGGAGGTCGGCATCCAGGTCCCGGCAGGCAGCATCCGTCCCGGCGAGTCCCCGCAGGACGCGGCGCTTCGCGAGGCACGGGAGGAAACGGGCCTGACCGAGTTCAAGGTCGTGCGCAAGCTCGGCGAATTCACCTACGACATCTCGCCGTATCGCTGGGAATTGCAGCAGCGTCACGTATTCGAGCTGGAGCTGCGCGAACCCGCGCCAGAGCGGTGGGCCAGCCAGGAGGACCACGACGGACAGGGCGAGCCGACCCATTTCGAGTGCTTCTGGATGCCGCTGGATGCCGCGCACATCTTGCAATCGGGGCAGGGCGCGCTGCTTGGCCGACTCTTCGACTGAGTCGCCCCCCAACAAGACCTGATTCGAGGGGAAGAGCTCCACATGGACGCAGAAACAGTCACCGCTGACCTGTCACGTCGGGTGTACCCGACGCTGGACGACACCGCCGATACCGCCGCAGTGTCGCCGTGATCCAGATGACGAACATGCTGCAGCCGGGCAAGCCGTTCGGCAACCCGGGTCCACCCTCGGGCGGCAACCGCCCGGTAGTGGCGTCGATAGCGGTGACACCATCGTGCGTCGGGCTGGTGTGTGCGTGCTTCGACGCCGATCACCTGCTCGACCTCAACGACACCCACGGATTCCGTTTCGAGCACAAGGTGCTGCACGTGCTGAACCACACCCCCGATGTGTTTCGGGGGGATCGTCGACGATCGCATTGTCGAGATGGATCTGCACGCCGATGTCATCACCGGCCACGACATGCTTGCCGGCCTGGCGAAACTCGGTGAGGACGACGCGACCATAGTTGCGGCTGTGAAGCAAAAACCAGCACCGCATCTCGTCAACGGCGGTATAGGTGCCCCGGTGGTCGTTGTCCTCGCCGACGATGGGTTTGCCACGGTCGAACAACTTGCGGGGGCGCACCACGACGAGTGTCAGCCCGGACAGGGGTGAGAACTTCGCGGCGGCCTCACGGACAAGAGCTGCGGCGTCCCCCTCAGCCTTGGTCACAGCGTGGCGAACGGACCTTGCTGCCTGGACCTTTCGCGTCGCACGCTGGCGTGGCGTGTCCTCTGAGTCGAGTTGATAGCTGGTTCTGCGGATCATGGGATGCGCTGCTGGTTGAGCTTTCCGCCTGCCACGGAATCGGCGCTCCAGCTTCCGTCGGCCAGGTTGCCGGGCAGTTCCACAGGATGCGCCTGCCGGGAACGCCAATGCGCGCCGAGTCTGCTACATGTTGACCGTGTCGATGGAAATGTCTAAGGCATCGCCGACCATGCCCGGTGAGCACCCTGGCGCGGGCGTCGGCCTACGGCCACCACGGATGGTCGTATTGGACATCGACGGCACGATCTGCCCGGTTGATGCCTATTCGAATCCGTCAGCTCATAGGACTGTCAGCCCCGGTGTGCGGGCCGCGGTGACTGGCGCCATTCGATCCGCCACGGCGGTGGTTCTGGGCACCGGCCGTGCGGCACCAGCGACCATCCCGTTTCTTCATGAGCTCGGCATACACTCCGGTCGGGCAATCTGCTCGAATGGGGCCGTCATCATCGACGTCGAATCCGGAATAGTTCTTCGCTGCGAATCATTCGAATTGGCGCGGCCGGTGCAGATTCTGCGCGAACGCCTTCCGGGCGCGGTGTTCGTTGCCGAAAATCCAGGCACTGGTGTCTTGGCTACTGCACCCACCGACGACTCGGATATGCACTTCGGGACTGTCCAGTTGGTAGAGGTTGATGAGCTGGCCAGCTCCGCATCGACACGGCTTGCGGTGCATTGGCCCGGGCGATCTTCTGACGATCTAGCTACCGCGCTCTCTGCGGTGGTGCTGCCTGGAGTGCGCACCTGGATGGATCCAGGCGATACCTTCGCTGACCTTACGGCGGCCGATGTGAGCAAAGCCTGCGCAGCCGAGTTCGTGCGCGGCGAGTTCGGGATACCCCGGGCACAGACGCTCGCCATCGGCGACGGAATCAATGACATCGAGTTGCTCCGTTGGGCGGGGCTCGGGATCGCCATGGGGCACGCACCCGACTGTGTGCGGGACGCAGCTGATGCCGTCTGCCCGCCTGTCGAGGACGACGGTGTGGCCCATGTCCTCTCCCGATGGTTCGGCGCCTAAGCCCGAATTGCGAGCTTCGAGCCCATACACACGAGCTCGACTGCGCCACAAAAGCTTCCGTCATGACGAGCCTGCCTGACGATCCGGTGCCGTTTCGCTCTTAGCGATGGAGAACCCTCCGGGTACTCTCTTGGTGTGGACGACTCCCCCAAGGAGGCCTGTGGTGTATTCGGCCTCTACGCTCCCGGAAATCCCGTCTCCCACTTGACCTATCTCGGCTTGTTCGCCCTACAACATCGAGGGCAGGAGGCCGCCGGAATCGCTGTCAGTGACGGCCAGAAGATGTGGGTCGACAAAGACACCGGCCTCGTTTCAACAATTTTCGACGATCGACGTTTGCAAACGCTCCAGGGTGATCTGGCAATCGGCCACACCCGATATTCGACGACTGGATCCGGGGACTGGAGCAACTGCCAGCCCGTCTACCGTGACGTGCGCCGACACCAGTTCGCCCTCGCACACAACGGCAACTTGGTCAACACCGCACAGCTCTCAGCAGACCTCGGAATCCCCTATGACGGGATCGGCAGCGACAGCGGATTGGTCGCCGAACTGCTTGCTCGCGAGCTATCCGACGATGCATGCAACGGCGACCAGCAGGAGGTCGTCGACGCCTTCACACGCACGATTCCCCAGCTCAGTGGCGCGTTCTCGCTGGTGCTACTCGGTTCTGACTTCCTGATCGGCGCCCGCGACCCACAAGGGTTCCGTCCGCTGTTCCTGGGCCAGCTCGATGACGGCTGGGTACTGGCCTCGGAAACCCCTGCCCTGGATGTCGTAGGCGCGGAGACAGTTCGGGAGATTGCTCCCGGTGAGGTCGTTGTCATCAACGCCGGCGGCGTCCACTCGATGACCCCGACACCTGCGGTCGAGCACGCTTTGTGTTCGTTCGAGTTCGTCTACTTCGCCCGACCGGACGGGAACCTGCTGGGGCAGAACGTTCATCGGGTCCGGCAGAGGATGGGGGAAGCATTGGCTCGCCAGGATCCTGTGCAGGCCGACGCGGTGGTGCCGATCCCGGAGTCCAGTGTGCCGGGCGCTCAAGGCTATGCCAGGGAATCCGGCATTCCCTTCGTCGACGGGTTCGTCAAGAACCGCTATATCGGCAGGACGTTCATCGCACCCAACCAAGAGCTTCGCAGCAATGCCGTGCGCATCAAGCTCAACCCGATCCGCGAGAACATCGAGGGTCAGCGGCTGGTGGTCGTGGAAGACTCGATCATCAGGGCGACAACGCTGCGAGAGACGATGCGGATGATGCGCAAGGCGGGGGCGGCCGAGATCCATCTTCGGGTGCTGTCGCCGCCGTACAAGTGGCCGTGCTGGTTTGGCATGGACACCACGGATCGGTCGAAGCTGGTGGCGTCGCGGATGAGTGTCGAGGAGATCCGGGAGTACTTGGGCGCCGACAGCCTGGCCTATCTCGACATCGACGACATGGTCGAGGCGATCACACCCGGAAAGCGGACGGGGCTGTGTACGGCCTGCTTGACCGGTGACTATCCGATTCCGGTCCCCGATTCGGCCATCGCCGCCGTCAAGTAGACGGACTCTGACCTCGCGGCCCGCCTGGCAGTTCGATGCCAGGCGGGCCGCTTCTGTAGTAGGCGCTCGGTGCCGAGCCGAGG
The DNA here is from genome assembly GCF_035920445.1 of Nocardia sp. NBC_01730. NCBI lineage: Bacteria > Bacillati > Actinomycetota > Actinomycetes > Mycobacteriales > Nocardiaceae > Nocardia > Nocardia sp. NBC_01730. The sequence continues at coordinate 1,289,596 of NZ_CP109162.1, read as the reverse complement.
TCGTGTTGTTCAGCAGAGCCCGAACGGTGGTTTCAGGCACATCGTGGTGTCCTCGGTGTCGTGGCCTGCGACCGGGGCGAAGGTGTCCTGCGGCAGTGGGCTGTCCCACGGCTTGCCCAGGACCAGGTTGGCTGCGAGACGGCCGATCTCGTCGGAACCTCGGGCGCCGTGGCCGTTTCCGCCGACCGCGACGGTGAAGGTTTCGTCGTCGACGTGCCCGATGTACGGGTAGCGGGTCGGGGTCTTCTCGATGATGCAGGTCGCATGCCGGACCGAGGTGGAGGCCAGACTCGGCACCATCGTCTGCATGACGGTGGTGAGCAGAGTGGCTTGGGTCGGTGTGATCACCTGGCGCCTGTACCAGGCGATCATCTCCTCGACGCCGTCCAGTGGCTGCACGCACGGCTGCATGCCAGGTCCGATCCGCATCCAGCAGCGCCCGTCGGGATAGAGCACCGGCGGCACCAGGTAGATCGACTGGTTGGCGTTGCCGGTGTCGGCGGGGTCGACGGTGACGATCGGCGGCAACGCACCGAGTTCCTCACGCTGGGCTTCGCCCACCTCGAACAGGAGGTTGGGCTCAGCGTAGGCGCGCATCGCCAGGCGGTGCCCGTCCGGGAGGACGCCGTTGTGGTTGGTGAATGTGCCAGCCGCGACCAACACCTTCTCCGCGGACACCTCGAACTGTCCGCGCGGCCCGTCGAGGGTGAGGAGCCATCGGCCCTGGTGCTCGACGACCTGGCGCACGGAGGCGCGCAGGCAGCGTGCTCCTTCAGCCTGGGCCAGAGCGAACTGTGCGGACACGAGACGACGTGGATTCAGGTAGCCGGCGTGGGTGCGTTCCAGTAGTCCCTCCACACCGCCGTCGAGTGCGGGTAGCCCCAGGGTTGGAAACTGTGCGGTGAGCGTGGCCGCGTCAATGCGTTCGACAGCGATCCCTTCGTCACGACACTGGGCAGCCATGGCCGTCGTGCGGTGGCCGATGGAGCCGGCGAGAAGGACCAGCGACCCGCAGTCGGTGAAAAATTCGACCCCGGAGGCGGATTCGATACTTCGGTACCGCTCGAGCGAGCGTGCGTCGAGTTCGGCCCACACCGGATCCCATCCCATGCGTCGGCAGATTCGAGCCTGATCGTAGTGCGCGGCGAAGCTGTGTTGGTCACCGCGGCGGTCGTCGGGTTCGCCAGGACCGATGACAAGGACGTCGGCGCCTTCGGTGCTGAGGTACTTCGCGGCCGCGGATCCGAACATCCCGGCGCCGATGACCGCGATCTCTACAGTGCGGGGAATGTCTATGGCCACCTGGGTGTGTGGACCGCGGTGTCCGGCCTTCGTCTGTGTAGCTGTGTCGGCGTCGTCGAGGGCGATGGCGATCCTGTCGGTGAAGCAGGCGCGGTCGGCGGGGGTCATCTTGCCGATGTAGGCCGTGGCGGAGGCGAGGGCCACGATCGCGGCGAACGGCTCTGCGCGTTGATAGTCCTCGAGGCACGCTGACCAGGGGTAGGTGAGGTTGCTGCGGATAGTGAGAATGTGGTGGTAGTGCCGCAGCAGCTGTTCCTGCCAAGCCCGGCGCGCTGCCGGGGCCAGCGAGGTTTTCAGCAGGAGCGCGACGTCGGTCAGGGGGTTGCCCCACATAGCGAATTGCCAGTCGATGAGGCGTGCGGTGGCGGGGTGTTGTGGGTCGCTGGTGGCGGCGAAGATGATGTTGCCGGGCCAGACGTCGCCGTGGCACAGCGCATTCACACTGCTGCGGTTGGCCTGGCCGAGCAGGTTTCGCAGTCTGGGGCGGTCGAGGCGCTGCACTGAGGTGGGACTTCGGTCGATGCCCAACCCGGTCAGCGCTTCTGGCAGGTCGTGCAGTCCGAGTTCGATGGCGTCGATCAGCGCGGGTGAGGTTGCGGTGAGCAGCCACTGGTGCGGCGATTTCGGGCGGCCGGTGGTTGCCGACAGCGAGTGCAGGGTCGCCAGGGTCGTGACGGCCGCGTGGGCTTGGCGGTAGTTGAGGCCGTCGGCCATTTCGGTGGCGGACACTCCGTCGCCGAGGTCTTCCAACGCGATCGCCGCGGTGCCGTCGGGATGCCGGATTGTGCGGTAGCAGCGCGGCGCGATTGTTCGGGCGATCGGACCGTGTGCGGCCAGTGCCTGATAGCTGGCGATCTCGCGGTCGAGGAGTCCGGTGTCACGGGTCAGTTTCTGCCAGTCACCGTTGCCGGCGGGGCTGGTCTTGTAAATCAATGAATTCTCGCCGAGGCGGAGTCGGAAGACTTCGCCCATCTGTCCCTCTGTTCGCGACACCGATTCGCTGTGAATGGTGTCGAGGGTGGAGACCTTCCAGCCGAGGACGTTGCGTACCCAGTCGAAGTTGGTGGCGTGCATCTCAGGGAAGTGGTTGGGCGGCAGAGGGGTCGTCATCGGGTCACCGTCATTTCGTGGATGCTCGGGTTCGGTGTGGGCAGCAGTTGTTGTGCGTGGAGCCTGGTCAGGTACAGCGGGATCAGCTCGAGAAGTGGCGGGCAGTGGATCTGGCGCGCGGCGACGGTGGCGCGACTGTTGCTGACGTCCAGTCGGGCGGTGCGAAAGTAGGGGTCACTTGAGTCGGTGAACAGTGGCACCAGCGGGTACAGAGCGTTGTCGTGTTCGTGACGCAGTGCTGCGATGGTGGTGTCCCATTCGTGCAGCGCCACGGTGCGCAGGGGGTAGCCGTGTCGACTAAGTGCCTCGATCAGCTGGGTGTAGGTGATCGGGTCGGGGTGGGTGAGGTGGAAGGTGCGGTGCGCGGGCTCGGCCTGAGACAGCGCCACGACCAGCTCTGCTGCGTAGTCCACTGGGACCAGGTCGATGGTGGCGTCGAGGTCCGGGCACACACCCAGGGCGATGATTCCGCGCAGGAATCGGATCAGGAAGTCCCCAGGCTGGCCGGCGTCACCGTCGGTGGAACCGAGCAAGGCGCCGGGCCGGTAGATTGCCACGAGCAGGCCCTGGCTGCGTGCGTCGGCGACGAGAGTTTCGGCGACCCATTTGGTTTCGGCATATCCGCCGCCGTAGATGCTGTCGTGGTGGGCCAAGGGCTGGTCTTCGTGAATGGTGCGATGCCGGTGGTAGCCGTGGGCGTCGAACACTGCGTCGGTGGAGATGTAGTGCAGTCGGGACGGTCGCACGTCGGCAGCGAGCTGGATCAGCTCACGGGTTCCCTCGACGTTGGCTGGAGCGAGTCTCTGGTAGGGGTGCAGCGAATGCACTTCGGCGGCGCAGTGGTAGATGTCGTCGACGCGGTCGGCGAGCTGGTCCCAGTGCGCGGCGCTCAGACCCAGTCGCGGTCGGGTGAGGTCGGCGGCGACCGCAGTGACCCTCGGGTCCCAATCGGCCTTCGCGATGCCTGCGCGGGTGAGTGCATCGAGCAGGCGGCCGCGCGCGTGGTCGTTGTCGTGCGCACGGACCAAGCAGGTGATGCGGGCGCTGGTCTGCTCGAGCAGTTGCTTGACCAGGTGCGGTCCGAGGAATCCTGTGGCGCCGGTGACCAGTGCTTCACGCGTCTGCGGTGGCCTCGCCGACGTGGCTGGCAGGGTGAGCACCACGTGGGTGTCGTCGGCCGAACCTCGACCGCGCGCGGTGGCAGTCGATGCGGGGAAGAATCCGTTGTCGCGCAACGTCTGCAGGCATTGCTTCGCCGTCTCGACGATGCGGACCACGTCATCTGAGGTGTGGGCAGTAGACAGGAAACACACCCGGGTTTCCAGGACGTAGATGCCGTAGTGGGCGAGCAGGGCGAAGAACAGGTCCAGCGCGAGCGGGCTACGGTGCAGCCGGTAGTCGCCGTCGGTAATGAATCGGAAGATCGAGGAGAACGCGACGATCTTCATCGGGAATCCTTGACGGCGGCAGTGCCGATTGAATTCCTCGGCCAGCCTGGACACCAGATGCGCGACACGGTCCTGTAGGTGCGGGCCCTCGTGCTGCAGGCGTGTCAGGACAGCCGACGCCGCGGCCATCGCCAGCGGGTTCTTGTTGAACGTGCCACCGAAGAACGTCGTTGTGGCGGCCGGGCAGGAGGTGTCGCCGTAGGTCCAGGCACCGCCATCGACGGTGTCTAGGAACGCAGCTTTGCCGGCGACCGCACCGATCGGAAGCCCGCCGCCGAGGATCTTGCCGTAGACGACCAGGTCGGCGTCGACGCCGGACCAGCCCTGCGCGCCGCGGGGACCGAGCCGGAACCCAGTGATGACCTCGTCGAATATCAGTGCCGTGCCGCTGTGGTGGGTGATCGAACGCAGCTCGCGTAGGAACTGGTCGGGTTGCAGGTCGGGTCGGCGGCTCTGCACCGGTTCGACCAGTACAGCAGCCAGATTGGGGCCGAGGCCACGGATTGTCTCGAGCGATTCCGGGATCCCGTATTCGACGACGGTGACATCGCCCATCGCACCCTCACCGATTCCACGTGACATCGGCAGCGACTTCTCGACACCTGCAGGCAGCGCGAGCGTGGCGTCGGACCAACCGTGATAGGAGCCTGCGAACATGACGAACCGGCTGCGGCCGGTCGCAGCCCGCGCGAAGCGCAGCGCCGCGCTCACCGCTTCGGTCCCGGAGTTGGAGAACACGGCACGCTCGGTGCCTGTCAGCTGGCACAGCGTGCGTGCGACCTGCCCGGATACTGCGGCTTGCGGACCGATGTGGACTCCTTCGTCGAGCTGGGCACGCAGGGCCTCGTCGAGAAAGTCGGGGTTGTAGCCGAAGAAGTGGACCCCGTATCCCATTGAGACATCGAGGTATTCGTTGCCGTCGAGGTCCCAGAACCGCGCGCCCTGTGACCTGGCCGCCACGATCGGGTAGGTCATCTCCTTCAACGCCGGTTGGAAGGTGCCCGCCCGGCAGTTCGCCATCACCGGCATGTCGTGTTCGGCTGCGGCTTTCGACTTCGCGGTCCGATCGGCGTAGGCGGAGACGAACTCGCGCACGAACCGTTCTTGCTCGCCGGTCAGCGGCTCCGGCGATGTCGCCGAGGATCCGAGCATCCCCGGGCCAGCCCGGTGAATCGGAGCGGCTGCGGCGGCCTGTGGCGCGGCGACAGGCGATGTCGGGTGGTTGTCCGTCGGGTTGGTGCGGGGTCCGGGCCGTTGGCGGGCGGTGACCAGTGCGTAGATCGCGTCTACGCTGTTCGCTTCGTCGAACAGTTCGTCGAAGGTGATCGTGATCGAGTGCTGGTCGAGCAGGTAGTGGCCGATGCGGGTGTAGATCATCGAGTCGGCGCCGAGCTGCTGCAGGTCTGCGGAGGGATCGAGGGTGTCCGGTGTGTAACCGAGTAGCGCTGCCACATGCTCGTGGATCTGCTGTGTCAGTGCAGGGCTGCCAACCAGGTCCGGCTGAGCTGCCTGTTGAGGGGCGGGATCCGACGTTGCGGCAGGGGCCGAAGCGCGCCGTCGCGACTCAACCTGATCACGCCTGAACGGGTACCCGGGAACGCTGATCCGCTGTGGCGGCGAGTCATACAGGGCTGCCCAGTCGATCGCCTGCCCTTGGCACCACGCGCGGGCGGTACTCACAGCGTCGCGGGTCGGTGCAGGAACGGAGCCGGCGGTGTCGGGGCCGCCTCGCTGTACTTCGGGTCCGGCGGCTGTGTCAGTGAGCACCGCGCGCAGGTGGGTGCGCAGTTCCTCGATGGAGGTCGCGACGATCGCCAGACGGTGGGCGTAGTGGTGTCGGCCGACCTGCAGTGTGTAGGCCAGCGCTGAGGGATCGGTGTCGGCGGTGAGGGCCGCAGCGAGGGCTCTGACGCTGCCGCGCAGGTCCGTTTGGTCGCGGGCGGAGACCGGATAGACGAATCTGCCAGAGCGCGGCGGGGATTGGCGGGATGGGGCGGCTTCGACGATCAGGTGGGCGTTGGTTCCTGACATGCCGAACGCGCTGACTCCAGCGATGCGAGGTGCCCCGGACGGCCAGCTCGTTGTGGCGTGCGGCACCTGCACGGGCAGCCCGGACCAGTCGATGTTGGTGTTGAGCCGCTCGCAGTGCGGTTGTGGGGCGATGGTGGCCGCCTGCAGGGTCAGCACTGTCTTGATGAGACCTGCCAGGCCTGCGGCTTCCTCGAGGTGGCCGATGTTGGCTTTGACCGAACCGACCAGCACCGGTCGGGGGCGGCCGGTGAAGACCTGCGCGAGGGCGTTGAGTTCGATCGGGTCGCCGAGTTGGGTTCCGGTTCCGTGGGTTTCGACGTAGCCGACCTGGTCAGGGGTGACACCGGCGTCGGCGATAGCGTTGCGGATCACCGAGACCTGCGCGGTGCCGTTCGGAACGGTCAGCCCGGAGCTGGGGCCGTCGTGGTTAATGGCGGACCCGCGGATCACCGCGTGGATCGGCTCACCGTCGGCAAGGGCGCGGTCGAGTCGTTTGAGCACCAGCGCGGCGATCCCTTCGCCGCGGCCGAATCCGTTGGCATCGGCCGAGAACGCCTTCGACCGGCCGTCGGGGGCGAGAGCGCCGGTCTTGCACAGTTGGACGGTTTCCATCGGGTCGATCAGCAGTTTGCCGCTGCCGACGATCGCGAGCCCGCACTCTCCGCGCCGAATCGACGCTACGGCAGTGTGGACCGCGACCAAGCCCGAGGAGCAGGCGGTGGCCAACACCATGCTCGGGCCGTGGCAACCCAGCGCATGCGACAGCCTCCCTGCTGTCATGCTCAGCGTGGCCCCGGTCGCAACGTAGGGATCCTCGCCGAGGTCGTCGGCGTCGAGGCCGCGCAGGTGGTCGTTGAGGAACTCGTCTGCCCCGACGAAGACACCGGTGTCGCTGCCGCGCAACTGCGTCGGGTCGATCGCGGCGTCTTCGACTGCGTGCCAGACGGTTTCGAGGAGCATCCGATGCCGTGGGTCCATTCGCGCGGCCTCGCGGGGCGAGATCCCGAAGAACCGGGCATCGAAGCTGTCGATGTCGCCGAGGGTGGCCGCACAGCGGACATTCATCTTGCCCGGCGTGTGTGGTGACGGGTCATAGTATGCATCGACGTCCCAGCGGTCGCCGGGAATCGTTGCCACCATGTCGGTGCCAGCGCACAGCAGGTCCCAGAACTCGGTGGTGGTGTCGGCGCCGGGGAATCGGATCGCCATCCCGATGATCGCGACCTGGTCCTCGGCGTCGTTGAGGGCGTCGGCTGCCGGGCACTTCCCCGCCGTAGTCAGCTCGACCGGCTCGACCGTGGATGCTTGGTCTGGTTCGGTGGCTGCGTCGAAATGCGGAACGAGGTCGGCGAGATGGTCGGCCAGGCTGTGCACGTTGGGGTGGTCGAAAGCCACGGTGGCGGGCAGTCGCACGCCGAGGCGGGTCTGCAATCTCGCGCGCAGATCCAGTGCCGTCAGCGAGTCCAGGCCCTGTTCGCTGAAGCCCCGCCGCAGGTCGAGGCGATCGGCGTCGACCCCCAGCAACTCCGCCACCACCATGGTGACGGTCTCCATCACGAGAGGTCCCTTGGTGGTTACGGCTTTCGCCCGGCCAGGCAGGTCGGGGTGGAGGGGCGGTGAAGGCTCGGCGCTGGTGAGATTGTCCAGGACCGGCGTCGGGTTGCTGCGGGTCGCTGCGAACCGGTCCCAGTCCATGGTCGCGACCGCCACATGGGGGTGCTGACTGGGCAAAGCCGTCAACGCCGCCGCAGCCGTGGTCGGGTCGAGCAGTTGCTCGCCGTCGGATTCGATCTGCGCCAGGTGGGTGTCGCTGAGGCGACCGGTCATTCCCTTCCCTGCCCAGCTGCCCCAGCTCACCGCGAGGGCGGGCAGTCCGTGTCGATGGCGGTGGCGAGCCAATTCGCACAGGACGCCGTTGGCGGCCGCATAGGCGGCTTGCCCCTGGTAGCCGACGACCGCGGCCAGCGAGGAGAACAGGACGAAGAAGTCCAGCTCGGCGATATCGCGGGTCAACTGGTGCAGCAGCCACGCCCCTCGAACCTTGGCGGCTAGAACCGACTCCATCCGCTTCTGGCTCTGCCGCAGGAAGATCCCGTCGTCCAGGACCGCAGCGCAGTGCACGATCCCGCGCAGCGTCGGCCCGATCCGGTCGACGAGCGAACGCAGCATCGTTTCGTCGGCGACATCGCCGCGGACCACCTCGACCTCGACCCCAGTGCCGGTCAGGGCTTGCCACACTGCGTCGTCGGCAGGTTCGCCCCGGCGGCTGAGAAGAACCAACCGCGCCGGTCGACGGCGGGAGAGGGTGAGCGCGACCTGCAGGCCGAGCGCGCCGGTTCCACCCGTTATCAGGTAGGTGCCGTCGCGTCGGATCGGCATCGAGTCCACCATCTCGGCACCGTCGCCAGTGCTCGACCGGCGAGCGGTCAGGCGTGCTCGGTAGAGGCGGCCATCGCGCACCGCCAACTGTTCGCCACTCGTGGGCCGCCGCAGGCAGGACACTGCCGCCCCGATGTCTGCTGCGGTCGGCGTCGCGGGCACGACCAGGGCAACACATGCGAGTTCGGGGTGTTCGGCTGTGATGGTGCGAGCCAGGGCCGCCAGTCCCGCGCTGCGCAGGTCGTTGTCGCCGGTGAGCATCCACAGGCTGCCCACCGGGCGTGTCCCGGCGAAGGTCACGATCGTGTGCGCGGCCTCGATGACCGGCAGCAGGGACGTGGCCGGGTCGTTGCTGCGGTAGGTGTCGGCGACGATCACGTGCAGGCCGATGCCCGGGGTCACCAGGCGGCCGAGTTCGGTGCTCAGCTGCTGGACCTGCGGCATCGAACCGGATCCGGAGGTGCTGATGTGGGCGCAGGATGTGCCCTGAGCGCGCAGGCCGGCGATGAGCCGGGTCGCGAAGTCGCTGGGCGGTCCGACCACTACGTAGGTGCCCGGGGCGGACGAGGAACCCTCGGGTGCTGGTTCCCAGGTCAGATCGAGGAATTGAAGCGGCGGCATGATGTCCTTTTCGCGTGGAGGGTCACCGACGACAGCGGCCGGAGTTCGGGACGGTCGATCGATCCAGTGCCGTGTGCTCTGGAAGGGGTAGGTGGGAAGCGGAACGCGGCACCGCTGAAATGGGGCGTGGAACCCGCGCCAGTCGAGTGGGGTGCCGTTGCGGTACAGCTGACGCAGGCTGTGGATCGCTGCATGCGGGTCTCGGGTGTTCATGCTGGGCAGCCACGTCTTGTCGGGGCCGGGCAGGCAACGTTGTCCAAGGGCGGTGAGGACGGGTTTGGGCCCGATCTCGATGAAGGTGGTGACGCCGTGTCGTGCCGCGGTCGCGAGGGCGTCGGTGAAGCGGACCGGTGTGGTCAGGTGGTTCACCCAGTAGTCGGCGCGCATGTCGGTAGGTTCGGCGAGGTCGCCAGTGGCGTTGGCGATGATGTCGATGCGCGGCGAGCTGTAGGTGACCGATTCGGTCGCAACCCGGTACGGGTCACGCGCAGCCGCCATCAGCGGGGAGTGCAGGGCGCGCGAGACGGCCAGCGCGACGGTCGCGATTCCGCGGCGGGCGAGGTCGGTCACGATCTGTTCGATCGCTTGCGAGTCACCGGAGATGACGGTGGCTTCGGGCCCGTTGATCGCTGCGATCGATACTGTCGACGCCCACGGCGCCACCGCAGCGGCGACGGTGGCTTCGTCGGCGCCGACCTGCACCATTGTTCCTGGTGGAGTACGGGTTTCGACCAGTTCGGCACGTGTGACGATCAGTCGCAGTGCGTCGTCGACGGTGAGGACACCAGCCAGGGTGGCGGCCAGGTATTCGCCGAGACTGTGGCCGATCAGCAGGTCCGGGCGAACGCCCCACGACTCCCACAGCGCGGCCAGCGCGTACCCGATAGCGAAAAGGGCCGGGTGCGCCAGCATCGGGTCGTCGAAGGCGTGTACTGACGCTGGCCCATACAGCAAGTCGGTCAGCGACCGATCCAACAGCGGCTCCACGATCGCGTCACACCGGTTGAAGGCCGTCCGGAACACCGGCTCGGTGTCATAGAGCGCGCGGCCCATCTGCGGATACTGCGAGCCGTATCCGGTGCACAGGAAGGCAATCCGACCACCCGCCGGACTCTCGACCGGCAGCGCGGGAGAGCCGTTGTGCAGGAGTTGCCGAAGCTGGGCAATCGCATCGCTGGCATCGGTGGCGGTGATCGCGGTACGCACAGGGAAGTGACGGCGGGTGGTGGCTGCGGTGAAGCAGATATCGGCGAACCGGTCCGGCGACTGCTCGAGCAGATCGTAATAGTTGGCGATACTCGCCCGCAGCGCTGCGGGGGTTCGGGCAGAGATCGGCAGAACCTGGACCGCCCGCTCGATCGCCGCAGTCTCACGAGCGGGAGATCGCTGCGGCGGGGCTTCTTCGACCACGAGATGGCAGTTGGTGCCGCCCATTCCGAACGAGCTGACACCCGCGCGGCGCGGCCCACGCCCGTCGGCGGGCCAGTCCCGCAAGCAGGTGCTGACGAAGAACGGGCTGCCGGGCAGGTCAGCCTGGGGATTGGGCGTGTCGAAGTGCAGGCTCGCCGGGATCTGTCGGTGGTGCAGACTCAGCGCGGTCTTGATCAGTCCGATGACGCCTGCCGCCTCGTCGAGGTGGCCGATGTTGGTCTTGACCGATCCGATTGCGCACCAAGCACTCTTGCTGTCGGCGGTGGAGCGGAATGCGCGGGTCAAGGCGGAGATCTCGATGGGATCTCCCAATCGGGTTGCGGTGCCGTGGGTTTCGACGTAGGTGATGTCGTCGGCGACGACGCCTGCGTCGCGGTGTGCCCGGGTGATGACTTCGGCCTGCGCGGAGACGTTGGGGCCGGTGTAGGCGGGCTTGTCCGCCCCGTCGTTGTTCACCGCGGATCCAGATACCACCGCATAGATGCGGTCACCGTCAGCGACGGCCCGAGCCAGGGGTTTGAGAACAACCACGCCCAGCCCGTTGCCGAACACGGTTCCATCCGCTGCGGCGTCGAAGGCACGGCAATGCCCGTCGCGGGAGACCATCAGCCCCTCACGCCACCGGTAGCCGGTGCGCTGTGGCGTGATGATCGAAACACCACCGGCGATCGCGGCATCGCACTCGCCCGACAGCAGCGCCTGACGGGCCAGATGCACCGCCACCAGCGACGTCGCGCACGTGGCCTGAACGTTGACGCTCGGTCCGCGCAGGCCGAGCTTGAACGATGCCCGCATCGGCAGGTGATCTCCGGCATTGCCCTGCTCGATGCGCATATCGGCGGCGCTGTCGAAATTGCGGTGGCTCAGGAACACATCGGGACCGACCGCCGGGAGGACGTTGTTGACCAGGTAGGTGCTCATCGCGGCGCCGGCGAAGACCCCGACCCGATCGCGGTCGGCGTCGAGACCGGCATCCTCGACGGCTTCCCAGGCGGCCTCGAGGAACAACCGTTGCTGCGGGTCGATCACCGCCGCCTCGGCAGGGCTGATGCCGAAGAACTCCGCATCGAACTGATCGATGCCGTCCAGCGCGGCGGCCACCGGCACGAAGTGCGGGTCCTGCGTCTGTTCGGCTGGGAGTTCGGCAAGTTCAGCACTGGTCAGCGGTGTGATCGACTCCACCCCATCGCGCAAATTCGACCAGAACCGGCTGATCGAGTCGGCGCCGGGCACCCTGCACGCCATCCCGATAATGGCGATCGCCCCTGCCTGTCCTTCACGATCTGCATCGCCCTCGGTCGGAGATTTCGTCGCGGCTGGTATGTCACCGTCGTTGTCGCGGGCCAGATACTCGGTCAGGGCGTGAATGTTCGGGTGCCGAAACAGCACGTTGGCAGGCAGAGCGCGCCCCAGGGCGTCAGCGATTCGCTGGTGAGCGTGCACGAGCATCAACGAATCCGCGCCGAGCTCGCCGAACGACTTGTGCGGGTCGACGTCACCGACTTCCAGCAGCTGACACCAGATTCGGGACACCACGGCAGACGCCGTCGCCCTGCGTGTCGGCACACCCGCTCCCGCCTGGGCCAAGGCCGGGGCGGTGAGCACCAGGAGGGCCTTGCGGTCGAGTTTGCCGCTGGGAGTCAGCGGCAACTGCTCCACGACAACCACCACGGACGGAACCATGTGGTCGGGCAGCTCTCCGACCAACTCCGCCCGCAGATTTTGCGGTAGCTCCGTCACCTCGGTGCCAGCCGTAGGGACGACATAGGCGATGAGGCGGGCGGCGCCATGCCCACCCGCCGCGGCAACGACGGCGCATTCTGCGACGGCAGGATGCTCAGCCAGTCGGGCCTCGACTTCGCCCGGCTCGATCCGGAACCCGCGGATCTTGAGCTGGTTGTCGGCCCGGCCGAGGCACTCGATGGTGCCGTCATCGCGGTATCGGCCCAGGTCGCCCATTCGGTAGAGGCGAGGCCCGTGCAGCCCGAAAGGGTTGGCGACGAACCGCTGTGCGGTCAGCCCGGGCCGTCGGTGGTAGCCCTCGGCCAGACAGTCCCCGTCACAGTAGATTTCGCCGACCTCTCCCGCCGCGACCGGCTGCAATCGGTGATCGAGGATGTAGAGATTCATGTTGTCGACGTTCGCGCGCCCGACCGGAACGACTGTCGGCCACGCATCCGGATCGCCGGACAAGGTGTATGTCGCTACGTCGATGCACTCGGTCGACCCGTAGTGGTTGTGGATCACGCAGCCGCTGCGACGCGCGAACTCCCGCATCGCTGGGGTCACCCGCAGGACCTCACCACCGACGATCAGCTCCACCAGCTCGGTGGGTGCCTCACCGGTGACAGCGGCCTGCGCGATCTGCTGCAAGGCAACGAAGGGCATGTACCACTTCTGGATTCGCTGTTCACGAACGAAGTCCAGTAGCGCCATCGGATTGTGGCGGGTTTCCTCGTCGACGACCACCAACACCGCGCCCGTCGCCAGCCCGGCGAAGATCTCATGGAAGGCCACGTCGAAGCTGATCGGCGAGTACAACAGCACACGGGTGCCGGGCTCGGCCAGCCACGTCCTGCGGTGCCAGGCAACCAGATTGGCGATCGCGGCATGGCTGACGACAGTTCCCTTCGGCTGTCCCGTCGAGCCGGAGGTGTAGATCATGTACACCGGCGCTTCCGGTGACGAGGCCGCGTCGACGCGCGTGCTGTTACCGGCGGCGGCGTTCGGGGTGCCGCCGTTGTCGACAAGTACGACCGCCACCTGCTGCAACACCGGGGCCAGCTCGCCATCTTCTATGACGTCGTCGGTGGTGACCACGATCGCGGCACCGGAGTCGGTGAGCATGAACGCCACCCGATCCGGCGGATAGGCCGGATCCAGCGGAACCACAGCACAACCGGTTTTCAGGATCCCAACTACGGTCGTGATCTGGGCAATGGATCGGCCTACGCAGACACCGATCAGGTCCCCTGCGGTCGCGCCCACGGCGATGAGCAGCTGCGCTACCTGATCGGAACGCTCGTCGAGCTGGCGGTAGCTGATCACCTCTGCGCCCGCTTCGATGGCTGGCATGTCGGGGTGGTCACGTACTACTGCCGCGATGAGGTCGAGGACGCAACGGCGATCGTAGGGCTGGCGCACTCTATTCCACTGTGCAGGTGACGCCGTGGCGGCGGGTGGGCTCGCCCCGACGGCTGGGGTGGCTACCGATGTCGTTGCTGGAGGGCGCGTCATAGAACCTCACCTCGGTTGATGGTCGGACACAGCTCGATCACCTCGGGCCTCTCGGCTACGAAATCGATCAGGTGGGGTCGGCGGCATCAGTCGTGCACCACGTGCGATTGGCCACCGGACCCGAACGTTCGGACGGCCACTGCTTCTGCCTTCCGTCCGTTCAGCTGCACTGCACAACAGCAGGATTCGAGGTTCACACCTGGCGGCAATGACTAACAGAGCAAACAACCCCGTAGACTCGAACCCCTCACAATCAACCGGGATTTGCGGGGTCCGACGCAGTTGCGTCCGCGGGGCAATTTGCGGGGTTCCTCGCAACCGATCTGCGGGCTGGACAAGAGCCGCACAATGGGCTGAAAGTTGTTGTCGTGCTCGAACGCGACTGCCGTCCGGCGGTCCAGGAGGTGGCCCGTCATCGTGCAGCCTGGTCGGAACAAAGGTCTGTATCACCACATTCGGCAGACCGGATGGACGTACGCGACCATCGCCGAGAAGGTCAATGACCTCGTCGAACGAGCCACCGGACGCCGCGGGCTATACACCGAGGAGTCCATCCGCAGACTTGTGAACGGGTCAGTTTCCTGGCCGCAACTTCGCTACCGCAACGCGCTATGCCGCCTTTTCGACACCAGCACCGATGAGCTCGGGCTGATCGACAACAGAACATCGCGCAACACGACTGCTAGGGAGGTCGATGTGGACCGGCAGGAGTTCCTCCGAGGAATCGCAGTCGCTTCCGCGCTCGCCGCACTGCCCCGACCACACACACAACCCGATATGCGCCGCACCGCCCCGAGCCGACCGCGCACGGTCGGCATCGAACACGCACAACATGTCAACGCGTGGGCTGGCGTGTTCCGCCAAGCCGACGACGCGGGACACGGACTCTCGGAAGGAATGTCAGCACAGCTACACCTCGCCACGCAGTACCTCGAGGCTACGATGACCCCGCCTGTCGAACGGAAGATGAAGGCAGCGGTGGCAACCCTCTACCGCGTGGTCGGGTGGTCACATTACGACCGCGGCGACCACGCCACAGCCCTACAGGACTTCAGCGAAGGTTGGCGGTTGGTCAGCGATGACGGTCCGTGGTGGTTGCGCACTGCGTTGCTGACATGTATGGCGCGCCAGGCGATCTACCTCGACCGTCTCGATGACGCGCTCGACAAACTCGGGATCGCGGCGATCCGGGCCGACAAACTGTCGCTCCTGCGCCGAGCCGATATCGCAGCAGTCAAAGCACGCGCCTTCGGGCAACAGGGAAACCGCCGCGAATGCATCAGAGCTGTCATCGAGGCAGAATCCTTGTTCGCCGAGGCTCAAGGTGAAGACCATCCTGACCTCTGCGAGGAAGGGTTCGGCGCCTACTACAGCGAGAAGTTGCTGGCCTCCGACCTCGCGCAGGGACTGTTCGCCCTGTCCTTCAAGCGAGGAATCGAACTCGAGCACACGTTCGAGAGATTGGCGACGGCACGCAGCCTGTCAGACGAACATGCCCGATCACGACTGTTGAGCACCACGCAGCTGGCTGCTCTGCACCTTCGCTTCGGCGATGTCGACGAGGGGGTGGACCTCGCGACCTCTGTGCTCACCGATGCCAAAGGAACGACCTCCGCTCGAGTGGTTGACGATCTCCGGCGCATCTACCAGCTCACAACCACCCCACGCATTCGAACCTGCGCACCAGTCGCCGCGCTCCGCACCGAGACGAAGGCACTGCTGAGTACCCTGTAGGTCGCCCTTCCGCTTACCAGGAGACAGCCACGATGCTTGCAGCATTCTCGATCACTCCAGTCGGCGTCGGAGAGGACGTCGGTGCCCATGTCGCCGCCGCGATCCGGGTCATCCGCGAGAGCGGGCTTCCTAACCGGACCGCCGCCAGCTTCACAGAAATTGAGGGTGACTGGGACGACGTGATGGGGGTGATCAAGGCTGCCACCGAGGCCGTCATGGATACCGCAGGCCGCGCCAGCATCATCATCAAAGCCGACCTCCGCCCAGGGCACAGCAACACGCTGAACACAAAGATCGAGTCGGTCGAACGCCATCTCTCGTAGCACGGGCACGATCAGACCCGACAGTGTCCAGCGGGGCACAAAAGCTGCAACGCTGGACAGTCGGATCAGCGACCGCGCCGAGCCGACTCAGGTCTCGACGAATGCAGGATCAGACCAGTACTCGGGGTTCCGGCCGTAGTTCGGCGTCCGATAGGCACGATCCCACTCTGCTCCTGGCCGGATCAGCTCTCGCCAGGCGTCGATCTCGACGTAGATGTCCCGCATGGAGTTCAGTGCCGCGTAATGGAGGTCGGCCGTCGGTGCTCACGGCGTCCTCCGCGATGCTCGATGGTGTGTGGCCCTATGTTGGTTTGCTCGGCGAATTGGCCGAACCGAGCGGATTCGGCTGCTGCCATGGATGTCGCCTCCTCGATCTCGTCCCAGGATTTCGGTGACGAAGCCGGTTGCGATTGGCCTACAAGATGGGTGCCCTCGAAGGGGGACCCCAAAACCGCCGGCACCGAGCTGGTGTGCACCGCTTCGGGTGACTCGGGTTGGTTCTTACCGGGTTCGGCGAACAGCTTCGTGACCGTGCGTTCAGCCTGCTGGAAGGACGGCAAGCACCGGGCCAAACCCGCGAGCTGTACTACACCGCCGCTGCGTTGTGCGCCGTGCTGTCGAACGCATCCTTCGACCTGGGCAACTTCGCCGCCGCTGAAACCCAAGCCCGCACGGCCTATTTGGCCGCGGAACTGGCGGGCCACAATGGACTGCGGGCGTGGATCCGTGGTACCCAGGCACTCATCGCCTATTGGGATGACCGGCCGCGCGCCGCGGTCGACCTCGCCGAGGACGGGTGGCGCTACATGCCCGAAAACGGCACCGCTCGTGTCCGGCTCGCGTGTATCGAGGCCCGCGCTCGGGCCCGCCTGCGCGACCGCCAGAGCACCGATGATGCCCTGCTGCGTGCCGAGCAGGCCCGTGAGGAAATCATCGCCCCTGACGATCCGGGTGGCATGATGGCTTTCCCGATGGCCAAACAACAGTTCTACGGCGGAGCCGCTCGTCTCTGGCTCGGCGGCCATCCCAACCTCGCCGAGGCCGAACGCCTCTCCGCCGAAGCGGTCGAATTGTACGAAACCGATCCACTTGAAGATCGTCGTCTCGGTGAAATGTCGAAGAGACGAGCGGGCGCGCAGATGGAAAGCGACCAGTCCGACAAGGGCGCTCGCGGTGGACCAGGCCAGTTGCACGGCGAAACCCGCGAATAGCGTGGTGTCGGAGAAACCGGCCGCGGTCGAAGCCTGCATTGCCCCGTACGAGGGCAGCCCAGGGGGTCGAGACTGGTAGAGGCCGGTATTCGAGTGTTCGGTATTCCATCCCCTGCGTCGGGGTGGTCAGCGGCTGCGGTCGCCGGGTGCGTAGCTTTTCGGGCCTTTCCCCGGCTGCGGTCCAGATCCGGTGCATGTGGTGGGCGCAGAAGCCGAGGGCGGCGGCGACCACGGGCCGCGCGGAACATGTGTCAGCAACGTCCCTGGTCAGGGCGCCTTCTTCGCATAGGGTTTCTCTGTTGATCAGTACGCGCCGCATTCCACTCGAGAAGGGGTACCCATGATTCATCGAACCGCGGCCGCTGCGCTGGCCGGACTGTTCACCCTTGCCGCGCTCGGCACCGCTGCCGGTGTCGCCGCGGCGACACCGGCAGGGGCCAGCCACGTTCCGGGCGGCGGCATAGTGCTGGTCCAGGATGAGAAGGACGGCGCCAGCACGGACGGCGGGAAAGGCGGCAAGGGCGAGAAGGGCGGCAATGGCAAGAAGAAGTGGGACGGCAAGAAGGGCGGAGGGAAGGGCAAAGGCCAGAACGGCCCTGCATGAGGACAGCAACGCCGAACCCGACGACAACGACAAGCCCGATCGCGACGCCGGTCGGCGATCGGCTTGCGGTCCTCGTCATCCGCACAAGAACCTCTCCAGCTCCACCCTCGACAACGCCGGGAACCGGCCGTACTCGACAGCGCCCTCACCACGCACAGCCGCACATGAAACCACCAGCGGCGCAACGGTGCTCGGCATTCCACGGAATCAACAGAACAAAAAGATCGGTCCGTCGAAACGGGTGCTGAGCGTGACTTTTTCTCGTCTTGTCCGCCCGGCATCGACATCGACATCGACATCGAGTCAACGCCGGGAAATAGTGACTTCCGTTGAACTGCTGCATCTTTCGGCTATCGGTGCAGCACTGGGCGCGGTGCCACCACGAGGGCGGCGCCGTGCGCTAGGGGTGCTGGGTCAGTCCTGTTCTGGGCGAGCCCCTTATCCCGACCGCGACGCACACACCGGCAGCGTGGACCAGGTGACCGTGCCGTCCCCGCCCACGACGCACTCTCGCCACAGCGCGCGATGCCGCCAGGTGCGCACGGCCCAGATCAGGGCGCGGTCACCGCGCGCCGCCACGGTCAGCACGTCGTGCAGCCAGTCCCGCATCGACAACCCGGGAATCCGCACCACCGCGCGAGCGTCGGCACGCACCACCACCTGCCAGTGGGTGTGCCCGGACGACCACATGAGCTCTGCAGCCAGCAACTGGTTGCGCAGCTGCATCGGTAGTGGTCTCGGGGCAGCGGGAGTCGGGGCGTTGTTGTCGGCTTCGTTCATGGTCAGCCTCCTGCTGTGTTCCTGGAGTGAACATCGGTCACCGCCACGGCCACCGGTCGTTGTTGGCTCCGCCCGCTTGGACCAACCGCACCGCCGCCTGCAGATGCACCCAGCAGTCATCTGGGCGGTGCGTACCGTGGACGGCACGCAGTTCGCGGGCCCGCAGGACGGTCAGATCCATGAGGTCGACATCGCAGCTGGTCACGGCCGATTTGCTCTCGGCCGGGACACGGTCTCTCGGGACTCGGGGATCAGGTGCGGTCATCGGTCGGCCTCTCCGTGGGCATCGCTGGTGTGGCTGGCCGGTCGCACGGTGCGGGGCGGCAGTACGCCGGTGGCTTTTGCTGGTAGCTGCACCGTTCCGGCCCTCACGTCGGCCGCGAGCTGGTCGAACGCCCGGCAGTGCGCGAGCAGTGCAGCAGCGTCACGGTCGCGGTGTTCGGGGTCGTTCTGCCGGAAGGCGCACAGCATGTAGGTCCACGCCAGCCACGACACCATCTCGCCGTACGACGACGGATTCACCGGAGTGTCTGTGTCCACGGCGATCTCCCGTGTATGCACGGCCGCTTCACGGTCGATCATGAAGGTCATCCAGAACAGTTGCTCTTGGACGGTCTCGGGTACATCGCGGCTCTCGTCGTAGACCACGCGCAGGAGCGCGATGAACCCGTGGGCCGCGCGCAGCATCACCGTCGACGGTTCCTCGACGCCCCAGAAGACCCGCAGAAACGGCCCGGAATCGGGTAGTGGCTGATCGGGACGGGCCTGCACAGGCGGCAGAGAAACCACCCCGCCCAACAGGGGGCGGGCGGGTGCGGCGGTCGCGTTGTCCTCAGGTGCGGTCAGTGGTCAGCCCCTCGACGATAGGTTCGAGCCCCCGGATATCCAGAGGTCCTGGCTTGCAACGTATTTCGGTGTGCATTCGGGTCATGGAGGCTTGAGGACGGCGGCCACGCTCGGTACCCGCCGGGTGCCTGCGGCCAGCTCGTCCATGAGGTCTTGGTAGGCGGCGGCCATCTCGTCGAGCCGCACCTGCGCGTCGTATAGCACCGGGTCTGGGGCGTCCGCGAGGGCCGCGAATGCCTGCATGGTCAGCTCGGCCAGTTGATCGACGACCTGGCCTACGGTCTGCGAATTGATGCGTGCGGCTGGAAAAGGGATCGGTGTCGCCAGCGTCACCCATAGGTCGACGGTGTGCATCAATTGCGCGCGTTGAGCGTCGATTTCGCGCAGCCGCGACCAGGGAGTGCATTCCCGGGTTTGGTGCAACACAGCCAACTCGGCCGCCGCGTCGAGCATCGGATTGGTGGTGAGGGTCGGCATCCCCCGGCACGCCGCCGTGATCAAGTCTTTGTCTGGCAGAAGGTTCATGGTCAGTCCTGGATTGCCCGGTTGTATGGGCATGCAGCGACGATGGTGATATCGGCCCAACCATCGGCCAACGCCGCGAGCGCGGTCCAGGCCGCGTGCACCGTCTCCCCCCGCGGGTCGCTCGTTCGAAGCGTTCGGGTCGCTGCTGCTGCGGCCGCCGCCATTCGGTCGATGTGGGCGCCGAACGATCCTGTTCCGGGCTCGCGGGTTGATCGGTGAACGTGCGCGGCCGCCCATGTATCAATGGCGTTGATCAGCGCGGCTCGTCGCTCGGCAACCAGCTCGCAGCGACTGCGGGGCCATCGTTTGCGGTGCAGTTGGGCGAGCCCGCACGCGCACTGCGCGACCGGGTGCCCACTCGCCGCATCCCACCCACGGAAGGCGTTCAGCAACTCGTGCCAGCTCGGCAGGCCGTGGAGGTTTCCGCCGGATCCCGGCGTTGCCGTGGTCATAGCGACCCCACCGGCACGAACGCTGCGGACGCCCCGGGCGCTCTCAGTCGCGGCCAATATCCCAGGGGATCCACCGACCACACGGCCGCGTCGTACCGGGCTGCGTCCAGCCAGCCCGTGAGATGCAGAACCGACGGCACCAGTAGAGCGGTGATACGTGATGGTCCGAGTGTTGCCAGCAGCAAACCGAAGTCGGCGTCGCAATCTTCCACTCGGATCGCCCGAAGGTCGAAACTGCGTTCCTCGGCCAGCTGACGCATCGCGTCGACGTCGGCATCGACAGAATCCCCCGACACGTCACTGCGTGCGATGCCGTATGCCCGGATTCTTGTGTTCATCGGTGATTCCAGTCGCTCGGATCGGCGGGGTTGCGGCTGGCTTGGTGCCCGGCGGACGGCGGCCCGTTGCGCTCGCCCACGGCCGGTGACTCGTAGGTGGTGCCGGTGCCCCAGTGAGCTGCGCCGGTGCGGTGAATTCGAGACGGTCCACACAGTGCCGGAGTCCCGTACTGGGGCGGGCAGGCGCGCATCGGCTCATGCTCCGCATCCCCCGCAATGCTGCTGTGCAGGACCGCCGGAACTGCCGGTTGTGCGGCCGTCAGCGGAAAGCGCGCCCATGTCAGGGTGCCGCCTGTCGACAGTGTGTGGCGGCCGTGCGCGGCGGCCAAGACTGCCGGACTTGCTGCCTGCTCGGCGTGCGACACGGTTTCGTATACGTGCACCTCGAGGGCGTCTGCCGACCGCGACAGCCACACCGTCAGGACGTTATTGGGCGGTGACAGAACGGGGCAGGAGGTGGTCAAACGGGCGAATATTTCCGGCTCGGCGGCGGCCGCGACAGTTGTCGCCTCGGCGAGGACAGCCAGTACGACACGCTCGGTCGATTCGACCAAGTGGCGCAGGTGGACCCGGGTGAGTAGCTCGTGGATACGGAGCTGGGCGGTCGCAGCGGCGCGCGACACGGCTTGCAGCTCGAAGCAACCGATCAGGGTCCGAGGCTCGGTGGGCGTGGGCGTATCAGGCGATGCCGGGATGTCACGGTAGCGCCGACGGGCGCGGCGGAGGGCTTCGTCGTCGTTCGGGTCCAGGTACCAGACCTCGATCCTTATGTTCCGGCGCTGGTGAAGTAAGTCGCCTAGGAGCTTGTTGCGCTCGGGGTTTCCGCCACCGTCCATGTGCGTCGGGGTCGGGGTAATGATGTGACGCGACTGCGTGGCCCTCACTGTTTGAGTCAGCTGCCACAGCGCGCCGGTAGTCGGCCCTTGCTCAACGAAAATCTCTGCCAACTCAAATCCGTCGACAGTGGCGAACTCGCGCAGTGCGGATTCGGTGGCGGCTAGGTGATCACCGACCAGCTCTTGGCGGAGATAACCGATCATCAAGGGACGCATCTCCGCACGACCGGGAGATACCGAACCCAACCGCGCGTGCCCGCGCATCGCGGTCACGGCCAGATCCCTGACAGTGCGTTCAGTGCCGTGCGCATCGGCACCGCTCTCGCTGCACTACGTCGACCTGCGAGCTGCATGCACACCACCGCCTGGCATCGGGTTCCCGGACATTGACACGTCAGTCAGAGCTGCGCAGTCGGGTCCGCCTCGCCGCCGGTTTCACGGCCTAGTGACCCAAACCACACCTGAAACAGTGTCCTATGGGCAGCGTAGAATGACAACAGTTCGAATGAAATTGTTTCAAACTGGCGAGTTCAATAACTGACCAGCCGGTTTGATCTGGATCAGATGAAACTGCTTGTCCGCAGGCAGCTGGTCATTGTTTAATTTGGGTGATACAGCTGGCATCGACGATGAGGAGTCTCAACGTGGCAGCACTTGAGTCGGTCAGCACGGCAGTTCTACGTCGCCACATAGGTCGTCAGCTCACGCGCCTGCGTGAGGATGCGGAGGTTCCCGACGAGAGCGGGCGGGTGCGTCGGTTGACACCTGAGACCGCGGCGAAAGCCGTGGGCCTGGGGCGCTCCACGCTGATCCGAATGGAAGACGGAGCCGAGGGCGTCAAGTTCCAGGAGCCGATCGTCAAAGCGCTGCTCGAACTGTACGGAGCCTCCGATGAGGACCGCAGTCTCATGCTCGCGCTCACCGCTGAGACCCGGAACGGTAGGAAGAAGGCTTGGTGGCACGACTACACCGAGACCGACATCCCCGATTGGTTCGGCCTCTACGTCATGCTGGAAGACTCGGCAGAGTCGATCCGGCAATACGAGTCCGACCTCATCCCCGGGCTGCTCCAGATCGAGGAATATGCCGAGAGCCTGGCGCGGACGCCTGCGGGCTATGTCAGTGACGATCGGATCGCGGCACGAGTGAAGGTTCGGATGGACCGCCAAGGTCTGCTGTCCAGAGTTGATGCGCCACGGTTTGACGTCATCCTCGATGAGTCCGTCATTCGCCGCCCATTCGGCCAGCCGGGAATCTTCCGGCGCCAACTCCAACACCTGCTCACCATCGCCAGCCAGAACCGAGCATCGATCCGCATCCTGCCTTGGTCGGCAGGAATGCACGCCGGGATGGTCGCAGGAGCGTTCACCCTGCTCGGCTTCCCGCGAGATCCACAGGGCGTTCCTCTGGAGCCACCCGTGGCGTATATGGACACGTTGACCGGTGCGCTCTATCTCCACAAGCCCGAGGAGGTCGACGCCTATGAGCTTGTCTGGCGTGACCTGAACGAAACCGCCCTCAGCACAACTGAATCCAAAGAGCTCATCACATCAGCAATGGAAGGACTGCCGGAATGACCACCGAGCCCAGCAGCGCGGAATGGCGCAAGTCGACATACAGCGGGAACGGCGGTAACTGCGTCGAGATCGCGTTCTTCGACGGGGGTCAGGTCGGAGTACGCGACAGCAAGAACCCGACCGGGCCCGCACTAAAATTCACCCCTAGCGAATGGAGTGCGTTCCTTTCGGGCGTGCGAGACCGCCAGTTCGATCGCCCGTAGCACTCTCTCATCAAGTTGTAGGGTCGCAAAACTCATGGCGGAATCTCAGAACGTTTGGCGGTGACGTGGCGGATCCGCCACGGTTCTGAGATTCCGCACTCTTCGCTGGCAGATTGGCATGCTCGGCTGGTGCGGTAGTCGAAGCAACCTCCGCCGACTGCCCTGGCCGTTCGTCGGCATTCCTTCTGACGATCGACTCGAAGCGTGGCGGTCCGACTGCCCTGTAATGGCTCCCCTCTCGTGTCAAGGCGCGGGTTGCAGGTCGTGGCTATTCTGGTTGTTGGTAAGTCCGGGTTGTGGCTTGTCCGAAGTGCCGGTATGCGGGGTCAGGCCGGTCGCGCTGGAGTCAGTAGTCGCCCCCGATTGCCCTCCCGGGCTTGCCGTTTCCCGCCGTTGTTGGTCGGCGAGCATGCGTGTATAGACGACATTCGACAGGCGCCGTTTCAATGCCCGCATCGCCTCCATCGACGTCTTGCCCTCGGCTTTGCGGCGGTCGAAGTAGGTGCGACCCGGGCTGGGACGTCGTAGTTGAACGATGGCCATAGTGTGCAAGACCCGGTTGATCTTGCGGTTCCCGGCGCGGGAAAGTCGGTGGCGTTGCTGCTGGCCGGAGGAAGCGTCCAAGGGTGCGGTGCCGTTCCAGGACGCGAACCGGTGCCGATCCCGAAATCGGTGGATGTCACCGACGTCGGCCAGTAGCCGGGCCGCCCCAGCTGGACCGATGCCGTTGAGATCGGTCAAGGTGGACCCGCGCTCGGCAACGAGCTCGCGTAGTTCTTTGTCCGCGGCCTTGGTCTTGCGGTCGATGGTTTCCAGCTCACCGATCAACTCGACGGCCAAACGGCGACGGACCTTGCCCGCGGGGTCGCGGGGTTTGACGGTGGCGACCAGCTTGCGCGCCTGCATTGCTGAGAGGAACTTCTTCGCCCCGCCGGGCAGCAGTTCCAGCAGCAGCCGGTGCAGCCGGTTGACGGTGTCGGTGCGGGCGCGGCCGAGCTCGTCGCGGCGATCGGCGAGCATGCCCAACGCGATCAGCTCCGAATCCGCTTGGACGCGACGCAGATCCGGTGACCGCAACGCCGCCAATGCCACCGAATGCGCATCGACGGGATCAGTTTTGCGGCCGTTGCCGGTCGCGAACACTCGCACCTGCGCTGAGAGTTTCGCCGGCACGTCGATCACGGTTTCACCGTCGTGGACCAGGCGATGCGCGATATGTCGGCCGATGCCGTTGCAGCCCTCGATCGCCCACACCCGATCCGTGTATCGCTGTGCGGTGGTGAGCATTTCGCTGTAGCCGGTGTTGTCGGTGCCGTATCGGCCCGTGACCAGCGCTGTGCCGGTGGAGTCGATGATCTCGATCGTGGCTGAGCGTTTATGCGGATCCATTCCGATGATGACCGCCACCAGTGGTGTCCTTCCCGTGTCGGCGTGTGAGGTCCGTGCGGGAAGGCACCGCTACTTCGAGCTTTGGGCAAACCCCTCTTCAGCCATTCCCGGCACGGTGACCGGTGAGAGGCAAGCCATTATTGAGCCACACCAATGACGCAGGCGGGCAGCCGATTAGGGAGCTTCTCACCGGGCACCTGGACCCGATCCTGGCCGGGATCAAGTCCTACCGCCAGTGTTAAGTAGCCGAGTTTCGGATATGCGGGTGTGCCACGCGACGCCTGGTATCAATCCTCGGTCCGGGGGACCTCGAACAGGGCCCTTACCCGACTGATCGACGCGATGGTTGCCTGTCCGTTGCAGAAGTCGATGACGGATGGCAGGATCGCACCGGTATGCCGCATCTACCCGATATTGCTCGTGACAGTCTCGATGGACTGTCCGTGGGCGACGCACTCGGCGCCCAATTCTTTGTGCCCGGCAGCTCGGTTCCCGACCTTCTCGCCGGACGACCACCCGCTGGACCGTGGCCCTGGACCGACGACACCGAAATGGCCTGCTCGGTGCACGCCGAGATCCGCGCCCGCGACAGCATCGACCGAGGCGCACTCGCGATGGCCTTCGCCGTCCGCTGCGAGCCCTACCGCGGCTACGGTGCCGGAACAGTCGTTGTGCTGCATCAGATCCGCGACGGACGCCCGTGGGCCGAAGCGGCCGGGGACGCATTCGACGGACACGGTTCCTGGGGCAATGGCGCGGCCATGCGCGTCGCCCCGCTCGGAGCCCACTTCGCCGGAAGCCCGGACCAGGCCGCCGCTCAAGCCGCCCGCTCTGCCGAGATCACTCACCGCCATCCCGAGGCGATCCTCGGCGCAATGGCCGTGGCCGTGGCCGCCAGCCACGCCGCGGCCACCCGCGAAACAGGCTGCACACCAGCAGAACTGCTCGCCGCCATCGACCCCTACCTCATCGACGGACACACCACCGCAGGTATCCGCCGAGCGCGAGAACTGCTGGGGCACACGGTCGCCGAGGCCGCCTACGAACTCGGGAACGGTGCACGGGTCAGCGCCCAAGACACCGTCCCGTTCACCCTCTGGGCGGCTGCCACCTACCTACACGACTACCCGGCTGCCATCACCGCCTGCATCGAAGCGGGCGGGGATGCGGACACCACCGCCGCCATCGTCGGCGGAATCGTGGCCGCGCACACCGGTATCGGGAACCGAGCTGACGCCCGGGGAATACCGCGTGAATGGCTTTCCGCCAGAGAGCCTCTCCCATCGTGGGCGACACCCGCTGACCAGGTAAGCAATGTTTCGTCGTGACGGACGATCGACTGTAGGGAACGCACCCTTCCGCCGCATACCGCGCTGAGTGACCCCCCAGCGATCAAAAGTGGCGCAGTGGTCAGCAGGGGATATCTTGTTGTGAGTTATCCGATTCGGGAGCTACGGTCTCCGCTGTCCTCGCCTGAGGCGCACTGGCTCCAGATGAATGCGCCAGTAGTTCGGAGAGGGTAGCTGCCTGTTCAAGTCAGGCCGAGTCCGAAGGGGGCCGCTGTGAATGCGGACTCCCCTGAGCCTCAATCATCGTCGTCTCTGATGACGCTCCGTGCCTGCCCACCAAACGTCCTGTCATGCCGCTTATCGAGCGATCACCCGACGGAGGTTGGTCGGCCAACGGTGTGGCGCGTTCGCGGCGCGATGTCGTAACCACGGACGAAGCATGAGGAAATGCCACCGAATTGAGACTGGCAACGCCTGCCACGACGTGAGACAAACCGGAAACGGCCAGGTCAGTCAGCTGGCGGTCCGCTACGACTTTCAAGACCCTACACAAGTTTTGTCGGGTGGCCCAGGGCATTTCAGCCTGGGTCGGGTAGGACCGCCGCATTACTGCGGCGGTCCCCCCTCAGAACCGTGCGTGCGACTCGTCACCGCACACGGCTCAAGCAAGCCGCGAGGGCAAGCAGGCTGCGGGGCAGCTACCGCCCGGACCCTGTGAGGTCTGGTCGGCAGCGTGCGTGTATGAGACGGGGGTGGTCGTCCGGCGTTCCGCCGTCCGTCGCGGCGATCGCGTGTTTAGTGATCGCTTTGCGGGTGGCGGCCAGCCATTGTTCCCATTCTGTGGGTGTGGCTGGCTGGTGATCGGCGTGCAGGAGGTAATCCCCGCAGTTCGGGCAGCTGCCCTGCTGAATCTGCAACATCCGCAGCGTGGCCCGGCCCAGCGGCGGTGGGTTCCTGTCACGCCGTTTCCTCCAGTAGTCGGCCAGAGCGGGGTCATAGGGTGAGGCCCGGCCCTTGACCATCTGGTGCCGAACGATCCGTGTCCAGGAGAACTTGATCAGGTAGGCGCCGCTGTGGCAGTCGCCGAAGACCCACCTGTCGTTCCTGAACGGATGAAACACACCGAAGTGGCGGTCGACGACCCACCGCTTCGGCTTGTTGCGATGCCCGCGCAACGCCCACCGGTAGGTGAGCTTCCATACGTAGGCGTCCAAGGCGTTGAACGCCTCACCGGACACCGCGCCCCGGTAGTAAGCGGCCCAGCCCCGGATGATGGGGTTGAGCGTGGCGATGACCGTTACCGCGTTGTTGCCACGCAGTGAGCGGACCTCGGCCGCGAGCCGTTCCCGGACCCGTCCGATGGCCGCTGCGCTCGGTTTGATCAACAGCTTGCCGTTGGGATAACGACGTATGTTGAACCCCAGGAAGTCACATCCTTCGCTTGCGGCGACGATGCGTGTTTTGGCCTCGTTGAAGACCAGGCCCCGGGGTTGCAGCCATGCCGCAGTCCGCGTCTTGACCTGCTCGGTTTGTTCCCGCGAATGACACAGGGCGAGCACGTCGTCGGCGTACCTGATGAGCACCGGGCTATCGCGCCGCACGTCCCCGGCATCAACGCCGGAGGTGAGGTAGCGGACGCCAGCGGCCTCCTCCAGGCCATGCAACACGACGTTCAGGAGCAACGGGCTGATCACCCCGCCTTGCGGACTACCCCGCTCGGTCGGCGCGAACCCTTTCCCGCGCTCGAACACTCCCGCCTCGAGCCAGCCGCGGATCAGTCCCCGCGCGGGGAACAACCCGATCCGGGTGAGAAGGTGATCGTGATCGATTCGGTCGAACGCCGATTCCAGGTCCGCGTCAAGAATCCACAACCGTTTGGCGGTCTTGCCGCGCAACGTGTTGAAGATCGCTTCTCGCGCGTCCTGGCAGCTGCGGCCCGGTCTGAACCCATAGGAACGGGGCTCGAACCGGGCTTCCCATTCGGGCTCCAGTGCGTTCCGGACCCGCGCCTGGTGGCAGCGATCCATCAGCACAGGAATGCCGAGTGGGCGCAGCTTGGTTTTGCTGCGTGCCTTCGGGATATACACCCGCTTGACCGGCAGGGGCTGCCAGCTCCTGCGCGTCCGATGGACGTCAGTTGCCAGCTTCGCCACAGCGGGACGCGTCAACGCGACCTCGCCGTCGATCCCTGGGGTCGCGCGACCCTTGTTGCGCTGCGCGACCTGCCGCACGCTGATCAGCGTGTTGGACAGGCTGCGCAGCAACAACTTCTGGAGATTCCCGGCCTTGCGGAAATCTCCGGCCTGCGTTGCCTTGAAGATCCGTTGCCCGAGACGCGCTACGTTGTCCTCGGCGTCGCGCCACCTGATGTAGGTGCCGGTTTCGCCTTGAGGATCGCCCTCCGGTCCGTTCACCACAAACACCCCGGTCGCGGTCACCGCGACCACCTCGGTTGCCATGGCGTCCAACTTCTCCTTCGGTTCGGTTGCCGCTCACAAGAATCAGCAAAGGCTCACCGGTCCATGTCAGCGCCCTTTCGGGCCGGGTCACCAGGACCCGTATCCGGCCAGTTATGCGGGACGACCGCGGAAGACCGGCCGTGTTGTCCCGGTTTCCTGTTGCCTTTCGGCTGCCGGCGTTCGCTTCGTGGACCTCCTGTTCCTGCCGGGGAATTGGGCCTTCCTCGCGGTCGGCTTACCAGTGGTCACTGGACCCCGACAGGGTTTCCGTGTTCCGCACGCGTGAGATGCGGCCGGGTCGGGTGCCTCCTCTACCCCGGGACGGTGGTGTCCACGCGGCTGCCAGGAGCGCTACAGCCGCCACCTGCCGCTTCCCAGCGGCCAGTCCTGCACCCCGGCAACACATCCCATCTCCGGGGCCATCTGTGACGAGGCATCAACAGAGGTTCATTCTCATTCACCCTTTCGACCATTTCCCTAACCTGTAACGCCCGGATGGAGCGGGTGCCCTTGGGCGTGAACCCCGAGCTTCAGACCCCGCGATCACTCGCAACGCCTGTCGAGGCGGGAACGGGCTCTCGGACACTGGCCCGAGATCACATCCTCAACCTTCCGATCGAACCTCCAATCGATGTGATCCACTCAACGCGTGCGACTTTCACGTCGCACGCTCCCACAGATCCCGGCGTGACAATCTCTCGTCACCGTGCGGAAGGCGGTTCGGCGTGTCGCAACGAATTTCGGAGTGACTAGGCGATATTGGGTCCGCAGTAGGGCCTGCGCAATGCGGTGACGAGAAGAACGTTCTGGGTCTGGTTCACCTCCGAGGCAGTCATGATGTACGAGTTCGGCTGGCCAGTGGAGGGGTGCCGCCAGTGCAGCGGATCGCCAGCGTCGCGTCCGTAGGCGACGTTGGTGCTCGGACTCCACAGCCGGTTGGCGTCGTGGTTGGGGCGCAGGCGCCGCGCGAGGTCTCGGACTTGCTCCGAGTGGCGGTAACGGCCGAAGATCGCTTTCAGGGCGGCCGCGGCGTGTGCGGCTTCTCGCTCCCATTCGATGACGATGGTCTTGGCGGTTGGGCTGAATAGCCAGGCGGGGATGGACTCGGCGTTTTCTTCCAAGCCGGGCATAGCGGCTCGGCAGGAGTCGTTGCAGGCCAGCATGTTCCACACCGGGTCTATGTAGGCTCCGAACACTCCCCGTTTCTCGAGCTCTTGAAGGTGAGACATCAGTACGTCGTTCGCAATTAGGCACTCTCGCAGCTTGGCGGTCGGGAGAAGATCTTCGGCGGGTGCGCGTAGGTCGCGGAGATGGCGTGCCTGCATCAGGTTGAGGCGGTAGCCGGCGATCAGCTTTTCCAGCGCCTCGAGGCTGGGTACGTGCTTGCCTCGTTCGATCTCGAATAAGTAGCCGTCGCTGAGCCCGGTGCGGTCCCGGGCCTCGGCCCGGGACAGGCCCAGGTCTTCTCGGATCGAGCGGCAGGCGCTGGAGAGCTTCGGAATGCGGACTGCCGGTCCGCGTCTGAAGTGGTCAGACGGACGGTTTGTGGGATTCCGGTTCAAGCGGGCTCCCCCCCTTTCTCTGGTGGCTTCCGTAATAGGTAGATGCCGATACGACGATCAGTTCCCCCAATCGGATCCTGCGATCGTGCGCAATACCAACGCGTGGCTAGGCGCGTCAAACTGAGGTCGCCAGCCGTGCAGAATTCCCTGATCTGACCGGTCAAGGCACCGAAATCTGTTGTATCTGACGCATTTCGCCGCTATTGGGGACGGGAACCAGCCGCACCTTCGAGGTGGCTGCTCCGTCGGTGCCGGGCGCCGCGGCGGCGGTTGCTTGACCGGGACGGCCCGGGGGGTTGTTCTTCGCTCTGTGGTCTCGTCCAATCCGGCCTTCTCGCCAGTAAGGCTCCCGTCGACGCACCTCCAGCAGCGCCGGCGCTGGGCGGGCACCCGTTTACTAACATACGAAAATAATACGCAAATTGGATCGAAGGTCAACCTGGTAATCCCGAGCTTGCAGACCACTGAGCTTGAGATACATCGTGACACTCAGATCTGAAGCCCCGGACGCTCTGGGCTCGTCTGCGCATAATTTTCGTATTACGATGGCGCGGATGTCTGTGTACGGTCATACCTCGGGAGGTGGCTCGATGGATGACGCATGTGCGAGGCGATTGGCCGATGCGGTGCTCGCGCGCATGGCGGAGTTCCAACCGCCTCGATCGCGGAGGCAGGTGTACCTACGCGGGGGTCCGACCGAGCCGACTCTGCTTGCTATCGAGCGTGCCGAGGCTCGGAATGTGAAGCCGAGGACGTTGCGGAAGCTCAACGTCGGGCTGGATTGGGAGCCCGGATCGGCGGAGGACGTCTACTACAGCAGCGGCAAGCCCAGGCCGGTGGCGGGCAGAGCAGGCATCGTCGTCGGTCCGCGCGGGGTGTATGTCGAGGGTGCGGTCGTTACTCAGCTGATTACCGTCGCGCATGAGATCGGGGATCTAGCCGAATCCGGTGCCCCGGCAATGCGGGCAGCGGCTGAGCGACTCGACGCTGCGATCCAGCCGTTGTACGCCCGATACGTCACCCAACTGCTCGAGGCGAACCGCCGCCAGGGTGGTGCGTTGGGCCCGCTGGTGGCGGTTCTGGGCCCGTTTCTGGATCGTGTGGTTGACCAGCGTGATGACGAGGAGGAAGCGTTGTACCGACGGTGGCTGGCAGGCTTACATGTCGACCTCGACAAGTCGATGATGCAGCGGTTCGAGACCCGTGTGGCGGAGGCGGACGCATGAACCTGTCGTTGGCGGAACGTGTCGATGTGCTGTTCTGTGCACTGCACAGCCCCGACGAAGGCGAACCCACCGGGGAGTTCGTTGCCGCAGCGCTGCGTGATCGAGGTATCGAGGTATCAGCCGACGAACTGACCGCGCTGCGCGGCGGTAGTGCCCCCAGGCCGTCAACGGAGTTGCTCACCGCAGTGGCCCGGCACTTCAACCAGGAACCGTGGTTCTTGGTTGAAGCCGGGGATACACCTCGCGTGGTCGACGCGTATGTCCAGCTGGATCTGCTGCGAGCCCTGCGTGAGGCGGGAGTACGCCGGGTCCGCCTGCGCGGTCGCCCAGCCACCTTCGACCGACGAGCACTGACTGAGTCGTTGCGCACACGTCGAGAGCATCAAGTCGAACCTAGTTGCGCCGAGCTACCTTCAGCCGCAGCTGATCCGGCTTGAGAGTAATTGTCTCCTTGATCTTCAGCCGATAGGCCGGGTCGGGGGTCAAGTCGACGTTGCGCAGGATCGTGGCCAGCACGAGCACGATCTCGTGAATCGCGAACTGGCGGCCGATGCAGGCACGCATCCCTACCCCGAACGGCCGGTACAACTCGGGATGGCGGGCACGCACCCGTTCGGGTAGGAACCGGTCAGGGTCGAAGCGCTCCGGGTCATCGCCCCACAGTTGATGGCGGTGCAGCTGCAGCAGCACGATGAACGCCCACTCGCCGCGCTGGAACGGGTACTTGCCGCCCAGTAATGTGTCCCGGCGGGCCTTGCGGAAATAGCCTGGGGCGGTGGGCCACAACCTCAGAGTCTCATCGACGATGCGGCGCACGTAGCGCAGCTTGGCGACCTGCTCGAACGCCAGCTCGTCACCGGTCCAGATCTCGTCGATCTCCTTGCGTGCGCGGTCGGCGATCTCCGGATGAATCGACAAATAGTGCAGGGCGAAGGCCATCACCCCAGCCGAGGTCTCATGGCCTGCGGCCATGAAAGTGAGAATCTGGTAGCGGATATTCTCTGGGTCCAGTCGCTGTTCAGTCTCCGGGTCGGTCACGGTGAGCATCCGGTCCAGCAGGTCGCCGTGTTCGCCGGCTCCATCTCGCTGCCGTTGCTCGATCACCGAGTCGACCTCTCGGTTGACGTAGTCGATGTCAGCCCGATGCCGAATCCGCTGTTCCCGGTGCAGCGTCCGCTCCAGCAACGGATGGCTGTAGGCGGAGCGGTTGACGTAGGTGAGGATTCGCAGCATTGCGGCAACAATCGGATGTGGATCGGTGCGATCGAACGAATCGAACGAATACCCAAAGCCGCAGCGCCCGATGACCTCGAGCGCAACCTTGTTCATGTCGTGGGGGATGTCGAGCCACCTATCGCCGCGGCCTGACCAGTGCTCGATCAGCTCATTCGTGCAGGCCTGCATGGTGGCGTGGTAGCTGCGCATCGCTGTCGCGGTGAACGAGGGCGCCAAGATCGCGTGCGCCTTGGCCCAGTTCGGTTCACTGTTGAACGCGGTGAACAGCCCGTCGCGAGCCACCGAGCGCAATGTGCCGATCGGGACGCCGAGAAATTTCGCCCAGTGCGTGTCATCGTTGATCTCGCGCAGCAGCTCCGGATCGCACACATAGGTCACCCGTGTACCGAAGATGTTCCGCTCGTAGATGTCGCCGTAACGCTGCGCGCCACGCATGCCCCACTGGCTCGAATCCGTGACGTGCAGATCCCACACATCGCCGAGGAACGGGATCCGGTACGGCGGATGCGGAAGCACCCGATCACGGGATCTAATCTGCCCCGAAGCCGGTGTGGTCGTTGTCATCTCGCTATGTCTCCATCCAGTAGTGAGGTAGCGTGCGCGTGATTCTGCGCATCATCCCAGCGATCAGCGATTCTGCGCAGGGCACGGGTTTCGTCGACAATGTCACGGCCTGGAGCTGCGTGCTGCAGTCGGCGATACTGCCCGACCGTCGCACCGGACTGCTTGCGGTGCAACGCACGCACGATCTGAATCGCTTCTCCAGCCGGTCCATCGATGTCGTCGGCGACCGGGTCGGCGTAGCGGCCGAGCACCAAAAGTGAATCCCTGATCTCAACGGTCATCCGGTGCACGCGCCGCCGCGGGCTCATCTCGACGTCTTGCCGCATCGGACGCGGGATTTCCGGGCACGCTTGCACCAGCTCCTCCCACATCGGGGTCAGGTGCCGGACGGCCTGCGAAGCCGGATCGATCCGCAGCCGCCGCATGAACTCGGTCACCACCCCCGCCGTGGCGACCAGGGCACCGCCGCCAAGCATGTAGATGTAGTTGTTTTCGTTTGCCCGGAACCGGAATTCGGTGAAAGCGCGGCCAGTGCCGGTCGCCGCACACACCGACGAGACGAAAATCGATACAGCCTCTTCCAGCGCCCAGACACCGACGATCACGATCATCAGGTAGGTCACCCGATGCAGTGGCCGCAGATCACCAGCCCGCAACTCCTTGGTACTGGTCGTCACCATCAGAATTCCGGTCACACCACACCAAGCGGAGAAAGTCGCGAAGTACACCGAGGTCTGCCAGCCCTCGGTCCGGTCGATGTACTGACCCCGCGCACGCGCGGGGGTTCCGGCAATCAGCATCAGCGCCGCCGACACATAGACGCTGACCCACACCAGACGGATCGTGCGGGCAGCGTGTGCCGGCCAACGATCCGACCACGATGCCGCCAGCAGTAACAACGGCGCGACCGTGACCACCATGACCGCCGTCGACAACTGCCGAACGAACCCGACACTGAACACACCCATCTGCGCGAGCCAATCCTGCACCGCACGCTCACGCAGCAGCCCCGACGCCGTGCCGAACAGCAGTGCATAGGTGACCAGCCGTTCACTGGGCCGCGCACCGACCGACAACCACAGCAGCCGAAACACCAAAGCCGCCAAGCTGAACCCGAGAATCGCCCACGCGATCAGCGCCGGTGCCGACGAGGTCACTGCTCCCCCCACAGCGACGTCATCGGCGGGCTCGCTCGCCACCGCGACGTGCTCGACAGCATCAGATCGGCGAAGACCTCCGCCTCGTCTTCCTGGCCGTCGGCGAACTCGCTTCGCCCCAGCACCCGCCGGATCGTAGCCGGATCGATATGCGGCAACAGCACCTGCAAGCCGGCCAGGTCTCCGGCGCCCGCGTTGTGGTTGAGCACCATATGCCCAACCTCGTGCCACAGGATCTGATCAACATGGAAACTTGTGGTGCCCGCGGCGTACGCGATCACATCCGCTGTCTCGGTGTCGAGCCACAAGCCGCAGGGCGCACCGCGCCCGGGAAGCCACACATCAGTGAGCGCACTGGATTCCACCGGCATCAGCTGAATCGGACGACCGCGCCAGGCTCTCAGCGCAGCCAGGAACCTGTCCCGGTTCCAGGGCGACGGAACCAGGTGGGCAATTTCCGCACGTGCGTCGAATACTCGCCGTGTCGAGTCATCCACCCTGCATCACCTCGCGGCCGAGCCGCGAAGTTTCAGCACCCCTGACGTAACGCGGTCGAGGAGGCTGAGGCTGCCGGGCCGTGTCACGTTGATCAGCTTGCACGGGGGACATGTTTCCTCCTGTGTCGGTAGGGTTTTCACCGGAATGCGTCTCGTCCTATGCGGGCGACTACAGAGTTGGACGTTGCGGCGAACGATTCGGTTCCCTTGAAGACGATGGGGATTGTGTCAGCGAAGCACCGGTGCCTGAGATCGAACCCACAGCCTCACACGTCGCCCAGGCGACGGATCCAGAAACCTTGCCCACTGTCGCCTGCCAGGGTGAGCATGGGACCGGGTAGGGTCCAGCTGGATCTCCGGTCAGGATGTCTTCGTCACCGCTGGCGAGACAGCACGGTCCCACCACACACGTGGTTCCGAACCGTATTTCCAGCACTCTCGGCGTAGACCGACCACACGTACTGTCACCATTTCACCATTCATGTCTTCTCCAATCTCGATATCGGGCTGTTGATCCGACGGATCGAGCTCAAGTCGTGCCGCGAGCCTTTTTAGGCAACCGTGTCAGCTGCCGCTCGCTGGACGTAGTCGCCGAGGTGGTCGTGGCGGTGAAAGTTCAGCTGGCCTGACTGGCTGAGCATCATTCGTTTCATCAAGCGGAGCCTGCTGCGTTGCCCGTGTTTCTCGGCCCAACCGGTCGCGCCGGGCAGGAGCCTACGGGGGTATTCCAGAGCTGTGATGATCACGGCGAAGACGATCACGACCACGTGAAATGCTGCACTGTCAGGGATTTCGAGGAAGTCGGCATTCCTCCTGCCGAGTACGGAGCGGGCGTAGGCGCACGCGATGCCGCTCACCACATTCCGCCCGAAACGAGACGCCATGTTCGTACTGTCGCCTGCCACGGCGGGGCCGATGGCGCGAAGGAATGCCTGCGCCAACCGGATCGAGTCCTGGTCTGGGTGGCCGAATTCGTGGTGGGTCTGCAGCCACAGCATCCGCCAGTAGTCGCGGTCGTTGGTCGGTAGGATTTCTTGGTCTACGCCGAGCAGGTATCCGGTATAGCGCCAGAGATGGTAGATCGCGTCTTTGTCGTGGCGGCTGAAATGTATTCCGAGAGCTTGGGATCCGGCCATGTGTGCTATCGCGAACAGCATGGTGGTCCCAGCGAGGGTGGATTGGTTGATCGGGTGGTCCCATGCGGTGAAGTTCCAGTCCTCTCGCCGTGTCATACCCGCGCGGACCATCGCGTGCATGAGCCGCACGCGAATCGTTGCCTTGAATCCCGGTGCGAACCGGTCCAATCCACCTTGACTGGTTACCTGGGTGAACCACGTGGTGGTCTCGGCGATCCGGCGGGGCGCCATCCGCTCGAGGTCCCCGGTTCTGACCAGTGTTTTGACTACTCGGGAGGCGAGGTAGCCGCCCATCAGCCCGACCATGGACAGCGAAGCGAACCCGATCAGCCCGGTTCGTCCGATTACCCGGCATGCGTGGTCGAGCTGGCCAACATCGACCCAGTACGGGACGGTGTCGATGTGGGCGAAGAATTCGACCAGTTCCCGCGGTGGGTCCTCGACCGCGGTGATGCCGTTCTCGACGGCGTTCTCGAACATCGCCCGGCCGTGACCGGCTGGGAAGCGCCGCAGCATCGCGACCAGTGCGTCCGCGTTGGGGTCGCCCATGCGGGTGTAGCGCAGGTAGGCGTCGCGTTGGGCGGCGGTCGCGTGAATGTCGCTGGGTGCCAGCATCTTCGTCGTGAGAGTGACCGGGAACTCGGTCAGCAGGGGCAGGTCAGGAAGTCGTTGCTGGTGCGTCGTCATCCTCTATCCACCCCGAGAAGTACAGGGGCGAGCAGCCCCGGTCGAAGCAGCGAGTTCGGTGGCGCGACCAGCGACATCACCTCACCGAACGCGGCGGCGACTCGGGGGTTGGTGGTCGCGGCGCGCAGTACCTGATCCAGGTAGCGGTGCTGGATATCGACCAGCACCCCGGATGGTCCGCCGATCGTCGCGGGGAAGCGGCGATCTTCGCTGGCGGACATCAACCACGCCGTCTTCGACGCCGCGGTGACCGCACGGCGCGCGGCGCGCGCCGTCGCAGGCCCGATCCCGCCATGTCGTAGCGCCGCCGCACGCAGGGCGTGCGCGCCCAGTGCCGCGATGGTCATGCCTTGGCCATAGACGGGATTGACCGAGCATGCGGCGTCACCGACGACGACCAGCCCATCAGCTGTGCCGCACTCGAAATGTCTTCGCCGACTCGGACCAGGGCGGTGACCCCAGACCGGGCCTGCCGGGCGAGCGGTGCTCAGCGCGTCGCTCAGCGCGGGGTCACGCAACTGTGCCAGCACGGTATTGAAACCATGTTCGCCTGGTGGTGGTTCCGCTCCTCTCATGCCGCCGACGCTGACGATCCATCGATCATTTTCGACCGGCATCAGCGAACCCATCCGCAGCTTGTTCGGCGCCCGGGTTTGCAGATACAACGCACTGAACCCGAGATTGCGATCCGGCGGACGGTGAAAAAGCCTGCTGGCGTAGGCGACCCCGCCATCCACATGTTCTTCGGGAACCGGTGCGCATCCCAGCTCGCTCAACCAGCGGGTGAGTTTCGATGATCGCCCGCACGCATCCACTACCAATTCCGCGCGTATCTCACGCACGCTGCCGACACCGCCGCGTTGGCGGATCTGGACGCCGGTGACCGTGGTGTCGGTACCGAGCAGACCTATCACCTCAGCCCCCTCAATGAATTGCACCGAGGACTCGGCGCTGATGCGGGCGCGCACGACATGGTCCAGTACCGGTCGCGTGCACGACAGGATCGCCAGCTGACTGTTGTGCGGTGCCATCCATCCTGCCGAGGTCAACCAGTGCAGATCACCCGACATCGCGACCATAACCGCACCCGCACCCAGCAATTCGGTGCGGATGCCCGGCATCATCTCTTCGAGCAACCGGTGTCCGGCTTCGAGCATCAGATGCGCGTGACGAGCTTGCGGCACTCCCGGGCGTGCTTCGGGACGAGCAGGGTAGAAGTCGCGTTCGATAATCACGACCCGCTCGGCTGTGTCGCGCAACGCCCATGCCGCCAGTAACCCGGCGTACCCGCCTCCGATCACCACTGCTGTGCCGCGCCCTTGCGCCTCGGTGATGCTCATGCCGACCACCTCTGCGCCTCGGGTGACGGTGTGGCCGAGGTCGCCGACGTAGCGCGGACCGGTTCGAATGCCCGCGCCGGGAGCTGGCGGGTCATGCGTGCGAACCGGCGGCGGCTGGCGGGCCACGGGTTGGTCACCGCCCCGCTGGGATGTTTGTACCAACTCGCCACTGCGCCCGGCCACACCGTTGTGGCAATGGCCCGCTCCAACCACACCCGATAGGATTCCATCGCCGAGGGTTTGACTTCTATTGCGGGAGCAACGATTTCGTCGCGCCAGCGCAGAATCTTGATGATGGCTTCGATTTGGTGTTCCTTCATCGCAGGATTCGAGCCGGCTGGGTTGAACGAATTCGGTCCGGCGATGAGGAAGGCATTCGGGAAGTTCGGCACCGCCATCCCCAGCAACGCTGTGGCACCGTGGCGCCACTGCTCGTGCAGCAGGATTCCCCCACGACCGCGCACCGTCACCGGGACAAGAAACTCTGGGGCACGGAAACCCGTGGCGTAGATGACGACATCAGCGCGGTGGTGGGTTCCGTCGGCGGTGACGAGCCCGTCTCGACTGAATCCGGTGAGTGCTGCGGTGACGAGTTCGACGTTGGTTCGGTTCAACGCCGGGTAGTAGTCGCTGTCGAAGATGATGCGCTTACCGCCGATCGGGTAGTCCGGGGTGAGCACGGCACGTAGTGCCGGATCAGGAATTTGGTGACGCAGGTGGTGCCGCGCAATCCATTCGGCGGGACGCGCTGACCAGCCGCGGCGCATGATCGGTGCCAGCACCGCGTCAGCGGCGACGGTCAGCACGCGCCTATAGAGACGGTGCCCGCCAGGCACCCTCAGCACCGTCTGGGTGACGGGCCCGAAATCGGTGGATGGTTTCGGTAGTACCCAGTGTGGTGTGCGTTGGAAGACCCGCACCCGCCGCGCGGTCGCGGCCAGGGTCGGCAGGATCTGGGCGGCGCTGGACCCGGTCCCGATCACGGCCACCTCACGCCCGATCAGATCTTGGTTATGGTCCCAGTCGGCGGTGTGGAACACCGCACCCGCGAAGTCGCTGCGGCCCGGGAGGTCCAGGGTGTTCGGGCGGTGCAGTTGCCCCACGGCGAACACCACCACATCGGCCAGCACCCGTTGACCGGTCGCGGTGATCAGCTCCCACCGCCCTTGGTCTTCGAGGTAAGCCGCAGCGCTGACGGCGGTGGCCAACCGCAGGTGCGGTGCCAGGGCGTGGTCGTTGACGACACGGCGCAGGTAATCCAGAATCTCGCGCTGGCCTGGGTAGCGGATGCGCCGGTCACGGTAGGGGGCGAAGGAGAACGAATACACGTGGGAGGGGACATCGCAATGGCAGTCCGGGTAGGTGTTGTCTCGCCACACCCCGCCGACATCATCGGCTTTCTCGTAGATGGCGAAGCGGGTGATGCCTACCCGGCGCAATGCAGCGCCCATCCCGATCCCACCGAATCCGGCTCCGACGACCGCCACCTGAAGATCAGAGCTGTCAACGCCCGCAACGGTGGCCCGTGCCGGGCGGTCGCGGCGCTCGGCTGCGGCGCTCACTGGTTCACCACCTGATGGAACACCGTTTCTCCCGGCCCGGCCGCGACAACAGCGGGTGAGTCGATAACGCCGTGTAGGGCCAACGGTGCGCCCGGATCGGCCAGGTCCATGCCACAGTGTCGGTAAAACTGAGTCAGCCCCATTGAGCTGCTGGCGAATTGGCCGTACACGATCTGTGCCCCAGCATGGCGGGCAGTGGTGAGGGCGTGTCGTAGCAGCGCGGAGCCGACACCGAGACGTGTGTACCCGGGCAGCACCGCTAGGGCATGGATTTTGATCGTCGCGAATGCTGCCTGCATGACCGCGGTGTGCCCGAAGACCGCGAGCTGAGCGCATATTCGAAACGACGGGCCCGCCGAGAGTCCTCCGATGGGGTGGCCATCAGCGACAGCGACCAGCGCCATGGTCCGCGCGGCCAGCACCGTTGGCACGTTGCGGGCTGCGCCGGTGATGTTGTGCACCGACCGTGCGTAGCCGCGTGAGAGCCCTGTGGCGAGGATCCCGGCGTCGCCGATCTGGACGAGGTTATGGCCGGCCCGACGTGCATTAGGCACACCGGCGAGATGATGCCATCGGGCGAACTCACCCAACTCGGCGCGGCAATGGGCAGGCCGTACTTGCACAGGGGTCCCGAAGGAACGCGGGAAGGGCGGCATAGCTGTCTCCTAATCAGTGGGATGTGGCGAGCAGATGAGCTAAGGGCGGGACTGAATCGAATAGCGTTGGGAAGGTTGCTATTCGGGTTGCCAGACCTGTTCGCCGTCGGTGTTGGTGGTGACTCGACCGAGTTGGACGTCGGCGAAATGCATGCCGAAGCCTCGGGTGTAGGGCTCGGCGAGTTCGTCGAGCAGGTGTCGGCAGGTCCTCGCCGATAGAGCCGGGTCGTCGTCGACGGCTGCAGTGAGCTCCGGGTGGGTGACCTGAACTGGTGACTGCATGGCGTCGCCGAACACGATCAGCCGATGGCCGCCCGACCCGATGACGTAGGCGAGCTGGCCGAGGCTGTGCCCGGGAGTCGCCATGGCGTAGATGCCAGGAAAGATCTCATCGCCATCGGTGACCGTTCGGACCTGAGCGGCGAAAACATCGAGCAACTCCGCGCTGGCGCCGTCGCCGGCAGCGAGGTCGCGGTGCTGCCATTCGGTCTGTCCGATAACGACTGGCACGTCGGCGAAGGGGCCGATGGTGGTTCCGGGCGAGGATTGCCACAGCCAGCCGATGTGGTCCAAGTGCAGGTGAGTGATGGCGATCTGTTCGATGTCGACCATGCGTTTGCCTGCTGCGGCGAGGCTGTCGAGCAATTGCCCGCCGCGCATCAACCCGAATGGGGTGGGCAGGGCCAGAGGCCCCAAACCGACGTCGATGATCATGGCCCGATTGCCGAATTCGACAAGTAGGCCGCCGACGCTGGCCACCAGGTATCCGTCGGCGTTGATCAAATACGGGTGCTCGGACCAGGTCTGGTCTGAGGATTTCGTGAGCCAGGCACGCGGTTCGAGCAGGGCTACACCGTCGGGTAGGTACGTGATGCGGTGGTCGCCGAGTTGGTGGCTGTGAGTCGCCGCCGGGCGGGTGAACTGGTCCAGGCGCAGTGTCATGGTGCGATCTCCTCTTTTCGGGTTACGTGATGGACGTGGTCGGGGTCGCGATCTACTGCGGTCGCACAAGGGTGTGGGGGATCCCGGGCGACGCGGGTCCCTGCGGCCTGGCGGCCGGGTCATGGCACGAACATGCCGGTCGTAGTGATCGCCGAGTGCGCGGCGACGGCGGTGCCGGTACTGGTGCTGGTGCTGGTGGAATGCATGGCTCCTCGCGCTCTATGAGAGGTGGACAACGGCTACCGGCAGTTAGGGATCGGGTCCGGCATCCTGATGGGCTTCGAGGGCTGCGGGCTCACCGCTGTGGACCTCGGCGCAGGGGTCCCCGTCGTGCGCGGTGTCCGGTATCGCGGCGTTGATCGCTGTGTCGATGTCGATTCCGGCGTCGGAGCCGTTGGCGTCTATCGCATCGAGGGTGTGGTGCGCTCGTTCGATCAGTGCTTTCGGCGTGGGGGGTTGTTCAGTTTCGGGATCGGCTGCGGGAGGGTCGGTGCCGCGTTCTGCGCTGCGCAGGCTCTTCAGTGAGCGCCGCACGCTGGCGGCGATGGTGGGGGTGGTGTAGGTGCGCCAGGCCGCGTTGAGGTCGTCGAGGCTGTAGTGCCGGTAGGTCTCGACGCGTCGATCGATCTCGACGCTGGCGGCGTTGAATACCCGCCCGCGCCGGTGGCGGCCCATGCCGACCGAGGTGGCAGTCGCCGAGACGCGCGTCCACAGCGCTGCCATGTTTCGTCGAAACTGTTCGGCGGCAGCGGGTTCCGGGTCTGTCGTGATGCCGTCAGTGGCGAGGCGACGCCGGCGAACGACGGTGACAGCGGCCATGTCTGCGAGCTGGCGAGTGTCCTCGACAACGCGTTTGGTGTTTCGACGCCCTGTCGGCGAAGGCGCTGCCGGGAGCAGAAGTTCCTCGGTCCAGGCGCGACCGGATTGCCCAGCTGCGCGCGCTTGGTTGACCCAGCTCGCAGGCATACCGTTTGCGCGGGCACCGATCTCGGTCAGCTCGCGGGCGCGTTCGACCTCACCGATCTCGTCGAGCAACCCGGTGCTCGCCGCGGAGCCCGGGGTGGTTACCGATACGGCCTGACGCAGTCGAGCGACGCGGGCAGCAAGGTGGTGGATCTGGTGCAGGAGCGTGGCCTGCTCGGGCGCGATATCGCGGATCCGCGGCGGCGAGTTCGGGTCGGTCATAGCTCGGCTGCCTGCCACACCGGTGGCTCGGCAGCGATGTCAGTCGGTGCCAGGTCGCCGCTCCAGGGATCGGTGTCCGCTGCGTCGCTGAATGTCGGTAGCGCTATCTCGGCGTCGGCTCTGAAGGTCGGGTTCGCTGCGTCGATCGCGGTTTCGATCTCGTCGCCGGTCGGGGTGGCGGACTGGAACAGCGGTTGCGGCGCTGTGAGCGCCGCACCGATTCCGGGACCCAGTGCTTCGGCAGAAACCAGCGCGGCTGCGGTGCCGATCGTGATTCCGGCCTCTGCCAGCGCCGTGGCTTGCAGTGCGTAGGCGTCGATGTCGGTGCGGGCAACCTGACGCCAGCGTTGCGCCGAGCCTTCGACCGGGATCGAGTCGAGCATCGAAACCCCAGCGTCTACCCAGTCTTGTTCGCTGCCCCAAAGCTGCTGTCCCTGATCGCTGGTGAGGCCGAGCAGGTTCGCCACGCCTGCGGTCCTGGCGCGCAAGGCACGCACGTTGCGGTCCAGATCGCTGCCGATGCCGCTCTGGGTGGCCGCACCGAACTTTCCGTAAGCCGTTGAGAGGGCGGTCCATTCGCGCAGCCGCTGCACATCGGTGTCGAGGCCGGTCAGGATCTGCTCCCAGTCCCGCGGCTCGGGGGTGCGCAGGTAGAGGTCGGGATTCCAGGTCACTGCTCGTTCGCCGCGCTCGCGGACGTGATCGACCCACGCGCGGGGTACCCCGCCAGCCACCGCGGCGTTGGTCAACGCTTCACGCAGAGTTGCCCGGCTGTGGAAGACCTCGTACCAGGTCGGCAGCGGGCGTTGCCCGCTGTGCTGCTGGTGGCGCGTTGCCTCGGCCAACAGAGTGGAGACGGTCACCGACTGGTTCTGCAGAGACCTCAGCACCTGAATTTGGGGCCGCGTCGGAGTGATCACAACCCCTCCCCTGCCCCCGTGCCATTGCTGAAGGCTCGGAAGTCGGGGCCGAACCCGAGGCGGTCGACCGGTGTTTTCGCACCGGGGGCGCCGAACCATGCAGCGGGGATCGGTTCAGCCGGCAATCCGGGGATGTCGAGGTGCTGGTCGAGTGTGCAGCGGTGCAAGGGTCCGTTGGCGGCGTCGAGGATGTAGCGCATGTGCGGGTCGATGTGACGCACGAACAAACCGCTCATCGCCGACTTGTCCTCGGCACGGCGCGCTGCCTCGAAAACCCGGTGCAGCCCAGCGAACCGGACCGCGACCGCTTGGTGGCGCCACCACTGCCGACACCAGCTGTATTGGCCTTCCCGGGAGTTTCCCGCGATCCGCACTGCGGTGACCGGTAGGAGCCAATCGTGGACGAACTCGATGTAATGCGAGTACCTCGGCGGTGGTGGTTTTTTTCCTTCCTCTGTCGTCTCGGTCTCGGGTGTCGCACTGGGCGCACTATTCGTGGACCTCACCCATCCCGCTGGGATGGGATCGAACGGCAGTGACGGCGTGGCGAGGTGGGTGGTGCGGGTGCAACGGTGCAGCGGACCGTTGGCGGCGTCGAGGATGACCTTGAAGTGGGCGTCGACGTGCGTGAGCAGGAATGCGCTGAGGCCATTTCCGGTTTGTGCGCGTCGTTGCGCTTCGAACGCGCTGTGTAGGTGCGCGATTCGGACCGCGACGCCACGGTGGGCCCACCACTTGCTACACCAGGTGTAGGTGTTCTCTCGGTTCGCCTCGGCCAGTCGGATGTTGATCGTGGGCAGCAACCACTTTTCGGTGAACTCGGTGAAATGCTGGAATACCGGTGGAATCGGCGCTTTCTTGGCTGCGGCCGCGGTCGGTGCGCTCATGACGGGTCACCATCGCTGGGCTGACCGTCGTCCGCGGTTTCGATGGGACCGGTGATTTGCGGGGCGTGGGCTGCTTTCTCGAAGCGGGCCAGCGATTGGTGGATCAGGGGTGCGTATTCGGTGTCGGACCACCAGAGTTTGCGCACCACGACCGGCCCGTGGTTCGGGAGTCGGACCAAGGCACGGTCTTTGGGCAGGCTGGCAAGCAGAGAGACGTCGAGGATGGGTTCCGCGCGCCAGGTCAGGGTGCGGTTGACTCCCCCGGCACCGTGGCTGCGAGACCGGTCGGCCACATCGTGCGGGCCGGTCATCGCCGACCAATGTTCGAGGTAGTCGACCGCAGCGATCCCACCGCCGTATACCTCGATGGATTGGGCGCGTATCGTCTTGAGACCGCTTGCGCCCCAAAGGTCTTCGCCCTGCTCGAGGACCTGCAAGATCGTGATCAGGATGATCCCGCAGCCACCGGCGTAGGTGTAATACGATGGCAAC
Source organism: Nocardia sp. NBC_01730 (assembly GCF_035920445.1). Taxonomy (NCBI): domain Bacteria; kingdom Bacillati; phylum Actinomycetota; class Actinomycetes; order Mycobacteriales; family Nocardiaceae; genus Nocardia; species Nocardia sp. NBC_01730. The sequence goes on along the minus strand of NZ_CP109162.1, from coordinate 1,245,422 downwards.
TCCGAGATGCGGGCACAGTTGGCGGCCTCATCGAGCACCCCCAACAGCGGCACCGCGAGGCGCCCATCGGGGCGCGCTCGCGCCGCCTCGAGAGCGGCTTCGAGAATCTGGCCGACCAATGCCGAGGTCAGCGGCGTGGCTCCGTCGGGACCGGCCATTGACAGCGCGTACACCGTGTCCATCGAGGTGACGAACTCGGCCGGTTTGAACTCGGGCAGAAGGTGAGTCGGGTCTTGTTCGGTCTTGTTGACTACGACGCGGGTTTTGTTGGTCTTCTTATCGGTTTCCTCCCGCACCGCTAGCAACTGGCGCCGCGGTGGGGTGACCATGGTGGCGTAACCCTCGTCGGCCAGAACGTTCAAAAATCTTCTGGCCATGTCATACAGACCGTCGCGCTGCCTGGCGTAGAGGGCTTGGGATTCGACTATTCGCTCGGCAGGACGGTGGTGGCCGTAGTGGCGCAGAATCAATGCCGGGGTCTGGTCTTGGTCTCGCCCCAGCCACTCGGCTACGTGCTGTAAGTCCCCGCCCGCACACGCCGCGGCGAACATATACAGGCTCAGCAATTCTTGTGCGCCACCGTCGAAATAGGAGTCGACCTTGGCGTTCGCCGCTTGTGACGCCGACCCTGCTGCGGCCGAGACGAAGAACCCAGCAAGCTTGCGGGCGGCGGGCAGGGTTGTGACCTGAGTGAGTAGGTTGACCCAGAACCCGCACTCGATGCGCCCGGTGACCGATTGCAGGTCGCACATCCAGATTCGGCCGCGCTGTTCGCGCCCGTAGACGGTGTGCCGGTAGAGGTCTGGTTTATTGCTAGTAGCCAGACACGGCCCCCACGCCGCCAGCACAGCCGGGATAGCCCACGCCATGGTCTTGCCGGTACGTGTGCCCGCTGCGATCGTCACTCCGAGCTCGGCGGGGACGAACAACCCGACACCGCCGATGACTGTTTTGCCTAGTGGTGGGCCTTTGCGGGCCTGAATTTCCGGGCTCGCGTCGCGCAGCAGCCGCTGGTTGGCGATCGCGTTGTCGCAGGCACGGGCCAATTGAATCGCTGCGGGCCGTTGCATCGTGCGCGCCGCCGCGTCGATCTCACTGCCAGCGATGAACGCCCGCCAGCAGGCAATGACCAACGCGGCGCCCGCAGCGGTGAAGGCGACGGCTAGGACGCTGGCCTGCCATGGCCACCGGCGCTGGCCTGCGACAACCTCGAGCAGCGCGGTGATCGGATGGCTCGTGACCGGCAGTCCTGCCCACCAGCTGCCCAAGCTCAATGCCGCCCACAGCGCCAATGCGAAGCCGAGCAACGCCAGAAAGACGAGCAGGAGCGTGGTTTCTTCGCCGAGACCGCGTTTGGTGCGGCGGCGGGTCTCTCGTGTCGAGATCATGATCAGGTTCTCCAAACAAGTGTGAGAAGTTGGGCAGCAACGGTTTTCACAGCGACACCTCGGCGTCGACCTCGCGCGGCGCTACCTCGGTATTGGTTTCGAAGTCGTTGATGGGGCTCCACTCACCGGGTTCGGCTTCGGGCAGTGCCGCGTCGATCGCCTCACCGATGTCGGCGCCACCAATGGGCCCACTCAGTGGCGGTGCGCCCGGATCGTTCGAGGTCGATGACTGTTCGTGCCAATAGGTGCCGTCGCGTCCCGCTCGGTAAACGGCCTCGATATGGGCGGGCCGAACACCGGCATCAGCGGCAGTGACGCGGGCGGAGCGGGCCGCCTCGAGCAGGGATTCCAGGTGTGCGATGTGGGCCTGGTCCTGTTCGGGTGAGCCATCCCATCGATCGGCCAGGCGGGCGTGTTCGGCGGTGCGGTCCTGCAGTTGCCTCAATGCAGAGCGCTGGCGGGCGGTGCGTGCGTCAGCTCCGGTGTCGAGGTCGCTGAGTTCTTCCTCGGCTGCCAGTAGCTGATCGGTTTCGGCGATGATCGCGTCGATCTCGGCCAGATTGGTCAGTTCCGGGCCGCGGCCACCGAGGGCTCGGTCCAGCAGGTCGGTGCGCTCGGCGTCCGCTCCGGCGGAGCGCTGCGGTGGGCGCCAGCGGGCACCGTCTTGGGCCGAGCCGCTGATGCGGGTTTCGATGTGGCCGGTGACTTCAGCGGCTTGGCGCAGGTTGCGCCAAGTCACCGCGTCGACACCGATTTCTCCTGCGGCTTTGGCTTGTGCGATGCCGCTGTAGGCCGCGCGGGTGGTTTCTGGGCGCTGTTCCCATCCAGAGACCGCTGCTTGTAGTTGCTCCCAGACTCTGCGGTGCTCGATCGCTTCGTGGCGGCCGTGCCGGGCGGCCAGCCCATCAGCCTGCGCGGTGAATTCCTGTGCTTGCTCAGGCGTCTCGGCCCACGGCGTGACCAGCCGCAAGTTGTAGTAGTGCGTGAAATCCGCGCGGATCTCGGCTTCGGTGGGATCGGCGACGTCGTGGTAGTAGGCGGGATCGGTGGGCCCGTGCCGCTGGTCGGGCCAGCTCATCGCTGCGCCCAGTGGTCGCTGTAGTTGCGGATTCGTTGGCGGTGGTGCGCGAAAATTGGTTCGGATGTGCTGGACATCGTCGACCTCCGGTGGCGGAAGGCGTGCGCCGCGAACCGTTATCGCCGGTGCGGCGGTGTTCGGATGTCCCCTGGCAGTGCGGGTTCGGCGTCCTGGTCAGTACCCGTGACCAGTGCGTCGACAAGATGCGTGTGCTGCGGGTGGTTCTGGTGGATCAGTAGTCGGTCAGGTTTTCCTTCCGCGATGTTCGGCTAGTACGGGTCGGTGCCCGGGTCGATCGGGCGAGGCAGGTTGGTGGTGTCACCGACATAGTCGGGTTCGCTTTCCCAGCTGTGCTCGCCATCAGGCAGCGCGGCGTCGATAGCGTCGGCCATATTGGTGGGACCGGCGGCGCGATCGAGTTCGCCGTCGTGGTGGATTGCCGCGTCGACGAATTCCGCGCGCAGCGATGTGGTGGCGGTGGCGATCATGTGTTGGGGGGTCGGTGGCGTGACCTCGGCGCCAGCGATGGGGGTGCCGGTATCGGGGTCGGTGGGAATGTAGGGCGGGACCGCGAGGTCGCGGCGAGCCGTCGTGTAGGAGTTCCATTCGTTGATCAGCGTCAGTTCGTCGTAGGTTTCGAGATGGATGGCGTGGTGTCGCCGGTCGCCTTCAGCACCGGGACCCCAGAGCAGGTCGGCTTCGGTGGCGGTGATCTGCGCGGCGTGTGCCAGAGCGGTGACTCGCTGGTGGTAGAGCTGCATGTTTTGTGTGAACTGCGCTGCCGCGTTCGGATTGGTGCCGAAGCTCCACCGTCCGGTGGCGATGCGGTCCGTGCGAGCCGCGCAGAGACCGGCCATCCGCTCCAGGTGCCACAGGTCCAGACAGAGCATGTCGACGTAGAAGTCCTGAGCGGCATTGTCCCGAACCGGATTCTGCCGGACGCCGGCCTCAACGCGCGGGCGCGAACTTCGGCTGCCGAGCTCGCGGGCGTCTTCGATCCAGGCCGGTTCGATCCCCGCGGTGAGCGCAGTCTGTTCGGCCTGCTCACGCTGGGCATCCAGTCCATCCAAATGCGTTTGCCACGCCGTACGCGGATCGTCGTCGATGGTCAGGGCTTCGAAGCCATCCCACCCGGCATCGAGGATGCGGGTGTGTTCGGCGGCGAGCAGCCGGATCCGCAGCAGCAGTTGAGATTGCCATTGGACCACCGTCTGGGGCGAGGAGAATTCGGATTCGGGAGTCGTCATCGTGGCCCTCGCCTCATAGCTCGTACTGGGCCGATGAGCCGGGCTCGGGAGGACGGAGAACGGGTTCGCCGTCGGCTTGGCTGACCCAGGGTCCGATGACGTCGTGGGGTAGGGCGTCACCGATTGCCGCGCTGATTTGGGTGCCCGTGCCGTCGTGACCGTTGATCACGGCCTCGGTAGCTCGTCCAATGAGCTCCTCTAGCGTCTGAGGCCCGGCGCCGGGTCTTTCGAGCGCCGCCCCGGCGGCAAGATTGTCGATACCGCGGCGGGCTTCGTGCTCGATGCCACCCCAGGCGTAGGCACGCCACCGCTCGTGCAGGGCGGCGTCGCTGTAGCGGTGCACTGTCGCCCCGACCAGCTGTTTCCAGCCCTGCCAATCGCGGCCCCACAGCTCGGCATGCTCGTCGCCGGTCAGGCCGATGACATGGCCGGTGTCGTTCGCACGTCTCCACAACGCGGCCATGTTCCGGTCGAACTGCTGGTGCGCTTGCGGGTCGGGCGGGAAGCGTGCGTCGATGCTGCGGAGTCGATGGGCAACGCTGATCGCGGCCATGTGCTCGAGCTGCCAGACATCGGCTGCGGCACCTTCGACCATGTGGGCGCGTACGGGATCCTGCCCGTGGCGCATCGTGGGCGGGGAATGCACGCTGTCGCCCCATCGCAGCCCTCGCTCTCCCCTCTCCCGCGCCTCAGTGATCGCTGCGGCCGGAACGCCGACGGCGCTGGCGTGGATTTCGATCTCGTGCTGATCGGCGGCGAGGGCACGCAGGTGCGTTCGCCAGGTCTGCATCGGGATTTCCCCGCTGCCGTGCTGGGGCTCATAGGTGGGGTGGCCTTGTAGCAGGACCCGTACGTGGTCGGCTGAGGTGTTTTGGATGCGTTCGAGTAGCCGTAGCTTCCAGCTGGGCAACTCCTCCATCCCGGGTACCGGTTTATTCATGTCGTGTGCCTCTTTCTTGAAAGAGATTGGTGTTCAATCGTTTCCGAGCTGCGGAGCCAACGGGCGGTCCGCGCAAGGGTCATGGCTCGTGGTCGTTGTCGACCTCGGCGGGCGCCGAGACGGTTGCTGTGTCGGTCGCGGTGTCGGCAAGCCCGAGAGCAGTCGGCGGGTCGCCGCTCAAACCGGCGGCCTCGATCGCGGTGTTGATCGCAGCGGCATCGGGCGCACGGCCGGGGTCGGTGACAGCCAGTTCCGTGGAACGCTGGTCGAGTGTGGTGATGGCCGCGGCTGCGAGTTCGACCATGCGGTCGGGGGAGATCGGCATCTGTCCAGCGATGTCTTCGTGGGTGATCCCGGCTGCCTGCAGCACGATCACGGGCATGGCGGCGGCGGTGAAGTCCGCGCTCGCGACGTCGTTCCACCGTGCCGTTAACTGGTGGTCGCTGTGTTCACGAAACTGATCCGCCACGGCGGTGGACCAGTGGTGCTCGCCGCGCCGCCACACCTGATGACGTTCTTCCTCGGTCAGCGTCAGCGCGTGCGATATTGCCCCCAGCCGCTGCCATGTCATTCCCATGACCCGGCGGAATTTCCCCACGGAGTCGGTGTCGATCTCGAATCTGCGGGCGTAGATGGCTGCGACACCTGCCGTGTCTTGTAGTCCGCGCACATCCTGGCCCAGGGCTGCGGTCAGGGCGGATCGCTCGACCTGTCCTGACCCGAGCAATATCTGCCCCGGTTGCCAGCGGGTACCTCGTTCACCCGATGCCCGGGTGTAGTCGATCCACGCCTTGGGCACCCCGACCGCGAGCGCGACACCTTCGAGCTGTTCACGGGACCGGTCGGTGTAGCGGATCTGCCGCAACACTTCAGCGGTGGGGTCGGCGTGACCGGCGTGATGCGCATGCTCGAGGTTGCGGTGTTTGTCGTAGGCGAGGTTCTGCACTGCTTTGAGCAGATGCGCCTGCAGCGGAGTCGGGGTGTCCATCTCAACGACCCCGGTCCCGCCGGATCGCCGGAGTGATCCCGGGGGTCATGGCTCGAGCCCTACATCCGGTGCCGGAAGCATCAGCATTGGTGGCAGCTCGACATCCACAGCGAATTCGACTGTGTCGGTGAGGGATTCGCCGTTGAGTCCGGCAGCGTCGACGGCTTCCCCGATCACTGTCCCGTCCTCTTGAGGGTGGGAGTCAGGCTCCTCGAACAGATCACTGAACTCATGCGCGAGGTGTGTCGCGAAACTCAATTCCTCGGTGAGGCCGGTGACATCCTCGATCGACACCGAACCGCTATCACGATGCATGGCTGGGGCATTCGGCTCGACGAAGTCGAAGTCCTCCACAACGGTGGCATCGATGATGTCGCTGTCTGCGCGTTCGGCCCCGGGGGTGGGGATTAGGGGGCCGATGAACTCGGTGTGTTCGGTGCCGGTGTCTTCAGCGAACCTCTCGTCGAAGGCTTCCGCGGCACGACGGTGCTGCTCGGACAACCCCTCCGCGCCCTTGGCCGCGGCATGTGCGGCAGCAGAAGCCATCGCCTCGCCGGATTCGCCGTGAGAGGTCAAAGTTTCTTCGAAACCCGCTGCACGCCGCCGGATCTTGATCATCAGCTGTTTCAGCTCGACGTCGAGTTCGTGCAGCTTGGCCTCGCGAGCCTCCCGGTTGGTATAGGCGCCGACCTTCGCGTCGTGGATCTCGGCGCTCTGCTTCCGCTCGCTTTTTCCTGCCTTGTTTCGGCGGTTCAGGTCAGCATCAGCGCGTTGAATCTGCCGCCATGTCTGCCACTGATCCATCTGGTGGGCTTCCCCGCCCCGCTCGATCCGGGCGCGGACTTCGTCGACCTTGGCGGTGTTGAGTTGTCGTGTTTGCCCCGCTGAATCCCCAGCGTCGATCACGCGCAGACGGTGTTCGATGAACGAGCGCCGATCCTTGGCATCTGCGAGACGCACCCGCTGGTCGGACTCGGACTTCGACCGTGATTCACCGCCACGGCCACGCATCAGCGCCGCCGTGGTGTGGGCGGTCTGCAAAGCTTGGACGAACCCGTTGCGCATTGCTTGGCTGGATTCCTCGACCGGATCGCCACTCACGACAGCACCTCCAATCCGGACAGCAGCCACGCCGCACCAGCACTGGTGCGGGTGGCGTGGGCGTACACGGAGAACCCAATCGCTGATTGGTCACTGGAGGCGAGTTCAACGGCCAGGACTCGGCTCGCGCTGGTCGCGGTGTCGGCGGAGTGGTCGTCGCTGGTGACGCGAGCGACTGCGGTGATCGTGACGGCGTCGGTTCGCCACTGCTGCCACTGCGTCACGCTCACCGGTGCCCACACCAACGCTGCGGGCTCTGCGCGTTCGGCGAATCGGGGGTCCATCAACGGTCGCGCCGCCCGGAAGGCTGCCCGCTGGTCTCCTTGTTCCCCCGGCCGATAACTGAACACGGCGTGCACCGCCGCCGTCAGCGTCGCGTCGGCCGTGCAAGCATCGACGTCGCTGAATGGCGACGCGAAGCCTGCTTTACGGCAAAGGTGTTCATTGCTGGACACCGGCAGCGTGGTGTTCGCGGAACACCCTCCCGCGACTACCGCGGCCATACCTACGACGCCGGCCAGCAACTTCGCTCGGGTCATGCCGACTCCCGGTGTGCGTCGAACAGGCCGCCGAGGTCGGTGGTCGACCAATCGACGGCCTCGCGGCGACAGCATTGTTCAGCAGCCGGGTTATGCACCGGATCGGTCACTACATCCAGTACCAGCGCGGCGGTGAGGGCGGCACGATGCAGCACCGCCGAGTCCACGCCACGACTGCGAGCCAGGACCAGATGCAGAGTCGCAACGTCAGCACCCCATTGGATGCGAGCTTGACCCGCCAGCCAAATCGCTTGTTGTGCTGAGGCTTCCGCCGCTGCCGCACCGGTGCCAATGGCGGTTCCGCGAGGGAACAGATCGTGCCAGACGATCTGGCCCTCGCCCCGGCAGATGGTGAAGGTGTCCATCGTGGCGGCCGACCACAGCATCAACCGCGGGCCTCGGGCCGCCGCCGCTGCCAACCGTCGATGCACGCAACGGCGCGCTGCTTCGGCTTGCCGCCGACCCTCGTAGTCGATCCCCGCGACCAGCAATGCAGTCAAGTACCGCTCGAAGCTGAGGACATCGGTGAACCCGTGCTCGACAGCCACCCGGTCGAACTGGCAGACACGGGTGAACTTGCGCAACTCCGCCGCGCGGACACCTACGACCAGCTCCGGCGTGACAGTAGAATGCGGAACACTCTGGGTTGGTGAGGTTTTCATGTTCTACCTCCTGATGGTGAGGTTGGGGTAGTAGTTGTAGGTTTCGCACGTGCGCCGGATCGCGAGGATCACTGCCGGACATCTCCTTGCCCAGGTTGCGATGACGTTTTTGGAACTGTTGGGTTGCTGTAACGGCGCACGTCCATGCGTTCGCCCTTCCAGGCGGATAGCGCAGTGAGGGTGACCGTTTGCCCGGTTTGCGGAGCGTGCAGCAACATCTCGGTCCCGGTTTCGTCGTCGAGACCATAGAAAACGCGGCCGTAGTAGATGCCGACGTGATGGGAAGCCGTATCGCCGGGTGTGGTGAAGAAGATCAGATCCCCTGGTGCCCGGTCCGCGAACGGCACGACCTGTGCGGACGGGTCGTCTTGTTGGGCTTGGGTGTAGTGCGGCAATCGAATTCGCCCGCCGGAGGCGTGGTATATCGCGTAGAGGGTCAACCCGGAGCAGTCGAAGCCGCCGTTGGTCGGGCCGTTGGTGTCGCCGCCACCCCACACATACGGGGTGCCGACCCAGCGGGCGGCGTACTCGATTACCGCTCGTCCGAACGCACTCGCCTCCGCGGGCAGCGGTGTGCCGGAGCCGGTCGGCCCACACCCGAGGGCCGGTTCTCCTGGCGCAGCGGGTGCCGAGCCGGGGTCGATGTCGGCGAACATCACATACAGTTGGCGAGCCAGCTCCAGTTGTGCTCCATAGGCGTTCGGCGCGGAGCGTTCGATTGCTTGGGCAAGCTCGGCAGGTGACATTCGTTCTGCGTCGCGGCCCAACTCCGCGGCACGGTCGTAGAACCAGTTGATCTGGTAGACCGGGTCCATCAACCGTGCGATACCGACGGATCCATGGATACTGAACCGGATCTGGTGCGGACCGACCGAGTCGTAGTCGTGTCCGAGTCCGTCGTTGGCGTAGTGGAGCGACTCGGGCACTGCGGGGTTGGCCAGATTCCGGAAACTGCTCTCGGCTGCTTGAGCGGCGAGTTCGGCGATGATCACCGATTCCGGCATCCCGCGCTGCTTGCCGATGGCGACACCGTTGCGTGCCAGCTGCAATTGCCGCTCCGAGAGCCCTGCCACACTCTGGCCGGTCGAACCGTTGATACCTGTAGCGCTGTTCGACAGCGGGGTCGCACACGACAAGGTCGGATTTGCACCGAGGACCACCAGTAGCAGCGCGATCAACGCGATAGCGACTGACATCGCTGTCGCAGCAACAACTTTCGATGATTTGTCCATCGGTCATCACCTGTAGGCTCCGGCTATTGATTGCGCTGTCGGTCATCACGATGTGGTGTCGGCGTAGATGTCTTCAGGCCAGCCGCCCTGACCTTCACAGGTTTCGCAGTTCTCCCACTGGTGGCCGTTGACGACCTGGCCCTCATCACCCCGGCAGGTGCGGCACTCGAACCACGGTCCGGGCTTTTGATCGTGCGAATCGTGGTTGTTCTCAGGGTGTTTGGGCCTTTGTTGTCGCATCGGTTTTGCGCCTTCTAGTGGTTGGAGTGATCGGGCAGCTGCCTGGTGGCCAGCCGGATTCTCACCGAGTTGCCGGAAGCGACAGATCGGCGACTGATTGATGAGAAAGGCGACAAAAATCATGGGAAGAAGAAGCCACATCACTGTGGGTTCTCGGCATTCCCTACGTCCGCGGTCATCACGACCTGCGCGAACCAGGGGTTGTCTCATCGGTTTTGCAGCTGAGGTGTCTCATTGGTTTTGCGCTTTCCGCGAGCCTCGGATCCGTTGGTGGCCGCGAGCCGGCCATCGATGGATCTGGTCGTCGATCGGTCATAACCCGACCTCCGGTATGTCCGGCAGCGCGACGCCGTCGCTCGCCGAGTCAGCGTCGGCGCTTGGCTCCGCACCTCCGTGCAGGTCCGCATCGAGACCGGCCGCGGCGATCAACCGCTCGCTCTCGTAGTCGGCCTCAGCCAGTTGCCGGTCGCGTTGGATGGACGGTCGCACGGAGTCTTTCGAGGCACTGTCGATGTCAGCTTCCAGTGCCGCATCCAGGTCGGCGGGTAGACCGGTGTCGACGATGTCTGCGGTGCGGCTGTCAGGACTGTTCGCCGTGGCGAGCACTCCGTTCACCGTCTCGCGGACTTCGGAAGACAGCGGCGGGATGTCGCCCGCCATGTTCTCTTCCATGGTCACCGCGACCGGGCCGTACCAGCCGCTCGGGTGGCGATAGCCCAAGTGTGCGAGCACCTGATCGGCGAGCGGGTTCGGACGCAGGTCCAGGCTTGCGAAGTCGTCGGCGAACCAGGCCCGCACCCGGCCTATGCCCTGGGTGCTCAGGTCCGGCACATGCGCGCGTATAGCGTCCCGCCAGCCCTGATCGCGGTCACGTGAGCCGTAGATGACCGCGCCGTCCGGTTGCAGCACAACGAAATCGGCGGGCCAGCTCATCGGATCACCTCCTCTGCGGCGAATAGGTGAGACAACCCCATCCCGACCAGCCCGGCGCGTACGAATTCCTCCGAGGCGATACGGGGTTCGGTGTGGCGGGCGAGGTTGTTCGCGCCTTGTTCAGGTTCTCGACATTCATTGCATCCCTTGTGATTTCGACTTGCACGAATCGTGGTTTGTCTCATCAGTTGCGCCTCCTGTCGGGGTTGTACGCGGCGCTCGGATCGCGCCGCAATGTCCGTCGGGGGTGAAGCGGTAGTAGACGCGGCGTTGGGCCATCGGATCTCTGCGTGCGCGGACGGCGCGCTCGACTTCGGCTTCTTGGCGTCGTCTCAGCCAACTGGTTGCCGTCATACGGCCATGGACACACCGACCCGAAATCTCACCAATTGTTCGGCAGCGAACTTCGGGCGGATTTATACTGAGACAAGCGAACTCAGTCATGAGATCCCACAATCACCTGCTCACTTCCCCGGCAGCGGGCAGGTTGTCGAAGCGCCGGTTGGTGTTGTGCACGTCTGCCGTGCGTTCGGTCGGGGTGAATTCCAACCGGAACGGGATGCCCGGCTCGGCCGCTTCACCGGTCTTGAGCAGGAAACAGCCTGTGCCGGGCGGGGTTTCGCGGCGCGACGGGTCGAGGTCGTCATCCGAAGGTGGGCGTGGCGCGGCCCAGGAGGTGACCAGGAGCTTTTCGGTGTCGGTTACTCCGACGGCCGCGCGGATGCGGTTGATCTCTTCCGGTCCGACCGGCCCGATCAGTTTCGCGCGGGCACGTTCGAAGAAGCCGAGGGCTTTGGCTTGGGCGGCCGGTGAATCGAAGGCGGTGAGGTCTTTGATGGTGTGGCTGCACATGATCAACCCGGTGCCCAGGGGCCGGTTCAGGCGGGTCAGCGCATCGACACGGTCGACCATGAATTCCCCCACCCCGAGGACACGCCAGATCTCGTCCATGACGACCTCGAAAGTGCGTGGCGGGGCAAGCCCCGCATCAGCCAGAGCATGGGCGGCGGCGACCGCTCCGAATCCCTCTGACCAGCACACCATCAGGACCGCTGCCAGGAGCTTGTTGTCGCCTTCGGGAATACGGGAGACATCCACGCACACTGCCGGGCTCGCCAAGTCGATGCCGGTGGTGGTGGCTCCATTGAATATCGCCCCGAACGGTCCTTCTACCAATGCCCGCAGCGAGCGCCGCAGCGTTTTGGTGCTGGCCCGATAGGTCTGTTCGTTGTCTTCTTCGGCGAATTCGCGTAACCGGTCACCGCCGTCGGAGATCACTTCGAGCAGGTTCGAAAGCAACGGTGGGTTCGTATAGCTGAATCCGTTTGCCGGGGTGTACAACTCACGCAATCCCGCAGCGAGGAGGACTTCTTCGTAGTCGGCCACTCGGGAGCCGCGCACGAGTTCGATGAGGCCGGCAACAATATTGACCTGCCCGGCCTCGACGCGGGCGGTGACTTGGCGGCGTTGATCGGGGTCGGTGAGCCGGTCGACGACAGCGCCGAGCGCGCCGACGTCGAGGGGGTTGATGGTGTTGTGCCCGTATCCGACATCGATGATTTGCCCGCCGAGCTTTTCGACGAGGTCGCGGTAGTCGGGTTTTGTGTCACCCATGCACAGGACGGTTTCCCCGGCCGCGACCGCGCCGGTCACCATTCGGCGGATGAGACTGGATTTGCCGAATCCGTTGAGGGCCAGCACGAAAGCGATCGGCGCGGTGATGAACCCGCGCAGGAACCAGCTCATCGGGTCGAAATGCACGGGAGCGCCGGTGATGTAGTGCGCACCGACCGGTGTGCCGACAGTCGGGGCGCTCGCGCCGACAGTGAACGGCCACAGCCCGCTCACTTGTGCCGTGGTGGCGCGCCACTCCGGGGTGCTGGGAACGACCGCGGCGCGACCGCCGCCGAGCCCGCGGTAGCCGCGGTCCGACAGTTGCGGCGGCGATCGGTCGAAGCCATCATGGCCGGATTCATTCGCGCGGCGCGCGATGGTGGCCTGGCGGTGATCATCGCTCGATATCGCCATCCGCGCCCGCCAACCTCGGAGGCCGGGCTTGTCGGCGGTCGCTTCAGTCGCGGCGCGGGCCTGGGCCGTGAGTACCCGTACTCCCGCGACGGTGTGGGTGCGCGCGGGCCGGGATACCTTGTGGCGCTGGGTGTTCAACTCAGCTCCCCATCACTCAGGTTCGATTGGGGGAGGGTGATGACGGCGAGCCGCAGACCAAGGGCCATTACCGAGATACGTGCTGTGATCGACGTATTGAGGTTGTCTCGGCTCTTCTGAAGTGGTTTCATGCTTCTCGATCTCCTTCCACGTCGGGCGAAGACGAGGTGTATGGGTTGGGCGTCAAGGCGGTCCGGGATCTGCGGTCGATTCGTCCGGCGGCCTCGGCCGAGGAGTTGGAGCGGTTCGAGACCGATGTGCTGGCCGAGTTCGTGCTCGCGCGCTCGGCAGCGGGGCTTGCCGATGCAACGATCCGGGGTGACCTGAGCAATCTCGAACAGATGCGAACCTGGTTCGGTCGCCCGTTGTGGGAGATGGCCCGGCAACTGCTGACCGACCCTCACACCACCAGCCCGCCAGGTTCCACCCCAACCCGAGCACACACCCACCCGGATACCGCCGGAGAGCACTCGGGTTCCCCCTGAAAACGCTTCAGTTTCCGTGAACCCGTTCAATTCGAGACCCGCTTGGAAATGGAGGTGTGCTCGGGCAGGATCAACCCGATGCCGAGCGCCGCGGCAAACGCGGCGGCTTGGCTGCCGTAGCAGCGCCGCACACCCAGCCGGGACGCCGCCGTCATCCCCTTCACCGACGCCTCGATCCCGGGCAGATCGCCGTCGAGGTGATCGGTCACCGTGACGAGAACACCGAAGCGGGTCAACCCGGCGCCGCGGGCTTGTTCTTCGCGGGCGGCTTGAGTGTTGCCGACACGGATGCGCGCGGAGGCCGAGGCGATGCCACGTTCGGTCTGTTCCGCGGCGACCGCGTCACGAAAGTCTGAATCGACGAGGGTGGTAGCTTCGGCGGCCGAGTGCAGCCGGTACACGACCGCGACCCGCTTGCGCGGTACATCGGCGCGGGGGCGCAGCAGTTCCTCGAGGACGTTTTCCATCACCGCGCCGCGCGGGGCGGCGTCCATTTCCCAGGTGATCGAGCGGGCACCGTCGTGGACGTAGTGATCCCAGCGGTCCTGGTGCGCGAGCGGCCCGACCGAGTCCCACGTATGGGTTTGGGTGATCTCGGGGCCTGCGGCTTCCACGTCTCGCTGGGAGGCGAGGTCGTATCGGGTACGCACCAGCCCCAGCACCTCCCACGCCTGCAACGGTGTCGCGGGCAGCCCCGCGCGGGCGAGTTGGGACAGCACGCCTTGCAGACGTTGCCCGATCTCACGCGCCTGCTCGGCTTCATCACGGCGGATGCGGCCTTTGCCGATAGCCCGGTAGGTGATCGCGATGCGTGCCTCTATCCGCACACCGACCCCACCGACATCAGCGGCGGCTTCGCGCATCACCGCCTTGGAATAGGCCGGGGCATCAGGGCGAACCAGGCGGGCGACCTCGCGAGCTTGTTTCAGGCGGGTCTCGACGACGTTGTCCAACACCGAGGTCACCGCCACGACTTCCCCGCCGCGGCTCTGCGTGGCCAGGAATTGGCCGTATCCTTCGACCCAGGAGTCGATTTGGGCTTGGTCGACCAACTCTTTGCCGCGCGGGATCACCCGCAACACCACCGAATAGTGGTCGCTGCGGCGGATGTGGATCATGGCGAACCGTTTCCCACCAGCGGTCTCGTACTCCGACAAACGCGAATCCGCGAGCAAGCCGGGCAGTTTCGCGATACCGGGGATTCTGGAGAACCGACCGGCCCGGTAGATGTGCTCGCCGCGGGCGCCCGCGGCCGCGAACTGGATGCGCAGCAACGCGATCTCCCAGCCCGTACGGCCATTACGAGTGATCGCCAGCGGCATGAACACCAGGCCGGCCACCATGATCAGGCCGACTGCGGCGACCAATGATCGGGTGATCATGAACCCGACCATCACGGTGATGATCAGGCCCAGCCCGAACATCGACACTCCCCAGGTCAAACCGAAGAACCCAGCGCTACGGGGGCGTTCCCAGCGGCCGTACATGCGGGTGGTCATCGCCGCACCTCCCCAGGCCCCATCGCGTCAGGATCCAATCCACCCTCGGTGGCATCACGTGTCTGGCCCTCGACCGCTGAAACACCCTGCTGTGCTGTGTCATTCGCGATCTGCGCACCCATCACAGCGGCTCCGGCAATTCCGCCTCCAACGGCCCCAGCGGCTTCACCACCGCTGCCCGCACCAGCGGGCTTGCCTGCTCCACCGCCAGTCGGCCGCACACCACCACCCCCCGCCCCGCCCGAACCACCATCGCCGGTACCAGCGCTACCAGATCCCCCGCCGGAGCTACCGCTGTCCCCGCCACCACCGCCCATCGGCCGGCCGCCTCCCCCGCCGCCGGCAGGTGAACCGTCTTGCTGTGACGGGCCGACCGGCGGTGATCCGCCAGCGGCGTTATCCCCCTCGCTGACCTTGCGCCCGCCCGAACTGTCCCCCAGCGCCGCCATTCCGACTCCTGCGGCACCACCGGCCAGGACTGCCGTCGCACCACCACCGCTACCGAGGGTCGCCACTGCGGGGGCGACCAGCCGGATCAACGCGGGCAGCACGACCACGCTCATCACCAGCAGGATCAGCCCGAGCAACACCAGTTGCGGATCTTGTTGCTCGTCGTGTCCGATCACGGTGAACGCGATGGCGTAGACGAGCGCGCCGACCGGTTTGAACAGCACGAACGCCAACGACCAGCTCAACAGTTTCTTGTAGGCTTGCGAGCCCGGCCCGGTCCCCGACGCGGCTGCCGCCAGCGGGATCACCGCCACCACCAGAATCAGTAGTGCCTGGCGAACCACGAGCATGACCAGCTGGATCAGCGTGCTGATCAGGCCGAGCAAACCGACCAGGAGCAGAACCCCGGTCCCGAGCCCCGAACGCGTTCTTTCGTCGAATGCCGTCAGCCGGTTGACCACACCGTCCAAGTCACCTCTGCTGGCATCGAAGATGACCCAGTTCGCGAATGCGTCACCGGCGCGCGTTCCGACGGTAACCACGGCGGCGAACGACATCGACGCGAACACCGCACGCGCGAGCATCAGGAAACTCTCCTGCGCCTCGCCCGCCACGCCACCCCGCTTGGCCAGCGTCAACCGCGCCGCGGCGAACATGATCCCGGTCGTCAACAACAGCACCTGCAATCCGCTGCTGTACTCACGAATCGACGACAGCGCCGCGCCCGGCTCGCCAGTGGCGCTCGTGAGTTGCGGCGAGGGAATCGTGGTCCACCAGGACATCGCCATCCGCAGCATTCGAGTAAGTCCGTCGAGCATTGCGTCGACGACGTCGTCGAGCGCGGAGCTTGCCGCGTCGGACGCGGCGCTCCCGAGTTGCTCGCATGCCTGTCGGGGCCCCAGCGGCACATCGCATAGATCCGGGAGCTGCACCTGCGCCTGCCACACTGTGGTGGCCATGACCGACGTATCGGCGAGCGTGGTTGCCGTCATGACACGGTCTTCCAGGACCCGAAGCCGGTCAGGGTTGCAGTGTAAGTGCCTGGACCCCAGAGTATTTCGATGTCTTCGGGTACTCGAACGCGCCAGTCGCCGTCGATCCAGGCCATCGGCCAGGTCGCGATCGTGTAGCCGAATTGACCACGCGTGGCGAACTGAACCACCGCGAGGTCATCGCGATAACCGGGCTGGATCCGGATTCCGTCGGGGACCACAACGTAGCGTGCGGCCCCGGGAGTGCGTGCCCGTGAGCGGCTGAACCTGTCGAGCAGCGCCTGACCGCCCCCGTAGTAACGCTCACGCACCACTTTTTGCCAGACACCGTCGGGTGCGGACAGTGCGCGAGCGAGCGCGTCGCAGGCGGCCAGGGCAGCGCCTTGGGGTGTATGGGCGAATCCGGTCGCGATGCCGTCGTGAATGCGCTCTGGTCCGTCGCTGCCTGACACCGGCAGCGCGGCACCTCCCCAGCCGCGCTGCCACTGCATCCGCGCAGGCGCAGCGGTCAAGTTGTCCGACCGGGCGGGATCGGGGCGCGTGGCGGAGTCTTGTAGGAGGGCAACACCGGATTCGGCATTCGGCACTTCGAGGCGGTTGCCGAAGACGTCCGTGGTCGGCGGTAGCTGCGCTGCGGCGGGGGGCAGATCAGGGAAGGTCCGCTCGGTCGGCAGAGCCATACCGCCGGGACTGGCAGGGATATCGCGGCGACCAGTGTCGCTGGTGACGGTCAGCACGAAAGCAGCGACCACAACGGCGGTGATACCGGCGAGCAGGATGATCAGCAGTCGATGAGATTTCATCATTCGATACCCCTCCTCAACGCGGTGTAAGCGCGACCACGTCGGCTGGCGGCGCTGCGATGGCAGTCACCGGGCCGGCGGTTAGGTGCTCTGGTAGCAGCAAGTGCCAGTCGTCGCCTTGCCAGAGAACGTGGGTGCTGTTACATGTGACGGAGTTGTCGGGGTGGATTGTGTAGATGGCGACGTCGGTGGCGTCGGGGCTGTAGCGGGGAATCAGGTAGCCGAGGACTTTCGGCGCACCACTGGTGATCGGGGCGGTGATCGAGATTTGGGCGCGTGCCGTGGCCCAGGTGTCTCGGCTTGGGCCTGGCGCGAGCATGCGTTGCCCGACTGCGGTCCATTGGGTGTCGGAGGCGATCGACATCCGTACCGTCGCGTGGATCGCCGCCAGCGCTGCACCGGCCGGTGAATGGTCGAATCCGGTCGCTACGGCTCCATCGCTGTGGCGCGGCCCTTGTTCGGCGACGGGAAGGTCGACACCTTGGAATGGTTGCCAGCCCAGCCTGGTGGGTGTGATCGCGGTCAGGGTCGAGTTTGGTTCGACGTTGTGGCCGGTGTTGTCGGTACCGCAGCCGAGCAGGCTGGCGGCGATCGCCGGGGCGCAAGCGAGCACCACGAGTGCTGCGATGCGTTGGGTTCGTGGGAGTTTCACTGTGTTCTCCTGAGTTCAGGTGGGAAGGACGGCGATAGCGATCGAGTTGGCCGACCCGAGTAGCGCCGCGCCGAGGAGGGCGCCGAGGAGTCCTTCGATGGCTTCTTCGCGGTAGAGCCGGATTGCCAGTTGCCCGCCGACCCACACCGCGCGGGCGATGCACAGCAGCAGCACGAACCACGCCAGGTAGCCCAGCAGCTGCGTGATCGGCGAAAGAACATGTGCAGGAAGCGGTTTGGCGATCACCATGGGCCGCCGTCCTGCTGTTGGCTGCGGTAGGCGACCTCGAGTGCGGCCAGAATCGGTTCACTCGCCGTAACCGGATCGACGTACGGGAGGGAATGCCCGGCGCCGGGGACGCTGACGTACTCGCCCCAGACCTGTTCGGCCAGGTGCTGGGACCTGCGCGGGTCGACCACCGGGTCGAGTTGCCCGGTCATCACCCAGGTCGGGACCCTGCGCAGGGTTCTCGCCGTTTCACTGGTCAAGCTCGCATCGCGGTAGAGGGCCACACCAGCCGGGGATGTTTCGAAGTTTCCGCTGCGCGCGTTGCGTTCGGCTGTGCCGAACAGGTGGCGGCGTGACAACCCATAGCGTGCCGGTGGCTCGTAGAGGTAGGTCAGTAGTTCCTCAACCACCTGGAGTCCCCGCTTTCGGTAGCGGCTTCCAGTGAGGTCGACGTCCGATAGCGCTGGGAGGTAGGGGAATTCGGGGCAGCCGTTGAACAGCACGATGCCGGTTACCGCGCGAGCGCGGTGCGGGTATTGCGCGGCCCATGCCTGTATCAGTAGCGAACCCACCGAGTGCGCCACCAGCACCACCGCGCCGTGCGCGTGCGCCAGGACAGCGTCGAGGTCATCGACATACACCGGCAAGGTGATTCCTGCGTTGGGAGCCTGCGACTTTGATGCACCATGCCCGCGCTGGTCGTAGACGATCTGGGCGATGCCACCGTCGAGGCGTTGGTGTACGTACTCGATCAGGGGCGTCCAGTAGGTCGATTGAGTGAGAGCACCGTGGACATACAACACGCTCGCTGGCGGCGAGGCCGCGCCGAGACGGCTCGCCGACAGCGGTGTCCCGTCGGGGCCCTCGACGGTCAGCGGGCTGGCGTTGAGGTGGCTGGTGGTGCGCTTTTCCCGCGCCGTGATAGAGGCGGTGGGAAATCCGCTTTCCGAGATCCACGGGCCACCGAATCCAGGAATGCCGCTCGATGTGGCGGTGGAGCATTGGGGAGGAATCGGCAAGCGGCGCATCGCTATGCGCCTCCGGTGACGACGGCGTTCATGATCGTTCCGGCGCTGGTGGCGATGATGCCGCCGACCAGAGCGCCGAGGATGATCTTGGGAGATTCGACAGCGCCACCGTGGAATCGCTCCCACCCGAATTTTCCGCCTGCGTAGATGAGGGAGGCGATCCCGGCGAGCATGACCATCCAGGACAGGTAATTGACCAGGTTGACGAGCTTTTTCGATCCAGGTGGCTCGATCGGGGTGATTTTGATTTCCTGGGCGAGGACAGTCAGCGCCTCGCCGACCGCTTGGGCGGTGGTCATGGCCTGTTCTCCGAATCTTGTTGTGCCGCAGCCTCAGTGCGAGCGGCGAGGTGAGTGATGATGTGGGCTCCGGCGCGGTACACGTCGGCCGGGACGGCCTCCTGTAGCCGAGAGCGACGTCGCGGCGCACGGTCGAACGGCATGTATTGGGCCAGTTCGGCGAGTTCGCGCACGACGAGTTCGTCGTGCCAGCTGATCTCGTAGAGGTGTTCGACCAGTTCGGCGACCACCGCGCGATAGCGGCGCACGAGTGCCGGAACCTTCCCCGGACGAGCCGCGGTGAGCACGAGCCCGATCACCTGCACGCCGTCGGGGGCGAGTCCGGCGTGCCACTCGCGCAGGCGATCGGCAGCTGCGGTCAGGCCCGGCATGCACAGCCGGGCGGCCACGATCACCTTCTGGGTGGTGCGGGGTGATGCGGGCCACGCCAGGCCGGTGTCGGCGGCCGGTGCCCACCATTGCGCCAGTGTCGAGGTCCCGGCCCCGCCGTGGGCACCCAGTACCGCGAACAGCGGCGGATGCGCACCGGTGGTCGACAACGGTGTCTCCCGTACCGGTGCCAGCCGGTCCAGCGCGGGCGCCGTGACGGTGCCCGGGTCCAAGCGGTGGCCTTGCTTTTGGATGTCCGTACGCAGGTGCAGCGGTGCGGCGCTCATCGCTCAGCCCCGCTTCTGGATGTTGGTGATGACCACGGCACCGGCCTCGTGACGGACGTTGACCAGCTGCAGGTAGTCGGTGCGCGCGCCGTCGGGGTGGCGTTCGACCAGATGCACGTCGGCGGTGTCATCGGTGATCGCGGTGATCGCCACGCAGTGCGTGGTGCCGGTCGGTACCGAAGCGATTCCCGCCGCCAGCGCCTCGGGTGCGAGCCCGGCTTGTGGGGCGACCAGTCGTAGCGCGGCTTCGGCGCTGCGCTGCACGTAGTAGGCGTGCTCGAACGCGGCGATCACGCCGGTCAGGCTGTCGTTGCCGCCCGCGGTATCGGTGACGGCTTGTCCGGACAGCCCCGCGCACGCCGTGCTGGCTGGCGCTGTTGTTGTCGGTGGCCCGGCGGTCAGGGTCGGTATTGCTGTGATCGTCTCCGGCTGGTTCGTGATCGAGTTGATTGCTGTGCCGACCAGCACAGCGGCGACACTCAGTGTGGTTCCGAGTCCGATCCACACCCGCCGGGGAATCCGTCTGCGGGCTGCGTGGATGGTCAGCGGTGGTGGTGGAGGAGGAGGTTGCTGGTTGATCCACTGCCATTCGCTATCGCCACTCGGCGACGTTGCGTCGCCCTGGGGCGTAACTGGTTGCAGGGCAACCGGTTTGGGTGATTGGAGCCATCCCCGGCCCTGTTCCTCACTGATGTCGGGTTCGGTGTGGTTGTTCGGCATTCGGGGTATTCACCTCCTCGGTCTCGTTGGTGTGGGGCCCTTCGGGCGGGTGTGCCAGGGGAGAATCAGCAAACGGGTTGGGTACGTCTGAGGATTCGGCTCCGCCCGAAGGGGTTCAGGGGCCGCTGGTCAATGCGGTAGATGTCGGCGCGGCGGGCGTGGTTGTTGGTGCCGTGGTCGGCGTGCTGGTCTCGGGAAGTGGTGGGGTCCTCGACGTTGCGGTGGCGGCGAGGTCGCGGGCGAGTGCGGTGAACCAGTCGGCTGTCGCGGTGAGCGCCGAGCGCCCGTCCGGTGTTGTTGAAACGGTCTGGTAGGAGTCGTGTCGGCCGGTCGTGTCGCTGTATTGCGCGGAGCTGGCCAGGGTGTAGAGCTCGCTGCGGTCGGTGATGGTGCCGGTGATCGCGGTGAACGCCTCGTTGATCCAGCGACTCGCGGTCTGAGGCGGAACCAACTCGACGACGGCGGTGGCGAGTTTCGCGCCGAGCGCGGCGACGGCGGCCCAAGGATTGGCCATGCCGACCGTCGCCAATTCGGCGACGGTTGCTGGGGTGAACACCTTCTGCGCCACAGACACCACCGCGTTCAGGCCGATAGTGCCGATCTTGAACAGTGCCGCCAGAGCATCGTCGGGTCCCGGCGGTGCGGTGGCCGGATTGGAGGCTTCGGCGAGGCGCTGACCGAGCGGTTTAGCCGGTTGGTAGGACAGCTGGTCCAAGCTGGTGCCGGCCAGGTCCTCGTTAACCACATTCACGGCGGTGGTGTACACCGTCGACGCCAACGCTTGGGCGATCGTGGACACCGCCGCGATAGGGTCGCGCAAGTCCGAACGGCCAGCGATGTTCGCCGCGGCAGTTGCCAGCCTTCCTCCGGCGGGGGCATCGCAAGTGGCGTCGCCGGCGACGCACAGGTCCGCGACCCTCCCCACCAACGCGCCATACCCATTCGTCGTTGGGGCGGCGATCCCGGCACCGGACAATGCCGGGTTCAACAGCTTTATCGCGGCGACGGACTGCCCCGCTGTCCCCGGCGCGGCTGAGGGAATTGTGGCGCCGGGACGGCCCGGCAGGACCGGGGTATCGGTGGCGCGGTTCGGATTGGCCAGCAACGCGATCCCGGCAACCTGGTCCGCGCCGATCCTCGCGTTTCCGGCTCCGACGCGTGCGGCGAATGCCGCGACCGCGGGCGCGCCCTGAGCGTATCCGGCGGCGGCGATTTTCGTGTCGGGGCAGCGTGTCACGACCTGCGCGGCCATCTGTTCCAGGTCCTCGGTGGTGGCGGTGACAGCGTCGTCGTATGGCAAGGCGGTCCCGTCCTGACCGCTCCCATAGGGAACGTAGGCGCGCTGGAGGAGGTCCCCCGCCGCGGCGGCGAGTGGACCGAACATTTGCCCGAGCGCGCCGGAGTCACTGGAGATCCCCGCCTCCTGGGCCCCCTCCTCAGTGCCTTGCACTCCCAGCGCATACAAGCTCGGGCATTTCGCTCCGAGCGGGACATCGGTGTCGGCGTGCACGGTGCTCGCACCTGCTACTGACACGATGACCAACGCCAATGCCGCTGCGGCGGCACGCGATATGCTGGCTTCGAAGTTGTTGGAATGCATAGGGTTTCACCTCAATTCGTGTGCTGGGGGCCTGCCCGCGCGCCAGCAAGGGGTCCAGGGTGCGGGCAGGCTATTCAGGTGGTCTGCGGGCCGGGTGGGGCCGCGCGGGTGGCGAGTGGGGGGCGCCGTGCCAGGTAGCTGGTCAGCCGCGCGACGGCTTCGGTCGAGCCGGCGGTAGCCGCGCCGAGGTGGCTGCTGGTGTATTCGCGCCAGCTCACATCGACTCCGCGGGAGCGGTATTCAGCGAACACGCTCCGCCCCATCGCGACCGGAACGAGCGCGTCCTCGGTGCCGTGGTACAGGTGCACGGGCACCTGTGGGGTTTCGCGCGCGCTGGTCTCGCTGTCGAGGACATATCGCCACATGGGGTCGTTCCAGGGGTCGGGTCTCTCGCACCACCGCGCTAGCGGTGTATTCCGGTAGGTGGCCAGCAGCGCTGCGGCGTCCAAGGTTTGGGCGTGCTCGATCGCCTGGTAGCCGTCGTCAGTGAGGATGTGTCCAACCGGCAAGTGGGCATAGGCGCGGCCCAGCCCAATCAGCCCGCCCAGAATCAGACCCGACCACGCCCCGCCGTCGATCTCCGGGATCAGTGCGCCCGGATCGGCGACGACGGCACCGGCCGCCACGCCACGCAGGTCGAGTTCCGGGGCATAGTGCGGCTGCTGTTCGGCCGCCCAGATCGCCGCACGTCCGCCGTCGGCATATCCCCATACCGCACACGGGGCTTCGTCGGAGTCCGTTTCCGGCAGGGCCCTCACCGCTCTGGCCAGGTCGAGCACGGCGTGCGCGGCGGCCTTTCCAGCCAGGAACGCATGCGGCCCAAGCCCGGTCACGCCGAGACATTGCCCATCAGGCACCGCCACCGTCCACCCGCGATCGAGCGCGGTTGTGATGAACTCCGATTCCGGTTCGCTGCCCTCCCCCGCCAGCAGTTGCGACGGTGCGCAGCGCCCGCCCAGTCCGTGAAAGCTCGGGTAGTACAACAGGATCGGGCCCGTACCGGCGGCTTCGCCGTGGTCTGGAGCGATCACGATTCCCGAGGCCGCGATCGGGGCGCTGAACGCGGTACGGGTGGCGTAGAGGAGTTGCCATGCCCTGTTCGCACCGCGCAGTAGTGGCGTGCCGACGGCGCGACGACGTAAGATTTCGCCCGGTCGGGGGGCGAAGTCGATGGCGGGGTTGGTGTAGAAGTCGTCGAAGGTACTGGGGTCGGTCATCGTCGGCTCCCTGCGATGTCGCGGGCGAGTGCGACCATCCACGCGATGCCCGAGTTGAGTTGACCGTTGATCGCGTAGTTGTTGTGGCGGGCCACGGTGTCGGCGTAGTGGACCCACACCGCTGGATTGAGTAAGTCGGCGTTGTCTGCGCCGAACTGCCCCCAAGCCGCGCCGAGTTGGCCGATCAGTTTGGGGAGCAAGATGATTGGGCTTCCGGCGATGGTGGCGGTGATCTCGTTCCACCGCACAGTCGCTGCGCCGATCGCCTCGACAGTCGGTGCCGGGGTGCGCGGGTCGGCGGCGTCGATCAACCGCCCCGCTAGACCGAGTTGCGGAGCGTAGTCGACATTCCCGGGTCCGACCTGAAAGTCGTTGAGCACGACCGTGGTCCAGGCATCGCCCATTGCTGTGGAGAACAGGGCGTTGAGAGATCCGATGGCGGCGAATGGATCTCGCAGGTTCGCTTGAGCCGCGATCTCGGCCCCGACGCGTAGCAATGCGGCCCGATCCGGAGCCGAGCACGCCAGGTCGCCGTCGGTGCAGATATCGGCGACGCGGCCGGTCAGTGCGCCGTAGCTGGTGGCTCCGTCCGCGATTCCGCCGCCACCGGCGGGCGGATTGGGGATCACGATGCCCGCGACGGCGGCACCGCTGGTGCCGGGGGCTGCGTCGGGCACAGTTTGTCCTGGCCGTCCGGGGAATATCGGTGCGTCCGGGGACCGGTCCGGGTGTGCGTAGAGTGCTATCCCGGCGACACGTTCGGGTGCGATCGGACCTGCACCGGCGCCGACGTCACGGGCGAAGCTCGATACAGCCTGCGCGCCTTGGGAATAACCGATTCCGGCGATCAACGTGTCCGGGCAGGTATCAGTGATTTGGCGGGCGGCGGCGTCGAGCTGGTTGCGCGCGTCGGTCACCGACACGACGTAGGGGTCAGGCCCGCCGCCGGGGACTGCGCCGCCGAACCCCGCACTGTAGGGGATGTAGCTGCGCTGCACCAGGGCAGGGGCAGCGGACAGAACCGGTGCGATGAGCGCTCCGACGACTCCAGTGTCGGCCAGCGGGTCCGCGGTCGGAGAGGATTGGCCGGTGCCTTGAACGCCGAGCACATACAGCGCTGGGCATCCTGGCCCGATCGGTACGGCGGATGCGGGCCCTACGGCGATGGTTCCTCCGACAAGACAAAGTGCAGTAGTCAGCGTGGCCGCGACGAGAAGGGTGCGCGTTCTTAGCTGCGCCTTGGCGGTCATTGGCCCACTCCGACACCGGCGCCGAACCCGGCGCCGATCATGCCGCCGACCACTGCACCGACCACTGCGGCGGGAATGCCCACGACTGCCGCCCCGGCCGCCGCCCCGGCCGCCGCTCCGAGTGCGGTTCCAGCGATACCCGAGGTGACCGTGCCGATGACTGGCACCGGCACGACGGTGCCGAGTACAGCTCCCGCGATCCCGCCGATGGTGCCGCCGATCAGGCCACCGACCACCGCTCCCGCGACTGCAACAGGCGCACCAGCTACGGCCGCGCCTGCGGCCCCGCCGACTCCAGCCCCAGCCAACGTAGCTCCACTGACCCGGTCGGATCGGCCCGCAGGTATACCGATCGAGTCCAGCGCGGTCGCTACCTGAGCTTCGGCACCCGCCGCGGTGTCGTTGACAGCGTCAGCGCATTCAGGGGGCAACCAGTCCGGACGCGGTGTCTCCCACTGCCCGATGCGAATCATGTTCACCGGCGCCTCGATCGGCGCCACAGGTGCCACGGGCTCAGGTAGGTGTAGTTCCTCGATCCGTATCGGCTCCACGGGTTCTACCGAGGATGGAGCCGGACGTGAGGGTGCGTCGTTGCGGACCTCTGGTGGCTGCGAATAGTAGATCGGCGGTGCAGGTTCGGGCGCCGGGACAGGCTCAGGGGGTGCAGGGACAGTGGTCGTGCCAGGTTGGGCGGGACCGGTGACACCCGATTGGTCAGCAATCGCGGCGGGAGGCTCAGCGGCAACCGCCGGTCCCGCGACAGTGGCCAAGACAATGGCAACGGGCACCGCGCCAACCAGAATGGCGCTACCACCACGGGAAAGACTGCGGCACAGACGATTACGTTCCGGTGTGCTGACATTCCCGCGTCGTCGATCGGGTAAGCGATCGCTCGGAATTCGCGTGGATTTGGGCATGGCAAATAGACCCTTCGTCGTGAAGGTACGAATGATGGGTATGCGGCCTGAATTGCGCGGGGGCGGGCGCTTTCGAGGTGCCTCCCAGGAACGAATTCGCTGCTGGGAGGCCGCTTCTCAGGGCTTACGTGTCAGATGAAGGGGAGGATGAGTGTCAGTGCCTGTGCTGCCACGGACAATCCATTGGACAGCAGTGACAGACCGGCGTTCACCCATCCGAGGATCAGCATGGGATCCAATGCGGTTTCCTTTCAATCGGTTTGGACTTGCACTTCACATCCAAACCCCGAAACCGCTTGGAAAGCTAGGGTTTACGCTTACCTATTTTTCGGTAACGACTGGATCGTCAATTTGCTATTGCGCCGGTATGCAGGACGTTTGCCGACCATTTCACGATCGGATCGGTAAATAAAATTCTCGGTAACATCTTCTGTGGCAGCGCGTTTCGGAGTGCACGCGCAGCAACCAAGCCCCCGGGGTCAGCAACATCTTCGGGTTCTCTCAGGCGGAAAGATCTTGCAGCGCCAGACACACGTCTGATAGGAAGGAAACATATCTGGGGGCAACCGATCATCATACTTCCGCACGCTTCGCGGCGGAAGACACTGAAGGGGGACTCCGCATGAACCGGAATCCCGCATACCGTTCCCGAACCAATGCCAGAACGACCGCGCCACCGGGCATCCCGACGTTGGGCAGCACGTTGCGGCTGATCCGTGAGGACCTGGGGCTGACACGCCTGACAGCTCGCGACCGTCATGGCATCAGCAACTCGTACCTGTTCGACATCGAGGTGGACAAGTACGTGCCGAAGCTCGAAACGTTGGAAGCGCTCATCGCCGGGTATGAACCCAGTCCGCTACAAGCGCGTCACCTACGCGAACTGCGTTCTCCACCGGAGGATCTCGTGCCGACCGACAAGCTCCGCCAGTCTGTGACCGCGAACCTCGACTGGCTGCACCATCTCGATGACCTCGAGCACCGAGGCGTTTTCGCGGCATACGTGGACCCGATCTGGAACGTCTTGGCCTGCAATGACCTGTTTCGATCAACCCTGCCCGGCATCGAGGAAACCTACTCGATCGCGGCATGGATCTTCAGCCCTGTCGCTAAGGATGTGTGGGTGGCGTGGGAGCAGGAGGCTGCACTCAACGTCGCCTATGACAAGGCCATCCTCGGGCTCTACCGAAACTCTCAGCAAGCCCGCAACCTCATACGGCATCTCGGCCCCAACAGGGAATTCCGGCGCCTATGGGCGTCGAGCCTCGAGGTGAACTACGGCCGCGACAGCGACGACTTGCTCCACATCCGTCAACCCCCGAACGGCGGACTTGTCTCCTACCGGCTCGGCATCGCCCCCATGGTCGCGAACATGACCGTCCTACTCGTTACCGCGATCCCCAAGCCGTATTCCGGCCCCCTCGGTCCGTAACACTGGATGACATCCCGACACGCGCTGCCGACACGCCGAGACTGGAAAGCTTTGGCTGCGACTGCGTTCGACAAGTCGCCTCCTCACCACATCTGGCACTGTCGGGCAACACCGGGAGCTAGCTACGTTGCAGCATCCGCCGACAGTCCTACTACAGGATGTTATGCCTGCACATACAAAATCGGTTCGGGTCGCCGCCGGAAACGACTTGCTGGCATATGGACCGCAAGTGGACATGAACAGACCAGCGACAGCGAAACCGGTTACGTGACGATCGAGCAAATGAGGTACCACCAATGACATGGGAGCACATACAAAATTGCCACTTCGACCGAGGTTCTCTATGCGAGAGCGGCACAACATCACTCAGAAGTCATCCACGGTGACGCAGGGATGCGCAGACCGTAATGACAGATACCTCAGGCACTCAACCAGTACCGCTGGACAAGACAGGTCCCACAACTCCGCATGAGCCGACCTATCCGATCTCGGTCGGAGCTCGCGCATTGCGCAAGTCATGCCGCTGGTATGCGGATCAGCTCAACAAAGGGAAACTCCCTGGGCACAAGGCTGGCAGAACCTGGTTCCTCACCGCCGGAGATATCGCAGCAGCCCTCGAGTCCACCCGGCATACTGCCAACCAGAGCCCGGATACCACCGGTACAACGCCGAGGCCCTCCGATCCGACGCGCCCTCCACAGCGCAGGGAAACCCGAAGACGACGCCAGATACCACCTCAGCGCAAACGCCGATAGTCGTAGCCGCCCAAATCGCTGTGCAATGTTCACATCCGTCATGTCCACGCTCGATGCGAATGCCGGCATCGAGCGCGAACCAAGTGCCATCGCGCGCGGCGATGAATGCGGTAGGCGGGGCCGGTACCCGCTCGTTGGCGACGGCAAACTGTACCCGGCGCCGCCACCGGACGAGGCCTTGTGCAGGCTTCGCGCCGAGAACGCCGAGCGGCGCCGGATGAACAGGATCTACGCCGATGCCATTACACAGCTCACCGTCACCAACATGAGTTGACCGCCTCGCTCCAGGCCGCATCCAAAGTCACCACACTGCACCGACCGGAACCAGTAGATTGCGCCCGACGGCGGTGGTGCCGGTGAGTCCACGGTGTTGATCCGGCTGCTGCACGACGTCATCCACGACCTGTACTGGAACGAGGTCGAGAACGCCGGATTCCGGCCGCCGGAGTATCCGCCGTTTCATCAGGACCGGATCCGCCGCCGGTTCGCGAGCAATGCCGACATCCGCACCACACCCCCCAGCAATGCGAGCGGTGCGGTCCATCGGCGACAACAGCGTCTGGCGATTCCGCCTGCACACCACGATCGCCGCCCCACCACCCTGCGGGTGACACCAGATCGGCAACCATGCAGATCAACACCGACCACCCGCGCACCAGCCAGGTTCAACGGCTCACACGCGGCCACGATCCTGGTGTTGTTGCGCAGCACCGTGACCAGATCACGAATCTGGCCGCGCCGGTCACCATGGTGGCCGTATTCGGTCAGGTAGTCGCCGATGGTCGCGAGGACAATGTTCTGCCCCGACACAGAACGTTGCGGGGTGGGGTGGGGTGGGGTGCTGCTCAGGCAGCGACTGCGAGCATGTTGGCGCGCACGCGCGGCAGCCGACTCGCGATGACTTGAGCCGCGGATTCGCTGGCTTTGCGGTCGTTGTGCCCGTAACGGCGGTCGGTGGTGGTGACCGATTCATGTCCAGCGTCACGGGACACCACGAACAGCGGCACACCATCCTGAAGTTTCCAGGATATTCCGGTGTGCCGCAGCATGTACGGGTTCAGATGCTTGACGCGCAGCGTAGCCACCGCAGTGCTGTGCCGCTCGAGCAGTTCATCTGGGTCCGCCCCACGCCAGAGGGCTTTGCGAGCGAAAGGACTCAAGTATTCGCCCGCGAGCGCGTCTTGTCCACGCGCGTATGCGGCAGCGGCACGCGCCAGCGCGTCGAGCCGCCGCAGAGCGGGCTGCCACGCCTTGCGGTGGAAGTAGGCCGCCCTGATCGGAGTTCGGTTCACCGTATGGAACAGCAACTCGTCGCCCGGACGCGACAGGTCCAGCCGATCCAGGGTTTCCAACGGTATGTTTACGGTACGAATTCCCCTGGTGGACTTGGGTTTACCAAGTTTGAGCCGACTGCCACCGTCCTTCCACGCTTTATTGATTCGCACCTCTCCGGTAATCGGGTTCACATCACGCACCAGCAGAGCGCCGACCTCGCTGGGTCGCGCCATCGAGACCAGCCCGAATTCGGCCTGCGGGCGCCACCGCTCTGCCAGCACTTGCTCGAACAACTCCCATTCGTTGTTGTCGAAGATCTCGATCTCGGCCGGATCGTGACGCGGCAGCCGCATTCCAGCGCACGGATTGAATGGCAGCAGCGCAGTAGGGCGTTGCTCAACCGCTGCGCGTAATCCGGCGGAAAGAAAGCCATGCTTGTTCTTGATCGTCTTGGGCTTGTTGCCCTTGTCTTGTTCGAGGTAGACGATCCAGGCAGCGTCGGTGTCCTGAGTGACGGCATCGATCGGCGCACGCTCACCAAAGAACGGCTCGATGTCGTTACGAATGTAGGAATGATATTTGCGGCGGCCGTCTTCCTGGACGCCGCGGAGTCGGTCCGCGTAGCGGGTCAGCCAGTCGGTCAACAGCACCACGTCGGACCCGGTATCGCGCTTGGTCGCGACGACCTTGAGCGCCTCATCGACACCCACGCGGTCGACGAGGTCGGCCCACCATTGCGCTTCGGCGAAGTCGTCGAAGCTCTCGGAGGACTGACGGCGTTTGCCGTCGGTGTCGTAGTAGTGGAAGGGCACCTGCCAACTGACGGTGCCGTCTTTACGCGGCCGTGGGCGGGGTGTGAGCATATGAAGCCTCCGGGTCGTCGAAGTATCGACGTGTCGCCCTGAGAGGCAGGTGGTGACCGCAGTGGTGACGCGGTACAGAACCAAGAGTAATGGCCTGGTCGATGACCAGGCCATTTACGGGTGGAGCTAAGGGGACTCGAACCCCTGACCCCCACACTGTCAGTGTCGCCGAGGCTGTCCAACGGGTGTCATCCCGTACCTCCTGTCCAATTCACAGGTCTGATCAGTCCGGCTCGTACTGCCTCGCATGGCCGAGATCTGCATGTCTTGGCACACTGTCGGCACACTGAAAGCTGCCGATGACCTGGGAGAGACCCCTGCGATCAACGGCTTGGAGTTCGGGAATCGACCCAGAGAAGTCATGCCAGCGCGGCCCCCAGCACTGAAGGGCTGGCGCCGACAGCGGGCCTGGGATCGCCCCTGACTCACCCCCACTCGTGATCCGCGGCCACGCACCGCCTTCGAGTCCACCTTCTATCGACGCTGGCCGACATCGAGACCCTGGGCGAGACGGAGGATCTTGTCGGCCTCAGCCGTAATGCTTGCATCCCGACTCTGTTCGGCGATCCGACGAGCGGTGCGCACGATTCCGCGGATGTGATCAACACAATCTCGACCAGCCGTCGCGCCGTCCGTTTGATCTGCCACTGGACGGTGGATGAGTTCCTCGGAGTCTTGTGGTCGACCTCCTACACTGCCCGGATTCGCCAGGACCCCGCTCTCGCAGAAGAATTCGAGAAGGACCTTCGAGCGCAGTTGCTCGGATGCGAGCCGTCCGGACAGCGACAGGAGTCGATCGCGCACTACTACATCCTCGGCCACAAGCCCGACCAATCTGGTGAGTGATCCGGTGATCACCGGTATGCCCACCACTGGTTTCGGTTAGAGCCTGCTGCTAGGTGCAGTTCTGGACCGCGACGTGTTCACGCAGCATGCCGTCTATTCGGAGAGATGTCGTTCGACCGATTCGATCTTGGTATCGAGGGTGTTGGTGTGTCCGGGGCGTAGATCGGCTTTGATGATGATGCTGGCGCGTCCGGCGGTCTGCATTACGGCGTCGGTGGCGGCTTTGATGACGGCCATGACTTCGTCCCAGTCGCCTTCGATCTCCGTGAAGCTGGCTGCTGTCCGGTTCGGTAGCCCGCTGGCACGGATTACCCGGATCGCGGCGGCGACGTGAGCGCCGACGTCTTCGCCGACGCCGACTGGGGTGATCGAGAATGCTGCGAGCACAGTTGTTGCCTCCTGCTGGGTGTCGACGGTGCAGATCAGAGACTATCCAGCAGCGCGGAGGTCTTATCGCGGAGTTCGGCGACAGGGCTGCTGGTCTTGATCCGGGGTTCTGTGGTGAGCCGGTGTATGCGGTGAATGTCGCGGACCACTCGTGCCGAGGTGGTGCCTCGCGCGTCATCGAGTACCTGGTGGGCAAGGTGTACGCCGTGTTCGGTTTCGCCATGGCGAAGGTGCAGGGCGGCCAGTTGGGCGGTGCTGCGTAGTCGGGAGCGTGCGTGCGCGTCGGAGAGACTTCTCGCGGTTTCGAGCCTGGTCATGGTCTGGCCGAGTTCGAGGCCGCGCTGGTAGGACAGGGTGAACAGTCCGTGTGCGAGGTCGGAGGCGAGCAGCTTTTCGCTGTAGTAGGTCGCGAATCCTTCGTGTGCGAGGTCGGGGTGGTCTTCGTCGCGGGCTTCGCTGAACAGCGATTCGGCTTCGATGACCGCGCGAAGGCATTCGCGGTGGTTGCCTTGGGCACCGAAGGCCCGGGCTTTCACCGCAGCGATGTCAGCGCGGCGCAGCAGCGACAGTTTGTCCAACCGGATCGCGGCGATGCCGAGTTTGTCGAGGGCGTAGTCGAGGTGCCCGAGGTAGATCGCCTGGCGGGCCATGCAGGTCAGTAGTGCTGCACGCAGCCACCGGGGACCGTCGTCGCCGATGAGGTTCCAGCCTTCGTTGAGGTCGTGCTGGGCGCCGTCGTGGTCGCCGCGGTCGTATCGGGCCCAGCCCACGACACGGTGCAGGGTGGCCACCGCGGCCTTGATTTCCCGCTCCACCGGCGGGGTCATCGTCGCGTCGAGGTATTCGCGGGCACGCGCGAGCTGCGCGGTCATGCCCTCGAACGCGCCGTTTCCGGCGTCGTCGGCCTGACGGAACACCTCGGCCCAGGCGTTGACGCGCTGAGCATGCTCACGACCGACAGTACGCGGCGCGCTGCCTCTGGTCGGACGGATCGTTGGCTGCCGCGCGGGCAGCGCTGCGAGTACGGGCACGGCCGCCAGTCCGCGAAGGAACTCCTGCCGATCCACATCGACCTCCTTGACCCGGACCCGCGCGGCCCGGTGGTTCGCCAGGCCGAGCTGACCGGGTGTGGCGTTGAACAGCCGACACAATGCCTCACGGTAGCGAAGATGGGGCCAAGACACCGACCCGTTCACCAGCCGCAAGACCGAGTCCCCGGTGTAGAGCCCGCGGCATCCGGTTGCTCGCTCGACGAGATCGTTTATCTTGTCGGCGACGTCCTCGTAGGTCCATCCTGCGTCCCGGATGTGCTGGTGCAGCAGATGATTCCTACTCGGCCGGGCCACGTTCACCACCTCCCGCGCCGTCGCCAAGACGGCTGCTCGAGCCTCACAACTGTTAGCCCATCGTGCCGGTTTGTCCACCCAGCAGATTCGGTTTTCGCCGAATCCGCTGCATCGGCGCGGTTCGACCGACCGACCCAG
Source organism: Nocardia sp. NBC_01730 (assembly GCF_035920445.1). Taxonomy (NCBI): domain Bacteria; kingdom Bacillati; phylum Actinomycetota; class Actinomycetes; order Mycobacteriales; family Nocardiaceae; genus Nocardia; species Nocardia sp. NBC_01730. The sequence continues at coordinate 1,213,070 of NZ_CP109162.1, read as the reverse complement.
CAGATTCCCCAGCAGCTCCGGTGACTGTGAATCTGCTGGGTGAACTGCTGTGGTGGGCCGACCCGGTGGCCTGTCAGTCTCGAAACCTGAAGTTGCACAGCTCAACTGGATGATGTGGCTCGCTCCACCCGTCGCGCCGATCCGCCTGGCCGGACGAAACGCATGGGGGTCGAGCGTCCTGGCTATCGGCCGGGCGGGCTCTTCGCGAGGTCCCCCGATTCTGCTCCTGTGCGCCCCCACTCGGGCGCTGTGGTGCGCGAGCTGTGTTCTCGGCTTTCGACAGGAAGGCGTTCGATGACCATCCCTACAGAACGGGTGTCGGCGGTACGCGGCGCGGCGCACACGCAGGCCTCGCCCTTCGCCGCGGCAGGGCCACAGCAATCCCGGCCGCCGGTCGCCTACGACCGTCGCCCGGTTGCCGAGCTGCTGGCGTCAGCGGTCGGTGATCACGGCGACTTGCTCGCGGTGGAAGACGGCCAGACGGGGATCACCTACCGGGAGCTCGACGAACGCGCAGATCGGCTCGCCCAGCATCTCGTTGCTGCCGGTGCCGAGGTCGGGGACATGATCGGGGTGTGCGTCGGGCGGTCGATCGCACAGATCGTGGCGGTGATCGCGGTAGTGAAAGCAGGGAGTGTCGTGGTCCCCTTGGACCCGGCCTACCCTGCGGATCGGGTGGCGTTCATGCTGGCCGATTCCGGTGCCGGGATCGTGGTCACGACCGCTGCCACCAGCGGCAGCGACCTGGAACCGGTACTGCGGCAGGCCCGGTCGCTGCCTATCACCTCCGACGGCGCCCCGATCGAACTTTGTCCGACGGCAGACGTGGTGAACAGGAACGTGAGTGTGCAGGCGCCGGTGTACATGATCTACACCTCCGGTTCCACCGGTCGGCCCAAGGGGACCACGGTCAGCCATACCGCGATTGCGAATCTGCTCGCCTGGCATCGCCGGAGCTGGCTGTCCGAACCCGGAACCCGGGTGCTGCTGTACTCGCCTATCAGCTTCGACGTGGCCTTCCACGAGATCTTCGCCGGCCTGGCCACCGGCGCGACGCTGGTGGTGGTCGACGAGGACACCCGATCCAACCCGATGGCGCTGCTCGAGTTCGCCCGGGCCCGGCGGATCCAGAAGTGGTACATGCCGTTTGTCGCCTTGCAGCAGATCGCCCAGGCCGCCACGACCGGGCAGGCACCGACCGATCTGGTGGAACTGATCGTCGGCGGGGAGATACTGCGGATCACCCCGGCGATCCGGGAGTTCGCGCGCCGCAGCGGGACTGTGATCCACAACCACTACGGGTCCACCGAGTGCATCGACGTCGCAACCCACGAACTGGCCGGCGACCCGTCCATCTGGCCTGCTGTGGCGCCGGTGGGCCGGGCCAGCGTCGACAACATGGCCCTGCACATCCTCGACAGCGCGCTTGCTCCGGTCGACGCGGGTCAGGTCGGTGAAATCTACTGTGAGGGCGACAGTCTGGCCGAGGGCTACCACGGCCGCCCGGGTTTGACCGCGCAGCGGTTCGTCGCCAACCCGTTCAGTCCGGCAGGTTCGCGGCTCTACCGGATGGGGGATCTGGGCCGCGACAGCGGCGACGGGGTCATCGAATGTGTCGGCCGCGCCGACACTCAGCTAAAGATCCGCGGGTTCCGCATCGAGCCCGGCGAGATCGAAGCCGCCCTAGCCGAGCACGCCGCGGTGGCCGAATGCGCCGTCGTCGCCGCCGAAGGAGCTCACGGCAACGCCCGTCTGCTCGCCTACGTCGTGCCCGTCGCCGGTGCCGGGACTGCCGATCTCGGGCAGCGCCTGCGCCAGCATGCCGCCGCCACCTTGCCCGACCACCTGGTCCCGGCTGTGGTGCACGTCGTGGCCGGACTGCCGCTGACGCCCAGCGGCAAACTCGACCGCAAAGCCCTCCCGGCGCTGTCCACCGCGGCCGAGGACCGGCCCGGCACGCGCCCGCTCACCGAGGCGGCGGACGTGGTGACCCGGATCTGGCGTGAACTGCTCGAGGTCACCGACGTCGACCCGGACGCCTCGTTCACCGACCTTGGTGCCGATTCGCTGATGCTCGTGCACGCGCACCAGCGCATCGAAGCAGCCTGCGGTCAGACGCTGCCTGCCAACCTGCTGTTCCGGAAACCGACCATCCACGCCGTGTCCCGGTACCTGTCCGGCGGCGAACACACCCGCCCGGCGACGCCGGCGACGCGAACACCGACGGCCGGGGACGACACGGTCGCCATTGTCGGGATGGCCTGCCGGGTGCCCGGCGCCGATTCGATCCACCAGTTCTGGTTGAACCTGTGTGGTGGTGTCGAATCGATCGCGCCGCTGACCAGTGCCGAACTGGCTGCCCTGCCCGCGGAGCAGACCCGAGACCCGCACTTCGTCGCGGTCGCCGCACAGCTCACGGGCATCGAGGACTTCGACGCGGAGTTCTTCGGCATCAGCCCAGCCGAGGCCGCCGTGACGGACCCCCAGCACCGGCTGTTCCTCGAAACAGCCGTCGACGCGGTCGAGGACGCCGGGCTGGCCACCGACCGGGTCGCGGTGTTCGCCGGGTCGGCGATGAGCACCTACCTGGTCAACAACGTCCTCCCGGCGGTCGGGCCACCGGTGTTCCTGAGCCACCGCAACTTCGACCGGGCCGTCGACCTGCGCATCGAGCAGGGCAACGCCGGAGACCACCTGCCGATGCGGACCTCGCATCTGCTCGGGTTGCGTGGTCCCAGCATCAACGTCCAGGCCACCTGCGCGACCTCGCTGGTCGCGGTGCACCTGGCCCGGCAAGCGCTGCTGGCCGGTGAATGCGACACCGCCCTGGCCGGCGGGGTCTCCATCATCACCCCCCAAGCCACCGGATACCGATGGCGTGACGGGCTGATGGTCTCGAGCGACGGCCACTGCCGCCCGTTCGACGCCGACGCCGACGGCACCGTGTTCGGCAACGGGCTGGGCGTGGTCGTGCTCAAGACCCTGACCAGGGCGCTGGCCGACGGTGACCGGATCTATGCGGTCGTGTCCGGGTCCGCGGTCACCAACGACGGGGCCGACAAACCGGCCTACACCGGCCCCAGCCTCGACGCCCAAGCCGAGGCCATCACCGGTGCTCACCGCGTCGCCGGCATCACCGCCGACGACGTCTCCTACGTCGAAACACACGGCACCGCAACACGATTAGGTGACCCGATCGAAATCGCCGCGCTGACTCGCGCCTTCCGGTCCAGCACCGACCGTGCCGGTCGATGGTGCGCGATCGGGTCGGTGAAATCCAACATCGGTCACCTCGACGAAGCCGCCGGGGTGATCGGGCTGATCAAGACCGCGCTGAGCCTGCACCACCGGCAGATCCCGCCGAGCTTAGGCTTTCGCACCCCCAACCCGGCAGCGGACCTGCCTGCCAGCCCGTTCTACGTCAACACCGCACTCTGTGACTGGCTCGGCGACGAGCACCGTCCCCGGCGGGCCGGAGTGAGTTCGTTCGGCATGGGCGGCACCAACTGCCACCTGGTCCTCGAACAGGCCCCCAACACACCCCAACCCGGGCCGCCGGTGCCCGAGCGGCCCGTGCAGCTGCTGCCGATCTCGGCCCACAGCCCCACCGCGTTGCGCGAACTGCTCTCGGGCTACCGCCGCCTGCTCGACGAGGCACCCGACCGGTTCACCGACATCTACTACACCGCCACCACTCGCCGCCACCACCGGTTCCGCGCCGCGATCACCGCCACCGACGCCGCGGCGGCCCGCGCCCAGCTGGACCGGCTGCTCGCCGGGCCCGGCACCAGCGAGGCCGCGGATGCGGTGGCAGGGCCGACGGTGTGGCTGTGCACCGGATACGGCTCGCAGTACCCGCAGATGGGCCGCGCCCTCTACGACAGCGAACCGGTGTTCCGGGGGGCCTTCGGCGAGTGCGCGAACATCGTCGAGTCCCAGGGCGGGGGATCGCTCACCGAACTGCTCTACGGGCCCGGCCCCGCCTCGGAGCTGTCGGACCCGACCTCGGCGCATCCGGCGATCTTCGCCGTCGGCTACGCCACGGCCGCGCTGTGGCGTTCCTGGGGTGTGCACCCGGACCTGCTGATCGGGCACAGCCTCGGGGAATACCTCGCCGCGACCCTGGCGGGTGTCTTGTCCGTGCCAGACGCGCTGCGCCTGGTGACCGCCCGCGCCGACCTGGTCGAAACCCTCACCCCGCCAGGAAAGATGGTGCAGGTAGCTGCCGATGAGGCCACCGTCGAAGCGCTGGTGGCACCGTGGGCGGGCACCGTGGCGGTGGCCGCAATCAACGCACCCGATGCTGTCGTCGTCTCCGGGGCACCGCCCGCGATCGACCAGCTCATCGCCGAATGCGGCCGCCGCGGCATCGCGACGAGGACGCTGGCGGTCTCGCGCGCACTGCACTCCCCGCTGATGGCACCCGCCGCGGCCGGGCTGCGGCGCGTCGCCGAATCGCTGACCTACCACGCCCCCCGCATCGACCTGATCGCCGCGAGCACTGGCGCCATGGCCCGACCATCCGATTTCAGGCCGGACTACTGGGTCGAGCAACTGAGCACCCCGGTCCGGTTCGCCGACGCGATCACCACGGCGGACCGGCGCGGGGCTGCCACGTTCCTCGAAATCGGCGCCACCCCCGTGCTCACCGCCCTGGGCCGCCGAGTCCTGCCCAGTGGGGGCCACCGATGGCTGTCGAGCATGAGCCCCCGCGACCCTTCGCCGCGTTCGGTGCGCTGGCCCGCCTCTACACCGCCGGCGCCAACCTGCACTGGCCCGCCCTGCGCCCGCGCACCGGCCGCCGGGTCGCGCTGCCTGCCTACCCCTTCCAACGCACCCGGCACTGGCTCGACCGCCCGGCCTCCCCCACCAGCCCCGACACCGCCGCACTCACCTCGCCATCGGAGACCGACACCGTGAACTCGCCACAATTCCTCGACCTGACCTGGGAAGAAGCACCTGACACCGACGAGACGGGCAGCGCAGGCACCTTCGTCGTCATCGGTCCTCCCGGTGACCTGGCCTCCCGGCTCGTCGACGGTCTGCGCGCCCAGGGACGCGGGTGCGCGCAGCTGCGCACCGGCGCCGGGCGCTTGCCCGCCGCCGGGGAGCTGGCCAGCGAGCTCGGCCGCGTCTCAGCACCCGGAACCCGGGTCCAGGTCATCCTCGCCGACACCGCCTGCACCGGTGACAACCCCACCGACGCCCTGCTGAGGGTCATCGACACCGCGCGCAGCATCGTGGCGCTGACCGGCACCCTGCCGGTGGCCGGGCTGTGGCTGCTCACCGCCGACGGCGACGTGCGCGCGACCGCCCTGGCCGCCCTGGCACGCACCATCACCGCCGAACACCCCGAACTCACCTGTGCCGCGGTCACCGCGCCCCCGGCACCGACCGCGGCCGAGGTGAACGCGCTGATCTCATGCCTGCACCGGCCCGCCGCCGGTGAAGCCCGGACGGTCCGCGCGGGTCACCTCTATCGCGCCCGCCTGGCCACCCCCACCCGCATCGAGGCTGACGGGGGGCTCGTCGACGCGGTCCCGATCCGAGGAGAGGGCACCTACCTGATCACCGGCGGCACCGGCGCGCTCGGCCTGCACGTCGCGTTGCTGATCGCCCGCCGCCGCCCCGCCCGGGTCGTGCTTCTCGCCCGCAGCGGTCAATCCGCCGACGGCGCGGCGTGGAAAGCGCTGGCAGCCACCGGCACCGAGATCGAGGTGGTGTGCGGTGACGTCGGTGACGCGAGCCTGCTCGGTGACCTGATCGACCGCATCGGGCCCGGGTTGCGCGGGATCGTGCACTGCGCCGGAGTCCTCGACGACGCGATCCTGCTACACCAGAACCGGCAGCGGATCGAAGCGGTGCTCGCGGGCAAGGTCGGCGGGGCGTGGCTGCTGCACGAACTGACCCGCGAGCTGCCGCTGGAGTTCTTCGTGCTGTTCTCCTCGCTGGCCGCGACCATCGGCTACCCGGGCCAAGCCAGCTACGCCGCCGCCAACGGCGCCCTGTGCGATCTTGCTCGCCACCGCCACGACCAGGGCCTGCCCGCCCTCGCGGTGAGCTGGGGCAGCTGGGCAGGTGAAGGGATGACCGGCCGGCTCGCCGCCCGCCTCCGCGAACGCATCCAGGCCGAAGGAGAACACCTGCTCGACCCCGACACCGCGGCCGCCGCGTTGACCGCGTTGCCCTGGGCCGGACCGCATGTGGCGATCGCGGCCGTGGACTGGGACCGCTTCGCCGCCACCCGCACCTACCCGACCCCTGTCCTAGCCGCGCTCACCAACATCGCAGCCCCGCCGGCCCAGCCGACGCCGGTAACCGCAGCGACACAGCCCGCACCGGAACATGATGTGGCACAGACGATTACCGACCTGGTGGCCGAACTTCTGGGGATCGCCCCGGCCGAGGTGGACCGGCACCGCGGCTTCACCGCCCTCGGGATCGACTCATTGAGCGCGCTGGACCTGCGCGCGAGATTGCAGCAACACTTCGGTGTCGCGCTGCCGGCGACGGTGGTCTTCGACCACCCCGACGTCGCCGCCCTGGCCGCTCACCTGACCGGCCTGCTGGCAGCAGCCGGACCCGCACCAACCCCGGCCACCACTACCCTGCCGGCGGCCTCCGTCACCAGCCCTGAGCCGGATTCGTTGATGGACAGCGACATCGGCGACCGGGTCGCGGTCATCGGGATGGCATTGCGGTTCCCCGGCGCCGACACCGTCCCCGCATTCTGGGAGCAGCTGTGCGCCAGTACCGACGTGCTCGCCCCGATTCCTGCCGACCGCTGGGACATCGAGGCCTACTACGACCCGTCACCGGCCGCGCCGGGCAAGATGAACGTCCGCTGCGCGGCCACACTCGCCGACATCGACAGCTTCGACGCCGCGTTCTTCGGGATCTCACCGGGCGAAGCCGCCCGGATGGACCCGCGGCATCGGATGCTGCTCGAAACCACCTGGCATGCGATCGAGCACGCCGGGATCGACCCGATGACCCTGCGCGGCAGCGACACCGGCGTCTTCCTCGGTGCCGACGAATTCCTCAACGATCACCTGCGCCGCCTGGACCCGGCCGACCTCGACACCGACCCGCACGTGGCGACCGGCTCCACGCTGAGCATGGCCGCGGGCCGGCTGTCGCATCTGCTGGGCTGCCACGGGCCGAGCATGGTGCTGGCCACCGCCTGCTCCTCGAGCCTGGTCGCCGTCCACACCGCGATCAGCTCGATCCGGCGCGGCGAATGCGACACGGCGATCGTCGCCGCCGCTAAACTGCTTCTCGACCCAGTCGAGACCATCCAGCTGTGCAAGACCGGCGCGCTGGCGCCGGACGGGCGATCCAAGGTGTTCTCCGCGGCCGCAGACGGGTTCGGCCGTGGCGAAGGCGTCGCCGCGGTGATCCTCAAACGCCTCGATGCCGCGCTGGCCGACGGCTACCCGATCCACGCCGTGCTGCGCGGCTCGGCGGTCAACCACGACGGCCCCAGCTCCGGGCTGACCGTGCCCAACAGCCAGGCCCAGACCGCGGTGATCGGCAAGGCCCTCGCCGATGCCGGCCTGGCTCCCGACCAGGTCAGCTACCTCGAAACCCACGGCACCGGAACCCAGCTCGGCGACCCGATCGAACTGGGTGCTCTGGCCACGGTGTTCGCCGGGCGGAGCCGGCCGCTGCTGATCGGGTCGGTCAAGGCCAACATCGGCCACCTCGAGGAGGCCGCCGGGCTGGCCGGGCTGATCAAGACCGTACTCGCCCTGCAAACCCGGACCGTTCCCGCTCAGCCGCACTGCGAACCGCTCAACACCAACCTCGACTGGGACAGCCTTCCCCTGCGCGTGCCGCGCACACTCACCCCGTGGCCGCCCGCCGCCCCACTCATCGCGGGCGTGTCCGCGTTCGGCATGTCCGGCACCAACGTCCACGTCATCGTCGAAGCCCCACCACCCCGCAAAACCCATGGTGGTACAGGGGAATTCGTGTTTCCGGTCTCCGCTCGCGACGACACCGACCTGCGCGCGGCCCTGGAACAGTTGGCGGCAGCACTCACCGACGACATCGACCCCGCCGAGCTGGCGTACACGCTGCAAACCGGACGCCACCATTACCCGTGCAGGCTCGCAGCCGTCGCCCCCTCCGTCGCCCGGCTGGCCACCCTGCTGAACGGCGTGCTCGTCGGCACCTACACCGGCACCGACGTTGTGACCAGCAGCAACACTCCGGGTGCGGCAGCCTCAGCCACCGGCCCCGCGCACCGCATCGCGCACGCCTGGTGCGCCGGTCAGCGGATCGACTGGGCAGGCTGCTACGACACCACCCCGGCCCGGATCAGCCTGCCGGGCTACCCGTTCGGCCGCACCACAGCCGCCCCGCCCACCAGCAAACCTCGCCCCGGCCACGCCCCGGCCCGCCAGCGACCCCAAAGCCAGGTCGGTGGCGACGGCGACGTGGCCCGTCAGATCCATGCCCGGGTCGCGGATCTGCTCGGCTACGCACCTGAGGACCTGGACCCGGCCGGTGATCTGGCGAGCCTCGGCGCGGACTCGATGACCTACACCCGCATCGGGCACTACCTGCTCGACCAGCACGGCGTCACGGTCAGCTTCGACGAACTGTTCGACCACGCAGTCACCGTCGACGCGCTCATCACCCTGGTCGCCGCCAAGCGCCCGCGCGAACACAGCACCCCCACACCCCCGCACCACCCCGGCACCCCCGCCGCGCCCCCGCCGGCGGCCGGGAGTTCGCAGGAACACAGCTTCCGGCAAGGCCCGGCATCACTGGATGCTCCCACCGGTGCGGCACCCGAACGTCTCTCGAGCGCGCAGCAGCGGTTCGTCGCCGGGTTCGTCGCCGACTACGCTGCCCGCACCGCGACCTCGAAGCGGGCGGCTGCACAGTCGATGTCGGTGCTGGCCAACTGCCGGGCGGGCAGTTTCGTGCCCGCGCTGAAAGAGATGACCTATCCGATCGTGGCCGCCCGCTCGGAAGGGGCCCGGTTCGTCGACCTCGACGGCAACGAATACCTCGACATCTCCATGGGGTACGGGGTGCACCTGTTCGGCTACAACCCGCCCGTGCTCACCGAGGCGCTGCGCGATCAGCTCGACCGCGGTATCCACATCGGCCCGCAGGCCGACTCTGGCGGTCGGGTCGCCGCGCAGCTGTGCAGGCTCACCGGCACCGAACGGGCCGTGTTCTGCAACTCTGGCACAGAAGCCGTGAACGCGGCGCTGCGTTTCGCCCGCGCCGCGACCGGCCGTACCCGGTTCGTCATGTTCGCCGGCTCCTATCACGGCTGGTCCGACACCACGTTGGCACTGCCTGCCGGAACCGGCAAGTCGCTGCCCATGTCACGCGGGATAGGCGACGGTGCGATGGGCGATGTCGTCGTCCTGGACTACGGCAGCGAGGAGTCGTTGCAGGTGATCGTCGAGCTGGCCCCGACCTTGGCCGCAGTGCTGGTCGAACCGGTGCAAAGCCGCCGCCCCGATCTCGCACCCGCCCAGTACCTGCACCAGCTGCGCGCGCTCACCAGCGGCAGCGGCACCGCGCTGATCTTCGACGAGGTCATCACCGGATTCCGGGTCGGGCCGCGCGGAGCCCAAGGCTGGTCAGGGGTAGACGCCGACCTGGTCACCTACGGCAAGATCCTCGGCGGCGGCCTCCCGATCGGCGCGGTCGCCGGTTCCGCCGCGTTCCTCGACACCGTCGACGGGGGCGCCTTCACCTACGGCGACACCTCCGCCCCGACGACCCCGACGACGTTCTTCGGCGGCACCTTCAACAAGAACCCGATGACGATGGCCGCCGCCGCGGCCGTCCTGCACCTGCTCGAACGCGAGAGCCCCCACATCCAGCATCACCTCGAGCGCAAGGTGACCTGGTTGGCTGACGAATTCAACCGGTACTGCCGCCGCGAAGGGTTCGGGATGAAGATCGTGGCGTTCTCCTCGCTGTTCCGGTTCATCCCCGAGCACGACTACCGGCTGCATCGCAGCCCCCTGGCACACGAACTGTTCTTCGCGCTGATGGCCCACCACGGCATCTATATCCTGGAAACCCGCGTGTGCTTCCTGTCCACAGCGCACACCGACGACGACCTCACCCACATCCTCGACGTGGCCAAACAGTGTCTGACCATCCTGCGTGACAACGGATTCTTCCCCGCGCCGGCACGCACTACCACGGCACCGGCCACGTCCGCCGGGCTGCCGTCGGTCTCCGGCCCGGCGACGCACGCCGCGGCCAGGCGCGTGCTGGTGACCGGGGCCACCGGGTTCCTCGGAACCCAGCTGGTCAGGCAGCTTCTCGACACGACGAGCACCGACATCAACTGCCTGGTGCGTGGCCGCGACGACGAGCAGGCCCGTCGACGCCTGCACGACGCGCTCACCCGGGCAGGCGTGACGGCCGGTGCGGACCACCGCGTCACCGCCGTCGCCGCCGACCTCACCCGCCCGTCCCTCGGGCTCGATCCGCGCCGCTGGGATCAGCTCAGCGAACAAATCGACGACATCTACCACTGCGCCGCCTTCGTCCACTCGCTGCACCCCTACGACCGGCTCGCTCCCACCAACGTCACCGGCACCGGCGAACTGATCGCCCTCGCCGCAGCCGGACAGCCCGCCCAGCTGCACCACATCTCCACCGACGCGGTGTTCGACGCCTACGGCTACCACCGCTACCGCAGCATCGCCGAAGACCTGCCGTTGGCCCACCGCGACAGCCTCTACGGCGGCGGCTACGCCGAAACCAAGTGGGACGCAGAAGCTTTAGTCACAGAGGCCCGCAGCCGCGGGCACGCCGCGGCGATCTACCGTCCCGGCGCCCTGCTGGGCGCCACCGACGGCGACGCCGGACAGGTCGGCGACTTCTTGCTCCGGTTCCTGCGCGGCATCATCACCTTGGGCATGTGCCCCGACATCGAGGCCACCATCGACCTGGTGCCGGTGGACTACGCGGCCGCGCTGATCGTGGCGGCATCCGGCGCCGAACCCGCCTCGCGCACCTTCCACCTCACCCACCCCAACCCGAGCACCTACACCGAGCTGATCGAGCTCGTGCGCACACACGGCTACCCGGTGCGCACCGCGCCCCTGCACAAGTGGGACGCCATCGTGGCCGGGTTGCGCCACGAACACAACAACGCGCTCTACCCACTGGTCCCGTTGCTCACCAGCAACGACCCCTACCTGCGCACCGCGCGGCTCGAGGTCGACAACAGCCACGCGGTCGCCGCCGCACACCAGATCCACTGCCCGCCCCTGCACGAGCTGATCCCGCTGTATCTGTCGCGGCTGGTCCACCAACGCCTGCTGCCTGCACCGAACCCGCGCACCCACGAAATGACGGTGACCCGATGACCCTGCCACCCAACCAGTTCCCCGACATGCCCGACACCAGCTTCGACTGGGTACGCAACACCCTCGGCTGGAACACCTCGAGCAACCAGCCCATCACCAGCGAACCCCTGTCCAGGACCGACGGAGAGATGGGCGCGGTCTACCGGCTGCGATGCGGGGAGAACTCGCTAATCTACAAGACCACCCCGACCAGGAACGGGCACTGGCAGAACCTGACTCGTGACGACGATCTGCTCGGCCGCGAGATCGCCAGCTACCAAGCACTGGCAGCGCACGGCCCGATCGCGCGCACGATCGCCCCGCGCTGCTACCGCAGCATCCGCCACGGCGACGGCACCGGCGCCATCGCGCTCGAAGACCTCGGCGAAGGTCTCAGTGCCGCCGAAATGGCCGACGGACTGAACTACCGGCAGGCCCATGCCGCAGTCACCACCCTGGCGACGCTGCATTCGCTGACCGCCACCACCGGCACCCCCGCATCGCCGTACCGGTGGCTGCTCACCTCGAGCTCACCGGAACTGATCACCGCCATCAACGTCGGCCTTGCCCACCTGCCCGAGGCGCTGGCCGGACTGGGCCTGGACCGGCCCGGCGCCACACCCTCAGCCCAGCGCGCCGACCGCGACAGAGTGCGGGACCTGACCAGCAGCGCGCACCGCAGCACCGTGACCGCGCTGTGCCACGGCGACGTCTGGCCAGCCAACATCATCTTCGCCGCGACCAGCAGTCCACAACAGCCCACCACCGCACGTCTTGTCGACTGGCAGTTCGCCATGTGGGGAAACCCGCTGACCGACGTCGCGCTGCTGCTCACGACCTCGCTGACGCCACAGGCGTGCCGCGCCTGGCAAGAACAGCTACTGCGCCACTACCACCACATCCTGGCTCTGCGCGCCGACCTGTCCTACCCGTGGGCGGCGTGCCTGGCTGACTACGAGCGGGCACGCCCGTTCGCCGCGCTCGTCGCGCTGGCCTCTGCCGCGGCCTACATCAGCGAGATGACCCCCGCGGACCGGGCCCGTTTCGCCGACAGGATCGCGATCGCCCTCGACGACACCGCGCACACTACGAAAGCACCAGCGCCGCAGCACCGCCCGCGTATCCATGTCGTGGGTGACGCCCCGCGCAGGGTCGAAGTCGTGGTCATTGGTGCCGGGATGTTCGGTGCCGCCGCCGGCAAGTACCTCAGTGAGGCCGGGGCCGACACGCTGGTCATCGGCCCCCGCGAACCCGACGATCACAGTGTCGGTGACCAGCACAGTTTCGCTGCGCACTACGACCAGGCACGCATCTGCCGACGCCTGGGCTGGGATCCAGTGTGGGGCGAACTCGACGCTCGCTCCCTGGACCGGTTCCGCGCGATCGAAGCTGCCTCCGAGATCGAGTTCTTCATCGACTGCGGTTCCCTGGTCCTGCTCGCAGGATCCATCCGACACCGCACCGACGCGATCGCCGCCCAGTGCCGCGACGAAGCCATCGCCGTCGAACGCCTCGACCAAGCAAAGTTGGCCGCACAGTTCCCGATGCTGGGACTGCCCCCGCTCGAAGACGGAGTGGAAGGACTGTACGAGCGCAGTCACGCCGGGCATCTCAACCCGCGCCGACTGGTGTCCGCGCAACTGGCCCTGGCCGAGAATCACGGTGCGCGCATCCTGCGCGCGGCGGTGCGAGCCGTCGAGAAGGCCTGCGGCCGCTGGCGCCTGAGTCTCGACAGCGACCACGGCCAGCGCGACGTGATCGCCGAGAAGGTGCTCGTGGCCGCCGGTGCGTTCACCAATCACAACAACCTGCTGCCGGACGCTCACCAGTTGGCGATGCGGGCATACGCTGAACCCAACCTGCTGGTGCGGGTCAACGACGCCCAGCGCGCCGAACTGGCCGCGCTGCCGCCGGTGGTCACCGTCGACCCGGCCGACACCGGCGACGCCAACACCTCGATCTACCTGGTGCCGCCGCTGCTCTACCCCGACGGGCGCGCCTGGATACGGATCGGTCCCGGCATGCAGCCGTGCGTGCAGCCCCTCGACAGCGCCCTCGAGATGATCAGCTGGTACGCCGAGCAGACGATCACCCCAGCACAATCGGCGATGCTGAACTTCATGATCACCACGATGGTGCCCACACTGGCACCCGTCACTGTCCGGCACGCGGCCTGCATCATCGAAAAGACCCCCACCCGATACCCCTACATCGGCCATCTGGACCACGACTCGTTCACCGTCGCGGTCGGGGGCAACGGTCACGGCGCCCGCGGCTCCGACGAGATCGGCCGGCTCGCGGCGAACATGGTGCTCGGCAAACCATGGGACAGCCCGCTCGACCAGGACACCTTCACCCCGATCACCGGGCCCAGCGCCCCACTGTGCCTGAAACCGCCCTTCGGGCTGTGCTGAACCCACCGCGCGACAACGGGCCCGTCCAGCTGCTGGACGGGCCCGTTTCGTCAGATCGCAATGAGGCTATTTCGCCACGGTGATCGCCGAATCCGGCACCGGGATCGGGTAGTCACCGGACAGGCACGCCGTGCACAGCCCACCTTGGCTGCCGGGGGTGATCGCCTCGACCATGGCATCGATGTCGAGGTAGACCAGGCTGTCGGCCCCGAGGTAGTCCCGGATCTCCTCCACGCTCATGTGCGAGGCCACCAACTTGGACTGGTCGGTGGTGTCCATCCCGAACCAGCACGGCCACTTGTAGGGCGGGGAGAGCACCCGCAGGTGAATCTCAGCCGCGCCCGCGGCGCGCATCATCCGCATCGTCTCGCGCAGCGTGGTCGCCCGAATGATCGAATCCTCCACGACCACCAGCCGCTGCCCGTCGATGTTCTCCCGGATCGGGTTGAGCTTGATCCGCACCGCGTTGCTGCGCAACTCCTGATTGGGGGCGATGAATGTCCGGCCGATGTAGCGGTTCTTGACGAACCCGTCGACAAACGGGATCCCCGACGCTTCGGCATAGCCCTGCGCGCCCGGCACACTGGACTCCGGGATCGGCACGACCGCATCGGCCTGCACCGGCGCTTGGCGGGCCAACGCTTGACCCATCCGCCGCCGAACTCGATGCACGTTCTGCCCCAGCAGGTTGCCGTCGGGCCGGGCGAAATAGACGAACTCGAACGAACACAACGCGGGCTCGGCCGCGGGCTGGTTCAGCGTGCGGGCGTGGACACCGTTCTCGTCGATCACCACGACCTCGCCCGGGGCGATCTCGCGGACAACTTCGGCTCCGACGACATCCAGTGCGGGGGTTTCCGAGGCCAGCACCCAGCCGTCGTCGAGCTTGCCCAGGAACAACGGCCGGAACCCCTGCGGATCGCGGGCGCCGATCAGGAAGTCCGAGCCCAGCAGGACCAGCGAGAAGGCGCCGCTGATCTGGGGCAGTGTCGCGATGAAGGCCTCGATGACCTCCTCGCTCTCGCCATGCAGTTCGCCGACCGACAACTCTCGGGCCACCAGCTCGGCGACCAGGGCGCTGTCACTGCCGATGCCGTCGTAAGGCATGCCCAGTTCGGCGGATAGTTCCGCAGTGTTGACCAGGTTTCCGTTGTGCGCGAGGGCGAACTGATGCCGGCGCGCATCGCGATAGACCGGCTGGCAGTTGCTCCAGTCGCCGGAACCGGTCGTCGAGTAGCGGGTGTGCCCGATGGCGAGGTCACCCTGGAGTGTTTGCAGGCGTCGATCGTCGAAAACCGTCGACACCAGGCCAGTGTCTTTGTCCACCCACATTTTGTGGCCGTCGCTGACAGCGATACCGGCGGCTTCCTGACCGCGGTGCTGCAAAGCGAACAAGCCGAGGTAGGTCATGTGGGAGACGGGCTGTCCGGGCGCATAGAGGCCGAAAACACCACAGGCCTCCTTGGGGGAGTCGTCCACACCGAGCAGACTACTCGCGACCTTCTCCCAAGGTTAGCTGCAATTCCGATTCACTCCAGCCGAAGCACTCACGCACACTCAGTCGGAAAATGTTGCAGTGCAACCGAACCCGATCGAACAAACCGGACGGCTGGGCTCTATTCACTGAACCAGCGCCCCAGGACTGCGGCGACCCCGTCCTGCTCGACCGAAGGACACACCGCATCCGCAACCACCCGAACCGCCTCCGGTGCCTGTCCCATCGCCACTCCCAGCCCCGACCAGAGCAACAATTCGATGTCATTGACACCATCACCGACAGCGACAACCTCATCGCGCGGTACACCCAACTCCGCCCGGACGGCCTCGGCGGCGCTGGCCTTGCTCACCGAAGCAGCAGTGAAATCGGCGAAGGTATCGCCCGGGTCGATCCAGCTCCGCACACCGGGGAGGTGGACTTGTCCGATCACCGCAGCCAGCTCGTCAGCATCACCCGCCGGCCAATGCACAGCCAGCCGCGTCGAACTCGCCCTGGCCAGCTCATCGAAATGCACCAGCCGGACCATGCCGAAGTGCGTGTCAGAATCCGCGGTCGGCGCCGTAGTCAGCACGCCCTCGCCCGGGACCTCGGCGACGAACACCGCATCCGGCAGATGGTCGTGGAGAATCCGAGCTGGCCCTGCGAGCTCGAAGGTCGTGCACTGCACAACCTGGCCCGAGGCGACATCGATGACCACCGCACCGTTCGAGCAGATCGCCCGACCGGAACTGATGCCGAGTTCGTCGAGAAACGGGATGGTCGCCGGGGCCGTGCGACCGGTGCCCAACACAACCGATGCGCCCGAGCCAACAGCAGCCGCAATTGCAGCACGCACCGCCGCACTGATCGTCTTGTGGGCCTCCGGATGCGTGTATGCGCCGGTCGCGCAAATCGTGCCGTCAATGTCCAGCACAACCAACCTCGGTCGCCGCCACAGCCCGAGGTCGGCGACGACAGATACGTCCGTCGAGAACACGGCTGCCCGAGACGGCTCCATCGGCACCCCCAACATGTAGCAGACGGGCGCGCGAACTCCGAGCATTGACAGCTGCAGATCGCATCAGAACCCTCGCTTCGCCGCGCGGCGTGCGTCGCAGGAACCGTTGCCGGGCGGATCAGCGAGACTCGGACGACTTTTGAACTTCGGGCAGCGCTTGGCAAGCCCACGGCAACGGAACAACAACCGCATGCTCGCGATCCCGGCGGGTGATCATCGTATGCCAGCCGTTGAACACTGCAGCTTCGCGCAACTCGGCGAAGTTCATCCGGGCATCTTTGACACCGACCGGAGGACGGATCTTGCCCTCATCGACGGGAAACTTCTTGCGGCACTTATGCCAGACGTCCGGATGGATCAAGATCACCGACTCATCCGCAACGTCGTAGTACGTCAGCTCGACAACCTGCCGATGGATCGCAACTCGACCAAGTAGGTTCGCCGAGTTTTTCTGCATATCACTCACTGGATAAGACTCCACCAGCGGAGTATACCTTTTACACATAACACCCCCTTGGTACTCCATGGCGAGACCCGATGGCGCATCACCGCGCCTCAGCTGCGCCGAGCTCACGAGGAGTCCCAAGTCTCCTACTTGCAATCCGAGCCCAGGCATCCCAGACTTGAACTTGAAGTGTATAAAAGGTATAGTTATAACCGGGCCGTGACGTCGGACCGGATTGTGAAATATCCCTCACTGAAAGTGATAGATCGAATGAACCTCGTGCGCATCTGCAACGCTGAAACAATCCATGACGGACGAAGATTCGTTTCGATCCGAGAAACCCCTGGTCCTCGCGGAAGTCGAAGAGTTTTACAACTCCGCATTGGTTGAGGTGCGGCGCGATTCCACGCCAGAGGCCCAGAAGTAACGGCATATTTCGACCCCGACCCCGACCCCGGGCACTGGGACATCTGACCCCGATTCAGTCACCGATTCAATCACCGCGCAAGATTTCGGGATGAAACCGGCCGGAGTGGATTCCGCACGCCGCTGCATCCGAACCCGCATCGTCCCGGTGCAGCGTATGAGATGTCCAATCTGCCTCAATTCCATTTTATTCGAGCGGTTCTCCGCCGCAGGCCTGCAAAAGCGTACGAAACCGCAATCCGCGAACTGCGGCGCCGCTACGACGAAGGCGACCCGGAAGTCCTGGCCTGCTTCGTCGCGTCCTCGCCGGTCTTCGCCGCCTGATCCATTGCTGCCCCGGCCTGTGCGGGCCGGGGCAGCAGTTCAACTGCTGACAAGCCCACCGTCAAGCCGGGCAGGCACCAACAGAAGGAAGACCGCGTCCACCGAAAACCTCCGCGCCAGCCGAATCCGCCGCGACCTGTGCTATCGGGCCGCACCGCACACCGGTGATTCAGTCCAGCGTGGAAGGGCGAATCGTGGCGCACTGGCCGCTTCGCCGCAACGACGTCAATGGCTACCAGCCGCGCGGCGAAATAGTCGTCACGTAAGGTCGTTTCGGCTTCACTGCATTGCTCAACGCTATGCACATCAACGCCGCGAACCACAGTGTCAAAGCCACGGGTGCGCCGCGCGTCGAGCTGACCATGTCGTTTGACGAGGGCTTCTCGGAGAGTGCGCTCGAGCGCACATATTCGCTGCCGGGTCGACCCGAGCAGCTGAGACCACGTCCCCGTAAAAACATCCGCGCCGTTTACGACCAGGAGCACTGCATGTTGCCAAGCATCCCCGACCTTGCGACCATCTACGCCCACGAATTGCACGTGCTCTCCGAACTACTCGGTGTTAAGGCAACGATCATCAACACCGGAGGAGGTTGCACGGCGATCGAAGTCGCTGTCGCCGACGCGCCAGGCAGCGAACCCGTGACGATGGAAATCACTACTGCCGATGGGGGACTCGCCGCCACAGGTGAGGACATCGTGCACTGGTATGCGGTGATCCGGACCGTCGAGAGCGGGGTCGCCCAGGCCGACGGGCACAACCTCTACAGTTTCGAAGCCGCATACCTGAGTGCCCTGGAAAACCTCCGTAACCGCGTCGTGCCGAGCGAGGGCCGCTGCCCGTGCATGCTTGTCCCGGGCCATGACTACGTCCTGTTCAACGAGGACCACCTCCGCCAGGCCAGAACCAGTTGCCGCTCAATGCTCTCCGCCCCCGCCGATTCTGTCGACGCTGACGCCGTGGACGGCGCCCCGCCGGGCGAGAACCTCACCCTTGATTGCCGCGGCATGATCGTTCACCGCAGCGAGCTCGGCACAATCCAGTTCGTTCGCCGAAGCCCGACACAGATCATGGCCTACGATGCCGACACCAACCAGCGCATCGCCCTGTGGGACGGCGAGGAACTCACCGGCCCGATCATCGCCACCGCTCTGGCCGACGTTGTGCTGGACCGGGTGTCGGTCCGATAGCGCAACACCTGCACGCGACGTCGACGATCGTCAACCCCGACGCACCGGTACCCAACCAAGGAACCCACGTGTTGGCTGCGTCCATGGATACTGACGATGCTTGTCCATAGATTCCGACGGCAATGAGGGTTGGTTTCAAGATCGAGTGTCCGTGAATTTGGACGGTGCTTCCATGTGCGTAGTGGGGTCAGTTGCCCGTGGACGTCCGGGTCGCCGCTCGCCATGCCGCCCCGCACGCACCGCTCTCCGTGCCGCTACGACCACCCCGCACCAGCCTGGAACGGCGTCCGAACTACGTTCTCGCCGCCGGCGTAGCCTTACTCGACACGTGCTCGTGCCGATTTTGTGCCGTTCCCGTAAGGTCGCGGATTTCTGTCGCGTGCTCAACGAGTGCGTTGAGGTGACTGCGGCGGGCACAGTGGCGGAATGGGTTGGGGACGGAACTCATCACTGCACCGAGGTTCGGTCTTGGTCGATGCCGGGCTTGATACCGAATAGCGAAGCGAAGGGGATATCCGTGATGGAGTGGGTCGACGATGGCGTCGTCGAGGAGTTCTCGTTGACCGACGCGGAGTCGGGTCCCTACGGAATATCCGCGGGCGCCGACGGTGCGCTCTGGCTCACCCTGGTCCATAGCGGCGAGATCGCCCGCCTGACCGTCGATGGTGCTGTCGAGCGGTACTCAGCTGGGAGTCGACCTACCACCATCGCCGCGGGTGTGGACGACGCGTTGTGGTTCACTCGATCGGGTGATGATCACATCGGGCGCATCACCACCGACGGGGTCATGTCGGAGTTCGAATTGCCTTCGGGCAGCGGACCGTTCGGGATGTGCGCCGGCCCGGACGCGGCTATGTGGTTCACCGAGATGAACACCGACAGGATCGGCCGGATCACCCCCGAAGGCCGGATCGCGCGCTTCGAACTCCCTGTGCGGGGCGCATTCCCGTCCATGGTCGTGTGCGGTCCCGACGACGCCTTGTGGTTCACCCTCAACCAGGCTAACGCCATCGGGCGCATCGATCTCGACGGCAAGACCACGCTGTATCCGCTTCCCGGCCCAGGTGCACCGGTGGGTATCACCCGCAGCGCAGACGAAACCATGTGGTTCGTGGATATCGCCGCCGGTCGGATCGGCAACATCGCTCCGGACGGTGCAATGCGGATGTTCCCACTTCCCGACCCAACCGCGAAACCGCATGCCATCACCGCGCTGCCCTCCGGCGACTGCTGGTTCACTGAGTGGGGCGCTAACCGGCTCGGACGGATCAGCCCGACCGGCATCATCACCGAATACGACCTCCCCACACCAGCATCCGAACCACACGGCATCACTGTCGGTCCCGACGGCGCGGTGTGGACAGCGCTGGAAACCGGAGCCGTTGCCCGTATCACACCATAACCACGGCAAACCGACTCCCACACTGAACCCGCCGCGGCAGCCCCCATCCGCCCGGAGCGCCTCAGTGACCAGCGTGGAACAACGCATCGCCATCAACGAGCCGCCGGTCACGCACCGACTGTAACCCACGTCACCGAAGGCAGCACACGATACAAGCGATTCGCTGAGCACGCTTCGTGCCGAAACACACTGCCCATCAGAAACATCCAGACGGACACGCAGACCCGCCCGCTGGCGCTACCCGGTCACCTCCCAACCGGCGGCAGATCATCACCGGGAATCCCGCCCAGCAGCAGCTGATAACGCTCCAGATCGACACGCAGATCACCCACCGAATACGTGCCGGTCCCCACGAACGCCGTGAACTCCTCGGTCACCGCAGGCCCCGCCGTGCCGAAGAAGTCCCGGATGAACTCCAGCAGTTCTACCAACCCCAAGGCGTCATTGACGTCGATACGTATCCCGTTGTCGGCCATGGCTTCCCACCATGACTCAACACACCCGGCCCCGCACCCCTTCCCGCCATTACCGTCCGGACCGGAACAGGCGCCGTCCAAATGTCCTGTGCCAGTGCAGTTGGCCCAGCAGAAGGGCGCTGACCTTTGGTGGGCAATTTCGAGTGGCAGAGCGAATCTGGTTTTCTGCCATTGAAGTTGGCCCAAGTCAGCGTTTCGGAGGTCGCGTGGTCCAGGCGTGAAGGATCTCGTGGACCAGTGATATCGGTGGGGGTGCTTAGATGGCTTCCTGTGGACCGCGAGGAACTGATGGCGACCGTATCCCGCCTCATGGGGGCGGAGGTCAGTGCCCTGACGTGCGAACAGCCCGGGCATCCGGACGGGCACACATGCGTGCTGGTCTCCGACGACGGCATAGATCCATCGGGCATGTTCGCCAGTCGGTACCCGGGTGTGTACTGGAACGGCGAGCCGCCGATGGCCCTCCCGGAAGAGCACGACTGGGACCACTGAGGTTCACCCCGAATAGTGGACAGGGGTTCAAGCAGCTTTTGCTGCGTCTGTCAGGGATTGCTCGTAGCGTAGGGGGCTGAGCATCCCGAGGGCGGAGTGCCGCCGATCATGGTTGTACTTATGTATCCAATTGTCAACCGCAGCAACGAGTTCGGTCTTGGACGCGTAGACGTGGCGGTAGTACGACTCGTGTTTGTAGGTCGACCAGAGCGATTCGGCGGGACTGTTATCCCAACATATTCCGGTATCGCCCATCGACCGTTTCAGCTGGTGGCGGTGGCAGGCGTTCACTGTCATCGCCGCGGTGAACTCGCCCCCGCGATCGGAATGCA
Organism: Nocardia sp. NBC_01730; assembly: GCF_035920445.1. NCBI lineage: Bacteria > Bacillati > Actinomycetota > Actinomycetes > Mycobacteriales > Nocardiaceae > Nocardia > Nocardia sp. NBC_01730. The sequence continues at coordinate 1,191,735 of NZ_CP109162.1, read as the reverse complement.
GCACAGTCCCGTCCACCGGATGCCCACGCACTGCTACGGCCTTGTCGATGGCTCGGCACACCACGTCGGCACCGATGTGATCGGCCACGACATGGGCGAGCACGCGGCGGGAATGCCCGTCACGGATCGCGCACATTCTGTGGAATCTGATTTGTCCTGTATGTGCCCAATTGTCCTGGTTAGAGGGGTGTGATCGGGAGGAGCGTTGCCGTGGGTGGGATTCCTATTTCGCGTGGCGTTTGGCCTGTCGGCGTGGTGACGTCGGCCAGTCGCTCGAGGAGCCGGTCGAGGGCGGATTGTCCGTCGTCGACCGCGGCGCGTTCGTCGTCGGTGAGCGGAATGGATGAAAGCATCCGTTGCAGGTTGTCCTTGGCTTCCAGAATCTGGGCCTTGCTGGATGCCTTCGGTGTGTAGAAATCGCAACGGGCGCAAGCCATTCGGTGTGGACATTGCTCGAAGAAGCTGTAGGTGCACCATCCGTGACCGAGGTCGTAGTACTGCCATGGTTGCCCGTTCGCGGCGGCTCCGCTGGTGACGGCGTCGCGGTCGACGAGGACTTCGATGGTGCGGACGTTGCGGGCGAAGTATCCGGCCTCGGAGTAGGCCTTGGACAAGGTGTTCGGGGTGATCTTGGCGTAGTGCTGGGTGGTGTTCGGGGTGCGGTGCCCGAGCCATGCCTGCAGCTCGAACAAGGTCATCGGTTCCTTGGCGTTGTAGAGCTGGCTCGCGATGGTGGATCGGGCGCGGTGGCTGGTGATAGTGCCGCGGACATCGGTGGTGGGGACGCCGGCCTTGCCGCAGAGCGCGGGGATGATGGTGTGGTTGATATAGGCCTTGGCGACGGGCTGCGCGCGGACCGCGAACAACATGTCGACGCGCTCGCTGGTCTTGCGGTCCAACCGTTTCGGCTGGTCGGGCCGCAGTGTCTGCCAAGCCTGGATGGCTTGGCCGACGAGCGGGTCGACGGGTTTGGTGAACGCGGTGCCGGTCTTGTGGACGGGAACGTCGAGCAAGCAGATCGCATCTTCGGCGAGGATGTCGCGGGAGTCGCCGGGGATGGGAGCGCCGTCGTGCTGCCAGCGGATGCAGCCGACGCGCAGCCGAGTGATCTCATCGCTGCGCAGCCCGGAGAACAGCCAGGTCACGGTGACCGCGCGGATCAGCTCCATCGGGTAGAAGGTGTCGGCGGAGTTGCCGGGCAGGTCGGCAGGTTCCAGGTTGAGCCCGGCCCACAGCAGTTTGGCCCACACGTCGTCGGCGATGACGCGGGGATTGGTGCCGATCAGCGCGGCGACGCTGCGCGGGAGCGTCAGCGCCCGGTTCGGGTCGAACCGGCGTGGGATCCACTCCCATTCCTGGCAGTCGCGGAAAAAGGTGCGGGTGGCCATCAGATTGTGGGCCTTGGTGCGAGGGGAGACAGGTTCACCGGTGCGACTGCCGAGCATGTCACGGCGTTGGACCCAATCGCCGACGGTCATCCGGTCGACCGCGGCGACCCACTGCGCGCAGATCGCTCGTGTCCACTGCCCGGGTTCGGTGATCTCGGGGTGCTCGACGGCCAGCCAGCGACCGGCCTTGGCCATGATGGAGCGGATGATTCTGCGGACGTGGGGTGTCAGCGTCGAGGTGGCGTGCCAGCGCTCGATCCAGTCGGCCCATCCCGGGACGGTGCCAACGATGCCAGGAGAGTGGTTGTAGCCGGTGCGAACTGGCGGGTCGCAGTGCCCCAACTCGGCGACGGCCCGTTGCAGCGCATAGAGCATCGAACCCTGGTGGCCGTCGGTCGCCGGATGGGCTCGCAGCGCGTCGAACGCCGACGTGGACAGGTCGGCGAGCCCAGGACTGTGGTTGAGCAGCAAGGCCTGGCTGAACACGCCGTGCATCCGGGTTCGGGCGCCGCCGCTGATGCGATATCCCCACCGATCGAGCACCTGCTCGGCGTCACCCATCGCCTCGGCGACTGCGGGCTTGCCGAATATCAAACAGGCCAAGTGAAGTCGGTTGAACATGCCCAGACGATGGAAGCCGGTGAACCCGCCGAGCAGATAAGCCAAGGCCACCAGGAAGGGCCGCACTGTCGACTCGGTCGGCAACGGCTGCGCGGTGGCGAACTCGCGTGCGCTGCCGCCGCAGAGCGCAGCCCACTCCCACGGAGTCCAGCCCCACCAACTTCGGCCGGTTTCGGCGCAGCGCGCCAGCACGATCGCTACCGCCTGCCTGCCGGCACGACGGAACCGGACGTCGCCGTCATGATGCAACTCGGCCACGGTCGCGTCCAGCGGCTCAACCAGCCGCGTCAGTGCCCGCCAGTGCACCGCGGTCCGCCGCGGAATGCCCACGGCCTTGTTGCGCCGCAGCTGCTGCGGCCCGAGCGCGGCCAGCGCAGCGATCTCGGTGTCGCTCAACGAGATCCGGCGATCCCACCGCTTCGAGCCGGACGGCCACCGATCGGCGTCGGTGCCGACCCGCGCCCGATGAGGGGCTGCGTTCATACCGGCATGTCCTGTCCGCCTCCGGTGCGCCCAGCGCCGGTGAGCATTTCGAGGCGCCAGGCGTGGATCTGTGCCATGGAGGAATTCAGTTTCTCCGACAGGTCCCGGCCTGACAGGTGGATGTAGGCCAGAGTCGAGTCGGTGCTGCGATGCCCGGCGAATGTGGCGATCGTATGCAGCTCCCAGCCCATTCTCGCCAGGTCGGTCAGGCACAGGTGCCGGGTGGTATGGGTCGAGAAGTTCGGCACTCCGGCAGCTAATGCGATGCGCCGCACCACTTTCGACCATGTCCACAACGTCAGCGGCTCAGAGTGATTGCGGCGCGATTCGGACAGAAATAACCCACCCCGAGCTCGGCTCATCGTCGCCCGATGCTGCAGATACTGCGCCAACAGCACCCCGGTGGACGCCGAATAGGGAACCACACGCTCCCGGCGGGTCTTGGTCTTCTCCGCCCGCACCCGCAACATGCGGTGCGCGGGATCGAGATCATCGCTGCGCAGCGAACACAGCTCTTCCCGGCGCAGCGCGGCGTCGTAAGCCAGCGCGAGCATCACCCGGTTCCGGATCGGCTCCTCGGCGAAGGTCTCCAGCAGACGCAGCCATTCCGCCTCGCTGGGAATCCACGGCAGCTTCACCATCCGCGGCACCAGCGCACGCCCACGACCGCCGAACCGCCCGGAAGGCGTATACCTGCCCCGCCCAACGGGATTCGACTCCCGAACCCCTTCCTCGACAAGGAAATCGAAAAACAGCCGCACCGGAACCAGACGCTGCTGCAGCGTCGCGTTGGCCAAACCCGCCCCCGAATCCAGCGCTACCACATTCGCGCCGCGCCGGCTCGGACGCGCTGTCAACTCCCGCACGAACACCGCCACGTCAGCCCGCGTCGCGGTCACCGGATCGATCCCATCCCGCTCGCACACCTGCAGAAACTCCGCCAGGCCCCGCGCATACGCATCGATGGTGCGCGGCGCACGGCCCAGATCAGCCCACACTTGTAGCCACTCGGCCGCGCGTTCGTGCCGCCGCAACACCGGCCACCGGTCGACCACCCTCATCCAGTTGCTCGATCCACCTCCCTAATTCGTGGTCACGGCCGCAGGGGATCGGGTGGCTACCGGTGAGATTCCACGTAACTTATAAGTACATGTCGCCCTGTCCGCAGGTCAGATAGGTGAAATCGGTCGTCCAGACCGCGTCGAGGCGCCCTTGATCGAAGTTGCGGCGTACCAGGTCCGGCGGGAACGACGCGGCAGGATCGGTGATCGTGGTGCGGACCTTGAACGTGCGTGGGCTGATGCCCTCGATCCCGATCCGGGCCATGATCGCCGCGACGGTCTTGGCACTGACCACTTCACCCCGTGCGCGTAGCTCGGCAGTGATCCGCGGAGAGCCGTAGGTACCGTCGGACTCGGCGTGGACGTCGAGGATCTTCACCGTCAGATCGGCACGACGCTGCTGACGTGGCGTCGAGACCGTTGCCGTGCAACGTTTCACATACGCGTAGTAACCCGACGCCGACACTCCCAGCAGGCGCGCCATACGACGGATCGAGAATCGTTGCCCCTCGGGGGCGCTGGTGCCCGCGGTTTCGGCGATGTCATCGGGGCCGGCGTACTTCACCATCAGATCGAACCGGGCCGGTTGGTCTGCATCGCGGCAAAGTACGCCGAAGCTTTTGCCAAGAACGCATTGTCCTTCTCCAGCTCGCCGACTTGCCTGCGTAACCGCAGCAACTCGGCTCGCTCGGCCGCGTCCAGAGGTTTCTCGCCCCCGACCTCGGCCGCGGCGATCCGGCGCCGCTCGTCTTTGACCCAGGTATTGAGCACGGTCTCGTGAATACCGAGTTCACGAGCGACCACAGCGATCGAGCGACCGGAATCAATCACCCGATGAGCAGCCTCGACCTTGTACTCGGCCGTGAACGACCGACGCTTGCGAGGAGGCATAACGGACATCCTTACCAGCAGAACCATCGATCCTGCTAACTCGGTGTCCACATCCAGGGGTGAACCTCAGACGTCATCGCCGAGATCACCGACTTCGCCCGAGCCCACGAACGCAGCGACGGCCGTGTCCTGATTCCCAGTGGTGTCAACCTCCTCGACTTTCACGCCAATGCTGACCTGGCAACCCATCTGCCCGGGGACCGGTAGAACACGTGCCCGCCACCGACCTGATACTCGCCGCTACCGCCGGAGTCCACGACGCCTTCGGCGACGCACCCGTCTTCTCCTGCCTCACCGGCAGCACAGCCACCGACTCCGACACCCCCGACAGTGACATCGACCTGCTGGTCGTCCTGCCGAACGAGCTACCTGTCGCCGAGGCCATCAAACAGCGAGAAATATTCACCCACAACTACATCCGCCTCCACACGACCTTCGAGCGAACTCCGGATCTGAAATGGCCGGGAGAAGTGTGCTACGCCGCTGATCTCGACACCGCGATCAACGGTGGTGCCTTCGATCTGGCGTCCGGCCCGCGGCTGTGCCTGTGCCCCGATGATCAGCCATACCGCTACTGGATCAGCATGAGCGCAGCCGGAATTCCACTCACCGGCTCCGCTGCCTTCACCGAATACTCCACTCGGTGCGCGGCGACGCTACTCAACCACATCGAATTCAATAAGCGTTTCGCAAGCACACCGACATCCGAACGGCACCCCCATATCGACCCGCCAGAATGGGCCGAATGGCGGATAAGCCCCACCTTCGCAGCCCGTTACAACGCTCGCATTGCACCGCAGCGGAGCCCTCTTCCGTGGCGGAGACAGCTTCGAGAACCCCGACAACAACCCCGCCTCGACTTCTGGGTCACGCGTTGGCGCAATCTCGCGACCCATGCGCGCAACGGTGACGCGATCGGCACACGGTCGGATTCGAAGCGATGACCGTGAAGGAGCCCAGGCCCCACCGGTCGAACCCAGAAGGAAGAACCTGATGCGAGGCACCATCATCTACGCCCCCGGAGATATCCGCAGCGAAGAAGTACCCGACCCCACCCTCACCGCCAGGACCGACGCGATCATCCGCACCGTCGCCACCTGCGTCTGCGGGTCCGACCTGTGGCCCTACCGCGGCATCGAGCCGGTCGAAGCCCCGCAACCAATGGGACACGAATACGTCGGCATCGTCGAAGAAGTCGGCGACCAGGTCACCGGCATCACCCCGGGGCAATTCGTCGTCGGTTCCTTCGCCACCTCCGATAACACCTGCCCGAACTGCCGCAACGGCTACCACTCCTCCTGTGTGCACGGCGAATTCCTGACCACCTGCCAGGCCGAATACGTACGCATCCCCCACGCAGACGGCACCCTCGTCGCCACCGACGACCAGCCCGATCCCAGCCAGATTCCCAGCCTGCTCGCAGTATCGGATGTGATGGGCACCGGCTGGTACGCCGCCATCGCCGCCGAAGTCCGACCCGGATCAACCGCAGTCGTCGTCGGAGACGGCGCAGTCGGACTATGCGGAGTGATCGCCGCCCGAGAACTCGGCGCCGAACGCATCATCGCAATGAGCCGCCACCCCGACCGCCAGAAACTGGCCACCACCTTCGGCGCCACCGACATCGTCACCGAACGCGGCAACGACGGTGTCGCCCGCATCCAAGACATGACCAACGGCATCGGCGCCGACTCCGTCCTCGAATGCGTCGGCACCAGCGAATCCGTTACCCAGGCACTACGCTCTGCCCGCCCCGGCGGCAACGTCGGCCTCGTCGGCATCCCCCAGGGCGTACACCTGTCCGGCGAGGAACTCGTCTCCTCCCACGCCGGACTGCGCGGCGGGCCTGCACCAGTACGCCACTTCCTACCCGACCTCATCGACCTCGTCCTGCACGAACGCATCAACCCCGGCCAGGTCTTCGACCTCACCCTGCCTCTCGCCGATATTGCCAAGGGCTACAAAGCAATGGACGAACGCCGCGCAATCAAAACCCTGCTTCAACCATGACCCCACCCAGCCTGAGGGCCGCACTCAGCCAGTTGATTCCACGAGGCAGGGAACACACGCGAGGCTATGCAGCAAAGATCGCCGGGCGGACACTCCCGCAAGAACGGATAGTCAGGGCTTCCAGCTATCGAGTGGCGGTGGGGAGGAGGGAGCTGTCGAGCTTGCGGATGAACCGCGGGAGGTGGGGATCGGTGCTCGGCAGCCCGTGGGGGTCGAGGTCCCACCACCGGCCCCCGTCTGGCCCAGACTCCGCGCCCATGCGCGTAGGACGGCAGCCGCATTGGCCGCGGCATTCTTCGGAGGAGTGGCGTACCAAGTCGGAATGTCGGTGGTGGATTGGCTTCTCCGCTGAGACGCAAGTCAATGACCAACGGGTTCGGGGTTCGAGTCCACCGACGGGTGTCGGATGGACGACGTACCGTTGAAAACGCCGATACACCACTGCATCAGGGGGTATGCAATGTCCAGTTTGGAAGAGCTGTACAACGAGCTCATCGCGAAATCGAAGCTGCTTGGCCATGACCCCGGTCCCGACCGTTTACACGCGCTGCGGGAGGAACTCGACCAGCTCGACTACCGGATCCGCATCGAAGTTCCAGCAGGCGAGCGGTACTACGTGCTGAATCTGCTGAGCCGACAGGTCAATGCATACCTGACCGCCGCGGATACCCGCGCTCAAATCGCCCGCAACGTTGCCCGCGCCGAGCACGAACGTGAAGCCCACTGACGCGGCGAACCCGACCATCATGAGTCTGCGCAGCGCGCTCGCGGACTGAACACCCAACGCCCTCATCCAGTCCGAACGCAACCGTCGAGAGGGCATCGAGCGCGAACGCTGACCGTCGAGAACCATTGCGATGTGGGTGTTACCAGCGGTCAGAGCATCGGTTACGCCGGTCAGATCTCGGGTTCGTCGATCTCACCGTGCAGGCAAGGCACGCCCGTCGGTGGCGGCCAACGATGTCGCCCCAGGCGGCGGGGCAGGCTCCTCAACCGCGGGCTCGGCTTGCTCGAAGGCACTGTCGGGTTCGGGCTCAACCACCTCAGGTCCGGGTACACGCAGTCGCAGAGCCGGTTGCGGAGCAGGCCGATCGGGCACCGACGGCGGCGGTGGGTCGGGAATGATCACGGCAAGTCCGCGCTCGGGCTCGCGTGGCCCAGAGGGCGCCTGATTGGGTGTGGTAACTCCGGCCTGCACATCCGGGGTCACCCCGGACTGGCCGGGATCAGCAGCCGAGGTTCCGGCCACGGCGACGGCCATAGCGACCGGCAGTGCGCCGAGCAGGACCGCACGCCGCAGCCGACATTGTTTGCGCTCATTCATTTTCGTGCTGCCCCTCAGTCGATGGGTCCGTGATCATCACGGAAGTCAGCACCGAAACCGAGCCCGATCAACACAGAACCCGACGACGATTTACTGCGGATCTTGACGCGGCCAACCCGCTAGGTGCGGGCATGCACTCGATTCGGTGAAGGTCGCCCGAACAGCTTCGGCTGCTGCCGAAAAGTGAAGGGCGACGCTGCATCCGGTTCCGCCGCCAGCAAGATACCGGGAAACCCATCCTTCAGGGTGCATTCGTACTGTAGGTCGCTAAGCCTTCAACCGTCAACGACCAATGCAGGCACGCCACCATACCCGTCCCGGGCGACGTCCCAGAACACGCTACGAGCTTGTTGAAGATCCTGCCGCACTTGCCATGTCCGGCGACGCGGCCTCGCGCGGTAACGCCGCGCAGGTGTCGACAATGCTGTCGGGGAGCACCAGGCGGAAGAACTGGCCGGGCAGCTCGTAGCGGTGGCAGACCACCGCTACGACATGTGCGTGAAAATGACCCCAGCCCTGTGAATCGCTGCCACCGCAGCGCTGCTCCCAGCGGCGGCGACGCAACCAGCACGCGGCTGCGCTCGCCGGCCGTGCGCAGGACCTGCAGCACTTCCCGTACCGGTGGGGGCGTGAACTTCAGATCCCTCGTCCCTTCTCGGTGACCGCATGAACCACAACAGGTCCGTGTAGTCCGACGGCTTCGCGCTCTGTTCTTTGGCGGCGCTGAACATGTCGTTCAGCAGTACGGTCGCCATCATGGTGGCCTTGATGAAAGCCCGCACCGGCGGGTCGCCGAGTTCACGGGCCCCCAACTGGCAGCCCATGGTCGCCGGGGTGAACGGCAGCAGTGTACCGACACCGCATTTCGCCCACCGCCTATGAGGGTCGTTCATTCGTGTCCGTTGTCCGTCAGTGGTGGGTGGTTCGATGGTGATCCTCGATGCGGTGGACCTGGTGTAGCTCTTGATCTGGTCTTCGAGGGTTGGAGTGTTCCCGGTTTCGTGGACACCGGGAACACTCCAGTTGAGGGTGTTCCGGTTCTCGGAGGCGGTTTCACGCTCTCCGAATTTGCTTGACATGTTCAGCCTTTCATCGGTCCGCGGAACGCGATGGTTGCCGGGTCGCGATCCGCGTGGGACTCGACGCCTCAACCAGGCTGGAATCGGGGGTCACAAGAGCTGGTTGACGGCGGTGGCCTGCTCCGAGGTGATGGGCTTGGACGCCCAGCCGAATCCGACATCGGTGAGTACGACGTCCCGGTCGGCGGGCACGGCGGTACCGACGAGTGGCAAGTTCGACAGCCTGGCTTCCAGTTTTCCCGCGACGAGTACGGCGATGGCGCGATTGGGGGCGGTGCCGACGGCAGCGGCGAGGACGCCCGCGTGTTCGGTGTCAACGGTGAGTGCGAAGGTCCCGGTTCCGGTGTCGTAGCCGACGACCGCCGCACAGGCCTCCGGCCACAGCAGATCCGGTAGCTGGGTGCGCAGCTCGCTGGTGTCGACGCCGACGCCGGCCAGTAGATCGAGCACCGGGACTGCGGCGTCCGCGGATGCCTCCCATCGGGCGACGAGCTGGGAACCTGTGGCGCCTGGACGGCTCTGGAAGGTCACGGCAAAAACCAGTTCGCGCGGCGGCGCGTCCGCGATCTCGGGGACGGCCAGGATCCGCAGTTCACCGCCGATGGTAGCCGCTTCCCCGCGTCGCGCACTGACCTGGACCAGCAGCTGAGCGTCTTTGTCTCCCAACGCGAATCGGGCGGCACCCAGGAATTCGATCACACCGTCCGATCCGAATCGCAGCGCCAGCTCATCGATCGTCAATCCCTCGAGTTCCGATGGTGGGGTGATCCCGAGCACGCTCATGACCGTGGCCGGTTCGATGCCGATGGCGTGGGCGCTGAACTCCCATCCGGTGGGCGCCCAGCTGCCCGTGACGTCGAGGGCGCCATCAGCGAGGGTCCAAATACCTGTGATCTCACCTGATTTCACGCCGCCCACATCGGCGAGCCGCAGGGTGATCCCGCTCAGTTCGATGCCCTCGGTGAAACTCCACACCCCGGCCAGCGTGAATTCCAGCCCGTAACTTTGGCTCTGTTCTTGGGCGAGTTCGGCCCACAGTTCCAGTTCCTCGAGTGTGAGGTTCGCCAAGGGTGCGGGCACGATGCCATCGAACCGCGCGTCCAGCAGCGGGCCGATCGGCACCGGCTCCACCAGCCGACCCTGAAGAAACCGTCTGGGCAGACTCACCCCGACCTCTACCGTGACGTCGTCGGCAAGGGTAACGATTCCGCCGAGCATCGACGCGACGTGGCAGGCGCCGAACGGATCTGCGATAGAGAACACTGCATGGAGATCTTCGATGGTGATACCGGGGATCGCGTTCCAGGATTTGTCGATGCTCACCTCCAATCGCATAGCCCGCCAATCGGACTGCACTCCCCAGGGTCGGGGCCCGGCTAGGGCTCGCCGTGACTGTTCGGGAGTCACCAAAACGATCGCCAAGGCCCGTAGTGCGAGTGCACCAAGGACATCGCCCGGAATATCGAAACCTGTTGGGGGCAGGCCGAAGAACCGAAGCAGGGTGTCCAGATCCGGGATGGCGACCTCGTCGAACTCGGACCTGAACTGCCACGACTGTCCAGGCCGCAGCGGCGGGGCACCCCAAATGTAGGGACGCGGAACGGTGTCGGAGTCCGGGAACAGGATCTCCGCGCCGAACCCGACTACCGGCCGGGGCGGGTATGTTCCCGTGCCCGCCTCAATCCCGAGTACCAGATGCAGTTGACCCAGGTTTATCTTGGCCAGCACATCGCGGGCTTCTGTCAGGAAATCGGGCAGCCCCCGGCCGTCCGGCAGCAGGACGGCATCGATCCAGACACCCGTCACAAGTTGCTCTGCGTCATCAGCGAGGAACTCCACTTCCGCCCGGGACGCGGCCTGCCCCAGCAGGGAGATGCTGCCGACAATCGTGAGCCCATCGACATCCACGTCATCCACGGTGACATTCCGCAGCTCCAGCAGCGAGTCGGTGAGATAGTCCTGGAATAACTCCAGCGCCGGTTCCAGACCGAACTCACTGGCAGCCATCCGCAGATATCCCGCACCAGCGGCCTCCTGCAGTGCGACGCGTAACTGGTTGACGGTCAACGGCATGATGGGTCTCCTCGCACCTGCTCGGACGTGTTTCGGGTCTTATTCGGCGTGGATGGAGTAGGTGCCGTCCGTAGGATGGTCCAGGCGCAGGTGCCAGTCGGCTCCGCGCCATGCGTCACGGTTTCCGGCGAGCAGCGGTTTGTCCAGCTCCGCCGGTTGCGGGAAGGCCATTCCCGGCTCGCAGAAGTTGCTGAAAACGCCCTGCGTGGTGGACACCGCCCAGATCTGCTTCGGATCGGCAGTCGGCTGATATCCGTAGATCCGGGATCGCGCAGTCACCACCGGGTCCGCGATCCCGTTCGCGTCCCGAACCCTCTTCCACGTTGGCAGCACCCGACCGCGAATATTGGCTTCGGTGAAGGTCGTCGAGGCCCCGCTGAACTGCAGCATGCCGGTGCTGACGAACAGCCCGTCCGGGGTGGTGTGCTCGATCCACTCGTCGCAGGTCGAGGTTGCGCTGCCGTGGTGGCCCATCTTCAGCCACAGGTTTGACTGTCGGCCCATCCAATCCTTCTTTTTATCAAACCCCATCAGCAGCATTTCGGTGATGTCCACCGCATCGCCCATCAACAGCACCCGCTGGCGTTTGCCGCCACTGTCCCGTTCCCCCTGTAACACCGTCACCAAGCTGCTCTGATTCGCGATTTCCTCCTTGGTGTACTCAACACGTTTCCGTTTCGGGCCCTTGCGTCCATGGATTACACCGTCTCCGTACCAGCTACCGCCGAGCATGAGCAGATTCGCTCGGGACGTATCCCGGCTCAGTAGAGGAAGCGGTTCGGTCTGAGGGTCCATCGCAATCGGCCTCTCCTCGACCTTGTGCCCGGCCGGGCTCGTCAGCGTGTCCGGATCGGTCAGCAAATTCTTCATGAATGTGCCACCGCCCTCGCGGTACTCCATGGGATCAAGGGTGTAATAGAGGGTCTTGATGGTGTACGCGAGCTTGCCCGTGGCATCGAGCAGCACTTTGTGGAGCAGGTTGAAGTGGTCTTTGTCCGGGTGCGTGATGATCAGCGCATCGAGGGTGCGCGGGTTGTCCAGCCGCTCGAGGTAGTTCGCGAGCTTTGCTTTCAAGTGGGCGACCATCAGAGCGCTCGCGTTGCCCTTGGCGCCGGTGGGCGGTGTCATCGGCGCTACCGCTCCCGATGATCCGCAATCGATGAGGATGGCGTGCGTGCCCTTTCCCGTCGCTGGATCGACACCTCTGTCGTAGAACCACAGCAGGGTGCAATCGCCCTGACCGACATTTAAAAAGATTGCCTCGACCGGCATCTCGCCCTCCGCTCACGAGTTCTATTGACACCTGCCACACGTTGTGTGGCTCGTGGGATCGGCGCTACCCGACTCCCGAAATGGTTCCAGTGCCCAAGGGCATCCACAGCAAGGTCGCCGAGGAACTGCCCGAGCCGGTGTATTTCACGGTGGTGGCGTTGCCTTTTCGGACCGGGAGGATGGCCGAGCGCACCTCGGGTTCACCCGACGCCGTCGGCGGACTGGCCCATACGGTGGCCCCTTCGCTGCCGATCCTGGCTTCGCCCGTCGCGCCGGGCTGTCTGGTGACCGAGACCATGACGTATCCGTCGGTGGGCGGGGTGAAGGTCTGTTCGATGCCGCTGCGCATCGCGAAAATCTGCGGCGCACCGTGCAGATGCGATATACCCAACCGGGCGTCCAGGCTACCGACGACCTCGACATCGCCGGCGGTGTGTATCTGCGTGCCCGAAAGCCCCGCGGCCCCGGTGACCGTCAGCGAGTCTGTCAGGACAGCGCCCCCCGTCACCCGGATCGGTCGCTCCACCGTCAGCCCCCGGGTTGTCACCCCCGGCGAACCGATGGTGATACCCGCGCCGCCAGCAAGCGCGACTCTCTCTGTGACGGTGATGTTTTCGGTTGCGGTGAAGTCGGTAAAGGACAGCGCCTTGCGGCCCACCTCGAGGTGGGTGGTGAGATGCCGGACATGTCCGCCGCGGGTGGCTGTGAGCGTGAAATTGGTCGCGTCGAACAGCGGAGGCGATGTCCAGCTGCCGCCGCTCGCCTGCGCCGTCTGCTCGGCGCCTGTCGAATCCCGGTAGGAGATCGTGTAGTTCGCGTTCTGCACGCCATCCCACAGCAGGGTCGCGGTCCGGTTGTAGTCGACGACGGTGCTGGCCGGGCGGAAGCTGTGGACGTAGAACTCGTTGGCGACCTTCTCGACTACATATCGGCTGCGGTTGACGAAGTAGTCATCCGGGCGCCACCCGTATGCCGCCACCTGGTCCACGCTGATCGGTACTCTCCACGGCGCACCGTTCACCTCGAGTCCGGACACGGTGAATTCCACCCGGCGCGTGTTGTCGAAGGAGTCCCGGCCTTCCGGAACGAAGCGGAACACCGCGACATCGGGGTCGGAAAGGTCGGGCGCCAGCGGCGTCCAGCGCACGCCGGTGTTTCCGGCATTCACCGAACACGCGGCGGCGGCGTTGTCGGCCAAGGCCTGCGCATGGCGGCCCAGCGGAACACGGATCGCGATACCCGTGCAATGTGTCACCTGGTCTGCCCCGGACATCGGGCCCAGGATGATCCGCAGTCGACCATACTGAAGTTCGTCGAAGGTGCTGACGGGCAGCGGATTCGGGGTGGAAGTCAGAATGGTCGGAATCTCTTGGTCTGCAACGATGTCCAGCGTGCGCACCGCCACCGGATCGCTACACGGTTCGTCGACCACCAACTTCAGGACCGTGACACGCGATGATCCATGTGAAAGCGGAACCTCGATTCGCTGTACCCCCGCCCCCACCGGTCCGAACGAGCGCCAGCCTTGCTCACCGTAGACGCTGTACCACACACTGAAATTCGGCCACAGGTAGTTGCCCGCACCGTCGCCTAATTCGATCACCAGGTGACGGAGACGGTACTGGTAGCCCAGCCCGATGCGGATCTCCGCACCCGCCTGCGGCGCCTCGGCACTCAGATAGAACGTCGACGAATTGTCATCGATCATGTTTTCCGCCGGGTATCCGTCGGCGGCGGGCATTGCCGCAGTGATCCGGCCCCATCGGATGTCGGGATACGAGCTGGCGCTTTCGCTGGTCGTCATGATGTCCTTTCCGATTACGGGTTCGCGACCGTCACCCGGTCAGGGAGATTGCGCCGTTGCCGAATGGAATCCAGATCAACTCGGCGGACGAAGATCCGGTGCCGGTCAGCCGCACCTCGGCGAGATTGCCCTGGCGAACCGGCAGCAGTGTCGTGGCCTTGGTTGTGGACGAGGGATCGGCCCACACCGTGATCCCTTCGGTGGTGATGCTGGCCAGAGCGCGGGTGGTGGTCCTGGTCACCGTGAGTACCGCGTAGCCGTCCGTGCGAGGGGCGAACCGCCGGGTGGCCCCGATCGACAGCGAGAAACGCTGCGGTGTGCCGAACAGTTCGATCGCATCGTCACCCGGCTCGACGAACCGGGATACGACCAGGTCCTTGATGCGCAGCGCCTCGGTGTCCCGGATCTGTACCGCGCCAGGAGATGTCAGCGACGCGACCTGGACGGGGCCGTGCGAGGTCAGCGAGCCGATCGACAACTCACTTCTGACCAGCATCGAGCCATCGATAGTGAGTGGATTGCCGGTGCCCGAGGCGATGGTTGCGGGTGACAGACTGCCGGTGACTACCCTGGTTGCGGTATTGGATTGTGCGACAGTGAGATACGTGGTGAGGTAGTGATCCTCGTTGCCCGTGGTCGCCTTGAGTGTGAAGTGGGTGCTTTCGGACAGCGTTGGCGTCTCCCAACAGCCGTCGCTCACCGCGATATTCGTCTCGGCTCCATTCGTGCCCCGGTAGTACATCCGATACTGGGCGCTGGCGGGCCCCTCCCACCGCAGCCAAGTCTTTGTGCCTGCCGTGATTGCGGCGGTGTCCGGTCGCAGACTATGGAAATAGAAGCCGCCAGGCACTTTTTCGACGGCGACCCGGCTACGGGTGGTGACGTAGTCGTCGTCCCGGCCGGACGGCGACACCACCTGGTCGATGTCGAGGAAAACGGTCTGTGCGACACCGGTGAGTTCGATATCGGACAGGGTGAGATCGACCTGCCAGGTTCCGTCGAAGATGGCGGCATCCCGCGGCACGAAGGAGTACACCGCGTACTCGGGGTGCCGGTCGTCGAGTTCCTGTGGCTCCCACTCGGTCCCCTGGTCGGGGCCGTCGACCGCGCTCGCCGAGCATCGGACCGCTGCGGGGTCCAGGGTCAGCGCCCAGCCCTGGCGCCCGGCCGGTACGCGCACGGAGATCGCCCGGCAGTAGGTCGGCAGCGCCGCGCCGCTGCCCCAGTCGCGGCCGAACGAGAGGTGCACGGTCCCGAACCGGGCGTGTGCGAAGGTGCTCATCTGCAGGGGAGCCGGATCGGTGGTGAGCAGGGCAGGTACCCGGCTGCGCGCCGCGACCTGGAATCGGCGCACGGCCACCGGAACCGCACCCGCGGCGGTGGCCCGTAACTGCAGGTACCGGGCGGCGATCGGGTTGGCGGAATCGACATCGATCCGGTCGATCCCGGCGTCGTAGGTGCCGAGCGTCGACCAAGTCGACTTGTCCGTCGAATACTCCAATACCAGATCGGGCCAGAGGTTTTCACCGAACCCGTCGCCGAGGTCGACGGCGACACTGGACAGTTCCAGCCAGGTGCTCGGCGGCAGTGTCACCGTCACGGCATCATCCACCTGCGGATTCCGGTTGCCTAGGTGGAAGGTCCACATCCGCTCGTCGAGCATGTGCTCCGGTGGATGGCCGTCGGCCGCACCCATGGTTGTTTCGGCGGTCAGCAGCCACTCGCTGGACTGCGTGCCGGTATCCGCGGTCGCGGGAAGATCGGAGGGGGTCACGACTGCCCTTTCAGTGAAGTGAGTGAGGTGGCAGGCTGGAACTCACCAAGAACGTCCGCGTGGCTTGAATTCATGTGCTGTCCCCTGCGCGGAATCCGGTTGGTGCGCCCTCGCTACGACATAACAGCCAGGGGATGCGACAAGTACGGCTGCTGCGGTGTCCCCCGAATCCGCCTTTGCCTCGGCGACGATCTTCGCGTTCCCGTGGTCCAATTCCATGCGGCTCATGCTCGGGCCATCCGCTGTGGAAGACGCCACCAGCACGTATATCACGCTTTGCGATCCCCCACTCCAGCCGTATGACGGGTACGACTGCAGGTCCAACAGCGCGACTGCGACTTCCCGCACGGATAGCCGGCGACCCGTGAAAAAGTCGGATCTAGCTTCGATACGATCAGCGCCCGTGACTTTCCCCTCGATCTCGACGTCGCCTCCGACATTGACAGGATGTGCACAGACGAGCTCGCCGTCGGATTCGACGGTGAGATTTCCGTGGACGGTGTGCCCGCTGGTGCCTGCGAATTCGATGACCTGCCCGTCTTCCGCGGTGATCCGCGGGGTCGTGAGGGTGCCGGTCACCCGAAGCGACGCGGCATCGATCGCACCGCCCTCGACCTTTACCGACGTCGTGAGATATCGCTTCTGGCCACCGCTGGTGGTGGCTTCGAGGGTGAAATTGGCGTTCTGTGTGCACCCGGGTGTGGTCCAGAATCCATTGTCCACCTCAACACTGGTCTCTTTACCGTCCACATCGCGAAAGTACATGCGGTATTGCGCGTTTCCCGATCCGTGCCAGAGCAGATCGACCGGCTGGTTCCAGCCGACCACCGCGCTGCGTGGTCGCAGATTCTCGAAATAGAACTCATCAGCGCTCTTAGCCGCCGCATACCGGCTCACCCGCGTGGTGAATGCGTCCGGCGAATCCGGCAGCGCGGTCTCCTCTTCGATATCGATCCACGCCGTTCCTGCCGCACCGTTCATTTCGATGCTCGCCAAAGAAATCGTCAACGTCCACCCGGCGTGAAACCGCGCGGTCACTTCCGGTCGGCACCGGAACACCGTCACCTCCGGGTCGGTGCTGACGCGGGTGACATTCCAGTGATAGCCCTGTTCCTCCCCGGCCACCGGCGCCGCGCCCGACCGGATTCGTGCGGGCGCGCTGGTCAACGCCTCGGGCCGACGCCCGGTCGGTACCTTGATCAGAATCGACTTGCAGCGCACCGCCGTCGAGGCATTCGACCCAGCGGGCCCGGTGAACGAGAACACCAGTCTGCCGTACGCCGGCACCGCGAAAGTACTGACCCGCAACGGAGACGGAGCAGGCGCCACCGACGGCGGCAGGAGCCCTGGCGCGCGTACCTCGAACGAACGGATGGCGACGCGTTGCAAGTTGTCGGCGAGGCCGCGCAGTCGTAGGTACCGGGCGGTCACCGGCGTATCGGCGTAGTGCTGGAATGTCGCGACGCGGTAGGGCACGGTGGCCAACTCGGTCCAGCTGGTCGAGTTATTGGAATACTCGAGCACTCCGGAATGCAGAGTCCACTGGCCGGTGCCGCTGCCCAGTAGCAGTGTCACCGCGGCGATCGCTCGGGGCGCGCCGAAGTCGAGCATGATCCAGTCGTCTCGCTTCGGATGATCGGCGCTGCGATAGAACGTGTCTGGATCACCATCGAGCATCAGGTCCACCGGATGGCCGAAGTCCGCCCCCACGGAGGTGGTCACCACGGTGTCGGTCATGCCTGATGTGCGCTGTGACATGGTTGGCTCGCTCATGCTTGTCCTTTCAAACCGGCCAATGACCCGGCAGTGAGCGTGTTGATCCGCACCTGCCCGCCGCGGTCGGTGAAGGTGGATGCGATCGCGGTGTGTTCGGTGATGTCGACGATGTCGCTGTCGAAACCTGGGTTCATCTCGATCCGGAACGACACCCACCAGGAGCCGTCGAAGAGTGCGGGTTCTTCGGGCCGGATGCGGAAGACCACTCTGGCGGGGTCGGTGGTGTCGGGAAGAATCCACCACTGCTGTCCGTGTGCGCGCCTGCTCACCGCCGACACCGCGGTGCTCAGCGACATCGCGCGGGCGGCAAGCCGCGGATCACTGTGTGCGGCAACCGAAACGGTGAATCCGCGGCACTGCACCGGCTCATCCGATTCGATTTCGCCGTCCCCGACGGTCAACCGGAACTGCCGGTGCGTCGGCACGGTCTCGGCGCGGGGGTGGGGTCCGGCCTCTATCCGGTAGGGCAATAGCAGTGTGGAATCCGGCGTGGTCATCGGGTTCCTTCCTCTTCCAGACCTGTAGGCCGCAGCTGCAGGTATCCGGCGCGGGCGATCGGGATGGCGTCACCGAAATGGGCTGCGGTGTCGGCGGCCAGGATCGACAGATCGGTCCACATGTCGTGACCGTCACCGGTTTGTGGTTCGGCCCAAGTCCAGTCGCCGAACCAGGACGCGGGCTTCGGCATGACGACACCGCCGTCTGCTGGATCGGTGACCACGTCGAATCGTCTGATCGCCCACGGCATTCCGTTGTCTGCGCTGGTGGACCGCAGGCAGACGTAGCGGCCGGCGACGGCATCGGGGAGCCGCAGATGGTGTTCCTCGACCCGATCGGGCAAGGCGCCCAATGGCATCCACGACCGCTGGTCGATGGAGTATTCGAATACCCCGGAGTGCAGGGTGCGCTCGTGTGGCCCGTGCCCGTCGCCCTGATAGAAGTGCACCTCGGCGATGTTGCGCTCGGATCCGAGATCGAGCATCACCCACTGGCCGGTGTCAGGATGGGCGGTGCTGCGGAAGCAGGTCGACAGGTCCCCGTCGAGCATCAGTTCCACCGGATGGTCGGGATCGACCGTGAGTGAGGTGGACGCGATTGCCGTGCCGCCGGGTCGTTCCGGCGCGAGCAGCGGGTTGAGCCGGAAGGACGCGCGCACAGCGGCCAGTGCCCGATGGGTGACCTCAGCGTCGACCTTCAGGGTGGCGACCGGGAGGATGTCGGTGATGGCGTGCACGGCCGTGTGCGGGCAGACCAGCAGCGTCACGCATCGGGTGACCGGCTGGTCGACCGGACGGGCGGGCAGAGCCAGAGCCGCGCCCGTTCCGATCGGCGCGAGATAGCCACTCATGCCGACGCTGATCCAATCGGTGACGCACAGTGTCCGGTAGTCGGTGTCCTCGCCTAGCTCGGAGGTGAAGTAGCCGATCAGCCCATCGGCCAGCTGCTGGTACTCGCCGAGCCGGATCGGCCACCGGTGGGCCGGGTAATTCTCCTCGGGCGGGTTCAACGCCGTATCCCAGCTGGGGTCGATGAGCGTAGGACCGAGCAGTTCCACCCCGAGCCGGGCCCGGACCAGGGCGACCGGGCGGCCGATCAGCCGGGCCGGAGCACGGTCCTCCTCCGGTGCTGGGTCGGTGATCGCGTCCAGCGCGTTATCGATGGTGGCGATCAGGTCGGTGAAGGCGGCCAGACCCGCCTCCCGAAGTCCCACCACGAATCCGGCCATGTGCGGGTAGACGGCGGCGAATTC
Source organism: Nocardia sp. NBC_01730 (assembly GCF_035920445.1). Lineage (NCBI taxonomy): Bacteria > Bacillati > Actinomycetota > Actinomycetes > Mycobacteriales > Nocardiaceae > Nocardia > Nocardia sp. NBC_01730. Next base: position 1,172,429 of record NZ_CP109162.1, on the reverse strand, counting down.
CTCTGGTTCGGCGAAAGCGGCGTGCGGCAACGCCGTCCAGGCGAGCGCGTCGGTCTCGTCGGCCTGGCGAATCATGCGCAGCTCACCCAGCGGGCTGCCGTCCGGTGCGTACACCAGCAATGTCCGGTCGAGGTTGTTGACCAGCACCCAACCCGCCACCGGTGTGTCCATGCCCGGCTCGGTGGATGAGGCCGCGGTCAGCGGCGCGTCATCCTGGTGGCGGACCGGCTCGAACACCAGCCGGGTGTCCTGCAACAGCCGGGGCGGCAACTGGATGAACCGATCCTGATTGGGCAGCGGAGGGGTGCTCAGCGGTTTCTCCGCGACGACACTGGTCGCGCGCACCGGCTCGAAGTCGATCGGCTGCTGCTGTTCGGGACCGACAAGGCGCAACGCCCGCCCGAAGCGGTCGATGATCCGCAGATCGGTGAAATAGAACTGGCCCGCGCGCACCGGCTGGAACCGGCGCTGGCGGCGATCGCCCGCACCGTCGGGAACATGGTTGCTCTGGCCCGCCTCGGTCAGGATGGCCGCGTCGGTGACCGGCTGAGCGGCACCGTCGAGTTGCAGCAGCCAGTCGTTGAATCCGTCGAGATTCTGCGACAGCAACTCCAGCTTGCCGAAATCCTCCATCAAGTTGCGCAGCGGTCCCGCGAATTCCGCTCCGGCACTGTCGATCAGGCGCCTGGTCTGCTCGCGCAGCACATACGGGATGGCCGGAGTAAGGAAGGCGCGCCCGGTGAAATGTGTCCAGCGCAGCGCGCCGACACCGTCACCGGACGGGGCGCCGGTCCCCTTCCAGTGGTAGCCGTCGTCGTAGAACTCCCAGTGGTCGGTACCGTCGGTCTCCAGTGGGGTCGGGCAGTAGTCGATCTCCCATTGCAGGAACAGCGGCAGCCATGGTTGCCCCCAGACGCGCGTGTATTCGGGGAACGGGCCCTCGGTGAAAGTGTCGGGGTCGGCGATGATGTCGTGCAGCGCGGTCTTGTCCGTTCCGGTCGCGGTGCGCGCCGCCTGATCGAGCATGGCCATCTCAGCGATCAGCGGCTTGGCCCACTCCAACCCGGTGATGTTGGGCGCCAGCGGATTCGACTCCGGTTGCAGCGTGGTCGAACCGACCCGCACCTCGGTCAGCAGCTGCGCGGGCAGTCGGCACGGCAGCGGGTCGTCCCCGTCGCGGCCCAGTGGCCGGGTGGTGCCGGACCCGGTGAGGACCAGAACCGGATCGTTCGGCCGATGATAGTGGGCACGCGGTGCGCGGATGAGTTCCTGATGCCTGGGCAGGCCCTTGTTCGTCGCGTATTCGCAGATGGCCGTTGGGAGTTCGGCGGGATCTTCGTGCCACGGGATCTCGGCGCGCGCCGCGGCCAGTTCCCGCTGGCGATCACGGGCCGCCGTGGTCAGTGCGCTGACCTTGTTGTCCCACTCCGTCGCATCGAACTGAAATCCAGACGGTCTGTGGTCTGCGGGCAGATGCCGCAACCACCACAGCGACCACAGCCGCCACTGGGCGTCGGCGAGCGCGGCCGCGGCGGTGTCGTGCGTGGCCTGGTCGGCGTTGAGTGTGTCCAGCCAGTCGGGCTGCGCCGGCGGCGCGTGCGGGGTGTCGGCATCGTCGCCGACACGGTTGACGACGCGCCATAGGTAGCCGCCGTCGCGTCCTGCGAACCATGAGCGGCGCATCAGTTCGTTGAGATCGATCGGCCCGTCGGCGTCGTCCAGGCTGTCCGGGTTGCCGAGGAACAGCGCGCGGACGAGTTCACCTGTGCCGGGCTGTTGAGATTGGTGATTCACCAGGGCCTCGGCTGCCTCGTCGAGACTCTGCCCGATCGCGACAGGCACATCGCTCGGGTCAGGGAGCGCGGGCCCAGGGAAGCCGATCTTGTGTTTCCATTCGACGCCGAGGGCGGTCCCCGAGTAGCGGGTGCGTTCGATGGTGTCCGGCATATTGCTCGGTGGCCGCCAGCCCAGCGCCTCCAGCACCGCGTGCAGTCCGCGCTGACGGGCGTCGGGGGGCAGCAGGCTGGGAATGTCGGCCGCGCGCCGCAGAATATCGGCGTCGTCGTCGGAGTACCAGCCGAGGACGCAATAGCTCAGCGTCGCGGTGGCCGGTCGTCTACCGCCGACTCCGAGATCTTCCAAGGTGTCCTGGAAGTGGAAGACGTTCTTGTGATACGCCGCGAATGCGGCGAAAGCAGGCAGACCGGCGCCGATCGCGGTGAGGAACAGGCCCCGAGGCGTGTTCGGTTCCCGCCACGGGCCGTCGGACAGGGCATGCGCCCGGCCGATTCGATCATAGGTGGGGCGCTCGGCGTGTGGGTTCAGGTACGGGTTCGAGGTGGCGACACCGAGACCGTCGGAGGCCAGGCAGTCGCTGTGCACTACCCAGCCCGCCGTCCGGCGCGTGGTGCCGATCGTCGAGTACCGCACGACCAGCCAGCGATTGGGCACCAGCGGGAACACACTGTCGCCGGTCTCAGGATGAAAGTAGCCGGTGGTCAACGCTTCCGGCAGCTCCCATTGCAGGTGCACGCCTTCGAAAAGGTCGTTCTCGTGCACCAATTCCCCGTTCTCATACGGCCGTGGTTCGCCAGGGTACTTCTCGGTGGGATCGACCATGAGCGAGAAGGAGGGCACCCAGCGGGTGAAGTAGCCCTCCTGTTTGCGCACGTTCTCGTTGGCGACCAGCGCGTGCAGTTCGATCGGGACGATCAGGTCGGTGTCGGTCACGGGCGGTCCTCGCTGTCGGCATTGTTGCGCGCGATGAAGCGCTGTTCGACGGGGGTGTTGACCAGCTGGATGGCGAAGGCGCCCGGCGACCTATCGGTGCCGGGGAATTCGGCGGCCAGCGCCGGTATCAGCCCACCGCTGCCGGTGAGTTTCAGCACCACCGGACGGCGACCCGAAACAGGTTGGCGCACATGGCTATCGATGACGCTGCCGGTGGCGGGGAAGTTCCTTTCCAGCGAGTGCCCGAGTCCTTTTCCTGGTGCGAGGTCGCGCAGGGTGATGACGTCGCCGTGGTCGAGGCCGAAATGGATGCCCTGACCGGGCTCGCGCATGACGATCTCGTCGGGCATCAGGTCGAACAGGCACAGCAGGGTGTCCGGCGCGACATGCTCGCGGCGTAATTCGTTGATCTCCAATCCGCCGGCGTTGATCACCATGTCGAACTCCGGTAGCTGTTCGATCAGCGCCGAGCGGATCAGCAGGCCCGCCTTCGGTCTGGCGGGATTGCGGACACCGGCGATGCCCGCACGGAACTCGCTGTGCAGCCTCTTATCGAGGGAGGTGTGGATGCCGACATCGATGGCACCGGCGATCAGCGCCTCGATCCACGCCTCGTCGACGTGGAACAGCCGCAGCGATTCCGGCGGCAGCAATCCCGGATGCGGCACCAGGTAGCTGAACGGCACCCGCCGCAGCGACTCGAGCTCGTCCAGCCAGACCGGCACGGTTGGGGCGCCTCTGGTGGCGGTGGCCCGCAGAATCTGTTGCCTGTGTGGCTCGTTCAGCGTTGCCCGCGCCTGTGCCCGGCCCAGCCGCGGCCGGCGCGTCGCGGGCCGCGGGGTGCTGCGCCCGGTGACCGCCGGGGCGGCAAGCGTCTGGAGCAGCCCCGCCCCGAAACCCGGCTCGGCCAGCCGCGCCAGCGCCGAGGCACCGGAATCCGACACCATCGGTTCGGCGCCGAAGGCCATCATCTCGACGGCCTTGTTGGCCAGCTCCCGGCGGGCCCTGGTCACCTCCTCGGTGAACACCGGATCCGCCAGCGCGAGCGTGCGCCCGAGGGTGTAGGCGGCGGCGTAGCCGATGTCGAACAGCCCGTGCTGGGTTTCGTAGATCAGCGCGTGATCGGCAGTGGTGTGCCCGGTGTCGCCGACGACCGGTGGTTTCGGCGCGTTGATCGGGGTGAACGGCCCGCGGTACCAGGCGTAGGTGAGTCCCCCCGAGGGCATCCGATACGGCACCGGCACATAGCCGAGCCGCAATCGTTCCCGTGCGTATCGCTCCGATTCACCGGGTGTGCCCGACGGCGCCGCTGGGTTCAGCCGGAGGGTGAGTGGTTCCGGATCGGTGTAACCCGGACCGGCCAGCCCAGCGAACAGGGCGGGGATATTCAGCGTCCCCACCGGATCGTTGGTGAACGACCACGATTTCAGCACACACAGCCGTACCGCGTCGGTGTTCGGTCCCGGACCGTCCGGGCCGAGCCGATCCTTGAACCCTTCCAGCGAAACCAGGTGCACCGCATAGGAACCCGGCGAGCGGGGAAATCTGTTCGCGGTCAGCACGGAGTACATGCCCTCGGTCAAGACCTCGGGGTCTTCATCACGACGCTGGGCCACGGTCCGCACATCGCGGACGTGTGCCAGGTACGGCAGCTCATCCTCGCGTGGCACGATCGCGGTGAACAGCGCGGCCGGCACATCCAGGGTCTGGCAGGGGCTCTGCTGGATCGTGGGGCCGATACCGAGATCGCTGAGTTCGGGTCCCTTGACCCGGGCTTCGTCGGGGGCGCGCAGCTTGGCCACGGTCCGCGTGACGGTCAAGCCGAGGGCCTGCGGGTCATCGGGCAGTTCTCCCTCGCCGAACACCAGCAGCGCCAGCCACTGCGGCCGATCCGACCGCCCGAGCAGCCGCCGCTCCCACGGCAGGATCGCCCGATCCAGCGTGATGTGCGGCAGCACCCGCGAATACGGGCCGCTCGCACCTGCGCCGGGATAGAGCGCGTGCACCGAGGATTCGTCCAGGACGAAGCGAACCGCCCGGATCTCGTACTGCTCCTCGACCCGTAGCACCTCCCCCCCGGTGACATCGGAATCGTTGTGGGTGAGTTCTTGTTCTGCCCGGAACGTATAGACACCGGCGACGGCCTTGGGCATCAGATTGTCGCGAAAGCGGATTTCCAGCTCGGGATCGGTGGTGGTCATCTCGGCTCATCTCAGGATCGTGGTCCACGAAAACTGGTGTGACACAATGTGGTTACGGTGCGGCAGCGGTGAGCGGCGCGTCGGTGAAGTAGGTGGCCGCCTGGTCGGTGAACATAGTGAGCGGCCCGTCGGCGCCCGGTGCGAATCCGAGGGCATCCAGCGCCCCGTACACCGCAGCACGCCCCGCGCGCGCTGCACTCGAGTCGATACCGCTCTGGGGGTCGATGATCGCGGCGATGGATCGCGGATCCGCCACCGGCACCGGCCCTTCGGGCGCGGCACCCCGGGGCGGCAGTAGCGCGGGCTGCTGGGGTTCGATGATGAACGCGGTCGAGGAGACCGGGCCGAGGGTGTCGCCCAACGTCGGTGGCGGAACCTCGAATCGGAGCCCAGCCAGCGAACCGGTCAACAGCCCGTCACCGTCGAGGACATCGGTAGGTTCGTTCAGCTTGTCGCCCCACAGCGACTTCGGCATGTCCTCCTCGACGACGGTCACCGTCCAGCCGTTCTCTTCATCCTCCGGATCGAACACCGACCGCGTACCGGGTTCGGTGACATCACCGAGCCACACGCTGACCTTGTGGACCGACCGGACGCCCTGCTTGTCCATGGGGCGGATATTCGCGGTCGCTTCGCCGGTCCCGGCAAAGCGTTTCCCGTTCAGGGTGATTTCGGTGGCGGGTATAACGGCAGCGGTCGCAATCGTGAATCCGTCGGAGGACACCAGCGTCGGTTCGCCGTTGCCGTTGCGCACTGCGATCTCGGCGGGAGCGGCATCGGCGAGGATGCCGTGCAGCGGGGTGATGCTCAGCGGGGACGGTAGTTGTACCCGGAATTCGTCCCAGCCGATCGCAGCGGGCCCGTCGCGGCTCGCGCCGATTCCGATGGTGAAGGAGATGAACCACACCTTGACCTTGGCTCGCCCGCCGATCGGCGGGCCCCACAGCTCCAGATCCACCCCGACCGACAGCGATACCCGGACTCTGATGAACCACACCTTCACCGTGGCGGCCACACCGATGCTCATACCCATGGACAGGTCGAAATAGAACGGTTTCCACTGCACCAGCACGTCGAGCCAGGCCGAGAACCAGGCCTCCACCCGTATGCCGTGATGGGCGTCGTAGCGGGCATCCAGGGCACCACCGGCCATGAAGGCTCCGTCGGTGACCGCCGCATATACCTGTCCGCGGATCGCGATCGGACCCAGCTGCCACACCCATCCCACCCGCGGCACTACTGGGTAGTACGACGGCTTCTTGAACTTGCGATGATAGCCGCCGAGAGTGAACACGAACCCGCGACCACCGCCGACCGCCGTGCGGTCCTTGCCCCAGATGTACAGCGACAGACCACCGGTCAGTTGCGCGTCGGGATCGAGAACATAGGAGCCGGGCGCGACGACCACATCCATCGAGAACAAATTCTCATCCGCACGGTAGGCGATGGCGAGATCCACCGCGACCCGCGCGATCGGCTTCTTCGCCGCCTTGCTGCGCGGCAGGTCGACAACCGCGCGACCCAGCAGCATCACCTTCCAGTCCTGTCCACCCTCGACCAGCAGCAGCACCTTCGCATCAAGGAATCTGAACGAGGAGAACTCCAAGCCCCCCGCACCCCAGTACTGGCCCTTCCTCGGCGTGATCCACCCACCCGACCCAGCCAGCCGTTCCAGCACCTGTTCCGGTGTCGTCTCCGTGCCGCCCGAAAGACGTTGTACAAGAGGAAATTCCGACACTTCATCGATGCGTGGTTGGCGAACTGTGGAGTTGATGCCGAAACCGAGCGATATCGCGTTGACCCGGAACGCGGGCGGCCCGAACAAGCCCACCTGAGGGTTGCCCGCGATCTCACCGAACAGGAACATCGACGTCCAGCCGTCGTGGCCGCGCACATAGCTGCCCGCAGCGAGCAGCGCGAAGAACCCGGTCTCGATCGTCAGCAGGCCATTGATGACCTCGGCGTACCGATCGTCCGAACGCCGTTCCAGCACACCGGTCAACCGCACCGGCGGCTTGTCCATCGATACGCCCGCACCCTGCAGTAGTGGCGTGAACTCGAACCGTGGAGTCACCGCGACACCGAGCCCGATCAGCGCCAGCTGCACCGGTTCAACCGTCATCACCGCGTCGAAGGCGACCCGGATCTGCCCTTTCACGAAACCGACGGCGACCTTCGACACCCGCACCGGTCCCGCCACCAGGTTCAGTTCCCGTGATACCCCACCGTCAGCGGAAGCCAGCACCACCTCGGATCCATTTGCAGCGGTAGCGATCTCACCGCCAACAGCACCGGAACCTCGACTCAACTCCAGTACCAGCAGCGGCTGCGGAGTACCGGCGATCTCGAGCCCGAGCATCGCCGACACCCCCGCACTCATCCCCGCCGCCGGCATCCTCAACCCGACGCTCTCCTGTGACATGACCAGTGCCCTTCACTGCGCGGCTACTGCTGCCGTCCGAATGTGATTGCTGCCCTGTGTAATCCAATACTCATCGACACCATCTCCCCGTCGACGGAGAGCGACAGCGACCACCGGCGGGCCCGCCCGACACCTCGCGTCGTGTCGTCGTGCCAGGTTGAGCGCCATCCGTCTGCGAGAGAAGGCGGTTACCAGCGGTCTTCCTCCCCAAGATGCAGGCATTGCCGGACACGAGCATCGGACACCTCCTCGGGCAGCACCGTGCCGAACAGATCATGAAGCGACACCGACCACACGAATCAATGGCCGTGAAATATTAAGTCCCCGTGCAATTCTCGACTCTGAACGCTTGAACGATAGTACCGCGATAGCGAACGGGAATGGGTCGAATCGACCGAGATCCCTCAGTCCGCCAGCTCACCGAGAGTATGTGATACGGATTGTCACACAGTACTTTCTCGATAACCTTGGCACTGGGCACGGACGTGAACGCGGCGGGCGCCGCGGGCGTGGCTAGTGCCGTGTCAAGCAACCTTCGGTAGGTAATCAGGTTGCCGGACTTTGGAGTTGACGGCGAAGTCGCGTTTGGGTCGAGCGTGCTGGTTGTACCAGCGGATGTAGGCGCCGATTGCGGCATCCTGTTCGTCGTGGCTGCGGTGATCGGTCCCATTCAAGGCGAAGTACCGCAGAGCCGCGAATTCGGACTCGGCGGGTAGCGAGGGCGTGTTACCACGCCCTCGCCCCCTAAGCCTCGATCCGTGGATGGTTCGGGGGAGGCTGGCGGGTCTGGTGGTTTTGATGTTTCGGCTGGTTGATCCTGGTTTTGGGTAGGGGTGTGTTGCTGGTCTGCACCAGCTTTTTCCACGTGTTGGTTCGGTTCGGGCCTGGGGCGGCGGGTGGACGGTGGGTCGGGAAGGTCAGGTGGTTGCCGCAGCGGTGTGGCTGTTGGTGTCGAAGATGCTGTGCCACAGGGTTTTCCATGACTGTTCCCAGGGCCAGTGGTCGGGGAGGTGCAGGACCGGCCTGCGGGCGGGCCGGGCGAAGCGGGCGGGAACGCAGACCAGGTCGCGGCGCAGGGTGGCGCCGCGGGCGACGGTGTGCCGTGGTGATCCGGTGAGGGTTCCGGCGGCACGCAGCAGGTTGTGGGCGATCTGGGCGCAGATCGCCCAGACAGTATTGGCGGGAAAGTGTCCCGAGGGCAGGTGGGCCAGAGGGCCATCGATCAGGTCGGAGATCACGGTTTCGATGATGGCGTGGCGGCGGTGGACCAGATCGGCCTCGGTTGTGGACAGCTCGGAATTGGTGGCGAAGGGGTGATACCGCCAGACGGGGAACAAGCCGTCGCGGTAGTTGGCGTCACGCACCCTGCGCACGATCAACCTGACGGTGATGCCGCTGCGGCCCGTGCCGATAGTGTGGGTGATTTCGGCGACTTCGGCGTCGGAGATCCACTCCCCGGTATCGGGATCACACACCGCACCCGGGTATTCCACCCCGGTCCAAGCGTCGTCGGGAATGGCTGCGATGGCCCGGTCCACAGCCTTGTTGCGGGTGATCGCGAGAGAGAATTCCGCATCGTGGGCCAGCGCGGTGCGCATGATCTTCTTACTGCCGAACGCCGAATCGCCGCGCAGCAAGATCTTGCCGGCACCGATATCACGGGCGGTGCCGATCGCCGAGGCCACCTGGGAGGCCGCGCCCCGGCCCGAACCGGCCCGGCCCGAACGCAGCCGCATCTCGGCGATCACCGGCGCGGCCGTGTCGGTGGACAAGGTGGTCAGCAGCGGGGACAGACCCCGGCGCAACACGACCTTCCCGGCGATCTTGGAATGCCCGAACGACGCGCCCTGCTTGGCATGCCCGTACACCGGGCGCAGCACCGAATCGATGTCCACATACACCCGGTCACCAGCACCGGGCAGCAGCGGGGTGCGGGCGGCCAGTGCGATCAGGTGTCGGCGGGCGAGGGCGGCCACCTGCTGAGCGTGCCCGAAACTGAACTCGCGCAGGAAGATCCCCAACGTCGAGGGCGCATACACTTCGTCGAACACCGTCGCGGTGCCACCGGCACGCAGCAGGTCGGCATGATCGATGTGGTCGCCACCGCACAACATCGCGCCGACCAGCGCCGTGAGCTTCCCGGCAGGGTTCACCGCCCCGGAGGCCACCCGCGCCGAGTCCACCGTCACGCACTCGCCGATCAATGCCGAAAGCCCTGTCTGCTCAGCCAATTCCATGACCGGCACCAACCCAGCTGCCGAGTCGGGTAGGACCGCCGCATTGCGGCGGCGGTCCCCCCTCAGAACCGTACGTGCCGGTCGTCCCGGCATACGGCTCGAGCAAGCCGCGGGGGCTTCACGGGTTGCCGGTTCTCCTGCGAGCCCGAAGACTGCGGTGGCAGGAGGCGTGCATAAGGCGTGTCGGGTTCCCGTCCGACGGGTTGTCCCGCCCGTAATGGGTGAGAAGGTCGGCGGCGATCGCCCGTTTGACCACACCGAGCCACCAGCGTTCCCACTCCTGTGGGGACTGGGGTTGGTCGGGGGTCAGTAGGTGGTCTCGGCAGAGCGGGCAGCGTCCGTCCTGCTTGGTGAGCAGGCCGGTGTTGTAGCTGTCCAATGCCGGTTTGACCTTGCGGCGCCGTCTGATCCAGTAATCGCGCAGGTCGGGGTCGTCCGGTGACGCCCCGCCCGCGATCAGCCGATGCCGGACGATGTCGGTCCAGGCGAACTTGACGATATGGGCGATGTTCTCGCCGTGGTCGCCGACCCGATGGTCCGGATCACCGAACACCCATCGGTCGTCCCTGAACCTGTGGAACCGACCGAAGTAGCGGTTCGTCACCCACCCCTTCGATTTCTTGGGGTGGCTGCGGCGAGCCCACCGGTAGGTGAGCTTCCATACGTATGCGTCCAGCGAGTTGAATATCTCGCTGGATACCGCGCCTCGGTAATAGGCGGCCCAGCCCCGGATGATCGGGTTGAGCCGGGCGATGACCGCCATCGCATTCGATCCGCGCAACCGGCGCATTTCGTCCGCGAGCCTGCGACGGACACGCTTGACCGCGTCCGGACTGGGTTTGATCAGCAATTTGCCGGGTGACGATCCACGCCGGTAACGACGAATATTGAATCCGAGGAAATTGAAGCCCTCTTCGAGGGACACGATGCGTGTCTTACCCTCGTTGAACGCTAGTCCCCTCGGAGCCAACCACTCAGCCAGTCGTGCCTTGACCTGTTCGGCCTGCTGCCGAGAATGACAGCATACTGACAGGTCATCGGCATATCTCACCAGAACCGGTGAGTCCACCCGTGTTTCCCCGGCTTTGACGCCAGAGCGGACATAGCGGACCCCTGCGGCCTCCTCCAGACCATGTAGTGCCACGTTCAATAGCAAAGGGCTGATCACACCCCCTTGCGGGCTGCCCTCCCAAGTGGGAGAGAATCGCCCGTTCTCGATCACCCCGGCAGTCAGCCATTCTCGGATCATGCCCCTTGCGGGAAACGAGCCGAGCGCGTCGAGTAGCCGGGAATGATCAATTTTGTCGAACGCGGCCGACAGATCAGCGTCCAGAATCCAGACTCTTTTGGCCAGTGGCCCTTTGAGCGTGGCGAACAAGGACTCGATCGCGTCGGCGCAGCTGCGCCCGGGACGAAACCCATACGAGCGGGGCTCGAACCGGGCTTCCCATTCGGGTTCCAGCGCGTTGCGGACCCGTGCCTGATGACACCGATCCATCAGCGCGGGAATACCGAGTCCGCGCTGTTTTCCATTGTCCTTCGGAATATACACGCGCCGAACCGGCACCGGCTCCCACGACGAACGCGAACGATGCACCCGCACCGCCACATCCGTGCGGGCCTCGCTCGACAGAGCAACCTCCCCATCGACACCGGCCGTTCGACGCCCAGCGTTGCGCTGAGTCACCTGCCGCACACTTACCAACGTGTTCGACCGTGACCGCAACATCAACTTTTGCAGCGACCGGACCCTGGCCCAGTCCTGCTTCCGCGTCGCCTTGAAGATCCTGCGCCGCAACCTCGCTACGTTCTCCTCGTGCAGACGCCAGTCAATGACGTCCCAGTTCACAACTGCGGCAACGTCCTCGGGTCCGTTCACCGTGACGGTGTCCAACTTGCCCCTACGGTTCGCGAGGCCACACGGCCCCGATGTTCAAAAGCTCACCTGCTCACGTCAGCACCCTCACGGGCCCAACCACTTCCGGATTGGTATCCGGCCGGTTATACCGCAACGGTCGTCGAAGGACCGACCACGTCGTCACGGGTTTCCCGTTGCCTTTCGGCCACCGGCATTGGCTTCTTGAGCATCCTGTCCCGCCGAGGGATTCCGCCCCTCTCACGATCGGCCTACCAGCCGGCGCTCGCGCCAATCTGCTGGACCACGGCGGGTTTCCACTTTCCGCACACCCGAGTTGCGGCCGGTTCGGGTGCCCTCTTTACCCCGAGACCACGCGGTGCTCACACGGCCGGTCTCGTGCCTCCGGCCGTCGCGCGCCCCCTCTACCAGGGGCAAGGTCCTATCACCCGGTCCGCTTCCCATCTCCCGAGGCTGAGCATAACGAGGCGTCATCAAGGGTTCATTCGCATTCACCCGCCCGGCCTTCTCCCTGGCCTGTGATCCCCCGGATGGAACGGGAGTTCCTTGGGCACGCTCCCCGGGCTTCGCACCCCACAAGCCAGGAGCCTGCGACGCACGCCAGGGCGGGAGACGGGCATTTCGAGCACTCACCCGGAGCTACGTCACCGGCACCACCGGTCCTCCAATACTCGTAGCTCGCTCAGAGGTGTGCGACCGGTGTCGCACCACGAGATTCCTCTCGTCGAAGACAGCCGACCCCACGGCGAACATGTGCGATGATCTCACTGAAAATGCCTCTCGATTCCTGCACGATCCTGGCCTCGACAACCACGATCATCCCAGGTCGAAAGGCATTTTCCTTATCTCACACACCGACTGTGACCAGCACCCCATCCACGGATCGAGGCTTAGGGGGCGAGGGCGTGGTAACACGCCCTCGCTACCCGCCGAGTCCGAGTTCGCCGCGCTGCGCTACTTCGCGCTCAACGGCACCGACCATCGCAGCCACGGCGAGCAGGACGACGCCATCGGCGCCTACATCCGCTGGCGCAACCAGCACGCAGAACCCAAACGCGAGTTCGCCGTCAACTCCAAGATCCGGCTACCCGATTACCTGCCCTACGTTGCTTGAAGCGGCACTAGTGTGTCGCGCCTGAAATTCGGTCTTTAAGTTAGTTGCCTGTTTTTCGTGCCGCATCGTGGACCTTCTGCTGTTGAGATCACCTTGTCCGTCAACGAGCGTGCCGAGTTGGTGCACAAGTTGGAGTCGCCGGATCGGCGTGAGGCTGAGCGGGCCCGGATCGTGCTGGCGTGTGCTGATGGCATGTCGAATGCTGGTGCGGCCCGGCAGATCGGTGTCGCGGTGGTGACGGTGGCGAGATGGCGGCGCAAGTTCGCCGAAAAGAGGCTGGATGGGCTGGTGGACCGGGGTCGCGAGGGGCGACCGAAGGCGGATTTGGTGTTGACCGATGCCGAACGCGTGCAACTGATTTCGTGGGCGCGCCGGGCCAAGACGGCCCAGTATCTGGCGATGCGGGCGAAGATCGTGCTGGCTTGCGCCGAGGGGGCGACGAACAGGCAGGTCGCGGCCGACCTCGGTGTGGACGAAAAGACCGTGGTCCGCTGGCGGGCTCGTTTCATCACCGACCGCTTGGACGGGTTGTCCGACGAGCCACGGCCAGGCCGGCCGCCGTCGATCCTGCTCGACCAGGTCGAAGACGTGGTCATCACGACTTTGGAGTCGACCCCGGGCACCGACACCCATTGGTCACGGGCGTCGATGGCCGAACGCAGCGGGCTGTCGAAGTCGACGATCGGCCGGATCTGGAAACGCTTCGATCTCAAGCCGCATCTGCAGGACTCGTTCAAGCTGTCCACCGACCCGCTGTTCGTGGAGAAAGTAGTCGATGTCGTTGGGCTGTACCACAATCCGCCCGAGAAGGCTGTTGTGCTCTGCGTCGACGAGAAGAGTCAGATCCAGGCCCTGGACCGCTCCCAGCCGGTGCTGCCGATGATGCCGGGCACGCCCGAGCGCCGCACCCACGACTACCTGCGCCACGGCATCACCAGCCTGTTCGCCGCGTTCAACATCACCGACGGTAGCGTCATCGGCGAACTGCACCGCCGCCACCGCGCGCGAGAGTTCAAGAAATTCCTGATCACCATCGACAAGGCCGTTCCAGCCGAACTCGACGTGCACCTGGTCTGCGACAACTACGCAACCCACAACACCGCCGAGGTCAAAACGTGGCTGGCTCGCCACCCTCGCTTCCACATCCACTTCACCCCAACCGGATCCAGCTGGCTCAACCAGGTCGAACGCTGGTTCGGCCTACTCACCGAGAAACTGATCCGCCGCGGCGTCCACACCTCGGTCAAAGCCCTCGAAGACGACATCAAAGGCTGGATCGACACCTGGAACGACAACCCACGCCCGTTCACCTGGACGAAAACAGCCGACGAGATCCTCAAATCTCTCGCCGACTACCTAGCGAAAATCAACCCCACCACATCCACACAATCAACGCGATGACTTAAGGGCAGAATTTCTGGCGCATGACACTAGTGTCTCGCGCCGGGAATTGAGGTGCCCGGTTCCCTCCGGACAGTGACCCCTCGTAGGGTTGGTTACTCGAAGTGAGAGGGAAACGGGTCGTGGGTCATCAGAGGAGAAAGTACTCGCCCGAATATAAGGACGAGGCAGTGAAGATGGTGCTGGAGAATCCGGGACGTCCGATCGCGTCGATCGCGCGGGATCTCGGAATTCATGAGGCGACGTTGGGCAATTGGGTGTCTCGGTATCGGGAAAGGAATCCGGGCGCGGAGGAACCGTTGACGGTTTCGGAGCGGGCTCGGTTGCGGGAGTTGGAGCGGGAGAATCGCGAGCTGCGCATGAAGGCTGAGTTTTTGGAAAAAGCGGCCGCCTTCTTCGCGAGCCGCCAGCAGTGAGATATACATTCATCGCAGAGATGGACGCGGAGAAGGCGTATCCGGTTGCCTTCATGTGCACGAATCTGAATGTGTCGAGATCGGGGTACTACGAATGGTGTTCCCGTCCGGTGTCGGAGACCGAGAAATGGCGTGAAGATCTGAAACTGATGATCCGGGCAATCTTCGACGACAGTCACGGCACCTACGGGTATCGGCGCATCCATGCGGTGCTGGTGGCCTCGGGCTACGCCGTGGACGACGATACCGTCCGCCGGCTGATGCGTGAGCTTGATCTGGTGCCCTGCCAGCCGAAACCGTGGCGGCCGGCGACCACCGAGGCCGACATCAACCACCGAATCCCCGACCTCGTACGCCGCGACTTCACCGCCGAAGCGCCGGGCGAGAAATTCGTCTCCGATGTCACCTATATTCGAACACAGGAAGGCTGGATCTATTTGGCGACCGTGATCGATTGTTACACGAAAATGGTGGCAGGCTGGTCCATGGCCGACCATTACCGAACCTCGCTGATCGAGGACGCGCTCGACATGGCAGCCACCCGAATCGATATCGCACCGAGTGCGATATTCCACAGCGACCGTGGTTCGAACTACACCAGCTACGATTTCGGCAAGAAGCTGAGGAGCATGGACATGCGTCAATCCGTCGGCCGCACTGGCGTGTGCTGGGATAACTGCATGGCCGAATCGTTCTTCGGTGCCCTGAAGAATGAGTGGCTACACCGCGTGACGTTCCTCACCCGCGGCCAGGCACGGCGCGCAGTTGTAGAATACATCGAGACATTCTACAATCGGAAACGAATCCACTCGGGGATCAACTACAAGACCCCGATACAGGTTCATGCCGATTATCTGAATCGGCAGGCAGCAGCATGAAATAGCCCTTCAGGGTACTGTCCGGAATCCGCCGGGCCCCTCAAATTCATTGTCAGATTTTCGGTGGAACGTCGGCGTGTCGGAGGGGTGATGCGCGTCTGTGTGGGGATGCTGGTGGTTGTGGCACAGCGTGGACCTCGGATGCAGCCGTTGGTATTGACCGATGAGGAACGGAAAGTCCTCGTGGGGTGGGCGCAGCGGCGCAAGACAGTGCAGGCGTTGGCGCAGCGGTCGCGGATCGTGCTGGCGTGTGCGGAGGGTTTGTCGAATACTGATGTCGCTGCGCGGGAGCGTGTTTCGTTGCCGACTGACGGTAAGTGGCGCCGACGCTTCCTGGAGCGGCGGCTGGACGGGTTGAGTGATGAGCTGCGGCCGGGTGGTCCGCGCACGATCGCCGACGAGCAGGTCGAACAGGTGATCGTGGCCACGTTGGAACGGTCGCCGAGGAACGCCACGCACTGGTCGAGGTCGTCGATGGCCGCCGAGACCGGTCTGTCGAAGTCGTCGATCGGCCGGATCTGGAAGGCGTTCCGGTTGCAGCCGCACCGGGCCGAGGAGTTCAAGATCTCCACTGATCCGCTGTTCGTGGACAAGGTGCGTGATGTGGTCGGGTTGTATCTGGATCCGCCGGAGAACGCGATCGTGTTGTGCGTGGACGAGAAGGCGCAGATCCAGGCCCTGGACCGCTCGGCGCCGGTGCTGCCGATGATGCCGGGCATGCCCGAGCGGCGCACCCACGACTACGTCCGCCATGGGATCACGACCCTGTTCGCCGCGTTGAACACCGCCACAGGTGAAGTGATCGGGCAGATCCACCGCCGCCATCGTGCCATCGAGTTCAAGAAGTTCTTGACCAGGCTCGACAAGCAAGTGCCCGCCGAACTGGACGTGCACCTGAGCTGTGACAACTACGGCACCCACAAGGCGCCGATCATCATGAAATGGCTTGCGGCGCATCCCCGCTTCCACATGCACTTCACTCCGACCTACTCCTCCTGGCTCAACGAGGTGGAACGCTGGTTCGGACTGCTCACCGACCGGCAACTCCGCCGCGGTGTTCACAAAAGTGTTGCCGCACTGGAGAAATCGATCCGTGACTGGATCGTCATCTGGAACGAGGACCCCAAACCGTTCGTCTGGACCAAAACCGCCGACGAGATCCTCGAACGACTCGCCTCATATTTGCAACGAATTCCTGGCGCGGGACACTAGCTGGGTCGAGCAATTGATATCGCGAAAGCTTCAACCGTTGCAGGCCTACGACGCCGAACAATAACATCCAACTCTGCCTCACCGCCTGGCATTATCTTGAGAACGGCGGTCGACTCACCCCGACTGCGCACAGCCCGCATGTACACAGGAATACTGTCCGGCAAAGAGCCGACCGTATCGATGCCCTCATCGGAGCAACCTGGCGATTGCCACCCGACAACGTCGATATGCACTTCACACTGCGTCTATGGAAGCTCAGAAGTTCAATGCCGCCCGCACCGGACTGACCGCAGGCAACGGCGAGCTGCCCCGCTGCTCGCGGCCGCCTTGGATGCCTTCTACGAACATGGATTTCACGGCACCACAGTGCGCGACATCGCCCGACGCGTCGGCCAGACCGTGCCCTCGCTGTACTACCACTACGACAGCAAGGAGGGCGCATTCGTCGCCATCCTCGAACTCGGCGCGACCGAGCTCGCCTGGCGGGTGAAAGCGGCCGCGGACGCCGGTGCCGATCCGAGACAGCAGTTCGTCAACGTTGTCGAGACGATAGTGCTGCACATGGCCCACCGGACTCGCCTGGCCGCCCTCGACCCAGAACTGCGGCGTCTCTCGCCCGAGAACCGCAAACGGTACGCCGCTCACCGCAAGCAGATCGGGACCCTGCTGACCGAAATCATCGGGACGGGCGTGCGTGAGGGGACCTTCACCGCCGCCGATCCAACGGAGAGAGACGGTACGGGCACTGCTGGGCATGTGCCAGTCCATCGCACGCTGGTACCAGCCCGCTGGACCGCTCGCACCGCAGGAGCTGGCAGCACGCTATATCGATATTGCGCTCGCCACCGTGTGTGCCCAGCGCCCAGCTCGCGGCCGTACCATACGAAAGCCCCGGTGAAGGCCGCCGCCATATGAACGACGATATTTGTTCCACGATTTCGGCCGCGCCGATATGTCCGAGAAATCCGACTCGCTGACTGATTGCGGCTGCCGAAAACTCACTGGCGCGACACTGTGCGACACGGCTAAAGCCATCAATCGATGCACCGAGTTGCGGTCTTCGTACGGGAAGACGGCGACCGTGCCGATGCCGAGTTCGTACGCGGCGCGAATGGCGATCGTGCCGCAGTTGGCGACCAAGACTTTGGAGAACATGTAAGTGCTGTGATGTGATTCCTCGCGAAGTGGATGGCGAAATACCTTCGGGTGCTACCGCGCGGTGGGTGCGTCGACCCGCAGTAGTCGTGTCCGGAGAATCTCCGCGATCCGCGCCGGCTCTTCGACAGCCGAGAAATGCCCGCAGCCTTCGATGGTGATCAACTCCGCGTCGGGAATCCCCTCCGCGAGTTCGACACTGTGCTCGAGCGGGGTTACGCCATCGGCCGTACCGCAGACCACCAGCGTCGGAGTATCGATCCACGACAGCTCTGGCCGACGGTCGAGCCGGTCCAGCGCGGCGCGCTGTTGGTCGCGGAATGCGGCGGCCCCGAGATCACCAGCCATGGCGGCGGCGAGCGCGACCACATCGTCTCGCCCCGGCGGCGCCACAGCGCCCGCCAATCGTTCGACCGCGATGTCGTAACGGCCGGACTCCGCCAACTCGATCATGCCCTCCCCGCTGGCCCGCCGTTCGGGCGAGGCCGCGCGTGCCGAGGTGTTGACCAGCGCCAGCCCCGCGAGCCGACCGGTCCGCCGCAGCGCGATGTCGAGGGCGACATAGCCGCCCATGGACAGTCCCGCCAGATAGAACCGATCCGGTGCCTGCGCGAGCACATTGTCGGCGATCGACTCGACGGAGTCTCCGGCATGCGCCACCACGGTCGACTCGACAATGTCCCCGAGCCGCTCGACGACCGGTTCCCACAACCGGGAATCCGCGCCGAGCGCGGGCAGCAGGACCAACGGGTACGGGAGCATTCTACAATTCCATTCTCGTGACGTCGCTCGCCTCGCGGCGGCAACTGGTGAAATCAGGACGCGGCGCCGTCGACGCTCAGCACGGCACCTGAGGTGAACCCGGCATCCTCGGAAACCAAATACCCGACAGCTGCGGCGATTTCGTCCGTCGTGCCGGTGCGCCCGACCGGAATCGCCGCCTCGGTAGCGGCTCGGGCCTCGGCGGGCAACGCATCGAACGTCGCCCGGACCCGGCCCTGCGCCGGCAGGATCAGCCCCGGGGAAATCGCGTTCACGGTGATGCCGCTTCCGCCGAGGTCTTTGGCGAGCTGCTTGGTGAAGCCATTGACGGCGGCCTTCGAGGCGGCGTACGGCAGGAGCGCACCCACCGTCCCCGATGGACCCGCGAGACCATTCGCCACGGCCGAGGAGAAGTTGACGACACGGCCGAAGCCCTTGCGCCGCATGATCGGAACGGCGTACTTGGCGCACAGGAACGCGCTCGTCAGATTATTGCCGATGACGGTGTTCCAGACATCCGGCGGCAAGTCCTCGATCTCGCGCACCGCGACGGTCCCGCTCCCTCCCGCCGTATTCACCAGCACATCGATCCTGCCGAACTCGGAGTCGATCTCCTGGAACACTCGCTCGACGTCCTCCGGCCGGGACAGATCGGCGGCGGCGGCGAAAACGCGCGCGTCACGGAACCGGCTCTCGATACTCTTCTTCGCGCGCTGTAGGGCATCCTCCTGCATGTCCAGGAGCGCGACCGCGAACCGGTCCCGGGCGAGGTGCGATGCGATGGCTGCGCCCAAACCCTGG
Organism: Nocardia sp. NBC_01730; assembly: GCF_035920445.1. NCBI lineage: Bacteria > Bacillati > Actinomycetota > Actinomycetes > Mycobacteriales > Nocardiaceae > Nocardia > Nocardia sp. NBC_01730. The sequence continues at coordinate 1,153,224 of NZ_CP109162.1, read as the reverse complement.
GCTCCCCCGGTGACGACCGCGGTTCTTTCGTTCACAATACTGTCGGTCATCCCAGTGGCCCCCAGAAGGTTTCGCCCGCATAGGTATCGGGCAACGCGGGCAGGGTCTCGGGCCAGACACCGGGCTCAACCCGGCGGCGCTGATCCGCCGGCCGGGGCTTGCCGTCCCAGCCGATCTGCTCCATGTAGTAGTACAGCTGCATCACATGTCCCTCGGGGTCGACGGCGTGAATGACGTAATCGATACCGGGGTGGATCTCGGGCGGTAGGTCCAGCAGGGTGACGCCACGCTCGAGCAGGTAGGTCCGCGCCGCGCGCAACTGCTCGTAGGAGCCGATCTGCACGCCGAAGGAGAGCAGCGTAGTGTTTTCGCTGAGCCCCAGGGCCGCACGGAGTTCCAGCGGGAACAGGCCGATGCTGTGATGTTCGGTGTTCGCCCGCAAGAAGACGACGCGATGGCCGAGGACGGTGACCTCCTCGCTCGGCGCGAGGCCGAGTGTTTCGATGTAGTAGCGCTCGCTCGAAGCGACGTCCTCGACGAAGATGCTTACAGGTCCGATCCGAACAGCCTTGAACGGCCGCGACAGCAGCACCCCGCCCACATCATGAGTTTTCGGCAATTCGTCGACCCACCGGTGACCGGAGTTCAAGTCGATTCCCTTGACCGCGGCCACCGCCATCTCGGTGCTCTCGGAACTGGTCGGCAGCGGCGGGTGCCCGTTCCCCCAGGGCCACATCGCCTCCGGCTTGCTCAGCCCGTCCCAGCCCACCTGCTCGATGCCGTACTCGAGTTCGTTGACGTGCCCGGTGGGCTCGGGAAAGTAAGTGTGCCAGTTGGATCCGGGATCGCGGCCGTACCGGCTGATCTTGGTTCCGGTCGACTCGAGCCACACCCGAGCTTCGACGACCTCCCGCAGACTGCCGACCTGCCAGGTGATCTGGTTGATGGTGATATCGGAACGCGGCGAGGAGGAGGTCTGGTCGATCCACGGACGCGGCATCAACACGAACGTGTGATGGTCGCTGTTGTGGCGGAGGAAATAGATGTGTGTGTCCGGAACACCGTCCATCCACTCCCCTGGCTCGACGATCTTCAGATCGATCTTGTCGGAGACGGAGAATCCGAGCACATCTCGATAGAAGGCGAGCGCGCGGCCGGTGTCATCCACGCTGATGCCGAAATGATTGAGTCGGCGGATCTTGAACGGGCGATCGTAGAGAACCCCGCCGACCGGGAATTGACCTGTGGCCATGACTTCCTTCATTCGGTGGGCGCGACGATCTTGTTGCGGATGGATCCGATGAGGCTGGAGTAGATCTCCACGACGTCACCCGGCTTCACGAAGAGCGTGTCCGGGAGCGTTCCATCGGGCAGTTGCTTGCTGGAATCGACGGCCGTGCCCTTCGGAGTACCACTACTGATCAGATCGCCGGGCCACAAAGTCGTGTCGGCGGACAGGTATTCGCCCAATGCGGCGAAGCTGTGCACCATCGAGCTGGTGTTGCCGTTCTGTCTGACCTCGCCGTTGACACGGCATTCGAGCGGGATGTTCTGCGGGTCGATGTCCTCGTCCACGACGATCCAGGGCCCGACGGTCGCCGAGGTGTCGAAGTTCTTCGAATACAGGAAGTCCGGGCCGAAGGAGACGTTGTCGCGCACGGACCAGTCGTTGTGCAAGGTGTAACCCCAGATGTATGAACGGAATTCACCGCCGGGGATGTCACGGCCACGTTTGCCGATCACGGCCGCTACTTCGGCCTCGTAGTCCAGTCGCTGGGTTCGCCTCGGATAGCGTAGGGGCTGCCCGTCGGCGGACACCGCCCGCGAGTCCTTCAGGAAGATCTTCGGACCGCCCGACGTGAGCCGCTGAAGCGTCTCGGCCTGATCCTCGGAGCTGGAATTCTGTGCGGCGCTGTCCATGTGGTCGGCGAAGTTGGCCAGCGCGGCGAAGATCCGCGATCGGCCCTCCACCGGTGCGTGCAGGATGACTTCGTCCGTCTCGTAGCGAAGTCGCTCTCCCGACACCCCGCGATCGTCGTACGCCTTGGAGGAGAGATACTCCAGAGCGTTTCTCGCGCCGTCGAGAGCCCGGTCGCTTTCCTCGATGAAGTCGTTCAGCGAAGCCGGGACCTCCGCCGCGGCACGGGCCTGTGGCCGCGCGGTATCGGACGTCTCGGCCAAATACTTTGCGTACGCACCGTTGATATCGACGATGGATCCTTCATGGACGACACCGACCCGGCGGGCAGGTCCAAAGACTGCAATCTTCATTATTCTCCTCACGAATTATCTTCAGCAGCGTCGAAGAACTTCGGGTTTACCGGATTGAGGCTGTAGATCGCGAGGCGATGAATTTTTCCCTCGCGAACCGTGAAGAAATCCCCGAGCTTCATAGGCTTCCCGTCGGCGTTCAGATCGATCTCGACGGCGACCTGTTCGCCGTCGACCACCAGGGGGCCGGGGCTGGGCTTCATGGCGCCGGTCCGGAGACCGCCCTCGTACATCCTCGTAATCGCTTCCGCGCCCCGAAGCGTGCCCGCCGCATTGTGCAATTCCGCGTCCGGCGCGAAAAGCGCTCCCACGGCACTCGGGTCACCGGCCGCGACGGCGTCGAAATAGGCACGCACCACGGCAACGGGATCACTCATATTCCATTTCCTTTCCGGCATTCACACCGATCAGGCCGACAGGTATTTCTTCGATGCGTATACAGCCTTGTATTCGAGGTACGCGTCGATTCCCTCCGGCCCGAGCTCACGGCCGACGCCGGAGGACTTCATGCCCCCGAACGGCGCGCCCAGGTCGAGCTCGTAATAGTTGAGTCCGATCGTGCCGGTGCGCACCCGCCCGGCGATTTCGAGCGCGCGATCCTCGTCCGCGCTCCACACCGAACCCGCGAGCCCGTAATCGCTGTCGTTGGCGATCCGCACCGCCTCCTCATCGGTGTCGAATGGCAGCAGCGCGATCACCGGACCGAAAACCTCTTCACGAGCGAGTAGGTCGTTGTTGTCCACATCGGCGAATACGGTCGGCTCGACGAACCAGCCCCGATCGAGACCGGTCGGACGGCCACCGCCCGTGACCAGCCGGGCATCCGATTTCTTCGCGATGTCGATGTAGCCCAGAACCCGGTCCAACTGTGCACTGGTCGCCATCGGCCCCAAGGTCACAGCCGGATCGAGCGGATTTCCGATATCCATGGCGGACACATAACCGGCCACCGCGTCGATGACCTCGTCGTACCTCGAACGGGCCACGAGAATCCGCGACTGCGTCGTGCACGTCTGGCTGTTGTTGAGGAACGAAGCGCCACCGAGACCCGCGAGCAAGGTGTCGATGTCCCCATCGTCGAGGAAGATCGCCGCGGAATTCCCGCCCAGTTCCAGGGTGTGGCGCCGGAGCAACCGCCCGCACTCGGCACCGATGATCCTTCCGGCCGCGGTGGAGCCCGTAAACGCGATCTTGTCGACCAGGGGATGCGAGACGAGCGCCGCTCCCGAATCACGGTCACCGGCAACGATATTCAGCACCCCCGCGGGCAGCCCGGCCTCGAGCCCCGCTTCCGCCAGTACATACGCATCCAACGCCGTCTCCGGCGACGGCTTCAACACCACCGTGCACCCCGCGGCAAGCGCGGGCGCCACCTTGAACATCGCCAACGCCTGCGGAAAATTCCACGGCGTAATCGCCCCCACCACACCAACCGGCTCCCGCCGCAGGATCGTCGACCCCTTCGGGCTCGGCCGCACCTCCTCCAGTGGAAGCTTCTCGACCACCTCCGCATAGATCCGCAGCAGCACGCCCGGCAGGCCACCGTTCACCTGCTGCGAGAACTGAATGGGCATACCGTTCTCACGCGTCACCAAGGTGGAGGTGTGATCGGCGCGCCGCTCCAGCGCATCGGCGAACCGCCGCATCGCCGCCGCACGCTCGGCCGCCGACGTGCGACCCCATGGCCCGTGATCGAGAGCAGTGCGAGCAGCCCGGACCGCGGCGTCGATGTCGTCCTCGCCACCCAGCGCGGCGATACCGAGCCCCTCCCCGGTAGCCGCCTCGACCGCGTGGTACACGCGGCTGCTCCGAGGCTCGGCCCACGCCCCGTCGATGAAGAATCGCGGGCGGTCGAGGTCGGTGTGTCGCTCGGCAATGAGGGACATGTGGTCCTCCTGGATTTGTCATCAGAGGCGATGGGGTGAATTTGCGTGGCGCGGCGAATTCCGTCGTAGCAAGCATGCGTATCGCATCAATGACGCGTAAAGGCCAGGAATTTCAGGCAGACCATGCATCGCATGCATGATCTGCCATTTCATGACGACAGCCGAGGCCGAGTGCGCTAACGCGGCGGGATAAAGGAATTCACGCACCGACCACGCTTCTTATGCGGTCAGCGCATCGTCGACCTGAACTTCTTGACCTTTACACGCCCCATGACGAATCCGCATTCTGACTTCCACCCACTGCGTGATCTCGATCACGGCATCGTGGGTCGGCAACACCCGAACGAGCGGACCCGGACGTGACCTCATGATATACGAGCACACCGAACTCCGTGTCCGGCCCGGCGACGGGCCATGGCTCACAACGGATTTCGCCGGAGTCCGGCACCTGCTGCTGCAGTCGCCGGGATGCGTTTCCGCCGAACTGATCCGCGGTGTCGATCACCCCGATACCTACCTGCTTCGGGTCGGCTGGGAACGACTCGAGGACCACGCCGAGACATTCCCCGCCACACCCCAATCGGACGTGATCGCGAACGCGATTGCGGCCCACTGCATCGCACCGCCTCGGATCGTTCACTACGCGAGCCCGGACCAAAAATCGACAGGAGAAACTCAATGAGTCGGATTGTTATCAGCGGAGCCTCGGGCGACCTGGGGCGGCGGGTCACCGCTCTGCTCGCGAACGCGAACCCGCGCCACGAGTTGACGCTCGTGACCCGCACCCCGGACAAGCTCGCACAGCGCGAGACGGAAGGGATCCACGTGCGACGCGGCGACTACCAGGAACCTAATTCACTGGACGCCGCCTACCGCGGCGGAGACGTCCTGTTCTTGATCAGTGGGCTCAACCTCGGACGGCGAGTTCCCGAGCATCTCAATGCCATCAACGCGGCACGGCGGGCGGGCATCCGCCACATTGTGTACACCTCGGTGGGCGGCGTGCACCCCACCAATCCGGCGCTGTCGGCGAAGGACCACTGTCAAACCGAGATCGACCTCCGCGACTCCGGCATCGCGCACACCATTCTGCGCAGTTCGCTCTACTCCGAAATCGTCAGCCAAATTCTGGTCGCGCCCGCCGCGCAAGCCGGAGTGATGGCCCAGGCCACCGGAGATGGATACCTGGCGCCGGTGGCGAAAAGCGATGTGGCCACCTGCGCTGCCGCATGCCTGTTGGAACCCGGCCGGCATGCGGGAGCCGTGTATGAAATCACCGGTCCGGAGCTGTTCAATTTCGAGAATATCGCGCGACTCGGCTCGGAGGTCTTCGGCGTTCCGATCAAATACGAGCGAGTGACGGCCGACGAGCGGCTGGCGTTCTTCGACTCCGTCGGCATTCCCCGCACCTATGACCCCAGCATGCCGCCCAGCCCCGACGGGCATATGTGGGCCAGCGATGAACTGGTTTCCGCCGAAGTCGCGGTGGCCGAGGGATACCAGGCCTTGCTGTCGCACCACGTGAAGCTGATCACCGGCCGTGAGCCCGAATCGCTGCGCATCGTGATGGAGCGCGTGAAGACCCGGCGCTACGACGAGATCGGCGCGGTCTCGTAGCGAGCACGCGCATTCACGCAGACCGAGCTTGTCGGCCGACCAGGAGGTTCCATTGCATAAGATCATCTTTCACCACGTCGGAGGCGATACCGACATCGTCGAGACCCGGGCCGGTGTCAGTGTGATGCACGCAGCCGTACACAACGGCGTCACCGGCATAGTCGGTGAGTGTGGCGGGCAGGCGATGTGCGCGACCTGCCATGTCCTCGTGCGAGCCCTACGTGGACAGACTGCCGCCCATCGGCGAGGACGAGGAGGAGATGCTCCAGTGCACCGCCAGCCCGCGTGACGGTCAGCGCAGCCGTCTGGGGTGCCAACTGCTGATCGGCACCGATCTCGAGGAGGTGGAGGTCGATGTCCCGGAATCCCAGGTCTGATCCTGCCGTTCAGCGTGTGGTCGTCATCGGCGCCGGACACGCTGGAGTCGAGGTCGCCGACGCGCTGCGAGCGCGTGGCCACGCCGGGCCTTTGACGGTTGTCGGCGACGAGCCTGGGCACCCCTACCAGCGCCCACCGCTGTCGAAGGAATTCCTCTCCCCCTCGGAGGGGCCAACGGCGATGCCGTTGCGGACGCCGAAATACTTCGCCGACCGCCGGATCGATGTGCGCACCGGTGTCACCGCGACCGAACTGGACCGCCTGTCGCGGACCGTGCGGCTCTCTGATGGCGGTGAATTGCCTTACGACACAGTCGTTCTCGCCACAGGGGCAGCCAATCGCACGATCACCGTCCCTGGAGCGGACCTAGCTGGTATTCACGCGCTGCGTACGCTCGCCGAAGCCGAGATACTGCACTCCGTACTGAGCCGGGGCCGGTCGATCCTGATCGTCGGCGCCGGATTCATCGGCCTGGAGGTCGCGGCGGCAGCCCGCGAGCACAGGCTCGCGGTCACTGTACTCGAATCCGGGGACCGCCCGATGCGACGAGCGGTGTCCCCGACAATGGCGAACCACCTCGCTGCCGCACACCGCGAGGCCGGCGTCGATATCCGGCTCGGCGAGGCGGTCGCGCGATTCATCGGCACCGACGATCACGTGGTCGGCGCGGTCGGTACCACCTGTGAGCGGTACCGCGCCGATATCGTCCTGGTCGGCATCGGAGTCGTGCCCCGGGACGAACTCGCGGCCGACGCCGGGCTTCCCGTGTCTGACGGGATCGTCGTCGACGAGAACCTGCGCACCGCCGATTCCGCGATCTACGCCATCGAAGACTGCGCCAACCATCCGAATGTCTACGCCGGTGTCCGAATGCGGGTGGAGTCGATCCAAAATGCCACCGATCAAGCCCGCCACGTGGCCTCGGCGATACTCGGCGACACCGATGGCTACACGGAGCTGCCGTGGTTCTGGAGCCACCAGGGTGAGCTGAAGTTGCAGATCGCCGGGGTGCGCCGGCCCGACGACGCACACGTCGTAATCGGCGATCCCAGCACCGGCCGGTTCTCGGTCTGCTGCTACCGGCAAGGCCGTCTCGCCGCGGTCGAATCACTCAATCGCCCCGCCGACCACGTCGCGGCGCGCCGCCTGCTCGCGGCCGGCCGCTCACCGGATATCCGCCAGCTGAGCGATCCGGCGTTCAGTCTCAAGGCCTTCGCGCAGGCCTCCGAGGCACCCCATCGAGAATCCGCCCGCTCCTCGAGGAGCTCTTCATGACAACGAAGTCGACTTCCGCGGTCCCCACCGCCGACTGGGTCGATCCCGCCGCGATGCTGACCGACCCCTACCCCACCTACCGGCGTCTGCTCGACGAGTCCCCCGTGGCCTGGGTCCCCGCGCTGAACCAGTACCTGGTGACCTCCCACCAGGCCTGCCGCGCCGTCGAAGCGGACCAGGAGACCTTCAGCGCGAATGTCACCACCGGAGCCACTGCGCAGATGGCCAGGGCAGTGGGCTCGCAGCCGATGGTGAACAAGGACGATCCCGACCATGCGCGCGAACGGCAACCCGTCAATCCGACCTTGCGGCCGGGAAGCATGCGTACACACTGGGCCCCCATCTTCGAACGCAATGCCCGGACTCATCTCGCCCTCATGCGCGAGCAGGGTCCCGACCGGGCCGACCTCAATCGCGACTATGCCGCGCCGGTCGCCGCGCAGAACCTCATCGACCTACTCGGCTTCCAGGACGTCGAGGTCGAGGTGATGCGCCGCTGGTCGAACACCTTCGTCGAGGGAATCGGCAATATCTTCGACGATCCGGAAACCTGGCGGCGCTGCGACGATGCCCGCGCGGAGGTCGACGCCAGGCTCGCGGAGCTCGTCCCCTACTACCGAATGCACCCGGACCGCAGCATCATCTCCGCGTTCACCCATGCGGGTATGCCGATGACGCAGATCGCCGCCAATGTCAACCTCGTCATCTCCGGCGGTATGAACGAACCGCAGCACGCGATCACGAGCACGGTGTGGGCGCTGGACCGCCATCCCGACCAGCGCGACCGCGTGCTCGCCGATCCGGCCTTGTGGCCCGCCGTGTTCGACGAGACGGTCCGGTGGTTGTCACCGATCGGCTACTACCCACGGGAGACGACACGCGAGACCGTGCTCGAGGACGTACGGTTGCCTGCCCGCACGATGGTCGGCATTCTCGTCGCCGCGGCCAATCGCGACACCACGGTTTTCGAGCGTGCCGACGAGTTCGACATCACCCGCCCGCGGCATCCGCACCTGGCCTTCGGCGGAGGTGTGCACCTGTGCGCCGGCCACTGGGCCGCGCGCATCGGCATCGGGGAGATCGCGGCACCCATACTGTACGCGGAACTCCCTGGGCTGCACGTGGATTCACGTCGTGACGAGGCATGGTTCGGCTGGGTGTTCCGCGGGCTCACCGCGCTGCCGGTGGCCTGGAACTGACATTGCCGCGGCCCGCTGGTTCGCTCGACCGGAGAAATCCATGACGACCGGTTTGGCGCTGGAGCACAATGGCCGGGATGAGCAACCAAGTATCTCGGGCTCGAGCACTGGCGCCACCACCGGCCGAATTGTTCGGGCGCCAGCGCGAGCTGGCGAGCGCACGTGAATTGTTTTCCGCTACCCGCCTCGTGACACTCACCGGACCCGGTGGCGTGGGCAAGACCACGTTGTCCGCGGCGTTGTCCGCCGCACTCGACCGGGCATTCCGGGACGGCACCTGGTTCGTCGAGCTCGGCGCGCAACGCAGTTCGGACACCGTCGCCGAGGCCGTGGTTACCCAGCTCGGGCTGAGCGCCCTGGCCACCATGGATGCCGAAGAACAGCTCTGCCGGCACGTAGCCGATCGCTCGATGCTGTTGATACTGGACAATTGCGAGCATGTCCTGCCCGGATGCCGGCGACTGCTGTCCGCGCTCCTCGCCGCGTCCGCTGAGCTACGGGTTTTGACAACCAGCAGAGAGCCATTGGGAATCAGGGGCGAACGTGTGATCGGCGTCCGCCCGCTGGCGATCCCCCCGAGCCATCGCGACGTTACCGCGGACGAACTACGCGAGTATCCGGCCGCGGCCATGCTGGAAGCCCGAGCGAGGGCCGTCAACGATCAATTCGAGATCACCGAGCACACCACGGCGGCGGTCGCGAGGCTGTGCGCCACTCTGGACGGAATGCCGCTGGCCATCGAACTCGCCGCCGTGCGGCTGCGGTCGCTGTCGGTGCAGGAGCTGCTGGCCCACATCGACGACCGATTCGCGCTGCTGACCTCCGGCGATCCCACCGCCGCACCGCACCATCGGTCCCTGGACGCGCTGGTGCGGTGGAGCTATGATCTGTGCTCCCCGACCGAACAGCTGCTCTGGGAGAGAATGGCCGTGTTCAGCGGCAGCGCCGATCTCCCCGCGATCCAGGCGGTGTGCGGACTCCCGCCACTGGAAGGAACCCAACTTCTCGACGCGCTCGACGGCTTGGTGTGCAAGTCGATCGTCCTCACCGAGACGGCACAGGGTGGTATGCGTTACCGGTTCCTGGAAACGCTGCGCGAGTTCGCTCGAGAGCAAGCCCGGGACAGCGAAGACTGCGGCCGCGCCCGCCGTGCCCACACGGAGTACTACCGAACCTGGGCGACCCGAGCCGCCGAGAACTTCTTCGGCCCGGGCCAACCCGAAATCGTCCGGCGGTGGGAGTCCGATATCACCAACCTCGAGCTGGCCTTCGATGATCTCGTGCGGGCGGCCCCGGGCTCCCATGGCGCGCTGGAGCTCGCCGCGGACCTCCGCTTCTCGTGGATGAGCGGCCATCTCCGCGCAGGTCGACGCTGGTTGGAGCGAGCCCTCGCAGCCGACACGACCGCCTGCGCCGAGCGCGGCAACGCGCTGTGGGCAGCGGGGTGGTTCGAGGCACTGCACGGCGAAACGCGCACTGCCCGAGACTTTCTCGACGAGGCCGACACGATCGCCCGGGAGATCGGCGATCCGCGCATGGCCGCACGTGCCGCCACGTGGACCGGCCTGACAGCCATGATCGCCGGGGATTTCGAGGCCTGCCGCTCAGCTCTCGAAGCAGCCTACATCGGGCACCGGGAGCATGCGGATGCCGAGGGTCTGCTGATGACCTTGTTCCTGCTCGGATTGATCAGGAGCATGTCCGGCGATCATGAGGGAGCCACAGCCGCCGGCCGGGAAGCCGTCGAGCGAAGCGAGCGCCTGGGCGATACGTGGGGCCGCTCCTACTCACTTTGGATGCTGGGATTCGACGCGTGGACGCGCCAGGACCTCGATGTCGCCGAGGAGTACGCCAAGCAGAGCCTCACCCTGCGATGGGACTACCACGACAATTTCGGCAGTGCGGTCGTCCTCTATCTGATGGCCGGAATCGCCCTGGACAACGGCGATCCCAAGAAGGCAGCGAAGCTGTTGGGCGTCGTCGCGGAACTGCTCGCCATTGTCGATACCGAGGTTCCGGGCATGCTGGGCTCGCGCTACCAGGAGGTCAAATCCGCCACTCGGGATCGGCTCGGGGAGGACCTGTTCGCCCGCCATCACGACACCGGGCGGCGACTGGACCGCGGCCAGCGGATCCGACTTGCGTTGGGGTCGGCCGCCACCGTCCCACCGGATCAGGAGGATGCGGTAGCCGCTGCCGACCTGCTGACGCCGCGCGAAAAGGAGGTGGCGACGCTGCTGGCGGAGGGTCTCAGCAACCGTGCCATTGCCGCCAAGCTGGTGCTCTCCCCGCGCACGGTGGAGGCCCACGTCGAGCACATTCTGACCAAGCTCAGCGTCAACTCGCGCACTGAAGCCGCTCTGTGGGCGGCCACCGCCCTCGGCGGAAAGGCATGACGCACATCCCCGATCCGGTGGCCCACGTCACAGGCCACGTAGCTCCCCAGATACGTAGCGCATAGGTGTTCCTCCGCATGTGACGGAGCGCACTCGCGGGGGAATGTGGAGTTCTCATCCCGAGGATCCAGGTGCGAGGGATGGCTCCAACGATCGACTGGGACTCCAGCGCTGGAACCGGATAGGTGCGCCAGTGTCGGCGTCCCTTCCCGAGGTAGGTTGACCATGCAATTGCGCGAGCTCCAGTGGTTCACAACGCTGGCCGAGACCGAGCACATCACGGAGGCCTCGATCCGGCTGAACATCAGCCAGCCGACACTGTCCCGGGCGTTGGCACGGCTCGAGCGCAAGCTCGGAGTGCAGCTTTTCGATCGCCACCAGAACCGGCTGCGGCTGAACAAATACGGCGAGCTCTTCCAGGCCCACGCGTTACGAGCACTGAACGAGATCGACCGTGGGGAACAGCGGATCGCCGCTTTGGTCGATCCGGATCGAGGCTCGGTGTCGCTCGGGTTCGCGCATTCCTTCGGCGGCTGGCTGATACCAGACCTGCTCAATCGGTACCGCGGGGTCGCGTCCAGCACCTCCTTCGAATTGCATGGCGGCGCTTGCGATTCCGTAGTCGACAGCGTGCGGCAGGGGCGAATCGACATCGGCTTCGTGGCTCCCGAGCCGGCCACGGACGATCTAGAGTGGGTACCGCTCGGACGCGAGGCGCTATGTCTGAGGGTTCCCGCAGGCCATGTGTTCGAAGGCCGCGATCACGTCGCGATGGCGGACGTGGCGGACGAGCCGATGATCGCACTGAAGGCCGGGTACGGCCTGCGTCAGGTCACCGACCGGCTGTGCCGGGAGGCGGGGTTCAGCCCTCGGATCGAAATCGAGGTCACCGAACTCTCCACACTGCACGCCCTGGTCGCGGCCGGAATGGGCGTCGCGGTCGTGCCTGCCGCCCACTCGGGACACGCGTCCACGATCGGTAACGTCCCACTCAGCGACCCGACCGCCTTCCGGTGTTACGGAGCGGTCGTCCGCCGCCATGGTCCGAGCGGCCAGGCCGCACGGCGCTTCCTGAAATTCGTCGCCGATGTCTCGCCGATGTCGGCGCGATCCAATCGCTCGCCGTCCGAAGGCGATCCGAAACGTATGCTGCGGACCCCGGTACCTGCCGCCTGGCCGGTGTCGGCGTAGTACCGACGAACAGCACGATCACACCGTACGGGCCGCAATGTGAATCAGGTCCGCGCACGGACCCGCAAGCGGCCAGAGCGAAAACTCAGTGGATGCCCTTCCAGGCATTGTGGAGGAGTTCGATCAATTCCTCCCGCGTGAACGATCGGGGGTTCGAGTACGGGTTACTCACGACCTCGTCAGCGACGCGAGTCAGGTCACTCTCGTTCACACCCAGCTCGAGGAGAGTTCGCGGTGCTCCGAGGTCGGCGGTCAATGCCAGGAGGCCGGTAACCGCGTTGTCGGTGCGTAGTGCGCGGGCGAGGGCAGCGGCGGCCGTGCGAGCCGACGGGAGGTTGAATGCCGTGACGTACGGGAGCATTACCGCATGGGTTTCGGCGTGCGGAAGATCCAGCAATCCGCCGAGGACATGGCACAGCTTGTGGTGCAGGCCCATGGTCGTCGCCCCGAGGCAGGCTCCGGACAGCCACGCGCCCTGCAATGCTGTCGCCCGTGCCCGCGCGTCGTTCGGGGCAGCCGATAACGCTGGTAGCGCGTCGGCGAGGTCGCGGATGCCCTGTTCGGCCATGGCGGCGATCACCGGCGAGCCGTCGGGGGCGTAGAGCGCCTCGACCGCGTGCGCCATCGCGTTGATTCCGCTCGTGCAGGACACCGGAACGGGCAGTGTCATCGTCAGATTGGGGTCGTAGATGACGCTGCTCGGAAGGACTTTGCGGTCGCGGCCGGTTGTCTTCTTGTCGCCCTTCGTGATTCCCCAGATGGGGGTCATCTCCGAGCCCGCGTAGGTCGTGGGTACCGCTACGATCCCGAGGTCGCTGCCGAGCGCGAGCGCCTTGGCCAAACCGATCGTTGATCCGCCTCCGACCGCGACACAGCCGTCGATCTCGAGCTCGGAGGCCACCGACTCCGCTGCCTGGACGGTCTCCACCGGAACGTGCATCCGTGCCGAATCAAATACTCCCACAGCGGATTTCCCGATCAAGCCGACCGCCCTGTCGGCGAGGTCGCGCTGCTGCGGGGTCGACAGGACGAGCACGCGCCGCAATCCCAATCGGTCCGTTTCGGCCGCGAGCCGCTCGATGCTCCCGGACCCGAATACCACCCGCATGGGCAGCGCGTCATACGTGAAGGTGTCTGTCATTGCGGTCCGCCCTCTCGACCAAGTCGAATATCGAAGTGCGCATGGCGGAAGGGTCCGGTCATGCCGTAGTGCTCGAACCCCGCGGTATCGTCGATTTCGGTGAAATCGACAATGAGGCTCTTCTTCACCGCGAACACCGCATCACTGTCGATATACGCGCTGTCCGCGACGAACAGGTGTGTCGTCACCGGCCCGTACCCCGCCGCTTCGGCGAGTACGTGAATGTGCGCGGGACGGAATGGATGGCGTCCGGACGCACCGAGCAGATCGCCCACCGGCCCGTCCGTGGGAATCGGATAGTGACTGGGCACTACCGTTCGGAACCAGAAGCGCCCCTGCTCATCGGTCGTGAACAGACCGCGCCCGTTGCCCGGCGGCTGCTTGTCGGGCTCTTGCACGTCGTAGAAGCCGTCCACGCTGCATTGCCAGATGTCGATGGTGGTGCCCGCCAATGGCCGGCCGGTGTCGTCCACTACCGCCCCGGTAACCAAGCAGGGCGTCGAACCGCCCATCAAGTCGATCGAGTCGCCGAGCTCGCGACGTGGCGACTCGGTCATGTGAAAGGGGCCGAGAACGGTGCCCTCGGTGCCGTGCTCGTCACCATTGATCGTCTCGACCAACATCGATACGCCGAACACATCGGAGAGGAGAACGAATTCCTGCCTGGTGTCATCGCAGGTGTGACCGACAGCCGTGAGAAAGTCGATGGCCTGCTGCCACTCGGTCTGCGTCGGCCGTAACTCACGAACCAGGGCATGGAGGTGACGCGTCGTCACCTGCAATATCTCTTTCAGCCTCGGGTCGGACGTACCCTCGAAGCTTGCAGCGACGGCATCCAACGCGGTCGTCTCATTGAAATCCACAGCGGTTTTCCTTTCGCGGTCGCCTCTTCAACGCACATCTCGCAAGATCGCCCGCGCCCGCGCGACGACAGGCGCGTCGACCATCTGCCCCTCGATTCGGACCGCCCTGCCTCCGGCCTCGGACTCGACCACCCGCCGAGCCCAGCGGACTGCCGCCGCGTCGGGCCGAAACGCCGCATGGGTGCCCACCACCTGACGTGGATGCACCAGCAGCTTTCCCGTCATGCCGAGCTCCTTCGCACACCTGAGATCCTCGTCCAGGGCCGCGGCATCATCCAGAGCGGCGGTCACACCGTCGATCGGTCCCGGAAGCCGCGCGGCCCGCGATGCGAGCACGAGCGCGGAACGGGCGTGGAGCATGGCCGGCCGGCCGGTGTCGCACCCCAGGCCGAGCGCATAGTCCAAGTGCCCGAACGCAATTCGCGAAACCCCAGGGGCGGCGGCTAGAGACGGTGCACGCACCATCCCCAGCGCCGACTCGACCAACGCGATCACGGGTACCCCGACCCGCTCGGCGACGGCCGACAGTTCATCGGGGCTTTCGGCTTTGGGGACCATCACGGCGATCAGCCCGGGCAGGCCCTTCAGTGCCGCCACCTCGTCCCAAAAGTGTTGACCCGCTGGGGAAGCCACTCGCACACATGCCGGTCCACCGCGGGACAGCCAGTCGACTACTGCCCTTCGGGCGCTGTCCTTGTGCTCGTCCGCGACAGCGTCCTCCAGATCGAGCACGACGACGTCGGTCCCGGACCGGATCGCCTTGTCGAAACGCTCCGGACGATCACCGGGTACGAAGAGAAACGATCTGGCGACCCGAATGGTTTCCTCCCGATTCATGGGTTCTCCGCCCTTCTCGGTTCGGTGGCCGGTGCTCAGTTCGGTAATTCGGCTGCCGCTGAGGCGATTCCGAACTCGGCGAGTACGGCTTCAGTGTGCTCACCGACCCCGGGCACGGGGCCCATCACCGGCTTCGCTCCGACAAAGGTCGCCGGTGGAACGAGTGCCCGCAGCGAACCGACGGGTGACTCGTAGTCGAACCACCGTCCCCTCGCCTCGAGTTGCGGGTGCTCCGCCAGGTCGTGCATGTCCCGCAGGATCGCGTTCGCGATGCCCGCCGCCTCGAGCCGCTTCGCGACCGTTTCGGCGCTCCACGCCGAGAAAGCGCGCTCGATCTCCTCTTGCAACTCTCGACTGTGGCTCACCCGCAACGAGTTTCGAAGGAACCGGGGATCCGCCGCTATGGCGGGGTCGTCCAGGATCTCCGCGCAGAACGTCGCCCATTCACGCTCGTTCTGCAGTCCGAGGAACACCTGATTTCCGTCTCCGCACCGGAACGGGCCGTACGGCGCGATCGACGCGTGCCGCGCACCCGTCCGCTGCGGCGCCGTGCCGCCATACATCGCGTAGTTCAGCGGATAGCCCATCCACTCCGAGAGCGCCTCGAGCATCGAGATCTCGATGGTGGCGCCCTCACCCGTGCGATCACGCTGGATCAGCGCCGTGAGAACACCGGAGTAGGCGAACATTCCGGAGGCGATGTCGGCGATGGATATCCCGACCTTCGCCGGCTCGTCCGGGGTACCGGTGATGGAGACCAGGCCCGCCTCGCACTGCACGAGCAGGTCGTAGGCCTTCTTCGCCGAGTACGGTCCACCGGGACCGTAACCGGAGATGGAGACATGAATGAGTTCCGGCTTGACCCTTCGCAATTCGTCGCTGCCCAGCCCGAGTCGTTCCGCCGCGCCGGGAGCGAGGTTCTGGACGAACACGTCCGCGTTGCGGACCAGGGTCTGGATGCTGTCCTTGCCGTACTCGGACTTCAGATCGAGGCAGACCGATTCCTTCGAGCGGTTGAGCCAGACGAAATGGCTGGCCATTCCGCGCACCGTCTCGTCGTATCCGCGGGCGAAGTCGCCGACGTCGGGACGCTCGACCTTGATCACCCGCGCACCGAGATCCGCCAGCTGGCGGGTGGCGAACGGGGCGGCCACGGCCTGCTCGAGCGATACGACGGTGAGTCCGTCGAGGGGGTTCATAGGAATTCCTTCGTTCGATACGAAACCAGCCACACTCAGTGCGCGATCAGGGAGGGTGTTTCCAGGGTTTTCGTGAAGTAGAGGCATTCCGCGGCGAACTCTCGGTCGCGGGACATCTTCCGGAACACGTCCAGGTCACGATCGAGTTGGGCCGGATCGGTGGAATGGAACAGCAGCCGCTTGTTGGCGCTGGCACGTGGACTCGCGACATCGACGAACGCGTGGCGGCGTTCGTCGGAGTAGACGTTGAGGATGCCGTCGTCGGCGCGGCCGGAGACGACCGCGCCCAGGGCTTCGTTCAACAGGTACGCGTCGAACAGGCCCATGGTCAGCCCGAGCCCGCCGGTGGGATTCGTCGCATGTGCCGCGTCACCAGCGAGCAGCACCCTGCCCGCACGGTAGGCCACCGCACTGCGCTGATGCATCCGGTACGGCGAGATCGCCTCGAGTTCTGCTGCGGCAGCGATCTTTTCGCCGAACACCGTGGTGAGGAACTCGGGCAGGCGCTCGGCCGCCGACTCGGCGGGCAGGGCGTCGTCCTCCATGTAGGTGTAGCGCCAGAGGCCGTGCGCACCGGACTCGTCGATCTTGGCGATAATCGCCCCGAAGACGTCGTCGACATAGAACGTCGACTGCGCCCAGCCCGAAAGATCCTCGGCGAAGCGCACATTGGTGGCGACGAACCGCTCCGGCCAGGTGATCCCCTCGAAGCCGAGATCCAGCTCGCTCCGAATCCTGGAGCCCGCGCCGTCGGCGCCGATGAGCCAGGACGCACGGAGTTCCTCTTCGCCGCGCTCGGACCGAACGGTGACCCGGACTTCGGCGTCATCCTGGGTGATCGCGGTGACCTCGTGGTTCCAGCGCACGCGTGCGTTGTCGAAGGTCTCCAGGCGCCGCAGAATCACGCGCGCCAGAGCACCCTGCCCCAGGTGCAGGTTGTAGGGACGTTCCACCTTTCCCTCGAGCGCCTCCAAGCCGTACTCGATGATTTCACCGGTCTTGTGCACCCGATAGGCGTAGTCCTGCTTCAGAAATCCGGCCCCTACAGCGTCGTCGAGGAGATCCAAGCGGGCCAGGCCATCCAGCGCTGCCCAGTGATAGACGATCGCCCGCGGCGCCTCCGAGAGAGTCGACGCTCGCTCGAGCACAGTGACGACGACACCTTGCTGCGCCAAACCCAGCGCATTCAAGAGTCCCACGGGACCTGCGCCTACGACTATCACTTGCTGTTCTTCTCGCACTAATCCTCCACAGTGAAGATCCCGAATGCCCGTCCGTTACCGGCCGGAGCCCGGGAAAACTCAGCCGATGCGCACTTCTTCGTGATCCGGCACATCGGGAACGACTTGGCGCAGTGAGGGATTCTCTCGCCTCAGTGCCGCACGAATTTTGACGAACTCGGACCGCCGCTCGAAGGCCAGCACGCCGGTCACCGCCTGGCCGCGCCGGTACAGGAAGAGCGAGCCGTCGGAATTGCGGTTCTCCAGCAATTCCTCGTCGCCCGTCAGATATCCGGCGAATTGAATGCGAATGCCATGCTGGTCGGACCAGAAATACGGCACGTTCGCGCAGGCTGTGCCATCGAGTTCCCGGATATGGTTCACGGCGTTCATGGCGGCGATACGTCCTTGCTCCGCCGCATTGGTCCAGTGCTCGACCCGCATGATCGCGTCGAATCGTGGATTCGGCCACCGGACGGCATCGCCGGCGGCGAAAACACCCTCCGACGCCCGCAGCAGGGAATCGCACAGAATCCCGTTGTCGAGGGTCAGTCCCGAGCCCTCCAGCCATCGCGTGGAGGGACGCACCCCGGCACCGACGAGAATGACGTCCGCGCGAACTCGGGTACCGTCGTCGAGAACCAATTCCCGGCCCTCCACGATGTGGGCGACATCGGTGACCGCCCTGCCGAGGAACAGCTCGACACCGGCGTCTCGATGCAACGCCGCGTAGGTGTCGGCTACCGGAGCTCCGAACCTGCCGAGGGGCTTCGGGGCCATATCGACGAGCGAGACCCCGCGGCCCGCCTTAACGAGTGTCGACGCGAATTCACCGCCGATGAACCCGGCGCCCACGATCGCCACCGACTTCGAGGTATCGGCGACCGCTGCACGCAGGGCGCGGGCATCCGCGAAACTACGCAGCGGATAAACCTCCGGAAGCCCGGCGAACACAGGCGGCATCACCGGGTCGCATCCGGTCGCGATGACGAGCGCTCGATATCCGATTTCGCCCTCGGGGAGGCGGACCCTTCGCGCGGCGAGATCGAGGCCCAGAGCAGGGGTTTCGAGCCTGAATTCGACTCCGTGCCGACCGAGCTCGCCGACCGACCGGTAGACCAGGTCGTCCAGTTCGAGGGGATCGTGCAACGCGACTTTCGACAGGGGCGGGCGCTCGTAGGGCAGGTGAGCTTCATCGCTCACAACCGTCACGCTCAGCTCGGGAGCAAGTCGGACGACGGTTTCCGCCGCCCGCAACCCGGCGATAGAACCACCCACGATGACCACATCGGATACCGCTGTCATGCCCTCAGAGCTCCGCCAGCGTGCTGACAGCGCAGACGGCGCCGGCGGCACTGCGCGCCTCGGCCCCGTGGATCAACCCTTCGGGGCCGGGTACGACGGTGAAGGTCTGTGGTTTCGTCATGGGTGAGACGAACCGGTAGCCGAATGTCTTGCCGCGCAGTTCGATTCCCTCACGACGCATGTGCTCGCCCATCATGAGCGCGAGCAGCGGTCCGTGGATGAGCAGCCCGTCGTAACCCTCCTGCGCTGTCCACCCGAGGTCGTAGTGGATCCGGTGCGCGTTGTATGTCAATGCGGAGAACCGGAACAACGTTCGCTCGTCCACGGCCAGCTCCAGCGTCGGCCCGCTCGGCGACGCGGGAGCAGTCGGCGCGGGCGGCAGCGTGCCGGATCCGGGCGCGCGGTAGACGATATCCTGCTCCTCGCGAATCACCAGCTCGCCGC
The DNA here is from genome assembly GCF_035920445.1 of Nocardia sp. NBC_01730. Classification (NCBI taxonomy): domain Bacteria; kingdom Bacillati; phylum Actinomycetota; class Actinomycetes; order Mycobacteriales; family Nocardiaceae; genus Nocardia; species Nocardia sp. NBC_01730. The sequence continues at coordinate 1,134,002 of NZ_CP109162.1, read as the reverse complement.
CCTGGAAGATCTCCTGGAGGACCGTGACCAAGGTCAACGGGCCGGTTCGGCCGTCCTTGTCGAGCAAGCTCTTGACCGAGGTCACTTTGGTAGCGGACTCGCCGATCACCAAGTGACCGAAGGTCGTCACGCGTCCACCCCCGAACATCCGTCGGCGGTCGGGCCCGGGAGGGGCCGGTATCCCGGTGACCGGATGGCCGTCCGGACCGAGCTCACGTTGTGGATCGCGCTCCAGCAGATACGCCCAATGCCACAGCGGCGGCACTGGATCACCGGCGGCACAGGGCATCTCGATGTCGAGCATGGCGGCGAGCGACTCGGTTGGCTCGGCCGCGATCATTTCCGTTCGCTCGATCGTCTCCGACTTCTGATTAGTCACCAAGGCAGTTGTCTCGTCTCTCTGCTCGGAGTGCACTCAGCAGTTCTGAAAGATCGGAAGCGTCTTCCAGATTCTCGACCGCGTGCACGAGTCGGCGGGGAATCTCGGGGTCGATCGGCGCCAGCAGTGCTTCTGCCTTTGTGACGACCTCCTCGTGGGACATCGGGTTCAGCGCCGAGCCCTTGGCGGTAGTCGGGTTTCCGGCGAACAGGGTGATCGTTTCGCCACTGGTGAACTCCACGTCCAGACGTGGTCCGTCCTCCAGTTCGATGCTGGTGTCGACGTGCATCGAGATCTTCGCGAAGGTCTCCGCCACCAGCGGGTCGTTCATGCGGGGTGGCTCGAACTGGTCCAGTCCGACACTGCCGTTGCACAGTGCGACACTCATCGCGTAGGCGAGGCTGAACTGGGCATCGAAGACGGTCTCTATCGGGTCGACCGACAGCATGTTCACCGCGGTCTCCGAGGCTTTGATCGAAATGTGGTGTATATCAGCGGGGTTCACGTCGCGCGCGCGAATCATCGCCAGAACCGTGTCGATCGTGGAGTGGCACCCCCGGCAGCAGGCGTAGGGCTTGATGTACGCGGTGGCCACGTTGTAATCCACGCCCAGGTCGGCGAGCGCCTGCTCAGGGAACCCCTGTCCGTTGTTGTAGGTGGCATACAGGCCACCCCATTCGGCTTCGAAAACCCGACGGGGACCGGTAATTCCGGCCTGGGCGAGGAGCGCCGCGTCCACGCCGGTCTCCCCCGCTTTGCCGGGATGGATGCGTTTGGTCATGGCGCCGTCGTCTTTGAACGCCCACACACCACCGGTGAACGAGCCGGCGATTCCGAGCGCGTCGGCGAAGCGTTCCGTGTCCAGGCCAAGGGTTTTCGCCGCGGCCGCGGCCGCGGCGAAACTGCCCATGGTGCCGCTCGAGTGCCAGCCTCGGCCGGTATGCGCGGCGAAACCTCCGATCGCCTGCAACGCTCGGTAGCCGATGTCGTATCCGGCTATCGTTGCCTCGATGAGCGTCCGCCCGTCGCCGCCCGCCGCCTCCGCCACGGCCAGCGCCGCGGGCAGCACCGTCGCCCCGGCGTGGCCCGGCCCACCTCCGTCGTCGAAGTCGCGCGCATGGGCCGCGGTGCCGTTCGCGAGCGCGGCATGAGCCGGCGAAACCCGAAAGGGGGTGCCCCACACCAGGCTTCCGGACTCGGCGCGCACGCCCGTGAGTGCGGTCCGCACCCGCCGGGCCTCATCGGTGTGGGCACCGGCCATCGCCACGGCCAGGGTGTCCAGAATATTTTTCTTGACACCAGTGACGACCTCACCCGGAATATCGTCGAATTGAATTTCCGCCCAATTCGATGCCAGGCGCTCCGTCAAAGACTCGGCATTCATCACCATATTCCCCTTACACCGGATTCAAGTTCACGGTGAGCGCCTTGACGAGCCAGCGGCCGCCACTCTGTCCGATTTCGGTGCCGTCGTCGACCACCACCGCATCGGGGTGGTGGTCGGCCAGATACCTGACCACTTCTTCCATTTCCACCCTGGCCAAGCTTTGACCGAGGCAGCCGTGACTGCCGGTGCTGAATGTCAGCGGGGAATTGGATTCCCGGTCGAGGCGGAATTCGGTGGGGCGTTCGAAGCGCGCCTGATCGCGGTTCGCGGACCAGACCGCCACATGCACATCGGAGCCTTCCGGAATGATGGTTCCGTTCAGCTCGATATCTTCGGTCGCCACCTTGCTCACGATTCCGGGCCGCGGATACAACCTGATGGCCTCGACCACGGCGGCAGGAATCAGCTCGTGATCCTCGACGAGTCGCCGCCAGGCCTCTCGATCACGCAGCAGTGTCCACACGACCAGGCCGGTTTGATGCGAGGTATTGACCGAGCTCGCCTCGAGCATGGCGGCGGCCTCGTTGAGCAGTTCATCCTCCGACAGCTTGCCCGCTTCCTGCTGGCCGATGAGGAAGGACAGCATGTCGTCGCCGAGGGCCTGTTCCCGCTTTCGCGCGATGAGAGCACGCAGATAGGCGAAGAGTTCGGCATAGGCGTTCACGATCACCGGGGTGAGGGACCGGTCCCGATGCAGCAGTGAGAGCGTCCGCTCCGACAGGCTGGCGACCAAGGGCTCGTCCGCCGCGGGTGCGCCAGCGAGATAGCAATAGATCCGCGCGGGAATGCGCTGGTCGATCCCGGTGTGGAAATCGACGGGAGCGCTCGTGTCGAGATCCGTGACAATGCCCTCGACGATCTCGCGAACAATTCTGCGGATTTCCTGCACAGTGTGCGGACCCATGAACCGCGCCATCGGCGCGCGCAGTCGGAAATGACGCGCACCCTCCGCCATGATGACGCTATTGGCACGGAATTCGTGAGCCAGTCCGTCGGTGATTCCGAACTGTTCCATCAGTTCGAGCGCGGCGTTCTTGAAGCGCGTATTGCGCAGGACCGTGGTCGCGAGATCGTAGGTCAGCACTGTGTAACCGGATGGACCGAGCGCCAGTGGGCCGTCCGGCAGGGCTCCGCCCTCGTGCGCCTGGGCCTGCGGAGCGAACGGATCGAAGCGGGGCAGTAGTGTCTCCGTCATCGAGAGATCGCTCCCATCGGGCAGCACAGCACGACTTCGTCGAACTCCTCCTGCCGATCGTCCTCGATCCGCGTCTTCAATTGTGCGAGCGAGCCGTCCGCGCCGATCTCGAATACATCGGGCATCAGTGCGGCGCAGGTGCCGTTGGCATCGCAACGGCCGAAATCTACTTTGACATTGATCATCTCGGGGTCCTTCATCTGAGATGCGGCGTAATGCCGAATAATTCGGCTAGCTCCGCTGGGATTTGTCCGAGCCGTCGCTCAAGTCGACGAACCCACCGCGCAGGAAGATCAGCGGTGGTTCGCTGGCACGCAGTTCCAGCTTCTCGACCCGGCCGACCACTTGGTAATGGTCACCGATCAGGTCCACCTTGAATCGCGTGCACTCCAGGGCGACGATCGCCTCGTCGAGCAATGGCACGCCGTTGACCGACTCGCTCCAGCCCACGTCGCGGAAGCGGTCGTCACTCGGTCGCGAGAACGTCCGGCACACCTCGCTCTGGTTGTGCCCGAGGATATTGACGCCGAAGCGACTCGCGCCGTACAGGCGCGGCCAGCTCCTGGAGGAGCGGTCGATGAAGAAGGCGATCAGCGGCGGATCCAGCGAGACCGAGGTGAACGAGCCGATCGTCATACCGACCGGCCCGGACCTGGTGGCCGCGGTGACCACGGCCACGCTGGTCGGGACATGGCCGAGAGCGTGCCGGTAGCCGATGGGAGCCGCGGCCGGTTCGGTGTCGACGGCTTTCACGGTATCCATGGCCGTCCCTACAGAACCGTCGTGGGCTCTTCGTTGCCCAGCAGGACCCGACCGTAGGCTTCCCTGCCGATGTCGGCGCTGACGTAGGCGTGCCGGGCCGCGATCGAGGAGTCCCGCCAAATTCGGCTCAGCACATTGACTTCGGCGAACGAACCCGAGCCATTGGCGTTCATCAGCTCGTCGATCGCTCGCGTGGCCAGCTCGGCGACCACGCCGGTGTCGTTCCGGATGCGCGCCCGGGTTTCCAGGTCGAGTCGCCGGCGTTCGGCGGCCGCCTGGTCGATGTCGAGGCAATCCGATTCAAGGTCATTTCCGCGAGGTGCAAATTCGTGGCTGCCTTCGCGACGGCGATCTGATGGGTGGCCGACAGCTTCGCGTGCGGGAAATTCGTGTAGGCTACGGGCTTTTCCGGCAATTTGGCTCGGGTGATTTCCAGCGCGTGCCGAACCATACCGATCTGTGCCGCTACGAGAATGGCCGAGGCGACAGCGGTGAAGCCGATCGATGCCATGTGTTCGTCTTTGTGCGGAGTGAGGTATCGGCCTTCGGTCATTTCTTGGAAGCGCTGTACCCGATGCTCCGGCACGAAATGGTCCTCCACCACGATGGTGTCGCTACCCGAGCCCCGCATTCCGGTGACGAACCAGGTCGGTTCGATGGTGAAGGCTTCGGCGGGAATCAGCGCCAGGCCCACCTCCTTGCCACTGTCGAGGGGAATACCCACGGTCGCCCAGTCGGCCGCGAAGGAACCGGATGCGTACGGCCAGCGGCCATTGATGCGATAACCGCCCTCGACCGGCTCCGCCTTACCCGGTGAGAAAATGCCACACGACGTCGCCTTCGGATGCGACCCGAACATGTCCTCCCGTGCGTTTTCGGAGAAGGTCGACGCGAATCCGGTGGCGGAGGCGAGCAATGCGGCAATCCACGCGGTGGAACCGTCGCCTCGTGCGACCTCGGCGACCGCCTCAACGGTCGTCCGCATGCTGGCCCCGTGCCCGCCGAGTCGCCGATCCACGAGCAGATGGAACAGGCCGGCCTCGGTCATCGCCTTGACCACCTCCGGGGCGATTCGGCGAGCCTCGGAGCCCTGCGCGGCGTATTCGCGGATCAATGGGACCAGATTGGTTGCGCGGCCAACCAACTCCGCGTCCGGAGCGCCGATGTCGGACCTGACGGCGGTCAACGACGACTGTGTCATGGTGCCTCTTTCCTGGTGATCATGCGAGAAACTGTCGTGATCGACATCACGGACCAGCTATTTCAGAATGCGGAATCGGCAGGATGGAGTACAAGACCAGGAACTTCGCACACACTATGCGTCCGGCGCATAGTCACATTCGGGCAGCTACCGACCTAAAAAGTCGACTCTCGGCCGCAACGTTTTTCGACGTATCATCCCCGGCATGCAATTGCGTGAACTCGAATGGTTCATCACTTTGACAGAAACCGGAAATATGACAACTACGGCCGAACAACTGAACATCAGTCAGCCGACGCTCTCACGGGCTTTGGCCCGGCTCGAACGCAAGCTCGGCGTGAAACTCTTCGACCGTAACCAGAATCAGCTGCGGCTCAATAGGTACGGCGAGATTTTTCGCGCGCACGCGGTCCGCGCTATCGATGAGATCAACCAGGGAGAAGAGAGAATCGCCACCCTCGTCGACCCGGACCGCGGAGTGGTCTCACTGGGGTTCCTGCATTCATTCGGCGGATGGTTGATACCGCGGCTTCTAGATCGCTATCGTGCCCTCGCGCCACGCACATCCTTCGAGCTCTGCGGCGGTGCATCCGACGCGGTGGTCGATGATGTCCGCCATGGGCGAATCGATATCGGCTTCGTCGCTCCCCATCCCACCGCGGACGATCTGCATTGGCTGCCGCTGGGCAACGAGGAACTAGGCCTCGGCGTCCCGCCGGGCCACGCGTTCGAGGGTCGCGGCGATATCGCGGTCGCCGACCTGATGGACGAGCCCATGGTAGCGCTCAAAGTCGGGTACGGCCTGCGTCAGGTGACCGACCGCCTCTGCCGCGAGGCGGGATTCAGCCCCAGAATCGAAACCGAGGTGACCGAGCTGTCCACCCTCCGGGCACTCGTGGCGGCGGGAATGGGCGTAGCCATCATCCCGGCAGCACAGCCGGGGCACCCGCCCACGACTCCTACCATCCCGTTTCGCGACCACGCTGTCTTCCGGCAGTACGGTGCGGTGACTCGCACACATGGTCCGAGTGGGCGCGCCGCCCGGCGGTTCCTGGAGTTCGTCGCGGAGCAATCCAGACATCAGCAGCCCCCCACGAGTCGATGAATCACCGCAACCGCTCGGACGAGGTGGGGCTCCTCGCGGTCGGCGCGATGGGCGACCGCGAGTTCCACCGTGGTGGCGGCCAGCCAGCGGCCGATAGGCCCGCCCTCGAGGGCCAGCGCGGTCACTGCCTCGGGAACTATCGTGGCGCCGACTCCACCGGCGACCGAGGTGACCAGGGTCGAGGTCTCACCGACCCGAACGGCCGTGCTGGACACCCGCGGCGACGAATCACGATGCGCCGCATGCCTTCGTGGTGCTCGACGAGCCGCACCCGGTGCGTTACGTCCGGGTTACGGCCGGTCGGCTGCCCTTCGACAGGTCCTTCGCAGGGAGCGGGCTGCGCGTATTCGGGCACGGCAATCTGCCTCCGCCACAGGCGGTCACAGCGCAGGCGCACCGCGTCAGCGACCGCGCCGCCCACCTGGAATGGGACGCGATAGCCGGCGCGCACGGCTACAACGTCCGCTACGGACGACACCCGGGGAAGCTGCACTCACAGCTGGCCGGTACACGAGCAGACCGAACTGGACATCCGTGCACTCGCGTTCGGCGAAGGCGGAGTGACACCAGGCCCGGTCGTCCCGTAACTCGCTTACGCGGGATTGCGGCCGATGAAGAACTCCTTGAAAGGGTCCATGCTGGGCTCGAAACCGGAATCGATCAGGCCCTTGCGCAGCGCGTTCATCTGGTGGTCGTGGATGCGCAGGGTGGGCATACGCAGTGGGCCGCCGTTGTAGCCCTGCAGCCAGCCCTGGAATTTCCACGCCTGACGGTTCAGGATGGACCCGCCGTGCAGTCCGTTGAACAGCGCGGCCTTGGCTTTGCGCGCCGGGTGCAGCTGCCAGTAGATCTCAGTGGCGTCGTCGTACTTGCCGTCCCGCAACAGCTGCATGACACGCGGGATCATCGGACCGAAGTACTCGTGGTCGCTGGTGGCCGACAGCTGAATGGGCATGACCTGCGAGAGCGGTATCAGTTCACCCTCGATCGGGTTCGAGATGACGACTTCCTTGCCGAACAGCCGCGTGCATTCGATGACGCTCTGGATGCTCGGGAATCCGCCCTCGGCTTTGATCACCGCGACGTTGGGAATCTCGTCGATCATGCGGCGGATGAGCCGGGTGGGGATATCGGACGGGTGGATCCGGCTGCTGAAGCCCCAGGACACCATCGGGAACAGAATTATGGCGAGGTTCGTCGCATCGGCCACCGCCTTGGTGTAGTCGAAGATCTCCTGTTCGGACTCGGGATAGAAGTTCGGTGGGTAGGACAGCAGCACCAGGTCGGCGCCGACTTCCTCCGCTCGCTTGACCGCCTCGATGTTCTGCTCGAGGTCGTTCCAGCTCGCGTGGTGGACGATGTAGAAGTCGCTACCGCCCTCATCCTTGGCGATCCGCAGGAAATTCACGTATTCCGGCAGCGTGATGCTGACTTCGGAAATACCCAGGCTGCCGATGAAGCCGTGCTCCTTCGCCAGCCGGATGTCGTGGCGAATGCCCTGCTCGTTGATGTCGCGCAGGTCGTTGGTGAACGACGGAATGGTGCAATTGATCGCACCGACAAGCTTTTCCCGAGCCCAGTCCCGGACTTCAGAAAGGTTGTACTCGGCCATGTGGGCCTCCTTGTCGCTGTTTCGATGGATGGAAGGTGATGAAGTGGGTGAGTTCTCGAACGGCCGCGATCAGAGCGCTCCGCTGCCCGCCCATGCCAGGTACTTCATCTCCAGGTATTCGTCGATGCCGTAGATCGATCCCTCCCGGCCGAGGCCGGACTGCTTGATGCCGCCGAAGGGTGCGGTCTCGTTGGAGATCAGGCCGGAGTTGATGCCGACCATGCCGGCCTCGAGGGCCGCCGCCACGCGCCAGATCCGCTCCGCATCGCGACTGAAAAGGTAAGCGGCCAAACCGAATTCGGTGTCATTCGCCTGCCGGATCACATCGGCCTCGTCGGTGAACGGAATCAGCGGAGTGATCGGGCCGAAGGTCTCCTCGCGGGTGATCTTCATACCGGCGGCGACATCGGCCAGCACGGTCGGCTGATAGAACAGGTCGCCGCGCTCATGCCTCGCGCCGCCGCACACCACCCGCGCCCCGTGCTCGACGGCGTCGGAGACGTGTTCCTCGACTTTCGCGATCGCCGCGCGATCGATCATGGGGCCCTGCGCGACACCGGATTCGAAGCCGTCGCCGACCGTCAGCTCGGCGACTCGCTCGGCCAGCCGCGCGGTGAAACGCTCGTAGATACCCGACTGCACATACACGCGGTTCGCACTGATGCACGCCTGACCGGTGTTGCGGTACTTCGCCGCGAGCACGCCCGCGACGGCGACCTCGAGGTCCGCATCGTCGAACACGATCGCCGGCGCGTTACCGCCCAGCTCCATCGACGCCTTCTTGACAGTCGCCGCGCACTGCTCGAGCAGCAGCCGCCCGACCTCCGTCGAACCGGTGAAACTCACCTTTCGGACCAGCGGATTGCCGGTGAGTTCCGGGCCGATCTCGCGCGCATTGCCCAGCACCACGTTGAACACACCGGCCGGCACCCCGGCACGCCGGGCCAGCTCCGCGAGAGCCAGTGCCGTCAGTGGTGTCTGCTCAGCGGGCTTGACCACCATCGTGCAGCCCGCGGCCAGCGCCGGCGCCGCCTTGCGGGTGATCATTGCGGCGGGAAAGTTCCACGGCGTGATCGCGACACAGACACCCACGGGTTCTTTGAGCACCAGAACTCGGTCCGCGGGATCCGGCGCCGGGAAGATGTCACCGCGCACCCGCTTGGCCTCTTCGGCGAACCACTCGATAAACGACGCGGCATAGGCGACCTCGCCCCGTGCCTCGGACACCGGCTTGCCCTCTTCGACGACGATCAGCCAGGCCAGGTCCTCGGCATGCTGGGTCACGAGGTCGAACCACCGCCGCAGAATCTGGGCGCGTTCCTTCGCGGACCGGGCCCGCCATCCGGGCAGCGCCCGGTCCGCGGCATCGATGGCACCGGCCACCTGCGTGCGGCTCAGGGACGGAAGCTCGGCCAAATGTTCGCCCGTCGAAGGGTTTTCGACGACAAAGCTGCCAGAGTCGCCCTGTTCGACCCACTCGCCGTCGATATAGGCCGCGCTGCGTGACAGCAGGGCGTCGGCGAGCATCGGCTTATCAGTGAGAGGAATTCCCATGGTGCGTCCCTACTTTCGAACGGGCTGAATCCGGATCGGAAGTTCCGACCCGAGCCCTGCTTTGCGAGCGGCATCCGCGCACATGGCGGCGACGGCCAGGTCCTGCACCGCGGAGCCCACGGACTTGTACACAACGATCTGCTCCGCGGTCGTACGGCCGGGGTGCCGTCCGGACACCAGATCCGACAGGGCGGCGATCCGGTCGGTCACGTCGATTCCCGCTGCGGCCGCGGCGATGAGATCGCCGCTGTCGTGCAGCACTTCCTCGAGTACGTCGGCAATGACGACATCGGCACGCGCGATCACCTCCGGATCGACTTCGCGCTGTTCCCGCACGGTGGAGCCGATGGAGACGACGGTCGTGCCCGGCTGGAGCCACTCACCGAGCAGGATCGGCGACTCGTCATAGGAGCGCGCCGCGCAGATCACCAGATTCGCGCCCGCCACAGCGGCTTGCGGCGACTCCGCCGGAACGATCGAGGTGTCCAGATCCGCCAATTCCTCGGCGAAGCGCGCGCGGCTCTCCGCGCGCGGGCTGAACACGCGTGCGGCATCGAACTCGCGTACCGCGGCGAGTGCGCGAACGTGCTTTTTCGCCTCGAAGCCCGAACCGATGACGCCTACGGTCACCGGTCCGGGCACGGCCAGCAGGTCAGCCGCCAGCGCGGATGTGGCCGCGGTGCGGAAGCCGGTGATCGAGTTCCCGTCGAGCAGCGCCACCAGTTCCGCGGACTGCTGATCGAACAGGGAGATGAGATAGGAGAACTGGCGCACGCCGATCGCACCGGCGATGGTCTTCAAGCCCATCAGCCCGCCGCTGCCCGGCACGCCGCTCATCGTCCGCAGCATCGAGGTGCCGCCGCGTGCGATCGTCCGCTCCGGGAAGCGCGATTCTTCGGACGCCGCCGCGTATGCCTCACGCAGCGCGGCGATCGCCGGTTTCCAGTCGAAGACCGATTGCACCGTGGTGTCATCCAGCAGGAGCGTCAATCGTCTCCCCTTCCCCTCCAAACGGTAGCGATACTAAACGGATCGTATCGGACACGGATATGATGCACCATAGCGTTGGACATTGGATATTGGATCTGCTGGACCGCCGCGAGCTGGCGACAGCACAGGGAGTGGTGAATATGGATTCGATCCATCGACGGGTGGCGGACAAAGTCTGCGATCGACTGCGTGAACGGATCGTCGGTGGCGAACTGGCTCCCGGAGACCGCATCGACCCGACCGAGGTCGCCGAATCCCTCGGCGTCAGCCGTACCCCGGTGCGTGAGGCACTCCTGCAACTAGAGGCGCAAGGGCTGATCGAGCGACTCCCCTACCGAGGCGTGGTGGTGACCGGCATCGATCTGGCCGAGGCGGAGGACATCGCCGCGCTGCGCATCCATCTGGAGACGTTCGCCACCCGCATCGCGGTGCCTCGTCTGCGCCCGGAGGACCTGGACCGCATGCGGGAGGCCAATGAGGAACTGACCCGGGCCATGGCCGGACCGACTGCCGCGCAGACCTCCTTCGGACGGTTCAACTGCGCGTTTCATCAGGCGCTGTACCAAGCGGGCGGCTCAAAGACGCTGTCGCGCATGACGAGCGACCTGTCCTCGCAGGCCGAGCGCATCCGAATGCACTTCGACCTCCGGCGCGGCAATGCCGTGGCCGAGCACGAACGCATACTCGGCGCGTGTGCGGCAGGCGAAGTCGAGGAGGCGGTGGCGGCCACCCGCGATCACCTGCTCGCGGTCCACCTGCGGGTGATGCCGGACGACTACCGGATTCCGCCGGGTTCGGCCCTCGAAGTCGCCCTGCTCGAAACCGGTTGGGAACCAACAGTATCGGCGTGACCTCGCGCGGCTACTGAGTGAGTGCGGCGCGCATGCCGATCGCCGCAGCCTCTCCGCGCGAGGACACCGCGAGCTTCCTGAGCAGCGCCGCGACATGAAACTTGACCGTGCTCTCGGCGACACCCAGCTGCGCCGCTATGGCCTTGTTGCGCTTACCTTCCGCGACCAGCGCGAGCACCTCTCGCTCGCGGGCATTCAAGCGCGCCAGTTCCGGCTGGTCGGGCAGCGACAGCGGTGGGTCGAGCGGAAGCCGGATCAGCACCCGGCTCCCCCAGCCCGGCACGGACTCGATCTCCAGTTCCGCGCGCAGCGTGTGCACCCGGCCTTCGAGGTTGCGCCACAACGTGTTCGAGTTCCAGCGGCCCGCGGCGCGATCGCGAATATCGACGACGAGCGCACCCGATTCGCATCCCCAGGCGATGCGCAGGCGATCGAGATCGGGCTGAGTGGCTAGGGCGAGCACCGCGGCCTGCGTCATCGCGCGGGCGCCGACCGCGACCTCACCCGGAATCGGTCGTCCGTCCAGCGGTGGCGCGACGAATTCCGTTTCGACCTGCCGATGACGCACCAGGGGTCCGATCTCGCGCTGCATCCGCTCGAAGGCCGCGACCGGCGGTTCCTCGGCGAATGCCCGATCGGTGGCCTGCCGGGACCGCAGTGCGATCAGCGCCTCCGAGGCGGCGGCCGTCGCTACCGTCCGGGCCTGACGGTCGTCCAGGCCCGACGATCGCAAGGTCACGAGAATGCCCGCCAGTGCCGCTTCATGTGAGGCGGTCAGTTCCGCGGTGGTGCGAGCCCGCGCGTCCGACGCCGCACGCGATTCGGCAAGGTACTCCGGGCTCGCCTGGATCACCTGTTGCCGAATCGATGTCGCGACGATCCCGAATGCCGCCGCCAACTCCGCTTGGCCGGGTAGCTCACCGGACGTGCGCGGGACCAGCACCAGCAAGGTGTTCGAGGTGTCCCGAATCGCCCAGACCCACCGGCCCTCGCCGTTCAGCGCGGCTGACCCCGCATAGGAACCACCCGGTGCGACCACCGATTTCAGCTCCTCTAGCTCAGCGATGGTGATTCGATCGATGATGTCGGCGGCGCCTGCGACCTTGCGTGGACGGCCGGTGCATTCCCGAGTGAAGATCACCAGTGCGCGGTGCGGCCACTGTTCGGCGAGGAAGCGCGAGAATCGACGAGCGACATCGGTGAGCGGACCATCGATCACTTCCCGGAGCCCTTCGAGGGCGGACACTCGCTCCACGGGAGGCAAGGCTACCGGAGTACTCACATGGTCCATTGTAAAACGAAACGGTTCGTATAGAATGGTCATGCGCGAGTCGGCCCACCAAAGGGATAGGTCGTACTGTCCGTCCGGCCAGGTCCGCGATCGGATCGCCCGGAGCTAGCCTCGCTGCCTAACCATGCGCGTGAACGCATGCTCGATCATTCATCGGAGGAACCGCCAGTTATGCCGCAGCAGGTCCGTGGAGTCATCGCCCGTAAGCCGGGCGCACCGGTCGAGTTGACCGACATCATCGTCCCCGATCCTGGGCCGGGCGAGGTTGTAGTCGCCGTCGCCGCGTGCGGCGTGTGCCATACCGACCTCACCTACCGTGAGGGCGGTATCAACGACGAGTTCCCCTTCCTGCTCGGCCACGAAGCGGCGGGCACGGTCGAAAGCGTCGGCGCGGGAGTCGATTCCGTCGAGGTCGGCGATTTCGTCATTCTGAATTGGCGGGCCGTGTGCGGCAGCTGCCGGGCCTGCCGGCGGGGCCGCCCTCAGTACTGTTTCGACACCTTCAACGCCACGCAGAAGATGACGCTGACCGACGGAACCGAACTCACCCCAGCACTCGGTATCGGCGCGTTCGCCGAGAAGACCCTCGTCCATGCCGGCCAGTGCACCAAGGTCGACCCCGCCGCCGATCCGGCGGTCGCGGGCTTGATCGGCTGCGGCGTCATGGCCGGGCTCGGTGCCGCCGTCAACACCGGGAACGTCGGCCGCGGCGACTCGGTGGCGGTGATCGGCTGTGGCGGCGTCGGGGACGCCGCCATCGTCGGTGCCCGGCTGGCCGGAGCGTCCACGATCATCGCCGTCGACCGTGACGAGCGAAAACTGGCGTGGGCCACCGACCTCGGTGCCACCCACACCATCAATGCCGCCACCACCGATACGGTGGCCGCCGTCCAGGAGCTCACCGGCGGGTTCGGCGCCGACGTCGTCATCGATGCCGTGGGCCGTCCCGAAACCTGGCGGCAGGCGTTCTACGCCCGCGATCTCGCCGGCACCGTGGTGCTGGTGGGCGTCCCCACCCCGGATATGCGGCTGGAGATGCCGATGATCGACTTCTTCTCCCGCGGAGGAGCGCTCAAATCCTCCTGGTATGGCGACTGCCTGCCAGACCGGGACTTCCCGATACTGATCGACCTGTACCAGCAGGGACGCCTGCCCTTGGACAAGTTCGTCACCGAACGCATCACCCTCGACGAGGTGGAGCAGGCATTCCACACCATGCACGAGGGCAAGGTGCTGCGGTCGGTGGTCGTGCTGTGAGTGGCCGGCTCCGCATCGAGCAGGTGGTGACTTCCGGAGTCTTCGAACTCGATGGCGGTTCCTGGGATGTCGACAACAATGTCTGGGTGGTGGGCGATGACGACCAAGTGATCGTCATCGACGCGGCCCATGACGCCAAACCAGTCATGGAGGCCATCGGCAACCGCGATGTCGTCGCCGTCGTATGCACCCACGGGCACAACGACCACGTCACCTTCGCCCCGCAACTCGCCGAAGATGTCTATGCACCCGTTCTGGTGCACCCCGGAGACGACTCGCTCTGGCAGCTGACACACCCTGGTGAGTCATACTGGCCGCTTACCGACGGACAGCGCATTGCCATAGCGGGGACGGAGCTGCACGTCATCCACGCGCCCGGCCACTCACCAGGGTCGGTTTGCCTGTACATCCCCGACGCCGACACCCTGTTCTCGGGCGACACCCTGTTCGCGGGCGGACCGGGGGCCACCGGCCGGTCGTTCTCGGATTTCCCCACCATTATCGGTTCCATCCGCGACCGCCTGCTCACGCTCCCGGAGCACACCCGTGTCTACACCGGCCACGGTGACGGAACGACCATCGGCACCGAAGCACCCCACCTGGCGGAGTGGATCGCCCGCGGGTTCTGATCTGCCAGCGCCCCTACACATTTCGAAGAAGAGAGTGGTTCCCGCCATGCACCGCAACGCGCCGACCCGAGATATCGACGAGTCCGAGCTCTCGGTCACCACCCCGAAAACCCAGGCGGCGGGCGTGACCGCGGTGATGGTGGCCTTGAACCACGCGGTCGGGGAGATGGGCGTGCTTCGCACGGCGCGGACGCTGGCGCGCGTCAATCAGCGGCACGGCTTCGACTGCCCGGGCTGCGCGTGGCCGGAGCCGGCCGGGCATCGGCGTCCGGCCGAGTTCTGCGAGAACGGGGCGAAGGCCGTCGCGGAAGAGGCGACGCTGCGGACCGTCGGACCGGAGTTTTTCGCCCGGCATTCGGTGCGGGAGCTGGCCGACGAGTCCGGGTACTGGCTCGGCCAACAGGGTCGGCTGACCCATCCGATGGTGTTGTGGCCCGGCGAGACTCACTACTCCCCCATCGACTGGGCGGATGCCTACCGATTGATCGCGGTCGCGTTGCGCGGCCTCTCGTCCCCCGGTGAGGCGCTGTTCTATACGTCGGGCCGTACCGCCAACGAGACCGCGTTCCTCTACCAACTGCTCGTGCGCAGCTTCGGCACCAACAACCTGCCCGACTGCTCGAACATGTGCCACGAGTCCTCGGGCACCGCGCTGACCAGATCCATTGGTATCGGCAAGGGCTCGGTGTCGATCGACGATTTCGAGCAGGCCGACCTGATTGTGGTGGCGGGTCAGAATCCCGGCACCAACCACCCGCGCATGCTGTCCGCGCTACAGCGGGCCAAGGCGGCGGGGGCGAAGATCATCGCGATCAATCCGCTGCCCGAGACGGGCCTGATCGGCTTCCGCGACCCGCAGACGGTCAAAGGTCTCACCACCGGTGTCGAGATCGCCGACGACCTTCTCCAGATCCGCCTGGGCGGCGATATGGCACTGTTCCAGGGGCTAGGCAAACTACTGTTCGAGGCCGAGGATCGCGCACCCGGCACCGTGATCGACCGGGAGTTCGTGGACCGGCACGCCGCGGGCTTCGAGGCTTACGAAAAGCACATGCGCGCAGTGGATCTCGCCGTCGTCGAGGAAGCGACCGGCCTGACTCGCGAACAGCTCGAACGCACCGCCGCCCGGCTCGCCGGTTCGAAGGCGACCATTCTGTGCTGGGCGATGGGACTGCCCCAGCAGCGCCACGGTGTCGCCACCATCGAGGAGGGCACGAACCTGCTGCTGGCGCGCGGCATGATCGGCAAACCGGGTGCGGGCGTGTGCCCGGTGCGCGGGCATTCGAACGTGCAGGGCGACCGCACTATGGGCATCTGGGAGAAGATGCCCGAAGCCTTCCTCGCCGCATTGGATTCCGAATTCGGGATCACCAGTCCCCGCAGGCACGGTCATGACGCCGCGAGTTGACCGTGCACGTCTCGACCAAACTCAATCGCAGCCACGTCGTGCACGGCACGATGGCGCTGATCCTGCCCACCCTCGGCCGCAGCGATCTCGACCTCTCCCCCACCGGAGCCAAACAGCAAGTTTCGGTGGAGGATTCGATGTCAATGGTGCACCTGTCCACCGGACGGCTGCGGCCGGTGAGCGAGCACCTGCGCAGCGAGGTCGCCATCGTCTGCGAACTCGCGCACGAGCTCTTCGGCCCCGGCCATCCGGTGCCGTGGAACGAATTCCGGCATGACTACGACGCCATTCGCGATGCCATCGCCCGCGTGGTGCCCGGCTGCGTCGACTACAACGAGCGGGTGCGCCACCGCGACGGCTTCCAGCTACCCCACCCGCCCCGCGACGCCCGCGAATTCCACACCGCCACCGGCAAAGCCAATTTCGCGGTCAACGATCTGCACTGGCTTCCGGTCCCGCAGGGCCGGCTCATCCTGCAAACCCTGCGCAGCCACGACCAGTACAACACCACCATCTACGGACTCGACGACCGGTACCGCGGAATCCACAACGGGCGCAAGGTCGTTCTTGTGCATCCCGACGATATCGCCGCCCTCGGTTTCACCGAGGACGACCTGGTGGACCTGGTGTCGGAGTGGACCGACGGCATCGAACGCCGGGTTACCGGTTTCCGGCTGGTCCCCTATTCCACGCCACGCGGCAATGTCGCCGCCTACTACCCCGAAACCAACCCGCTCGTTCCGCTCGACCACGTCGCCGAACGCTCCAACACGCCGGTCTCGAAGGCTGTCACGATCCGCCTGGAACCAGCATCGTTCCCGGCTGGAGCGCAGCCATGAGCAGGGTGACCGCACGCCGCAGAATGGTGCGGGTGACCGCGACCGGCGAAATCCGTCGCCCCGATACCTTGGCGGTCGAAGAACCCCTGGAAATGCGCATCGGTGGCGAGTCACTGAACGTCACCATGCGAACCCCGGGCAACGACATCGACCTGGTCCACGGATTCCTGTACAGCGAGAACATCATCCAATCCGTCGACGACATCGTCTCCGCGCGATATTGCGCCGGAACCGATGCCGACGGGCAGAACACCTACAACGTCCTCGATATCCAGCTACGTCGGACGCGACCGCTGCCGAAGCGCCGGTCTATCACCAACAGCGCCTGCGGACTGTGCGGCAAGACCACGGTCGACGACGTCCGGATCCGAAGCCGATTCCGGCCCGGATACGGCGATTTCACGATCGACATACACGTGCTGTCCACATCGCCCGACGAATTGCGCTCCCAGCAGCAGGTTTTCGCCGCGACCGGCGGATTGCACGCCGCCGGCCTGTTCACCGCCGACGGCACGGCCCTGGTGGTCAGGGAGGATGTCGGGCGACACAACGCGGTGGACAAGGTGATCGGCTGGGCCGTGCGCGAAAACCTTATTCCCACAGCGGATCTCGTTCTCATCGTGAGTAGCCGCGCCTCGTTCGAGCTGGTACAAAAGGCCGTGATGGCGGGTATTCCCATGCTGGGCGCGGTCTCGGCCCCCAGCTCACTGGCGGTGGATCTGGCCGTCGAGGCCGGGCTCACGCTCGTCGGCTTCCTGCGCGGCGACACCATGAATATCTATACCGATGTGCATCGCATAGCCCTGCGCCCGATCGCCGCAGCCTTGTAATTCATTACCGGCGCAAAGTCCGATGCCACGGCGAGCGTCGGCCGCCGTGACTCATATTCGGGCAGGTACCGGGCCGGTGCGCAGCAGTTCACGAGCCATGTCCGCGAAGGCCCGCGCGCGCCGGGTCATTCGCGCAGTGGAGTTCATGACGAGTAGAACTTCGACCGGCGGGCCCATTCCCTCGAGATCGACCGACGCGACCGCACTGCCGTCGTAGCTGCGCTCGGTCCCGGGCCGGTGCAGCAGCACCGCCCAGCCCATACCGCGGCCGACGAAAGTGCGCACGGTCTCGACGCTTCTGGTCCGGTAGCGGATATCAGGCGTAAAGCCGACCTCGGCGATCCGGCCGGTGAAGAACTCCAGGCTGGGCGGCATATCGATCATCACCATCGGCTCGTCTATCAGTTCGGACAGCGCGACGGTGCGCCGCGCGGCGAATCGATGTCCGGCCGACAGCACCGCGTAGGGGGCGCACGAATACAACGGCTGGGTCATGACATCGCTGCCCAAGCCGATGTCGTACATGATCGCCAGATCGCACAGTCCGTCGGCGAGCCGCTGCTGCAGGCCTTCGACGGTGTCCTCGACGAGGTCGATCTCCAGTTCCGGATAGCGGACCGGCGCCTCCTCGAGAATTCTGCCCATCACGAACGGGGTGATCGTCGGAAAGCAGCCGACGGCGAGCCGACCCGAGATATCCCCTCCGATGGTGCGCACGGCGCTTTCGAGCTCACCCGCATGGCCCAGCACCTGCCTGGCATCGACGAGCAACTGCCGTCCCGCGGCCGTGAGCGCGGGCGCTTTGGCGGGTCGGCGGACCAGAACCTGAACGCCGAGCGCTTTCTCGAGCTGACTGATGGCCAATGACACGGCGGTCTGCGAAACGTGGAACTCCGCAGCCGCCGCGCTCAATGTTCCGCGTTCGACGGTGGCCACGAAGAATTCGAGTTGGCGCAAGGTGACGTCGAGCGACTTCATAAGAATAACTTAGGTCAAATGCCCGATATATGTGCTTTTCATAGAAGATGGCGCGGATCACACTCATGAGGTGCAACACGCTCGATGAGGAGGAATTCGGTGCCGACACCGCAAATCGCTCTCGACCTCGACGCCATGACGGTCGACCCCTTTCCCACCTTCGCCACCCTGCGCGAGTCCGAACGCTGGACCTGGTCCGAAACCATGAAAATGTGGCTGGTCAGCCGTTTCGATGACGTCGTCTTCGTGGACTCACATTCGGAGATCTTCTCCACCGAGATTCCGGGCGCGCTGCTCACTCGCACCCTCGGGCAGACCATGATCCGCAGTGAAGGAGACCTCCACCGACGCCTCCGTGGCTCCGGCGACGAGCCGCTCAAGCGCCGCTCGATCCAACGCGCCTGGCCCGAGGTCATCGACGACCTCGCCCGGCAGTACCTCGAGCCACTTCGCGGTCGCGACCAGGCCGATCTGGCGGCCGATTTCGCCAATGGCTTCACCGGGGCCTGCCTGCGGGAGGTGCTTGGCCTCCTCGACGCCACATCCGAGGACATCCATCGCTGGTCCGACGCCTACATCGGCGGATTCATCAACAACACCGACGACCCCGATGTGTGGAAGGTCGTCGAGAACGCGCGCGCCGAGAACACCGAAGCGGTCCGGCTGGCCATCGAACGTGTTGGCCGCGAGCCCGACGCTACGGTGGTCTCGGCCATGGTCCACGCCAGCCCGGACGAGCCGCTGTCGCTCGAGGAGATCGCGGCCAATATCCAGCTCATGATCGCCGGCGGTTTCAATGACGCCCGTGACGCGATCGCTACCCTGCCGTGGTTGCTGATGACCCACCCCGAGACGCGCCAGCGGGTTCGCGAGGACAGTGCGGCATTCGAACGCGCCATTGACGAATCCGTGCGGTGGCTGACACCGGTCGGCAGTTACCCGCGCATTCTGATCCAGGACTTCTCCGGTCCCGCAGCGGATTTGAAGGCCGGCGACACCGTTCTGGTGCTGGCCATGTCCGCTGACTACGACGAGCGGAAGTTCGCCGATCCGGAGAAGTTCGACATCGACCGCCCGGCACTCGAGGATCACCTCGGCTTCTCCGTAGGCGCGCACTTCTGCCTCGGCAGCCACCTGGTGCGCGCGATGATGCGCGCCGCCGTCCCCTTGATCCTCGACCTGCCCGGTATTCGGCCGGCCGCCGAACCACGGTTCATCGGCTGGCAGTTCCGGGGTCCGGCATCCGTGCCGGTGCTGTTCGACCAAACGGAGAAGTAATGAGCGACAACATGATTCGATTCAAACTGTGCGATCGTGCGGACGTCCCCGTGAACGGCATCATCCGCGTCACCGATGTGCCGGGGATCGACATCCCCCTCGCGGTAGCCGACTCGGATGGCGAGATCTTCTGTATCGCCGATACCTGCAGCCATCAGACCGCCTCGCTGTCCGACGGCTGGATCGAGCACGGCTGCGTCGAGTGTCCGCTGCACGAATCACGTTTCGATCTCGCGACCGGGTCGCCCGATGTACCCCCTGCCCGTACACCGATCGCCACGTTCCCGGTGGTGGTCGAGAATGGCCAAGTCTTCCTCGTGGAGGCGCGATCATGACCCACATCGCCGTGGTCGGCGCATCGCTGGCGGGCCTCCGGGCCGCCGAAACCCTGCGCGCGGAGGGATTCGACGGTGAGTTGACCATCATCGGGGACGAGCCCCACCTGCCTTACGATCGCCCACCCCTGTCCAAGGACTTCCTGCTCGGTAAGGTCGAGATCGCCGATATCGCGTTGGCGGACAGCGCCTCTCACGACTACCTCGACGCACGCTGGGTATTGGGGTCGGGGGCAACACGCCTGCGGCCGGGGCAGGTGACCATCGGTGACGGGGAGGCCCTGGCCACCGATGGAATTGTCCTCGCCACCGGAGCCCGTGCCCGGCGAATTCCCAAGGGCGACAGGCTAACCGGAATTCGCGTCCTGCGCACTCTCGACGATGCCGTCGCGCTTCGACAATCACTCGAGTCCGCGCAGCGGGTTGTAATCGTGGGCGCCGGTTTCATCGGCGCCGAAGTCGCCTCCACGGCGGCCGCTCTCGGCAAACAGGTGACCATTGTGGAAGCCGCGAGACAGCCGTTCCAGGCGCACCTGGGCCGAGTGGCGTCCGATCTGCTCCGCCGGACGATAAACGACCACAACGTCGAGCTTCGCACCGGCCACACAGTCTCCGAATTCGATGGCGCTCAGCGGGTCTCGGCCGTCGTACTGGACGATGGCACGCGACTACCGGCCGACCTGGTCCTGGTCGGCATCGGCGCGATTCCCAATACGGAGTGGCTCGCGGGATCCGGCGTGCTCTGCGACAACGGTGTGCTGACCGATGCCTGGGGCCGGACGAATGTGGCGGGCATCGTGGCTGCTGGCGACGTGGCGCGGTTCCAGCGCGGCGACCGGCAGATCCGGGTGGAGCATTGGACGTCGGCGTCCGGCATGGCGGCCACCGCGGCGCGAGCGTTGCTTGCTCACCTCACGGGTGTAGCGCCGGGTGCCCCACATCTCGACGCACCGTACTTCTGGTCCGAGCAGTTCGGCCACCGGATCCAAATGGTCGGCCGACTCCAGCCGGACCTCTCGGTTGACATTGTCGAGGGGGCGGTCGACAACCGGAGATTTGTGGCAGTGCAACGCAGCGCCGACGCCGTCACCGCGGTGCTGGGCTGGAGCATGCCGCGCGAGTTCACGCAGTGGCGACGTCGGAACACTGATTCGCTCCGGGAAGCCGCTCACTGACGACAGTGATATCGAAGTCCGGTACATCCGTGCCGGACTTCGATACCAATACGCACGGTTTGTGGTCCAGCCCAGCGCCCCGTCGCACGCCCGGGTGCGGATGAATGTTCGACCGGGAGCCGGTCAGATCAGCCGGTCGTCACAGTGACCGGCAGAGATGCCAAGCTGCGCAACACATTGTTGTAGTGACGAACCGGAGCGTCGGCGTGGATGTGACTGACCTTGTGCAGCAACGCGTTCAGGACCGCCTCGCCCTCAATCGTCGCCAGCGCCTGGCCCGCGCAGCCCGTAGCCGAAGCCGAGATGGTCGGTGTTCGCACGGGTGATATCGAATCGATCGGCATCGGCCCATTTGCGCTCGTCCCGATTGGCCGAGTCGTACAGGACCGCCAGGCGCGACCCTGCCGACAGGTCGACGCCCCCGAGGGTGACATCCGTTCGCGCGGTGCGCCCGAACAGTTGCGCCGGAGATTCACAGCGCACCACCTCGCGCAGCGCCTGCGGAACCAGCGTCGGATCGGCGCGCAGCGCCTGCCACTGGTCGGGGTTCTCGGCGAACAACCACACGGCATGACCGAGCGCGTGCACCGTCGTATCCATACCCGCGGCGACATAGGCCAATACAACGAAGGGCGCGGCTTCAGCTGGGATCCATCCCGCGTCGGCTGCCTCGTAGACCGCGCGGCCCATACTGCCCTCGGCCAGCGCGTCGCGGGTCGCGGTGACCGTCACATATTCGGTCAACGCGTCCAGTGCAGGGAGCGCCGCACGGGTGCGGTCGTTATCGGGGCCGAAGGTATTGAAGTTCGCGTCGAGTAGCGGCAGCAGATCCGCACGCCCCTCTCGTGGTAGCCCGATGAGATCACCGACGATGTCGACGGGGAAGCGGTGGGCGAGCTCGGCGACCGCGTCGAATGAGCCCTGATCGACCAGTCGATCGACGAGTTCCTCGGCACGGTACGCGATTTCGGGTCGCAGGGCGCGCACGGCACGCGGTGCCAGCCGCTCGGCCAGCACTCCGCGCATCTGATCGTGCCAGGGCGGATCGGCGCGAATGACGCCGCGATCGCTGATGAACTTCTTGGCGGCCTCGTTGAACGCGACATCGGATGAGGAGAACGACTTCCAGTCCCCGAGTACTTCGCGAGCCTGCTCGTACCGAGGTATCGCGTACGCATCGATCCGATTGAGATACACAATCGGACCCGCATCGCGCAGCTCGCGGTAGACCTCGTAGGGAGCGGCCATCACCTCATCGGAAAACAGGTCGATATCGGACCGCGGAACGAGAACGGACGTGGGAACGGGCATGTGCAGATCCTTTGGTACAGGCCGACTTCGGCTAGGCCTCGAGGTGCAGGGCGGCGACCGGGCACAGCCGGGCCGCGGACTCGGCTTTGCGGACGAACTCCGGCGGTACGACCGCTCGGGTGACGACCACGACGGCGTCGTCGTCCAGGTCGAACACCTCGGGCGCCGCTTCCACACAGAGTCCGTGGCCTTCGCAACGAGAGAGGTCTGCGCTGATCCTCATGTTCTCCTCCTGATCACGGATGCACTAACAGAAACGATCCGTTTCGTTGCATACGATATGTAGAGCAGATGGAAGAAATGGGCGAATCGCGGAAATTTCCCGGGGCCCCCCAATCGGCGAAGGGGGGCCCGGCTGAGAACCGTCATCTACAGTGAGCAATTGTGTACTAGACGTACCGTTTCGTACGCGCGATTCCGCCAATCGGGGATCCAGGAAAGGTAGACACAGCCATGACCGTTCGACTGCGCCAATCGGTGTT
The DNA here is from genome assembly GCF_035920445.1 of Nocardia sp. NBC_01730. NCBI lineage: Bacteria > Bacillati > Actinomycetota > Actinomycetes > Mycobacteriales > Nocardiaceae > Nocardia > Nocardia sp. NBC_01730. The sequence goes on along the minus strand of NZ_CP109162.1, from coordinate 1,111,153 downwards.
CGTCCCCCCGCCGCTGTATGTCGTAGCCGACCAACGCGGCTTCCTCGCCGAAGCGGGAGTCGAGGTCGAGACCACGCTCACCCGATCCTCGGACCAGCAGCGCGCCCAACTCGTCGCCGGAGACTGCGACCTGGCCGTGACGGCCATCGACAACCTGATCGTCTGGAATGCCACCGGAGCCTCGATCCGGCTGCTCGCGCAGGTGGAGCGAACCACCCCGCTGCATCTTTTGGGGCGCAAGGGTTTCGACACGATCACGGCTCTGCGCGGGGCCGAGCTGGGGGTGGACGCGGTCGACAACGGGTTCGCCATCGTCCTGCGGCACCTACTGCGCTCGCACGGACTCACCTCCGACGACTACACCCTGACCCCTGTGGGCGGGGTGCGCGAGCGCTACGCTGCCTTGCTCGCCGGCGCTATCGCGGCAACCCTGCTCGGACCACCCCTGGACGAGCTGGCCCGCGGGCAGGGCTTGCCGGTACTGCTCGCCATCGGCGACGAACTGCCCGACTACCCAGGGCAAGGCCTGGTGGCCGGACCGGCCGGGCTGGCATCCGCCGAGGCGATCAGCACCTATCTGGCCTGCCTGGACCGGGCTCGGCACTGGCTCGCCACAGCCGAGCCCGCGCATGCGGTCGACCTGCTGATTCGGGGCGGGTACACCGAACTCTCGGCCCGCGCGAGCCTGCGGTCCGCCCCGGACTCGCTCACACCCGCGGCCGCCGGGTTGCGCCGCCTCTACGCGATTCGCACCCAGTTGGCGATGGTGCCTCCCGGCGCACCCGTGGTCGACGAGCTTTTCGAGCCCGCTCCCCTGACCTCGGCGGTATCCCCGTGACCACCGCCGTCGACGGGGCCGACGAGGACCGTGTCGTCGACGCAGTACGCCAACTCCTGGCCACCGACCAGGTATCACGAACGCTCGGCATCGAAATGCTGTCCGCCCGACAAGGTCGCGCATCGGCACGTATGCCGGTTCGGCCGAACATGGTCAACGGCCACAACATCTTGCACGGGGGGCTGGTTTTCACCCTGGCCGATACCGCGTTCGCCTGTGCCGCAAATAGTTTCGGTCCCGCCGCGGTGACCGCCGCCGCCGATATCCAGTTCCTTCGCCCGGCATATCTCGGTGACGTCTTGACCGCCGAGGCGATCGTCCGCTCCCGCTCGGGACGGACGATGGTTTGCGATGTGACCATTCGATGTGCCGACGAGGTGATCGCCGAATTCCGAGCACGCGGCAGCCTGCTCGGCGAAAGCCGCCCGGAGTAGCAACCCGAGGACCCGCACGAAATCTCGTCGACCAGAGGGATTGTGATCCACGCCGCACCGACGTACAGTCGATTCGATACGATACGTTTAGTACACAAGGGAGTGATGGTGTCGTACGACTACGAAGTAGCTGTCATCGGTTGCGGACCGGTAGGGGCAACCGCTCTCGCCCTACTGGGACGCGCGGGAATCTCCGCGATCGGAATTGAACGCGAGGCCTCCACCTGGCCCCATGCCCGCGCCGTGCATTTCGACGGCGAAACACTCCGAACACTGCAGGCATTGGGTATCGGCGAGCGGGCGTCCGCGATCTGCGAGCCGATGACCGAATTCCGCATGGAGAACGAGGCGGGCGAGATCCTCTTCGAGCTGCCCACCGGTCAATTCGGCACTCAGGCATGGCATGACGATTTGATGTTCCATCAGCCGGATATGGAGGCGCTGCTGCGCGAGGAACTCGAACGACACCCGAATGTACGACTGTGTTCGGGGCGCACGCTCCTCGATTTCACGCAGGACTCCGACGCTGTCCGATGCCGGGTCGAGAATGCCGATGGTGCGACGGAATTCATTACCGCCCGCTGGATGATCGCGTGTGACGGCGCCAATTCGCCGGTGCGGCGACAACTAGGCGTCGAGACCGAGAAGCTCGGTTCCGACGACCCGTGGCTGGTCGTCGACGGTCTGCTGCACGGCGGCCCGGGCCTGCCCGGCACGATGGCATTCCTCGGACACCATTCCCGGCCCGGACTGTGGGTCCGGTTGCCCGGCGACCGCGTACGGATGGAATTCAAGGTCATGCCCGGCGACGACCCCGCCGAGATCGTGACCCGTTCGGCCATCGATCGCATCAGCCGGGGCGTCCTGTCGGTCACCAACTTCGAACCCGACCGGATCGCCATCTACACATTCCGGGCTCGCGTCGCGGAGCAGTGGCGCGTCGGGAACGTCTTCCTCGCGGGCGACGCCGCGCACCAGGCGCCACCGCTGTTCGGCCAAGGTCTCTGCGCCGGTATGCGCGACGTCGCCAATCTGGTGTGGAAGCTGAAAGCGGTGGCCCGCGGCACCGCCGCGCCGACCCTGCTCGATACCTACCAGAGCGAACGGCTACCGCATGCCCGCTACTGGGTGGAGAAGGCGGCCACCATGGCCCATCTCGTCCAGACGACCGATCCGGCAACGGCCGCGGGTCGCGACGCGCACATCCGCAGCCACCCTCAGGACGTGTATCCACCCCTCCCGGCGCTCGGACCGGGATTGCATGCGGGTCCTGACGATCCGAACGCAGGACATCTCTCGAGCCAGCCCATGCTGGCGGACGGGACTCGCCTCGACGACATCGTTGGTGCGCGCTTCCTGCTGGCGACCACTGCCGAGTTATTCGCTGGGCTCCCCGAGGACCGGCGAATCGAGGTCGAGGCCAATCCCGGGATTGTCATTCTGACCAACCCTGAACAGGTCCGCGAGCTTCTCACCGCGGTCGACTCGCACGCCGTCGTGGTGCGGCCGGACCGGTATGTACTCGGCGCCGCCGATACCGCGACGCGACTAGCGGAGTTGCTCACCATGATCCCCGCGCTCACCGCCGCACCGCCGACACCCGCCGCACCCGTAGTGGCGTAGAAGCCGGCACCGGCAGATTGAATTTCGAAGGAGGAAGAATGTCGTTCAGTCCGATCACCCATCTGCGTCACGTCGATATCGCCGTGCCCGACTACGACAAACAAGTCGAGTTCTATGCCAAGCACTGGGGTTTGGCCACCACCGGCGACGAGCGCGACGTGAGCTACTTCGCCGCGGAAGGCTCACCCGAGCAGTACAACGTGCGCGTCCGGAAGGCTGCGGAGAAGCGGCTCGACCTGATCTCGCTCGGCGCGGCCGACCGCGCGACCGTCGATGGACTCGCCGCCCGTCTCGGCAGCGAGGGCGTGCAGCTGATCAATGAGCCGGATATCCTCCAAACCCCCGGTGGCGGTTACGGTTTCCGGTTCTTCGACCTCGAGGGCCGCACCATCGAGGTGTCGTCGGATGTGGAGACCCGCAAGCATCGCAAGATCGAGGAGAAGGAAGACATTCCGGTGCGCCTGTCGCACGTGGTGTTCAATTCGCCCGAGCCGGAGAAGATGACGGCGTGGTACGAGAAGCATCTGAACTTCCGGCTGTCCGACACGAATACCCATCCCCGGATGGGCGGGCTGTTCTGGTTCTTGCGCTGCAGCGACCAGCACCACAGCATCGCGATCTCCCGCGGTCCGCACACCGCGCTGAATCATGTCTCGTTCGAATTGCGAGGCCTGGACGAATACCTGTACGGCAGCGGCCGTCTCATGCGCGCCGGGATCCCCAAGATCTGGGGCCCCGGCCGGCACCGCGCCGGTGACAACACCTTCACGTACTTCCACGACCCCAACGGCAACACTATGGAGTACACCACCGAGCTCGCCACCATCGACGAGGACACCTGGCACCCCAGCATCTACGACGTCTCCGATCCGGCAACCTCCGATATGTGGGGGATCGCGGAGACCGCGGACGAGTGGATCAGCAAGCAGATGTTCAACGACCCCGACAAGGGCCAGTTCGTCGCACCGCCCATGTGAGATATCGGGCCCGGTCAGCGGGCGGGAGGCAGCGAATTTCCAGCTGCCCCCGCCCTTTTCGGATCCCAAGGCGTTACAACAAGTTTCATGATCACCTCGAGCAGCCCGAGGGTTTCCCCAGACGGATCGAGCAGGGATTGGATGCGCAGGCCATCCATCACCGCGAGCGTCAGGGTAGCCCTCTCGTCCGCCGATAGGTCCGCGCTGTCCATCGACGTGGGTAGCGCACTGCTGCTGAAGCGCGTGCGGATGCGCTCGCGTCGATAAAGAACTCGGCGCGCGGGATGTGTGGGGTCTGTGGCCGCCCGGTATTCCCGACGACATCGCCCGCGTCGTCCTCTCCTGCGCATCGGATCTGTCGGCGCCTTCATGACGGGCAGCACGCTGCTCGGCGACGGCGGCAGCACCGTCTGACCAAATCTTCTTCAGTTGCCGCATTGGAAGCTTCGGTGCCGCCGGGGGCCGAGCACTGGATGCCCCGGCGGCATCGACCGAGGGCCCGACCGCGGTGGTACTGCGGTCGGGCCCTCGGTGCGCTCGCCCCCGATCAGCCCTGGGTGGAGGCAGATCGGCAGACGGTGCGCTGCTTTCCGAGGCCGGTGATCTCGGCCTCCATCACGTCCCCCGCGCGCAGGAACCGCCCATGGTGTGAGCCGTTGCCCGCGGGTGAACCGGTGATGACCATGTCGCCCGGCTCGAGCGTGGTGTAGCGGGAGATATAGGAGATCAGCTGCGCGGGGCCGAACAGCATGTCGCTCGTCGAGCTCTTCTGCATCAGGTCGCCGTTGAGGTGCAGGGTGATCTCCAGATCGAGCGGGTCCGACACGAATTTCGCCGGGGTGAGATACGGCCCGGTCGGATAGAAGGTGGGCGCGTTCTTCGCCCGCATCCAATCGGTGCCCATCATCGGAATATCGCTGCGGGGCACCAGACTCCGCGTGGTCAGGTCGTTGCAGATGGTGTATCCGGCGACCGAGTCGATGGCCTCGGCCACGCCGACATCGCGAGTCCGGCATCCGATGATCACGCCGAGTTCCAGTTCCCAGTCGTGGTTTTCGCCCACGGACGGCAGAATCACGTCGTCATAGGCACCACTGATGGCTGTCGGCACGCCGACCCAGACATAAGGGTCGCCATGGGCGGCCCGCTCGTCGGTCTCCCGGGCTGCCTGCTCACGCAGTTCTGCCTCGGACGCGCCGGGGGTTCCGATGCGGTGGGCGACCGTGATCTGGATGATGTGCTCGCGGTAGTTGGCGCCCGCCGCGAAGATCTGCCCCGGCTGTTGCACCGGCGCGAGCACGCGCAATTCCTCCACCGGACGGCCGTCGCCGGTCACCGTGTTCGCGAAGTCCTGCAAGGATCGCAGGACGGGCTCCCAGTCGCGAAGCATCGCCGCCGTCGACGTATGTGGCAGGACTGTGCGGGTGTCGTACACGCGCCCGGCCACGACGATTCCCGGATACGGCGGCTGGTCTCCGTCTGCGAAGGTGCCGATGTGAAAGCTGACATCGTTGCTCATACTGTCTCCAGAGTGTGTCGCCGGCGTGCGAAGTCCTCGTATTCCCGCAGCAAGCCGCTGTCGTCCACCGCGCCCAGGTCCACGACATCCGTCAGGGCCGCGCCCTGGAGCATGCGCTTGACGGGGACCTCCAGCTTCTTCCCGGTCCGCGTGTGCGGGATGGCGCGCATGAACACGATGTCGTCGGGTACATGCCGCGGCGACAGCAAGGTACGCAGCGCTTCCGCGATCCGAGGCCGCAGTGCCTCGTGATCCACACCGTCGATCGCCACCACGAACAACACCATGTCGTAGTCGTCAGCGCCGAGTTCGGCTCCCACGATCAGGGATTCCCGCACCTCGGGGAAATCCTCGACGACACGGTAGATCTCCGCCGATCCGATCCGGATGCCCTGGCGGTTCAATGTCGAATCCGAACGCCCGTGGATCACCGAACTGCCGTCAGCGTCGAATTCGATGAAATCGCCGTGCCGCCAGATGCCGGGGAACATCTCGAAGTAGCTGGCCAGGCAACGCCTGTTGTCCGGGTCGTTCCAGAATCGCAGCGGCATGGACGGCATCGGCTTGGTGACGACCAGTTCGCCCTGCTCCCCCGCCACTGGATTACCGTCAGCGTCCCATGCGGCGACCGCGACACCGAGCGCCGGTGCCTGTAGTCGCGGCTTGCGAACCGGCAGTTCCGGGACGCCGCCGACGAAGATGGAACAGATGTCGGTGCCACCGCTCATCGATGACAGCCACATATCGTCGAAATGCTCGTAGACCCAATCGAATCCGGCTTCCGACAGCGGTGATCCGGTCACCTGGAGCGTGCGCAACCGGCTTTGGGGTGGCTGCACGCCCGCCTTCAGGCAGGCGTGGATATAGCCAGCGCTGAGTCCCATGACGTCGACGTCGTGTTCGGCCGCGACCTGCCAGACGCGGCCCAGTTCGGGCCGGACCGGGCTACCGTCGAGCAGCACCACCGTCGCGCCGACGCCCAGGCCGGAGACCAGCATGTTCCAGACCACCCAGGCCGTGCTGGCGACGTTCATATAGTGATCGCCCGCCCGCACATCGCTGTGGATGCGCAGCATCTTCAGATGCTCCAACAGCACACCGCCGTGGCCGTGCACGATGCCCTTGGGGATTCCCGTTGTGCCGGAAGAGAACAGCACCCACAGCGGATGCTCGAACGGCACATCGGTACATTGAAGTTCGATGTCTGCGTCGGTGACGGCAGCCCAGGTTCGCACCGGAACATCGAAGGCGGGCCGTTGCCCCGGACGCAGTTCATCCACCCAGATCACGTGCTCGAGATCCGGCAATTCGGCTGCCACCTCGGTCATTTCGGCGGCTCGCTCGTGCTCGCGCCCACCGTGCCGGTAGCCGTCCGCGGCGATGAGTACCCGCGGGCTCAGTTGAGCGAAGCGGGAGACGATTGCACTGGTGCCGAATTCCGGCGAACACACCGACCAGATGGCACCGACCGCCGCACACGCGAGCAGCGCGACCACGGCCTCGGATCGGTTGGGCAGTACCGCGGCCACCCGGTCACCGGGCAGCACGCCCATCGACCGCAGCGCCGCGGCCAGGGCCGCGACCTGCCGGTGCAGCTCGGCGCGCGACACGGCATGCGACCGGTTGTCGTCGTCCACAATTATCAGCGCAGTCTCGGGGGCCTTGCGCAGCATGTGCTCGGCGTAGTTGACGGTGCGGCCCGGAAACCAAGCGCCACCGATCATTTCGTCCGGAGCGACCGGACCGGTCGGTGCGCCGCCCAGCCGGACATCCTCGAAGTCGGCCATGGCCAGCCAGAACCGGTCCGGATGTTCGGTCGACCAGCGCCACAGATCCAGGTACTCGGCATCCCGGAGTTCGGGGGGCAAACCCGCCCGGAAGCGGGTCACCTCCGCGGCGGCCACACGCTCCGAGCTGGGCCGCCACACCACATCACTGGTCACGGCCGCGCCTCGTCGAACAGCGGCAGCGAACCGAGCAGGATGAACGCCATCCGGCACGGCTTGTCGCTGCGGTTGGACCACGAATGGCTGGTGCCACGCTGGACGACAACGTCGCCGGGTTTCATCAAGCACTCACCCTCGTCGGTCATCAGCCAGACCTCACCGTCGAGCACGATGCCGTAGTCGAGGGAGTCGGTGCGATGGAACCAGAAGTGCCGCGAATCCTTCTCCGACGCAGCGCGGGCGTGCTCGCCGCCGAACTCACTGAACATCGTCTGCGCCGCCTGGTCGCTGTAGGCGGCATCCGGCGGGAAGGTAGCGATCCGGAAGATGCTGCCACCGACCTTGGGGTACATGGGCACCTGCGTATCGGCGGTGGCCGTATCCTCGTTGCCGGCATTGGAGATATCGCCGGGCTCGGTGAGCCAGGCGACACTCGCACCGAAGCCCGGAATATCCTCGGATACAAAGACATTCGGGCAATCGCCGACACTCACAATGATCGATCGGCCGTTCTCGTCGTGACCCGTCACGATCCGACGAACGGGCGGAATCGCAGTGTTCTCACTCATTGGGGCGTTTCCTCTCAGACTGTGGCCGCACCGAAGGGATACGGACGCGGCTCCGGCCACCACGGCGCTGTCGCGGGTTCGGCACTCAGGCGGTTGCGCAGGACACCGACACCGCTGATCTCGAGTTCGACGATATCGCCCGGCCGCAGCTTCTTGTCGATTTCGAGGCCGGAGCCATTGGGCAGCGTGCCCGAGCCGATGAGATCGCCCGGCTGCAGGTTGTCGCCGATAGAGACATATGCCAGCATTTCGGCGGGGGTGTAGATCATGCCTTCGGCCTTGGTGCTGGTCCACTCCTCGCCATTGACGCGGACGGAGCCGGTGATGGCGTCGAAGTCCTGGATCTCATCGATCGTCGTGATCCACGGGCCGATGCCGTAGGCGAAGTCCTTGCACTTCTGCGGTCCCATACCCATACCCATTTCGGAACCCTGCACATCGCGGGCGCTGAAGTCGTTGAAGATGGTGAGACCGAACAGCTTGGCCTGCGCCTCGTCGGGCGTGAGGTTGCTGCCGCAGCCCCCGACGATCAACCCGATTTCGAGTTCGTAATCGACGAATTCGGAGTAGCCCGGGTACGGCACCTCCTGGTCGTGCCCGTAGACCACGCCGGTGGACCCCTTGAAGTAGCCGGGGGTCTTGAACAGCTGCGGGTTCGGCAGACCACCGCCGACCTTTTCGTGGAACTGCTTCATATGCAGCGGGAAGGTCAGACCGTCGCGGATCACCGGCGGATCGACAGCGGGCTGCCAGTCGACCTCACCGATCGGCAGCGACGCATCGTCACCCGCCTGATCCACCGCCCAATGCGCGGCCTCGAGGAATACCGGACCGGCCGCGATCGCGGCGGCCATGCTCGACGGGAAGTACGCAGCCGCTAGCCTCTGCGCGGCCGCGCTGGACGCCGACCCGCGCTGACGGCCGATGCGGTACGCCTGGGCCAGATCCACCACTCGATCCCGGTCGGGTTCGACCGCTACGAGTCTGGTTTGGTCACCGTCCGGCGTCGAACGGGAGATTCGGCTGAGCTTCATTGCTAACCACCCTCTATGTCATCCGAAACGTTTCGTATCGTATACGGAACATAGAACCATGCCAATACCGTGTTTGACAATGGATTCGGGATAACATCCACTTGTGGCTGTACGAAGCGAATCGAGTCGACAGGCGATCCTGGACGCAACCATGGACCTACTGGTCCGGGATCGGAGACGGGCGACCACCGTCCAGAAGCTGACCATCGAGATGATCGCCAAGCGGGCGAAGGTCAGCAAGGCGACCATCTACCGGTGGTGGCCCAACAAGGCCGCCGTGGTCATAGACGCCTTCATGGAGGGGCATCTGCCACAGGTCCGCATCCCGGATGATCTTCCGGTCCGCAAGGCCCTCGAAACCCATGTGAAGTCACTGGTCGCGCGGTACGCCGGACCGCAAGGGCGGCTGATCGCCCAGATCATTGCCGAGGGACAGTACGACCCGGCGACCCTCGCCGATTTCAAGACCCGGTTCTGGAACGACCGATACGCCGCGGTGGACAAGCTGATTCGCCGAGGGGTCGACGAGGGCGTGTTCCGTTCCGACATCGAACCGGGCGATGCGGCCGAGATGATCTACGCGCCGATCTACTTTCACTTGCTCTTCGGTACCGGCCCGCTGGACGATTCGCTTGCGGAGCGGCTCGTCGACCAGGCTATCCGTGGACTCGCGGCATCAGCGGCGGGTACTACGGACTGACTCGCGGTACCCGCCGCCGCACAGAACAATGCGTCAGGAACCCGCCGCTTCCGGCGGTTGAATGCGGGCGGTGACCTCGCCGAGGCTGATCAGCGCACCGGAAGGACCGGGGGCAGATCCGCGCAGCGTCACGATATCGCCATCTTCCAGGAAGGTACGGGTGCCGCCATCGGGCAGGCGCACCGGCTCGGTTCCGTTCCAGGTGAGTTCGATCAGCGAACCGCGCTGATCCACAGCCGGTCCGGACACCGTGCCCGAAGCGAACAGATCACCCGTACGCAGGCTCGCACCGTTGACCGTCATGTGCGCGAGCATCTGCGCCGGAGACCAATACATCTGCGCGTACGGCGGCCGAGACACCGTGTGCCCGTTCAGCGCGAATTCCAGCCGTAGATCCAGTCCCCATGGCTCCGACTCCGCGAGATACGGCAACGGTTTCGGATCCTGTGGCGGCGTCGGTACCCGCGCGGCGGCCAGTGCTTCCAACGGAACGATCCATGGCGAGATCGAGGTGGCGAACGACTTGCCAAGGAACGGCCCGAGCGGTACGTATTCCCAGGCTTGGATATCGCGGGCCGACCAGTCGTTGACCAGGCACACACCGAAGACATGGTCGGCGAAATCCTCGGTGGACACCGGCTTTCCCAGTTTGCTCGGTGCGCCGACCACATAGCCGACCTCGACTTCGATATCGAGGCGCGCCGACGGCCCGAACATCGGCACCGGATCCGACGGAGCCTTGCGCTGCCCCCGGGGACGAATCACCGAAACGCCGGAGGCGATGACCGTGCCCGCCCGGCCGTGGTAGCCGACCGGTAGATGCTTCCAATTCGGCAGCAGCGCAGCCGAATCCGGGCGAAACATGGTGCCCAGGTTGGTGGCATGGTGCTCGCTGGCATAGAAATCGACGTAATCGGCTACCTCTATCGGTAGGTGCAGTCCGACCTGGTCCACCGGATGCAATATCTCGGCCGCGCGGTCTCGTTGCATCGGGTCGGTGAGCAAGTCGATGATCCGACGGCGGGTCGCTGTCCAGAATTCCCGCCCACAAGCCATGAAGTCGTTCAACGAAGCGCTTTCGAATACCTGGTCGCCCAGAGCCGCCCGTAGATCGAGCACATGATCGCCGATCCGGACTCCGACGCGGGCAACTTCGCCCGATGGCGAGAAGACTCCGTAGGGCAGGTTGTCGATTCCGAAGCCGGAGCCCTCGGGTACCGGCGCCCAGGTGGTGGTCATTGTGAAACCCTTTCCGTGTCAATAAGTCCGAAGGCCTGGGCCTCGGCCACCGGGATGGTCGTGCTGCACGATCCGTAGCTGGTGAGCAGGCTGCGTGTGGCCGTGATGGCCGCGGCATCCAGGGTGGTGGCCGTGCGCACCAACCGCAGGGAGTCGTCGGTCAGCAAGGTGGCCTCGATCGCTCCTGCGTCCGTGCCCCCGGCGGCGGCCGCGGCGGCGAGCACCAGATTCAGGAATCCGTGGTGGGTGAATCCGGTCCGCTCATCGGTGTAACGAACCGCGTGATGCAAACCGGCGGTGGCTTTCACGGGAACGCCCGCTCCAGCAGCGGCGACCAGTGCCTCCGCCAGTGCGGGCGCCGAGGGGAACAATTCCGGCCGAATGCCGCCGCAACGGAGCTTCAGGCCGACGCCGAGCCGTGCCAGTTCGGGGGCGAGGTCGGCGATGTCGGAGTAGGCCGCGGGCTCGACGAAAATCGGCACGCGGTCCGGCAGCTGGGCGACCGCCTCCGCCACCGGTGCGTTCGCCGCGGCGAGTGGGAACTCGATCAGCGCCAAATCGAAAGCCGGGTCGGCTGCTATGTCCGACAGCACGGTGGCCAGTCCGGACATGCCTTTGTCCGCGATTAGGCCGACGCGAATGCGGTCGCCGATTTCGAGTTGGGCGCGCAGTTCGCCGATACGGCTCGCCGGGCACAGGAATCGGTGCGTCAGTACCGGATTGGCCGCGAGGCTGTCGGCCCTGTGCCGCGCGACCGCTTCGGGCATGCTCAATGCGGTCGGCGGGAACAGTCCGGCATCGTCGACCAGGCCGCCCAGCAGTCCGGTCATGAGTTCGCCCGCGACCAGCTGCCGACGTAGACGCCGTCATCGCAGGCCATTGCGCCCTCGCCGAGCTGCAGCGGCCGGAAGGTGTCGACCATGACGGCGAGCTCGTCGAAGAATTCCTTACCCAGGCTGCGCTCGACCGCTCCGGGCTGTGGGCCGTGCGCGTGCCCGCCCGGGTGTAGCGATATTGATCCCTGCCCGATTCCGGTGCCCTTGCGCGCCTCGTAGTCGCCGCCGCAATAGAACATCACTTCGTCGGAGTCGACATTCGAGTGGTAGTACGGCACCGGCACCGATAGCGGGTGGTAGTCCACCTTGCGCGGCACGAAGTTGCAGATGACGAATTTGTCCCCCTCGAACACCTGATGCACCGGCGGCGGCTGGTGCACCCGGCCGGTGATCGGCTCGAAGTCGGAGATATTGAAGGTATACGGGTAGAGGCAGCCGTCCCAGCCGACAACGTCGAACGGGTGGTGCGGCACCAGATAGCGCGTACCGGTGATCCCGTTGGGTCCCCGGTGTTTGACGAGGACTTCGACGTCGGTCTTCTCCGACAGCAGCGGCTCGGCGGGGCCGTGCAGATCTCGTTCGCAGTACGGGGCGTGTTCGAGTAGCTGGCCGAAGCGCGACAGGTACCGCTTGGGCGGCGCGATATGACTGTTTGCCTCGATCACGTAGGCGCGCAGCGGGTTTCCAGTTTCCGGTAGCCATCGGTGCGTGGCCGCCCGGGGCAGGACGACGTAGTCGCCTTCCCGCACCGGCAGCGCTCCGAACACGGTCTCCACGAGGCCCGCGCCCGACTCGACGTACACACACTCGTCGCCGATGGCGTTGCGGTACAACGGTGATTCCGTACCGGCGACGACATAGGAGATACGGACGTCGTCGTTGCCGAGTACCAGTCGACGACCCGTCACCACGTCGATCGACTTCCACTCCTCACCCGCAAACAGCGCGGGCAACAGCAAATGCCGCGGGATGAGCGGATGGTTGGGACTCAGCGAAAGGTCTCCGGGCTCCCATGTCGCCGCTTCCCGGATCGCCGAGGGGATATGCCGGTGGTACAGCAGCGACGAATCACTGGAGAAGCCCTCCTCCCCTACCAACTCCTCGTAGTACAGCGCACCGCCGCCGGTGCGGAACTGGGTGTGTCGTTTGGGTGGGATCTGTCCTACCTGGCGGTAGTACACCATGTCAAACTCCTCGATTATAGTCAAAGCATTGACTATTTAGGTGGTCGGCCATGCTGAAACGAAGCCCTCGAAGGCCGCGCTGTCAGGCCACCACGGCGACCTCGGCCGGCGCACCGCCGGCCCGCCGGATCGCACTGGTCAGTTCTTCGACAGTCGGTTCGACCAGTGCCGCGGCAATATAGGCGTCGGGTCGCACCAGCCAGACTTCACCGGGTTCGGATCGCAGCGCGGCAGTAAGTGTCCCTTCGCGGTCGATCGCCGCGATCTCCAGCACCCGGATCGGCGCGGGTGTGGCGGTGGTCGCGCACCGCGCCAGCGTCTGCACATCCACACCCGGTCCGGCCAGCAGCAGCAACCCGTCGCGAGCGAACTCCCGTAGCCGTCCGTGCCCGCCATCGGGCAGGGTGACCGGCGCGTCGGGCGCGATGATGCCCGGGGCAGTGGGAGCGACGGTGCCGCGGGGCGGCCGACCATGGAAGGGACGGCCGGGATCCGGGGTGGTCAGCGGCGAATCGACATACCAGAACGGCTCGGACAGCCGACCAGAGTCGACCGCCGCACTGGTAGCGGGATCCACCGCTGCGCGTTCGAGGGTGTCGCGGCGTACCCGGCGCTGCTGGTCATCGCGCGGCACCAGGAAGTTCATAGTGTCGGTGGTGACCTCGATATTCTCCAGAGCGGCCGCGTGTCTCTCGACGTGGTAGCTCTCCAGCAGTTCCGCCGGCGCCCAGCCGTTGAGCACGAAAGCCAGCTTCCACGCGGCGTTCTCGGCGTCCGCGACGCCGGAGTTCAATCCACGCGCGCCGAAGGGCGACACCAGGTGGGCGCAGTCGCCGGCCAGCAGTACCCGGCCCACGCGCATGCGGTCGACGACGCGAGAGTGGAAGCGGTACACCGAGTTCCATACGATCTCGTAGTCCGTGTCGCCGATGATCCGGCGAATCCGCGCGTCCAGCGCGCCGCTGGCTCGCTCCGCGTCGAGGTCGTAGTCGCCGGGCACCTGCCAGTCGATGCGGAACGTCGAGTCCGGGCAGGGATGAATGAGCACCTGCCGGCCGGGATTCCACTCCGGGTCGAAGTAGAAGCGGCGTTCGGTGGCCCAGTCCGGCAGATCGGCCCGGATATCGCAGATCAGGAACCGATCATCGAAGGATTCACCGCCGAAGTCGATGCCGAGCTCCCCGCGCAGGTCATCGCTGCGCGGGCCGCCGCACGCGACGGCGTACGCAGCGGTGGCGGCCGTCTCCCCCGCCGGAGTGACGCAGCGCAGGCGGACACCGTTGTCGTCCTGCGCGATTCCGGTGACGGTATGGCCCCAGCGCACGTCGATCAGTTCGGACGCCGCGATGGTTTCGTCGAGGATCTGCTCGGTGCGGGTCTGCGAAATGTTGACGAACGCCGGGAACGCCGACTTGCCGTAGTCCGGCAGGTCATAGGAGAACAGTTCGCGATTACGGTAGAAGGTGCGGGCCGTGGTCCAGGTAACGCCCTCCTGCGCGATCCGGCGTCCAGCGCCGACGGATTCCCACACATCGAGCACGTCACGCTGCTGACAGATGGCCTTGGAGCCGATTTCGTCGCGCTGTGGCCGGGCGTCCAGCACGATCACGGGGATACCCCAGCGGGCCAGCAGCAGCGCGGTCGTCTGACCGACCGGCCCATTGCCGATGACGGCGACCGTCTTATCGGTTGTCATGCCGAATTCCTCAGTTCTGCAGCTGATTCCAGACTTCACGGTCACGTTCGGCGGTCCAGATGACCGGCCGCTCGATACCGGACAATTCGTCCCACACGCGGGAGACATCGAACGGCAGGCAGTGTTCGAAAATCGGCCAACGCCCGTAGCGGTCGAACAGCGCCACGTGCGTGGCCTGGAACGCCTCCTTCAGGGTTCCGCCACGCTGGTGCACCGTTCCCACCTCGGTCAGCATGACCCGCAGGAAGTGCCGGGTCTGCTCGATCGCGGCGTCGCACGCATCGCGCCCCCGGGCCACCGCGCCGCGGCCACCGATGAGCAGTTCGGCGCTCAGGGCTTTGACGGCGTCGAGGGTGCCGGTGGCCCATTCTCGATGGAAGGCGTCGCCGGTGTACAGTGCGGCCTCGGCCTCGACCAGGTCCCCGGTGAACAGGATCTTGTGCTGGGGCAGCCAGGCCACGATGTCGCCCTCGGTGTGCCCGCGGCCCAGGAACTTCAGCTGTAGGTCGCCGCGGTTGCCACCGAGGTCGATGGTGACCGCGTCGGAGAAGGTCTGAGTGGGCCAGGCCAGTCCGGGAATGGTGTCGGGCTCCTTGAAAAGCCGCGGCATACGCCCATACTCGGAATCCCAATCCTGTTGTCCGCGTTCGGCGATGAGCTTGCGCGTGTTGTCGTGCGCGATGACCACTTCCGCGTCGTAGGCGCTGGCGCCGAGTGTGCGCACCGCGTGGTAGTGCGACAGGATCAGGTATTTGACCGGCTTGTCGGTGTGCTCGCGCAGCTTCGCCAGCCATTGCCGCGCCGCGACCGGCGTGGCCAGTGCCTCGAAGCAGACGACGAAATCCTCGCCCTCGATTGCGCCGATATTGGGGTCACCCTCGGCGGTCAGCGCGTACACACCGTCGGCGAGCACCTCGAGCGTCTGCACCTTCTCGCCGAGATCCGCCGACGAGGCGAAAGCCTTCGTGGTCATCAGCTCTCCATTAGTAAATGGTTTGATTAATTTGGGTCGAGTGTAGCCCTAACCGCACCAATGGCAAGACCTCCTCCCCGTCACACCACGCGCACCGGGGAGACGTCATTACCCTGTGCTCATGACCACGGCTCCGGAATCCCCCAGCAACCTCGACTACCTGACCTTCGTCGACTACGCGGTGGACAAGGCCAATCGGGAACTCCCCCAGGTCGACCCGACGGCGATGCGGATGGTACTGACGCTGCACCGGGTGACCAGCGCACTGGTCTACGACCTGGAATCCTCGGTGCACCGGCCACGCGGCTGGAGCTGGCCTGGCTTCCGCATCCTCTTCGTGCTGTGGCTGGCCGGTCCCACGGAGGCCAAGCGCGTGGCCGAACTTTCCGGCAACAGCCGGGCCACGGTGTCGGCACTGGTCAACACCCTGGAACGCGACGGCCTGGTGACCCGGGAAAAGGCTGAGCACGATCGGCGGGCGGTGCAGATCACACTGACCGATCGCGGCCTCGACGCCATCGCCGACGCCTTCCGCGAGCACAATCGGCGCGAAAGCGCCTGGGCCGGAACCCTGACCAAACCGGAGCAGACGATCTTCATCGGCCTATTGGAGAAGCTCATGCACGGCATGACCGAGGTGGCCGAGAAGCGCCGCAGCTGAACCGGAGCCACCCTGAACGGTCGGCGGGCTTGCCCGTGCGAGTGCGGATTGCGCGACTATTTCCGCCGCCGCACCAGCGCGACTCGGGCCTCATTCATCTGTTCCTCGGTCAGCGCCGGTGTGGTCAGCGGCAGTTCGGGTTCGGTCGCAGTCCGTATTCCATTGAGCAGGAAGATCAGATATCGCCGCCAGTTGTCCGGATCGACCGGGCCGGTCCACACCGTCATCGCGTGCACCATCCCGATGACGGCGAGGACGTCGGCCAACTCCACCTCTGGCCGTACCGATCCGGCCGTTTTGCCTCGCCGCAGCAGTGCCTCCACGGCCGGTAGCAGCCTGCCCCGATGCTCCTCGAAAAGTGTTGCGCCGTCCTGCAATTCGGTCATAATCGTGGCGAAACCGCGGTTTCCCGCCACCATTTCACAGGTCAGTTCCAAGAATCGGGTCAATCCGTGCCACGGATTCGGATCGAGGACCGCCGCCTCGGCCGTGTCGATGAGCTCGTCGAGCTGCGCTACGAACAGTTCGATGACCAACGCATGCTTGTTCGGGTAGCGCCGGTAGACCGTTCCCACCCCGATATCCGCCGCGGCGGCTATGTCGTCGAGAGTGACCTCGAGACCACGCTCGGCGAGCAACTGCGCGGCGGCGTCCAGAATTCTTCGATGATTTCGTACGGCGTCGGCCCGCATGGCCGAGAGCCTACTCGCCGCCATCGACAATCTGTCCGACTCCACCGGTGAGGGATGCCTCCGGCACGAAGCCCTGCCCGACGGCCGCAGCAACCGGACCAGAACCGTCACACCACAGCTATGCGCCGATGAACAGCAGTTTTCGATGTTGCAGGAGGTTGGCGTACTGGTCGATACCCCCTCCGGACACCAGTGCTAACCCCACAGGGGGTGGTACCAACGATTGCGAGTTGCTGTTGGTGCTGGTAGCACACTTCTAAGGCCAGGGCTCGGTACAACCGGGTTTTATCGGCCGGGTCTCCCGCAGTGAGTACCGCGCGGATGTCGCCAAGGGATTCGATCAACTTTCGGAGCTCGGTGTTGGTGAGCCGATTGATCTTGGGCAGGCTCTTCAGCTCGGCCTGAGCTGCCGCTTTGTCTGCCTGTGCCGTGTTCATGGCCGTGACGAGGGCTTGCGGATCGACTCCGGCCTCGATGGCGGCGAGGTGACGCGCGAGTCTGGCCTCAGCGTCCGTGATCCGTTGCCGAAGCGTTTGCCGACGGGTGTCGGTGTCATTGGTGTCTTGGGCCGCCACGAGAGCCGCGATGGCCTTCTCGCGGTGTTCGTGATCGAACAGGCTCGCCAGCCACCTGTCGATCGGTCCGACGACAACGTCTTCGCGCAGGTTCACTGTCCGGGGGTGGTCTTGCAGGACCGGACTGCGGGGGCGATGGTCTTGGCGCGGCATCGGTAGTACACGGCGTCACGAACCAACTCCGCCTGCATCTTTCGACTACAACCCGCGCAGCGCACGAGGCCGCTCAGTAGATACGGACGCAGACCGCTGGATGCTCTGTTGCGTTCGAGCTTGGCGCGTGTGCGGTTGCCGCCGCCCGCCCGCTGGCGCCGCAGCAGTTGAGCCTGGGTGAAGATCTCTACCGAAATGATGGCCGGATGCGCGGGGTTCTTCGAGCGAATGATGCGGTGGGTGGGCGAGCGCCGGAACCGGGTGACGTTACCGGCGGCAGCGTCGTCGGGATCGAGAAGTTCTTCGTGCTTGGTCCATCGTCCGAACACAGCGTAGCCGGTGTAGCGGGGATTCTGGAGAATCGCGGCAACCGTTCCGGCCTGCCAACCGTCCTTGGCGCGATGCCTGTTCTGCTCCGGTCGATGCGCTGACGGACACGGCACCCCCTCCCGGTTCAGAGCGATGGCGATCGCCTTATCTCCGCGGCCAGCGAGGTAGTCACGAAAGATCCGTTGCACCACCGGCGCGGTGCTCACGTCGAGGGAAGGGATCCGCAGCTTCAATCCGTCGGAGGCGCGGTTGGGGTTCGGGTGCGGCGGACCGTCGACCACGATGTACCCGTAGGGCGGGTGACCGCCTTGGTGTCGGCCTTCGTTGAGGACTTGAGCGTCCATACTGGCGCGGGTGCGTTGCTGAACATGCTGGCGTTCGGACTCACTCAGCCCGCCGAGCATGCTCACCATCATCGAGTGCGTGACATTGCGCGGGTCGAAGCGCCCGCCGAGTTCCGGCACCCACACCTCCACCCCATGCGCCTGCAGGCGCGGCGCAACCAAACTGAACTGGTTACCGAACCAGCACCGAGTCCCCTCACCGACAACGATCGCCGTCCACCCTCGTGCGGGATTCTTCAGATCCGCAAGTAGCCGCGCGGCTTCCCGGCGGCGGTGCCATGGCACCGACCGCGATTGGCCGATGTCGAAGTAGTCGGCGACGATGGACGCTTCGGACACGAACTTTTCCGCGTTGCCCCGCTGCCACCGATACGAGCTCTCCGGATCTTGATTGTCCTCGGTCGAGCAGCGCCCGTAGAACGCGAACTGTTGATCAGCGGCGCTTTCGACGGTTTCGGGGACGAGTCCCAACAGTTCGTCGAGCACGGCCCACTCGTTGGACTCGCTGGGCATTGTCCTCCCTCTCGATGGGGTGTTCACGGGCATGTCGGAGCAGCAACTCGAGCAGCGCCCTCGCTGCGATGTCATTCAGCTCCGGCGGATTCTCGGGGCAAGCAATTTTGATGATGCCAGGCCCACCGCTGCCATGGTTAACGCGGCGGTCGCTGGAGCTAGCGCACACAATCAGCGCCCACGCGTCGAAGCGCTTTGCCAGCCATGATTGCTGGGCACTCAAGATGTCGAGTGCCAGATCGGAAGAGCCGTGCTACATCTGCCGGCACAGCGGACCGGACCGCCACAGTCGTGCCGGTTTCCGGACGGGCGCGTAGCGCTAATCGATCATCAGTGAACAGTCGGGCGGTGTTGCGAATGAATGCTCGAAGCCGAAGTCGAATACGGGATGTGTCCCGCTTATGGCAATTCGCCGCCTCGTTGACCGCGAAAGCTTTGATGCCGTGGACGACCACATGCACGCCTGGTCTTCCACGGCGCAATCCGCTGCAGACAACTCGGGTGACGACAGCGGCGCTCGGGAGATCATTTGGTGTCCGCTGGTCCCCGTGACCTGGCGGCACCCGCAACCCGAGACTGTGCCCACCGCTTTCGCGATTCGCACTGGCGGATGAGAGATGACCGACCAGCGTGCATGATGCACTGGAAATGTGTCGCGGACGAGACGTGGGCATGTCAGGCTCCTGACGACCTGTCCGCTGATTCTCCCGCCTTTCAGACTACCCGAACGACGGGCTGCGCAGTCGGCCATCGCAACACCGTGCCTCCCTCTACACCCGTCGGGATGGATGAAAACAGCCCAAGCGCCTTCGCCCTCAGCCCGGCGAACACACCCGCACGGCCCTGCCCGGAGACTGACAGAGCTGCGTCCGACCCCGAAGTGACAGCTCACCAACCCGATGAAGCACCGGGTGGCGGCAGCTGCGCCACTTGACCAGCGGATTACCAGGGTTGACCAGCACACAGACCGAGGCACTCAAACACGCAAAACCATCACAGAAGCCACGAAACGGTTGCGGGTGTCCCCTCTCGCGCACAGATTCCCGTCATTCGTGACAGATATTCGTGCAGTGTGCGCGAGGGCCCTTTATTACAGGAGCCTGAGCTGTGATTTCACCTTCTGACCTGCGCCGATTGGTGGCACGTCTGCCACTTCCCGTCACTTCTGCCGTCTCCCGGATGTTTGCTGACGGAAGCGATCCGCAGTGATCGCGCCGGTCATCCCGCCACAGTCGCGGTTGCAGGAACTCGCTTCAGGACCACAGGTCACGAACCACTCGGTCCGTCCCCGAAACGGGCACATCCAGTACGGGCTGTGCACCGTCGGCTCCGGAGGACGAATCGTCGACCGCACCGTCTTCACCGCCCTCGACTGGCAGCCCGGAATCCGACTCGAGTTGACCTGTCTCGATGCCGGTGCTTTGCTGGCCCGCCCCGCACCCGACGCAAACGTCGTGTTCGCCGAGGGCGGCTACTTTCGCATCCCCTACAGGCTGCGCCGTCGGGTCGGGCTCGACATCGGTGACCGCGCACTGTTGATCGCGCACCACACCAACCATCAGCTGCTGATCCACCCACCGGCCGTGCTCGACGAACTGTGCTCGCCGAGTCTCGCGTTGGTGAGCGAGGCCCACTGATGACGACCTCCAGCCACTCGCCCGTAACGGCCGACACCCTCGCCGCAGCACGGTTGCTGCTGACCCAGATGGGGATCTCTCCCGCCGATCTCGTCCACCCCGGCACCACGGTGCCGACCTTCGCCGAGGTCATTCCGAAGGTGCGGGCACGGCTGTCGCCGGGCACGCTGCGCACCTACGACACTCATTTCACCCATCTGCTCACCCACTGGGCCGAGCGGCGTCTGGACGAACCGGAGAAGGCCGAGTTCGAGGACATGGCCCGCCGCATCCAGGCCGAGGCCCGCACCAACCGGGCCTCGCGCGGCGGCACCGGCGCCGCCGAGAACTTCGTCAGCGCCCTGCGGTGTGTCTACCGCTTCGCCGAGGACTCGGGCTGGATCCGGCCCGTCGACAACCCCGCCCGCCGGATCGCCCGCCCGACGCGCCGCCCATCACACCGCTACGCCATCCCGTCGAATCAGCTGGCCGAGATCTGGACCACCGCCGCGACCACCGGCGACGACCCCGACCTCGACGCGCTGGTCCTGCGCCTGCACATCGAAACCGCCTGCCGCCGTAGCGGTTCCCTCGCCCTGCGTCCGCACGATCTCGACCCCGACCAGTGCCTGATCTTCCTACGGGAGAAGGATGGCAGCGACCGGTGGCAACCGGTGTCACCGACCCTGATGCGCGGCTTACTGGAACACGCGGCCGAACGCGAGAGCCCACGCTCGGAACAGTTGCTGCGCTACCGCAATGGCAAACCCATCACTTCCCGCCGCTACGACCACATCTGGGCTCGCGTCGGGGAGGAACTGCCGTGGGTCGCCGCCCAGGGCGTCAGCATGCATTGGCTGCGCCACACCACCCTCACCTGGGTGGAACGCACCTTCAGCTACGCCGTCGCCCGCGCATACGCCGGACACCGCGGCAAGAACGCCGGAGTCACCGCCACCTACGTCAAAGCCCACCTGCACGAGATCGCCGCAGCACTCGCTGTACTCACCGGCGAATCCCATCCACTCGCCCCCGCCTACCGCCACGACCGGACGGACCGTCCGCACGCCGCCCAGCCCGCCACTGGAGGAACCCGCTCATGACCGACCTCGCTCTCACCTCGTCCACGGACACCGTGCGGACGTCGGATCCCGGGGCGGTCACACCGAAATCGCGTGCGCACGGCTTCTTCTGGACCGTGCTCGCTACAGCCGCCACCGTCAGTATCACCGGCAACGCCACCCAAGCCCTCCTGCATGACACCGCCCTGCCGGTCGTGGCCGCCGCGGTCGCGGTGATCCCGCCCTTGGCGCTGCTGGCCGCAGTCCACGGGGTAACGGTCCTCGCGCGTGCGCACACCGCGACCCGCGCCACCAGGTGGGTCGCGACCGCGATGACCGTCCTCATCGCCACCGGCGCATTCTGGCTGTCGTTCACCGCGCTCCGGTCCCTGGCGATCACCGCTGGAGTACCCCAGGCAGAAGCGTGGCTGTGGCCCGTCATCATCGAAGGGTCCATTCTGTTGACTGCACCAAATCCCTTGCGGCAACGAAGGAGTTGGTGTGGCAGCAGATGGCGATCTCCGTAGGTCTGTGATCGGTGGGTTGGTGGAGCTTCCCCGGGTCGGTGCGGTGGTCGCCGGGCCGGGGAAGCTTCCGCCGTTTGTGGTGGTGGACGCCTTGCAGCGGCCGGTGGAGCCGGTGGAGCCGGTGGTGGCGTATCTACAGGATCTGGCGTTAAGCGATGTGAGCCCGTTGATGTGCAAGAGCTACGCCTACGACCTGCTGCGCTGGTTCCGGTTGCTGTGGATGTTGGAGGTGAGCTGGAACCGCGCGACTGAAGCGGAGGTGGCGCTGTTGGTGGGGTGGCTGCGGAATGCGCCGAATCCGCAGCGGCGGCGGCGGCGGGCCGGGGCTCCGGCGGCGGGGACGGTGAACGCCCGGACGGGTAAACGGCTGTTGAAGGCGGGATACGCGCCGCGCACGATCAACCATTGCTTGTCGGTGATTTGGGGGTTATATGCCTATCACGGCAGCTTCGGGCGCGGTCCGGTCCTCAACCCGGTGCCAGAGTCGGCTCAGCGCCGCCAGGCGTTGCGCCACCTGAGCCCGTCGGAGCCGAAACCGGTAGTGCGGCGGGCTCGTTTGCGACAGCGGGTGCCCGCGACTGCGTCGCGGTCGATCCCGGACAACCGGTGGGAGGAGTTGTTCGATGCGATGCGCAACGACCGGGACCGGGCACTGCTGCTGTTCTACGTGTCGAGCGCGGCCCGGGCCAACGAGCTGCTGGGCATCGGATCCCACGACATCGACTGGGCCGGGATGCGGATCTGGGTGATATCCAAGGGAACCCGTGCAGGCCAAGACATTCCGGCCGATCCGCGGACGTTCGTCTATCTGGCCCGGTATCGCTCTATCCCCACATTCCGGTACTCCAACGACCATCGGTAGCGGCAGCCGCGGGATATTCATACGCCGAAACCTGGTGGCCGTTCGCGGAGGTGGGTGATGAGGTGATCGGTCATGGTGAGAGCGACACCGGCACGGGCGTGGCGGCAACGGCCGCCCGCCAGTGCAACGGTTCGGCGCTGCCGTCGTCCAGGCCGGTATCGAGCATCGTGTGCACCGGATTGGTGCGCCGCCGCCAGCCTTTCTGCGGACCGTCGGCGTCGAACCGCTGGGCCAGCGAGAAGCTGGCTCCGCGGCGGACGAGGGCGGCGCCTTCGCGGCGCTTGTTCTCATCCAAAAAGTTCAGGGTGCCGAGCACGTCGTCGGCACCCCATCTACCCCAATTCGAGCAACGCTCTGCGGCCGCTGCGATAGCGCCTTCGGGATCGGATCGGTCCAACGACAACGGAGACGAGGATCGGTGGGTCACGTCAGCTCCTCCTTGAGACGTAAACCACTCTCGACCAGTCCGCCGCCATCAGGGAAGACGAAATTGATGATGCCCGATATAAATGCCTTGGATATGCTGGACCGGTGAATCTCGCGCGGCTGGACCTGAACCTGCTGGTGACCTTGGATGCGTTGTTGCAGCAACGCAGCGTCACCCGGGCAGCAGACCAGGTCGGGCTGAGTCAGCCCGCAGTCTCAGCCCAGCTGGCACGATTGCGCAGGCACTTCCACGACGAACTGCTCACCCGGGTCGGCAACCAATATCGGCTCACGCCGCTCGCGGCACAGCTCGCGGAGCGCGTTCGGGTTGCCCTGTCCGGGGTCGAACGGGTCTTCGCAGCTGATCCCGTCTTCGACCCGGCCGCAGCGACCCGAGAGTTTTCGATGGTCGTCAGCGATTACAGCATCGTCGTCCTCGGCGCACAGATCGCGGCGCTGCTTGCCGCGGAGGCGCCCGGCTGCCGGCTGCGGCTGACCGCCAACACGCCGCGGCAGATCGACATGGTCGACCAAGTGTTGGTCAACACCGATCTGCTGCTGATGCCACACGGATTCCTGGAGGGGTTGTCGTATCGCGACGTCTACTCCGACGAGTGGGTCTGTCTCGTGTCCGCCGACAACGACGACGTGGGCGCGGAACTGACGGTTGGGCAACTGCAGACCATGCCCTGGGTGCTCACCTATCACGGGACGACCGCCTCGACACCGGCGGCGCGGCAGATGCGCATGCTCGGCATCGAGCCGCACGTGCAGGTCGTCACCGAAACCTTCCTGACGGTGCCGGTTCTCATCGCCGGGACAAAGCGGGTTGCACTGTTTCAACGGCTGCTCGCCGAAACGATTCCGCAGGACTTAGGGGTGCGTTCGCTGCCGTGCCCGTTTGCGGCCGGTCCGCTGCTGGAGGCGATGTGGTGGCATCCGATCCACGACGACGATCCCGAACACCGCTACCTGCGTGATGTCGTCGACCGCGCGGCAGCCGGGCTCAGGACATAAATCATGTGGATTCCGCAGATACGAAGTATTGATTTCCTAGATCGTGATGCCGCCGTCACAGTGAGTTCCGCGTGCGCCGACGAGATGTCTCTCCGGCGACTGCGCTAGGCCGATCGTTACTCGACGGCATGGTGACGGACCCGACAAAGGAGCTCGACATGAGATTCGCCCGGCACCGGACTGCGAACGGTCCGCAGTTGGCCGTCCTCGACGATGCTCAGGTGTTGGTCGACCTACCGACCGACCGACACTTACCGCACCTGCTCGCCGAGGCTGGTCTGTTGACCGATCTGGCTGAAAAGGCCCTGCACACAAGGACTTCGGTGACGGCGCTGACCGCCGCCCAGTTGCTGGCACCGCTGGCACCGCCGACGATCCGGGACTTCTCCACCTTCCCTGAGCACACTGCGGGCATTGTGAAGACGACCGATCCGGCGGCCGGAATCCCGCCGGAGTTCTGGGAGATTCCGACCTTCTACTTCTCCAATCCCTATGCCGTGGTGGGGCCGTACGACCAGGTGCCGATCCCGCCGAACTGCTCGCGATTCGATTACGAGCTCGAAGTAGCCGCAGTGGTCGGCCGCGCTGGACGGGATTTGTCCGTCGAGGAGGCCCGAGACCACATTGCCGGGTTCGTGATCCTCAACGACTTCTCCGCTCGCGACGTGCAGTTCCACGAGATGCGGTTGCGGCTGGGCCCGGCCAAGGGCAAGGACACCGCGACCGCGCTTGGCAGCTTGTTCGTCACCGCCGACGAACTACTCGACCGCCAGTCCGGCCCGTCTTACAACCTGCGCATGCAGGTTTTCGTCAATGGCGAACTACTCGGCGAGGATTCCCTGGACAACATGGCATGGAGCTTCCCGGCGCTGGCGGCCTACGCCTCGCGCGGCACCTGGATCCGACCGGGTGATCTGCTCGGTTCGGGCACCTGCCAGGGCGGCTGTCTCGCCGAACTGTGGGGCCGCCACGGAGCAGATTTCCACCCACCGCTACAGCCCGGCGACGAGGTGGTCACCACAGTCGAATTGTTGGGCGAGACCCGTAACCGCATCGTCGCAGGGCCGAAGCCGCACGACATCCAGCCGTGGCCGCGACACCGGATCCTCGATACCGACCACCAGAGTCGGTAGAGCCCGGCACGGACAGTCGACGACATCGCAGCAGCGTCCATTCAACGCAGCAGTCCTCGATGCTGCTCTGCCGAGGCGCGACTCGTGCCACATCTCCGGTGATGACGGCATCGATGCGTATCGCCATTGGGTGCCGACAGAAATGCTCCTCGCCGGGCGGGATTCAAGGTCTGCCTGCATCGCCAGGCCATTAACCCGGGGCTTTCATCGGAGGTGACTGAGTATCGCGTGTCGCGAAGAAGAAAGGGTGCTCTGAACTGGGAGAATTCTGATTGCTGAAGTCGGAATTCGCACAGATTCGAGGAGCACCCTTTCGGTGGGGAAGTCTACGTCGCTGTATCCGCGGCTGGCCGCGGACGGGTCGGGTTCGCATGTCGTGTCGCAGGCGGGAGCGGTATTGCTGCTGCGCACCGCCGAAATGGTTGGGTTGACCAGCGGTTTGTCGCAAGCGTTGGCGCCGTGGCGCAAGCCGGGGTCGGTGCACGATCCGGGCAAGGTTGTGCTGGATCTGGCGGTCGCGGTCGCACTCGGCGGTGATTGCCTGGCCGATATCGGCATGCTGCGTGCCGAGCCGGGCGTGTCCGGGCTGGTGGCATCGGATCCGACCGTGTCGCGCGCGATCGCCAGGCTGGCCGTCGAAGCGCCGAAGCATTGGCGGCCATCAGATCCGCGCGAGCGTCCGCCCGCGCCGCGGCGTGGGATCGTGCCGGTGACCGCGCTCCCGATCACGGGATCGACGCTGAGCATCCACTGATCATCGACCTGGACGCGACCCTGGCGATCGCCCACTCCGAGAAAGAACACGCTGCACCGACGTTCAAGAAGAGCTTCGGTCATCATCCGCTCGGTTCGTGGGCCGACTATGGCCCGTCCGGCACCGGTGAACCGCTGATCACGGATCTGCGACCAGGAAACGCCGGCAGCAACACCGCGGCCGACCACAAGCAAGTGCTGGCTGCGGCTCTGCAGCAGCTGCCATGGCAGCCCGGCTACCGAGTCGGCCGGAAAGTGCTGGTGCGCACCGACTCCGGCGGCGGCACCCACGAATTCCTCGACTACCTCACTGCCCGGCATCTGCAGTACTCGGTTGGCTTCTCGCTCACCGAAACCACCGCCGCCGCAGTCGATCTCATCCCCATAGATGCCTGGGCCGAGGCATACGACGCCGACGGCAAAGTCCGTGACGGCGCGTGGGTGGCCGAGCTGACCGGCCTGATCGATCTCACCGACTGGCCGCCCGGCATGCGGGTCATCGTGCGCAAAGAGCGCCCGCACCCCGGCGCGCAACTGCGGTCCACCGACCGCGACGGTCTGCGGTTGACCGCGTTCACCACCAACGCCCGCACCGGTCAGCTCCCGGACCTGGAGCTGCGCCACCGCCGCCGCGCCCGCTGTGAAGACCGCATCCGCACCGCGAAGGACACCGGGCTGACCAACCTGCCGCTGCAAGGCTTCGACCAGAATCGGATCTGGATCGAGATCGTCTGCCTGGCAACAGAACTCACCGCCTGGATGCAGATGCTCGCGCTTGCTGATCACGAAGCGCGCCGCTGGGAACCCAAACGGCTGCGCATGCGCCTGTTCTCCGCCGCGGCCCGCATCGCACGCCACGCCCGCAGAACCTACCTCCGATTCTCCGCCCACTGGCCTCACACCGACCTGATCCTCACCGCCCTGGCCCGCCTGCAACCAGGCTGACCAGCGTAAACCCACCCCGAAGACCGAAAGGGCAACCACTCCCGGGCCCCTGGAACCCGGCAGCCAACCCGCTGAACGGGCCACACCGTCACACCATTTTGCGGCCGGAACGGCCGCAAAACACCAACCCGAACCCGATCAGACCAGCATCTCAGCCGCACGAAATATCTGGGCTAGCCATGGGCTAGCGGGGATGCGCGGACGGCCGCCGTGCACGTTCTTCGGCGATACACTGAGCATTGTCGAGAGGTGAGCGTATATGGCCTGGTATTGGGGAATGGTTGGCGGTTAGCACGTGGCTGATACCGATCCGCTTCGGACCCAGCGTGATGTGATCACGCCGGTTACGACGGAGCTGGACGTGGCCGGGTTCGAGGACGCCGTGGAGATCGGGCGCGGGGGTTTCGGTGTCGTGTATCGCTGCACGCAGGTCGCGCTGGACCGGACGGTGGCGGTGAAGGTGTTGACCGCCGAGCTGGACGAGGAAAATCAGGCCCGGTTTCTTCGAGAGCAGCGGGCGATGGGCCGGCTGACCGGGCATCCGAACATCGTCACGGTGCTGCAGGCGGGTGCCACCGCGAGCGGCCAGCCCTATCTGGTGATGCCGTACCACCCGTTGGATTCCCTGGATGCCCGGATCCGGGAGCAGGGGCGCCTGCCGGCGGAGGCCGTGTTGTGGGTCGGGGTGAAGATCGCCGGTGCGCTGGAGAGCGCGCATCGCCGTGGCATCGTGCATCGGGATGTGAAGCCGGGAAACATTCTGCTCACCGATTACGGCGAGCCGGCGTTGACCGACTTCGGGATCGCGCGCATCACGGGCGGGTTCCAGACGGCCGCGGGCACCCTGACCGGATCCCCGGCGTTCACGGCACCGGAGGTACTCGAGGGCGAGGTTCCCACCGCGGCCGCGGATGTCTACGGGCTGGGTGCCACCCTGTTCTGCGCCCTGACCGGGCATGCCGCCTTCGAACGGCGCAGCGGGGAGAACGTGGTGACCCAGTTCTTGCGGATCACCACCCAACCGGTGCCGGACCTGCGCGACAGCGGCATCGCCGAAGTCGTGTCCGCGGTGGTGGCATCAGCGATGAGCCGCGACCCCCGCGAACGGCCGTCCGCGGCGGAGCTGGGGGAAGCGATCCGGCAGGTGCAACGCCGCCTCGGCTTCCAGGTCGATGAGATGGCGTTGCATGCCGAACCGGTCCCGGAGCACCCAGACCGGAAGCCACCCCCGCGAGGGTGGCGCCCGCCGTCGGCGCGGGTGGTCGTTCGCGGTGGCGGCGGCGCTCTGCCGTTGGAGTTGACCAGCTTTGTCGATCGCCGCACCGAGGTGTCGGAGGTGAAGAATCTGCTGGCCTCATCACGGTTGGTGACGTTGACCGGCATCGGAGGGGTCGGAAAGACCCGGCTCGGGTTGCGGGTCGCGGCGACGATGCGCGGCTTGGCTGAGCGGGTGTGGTTGGTCGAGTTGGCCGATGTGTCGGACCCGTCGCTGCTGGTCGATGTGGTGGCGGCCACCGTGGGTTTGCGCGACGAGTCAGCGCGACCGTTGCAGGAGGTTCTGGTCGAGTTCCTGTCCTCGCGGGAGTCGCTGCTGGTGTTGGACAACTGCGAGCAGGTGGTGGCGGCCGTAGCGAGGCTGGTCGAGACGTGGTTGCGGACCTGTCCTGATCTGCAGATCCTGGTCACCAGTCGCGAGCCGCTGGATATCGCTGGGGAGGCGGTGCTGCGGGTGTCGCCGCTTCCTGTGCCCGATTCCGACCGCGAGCCCTCCATGCGGGGGCTGCCCAAGTACGACGCGGTGACCTTGTTTGCCGACCGCGCCGCGGCGGTGCTGCCAGGCTTCGTACTGTCGCAGGACAACAAGGCCGCCGTGGCCCGCATCTGCGCCCGGCTGGATGGGTTGCCGCTGGCGATCGAGTTAGCGGCGGCGCGGATGCGGATGATGTCGCCCGAGCAGATTCTGGCGCGGCTCACCGATCGGTACGCGTTGCTGACCCGAAGCAGCCGCGACGCGCCGACGCGGCAGCAGACACTGCGGTGGTGTATCGACTGGAGCCACGATTTGTGCACCCCAGTCGAACAGCGGCTCTGGGCCCGGCTGTCGGTGTTCGCCGGCAGCTTCGAACTCGAAGCCGCCGAACAGATATGCGGTACCGACCTGTCACCGGACAGCCCGCTCGATGCGCTGGCCTCGCTGGTGGACAAGTCGATCCTGATCCGACAGGAATCCGATACAGCCGTGCGGTTCCGGCTACTCGAGACGGTCCGCGACTACGGCAGGCAGAAACTGCACGCGGCCGGCGAATACCCGCAGCTGCGGCGGCGTCACCGTGACTGGTATCAGCAACTCGTGCTGGACGCGGAGGCCGAGGGGATCAGCGACCGGCAGCCCTACTGGATCGCAAGGCTCGAGCGCGACCAGCCGAACCTGCGCGACGCGCTGGAATACTGCCTATCCGAGGACACCGAGGACGCGGCCGAAGCGGGACTGCGCACCGCAACAGCACTATTCGTGTACTGGACCTTCCGAGGCCTGTACGGCGAAGGACGACGCTGGATCGACCGCGTCCTCGCCCACCCTCGAGCACAATCGATACCCGCCCGCATCAAAGCGATTCATGCCGGCACCGTCATGGCGGCGGTCCAGAGCGATCTTCAGTCGGCGACCGCCCTGCTGGCGCAGGGGCGCGTGCTCGCCGAACAGGCTCCGACCCCAATGAGTAACGCGCTCGTCACCGCCGCCGATGGCACCCTGGCGATCTTCAGTGGTGAGTTCGCTCACGCGTCCGCCTCCCTCGACCGTGCCGTCGAGGTTTTCAAGTCGAATCAGGAAGGATGGCTGCATGTTAGTGCTTTGACCTTGCTCGGGGTGGCGCACGAACTAGGCGGTGATCCAGCCAAGGCGATCGAGTATCACCGGCAAGTACTTTCCATCACTGAAACGTGCGGCGAATCGTTCTTCCGGTCTCTCGTGCTGTGCTATATGGGGATTGCCGCATGGCGGCAAGGTGAGCGGCACCGCGCAATCGAGCTGCTGAAGAATGCGCTCCGAGTCAACAGACGGGTATATAGCCCAGTCGTCGCCGTGTTGAGTCTCGAGGCGCTGGCCTGGACCGTCGACACCGATAACACCGAACGCGCGGCCGTTCTGATGGGAACCGCTGCGGAGCTATGGCGCTCGACCGGTACTGCTGTGGGTGTCTTCCCGGACCGATTGCGTTGTCACGAAGAATGTGTCCGGATGGCGCGCTCCAGCCTCGGCGCACGCGGATTCGATACGGCCTTCCGGCGGGGGCAGGCGATGGCGGTGGACGCCGCGGTCGCCTACGCACTCGAAGAGCAACTCACCGACACAACGCACGCGCCGGGCCCGTCCGCGGCATTGACCAAGCGTGAGTCGCAGGTCGCCGACCTCATCGCCCAAGGCCTCACCAACAAGCAGATCGCCGCAAAACTCGTGATATCCCAACGCACCGCCCAAGGCCACGTAGAACACATCCTCACCAAACTCGGATTCACCTCCCGCACCCAGATCGTCGCCTGGATCGCGGAAAAGCCCGAACAATAGACTTGACGGAGGCCCGATTTTCGAATACTGGGCTGCGGTTTTGGAAGCACGGTGGCTGTGTCGGTCCATAAATGTGAAACTGCCTGTGGGACTGGCCCGTTCCCAATGAATGAGACCACTCGGTATTAGAGTCCCGTTGGCCCTGGTGAGGGCTGGAAGGGACACTGAGGGACATGGCAGGACGTAAGCGGCATTCCGCGGAGGACATCGTGCGGAAGCTGCGCCGTGCCGACGAGCTCGCTGCCGCTGGGCAGACGGGTGAGCAGATCGCTGCTGATCTGGGAGTGTCGGCGGCGACGTTGTATAACTGGCGCCGCCAGTACGGCGGGGTGGACACCGATGCCGCGAAGGAGCTCAAGGAACTGCGTGAGCAGAACGCGAGGTTGAAGCGGCTGCTGGCGGACGCGGAGCTGGAGAAGGACGCGCTGCGGGAGATCGCGAGGGGAAAATTTTAGGCCCGGCCAGCAAGCGGCGGGCTGTTGACATGCTCAAACAGGTGATGGGCATGTCGGAACGGTTCGCGTGCAAGGTGGTTGGGCTGCATCGGTCCACGTATCGGCAGCTGCCAGCTGCGCAGACCCCCGCCGATCCGGATGTCGGGTTGCGGGTCTGGCTGCGTTCCTATGCCACGAAACATCAAGGGCACGGGTTCCGGCGTGCGTGGGCGGCGCTGCGGTTCGATGAGGGCTCGCAGGTGAACAAGAAGAGGGTGCACCGGCTCTGGCGGGAGGAAGGCTTGCAGGTGCGGGCGCACTCGCCACGCAAGCGGGCGGGGTGCTCGACTACGCCGCTGGTTGATGCGGATGCACCGAAGGTGGTGTGGGCGTTGGACTTTCAGTTCGACTCCACCACGGATGGGCGCGCGGTGAAGATCGCTTCGATGATCGACGAGCACACCCGTGAATCGCTGCTTCACCTGGTGGAGCGCTCGATCACCGCCGAGCGGCTGGTGGCCGAGTTGCAGGAGGTGTTCACCGCGCGCGCTGGGCCACCGAAGGTGCTGCGTATGGACAACGGTCCTGAAATGATTTCCCATGCGCTGCAACAGTTCTGCGCCGACCGGGTAGGGATCGTCTATATCCCGCCCGGCACGCCGTGGAACAACGGCCATATCGAATCGTTCAACCGGCGGTTACGCAGCGAGTGCCTCAACCGCAACCACTGGACGAGCCTGCTCGAGGCCCGCGTCGTGATCGGCGACTTCAAGGACGAACACAACCGACGGCATCGGCATTCGGCGCTGGGCTATCTGACCCCTGCCGAGTACGCTGCCCGCTGCAGCCACACCCACCACCCCGTGGCCTGCAGCATCAACTGAATCCGGACGAAACAACCCGGACTCCAATGCCGGGTGGTCGCCTTATCGGGGACTGGTCAGGACAACGCCGAATGGCAGTGGGCCGCGTTGCGCGAACGGAAAGACCGGTATCTCCGACTGAATCCCCGTTATCGGAGTGTCGGGAGACATCATCTCCGGACTCGCCGGGATGCTTCGATATTTGTCAAGCCGGACTGGGCTTTGGGTGAGCTGAAGTCAGGATCCGGAAGAGTTGCCTGGTGACGTGGTCGAGCGCTCCACCACACCATCGTCGGCGACATAGAAAACAGCGCGATCCAAACCGATCCCTTCGGTCGTGCGCCGACACGGCCCGTTCAAGACACTATCCGAGGTCGAGTACGCGCTGATGGAATGGTACGACTGGTACAACAACGCCCGTCTACGTATCCGCAGCTCAGAGGCTCACGGAACCAACGACACCCAACACTGCCAACTCTTGACAACCACACTCATCGCACGCTGGTTCGATGCGAGTACATGGAGTTACCCATGTGCTCTCTAAATGCATCACCGCTGGTCATGGTGCCGACATTACCGCGTGATCTGTGGCCAATTGCCGTCTACTCGTCAAGAATTCGGCCGACCTGTGTGCAGGGGAAACTTGCACCACTACAAACGAATTCATCGACGGGGCCACTACACTTTCGCCTCTTCTCGACTTCCTGCGCGGCTTCCATATTCATGGCCTCGATGGTGGCGATGGTGTCGCCCGCGCTGATCGCGTCGCCTTCGGAGACCGACAGGGTGACCACGCCCGCGAACGGGGCCGCGAGGTCCGATGAAGGTGATGCTTTCGCGCGCACACGCCGCGGCGGACGAAACCCTGACGAACGGGACTGCTGCGCGGAAGGCGCGGATGGCGATCTCGCCGCGATTGGCAACCAAGGCTTTCGAGAACATTCGTCGGTCGACCTTGTCGAATCGGGGCACGGTCATCGCGCCGGTAACGGAAATACGGTCACACCAACGTGCGAACCGTTCGATGCTGCAACGGAATCGGACGACCCCGGCCAGGATCGCCGCCGTGGTATCCACGCTGATGAGACAACGCCGTCGGCGACAGATACTCGATGAACGGGCCCGCGACGGCCACTGAACGTGCGGTCGCCTCGAATCAGTCGATCGCGGTCAGGCCCATAGTCGCGCGCACGGCAGGTACGGCATTCCGGCCCGAACGGCATCATCGATCGTCACGACCGAGTCCGGCATGCTGCACCGCAACGCGTCGGCTACGCTGCGGACTTGGTCTGTGCACGCCTGAAAGTCGAGCGTCGGGACGCCGTACCAGATCTGTATGTGCCGAGTATCGTTCTGGGCCTTCATGGTTCACCCACAATGTTGTGGTCGATACCGCCGACGGGTGGCCATCGGCAATGTTCAGGTGTGGTGCTGCTGCGCCAATATCTTCTTCTGGATCTTGCCCATCGCGTTCTTCGGCAGGTGGTCGACGACGCGAATTTCCCTGGGACGTTTGTGGATCGACAGATTCGTCGCGACGAAGTCGATGAGTTCGGGCTGGTCGACGGTGTCACCGACGACGTAGGCGATGATGCGTTGTCCTAGGTCGGCGTCGTGCACGCCGATGACGGCGGCTTCCACGACCGCGGGGTGTTCAAGTAGCGCTTGCTCGACCTCGCCCGCGCCGATGCGGTATCCGCCGGACTTGATCATGTCCACCGATTCGCGTCCGACGATGCGGTGGAAGCCCTCGGCATCGATCACGGCGATGTCGCCGGTGCTGAACCATCCGTCGCCGGTGGTGACCTCGGCGGTCTTGTCGGGTTGGTCGAGGTAGCCGTCGAACAGTGTCGGTGCGCTGATCTCGAGTTGCCCCAGTGTCTTTCCGTCGTGTGGTGCCAACTCGCCGGCTTCGGTGCGGAGCCGGGTTCGGACTCCGTCGAGGGGCAGCCCGACCCATCCTGGTCGGCGTTCCCCGTCGTATCGCGTGCTCACGGTGATCAGTGTTTCGGTCATCCCGTACCGTTCGATCGGCGCGATGCCGGTAAGTTCGCGCAGTCCCTCGAAGACCTGGATCGGCAGCGGGGCGCTGCCCGACACCAGCAGCCGGGCACCGGCCAGTATCCTCGCCGAGACCGGGTCGGCACATACCCGCGACCACACTGTGGGTACTGCGAAGTACAGCGTTCCCGCGGCCGCGGCGTATCGCTTCGGGTCGGGACGCACGGTGTGCACCAGCGGGGAACCGATGCGCAGTGCGCCGAGGACGCCCAGGATCAGTCCGTGGATGTGGAACAGCGGAAGCCCTTGTACGAGCGTGTCTTCAGCGTTCCACTGCCATGCCTGCGCTACCGAGTCCAGGCAGGCGGCGATGGCACGGCGCGAGACAACGACACCTTTCGGGGATCCGGTGGTTCCGGAGGTGTAGATGATCAAGGCCGGTAGGTTCGGGTCGGGTTCGGGGTAGGTGGCCGAGGACCGGGCGTTACTGTCCACGGTCAGGGACACGATGGTGAGGTCGTCGTGGCGGGGACCGATCCACAGTTCGGCGCGGGAGTCGGCGAGGATGTGGCGTCGTTCGGCGATTCCGGAGTCGGAGGGCACCGGTACCGCGGTGACTCCCGCGAGCAGGCAGCCCACCACGGCGATGACGGTGTCGATTCCGGCGGTGGCGTCGATCGCGACGATCTTTGCGCCTGCGATCCGATCGGCCACCGCGGCGCCCGCGAGGAGCAGATCTTCTTTGTGCATCGACTGTTCACCGACCGTCACGATGGGGCGATCGGTGCGGTCGTCGCGGTAGAGCGACGTCAGCAGTGGTCGGGGCATTTCTGTTCCTGACGGTTGGGCCGGAGGCGATCCGGCGACGACAGTGACGGGTGGCTCGTGCTGCGGGGTCCATTCGGTGTCGGGCTAACCCAATCCGGGGTCGAGTTCGGCACTGGACACTGTGCGGCTGGCAAGATGCGCTGTGCCCCACTGCGAATCGGCATCGGCGTGGCCGTCGAGGATGCCTGCGGCGAGGTCGTTGTCGAAGTCGCGCAGGACGGTGTGCAGGTGGTTGCCGCCGGCGACGGAGTTCACCGCTTCGATCAGGTGGTGGCGGGTCTGTACGCGGAAGTAGTGCGGTCGACCGCGGGTCTGCTCACCGGCCCATGCGAAGTGGACCTCGCCGATGCCGTGGTCGCGCAACAGTTTTCGTTGTTGTTCTGCGGTCTCGTTCGGGAGCCGTTCCAGGTAGCAGTCGACCAGTCGCCACAGGATGTGTTGTTGGGATTCGTCCAGGTCGGTTCCGGCGATGCCGGATGGGTGATCCTTGACGAATTTCAGTGCGGCACGGTCGGGGTCGGTGATGACGTAGTCGGGCATGCCGAGGTCGTAGCGGTCGGGGTATTCGTAGGCGCCGATTTTGGGCACCTGGCGGGTGACGAAGTCCGCGGGAGCTATGGCGTGGATGACCGCTCGGTTTCGCTGGTCGTCGTCGAGGGTGGCCAGGAGTTCGAAGCCGAGTCCTTCGTCGTCTGCGAGGGGGTGCAGTACTCCGCTGTATTCGGTGGGTTGCTGGCCCAGCGCGCATGGGGTCGCCGAGATCCAACGTTGTTCGACGACTGTGATGTTGAGGCAGACGTGGTGGCCCAGGAATCTCAGCGTCCAGGTGTCCTCGAAACCGGGGTGGCCGAAGAAGGTCAGATAGTAGGACTCCGAGGAGCGCCAGGTTTGCAGTGCCGGGCCGAGGAAGTCGTGTTCGTAGTCGCGCAGAACATGTTCGAGCTGCGGGATGGCCAGGACCTTGGTGAAGGTGCGCTGCGGCAGTGCCTGCCGGATCAGATCCCACACCAGTACGCGCTGGTGGCGATCGAGCATGTGCAGCGGTACGCCGGTGCGGTCGGGTCGCGGGATGATGTCCCACTCGAGACGCCGAGGATCGTTGAAGTCCTCGATGATCGCTGCCCCGCGCTGGGTGGGGTCGAAGGTGTCGATCAAGCCCATGGCGGTGACCAGCATGGTGGTCGCGGTCTGTGGAGCCTCGTACATTGCGGGCATCGTGTCAGCTCCTGTTCTGCGGAGAGGAGAGGGATGGGGTGGGGCGCAGGCCGAGCATGCGGTAGCGCCGTCGCCGCTCGGTGTAGCGATCGGTGGCGGTCTGGCGGTGCAACTCGTGCAGTTGGCTTTCGATCGCCGCGCGCAGCGCCGCTGACAGGGACTCGGTCGAACCGTGGCCTGCGCCGACGATGATGTCGACTATTCCGTGCTCTGCCAGCACCGACGAATCGATGCCGAGTTCGGCTGCCGCCTGAGGAGCGTGGTCGAGATCGTGGTGGACGAGCATGCTCGCTCCTTCCGGAGCCAGGGGGCTCAGCCACGCGTATTCGGTGGCGATCACACGGTCGGCGGGTAGCAACGCGAGTGCGGCGCCGCCGGTGCCGCGGCCGAGCAGGACCGAGACCGTCGCTGTGGTGAGGGTGACCAGTTCGGTCATGCACCGAGCGATCTGACCGGCGATCCCGTGCTCTTCGGCGTCCGCGCTCAGTTGCGCCCCCGAGGTGTCGATGATCGTCACCACGGGCAGTGCGAAGTCCTGGGCCACCCTGATCGCGCGCCGGGCGGTGCGGATATCCGAGACGCTGATCCCGGATGTGATCTCGGGATGCTCGGTGTAGCCGATCAGAACGCAACCGAGGCCGCCCACTCGGGCGATCATCGTCGTGATCTGGTCAGCGGCATCGCCTTCGGCACTGCCGTTCAACATCACGGCCGAGGTCGTCGCCGTGTGTAACAGTTGCCGTGCGCTGAGCCGGTCGGGCTTGCGTGAGGTGAGCACCGATTGCCAACTATCGGGACGCTGGGGCCGTGCCGGGGTATCGACCGCCGGCGGTGTCGCGGTGATTTCCTCGATCGGGCGGTCGTGTAGATCGAGAATCCTGCTCAGCATGCTCGGTAGTTCACTCGGGGTGAGGACCGCGTCGATCAGTCCGTGGTCGCGCAGATTCTCCGCCCGTTGGACGTGGTCGGGCAGCGACGCTCCGGTCAGTGCGCGCACGACGCGCGGTCCCAGGAATCCGATGAGGGCGTCGGGTTCGGCGAAGGTGAGGTGCCCCATCGACGCCCAGGAGGCGTAGACCCCTCCGGTGCTCGGGTGACGCAGATAGACCAGGAAGGGAAGTCCTGCTCGTTTGTGGTCGGAGATGGCTGCCGCGATCTTGACCATCTGAACGAATGCCAGTGCCCCTTCCTGCATTCGCGTGCCGCCGGAGGCGGTGACCGCGAGCAGTGGAAGGCGCTCGCGCGTGGCCCGTTCGATCGTGGTCACGAGCCGCTCGGCGGCGGCGACGCCGATCGAACCGGCCAGGAATTCGAACTCGCAGGCCAGGACTGCCAGGCGGTGGCCGTGCAACTGCGCTTCACCGGCCACGATCGACTCGTCCAGGCCGGTCTTGGCGCGTGCGTCCGCCAGCCGCCTTGCGTATTCGGGGCCGGGGTCGACCGGGGCGAGTGCGGTGTGCCAGGTCCTCAGGGTGGCGCTGTCGAAGAGTTCCGACAGCAGCGTCTGGACCGGTGAGCGCACCGACACGTGATTGGACATCGGGTTATCGATCCTTCCGTGCCTGCGCCGCGGTGTCGCGGCGACAGACGGCGGTATGAGCGAATAGTTGTCAGCTGGTTTGCGGGAATCCGAGGTTGAGTCCGCCGTGGGACGGGTTCAACCAGCGGGTGGTCACGACTTTGCCGCGGGTGAAGAACCCGACGCCTTCGGCGCCGTGGGCGTGCGAATCACCGAACAGCGAGTTCTTCCAACCACCGAAGCTGTAGTAGGCCACCGGCACCGGGATCGGCACGTTGATGCCGACCATTCCGACCTCGACTTCGTTCTGGAAGCGCCGCGCCGCGCCGCCGTCGTTGGTGAAGATCGCGGTGCCGTTGCCGTAGGGGCTGGCGTTGACCAGTTCCAATGCCTCGTCGTAGCTGTTCACGCGCAGGACCGAGAGCACCGGGCCGAAGATCTCGTCGGTGTAGACGCTCATGTCCGGCGTCACGTGATCGAGGATTGTCGGTCCGAGCCAGAACCCGTCGGCTCCCCCGTCGGCCTCGACCGAGCGGCCGTCGAGCACGACCGCTGCTCCGCTGTGCTCGCCCGCGTCGATGTAGGAGGCGACCTTGTCGCGGTGGGCAGCGGTGATCAGCGGGCCCATGTCGTTGTCTCGGACGCCGGCGCCGATCCGCAGGGTTCGGCTCCGTTCTTCGATCTTGGCGACGAGTTCGTCGCCGATGCCGCCGACCGCGACGAGGGCGGAGATGGCCATGCATCGTTCGCCCGCGGAACCGAAAGCGGCGTTGACCGCGGCGTCGGCGGCCAGATCCAGATCGGCGTCGGGCAGGACGATCGCGTGGTTCTTGGCCCCGCCCAGCGCCTGCACGCGTTTACCGGCCGCGGTGGCGGTGCGATAGACGTATTCGGCAATGGGAGTGGAGCCGACGAACGATACGGCCTTCACCGACGGATTGGTCAGCAGTTCGTCGACGGCGGTCTTGTCGCCGTTGACGACGTTGAACACGCCATCGGGCAGGCCCGCCTCCGACCACAATCGAGCCATCCACAGTGCCGCGGAGGGGTCCTTTTCCGAGGGCTTGAGCACGACGGTGTTTCCCGCGGCGATGGCGATCGGGAAGAACCACATCGGCACCATCGCGGGAAAGTTGAACGGGCTGATGATCGCGACCGGCCCGAGAGGCTGGCGGATCGAGGCGACATCGACATTGGTCGACGCGTTCTCGGTCATTCCACCGCGCAGCAGATGCGCTATGCCACAAGCGAATTCGACGACCTCTTGGCCCCGGCTGACTTCGCCGAGTGCGTCGGAGACGACTTTTCCGTGTTCACCGGTGATGATCCGCGCTAATTCCGGTTTGCGCTGGTTGAGCAGTTCGCGGAATCGGAACAGGATCTCGGTTCGCCGTGACAGCGAGGTGTCGCGCCACGCAGGGAAGGCCGCGGCCGCGGCCTCGATGACCGTGCGGGTGTCCTGCGTACTCGCCAGAGCGACGCGGCCGGTGACCGCACCGGTGGCCGGGTCGGTGACCGGTGCGGTGGCGGTGGCAGTTCCGGAATAGGGTTTGCCGTCGACCCAATGGGCGATGGTTGGCACATGGTCGTCGACCACGAGAATCTCCGTTCGTTCAGGCGGGTGTGTGCCCGCGCCGGATTCGGTCAGTAGTCGCCGCGGCGCGCGGCGGCGTCGACGATCGGGGTCGTCAGGATCCCCAGTCGATCGATCTCGACTTCCACGACGTCACCGGGCTGCAACAGCCACGGAGGGTTGCGTACGTAGCCGACACCTTCCGGTGTGCCGGTGGCGATGACATCGCCGGGATTGAGGGTGAAGGTCTCGCTGATCAACGCGAGAACGTGCCCGATGTCGAAGATCATGTCGCGGGTGTTGCCGTCTTGGACCAGAGTCCCGTTGACGCGGGTCCGCACGCCGAGTCCGTCGCGCAGGTCCCCGACCTCGTCAACGGTGACTATCGGCCCCATCGGGCCGCTGCGATCGCCGTTCTTACCCAATGTCCATTGCGCCGTGAGTTTCTGGGCTTTGCGCGCGGTGAGATCGTTGAAGGTCGAATACCCCAGGACCGCGGCGCGCGCGGTGTCGGGGTCGGTCTCGCATAGCGATGCGCCGACGTAGGCGGCGACCTCCCCCTCCCAGTCCAGACCCGCTTCGCCCGCCGGAACCGGCGCCGAGGTTCCGCTGACGGTCAGCGACGAGGTCCACCTACCGAACAGGGTGGGGAATTGCGGGACCTGGAACGAGCCTTCGGCCGCGTGTGCCTTGTAGTTCAATCCGATGCAGATCACCCGTGCGGAGTCGGGGACCGCAGGACGCTGTTCGACCGAGTCCAGGCGGCGCCGGCCGTCGGTCAGTTCGGTCGCTTTGGCGATCCAGGATTCGGTATCGGACCAGAAGGTGGCGACGTCGGTCACGGGAAGGACGTGATCGTCGCCGTCGAGCCGCCCGATGTAGGTGGTGGTATCGCCGGGGGTGCGCATTCCGATGAGTCGCATGGACCGGTCCTTACGTGTGTAGGTGCGCGGCGAGGAACGCGGCGGTGAGCGAGAGGTGGTCGGGCCGGTCGAATTCGGGGCCTTCGTGGCCCGCACCGCCGAGCATCAGCAACGTCGACTCGGCTCCGGCGCGCACCAACGCGTCGTGCAACGCGACACTCTCGGAAGCGGGAGTAATCCGATCCCGGTCGCCGTGGGCGATCAGGAACGGCGGGGCGTCTGCGTGCACACGCGTCAGCGGGCTCGCGGCTCGGGCTTCTTCGCGGACCGTGGTCAGATCGTCCACGCCGAACAGCGGAGCTTCGAACGGTGGTTTGAGCAAGTCACGTTCGAGCCAACTGCGCGCACTGTTGGCGAGCAGGTCGGTTTGACCGAACCAGTGCACGGCGACGTCGACGGCACTGGATTGCTCCGGATGGTCACCGACCGTGCCTTCGAAATCGCTGTCACCCGCAGTCAGCGCGGTCAGGCTGGCCAGCACCGCACCGGCCGAGGCACCCCAGATTCCGATGCGATCGGTGGCCAGGCCGTGGGTGGCGCCGTTGGCCCGCAGCCAACGCACCGCTGCTTTGGTGTCATGGATCTGAGCCGGGAACAGTCCTTGGCCGACGAATCGGTAGTTGGCCGAGGCGATCGCGATCCCCCGTTCGGCCAGGGCGGTCAGCCGCTCCTTGGCGCCGTCTGTCTTGTCACCGACCTGCCAGCCTCCGCCGTGCAGGTACAGCACGACAGGAACCGCCTTCGTCTGCGAGGTCGGGCGGTAGATGTCGAGAGTCAGGCAGACATCGTCGACTCGGGCGAACTCCAGGTCGGTCGTGATACGAACGGTTGTCACTGTGAGCCTTTCACGCGGGCGCGGGATACACGATGTTCGGTGTCGTGGCCGGTCATGCGGCGGGGGCGGTCTCGGTGATCGAGGACAGGTGCAGGCGCGCGGCGAGTTCGTCGACGAGTTCACCGATCGCGCCGTCGGCGGCGACGCCGAAGATGTACCAATCCGGGCGCATGATGTAGGCGTCGGTGCCCGCGGCATCCAGGAATGCCCGATAGACGCCGTCGATGTCTTCGATCGCGTCGGGGTCGGTGGGGTCGTCGATGACCGCCACCGTGCAACCGAGGCTGTCCAGGACTCGCTGCTGCGCTTCGCTGAGCTGGGGGGAACGGCGGCTGATCAATTGGAAACCGTGCCCGAGCAGATCGTCGCCGCGTGCCCGTGAGCCGTGGCGGCGAATCCGGCCTTGCGGTGCAAGGCTGCCGGTGATGGTGGCCACCGTGTCGTCGGGTTCGCGATGCAGTACCCCGTTTGCCAGTTTCGGGAACGGCGGCAACGGCGGGGTGAGGTTGTTGCGCATCGCGTAGTTGCGCTCGGCGGCCTCGGCTTCGTCGACCATGTTGACGATCTCGGCGAGCTTGTGGCTGGTGACCACCAGTTCTGTGACATGCGGTTCGCGTTCGATCTGGTATTCATCGAGCAGCCGATCCTCGGCGACCCCGTTGAGAACCAGGTGCAGCTTCCATGCCAGGTTGCGGCCGTCGCGGATCGCCGAACAACCGCCCTGGCCCATGTAGGGGGTCATGGTGTGTGCCGCGTCTCCGGCGATGAACACCCGACCGGCACGCCACCGCTTGGCCACCTTCGTGTAGTAGTGGTAGACAACCTGGCGGCAGATCGAGAAGTGTTCCTCCCCCAAACCGTGACGGGAACGCAGGAACTCCCAAGCGACCTCGGGGTCGTGCATCTGGTCATCGGTTTCGTCGTCGGCCACGCGCATCTCGAAGCGCTGCCGATCGGTGCCGAGCGGCATGTACATATGCGGGCGCGCGGGATCCATGATCATGATCAGCTTGTCGAACTGCTCGGGCAGCGGCTTCTTCTTGTTCATGTCGAAGTTCAGCCAACGCTCGTGCATGCCGAAGTCGGTCATTTCGATACCCGCGGCCTGTCGCACGAAACTGTTGGTGCCATCGGCGCCGATCACGTACTTCGCCCGCACCACCCAGGCGTTCCGGTCCTCGTGCGAGCCCTTGGGCCGCACGGTCACCTCGACGTGATCGTCGTGATTGACCAGCCCGACCACCTCGGTCCCGCGGAACACATCGACGGTGTCCATCGCGTCGACGCGCTCACGCAGCGTCGACTCGACATCGGGCTGGAAGATCGAATTGTGGGCGGGGAAACCACACTGTTCGCCGGTCCAGTCCACGGTCAACAACGGGTCGGCGTCGGCGTCACCGAACAGGCACGCGTCCAGGACCACCGATGTCGACAGTGCCCTGTTGACATCGGTGCCCGTCGCCTGCACAGTGCGACACGCTTCGCCGTCGAAGGTCACCATCCGAGGCAGCGGGTACACCGCTTCGTGCCGCTCGAAAACCGCGACCCGGTGCCCCTGGCCACCCAGAGTCGACGCGGCAACCTCACCCGAAGGTCCGTAGCCCACGACCACGACGTCGTAAAGGTCAGACACTTTCACTCCTTCTCACGGTTGTCCCGCTGCCGTTGGCCAGAGTATTCATAAAACCTCCGAACCTTTAAGCGGTTTTATGAGTGTTGCGTGTCACAAAGGACGTGTCAAGCGGTTCAGTTCACTTATTTGAGGAAAACGGCGTTCGGCGCCGAGGCGATGCCGCCGGGCGCCGGACTGGGAGCGCTGACGAGCATGCCCTCGTAGACTCCGGTCACCGCACAATCACGGGCCAGGTCGTCGAGCCACCACAACTCGCCCAGCGCCATACCGAAACTACCGATGAGCATCTGGTGGATGAACCCGAACGGTGCCGCGGCCGGGCTGGTGTCGGCGGGCCATGCCTCTACCGCGAAGGTGTCGGAGGCGATCGCGGCAGCGTGGGTGTTCCACAGGTATCGACACACCTCTTCGCTGTGCGCCAATCCCGGCGCGCGCAGTTGCCGCGGCAGTTGTTTGCGGGTGTCGAATGACTGCCCGGTGTACCACTTCGCGAAACCGGTGTGCAGCACGAGGATGTCGGCCGGCAGGTACTCGACCGCCGCCAGTTCGCGGGCGGCTTCCAATTCCTCGGGACCGAATTCCACCGTGTCACCCGGGTCGTAGGGGCGCCCGAGTGCCGCCATGGCGGCAGGCATGTCCAGGACGATGCCGCGTCCCGCGATGCCACGCGCGGCCCATTTGTCGATCCCGTTGCGGCCCGCACGCACCCCGTCGGAGGTCGCGCCGTTGTAGTACGACTGTCGGCTGTAGCCGATGTGCGCCAACGAGTCCCACTGACTGCCCGCCTGGGGATA
The DNA here is from genome assembly GCF_035920445.1 of Nocardia sp. NBC_01730. Classification (NCBI taxonomy): domain Bacteria; kingdom Bacillati; phylum Actinomycetota; class Actinomycetes; order Mycobacteriales; family Nocardiaceae; genus Nocardia; species Nocardia sp. NBC_01730. The sequence goes on along the minus strand of NZ_CP109162.1, from coordinate 1,067,791 downwards.
GACGTTGTCCCACACGTCGTCGAACCCGATTCCGCCGGGCTGGGCGATCACGTGGTGGCGGGGGTTGCCACGGGCACTGTTCAGTGGCGGGTCGAACATCCCCCACGGCGCGTCCAACGGGAACCGGGCTCCACGGCGCACCAACGCCGCGGCGGCTGCCACTCGCTGTGGGGTCAACAGGTTGATCAGGCCGAGTTCGTCATCGGCGCCGAACAGGCCCCATCCGCTGCGGCCGCCGTCGGGCGCCGCGGGCAATTCGTCATAGGTGGGCAGGCTGCTCATCGTCACCTCCGACTGCTGCCAGCAGGACTACGAGCAACGTGGCGTTCTCGGCGGCCCGATTGCGTAGGGACCGGACTTCGCCGCGAGGCAGGAACACCGAATCGTGCTCGGCCAGTGTCAGCGCCGAATCGCCGAGATGGCCGTTGAGTTCGAGCTCACCCGTCAGCACGACGTAGATCGTGTCCGTCGCAGTCGGCAACGGCTCCACCGCCGACCCTGGGGGGTAGGTCGAGATCGACACCGATGCCCGGTCCGGGCCACCGGCCTCACGCCCCTGTAGGCGGCGTGAGTCGACACCGGCGTGCCCGGGGGCCTGGTACGGGACGGCCTGGGCCGCGCGAATCAGATGCATGAGGGGTTCCTCCGAATCCGGATATGAGCGGGTGATATCACCAGGGCAGGTCCAGCGCGGGCTGGGGCAGCAACCCGCCGCGTTCGGCGACCGCACGCGCCACGTGCTCTTTCGACTGCTCCAAGCGCTTCTGCACCGCCGACCAGTCCGCGCGCAGGCGGCCGCCGGACTTGCGGACCTCGCCCGCGATCACGACTGTGTCGATGTTGGACGGTTGCGCCTGGGTGATCAGCGTCGCATAGGGATCGATCATCGGTGCGGTGTTCACCGCGTCGGTTCGCACGACGATCAGGTCGGCTTGCTTCCCAGGACGCAGACTACCGATCCGATGCGACTGCCCCAACGCCTCCGCACCCCAGATCGTTGCCGCTTTCAGCATGGTTTCGCACGACGGCGGAACCGACAACGGCGCCTTGCCGGTGGCCATACGCTCGTCGGCGTCCAACAGCCGTCCGACCTGCATCGCGGTTCGTGCCTGCTGCAACAAACTGCCCGACACCGAGGTAGTGACGTCACACCCCAGGGTGCAGCGCCCGCCAGCGGCGAGCACGCGCTCGGTTGCGGGACGGCCTATACCCATGGCCATTTCCGCTTCCGGGCAGGTCGACACGGAACCACCGGTCTCCACGACACGACGGAACTGCTCTGCCGATGCGTAGTTCAGGTGCACCCAGACGATGTCAGGACCGAGCAAACCCGCTCCGTCCAGAACCTCGATGTCGTCGACGGGATCGTTGAAGAGAATCGCCAGCGCGTTGGTGGTGCTACGCAATCCCAGCCTCCTCGCTCCCTCCAACTCGGCGCGGATGCGCTCGAGTCCGACCTCCGGCAGATCCGACAGCGCGATACCCAGCGTCACCAGAGCGTCGTCCGCCGCCAGCCTGCCCTTCCGCAGAGATTCGGCCAGTTGCAGGCGGCCCTGGGCTGTGTCGAGCGACTTGTGCTGGCCTACAACATCATTGAATCCGAGAGCGAACTGACTGCGCCCCCCGGAGCCGATCGTTCCGTCGATGGCAGCCTCGGCGTGATCGGGCGAGGAAATCGAATGGGAGAAGTCCAGAACGCTGGTGACCCCCGCGTCGATCGCCTCGAGCATCCCGGCGAGATTGCCCACCTCGATGTCCTCGGGGCGATAGACCGGCGACGCCTGAAAACGGACGCTACGGAAGTAGTCCTTCAACACCATGTCGGCGGTCACACCACGAAGGCCCGCTTGCCACACATGCCGGTGCGTGTCCACAAGGCCTGGTGCCACGACGCAGTTGGTGGCGTCGATCAGCGCAGCATCGGCCGTGATGGAAGGCTCGATCGCCACGATCTTGTCGTCCTCGATCAGCACATCCGCCCGTTGCGGCGACTGCCCCGGCTCCATGGTGACAACCGTTCCGCCTTTGACCACCACTCGTGACATCGTTGCCTCCTCGATTCGAGATCCATGATTGTGTGACCGGAGCCACCCTCGCACTCTATAACATCCGAACCTTTTGATGGTTTTCAGGTTTAAATGTCCGAATACTGCAGAATCATGTCGATCTCTGGTAAATTACCCGAGTGGTTAACGGGGTACAGACACGAGCAGAAGCACTTGCGGCGAACATCGCCCAGATGATCATCGATCGTGGCCTCAGCGCGGGCGACTGGGTCGGCACCATGGATGAACTGCGCGAACAGACCGGCTTCGCGCGCTCCACCGTCAGCGAAGCGGTTCGCCTGCTTGCCGACCGGGGCAACATCGAAATCCGGCCCGGGCGCGGCGGCGGACTGTTCGTGGCCAACCTGAGCCCCGTCGTTCGTCTGCGACACACCCTACTGACCGTCCGCGAGCAACCGACTACTGTCGCCGACGCCATCGCCGTGCGCGACGCCCTCGAACTCCTCGTCGACACCGACGCGGCACGTCACCGCGACGCCGACGACATCGTCGCCTTGCGCACCTTGCTCTCCAAGCTCAAGCAGTCGACCTCCGACGTCGACGCGTTCATGCGCGCCAACTGGCAACTACACGAACGCATCGCCGAGATCACCACCAACCACATGGCCCGCGCGGTCTACCTGAGCATGACAGCCTGCATCAAGGATCTGTCGGCACACGCCGACGCCGAAACTCCCACCGATGACGCCGGCTACTACCAACACCGGGTAGCCATCCACAGCGAACTTGTCGAATCCATCATCGCCGGCGACATCGAACGCACCATCAAAGCTGTGGAACAGCACCACGGATTGCTGAAGATCTAGAAGTCGCGTCGGCGGCACCGCCCACCTATCGCGTGCAGGCGTCGATTCCAGTGGCTTCACGTGGGACGAGTCCTGTCCGACTTCGGCCGAGGTGACTCCGAGACCTCCAACTCAGTGGCGCGGCGGTGGTGACGGCATCCCGATCTCGACCTGCCCGACCGTCGAAGAAGTCTCCGCTGCGTCTGGGCTCGTTTGCCTCGAAGGAATGTGAGGGGCAGTTCGAGACCCTCGATCTCGCCTCGCCAACCCTCCTCTCGGGCACGACGCAGGCGGGAAAGAATATCTTCTTCGAGTGTCAAGTATTTGAACCGAAACTTCTTCGTTGCCTTGTTCGTTGAGCGTGTGTGAGTGATGTGGACCTGCGGCGGTTGTCGCCTGCTGCGCAGGAGGTGGTGCGGCTGCGGGTGGTGGCCGCGCTGGAGTCGGGACGGGTGAGCGGCTACCGCGAGGCTGCCGAGATGTTCGGGGTCTCGCAGCGGTCGGTGGGGACCTGGTGGCGTAAGTACCAGGCTGGCGGGCGGGAATCGCTTGCCGCTCCGGTCAAGTCGCGTACCGGGCGGGGCGAGGCGATCAGTGCCGAGGACCGCGCGGTGCTGTTCACCGCGATGGCCGACTACACCCCTGAGGAGTTGTTGATCGGCGGTCCGTTGTGGACCCGTGTCCTGGTCGCCGAGCTGATCCGCATGGTCGTCGGCGTCGTCATGACCGAGCAGGGCGTGGGCAAGTGGCTGCGCCGCCACGGGTTCACTCCGCAACGCCCGGCGCGGCGGGCCTACCGGCAGAAATCGGAGAAGGTGGCCGAGTGGCTGGAGGTCGAGTATCCCGCCATCGTCGCACGCGCCCGCGGCGAGAACGCTGTGGTGGCGTGGACTGATCAGTGCGGGTTGCGCAGCGACACCGCTCCACCCGGCCGGTCCTGGGCACCGAGGGGCAGCACTCCGCTGGTGCGGGTCAACAGCAAGCGCCTGCGTGTGAATATCATGTCTGCCATCGCTTTTCGTGGCGCACTGTGGTTTTCGGTGTTCACCGGCCGGTTCACAGCGAAGGTCTTCATTACGTTCCTGGATCGGCTGGCCCGTCAAGCCGGATGCAAGGTCCATGTGATCGCCGACCGACACCCGGTGCACCGCAGCAAGGCCGTGACTGCGTGGCTGGCCGAAAACGCCCACCGCGTCCAGTTGCACCTGATGCCTGGCTACAGCCCCGAACTCAACCCAGACGAGATCCTCAATGCCGACGTCGAACGGCACGTCCACGCCGCCCGCGCCCGCTCCACCGACGACCTCGCCCGGGAAACCCGCCGGTTCCTGCATCGCCGCCAACGCCAGCCCGACACCGTCCGCGGCTACTTCCGCGCGCCGCACGTCCGCTACACGACCCTGGAGGAAACCCAATAGTTTCGGTTCAATACCACCGCAGCGCTCGGCGGTGCACAGCATCCGCCCGGTCGACACCAACGGGCGCGTGGTCAGCGAAGCGCAGCAGCGAGTCCTGGACAGCCTCGGTTGTACGGTGGCGGTCATCGACGACCCCACCGACCCCGACAAAGGAGTCCCAGTGACTGCCGTACACAAAGTCCTGGTCGTCGGCGGCGGCCTCGCCGGGACGGCGGCCGCGATCGCGCAGCCGGCCAGGTGTCAGTAGCCGCAGAACTCCGGACACAAACCAGCCATTGTCGCCCAGAGTCTTGACTGAATCCTCCGCCGCGGACGGCCGTTCGCGGGGGTCGCGGCTCATCGCTGATGCCACCACCGCGGACACGACTTCGGCGATGCCGCTGTCGCGCAGGTGGCCGGCCGAAGCGGCGGTCGTTTACGCCGGAGTACAAGCTGGCGGTCGTGGCCGAATACGAGCTGTTGACCGAGCCGGGAGCTCGGGGTGCGTTGCTGCGCCGGGAGGGGATGTATCACTCGCATGTGATCGAGTGGCGCCGTGCCCGGGACGCGGGCGCGTTGAATGCGTTGTCCGCTAGGCCGACCGGGCCGAAGCCGACGAAAACCGAATCCGATAAACGGGCGGAGAAGTTGGAAGCCGAGCTCGCGCGCACTCGGGAAGAGTTGGCGTGCAAGGACAAGGCCCTCGCCGTGCTGGGAAAAGCACACGAGCTGCTGGAAATGCTGTCCAGCAGCGCGGATTTCGAGAACAAGCACGAGAAGTGATCGACGCAGCCGTCGACGAGTGTCGATGTTCGAAGTCCTCTTCTGCGATGTTCGGAGTCCTTTTCAGCGCGGGCGGGCGATCAACGATTTTCAGATGAGGGAGACAAGTGAGTAGCCGCCTTCACGCCCAAACTCAGGTTCGTCCGACTACCGCGTCTCCGTAGCCTTCGAACTCGTCGCGGTATTCGGGTGGAGGATCTCGCGGCTCTGCGCCGCGGCTCGCAGGATACTTTCGCTGATGAAGTCGCTGAAGCGGGCCATGTTCGCCAGACGGGTGGCGGTCGGGGTGCCGTGGCCGAAGATCTCGACGCCTTGGCGGGTGATCTCGGCGACCTCGGCCATGCCGCGGGCGCTGTCGATCGTCGCCTGATACCAGACGTTGTCGTCGACGATGTAGCGCACGCGGCGGCGTTCATCGGTTTCGCGGCGGACCAGGCCCTGGAGTTCGAGGAATTTGATCGCCTTGGAGACCGACGGCGGGCTGATCTGGAGTCGCCCGACGACTTCGGGTGCGGTGAGACTGCCGGTGTCCGCGGTGAAAAGACAGGTCAGCACCCGGGCTGTCGTTCTGGGCATGCCCTGTTGCATGAGCATGGTGGTGAACGTTTCCTCGTAGTCGCGGACGGATTCGGCATCGCGTCCGCGGCCGGGTGCTGGGGATGGCCGCTCCCGCGGCCCGGGCTGTGCGCGCCGTAGGGCGCGGCGTTCGGTGGCGCGTTGGGCGAGGTCGGAACGGTAGGACGCGGGGCCGCCGTTTCGCATTACCTCCCGCGTGATCGTCGAGGTCGGACGATCCAGACGCCGGGCGATCGCCGCGTAGGGGAGGTTGTCGGCCAGTCCCAGGGCGATCTGTCTGCGTTCGGCCTGGGTGAGCCTGCCTCCCGACATGACGGTCTCCTTCGTTCGTGATGCCGCCACTGTAGTGACTCGGGCTTACTCATCGCAACGAAACCACCGCCTGTCGTTGCGTTATCTTCATAGCTATCGCAACAATATGTGTGTATCTAGCTGTGCTTATGGCGAACTAGCGCTGCCGCATTGATTGCTCAGTATTGGAAAGCTACGTAGCGTTTCCAGTGTCAGGAAAGAGCGATTCACCCAGCAAAACCAGGAGAAAACACATGCGGACCAACAGCGTTGCCTCGACCGATTCGACCTGGACTGGGATGGTGCCGGTCGATGACACGGCGTTGGCCGTGACCGACACCGGCGGTCCCGGCATCCCGGTGCTCTATGTCAACGGCCACGTCGCCACCCAGAAGTACTGGCGGCATGTCATCACCGAGCTGGGGCCGGGCTGGCGCCACATCACCTACGACATGCGGGCCCGCGGCAAGTCGGGGACCTCGGCGGACTACTCGTTCGAAACCAACGTCGCCGACCTCGACACCGTGCTCGCGGCCAGAGGTGTGCAGCGGGCGCTGGTGATCGGCTGGTCCTACGGGGCCTTCGTTGCGGCGCACTGGGCCAGCCGCAACCCCGACCGGACCGTGGGCGCGGTTCTGGTCGAGGGCGCCCAACCGCACGACTGGATCGACGAGGTCGATATCGAGGGCATGCGGAAACTGTGGCGGCGACTGGGCTGGTTGATGCCGCTGATGCGCGCGACGGGTCGGGGCGCGCGGATGACCGCCGAGCAGATGGCCGACAGCAACATCGAGGCCGGCGAGATCGCCCGCGAGCGTGTGCTGGGCCCGGTGATGGACAACATCAGCGTCCCGACCCGCTACGTGAATGCTTCGGGGTCCTCGCTCGGCAGCAAGGGCGACCAGCAGGAACGCATCCGAGCCAGCCTGGACAAGGTCGTCGAACGCAACCCGAACATCGAGATCCACGCGAAGGTCCCCAGCAACCACGGCAGCATCCTGCGCAAGGACTTCCGAACTGTCGCCGAGGCGGTCCGCGTGGTCGCCGAGCTCGACCGTAAGCCGCGTTGAAGATCGAACCCGAACCGGTTGTCGGCAAACGATCGTTTGCCGACAACCGGCAACCGGTCGGGGAATCGCCAGAACATGAGTGTTGGAAACCCGTGCCGGAAATCAACGTCGAAAAACCATGTAATTCGGCTATTTTCGACATCATGTTGATTGGCTACGGGCGGGTCTCGACCGCCGACCAGAATCCCGCCCACCAGATCGACGCGCTGCGCCGCGCCGGGGTGGAGGAAACCAACATCCACATCGACACTGCCTCCGGCGCGAAATCCTCACGGCCGAAGCTCGACCTGGTACTCGCGCTCGCCCGCACTGGCGACACCATCGTGATCACACGGCTGGACCGGCTCGGCCGCTCGGTGCTGCACCTGATCACCCTCGGAGCCGACCTGCGCGAGCGCGGCATCGGCCTGCGGGTCGTGGAGCAGGGCATCGACACCGACACCGCCGAGGGCCGCGCGATGTTCGGCATGCTCAGCGTGCTCGCGGAGTTGCAGCGTGAGTTGATCGTGGCCAACACTCGCGACGGTCTCGAAGCCGCCCGGTCCCGCGGGCGCAAGGGCGGTCGCCGGCCGAAACTCACCAGCCACCAGATCGAGCAGGCCCAGCGCCTCTACGACGAGGGCCGCCACACCGTCGCCCAGATCGCCGAGATCCTCGGCGTCAGACGCGGCACCCTCTACGGCCACCTCGATCCCGCCAGCATCGGCGGCCGCCCCCGATCCGGGCCGCGTGCCGAGGATTCACTGCTCCAGCCGGGCGCGTAGCTGCACCAGATCCTCGGGAATGAATAGATCCGCGGCCGGGCCGTGGGGCCCACTTAGTGCGGCCTGCTGGGCGAATTCGGTGAGCACGCGAGCGATCTCGTCGGGTTCGTACCCGTGCAAGGCCAGCAAGGCTTCGGTCTCGGCGCGGGTCCGCACGAAATCCGGTGGTATTCCCGAGGTTCGGATCAGCATCTTTCGCTCACGGTCGAGGTTGGCCGGGCTCGGATCGTGGTGGACCAGGAAGCCCAGCACCTGGCGGGCGGTGTTGGGGTCGGCGCGCACCGCGCGCTCAAGCTCGGCGATCAGCTCACGGAACTCGGCAGGACGGCGCAGATGCTTGATCTCGGGCCACCGGGCGCGGGCCCGGCGCGGTTCGTCGCCGGGGTAGACCTGCCCGGATGCCGGCGGGATCAGTAGCGCTGCGAGGGTTCCTCCCGGGCGCAGGCGCCGGTGCGCGGCCAGGTCCAGGGCGACGGCGGCCGCGGTGAGCAGGTCTTCCTGGCGTGACCACGGCAACCGTTCGTAAGGCTGCCATATGCTCATTCCGGCGCGCGGAGTCAGCTCGGCGGTCTCCCATACCTGGGCGAGGGTGCGGGCAGACCCTTTGCGCAGGGCGGCCGAGGACAGGCTCAGTTCGTCGAGCAGGGTGCGCAGCAGTCGAAACCACACCCCGGCGTGGATGCGCCTGCCCGGTAGCGCGACCGCACCGGTGGTCAGGGCCTGGTGGGTGTAGTTCTCCAGCGTGGCAAGGGGTTCGGGCAATGGGGCTCCGACGACATCGGATCCGGCCAGCTGCACTCCGAGCAGTTCCTCCCGCGAGAGCAGCCGTCGCCGGTGGATGGTGCAGCCGACAGTCAACGGCAGGTCCCACACCCAGGCGCGCCGCGGTTCGGGCTCTGCGGTGCACAGCGGGCACGACCGGGTCATTCGGGTTTCGGGGATCCACGGGCCGCGCCAAGCGCGGCGCCGGGTCACCTCGAATCGGGTGGCTTCACCGGGGGCGAGCAGCACCGAGTGCTGGCGCACGTAGGTGTAGAAGGTTTCCTCACCGTCGGACTCGGGCATCGGGAAGCTGTCGAACAGCCACGGCACCCACCCGGGAAGTGTCATCGCCTTCAACCGCGCGAGCGGCACACCGCTGGCGTGCGCGACCGCGGGCAACAGCGCTGGTGGTGGGTCCTCGTCGAGATAGTCCGGAATCTCGGCGATCACACCGAGATTCGGGCCCAGCAGCTCCCGCACCGGCAGCCCGTACAGGCCGGCGATGCGCGCCAGCCACGACGAGAGCGACTCCAGCTCACCGGGCGCCGGGTGCAGCGGCCACCGTGGTGGGGCGTTCATGTGAGTTCGCGTTCGAAGGTCCGCCGGCGCTCGGTCGGGCCCGCATATCCGGCCAGCAGCAGAGTGCGCTGGTTGATCGCTTCCTCTCCGGTCTCGATCGCCGCGACCGCGGCATCGGCGAGCAGCGTGGACAGTTCCCCGATCGTGCCCTCGCACCTGGTCAGCAGATAGCTCGCCATCTCCTGGCTCGCGATCGGCGAGGGGCGCCGCAGCGGGAACGCGGCCGCGAAGCTGGCCAGCAGCGTGCACGCTTCGTCCCCGGGTTCCCAGCGCGGCAGCGCCAGTGGGGCGAACCGGTTCTCGAGCTGGTCGTCGGAGCGGATCGCCAGGTAGGCGTCACGATGCCGACCCCGACCAGCGGGATGCGCAGGCTGTTGCCCAGAAACCGCAGCAGGTTCAAAAATTCGCGCTGCACGTTGCTGCGTCCGCCGAGCACGTTGTGCAGCTCGTCGATCACCAGCATCCGCACCCCGCACGCCCGGCACAGCCGCAATACGAGCTCTTCGAGATCGGCCAGCCGGCGGGCCCGGGGCCGCACCGGCGCGCCGAGGGCCGATAGCAGGGCTACGTAGAAGCGGAGCACGCTGGGTTCGGACGGCATCTGCACCGCCAGCACCGGGATCTCCTCGCGGTCGGTGTGGGAGATCGGTGGATGGTCGCGGCGGAACTTCTCGATGATCATCGACTTGCCGTTGTTCGTCGGCCCGATCAGCAGCAGGTTCGGCATCCGCTGTTTGGACGGCATCGCCAGCAGCTGCTCGAGCTGGCCGAGGGCGTCGGTGGCGCGGGTGTAGCCGATCCAGCGGTCCGCGCGCACATGACGCACCCGCTCCGCGGCCGGGAGCATCGCGACCCGATGCGCCGAGGGATGCAGATGCGCCAGATCGACCGGCTCGCCGATCACCATTGCTCAATCACCTCGAACGGCTGGGCGGCCGCCGGCGCGGCGGTAGCCGGCGGTGTCGGTGGTGGGTCGGGCGGGGCGGGGCCGCGCGCCCGAACCTTGGTGCGGCGCTCGGTGTTGCGTCGGGCCTTGCGGCTGGTCGCGGTCGCGGTATCGGTGATGCGGCGCATCTGCTCGACCATCGAGAACAGGGCGTTCTCGTCGATCTCGGCGCGGCCCTGCTCGCGCAGCCGCGCCATCGCGGCACTGTGTTCCCAGACGCTGATCGCCGGTCGCGACCACGTGCGATACGGCACTTCCAGGTAGTCGCCGGTCTCGGGGTGCAGGGCCCAGATCCGGGAGATATCGCGCGGATCGCGCCGCAACACGAACCGGCCCAGGTGCTCACGGCAGGCGATCAACGGACGCAGCACATCGGCGTAGTACTGCACGTGATCGACAGTGAACCCGGTGCGGGTCAAGCTCCGGCGGATCACCGGAAGGAAGTCGATCAGGAACGCCGTCTCATTTGTCACCGTTCGCGGTGTGCCCTGGGCGGCGGCCCGCTCCGCCCACACCCCGGCCGGGGTGCGCCCACCCAGGCCTTCGTGTGGTTGCCCGTGGTAGCAGGCCACCGACAAGGCCATCCACCGCTGCAATTCGCCCAGGGTGAGAACGGCTTTCGCGCCGCTGTCGTAGAGGCCGCGCTCACGCGTGTTGGAGAAGGTGGTGCCGGGCAGCTCGTGCAGCATCGTCATCATGGTGCCGATCAGCCGCTCGACCACCCCGCCGAAGTGCGGCCGCCCCGGCGGCCGGTAGTCGATGTCGATGCCGTGCTGCTCGCAGCCGCGGCGCAGGGCTTCGCTCTTGAACTCCGAGGCGTTGTCCACATACAACTGGGCGGGTTTGCCGCTCATCGGCCACAACGCCTCCACCTCGAGGCGCTCCAGCCACGGACGTTTGTCGATCGCCATGTGCGCCAAGCACAGTCCGACCGAGGTCGCCGACGGTGCTTCCAAGGTGATCACCATTCCGGGGACGCACCGGGTGGCCTCGTCGATCGCCGCGGTCACATACGGGCGCCCGATCGGCAGCCGGTGAAAATCGTCGACGACGATCAGGTCCGCAGGGGTGTGGTCGATCTGGACCCGGTCGAGCAGTCCTCGCACCGGTGGGGCGGATCCGCCGGGAGGGGGAGGCCATGACGACAAACGACACACCGCTGCATGTGGTGCCAGAGTAAGTGAGGGCGGTGGGCAGGTTCGCCTATGGCGTCGCCGAGCAGCTGAGGTCGGGCTCGGTGTCGTTGGACCGGGAAGTTCAGGCGCTGTTCGGTACCCGGAAGCAGTGCCGCCGGGGCGTACCGCGCTGGTTGGGACGACATGCAGGACGGCGCGCTGAATGCGTGGGACGTGCTCACCGACCTGGCGGCGAAGCTTGGTGTCACCTCGTCGGCGTTTCAGGATCGGGATGACGCGAACGCGTCGTCGGTCAGCTCGCTGCAGTTGGACTGACGGCATGTCCGCGGAGTTCGAGTTCGACCTCGATCACATCGACCAGGTGACCGCCCGCGCCCGTGGCTTCAAGGAGTTCTTCGCCGATCATCTCGATCAGTTGGAGCGCCGCGTGCAGGGCTTGGTGCACGGCGGGCGATGGACGGGTGAAGCAGCGGCGGCCTACGCCGAGGAGCATAGGGACTGGATGGCCGCGGCGCGTGAGTTGCTCGACGGGCTGTGGCAGGTGGAGCAGGCGGCACAGGCGGCCCGCGATGCGTACGCGAATGCGATGGACGTGAACCGGCGAATGACGGGGGATGACGTGGGCGTTGTCGCACCACAGTCGTACTACACCGCTGCGGATGCTTGCTACAAGCTGTGCTCGTTGTAGGCCGGACAACTTCGAGCGAGAAGAAGCTCACGGGGAAGAGCGACGCCCAGGTGCCGACGACTTGGCTCGCGGCGAGAAGTCCGATACCGGCGCGCAGCCACCGACTTATCGGCTGCTCCGCTCGCGCGCGATTCTGGCGACGAACTCATCGAACGTGGTCCGTCCGACCGCGTGCTCCCGGGCGAGATGGTTGCCCGCACGGAAGTCTCGCATCGCCCTGCCCGGCAGGGGAATCGACCACACCGCGCGGCGGCGTCCGATCACCCGGAGGTAGGTGCGGGCCAGTTCGGCCGCGTCACGCACCTCTGGTCCGCCGAGCTCAGGCACCCGTCCCGCGGCCGACGCCGCGGCGATGCCGACGAGCCGATCGGCGACGTCGGTAACGTCAATCGGCTGGAAGCTCACTTTGGACGGCATCATCGTCACCGGCAGCCCGCGCTGGGTGTCGCATATCGCAGTGATCAGGTCGTGGAACTGCGTCGTGCGCTGGATCGTCCACGGCAACCCGGACTCCTCGATCAGTCGCTCGCAGGCCAGCTTCGCGCGATAGTAGCCGAGTGCGACGTCCTCGATTCCGACGATCGACATGTACACCAGGTGTGGTCTCCCGGGCGCCGCCGCTTCGAGCAGGGTGCGCATCGCGGCCACATCACCCCGCCCGCTGGTCGTGGCCAGATGGATGATCACCTGTGCGCCGGTGACCGCCTCGGCGATTCCGCGGCCGGTGTGCAGATCACCGACCGCCCACGCCCACGCGGCCGGCTCGCGCTTGCTGCGAGTCAGCACGCGCACCCCGTGGCCGGCGTCGGCCAGCTGCGGCACGAGGGTGCGTCCGAGCCGTCCGGTACCGCCGGTGACCAGAACTGTTGTGGTCATTCCCTGCTCCTCCTGGCTCGAGACTTCGTCTTTTACCACTAAAATCAGATACCCTCCGGTGAATGTGACAACCAGGCCGCTTGGTCGCCGAGGAAGCGGAGCTTGTCCGGGTTGGCCACTATCCCCGACAGCTCAACCAACTCGGCCACCTCACGATGGCTGTAGCCGAACGCCTCGCGCAGCACCAACACCGCTCGTTCGCTCGGGGTGAGCCGCTCGGCAAGCACGAGGAAGGCAAACGACACCGTGTCGCGTTGCTCGACCGTCTCCAGCGGCCCCAACGCGCTGTCCGGCGTCAGCACCGGCTCGGGCAACCGCGTCCCGACGTATCGCTCTCGGCGACTGCGTGCGGAATCGAGCCGGTTGAGGCAAAGGTTCGTCACGACCTTGACCAACCACGCCGACGGCATCTCGACCGAGCCAGGTTCGGTGTTGTGCCACCGCAGAAACGCGTCTTGAACGTCGAGCAACACGGCCTGGTCCAGGGTGTCCGAGCCAGTGTGAGCGGTCCGGTCGATGTCGCCGAAGCCGATTACACCGCCGACCGGCGGGCGGGCTTGCGCGTACCCGCGCCGCCGGCACCATCGCCCGTGTCCCCTCGTGGAACGGAACCGGCGTCGTTCAGCTGTCTGGCGACGGCGAACTTCTGGCTGCAATGCCAGGCGTTGGGTTCGCCTGGGTCGATGAGGGCAGTGCCAGCTACCGCATGGAGCCAGAGCATAGCCAGCCAAGGTCACCCTGCCTCGTTTGTACAGTCCGATGTACAGTCGAAGATATGACCGACTACCGCAGCGTCCCGCTCACCGAGCTACGTGACCAGCTCGGCCAGGTCATCAACGACGTGGCTGAATCCGGTCGGCCCATCATCGTGACCCGCGCGGGCAAGGAGATCGCCGCCGTGGTCCCGGCCGCACTTCTCCAGTCGGGCCTGCTGCCCCCGGCCTACTTCGACGATGCCCTGCGCACGCAGACCATCGCCGAACTGGACGAGAAGATCAACGCGCACACACCCGAGGAAATCGCCCAGGCCCGCGAGTGGCTACGCCGAGTCAAGGCCGCAGACCGTGCATCTGCGGCGGGCGCCGCGTGAGCAGCGTTGCTGACCACACCGCACTGACCTCCTTCGTCGAAACCCCGATCTTCGGGCAGGTCTTGGTCGATGACTACGCCCGTGATCGGCGATTTCTTGCCGTGCCGACGGTATCGCTGATGGAGGCAACCCGAGCCGCGGACACCAGCAGCGGTGAACTGGCCGATCTGTTACGTCGCCGCGTAGTGATCAAGGTTGTGGACCTGGACGCCGATCTCGCCGTCCGCATCGGATCCCACATTCCCGTCACAGGTACGCAAGCCGACTGGCCGCTGGTGGCCCCAGTCGTATGGGTTGCCAACAACCTCGACATCGGAGTCCTGACCAGCCAGCCCCGCCTCTACAACGGGTACGGAGTCCGAGTCGTTCCGATGCCCTGACGCGAAAAGCCTGCCCGCGCAAACGGATTCGCCGCATCCACCGTGAAGGTTAGTGCACGTTGGGCGATCCAGAGTGCAGGTGCCGATGAGAACCGTTAGATTTTCCGAGCTCCACGAGGTATTCCGCCGGATGCCTCACACAGCGGCACGGCGGCGATAGACGTCGGCCCCAGCTGTTGTCGGCGTCGAGGGTCACTTCGGGACCGATCCCAGCGGTTCTCGCAGTAGTAGGGGTGTCGGTAAGGATCGTTCCGCGTACACCGCTGAGGTGTTCAGTTTCTTGGACGGTTCCGGGCTTCACGCACGGGGTTGTACGCCTCCCACGCACTTGGGTCGGTCTCAACGGCTGAAGGGCTGATGTGTGAAGACTATGATCACGTGGTGTGGCGATCAGGAGTCGGGATCGTGTCGGTAGGCTACCGACAGCCACCGCGAACTTCGTCGGTCGTGAGCCGGAGCTGGAGAAGATCAGTACCCTGCTGATGGGTTCGGCTCGGTTGATCACGTTGACCGGTCCAGGTGGGATCGGCAAGACCCGGTTGGCGGCCGAGGTCGTGCGCCGTTTCCACAAGGCCACCCGCGTGCCGGTCTATTGGGTGCGGCTGGAGCGACTGGCCAAGGGCTCGGGTACAGCAGCGGTGGAAGAGGAGATCGCCCGATCGGTGGTCGACACCGACTTCTCTATGCGATCGGCGTGGGAGTCGCTCATCGACACCTTCACCCACACCGACACCGACACAGTGCGGCGGCGCCAGCAGGGCGTGCTGGTATTAGACAACTGCGAGCACGTTCTCGCCGGTGTCGGTGAGTTGATCACCGAACTGCTCGACGCCGTGCCGGGGCTGACTATTGTGGCGACCAGCCGTGAACCGATCGGATGGGTTGACGAACACCTCGTGGCAGTGCCGCCGCTATCACGCCGGCACGCTGTGACCCTGTTCCGCCAACGCGCCGAGCTGACCGGCCATCCGATCGCCGAGCCCGAGCAGATCGCCACGGCCGTCAAGATTTGCCGCCACGTGCACAATCACCCCCTCTATATCCGGTTGTCGGCTGCGCGGCTGGCGCATCAACCACCGGCGATGATCCTGCGTGGGCTCACCGGAGGAGCTGATGACAGACGACTGTACTGGTCACCCGGTCCCCGCTCCGAGGCCGACCCGCGGCATCACGGGGTCCGCGACGTTGTCGCCTGGTCGTATGAGCTGTGCAGCGATAAAGAGCGGCTGCTGTTCGACCGCCTGTCGGTCTTCGCTGCAGGCGACGACACAAACCCCGAAGACAGTCACGGGGCCGACGATGCTGCTGCCAGCATGGGAACCGACCTGGACGCTATCGAAACCATCTGCAGTGACGACACCAGCGAAACCGATATGAACAGTCACACGGGTGCGGGTCTGGCCAGGCAGGAGATCGAAGGCTTGCTCGAGCGGCTTGTCAACCATTCCTTGGTGACGGTGCACATCACGCCGACGACGGTGCGGTATTCGCTGTTGGAGAGCCTGCGGGTGTTCGCCCAGCAGCGGCTGCGTGAACGCTCCGTCGACGAGGTGGATGAACCGGCCCGGTTGGCCCGGCGACACCGCCGCCACTACCGCGACAAGGTCGTCTTCGCGGCGGCCAACTGGTTCGGTCCCGCCGAACAAGATTTATTGGATTGGGCCCGCGCCGAATGGGACAACATCCTGACCGCAATCGAAACCAGCATCACCACACCGGGCGAAGCCGCCGTCGGTCTGGAAATCTGTACAGGGCTATTCGCCCTCCGAGTACCTTTCTACACCGGCGCATTCCGGGAACTACGACAATGGACCGGACGATGCCTCCAGGCCACCCGGGCATCGACCCCGCAACCCACCGAACTCCAAATGGTGGCGATGGCCCTGATCGCAGGGATCGCCGTGCACAAAGGCGAGCACGAGGACGCCGAACGGATGCTCGAAGACTGTATCGCAGCCTGCATCCCCGACCCAGACAGCAGAAGAGACTGGCGACACACTCCCGAAACAGATATCGGCCTGCCCGCCCCCGCCGAATTGGCGTGGGGCATGGAATTGATTTTCGCCCACCGCAATGTCCGGGCGATCGGCGTCCTTGCTCGGGCCCGAGAAAAGTTCCATCACCTCGGCGACCACGGCGCGGAAGCGGTGAGCGACTTGTGGGCGGGCTTCGCGGCGGGCCTGCTCGGAACAGCGCAACAAGCCCACGAGGCCGCGCGACGTAGCCTCGACCGCGCCAACGCTTCCGGAGCGTCGTTGTTGATCTCCTGGGCCGAGCTGTCTTGGGCGATCACCTTGACCAAACACGGCAATCCCACCGAAGCACTGGAAGTCGAACGGCGGGCGCTGGCATACCTGCTCCCCCTGCGTGACCGGTGGGGCGCGTCGTGGGCGGTGCAGTTCAGAACCTGGTCACTGGCACAGATCATCACCGACTCGATCGCCACCGGAAAACTCGACCGCGATACGCTCGTTGCGTTGGCTACCGAAATTGCCCAACTTAGCGGCGGAACCAAAACCCAACTGGCCAGGCTCGGCGTCCACCTCGAGAAACTGGGTCCCCTCGCCGACGAATCCGCCGAAGCCGTCGCTATTGCCCGCCAGGTACTCGGCCCCGAGGCGTTCACTGCGGAAGAAGCCCGAGGCTCGCGGCTACATCCCGAACACGACGAGGTGGAACGACTCGCACTGGGGACACTGTCCATCGGAAAAACACCGAACAACCAGACCAGCGGAAAAGACCTCACCTCACACTGGCAGCTGCTGACCCCAGCCGAACAGCAGGTCGCCACCCTGGCGGCGGCCGGGTGGACCAATACCGCCATCGCCGCACGCCGAGG
This sequence comes from Nocardia sp. NBC_01730, assembly GCF_035920445.1. Taxonomy (NCBI): domain Bacteria; kingdom Bacillati; phylum Actinomycetota; class Actinomycetes; order Mycobacteriales; family Nocardiaceae; genus Nocardia; species Nocardia sp. NBC_01730. Next base: position 1,050,763 of record NZ_CP109162.1, on the reverse strand, counting down.
AAACTCCGTCAGAACCGTCGACGCACAACTCACCGCGATCCTGAACAAACTGATCATCACCACCCGCAACGACATCATCGAACACGTCCCCCGAAACGTCATCGACACAGTCCGCACCGAAGCCACACACGTGCCGCACTGAACCAGCGACACAACACAACAACCCACCCCACGCCGGCGAGGTGCTGCTCACAAAAAATGGCTGCCGCCACTTCAGGACGGCCTCACTGCCGGTTTGCCCGGTCCCACGTGACCAGGCAGGGCTTTTGTCGATGCACCCATGCGACGGGAACGGGTCGTCATGTGCAGGCACGTCGTTAGTCGGTCGTGATAGGGGCGGCGGAGGATGGCGGCCCCCGTGTCTCGACATAGTCGGCACGCGCCGCGGCAACCCGTATCCCTGCTGCATCCAAACAACGTCGCCACGACCGCACGAACACTCCCCCAAGATCTACAGCCACACAAGAGATTTCGATTGTATCCATCACACCCTGTGCGACGGGGCAATCACGTCCGAGAGGTCGGACTCAGCCACCGCCCGCGCCCGCATTTGCGGCGGGCGACACGGCTCTCGGTGCCGGCGTAACCACACAAAGACGGCATCCATGCCCTCAGACGGGTAATCAACAGTCGATGAGTTCTTGAGCCCGGTGGCCCTGTTGTTCGCCGTGAGTGTGGGTCCAGCGGCGCCGATGCCGGTGACCGCAGGGCGTCCCACCGAGCCCGGCTGACCTGCGGGCGATAGAGGCGAAAGGGGACGAGATGCGGGCCATCACAGTCATCGACAGTGACCGATCCTTTCCCCTCTCAACATATAGCCCACCGGGGGCCTTGCGGCAAGACCCGGGGTGTGCCGCAGAATTGCCGACCTGAGCCAGAATCTGCAGACATTGGGAGTAACGCGTGACCGACATCGACGTGATCATCGTGGGCGCCGGCCCGGCCGGGCTGACGCTGGCCGCTGAATTGAGCCTGGCCGGTGTGCGGCCACTGGTGCTGGAGAAGCACCTGGAAGCCCGAGACGTCCCGAAGGCAAGCGGCATCGCCGGTCGGATCCTGGATGTGCTGCACTACCGCGGCATTCTGGATCGCTTCGAAGCGGCCAGCAGCGACCCGCACGTGGCCGCCCGATTCCCGTTCGGCGGAACGCATATGGACTTCACAAAGCTGGCGGATCCGCCGATGCGGGCGGTACCGCTTCCACAGATGGAGATCGAACGACTACTCGGTGAACGCGCCCGCGAACTCGGCGCCGAGATCCGTCGCGGCCACACGGTGGTCGGGGTGAGCCAGGACGAGGCCGCGGTGAACGCGGAGGTGCGCGGGCCGGACGGACGGTACCAGCTGACCGCCCACTACCTGGTGGGCTGCGACGGCGGCCGCAGCCGGATCCGTGACCTGGCGGGCATCAGTTTCCCCGGCACCACCTATCCGGAGGTCAACCGGGTCGCTCAGGTCCGTGTGGGCGATTCGGTCACCGTGCACGACAATGGCGACATCGATATCCCCGGGCTTGGCCGGCTTCCATTCGGGTTCAACCGAACCGACCGCGGTATGTTCGCGTTCGCGCCCAACCCCGGGGGTCTGTTCCTGCAAACCGTCGAGGATGAGACCGCCGACTATGACGATGACGAGCCGCTGACCCTGACCGAGCTCGCGGACAGCGTGCGCCGCGTGCTCGGCGCGGATCTCCCCATGTCGGATCCGAAGCGACTGTCGCGCTTCACCTTCAAGGATCGGCAGGCCGAACGGTACCGGGACAGGCGGATCCTGCTGGCCGGCGATGCGGCGCACCTGCTGCCCGCCACCGGCACCGCGCTCAATGTCGGCATGCTCGATTCGGTCAACCTGGCTTGGAAGCTGGCCGCCCGCGTTCAGGGCTGGGCTCCGGCCGGACTGCTGGATACCTATCACGACGAACGCCACTTCGCCGGTGCGCGGGCACGGTTGCAGACCCGTGCGCAGGTGGCGCTGCGGCGCGGACACGACGAGGCCGCCGACTCGCTGCGCGAGGTCTTCCAGGAATTGCTCAGCGACGAACCGGCTCTGCGCCGCATGGGAGCGCTGGTCGGCGGCACCGACATCCGCTATCCAATGCCCGGCGCGCACGCCCTGACCGGTGCCTTCGCAGCCGATCTCACCCTGCACACCGACCAGGGCACGACGAGCGTCGCGGAACTCATGCATGCCGGACGGCCTGTCTTCCTCGACCTGGCCGACCGCCAGGGGCTCTGCGAGATCAGCCGGGAATGGGCGCACCGCGTCGAGATTCGCATGGCCAAGACCGATGATCAACCGGCCGACGCCCTGCTGATCCGTCCGGACGGCCACATCGCCTGGGCCGCGACGATCGGCGAACCGGCCGATACCGCCGAAGCCACGTTGCGCGAAGCGCTGTCGCACTGGTTCGGCTCAGCGGCCGGCGCGTAATCCCGCGCGTCCTGGCGCATGCGGCTCGAGCAGTGGCAGTAGTGCCACGAGGATGGCGACGCTGGTCAGAGGGAGGAAGCCGGGCCGACCAGCGGGTGGTGGGCTCCACCTCGGGAGCTGGTCTCGCCGGGCAAGCAGGGGTTGCGGCTGTGCCTCCCTGGCGCCATCGTCAGCTGATCTTCAGGTGCCGGCCCCGCTGGGTCCGATAAAGATGCGAAAATTCGTCGCTGCGGATGTCGAGAACGTAGGACCGGCTCCGTCCCAGGGGTACGAGCAGCCGAGAACGGCCCACTCGAGGACGCCGACAAAGGAGCGACAGCAATGGAACAGCACGAGATCACCGAGGTCCTCAACCGCCCGATCAGCCAGGAGCTGCTAGCCCGCGACCTGACCCGCTTGGCCTACGTCGCCAAGGACGGCGCACCCCGCAACATCCCGATCGCGTTCACCTGGAACGGCTCGGAGATCGTGCTCTGCACCACGAAGAACGCCCCGAAACTGCCCTCCCTGCGTCACAACCCCCAGGTCGCGCTGACGATCGACACCGAGGCACACCCGCCGAAGATCCTGCTCATCCGCGGGCGGGCCGAGCTGGACGTCGTCGACGGCATCCCGGACGAGTATTTGCAGATGAACGGCAGCTACGAGATGACGCCCGAGCAGCGCGTCGAGTGGGAGGCCGAGGTCCGCTCGCTCTACGACGGCATGGTCCGGATCGTCGTCACCCCGACCTGGGTGAAGCTCATCGACTTCGAAACCACCCTGCCCACCGCGATCGAGGAGCTGACCCGGCAGCGGGCCGAATGTCAGCACGCCTGAGGTCAACGCGGCCAGAATGGACCCTACGACTCCAAGGAGAAAATGATGGCCAAATACCTGCTGCTCAAGCATTACCGGGGCGCACCGGCATCGGTCAACGACGTGCAGATGGACCAATGGACCCCGGAGGAACTCACGACCCACGTGCAGTACATGGAGGACTTCGCCGCAAGGCTCGAGGCCACCGGCGAGTTCGTCGACAGTCAGGCGCTCTCCCCGCAGGGCACGTTCGTCCGCTCGGACGGCGAGGGCCACCCGCCGGTCACCGACGGTCCGTTCGCGGAGACCAAGGACCTGATCGCCGGCTGGATGGTGATCGACGTCGAGACCTACGAGCGCGCACTCGAACTGGCCGCCGAGCTGTCCGCAGCGCCCGGTGCGGGCGGGAAACCGGTCCAGGAGTGGCTCGAGGTGCGGCCGTTCCTCACCGCGATGCCCACGGTGACCGAGTGAACGAGTCGCTGCTGCGGGAGCTCGTACCCGCGGCGATCGGTGTCCTCGTCCGGCGCGGAGCCGACTTCGCGCCGGCCGAGGATGCCGTGCAGGAGGCCTTGATTCGCGCGCTGGAGAGCTGGCAGCACGATCCACCGCGCGATGCGAAAGCCTGGCTCGTCGCGGCCGCCTGGCGCAAGTTCCTCGACGCCGCCCGGGCCGAAACCTCACGGCGGGGACGGGAACTCGCCGTGGAGGTCGAGCCGCCGAGAGGTCCGGTGCCAGGCACGGACGACTCACTGTGGCTCTACTTCCTGTGCGCGCACCCGTCACTGTCCCCTGGTTCGGCCGTCGCGTTGACGCTGCGCGCGGTCGGCGGCCTGACGACGCGGCAGATTGCGACGGCATATCTGGTGCCCGAAGCGACCATGGCACAACGGATCAGCCGGGCCAAGCGGCGTATCACGGGGCTGCCACTCGACCAGCCCGGCGATCTGACGACGGTGCTGCGCGTCCTGTACCTCGTCTTCAACGAGGGCTACAGCGGGGACATCGACCTGGCGGCCGAAGCGATCCGCCTCACCCGTCAGCTCGCCGCCTCGACCGACGAGCCCGAGGTCGCGGGACTGCTCGCCCTCATGCTGCTGCACAATGTCCGCCGCGCGTCGCGCACGGGCCCGGGCGGCCGCCTCGTGCCGCTCGCCGAGCAGGACCGATCTCGTTGGGACACCGGCCTCATCGCCGAAGGAGTGGCGGTTCTGCAAGCGACGCTGGCTCGCGACCGGCTGGGCGAATACCAGGCGCAAGCCGCGATCGCCGCTCTGCACGCGGATGCCCCGAGCACCGCCGAGACGGACTGGGTGCAGATCGTGGAGTGGTACGACGAACTGCTGCACCTCACAGGTAGCCCGGTGGTGCGACTCAACCGCGCAGTCGCGGTCGGCGAGGCCGACGGACCGCAGGCCGGGTTGGCAGAACTGAGCAAGGTGGATCCCGACCTGCCCAGATACGCCGCGGTTCGCGCCTATCTCCTCGAACGCGCCGGCGACCTCGAGCAGTCCGCCGAGCTATACGCAGAGGCATCCAGCGCGGCCACCAGCGTGCCGGAGCGCGACCACCTCACCCGCGAGGCAGCGCGGGTGCGGAAGTTACTGCGTTCGTAGTCGCTCTCCAACTCGGCAGCCTGTTCGACGGACACGGTACGGGCCTATAGAAGGCGATCCGGTCGTATGCTTTTACGAAGGTGGCTCGGGCTGATGAACGGGGTGGCAGAACGATGGTCGCGATCCGCAGTGCCCGTGGGGCGGCCGCCGGAGCGGTGGACCGGGCATTCCGGGCGCTTCCGCCCCGCTCCCCCGATACGCAAATGCTTGTCGGCGCGGTCCTCCACATGGACGGTCGACCTCCAGAACTGAGCGAGCTTCGGGACCACATTGCCGCCCGATTACCCGTACTACCTGCCCTGACTTCGTATCTGCCCCCTGGAGCCACCCGGTGGACAGTCTCCTGTTACCCGGATCTCGCGGTTCATGTGGCAGAGTGGGCGGCGCCCGGTGAGCAAGAAGACTTGGAAAGTGTCGTCGCCGAGCTGACCAGGACCGAATTGCCCGACGATGCCCCGCATTGGCGACTGTGGCTGCTCCACGGCTACGCCCCACGGCAGTATGCCCTGCTGTATCTGGCCCACCACTACCTGCAGGACGCCGGAGGCATGCTGCACACGGTGGAGTCGCTGTTCGGCCCGGAAATCCCCGCGGAGGCATCCTCAGCGGTGTATCACGGTTTCACCCGACATCTCCCCACGGCGGCGGACTTTGGACGTTGTCTTATGATGTCCGTTCGCAACGTTCGGCAGGCGAGAAAGTGGAATGTGCCGCACTGTCGAACAACGCCCGATCGTACGCTTCACTGGAGCCGTGTATCCGCCGACGCGCTCGGATCGATTGCCGCGACTTTCGACGGAACCCGTAACGATGTCTACATCGCGGCCATCGCCCACAGCCTGGCGCATTGGCTGGATACGATGAGCGATATTTCCGACCCACCCGACCTGGCTTTCGCGGTGCCAGCCAATATCCGCCGGCCGGAGGAGGTGGACCTGCCGGGCAATCGAACCGCTCTTACCCACATCAGACTGCCCGCAACGTCTCTCGATCCGGCGCAACGGATAGCCAGCACGATCCGCGCGACCATGCCGCTGAAGTCTCCGTGTGTCCGAGCAGCGCTACGCGTCGGCATCGACCACGTGCCCATGTGGCTTGCACGTGCCACGGTGAACACGATCGCAGGTCGTCGACGTGGTCCTGTCGGCGCATCACATATCACTCTTCGTCATCGCCTGGCGTTTCGGGACAGCCCCGTCACCGCTGTTTACCCGGTGATGTGCGCCCCTGCGGGGACTCCGCTCGCGGTACTCTCGTTCACCTACGAGGGCTACGCCACGGTATGTTTCAGAGCGGACAAGGGCTTTCCCGGCCTCGACCGGATACACCACACGTGGCGGGAAACAATCCGAACCTGGAACGCGAGCCCGCTCCGAAGCTGACTGTGCGGTGTCCAGCGGCCCCCGCCTCCGGCGTCCGGGCGAACCGGCCAAGCAGGGTGCCGACCACGCCGACTGCTCTGGCCCACCGGCCTCGTGCCGCTGAATGTCCTTGACCGTCGTGAAGTCGGCCTCTGCAATTCGTCGATCACCTGGCGGGCCGTGTCACGGGACTCGTCTACCGCCCGATCCACCGACACCGATCGCGCCGCGGTCGACCTCCCCGACCCCGTGCGCGCAGCTGCGCCGCAGTGTACACAGCGTCCTCGTCGACACCACCTCGGCCGGCTTCGTGCTAGCCGGTTACGAACGCTGCTGCTGCGGCGCCGCTCCATAATGCGTCCATTGCTTCGATCTCGGCGTTGGCCTGCGTGACCGCGCCGGTGACGGCATCGGCGAATGTTCCCACGATACGTCAGCAGCTCCGTTCCAGGATCGGGAGAAATATTCAGATCCTGTGGATCGGCAAGTTTTCAGGCGACCTCCGTTCCGGTGGTGTCGGCCGGGTCGGTCGACGTCGGTGTGATGGCGTGGGGTCGTTCGAGCAGCTTGCCCTTGTGGAACATCGGCGTTGACCTTGCGCCAGCGGGCCTGGGCGGCTTCGAGCAGCCTTGTAGGCCATGGCGATTCCTGCCGCTCGCGAGCCCGGCCCCTTGGTGACCTCGGTCCGGAGCCTGATTGAGGCGAAGGTTGATTCGATCGGATTCGTGGTGCGCAGGTGAATCCAGTGCTCGGCCGGATACTTGTAGAACTCGAGCAACACGTCGAGGTCATCGACGTTCTTCGCGACCGCTGTGGGATATTTTGCGCCGTAGTCGATTTCGAAGGCTTTCACCGCGAGTTGGGCTTTGTCGATGTCCTCGGCCATGTAGATGTCTTTCATCGCCGCGATCGCGCCCGGATGCGCCGACTTCAGCAGGGCTGCGTGCACATTCGCAGACATTGCTCCCGGGACGACCGAGACAGCGGCCCGGCTCGGGGCCGAATCTCCTCGGACCGGCATCGGTGCGGCAGTTTTCGCACCGATCCGACCGAGACCGCAGTGCAGAACCGGTAGTCTGGGATTCGCCCGGCGGTCAGCAAAGGTCCTCATGTCTTCTGTTGCGGTTACTGGTGCGACCGGTTTTCTCGGTCTTCACCTCGTTCGTGAGTTATTGGTTCGCCATCACGATCTCGTCGCTCTGGTCCGCGATCCGGGGGCGCTGGATCGTATCGCGAGGTTTCTCGAACTCGTGGGCGAGCCGCCTCGGCTGTTGGATGCGCTGCCCCGGCGGATTCGCATCGTCGAGTCGGATGTGTCGTTGCCGATGCTCGGGTTGTCCCGCACGGCCTTCCACCGGCTGGCCGACGAGGTGGATGTCATCTGGCACAGTGCTGCCAGCACCGAACTACACGGCGACCTGGAATCGCTGTGGCCGATCAACGTGGACGGAACCCGCCACATACTCGAGCTGGCATCGGCCGGGCAACGCCTGCCGCTGCTGTGTCATGTCAGTACCGCTTTCGTGGCAGGAGCCCGTCGCGAGGGGGTGGTGTACGAGTCGGAACTGAACGGTTCGGCGGGGTTCGAAAACGCCTACGAGAAGTCCAAATTCGAGGCGGAAACGCTGGTTCGGGACTGGTCTCGCCGGCACGACCGGGCTGTGGTCGTGGCGCGTCCCAGTGTCTTGGTGACCGCCCGCCCGCCGCATGCGGATCTGCCACCGCATACCTTGTTGTCCCTCGGAAAGATCATCCGAGATGCTGCTACCCGCCTGTGCGGGACATCGCGGGCTGTGGTGCGTGTGATCGGATATCCGCAAGGGCATTTGAACTTCGTCCCGGTGGAAAGCGCCGCGCAGACCCTGGCCCGGCTGACCGAAGCAGAGCACCCCCGCCGGATGGCGACGTACCATGTCGTGCACGGGCACGACGTTTCGGTGCGAGTGCTGATGGACCTCATGGAAACTCTGGCTCCGTTGCAGATGACGATGGAATCCTCGGCGCATGCCGAACGGACCGCACTGGAAACATTCCTCGACAGGTCGCCCACCGCAGCGATGCTGAGTCATCGCCGCAGGTACGACGACACCCGGACAGTGTCACTACTCGGTCCACCCGCGTCACCGGTCCGCATCGACCTCGACTACCTGTCGGCGGGCATCGGTGCTGCCCCGGTGGCTCCGCGGGCACTCCGCCTCGGAGATGGGAGCTGAATATGGCCAACGCCGCATACGACTTGCTCACCGCTGGAGCGAGAAACGATCCCTATCCTGTCCTGGGCCGGCTGCGGAACGATCGACCGGTGACCTTCAGCGAACACCTGCAGGCCTGGATCGTCACCAGCTATACGGACGTCCGCTACGGGCTGGCCGCCCCGGCGATCTCCGCCGACCGAATCAGCCCGCGCCTGGCCCAGTTTCCCGCAGGCGAACGGGACCGGTTCATTCCGCTGTATGAGGTGTTGAGCCGCTGGCCGTTGATGCTCGATAACGGTGAACATGCTCGATTGCGGATCCCGATCACGCGGGCGATGACACCGGCGACCGTGGCGGGCTTCCGACAGCTGATCCGTGATGCAGCCCGGTCGATGCTGTGCGAGGGAGTCGAACGCGGCGGCATGGACATAATAGCGGATCTGGCTTTGCCGCTGCCGTTGTACGTGACGTTGCGGATCCTCGGTGTCCCCGACGACGCGGTGGGATTGCTGAAGCGCTGCGCTGTGGACATAGTCGACTTCTTCGGTGCGGATCCGCAGGCCTATCTACCTCGCGCAGAGGCCGCGATGGAAGCCGTTCTACGGACAAGCGACCTGCTATGTCCGATGGTGCACGCCCGGCGCGAGAAGCCGCGGCAAGATCTGCTGAGCACACTGGCGGGCGATCCAGCACTGAGCGATGACGATATCGTCGCGATCTGCCTGATGATGGTCTTCGCCGGATTCGAGACCACGAGCAATCTGATCGGCAACGGGATCCTGCTGCTGCTTCGGCATCCGGAACAGCTCGCCGCGATGCGCCAGGATCAACAGCTCATCCGCGGCGCCGTGAAGGAAGCACTCCGCTACGAAAGCCCCGTGCAGCGAATCTCTCGCCTGACGACTGCCGAGACCATCCTGCGCGGCATACGGATCGACAAGGGCAGCCTCGTGTACTTCCATGCGGGCGCAGCCAATCGGGATCCTGCGGTCTTCCCGGACCCCGATCGGTTCGACATCTGGCGCGGTAGCGACCGGCACCTCGCGTTCGGCTATTCGGTGCACACCTGCCCCGGTTCGACGCTGGCACAGACAGAAGCGGAGATCGTGCTCGACGAGTTGTGTCGCGTCACGCCCGCCGTCCGGCTCACCGGCGAGCCGATTCGATGGCGGATGAACCTGTCTGTTCGCTCGCTTGAATCGCTGCCGGTGACCTTCGTTTGATCCGCGGCGGCGGCCAGTCATAGACCACCGACCGGCGGCCGTCACAGGCCCAATTGGCGGGCCATCGCGGGGTCGCAGCGTTCTCCGGCGACGGCAGCCGCCGGAACCGCGGCCGAGAGATCACCGAGTTCGGATTCGGACAGGACGAGATCGGCCGCGATCACATTCTCCTCCAAATACTTTCTGCGCTTGGTACCGGGGATCGCTACCACGTCCGCACCACGGTGGTGTACCCAGGCCAGCGCCAGCTGCGCTGCTGTCACACCGTGGCGGTGCGCGAGCGCCTGCAACCGGGCAGCGATGGCCAGGTTGCGTTCCAGGTTCCCGTCGGCGAACCGCGGCTGCGTTGCCCTGCGGAAGTCCAGTGGCTCGAAATCCGCCGCCGAAGTGAATCTTCCGGTCAGGAAGCCCCGGCCGAGAGGAGAGGCCGCTACCAGGGTCACACCGAGTTCCCGGCACGTTCTCAGAACGCCGTCCTGTTCCAGATCGCGGGTCCACAGCGACCACTCGCATTGGACAGCGGCGAGGGGATGTACAGCGTGTGCCCGCCGGATCGTCGCGGCACCGGCTTCGGACAGCCCCAGCTCCCGGACCTTGCCCGCGGCAACCAGTCCGGCCATCGCCGCGACGGTTTCCTCGATCGGGACCGCCGGATCGACGCGATGCTGGTAGTACAGATCGATATGGTCCACCCCGAGACGTCGCAGTGACTCCTCGCACGCGCGCCGCACATAACCGGCATCGCCACACACGGTCCTTGCGAATCCGTCCGCGGCGCGGACCAGGCCGAACTTGGTGGCGATCACCGCCTCGTCACGACGCTTGGCGAGCGCCTGCCCGAGCAGCTTCTCGTTCGCGCCCCGGCCGTAGATGTCGGCCGTGTCGAAGAGTGTGACACCCAGGTCCAGGGCCCGATGGATGGTGGCGGCCGACTCGACATCGTCTGTCGGCCCGTAGAATTCGCTCATCCCGGCGCACCCGAGTCCCTGGGCTCCCACGGTCAGACCACCGATTCGGCCTATTTGCACCGAAGACCTCCTCCGTGTCCTGCCCGTGTTGTCATCGCAACACCACTTTGCCGCGCATCAGGAAGTCCGCCAGGTATCCGTCCGGTGGAATACCCGCCTCCATAGCGCATGTCGGGTGGCTGCCGACATATACATTGCCGATCGACGGCTCGACGATCAGCCGGTCGATCAGTTCCTCGTCGTCGGTCACCACCGTCAGTACGAGCGTGTCCCGCAGTGGCCCCGACCCGTCTGCCCGAGACCACGGGGCGACCCACACACAGGGGAAGGGCAGCTCGACACCGATTTCCGCAGCCCCCGCCCGGTCCACTTGCAGCACCGCCGGCCGCAGCACAGCGCTGCCGTCACCCAGCTCATCTACGACTCCGTCGCTACCTAGCCATATCCGGGCGCCCTGCACGTGACGCAGCAGGTACTGCTCGATCGCCCGTGCGCTCGCCAGTGAGCGCACGGGAAGCACTGCCCGGTCGTCCTGCGGCGGCAGGCTCGGCAACTCCGCCAACCGCGCGGCCAGGGCCTCGGCGAGCGGCCCCGGATCCCCATCGACCAATACGGTTGTCGCATTCACGCAGGCGGTGCCACCGTCGTGGGCCACCGACTGCACGAGCATGTCCAGATGGTCACGCCAGCCGTCACCAGCGAGCAGGACCTTCGACCTCCCGGCGCCGTGCACTGCGACGGTACGGTCGGTCACGTACCGACCGGCCAGGTCCGCGCCGTACACCACCGCCAGGTCCGCGCCGTGGATCAGCGCATCGACGCCCTCGGAGTCGGTCGGCAGCAAGTTCACCTGATCCGCCCCGAAGCCGGCCGTGCGCAGCGCGGCAACCAGCCGGTGCGGAGTGAACGGCTCCTGCCATGAGGGACGCACCGCGACGCGATATCCCAGCGCCAGCGCCTCCAGCCACTGCGATTGCACGGCGGGGTGATTACCCGCCGCGCTGACGGCGACCACGTCGCCGCGCCGAACCCAAGTGACACGGCGGATTCCGAGTTCGGAACCGGTGCGAGCGCCGTTGTCCGCCGCCGCTCGCGGACAGGCATCGGTCACCGCACGCTCGACGCGTTCCGCGCAGGCCTGTATCCACTGCGTCGCGCGACGCACCGCGGCGATCGGCGTACCACCGACCCGGCAGGTCAGCCACTGATAGTCGGCAGGTGACAGCCCACACAGTGTGCTCGTCGCGAACAGGTGGCCCGCCCGCGCCAGCATGGCGATGCGCTCATCCTTCGGCGGCACCGACGCTTGTCGCAGAGCCGACAGTGCGCGGCTCACGAACACCTGCGGCGCCAGGCTCAGCTCGGCAACCGAACTTCCGGTGACATCGTCGATGCGTCGGCGGGTTACAGCACGGAACGCACCGCGCGGGCCGAGCACGTCGAGCTGCACAGGGTCCGGCATCAATACACGCCCTCGATGACCGTTGTCCCAGCGAAGGCAGTCATCGATGTGATGTCCGCGACCGAGTCACCGAGACGCCCCGGCGGCGGTTCGACTCGGACAGCGAGATCACGCTCGGAGTTGTTGGGCAGCAACATCGCCCGGCTGATGTGGTTCACGATCACCTGGCCGCGCTCGCCGTATGCAACAGGTAGTCCGGTCTCCGAATCGACGACCGCGAGGGTGATGTGCGGAGAGAAGGTGTCGTAGACGCACGGACTGTCGTCAGACAGACCTGAGCGCTCGATCGTCGTGCCCAGCATCGTGACGTTGCCGTAGTAGCCGTACAGCTCGATGCCCGGGAACACGTCGGTGTGCAGGAACCGGCGCGTATCCGGATCCATTCGCGCTCCCCCCCACACGATCAGCCGGACTTTGGCGTTGATCAGCTCGACCAGCTCGTCGTCCCGGCACAGCCGCTCCAGCAAGGGAGGAGTGCACACCAGCACTCCGACGTCCTGGCTGCGCAGAACGTGCGCGCTCTGCGCTACGAGATGGTCGACGTAGCGATCGGCGACGGCGGACTCACCCACACCGATCATCCCCTTCACCCAGCGAGGATCCATATTGATACAGAAACGAACACCTCCCCGGCGCCGGACCAGCTCGGCGGTCCAGTCACCGAACAGTTGCGGCCCGCTCGGGACCAGAGTCAACCAGTTGACGCCGTACGGGTGACCGCGGGTGTCCATATCCCGCATCGCCCACTCGACGACGCGGTCCATCCAGTCGGCCAGGAAAACCAGGCGTTTGGGACTGCCTGTCGTACCGCCGCTTTCGTACACACCGAACACCGAGGGGTTGCGGCCGTACCCGCGCGGAATGAGATCCGCTACCGGGACCGTGCGTAGCTCGTCCACAACATTGGGAAACCGCCGGAGGTCGGCGAAGGACCGGACATCGTGCACCGGATCGAAATCGAGCGTTGCGGCGCGGTCGAGCCAGAAGGCCGAGCCGGTGTCCGGGGAGAAATGCCAACGCATGGCCGCAGCCAGAAAACCCTCGATGTCGGGCGTTTCGCCGATGGGCGGTTCCAGAACCGAGTCAGGGAAGGCCCGCATGCGAATTCCTTTCGATCCCAAGTTTTTTCGCCTCGGTGCGCGATACGATGACGCCTCGACACGCAACTCGAACACTTTCCGGCGAATGCCGACCCACCCGTAATGTACAGGCCCACAAAGGAAGTGTGCTGTGAACGGAAGCGAAGAGTCAATCGTTGCTTCAGATCGTGGGCATCGGGGAGCCGGTGGGTTCGGTGTCGCCGACCATGAGCGGCGCCTCACCGAACTCGTTCGCGAAGCAGCCGCCCGAGCACACGGAAACCTTCCGGCCGACGCCATCGCGATCGACCGGGCGTTCTGGGACTCGGGTCTCGGATCGATCGCCGGCGTACAGCTGGCCAACCTACTGTCCGACGCGCTCGATTTGCCCATCGAAGCGAGTGTCGTCTTCGAGTACCCGACCCCGCGGGCACTCACCGAATATCTCCGGGGGATCCTGACCGCCACCACGCTCCCGACGCGCCCGACCGCAGCCGCGCCCGATCGCGTCTCGTCCGAGGAACCACTCGCCATCGTCGGGATGAGTTGCCGCCTGCCCGGCGGGGTGGCGTCCGCCGACGATCTGTGGCGCTTGGTCGCCGAAGAGCGCTCGGCCCTGTCCCCGTTCCCCGGCGACCGGGGGTGGGACCTGGACAGCCTCTTCGACCAGGACCCGGATCGCCCGGGTACCTGCTACGTACGCCACGGCGGGTTCCTCGCCGATGCCGACCGGTTCGACGCGGCGTTCTTCGGCATCTCGCCCCGCGAGGCGCTGGCGATGGACCCACAGCAGCGCCTGGTGCTGGAAACGACGTGGGAAGCGATCGAGCACGCCCGGATCGATCCGACCAGCCTGCGTGCGACACAGACCGGCGTATACCTCGGGATGACCACCCACGGGTACGAGAGTCTGTCCCATGAGCCCGGCCAGGACGGCGCGTACCTGGGCGCCGCCGACTCGTTCGCGGTCACCTCGGGACGCGTGGCGTATGCCCTCGGGTTCGAGGGGCCCGCGTTGACGGTGGACACCGCCTGTTCGTCATCCCTGGTGGCACTGCACTTGGCGGGTCAGGCGCTGCGCGCGGGTGACTGTTCGTTGGCCGTGGCGGGCGGTGTGTCGGTGATCTGCACTCCGAAGCCCTTCGTGCAGTTCAGCAAACAACGTGCCCTAGCGCCCGACGCCCGGTGCAAGGCGTTCGCCGCGGCGGCCGACGGAACCGCCTGGGGCGAAGGGGTAGCGGTACTGCTGGTGGAACGACTGGCCGATGCCCGCAGGAATGGCCATCGGGTGCTCGCCGTCATCCGCGGATCGGCGATCAACCAGGACGGCCGCAGCAATGGCCTTACCGCACCGCACGGCCCCGCGCAGCGCCGGGTGATTCGGCAGGCACTGGCCGACGCCGGCCTGGGGCCGCACGATGTCGACACGGTCGAGGCCCACGGCACGGGTACCCAACTGGGCGACCCGATCGAAGCTCGGGCGCTGATGGCGACCTACGGTCACGAGCGGCCGCCCGAGCGACCGCTGTGGCTGGGCTCGGTGAAATCGAACCTCACCCACACCCTTGCCGCTGCCGGGATCGCCGGTGTCATCAAGACCGTGCAGGCCATGCGCCACGGCGTGCTGCCCAGCACGCTGCACGTCGACCGGCCGGCGGAGTTGGACTGGTCGGCCGGTGGGGTATCGCTACTGACCGAGTCACGGCCGTGGCCACGCGTCGAACGCCCACGCCGCGCCGGGGTGTCCTCGTTCGGGATCAGCGGGACGAACGCACACGTGATTCTGGAAGAGGAATCCACGCCCGACGGCCCGGTCCGCTCCGGACCGAGCCCGACCCCCGAGCCCGGAACCGTGCCTTGGGTCGTATCCGGCCGCGGCGGGCCCGCACTGCGCGCGCAGGCAGCCCGGCTCGCCGATCACCTGCGCTCCCACCCGGACCTCCCGATGGTCGATATCGCGTATGCACTGGCCACCACCCGCACGGCGTTCTCGCACCGCGCCGTCGTGCTCGCGGACGACCGGGACGGTTACCTCGGTGGCCTCGAAACGATCGCGGCTGGTCACGGGCAGCCGGGGGTGGTTCAGGGAACGGCGACACCGGACCCCGAGATCGCGTTCATGTTCACCGGCCAAGGGGCCCAGCGTGTGGGCATGGGCCGCGAACTGTACGACCACTCCCCCGTATTCGCGGACGCACTGGACACGACCTGCGCCCATCTGGACCCGCTGTTGGACCGGCCGCTGCTGGAGATCCTCTTCGCCGAACCGGGATCCGCGGACGCCGAACTCCTCGATCGGACCGAGTTCACCCAACCGGCGCTGTTCGCCTGCGAACTGGCACTCGTGCGCCTCCTAGAGGTGGCCGGGGTACGACCGGACGTGCTGTTCGGCCACTCGGTCGGCGAACTCGTCGCCGCACATGTCGCGGGCGTGTTGTCGTTGACGGATGCGTGCACCCTGGTCGCCGCGCGGGGCCGGCTGATGCAGGAGATGCCTCCCGGCGGAGCGATGCTGGCGGTCGCGGCCGGTGAGCGCGAAGCCACCGAGGCACTGGCCGTCCAGCACCTCGACCTAGCCATCGCGGCGGTCAACGGGCCACAGTCCGTCGTGCTCTCGGGCGATGCCACAGCCATAGCCGACCAGGCCGCCTATTGGGAGTCGTCGGGGCGCCGAACCCGGCGACTGCGGATCGGCCATGCCTTCCACTCACCGCGCATGGATGGCATGCTCGAACCGTTTCGGCAGGTGGCCGAGAGTCTCACATTCACCGCACCCCAGATCCCGATCATCTCGGGTGTTACCGGCGCTCCCTTGACGGCCGCGCAGGCATGCTCCCCGGAGTACTGGGTCCGGCAGGCCCGAGACACAGTCCGCTGCTACGACGCACTGCTCGGGATGAACGCCGACGGCGTCACCGGATACCTGGAAATCGGCCCGGACGGAGTGCTCACCGCGCTGGCCCGCGATTGCCTGCCCGAGGCTCAGCAACTCGGCCCGGTCCTGCGTCCCGGCCGGCCCGAGGCCCGCACCACGGCGACAGCTCTGGCCAGAGCCCACGTCCACGGCGTGCCCCTGCACTGGGACACTCTCTTCGCCGCACTTCGACCGAAAAAGGTCGACCTGCCGACCTACGCTTTCCAACGGCAACGCTACTGGCCTGCAGGCCGGGCCAGCACACGGACCGGCACCGACAACCACCCGTGGCTTTCCGCACCCGTCGAGCTTGCCGGCACCGCCAGGCACGTCTTCGACGGCCGGCTTTCCCACCGCAGCGCCGCATGGCTCGACGACCACACCATCCGCGGCAATCGGGTACTCCCCGGAACGGCTCTGATGGAGTTGGCGTTGCACGCCGGTGGCCACCTCGGCTGCGATCGGCTCGACGAGCTGATCCTGCAGGAACCGCTGCTGCTGCCCGACGACACCGACATTCGGCTCCAGGTCGAGGTCGGTGCGTCGGGTCACGACGGTGACCGGCCGGTGACCATCTACGCCCGGCCGGAAACAGGAGTGGATGCCGGCGAGCCCCAACCGTGGACTCGGCATGCGACCGGAGTCCTGCGTTCGGACGCCGGGCCACCGGCCGGCGATGTGCAGTGGCTCCCGCCCGACGCGGTCCCGCTTCCCGTGGACGACCTATATCAGCAACTCGCCGCGCGGGGAATGGTCTATGGTCCCGCATTCCGTGGCCTGCGAGCCGCTTGGCGCTCGGATGCCGACGTATACGTGGAAGCGAGTCTGCCCGAGGGGGTGTCCGTCGGTGGGTTCGGCATCCATCCCGCTCTCCTCGACACCCTTATGCACGCCACGCAATCGCAATTCGCGGTACCGACCGGATTGTGGCTGCCGTTCTCGTGGAGTGGCGTCACTCGGTGCGCCCTGCGGCCCGGCACGCTTCGGGCCCGGATCCGGGTCGATGGGCCCGACGCGAACGATTCGGTGAAGTTGTCGCTCAACGTGACCGACGAGACCGGCCGGCCGGTTCTCGACGTCGCCTCGCTCATGTTGCGGCCCGTGCGGGTGTCCGAGGCCGCGTTTTGCCCCTCGCCGGAGGTCGGCGCCGGTGTGAAGTACCGGCTCTCGGCTGCGCAGTCCACGGCGGAGGCCCTGTTCCGGCTCGACTGGGTCCCTGCCCCGGAACCGGAGGCATCACTGCGTTCCGCGCAACGCAGCATCGCTGTGCTGGGCACCGACCGGATCGGCGTGACCGCCGCTCTCGCAACAAGCGGGCACTCGGTCCTGACCGTGCCCGACTGGAACACACTCGCTCTAGCGGTGTGCGCCGGTGCACCGGCACCAGAGGTGGTGCTTGTCCCCTGCGCCGGCCCGGACGAGCACGGCACAACCGTGATCCAGGCGGGACATGCCGAGACAGCCCGCGTCCTGGATCTGCTTCGTTCCTGGCTCGCCGATGACAGTTTCGCCGACTCGCGTCTGGCGGTGGTAACCCGCGAAGCGGTAGCGGTCACCGTGGGCGATCACGTCGTGGATCTCGCCCGCGCACCGATCTGGGGGCTGGTCCGTGTCGCACAGACCGAAAACCCCGACCGGATCCTGTTGCTGGACGTGGACCGGGGCGCCGACCTGACGGCGGCGCTGAGCGCAGCGCTGGCGTCCGGACAGACGCAGTCGGCGGCGCGGTCCGGCATCCTATACGTGCCACGACTGGTACGCGCGAACACCGGGACCACGGAACTCAGGCCCCCCGCCGACAGCTCATCGTGGCACCTGCACCTCGAGGAGCCTGGCGACCTCGACCGGCTGACTCTCGTATCCCGCCCTCTCGCACCGCTGCCGCCAGGGCACGTGCGGATCGCCGTGCGCGCCGCGGGTATCAACTTCCGCGATGTGCTGGTCGCCTTGGACATCTATCCGGGCGTGTCGAGCATGGGGCGGGAGGCTGCCGGAGTGGTGACAGAGGTGGGCTCGGACGTCACCACCTTCGCCGTCGGCGATCGGGTAATGGGCGTGTTCGACGACGCCTTCGCGACCCAGGCCGACGCCGATCACCGCTGCCTGGTCCACATCCCGACCGGTTGGTCGTTCGCCCAGGCGGCCGGATTCCCCATCGCGTTCCTCACCGCACATCACGCCCTGGTCGATCTGGCGCATCTCACACCGGGCGAGTCGATCCTCATCCATTCGGCCGCGGGAGGTGTCGGCACGGCGGCCGTGCGGTTGGCCCGTCATCTCGGAGCCGAAGCGTTCGCCACCGCGAGCCCAGGCAAATGGGAGGCCCTGCGCCGCCAGGGCCTCGACGATCGGCATATCGCGTCCTCGCGAACGCTCGACTTCGAAGAACTCGTCCGGCAGGCCACGGACGGACGCGGAGTCGACGTGGTGCTCAACGCCTTGTCCCGGGAGTTCACCGACGCATCACTGCGCCTGCTGCCACGGGGCGGACGATTCCTGGAAATGGGCAAGACCGACGTCCGTGACCCTGACACCGTCACCGTCGAGCATCCCGGCGTCACCTACCGGCCGTTCGACCTCGCCGATCTCGAGCTCGACCGAGTCGCCGACCTGTTCCAGGCGCTGCAGGCACTGATCGATAACGGGGCCATCGGCCCACTGCCGGTCCGCGCCTGGGACATCCGGCAGGCCGGAGACGCACTCCGCTACGTCAGCAATGCGCGACACACCGGCAAAGTCGTACTTACCGTGCCGTTCCGGCCGGATCCGGAACGTGCTGTGCTCATCACCGGGGGCACCGGCACTCTCGGCGCCCAGATCGCACGACACCTGGTAACCCGACACGGTGCGCGGCGCCTGGTGCTGGCCGGCCGCAACGCACCGACAGCCGAGTCGGTCTCGGAACTCACGACCGAACTGGCCGCGCGGGGAGCCGATGTTCGCATCGTGTCCTGCGACGTCTCGGTGCGCGAAGAGGTAGCCGCACTGCTGGCCTCGATTCCCTCCCTGGGATCGGTCGTGCACGCGGCAGGCATCGTGGCCGACGGCACCCTCGAATCTCTCGACACCGACCGGCTGGACCGTGTCCTGCGTCCGAAACTGGACGCCGCGGTTCACCTGCACGAACTGACCCGCGATCTCGATCTGGCCGAGTTCGTGCTGTTCTCCTCGGCCGCAGGTGTCTTCGGCCATGCCGGCCAGGCGAATTACGCCGCAGCCAACACATTTCTGGACGCCCTGGCCTACCACCGCCGGGGCGCGGGACTGCCCGCCTGCGCAGTCGCGTGGGGCCTGTGGGCTGCACCGTCGCCGATCAGCCGCGGACTGGACCCGATCGACCACCGACGCGTCACCCGTGGCGGAATGGTCCCGCTGTCCACCGCCGATGGCATCGAGATGTTCGACGTGGCCCGCCGCGGCACCAGAGCGCTGACGATCGCGGCACGGTGGGATCTGCCGATCCTGCGCTCTTCCCGAGCCGAACAGCCGCCGATACTCCGCGACCTCGTTCCCGGGCACGAGAGCAGGACCGGCGCCACCACCGAACCGGCCCGACACGACAAGGGCTCGTGGACCGACAAGCTCGTCGGGGCCACCGAACCGGAGCGGGACCGTCTCGTACTCGAACTGGTTCTCACGCAGGCAGCCGACGTCCTCGGCTACCCCGCCGACCACTCGATCGCCGCAGACGAGACTTTCCGGGACCTCGGATTCGACTCACTCACCACCGTGGAGCTCCGTAACCGGCTGAATCGGCTGACCGGCCTGCATCTGCGCACCGATGCACTCTTCGATAATCCCGATCCCACCGCCCTCGCACGCCGAGTGAGCAAGGAACTCCTGCGAAGCCCGGCTGCCGATTCCCCGCCGTCCGCGGACCGGTGACCGGCCGACTGCGAGCAGCCGACGACGAACACATTTCAGACTCCGCCATCAATTGTCGAAGGGAGTTCAACAGCATGCCGAGCTGGTTGAGCGACAAGCTATGCAATGTCCTCCGAAAAGATCTCGCCCTCGACGTGGAGAACATCGGTCCCGACGATCGCTTGATCGAAGATCTCGGAATGGATTCGGTGGCATTCGCAATCGCGCTGGTCGCCATCGAGGACCATACGGGAGTGCAGCTGTCCGGACAACGACTGATGGAGTGCCACACGATAGGCGAAGTCGACGCTTTGTTTCGGGTCGCGCTTGCGGGCGGTCCGGGCGTGTCGGCGGATGCATAACAGTCTGAGCTTGGACGAGAGAGGAGTGCGATTGTCATGCCCGCCGAGATCGAACTGAGCAGCCTCGACAGTCACCACTTGCGCCTGGATGTTCCCGCGCATCCGATGAATTGGGTTCTTGTGCTCGAATTGTCCCCCGACGGCGAGCCCGTCCGGATCGACGATGTGCGGGCGCGAATCGCACAGCGGGTCAACGAGGTTGATCTGTACCGGTTGGTGCTGCCGACACGTCCTCGACGCAAACCCCGTTTCACCCTCGCAACCTCGATAGACCCGACCAAGCATGCGAAGGAGCATCATGTCGCGGACCGATTCGGGATGCTCCGGCAGGTGGAAGAACTCATGGGTAGTCGGATGCGGCGTGATGCTCCGCCGTGGGACTTCACTCTGGTCCACCAGCAGGACATCGAAGCTCAGACCTTGCTGTTGCGTGTGCATCATGCGCTGTCGGACGGGCTCGGCGCAGCCGGCTTCGTCGCAATGCTCATCGATACCGTCTCCGGAAGCACCGCCGAGTACCGGCGCTTTGTCAGCACGCCGCGATTCAATGTCGGTCCGGTCGATGCGGTCGCGGCCCTGGCGGCCGGGACGCGGAGTTCTCGACTGGTCAGGCGTAAAGGTCGGCGCCGGGGACATGTGCGCCCCGTGGGGGACCGGGCCGTGCGTCGTGTAGCCGAGGTCGCGGTCCCCACCGACACGGTGCGGCAGAACCGGCTGAAGCTGGGCGCCTCGACACAAGAGTACGTGTATGCGGTGGCCGGGCTCGCCTTCGCACGGGCTTTCCCGGAACACGCCGATCGTCCGCTACGCATAATGTTCCCGGTAACGCTGGACCATACGCTGGCGCACACGGGGAATGCCGCGTCGCTGGCGATCCTCGAACTATCTGACGCGGCGGATTCACTGTCGAAGCGAGTCCACGACGTCCAGGCCGCACTGCGCAGATCGGATCCGTTGCGCCAAGCCATGGACGCCCCCAAGACCTCACACGGATTGAGCTACCTGCCATGGCGCGCCCAGGTGTTGATGACCCAGCTGATGGCAGCCGACAGCTGGGACCTGGCGGTAGGCGTCAATCCTGCTTTCAGTCCGGACGACCGGCTGCTGGGTCGAGAGGTGACGAATGTCGTCGGCTTCCACCCGATGCTGGGTCGTGAGCTCGCGGTGACCGCCCTGATACTGCGCGATCAGGTCACGATCGGGATGATGGCGGACCCCACCGCGTTGCCCGATGTCGGTCTGTTCGCCAAGCACCTGCGCGAACTCATGGCGGGACAGGTGTGACGTGGGTGCGGCGCTGACCAGAGATCCAGATCTCGATCTGGTCGAGACGATCGATCGGGCCATGCGATCGGGGCGAGGGCCACTGATGGTGTTGGACCCCGAATCCCAGCAATGGCAGCAGATGCCCTGGACGGATGTACGAGACCTGGGTCTCAGGATCGCCACCCGAGTGCTCGACGCCGGTTCTGGTCCGCGACAACCGATCGGCATCGTGGGCGAAACGACCGTGGAGGTAGTTGCCGCGGTCTTCGGTTGCTGGGCAGCGGGCAGACCGATATCGATCATGCCGATGCCGGTGCGGGGCAGTGATCGAGGGCTATGGTCGGAATCGACGATGCGGCGGTTGCGCGCTCTCGACTGCGGTATGGTCCTCGCCCACGGACCGGTGCTCGAATTGCTCCGCGGTACCGCAGGTCATGTGCCGGTGCACGATCTCGCCCAGGTCGCAGGCTGGCGGTGGGACTCCGAGGCATCCCTGGTTCGGGTCCCGTCGGACAGTCCAGCGGTGTTACAGGGTACGGCCGGCTCCACGGGCGCTCCCAGAACGGCGGTCCTCTCGCATAACGCCGTGCTCAACCACTTCTGGGGCCTGTGTGACCGGACCCGGGGCGGCAGCGATGACGTGTTGTGTTCCTGGCTTCCGATGTCTCACGACATGGGACTGATGCTTGCTGTCTGTGGCATGGCCGCGGGCCTCGCGACGTGGCTCGCACCGACCAGTGCGTTCGCCAGGATCCCCTTCGAGTGGTTGAGCTGGCTCAGTGCGAGCTCGGCGACCGTGACCGCTGCCCCGAACTTCGCGTACAACCTCATCGGAAGATACGCCCGGCGAGTGGACAACGTCGAACTCGGAGCACTGCGCTATGTGATCAACGGTGGTGAGCCGGTCGATTGCGACGGCATGACGCGCTTCGCCGACCGGCTGCAGCGATTCGGGCTGACACCGGATGCGCTGGCTCCCTCCTACGGGTTGGCCGAAGCAACGTGCGCAGTGACGGCACCGGACCCGTGGCTCGGCATCCGCATCGATGAAGCTGTGACGGCCGAGAACGGCGTAACCACGACGATCCGCCGACATGCACTGCTTGGGAGGCCGCTCAACGGCATGGAGGTACGCATTGCCGATCCGCCGATGAAAGTGCCCGTAGTCACCGGTCGCGATATCGGCTTGGTGGAGATACGTGGCCATTCGATGTTCAGTGGGTATGCGGATGATGTTGCTACGGCCGGCGCCGCAGAATGGACCCCGACCGGGGATATCGGCTACTTGTCGGGCGAGGAGCTGGTGGTGTGCGGGCGGTCCAAAGAAGTCATCACCGTCGCGGGGCGAAATGTCTTTCCCCACGACGTCGAGCGGGTCGCTGCGCTGGTCCCGGGCGTCCGACCTGGTGGCGTGGTCGCGACAATGGCCGCACAACGCACCGCGATACGTACCGAACGCCTATTGGTGGTTGCCGAGTGCAGTGGAAAGCGGGCCACCGGCATTGAAGACCGGATCATAGCTGCGGTAACGGCCGAATGCGGTGTTGTTCCTGGGAAAGTCGTGCTGGTAAAACCCGGCGAACTACCTCGCACGACCTCCGGGAAATTGCGGAGGCTGGAGGTGGCGACATGGTTCTCGTGATGTCGACACGAAATACATTGGATTGCACCGGACAAGCACAGGAGGCCTCGTCGTGCCGGATAACGTGGTGCCGAACGGTACTTCGGTCGAAAATTTCTGCGCCGCAGTCGAGGCCGTGCTCGATGACAGATTTCACGAGACGGTGGCGGAGGCAGAGCGGCAGGGCGTTTTTCCACGAGAAGTTCTTGCCCGACTCGGTGCTGCCGGGATCTTCACCGACAAATGGGCGGGAGGGTATCGGTTCCAACTCGCCAAACTCGTCGGGTTGCACACCGCACTCGGCGCGGCATGCTCGGGTGGCGTCGGCGTAGGGGTGACTCTGCACGATTCCGCACTCGCCATGCTTTACCGATTCGCCAGCTCGGATCATCTCCGCTCGCTCTGCGCCGACGCGACGGCAGGCACTGCGGTGCTCTGTATCGGCGCGTCGGAGGAGGCGGGCGGCTCGGACCTGCAAGCTATACGGACAACCGCCGTCCGCGACGGTAGCGGTTATGTCCTGACCGGGGCGAAAGCGTTCGTATCGTTGTCCAGCGTAGCCGACTTCGTGTTGGTGCTCGCGCGATGCGTAGAGAACGGAGTCGACCATCGGCTGGGGAACCTCGGTTTGTTCGCGCTGCCTCTGACGTCGGCGTCGGTGGGTAAACCGTACGACAAGTTGGGGGTGAACTCATTGGACACGGCCCCGATCGAGTTCGACACCTGGTTGCCCGACGAGGCGCTGTTGGGCCGTCCCGGCATCGGGTTGGCCGCGATAACCTGGGGACTGACGCATGAGCGCCTGTCGGTCGCGGCTCAAGTTTCGGGCGCATGCGGCCGAGTTCTCGGCCTCACTGTTGCGCGGATGATGCGGCGTGAGCAGTTCGGCAAACCCCTGTTCGGTCACCAGGCATTGCGCCTGCGAGTGGCCGAACTGCACGCCAGGGTCGACATGCTCCGACTCGCATTGCAGGGAATGGCGGCGACGGAGCAGATCGACGCACGAACGGCTGCGGGCTTGAAAGTCACCGCTGCGCGGCTGGGCCAAGAAGTTGTCGATGAATGCCTGCACATCTTCGGTGGTCTTGGATATCTGACGGAAGAAACCCCGCTCGCCAGATGGTGGCAGGACATGCGGTTGTCCCGAATCGGCAGCGGTACCGACGAAGTGCTATGGGAACTCGTCGCCGCGGGAATGAAGCCAGACTTCAACGCATACGATGCGTTGTTCGGACGAGCCCAGCCCACGAAGGAGTAGCCACCCACGGCTCTCTCCCACCGGCCACACGACCGGCCGAACGCGAACTCGTCGGATCTGGTCGTGCCGGGACGGTTGGGTTGTGGGTCAGATCTATAGCACACCGCGGAGTAGGCGGCGTCGTAGTGAGTGCGGTACGGCCAGCACCCCCCGTGCCTTCGACCGTGGTGTAAGGGCCGAGGCTTTCCAGGGCGCATCCACCTCCGGCAACCCGTCCAGCGCCGCGCACCGCTCGGAGGTGAACTCGTGCGCCAGCCGGTCATAGGTCTCGCACCGAGCCATGCGCAACCCGCTCAACCACCGTCTTGGCGTCCATGGCGCGCTTGTGGGGCACGACGTGCTTGGTGAGCAGATCGAACGCTCTGGACTGCCGGACCGCCGCTCGCCGCTGGACCCGGCCCACGCGGAAAATCCCGCGAGACTGTGACTTTGTCCCCTGTCGTCGCGGTGAACGATCATCGAATGATGGTCGTGCGGTAACCGGTCTTCTCGACGGAGGGAGACTCGCCATGACCACCGCGGAAATCATCATGCGCCCAGGTGTCGAATGCATCGGCGTGCGTGACACTATGGACTTCGCCGCCCAGCGCATGCGCCAGCTCGGTGTAGGCGCACTTCCCGTCTGCGATGGTGAGGGGCATCCAGTCGGTATCGTGACCGACCGCGATATCGCCGTCAAGGTTGTCGGCGTCGGGCTGAATCCTGAAACGACCACCGCGGGTGAACTCACCCAGGGTGCCGAGCAACTGCATACTGTCGACGTCAACGCTGACATCGGCGGCATTCTGGCCACCATGACAGCGTTCCGGGTCCGCCGGCTCCCGGTGACTGCTGAGGGGCTGCTCGTCGGCATCATCACCGAGGCCGACCTTGCGCGCCACCTGCCTGAGCAGCAGGTCGGTGCGTTCGTGGAAGCCGTTTGCGCCTCCCATCTTCCGACGACCGCCGCTGGCTCCGCGTCCTGACCAACCGACCGAGTCCGGCTCGTCGGAGTCCGGTGTAACACCAATCACGGCACAGTCACACCAGCGTGCGGCGCCGCGGGTGCCGTGCTTACCAGTAGGTCGGCCTCTGAGCCGCCTGGATCGGGCACAGCCTGCCTTCATCCGGCGGCGGGATCACACCGGTCATCGACTCGATGCCGAGTTCGCCAAGGTTGGTCACGGTGATGCCGGCGGGGACGGTATCGCAGGACAGTAAGCCCGCCGAGCGGCCTCGGCCGACCGCGCCGCGCAACCGCGCCATCAGCTTGCGCAACCTGGTAGCTGATCGCGACTGACATCCGTCATCATCTGGCGTGTTTGCGCACTGCTTGCTGTGAGCGGACGATGATCATCGGGGCTTCTACTGAGTGCAGCAGGGCATTGCTGGTGGAGCCGAGCAGCATGCTGGCGAAGCCGCCGCGTCCGTGGCTGCCGACGATGACGAGCTGGGTGTTCGCCGATTCATCGAGGAGTGAGCGAACCGGTCGGTCGGCGACTACGATTCGGTGTATCGGAACATCTGGGTAGCGTTCACTCGAGCCCGCGAGGTTCTCGGCGAGGACTGCTTCGGCGGACTGCTGGGCGGCGTCCCAGCCCGCGATTGGTACGTCGAGACCAGTGGTGTCGCTCCAGGCGTGCAGGGCGACCAACCCGACCTTGCGGCGGGAGGCTTCTTCGAACGCGAGCTCGACAGCGGGGACGCTGTTGCTGGTTCCGTCGACACCGACCAGGACCGGTTGTGTGGCCGACACCGCGTCGATCGCGGAGCTGCCGTGGATTACCGCGACCGGGCAGT
This sequence comes from Nocardia sp. NBC_01730, assembly GCF_035920445.1. Taxonomy (NCBI): domain Bacteria; kingdom Bacillati; phylum Actinomycetota; class Actinomycetes; order Mycobacteriales; family Nocardiaceae; genus Nocardia; species Nocardia sp. NBC_01730. The sequence goes on along the minus strand of NZ_CP109162.1, from coordinate 1,024,567 downwards.
GCGCGTGATGGGTGGTCGCGGTGCTGACCGAGCCGAGCAGGCCACGCTGGAGCGCACCCATGCCCCGGCTGCCGACCACCAGCATCCGCACCTGTGTCGAGCGTTCGATCAGTGTCGGAATGACCAGCTCGAACGTCACTTCGGTGGTTGTTTCCGGGTCTTCTCCCGGCGCCGCCGTGCGTGCCACGCGAGTGGCTTCGGTGAGAATCCGCTGTCCGTCCCTGCGCATCCACTCGATGTCGGCCTCCCCGAGCATCATTCCTGGTCCGAAACTGGTCTGGACCGCCATCGAGGTGAGGATGTGCAGTGGGCAGCCGTGTAGCGCCGCCTCGACCGCGGCCCAGGCGGCCGCGTGGTAGGAGCTGGCCGAGCCGTCGACGGCAACGAGGATCGGGGAATCGAGTTGCGCTGAGTGCGAAGCACTTTCACCTACCATCGTTTTCTCCTTCGACACGAGTCTTACTGTCGAGCCCACAGCGTCTACCCGATCTCGCCTTCACGATTCCGGAATCGGGACTGGATCGAGCATCTCGCCTCGGGTCTTGTTCGGGCAGAGCAGAAGGTCATCCGCTGATGGGGCCGAGCGGCCTCACGATGCGATCCTCAATGTTGTTGGGCATCAAAACGGTGTGCCGAACACGGTGCCTCACCCCACCAGCCGCCGTTCTGCAGGGCCACACCCACGCAGGTTGAATCGCCGCGGTGGAAAGCTCACCGTTTGGATCAGGGCCCCGCGATGCTCGGCCGGGCTTCGCGAGGCGGTCGTGTTCTACATCGAGGGTGAGGCACCGGCAGGTCCGCGATGACATGTGGGCTTTTCGGCCCGCAAGGCCGGGACCAACGCCAGCAGTCGCCCCGGTATGCGGATTCCTACCGTAGAGATGGCAGTCGATATTCGTGGAGCGACCGGGACTTCGGCGAATTCGCCGGCAAACCCGACCGCGGTATCGACGCCACCGAGTTGGAGAGCGCCGAGTACGCCATCCTCGCCGAGCGTCTGGCCGGTTGGCAGGAGAAGTATCCCGACGTCCACGTCGCCCGCAAGGTGTATCTGGCCGGGCCGACCGGGCTGCTGATGCAGTGGTCGAAGGGGTCCCGGTAGTAACCGCCGAGAAAACAACGGATATGGCTTAGGACCTGGTCAGGGATGATGTTGAGACGGGAACTCAGGCTGGCTACTGGTTCTCTGGACGCTGGAAGACCTGGGCCTGGAGGCGATTGCGCAGGTTGGTTTCCTCGGGTGTGAGGGGGTCGCCAGGACGGCGGATGCGGGCGGGGGTGGGCCGCATCGGCAAGCCGTCGTCTGCGGCGGTGGTCTCGGCTTCTGCGAGCGCCCGGTAGAGGGAGGCGACGGACGGGTGCTTGCCCGCGTTCTTTCCGTTCTTGATGGTGAGCTTCTTCGCGATGTCCGGGACGGGGACGCCATTGTTCTTCAGTGCGAGGGCGAAGGTGAGCATGTCGTCGTCGATGACTTTGGGTCGGCCGCCGTGGTTGCCTTTGGAGGCGGCGATGACCTGGCCCTCGAGGGTTTTTTCCCGGATGTAGTTGCGTTCGATCTGCCCGGCGACGGCCAGGACCGCGAAGAACATCGCGCCCATGCCGTTGGGGTCGTAAATGCCGGTGAGCGGGCCGGTGAGGAGTTCGAGCTGAATGCCGCCGGTCTGGAGCTCGGCGGACAGCGCCATCAGCTCGGCGGCGTTGCGGGCCAGGCGTTTGAGCTCGTGGACGGTGAAGACGACCGGTGTCTCGGGCGCGGCTTCTTTGAATTGGTGGGCCAGCGCGAGCGCCTTCTCCAGTTCGGGCCGGACCCTAACTCGGGTGCTGATCTGCTCGTGAAAGATCTTGTGGCACTGTGCCTGGCGGAGGGCTTCGAGTTGGCTGGCCAGCTCTTGGCGGGCGGTTGATGTCCTGGCGTAGCCGATCCGCACCGGCCGCTGGGTCGCCGGTGCCGGGACCACGGTGAGCGTGGGGCCTTGGGTCCAGGTTCGGCCGGGCCGACGATCGGCGGGGGTCGGTACGCCGAGTTCCTCGCGCAGTGCGGGCACGAGTACGAAGCGTGGGGTGTGGTACTTCGCGGCGGTCTTGCCGCTGCGGGTGCGGCACGCGCTGCCAGCGGGTGCGTCGCAGTTTGGGCAGCGGTGATGTTCTACCGCTGCGGCGGCCTGATCGGGGGTCAGCTCCATGGACGAAGTCTCTCAGAAGTGTCTCGCACAAAGGGCGGGTTTCGAGAGGGGTTTTGCGAATGGTGGCCTGCGGGTTCGGTGATCGATCCGGGGCTGTCGCAGAACTCTCGTATCTGATCATTTGTGAGAATGCGTGTGGCCGCCCTGGCTACGCTGGTGGATCCTGACGTCGACTATCGGTGAATTTTGGCACCAGCCGCATGGGTGCTGACCGAACCGGCCAGCGCGCTGGCGCTGGAAGATCAACGCGCAGAGATCATCTGAGCTCGCCGGTCGCCGCCCCGTGGGCAAACGCCCTGAAATGCCGAGTTCGGGGCGATTGCGGGAGTGTGGACACGATCTCGGTTACACCGATGACTTTCGGGTGAATCTGTCGTCGATACCTCTGGGTATACCGACAGACAGGAGTACAGGCATGACGAGACAGTTTCGATTGGGCATGACCTCGGTGCGGGCGAACGGTGTGGGTCTCGGCATCGAGCGCTTCGGCCGCGAGGACGATCCGCTGGTCCTGCTGGTCGGCGGCACAACGATGTTGTCCTGGCCCGACGCGCTGTGCGAGCGGCTCGCGTCGGGCGGGCGGCGCGTCGTCCGCTACGACCTGCGTGACTCCGGCGCGTCGACGACCCTCGACCCGGAGAACCCGGCGTACGACCTGCGGGATCTCGTCGCCGACGCGGCCACTCTGGTCGAGGCACTCGGTGCCGGGACCGCCCATCTCGGTGGAGTCGGCGTCGGGGGGATGGTCGCTCAGGTCGCCGCGCTGGACCACCCGGACGTGTTCTCCGCACTGACCCTCGTCGGCACTCGGCCGGTGGCGCCGGGCCCGGTCGACGAGGACCTGCCGGACCACGACCCTGCGGTCATGGGCGCGCTGTTCTCCCGCCCGCGTCCGGACTGGACCGACCGGGACGCTGTCGCGGCATTCGCCGCCTCGGGGGCCGAGCCGATGGGCAACGATCCGGAGGACGCGCGGGCGACGGCAGCCCGAATCTGGGACCGGACGCGGTCGAGCGATCCCGCGGTGCACCAGGCGAACCAGCTCGGGATGGTGTTCTCCCGGATCGACTGCGCCCCGCGCTGGCGGGGCCGGCTCGGTGAGCTCGACGTGCCCACACTCGTCGTGCACGGTCGCGCCGACCCGTTCTTCCCCCTCGGCAACGGCGAGGTCCTCGCCGCCGAAATCCCTGGGGCGCGACTGCTCGTCCTCGACGACATGGGTACTGCTCTGCGCCACGCCGTGGCCGACCAGGTCGCTGCCGCCATGCTCACCCTGTAACCGCCCGGGGCTGGGAGGCATCCTGAGCCGGCGGAACGCACCATAATGGCTCCCCTCTCGTGTCAAGGCGCGGGTTGCAGGTCGTGGCTATTCTGGTTGTTGGTAAGTCCGGGTTGTGGCTTGTCCGAAGTGCCGGTATGCGGGGTCAGGCCGGTCGCGCTGGAGTCAGTAGTCGCCCCCGATTGCCCTCCCGGGCTTGCCGTTTCCCGCCGTTGTTGGTCGGCGAGCATGCGTGTATAGACGACATTCGACAGGCGCCGTTTCAATGCCCGCATCGCCTCCATCGACGTCTTGCCCTCGGCTTTGCGGCGGTCGAAGTAGGTGCGACCCGGGCTGGGACGTCGTAGTTGAACGATGGCCATAGTGTGCAAGACCCGGTTGATCTTGCGGTTCCCGGCGCGGGAAAGTCGGTGGCGTTGCTGCTGGCCGGAGGAAGCGTCCAAGGGTGCGGTGCCGTTCCAGGACGCGAACCGGTGCCGATCCCGAAATCGGTGGATGTCACCGACGTCGGCCAGTAGCCGGGCCGCCCCAGCTGGACCGATGCCGTTGAGATCGGTCAAGGTGGACCCGCGCTCGGCAACGAGCTCGCGTAGTTCTTTGTCCGCGGCCTTGGTCTTGCGGTCGATGGTTTCCAGCTCACCGATCAACTCGACGGCCAAACGGCGACGGACCTTGCCCGCGGGGTCGCGGGGTTTGACGGTGGCGACCAGCTTGCGCGCCTGCATTGCTGAGAGGAACTTCTTCGCCCCGCCGGGCAGCAGTTCCAGCAGCAGCCGGTGCAGCCGGTTGACGGTGTCGGTGCGGGCGCGGCCGAGCTCGTCGCGGCGATCGGCGAGCATGCCCAACGCGATCAGCTCCGAATCCGCTTGGACGCGACGCAGATCCGGTGACCGCAACGCCGCCAATGCCACCGAATGCGCATCGACGGGATCAGTTTTGCGGCCGTTGCCGGTCGCGAACACTCGCACCTGCGCTGAGAGTTTCGCCGGCACGTCGATCACGGTTTCACCGTCGTGGACCAGGCGATGCGCGATATGTCGGCCGATGCCGTTGCAGCCCTCGATCGCCCACACCCGATCCGTGTATCGCTGTGCGGTGGTGAGCATTTCGCTGTAGCCGGTGTTGTCGGTGCCGTATCGGCCCGTGACCAGCGCTGTGCCGGTGGAGTCGATGATCTCGATCGTGGCTGAGCGTTTATGCGGATCCATTCCGATGATGACCGCCACCAGTGGTGTCCTTCCCGTGTCGGCGTGTGAGGTCCGTGCGGGAAGGCACCGCTACTTCGAGCTTTGGGCAAACCCCTCTTCAGCCATTCCCGGCACGGTGACCGGTGAGAGGCAAGCCATTATTGAGCCACACCAATGACGCAGGCGGGCAGCCGATTAGGGAGCTTCTCACCGGGCACCTGGACCCGATCCTGGCCGGGATCAAGTCCTACCGCCAGTGTTAAGTAGCCGCATAGCGCGTGGTTCGAAACGGCTACAGCTGGATGTCAAGCAGGACCGTGACGTCAGATATCAGAACAGTGTGTCGCGCATTCGCAGGGGCCGATAGCCGGTCGGCCCGAGCTGGGCCAGCTCGGCGTCGATGTCGACCTCGATCGCGCCGAAGAAGTTGATGTTCTCCGAGTGGGCCGGAGACACGTGGGCCAGCACCTCGCCGTCCACCCGGCGGCCCTCACGCCGCATCTGCTCGACAGTGAGTCCGAAATACTCTGTCGTCCAAGCGATTACCGCATTGGTGGCCAAGGTCAAGCACCACATTTGTTCGGCCTGATCCTCCAGATGCCGCGCCCGGATCATGCTCTCGTGGGCGTAGAGCAGATCGCGTTTGAGCGCGTGGACCGGCTCGCCCCTGTTCAGCTGGCGAGCGATCTTGCGCCGATAATCCGGATCCGACAAATAGCGTGCGGCGTAGATCGTACGACGAAGCGCTCCATACTCTTTCAACGCCGCAGCGAGGGCGTTCTGCCGCCCCGACGCCGACAGCTTCCCGACCAGCAGGGACGCGGTCGCGTGCCCGAACTTCAGCGATCCGGTCAGACGAAGTAGATCGTCGTAGTGCTCGGCGATGAGGTCGAGATTCAGTTTGCGGGTCAACAGCGGTCTGGCGCACGGGAACTGCGACTCGATCTGCGAGCGCGACCCTGGCCGGTACGGGGTGATCTTGCCCAGATCCCGGATTCGGGGCGAGAGTTGCATGCCGAGTAGGTCGAACAATGCGAAGTCGACCAGGTCACCCCGTGGGTGTCGGTCGCGTGCTCGGTGATCGGCAGATCCTTGGCGTTGCCCAGGATCTTGTCCAGCACGTAGTGCGCCTCGCGGCGGGTCGTGACGATCACCTTGGTGCCATAGGTGTTGTGCTGATCGGTGAGCCACGCGTAGGTAGACAAGCCTTGGTCGGCGAAGAAGCGCGGGACCGTGCGGGCAGTGGTCGACTTGCCGCGGGTCGGGAACCGCTGCCCGTCGCTGGACGATAGTGTGCTGCCGCCGAAAGTCGCGGTGAGCGGCAGCCTTTGGTGGTAGTCGATGATCGTCAGGTTCGCCGCACGCAGCGTCTCCTCCCGCACATACCATTCCTCGGTCCACCGCAGAATGTCGTAGGAGATGCCGCACGCGTCGGCCATGCTGCGCAGCCCGAGGTTGGTCGCATTGGCCAGCAGGACCGCGATCAAATTGCGTTTCAGGTCGGAGCTGCGGGCCTGCTTGCCGGTGGCGTGGGTGAAACAGTCCAGGTAACCGGTGCGTTTGTCCAGCTCTATCAGCAGTGACACGATCGGCGCGAACGGCAGCATCTCGGTCAGCTCCGCCTTGGGTTCGGCCGCCTCGGCCGGCACATCCTCGGCGGTCAGCGGTGAGATCACCAGGTCACCGTCGTCATCGAGACGGACCGGGCCATCACCGTCGGCGAGTACCTTCTCCAGCTCACCGACCGAGGCGTGCAGTTTATCGACCGCGTCCGCCAGCGCGCGGGCCGGATCAGCGGATTTGCCGACCAGGCGGCAGAATTCGGCGCGCTGGGGCGCCCACTGCTCCAGGGTGAGCAGATACGCCGCCGGATCGGCGTAGCGGCGCGAACCGGGCACGAACACGTCCCCGGTGCGTAGCCCGTCACGCAAGCCGAGCAGCACGCACAGCTCCCAATAGTGCCGGTAGGCGGTGGGATTGCCGGACTTGCGGGCCTCCTCGAGGTAGCCGCGCCACTTGGTCGGGACGAACCCGGTCGGAGCCTCGTCGAACACCTTGCGGCGGTCGGTGGCGTTCAGGGGTGCCGGTAGCACCGACGAAGTTTCGGTCGGATATAGCCGTGACTTGCGGTGATGTTGATGTGGTTGGTTGAAGGGTTCGCGGCGCCCTGCCGACGAACAGCGCTGGTATAGGGCTGAGACCATGCTTGAAATGCCGCAATGCACTGCGCCTTTGAGCTCGCGGGCGGGTAGTAGGTGTCCGGCTGCGGGGACGGCGGTCATTCGGCAGCGAGTTCGGCCAGTACGGCGCTCAGGCGAGCGTGTTCGGCAGGGTCCGGACCCGGGGCGGTGTGCGCGAGGGCTCCGGGGCCGGTGTACAACACCTCGTTGCCCTCGGAGCGCAGCTCGTCGACCCTGGCGCGCAGGTACGCGGCCGGGTTGTCGTGCGGGTGCTCCTGCACGGCCGCGTGCAGCCACGCGTAGCCGCGGCGAAGGTCCGACTCCGGGAAGATGAGAGCGCCGCGGGCGGCACGAGCCTGCTCCCAGAAGCGGTCCTCCCAGGAGGTCCAGGTCCAGCCGGGCCAGCGGGCGGTGATCTCCTCTGTACTCGGGTGCCAGATCGGCAGCGTCCAGCCCGAGATCCGTCGCTGCACCGTGTCGATGTGTAGGCCGCCCTCGGGAACGACGGGCAGGTGCTGCTCCTCGAGTCTCCGGAAGAGCCGTCCGGTCAGGGCGGGGCCTAGGTCGAGCAGGTGGCAGAGGAAGCCGTGCCGGACGGCGTACGCGGCTACCCCGTTGTCGTCCTCGACAGTGATGATCTTCACGTCCGCGTAGAGATCCTCCAGCGAGTCTATGGGCATGTACTCATCGATGGGTTTGCCGGGGTCAGGGAACACGGACGCGACATGATCGTCGTTGGTGTCCGCTGGCTCCATCGCGGGATCGCCGACATACGCGCGCACCTCGCGCAGCCCACTATCCCACCGCACCTGCCAACCCGGCCACGTCCGCAGCAGCACGCGGAAGAAGCAAGCGCGCTGCACGAAGTCCTGCTCGTACATCGAAGCCTGGAAGAGCAACACCCGCTTGTCGTGGTCGACCAGGGCGACGCCCTCACACCAGACGTCGTCCATCCATCTGTCGCGCCGGACCTGCTCCTCGATGAAGTGCGTCGCGCTCACCGGCCCAGGCGCCAGATCGAGGGCGAGGCCCTCCGCACCCCACTGCGAGTAATACAGCTCCCAGGAGCCGTTACGTACGAGTACGTAGTGTGCTCGAGACCCCATGCACCGCCCCTACCCGTTCACTGACACCCGCCATGCGCACCGGATGAGCGACCCGATATGACGGCTCGGCCGCCATAGTACAATCAGCCAGGTTTCCGCACGTCTTCCAGCAGACGAGAGTGCCGTTGCCAGGTGGTGCCGCCCAGAGCTGCCATGTACTCATGGCGAATGTCTCTGTCGAATCGCCGACCAAGGACTCCTCGACATCCGTACTTCGGCCACCCCGCCCCTCGCAAACACCGCCATTGACGACTTTCGTCACCAGTGCGATACGCGCCTTCCTTCGGATCGACCAACCCGTCTGACGACGCTATTCCGCCGGCATCGGCACCGCTCCGGCTGCGATCTACCGGATAACAGCCCATTATCCCGGGCAAAGAGATCCGCTCGGGCCAAGCTGCCGAACGCGCGATATGCGGTATAAGCGGGTATTCGCCTGGTGCTGAGTTGGTGCGTGTCAGCGCCGTCCCCGGAAGGTTCGGCGTAGGTCACCGGTCCATTGGTCGGGGATTTCCCAGGGAATGAAGTGGCCGCCGTGGTCGTGGACGGTCAGATTGACGTGGTTGTACCACTGGGCGCGGTCGCTGGCGCGAAAGTGTTCGACGCGTTGGGCGGTGCTGATGCCGGGTGGGTTCTCGTAGCCAACGAAGGTGATGCCGGTGGGGGCCTGCACGACCGGGAGACGGTCGTGGGAAGGCGTCCAGGGGTAGCGGTTGTGGTTTGCGTAGAGGCGTATCGAGGTGCCGATGGTGTTGGTGGCCCAGTAGATCGTGGCGTGCGTGAGGAGATCGTCTCTGCTGAACACGGTTTCGATGTCGCCGCCGTTGTCGCTCCATTTGAACCAACGTTCCAGGATCCATGCCAGCATGCCCGCCGGGGAATCGGACAGGGCGTGGGCGAGGGTGCTGGGGGCGAGGAGGTGTGCGGCCAGGTGGACGGCGAAACGCTTGTCCAGCTCCACGATTCGTGCGCGTACCTCGGCGGGCAGGCTGTCGGGAATCGGCAGTCCGCCGCTGAAGTCCCAGGCACGATCGCCGTTGAACAGGGTGAGTTTCAGTCCGGATCCGATGTGGATGGCATACAACTCGTCGGCGTACTTGTGGCCGAGCTGCGCGGTGACCAGCGCGCCCACGTCGCAGCCGGCGGCACCGTATTTCTCGTAGCCCAGAACATCGGTCATGAGCGTGTGCCACAGGTCGGCGACCTTCCAGAAGTTCACATCCGGGCGGTTCGCCAGCGGGCTGGAGAACCCGAAGCCGGGAAACGAAGGCACGATCACATCGAACGCCTCGGCCGGATCACCGCCGTGCGCCCCCGGATCCGCCAGCAAGTCGGCGACCTTGGACCAGTGCCAGAACGTCCAGGGCCAGCCATGTGTCAGAATCAGCGGCGTCGGATCCGGCCCGACGCCGGGCCTGCGCATGAAATGCACTGGCACACGGTCGATTTCGACCTTAAAATGATGATAGGTGTTGATCTCGGCTTCGGCTGCGCGCCAGTCGTATCCGCTGCGCCAGTAGTCCACGAGCTCCTGGAGATAGCCGCGAGGCACGCCGTAATACCAGTCTTCATTGCCGACATCGTCGGGCAGGCGGGTCAGATCCAGACGCTGCCGCAGGTCGGTGAGCACGCTGTCGGGGACGTGAATCTTCTTCGGCGTCAAGGGGAACGGTCGGGCATTGTGGGTTCTGTCGCTCATCTGGCCTCCTGCGCCGTTTGGTGTCCGACTATACATAAGTAGCTTATTTAAGCAATTTTTATAAGTTCCGGATATAGTTGCTCGCGTGGACGACATCGACGATTTCGACGTGGACGCCTTCGCCGCGGCGATAGAGGACTTCAACCGCGTCTACATCCGCATCCCGGTACAGGAGAAGCTGCCGTTCACCACGCTGTCGGTGCTCGACACCCTGGCTCACCGGGGCCCCGCGCGGCTGACCGATCTGACCGAGACCGAGCAGCTGACCCAGCCGGGCATCACTCAACTCATCGCGCGCTTGGAGCGCGACGGGCTGGTGCTGCGCCGCCGCGACCCTGGCGATGGACGGGCCGTGATCGTGCACCTCACCGAGGCAGCCCGGCAGGTGCGGCAAACCCGCCACGAGGACCGGGTCCGGTACCTGGTTCCGATGGTCGCCGAGTTGAGCCCCGCCCACCGTCGGGCACTCGCCGCCGCGCTGCCCGCCCTCACCCGGCTCGCCCAGCTGGAGCGAGAGCGCTGACACGCAGGATCTACCCGGCGACCTACCGCTCGCTCATCGGCTACTTACAGGACGTAGATGAGACGCGGCCGGAGCACTGGGGTCAGGGTCAGAAGAGGGTGTCGCGGACGCGGAGCGGCCGGTACCCGAGCAGGGCGAGCTCGGCGTCGATGTCGACCTCGATCGCGCCGAAGAGGTTGATGTTTTCGCTCTGCGCCGGGGAGATATGTGCCAGCACGTCGTCATCGATGCGGCGGCCCTCGCGGCGCATCTGCTCCACCGGATGTGCGTGCGCGACCCGGCGCACCAGCGTGTCAGGACTGGGCCGGATCACCCGCGCCGAGATCAGGTACTCGCGCGCGAGCCGGAACAGCAGCGTCGGCGAGTCGTGCTCCATCTCCCGCGCCAGCAGGAACTCGTCCAGTTCCTTCAGCTCCCGCAGACACTCCAACTCCTCATCCGCGAACACCAGCGTCGCCACGAACCCCAACCTCCAGCCGTGCCGGTCAACATCATCGGCAGTCAAGCCGAACACTCACCACCCAGATCCGCAGCCCCGACCTCAACAATTAGGGGTTCCGGTAGTAACCGCGTGGAAACAACGACAATGGCTTGACCAGCAGTGATGACGGGTTGCCGGTTCCGAATTGATGGGGGCTACACGCGCGGCGGGGGGCCGCTGATGATGCGGTGGATGGTGGAGCGTCCGACGCTGTACTCGTCGTAGATCTGGTTGCCGAGACCGAACAGCACATCCCGCTCGCGTAGCCCGGTCAGGATCTCCCCGGCTTCGGCCATGTTGCGTGCGAACCGGTCGAACTTCGTCGTGGTCAGCACCACTTGCCGGTCGGTGACAGCGGTGGCCGCGGAGGGGACCGCGGTGAGGGCGTTGTCAAGGCCGGTGCGGTTCATGCGGGTGGTGCCGGAGAATCCTTTGTCGACGAAGATCCGCTCGCGAGGGACGCCGAGGACGATCAGTTGGTCGATTTGGATCTCGACGTCTTGTTCGTCCGTGGAGCAGCGCACGTATCCGACGCGGAAGGGTTCGATCACCCGTTCGATTGTTCCTTATAGCGGGGGTTCACCGGGACGGTGCCCGGAACAGTCTTACGGAACACCCGTGATCAGGGCGGGAGCTGGTCGGGTGGGATGTTCCGTTGGCCGATCGGCTTACGGAACACCTGCTACGACCTATCCGGAGACTTTCTTTCGGTCTCCGTCTGATCCGAGGTGTGGGCGTTCCAGCTGGCGAGCAGGCGGATCGCGTCGTGTTCGGGTGAGCCCGGCTGCGGGGTGAACACGGTCATAACCTGATCCGCCGCGGTGTCGATGGTGAGGTTCTCGAACGGCAGGGTGAGCCTTCCGATCAGGGGATGCTGAAAGGCCTTGGTGCCTGCGCGGTGTGTTTTCACGTCGTTGGCGGCCCAGCGGGTGCGGAATGCGTGGCTGCGGGTGGACAGCTGACCGATGAGGGCGACCAGCTCCGGGTCGTCGGGGTGCCGACCGGCCTCGATGCGCAGGATCGACACTGTGTCAGCGGCGATACGCTCCCACTCGGGAAACAGGCCTCGGGCCGCGTGCTCGTCGAGGAACATGAAGCGCGCTGTGTTCACCGGGCCGTCGGTGTCGAGCAGCGGTGCGTAGAGGGCCCGTCCGAGATCGTTGGCGGCGAGGAGGTCGAGGCGGCTGTTGAACACGACAGCGGGCAGGTGGTTGATCGAGTCCAGCAGTACCCGGATTCCGGGGCTGATCGTGGCGGTGATCGCTGGTTTGCGACGCTTGCGGGCTTCGGGGGTCAGTGCGGTGAGCAGCCGGTCGAGGTGGGCGCGTTCGTCGTCGTCGAGTTGCAGCACCGCGGCGATGGATTCCACGACGCCCGGCGAGGGGCCTGTGGCCCGGCCTCGTTCGAGGCGGATGTAGTACTCGGGGCTGATCCCGGCCAGCAGGGCTACCTCTTCGCGCCGCAGGCCCTTCACACGGCGCCGGGTCCCGGTCGAGGGCAGGCCCGCGTCGCCAGGTGAGACCCGGTCACGGCGGCTGCTGAGGAATTCGCGGACCGCTGTGCGCGCTTCCTCGTTCTCGTCCATGGTGTCGAGCGTAGATGCAGGTAGGCCGGGTAAGAGGGACACCGTGAGCACCCCTCTCGCCAGACCCTGTCTTGTTCCCGGGACACGGTGTTGTCTGAAGTCAGGGAAGCACCGCGGCAGTGATGCCGCGCCCGGCGGGCCGTCCCGGCCATCCCTGTGATCACCATCGACGAACCGACGAAGGAGTTATTCGATGAAGCCTGCTTTTCTCGGTACTCTGGAGGTGTCCCGTATCGGCCTGGGTGCCATGACCATGGCTGGCACCTACACCTCTGGCGGAGGGTTGGACGACGACGAGTCGATCCGCACCATCCACCGTGCGCTGGAGCTGGGTGTCACCCACATCGACACCGCCGAGATCTACGGCCCCTTCCACAGCGAGGAGATCGTCGGCCGCGCGATCGCCGGGCGGCGCGACGAGGTTGTCGTCGCCACGAAGTTCGGCCTGCTCTCGCATCCGGTGGCGGGCACCGGGCCCCGCAGTATCGATAGCAGCGCCGCGAATGTGAAGGCCGCGGTCGAAGGGTCGCTGCGGCGGCTGGGCACGGACCGGATCGACCTCTATTACCAGCATAGAGTCGACCCCGGCACACCGATCGAGGAGACCGTGGGCGCGCTGGCCGAACTGGTCGCCGAAGGCAAGGTCCTGCACATCGGGCTCTCGGAAGCCTCGCCGGAGACCATCCGGCGCGCCCACGCGGTGCACCCGCTGGCGGCGTTGCAGACCGAGTACTCGCTGTGGACCCGAGACCCCGAGGACGAGCTGCTGCCGCTGTTGCGCGGCCTCGGTATCGGGTTCGTGCCCTACTCCCCGCTGGGCCACGGCTTCCTCACCGGTCAGCTCCGCTCGCCTGCCGACATCCCTGACGACGACTGGCGTAAGACCAATCCCCGGTTCATCGGGGAGGCATTCGACGAGAATCTGCGCCTGGTCGACGAGGTTCGGGCAGTCGGAGACGAGGTCGGCGCCACCTCCGCGCAGGTCGCACTCGCCTGGCTGCTGGCCCAGGGCAGCGACATCGCGCCCATCCCCGGCACCCGCCGCGTCGCTCGCGTCGAGGAGAACACCGCCGCCGACGCCGTCGTGCTCACCACCGACCAACTCGCGCGCCTGGACCGGCTCACACCAGCGATCGGGGCCCGCCACGACGAAGCGAACATGGCGAGTATCGACCACTGACCGATCCGGACCTCACCTCGCTGTGATCCCCGGTCGAGAGCCGACCGGGGATCACAGCGACGGGGATGGACTCAGGCCGAACCGGCATGCGTGCGGTCAGAACAAGGTGTCGCGGACGCGCAACGGCCGGTATCCGGTCGGGCCGAGTTGGGCGAGTTCGGCGTCGATGTCGACCTCGATCGCGCTGAAGAAGATGCTCTCGCGGTGCGCGGGCGAGATGTGCGCGAGTACCTCGTCGTCGATTCGCCGCCCGGCCCGGCGCATCTGCTCTACGGCCAGGCCGTAATACTCTGTGGCCCCGGCGATGACCGCGTTGGTGGCCAACGTCAGGCACCAGGCTTGTTCGGTCTGGGCTTTCAGATGGCGGGCCCGGAGGGCTCCCTCGTGGGCGTAGATGAGATCGCGTTTGAGTGCGTGGATGGATTCGCCCTCGTTGAGCTGGCGTGAGATCTTGCGCCGATAGTCCGGGTCGGACAGATAGCGGGCGGCGTAGATGCTTCGGCGCAGCGCCCCGTATTCCTTGAGCGCGGCCGCGAGCGCGTTCTGCCGCCCGGACGCGCACAGCTTGCCGACCAGCAGCGACGCTGTCGCGTGCCCGAACTTCAGCGACCCGGCCAACCTGAGCAGGTTGTCGTAGTGCTCGCGGATCAGATCCAGATTCAGCTTGCGCGTGAACAGTGGCCCAGCATAGCCAGCCTCGTGGTCAGAGGCCACCCGATCCGCAACCTTGCCGAAAATGACGGATAGCTTCCCTTGCAAAAACTAGGAGTACTAGGATAAATACGATCTGCCCTAGTTTAGAGGAGGTCGCGCGGATGATGGTACGAGCCGGGCTGACCGCTGAGCGGATCACGCTGGCCGCGGCAGATCTCGCCGACGAGGTCGGTATCGACAACATCACCATGTCGGCGCTGGCCAGACAGTTCGGCGTCAAGGACGCGAGCCTCTACTCGCACATCAAGAACCTCCAGGAACTGCGGGCCAGAGTGGCCATGACGGCCGCCGCCGAGAAGGCCGACCTGATCGCGGCGGCGGTCGCGGGCCGGGCGGGACGCGACGCGCTCGGCGCGTTCGCGCACGCCTGGCGTGAGTACGCGCTGCGCTATCCCGGCCGATACGCCGCAACGCAGCTGCCGGTCAGCGCCGAAGTGGCCAAGGCTTCGCCCGGCGCGCTGCGCGGCATCGAACTCACCTATGGCATGCTGCGCGCCTACAGCTTGGCCGAACCCGACCTCACCGACGCGGTCCGGTTGCTGCGCAGCACCTTTCACGGCTACGCCACCCTGGAGGCGACCGGCGGCTTCAGCCATTCCCGCGATACCGCCGCCTCCTGGGAACGCATCATCGACGCCCTGCACATCGCACTCGAGCAGTGGCCATCCCGGCACCAGGAGCAGTCATCATGAGATCCGACACCTTGAAAGTCCCCGGGGCCACCCTCTACTTCGAGGTGCGCGGCAGCGGGCCGGTTCTGCTGCTGCTTCCTGGCAGCGGGGGCGACGCGGCCGTTTTCGATCCCATCACCGACCCGCTCGCCGAGCATTTCACCGTCGTCACCCTCGACCCGCGCGGCTACTCCCGTAGCGTGCTCGACCAGGACGCACCAGCCGACATGCAGGTCGAGGTACAAAGCGACGACGCCTTCCGCCTACTCGAACACCTCACGCCCGCAGGCGAAGACGCTTACGTCTTCGGTGGAAGCGGCGGCGCGGTGGTCGCGCTGGATTTGCTCGCACGGCACCCACACCGGTTGCGGTCGGTCGTCGCGCATGAGCCGCCCTGCTTTGCGGTGCTGCCCGACGCCGCCACACACAAAGCGTTCGTCGACGAGGTATACGAACTCTTCATGGCCGAAGGCCTCGCCGCCGCGGGCGCACGCTTCCTCGAGGGCATCGGTGGAGGGATGAACGCCATGCCTGATCCCGCCGAGCTCCCGCAGCGCGCGGCGGAGATGATCGGACGTCTGCACGCCAACGCGCCGCGCACCATGGCACACGAATTGCGCACAGTCACCTCACACCAGCCCGACCTGGCGGCTTTGGCGCCGCTCTCCGACCGCCTTGCCCTCGGAGCGGGCCGGGAAAGCAAAGGCAGACTCCCCTACCGTCCGGCCGAGACGATCGCCGCGCACTTGAACATCCCGCTGACCGAGTTCCCCGGCGGGCACAGTGGATTCACTGACGCACCCACCGAATTCGCCCGCCTCCTGCTCGATTTGCTGCTGGATGTCCGCGTGCGCTGATCACAATGTCGACCGACCAAGCCTTCCGTTTCGTTTGCCGAGCCACATTCGATTCCGCCAGCCGACGGTTGCCAGAGAAGGGGTCGCGGAGTAGATTCGCCCGCTCAGCGCTGAACATCCAGCGGTTTTGAGCTGTAGGTGATTTCATGTCGGCGTGAGTCCCACGTGTCGCGAATGGGAAACCCCGACACGAAACGATTCGTGCCGGGGTCGGAGCGAGCCCAGGCCTGGACTGACAGGTCCCCCTGATGACGGCTGGCAGCGCGAGTTGCTAGCCGCCTGCGTATGGGGCGCGGGCAGCGGAGGATCCTTCGCGGAGGATCTCTCCGGTGAGGTTCCTGTTGGCGTCCGATCCCAGGAACACGATCAGGTTGGCGACGTCATCGGAGTCGGACAGGCGCCGCGTGGGGGTGCCGGCAGCCAACTTGTCGATGACGGCGTCAGGGAAGGTGGCCCTGCTTTCGGTGAGGGTGAATCCGGGTGCGACGACGTTGACGAGGATCCCGTCGCGGCCGCCTTCCCAGGCGAGGCTGCGCGACAGGCCGGACAGGGCGGATTTGGCAGTGCCGTAGGGGCCCGGTCCGGGGATTCCCTCCTCGGCCACGCTGGAGGAGATCAGCACGATCCGCCCCCATCCGTTCCTGCGCATGCCGGGCAGTACCGACCGGATGACCGCCACGGTACCGATCAGGTTGGCGCCGACCATTCTGTTCCAGTGGTCGAGCGGGACGTCTTCGAAGCGAACGCTGGGGTCGGGCGGAGCGTCACCGCCCCAGTCGACCGCGTTGGCGACGAGCACGTCGATATCCCCCCAGCGCTCGGTGACTGCCCTTACCGCTTCGGCCGCGGTGGAGGGATCGCCGAGCCGGAACGGGACGGCGATGGCTTCCCCGCCAACTGCCTCGACTGACGAGGCCACGTTCTCGGCGCCAGCGCGGTCGGTGTGGTAGATGATCGCCACCCGGGCCCGCTCGGCCGCGAACGCGCGGGCGGCGGCAGCACCGATGCCCTTGGAAGCTCCGGTCACCAGGACCACACGGCCCTTCATCCCTGTATCCATGTTTCTCCGATTTCCGTTCTTTTGACTTCCTGCGACGCACCCGCTCGAGAATCGTTGCGGGAGTTGATTCAGGTGGGCTGCTCAACCCGTTGCCCGATCGCCCCGGCGAGCGTTGCGGCAGCTTTGAGCGCGGCCGCGCGCGACGCTTTGTGAGCATCGGTGAACTCGGCAAGAAGCGGGACGTGCGGCGCGTTGGTCAGTTCGGTGTGGATGAAATGCAGATCCGTGAGACCGAGTGTCTCGAAGTAGGCCCGCAGATAGGGCTCCTGGTGGTCGTACGCTTCCCGCGGTTCTCCCGGCGCGTACGAGCCACCTCTGGCGGTGACCACCACCGCGGTCCGTCCGGCCAGCGGCAGCCAGGGGAAGGAGATCTGGTCGATCCACGCTTTGAGCGTCGAGGGGAGCGAGAAGTTGTACATCGGGCTCGCGATCAACAGCACGTCGGCCGCGAGCAGTTCTTCGATGAGCGGCTTGCTCACCGCCCAACTTCTTTCCTGCGCCGATGTGTGCACCACGCTCGACATTCCGGCCAGCTCTCGGATCCCCGCTACTGAGGCCTGGATCGCGATCTCGGTGCGGGCCTCGTCGACCGGCGGTACGGGATCGGCGCCCAAGTCACGGTAGGTGTAGTCCCCGCTGGCGCGCCGGGTGCGCCACTCCGTGGCGAACACCCCGGCGACTTCGCGGGAAAAGGAGTCTCTCCTGGCACTGGAGTCGATATGCAGGAGATGGGCCATGATGCCTCCAGTCAGTCGATTCCATAGCCGACTATACAATAGCCGACTATACAATAGCCGACTATACAATAGCCGACTGTACAATAGTCGGCTATGGAACATTCCGGGCCTCGATCGGGCCGTGAGATCGCTCGCAATGCCGGTCCCGTCGGTTACTCCCTCGCGCACGCCGTACGCGCGCACCGGGCCGATCTGACGCATCGACTCGCACTGCTCGGGCTTCATCCCGGCCAAGAGCTGATCGTTGTCGACCTCCGTGAGAATCCAGGGTCGACGCAGGCCGAGCTGGTAGCGCGTATGGGTATCGAGCAGCCCACGATCGCCAAGGCCGTCAGCCGTATGGAGCGTTCCGGCTTTGTCGAGCGGACCCACGACGATTCCGACCGGCGGGTGATTCGACTGCGCCTGTCCGCGCGGGGAGAAGAAGCGGTCGAGTCGGTGCTGGCCGCGTGGCGCGACGCCGAAGCGGCGGCCACCAGGCGGCTCAGCGCGGTCGAACGCCGCCAACTCGTGAATCTGCTGCAAAGAATCGGCGAAGCGTGATTCCGGTCCCGGGACGCGGGATCTTCCAGCACGGTTTGCAGCAGCAACGTGTTCATGTGGACCAACGAATGCAGCGGATGCATAGACGCCGCGGCGTGCTCGCGATCGGGCCCGCCAGGTCGGAGTCCTTGCCGTAGAAGACGATCCCGTTGTCGGAGTTCCAGTTCTCCACCGCTTGCAACCCTGAGTGGATCCCGCGACACAGTTCCTCCGATGCCAGGAACGCAGACAAAGAGCGTGCGGACCGCCCGCCCCAAAGCCTCGAGAGCCTGGTGGGTGGCGTGTTTCGGGCCGCCTGGAGTAAACGGGGGTCGATACTGGTAGGCACCTGTATTCAAGCGGTCGGAATTCCCTCCCCGATGAACTGTTCAGCGGGTGTGGTCGCCGGGTGCGTAGGTGTTCCAACTCCCTCCGGCGGCCGTCCAGATCCGGTTCATGTGATGGGCCGAGAAGCCGAGGGCGTCGGCGATCACCGGCGCAGGGGCTTGGCGGACGAGCTGGCGCAGCGTCGATGCCCTGGTGGCTCGAGAGGGAAGGTCCAGATCGGCGCGCAGATGTCCCAGCAGGGCGCTGAAGTGCAGGGGTTGCCCTGCCCGGCGGCCGGGGTGCATTCGAAGATGTCGCAGAGCGCGGCCAGGACCGGTAGCGACAGCCATTCCGGCCTTTGGGTCACCGTCCGCCAAACCTGTACCGTGGACAGGTTTGATCCCGCGGCGGTCGTCTTCTCGGCGACCAACTGCCGGGGAACATCCCGAACTCGTCGTCGCCGACGGATCTTCTGCTATTCGTCGGGTGCATCGGGATCGCGCAAGGGCCGCCTACAGTGGCGTCCATGACCCAGATGCACCCGGAACTGGCAGCATGGCTCACCCGCCAGGAGGCGGACTTCCCGTCCTGGGCGGAGGCGACCGGCACGCCGGAGACCTGGGATTTCTCCCCCGCCTCACTCAACGCCCTCGAGGCACTGATCCGTGAACGGTACGCCGACACACGTGCCATCGACGCCGCCCGGCACAGCACGTTCGTCCAGGTCGCCAGCTGGTACGTCGGCGAGATCGCCCGGCGCGTCAACGGGGCCGCCTGGCACTACCTCCCCGCGGATCCCGCGGCTCTCCCCGGGGCCCCCGGGTCGCGGCAGAGTGTCTGGACCAGAACCCCGCGCGTCGCACAGGGCCCCGCGGTCGAGACCCCCCGGGTGTTCCCCCTCAACGCACTCGTCGCCATCCTCGTCGAACCGGACGAGAACGACGACGAGGAGACGGCGTCCGAGTGGGGCGGACCGCTGCGCGATGCGCTGATCCTGGAAGCGTAGGGGCGTGTGGGGTGGGTTTGCCCGCGCGTGCGGCGGGGTCGTCAACCGTTCTTGGGCTGCCAAGCACCCCGGATCTCGGCTCGAGGATTACTCGTTAACGGGCGCGTCAGGGTCGCGCAGCGGCCGGCGCCGCCCGCGCAGGTCGGGCAGCAGGAAGCTGTAGTGCCCCTCGAGACCGAGGTGGGCGCGGATGAATGCCAACAGCCGCGCCACATCAGCGTCGCACAGCGGGTAGCCCGGCTCACGCAGCACGCTCAAGGCGTGGTCGAGGTAGACGGTGTTCCACAACACGACGCAGTTCAAGACAAGTCCGAGCGCCGACAGTTGGTCTTCCATGCCTTCGTAGTAGGCCTGGTACATCTCCCCTTTCCGTGGTAGACGGTGCGGGCCACATTGTGGCGGCCGTCGGTGAGGTTCGACTGGCGCTTGCCTTCGCGCCGGTAGGGCTCGTCGTCGGCCAGCCGCAGGATGGTTGGGTCGGACCGGGACACGGTACTGGCCTTGCAGCCAGCCCGTTTTCCCGGGCCGCCCGCCGCACCCGCCGTGCGCGTCTCCGCGCAACGGGCGCTCCACGCGCCTTTCCCGCTGGTCAGGCACCGATAGCAGTGACTGCCGGTTTCGGGGTCCACGGGGTCGGGATGGTGTTGCCGCGGTAGCGGTAACGAGTCACTTTGACGCTGGATGCGCCGGTGAATACAACCCCGTTGTGGTCGATGATCCAGGTACCCGGTCGGCAGAACCGGCGACGCAACTCGCTCCACTTGAGCCGAGAGTTCTTGTTATGCAGCCACTTTGCGATGCGACGCCACGTTATGTGGTCGATCGCGTGGAACACCTGCTTGGACACCCCGTACCTGAAATGGTTCGCCCAGCCCCGCAACGTCCTGTTCAAACTGTTGACCAGTTCGTCCAGAGTGTGATGTAGGGTCGATCTGTTCGCTTTCTCCCGAACCTTGCCCTTGATCGACTGAACAGCCTCGGCATGATGCCGGTCGCCCGACACCATCAGGACGAAGTCGTCCGCGAAGCGGACAATCCTCCAGTTGCCCAGGCCCTTTCGCTTCCGCGTGGCGCGCCGTCTATTGGTGCCCATCAACTCTCGCCATTGCTGGTCGAAGTGCTCGTCCAGCGCAGCGAGGGCAATGTTCGCCAGCAGCGGGGAGAATCCCACCTTATGAACAGCGCCGGGTTATGTGCACCGCTGGCCGGTATGGCCTGGTGGACAGCGATTTTGGGGTCGATCACTGCGCATAACGCGGATCCTCTGATCAGGAGGCCCGGTATGGTGCCGGGCCGCATGGTCGGAGGTCAGTTGTTATGGCGACTTTGTCTGCGTTGGTGTCGGGCCTGGAGTCGGAGCTACAGCGTCTGGGCTACAAGGAATCGACGCTCGTCTGGTACCGGGGCTGCTGGCGGCGGATGCAGAAGTACTTCGCTGCACGGGGTGTCGAGGAGTTCTGTCTGGATGCGGCGATGGCGTGGGTCGACGACGCGTGTGGCTTCTTCGGCAAGGAGCAGGCCGGAACCCTGAAGCAAACCGATGTGTACTTGTTCAGGGTCGCTCAGATGCTGGAAGATTACGCGGTCCACGGGGCGGTGCTGCGCCGCTACAGCCGGTCGGTGAGCAAGCTGGACGAGGCTGGCGCCGAGACAGTCGCCCGGTTCCAGGATCACCTACGTTCGGCTGGGCGGTCGGTATCGACGGTGCGGACCTACGGGACGCTGGCCGGGGAGTTCGTTGCGTTCACCGGCACCCGTGGAGGGTTGGGCTGCTGCGACGCGGCCGTGATCGGGGCGTTCGTCGCCACGCTGACCGGATACCAGGTCAAGACTGTCGAGCAGAAATTGTGCGCGGTGCGGTCGTTCCTGCGGTTCGCCTGCGCGGCCGGCTTGGTCGGCGGGGCGTGTCTGGAGGCGGTGCCGGCGGCACGCTCGGCTCGCCACGCCAGGATCCCGTCGGTGTGGGGTCCGGGCGAGGTGGCCAGGATCGTGGAAGCGATCGATCGGAACAACCCGTGCGGGAAAAGGGATTACGCGATCATCCTGCTGATCTCCAGGCTCGGGCTGCGCGGGGTCGACATCAAGCGGCTGGAGTTCGCCGACTTCGAATGGCCGGGCGACCGGCTGTTCGTGGTGCAGGCCAAGACCGGTCACCGGGTGGCGCTGCCGCTGCTGAAAGATGTTGGCTGGGCGGTGATCGATTACATCCGCCGTGGCCGGCCGGACTGCGACTGTCCGCAGGTGTTCGTGCGGCACACCGCCCCGATCGGCCCGTTTTCCGACCAGGACCATCTGCATCAGATCTTGGTCAAACATGCTCGGGCGGCGCACGTTCCGGTGAGTGAGAAACGCCGTCATGGCATGCATTCGTTGCGGCATTCGCTGGCGACCCGGCTGATGGAAAGCGGCACGCCGGTCGAGCAGATCGCCGACATCCTCGGCCACCAGGACGTCCGGTCGACCGGTGTCTACCTGAAATCCTCCCTGGGCCTGCTGGCCAAGTGCGCGCTGGACCCGGACTCGCCGACGAACGGAGTGTCGCGATGAGCGCCGCGGTCGCGATGACCGAGGCGATCACCGCCCTGGTCACCGAAAACGCGCCACGGGTTACAAATACCACGCCGAGCAGCGGGTGCTGACCCGGTTCGCCGCGTTCACCGCCAGTGAGTTTCCTGGGCAGCAGGCACCCACCCAGGCTTCGGTCGAGGCATGGATCGCGGCCGCCCGCCGGCGCGGAGTCACCCCGGCGACCCTGCACGGCTTGGCCGCGCCGGTGCGGGAGCTGGCCCGCTGGCTGGGCCGCCGGGGCGTGGCGGCCTACGTCTTGCCCCCCGGGGTATTGCCCCGCCCCGCCCGATACGTCCCGCACATCTACACCGACCAGGAACTGGCGGCCCTGTTCACCCAGACCGACCGCTGCCACTACGACTCGCAGGTCCCGTTCCGGCACCTGGTCATGCCGGTGTTGTTCCGCACGATCTACGCCTGCGGACTACGTGCTTCCGAAGCCCGGCTGCTGCTTTTCGGCGATGTCGACCTCGAGGTCGGGGTCCTGACAATCCGCGACGGCAAGGGCGGCAAAGACCGGCAGGGCCCGGTCAGCGCCGCGCGCGCGACAGGCTGGCCGACTACCACACCCGCGTCGCCGGGCGCACCGGCGGGGACTGGTTGTTCCCCGGCACCACCGGGCGCCCGCTGACGATCGGCAACATCGACAAGAACTTCCGCCGGTTCCTCTGGCAGGCCCGCATCCCCCACGGCGGCCGGGGCCACGGCCCCCGGGTCCACGATCTGCGGCACACCATGGCAGTCAACAATCTTCGGTCGTGGTTCGCCCGCGGCGAGGACGTCGCCGCGTTGCTGCCGGTCCTGCAGGCCTATATGGGGCACGCGTCCATCGGCGACACCGACTACTACCTGAGGCTGACCGCCGAGTCCTACCCGCACATCACCGCCCGCATCCAGCGCGCCTACGGCGACAACGTCCCACCCGTCACCGAAAGCCCCTGCGATGGCAACTGATTTCGCGGTGTTGCTGCACCTCTTCCTCACCTCGCACCTGGCCGGGCTGCGCGGCTGCTCACCCAACACGATCGCCTCCTACCGCGACACCTTCAAGCTGCTGATCGCCTGGTTCCGCGACAGCAGATCCATCCCGCCCGACAAACTCACCCTCGATCGCATCGACGCCGACGCGATCACCGGATTCTTGGACTGGCTGGAAACCGAACGGCACAACAGCATCTCGACCCGCAACCAGCGCCTGGCCGCAGTCAGCTCGTTCTTCCGGTGGCTGCAATCCCAGGAGCCGGCCAGGATGGCCGGCTGCCAGAACATCCTCGCCGTCCCCGCCAAACGCAAGGCCCAACCGAGCATCAATCACCTCACCGTCGCCCAGGCCCGCCGCCTGCTCGCCGGGCCCGACCGGTCCACCCGGCGAGGCCGCCGTGACGCGACCCTGCTGGCCACCCTCTACGACACCGCCGCCAGGGTTTCCGAATTCGCCGACCTGACCGTCCGCGACACCCGCCTGCAACCCCCTGCCCTGGCCGCGCTGACCGGCAAGGGCCGCAAAACCCGCCACGTCCCGCTCGGCGACAACACAGCGGCCCTGCTGAACGCCTACCTGGCCGAACACGGCCTCGACAAGCCCGGCCACGACGACCACCCACTGTTCACCAACCAGCATCACGGCAAACTCAGCCGCGGCGGAATCGCCTGGATCATCAGCAAATACCAGGCCCGCGCCGGCGACCCGGAACTGACGGGAGCAAACCTCAGCCCGCACATCCTGCGCCACAGCAAGGCCATGCACCTCTACGAGGCAGGCGTCCCGCTGCCCTACATCCGCGACATCCTCGGACACGTCGACCTGACCACCACCGAGATCTACGCACGCGCCTCCACCGAGGCCAAACGCAAAGCCCTCGAAGCGGCCTACACCGAAATCGTCACCGACGAGCTACCCGAATGGAACCACGACACCGGACTACTCAACTGGCTCGCCAGCCTCTGAACCCAGCACAGAACACGAAGGTTATGCGCAGTGATCGACCCCAAAATCGCTGTCCACCAGGCCATACCGGCCAGCGCTGCACATAACCCGGCGCTGTTCATAAGGTTCGTTATGCGCAGCTGCGCATAACCCACCCTGGGGCACCCCGGTCCAGGCGTCTTCCGTTTCTCCGAAGGTCGTCATGACTCCGGATTTCAGGAACGCCTTCACCAACGCACACACCCGCTTGTCCTTGACCCGTCACCGCACGCGGCTCATCAGCATCGGCGACTCCTGTGTCATGGGGGCAATTGATCAGCAACATACTTCGACGGGAATCCATCCCAGCCCTGCCTGTCGGGAATCCGACTCACCGCGCTGATCAGAGGGGCCTCCGAAGGCGCAGAGTCCACGTCCCGCCTTGGGGGTTCAGGGGTAGGAAACCCGGAGTATCCGCGACCGCATTCCGGGAGAACGTTCTCTCTGGCTGATCGGCTTGCCCCCGGCAACGTCGACCGGGGAGGTACTCGCCTCCAACGGCACTCACCAACCGATATCACCCAAGTTACCGAGGCATCAAAATCAGCCAATACCAACATCTTCCGCGCCAGTGTGGTGTCAAATTGCCATTGATCGGCCTTGTTCGATGTGCCCAGTCAGGAGTGCCCGCGTGCCACGTGAAATCGATTCGGCTGTCTTCCCCGCATCTGGATGCCGATCTGGCCCGTGTCCGTGACGTTCTCAGCCCCGTGCAGGCCAGAGCTGACCGCACTCACAGACGAAGGACCCGACACCTCCCGCCGCCCGAAAAACGGCAAAGGCTATGGCCAACGCACCGGATAACCGGCGCCTTGGAGGCGTTGGCGGATCGCCACTACATCGACCGCTCTGCATCCAAGTGCCCAGCTGGCCTCCATGACCCTGGCTGGCGGATATGGGCGCGAATCGGATTACCCGCTGTCCGCCTGAAGTCCCGGGACTTGCCGGACAGTCGTAGGGGGTAGGGGTAGGGGCTCATCTGCCAGAAATCCCGGCGGTAGCGCGCTATGGCAGATAGCCGCGCACTATCTGCCATAGGTCGCGGGTCGTTCTGGTCCGACGGAGCCGTCAGTCGAGGTGACTCGGGAAACTAGCTGCCGTACAATGCAATCGGATCACATCCGAAGCGGTACGAACTGCCAGTTGGACGGCGCTCCATGCCGCTACCGCCGGATGGTCAAGTCCAAACGGGTGGTGTATCGGGGTGATTGCCGCGTGACCCTGTTCGGTCAGGCGGTCAGCGCTGGGGTGGGGTCCTCCTGTTCGGTGGGGTCGGCGAGGCCGCGGGAGCGGGCGAGGACGTCGAGTCCGAGGTAGCGGCGGCCCTCGATCCATTCGTCATGTTGCTCGGCCAAGACGGCGCCGACGAGGCGGATGATGGCTTGACGGTCGGGGAAGATGCCGACGACGTCTGTGCGCCTGCGGATTTCCTTGTTCAACCGTTCCTGGGGGTTATTGCTCCAGATCTGGCGCCAGATCTGTTTGGGGAACGCGGTGAACGACAGCAGGTCAGCGCGGGCGGCGTCGAGGTGGGCGGCCACCTTCGGCAGCTTCTCGGTCAGTGCATCGAGCATGCGATCATATTGTGCGGCAACCGATTCGGTGTCTGCCTGGTCGAATACCGAGTGCAGCAGGGTCCGCACCCACGGCCACGACGATTTCGGGGTGACCGACATCAGGTTCACCGTGTAATGCGTACGACACCGCTGCCAGGCAGCTCCGGGCAATGTCGCGCCGATCGCGGCGACCAACCCGGCGTGGGCGTCGGAAGTGACCAGGCTGACTCCGGACAGGCCGCGGGCGACCAGGTCGCGGAAGAACGCCAGCCAGCCCGCACCGTCCTCGCCGCTGGTGACCTGGATGCCGAGGATCTCCCGGTAGCCGTCGGCGTTGACACCGGTCGCGACCAGGGCGTGCACGTTGACCACGCGGCCGCTCTCGCGGACCTTGAGCACCAGCGCGTCCGCGGCGACGAACGTGTACGGGCCTTGGTCGAGTGGGCGGGTACGGAACGCTTCGACCTGGGCGTCGAGCTCGGCGGCCATAATCGACACCTGGGACTTGGAAAGCTTTGTCACACCGAGTGATTCGACGAGTTTCTCCATGCGTCGGGTGGACACGCCGAGCAGGTAGCAGGTCGCCACCACCGAGGTGAGGGCGCGTTCGGCGCGTTTGCGGCGCTCGAGCAGCCAGTCCGGGAAATAGGAGCCCGAGCGCAGCTTCGGGATCGCGATGTCGATCGTGCCGACACGAGTGTCGAAGTCGCGGTGGCGGTACCCGTTTCGTGAATTGACCCGATCGTCGGAGCGTTCGCCGTAGCCGGCGCCGCACATCGTGTCGGCTTCAGCGCTCATCAGTGCCTGGATGAACGTGGACATCATGTCGCGCAGCAGATCCGGGCTCGCGACGGCGAGTTGGTCCGACAGCATCTTGGACGGGTCGATAGGCTGGACAGAGGTCATCGCGTGAAACTTTCTTCCTTCAGTGACTTGGTAGGTCTGTTGAAGGATCACGCGGTGACCACCCTTCACTCGGCTACGACACGCCCAGACTTTGCTGGCGTCCGGCCGTACACCATCCTGCTGGACTCAACCCGCCGGATTTCCGGCAGATGCTCCCTATCCCCCCTGGACCGCCCGTAAATTCTGCCTACGGCATGAGCCGGTAGTCCGCGATCTCGACTCGGCGGGTGCGTCGGTCGTATTCACTGACCAGTCCGGGCCAGTTCGTCGAGATCCGGCCGGTTTCGGAGCGGTACCAGCTCGGACAGGAAGCCCATACCGTCGAGGCGAGCCTGCGCTGCACTTCGGTATCGTAGTGTCGCTCGACGTCGGCGCGAACGTCCAGTGCGGTTCCCGGATGAGTGTCGAGATGCTCGATGAGTTGGCGGATGTAGCGCGCTTGGCGTTCGAGCATGTAGATGATCGACCCGGAGCCGAGATTGGTGTTCGGGCCATACATGATGAACAGATTCGGAAAACCGGGTACCGCGATGCCTAGGTAGGCCCGCGCGCCTGCGGCCCACACATCGTGCAGGTCGCGACCGTTGTGATCTCGGATCTTCATCGGCGCCAACAGTTCCTGCGGCCGGAAGCCCGTTCCGTAGATGATGGCGTCGACGTCGTGCTCGACACCGTCGGCAGTCAGGATTCCTCGGGGGGTGATCTCGGTGATGGCCTCGGTCACCACGTGCACATTGGTTTCGGTGAGCGCGGCATAGAAGTTGTTGCCGAATAGCACACACTTGCACCCGATCGGATAGTCCGGCGTCAGCGCCGCCCGTAGTTTCTCGTCCGGAATTTGTATGCGCAGATTCCATTTCGCGATCCAGCCGACAAAGCGTGCGATGCTTCGATTCCCCCCAAGGCCCAAGGCGGCAAGTTCCCCGCCCGACCAGCACAGCAGCCGCTCCGCGCTTTGCAGCAGTGGCCTCCGCCGAAACGTCAACCGGTGCAGACGACCGTACGCGGTGTCCGGCTTCGGCAGGATGTAAGGAGCCGATCGCTGAAAGACCGTCAGATCGGCCACCACCGGCTGGATCCGCGGCACGAACTGGACGGCGCTCGCACCGGTTCCGATGACCGCCACCCGCTTGCCGGCGAGTTCGTAGTCGTGATTCCACTCCGCGGAATGGAAGCTGACGCCCGCAAATGACTCCCGGCCCGAGATCGCCGGGATTGCCGGTCGGGACAGCTGGCCGGTGGCGGGCACGAACACGTCAGCATCCAAAGTCTCGCCAGTGTTCGTCTCGATTCGCCACCGTCGCGTTGCCGCATCGAAGTCCGCGCCGGTCACCTCTGTGTTGAACCGGATGTGCGGGCGCAGACCGTAGTTGTCCATCAGCCGGTTCAGGTAGGCCTTGATATCGCGCTGCTCCGAATACCGTCTCGGCCAACTGGGATTCGGGGCGAATGAGAACGAGTAGTACGGCGACGGAACGTCGCATGCCGCACCCGGATAGGTGTTCTCCCGCCAGACTCCCCCTGCCTCGGATGCCTTCTCCAGGATGACGAAATCATGGTGACCGGAGCGCACGAGCTCCAACGCCATCGCCACCCCACCGAATCCTGCACCGACGATGACTACAGCCACAGACTCAGCCTAGCGCCGCATCCTCTGAAGAAGCTCCGAACCCACGGCCGGTCGTGCTGAAACCTCGACACGTCGCCCGATGGATCATGGCCGACCCGGCCCGAAACTGCGTGAGGGAGCAATGGATTCCGCTAGTCTCAGGGCGCGTTTTCCCAGCCCCGCGCGGTAGGGCGGGCTGATCGCAGTCTCACCCCAGCTCATCTACGGGCTGGGGCTTTGTTCTCTGGACGTCGGTCGATGTTGGTTGGAGGGCACATGCGCAGTTCATCAGTAGGGGTCACCACCGCGATGTATCGCGGTGGGCGCCATGGTTCGTTGTCGCGGACCGGGCGGTACCGACGATGATCGGGACCGGTATCAAGCTGATTGTCCGCACGGGTGTGGGGCCTGTTCGTCCTGGCCGGATTCGCAAAGTTCTCGACCTCGGTGTCGTGGCGGGTGGAGTGGCTGGACTCCTACCAGCTGCTTCCGCATCCGGTTCTACGTCCGGGCGCGTGACTGCTCCCGGCGACCGAGCTGGTGGTGGGCAGGATGTACGCCCTCGGCGCCTTCGGCAGCGGCGCGGACGCTGCCGCAGTGCTGGCGATGGTGACCGCCGCGGTGGTGATCGCGCTGCTGCGCGGGCAACAGGTCTCGTGTGGATGTCTGGGCAAGGTGTGGGAACGCTGATCTCCTGGCCGGTCGCGGTGCGAAACCTGGTGCTCATCGCCGCAGTGGCCTGGACCGCCGCACGCGGGATGTCCGGCCCAGCCATCACCAGATTCTCCCCGGCGGTCCAGATCACCGTGATCGGTGCTGTCGCGGCCGCGCTGAGCTTGCTGGCCTACCGACGCCGCGCGCCCGAACCGGTGCACGATCCGTCGGCGCACCCGCGGCTCCAGGACCCAGCCGAACCGGCCGATCTGACCTTCCCGCACCCGCCCTCGGCCCAGGAGGCCCACTCGTGACCACGCGCCGCGATCTGCTCCGCCGCCTCGGAGTCACCGCCGTCCTGGCCACCGCCATGTCGCCCTGACCGCGATCTTCCCCGAGATCGCCAACGCCTCCTGCGACTCCAACGGCTGCAAATGCGCAGCAGGGACGAAGGGGGGAGTGTATTGCGGCTGGTGTGGTGCCGTGACAGCTACCGATACCGGCGGCAAATGGTCCGACGTCTACGAGTGCAACGGGTCGAAGTGCTGCCGTTACGGTCCTTACGCCAGCTGCGCCGACTCTTCGAATTATTGGCCGTGCGGCTGATGCCGGGTAGTCCCGCTGATCGCGCTACCGCGTCGGCACTGGGAACCGCATTCCTAGTGTGGAAAGAGGCACGACCGTCACGCCCCCGCATGGCGCCCCAGGCGGCTGCGGGGCTCACCCACACTGCCTGGCGGACATCGCTCGGCCCACACAGGGCCCCGCCACGCGGCGTTGCAGGGGATGTGCCGGTGTCGTAAATCGTTCGGTTCTCGTACACCGATCTGGCCGCCTGGAACCGCACGATGTGACTCGCGGCGGAAAGTGGCGGTGTTTTCGCGGTGCCAAGTGGCGCCGATTACGAGCTGCTGCGGGCGTCCGTGCGGCAGGGGATGGCTCCGGCTACCGAAGCCACGCCGAGTGCGGCATCGCAATCGGCGGCGATATTCGGCGATCCGGTTACCTACCGAAACGTTGCCTGATGCGGCAATCTGCGCGTGCTGGTTCGGCTCAGGTGTGTTGAATCCCCCACTGCACGAGCTTTTCAACGGGTATGTCCCATGCCCGCACCGCGGAGTTGGGAACGAACGTCGTGATTTCGGGAATTCCCTCTAGTTCCGGGACCGTGGCGAGAAAGTGGAGATAGTTGCCGTCTTCGAGCCGGATCGAGAAGGGCTGATCGGGATAGTCGGGTTCGGCGTCGAACGACAACTTGGGCTCGTCGGCGAGCCACGGCTCCAGCCGATCCTCGACTTGCGTGAAAGTGACTCGGGTGAGCCAGTCTCGTTGCGGCTGCGCTGTGGAGTAACCGTCGATCGCGGAGAAGCAGAGATCCGACCAGTCTTCGATGTCGCTTGCCCGGCACTGGTCTGCCAGTCCGACGATGTCGAAATCATGCACTTCGGGATCCGGATCGCCCGCAGCCAAGCTGACATAGCCGGCGTCGATATCCTGGCCTTCGGCACCGAAGCAACTCAAGGCGGAGTCCACCTCGCTGGCGAACCTGTTGTACTCATCAGGCGTGAAGAATGCACACCAGTCGGGGACCGTGCCGCCTGCGCCACCCGTGCCGGGCAGTTCTGCGCGCCCGGCTTCCTCGCAGGCATCCAGCAGCCGGACGGCGGCTTTGCGCAGGATTCCGCGTTCTCGATCCCGGACCAGAAGCTGCAGGCGGAATTCCGGGGCCATAACTACCATGAACCTCGCCGGGGTGTTGGAACGGATGACCGCAGTGCGGTTGTAGGGGTTGCCGTCGTTATCTCCACGATCCTGGTAGCCCCATCGCGCCGGTGCGACACGCAACAGGACTTCACCGATGTATCGCCCCGTGCCGGTGGTGAACTCCGCATTATCCTCGACGTCGATGGCGGCCTGGTCCGGATAGCGCGCGAGCACGATCGGTTCCAGCGCGTCCAGGGAGTCGAGCGTGAAGTCGAAAGGAAAGTCTGCGGGCAGGTAGGAACGGCGCCACTGCTCCAGCGCACTTCCCATGCTGGCCAGCCATCTGTCCAGAAAAACACGCGCCGGCTCGGTCATGTTCTTGCGGTCCTCGGCCATGTACGCCTCGGTTCGGTCACTCTCGTGCACGATGTACATCCTCGCAGTGCTGTCGATGGGTTTCCCAATGTTGAGTAGCACGCCCGACTATCCCGCAGGACTTACGTTGGGCGGCGCAGGAGTGTCCTCGATCTCTCCTCCCGGGTGTCGGTCGATGCGCCGACCGTGCCTGGCGACCGCTCGGGTATCCGGTTCAGCGGTGAAGCGGATCTATCTCATGAGCATCACCGGAACCACCTGCTCGCCTCATGCTCCTGTCTGCAGTAGCCCGCATACCCGCGGGCATCGTGAGTCGGCAACGAAGGTTGGTGAGACACATTGGGGCGCTGCGGATTCTCGTAGGTCGCCTCTCGTTGTTTCTGTAAAGGTTGCCGTGTACGCGGCAATGTCAATGTCGGGGGTTGGCGATACGCTTCGGGCTCATGCGAATCGGCTACGGGCGCGTCTCGACGCGCGATCAGCACCCCGAAGCACAACACGACGCGTTGACCGCGGCCGGGTGCGAGAAGATCTTTGTCGACATGGCTTCAGGCAAGCTCGCGACCCGGCCCGAACTGGACAAGGCGCTGCTGTCGGCCAACCGTGCCGGTGATCAGCTGGTGGTCACCAAGCTGGACCGGCTCGGCCGCTCGCTCGAGCACCTCATCGACCTGTCGAAGACCCTCGAGAGTCGTGGGGTGGATTTGGTGGTGCTCGATCAGAAGATCGACACCTCCACCGCGCTCGGGCGGATGTTCTTCCAGATCCTCGGCGCCATCGCCGAATTCGAGCACGCCCTCACGTCCGAACGCACCCGTGACGGCCTGGCTGCCGCCCGCGCCCGGGGCCGCACCGGCGGCCAGAAACCCAAGCTCGGCCCGCGACAGGTGCAGCTGGCGCGGCAGATGTACGACGAACTCGACGAGGCCGGCAAACGCCGCTACACCGTCGCGCCGATCGCCGCCGAGTTCGGCGTCACCCGTCCGACGATCTACCGGCATCTGTCCCCCGCGGACGCGACAATGTGACCCAGCGCACGCGACGGCGTGTGCGCGTGGAAGCGGCGTGAGCCGTGACGGGTCGCGGGCTGACCGAGGGAATGGCGCTGCGCCGGCCGCGTCCGTCGCTGGCGACGATCACCCGCCGCGCCGCCCGCGCCGCCGCCGAACGGGGATGGGTTCCGTTGTCCTACACCACTGTTCGCGCGATCGTCACTGCTCTCGACCCGGCCATGCTCACCCTCGCCCACGACGGCGCCGTAGCCTTCCGCGACACCTACGAGCTGGTGTATCGCCGCCGCGCCGAGCGCCCGTACGTGATGTGGCAGGCCGATCACACCCAGCTCGACATCCTCATCGTCGAGGCCGGCAAGCACAGGCGCCCCTCGCTGACCGTGGTACTCGACGACCGCTCCCGCGCGGTGCTCGGCAACACCGTGAACCTCGGCGCGCCGTCGGCGCTGAACACGTCACTGGCGTTGCGGCAGGCGATCTGGACCAAACCCGATCCGGCATGGCCGATGTGCGGGATCCCCGAGATCCTCTATGTCGACCACGGCAGCGACTTCATCAGCGACCACCTCGCCCAGGTCGCGGCCGATCTGAAGTTCGCGATCGTGCACTCGACCATCGCCCGGCCCCAGGGCCGCGGGAAAGTGGAAAGGTTGTTCGGCAGTATCAACACCGAACTGCTCACCGAGCTGCCCGGCCACCTCGTCCACGGCAAACCCGTCACCACGCCGGCACTGTCGCTGCGCCAGTTCGACGAGGCGATCGGCCGGTACATCACCACCGTCTACCACCCGCGGGTTCACTCCGAGATCGGCGTCTCGCCCCAGCAGGCATGGGTTGCCGATGGCTGGCTGCCACGCATGCCCGAGAATCTGGAACAGCTCGATCTGCTGCTGGTCACGGTCGCCACACCCCGCGTCGTGCACCGCGACGGAATCCATTTCCAGGGCCTGCGCTACCTGCATCCCACCCTGGCCGCCTACGTCCGCGAACCCGTCACCGTCCACTACGACCCGCGCGACATCACCGAGGTCCACGTCTTCCACAAGAACCGGTTTCTGTGCAAGGCCGTCAGTCCCGACCACATCGGCGAGACCATCGGGCTCGAGGACATCCAGGCCGCCCGCCGCGCCTACTGGCACCGGCTGCGCGAGCAGATCAACGAACGCATCCCCGTGGTGACCGACTACCGCCCCGCACCGGAACCCGCGCCGCCACAACCGGCCCCGGCACCCCCACCAGGGCCGCGGCTGCGCGCCTATCAGGAGGACTGACCATGCCGCCGCCACCGAACTGGCCGTTCATCGCCACCAAGGAACACCGCCGGTTCGTCTAGTTCGCCGACACCGTCGAACGCGCCCGCACCATCGGAATCTGCTACGGCGCAGCCGGAATCGGGAAACCGTGTCTGCGTCGCGCTACGCCCGCTGGGACAAAGCAGGACACCTGCTGCGCACCTGGGGTCCCCGCGAAGACTCCGACAAAGAGGTCTACGCCGCGCTGTCCCGGTCACGCACGGTGTTCTACACACCCACCGTCGCCTCGACCCTGCGGGAACTGCGCGACGATCTCAAGCTGCTCTACGACCGGGTCAACATCTGCATCGACCAGCACGTCCAGGCAGGCACACATCTCCACCGGATGCCCGACTACATCGAACTGCTCGTCATCGACGAATCCGAACGCCTGACCGCCACCGCCATCGAACACCTGCGCGACCAGTACGACCGCGGAGACCACGGCCTGCTGTTCATCGGGATGCCCGGGATCGAGAAAACGTTCTCCCGCTATCCGCAGCTCTACAGCCGCGTCGGCTTCGCCCACCACTACCGGCCGCTGACCGGCGAGGAACTCACCTTTGTCCTGACCCGGCACTGGCACAAACTCGGCCTCGACCTAGACCCCGACGACTTCACCGACACCCAAGCCGTCGCCGCGGTCGCCCGTATCACCGGCGGCAACTCCCGGCTCCTGCAACGCCTGTTCGCCCAGATTCACCGCATCATGAAAATCAACGAACTCCACACCATCACCGCCGACGTCGTCGAAACCGCCCGCAGCACCCTCGTCATCGGCACCACCTGACCGCAGTCACTGATGCGCCACTTGACGACGCGAGAACACCGCCACTTTCCGCCGCGAGTCACATCTCGGCAGCAGAACCATTCATCGGCCAACGGCGCCGGGCCCGCGGACAGACCCATCCAGGTCGAGAAGTCCAGCGGCATGCCGGGCAGCATCAGCGTGAATCGTTGTTGGCGGTAGAAGTCGGCCAGTCCGCGGTTCTTGCTGAGGAACTGGCCGTAGAGGATCTGCGCGCCGCCGAGGTAGGCGGTCGAGAGCGCGGTGCGGATCAGTGCCTGGCGGCGCGCGGTGGATGACGTGCCATTCGGCGAAGGGCCGGATGATTCGCTGCTGGTGAGCAGGCAGCGTCGTGAGGGTGCGTTCGGCCCAAAGTTGGATCTGGGCAAGATTCTCGTCACAAAGCGGAAGGATTCCCGTGGAGACCGGGAGTTTGCGGATGTAGTGGGTGGTGGCGTCCTGCGCTAGTTGATCGAGGCGGTCGTGGGTGATCCGTTGGGAACGAGGCCCCACCGTCGGCGCCAGCAGAACCGACAAGGCCGAAATTGGCAGGTTACGCGCCTGATGGAGCTTGTCCGGTGAGGGTGCGGTACAGCCAGGCCGCTGCATCTGGCTCGGTGTTGAACCGTTCGCGCACCTCGTATTTCCCGCGCTCGCAAGCGCCGACCTCCCAGTCGCCGCGCGCACCTTTCCGGAGGAACCAGAAGTCGGTCGGGAGCGGATCGTGGGTATGGGTGCCGGGGATCTGGAATGATTCCGGGGGTAGTCCGGCCGCGAGCAACGCGGCGTTGAGTTGCTCACGATCCATGTCAGGCAGCCCTTTCTTCGACGAGGTATCCATTCTGCAGTAGCCACGTGACGCTCAGTGCCGATCCGGCCTCGGGGAGGTGCGTGGCCTGTAGGAGGAATTGGGTTCCACCACCGGGTTGCTCGAACCATGCGGCGATCGGACCCGCCTCGACCGTGAACGGTTTGAGTACACAGTAGAGGTGGTAGTTGCTCGGTGGAGTTCCCGTGGGCGTGTTGAGGTTCTGTGGCGGCAGCGCCCGCGCTTCGAAATGGTCATTTGCTGGTGCGAGGAAACGTCCACCCGGGTAACCGAACCGGTCGATCCGCGTGCCGGTCGGCAATTCCTGCGGGTGCCGCACGGCCTGCCCGTCGATCACCTGGAATCCGTCCTCGGGAGGGTAGATCCAGCCGGAGTCGTTGCGGTACTTGGCCACGAAGTCATCCGCGGTGAGTGTGCCAAGCCGCTGGTACCCGATCAGCAGCGGCTGTACCGGCAGTCCCTGTGGGAGCGGATCGGGGCCGAGATACTGCCGATTCGGGTCGTAGAAGCTCGTCGTCGGTGGTGCGTTATCCGGAATTGCTGGGGTGCAAGTCGACTGTGCTGGCCCTGGTTGGGCATGTGCCGTCCACGGTTGGCCGACCAGAAGCAGCAGTGAGGTGAGGATCACGGTGATGAAAGACCGGTAGCGCACGATACCCCCCAAGCAATTGAAAGTAGTTGCGGCTCAGAGGATAAGGCCGATCCGTACCCGCCACATGTGGTTCGAGAGCATCTGGGGTCTTGGACCGGCGCGCCGCTGATGTGTCGACACGGGCCGTGCGAATCGGCCTTCCGGCGACGAGGGCGCGCACACGTCGGTGTAGCGACGCGGGAGCGGTGCGCAAGGATGCTGTAGTGCGATATCGGCGAGCGGTGGCGAAGCCGCGGGGATGGCGCAGGAGTCCGAGTCGATGGAGAACTCGTCGGGTTCGACGTGAAGATGTTACGGCCTTGGCAGAGCGGCGATTCGATGAGTTACCCGCCCTGAACTCGACTGCCGGGGTACCGCGGGAGGTCGCCCAACCGCGCGAGTAGTTCCGGGGTTCCTACGTACTCGTCCGGTCTGAGTTCGTGACACTCGCGGTATCGGCGTGTCCGGTGTTGCCTGCCCTCTTGTGACCGGTGGCGATCGAGATGAAATGGGACGGAAACGGGCGGGTTCGCGGATTCTCGTAACGTCGAATCGAGTAACCCATCCGGTGCTCGTGCGCTGGATCGATGTTGTCGACACGGGTTCTGTGTCGTTCACTGCGAACGTACCCCGACTCAGCGCGCACCGCGAATGGCGCAGGGAAGCAGCGGCATGTGCGGTGTTCTTCGTTCCTCCCGTCACAGTGCCGTCGTGCCGGTGGTCATTGGAGATTCCCTGCCTACAGCCAGTTGCGGTATCTGGCACACCGCCTAACCACACGCTCATGCCGATGTGCGTGTACTCGCTGGTCGGCTGTCGAGGTAGCCGATGCCCCCGCGGAGACGGTGAATCGTGAACATCACGACACCCCTCGTCAGCGGCTCAGAACTGTCGCACGGTGGCGATGATGGCCTGCGTCGCTGCGCGGGCCTCGGGTACGGGCGCCAGGGCATAGACGTGGAAGGCGCCGTCGACCTCGGTGAGACGGATGGCGACGCTGGCTTGTTCGGCCATTTCGCGAAGTCGCCTGGCGTCGGGGTCGAAGACATCGGCGGTACCGATGTACACGTCCAGGGGCGGCAGACCCGCGATCGGTCCGTTGATCGGGCTCAATCGCGGGTCGTGCGGGTCATCGCCGCCTGCCCACGCCCGTCCGGCTTCGATGAGGCCGGCACTGGACAGCCACGGATCGTGTTGTTCGACTTGCCGGATCTGAGGATTCGACATGGTGATGTCCAGCCAGGGGGACAGCAGAATGAGCCGGGCAGGCATGGGCAAACCGGATTCGGGCAGGGTCTGTGTCACCGCGAGCGCGAGTCCCGCGCCGGCCGAATCGCCGGCCCAGATGACCGACTCGGGTGGGTAGTGATCGAGCAGATTCCGGTGGACAGCGGTGACGAGGGGGAACGCCTCGCCGTAGACGTGTTGGGGCGCCAGCCCATAGAGGGGAACCTCGACTCGGCAACCGGCGTCGACCAGGCGGGAGATGAAGCGCCAATGCTGGTGGGTGATCTGGTGGATGTACGCGCCGCCATGTACATAGATCAGCGCTTTGGCCGACTCGGCGGCGGCGGACCGGGAGGCGACGGTGTAGCAGGGAAAGCCCTCGACCGTGCGAACGGTCACCAGGTGCCGCCGTCGCAGCCCCGCGGGCGGGATAGGATCGGGCTTCTGCTTGTTCATGTCGGCACGGGCCCGTTCTGCGGTGGCCATGGCCGGTTTCTCATATTTTGACGCAATGACTACGTCATATTATTATTGTGTGATGTTGTTGCCCACGCCCGCGCTGACCGCCGCCGATAGCCGCGTCCTCGCCGATGTGGACCGGATGCGCGACGAACTACGCCATGAGCTTCAGGCCAAACCCGGCAAATGGGCAGGCGGCCTTCGTAAGTTCCTCACCGCCGACGCCGTCGCCGCATCGAACTCCATCGAGGGGTTCAAAGTCTCCACCGTCGACGTGGAAGATCTAATCGCAGGCGAACGGGACGTCGAGGTCTCCGAGGAGAACAAGGCCGAGACGCTCGCCTACGAGCGGATGATGACCTACATCCAAACGCTGCACGACGTCGACGATTTCACCTACAGCAAGGGATTTCTCAACGCACTGCACTGGATGCTGCAGGGGCATCGGCACACTGAACGTCGCCCGGCTGGACAATGGCGACCCGGTCCCGTGTACGTGACCGACGCCCGTGATCCGAGCATCGCCGCTTACACCGCCCCCGACGCCGATCAAGTGCCGGAGTTGACGAGAGAACTCATCGATTGGCTCAACACCGATGACGGCACGCATCCGCTGGTGCGCGCGGCGATGGCACATCTGCATCTGGTATCCATCCACCCCTGGGCCGACGGCAACGGACGCATATCCCGATCACTACAGACCCTGATGATCGCCCGGGAAGGCGTTCTCGCACCGGAGTTCTCGTCCATCGAAGCGTGGCTCGGCAGGCCCGGTAACACGTGGGAGTACTACCAGGTCCTCGGCCGGCGGGGCAGCACCTACCGGCCGGATCAGGATGTGTCCGAATGGATTCGGTTCAACCTGACCGCCTACCACCAACAGGCCCAAACAGTGCATGCCCGTTGGGTTCGGTCCGGCACGGTGTGGGCGAAGCTCGAGGGCTACGTCGCAGGTATCCGCCTGGACGAACGCGTCATCAGCGCACTGCATGATGTCGCGATGTCCGGCAGGGTCCGGCGAACTCGTTACGAACAATCCGAAGGGCTGAGTCTGCAACAAGCGCAACGCGATCTGCGCGACCTCGTTGCACTCCGGGTGCTCGAACCGGTCGGAAAGACCCGAGCCCGCTTCTACACCGCCGGACCGGCCTACCCGGCAACAGCATTGGAAATCGCTGGCACCCCAACTACCCTCGAAAGCCCCTATGGCCGCAGTTCGGTCGAAGCACGTTGGAGACGCAGCAACGGCCAGGCACTCGTGCCCCAGGATTGGATCACCGAAGAGATCGATGACGACTGACTGTTCCACCGCCCGCCGCAACGAAGTGAGCGCTTGTGCCAGTGGGGCGATCGGTCGCGGTCCGGGTCGGGAGAATCTTGGCTTGGCCGAATCGGGCGCTTGTCGGCTCTGCGCCGGCCTGTCGGCTACGAAGCAGCTGGCCGACGACGATCGCGACGGCCAAGCTCGCCATGAACGCGCGGCTTGCGGGAGTACGTGGTCGACCGATTGGCCGGGGTGATCCGGAATTTGGGCGGGAGGCCGGTATCCGGCCCGCAGACTCGCTGGATTGGCAGTAACTAAGCCCGCCGAGCGGACCGGCGCTGAACCCATGCGTGGAGTCGGAGCAGACATCGCACCGGTTGCGCCTCGATTACCCGGATGATGAGTCGATGCGCATCTCCCATGAGGCGATCGGCGCATCCGGCAATCATCACGGTAGAATCCTTCGCCCATGCCCAACCGCAGGGCAGCCTGGCTGGGGCAGTTCGGGCTTTCCAAGCGTTCGCACAATGTCCGCCGATCACAGGTCGTCGCGCCAGGAGCCGTCGCGTCGTAGCAGTACTGTCCCAGTGGCCTCCTGTGGCAGCCGACTCGTGGCGACGAGAATTTCTGCCGCTGGGCGTAGGCGTAGCGGATGGGATGTACTCAGTTGACCCGGAATCAGCCGGTTTGTCGAGTGTGGTCCGAAATGGTCGATTGGTCGGTATGTGAACCTGGTGAATTACCTTCTCAACCAACGTATTTCCCCGATACTGTGACGATGGAACAGTCGAGTGATTTTTCGTCGAGTAGTGGCTCGGAGCCCGTCTTCGCGGGGCAGACAACGATCGGCGACGCAACGTTCGAAAGGAGGCCGTCGAGCATACTCGTAGTGGGTGCGGGAATCGCGGGATTGACTGCCGCACAAGCACTTCGAAAGCTGGGACATGCCGTGACCGTGCTGGAGGCGCGCAACAGGATCGGCGGCCGGATCTGGACCGACAGCGACGGCGTCGACCTGGGCGCGCACTGGATACACGGTACGGAGGGCAATCCGCTCACCGAATTGGTCGAACAACTCGAAATCCCGCACAGTTATGTCGGCGGCGACAGTTCCTATACCGGCGGATTCGACAGTCTGGCGCTGATCGGACCCGATCGGCAGATCAGCACCGCGACGGTAAAGAACCGAACCCTCGAACTTGCCGACGAGGTACTTCACGAACTCGAGCAGCGCGCCGAAATCGCCCGCCGCCGCGGACATCCGGATGTGCCGCTGGCCGCGGTCGTGGACCAGATCCTCGCTGAAGCGGGCCACAGTCACGACGATGAACAGGCCATCCGCTATCACCTCAATGTGATCCTGCGCGAAGACGTCGGTGAGGATCCCGGTGGACTATCGTTCAAGTTCTGGGAGGACGGCTACCGCGTCTACGGATATGGCGACAGCGTCCTGCACGGCGGCTACCAGGCGGTGGTCGATGCACTCGCCGAGGATCTGACCATCGAACTGGAAACCGTTGTGCGCCGGATCGACACCGGTGACGGCTCGACGCCGGTACGGGTGACGACCGACCTCGGCGTCCACGAAGCCGACAAGGTGCTCGTCACCGTGCCACTCGGCGTTCTCAAATCGAACGAAATCGAGTTCAGCCCGTTGCTGCCGGAAACCAAACGCCGAGCCATCGACCGCGTCGGGTTCGGCACGCTGAACAAGATCGCCCTGCATTACGACCGAATCTTCTGGCCCGCGGAGCAATACGTCTTCGGCTATCTGTGCCGTGAGACCGACAGTTACCCGACCGTGGTCATCAGCATGTGGAAGTCGCACGGCAAGCCGATTCTGGTCCTGCTGCTCGGCGCATCGCTCGGACGCGCCATGGAAACCTGGGCCGATGTCGAGGTCCAGGACTACTCGACCGGCGTCGTGCGGGACATCTTCGGCACGAACACTCCCGCGCCCAAGCATGTTTCCAGAACGGCGTGGTCGACGGACCCCTACGCGCTCGGTTCCTACGCCTGCATCGGTGTCGATGCTTCCCTGCGCGACCTCGACACACTCGCCGAACCCGTCGGCACGCGCCTGTTCTTCGCGGGCGAGGCGACCAACAGTTACCACTGGGGCTGCGTCCACAGTGCCTACGAGTCGGGTCTGCGCGAAGCGGCCCGCATCGCCGGCGACCCGTCGATCTACAGCCCGCCGAGCACCGAGACCTCGCGCCGACAGCGCCGCGATATCGACCGCATGAAACGCTTCGCGCGAATGCGTATGCGGCACCTCAGCTTCGACTGTCTACGAACTCGCGTAGCGTGCCTCACCGATGGCGTCGACCCCTTCGGCGTGCCGTTGTTCGCACCCCTTGTCGACACCGACCTGGAAACCCTTGCCTCCATGTTCGATGAACTCACCTACGCCCCCGGCGACCCCATCTGCCGC
The DNA here is from genome assembly GCF_035920445.1 of Nocardia sp. NBC_01730. Taxonomy (NCBI): domain Bacteria; kingdom Bacillati; phylum Actinomycetota; class Actinomycetes; order Mycobacteriales; family Nocardiaceae; genus Nocardia; species Nocardia sp. NBC_01730. The sequence continues at coordinate 983,996 of NZ_CP109162.1, read as the reverse complement.
GAAGACGACACCGCCCACGGCGTCTACGTCGTCGCCGAGGGTGACGTGGAGGTCGATTTCGGCGGTGTCTACGACCGCGCCGTGCTGACCACAGGCAGTATCCTCGGCGGCCACGACCTGTTCTTCGACGCCAGAACCATTACCGTCACCGCCGTGACAGCGGTCCGCCTCTACTACCTCGACCACTACCGCTACAAGACGTTCCTCTACGCCTTCCCCGACGTCATGATGATGATGCTCGCCGACCTGGTCACCCGCTGGGAGCAACTGGAAGAGGTCCTCGGCGCCGCGGCACTCACGGGAGCACGCCGAATTTTGCAGGCCAGGCACAGCGGCGACATCGCGTCCTGACACACGCACCGCCCGTAGAAGAAACTCTCCGACTCCGCCAGGAACGCCAGACGGCCGCGCAGGACAGCGTGCCGCTCAGCCGTGTCGAGGCAGGTAGAAGAATGGCTCCGGCCACGCAACTTTGCTAAATAATAGCTAAGCGGTAGAACCCCCGGCGTGTCGTCTCGCAGACACGCCGATGGCGCTCAGCTGCTGCGTGCTTGCGTCTCAGGTTCGAAGCAAGATGTAAATCGACCGAGCGCCAGAACTCCGATCACGGCGACTTTCGCCCGGGTTACTGATTCCGGAGCCAATTCGATCCATCTCACCAAAATCTCACACTTTCGATGGGAAATGTCCGAATCCGATGGGACGCCCTGCCAGCGACCCCCTGTGTATGACCACCTCCACGTCTTCCGAATATCTGCTGACAAGGCCAGGATCGCCGACATGGAACGGCTGCGCTTGTCCGTCGGCGACAATTGCGGGTGCGCCGCTTGTCCGGTTTCTCCACTCGCATCCCTCGGGCCCGTTGTAAACAGCACACCAGCGGCAACAGCAGGTGGATGGCGGTCGAGTCGGGGTGCGCGGACCGCAATAACCCGGCGTCTGTGTGACAACCCGAGCTGCGACCAAATGCGCCAATACCCCGGCGCGTCTTGTTCAGTGGCCACAACCTGTCCACGTTCGGCGCCGTGGGCCTGAATCCATCGATGTGCGCTGCGCCGCTCACGTCGAAGGCCGGATTCAACTGTTGTGGATGCTGGGTCAGTGCACAGGTGCGGCCGCAGCGGCCGGTGTGGTTGCGATGGACGCGGTGCGGATGCCGGGCACTGTGCGGGTTAGGGCAATGGCGATGCGCCGTTCGGATTCGTCGGCGAACCGGCCGGAGAGGGTGGCGTCACCTTCGTGGACGGTGACATGCCAGCGCCGTGCACCGGTGTATTGATCAAGGAGGTTCTGCACATCGGCGGCGAGTGCGTCGTCGGGGGTGAGCATGATTCGCAACGCGTCGCCACGGCTGAACATGCCGATCACGCGGCCGTCGGCATCGACGACTGGCAGACTGCGCAGTCCGCGTGTTACCAGCCTGCTCATTACCTCGGCCAGTGCCGCGTTGTCGGGCACCGACACCGCAGGTGTGGTCATCACTTCACTGACCGTGTCGTCGAGTTCGCCGGCCCGCAAGAGATCACCGCTGGTGAGTACCCCGATGAGGCGATCGTCCTGGTCGAGAACAGGCAACGCCGCGTAGCCCAGTTCGGCGAGCATCAGCGCCGCCTCGCGCGCCGTATTGTCGTGCCGCACAGCGGTGATCGGTCTTTGCATGACCTCGTATACCTGCATGTTCCTCACTTCCGTTCAACTCCGTTCAACTTGTTACCGGCTCGGCACGAGAGGGCAGATCTTGCGCCGGCCTGCCCTCGTGTTCTCCGGATGCTGGGTCCGTCCGCCCGTAGGGGACCGCGTGGAGCAGCGTCACTGCCACGGTGGCGACGCTGGGGGCGCGGTAGGTACGGCGTCGCCCGTCGCGCTCCGGCGATTGCGCTGCCTAATGGCGATTGCACGGAATAGACCTCCATCTCGCTGTCTTCGGCCTCGCGTACTGCAAGCAGGAACGTCTCGACCTGTCTGGTGTCGTCGTAGCGGACGGTCACGACCATGCCGGGCTCGGCGATCCCGTCGTCGGGTGGGTTCCGACCGATGAGTGCGTTGCTGAGCAGGTGGTAGATCCGGCGGATGCGTGCTTGGCGCGCGGAATGCAGAGCCTGGTTGCGTGCGTAGTCGCCACTGTCCTCCTCGGGAGATTCGATGTGGCGTCGCGTGAGCAGCTCGTGCAATTCGGTCCGAAGCCGATCGTGGGCGTGTGATGTCATCCAGACGCCTCTGGTGCTGGCCATGTTGTTTGTGTCCTTCCTGGCTGGGCTGGGGAGTGTCGTCAGGGGCGGGCCAAGGCCGCGGTGCCGCCCCTGACAACGCGCAGGCCCTGGTGTCGGGCCGAGTCTGAGTCGCTCGGACCCACGGGTATCGCCGGTCGAATCAGCGCAGCGGATCCGATTCGCGCGGAGCGTCAGGTCCATAGCTGCGTCTTCGGCGATAATGTCGGCTACGGTCGGTTGCCCGTCCCCTCGATACTCAACATTTCGCTCCTCCTGACTGCGGCTTCTGGTCAACCCCATGATGGCGTGAACGTTGAGGCAATCAGTTGCGCTGATCCGACAATCGAGGAGTCGAGATTTGTGGCGATGGCACAGCGCGGGTGTGTCAGGCGTTGTCGGTGACGGCGAGTTCGATCATCATGGCAAGTCGTTTGCGGGGGTTGTCCAAGTCGAGGTTGGTTACCTCTGCCATCTTGCGCAGCCGGTTACGTACAGTGTTCTCGTGCACGCCGAGCTGCGCGCCCGCCCGGGCGGGGTCGCCTTGGGCCTGCAACCAGGCGCGCAGCGTCGCCACATACTCGGTGGAGCTCATGCGGTCGTGGCGTCGCAACTCCGATACCGGCCCCCGTGTGGGGGTGCGTCCGGAAAGCCCTGCGGTGCGCAGCCGTTGTAGCAGGATTTCGTCCCACGACTCGTCATAGGCGGGGGGCGCAGCACCCGCGGAGCGGGCCTCGTGCAGCGCGAGGCATTCCTCGGCCTCTTGGCGCGCCAACGCCAATTCCGTAGAGCGGGCAACACCGCTGATACCGGCCGACACCGTCGTCTCCCGGGGCAGTGCCGCCTGTAGCTCACCTATCCAGCGGCGTGTCGTCGCCGCCTGATCAGCGGGCAGCACCGTGTAGATGGTGTCGCCGACCAAGGCGCTGCGACCCGAACGCGACCAGCCGAATCCGGTTGTTGCTCGCTCGAAGATCAACAGCAGCGCGGCGTGCTGCTCGTCCGCGATCCGAGCCCGCAACGCGATCACCCGCAAACTCTCCGGCGCCAACCCCAGCCTGCTGGCCACCGTCGCCGCGTCCGCGGCGCCCTCCAGCAAACGGATCACCAGTTCGGATTCCACCTGACGTTCCAGGTCCGCGCTGGCCCGCGACCGCAACAGGTGCAGGGCCACCGTGCGCGAACCGTCGGCCAAGGCCATGCGACGAGCCCCATGCAACGGTGCCGGGCACGACACCCATACCGAGCCCAGCAATTGCCGGCCCACGCGTACGGCCACGACCATCCGACCCGTCACACCACGTTCTGCCTGCGCGGGAACGAACAACGGTTCATCCGAGACCGCCAAATGTGCGAAGACACCGCGCGCATCGAACACCGTCCGCAACCACGGCGGCATCTGTCGGCCCAGAATCGTCTCGACCCGTGCAGGGTCGAGGTGGGGCTGCGGCCTGGAATACGCCAGCACCCGAGACCGGCGGTCCTCGATAGTCACCGCACCCCCGACCGCGTCGGCCAGACTGTCGGCCAAGGCGAACAAATCGGTCGGGCCGCGACCGGCCTCGGTCTCGCGTCCTTCCAGCACCAACCCGTAGACAACCGCGGCCACCTCACTCCAGGCCACGGCAGGGTCGACCACCATCACCGCCATACCCTCGATCTCCGGCCCGTCCCCGGTCCCCTGATCCCCACGGATGAGCGCGACAACAGCCCGCGCTGACACCGCCCACTCCACCACCTCCAACATCGAGCGTGCCCCGATCCCCAGCAGCACATCGCCGACTTCCGTGGGGTCCTGCTCGGCCCCATGGATCACCACACTGCGCAATGGGGTGGACCGGGGAACCGAACCCAACCGCAAGCGGATCCCATAGCCACCCAGTACGTTCGCCAACCGGTCCAATGTCACCATGAGCCGCTCCTGTGTATCGACGGTGCAGCGCAATCAGGCGCCCGACGCGACCGGCAGCAGTTCGTGGACGAGGACGTCACCCGGCTCGTGCATCAGGATGAACACCATCAATACCCCGCCCCTCATCAACCAGGTGAGATCCTCAGCGCCGCGCCTCATACAACATGGCCTCGAGCTGTAGACGCGGGCGATGTGCATAACGCGGCTCCGTTTCCGCGGTCCGCGGCCAGCCTGTGTCGCGTCGCGGCTCGTCACTTTCTGGGGGATCTGCTCGTTTGTGCGACGAGATCGGCGAGTACGGCTGCTTCGCTGATGTCGGTGCTCTTGGTGCCGGTGAGCAGTGTGAGTTTGTTTTGGCCTGCCAGTTCGCGCAGGTGTGTGAGCGCTTCGGCGCGGTCGGGCTCGGTCAGTTCGGCGCGGTAGCGGCGGGCGAATTCGTCGAAGAGTTCCGGGTCGTGGCCGTACCATGTGCGCAGTTCTGTGGATGGGGCGATCTGTTTGCACCATTCGTCGAGGTGGGCTCTGATTTTGCTGACGCCGCGGGGCCAGAGCCGATCCACGAGGACACGGGTGCCGTCTTGCGGGGTTGGATCGTCGTAGATTCTGCGGATTTGCACAGTGCGTCGAGTCTTCATCATCGACCTCCGTTTTATCGCCGCTCGAGTTGGCGGGTTTTGGTGTGTAGCGCGGTCAGCACGTCGGCGAAGGAGGTGTGGAAGCTGGCGACTCCTTCGGCTTCGAGGGTGTGGCCGACGTCGTCCATGTCGACTCCGACGGCGGCCAGCTCACGCATGAGGGTGGCGGCAGCGGCGGCGGTGTCGAGGTTGCGGGTAAGCGTGCCGTGGTCCTGGAACGCCGCGATGGTCGTTTCGGTCAGTGTGTTGATGGTGTCGGGGCCGATGAGGCCGTCGACGTATTTCGTGTCGGGGTAGGCGGGATTCTTGGTGGATGTCGAGGCCCACAGCGGCTTCTGCGGGTGCGCGCCGTGGGCGGCGAGGTTGTCCCAGCGTGGGCCGGTGAAACTGTCGCGGAAGATCTGGTAGGCGAGCTGGGCTTGCGCGATCGCCGCACGACCCCGCAGCGCGAGCGGGTCGGCGGTGCCGAGGTGTTCGAGGCGGTGGTCGACTTCGGTGTCTACGCGGCTGACGAAGAACGACGCGACGCTGTGGACGTGGGCGGGGGCGCCGCCGTGTGCGGTGAACGTCTCCAAGCCTTGCAGGTAGGCCTCGATCACCTGCTGGTAGCGGGGCAGGGAGAAGATCAGGGTGATGTTGATGCCGACGCCTTCGGCGATCATCGCCGTGATCGCCGGTATCCCTTCGGTCGTGGCCGGGATTTTCACGAACACGTTCGGGCGGGCGATCCGCTCGTGCAGCCTGCGCGCCGCGGCGATCGTGGCGTCGGTGTCGTAAGCCAGTTCCGGTGCGACCTCGATAGAGACGTTACCGTCGGTGCCGCCGGAGTCGTCGTAGATCGGTCGCAGGACCGTCGCCGCGTGAAGGACGTCGCACACAACGAGATCCCAGTAGGCGTCTTCGACGGTGGAGCCAGCGGAGGTGAGGGTGGCGAACTGGTCGTCGTAGGCGTTGGAGGCTTCGATGGCGCGAGCGAATATCGTCGGGTTGGCCGTCACCCCGCGGATACCGTCGGCCACCATCGCCTCGAGGACACCGTCACGGAGGTAGGGGCGGGTATCCAGCCACGGGCTTTGTCCCTGCTCGGTGCACAGCCGAGCCAACCTGTTCATCGCTGCTGCTCCTGGCCGGGAAACACATCGAGTCCGCGTGGGGGCCGGTCGGGCTGATCGCTGGCGGTGTGGGCGTGGAACCCGCAGCTGAGCACCAACGCTATATGGTAGCGGCTCGATCCCTCGAGTCCGCTGCCGGGCATGGTCCATGGCGGTCGAACGGAGAACCTTCTCATCGCGATCACCTTCCCGCGGTCGATTTCTCACTCACGATGTCTGCGACTGCGGTGACGGGCCGGGGCTGGGTGGGCGACGTCGGTGGCCGCAGTGTTTACGATCTGCCCCGCCTTGCGGTCGGATCCGGTGTGGGCCTCGGCGCGTATGCGCTCGACCATATGGGGGTAGTGCAGTTCGAATGCGGGGCGTTCGGAGCGGATGCGTGGCAGCTCGTAGAAGTTGTGCCGCGGCGGCGGGCAGGAGGTCGCCCATTCGAGGGAGTTGCCGTACCCCCAGGGGTCGTCGACGGTCACAACCTCCCCGTAGCGGTAGCTTATGAACACGTTCCAGACGAACGGCAGCATCGAAGAACCCAGGATGAACGACCCGATCGTGGAAACGGTGTTGAGGGTCGTGAACCCGTCGCCGGGCAGGTAGTCGGCGTAGCGGCGCGGCATTCCTTCGTTGCCGAGCCAATGCTGCACCAGGAAGGTGGTGTGGAATCCGACAAGGGTGGTCCAGAAGTGCCACTTGCCCAGACGCTCGTCCATCATGCGGCCGGTCATCTTCGGGAACCAGAAATAGATACCGGCGAAGGTGGCGAACACGATGGTCCCGAACAGGACGTAGTGGAAATGCGCCACCACGAAATAGGTGTCGGTGACATGGAAATCGATCGGCGGGCTGGCCAACATCACCCCGGTGAGGCCACCGAAAAGAAACGTCACGATGAACCCGACGGCGAACAGCATCGGCGTCTCGAACGTGAGCTGACCGCGCCACATGGTGCCGATCCAGTTGAAGAACTTCACTCCGGTCGGCACGGCGATCAGGTAGCTGGTCAACGCGAAGAACGGCAGCAAAACCGCCCCGGTAGCGAACATGTGATGTGCCCACACCACCGCCGACAAAGCGCCGATACCGATCGAGGCGTAGACCAGCCCGACGTAGCCGAAGCACGGCTTACGGGAAAACACCGGAAGCACTTCGGTGACGATGCCGAAGAACGGAAGCGCCACGATGTACACCTCGGGGTGACCGAAAAACCAGAACAGGTGCTGCCACAGAACTGAACCGCCGGTAGCGGGATCGAAGATGTGCGCACCGAGGTGACGGTCGAGTTCCAACCCCATCAAGGCGGCGGTCAGGATCGGAAACGCCAGCAGCACGAGAACGCTGGTCACCAGAATGTTCCAGGTGAAGATCGGCATCCGGAACATCGTTATACCGGGGGCTCGCAGGCACACCACGGTGGTGATCATATTGACCGCACCCAGGATGGTGCCGACACCGCCAACGGCCAAACCTATCGCCCACAGGTCCGCACCGACACCCGGGGAATGCACAATACTGCTGAGCGGCGTGTAGCCGGTCCAACCGAAATCGGCGGCACCACCCGGAGTGAAAAACCCCGACATTACGATTAGCCCACCGAACAGATACAACCAGTAGGCCAGCGCGTTCAGCCGCGGGAACGCCACATCGGGCGCGCCGACCTGCAAAGGCAGCACATAGTTCGCGAAACCGAACACGATCGGAGTCGCGAACAACAACAGCATGACCGTTCCATGCATGGTGAACAACTGGTTGTACTGCTCGTTGGACAGCAACTGCAACCCGGGGCGCCCAAGTTCCGCACGTAGCAGCAGCGCCATCAACCCGCCGACGAAGAAGAACGAAAACGACGTGAACAGATACATGACTCCCAACTGCTTGGGATCGGTCGTCGTGACGAGCTTGACGATGTAGGAGCCCTTGGGGCCGACCCTGCGCGGATACGGCTTCGTCGCAACCAGATCATCAGGCTCGACGAACGTCATAAGACCTCCAACGGTTGTTCATCTCATCGATTACGCCTGCGGAGTCTCAGCGGGGACAGCCCCGCGACCGGGCCACGCACCTGCTGCCGACAGTCGGCCACTCGGCCGGTCCGGGCCCTTGCCACATACCGGACGGTACGCCTACTACCGACCAACTTTCGCCGTTTGTGTCCGGCCTTCACATGACACCAGATCCGTAATCGCCGTCATTCGCCGTCCACTATCGGGCGTGGTTCTCGGCGCGGGGCAAGCATGGTCAACGAGACGAGAGCTGACCGCCACTGGCAAACGGTCGTATTGCAACCCTGCGGTATTCCGAACGCACCTGACGATGCCCGAGGAGCCTGAGAGCCGGATACGCTCACACGGGTGACCGCAGGATGGACCGGCCGCGCGGCGATCGAGCGTTGGAGCCAGATCCCGCACGATGTGCTCGATGAGATGGAGCCCGCCGGCGACTTCGACAAGCGGCATCTGCTCAACCCCGTTCTGCTCGAGATGCTCGGAGACGTCGCGGGCCGCCGAATCCTCGATGCTGGTTGTGGGCATGGATATTCCAGCCGCATGTTGGCTGCACGTGGCGCCGACGTCACCGCCGTCGAACCGGCAGCCGGATTATTCGCATACGCGCTGCACAAAGAACAGGAACTCCGGCAAGGGATCACCTACGTCGAGGCTGACCTGACTCAGACCCTCGACTTCGGTGCGCCGTTCGACGCCGTCGTGTGCAGCATGGTTCTATCGGCGATTCCCGATTGGCGGTCTACGATGCGGACCTGCGTCCGCTCCGCCCAGCTCGGCGGCATCATCGTCATCGCCATCAATCACCCAGCCTTCGAGCAGCTCCGGGGAACGTGGCGTGAGCACGGCGAGTATCGGGTCCGGCGATACCTCGATGAATACGAGATCGCAGGCCGCTACGCCCCTGACTTCCACCGGCCACTGTCGGCCTACCTCAACGAACTCGCGGCCCCGGGATGCCGACTGCGTGAAGTCGCCGAGCCCGGCCTGAACGTGGCCGTCGCAAGCAAGGCGGCGCTTGCCGCGCCTGGCATCGACGGCTACGTCCATCTGCCGAACTTCTTGGTCATCTCCGCCGAATCACCCGCCATCGCACCTGGCCGGCCAAGTTCCTCGGACAAGGGGGGCCGATAAGGATCGTGTGCCAGCATCTCCTGGAGATGTCGAGGGAATGGATGTCCGTGATCGCGCTCCCTCCGGCTCCGGCTCCGACCTGGCCACCATCTCCCCCTGCATCACCCGCACCATCCGCCGTTTCGGCGATTGGGTGCTCAACTTCACCCACCCGAGACCGTCCCGGTCACCCGGCTCGACCTCGAATCCCGCTCTGTTCCCCACCGGCCCGGCCTGATCAGGGGTCGCAGCGCGGGGCATCCGGATGTTAGGTGTCGTATCCGGTTCGAACGAGGCCGCAAGGAAGACGCGTCCCGAGCCGACCTGTCGGTGTCCTTGACGGTCACGGTCTATCACACCGTTGACCGTGCCGGGCCCGAGGCGAAACCGCGGAACCTGGCGCGTTATCGGCGGAGGTTCAGGCCCGCGCCGAACTCTCGGCTGCCACCTGTTCCGGTATACGGCGGTCGCTGATGGTTTCACTGGATCGGCTTGCACTGGTCTCGGTTTCGGTATGTCCCCCCCACCGGGCGGCGATCCAGCAGTGCAAGGTCAAGACCATCGCACTCCCTGGGCGGCCATCGGCCTGTCGGTGTGCGGCCGGAGTTGGCAGATTGATCGCGGGATCTGTCGATATCAACGAAGATGATAGTTATCATCGGATAATGGCGATGAATCATGGTGATGGGTGTCCGGCCGGGGCGGAGGGCTTGGATCCGGCGGTGGCGTTGTTCCACAGCCTGTCGGATGCGACGCGGTTGGCGATCGTGCACCGGTTGGCGTGTGGGGAGGCGCGGGTGGTGGATCTGATGGCCGGGTTGGGGTTGGCGCAGTCAACGGTGTCGGCGCATGTGGCGTGCCTGCGGGATTGCGGGCTGGTAATGGGGCGTCCGCAGGGGCGTCAGGTGTTCTACAGTCTGGCCCGCCCGGAGTTGATGGACCTGCTGGCTTCGGCGGAAACGCTGCTGGCCGCGACGGGCAACGCGGTGGCGTTGTGCCCGAACTACGGCACCGACTCCACCACGGCCAACGAGGTGTCGACCGAGGTGCGGGCATGAGTGACGCGTGCGGCTGCGGCCACGACGAACCCGCCAGCGGCAACGGTGAGGTCGAGGAGCGGGAGCCGGAGAAGCTGTGGGAGCTCAGTGAGCTGCGAGCGGCCGCGGTGGCGGGTGTGCTGTTGCTCGCGGCGCTGATAACCGGCTGGGCTGGTGGCCCACGGGCGGTGGAGTTGAGCTTGGAAGCCGCTGCTCTGCTGGTCGGCGCCTACACCTTCGTGCCGTCGACCCTGAAGCGGCTGGTCAAGGGCAAGATCGGTGTCGGCACACTGATGACAGTCGCCGCGGTCGGTGCGGTGATCCTCGGCGAGGTCGGCGAAGCCGCGATGCTGGCGTTCCTCTTCTCCATCAGTGAAGGACTCGAAGAGTACGCCGTCGCCCGCACCCGCCGCGGTCTGCGCGTGTTGTTGTCGTTGGTGCCCGAGCAGGCCACAGTGCTGCGCGACGGCGCCGCAACCGTTGTCGCTCCGGCGGAGTTGCGGGTCGGGGATCGGATGCTGGTGCGCCCTGGGGAGCGGGTTGCCACCGACGGTGTGATCGCGCGGGGCCGCAGCAGCATGGATGTTTCGGCGATCACCGGGGAATCGGTGCCGGTGGAAGCCGGTCTCGGTGCGGAGGTGTTCGCCGGGTCGATCAACGGCACCGGCGTCCTCGAGGTCGAGGTCACCACGACCGCCGAAGACAACTCCCTGTCGCGGATCGTGCGGATCGTGGAGGCAGAACAGGCCCGCAAGGGCGAGGCCCAGCGGCTGGCAGACACGATCGCCAAACCCCTCGTTCCGGGAATCATGGTCACGGCAGCGGCGATCGCGGTCATCGGTGCGATCTTCGGGGATCCGGCGACCTGGATCGAACGCGCGTTGGTGGTGCTGGTGGCGGCGTCGCCGTGCGCGCTGGCGATCTCGGTGCCGGTGACCGTGGTCGCCGCGATCGGCGCGGCGAGCAAGCTGGGTGTGCTGGTCAAGGGCGGCGCGGCCCTGGAGGCGTTGGGCAAGGTGCGTGAGGTCGCGCTCGACAAGACCGGCACCCTGACCGCGAATAAACCCGCCGTGGTCGACGTCGCCGCCACCGACGGCGTCGAGCCCAGCCGGGTGCTGGAGGTCGCGGCGGCGCTGGAGTCCCGCAGCGAACACCCTCTCGCCCGCGCCATCCTCGCCGCTACCGGAAGCGTCTCCCCGGCCACCGAGGTCGAAGCCGTCATCGGTGCCGGGTTGACCGGCAGGGTCGACGGCCGCCCGGCCCGTCTGGGTCGTCCGGGCTGGATCGAGGCCGGCGCGCTGGCCGCGGATGTGGAACGTATGCAGCACGCAGGTGCGACGGCGGTGCTGATCGAGGACGACGGCCGCGTGATCGGCGCGGTCGCCGTGCGTGACGAACTGCGTCCCGAGGCCGGTGAGGTCATCGACCGCCTGCACGCGGCTGGGTGCCGGGTTTCGATACTCACCGGCGACAACGCCCGCACCGCCGCCGCACTGGCCGCCGAGGCGGGGATCGACACCGTGCACGCCGACCTGCGTCCGGAGGACAAGGCCCGCATCATCGCCGAACTCCGTAAGGGTCGGTTCACCGCGATGGTCGGCGACGGCGTCAACGACGCTCCCGCGCTCGCGACCGCCGATCTGGGTATCGCGATGGGCGCCATGGGCACCGATGTCGCGATCGAGACTGCCGACGTCGCCCTGATGGGTGAAGACCTGTGGCATTTGCCGCAGGCCCTCGACCACGCCCGCCGCGCCCGAGCGATCATGCTGCAGAACGTCGGGCTGTCCCTCGCTCTGATCACCGTGCTGATCCCGCTGGCGTTGGTTGGGGTGCTGGGGTTGGCGGCGGTGGTGGCCGTGCACGAACTCGCCGAGATCGTCGTCATCGCCAACGGTGTCCGCGCGGGCCGCACCACCCCCCTCGCCCCGGCGCCCGCCACGAACGCGAAGCCCTCGCCCGCGCTGGCGGCCTCGCGATCATGACGACCACACTGCCGCGGCCATCGACCACCGCACCGGATAACGAGGCGGGGTCTCGATGGCGCGGTGGCGTGGTGTTCAGCCCTGGGTTGATGGCGTTCACCGGCCGTATCGGCGACGCGAACGCGCATGCGCATGCCGCCGTGCAGGTCCTGTTCGTCGCCCGCGGCCGGCTCACGCTCACCGACAGCGGCGGTCGCACCACGATCGCCGACACAGCGATCATCCCGCCCGGGGTCGGTCACGAGGTCCACGCCGACGCCGACACGAGCGGATTCGTCGCCTTCCCCGATCCGGACAGCACGACCGCGCACGCCGCGCTCAGCCGACTGGCCGGAATGCCCGCCGATCAGGCCACCAGCTGGGTCACCGCCGCCACCCCACGCCGACCGACACATCCCCTTGGTCCGCTGCCGCCGGGCCAGCACCGTCGCTCCCATCCGGTGGTGGCCGACGCGCTGCGGATCGCGGGCAGCTATCTGGGTGGGCCGCCGACGCTGGTGGAACTCGCTGCCCGCGTGGGGATCTCGGCGAGCCGCCGGTCTCACGTGTTCACTGCGGAGGTCGGATTGCCGTATGCGGGGTGGCGGCGCTGGACTGGTGAAGAAGAGGAACTGCTTCGGGTCCTGCAACGTGAGCAGCCCTCGGATCGTGTCGAGATGCGAAATCCTGGTCACATTCTTGATGCCCTCGCCGCCGGCGGGTCCCGTGCCCGCGATGATCAGCTTGCGAACGAGTTGCGGTTCGTCCTGAGCAATCGCCTGGGCGATCATGCCGCCCATGGAGAAGCCGAGGAGGTCGATCTCGGTAAGACCCAGCGCGCGGATGAAGGTGACGGCATCCTTCGCCATCGCCTGAATGGTGTTCGGCGTCGAGCCGGTGGACGCGCCGACGCCGCGGAGTCTACGCATTCTTCGGCGTCGCCGACTGCTGGCGTGCATCGCCACGCCGACCGCCACCGATGGCTGCGACACACGACAGGTTGCGCGCGCGTCCCGGCGCAACCTCACCGAATAAGCGCTGATCGCAATAGGGGTTGAAGCCGACCGACCGCGTCGATCTTTCCTGTGCTGGCGCCAACTATGAAACGCTGAATTCCATGACACGTACGGCTCCAAAGAACATGGAGTGGATCACCGGCGGGACTTTCTGGATGGGATCCCAAAACTTCTATCCGGAAGAAAGTCCTGTTCATCAGGCCACCGTGGATGGCTTCTGGATGGATACCCATCCGGTAACAGTGGCCGAGTTCCGGCGGTTCATGAAGGACACCGGATATGTCACCACCGCCGAAACACCGCCAGATCCGGCGCAACACCCGGGAGCAGACCCGTCGTTGTTGGTGCCCGGTTCCTTGGTGTTCACCCCCACCCCAGGACCTGTGCCGCTCGATGACTACCGGCGCTGGTGGTCGTTTACTCCGGGTGCGGATTGGCGCCATCCGCAGGGCCCCGGCAGCAATCTCGATGGACGGCAACGCCATCCGGTCACCCAAGTGTCCTGGTTCGACGCCTCGGCCTACGTCCAGTGGGCCGGCAAGGAACTGCCGACCGAAGCAGAGTGGGAATTTGCCGCCCGAGGTGGCCTGGACCGGCAACCGTTCGTGTGGGGCGCAACGCGCGAACCTGGCGGCAGGCGCGCCGCCAACGTCTGGCAGGGCCGGTTTCCCTGGGAGAACCTCGATGGGGACGGCGTCCCGGGCACGTCGCCGGTAGGCCGGTTCCCGCCGAACGGCTACCGACTCAGCGATATGGCGGGCAATGTGTGGGAGTGGACGGTGGACTACTACACCGCCGACCACTCCGAGACGGGGAAAACCATGGCACCGGCAGCTATCTGCTGCATGCCCGCCAACCTACGCAAGGCCGTCGTGCTTACGCCCGAGCCCGGCGAGCCCTACGCACGCCGTGTGATCAAAGGCGGCTCGTACCTGTGTGCGCCGAACTACTGCCTGCGATATCGACCTGCGGCGCGTCAGGGTCAGACCGAGGAGACCTCCACATGTCACATCGGCTTCCGATGCATCATCAGACCGTGATGACCGAAACCTTTCTACACAGGTTCACGCTGGCAGCGGTCATTCGCGGGAGAGCATGGCGACGGCTTCGCGTTCGAGGTCGACGTAGGGTTCGCCGCTGACATCCACGACACCCGCTTCAAAGTGCCACCGGTGAACGCCCAGGGAGCGGATCCGGGGTAGTCGTCGGTGACCGATTCCCCGCTGTCGCGGCCGGCGTGCAGGCCCTCGCCAGCGATACTGAACTTGCCGGCCTGGGTTTTGATCCGTCCCTGACCGACCTTGCGGTCACCGTAGTACGGGCTCATGACGCCGTGCGCGGTGCCGGGCGGATCCTCACCATCCTTCCCGAACGAGGCCGCCAAGATCATGTTCTCCCGGTCGGCAGGTCCTCGGATGCGCTGATCTTCTGCTCCTCGCTGCCGAGGAAGTTGTATACGTAGTGCAGCCGATTGTCCTTGACATAGAGGGCGTGCCCGCCGAACCGGCCGCCATGGGAGAACAGCACCCCGGTCGCGCCCGGTTCGGGGATGTCGACAAGTGCGCCGATCGAGTACGAGCGGTTGCGGATGTTGACCGCGACAGACTCGGGCACCTGGGCTCCACCGGGACGGTAGACGTACCGGTTTCGGGGCGGCGCGAGCTGCGGACGCGGGGTGGTGACGATCTCGAGGGCGGCGCGATCGTCGAGCGGCAACGCCTGGTTCGCACCTGCCTCGTGGAACCATTACCCGACGAGCTCGGCGAGCCGCACGGGCTCCTCGGCGGCGAGATCGCGAAGCTCCGATCGGTCCTCCTGGCAGTGGTAGACCTCCCAGGTGTCCTCCGGGAAGTGGCCCCAACCGCTGATCGCGGGATGGGTGGTGACGGCCTTCCAGCCGTCGTGCCAGATACCGCGGGTGCCGAGCATCGAATAGAACTGGGTGCGCTTGGCGGTGGGGATCGTGGCGGCGTCGAAGCTGTAGCGCATGCTCACACCCTGCAGGGGCACTGGGTGTACCCCTTCACCGTGTCCGGAAGTTCGATGCCGATGCAGTCCAACAATGTCGGGACCACGTCGATAGCGTGGTGGTACTGGTCCCGGGTCGCGCCGCGTGCTTCGATCCCTGCGGGCCATGAGAAGATGCACGCGTCGGAGGCACCACCGTTGAACGAGTAGCGTTTCCACATCTTGAATGGGGTGTTGAAGGCCATCGCCCACCCGTTCGGGTAGTGGTTGTAGGTCTTGGTGCCACCCAGCTCGTCCAGTTTGGTGAGATTTTCGGCCAGATCGTCCGGAACACCGTTGGCGAACTTGTTCTCGTTGACCGACCCGGTGGGACCGCCTTCGCCGCTGGCGCCATTGAGTCCAATGCCGGGAAGGGTTTCCCATCGGGGCCGGTGCGGGTCTCGGGGGTGCCGATCGGGTTCAGCGGCGGCAACTCGGTGTCGGCGGGGATTAGATCCATCTCCTTCTGCCGGGCCAGGATCTGCTCCCGCATCGCCTCGTAGCCGGCGTCGAACCGGCCGCGGTAGCGGTCTGCCCATTCGCGGGGCACCTGGTGCGGGGCGTGAGCGCAGCCCGGCGCGTAGTACAGGAACACCGGCCGATCCGGGGCGATCGCCTTGACGTCTCCGATCTAGTCGAGGGCCTTATCGGTGATGTCGACACTGAAGTGATAGCCCTGGTCCGGGGTGGCTGGCTGCTCCACGGGATGGTTGTCGTGGACCAGGTCGGGGTACCACTGGTTGGTCTCGGCGCCGAGGAAGCCGTAGAAGCGCTCGAATCCGCGGCCGATCGGCCAATTCCTTTTGGTGGACGCCAAGTTCATCTCGTCCTCGGCACAGAGATGCCATTTGCCGACCATCGCGGTGGAAGAGCCTTGCTCGACCAGGACCTCGGCGAGGGTGGCGCATTCCGGCGGGATGTGCCCGTTCGCGCCGGGGAAGCCGATCGCCGCCTCACTGATGCACGCCATGCCGTTGGTGGTGTGGTTGCGGCCGGTCAGCAAGCAGGATCGGGTCGGGGAACACAGCGCCGTGGTGTGCCACTTGCCGTAGCGCAGACCGTTGGCCGCGATCCGGTCGATCGCTGCGGCCGTCGACGAGTTCCACGACGCGGTCGGCGAGCTGGAGGCGGTGTTCGCCCAGGGCGACGGCCCGGTCCGACTGGACGACGACGGAGATCTGGTGATCTCCCCTCTGACCGCAGAGGACGTGTCGGCCGAGGCGACGGCGCTCGAGGCGGAGCTGACGGAGATGCTGCCGTGAGCGCCGATTATGTCGCTGTTGATCGAGCTGGACAAACGCACTGGCTTTCTGGACTGCTTCCCCCACGCATCCGGCAAGCAGACCCGCTCACCGGAGTTGAAACGGAACCTCACCTGCTGGGCCTGCAACTCTCGCCGCGGATCCGGGATCTGGGACGCATCACGCTGTATCGGCCGGGCCCAGAGCGGACGTGGAATCCGGGCCCCGCATGCGGGGCCCGCCGCTGACCCGCAAGCTGAATCTGGGCCTCATCGCGGATCATTACGACGACCTGCTCCGGTTGGCCGGATCGCTGAAGTTCGGGCACGCCACCGCGTCACTGCCGGTCGGCAAGCTTCCGCCTCCAGCCGACAGAACGCCCTCTCCGCCGCGCTGAAGGAATATGGGCTCTCCGCGGAACGATCTACGCCACGAAATATTTGTCCGACCCCGACTATCGCCGTCGCATCGCCCGCCAGCTCAACAAGGGCGAATCCCTGCACGCACTGCGGCGTGACCTGCTCTACGCTCACGAGGGCATGATCCGCGCCCGCCACCTGGAAACCCAGACCGAACAAGCCTGGTGCCTGACATCGGCCGCGAACTCGGTGATCGCCTGGACGACAGAGTATTACGGGCTCGCTGTCGAGCAGATGCGCCGGTCCGGGCGCCGGATCGACGAGGTGCTGGCGCACATCTCTCGGGCGCATCCGATTTGTCGAGAAAGCCGCCACTGCCGCGGAATAGTGGCTTCGGGCCGCTAGAGGTCGCGTCGTCTCAACGCGTCAGCGCCGAGCTGGTGCCGCGGGCGGCGCTCGTCTGGTCCCTCGGGCCGCGCGTCAGATCGAGATGCGGGCTTGGATGCCATCGAGGAGGAATTCGAGGCCAGTCCGGAAGGTTTGGTTGGCGTCCAGGTGGGCGCCATCGCGTATGACCGTGGCCAGCGCGGGGAATCGGCCGGTTGCGAAGGTTCGCTCCAGATAAGGCCCGAAGGCGGCCTGCCACTGCTGCTTGTCCATCCCGGTGGCTCGCTCGGCGCGCTGCTCGGTGATCTCCCGGCGCACCGCGCCGATCACGTACGCATTGACCGCGTCGACCACCGGCATGATGGTGTCCACGTCGACGCCGGCCATTGCGGCCACCACAGCCTCTCCCCTGGCCAGCGCGTGCGGCCCGAGCTGGGGCCGCCCACCGATCAGGTCGGCGAGCCATTCGTGCTGGTGAGCGGCCTTCCGGGTGGTTTCGGCAAGGGACCGTAGTACCTCTCGCCAACCGTCTCCAGCGGGCCGAATCTCGGCGTAGACCGCGTCGACCATCAGGTCGAGCAACTCCTCCTTGGTGGCGATGTAGCCATACAGCCGCATCGGCCCGACGTCCAGGGCGGCGGCGACCTTGCGTAGCGACACCGCCGCTAGGCCGTCCGCGTCGGCCAACCGGATCGCCACTCGTACGATCCGCTCCCGGCTCAGCGGGGCCGGCACCGGTCGATTCGGTGGCTCCGGCCGCTCCCACACCAACATGCCGCTGACGATACATCGGATGGTGCAATACAGTGTATTGGAAGATACTGTGTATCGAAAGGGAACAATGACAATCGCCATTGTCGGAGCCGGATTGGGCGGCCTGGCGCTCGCCCGGGTGCTGCGCGTGAACGGCATCGACGCCATCGTGTACGAACGTGAACCCTCGCGCGGCGCGCGCGGCCAGGGCGGCATGCTCGACATACATTCCGGGCAGCGAGCGCTGCGTGAGGCCGGCCTGATCGACCAGTTCCACGCCATCGCCCGCGGCGAAGGGCAGGACATGCGCCTTCTGGAGCCGGACGGCACCCTGCTGCTCCAGGAGGACACCCCTGAGGACGCCCCGCTCGAGCGACCCGAGGTCGACCGTGCCGATCTGCGCAATCTGCTGCTGGATTCTCTCCCTGAACACGCGGTGCGCTGGGGGCACGCGTTCGAACACGCCGATGACGGTCTGTTGCACTTCGCCGACGGCAGCAGCGCGACGTATGACCTGCTGGTCGGCGCCGACGGTGCGAACTCCCGGGTCCGTGCCCTGCTCACTGACGCCCGCCCGGCGCACACCGGCCAACACGTCGTCGAACTCGGCATTCCCGACATCGACCGCACCTATCCCGACCTCGCGGCGATGGTTGGGCGCGGCAACTACTGGGTGCTCGGCAACGGGCAATCCCTGACGGCGCAGCGCAACGGCGACGGCCGCGTACGCGTCTACACCAGCTTCTACAACACCGCCGAGGACTGGTTCGCGACCAGCGGAATCCCGTTCGGCGACCCAACCGCCGCCAGGGCGCGGCTGATCGAGGAGTTCACCGGCTGGGACTCACGGTTCACCGCGCTGATCGCAGCCTGCGACGACACGATCCTGACATGGTCGATCACCACTCTCCCGGTCGGCCTGACCTGGCCGTCGACACCAGGCGTAACGCTGCTCGGCGACGCCGCGCACCTGATGCCGCCGGTGGGCCAGGGCGCCAACATGGCACTGCTCGACGGCGCTGTGCTCGGCCTCGCACTGGGCACACACCCGAACGACTTTCCGACCGCCGTCAAAGAATACGAACGCGAGATGTTCGAACGCACCAGTGCTGCCGCCCGAATGTCCGCACGCATCTGGGAAATCCTGACGTCGCCGGGCGCCAGCCGGAGAATGCTCGCATTCTTCCAACCTGGCTGAAATGTCACCGAATACGGCTAACTCCCGAAGCGTTCTGAAGTGCGAAGCACGAACGACGTTGCTGGCGTCGTGGTGTTCCGCGAACTGTTCCGATGGGCCCCCGCCATACGGAACGATCGGACGCTGATCGAGCCGTTCCGCGTCGAGTACTGCCGCTGCTCTACCGACGAGCAGGACGTCGAGATCCAGACCGAGCAACTACTGGCGCTCGGCGTGCCGACCGAGCGGATCTTCATCGACCGGGGATCTTCGGCACCACGCGCAAGAAACGGGCCGGACTGGACAACGCGCTCGCCGCGGTCACCTCGGCGGCCGCCGCCGTAGCCGATCGGCAGGTGGTGCTGAGCACGACGAAGTTCGACCGGTTCGCCCGCAACATGGCCGAGGCCGGTGACATCCTCACCGGCCTGCGCAACCGCGATGTGCTGTTCGGGCCCGAAGGCCGGCAACAGGCCCAGCGAGCACGTCCGGTGCTGCTCGCGGCTGCGGGTGTGATCATTTGCCGTGATCCTCATCGTGGATCACGAACTCGGGCGAGGTGCCGCTGAAGGGGACACGGTCATCGCCGAGCTGCACGGCATCGCCGAAGTACCGGATCCGGTAGCTGCCGGGTGTTGAGTCGGCGGGGATGTGCCAGACGATGGTGACTCGCGAGCTCTGGGCGGGGCCACGCGACCAGCTGAAGGTGGTCGTCCAGTCGCCGTCGTCGGCGATCGTTCGCCAGCGTTCCCCGTCGCGCCGCTGCACCATGAGATAAGTCTTGCCGCGATGCAGGTCGTGGTTGGGGTGCGCACCGGCGAACTCGACGCTCACCCGCTCCCCGGCGCGATACGCCGGCGCCGGCTCGGTGAGCACGTCGCCGAAGTGCCGTCCCACCGTCGGAAAGTCCGGCGGCGGTGTTGTTTTCGACGGTCGCTGCAGCTCCGACAGATCGGGCGCCGCGGTACCGGACGCTACCGCGTTGCCGTCGTGCATCGCGGTAGCGAGCTGCGCCGCGACCTGCTGCAGGGCCGGCAGCTCCCATCGACCGAACAAGGTGCTCGCGCCCTCATAGTGCTGTGCGACGTACTCCTCAGGAGTCGTGACGTAATGGATATAGGCGTTGGCGTATCCGGCGACCAGGACGTTGGCCAGCTCGGCGCCGAGGATGGCCGCCACCGTACGCCGCAACCGCAGGCCGGCGGTGATCGTCACCTCGCCCGGAATACCGAGCAGATACAGCTCGCCGATCTGGATGAGTTGCACTGGAACGATCTCTTGCACGTACGGCCTGAACCGATTGAGCAGCCTGCCCGGAGCGACGATTGCCTTGGGCGCCTGTACATCCCGCAGTGCGGGCGCGAACCGATACGCCAACCGCGACAGCAGATCCCAGCCCGGATTACGGCCTTCGTGAAAGGTCTTCCAGTGGGTGGGTCCGTCGAACCCCGCGCCGGCGAAGGCGGCCGCACCTCCGGCAGGTCTGCCGGTGCGGTGCTCGCGCTCGTCTCCGGTGAACTCTGCGGACACGGTCACCGCGGACAGATCGACATACACGAAGCGGCAATCGACGCTGCCGGCCATTCGAGGCATGTACCCTGCGGCGAGTTTCGCCGCGGCCTCGTATTGGCGCAGGCCGAGAATCCGGGTGTTCTCGAACTCGTCATCGGTGGGGCCGTGACCGGGCCTGCCGTCCAGGTTGGGCGACATATCACCGGCGTTGGTCTGTGCGAAGGCCGCGACGAAGTCGGGATCCGGGTCCGCCAGATAGTCCACGCCCTCGACCACGCGCTCCCAGTGATAGGCCGCGTATCCCTTGTTGTCGCCGCTGATCAGCGTGTTTCGGTTGGTCATCGACGTGCCGTGCGAGGCGAACCAGTTGATGGCGCCGACCGGTTCGCCCTCGCGATCGATGCGCAGCAGGGTCGTCTGCGGATCGATGGCGTCGGGGAAGAATTCCTTGTCCTCCTGCGGATTTCGGTCGAATGCCGTACGCGAGCGATTGACGCTGGCCTCGCGAAGCTCGCCGTGTATCAGGCGCAGGGTGGCCGGTGCGAGATCCTCGTGTGCCCGCTCGGCCGCCTCGACGATGCCGTCGACGATCGCCGCGAAGGTCTTGGGGCGGAACCCGATCGAGCTGTTGTACAACCTGTGGTGCGAATAGCCGCCGGGGCCGCAGTGGGTGTGGGTTGCGGTGAGCATCACGTTGGACTCGGTGTAGGTGTCGCCGAAGCGCTGAGCCAGGCGGCGCAGCACCTCCTGGGTGATGCTGGAGAAGATCAGGGGCAGGTCGTTCACGATCAGCAGGACACGCCGATCGAGGATCGGGTCCGCGAAGACGAAAGCGCGGGCGCGCAACCGGATGTGTATTCCGGTGGTCTTCTGATCGGCCTTGCCGTAGCCGAGCATGCCGACCTCGGCCGGTTCTCCGGTGATGTCGGCAATGGCGCGCCCGACCAGATGGCGGTCGGTCGAATAGTTCGTTTCCGGCATCGACCTCTGTCTTCCGTCCTGTTGGAACCGGCCCGCGGCAGCGGCCCGGATTCGTTCTACCGACAAGCTAGCGAGGGCAAAGTCGGGATTGTGTGACCTGCGATTCGCTGGTTCCATACGCCGATGGAGGGTGGTTTCGGGGCAAGCGCGGCGGGACCGTCGACCATGAAGGTTTCTACACGATCTTCGGAGCCTCACCGTGCCTGCTGTGTCATCGTCTCCTATCGCCATGCTTTCGCGCCACCTCGACGCGATCGGCGCAGTTGTGGCGCACTACTTCACAGCGGTCCACAGTTTCGCGAAGTCGGGACAGACCGCCACCGGAACACAACTGACTCTGGCCGCGCATCGGTCTTCCCGACGCGGACAAGCTAGTCGAGCAGCAGCTGACAGCGATGAGGGGGTCGCGACCACTTCGGAGGTGTCATTGCCTGTAGAGGTCTACGGTGGAGTTGTGACCGCCTTGGCGAATCGGCGTGTGCTGGTCGCGCGGGACGGCGACACGGTGCGCATCACCATGAACCGGCCGGAGCGGCGCAATGCTCTGTCGGGCGACCATCTGGCCGAACTGCTCGCCGCATTCCGGGCCGCCGGCGAGACCGACGCCACCGGGATAGTTCTTGGGGCGCATGGTCCGGTGTTCTCCGCAGGACATGATTTCGC
The DNA here is from genome assembly GCF_035920445.1 of Nocardia sp. NBC_01730. NCBI lineage: Bacteria > Bacillati > Actinomycetota > Actinomycetes > Mycobacteriales > Nocardiaceae > Nocardia > Nocardia sp. NBC_01730. The sequence goes on along the minus strand of NZ_CP109162.1, from coordinate 961,923 downwards.
CGACGTCGCCGCGCGCGACCTGCTCGGCGTACGAGAACTGCTCACACTGTGCACCGAGCTCATGTCGACCATCGAGTCGGTGCCGCAGGTGGTGATCGCCCGGGTACACGGTCTGGCCACGGCCGCCGGCTGCCAGCTGGTGGCCTCATGCGATCTGGCCGTCGCCGCCGAATCGGCCGGCTTCGCGCTTCCCGGCGGCAAGGGTGGCTGGTTCTGCCACACCCCCGCGGTGCCGGTGGCCCGCGCCGTCGGCCGTAAACGCCTGATGGAACTGGCCCTCACCGGCGACCCGATCGATGCCCACACCGCCGAACAGTGGGGCCTGATCAACCGAGCGGTACCAGACGCCGAGCTGGACACCGCCGTGGGCGAGTTACTCGCCCGCGCTACCCGGGGCAGTCGGGCCAGCAAAGCACTCGGCAAACGCACTCTCTACGGCCAACTCGACCGCCCTGAAGCAGATGCCTACGCTCTCGCCCTGGAAGTCATGGCCGCCGCCGCTCAACTTCCCGGCGCCCGCGAAGGGATGGCGGCCTTCCTAGCAAAGCGCCCACCCATCTGGCGCGATTAGCGCCACCATCCTCACGTACACCCATTGCCCGAACCCCACAACCGGTCCAGGTTTTGTTGGCGCGCGGCATTGCGGTGATCTGCGGCGCCACTTTCAGCTGGACACCCGGCGTCCTTGGTGCCCAAGTGTAGTTGGCGCAAGCGGGCGCGGCTGTGGCGTCGTGCCGGACAGCAGGCCGAGCTCTACCTCGGTTGAGGGGTGAGGATCTTGTCGCCGTAGGGCAGCCACTACTCGAAGGGCGATTTCCAGTTGGAGTTTGCGGTCGCCGATGGGGTGGCCCAGCAGGCCTTCGATTTGTTGCAGGCGGTAGAGGACGGTGTTCTTGTGGATGTCGAGGGCTCCCGCCCGGCCATGCCGACGCCGATTCCGATCAATGCGGTAATGAGCGGAAGCCCTGTCCCGTCGGCTCGCGGTCCACCGTGTGTAGCCGTCCGGTACTGGAAGTCACGGACACTCGATGCGTGGTCAGCCGAAAGATCACAGCAATGAGTACGCCCTGCAGCCAATTTCACCGCTTCCGCAGGTCGATTTCTGTGGTTAGCGCATGTGTCCCCCTCCGGACACAAAAACAGGGCTAATTTACCCAATCCGCGTGTCAGGGCAATGCCCTGACACCACCTCTTCCCATCCTCGCTGACCTGATGTTTTACGGCCTGTCAGCTTCAATGTCGACGGAACCCCGCTGGTCGATGGAGCTGAGTCTGCTTCTCCCACAACTGATTTAGACTGATACCTGGCGGACGGTAGTTATTCGAATGCTGCACTATTCCCCCTCCAGCGTCAGCGCCTGGCTGAGGATACGAGACCCATCCGATGGGGGAAGAGTCCCCAGGATTCCTTCGAAGGGGTCGGCGTTTCGGCGCATCCAGTCGGCAGTACCGCGGCCGGTCCGAACAGCGCGCAACGCGGAGTTACAGGACGTTCGCCGAACGGTCGAGGCGGATCAACGGTAAAGGGTGCCAGCGACTGGCGGAACTTGAGTGTTCGTGAGGCGCAGCAATGGCCGTTACTGATAGAAGTTCGGCTACGACCGGTCGGGGGTAGCCGGACAGATGATCGGCCAGCTACCTATCCACCGATGTGCACGACCAAGGAGTCCGCCGGTGTGCGCCCGAAGTCCGCGGCCAGCTGGGCGACGATGCGGTCGGCGGCGTGGCCGTCCCCGAAAGGGTTGCCCGCAGTCGCCATTCGCGTATAAGCCTCACGATCATCCAGCAGGGCTGCCGCCGCGTCCACAATGGCGGCGGGTGTGGTGCCCACCAACTTCGCCGCGCCCACCTCCACCGCCTCGGGTCGCTCGGTAGTTGTCCGCAAGACCAAAGTTGGCTTGCCGAGGGCCGGTGCCTCTTCCTGAATGCCACCCGAGTCGGTCAACACAAGATCGCAGGCGGCGAGGGTGGCAGCGAAGTCGAGATAGCCCAATGGCTCGACCACCCGAATGTTGGGGTGACCGGTCAGCTCGGGCAGCAATGCCTCCCGGACGGCTGGACTTTTGTGCAGCGGCAGCAGGATCTCGACATCGCCCCGATCGGCGAGCCTCCGCACCGCGCTGCCCATGCTACGCATTGTGTCGCCTTGGTTCTCCCGGCGGTGCAGGGTGAGTAAGACGTGCCGCAGGCCGCTGCTGAATTGGCTGCGCCCCTCACCCCGGGACAAGACCCACAACAGATTGTCGATGACGGTGTTACCGGTGGTGAATACCGTCGACTCCGGTACACCCTCGGCCTTCAGATAGCCGGCGGCGCGGGAGGTGGGGGCGAAGTGCCATCGAGCCATCCGTCCGATGAGTCTGCGGTTGATTTCCTCGGGAAATGGGTTGTCCGCCAAGCCGGTTCGTAGGCCTGCCTCCACATGGGCGACCGGAACGCGCTCGTAGAAGGCGGCCAGGGCGCCGGACAGCGCGGTCGTCGTATCGCCTTGGACGACAACGAAATCGGGCTGCTGCTCCCGGATCACCGCACCGAGACCGTCGACCAACCGGGCGGTCAGGGTGGCCAACTGTTGGCGCTCGCGCATCACATCGAGCTCGATACGGTCGCATACCTGGAACAGGTCCAGCATCTGGTGCAGCATCTCGCGGTGCTGACCGGTGGTCACCACGAGCGGTTCGAAGAGCGCGGAGGCGGTCATGGCGCGGACCACGGGAGCCAGCTTGATCGCTTCGGGCCGTGTGCCGAGAACGAGCATCGCGCGCACCGGGGCATCGATCATGTCGGCGGTCATAGGTCTGCCGCGCTTTCGGCCTTGGCCGAACTGGCATACTCGCCAGCGGTCGAGCTTATGAATGGCGATATGGCCGCATTACGGGAGGTTGCGGCGACGGGGTTTTCTTCGACACGTTCGGTTTTGTTCCAGCCCCTGCGTCGGCTGAGTATGCGCCACACTGCTCGCCAGGCCGCAATGAAGGCGATGTACATCCATATCGGTTGGGCGTGGAGATAGGCGACTGATTTCCCTAACGGCTGATCGCCTGTGCGCCGCCAGTACATCAGAGCCCAGACCAGGAAACACCCAAAAGTCAACGCATACAACCCCATACCACTCAGAACCTGCACCCACACCGGGCCGGTCGCCAGATCGAACAGTCCCGAGTTGGGCCCGCACACCAAGCGAATAAGCAGATACTGCTGGATAACCGACCAGGGCAAGGTGATCAGGTAGGGCATGAATAGATATCCGGTGAGCTCCGCCCGGACCGTGAGCCTGATCCCCGACGCTGACCACAGTTCGGGCAGGCGCACCATGGCACTCATATGGCCCTGAAACCAGCGGGTGCGCTGCCGCAGCAGCCGACGAGCGTCGCTCAGGCCCTGCTGAGATACGAAGGCGCCCATTGTCGAGGTGACCGTCCAGCCCTCGACCGCCAGACTGATGCCCAGATCCAGATCCTCGGTCAGCGAGTCCGACCACGGCCGCTCCCCGACGTCGTCCAATGCGGACAAGCGGGTGAACTGGCCGTTGCCGCCCATACTCACGGCCCCCATTGCGACACGGCCGAACTGGCTGAGCGCACTTAGTGCCCAGAACTCGATGTCCTGGAACCGCAGCGCCACGTTGTCGCGGCCACGAATTCGCACCGCCAACTGAGCACCGCCGACCTCGGCCTGTTCGAACAGCTCGGTAACACAGGCGACCGCACCCGGCGTCATCCGACCGTCGGCGTCTAGTACGCACACCAGCACCCGCCCCGGTTCCAGGCCCTCGTTCTCGACGCGGCTGCGTATATAGCGCAGACCCGCGTTGAGAGCGGCTCCCTTCCCGCGTCGCGCCTCTGGCAGCGTCCGCTGCACAACGGCGATTCGGCCCGCACCTGTGGCTTCGGCGAGGTCAGCTGTGTCGTCATCACTGCCGTCATCGACAACGATGACCCGAACTCCAGGCTGGGAGTTGAGCAGGCAATGCACCGTGTTCGCGATGACCTTCGCTTCATTCAAACACGGGACCAGGACGAACACACTCCATCCCGCAGGCACCACGACAGGCGGCCCGTCTTCCAACGCGAGCTGTTTCCCCAGCGATCCATCGGCGCGGCGCGCGAACAGGACTCCCATGACGACGAGCGGCCCATTATAGGCCATCGTGATCACGAATATGATGAGGGCGACGCTTCGCACAATGGCATCTAACGAGGTCACAACGGAAACCTTTCGTCGCGCATCCAGGTAAATCAACCCGCGCGGGAGAACCGCGCGGTGAAGAACTCCGATCTCGAGTCCGCCCCGAGAGACGGTTGCAGCAGGGCTTCCGGCCCGTGGGCGCCTGCGCTCTTTGGGTCAATTACCGATGAACCATTAGAGCCGTGGAGCACCAGTAGAACGAGAGTGACTCGATAGATGTCATTTGCGGGGGGTGAACAACTACCGCGAGCTCATATTCGCGTACTCGCTGTACCTGCGCAAACATCTTCCACGCGAGTCGTCGAAACGATTCGAAACACCGCTGTGCAGGCAAACGTGCGAATAGCGAGCTTTGGTCAACCATCGAAGCCGGAAGAGATTCAGGTGTGATAGGCCACGTGTGCTCCGGGAGTGACAATTACGAGCACCGTCGAGTGAACGTTCTGCCGATGTCAGTACGTCTTTCCGAAGTGCGATGACATCGACATGACTGAGGTCACCGCCGGTGGCAGAATTCGAGATCCGTTTCCGACCCGGTGTCGAGGGTCTTCCCAGGCAGCCGCTTTTGGTCACTTACAGTTGGTCAAGAGTCAGAGATGTAGAGGCCCTGCCGGGGGCGGTGACATCGGTCATCGCAATGCCACCGCCCCCGGAAAGACGTACCGAAGTCGGCACAGACGATGCTGCGGTCTCGCGGCAGACGAAGCGCGAACCGCCGCAGGGTCTTTGATCATGGTGCCTGGCATTCTGATGTTGGACCGTCGACTGTCCTCTTCTTCCGTATGGCCGCACTGAGGGGGCCAGATAAGTCTGCACGCGGTTCGGGCGGAGCTGGCTCGGCGAGAGCGGCGCGCGCGGCAAGGTAGTCCGACCAGCTGCTTTGAGCGAATTTCGCCCATCTCTCGGCGGTGGCGGGGTGGATCGCGAGCAGGTCGGCGACCACCGTGGGCGGTAGGTCAGCCCCGATGGTGATCATCGCGGTGTTCCGTGCGCTCAGGTTGGGGAGCCCGTTCGCGGTGAGTAGTTGGCGCAGCGAGTGGGGTTGGCGTTGCCGGTTGGCTGGTCTACCGGGGAATAGGTAGATGGACTCGCCGGCGACGGGGATCAGGGGCTTATGTACACGTTGTTCGATCAGTTGCTCGACGAGCCGAGCCAGGCTGGGCGGCAACAGAACTGGATGTTTGTCGATGGTCAGATAAGCGTGGTGGTTGTCGCGGTGGAATCGGTCGACGGTGAGTTCGACGAGGTGGTTGAGCGCAGTGGCGTAGAGCCGGATCAGCGCGCCTGCGAGGCGGACCTCCATTGCCAGGCTGTCATCGGTCAGGCAACGCCGCAGCTGACGTTGGTGTTCTTCGAGCTCCAGGAACGTGTTGGCTCGACCCGAGCGGAAGGCCACGATTTCGATCTCGCCGCCGATTCGGCCGCGTCACGGCCGAACCGCAGATGCCGCAGAAACTGCTCTGCGACACCGACAATCCGCAACTCCTCGTCCAGCACCGTCCAATACCGCTGCCCGGACGGCAAACTCACCGGGGTTGAGCAGTTCGCCCTGTTCATGACGTGGCTGGCTCACGCCCCGGCATCGGCTGATGGCGCCGCGGGCGTGGTGGTCGCGGGTCCGGGTGCGTCGGTGCGGTGCCCGTCGCGGATCAACGGATAAGGGACACGGAGCAATTCATCGCATTGGTCGTGCGCGAGACATGTCTACAGCAAGAGTCCGACACGATCCACGCGGGGCATGGCAAGTGCCGCGACTTCGTCCGGTGTGCTGATGGACGTGTACCCCGACGCGCCGGTGGACGCGCTGATCGACTCGCTGCGCGAGCCGATCACGCAGGTCGCTGGCCGTGGCGCCGTGGACTACGACACCCGCCCCGCGCATCTGACCGTCGGCTATGCGCGCGAGCGTGCCGACAGCGGCGCGGCCACCTCCGCACTGCGTCGCCAGGTCCGCCCCAGCCACGCCCGGCTGACGGTCCGCCCACTGACGCTGGTCGAGGTGTGACAGGACCTGACGCGCTGCCAATACCGATGGCGCACAATACATCGATGGCGCTGGCCTGGCCGATGCCGGTGCCGCCTCCCGTGATGAAGGCGCGGGTCCCTTCGAGCTCCCCGCTCACTTGCTGACCCCGGTCAACTCGATGGAGAGGTCCCACAGCCGACGAGCATTGCCCGGGTCGAGGGCGTAGTCCGCCACGCCTCGGCGGACTCCGGGGATGAACGGTTCGGCCTCCTGACAGTCCTCGAAATAGGTGCCCGTCACGTCCTCGACAAGCGGGGACGCAGCGAGCAAGACCGACGTCGCGGCTCCCTGTGCGATGTTCTTCTCCACCACACCGGTCTTGCCCGAGGGGTCGAAAGTCGGCGGCGGGGCGTCGATGTGGCGGCCCAGGTTGGTCTCCCAGATGCGGCCCGGGTTGAGCGCGTTGACCACAATGCCGTCCGCGGCCCACCTCTTCGACGCCTCAACCGCGAAGAGGATGTGGGCCGTCTTCGACTGTGCGTAAGCGAGCCACGGGTTATAGGGCTCCTTGACGAAGTCGAAGTCGTCGAAGCGAACGGGACCGTTGACGTGCCCGACCGAGCTCAGCACCACCACGCGGGCGTGCCCAGCGGCCTCGAGCGCGTCGTGGAGGCCTACGGTGAGCGCGAAGTGGCCGAGGTGGTTCGTCGCGAACTGGAGTTCACGGCCCTCGGGCGTGTGCTGCTCGGGATTCGCCATGATGCCCGCGTTGTTGACCAAGATGTCCAGCGGACCCGTCCAGCCCTTCACGAACTCGGCAACCGACGAGAGGTCGGCGAGGTCCAGACGCGCCGCGTGAACATTCGGTTTGGAGGTCGTCGCACTGATCTCGTGCGCGGCCTGCGCGGCCGCGTCGAGGTCGCGTGCCGCGATCGTGACATCCGCCCCGGCTGACGCCAGCGCTCGCGTGGTCTCCCGGCCCAGGCCGCCGGCGCCTCCCGTCACGATCGCGCGACGTCCGGTGAGGTCGACGCCCGCGATCACCTCATCGGCGGTCGACTGTGCGCCGAACGGCGTCGTGATGCGTTCTGTCATTGTCCTGCCCTTCTCTCGTCCACCCTGGGAACTTCGCTGTCGGTCTCATGGGGTGCTGAACTAGGATGCAAGTGGAGTCGCATCCGGTTATCGGACCAGCGTAAGCGGATGCGCATCCGCTTGCAAGGAGGAACATGGCACGCTCGCTTCGCGCCGATGCCCAGGCCAACTACGACCGCCTGCTGGAGGTTGCCGCCCACGTGTTCGCACGCGAGGGCGCGGACACCTCACTGAAGGCGATCGCCGCCGAGGCGGGGGTCGGTATCGCCACGCTCTACCGCCGGTTCCCCACTCGGGAGGATCTGATCGAGGCCACCTATCGGAGCACGACCGACCTTCTGTGCGACTCCGCGTCGAGCCTCCTCCATGAACTTGCCCCGGTTGACGCCATGCGCACATGGATGGAGCGGTTCGTCGACTACATGCTCACCAAGCAGGGCATGGCCGACGCGCTGCCGGCGATCCTCGCGACCCGCGAGGGACTTCGCCTGCACAGTCGGGAGGCGCTCGCGGGTGCTGTCACCGAACTACTGGACGCCGGCATTTCCGCAGGGCAATTCCGCGCAGACGTCTCGTCGTCCGATGCGCTGATGGCGCTCGGCGGAGTCACACTCATTAGCGGACACGAGCACCAGCGAGAGCTGGCCACTCGATTGCTTGGCTTACTGCTGGACGGGCTTGCGGCTCGTCCTGGTGCCGTGCCGATGGAGTAGAACCAAACGCTGATGTTCACTGATATGCCAGAGGCCGACGTTCAGCAGTTACCTCGGCCGCGCCAGTGGGCCCGACGATTTCGACGAATACCGGCGCCACACACCGAATGAGGCGCGGTGCCACTCGATTGGGCCCGACATGGCACCGGTCAAGCGCAGCTTTCCGGCTATTGGGCGGTGTAACCGCCTTCGACAGGCAGTGCGACCCCGGTGACGAAGCTGGACTTGTCCGAGCACAGCCACACCACCACGTCGGCGATCTCGGATGGTTCGGCGATGCGGCCGATTGGGTGGGCGGCGTCCAACGTCGTACGCCATTGCGGGTTCTCATCGGCCATGTCGGCGATCAGCGGAGTGTTGACCAGCGCCGGGCAGACCGCGTTCACGCGGATGTTCTGCTTGGCGTAGTCCAGTGCCGCGCTCTTGGTCAGACCGATCTCAGCGAACTTCGACGCGTTGTATCCAATGTATCCAGGTGTGCCGATAAGGCCCGCGCTGGAGGCGATGTTTACGAGTGAGCCGTGCCCGTGGGCGAGCATTTCGGTAACTGTCAAACCGGATGAGACGGTTCAGGCTACGAATTCTGTGGCGATGTTCTCCTTCGCTGGTTCGTTGATCCAGGCTGCTTTCGGCAGCTTGGGTGGTGTCGGTGGATGCCGGAATCGGGCCGGGTTGGCGGTGTAGGCGGCGGTGAGTACCTCTGCTCGCCGGGTGCGGATGGGACCGGCGGTGCCGTCGCGAACCGTTGCGGGAGTGTGTAATCCGATCCCAGAGTGGCGGTGCTGGGTGTTGTAGTAGGTAAAGAACGCCTCGCAGAACCGCCGTGCCTCGCTGATCGAGGCGAACCGTTGCGGGAACGCCGGGCAGTACTTCAGGGTCTTGAAATTCGCTTCGCTGTAGGTTGTCGTTCGATGTCCGCGGCCTCGAGTGCGAACGGGTGCTGCCCAGATCGATCAGCAGCTCCGAGACCGGTTGGCTGGTCATCGGGCCGCCGTTGTCGGCGTGGATGTAGCCGGGCATGATCCCGTCGTTCGCGGCGATCGAGTCGAGTTGGAATTGCTTTGCGATCCACCGGGATTCGCTGGGCACGACCGTCCAGTGCACGGCCTTGCGGGAGAAGATGTCCAGCATCACCAGCAGCGTGTAGTAGATACCCTTGAACGGGCCGGTCAGCTTGGTCGCGTCCCACGACCACACCTGGTTCGGGCCGCGCGCCACCAGTTCGGGTTTCGTCCGTGCCGGATGGGTGGCCTGGCGGCGACGCTCGCGCACCTCATTGTGGGTGCGCAGCAGCCGGTACATCGTCGAGATCGAGCACAGATAGGTGCCCTCGTCGAGCAGGATCGCCCACACCTGCGCCGGTGACTTCTCGACGAAGCGGTCGCTGCGCAACTGCGCCAGCACCGCGGCCTCCTCGGCGGTGGTCAGGGCGGCCGGATGCAGTACCGGCCGCCGCGGACCGTGTTTCGGCGGTGTCGGGTTGCGGTGCCGGTACAGCGTCGCCCGGGATTTGCCGGTCAACCGGCACGCCGCCGTGACCCCGACCAGCGGGTCGAGCTCGTCGACGGCTGCGTCGATCACTTCTCGTGCTTGTTCTCGAAATCCGCGCTGCTGGACAGCATTTCCAGCAGCTCGTGTGCTTTTCCCAGCACGGCGAGGGCCTTGTCCTTGCACGCCAACTCTTCCCGAGTGCGCGCGAGCTCGGCTTCCAACTTCTCCGCCCGTTTATCGGATTCGGTTTTCGTCGGCTTCGGCCCGGTCGGCCTGGCGGACAACGCATTCAACGCGCCCGCGTCCCGGGCACGGCGCCACTCGATCACATGCGAGTGATACAGCCCCTCCCGGCGCAGCAACGCACCCCGAGCTCCCGGCTCGGTCAACAGCTCGTATTCGGCCACGACCGCCAGCTTGTACTCCGGCGTAAACGACCGCCGCTTCGGCCGGCCACCACCACCAGCCCGTCGCCCCTTCTTGCCTGCCACCACACCATCCTCGGCGGGCAGATCAGCCGCACTCAACGTCACCTGCTCGATATCCCTGATCTCGCCCTACTCAACCTCAGCAAACTAACAGACCAACTGGTCTCAACTCAGTCTCACAGGGAGGGTTTGGGCGAGCTCGTGCTTCATCGAATAGAACATGCCGTTCACGTTGGTGGCGATCATGGCGTCGAAGGTGGCGTTGGGGTACTCGACGGTGGGCCACTGCAGGTTCCCGCCGTCGATCCCGGCGCTGTTCACCGCGAAGTCGAGCCGGCCGGTGTCTGCGACGGCAGCGGCCACCGCCGCCCGCACCGCGTCCTCGTCGGCGACATCGCAGATGACGTAGCTGCCCGATCCGCCAGCGGCCGCAATCTGTTCAACAGTCTCCGCCAATGTGGCCTCGGTGCGGCCGGCGACGGTCACGACCGCGCCCTCCGCGGCGAGGGCCAACGCCGTGGCTCGGCCGATACCGGTGCCTCCGCCGGTGACCAGGGCTGTCTTGCCTTCGAACTGTCCAGGCATACGTCTTTCCTCCTGCTCAGGTGTGGCGCGAAGTCAGTCGCGCCCTGATGTGGGTGAGTGATGTGGGTCAGGGGCGGCGGCGCAGTCGTTTGTCGGCGATCGCCGGGATGGCGGAGTCGTAGTTGTCGGCAGGGTTGATGTCGCTGCCGGGCTCGACGATCTCGTCGATGCGGTCCAAGACGTTGCCGTCAAGGGTGATGTCGGCGCTGGCGAGCAGGTCGTCGAGCTGTTCGTGCGTGCGCGGTCCGATCAACACCGCGTTGACCGCCGGGTGAGAGCGGGCGAAGCCCAGGGCCAGGTGGGTCATCGGCAGGCCCGCGCTGTCCGCGAGTTCACGCAGTTGCTGCGCTGCGCGCGCCTTGGCCTGGTTGGCGGGGCTGTCGCGGTCGAAGACGTGCGTCTCCATCTTGGCGCGCTGCCCGCTTGTGGGGTCGGTGCGGCCGGACAGCCAGCCGCTGGCGAGCGGTGCGTAGGTGAGCGCGCCCATCCCGAACTCCTGCAGCGCGGGGAACACGTGCGTCTCCGGCCTGCGGTTGAAGATCGAGTAGCGGGGCTGTTCAGTGACGAAGCGTCGATGCCCGCCCTTCTCGGCAGCCCACTGCGCTGAGACGATCAGCTCGGCCGGGAAGGTCGAAGAGCCGATCGCTCGGATCTTTCCTTCGCGGATCAAGTCGCTTAGCGCGCTCAGTGTCTCGTCCAGACCGTGTACGCGATCTGTAGCCTTGCGTTCGAACACGCCAAACCACGGCAGATATCCGAGTGGTTGCGCGGACATTGGAAGATTGACAACGCGGTCCATTACATGCGCGATGTCACGTTCGACGAGGACCGGTCGACCGTCCGCACCCGCACCGCCCCACAGGTCATGGCGACACTACGGAACACCGCGATCGGGCTGCACCGGCTCCAAGGCGCCGACAACATCGCTGAAGCCTGCCGCGTCACCGCCTTCAGTCCCAACCGAGGAATCCACCTCCTGCATACGCCCCAAAACGGCAGTTCAGCAGCCTGATTCGGGACAACGCCGGAGCCATGTAACTCGGTGTTGCGGTGGCAACTGGCGGCGGTGTGGAACGGTGGCCGTGTTCGCCCTCGGTGCCCGTGTCGGTTACCTGACGGGGTGCCAACGCACCGAGTGGCGGTTGGGTGGCCGCGGTCGACTCCGAGCTGGACATCTTCCCGACCCGGAACCCGACGACACCGAGACGCCGGTCTCGAGAGCGGTGCCGATGGTTGCCCAGCCACCTACGGCACAGCCGTCAGCGCGGTTGGTGGTGGCGGGCGGGTCCGATGTGGCTGGGTTTCGACAAGAACGGTGACCGAGCCTTGCGTCATGCCTTCCTTACTTCGTTGTAGTCTGTTGGTCGAGGAGGGCGAGAAGCTCGTCGGGGTTGCTCGCCGCTTCTACGGCGACGCGGTCACCGCGGGTGTTGGATTCGAGTACTTTCAGAGCTTCGGCCAACGTCGCGCGGATTCGCTCGGCCAAGCGCTCCTTGTCGCCGGCAGACGACATGGTCGCCAATAGCGATCGGAGCGAGGCGATCTGGTCGTCGGCCGGGGAGGTGGTCGGAGGGACATCCAACCGTGAGCGCAAGAATTTCGCCACCGCGGCGGCGGTCGGGTAGTCGAACACCATCGTCGACGGCAGTTTCATGCCTGCTGCCTCGGCCAGGCGGTTGCGCAGCTCGACGCCGCCGAGCGAGTCGAATCCCAGTGCGCTGAAAGGGGTCTCGGGATCTATTGCCGCAGCCGACGGGTAACCCAGGACCGTCGCGGCATGTTCCCGCACGAATCCGAGCACCAGCGCTTCCCGTTGATCCTCCGGCGCGGCCGCGAGCCGCGCAGCCAACTGACCGCCGGTTGCGGCGCCGCTCGTCGTGCGCCGCGCCCGTGCGGGCACCAGGCCACTGAGCACGCCGGGCAACAGGCGGGCTCGAGCCTGCGCCGCCAGGGTCGGCTTGTCGAATTCGACGCAGGCGACCACGGCCTCTTCCGTGGCGACCGCGGCGTCGAGCAGCGCGGTCCCGGCGTCGTCGGCGAGCACCTTCATTCCCATTCTCTCCAGCCGTGCCACCACGGCCCGGTCCATATAGCCGGTCATGCCGGTGTCCTGGTTCCACGGTCCCCACGCCACTGACAACGCGGGCAGTCCCTGGGCGCGGCGGGCGCGCGCGAGCCCATCGAGAAACGAATTCGCTGCCGAGTAGTTGCCTTGCCCCGGCGAGCCGAGCGCTGCCGAAAGCGAGGAGAACACGATGAACGCCGATAGATCGTGAGCTCGGGTGAGTTCATCGAGGTTCAGCGCGCCATCGACTTTGGGTGCGAGCACGCGATCGATCTGCTGCGCGGTCAGCGTTTCGATCGTGGCGTCGTCGAGCACGCCCGCGGAGTGGATCACCGCCGTCAACGGGTGCTCGGTCCCGATCGAATCGAGCACGGCCGCCACCTCGGCCCGGTCACCGACATCACATGCGACGACACGTATTTCGGCTCCCAGGCCGGCCAGCTCCGCGACCAGCTCCGCGACTCCCTGCGCCGCCTCGCCCCGGCGTGACACCAGTAGCAGGTGTTCGACGCCGTGCGCGACGACCAGATGCCTAGCCGTCACCGCGCCCAGTCCACTGGTTCCGCCGGTGATCAACACCGTGCCGTCTCCGAACGCGGCACCCTGGTTGTCGGCCTCGGAAACACCGCTGGCGGTCAGCCGCGGCACGAACATCCTTGCGGCGTCGGCCGCACGGCCCGGAGGCGGTAGCGGAGCGTGACCACGAAGAGCCTGGCCGATACCGCCATCGAACACCACATCGCGTACCGCTACCTGAGCCTGATCGGACTCGATCACGCTCCGCAGGACATCGGCGCGCAGGTCGCCGTCATGGTCCAGCAGCACAAATCGGCCGGGGTGTTCCGATTGGGCGCTGCGGACGAGCCCGACCACCGCGGCCGCGGCCAAGTCCACCGACTCGCCCGGCAGTCCCGCCGCACGGCGGGTCACCACCACCAGCCGGGTTTCCGCCAGCCGCTCGACCAACAGCCAGGAGCGGAGCAGTTCCCAGGCCGTGTGGACGGACTGCCGAATCGCCGCAGCGCGCTCACCGGACGGAGCGTCGCTGCCAGGACCGCCGTCGACCACGGCGGGGTTGTCGGCGAGCGACCAGACGATCACGTCCGGAATATCCTCGGCCGCAACCAGTTCCACTACGTCGGTGTAGTGGCGGTCGATTCCGGGAGACCGCACCGAACCCAACGTCGCCGGCACCCAACCGGACGACAGAGACGATACGGCAGGCAGCGCAGACTCGGTCCATTGCAGGTGCAGCGGCACCGCACGGCGAGCGGTGCTCGCCGCGGCCAGAACATCGGCGTCGACAAGACGCGTGCCGACCGCATCGAGGCTCAATACGACCGAGCCAGCGTTGTCGACAGCGTCGATCCGGACCTGTCCACTCTCGTCCCGGACCACTCTCGCGCGCACCGCCACCGCGCTGGTACGCCACAGCCGCACTCCGGTGAACGAGAAGGGCAGCAGCACCCGCCCCGAAGGAAGATCGCGGATCTGCTCGTCGAGGGCCAGGTGCAGACAGGCGTCCAAGAGTGCGGGATGGATGCCGAATGCCGATGCCGAGTCGCGCACGGATTCGTCGAGGGAGACTTCGGCGAACGTCTGCTCGCCGCGGGTCCACATCGCGGTCACGCTCTGGAAGACCGGACCGTCGTCGAAACCTCGCTCCGCCAAGCGGTCATAGACCGATACGACGTCCGACGGCTGGGCGCCCGACGGCGGCCATGTCGGCTCGCTCCATTCCGGGGCGACCTCATCGAGGGCGGTCAAGATACCGCGTGCGTGCAGCACCCACGTGTCCCCGTCGGCCGAGTCCCCGTCAGCGGTTTCGGCGCGGGAGTAGATCGCGAACGTGCGCCGGGCATCGTCGTCGGGCGCCTCGACACTCAACTGCAAGTCCACCTCGGCGCCGCCGGCAAGCAGGAGCGGGGCTTCCAGCAGCAGCTCCTCGATCATCTCGACGTCGAGTCGCGCGCCTGCGGCCAACGCCAATTCCACGAAGGCTGTCCCGGGCAGCAACACCGAGCCGAACACCGCGTTGTCGGCAAGCCAAGGATGAACCCGCACCGAGCATCGTCCGGTGAACAACCACTCGTCTTTTCCGGCGACCTGCACCGCATTCGTCAACAGCGGATGCCCGAACGAGCCTGCCACGACTTCGGCGCTCGGTTGCGGCCAATACCGCTTGTGCTGGAAGGCATACGTCGGCAGATCCACCCGCGCGGCGGCCGGAGCCAACGCCTGCACCGCTACCTCGACACCGACGCAGTAAGCCTCCGCCAACGCGACAGTGACCTGCTCCCAACCTCCACGGTCACGCTTCAACGTACCCAATACAGCCACGCGATCAGCCGAACCGATCGACTCCGCCGTCCCCTCCACACCCATCGTCAACACCGGATGCGGACTCACCTCGATAAAAGCATTCACCCCCGCACGCTGCAACGTCTCCACCGACTCGGCGAACCGCACCTGCTCACGCAACCCCCGATACCAATACCCCGCATCCAACCCCTCGGTATCGACATAATCCGCCAACACAGTCGAGAAGAACGGCACCGACCCCGACATCGGCACAACCCCATCCAACTCCGCCAACACCCGATCCCGAACCGATTCCACCGCCTCCGAATGCGACGCATAATCCACCGGAATCCGTTTCGCCCACACACCATCGGCTGCGCACCCGGCCAAGAACTCCTCCAGGGCCGACGCCTCCCCCGACACCACCGTCTGACCCGGACCGTTCACCGCCGCCACCGACAGCCGGTCTCCGAAACCCGCCAACCGCTCCGCGAGCGCCTCACCGGCCGAACTCACCGACGCCATACCACCTCCACCGGCCAACTCCTCCGCCACAACCCGGGAACGCACGGCCACCACCCGCGCCCCATCCGACAACGACAAACCACCCGCCACCACAGCCGCCGCGATCTCCCCCTGTGAATGCCCCACCACCACAGCAGGTTCCACCCCACTCGCCCGCCACATCCGCGCCAACGACACCATCACCGCGAACAGCACAGGCTGAACCACATCCACCCGCTCCAACGACACCGCACCCGACTCCCCCCGCAACACAGCGGTCAACGACCAATCCACAAACGGCGCCAACGCCGCCTCGCACTCCCCGATCGACTCCGCGAACACCCCACCCCCAGCCAACAACTCCGTGCCCATCCCCACCCACTGACTCCCCTGCCCCGGAAACACGAACGCCACCCGACGCGACACAACACGACCCGATACAACACGACCCGATACCGGCCCCCCAACCGCCACACTGGCCAACCCCGCTCGAAAATCAGCCAACTCCCGACCCACAACCACCCCACGCCACTCCAACTGCGGACGATGACGCAACAACGAATACGCCACATCCCCCACACTCACATCCGCATGCGCCACCAACCACTCACCCAAACGCCCCGCCTGCGCACGCAAACCCGCTTCCGACTTCGCCGACACCACCAACGGCACCGCAACAGTGCCCGACTCCGCCGACGTGTGTTCGCCGCCTCCGTCAGGCACCGATACGGCTCGTCGAGGCTGCTGACCGGGCGATGGTGTCGGCGGCGCTTCCTCGAGAATCACATGCGCGTTCGTGCCGCCGATCCCGAACGACGACACCCCGGCACGCCGCGCCCGGTCGCCGACCGGCCACGGCTCCGCGTCGGTCAGCACCCGCACCGATCCCGCCGACCAATCCACATGCGGCGACAAGGCATCCACATGCAACGTCCGTGGCAACGTCTCGCGCCGCATCGCCTGCACCATCTTTATCACGCCCCCCACACCGGCGGCCGCCTGAGTGTGGCCGATATTGGATTTGAGCGCACCGATGCGCAGCGGCTCCTGTCGATCCTGTCCGTAGGCGGCGAGCAACGCCTGCGCCTCGATCGGGTCGCCCAAGGCGGTCCCGGTCCCGTGTGTCTCCACCACATCCACATCCACCGGGCGCAGGCCCGCGTCGGCCAACGCCGACGCGATCACCCGCTCCTGCGACGGACCGTTCGGCGCAGTCAGGCCGTTGCTCGCGCCGTCCTGGTTGACGGCGGTGCCGCGCACCACCGCCAACACGTTGTGACCCAAGCGCTGCGCGTCCGACAGCCGCTCCACCACCAGCACGGCCGCGCCCTCCGACCAGGCCACCCCGTCGGCCGCCGCCGAGAACGCCTTGCACCGACCGTCGGGAGCCAAACCGCGCTGCCGGGAGAACTCCACGAACACCAGCGGTGTCGTCATCACCGTCGCGCCGCCCACCAGCGCCAGTGAGCTCTCCCCTTGGCGCAGCGCCCGGCATGCCAGGTGCAATGCCACCAGCGACGACGAGCACGCCGTGTCCACCGTCATCGCGGGCCCCTCCAAGCCCAACGTATATGCCACTCGTCCGGACGCCACGCCTCCCGCGACGCCGGTTCCGACATACCCCTCGACCTCCGGGCCCGCCTTGCGCGTCAGGGCGTCGTAGTCCTGGTACATCATTCCGGTGTAGACGCCGGCGTCGCTGCCCCGCAGCGACACCGGGTCGATCCCCGCGTGCTCCAACGCCTCCCACGACACCTCCAGCAGCAGCCGCTGCTGCGGATCCATCGCCACCGCCTCGCGCGGCCCGATCCCGAAGAATCCCGCGTCGAAATCGGCCGCGCCCGTCAGGAATCCGCCCTCCCGGACGTAGGAGGTACCCGGGTGGTCGGGGTCCGAATGAATCAGGCGATCCAACGCCCAGCCGCGATCTGACGGAAACTCACTGATGGCGTCCGTTTCTGACGACACCAGATCCCAGAGTTCGTCCGCGGACGCGACACCACCGGGATACCGGCAGGCCATCCCGACGATGGCGATCGGCTCGTCGGCTTGCATTCGGCGCGCGGTTTTCTGCGTCCGTCGTGCGGCGTCGGGGATGTCCCCGACCCGGGACAGGATGAACGCCGCAACCGCCCGAGTGGTGGGGTGGTCGAAGACTAGGGTAGTGGGCAGCCGCAAACCTGTGGTTTTGCCGAGACGGTTGCGGAACTCCACCGCACCCAGCGAATCGAAACCCATATCACTGAACGGCCTCTCGACATCGACCAGGTCACCGGAGGCATACCCCAATACCGCCGCAACCTGATCGCGCACGAAACCGAGCACAATCGCGCCGCGTTTGTCCGACCCCGATGCCGACGCCAACAGCCTCGCCAGATCCCCACCACCACTATCGGCGCGACGCGCAGACGGCGCCAACGACTGCAGCAACCCGGGCAACAGGCCCGCACGGGCCTGAACATACAATGCCGCCATATCGAGGTCGACCGCGGCGACGAACGGAGCGCCCGCACCGCCTGCGAGGTCGAGCAGCGCGAGCCCGTCGGCTTCGGATAGCGAGCGCAAGCCCAGGCGCGCCAGCCGATCCGCTGCGGCCGTGTCGAGTTCGGCGGTCATCCCGCTGTCTTGGCTCCACGGACCCCACGCCACAGACACAGCGGGCAGGCCCGCATGGACGCGGCGCCTCGCCAGCGCGTCCAGCACCGAGTTCGCCGCCGCGTAGTTGCCCTGACCCGCCGACCCGAAAACCGCCGCGACCGAGGAGAACAGGACGAACGCCGACAGATCGCGATCCAAGGTCAGTTCGTGCAGATTCAGCGCCGCATCGACTTTCGGCGCGAGCACCCGGTCGATCTGTTCAGGCGTGAGCGTCTCGACAGTGCCGTCGGCCAGCACACCGGCCGCGTGGAAGACGGCGGTCAGCGCGGGGCCGTCGGAGATGTCGTCGAGCATCGCCGCCACGGCAGCGCGATCGCTCACATCGCAGGCCAGCACTCGGGTTCGAGCCCCGAGCTCGGTCAGCTCGGCCACGAGTTCGGCGACGCCGTCGGCCCGCTCGCCGCGCCGGGACACCAACACCAGGTCATTTACCCCATGCGTCCCGGCCAGGTGCCGCGCCACCAGCGCGCCCAGCCCGCTGGTGCCGCCGGTGATCAGCACCGCACCCGGGCCGAGCACGATGCTCGACCCGTCCTCGGGCACACCACGACGGGTCAGCCGCGGCGCCAGCAGCACACCAGCACGCAACGCCAACTGCGCCTCCTCAGCGGCCACCGCCACCGAGATCAGTTCCGGAGTCACCGCGCCATCGCTGTCGCTGTCCAGCAAGATAATCCGACCTGGATGCTCCGATTGCGCGCTGCGCAGCAGACCCAAGGTGGCCGCGGCGGACAGATCGGGATCCTCCCCCGGCAGTCCCGCGCCATTGCGCGTCACCACCACCAGTTGAGCATCAACCGCGGGCAGGCGTAACCACGATCGCACCGTGGCCAGCACCGTGTGCACGCGTCCACACACCGCGTCCGCTGACTGTGACCTGCTACTTTCCTCGAGGAGATCATCAGCGAACCACACCAGCACATCCGGGCCGTCGTCCCCGGTAGTCTCGGCCAGCGCGGCCATATCTGGGTAGCTCTCGTCGAACCTGGACGAGCCTACGACGGCTATCCGCCGGCTATCCGCACTGGAGGATTCGACTGGGCTCCACTGCACATCGTAAAGCCCATGACGAGCAGCCGATCGACCGTCGTGCAGTGCCTGGCTGTTCACTGGACGCGCCCGCAGTGACTCGACGGTCAACACGAGAGCGCCGGTGTCGTCGCCGAGCTCGAGCATGACGCTGTCGGCTCCGTTACGCCGGATTCGCACCTGCACGGCCGTCGCCCCGGGCCGGTACAACCGCACGCCGGTGAACGAGAACGGCAGCGGCACCTGGCCGGGCGACAGGTCGACGGCCAACTCCTCCACGACGGCATGCAGCGCGGCATCCAGCAGCGCGGGATGGATGCCGAACTGGGCGCCTGCCGTCCCTGCCTCGGCAGGTAACCGCACGTCGGCCAGAACATCACCGCCGCCGTCTCGCCACAGCCGACGCACACCCTGAAAAGCGGGCCCGTAACCGAGCCCGCGCGCGGCCAACCCGTCGTATATCGCTTCGCCGGGCGTCGCATCGTCCGGCGGCATGTCGATGTCATACACCGGAGCATCCGTCGCCGAGCCGGAAGCGAGAATTCCGTGCGCATGCGTGATCCCGATCGCGTCCGCAGACTGTTCGTCGACGGTCCGGGACGCCACCACGAACCGCCGCCGCCCCTCGACATCGGGCGCTTCCACCGCGATCTGGACGTCGACCTCGGTCTCGCCGTCCACCCGCAGCGGCACTTCCAGAACCAGTTCCTCGACGCTCTCGACGCCCAATCGAGCACCGACCACCAACGCCAGTTCCACGAAACCCGTTCCTGGAAACAGCACCGCGCCGAATACCGTGTGATCGGCCACCCACGGATGCACTGCCGCCGAGAGTCGGCCGGTCAACAACCACTCGTCCTTACCCGCCAGCGAGATCGCCGCACCCAGCAGGGGGTGGTCGACCGGCATCAGACCGGCACGACTCACATCGCCGACGCCGACGCCTGCCGACACCCAGTATCGTGCGCGTTGGAATGCGTAGGTCGGCAAGTCGATTCGATGCGGCGACCGTCCCGCGTACATGCGGCGCCAGTCGACCTCGAGTCCCGCGGTGTGCGCGGCGGCCAGGAGCGTGGTGAACTGCACGACCTCGTCGGTGCCGCGCCGACCGCCGGCGGCCACCACGGATCGCGTCTCGGCCTCGGGCTCCTCGGCCAGACACTGGCGCGTCATCGCGGCCAGGACCGCATCCGGGCCCACCTCCAGGAACCGCCGAGTTCCGGTCGCGGCCAACGCCCGCACCCCCGGAGCGAACCGCACGGCCGACCGCACCTGACGCACCCAGTACTCCGGATCGGTCAGCTCACCATCCACCACCTCGCCGGTCACGCTCGACACGATCGGAACCGTTGACGCTCGATAGGTCAAACCCACTGCCACCGCAAAGAACTCGTCGAGCATCGGCTCCACCAACTCCGAATGGAACGCATGACCGACCCGCAACCGGTTCGTCTTCACTCCCGTGGCAGCAAGTTGCCGCTCAACCTCCTCGACGGCGTCCGTGTCGCCGGACAGCACCACCGATGACGGACCGTTCACCGCGGCCACCGACAGCCGGCCCAGGAACTCGGCCGCCACCGCGGCCGCTCGGTCCTCGGACACCGCCACCGCCATCATCGCCCCGCCCTCGGGCAGCGCCCCCATCAACCGGCCCCGCGCCGCCACGAGCTCACACGCATCCGCAAGCGGCCACACCCCTGCCACATACGCGGCGACAAGCTCTCCGATCGAATGCCCGATCAACACATCCGGGGTGATCCCGAACGACTCCAGCAACCGGAACATCGCCACCTCGAACGCGAACAACGCCGGCTGCGTCCACTCCGTCCGATCCAACACCCCGTCGACATCGGTGAACATCACCTCCCGCAATGCCCCACCGAGGTGCCGATCGAACTCGGCGCACACCTCGTCCAACGCCGCCGCGAACACCGGAAACGCCTCGTACAGGCCCGCACCCATCCCCACCCGCTGCGCACCCTGACCAGTGAACAGATATGCCGTCTTTCCCGACCCCGCAACGCCGTCGACCACGCCCGGCAGCACCGAGCCCGACGCCAGAGCGGCCAGACCGGCCAGCAACTCCTCCCGATCACGCCCGACAACGACCCCGCGCCGATCCAACAACGACCGCGAGTCCAGCAACGACCGCGCCACCGCCCAGAAATCCACATCCGGACGGTCGACCAACCACGCCCGCAACCGGTCCGCCTGCCCCCGCAATCCCTCCTCCGACTTCGCCGACACCACCAACGGCACCACCGCGATATCAGCGATGTCAGCGATGTCAGCGATGTCAGCGTCCGACCCGGCAGACGCAGGTCCGACACGGGACACCGGCATCCTCGGCGGTTCCTCGAGAATCACGTGCGCGTTCGTGCCGCTGATCCCGAACGACGACACCCCCGCACGCCGCACCCGACCACCCACCGGCCACGGCTCCGCCTCGGTCAACAACCGCACCGACCCCGCCGACCAATCCACATGCGGCGACGGCGCATCCACGTGCAACGTCCGCGGCAACGTCTCATGCCGCAACGCCTGCACCATCTTGATCACCCCACCCACACCCGAAGCCGCCTGCGAATGCCCGATATTCGACTTCAACGCACCAACACGCAGCGGCTCCGAGCGATCCTGGCCATACGCGGCGAGCAACGCCTGCGCCTCGATCGGATCACCCAACGCCGTCCCCGTCCCGTGCGCCTCCACCACATCCACATCCACCGGGCGCAGGCCCGCGTCGGCCAACGCCGACGCGATCACCCGCTCCTGCGACGGACCGTTCGGCGCTGTCAAACCATTGCTCGCACCATCCTGATTGACCGCACTGCCACGCACCACCGCCAACACGTTGTGGCCCAGCCGCTGCGCGTCCGACAGCCGCTCCACCACCAGCACCGCCGCGCCCTCCGACCAAGCCACCCCGTCGGCCGCCGCCGAGAACGCCTTGCACCGACCGTCGGGAGCCAAACCGCGCTGCCGGGAGAACTCCACGAACACCGTCGGCGTCGCCATCACCGTGGCACCGCCCACCAACGCGAGTGAACTCTCCCCCTGACGCAGCGCCCGGCATGCCAGGTGCAATGCCACCAGCGACGACGAGCACGCGGTATCCACCGTCATCGCGGGCCCCTCCAAACCCAACGCATAGGCCACTCGTCCGGACACCACGCTGCCCGCCGCGCCCGTGGCGACGTACCCCTCGACCTCGGGCCCAGCCTTGCGCGTCAGCGCGTCGTAATCCTGGTACATCACCCCCGTGTAGACACCGGTGTCGCTGCCCCGCAACAACGTCGGAGCGATCCCCGCCTGCTCCAACGCCTCCCACGACACCTCCAACAGCAATCGCTGCTGCGGGTCCATCGCCATCGCCTCACGCGGTCCGATCCCGAAAAAGCCCGCGTCGAAATCGGCCGCATTCGTCAGGAACCCGCCCTCGCGGGTGTAGGACGTGCCCGAGTGGTCAGGGTCCGAATGAATCAGGCGATCCAGATCCCAACCGCGATCGGACGGAAATTCACTGATGGCATCGGTTCCCGAGAACACCAGATCCCACAGTTCGTCCGCAGACTCGACACCACCGGGATACCGGCAGGCCATGCCGACGATGGCGATCGGCTCATCGGCTCGCACTCGGCGCACGGTTTTTGTCGTCCGCCGTTCGGCGTGGGGTACGGCCCCGACCCGGGACACGATGAACGCCGCCACCGCCCGGACGGTGGGGTGGTCGAAGACCAGCGTGGAAGGCAGCCGCAAACCGGTGGTCCCGGCGATCCGGTTGCGGAACTCCATCGCGCCCAGCGAATCGAAACCCATGTCATTGAACGGCTTCTCGACATCGATCTGCTCGCCGGAGGCATGACCCAGTACGGCGGCAACCTGGCCCCGCACGAAATCGAGCACGATTGCGTCGTGTTTGTCCGACCCCGCTGCCGATGCCAGCAGCGTCGCCAGATCCCCACCACCGCTGTCGACGCGGCCCGGCGCGGGCACCAACGACTGCAGCAGCCCAGGCCCGAGGCCCGCACGAGCCTGCACCGACAACACTGCCATGTCGAAATCGACCGCAGCCACACACGGCGCCTCCGCGGCGACAGCGAGGTCGAACAGCGCAAGCCCATCGGCCTGGGCCAGCGGTCGAAAACCCATCCGCGCCAACCGCTCCAGGCCTGCCGCTCCCAATTCGGCCGTCATCCCACCATCGGAGTTCCACGGACCCCACGCCACCGACACCGCGGGCAAACCCGCGTCGGCGCGGCGGCGCGCCAACGCATCCAATACCGAGTTCGCCGCCGCGTAGTTGCCCTGCCCCGCCGACCCGAGCACCGCCGCAACCGAGGAGAACAGGACGAACGCCGACAATGTGCGATCCAGAGTGAGCTCATGCAGATTCAATGCCGCATCGACCTTCGGCGCGAGCACCCGGTCGATCTGCTCGGGCGTCAGCGACTCGACAGTACCGTCGGCCAACACACCCGCCGCGTGAATGACAGCCGTCAACGCGGGACCACCGGAAATATCGTCGAGCATTCTCGCCACAGCAGCGCGATCGCTCACATCACAGGCCAGCACCCGCGTCCGCGCCCCGAGTTCGGTCAGCTCGGCGACGAGTTCCGCGACGCCGTCGGCTCGTTCGCCGCGCCGGGACACCAACACCAGATCACGCGCACCATGCGCCACGGCGAGGTGCCGGGCGACCAGCGCGCCCAACCCGCCAGTGCCGCCGGTAATCAGCACCGCACCCGAGCCGATCGCCATACCCGACCCGGTGGCGGGTGCGTCGCGACGGGTCAGCCGCGGCGCGAGCAACGCACCCGCGCGCACCGCCAACTGCGCCTCCTCGGCGTGCAGTGCCGCCGTGATCAGTTCGTGGGTAGCCGCACCGTCGGCGTCGATGTCCAGCAATACAATCCGGCCGGTATGCTCCGATTGGGCGCTGCGCAGCACACCCCAGGTGGCCGCGGCGGCCAGATCGGGATTCTCGCCAGGCAGACCCGCGCCGTTGCGCGTCACCACAACCAGTCGCGCGTCGAGGCGCAACCACGATCGAACCGTCACAGGCACCGTGTACACGCATCGGCGCACAACGTCTGCCGAGTCCGTCACATCAGAATCCGCGAACCACACCACCACATCCGGGCCGGCATCCCCGGCGGCCCCGACCAGCGCGGCCATGTCCGAGTAGGTTTCTTCGAACCCGGACGCAGTCGTCGAGCCGACCACGGCGATCCGCCGGACGTCCGCACCGACCCGCGGACGGTCGACCGCGATCCAGCTCACGTCGTACAGGCCATGGCGGCCGACGGATCGACCCGCGTTCAAAGCCTGACTGTCCACCGGACGCGCCTGCAGCGATTCGACAGTCAAAACGAGAGCGCCCGCTTCGTCAACGAGTTCGAGCCGCACACCGTCGGCTCCGGCGCGCCGGATTCGCGCCTGCACGGCCGCCGCCCCAGGGCGGAACAGCCGCACCCCGTTGAACGAGAACGGCAGCGGCACGTGATCGTCCGGAATGTCGGCCGCCAACTCCTCCACAGCAGCATGCAAAGCAGCGTCCAAGAGCGCCGGATGCACACCGAACCGAGAAGCTTCCACACCGCCTTCAGCGGCCAACCGCACCTCAGCTACGACGTCACCGCCGTCACGCCACATCCGACGCACACCCTGAAACGCAGGTCCGTAACCGAGGCCGCGCGCGGCCAACCGGTCGTACAGCGTGTCCGCGGGCATCACATCGTCGTCCGACGACGGCCCGCCGGCAGCGCCGGACATCGGAGCGTCGCCTGCCGCGGAATGATCCCGGCCGAAAGCACGCGGGGACAGACTCTGTCCGGAAATCACCGCCCCAGGCACGAGGATGCCACGCGCATGTGTGATTCCGGATCCGCCGTCCGCCAGCTCGCCCATTGTCCCGGACGCCACGACGAACCGTCGCCGCCCGTCGGCATCCGACGCTTCGACAGCGATCTGGATATCGATCTCGAGGCTGTCATCCAACCGCAGCGGTGCTTCCAGCACCAGCTCGTCCACGATCTCGGCGCCCACCCGAGCACCGACCGCCAAAGCCAGCTCGACGAAACCGGTCCCCGGTAACAGCACCCCGCCGAATACCGTGTGATCGGCAATCCACGGATGCGACGCCACCGAAAGCCGGCCGGTGAACAGCCACTCGTCCTTACCAGCCACCGCGATCGAAGCACCCAGCATGGGGTGATCGACCGGCATCAGACCGGCACGACTCACATCGCCGACGCCGCCCCTTGCCGGCAGCCAATACCGTGTGTGCTGGAACGCATAGGTCGGCACAGCGATTCGACGCAGCGGCCGTCCCGCGAACAGCGGACGCCAATCCACCTCCAGACCCGCGGTGTGCGCAGCGGCCAGGAACGCGGTGAACTGCGCAACCTCATTCGCGGCAGCGGAAATAGCGGATCGCGCCGCGCCGCGCCGCGCGGTAGCAGCCACCACGGACCGCGCCTCCACATCGGGTTCCTTGGCCAGACACTGGCCTGTCATCGCCGCCAGCACGGCATCCGGGCCCACCTCCAGAAACCGCCGAACCCCGCTCACCGCCAACGCCCGCACCCCCGGAGCGAACCGCACGGCCGACCGCACCTGACGCACCCAGTACTCCGGATCGGTCAGTTCACCGTCCACCAGCTCACCGGTCACATTCGACACAATCGGAATCGTCGGCGTTCGATAAGTCACACCCGCTGCCACCGCCCGGAATTCGTCGAGCATCGGTTCCATCCGCGCCGAATGGAACGCATGGCTCACCCGCAACCGGTTCGTCTTGCGACCCTGGTCGCCGAGCAAACGCTCGACCTCGTCGACAGCGTCCGCATCGCCGGACAGCACCACCGACGACGGACTGTTCACCGCAGCCACCGACAACCTGCCGGAATACCCGGCCACCAACGCGACCGCCTCATCTTCGGACACCGCCACCGCCACCATCGCCCCACCCTCGGGCAGCACCCCCATCAACCGGCCACGCGCAGCAACGAGACGACAGGCATCCGACAGAGACCACACCCCCGCCACATACGCCGCCACCAACTCACCGATCGAATGCCCGATCAGCATGTTCGCCGCAATGCCGAACGATTCCATCAAGCGGAACAACGCCACTTCGAACGCGAACAACGCCGGCTGCGTGAACTCCGTCCGATCCAGCAGCACCGCATCGTCATCCTGCGCGAACACCACATCCTTCAGCGACCGACCGAGGTGGGGATCGAACCCAGCGCAGACCTCGTCCAACGCCGCCGCAAACACCGGAAACGCCGCATACAGTCCCCGACCCATCCCGCCACGCTGCGCACCCTGCCCGGTGAACAGAAACGCCGTCTTACCCGACCCGACAACTCCCTCGATGACACCGGAAGACACTTGCCCTGCCACCAGATCCGCCAGACCGGACAGCAACTCCTCGCGGTCCGCGCCGACAATCACGCCCCGCCACTCCAGATGAGAGCGGAAATTGGCCAGCGAATACGCGATTTCCCACACGCCCGCGTCCGGATTGTCGATCACCCACTGACGCAAACGATCCGCCTGCGCCCGCAACCCCTCCTCGGATTTGGCCGACACCAGCAGCGGCGCGGGCAGCGCCACCGGTTCACCGGCCGGTGAACCCGGCCGCGCGGCCGGAACCCGCGGCGCGGGTGCTTCTTCGAGGATGGCGTGGGCATTGGTCCCGCTGACACCGAACGACGACACCCCGGCCCGGCGAACACGCCCGTCGGCCGGCCACGGTCGCGCCTCGGTGAGCACCTCGACATCGCCGGACGACCAGTCCACGTGCGGGCTCGGCTCGTCCGCGTGCAGGGTCGGCGGCAGGGTTTCGTGCCGCATCGCCTGCACCATCTTGATCACGCCGCCCACACCGGCCGCGGCCACGGTGTGCCCGATATTCGATTTGAGCGACCCGATCCGCAGCGGACGATCCGCACGATCCTGCCCATAGGCCGCGATCAACGCCTGCGCCTCGATCGGATCCCCCAGGGCGGTCCCGGTGCCGTGCGCTTCCACGGCATCGATATCGCCCGGTGCCAGTCCCGCGTTGGCCAGCGCCGCCGCGATCACCCGCTCCTGCGACGGACCGTTGGGCGCGGTGAGCCCGTTGCTCGCCCCGTCCTGATTGACCGCCGTACCCTTGACAAGGGCCAACACATTGTGACCGAGCCTGCGGGCATCCGACAGCCGCTCCAACACCAACACCCCCACACCCTCAGCGAAAGCGACACCATCGGCCGCAGCCGAGAACGGCTTGCACCGGCCGTCCGGCGACAGGCCGCGCTGCCGGGCGAAATCGACGTAAAGATAGGGGCTGCCAGCGACGGTGACGCCGCTGGCCATCACCAGCGAACTCTCTCCCTGGCGCAGCGCCTGGCAAGCAAGATGCAACGCGACGAGCGACGAGGAGCATGCGGTGTCCACCGTGACCGCGGGCCCCTCGAGGCCGAAGACATACGACACCCGCCCGGACACCACACTGCTGGTGGTGCCGGTGAGCCGATATCCCTCCAGATCACCCACGACGCGGTCGATATAGCCGGAGTAGCCGGCTCCGGCGAAGACCCCGGTATCGCTGCCGCGCAGTGCGGCCGGGTCGATCCCCGCGTCCTCCAACGCCTCCCACGACACCTCCAGCAACAACCGCTGCTGCGGATCCATCGCCGAAGCCTCCCGCGGACCGATCCCGAAAAACCCTGGATCAAAATCACCCGCGTCGTAGAGGAACCCGCCACGGCGCGTGTAGATGGTGCCCGGCTTGTCGGGATCGGAATCGAACAACCGATCCAGATCCCAGCCGCGATCCGCCGGGAAATCACCCGTCGCGTCCCGGCCCGACGACACCAGATCCCACAGGGCCTCCGCCGAATCCACCCCACCCGGGAAACGGCACGCCATACCCACGATCGCGATCGGCTCGTCGGCGCGCACCCGACGCACGACCTTTTTCACCGGTCCACCCGGTTCCGGAGCCACCCGCGCCTGCACCAGTTTCGCCACCGCCACCGGGGTCGGGTGATCGAACACCAATGTCGAGGGCAGGGTGAGGCCCGTCGCCTTGCTCAGCCGGTTGCGGAACTCCACCGCACCCAGCGAATCCAGACCGATCTCATCGAAAGGCTGACCGGGACGGATATCGCCGCCCGAATCGTGCCCGAGCACCGCGGCCACCTGGTCGCGGACCACCTCGAGAACCAGATCGGCCCGCTGCGCCTCGGGCACCTCGGCCAGCCGGGCGCCCAGCGACCCGGCGGCGAGCACGGCCGCGCCGGCGGCTTCGGCCCGGACCGGGCGCGCCACCCGCCGCACGTACCCGCGCAGTACAGCGGGCACCGCCGCCGGATCGGACTCCCGGCGCACACCGGCGGCATCGAACCGGATCGGCACCAGCCGCGCCCGGGATCCGGCCAGTGCTTCGTCGAACAGACGCAGCCCTTCGTCGTCCGCCAGCTGACTCAAGCCCAACCTGCCCCAGCGCGCCACAGCCACCCGGTCCAGGCCGCCGGTCATCCCAGAACCCTGATTCCACGGCCCCCACGCCAACGATGTCGCCACCAACCCCACCGCCCGACGCTGCTGCGCCAACGCGTCCAGGAAACCATTCGCCGCCGCGTAATTACCCTGCCCCGCAGACCCCAACACCCCCGCCACCGACGAGAACACCACAAACGCCGACACCCTCCGGTCCCGCGTCAACTCATCCAGATACCACGCCCCGTCCACCTTCGGCGCCAACACCCGATCCACCTGATCCACGGACAACGACTCGATCGTCCCGTCCGCCAACACACCCGCCGTATGCACCACAGCCAACGGCGAATCCGAATCGATACCCGCCAGCAGATCCCGCACGGCAGCACGGTCCGCGACATCACAGCGCTCGATCCGCACGTGGGCCCCGGCGGCCGCCAGTTCCGCGGCCAGTTCCGGCGCACCCGGCGCGTCGAGACCGCGCCGCGAGATGAGCACGAGCCGCCGCACCCCGCGGGCGACGACGAGATGCCGGGCGAACAGTGCGCCGAGACCGCCCGTACCTCCGGTGATCAAGACCGTCGAATCCGCCAGCCATGGGTCGCCGCCGTCGGAGGACGCGGCGGCGCGCACCAACCGGGGCACCAGAACATCCGCGCCGCGCACCGCGGCCTGCGGCTCACCGCTCCCCAGCACGGTCATGATCCGCTCGGCCTCCACCGGAGCCGCCGGATCCTCGTCCACGAGCACGAAACGCTCCGGGTTCTCCGCCTGCGCGCAGCCGACCAGACCCCACACCGCCGCCGCGACCGGGTCCGGCGTCTCTCCCGGCACACCGGCTCCGCCCGGGGTGACCACCACCACGCGGACCTGCGACAGGCGTTCCTCGGCGAGCAGCGATTTCATTGTGGTCAGCGCATGGTGCACCCCGGTCCGCACACCGTCCGGTACACCGGCGGCCTCGCCGCCCGGCCACGCATCAGCCCGCCACACCAGCACATCCGGAAGGTTCTCCGCGGCCGCGGCCGCGGCCGCGACCTCGGCGACGGACGCGTAGCGCGCCGCGATCCCGGACACTGCCGCATCCCCGAGAACCGCCGCCGAGAGGTCGGACCGGCCGACCACACCGGCAGGCTCCCACCACACCTGGTACAGGCCGGCCGCGGCGCCGCCGAGCGTGCTCCGGAATTCCTGGACGTCGTAGGGCCGCACCACCACCGCGTCCACGGACACGATCGGATTGCCCGCCGGGTCGAGGGTCGCGACCGAGATTGTCTCCGAACCGGTCGCCACCGCGACGACCCGCAGGGACGTGACCTCCGCGGGCCATCGCCCACCCTCGGCCGCCGGCTTGTGGAAACGCGCACCACCCCAACGAAACAGCAGTCGCCCGGTATCCGGGCCGGCGGCGGCGTCACCGCACAGCAGACGGGAGAACCCGGCGTGCATCACCAGATCCAGCAGAGCCGGATGCAGATCGTGGCGTCCTGGTTCCGGCGCCGCGGCGGTATCCAGCACGATCTCCGAGAACACCGTGTCACCGCGTTGCCAGGCACCGCGCACCCCGACGAAAGCCGGACCGTATTCCAGCCCCGTGTCTTGGGCGATCAGTGCCGCGAGCCCCGCGGCGTCCAGGGGTTCGGCGTCGACCGGCGGCCACTGCTCGTCGCGCAGCTGCGCCAGCAGGTCCGGTTCGCCCTCGGGCAGCGCCGCCAGCGCACCGGTCGCGTTGTGCACCCACTCGGCGTCACCGGGGGTCCGGAAGTAGAACTCGAACGGCCGCCGACCCGATTCGTCGGCCGCCTCCACCAGCACCTGCAGTTCGACCTCGTCGTCGCCGGTCGGCAGGATCGGCGCCTGCAATGTGAGCTCCTCGACCACACCGCACCCAATACGGGCGCCTGCGACCAGCAGCATTTCGATCAGCGTCGCGCCCGGCAGGACGACCACGCCGTAGGTCATATGGTCGGCGACCCACGGGTGGGTGCGCAGCGAGAAGCGACCGGTGAACAACCACTCGTCGGTTCCGGCCAGCCCGACCACACCGGTCAGTATCGGATGCTCCAGCGACGACGCCGAGACCTCGCCGGTGGCGGGCAACCAGAACCGCCGCCGCTGAAAGGCATAGGTCGGCAGGGTGATCCGGTGCGGGTCGCGACCGGCGAACCACCTCGCCCAATCCACCTGCGCCCCCGCGACATGGGCCTGCGCCACAGCGGTGACGAACTGCCGTACCTCGGTGTTGTCGGACACCGGCCCGTCCGCCCGGTCCGCGTCCCGGCTCGCGACCGGCCGCCGCGACGCCGCGGCCACCGTGGACACGGCTTCCACCTCCGGGTCCTCGGCCAGGCACTGCCGAGTCATCGCCGCCAACACCGCATCCGGACCCACCTCCACAAACCGCCGCACACCCACCGCGACCGCGGTCGTCACACCCGGCGCGAACCGCACACACCCCCGCACCTGCCGCACCCAATACTCCGGATCGATCACCGCATCACCAGCAAACTCACCGGTCTCGTTCGACACGATCGGAAGTTCCGGCGACCGGTACGCGATACCTTCGGCCACCGCCCGGAACTCCGCCAACATCGGCTCCATCCGCGCCGAATGGAACGCATGACCGACCCGCAACCGACTCGTCTCAACCCCATCCCCGGACAACGCCCGCTCGATCTCCTCGACAGCATCGGCATCCCCCGACAACACCGTCGACGACGGACCGTTCACCGCCGCGATCGACACCCGATCACCCACAGTGCCCGACGATAAAAACGCGGCAACCACATCCCCCGCCCGCTCCTCACCGATCGCCACGGCAAGCATCGCCCCACCAACAGGCAACCCACCCATCAACCGGCCACGCGCCGCCACCAACACACACGCATCCTCCAGCGACCACACACCCGCCACATACGCCGCAGCCAACTCACCGATCGAATGCCCGACCAACACATCCGGTGTCACACCGAACGACTCCAACAACCGGAACAACGCCACCTCGAACGCGAACAACGCAGGCTGGGTGAACTCCGTCCGATCCAACAACCCTTCGGCATCATCGAACATCAATTCCTTCAACCCTCGACCCAGCAGCGGATCGAACTGGGCGCACACCTCATCCAGCGCCGCAGCGAACACCGGAAACGCCCGGTACAAGCCCGCACCCATCCCCACCCGCTGAGCACCCTGACCGGTAAAAAGAAACGCCGTCCTATCAGAACCCGCGCAGCCCTCGATCGCTCTCGGCGACCCCCCTGAAGAATCTGCCACATCGGCCAGACCGGCAAGCAGTTCCTCCCGGTCACGCCCCACCACCACACCGCGCCAGTCCAACAGCGCCCGCGACGTCGCCGAAGAATGCGCCACGTCCCACACGTCCGCGTCTGGAGCGTCGATCAACCACTGCCGCAGTCGATCCGCCTGAGCGCGGAGGGCTTCGTCGGACTTGGCCGATATCAACAGCGGAACGAAATCCGACACGATGGGCTTCGCAGCCGCCACCTGCTCGGCCTCGCCTCCCGACTCGACGGCGACCGGATCGGCGGGCGCTTCCTCGATGATCACGTGGGCGTTGGTACCGCTGACGCCGAACGACGACACACCCGCACGACGCACCCGCTCACCCGCAGGCCACGGCTCAGCCTCGGTCAACAACCGCACCGTGCCCACCGACCAATCCACATGCGGGGTCGGCACATCCACATGCAACGTCTTCGGCAACACACCGTGCCGCATCGCCTGGACCATCTTGATCACACCCGCGACCCCCGCCGCAGCATTGGTGTGACCGATATTCGATTTGAGCGAACCCAAGCGCAGCGGCCCACTCTCACCCCGCGCGCCGTAGACCGCCATCAAGGCACGCGCCTCGATCGGATCCCCCAACGTCGTGCCCGTCCCGTGCGCCTCCACCGCATCCACATCCGACGGCGCCAAACCCGCATTCGCCAACGCCGCCGCGATCACCCGCTCCTGCGACGGACCATTCGGCGCGGTCAAACCCTTGCTCGCGCCG
This sequence comes from Nocardia sp. NBC_01730, assembly GCF_035920445.1. Taxonomy (NCBI): domain Bacteria; kingdom Bacillati; phylum Actinomycetota; class Actinomycetes; order Mycobacteriales; family Nocardiaceae; genus Nocardia; species Nocardia sp. NBC_01730. The sequence continues at coordinate 929,387 of NZ_CP109162.1, read as the reverse complement.
TCCTGGTTCACGGCCGACCCGCGCACCAGGGCGAGAACATTGTGGCCCAGACGCCGGGCATCCGACAGCCGTTCGACGACCAGCATCCCGAGCCCTTCGGAGAAGCCGGTCCCGTCCGCGGCCGCCGCGAACGCCTTGCACCGCGCATCCGGCGACAGCGCACGCTGGCGCGCGAACGCGATCAGGTGGGACGGATCCGACATCACGGTGACACCGCTCACCAGTGCGAGCGATGTTTCGCCCTGCCGCAACGCCTGACATGCCAGATGCAACGCCACCAGCGACGAGGAGCACGCGGTGTCCACCGACAGCGTGGGGCCCTTGAAACCGAATATGTAGGAGACCCGGCCGGACAGCACACAGTTCGCCCCGCCCAGGTAGGCATGGCCTTCCGACTCGGCCGTCAACATAGGGGAGCCGATGCGGGGGCCATAGTCCTGGTGAAAGACTCCAGAGAAGACGCCGGTGTCGCTGCCGCGCAATGTCACCGGGTCGATACCCGCGTCTTCCAGGGCTTCCCAGGACGCCTCGAGAATCAGGCGCTGCTGCGGCTCCAGCATTGCTGCCTCACGGGGGCTGATTCCGAAGAAACCCGCATCGAACTCGGGCGCCGAATGGATGAACCCACCCTCACGCGTATAGATCGTGCCGGGCGCATCCGGATCGGGGTCGTAGAGCTTTTCCAGGTCCCACCCTCGGTCGGTCGGAAAACCGCCGACGGCATCGGTGCCGGTGTCGACCAGATCCCACAGTTGCGCGGGGGAGTCGACGCCACCGGGAAAGCGGCAGCTCATCCCGACGATCGCGATCGGCTCCCGCGCACTCCCCTCCAACTCCTGGATATGCTTATTGGCGGTGCGCAGGTCTACAGCGAGTTTCTGCAGATACCGGGTGAGTTGTTCCTCAGTGCTCATGGTTGACCGAACTCCTCATCAATCAGGTTCAAAAGCTCGCGGCCGGAATGCGCGGCAAAGTCGTGGTATTCGTCGGTCTGCCGGCTGTCGCCGAGGTGGGACCGAAGACGGTCGCTGATGCCGAGCAATGCGGTGACCGTCGCATCGTCGTTACCCGCCACGGCCAGGATCTGTTCGACCATCGCCTCCAGGCGGGCGAGATCGTCGGTCGCGGGCGGTGCCGCGGCCACCGCAAGAGCCATTCGGTCGTGCAGGTACTTGGCCAGATCAACCACCGTCGGGTAGTCGAACACGAGCGTCGAGGTCAACTGGAGGCCGGTAACTTTCGAAAGCCGGTTCCGGAACTCCACTCCACCCAGCGAATCGAATCCGAGCTCGTCGAATCCCTTGTCGGGCCGGATATCCTTGATCGACGCATGGCCCAATGCGGCGGCGGCGTGCTCGCGAACCAGATCGAGTACGGCCTGCTCCCGCTTGGCCGCCGGTACCCGACCCAGCTCGAAGCCGCGCGATTGTCTCTCGCTCCCAGCGCTGCGCTGCGAAGGTCGAACCAGCCCGCGCAATACCGCGGGGATCGTGTCGGCGCGAGCCGCTCGTTGCAAGTCGTTCAGGTCCAGGCGAACCGGCACGAGCGCCGATACTCCTGCCGGGTCCGATCCGATGCCTGCGACGGTGTCGAACAGTCGAAGGCCGTCGGCCTGGCTCAGTGGACGCATACCCAGGCGGGCCAGTCGTGCGACTGCCGCTTGGTCCAGGGTGTCGGCCATGCCGCCCGATCCCGTTCCGGTCTGCTCCCACAGCCCCCAGTCGAGTGCCACAGCGGGCAGCCCGTCGGCGCGACGCCGGGCGGCCAATGCGTCCAGGAAGCTGTTGGCGGCGGCATAATTGGCCTGCCCCGCCGCCCCGAGGACACCGGCAATCGACGAGAACAACACGAATGCCGAGAGGTCCGCGTCCCGCGTCGCCTCGTGCAGATTCCACGCCGCGTCCACCTTCGACGTGAGGACACGATCCAGCTGTTCGGTCGTGAGTGTGCGAATTGTGGCGTCGTCGAGCGTGCCCGCCGCGTGGATCACCGCCGTCAACGGCTGGTCGGACGGGACCGAATCGAGCAGAGCCCGCAATGCGGTCCGGTCCGCGACATCGCAGGCAGCGATGCGCGCGTGCGCGCCGAGTTCACTCAGTTCCGCCGCCATTTTCGCAGCACCCGCGGCCTTTTCGCCGCTGCGGGACACCAGGAGCAACTGCCGGACACCGTGCTCGACGACCAGGTTCCGAGCCAGTATCGCGCCGAGCCCGCCGGTGCCTCCGGTGATCAGCACGACGCCGGAACCGAACGACGGTCTCGCCTCGGCGGTCGCCGCTGAGCGCTTCAGCCGCGGGGCCAGCACAGTACCCCCACGGACGGCCACGTGCGGCTCCTCGGCTGCCAGAACCAACAGTACGGCGTCGATCGAGAGCGGTTCCACGCCGGGCGCGGATTGCCAGTCGAGCAGGACAATCCGACCGGGATATTCGGTCTGCGCACTGCGAACCAACCCCGCCGCCGCGGCGGCGGCGAGATCCGGTGTCTCACCGGGCAGCCCGACCGCATTGTGGGTGACAACGACCAATCGCGACTGCTCCAGCGCATCCTTGTCGAGCCACGCCTGAAGCGTGCGCAACGTCGACCGCGCCTGCTCGTGTGTGGCGGCCGCGGCGTCACCGTTTCGGGGAATCGCGTCCGCGGCGACGGACCACACCACCGTCTCGGGCACCGCCGCCCCGCCGGTCGCCACCACGCTGTCGAGATCTGGATAGTGTTCCCGCACACCGACAACCGAGATCGAGCCCAGTGCGGCAATCCCACCGGAAACCAGGTCGGCGGACGAAGCGCCGACTTCCGTCCAATGCAGTTCGTACGCCCCGGCGTCGCCGCCGGACAGCGAACCACGGAGCTGGGCGACGTCGTAGGACCGCATGACAACCTCGTCGACGGAGAAGACCGGGTTGCCATCACCGTCCACCGCCGCCATGGCGAGGGCGTCCTCGCCCTTCGACACGGCGATGACCCGCAGCAGTCCGGGCCGGACGACGTCGTGGAATCGGGCGCCGCCCCAACGGAACAGCAGCTTGCCGCGGTTCGGGTCATTGCCGAGTTCCGGCCACATCAGACAGGCGAGCCCGGTATGCCCGATAGCGTCCATCAAGCCCGGATGCAGCGCGAAACCCTCCGGGTCCACGGCCGGATCCAAGACAACCTCGGAGAAAACGATGTCGCCGCGCTGCCACGCGCGTTCGGTGCCTCGGAAGGAACGACCGTACTCGAGTCCCGACGCGGCTTCGATGTGCGCGGGAATCCATTCCGGGTCGATCGGGTCGGCGCCGGGCGGTGGCCACGACTCAGCCCGGAGCTGTTCCAGCAGCGGCTCGGCGGCCGGTCGGTCGCCCGCCAGCACACCGCTGGCGTTGCGTACCCACTCGCCGTCGGTGGCGAGGCGGTAGTGGAAGGTGAAGTGCCGCCTCCCTGTGTCGTCCATCTCGTCGACAAGCACTTGCAGGTCGACGGCGCTGCCGTCTTCGGGCGGGAGGATCGGGGCCTCCATGATGAGCTCATCCACACCGACACAGCCGAACCGCTGTCCCGCCGTCAGCAGCATCTCCACCAGCGTCGTACTCGACACGACCATGACGCCGTAGCTTGCGTGGTCCGCAAGCCAGGGATGGGTCCGATGCGAGAGCTGTCCGCTGAGCATCCATTCGTCCTTGCCCGCGACCTGCACCACACCGGTCAACACCGGGTGACCCGACGCCGTCTGCGACGCCCGGACGACCGGCTGCAGCCAATACCGCTGGTGCTGGAATGCATAGGTGGGCAGCGGAACCCGCGACACCGCGCGGCCCTCGAACAGCGCCTTCCAGTCCACACCCACACCCGCCACCTGGGCCTGCGCCAAGGCGGACACGAACTGGGTCGGCTCGTCGATCGAGCGCCGGGCGGCCGCGACCACCGTCGATGTGGCCTCGAGGTCCGGAGTATCGGCAAGAAACTGCCGAGTCATCGCGGACAGCACGGCATCCGGTCCGATCTCCACGAACCGCCGCACTCCGGCTTTGACCAGGGTGTCTATCCCGGGCGCGAAGCGCACGCAACCGCGCACCTGCTCCACCCAGTAACCCGGGTCGGTCAACTCCGCGCCGACGACCGCGCCGCTGACGTTCGACACGATCGGAATGTTCGGCTGCTGGTATGTCACCCCGTCGGCCACCGAACGGAACTCGGCGAGCATCGGCTCCATCAACACCGAATGGAACGCGTGGCTGACCCGTAACCGGTTGGTCTTGTGACCTTCCGCGGCGGCCCTCAGTTCCACCTCGTCGACAGCGTCCGCATCGCCGGACAGCACCACCGACGACGGACTGTTCACCGCAGCCACCGACAACCTGCCGGAATACCCGGCCACCAACGCGACCGCCTCATCTTCGGACACCGCCACCGCCACCATCGCCCCACCCTCGGGCAGCACCCCCATCAACCGGCCACGCGCAGCAACGAGACGACAGGCATCCGACAGAGACCACACCCCCGCCACATACGCCGCCACCAACTCACCGATCGAATGCCCGATCAGCATGTTCGCCGCAATGCCGAACGATTCCATCAAGCGGAACAACGCCACTTCGAACGCGAACAACGCCGGCTGCGTGAACTCCGTCCGATCCAGCAGCACCGCATCGTCATCCTGCGCGAACACCACATCCTTCAGCGACCGACCGAGGTGGGGATCGAACCCAGCGCAGACCTCGTCCAACGCCGCCGCAAACACCGGAAACGCCGCATACAGTCCCCGACCCATCCCGCCACGCTGCGCACCCTGCCCGGTGAACAGAAACGCCGTCTTACCCGACCCGACAACTCCCTCGATGACACCGGAAGACACTTGCCCTGCCACCAGATCCGCCAGACCGGACAGCAACTCCTCGCGGTCCGCGCCGACAATCACGCCCCGCCACTCCAGATGAGAGCGGAAATTGGCCAGCGAATACGCGATTTCCCACACGCCCGCGTCCGGATTGTCGATCACCCACTGACGCAAACGATCCGCCTGCGCCCGCAACCCCTCCTCGGATTTGGCCGACACCAGCAGCGGCGCGGGCAGCGCCACCGGTTCACCGGCCGGTGAACCCGGCCGCGCGGCCGGAACCCGCGGCGCGGGTGCTTCTTCGAGGATGGCGTGGGCATTGGTCCCGCTGACACCGAACGACGACACCCCGGCCCGGCGAACACGCCCGTCGGCCGGCCACGGCTGGGCCTCGGTCAACAGCTGCACATCCCCGGCCGACCACTCCACGTGCGGGCTCGGCGCATCGACATGCAACGTCATCGGCAGGGTTTCGTGCCGCATCGCCTGCACCATCTTGATCACTCCGGCCACGCCCGCCGCGGCCGAGGTGTGGCCGATATTCGACTTAAGCGACCCGATCCGCAAGGGCCGATCCGGTCGACCCTGCCCATAGGCGGCGATCAACGCCTGCGCCTCGATCGGATCACCCAATAGTGTCCCGGTACCGTGTGCCTCGACCGCATCCACATCCGACGGCTGCAACCCGGCATCGGCCAGCGCCGCCGCGATCACCCGCTCCTGCGACGGACCGTTCGGCGCCGTCAAACCATTCGACGCACCATCCTGATTGATCGCCGTCCCCCGCACCACCGCCAACACGTCGTGGCCCAGACGCCGGGCATCTGACAACCGCTCGAGCACCAGCATGCCGACACCCTCGGAGAAAGCGACACCATCGGCCGCGGCGGAAAACGACTTACACCGCCCATCCGGCGACAGACCACGCTGCCGCGCGAACTCGACAGAAAGATAAGGATCGGCAAAAATCGCCACACCGCCCGCCAACGCCAGCGAGCTCTCCCCCTGACGCAGCGCTTGGCACGCCAGATGCAGCGCGACCAGCGACGACGAGCACGCGGTGTCCACGGTGATGGAAGGCCCTTCCACACCGAAGACATACGACAGCCTGCCTGACGTCAGACTGCCCTGGGTTCCGGTGAGCCGATAACCCTCCAACTCGCTGGGCACCCGATCGAAATAACCCGAATAGCACGCTCCGACGAACACCCCGGAATCACTGCCGCGCAACGACACCGGATCGATGCCCGCGTCCTCCAGAGCCTCCCAGGACGCTTCCAGCAGCTGACGCTGCTGTGGATCCATCGCCGACGCCTCCCGCGGACTGATACCGAAGAAGCCGGCATCGAAATCACCGGCATCGTCGAGGAATCCGGCGCGGCGGGCATAAACAGTCCCGGGCTTGTCCGGATCCTCATCGAACAACCGCTCCAGATCCCAACCCCGATCCGACGGGTACTCACCGGTCGCGTCGATTCCGGAGACGAGTAGATCCCACAACTCATCGGGCGACATCACACCCCCGGGGAAGCGGCAGCTCATCCCCACGATCGCGATCGGCTCGCCCGCCCGAACCCGGCGCACCACCTTCTCGACCGGTCGCCCCACCGCCTTCGGCTCGACACGGGACTGCACCAGCTTCGCCACCGCAGCCGCGGTCGTATAATCGAACACCAGAGTCGACGGCAACTGCACACCGGTGGCCTTGACCAGCCTGTTACGGAACTCCACACCACCCAAAGAATCGAAACCGATCTCGTCGAACCGCTGATCGGGCCGGATGTCGGCGGCCGAATCATGCCCCAACACCGCCGCCGCCTGCGCCAACACCACTTCCAACACCACCTCACCGCGCTGAGCCTCCGACACCTGCCCCAACCGGTCGCCCAACGACCCCGCCGCGAAGCCCGCCGCGAACTTTCTCAAAGCCTTCGCCGGACGCGCCGAATGCCGCACGAACCCACGCAACACCGCAGGAACAGCATCGGCGTCGGACTCTCGCCGCAGCACGCTCGCGTCGAACCGGAGTGGAGCCAGGCACCCATCGGCACCGGCGAGGGCATCGTCGAAAAGACGCACACCGTCGACATTCTCGAGCTGACCCAACCCCAACCGACCCAACCGCGCCATCGCCGTACTCCCCAGACCACTGGTCATCCCACTACCGGAGTTCCACGGCCCCCACGCCAGCGACGTCGCAGGCAACCCCGCAGCCCGCCGCCGCTGCGCCAACGCGTCTAGGAATCCGTTCGCTGCGGCGTAGTTGGCTTGCCCGGCCGACCCCAGCACCCCCGCGATCGACGAGAACATCACGAACGCCGACAGATCGCGGTCACGGGTCAGTTCGTCCAGGTACCACGCCCCGTCCACCTTCGGCGCCAACACCCGATCCACCTGCTCACCGGTCAACGACTCGATGGTGCCGTCGTCGAGAACCCCCGCGGAATGCACCACGGCAGTCAACCCACCATCGGAATCAATCGTGTCCAACAGCGCCCGCACCGCGTCACGGTCCGCGATGTCGCAGGCGACCACCCGGGCGTCGGCGCCGGCCTGTGCTAGTTCCGCGACCAGCTCGTCCGCACCGGCCGCCTCGGGTCCCCGCCGCGACGCCAACACCAGCCTGCGCACACTGTGCTCGGCGACGAGATGCCGGGCGAACAACGCCCCGAGTCCACCCGTGCCGCCGGTGATCAGCACCGTCCCGTCACCCAACGACGGCGGTACGGTGTCCTCCGACATGGGTGCGCGCGTCAACCGGGGCACCAGAATCTCCGCACCGCGTACTGCGACCTGCGGCTCATCCGCCCGCAGTACGGCCGCGATCCGATCGACATCCAGCGGCTCGGCCGGATCTTCGTCAAGGAGCACGAACCGCTCCGGATTCTCCGACTGGGCACTGCGGACCAACCCCCACACCGCGGCCGCGGCCAAATCCGGAACCTCCCCGGGCAGCCCGGCGCCACCCGTGGTGACCACCACCATCCGGGCATCGGACAGGCATTCTTCGGCAAGGAAGGATTTCAGCGTGGCCAGCGTGCTGTACACGCTCGCCGGCACCACTCCCGGATCATCAACGGCCTGCTCCGAAATTCGCCATACCACTGCCCCCGGAATCCATTCGGCGGCAACAACATCGGCGACCGACGCGAAGGACGCCTCGATCCCCGACACCGTCGTGTCCCCGAGTATGGCCATCGCAGGCGAGGGCGGGGCGACCGACCTGCCCTCGAGTGCTTTTATCGGGGGCCCTACCACGGTGGACTCCCAATGAATCCGATACAATCCGGTCTCGTCATCGGACAGGCTGCGCCGGAATTCCTCGACGTCATACGAACGCATCAGCACCGCGTCGATAGACACGATCGGATTGCCGTCCGGATCGACGGCCGCGACAGACATGGTATCCGCTCCGGTCTCGACCGCAATCACCCGAAGCGACGTCACCACCGCAGGCCACAGACGCTGCCCGCCGCCCGCCTCGGACTCCGGATTGTGGAAACGCGCACCACCCCACCGGAACAACAACCAGCCGGTCTCCGGATCGGGATCCACCCCACGGAAAATCAGCTGGGAAAGCCCGGCGTGCATCACCAGTTCCAGCAGCGCCGGATGCAGATCGTGGCGCCCCGGCTCGGGCGCCGCGTCGGTGTCCAACACGACCTCCGAGAAAACCGTGTCGCCACGTTGCCACACCGCATGCACACCGACGAACGCCGGACCGTACTCGAGCCCGGTGTCCTGCGTAATCTGCTCCGGAAGCTGTGTGCTGTCAACGAGTTCGGCATCGACCGGCGGCCATTCCTCGTCCCGCAGCCGCGACACCAACGCCGAGTCACCGTCCCACCGCGCCGCAAGCGCACCGGTCGCGTTGGGTGCCCATTCCGCGTCGGGCGACTTCCGGTAAAAGAACTCGAACTGACGCCGCCCGAGCTCATCCGCCGCCCGCACCAACACCTGCAACTCGACCTCGTCGTCACCAGGCCGGATCGGCGACTGCACAATGATTTCCTCGACCACCTCGCAACCGATCCGGCCGCCCGCGGCAAGAAGGAACTCGAGCAACAACACACCCGGCACAACCACCACACCATGGGCCATGTGATCGGCGATCCACGGATGCGTACGCAACGAGAACCGACCGGTGAACAACCACTCATCAGACCCCGCCAACCGGACCACACCCGTCAGAATCGGATGTTCCGTCGATGACTGCGGCACATCATTGTTCGGCGGCAACCAGAACCGCCGACGCTGGAACGCATACGTCGGCAACGGAACCCGACGCACCCCACGACCCGCAAACAACAGCCCCCACTCCACCCGCACACCCGCGACATGGACCTGTGTCAGTGACGTGACGAATTGAGTCACCTCATCCACCGTCCGCCGGGCCGCCGCGGCCACCCACGAGGCCGACTCGACCTCCGGATTCCGCGCCAGGCACTGCCGAGTCATCGCCGCCAACACCGCATCCGGACCCACCTCCACAAACCGCCGCACACCCACCGCGACCGCGGTCGTCACACCCGGCGCGAACCGCACGCACCCCCGCACCTGCCGCACCCAATACTCCGGATCGATCACCGCATCACCAGCAAACTCACCGGTCTCGTTCGACACGATCGGAAGTTCCGGCGACCGGTACGCGATACCTTCGGCCACCGCCAGGAACTCCGCCAACATCGGCTCCATCCGCGCCGAATGGAACGCATGACCGACCCGCAACCGACTCGTCTCAACCCCATCCCCGGACAACGCCCGCTCGATCTCCTCGACAGCATCGGCATCCCCCGACAACACCGTCGACGACGGACCGTTCACCGCCGCGATCGACACCCGATCACCCACAGTGCCCGACGATAAAAACGCGGCAACCACATCCCCCGCCCGCTCCTCACCGATCGCCACGGCAAGCATCGCCCCACCAACAGGCAACCCACCCATCAACCGGCCACGCGCCGCCACCAACACACACGCATCCTCCAGCGACCACACACCCGCCACATACGCCGCAGCCAACTCACCGATCGAATGCCCGACCAACACATCCGGTGTCACACCGAACGACTCCAACAACCGGAACAACGCCACCTCGAACGCGAACAACGCAGGCTGGGTGAACTCCGTCCGATCCAACAATTCTTCGGCATCATCGAACATCAATTCCTTCAACCCTCGACCGAGCAGCGGATCGAACTGAGCGCACACCTCATCCAGCGCCGCAGCGAACACCGGAAACGCCCGGTACAAGCCCGCACCCATCCCCACCCGCTGAGCACCCTGACCGGTAAAAAGAAACGCCGTGCGGCCCGAGCCGATGCTGCCGGTAACGGCACCGCCGCCGCCGGACGCATCATCGGCAAGGGCCGCCAATCCCGCCAGCAGCTCGTTCCGGTCGCGCCCGACGACCGCGCCGCGCCAGTCCAACGCAGCCCGGGACGTCACCAAAGAGTGCGCGATATCCCACACGTCCGCGTCTGGAGCGTCGATCACCCACTGCCGCAACCGATCCGCCTGCGCCCGCACACCCGACTCGGAACTCGCCGACACCAACCACGGCACGGCTGCCCCGATGTGGGGCTCCGCGGGCGCAGGCTGCGACGCCGGAACTCGTCGGTGTCCGATGCGGTCTGTGCGGAGCCCTCCATCGTCACGCTGCGCTACCTGCTCCGGGCTCGACCGCACATACCGGGCAGGCGCTTCTTCCAGGATGGTATGGGCATTGGTGCCGCTGATGCCGAACGACGACACCCCGGCACGACGGACGCGCCCGTTGCGTGGCCAGGGCTGGGCCTCGGTCAGCAGCTCGACGTTGCCCTCCGCCCACTCCACGTGCGGGCTCGGCTCATCCACATGGAGCGTCTTCGGCAGAGTTTCGTGCCGCAGCGCCTGCACCATCTTGATCACGCCACCGACGCCGGCCGCGGCGATCGGATGTCCGATGTTCGACTTGATCGACCCGATCCGCAGTGGTTGTCCCGGGCGGTCGTGCCCGTAGGCGTTGATCAGTGCCTGCGCCTCTATCGGATCGCCCAATGTCGTGCCGGTACCGTGCGCCTCCACCGCATCCACATCCGACGGCGCCAACCCGGCATCGGCCAATGCCGCCGCGATCACCCGCTCCTGCGAGGGACCATTCGGCGCCGACAAACCATTACTCGCACCATCCTGATTCACCGCCGACCCGCGCACGAGGGCCAGGACGTTGTGACCCAGGCGCTCGGCGTCGGAAAGCCGCTCGAGCACCAGCACGCCGACGCCCTCGGAGAAGGCGACGCCGTCGGCCGCGGCGGAGAACGACTTGCAGCGCCCATCGGGAGACAGACCACGCTGCCGCGCGAAATCAACGTAGATGGAGGGACCTGCCGCGACCGTCACGCCACTCGCCAACGCCAGCGAGGTCTCCCCCTGGCGCAGCGCTCGACACGCCTGGTGCAGCGCGACCAGTGAGGACGAGCATGCGGTGTCCATGGTGACGGCGGGCCCTTCGAGGCCTAGAACATATGACACGCGGCCCGAGATCACGCTGTTCGAGGTGCCGGTGAGCCGGTAGCCCTCCAGATCGCCGGTCACCCGATCGGAGTAGCCCGACTGGCACGCTCCAGCGAACACTCCGGTATCGCTGCCGCGCAACGAGATCGGGTCGATGCCCGCCTCCTCCAGCGCCGCCCAGGACGCTTCCAGCAACAGACGTTGCTGCGGGTCCATCGCGGAGGCCTCCCGCGGGCTGATGCCGAAGAAACCGGCATCGAAATCGCCTGCGTCATAGAGGAATCCGCCGCGGCGAGTGTAAGAGGTACCGGACTTGTCCGGATTCTCATCGAACAGCCGCTCCAGATCCCAACCACGATCTGTCGGGAACTCGCCGGTGGCGTCGGTTCCGGAAGCAAGAAGATCCCAGAGATCGTCCGGTGATGCGACACCGCCGGGATACCGGCAGCTCATCCCTACGATGGCGATCGGCTCGTCTGCCCGAACCCGGCGCGGAGCCTTCTTCTCAGCGGGTCCATCCGCGATCGTCGGCGCGACTCGGGAATGCACCAGCTTCGCCATCGCCTCCGCGGTCGGATAGTCGAATACCAGGGTTGACGGCAACTGGAGACCGGTGGCCTTGACCAGCTGGTTGCGGAACTCCATGACGCTGAGCGAATCGAACCCGATATCCTTGAACGGCATATCCGGGGCGATCGACTCGGCGCTCTCGTGACCCAGCACCGCCGCCGCCTGGGCACGGATCACCTCGAGGATGATGCGTTCTTGCTCGGCCACCGACCGGCCGGCCACCTGCGCCGCCAGCGTCGACGACTCGCTTGCCCTGCCACCCACGCGACGGCGGGACGGCCGCAGCAAACCGCGCATGATCGGGCGCAGATCATCCTCGGCCAGTGCGGACCGGTCGACCCGGACAGTCACGGACGCCGCCCGGCCGCCCGCCAGGGCAGCATCGAACAGCGCCATACCGTCCTGGTCGCCGATCGGCAGGAAGCCCTCCCGTCGCAACCGGGCGACGTCGGCCGCGCCGAGGGCACTGGTCATACCGGTGCGCTCGGACCACAGCCCCCACGCCATCGACGTCGCGGGCAGACCGTTCACATGCCGGTGTTGCGCCAACGCATCGAGGAAGACGTTGGCGGCGGCGTAGTTCGCCTGCCCCGGATTGCCGATCACACCCGTGACGGAGGAATACAGCACGAACGCCGACAGATCCAGATCCTTCGTCGCCTCGTGCAGATGCCACGCCGCATCCACCTTGGGCCGCAGCACATCCGCGATCTGCTCCTGCGTCATGGCGGCAAACAGGCCGTCGGCCAACACACCCGCGGCATGCACCACACCGGTCAACGGATGCTCCGACGGTATCCCCGCCAACACCGCATCCAACGCCACCCGATCGGCCGCATCACAGGCGACCACGTCCACATGCGCGCCCAGCTCGGTGAGCTCTGCGGCCAGTTCGGCCGCGCCGGGCGCGGCCGGGCCGCGCCTGCCCGCCAACAACAGCCTCCGGACGCCGTGGGCAGTGATCAGGTGCCGCGCGACCACCGCACCCAATCCCCCGGTACCACCGGTGATCAACACAGTGCCATCGGGCCGCAACGGGGTCGGCACAGTCAGCACGGTCTTGCCGATATGTCGAGCCTGACTGATATACCGGAACGCTTCCGGCGCCTGCCGCACATCCCACGCGGTGATCTGCGAAGGCGCCAACGCCCCGGCGTCGAAAAGCTCGACAACAATCGCCAGAATCTCCCCCAACCGATCCGGCCCCACCTCCATCAGCATGAAATGGTGGTAATCCACCCCATGATGTTCAGCGGCCACCTGCACCGGATCACGCTCGTCGAGGTGGCCCATCTCGATGAACTTGCCGCCGCGCGGCATCAGTCGCAGCGACGCGTCCACGAATTCGCCGGTCAGCGAATTCAATACGATGTCCACGCCGCCACCATCGGTGGCGTCGCGAAACTTCCGCTCGAAATCCAGCGTGCGCGAGTCGCCGATATACGAGTCGTCGAATCCCATGTCGCACAGCACATCCCATTTGGGCCGGCTGGCGGTCACCAACAGACGCAAACCCAGGTGCCGAGCCAACTGTATCGCTGCGATGCCGACACCACCGGTGGCCGCGTGCAGCAGCAGCGTCTCACCGGATTGCGCACCGGCCAAGTCGACGAGACCGTAGTAGGCGGTCGCGTACACCACCGGCACCGCCGCGGCCTGGGCGAAAGACCATCCCTGCGGGATCCGCGCGAGCACTCGCCGATCAGTCACCGACACCGATCCGGCACCGGCGATGAACCCGAAAACCCGGTCACCTGGCGCGAATTCGGTCACATCGGGTGCCACCTCGAGCACGATGCCCGCACCCTCGACACAGATCGCGGCATCCTCTTCCGTCACTATGCCCAAACCAAACCTTATCATGCCCAGAGTGATCAGCACATCACGGAAATTCACGCCTACCGCGCGCACCGCCACCCGGACCTGGCCGGGCTCGAGCGCCCGCAGCTCGGCCGGCGTCGCGGTCAGCGTGAGGTTGTCTCCGGTCAACGTGCCCTTGCCGAGGTAGGTCAAGCCCCACGCCGGCGTCTGCACCAGGTCACTCGCACCCACGTTGTCGCCGACGCCGAAGTTCAGCCGGGGTGCGTACGCCGTCCCGCGCCGTATCGCCAGCTGGCGTTCGTCACCCATCATCACAATCAGGGCCACACCGTGCCGATAATCGGCCCAATCACCGACGTCGACGACGAGAATCCGGTCCAGGTGCTCGCTCTGCGCCGTGCGCAGCAGACCCCACGCCGCCGCACCGGACAGATCCACGGACTCCCCCGGGTGCACCGCCATCGCCTGTCGAGTCACCACCACGATCAGCCCGTCCTGCACCAGCAGCCGCTGCACTCGCACCGCCAGCGCGGTCACCGCATCCCGCACCGCCGCCGGGAGATCGTGGTCGGAAGGAGCTGCGTCGAGCCGCACCACCGTCACGCTCTGTCCCGCGATCGTGACGACTTCCCCGTCGTCTGCGGGACTCCAGGCTTCGGCTTCGGTGAGTTCGTCCTCGGGGGAGGCCAGCGCGACCCAATCCACCCGGTAACCGATACCGTCGCTCCGACAACCGGCAGCACCGAGGAGCGCGTCGGTCGAGAGCGGGCGCATGGTCAGCGCCTCCACCTCGGCCACTGCCACACCCGCCTCGTCGGCGACCGTCACCGCGATCCGCTCACTCCCCGACACCACCGCTCGAACCCGCAGGGAAGTCGCCCCCGTCGCGTGCAGCGCAACGTGCTCCCACGAGAACGGGACGGCCACCTGACCGGCCTGCGGTGCGGCAACCAACTCACCCAGCAGGATCGCGTGCAGCGCAGCATCCAACAGGGCGGGATGCATACCGAACTCCGCAACCTGCGACCGGGCCTGCTCCGGAAGCGCGACCTCCGCGAACACCTCACCATTACGCCGCCACAACGCGGTCAGTCCCCGGAACACCGGCCCGTACTCATAGCCCAACTTCGCCAGATCCGCGTAAACGTCGTCGATCGGCATCGCCGTCACACCGGCCGGCGGCCAGCTCGCCATACTCGGGTCGACCAAGGGCTCGTCCGCCTGGGCAGTGACCGACCCGACCGCGTGGCGCACCCACTCTTCCGATAGGGAACCATCACCGATCTCGGACCGATCGGACTCTTCGTCACCGCGCGCGCGGGAGTACACCGACACCGGCCGTGCGCCCGTCTCATCCGGTCCGCCCGCCATGACTCGCAGCTCGACGGCTCCGGCGGCCGGAACCGGTAGGGGCGCCTCGATCACCAGCTCCGCCAAATGCGGGCACTTCACCATCGATCCCACGTGCAGGGCCAGCTCCACGAGAGCGGCGCCGGGCAACAACGCCACCCCGGCGACGGCATGGTCGGCCAGCCACGGGTGACCGGCTTGCGACAATCTGCCGGTGAACACCACATCCCGGGAGTCCGGCAGCCGCACCATCGCGCCCAACAGCGGATGCCCCGCTTCGTCCAGGCCCGACCGCCACACATTCGGCGCGTCGCCCGGCTGCAACCAATACCGCTTGTGCTGAAACGCATACGTCGGCAGGTCCACCATTGCGGCGGGGCGCGGAGCGAAGCTTGCCGAGCGACCATGGTGAGGTTTGCCGAGCGACCGCGCGGCGGCCGGAGCCAACGCCTGCACCGCTACCTCGACACCGACGCAGTAAGCCTCCGCCAACGCGACAGTGACCTGCTCCCAACCTCCACGGTCACGCTTCAACGTACCCAATACAGCCACGCGATCAGCCGAACCGATCGACTCCGCCGTCCCCTCCACACCCATCGTCAACACCGGATGCGGACTCACCTCGATAAAAGCATTCACCCCCGCACGCTGCAACGTCTCCACCGACTCGGCGAACCGCACCTGCTCACGCAACCCCCGATACCAATACCCCGCATCCAACCCCTCGGTATCGACATAATCCGCCAACACAGTCGAGAAGAACGGCACCGACCCCGACATCGGCACAACCCCATCCAACTCCGCCAACACCCGATCCCGAACCGATTCCACCGCCTCCGAATGCGACGCATAATCCACCGGAATCCGTTTCGCCCACACACCATCGGCTGCGCACCCGGCCAAGAACTCCTCCAGGGCCGACGCCTCCCCCGACACCACCGTCTGACCCGGACCGTTCACCGCCGCCACCGACAGCCGGTCTCCGAAACCCGCCAACCGCTCCGCGAGCGCCTCACCGGCCGAACTCACCGACGCCATACCACCTCCACCGGCCAACTCCTCCGCCACAACCCGGGAACGCACGGCCACCACCCGCGCCCCATCCGACAACGACAAACCACCCGCCACCACAGCCGCCGCGATCTCCCCCTGTGAATGCCCCACCACCACAGCAGGTTCCACCCCACTCGCCCGCCACATCCGCGCCAACGACACCATCACCGCGAACAGCACAGGCTGAACCACATCCACCCGCTCCAACGACACCGCACCCGACTCCCCCCGCAACACAGCGGTCAACGACCAATCCACAAACGGCGCCAACGCCGCCTCGCACTCCCCGATCGACTCCGCGAACACCCCACCCCCAGCCAACAACTCCGTGCCCATCCCCACCCACTGACTCCCCTGCCCCGGAAACACGAACGCCACCCGACGCGACACAACACGACCCGATACAACACGACCCGATACCGGCCCCCCAACCGCCACACTGGCCAACCCCGCTCGAAAATCAGCCAACTCCCGACCCACAACCACCCCACGCCACTCCAACTGCGGACGATGACGCAACAACGAATACGCCACATCCCCCACACTCACATCCGCATGCGCCACCAACCACTCACCCAAACGCCCCGCCTGCGCACGCAAACCCGCTTCCGACTTCGCCGACACCACCAACGGCACACTGTCGCGATGACCCATCGCCACAGTTGATTCACCGCGATGAGTCGTCGCGGCGACCGCGGGCGCCTCCTCCAGAATCAGGTGCGCGTTCGTGCCGCTGATGCCGAACGACGAGACGCCCGCACGCCGCACCCGCACGCCCGCGGACCACGCGTGCGCCTCGGTCAACAACTCGACATCGCCCGCCGACCAATCCACATGTGGGCTCGGCTCGGCCACATGCAATGTCTTCGGCAAGGTTTCATGCCGCAACGCCTGCACCATTTTGATCACACCACCGATGCCCGCAGCGGCGACCGCGTGGCCGATATTGGACTTCACGGACCCGATCCGCAGCGGCTCTTCGCGGTCCCTACCGTAGGCGGCGATCAACGCCTGGGCCTCGATCGGATCACCCAATGCCGTTCCGGTGCCGTGTGCCTCGACCGCATCTACATCCGACGGCCCCAGGCCGGCATTGGCCAACGCCTGCGCGATGACACGCTCCTGTGACGGCCCGTTCGGCGCGGCCAGGCCGTTGCTCGCACCGTCCTGATTGATCGCGCTGCCGCGCACCACCGCAAGAACGTTGTGGCCCAACCGCTGCGCGTCCGACAGGCGCTCGACCACCAGCACGCCGACGCCCTCGGCCCACGTCACACCGTCTGCGGCTGCGGAGAATGCCTTGCACCGTCCATCGGCGGCCAGTCCCCGTTGGCGGGCAAAGTCGACGTACAGCGCGGGGCTCGCCGCAATACTCACGCCGCCCGCGAGGACGAGCGATGCCTCGCCCTGACGCAGCGCCTGGCACGCGAGGTGCAGCGCGACCAGCGACGACGAGCACGCGGTGTCCACCGTGACCGCGGGCCCCTCCAGGCCGAAAACGTAAGAGACGCGGCCGGATATCACGCTATGCGACGTCCCGGTCAACCGGAAGGCTTCGTATTCGCCGGTCACGCCGCGCGAATAACCCGACGAGCAGGCGCCGACGTACACGCCGGTGTCGGTGCCGCGCAGCGAGGCCGGGTCGATCCCGGCCTGCTCCAAGGCTTCCCAGGAGACCTCCAACATCAGCCGCTGCTGCGGATCCATCGCGGCCGCCTCGCGCGGACCGATGCCGAAGAATCCCGCATCGAAACCACCCGCGTCGGACAGGAATCCACCTTCTCGGGTGTATACAGTGCCCGGCTTGTCCGGGTCCGGGTCGAACAGCCGCTCCAGGTCCCAACCCCGGTCGGACGGGAACGGCGTGATCGCATCCCGACCCGCCGCAACGAGATCCCACAGATCCTCGGCCGAGGCGACGCCACCGGGGAAACGGCAGCCGATGCCGATGATCGCGACCGGCTCGTCGGAGTGCGCGCGACGCACCACCCGCCGCACGTCGAGATCCACACCTTCGAGCCGCGAACGCACCAGGCGCGCCACTCCGGTCGGTGTCGGGTGGTCGAATATCAGCGTTGTCGGCAACTCCACACCGGTGGCCGCCACCAGCCGGTGTCGCAGCTGTTGTCCGCTCACCGAATCGAACCCGATCGCGGTAAACGGCAGCTCGGGATGGACGGCCTCGGGCGAATCGTGGCCGAGTACCACCGCGGCCTGCTCGCACACCACCGCAAGCACCAGCGTGTCCCGCTCGCGCTCGGGAACCGCGAACAATCGCGGCGCCAACGGACCCGCTACCACAGCACGCCGCTGTCCAGCCGGAGAAGCAGTACGCGACGCCTGCCCCGGAATGCTTTCATCCGGGGGCGACGGGAGCGAATCCACGCCCTCCAGCGTCCAGCACTGCCGCCGTTGGAACGCATAGGTCGGCAGGTCCACCCGCGCGGCCCGCCCGGACAACACCTCCGGCGGCACGTCGATACCCACGCAGTAGGCACGAGCCAACGCGGCGGCGAACTCTTCCGGACCGCCATGGCCGCGCCGCAATGTGCCGATAACGGCCACCTGATCGACTTTGCCGATCGAGTCCGCGGTCGATTCGATCGCCGTGGACACCACCGGGTGCGGGCTGGTCTCGACGAATGCGGTCGTATCCGACCGCAACAACGCCTCGATCGCCTCGGCGAACCGAACCGGTTCCCGCAGCCCTCGATACCAATATCCGGCATCCAACTCCGCGGTGTCCATGAATTCCGCGGTCACCGTCGAAAAGAATGGAACCGAACCGGATCTCGGCCGAATCGACGCCCACTCGGCCAACAACCGATCCCGAATCCGCTCCACCGCCGGCGAATGCGACGGGTAATCTATCGGAACCTGCTTCGCCCACACACCATCGGCCGCACACCCGGCAAGGAACTCGGCCAACGCGGCCGACTCCCCCGTCACCACC
The DNA here is from genome assembly GCF_035920445.1 of Nocardia sp. NBC_01730. Lineage (NCBI taxonomy): Bacteria > Bacillati > Actinomycetota > Actinomycetes > Mycobacteriales > Nocardiaceae > Nocardia > Nocardia sp. NBC_01730. The sequence goes on along the minus strand of NZ_CP109162.1, from coordinate 910,329 downwards.
ATCTGTCCCGGTGCGTTCACCGCCCCGATCGACAACCGATCGCCGAACACCGCCAAGCGATCGGTCACCGCATCCACCGCCGAACCGACCACCGCCATGCCCCCCGATCCCGCCAACGCCTCCGTGAGAACACGCGACCGCACCGCCACCACCCGCGCCCCATCCGCCAACGACAGACCGCCCGCCACCACCGCCGCCGCGATCTCCCCCTGTGAATGCCCCACCACCGCGGCAGGCTCCACCCCACCAGCCCGCCACAACCACGCCAGCGACACCGAGACCGCGAATATCGCCGGTTGCAGCACATCTTCCCGCTCCAGTGACGGAGCCCCTGGCGTCCCCCGCAACACCTCCGTCAACGACCAGTCCACGAACGGCGCCAACGCCGCCTCGCAGTCTGCGATCGACTCCGCGAACACCCCACCCGCAGCCAACAACTCCGCGCCCATCCCCACCCACTGACTCCCGTGCCCCGGAAACACGAAAACCGCTCGCCGGGACGCGGCTCGACCCGAGACCGCAAGGGCCGCACCCGCAACCGGTTCCGACACCGGATCGACCAACGCGGCCAACCCCGCGCTCATCGCATCGACATCACGCCCGACCACCGCACCCCGCCACTCCAACGGCGTACGCGAACGCAACAGCGAATACGCCACATCGGCGACACCGGCCTCCGGATGACCCGCCAACCACTCGTGCAGCCGAACAGCTTGCCCCCGCAATGCCTCCGGACTCTGCCCGGACAACGCCCACGCCAACGGCAGCGCGGTGTCCGCCGGCGTGGTCGCCTCGCCGACAGGCGCTTGCTCCAGAATCACATGCGCGTTCGTGCCACCCATGCCGAACGACGACACCCCCGCCCGACCGACAGGTGCGGCGGACCAGGTCTCCGCCGCGGTCTGCACCCGCAATCCCAGCTCATCGAGTGGGATCCGCGGATTCGGGGTGCGGAAGTTCAGACTCGGGACCACTTCCCGATACCACAGGCACAACGCGGTCTTGATCAGCCCCGCGATCCCCGCGGCGCCCTCGAGATGTCCGATGTTGGTCTTGACCGAACCGACGGCCAACGGCGCACCCTCGGGGCGGCCCACGCCATAGGTCTCGCCGAGGGCCGTCGCCTCCACCGGATCGCCCGCGGGTGTGCCGGTGCCGTGCAGCTCCACATAGTGCACCGATTCCGGTTCCACGTCCGCGGCCGCGAGCGCGGCCCGGATAACCGCCGTCTGTGCAGCCACGCTGGGCGCGCTCAACACCTGACGCTCATTGCCGTTGTTGACCGCACTACCACGAATTACCGCATAGACCCGGTCGCCGTTAGCGACCGCCCGCGCCAATGGCTCGAGCACCACTATGCCGCCGCCCTCACCACGGACCGTGCCATCCGCACTTTCATCGAAGGTATGGCACTTTCCCGATGGCGAGTGCGCGCCGAACTGTTCGTAGCGTTCGCCACCCAACGGCGACAGAATCAGATTCAGCCCACCCGCCAGCGCCACATCGCATTCACCGCGGCGCAGCGATTCACACGCCAGATGCACCGCGACCAGCGACGAGGACTGGCCGCTGTCGACGACAAGGCTCGGTCCGGTGAACCCGTAGTAATTGGAGATCCGGTTGGCAGCGACTCCCCTACCCACGGCCGACAACGAATACCTGCCGACACTGGTTTTCCCTTGCGACGCCAGCATTTCGGCGAAATCGGTTCCGCTGCTGCCCAGGAACACCCCGGCCCGGGCCCCGTGTCGGTCGCGGTGCCCCGCGTCTTCCAACGCCTCCCAGCTCAGCTCGAGACCGAGCAGCTGCTGCGGATCGATCGAACGCGCCTCATTCGGCGGCACGCCGAAGAAATCGGCGTCGAATTCCGACGCCGAATCCAGGAACCCGGCCGTCTCGTCGATTCCCGGACGGTCGGCGGGCGCAGAGCCGATGGCGTCACGACCGTCGCGCAACAACCGCCAGAAGCTCTCCAGGTCGGCAGCCCCCGGCATCCGGCACGACATTCCGACAATTGCGATCTCATTCGCCGAATCGACCATGGGGTTCCTCTATCTCGCCTTATCGGACACCAAGCATTTGCTATTTCGCGCTCGTGTGCTTCAGCACCGACATCAGCGACCGCCACACCAGGGCGGGCTTGCCGAGCTGGTCATAAAGAATCGCCATCGGCCCTCACCTCTGCCGCGAGCCAGCGCCGTATCTCGTTCGCCGCAACGGCGCTGGCAGCTCCGATGATCGAGAAATGGTCGGCGTCGATCTCGACCGTCTCGCCGGTGTGCAGCCATGCGGGCGCCCGCTCAACCAGATCCATCCCGGGCAACGGCGCCGAGGCCTGCAAGCTCAACATCGGCGCGGCGATGGACGCGGGCTGTCGTTCATCGAATATCTGCATGTACTTCCCCATGGCGACTAAGCCGTGATCATCGATCTCGGTCATTTCGTGTCCGAGGTCGAGCAGCGAGCCCATCGCACTCACGAACACGCGCCTACGTTGCTCTGCATCGTCGGGTGAATACGGGTCGAGCAAAATCACCGCTGCGGGACTCCGTCCGCCCTTCTCGAGGCGATGCGCCAACGCTTGCGCGACCGCGCAACCTGCCGAATAGCCGACAAGAACGATCGGCTGTCGGCTGTCGGTGCCCTCCACAGTCGTCGCCAGGCAATCCAGCAACACATCCCACGACCGGGGCAGGAGTTCCCCGGGCCGGGTTCCCGGCAAGCGCAGTGCAGTGATCGGGTAGTCGGCGCCGAGCTCGCGCGCCAGCCGACCGAACATGTGCGGTCCGGCACCGACCATGAAGGTCGGTACGCAGATCAGCGCGGGGCCGGCTAGCACACGCTCGCTGCGCTCCGTGCCCCTGCTCAGCGGTATCGGCGTCGGCGTGACCAGCTCGGTGCTGATGGCGAAGGTCTCGGCAATCTTGGCGATCTCCACCAACATCGGTATCGCGGTGTCGACCTGGCCCCGCCGGTGCGCGGCCAGGAACAGATCGGTGAGCCGGCCCCGAATCCCGGTTTCCACCATGGTGTGCGCGGTTTCCGTCGCAATCGGCTCGTCGGTACGGATCCGACGAGCCGGCCGGATGGTGGCAGCTTCGCCACTGCCCAGGACACCGACCCGAGACAGCACGAACGCCGCCAATGCGGACGCAGTCGGGTAGTCGAACACCAGCGTCGACGGCAGTTGCACGCCACTGGCTTTGGCAAGCCGATTGCGAAACTCCACCCCGGCCAAGGAATCGAAGCCGAGCTCGGTGAATGGCGCGACGGGATCGATGGCGTCACCGGAGGTGTGCCCCAGCACTACGGCGACATGCTCGCGAACGACCTCGAGCACCAGAGCCTCGTGTTCCTGCGCCGGGGCGGCGATCAGCCGCCGCACCAGCGTCTCGCTGGTATCCGCGGCACGGCGCACGGGCGCCGTGACGATCGAATGCAGCATCCGTGGCAGGGTTCCGCCGCGCGCCTGAACCGACAGTGCCCCGGTGTCGAACTCGGTCCCGACCACCATCGGCGCCGTCGCGACGATCGCACGATCGAACAACGCCAAGCCATCCGCCGTCTCCAGCAGACGTACTCCCAGCCGGCCCATCCGCGCCATCGCCCCGCTCCCCAGACCGCTGGTCATGCCGCTGCCCTGGTTCCACGATCCCCACGCGATCGACACCGCGGGCAGCCCCGCCGCACGGCGACTCGACGCCAGCGCGTCCAGGAACGCATTCGCCGCGGCATAGTTGCCCTGTCCCGGCGAGCCCATCACCCCCGCGACCGATGAAAACAGCACGAACGCCGAGAGATCCCGATCGCCGGTCAACTCGTGCAGATGCCAAGCGGCAGCCGCCTTCGCAGCCAACACCTGGTCAACTTGCTCGGCGGTCAATGTTTCGATGGTGCCGTCGTCGAGCACACCGGCCGAATGGATCACCGCGCTCGGCGCGAACTCGTCGGGCAACCCCGCCAGCAAGGCCGATAATGCCGCACGATCGCTCACGTCACAGGCCGCTACCCGCACCTGCGCACCCGAGGCCGTCAACCCGCCCACCAATTCGGCCACGCCGTCTGCACGCTCTCCCCGCCGTGACACCAGCACCAACCGTCGCACGCCGTGTGCATCGACGAGGTGCCGAGCCACCAGAGCTCCCAAACCGGCGGTGGCGCCGGTGATCAACACTGCACCCGCACCGAACGCCGAACCGTCCGCCACTGCCGAACCGGCCTGCCGCCGCAACCGCGGCGCAAGGAACCCACCATCGCGCACGGCCAGCTGCGGCTCGTCCGAATCCAATGCCGCGGCAATCACATCGACCGGCACGTTCTCCGCTACGCCGGCGTCGAGGAGAACGAACCGACCCGGATGCTCGAATTGCGCACTGCGCACCAGGCCCCACACCGCCGCGCCCGCCGGATCCGGCGCCCGGCCCGACACGCTCACAGCGCCCCGCGTCAGCACCACCAGCCGCGAGCCGCTCAACCGCTCCGCGGCCTGCCACGTCTGCAACAGTTCCAACGTCGACTGCACCCAGGTGCGCGTCCGCGCCACCACATCACCCTCGGCTGCGCCGTCAGGTGACCACACCACGACCTCTGCGAGCGCCTCGTCCTCGAGCAACTCGGCGAGTCCGGCGCCGAGTACCGCCATCGAACCGTGGTTCCTCTCCGAGGGGGCCGGCGTCGACACCCATTCGAGAGCCAACAGCGACGCGCGACGACCGGGCGCAGTGTTCAACGCCTGTGCATCAACGGGCCGGGCGGCGAGCGAATCGAGGCTCAGCACCGGCGCCCCAGCGGCATCGACGGCGACCACCTGCATCTGCCCGACGCCCGACCGAACCAATCGAACCCGGACGGCGTTCGCTCCGGCACGGTACAACCGCACCCCGGCGAAGGAGAACGGCAACGGCAGCCGACCCGACGGCATGTCGTGCGCCTGTTCGGCGACCGCCGCGTGGAAGGCGGCGTCCAACAGCGCGGGATGAATCCCGAACGCCGCTGCCTGATCACCGTATTCGTCCGCGAGAGACACTTCGGCGAGCAGATCGTCGCCGTCGCGCAAGACCGACGTGACCCCCTGGAAGGCGGGGCCGTAGCCGAATCCCAGGTCTGCCAACTGGTCGTACAGCCCGTCGTTCGACACCGGCTCGGCGCCGGCGGGTGGCCAATCCCCGGATAAGGCTTGTCTCAGAGTGTTTTTATCCGGGAGCGCCCCAAGGCAGGCTCCGGTCGCCTGTCCCGACTCGACCCACCAGGGAACGGTGTCACCGATCGGAGCCAACACACCATTTGCATGCGAAATCCACTCGCCCACATCAGAATTCCCGGTGACAATGGCACGAGAGTGGATCATGAATCGGCGTCGACCCACACTGTCGGCAGGTTCGACACCGAGCTGAATGTCGACCGCGGTGTCTGCCTCGAGCAACAGCGGTACTTCGAACAGCAACTCCTCGACGATCTCGGCATCCGTCCGTGCGCCCGCGGTCAGCGCCAGTTCCAGAAAACCAGTCCCGGGAAACAACACCGAGCCGAAAACCGCGTGATCGGCGAGCCACGGATGAGTACGCAACGACACCCGTCCGGTGAACAGCCATTCATCCTTGTCTGCCAACGGCACGACGCCGGTCAGAATCGGATGATCCGATGACCCCGTCGAAGAATTACTGCCGGACTGCTCCAACCAGTATCGTTGACGCTGGAACGCATAGGTGGGCAAGGACACCCGGCGCAGCGACCGGCCCGTAAACAATGGCCGCCAGTCCACCTCGATACCGGCGGTGTGTGCGTGCGCCAGCATCGTCACACACTGCGTCACCTCGTCAACCGAGCGTCGAGACGCGGAGGCCACCACAGAGCCCGCCTCGATGTCCGGGCTTTCGGCCAGGCACTGGCGAGTCATCGACGATAACACCGCATCCGGCCCCACCTCCACGAATCGCCGTATTCCGGCTGTCACGAGAGCGTCCACACCTGGCGCGAATCGCACACATTCGCGCACCTGCTCAACCCAATAGCCAGGCTCACACACCTCATCGCCTGCCTGCGCACCTGACACGTTCGAGAAGATCGGAACAGTCGGCGCTCGATAGGTCAACTTTTCGGCCACAGCACGGAATTCGGCCAGCATGGGGTCCATCTGCGCCGAATGGAACGCGTGGCTCACCCGCAATCGTGACGTCTTGACACCCTCGTCGGACAACCGGTGCTCCGCCTCATCGACGGCGTCCGTGTCACCGGACAGCACCACCGACGACGGACCGTTCACCGCCGCGACCGATAGTCGATCCCCGTTGGCCGCCACGATCTCGACGGCCCGCTCCTCTGTCATGGCGACCGCCAGCATCGCGCCGCCCGCGGGCAGTGCCCCCATCAACCGACCACGCGCCGCCACCAACACACACACATCTGCAAGCGACCACACCCCCGACACATACGCGGCCGCCAACTCCCCGATCGAATGCCCCGCAACCACATCAGGCGTCACACCGAACGACTCCACCAACCGGAACAACGCCACCTCGAACGCGAACAACGCCGGCTGGGTCCACTCCGTCCGATCCAACACCCCCTCCGGATCCGCGAACATCACCTCCTTCAACACCCCACCGAGCAACGGATCGAAACCCGCACACACCTCGTCCAACGCAGCCGCAAACACCGGAAACGCTTCGTACAACTCCGCCCCCATCCCCACCCGCTGCGCACCCTGACCCGTGAACAGAAACGCCGTCCGACCCTCGACCACCGATCCCGACGCCACATCCGCCAACCCCGCCAGCAACTGCGCCCGATCGCGGCCCACCACCACCGCTCGCCGATGCCACTGTGTCCTGGTGTCGATCAACGACGACGCCACGCTCCACACATCCGCATCCGGATGGGCGACCAGCCACTGCCGCACCCGATTCGCCTGGGCGCGCAGCGCAGCACCGGACTTCGCCGACACCAGCAACGGCACCGCGTCCACCATGGCTGTGGGAACCGCGGCAGCCTCAACCGAGGAAACAACGGACGCGGGTGCTTCCTCGAGAATGAGGTGCGCGTTGGTACCACTGATCCCGAACGACGACACCCCCGCCCGACGCACCCGCTCACCCGCAGGCCACGCCTGGGCCTCCGTCAACAACCTTGCCGACCCCGCCGACCAATCCACATGCGGCGACGGCGCATCCACGTGCAACGTCCGCGGCAACGTCTCATGCCGCAACGCCTGCACCATCTTGATCACCCCACCCACACCCGCGGCCGCCTGCGAATGCCCGATATTCGACTTCAACGACCCCACCCGCAACGGCTCGACACGGCCCTGCCCATACGCCGCGATCAACGCCTGCGCCTCGATCGGATCCCCCAACGGCGTACCTGTCCCATGCGCCTCCACCACATCCACATCAGCGGGCTCCAACCCCGCAGCCGCCAACGCCGCCGCGATCACCCGCTCCTGCGACGGACCATTCGGCGCAGTCAAACCATTCGACGCACCATCTTGATTCACCGCCGAACCCCGAACCACGGCAAGAATGTCGTGCCCCAACCGCTGTGCGTCCGACAATCGCTCCAACACCAACACACCGACACCCTCACCCCACCCCACCCCATCCGCCGATGCCGAAAACGCCTTGCACCGCCCATCGGTCGCCAAACCCCGCTGCCGCGAAAACTCCACAAACAAAAACGGCGTCGACATCACTGTCACACCACCCGCCAACACCATTGACGCCTCGCCGCGCCGTAGTGCCTGACAGCCCAGATGGATCGCCACCAGCGACGACGAACACGCCGTGTCCACCGTCAGCGCCGGGCCCTCCAAGCCCAACGTGTACGCCACTCGCCCCGACACAACGCTGCCCGCCGACCCGGTGAGCGCATACCCCTCCGCTGCCCTTGCCGTGTTCTCGTAGCCTGTGTACGCCAACCCGGTGATCACGCCCGTGTCGCTGCCCCGCAACGACGACGGATCAACACCCGCATCCTCCAACGCCTCCCACGACGCTTCCAACAACAACCGCTGCTGCGGATCCATCGCCGCAGCCTCACGCGGACCGATCCCGAAAAACCCCGCATCGAAATCACCGACACCGCGCAGAAAGCCGCCTTCCCGCGTGTACACCTTCCCGAACCGGTCCGGATCGGGATCGAACAACCCCTCCACATCCCAACCCCGATCCACCGGGAACTCGCTCACGGCATCCGAACCGGACGCAACCAGATCCCACAACTGTTCCGGCGACTCGACACCACCCGGATACCGACAACTCATACCGACGATCGCGATCGGCTCGTTGATCCGTTCCCGCAGCTGGGTCAGCTCGTCGCGAGTCTCCATGAGCTCGACCGTGAACTTTTTCAGGTACTCAAACATGCGTTTGGACGAATCATCAGTGCTTGTGTCCACGTGTCACATCCAGGTCCAGCGCATTTCAGAGTCGTCGAAGAAGCCCGATGGCGCGAGCGGGGCCATCGGGCTACCGATATCGTTCGGTCAGGTGTCGATTACGAGGCGACGCCGCTACGAGTCAGCCATCGATCGCCATTCGACCAATAACGTCCTTGGTGAACAGCTACTCGCCCGCGCACTTCGACAGGAACGGGTGGCTCGACAGCTACCCAGATGTACTCCATGCGAACGTTCAGTTCACTGCGGTGAAAGGTGCCGGAAACGTCCTAGCCTTTACGCGACGTGACACCCGCGACCGGTGTCCTTCTTCCCGGAAGACGAAATCAGCGCTCATTCGATCTCTCTCTTCGCCAAGCAAGCAGCAACAGATTCGCCCGAGTTGCCTGCTGGTAAGCCTGCCAGCGGTATCGGGTTCTCGCAACTCGTGCACACGCTCCGGAGCAGACCACGGCGGGTCTGTGAGAACAACGGTGTAACTCTGAACGGAGATGCACCATGACTGATGTGATCGAACACGGGGCCGACAACGACTCGGCGGCAGCAGGTTTGGACGAGCGGCAGCTACGGGCACTGGTGGCGCAGGCACGAGCAGAAGGGCTGCAGCTGACCGGTGAAGGCGGGCTGCTGGGCAAGCTGACCAAGCTGGTGGTCGAGTCGGCACTCGAGGGCGAGATGGACGACCATCTCGACTACGCCAAGTGCACCGAGCAGTCCTTCGACGCTTCCTTCGCGGTACATGCGGATCGCCAGCAGCCCGCCGACCCACACCGCGCGGGTGATGCACAGCAGCAGCACGAACCACATCAGGTAGCCCAGCAATTGAGTGAACGGCGAAAGCACGTGCGCGGGAATTGGTTTGGCGATCACAGCGGACCACCGTGCTGTTGTTGGGTGCGGTAGGCGACCTCGAGCGCGGCCAGGATCGGCCCGCAGGCTTTGGCGGGCTCGGCGTAGGGCAAGGAGTGTCCGGCGTCGGGGAAGCTGTCGTAGTCGCCCCAGATTCGTTCGGCCATATGCTGGGATCTGCTCGGTGCGACGACGGGATCGAGCGGCCCGGTCAGTACCCAGGTGGGCACGCCCCGCAGGATGCTGGCCGCCTCGCCGGTCAGGGCAGCGCCGCTGTAGGCAGCGAGGTCTGCGAGCATCGCGTCGAAGTTCTCGCTCCGTGTCCCGCTGCCGACGGTGTCGAACAGGCGGCGGCGTGGCAATCGGCAACGGACTGGCGGCTCGAACAGGTAGGTGGTCAGTTCCTCGAGGAGCTGACGCCCTGCGCGTCGGGAGCGTCTCCCATCGGCGTGAATGGCGTCAGGGGTTGGGCGCCAGGGGAATTCGGGGCAGCCGTTGAACAGTACGATGCCGGTCAAGGTGCGGGCACGGTGTGGGTACTGCTCGGCCCATGCCTGTACCAGCAGCGATGCCACCGAGTGTGCGACCAGGATGACCGCACCGTGGGCGTGCGTGAGGACCGCGTCCAGGTCATCGACCAGCATCGGCAATGTAGTTCGGACCCCAGGACCTGGGTGCCGGGATGCGCCGTGCGTGCGCTGGTCGTAGACGAGTTGGGCGATGCCGCTATCGAGGCGTTGGTGCAAGTGCTCGGTCAGTGGCCTCCAGTAGGTGGAGTCGGTGAGGATGGTGTGGACGTAGACCACGCTCGCCGGAGGGCGCTTCGGGCCAAGGCGTGCGGCCGAGAGCCGCAGCCCGTCGGGGGCGGTCACGGTGAACGGGCTCGCGTCACGGCGATGGGCCGTGCGGCGTTCGCCGCGGACAGAAATCCGCTGTCGGCACCCCAGGTATCGGGCGTGACGGTGGAGCGTTGGGGATGAATCAAGGAAGTGGCGCATGGGCCGCGGCTTCTGGCATCGCACCACCTTCAGCGCGGGCCCAACAAGGAGTGCCGTCGGCGCAGGGCGCTGCTCGACGGCCGCGCGCAAACCGGCGGAGAGGAAACCGTGCTTGTTCTTGATCGTCTTGGGCCTATTGCCCTTGTCCTGTTCGAGGTAGACGATCCAGGCGGCGTCGGTGTCCTGGGTGCCGGCATCGATCGGCGCGCGCTCACCGAAGAACGGGGTGATCTCGTTGCGAATGTAGGAGTGGTATTTGCGGCGGCCGTCTTCCTGCACACCGGTGAGCCGGTTCGCGTAGCGGGTCAGCCAGTCGGTCAGCAGCACCGCACCGGATCCGGTGTCGCGCTTGGCCTCGATCACCTTGAGCGCCTCGTCGATGCCGACGCGGTCGATCAGGTTGGCCCACCATTGGGCCTCGTCGTACTCGTCGAAGGTCTCCGAGGACTGCCGGCAAATCGACATCTCACGACATTTCAGGTCATTCCGAGACGCTGAGCCGCAGTTCCTGGAGACCGCGACAAGTAGCGATTCCGGTGAGGGTGATCAACGACGTCGACGTGTGGCGGCGGGTACGCACCCGCCGGGCTGACGGCGTCACAGAAGCGCGCAGCAACTGTAGAACCTGGTCGGGTATGCGCTGCAGCTGTGCCGCACAATCAACCGGCGATGGCGCTCTACGACCGCGCCGGCTTCGAGGTCGAAGGCGTGTTGCGGGACGCCGCAACGGCGAGTTGTGGGACGCGGTGGTCATGAGCTGCCACTGGACACCGCAACCTGACCGATGTCGGCCGCGCGCCACCACTTCCGCCAGCAGGGCGGCGGCTGCGGTGTGGCCGAGGCACCGACAGCGATGGACCGCGGCGCATCATTGTGGCCGTTCGTCATGGCAGTCTGAGGTCGTCGGCATCGGCATCGGCATCGGCGCCTGCGTCGAGGAGGGCTTGGCGTTCTATTTCACACAGCATCGGATTATTCGATATTCCAAGATTCTCTGGCGCATCAGCTCATAAAGTTCCGAACCCGGAACCGCAAGGAAGCTATTCATGGCTTCACTCTCCGATCCGAAAGCTTTCACACTCTGGGGTGCCGCCTCATCGCGAGAGGCGATAACGTTGGCTGTGATGTCACGATCCGCTTTTACTAAGAAACCGAGCCTAGCGAGCTCCGAACGAATATAAGCCCACTTCTCAGAGGGCTGTAGATCAGTATAAAGAAACCTACCACCCGGCTTCAACACCCTCTTGACTTCACTCAGAAATTTACCCAGATCTGGATATCCGTGAGACGATTCAATATTGACCACAACATCGTGCACCCCGTCTTCAAATGGCAAATGTTCAGCATCGCCAACGTCAAAGCGCGCCGACGGTGCGTCACAGTTGCTGCGGCAGAACATGACCGCCTCAGGAGATAAATCTATCCCAGCAATCTCCACATCAAACATTTTCGCAATAAGCCCAACTGCCCCCCCACGTCCGCAACCTACGTCCAGGATCCTTCGCCCATCCAGCGCCGTATTTCCGATCAACTCCAAAACTAGCCGTACAGAGTTTCCGTTCAGCGAATGGGCGGGAACATCGACTTGCGATTCGTCGCCATCACCAACGGACACGTAACCATAATTCAAGAAAGTTGCCGCATCTCCTACTCCTGATGCAGCCAAACGTCTCGAGATATCGTCGTACATTCTACGCAAGCTTATCTTATCGACAGGAAACATCACCATATGAACAACCTTTGCACTCGTCGATTAAACATCATCAAGCCAATCTTCTATTATTCGGACTACCGATGGCGCATCGTCCGAGATTACCGAATAGTGATCCGCTTCTACGCTTCTCACTATTTGAGAGGCAGACCATGGCTCAGCAATCATGTACTCTCTTTCTCCAGCCGCCGAGGTTGTATAGAAAAATGGGTTGACACATTTAATAAAGAGAACACTATTTTGCAGAGGAGACCACGCATAGTCGCGAAGAAGGTCGAGCCATCTAATCGATGCCGTAATGTTTGCGCCATTGAAGGTTCCGAACTCGGACTCACGCTCCAACATCGATCCAACCAGCTGATCAATAGGTATGTTCGCCGCCTGCTCCCTCTCGAAGCTATCGATAAGAATTACGCCGGTGAAGCGCGATTCTCCTATCTCTTCCATTCTATTCGCAACTGCGTGCGCGAGGACACCTCCAGAGGAATAGCCGGCCAATACAAACGGTTCGTCACCGGCAGCATCCCTGACAGCTACGACTAGATCGTCTATAGCCGCGGGGAGAGACTCCGGGAGCGGCTCGCCAGATCTGAAACCGGGCAGCGCCATGCTCAGTATGCTTCTCCGGTTTCTGAATGCATTTGCTATCCGTGCGTGCTGATGCACGCCGCCCGTAAAGATGGGCGAAGCGAGGAATACAATTCCTGGCGTCTCGGTTCCCCCGCCGAGTTCGACCCGAGTCCTTACCTGCGAAATGCCAGAAGAGCCGTATGTCGGACGCAACCCGCCTGCCACACGAAGTAGAGCTGTGCCTTCGTTCCATTTTCCGCCGTGGATTGCTTTTTTATACAGCGATACGAGAGATTCTTCGCCCTCGTGCTCTATATCAGCTTCGGACACGCGATCGTTCTCCCGGGAAGCAATTTCTCGAGGACGTTCTCGAAGTTCATGTAGTACGTGATTCGCCAGCTCAGATATCGTCTCATATTCGAAGACCAGCGTCGCCGGTAGCCGTAGACCGGTCGCGGTGTTGAGACGGTTACGTACCTCGACCGCGGTCAACGAATCGAACCCCAGGTCTCGGAAGTTGCGGTCGGCTTCGATGGCGGTGGCGCCGTCGTGACCGAGGACGGCCGCGACCTGACCACGGACCACTTCCAGCACTACCGACAACTGCTCGGACTCCGATAAACCCACCACCCGCTGCCGGAGGTCCGGGGCGATCGTTGTCGCCATTCGGCGGGCGCTGGGCACCAAGCCCAGCAACAGCGGAGAAACAGCGCCGGTGCGGGTTCGCGTCGCCGACGTAGCCATATCCAGTCTCGCGGCAACCACTCCAGCCCGATCTTGCCGCAGCGCCGCGTCGAACAAAGCCAACCCCTGCTCGGCCGACAGACCCAACACACCACCGTGGCTCATACGGGCGGCGTCGACATCTCCGAGCTGCCCGGTCATCCCGGTCTCAGCGGTCCACAGTCCCCACGCGATCGCGGTGGCAGTGTGCCCGGCAACGCGGCGCTGCTCGGCGAGCATGTCGAGGAAGCTGTTGGCGGCGGCGTAGTTTCCCTGTCCGGGCGAGCCGAGCACTCCGGCCGCCGAGGAGTACAGCACAAACATCGCCAAATCCATCTCGCGAGTCAATTCATGCAGATACCAAGCGGCATCGGCCTTAGCCGCCAACACGGTGTCGATTCGCTCGGGTGTCAGTGACGTCACCACACCGTCGTCGAGCACCCCCGCGGTGTGCACCACACCGGTCAACGGCCACTGGGTGGGCACGGTAGTCAGCAATTCGGTCACCGCCGCACGGTCGGACACATCACAAGCGACGATCTGCACGTGCGCGCCCAGTTCGGTCAGTTCAGCGGCCAACAGGTCCGCGCCGGGCGCGGCCGGTCCTCGACGGCTGGTCAGGAGCAGCGACGGCACCCGGTAAGCGGCGACCAGATGCCGGGCCAGCATCGCGCCCAACCCGCCGGTACCGCCGGTGATCAGGACCGTGCCTTCGGCGACGGCCGCCGCGACCGCGGAACCACCGACATCCATTCCATCGGGCACGGACAAGACGACCTTGCCTGTATGACGTGCTTGGCTGATGTATCGGAAGGCTTCCGGAGCGTGGCGGATATCCCATACCTTGATCGGTAGCGGGGTGAGGGCTCCGCTGTCGAACATGGCTCGGAGATCGACCAGCATCTCCTGGATCCGGTCTCCCCCGGCGTCGCGCAGGTCGAAGGCTTGATAAGCGACCGCGGGATAGGTGGTCGAGATCTGCGCTCCGTCGCGTATGTCGGTCTTTCCCATTTCGAGGAATCGCCCGCCGTGCGACATCAACCGCAGCGAGGCGTCCACGAATTCTTCGGCCAGCGAATTCAAGACCACATCGACGCCACGACCAGCTGTGGCAGCAAGGAATTTCTCCTCGAAATGCAGTGTCCGGGAGTCTCCGATGTGATCTTCGTCGAACCCCAGGGTGCGTAAGGTGTCCCATTTGCGGTTGCTCGCGGTGCCGTACACCTCGATGCCCCACAGACGGGCCAGTTGTGTTGCCGCCATTCCCACGCCACCTGCCGCGCTGTGGATCAGCAGCTTCTCACCCGGTTGCATTCGCGCTAGGTCCCGCAGTCCGTAGTAAGCCGTCAGGAATACGGTGGGCACCGCTGCGGCCTGGGTGAACGACCAGCCTTCGGGCATGTGGGTGATGGTCTTGTGGTCTGCCACGGAAAGGGGACCGATACCGCTTTCGACCAACCCCATCACTCTGTCGCCGGGTAGAAACCCTTCGACACCGGGTCCGACTTCGGTGATCACACCGGCCGCTTCGCTGCCGATGAAGGTGTGTTCGGACGGCACCATGCCCAGACAGAGCAGAACGTCGCGGAAGTTGACTCCGCCTGCTCGTACCGAAATTCGGACCTGCCCCGCGGCGAGTGGTTCCTCCCCAGCGTGCGATCGTCGCAGGGCCAAGTCGTCGAGGGTCCGGCCAATACCCGCTTCCAATCGCCACGACTCCGTGTCCGGAACGGCCAGGCTCTGTGGTTCGGGTAGTCGGGTCAGTCGGGCGGCGTGTACGACGCCGGCGCGGAGCAGGATCTGTGGTTCCCCGCTGGCCAGGGCCGTTCCCAACCCGGGCACCAGCACACTATCGGTGTCGGGTGAAGTCTCAGGTCGGGTGTCTGTGTCGATGAGCACGACGCGGCCGGGGTGTTCCGACTGAGCCGAACGCACCAGACCCCCCACCGTCGCAGCGGTCAGGTCGGTGGCGGTCGCGCCGGTGGACGTGACCGCTCCGCGGGTCAGGACCACCAGAGTGCTGGCGTCGAAGCGGGACTGACCCAACCAACGTTGCAGGACCGCCAACACCTGATGGGTCGCGGTGTGAACCCGACCCAACACATCCGACTCATCGGTGTGTTCGAGTTGTCGGAGGTCGTAGACCACGACCGGGGGTATCGGTGAGCCATCCTCGCTCGCCCAGCTCATAAGGCGTTCCGCAGTGGAGAACACCCGTGATTCGGGTTCGGTGGCCGAGATCGGGGACTGCCAGGGAATCCACTGCACCCCACACAACCGGTCACGGGTTCCCGCCCCGGTCAGCGACTCGGTCGACAGTGCCCGGGTGGTGAGAGACCCCGCTGTCAGCACCGGGTGCCCGGCGGTGTCGGTGACGTGAACCGAGACCCCACCATCACCGGTCGGGGAGATTCGTGCCCGCACCGCCGACGCACCACTGGCGTGCAAGGTCACGTTCTGCCACGCGAACGGCAGCACCACACCGGTATCGGCACCGGCGCCGACAACCATGGCGTGCAGGACCGCGTCGAGCAGGGCCGGGTGTAGCCCGAACCGTTCGGCGTCGATGACGGTGTCGGGTAGTTCAGCCTGCACGAACAGGTCCTCGCTGCGACGCCACACCGAACGCAACCCCTGGAACACCGGCCCGTACCCGTAGCCGGTGTCGTTCAATACTTTGTAGAGGTCCTCGACCGCGACCGACGAGGTGTTCTGCGGCGGCCACACCGCCAACGACTCCCCCACCGGCTCGGCAGGATCGGAATGCTCGACCAACACACCCTGGGCGTGCAACATCCATTCGGTGTCGGCGTGCTCGACGCAGGAATACACCGATACCGCGCGGTGCCCGTGTTCGTCGGCCTCGTCGACTACGACCTGAAGCTGCACCCCCGCCTCGTTCGACAACACCAACGCTGCCACCAATGTCAGCTCTTGCAGCGCCGTGCAGCCCACCTCTTCGGCCGCACGCATAGCCAACTCCACGAACCCGGTTCCCGGCAGCAGCACCACACCGTTCACGGCGTGGTCGGCCAGCCACGGCTGGGTGGCCAACGACAACCGGCCCGTCATCACCACACCACCGGTGCGTGGCGACACCACCACCGCGGCCAGCAACGGATGCGCGGCCGTGGCCTGGCCCAACGAGGCCGCGTCGGTGTTTTTGCCGGCCTGCAGCCAGTAGTGACCGCGTTGGAAGGCGTAGGTCGGCAATTCGACGAACCGGCCACCGACACCGAGCAACCTATCCCACACCACACCCACACCCGCCACATCCAACTGCGCGGCGGTGCGGAACGCGGTGTCGGTCTCGCCTCGGTCCTTGCCGAGTACCGGCACCGTGACCAGCGGACCCGATTCGGATCGCTGGTCCTCGACGATCTGGGTGATCAGCGCGGTCAATCCACCGTCGGGGCCGGCCACGACGAACCGGGTCGCCCCGGCCCGCCGCAGAGTGCGCACACCCTCGGCGAACCGGACCGTGGCCCGCACATGATCGACCCAGTAGCGGGCAGAGGCCAGATCGGCGGCGACGAACTCACCGTCGATGTTGGACATGACCGGGATCGTGGGCTCGGCGAACGACAACGCGGCGAGCGCCGCAGCGAACTCGTCGAGCATCGGCTCCATCAACGGGGAGTGGAATGCGTGCGACACCGGCAGCCAACTCACCCGCCGACCCTCGGCCTGCAAACGCTCGACCACCACAGTGATGTCGTCGCGGACTCCGGAGATCACCACCGCCTGCGCGCCGTTGACCGCAGCGATCGCGGTCTGCGCGGTCAGCAGGGGAACGACCTCGGCCTCGGATGCCTGCACCGCGGCCATGGCCCCGCCCTCGGGCAATGCCTGCATCAACCGTCCCCGCGCGGCCACCAACACCACCGCGTCCGCGAGGGACAAGACACCTGCGGCGTGTGCGGCGTTCACCTCTCCGATGGAATGCCCAGCCACGAAATCGGGGCGAACACCCCAGTCCTGCAGCAGTCGGGTCACCCCGACTCCCACTACGAACAACGCCGCCTGCGCGAACTGCGTCTGGTTGAGAACGTGTTGGTCCTCACCCCACATCAGCTCTCGCAATGAGACACCCAACTGGGTGTCCATCGCCTCGAACGCTTCGTCGACAGCCTGCGCGAACACCGGGAACCGGGCATACAGTTGCCGGCCCATGCCCACCCACTGTGCTCCCTGTCCGGGGAACACCAACACCGTCTTGCCGTGGGTGTGGACTGTTCCCGACAGCACACCACTGCCCGATGCTCCCTCGGCCAGCGCGGTCAACCCGGTCATCAGTTCCCGCCGGTCGGCACCCACGATCACCGCGCGGTGATCGAACCGTGACCGCCCCACCAACGTCCGTGCCACATCCCGCGCCGACAGGTCCTGCTGTCGCTGTAGGTGGTCGAGCAGTCGTCGAGCCTGTCCGGTCAGTCCGGACTCGGTCCGCGCCGACACCACCCACGCCGCCGCGGCGGGGGTGTCGGCCTGCTCCTCGATCACCGTGTCGTCGCGTTCGATCATCGTGTCGTCGGGTTCGGTGGACGGCACCGGTTCGACAACACTGTCGGGTGCTTGTTCGAGGATGAGGTGGGCGTTGGTGCCGCTGATCCCGAATGCCGATACCGCCGCGCGGCGGGGGTGGTCGCTGGCGGGCCAGTCGCGGGCCTCGGTGAGCAGTTCCACCCGGCCCGCGGTCCAGTCCACATGGGTCGTCGGGGCGTCCACGTGCAGGGTCTTGGGCAGGATTCCTCGGCGCAGGGCCTGCACCATCTTGATGACACCGGCCACACCGGCCGCGGCTTGGGTGTGTCCGATGTTGGATTTGATCGAGCCCAGCCACAGGGGCCGGTCCTCGGGTCGGTCCTGGCCGTAGGTGGCCAGCAGGGCTTGGGCCTCGATCGGGTCGCCGAGGCGTGTGCCGGTGCCGTGGGCTTCGACCACGTCGACCTCGGTGGGCGCGACTCCCGCGGCGGCGAGCGCGCGTCGGATCACTCGTTGTTGGGAGGGACCGTTGGGGGCGGTCAACCCGTTGGAGGCACCATCCTGGTTGATCGCGCTGCCGCGTATCACCGCCAGCACCTGATGTCCGTTGCGTTGGGCGGCGGACAACCGTTCCAGCACCAGCACACCCGAACCTTCACCCCACCCGGTGCCGTCGGCAGCGTCGGCGAACGGTTTGCAGCGGCCATCGGTGGCCAATCCCCGCTGCCGGGAGAACTCCACGAACCCTGTCGGCGTGGCCATCACCGTCACGCCGCCAGCCAACGCCAGCGAGCATTCCCCCGACCGCAGAGCCGCCACCGCCTGATGCAACGCCACCAGACTCGACGAACACGCCGTATCCACCGACACCGCCGGCCCCTCCAACCCCAACACATACGACACCCGACCCGACACCACACTCGCCGCCGACCCGATCACCCGGTACCCCTCGACCCCGGAATCGTCGCTGCCGTACCCACTGCCCCCCGAACCAACCCCGTAGGACTGATCGATGACGCCGATGAAGACTCCGGTATCAGTGCCGCGCAACGATCCCGGATCGATGCCGGCGTGTTCGAGCGATTCCCACGCGGTTCCCAGCATCAGGCGTTGTTGGGGGTCCATCGCCACCGCTTCCCGCGGGCTGATCCCGAAGAACCCGGCATCGAACTCGCCCGCGTCCTGGACGAACCCACCCTCCCGGGTATAGGACTTGCCTGCCACTCCGGGTTCGGGGTGGTAGAGGGTTTCCACATCCCAACCTCGGTCGGTCGGGAATCCCGACACCCCGTCACGGCCGTCGAAAACCAGACGCCACAGCTCCTCCGGGGAGGACACTCCGCCGGGGAATCGGCATCCGATACCCACGATCGCCACCGGCTCCGACACCGCTACCGGCGCCGGCGGTGCTGCTACCGGGCTTCGTTCTGCCACATCTGACAGTTCTTGGAGGATGTGGGTGGTGACGGCTTCGGGTGTCGGGTAGTCGAAGACCAGGGTTGCTGGTAGCCGTAGACCGGTGGCGGTGTTGAGACGGTTACGTGCTTCGACCGCGGTCAACGAATCGAATCCCAGATCCCGGAAGTTGCGGTCGGCCTCGATGGCGGTGGCGCCGTCGTGACCGAGGACGGCCGCGACCTGACCTCGGACCACGTCGAGCACCACCGTCAACTGTTCGGGCTCGGGCAAGCCCGCCACCCGCTGCCGCAGACCGGCCGAGGTGGTCGCTTCGGCTTGTTCCTGTTCTGCCTGGAGCGCTACTTGTGCTTCGGGTATCTCCTGGATCAGCGGCCGGTGTTTGGACATCGTGTAGAGGGGAGCGAATCGCCTCCAGTCCAGGTCCGCGATCGTCATGGTTGTTTTGTCGCGGCTCACGGCATGACTCAAAGCCTGCAAGGCCAGACTCGGGTCCATCAGCCGTACACCGTTTCGGAGCAGATACTCGGCACTATCGACTGTTGCGAGCATCCCTCCGGCCGACCATCCACCCCACGCCAGCGAGGTAGCGGTTAAGCCGCGTGAGCGACGGTCTTCGGCCAGGCTGTCCAGGTAGGCGTTTCCAGCCGCGTATGCCGCCCCACCTGCGTTGCCCCAGGTGGCAGCACCGGAGGAGAACAAGACGAACGCATCCAGACGACGATCACCGAGCAGTTCGTCCAGGTGCCGTGCGCCTGCAACCTTGGGTTCGACGACCGCCGCCAACGACGACGCAACGATCTCGGTGATCGGGCTCTGCGATCCGATACCCTCAGCGTGGACCACAGCAGTCAAAGGAGCAGCATCGTCGTCGATGGCGGCCAACACCGCCGCCACGTCGTCACGCCGAGTCACATCACAAGTCGCGAAAGTGACCCGGCACCCGAGAGAACGTAGTTCCGTCTCCAGCTCGTCGACGCCCTGCGCCTTGTCCCCGCGGCGGCTGGCCAGCACCACATGATCCGCACCGTTCTCGGCAACCCACCGTGCCAGGTGTCGGCCGATTCCTCCGGTACCGCCGGTGATCAGTACCGTTCTGTGAGGCTTCCACCCTCCATCCATCGAAGATCCGGTCAGCGAGGTCCGCACCATCCGACGGCCGTAGACACCGGATGAACGGACCGCAAGCTGGTCCTCCCCGTCGTCCCGGGACAACGCAACGAGCAGACGCCGCAGGGCTGCTTGGTCTCGTACTTCGGGAAGGTCGATCGAACCACCCCACCATGTGGGGAACTCCAGACCGGCGACCTGGCCCAAGCCCCACATCTGAGCCTGCATCGTGCTGGTGATCCGATCCGGGGGAGTTGCGTTGACCGCCCCGCTCGTCACACACCACAAGCGCGCTTCAGCGCCGATATCACTGAGCGCCTGAAGCAGCAACAGGTTTGCCAGCAATCCTCTTGTCACCGAGGAAGCCTCACTGCTCGGCCGGTCATCGAGAGCAGCAACGGACAGTATCCCGGATACTTCGTTCATCTCGGCCGATGCTCGAAGCAGGGCGACGACGTCTGATCGCGACATGCGCTCGGCATCTATGGCGGCGTAGCGGACTCCCACGCCCGCACCACGGAAAACATCGATCACATCGTCGACGACAACACCACCGCTCGACCCGACAACAAGCCAATCCCCCACCAACCGCACCGGCTGCTCAGCGCCGCTCGACCCGACACCGACAACCCGCACCGGTTCATCGGACAACAGCCGCCACTCGATTCGATAGCACCACGAACCGATCAACGCCTGATCCTGATGACGCTGCCGCCACGACGAGAGCACCGATAATGCCTCACCGAAAGGCTGCTGCGGATCAATCCCCAGCGTCCTCAGGTCACCACGATCGACCGCCTGCCAGAACTCGACATCGGTCGCATCCGAGGTCGTGTCCCCCGTCTCGGTGGGTTCGAGCCAGTATCGGCGCCGCTGGAATGCGTAGGTCGGCAACTCGACACGCTGCCCGCGGCCCTGAAGTATCGCCTCCCAGTCCACACTCACACCCGCCACATCCAACTGTGCGGCGGTGTTCAACGCGGTTTCCGCTTCGTCACGGTCTTTGCCCAGCACGGCCGCCACCACCGGGCCGACTGTTGCGGGCCGCTTATCGAGGCTTTGCTCGTCGAGGCATTGGGTGATCAGCCCGGTCAATCCCCCGTCCGGACCCGCGATAACGAACCGGGTCGCCCCAGCTCGATGAAGAGTACGTACACCCTCGGCGTAACGCACCGTCGCCCGCACATGATCAACCCAGTAACGGGCAGAGGCCAGATCAGCGGCGACGAACTCGCCATCGATATTCGACACAACCGGGATCGTGGGCTCGGCGAACGACAACCCGGCGAGCACCGCAGCGAACTCGTCGAGCATCGGCTCCATCAACGGGGAATGGAACGCATGCGACACCGGCAACCAGTTCACCTTCCGGCCGTCGTTCTGCAGCCGCTCCACCACCACAGCGACTTCCTCCCGTGCACCAGAAACCACCACTGAATTCGGTCCGTTGACCGCCGCGAACGGTGTGCGGCTGATGGAGCGTCGTCGGCGATGCGACCTGCGCCGCTTCATGCTGCTGAGCACCGCCGGTGTGTTCCTGGCAGGCAACACCCTGTCCCTGGTCGGCCCCAGCTACGACTGGATCTTGGCAGGCCGGATCATCGCTGCCCTGGCACACGGCGCATTCTTCGGCATCGCGGCAGTCTTTGCCGCCGAGCTGGTTGCGGCGGCGATGAAAGGCCGTGCAATAGCCACCGTGTTCGCGGGATCAACGGCCGCAACGATTCTCGGTGCTCCCATCGGTGCCACCGTCGGAAAGGCGCTCGGTTGGCGTGCCACCTTCGGCACCCTCGTGGTGTTCGGCACGATCGCTGTAATCGGCCTCCTGCTGCTCCCCCGCGGCCTCGGCCGAGAAAGGGCGCGCGAGGCCGCCAGTGAAACGCACGGCCACACCCATGATCACAGAACCGCCGAGGCTGCTGGGCTGGATGGACACACCCACGATCACACCGCGGCTCATGGCACCACACCGAAAACTCACCGCCACAGCGACAATCACGACGGCTCCGACAACATCGTCACCGCCCACGGACGTGACAATGCCATCGCCGACACGGTCAGTGCTCACACCCACAATCACGATGCCGGAGCCGAGGTCGAACTCGATGCCCACGCGAAGATGCACATGGGCGGTAGCGGTAGCACACCACTTCGAGCACAACTGCGCGCACTGCGGAGGCCCGCGGTCCTGGTCGGATTGCTGACGACACTGCTCGGCTACGGCGGCGTGTTCACCAGCTACGTGTATCTCGCTCCGCAACTGAGCGAGGCAACCGGTCTCGGCTCCGGCTGGGTGACCCCGATGTTTCTACTCTTCGGGGTCGGACTGTTCGCGGGGAATCAGCTCGGCGGCAAGCTCGCCGACCGGAATCTGCCTCTGGCACTGGCTGGTTCGGTCGGGTCCCTTACGGTGATCCTGTTCGCGATGACCCTGCTCATCCACCACCCGATCACCGCCGCCGTCGGCATCCTGGCCTACGGCGTCGCCGCCTTCTCCGTTGTCGCCCCGCTACAGCTGCGAGTAATGCACAAGGCCGGTGACGCACCAGATATCGCGTCGGCGGCCAACATCTCCGCCTTCACCCTCGGCTCGGCCCTGGGCATCTGGCTCGGCGGCGCAGCCATCGACGGCGGATGGGGCATCACCTCGGTCAACTGGGTCGGCGGCCTCATCGCAGGCGCCGGATTCCTCCTGACCCCGGTCTCCCCGTGGCTCGACCGGGTCATCGCTGCTGAACCTTTCGAGAGCGCGCCGGTACAGCTCACCCACCACCACTAGCCGCGGTCGTGCGGACGGACGCCCGGGAAACCGGGCGTCCGTCTCCGTGTGCGCGGCGTGCGCCGCTCTCGAACGTCTCATGCAGCCTCGACGTGACGGTACTATCGCTGCCCCGTCCTGGTGGGCCACGGCTAGGGCGTGTATCGAAGTAGCTGATGGCTTGTTGTGAAAGACGTTGTCCGCGTTGGTGAATTGACGAGGTCTCCGGTAAGTGGGTTGAACGACCAAGCACAACCGGAAACCAACCGGAGACCTCGTGACCACAGCAGCGGTGGCGGGGCGGGCGGATCTGACCGACGCTCAATGGGCGAGGCTGGAACCGCTGCTGTCCCGCGGCAGAAAGACGGGCCGCCCGCCCGTATGGACGAAACGACAGCCCATAGACGGAGTCCGGTGGCGGACCCGCGTCGGCTGCCCGTGGCGTGATATCCCACCACAGTACGGGTCCTGGTCGGCGATCTACGGTCTGTCACGCGGCGGGTGGACAACAAAACTGCATCTGGCATGCGAGGCCGGGTGATGGGAATGCTGCTCACCGCCGGCCAGGCTGGGGGCAGTCCACAATTCTCGGCGGTCCTCGATCGGATCGAGGTGAGCGAACCCGGTGGCGGCAGGGCCCGCCGACGACCGGATCGAGTGCTCCAGTCGCGGCAACCGCACCTGGCTGCGTCGGCGCGGGATCAAGGTTACGATCCAGGTGCCGGCCGACCAAGCCGCCCACCGCAGGGCCCGCGGTTCGTCCGGCGGCCGACCACCAGCATTCGACAAGGTCATCTACCGCGACCGAAACACCGTCGAAGCGTGCGGTTCATGATGCACCTGTAGCCGGAACGGGCTGGAGGGGCTGATGATTGGACGTGAGGGCTTGCTGCGGATGGCTGCGGTGGCCGAGCGGTTGACGCGGCAGGTCGAGGCAACTGCGCGTGTGGAGGCCGACGGTGAGGCCGGAGCCGATCGAGTGGGCGGATCTGCCCTTGCCGAGCCGGGTCACGGCGGTCCGGGTGCTGACGGTGATGGTCCGCAGGCGTCTGACGTACTCGGGTGATGGGGACACCGACGATGAGTGCGCAGATTCCGCAGTGGCCGGGCAAGGTAAGGGCCGAGCACACCGATCGGCTGTTGTTGGGGTTGAAGGCACCATGAGCGAGGTCGAACTGCACCTGATCAAGCAGCGGATGGCGTCGGGTCGGCTGGGCAAGGCCAAACGCGGCGAGCTGTTCTTCGCGGTCCCGACTGGATACGTGCTGCGCCCGTCCGGGGAGGTCGTCAAGGACCCTGACGAGCAGGTCCGCACGGTCATCGAGCTGATCTTCGATTTGTTCGACGAGCTAACAACGGTCAACGCGGTACTGGCGTATCTGGTCGAGCACGGTATCCGGATCGGGGTGCGGTTGCGGGAGGGCGCGGACGCCGGTGAGCTGGAGTGGCGGCGCCCGAGCAGGATGACGGTCAACAACATCTTGCGCCACCCGATCTACGCCGGGATCTACGCGCACGGGCGCCGATCGGTCGATCCGCGGCGGCGGGTCGCCGGGCGGCCGTCGACGGGGAAGGTGAGCGTGCCAACCGAACTCGAACGCCTGCGCCAGCTATGCCGCCTGCCCCGCGGCTACCACGTCCGCCGACGCTGGCACAACGACCCCGCACCCACCGAACCCACCACTCACCCAGCCGAACCACAGTTATGAATGCATTGTGGTTGATACGCTGAACGGGGCATCAATCAGCTCAACAGCATCGGGCCGTCGCCACCAGATATGACAAGCTCGCTGCCCGCTACCTGGCCACCATCCACATTGCCGCCATCAACCAATGGCTACGGCATGAGTGAGGGCGGGCCGTTCGGGCCGCCCTCACCACACTTCGACCCAGACCCTAGGCGCGGTGGAGACCGTTCAGGAGGCAGTGCAGTCCCTGCTCGAATCGCTGCGACGAGTCGGTGTGCGCAAACCGGCCGAGAAACCGCACCGTGGGGGTGACGTCCCGGCCGTCGGCCGAGGTGAGTTGCGAAAGATCCTCGGGTGACCATGAATTCGCCGACTCGCCAACCCGTGCCCACGCCGACTCGGCCAGCGCCGCACCGAGCACATAGTAGTAGTAGCCCGCAGTAGCGGCACCGAGTTCGTCGTCGGAGAAGCCCGCATCGGTCAACACACGCAGGATCGTGGCGAAATGCGCCACTGCCGCAGGGCCCATCGGCGGGTTGTCGCCGACCAATGCGGCCGCCCAGGGATGGCGCATCAATGCCTGGAACGTCCGGCGGCCGATCGCAGTGAGGTCGGCGACCCACTCGCCGCTCGGCTCGGCGTCTTCGAGCGCCTCTGCGAATACCGCGTCCACGGCGAACTCCAGGAGATCGTCCTTGGTAGCGACGTATCCGTACAACGTCATCGGCGCGGCGTCGAGCCGGGCGGCGAGTTTGCGCATAGTCAGCCCGGCCACCGTCTCCTCGTCGAGCAGCGCGACGGCGGCGGCCACGATCTGGTCGCGGTCGAGCGCAGGCTGGCTGCGCGCGTTTTTCGTCGGCCGCAGCCAGACCGAGTTCCTTTCGGGCATTGCTCGATCCTACGCCTTTGGCGTACATTGAACGATTATCCGTACATTGTACGGATCATTCGTACCACGTACGCGCTCAATCGTAGATCGCAATCCGATTGCACTGGAGGCAGGCGATGTCACCGAGGAAGAACCCCAGGGTCGACGTGGTTGTGGTCGGCGCAGGGCTGTCCGGCCTGGCCGCAGCGCGGCGGCTGGTGGACGGCGGGCGGACCGTCGCCGTACTGGAAGCCAAGTCGCGGGTCGGCGGGCGGACCTGCAATAGGAACGCGGGCGGTGCACCTGTCGACGAGGGGGCGACTCTGATATATCCGCAGCACCGAAACGTGATTCGATTGGCCGAGGCGCACGACGTCGAACTGTTCGAGACCAGATTCGACGGTCGGTTCTTGTTCTATTCCGAGGGCACCGCCCACGCCTTCCGGTTCGGCAAGCTGCGCGGTATGAAACTGCTCGGAAACCCCGCGCTGCAACCGCTGTTGCAGGTGGCGCTCGCCCTCACGGCGCGGTTGCGGGAACTTCCGATGCCACCCGAGGCCCTGCTGGAGGTAATCGGAGCGATCAACCGGTTGGATGAGCTGGCCGCGACGGTGCCGGCGCACGCGCCGTGGACCGCCCCCCATGCCGCCGAACTGGACAACCGCACACTAGGTTGC
This sequence comes from Nocardia sp. NBC_01730, assembly GCF_035920445.1. NCBI lineage: Bacteria > Bacillati > Actinomycetota > Actinomycetes > Mycobacteriales > Nocardiaceae > Nocardia > Nocardia sp. NBC_01730. The sequence goes on along the minus strand of NZ_CP109162.1, from coordinate 884,084 downwards.
TGGGTGGCCGACGAGGTGGCATCACGACAAGCGCGGCGACTGTTCGAATCGAGCCTCGCCGGATATCTGCCGCCCTCGACCTCGCTGCTGTATGCCCTGCACTTCCTCAATACCTGGGGCGGTGTCGGATCACTGCTGGCCGGGCAGGCGAGAATTTTCCGATTCACCGGCGGCGCCCAGGCGTTGGCTACCGCGCTGGCCGAATCGATCGTCGATCGGGTGATTCTCGCCTGCCCGGTCCGCGAGATCACCTGGCAGCCAGAGGGAGTCGTGGTGCGCGGCGGCGAAACCGAGTTCCAGGCCGAGCATGTGATCGTGGCGGTCACGCCGTCGGGTCTGCGGAACGTGCGCTTCGATCCGGAGTTGCCCGCCGACCGCACAGCGCTGCACGATTCCTGGCAGCCCGTGCACGGCCGCAAGATCAATGTCGTCTACGACGAACCATTCTGGCGGCAAGCAGGACTGTCCGGCTCAGCCCTGGCCGATCTCGGTGCGGTCCCGGGGGTGATCGACGTTTCGCCGCCGAGTGGCGAAGTAGGCATTCTGGCCACCTACGTCACAGTCGATGAGGCAGAGGAGGATCCGGCAGTCCGGCGCCGGGTGGTGTTGGCGGCGTTCGCCGATATGTTCGGCCCCCGAGCACTCGAACCCCGTGCGTACGTGGAGAAGAACTGGGCGGAGGAGCCTTTCACCTATGGATGCGAAGGTGGGCTCACCACCGGCGCCTTGACCACCGCACGGCGATTGATGAAAACACCGGTGGGCCGGGTGCATTGGGCGGGCGTCGAAACCGCCGACGCCTGGATGGGCTTCATGAACGGTGCGGTACAGGCCGGTGAGCGCGCGGCCGACGAAGTCCTCGCCGTCAGCGCCGTCAGCTGATCCGCACCGCTCGCCCGGCGCAATTCACCTACACCCTGCTGATTCTCATCTCCGATACCCATGTGTCCTGTGCGCAGCATCGCCAGTGGCTCGAGTCCCTGCCCGCAAGGCCAGGTGCACTTGGTCGTCCAGCCGCCCCTGGGCCGGCCCAGGGGCGTGATCGGCAGGCTCCTCGCTGCCCGCTGCGCTGGGTGGTTCGCACTGTTGGTCACCGGCACGGCGGGCTCCAGCGGCGTGCTGATGGGCCCGCATGATCGTGGAATCCACGCTCACCTGCCAGGCGATGCGGCCGGCCGCGTCGGCGAAGGCTTGCAACAGTTTCAGCATCAACGCCCACACTCCCGCGCGCTGCCAGCGCCGGAACAACCCGTAAACCGCCTGCCACGACCCGTACTGAGGTGGCACGTCCCGCCACAGCGAACCGACCCGGGTACGCCACCGGATCCCGTCGATGAGCTGCCGCTTCGTCCACATCGGCGGGCGGCCCGCCTTCTTCGGTCGGGCACCAGCGACTCCAACCGCGCCCACTGCGCGTCGGCCAGATCCGCTCGCCCCGACACCACTACACTGGTCACGAGGTCTCCGGTGGTCTCCGGTTTTTCTTTGGTCGTTAAACCAGGGCCCACTACACCGCTATGCGTCACACAGCGATCACCGAGACCGCCCCACCAGCGGATACGCCCCAGAAGGACTAGTCGACAGTGACCCGATCTGCCGACGCTGCAACGCGCAGGTCACCAGTCCGGCCCCCTACCAGAGGGGGGACGGTCCCGCGACGACCCAGCCGACGTCGGTAGGCTTGACGCAAAAGCCCAATGCCACCTCGATTATCTGGACCCGGTAGATGACCTCGACGTAGAAGTGGGTGCCGGTGTGGCCCCAGTTGAAGTCCCCGAGATCGAGTTCGCCGAGCCAGACAAGTCTTGTTCCCACTCGTCGGCAGCGAGGCGGCCACTCGCCTCGTCATCGGCGCTCGCACCGACCGAGCCGGACCACAGACTCTTGAGCACATGCCGGACCGGCGCATGGTCGACGAGTTGTTCGGCCTCAGGGATCTTCCCAGCTCGGAGCAGGCTGAAGGAGCGGCTAACGACCGCTTCGACGTCGGTCTCGGCAGGGCGCTCCGTCCAGATCTTCACGGCGAGATCGTACGGATCCCCAGTGCGTCCTCAGCGACCCGGTCTGCTGCGCAGGGATCGCCCCCAGGCGAGTCACAGCCGGTCGAAGAGGCGCTTGGCTTCTGATAGGCCGAGGCCGGTCCGGTCGCGCAGAAGTTTGACGCCGTGGGCGGGCTTGAGCTGGTCCTTCAGCGGCAGCACGCTCGACAGTGTCTCGTCATCGGGAGCCTCGCGCGGGGCAAGCATCCCGGCGGCTACCGACCGTGCGACATCGAGCCGCGCCCGGCTCATACGTGGAGAGGCGGAGTTTGACGTGCTCGCTGACTTACGGCCCGGACCGGCAAAACGAAACGCTACTGCCGATGCGATGATGACGATGACGGGCACCAGCATCAGGCAGAGTCCGAGAGTCGTATTCATCTGCGGAATCCTAGGCGAGGTGCGCTGTCGCCACTGTGGTCACAACTTGCCGCCCGGTGACAGCCCACTGCGGCGGAGTACAACCGCGGCGAGTGCGTTGTCCAGCCCGGCACGGTTCTTGCGGGTCGTCCCCGAGAATCCCTGTCGATGAAGATCCGTTCGCACGGTGCCGACGGATGGACCCCGCCGAGAACCCGACGGTTGAATACGCGACCTCACCAGCCCGGACCCCTACGTCGAACAGGCGGACCGGCCGTCTCGATCCCGAAACCGTGTAACTCGGTACGGACTGGCCTGGACCTGCACCAATCCTACGAGGAAATGGTCAACGCGAAGGTTCGAGACCCTCCGCAGCCGGGCCAATAGTCCAGGTCTCAATCCGGACCGGGGCAGATTCTGGTCGCCAACGAGTACCTCTCGGTCGACCCCTACATGCGCGGCCGGATGAGCGCCAAGAAGTCCTATATCGAGCCCTACGCGGTGGGCGAGCCGATGGACGGCCCCGCCGTCGCCCGCGTCCTGGCGTCCAACGCCGAGGGCTTCGCTCCCGGCGACCACGTGGTGCACGTTTCGGCTGGCGCGACTACGCGGTATTTGACGCGGCGACGGCCCAGAAGGTCGACCCTCAGGTGGGGCCGCTGTCCACCTACCGGCCTGCATCCCGGTCGCGGAGAGTTGCCAGGCCATGGTGCGCCGCACATCATCGAGGATCGCCTCGAACGAGGTGCCCGCTTCGGCGAGCCTGCGCTGGACCACCCCCGGATGCAGGGCCATCGCCCGTGCGACCGCGACCAGGCTGGCTTGGTTGACCGCCAACAGTCGATGGGTCATGCCCCGGACGTGATCGGCCAGCGCGATGTCGGGCCCGATCCGGGCGAGGTAGTTCTCCGCCAATGCCAGCGCCTCGGCGTCCCGTCCGCGAATCTGCTGGGCCAGTGCGTGATGGGGTAGATGCCCAGAGTTCAGATCGCATCCGAACTCGACAGGACAACCGAACAGGTCCCGATACTTAGTGGTCACGCCCGTAAGTCGTTCGGGGGTCGGTGTCCGAGGTAGAGATCGCAGGCGCAGTCGAGGGCTTCCTGGGGGCTGCCTGCGGTGAAGCCGGTGGGCAGGATCTGGTTTTCGTATTTGCCGCTGCTGGCGAGGTAGAGGCCGAATCCCCAGGTGGAGGCCGATCCGCCGTAGCGGAGCCGGATGAGGGGCAGTCGGTGGCCGTCGGCCAGTTCGCCCTCGATGTAGGCGAATTGGCCGTGGTATCGGACGTGCAGGCCGCTCAGCTGAGGCCAATGCTCGGCGGCGTGTTGGCGCAGCCGTTGGGCCAGGGAGGTCTTGGTCGAGTCCGGGATCGCGGGCATGAGGTCATCTTGCCGCTTCCGGCGTGTCGATCCGGCTCCGGTGACGGGATCGGGCACGGCCGTGGCGACTGATTCCTCGAAAGTTGTTGGAAATACACTGTTTTCGTGCCTGTTGCTCGTGCTCGCCAGATTGTGTTGACTGCCTCCGAGCGGCGCAGGCTCGAGAAACTGGCCTACTCCCGCACCGCTGGATTCGCGCTGGTCGTCCGTGTCCGGATCGTGCTGGACGCCGCCCATGGTTACTCCAACAAGATCGCTCTTCGGCGGCAGATCCATCTCGACACGGTGCGCACCTGGCGTGGCCGATACGCAGACCACGGGTTCGACGGGCTCAAAGACCGGCCCCGCTCGGGCCGGCCCCCGCGTTTCAGCCCGCTCCAACGCGCCGAGGTCACAGCGCTGGCCTGCCAGTTGCCGGCCCAGACGGGCGTGCCGTTGTCGCGGTGGAGCAGCAGCGAACTGGCCGCCGAGGCGGTCAAATCCGGTATCGCCGAGGCTATTTCGGCCTCTACCGTGCACCGGATCCTGTCGGGCGCCGCGCTCAAGCCCTGGCAGCACCGGTCGTGGATCTTCGTCCGCGACCCCGGCTTCGGGCTCAGAGTCGCCCGGGTGTTGGACCTCTACCAGCGGACCTGGGACGGGCAGCCGTTGGCCGATAACGAATACGTGATCTCCTCCGACGAGAAGACCTCGATCCAGGCCCGCTGCCGATGCCACCCCACCCTGGCGCCGGGGACCGCTCGCATGATGCGCGTCAACCACGAATACGACCGGGGTGGATCGTTGTCCTACCTGGCCGCCTACGACGTCGGCGGCGCCCGCGTGTTCGGCCACTGCGCGGCCAAGACCGGGATCGTGCCGTTCATGACCCTCGTGGAAAAAGTCATGACCAGCGAGCCGTACGCCTCGGCCAAACGCGTGTTCTGGGTGGTCGACAACGGCTCGTCACACCGCTGCAAAGCCGCCTGCGATCGGCTGGCCGCACGGTTCCCCAACGCGGTCATGGTCCACACCCCGGTGCACGCGTCCTGGTTGAACCAGATCGAGATCTACTTCTCCATCGTGCAGCGAAAAGTCGTCTCTCCCAACGACTTCACCAGCCTTGACCCGGTCGAAGACCGGCTCATCGCCTTCGAGCGTCGTTACAACGAGACCGCTCGGCCCTTCGAATGGAAGTTCACCCAGACCGACCTCGCCGACCTACTGGCCCGGATCGAGCGGCACACACAGAACGAGCACTCCCAGCAGCACACCGGCTACGACCACCAGCCTGCCGCACAACCAGCAGCCGCGTGAACCCCCGAAAACCTACGACCAGGACCACTTAGCCGGAGCTGCGATGCGGCGGTGCTGCATGGCGACCCGAAGCGGCACGAAGTCCTCACCCAGCATGAGCCGGAAGGCGTCCGCCGCGCCGTGGCTGAGGATGTTGAGCCCGATGGCGGCCACCCGGCCGTGCGCGCGGGCTCGAGGACAGTATCCGGTGTCGCCGCTTGGGCGGCGCCCGAGGCAAGGTGCCCAGCGGCCGACCAGCAGGCGTGTCACGGTTTGGTAATGCGGCGTCTCAGCACTGTGGCGTGGCGTCCAACACGGTCAGGGCGTTGCGGATGCCTTGCTCCAGGATGTCATCGGCGAGTTGCCGGTCGGCCATGGCGCGGGAGAGTTGCAGTGTCCCGATCATCAGGCCGTAGACGCTGAGGGTCTTCGTGCGCGCCGACTGCGGGTCGTGCGGCGCAAGTCGGGTGGCGATGTCGTCGACGAACGCGAGCACGCTGTCGGTGTATGCCTTCTTGGTCGGATCTGTGCACCGGCTGATCTCGTCGAGCAGGGCGGCGGACGGGCAGCCCTGCTCCGGGTTGTCGCGGTGCTGGGGCGACAGGTAGGTACGCACGATCTGCTCGAGTCCGGCGCGGCCGGGCGCGACGGCGGCGAGCCGCTCGCGCTGTTCGCGTAACTGGCCGGAGACCGCGGCGGCGACCAGATCCTCCTTGGAGGCGAAGTGGGCATAGAAGGCACCGTTGGTCAGCCCCGCGTCCGCCATGAGCGTGGCTAGCCCGGAGCCGTCGATGCCGTCACGCTTCAGCCGGCGGCCCGCCGTCTCGATGATCCGCCGGCGCGTCGCCAGCTTGTGTTCTTTCCCGTACCGCACCATGCGCTCCTTCACCGGCCGGGAGGGCCTGCGAACCCTATCCCGTACTACATGCTAGTACGATCATAATCCCAAGCTCGCCGAGCCCTCCCGACCCGCATCCTCTCCTGTGATATTATGATCATAATTCAAAAGACTGGGAGGTCATGATGACAGCAACTCCGCCGGTAGCGCTCGTGACGGGCGCGTCCTCCGGCATCGGCAAGGCAGCCACGCTTGCCCTCTCGGACGCGGGCTTCCGAGTGATCGGGACGAGCCGCAACACTTCGCGAGGCGCCTCCGGAAACGGCGTGACGTTCCTGGACCTCGACGTGACCAGCGACGAGTCGGTCACCAACGTGGTCGGGCGGGTCATCGCACGCTTCGGGCGCCTCGATGTTCTGGTCAACAACGCCGGCGTCGGCGCCAATGGCGCCGCCGAGGAAATCTCCGCCGCCCAGGCGCAGCGCGTCTTCGATGTCAACGTCTTCGGCCTCATGCGCATGACGAAGGCTGTCCTGCCGCATATGCGAGCCCGGAGCAGCGGACGCATCATCAACGTCTCATCGGTGGCCGGGTTCGTTCCCAACCCGTTCATGGCCATCTATGTCGCGTCCAAGCACGCGGTCGAGGGTTATTCCGAGTCCCTGGACCACGAGGTCCGCGAATACGGCGTCCGGGTCCTGCGCGTCCAGCCCGGCCCCGTCAACACTCCGTTCGACGCCAACATGGTGCAAGCGGACACCCCGCTGCCGGTCTACACGGGGCGCCGGCGCGTCTTCGACGAGGTCATGGCGGAGTCGATGCGGGGCGGCGACGATCCCGCCGTCGTCGCCAAGGTGATCGCCGCGGCGGCCACCGACCCGACGCCGAAGTTGCGGTACACCGCCGGCTCGACCGCTGGACGCGTCGCCGCGCTACGCCGCATCGTCCCCGCCCGGGCCTTCGACAAGAGCATCCGCAAACTCAACCGGATGACCGGCTGACAATCCGCAAGCAGACGGATCTCGGCACTAGCCGGGAGGAATTGGAGAGACGAGTTATGAAGGCATTCATCGTCGATCGCTACGGAAGCAGCGGCGACAATCTTCGGGCCGGCGACATGCCAGAGCCCGAGGTGCGTGAGCGCGACGTGCTGGTCCAGATCCACGCCGCCGGGGTCAACGCCCTGGATTCCAAGATCAGGGACGGAGAGTTCAAGCTCATCCTGCCCTATCGCCCGCCGTTCATCTTGGGCAACGACGCGGCCGGCGTCGTGGTCCGAGTCGGGACCCGCGTGCGGAAGTTCAAGCCCGGCGACGAGGTCTACGCGCGACCGGACAAAGACCGAATCGGCACCTTCGCGGAGTTCATTTCCATCAACGAAGACGACCTGGCACCGAAGCCGAAGCAACTCACGATGGAAGAAGCGGCCGCTATCCCGCTGGTCGGCCTGACCGCCTGGCAAGCGTTGATCGACATCGCCAACCTGCAAAGAGGGCAGAAAGCCTTCATCCACGCCGGCTCCGGCGGCGTGGGAACATTCGCGATCCAGCTGGCGAAACATGTCGGCGCGACCGTGGCCACGACAACCAGCGCGGCCAACATCGATCTGGTCAAGCGCCTCGGCGCGGATGTCGTGATCGACTATCGGACCGACGACTTCGAAAACGTCCTGCACGACTACGACGTGGTTTTGAACAGCCTGGACAACAAGACACTCGAGAAGTCTCTGCGCGTGCTGAAGCCCGGCGGAAAGCTCATCTCGATCTCCGGCCCACCGGATCCCGCCTTCGCACGGGAGATCGGAAAGCCGTGGATCTTGCGTCCGGTAATGCGCGTTTTGAGTCATCGGACCAGAAAAGCCGCCAAGCGTCGTCAGATCAGCTATTCGTTCCTCTTCATGCGGGCGAGCGGAGATCAGCTACGCGAGATCACCTCTCTCATCGACTCCGGGATCATCCAGCCGGTCATAGACCGGGTCTTTCCCTTCGAATCGACCAACGCGGCCATGGCCTACGTCGAAAATGGACGCGCGAAAGGCAAGGTCGTCGTCAAGGTGAAATAGACCTACGCGTGGTTCGGCAGCACCGGCTCGAACTGGGCCAGCACCCGCAGCAGGAACGGGCGCGGTAGCCCGGCTGCCGACGGTGCGTCAGCGAGTGTTTCGAGGACCGGCTGCAGTGGGCGGCCACTGTCCGCGACGAGCCGCACCAATCCAAGCTTCGCGCAATGAGACAGCACCGGGGCCAACAGTTCGGCGGCCCGCACCTTCTGTCCGGTTTCGGTGGCGGCCATACCGGCGAGGCAATCGCAGTACATCACCGCGAATGGACCTGAAGCTCGGTCTCGATACGGCGCCATCCAACGATGCCAGTGGTAGACCTCTTCGAAGTCGAACCGGTACAGCGCCGCCGCGGCCGCTGCGGCCGAAGGACGGTCAGCAACTGATGCTCGACTACATGGCGAGCACGGAATCCACCGGTGAGCTCCCCCTCTACAACCCGGACATCTACAAGCAAGCGCTCGAACTGGGCGCTGTGCCAGGGCGTCACTCGACGAGCGGGCGGTGAGTCCGGCCATGGCCGCGAAGAAGCCCTTCACCCGTCAGGATGTCTACTTCTCCTCCGGAGGCAACACTTGTGCTGCGTGGCTCTACCTCCCCACCGGCATCGCCGCGCCGCCCGTCGTCGTCCTCGGGCACGGCCTCGGTGCGACCCGCGAGATGCGATTGGACGCCTTCGCCGAGCGTTTCGCCAAGGCCGGCATCGCCTGTTTGGCCTTCACCTACCGGCACTTCGGCGACAGCGGCGGCGAACCCCGTCAGCTGCTGTCGATCAAAAAGCAGCTGGCCGACTGGGATGCGGCCATCGACTACGTGAAAGCCCGTCGCGACGTCGACGGCGCACGCGTCGCGGTATGGGGCAGCTCCTTCGGCGGAGGCCATGCCATCACCGTCGCTTCGCGCCATCCTGAACTGCGAGCGGCCGTGGCCCAGTGCCCCTTCACCGACGGCTTGGCCTCCGCGCTCGCGTTGGGCCCGATCGCCTCGCTCGAGCTGGCTCCGATACTCGCCCGAGATCTGGCGGCTAAGGTCCGCGGGAACGCACCGGTGACGATTCCCCTTGCCGCACCCCCCGGTTCGCTGGCCCTGATGAACGCACCGGATGCCCTTCCCGGCTACCAGGCGCTGGTTCCCGCGGGGACAACGTTCGTGAACGCGGCAGCGGCACGGGTCATTCCGACCATCGTCGGCTACCGGCCCGGACGTGCGGCGAAAAAGATCGCCATCCCCATCCTTTTCTGCGTCAGCAACACCGACACCGTCACGCCGCCGGCCCAGACCCTCCGATACGCACGGACCGCGCCGCGGGGGGAGATCAAGAGGTACGACGCGGGCCACTTCGATTTCTATCTCGGCGATGCCTTCGAAGCATTGGTCAGGGATCAGATCGAGTTCCTGACCCGCCATCTTGTCTCCACACCCACCCCCTCCGCTCTTGTACCCGATCGCGCCACATCAAGGTAGGTACGCTCGCGATGAATTTTGCTTCTCTGCCCGACCGCCGCGCCAAACTGGATCCGTATGGGCCCGCGGTCTCCGACGGGTCTCAATCGCTCAATAATGCCCAGCTGTTGAAAGTGGTCCGAGCGGCCTCTCAGCACCTTCGAGAGCTCGAGATCGGTTCCGGTGATGTCGTGGCGCTCCGACTGAAGAACCGTGTCGAGTTCGTGGTGCTGTTGTTCGCGGCTTGGCGGCTCGGCGCGACCATCACGCCGGTCAATCCGAGCCTGACCGACATCGAGATCGTTCGACAGCTCAGCGACTCCGGGGCCCGCCTGCTGGTGGCCGAGGACGACGGAACACCGGTGGACGGCGTCACCACGCTCGCCGTGGGCGATTTGTACACCGAGGCAGTGAGTCCGGCTCTCGAACCACAGCCGCAACCGTCCGCGTTGGACGTCCTTTATCAAGCGGCGGTCGAGTGGGTTCGACAGCCGCGGGCGGACTCGTCCACGGTCGCCCTGCTCATCTACACCAGCGGTACTACCGGCGTCCCGAAGGGCGTGATGCTCGACCACGCCAACATCGACGCCATGGTGGTCATGGGAGTCGAATCGCTGCAGATGACACCGGCTGACCGGTGCCTGCTGATCCTGCCGCTCTTCCACGTCAACGGCATCGTCGTCAGTATCCTCACACCGCTGCTCGCCGGTGCGAGTGTCGTCATCGCAGGCCGTTTCGATCCAAGATCCTTCTTCGACCTCGTCGAGGGCGAGCGCCCCACCTTCTTCAGCGCCGTGCCGACGATCTACAGCATGCTTGCCGCGCTCCCAGCGAACATTCGGCCCGACACATCATCGTTGCGTTTCGGAATCTGCGGCGCGGCACCGGCCTCGGCCGACCTGCTGGCCCGATTCGAGGGTCGATACGGATTCCCCCTCATCGAGGGCTACGGGCTGTCAGAAGGAACATGCGGCTCCACCATCAACCCCCTCGCAGGCCAACGACGCGCCGGCACAGTCGGACTTCCCTTCCCTGGACAAGAGATTCGGATCCTCGACGCAGCCGGTTCCGAGGCGGAAGCGGGGGTCGACGGTGAGGTGGTCGTGCGGGGCCCGAACGTCATGCGTGGCTACCTCGGCCGTCCGGAGGAAACGGCGCGCGTCATCGTTGATGGCTGGCTGCACACCGGTGACGTCGGCCATCTCGACGCGCAGGGCTATCTGACACTCGTCGGGCGATCGAAAGACATGATCATTCGTGGCGGCGAGAACATCTACCCCAAGGAGATCGAGGACGTCCTGGTCGGTGACCCGTCCGTCCTGGAGGCCGCCGTGATCGGCGTGCCCGACGAAAAATGGGGCGAGATCGTCGTCGCCTACGTGTAACCACGACCGGACGCGACCGTCGACCCCGCCTCGTTGAAAGCGGCGTGCGCTCGGCGTCTTACCCCCTACAAGCGCCCGACCTCGTACTTCATCGTGGGCGCCATCCCGAAGAACGCGGTCGGCAAGATCGACAAGGTCTCGCTACGGACGGCCCATGCGGCAGCCGCTGCTGGGCCGTGACCGGCCCGCCGCAGGCACTGCGGCGGGTCTATTTTCACTGCCCGATGTCCAATAACGCCAGGGCATTCCGGACGCCCTGGTCCAGAATGTCGTCGGCGAGCTGCCGGTCGGCGAGTGCTCGCGAGAGTTGCAGTGTCCCTACCATCATGGCGAAAACGCTGAGCACCTGCACGCGCGCCGATCCCGGATCATCCGGAGACAGCACGGCAGCGATGTCATCGATAACTGCCAACAACCCGGCGGTGTACACATGCCTCGTCGCATCCGCACACCGCCCGATCTCGTCGAGTAGAGCGGCCGAGGGACAGCCGTCCTCGCGACTGTCGCGATGCCCTACCGAGAGATACCAACGCACGAACTGCTCGAGCCCGGCACGATCTCGCACCTGCGCACTCACGCTGGCACGCTGCTCACGCAGCTGGTCGGCGACCGCGTTCGCGACCAGATCCTCCTTCGACGCGAAGTGAGCATAGAAGGCGCCGTTGGTCAGCCCCGCGTCCTTCATCAAGGTAGCGACCCCGGAGCCATCGATGCCGTCCTGTTTAAACCGGCGACCGGCCGCCTCGACAATCCGGCGCCTCGTTGCTTCCTTGTGCTCGCTCCCGTAACGCATCCCACACTCCTTCGGCGTCAGAGCAATCGTTGCACCTGGTCGCCCCGACTCAATTATATTATGCGCGTAATTCAATGCATGAGAATGTCTGGCCCAACGATAGCCAGGCCAGCGGCTCCCCAATCGGATCATGAAGGCTGCCTTGAGCGAAGCACTGGGCACCAAGAAGAACTCCCCCGACGGCCGCCTCGAGCAGCTCTACACGACTTGGAGCCGAGGGGGGACGGCCTGCTCATCACCGGCAACGTGATGGTCGATCGCAGGCAACTCGGCGAGCCGGGCAACATCGTCATTGAGGACGAACACGACCTCGACCCGCTGAGCCGTTGGGCCAAGACCACCAAGGACGCGGGCGTTCCGATCTGGGTACAGCTCAACCATCCGGGACGCCAGTCGAACCCGCTCGCACTTGGACACACCCCCCCTTGCCCCCAGCCCGATACCCCTCGGCTTTCCCGGCGCGGCCACGCCGCACGAGCTGACCTCCGACGAGATCGACGACATCATCGAGCGTTTCGCGACCGTGGCGGCCGTGTGCGAAACAGCCGGGTTCGACGGCGTGCAGGTGCATGGCGCGCACGGCTACCTCGTCGCGCAGTTCCTGTCGCCGTTGTCGAACCAGCGTGACGATGCTTGGGGCGGCGACGCCGAACGGCGGATGCGCTTCGCGCTCGAGGTGGTCCGTCGCATCCGTACGCGCGTGTCACCCGGCTTCGCGGTGGGCATCAAGCTCAATTCGGCCGACTTCCAGCGCAGCGGGTTCACCGAGGACGAGTCACGCGGCGTGGTGGCGGCGTTGGCGCAGGAAGGCCTCGATCTGATCGAGGTGAGTGGTGGAAGCTACGAGGCGCCGGCCATGATGGGCGCGGCGACGGCCAGCACGCAGGCTCGCGAGGCCTACTTCCTCTGAGATTGATCTTGTTCGGCCCTGTCTACCGCGCGGGCGCTTGCGCAGCCGACCTGGCCGGCGGCAACGACGTCTCGGCCACCTCGATCCGCCGCTGGACCGACGGGGTGATCGCGCTGCTCGCGGCCAAGGCCCCGCGCCTGGACCGCGCCCTGGCCAAGATCGCGAAACGCGGCGGCGAGGTCGTCCTGATCGACGGCACCCTCATCCCCACCCACCGCCGCACCGGAAAGGACAACAGACCGAACTCGGCCTCGGGGAGCAATGGAACAGTGGTTGGCGTTAAGCATTGACCGACGTCATGGACGCCGTTGACGGCGGGCGTTCCCGCCGGTTACCCGTGCTTGTCCGGTTCGGCGTCGGCGAAGGTGCGGTACCCGCCGAGATCTCGGGCTGGGCGAGGACGTCACCGCGGTGTACGACTCGGACCGGACCCGGGGCCATCATCGGATGCTGATCCGCCGGTGTAGCGAGGTCGTGTCGGACATTCAGCAAGACCGCCGTCGTCATCACCGCGAAGTCCGCCGGGCGCAAGGTCTTCGGCCTCGCCACCGCAGGCGTCCGTCTCGCTTGACCTCTTGCGCGTCAGTCCGGCAGCCAGTGCAGCTCGTGCGCCAGGGTTTTGGCGACGGCACGGATGCGGCGGTGTAGTGGCGACTGCTCGCGTGGGAGGACCAGGTGGAACGTCAGGCTGGGCGCGACCCGCAGCGGTCGCCAGGTGAGACCGGCCGGTTGTGCCGTGGCCGCGGTTTCTCCGGCCGGGGCGAGGGTGAGCCCGTCGCGCAGGTCGCGCTGAGACATGTCGAAAGAGACTGCGGGCGTGTGGAATCGGGGGTGTGGTCGGGTGTCGCGGAACAGTGCGGACAGCTGATCGTGGATCACGGGGTTGCCCGCACGGTCCGGGAGTCGCAGCGGATACGCGGCCGCGTCGGCGATCTCGATCTCCGGGTCTTCGGCCAGCGGATGGTGCTGCGCCAGCTGGACCCCGATGCGCTCACTCCGCAGCAGGAACCGGCGCACGCCACGGCCCGGCTGTTCACCGCGGGTGATCCCGGCATCGATGCGGCCGTCGGCGACCGCGGGGGAGATCTCCGGTGTCGCCATCGGGACCGCGCCGACCTCGAGTCCCGGGCTGCTGCGAATGAGCCTGTCCACCAGGGCCGGTGCCGTCTCGGCCCCCGCGCTGAGGCTGTATCCGATGCGCAGCGTGCCCAGTTCACCGGCCCCCGCATTCCGGGCGGTGTCCCATGCCCGGTCCAGCGCCGCCAGCGCGGGCGGCGCGGACTCCGCCAAAGCCGCACCGGCCGTGGTCAATACAACGCTACGCGTGTTGCGAACCAGCAGGGCCGTACCGAGCTCCGCCTCCAATCGGCGCATCCGGGCACTGAGTGCGGGCTGCGCGATACCGATCCGTGCGGCCGCGCGGGTGAAGTTCAACTCCTGCGCCAGCACCAGAAAGTACCGCAGGCTCACCGTATCCGGCGCCACATACCCTCCCTGTCGATTGATAACGATCCGTTCTGAGCCTATCCCGTACCGGTCTTTCCCTCGACCGCACATCAAGCCCTAACCTGCGCATATGACGATTCAACTGACCGCGGTACCGGTCGCCGGGATCGATCGATCTGAGTGTCAATTCGAAGTCGGACGTGTCCGGCCGAACACAGGAGGTTTCCATGGCTAAGGGCTACTGGGTCAGTGTCTACCCCGCCATTTCCGACCCTGAGAGGCTGACTGCCTACAACAAGCTGGCCGGTCCGGCTGTCCAGGCTGGGGGCGGGCGCCTCCTGTCCCATGTTGGTAGTCGAGTCGTCGCCCACGAGGCCGGAATCACGCAACGCGTCATTCTGATCGAGTTCGACAGCTTTGAACAGGCCGTCGCGGCATACGAGAGCGAGGCATACCAGAAGGCGCTGGTGGCCCTCCCCGACGGCGTCGAGCGCGACTTCCGCATCATCGAAGGCATCGACTGACCGGCGGGCCCAGCCATTGCTGAGCATCCGTCACCTGATACGCACACGGTGCTGAACGACGACTCACGAGACGAGTTCGAAGCCATGCCCCGCGTCCCAGTTCGTCGTCGACGTCCTCGACGGCCTGACCCTGTCGGGCGGATCGAAGAAGCGACGCGACGTCCGGGCCAGCTGGACTGTCGCGCTGACCTCGTCGACGAAACTCACCCTCGCCCGAAGCGAACCGCTTCTCACACGACAGATCGGTCCAGCGAACACAAGGCTTCGATGACCAGGGGCGCATCCTGCATCCATCTACCGTGTGCCCCGTCGGGGCTACTCAGAGTACTGATATAAAGTTTGAAGAACCTCAGGTCAAGACCTCTTTCGAGGGGTTTCGATCTGCGGTTCTTCTGTTGTTGAAGTAGCCCAGGCGCCGCCCACCACCGGGTCGCCAGCGACCCGACCCGGACGACATCTCCTACCTGGACCTTTCCCACAAGATCCAACGATAGCGCTGGTCAGAACAGGGTGTCGCGGACACGTAGCGGCCGGTACCCGGTCGGGCCGAGCTGTGCGAGCTCAGCGTCGATGTCAACCTCGATAGCGCCGAAGAAGTTGATGTTGGCGCTGTGCGCCGGGGAGATGTGGGCCAGGACCTCGTCGTCGATACGCTGCCCGGCCCGGCGCATCTGCTCGACCGCGAGCCCGTAATACTCCGTGGTCCAGGCGATCACAGCGTTGGTGGCCAGGGTCAAACACCATGCTTGCTCGGTCTGCTGCTCGAGGTGGCGGGCCCTGATCATGCCCTCGTGGGCGTAGAGCAGGTCCCGGCGCAGTGCGTGCATGGACTCGCCCTTGTTGAGCTGGCGGGCGATCTTGCGCCGGTAGTCCGGATTGGAGAGGTACCTCGCGGCGTAGATCGTGCGGCGCAGCGCACCGTACTCCTTCAGAGCTGCGGCCAGGGTGTTCTGGCGACCCGAGGCCGAGAGCTTGCCGACCAGTAGGGAGGCGGTGGCGTGCCCGAACTTCAGCGATCCGGCCAACCGCAGCAGGTCGTCCCAGTGCTCGGCGATCAGATCCAGGTTCGCCTTGCGGGTCATCAACGGTCCGGCATGCGGGGACCGCGCCTCGGCATCGGCACGGGAGCCCGTCCGGTAGAGGGTGATCCGGCCCAGGTCCCGGATCCGTGGGGACAGCTGCCTCCCGAGCAGATCGAACAGCGCGAAGTTCACCAGCGTGACCCCGTGGGTGTCGGTGGCGTGCTCGGTGATCGGCAGATCGGTGGCGTTGCCCAGGATCTCATCCAGGACGTAGTGGGCTTCGCGTTTGGTCGCGACGATGACCTTGGTGCCGTAGGTCGCGTGGGTATCGGTGACGTGGGTGTAGGTCGACAGGCCCTGGTCGGCGAAGTAGCGGCTCACCGGCCGCGCGGTCGTCGACTTACTTCGGGTCGGGAAGCGCTGCCCGTCGCTCGAGGACACGGTGCCGGTCCCGAACACCATGGTCAGGAGCAGCCGCTGGTGGTAGTCGATCAACACCAGGTTGGCCGCGCGCAGGGTCTCCTCGCGCACATACCATTCGTCGGTCCAGGACAGGATGTCGTAGCTGATGCCGCAGGCTTCGGCCATCCGGGTCAACCCGAGGTTCGTCGAGTGCGCCAGCAGCACCGCGATCAGGTTGCGTTTGAGCTCCGGTGTCCGGGTGGCTTGGCCTCCGGCGTGGGTGAAGCAGTCCAGGTAGCCGGTGCGTTTGTCTAGCTCGATCAGCAGTGACACGATCGGCGCGAAGGGTAGCAGTTCGGTCGGCTCGGCCTTGAGCGCGATCGCCTCGGCGGGAACATCTTCCGCGGTCAATGGTGAGATCACCAGTTCCCCGCCCTCGTCGACCCGGACCGGGCCCTCACCTTCGGCCAGCACCGTCTCGAGCTCGCCGAGCGCGGTGTGTAGTTCGTCGACAACGCCAGCCAGCGCGGCGCCGGGATCGGCGGGGCGCCCGACCAGGCGGCAGAACTCCTCGCGTTGCGGGGCCCACTGCTCGCCGGTGAGCAGGTAGGCGGCGGGGTCGGCGTAGCGGCGTGAGCCGGGCACGAACACGTCCCCGCTGCGCAACCCGTCGCGCAGCCCGAGCAGCACGCACAGCTCCCAGTAGTGCCGATACGCCGTCGCGCTGCCGGTCTTACGCGCCTGGTCGAGGTAGCCGCGCCATTTTCGTCGGCACGAACCCGGTTGGGGCGTCGTCGAAGACCTTGCGGCGCCCGGTGGCGTTGAGCTCGTGCAGCATCGCGACCGCGATCAGCAGCTCGGTCGCCGCGGTTCCGCCGGCGAACCCCACTGATTCGAGCACCGCCGGGGTGAACTGGCGCAGAACCGACATATCCAGGCGGTCCGCGCCCAGACCGCGCAGGAACGCCAGCTTGTCGACCTCGGCGCGCACCGCCGCCGCCGATGCCTCCACCGGCCCGGTCGACAGCCACCGCAACCGCGAGATCCCCAGCGAGGCATCGGTGGTCAGCAGCGCGTCCAGTTCCGCGCAGCGGGCCGGGGTGAACTCGTGGGCAAGGCAGTCGTAGGTCTCGCGCTGGGCCTGCTCGCGAGCGTGGGCGATGCGTTCGACCATGGTCACCGGACCGGGCCGGATCACCCGCGCCGAGATCAGATACTCACACCCCAGCCGAAACAACAGCGTCGGGGAATCGTGCTCCATCGCCCGCGCGAGCAGGAACTCGTCGAGTTCCTTGAACTCCATCGCCCCCGCTGAGCGCCAGCCCAGGTATCGCGCGACCAGCCGCAGGTGCTCGGTGCGGGTCTGGGCGCGGCGGCCGTAGGAACCGATCTCGGTTGGACCGACCTTCAGCTGTTCGGCCAGCCGCGCCACCGCCACCGGCGGGGCGGTCACCACTCGATCGGGCACGAACCCCAGCCACGGCAGCGTGCACAACGCGATCGCGATGCCGAGCCGGTCGGCCGGGCCGCGGCCGCGGCCGGGATCGATGAACGCGGCATCGGCCGGGGACAGCGTGAAGTACCGGAACAACTCCTCGCGGCTGATCTCCGGGAACTCCCGCGGCCGCGCCAACTCCCCATCCGCGAACACCCGCGTTGCCACGAACCTGACCTCCGGCACCAACCAATAACGTTGGGAGCCAAGCCAACCAGCAACCGGCGATCACCGCAGGCCGAACACGCGATTCAGCCTCGGCTCGCTGCGGCTACGCCATATCCGTTGTTTTTTCGGCGGCTACTACCGGAACCCCCAGTGGGCGGGCAGGTGCAGGACGGGGGCGGCGTTGCGGGCGCGCGAGCCGGGCGGGAATGTTCACGAGTTTGCGGCGTAGGGTGGCGCCGCGGGCCCGGGTGTGCGGGGCGCCGGCGAGTGTTCCGGCGGCGTGCAGCAGGTTGTGGGCGATCGCGGCGCAGAGCACCCAGGCGGTGTTGGCGGCGAAATGCCCGGAGGGGATGTGGGCCAGGGACCCGTCGATGAGGTCGGCGAACACGGTCTCGATGACGGCGTGGCGGCGGTGGGTGATGTCGGCGTCGGCGGTGGGTTCGGTGGAGTTGGTGAAGAACGGGTGGTATCTCCAGACCGGGAACAGGGCGTCGGGGTAGCGGGCGTCTTTGACGCGGCGCACGATCAGCCGGGCTGTGGTGCGGTCTTTGGTGGAAGCGAAAGCGGTGTAAGCGATTTCGGCGACCTCGGCATCGGAGATCCATTCACCGCTGTCCGGGTCGCGGACCGCGCCCGGGTATTTCACCGGGGCCCACGCGTGGTCGGGGATTGATGCGATGGCCTTGTTCACGGCGGTGTTCTTGGTCAGCACGAGTGAGAACCTGGCGCCGGCACGCAGCGCGGCGTGCACGACCTTGCGGGTGCCGTAGGCCGAGTCGCCGCGCACCAGGATCTCCCCGGTGGCCCCCGCTGTGCGGGCGGTGTCGATCGCGGCGGTGACCATCGAGGCGGCGCCTTTGCCGGAACCGGCTTTCCCGGCACGCAACCTGATCCCGGCGATCACCGGCGCAGCCAGATCGGTGCTGATCGTGGCAGCCAACGGTGAAAGCCCTTTGCGCAGAATCTGTTTCCCCGCGATCTTTGGTGTGCCCGTAGGAAGCGCCCTGCTTCTGCTTGCCATAGACCGGCCGCAGCAGCGAGTCGATGTCCACCAACGCCCTCGTCTCGCTACCGGGCAGCAGATCGGCACGCGCGATGAGCGCGAGCAGATGCCCGCGAAGCACCGACTCCAACTGCTTTCCATGTCCGAAGGTAAACTCCCGCAACAAGATTCCCACTGTTGATGGCGCATACATGTCATCGAACAGCTCGCCCATCCCGCCGCTGCGCAGCAGGCCGATATCGTCGATGCTGTCCGCGCCTGCACACGTCCCCGCGATCAACGTCGTCAGTTTCGGTGCCGGGTTGACCGACCCGGCCTTGATCCGGGACGCCTCGATCGTCACCTTGTCGGCCAACATACTGGTCAGGCCGGTTTGCTCGGCCAACGTCATCACCGGCACCAGCCCCGCCGCCGATACAAGGTTGTCATCGTCGAACCGCGCCGAGTCCCCGGCGAAGGTGTGGAACAATCGCACTGAAAGTGTCTTCCCGATCTGCTGTTGATTGTTGCGTGAGAACATCAATCATCGCAGCTCGGAAGGCACTTTTCCTATTTCAGCACACCCCTCCCCACCGACCACGCCCACGGATCGAGGCTAAGGATAGGCTAAGGATCGAATTCCGTTGCTGTACAAGACATCCAAGCAAATTCGTTCGATTCTCGGCGCACCCGCCACGCCGCGCCTCGTCACCGGCCGGTCAGTCGACGGCCCTCGCGGATCAACCCTGCCAGCCGCTCGGGTGTCAGCGGGGTGACGTGTAAGTGATGCGTGCGGGCCGCCTCCATTATGAAACGAAACTTTCAGCCCCGAACAGGGGCAGACCGCTAAGCGCGACTTTTCTCGTCACTGGACCCCACGTGCCGTCTCCCGCAAAACCATCTACCGCCAACTGACCACAACCTGAACCCCAGCCCCCAACCAAACGACTACGGCAAATCCGCCCGATTTTCGGCCAGTCGGGAACCTCGAACCGGAACTCGGCATCACTGCTGGTCAAGCCATTGTCGTTGTTTTTTCGCGCGATTACTACCGGGACCCCTACGTCATGGGATTGCGCGGCGGCGAGGACGGACCACAGTAGTCCGGAATTCCGCTGTCGGTCGAGATCCCCGCGCCGGTCAACGCTACGACGCGGCGCCCGTCGAGCAGCCGCACCAGCTGCTCGACCATGGCTCCGGGATGTGGCCGCGTGCTGTCCGACATGCGCTTCAGGGTACGACGCCACCACCTGGACCGCTGATGCGGCCGCGTTCAGACCCGCCGCATCACCGAAACGACCTTGCCCAGCACGACCGCCTCGTCGCCGTCGATCACCTCGTAGGCGGCGTTGCGCGGCTCCAGGAACACATGCCCGTTGCGCCGACGGTACACCTTCACCGTCGCCTCCCCGTCGATCATCACCGCCACGATCTCCCCCGAATGGGCCTCGTGCTGTTGGCGGATCACCACGATGTCCCCGTCGCAGATCGCCGCGTCGATCATCGAATCGCCGCGCACACGCAGCCCGAACACTGTGCCGCGCCCGACGAGATCACGCGGCAGCGTCATGGTGTCGTCGACATGCTCCTCGGCCAGGATCGGCGTGCCCGCCGCGATGTCACCGACCACCGGGACCGCGACCGAATCCTGGGCCGTCTCCTGCCTCACCGGGCCCTGCAGGAACATCCGCACATCGATCGGACGCGACACCGTCTGGCTGCGACGCAGAAAACCGCGCTCCTCCAAGCTCTTCAGATGCTTGGACACCGACGACGAGGACCGCAGCCCCACGGCGGCGCCGAGCTCGCGGGTATTCGGCGGATACCCGAACCTGACCACCCAATCCCGAATCGTGGCGAGAATCCGCTGTTGCCGCGGCGGCAGCGTCGAGGTGTCGAGGTGCTCGAACGCGTCGAGCTGGTGGTATCCAGTCACCCGGGAATGGTAGTGGTCCCGACGCACATGCGGCGCCAACGGGCGCGGCTCGTCGCGATGAGCAGCGCCAAGGCGTGCGCCGACCGGGCGTACGCTCGAAAAGGGTTGCCACGAGATGTGCTTCGAGTTCTTGGTCATGTACTGGACCGCCTACTTCGAGGCGAACCACCCGGCCGAGTTCATGGCCGCCCTACTCACCTCGGTCGGCGACGACAAGGACAAGCCCGCTTCTGCTACTCGGTCACGGGCGGCGGGCTGCTGACCGCCAAGTCCGGAACCGCATCCGCATACCGTTCGATCTCCACCAGCGCAAGCTGCCCTGTGCAGCCCTGACTGAGGGTGGAGGTGGGCCGGTCGGCGGTCAGCACGTTCGGGTTGCCGTGACGGCAGAACGTCGGATCGTCCGGGTCGGGGTCATACCACGCACCGGTGGACAACTGTGCGATACCTGCCCGCACCGCGTCGTCGACCACGAGCCCGGCCAGGCAGCTGCCGCGACCGTTGAAGATCCGAACGATCTCGCCCTCGTGCAGACCGCGGGCCGCGGCGTCCAACGGATGCAACCGAACCGGTTCGCGCCCAGCGACTTTCGTTGACTGGCTGTGCGCGCCGACATCCAACTGGCTGTGCAACTTGGTACGCGGCTGGTTGGCCACCAACTGCAGCGGGAACCACGCGGCGGCCGCACCACCGAGCCATTCCTCGGGCTCCAGCCATACCGGGTGCCCAGGGCAGTCGGCGTAGCCGAAGCCGTCGACCATCTCGGAAAAGATCTCGATCTTCCCGCTCGGCGTCGTGAGCGGAAACCGGTCCGGGTCGGCGCGGAACTGTGCGCCCAACACCTGATCCGGATCGGGCACCGGAAGCTCGAGGCTTTCACTAGCCCAGAACGCGTCGAATTCCGGCAGGTCGTGTCCCGCCACGGACTGGACCAGCCGCCATTCCCCGTACAGATGCCGCAACCACTCGCCCGCGGTACGTCCCTCGCTGAATTCCTTACCGACGCCCAATCTTTCGGCCGTCTCGGCGAACATCCAGTAGTCGTCGCGCGCGACGCCGTGCGGCCGGGTAAGGGCCCGCATCGGAAAGAACACTCGGTCGCCCTCCCCGACGCCGTAGTCGTCGCGCTCGATCGACATGGTCGACGGCAATACGATGTCAGCGTGCCGCGCGGTGGCCGTCCAGAACGCATCGTGTACCACCACCGTGTCCGGACGCGCGAACGCCGTACGTAGCCGGGCCAAATTCTGGTGGTGATGGAACGGATTTCCGCCGCACCAGTACACCAGTCGGATATCCGGATATACCAGATCATGGCCGTTGTACCGGTAGGGCAGACCGGGATTCAGCAGCATATCCGCGATCCGCGCGACCGGGATGAAGGTCTCGACACCGTTGCGCCCCTGCGGAAATCGCGGCACCGGAATGCGCGCCGGCTCGCCCAGGCTCGCCGCAGACCCGTAGCCGTGCCCGAAGCCACCCCCCGGAAGACCGATCTGGCCCAGCATCGCCGCAAGCACCACACCCAGCCACAGCGGCTGCTCGCCGTACTGCGCGCGTTGCAGCGACCAGCTCACCGTCACCAACGTCCGCACGGCGGCCATTTCACGCGCCAACGTTCGAATGCGGCCAGCAGGCACGCCGGTGATCGCAGCGGCCCATTGCGGATCCTTCACGGTTCCGTCCACCGTACCGCGCAGGTAATCAGCGAACCGGTCGTAGCCGACGGTGTATTTACGCAGAAACTCTCTGTCTGCCAAGCCCTCCTCGTCCAGAACCTGCGCCAGCGCCAACATCAGCGCCGCGTCGCTGCCCGGCAGCGGGGCGATCCATTCGGCCTCGCCCTCTTGCGGGGTGTCGTCGCGCAGCGGACTGATCGACACGAACCGGCAGCCCCGCGCGCGAGCCGCGGCGATCCAGGTCCGCGCGTTGTGCCGGGACACCCCGCCCGGCGACACGGCCGCGTTCTTCGGCGACAAGCCACCGAACGCGACGACCAGTTCGGAATGCTCGGCCAGCACGGTTTTCGCCGTCGCATGCTGCATCACCCAGCCGATATCGCCGATCACGTGCGGCAGCAACACCGTCGAGGCGCCCAAGCTGTAGCTGTTCGCATGCCGGACATAGCCGCCGAGACAATTGAGGAACCGGTGCAGCTGGCTCTGCGCGTGATGAAACCGCCCAGCACTGGCCCAGCCGTACGATCCGCCGTACACCGCCTCCGCCCCGTGCCCGCTGTACACCCGGCCGAGCTCACCGGCCAGCAGATCCAACGCCCTCTCCCACGACACCGGGACAAACGGGTCCGCACCCCGCGGCGCCGCGCCCGGCCCGTTCGCGAGCCACCCCCGGCGCACATACGGCTGGTCGATTCGTGTCGGATGATGTTGGGCTGAAGCGATGTTCTCGATCAGCGGCATCGGCTCCGGATCCCCGCGCCACGGCCGCACCGAGGTCAGCCGCTCCCCATCGCTGCTCGCCTCGAATGCGCCCCAGTGAGTCAGATGCGTGGTCACCGTTCAACCGTAGCTGCCCCCCACCGACACCGGGCCGCAGTTCATCCCACAGTGCTCCGAGGGAGGCGGCGCAGCTCGAAGATACGGAACAATCGGCCGCCAGAGAGTTCGTACTCCATCTCGTAACCGGGCCAGAACTCGACGGCCAGATCCCAGGCGTGCTTGCGATCGACCCCGGTGATTTCGCGGACCGCGACCCGGAACTGTTCGCCCTTGTGCCGGACCGTGGCGGCGCCGGCGGCGCGCAGATTCACCGACCACGCCGGATGATCGGGACCACCCCAGTTGGAACCGAGGATCAAGAAGTCCTCTCCGAGCGGGACGTATAGCAGCGAGGTTGTGCGCGGGATACCGGTCTTACGTCCCGCGACGGTGACCTCGATCGAGGGCAGACCAGCCACATCGAGCACACCTATCCGGCCACCGGTCGCGCGTCGAATCAGCCGCTCCAGTGGCAGCACCACCGGCGCGCAGCGCATCACCCAGCGCTGCTGGGCAAGCCGCCGGGCCAGCCGAGGCAATGGATTCGGAACCATGTTCGAATCCTGACACGCCATGGTCCCGAGATAAGTCGACAAGCGGGGAGCGAGGGGCATCTCACATCGGACCGTGCCGCTCGCCGAGCGGCGAGCGGACGGCGACGCGACACGACGTGGATCAGACGATGGCGATCGCCGCGCACAGACCCAGGAGCGCGACGGCCTGCAGCGCGACGCGGGCGTTGACCACGCTGTCCCATTTCTCCTGCAGCGCACGGGCGTTCGGCGGTGTCGTTCCCGCGTGCGTCGCAGCGGTCTGCACGGCGTTCACCGGCTTGGCGACCCGCACGTAGACGGCGAGCCAGATCACCAGCGCCCCCACCGCGACGCCCGCGGCAACCGCGGCCTGTCCGGCGACGACCACGACGACCACGGTGACCACACGTCGATGGCGACGTGAGCGACCTGGATGCCGGTGCCGTCCAGCTCCTTGTGCAGGTTGACCACCCAGTTCCGCAGCGCTGCGGCGGCGGCGTTGACGTTGCCGACCATCGGCAGCGGTTCGAGAGAGCCGGCGTGGCCAGCACGGTGGACTCCATGGCGAGCGGGGAGTACTCCAGGACGTCGATGCCGCCGAACCTGGCGGCGGCGTCCTTGAACGCCTGAGTGAGCGCGTCGTGGTCGAGTACATCCGCGGGGAATGCGGCCGCGGCGATAGTGACATCCACCCAGGTAGCCGCGTGCCAGCCGCAGCGACACGGAGTCGTGGCTGCGGTTGGTCGGCGGCGTCGTCACGGTTCGAGGGTAGGGGTTCCCGGTAGTCAACCCCGGAATCCTGAAGCAGTCAGGAAGTGCTTAGTAGCTTCGGAGGCAGCCGGTTTCGTCTAGCGTGACCGGGCGTGCGTCAGGAGTGGTCGACCGCCGTTCCGGCCCGACTTCTTCTTCACCTTCCTGACGAGTCTGAGCGCGATGGCGATCGTCGCGCTGAACGACCGCGACGCTGCCGAGGAGATCTACGCGGACCTGCTCCCCCACCGCGACGGTCCCCCGGCGGGTGCGGCGAGCCTGTCGCTGGCCCTGCGTCCGGTCGCCCACACGCTCGGCGAACTCGCCCACTTCGCCCAGGCCTCCGTCATCACAGCTTCAGGTACGTCGTGGACGGCGTCGTCACCGGCGCGCCACCCTTCCCTCCTCTATGCGAGGCGGGTTTGGTGGCGTGAGATTTGTACTGACTTGATTATTAGCATCATCTATGCATAAATGCGCATATCTACGTAGCTATATGTATTATGCTTGCCATAGTTCACTAGAACCCGCCGTAGATAAGCGCAGCACCCCCGGAACTGCCCCGTACGCAGGGTTACTCGCTCGAGGTCGTCCCACTCCCCTGCCCACTTCAGCAAAGACGGACAAGTGACCAGTTACCCTGTTCCCCGTGGTGCCCACCCCCAACCCGGTGCGCATCGGCGGTCCACGAGCGCCGGTCACCCCTCTCGGAACAGGAGTTCGATGCGATCACACCGTCGCCACGTCTTGGCCGCGCTCGCGGCTGCCGCTGCGGCACTTGTCATGGGTGGCACCGCGCCGGCGGCAGCGCGGCCCGCGCCCCCTGCCCAGGTCACGCCAATGGGGGCGGATTTCCTCTGGGGCGTCGCCGCGTCTGGCTACCAGTCGGAAGGGCACGCGCCCGACAGCAACTGGTCCCGCTATGCCGCGTCCGGAATGACGCAGGACCCGTACCTGAATTCGGTGGATTTCTTCACAAAGATTGGTACCGACGTTGCGCTCGCAGCCAGTCTCGGAGTGAAGGTCTACCGGATCGGCATCGAGTGGGCCAGGGTCCAACCCAGCGCTGGCGTCTGGGACGAGGCTGGTCTCAGATTTTATGACCACGTGATCAATTCGATCACCGCGGCGGGCATGCGGCCGATGCTGACCATCGACCACTGGGTCTACCCCGGCTGGGAAGTCGACCGCGGCGGCTGGGGCAGCCGGAACATCGTCGAGGACTGGCTGGCAAACGCACGCACCGTCGTCGACCGCTTCGCCGCCAGCAACCCACTCTGGGTCACCTTCAACGAGCCCACCTTCTACGCCGTCAACGAACTGCGCCACGGCGGCATCTCCCCCACCGCCACGCCCACCATGCTTGACCAGATCGCCCAAGCGCACAACGGCATCTACGACTACATCCACAGCGTGCAGCCCGGTGCCCAAGTCACCAGCAACGTCGCCTACATCCCCGGCGGTGAAGACATCGTGAATGGACCGTTGGTCAGCAAGATCAGCGCAAAACTGGACTACATCGGTATCGACTACTACTACGGGCTCTCCCCGGAAACCCTCCTCGCCGGCCCCCCGGACTTCCAGAAGCTATGGACACAGGCCCTACAGCCCGAAGGCATCTACTATGCACTGCAACACTACTCACGCGCCTTCCCCGGCAAACCGCTCTACATAGTCGAAAACGGCTTGCCCACAGAGAACGGCGCACCTCGCGCCGACGGCTATACCCGCGCCGACAACCTCCGCGACACCGTCTACTGGCTCCAACGCGCCAAGGCCGACGGCATCAACCTCATCGGCTACAACTACTGGAGCCTCACCGACAACTACGAATGGGGCTCCTACACCCCACGATTCGGCCTCTACACCGTCGACGTACTCACCGACCCCACCCTCACCCGCAAACCCACCGACGCCGTCCCCGCCTACACCGCCATCACCCACAACGGCGGCGTCCCCGCCGACTACCGCCCCACCCGCACCCCCAAACCCTGCTCCTTCGTCGACGCCACCGCCAGCTGCACCGACCCCGTCACAGTGCCCGAGTAGACAAGCAGAACAATCAGCAATTCTGAACACCGATGCCACTCGACGTCGATGAGGCCGCCGCAATTGAGGGTCGCGGCGACACTGAGGATCCAGACGTGGTGACCAGCAATGTCGCCTACATTCCGGGCGGTGAGGACGTCACGAACAAGCCGCTCATTGATAGATCGATGCCGAGCTCGACTACTACTACAGACTGTCCCCCGATACCCTCACCGGCATGACGAACTTCACGGAGCTGCGGAAGAATCCCCTGTAACGGGAAGGCATCTACTATGCGCTGCAGCATTATCGCCCCAGTTTCCGTGAAAGCCGCTCTACATCGTCGAGAACGGCATGCCGCGCGCGGACGGATACGGCCGTGCCGACTCACTCCGCGACACCGTCTACTGGCTCCAGCGCGCCAAGGCCGACGGAATGAATCTCATCGGCTACAACTACTGGAGCCTCACCGACAACTACGAGTGGGGTTCGTACACACCACGTTTCGTCCTCTACACGGTGGACATGCTGACCGATCCCACGCGGAATCGCAAGCCGACGGACGCGTTCGCGGCGTAGACGGCCATCACCGGGGCGGGCAGCGTCGCACCCGACTACCGACCCACCTGGGCGCCGAGGGACTGCTCGTTCGTCGATGCTCTGGCCAGCTGCGTCGACCCGGTCACCGTGCCACGGTGACGCCGCCACCGGCCGGACCAGGAGGCACCATCGACAGGAGGCAGATGATGGCCGACGACTCCGTCGCGATGCCGCACCGCTGGCATAATTCCGGCGGTGTTTGGCGTGTTTCGGCCGCCGATCCGGCGCGGTCACCGTCGCGCTCTATTCGTGTA
This sequence comes from Nocardia sp. NBC_01730, assembly GCF_035920445.1. Taxonomy (NCBI): domain Bacteria; kingdom Bacillati; phylum Actinomycetota; class Actinomycetes; order Mycobacteriales; family Nocardiaceae; genus Nocardia; species Nocardia sp. NBC_01730. Next base: position 856,965 of record NZ_CP109162.1, on the reverse strand, counting down.
CCGGCGGCGAGGAAGTCGATCACTTCACCTCCGCCGATCCCGACCTGATCCCTTTCCTCCCCGATCGGCACAGCAGCGAGGTCTGGTCGCAGCCGCTCACTCCTCGGCAAAGCCGCTCGTGATGTGTGCGGTCGCGCCCGACCACAGCCGCTCGATCACTCGCGCAGCCGGTTCCACAACGGTGATGATGCCGACGCCTTGCCCGGCGTCCACGGGTGCGACGGCGGGATCGTCCGCGGCGATCCCGGCGGCCAGCGTCTCCTTCGCCGCCGGGTCGGCGGCGAGCCGGGCCTCCCGCCCGGTCCAGCGCTCCGCGAACCCGTTACGCAGCACTCGCGCGGGGAACCTTGCAGGCCAAGGCAATTCCATCCCGACGTCGAACGCGCGGGTGACTACCGTATCCTCGCCCCGCGCGGCTAGCAACGCTTGTCGGCCCGCCTCCGACAACAGTGATTCCGAGCAGGCCGCCAGGCAGGTGCCCAACCATGCGCCACTCGCTCCCGCCAGCAGCGCCGCCGCCAGGTCCGAGGGCGCACCGATCCCACCGGCGGCGAGCACGGGAACCGACGCGACATCCAGCACCTCGTCCAGGAGCGGCAGCAGCGGCTTCGTCACCGCGCCGTGTCCGCCGCCTTCCATACCGCGCGCCACGAGGAGACCCACACCCGCGTCCTGCGCCCGCCGCGCGTCCTGCGCGTTGTACACCTGCGTTGTCGGGACGATCCCCGCAGCAGTGACCCGGGCAACCCAGTCGAGGTCGGCGCCGAAGCTCACCGAGATCAGCGCTGGCTGGGCGGCGATCGCGACGTTCATCAGCTCCGGTTGCGCTGCGACCACCCAGTCCACCAGACCGATTCCGAGCGGCCCGGCGATTCCGCGGACATGCGGCAGTTCTCGTTCCAGCGCTGCGACCGACCCGGCACTGCCCATCCCGATCATGCCGAGCCCACCGGCCGCGATCACCGCCGCCGCCAGCCGCCCGCCCGCCACCCCACCCATTGGCGCGTTGACCAGTGGAATGCGCACACCCATGCGTCGCGACCATGCGGTCGCGGCACTCGGCTCGCCCGACAGAGGTAGCTGCATTCGAGACGCTGTCACGTGATTCATACCAACACACCGCGGCGACGGGGTTCGGATCGGCCGGAGCGTCAGCCGCGATAGCCGAGCATGTCCAGCAAGGCGTCGAGCTGGAGTTCGAACAGTTCGTCGCGGTCGGCGAAGGTGCCGGTGCCGTACATGTCGAAGACGTCGGCGCTCGTCGCGCCGATCAGGCTGACCCAGAACGTCACGCCGCGGGCGACCAGCCAGTCCGGCAGGTCGAGCTGGAATTCGTCTCGGATACCCGCGAAATCGCCTGCGAGCGGGGCGGATGCGCGTAGCTCACGATGGGGTGCGACAAGCAGGCCCGCCTGGTGGGCGCGAGCAACCAGGGTCAGCATCGTGACGATCACCCGCGTGCCCGACGCGACGGTCTCAGCCGCGGGAGCGTTGTAGCCGGGCACAGGTGTGCCGAACAGCAATCCGTAGCGGGCAGGTTCGGCCAGTGCCCAGCGCCGGATGGTGCGGCCGAGGACGCGCAGGTGCTCGATCGGATCGTCGGCGTTGTCCGCCAGCGCGGCGTCGACCTCGTCGCCGAGCGCGTTGTAGCCGTCGATCACGAGCAGCGTGAGCAGCTCATCACGGCTGCGGACGTACCGGTAGACGGCTGAAGAGACCACTCCGAGGTCGCGGGCCACGGCGCGCAGCGACAGCGCGGTGGCGCCGTCGGTCGCCAGGTGTTCCCGTCCGATGCGAACGATGTCGTTCATGGTCTGGACCCTGGCGCGGGCGCGAGGTGTCCTCGGCATACCAGACACCATGCGCGCTTGCGAGAGCGATGTCAACTATTGCGAGCGCCGCTCTTGAGAAGCCGAATGTTGCTCAGGTAGCACGAGAAGGGAGCACCTTCGCAGCGGCAGCCTCTAGTCCGGTCCGCAATCCACTCGCTGTCGTGACAAAAGATTCGAAGCCGAAGCCACGTTGTGACGCGAAACCTACCCGGTAGTAGTGTTAGCCGAGTCACCGGTGGCACGATCGAGGAGTTCCACATGGACCAGCGGACGACGGATTTCGATGTGCTGATCGTCGGTTCCGGGTTCGGCGGCAGCGTCACCGCACTCCGACTGGTGGAGAAGGGCTACAAGGTCGGCGTGCTGGAAGCAGGCCGACGCTTCGCCGACGACGAGCTGCCCAAGACCAGCTGGGAGCTGAAAAAGTTCCTCTGGGCGCCCGCGCTCGGCTGCTACGGAATCCAGCGAATCCACCCGCTGCGCAACGTCCTCATCCTCGGCGGCGCCGGTGTCGGCGGAGGCTCGCTGAACTATGCCAACACGCTGTACGTACCGCCGGAGCCGTTCTTCCAGGACGCGCAGTGGCGCGACATGACCGACTGGCGCGACGAGCTGACCCCGTACTACGCGCAGGCGCAGAAGATGCTCGGAGTGGTGCGCAACCCGCACATGACGCCCGCCGACAAGGTCTTCAAGGCAGTCGCCGACGATATGGGTGTCGGCGACACCTTCGTGCAGACGCCGGTCGGCGTGTTCTTCGGCGAACCGGGAAAGACCGTGGCGGACCCGTACTTCGGTGGCGTCGGCCCCGAGCGCACCGGCTGCGTCGAATGCGGCGACTGTATGGTGGGCTGCAAGTACGGCGCGAAGAACACCCTCGTGAAGAACTACCTATATCTCGCCGAACAGGCCGGTGCCGAGGTGATTCCGATGACGACCGTCACCGAACTGCGTCCGCATCCCGACGGCACCTGGGACGTGTCCACCGCCCGCACCGGTGCGTGGGTCCGCAAGCGGCCACAGGCACTGACCGCGGCACACGTCGTGCTCGCCGCGGGGACACGCGGCACCCAGAAGCTGCTGTTCGCCATGCGCGACAAGGGTGTGCTGCCGGACCTGTCCGATCGGCTCGGCGTGCTGACCCGCACCAACTCGGAGTCGATCGTCGGTGCGGCGACGAAGAAGGTCACCCCGGGTATCGACTTCACCAAGGGTGTCGCGATCACCTCTTCGATCCATCCCACCCCCGACACCCACATCGAGCCGGTTCGCTACGGCAAAGGCTCCAACTCGATGGGCCTGTTGCAGACGCTGATGGTCGACGGCGGCGGCCGCATCCCGCGCTGGCTGCGCTTCCTCGGCTTGGTGCTGCGGCATCCCATGGACCTGCTCAGCTTCCTGAGCACCACGAACTGGAGCGAGCGGACCATCATCTCGCTGGTCATGCAGCACTTGGACAATTCGATCACGACCTACACCAAGCGTGGGTTGTTCGGCCGCAAGCTCACCAGCAAGCAGGGGCACGGCGAGCCCAATCCCACCTGGATTCCGATGGGCAACGAGGTGACCCGCCGGGTCGCCGAGACAATCGGCGGCATCGCGGGCGGTAGCTGGGGCGAGATCTTCAATATCCCGCTCACGGCCCACTTCCTCGGCGGTGCGGTGATCGGGGCCGACGCGGAGCACGGCGTGATCGACGGGTATCACCGCGCATACGGCTATCCGACGCTCAGCGTCGTCGACGGCGCGGCAGTCTCGGCCAACCTCGGTGTGAACCCCTCGCTGACCATCGCCGCCCAAGCCGAGCGGGCGGCGGCGTACTGGCCGAACAAGGGTGAGGTGGATGCCCGGCCACCGATCGGCACCGGTTATCAGCGCATCGCCCCGATCGCCCCCGCCAAACCGGTGGTTCCGGCAAGTTCCCCTGCGGCGCTGACGCTTCCGATCGTCGAGATCCGGGAGACACCCGCCGCCGGATAACATGCAGGCAGCGTTCCTCGGTGCGACCGCCCCCGCTGTCCAACCTACGACGCACGCTCGGCAGCAGCCACGCACGGGCAACCTCGGAATCCCCGAGTTCGCATCGACGCCGAGCACGGCGAGGCTTGGAGCGTCCGCCGACGCTCCGATGCGCGACAGGGAGCCGGTGTCCGGGAAGTCGGCCCGTACCCGTCGCGGGTGTCACCCCTGCCGAGCGAGGCCCGGACGTCGCGCTGGGATCAGTCTGCGTCCGCGATCCGGTAAGCCGTCCTGCCGTGCCGAGAGATACCGGAAACATCCCGCAGCAATATCAGCTCCACTAGTCTGAACTGGTCTTTTGTCTCTACGACGGCCAGGAGGCGACCTGTGAGCACACTGCGGCGCGCACTGCTCGGTCCCGCGGTGATGGCGGCCGCCGCCATCCTCGCCGCTTCGGGCTGTAGCGGCGACCGGCGATCGGACTCCTCTTCCGGCGACGGCACGCCGACCAGTGCCGCGGTGATGCCCAACCAGATTGCCGGAGTACCGGTCCCGGACGGACGGATCGGTGATGCGGTGGCCCAACTGGACCAACTCGCCGACGGTTTGCTGGCATCCTCGGGGGTTCCGGGAATGGCTGTCGCCGTCATCCATGGCGGAAAGGTGGTGTACAGCAAGGGGTTCGGCGTCCGCGACGTCGTCACCAAAGAAAAGGTGGACTCGGACACGGTTTTCCAGCTTGCGTCGGTCTCGAAATCCGTCGGTGCGACGGTCGTCGCCCGCCGGATCGCCGCGGGGGGCGTCGCATGGGACACCCCGGTACGTCGACTTCTGCCGTCCTTCGCGCTCGCCGACCCCTACGTCGCCGATCATGTCACGATCGGCGACCTGTACTCGCACCGCTCCGGGCTTCCGGATCATGCGGGCGACCTACTGGAAGACTTGGGATACGACCGCCAGCAGGTGCTCGACCGGCTGCGACTGCTGCCGCTCGGCCCCTTCCGGGACTCCTACGCGTACACCAATTTCGGGGTGACCGCGGCCGCGGCCGCCGTGGCGGCGGCCGCGGGCACCGACTGGGAGACGCTGTCCCAGCAAACGATCTATGGTCCGCTCGGCATGGACTCGACCAGCTCGCGGTACACCGACTTCGCATCCCGCGCGAACCACGCTGACGGCCATGTCCTCGTCGACGGCAGGTACGAGGTGGCGAATCCGCAACGCCAACCCGATGCGCAGTCCGCGGCAGGCGGGGTCAGCTCGTCGGTCGCCGACATGGCCAAGTGGATGACTATGGTGCTCGCGAACGGCTCCGCGAACGGTCATGTGCTCGTGCCACCGGACGATCTACTGCCCGCCATCTCGCCGCAGGCGGTGTCGGTGCCGCCGAAAACGCCGGACGCGCGCGCCGGGTTCTACGGGTTCGGCTTCAACGTGAACGACTCCGCCGCGGGCCGCGTCGTGCTCGGCCACTCCGGGGCGTTCAGCCTCGGCGCGGGAACCGCGTTCATGCTGATTCCCTCTGCCGACCTCGGCATCGTGACGTTGACCAACGCGGCGCCGATCGGGGTGCCCGAAACACTGAACGCCGAGTTCGCCGACCTGGTCCAATTCGGGAAGATCCAGCAGGACTGGCGCACCCGGTATCGCGAGGCGTTCGAACCACTCGCCGCACCGACCGGCGCACTGGTCGGCAAGCCGCTGCCCGCAGATCCCGCTCCCGCGCGCCCCCTGCCGAGCTACGCGGGCACCTACGACAATGCCTACTACGGCCCGGCGATGGTCACCGCTACCGGCAACTCCTTGACCCTCGCCCTCGGCCCGAGGAACACGACCTTTCCACTGAAGCACTGGGACGGCAACACTTTCGTCTTCACCCCGCCGGGCGAGAACGCCAGCAAGGGCACGATCTCCCAGGCGATCTTCGACGGCGGCAGGCTCACGCTGGAGTACTACGACACCGAACACCTCGGCGTTTTCACCCAGCCGTGAGAGCACCTTTCAGCCCGCACGTCGACCTGCCGGCATTGCTCGAGCATCCTGGACCGGCTCCGCTACGACATGGAACCTCGGCACCAGTTCGATAACCACACCGCTGCAGGGATGCTCGACGACGCGCAGTCATCGAATACACCGTACGCGCACTCGATCCGGGAACCGGACCGTTGTACGAGGCGCAGATCGCGATGGGCACGCTGATCTTGCTGTCGCGTGGCTTCCCCCGCCGGACTGCGCAATTGCGTACGATGGCTGCGCCCTGGGGACGTGGCGGCGTCCGCTCGGCAACGGGGAAGTGACCCGCCCGGAGGGCACGACGTACCGGGCGGGTCACGGCCCGCGCCACTGCGAGCCCTGCGTTCGATGAGCGGGTCGACTGAAGGCGACAACCTACGACGAATATCCACAGCAGTAAGCCGCGCAGGATGATCCGACCCCATGGTGTCCGTCGCCGTTGCCGCGGCGAGCAGTAGACCGTTGTGAACTGCATGCCGTGATCGGACGGAATCAGATGGTGATGCCCGGCCCACTTCCGACCGGTATGCCGGACACAATTTCCTCGGGCAGGTCGAGGCTGGGATCGACGGAGATCGTCTTCTGCAGAAGATACTCCTGCACCGCCCCGACGCCGTGCTCGCGCCCGAGTCCGGACTCTTTGTAACCACCGAAAGGAGATCCGAGATCCGCGGCGAATGTATTCACGGAGAAAGTCCCCGTCCGCATTCTCTTTGCGATGTCGAAACCGCGGGCAGAGTCAGCAGTGAAGACGGACCCGGCCAGACCATAGCGGCTTTGATTGGCGATACGGATAGCGTCCTCCTCGCCTTTGTGCGCGATCAAAACGGCTACCGGCCCGAATATCTCGTTCTGCGCGATGTCCATGTCGTTGGTGACGTCCGTGACCAACGTCGGTTCGATGTACCAGCCTTCCGAGAGATGCGCCGGCCGCCGGCCGCCGGTGCGAATCGTTGCTCCTTGCTCAACCGCCCGGGCAAGGTGTGCTTCGATTCGCTCCAGGTGCGACTTACTGATCACTGGTCCCACCACCGTGTCAGCGTCGCGCGGATCGCCCACCTTCAGCGCTTCGAACGCACGCGTGAATGCATCGGCATAGAACTCGTACTGTTCCTCGGGAACAAGAAACCGGGTCTGAGCGACGCAGCTCTGACCGGAATTGGTGGCAACACTTGCTCCCACGAGAGTGGGAACGACGATCTCGGGATCGGCATCCGCCAGGACTATCGCCGCCGATTTTCCGCCGAGTTCCAAGACGACCGGTCGAATCAATTCGCCGCATGTCGCGCCGATCTTCTTGCCGACTTCGGTGGATCCGGTGAAGCTCACCATGTCCACGCCGGGATGTCCGACGAGATACTCGGACTCGCCCGCTCGCGCCGCCACGATATTGATGACTCCAGCGGGGAAATCGATCTTCTGCAACAGATTTCCGAGGTTGAAGATCGCCAGCGGGTTCGGCTCCGTCGCTTTGACAACGACCGTGCATCCAGCGATCAGTGCGGGACCGATCTTCTGCGCCACGGCCGGAAGAGCGAAGTTATAGGCAGGAAATGTCGCGACAACGCCCACCGGCTCCTTGACCACCAGGCTCTTGCCTGCCATCGGAATGATGCCGACCGCATCCCCCGATCCCGCAAACGGGGACAGGTCGCTGACGCGCAGCTCACTGGTCTCCAGCGACTTTGCAACTTCGGCAGCATAATTCAGGCTCATCACCGGCGCGACGGCCTGGTAGACCCGGGAGAGAAGATGGCCGCAGCCCAGCTCGTCGGTAATCAGCTCGGCGAATTCCTCGGCATGTGCGGCGATCGCCGCCGCAAGGCGGACGAGATGCTCACCACGCTGCGCTGGAGTGAGATTCGGCCAGTCGGAGTCGTCGAAACTCTGCCGGGCGGCGGCAACGGCCGCGTCGATATCCGCATCGGTCGCGGCCGGGACCGAACCGATCGGCTTGCCGCTTGCGGGCGAAATCACCTCGAATCTGTCGTGGGAGGATGCCTTTCGCCAAGATCCCCCAATAAAGAATCCAGTGAATTCGCGGTCGATCACCCGAAGCTCCTCTCACAGGGCACGATCCAAATCGGCACCTTGCGCCGACCCGAACCGACTTGAACTCGGTTCGATTTAACCTTACCTCCGCAGCGATCCGCTTCACAAGCGTTTTCGTTATTAAACCGACTTCAGTTATAGAGTTGTGGTGATCAGAACGGGGATATGACGCGGTGCATGAGGACCATCGAGTGCCAGGGTCCACACGGACGTACTTGTCATCGGTGGCGGGAGGCCGGGCTCACCACCGCCCGCGGGCCCGTCACACCGCTTCGCCGCCCCGGACTGGTCGGGATAGTCATGTCTGTGCCGTTTCCTGTCCCGAATGCTCGGTCCGGCCGGCGAACGTGCTCTTGATGAAGTCCGCACACCTTTCGGCGATCATCATCGTGGTGGTGTTGGTGGGCACACCGACGATCGTCGGCATGACCGACGCGTCGGCGACGTACAGCGCATCGAGCCCGTGAACCTTGCAGTCCTGTCCCACAACCGCCCACGGACTGCCCGCGTCGCCCATCGATGCCGTGCCCACCGCATGCGCGTATGTGTTCTTCGCTTCCAGGACGGCCTGCGTCAGTTGACCAGTGGTAACGACCGCCGGCCCCGGCCACAACTCGTCGCTGACGTACTTCGCGAGCGGCCCGGAGTTCATCACCTGCCGCGTGAGTTCGACGCCCTGCACCAAACGGCGCAGATCCTCTGGATGATGCAGGAGATTGAGCAGGATCCGCGGGTCTGTGCGGGGATCAGCAGATCTGATCTCGGTATGGCCGATCGAGTATGGGCGAACCAGTCCGACGGCGACAAGAATCGAACCAGGCTCCAGGGTGAAGGGGATCACGTGGAGGTCGATGTCTGTTGAACCGTCCGGCCCTGCCGCACTCGTCGTCAAGACGACCTCCAATGGCGGCAGGAGTTCGCCGATGGCCTCCGCATCACCGGCATAGGTCATATACACCAAGGGATGATCGCGGAGATTGCGCCCAACGCCTTCCAGCGGCACTTCAACCGGGATGTCGAGCTGCTCGAGCACCTCAGCCGGCCCGATTCCGGATCGCATCAGGATCGACGGCGTACCGATCGATCCCGCACACAGCACCACCAGATCCGCATCTATGCGCTCGCCGTCGGCGAGCAAGACCGCACGCGGTCGTCCGTCCACAATCGCGAGCCGGTCGACATCAGCGCCGCCACGTATCGTGAGATTCTTGCGGCCGCGGGCAGCCGCGAGGTAAGTCACTGCGCTGCTCTGCCTGATTCCGTCCTTCTGGTTCAACGGGATCGGGCCGACGCCGAGCTGGCTTTCACCGTTGAGATCGTCGACTACCTGGTAGCCGAGGCTGACCGCCGATTCGACAAAGGCCGCCATGAACGGCCTCAGTCCGTCCCCTTCGCTCCATCGCTTTATCGGGACAGGTCCGTCGATGCCATGCAGCGGACCGCCGACCGGATCGTTTTCGAGTCGCTTCAGATGCGGCAGGACCTCGTCCCAGGACCACTTGTCCAAGCCAAGGCCTACCCACTGTTCGAAATCGCGCCGGGTCGGGCGCAGCGCGTTCGTGGCGTTGACCGAGGATGATCCACCCATCACCTTGCCTCGCAGAACCGGAAGTACCCCCTGCTCGACGATGGCGAAGGTAGGCGCATCGGCGGAGCCTGGGATGTGGTCGTCCGATACGTAGCCCCAGTCGTGTGACGTGAACCCGAAAGTGAAGGCGTCCTTCACGTTCTCGTGGAGATCGGCGAGCGTGGGATAGTCGGGCCCCGCTTCGATGAGCACGACTTCGTTGTCTTCGTCCTCGGACAGCCGCGCGGCCATGACACAACCACCGGAGCCGCCTCCGACTACCACTATGCGTCTTTTCATTTTGTGTCTCCTCGATGGGCGTCTGTCGCTGATGTGGTCATTCGGTGGCGCAGGCTGACGTGGATTCGCGCGTCATAGCGCGGCGGCCGAGAGCATCGACTGCCCGGCCGTTTTCCACCCGCGGCCAGATCGGCGAGTCACCGAGCGCTCAAGGTGATGGCCCCCTCGGGGCAGGTCCCTTCCGCGTCGGCGGCCGCCCCGACCTGGCTGTCGGGCACCTCGATCGTCTGATCCCGTATCGTGACGTAGCCCTCCTCGTCACAGGCAAGCAGGTCCGGAGCCGCCGAATAACAGCGACCGTGCCCGGTGCAGCTCGTGCCGTCGACCGTGATTCTCACAACTTCACCTCCCAGGCCAGCGGAAGCCGAGTCAGGGTCATCATCGCGCCGCCGCCGCGCTCGGTCAGCACGTCGTCGCCCGCGATGTGGAAGTCCGGGATCACTCGCAACCACTCCTCGACCGCGAGCTGCAGCTCGCGCCGCGCGAGATGGGAGCCAAGGCAGCGGTGGGGGCCGTTGGCGAAGCCCATGTGTTGATTGCGCTGGCGATCGATGACGAACTCGCCCGCCCGGTCGTACGCCCGCGGATCTCGGTTCGCCCCGGAGACGAGCGCGTAGACCATATCGCCCCGCTTCAGCTGAACGCCGTGAAACTCGATGTCCCGCGTCACCTTTCGACCGTCGCCGAAGACGATGGTGTACAAGCGCAGGGCCTCCTCCACCGCGGACGGGATCAGCTCTGGCTCTTCGATCAACTGTCGGCGATGCTCGGGGTGCGTCGCCAGGTGCCGGAACAGATAGCCGAGCGTGCCGCGTGTCGTGTCGAGCCCGGCCAGCACGAGCACCGTGAGCATGTCGAGCATCTCGGCGTCGGCGAGCGGACGATCATCGAAGGTCGAGTGCAGCAGGTGCGTGGCAAGATCGCCCTGGCGAGGCACCGGATCGGCGCGTCGCTCGGCCAAGGCGGCGACCCAGTACTCGCGGATACCGTCGAGCGCCTTCCCCATCGGCTCCAGACCGGCGGGGTCGCCGCTGAATCCGCCGAAGAAGTCCTCGACCCACGGCACGAAGAGGTCCGCGTCGGAAGGATCGATGCCGATCACGCTGAGGAATGCCTCGGTGGGAAAGCGCAGGGCGAACTCGCCGACGAAGTTGGACTCACCGGTGGGGGCCACATCCTGGACGAGTCGGCGGCAAAGGCCGCGCATTGTCGCCTCCGCCTCGTCGATCGCGTGCGGCGAGAACCACGCGTTCACGATCCGGCGGTACTTGATGTGGTCAGGTGCGTCGATCTGGGTAGGGACGAAGCGATAGATCGGGTCCGGCTGCCAGGGCGTGATCGACTCGCTCGAGAACAGCTGCGGCGATTTGTAGATGTCGCGCACCGCGTCGTGGCGGGTGAACACCCAGTAGCCCTGTGCGAACGTATTGAAATAGACCGGGCTTGTCTCCCGCAGTTCGTCCGCCAGCTCCCAATGGCAGCCCGCCGTCTGCGAGGGAGCGAAGTCGCGATGCAACACCGGACATCCGCCCAGGTCTCGCTCGGGCGTCTCTGAATTACTTGCGGTTTGCGTCATGGCGTCGTCTCCTCGTCGGGATCGACGTCAGCATACTGAACTGATTTCAGTTTTACTAGCAAATCGCAAAGGTCAGGTGCCTATGTAGGCCGCCAGATGCTGGCCGGTGAGGGTGGAGCGGTCGGCGACGAGGTCGGCGGGGGTGCCCTCGAAGACGATCCGACCGCCGTCGTGGCCTGCGCCGGGGCCGAGGTCGATAATCCAATCGGCGTGCGCCATGACCGCCTGGTGGTGCTCGATGACGATGACCGACTTGCCTGAGTCGACGAGCCGGTCGAGCAGGCCGAGTAGCTGCTCGACGTCGGCGAGATGCAGGCCGGTGGTCGGCTCGTCGAGGATGTAGACGCCGCCCTTCTCGGCCATGTGGGTGGCCAGCTTGAGCCGCTGCCGCTCGCCGCCGGACAGCGTAGTGAGCGGCTGGCCGAGGCTGAGGTAGCCGAGCCCGACGTCGGCGAGCCGGTCGAGGATGGCGTGCGCGGCCGGAATGCGCGCCTCGCCGGCGCCGAAGAACTCCTCGGCCTCAGTCACCGACATCGCGAGCACCTCGCTGATGTCGCGCCCGCCGAGGTGATAGTCCAGCACCGATGCCTGGAATCGCTTCCCCTCGCACTCCTCGCAGGTGGTGGCGACGCCTGCCATCATCGCAAGGTCGGTGTAGACGACACCGGCGCCATTGCAGTTGGGGCATGCGCCCTCGGAGTTGGCGCTGAACAGCGCCGGCTTCACACCATTGGCCTTCGCGAACGCCTTCCGGATCGGGTCGAGCAGTCCGGTGTACGTCGCAGGGTTGCTCCGTCTCGAGCCGCGGATCGCTCCCTGGTCGATCGACACCACACCCGCGCCGGCGGGGATCGACCCGTGCACGAGCGAGCTCTTGCCGGAGCCCGCGACGCCGGTGATGACGACAAGCACCCCGAGCGGGACGTCGACATCGACATCGCGCAGGTTGTTCGCCGTTGCGCCGCGGATCTCCAGCGTGCTGGTGGGCTTCCGCACCGTCTCCGCGAGGGCGGCCCGGTCGTCGAAATGGCGGCCGGTGACGGTGCCGCTGGCCCGCAGTCCCTCGATGGTGCCCTCGAAGCAGATGGTGCCGCCCGCCGTACCGGCGCCGGGGCCGAGGTCGACGACGTGGTCGGCGATCGCGATCGCCTCCGGCTTGTGCTCCACGACGAGCACCGTGTTGCCCTTGTCACGCAGCCGCAGCAGCAGCTCGTTCATCCGCTGGATGTCATGCGGGTGCAGGCCGATGGTTGGCTCGTCGAAGACGTAGGTGACGTCGGTGAGCGAGGAGCCGAGGTGGCGAATCATCTTGACGCGCTGCGCCTCGCCGCCCGACAGCGTGCCCGACGGCCGGTCGAGCGAGAGGTAGCCCAGCCCGATCTCCACGAACGAGTCGAGGGTGTGCCGCAGCGCGGCGAGTAGCGGCGCCACCGACGGCTCATCGAGGCCGCTGACCCAGTCGGCCAGGTCGCTGATCTGCATCGCACAGGCTTCGGCGATGTCGATCCCCTTGATCTTCGACGACCGGGCGGCCTCGCTGAGCCGGGTGCCGGCGCACTCGGGGCAGGTGGTGAACGTGACCGCCCGGTCCACGAACGCCCGGATATGCGGCTGCATCGCCTCTTTGTCCTTGGCGAGCATCGACTTCTGAACCCGCGGGATCAGCCCCTCATAGGTCATGTTGATGCCCGCGATCTTCATCCTGGTCGGCTCGCGGTAGAGGAAGTCGTGGAGCTCCTTCTTGGTGTACTTGCGTATCGGCTTGTTCGGGTCGACGAAGCCCGACTCCTGGTAGAGCCGCATGTTCCAGCCGCCCGCGTTGTAGCCGGGGATGGTGATCGCACCCTCGGCGAGCGACTTGGAGTCGTCGAAGAGCTGGGCGAGGTCGATATCGGACACCGCGCCCCGGCCCTCGCAGCGCGGACACATGCCGCCGGTAATACTGAAGCTGCGACGCTCCTTCACTGTCCGTCCGGCGCGCTCCACGGTGACCGCACCCGCTCCACTGATCGAGGCGACATTGAAGGAGAACGCCTGGGGCGAGCCGATGTGCGGCTGCCCGAGTCGGCTGAAGAGGATGCGCAGCATCGCGTTGGCGTCGGTGGCGGTGCCGACCGTGGAGCGGGGGTCGGCACCCATCCGCTGCTGGTCGACGATGATCGCGGTCGTCAGCCCGTCGAGTACGTCGACTTCGGGCCGGGCCAGCGTCGGCATGAAGCCCTGCACAAAGGCGCTGTAGGTCTCGTTGATCAGCCGCTGCGACTCCGCGGCGATCGTGCCGAACACCAGGGAGCTCTTCCCCGAGCCGGAGACGCCGGTGAACACCGTCAGCCGGCGCTTCGGGATCTCGATGCTGACGTCCTGGAGGTTGTTCACGCGCGCGCCGTGCACGCGGATCAGGTCGTGGCTGTCGGCAACGTGCAGCGCGGGCGACTGCATGCCTTCTCTCCTGGCCGTGCTCATCGTGTCTCCATCTGTAACGCGGGACCGCCGTCGCGGTCTCCGTCGGCATCGCTCGGCTCGATCTAACCAGCATCGAGCAGTACGTCTGGTTCTCCTTCACTTCCGCCCGCCGAGCCTCTAGCCCCGGCCACACGGCGCGCCCGCCGAGGCGCCGGACCAACCAGCGGCCGTCGAGCATCAGCTCGCGGTCGGGCGGCTCGTTCACCTCGCGCCAGGCCTGGATGCGGCGCGGGGAGATACGGAGGTACGGGGTAGCCGGCGCAGGCGGGTCGAAGCCGGCGCGCGCGGTGAACCGGACCTGTGTCGTGCGCGGGCTACCGCGCGGCGCCGTCTGCGCAGGTCATGGTCGCGATCGCCGGACGCTCAGCGCAGCTCCTGGATGCGGATCAGGTTGCCCGCGGGATCGCGGACGGCGCAGTCGCGAACCCCATACGGCTGCTCGGTCGGCTCCTGGACGACGTCGGCGTCGCCGGCCTGCAGCCGCTCGAAGGTGCCGTCGAGGTCCTTGGTGGCCAGGAGGATGCCGGCGTAGGTGCCCTTGGCCATCATCTCGACGACGGTGCGGCGCTCGTCGTCCGTGATGCCGGGGTCGACGGCCGGCGGGTGCAGGACGATGGAGGTGCCGGGCTGGTCGGCGGGGCCGACCGTGAGCCAGCGCATCCCGTTGTATCCGACATCGTTGCGGACCTCGAAGCCGAGGGTGTCGCGGTAGAAGGCCAGGGCGGCGTCAGGGTCGTCGTGCGGGAGGAAGCTCGAGTGAATGGTGATGTCCATAGCGATCAGGCTAGTTGCGGCTCGGTAACCGACGCTTCTCGATTCCTGATCGGTCTGGTCACCTGTTTCGCGATGCAGGACGGCATCTCCGCAGGCGCGAGCGCCGCTTGGCGACGGTAAGTGCTGGGCGGCATACCGACCAGCTCGGTGAAGCGAGTGCTGAAGGTGCCCAGCGACGCGCAGCCGACCGCGAAGCAGACCTCGGTAACGCTCAGGTCGCCACGACGCAGCAGCGCCATCGCGCGCTCGATGCGCCGCGTCATCAGGTACCCGTACGGCGACTCGCCGTAGGCGCGCCGGAACTGGCGGCTGAGGTGCCCGGCCGACATGTGCGCGTCCCGGGCGAGCGCCTCGACGTCCAGCGGCTGCACGTACTCCCGGTCGATCCGGTCGCGGACGCGGCGCAACCGCGCGAGGTCGCGCAGGCGCTGCGCCGAGGCGGGTCTGCTGGTCACACGTAAGATCGTACGTCCCCCGGAGTCGCCTCAGCGCCTTCCACGCGTCGACTTCGGCGACCCGAATCCCGAAATGTTCGGGTCGCGCAGTGTTGGCAATTCAGCTTCGGCGCGCGCCGTGCCAGCTCAGAATGAAACTTGGCACCACCACAATGCAGTAGTTAACTTGTGGTAACCACCCAGGATGGCTACGGCGCGGTCAGGATGAAGGTCTTGTCATGCAACAGTCTTCCGCTCCACCGACCGACACCGGTATCGATTTGTCCGACGGCGCGTTCCCGCTGTCGGCAGCGCAACGCGGAATCTGGTTTGCCCAGCACATCGCGGGCGATATCCCGATCTCCATCGCCCAGTACGTCGACCTGGTCGGACCGATCGACCTCGACCAGCTGGCACCGGCAGTACGCCAGGCCGGACGAGAGTTCGGCACCGGCTATCTCCGCCTGATCGAAATCGATGGCCATCCATTCCAGTGTGTCGACACCACCCTGGACGACAGTGCGCGCATCGTCGACTTCCGGTGTGAGCCCGACCCGGTGGCCGCCGCGCACGCCTGGATGCGCGACGAATACTCGGCACCCCTTGATCCGATGAGCGATCGGCTGGTCTGCGTCGTGATGCTGCGGATCGCCAACGACCGCTGGTTCTTGTACTGGCGGATTCATCACATCGTGCTCGACGGCATGGGCGTGTCGACCATGGCGCGGCGCACCGGCGAGCTCTACACCGCGTCGGTCGAGGGAAGGCGGCCTCCCGCCGCGCAAGCCGAGGACCTCAGGAAGATCGTCGACGCCGATCTGGCGTACCGCAGCTCCGACCGCTTCGTGGCAGACCGGGAGTACTGGCTCCGGCACCTAGACGGGATGGCCGACCCAGTGAGCCTCGCAGGCCGCACCGCCGATGTCGACGCGCACCCGAGCCGCGTCGAGAGCGCGCTGGCTCAGGACGTGGCGCAGTTGCTGGAGACGGTCGCGAAAGCGGCCTCGTCCGGTGTGGCGCCCACGGTGGTCGCCGCGTTCGGCGCCTATCTCGCCGCGGCGACCGGTGCGCCAGAGGTGGTATTGAGCCTGCCGGTCTCTGCTCGCACGACGGCAACCATGCGGCGCTCCGGCGGCATGATCGCCAACGTCGTTCCGCTGCGACTCACCCTGGATCCGACCACGACCGTCTGCGAGGTGATCAGGGCCGCGCAGGGCGAGCTGACCGGTGCGCTGCGGCGGCAGCGCTACCGTCAGGAGGACATCTTCCGCGACCTCGGCTGGCCGATGGACGAGGTCGCGTCGTTCGGTCCTTCGGTGAACCTGATGATGGTGGACACCAGGGTCCAGCTCGGCGCGGTCACGGGACGAGCCCATGTGCTGACCGCCGGGCTGATCGACGACCTGTACGTCAATCTGTATCCCGGTGTGGGCGGGGAGAGCACCCACATCGATTTCCAGGGCAACGCAAACCTGTACGGCGACACCGAATTGGCCGCGCACCACAGCCGGTTCCTGCGATTTCTGCGCCGGTTCCTCGCTGCCGGACCGGACGCGGCGCTGTCGACGGTACCTATCGTGTCCGACGACGAGCTGGCCGAGCTGGCACCGGCACGTGGACCGGCGGGTGTCGTGCCCCGGACGCTGCCCGAAATCCTCACCGCCGGTGCTGAACTCGACCCTGATGCGATCGCTGTTCGCAGCGGCGCCACCTGTCTGACCTACCGCAGGGCCGACGAATACACCAACCGCCTCGCGCGCGTACTGATCGCCTCAGGTGCCGGGCCGGAACGCAGTGTGGCGATATCGATTCCACGCTCGGTCGAGTCCGAACTCGCGATGCTCGCGGTGGCCAAGACGGGCGCCGCCTTCGTCCCGATCGATCCAACCTATCCCGCCGACCGGATCCAGCACATGGTCCGCGACAGCGGGGTCGTCGGCGGCGTGACCGTGGCGGCCGCGCGAAAGTCACTGCCGGACCAGGTGAACTGGCTGATCCTCGATGAGGAGGCGACCGGCCGGAGCATCGCCGAACAGGACGCGGCACCGGTCGACGACACCGCGCGGCATGCCACGGTGCACCTGGATCAGGTCGCATACATCATCTACACCTCGGGATCGACCGGATTGCCCAAAGGCGTGCTGGTCTCGCACCGGGGATTGGCAAATCTGGTCGCAAGCTCCGGTCGCCGGTTCGGCATCTGTGCTGATTCCGTGATGGCACACGCCGTTTCGCCGAGTTTCGACATCTCGATCGAGGAGATCCTGGTCACCTTCGCCGCCGGTGCGACGCTCGCTGTCGTCCCGCCGTCGGCATACGCGGGCGAAGAGATGGCGGAAGTCCTACGCGCGCATCACGTCACCCACCTCAACGTCACGCCGGCCGTCGTGGAATCTCTCGACCCGGCGACACTACCCGACCTGCGCACCGTCATTGTCGGTGGCGACGTCTGCCCAACCGAGCTGGTGGCAAAGTGGTCCGGCCGTGTTCTTCTCAACGGATACGGGCCCACCGAAACCACCGTCACGGTGACGTTGAGCGACGCGTTGACACCAGCTGCGCCGGTCACCATCGGTGGCCTCGTCCGGGGCGCCTCCGCGGTTGTGCTCGATCCATGGTTGCGACCAGTGGCTCCGGGCACCATCGGTGAGCTGTACCTCGCCGGTGCCGGCGTGGCGCGCGGCTACCATCAGCGCAACGGCCTCACCGCAGGCCGATTCGTCGCGAACCCGTACGCGTACGGCGAGCGGATGTACCGCACCGGAGACCTGGTGCGCTGGACCAAGAGCTCCGGCACGTTGGAGCTGGACTACCAGGGACGCAGCGACTTCCAGGTGAAGGTGCGCGGCTTCCGCATCGAGCTCGGTGAGATCGACGCCGCGCTGCTACGGCACCCGGACATCGACTTCGCGGTCACCCTCGGCGCCCAGACCGATTCCGGTGCCACCGCGCTGGCGTCCTACGTGCTGCCCCGGCCGGGTGCGGAGGTGCATCCGGAAGCACTGAAAGCGGCTGCCGGTGAATCGCTTCCGTCCTACATGGTGCCCGCCGCGATCGTGGTGCTGGACAGCATTCCGCTGACACCCCTGGGCAAGGTGGATCGCAAGGCGCTGCCCGAACCGGATTTCGGTGCCAACGCGCTCATGAGCCGAACTCCCTCGACTCCGCGCGAGGAGGCGCTGGCCGCGTTGTTCGCCGAGGTTCTCGGGCTGGACTCGGTGGGCGTCGACGAGAGCTTCTTCGCACTCGGTGGCGACAGCATCGTGTCCATCCAACTGGTCTCGAGGGCGAAGATCGCCGGGATCGGCTTCAGCGCACGAGATGTGTTCGAGCGCAAGACCGTTGCTGCGCTGGCGGCGGTGGCCACCGAGGTGGGTGCCCCGGTGGTTCACGAGCTGCCCGGCGGCGGCGTCGGTCCCGTCGACCTCACGCCGATCGTGCACGCGATGCTGGACCAGGGACGTGCTTGGCGCCGGTTCAGCCAGGCCGTCTTGATCGGTCTCCCGGCGGGCGTCGACCGCGCCCGGCTCGTCGCGGCAGTGCAGGCACTCCTCGACCACCACGACCTGCTGCGCTGCTCTTTGCGGAACTCCGAACACGGCTGGGAATGGGTTGTCGCCGAATCCGGTTCGGTCGACGCAGACGCCTTGGTGCACATCGTGACGACGAGTCCCGACGTGCACCAGACCTGCGAAGACGAATTGCAGCGCGCCGCCGACCTGCTCGACCCCGAGACTGGAATCGTCGCGCGCTTCGTACTGATCGAACGAGCGGACGCCGCTCCCCTGTGCTGGCTCGTGCTGCATCACCTCGTGACCGACGGCGTCTCATGGCGCAACCTGCTGCCGGATCTGGCGACCGCAGCCATGGGCGGCGCCCTCGCTCCGGTCGGCACCTCGTTCCGACGTTGGGCACACGGACAGCTCGAGCACGCGGCCGGACGCGGCGCGGAACTGCCGGTCTGGCAACACATCCTCACCACGCCCGATCCGCCGATCGGCACGGGAGCCCTGAATCCGGCCGTCGACGTCGTCGCCACGATGGCGACCTGGCAGACCACCATCGCGTCGGACGTCGCGGACACCGTACTCACCACAGTGCCGGACCGATTCCACTGCCACGCCGACGATGTGCTGCTAGCCGCGCTCGCGATGGCGGTGAGCCGCTGGCGCGGCCGAAGATCATCGCTGTTCACGCTGGAGGGCCACGGGCGCGCGGAGGCCATCCTGCCCGGCGCCGACGTCGCGCGCACGGTGGGCTGGTTCACCAGCGTGTATCCGGTCGCCGTCGATCTGACAGGCATCGACCTCGTCGACGCGTTCGCCGGCGGCCCCGCGGCGGGCGCCGCGATCAAGACCACAAAGGAACAGCTGCGGGCGGTGCCGGACAAGGGCATCGGCTTCGGCATGCTGCGCTACCTGAACGCCGACACCATCGATGCGCTCGTGGACGCGCCGACCCCACAGCTCAGCTTCAACTATCTGGGCCGGTCCGCAACCGGCGGCGAAACCGCAGCCTGGCTGCCGCAACGCTTCGCGGCAACGCAGGACGACCGAGCGCCGTTGGCCGCGGTCGTCGACATCGTCGCCGTGCTGACCGACACCGGCTTGGAAGTGACCTGGGCCTACGCTTCCCGTCTGCTCGATGCCGCCGACGTCGGAGACCTCGCCGAACTCTGGGCGGACGCGCTGCGGGCTCTGGCCGACCACGCCAGGACCACGGGCGCAGGCGGGCGCACACCGTCCGACTTCGACCTCGTCCCGGTGACCCAGCGGCAGATCGAAACGTGGGAGCGCACCTATCCGAATCTCGTTGACATATGGCCGCTCTCACCACTGCAGTACGGCCTGTTCTTCCACGCGCGGTACGACCCCGACACCGCCGACGGCTACACGGTGCAGTCGCTGCTCACCCTGGCCGGCACCGTCGACGCCGCGCGATTACGCACCGCCGCAGAGGTAGTGGTGGCACGGCACGACAACCTGCGGGGCGCCTTCGTGGAGACCGACGACGGGCCCCGCCAACTCGTCCTGACCGACGCCGACATCCGCTGGCAGGAGATCGACCTGACCGGAGTCGCCGATGCCGAGGAACGGCAGCGGGAGCTCGACCGGGTGATCGCCCTAGACGCGAGTACCCGATTCGAGCTGACCCGTCCACCGCTGGTGCGCTGCACACTCGTCCGTACCGCCCCGGACCGGTTCCGGTTCGTGCTGACCAATCATCACCTTGTGCTGGACGGCTGGTCGACCCCGCTGTTGGTGCGCGAGTTGCTGACACTGTATGTCACCTCGGGCGACGCCTCCGCGCTGCCGCCCACGCACTCCTACCGCGAGTTTTTGTCCTGGCTACGCGAGCAAGACCATGCCGCGTCGGCCACCGCATGGGCGCAATCCCTCGCCGGCGTCGACACCCCGACACGGGCGGTCCCGTCACTCGGCGGGATGGGGCCGATCGAGACCGGGGTGGTGTCCGCCGACCTGCCCCGCGACACGGCCGACCGATTGGAAACGGTCGCGCGCGATTCCGGCACCACGACCAACACGATCGTGCAGGCCGGCTGGGCGATGCTGCTGGCCATGCTCACCGGCCGAACCGATGTGGTGTTCGGCGCAACGGTGTCCGGCAGGCCACCGGAACTGGCCGGTGTCGAAGAAATGATCGGGCTGTTCATCAATACGGTGCCGGTGCGCGTGCGGCTCGATCCCGCCGAGAAGGTGGTCGACCTGCTGGCCCGCCTGCAGGGCGAGCAGGCGCGGCTGATGGACCACCAGCATGTCGGGCTCGCCGCCATCCATCAGGTCGTTGGCCTCGCCGAATTGTTCGACACGCTCACCGTTTTCGAGTCCTACCCGATCGACCGGGAAGCGTTGTCGCAGCCGCTCGACATCGCGGGCATGCGGGTGCTCGACGTCGAAGGCTCCGATGCCACGCCCTATCCGTTGAACCTCATGGTTGTTCCACTCCGCGGCAGCGATGGGAACCACACACTCCGGATCACCCTGAAGTTCCTGGCCGCCCAGCTGGATCCCACGGCAGCCCGGCCTATGCTCGATCGCTTCATCCAGCTGCTGACGCAGCTCGCCGACAACCCGCGCGCCCTCGTGTCCCAGCTGCGGTACTGCGGCGACGCGGAACGCGCCGCCCTGCTGCCGGTTCGTGGACCGGAAGCCGTGCCGCCCCGAACCCTGCCCGAGATCCTCTGCGCAGGAGCGCAGATCGACCGCGACGCCATCGCGGTGAGCGCGGGCGAGCTGACGATGTCCTACGGCGAACTCGACGCCTGGTCCAACCGCCTCGCCCGGGTCCTGCTGCGCCGGGGTGTCCGGCGGGAGGTGTCCGTCGTGCTTGCCCTCACTCGATCGCTGGAATCGGTGGTGGCGGTGTGGGCACTGGCCAAGACGGGCGCGGCCTTCGCCCCACTGGATCCCCGGTATCCGGTCGAGCGGATCGAGTACATGCTCACCGACTCCGAGGCGCCGATCGGGGTGACGGTCACGGTGATCGGCGAGACGCTGCCGGACACCATCGACTGGCTGCTGCTGGATGACCCCGACACGATCCGCCGGGTTATGACGGTCTCCGATGCGCCCATCACCGACGAGGAGCGCGGCGGCCCTATCCATATCGACCAGACGGCCTACCTGATCTACACCTCGGGCTCCACCGGCAAGCCGAAGGCTGTGCTGCTCAGCCATCGCGGTGTGGCGAATCTGGTCGCGGCCCAACAGGAGTCACTCGCGCTGGATCCGACGGCGAGCGCGCTGCATGTCGCCTCACCGAGCTTCGATGCGTCGGTCTTCGAGCTGCTGACCGCGCACGGGGCGGGCGGCAGGCTCGTGGTCGCGCCACCGGATGTCTACGGTGGCGCCGACCTGGATCGGCTTCTGCGTACCGAACGGGTGACACACGCGGCGGTCACGCCGTCGGCGCTGGCCACGATGGAACCGACCGGCCTCGACCACCTGCGCGTGCTCGCTGTCGAGGGCGAGGCCGCGACACCGGAACTGATCGAGCGGTGGTCGACCGGGCGGCGAATCGTGAACCTGTACGGTCCGACCGAGTTCAGCATCTGGGCGACCGGGCCCGCGGAACTCGCTGCGGACGAACCGATCACCATCGGCGGGCCGATCCGCGGTGCCGCCGGTATGGTGCTCGACACCTGGCTGCGCCCGGTGCCGGTCGACGTCGCCGGTGAACTGTACCTGGCCGGTCCCGCGCTCGCACGCGGCTACTTCAACCGATTCGAGATGACCGCGGGACGATTCGTCGCCGACCCCTACGGCGAGCCGGGTGAGCGGATGTACCGCACCGGCGACATGGTGCGCTGGGTCACCGGGCACGACGGCGCGTACGAGCTGGAGTACCTGGGCCGCAGCGACTCCCAGGTCAAGATCCGCGGCCTGCGGATCGAACTCGGCGAGATAGATACCGTGCTGTCCCGCGATGAACAGGTCGAATATGCGGTGACGATCGGCCGCACCGGACCGGCGGGAGCGACCGTGCCGGTGTCATATGTACTGCCCGCCGAGGGCGTCCAGCTCGATGTCGCACACGTGCGCGCCGTCGCGGCCGACACCCTGCCCGCGTACATGGTCCCGTCCGCCTTCGTCGTGCTGGATGCGATCCCGCTCAACGCGGTCGGCAAGCTCGACCGGGCAGCGTTGCCGACACCGGAATTCACGGCCGAGCAGACCGAGTACAGAGCACCCTCGACACCGACCGAGGAAACTCTCGCCGCCATCTACGCGGAGCTGCTTGGTCTCGACAAGGTCGGCGCCGACGATTCCTTCTTCGCCCTCGGCGGCGACAGCATCATCGCCATCCAGCTCGTGTCCAGAGCAAGGCAGCAGGGCATCAACTGCACCCCGCTACAGGTGTTCGAGCACCGCGCCGTGGCCGCACTGGCCGCGGCCGCCGACGCCGGGAGCGCTGTGACAGTGCTCGACGAGCTGCCCGGTGGCGGCGTCGGCGAGCTACCCCTTCCGCCGATCGTGCGCTACCTGCTGGAGCGCGGTGGCAATTTCGACCGCTGCGCGCAAACCGTTGTGCTGGAGCTTCCGATCGGCATCGAACGGCCACAGATCATCGCCACGCTGGCGGCCATCATCGACCGCCATGACATGCTGCGCGCGCGGCTGTCCGAGTCCGAGGACCGCGAACCTCGCCTGTGGGTGGACGCACCGGGCTCGGTCGACGTGGACGCGCTGGTGCACCGCACCGAGTTCGACATCGCCGCTGACACCACCGAGCTCCGTGAGCTCGCCGTGACCGAGCTGGATTCCGCAACGAATCGGCTGGATCCCGCGAACGGCGTTGTACTGCAATTTGTCTGGCTCGACCCGGTAGGCGACGGTGATGCCGGGACCGAGACGGGCCGACTGATCGTAGTGGCGCACCACCTCGTGATCGACGGCGTCTCATGGCGCATCGTGGTACCCGACCTCGTCGCCGCCTGGGCACAGGTGTCCGTCGGTGACACGCCGGTCCTCGCCGAGACGGGCACGTCGATGCGACGATGGTCGCACTTCCTCACCGATGAATCACGTTCGCAGCAACGGGTTTCCGAACTCGAATACTGGCAGAACGTCATCGCGGGCCCGGACCCGCTGATCGGTCCCCGGGAGCTGGACCCGGCGATCGATCAGGCGCGTATCTTGCGCACTGTCGAACGGGAGGTGTCCGAAAAGGCCACTACCGCACTGCTCACCACGCTCCCCCACCTCTTACATGGCGTCGTCGACGACGCCATACTCGCCACACTGGCGCTGGCCCTGCTGCGCTGGCGGGCCAGGCGTGACGTTGCCGAGGACACGGTGCTGGTGCGACTGGAAGGCCATGGCAGACACGAGGAAGTGATCCCCGGCGCCCTGTCTCGGACCGTCGGCTGGTTCACCAGCGTCTATCCGGTGCGGCTCGACCTCAGCGGCATCGATGTCGATGATGCACTCGCCGGCGGTCCGGACATGGGTGCGGCGATCCGCGCGGTGAAGCATCAACTGCTCGCGGTGCCGGACCAGGGTATCGGGTTCGGCCTCTTGCGTTACCTGAATCCCGCGACCGCAGCGGCACTTCCGAAACGCCCACCCGGCCGGATCAGCTTCACCTACCTCGGGCGGTCCTCGATCGGCGACATCTCGACCGAGCTCGAAGGCCTCGACTGGCTGCCCACCGACGAGTTCGGCGACCTACACCCCGCCGAACATCCTGACGTGCCAGTGCAATCGGCGATCGACGTCAACGCCATGCTCGTCGGCGACCGGTTGCGGGCGAGTTTCGGCTTCCCCGAAACACTGCTGCACCACGACGAGGTGGCCGAACTGGCCGAACTGTGGGTCGACGCGCTCGACGCGGCGGCCCGCTTCGCCCGGACTCCGGCCGCGCAGACCGCCGCGGCCGACGAGGCCGCAACCCTCGCCGCGGCATCGTCGCCCGATGCCGTACCCGGCGGACTCGGGCTCGACGTAGTGTTGCCGATCCGGCTCGGCGGCACCGAGCCGGCGCTGTTCTGCATCCACCCGTCGTCCGGATTATCGTGGACCTACCTGGGATTGGCGGATGCGTTGGCACCGGACAGGCCGATCTATGGACTGCAGGCCCCGGATCTGGGCGGCTACGAAGCACCGGCACGCTCGATCGAGGAGTTCGCCGATCGGTACGTCCGCGAGATTCGCGTGATACAGCCCACCGGGCCGTACCACCTGCTCGGGTGGTCGTTCGGCGGACTCATCGCGCACGCGATCGCGGCGAAGCTGAAGGATGCCGGCGACACCGTCGGCGTCCTCGCGCTGCTCGACGCCGACACCGCTGACGTCGACGGTGACAGCATCGAGTGGCTCAGCGCGGGCGCCTTCGTCCATACCTTCGGCCCGCTCTTCGGGATCCACGATGTGCCTGCCGAGGCGTCCGCACAGGAGGCCGCCGATCTGATCCGTGCACGGCTGGGCGGTGTTTCGCTGATCGATGCAGGCATCATCGAGCGAATGGCCCGGTCGTACAACGCGGGGGCGCAGACCAGAACGGGATACCGGCGTCCCGTATTCGACGGTGACATCGTGTATTTCAGCGCGACCGTCGACACCTCCGACATCTTCGGTCCGGCCGGCTGGCGGCGCTATGTGACCGGCGAAATCGTCACCCACGACGTCGACGTCACCCACGACGAACTGACCGCACCACACGTGCTGCCGATCATCGCGCGCGTACTCGACGAACATTTGGGAGGTCGAGCATGAGTTCCCTCTCAGCTCGGCGTGCCCGGACCAGATGAGAGCGGGTGGCGAACGGTGGTGGGAAGCGTATGAGCTGTGCGGTGAGTTGCTTCCGACGTGAACAACCCCACCTCACCCGTCGGGAACAGCTCGACCCATCCAACCTGGCAGACGGGATCGTCGGTACCCCGCCGCGGTATACCTTCACTCACCCCACCGACACCTGCCGGAACCCATGGTTGATCATTGCCTGATCGATCGTGAGACCGGACGGTATCGTGCATGGTGTGATGTCGGACCGGGGGATCGAATTCAAGCCGGATAAGGAAGATGAGATTCGTCGTAGGCGGGAGCCCGTTGACCTGACGTGTCCGTGGTGTGAACGGCGACGGACCTACATCGGTGTTCTCGGGTTCATCACCGGACATACCGGCCTTATGTCCGATCATCCGAGTGAGTGGGGCCAGCAGATTGTCAAGCAGCACGCCTACCGATGCGATCAGTGCGGCTCCATCATGTTCTTCGCCGACGGATTCCTGGCCCATCCCTTGCCTGGCCGGACAACCAACGAAGAGCGCACTCCGGATTGAGTCTGCGGCATGAGCTTTCGTAGCATCGGCCTCAGTGACCTCGTCCCCCTGATGACGAGACTTCGAGTCTGTACACCCGTCAGCACGACAGTTGGTGCATTCCTCAACGCGTGGCGCGCAAAGTGTCCTGCACACCTGCGCGGAAGTCTGTGAACATTCCCTCCACCATGTTTTTCGTCGCCTGCGGGGCGGTGTAGAGGGAGCCCGCATCGAATGGTGGCTGCGGTGCGTATTCGGCCATCAGTTGCACAGTCTCCGCGTAGCGCTGGTCGCGCAGCAGCGACAGGATGACGTAGCCGAGGTCCAATCCGGCGCTCACGCCGGCGCCGGTGACCCGATTGCGGTCGACGACGACGCGCGAATCGGTCGGTGTCGCGCATGACGGCCAGCGTTCCGTTCGTCCCGCCAGGTACGAACAGCACATCGACATCACGGGGGCATTGATCGAGGGTTGCCGTCGGCGTCAGAGTCACTCCGGTATCGGTGACTATCGGGTCCATGGTGACTGCGACGGTCTCGGCAACGGCCATCAGGCATTCGGGTGCTGATCTCGTATCCGCACGGAGAACGAGCGCAGGCCAACCGACCGGCAAGCCGCTGCGGGCTCCTGCGGAGCAGACCGACTCGCGGATCGACAGTACCGAGTCAACGCGCCCGCCGATAGCTCGATCAGCTCCGCTCAGACCAAGTGAAAATCGGGATCGCCTGCGGTCCAGTGCGACTGCGGACCTGGGAAACGCTAGCCAGTGGAGTCGGCAAGCAAGTCGAGGGCGATGTCGACGATGAGGTCTTCTTGTCCGCCGACCAGTCCTCGACGTCCCACCTCGAGCAGGATGGTGCGCACGTCGATGCCGTAGCGCTGCGATGCGGCTTCGGCGTGGCGCAGGAAGGACGAGTAAACCCCTGCGTATCCGAGGGTGAGGGTTTCGCGGTCCACGCGCACGGGGCGGTCCTGCAGTGGTCGCACCAAGTCATCGGCGGCGTCTTGCAGGGCGAACAGATCGCAATTGTGCTTCCAGCCGTACAAGTCGGCGACGGCGACAAACGGTTCGATCGGGCAGTTGCCCGCGCCGGCACCGTGACCGGCGAGCGAGGCGTCGACCCGGGTGACACCTTCTTCGACAGCGATAACGGAATTGGCCACCGACAGCGAGAGATTCTCGTGCGCGTGGATGCCGATCTCGGTGCCAGGATCGAGGACCTGACGGTAGGCGCGGACCCGGTCGCGGACACCGTCCAGGGTCAACCGCCCACCGGAGTCGGTGACGTAGACGCATTGCGCCCCATACGATTCCATCAGCTTGGCCTGTTCGGCGAGGCGGGCCGGTTCGACCATGTGCGACATCATCAGAAATCCCGAGACATCCATGCCGAGTTCCCGTGCGGTGGCGATGTGCTGGGCGGACACATCGGCCTCGGTGCAGTGGGTGGCCACGCGCACCGACCGGACTCCCAGCCGGTAGGCATGCTCGAGTTCTTTGATGGTGCCGATGCCGGGCAACAACAGTGTGGTCAGCCGAGCGTGCGTGAGATTCGCGGCAGCGGCTTCGATCCATTCCCAGTCTGTGTTGCTACCGGGTCCGTAGTTCAAGCTACCTCCGGCGAGACCGTCACCGTGGGCGACTTCGATGCCGTCGACACCGGCGGCATCGAGTGCCGCGACGATCCGGCCGACGTCGTCAGGAGTGATGCGGTGGCGCACCGCGTGCATGCCATCACGGAGTGTGACGTCTTGGATGAACAGTTGCGTACTCATCGAAGTGCTTCCTGTCCTGCCGGTGCGGCGGCGATCGTGTCTGCGACGGATTCGGCGTAGCGCAGGGCCGCCGAGGTCATGATGTCGAGGTTGCCTGCGTAGGCCGGGAGGTAGTGGGCAGCGCCTTCGACTTCGAGGAACACCGTCACCTGGTGGGTGGGAACATCCGCCGCGTCCGTGGTGAGCAGGGTATGCACCGGCTGGTCCTGCGGCACGGCGGTGATCTGGACTTGTTGCTTGAGGCGGTAGCCGGGCACATAGGCGGCCACATGCGCGATCATCTGCTCGACCGATTCCCGAATCGCCTGGTGGGTGGTGGAGTCCGGTGCGGTAATCAGGCACAGCACCGTATCGCGCATGATCAGCGGCGGGTCCGCCGGATTGAGGATGATGATGGCCTTGCCACGTTGGGCGCCGCCTACCGTTTCGATCGCGTGCGCGGTGGTCTCGGTGAACTCGTCGATGTTGGCGCGGGTACCAGGCCCTGCGGATTTCGACGCGATGGATGCGACGATCTCGGCGTAGGCGACCGGCACGACGCGGGAGATCGCGGCGACGATCGGGATGGTGGCTTGCCCACCGCAGGTGACCATGTTGACGTTGGGGGCGTGGCGATGTTCGTCGAGGTTCACCGCCGGTACTACGAAAGGACCGAGAGCGGCGGGCGTCAGATCGACCAGGCGTTTGCCCAGCGGTTCGAGTAGCGCGGCATGGGCGGCGTGGGCCTTGGCGGAGGTTGCGTCGAAGACCAAGCCGATCTCGCCGAAGTTCGGCAGCTCCAGAAGGCCCTGGACACCGTCGGCCGTGGTGGGGACGCCGAGCCGGCGGGCGCGGGCGAGCCCGTCGGATTCGGGGTCGATGCCTACCATCGCTCCCATCTCCAGGACGGTCGAGTGTCGGATCACCTTGATCATCAGGTCGGTGCCGATGTTGCCGGATCCGATCACCGCGACTTTGAGCTTGGCGGGGCCGTCGTAGTGCATAGGTTTCACTCCTGAATGAAGACTGCGGTCACTGAGCCGAGACCGGTGATATCCGCGGTGACGGTGCCGGAGGTCTCGATCGCGGCCATCGGTCCGAGCGCTCCGGAGAGCACTACCTGACCGGCGCGCAGTGGCTGACCGAACTCCCGTGTGGTGCTCGCCAACCAGGCCAGCGCCCGCAGTGGATCGCCGAGGCAGGCTGCGCCGGTTCCAGTGGACACACCGAGGCCGTCGATCGACATCTGCATCTGCGCCGAAACGGGGTCGAAGGCATCGAGGGTGCGGCGCTGGGTGCCGAGCACGAACAGGCCGCTGGAGGCGTTGTCGGCGACGGTGTCGCCGAAGGTGATGTCCCATCCGGCGATGCGGCTGTCGACAATCTCGAGTGCGGCCACGGCATAGTCGACTGCGCTGCGAATTCGCTCGTCGTCGAGCGGGCCATCGGCCAGGTCCTGGGCGAGCACGAACGCGATCTCGGCTTCGACCTTCGGTTGCAGCAGCCGGCTCAGCGGCACGGGCGTGTCCTGGTTGTAGTGCATGTCGTCGAACAACACTCCGAAATCCGGTTGGTCGACGCCGAGCTGCCGCTGCACTGCCTGGGAGGTCAGGCCGATCTTGCGTCCGACGATCGTGGCGCCCGCCGCGATGCGCTCAGCGGTCAGCCGCTCCTGCACGGCGTAAGCAGCGGCCACGTCGTCGGTGCCGATCAGATCCCGTACGGGAGCGCACGGGGTGCCCGAGCGGGCGGCCGCGCCGAGCCGGTTCGCGGCGGCGATCGTGGCGGTGTCTGCGGAGGGTCGGTCAAGGCCTGGAGGTATTGGCATCTGTGGTCCCGGAATTCGTGAGGGAGGTGAGGCGGCGGCTCTCACTGTCGCGCCGGAGTGCCGGACCCGCCAGCATTGCGTTCCACTGAGCCGAACGCCCCGGTAGAGTGAGCGAGGCCCGAATGGTTGGAGGTCGGCGGTGTCATCTGCGGTTCCCGGTCGTGCGGTGGACCGTTCGACCGTGTTGGGCAAGATCATGGCGGTGCTCGAGTCGTTCTCGATCGATGACACCGCGTTGAGTCTGGCCGAGATCGGGCGACGTACCCACATTCCGAAGGGAACTTTGCATCGGGTCCTCTCCGACATGGTGGCGGTGCGGTTGCTGGACCGGGCCGATGCCGGATATCGGCTCGGTGGGTACCTGTTCGAGCTGGGTATGCGCGCGTCGATCGAGCGGAGTTTGCTCGAGGTGGCCATCCCGTTCCTGGAAGAGCTGAACGTGCGCATTCACGAGACAGTGCATCTAGGAGTGCTGGACGGCACGGATGTGGTGTATCTGACGAAGATCGGCGGACGTCGACAGGCGCGCGCGCCGTCGCGGATCGGGGGCCGTATGCCGGTGCACTGCACGGCCATCGGCAAGGTGCTGCTGGCCCACGCCGATACGGCGCTCCGTGACCAGGTACTGACCGGACCGCTCCGCCGCTACACCCCGCGCACGATGATCCTGCCGGGCCCGCTGCGCAAGCAGCTCGATCGGATCGCGGCCGAAGGCGTGGGGTACGAATTCGAAGAATCGACTCCCGGCCTCGTGTGTGCAGCCGCCCCGGTCCGCGACGCGGACAAGGTGGTAGCCGCGATCAGTGTCGCGGGCCCGTCCCACCGGTTCCACCCCGACGCTCACGCAACATCGGTCCGCGCGGCGGC
Source organism: Nocardia sp. NBC_01730 (assembly GCF_035920445.1). Lineage (NCBI taxonomy): Bacteria > Bacillati > Actinomycetota > Actinomycetes > Mycobacteriales > Nocardiaceae > Nocardia > Nocardia sp. NBC_01730. Next base: position 826,764 of record NZ_CP109162.1, on the reverse strand, counting down.
CGACGGAATCGGACTCACCTTGACCCGGCGGGCACGGCTGTTCACCACGCCTACCTTGCCCCGTCGGTCGAAGGACTGCTCCTGACCGCGGTCTCGTGGTAGGGGGTGTTCCTTGTTCTGGCCGGGCTCGGCATGGCGATGATGCTGCTGGGCGCTCGAGGACACCCCACTCGACCAGACCGTTCGCCAGCCGATGCGTCGTGGCCTTGGCGACTCCGCTTCGCCTGGTCAGCTCGGTGAGCGACAGTGCCCCAGAATCCGCATCGAACGCTTCGAGCAGCAACCGTGCCTTGCCCAGTACCGATCGCATTGTCGAGCGCCTCCAAAGACCCTGGCGGTCCACTCACCGGACCAGGTCTGCTCACCGCACCTTCGCCCTTTCGTGCCCGGACCTGCGCCTGCTGATAGACCGCGTGCGGACGAAAAGCATGCACAGGCGGGGCCAGGCGCCAGCCTCCACCGACTGGCAAACCATCGCGCCACAGCCGATCACCACCTCCCACCGTCGGGAAGCCGATGCCGGATGGGCGCACCGCATCGCTTGCTACTTTCTGCGCGGAAGTCGGCCTCGGCGCGACTCGTCGGACCCACGGAGCAGGTGGTATTCACAAGCACATGTCGATAGCGATCGTCAATGGAATACGGTTGAGCTACCACATGGTCGGCGAAGGGCCGTTGGTTCTGCTGATCATGGGAAGCGGCAGTCCGGGCCGAGCGTGGCGGACCTACCAGGTGCCCGCCCTGGTACAGGCCGGATTCCGGGTCGCGACGCTCGACAACCGAGGGATCGCCCCGTCCGAGGAGAGTGCCGACGGCATCACCATCGACGATCTGGTGGCCGATTCGGCTGCATTGATCGAATATTTGGGCACCCCCGCGCATGTCGTGGGCACCTCACTCGGCGCACTGGTGGCTCAGGAACTGGCGCTCGGGCGTCCCGAACTGATAGATCACGCGGTGATGATGGCGACAGCGGGTCGCCCGCATCCGATGCTGCTCGCGCTCAATGCCGGCGAGCGCGCACTCCATGACCAGAATGTCCGACTACCGCCCGAGTACGGTGCGGCCATCAAGGCAACGCTCCATCTGTCACCTCACACCCTCGAAGATCCCGCGGCGGCCCAACACTGGCTCGACATGTTCGAGTTCTCGGCCTCGGCGGCGGCCGCGCCCGGCGTGCGAGCGCAGCTCGGGATCGACTACTCGCGCAATCGACTCTTCGAGTACACGCAAATCACCACACCCAGCTTGATCATCGCCTTCTCCGACGATCTACTCGCGCCGCCGATGTACTGCCGGGAAGTTGCCGCAGCGATACCTGGCGCCCGCTATGCCGAAATCGACCGATGCGGCCACCTCGGCTACCTCGAGCGGCCCGAGGAAGTCAATCGCGTGGTGATCGACTTCCTGCCCGGCCGGAGAAACCAGGATCACTGATCTTCCGTAACCCCTAGGCTATTCCCATTGTTGGTGGTGATGTAATGCGTCAGACCAGTCGCTCGCTTACAGTCACGACCGTGCAAACACCTGATGAGGTGCCGCTCCAACCACCGAATCGGACCTGGTTGCAACGGCTGGACGAACGAGCTTTCGGTGTGGCGCACGAGGTTGCGCTGACTAGTAGCCAGCTGACGCTGACATACCAAGATCTGGATCACTGGGTCGGTCGAATCTGCCGGGAATTGACTGAAGTCGGTGTCGCCGAATCGGATTCGGTTGCCGTGGTGGTCCCACACCGACGCGATCCCCACACGACCGCGGCGATGTTGGCGATCTGGCGACTCGGCGCGGTATATGTGCCGCTCGCCGCGGATCAGCCCCAGGAACGAACGCGATCGATGCTCGCGGTTTGCGCGGTTCGGGTGGCGCTGCTGGAGCCGGGACACCCGCCGCCGATTCTGCCGGAAGAGATTGTCACGGTACCGATCCCGCCACCCGAAGCCGCCGACACCGCAGCACAGGTTCTCCCGACGTACCCGGCCATCGACCCGGACGATCTCGCCTACGTGATCTTCACCTCCGGCTCCTCGGGCGCGCCGAAAGGTGTCGCCGTGCCGCATCGGGGCATAGCAGCGATGGCGGACGCCACCGCGGCGGCACTCGAACTCCGGCCCGGCGCACGCATGCTGCAATTCGCCCCGGCTTCCTTCGATGCCTCGATCGCGGAAATCACCTCGACGCTCGGCGCAGGGGCAACGGCGGTATTCGCTGCGCACGATCAGCTGACCGACGGGGTCGGTATCGCCGAAGTCATCGTTGCGCAACACATCAGCCACGCGATCATGGTGCCATCCGTGCTCGCGGCGATTCCGGAGCGCCGGATGCCACCTGGTCTGCGGCTCATCGTCGCAGGTGAGGCGGCGAACTCGGCCGTGGTCGAGGAGTGGACCGTACGGCACCATCTCATCAATTCCTATGGTCCGACCGAATCCACCGTGTGCGCCACAATCAGCGATCCGCTGGTCGGTTCGCGGCTGCCCATCCCGATCGGCCGCGCCATCGAGGGCACCACTTTGCGGATCGTCAGCGACGATGGCGCGGACTCGGAGCCCGGTGCCGCAGGCGAGCTGTGGATCGGAGGGCTCGGAGTGGCACGGGGATACGTGGGATTGCCACTGGAGACGGCTGCCGCTTTCGTCGACGACGCGGTGACCGGTCAAAGATTCTATCGCTCCGGCGATCTCGTCCGACAGCTGTCCGATGGGCAGCTCGAATTTCTCGGGCGGATGGACCGACGAATCAAGTTGCGTGGTCGTCGCATCGAGCCGGGCGAGATCGAAACCATCGCGCTGCGCTGCCCTGGTGTCCGCCAATCGGCCGTGGTAGCGACCGACACCCAACTGGTCTGCTGTGTCGTCGTCGACGATGCGATCAGTGCGAGCGAGATCCGCGGTTTCCTTGCCGAACACCTGCCCGGCTATCTGCTGCCCGATCGCGTCGAGACCCTTGTCCACATGCCACGCACGCCACACGGAAAGACCGATTACGCCGCCGTGACAGAATCGGTCCAACGGCCCGGCCCGAGTCGCACCGCGCCGGAGACGATGACACCGGCGGAGCGGATGCTGTGCGAACTGTTCGCGGAAGCCCTGAGCCTGCCCGAGTTTCACCCCGCAGACAGCTTCTTCGATCTCGGCGGCGAATCTATGGAAGCCGCCAAGCTCACCCGACGGATCCGCACCGTCCTCGGTGTGGAGATGACGATGCGCATGTTGCTCGACGCCCCATCGCCCACGAAATTGGCCCCCTTGCTGCCGATTTCGGAACCGGGTCGGTGACGAGAGGATGACCGCGACGATCCGGTCGACGAGCCAGGACGACGCGCAGGTGTGGGATCTCACCGAACCGACGACACACTTGCGAGCGGATATAGCCGAATTCTGGCGCGACCGACGCCGTCGGCAGCCGATCTTCTGGCACGACAGTGCGCCCGACCACCCCGGATTCTGGGTGGTCTGCGGCTACGACCCCGCGGTGACCGTTTACCGCGACAGCAAACGGTTCACCTCGCAACGGGGCAACGTCCTGCTCACCCTGCTGGCAGGCCGGGACAACGCGGCGGGCAAGATGCTCGCAGTCACGGACCCACCCCGGCACACCCGGTTGCGTCGGCTGATGACAACGGCGCTGACACGAACCGCGGTGCGCGCGTTGGCACCCCGCATTCGGGAACGCACCAGGCGATTGCTGGCCGAGCGGCCGGGTTCGGGCAGTTTCGATTTCGCGGAAGAGATCGCCTCCCGTATCCCGATCTGGACCATCTGCGATCTGCTCGGCATTCCGGACAGCGAACACGACGTGCTGGTCTCTTCGACCAAACAGGCCCTCAGCTCCGCAGACGCCGCGCAGTCGGCTGTGGCGGCTTCGGCAGCGCGCCAGGAGATACTGCTCTGCCTGCTCGACCAGGTGGAAGCCCAGCGGCGGCACCCGGCGAACGGCCTGATCACCGCGTTGATCGGCGAGGAATTCGAGGATGCGCCGCTGTCGGACGACCAGATCGTCACCAATTGCTACAGCATCATTCTCGGTGGCGACGAGACCAGCCGGCTGACGATGATCAACGCGGTACACGCGTTCGCCGAAGACCCGCGACTGTGGGATCGCTTCAAGGAGGCCGACGACCTGGGCACCGCGGTCGAAGAGATCATCCGATGCTTCGCCCCCACAATGCATTTCGGACGTGTCGCGAACACCGACGTGGAGATACACGGCGCGCGGATCACGGCGGGAGAAGTCGTCACGATGTGGAATGTCTCCGCTAACCGGGACGAAACCCGCTTCTCCTGTCCCGATGCGGTGTTGTTCGATCGAAAGCCCAATCCCCATCTGGCATTCGGGTACGGGCCGCACTTTTGCGTCGGAGCGCACCTGGCCCGCTTGGAGATTGCCATCGTGCTGGACGAAATGCGGCGCTCGGCCCGAACCGTCGCCTCCAAGGGCAGACCACAACCGCTGCATTCGAACTTTCTGCACGGGTATGCCACTTTGCCGATCGAGTTCGGATAGCCACTTCATCCTCGTCGCTGCGCCCGTGTCGATAGTCCTCGAGCGCGATGGACCCGACCGCGAAGACGCTGACAAGATGAGGCCCGCAGACGGTGCGGGTGCGCCGCACGAGGTCTGCCAATGGACATCCCGTGCTATCCCGTCGCAGTGGCCCCTACCGCGCGAGAAAGTGCCAGCCGAGCCATGCCCACATGAGCACGGCGGCAATCCTCGCCGCCCGAGTGCGGGTGAGGTAGCCGATCGTTTCACCCACGGGCGCGACCAGATCCCTGCGCACATGCGTAACCGCGACCGCGCCGATCGTGGCCACCAGCACCAGCACGAACCCGACGACGACGATCTCCCGATCGCTCACCTCGACACCAGCCACCAGCCGACACTCAGCCACACCAGCCATCCCGCGAATCGCAGCGGCCACTGCTCGAGTGCCGGATCGAGCAGCGTCGACAATGTCGGGTGTTCGTCGCTCGGCCGTGTCCAATCCGGTTGCCGCGCAAATGCGTACACCTCCCACACCGTCGCCGCTACCAGCAGCGTCGACCAGACGGCCGCGCCGCGCCGCAGCCGGGCGGTGCGTGGAGTCTGCTCTGGCCTCGCGCGCCAAGCCAGCGCCGAAACCACGGCCGCCGACACCACTACCAGTGCAGTTGCCGACCAGCTGAACGGTCGGGTGGCGGCCCCACCCGCCGCCAGCACAGCACTGACGGCCAGCAGCGGCACGCGCCGCCGAAATGATGGTTTCGAGCTCGCCGGTTCCCTTGTCACATTCGCAGAATAGGGTCATGGGCGCCCGGATTCGGGCAGGTGCGGCCGTATGGCCCGGAGTCCCGAATACCGAGCGCAGTTATTCCCCGCATACCGGGCGGATACACGGAGCAGCCGCAGCCCGTTCGACCCGACCAGAACGGTGGGGCTTTCGTTACCGGTGGTCAACTAACCGGACTGTGCCGATGGTGGCGAGGAGGCTATGCCTCGGATCTCACTACTGTCCGACGACGTCATCGATCCTGTTGTCACCGTCGTAGCCTAGATCGGTCGAGGCCGCGGTAGCTGTGTCGAGTAGCTGCTGTGTCAGCTCCTCGAGGTGTTCACCTGTGCTCTCGATCGCGGGAAGCACCACCGAGACCGCAAGCGGCATCGGATCTCCTGCGGCGAACACCGGTGCGGCAACGGACACTATGCCGGGAATGACACCGCCGGAAGTGACGGCGTAACCCTGATCACGGATGGATGCCTGGGCGGCTAGAACGCGCCGATCGTCCCAGCCGGGCGTGGTGGCCGACTCGCGGTCGCACGACGCACGCGTGAGCGATGCCGGGAGGTAGGCGAGAAAAATCTGCCCTACCGAGGAGGACAGCAGCGGCAGCGTCGCGCCGACCCGGACGGTGAGCGGCAGTGGGCGGGTACCGTATGCCCAGCTCACGACTATCGGACCTTGATCTCCCCAGACCGCGACGTTGACCGAGTGCCCGGTGTTATTACGCAGGGCCTCGGCGTGGCTGCTCGTCACGGCCACTTCGTTCGTCCGCCGGAGGGACTCGGCTCCGAGCCGACGCATCGCCGGGCCGAAGTCATAGAGCCCTGAAGAGGATTCCTGAAATGTCAGACCCACACGGCCGAGGCTGACCAAATATCGGTGAACCTTACTGGGAGCCATTCCGCTCGCCTGCGCAAGCGTTGACAGACTCATCGGGCCCCCACCACTGAACAAGGCCTCGAGTACTCGCATCGCGAGCTCGACGGATTGGATGCCGCTTCGTCCGGCGCCCTGCCTCTGCTCGTCTCGATCCTCGACTGTCACAGGTGCAGCATAGGCGACTCCGCAGAGATTCACCATTGCGAACTTAGTTTCCCTATGTTTAACTCATCCCGTCACGATCTGTGATCCACGCCATAAATGTTGCTGAAGGTGACGTGCACCCGTACTCCGCCTGGACAGCGCGAAGACTGCCGCAAGCCAGACGTCAGCAACCACCGGTGGCCACCCCGACCACCATGAAGGAGTCGAGATGAAACTGATCGGGCTGGAAGAACACTTCGTGACACCCGAACTCGTGGGGTATGGCACTTCGACGGCCGCTATCGCTCAGCCCGGCGCCTGGGCCGAGGCATCTCGCCGGCTGCTCGACCTCACCGAGCAGCGGATCGTGGAGATGGACGCCGCCGGGCTCGACATGCAGGTGCTGTCCCTCAACTCCCCCGGCATCCAAGCCGAAGCCGAGACGGCGAACGCCGTCCGCCAGTCCATCATCGTCAACGACTTCCTGGCCGGCGTCATCGCCGAGCACCCGGACCGGTTCGCGGGTTTCGCCGCCCTGCCGCTACTGGATCCGGTGGCCGCGGCAGCGGAGCTCGAACGGGCCGTCACCCAACTCGGCCTCAAAGGAGCACTGGTCAACGCACATACTCAGGGCCGCTACCTCGACGACCCCACGATGCGCGTGGTGTGGGAACGCGCAGAGGCCCTTGATGTTCCGCTCTACCTGCACCCGGCCAACGGCGTCGACACCGCACACGTCTTCACCGGGCATCCCGCACTTGTCGGGCCGATGTGGAGCTGGGGCATCGACACCGCCACACACGTCCTGCGGTTGATCTTCGGCGGGGTCTTCGACGACTTTCCGAAGGCGAAGTTGCTGCTCGGTCACATGGGTGAGGGGCTGCCGTTCGTCCTGTGGCGGATGGATTCTCGTTGGGGCTTCCACGCTCACCACGGCATCGAACTGGCCAAGGGCGTGCCGTCGGCCTATCTGAAGGAAAACCTCTACATCACCACAAGTGGGGTGTGCTCGGCACCGCCCCTGTTGGCCGCTCTGCTCTCGCTCGGACCCGATCACATCCTTTTCGGCACGGACTACCCGTTCGAGTCCATGAAGACCGCGACCGACTTCCTCCGCGACGCCCCGATCAGCGACGCGGACCGCGCAAAGATCGGCCATCTCAACGCCGAACGACTGTTGCACTTCGATACTGCCGCGCTTGCGCCGGCCCTCGTCTGAAGGCATGAAAGGTATCAGCGATGACGACCAAGGCCGACTACGACGTCGCCGTGATCGGTTACGGGCCGGTGGGTATGGTCACCGCCGCGCTACTCGGACGGTCCGGGCGCCGGGTGGTGGTGCTCGAGCGCTACGCGACCCTCTACAACCGTCCGCGGGCCGCGATCTTCGACGATGAGACGATGCGCACGTTCGATCGCCTCGGGATCGCCCACACCCTCGAGCCGAAGATGCATCGGCAGAGCAGATACGAATGGCGCAGTGGCTCCGGTGAACTGCTGATCGAGCACTCCTTCGCCGCGATCGGCCGACAGGGGTGGGCCGAGTGGTACATGATGTACCAACCCGACCTCGAGGACGCCCTCGACGCGTGCGTCCGGTCGATGCCCAACGTTACCGTTCAGATGAACGCCCAGGTCACTGGTATCGATCAGTCTTCGGACCAGGTGCTGCTGTCGCTGGACGGTGCCACGCCGGTCACTGCGAGCTACGTCGTCGCCTGCGACGGAGGCAACAGCTTCACCCGCGAGTTCCTCGGCATCGGGCAGGAGGACTACGGCTTCTCCGAACCCTGGATGGTCTGCGACTTCCGTCTGACCAGTGACGTCGCCCTACCGAAGGCACGTCAGGTGTGCGACCCGGTCCAGCCGATCTCGGTGATCGCCCTCGGACACGAGCATCACCGCTTCAGCTTCATGCTCGACTCGGAGGAATCCTTCGCGACCGAGACGGACCCGACATCCGTGTGGCAGCGAGTCGCTGCCTACCTCGCACCCGATCAGGCTGAACTGATCCGCGCCGCCACATACACCTTTCGGTCGCTGGTGACCGGGCGTTGGCGTGTCGACCGGGTACTGCTTGCCGGCGACGCGGCCCACCAGATGCCTCCATTCCTCGGCCAGGGCATGTGCTCCGGAATCCGTGACGCCCAGAACATCGCGTTCAAGCTGGACGCGATCCTCTCCGGTGCGGACACTGCGCTGCTGGACTCCTACCAGAGTGAACGCGAGCCGCACGTGCGCGCGGTGATCGAGAAGGGTATCGAACTCGGACGAATCCAGACAGTTCGTGATCCGCGGCTCGCCGCCGAACGCGACGCCAGGTTGCTCGCTCAGCGCGCCGCGAAGCAGGATCCGGAAAAGATCCGGTTCCCCGGGCTCGGTCCCGGCCTCCGTACCGGCACCCCTCAGGCCGGCTATTTGATGCCGCAAGCGACAGTCACCGCCGGGGAACGGACCGGCCGATTCGACGAGATCGTCGGAACCGGCTTTGTCCTACTCGTCGACGGGCGACGCGGCGACCCGAGTTCGCTGAAGCCAGCCGAACAAACCGGATTGCGGGTCGTCACACTCGGCTTCGACATCCACGACACCGACGGCAGGTACGGCGCCTGGTTCGACGAGCACGATTGCACCGCGGTGCTCTGGCGCCCGGACTTCTACATCTACGGCACGGCACCGACGGCCGCGGATATCTCGCCGCTGGTGCAGACGCTGGAGTCAGCGCTGAGCCCGGCCGAATCGCTGGTACCGACCGGCGGAATGTGAGGAAATAACCATGAAACGACAGCCCTCTTCGACCGGCGGCATGCTGATTGTCGCTTGGATCGTGGCGATGCTCGAAGGATTCGACCTATCGGTGTACGGCGTCACCGTCCCGTCTTTGATCGGTACCGCCTCGCTGGGCATCGGACCGTCCGAGGCAGGTCATATCGGATCGCTGGTCGGACTCGGCATGCTGGTCGGAGCCGGTGTTGCCGGGGCGATCGTGCACCGTGTCGGCCCCCGTAGACTACTGATCTTCAGTACTGCCCTGTTCTCGGCAGGCATGCTCGTATCCACGGTCGCCGTCGACGCCACCTGGTTCAGTGCTGGTCGGCTCATCGTCGGCCTCGGCCTGGGTGTAGTTATGCCGACCCTCAACGCCTACGTCGCCGATCTCAGCGTGCCAGGGCGACGAAGCAGACACATCGCGTTGATGATGAGTGGATATGCCGCCGGCGCGATGCTCGCTCCGCTTTTGGGCGCAATGCTTTTGCCTGAATCGTCCTTCCGTTTGTTGTACGTCATCGGGGTAGTGCCCGCGCTGATCGCGGTTCCGCTGCTGGTTCGGCTGCCCGAAAGCCCATTCCATCTGCGCAGGAGCGGCCAGTTCGGGGTTGCCGCGATGATCGAACAGCGATTCGGGCTTAGCGCATCGGTGGCCGTCGTCGGCACGGCGGCTGGCAGCTCGGTCGCGGACCCGAGCCGCTGGTTCGGAGTGCGCGAACTACTCGTCGGCGGGCGGGCAATATCGACCGCGCTGTTCTGGGCGATGTCGTTCTGTGGCCTGCTGCTGGTGTTCGGGATCAGCGCCTGGCTGCCGTCGATCATGCGGGCCGCCGGTTACTCCCTCGGCTCGGCGTTGCTGCAAACTGCGGCGATGTGGTCCGGTGTCTTCGTCGGCGTGATCGTCGGGGGACGGGTCGCAGACGCCCTCGGCCCGAAACGGGTTGTGGTGTCGGCCTTCCTCGTCGGCACGGTCAGCTTGGTCTTGATGAGCCTGGGACCAGCGACTCCGCTGCTGTTCGCGCTGATGTTCATCAGTGGGTTCGGCTTCATCGGCTCTCAGATCCTCGGTAACGCCTTCATCCTCACGACGTATCCCGACGACTTGCGTAGTAGCGGGCTGGCCTGGGCGTTGTCGGTAGGACGGCTCGGGGCGATCGTAGGCCCGACGCTCGGCGCCTTCGTCTTGGCGCATGCCACCGTGGTGGAGTGGAATTTCTACACTTTCGCTGTTGTCGGCCTGATCGGCGCCACCGCGGCGGCCTCGGTCCCGCGCATCGTCGGGCATCGGGCCGCGGCAACCGGTCAGAGCGCGGTTCTCGACGCCGCCTCCAGTCGACCCGCGATCAACTGAAAGGCGACTACTGAGGTGAGCATGGTTTTCGATCACGTCACATTGGGTCAGCGGGTGCTGTTCGGGTCGGGGCGAGCTGCGGACAATCTGGCGGCGGAGGTGGATCGGCTCGGCGCCGAGCGGGTCATGGTGATAGCGGGACGCTCCGAACTCACTGTGGCACAGAAAATTACGCGGAAGATCGACGTCGCCATCTATCACGACGATGTGGCGCCCCACGTTCCGATCGCCAACGCCGACAGAGCCCGCGCGGTCACCACCGAACACCGGATAGATCTGCTGGTGTGCATCGGCGGGGGGTCGACGACGGGTCTGGCCAAAGCGGTCGCGCTGACCACCGGGCTGCCGATCGTCGCAATCCCCACCACCTACGCCGGGTCGGAGGCCACCAATGTGTGGGGCATCACCGAGTCGGCCCGCAAAACCACCGGCGTGGACAACTCGGTGTTACCGGAGACAGTCATCTACGACGCGACACTGACCCTGTCGCTGCCGGTGAACTTGTCGGCCGCCTCCGGGCTCAACGCCGTGGCGCACTGCATCGACTCGATGTGGGCGCCGCGCGCGGACCCGATCAACCGCGCACTCGCCGGCGAGGGCATTCGCTCGCTCGCCGCGGGGCTGCCGGTGGTGAAGAACGATCCGAACGACCTGGCAGGGCGGGAACAGGCACTTTATGGGGCGTACCTGTCGGCCGTGGCATTCGCGTCCGCCGGATCCGGCCTCCACCACAAGGTCTGCCACGTCCTCGGCGGGGCGTACAACCTCCCACACGCCGAAACCCACGCCACCGTCCTACCGTACGTACTCGCTTTCAATGCCCCCGCCGCACCGGAGGCCGAGTCCCGCATCGCCGTCGCCTTCGGGAGCACAACGGCCATCTCTGGTCTGAACACCCTCCGCGACACGCTGAACGCCCCCCGCGCCCTGAAGGACTACGACCTGCACGAGGACAGCATTCCCGAGGCGGTGGCGTTGATCCTGCCCGTCGTTCCAGACTCCAATCCGCGACCCGTCAACGCCGCCGACCTCGAAGAACTTCTACGCGCCGCCTACACCGGCGACACATCCGCCTGGTGAGAGGGAACACCACCATGACCACCGCTGGTACCCGTACCTCCCCGGAACAAGCAACCGTCGAAGACCAGCTCGTGGACGCAGTCGTCGCGTCGTTCGACGGCGCGCCCGACCCGCGGCTCAAGCAGGTCATGCAGTCACTGGTCCGCCATCTGCACGCGTTCATCCGTGACGTGCGACTGACCGAGGCCGAGTGGAACACCGCGATCGAATTCCTCACGACAGCCGGTCACATCACCGACGACAAACGGCAGGAGTTCGTGCTGTTGTCCGATGTGCTCGGCGCGTCCATGCAGACCATCGCGGTGAACAACCAGGCATATCAGGGCGCCACCGAGGCCACGGTCTTCGGGCCGTTCTTCGTCGCCGACGCCCCCGAGATCCCGCTCGGCGGTGACATCAGCGGCGGGGCCGCCGGACAGCCCTGCTGGGTCGAAGGCACTGTCACCGACACCGACGGCAACCCCGTCCCCCGCGCCCGCATCGAGGTGTGGGAGTGCGACGAAGACGGGTTCTATGACGTCCAATACCCCGACGAACGGATGGCCGGGCGCGCGCACCTCCACACCGATGCCGATGGCCGGTATCGATTCTGGGGCCTGACACCGGTCCCCTATCCGATTCCCGATGATGGTCCGGTCGGCATGATGCTCAATGCGGTGGGCCGCTCACCCCTGCGTGCCGCGCACCTGCACTTCATGGTCACCGCCGAAGGACTGCGCACCCTGGTCACCCACATCTTCGTCGACGATGACCCGCAACTCGCGATCGGTGACAGCGTCTTCGGAGTCAAAGACTCGCTGATCACCCCGTTCGTGCAGCAATCCTCCGGTACCCCCACGCCCGATGGCCGCGACCTCGGCGGCAGTTCCTGGGCGTCGGCCCGTTTCGATATCGTCCTCGCACCCGTCGACGTCTGAGCCGACTTCGATGCGCTCGCGGGGATTCGCGGCGATCTCGGCCAGCCGATCACGTGCGCGAAGGGCGGGTCGAACGCCCACGCCAGCTGACGGACGCGTCATCGACCGGGACGGTTGAGGTCGTTCAACTGCTGTTGGAGACGATCGAGGGCCGCACGGATAGCATCGACTTGCGCGTTGAGTTCGGCGATCTTCGCCTGATCCACGGTCGGCAGGGATTCCGCTGGTGGAGGTGCCGCTGGTGATACCGACTGCGGCCCGGGTGGCGGCGGTGCCGCGGGGCCACCGCCGGGTGCGGTGGCGAGCCGGCCGGTACCGACCCCGAACACTTGGTCGAGCGCCTCTGCGAGGGTCGGGGCGTAGCCCACGCGGACGCCGCCGGTGCCAGGTTCGCGGTAGCTGACCAGCACTCGCGCCAGCTGCGGGAAAGTCGATCCGTTGGGTGTTGTCGAGATCCGCTCGGTGAAGAGCGGTTCGACATAGAGGACACCGCCGTCGGCGATCGGCAGGGTGAGCAGGTTGCCGTACTGGATCCGATTCGAACGCTCGAGCAGAGTTCGCTCGGACGCCACTCTGGTGTCGGAGATCATCGAGTTCTGGATCTGCTGCGGACCTTGGGTGAGGGTGTCGGTGGGCAGCTGCAAGATGCTGATCTTGCCGTAGTTCTCGGGATCGGAGTGGGCAGAGACGTAGGCGGAGAGGAATTCCCTGTTGAATCCGACCATCGCGCTGGCCAGCCGGAACGACGGCTTGGCGTTGTCATGGTCACCGAGCAGGACGTAGAACGGGGGCTGGTGCGGGTTGGCGTCGACGGTCGGGTCGCTCGGCACCGACCAGAAAGCATTGGTGGTGAAGAATTCGCGCGGTTCATCCACATGGTATTTGGCGAGCATCTCGCGTTGGACCGCGAACAGGTCCTCCGGGTACCGGAAGTGGGCTCGCAGCTCTTCGGTGATCGACTCCTCGGGTTCGACCGTGCCGGGGAAGACGTTCATCCACGCCGCCAGGACCGGGTCCTGCCGGTCGACTTGATAGAGGGTGACTGTGCCGTCGTACGCGTCGACCGTGGCCTTGACCGAGTTCCGCACGTAGGAGACCTGCCGGGGAGACCGCGTGCGGCTGTCGCTGCCCGGTTCGGGGGCTTCGAGCGAACTGCGTTTGGCATAAGGGTAGCCATCGATTGTGGTGTACGCGTCGACGATCCAAACGACCCGTCCGTCCACGACCGCCGGATAGGGGTTGTTGTCGGTCGTCAACCACGGCGCGACGAGCTCGACGCGATGGCGCGGATCCCGATTGAAAATGATCTTCGATTCGGGACCGATCGCCTTGGAGAAGATGATATTGCGTTCGGTGTAAGTCGCGGCGAAGGCCAGGCGGTGGAACCAGCTCCCGATCGGAACGCCGCCGGCGCCGGTGTAGGTGTATTTAGTGGTGTCTGTGTCGTATTCGCGGGGTTCGCTGCCGCCGCCGACGATGGCATAGTCCGGGCTGGCGTGGGCGATGACTTCGCCGTAGTAGACGCGGGGCTGATCCACCGGGATCACTTGGTGCCCGGAGGCTTGGGAGGCGATGTCGCTCACCGCGTAGATGGGGTATCCGCTGTTGCTACTGGCAGCATCCCCTGCGGCCTCGCGGACCGCAGCGTTGACACGGTTGGCCGGTGCGGCGACGAACCCGTTTCCGTGGGTGTAGACGGTGTGCCGGTTGACCCAGTGCCGCTGGTTGCCGCTCAGTGCGCTCGGGGTCAGCTCGCGGGCTGCGACCACGTAGTCGCGCAGTTCCCCGCCGACGCGGTAACGATCCAGGTCCAGATGTGCTGGGAAGCTGTAGAAGTTCTTCAGCTGTTGCTGCTGGGTGAACGTTCGCGAGAGCACGTTCGGGTCGAGCAGGCGGGCGTCGGCGATCGTGGTCACGTCCGCCGGAACATTGGACGGCGGCTTGGTGCCGACCCCGGAGTATGCCTGGTACTCGACCCGATCGCTGCCGATCCCGTACGCCTGCCGGGTAGCTCTGATATTGCGTTCGATGTAGGCACGTTCCATGTCCGCGGCGTTCGGGCGGACCGAGAACTGCTCGACGGCCAGCGGCCATACGGCGCCTACCAGGATCGACGACAACAGTAGGAGCGCGGCGGCCATCGCCGGGATGCGCAGGTCCCGAACGACTACAGCGGCGAAGACCGCCACAGCGCAGATGACGGCGATCGCGAAGAGAATGAGGCGGGCAGGAAGCACCGCGTTGATGTCGGTGTAGCCGGCGCCGGCGAAGGTGGGCTCTTTGCTGTGGCTCGAGAGCAGTGAATATCGGTCGAGCCAGTAGGCGGCTGCCTTCAAGGCGATGAATACGCCGGCCAGCACCGCGAGCTGGACTCGGGCCGCGTGGGTTGGTCCGGCCCCGTTTCCGGACAGCCGCACTCCCCCGAGCAGGTAGTGCGTCGAGACGTTGGCCAGGAACGCGAGGACGATGGCGACGAACAGCCAGTTCACGACGAGTCGATAGAACGGCAGATCGAAGACGAAGAACCCGACATCGTGTCCGAACTCGGGATCCGACACACCGAATGACCCGCCGTGGATGAATAGTTGGACTGTCATCCAACTCGACTGCCCGACGAGGCCGCAGATGACGCCCAGTGCGGCGGCGATGCCCACTCCGAAACGGAGCGGCCGCCGTATCACCAGCTCGCGATACGGCCGGAGACTGTCTTCTTTCCCCGCGCCGGGAAAGAAGAGGGGGCGGAACCGGAACGCGAGCCACATTGCCGCGAAGAGGGCGCCACCGATGAACAGCGCAACCGCGACGAACAACCACAGACGGGTGACGAGCACGGTGCGCCAGACACCGCCGAATCCGACTTCACCGAACCACAGCCAGCTGACATAAACACCGATCAGGCGGGGAGCGATCAGCAACGACACAACGAACACCGTGACGGCGATCAACAGCACCCGAGTGCTGCGATGCAACCGCCGCAGGCCGGGACCGTCGCGTGCGCTCATCTCCCACTCCCAGAGCCGCGTCAGACCGAATGGTGTACGGCCGACGCAAGCCATCTGGCCTGATATTACCGTGACGACTGCCCGCCGGAAGGAACCAGGCAGGTCAACTGCCGGGCAGCACGATCGGCTTGATCGAGCTGCGGTCACGGCGACCGCTGGTCAGTGCCGCCGCCACCTGATCGAGACCGTACCGGCCGGTAACCAAGCGGTCGAGATCTACCCGCCCGGCCGCGGCGAGTTCGATCGCGGTCGGCCACGTGTTCGCGTAGCGGAACGTTCCGGTCAGCTCCAGCTCGCGTTCCTGCAGGTAGGGAAGTGGGAGGGGAACGTCGTCGCCGCCCATGCCGACGAGCACTACACGCCCGGCCCTGGCCACGGTGCGCACCGCCGCGCCGATCGCCGCCGGATGCCCGGAGCACTCCAGCAGGACATTCGGCTCGAATCCGATGTCGCCGAGCGGAATAGCGCCCACGTCCACCGCGTGCGTGCAGCCCAGTTCGGAGGCCAACGCCAGCCGCTCCTGGTTCACATCGGTGATCAGAACTTCGGACGCGCCGAAAGCCAGCGCCGTCTGTGCGGCCACAAGCCCGATCGGCCCCGCGCCGTTCACCAGCACCCGATCGCCCGCATCGACCCGGCCCTTCCGGCATGCCCACACTCCGACCGACAGCGGCTCGAGCAGGGCAGCCGCCTCGTCGGTCAATGAATCCGGCACCGGATGCGCGAATTCCTCGTGCAGCACTACGTATTCGCAGAACGCTCCGTCGATCGGGGGCGTGGCGAAGAACCGCATGTCCGGGCACAGGTTGTACCGGCCGGCCCGGCACTGGACGCAAGTGAAGTCCGGCACCCCCGGCTCGAGCGAGACTCGTTGCCCGACGTGATGGCGTCGCGCGCCGCTGCCGAGTCCCACCACCACACCGGAGGCTTCGTGGCCGAGCACCAACGGTTGGTCGACCACATAGTCGCCGATCCGCCCGTGCTCGAAGTAGTGCACGTCGGAGCCGCACACACCGACCGCGCTGACCTCGATGAGTACCTCGACCGGCCCCGGAGCGGGCACGGCACGTTCCACGATCGCGATCTTCCCGACCGTTTCCAAGACCGCCGCGCGCATCATCGTCACTGCCTTTCGGCGCGGGCGAAATCGGCCACCGTCGCCCGGACGCCATGAGCGTGCAGTGAATGCAGCGCCGCGACATAGGCGCGGACGAACCGGGGCTCGTCGATCAGGTCGCCGAATACCGCCCGGTCGCTCAGGAATGCGGTGGGGTCATCGCGCTGGCGGCGGGCGAGTGGCACCAACCGGTCGCGGAGCCGGTCGACGACCTCGATCGGCTCGCCCTGCTCGTCGATGCCTTCGACATAGCGCGCCCAACCGGCGACAACCGCTGCCGCGCAGTCGATCTCACCGCCTGCGGCGAGCTGCTGACGGATGACCGGTAACAGCCACTTCGGGATGCGGTCGGAGGATTCGGCGCACAGTCTGGCGATGGTGTCGCCGATCGCGGCGTTGGAGAACCGCTCGATGAGGGTGCGCTTGTACCAGCCCAGGTCGATGCCGGGGACGGGAGAAAGGGTGGGTGTCGCCTCGTCGTCCATGTACCGCGAAAGGAATCGTCGGAAGACCGGGTCCTGCGCCGCCTCATGCACCAGTCGGTAACCGCTCAGGTATCCCAGATAGGCGAGTGCCTGGTGGCTTGCGTTCAGCAACCGCAGCTTCATCAGCTCGTACGGCGCGACGTCCGCGACGAGTTGCACGCCGGCGTCGTCGAGGTCCGGCCGCCCGAGGGAGAACGAATCCTCCAGCACCCATTGGGTGAACGGCTCGGTCACCACCGGCCACCGATCTTCCATACCGTAGCGTCGCGAGATCTCGCCCGTCGTGTCGGGCGGTGTCACCGGCGTGATGCGGTCGACCATGGAGTTCGGGAAGCGCACCTCGCGCTCGACCCAGTCGCCGAGTTCGAGGTCGCGCATCCGCGCGAAGGCTCCGAAAGCGGCGCGCGCGACCTGCCCGTTGCCCTCGATGTTGTCGCACGACATGACGGTGAACGGTGCGATCCCCCGCACCCGGCGCCGCGCCAGTGCCTCGGTGACGAGCCCGAACACGGTGGCGGGTGCGGCATCCGGCTCGAGGTCGGCGCGGATCACCGGATCTTCGGCGTCGAATTCACCGGTCGCCGCGGAGGAGTTGTAGCCACCTTCGGTGATGGTGAGTGAGACGATCCGGGTTGCCGGATCGGCGAGCTTCTCGAGTACGGCCTCGGGATCTTCTGGCGCATAAAGGTATTCGACGATCGAGCCGATCACGCGAGTGGACCACGTGCCGTCGGGTTCGATCACCGCCAGCGTGTACAGACCGTCCTGCTCCGCCAGCGCATCACGCATCCGCCGGTCGGCTGGCAGCACACCCACGCCACAGATCCCCCACTCACGGGCGCCGCCGCGTTCCAGCAGCTGGTCGATGTACATCGCCTGATGTGCGCGATGGAATCCGCCTACTCCGAAATGGACGATGCCGGTCGAGATCCGGGACCGATCGTAGGTCGGTACGGAAACCTCCGAGATGAGGCCACCGATCGTCGCGGCACTCAGCGCAGTATTCGTGGTCCGAGTCATAACCACCCCTCGACTGTTGTGTTCATCACATCTCAATGCTAGCGTGTTGAGCAATTGTTCACGAGCTGAGCAAAAGGTCATAGTCGATGAGGAGCTCGTGTGGCCACCGAACCGTCCCGGCCAGGAACACCGGATGAGGTCCGGCTCGCCTTGCGAGCCGCGCAGCTCTACCACCTCGAGGGCGCCACCCAGGCGGATATCGCAGCTAAATTGGGTGTTTCCCGCCCGACCGCCGGCCGGCTCATCGCCCGCGCCCGGGCGCAGGGGCTGGTGCGCATCGAGATCAATGTCCCGGACGATCTGCGCTCGGCTGTGCACGCGGATATCGAGACCGAACTCGAGGCGATGTTCGGGCTCACCGAGGCCGTCGTACTCGGCGAGGTACCCGACCGGTCCGCGGCGAGCCTGTTGCCGTTGGGGCGCGCGGCGGTCGGCGTCCTGAATCGCCGACTGCAGCCGGACGACACCCTCGGATTCACCTGGGGCCCGGATACAATCGCGGTCGCGCGTGAACTGTGGACGAAGTCGGCCCGCTGCGCGACCGTTGTCCAGCTCGACGGATCGATGACTTCAGGCGACTACCAGACCGGTGTGGACTACACGCTCGGCCGCTGCGCTACCCAGCTGCAGGCCACCCCTGTTCGGTTGCACGCCCCGCTCTACGCGGATCCGGCGACCGTGACCGCCTTGGAACACGACTCGATGCTCGGCCGCGCCATCGCACTGGGCCGCGGCGCCGACATCATGATGTTCGGCGTCGGACCGGTCTCCACCGCCACCACCCTGTTCGAAGGCAGCTACCTCGACACCGCGATCCTCGACGAACTGCGCGGACTGGGGGCGGTCGGTGAGATCGGCGGTCGATTCTTCCACGCCGACGGCCGCGACGTCGCAGGATCCCTTGCCGCACGCACAGTCTCGGTCGGACTCGATGCCATCCGGGCCTGCCGAACCGCGCTGCTGATTTCCGGCGGAGAGACCAAGCACGAAGCGGTCCTCGGCGCACTGCGGGGCGGACTGGCCACCATCCTCGTCACCGATATCGAGTGCGCGCGGTGGCTGCTGGAACAGAAGGAGAGCCCTGCTCGATGAACAAACACCGCCCGATGAGAAAGCGTGCGAAAGCCGTGGCGACGCTGGCTGTTGCGGCCGTGATGGGGGTGGGCGGCTGTGCCGGCGCCGGATCGTTCACCTCCGGCAGCGACACCGTCACCATCGCGATGGTCTCGAACTCGCAGATGCAGGACGCCATCGCGCTGTCCGGCGAGTTCGAACGCGAAAACCCCGGCACGAAACTCAGATTCGTGTCGTTGTCGGAGAACGAGGCGCGCGCCAAGATCACCGCCTCGGTAGCTACCCACGGTGGCGAATTCGATGTGGTGATGATCAGCAACTATGAAACTCCACAGTGGGCGAAGAACGGCTGGCTCGTCGACCTGTCGAACTACCAGCGCGAGTCGCCCGACTACGACGAAGAGGATTTCATCCCGTCACTGCAGAAGTCCTTATCCCACCATGGCGACATGTATTCTGTGCCGTTCTACGGCGAATCCTCGTTCCTGATGTACCGCAAGGACCTGTTCGAACAGGCCGGAATCACCATGCCGGACAACCCGACCTGGGATCAGGTCGGGAAATACGCTGCCCAGCTCGATGATCCCACGCACGGCCGGTCCGGAATCTGCCTGCGCGGCAAGCCAGGCTGGGGCGAATCGCTGGCCCCCCTCAACACTGTCATCAACACCTTCGGTGGACGCTGGTTCGACGAGAACTGGCACGCCCAGCTCACAAGTCCAGAAGTGGTTCGTGCCGTCGATTTCTACATCGGCCTGGTGCGCGCCCACGGCGAACCCGGGTCAGCCACCAGCGGATTCAGCGAGTGCGCGACGCAACTCTCCCAGGGCAACACCGCCATGTGGTACGACGCGACGTCGGCAGTCTCGGTGCTGGAAGATCCCGCATCCAGCAAGGTGGTCGGCAAGATCGGGTACGCACCGGCGCCGGTCGCGCAGAAGCCGAATTCCGGCTGGCTGTACACCTGGTCGCTGGGGATTCCCACATCCAGCGATAAACCCGATGCGGCGTGGAAATTCATCTCCTGGATGACCGGCAAGCCTTACATCAGGACGGTCGGCGAGAAGCTCGGCTGGTCACATGTTCCACCAGGCAGCAGAATGTCGACCTATCGGATTCCCGAATACGCGGAGGCATCGGAGGCATACGGTCCGTTGACGCTGTCGTCGATGCAAGGGGCCGATCCGGAACATCCCACCGTGCAGCCGGTTCCCTACACCGGAATCCAATTCCTCGCCATACCGGAGTTCCAGGATCTCGGAACCAGAGTGAGCCAGCAGATCAGCGCCGCCATCGCCGGTCGGATCAGCGTCCGTGACGCACTCGACCAAGCCCAGCAATACGCCGACGCGGTCGGCAGGTCATATCGAGGGAACCAGTAGTCATGTCTGAAACCACCACAGCTCCCGCTGCTTCCGAGCATCCGACCGCTGAGACACCCCCGACGATCGTCGCGCGGCGAGACCAGCTCACGCGCGGCGAGGCCTGGCGCCGGCGCGGTCCGCTGCTGCCGGCACTGATCTTCATGGTTGTGGTCACCCAGGTGCCGTTCGTGTTCACGCTATACTACTCGACACAGTCGTGGAACCTGATCCGGCCGGGCTCGCAGCATTTCACCGGGATACAGAATTACGTGGATGTGTTCCGCGACAGCCAGTTCCGGCAGGTCACGTTCAACACAGTCATCATGATCGTCGGAACTGTCATCATCGCGGTGATCCTCGGGCTGCTGCTGGCACTGCTGCTCGATCGCACGTTCCTCGGCCGTGGCATCGTGCGCACCTTGCTGATCACGCCATTTCTGGTGACTCCCGTCGCGGCGGCGCTGATCTGGAAAACCACCATGCTGGATCCGGTGTTCGGACTGGTCAATTTCGTGCTGAAACCGTTCGGGGCCGGCCAGATCGACTGGGTGAGCAGGTATCCGCTGCCCGCGGTGATGGCGGATCTGGTGTGGCAGTGGACACCCTTCATGATGCTGCTGATCCTGGCCGGGCTGCAGTCGATGCCGCGCGACATCGTCGAGGCGGCCCGCGTCGACGGCGCGAACTCCCTGCAGGTCTTCCGCGAACTCACCTTGCCGCATCTGCGCCGGTTCATCGAACTGGGAGCCGTGCTGGGGGCGATCTATCTGGTCAACACCTTCGACGCGGTGTACATGATGACCTCGGGCGGGCCTGGCATCGCCAGCTCCAATCTGCCCTTCTATATCTATCAGCGCGCCTTCCTCGGTTTCGACATCGGCCAGGCCGCGGCGATGGGTGTCGTCACCGTGATCGCGACCACCATCGTCGCGACGCTCGCGCTGCGACTGCTGTTCACATCATTCACCGGCAAGGAGGCGGCGGCATGATGACCACCCCAACCGCTCCCATCGACAACCCCACTGCGGTACAGCATGTTCCGATCCGGCGCCGACGCGGTCGGGTCGAGATGCTGTGGGGTGCGCTTGCCTGGGTGGTCGGCATCGGAATGTTCTTCCCGGTGCTGTGGATGGTGCTGACGGCCTTCAAACAGGAGGGCGACGCCTACACCGATCCGCCGAAGATCGTCTTCACCCCGACTCTGCACCAGTTCTCGGAGGTGCTGCACAGCGGCATCGGCACCACTCTGCTGAACTCCACGTTCGCCACCGTGATGTCGACTGTTCTCGTTCTCGCCCTGGGTATTCCGGCTGCGTTCGCGCTGTCGTTGCGCCCGGTACACAACACCCGCGATGCGCTGATGTTCTTCATCGGCACCAAGATGCTGCCGATCGTGGCCGCGATCGTGCCGCTGTACGTGATCGTCGGCGACATCGGGCTGCTCGACAACATCTGGGCGCTGGTCATTCTCTATTCCGCCATGAATCTGCCGATCGCGGTGTGGATGATGCGATCGTTCTTCCTGGAAGTACCGGGCGAGCTACTCGAGGCCGCGAGCATGGACGGCGCGAGCCTGTGGACCGCGGTGCGCGAGGTGATCCTGCCGCTGGTCTCCCCCGGCATCGCCGCCACCGCGCTGATCTGCCTCATCTTCTCCTGGAACGAATTCTTCTTCGCGGTGAACCTGACCGCCGTACAGGCACAGACGATTCCGGTGTTCCTGGTCGGCTTCATCACCGGCGAGGGCCTGTACTGGGCCCGGCTGTCCGCGGCCGCCGTGCTCGCCGCCCTGCCCGTCGTCCTCGCCGGCTGGCTCGCGCAGAACAAGCTCGTGCGCGGCCTGTCCTTCGGCGCCATCAAATAAGGAAAGCCAATGGCCACAATCCATTACGACTCCGCGTCCTGCGTCTACCCTGGCGCGGACACGCTCGCGGTCGACTCGCTCGACCTCGATATCGCCGACGGCGAGTTCATCGTCCTGGTCGGGCCATCAGGCTCCGGCAAGTCCACCGCGCTGCGCATGCTCGCCGGTCTGGAGGAAATCGACGCCGGCTCCATCCGCATCGACGACCAGGACATGGTCGGCGTGGCGTCCAAGGACCGCGACATCGCCATGGTGTTCCAGAACTACGCGCTGTACCCCAACAAAACCGTCGGCGAGAATATGGGTTTCGCGCTGAAGATGATGAAAGTGCCGCTGGCCGAACGCAAGCGCCGCGTCGCCGAGGCGGCCGAACTGCTCGGCCTCACCCCCTATCTGGACCGCAAACCAGCGAAACTGTCAGGCGGACAACGGCAGCGGGTGGCGATGGGCCGCGCCATCGTGCGCGAGCCGCGGGTGTTCTGTATGGACGAGCCGCTGAGCAACCTCGACGCCAAACTGCGCGTGCAGACCCGCACCCAGATCGCCGCGCTACAACGGCGGCTCGGCACCACCACCGTCTACGTCACCCACGACCAAGTGGAAGCCATGACCATGGGCGATCGGGTGGCGGTGCTGCGCAACGGCCGGCTGCAGCAGTTCAGCACCCCCGCCGAACTCTACGATCGGCCTACGAATGCGTTCGTCGCCGGATTCATCGGATCACCGTCCATGAACCTGTTCCGGGTGCCCATCAGCTCCGGCGGCGTAGACATCGCCAACACCACGATGAAACTACCGCGCGAGAAGATGACCCGCCTCGGCGAGGCGGGATTGGACACGGTGACCATCGGTATCCGGCCCGAACAGCTCGAACTCCGCCGCGACGGCACAGGTTTCGCGGTCACCGTCGAACTCGTCGAGGAACTCGGCAACGAGTCATACATCTACGCGCGCATTCCGGATGCGCCGATCACCGGCCTCGCCGGCGAGTCGTTCACCTTCGTCGCCCGCTCGGCGACCCGTGCCCCGGCCAAGATCTCGGAATCACTCACGCTGCAGGTCAAAGATCCCGCCTCGGTTCACCTGTTCCATCCCGCCAACGGAACACGAATCGCGGACTGACACCCCGAATCATTTCTCAACTTCGCTCCGCGATATCGGCGGGCGACGCAGTTGACGGCATACGTGCGCAACTCGGTGACGCGGTCACGCGGGTGGAACGGTTGGAGCCGACGACCGCCGAAGCCACGCCAGTAGATCCGCGCGACACAACCTCGCCAAGGGCATTCGGCAGCGACTACCAGAAAGTTGTTTTGGGAGAAACTCTCTCGACCGAGAAGCGCGTACTCCTCCGCGACCTGCCGGAGCGCAATGAGCGGATGCTCGTGTCCGATACGGACCGGTCGAGCGCGCAACGCCGAGTCGACCCGAACGCCCGGCATGCTCATGCGTGGCAGCAATCCGAAAAAGGACGAAAACGGATCGTGAGACGCATTGCCCGGCTACCAGTCCAGGGGACTTAATAGTAATAGAGCCGAGCACCCCAGGTGCAGAGGAAACAGCGACAAGGAGACAGCGCCACTGCGGGCGATCGAGGTAGGTGGACGCAATCCTAGCCGCGGTCAAGGAGGAATGATGGCGTCGCTGAATCCTTTCGGCTACCGGCCAGGAGGGAGCGCGAAGGCCCTTGTCGCTCTGCTGATGGCGGGCTTCACGAAGGGGTGCTGAGGGGGATGCTCGAAGGGGCCCGTGCAGTTTGCCGAAGCGAAGAGTCCGCGTTGCGGATAGTCATCGTCTCGCCGATCCGGCTGTACCGCGAAGGGCTGGCATCGGTACTATCCGCGCTTCGCGACATCGGTGAGATCGCCACGTGTGAGCATCCCGTCGACGGACTCCACCTCGCTCGTCAAGTCGTCCCGCACATCCTCCTGCTGGACATGTCCGCGGTGAACAGTTCGGCGAGCGCACGGCTGTATGCCAGAGAATTCCCAAATACCAAGATCGTGGCTCTCGCGCTCCCGGAAACCGAGCAGCGTGTCGTCGCCTGCGCGGAAGCGGGGGTGGTCGGATACGTACCGCGCGAAGGATCCATCGACGATCTCATCGCGACGATACGGCATGCGGCACAAGGGAAAATGCTGTGCTCACCGGTGATCGCGGCCGGGCTGATGCGCCGAGTCGCCACGCTTGCCAATGAAAATAGCCTGCGTCGCTCACGCCCACTGCTCACCGCCCGCGAGTCGGAGGTCGCCGATCACATCGCGCTCGGCCTGAGTAACCGTGCGATCGCCGCATGCTTGGGAATCGAGGTATGCACGGTCAAGAATCATGTGCACAACATCCTGGAGAAGCTCGGCGTGACTCAACGCGCGGACGTGGCAGAGCATCTCGGGCACAGAATCCGATCCCTCCCGGACGATTGCCTTCCGTCCGAGTGATCGATCTATCCGGATCCGGGTAACTGACTCAGCCCGCCAAGTTTTTGATCTTGACGATGTCGCCGCAGTGGCACATGCGCACGGTGGTTGCGGTAGCTCCGGGCGGAAGACCCCACACGCAACGACCCGCAACGCCGACATCGACTACCGCCGGGGCGATGTGCCGCTACTCGGCCTCGCACCCTCGTGGCCTGCCGATGACGTCCTCATCGAGTCGCATATCGCCGATCGGCTGCGTACCCCGACTTCCGGCCGGTCTCTCCAACGTCGCCATCGCCGTCTACGAGGACACAAGGCGGCCGCCCCGCCTGCGCTCGACCCGGCGCGTTGCCGCGTGCGGAGTTCGTCCGGCCGGGCCGATCAGGCAAGTCCGATGAATCCGTCGTCGATGGTGGTGACCGAGCAGGGATCTCGGCCCGAGTACCCGTGCTCTCGGTCCGCGTTGTCGACTGCGGTGTTGCCGCATCCGTCCCGTGCGATGGCAGCGGTCAGCCGGTCGGGATAACGCAGTAGACGACCGATCGCACGCTGTCGATCGGACCCGCCGGTAGGGCGTGATGGCAACGTCGTTGACGCGGGTCGGCACCGGGCGAGGGTGCAGTCGCAGTCGGCTCCGGCGCTGGACACGCAACACCTAACCGGTGACGAGGCGACCAGCGCGAACATCGGTCCGGATCCGGGTTCACTCGAAAACGGATCCAAGGACTCATTGTCCGAGTGGCGGTGCTGGGGCGTTACTGGATAGAGCCCGGCCATAACAGGAGTCGGCACCCGGTGCAGACGGAGCCCTCTTAACCCCCGCGTCACCCTCTTCAGCACATCGACAAGGAGGCAGCGCCATGCCTACTATCACTTCGCTCTCGCCGACATCGGGGCCCACCTCGGGGTTCAACGGTGTGGTCATCACCGGCACCGACTTCACCGGTCCCACGACCGTGCGGTTCGGTACGACCGCGACCACTTTCACCATTGATTCCAGTACGCAGATCACCGCGATCGCTCCGCCGGGGACGGGTACGGTGCAGGTCACAGTCACCACTGCGGCCGGTACGAGTAACGGCGTTTCGTACACCTACGTATCGGTTCCCGCCGTTCCCACGGTGGCTTCGATCACTCCGAGTTCGGGGCCGGTGAGCGGCGGGACTTTGGTCACCTTGACCGGCACCGGGTTCACAGGTGCTACTGCGATGAGTTTCGGCGCTACTCCGGCGACGTCCTATTTCGTGTTGTCGGACAACCTGATTGTCGCGTTGGCTCCTGCGGGGACGGGTACGGTGCTGGTCACGGTCACCACTGCGGCTGGTACGAGTGCCGGGGTTCCGTTCACGTATGTTCCGGTTCCTACGCTGACTTCGATCAGTCCGAATTCGGGGCCGGTGACCGGCGGGACTACGGTCGTCTTGACCGGCACCGGGTTCACGAGTGCTACTGCGGTGTTCTTCGGCTTTCTTCCGGCGACTTCGTTCACGGTGAATTCGAATACGCAGATCACCGCCGTCACTCCAGTGGGCCTCGGCACGGTGCCGGTCACGGTCAGCACTGTGGGCGGTACGAGTAACGCTGTTTCCTACACCTATGTGCTGCCACCGATCCTGCTTTCGTTGATTCCGAATTCGGGTCCTTCCGCCGGGGGGACTATGGTCACGCTGACCGGTGTGGGTCTGTCCGGTGCCACGGGTGTGAGTTTTGGTGCTACGCCCGCGATTTCCTTCACGGTCGTGTCGGAT
The DNA here is from genome assembly GCF_035920445.1 of Nocardia sp. NBC_01730. Lineage (NCBI taxonomy): Bacteria > Bacillati > Actinomycetota > Actinomycetes > Mycobacteriales > Nocardiaceae > Nocardia > Nocardia sp. NBC_01730. The sequence continues at coordinate 800,270 of NZ_CP109162.1, read as the reverse complement.
ACGCAGATAACGGCGGTTGCTCCTGCGGGGCTCGGTACGGTGCAGGTGACGGTCACCACGGCGGCGGGTTCGAGTAACGGGCTGCCGTTCGCCTACGTGTCGGTTCCCACGGTTCCCACCGTGGCTTCGATCACTCCGAATTCGGGGCCGGCGATCGGGGGAACTTTGGTGATTTTGACCGGCACCGGGTTCACGGGTGCTTCCGCGGTACATTTCGGTACTACGCCGGCGACGTTCTATTTCGTGTTGTCGGACACGCTGATTATTACGTTGGCTCCTGCCGGGACAGGTACGGTGCCGGTCACGGTCACCACTGCGGCCGGAACGAGTTTCGGCGTTTCCTACACCTACATCTGACCGCACCACCCGCATGGGCCTCAGCCCGAGCTATGGCAAATGCGATCGCCAATGGGACCGACCCGGATTCACGGGCCGGTCCCTTCAGCTGTTGTCGTTCCGGTACACCGCGAGTCCTCGTCGACCGGCGCCGCACCCTCGCAGTCGCGAAGCCATCGGCGACCGGTCTCGGCGCTGCGCCACCAACGGCACCACAGCGTCGCCGAAAACGACGCTGCCGCAACGCCCGACAAGGCCTTCTACCCCTCGCCCTCGGCGCCGTCAACGCCTGGCAACAATCCGAAAACGGACCAAAACGGATCGGAAGACACGTTGCCCAGGTGCCGGTCTAGGGGTGTTAATGGAAAGTGCCGGGCCACTAAGCGAATCGGGCACCCCCCGGTGCAGAGGAACCATCACCCAGCAACAAGGAGGCAGCACCATGCCTACCATCACTTCCCTCTCCCCAACCTCAGGGCCCGCCAATACCAGTGTCACGATAACCGGCACCGGGTTCGACCCTGTTGTCACGAGCGTGAAGTTCGGCAATGTGGCGACATCCTTCACGGTGGACTCGCCCACGCAGATCACGGCCATCGCCCCAGCCTATTTGGTCGGTACGGTGCTGGTCACCGTTACCACGTCGAATGGTGGCACCAGCAACGGGGTTCCCTTCAACTACGTCGCGGTTCCCGCGTTGAACAGCCTCAGCCCCAACCAAGGGTCCACGTTGGGCGGGACTACTGTCACGCTCACCGGGTCGGGCCTGACTGGAGCCACCGCGGTCAATTTCGGTGGCACACCGGCGACTTCGTTCACCGTCAACTCCGACACGCAGATCACGGCCGTATCCCCGGCCGGGAATGGGATCGTGCCGGTCACGGTCACCGGCCCCGGTGGCACCAGTGGTGCGGTCCCGTTTATCTATGTCGTGATACCTACTATCACTTCCATCTCGCCGACCGCGGGACCCGCCTCGGGCGGTAACACTGTCACGATAACCGGCACCGGGTTCACCGGCCCGCTGACCGTACGGTTCGGCACGACCGCGACCATTTTCACCATAATCTCCGCCACGCAGATCACTGCCATCGCCCCTCCTGGGACCGGAACCGTGCAGGTCACCGTCACCGGCTCGGGTGGAACCAGCAACGGCCTCGCCTACACCTATGCCGCGGTCCCCAGCCTGACCTCGGTCACTCCCAGTTCAGGGCCAGCGGCCGGCGGGACGACGGTCATCCTCACCGGGACCGCGCTGTCCACTGCCGCCGCGGTGAACTTCGGTGGCACACCTGCAACTTCGTTCACCGTCAACTCCGACACGCAGATCACCGCCGTCGCCCCGGCCGGAACCGGGACCGTGCAAGTTACTGTCACCACCGCGAGCGGAATCAGCAACGGCGTCACCTACACCTACGTCTCGGTTCCCACTCTGACCACGCTGGTTCCGAACTCGGGCTCAGGCGCGGGAGGGACAACGGTCGTCCTCACCGGGACGGGACTGACAGGAGCCACCGCGGTCACTTTCGGTGGCACACCGGCAACCTCGTTCACCGTCAACTCCGCTACCCAGATCACGGCCGTGGCCCCCGCTGGATCAGGCACCGTGCAAGTCACCGTCACCACCGCGGGCGGAACCAGCAACGGCGTCGCCTACGCCTATATTCCGGTTCCCACCCTGACCACGGTGGTTCCGAATGTGGGCCCGGTATCGGGCGGGACAACGGTGGTTCTCGCGGGCACGGGACTGACAGGAGCCACCGCGGTCACCTTCGGAGGCACACCGGCAACCTCGTTCACCGTCAACTCCGCCACCCAGATCACCGCCGTCGCACCGGCGGGGACCGGGACCGTGCAGATCACCGCAACCACCGTAGGTGGAACCAGTAACGGCGTCGCCTACACCTACGTCGCGGTTCCCACCCTGACGGCGGCGGTTCCGAATGTGGGCCCGGTATCGGGCGGGACAACGGTGGTTCTCGCGGGCACGGGACTGACGGGAGCCGCCGCAGTCGCATTCGGAGGCACACCGGCAACCTCGTTCACCGTCGACTCCGCCACCCAGATCACCGCGGTCGCCCCCGCCGGAACCGGGACCGTGCAAGTCACCGTGACCTCCGCCGGGGGAACCAGCAACGGCGTCGCCTACACCTACGTCGCCGTTCCCACCCTGACCACAGTGCTTCCGAATGTTGGCTTGGAAGCCGGCGGGACGACGGTCATCGTCACCGGGACGGGACTGTCCACTGCCGCCGCGATCACCTTCGGTGGCACACCGGCAACCTCGTTCACCGTCAACTCCGACACGCAGATCACCGCCGTCGCACCGGCCGGAACCGGGACCGTCCTCCTCACCGTCACCACGGCGGGCGGAGTCAGTAACGGCCTCGCCTACACGTATATTCCGGCACCGACCCTGACCACAGTGGTTCCGAATGTGGGCCCGGCCGCCGGCGGGACAACGGTCATCGTCACCGGCACCGGACTGACAGGAGCCACCGCAGTCACCTTCGGTGGCACACCGGCAACCTCATTCACCGTCAACTCCGCCACCCAGATCACCGCCGTCGCACCGGCAGGGACCGGGACCGTGCAACTCACCGTCACCACCACAGGAGGAACCAGCAACGGCCTCGCCTACACCTATATTCCGGCACCCATACTGACCACAGTGGTTCCGAATCTGGGCTTGGAAGCCGGCGGCACAACGGTCGTCGTCACCGGCACGGGACTGACAGGAGCCACCGCAGTCACCTTCGGTGGCACACCGGCAACCTCATTCACCGTCAACTCCGCCACCCAGATCACCGCCGTCGCACCGGCAGGGACCGGGACCGTGCAACTCACCGTCACCACCGCAGGAGGAATCAGCAACGGCCTCGCCTACATCTATATTCCGGTACCCACCCTGAACACGGTGATTCCGAATGTGGGCCCGGTATCGGGCGGGACGATAGTTGTCCTCACCGGGACGGGGCTGTCCACTGCCTCCGCGGTCACCTTCGGTGGCACACCGGCAACCTCGTTCACCGTCGACTCCGCCACCCAGATCACCGCCGTCGCACCGGCGGGGACCGGGACCGTGCAACTCACTGTCACCACCGCAGGAGGAACCAGCAACGGCATCGCCTACACCTACGTCGCGGTTCCCACCCTGACAACGGCGGTTCCGAATGTGGGTTTGCAAGCCGGTGGGACAACTGTCGTCGTCGTCGGGGCCGGACTGACGGGCGCAACCGCGGTCACCTTCGGAGGCACACCGGCAACCTCGTTCACCGTCGACTCCGCAACCCAGATCACCGCTGTCGCCCCCGCCGGGACCGGGACCGTGCAAGTCACCGTTACCACCGCAGGAGGAACCAGCAACGGCGTCGCCTACACCTACATTCCGGCACCCACCCTGGCCATTGCGCTTCCGAATGTGGGCTTGGCCGCCGGCGGGACGACCGTCGTCCTCACAGGGACGGGGCTCTCCACAGGAGCCTCCGCGGTCACCTTCGGTGGCACACCGGCAACCTCGTTCACCGTCGACTCCGCAACCCAGATCACCGCCGTCGCCCCCGCCGGGACCGGGACCGTGCAAGTCACCGTTACCACCGCAGGAGGAACCAGCAACGGCGTCGCCTACACCTACATTCCGGCACCCACCCTGGCCATTGCGCTTCCGAATGTGGGCTTGGCCGCCGGCGGCACAACTGTCGTCCTCACCGGGACGGACCTGACGGGAGCAACCGCGGTCACCTTCGGTGGCACACCGGCAACCTCGTTCACCGTCGACTCCGCAACCCAGATCACCGCCGTCGCCCCCGCCGGGACGGGAACCGTGCAACTCACCGTCACCACAGGGGGTGGAACCAGCAACGGCATCGTCTACACCTACATTGGGGTACCCACCCTGACCACGGTGGTTCCAAATGTAGGCCCGGCCGCCGGCGGGACAACGGTCGTCGTCATCGGGACAGAGCTGACGGGAGCCACAGCCGTCACGTTCGGTGGCACACCGGCGGCCTCGTTCACCGTCGACTCCGCAACCCAGATCACGGCCGTCACCGCTGCGGGGACAGGAACCGTGCAACTCACCGTCACAACCTCCGGAGGAACCAGTAACGGCATCGCCTATACCTATATCTGACGGCTGATGCGGCTGGGCCGTCGGCAGGTTACTGTCGGCGGCCCAGTCTCGTTGCAGTTGAGCGTATAGCGACAGAGTCTCCGCCACCGTGGACGGAGGCTGCAGGGGTAAGGGGGTTTTCGTTGGCGACCGTACTGAAGATGCTCCTGGCGGAGCGGCATCTCAAAAGTCATCCGGATTTTCTGGCCGCGTACGACAAGTGCGCCGCCCTACTCGACCCGCCCATTCCCTGTGGTCATGGGCCGGCGAAGGCACAGTACTACCAGTGGCTGTCGGGCCGCATGATCGGGCTTCCCCGCGACTATCACTGCCGGGTTCTCGAGAAGATGTTTCCGGGCTGGACGGTCGAAGGATTGTTTCAGATGGCCGACTCGGTGCCGGTCACCACCGCTCGACCGCACGGGGCTGATCTGTCAGTCGCCGAAGTCCAGCTCCGGGCTTTCCTCGGAGCCGAGATGACCACCCGGGGTGCAACTCTCGTGTACCCGACATTCGAGCTGACCGGGCCGTCCCTGAACGCACTCGGGGAGGCGGGGATTCCCCGTCAGCGCATATTCGGGAAGAAGGAAAGTGCGTTCACGGACCGACATCACGCCGATTTCCCGGTGGTTGTGGCGGAGAACGATGTTCGAGGGTTGCTGTATGTGTCCTCTCTGCTCCAGCGCCGCACCAGCATTCCGATCACCCTCCAGAGCGACCGCGACATCGTCGCGCGCTGCGACCGCCCGTTCATCAGCTTCGGACTGAGCAGCAACGACTGCACCCATCTGTATCTCGAAACCGTCGAGCGTCCACTCTTCACCATCCGTAACAGCCCTGCCGAGGATGGCTCCTATTCGGAGTGCGTGCAGCTGACCGATGGAAACCGGTATGTCTCGAGCGAGAACCGCAACATCGGCATCATCGCGCGGGTGCGACCGAGCCCGGACCTGCACCCCGACCGATACTGGATATATTGCACGGGTTTGGGTCCGCGCGGCACCGCCGGGGCAGGGTGGTATCTCGCCAACTATTGGTGCCCTCTGCACCAGCGTGTCGACGATCGCGAGTTCGTCGCGGTCATCGGCGTCCACAAGTACTCCGACCAAACGGCCGGTTTGGAACATCTGCTGATCGAATCGACCACCAGTGGGTGAGCGACGCAGGCATGGGGCGGGGGGCGTCCCGATAGCTGAGCAAACCGCACCGTCGAGAGCTGCAGGGTGCACTGCCACCGGATACACGGATTCTTCCAGGACGCCGAGGACGTCCTACAGGACACGCTATCAGCCGCTTGGGAAGGTGCGCATAGCTTCGTCGTCGACTTCGACAGCGGCCGCGCAGATCTCGTCGCGCCGGCACAGGTATCGCACGATGTGGTCGATCTGGCGCTCCTTCATCACTCCCCGCGACCACGCACGGCCACCGGCACGAGGAATTCTGATCCGGTGATCGACCACGCCTCCGCGCCGCTGGATTGGCGGCCGGTCATGCGAGGCCGAAGCCGGCCGCTGTCATCGAATCACGTGGAGCAGGATATGGAACGGCGAGCTCCCCGCCGCAAGACGTCGGATTCACCGGCATGGCCAGTAGGCCCGATCATCGGTCCGCATATACCTCGGCACAACCCAAAGGCCGGGCGACAGGAGCGATGCGAAGAGCGCCTTGGTTGAGGTCGAGCATCAGCGGCCCTTGGGTTGTTTGCAGATGGCTCCGCAACTGGTCTGGTATGTAGTCCATAGTGGCTATTCGGTTGCGATAGTTGAGGAAGCTGTGACAACCGATTGCCTGGACACCTGCTCGACGGGTGCTGTTGACAGCGTCGGCCAAGGTCCATACAGCGTTTTCGGCTGGCTGGATGATGTCGATTGCGTCGAGGTGGCGAGACCGGATCCGTTCCCTGAAGAACTTCACCGCGAAGTGCCGGTAGAGCACATACTCTGAAGCGCCGGTCCATTTGGCATGTTCTACCGTCGTCAGGAACGCCTCCCAGAACGGTCGCTGATGCTGATGCTCGACTCGCCGCATCAGATCGGCGAGGATCTGCCTGTCGAACACCATGTGGTGTTGCATTCCGCTGTAAGGGTCGACGGGGCGCCATTCGGCGAGCAGCCTGGTCGCCGCGGCGATCGCGGAGTGGCGAGAGGGGAGCCCATGCTCGCGAGTATCGAGGCGCCACTGCAGCGGATAGCCGAGCGCCAGGCAGGATCTGCCCTCCTCGTCGATGAACACGACGTCGTCGACAAGTGTGTAGTCCGCGTCAAGCACCAGGATGTGCTCGGTCGCACCCGGTAGGATCTCGAAGCAGTCCAGTTTGATCAGTTGCTGGAAATACCACGACGAATTGTGGTGATCGCCGCCCCCCTCGTGCAGGGTCGCTTCGATCATCGCGAGCTTCGGCGACACCGATTCCTCGCCGATCCACCTCACCACGCCACCGACCCTCACCTGCGCCGCCAGTCGAGCCGACCCGACGACATTCACCGACCGGATCGGATTGCGACTGTGGGTGATCAGCCCTGTGATACAGGCGTCCAGACCGGCAAGGTCCTTGGGTGCTACCGGGACCATGACATCAATCGCTGGTAGGCGCGCACTTTCGGTAGCCACGTTCACCCTCCCTGACGGCTGATACAAGCAACCATAGCTAAGGCTTGCGGCAATACCGTCCGGGCCCTGACCTTTTCATCACCGATGGAGGAATCGAAGGCGTGCGCGGCCAAGGAATCCCGACTCAGCGCCAGTTCTCGGTGGCGCCGATTGCATGAGCTACCCGCGCATCGATCTGGCGGAACTACATCGGCGATGATGGCGCGCACACTGGACAGTGAACTGCGGCCACGCTGACCCGAACGAAGCCGACCCTCGTATCGACAGACTCGAACATTATGGCGAAATCCTTCTTCGAATTCCGATCGCCCGACGCCGAAGCTGTCCTCGAGGCGGACGGCGGCGGGGTTGTCGAGATCGGCGACCAGATCTGGTCCCCTTTGGCCGCATATCGTTCCACGACTGCGCGGCCGAGCACGGAACACCCGCCGGTCACCAGAACTCGCCTCATTTGTCCTCCTTGTACTTTCCGAGTTCGGCACGCGCGACGACGCCGAGGTGAACCTCGTCCGGGCCGTCCGCCAGGCGCAGCGAACGAGCGGCCGCGAACGCGGCGGCCAGCGGCAGATCATCGGAAAGCCCCGCACCGCCATGCAATTGAATCGCCATATCGACCACTCGTCCCGCCATCGCCGGCACCGCGGCCTTCACCTGCGGCAGCTCACTGATCGCGCCCATCGCGCCGACCGTATCCAGCAGCCAAGCGGCATGCAGCACCTGCAGCCGGGCCTGGTTGATCGCGATTCGGGCCTCGGCGATGCGTTCACGGTTGCCGCCCAGGTTCGCCAGTGGTTTGCCAAATGCGGTGCGCTGCGTCGCGCGGCGGCAGGCCAACTCGAATGCACGCTCGGCGACACCGATCAGGCGCATGCAGTGATGGATTCGTCCCGGCCCCAGCCTGCCTTGTGCGATCTCGAAACCACGACCAGGGCCGGCGATTATCGCACCGACCGACAGTCGCACGTTGGTGAACGACACTTCGCCGTGCCCGTAGGGCTCGTCGTGATATCCGAACATCGGCAACATCCGCTCGATCCGCACACCGGGGGTGTCGATCGGCACCAGCACCATCGAATGCCGCGCGTGCCGCGGCGTCCGGATCGGTACGACCCATGAAGATCGCGAACCGGCAGTTCGGGTGGCCGATGCCGGTGCTCCACCACTTGCGGCCGTTCAGTACCACAGTGTCGCCGTCGACGGCCGCGGTGGCCTCCATATTCGTTGCGTCCGAGGATGCCATTTGCGGCTCGTCATACAGAACGCCGACCGAATCTCCCCGGCCAGCAACGGTTTCAGCCATTCCCGGCGCTGCTCGTCGCTGCCGTAGTGCAGCAATACCTCCGTATTGCCCGAATCCGGCGCGTTGCAGTTGAACACCAGCTACCGCCCCGTCCATACCCGACGCTGGTCAGCGATCGGCGGACCGACGGATGGCGTAGTCGAGGTTGTCGACGACCAGCTCCACGAGGCGATCCATCGTCACGTCATCGGCAGCCTCGAGTGCCATCTCCTCGGCCATCGCCAGCCAGCCCCGTACCGCGAGCCGGACCAACGCAGTGGCATCACGCTCCCCCGCGGCGTCCAGCACCCGGTCGACGAGCGTGTCGCGGACGTCGGCGAAGACCTGGAGCACTCGATCATCGCCTCCAGCGGCCGCACGTTCGAGCGCAACATAGCTCTCCCGACGGCGACGAACGAAACCGACAAAGCCCTCCGCGATCCCCCACACCCGCTCTCGCGAGTCACCCGCCTCCGGCGCCTGCGCATGTTTCAGCAACCGATTGCCCGCGGCACGCACAACCGCTATGTAGTAGTCCCGCTTGGTCGGAAAGTAGTGAAACAGCAGCCCCCGCGAGATCCCCGCCTCGGCCGCGACCTCGTCGATGGCCATCTCGTGAATCGGGCGTGTAACAAGCAGGCGTAGCCCGATTCCGATGAGCTGGCGCCGCCGATCTTCCTTGCTCAGGCGCGCGCGGGCGGACTGAGACTTCGTCATCGCCCGACAGTAACACCCTTGTTGAGCAATGCTTGACAGTTAATTGAGCATTGCTCAACATTCGGGCCGATCCCCAGGGCACGTAAGGCCGACTTCTCAACGACGGCTCGGCTACACCATGCGGAGCAGATCATGAGTTCCGCTCCCGTCGCCGCGGCTTATGATCGACTTGTCGGAGCCAGCTGGTTTTCGCCTCGAGAGGTGGGTACATGAGTCGCTCATGGTGCGGTCGGGGTGGCAGGTCGGAGCAGACACGCGAATTTTCCGAGAATTCCGCGCCAGTGATGGGGCGAGCGGTCGGTGTCCGACGGTAGTGCCCAGGAGACGCAACGCGACCTGACGTTCGGCATCGCGGCGGAACTCGCTGCGGCCGGTTTCGCGGACGCCCAGGAGATCGGCCGCGGCGCATTCGGCATCGTGTACCAGTGCACCGAGTCCTCACTCGATCGTGCCGTGGCGGTCAAGGTTCTCGACTCCACGGTCGATGATCAGGACCGGATCCGTTTCCTGCGCGAACAACGTGCGCTGGCGAAGTTCTCGACCCACCCGAACATCGTGCAGGTGCTGACCACCGATATCACCGCGACCGGACGGCCGTTCATCGTGATGCCCCTCCACGCCCGAGGTTCACTCGACGCACGGATTCGCGCCGACGGACCATTGCCCTGGCAAGAGGTGCTGTCCGTGGGAGTGAAGCTGGCCGGTGCGCTGTCGACCGCGCACGCCTGCGGCGTCATCCATCGCGACGTCAATCCCGCCAATGTCCTGATCACCGACTACGGTGAACCGCAGCTGGCGGACTTCGGTATCGCGCGCGTCGGCGGCGCGTTCGAGACAGCGACCGGCGTCATCGCGGGGACCCCGGCCTACACGGCTCCGGAAGTGGTACGCGGAGAACCTCCAACGGTTTCCTCGGATATCTACGGGCTCGGCGGAACGCTGTTCGCGATTCTCACAGGCCACGCCGCGTTCGAGCGCCAGGCGGGTGAGTCGATGGTGGCGCAGTTCGTGCGCATAACGGCAGAACCCGTCCCCGACCTGCGCTCCGCCGGTGTCCCAGCGATGGTGTCCACCGTCCTCGAAGCCGCGATGGCCACCGACCCCGTCGACCGGCCGGCCACTGCCCAGGATTTCGGCGAGCGGTTGCGCACCGTGCAGTTCTCCTGCGGGCTGCCGGTGGACACGATGGCCGCCCCGGCGCACGACAGATCCGTGGAAACCGTGTCCGCCGTCGGCGGCCGGCCGGCCCCACCGACAACGGCAACCGCTGCGACCGCGTTGCACCCGCAACCGGCGCCGAAGACCCGATATCGCCCGCCGACGACGCTGCGCCGACTGGTTGATCGCCCGCGATTGCTGGAGACCCTGCAGGAGGGACAATCCAGGCGGCTGGTTCTCATTCATGGCCCGGCCGGTTTCGGCAAGAGCACGCTGGCCGCGCAGTGGGCGCACGCCCTCGACGCGGACGGCGTCCGCGTCGCCTGGTTGGCGATCGCGGAGGACGACAACAATGTCGTGTGGTTCCTGAGTCACTTGGTGGAGGCGATTCGGCAGGTTCGTCCCGCGCTGGCGATCGAACTGACGCAGATTCTCGAGGAGCGTTCCACCCCCGCGGCGCGGCAAGTGATGACCGCCCTGATCAACGAGATCCACGACAGCGGGGAGCCCGTCGCCGTCGTGATCGACGACTGGCACCAAGTGACCAGTCCGGTGACCCTCGGCGCAATGGAGTTCCTGCTCGACAACGGGTGCCATCACCTGCGATTGATCGTCACCAGCCGCACTCGCACCGGTCTGCCGCTGGGGCGTATGAGCGTTCAGGACGAGCTGGTGGAAATCGACGAGAGCGCACTGCGCTTCGATTCCGGGGAAGCGGCGGATTTCCTGGTCGGTGTCAAGAGACTGCACCTTTCCGACGCCGACATCGACCGACTGCGGGAGTCGACGGAGGGCTGGGTGGCGGCGCTCCAGCTCGCCTCACTGTCGCTGCGTGGCAAGGAGAACCCCGGGGTCTACCTGGACCAGATCTCGGGGCAGCACTATGCCATCGGCGAATACCTGATGGAGAACGTCGTCGGCGCGCTCGAACCCACGATGCTCGACTTCGTCACCCGGACCGCGATCACCGACACCATCTGCGGAGATCTCGCTCAGACGCTGACCGGAGTGCAGTCAGGGCAGGAACGGCTCGAGGACGTGCGTCGCCGAGACCTGTTCCTGCGCAGCGTCGATGACGAACTGCGGTGGTTCCGTTATCACGGGCTCTTCGCGGACTTCTTGCGCCGCAAACTGATCCGCCAACATCCTGGCCTGCTCGAACAGCTCCACCTGACCGCGTCGACTTGGTTCGCGGGGCATGAAATGCTCACCGAAGCCGTGGATCACGCACTCGCGGCCGGCGCCGACCAGCAGGCGAAACAACTGGTGCAGGAACACGCCGACACGCTGATCGAAGATTCCCGCATGGCCACGTTCCTAGGGCTGGTGGCGAAACTGCCCGCCGTGATAACGGTTGCCGATCCACAGCTGCAACTGTCGGTCGCCTGGGCCAACATCTCGCTCCAGCGCCCCACCGCCATCCGAACCGCGCTGGATCGCGTGGACGCGGCACTGGCAACCGCCACACCGGACGATCCCGTCACCGTGGACCTGCGCATCCAGGCCGATGTGGCGCGAGCCGCGGAACACCTCGTGACTGATCGGTTCAAGGATTTCCCGGATGCCGCGGCTGCACGGCTGCAGCAGCCGGTTCGGCCGTTCTTCGCCAACGTCGCGGCCACCACCGCGGCCGCGGCCGCATTTTATCGTTTCGACTTCGCCGGCGCCCGCCGCTGGCACGCATGGGCCGCGCCCTACCGGACCCGCGCCAACGGCCCGGCCGGCGTGGTATACGGCGCCTGCATCGCCGGCGAAGCCGCCGCCGAACAGCTCGACATCGCCGAAGCCGAGGCGATCTTCCGCTCCGCGCTCACCCTCGCCCGGAATACCGGCAGCCGGTCCCACGCGACCCGGCTGGCCAGCGGCCTACTCGGCGAATTGCTCTATCAGAAAGGGCAGTCCACCGAAGCCGCCGAGCTGCTGGCACGCGGTCCCGGTGTGGAGGCAGGCGCCATGGAATTCCTGGTCGCCGCCTACGGAACCGGTGCCAGGTTGGCGGCAGTGCGCGGCGACCTCGATGCCGCACAACAACGGTTGGACGAGGGACAAACGGTCGCAGAGAAGCTCGCCCTGCCACGGCTGACCGCCCGCATTTTGAACGAGCGGGTACGGCTGGGTCTGCCGATCACCGATGCGGACCGACACACACTCGAGCAGCTACCCGCGTACCACCGGCAGCCAAACCACACACTCGCGGTCACCGCCGAGCTCAGCCACGACTCCGCCATTCGCCTCCTGCTCTCCCAACAGTCACCAGACGCGGCCGAGCACGCAGTCGCCGACGCCGAACGGATCGTTGCCGAAATCCATACACAACCTCGCCCCCGCGCACTATTGCAGGCTCAATTGCTGTATGGCGGTTGCCTTTGCGCCGTCGGACGAACCGATCAGGCGATTGTCTGCCTGGCTCCGGCACTTTCCCGGTGTGCCGAACTCGGTCTCGTCCGAGTGGTCGTGGACAGCGGACCCGTCATCGCGCCGGTCGTGGAAGCCCTGCTCGATGCCCCGGAGGGGCCCGGCCGGCCCCCCAGGCCCTTCCTACGACATGTCCTGAACGAGATCGATGAGATCGGCGAACGGAGGTATCACGAATGAACGAGCGGTGTCGCCTCATCGGCGCCGGACGGGACCTGGCTCTCCAGCGGAGCCGAGACCCGCATCGACGCCCGGACATCGAAAAGCCTGCCGCCAGCCGCTACCGGGAGCGAGTCTGCCCGATCGGCCGACCCGCCGCATCGCTTCGAGGGGCGGCCGTGGGCGAGCTGAGCAGGTGCGACGGTGTCCGGGTCGGACGCACCTTGTGCACGAAGTCTCGCCTCCGCTCATGGTACGGCTCGCCTGCGGTGAGGAAGTTGCGGCGCATATGGGCCAGCTCCTCGCTGCGGTAGGCGGACAATGGTTTGGTTTCCTCGTCGGCGGCTCGGCGTTGCTTCTTCGTCACGAGGCGGTTCACCAGCTCCGGAGTGCCGGCCAGCCCTGCCGCCGCCCGCCGTGTCGAGATCCAGAAGGTCTCGGCGCTGCCGGGTAGGACGCGATCCACCAGGCCGAGCGCCGCGGCGTCTCGAGCGCCGACTGGAAGGGCCTCTCTCGTCAGACGCTCGGCCTCGGTCGCGCCGACGCGCCGGGGCAGTGTGTAGGTCCAATACTCCGATCCGTGCAGGCCCATCAGCCGGTAGTGCGGGTTCAGCACGACCGACTCGCGACACCAGACCTCATCCGCGGCCAGCGCCAGCATCACGCCACCTGCGGCCGCATTCCCCGCCAAGGCCGAGATCACGATCTTGTCCGTGGTGGTGAGTATTGCCTCCACCAGGTCGTTCATGGCGTTGATGTTGAGCAAGGACTCCTCGGCCGGGTCGTCGGCCGCCTCGATCACGTTCAGGTGGATGCCGTTGGAGAAGAAGTCTCGGGCCGGACCGAGCACGAGCACGTCGATCGGCCGTGCACCCGCCTGCTGGAACGCCGCCAGCAGGTTACGGCATTGGCGGGTACTCATCGCGCCGCCGGGAAAGGAGAACTCGAGGTAGCCGACGGTGCCCTCCTCTCGGTAGCGCAGCTCAGACCAGGTGTCTCGGAAGGCAGCCGAGGCGGGTGTGACGGGTACCTCCGGGATCGTTGCCGGCAGGTCGAGCCCGAGCGCATCGGTCGCGGGCTGCTTGAACGTCGGTGGGCCGCCCACTACCCGACGGGGACGTAGCTGCGGCACCCACACCGCGCCATCGACGGTGGCCCGGCAGATCGCGCCGTCCCGGATGGCGATCACGGCGCCCGGGACGCCACGCAGGCGATCCTCGCCGTGGCCGCCGTGCAGGTAGTACTCCCGCCCGTACAATTCGTCCAGGACGCCCGGTTGAGAATCGGCGGCGCGCAACTTCCGTAGCACGACAGCTGTCTCGTCGGCTGACCAGTCGATCCGGCGGATCCGCTGATCGTGATAGGACCGCAGTCGTCCCTGGACCTCCGGTCGGCGGTAGTCCAGCGGCTCGGGCTCGAACCGGCCGCCGGCGAATCGGTCAACCGCGAGCAGCACGGCCTGCACAGCGGCGTCGGCAACCTCGTTGCGGTACAGCTCGCTTTTCCCGCAGGGTGCGACGGTGAACGGCACCGAGGCCCAGATGGGTCCCGCGTCCATCTCCTCGACCGCCTGGAGCACTGTGACACCCCACTCGTGTTCGCCCTCGTGAACGGCCCAGTCGAGAGATGAGGGTCCGCGGTCGCCCTTCGGTCCCGGATGCACGATCAGCACGGTGTGCTCGGACCAGATGTCCTTCGGGATTGCCGTGGTGAGCATGGGCGCGAGGATCAGTTCTGGTCGGAAGGCCGCCACCCGCGCACGTAGCAGGTCGTCGCCGAGGGCCAGCTCGACACCGATGTGGTGATCGCGGGCACGTAGTTCGGTGTGGACGCGCTGGGTGAGACTGTTGAACGCATTGGCGACCAAAAGGATTCGCAACATGGCCCTCCGTCGTGTGATGTAAAACGTTAATGCCTCATCCTGGGGTCGTCTGAAAATAGCCGTACGGCAGCCAATCCGCACGTCGGCTCGGTTCGTTTCGTACTTCGAGCCGGGATCGCCTGGACTGGACGGTGTTGTCCCACAGAAGTTTCAGGCGACCAGCAGGTGTCCGCTGGAGATAGTTGGCTGTGCCCGGGCTCGGATCGGGCACCATCAGACACCGACGCCGCCGTGATCGGTCCAGGCAACAGCACGCAGCGGAAACGAGCCCATCCCACGCACTGGCGCCGGCAGTGCGACCAGCCTGGCACCCGTGTCGGGGACCGCGTCCAGGTTCGTCATATGCTCGATGATCGGGATTCCCGCACCGAGCAGAGTGTGGTGGCATGGCCGTGTCGGCAGGGACGTATCGTCGATGTCGAGCGAGTCGACTCCAACCAGCGCCACATTGGCGGCGACCAGCGCATCCGCGACCTCGCCGACCAGGAACGGGTGCCCGGGGTCCCAGTACGCGGACGAACCCCACCTGGTCGACCATCCGGTGTGCACGAGTACCGCCTTGCCCCACAGCCGCGCCGGGTCACCGAGCACATCCGGTCCCACCGCGCGCATCCGCACCGCGCGGATCATCACAATCGGCACGTTGAGCAGCCGCTCCAGCGGCAGCTCCGCGATATCGGCGCCATCGGCGTGGAAATGGAAGGGCGCGGCGATATAGGTCCCGGTATTGCCGACCATATCCACGCGCGCGATGTCGTACGCCATATCGATCAGCGGCGACTGCTCACGCGAAATATCCGTCGTGACTCGCGGTCCAGGCAGGCCCGGACAGGTGAGCATGCTATTCGAGATCGGATGCGACAGCTCCACCATCACCCTGCTCATGCTAGGGACCGTACCGCCCGATCCCGCCGTAGGCGCGAAGGATGTCAGACTATTGAGGAACGCGACGATACCTTGTTCGTGGCCCGGATACGGGCCACGGTCGCCCGCTCCGGTATGTCTTCTTGCCCCTGTTGTTCGCGTGATCCGGGGGGATGATGTCGCCCGATCATGATGGCGTCGACAGGTGCGGCGACTGCGGCGGCGCTGCTGGCACGCTGTCAGCCACTAGCTAGGAATGTCGGGGCCGATATGATCGGTATGCGACCTTTCACGATGCGAATGCTTCATAGCAAACGCGATCCATCCGTGCAGGAGGTGGTCGGTGAATGGTATAGCGTTCGGCCGCTACCGGTTGCAGGAGCTGATCGGTGAGGGTGGCATGGGCCAGGTATGGCGGGCCTACGACGCCGTCACCGACCGCATCGTGGCGGTCAAATTGCTGCCCGAAAGCTGCGCCACCGATCCCAGCTTCCGGGAACGATTCCGACGCGAGGCTCACGACACCGCCCAGCTGCGCGAACCACATGTGGTCCCGATCCACGGTTACGGCGAAATCGATGGGCACCTCTACCTGGACATGCGCCTGATCGACGGCGCCGACGCGAAAACCCTGCTCCACCGCGATGGTGCTATGAAGCCACAGACGGCGGTTGCGGTGATCACCCAAGCCGCGGCGGCGCTGGATGCGGCACACGCCCAAAGTTTGGTGCACCGTGACGTCAAACCATCCAACCTGCTGGTCACCGACAGCGGCTTCGTGTATCTGATCGACTTCGGCATCGCCCGCTCGGCCAGCGATACCACGCTGACCAGCACCAACACGATGATCGGAACCTTGGCCTACATGGCTCCGGAGCGATTCACTACCGGCGTCGCCGACGCCCGATCCGATGTGTATGCCCTCACCTGCGTGTTGTGCGAATGCCTGACCGGAATCCCGCCCTACCCGGGCAACAGCGCGGAGCAGCAGATAGCGGCACACCTGACGGCCGACCCCCCGGCACTGAGCCTGCGGCGACTCGACCTGCCGAGCGGGTTCGACGACGTCGTCGCCCGGGGCATGGCGAAAAGCCCGGACGACCGCTACCCAACCGCCGGAGAGCTGGCCGCCGCCGCCGACCGCGCCCTCACCACCGCCCCTGGAAGTACCAGCGGAACCACCCCCGCATCAATCCCAAAGCCCGGCTTCGAAGGTCACAGCGATCGGCCAGATACACCGCCGCCGATCCCGTCCACAGAACAAGCTTCTACGGTCGACGCCAGACCTTCCGTGCACCTCGGTGGCCTGCGGCCCATTCGATCCAAATCGGTGAGTATCCGACGAGACGGCCCCGCACCGCCGCGACGTAAACGGCCCGTCATCCCTGTAACGGTGGCCGTGGTTGCCGTGCTGATCGCCACGGTGATGGTGGCGGGAGTTTGGCGGCTGACCCACCGCTCGGCGCCCGAACTCGCCTTCGACGGCAAGTACGAGGTCATCTATATGCCCCGAACTATGAACGGGAAGCCGGTCGACCGGCCTCAGCATCCCCGGGTGTGGTCGGTTCGATCGCACTGCCCACCACACAGCGAACGCTGCGTAGCCGCGATAACCAGCCAGGACCCGACCGCGCCGGAGAACGCCCCGACCCAGTTCGCCGCAGACTATCGCGACGGCACGTGGATGATCACAAGAGAGCTATCCCCCCGCCCCGATAAAGATTGCGAAAGTCCGATCACCAACGCGCCCCAGAACATCCCGAAATGGCAGAGAATCCAGTTCCGATCCGGTACCCCGTCGTGGACCGGAACCTGGCTCGGCTTCGCAGGCGGGCCCTGCGCATACATCCAAGAGGAAGGGATGACGCTTTCCCGCCTCGGCGAGATCGATCCGAATGTCGCCGTCGCCCCTCCCGAAACCATCCCCGCCCGCGTCGACACCCCGCCCATCCCGCTGATCAGCGGCACCTACGACGTGACCGTCACCTACACCGCGACACCGGATGTTCTCAATCCCCCACCGCCGGACAAGATCCGGCAACGATACGACACCATCTGCCTGCGCGGCGGCGACCGCTGCGCCGCAACGACACAGGCAGATCCTCCCGCAGATCCGCGCGCCATCTTTTCTCCGTTGTTCGTGCGCGAAGGGGCGGCATGGCGGACCAACTACAACAGCCCTTATCCCTGCTACGTGGGATCGAATGAGCCGCACACCAACGCGACATTTCATTGGGAGTTGTCCCAGTCCGATGCCGGACCCGACCCCACCGAATTCTTGACAGGCACATGGGTTCGCGACAAAGCCGACCCTTGTCCCGCCACCAGCCGCGCCACCGTCGAAATGCAGCGGGTCGACTCGGTCGGCCACCAGCCGGGGGCGTTTGGGCCAGCGGTCTCACAAGGCTGAGGTTGCGCTGACTCGAAGCGCCCCCAGACGCCGACCCCAACCGCAGCAGCGGCCCCGAGCGATCGGTCGATTCCAAGGCCACCACCGCCACGATCCGCGCCGACCTCATCGAGATGCTGGCAACCCTTGGCCACCAACAGATCTGGCACCTCCCACACGGCTGACACGCCCTTGGCAACACCTGTTCGACACCATCCACGCCCCACCTGCCGCAACCTGACCCACCCGGAGACCGGGGCAGATCGGGCTGGCAGCGATGAGAACTCGGTGCGCGACTTGATCGTCGGCTCGAAACGGCTGTCGGCCCCATGGCGGCCTTGCGTTACGGGTTGGACAGAACTCACAATTGGGTGCGGTCGCCCTGAATCCATCTGGGCAGTAACCACTGAGAGCAAGTGGCCGACCGTCGCTGAGCTGGAGGTCGGAGCGGGGCCGCAGCGGTGACCCGGACGGTCGGTCTCACCCGATCCGCTCGAGGAGCAGCTATGAACTCTGCGCGCTCGCCGCACGCGGTGGACGTCATCACCGCGATGGATGACCTACGTGTCGATCTGGCTCGACGCCATCGGGCTACCGCCAGTGCAGCAGGGGCCATCGACTCGGCGGTCGTCGATGCAGACCTGGACGCGCTTGATCGTGACGGGTACATCGTCTTGGATAACTTGATCACTCCCGACGAGTGCCAGCGCGTACGTGCGGCGATTGTGCCTCTGCTCGGCCAGACCGGCCGTAATACGTTCGAAGGCGTGCGGACCGAGCGGGTATACAGCGTGCTCGAGAAGACTCGCGCATGCGACAGGTTGGTCGACCATCCTCGGGTGCTGGCTCTGCTCGATCGGCTGTTCCTGCCGAATTATTTACTCTCACAACTGCAAGTGATCAATATCCTCCCCGGTGAACAGCCTCAACTGCTGCACCATGACGATGGTTTCTATCCGATCCCGAGACCGCGCCCGGCGCTGAGCGCCGCGACGATGTGGGCGATCGATTCGTTCACCGATACCAATGGCGGCACGGTCTTACTGCCCGGCAGCCATCGCTGGGAATCAGAACGTCGACCAACCGAATCCGATGCCCGGGTAGTCACGCAGATGCCTCCTGGGTCGTGCGCATTCTATCTCGGCACGCTATGGCACGGTGGTGGCGCAAATCGAGCGACCGCTTCGCGTCTTGGTGTGACTGTGCAGTATTGCGAGCCCTGGCTGCGACCCCAGGAAGCGTACACGTTGGCCACCAGTCGGCACACCGCGCGGACAGTCTCGGAAGACATCCGCCGGATGTTGGGCTACAGCATCCATCCGCCGTTCATGGGTGCCGTTGATGGCATGCATCCCAAGCGGCTTCTCGAAACCTTTGATTCGGCCGCCCCTATGAGTTATGGGTGACGTTCCGCGATATATCGCAAGGAATACTTCGCGGTGAAGCCAGAGAACGCGGTCGACAGGTCCTCGGAATTATGAAGTGGTGGGGTGGCTGCCACGCGAGTCGGTCACCCGAGAGGTGGCGGTGGATCGGCCACTTTCCGAAGCACGATTCGATACAACACGAGGTGTTCCTCGTCGAATTGCCGGATGGATGCCTCCAGGTAGCGTTCATAGGCATCGGCGACGTGGGCGCCGGCAATCCGCTCTGCATCGGACCGATGCGACCTGAGGTGGCGCAGCCATTCCGCGCAGGTTGTCGAATAGTCACGGCGGTCGTTGACCAGCGAACGGATTTCGAAGAGTTTTTCCGCGGCGTGGGCAAGTTCCGCGAGCCGCGGTGGATCCGATTCCGGGAAGATATCGTTCGCAAGGAACTGCACATCTGTGATCGCGTCGTGGTCGAGTCGCCGATTGCCTTTGCCGATCGTTTGGACTATGAGCCCCCCGCCGGGGTGGAGCATGCGGTGACAGTGGGCAAAGAATGCCCGATAGGCCGCCGTACGTTCCTGCCGAGATAATCCGAATCGCACGAAATGTTCGAGCGCGCCGATACAGAAGATGGCGTCGTACCGGTGATCGGGGCGGTGCGCATTCCAGTGTTCCAGACGTACGTCGATCCGGTCTGCGGCGTGGGTGCGGACGTAGTCGTATTGGTCTCGGCTGAGGGTGAGGCCGGTGATGCGGGCCCGTTCGTGCCTGTTGGCTATTCCCCGCATAAGACTTCCCCAGCCACACCCGATGTCGAGCACCCGTTCAGCGCCGGTGATGTGGGCCTTGGCTATGAGGTAGTCGAGTTTTCGCTGTTGAGCGCGGTCGAGGTCGTCGCCGTCGGCCCACAACGCGCACGAGTAGGTCAGGCTGGTGTCCAACCACAGCCGGTAGAATTCGGTTCCGATGTCGTAGTGATGCCGGACCGCATCCGACGACGCACCCTGGTATTCACCGATCTCCGAGGTCATCACGAATCTCCACAGTTTCTCGTTCTACCCCGATATTTATGTTCGGGTATGTATCAGTGCCGTGCTGTACCTGGCCGGTGATTGATGTCGTCGACTGCGATCGACCGAGCTGCCGTACCAGCGCAATGACATCCGCCACGAGTTACTCAACGGTGCGCGGCGGAATTCCCTTAGGGTCGAAGAACATCGGTCGACATCCCGAACCGTGCAGCATCCCGAAAACAAAGTCCCGCCTACTCTACGGGTACAACCTGATCAGGGGCACAACAGGAGGACCCGAATCCGCCAACGAGTACCTCAGCGCAATGCCTTCCAAGGCAATCGATCTCATACCCGACCCCGCAGCCTGTCCGCGCCCCCGGGGGCGGAGAGTGAGAGAAATAAGCTCGAAACGTTGTCATTCTACGACCAGGATGTCTTTCTCGTCCAGATGGAAGAACCGTTGCAATCGCACTGCAGCAGCATCCGAACCGACCGTTCCGAGCTGCGGACGCTCGGCTGGGTCAAAGCCCTGTTCACCGCGCATTGACTCGCGCGCCTCGGACACCACCACGAAGTTCGCATCCAGGGACAAGTTCACAATCCTTGGCAGACTGTCTTTTCCTGTCGCCCGGCGGTCCGCTGAGCGGTTGTCCTCACCCATCGCTATCGCCGGTTCACTGACGTCGATCCCCTCGTAGGTGATGGCATCGATCAGGATGGTGCCGCAACGGTTTCGGCGGCGCAGTGCCGAATCGACCACACTCAACCCCTGCGACACCGGGCGTGGCGTGCGGGAATTCACAGCAGCACACGCACTGCGGTGTGGCGGGCCAGCCGCACCGCAAGCCGCGACTGCAGCCGTGCTGCCGCCCGCCCGGCCGTTCCCCCACAATCCGGTCGAGCGCGCCTCCGTCGCCTGTCTCAGCCACGTCCTCGACGGCTGTGGGTTCGGGCCACGCATGATCCGCAGCACCCGCTTGATCGATATGGTCAACACAATTGACCCCAAGCTCGTGGCCGCCGCCTTCGGCATGACCCGAGGCAACGATCATCTACCTCGCCGATTACGTAGACCTCACTCGACCGCCGAACCTGTGAATTTCGGGTTGTGCCGGTGGCCAGTTGGAACTCCCCACGGCGGCCATTCGACCGGAGATCGATCGGGCGGGTTGTTGGTGGCTACGGGTCGGGGACCGGCCACCCAACCACCAAACGTCTGCCTACCGGCCATCCGCGTGCCGATACCTTGTATACACGTCCCGGTGAGCGCCGAATGCGACCACCCGTCAACCCGGTCGATCTCGCGGTTCTTCGATCTTGATTCCTGCGCTGACTCTTCCGCGCTCCATTGGGCGGCGGCGCGGACCCTGATGTGGGTGCGGTCGTTCTCGTCGTACCGAGGTCAACGGAATTTTCCGGGTGGGTATCGGTCAGCCACCGCGCCCGCGCTGGCCGGCCAGTCGCAGTACTGGCCATTCCGGTTCCAATTCAGGCCGTCCGGACACTTGTAAACGGTCGGGACGTTGTTCGAGCACTGAACGTACTTCGTCACGTCCCCGGGAAAAGGGAAGA
The DNA here is from genome assembly GCF_035920445.1 of Nocardia sp. NBC_01730. Lineage (NCBI taxonomy): Bacteria > Bacillati > Actinomycetota > Actinomycetes > Mycobacteriales > Nocardiaceae > Nocardia > Nocardia sp. NBC_01730. Next base: position 778,392 of record NZ_CP109162.1, on the reverse strand, counting down.
GCCCGTTGGGCTGGGGACAGCTGAAGGCCGCGACGTCGAGTCCGGTGCCCTCCGCGAGGGCAGAGGGCGCGGCGGCAAGCGTCAGGCCGGAACCGAGCAGCGCGACGGCGGGCAAAGCGAGAATGCAGTCGAGTCGCACGGTCGTCTCCTTCGGTTGAGGCGTCAGGGCCGCTCGCATCATGGCATGGGCTGGAGTGGACGCGCGCCTAGACGCGCCGATCTCGTCACGATCTCGGCAGGCATCGCCGAAAGCACGCCAGAACCCGCAGCGAATACTGGGCACGAGTACACACCCACCATCTCTGCAACCCGAACATGAAGGACGCCATCATCCCGTCGACTCGCCACTTCACAATGAGAAACGTTGACCACCAACGACTCCGCCACAACCGGCGAACCCCAGGCCGAACCCCGCTCAGCCTCGCCACATCAGACGACAAGCGACAGCAAACGTCCATGAGCCGCATCCTTGCGACGACGTGTTGCGCGCGGTAGACACCGAAGTCCACTTGACACAGCAGACCTGACACGCCTACCGGAGCGGCTCCACAATGTCACTGTCGGGATGACCGTCCGCAGCGGACCGGATCCACCCGCACCGCGGCGCGCGGCTAGGGCACCAGGAGATACCACTCCGCGAACGAGCCCTGGATCGGCCAGGTGTCCGACATGATCTTCGCCGGACCCGTCCCCACCCACAGGTCCACGGTCACGGTCTCGCCTGGCGCCGCATCGGTGTGCACATACACATCTTGGGCCCGCGCACCCGCTGAGCCCACCCATCCCAGCATCACGTGATTGCCGCACGGCCCGCGCTGATAACCCAGTGGTGTCACGTGCGCCAACACGTGGCCGGGTAGGTGCGGCGCGGCCTCCAGCACCACGCCGATCGCCCCAGCACAGAAATTCGCATCACCGAAGGTGTAGAGCGTGGTGCCCAACGGAGCCCATTGCGGTAGCGGATCCGCCTGTGCCGGCGTCGCCTGGATTCCGCACACCAACGCACCGATCCCTACCGACGCCACAACCCCCGCCGCCATTCGCCGCACTGTCATCAGTCGATGTCCTTCCCGCGTAACGACACTCGCGGCCGTAATACCCGCTCCAGCAATACACCCGAACGGACCTCCACGACATCGCAGCGGCGTGTAGCGGGAGTCGTTCCGTCGGTTAGCGTATCGAACCAGCCCGGCCGCGGGGGACGTTCCGACGTTCTCGCAGCCGTCCAGAAGCGCGGCAATCGTCTCGCCGAGATCCCTTGGCCGGTGTCAGTTCTGCCCGATGCTGGTGTAATGGTCGCGCCGATCGGTCATCCCGCTGCCTATGTCCAAGCAGCCTTGACCAACCCTCGAAATGCCCGCCCGCGTTGGCGTGCAACGTCCTTTCGTTCGAGGCGAAGGCGTCGAACAACGCGAGACCGGATCGGCGGTCGACATGCTCGTCATCGCATTGGAGCAGGAATTCGACCGGGACGGTGATTTGTGCCGCCGCCTCGGTCACGGATTCGTGCCCGAGACAACCGGAGACCGCCGCCGTAATCCGGGGTTCGACCGCCGTCAACGGCACCCCGATCCCGGTGCCCTGCATGATGCCCCAGAAGCCGATCGGCCCTTCGGCACCGATCCGCGGCAGTTCCTGCAGGGCATCCAGGGTTACCTGCCATTCCGGCACGGCACGTTCGGCCAGGTAAGTGTGCAAATCTACGACGATCGGGGCGATCAGCTCGCCCGCCGTAGGACGGCGATGCGCTGCTCGTCCTCCGCCGTTCGGGGCCGGTCGCCGTGTCCGGCGGCGACGTTGAAACCGCAGCCGGTCACGAAGCGGTGTGCACGGCCCAGGATTCCCGGTGCTCTCTTGTGTTGGCCACCACTGTGCGCCAGCGTGGGCTCGGCAGCGGTCGCCAGCGGCAGGTTCCGTGCGTTGCTGACGTGAACTATGTCGGTGTGTTCGAGGAATGTGCGAACTAGCGCCTCGTTCGATGGTGTTGCCGCCAGAACCGCGTCGGCCCATGCGTCTACTGACTGAATGCCGATGTCGCTGGGCGGCAAGGCTTCCCGTGCGATCCGGATAAACCAGAGTGCGCGGTTGGTGTCGGGTCGCCAGATGTGGCCGAGAGTGCTGACCGGGCCGGCGGGGCCCATCTCGGCGAAAAAGTGCAGTACCGAGTCATCGGTATCCAGTTCGAGGGGCTCGGTGGTCATCCCGTAGAGGACGATCTCGCCGCCGTATTCCGGGGATCGGTTGGGCTCGATGCGTGATCGGACGACTGAGTCGATTCCGTCTGCTGCGATGATCAGATCGTCTGCGATCGTGGTGGTTTCGCCATTGCGGTGCACAGTCCAGGTCCGGCTATCGACAGTCGTGACGTCGGTGATCGGTCTCTCGTAGTGCAGTTCGGCGCCCGAGTTGGCGGCGAATGCCGTGAGGATCTCCATCAGGTCGCGGCGAAGCCAAAACCGATGGCCGCTGCTCGGCATCTGACCCGTACGTCCCACACTGTTGGCGTAGCTCAGTCCGGTGAGGGGGTGTGAGGCGTCGTGGAGGTCACGTTCAGCGACACCCAGAGCGGTGAGACCCGCGTGGCCGCGTCCGTCCAGAATCAGGAGCGCACCACCACTGCCGGGGCCCTTCGGTTGTTGCTCGTAGAGCGAAACGCGGCCGCTCGTGTCGCGGCTCGCGAGGGCGCCAGCCAGAACGGTACCAGCGATACCTCCGCCGATGATGGTCACCATGTATGCTCCATGATCTTTCAGGGGGCGAACGTGACGAGCTGGTCACGGCCGCTGGCGAACCGCCCGGCACTCCCTGAGGACCGCGAACGATTTCACCCAAGGCGCGCTGGCCATAGGTATCGCCGCCAGCACCGCTAGTGTCCACTCCTGCGGGTGCCTCGATCGTACCCACCGCGCGGCGAACGTCGCCGGGTGTCAGGATGGACCGGCTCTCGTGTCGCTGTGAACGATCAGCCGTCCGAACCCGTATCGTCGCCACCGTGCGCAAGAGACGCGTCACTTGCTCATTCTGCGCTGGGTACGCCACTGAAAACCGCACTGTAGGCGGACCGTCCGCAGTCGGAATCACGAGCTGCCTCGCCGGTCCGAAGCTGATGGCGCTGTCTGGACGTCATGACGTCCGCTTGGCTTCCACGATTCGAACACCCACTAGTCACGGTAGCGGTGCACCTTGCGCCGACCCGATGCCGTCGAACGCCGAAGGGACGAGATCCGAATGAGCACACGCGATACCACTACCTTGCTGGCGCAGCTGCGCGCCGTCCTCGATCTGACCAACACCGAAATCCAGATCGCCGAGACCCGGATCGCGCAGGCCCGGACCGAGGCGGTGCGCCGCGAGTTGTCCGCGAACGCCGACAACGCCCGCGCCCGCGCCGAAGCCGTCGAGGCCGCCATCCGCGAACTCGGCGGCGTCCCGGAGCTGATCGGCCCCTTCCTCGGACGGGCCGCCGCCGTGGTCAAGGCGATGGTCGAACAGGCCCAACCGTTCGACGAAGCCCTGCTCGGCGACCTCACCCTCGAACACCAGCTTCTCGACCGCGCCCGCTACATCAAGGCCCTCGCGACCACTACCCGGCAAACCGATGTCGTGACATTGGCGGAGCGGTTGATCACCGCGCACTCGGCGACCGTGGACTGGCTGACCACCGTCTTGGCCGAGGACGCCCTCGGCGGGCCGGCCGCGCTGCGACGCACCCCATTCCAGGCAGCCACCGGGACCGCGGTGAAGCTGGTCAACATCCCGGTCACCTGGTCCGCCCGCGGCCTCGACCGGGCGCTGGACACCGTCCGCGCCACCCCACCCGCGCTCGGCGAGCTGCTCGCCCAAGGCGCGCACGCGGGCGGTGTCGCCGTCAGAACCCTCACCGCCTCCCGCGACGCCGCCCTCGAGACGGCCGAGCAGGTCACCCGCCGCGAAGGCGCCGACACCGCCGCCGACGCCTTGCATTCGATCCGCACCGCCACCGGCGTCCTCGAACCCGGCGAGCTGCCCATCGACGACTACGACGACCTGAACGTCACCCAAGCCGTCGCCGTGGTCAAGGAACTGACCGAACCCGCCGACATACGAGCGATCGTCGCGTACGAGGAAGCGAACAAGAACCGCCACGGCGTCGTCTCGGCCGCCCAGACCCGGCTCGCGGCGATAGCGCAAGAAGTCACCGGCCTCAGCTGACTCCCTGCCCTGACCGCCGTACGCGCTCGTAGAAATTGACGGGCCGGACCGCTGGTGCCCGTTCTCGGTGTAGGCGAGCCGACCCACCAGAACTGACCGCAACTGCGTTCGGCAATCGGCCTCGTCCAATTCGGCCAATGTCCTCAGCTGCGACATCGTGGTACCCCATTCCTCGTCTGACCGGGCTGCCGCACGACCACGGTGCGGTGCATGTTTTCACTGTGCAATCCGAACTACGCTGGATGCGAGAGGCGAAAGCCCCTGGACCGGCGGGTACTGCGCCAGCCATTGGCTGGGGCAGGGGCGAGCAGGTGCGCGGATAGCGCGACGAGTTCGAACCAGGACCTCCGGGCCGCCCGGCGGTCGATGCGGACAGTACGCATCACAGTTCTCCTGTTCGACGAAGCGCAAGAAGGGGACTCGGGTCAGGACGCCGCGGCCGGTCTGGGTGTCGTATCCGCACCGGCGTCGGCCGGTTCCTTGGTATCGCGGGGGATGGCGAGGTAGGACAGTGCCAGACCGAGCAGGCTCAGCACTGCCCCGGCCAGGCCGGTCCAGCGCAGTCCGCCCGCGGCCACGATCGCGCCGCCGAGCACCGATCCCGTGGCCGCGCCCAGGTTGAAGGCGCCCACGTTGACCGACACGGCCAGCGTCGGCGCAGACCCGGCGTGCTCGAGGATCAGGCTCTGCAACGGTGCGATCGTCGCCGTCGCCAACAACCCCAGCGTCAGCACAGCGAGCACTGCCGAGGGCTTCCACACGAGCATGAACGGGAACAGCGCCAGCACACCGGCCAATCCGCCGAACACCCCGCGCACCGTCGTGCTCAATGACAGATCCGTCAGCCGACCCGCGGCGAGGTTGCCTGCGAAGCTGCCCGCCCCGTAGGCCAGCAACAGCACCGACACCACTGGGGCCGCGAATCCGGTGACCTGCGTCAGCAGCGACGCGATGTAGGTGAAAACGGTTGCCACACCGGCGAAACCGACCGCGGTCGTGGCGATCGACACCAGCACCGGGCGCCGTGTCACCACCCGCAACTCCTCCTGGATGCTCGGCCGCTCGGCCGACTGCTTGGGCAACGCCGCCGCCAGCAGCACGGTCCCGACCAGCGCCAGCACCGTCAGCACCACGAATGGCACCCGCCATCCCGCGCGTTCACCCAGCAACGCACCCAACGGAACACCCAGCAATGTAGCTACGGTGAACCCCGAGGCCACCGCCGCGATCGCTGTGCCCACTTTCTCCGCCGCCACCACCTGAGTCGCGGTCACCAGCGCCAAGGCCAGGAACGCGGCATGACTCAGCGACGACACCACACGTCCGGCCAGCAACAGCTCGAACGACGGCGCCCACGCGCTCAGCGCGCTCCCGGCAGCGAACAACAGCATCAACCCCAACGCCACCCCCTTGCGCGACAACCGGGCCGTCGCGATCGTCACCAACGGCCCGCCGATCACCACCCCCAGCGCATACGCGGTCACCGTCTGTCCCGCTGTCCCGACCGAAACCCCCAGATCCGCGCCCACCTGAGGCAACAAGCCGGCGATCAAATATTCCGAGGTGCCGACCACGAACACGCTGGCGCACAACGCCGCCAGTATCGCGAAACTCTTTCTCATGGCCTGGACGGTAGACTCTGACATCGATGTCAGAGTCAATCCAGGATGAGTGAGGTCACATGCGTATCGGGGAGCTGTCCCGCCGTACCGGTGTCCACGAGCGGCTATTGCGCTACTACGAACAGCAAGGGCTGCTCCAGCCGACCCGCCGTCCCAGCGGCTATCGCGAATACACCGACAGCGACCTCGATACCGTCCGCCGCATCCGTAGCCTGCTCGCTGCAGGACTGAACACCGCGACCATCGCCACCGTGCTGCCATGCCTGCGCGACGACGACCAACGCCTCGTCCCGATCTGCTCGGACCTGGTCACCGAACTCTGCCGAGAACGCGATCGCATCACCACGGCCATCACCGCACTGCGATCCTCACGCGTCATGCTCGACGCCGTCATCACTGCCGCCCCGGACGATGTCGCCGCCCGAGCCCGAGCCAACCTCGCAGCCACGTGACACTCCCCCCTCGCCGGGGCCACACTGATGCGGGGAAATCCACTGTCCGCCAGTGTGCTAGATCCCGCGTCCCGATCGGGGAGATTCTCGTGCCCACTGGCAATAGTCGAGATGTCGGCCGTGAGGAAGGCGGTCAGCTCCGCGAAGAAGCGTTGCGACTGTTCGGCATCGGTCCCGGCACCCGCACCAGCCAGCGGCGCTGACACGCTGCAGCGGATTCGGCATTGTGCGTCCCGGATCGGAGGTCAGGAGTCGGTCCCGGCCGGTGTCCGGACGACTATTTCGCCACCCAGTTCGTAGCCGCCGGACAGCTGTAGCCCATCTCCGCTCCAGAATCGCCCGGGGTCATACCAGTTGGGGCTACGGTGCTGCGGCAGCAGTCCCATCGCCTGGTATGTCACAGCCACGATCTCCGCGCAATACGCGCTCTCCAACTCTCGGGAAGCTGCCTGCTGCGACTTGCGGCGCGGGAGGCGCGCCCGGCCGCGTAGCCAGCGCCCGGCGAGACCGGCGGTAGACGGGAACGGGGTTCCGTCGAGCCGGGCGATGGTGCGCAGCAGGCTGTCTTCCATCTCTTGGGTGACCGGACTGTTCAACTGGCGCAACCAGGCCTGCTGACCGTAGCGGTGTGCCCACACCAGCACAGCATCGCGCAGATTGTGCAACTGGACGCCACGGTGCGCGACTCCGGACCACATATCGGGCAGAGACCGGCCGAGCTCCGCATGCCAGATCAACGCGGGCAAATCATCGATCACGACCGACATCCCGACATGGTTCACCGGACTGTTCGTCGTCATCCGGATCGCCCGGTCGGCTACCGAATGACCACGGAACAGCCAAATATCGCCAGTTCTGGTGAGCTCGAGCGCTCGGTCCAGACTGATGCCCGCACCCGTCATGGCCGTAGCCTATGCGGTATGAGGTGGTGGAAGGCAGTGGGATTGGCGGGCGCGGCCGGTGTGGTCGCCACCGGTGTGGTGATCGTGCGCGCCGAGCGCCGCCGCCGTGCCTACACCCCAGACCAGGTCCGCGAACAGCTACACCTGCGGTTTGCCCGAGCGACGTCGGACCAGGCCGCTGCCGAAAGCGCCGCTCCGGCACCGCGGGACGCCTCTGGTATGCGCGGGCGGATCCGACGTTTGCTTCGGCGCTGACCACAGCCGGGGCCGCGATGGTCGACGAATGGGTAAAGCTTCACGGGGTGGCGGGCAAGATCGGGGGGACGTATTCGAAGGTCATTCCGAGCAACCACACGAGAAGCAGCACCACCGGCAGGTGGAACATGAACTGCAGGAACGTGAAACCGACGAGGTCGCGCGCCCGCAGTTTGAGTACTGCCAGCAGCGGCAGCATGAAGAACGGATTGATGAGGTTGGGTAGTGCCTCGGCCACGTTGTATATCTGGACGGTCCAGCCCAGGTTCATGTGGACATCGGTCGCCGCCTGCATGACATAAGGGGCTTCGACCAGCCACTTTCCGCCGCCGGAGGGGACGAAGACGCCTAGCACCACCGTGTAGATGGCAATGACGATGGCGAAGGTTCCACCGCCGCCGATGCTCGTGAAGAACTCCGCGAGGTGCTCAGAGACGGTAAGACCGCCCCTGCCCTTCGCTTTGGTGAGGATCGCGGCCATGGCGGCGTACAAGGGGAACTGTACGAGAATGCCGGCCGTGGCGGGTACAGCGAGAGAGACTCCTTGCAAGAACTTACGTGGCGTCCCGTGGAGCACCAAGCCGAGCATGAGGAAAATGAGCAGGTAACCGTTCAGGCTGCTGACAACGGTGAGTACTGGTTTGGTGACGAGCTGGGAGATCACCCAGGCTGCCGTCATCAGACCGGCCAGGACTGGCAGGGTACGGCTGTATTCGAGCCATTCCCCCGGCCGGGAGCGCGGCGCGACTTCCGCGGGCTGGTCGTCCAGATCGACGTCCAGTTCCTGGGCGGTCTTGATGGCTGCGCCCTTCGGCGCCGAGAAGTGAGCGACCACCACGGTCAGCGCCATGATGATGGCGCACATGAGCAGGGACTGCCACGTGAAGATCGTGTGTCCGAAGTCGAGGACACCGGTGATCCTCAGCAGTGCCGGAGGCAACGAGGTGGCGGTGGCCTGTAGCTGCGCGGCCGAGGAGGATATTCCCAGCGCCCACACGGCGCCCAACCCCATGAACGCCGCCGCGCCGAGCGCGCGATAGTCCACGCGTAAATCGGTCCGACGGGCGATCGCCCGGGCCAGCAGACCACCGAAAACCAAACTGAGTCCCCAGTTGAGAAATGATACCGACATGGCTAGGAACGCAACGACACTCACTGCGCTGCTAGCGGTTCGCGGCACGGTGGCCAGCCGCTCGATCACACGGGCGACAGGTGGGGACGTGGCGACGACATATCCGGTGAGAACCACCATGGCCATCTGAAGAGTGAAAGCGGTCAGATCCCAGAAGCCATCGCCGAACGCGTTTGCGACTGTTTGCGGCGACGAGCCGTTGGCCAGCGCGGCGGCGGCCACAATGAATACGCCGGCGAGTGCGACAACGTAGGCGTCCGGGAACCACTTCTCCGTCCACCTGGCGAGCGACTGCGCAACCCGCGCGAGGCCCTTTTCGGAGCCGGCTTCTTCTATCGTGGACGTCATCCAGTTGTTCCTCTTCTTTCCACACGCTACCCGTATGCATGTGACGCACCGCACATAGGCTCGGTTGGTCAGTATTGGCGTCCACTTGTGCGCAGGCAATAGGGAAATGCGCAGGTATCGTCTGCAAAAGTGCAGAAACTGTCGGAGGTCTGGCACTCCACACTGAAATTCCCGCCCGGACCGGCGACATCCCACCCACTTGATCGCCGTCGAGATCGACACCCGGATCGAACAATCCCGGCCGGTGACGCCCAGCTCGACCTGGATCCGCCGGACATGCGCAGCCAGTGCGAAATAGACCCCCTCTGGCAGTTCCCTGACCGCCTTGTCGATACGATCAGCGTTCGCCCAGCCATATCCCCGCAACCTCTGCCGCAACCAGTCGGCACGTGGGGTCCAGTGACGAGGTGATCTCCTGCCTGGTTTGCGCGAGCCGGTAGGAGTCGGTGCCGGTTTCGATGATGGTGCCATGGAAGGTGAGACGGTCGACGATCGCGGCGCACAGCCTGGGGTCGGTGAAGGTTTTTGTCCAGCCGGAGAAGCTCTCGTTGGAGCCGATCGCGATGGACGCCTTCTCCTCCCTCTCGGTGAGAACCTGGAACAACAGTTCGGCACCGCGCCGATCGATTTCCATGTAGCCCAGTCCGTCGATGAGGAGCAGGTCGACTCGGCCGTAGCGGGCGATGGTGCGGTTCAGTTGCATGTTCGGTTCGGGCGGGCGTCGATCGACCGGGCAGGAACGACGAACCGCATCCCGTCCACGCTGGCCACCAACCCACCGCCCCACAGCTGCGCCAGCGGCACGTTCTCTTGGGCGTTGACCAGCACTGTGTTGGCCGCGGCCATGGTGTCGGCCCGGATGTAGTGCTGGTCGACGTGGCGCAGCCGATCGCGAGTCAGCGCGTCCGCGCCGGGCGAAACGACCGGTGCCAGACCGACGTTCATCACCTGTGAACACAGCACAGCCGCGACCGAGACACCGAGGTCGGCGACGTGGGCGCTGGTGCCGGCGACGTGAGTGAACGATTCACCGAACTCCGGATGCCACGACATCACATCCAACACCAGTTCCGGCAGATCCACCCGCGGAATCATCGCTGCCGCCCGGCGCCGCAGATCAACCAGGCTGGGCGGATCCGGGACCGCGGTCAACGCGGCCACGTGCAGTTTGCCGTCCTCGTCCAACGAGGCGGGGTGTCATCGCCCAGGCGGGCGGCCAGTTCCCGGTAGGCGGCGTCCGCACTCTCGGCCAGCTCACCCAGCATCGGCCGCGGGTTGTCCGGCAGACCGAGCGCGTTCATGCCCATATCGCGGGCGGCCTCCCACGCCATCCCCGACAGCAGATGCGCACGCGGGTCACGCCACTTGGAGGAATGCTCGGCGAAAATATTGCGGTACTTCAGATGCCGATGGAGCTGCTCGAGCACGCACAGCGTTTACGCGGCCCGGTCCACGGTCTCCTCCGGCCGCTCGGCCGGGTACACCAGCCGCTGCCAGCCCCCGCCCACCAGGGTCGTGATCGACACGTCGGGCGTCGAGCCATCGGGCAGGCAGCCCGCGGTTGCGTTGCGGGGAGATCAGATCGGCCAGGGTGTACAGCGCTTTCAGCACCGGTTGGGCATCATCGGTGGCACCGAAGTCGATGGTGCGCATCATCGCGGGCAGAAGCGCCCGCACCGTGGCGAACCGGCCCGTCGGCTCCTCGAGGCGCTGCTCGTCGAACTCCGGATCCGCCTGCGGCACAAGCTCGTCGATCGCGGCCAGCGCCGGAACCACCGCGTTCAGATCCCGCGCCAGCGCCAGCGCATGACGCATACCCGTCCGCGCGGACGATCTCGTTCTGATGGTCATAACGCGTCTGATTGCGCTCGGTGTAGGACTTCACGCACGTCAGATCGATATCCAGCTGCTCGGCCAGATAGGCGACCACATCGTCGGGAACGTCGAGCAGGTCGGGCAAGAACATGCCCAGGTAGCGCACGGTCACGGGACCGCGGTAATACCAGCCTGTGCTGGCGTCCAACATCAGCATGCTCAGCCGCGCCGCAGGCGCGGTGCCCTCACGCACCGCGAGCGTCAACCAACCCGAACTGCCCTGCACCGAATCAGGCGGATACAGCACAGGATCCAAGTCCGCGGCGCGCACACCCAGCGCCTCACTGACGAGCACCTGAGCTTCGGCGATCAGCGCCACCGATCGAGTGCGTTCGACGGCTCATCGCCGTTGTTGTCGGCGGGTCGGCCTTGGAGTTTGCCTCTCTTGCGTGGGGTTCGTTGGCTGGGTTGAGTGGGGTAAAGGTTGGTGAGGTTGTTGTCGTTGTCTGTGGTGAGGTAGGCGACGTAGGCTTCGGCTTTTTCCGTCAAGTGGGTGAAGGACTGTTGCCATTCGTCGCGGGTGCGGACGCGGGGGATGCGGCCGGAGTCCTCAGGGTCGGGGTGTGGGTTGTCGGGGTCGATGATGTTGGTGTCGAAGATGACGATGTGGCCGTTGGCTTTGGTGACGGTGTAGGAGTGCATCTTCTTGCCGTCGTCGATGAGGATGACGGCGGTGTCGATGTCCTTGTCGCGCTCGACGGTGTCGATGATGTGGGCGAGGGGATCGTCGGTGTCAGGGTCGAGGTGGGTTTCGACGAGTTGGGCGGCGATGGCGTCTCTGAGGTGGGTCCAGTTTTTTTGTCCTGGTGTGGGTTTGATTCCTTTGTCGAGGCCGAGCGCCCACGTTGTTTCGGCTGTTTGGTTGATGGAGTCCAGCAACTTCCTGGCAGCCGGATCATTCGACTTCTTCAGCCGTCGAAGGGCTTGCCGGACGACGGAACCGGCCGCGATGGTGCTGAATGCCGCCGCGATAGACCAGCTCGCGGGTTCCATTCCCCATTGATCGAGCAAGACACCACTGGCCAGACTGCCCACCGCGAACGCACCCCTGGTCGTCATGGTCGTGATGGAGCGCGCTCGCCCGTACACTTCATTCGGGATCACCTTGTCCCGATAGGCACTGACAGCTACACCACTCGCCCCCAGAACTGCCCAGCTACCGGCAAACCCTGCCGCAGCCACCCAGGGGTTGGTAGTGGTTGCCATCACCACACCGGTCCCAGCCAAGCCCACCAATTTGGCGGTGAGCAGGGTCTCAATGCCGAGTTTGTCCAACCATTTACTGGGCATTCTGTTTCCGATCAAGTTCCCGGCAGGTGGGATCACGAGGGCTACTCCCTGCTGCCACGACGGAATATCGGAGCCTACGATTATTGATGCGAAGGCGAGCGACTCCAACCCCAGAAAGAGATTGGTGAGCGCGTCGTTAATGGTCGCACTTTGGATCAGGGGGTTGTCGCGGGTTACACGGATGCCTTCGCCGAGTGACTTGCCCAGCCGGGTCAAAGCATTCGACCCAGCAGTTTTGGGCGCGGTAGAGAACTCTCGCAACGGCGACAATGCCACCGCGTTCCACCCGTATGACAACCCATTTACCAGGGAGGGCAGCCATGGGGCCACTCCTAGCAGAACGGGTCCTAACCCATTTCCCGCCACTCGGACGATGCTCTGATAAGAGGAATTGAAGCGGGCCATCCCTTCTCGCATCGGCTTCGAGGGACCGGCCATTTCCTTGAGCGCCCGACTGATACTGCTGGTGTAGAAGACGGCGGCGCCTGCCTCCAGGAATGTTGTACCGACGAGTACAGGGACGAGATTCGGAGTTCCCGTCGCCAGGGCGACGCTCGCTGTGCCTGCTGCCGCCAACCCCACGGCCACGCTGGCCCGTGCGATCCGCCTGATGTCGTAGAAGTCGGTGAAATATCCCGCGATCGGCGCGCCGATGAGGTACGGCAGGTTGCCGGTCATGACAACGGCACCCGCCACCCCCGGTCCGGCATTCTCCAGCAAGATCAGAGGCAGCGCCGATCCCCAGATCGTGTCTCCGATTCCTGAGCCGACCTTGCCGCTGATCGCCAGGCGGAACTCGGTGTCGGTGCGAATCAGGCGCAGCAGTGATCGGCTCTCATTGCCGCCTTCGATGCCGTCCGGCGGTTCCGTTTTGTCGGGATCCTCGGATCCGGTTGGCTCGACACCGGATTCGTTCTCCTCCGCGGACGACTCCCGATCGGGTTCCGGGTCTTGCTCCGGGCCGATACCGTCACGGCGGGCTCCGATCCGACGTACGCCGATGCGGCGCGGTTCGGCACCACGCAGCCGACGCAACGGACCATCCTCGCCCACCAGGAGCCCGTCGACCTGCTGCACACTGACACCGGCAGTGTCAGCCCACCGAGTCAGGTTCTCCGGGCCGCAGATCCACCGCTGCTCCTCGGGGTAGCCAGGGTCGTAGACCACCGTCTGGCCCAGCCACGGACGCAGGTGCGGCCATTTCTCCAAGAGCTTCTCGGTGACCACCATCCCGATGAATGCATGACCATTGCCGTCGCCGTAATTCACCACCCCTACGACCATCTGGATTTCAGCGCCGGTCTCCGGGTCGACACTGCCTACCGCGTCCAGCACGGCTTGCAGTCCCTCCGAGCCGGCGCCGAACGGTTCGTTGCACCAGTGCGCGTCATAGGTCTTCGCAAACTCGGTATCCGAAACACCACGAGTGCGCACCTGCTGGTCGCGGATCGAAGCAGGCTTGATGTACGCACCGGCATCCCCCATGACATCTATCGAAACCCGCTGCACCAGTGGGGCACAGATCAGCGGACCATCGGCGCGGCGACGCCCCGGCGGCGGTGCGGCGGCCCCGTCGGATACCGCCACGGCACCAGAGGGGTCGTTGAGCAACGGGTTGTCCGCCCCGATATCGGTTATCGCGGAACTCGCGGGCAGGCGTGACATCCGGACGTGTTCAGGCGCAAAAGGAACGACAGGCGGGTCGACCGGTCGAGGCGTGGGCCGGACCGGTCGCCTGTTTGTGACCGGGGGTTGCTCCGCGGGCAGTTCGGACACAGGCAGGGTCAACTCCCGCCGCGGCTTCCGCGGTTGCGGAGGTATCGTCCACGGCCAGTCGCCCACCGGCGCCGGCGTCGCCAATCCGGCACCGACCGCTCCGGAATTCCGGTATGCAGCAAGTTCTTCGGCGAAGCCGATCGCCATCTCCAGGAACGGTCGCATCGGATGGTCGTCCCGTTTCAGTCTGTGCGACAGGTCCACCATCAGCTCGACACGCAGCCAGACCGCGACGGCCGCGACGGCCTCGTCGCCTGCCGTGTGTGGTTCGCCGTGCTGCTCGTGGAACAGGTATTCATCGAGCGACATCATCAGAACCTCGGGCTGTCCCGCGAGGTTGCGCACCGGCACAAAATGAGCCCGGTTCACAGCAATGGAATTCTCGTGGTACTCCCCGGTGGACAAGGCCGAGTACATACCGAACAGGGTTTTCAGCAGCGAGTCTTTGCGGAGCGCCTTCTGCAGCCGGGGGTCGGAGCCGGTCAAGGCAGTGGTGTAGTACGACCGGTCGTACTGGAATTTCGACACCAGCAGCAGCCCGTCGTGCCGGGCATACAGCCGGTTCATGATCAGCCACTTCGCCGCCTGCAACACCGTCGAGTACCCGAAACGGAGCGGGCTATAACGCGTCGACGAAAGCAGCTGCCCCTGATCGGTGCGGGTGTCGAACGGGTCAGGGGTGTCCCGGATGAGATCGCGAGCCTGCACCTGCTGCATCTTCCGGCGTTGTTCGTTGACATTCCCGGTGCTCAATCCCCGGTTCAAGTTGACCGGATCGGCGGATACCTCTGTTGCCCAACCGGAGTCGTAGCGGCGGGCAGACGCTGGTTGCCACATAGTCATCGGGGCGTGCCGCAGCAGCATGGGAATCAGCCGGTGTGAATTCCGGGTAGCTATCGCTTCCAGGGCATCCGCCAGTTCCCGCAGCTGCCCCGCTTCCGGGGCATCGGACGGCCATCGGTCGGCCATTTCCCGCAGCCGCTGGGGGTGTAGCACGCGGGCAATCTCGGCCAGGGCGGCTCCGTCCGACCGGAACGGAGTGCCGTAGTGCCGTAGTGCCGATAACACCGGTATTCCTCGAAAGGCAGGGACAGCATCCCGGTGCCGTCGGCGACCAGCACCGCACCCACCGACTGCGGCGGCAGCCCGACCGGTACGAACCGCAGTACCGCATCGTGCAGTTGTCGCAAGGGCGCATCACTCGTCAGCAGCTGCCGGTAGCGGTCGTCGTCGATATCGAGCGCGAATGCCTGCGCGGCGCCCTCGGCCACCGGAGGGTAGACCTTGTGAGTCAAGGCCGCGTGGTGCAGGTGCAGCCACTTCACCAGGTACAGCACTTCCAGATAGGAAGCAGTAAGCAGCTCGTCCAGATGCGCTGTGGCCGCAGGGTCCGCCGACCCGGCGGCTACCTCGTCAGGGTCGGCCACGTCCACGGCGAACTGCACCACTGTGGGGTACATGCGTTGGATGGATCTGCTGTCGCCGGAGACCAGCGGCATCCCACCCACTCGATCACCATCGAGGATCGACACCCGGATCGAACGATCCCGGCCGGTGACGCCCAGCTCTACCTGGATCCGCCGGACATGCGCGGCCAGTGCGAAATAAATCCCCTCTGACAGTTCCCTGACCGCCTTGTCGATACGATCAGCGTTCGCCCAGCCATATTCCCGCAACCGCTGCCGCAGCCAGTCCGCACCGAATTCGACCAACCGCGGTATCTCGGCCGAGTCGAGCGCGTGCGCATCGAGCCGCACATCGACTGCCAGACCACCCGATTCGTCGGAACCCCAAAACCCGAACTTGGCGAAAGGGACGGCTATCGTCCGCCGGCGGCGCTGACGGAAGGCCGGGAAATGCTCGGTGACCAGGATCTCCTGCCCCGGGAAGTCCTGGATCAACGCAGAGTCGATCAGCGCGGACATCGCCGCGACCGCCTGATCATCCGGACTCAGATCACGGTATTCCACCGAACCGTACACTTCACCGTCATCGGTGCTGTGATAGTTCATAGTGAATTCGATCGGAGCACCGTCGAATTCGACGATCATCGGACGATGCTCCTGGTGTACCAGGGCGAATCGGCGTGACGAAGGGTCGAAAGACTCGGCTATCTGTAACCACACTTCGGCACGGCGGCGGCCCGGGATCTCCGACTCGGTCGACCTGACCACGGTAGCGTGCTGCGCCGCATCCCTCCCGACCCCTACCAACACCCCGATCAGGCCCGGTGGCACCGGCTCCGCATCCCGAGGCAACGCCCGATGCCCGCTCAGCGTTCCGAATGCCTCCAGCGGTAGGCCGGTCCCGTCGTTCGCGGCCATGGCCGCACCGTTCGGATCCGCATCTTCGGCGACACCACCGATCCGTTCCGAGATGCTCATTCCTTCGGCTATCCGCTCGATCGCCTCGGGATCCGTTCTGGCGGCCTCCGCCAACCTGCGCAACTCCGCATCACCACTGCCCCGGTCTGCCCCGCCGGGATCTCGACCGAACACCCGGTCATCCGGCAACGGCCGATCCGGATCACCCAGCCCGTCCACTCGGTTGCCGCGCTCATCCACCAGCGTCGCCCAAATCTCGGTCGGCTCCGGACGGTCCCGGCGCCACTGGTCGAAGTCATTCTCCTCGACGCCTTCCTTGACTACGACCTTGCCGTTGCCCTTGTGCACCAACAACGCCGCATGCCCCATGCCGGTGTCGTCGTATATTTCGAACACCACCGCCACGGCGTCGACACCCCGGCCCACCAACTCCGCGACCACCGCGTCCCGACCCACGAAACCCGGCGGGCGATGTCCCAACGTGGCGGCGATCCGTCCGCCGGAGGCGCCGGCCGAGCCGACCGTTCCCAGCGCCGCCCAGTTCACCAGACGGGCATCAGGGTGCAAGCCTTCTAGTTCCCGGAATGTCAATGGCACACAGTCGTTGGAGTGGCCGGCTTCGAAGTGCGGGGTCCGCGGCTTGGGTCGGGTCACCGCGAGATCGGGCACGGCGCCGGGACCCACGGCCGCGGAGCCCGGGCCAGGGGTGCGATAGTGGAATACGAACGGCCGGTCCCCGCGTCGGATTCGGGGGCCTGCGGAGGCGACACCGTCCAGGACTCGCGTCACCGGCAGATACCGGTCCGGCTCGACCTCACGGCCTGCGTCGTCCCCGTGATCGAGTGCGTTCGACGGCTCATCGCCGTTGTTGTCGGCGGGTCGGCTTTGGAGTTCGACTCTCTTGCGTGCGGTTCGTTGGTTGCGTCGAAGGGCTTGCCGGACGACGGAACCGGCCGCGATGGTGCTGAATGCCGCCGCGATAGACCAGCTCGCGGGTTCCATTCCCCATTGATCGAGCAAGACACCACTGGCCAGACTGCCCACCGCGAACGCACCCCTGGTCGTCATGGTCGTGATGGAGCTCGCTCGCCCGTACACTTCATTCGGGATCACCTTGTCCCGATAGGCACTGACAGCTACACCACTCGCCCCCAGAACTGCCCAGCTACCGGCAAACCCTGCCGCAGCCACCCAGGGGTTGGTAGTGGTTGCCATCACCACACCGGTCCCAGCCAAGCCGACCAATTTGGCGGTGAGCAGGGTCTCAATGCCGAGTTTGTCCAACCATTTACTGGGCATTGCGTTTCCGATCAAGTTCCCGGCAGGTGGGATCACGAGGGCTATTCCCTGCTGCCACGACGGAATATCGGAGCCTACGATTATTGATGCGAAGGCGAGCGACTCCAACCCCAGAAAGAGATTGGTGAGCGCGCCGTTAATGGTCGTACTTTGGATCAGGGGGTTGTCGCGGGTTACACGGATGCCTTCGCCGAGTGACTTGCCCAGCCGGGTCAAAGCATTCGACCCAGCAGTTTTGGGCGCGGTAGAGAACTCTCGCAACGGCGACAATGCCACTGCGTTCCACCCGTATGACAACCCATTTACCAGGGAGGGCAGCCATGGGGCCACTCCCAGCAGAATGGGTCCTAACCCATTTCCCGCCACTCGGGTGATGCTCTGATTAGAGGTATTGAAGCGGGCCAGTCCTTCTCGCATCGGCTTCGAGGGGCCGACCATTTCCTTGAGCGCCCGACTGATACTGCTGGTGTAGAAGACGGCGGCGCCTGCCTCCAGGAATGTTGTACCGACGAGTATAGGGACGAGATTCGGAGTTCCCGTCGCCAGGGCGACGCTCGCTGTGCCTGCTGCCGCCAACCCGACGGCCACGCTGGCCCGTGCGATCCGCCTGATGTCGTAGAAGTCGGTGAAATATCCCGCGATCGGCGCGCCGATGAGGTACGGCAGGTTGCCGGTCATGACAACGGCACCCGCCACCCCCGGTCCGGCATTCTCCAGCAAGATCAGAGGCAGCGCCGATTCCCAGATCGTGTCTCCGATTCCTGAGCCGACCTTGCCGCTGATCGCCAGGCGGAACTCGGTGTCGGTGCGAATCAGGCGCAGCAGTGATCGGCTCTCATTGCCGCCTTCGATGCCGTCCGGCGGTTCCGTTTTGTCGGGATCCTCGGATCCGGTTGGCTCGACACCGGATTCGTTCTCCTCCGCGGACGACTCCCGAGTGTCCGGGGATTCCGTCGAATACTCGGCCGGATTGCGCTGTTTCCCGGAATCCGGTGTGCCGGCCTGCGGTGGCGGATTCCCCGGTACATCCGGTCGTTGTTTCCTCCTGGAACGCGGTACCCACCAGGGCTTTCCGATGTCGGCATCGAGGTGCCAGCGCCTGACGTTCGGTGGGATGCGCGGGGTGTCCAGATACCGTTCGAATCGGTCGGTCGGGGTTCCGTCGGTGCCGAGTTCGATGACGTGGGTATGTGCCACCAGGCCTTCGGCATCCGCCGGGTCGAACTCGCCGAGCAGGTTGCCGGAGCGGTCGAACTTCAGCAGTTCGCCATCGTGGTCGACCACGAAATACGCGTGTGCGTGCTGCTTCTTGTCGCCGTTGCGTTTGGGGTAAGTGTCGACGACCAGCATGCCGCGGCCGTGGTTGGCCTGCCGTTTCGCTTCGTTCTCGTGGTCCGCGGGCTCCGCGGGGTCGACACCGAGCAGCCGGATCGCGATCGCCCGATGTCCGGCGACACCGTCACCGACGTGTTCGATGTGCCCGCCGACCAGCCAGGACAGCGCGGTGCCCACAGCGCCGTCGGAATCGAAGGCGACCTCGGGCATGAGCACGACCCGTTGGTTGTCGTGCTCGGTGAAGTAGTAGTCGTTGGCTGCCTGCCCCGCCAGCGCCACACAGTAGGCATCCCACGGCGGCTCGGGCGGGCGGGGCTTCCGCTCGTCGGGTCGACCGGACCAGCGGTTGCGCTTGATCCGCTGGGCTTCCCGGTTCGCGGTTTCCTGCATCCCTGCGGCGCCCCGTACGTCGGCGTCACGGACCTTGGTATCGGCTTTGGTGTAATCGAAGAGCGCGGCGCCGATCAGGTTGCGGGCGTCCTTCGGCACTCCGCTGTCGCGCAGTGCATCCTTCATCCGGAACGTGTGCCGCACCAGAGCTTCGACGACCCGGCTCAGCTGCGTCGGGGGCTGCTCAGCTTCGGGCAGCAGTTTCTCGGCCACCGCCAGCACCGCAGCACGCGCCTCTGTGGGCAGCCCGCTCCAGGCCGCGCGTACCGCCGCGGTGACCGCGTCGCGGGCTTCGCCCCGGTCGATGTCCAGGCCCAGCCGGACACGCCCCTGGTCACCGAACGGTCGGCCGGTGGCGGCACGGTTCGCCGCGAGCCCCTCGGTGATCGCGTCGTCGAGCCCCGCGCGCCGACGCGCAGCTGCCCGCTGCAACGGCGTACGGGCGTCCTCGGGCCCGGCTGCCTGACTACCCGTCGACGACACCGGCCCGGGGGGCGGACTCTCGGTGCCCCCCTGTGGGATGTACAGATTCGAGGCCAGGTTCTCCGACTGGATAGCTGCGGGCAAGCCGTCGACATCGACATGGGCAAGATCGCGGATGCCGGTGCTGGGCACCGCGGTCAACTGTCGATCCCGGCCGAACATTCGGCCGTCCGGCAACGGCGGAAGACCCTTCGTACCCACGCCCCGGACGACCCGGCGGTTCTCGGCGACTACCGCCCATACCCCGGTCGGCTCCGGGCGATCCGCGGCCCAGGTCTCGAAATCGATGTCTTCCTGGCCCTCTTGAACCACCACGATCCGCCGGTTCCCCCGGTGCACCAACCGCACCGCATGGCCCATGCCGCTCTCGTCGTACACCTCGAACATCGCCGCCGACGCCCCCGCTTGCCGCCAGGACAGCGCGGCCACCACCGCATCCCGGCTCGCGAAACCAGGCGGCTGGAAACCCACCGCCGCAGTGATCCGTCCACCGGCGGTCCCCGCCGGGCCGGGCGCACCCAGCGCAATCAAGTCCAGCTGTCCCGGCTCGAGGCTCGCTGCCAGCCCGGACAGCGTCACCTGCGCGCAGTCGTCGGCATGACCGGGGTCGTCGTGCGCGATCCACTCCGCAGGCTTGGCCGCGTCACCGGAAGGCGGCACCGGCTGGTGGTGTGAATACGCTTTCAGATCGTCCAGCCGCTGGGTGACCAGCTCGAGATACTGCTCGCCGACCTCCGGGGAGTTCGCCAGATCCTCGGCGCTCCACAGCTGCATCTCCGCGTGCGCGTACAGCTTGACCACGCTGTCGAGCGTGACGATATCGGTCTGGTCGTAGCCGGTTTCCGCAGCCCGTCGGCGTAGTCGGGCCAGGTCCTGGCGCATCCGCTGCGGGGTCGGCGGGGTTTTGATCCACCCTGCGACCACCGGGCTGGCGACGGCAAGTTGGTCGATCAGTCGGTCGCCGCTTCGTTCGAGTACAGCCATGACTTCCGCCGGACCGGCCGGGCGCGGCGGCTCGGGACCGTCCTGCGCATTGGCTTCCAGCACTGTGAGGTTGTGCAGTATCGTCAGGAACCAGCCCAGGCGATTCAACCGGATGAACTCCGGTCCCAGCATCATGATCCGCTGACGGTCCGCCGCCAGTTCGGCTCGCGGAATGTTGTGCCGGATCGGTTGTTGGGTAGCTGTCGCTACGAAGCGCCGGACGAAACCATTGAAATAACGTCCGTGTACCTCGACGTTGTCGATAGGCCATGCGTCTTTACGCCGTTCGTGGATCCGCCAATTCGTGTCCAAGAAGCGGTCGCTGGACCCGATGAGGAAATCGACCTTGCCGATCCGTCGGCCACTCGGTGTGTCGTAATACCGGACCCAGGCCCGCTCCGCCCAGTTCCCCGCTCTGACAGCCTCCTCGGCATTCATTCCCGGCACGAACTCCATGCGGACGACCCGATCACTGACCCGTACCACCTCCGGAGCCGGTTGCCCGGCTGCCCGAAAGACCAAGGACATCAATTCCTCGGCATCGGCCTGCTCGACAGACGGAAGCGTTTTCTCGACTGCCACGAGGCCGGTGTCGAAGGTGAGCTTGACGACCTCTTCGGCCCCCGTGCCGCCGAGCAGATTCTCACGTCCGGTCACGTACGAAACCTCGGACAGCTTCTGGGCGAAGGAACGCTCGTCGACGAGTTCGTTCATCCAGGCGATATCGGCAGCTTCGGTGTAGTAGCGCAGGCCGGACTCGGGCTCGGATTCCGGTGTGGACGTACCGGTCACCCGCTGCAGTGTCAGCTGCCCCTGCTCGTCGATCCGCACCTGCACGTACTCGATCGGGATACCGAGCTGCTGCGCCTGTTGCCGCAATCCCGGCCGCACCGCATCCAGCAAAGCCTGCTGATTGCGCAACGGCGAGGCGACGACGATCCGCGGCGGGTTGCCCGAAACCCAGCCGATCCCCTCGCCGATCCGGCTAGCCCCGGAGACCGTGAGCAGCGCCCGAGCGACCACGACGGACAGGGCCTCGCGCACCTCGCTGGTGTACTGCTGTGCCGGCTCGATATGTGTGATGGCCAGTCGGAAGCGCTCGACCAAAGCGGGAATGACCTCGGTATCCACCAAAATCCGTGCCGCTGCCTCGTCGACGACCAGATCGCGCAGGACTGCTGCTTCCGCGTCCAGATGGCGGCCCAACAGCTCGGTGACCTTCTGCTGTATTTGCGCCACAGTACGATTCGCGGTTTCGACCCCGAGTTCACCGGCTGGGAGCAGTGCAGCGACCAACACCTCATCCGCATGCTTGGTGGCAGCGTCGAAGGCTCGGCGCACGACCGGCGGCAGCGCATCGATGCCCACCGCGCCGTCCGGCTCCGGAGCCGGGGGCGATCCGGAGATCTGGTCGACGGTTTCCCCGTCCTGCTCCGGCAACGGATCGAGTGGTGGATCCGGTGGCACCGGTTCCGGATCGGGCTGCTGCTCCGGTAGTCCATCCTCGGGGATACCGCGGATCCACCCCTGCGGAGCATCGCGGCCCGGCAGCACCGGGCGTGGTGCATCGTCGACGAATCGCTGTTCCGGGTTTCCGTTCTCGTCGAACACGATCCCGTGCACCGCGGTGACACCGAGTTGCGCACGTGAGCGCATCCAGCGACCGGTCTCCTGCTCCCCGATCCAGATATGGTCTTCGCCGGCGATCCGCTCGAACACCAACACTTCGCCGATGTGTCGGCTCAGGTCACGGTCGGGATACCAGTGCCTGAATCGGCGCGCGAACTCCGCGGTGATCTCCAGGACACCGAACGCATGCGCACCCTTGTCGCCGAAGGACATTGTTCCGGCAACCATTCCGCCCCAGGCAGCCACCAGCTCGACCACCTCGGCAGGTGAGATGAAGCCCTGTTTATGCCACTCCGCGCCCACCCCGCGCACCAGCTGCGCTTCGAGCAGTCCGCGGACTCGGGCACGTTCCGGATCCGGGATCGGCTGTCCGTGCCACTGCCCACCCGCAGCCGCAACGAAGTCGGCGGCCAGATCCACCAAGGCCGGGGCGCAATCACCAAGCCCCAGGTGCCACGGCAATCGCCTGCCGCGCGGCAGGTAGCCGAGTAGATCGGTAATAGCTTGGATGCGGGCGACCGTCACCTCGGGCAGCAGCGCGGACTGCACCCCCAGTGCCCGGCTCACGGTCGCGGGATCCACCCCGGCAGCCGCGGCAACCTGGGCCCGGGTCGTCACGGCGGCTGCCGAGACCGCGCCTGCTGCCGAGCGTTGCTGCGCACTCGATCGATCGCGCAGCAACGCGGCCAGTTCGACCGCGATGCGGTCGTGATCGGTCGATACGAACTCTTCCCCGGCGAACCACGTGAGGCAATCACGTAGCGCATCGGGGTCGTTGTGAACTGTCCATCGAATCAGATCTATTGCCTGCGCGAAGGTTTCGGTATCGACCGGGGCGTCCTCGGCCGGGTCCGTGGTCTGCCGCGCCAGCTCCTGCTCCACCAGCGTGCCCAGCCACTCCGCGGCATCCGCCCCTTCCGGCATCCGGCCCTGGAAAAGCCGATAGAACACCCGGCGGGCCAGCTGCTCGGCGACCTGACGATTGGGCACGTCCTCGTCCTCGGCCATCCGGTCGACGATTCCGTGCCAGAACAACTCCTGCAGCCGTTTTCGGGCTGCTTTCGGGTCCTCGGCGGTTTGTGCCTCGGTGATCTTGTCGGCGAGGTAACTGCCGCGAGATGGGGTGGGGCGGCGATGTTCGGCTGCCCATCGGCTCAGGGCCGGGTCGGCATCCAAACTGGTGTCCGGTGGCAGATCCTCGGCAGCCGATGCGGGGCTTTCGCCGGTCTGACCGACCCGGAAGTCCGGGCGGGGCCCTTCGGTGAGGTCGCCGAGGAAGTCGATGGCGTTGCCTTTGGCGTCGAAGGCAAGGGCCCAGATCTCGGTGAGACCGTCGAGTTGTTCCCGGGACATGACATCGGTGAAAGCGTCGGAGTCCGGCGCGTTGGAGTCCTCGACGTGGTATCCCCCTCCGCGGTACACCAGCCGGAAGGCGTGCCCGGAAACACCGTCGTCCCATGCGGTTTTGTAACCGTCGAAGACCACCACGGACATGCCTTCGCGCTGATCCTCCGGTGTGTTTTTCACCAGCTTCTGGAAGGCTCGCAACACGTTCTTGTGTGGCCCCGGGGTGGCCCGGTTGATCTTGAACCGCCGTAGCTGCTCGACGTCGGCCTTGGCCAGTTGCACGAATTCGGTCACCGCGAGCCCGCGCAAGGCGATCGCTTCCGGATCGGGTAGTTCGATGTCCGGGTTCACCAGTTGCAGCCACTGCAGCACCACCCGGCCACACTGGTTACGACCGGCATGCGCCCGCACGATCGCGGGTTCGACCGGTGGCTCATAGTCGGCGGCAGCCTGGTAGGCCGACGAGGGTGCGGTGCGCGGATCGGCTTTGCTGCGCGGCACAAAGCCCAGTTCTTCGATCGCAGCCCGCACCCGGTGCGCGGTTTCCGGGGCAACTTCGTCGTCATCGAGCACCCGGTACACCATCCGGCGGCTGACCTCGGCCCGGCGGGCCACATCGAGCACCGTGACCTTGCGCCTGCGGTCGACGGTGCTGGCGGCCATGGCGGTGATCCGCTCCGCTGCCAACGCCTCGCTCGCCGGATCGACCACGACCGGAAGCAACTCGAGCAGCCGGGCCACCGCATGATCACGCACTCGCGCAATCCGGTAGCCTTCCCCACCCATCGCCTCGACCGCGTCGGCTTCGGAAAGTCCCTGCAGGAAAACCAGGGTGCAGTATTCGCGCTGTCGCGGCGAGTTCAGCAGTCGGATCGCCCGCAGCAGCGCGGGCAAGTTCTCGGCCATCGCGGCCCGGATCGCCTCCGGCAGCTGGTTCCGCACCATGCTGAGCACCGTCGCCTGCCGCGCAGGCGACAGGTTCTCAACCTCCTCCACCGTGACCGGGACGGGGACCTCTGCTTGCCAGAAATCGACGCGGACCGCCGCGGCTGCTGCCTCACGGGCCTGCGCCAAGCCGATGTCGTCTCCGCGCTGTGCGGCCTGCACCGCTGCCGCTTCTTCGACGGAGGGGGCCGGAGGTGCTGCTGTTCCCCCGCGCGGTGGCGGACCAGATTCTGGTCCCCCACCACCGTCGTCGTCGGTTGCCCGCACGGTGAACCAGGTCAGCCGCCGACCGTCGGCGCGGACCTCGACGCCCGCCACGGGCGGGATGGACAGCTCCGGCCGGGCCTGCGCCGCGCGCGACGGGCCGGGCGCGGAGTCGGGCGGATCCGGGACCTGCTGATCGAACGGCGATCGGTGGGCATCGTCCGGATCTTCCGGAATCTGTCCCGGTTCCTGTGGATCTCGGCCGAAGCGCAGGTCGGCTGGGAATGCCCGCCGCCGCCAACCGGGAACGGTCGGGAATTTCACCGCGGCGTTATCCTCGTACACCGCTGCCCACAATCCGGTCACCCCGGCCGGCCGGCGGCCCGGCACGAAATCCTTCTTGCGGCCGTTTTCCGACACCATGATCCGGCCGCTACCAACGTGCACCAGCGTCAGCGCATGACCCATTCCGATGCCGTCGTATTCCTCGAATACCACGGCTGTTGCTCCGGCTTTACGGTTTTTCAGCTCCTCGGCGACGGCCTGCCTGCTTCGGAACTCGACCGGACGGTGCCCACGCAGTGCCTTGACGATGCGATCCCCGGACACCCCGGCCGCGGTCACTTCACCGAGCTTTGACCAATTCACCAGGTCCGGGCCTTGTTCCCGCTCCAGCTGGACGAAAACCTCCGGGACACACGCGTTCAGCTCGAGGTGACCACCGGACTGGGGCGCCGTTGTTCGGAACAATTCCCTGACCAACGGTCGCAATAACCGACTTTGCAGGTTGTAGGCCAGACTCTTGTTGATCCGCATCGCCCGGATGGTCTGCTCGACCGTCAAACCCGACAGCAACCGCAGCGTGAGGTATTCCCGGTTGCGAGCGGGCAGTTGAGCGATCAGCTTCGCTACCACCCCCCGCCGGGTGGCGACGGCACTGCGGATGAGCTCCCACACGGTGGACAGCGAAGCGTTGTCCACCGACAGCTGCGCCGCCAAACCGCGTAGCGCGCGCTTCTGCAGATCTTCGACCCCGTCCCGGCCCGCACCCATGGCCTGGCGGGTCGCCTCGAAATCCATCCCTTCCAGCAACCGAAGTCCGGCGAATAGCTGCAGCCGGTCGGGCATGTTCGCGATCAAGTCCAATACGAGGTGGCGCCGGTTTTCCAAGGCGTCTTCGACAACAGCCCAGGCCTCACCCATCCGAATTTCCCCACCGGGCAGTACCCGGTGCACAGTGGGTCGGAGGTCAGCTTCGCGCGCAACAGATTTCGCCAACGTAAGGATAGTTCTCTGCTGCAGAGTGTGGACGGCTTGCTGTCCCGAATCCGTCTCGGCGACAACCTGTTCGACCGTGTGTCCCGCCAGCAGCCTCAGTTCAGCGAAGGTTTTCTGAGTCGGTGGCAAATCCGCGATTCGATCCAGCACAGTAGCCAGCCGGAACTCCAACGCATTCTCGACGATCGCCCAAGCCTGCCCCATCGACATCCCTGCAGCAGGCTGTTCGATCGGCTCAGCGGGGTCTGTCGTGGTCTCGGCCTCGGCCTCGGCCGGATCGGACTCGCCGAGCAACGCCCGCCCCAACCTGGCCGCAATCCGGCGCAGCGACATCGACACCAGGGGGAATTCCGGATCAGTCTCCGACCACCCGGCCGGTGACTCGCCGGTCAGGAAATACCGTCTCAGCTCCGGCCTGACACGGGAAATGCCCCTGAGCAGGTGCACCAACTCCCGTGCATCCGCCTCGAGCAGCGCCGTGCGACGCGGATCCACCTCGGACACGTCTTCTCCGGCTCGGAAAGCGGCCAGAATCCGCTGCTTGACTTGCTCCGCATGCACTGCCTCGGAGTTGCGGGCGAACACCAGATCGACCACGGCGAGCAGTGACCGCTCGGAGTCGATGTCCGGGTCTACCCGAGCCTGCTCGAACACCTCCTGCGTCAACGCCCGAGCCATCGTCGGCAGCTTGGTCAGCTGTACCAATTGCCGGTACACCGTGGCCTCGAACCGCCCGCGCAACCGGCCGAAAGCCTGCACCTGCGCATCGCCCGCCGAATCCGGAACGGGAAGGTCCGATGCTTCGTTCTCGATGGCATCGGCACGGAGATACGAAGCGGCCCCGTCGGGCGTCTGCTGCGGCAACGACGATGCGACTACCGAGGCCCCTCGAGAAGCCGCGTCGCGCACCGAGTCCGTGGTCTGCTCCGCACCGGGTAGGGCGGCGGCAACCAGCGCGGCCAGTCGGTGGCGCTGCTCCCAAAGCTCGTCGGGCGCATCGCCGAAAACCTGCGCGGCCTGGTCGAGGGTCAGCTTGTCCACGAACAATGCCCTGGCCAACCGCTGCGCACTCTGGCCGGGCAGTCGGCGAACGGCAACCGTCAGGTCCTTCTTGTACGCAGCCTCGATCGCGGCCAGATCGCCTTCGCGCCGCTGCAGCTGCTCCGGTTCGACAGCGTCACGAATGGTTGCCACCGGCGGCCGTATCGGGGGCAGATCCGCTGCCGTAGTGGCGTCGAGCACCACCGCCGGGCGGGCACGGGTCATGCCGAGCCGCTGCGCTGCCGCCTGCACCCGCTGCTGCGTCGCCGGGTCGGCCTGGTCGTCGCGGCTTTGGAAGATCAGTTCGACGGCGGACTCGTCGACCCCCGCTTCACGTGCCACATCTGCCCATTCGGCGCGCCGCAGCTGTCCCGCCCCGGGGTAGCAGTCCCGCAGGCCGGCAGGCAGTCGGCCGACCATTCCGCGGGCGAGCTCATTCAGCCTGCGGACGACCTCGTCTTCCGGCAACCGGAACCGTCGCGCCATCTCCGTATAGGTCGCACCCTCATCGAAAAACAGGGTGAAGAATGGCAATTCGATATCACCGAGGTGCGCAATATGGGGTTCCAACACGGCGCGGTCATGTTCATGGACGGCTTCCAACAGCAGCAACGCTTCCACGTCGGTCAGCTCCGAAACAGGGTCACCGGGATCGGTTGCTCCGGCGTCGAGCGTCGCGGCCAACTGCCGGATCGTGTTGTCCACCATCCGTTCGACCGCGTCCGCATCGACGTCCATGCCCAGCGCGCGCGCGGTCGCAACGAGCGCCTTGGGATGGGAGTTCTCGGCGCTACCGATCACCGACAGCAGCACCGCGCGACGCGCGGGGCTCAGTGCCGACAGCGCGCGGTGCAGCTCGTCGGCATCGGCCCGGGCCAGCACCCAGCGCTGCGTATCGGTCGTCGCCATTGTTTCCAACGCCTGCCGCAGGCCGAATACCTGCTCGGATTCTTCTTGCCTGTACAGCAATTGTGTGACGACCGAGTCGACCCAGCCGGATACATCCCGGCTCGCGGACAAGGTTCCGATGCCGTGCCGGATCCGCAGCAGTGCCTCGGCGACAACGGTGTCGATCACCGTCCGGTTGCCGGTGACACCAGCCACCCACCGGTACACCGGATATCGATAGCGTTCGACCAGCCGGTCCAGCGCGGCTTCGTCACCCGCCCGGGCCGCGGCGGCCAACTGTCGGGTATCCGCGAAAGTTGCCTCGTCGATATCGGATTGGTAAACCCGCTCACCTTCGGTGACCGCCGGCGTCGGAGTCGGGTCCGTATATCCCAGTACGAAAGCTGTCGCGCGAATACGATCCGCACGCTCCTGAGTCAATGCCCGCAGTTTGCCCCGCAGCGCATCCGAGACCAAGGGCTGAGTTGTCCCTGCCGCACGTGCGACATCCGCCTGGGTGATCGGACCTCCACCGAGCTCCGGTTCGGCAGAACGTGACAAACCCAGCCGGGCCCGCAGCAGCTCGGCCAGCGCAGAGGTAACACCGCGGCGGTCCTCGAGCAGATCGGCGGTGGTGAGCGTCGGCAGCTCGTCGAGGCAAGCCCACAACGCGGGGAGGTCATGGTGCAACGCCCAGCGGATCATGGCTACCGCCGCAGGGTCGGCCTGATTCGATACTTCGGCAATCACTTCCGGCACGTCCGGATAGATGCCATCGTGTTCCGCGACTTCCGTCGGACCGATGTCCGCTATGTCATCGCGAGCCGGGATCCGCGACAACCCGGCCGATTCCCCCGATTCGCTGTCGGGTTGCGCCACACCGTCGGCCGGTCCACCCGCACCGGGCGGTGCACCCCACAGCGGAAAAGTATGCGTGTCGAGTCCTGGAATCGCTGGCCACGGGTCTTCGGGCCGCAAGGGATTCACGGCCCGCTTCTCGGTGTCGAATTCCATGCCGAGCACCAGTTCCGGGTCGGTCGGCTTGTGCTCCCATTCTTCGAACTCGACCAGTTGCTCCGTGTTGTGCCTGCGCTCCTTTACCCAAATCTGTCCGGTCTTGTCCCGGAACATCACGAACAGGTGCCCTGCGGGCACCCCCGCCCACTTCACTACCCCGATCATTGCGCCAGCGGCTGCCGGAACCTGCGCGGCCATCGCGTCGACCGAGCCGTGCACCTGTGGTTTCGCGCCGGCCGCCCGGGCGGCGAGCTCCAGGCCCAAACCCTGCTTGGCCACATCCGGGCCAAACGCTGGCAACAGGCTCAGGTCGATCGGCAAGTTCAGCTCATCGGCGCCGAAGTGCAGGCCGGCCAACCCGCAGTTGCCGAAATCATCGACCACCACCCGCTGGTAACCGACAGTCGCATCGCTGCTGGCTTCCCCCGGCTCCGGCAAGTCGGAATCGGTGGGCAGCACGTCTCCGGCGTGATTCGGGTCGGGGAACAGTCGCAGCACCCGGCCCTTTCTGGTGATCGCAAGGACCTCTTTGAGGCCGGCGATCGGGGAGCGGTGCAGCGCCGCGCGAAGCTCTTCGATATCGAAACTGGTAGCGGCCAGGTTCAATACAATCCGGTCGGCCTGCTGCTTGGCCACCACCTTCCGATGAATATTGCGGAGAACGGTTCTGAGGGTGCTGTCCGCCCCGGGCGAAGCGATGTCAAAGACTCGCCCCTCCGCCGCGGGGCCGAGTCGCAGATCCGGATTACGGTTACCCGGCACCTCCGGGTTCTGGAAGACCTCGAACCCGTACTCGGCGAGGCGGTCAGCCGCTTGCCGCTCGCGCCGCAGCGCCAGGCGCTTGGTCTCGTCGAAATTCCTGTGGACCGGAGCCGGCCGGCCGGCCGGTCTCGCATCCCGGTTGTACGCAAAGGAACGCTTGGTCGGTTCCAATGCTGCCTTGGCCGCCGCCAGACGCTCGGTATGGGACCGCGGTTCCGGTTCGACCCGAACCTGGTGGCGCGGCATCGAATACGGCGCGCCCTCAGCGATCTTCGGCGGCACTGTGTCCGGCTGAGCACCGTCCGCCGACTCGCCGGCGAGATCCGCCTCGTTGTCGCCCAGCAAGGTGTGGACCATCCCCCGGACCACAACCGCCTCGCCGGGCGCGATCTCCTCGACCATGTCCCGCAACGCATCCGGATCGCCGTCCAGCACATAGGTCGACTCCGATGCCGGATCACCGTTTTCCGCAGCCCCATCACCTACTGCCGGAATCGGGTCGGAATCACCGTCCCGGCCGCCGTCGGGCCCGGTCTGCGCCAACATCGCTACCAGCGGCAGCGCGATGATCGCGCTCATCAGGCTGCCGAATCCGCTGCCGCGCGTTTTCGGGCCGGGTTCGGAGCCTGGGTAGGCGGCCAAGCGGATCACGTCGAGTACTCGCACGCCGTCGCGGGAACGGGCGGAGCTGCGGCCGTCGAGCACCTTCTCGACCTGCTTCGGCTGCACCCTTGCCTCGGCGGTGAGAGCCGCGACGAGGTTCGGGTTGGTCAATATCTTGCGCAGCGCGGTGGGCGCTGCTTCCCAGCCCAATTGCACTGCGGCGGCCAGGATCGCCGAATCGTCCTGGTCCGGATTTCCGCTCAACTTCTCCTGTGCGAGCACCTCGGCGACCCGATCGGAGGAAACGCCTGCGGCCGTGGCCACCTGCTCGACGGTCACGGTGAACGCAGCACCTGTGGTCAGCACGGTTTCCGGCAGCGGCAGGCCGAACTGCTGGGCAGCGGTCCGGGCCTTCTGCAGCAGTTCTGGTGCCAGCGGCCCACCTTCGACCGCAGAGAGCACCACGTGGACCGGCACATCGGCCTTGGCGGCGATCGCGGTCCACAGCGGCAGCTGTGGCAACTCGAAGCCGAGCACCCGGGCCGCCGCGTAGATCCGCGTCTGCTTTTCCTGGAACTGGATGGTGTTGCCCCGATTCGCCGTGCTGACCGACTTGTCGTCGACGCCTGCCACCGCGGCCACCGCGGCCTGAGTCGCCTCGGTCCCGAACCGCGGCAACGGCAGCGGGTATTCGAGGTCAATGGCCGCCTGCACAATCTGCTGCTTGGCCGCTTCAACGACCGGGCGGCCGGCGAACAGGTCGCAGACAACCGCCAGGGACACCCCGGCCCGGGCGGCGACCTGATTCGCCTTGGCTGTCTCCGGGAAAAACACGACCTCGAAGTTCGGATCCGGTTGGGACGATTCGACTCCCGCGGTGCCATCGCCCACCACGGGCAGCTCGCTGCCATCCCGGCCCACGAAGGCATCCGTGCCTGCGGCGGCCGGTTTAGCTTGCCCGGCACGGTCGGCGAGACGGCGCCTTGTGATGATGTCTGTGATCGCGTCGAGCACCGGGCGGCCCTGCTGCGACAACGGCGAAATCTCACCCCGCAGCACCTCGGTGGCCAGCTCCGGAAGCACACCGGCCGCCCGGGCGAGCTCATCGACTCCGACGTGCAGCCCGCGCAACAACCCGGGGAGGACCTTGTGTCGCAGCTGTAGTTCGGCCGCAAGGATCAGCCATTCCCGCTGATTCGCGGGTAGCTCGTTGCCGGTCAGCACCCGCCGCACCAGCTCGAGATCATCGATACCGGCCGCCAGAGCCACATCCGCGACGGTGATGTGGTCCGGCCCGGCCTCCGGCGCCGTCTCGGACTCCACGACCGCAGGCAGTTCCAGGCCGAATTCCGCTGCCGCCACGAGCACCGGCCCAAGCATCTGCGGGTGCACCGGGCGGCCTGCGACCGCCGCCGCGACCACATCCGCGGGTGCTCCGGCGGCATCTCCGACCACGGTCCACAGTGGCAGCTGCGGCAATTCGATTCCGGCCGCCGTGGCCGCGTCGTGTACATCCTTCGCATTCGCCGGGTCCAGCAACACGTCGTGCGCAAAGGGTGGCAGGGCCTGCCAGGCCGCCGCATCGACCGGCCCCGGCCGACCGATCCATGCCATCGCCGCCGCAACCACCTGCCCTGGGGCGCCGGGCCACGGCGAGTCGGCGGCTTCGCGGTTGTCCAATACCGGGCGCACCCGCCGGTTGCGCAGCCGGGGATCGCGCACCGCGTCCTCAACCTGCCGGATCGCGCCACGACGCGCACTCAACAAGACGTCCGGCCTGAAAACCGGATCGGCATGTCCGGCAACGAACTTCGCGACATCATCGGCCAGTGTCTCGGCCGGGCCGAAGCGCAACACCGACAACCCGCCCAGCCCCTGGTTCAGGCGATGCGCCGCCATGGTCATCATCCGGGCCAGATCCGGGTCGACCGGCGAGAACCGCGCCTTGTTGCGATGCACCGAGTCAGCCGCGGGCCCGGCGGCATCATGCATATCGATCCAGTGCCGGGCCATCCCGTCCCCGACTACCAGGATCGTCGAGCCCGCCTCTCCAGGCAGCGCGAAGCGGATCAGCCGCACCGGCGGGCGCCCAGACATCGGCGGACGCGCGGTCAGCTGCGCCGCCCACCGCTGCGCCACGGTCAGCCGGTTGTGCCACGCATCCAGCTCCGCCGACACAGCCAGGTTCTCCGGCGTAGGCTCGGCCTGCTGCAGTTGCGCCAGCGCCAGCGCCAGCCGGGCCCGATTCACCTGGTCGGCCTGCGCATCGGACATGTCCTCGATGCGCACCCCGGCCACCTGGTCGAGGACGGCCTGCGGATCGGCGGGCAAGGTCGGGCGCGCCGGAACGACGGGCCGCTCGGTGTGGGCACTGCCATCGCCGACGCCCGCCGGAATCGGCCCGGGTCGGCGGCCCCGCCTGCCACCGCCGGCCCGATTCTCGAACAGCAGCGTCGTAGCCAGCACGGTCATGCCGAACGTCAGGCCGAGAGGGCCAGGCGGCTTGCGGGGCGGCTCGGTCGGCGATTTGTCCGGTGCCTGCCCCGGGTCCGGCAATGGGTAGCCGACGATCCGGGCCGCCAGGCGAACCCGCTGTTCCATGTTCGCGCTCACCCGCTGGCCATGACGCACATCGGCGACCGACTTGGTCGTGCATCCGGCCAGCCAGGCCGCCGCTTCTTGCGTCCCCGGCCCCGGAATGCGGTGGTGGCCCAGCTCGTCGGCAACTGCCCGGATCCGCTGCTCTGGCTGCGCAGCGTCCGCCTCTTCCACGGTAGTCACCAGGCGGCCGGCCAGGACGTTTGCGACCTGCTCAACCTGCACCTTCGCGGCAGTCGCCACCTGCTGCGCCACGGATGTCTTGGACTTACCGAGCAGTCGCTGTATCTCCTGCAGCCCCTCCCGAACTTCGGCCGCCGTGAGCTCCGGCGCGGGCACCTCGACCGCACCATCGCCGTGATCGACCGCCGGCGCGGATACCGAGTCGCCGGTGCTGCTGCGCGCCAGCCCGGTGAACATCCGCCCGGCACCGATCATCGCGGCCAGCCCGTCGAGCGAAGCCGGAGCCCAGTTCGCTGTTTCCTGGATCGCCTCGAAAACCTTCCCGCCGTTCGGGGTTTCCAAGCCGATATGCCCGTCCAGGAACAGCCGGACCGTCGCGGCGCTCACAACGGCCGCAGCGGCCACCCGCGCCACCCGATCCCCGTTTCCGACCCCACCCGGGTCGGCGGACCGCTCCCGGTAGCCCAGCTGCAGCATCGCGGTCAGCGCACGACGGTGCGACAGGTCGCGCACCGGCCGCTGCCGGGACACCACCTCTTGCACCGTCGCGACCGAAACCCCAGCCGCGGCAGCCACTTCCTGCGGCGTGGCATACGGGTACGGGGCCTTCGCCGCCTCCGGGTCCACCACGACCGCCGTCGGCAAGCTCAGCCCGTGCTGCTCTGCTGCCTCGGTGACCGCGGCAGCGATCTCCGGCTGCACCGCAATGCCTTTCTGCACGCACAGCACCGTCTGCACCGGCACCCCGGCATCCACGGCCACTGCCTGCCACAACGGCAGCTGCGGCACCCGGTCATAACCGAATTCCTCAGCCGCAGCCTGCAATTGCGCTGCGGCCTCGAGATCCACTCCACCACCGGCCAGCCAGCGCACGACGACATCGGGCGCGATGTCCCGTGCCGCCGCTCGCAATTCGACCCGCGAACGTATGGCCGCCACTTCGCGCGGATCCACCGGCGTCACGGTTTCCAGCGACCGGGTATCGCCGCGTGGGCTGCCGAACAGTTCGGCGATCAGGTCTTGGTCGCCGACTTCGGTAACGACATTCTGCGTCGCACCGAGGGAGACCGGCGTGATCGGTGCGCTGTTGACCTGGACACTGATCGCGCCACTGCGCTCGGTATAGGTGAACTCGGTCTTGTCGGGTCTGTGGACAGCCGGAGTGAATGTCAGCGTCATCGATCGGTCGCCCACCTCGCCGGTCAGCTCGATATCCACGTCGAGCTCGCCGTACTCCGGCGCCGTCAGTTCCTCGAGCTTGCCCAACATGGCCGCGACCGCAACGTCGCGATCCCCGAAGTCTCGCCAGCCGCCGACCATCTCGATCAGTCGCACCACCGCGCGCAGGCGAACCTGGTCTGCATCGGCCAGTTTCAGCATGATCTTGGCTCTGCCGTCGTGCGGATCCACCTCGAACACCAGCTCGTTGCCGATAGCGACGGACACGACGCCGAGAACGTCGAGCTGCCAGGAGGCGTCGTTGGGCAGCGCCGAGAAAAGCTCCCGCAGCCAATCCCGGGTGTCCTGGTCGAAATGCGTCTGACGGTCGAGCCACACAGTCCGCCTGGCGGCCACCACGCGGGACCGGTCGAAACCGAGTTGCTCGGCCACCCGCCGCAGCTGCTGTGCGAGTTCGGCATCCACTTCGCCACCGACCAGCCAGGTCGCGACCACCTCGGCGGGCACCTCATCCGCCCGGGCTCGCGCCTGGAACTGCTCCAGCAGCGATATCACCGCATTGGCATCGCCGTCCCGTGCCTTCGCGACGAGCTCCTCCGGTCGCACGAACTGCGGCTCATCGGTCGTGGCATTGAACAGACCGAGCAGATCGGAGTGAACCGTGACCGACCCCCGCGAGCTACCGCGGCGCGAACTGGACGAGTCCAGCTCGGTCATCTTCGCTGCACGCTCGCCGTAGCGGAGCTTCCTGGTAGTGCCGCCGTCGACCTGGATCCCCAGTTCCAGCCGACGGTTGCCCATCGTGTTCGTCGCGTCAATCGCTTCCGGGCCGCGCACCTCGACGGTCACCGTGGCCGTGCCGAAGTCCGTCTCCTGCAGCGTATCCAGCTCGCCCAGCAGGGCTTGCCGGGATTCCTCGTGCTCCCCGTAGCGCGCCCAGGCATCCATCAGCCGGATCACCCGGCGCGCCATGTCCATCCGGGCCGGGTCTACGCCGGACAGCTCCAGTCTGAATTCGATCGACGAGCTACCGGGATGCATGGCCACCGTCAGCAACTTCGCGCCCTGCGAATCCACGATGTGCAGGGTGCCCTTGCCCTCGTCGGTGACCATGGTGGACACCTCGGGCCGCCCGCCCTGGGCCACCAGGTTCTCGGCCAACCTCCGCGCGAGTGACCGGGCGGCCGAGTCGATACTCCACACCAGCGGCACCGGTCGCACGTTTTCTGGCAGCAACCCATTTGTTTCGGTTAGTAGCCGACCCTCCTCGTCCCGCTTGGGCCGGGCGAAGAATTCGCCGAGCACATATCCCGGCTCACCGGTGACCGCCGGAACGGGAACCTGCAGTCGCGGCGGGCCGACCGGTCCCCGTTCCGGCGGCTGCTGCGGCCCGGTCACCTCGTCGTAATAGGTCCACTCGCGTTGGGAGTTCACCTGAATCATCATGGCCAGTCGCCGCTTCGCCTCGGCACCAGATACCTTGGCTTCCACGGTGATTCGGTCATATCCCGACGGCAACCTGCTCTGGATCCGGTTCATCAGGGCACCGTGCACACCGTCCCGGTTCTCGTGCTCGTTCCACCCGGCGAGCAGCCCGGCCACCCGCAACCCGGCATCCACCCGCACCGCAGCCTCGGCCTCGGCCGTCTCCGCATTCAGGTTCGCCAAAAGCGTGATCTGGTTGCTGTTTTCGTCCAAGTATGCCGAGAACACCACCCGATTGAACTGGTCGGAAACACTCAGGTACTTGTCGGAAACCTTCAGTCCCAACCCGGTGGCAGTCAATATCGGGACAACCTCGGCCACAATGCCCCGAGCCACCGGATCGACCCCCGGGAACTTCGCCAGGAACTCCGCAACTCCGGGCGGCACCGGTTCGACCGGCGGACCATCAGCCGCCGCATCCTGCGGTCCGGCGCGCGGAGCGCGACTGCCGCGGGCCGGGCCTTCCGCGCCGATATTCGGCAACTGCTCGCTGCTCGGCGCCACGGCGGTGGTGGCAGTGTAGGGCACCGTCGGCTCGCCGTTGCCGTGGCGGAAGAGGACGACGGTTTCCAGGACGCCTTCCCGGAGCCGCTCGGCGACCTCCGGGGTGTAGAGCTCGTCGTGCCCAGTGACGGCGGGAGGCTCGAGTGCGGCGCTGTCGGTCGATTCGTCTCGGCCCCAGGAGCGGACCCGTACCTCGCCGTCGCGGTCGACGTACATCTCGTAGGCATGCGAGCCGACCTCGAACGGGTCGGCCGGATTAAAATGGGCGGAACGGTCGACGACCGCGGCAGTGGCGAAGGCGCCCGTTTCTCGATACAGGGCGCGCAGCTCGTCGGCAATCCGGTCATGCGCGGTGTGCCCGTCGATCACCTCAGGACCGAACGACTCCGGGTGATAGCCGGCGCGCAGCAGGTCGGCGAATTGAGTATCGGTACGCCCGGCCGCCCCGGCGTCCGTCGGCTCGGGCAGGTCCAACCCCAGCCAGGTCGCGCGCTGGGAGTTGACGACATGGGTGGTGCAGTTGGCCGAGAAACCCTCGAGTTCCTGCTCCAACAAGGCCAGGTCGACAGTGTCCGGCAATTCGTATGCCGTCTCGCCTTCGTCGGTGAAGACCCGAGCGAGTCCCCATTCCACATCGAGGACGGTCGGCTGCAGGATCGACCTGTAGTTCAGCGCGGCATCGAAAATGTCCTGGCCTGCGGGCAGCGTGTCTACTTCGAGTCCGGCTACGCTCCGGCCGAATTCGAGCTTCCGATGCTCGGCTTGCACCGTCATCATCCTGGCGAGGTTGCGCGCCAGCATGCGGCCCGCCGTCTCACTCGATTCGACCACGCTCGGGTCGAACGAGCTCAGGTAGGCGACCGAGGCCTGTCCCGGGACGAAAATGCTTCCGGCGTGCTCCAGAACCCTCAGCAGCTGCTGTTCGTTGTCCGGGTCGACTTGCCCGCCCACGGTCAGCTTGACTCGTTCGGCGATATCGACGTCACCGAAGGTCACGACCGCTTCCCCGGTGCCGAAGTTCCCGTCCGTACCGGGTCCCGCACCCAGTCCCAGACTCAGCACATGCACCGGCGGGTGACCAGGCAGCTGCGCGGCCATCTGCTCGGCACCACGCAGCTGCATCACCCGGTTTTTCAGCTGTAGCCACCGGGCACGCAGTTGCGGATCCGGATCGCCGTCCTGTTCCCAGACGGCCAGTTCCCATTCCAGGGCAGCGAGTTCCTGCGCCAGGATCATCCGGTTGGCACGGTTACGCCACCGCGCCGGAATCCCGGGCTGTTCAGCGATTCTCCAGGGCAGTCCCCGCGCCAGCAGCCACCGGTCTTCTCGGCTCAGCGCGGTCCACTTGGGCGCCAGGTCGGTGGCACGGACGACGGTCGCATCGCCGAACATGTCGTGCCACAACGCTGCGGCCTGGTCTGCCACATCCGGGTCGTTCAGCAGTTGCGGCAACACCTGCTCCCGTGGCATCACCGGGTCGATGCGGGCCGAGGAAGGGACCTCCGGTACCGACGGATCGGCAGTGACTTCGCCTTCGCCGATCTCGAACCGACCCGCAGAGTCGCCGAGCCACTCGTCTTCCAGCGCCTCGTGGATCAGCCGAGCGTCCGCGCCATCCTCGGAAGCCGGGGCGAGTCGGATCGTCATCCCGGGGTACGCCATCGCCAACCTGGCCAGATCCCCGGCCAGCTGGCCGCTGTCGGTTCCGTGCCATAGCCCGACCGCATGGGGTGCGCCGAGCATCTGCACGATTGCCCGCTCGAATGTTCCTAGCGCGTCTGCCCGCAGTATCTCCGGAGTCGGCGGAGTATCGGTGACGAACACCGTGATCTCGGTCAGGAGGGTCTCCTGCTCACCAGCCAGCAGGAAGGTCCGGCTGCCGGAACTTGCCCGCAACGGCAGCGCCATCGGATGCAGCCGCAAGCCGAAACCCTCGACGACGCCGGTGGTGATATCCAGGCTCCGTCGCAGCGCCGCCAGCCGTAATGCGTCGACCCGTCCACGTGGCTCCGCCAGCACCGCCGCGAACCATTGCAGCAGCGCCCGCTCCCGGTCGCTCTCGGCGACACCGTCGAGCTCGGCAACGAACTCAGCTGCCCCCGCGATCAGCAAGTCCGTCTGACCGGCCTCCTGCCACAGGCGCATCACATCGGACGGAGTAAGACCGAACCTCTCGAATTCCCGACGCAATTCGTCGGCTGCCGTCTGCGCCGCCGGGGCGAGCGGCTGATGTGGCGGCACCGGGAATTCGATATTCGGGACGGAGAAAATAGACGGGATGGGCTCCACGGCCGGCAGCTCCCGAGCAGCTGCGACCGCCTCCGCCAACATCTCTTGTGCGCCGCGCGTGACCTCGACACCATCGCCGTAGCCGACGAGCTCGAACCGGGGTGGCGTATCCCGGCGCAACTGCCGCACCTGTTCCAGCTCTCGGAACAGGACACCCGCATCCGCGGCAACCAGGTCGTCGGTGTGCGGCGCGCGCCCGCGGACGCCAGTCGTGTCGTCGTGGCGGAACATCACGACCAAAGCCACCGAACCGGGTGGCTGGGCGGCTGCCTGCAGGTCGAGCATCATCTCGGCCTGCTGATACAGCGGACCCACTTCGGTCGTGTTGTCGACCACGACGCCGATCACCGTGGCCGCGGTGGCCGTATCACCGTATTCGAAGACGACCCGGCCGCGGTCGATGTCGTCGTCCTGCTGGTTGAACTCCAGCAACCGCACCGGCCCGAGCCCCCGGTCCTCGGCATAGCGGGCAGTCTGCTCCCGGAGCCGGTCGACTGTGCCCAGTTCACGCAGGTGTTGCGAACCATACTGCGTCCCGAGCAACTCCAGTTTCTCCCGCAATACCGCCTGGTTGCGGATATCGCGTTCGATATTCGGGTTCTGCGGGCCCAGGTCGTCGCGGGAAAACATGGGCATTCCGGCCAGCGGGACATCGGGGCGGGCGTCGGATACGGACAACCGGTCATCAGTGATGGTCGACGGGTCGTTCGCCACATACGGGACTGCGGCATCGCCGTTTTCGTCGACGCGGATGGCGTGCACCCGTAGCGCGACCTTCTTGCGGGCCAGCACCCACCGCCACACGTTGGTGTCGCCGCGGATGATCCGCTCTTCGCCGTCGACCCATTCGTGGACAACCATCTGGCTGCCTTCGTATTCCATCTCGAAGGTGTGTCCGCCATATCGGGATACGACGGCCCCGAGTGCAGCGCCATGGTTCTTCTTGATTTCCCAGTAGAGCCGCTCCAGCGCGGGGACTTCCTCCCAGTCCGCATCGACCGCCTCGGCGGTGACCAGTTCCGATGTTCCGGCCAAGCCGGAGTCGGTGATCTCGGCCATCAACGGCCAACTCTCGGGCAGCTTTCCGCGACGCTGCCGTAAGCGGATCAGCCGGTTCGCCGCGGTCGGAACACAGTTGGGCACACCGTCGTGCCGCGGGCGATCCGGCGCCGCCGTGCCATCCGGGGCGAACCGGGCGGTGATCTCGTCCAGCACGGTGCGGATCTGCTCGTCGGTACTCGCCCGAGCCGCGGGATCGGGGGCGTCTGTGCGCTGCTGCGCCAGGGCCTGCAACCGGTCGACGTACCCCCGCAGCTGCTGGTGACGGCCCTCGGTCTGCAGGTACTGGTCGATCGCTGCGGTGCGGCTGCGCTGGCGCAGGTATCGACCGATCAGATCCGCCGCCATCTGCTCCGATAGATCAGCGGTGGTCAGCAGCCGCTCCTGCTCGTTCTCCAGGTAGCTCACGGTCAACTGTGACTGCGGCACCTGCAAGGCCATGGCCACGTCCCGGTGCAGCGCGGCGCGGCGGTGACGTTCCCGGCGCAGGGTTTTCGCATCGACCTGTCCCGAGGTCAGCTCCTCGGCGACGAGATTCATCTGCGCTGCCGCTGCTTCCAGTGGCATCGCCCGGAACTGGTCGAACAGCGTGTCGAGAGCCGAGACTCGAGCCGAGCGAGCGAAATGCCGGGCTTCGATATCGGCGATCACCAAATCCGGGATCACCTTCAGCAACGCTGCGGCCCGTTCTTGCTGCTGCTGCGAGCGCGCCTGCCATACCAATGTGGACAGGATCTCGGCCAGGGCTGGGCGCCCGGTGCGTTCCCGTTTCTCGGCAGCAGACAGCGTGTCCAGGTGGTCGAGAGTCAACGGCAGATCCAGTGCCCGCCGCAGGTTTTCCCGGTCTTCCTGAGTCCCGGATTCCGCGGCGGCGAGTGCCTCGATCATGTCCATGGTCTGCAACCGCCAGTGCAGTTGCCGAGCCTGGGCGGCAACCAGTTCCGCGGTCGCATCCGCATCGGCCGGAGTCCAGTGGCCGGGTCGGTGCGCCTCGTCGAGGTAGTGCGAGTACTGACGCACCGCCGCGTCAGCAATCACCACCTGGGGGGCGAGTGCAAACAGGTGGTCGATGATCCCCGCTTCCAGATCGGTCACGCGCCACAACAGCTCGTGCACCGTCTGCAGCACCCGGTCCGGTGCCAGTTGTGCCAGGTCGACCGGCTCACCAATGCCCGAGAACACATCGGCGATTCGGCCGATATATTCCTGGCGCAGGTCGCGCGCGAGCTCGAGTTCTTCTCGCAGCTGCAGCTCGGGGGTCCGATACCAGGCATCATCACCGTCGTATGCCACGTCGAGGTCCTCGGACATCCACGCCAGCCGCACCGATACCTGGGGATCGGTGACCGCGTCCCCGCCGACTATCGCGTAGTTCTCCAGGTGGTTCTCCGGCCGCCGATCGTACGGATCGCGTTGCTGCCGGGTGGCATTGCGTTCGGCGATCAGCCGTTCCAGCTCCGTTGCGGCCCCGGTGCGGAGATCCGCGGCAGGCGGGGTGGGGTTGAGGCCGTAGGCCCGCACCACCGCGACCAACGCGTCGCCTTCATCCAGACCCAGGAACATGCTCCGAGCCTCGGCCAGTCCCCCGTCCAGCTCGACAACGTCGAATACCATGTAGTGCACCCGCTGCGCGGTCTCGGGGGCGCCGAAT
This sequence comes from Nocardia sp. NBC_01730, assembly GCF_035920445.1. NCBI lineage: Bacteria > Bacillati > Actinomycetota > Actinomycetes > Mycobacteriales > Nocardiaceae > Nocardia > Nocardia sp. NBC_01730. Next base: position 737,072 of record NZ_CP109162.1, on the reverse strand, counting down.
GCCACGGTCAATTCCCGGGTATCACCGTCCACCCGATGTGACAACCGTTGCGCCGACGGGATTTCCGCTGTTGTGGCCAAGAGCACCCGGAGGATTTCCTGATGGCCGGTAGCCCACCGACTGTCCCGGTCGGGTCGACTGGTGTCCACCCCTTCGCCGGTCAGAACGAGTTGGCCGGCCAGGTTGCGCACGGCATCGGGCAACCCGGGTGCGTCGGCCAGCACCTCCGGGTACTCCCCGATCAGCGCCTCGTGCACATAGGACGGCCAGGTGTGCCAGAGGTGGGAGTTGACCGCGGCCCGGTGGCGCATCTGCGCCAGATCCGCATCCAGCGGCAACGCCAGGTCGTAGACGCCGTCCAACCCGGCCCAGTGCACGGCCGCAGCCACCACCGCCAGCGGGCCTTGTAACTGCACCTCGACGTCGAATTTCGGCTGGAGGGCTTTGGTTTGCGGTTCGACACCGATGGCTTCGAGTCCGAAGGGCAGCCAGCCGTCATGGTCCGGTTGCATCAGCTGGTGCGCTTGATCCGCCAATTGCCTGGTCGGCTCGTCGTTTCCGACCAGGTGGATGTTGCGCGGATTCTTGGTTGCTGGGGACCGGGTCTCGAATAGCCCGGTGACCGCAGCAACCAGGGCATCGGCATCCGTCGGGTAGCACAACACCACCGCGGCCGAGCCGTTCTCGGGGTCCGTCACCACGTTCATGGTGCGCACCAGATCCGGGTCGGTGATCGGGAAACCGTCTGCCGCGGTAGCAGTCTCGGCGTGTACCGGCCCGGACCCGACCTGCACATACAGCTCGGCAGCAGTGCGCACATCGCCGACCGCGAGTTTCACGGTGCCCGGTTCCCCGGCCCGCGGGAACTCCAACAGCTGTACCAGCGGGTGCCCAGGCAGCTGGGTGGCCCACCGCTCCGCGATGTCCAACCGGTCGGCCCAAACATCCAACTCCGCCAGCCGGGCGACGTTCTCCGGAGTGGGGTTTTCGATCCCACGCAGCTTGTCGCGCTCTTGCGCCAGCCGCATCCGGTTCACCTGGTCGGCCATCGCAGGCGGCAGGTCCTGCGTGGCCATTTCCTCGGCAATGGTGTTCAGGATCAGATCATGGTTGACCGTGAACCTGGGCGTGCTCCAGCGCGCTTCGAGGTGTTCCAGCCGAAACCGGCGACGGGCAAGCGCCCGGTCGTCGGGGGCCAGCCCGTCGAATTGCTCGTCGGCCTCGGCGGCAGCGAGCGCCACGTCTGTCTTCAGCCCCAGCGACTGCCACGCCGTACCGGCAATATCCCGGTGCTCGTCGAAGCGCGGGTTGATCGTCGGCAATCCTGGCCGCGGCTCGACATACCCGGGCAGCTGCCGACGCTGTGCCCCGATCCGGACGTTCTTGAAGTCCAGCCCGGCCACCGCCTGTGACTTTCCGTCCGGGGCGAGTGGCCGGGCCGCGTCGCCATCGGCTTTCAGCGCCATCAGCGACAGCGTGTCGATATCGGCATGGTTTCTGGCGACCCATCTCCAGTACTCGGTCACCTCACCGTCGTCGTCCACCATGACGGCGTTGCCTTCGCGGTATATGGCCACCGCATGGGCACCGATTTCATTCGAGTTGTCGAGCCCGTGCAGGCCGAATACCGCGAGCACCACGTCCCGGATGTGCCACACCCGGCTGTACAACGCGTCGAACGACTCCGTGCCCTCTTGTTCCCAGTCGGAACCGAAGACCTCCGGTGCCAGCCTGGGGTCGTTGCCGGGCAGGCCGGAAGTGTCGACGGGCCGGCCCGGGGGTTGCTTGCCCACCTTCGCATAGGCAGCGTCGGTGGCCCGGAACAGACAGGCTCCATCCGCCGCTTTCACGTGCCTGCGAGCGAGCGTGTCCGGGTGCAGATACCGGGCCAGATCCCGCGGCCGGGGTGCCTCGGCAAGCAACGCTTCCAAATCCACCTCGAGGCCATGACGCAAGGCCGCGTCGATCCTGGCCACGTTCTCGGTCATGGTGTCGAAGCTCGCCGAGCCCGGCATGGTCTGGGTCAGTTCCGCCCGTACCCGCCGGTATTCGTGGGCGAGGGTGTCCATTCGCGCGGCCAGCGAGGCCAACCGATTGTTCCGCGCCTGCCACCCGTTTTTCTCCAGCACCCGGGCCTCTTCCTGCCGCACCCGCCGTCCGGCGACATGCACCAGCTGCCCCACATCCGACAGCTGCGCACGATCCAGCGCATGTTGGATCTGGGCCTGCCGCGCGGCCGAGGCGCCCGGATCCGGATCCCCGGCCACGGTCGCCTCGACCAGCCGCCCCTGCTCGTCCACCACCCCCGGCATGTCCTCGCCGACCGCACCGACGAACCCGTCTTCGCCCACCGGCCGGTGCGGCACCCAACGCGTGTTGCCGTCCGCATCTTCAACCGAGACCAATCGGATTCCGTGCTTCTCCCCGCTCGGCTGCTCCCACTTCGCGAATCGGACATCGATGACCTCGTGGCCCTTACGTTCGTGCACCCACACCATGTCGTCTTCGCCGCGGTAGAGCACGAACATATGTGCGCCGGCATCGCCGTGGGTGACCGAACCCAGCACGATCTCGCCGCTCGCGGCCAGCGCGCGCATCTGCTCGATACCAGTGCGGCCGTTTTCGGCATCCGGGAAGCCGTTCTTTTCCCACCTCGCGCCCAGGCGCTTGCCGATGTCGCTCGGTAACATGCCATCGGCCCAGATCCCGGAGTCCAACAGCGACGGCAGGTCACCGGGGATCCCGACGCCGAGTACCTCCCGGATGAACCACAGTGAGTCGAGGGCACAGATCTTCGGTACCCCGGCCAGGTTCGCTTGCCGTTCCCCGCCCAACTCCCTGAACTCCGCGAGCCACTCGGTGTCTCCCTCCACCAGCGCCTCGAGCGAATCGGGCACCGTCAATCCATCGGGCAGCGGCGGCAATTCAGGTTGCTCAGCCACCTCCCGAATACCGTCGGTGCGGGCGGCCGACGGTAGATTCCAGCGCTCACCCGGTTCGCTGAACGGGATTTCACCTGCTTGGAACAGGGCGGAGTCGATCTGGCCGTCGAGGTCGGCGGCCAAGGCGGCATCATCGGCGAGTGTGGCCGCATGACGCCGGCCGGCGAGGTCGTCCAACTGTTCGGCGGCAGCGGCCAAGTTGTAGAACTGCTGCCGCTCGCGGTTGTGATTTTCGACAAAGCTGATCAGTTCCCGCAGCATGCCGATCCGCCACTGGGCACCGCGGGCCGTCTCGACAGCGGCCTCGAGCCGGCCCTGCAACTGCGTCAGGGTGTCCGGCCCCCAACCCAGATATTCGGCATCGCCGAGGGATTCCGCAACCAGGTACGTTCGGATTTCGAGGAAATTCCGCTTGGCGGCCAGCATCTGCGCGCGAGCTTGTTTCAGGTGGTTCGACAGTTGCTCGAGTCGATTGCTGCGGGTCGTGAAAGGCTGGAAGTATTGCCCCGTTTCCTGGTTGCGCATCGCATCGGCTTCGACCCGCAGCACATGCAGGTTGCTGCCGAACTCGACCCCCGGCTCGGCGGGCGGGCGGCGCCCCGCTTGCTGGGCCAGTTCGACCAGCCGCTGGTCGAACAGGTTGCGCAACAGGTGCATCCGGGTTTCGCGCCCAGCTCCCCGCTCTGCGAGCGCCATCAGTCGCTCGAGACCGGATACCAGCTGGCCGTTCTGTGTTCCGCCGAAGACGTCCCGCTCGAGCCGGGCCGCCTCGAGCTGCTGCGCCCATCGATCCATGGACTTCCAGATCAGGCGCGGGTCATCCGGATCCAGGCCATATGCTTCCACCAGGGCACGGTCGGACTCCGCCAGTTCATCCAGCTCATGTCGGGCCGCGACGAACCGCTGAGACAGCTTGTGCAGCTCCACCGTCTGCGCGGCGAGCCGGTCGAACTCGTCGCGGGTATCGCGGCCCTCATCGAACCGAGTCTTGGCGGCCCGCATGCCCCGGTCCACACCGACCAGATGCCGAATCCAACGGTCGACCCAGTCGTATTCCGCTAGAGCGAAATTCAATGTGTGGTACTGCAGCAGCGTGTAATGCGCCGCCGACAGCTCTGAATCCACTGCCAGTCGGTCCCGCTGCAACGCCGGCCAATGCAATATCTGTTCGGCCAACAAAGGGTCGTCCAAAGCCGCGGACAACCGCTGCGTCTCGGCGCTGATATCCGCCACGGTGGCATTCGCGCCGAGCCGGTCGGTGGCCAACAAGGCGGCCATCGCGTCCCGCGCGATCCGGTGCAGCTCAGCCAGCTTCGCCCGTTCCGGCTGCAGGCGTCTCGAGCCCTCGCGCAACAACTCGGCCCAGTCAAGCGCCGCTTCCCCGCTGGTGTTGTCCTCGTCGACTTCCGTGACCAGAGTGCGCACGTTCGTGGTCAGATCAACACGATCCCGTGCCCAGAAAACAGCCTGTTGCACCAATCCCTGGTCGAGCGCAGTCGGCGCATCGGGAGCAACCACCTGCACCGACCACGAGCTGTCCGCCTGGATTTCCATCGGCGGCTGCGCCTCGAAAACCTGAGTGACGGCACCGATCATCTGCTGCAGGTCGGCGCCCACACTCGACAACGACAGTCGCCGCGGTGGCTCCGGGTTTTTCGCCGCTGCCACCAATGCCGCATGATGCGACTGGACGACGAACTGCATCTCCTGGTCGGCGGAAACCTTGTTCTCGGGAACTACCGCCGGGTAGATGACGATCTCCGTGGGCTCTTCGACTGCCCCCAGGGCGAACACCGAACCGTCGTCCGCCAATACCGATATCTCGTTCGCGCCCGGCAGCCGGGCCACCGACCGCTGCAACCGCCGCAGTAGCTCATAGGTGGCGTCGAGTTGCCGAGCTCGCGGGGTGTCCGCACCGGACACCTGGGCCTGCAAGAGCTCGGCGGCGAACAACAGCTTGCCGGCGATGTGCCGGGCACGCAGCGGCGCGCCGCGTAGGTTCGCGATCAGTTCCGGGTCGCAGCGCGCCACATCGACGAGGTCCTCGGGGCCGAGGCCGAGGTCCAGGAGCAGCTTCCGGACCTGCCATACCGTGTGATTTATCGGCAGCTTCCGCAACTGCGCAGCCAATGCCTCGGCCGTGGCCCGGCGGGTGGCGTCGATTTCGACATCCGCCGGACGGGGCAGCGGGTTCCACGGATCGTCGATGTCGATGTCGACGAACCCGCCGAGCTCGATGGTCATGCCCGGCAGCTGGGTGACGGCATCGACGACGGCACTGCCCTCGCCTCGACCGACCAACACCATGGTTGGCTGATTCCCGTCGCTACGGGAATTGATCATGGTCACGATATGTTGAGCCAGGTGTCCAGCGTCCCGGGACTCCCGGTTTGCCAACACCGTGGCCCAGGTGGTGAAGGGTCCTTCGGCAGTGGCGAAGTCGTAGTCGACCGTCACAATCATCGCCACTGTGCGCGGCGGCTTACCCGCTCCTTCGACCCGCTGCCGCTCCCGCAGCACGCCGGTCGCTTCCGCGACGGCCTGCTCGATCCCCTTCGAATCGGATACTGCGCCTGCTTGATACCACAGCACCACGTCGGCGTTCGCCAGGTCACCGACACTCGCCCGCGTCTGGTAACGGCCCCCGGGCGACAGTCTTTCGACCGACGACCAGTCCGGCAGGTGTTCGCCCGACAGCAAATGCACCGGCATGCCAGGCATCGCCTGGGCGAGACCCTCCAACAGGGTCGGCACAATCTCCGCATCGGCCCTGGCCAAGTGCCGCGCCAGCTGATCCTGGCCCGCGTTGCGCCCGTCCTCGGGCAGCGCTCGCAGCCGCGCCGCCGCTTCCCGCAGTGCCTGCTCGACCATCGGGTGCACGACGCCCGCTGGGAGCACTCCGAACACTCGACGTAATTGCGGGTACTGCCGCAGCAGTTCCGTCGTCAGACCGGCGTCGACCGCTGCCTGCCACAGCTGTCCGATCCCGTGGGCAAGGGCGCGGGCTTCCGTTACCTTTGCCGCATTGCCCAGGAACGGGGCCAACAGCTGCTCCACCCAGCGGCTTTCGGTGTTCCGCAGTACGGCACGCACCAACGGGATCAGCTCCGGATCGGGCGCGGCAAACTCGATCCGGACATCCCGCCCGGTTTTCGATCGACGTACTTCGGAGCGATACTCGCCTCTCGCTTTCGCGCCGGGAGCGGGAACCAGCTCGGTCCCCTTGTCCAACAGCATTATTCGTACCGCTGTGTCGGTCGCTTGCAGTTCTATCCGGATATCGGCGCCACCGGTTGCGCGCATGCTGTCGAGCGCGACCTCCAATTCGTTGTTGGCGCCGACGCGATATTGCTCAGGCCAGCCGAACATCTGCTCGGCCAGCCATTTCCGAGCCTCGTGTCGAGCGGCCCGGTATTCGTCGGCGTCAGCGGTCATCGTCACCATGAGACGGAGGTGCGGATCAAATTCCGGTGACTGCTCGACGACGCGCCCGCGGCGCGGGGTCGGCACCTCCGCACTGTCCTCGGCCCAGGCCGCGCCCGACCGAGTCAGCCAGTCGGTGATCCCGCCGTGCAGTTTCTGCAGTGCCTGCGTGAATCGCTCAGCACCCCAGCTCACGTCGACCAGCCGATAACGCGCGACGACCCGGCCGTCGACGTGGTCCAGTTCCACGATGACCCGGGCCGTTCGCAACTTCCCGAGGCGGAGCAGCAACTCCACCGCCACGCCGGTCTCCGTGCTCTGCACCCCGGCCACCGACACCTGGAAACGCTTGCCGTCCACCATGTCCGAGCCGGCAAACACCAGATCGGCATTCGCGCCGCGCGATGCCAGCACCTTGGCGGGCTGTGCATCCGGCAGCACAACCCCGTCATTGCGCCAGATCGCACCCACCCCGCCGGGCGGCAAGGCGCCGATCCGGGTGTCCTTGAAGTCCAACTCCGCCACCGCCAGCGAGGCATGGGTGTCGTCCACCCGGAACTCGGGTTCCCCGGCCTGGCCGACGGTACCGGCTTTCAGCCACATGCCGTCTACCCGTTCGATATCCGCCGGGGTGACGCCGCGCTCGGCGAGTTTCGCAAGCCATTCTTCGTAGGGGATGCCCTCGTCGTCCGGATCGACGTCCGCATCGGCTATCGCACTGTCGACGACTCGCACTTGACCGTCGACCAGCTTCGCGGCGATCGCGTGCTGACCGACCTCCCTTGTGCCATCGATGCCTTTGAAGGCCAGCATCGCGATCACCGCGCCACCGTTGTTCTGCACGAACGCGTGCAGCCCGGCCAGGTCCCCGAAGCCGTCGGTGTGCCAGTCCACACCGACCAGAGCCGCCGCTTCCCGGGCATCCACGCCCTTCGACCCGGCAATAAAATCGACCAACTGTCCCGGTATTTCTCCGCCCACCGCACGCCATGCCGCTCGCGCCGCCCGCGGCAGGCAGTTGAGCGGTTGCTTGGCCGGGACGGTCCAGTGCAGCTGCATGTTCAAGGGCGCGCTCGGGGCCGGACTCGCCGCGGGTCGGGTCAGATCGGTGGAACCCAGCTCCAAGCCTGCGGTCAGTCGCTGCCGGACGAGATCGGCCGGGACCAACCGCAGCCCGTCGGTCAGCTCCTTCTCGATGCGGGCCAGCTGCCGGGCCAGGCGGGCCTGATCGGCCCGGACGCCCGGCGACTGCAACCGTTCGTATTCGGCGGCCAGTTCGGCGAACCGAGCGGCGGAACGTTCGATCCGATCGATGCGAAGTTGTTGTCTACGAGCGTGTTTGACGGATCCGGACAGCTGCTCCCAGGTGTACGCCTGTTCCCGTTGGTTCGGGTGCGGGGTGAATCGAGACCGGTAGCCGAGTACCCGGACCTGGACATCCAGGTCAGCCAGGTTGTCGACGAACTGGAGACGTTCACCCTGGTACAGCAAGATCAGAAAGCGCTGGTGCCGGGCGATAATTTCCCGATCGAAGCGCAAGCGAGCGTGCGCGGCCCGATATTCGCGGTGCAGGGCAGCGATGCCCTCGGCCCGATGCCCGGCCGCGAGGTACTTCTCGGCCAAGTCGATCACCGAGTCCACCGCCGGACCGGGCAGCTGCCCACGCAGCCGGTACAGCCGCTTCAGCTCGCTGTTGTTCAGCGTCACCGGGTCGATGTCGAACTCCGGGTCCACCCGATCCAACGCGTCGGCCAGCCGATCCAGCTCCGCCCGGGTGTCCAGTTCGAGGTAACGCAACCCCTCCGGCAGCGTTTTCGGCGGCAGCAACGCCATCGTGTTGAGCTCATGCGCCTCGAACGCCACGGCCGCCGACCCCAGTTCGGCTGGCTGCCCACCGGTTTCGGCCTTGTTGAGCGTGCCCGCCAAGACCTCGAGGCCGGCCAGCTGCGACTGGCGTTTCCGGAATTCCGCCTGCTGCTTGCGGTCGTTTTCCTGATCGGCGAACGCTGAATAGAGCAACTGCTCTTGGGCGTCGATGCGCTCGACGCGTCGCATCAGTTGCTGGGCCTGCTCATCAGTCAGCTCGGCGATCCGGGTCCGGTAGTCCGCCAGCGCACGACGGCGCAACAGCTGCAGCTGTGGTCCCAACTCCGGGAGCGCGGACCCGCTCACCCGGACCAGCGACTGCCAGACCGCGGCAGGCAGCCGGTCGGCCGCCTGCAACAACCGCTCCCGCATCGGCGGTCCCCGCCTCATCGGCAACTGTCCCAACAGGGTCTGCGGGATGTCGTCACCGGTGGCCAACCGGCCGGAGCCTTCGACGTACGGGATCACCACATTGCCCTCGGCATCGGCGACAATGCCGTGCACGCTGAGCAGGTTGCTCTCCGTCGGGCCGTCGTCGTCCGGCCTGCCTTCCCGCTCCTCGACCCACGCGTCCACCTCGGCGCGGGTGCTGAGCACGATCTCCTCGTTGTCGACCCATTCCCGGACCGTCACATTGCCCGCTGCGTCGGCTTCGACGTGGAACATGTGCCCGCCGATCGGGCCGGCATGACGGAACACCATCGCGCCCGCGACCGCCCCACCGAATTCCCGGACATGCGCCACCAATTCGGCCAGCGACGCGAACCGCTGCCAGTCACCGCCCAGCGCACGGGCCACCAGGCGTTCGGGCACCCCGTCCAATATCCGACGGGTGATCTCGGCGGGCATGGCCGGAACGGATGCCAGCGCACCGTTGTTCACCTGGAACTGCCAGAAGTTGTCGATCGTCGTCGGCGCACAGTACGGCTGATCCGAATTATGCAGTCGGACAAACATGTCCGAGGGCACTTCGGCGGTCGGCACGACCTCCTCATAACGCTCGACAACCCTGGCGAGAGTCTTGTCGATCGCGATGTCGATGTCGGACGCAGTAGCCAAACCCAGCTCCTGCTGCTGGAAATATCCTTCGAGCTCGCTGACCCGATCGCGCAGCCAGGTGTAGTCGCGGTCCACCTGGTGGTATGCCTCGACCGCATCGACCAACCGCCAACTGACCCGGTACCGATCGGCCAGGTCGCGCTGCTCGGCAGACAGATTCCGGTACTCCGCCGTCCCCGGTTCCACCGGCGTCAACCCTGCCGCAGGCTTACCGATCGCCTCGGCCAATTCTCGGTGCAGCGCTGCCCGTTCCACCCGCAGCGCCCGCAGTCGGCGGGCACGATCCCGACGTGGACCGACCACCTCGTCGAACTGTGCCAACTGGGAAATTTGCTGCCGGAGCCCGACGAGAACCCGATCTTCGGCCCGCAGCTCCCGCTCCAGAATGCTCAGCCCGGGTGCCTGAATCGGGTTTGCCGTCAAGCCGGCGGTATACGCGGCATCCTCCAGGAAACGGCGCTCGATGACCCGGATCGACCACTGCATCTGGGCACCGAGCAGCCCGGTGATCCGATGGATAGCGTCGGCTTCGGCATGGAAGGCCAACCGTGCCGGCAAGATATCCGCCTGGGGAGCCGAATCCTGCAGCAGGTCCAACCGCAGGTTCTTGAAGTCCTCGAGCTCCACTGAATTGTCAGCCCCGAGTATGTGCTCGGCCAACTGGACCAACTCGGACCGGAATCGGAATGCGGCCATCAGGTTGTCGATGACCCGGGTGACCAATTCCTGCTTCGCCGTTGTCGGCGAGGCGATCAGCCGCTCGGGCTGCCGGTCGCTGTCCAGGTATTGCCGCAATAGCTGTTCCAGCGCGGCCTGCTGCACGTAGACCGTGGCCATTCCGAACAGACCCCGCACAGCATCCGAGATCCCGGGATTCTCCATGGCCGGGCCCAAAACCACGATCAGCTGGCGCAGCGTGGACAGCACCTCGTTCGGGCGCAGCTGCTGCGAGGTCAGCTCGACCGGATCACCCGTGGGCAAGCGCAGCGTCGCGACAATTCGAGTCATGTCGCTCTCGACCGCGGCCAAGCCACGCCGGATCGGCGGCAGCATCGCGCGGATCTGCGCCTGCGGGGTCCGGAACCAGGATTGATTGGCAGTCGGCATGGCGATCGAATCGGCCTCCCGACGTAATCCGGCCATGAAGACTTCGCGGCCGACCTGTTCGTGGGCGGATCTGATATTCACATCCGTCTGCGGGCGACGTCGAAGGGGATCGCGTTGTTCCCGAACGGCATTGTCCGCGGCAACGACGCGGGTCAGATCATTGCCGTCGACCTTGCCGTGAGTCATGGTTCGGCGGAAGGGCGGCTCGCGCACCAGCACCACTACGGCGGCTTCGGGATCGGCCAGTTGTAACTGGTGGACCGTGTCGCGCAACGTGTTCCCCGCCGCCCGCAGACCGGCCCGGTAGAGCGTTTCGTTCAGCGAGTAGGTCAGGCCAGTCCGGTCGATGCTCGGCGGCAGGATCAGCCCGTCCAGTTCCACTATCGTGTATTGCACCCGCGGCGCCCGGTCCGGGTCGCCGAACGCGAAGCTCAGCTGCAACCGGCCGTCCGTGGTCTGTCCATAGCCGAGCCGATAGGCTGGTCCGACCTCAGCCTGGAATCGCGGTGTATCGACCCAATTCGACAGGTCGGCTACCCGGCGCACATCTATTTCCGGCAATCGCACTGCACCGGAATGCAGTTCTCCGGACTGTGCCCACTGCAGTGTCTCTTTGCTCGCGGCGTCCCGGACCGCAGCCGGGATACCGGGTGCCGCGGCGAGCACATCCGGATACCGATTCTGCAGATGCCGGCGCACATAGGGCGGCCACTGCTGCCAAGCCCGATAGTTCCGTTCCCCGATCCGACGCGCAGCGGCCGGCATGATATTCACCGGCACCAACATTTCCTCGATACTGGTGAATCCGGCCCAGGACAACGCGGCATCCAGCACATCCCACGACGATCCGGCCTGCGCCGGACGTCGACCGGCATCCGTCTGCTCCTCGTTTACGGGTTGCGGCGGCGGAAGCTGACCGTCCGACACCCGGCTACCTGCCGCCGCGGTGGCCAGGGTCGCGCCGTCGCCCAGGCCGAGGGTGAACTGCGCCAGTTGCACCGGCTCCGACCGGCCGAACAGCACCCGGCTGAACAGGTCTGCGGCCAGCTGCTCCCCGGCCGCCTGAAGATCGCCGGTCTCCGGGGCACCGGCCGATTCCACCCACAACACCGCAGCGACCGCACCGGCGGGGGCATCGGCCAACTCGTTCATCAGCCGAACCAGGTCGGTTTCCGCCACCTCACCCATGCCTGTCTCCGAGGCCGCGGTGACATGAGTGACCAAATTCGGTGCGGTGCGGGTATTGCCGACCGAGATCATGGTGGCCGCAGGTCGCCCAGGCAGATCGATCGACAGCAGGTGGATCGGCGGATGCCCGGGCAGTTGGCTCGCCCAGTTCTCCAGCATGGTCAACCGGTCCACCACCGCGTCCAGCTCGGCCAGAGCCGCCACGTTCTCCGGCGTGGGCGCCATGGTCAGCAAAGCGCGCCGCGCCAGTTCCAGCCGGGTCCGGTTCGCCTGGTCCACCAGCGAATCCGGCATCCCGATCTCGAGCATCAGATCATGCGCGGCAAACAACAGCTCCCGCTGGTTGCGCTCGTCGAGGTCATTCCACCACTGCTCGATCGCCGCTGCCCGGTCCAGCTCGCCCGCGACCTCATCCAGCAGGTCGCCCCACTGCCGTCCCTGCTCTGCGCGCCGCGCCTCGGACAGCTCCAGCGGCAGTCTCGGCATCCCCGGTCGTGGCGAGATATACGGCAGCGGCTCCGGGGTGGCACCGACCTTGAAGTCCTGGTCACCGCGGAAGGCTGGGACGGACCCATCCGCGTGCTTCGCCACCTCCGGGTAGCCCTGTTCGTCCAGGAACAGCGCCAACACCGGGCGGTTGCGCTCCTCCGGTCCGATCACGAAATCGGGTTCCACCAGACCAGTTCCGACATCGCGGCGGTCGAAGTGCTCGTCGCCATTGTCGTCGACCCAGCGCACGACCCAGTACATATGGCCGAGGTCGCCGTTGCCCTCGACTCCCGCCACCGTAGGCACGAACACAAAGGCACCGATTCCGTCGCTGCTGCCGGGCAGACGCTCCGCTCGAGCCCGAAGCAGATCCACCACCTCGGCGATATCGTGCATCTGTTGCGCGGGTAGCGCCTGGTCGGTGCGGCCGCCGGCCGCCTGCTCCACCCTGCTGACATACCGCCCGTTCCCGTCGGCCGGTCCCAGATCCCCGTAATCACGGTGGTAGAACCGCCCGGCATCGTCGAGCACCGCATCGGCACACCGGTTGAGCCGGTGTGCGAGCAACACATCCGGTGGGGCGATCAATTGCCCGGTGTCCGGAAGCGCGTATTCCGTCACGCCGTGGCCCGGTCGCGTGACCACCGCCGCGAGCGCCGCCTCCGCGGTCGGGTTGCCCAGCAGCAGGTCCAGCTGAGTTTCGACGTGTTCGAGATGTTCTGTCGCGCGCAGGAATTCGTTGACAGCCAACCGGGTTTCCCGCAACAGTCGCAACTCGTCGACGGTGATGTTGTCCTGGGCGGCAATCCGCAACAACAGGGTTTCCTCGGCGGCCACCTGGTCACGTAGCGCGAACACCTGCTGTTGCCACCGCGTCGGGTCCACAATGTCGAAGGCCGACAAACCGGCATTATGGGCCGCAGCGATCAGCGCACGGTAGGCGTGTTCCCGCCGCGCGATCGCCGCCGGGTACTCCCGTGCGTAACCATCCACCCACTGCGACCAGGTTTCCAGCTGCGTCGCCCACCGAGTCCAATCCCGTTGCTGCTGCGCCGTAGCCACCATTTCGGTCAGCACCTGGTAGCGATGCTTCGCTGTTCCGATGTCCAAGAACCGTGACGGATATTCGACAAAATCGCGTCCCAGCCTGGTGCGCAACTTGTCCAAGTGCCCCAATGGGCCCTCGGCCCCGGAATAGGTGGGATCCGGAGGCAGCAGAAAATTTTCCACAGCATCCGGGAACAGCCTGCGGTAGGCACCGCGAACTATGGCATAGCGGTCGGTGGCTTCCTGCTGTCGATCGGATGCCTGCGCCAGTGCCTGACTCAGCGCATCCAACCCGGTCGACCAAGCCGTCTGTCTGTGTACTGTGGCTATCCGAGCCAACAGCCGCTCGAGCACCAGATAGGTCTCGGCCGCTGTTTCAGCTGCACCTGGCTGCTCCCGATCCAGGATATCCCGGGCCAGCAGGGCATCGACCTTGGTCGGCGCAACGTTTTCCGCTTCGGCGATCTCCATTTGCGCGCGTAGCATCCGCGCTGTCGCCCACCGCACCGCGGCCGGGCTGGTGTCCGCCGAATTCGGCCGCAATTGTCCATCGGGCAACTCGGCAAGCTCTCGGGCCGTTTCGCTCAGCGCCGCGACCGCCGCGGCCTGTCGCGATACGAGATCCGTAGCGAATGCGACAGTTTGTTCACTCGGCGTGAACTCGGATTGTGTCGGAAAGGACTGCGCCGCGGTCAAAGCCCGATCGAATGCCGCGATCGCCGTCTGCCGGTATACCGCACGGTTGGAGGCACGCTGATCGTTTTCCTGGAAGATCTGGGCAATGGTCCACAACTCAGCGAGCTCATGTGCCGTCGCCCGTACTTCGGGGGACAACTTCGCGACTGCCTGTTCCAACTGCTCGATTCGCGGCACTGGTCCATGAAGCAGATCGCGCAGGGTCAGATAGGTCCGGACCAAATCCTGCTCTATCCGGTCTCGCAACTGCCGCCCAGGTACGGCGACCAGATCCTCGGGCGTCAGCTCGTGCAGCTTCAGGCGAAGTGGAACTCCGAAAACCGTGGGGATCGAGGGGCTCCGAGCAGGTTGCACCCCAGGCAGATTCACGCGCGCTGCCAAGTCGTTCAGCCGCACGACCTGAGCCGCCGATACCAGGTAGGTCTGGGCGGATCCCGGGTCGTCATTCCGGTGGCGGTACGCGGTCTGTAGCGCCTGCGCCAGCGTTCCCAGTTGTTGGTCCCAAGCAAAGAGCCGACGTGCTTCGTCATCATCCGGATCCTCGATGGAATTCGAGACTTCTTCCACCAGTTCCCGGTACCGGGCCCGAGCCTGTTCGCGCAGCGCCGACAACCTTGGGCCCAACTCCGGCAGCAGATGGACGGCACTTGGCCCCTGCGGTTGCGACTGCTCATCGCGGCCCCTCCCGAACCGCGCCCCCAGGTTGCGTTCCGGGTGATCCTTGCCCGGGTTGCGCGGCGGGGTTTCGCCTGGCCGCAGCGGGTGCAGCGGTCGGAAATTCCCATTCTGGCCTTTGTCGAAAACGATGCCGTACAGCGGGCCTTCGGGCCGGTCCCAGTCGTCGAACGGAATATCGGCGACTCGATTGTCGACGAATTCGTGCACCCGCACTTCGCCGTCGGCGCCCTGATACACCACGAATAGATGCGCGCCGACATCGCCGAAGTCCACCGCACCGAACACCACACCGCCCTCGGCGGCGATCGCATACATCTCGTCGAGCGATTCGAAGCCGTCCGGTTGCCATTTCGCCCGGGCCGCGAACGCGACCTCGGCCGGGGTCATACCGTGTAATTGGCGCATGCGGTCCTGCACCGGCGGCGGGTCCACTGGCAGCCCGAGGAATTTCCCGAACCACAGGTCTTCGACCGCACACAGCTTCGGGGTGTCGCCGCGCAGGTGCAGCACCTGCGGCATGGTCGGTGGCCGCGCCGGGACCGCGCCGTCGGCGAATTCCGTGGATACCGGAGTCCGGGAGCTCGATGGTGTCCCCACGGTCGGGCCCGCGGGCGGACGCACCATGTCGGGCGGGCGAAGCGGGCCGTCGGCGAATTGGGTCAGCTCGGCTTCGACCTGCGTCAGCTGCTCGGTCAGCTCGCGGTCGAGGGTGTCGACCTGTCGCGCCAGCTCCCGGCGACGGGCGACCGGGTCTTCGACCTCCGGCCCGGCCGGGGTGGCGAGTTCCTGGCGAGCCCGGCGCAGATTCCCGGCCGTTTCGTCCAGTCGCCGGGTATGCCGGTCGAGGATGTCGAGCTGCTGGGCCCACTGTGTGCGAGCATCGGCGGCATCGGCGAGTTCCCGCAGTAGCTGGGCCACCCGCTGTTGCTCAGGGCCCGACGTCGACTCGCCGACGACCTCGGCGTGAGTTCGCAGCATCTGCCGCCACGAGTAATTCGACCAGTTCGGCCGTTCCCCTCCCCTGAGGGTGAGTTCCGGCGCCAGATCGGCGGTGATCGTCCGCAGCAGATCGTCGAATCGAACTGCTGCACCGGCATTTTCCGTTTCCACCCGGCGGCGCGCCGCGGACAGCGCTTCGATTCGACCGATTCGCTCGCCGAGCGCCAGATACTGTTCCAGCTCTCCGACCTCGCGGGCTTGCTGTTGCAATGCCTCGAGCTGTTGCCGTTCTCGGACATTCGGTTGCCACTCGTCGCGCCCCTGCTCGGCAAGCAGGCCACGGATCCAACCGGTCAATTGCCGGAAACTGCCCCGCAACTGCGCGTCGGTGGGCATGCCCAAACCCATGTCCGCCAGCCACGCCTCGACCGGCGCGGCGAGCTGCTGTTGGCGCGCCTGCAACTCGGTCAACTGTCGCGGTCCCAGCGGTCCGGGACTCGCATTGTTGTTGCGCGCGATCAGGTCCTGCCGATATCCCACCTGATCCCCGGCCGCCCCGCGACGGATCCGGACCAGTTCCGGGCCCACCTCGCCGCGGCGCGCAACCGGGGTCCGCCGCGGGTCGCGCACCACCTCGGCCAGCCCGCTGTCGATCAGCTCGTCGAGCACCCGAATGGTCATGGCGTGCCCGTCAACTTCCCGGTCCCATTCCAGCAGGTCCCGCAGTTCCCGGAATTGCGTTGCCAACCGGGCCCGTTCGACCGCGGTTTGTTCTTCCAGGGTCAGCGGTTCCCGGTCGACGAGGTCTGCAGACGGCCGCGAGAGCTCCGACAACTCGGCGCGCGAGAGCCACTCCGGTGGAGTATCGGTCTCCAGCAGCGCGCCCAATGCGGTGCTGATGTTGTCGTAGTCACTGCCCAGCCGAGCCTGCATCCGCTGTTGCGCGGCCCGGCTCAGGTGCAAGCCCCCGGCCATGGCCGCGCCGTCCAGTCGGTCTCGATCCGCGACCAGCTCCGCGATCTGCTCCGCCTTGGCCGTCAACCGCGCCACCGTGGCGCCGTCGCCGTGCTCGCTCGCGATCCGCAGCTGCCGGTTCAGTTCGACGACCTGCTGTTCCCGCCATTGCATCCGGTCGAGTCGGTGCAGCGTCCGAGTGATGTCGTAGCGCCACCGGAATTCCTGCTCCGCTTCGGCGAGTACCCGGGATTTGTCGCCGCGCTCGCGCAGATCGACCAGCTCCTGATCAACCAACACCGGATCGGCCAAGGTCATCGCCGGGATCTGCAACAGCCCGGCCAGCCGTTCCCGCTCCCTGGCGAGTTGGGCGTCCCACTCGGCGCGCGTGTCGGATTTCGGTTGCAGCAACTCCGGATTCAGCTTCAGCTGCGAATCCAGTGTCCCGTGCCTGTTTCTTTCGCGCCGAACGAGTGGGTCCCTGCGTGCCTGCAATTGCAGCCGAACGCCGGCCACCAAGCCCCGGCGGCGCAGCACATCCTCGTCCATCATCCTGGTCAATGCTTCGGGAAGCTCAGAAGACGCGAGATCGAGTCGAGCACCCATATTACCCACCGCGTACGCCCTGCCCGCGATGCCGTGTGAGCGACCGTCCGAGCGGAGCCGGTGCAGCGGGTTGCCGTGCTCGTCATAGCCTGCGCCGTGGAACGACACCACCCCGGACAAGCCTCGCCGCCAGGCCCCCAGAGTCTGCGGCCTCAGGTTGCCGTGGCTCACCATGATCTGACCGTGTTCTCGGTAGACCGCCACTGCGTGCGCGCCGACCACACCCTCGCGCTGGAAACCGTCGAAGCCCACCGACACGAACAACGTCCCGCCCTCGGCAGGCACCGCCGCGGCCAGCTCGTCGAGGTTACGGAATCCGACCGGATCCCAGTCCGCACCCAGCAAGTTCGCGCCGAGTTGACCGTCCACCCCGTTCTCCGGCGCGGACATCGACCGCAGGACCTGGAGTCGCCACCACAAATCACGGACGATCGTGTCGGTCCTGGGGTTCACCCCCGACACCCGTAGCCGGGCCGCCAGCGCGCGCTCCACCACGATCCGCGATGCTTGCGGATAGCAGTTGTTGGCAACACCTTCCACTCGGTGCGAGTCGATCCAGGCCGTGTTGCCCTGGTCCGGGAACTCGACCGTGATCTGGTCGCGCCCGGCCAGGGTTTCGTGGCCGCGGGCTCGTTCGACCAGGTGCATATCCGCGACTCGCGCCGTCTCGGCATCCGCGGCATGGTGGCCGACCAGCCGCACGGCCTGCGCAGGTCGCGCGTCCTTCAGCTCGGCCACCGCCCGGGCCAGGTCCGCGTGCTCCTTGCCGATCCACACCACGGCCGCCGTCGGCCGCTCCTGGGCGGTGACCCCGTGCACCGCTGCCGCCGCGGCCCGCCGCACGGCCGCTTCCAGATCAGGCGAATTCTCGGACACTACATGGATATTCACCACTTCGGCGGTATCCAGGTCGCCGATCACCAACATCGATCCGGTGGTGCCGAGCATCTGCACATCCGGGTGACCGGGCACCTGCGCGGTCCACCGCTGGGTGGCGGCCAACAAGTCGATCCGGGAGTTCACGAGCGCGGCTTGCTGCAGCTGCTCCGGGACCCGCGGATCCGGGCGGTGCCACTTTTCCCGCTCGCGCAACAGCAGCAACCGGGTCGCCTGGTCCCGGGCGGCACGTGGGAAACCTTCGGACTCGGCGACTTCTCGGGGCATCGAGCGGATCATCGCCTGCTGCGTCACCGGATCGGTCCAGTCCCACGCGATCGCGTGGTCACGCGCGGTCACCGCCCAGAACTTGATGCTGCGCATCCGCGCCTGCGCCCGCTGGTACCCGAAGGCTTGCTCGTCCACCGGCAAGGTCGGACGCGGCTCGGCTTGCAGCGAGTCCACGGGTGCGGGTTCGGGTGCGGGTTCGGTCGCCGCACACGACACCGCGACACCGGCCAAAGCCCGGTCTTGCGGGGAGTTGTCGGCCAGCGCGGTCATCGCCGTGCTCAGATCATCCGGATGCCTAGCGAACTCCCCGGCCAGCGACGCCACCGAACGCGAGGTCCCCCCCAACCCGGCGGTACGCGCCAACAGTATGTGGGACTCGGTGACCGCACCACTACTGATGTATCGACCCGGATCGGTCGGCGGCCCACCCGCAGTCACAACACCAGCACCAGCACCGGTGTCGGTGTTGTTGAGGTCCGGCACACTGAAGCCGAGGGTGTGACCGACCCCGGAAACATCGGTGTCGGTGTCGGTGTCGGTGGTGATGGTGTGGGAGTTGTCCGGGTTGTTCGGGTCGAGTACATCGACCCGGTCACCGCCGACCGAGCCCGCGGTGAACTGTCCCGGCTGGCCATCGATCCCGGTATCCAACACGACCACCGCGATACTGGCCTGTGGTGGCCGAACACCCTCGAGTAGTTCGGTGTCGATCTGGCGGCGCACCCGCGCACGGATCTGCGCTTGGGCGGGTTCACTCAACGGGTCAGCGTCTTCGGGCAGTTGTGCTTGCGCCGCGGCCAGCGCCTCACTGATCCGGCGGGTGTGATCTCGGCGGGTCAAACGCACGACCGCGGCCTGCGCGGCATCGATCGCGGCACGCACCATCTCGGCCCGATCGGCTTCGGTGACCGGTGTCGCGGGGTCATGCTCCTGCAACGAGGTCCGCAGACTGTCCCGCGCCGCCGCGGCCGCGACCGGCGCCGCCCGATACCCCTCCACACTGTCGGGCACCCCCGCCGAAGTGACCGCCAACCGGAACGGGCGACCAGCCACCATGACGACCTCACCGACCATCACACCCCGATCGGCGTCACGCTGCTGGTTCGTGTCGGTGACCCCGGCCACCGAACCCAGATCCAGCTGCTCACGCTCCAGCTTCTGCCACGAATCCCCCAACGCATCAGAACAATCGAAAACCCGACGGATCAGCTTGCCCATCTCCGCCTCCGACACCCGCCCACCCCACGCCCGCAGCCCACCATCACGGTCGGTATCAGGGCCGGCAGCCGTATCAGGGCCGGAATCGGGGTCGGTGGCCGTATCGGGGCCGGTGGCCGTATCAGGGCCGGAATCGGGGTCGGTGGCCGGGGTCGGGGGTGGTTGGACGGGTAGTTGTGCTTGGAGCTGGCCGATCCGGTGTCCGAGTTCGTTGATCTGTTGCTGGGTTTCTGATTCTTCCAGTGCACGCAGTTGCGTGGTCAGCCGCTGTCTGGAGCGGGCAAGGCTATCCCGCTGCCGTTGCAGCATCCGCTGGCGTTCACCCAGCTGCTGCTGCTGGCGGGCCAACTGCCCCTCTCGCCGGGCCAGCTCTTGCGGCGACAACGCCGGCCCGTCGCGCCACCGGGGCCCCCCTGCCGCGAGGTCACGTTCGGCCTGTAACCGGCGATGCTGGGTAGCCGACACGGTCCGGTCGGAATCCAGCGCGGCCAGGTCGGATTCCCGCTGCGTGATCTGCGCGGCGGCCTGAGCGATCGCGGTTCCCAACCTTTCCTGCTCGGTCTGCAGCCGCGCGCGCGCCTGCTCCCGCAGCTCACCCAACCGCGCGATCTCCGCACGAAGCGCTTGCGGGGTGCGGGCCTGCCCCCGCGCATCAGGCAGCCCGTCGGGACCGGTCACATCCGGAGTCGCGTCCGGGGTGGGTTGGGGTCTGCCGTAGGTCGTGGCCTCGTGCATGGCCTGTACTGCCGCAGCCCATGCCAGTGCCTGCGTCGCGTAGGTGGTGGTATCGGTCAGCCATTGCGGGGAATGCCGGGTGCGGTCGTTGATCCGCGACAGCAGCCCGGTGCATTGGTCGGCGATAGCGGAAAGCTCGTGGTAGTAGTGCGCGTTCGCCGACACCACCCGCCACTGCGAGGAATCCGGTGACCGGGCCAGCGTGGTCTCGAATTCCGGGGACAGCAACCCCGCGTGGGTGTCCTCGTCCACACCCAACCCTGCTGCCGCGGTATTCAATTGCCTACGGGCGGTATCCAACTGCTGGTTCAACCGCGCCAGCACAAAACCCACCTGCCGGCTCACCTGACTCTGCAATCCAGCCCCAGCCCCAGCCCCGGCCCCGGCCCCGGCCTGCCCGGCCCCGGCCTGCCTGGTGGGGGTCGGGTTCGCGAACCTGGCCAGCAACTCCTGGGCGGTCTGCAGGTTCTCGGCCATCACCGGGGCGCGGCGCACCACCGCCGCCAACCTACCCAACCGCTCACCGGGCCTGGTCTCGTCGGGCCTGGTCTCGTCGGGCCTGGTCTCGTTCAGCCAGGCCAGTTCTGCTTCGAAGTCTCCGGCCAGCAACCGGTGTAGTTGGGCTTGTGGCACGCCCGCGGCCAAGGTCCGGATATCCTCGAGCGCTCCGACCCAGTCGGTGACCGCGCCCAGCAGCCCCACCACCCGCTGCTGGTGGCGGGACTGCTGGGCAGGGGTCGCTGTCGGGTCCGGTGGCTGCCCCAACGCTTCCTGTAACGAGTCCATGGTCTGCTCGACCTTGTGCAGGTGAGCGACGCTGTCACGCAACCGGTCCCGTGCCTCGAGCAGACGCACCTGCTCCGCGACGGTCATTGTCTCGGTGAGCGCGGGCGCGGGAAGCCGGGCCAGCGCATCGGTGTAGCGGTCGGGGTCGCGTAACGCATCCAGCACGTCCGGGTCGCTGACTCCCGCCGCCCGCGCGAGGTCATCGAATTGCGTACGGGTATCGCGATGCTCGGCGCGTAACCGGTCCAACGCGTAATCCAGTTGCCGTTTCAACCGGTCTTGTTCATCCGCGTCGAGGAACCGCCGCACCCGGTCACGCTCGTCTTCGTCGTCGGCGCCGTTGACGACATTCACGGTGTAAGGGGTCAGCTTCGAGCCGTCGAACCGGATCGCGGTCACCCAGATCTTGTCGGTGACCTCCGGGATCGCCTCCGGAGTGAAAACCTTCTTCAACCCGGTCTCCGGGTCGTAGATCATCACCACACCATGCTCAACAGATAAATGGACCACATGCCCACCGACGGTGTTGTCCCCGGAGGTATCGAAAGCCAGCACCGTCACCAAGGTGGCGCCCTCACCCAGAACCATCGTCTGGTGTTCGAGCTGATCGAACCGCGACATCCGCCGCCACCGCTCACCAGTGACCTGCCCGGTATCCCGAGACAGTTTCAGCAGCCGGTCTCTTTCCGTACCGGCCTTGGTCTCCAGCTCTTGTTCACGCTCCCGGGTCCGCTGCCCCTCGACCCGCTCACGGCTCTGGGCACGGTCCTGCAGTTGCTGGATACGCTGTGTCAACACCTGCTCGGTGGTTCGACCCGTACGCGCGGACACCCGATCCAACTGCTGCCGCAAACCCGCAGCGATCGGCTGCCCGTCCCGCACCCGCGCCAACGCGGTCTCCAACCGCCCCTGCACACGCCCGACCCGCCTCGTGCGTTTCTTCTGACGCGTACGCTGCTGCCCTTTGACCCGCTCGGCTTCCTCCCGCAACCGGTTACGCTCAGCCGCAGCCTCGCTATACAACCGTTTCGACTCCAACGACGCACTCGGCGCCAACCCACTCCCCGACCGGACCAACTCCGCACCGATCTGCCTCTGATACACATCCGAACCCACACCAGCAGGATCCGACGACCCCACCGGCCGAATACCCGCAGTCGGATACTGCGCAGCCAACACATTCGTCGACCGAGCAGCACACTGCCCCGTCAAATCGACACTGCCCACCTCCGGACCCGGACCAACCCCATCACCCCGACCACCCGAACCCGAATCACCATCCGAACCAGCCCGAGACCCACCATCAGACTCCGGCCCGACCTCACCATCAGACTCCGGCCCGACCTCACCATCGGACTGTGCGTCATCCGGAGTGCGCGAATCCGAATCCGAATCACCATCCGGATCAATCGAAGACTCACCATCAGCCCGAGCGCCGCCATCAGTGTCCGAACCAGCCCGAGACTCACCCTCGGACTCCGGCCCGACCTCACCATCGGACTCCGGCTTGACCTCACCGTCGGACCGCGTGTCATCCGGAGTGCGCGAATCCGAATCACCACCCCTGGCCGGGTCATCCGAAGTCGCGCCATCAGCCCGAGTGCCGCCATCAGTGTCCGAACCAGCCCGAGGCTCACCGTGGGATTCCGG
Organism: Nocardia sp. NBC_01730; assembly: GCF_035920445.1. Classification (NCBI taxonomy): domain Bacteria; kingdom Bacillati; phylum Actinomycetota; class Actinomycetes; order Mycobacteriales; family Nocardiaceae; genus Nocardia; species Nocardia sp. NBC_01730. The sequence goes on along the minus strand of NZ_CP109162.1, from coordinate 714,522 downwards.
TCCGGTCTCGCCGTTGTACTGGGTGGTTGTGGCGGGGTCGGGCGAGTGGGTTGGGGCCTGTTGGTCATCTGCCAGCCCCCCGCCGGTCTCGCTCGTGTCCGGTTGCGCGGTCGAGGAATCGGCCGCCGATTCGGGGATAGTGGCCGATTCGGGGGTGGCGGTTGATTCGGCCTGGGTGCCAGCTGTGTCGCTGGTGGTGTCGCTGGTGGTGTCGCTGGTGGCGTGGCTGGGCGCGCTGGCCGCTTGTATTTCTGCGACGATTCCGGTGGTGTCTCTCATGATGTTGCGGAAAGCGGCCGCTGCGTCGGATCCGGCGGCCCCGGCACCGGCAGCGCGTGGCGTTGTTCGTGGCTCGGTATCGGAGGTATCCGGTACCGCGCTCGACCGTGACCGGTCCGCGCTCGTACCGCGCCGACCCGACGCGGCAGACGACGAGCGCCCGGCACCGGCAGTACTCGATGCACTACCGCTACCGGCCTGGCTCGAGCCACCCGGCACTGCCGCCGAACTCCTGCCCGCACCCGACCCCGACGCCGGTCCACCAGCAGCAGGCCCACCAGCAACAGACCCACCAGCACCGGCGGCAGGGGCGCCGGCGGCAGGCCCACCAGTGGCAGGGGTGTCGGTGGCGGGGGTGTCGGTGGCGGGGGCGCCGGTGGCGGGGGCAGGGGTGTCGGCGTGTGTGGTGGCTTGCCCGTCGACCGGGGTGGGGTCTGCGGCTGTGTTCCCGGTGGATCCGAGGCCTGCTGTGGGTTCGCTGTGCTGGGTTCCGGTGACCAGCGCCCCACCGTGCGGGTCGGTGCCTACCGCACCACCAGCCGGTCCGGCACCGGTCTCGGTAGTGGTGGTGGCTGCCGCGGCAGGCGGCGCGGTCGACGCCGAGGCTTGCGATGCTTGTGGGGATCCGTCCTCGGTGGTGTTCGATGCCGCCGCAGTATCGGACCCGTTCCCCTCGGCGTGGCCGGGCTCGGTGGTGGTGTTGCTGTGCCCTTGATTCGTGGTCGTGTTCGCTGTCGGCGAGGTATCGCCGGACGCCCGACCGTTCCCGACCCCGACCCCGGTGCCGGCCCCGGTGTTGGTGCCGGTGCCGGTGTTGGTGTTGGTGTTGGTGCCGGTGTTGGTGTTGGTGTTTATCGGGGGGGTTGTGGTGGTGGTTGTCGGGTTGCTGGTTGTGGTGCCGTCACCGATATCGGGTTGTCCGGCGATGAGGGTGAAGTCGCTGCGGCGCATCCGTTGGCCTTCACCGACCCGGGGTGCGCGGAACCCGCCGATCACTCCGGGGACCGCGCCACCGGCGACGCCACCGGACCACGCGTAGATATCGGTCTGCCAGTTGTTGTAGATCAGGCCGTTGGAGACCATCGCTCCGACCTGGCCGATGAGCCCCGCGCCACCACCGACGACGACACCGGTTCGTATCCGGTCCCAGCGGGCGCCGCTGTTCCAGTTGAATTTCTGGGTCAGCTTCTGCATACCGAGCCCACCGATACCGCCGATACCGCCGGCGATGGTGGAGATCACCGCGTTCTGTTTGATCGCTTCCCAGTCCAGTTTTTCTTGATAACCCTCACGGATCATCTCGGCCTCGACGAGAAGCTCCTGCCCGGTCCCCTGGTAGAACTCTTGGAACGCTTCCTTCCCCATGTGTTTGAAGATTTCTTTCGCCACGTCACTGGTGATCCACTGCACCAGCCGTGGGGTGTCCTCGATCGCGATCCTGGTGGCCATACGCGCCAGGATCTCCGCGGTTTCCTGTGTCACACGCGAGGCCAGCCAGCGGAAGAAGATCCGGGTCGAGGCGACCGCGTACGCCTGTTGCAACGGCGCACCCGGACCCCACAGACTACTGCTGGCGAACTCGGTGCCCATCCAGATCAGCCCGAAGATACCGTTCAGCTTCGCCGAGACGACCTGACCGCGGTAACTGTGAATCCCTTTGGCCAGCTCACCATAGCCACCCGCGACACTTTTGTTGTGCGAGATGATCCGCGCCAAATATTTGTCGATACCATCCGCGCCGTCACCCTCCGGATACGCCCGACGCGATTTGTTCCGCGCCATGGCCACCACCGGAATCACCGTGCCGTTGATGTTCTGCTGCAGATGCTCGAAACCCTGCTGCACCTGGCCGACGTCGTCTTCATCGATCGTCGGCAGCTTGACACCGACCAGATAACTGAGCCACGCCATCCCCGGAGGAGGAAACGGAATACCCATGTCAGATCACCCGGACCCGACGGAAATAAGATCGGACACACAGCCCGAAATACTCAGGGACGGACCGACCACACCACACACACGCTACCGAAACCCCATCGAAATTCGATAGCACCGAATCAGCGGACATGGCAACCCATCTCAGGTCACCAGCTGGAATCGTAAACTCCAGAAGACCGATCCGACGGCCTTACCCGACCCGAAGCCGACACGGTCAACCGGGCCCGCTGCTGCTGTAACCCCGAAATCAACTGCATCTGCTGGGTAAAGGAATCCATCGCTTCCGCGAAGGAAGCGTCGGCAAAATCATCCGCCATGCCTCAACCCTTCACCGTGACGTTCGGGACAGTGTTGGCGATGGTGTGACCGGACCCGATATCGACATTCTTCAACGAATCCGCCGCATCGACCTGCCCCTTGGACGCGTCACCGACCACCTCGGCGGCACTGTTGTTTCCGTCGTGCACCGCGGTGAACTGTGTCCGCAGGCCTTGCTGCCCGCCCTTGTCTCGGATGAAGTCCTCGCTGAAATCATCACCCGCGGCGACGGTCAGGAACTTGCCCCACAACGACGCCGCTGTCCTGCTGTGGTTGATCAACGCTTCCTGGGCCTCGGCGAGAGCACCGCCGGCTTCTTTCAAAGCTGTGGTGTCGACGTCGAGGCTTTCGTTCTGCGTCATGCGCAACCCTCATCTTTCCCGCGTAACCGAGCTGGACCTGGTCATACCTGCGCGCCTTGGCGTTGCTGGAAACGCTGCTCGAAACCCTTCACGAACGTGGTCGGAGCGATCGAGGACGACGAGTGTTCCAGCACTCCGTCATCAGCGATGTAGAAGATGGCCCGGCCGATCGCGATCTCACCCCGAGGTACCGGCACATACACCATCCAGCCGCAACTGAACCGGTCACCGACCAGCTGATCGAGTGGGTAACCCGTCGTGTCCAAACCACGACCCTCGACATAGGAACGGACCCGGAAGATCGCTTCCTCTTCCGGCATCTGCTGTGGCAGCGACGCCACCACCCCCGCCAGCGTCAACTGATACATCGCGCCATCGATATCGAACCGGTCGTCCTCGGCGAACAGGTTCACCACCGTGTCCCGGGTCACCACACCCACCTCGGCGGCAGACACCAAAGCCGCCGCGGCGCTGCGGTGTTGCGCGCTCGGTGGCTGCGCGGCCAAACCCGCGACGATCCCGACCACCGTGTTCGCCGTCCACACCCCCGGCACCGCCGTAGCGCACTGCTCCGCCGACGGGGACTCACCCCGATACCAACGCCCACCCTCCCACCAATAAACAAACGACATCAACCCCGTCGCTGCCCGCGGGTTCAGCACCGGATTAGCCACCCACTCCGGTGCGCCCGCATAAAACCTCGGCATCGGCGCACCATCGTTATAGGTGGCATCCAGATTCGCCGACTCCCACACCCCACCCGACAACACCGCACGACCACCCGGCAGCGAATACAACGTGCACCCACCACGCCGCGAGCTTTCGAACCAGCCCATCGACGGCAACACCCGCGGACCCCAATCCGAACCCGCCGCGACGAAAGCCGCCGAAATACACGCCCACCGCGCCCACATCTCCGGGAAATCAGGAAACTCGTTCTCCGCCAACGACGGCCACACCTTGCCCGCCCGGTCGGCCCGAGCCCCTACCGCCGCGTCCTGCGGGGTACGCGCCTGCCGCCCACCATGCCCGATATACGCAGCCAGCCACACCGGCAACGTCTCACGCGGGAACACTTCCACATCCGCGCGATAAGACTCGGGCTCGAACAACTGCCCATCCGGGAACGGCTCATCACCGAAGTCGTAATCGACCTCGAACTCCCCCACCGCACTCAACCGGACCAGCAACCGCCACCACGGCTCCCCATCCAACTCCGCGACCAACCCCCGATGCTCCCGCACCCGCTCCAACACCACCGCAGGCGGCTCCGCGCGCATCGAACGCTCACCATCGGTATAAACCACCTCGGCATACCCATTGACCGTGGTCAACGCGAACACCGCATCCAACTGCCGCCACCCCTCCGGAGCAGCCCCAGCCAACACATCCGCGATCTCCCGCGCCAACACCCGATCCCGGCCCTCAGCCGCCTCACCACCCCCCTCAGAAACCACGACACCCTCAACTACATCCGACGCATCCGCAACATCCGGCGCATCCGCAACATCCGGCGCATCCGCAGCATCCGGCGCATCCGCAGCATCCGGGGCATCCGGCGACAAACTGAAACCGACATCCGGCTCGCTGTTCTCGCCTACCCCATCCGCCGGGTCGTCCTTGTTGTGATCGCTCACAGCCCGCTCCCACCCGTCATCCACCTCACCCCGATATTTTCACTTATCCCCTCCCCGCCACCAACTCCCATGACAGGGAAGTCTTTTAGCTTGCGTTTAAGCTGCTTGTCTCTGTCTGCCCTTGATGGCTGGGGGTGCTTTCCGGGATCGCGTCGGTGGGCTCGTTGGGTGTTTCGCGATCCTGGATGCCGAGGTCGAGGTCGCCTACAGTTGTACGAGGCTGTGATATCTGGGCGTCGGTGTGGAGGCGGCTGGAATGCCGACCGGGAAGACAAAGTACGGACAGCAAGGTGCGGACGGCAGCCCGTACCCCTCGTCGGCCCCGGCTTGCCCCGCCGAACAGCGGTTTTCGCAGTGGTGTCCAGTCACCGTCTACGAGCACCAACCTGCCACCGGCACAGGAGCATTCATAGCGCTCGACGGCCACGCCCTTGAATCAATCGTCATACTCGGCGTCTCCCTTGACGCACTCCACGCCGCATCACACCCGGTGCCAGGGTTCCGATTTCGCTACCTGCCCGACGGGCCCAACGCCGTCCGCAGCCAAGGGCACCGCCACTACGCTCGAACAGAACTCATACGGGCACTGAGTGATTCGCTTCCGACGCAGCCGCGGACATCCGCTACGACTCCCGATCACCGACCTCGACCCCACCACCGCAGCCCTCTACTCCACAAACACCCCCCGTCGCCGCCGACGACTTGATAGCGAGTCCACGCAATTCGTCCCCGCTTGCTCTCGTGCGACCCCCGCACCGAGGGCTGACCTGGAGAGCCGTGGGTCGGCTACGTCACGGCCGTGGGCTGCGACCGCCGTGCTACCACTGCCACCGGCAAGTTCCTTGTCGACGCACTGTGATCAGCCCGCGACACGTCGTGGCAGCATGCACCTCACCCCCACACTCGCGATCTTGAAGCGGCCGCGCCTCCCGGAGAGATCAATCGCGCATCCAGGCGAGCATGATCCGTGCCTCGCGGAATCGCCAGCCCGCCGGCGTCCGTACTGCGGTGCAGGCCAGTCGCAGTCCGCTTGTTTGGTGGGGTGGTTGGCCCTCGCGGTAGAAGTACACGAGCGAGTTCCCCGAGGCCACGGCCTGGTCGCCGTTAATGTTCACCAACAGATCAGTGTTGATGTGCTGAGTGCGTTCGCTCTCGACCTGAGCCTGTCGCATATAGTCGACAACCTTGTCGATGCCACGGAGTTGGCTTCGCGGCGAATAGACCTCCACATCGTCGGTGTAGATGGTGCCGGCATCCTCATATCGCCCCTCGTCGAGCAGGCGAGCGAAGCGGGCGAACAGGTCGGCGATCTCGATACGGTCGGCGATCAGAGTGTCCGTGAACATAGCATCCCATTTCATTGGCGTATCCAATATTGGCATCCCCAACTATATGGGCATTCATTGGCTGCGCCAACATGTATGGTGGCTGTCGTGGAGGAAACGCCCGCACGCCTGACCGTGAAGCCGAGTTGGCTGCTCACCCAGTTGGCAGTGCACGCCCACCGGTTGGCGTCCGACAGCTTCGGCGAGTTGGGTGCGCGTGGGTACCACTACCGCATTCTGGCCGCGCTGGATGAGTTCGGCGCGGCCAGCCAGACCGAGCTCGGTCGCCGGTGCAGCATGGACCGCAGCGACGTGGTGGCGGCGATCAACGAACTGGCTGAGCAGGGTTTTGTCGAGCGGACGCCGGATCCGAATGACCGAAGGCGCAACATCGTGACCCTCACAGAGGCAGGTGATCGGCAACTGCGACGAATGGACCGAGCGCTCGACAAGGTACAGGACGACCTACTCGGACCGCTTCCGGCCGAGGACCGACAGACCTTGACCCGCCTCCTCACTCGACTGCTCAACCACCACCAACGGAGGTAAGAGTGTTCCGGATCGAACGGCACCCGGTCTACGCTCGGTATCGCCGAACACGGCAACTGTCCGGGCCTCGGCGTGTTCCGGGGCGGGCAGCCACCGACATCAGGGAGTCACTCTCGCGACCGCGACATAGCGCCAGGTCGTGACCTCGCCCTCATCCTCTTCGGTGCACGACTCGGCGTCGTCGCTGTCCAGGTTCAGGGCCACGCCCGCCGGTTCGAGTGTTCCCGCAGTCGGGAGAGAGCATCACCGGGCTGAGGTAATTGTGATGCATATCAAGGGATTTCAGATGGGCAAGTGATCGACCGTCGAGCAGTGCCGCTGCACCGTCGTCGGTCAGCACGCCCATGGAGACGTCCAGCCGGTCCACCACGGGCGCCGAAGCGCGCGCGGCGCGATCTCATCCTGGATTTCGCTGTTGCGCAATGCCAGGTACTTCACGCTCGGCAGGTGGTCGCCTGCCAGGATCGATGCCAGATCCGCCACGCTGCTGTCCCCGCCGTAATCCGATGTGCCCAACCACAGGTCTAGATGGGTGAGAGCGGGTAAGTCGCTCGCTGCGAAACCGCGCACGGCGTCCGCGAGCAGGCCATCGCTCTGCACGGCTAGCTTGCGCAGCCGTTCGTGCCGGACAGCGGTGAAAGTCAAGCCATCGCCGCCACGCATCCCGAACACCCCTGAGGAGCTGTTGATCGGCGGCCCGCTGTGGACCCGCGCCCTGGTTGCCGAGCTGATCCGCATGGTCGTCGGCGTCGTCAGGACCGAGCAGGTGTGGGCAAATGGCTGCGCCGCCACGGGTTCACTCCGCAACGCCCCGCGCGGCGGTCGTACCGGCAGAAATCGGAGAAGGTGGCCCAGTGGCTGGAGGTCGAGTATCCCGCCATCGTCGCACGCGCCCGCGGCGAGCACGCCGTGGTGACATGGGCCGATCAGTGCGGGCTGCGCAGCGACACCGCCCCACCGGGCCGGTCCTGGGCACCGAAGGGCAGCACTCCGCTGGTGCGGGTCAACGGCAAGCGCCTGCGCGTGAATGTCATGTCTGCCATCGCTTTTCGTGGCGCACTGCGGTTTTCGGTGTTCACCGGCCGGTTCACCGCGAAGGTGTTCATCACGTTCCTGGATCGGCTGCCCCGTCAAGCCGGACGCAAGGTCCATGTGATCGCCGACCGGCACCCGGTGCACCGCAGCAAAGCCGTGACTGCGTGGCTGGCCGAAACGCCCACCGCGTCGAGTTGCACCTGATGCCCGGCTACAGCCCCGAACTCAACCCAGACGAGATCCTTCGTTGACGGCGACACCTCATGGCATTGTGCAGTTCGGCTCTGACAGAAACGCCGAGCACACCTGAACGATCACGTGCGGGCAGGGGTGCGAGAGCATCCGAAGCGCTCCGATCTGTCGATCAGCAAGACATACTCGGATCCGCACGGTTACAACGAGCACAGGGGGTTGATGTGGCTTCCGAGAGTGGTTGGTGCGCACGGGCAACGGAACCAGTTGGACAAGGATGTCGCGCGTTTCGTCGACCCATACGACGACGTCGACAGCATCGAAGACGGAGACCCGTCGCTGTGAACCCGAGCGCGGTGCTGGACAAGACCAGAGTGGTCACGGAACGCATCGAGATGGCGCCGCAGGAGGCGATCCGGCTCGACAGCATCACCAGCCCGAAGACCTGGTACGCGGTCGTCCAGACCGGGCTCGCGCCGATGGCGGTCTCCCACATCGCCACCACCGCACCCAAGATCGTCGAAGCCCGCCACCTATGGCTGCTCGACGACCGCGAATCCCACATCGAGCAACCCGAGCCGCTCGCCGGTGCAAAGGTCGTGATCGAAGTTCGTGTGTGTCGACCTTGCGGAGAGGAAGGCTGAAGAGCTGATGCGTATCGGTTTCTTGTTACGCGGCGCCGTACTGGCGGCCGCGATCGGGCTCGGGCTTGCCTGCGCCGGTCCTGCCGGAGCGTCGGAATGGGATGGCTATGGCTACCTGGATCTGCCGCTGGTCAATCGGAATGCTGCCGCCGGTCCCGGCGGTGTCGATCCGGAATTGCCCTACGACATAGCGCAACTGCGGTCCCTGCTGGACGAGGCGCGCGGCCGTGGTATCGCGCCCACCAGGTATGCGGCCCTGCTGTACCAGTACTGGCTGGTCGACGCCACAATCAAGGCGGGCATCGACCTGCGGTCATGGGATCCACGCGCGGGCGTGGCGGCGAACCGGAACAACCTGGTCAAGTCCTACCGCTACTACGAAGATCTGCAACTGGCCCATCGGGAATTGCAATGGGCAGGTATGGGCGGCCAGGTCGGTGCCGATTTCGGCGGCGGACTCGTCGATTTCGAATTGCTCGGCGGTATCTACGGGCTGCCCGGTATGTCCGAAACAGCGCGCGGTGTCCTCGCCGCGGTCGAACAGGTCGCCGGTCCGCAGGCCGTCACGATGCTACCGCGCGGACTCACCGCGCTCGCCGAGGCAGGCCCACAGATCACGCCACAGGATCTGCGGTATGTCATCGGGTTGATCCTCGTCATGCAGAAGAACATCTTCTCCGATCTGATGCCCATGCACGACGCCCTTGTCACCGAAGGTCTGCCCGCGCTCGCCGAATTCCAGGCCGCTGGATTGTTCGGCGACGACATCATGAACGCGTGGCGCGATATCACCTCCGGTGACTCCGAACGTATCGCGGCGGGCAACGCGACCCTGCTACGGCGCGAACAGGATTGGGCGATCGGCGCCCAGTGGGACGAGGCGCGCGGCTACAAGGGATCGGTCGGGGAGGCCATCACCTATCTCAGCGGTGCGGTGGGTTCACCATCGGTCGCGGGTGTCGTGCCGCCGCGCCAATTCCGGCCGGTGCGTATCCCGTTCACGATGGCCGACGACCACCCGGCGCTGCTGACACTGCCGCTGCCGGACTGGAACTGGTCCGGACTCGATCCGAGGTGGGACTACATCACCACCGAATTGCTGCCGAAGTACAAATATCAGGTCGAAAACAATTGGCCAGTACTGGAAGCCCAGCTACGCACGCCGTACGAGGTGCAGTTGGAATCGCACCGGCCGCTGCTGAACATCCCGCAGCTGCTGGATTCGGCGATCAGGCAGATCCAGGTGATACCGGTCGACGCGGGCACAGCGGCCGGAATGCCGGTCGTTGCCGGAACGGCGGTGCGCTGAGATGCGCGGAAACGGAGTCGATATGCGCGGAAATAGTGTCGGGACAAGTGGACCCGGCCCGCAGAGAAGCCGTGGACATGGCCTGGGCCGGAAACGGTGGACGGTGCTCGCGGCGCTCGGCGTGGCGATGATCGTGTTCACCGGCGCAGGTGCGGCGGTGGCCCAACCGGCGCCGCCCCCTCGGCCGGACCCACCGGCCCAGCCTGCTCCGCCCGAACCGCTCGCCCCGCCGCGTACACCGGGTCTCGGTGAGGTGTTCAACGGTTACGTGGTCGGCACCCTGCGGGACGCGACCGCCGCCTCCCCTGAGGAGGCGTTCCAGGCGCTGCAAGGCAACGACCCCTTCTATCAGGAGCCGCCGCTCACCGGGAACGAGCGCCCCGGCACCGTGCTGAAATTCAAGAAGGTCGACGTGCTGTTCACCGGCGTGAAACCGGCGCACCTGGACGCATACAAACTGATGTACGTCACCACCGGAAACGACGGTGTCACACCCGTGATCAGCACCGGAATCCTGATGATCCCGGTCGACGGCACACCGAATTCCGAACGCCGCCTCATCTCCTACCAGGAGGCCAACGACAGCGTCGGCTGGAGCTGTCACCCGAGCACCCAGTGGACCGGCGGCGCCCCGATCGACGGCGCCTCGTGGTCTGCTCTCGGCCCACTGACGTTGCTGTTCGGCAAGGGATACGCGGTGATGATCTCCGATGTCGGCAATGACGCCGACCGTAGGCCGCACGGCGTTTTCGCCGGGAAATTCGCCGCGCACGCCCAGCTCGACGGCGCCCGCGCGGCATTGAACTTTCGCGAGGCCGGTCTGGACCCGAAAGCACAGACGGCGCTGTTCGGTATCGCCGGTGGCGGGGTGGGGGCCGGGTTCTCGGCCGAACAGCAGCCCGAGTACGCGCCGGAACTGAACGTGAAATCGACTGTGCTGGAAGGCATGGTGGTGAAGCCGCGGAACTTCATGCGGATCGCAGGCGGTTCGGTCGGTTCCGGTTTCGCCTTCGCCACCCTGCTCGGACTCGAACCGTGGTATCCGGAAATGCGCGTCGACGAAAAGTTGAACCCGGCCGGTAAAACGCTCGCCGACCTCTTCCGCACGCAGTGCCAGACGCCCGCGTACTTCGGATTGCCGTTCGTCCCGTTGAACACATTGTTCAACACCGGGCGAAACCCAGCCGACGAACCCGCGTTCCAGCATGTGTTCGACGACAATGTGCTCGGTCGTGGCGACCCGCCGAAATCCAAGGTGCTCATCGCCTCATGCGCGGCCGACGATTCGTTCATGTCGCTGGTGCCCGCCCGCGATGCGCGTGAACTGGCCGACCAGTACCGCGCCCAGGGCACCGATGTGACCTACGCGCCAACCAATTGCAGCATGGTGCGGATGACCACCGATCTCTACGGCTGGGGCACAGATCTGTTCGGTATGCAGACGATCGACTGGCTCGACAGCACCTTCGACTGAGTCCACGCCTACGCCCGATCAGGGATTGGCGGATCACCTGCGCGCCAGGTGAGAAGTACCCGCCAGTCGGTCAGCCAGAAATTCGTGAACCTGCGCATGCAGCGCATCGGGTGCAGCGGCGACCGGATCCTCCACGAAGCTCTCACCATCGCACCCGACCCGCTGAACCTGACATTGGTCTCGGTTGGCTCGCGGTCAGATGCGTATCAGGACGATTCTCACGTTGTAGCCTGCGCGACGAGATAGAACACCGTGTCAGGGGCGTGACAGGTGGGTGTCAGGCCGGGTGCCGATGGTGGTCGCATGAGAAATTCAGCGATTGCGGTTTCAGGGCTGCGGAAGACATACGGGGACAAGATTGTGCTCGATAGCATCGATCTAGATGTTCGTGCGGGTACGGTTTTTTCCCTGCTCGGTCCGAATGGGGCGGGAAAGACAACGACGGTGAACGTGCTGAGCACGTTGATGAAGGCCGACGGCGGGTCGGTACGCGTTGCCGGCCATGACGTCACGACCGAGGCCAAGGCGGTACGCGCGGCGATCGGGGTCACCGGTCAGTTCGCGGCGGTGGACGATCTACTGACGGGACAGGAGAACCTGCAACTGATGGTGGACCTCAACGGGGTCCCCTCCACAGAAGGCAAGCGGACCGTCACAGAGCTGCTGGAACGCTTCGATCTGGTGGAGGCGGCGCAGAAGCCTGCGTCGACCTACTCCGGCGGCATGCGCCGGAAGCTGGATCTGGCGATGACGCTGGTCGGCAACCCGAAGATCATCTTCCTGGACGAGCCGACAACTGGACTTGACCCGCGCAGCCGTCGCACGATGTGGTCGATCATCCGCGACCTGGTGACCGACGGCGTGACCATCTTCCTCACCACCCAGTACCTCGAGGAAGCCGATCAGCTCGCCGACCACATCGCGGTACTCGACCAGGGCCGCCTGGTCGCCCAGGGCACCCCCGACGAGCTCAAGCGCCAGATCCCCGGGACACACGTCCGGCTCCGGTTCACCAACATCTCCCGAATCGACGCGGCCGCGCACCTGTTCCCAGACTCCAAGCGGGACGACGAGGCATTGACCCTGCGGGTTCCCAGCGATGGCGGGACGAAATCGCTCCGGGCTCTGCTGGACAGGCTCGACGAGTACTCACTCAGCGCCGAAGAGTTCTCCGTGCACACACCCGACCTCGACGATGTTTTCCTCGCGCTGACGGGCCACGACACGGAGGTGGTCGGAAACGACGCAGCCACCCCGGTGGTCATGCCGGAGCCGAGCGGCAGCGAGGTGGAGGCATGAGCACCAAGTCCCATTCCATGGTCATGTTGCGCCGCAACTTCAAACACATCGCCCGGAACCCGACCTCGGTGTTCAACGCGGTCCTGATGCCGATCATCATCATGTTGATGTTCGTGTACATGTTCGGAGACGCTTTCAACGTCGGTGTCGACTACATCGACTATGCGACGCCGGGACTGATCCTGCTGGCCGTCTGTTACGGGCTGGGGGCCACCGCGACGTCGGTGAACTCCGACATGACGAAGGGCATCATCAACCGGTTCAAGGTCATGGACGTCTCCCGTGGTGCGGTGTTGACCGGTCACGTCATCGCCAGTGTGCTGACCAACCTGGTCGCTATCGTGGCCCTCATCGGGGTGGCCTTCCTGCTGGGATTCAGCCCGGCGGCGAGTTTCCTCGATTGGCTCGGTGTGGCCGGCATCGTCGTGCTGCTCGGTTTCGCGGCCGGCTGGCTCACGGTCGCCTTGGGATTGGCGGCGAAGTCGGTGGAAACGGCGGGTCTGGCCGCCGTGCCACTGGTCATGCTGCCGTTCTTCAGCAGCGCGATCGTACCGGCGGAGAAGATGGGGCCGGGTCTCCGGCAGTTCGCGGAGTACCAGCCCTTCACGCCGATCATCGAAACCATGCGCGGGTTGCTCAACGGCGCACCGGACACCGGCGACACAATCGCCGCCATCGCCTGGTGCGTCGGGATCGCTCTCGTCGGGTACCTGTGGGCGTCCTCCACGTTCAAGAAGCGAGCGTGACCGCGACCAACTCACGCCAGCTCGCCTGCTCCCCCTCTCCAGTCGCCTCGGTGAACCGCGTGTCACCGAGGCGACTTCGCGTGGCGTGCTCGATCCGGGCCACATCGGGTTGGGAACGGTCGGGCAGACCGCGCACGCCGGCGCTCGCCGCGAGCAGCCGCGCGGCCTGCTCGTACTGTTGGTCACGCAGCGCCAGATCCGCGATCCCGACGAGCACCTGCGCGATCAGGAGCGCATGCCCCGCCTCCGACGCCGCCTGGAAGGCCGCGACACGGTGTTCACGGGCCTCGTCGAGATCCTCGGCAAGGTAGCCGAGCAGGTCTTGTATCACTGCGCGGGCGTTTGCCCCTTCGGCGTCATCGCCCAGCATCGCTGTCGCGACGTCGAGTTGCCGATGCGCCTGCTCGGCATCGCCGCTCCAGCGCGCGAGCGTCGCCTTCGACAGGGCCAGCTCGGCGAGCGCATTCGGCCAGGCGACTCGTTCCGCGGCCAGCTGCGCCTCGGCCATAGCAGCCACGCTGGAGTCCTCATCCCCCAACAGCCAGTACAACTGGGCCTGCCGCGACCGCATCGGCGCGACATCCTCGATGGCACCGACCTCGGTGACGACCGCGATCGCCTGTTCGTAGTGCTCGCACGCACCGGCGAACTCACCGCGCATGGCGATTCGATTCGCCAGCTCGGTCAGCGCGAACGAAATCCCCCACCGTTCGCCGAGCGCGCGAAACTCGGTGAGCGCCGTCTCGAGATATGTGTCCGCATCCCGGCCGTCGTGGCCGAGCTGGATCCGCATCTTGCCGAGGTGTAGCCGGGCAAGGGCGCGTACCCAGGGGTCCTCGTCGACCAGCAGTGATTCCCACGCGGGCAGGAACGCGTCCGGCGCTTGCAACATGCGCTCCAGTGGGGCGGCGAACCTCAGCGCCGGGTGACGGTTCTGAACGCGCTGGCTGATTTCGTAAGCCTTGTGGATCCACTCCTCAGCCTGGTATTGGTCACCCTGCTGCCCGGAGGTCACGAACTGTACGACGAACGCGTACACCACGCCCCTGATCTCGTCCGCCACCTCGCCGGGCACGGCAGTGGCCGCCATGATCAGCTCGTTGCCCTCGGCCTTGTGCCCGCCGAGCCACCAGTACCAGCCGGCGGCCGCGGCGAGCCGCATCGCCCCGTCTGCCTCGCCGGCCGCGAGCGCACCGCGCATCGCGGCAGCGATGTTGTCATGCTCGACCTCGAGCGTGGCAAGCCAATCCAGTTGCTCGGCGCGGCGAAGATGCGGCTCCGCGATGTCGGCGAAGCCGGTGAAATACGCGAGATGCGCACGGCGCGTCAGATCCGACTCCCCTGCCTCCGCGAGACGCTGCTCGGCGTACTCCTTGATCGTGCCGAGCATCCGGTAGCGCGGCGCCCGGTCGCCCTCGGTGACCACCAGCGATTTCTCGGTCAGCGCGGTCAGCAACTCGAGTACCTGACCCGTCTCGACCGCATCGCTGGCGACTGCTCGCAGGTCGCTCGAAAGGGTCGGTCCGACGCAGACCCGCTCGGCCGCTTCCAGACTCGCCCCACCGGAGAACACCGAGAGCCTGCGCAGGACTACTCGTTCGGCGTCGGTGAGCAGCTCCCAGCTCCAGTCGATCAGCGCACGCAGCGTCCTGTGCCGCGGCAGCGCGGTACGGCTGCCGCCGGTCAGCAGGCGGAACCGGTCGTCGAGCCGGTTGGCGAGCTGATCGAGGGACATGGTGCGCAACCTGGCCGCGGCGAGTTCGATCGCCAGTGGCATCCCGTCCAGCGCCCGGCAGACGCGCGCCGAGATCGACAATGTGTTGGCGTCGGTCGTGAGGTCCTTGCGCACCGCGCCGGCTCGGTCCAGCAGCAGCCGGATGGCCGGAGCGGACTCGATCTCGCCGGGGTCGGCATCTTCCGCGGGTACGACCAACGGTACGACCGGCCATAGTGCCTCACCGGTGATGCCTAGGGGTTCCCTGCTCGTCGCGATGATCCGCAGCCGCCGGCACTCTCCGAGCACTCGATGGGCGAATATCGCCGCGGACTCGATCACGTGCTCGCAGTTGTCCAGAATCAGCAATATCGCCCGCTCGCGGACCGCGGCGATGACCCGATCCGTCGGCTCCGCGTCCGGTGCCTCGCCGAGCAGCGCATCCCGCAGTTTGAGCGCGGCGAGCGTCGCTTGCGCGACGTTCTTCCCGCCCCCCTGCCCCTCGGGCCCGCCCCCATTGTCACCGTCGGCGCCGATGGCCGCGAGTTCGACCAGCCAGACCCCGTCCGGCAGGTCGCCGAGCAGCGTGCGCGCGGTTTCCGTGGCCAGTCTGGTCTTCCCCGAGCCGCCCGGCCCGATCAGGGTGGTGAGCCGATGTTCGGCATTGAGTTCGCGGACCGCGGCGACATCGGCGTCCTTGCCGACGAAGCTGGTCAGCTCGGCACGCAAGTTGGTCTTCCGGTTCTCCTCCCGCCGCCCCAACTCGCCCCGCAGCAACGCGACGTGCAGTGCGGACAGCTCCGGTGAGGGGTCGACGCCCAGCTCGTCGGCCAGGGTTTCTCTCGTGCGCTCGTACACGAGCAGCGCCTCGGTGTCGCGACCGGTCGCGACATGGGCACGCATCAACGCGGCGACAAGCCGTTCTCGCACCGGATGCGCGGCCACCAGGTCGGCCAGTTCCGTGACCAGCTCCGCACCGTGGCCGAGGCTGATCTCCGCATCGAACCGATCCTCCATGGCTGTCAGGCGTAGCCCCTCGAGCCGGGTGACCGCCGCGTCGAATGCCGCGCTTTCTTGCAGACCGATGTCCTGCATGGCCGCACCGCGCCACAATGCGAGGGCCTCGCGCAGCCGCCTTACGCCCCGTGGATCCTCGTCATTGCGGGCTTGGGCGACGAGGCGTTCGAACCGCACGGCGTCGACGGCGTCGGGTTCCACCCTCAACCGGTAGCCGTCCGTCTGCCCCTCGACCACTCCTTCCGGCAGCGCCTTCCGCAGCCGGGAAACCAGGCGGTGCAAGGAATTCGCCGCGTCGGAGGGCGGGTTTTCACCCCAGATCCAGTCGATGAGCGTCGCCCTCGGGACTGCGTGACCAGGTTCGAGTGCGAGGGCGATCAACAGCCCGCGCAGCCGCGCGCCCGGCACGTCGGCGAAAACGCCGTCGTCCGTGCGTATCTCGAATGGTCCAAGTATCCCGATCTGCACCTGGCTGATCTTGCCATGGGCAATTGGCAGGCGTTTCGTCGTCGCACGGGGCCAGCCGACCAGGTCTCCGGCATGGTCGGTGTCAGAGCCGTGACAGTCGTATGTCAGATCCGTCGGCGACTGTGGTCGAAACAAGCCGCCACGAAAGGAACCCAGATGAGTCAAACGGCTCCCATCCCGCACGGCCTCCCCATGGAGCGCAATGCGGGCCCCTTCGACCCACCCTGCGAGATCACCCGACTGCGCGAGGCTCGCCCGGTCAGTCCCATGGTCTTCCCCGACGGTCACGAGGGCTGGCTCGTCACCGGCTACGACGCGGTCCGCCAGCTCATGGCCGATACCCGGTTCAGCTCCCGCCAGGACATCGGCATTCTCCACGTACCGTACGAGACCCCCGGCATGCCTGTCGCCACCGAACCGTCCCCGCAGATTCCGGGCTTGTTCGTCGCCATGGACCCGCCGGACCACACCCGGCTGCGGCGCATGCTCACCGGCGCCTTCACCGTCAGACGCATGAAGCAGCTCGAAGAGCACATCATCGACATCACCGAGCGGCAACTGGACGAGATGGCGCGCCGCACCCCGCCGGTCGACCTGGTCGAGGAGTTCGCGCTGCCGGTGCCCTCGCTGGTGATCTGCGAACTGCTCGGTGTCCCCTACACGGACCGGGAGACCTTCCAGGTCAACTCCGCCAAATTCTTGGTCAAGGACCAGCCGCTCGACGAGAAGATGGCCGCGTACGGCGCAATGACCACATACCTCGCCGAACTGGTCACGCGCAAACGCACCGAACCCGGCGACGACATACTGTCCGACCTGGCCCGCCAGGACGACCTGACCATCGAGGAGCTGGTCGGCATCGCCTTCCTGCTGCTGCTCGCGGGCCACGAGACCACCGCCAACATGCTGGCACTGGGCACCTTCGCGCTCCTGGAGCACCCTGAGCAGCTGGCCGAACTGCGCGCCGACCCGGATCTGATGCCCGATGCCGTCGAGGAACTCCTGCGCTACCTGTCCGTCGCCGATATCTTCTATCGCTACACCACCGAGGACATCGAACTCGGCGGTGCAACAATCGGCAAGGGATCGACCGTTGTTGTCTCCCTGCTGGCCGCCAACCACGACCCCCAGCGCTTCGACAACCCCGACACTCTCGACATCCGCCGCGAGGCCCGCGGTCGCCTGGCCTTCGGCCACGGCATCCACACCTGCCTCGGCCAGCAACTGGCCCGCATCGAGATGCGCGCCGGTTTCGAGGGACTGCTGCGTCGCTTCCCCACCCTCGCGCTCGCCATCCCCGCCGACGAGGTGAAACTCAAGACCGACATGAATATCTACGGCGTCCACGAACTGCCGGTCACCTGGACGGAAACGGGCCAGTAGAACCATCGGCCGAGCGCGTCAACTGTGCAGGAACGCGCATTCATGGCCTGTCTTGTGGATCATTTCGGTTAGTCACGAAAGGAGATAACGAAAGTGCGAATCTCTGTGGATCGGGAGCGCTGTATCGGCTCGGGCATGTGCGCCCTTATCGCGCCGGAGGTCTTTGATCAGGACGAGGACGACGGCAGGGTGCGGTTGCTCGACCCAAGACCGCGGCGCAATCACTCAGCAGTGCGGGAGGCCCTGGATGCTTGCCCGTCCGTGGCACTCGACATCGACGAATCCTGGGACCAGAGGTACACCGGGGGAAGTTGATGAACGGGTCATGATCAGGCAGGCGGCATTCCCGGCGTCGCTGGTGGATGACCGCGACCAGGAACTCCGACAGCCACGCATACTCCGAGCTTGCATATACGCATACGTATAGCACACGCGACGTCGTTGTGGTCGGCGGCGGATTCATCGGCCTGGAAATCGCCCAGGTCGCAGCCGCGCACGGAGCAACCGTGACCGTGGTGGAAGTGGCTGACCGATTGTTGGGCCGAGCCGTTTCCTCCAGCTGGAACCACATCTACGCGAACAACATGAGCGTAGTGGCGTCCGTGTGCTGACCGGAGTCAGCGTTCGCGGGATCGCCGGCAACGGGCAGGTTCGTGCGGTGACCACCGATCTGGAGTCGCTGCCTGCCGACCTCGTCGTCTACGGGATCGGCGCGGCACCCAGAGACGAACTCGCACGAGGTGCCGACTTGGCGACCGACAACGGAATCGTGGTAGACGAGCAGTTGCGCTCGGACAGATCGAGCGGTTCGGACGCGCCGTGTGCGAGCAGCGTCCCGAACCCGCTCACATCGGCGACGACACCCGCGCACGAGGCCGGGACAGCGCATATCATTCCGGCATGCGCCGTCGTGGGTGGCTTCGAGCCGCGGTGTGTTCGATCGTGTTGGGCACCACCGGATGTGTAGGGGCGGTGGACCGCGCGGATTTCGAGCACGAGATGCGCACCCGGGGTGGCGGATTGGTGAGTGCCCTACCGGAGGCGGCGATCGCCGCCGTGCGCGAACGGTTGGGGGTCACCGACGTTCAGGCGAACGTCATTATCCTGACCGCACCGGATTCGAGACAGTTCCGGCTGGTCCTCGCCGAGCAACCGACGCAAGTGACCCGGTTCCTGGCGGGACGCGGCGATCTGGCGGCACGACAATCGGTGGTGCGGCTGCGGATCCGCCATCCGGACGGGTCACGCGCGCTGGACGACTATTCGTTCACGCTCGGCGAGCTCAGTGCGCCGCAGCCGGTACGCGTTTCGGCGTTCGACGACCTCGACGGCGAGGGATTCGCGGTGAGCGAAGTTCCCGGCCTGGCACGCATCGAGGACATCGTCGACACCGCCCTCGCCCGGAGCGGGCTCCCGGACGCCCAGGTGACGATCATCGTGGTGAGCCGGTTCGACAGCGACATCCGCATCGTCGCCAATGTGGTTTCACCTCGGTCGGAGATCATCGCCGAATTCGACCACACCGGTACCTTCCTCCGTACCAGGCAGGCCTGAGCGATGGCCAGACTGCTCACGACAGCGCTGACGACCGGGCTCGGCGTGGGAGCCTTCAGCACCGTACTACCCGTTGCGATCTGGCCCGGCGAAGCGAAACTCACTGCACCGCTGTTCTGTTCGGCTCCCTATAGTGAGCCGATCGTAGTGTCGGACACGACCCACGATTCCGAGGGGACGTCGGTGAACTACACCCTGTACTGCGTAGGCGACCGCGGTGCCGCCACCGACGAAGGCTTCGTCCTGCCATTCCTGGTGCTCATGGCAGCCCACGTGCTGATCGTGACCGTCGTCATCCTCGTGGCCGGCCTTTGGTCGCGGCTGCGCACCGACCCACCCGAGGATTCGCCCACCGACGTCGTCGAGTACTGACCCCAGACGGGGACGGCAGGCAGACTCACCCACCGATCCGCGACGGCCCGATCGAGGCGTTGCCGAAACCCTGGGATCACCGGGATGACAGCGAGCTACCACTCCACCGATCCCAACTCCCAGGTACCCCGGCGAAAGCCGGAACTCGGAGTCGCTGTACGACCTACCCGGAAGGCTCGGATGCGCTTCGCACCAGAAACATTCGGTTATCAAACGGATGCAAATTCTCCGCCTCGCCCGCCCGGATGCCCTGTACGGCAAATATTCTCGGCACAGACGACAATGGCCGACGGCGACCGCGCCGACGGCTCGCGGAATCACCCTTTCACGCGTATCGAGAGAAGCCGACGATGGCCCGGCCCACTGCTCCCGACCCGACCACGCACACCCCGCCCTCCGCCGGGATCCGACCCGGCCTGATCCGCGATCCCTTCCGCTTCGTCATGGACGCTGCCGCGCACCATGACGGCCTCGTGCGGATCGGCGCGGGACCGCTGGAAACCTTATCGTGAGCCACCCCGAGTATGTGCGCCGCATCCTGGCGGCCAACGCCGCGAACTATGTCAAGGGTTCGCTGATAAAACCGTTCCGCGCTGCGCTCGGCAACGGGTTGGTCACCAGTGAGGGCGAGCACTGGAAGCGACAGCGCCGCCTGATGCAACCAGCCTTTCACGTCGCGCAGCTGCGGACGATGGAGGGGCATATCACTGCGTGTGTAGAGCGTGCCGTGCGGCGCTGGGAATCCGCGGCCGACGCGGGCCGGCATCACGACAGTCAACGGTGCTCCCGCGCCGCGCTGGATCAGTACGTCCTGCAGATTCCAGACGCTGACCGGCGCTTCCTGACGCCGGATCCGCAGATACAGATCGCTGGGATTGGCGACATAGTCTTTCGTGTTGCGGTCCAGTGCGCGCAGATACGCGTACCCGACCTGCGGATCGCCGGATCGCGCGATCAACGCGGAGATAATACTCCGCATCGTCCCCGATGCCGCGACGTCGCGAATCAGTAGCTTTTCCTTCATATTCGGGGTGATCAGATCGTCCCAGTCCTTCGGCGCCCGGTCCGCGGTGAGCATCGTGCTGTTATAGAAGATGATCTCGGCGTGCGCATCTCCGCCGGCCACAGCTTGTCCGGCCCCCGGTACCGTTCCGGCACCCGCGCGACGATATCCCGGCGAGCCACGGTCAGCACACCGGTCTGTATCCCCTGCGCGAACTGTTGCGACGTGCCTCCCCACCACACATCGGCCTGCGGGCGGTGTGTCTCCGTGCAGCCGCGATACACCAACTCGCTCGCCCCCAGGGTGAGTATCCGAACCCGGCCCCGGATCATGGTCGAGCCCAGCACCTCGTCGACCATCTCGAACGGCACGATCTGGGTCAACTCGCCGAAATGGCCAGGGGCGAACGCACCCGGTGCAACCGCAGCAGCGCGAGGAATGGCAGACTGAGCAGACAGCGGAACTCCAGTGGTAGCGGCGGGCGTCTTGGTAGGACAACCCATCAATACCCGGAGTTCCGCTGTCTTCGCTTCACTGACACACCTTGGCGGACAACATAATTCGCCACCCAGATCGACCGCAGCCGGTCGACCACGGCGAGCCACCCACAGAGTTGACGACCGGAACCGCCGCCTTGACTTCCCGGCATTGCTGCTAGCCCGGGTGTTCCGCCGGGTGCGCACCGATCCGTACCAGCACCACGGCGGCGTCGTATTCGACGCCAACGGGATGCTGCTCGGACTGCGCCCAGTCGCCCCGCCAGCGACCGCCTCAACTCCGACCCCCCTGCGGTCACGGCGGACATCCTAACCGTGTGCATATAAATTTGCACAACTCAGGTCTGATGCAATTAGATTTGCATTAGGCTACAGGGTTGTCTTCCCACCACGAACGGGCTTGTACATGACCACTCTTCAACTAACCGCACTAACGGTCATCGCCGTGGAGGTACTCTTCATCCTGACAGCCCTGTGCTGGCCGCAGCGGGGCGGCTCGGCTCGCCGACGGCCTACGACTCCGGATCGCCTTCGCAGACGAGAACACCAGGTCCATCGCTGACCAGCATCCGGTGCACACGTCGCAGGGCAACTCCACCTCAAAATGCGGTAAGTTTTCGGATTTCACTGGAAGTCATGGCCTTTGGCGACCATATACTCTTGATGGGAGTCGGCAGCCCCCTCATCCTGCCGACTCCCATCCCTGCGGTGGCTGGTCTTTCGAGACGGCAAGGTCAGCTACCTCGACCGATCCCGCAGTTCGGTCGCTTACCACGTCCGCGACGCACAACGCAACCACAGCCCGCCGCGGATTCGCCGAGACAATTCACGCAACTCGTTGTATGCCAATGCCTCCCTGGTACGCGATCACGATGCCACATCGACACGATCCCGGCCGTCCATCCGGAATCGGCTCACCGGACAACGCGGAGCTCGTCGCGGCGGCGCACGGTCCGCAGACCGCACGCCTGCCCGACGCCGCCACCTTCTTCCGCCATCGCCATCACGACAAGCAGGACGAAGCCGGCCGGTCGCTGCTGCAACTCGCAGGTTTGTCTCCCTGACTGGGCGTAGGCGGACATGTACCGATGCTTCCAGCGGGCGATCTACACCCATCGAATACTTCTTACAATTACTTGATGCCACCAGGGGATGCGGGGAAGTACCCGATCTGAATAGAATGTAAAAAATAGTCCCGCTGTTTGCCTAGCGGAGCTGCTCCCACCAGAATCGCTACTCGGGGACGTTCCGATCCGAAGTGACGACTCGGCAACGGCGCCGAATGCGTCGGGGCGAAGATCGCCGACCACCGCGCACCCGGAGACGAAATGACTGCAGCCACAGTGAAGCTCGCCATCCTCCTGGTCGTGGCCGCTACGCGGCCAGCCTGATGAAGGTCTTGTCGCTGGTCACGCACCTGCTCGTCGACGACCTGGCCGTAAAACGCCATCGACGCCCGGTCTTCGGCGCTCTGTCAGCGGTCGCGGCCCTCCACAGTTCTATACATTTGCAGCCCCGAAGGTGACTCTTGAATTCTTTTTCCGGTCGGATGCGCAACATTCTTCACTGCTTGTATCGAATCGCAGGCCGGGTCGGTGGTCAACCCAGCAAAGTTGTCGGTGCAGCTTTTCGTCGAGATTCTGGCAGCAACGACCACCGATCATGCGGCAAGTCCATCTTTTGGACACCGTCGATCACCGCATACGGCCGACGGCGAACTCGGCGTCGCCGCAAAGTCCACGACATGAAAACGCCGCCACAACGGGAGGCGGCCCTTGCGGCGACACTGCACGATATCCACACCGGCCCACAGGGTTCCGGCGTCGGAGCGTTTTTCGACTTCGATGGCACCCTGCTGCAGGGATTCCGTCGGGGCCTTTCCGGTCCGTTGATGCCGTCGCGAACCATGAGATCCCGGACTCTGATCTGGTCGCTGCTGGCCGGACTTTCGGGTGGGAAGACCTCCGCATACCTCGACCGCATCCACCGACTGATATCCCAGGTATGGCGTGGCCGCACGGAGCAAGATTTCGAGGAGATCGAGGATCGACTGTTCACCCGTTTCATTGCCGGGCACCTGTATCCGGAAGTCTTGCAATTGATTCGGGCACACCACGCGGCCGGCCACACACTCGTGATCGCGACGGCAGCGGTGCGTTTTCAGATTCGTTCCACGGCACGGGAACTCGGCATCGATCGGGTTCTATGCACCGAAACGGCTGTTTCCGACGGGATGCTGACCGGCGCTGTCGACGGCGAACTGTTAGCGGGCCAGCGCAAGGCCGACGCTGTGCGGAGGTTCGCGACCGCCAATGGCATAGAACTCGCACACAGCTACGGCTACTCCAACGGAGAGTCGGATATTCCGCTGCTGTCGCTCGTCGGCAATTCGATCGCGGTGAATCCCGACCGCCGACTGTCCGCCGTAGCGGGCCGTCGAGGCTGGCGAGTACTGCGATTGCGTCCACGCTGTACCGCAGAACCCCACCGCATAGCACGAACTGCCCTCGGGCTGCTCGCTATCCTTGGTGCGGCAGCTGCCGCGGCGGTATGCTCGCTTCGTCGTGACCGACAGTCTGCGATCGACAGAATGTATGTATGGGTATCAACCGCTGCGCTCGGCTGTGCCGGAGTGCGAGTGCGAATAGCCGGCTCCGAGCATACCCGTGCGCACCGGCCAGCGGTCTTCATTTTCAACCATCAAAGCCAAATCGACGCCCTGATCGTCCCCTATGTGCTCCGGGCTGCGTTCACCGGGGTCGTCGCAATGAAGGCTCGCCGCTACCCAATATTCGGTCCCCTGCTGCGATTCGTCGGAGTCATCTTTGTCGACCGGTCCGCACCCAACCGAGCCAAGCGGACACTGGAACCCCTCGTTGCTGACCTGCAGTCGGGTAGATCGGTCGCGATAGCGCCCGAAGGCCGCGTGTCACCCACCCCGCACCTGCTGCCCTTCAAGAAGGGAGCATTCCAACTCGCAGCCCGATCAGGCGCTCCTATCGTCCCGATCGTCATCCGAAATTCCGGTGAAATCCTTTGGCGCAGTTCGGCATTTGTCCATCCCGGAACCATCGACGTAGCCATACTCGAACCAATCGACGTCAGCTCATGGAAACCGGACACCTACAACCAGAACATCGAAGAGATCCGCCACCTGTACGACGAAACGCTCACCCACTGGCAAGCCAGAGTGGACCACCAAGACTCCACCGGGGTGCCGGAATACCCTCAGGCGCTGAGGCATTTCGGGTAGCAGAACCTGAATCCGGCCTTTCCACTGACATTATGGGGCAACGTCGAATTTCCGGATTGAACCGCGGTCATGTCGGCCGTGATGTATACAGTCGGTGAAGGTGAGGACATGTTGGACTCGAAAGCGGGAGTGCGGTGCCCTTGATACTCGGTGGCACCCTCGTGGTGGTGGTCGTTATCCGGCAACGCCGCACCGTCCTGGAACACTGGCATCTCTCAGTCGGCGGGCGTGAAAGCCCGGACTCGTGCGCAGCGTTGATCACCGAAGCATCGAACTGACCGAATGCATCAGACCGTATAGCGTCTACAGCACTTTCAGTTGCGGGAAGGCGAGCATGTCGTCGAAGATGTTGAACGCGATCGGGTCCACGGTCACGGTGCCGGCGTCTCCCGTGAAGTATTCGGATATCTCGTTCTGCAGTGCGTGTACTTCGTCGAGTTCGGACGGCAGCGGCTTCACCAGCCGATAGCCCATTGTCGAATGAAAGCGGTAGGCGCCGAATCCTGTGCGGCTGAGCCCAAGCAGATCGGTGACCTGGTTCCGGAACCGGTTCAGTGCATCGGCGGTGGTGATGTCGATCGGTGCGAGAGCCACGATGAATCCCGTGGCCATGTCGCGCAGACCGTCGGCTCGCATCGTCACGGTGCGCGGAACGTCCAGCCGCGCGGACTCGAGGCGCCGCAGAAACGGGATACTCGTGTCAACCGTCGACGTCGCGCGTGCCATCCACGTCGGCCAGACGGCCGTACCCAGTTGGTTTTGGTTGACGCCGTCGAGCACTGTCATGTGGAAGCTGTCGTGCGGAGTGAGAACGTAATGCCGGGCGAATCGGCTGGCCCGCAACCGATCCTGCGCCCGAATCTGAGCGCGGAGGAACGCCGAGTTTCGCGGAATCGGTGATGCGAAGGTGTTGCCGGTAAACCGTTGCGCGTTGCCGTGGATGTCCCATTTCTCGCCGGGACCGGCGGCAGTCAACGGCTCGCGCCCGTCGACCGGCAACGGCGCAGCGGGCAACGTAGGGACGATCCCTGAGCCGGCTCCATGCAGCACCCCGCGACGACGGCAGCCATCGCGGACACACCAGCCACGCTCAAAACCGCCCGGCGTTTCATGTATTCGCTCCTGATTATCTGCTCGAGCCGAACTCGATCTACCGGTGACCGGTCCGCCCCGATGGGCTGGATTCAACTGGCCGCGACAGTTTCATCCGGCAGACCGAAAACATGCGAGCCGACTACGTTGCGAAGTTGCTCATCGGTCCGGGAATCAATCCAGGACGTCGCGATCTCGTAACCACAGTCGAAGAGTTGTCCCGGCTGCCGCGCGGTGGCCTGGAGTGCGGAGCCGTACGGTTGGTGGGCGAAAATGGTCGACTCGCGCAAGGACCTGTCATGGAACGGGCGCGGGCGATTGGGAATCGGAGGCAGGGACGGGTGGAGGAGCGGAAAGATCAATCCACCCCGGCTGTTGTATGGTTGCGGTCCGTAGAGGTCCATAACCAATGCGGGATGCGGGGAGAAGACTTCGTGCGGAACGCGGTACTGGCAACCGCCGTCGAAGACGTCCTCGAGCCCCGCGGCCGCGGGCAGAGCTCCCGGGATGCGAGTCGCAGCAACCAGCACGTCGGCAACCGGCAGGTCGGTCAGGCCCAACGTCGGTAGGTCGCGCGGCAGCAGCAGTGTGCCGTGTTTTGCCGAGTAGACGGGAATGATCAACGACGATGCCGTCTCATGCGGTCGCAGTCCGGGCGGCTGCGATGTGAGAGCGAAGTCGGCGAATGTGCGGTCGCCGACGACGGCATAGGCGAGTTCGCGAACTCGAGCTTCGGGGTATAGCGCACGCCGTGTCAGCAGCGCACGAAAGCTTTTCTTGCCCAGCACATTCTCTTCGGGGTAATCGACCGCAATCCGCCGTGCCTCGTCGCGAGTCATACCCAGAGCCGCTGCCGCACCGCCGATCGCGCCTCCGCTCACACCTACCACAACCGGCTGCAACGGGGCGACCGCCAACTCTTGCCGACTGCCCTGCACTCGCCGGGCAGCGAGGGCATCCACTGCACCGATGGTCATCCCCGCCATCAAGCTGAGGCTGCGACCGGCCACTCCGGCGACAATCCGCACCACCGGACCTTGCTGAGTCAATGACTTACCTTCCGCTGTTCGGTCAATGCAGGCCCACGGCCGACTTGATCCAGTGCCAGCCGAACCGGTCCTGCTCCGCATGCCGCTGCGATGAACGGGCCGCTGCCAGGGCGGTTCGAAGACCGTGCCGCTCGCCGACGATCGGTCGGACCCGTGCCAGCCGGACACATCCCGCGTCGAAGGGAGCGAGAACGCGAGGAATTTTCGTTCCGAGCTCGTCTCCGGTGCGTCGTCGGAGGTGCGACGTAGGAACCGGTCCGGCAGCGCGAGCTTGTAGATGGTGCGGGAGGTCAGCCAGAACTGTTTGGGCAGTGAGCCGGTCGTATAGGGAATGTCGTACTTGTCGCACAGCGCGCGAACACGATCGGCGATCTCGGCGTAGCGATTGCTGGGCAGGTCGAGGAACAAGTGATGCTCGATTTGGTAGCATAGGTTTCCGCTCATGAACGCCAGCGCCGGCCCGGCCTCGAAGTTCGCGGTCCCGAGCAACTGCCGTAGATACCACTGGCCGCGAGTCTCGCCCACGAGCTCTCCGGACGTGAATTTCTCGGCTCCGTCGGGGAAGTGGCCGCACATGATCACTACAAAGGACCACAGATTCCGGGCCAGAAGCGCCGCCGCGTTGGCCGAGAGCGTGCGCCGGAAGGCCCTACCCGTCAGCGCGGGATAGATCAGTAGATCTTTACCGATCTGACGGCCGAACTTCCGCGCCAGCTCCCTGTTCGGTGTCGACAGCTGATGTCGGCCTGGCGTGTCGGAGAGTCTTCGGGTGATAGCCCAGTCGTGCACGGCGATCGCCCATTCGAGGAATGCTGCGATGCCTATAGCCGTCACAGGTTGGACGAGATGAACCGGGCGCCATGGTTCGTCGCGGGTCATTCGCAGGACAGCGAAACCCAGATCTTCATCCATGCCGTACACATTGGTGTACTTGTGATGGATGTGATTGTGTGCATTCTTCCATTGCGACGAAGGGCTGGCAAAATCCCACTCCCATGAGCTGGAATGGATTTCCGGATCGTTCATCCAGTCCCACTGGCCGTGGCTGATATTGTGCCCTAGCTCCATCATCTCGATGATCTTGGCAACGGCCAGCAGCGCTGTGCCCACCAGCCATGCCGGTCTGCGCTTGCTCGCGGAAAGCATGGCACGTGCAGCCACTTCGAGGATCCGCTGCGCCTTGATGACGCGCGTTACGTAGGCGGCGTCCTGCGCCCCGAGCGATCGTTCGACGTCTCGACGGACCGCATCCAGCTCGGCGGCAAAAGATTCGACATCCGACTCGGCCAGGTGAGCAAACGTCTTGATATCGGTTATCGCCACGAGTGTCCTTGTTCGGCTCTCTTACAAAGCATTTGAATACCCATAAACTTGATCCAGCATCGACCACTCACCGACACCGAGCAAGTCGGCTGGAGATCTTTTACACGCACCTGAGAAATACCTCCGCCGAAATCCGGGAGAGCCTTTTCGGCGTAGCACGCTACGGAGCGCGCACCCAGGACGAGAGCCTCCGTGGAGTCGAGCTCACGCAGCAGCATTGCGATCTCGTAATTGCCAGCGCAGGCAGTCGGCCGATTCTGGCCGATGCAGTCGTTATCGCCACCCCGGTATCGCCCAGCGGGCGCGGGCACCGTGCGACAAATACGACCTGCCCCACACCGCCGCGCTATTTGCCAAACACGCACGTGCGCACGCTGTCACGAACACCGTCGACGTTTCGGTCCGCCTTGCGCAGCAGCCGCTGCATGCCGTCCGGGGCAAACCTACCGGTGTGTTCGGCCGTGTCCATCCGATCTGCGTCGAGACCCGGCAGACGTCCCTGCATGAACTCACGCGCCCGAGCCCGTGGCTCGGAACGCGTGATATTGCATTACTACTTGCCGCAGGTCTTCGTGATGTGGTCCCCGATGTTCTTCGCGGACTGGGCCATTTTGGCGGTGCTGTCCTGAGCGGAGGTCTGCTTCTTCTGCATCTGCTCGAGGGACGATGACGGATCAGAGGGGTCGATACCGAAGTTCAGCGCATCGAGGGCGGCCTCGTGAGAATCGGCGAAAGTCTCCCAATCCGCTTTGATGTCAGCGGGGGCGACTTCGGCGATCTCCCGCGCCTTGATGACAAGCTCATCCGAGCCCTGCTGCGCGGTGAGATCGCCCAGATCCTTGACCGCGGCGCAATATGCGGAGATATCCGAACCGGCGCTCTCGGACGATGCCGAATTCCCACTTCCGGACGACGGCGAGTCCTGGCCGCATCCGGACAGCGCTCCGATACCGATGACAAGGGCGGCGAGAATGGTGACAGTATGACGCATGAATGCGAATCCTTCCGATTACCTGTCGTATTTCTTCATCACGGCGTCGTACGCCTGCGCGACCGTCGCGCCGGCGCCGAGTTTGTTGCATTCACCGTCCACCAGTGCCGCCGCGGTGTTGAACCGGCCGTCGAATTTGCTACCGGGCTGCACCAGGTGCTGTTGCAACAGCGCCGCCTGCTCCGGGCGCTTCATCTTCAACCACACCGAGCACTTGGTGCTCGCGTCACCGGATGCCGACGTGTCACTCGGCGAGGAGTCACTGGACGGCGGCCTGTCGGTGGACGAGTTGCCCCGGTTCAGTTCATCCACGAGCTTGGCGACCCGCACCGTATCGCCCGCGTTCCTCTTCTTGGCCACCTTGCAGCCGGCGTCGACTTTGCGCACAACCGTGGTGGGCTTCGCCCCGTACTTGTGCCCGGGCCGTTCCGCCAGCAGATCCTTGATGGTGGACACCCTGTCACTCAGCTTCTGGCTCGAATACTCCGCGCAGCTGATGCTCTCCACAGCGGACGGCGCTGCTGTGGCCGGCGCCGTATACACGAGCATCGACAGCACGCCCCCCGCGAACATGGCGGCCGCGATCGTACGTTTCATTGAGAATTCCTTCCGATGAGAATTGGCAAGAGCCCATGGATCACGCTCTTTTCCGTCTTCCTCCCTGCGACGGCCCTGGCAGGCTAACCCGGAAAAGGCCTGATGACATCCCTGGATCACATAATTTACAGTCGTTTGAGATATCGCGGCGAATCCGAGGCGGATTGAGACCCCTCGAAGGTTCGGACCACGCTGAGCATTTTCGCTGGCCCACCACCAGATTGCTGACCGCCGCCGCATGAATATCAGCCCCTTTCTCCCTTCCCCGGGCCACATCCCGGGCACCGGAGCCGGCGCCGAGCCGAGCCGAGCCGAGCCGAGCCGACGTATCCGATCGGACAACGGAAACCCACAGAATGTCACGCCCAGTCGTCATATTTGACGATCGCTTGAGATTTCTCCCATCGGATCCGGCGCGTGCCCCGAGTCGCGATAGCGAATGCGCATGTTCAAAAGGCTGTAAATAAATTCTTCCACCCTTGCTGCGGCAGATGCGGAAACGCCATAATCCCAGAAGCGGACGCAGGTCGGCAGGAACTTCCGGTTCGAATGCGAGCCGATGCCCTCCGACCGCGAGGATGAAACGGGCGTACAAGAATCCGCCGGTGCCGGTGACCGCCCACGACGAGTCGGCGACGCTGGTGTTTGATGATGACTGCGCGTGCGGTCCCCGCCACGTCGTAGATGGTGTAGCTGAGGCGGAAGCCGGGTTTACGGTCGGACTCGATCCGCCCGCCGGTGAGCCGTCGGGTTGATCGAGGTGGAGGACGCCGGTCTCGACCAGGACCCCGCTGTCCGCAGCGGCAAAGGCAATCAGGTGGCGCTGCGCCTTGCTACCCAACCAGACACGATGAGTTGAAGACCACATTCAAAGCCCTGCGTCGAATCAGCCTGTACCACTGGAGAACCGGAGCCATCGTCGCCACCGCGCTCGTGCTGCTCCACATCGAACACAGCCGAGCCACATGGATCCGTTCCATCGACGCAACCACCGCCACCCGGCTTCCTAAAACCGGACCATCGGCAACCAAATGACCACATGCAGTCCATGCGGAACCGCGGCCGTAACCGTGAGTCGCCCCTGATGCCGCTGCGCCAAGGCCGCCGCGATCGGCAGACCGAGTCCGGACCCGCCCGGCAGCGCCGACTTACCACGGAAGAACCGGGTGGTGAGTTTGTCGATTTCGTCTTCCGCGACACCGACCCCGTTGTCGAACACCGATATGGTCGCCCCCTCGGGATCCGCCCATACCGACACCCACGTCCGGGCGCCCTCGCCGGCATAGCGGCACGAATTGCTCAGCACCACATCGAGAATCCGCACCATCGCATCCTCGGGCACCGCCACCACGACCGACGGCGGCGGCGTGTTCGCGGACAGGCTCATGCCGGCACGCTCATAGGCCGCCTCCCATACCTCTACCTGTTCCGCGAGGATCTGCCCCACATTGCTGCGACTCGGCCAATCCCCATCGGCACGGACCGGGTTGAAGCCATCAGACGTCTCCGCGGCTGCCAGCCGCAGCAGGCCGTCGAGGATCGCGGCGAGGCGGTCGACCTGGGAACTGGCCCGCCGGAACGAATTCTCGGCCTTCGCCGGAATCACGGCATGCAGCGCCTCCAATCGAATGGAGAGCACTGCCAGCGGATTCCGGATCGCATGCGAGGTATCCGCGACCAGCTGGCGCTGCGACTCCACGGAATCGGATACCGTCTGTGCCATCGTGTCGAACGACTCCGCCAGATCGCGTATCTCCGGCGGCCCACCATACCTCGGCGTCATCGATGTGGGGGGTGTGCGCACATCCGATCTCGGCAGAGTTTCGGTCAGCGCCACAACCGCCCGCGACAACCTCCCCAGTGGACGCAGAATCCAACGGCTCAGCACCAGCGCCAGACCGGCGCACAGTGCCAACGACGTCCAGGCAGCGACCGCGATCAACGACCACCGGTCGGCGACATCCTGTTGCGCGCGCCGCGCCGACGCCTCGACCAGCACCGCGCCCTCGATGTCCATGCCGACCCCGATCGGGCGGGCGATCAGCATCGTCTTCGGATCCCACGTCAGCAGGCGCTGCGGCGGCTGTGTCGAATACTGGTTGCTGCGCGCCTCGGCCAGTAGGCCGACCGTCTCTGGATCATCGGCGTCCACTCCGGTGTTGGCGTACACGACACCGCCGGCGTCGACCACAAGCACGCTCTCGTCGTATAGGCGGTGGCGGCGCTGCAACTCGGCATCCAGATACTGCCGGTCACCGGTCGCCATGGCCTGGCTGGCGAGCTCGGCGAACCATTCGGCGTCCATGTAGCGGCTGAACCACAGTTGCTGAGTACGCGATGTGGATACGGCAGCTCCCAATGGCACCGCGAATCCGAACACCGCCAGCCCCGCGAATACCAGCAGGATCACCAGCAGCCGTCGTCGCAAAACTCACCCCGCACTCATCGTTCTCACCGATACCCGAAACCCCGGCGTTTGCGCTCCGCATGGAACCCCTGGTCGGTGAGCACTTCGACCAGTGCATCGCCGACCTCGTCATCGTCGTCGACTATGGCAAGTCGCACCCGCTGATCTTCCCGCACCACATGAGCGGAATGCGAGTCTTCCGGGAAATCGTTTGCCTGATGTTTACTCACCTGGAATCCACCGCCGAGTTGGTACGAAATCGGAGCGCCCAACCCCCGACTGGCCTCTAGAGGCACGTTTTCGACCATTGCTCTTAAATATTTCCCGGCGGCTGATTTCGCAATGAAATTGCGAAGACTTTACAGCCACTTGATATTTCCAACTCATCGCGATACGACCGATCGAGCTATTTTTACCGGCCGAATCCGAAATCCAGGACAGGGTTTACCTTGACCAACCGGCACTCGATGGTCTGTCGTGTCCGGCGACGGACATCGTGACGTTGAAGGTGCCCTTGCCACGGTCGACATCGACTGCGCCGAGGGTCGCCCTGACATCGGGCATGTCCGCGGGCCTCTCCCTGGGCGTCTCGGGTACGTCGGTGGGCGCCGCTTCGGTCGCGACCTGCTTGTCCTCCGCGCAGAGCAGGTCCGCGCACGGAACACCACCGTTCATGGCATCGACGAACTCATGTGCCACCGCATCGGCGGCGAAACCCCCGGCGTTTGGGGGTTTCCTGCTGCGACGCCGGTTGGCCCGCAAATTCGATCGCCGAAGGTGACAGCCCAGAGCCCTACGGTCAATCTGCATGAGCCGCCGAACGGCACCAACAGGGCATCCGTAGCCCCGCCCTCCGACACCCCCTTCCGCCGCCGATATGAAGTGCTCCGTCTACCTGAAGATGGAGCACAAGGAACAGGCGGGACTGCTGAAGCAGCTCATTACGCCGTCCACCAAGTTCTACAGTCTGTTCAACACCGCCGCGGTGCTGAACGACGGCGAGTCCGGCAAGAACGAAACCGTCAGCGCAGTAAGGCAGGACGTGCCGGTAGGCACGGCCGGCAATCAGCGGCACGGGACACCTCGAACAGGCTCCGCACACCGCGACGTGCGGAGCCTGTTCGACGTCCGTGACTCAGACCCGGCGCACACGGTCACGGTAGCCACTTTCATTCCGAAACTCGTTGTGTTCCCGGGATTTTGCCCCAGCAGTACTGGACTGCACAGCGAAAATCAACGAGTAACCGCACGCGCAATCTCAAAGGAATGTAAAACTGCAGCCGCGGGGTAATCGTTCCGCGATCGGCATGATTGAATCGCGATGGCGGACACCGCGATCTGTCGTCGGCGAAGAGAAGGACTTGCAGGACTCCGAATATGACTGGCCCACAACACTCCACCCCCCACAACCAACCCGGCGGATTTCCGCCGCAGCAACCCTACGGCGCGCAACCCCCGCCGCAGCCATATGGCGCCGCACAGCAGTACCCACCGCAGTACGGCGCGCCGCAAGCCTACGGACAGCCCCCGTACCCGCCGGCGCCCGGCGGGCACTACCCACCGCAGCCTGGCAAGAGCGGGGGTGCCGCAGTGCCACTGATTCTCGGCGGCGGCTTCGTGCTCATGGTCGTCATCGGCATCGTTGCCTACTTCCTGTTCTCCGGTGGCGGCATCCCCGGCACATCCAGCTCCCCACGTGAGGTGGCCGAGGCGTTCGTCAATGGCGGTGAGAACAAGAAGGACCTGATCTGCAAAGCCGATCTGGCGAAGGCCGAGGGCGCGCCGAAGCCGAGTTCCGCGCCGACCGGGGTGCCGAAGGTCGACGCGAAATCCACACTGAAGAGTGTCGATGTGCCTGAAGGAAGCGACAAGGGCACCTTCACCGTCAGCGTCTCGGTGAAAGTCGGCGGCCGCACCAACAACCAGAACGTGACCTACGACCTCGTCAAGGAGGATGGCGAATGGAAGGTATGCGGCCTGCTCAAGGGACTGAACACCGGTATCAGGTGATGGCCGGCTAACCATTCACCCGATCCCACGGTCGGTTTCGTATTCGCGCGGTTCGGCAAGCCGCACATACCATCGCCAGATGCTCGGCACCTTCGAATATTTCCGCAGTAACCCGGATTCGCCAAAGTTGACGGTTCAGTACGTCGATACGCTGATCAGCCTCGGCTACGACGATGATCGCCTCGAATTCATCGAGATCGTCGATTCGACGCTGTCGTCTATGTCGTGGATGTGCCGTCCGCGCCCACGAAGCCGCACCACCCCGGAGCAGTCGTATGTCCCGTGTGAGCCCCTGGACCAATGATTTCGGCACGGCCAACGCCATCAACGACCTCGACGACGAGCTTGCCGCCGAGCGGGCGGCGCGCCGCCGCGAGGCCAGCCGCTTCGTCTCCGAACAAGCCAAGGTCCAGCACCAGCTCGAACAGGTCGGCTCCCGGATCGACTCGGTCACCGACCAGATCAGCACCGTCCTCGAATGGACCGAACTGCGCTTCCAGCTGCTCGAATTCGACGAATACCAGGCGCGCAAGGAGATCCGCAAGGCCTTCAGGGCCCTCGCCCAGGGCCGCCCGGCCGTCCTGCCCGAGGTCGATGACGTCCCCGGCTACTGGATGCCGCCAGCCGCGCTGGCGGTCCTACCGCTGATCCTGCGCGAGCGCCACCCCGCCGCCGTCCCGGCCCGCCGTCCCGGCGCGAACCCGTTCGAGGACTTGAAGTCCGGTCTCGAGTCCGCCCGCGAGCGCGACGCGGTCCGCGCCCAGCTGTTCCACCTCGCCGTGGGCCTGTGCTTCGACCAGCCCGCGTTCATCGACGCGACCGTGCTGCGGCTGCTGTCCGAACCGGTCGGCCTCGGCCAGACCGAAGCGGGCCAAGTGGCCAAGGGATGGCGGGCCCTGTGGGAGCATGTGGCCCTCGGCGGCTTCGGCCCAGCCGCCGTCGAGCAGCTGTCCGGCCGTCTCGCCGCCCTCTTCGACCCGCCACCGTCGGCGAGGATGAGCTCGAGGTCTGGGACCGGGCGATCGAGGCGTTCGGTTCCGACGACGACGCACCGACGAAGGCCGAGGCATTCACAGCACTGCGCGCCCACCTCGCGATCGAACCCGATCACACCGAAGCCTTCGCGGCGCAGGACGACCTGTATTGGCGCACCCACCTCCAGGAGCTCATCGAGGAGCCCAGCCCCGCCGAGCGACCGCTGGTGCGGGCCATGGAGGACCTGCACATGCCTGCAGGGGAGGCGCGGCGCTCGGCTCCGAGCTGGGGCGAGGTCGCCGGGACGGTCGTGGCGCTTGTCCGCGGTGACCTGTATTGAATGCCAACGCCCCCAACGCGGACCGTGTGGTCACCTGCAACGCCTGCAGGCATCGCGCACCGTCCAATGAATGGACCGACGGTATTTCGATCACTACCGGAGCGTCCGCGAACTCCTCACGAATATACGGCCACGCCGGATCATCGACATCGGCCAGCTCCGCCAATGTTCGCATGGGACTGCCCCGACTTTGGTTGACTCGGGGGCATTCCCCGCTTGATTGGGGTGCGCACCGGGTCGTGCTCAGGGGGACTGAACTCACTGACATTCTCGTGCGGTTTAGCCACTGACATTTTCGGGTTCTGGCACGGGAAGCGTGATACCCAGGTGACGCGTCGTGCCAGATCAGATCGGGAGCAGGATGCGGCGGCGGAGTAAATCGAGTTCGGCTAGCCCGAACATGCTGTTCTCCTGAGATCGGCTCATTACTGCCACTCGCGTGCCGGCAGCGGCGAATCCCTCGACAATTCCGAGGTTGATTCCGCTCGTGCCGCCGGCGACGAATACATTCGTATCGCTGAGGTCAATAGCTACTGAGGTTTCGCCCGAAGGCGTGGACGGGGCCGGCTGGTGTGGCAGATGTCTGGTTCTGAGGGCTCGGTGCACGGTTGTGTCCGCGTGGCATGTCGCCACCGATGGGGCCGACCGTGGTTGCCTCCGGACTGGGGGCGGCGGCAACTTCCGCCGCCGCAGTGGACCTGCGGTGTCCACGGTGGAGAACCGCGGCTGGTTCAGTAGCAGTGTGTGCATGGTTGGTACCCCGACCCAGATCGTGAGCTGCGCTGTGTGGAACAGGTCGGCGGCGGCAGCGGCCTCGAACGTCGGCAGCAGCACGGTGCGGGCGCAGGTGACCAGAGCGGCGACTACGCAACAGGTGATGCCACTGACGTGGTTGAGCGGTACGGCGACCCGCAGCGTGTCGCCTGGGCCGAGCCGCGGCGACCCGGTCCGACCATGCATCCATCTCCGCGAACCCGATCTTCCGGTCATCCGCGATCCAGCCCACAGCATCTGCGGCAGTGGTCGCCGCCCTGCGGAGGACGTCGTGAATACGCTCCACGGAAGCACTCCTCTCGTTACGCGTTCGACACGAGGTGGGCGGTCAGAAAGTCGATCTGATCGGCAACGATCTGCTCGACGGCCGGTGGATGGTAGACCGTGAAGTGGTCGGCGTCGTAATGCTTCAGGACGGCCCGTGGTGCAGTGGCGGCCACCCGCCCCGCGATGGCGGGGTCGATCAGATTCTCTTGCTCGCAGGCGCACACCAGCAGCGGGCAGCGCACGCGTGGTGCGGAGGATGCGGCGTTGTAGAACAACATGCCCAGTCCCGAGGCCGCCGTGATCCGGTTGTCGAAGCGGTAACCGGGTGGTGTCACCGACTGCCACCCTTCAAGGGCGCCGGGCTGGTTCACGAACGCCAGATCCCCGGGCTTTCCGACCAATGGGACGTAACGGCGCGCCCGACCGAGGGCGGCGCGGACCAGGTCGGAGGCGATCGGCACCGTGAACCGCAGCAGGTGCCGTATCCCCGCCCGTGACACGACGGCACGCCCGCTGAAGACCGGACACTGAACCACCGCGGCACGAAGGTCATCGTGGCGTGCGGCTGCCGCCAGGACGTGGCTGGCACCGAAGGAGGTGGCCCACAGCGCGATCCGGTGTGAGTCCAGTTCGGGGCGGGAGCGAGCGAAGGCCAGGGCGGCGTCGACATCCTCGGCGTAACGTCGCTGACTCACCAGCTGGCGCGGCCGGCCACCCGATTCTCCGAGGTGGCGGAAGTCGAAGGCCACCACGGCAAGACCCGCTTCGGAGAACCACTTCTCGTACTGGGCGAGCATCATTTCGTGGGTTGCGCCACCGCCGTGGACGAGCACCACAACCGGATGCGGACCTGGGCCGTCCGGCAGGGTCAGCCACACCGCGCACTGGTCGCGGCCGGAAGTGAAGGTGGTGTGAATGGTCATGACACCTCGATATAGGTACATTGTACGTGAACGAACTCAGTTAAACACGTACCTTGTACTTAATCAAGGAGGAGTATGCCCGCCCCCAGAAAGTTCACGCGCGAGCAGCTACAGGTCGCCGCACTGGCCTTGGTCGACGACCAAGGCCTGTCCGGCTTGACCATGCGCAGCCTCGCGGCGGCACTGGGCACCGGTCCGATGACGATCTACAACTACGTCGATGGACGTGAGGGTTTGGAGCAGCTCGTCACCGAGGCCGTGATGGCCGAAGCACTCTGGGACGCCGCTCCCTCCAGTGACTGGGGTGACGAGGTTCTCACCGTCGCCGAGGGAATGTGGCGCGCCGTGCGCGCACACCCCCACGCGATCCCACTGATTCTCACCCGGCGCAGCCTCGACCTGGCGACACTCCGGCCGACCGAAGCCCTATTGCAGGCACTCGCGCGTAGCGGTAGATCCGGGACTGAATTGCTGGTGGCGTTCCGCGTGGTGTCCGGCTTCATCACCGGATACTCGCAAGCCGAACTCGTAGGCCCCCTCTCCGTGGCGCGCGATGAGAACCTCACGACGATCACCGACCGGATCGCGGCTTTGCCGTCCGAGCAGTTCCCCAAGCTCATCGAGATCGCGCTGGCCGCCGTCTCGAGCGACCCAGCCGCAGAATTCCGCGCCGGGGTGCGCATAATCCTGACAGGACTCAGGGCGTAGGCGTCGCGCCCGCCAACGGTTGCGGTACCAGGATCCTGCCGGACCTACGTTCCGATATGTATCGGGTGGATTTGGTTGGGGTCTTGTTTCCACATCTTGCCGGTGTGCGGATGGAGGGTGTTCGGGATGAGGACGGTGGCGTCGGTATCTACGCCAGAGTGCGAGCGGGCTGGGCCGAGTGTTCTGGTTGCGGCGGGGTGTCGGCATCGGTACATAGTCGCTACGAGCGGCGGTTGGCTGATTTGCCGGTCGGTGGGCGGCCGATGTGGGCGGACCCGGGCACGCGCATGCGCTCGAACTCGTAGGTGTCGAAGGCTTGAACCACAAGGAAATCCAGCGGCACCACCCGTTGACGCCGGACTTGGCCCAAGCGTCGTTCGGGTTGTCCTCACAGCGCACCGCCCCTGAGCGGGATACGAGCGCATAGTTCCAGCATGCAAGCCGAAGGACGAGCGCCATCGAACGCGGTGCTCGAGAGGTGATGTCGGAGGAACCGGAAAGGTGCTGGCGGGTCGGTTTCGAGACGAACGTATTCCTCGGCTCCAGCGGAAAGTCCGACCTCCTCACCCCCGACTTCCTGGTGATTCGTTGCCTCGATTCGCCGTACCAAGACGTTCGCGGCGAGGACGTGCTGCTGGCCGGAGAGGTCTTGTCCCCGTCGAACACCCAGACCGATATCGAGGCGAAGAAAGGGCGCTACGCCAGCGCCGACATCCCCTGGTACTGGGAGGTCACCCTGGCCCGTGAGGAGAGCGCCATCGCCATCGTCCGCGAGTACGCGCTCGAGACCGCTCCCGGACTGCTCCCGGCAGGGGTTCATCCGCTGCGCCCGGCCAATTACCTGCTTACTGGCGAATGGACACCCGACAACCTGAACGGCGTCGAAACCGAGTTTCCCTTCCCCCTCCACATTCCGTGGGCCGAACTCGAATTCTGAACTGGGCGCTGACCATCACCCTCGACCACCTGACCGCCGCCTTCCACGACACCGTCGCGAAACACGGGCGGCTGTCGACCGCGGGGCCTGAAATCCTGAATTCCTCTCACGGCTGGTGGATGAACGATGGCTCAGCCACCAGCGGTCGATCATCACCCAACTCCAGCATACCGACCCACGGCGGACTGCCCTCGATTCGGCCGGCCGCACGCAACTTTGCCAACGTCTACGTCTATTGGGAATGCCATTGAGCGAGCCGCCCAATCGGCAAGTAGCAGGCTCAGGCGATCGGCAAATTCGTTGGGTGACAACAGATGTTGATCATATTCGCCAGGTGGGGGCGCGTCCGGATTTCTCACCGATTGGCGAGTAGTTCGTCGCGGCGGCGGATGACACGCAGGCCATTCACCTCACCGATACCGTCGACGTCCTCCGCCAAAATCATGATGGCGATCAGCACGAACCCGATCAACCAACGCCCCACAGTCCGCCAAAATCCCGGGCGGCCACCGTCGCTGACCCGGACGACCCGCAAACCAAACAGCAGTTTGCCAAAACTACCGCGCAGCAGACGCGTTCCGACCACATGATTGACGAACGATATCGGTAGCAGGAAGCCCAGAAGGAGCGGAAGGCCTACCAGCTCGCGCGGGGAGTAGTCGAACAGCCCCCACACCACACCGAGACTTGCGAGCGGTACCAGCAGCAGATCCACTGTCGCAGCCAGTACCAGCCGCCCCTCCCCCACCTCCTCGGGCACCCACACCGGCTGCGGTGTGTATTGGTGGGGGTTCGGGTACGCCCCATGGCCATAGGCATTCACGCTGTCAGATTCTGGCACAACAGCAAACCGCGAACTCTTCCCTCCCCGAATTGTTTACACTCCCTTGAGATTCGGAACTGGGGTATGAGACCCGGCGGCAGTCGGCCAACGGGTTTACCGATGGATCAACCCGATCTCGCACAGGTACAGATACCAGGAGTCGCGTTCCCACCAGGGCGACTTCTGCCGCTCCGGTGGACCGAAGGTCAGTGGATATTTCGGCCCCAACGCCACTGTATCGATCAGTTCGGGTATGTCGGCGCATTCGAATACGACGCCGGAATCCCAGCGATGTTTGAAGTACAGGTACCAGTAAATCATCACTGTGCCGGAGTCCGCATCCATGACCAATGCCTGTTCGTCGACTGAACCGATACTGAGCCAGTTCCGATCGTCGATCGGTTCGCCGAGTGAGTCGACCACCGACGTAGGACGGATCTGGCCCTGTCGGTGGATCCACAGGCTCCCGAAGGTGGCGCCGTTCGTCAGTCGCCAGAAGTCGCCGAGACCCCCGGCCCACTCGCCGTCCGGCTCCACACAGTCATCGAGCGAGAGCGGCCCATCGGCGGAGAACTCGCCGTACTCTTCGTTGCCGTCCTCCCACTCGTCCCAGCGCCGCTCCATCTCCCCGACGGCGTCGAGCTCTCGTAACAAGGCGATCTTGCCGACCATCCCCTCGAGGTGACTCACCATTCGCATCCTTTCACCCGGCTTCGAGTTCACAGCTTCACGCTTCGAGCCGAGGCCGAACCCGAAAACTTGAGAATCGTACCCCCGCTTCGGCTGGAATCGCGAGATCAAGCGACTGTAAAAGATCGGCCAGAAATTGAAGGGCTGGCGACCTCATAGCCCGCCCCGGCGAGGCCGTAGTAGCTGCGCCCATAAAACACTCCGACCGGGTTCCTGGAAATATTTTACAGTCCCTTTGGCACAGGGCGGGCGCAATCGGACTGACTGTAATGGCTTTGAAGAAACGGGGGGCTCGTGCAATGCTCAACGAATGGTAGATTCCGGCGGCCGCCGGCGCAGTGATTCAAGGTGTGCCGTCAAGGATCCCTAACACGCTATATGAAGGAGAAGAATGAGCGACCTCGACGATATCCGCGACATTCTCGGATTCGAACCATATCGCGGCGCGCCGATCGACTGGGAGGCAGCCAGTCAGGCTCTCGGAGCAAGAATACCCAGCGACTTCCGTGAATTGATCAACGCCACAGGTGCAGGCAAGATCGGCTACGACACACTCTTGTTGCAGCCGTTCGCCATCAACACGAACTACGATCAGATACGCCGCCACCACGAATGGATTCGTGATCTGGAGATCATCTGGGAAGAAGAAAAAGACTTCGACCCCGAAGACCAGACCAAACCCTTGATCTTCAACGAACCCGACATCCGTCCCATCCTGTGGGGTGCCTCGGGTTTGGGTTTCAACCTGTATTGGGTCGCCCGGAACGACACCGACCCCTCCACGTGGCAGATCGCGGTGGAACCGGCGCGCGGCGGGCAGTGGGAATTCCACCCAGGGACGGCGACAAACCTGCTGCTACGCCTGTTGCGCGGAGAGGCGGCCTCCCTGTACTTGCGTAGCTTGTGCACTGCCGAACAGCATTTCTTCACTCCTGACATGTGACGACAGTCACGACCGCTCGGGGCCGGAACAGGCATCCCGGTCACCTGATCAGCGACTACACCACATCCGCCCGATTCTCGACGACCCCGCCCACGCACCAACGGCCATCCAGCATGCCGTCAAAATTCGCGGACACTCGATCTTGAAACAAGCCACCATTGCCATAGATATCAACGGACAAGCGCCGACCATATCTATCTTTCGATCATCGATCATGAAGTCCGGGTCAAGAATTGGGTCACAGCGCACGATGCCGGTATCATCAGGCATAGTGACGCGCATGTTTGCCGGACTTTTCGACATCGATTGGTCGTCGATGCATCACGCCTACGGCTCGGCCGAAGAGGTCCCCGCGCTGCTGATGGCGCTCGGCTCTGCGAAGGCGAAAGAACGACACGAAGCCTTGAACAGGTTCTACGGCGCCGTTCACCATCAGGGCGATGTGTACCGGTGTACAACGGCGAGTCTGCCGTTCCTGTTCGAGTTGGCCGTAGAAGTTGCGGCTCCCGATCATGCTCCGATCGTCGTGTTGCTGGTCAGCATCGGGGCCGCACCCGTCGAACAGTGCGACGTCGCTTACATCGATTGTGCCGGAGATTTTCTGGATTACCCCGCTGCGGCAGCAGCGATCCGTGAGCGCGCCGAGGTGTTCGTTGCATCGCTGCCGAGACCGACCTTCGGATGCGTCAGGCGGCGATACCGGGGCTGGCGCTGTTCGTCGATGATGTACACCGCGCCCTGGCACAAATGCGCGACCGGCGTGCCGCCGAGCCCGGGCTGGCGGAGCGCCTGCCAGTCGTAGAGGCAATGGCCACGCTGGCCCTTTGCCTGCCGACGGTGGCGACCGAGGCGTCAGCCTGGTTCGACGCGCTCATCACCGACGCCTCCGCAAACCCGGCTCGCTGCTCTGGCCCAGCGGTCCCGCTGTGCCCCCGAGCAGATCGGCCCGGACCTCGCCGCCGCCGCGATCGGCCTGCTGCGCCAAATCGCCTGCGCCACCGCGGCGACTGAGGCTGGGCCAGGCGGGATCGTCGGCCTCGATTGCGGCCATCGAATTCGGCGGCCGCGCGATCGATGAATTGTCACGGTCTGCCGAACTGGATCGGGTAACGCACCTGCCCCACCTGGTGGACAAGTTACGTGCACAAGCGCGTCGGCTGGACAACGCCGGCCGGCGCGACGAGGCCGTCGA
Source organism: Nocardia sp. NBC_01730 (assembly GCF_035920445.1). Lineage (NCBI taxonomy): Bacteria > Bacillati > Actinomycetota > Actinomycetes > Mycobacteriales > Nocardiaceae > Nocardia > Nocardia sp. NBC_01730. The sequence continues at coordinate 672,113 of NZ_CP109162.1, read as the reverse complement.
GGTGGCCGAGGAGGCCGTGGCCCGGGCCCAGGATCTGCTGGCCCTCGATCCAGACCAGTACCGGCCGAACCTGAGCTGGGCACTGACCTGCGCCGCCAGCATCCACTTCAGTTCCCGGCGGGCCGAGGCGGCGGATCTGCGATCACGGCAGGCGTTGGACCTGATCGAGGATCTCGCGGGAACCGGCGGATACACCGCGGCCCTGGCCAATGCCCTGCACAATCGGGCCCTGGCCCTCAATCTCCGCGACGACTACGCGCTGTCCATGGAGTCGTCCGCACGGGCGGCAACGTTATACGAGGAACTGGCCGCCGGTAAGGTCGACCATCGGGCCTCCTGGGCCAATGTACTGTGCACGCGCGCTATCAGTGCCGAAAAACTGCGCGATTTCGATACCGCGCTCGACTGTGTCACCAGGGCCGAGCAGATCTACTCACGACTGGCCGAACGGAATCCGGCGAAGTATTCGGCCGATCTCGCCTACGCGCTGAATCGGCTGGCCTCGATTCACCAGAGTATGGGTACCGCGCAGATAGCGGCGCTGGCCGCCCGGTCGCTGGAGATCTGCGCCTCGCTGCCTGAGGGTCAGGAACGTGACGATCTGCAGACCTCGGCGCTGAATGCCCTGATCCGGAACCTGACCGGCACCGGACAACCACGGGAGGCACTCACCCATTCGACGGTGCTGCTCGAAGTGCAGGAGCGGATGGTGGCGCGCGATCCGGCAGAAACCATCGAACTCGTCATCGCGCTTGGCAATCACACTCTGTGCCTGTCGCAGCTTGGCCGTAAACACGAGGCGCTCGAATATGCCCGCCGCGCCGTCGATCTCGTCCGGCCGCTGGCCGAATCCGAGCCGGGCCCAAACCTGGTCACGATGGCCTCGGCACTGGGCCGGCACGCGACGCAACTCGCCGAGACCGGCCGGGCCGACCGGGCGATCGAGGTGTCGGCCGAGGCCGTCGCCTGCTACGAGCAACTACTGACCGACCACCGCGACCTGCACCTGCGCTCCGCCGCCATGTGCTTGGACAATTACGCGCTGTGGCTGGACAGGGCCGGCCGCACCGAGGAGGGGTTCGCGGCGGCCACGCGCAGTCTGGCAATGTTCGAGGAACTACTCGAGCGCGGTGGCGATCGCGCCCATCTCGGCACCTGCTTGCTGAACCATGCCAGCCGTCTCCAGCATCAGGAGCGCAATACCGAAGCCCTCGGTTACGCCACGCGCGCGCTCGAGCTGTTCGAAGTGTTGGCGCCCGAGAACCCGGGCGCCCATGCCCCCAGCCTGGCCCGGGCACTGCACCTGCAGTCCACCGCACTCGACGGCCTCGGTCGCCACGACGAAGCGCTACCACCGCAGCAGCGGGCCGTACGAATCTGCGCGGCACGAGCCGCGCACGATCGACAGCCCAACCTGACCTTCCTGGCCAAGACCACCTGCGGGCTCGGGAAACGACTCGCCCAAGCCGGACAGTGGCCGCGAGCGCGCGACCAGCTGCGCACCGGGGTGTGGCTGTGGGAGCAACTGACCGAATTCGACACCCGGCTACACTTGAACGGACTCGCCTCGGTACTGAGCGACAACGCCCGACTCTGCCTCGATCACGACGAATGGGCCGAGGCGGCCGCATATTTCGAGCGCGCGGCAACCGCATACCAGGAGTTGGTCACCCGTGATCAGCACGCGCACCTGGCGGATCTGGGCTGGGCGGTCGAGGGCCATGCGTACGCCCTACAGAAGCTCGGACGGCGCCGCCACGCCTCGGCGCAAGCCGATCGCACACTGTCCATCTGGCGGCGGGCCGTAGCGGAGTTTCCCGCGGAGCTCCTGCCGAGACTGGCCGCCGGTGAAGCATGGGCAGCGCGGTTCCGGCTCGACAACGACGAATTCGAACGCGCGGCTGGACATATGGAACACGCTGTCCGCCACTACTGTTCACTCATCGATGCCGAGCGCGACGACCTGGTGGTGACGTTGAAGATCGCGCTGCACCGGTACGCACGAACCCTGCACCGGGTGCGGCTGTGCGCGCGGGCCGCCACAGCAATGGAGGACGCGGTGTACTTGGCACGTCAGCTGTTCGAAACCGACGCTGCTCAACACCATTTCCGCTTGGCCGATACCCTGCGTGATCAAACGTGGCTGTATTCGGAATGCCGGCCGGCGCCGCGACGCGGTCGCCGCGGGCCGCGAGGCGCTCGACGTATTGACCGATCTCATCGCCTCCGACGACGACGATCGCCGCTGGACCCTGGCCGACTATCTCGACTCCCAGGCCGACAGCCTCGCCGAGGTGGGGAAGCTGACCGAATGCCTGGAACTCAACGCTCGCGCAGTGGCGCTCTGGGAGCAGCTTGCGATCGAAAGGGAGGCGGCGGCAGTCGAGTTGGCGTGGTCGCTGTGGCACCGAGCCCGCTGGCTGGCCGCACGCGACGGGGACGCCGCGACACTACCCATCTCGCAGCGCGCCATCGAAATACTTCAGCGAACGTCCGAGAATCGACCGGGCAACGCCAAGTACCTGGCGGACGCACTAGTGGATCACGGCCTGCACCTCGCTCGCGCCGGATGGCACCCGCAGGCACTCGACCACAACAGCCGGGCGCTGGTGTTGTGGGAGGCTTTGGCCGCGGACAAACCCCGGGAACACATTCCGGGACTCGCCGTTTGTCTGCGGCGGCGCTCCACCCATCTGGTCGAATCGTTCGATATCGAAGCCGCTCTCGAAGCTTCATCGCGCGCAATAGCATTGACCGAGCAGGCGGTCGAATGGACCCGACGGCGCCACCTACCGGACCTGGCGGCCTGCTGCCACGAGGCCGCACTGCTGTGGCGCGACCGCGACTCCAATCGGGCACGCACCCTGGCGTTGCGCGCCGTCGGGCTGTACTCGGAATCTATCCGGAACGAGCCGGATATCCTCGACGATCGGCTGGCACAGGCGCGGACCACGGCAGCGCTGATCGAGAACGATGATCGACCGTGATCATTCGGGGATAGGAAAGGACGCCCTCGTCGGCATCGGCATCGGCATCGGCATCGGCATCGGCATCGGCATCGGCATCGGCATCGATGGGCAGCCATACCGACTTCGGCAGCGGCCGATTCGGCGTACAGCGCCGCAGCTCGCTGTGCCAGGGAGCGGGACTCGTTCGGATCGCAGTCACGCAGCAATTGTGCGGTCTCGTCGCAGAGCGCCACCAGGTCCGACAGGTTGGCCGCACACGCAGTTGATTTGTAACTCCGATCGGCGAAATGCTGTCACGAGCGCGGTTTCAGCTTCGTGGTCGGCAGATTCGATGAACGGTGTCCTCGGCGTCGGCCTGGCGGTCGGCAAACGCATCCGGCTCCGCGGCAGCCAATTCCGCGTACAGCGTGACTGCACGCCCGGCAAGGTCACGGGCTTCCGCGGGATCGCGATCACGCAGCAACAGCGCCGCCTCGCGAGATGTGGCGGCCAACTCCGGCAGGTAACGCAGGCGCATCCACGCGACGGCTTCCTCCGCCAATCCCAGTGCCCGCCGGGAACAGTCGATGGCGGCATCATCCGCACCGGCCGCCATCAGGTGAGTAGCGTGCCAGCGCAGGCAATCGCCGAGGCCGGGCCCGTGCTGGCGGGGTTCGTCCTCGACGAGGCTCTCCCACAACCGCAGCGCACGGGAACTGTGGTCCAGCGCATCGGCGTTGCGCCCGGCACGCGCGAGATGGCGGGCGTGATCTACCAGTGATCCGGCGAAGTCGGCACCGTTGTGCGGCTGTTGCTCCCACGCCTGTTCGTATAGGTCGACAGCCTGCCGCGACAGTGTCAGCACAGTGCGATCGTCGACTCCGAGCTCGGCCTCCCAGCGTGCCCGATGCCACAGTGCCCATGCCAGCTCGCGGGATGCGTCGTCGTACTCCTCGACCAACTCCGCCCACAGCGGTACGGCCTCGTCGAGGTTGTGCAGAGCATCGGCCAGCAGACCCATATCCGCGAGGGCATCGGCGAGGGCAACGCGGAATTCGGCGAGCTGCCAATACGGGTCCTCGGCACTGGACTCGGGATTGTCCGCCACCTCTTCCTCCAGCAGCTCCAGCGCCTCCCGCGCCGCGGCGAAGGCCTCCGGGCGCCGACCAGCTTCCGAGCAGCACGATGCCAGATCACGCAGTAGATCGGCCATACGGAATCGGTATGCGGCACGATCGCTTTCGAATAGTGCGCGCATCAGTCGAACCGGTTCCGCCAACCGCGTCACCGCCTGCTCCCAATATCCCGTTTCGCACAGAGTCGTCGCGTACCGGTGGTGCGCATCGATCAAGTCCGGCACCAGGTCATCAGCTCCGCCCGAGATGAGCGAATGGTACTGGCCGACACTGCATTCCAGCTGTTCATGCGCGGCCTCGGGTTCACCGTTGTGCAGCCGAATCCGCGCCGCCCACGCCGCGCAGGCGGCCAGCGACGGCAACGACCACTGCGGATCCTTCGCGACCGCATTACGCCAAATCGACAGGGCACGTTGGATTTCCGCCGCAGTCCGGTCGCGCTGACCGAGTTGACACCGCGCCCACGCATGCTGCTGTACCGCCTCCACCCATCGGGAGCGGTACTGCTCGGGATCGCGGGTGATCAGCTCCTCGCAGGCCGATACGGCGCGTTCGAGGTACGCGGCGGCCTCCTCCCATTCGTGCTCCGCACCGCAGAAACGGGCATGTTCGCCGAGGACGTGCACCAGATCCGGTAGGTGCAATTCGGCATCACCGTCGACAAGTTCCTGCCACAGTCGCACGCCGGCCCGCGAATGGTCGCGCGCCCGCGGCCAGTCGCCGGCGTTGATCAGCCGGCAGGCGAGATTGTATGTGGTCGTGGCCAACTGCTCCAGTACCGACCGCCGATCGTATGCCGCCTCGGCGGCAAAGATGCGGACGGCTCGCTCCTGAGCCACGACCGCATCGTCGTGACGGCCGAGATGATCCAGGGCGTACGACCGATTGTGCAGTGCCCGGGCCAGATCCAGCGCTCGGGAATCCGGTGGCTCGCAAGCCAATTGCTCGAATATCGCGACCGCGCGATCGGCCTGTTCGAGTGCCTCCGCACTGCGTCCGAAATCGGTGAGCAGTCCGGCGCTGTTGAGCAGGCTTGCACCCAGAGACGGCCGATGGGTGCGCCCGTCGATCGCTGCCAGTTCTTCGAGCATGGCTATGCCGCGCCCCGCGATGTCGATACCGTCCGCGCCGCGGCCCACCGCGTCCAGCCGCTGGGCGTGATGGTCCAGGCACCGGGCGGCAGCCTCGAGATACCGGGCTCGATCGTCCTCCAGTAGCCGATCGAACCGGCCGACGGCGTCGGCAGACACCTCGACGGCGTGCTCGTGCCGACGTGTGTCTGCCAGACATTGCGCGTATCGGTCCAAGGCGGACGCGAGATGCTCCCGATAGGGGACGGGATTCGACTCCGACAGCTGTCGAAACAGCTCGAGCGACCGCCGCGCGTACTCGACGGCCTCGAGTGGTCGAGCGCTATCGGCAAGGTACACAGCGTGATTGCCCAGCGCGACCGCGAGCTCAGCGGATTCGCCCGCTGGGTCGCGGGCGGCCATCCGCTCCCGCAACTCCAGCAGCAATGTCGAATGGTCGAGGGCCTCCGACGGCCGGCCATCCTGCATCAGCGACCGCGCCAACGCGTGCAATGCCGCCGCCCGATGCTCATCCTGGTCGGGTCCGGATGCCAATCGGTCGCAGATCTCCAGGGCCGCCATGGCCGCGGCCCGCGCATGATGGCGATTGCCGATATCGATCTGGATCGCCGCCACCTTGCCGAGCGCATACGCGAGCTCCGCGGTGTGCACTTCCGGATCGCGCTCGGCAAGCTCCGCGTAGATCGTCTCCGCGCGAGTGGCGTATCCCAGCGCTGCATCGAGATCGCCGAGACGCGCCAGTGTGGTGGCACGCGTACACAGTATGTTGGCCAATGATGCGCGATCGCTGTCGTCGTCACCGGATTCGACCAGCTCCTCGCATAGTGCGACGGCCCGAGCCAACAGCGCTGTCGATTGCCGATAGTCGTCGAGCTGGTTGAGTACCAGGGCGCGGTTGTGCAGTGCGTCGGCCAGCGCCGCGGTCGCGTTGTCCGGTACTGCCGCGGCGACCTGCTCGATCACCTCGATCGCCGCGCGGGAACTGGAATCCGCGCGCTCGTCGTACACGTGCAGATGTGCCAGAGTGGCGCAGGTCAGCGCCCAGCCCAGCCACGGCCGGTACTGCTCCGGGTCGATCGCGACCAGTTTCCCGGCCTGCTCGACCGCTCGTTCCCAGAGATCGGACGCCTCGACGCCGCGACCGGCCGCACTCAGCCGATCCGCTTGGGCGCGAAGCGCATTCACCGACTCCGGCAGATGCCGCTGGTACTGCCGGGCCAGCCGGGACCATTCGTGAACCGCTCCTGCACCGAACTCGATGGCTGCGTCCGGATCGTCGAACTCATCCGCCGCCGCGGCAATCCCGTCGAAGCCGTTCGCCACGGCGGTCGCACACTTCGTGCCCGGCCGATCGCGGATGCGCTGCCGAAGCTCGACGAAACGCCACCACGCCGCCACCGCCTCGGGACGGCGACCGACACAGTGCAAATCGCAGCCGTACCCGCGCATCGCCTCGGCCAGGTGGGCAATCACGGACTCATCCGTCGCGGCGGCCGCCTCTGCCATCGACACGACCCGCTCGGATACGGTCACCGCCTCGGTATACAGGGTGTGCCGCCGTAGCAGCCGAGTGAGATCCGACAGCGCATACAAGGTGGCGGCAGGAGCGATCGCGGTGGCGTACTGGCGCAGCCGCTCTCCGCGATGCTGTTCCCATTTCCGCACCACGGACTCGAATCCACCGCGTTCAGCCAGGGCGATATGTTCCGACCACGATCGGTCCAGAGCGCCGAGCTCCGAGAGACCCCTGACCTCCGCCAACTCTTCGTAGAGACGAACGCCGCGCTCGGACAGCTCGGCGGCGGCCGCATACCCATCCACCGACTCCACGAAACCGGCGGCCGTCATATGAGCCTCGGCAAGCGCGGCTAGGTAGGCGACCCGGTCGACCGTGACCAGTTCGGTGTAGATCTCGATCAGCCGCCGGCCCGCCGCCGCACCGCGGGTGGTCACCTCGGCCTCGTCGTCCGGATCATGCAGCGCGGCCTCGGCAAGGACAGCCACCAGCTCCCCCAGCACCTCGGCCACCCGCGACAGACCCTGAACCCGATCGATGGCCTGGTCGTCGCAGAGCGCTATGGCCGCGGTAAGCAGATCCGCGGCGACCAGGGAGCATTCCTCCTCGTGTTCGCGCGCCGCTCGCCGTCGCAGCCTCTGGACACGTTGCGAAGGCCGTGGATCTTTGGCCCATTCGCCCTGCGCGGCCCGTACGAGTGCCCGGTGCAGCGGTTGCAGCTCCGGCTCGAATGCGGCGGTATCGATTACCATTGCCGCCGCGCGCGCCACCAGCGGATGGTCCGCCCAGAGATCCAGCGCGGCAACCAGATCCGAGACCACGGTGGTGTCCGCATCCCGCGACACCTCCCACACCGCATCAGCCACCAGCAGGCGCAGCTCGTCGGCGAATTCTTCGGGCGACTGGGGAAAGCCCGCCGCCGGGACAGCAACCACAGGTTGCCTCAACGTCCGGTCGAAGGCACGACAGCGCCTCGATCCGCTCGGCGTCGCTCGTCGCAGCGGTGCACAGTGCGCGGAGCCAGCCGACGCAACCCAGCCAATCCTGCCCTCTTCACCCGATGCATTGTGCCAGGAGGCGCACTCGACGGTTCGGTCGTGGACGGTGAAATATCGACCGCCACAGGAGTTTACCTGCAGCTGACATTCGTGACCCCCGATATTCGAGAACGGTGCGCTGCTGCAGATCGGGCGAGAATCGCGACAGCCGCGCGGCATACCGGCTCGCTGCGAGGTTGATCGCTGACAGCTCAACGGATCGTAAAATCGACCTTCGGTGGGTGCGTGGGTCAGAACCGATCGGCAATGATCTCTTCGGATCTGATCAAAGCGATGAAGAATGAGGTAGTTTCGTGCGAAACACTGTGCGGCGCACCGCAGCCGCGACGGCCGCAGTGGCGGGAATGGTGCTGGCCGGAGGGATGCTCACATTCACCACCCCAGCCGTGGCTCATGCCGAGGACTGCGTGGAGAAGGCGGAGAACAAGCCTGCGGGTCACCTGGTCTCGCCGATCAACGACGGCTGGTTCGAGACGACCGCCGCGTGCGGAGGCAGCATCAAGGTAAATTCTTTGTCGAAGAGCGCCACGAATGCCAAGGTTCAGGTGTGTTATCGGGACGACAACTCCGGTGACAAGAAACTGCGCCCCGGCAGCAAGTGCGGTGAATTCACGACGCTCGAGAAGGATAAATGGCTCACGGTGGCGGAAGGCGTCAAACCGGGCACTAAGTACCGCTTCGAAGTCAGAAGTGTCAACAACAATGACGATTCCGTGCGTAACGCCGACGCCCCGTACTTGCGTAAGGGGTAACGACCCAAAGGCCGCGGCTGACCGAGGTAGCACGCAACTACGCCTCCGTGGCCGGGTGGCAGTACCCGGCCACGGAAGCGTGATCCGCTCGAGGGTTTTTGCCAGCGAGTCGCCGGACCATGTCGGGTCTCCCGAGCAGCCTGTCTCTGACCATTCCGGCAATTCCCTGGTGATTTGAGCTTCTCGACGACGGGAGCCAGGACGAATCCGGCGTGATTCGATATTTGACGATTCCTTGAGCTCTTCTGTGCAGCCTGCAACGTACTTGTACCGATAGCCTTTGCCGAGTTCGATCATCGCCTCGTAAGGAGACCAACCGTGCCTGGACCATTGTCGCGTCGTGATCTCCTCAGGATCGGCAGTGGCGCGATGGTCACGGGCGCTGTCATGCCCTTGGTTCGCAATACGATCGCACCGGATCTCGCTCACGCGGCCGGATGGCACTCGCAGCTTGTATACCCGGATGCCGGCGGTCGGCTCGTCTACAAAGAGGATTCGCGGGGTAAGACGATCCCCGACTTCAGCTGGGCCGGGTATCGCAATGGTGAAGTGCCGCTGCCTTCCGTGCCGGTCGTCAAGGAGATCGGCCCGATCAGCGGTGACAACACCGCACACATTCAGGACGCTCTCAACGAGGTCGGCGCGATGCCGCTGGGCGCGAACGGTTTCCGGGGTGCGCTTCGCCTCGCAGCCGGCCATTACAAGGTCGCCGGCACAATCGTAATGCAGCACGACGGGGTGGTGCTGCGTGGAGCCGGTCAATGGGACGACGACTCGGCGAACACGGTGATCACCGGGACTGGCGGAGGCTCGGCCACCGAGGTCCTACGGGTGGGCGGCGCGGACGCCGGATGGCGGTCGAAGGTGCCCGGCACCGAAACCGGCATCACGTCCAGTCTCGTCGAGGCGGGGGAGAACCGGATGACCCTGGCATCGACGGCCAACCTGAAGGTCGGTGACAACATCATCATCGACCATCCCCACACTCAGGAGTGGACCGACGCGATCAAGGGTGGGGGCGTGATAAAGGATCCGCCTTGGGAACCCAATACCTTGCCCATCATGTACAACAGGTACATCAAGGAGATCGTCGGCAATGACATTGTCATCTGCGCCCCTGTCTTCAATAACCTCCGGCGGTCTCAGTCGCAATGCTCCGTCTGGGTCTGGAACAGGAAGGGGTTGGTCCGCAATGTCGGAGTGGAGAATCTCCGTATCGACATGAACGATCCATCGGAGTTCAGCGAGGATCATCCGCAGAACTGCGTCCACATCAACTGGACCGAGGACGCATGGGTCAAGGACGCCACACTGCTGCACTTCTCGAGGGCGGCGGTTGCAGTAACGCATAGTTCTCGGGTCACCGTCCAGGGCGTTCGGGCTCGCGAACCGCGCTCAGTGATCGAAGGCAGGAAGCGATACAGTTTCAGCGCGAATATCTACGCCCAGCAGGTCCTTTTCCGCGACGTGGAGGCCAATAAGGCCCGGCATGCCTTCATTGCTGCCGGAATGAGTACGTGCTCAGGAAACGTGTGGCTCAATGGGACCAGCGAGGATGGCCTCAACGAGTCCGGCGGCCATAACCGATGGAGCCAGGGGCTGCTGTACGACAACGTGAAGGAACTGCGCAGCCGGAGCGAGTGGGATTGGGTTCTCTCTCTGCACAATCGAGGCGACAAGGGCAATGGCGATGGCCATGGTTGGTCCTCGGTGCTCAGTGTGGCGTGGAATTGCACGGTGGACAATGGCAAAAAGGTGTGTGTACAGGCTCCGCCGACCTCCCAGAACTTCGCGATCGGCACAACGGGCGCAGTCACCGGCGAGAACTGGTACACCGGCTATGAAACCGGGTATGAGGAAGGGACCAATAGGCCAGGGCTGTTACCCGGCTCCCTATACGAGGCGCAACTCGCCGATCGGCTTCGAAACACGTAGCTGAACGATCACGGTGTCGGCCACGCACGGCCGATGAACGCCACAATCCGCGTCGCCGGTCGCGCCGCAACCGGTATGTGGTGATTTGTCAGGCCGCGGCGGGAATGGTGTGCAGTGCGCGAATCGGTGACAGCAGGACGGGCACCACGGCCAGGGTTCCTCCCGCCGCCGCCAGCCACAGCACACCGCGCAGTCCGATAGGCCCGGCCAGTACCCCACCGAGAGCGGCGCCGAGTGCGATGGCACCATAATTCACGACACGAAAGGTCGCCGTCATCCGGCCGAGCACCTGGGGTTCGGTCACCGACTGACGGAGGCTGACCTGATTGATATTGGCCACGGCTACACCCGCTCCCACCAGCGCGAGACCGGTGGCAAGCACCGGTGGAGCCATCGGCCCGGCAGGTGCCACCGCCAGAATCGACAGAGCGGCACCGGCCAGGAGTACTCCACCCACTATGACCCGCCCGATCCCGGCGCGGTTCGTCACCCGGCGGTTGAGCAGCGAGCCGGCGAGCATCCCCGCGTTGCCGGCACCGAGCACGATGCCCAGAGCCACCGGCGACACATGCAGCTCACGAATGCAGTGCAGCACCAGCACCGCCTGGCACATGCCAAAGAACCCGAACGAATTCCCTACACCGGTCGCCAACAGCAGCGGCCGCAACAGCGGATCGGCGAAGACAGCCCGCAATCCGGTCACGATCTCGGCGATCATCCCGGAATCGGTGTTCCGCGGCGGTAGCGGATCCGGGTGGCGGATCAGTAGCAGTGCCAGTGCCGAGAATACGTAGCTCACCGCATCGGCCACTATCGCGAACGGTGCGGTGATCCACTGTACGAGTATGCCGCCGATACCGGGTCCAGTCAGATCACCCGCCGTGCGTGACAACTGCAGTTTCGTATTTCCCTCGATCAGGCGCCGGGCGCCGACCAGCGTCGGAAGATATGCCTGCGAGGCCAGGTCGAAGAATACGCTCATCATCCCGACGACAATGGCGGCGGGAAACAGCAGCCACACGTGCAGCACACCGGTCGCCGCGGCGATCGGCACCGTCAGGAGGACACCGAAGCGCACCATATCGGCAACGATCATCACCCGCCTACGCCGGAGCCGGTCCACCCATACACCCGCCGGCAGGCCGATGATCAGGTACGGGGCATAGTGTGCGGCAGCGAGCAGACCCACCTGGAACGCCGATGTCCCGAGCAGCCCGATGGCGGTCAAAGGAAGCGCCAGTTCGGTGATTCGGGTGCCGACTACGCTGATCGTCTGGGCACCCCACAGTTTCAGGAAATCGGGATGCCGGCGCAGCACACCGGACGGCGAGGGGACGGTAGCGGTACTCATCTGCTGGATCACAGGCCTGCCGCCCCCGGCACGGCCGGTGCCGGCACGACTGCCTGCGGTAGGTCGCGCTGTCCGACGAAGGCGCCGGTCAACAGGATGCTCCCGGCGGACGCTACCAGGCCGAGCATGATCCACAGCGCGGCTCTCGTACCCAGCCAAGTACCGAGCATCGCCCCGGCCAGCGCGCCGGCCGGGGCTGTCCCGGTCAGCAGGACCCGGGTCGTCGCGGTTACCCTGCCGAGCATTCCAGCCGGGGCATACGACTGCCGGAAGCTGGCGACGACGACGTTGCTCATCGCGACGGCGGTAATGCATACCAGCATGCCGATGACATAGAACACCACTCCGACCCCGGGTGACGTGAGCGGCACCAGCAGAACGGGAGGGCTCAGGACCAAGCCGCAAAGGAGAAGGCTACGGGCCGTTCCGAAACCGGCGGCAATACGCCTGGCCAGCAGTGCACCGAGAATGGCGCCGACTCCCCCGGTGGTGAGCAGGAGTCCGGCCAGACCGGGCCCCACACCCACCTCGCGGACGAGGAACAGCATGATCAGCGCGTCGTATCCGGCCAGCCCGAAATTCGACACTGTGGTCCAACTGGTGATGGGTCGGAGATACGGATCCTTTGCGACGAACCCGATACCCTCGGCAATGCTCCGCCGCAGCGGCTGCCGGGGCTCACTCGGCGAAGGACGTACCCGGCTGTCCGATCGCCGACCACGTACGTCGCGAACGCGCACCAGGCAGGCGACCGATACCAGAAAGCTCGCCGCATTGGCCAGCAATGCCGTTGCCGCGCCGATGGCCTGGGCGAGTAGGCCGCCCAGGCCGATGCCGGCCAGGTGAGCAACACTCTCGCTGCCACGGAGCTTCGCATTTCCTTCCATCAGGTCGGCGGCGTCCACCACCGCCGGGACCATGACCTGATAGGCGGTATCGAAGAACACGGCGGCCGTTCCCGAGAGGAATGCGACCGCGAGAACATGCTCGATGGTCAGCAGGTATCTGAGTACCGCAAGCAGGCCGACCTGGAAGGGCGTCGCGTCCAACACCGTCACCGCCAGCAGTGACATGACCACAACAGCCAGTGAGTTTCCGATCTGGTTGACCGATTCGCCGAACCAGAACAGCCGGAAGTCGCGCTGACGCCATAGTGCTCCGAGGCGCCTCCCGGACCCGTGCGACCACATATGCCACCGACCTTTCCACACCCATCAGCCGTCCTGCGCCGGATCCGCGCCGTTCGGCGCGAAGAATCGGCAGCGAGCTACCGGCCGTCGCCAGCGAGTGCGGGCAATGTGTGGATTCCCCTGCCGGTCGGCAACACCGGAACACCGGTACGGCTGAGAAAGAAGGTCTCCAAGCCCGGAACGAGTACGGTGACGACCGGGACTGCCGATTCCACGGAGTTCCACCGCAGGTAATAGCCTGACAGGCCAGCCTTTCCCAGAGCGTGAGCCACGGTCTCGAGCTGGGACTCCACCGACACTGGTGGCGGATCCCACCATCCCGACGGCCGATGCGGTACCGGTTGGCTCTTCCCCGAAAGATGGGTGCCATCGAGCGTCATGCAGCGCTCGAGCACAGGCCAGGATTCGAGACGGGCAAGTTTGCGGTGCAGCTGAGCCAGGCGTTCGGGCTGCTCGGAATGAGTCACATGAGTCTGGAGAAGTTCGCCAAGGGCACGTTCGACCGCGTAACCGGGTGTCGTGGATGCGCCCGCACCGCCGGACACCACATAGGTGGAACGCGACGGCAGTGCGCAGTAGGACGGCACCCCGATATCTGTCGTGATCTCACAGATCAGTGGGGAGGATCCCATGGCGTGCTCGATCTGTTCGCACATCTGCCGAAGGTCGTGCGGAAGGTCGACCGGGTCGACGGTCCGGGCAACCGAATCCGCGGAGGTACACCAGTCCAGGAGGGACAGGGAAAAGGCGTCGCCTTCGATGACCTCCAGCAGCGCGTGCAGCAGCGCCTCCGGCTCCGACACACCCGCAGCCGTACCGAAATTCGTCGCATAGCGCAAATACGAGTGATAACCGACGTCTTCGCCGGGTACGGGATACTGCAAAAACCAGGGGAATCGCGCGAATGCCGGATACCACAGTGCATCGCTGCCCGTATGAATCGGATCGAACCGCAAACAAGCGATCCGCGCATCCGGGAATTCGGCGGCAAGCCGAGGAATGAGGGCATCTCCATGCAGTGCGGGCTGATCCGCTATTCGCTTCGCCGGAATCAACCGCATCCTATCGGCATTACCCCGTAACGCGTCGAATCCGGACTTGTGGCAGAAGTTCTCCCAGGCCTCGAATAGTGCACTGGCGTGGGCCTGCGGTCCGGCTCCGCGCCCCGAAGCATCGGCCACCACGCTGCTGTCCCGGGTGCGGAGCAGGCATCGAACGACACTTGTCCGCGTTTCGGACCGGGTGATCAGCTGTACCGAAAGAGCTTCGCGATCCAACTCCTCGCGCAGTACACCGACTGCGCTTTCCGGCGCCATATGGCGAGTGTTCAATACCCGCAACGGCCCACTCCCTCCGTCGATCCCGACTAGAATCGGCCACCGGATGGTGCTCGGGCGGTTTACACCGCCCGAGCACCATGCGATGAACGTCAGCGATCGGCTGTCACGAAACCGAAAGCGCGGTCAAGGCTTGCCGCCTCGTCTGCCGAAATTTGAAACTCTTCCAGCGGCAGACCTTCTTGGTCCTTGGGGCCGTGGTTCTCGGGACCGGATGCCATGTTCCACTCCTTATGCTTGTACCGACCAGAATCACCTGCTACTGATCACGAAAGTGACCGTAAATAGATTGTGATTTTATTCTTCAACCGTCAAGTGCCGAGCGGCACGGAACAGCCGATTTTACGAAGATTTGAGAGGGTGGATTCACGGTACTTCCCAATCGTCCCGAGTCAGAAAATATGAATCCCCCCGGTGAGTCCGGAGACTTTCTGGTTTGAGAGTTCAGCGGTTTGCTGAGGTCTCTTGTTGACTGTAGTAGAGGGCTTCGAGTTCGGCTGGTGGTATGTCGCCGCAGTACTCGTAGAGTCGGCGGTGGTTGTACCAGTCGACCCACTCCAGGGTGGCGATCTCGACGTGTTCTACTGTGCGCCAAGGTTTTCGGGGTTTGATCAGTTCGGTTTTGTAGAGCCCGTTGATCGACTCGGCAAGCGCGTTGTCGTAGCTGTCGCCGGTCGAGCCGATCGAGGGGTCGATACTGGCTTCGATCAGTCGGTCGGTGAAGGCGATCGATGTGTATTGGGCGCCGCGGTCGTGGTGGTGTATCAATCCGGACAGGTCGGTGATCCCGTCACGGGCGCGGGTCCAGATGGCGTGTTCGATCGCGTCCAGGACCAGGGATGTGGTCATTGTGGTCGAGGTGCGCCAGCCCACGATCCGGCGCGTGTAGGCGTCGATCACGAACGCGATTCTGTGGAATCTGATTTGTCCTGTATGTGCCCAATTGTCCTGGTTAGAGGGGTGTGATCGGGAGGAGCGTTGCCGTGGGTGGGATTCCTATTTCGCGTGGCGTTTGGCCTGTCGGCGTGGTGACGTCGGCCAGTCGCTCGAGGAGCCGGTCGAGGGCGGATTGTCCGTCGTCGACCGCGGCGCGTTCGTCGTCGGTGAGCGGAATGGATGAAAGCATCCGTTGCAGGTTGTCCTTGGCTTCCAGAATCTGGGCCTTGCTGGATGCCTTCGGTGTGTAGAAATCGCAACGGGCGCAAGCCATTCGGTGTGGACATTGCTCGAAGAAGCTGTAGGTGCACCATCCGTGACCGAGGTCGTAGTACTGCCATGGTTGCCCGTTCGCGGCGGCTCCGCTGGTGACGGCGTCGCGGTCGACGAGGACTTCGATGGTGCGGACGTTGCGGGCGAAGTATCCGGCCTCGGAGTAGGCCTTGGACAAGGTGTTCGGGGTGATCTTGGCGTAGTGCTGGGTGGTGTTCGGGGTGCGGTGCCCGAGCCATGCCTGCAGCTCGAACAAGGTCATCGGTTCCTTGGCGTTGTAGAGCTGGCTCGCGATGGTGGATCGGGCGCGGTGGCTGGTGATAGTGCCGCGGACATCGGTGGTGGGGACGCCGGCCTTGCCGCAGAGCGCGGGGATGATGGTGTGGTTGATATAGGCCTTGGCGACGGGCTGCGCGCGGACCGCGAACAACATGTCGACGCGCTCGCTGGTCTTGCGGTCCAACCGTTTCGGCTGGTCGGGCCGCAGTGTCTGCCAAGCCTGGATGGCTTGGCCGACGAGCGGGTCGACGGGTTTGGTGAACGCGGTGCCGGTCTTGTGGACGGGAACGTCGAGCAAGCAGATCGCATCTTCGGCGAGGATGTCGCGGGAGTCGCCGGGGATGGGAGCGCCGTCGTGCTGCCAGCGGATGCAGCCGACGCGCAGCCGAGTGATCTCATCGCTGCGCAGCCCGGAGAACAGCCAGGTCACGGTGACCGCGCGGATCAGCTCCATCGGGTAGAAGGTGTCGGCGGAGTTGCCGGGCAGGTCGGCAGGTTCCAGGTTGAGCCCGGCCCACAGCAGTTTGGCCCACACGTCGTCGGCGATGACGCGGGGATTGGTGCCGATCAGCGCGGCGACGCTGCGCAGGAGCGTCAGCGCCCGGTTCGGGTCGAACCGGCGTGGGATCCACTCCCATTCCTGGCAGTCGCGGAAAAAGGTGCGGGTGGCCATCAGATTGTGGGCCTTGGTGCGAGGGGAGACAGGTTCACCGGTGCGACTGCCGAGCATGTCACGGCGTTGGACCCAATCGCCGACGGTCATCCGGTCGACCGCGGCGACCCACTGCGCGCAGATCGCTCGTGTCCACTGCCCGGGTTCGGTGATCTCGGGGTGCTCGACGGCCAGCCAGCGACCGGCCTTGGCCATGATGGAGCGGATGATTCTGCGGACGTGGGGTGTCAGCGTCGAGGTGGCGTGCCAGCGCTCGATCCAGTCGGCCCATCCCGGGACGGTGCCAACGATGCCAGGAGAGTGGTTGTAGCCGGTGCGAACTGGCGGGTCGCAGTGCCCCAACTCGGCGACGGCCCGTTGCAGCGCATAGAGCATCGAACCCTGGTGGCCGTCGGTCGCCGGATGGGCTCGCAGCGCGTCGAACGCCGACGTGGACAGGTCGGCGAGCCCAGGACTGTGGTTGAGCAGCAAGGCCTGGCTGAACACGCCGTGCATCCGGGTTCGGGCGCCGCCGCTGATGCGATATCCCCACCGATCGAGCACCTGCTCGGCGTCACCCATCGCCTCGGCGACTGCGGGCTTGCCGAATATCAAACAGGCCAAGTGAAGTCGGTTGAACATGCCCAGACGATGGAAGCCGGTGAACCCGCCGAGCAGATAAGCCAAGGCCACCAGGAAGGGCCGCACTGTCGACTCGGTCGGCAACGGCTGCGCGGTGGCGAACTCGCGTGCGCTGCCGCCGCAGAGCGCAGCCCACTCCCACGGAGTCCAGCCCCACCAACTTCGGCCGGTTTCGGCGCAGCGCGCCAGCACGATCGCTACCGCCTGCCTGCCGGCACGACGGAACCGGACGTCGCCGTCATGATGCAACTCGGCCACGGTCGCGTCCAGCGACTCAACCAGCCGCGTCAGTGCCCGCCAGTGCACCGCGGTCCGCCGCGGAATGCCCACGGCCTTGTTGCGCCGCAGCTGCTGCGGCCCGAGCGCGGCCAGCGCAGCGATCTCGGTGTCGCTCAACGAGATCCGGCGATCCCACCGCTTCGAGCCGGACGGCCACCGATCGGCGTCGGTGCCGACCCGCGCCCGATGAGGGGCTGCGTTCATACCGGCATGTCCTGTCCGCCTCCGGTGCGCCCAGCGCCGGTGAGCATTTCGAGGCGCCAGGCGTGGATCTGTGCCATGGAGGAATTCAGTTTCTCCGACAGGTCCCGGCCTGACAGGTGGATGTAGGCCAGAGTCGAGTCGGTGCTGCGATGCCCGGCGAATGTGGCGATCGTATGCAGCTCCCAGCCCATTCTCGCCAGGTCGGTCAGGCACAGGTGCCGGGTGGTATGGGTCGAGAAGTTCGGCACTCCGGCAGCTAATGCGATGCGCCGCACCACTTTCGACCATGTCCACAACGTCAGCGGCTCAGAGTGATTGCGGCGCGATTCGGACAGAAATAACCCACCCCGAGCTCGGCTCATCGTCGCCCGATGCTGCAGATACTGCGCCAACAGCACCCCGGTGGACGCCGAATAGGGAACCACACGCTCCCGGCGGGTCTTGGTCTTCTCCGCCCGCACCCGCAACATGCGGTGCGCGGGATCGAGATCATCGCTGCGCAGCGAACACAGCTCTTCCCGGCGCAGCGCGGCGTCGTAAGCCAGCGCGAGCATCACCCGGTTCCGGATCGGCTCCTCGGCGAAGGTCTCCAGCAGACGCAGCCATTCCGCCTCGCTGGGAATCCACGGCAGCTTCACCATCCGCGGCACCAGCGCACGCCCACGACCGCCGAACCGCCCGGAAGGCGTATACCTGCCCCGCCCAACGGGATTCGACTCCCGAACCCCTTCCTCGACAAGGAAATCGAAAAACAGCCGCACCGGAACCAGACGCTGCTGCAGCGTCGCGTTGGCCAAACCCGCCCCCGAATCCAGCGCTACCACATTCGCGCCGCGCCGGCTCGGACGCGCTGTCAACTCCCGCACGAACACCGCCACGTCAGCCCGCGTCGCGGTCACCGGATCGATCCCATCCCGCTCGCACACCTGCAGAAACTCCGCCAGGCCCCGCGCATACGCATCGATGGTGCGCGGCGCACGGCCCAGATCAGCCCACACTTGTAGCCACTCGGCCGCGCGTTCGTGCCGCCGCAACACCGGCCACCGGTCGACCACCCTCATCCAGTTGCTCGATCCACCTCCCTAATTCGTGGTCACGGCCGCAGGGGATCGGGTGGCTACCGGTGAGATTCCACGTAACTTATACATACACCCATCCCGCCCATGTCGAGACGTATGTGAAATCGGCTACCCACAACATATTCGGGGCCGTCGGGTTGAATTTTCGTTGCACCAGATCCTCGGCACGCCGACCTTGCGGGTCGGCGGTAGTAGTGCGTTTGACCTTTCCTCGACGGGCGCCTTGTAGGCCCAGCTTCTTCATCAGTCGTTCGACGGTGCAGCGTGCCACCCCGATGTCCTCTCGTCGTAATTGCAGCCACACTTTGCGGGCCCCGTACACCGAGTAGTTCTCGGCGTGGACACGGGTGATCTCGGCGGCGAGGCGCTCGTCGCGGATCGCGCGTTTCGATTCCGGGCGGTCGCGGGTGTCGTAGTAGCTGGACGGCGCGATCGGGCAGCCGTGCTCGGTGAGCACTCTGCAGATCGGCTCGACGCCGAACTCCTGTTTGTGGGTGTCGATGTAGTCGACGATCACTTGTTTCGGCGGTCGAGCTGCGCCGCGAAGAAAGTCGATGCGGATTGCAGAATTTCGTTGGCGCGCTTCAGTTCTCGATTCTCGGCCCGCAATCGGCGCATCTCTGCTGCCATATCGGTGGTCACACCCGGTCGCTGTCCCGCGTCGACCTGGTCCTTGCGGATCCAGTTCCGCAGGGTCTCGGCCGACCCGATACCGAGCTCGCTCGCGACCGAGGCGATCGCCGCCCACTCCGAGGGGTGCTGCGACCGGACTTCGGCGACCATGCGCACGGCCCGTTCACGCAGCTCCGGCAGACGGCGATTGATATCCGGTGCGGGGGTTATGGAATCGACAATTCGAGGGTGACGGCGTATCCGAGGGCTTCCAACTGACGGATCGCGTTGGCCTTGGCCGCGCCGGGCCGGCGGATGGTGAAGTAGTTCGCACCAAGGTCTCGATAGAAGGCGCCGGTGGTGAGCATGCTGTGCGCCGACACGAGCATCGCTCGTTCGACGGCGACGAGGGCTTTCATCGGTCCGCGTCTTGCGCAGATGCGCCGATACTTGGCGGCGAAGTAGGTGTCCTTGGTGCGGGCAGCGGCGAGGGCGGCGACGCCGAGAGCGCCTTTGAGATTGCGGTTGCCATCGCGGGTCTTTGTGGATTTGACCCGGCCCGCGGATTCGTTGGCACCGGGGCAGGCCCCAGCCCAGGAGGCAAGATGCCCAGAGGTGGGGAATACGTCCATGTCGCCGCCGGTCTCGGCGAGGAAGATCTCGGCCACCGTTGTCGACCAGCCCGGGATACTGCACAACAGATCCCGAGCGGTCCTCAAAGACGATGGCAGCGCTGCGGTGATTCTGGCGTCCAGATCGTCAAGCGCAGCGGTGTAGTAGTCGATGAGGTCCAGATACATCCGGACGAGGTGACCGTGATGGGGCGTGAACCGCCCGGTCAGCGCCTCGATCAACACCGGAATCTTCGCCCGCATTCGGCGTTTGGCTAGATCGGCCATAGCCACCGGGTCCGCCTTGCCCTCGATCAACGCTTCGAGCATCGCCCGGCCCGAGACCCCCATGATGTCGGTGGCGACCGACGACAGCTTGATCCCGGCATCCTCGAGGATCTTTTCCAGCCGGTTGACCTGGCGAGTGCGATCGCGAGTCAGGTCGGTGCGTGCCCTGGTCAGATCACGCAACCGTCGAATCCGCGGCGGAGGGACCAGCGAAGCGCGCAGCAATCCGTGCGCACCGAGATCGGCGATCCACGCGGCATCGCTGACATCGGTCTTGCGGCCCGGACGATTACGCGCATCACGCGGGTTGACCAGCATCACGTTCAACACGTCTTCGAGCAGGTAGTAGAACGGCTTCCAGTAGTCGCCGGTCGACTCCATCACCACGCACGTGACCTTCTCCGCGATCAGATGCTCACGCAACGCCAGGATCTCGTTGCTCATCGCGCCCCATGTCGCCACCGTCGACTTCGTCGCCCGACTCCCCGAACCCTGAACCCGGACACAGACTTTCGCGTCCTTCTTCCGGACACAGACTTTCGCGTCCTTCTTCCGGACACAGACTTTCGCGTCCTTCTTCGAGATGTCGATGCCCGCACACCGTGAATGCACCACTTCCATCCTGACCACCCTTCCCGCCTGCGCCTGAAATCCGTTGTCGGCGTGCGTGTCACGGGGAGGCGAGTAAAGTACAGGACTTCCCTACACGTGCTCGAGGCAACAATCCACGGTTCCCGCAACAGGACGAGAAACCGCCCTACCTCCACCACCACGTTCCCAAACAGGCTCACAGCACCAAAGGAAAACCGGGGTCGACCGCGACACGCACCCACCCAGTCTGCCGTTCGCAACACCGCTGGAAGGCCAGATCAGCACACGATTTCCTATTCCATGGAGGCCGCGAAGCGGCCTGAGTCGTTCCCAAGGAACGAAGTCTCCAGACAAGCCGGGGGGATTCAATACGCCGCAACCCCATCCGCATCCACGAAATGGCCGTGTCGCGCGTGGGAGGAACGGTACAGGCTAACCACAGCTACCGGCTCAGCGTAGGCCGGGCAGTTGCCACGGCCGAGAGGCTCAGGATTCGTCGGTCCCACCGCGTTCCGCTCCGTTCCCGGTCGCCCCAGACTGCTCGGCCTCGTGGCCCGGAGTTCGCAGCAGCGGTCCCACCGCCGTCGGGCAGCGTGCCGGACCGGGTGTCATCGCGGCCGGGCTCCAGGAATGTAGCTCAGTCGTGGCAGCTCGAAAGGATTGAGCAGCAATACAAGTGTTCGGTCTTCCATCTGCTCGTTCGCCAGCGCGCTTTTCGTCGCAGTGGACTCCGGATCCTGCGCCACGACCGTGCCACTCTGCAGGCGAGTACCGAAATACTCTCTGGCGGGTTCGAATTCGTCGCGGTCGGTGACGCGCGTGCTGCCCCGGTGGTAGATCGGGAACAGATCGTAGGTGGAGGTGACGTAGCGCTGCCGACCGTCCGCACCGGTCGATGACCAGGATGCCACCCAGCCGCTCGACGTCATCGGGCGTGAGCGGAACGTCGGTTTTCCTGGGAAGTCGTCCAGTGCGGCGCATCGTTCACGAAGCGGACGGCGATCTTCCGTCGGCAGGCCCGCAGTCCCGCATGATCCCTGATCCGCCGCACGGTGATGCCACCCAGCCACGCACCGGTCGAGCGACTTCTACCTGATCGGTGCACGTGCCGAAGCGACGTTCACAGCTGTCGGGACTACCAGCGAAGAGGGCGTCTTCGAATGCGGATCGATGCGGGCGATGAACTTCACGACGAGTTCGTCCTCCGTGCGCGACCGGACATCAGGCTAGGCTCGCTGTACATGACCAGTTCAGCGATGGTGACAGTGGACAGGATCCTGGGTGACGGAAAATTCGCCGAGCTGGGGATGCTGGGGCCGGTGGTCACGCGGGACGAAATTACCGTGGCGGCCGGCGATGTCGGCCCGCTTCGATGGGACGTCGGCAACCAAGCGGCGGTCCCGTGGGCTGGTTGCCGAGTCGGGGTTTACGGGCCGGATGGGCGCTGTCGGCATCTGGTGCCGACGGGATATCCGGTCCACTCGATCGACATCCATCCGACATTGGCTCTCGTCGCGATCGGCGTTGGACACTACGACGGCGGCCACTACTACAGGGGTGAGCTACTGCTGCTCGATGTGGACTCGGGGCAGCTGACCCGTGCCCTCGAAGATGAACGCGAGGTCCGGCGGCTGTGGTGGGACGGCGAGCAGACGCTGCGGATGATCCTCGCCCCGTTCACGGACCGCGATATCGAGCAGCCCTGGACCCGCGGGTTCACTGTCGGTGTCGAGCGATACGACTGGTCCACTGTCCCGGAGCGCTCGATTGGTCGCGCCGAGCTGTCTGGCCCCGAGGTCGACTGCGAGGACATGGGTCGGCGAACAAACTTGGACCGGACCTCACGCCGGCAGGTGTGGGACATGGCTCGACTGCGCGACGGGCGTGTACTGGCAGCATTGGGCGGTGTGCGGCTGGAGTCATGGCTGCCCTCGGGGAAGCGCGAGTGGGCAGTTCCCACGCAGTCTGTTGGCCGGCAGATCCACGTCTGTGCTGATCAGCAATCGGCATGGACCAATGTGGCCTCCGATCAGGTCTGGACCAGTTCGGGTTTGATCGATCCGATCTCATCGGTGGCCAGGGTGTCGCTGGCTGATGGGCACGGGCTCGAAACGCTGGACCTGGAGTTCCCAGTGGTCGCCGCGATGGATGCGGAAGGCTGGCTGGCGCTGCGCAATTTGAAGTATGCCGCGGGCTCCACGGCGGTGGTACTGGTAGGGCCGGACAATCAATCCGGGCTCGCGGTGACGCTCGGGCGGCTCGATGCCCTCAACTACTCATTCCAGGTCCGTCACGCACCCACGCTCTACTTCGTCGACGACATCAGTGACGAATACTGGAGCTTTACCGCCCGAATAGTCGCGGTAGACGCGAGATCCGGCACCGTGACGCCGTTGTTTCCGTTGGCGTGGGATGCGCAGCCCGATGGCCGCTTCTGTGGTGGTCCCGCGATCCAGGTGCGCGACGGTCTCATTTACGCGGGCAGCATCTCGAGCAGTCGGGCACCGTTGCCAGGTAACCGATTCGTGGTCCGGCGTCGCTTACCCGATGGGGCACCGCAGTGGGTCTTCACCGCCGAGGATTCCATTACCGCACTGGACGGCGACGACGTGACGGTATTCGTCGCGCTGTACTCCGGCGAACTGATAGCACTGGATGCCGTCACAGGCGAAGTGCATTGGCGTCAACATCTGACGATCCGCGAAATACCCTTAGTAGCAATGTCATTGGTGGCAGACGCGGGCCGCCTACTGATCGGCACTCTCGATGGCCGAATCCTGGACTGCACTGTCCGACGACAGTGCGCCTCCTCTTGATCGGTCGATGGCGATAAGGGCCGGCGGCGCCACCGTGCAGGATCAGCCGGTCACCTTCTCAAGCGCCTTCGTCGACATCTGCATCAGTGGTTGGGTGAACTTGTTCTGCCCCAAACGCTCATAGTGATACGTGATACCGATGAGCACGTTGTGATAGATGAACCATATTTCACCCTGGCTGATGTTGTTATTGCTGCTCTTGACTTCACGGAATCGATCGTCATCGGTGCCGGGGACTCCGACCGCGTTACCCGGCTTGCGTCCCAGCTCGCTCTTGGCTTTCTGCACACCGGATTGGTTCTGATTCGCCCTGAGCAGCTTGGTGGTCACGATGACCCAAACAGCCGGCTGCCCTTGGGCACGGTGGGTTTTCTGGTTGGAGAAGCTGCACTGCGCCGATTTCTCGTAAGCCCGGTCACCACCGATGATGTCGGTCGGCTCGGTGGTGAACGTGCCCGGAATGAACGGAGCCAGTTCGGCCTCGGTGAATATGCCGCACCCCATCGGCGCGTCGGCGAGATCCAGCGATGCGTCTACCGCGGGCTTCTTGTTCGAATCCTCCTGGAAGAACAGGAAATAGGCACCCGCGGCAGCGCCGGCCAGCACCACCAGCACGAACACCAGCACGAGTGCGATCAGGCCGCCGCGCCCCTTGCGTGGCTGCTGTTGCGGCGGCCACGGCTGACCGTACTGCGGATGCGGCTGGCCGCCCTGCGGCGGGAACTGCGCCGGAGCTCCGGGGAATGATTGACTACCCTGCGGGAACGGCTGCCCCTGGGCCGGGAACTGTGCCGGGTCTACTGGGTACGGCTGTCCACCCGCCGAGACCTGGCCCTCCGGGAACAGTTGGCCGCCCACTGGGATCTGCTGTCCCGGCGGGAACTGCTGACCACCTTCCGGGAATGGTTGCCCCTGAGGGGGATACGACTGACCACCGTCGGGAGGCAGCCTGGGCTGCCCTTCGGGAGGCGCGGGCGTCTGTTGCCCATGCGGCGGTTGCCCCGGTCAAGTCCAAACGGGTGGTGTATCGGGGTGATTGCCGCGTGACCCTGTTCGGTCAGGCGGTCAGCGCTGGGGTGGGGTCCTCCTGTTCGGTGGGGTCGGCGAGGCCGCGGGAGCGGGCGAGGACGTCGAGTCCGAGGTAGCGGCGGCCCTCGATCCATTCGTCATGTTGCTCGGCCAAGACGGCGCCGACGAGGCGGATGATGGCTTGACGGTCGGGGAAGATGCCGACGACGTCTGTGCGCCTGCGGATTTCCTTGTTCAACCGTTCCTGGGGGTTATTGCTCCAGATCTGGCGCCAGATCTGTTTGGGGAACGCGGTGAACGACAGCAGGTCAGCGCGGGCGGCGTCGAGGTGGGCGGCCACCTTCGGCAGCTTCTCGGTCAGTGCATCGAGCATGCGATCATATTGTGCGGCAACCGATTCGGTGTCTGCCTCGTCGAATACCGAGTGCAGCAGGGTCCGCACCCACGGCCACGACGATTTCGGGGTGACCGACATCAGGTTCACCGTGTAATGCGTACGACACCGCTGCCAGGCAGCTCCGGGCAATGTCGCGCCGATCGCGGCGACCAACCCGGCGTGGGCGTCGGAAGTGACCAGGCTGACTCCGGACAGGCCGCGGGCGACCAGGTCGCGGAAGAACGCCAGCCAGCCCGCACCGTCCTCGCCGCTGGTGACCTGGATGCCGAGGATCTCCCGGTAGCCGTCGGCGTTGACACCGGTCGCGACCAGGGCGTGCACGTTGACCACGCGGCCGCTCTCGCGGACCTTGAGCACCAGCGCGTCCGCGGCGACGAACGTGTACGGGCCTTGGTCGAGTGGGCGGGTACGGAACGCTTCGACCTGGGCGTCGAGCTCGGCGGCCATAATCGACACCTGGGACTTGGAAAGCTTTGTCACACCGAGTGATTCGACGAGTTTCTCCATGCGTCGGGTGGACACGCCGAGCAGGTAGCAGGTCGCCACCACCGAGGTGAGGGCGCGTTCGGCGCGTTTGCGGCGCTCGAGCAGCCAGTCCGGGAAATAGGAGCCCGAGCGCAGCTTCGGGATCGCGATGTCGATCGTGCCGACACGAGTGTCGAAGTCGCGGTGGCGGTACCCGTTTCGTGAATTGACCCGATCGTCGGAGCGTTCGCCGTAGCCGGCGCCGCACATCGTGTCGGCTTCAGCGCTCATCAGTGCCTGGATGAACGTGGACATCATGTCGCGCAGCAGATCCGGGCTCGCGACGGCGAGTTGGTCCGACAGCATCTTGGACGGGTCGATAGGCTGGACAGAGGTCATCGCGTGAAACTTTCTTCCTTCAGTGACTTGGTAGGTCTGTTGAAGGATCACGCGGTGACCACCCTTCACTCGGCTACGACACGCCCAGACTTTGCTGGCGTCCGGCCGTACACCATCCTGCTGGACTCAACCCGGTGCCCCGCCTCCCTTCCGCAACGAGGGCGGCATCCCTTCCTGCGTGGCGGCGGGTTGCTCCCCCGGCGCCGGGGTGTGTTCCGGCACTCCGGGCTGAGACATGAAACCTCCTGACGGCGCCACGAGCTGGGCGGACCCGGCCCCGGCTCGGGAATGCATCGGTCGCCAGATTATGGTCCCTGGCCTGTACCGAGACAAGCCGGCCGAGTATTTCTTACAGTCCATTGACCTTGCGCGCGGGGGATCGGATTCCCGCCGTTGGACACCGCCACCCACCGACGGCGGGCCGACACTGAAAACCCTGCGCGAGGTGTTGAACCGGCTGTCGGAGCTGGCATTCCCGGGCCCCGGTGTCGGCACGAACCTCGGCGCGGGTAATGCCTGGGATGGACGAGCGTCGCACGGAGGTCGACGGTTGGCAGGCGACGTGGCGGATCGACCACCACCGCATTCGAATGATGCTGGTACGCAATATGTCCGAACTGCAGCCACTCCTGGCCGCCGCACCGGACCTGGCGCAGATGCGCGGCAGTACCGCCGCTTGCGCGAGAGCTCGCCGCCTCCATGGTGAGTCCTATCCCTCGTTGAGGAAACGCCGCACGAAGTCGACCGTGACCTCGACGCGGAACCTTGTCCGCTGATCGGATGCGGGATCGACCAGTTGGGCCGCGCCCTCGGCCCATTCGATTCGGCGGACCTGCCCCCGGAAGATCTCAGCCTCGACCCAACCGCTGCCGATCTGGTCGACGACCCTGATCTCGCGTTCCAGTCGCGCCGCGTCTGCGAGCATGCGGCTACCCGACTTGCTCGCCCGCAGGCCGGTTCTGGGGTTCTCGTACCTCATACGGACGAACGGCTGCGGCTTCCGCTGGTAGTTCTTCGGATCGAGCATTTTGGGGAACCGGGCCTGCCGCGCGGCATCCGGGTGAATTCGGTGGCACCGGGATACATCTGGGCCGACAGCGTCAAATTCTACTTCGCCTATCTGGCGCAGGAGCGCGCCGTCTCGCCGGAACAGGTGTACGACGAGGTCGCGGCGGGGCTCAAGCATTTCGTCGAGGCAGCGTGGACCCCTGCGCGCTTCCTCGCATCCAGTGTCCTTGCACCACAACGAATCCGCCGCTACTTCGACCGCCGTAGCGCCGCCGATGACTCCGGACCGCTGACTGCGTCGCGAATCGTGTTCTCCCGCAGCGTCGGCTCGCCAGGCATCGCACCGAGATAGGACGGGCGGTGTACGAGGAGATCGCGGTACGTCGGGGCAACTCCGAGACGCCCGGCGAGGACATACTGGCCATGCTGATGTCAGCCCGTGACGAGACCGGAGCCGGGCTGAGCGATCAGGCACTCCACGACGAAATCCTGACATTGCTGGTCGCCGGGCACGAGACCACGGCAACCACACTGGCCTGGGGATTGCATCACCTGATGGAGACACCGGCGGTAGGTCAACGGCTACACCGAGAACTGGAAGCCGCGTTTCCCGACGGCATGGTCGCACCCGAACGTGTCCGTGATCTCGAGTACCTGCAGGCGGTCGTGAACGAGATCCTGCGGATCATCCCCATCGCGGTGGCGGTGCCCCGGCGCTTGATCCGGCCCGCGCAGATCGCTGGATACGACCTACCGGCCGGCACCCTGGTCGCGGCAAGCATCTATCTGGCACACCGGAGCGAGCGAAACTGGGAATACCCCGATGACTTCGTTCCCGAGCGCTTCCTCACCGGCCGCACCTCTCCTTTCGCCTTCCTGCCGTTCGGTGGGGCCCACGGCGCTGCGTAGGCGCGGCATTCGCGCACTATCAGATCGCCGTCATGTTGGCCCAGCTATGGCTGCACTGGCGCCTTGAGCCGGTAGCCGGATTCCGGGTGCGGCCCTACATGCGCGGTGTCACCGTGGCCCCATCTCCCCGCATGCCCGCACTCACCCACCGTCGTAGGGCTCCACTTCACGCCACCGAGGGCAAAGTCGGCCTTCGTGTTTCGAAGATCGAAGCCGAGCAGACATAGGGATGTCGTCGGTATCCGGATCGAGTCCCCCAGATCAGGCGCAGCGGCTGGCTCGGCATCAGCGGGGCCCCTTCGAGTTGTAGAGCGCGGCAAAGCCGGTCCTGCTGGAGAGAGCGCTTCTCAGGGCTGGGAGTCGATCAGGCGAGACTACTGTGGTGGCGGGCACGATGTGGCGATGGCGGAACTGAGTGCCGATGTAGCCTGGAACTACGTGTACTGCCAGGGATGGAATCGAGATCTGCAAAGGTTCGTCGGTCTGTTGGATTCCGATACCGCATGCGCGAGAAATAAAGCCGGCGAACAGTATTCGGTAACACTGTTGCGTGGTGGTGTGCCTCGTGTCGTGATCGATATCGCCTGGTCCGCCCATTATCTGGGGGTATGGACGCTCGATGAGGCACTGCGGCGGGATTCCCATGTCGATTACCGCCGGCTTCGCGCTGAGCAGCTTTTCCCTGTCCGCGAACGGGTCTGGCGTTACGCGGAGGGTCAGCGGGATGGGGATGATGATGTCTGGGAGCAGGAGGTGTCCCGAAAGGCGAATGGTTGGATGTCGACGTCGAAGAGGCCGCGTGGACGTCTAGGAGGGAGTAGCCGGACTGCCGGCCAGGAGGATGACACCGATATCTGGCGGGAGGTTCCCGCGTTCGGGGACTGGAGGTGGGCGTTGCCCGACGAGGAGGCTGGCCCGGTGGGCACTGCTGCCGAGCACACCGGAGAGTATGAAGCTGTGTCGGCGGGCAGCCCGTGGCGCCCGCCGACGCCGTACCGAAATCTCTATCTCGACGATTTGATGCTGGAGGGCGCGACCGTTCTGATGGAGGGGGCCCAGCCCAGGGTCGTGGCCCACCGGTTGCGGGGCATGGTCGACATGCCTACTGGGCAGGTGATTACGTGCGAACTCAGATGGTTGGATTACAGCGAACCATTCACCGACACAATCGAACCCGGCCGGTACGAGGTCCACGATGTCCTCCTGACCGATCCGGATAGCGAAAGCGACTGGTGGCCGCGGGCAGGATTTCTGCTACGGGTGTCCGAGGCCCCGGTGGTGTCCTGGGAGATGGCACTGCGCGCCGGCGAAGATCCCCGGACGCTGAGCGACGGTGATTTCTACGGATTCAGCGGAAGTCAGGGGTGCTTTGTCGATGCGGAACCCTTACGAACAGCAGACCATCAGATCAACCCCGACCGGGGCAGGGAGCAGTCATACGCTCTCCGGAAGTGGGCAAGGATGGCGAAACGCGGTGAGCTACACGAGCATCCACACTCTCAGTGGAGCGACGCCCTAGAACGCGGTCTGGACGATCGGGACGGTATCCGCCTACCCGGCACGAATTTCAATATGATCGCCTACAACTGCTACTATCCCGATGGCCGCTATCCGACCTGGATCGGTCGCGCCACCGACGGTGCGACCGTCTGCTTCCTGACCGACATGCGGACTACGCACCCGGTGATCGCAACTGACCATTGATGATCCGGAGGAGCGCTGCGTGCAAGCCGCCTCGGTGCGGATCGCCCCGCCCCGCACCGACACGTGATCACGCACCCGCCGATACGACACATCGGTTATACCGTGCTCGTAGGAGAAGGAGATGAATGAGCGACCTCGACGATATCCGCGATATCCTGGGAATCCAGCCATACCGCGGTGCGCCGACCGACTGGGAAGCTGCCAGCCAGGCCCTGGGAGTGAGCATCCCCGGCGATTTCCGGGCGTTGGTCAATGCGTTGGGTCCGGGCCTGATCGGCAATGACACGATCCTTTTGCAGCCGTACGCGACTGATGAGAACTACGATCAGGTGCTGATCCACCAGGAGCGCATGCGCGGACTGGAGACCATCTGGGAAGAGGAAACCCACGATCCTCCGGAACTCCGAAACAAACCCACGATATTCGACGAACCCGGCGTTCGCCCCGTCCTGTGGGCCTACTCCGGCCTGGGCTTCTACCTCCACTGGGTCGCCAGGCCCGATACCGACCCCGCCTCGTGGCAGATCGCGTTCGAATCCGCCCGCGGCGAAGACTGGGAATTCCACCCGGGCACGGCGACGAGTTTCCTACTGCGCCTGCTGCGCGGCCAGGAGCCCAGCAAGTACTTGGATTACCTGCAGCACCCCGAACAGCATTCCTTCACTCCTGCCAGGTGAAAGCGGTCCCGAGCGTCCGGGGCCGGAGCGCGCATGCCGGTCTTCGGTGATGTCCGCTCCATCACCGACGTGCGGGATTGGTTCGTCGCCGCGCGCAAAGTCGTTCAGAAGATCGTGAGCGGCGGCGGCGACAGCGGGTATCGCGTAGATCGACCAGCTCATGCCGGCGATCGTACCCAGACTCCACCTGGCACCTTCAGCTCATACCGCTTGTCGGGGCTCTGGTCGGACGAACTTCATGAACCAGTGTCCGCGGATGTTGTCTGATGCAGTGAAGAAGGGATGGTGCGGGTCGGTCATCTGGCGGAACAGGAACTCCGAGGCCGTGCACCCGAAACAGCTGCCCTTGCCGAGGCTGTCGACGGCGTAGATGGGCCACCGGTCGGGATCGGGTCCCTCGGTGATCCAGAAGAACGTCTCTTGGTGTTCGTTGCTCGACCAGGGGATCACCCCGCCCGGGGCCGGAAAGGGTGGATGTTCGTCTCCCGGCGCCAGGGCACTACCGGCGTAGTACCGGGCATGCCAGTTCAGTTCCTCCGGAGCGAAGACCTCAAAGAACACGTCGAACAGGCCATCGCAGCCGAACGTGTCGACGATTTGCTTGTAGTCGCTCGGCAGAGAAGTACCCACGCGAGACTCGACCGCCAGCCAGTCGGGCGAGATCACGGGCGGCGCTGCCCCTCCGGTGATCGCGACCAGCCGTTCCACCCAGGACATCTCCGTGGGCAGCTCGTCCGGGCGCGGCATGTTCCGCTCCGTGACCGCCATGACCAGTCCATCGTCTGGGCCCCGCCCGAGCACCACCGCCCGCTTGCCCCACACCCAAACGTGCGTCCAGCCGACCTGCTCCCTGAAGGGCGGTAACTCGACGGTTGGGGCAAACGGGCTCCCGTACCTCTTGGTGAGCGTCTTCACCAGACCGTCCATGTCCACGCCGCTGGAGACCGGCAGGCATGCGTGCCCGCCAGTATGCCCGGGCTCGTCGCATGTCAGGTCACCGGCATCTATTCGCATGGAGTGGTCCACGGTCGCCG
Source organism: Nocardia sp. NBC_01730 (assembly GCF_035920445.1). NCBI lineage: Bacteria > Bacillati > Actinomycetota > Actinomycetes > Mycobacteriales > Nocardiaceae > Nocardia > Nocardia sp. NBC_01730. The sequence goes on along the minus strand of NZ_CP109162.1, from coordinate 640,915 downwards.
CCAGCTGATCACTATCCATAGCGAGAATTCAAGCACCCACCATTGATGGAATCAATGTGGCCAGCGTGGCCCAGATAATCCGCTACATCAATGGATTGTAAAAAGTCGGCCGTTCCGTGCCCGATGAGTTTTATTCGGATCGGCGATGCCGATACTGTGATAAGAAACCAACGTCACGACGGTTGGGCCCATGTCCTCGATAGTGAATAGGGCGGACAACGATATAAAGAAATGCGAGCTGTGCACAACCGAGCCACCTACCCTCGGCCATCTGACCGCCGCCTTCCACGATGCCCATTGCACTGTCGCGAAAAATGGGCGACTGTCCGCCGCTGGCCACAAGATCCTGGACCCCGGCGAAAAGCTGGTCGCCGCGGCGGCGGTAGTGCGATAGCTCGTCGGCTACCTCGGTGGCATCGCGGCGATTCAGTACTTCACCGCAGTCAATTCCGTTCCCTGGGAAATGATCCCGATCGCCCTCCCCCGCGACGGGTCGGCGGATGGCGGCGCGCCGACGGCGCTGGAATCTCAAACGGATGTAAAAAGTGGTCGGCGAACGCGATTCGGCGATAACGCTGCTCTACGTTGAAACGGTAGCCAGGACGTAACACAATACTGCTCGAGCTATCAACTACATCAATTATCCGAATGCGCAATGAGATTGGGAAACAATGGAAACATGGGCACCAAGGCGGTCGGTTCCATCGCCGCCGTTCTGCTGATCGGCACCGGGCTGAGCGTCGTGACTGCCGCACCCGCGAACGCGGCCGGGACTTGCGACTATTCCTACCGGTCCGAGGACAGCAGAAACCGGGTCGGGACGTTTCCGGGACCCAGCAACTGCTCGCTGCGCCAGGGCAACTCGAATGATGCCGTCAAAGCCCGCCAGATCACGTTGTGGAAGTGCTATGGCCAGAATATTTCTCGTGACGGCGATTTCGGTCCCAACACAAAATCCGCTTTGATCCATGCCCAGAGGGAGGCGGGTGCCGGCGCTGACGGCGTCTTCGGGCCCGAAACCTTCAGTAAGCTGAAATGGGCGTTCTTTGAAGGAACCGAGGCCAGCTGCCACCGGTACGGCCACGGCTGATACTGCAATCGCCTACCGTGCGCTCCCGCGCCTTGAGTTTTAAGTACCCCGCAATGTTCTTTAGGGCGGCATCCGTCCGTGGCATCGTGGGAACTGAGCATGGAGGAGTCCAGGATGGCTGCCGACCCGACTATGGCCGACGAGCCGTCGCACCTCGATGAATGGTTCGACCATATCAGCGTGGTCGCCGGTCTGTTGGAGGACCTGCTGCCCGACGACATCGTGCTGGATTATTCGATGGAGTCGTTGTTTCCGCTGGAGGGGGCTATTCAGGCCTCGGGCCTCGACGAGATGGGGTCGTCGTTCACCGGCGCCGTGGCCGCCTATCTCGGCGAAACCCTTATCGGGGTCGCGAACGGCCGCTGGGACTGGGACGACACACCGGGCAGCCCCACATTCGGGCAGCCGCTGGTGTTTGCCGACGACGCGCTCGGTCTGCCGCCGGTGGCGCCGGTCGATCTCGTCGAGAAGTCCGGCGGCGACAGTTTCGAGGAGATATACACGGTCTGGGCGGAAGCCGCACAGGCCCACGCGGCAGCACATCCCGGATTGCAGCCGATCCGGGAACCCACTCCCGGCCGGGACCGAGTTGCGCCGGAAGGACTGGAGTGGTTCGAAGGCAAATACCTCGAGGCCTGGCTGGTCGAATGCGACCGCGAGTTCGGGAACTGGGTCGCGCGCTTCGGCGCAGGCCACACGTGGGACTTCTCGCTCGACAGCGTCGATGCCCTTGTGCAGCAGATGTATCGGATCACTCCCACACCGGAGCAGTTCCAGGATCCGGCGAATGCGGCGTTCGCCGACGGTGCCTCGTGGTACCTGGGGGAGATCCTGCGTCGCGCGGCACCGTCGCACTGGGGCATTCGGCACGGTCGCGAGGCGCGCGAGGACTTCGACGTGACCAAGGAATCTGGCCGCAGCCTCAGCTGGTCACCGGCCGTCGCGCTGCATGACGTTGTGCAAGACGGTCACCCCCTGAACCTGCTGCGCCGGATCGAGTCCTGGGCTCCTCGAAAAGTGCCGGAGGCGATCCCTCCCCTCACCGAATGTGTGTGGACCGGAACGGACTGGCTCACGCCGTCGCAAATGTGGGGACACTTCTTCGCGTCACGCCTCGAGTCGCTCCGCGAGGTGGGCATCCCACTGGACCACTCCGCTGATTCGCTACGCCGGTTCGAGGAGTTGCTGCTCGACGCCGGTCCAGATCCAGAGCTGGATGCAGCGGTCGCCGGCTATCTCGGCGAGACCCTGCTCCTTGTCGGTGGTGGCAAGTGGTCGGGCACAACGGTTGAGATGGTTGGCGGTCCGGGTCTGGTCAGCGTGGCGACGATCGACCTGGTGTTGCTGGCTCGCCGGATGCGGGACGGGGTGACATTCACCCGGGTGTATTCGGCGTGGGAGCGTCGCGCAGGCGAGCTGCGGACGAGAAGCCGAGACTGGCGTCCGGTGAGGTCACAGGCCCCCCGCCCGGTCCCCGCACCAGCGGTCGTGCAGACCTGGTGTGCCGAGCGCGAGCACGAGTTCCCGGACTGGGTCGCGCGTTACGGCGCGGACCGCACCTGGGACTTCTCCCGAGAATCGCTGGAGGCACTGACGTCGGTCATCTTCGACGTCACCCCGACACGCGGGGAACTGTTCAGCCCGGACAATGCCACATTCCTCGCGGGTGCCTTCTGGTATTTCGGTGAAGTCCTGCGCCGCGCCAGACCGTCACACTGGCGCTACATCCAATACCTCAGGAAACCTCAACCGGACGACCCGCTCCAGTGTCTCGAGATCGCCATGCTCGACTCTTATGACAGCCTGCAGAGCATCGTCTATCTCAGTCCCCGCGTGAAGCCCGCCGTCTTCTTCGATCTGATGCTCGGTCAGAACGACCGCGACCGACTGAACAGCAAATACGGCAGCTGGGTGAACGGCACCCGAGCGGACCGGGCGAAGAAGGCCATGGACCGACGACAACGCAAGAAGTCCCGGCGCAAGCAGTCCGATGCCGACTACCTTGCCTCCTGGCTGTCCGATCGCGAACGCGGCTTTCCCGATTGGATCGCCCGATACGGCGTGGGTCACACCTGGGACTTCTCGCCCGAATCACTCGACACGCTGGAGGATCTCATTCTCGAGGTGACCCCGTTGCCGGAGCAGTTGCTCGAGGACAAGGCCCATGCGGACTTCCTCGACGGCGCGGCCTGGTACTGCGGTGAGGTCTTCCGGCAGGTCCGGCCGTTGCAATGGCAGTACGCCCGGAAGGCAGGCATCGACTGCTACCTGGTATCGGCGTCCGGCGGTCCCGGCTACCGAGCACCGGTCGATACTCTCGCCGAGATCTATCTGCACTACGACCGTGGAGCGCTTCGTCGCATCCTCGGCCGATGAAGGCTTGGGAGCATCCTGATCCCGGCACTGTTCCACTTCCAGCTCAATAGGCCCGCCTGGCCCGAAAGCCAGCTTGGGAGAACTACGTGTTCGCCGACGCCGTGGTTGTCGTGCTGCTGAACCGAAAGACGATGCTCAGCCGCGACGAGGCGGTCACGGAGGTGTTGATGCCGGGCAAACGAGCAGCTCCTCGAAGTATTGTCGTACCATAACTTGTACGACTTGATAGGATACGCTCATGGCCAAAGCCCTACCTATATCGAACGTGCGCCAGAACCTGTTCGGCTTGGTGCAGCAGGTCAATGATGACCACGACACCGTGACAGTCGTGTCCAAGACCGGTGAGAACGCGGTCCTGGTAGCGGAGAGCGACTGGAATTCGTTGATGGAAACTCTCTACGTGCTGCGCACCCATGGCGGTGTCACCTTGCTCCAATCCGCCGAGGACGCCCGATCCGGACGAACCGAAGCCCATGAGTTGATCGATCCGGACGCCGACTGATGACGGACCGCAAACTCACCTTCACCGCGCAAGGCTGGAAGTCCTACAAGGCATGGCTCACCACGAATCGCGACGTGCTCAAAGGCGCGAACAAGATGATCGACGCAGCACTTCATGATCCGTTCACGGGCATCGGCAAGCCCGAGCCGCTGAAGCACCAACTGGCCGGACACTGGTCACGCCGCATCAGCCACGAGCATCGGTTGATCTATCTGGTCACCGACACCGAAATCGTTGTGGTGCAGGTGGGGTCACATTACGAGGATTGAGCCCGCACGTCGATCCGGGTCGGCACCGTGGACTGCCGAACCGAAGTCTGCGGCCAGGGCCAGGAGAATCCACCACCAAGGCTCCGAATGCGCGGGTCATTGGCCTGGCTCGATGACCAGACCGTCGAAACCCTGTACCTGTCGGCGGTCACCGTCGGCGAGATCCGCTACAGCATCGCGACCATGCCCGCTGGACGACGGCGCATCGCAGACGGCATGATCGCCGCCACGGCGGCCGCCGTGGGCTTTGCGGTCGCAACCCGCGTGGTACCTCGCCCGGTACGTAGACGAGGCCCACGGCGGCGAAGAAGCCATCATCCTCCGCGACGGGAAACCGATAGCAGCGTTGGTCCCGCTCGAAATGGTCGAGGCATTCGACAAAGCCGAAGACGAATTGCTCGCCCGCGAAGCAATTCGGCGACTCGACGAAAGAAGTGAACGCGTCACAATGGCCCGAGTGATAGCGGACATCTTCGGGGAAAAGCAGTAAATGAAGTATCCGGTTCGACTGCTCTACGGCCGACGCACTCCCGGCGCGAGCGCACCGATCGGCATGGCCATGACCTCCGGCGGCATATCACCGACAGCTATACCTTCGTCGGCCATCACCCCGGATACCGCCCACGCGCGTTCCTCACCCGGTATGAATCGGACAATCGGCACCCCGCCGGGCTCGTGGTCCTCCATGAGTCGCAATTTGAGCTCGGATCCCTTGGCATCCTTCGGATCCCACTGGCGAAGCGCGCCATGCTCGACCGGGAGACCATGCACCAGTCTCAGCCGGGTCAGTATCCGCTCGTAGGTGGACGGATCGTCGATGGGGATCATGTCCGGGGGCAGCAGCAGTTCGTAGAGGTCGGTGTCGGGTCCGACGGGTTCGCTCTCTCCCACCAGACGCACAACCTGGTTCTCGTCGATGGTCAGATCCGGCCTCGCGCATGCGGCACGCCACTCGCTCATGCGCCGTTCGTAACGGGTGAACAATCTGTTCCGAGCGGCCGGGTCGGTGGGGAGCACCGGCGGCAGCATCGGTTCACCGGCCAGGACGAGCCCGATCAAACTCGGCCGACGACCGAGTGCGACATCCTCGTTCGAGGACGACTTGTCTTTGACACTCTGCGGTTTCGGCCGGGTGAGCCCGAATCGCAGCTGCCCGGTTGCCCACGGGTTCATTGGCCGGACACCGATGACGACGCCCTCGATGTCGGCGGCACGCTGGAGGTCCCGCGCCAATTCCCAGGTCACGCCGTAATAGCATTCGAGCTCCGCGGCATTGAGCACGCCCAGGGGATAGTCGTAGTCCACCTGCGACCGCCAGTGCGCCGCCATCGTCCGCAGCTCCGCCGCGGGGGGAAGGTCGGTCACCGCTGTCGGGATCAGTTGCTCGACCTCCGGCCATGCGGTGCCTGTGACCATCCCATGGTCTTGGATTTCTTCCAGAAGACGCACGGCGTCGGCGATCTCATCCTCCGTAGGCGGTGCGAGCCCTTCTGGAAGCACCGTCTGACGTAGCGTTGCCGCGAACTCGTCAGGATCGATCTCCAGCAACGGTTCCAGCACCTCGGGCAGCAGTGGCTGCCGCAGACCCATCTGGACGAAATCGGCCCATTGCGCGTATCGCGGCTCTGCGCCGTCGTCGGCCGGAATGAATGGCACATAGGGAAAGGTGGGCGTCCGCTGGTCAGCGCCCATGTTCATCGACAACCCGCCGCAGGCCCGCGTGAGACAGAACAGCACGAACATCTGCTGTCGATACACAGGATCGAGGAAGCGCGCCAGGGGCGCTGGATCGGTCGTTCCGCCAGCCCGCAGATTGGGCGGAAGCGCACCGGCGGGCAGCTCGGTGAGCACTCCCCACGCCGCCGAATCCGACGAATAATACGGCGTCGCAACGGGTGTCACGCCATAGCCGAGCAGGTTATGGTCCACTCGATGCATGCCGACATCCCGCATCGCCAGGGGCGCGAAAGCCGGCGGCAACTCCTCGCCGCGGGCGGCGAGCGGGGTGAACAGGTAGGACTTGCCAGGATTGTCCGCGAACCGCATGATCCGATGCGCGTCACTGCGGCCGGAACTGAGCCAGCCGACCTCGATAGGTTCACCGCGGTGCAGGGCCCGTTCGCCCGTCGTCATCGGCTGAGCCGACAGCTCTGCGTTTCTGCGCTCCGACTCCGGCCGCCAATTGGCGAACAGACGGTCCATCTGCACCATGGCACGGTGATGCAGGTCCCGGACCTCCTCGGTCTCCAGTTCCCACTCCTGCGCCAGTTCTCGAGGAAAACGGTTGGCGAACAGCCACCCGGCCATGAAATCGACTGCCTCCTCGTCGATTTCATCGAGTTCGAGCAGACACTCTCGCCACTTTCCCGTGCGATCGAGAGCATTTCGGCAGACTTCGTCCCACGCAGTTCGTTCGTCCACCGACGGAGTGCTGCCGCCGGTGAGGTCGGTGAACAGGTGGACGAACGGGTTGTTCCACACCGAGCCTTCCTCGATCGCGGACCTGACAGTCGCCTCCGACTCGGCGTCGCGGGCCAGCCCAAATACCAGCAATTCCAGCATCATTCGCAGATCCGCCGGATAGCCGCGCAGGACGACACGAATCTGGTCATGGCCGAATTGATCGATCAGTGTGGCGACAACGTGCTCCGCGAACCTCGCATTCACGGTCAGGGTGGTGCTCGACGGAAGGTATGTGAACACGGTCGCGGCGAAGTACGCGGGGAACGTATCCGCGTTCCCGGCTAGGAATGCCTGGAATCGCTCCCGATCTTCCTCCGGCATCAACTCGGCGACCAGGAAGACTGCGTCGGGGTCCCGGGTATAGGTATCTCGCAGCGCGGCGGGGCCGGCAGCACCGTTCGGGCCATAGGAGTCGATGATTACCTTCCGCATCGCCTCCAACGCGTTACGCAGCGGAACTGCGATCCGGACCAACGCAGTCCTGAGTGCCTCGACTGCCTGATCTCGTTCGGAGACACCGTCGTTCTGCTGCTCGCCGTCCGAACGAGTGCCTGTCTCGGAATCCCCTCGAGACGGAGGATGTCCGGAGAACAGCCGGGCAGGCCGACCGAAGGCCCGCGGCGGCGCGATCCCTAGTAGCGCATCCGGGCTCCTGCGGGTCGGCTTGTTTGTCGTATCCGTAGGGCGGGTTCGTGCGAGCCAGAGATAAGCGCGGCTCGTCAGGCCCGTATCGGTCAGTGTGGGAAGGTCACCGAGGGAACGTGCTTCCTCGGGCCGGGGGCTGCGTTCTCGACGCGGCGGCTCGCCCGGACGGAAAACCGTCATCCGAGTCTGCTTGCTGAGCACTTGACGTTTGACCGCTGCCTCCGGTGGGGTCCGAGCCAGCCACCCGGCGGTCGCACCGTGCTGGAACAGACCCATTTCGTTCAGGATCAGCATCGCCACGTCGTAGTCGACAGGGTTGAGTTCGTGGCCGAGCCCGTCGAGAACCTTGAATTCAGCCCCGTCGATGTCCGAACCGACCGGCAACCATTCCCCGTCGTCGTTACACATGTAAAGTACGTTGTCCGGGCCGATCACTACGTCGGCCGGTACCGGCGGCGGAGAATTGAGCCACATGAAGTATTCGCCGCGACGGAGTTCGGCGCGTTTCTCCAACGCCGACCACTGCTCTGGTGTCACCAACGACCGCAACCACATCGGTAGCTGGGGCAGGTATATGCCCAGCTTTCCGAGATGCTGTCTCTCAGCACCCAGTATCCAGTCCAGCCGATCCAATGTTTTCATGTACATCCCGGCCAGTTTCGGAATGCACTTCCCCTCGGCACGCAATCGCGCGGCATCCGGATTGGAATCCCAAACGGCCAGCTGATAACAACCCCCGAGGCGGTCGAGCAAGTTCTGGATCTTTTCCTGTTCCTCGACCGCGATACCGTATTTGGTTTCGAGATCGGCGGGCGTCACCGGTCCCACGTAGTCGTGGTCGCGCGGGTCGAAGAATGCGTCCAGTACACGGCGAATCTCTTCGAATTCGCTGGGCGACCGCCAGGCGTTTTCGGTGGATTCGTCTCCGCCCGAGTCCGTTTCCGGATCGGGGCGGACCACCAGCACAGACCCCCGCACCGGGAACGGCCAGCGACGGGCGGTGACGTCGGGACCGATCAGAACCTCTGAACGCGGCATCGGTGCACATTCGGACACCGGATGGGTCAGTTCGCCCGCGGCGTCCGCCACGATCGCCGCCAGCCACTCGACCCGGGGCAACTGGTCCGGTCGATAGGAACGCATCCGCATCGCGCTCTTGGCGGAGCTGATACGGATATTGTCACCGTCAACGGTCATGCACATCAAATGGCCGACGCCGTGCGCACCTTGTCCGAGCAGCAAAGCAGACGGTGAGTCCCACGGATTTCTCCGGCGATCCGAACGTGCCAGCTCCAGCAGGTGTTCGATCACGCTCTCGTAGGAACCGAACGGACGCAGGCGCCCGCCCACCATCTCCTCCAGTTCCTCCTCATCGGCGCCGGTCATTCCGATTTCTCGTTCGAATCGCAATTCGCGGCCGATCAACGCCCCGAACTGATACACAGCCATAGGCACCAGATAGTTGGGCGGAAAGACTTCCGCTACGCCGTCCGATCCAGGCAGCCGGGACACCTCGACAAACGAAACCTCTTCTGTACCTGTTGGTTCAACGCCGACCCCAGGGTAGCGGTCTCCGACGATGCGTGAGATGGTCGCCTGCGAGGGTTTGAGGATCCGCGAGTCGTTGTCAGAGAATCCGAAGGGATCTCTCGAACGGCCTACACCCGAAAAGAGATATACGTCGTCGGATCTACGGAAGGCCAGCCGGGCCGCCGGCCCCGCGTCGATGAGGATCGCCTTCTCACACACCGCACTGTTCGCTGTGTCCAGGCGCCGCAGCGCCGCGTGCACGACCGCGGCACCGGCCCCCCAACCCAACCAGTAGTTCTTCGGCATTGTCGCCGGATCGGCACTGGTGGCGCGAATTGCCATGATTTCGTCGACATATCGAATCAATCCGGTGGCCAACCGACTACGCGGATTGATCGAACCGCGGTGGCGGTTGTCGACCAGTAGGACGGCAGCAGCGGTCGGGTCCGACTCGAGTGGAAGAAGTCTGCCAGTCGGCAGAGCGGTCAGCACAGTCGCCTCGATATGCCGTCGCATATCGTGCACACCCGAGGCCAAATGCAGGAAGGTGGCGGCGTTCGGCGGAAGGTACCACGTCAGCGATTGCGCAAAGAGACTTCCGACGAGCACCACCATTAGATCGCCGTGGTCATCAGAAAGGTACGAGACCAGACCTGCTGGCGCCGGCAGCCGCCCGGAATCACTGCTGGCATTCCAGCGCAGCGAATAGATCGCTGATTTCAGATCAGATTTACGCGCCAGCAGCTCCACTTGAATGATCGAGGAGCGCTCTTGTACCTCGAGATATTGCGCGTGCACCTCGGCATATTTTCGACACAGCTGCCTGAAATTCACGTCGTACCGTACAGAAATCGGAACGCCCGGCAGATTGCCGATCAAGGTCGGATACCGTTCGATCATCACCGCCTGTCCGGCGTCTCCGAGTTGTTCCCACCACCGTTCCACGATCCGCACTGTCTCGGCGGAGGTCGGTACGGCTTCGAGAGCACCCGGAGCTGTTTCGATCAGGCCGTGTACCCAGTCACGGTCGGGAAGCAGAACCAGCAACTGCTCGAGCAATGGTTCGGGATCACGGGAGCTCGGCAGTGGGTTGCTCGGCGCACCGCCGGTACCAGGCCCACGCCGCGGAGCCCGATTATCTGGGCGCGGTACCGCGCCCAGATTCCCCAAACGACTCAGATCCGGTGGGCCCTCCATACGATGATGGGGGTCCCGATACCGCGGGCCCCGCCCTTCGCCACGGGCATTCAGGCCATCCACTACGCCGGTGTCGACCTCATCGATCTCGTCGGCGGCGGCCACCGTCGCATCCTCGTTGCCCAGGTCTCCGTCTACTGGACGATAGGGGCCGATCAGCGAGATCGGACGGATCCGGCTGGGGCCGAACAACTCCGCCGGGAGCTCGGCCGAATCGTCCGGATTCCAGCACATTTCCCACCACATCGTCACTGCCCGCGGTTGCTGGACCCACACGTCGTACGGCATCGGCTCCGCCGCGCCTGGTTCAGTGATCGTGACTTCGGGACCGTTTCCTAGGTCCGCGACCGTCATAACGTACGGCTCGGTCGCGACCCCGTACCGATCGATCGGCCCGTTGTGCTGGCCGAGCAGCAGCGTCGTGGCACCGATCGCACTGTCTCGCAAGTTCTCGGCCGCAGCCCACGGACCGAGGACATGCCTCGCACGATTACGCCCACGCGTCTCCAACTCGCCCAGCGACATCACCGGACCGGCACCGGCAACATCAATGGACGCCCCCGGGTGACGCTGTGCGACAAGAGAAAGCGCCGCGCCAACACCACCCGCACCCGATTTCGGCGCGGCGGCGACACCCGACACACCAGGAATCCGATAGGGCACCGGAGCCGCTGCGGGCAATTCCATAGCCCATCGGCTCATCTCCTCGCGCAACGACTGTGGATTCGCGGTGACCAATCCGATGAGTTGGCCGCCCGACCAGCATTCCCGGTCAGGATCGTCATCATTCGATTGCCGAAGGGTGACCAGCTGGCCGTTGGGCGAGAGAAGTTCCTTGATGCGCGCCGAGTATTCGCGGTCCGAACTGCCCAGTCGGTAGCGGTGCTCGAAACTCTCGAGGATGCCGACCGTCCTTTTCACCAGAAGCCTCATCTCCAACCGCGGTGGATTGTCAGTCCGCGGGATCGGTTTCTTCGCCTCTCGTCTGTAGTCCGTGCCCTCGGTCAAGACGAAGTGCCCTACGAATGCACCACGCCAACCGAAAGTCAGCGCCCATGCGCTCATCCGCGCCAATGCCTCGACGTCGTCGGCCGTACCGATTTCGACGGCGACACCGTCGACGCCGAGGCGCATCGCGGCGAGGAATTTGTCCCGGACGGCGCGGGTCCAGGGGCCCGGCCTTCCCAGGTCGACGATGATCTCGAGCCGAGACACCGGATCGCGGTCACGCTTGGCCAGATCATCGGCCCGATGGTGCATTCGGCCGCCAGGCCGGACCGGGATGGCCTCGATTACGCCGGGCCGAGCCCGGATCCTCGGTGGCACCACGGCGGCCGGAACGTCGGTGGTCGGGTGCATGACGATGCGGCCCTGATCATTCTCCAGCAGATAGTGGTCACCGACCTCGTCACCGGGCACACCCGTCGTCACCACCGCCGCCGCGGAATGCCCTTGACTTTCGAGCCAGCATACGAGTTCGTCGAGCGACGAATAACTCCGGGCCCGCCCCATCGTCCGCTTCTCCGATTCGGCGGTAACCAGCTCGAACTTGCCGCGCTCGCGTAGGTCCGACTGCAACGAAGAATCGCCCGTCAGATCGCCCAGCAGCCACAACGCTGATGACCCTGACTCAACCCAGGCGCGGATTGCCCGGCCGAAGCGCTGCTGCCTACGGCGCCACTCCGGCCGGCGTCCGGACGCTTCCACCCGCTCCGCAGTGGGGTTTCCGATCAGGACCCCATACATGCCGGCGACCGCGGCTCGATGTAGTTCTCGCACGGCGGTGGCGTCGAGCCCACGAGCACGGCCGATCTCGCACGGCAACTGGCCGTCGATCAGCCACTGCTGGAGGAACTCCGCCTGTCCGGGAGCGATCTCGGCGAGCCGAGCCAGCGCGTCATCCCATCGGGCACCGGACCAAGGCCCAGATCTCGAATTCCAGGCGCAAGAAACGACTTCGATCCAGGCTGAACGTTCCCGCGGCTCTGGATAAGCCCCACCGGACAATTCAGTGTATAGACGGTGAATACCGATATACGCCAACGACTTCACCGAAATGATGTCCTCTTTGACGATCCCCTTCGACCATGGCGGCTGGTCGTCGAAACGACGTCGCGCAATCGCCTTGCCCAAGGCTGATCGAATCCCCTGCGGGTAGTGTGCGTAGATTTCCTGGAAGGCGTCGGTACCGATCGCGCGCATGACGTGAGCAAGCGCGGCCGGCCACTTGCGCCACTGCACAGCGATCCGGCTACCGGGTTGCGCCCACAGCGCGGCGACCAACCCTGGCTTGATCTGCCCTGAACGGTCTGGCACCCATAGCGGCGCGAGTAGATCCTCGGTATGCAGGTCGAACATCACAGGGTTGGCGGCACGCGCGGCCTGAAGCGCGGCATACAGTTCGTCCGGTGCTGAGCTTCCATCCACACCGAAGTCGGTAAGGAACCGACGCACCCATCGGGCCGCCGCACGCTGCCCGACGACGATCCGCTCGAGTGCGGACACGTTCGCCTCCCCGGGGATCGGATCTATAGCGAGAACGACCTCTGGATAGAGCGCCGCCACCGCATCTCGCTGCGCCTCGGGCAGTACCGCCCACCGCCGCGCGAAAGACTCCGCGTCGACCAGCGCCGTGTGGGACTCGGATCGATGCCACAGCGCGGAGACGACCGAATCCCAATCCTCGACATGGTCCCGATCCGGATCGGCGACGCCGGTCCCCAACATCGCCGTCAAGGCCATCGCGGCCTGCTCGTGCAACGCGAGCGCCTCGGGCAACCTGGCCGCCAGCTCCGGTTGGACGCCCGCCGCGAGCTCCTCCACCGCGGCCACCGAAATGCCCATGTCGAGGGCGATTTCAGCAAGCGACTCCCCAACGCTGAAGCGCAGGTGCGCATACCGCCTCAGGAAGTCGTTATCGATCCCCGAGAACACGACCTGCCATGCTCGCCGATCGGCCTCCGCGATCCTCGCCTCATCACCCGCCAGTTGGCCGCTCGACCACGGAGCCAGCAGCCTCACCAGTTCGAGTATCACGGCGCGCCGCAGATCCGCGCTCGGGTCGAACGACTCCACGACCTCCTGATCCGCTCGCGGCCTCCAGCCGAATATTCGATCGACTATGCGGAGCTGGTCGATATCCAATGCTCTGAGAGCGACTTTCACCACATCCGGGTCGGCATCCACGAGCACCTGTGCTAGCGGGAGGAATTCCGTGCCGCTGTCCTCGGACAGATACTGCGCCAGAATCAGATCCCTGAATCGCTCGGCACTGAACGTACGTAATACTGGGTGCGCGGCCTCCGCACGGGCCCCAGACTTCCGCTCAGAACTGTGCTGCTGCCATTGTCCCAACCGGTCCTCGCATCGAAATCGCAGTTGGGACCATAGTTTTGCCCACTCTGTCTCGGACATCCAATATGGCTGGAATGGACGCTCCGGCAGGGACGGTTGGAAGATCCTCGCCAGGCCGAGATCGGTAGGATCAGCCCCGAGCAGAACATCCAGCATGGTGATCGTATCGCGACGCTCCTCGTCGGCGAACTCGGATTTGGGCTCGGTGGTGGTGAGCACATCGACCACGAATTGGTCCGATATCTCGACGTGACCGCCGCGACCTTCCGGCGGCGCGCTCTGCGGCACTACGGAGTCGGTGAAATGTTCGACAAAGAAACGGACGGCTTCGTTTTCGAGGCTGTCGACGAGCTGAATCGGCATCTCCAACCAGCTCGCGGTCTGCTCGATCGAGAATCGGTAGCGCATTCGCAGCAGCAGGATCTCTCGGAGAATCGGCTTGTCCGTGAAATTCTCGAGCACGTCTCGCAGCCGTTGCTCGCCGGCCTGGTAAACCGCACGCACCAGCGGGTGTTCGGATTCGACGCGAAGGGTGGTGGCGTATCGGACCGCGACCTGACGCCGGAAGGTTCGCCATCCGAAGTAATCTCGCAGCCGGCGTACGGCGTGACTGCTCAACCATTGGCCGAATTCCCGCGGCTGCATGGCCGAGATTTCGCGACGGCAGTTCTCGCGGATCTCCGCGAGCAGCTCACGCCGGATCTGCTCGCTGTCCGACTGCCCCGGACCGAATTCAGCATTGAGACGGCGATACACATATTCGTACACCTGCGTTTCGACGCCTGCCCACAATTGTTCGAACGCCCGTTCATCGCCCTGCGCCGCCGAGGCGGCCAGCTCCGTCACCCGGGTGTCTCTGCTGCCGAACCGGGTAGCCCATTCGTCCGCCAGTACGGCGTCTTCCAGGCCGGGGTCCGGCGCCACATCCCTGGATACCGGATCGAGCCTTGTAGCTCCCTGATCAGCGGCTACGGCCACGACATGGTCGGCCAATTCCAGGACGGCCTCATACACGAGCCGTTCCGCCCGCGCATCGGGAATTCCCAGGTAATCAGCGATATTCGCGGATCGCGGCCTGGACAGCAGCAGATCCAGGGCGCCGGGATACAGCGAGTTGAGGGCCAGGGACCGGGTTGAGCAACGCCGTACCGCCGTCTTCCACTGAGCCAAGGTCAGCCGCCGCGCCCGGCTCACCCGCGGATCGGCCGCGCCCAGGCGCACGAAGTCGGTGAGGAATTCGGCGAGCGCGGTACGGCACAGCCAGAAGTCCTGGTACTCGGCCAGCAGATCCTCGGTCCGGGTGTCCGTCCAGACCGAATCGCCTAGTACTGCAACTGCACTCAGGTGAGTGGGTGGCCGCGGCGTCGGTAGTGCGAGAGCCTGGCTTGATGTTGTCGGCGTCGTCGCCAGCGTGACCAAGCCCAGACGTGGTCGGCGGGATTGAGGCGAGTGAGGACGAACGCGACGAGTAAGCGGCGGATCTCGGGTAACGTGAAAGCGATCATGCCGTCTTCGCTGTCGGTGAGTCCCCCTTTGCAGCAATGGTTTTGGTGGCCGCGAGCCAGGCCAGGGCGAGCATCGACAAAGTGATATGCGCATACCAGGCACGCCATTTTCGGACCTGGTAGTGATCGAGGCCCGCTTCGCCCTTGGCTTGCTGGAATGCCTCTTCCACATGCCAGCGCGACCCGGCAGTCCAGGCCAGGTCGACCAGCCGCGTGGTCGCTGGACCGTAGCAGAGGTAGTAGGCGATCTCGAAGGTCCCCTTGCTGTTGGGTGTCAACGCCCGCCGGGCCAGCAGCCAGTGTCCGCGACCGCTGTTCCAGGTGCCCTCGATCTGGCGGCGCGCCCAGTCGTATTCGCGGGGACCGTGCGCACCGGCACCGACCGAGAGTCGCTGCCAGGTGCGGTCCCCGAACTGCGCTACCAGATCATCGGCGCGGGCGATGCGGTCGGCGCGGGTGCTCACCTGCTGGTCGCAGCGGGTGGCCAGCACGTAGAACACGTCGTGGTCCTCGCACCAGTCGCGCAGGTAACCAGCCTGACCGTAGGCTTCATCGGCGGTGAACCATGCGAAGGGCACCTTCGCGGCCAGGGCGCGTTCGAGCATGGCGATCATCTGCTGCGGCTTGGTCGCGAACTCGACCTCGTCGCCGATCCCGGCGTCGCGGCAACGCGCGCGATCGACGGTCCACGATTGCGGAACATAGAGCTCCCGGTCGATCAGGGCGTGCCCGTGCTTGGACGCGTAGGCCAGGAAAACTCCGATCTGGCAGTTCTCGGTTCGCCCGGCGGTACCGGAGTATTGGCGTTGCACACCAGCGGATTTGGTGCCTTTCTTCAGGAACCCGGTTTCGTCACCGGCCAGCACCGCCGCAGGGTCACCGAGGTGTTCGATGACGTAATCACGCACATCGTCACGGACCCCGTCGACGTCCCAGTCCGCGGCCCGCAGCAACCGCTGCATCCCATCCGGGGTGCCCTCACCAGCACGTTCGGCCAGGGTCCACCCATTCTTGCGTTCCAAACCGGCGACCAGCCCTGACACATACTCACCAGCACGTCCCCGCGGTTCAGTGCGGGTAAACCGCTCCCCGATCCTCGCCATCAACGAATCCAGCTCGGCCACAGCACGATCCAACACCACCCGACAGGTCTACCAGCACCCACTCACCTGAGTGGTTGGGTCGAGAGCTGGCGCGGTGACCCGGGCTGATGGAAGGTGAGGGAGCCGCTGTGACCGGGCGGTTTCCCGCTCGGTTGTTCTTCTCCGTCACCGTGACCATCCCTGGTTTCCGTTTCCAGCTCCCGCCCGTCAAACCGTGCAAGCGGTTCTCCCGCACACGGCTTACCGACGTTCTTCACCGGCGGCATTCAACCCTTCCAAGCCCGAAAGGGCCTGGGCAGCACGACAATTCCATCGAGGCTGATCAATCCCAGGTGATCCGGCGAGGCCAGCACCCGGGCCATGCCCCAGCCCCACGCCCGACGCCGGTTGCCTCGTTTGGACAACAACAGCGCCAGCCGGGACAGGGCATAGTTTCTGACCTGACCGAACACCAGGGCGGAGTTTCCGTATCGGAAGTATCCGGCCCACCCGCGGAGGAACAGATTCAGTTCCGCCACGAGTTGTTCGGTCGGTAGCAGCATCCGGGACCGGGCCGTGATCGACCGGATCCGGTCCCGGGCATGCTGCACCGCCCTGCGTGAGGGCCAGCGAGCCAGGAACACCAGGTGCGCCGATCGCGGAGTCCGCCCACGCACCAACCGATTGTGGAAGCCCAGGAAATCCACTCCCTCGCCTCCCTCGGCCAGCTCCACGATGCGGGTCTTGGACTCCTTGCACTCGAGTCCGAGCCCGGCGAGCAAAACCCTCAGCCGCTCCAGCGCGGCCTGGGCCTGTCCCCGTGACCGGCACATCACCACCAGGTCATCGCAGTAGCGCACCAACACTCCGTGCGCATCCGTGTCCCATGCCCGGTCGAGTCGGTGCAGATATATGTTGCACAACAACGGTGACAGCGGACCGCCCTGCGCGGCTCCGGTCACCTCGCGACGCACTACTCCATCGGCCATCACTCCCGCTCGCAGCATCGCGCGCAGCAGCTTCAACACACCCTGGTCACTGACTCGTTCCTCGATCGTCTGCATCAACTTCTCATGCGGAATCGCTGAAAAGCAGTTGGCGATATCGGTTTCGACCACCCACCGGTTGCCCCGCCAGGACTTGTCGATGAGTACCTGCAGCGCGTCGTGTGTCGACCGTTTCGGGCGGAACCCGAAACTGCACGGCAGGAACTGTGCTTCGAAGATCGGCTCGAGCACGATCTTCACAGCCGCAGCCACCACACGATCACGCACCACAGGAATCGACAGCGGCCGTTTCTCACTCGACCCCGGTTTGGGGATGAGCACCCGCCGCGCGGGCCGCGACCGCCACCGATCGTTCTTCAAGTCCTCAGCCAGCTCGTCGAGGAACTTCTCGACACCGTATTCCTCGACCTCGGCCAGGGTGGTCTCGTCGATACCCGGCGCGCCGTTGTTGCGGCGCACCCTCACCCACGCACGCCACAGGACGTCTCTGCGATAGACCTTGTCCCGCAACGCATGAAACCGTCGTCCCGGATCGGCCTTGGCCGACCGGTAAAGCGTGTGCTGCAAGGCTCGAACCGGGTCCAACGACCCCACAGCGACGGAACTAGCCTGACCGGCACTCACCGGGCCCATCCTTTCCAGACACAACGCACGAACGAAGCAGCGGCCCTTCCCTCACCGGCGGTTATGTTGTCCGCTCGGCTCGATCAGTACTACGACCGCCTCCGACTCCCTCCCGGCACCCGATCCACTTCCCGGCTCCACACCGGTTATAGGACAAGCCTTTCCACGCAAAATTTCGCAGTGCGTTTCGGCCGGGGAGGGCCTCCCCAGTTCCCGCCGCCACCTTCTGAACGTTCCGCGCCCTCTACGCCGGGGAGTCCTTCACGGCTGCACATCCAGGCTCTTCACCGCTTCCATGGCCTTCACCGTGAACAGCCCGGCTCGGCTCTCCCTCAATGTCTAACGACGCGGCAGGCTTCGCTCCCGCTACGGACCGCTCAGTCGCTTCCCCCAACGGGGCTTTCGACGCTGGGCTTCGACCCGACCCGTTTCCAGACCGAACCGCCAGCCTGCTACCGGGCCTCCTGGCAGCTACCCGGACCGGACTCACACCGGCAGGCGACGACGAGCTTCCGACACAGGTCATGACCGCAAAACGATCACCTCCTGATCTCTGGGCGCACCAGTTGCAGTACTAGTGCCGCTTCAAGCAACGTAGGGCAGGTAATCGGGCAGCCGGATCTTGGAGTTGACGGCGAACTCGCGTTTGGGTTCTGCGTGCTGGTTGCGCCAGCGGATGTAGGCGCCGATGGCGTCGTCCTGCTCGCCGTGGCTGCGATGGTCGGTGCCGTTGAGCGCGAAGTAGCGCAGCGCGGCGAACTCGGACTCGATCCAGTTCAGCCACGACGAGTAGGTCGGCAGAAGTACCAGTTCCACGTCATTGTCGGCGGCCCATGCGCGGACCTCGGCCTTTTTGTGCGGACCGAAGTTGTCCACGATCACATACAGTCGCTGGCCGGGCCAGCGGGCGCGCAGGGTTTTGAGAAAGCCCAGAAACTCTTGCCAGCGCTTGCGATCCCGGATGCGGTAGTAGATCTGGCCGGTGGCCAGATCCAGCGCACCGAGCAGATGCCGCACCCCCTCGGTGCGGCGATAGGTCGCCCGCAACCGGGCCGGTCGCCGCTTCGGATACCAGCCCTGACCCGGCCGCAGCAGCAGGTTCAGCGGACCGAACTCGTCGGCGCAGATCACCCGCCCGTCGGCGGGCGGGTGATCGTAAAGGTCGAGAACGCGGGCCATCTTGGCGGCGAACTCGGGGTCCTTGCCGGCCTTCCACGTTTTGGTGGCCTGCCACGACACGCCCTCGGCCTTCAAAATCTTGCGCAGCGTCTCATGGCTGATATCGGCGATCTCGTTCTCGCGCAACACATCACGCAGCTTAGCCAGGCTCCACACCGAGAACGGCCAGCCCAGGTCACGGGGACAGCACCGAGCGATCTGACCGATGCGTTCACGCGTCACCCGGTCGGTCTTGCTCGGCCTGCCCCCGCTCATTTTGGACACCGTTGGCGAATTCGGTTGGGGCAGCGTTCATCCGGCAAGATCGACACGGGTATTTCGGGTCCGGGGTTGGTGGAGGTCGTGGTGTCGTTGCGTCCGTGTAGGTGCGATGTGGTTCCGGTGGAGACGGCCCGGGTTGCCCGGGCTGTCTTCCCGGAGGGCTGTCTGGCGATGCGGATGCGCGACGTTCTGGGGCCTGTGTTCTCCGATGACGAGTTCACGCAGGTGTTCTCGCGTCGCGGTCAGCCCGCGATCTCGCCGGCGTTGCTGGCGTTGGTGTCGGTGCTGCAGTTCGCCGAAGGGTTCTCCGATCGTCGAGCCGCGCAAGCGGTTCGGTCCCGGATCGACTGGAAGTACGCGCTGGGATTGGAGCTGAGCGATCCCGGTTTCGATTACTCGGTGCTCAGTGAGTTCCGGTCCCGGCTGATCGTCGGCGGGCTGGAGCAGCGGGTACTCGATGCGGTGCTGGAGGCGGCGCGTCGAGCCGGGCTGTTGAAGGCGGGTGGCCGGCAGCGATCCGACTCCACGCATGTGCTGGCCGCGGTGCGTGACCTCAATCGGCTGCAGTTCGTGACCGAGACGCTGCGTGCCGCGCTCAACGCGCTCGCCGCCGCGGCACCGGATTGGCTGGCCGGCATCGCCGAACCCGACTGGTTCGACCGCTACAGCGCGCGCTGCGAAGACACCCGGTTCCCGAGCCGCTGGGCCGCACGGGCGGCCCACGCGAACCAGGTCGGATCCGACGGCATGACTGTGCTGTGCGCGGTCACGGCCGGCAAGGCACCCGCCTGGCTGCGGCAGCTTCCGGCGGTGGAGTTGCTGCGTCGGGTCTGGGTGCAGCAGTACTACGTCATCGACGACGGGACGGTGGCCTGGCGGGACAAGAAGGATCTGCCCCCGGCGGCGATCCGCTACTGCTCGCCGTATGACGAGCAGGCTCGCACCGGCACCAAACGCGACGCGTCCTGGAACGGCTACAAGGTCCACCTCACCGAGACCTGCGAGCCCGACGCACCGCACTTGATCACTCACGTCGCCACCACCGCAGCCCCGGTTCCGGACATGGCGATGACCGCAGCGATCCACGCCGGCCTCGCCGAGCGGGATCTGCTGCCCGACGTGCATCTGGTTGATGCCGGATACGTCGATGCCGACCTGCTCATCACCGCGCAGCAAGACCACGGCGTCGAACTTCTCGGCCCGGCGAAGGCGCCGACCGGCTGGCAAGCCACAGCCGACGGCGGTTACACCCTGCCCGATTTCACGATCGACTGGGAGAACGAGAAGGTCACCTGCCCGCAAGGCGCCGTTTCCAACTCCTGGAAAGCAGACCGCTCCCAGGACGGGACACCCGTGATCAGGGTGCGTTTCCCCAGCGCAGAGTGCCGTCAGTGCCCGGCACGCGAACACTGCACCCGCTCCAGCACAGGTCGGCGCCTGACTCTTCGGCATCGTGCCCAGCACCAGGCCCTGCAGCTGGCTCGCGCCGAACAGCAGACCGACCAGTGGCAACAGCGCTACCAGCATCGCGCGGGCGTGGAAGGCACCATTGCCCAAGGCATCCGATCCTGCGGTCTGCGCCGATCCCGCTACCGCGGCCTGACCAAGACCAGTCTTCAACACCTACTGACTGCAGCAGGACTCAACCTCAACCGACTCAACACCTGGTGGGAGACAACGCCGTTCGCTCCAACCCGAACGTCACATTTCGCAGCCCTCCGGCCCGCCGCCTGACAGCGGGCCGGAATTCGCCAACGGTGTCCATTTTGGGTCCAGCGCCGCGAACCCTTTCTCGTTGAAATCGTGGATCACTTGGCGCACATAGCCTTCCGAGACCTGCATCAACCGGCAGATCAGCGGCACCGGCTGTCCCTGAGCCGAGGCCATCACCACGATCGCGCGCCGCATCCGCACCGGCTGCTTACTCGTCCGCGCGATCTGCTGCAACCGCCGACCCTCTTCCGGGGTCACCGACCGCACGAACACTTCCGGTTTCCGAGCCACCGGCATCACCTCCGCCAGCAGCATCACCGGCCGACCACCCACGATCAACCCGACACTCGGTTACCGAAGCAACCTTCCTTGAAGCGGCACTAGTTCGCGTACGACGCGGTAGAACATCGCACGGGTTTGGTCACGTGTGCGTGCGGTGTTGTCGAACAGCGCGCCGAGGGGATCGTTCTCCTCTATCAGCAACTGCACAATCTGCTGCTCGAATTCGGTTCGTGAGTCGTCGGCGACGGCGTCACGAAGCAGATGCGGATAGCCCAATCGGAGTACGGCGGCGATATCGTCGGTGGTGAACAGGTCACTCGTGGAATCGGCTGCCGCGGCGCGGACGGTTTCCAATGACCCGCCGCTGGTCGAAAGGCGTCCTGCGGTCAATCGGTCGACCAATCGCTTGATGATGTCGCGGTCGTGCCCGTGGCCAATCGGGGTGTCAGATGTCGAGGCGAGCAGTTGCTCAGCGCGCGTTCGTTCGTCGACGGACGTCAAGGTGCGAATCGCCAGCTCGGCAACGTGCGGCAGCCGGTCGTGCACCACTGTGAGCAACGCCCATCTTTCCGCGTCACAATCCAAAGTCTCGTTCCGCCGGTCGAATTCCGCATTGCCATCCGAGTGCGGGGCATGGTGCCCTCCCCGTACGGGAGGCTCCCGGTGGCGCCTCCGTCCACCCGGCTGTGACGTATTCGGATTGCCCTCGTCGTGCGGATGGACCGGCGGAACGGCACCTTCACGATGTGACCCGTCGGGGTGCTCCTGGGCACGAAGGTCCACCGCGGCCGGCACCAGCTGGTCGGGTCCGATCACCCGGTGCGGGATCCCGCCGATCTCACGGACTGTTTCGGGCGTGCTGGAGAAGTCCCAGAATTCGGGACTGGGGATGGTGGCATCCGCCGCATCGGCGTCCGGCAGGTTGGCGGCTGGATCTCGCTGGAACCAGAATCGCGAAGTGCCGTACTCCCTCGGTACGCCCCACGCCAGGAAGTCGCCGGCGACACGGTTTGGCACGGAGTCGGGGAACGGAGTCACCGCCCGCACGTCGACGTCGAGGTGCGGGGTCCCGTTCGTCTCGAGCCGGTGCACGACCACCGAGTACCGGCCGGGACGCCCGCCGACCAGATCGAGGATCTGGCGAGCGGTCGCGAGCAAGCCCGCGCCGTGGCTCGCCGGCGGAAGCAATTCACCGATCTGTTGGCGCACTACCTCATCGGTCAGATCCGCATGGTCGAATCGGCCGTCGGTGACTTCGAAGACGACCGTGTCGGGATCCTCCGAATTCGCCGCGGTGGGATCACGCTCGAGTGAGTCCGGCGTGTTCCAGGCCGACACCGGGCCCGGGACACCCTCGGGCAGCGACTGCGCAGGCTCCTCGTTGCTTTCACCGACGAACCGTGATTCGAAAGGTGCACCGATCCGCTTGGTCCTGCCCGCGATCTCCGACGGGAATTCCGCGATCGGCCGGGTCGGACGGTACTTCGGGGTTTCGCGATCGGTTTCGGTTTCGGGATCGAGACTTTCGGGAGTCCGCTCGAAGTACATGACCCACCGCTCCCGCACGTGGGCCGACAACGCCGCTTGGTCGAACGGTATCGAGGTATCGGTGTGGATGTCGATGTTCCGCGGATCGATACCCGAACTGTTGTCGAATACCCGGAGTTCGCCGTTGATGCGGGCAACCATATAGACATGGGCTCCGACACCGTGCTCGTCGGCCTTGCCGTAATAATCGTCGAGGATGAGCACGAAATGTCTCTCTGGCAAATCGGCGAAATCTTCGTCGATTCCGACTTCTTGGAATCGGCCACCCAGGTTGTTCTCCTCGTAGCCCTCGCCATCGATCCCGCTGAGGCCGGGTTCGCCGTCGGGAATCACCACGGGAACACCGAATCGGCGCAACCTATGGAGTTGGTGGAACCAGCAGTCGTTCCGGGGCGGATCTGCCGCCGGATCGGCGGGTGCCCGACGGAGACGATGCTGCCAGCGCGGCCGGGTGTCCGGCAGGCGGTGCGGAGCGGTGCTGACTTCGCTGGACCGACCAGCGGTGACGAGGGCGGCGTTCTCCGCTGCGACGGTGGGAATCCTGGTGCGCGGATCCTCGTAGTCGAAGTAGGGGACGACCATCCCCTCGGACACCCGGTTCCGGGGTTCCGCGTCGACGCGGATGGCCCCGAAGTCGGCGCTCAATGGATCCACCGGGGCACTGGCCGCCGGCGCCGTTCCCGGTGCCAGGGCAGCCCGCACATCGGCGGAAGCCGCTTGCACCAGAACATTTCCGGCACCCATGCCGAGTTCGTCGGCATGCCGGACCGGAAGACTGCGCGGCGGGGCGATCATCAGCACTTGCGTGACGCCGGGCAGGCCGTCAGCGCGGGCGGCCAGCGCGACGGTCACGTTGCCGTCGCGATAGCCGAACACATCCTTTCTCGGCAGCGGGTCACCTGATGTGTTCGCTGCCTCGCGGTATCCGTCGAAGCCGGCCAGATTCCGCGTGAGTTGCTCTGCGGCGCGGTCGGATTCACCGATGCCGAACCAGGCGACGGTGGCCGTATCCGGAGAACCGGTCAGTCGCATCGTGTTCTCGCTGTGATTGCGCGCGGCACCGAATGCGCGCGGTAGGTCCCCGTTCTCGTTGTGCACTATCCAGGTCACTGCGGCGGCGGTTTCGCGATCGGCGCCGAACACCATCCGCACGCTGTGCGTTAGGTGGTTGTAGCCGATGGCTCTCGGCTTTTGCATGCGGTGCGCCACATCGGGGTGCGGAAGCTCGGGTTGGTTGACCGCGCGGTTCACCTCGTCCCAAACCTCATCCAGGTGGGCTATTTCAGCCTCCAACCGGACTCGCCGGTACCGATCAGCTGCGTTGTACAGTGCAACCTGCAAGTCTCGTCGTCGCAGTTTCATGGCTAGCAGAGTCGCGGGGTGCCGGTCGGGGTCGTCGACACCGTCCGCATTTCCGATCAGATACGGCTCACTGACGATCAGTGCGTCTTTCTCGCTGCGCGACAACGAGTTCCACCACTGTTTGATCGACGCCGCCCGCAGATGAATCGCCACAACGGAATCGTCGGCATCGGGCGTCAATCCAGGCGCACCGCGGAATTCACCGCGGTCGAACAATTCACCTTGTTGAACCTTCAGACGATTCAGCGCCTGTCCGGCGAGCTCCGCTTCATCCTCATAAGGGTCCCTGACGTCAGCCCACCAGCTCGTGGCACGCGGCTCGGCCGAGGTGTCCGCCACACCGGATAGCGGTTCGAGCGTGTACACCAACTCACCCAAACCAGTTGCTATTCCTGCGATCTTGGCGAGTACCGGCGACGCCTCGTGCGTATACGGATCGCGTGTCAGATGCCGCAGGGGATCAGGCTGCACGGATTTCCCGCGCAGCGGCGGGGTTTTGACTGCGACTGCGTCGAAAGCATCGGCGGCTGGATTCATGCCAACGCCACGCTCGGGCAGACCCGAGAACATGGTCCCGATACCACCCGCTGAGGCACCAGCAGCAGGCACTACGAACACATTGCGCACTCGGTTATCGGAATCATCGAACAGTTCCGAGCTATCGGCGTCGCTGTCTTCTTCGAGCCGAAGCCGTACGACGTCGGCTTTGGTAGCGGGATAGAACTCGCCGGCATGCTTCAGCTTGCCCGCACCGACCGGCTCGACGAGAACTATGTTGTCGCAATCGCCCTCGAGCCCAGACTTCAGGTCAGCGAATTTGAAGAACTCGTCCGACCCGAGCGCATCGTCGGGCACGATGGGCTGACCGTACTCAGCGGCCGCGGCGAGGATCAGGGCACCATGCCCCACCCCGATCAGATCAACGTGCAGTCGATCGCTCGAATCGCGTTGCCGTGGCCGATGGAATGCCGTCAGCTCGCTGAGGAAGGCCCACGCCGCCCGAACCGCCGCCTGGTAGTCGGATACAGCCGCGCTGCTGAGGGATTCATGTGTCAGCCACGCTACGGCCGCCGGCTCGGCGCCGGGGTCGGTTCGCAGCATCGTCTCGACGAGGTCGACCGCCGCCGTCAAGGTGGGATCGAGATTCGAGCTGGTCGTCGCACTGCCATTCACCAGCCACGGCACCGATTCGGTCTGCTGACGGTTGCCTACACTGATCGCCGCGCGGAAAGGTGTGCGGCCGTCAGCGGGCCGCAGCGTCACCAACCGCACCGCCGGAGGGATTCCGCCGATAGCGGCGAGCGCGTCCGGATGCATCGATGCAGTCAATTGTTCAGTGCGCCACAGCGATTTCCACACCGACCACAAATCGCGCCGCCACTGCTGATCCTCCACGCTGAGATCGGCGCCCGGCTTTTCCAGCCGTCGCAGCTCATTCGCGGCCCACAGTCGATTCGCGCAGTCCAGGACCTCATCGGGAATTCCGGTGAGTTGAGCGATCAGCTCCGGGTGCGCTCGCGTCAGTGCGCCCTGCGGCGACGATTCTTCACGCCCGTACACATCCGGACCGAGCCCGCGCCACCATTCTTCGACGGCGTCGGTGAACTTCCGCGCCGCACCCCGGATGTCCCCATCCGCGAGTTCCTGCCGCCCAGCCTCGAACAACGCGTTCAGCTCTTCGAGCGTGGCGGGCGCAATGGCGGGGGTCGGCGCTGGTTCGCGCGGCCAGTACTCCGCCCACAAGGGCGGGAATTCTCCGAAGCGGTTCGGGCGGGGACGTTGTCCGATCCTCGAACGCAGTCCGCCGGTGCCCGGCTCGCGAGCCGCCGTCACGTGGCCACTCTCCAGCGTCAGAACAACCGCCGACCCATCCCCAAGGTAGGTACTCAGTTTGTCTACAGCATCACTGATTTCACTGCGACCCAGTTGTGGCTGTGCGTCGAGCCACTCCTTGACCGCGCTACCCAACTCTCTCCGATCGATATCGCGGAACGTCGGGTCGATCACGGTACGCACGATGCGGAATTCAGCGACCCGGGTTGTCTTCAACTCCAGCCAAGCCGGAGCGTCGGGCCGATCAGCGAAGGTGACGACGACATTGCCGTGGCCGTCGTCGGTCGGCACCATCGTCATGCTGCCACTACCGGCGACCCGCAGGATCTGCGCGAGCAGTTCCTCAACATTTGGGCGCATATTCTCGATGGGCTCGAGATACCTGTGCAATGCGTCGATGTCGATTTCACCCGATGGCCCGACAACGAAAGCGGGCGCCGTCGCGTCGGGTCGACTGATCCCACGCGAATTCGTCGCCCAGTCTTTGGCTGTGGCTTCCGCCCCTACAGTGACAGTCATGGCACGGTCCGAATCGGGACCGGTTATGCGGAGCTCGATCGTCAGTTGGTCGCCGTCCTCGAGTTCCACAAATCCCGGGCGATCGGGTGCCAGCTGCTGAATGCGCCTTATCTCTTGGCCGACAAATTGGCCGGACTCAGCGGTGTCCATTCTGGAATCTGGACGCCGCTTACCAGCGATGTACGCGGCGATGTCATCGGCGATCTTCGCCACCACGTCCAAATCTTCGATCGTCTCCGGGGCTTCGAGCGAATCGGCCAGCGCCACAGTGGTATCCACTCGGATGTTGCGAGCATCGGCGGGCCCAGAGGCGGTCAGCACGACTCGCGGCTGGCAGCCCTCGACGGTCACTAGCAACGACGTCCCGTCGCTGTTGACCTCGACGCACGGCGTCTCGTCGCCAGACCAGCCATCCTCGATCGCGCGGTACGCAACCTGGTTGACGATGTCTTCTAGACCCTCAAAACCGTTGGCACGAATGCGTCTTCCGACGACCAGGGCTTTATCGACGGTGTAGCCGTTGGGGCATGACGCACCCTGTGAACCGTCATCGGTGGAAGCCACTGGGGGGTCCTCGAACGCTCTGGTTCCGTCCCCGGAATCATCCGGCAATTCTTCTGGGGTGGATGGGAAACCACCGGCTGGATGTGTCCCGCCTCGCATCGGCCGCCCGCTGGGCGAGGACGGATAGCGCGGTCCGCCGCGTCGCGTCCGCCATATAGTGGCCGCCCCGCCGAGCAGCGTCTCATCGCTGGGGTAAGGCTCAACGGCTCCTCGCCAGGACGAACCCTCCTCCGGCGCAACAGCATCGCCGCCGGGCTCATCCGTCTGCTCAACTTCGCCGGCAGGCACGCCAGCAGCTGCCGCCATGTCAGAGGACGAGGAAGCCGAGCCGACCTCGTCCTCCCGCATGGCGGCAGCTGCCGGGTGTTCCCGCGGGGATCCTGGCTCACCGAGATCGAACTCGAACCAGGCGAAGGTTCCGTGATCTTCGATTGGTTCCGGACCTGAGCGGTCCGCCCACTGTGCCGTTGCGGCCTCGCGATCCGCGTCGGTGACTGCGCCGGGGCGGAAGTCGAGCTCGACTCGTAACGCCGGGCCGTGCGGGCCGGTGACGACCTCGGCGTACACCCCGCGCTCGTGCGCATCGTCGTAGAGAAGCCTCCGCAGCATCGTCACCGCATCGAGAACGCGGGGATTGCGACGATGCTCGGCAACCAGCTGTCCCAGCCAGTCGGCCAGCTGCTCCGGCGACGCCGACCGGGTCGCGCCCAACCGCAAGCCGACGGCCGCAGCTGAGCCGTCGACGCCGACGCCGTCGGACCACTTCCATCGCACGCCCTCGCCATCGACGACAGCCCGCACCCTCAGCCGCGACGACCGGCGTGTGGCGCGGATGTCCTCCAGTATGGGCTGCAGGCCAGCGAACCGACCGCGCACAGCGTCACGCAGCGTGCGTGGCAGGTGACCGGCCACCGCGTCCAGCTGGTCTGCGGCGGCATCGAGCATGTCCGGATCAGTCGGCGACACAATCCAATCCAGCTCCCACTTGCCGGTGTCCGTCGCCGTCGCTTCCAGAGAGGAGTCCGGGCCGCGTGACACCGTTATCAGTGTGGTCTTCTCCGAAGGGTTGTGGGTTGCGACAACATCGCCGGTGACGCCGGTGAGCCCCGACCTGGCCAGGTCAGCCGCGGCCTCAATAATCTCCGGGTCGGGCCCCGGCAAGCCGCGAACTTTCGCCGCGGCCTCGTCGACACCGACGCCCTGCTCGACGTTCGCACTGGTGCGCCACGTCTGGTCAGAAGTCCATTCCGTACCTGACGGCGAGAACACCGGCGCGGCTGTCTCGTATTCGAACTCTCCGAAGGCGGACTCGCCATACTTGTCTTTGTCATCCTCATATTTGTCACGGTCCTCGAGGTACTTGCCAACTGGAACCTCGAGAACGGGACCCTCGAGCTCTGTGAAGCCCACCTCCGTGAACATGAATTCGGTTTTAGCCACTCGTCCGGTGAAGGTGTTGCGCGCCGAGTTCACCCGGGTGAGGTCCGCTTGCAAGCCAGCATCGAGACTGTCCAGGTCGCCACCGCCGCCGGCCCCGCCTTCTCCCCCACCAACATCCGCCTCCCGGCGCGGCCGGATCCGCTGTGTCTCAATGGTTTCGGACGGCGGCCCATCGGGGTCACCCTCGAGCGGTCCACCACCTCGCCCCCACGGCGCATGCAACCCGACTTTCGCTTTCGAAGCGGTATTCGGCGCAAGCCCGTGCTCGGCCACGAATTGCCCGGTATCCGGTTGACGTTTGTAGACGATGCCGAAGATGGTCCATTCCTCCGGCAGCTGCTGTCCCCAGACATGCGGAACATCGCTCACCTCGGGCCGCAGCTGCCCATCGACACGCTTGAACACGGTCTGGCGCACCATGATCGTGTCATCGCCGTCGGGCAGATGGCTGTTGTCCCGGCCCGGATAGTCGCCCGCCCGGTACACCACAGCAAGGTACGAACCGACCTTGTCCGGCGCGGTCAGGTCCGGCGATTGGGTAGCGCGCACCACGAACCCGCCATGGTCACGAACATGTTGGGCAACCGCGTCCAATGAGTCGAATTCCCCGGATTGTTCGGGTTCGTCGACACCGTGCCAGTCCCCACGGAACGCCGAAGCTATCCAGCCGTAACCCACGCCGCGAGAGGTCAGTCCGGGCGAATTCTTATCAACCTTCGTGATTCCGGCGTCGGGAGCCAATATGGCGGCTGTGTCGACCGCCTCGATCAGGCAGATCATCGGCGCGCCTGGCAACTGCAGGTGGGCGTCGAAGCCGACATCGCTCAGCACCGGTGCTGGGGTGTCACCGGATTCATCGGCGTTGGTGGAGGCGAGCGGGTTGCCCTCGGCGGTGAACACCATCGCCCCGAGCACATCTCCCATCGCACCCCACTGTGCCTCGGTGCGCTCGTCGTACCGGTACTCGCATACCCCGCCGCCGAGATCTTCGGCGAATTCCGGAATCCGGGCGGGGTCAGCGGTCCGCTCGTGCACCCACACTTCGCGATCATCACCCTCGCCCTTCAGGAACAAGGACCAACCGTGCTCCTGCGGCTCCGTCGAGCCCGGCACACGAGCAACGACGTTCACCACGCCGCCCCTCGTCAATACCCGGTCGAAGGCGTCCTCGAATGATGCAATGCCGCCTTCGTGGTACTCGGCACCGATCCCGGTGGGCAGCCATTGCGATCCGGTCGCTTGAATATCCGATTTCGTGGGATCGATACCGCGCCAACCGGTTCGGCTCCATGTGAATCGCAGCATCTCTTCCGCCCACCCCTCGGGCAGGAGGCCGAGTGCCTTCTCGAACTCGTCGATACCGGCGAGCGCCCGCGCCTCGTAGTCCTGGACGTCTCGCGCCGGGACACCGAGCTTCCGAGCCACCTGATGCTCTGTCACGGGCTTGTCATCCAGGTAGAGCTTCTCGATGACGAACAGTTGCACGGTAGGAAGCCGGCGCAGGTGCTGGCGCAGAATCCAGCGTTCACGTGGTGGCGGTCCGGCCGCGAACACCGTCCACAGGGGTTTGATCGCGCCATCCGGCCCGAACTTCACGGGGATTCCGAGATCGCTCTCCTTGCCGACGTCAGCGAACAGCAGCTCGAGCTTGGAGTTCGGAGCCCAGACATCGATGCCGATTCCGGCGGCACGCAGCGAGGTAACAGCGGCCCTGGCCGCTCGCCCGCTGCCTGTGTTGTCCGCCAGCAGCCTCAGCACACCTGTTGGTGCGGCATTCAGCGCTTGCCGCATGCGGGTGTCCGCCGCGAGCAGCAGTCCGAAAGTCGCACCGTCGACGAAAACTTGTTCTCCGGAATCGAGCGCGATCAAGAACTGGTTCCGGTACGCATGCGCATGGATATCGATGAATAGCGGATCCTCCGCGTAGCCTGCCGACGGCGCCTGCAGCCGGAGATCGTAGGACGGCGGATGACCTCCCAACCGGGGGTGCACCCTGGGTTGTCGGGGGTAGCTCGGCCGGTAGGTGAAGCGGTCGTAGCGAATCGGCTTCGCTGCCCAGCGCTGGATTAGTTCGGCGTCGTCACGGGGGGTGAAATCTACTCCGTTGACCGTCCCGTCGTGGCCTCGCGTCACACGGCTGACAATCTGGTCGAGCCGGAACCGGACCTGACTTGTACTTATCTCACCGGTCTCGGTGCGAGCTGTTCCCACGAGAACGGGAATATCGGCCCCGTTCCAGTCCCAATCCTCGATCGCCTCCGCCCCGTCCCCTATCACGGCACGCCAACCCTCCATCACGGCACGCAGTTTCGGGTCGACGTCGGGAACGGTGTCGATGATGTCGACCCGCGGTGTGGCAGGTTCGGAGAGCTGGTAGTCGAACCATAACCGTGCACCATCAGGGAGATGCACCGCATCCATGCGGTAGGCGCGACGGCGCAGCATCTCACTTGTTGCCGGATTACCCAGATCGGACGGCTTTTTAATCGTGGCCGCCACCCGAACTGTCGGGACACCGTGGACGTTGTGCACCGAGATTTCGATCGTGTGTGATTTCAGAACCTTCGCTACCCGCAACGCCTCCAGCATTTCGGCGCACAGATCGGCGGCCGCGTCGACACGACCGCTGTCGACGCCTTCCGGCAGTAGTCCGGTGAGACCGGAACGGAACCAGGCGCGGGCTTGCTCGATGCTCGCCCATCCCGCCTTCCTGGCAGGTATGAACCTGGCGGGCATGAACCTGGCGGGCATATCGAGGCGACGCCCCTGAACTGCTCCGTCCTCGTCATCGATTGGCTCGACAACGGGGTGCACAGTCCAGGATTCAGCGTCGTCGGAATCCGTGTCGATTCGGGAATCGGCCTCGTCTCGATAGGCGTCCGCCAGATCGAAGAAGTCGTAGGGGTCGGTGGGGCTTGGAACCAATGGCTGTGGCGCCTCCACTCCCTCCTGTTCCTTGCTCGCGTGGGCCTGAGCCTTCTTGAACCGCTTCATCATCGAGTCGAACCACGCCCCGCGGCCGCGCTTGACGAACGCGGGCTCCAACATCGCCAGCTTCTCCGCGAGCTCGTTGTAGTAGTCCCGGCTCAGTCCGTTTTCGATGAACAAGCGGCGACCCCTGACGTGCTCGCTCGTCCCGACGAAGAGGCGCTCGAACTCGCTGAGCGCAGCGCTCTCCGTGAACGCCCGCTCGTGACCCACCAGCACATCGAACAGCCCGCGAAGAAGGCCGGGTGCCGCGTTGTCCGGGTATTCGGGAACGTGCCGATTGCGGCCCGCGGGGAAGTCAGTCAGGATGCCGGTCAGTGTGTATTCGTAGCCGCCCTGCGATTCGACATAGACGATATCGGAACCGCCCCGGACCACACGTCGCGTAGTCGCGCCGATCGTGCGCCCCACCAGTGTTGAGAGCTCCTGCGCGTCAGCACTCTCGATACTGTCGCATTCCACGCGCTCGACAGTCGAACGATCGGGGAAGACGAACAGATTGCGGCGATAATCGTTCAAGTACCTCGGCTTTACACGGGCATGCTCCTTCAGCTCCGCAAAACGGGTCTTTGTGGTGCTGGCTGATTCGCTGCCCGATCCCTCCGACGGCCGCCTCGGAGTAACTCGACGCGGCCGGATCCGCTGTGTCTCACTTGTTTCGGTCCGTGGCGGCGGCTCCGGCTCGGCCGGCACCCCCTTCGACGAACCGGGCCGCGCACCGAGCAGCGCATCCGGCATGGTCACACCGGCGATACCGCGTGATTTTCGGTCCGGGCCGAGGGAAACCTCGGCAGAGCCGTCACCATTGATGACGATGGCGTAGATGCCGATGACGTTGTCGCCCAATGGTGGCGGATACCGGTAGGTGTGGATCGTGCCACCGACTTTTTCGGTGATCCAGACGTTGCCGTCCGCACCGCGATACATGACCAGCAGATGCGCACCGACCTCGTTTTCGGAGAATCCGGCGAAACGCACGGCCACGTTGACCGTCGCACCGGTGTCCCGCACCAGGTCATGGAACTTGTCGAGTGAGGTGATCTCGTCCTGGTGCCAGTCGGCGACCAACGCCTCGGCGTAGCGGGCGGGGAACTTCCCGACCGCCCGCATCCGCTGCCAATCGACCGGCCGTCCGGTCAGCTCCTCGGTCACCTCGGCGCCGTAGATGTAACATTCGGGATCCTCCGCGAGCGTCAGTTGCTCCGTTCTCGACTCCGGGGGCGTGAATGTTGCGGTCGCGTCGGGAACCGGCGGACGATGGGCAATAGCGTGGTCGTGGGAGCGCCAGTCATATCCGGCGTCCGGGGCTTCTCGATCGGAGAAGGCGGGGATGCCGGCCCAGTGCCCCGCGCGGCGGAACTCGCGGTCGACCTCGGCGGCGATCCCCGGAGCACATGCCATGGTGGTCGCACCGTCGCTGCCGTCGGAATCGGTAGTGGGCGTGATAACCCACGCACCCGCCTCCTTCGCGATCAATGCCGCGGCGGCCCAATCCCACGGGCTGAGGCCGTGCTCGTAGAACAGTGCGCTCTGCCCGTCGGCGACCCGGCACAGGTCGAGCGAGGCCGGGCCGAGCCGCCGCAGGTCGGGGTTGGTATGCAACTGCGAGCCCAGCAGCTGCCATTGCAGACGCCGTCTATCGTCCGACTTCGTACTGAACCCGGTCCACGGGATGACACCATGCAAAGACCGGGCATCCTTGGTGCGCAAGGGAACCGGATCACCGGTACCGATCCGCTTGGTCGCACCATGCCCTTCTGCGGCGCAGTAGACGGTGCCGGTCATGACATCGACCACCGCACCGGCTACCGGCACGCCATCGACCACCGCGGCGATAGAGACAGCGAAACTGGGCACGCCATCGATGAAGTTCGTTGTGCCGTCCAGTGGGTCGACGACCCATTCGACATTCGTCCGGCCGGGCTGGTGGCCGCCTTCTTCACCGCGGAAACCATCGTCTGGGCGCAGCGTGGCCAGACGCCCGCGGATATGGCCTTCGCTGAGGCGATCGACCTCGGTGACCAGATCCGCGTAAGAATCCTTGGTATCCACGGTGCCGTGATCACCGAAACGGTCCCGGACGATCCGCGCCGCCTCCTGCGCGACGATCGCCGCCATATCCCGCAGCGGAGCGGAATGGGCCGACTCCACCGTCTCGGGGATGGTCATCAGCTCATTTGTCCCCACCGGCAACGCTTCGAGCAACTGCCGCAGCCACCGGTACCGCGACGCCGCCAATTCGTATTCGGTGACATGGTTTTCGAAGTCCGCGGCCACCTCCGATACCGACTCCCGCTCCTTGATCAACCGCCGCGCACACTCACGCTCGACATCAGAGGTGAAGGCGGCGAGCCAGCTGTCCACCAGCGCCGGATCATGCGCATGGATCTTCCCCGCGACAGATTCCGATTCCGCCGTCACCTCCCGCCCCGGCAGCACTTTGTGCATCGCTGACGCCGCGCCATACACCCGCTGCTTCACCGCTTCCGGGCTCAGCGGCCAACCACCGATCGTGACCTCGGCAGCGAGCCGCTCATGCGCCTCCGCCGCGGACATCCTGCGCCCGCGCAGTTCGAGGAACCGCCGGACGAGGTCAGCGTTCGCCGGATCCACCGCCCCGGCGGCGGTCTCGAACGCTTCGCTGCCCAATGCTGCTGCCAACTCGCTGAGGTGCGATGCCCTGCGAGTCTTTCCTGCCACCAGGCGCTCGGCCAGCACCAGCAGATAGCGAGTACGCCCACCATGATCGTTGGCACGGATCCCGCCTTTCACACCGCCGTGCGGCCAACCCGACTCGACCTGCTCGGCGAGAAAACGTCCCCGCACACCACCGAATCCGGCCAGCACGCCGGACATCACACTGGGAAGGTGACGTTGCATTGCCCGCACCAGGAGCAGGGCTTCTTCGGTCGCGGATCTCGGGGCCTGATCTTGCGAATCGGGACCGCTGACATCGATGTCCGGCAAAGAACCTGCCGCAGTATCGGGTTCGAGCAGCCGCCGAACGGCACCGTATCGCGCCACCCTGATCAGGTTTTCGTCCCGATCCAAGGCGGTGGCCATCCTGCCCACCGATATCCGGTCGAGTAGTCCGTCGATCACCGGCCAGATATCTTTGTTGGCAGGGTCCCGCCGCCACCGTCTCACCCGCTCCGGGTCCTGGCAGCGCAAGGTCGTCACCACATCGGCCGTGACGATCAGCCGGGCCGCGTTCTCATTGGCAATCAACGCCTCGAACATCGCCGAGCGTGCTCGGTTCTGCGCGACCGAAACGACATTCGGTCGTTTGATCTTCAGCGACGCGGCGATGTCGGCAACTGTCTTTTTCGCATCGATGATTCGGGGCAGCACACGAGGCTGGTCCGCCTTCGCCACGGCGTCCCAGATCGCCTCGAAAGAGCCATCGTCGCGTCCGCGCATCCCGCGGAACGCGGCCCACTGCTCCTCGGCACTGGGTTCACCACGGGTCAGTGCATCGGCCACCGCACACACATCGTTCTTGGCGGCCCACGATGCGGAGGAGACCCACCCCACGACCGAGTCGTGGCCGCCCGCCAGCAGATCCTCCAGCGTCCCCCGCTGAGTATCATTCAGCCCGGTGACGCCACCGGGCATCGACCGCTCAGCAGCCAGAATCAGCTCCCACGCCTGCACACAAACTTGCTCGTACGAGATCATCCTGACCGCGGGGCCGATGTCCCCGATGTCGGACGGCGCACTGTCGCGGTCCGGCGAATCAGCTCCACCTGAAGATGATTCGGCGAAGACATCGGCCTCGGACCGTGCTTCCAGCACGTATTCGGCGGTGCCCTCGCCGCCATCCACCACGGCACCAGCGCCGGCCGGTGACGGCGAATCGGCTTCGGTGGCTCCGGAATCCGGTGGGCTTTCCCTCGATGCCGGATCTTCCTGCGCCGCAGCAATATCCGCATTCTCCGCACCAACATCCGACCTGCGACCGAACGACCCGCCACCCGCACCGGGCCCACGCCGCGGAGGCCGCGGAAGTCCATGACCACGCTGATACCCTGGCCGACTACCCAACTGCGCCAAATCCGGCGGACCCTCCCCCATCACATGATTGGGGTCGAAATAACGCACACCGCCGACGTCCGAACTGTCGCCTGGCTGATCGGACCGCTCGTCACCGGAGCCCGGCTGTCCTTCCTCGGTCGACGTGCTCGGCGCACGTGAATCCGGAACGGGGAGGCGCCCGGCGTCACCCCCGCCCTTCGGTCCCGGGCCGTCATCTTCCTCGCCCATGCCATCCGGGCCGCCTGTCCACGGTTGCTGGAACAGGTATCGGCGACCGACGATGAATCTGCCGGAACGCAGCGGACTCTCCGCGACACGCTGGACAAGTGATTCCGGGGAGAGTCCGGCGATGACCTGCGAGCCATCCCGCGACGGTGCATCGACCCGTCCGTCATCGACGACCAACGTGAAGCCGGATTCATCGACGTCGAAACAGATTGTGCCGCTGCGACCAGCCGCACTGATCGCGGTCACCAGATGACGCATCACCTTGATGGCGTCGTCGGCCAGTTCGGTCGGCCAGTCATGAGTGAGTGACCGGATTTCTTCCTCGGCCTCCGCCGCCGACGCCACCGCATTGTCGGGTTCGAAGTCGATCCGGACCAGGTACTCGAGCGACTCATCCCAGCCCGATACGAAGTCGCCGGACAGCTGGCCGATACCACCGTAGGACACAACGAGTTTCACTTCGTTGACGCCCGCATCCGGGCCGACCGGGTTGATTTCCATGTCGAAGCTGTCAGCGAGCAGACGGATGAGCGCCCGGCTCTCGCGGCTCTGCGTGCGGTGCGCGTCCTGCACGGCACTGGTCACAGTGACCGACACCTCGAGAGCAGCGGTGTCGCTGGTCGGCTCGACAACCATCTCTACTTGGAGATCGTGGTCCGAAAGATCTTCGAGCAGCCGCGGAACCGCCTGTTTTGCCGGATCGCGCGAATCGATGTCCTGCCGATCCTCCAGGAGCCGCACACCTCGTTCGACAACCTCGATCCACTGTTGGCTCCCCGCAGTGACTTCCGCGGTAGCCCGCAGCCGACCGTCGCTCTCGACGCGGACAGTCAATACATTGCCGTCGACGTCGGCGTCGGCAATACGCATCTCGAGCACCGAGTGGACGATGTCCACCTCGGACTCGAACCTGGTGGGGTTCGCCGAACGCAACGCGTCCTTGAGCAACGCCACCATGTCCTCGGCCCAGCCTTCCAGCCGATACTGCCGCATCTGCGCGAGCAGAAGCCGTGGGGCAGAACCGATGTCACCGTCGGCGTCGATTTCGATCTGCGGGCCAGGAAGCACACCGTCGACCACCGGGCGCACCGCAGCGGTATCGACCGCCGCGCCCTCGGCGAGTCCGGCGAGCATCCGCTCGAACGCCGTGCGCACATGGTCGCGCACCGAATCCCGCGTGGCATTCGCCGTCAGTTCGGCGGCCGAGAGCTTCACCCACCGGCCCATCGCACTCCGGCCGCCATCGACAACACCCCAGCCGCCCGCGCCGACGACCCGAATCCCCTCCACCTCAACACTGTGCTCTGATCGCAGCGCCTCGACGGACTCGATCGCCCACCGGACCGCACCCGGATCGCTACCCTCGAATCCCCGCATCCGCAGGGCTCGATGCCGCTCATCATCGACCTCGGAGCTGTTCTCGAGTTCGCCCCCGTCACGACCGGAATCATCCGAACTCAACGAGTCGGTATCCGGCAGGGTCGCCGATCCACTCGGCAGCGCAACGTTCTCACTATCTCGCGTACCGGACACTCCATCCGCGTCGGCATCCGCCAGGGCAGCGAGCGCACTATCCGGGTTGCCGTCGGCGGCGGACCCCACCGTGGAACGTTCGTACGTACCGGTGCCCTCAGCCGCGGAATCGCTCGGCTCGCCTCCCGGCCCGGCGGAAGCGGCGCCGTCCGGCGTCTCTGTACCGGAGTCGACGAAGTCGGCCAGCTCGACGGCTGTCTCGGGCTCGTCGGGGAAGCGTACATACGCGGTCGCACGCAGGTCACCGGCGGACGGTTCCCGTATCGCTTTGACGTCGAATGAATCGGCTGCGCCCCAGCCGGATACCGTCACCATCCAGGCGCCTATGCCGTCGTGCATTTCGGCTGGGGCGAGCGCTGTCAATTGGGCCGCGATCATGTCGCAGTCCGCGGGGCGCGGATGGGCGATTTGCCATCGGGCCTCCACCTGGTCGGTGTGCACCCCTACCTCGAGGGACAGGGTGCCCCGCCGGTCGGTGATGCTGACCTTCAACGTGCCCGACTCCCGATCTTCGTGCACTGAGATTTCGGCGTACTCGGCGGCGAGCACTGCCCTGATCACGTCCGCAACTCGTGCCGCGGCGCCCGCACTGCCGGAATTCGCGTGCGCGTCGCTCCACTGCCGCAAATAGGTGTCGACTTCTGCCGCAGCACACGTGAATTGCTCAGCGTTGGCGAACATCTCGGCCGGGACGCCGAAGCCACGCGGACCCACCGCCTTCCCGACAGCAGTGCCCGATTCGATCCGCACGATGAATCCGGCACGTTCGGCGAGGTACCGCCAACGCAGATCTGCCGGGGACTGGGAATCGGAGTAGATCGAGCCCCGTCGCGCGAGGTCCTCAATATTGTCCGGCAGCGCCGACCGGTCGACCGGTGCCTCGCTGACACCAGCGGGCCGGAATTCAGCGTCCAGCGCCGACCGCCCGGTTTCGGTGCTCGTATCGACCGCGTCCGAGCGCCGGCTCGGCTCGGCTGCGGAGTGCGCGACCGGGGTGGCGTCGGTTTCGGTATCGACAGCCACCGAACGCTGGCCGTTCGGCGCTTCGTACATAGGGTTGGCGCCTTCGGCGGCTACCGCGACGTCGCGCACGATCCCCATCGATTCCAACTGGCGCTGAACCCGATAAATCGCGTCCGCCTGTTGCTGGGGAAGCACCCACTCCCATCCCCGGCCCATAACGTCGCCTGCTGCACGCAGCGAGTCACCACACAACAACCGCCGCAACACTTGTCGCTGAGGCGACACCAGCCCGGCGATCCAATGCTTCACTCGGGCGGGATCGTTGCGCCAGATATCGGCGACTTCCTCGCCGAGCAATGCGGCCACCCGCTCGGGATCGACATGGTCAGCCCAATCGTCACCGCCAAGCGGCTGGTCCACAAGCACCGTGCTCCCGACCATGCGGACCACGTCGGTGTGGGTGTCCGGGACGTCCGCACCGACCTGCCAGTACCGCACGGTCAGATCGGCTTGGTTCGCGACGAGCGTAGCAGTGGCCGCATGGTTTTCGCAGAGGTCGGAAACCAGTGCCCGCCGGGCGGTTTCGTCGTAGTCGGCGGGGACCACTACAACGAGTTCCTGCTGCCCACCAGCATCGGCATCGACGAATCCCGTCCAGAGTGATGAGAGCCGTACTTCCTGGTCGGCCAATTTCCGGACGGTCACAAGGAATTCGACCAGCGGATTACGGGGCGGCTGCTCGACTTCCACGGACGGCATCCGCGCCAGTTCGGCATCGAATTCCCGCTCCGTCAAGTCGACTCCGATGCGCCGTGCGAGATCCTCGAATTGGCCGGCCAGTTGGGCGGACCGTTGGACCTGCTGATCCCGGCGATCGCTGGTTTCCACCACCTCGGCGAGCTCGACCAGCATCGAGTACCGGCGCACAACGTCTGCGGGTACGAATGCCGTACCGCGCCGGAACATCTCCTCCAGTTCCCGGGCTGCCACGTCCCGCAGATGAGCGATCCAGGCTGCCGATTCCGGTCCCGGCACCTCCGGAATCGAACTGTCGTCCAGTTCGGCGAGCAGCGCACCGTATCGCGCACCGGCGTCCGCGCGGATCGAATGCGCTTCCCGCAGCGCCATTTCCAACCGATTGATACCACTGATCCGCGCACCCATCCGGTGCTTGTCGACGTCCCGTGCCGCCTCGGCTTCTCGGCGCAGCCGGTCCAACGATGGCCCGATCGCGACATTCGGTTCCGCCTCATCCTTGACGTCGGGTCCGCGGCGCGGTTCAGGTGCGCCGATGCGTCCACCTTCCGGATAGCCACGGCCGAGGTCCGGCAGCCCGCCGGCCCGGATCAGATCGACCGGATCGCCCTCGATATCGAAGTCGTAGTGGCGGGCCTCCACATCCGGGTAGTGCTCGGTCGCGTCGAATTCCTCATCGCGCTCCAGCGGCGGCCCCTGCAGCCGGGTGCCGTCTTCATCGACGGGGTAGACCCACTCGTGAATCCGCACCGTTTTGTCGGGGTTGCCGGCAGCGTCCTTCGCACCGAGCATGTCCGCGCGATACAACGTCAACACATGCCACTGCGCTTCACCTGGTTGCGCACCAGGACGATTCAGCACCGCCGCTACCGAGAAGCCACCCGCACGAGCCACCCGCTGCGCTATATCTCGCAACGGGACCAATCCGTCGGCGATCTCCGCACCCAGCAACATCGCCGCCGCAGGGAAAGTGATCCCGCGGTCGTGCGCGACCGGGTCACGGAGCGCCTTGATGGTCAACGGATCCCGCAGCCGTGCACGCACATGCGGTGACAGGTGTGCGGCGATGAACTCGAGTTCCGTCTCCAAACAGACGTTCGCTCCATTGCCATCTTGCAGCAGCAGCTGCGCGTCCTGAACCTGGCCTAGAATGCGGACGAGGTGGATCGGCGGCTCCGCGCCACCCTCGGTGAATGGCGGCGACGCTACGAAGTCCGAGCCACCAAGACGGATCGCGGGACCGCCCGCACCGTCGACCTCGCCTGCTACACCGTTCGCCGCGCTAGCGGCACGCAGCAGCTCAGCCACGTTACCGACCGCATCGCTGAGCTGCGGCCTGAACGAGGACGCGGTGGTATCGAGCGCCTTGGCGGATTCCTTGACCGACTTGCTCGCCAGATACCGCTGCCGGAACGCCGCCTGCTGGCCTGGTGCAGTCAGTCGCCCAACGAGCTCTTTGACCAGTTTCCGGTTGTGACGCATGGCCCAGTTGACAGTCGCCTGAGCGATCCGGGCGGGCGGGCACTCGCCACCGGACAGGACGTCGACTACCTGATGGAGTGCGTTCCAGAACAGCGGCGATATCGCCTTTTCACTCAAATCGGTCGCCAGAGCGGTTGCGGCAACCGAGTTGCGCGCTGGATCCAGATACCGAACCCTGAAAACATCCGCCTCATCCGGCGTGAGCAGATCCAGCGCACATGCGAACCGCTCCGGATCGTTGTACTGAACTTCTTCGAAAAGACGCTCGGCAACGATCAATTCGATAATCTGCTTCGCGCCTTTTCGCCGGTTCATCTCCACTGTCTTACGCAGGAACCCAGTTGACTGCGTAATTTCGGCGTCCGAATTGCCCTCCAGGAATGCCGCTGCTGCGACCCTTGCG
Organism: Nocardia sp. NBC_01730; assembly: GCF_035920445.1. NCBI lineage: Bacteria > Bacillati > Actinomycetota > Actinomycetes > Mycobacteriales > Nocardiaceae > Nocardia > Nocardia sp. NBC_01730. The sequence continues at coordinate 600,182 of NZ_CP109162.1, read as the reverse complement.
ATGGACGGGCTGAGCAGATCAATTGCCCTACGCACGGCTGCTTCCCCGTCAGGCTCCTCTACCAGTGCGAGGACCGTGACGCCGTCACTGACGGCCGTGACATCGCCGAGCGAACCCAGGTGACGGACCAATTCCGTCACTGCATCGGCCCGGCGGTATGGCATTTCCTCGAGCCTGTACCCGGTCACACGCACCAGGTGGGCATCGGGCACGTTCTTCTGCACGAAACTGCCCGCAAACACGGCATACAGATCCGGGTGCGAGATCTTCAGCATGGCCACCGCATCCGACCAGCGCCCATCATCTACGGTCCGGATCAGCCTGGCCTCCGGGCTGTCCTCGTCCCAGACCTCCACCGCGAACTCGAGAACCCGCCTCCGCGGCCCACTCATAGCGCGATCCGACGTCGAATCTTCCTGGGACGCTTCGGGCGCCATACCCTCGACTTCGGCTGCTGGGCCGTTGGCGGAAGTGGGGCTGTCCTCAGGGCCGCCATTCGGAGTAGTTGTGGCGGTGGGTGCCGGCGGCTCCGCAGGTGACACGACCGCGACAGGATCGGGGCCATTGCCCAAAGCACCGGCGGGGGCATCGGGGTTGTCGATATCGACTTCGGGGTGCCCGCCGCCAGGGCCGAGCGTGATCACGGCGATGTGTTCGTCGATGGTGGGGGTGCGGTGGTCGGTGCGGTAGGCCGGTTGGCCGGGGCGGGTGAGGATGTCGTAGAAGGCATCCGGGCCGTAGACGGCGGAGTAGAAGGTGAAAGGGTGGACGTCGGCGGGGTTGAATTCGCGCACCACCCCGTCTCCGCCGCGGTGCAGCATCCGGGTGCCTGTGTCGGTGGAAATCACTGCGGGGTAACCGGTTTCGGCTACCCAGTACGCGACGTCGTCGACCGATTCGAACGGCTGGCCCGCGCCGACGCGCTGCCAGTCCCGGCCGAGGCCGGTAGCCAGCTCGAAGCCGAACCAGCTGTCGGCGAAATCGTTGGCGTCGCCGAGGCTCAGCTTGGCCACACCATCCGCTACGACCGAGGCCACGCCCAGCAGGATCGGGGCGTCGAGACGTGGGTAGCCGAGCAGTGCTTGCGTCCAGCGGGGGTCCGCCGGGGCGGGTTGGGCAGACGGCAGGTTCCAGGTGCCGGATAGTTCACGGAGGTCGGTGAGGGTATGGGTGAACGTCTCGATCACCGGGTCGACGGCACCGAGCTGCTGGCCCGTGTAGTACTCGCGACCAGCGCGCAGGTCGTCGTCGCGGGCGGCAACCAGGGTTTCGACGTCCGGGCTGGAAAGCGGGATAAGGCGCAGCAGCGACGCACGCCGCCGCAGACGGCCCGCCTTGGCGTCGTGACTCTGCCGGCCGGCGTGTTGGCCCAGGACAAGGTCCAGGGCGTCGGAGACCCGGGTGACGGGTGTGTCGGTGACAGTGTGAATGTCGATGCACTCGGCAGTGTCGAGGTCGTCGCCGACAGCGATCTCCACGTAGCCGGTTCTCGGGTCCACGCGCGTCAGGTACACCTTCTGGTTGCCGTCCTGCTCGGCCGCCCAATCGTCGACACGCTGCAATGCCCGCAGTACCGCCCGTATTTCGTCCAGCTCCTGGCGGGTCACGTCGTCGAGTTCCGGCAGCGCTTCCAGCTCAGCGACGGCCTCATCCAACCCACGGCGCAGCGCCTGATCGCGCCACGAGGCGGTCATCGCCGTCATACCCACGCCGTCGCGGCATTCCAGCACCATCGGCGGATCCCAGGCGAGCAGTCGCAGCTTGTCGACGCCGCTGGTCAACCGCCAGGCCTCCACGCGGGCAGCATCCGGATCGGGTGGGCGTTCGGCGTCACGCACCCGCGCGGAGAACCGCCGCAGGGCGGCGAAGAATTCGCTCTGCGGCACCCCCCGCGCGGGCACCACCGGCCTGAACCACGACCGATCATCCTCGGCCAGCGGCGCGACAAACACCACCGGGGACACGGTGCCAGCACCCTCAACCGTGACGTTAGCGGCCAGCGCGCCAATGAGTTCCACCACCGACACCGTCACGGTCGCCGATTCCGCGCCCGCGTGCAGCGCCGCGATCACCAACGCCTGCACGCGCCGCTGCGCATAGCCGATTCGCTCGGGCGACTCCCAGGGGTGCCCGGACAACTGCCCGCCGACCCACCACGCGGCCTGAGCTGCCGCCTCCTCGGGGGTGGCGCCCGTGCCAACCACCAGAGACGGCAGTTCGATGGAAGTCCTGTCGTCGCTATTCTCATTGGGCTCGTCCCGAGGTTCTTCGGAACCCATACCGCCCATCAGCGAGAACAAACCATCCGAGCGAGGACCAGTAGTCTTCCGCGACAACGCATTCCGAACATCGGCGATGACCTGCGGGTCCACCCGCGCACCATCTCGGTCGTACCAGTCGTTCTCGGCACCCCCGACCCGGAGGTACACCGCACTGCCATCGACGAGGAGTTCGGCCGTCTCAGCGATCGCGTTGGAATCCGCACCGGTCTGGTAATAGGTAACCGGTATCCCCCACACCTCACGGCCGGCCCTACTACCGTGCCCGACGCCGCCGGACCCACGCTTGCGCAGCAATGCGCGCTCCACCGCTTCTATCGCGGACCGTTCAGCGGTCAGCGCTTCGAGCACCATCCGGCGCCGGTAGCCTTCCTCTACCAACTCCCCGGCTTGCTGCTCCAGAACAATCAGTTCCATATTGGAATCGACACCGCGCCAGCCAACCTGATCCGACAGCGGACCAGCACCCATTGCGGTCAGCAGATCCCGTCCGGCAGCATGGACTGTCGCAGCGTCCGCAGGCGAGCTCAGCGGCGCATGGGGAGGGCGGTCGGTCGAATCCGCATCGATGCCGGCGGTGTGCACTGCGCCCTCGGCATCGCGCCACTGCCCGTCCTCGTCGAGCAGTAATGCCGTCGAGCCGTGGCGCATGGCGCTGATGTCTTCCACATGCACGACCACACCGCCGGCTCGGATCAGCCACAGCCCCACCGGCGTCGGTTGTTCTCCGACCATCGCGGCGAGTTCCGTCAGCCGCAGCGCGTCGAATACAGCCGCACGACGAGCCGCCTTGTCGTTGCCGGGAGCAACGAGCACCAGCACCTTGCGCTGCCCACCCTCAGTAGCGAATCCGGCTCGCGGGGAGACGAATTCCACGTCCTCGAATTCCGGCCGGCGGGTGACCCGCTTCAGTTGGGATGCGAGGAACGGATCACCTTCACCTTCCCAGTCTTTTGCCGAGTAGCAGAATCCGGCGACACCGGTTGGAGCCAGCGAACGCATCAGCGGTCCGATCGGATTCACGACGATCACCGACTCGTCGTTGCCTGCCAGGCTCCCCGCACCGCCCTCGGCCAAATACTTACCGGCCGAATCCATTTCGACCAGCACCATGCCGACTTTCGCCTTGCGGCGGGCCGTGTGCTTGTGCAGTTTGCTGTCACGCAGGTCAGTGGCCAACTGCACATTCGGAGTGAACTTGCGGACCTGCTTCGCCGTGGCGGCGTCGCCGACCACCACCGCATGGTGGAGGTCCGAATCTGCCGGCCGGTGCAGGAGCGCCAGCACCATAATCAGCTCTGCCCGGTCGAGATTTCGAGGGACGGCCATCAGCCGCTGGCCTTGCTGCTCGGCCAGGCGTATCGCGTGCGCCAGCGGCAACGCCTTGGTGTCCACGAAAGCCGTTCCGGCACCGAATGTTTCCAGCCCCGCGAGTACCGGGACACCGTCCACTACCGAGACATCCACCCTGATCATCGAGGCACCGGATTCCAGACCGCGGACGAAACGCTCGACCATGCGCTCGGCCTGATACGAAGGCCAGGTCTCATAGATCAGCTCCCGCGATGCCGCGGGCTCCGCGATGCGCGGCCCGTGAACCGGAAGCGGCCGCTCGGGCAGCAGCTCCGGGTGCCGCGTCTGCACCCTCAGTCCCAACGCCATCATGCGGACTGCATCTTCTGGACTGTCAACGCGCACGAGCAGAGCCCGGCCGACATCGCGCACCAGGTCGGTGGTGACATCGGCGCGGTCCACCGACACGGTCGGCATGAGCCGGGGCGACCTGAACTCAGGAATCGTGCCACCGCGCGGCACGACAAGCACCTTCTTCCGATGCTCCTCTGGATAACGATTCTTGCGGAGGTGTAGCTGCAGCACGTCCGGGTCCGGACTCGCGAAGCTGTATGCCACATCCGTCATCCGGCGACGGAGATCCTTGGTGAACTCGTTCACCTGATCTCTGGTCAGCCCCTCGGTCACCAACTCCAGCACGATATTTCCGTCCCAGCCGGAATCATCGATCACCGACAGCGCCTCGGCCAAGCTGAAGCAACCGAGGTCGCGTAGATGGACCTGCGTCATGGTCGCGGTCCCGGTGACAGGTTCGGGGACGACAACGATGTCCCGATCCTCCACAGCGATGAATCCGGGATCCGCGGTGATAAGTCCGAGATCCGCCGTCCAGCCCACACGCAGTCGCACTGCGGCGACGTCGTCGCGCAGGACTCGACGCAGGCCCTCGGTTCCGGCATGGTCGCCGACCGCGGTTACCGGCACCGGGTGGGACTTCGGCCGTTCGGCCGCCGTACTCGGATCCGGCCCGATCGCCGAGGGTTGCCAGTGCTCATGTTCGGTGACGAGCTGTTTCATCCGGTCCGGCGCGGACGTCGTGATACCGGCAACGCCTGCGGCTTTCAACGCGATTCCGGTGTCCAGGTTATCGACTCGGTCGGCTATGACGGCGATCCTGTATTTGCGAGCGCGACCGAGGAGATCCGCGTCTATGTAGCCGACCGGAACCGTCCAGGTGGTGATGTTGTGCTTCTTCGCGAAACGCATCGACGAGGCATCCAGGGTGTCGGGCCACATGCCCACCGAGGAATGCACATCATCGTCTTCGGACATCAGCCGGGCCACATTGCGGTCACGGAACCCTTCGAGGCGTGTGGCGATCCCGCTGCGGGCCAGAATCGCTTCGACGGCCAGTACGCCGTTGCGGGCATCCGGCATCTCTCGATACGGCTCGTCACCGACCTGCAACGACACCGCGATCGGCCATCCGACGAGTCGGCGGGCGAACTCGTCGAGCGGCATCATCCCGTGTGCTCGGGCCTGCTCATAGTCTGCCGGTTCGTCCCAGTTCCGGCCGACCGGGAACACCATCGGCACACCGCGGAACCACCGCAGCTCAGCGTGGATCACGTTCGCGCCGCTCCGCAACACGCGATCGACACCATCCGGGCTCGCCTCGCCCAATTGGGTCTGCACCTCGAAGTCCGGCCACGACATCCGGGCCGGGCGGCGGCGCTCGAGGTGTGTTGTCGGATGGCTGTTCACCACTCGAGCGGCCGCATCGGGCTCGGCCGACACAATGCCATCGACACCGAGATCCAAGGCACGCGCGATGTCCGTGGCCCCGCCGGCGCGGGCGATCACCGGGATGTCCTTTCGGCGCAGCGCATTCCACAGCAGTCGAACGTCGATTGTCCGATCCACCGTGATCAGGTAAGCCTGCCGCGAATCCGGCGCGATCTCTCCGACGGCATCCAGCACCGTCCAGTCGTCGGCGACGAACTCGGCGATCGGCGCGATCCCATCCGTCGCCAGCACGCAAGCGCCGACCAGGCCCCGGGCGCGTTCGCTATCGATCCCGGCCTCGGCAACAATGCGGACCGACAGTGCCACGCCGCAGTAAGCGGCATGCTGGGCGACCTCTGTCAGTGTGGTGTCGGTGCCGGCCAGACACATCCGGTCGCCGTCTTTGTCCAACTTCACATCGACCTGCACTACTCGCGGCCCCTTGCGGGTTATCGCGTCCTTCCAAGGACATGTGCCGACCAGCCCACGGACCGTCAGCGGCTCGGCAGCGGTGTCCAGGCCCTCGAGTTCGCCTTGCGCGATCGTCGACTCGATCACCGACGGCGCCAGATCCCCGAGCAGCCACTGCCCGATCCCCCGCTCGAGCAGACTGTCGAGAGTGCCTTGCGCCCGGTAGGTTTCGGCCACCAGCTGTTCGGCCTTCGCGAGCACCTTCTCGATGACAGCCTCCGCGATCGGCCAAGGACCGAATGCGGCCTCGGCCAGCTCCCGTACCTCCACGTGGTACAGGCGAGGAAAGGCCGTGGCGAGCAGGTCGAAGGCGTCCCGCACCTCGTCAGGGATGTTCTGATCGGCGATGACCTGCTCGTTCGGGAGGTCGATCGCTCCCTTCATCTCGAACAGAATGGCGAGCAGGGTTTCGTTCAGAGCGGGAGTGGTCTCGGTCGGGTCATCGGTAACGGGGCCGTAATGCCGCATCCCGTAGGCGAGGTAGGTTTCGACGGGCACATCGATTGCGGCCACAGAGATGTGAATCTCGTAGTCGATCTCCCCATTCCGTCGCTTGTCCGCGACCCATTTCTCGGCCAATGCCTTGGTACGACGAAGGTGGTGTGGGTTGGAGAGGAACCGGACGGATGTGGGATACCTACCGTCGACCTTCAGCTTCTCCATGGAGAAGTCGATGTTCTCCCACGTGGTCGATGCTTCCGACTCCTCGATGATCCGCAGCTCGGACTGTGCGTCGTAGGCCGCCAGCTCCTCGCTGATGATGGTCGATTCGGCCGCAGCCGATTCCGGGCCTCGATAACCGGACACAACGACAGGCTTACCTCGGAGATCGGGGTTGTCGACATAGTGATTCCAGAACACCGCCGCGATCGATCGCGCAGTAGCGGGGTTCCCGAGCACGATGGTCGCCTCGGGGGCGGGCTGGTTACTCGAGCCGGACGCCGAAACCCGGTCGGCGGAAAGGAATTCCCACACCTTCCGCAGACCGGTCAGCGCTGCGCCGCTGTCGAGCCGGCGCAGGTCCGCGAACCATGCTTCCAGTTCAGCCAGGACGGATGCCGGGACCGGCGCATCAGGGGCCGGGTCACCGGGTACGGCGACGGAGTTGGCTTCCGTACCAGCGGTGTTCGGGTCCGGCTTCGGACTCGGCCGCCCGACCGGGTGCCGCCCACCGCGCAGCGGCTGCTTCCAAGGTGGACGGTTCGACGTCCCGAAACCCTCATCCCCCGGGAGATGATCCGCACCGAACGACCTGCCGCGTTCCGCCTGGGATATCGCCGCATCCAACTGGTCCTTCAACCGCCGCAAAGCGGCCCGCAGTTGCTCGGGTGACCGTCGGTCCTTCTTCCACTCCTCCGGCGGATTCTTGAGGAACTTCTGCGCACCACCCATGTCGGTGCGGCCGGCGGACCGGCGGGTGCCGATCAATTCGACGAATTTCTCGGGATCGTTGATCTCCGCGCGAATACGCACGAGGGCCTGCTTGACCACGGTCAGGTACATGTAGTGCATAGCCGCGAGAACGAGCTGAGGGTTGGTCTCGGCCATGCTCCCGGGGCGAGACTCGGCGGTGCTGCCGGGATAGGTGAGAACACCGGAGTTGTACGGATAGCCGAGTTGCTTGTTGATCGCTTCCACGGGAACCATCTGCTCCCGCAACACCTCGGCCAAATACACCGCGGAACCGGCGTTTCCGTTCCGCACGCGGGCCAGCTTGTCGCGGCTGTAGACGGCGAGATCCAGGCCCTCGCAGGTGCCTTCGCCGAATTGGTCGCGGATCATCACCTTGCCGCCGGGGTAGCCCGCCCAGACACTCTTGTCCTCTTCGTCCCAGACCTCGAGTTCGTTGTCCGGGTAGGTGGCCACGTCGCGGAGGTACTTGACGAAGGCGTTGATGTCGACTTCACCCTCGTCGACGATGAGGATGTGCGGTGCGGCGATGCCGTGGCGGCGGGCCTCCAGTTCCCAGCGGACCACGCTCTCCATCGCGGGCCGGGTGTAGGTGCGTTTGTAGGTGCGGGTGCCGTCCTCGTTGTTGATCACCTCGACCTTCGCGACCAGGAACGGCTTCTTGCCCAGCTTTTCGCGGATTTCCTTGATGTGCGGGTTCTCGTCGCCGACCTCGGCATGGATCCGATCCAGCAGCATGATCACGTGCGCCCGGCCACCGAGGACCTTGTAGGTGAGCGCGTCGAGGAGCATCCCCAGCTTCTCGTCCAGCGTCGTGTCCTTGATGAACGCGGTGACGGCGGGCTCGCCGTTCGCGCCGACGGCGAGCCGCGCCGCCTTGGTGGTGTACGGGCCGGGGGGAGGGCCCTCCAACTCGACGGCGAGCCGGGCCGCCTTGGCGGTGTACGGGCCGAAGAACTCGAACTCGGGGAACGGCCCACCGAGCACATGGTTGACGAGAACCTGATAGATCGCTTCCCCGGAGACATCGAATCCGTTGTCGCGCAACCAGGTGGCGAGGTCCGTGGCGGCGCCGTCCGGCAGCATCGCCCGGAGTGCGGCCTCGGCCTCGGCCAGCAGCCCGGTGACTCGGTCCTCGGTGTCCGCGAGTGTCGCCCGGGTGTCGCCTTCCACCTCGGCTTTCTTGCCGGTCGCCCAGGTCCGCGTCCATTCCGTCAGGTCCGCGTTCGCCACCGCCGTCATGTACGCCGAATCGGCCACATCCACGACGGCATTGATCATCGCCTCGAGGTCGTCGTCCACGATGATCGGCTTGGCCGGCAACAGACCGTTCAGGTGTTGCGCCGCGAGCTCGGTGCTGACGAGGTGGAAGTCCACGATCTCGTCGGAGAGCAGCTGGCCGCGTAACTGTTCCGCGACAACATCGATGAAGCGGTTGCGGACCGTCGCCTGGGCCGCGCTCATCTGGTCGGCGCGGCTGGTCGTGGACTCGTAGAACGGGCGGGAGTCGATCTCGCGCACGCGTGCATCCTGAGCCGCCCGTTCGCGGATATCGGCGACCAGCAGGGCCCGCTGCTGCGGATCGACCAGCTCCTCCAGCAGCGCCACCTTCAGCGCTTTGCGTCCCTTCTTGTTCCCGAAGATCCCTGTGACCCGCTGACGAGCCTGTATCCGGTGGCTGTCCGGGCCGTCGGCGTAGACGTTGGGCGTGTTCAGATTCTTGACCTGAGTGGGTCGCTCGGCCTGCGAACGTGTGAGGTAGCGGACCAGCTTGTCCAGCTCCTCGTCGATCAGGACCGTGAGATTCCACTCCGCACCCGACGGGGTCGCCTCCTGCACCCGGGTCAGCAGCGCTTCCATCGCGAGGTCGAGCCCATCCGGGTCGACCGCCTCAGCTTCCGGCTCGGATCCCGCGTCGGTAGCGGGTTCCGTGTCCGCTGCGGATTCGGTCTGCTCGGAGAGCGCGTTCTCCACGGCGCGGACCAGGTCCTCGTAACGCTCTCGCATCTGCGCGACGCGCTTCTCGGCGACCAGCCGCCCTACGATCGCACGGCCCTGATCGCTGAGTACCGCCGCCGCGGGACCGGAGAGCAGCTGCTGCGGATCCTCGATGCCGGTCGCATCCGCGAGAGCCTCGATCTCACTGTCCTCACGGAGTTTGTAGGTGATGGCTGCCTGGTCCATGAGGCTGTTGATTCCAGCCTTCGCCCTCACTACCTGGTCCTCGTACTCGTCCGCAGCCGCACGCTGGACGAAAACCCATATCCCTTCGGTGAATGCGTCGGCGTCGCGGCCTTCTTCCATGGCACGATCACGAGCGTTCTCGGCGTCCTCGACCCGCTGAGCGGCCGCCGCCCGTCGTGCGTCGGCACTGTCCCGTTCCGCACGCCGATTGCGGATCTTATTGGCGATCTCGATCAAGCCCGCCTCGTCCGCGGTGTTCGGACGCAGCTGCGATTCGGCAAGTTCCAGTTGGGCTTTCGTTGCCGCGAGGTCCTCGTGGAGATACTCGAGCAGGGAGTTCGCCGGCTCCTGGTAGGGCTCGTCACGCGCGGTGCTTCGTCCCGACCACGTCACATCGATCCGGCGCTGGTGGGTGGTCGGGTCGAGCGTCAGCTCGGCAGTAGCCGTTCCTCCATTGCGCAGCAGCTTCGACAGCTCCTCGAACCGCTTGACCGGGCTCAGCGGGTCGGCAAGATGCTGATCGCCGGGCCAGTCCGCCATCCATCCGTTCGCCAGCTGACCGCGCGCGGCCTCCCGCACGTCGTCGGCGTTCAGGTCAGCTGGCTTGGACCACTCGGCTTTCCACCCGTGGCCACCGCCCAGCGATGTCAGAGTGTGCCAGCTCTGCTCGCCGCCGAACTCGATGCGCAGCCGGGTACCCGGCTCGACCACTACACGAAGCTGCGGGTGCACCCGCAGCGCCTCGGTCACCCACTGCGACACCCAACCGGCCATCCTCGGCGGGATGCCGCCGTGCTCGGCGATCACGAGATTTTCCACCAGCGCGGCAAGGTCATCGACGCCGATGTCCGCGCCCGCACCGGCGATGAAATCGATGCGCGCCTGGGTACCCGGCTCGGCCACCACGCGAACGTGCGGGTGCATCCGCAGGGCCTCGGTCAGCCAACCGCCCACTTCCGGCGCGCTGCTGCCGTGCTGTTCGGCGCTCAGGAGACTTTCCACCAGCGCGGCAAGATCACCGGCGCCGTCGCCTACTGAACCGTCGAAGTCGATACGCCCGTCCTCGCCGAACTCGAACCGCAGCGACTCCTCGCCCGCGACCTCGGTGTCACGAATCGTGGTCACGCCTGTTCGGCCGTCCACGTCCAGCCACATCGGCTTCGACCAACCGTTGGCCAGAGCCGCCCGCACCCAGCGCGACGCAAACTTACTGCGCTGGTTGTCGGTGGTCAGGCTCGCGACGACCGTCGCCCACAGTTGTGCCTGCTCGGCTGGCGTGGACGAGTCGCCCGAATCGACGCGCAACGATCCCGGCGCGAGCGTCTGCCACCGCACCCGCAACCGGAGGGTGCCGTCGCCGTCGCGTACCTCGACGTCGATCTCACCGCCGCCGACCGGCGTGACCTCGACCTGGGAGTCGAACCGCAACGCGGCATCGATCACCGTCAGCAGTGTGCCCATCAACGGTCTGTCGGCACGCTCGACTCGGCCGCCATCGGATTGCGCCGCGGCGATCTGGAGCACCTTTTCCTTGGTCGCCTCGCGGAGTTGCCATCTGGCCGTCTGTTCCAGCGTGCGGTCGAGTAGGGCTTCGTCTCTGGTCAATTCGGTGTACGACCACAAACTCTCGTATGCTTGGAGGCGACCCTTACCGGCTTGCTCGTAGCCGACAGACGCGGCGAGCAGTTCTGTGACCAGCTGGTGCCAGCGTGTCAGTTCCGCTTCGACCTCACCGGACACTGCCGCGTCGGACTCGACTTCCGCCGCCTCGTGGTCGCGATACAGTTCCTCGTCGAGCTGGGCCAGCAGTTGCCGCAGTTCACGAGTTGCGTGAAGACCGGGCTCCCTCGGAATGGGGTAATAGCGATTTCCGCCGAGCTGCTCGTGGAGGAGCTCCGAGTATTCCGCACTTGTACTCGCCAGTGTCGCGGCTTCCTTGCGGAATTCGGCGTATAGCCGTTTCACGTTCTCGCGCAACCTCTCGATCGCGCGCACACGCACGGCATCTCCGGCCGCCTCGGCAGCGGCCTGCGCGAGTTGCAAGGTGTGATCGGCGAGGAGGGTGGCCGAGTCTTCGATAGGTGAATCGGGTTCCGGATCGTCGTTCTCGGCGGGCAATTCGGCGGCCGTACCAGGGTTGCCGTCAACGAACCTCGGGATATCTGAGTGACCATCCGGCCCTCTGAACATCTTCCGATCAGGACCACTCCAACCGCCCAACCGGTCTATCCGTTTAGTCCGCTGGGGCGGCTGTTCCGCCGTTCGATCACCCACGCCGAAGACTGCCCCAGCGATGGGTGCGTAATTACCGCCTGAGTTATTTGGTGGCAGGGGAGAGTCGTCGTGTGGTGGATGTTCGAAGGAGTCGGCTGAAGGGACTGGATCCGGAGCGCCCGCATCGGGAGGGACTGGGTCTGAATGGAACGACTCGAACTCGGGCTCTTCATGCCAGCGGGCCTCAATAGACCGGCGGAGTTTCCTCTGACGTGGCGCCGTGCGGTCGGCGACCATTTCGTCCAGTACCCGTGCCACTCCTTCCCACCAGTCGAGGTCGCCGTTCATAACCTCGCCGATGACGTCGAGTTCGCCGTAATCCTTGTCGGTTTCGTAAGTCTCGCGGGTGTAGCTGCCGATGTCGGTGCCGTCGGTCTGGTCGATTTCCCACCACGCCTGCGCCCCCGACAACAACTCCACCGCTTCGGGCGTGAGCTTCCGCCGCATTTCCCGTTCGATCCACTCCTCCCGGGTCATGCCCTCGGTCGGTGGCTGCACCTCTACATCTACGGTTCCGCCGCGCGCCTTAGCAACGAACGCGGCCAGCACCCACACTGCCTGCCCCGGGTCGTCGGCGAGGTAGCCCGTGAGGCCGATCTCGTTGCGTTCGGTATCGATATAGCTCGGGGCGTCTTCGACGTACCGGATCGTCCAGCCGGTATTCAGCAGTTCGGCCACGTCATCGAGCAGCGAGCGCGACTTCCACACCAATGCGTCGACGTCGGGGCCGAGGCCGGTCCGCACCGTGATGTCGAGCAGCCGGTACCACTCGTCGGTGTATTCGCGGCCGTAGTCCTGATACCAGACGCCGTGCCTCTCGAAGTTGTCCTCGTATGCCTGGTCGAAGTCCCGCATCAAATGGTCGGTGACCAGTTCGCGGGCTTGGTCCCAGGTGATCTCGCCACGAACGACACGGGCATACGTGTCGTTCTCGAAGGCGTTGTCCACCTGAAGACGAACGCCGTCCGCACCGTGGACCTGGCGTGCCTGGATGTCGATTCCGGCGTTGACGAGGATCTCGTGGCGGGCTCGGGCACACACCAAGTTCGCCTCGGCCTCGTTGGTGAACTTCTTACGTAGCTGACGTTTGATCCAATCCCGGAAGGATTCTCCACGTTGGGGCGGCTCGGCGGTGGTGTCTATTTGCACACCCGTGGCATGGCCCAGTTCATGAGCCAGCACCGCCGTCGAGCGCCCGTCCAGCGCGCGCAACGCGCGACGGAGGTGGATCTCGTCGTCGATCCGCCTCCCTCGATGCACGCCATCCGCGCCTTCCGGCACGTCGCCGTACTCGATCTCGTAACCCGTACCCAGCACGCGCTGTAGCCGATCCCACATATCAGGCGACATCTTTGCCAGCTTCAGCACGTCCTCGCCCAGACCGAAGGAGCCATAGGAACTGTCGCGGGAAACACCAGCCAGATAGGTGGCCGCAGTTATCATCTGCACCACTCGAAGAACGGTCCGGCGTTTCGGCCGGTGCGTCCATGGCGAGCGGGTGCGGATGACGGGGTCGGGCGAGGGTGCTGGACTCCGAACGGGTGCGGGAGGGATCCAGTCGATGACTCCAGTCGCGTGCGCCTCGATCTCGTCGAGCCGGGCAATCATCGCGGTGAACAACTCTCCGTGACCGTGCTCTTCAAAGCGTGATTGCAGTGGCGCAAGGATGCTTCGGTATTCGGCAACGGCAGTTCGGCTCAACGGGTTGTCGATGAAAACCCGGCGGCCGTGCTCATCGGTAGCGGTGAAAACATCGTCTGGATCGCCACTCGCGGTCAGAGCGCTGAGAAGTCCGAGCAGGAGAGCTTGCGGGCCCGGTTCCGGTGACGCGGGCGCGCCCAAAACATAGGCGACCAGTTCGAAGAGCTCCTCAGCGTCGGCGGCGTAGCTGTCGTTCTCCGGCCGATGCATTACTTCGGCAGGCGGCTGCCGCATTTCGAACCACGCCGTATCCCCGTCCGCCCGCGACTCGACACCCCAGGTCGCGGTTGCCGGGTCGAGGGTCCGCACCCAGGTCTGTGCCGTCATGATCTCCGCGGACAATGCGCCAGGGCTCGCCAGTTCGATCCGGATACCATCGTCGAGCACAGTGACGGTGAGCCGCCGGTCGGCGACCGTGCCCGATTCCATCATTTCCAAGAGACGCTGGGTGGCGACGGAGGCGGCCTCGATCTGTGCCGCACTGAGTCCGGGGGCGGCACGCAGTCTTTCCGCAACATTGGCCAGGACCACCGCGCGCGCCCAGATGGACCACCGCTGGCCCCGGACGAGCACCTCGTACGGAGCGGACGACTCCGGATCAGCGATCGGGCCGGAATCGGTCACCTCTGCGATGGCCTTCGAGGTTTCCCGCTCGAGCGCGGCATAGGTCCGGTTTCGAATGGTCCTGATATCCAGCGCCGAGGCGGCTTCCGCCGCAGTCTCCCCCTTCAGATAACGGTGGGTAGCAATGAGTCCCCGTACCGTCGACAGTTCGGGCAAGGTACGGCGGATGACGGCGAGACTCGCCCCCGCGACCGCGGTCACATCGTGGTCGTTGCGCGTCAATGGTTCCCGTAGCTCGGCCCGTGCCCGGCCGACCTGATCCGCTCGGTGCGCACGGACACCGTAGAGCCCCTGGATCGTCAGCAGATCCGCTATCTCGCTCCCTGCCTGGTCCGCGATCGCGATCACCGGAAGAGCGCCCGCGGCCCGCACGAGTTCGGCCACCGAATCCGGGGTCGCGCTGTCGACGACCAGCAGTGTGGCGCCTGACTTACGCGTTCGAGTCAGGATCTCTCGTTTGCTCATCCCCTCACTGACGCGCACAACGAGACCGCGAGCGAGATTCGGCGCCAGCGCGTCGGCGGCCTTGACGACGCGGGGATCGTCGCTCTCCAACCGGATCTTCAGCTCATGCCGGTTCACCACGGCCAGCACCGATTTCACCATCTCGGTCGCACCGCCGGGCCCGGCCGAGACAGCCACAACCAGCGTGGCGCCACTGCCTGCCACTGCCCTCGCCGCACGCTCCAGCGAGGACAGCGTGGACGGGCCGACCTGCACAACATATTCGGCGGGCTGCGACTCGCTCTCCAACGCCGCATCAGCCAGGCGAAGCGATTCGATCGGCCCGGCGACCGCGGCGGGAGCGGACGCGACCCGTGACGGCATGGAGTCCACCGCCGCTTCGACTACCCGTTCAGGATTCATGGTCTCGAAGCCCGACACACCCATCGCCATCAACCGGCGGATCTCGGCCACATCCGGTTCGGAATCGAACCGCACCTGCACCGGAAGCCCCTTGGCCGCAAACAGTGTCGCTGTGCGGGACTGCTCGTGGGTCACCGACAGCGCGGACACCCCGGCCGCGCTGGCAGTGGCCACGGCATCCTCGCCGGCCTCCGGCCCGAAAATCGCGATCACGTCGACACCGTCCGGAGCGTTCTTCCATACCCGCTCATCGAGACTCGACACCTGATACCGCACACCGGAATCCGACACCGCATCCTCCAGCGCGCCAACGAAATCGGCGATCTCACCATCCCGCCAGGAGCTTTCGGTATCGAGACGCACATCCAAAACCACCGGATACGCAGCACCCGCCACCTGCGCGGCCACCTCCGACAACAGCGTCACCTCGACACCGTCAGCCCTCAGTTCGTCGAGCGATTTTCCACGCACCCACTCCGCGACGGACGTGGCATCAGGCACGCCAGCAGGCGCACACACCGAAACCACCTTCCCGTCGGAGGTGATCATCACCGGCACGCGCACTGTCGGCGCTCCCGAGGCCAGGGCATGCCGCAGACCTTCGGCGCCGCGGTCCGCCAGGGCCATGACGTCGTAGCGGCCCGCTCGAATCGAAATGTCCTGCGCGACGGGGCCGATGAGTTGGACACTCGCGGCGGTGGCGTCGGCGGCGTCCAAAACATCGGAGTCGGCGGAAGTTTTGTCCCCGGCGGGCGGTTCGGCGGCGACCTCGACAACTGAGACATCAGCATCCAGCTCTGACTCCGAATTACCATCTTCCGGAATGTCTTCGGAACTCGTGGACCGCGCAGCACCGGAGGGCCGACGGGATTGCGGATGCTGCGATCCGATCGGCGCTGCCTCCCGCTGATCCGGCCGGTCAGTGTGGCGGCCCCAATTATGGTCTGAATGCCCGAAATTCCACAGTTCGCCCGCGGCGTCGCGCCACAAGCCGCTCCGGTCGGTCATCAGCGGCACCCTGCGAACGAAGCCCGCTTCATCGGCTTGCGCCGCTACATCGTCGAACTGGAAGGAATGCGGCGCCGACAACGCATCGGTATCGGGGTACCAGAACTGCAGCTGCTGACGAGTGCGCCGAGGGAGGTTACTTTCAGCCAGCTGGGCCAGGGCCTCGAATGCGATGCCGCGCTGCGTCGATTCGGTGCTGCCGGGCGGGACAACGACCACAAGTGTCCGCTTCCCGTCCAGGGATATGAACGCAGCATGCTTGGAGACGAACTCCACATCGCTGTCACCGTATTGGCTGGTCAGGGCCCGCAGGTCGGCGGACCCGTCCGGCGATGCCGGAGCGCTACCGGTTTCCCTTCTGGACCCGGCTCCGCGAGCTGCAGCCGCGGCCGGCTTGTCGACAGCGGCCACGTGTGCCGCGACCGTGTCCGGATCCCAGGATTCGTCGTAGCACAGCCCGACGGCACCATATTCGATCAAGGCGCGGGCACGTGCGGCGGATGGCGGATCGACAGCCAACACTGCCACCCCACGTTTGCGGATCAGCTGCACACTCTTCCGGTCCCATTCCTCGCCCACGATGTCGAACAGCGATGAATACAACGCTGATGTGATGCCCATACGTCGCAGGTTCGGTCTGCCGGGACTACCGACCAAACAATTTCGATCGGAATACAACCCGTCCGTGCCCAACACCACATCCATTTGGGGGAGAGACTTTTTCGCTCGACGGGCGATGTCGGCGTGCGAAACGACCAACCCGCCCGCGACCCCGGAGCGTCGCAGCATTGCCATGGTCATGTCGGGATCCCACCGAAGGTCGCCGACCGGTCGAACCAACACCTCGACGTCGCGTTCCTTCGCCATGCGCAAGACATGGGCTAGTGGGATCGCATCAATGTCGAGCAGTGTCATGTTCGGCCGCTGTCCCTCGGCGGCGAGCACAGGCACCCCGTCGATTCGTGAGACGTCGACGATGACGGTATGCGCACCGGATTCCAGCGCCGCGGCCAGATCCTCGGTTGTGCGGCCACGGAAGGAACGCAGCAGACGCATGCTCGCGTTCTCGAAACGTCGCGACTTCGGACGTGGCTGTGGCAGTTGCGGTTCCGGCACCGGATGGTGCTGCGGAATCAGCCCCAGCGCCGCGACCCGTGCGGCGTCGGAGGGTTGACCGATGCCAGTGACCACCACCGGCACATCAACCACCATCAAAAGGTCGGCGCTCACATCGGCTAGGTCGACGGACACCATGGTGGCGTGGGCGAGGGCTCGGCGGTTGGGCTTTCCGCCAGGGGGAACGACGAGGATACGATCGGCGTCCGGATCCACCGCCTGCGCGGCAGCGAGCACGTGCCGGCTACCGCTCACCCACTGGTGCGGCGGCAGCGTCTTCGCATCGACGGCGGTCACCAGAGACCGCACCTGCCGAGCCGAGAGGCCATCCGAGTCGACTTCCAGCCTCAGCACGTCGCCCCCGATGGATTCCGCCACGTGTGGCAGCGCGAGGGATATCGGAATCGGCGTTGGTGAATCCGGTACGGCCGCCACAATCCGGCCGTCATCGGCGTAGTAGAAGCGGAGCGCGGCGCTGGGTTCCGAGTCGGGGACGCGACCGGAGGTCAGGTCACTCATGCGGTCCGGTAATGCGGTGCTCACTCCGAGAATGCCGCGGTCGCGCATTTTCTGGGCATGTGCGGGGCTGAGGACTTCGCCCTCCACGACGACCGGCAGCGACCGGAAGGGCCGGGGTCCGGGATCCTCGGAGATGTTGCGGCCCAGCCAATGCGCGCGAGAGGTCGCCCGACGCACGATGTCGCGCGTGGCTCCCTCGACGGACAAGACGATCATGGTCGCGCCCATGTCGCGCAGTTCGTCGAGCTCGCGGTCGGAGATGTATTCCTCCGACGTCATCACCGCGGCGATGCCCGCGGTAATCCGCTTGTCACGCGCCAATGCCCGGATGGTTCGGGAATCCCGCCTGGGATCCAGCTCGAACCGATACGGTGCGGCGCCGGGCCGAGCCATCACCGCGGCACACGTCAGGAACTTCGTCAGCGCCGGCTTCGGTGCGCGCCCTCCCCGACCGGAAACCCGCAGCGCCAATCCCACTGCTTTGCCGGCCGTCAGCCTTTCCAATTCGGCCAGCGGCATAGCGGGGCCGCCGCCGATGTGCGCGGTCATCGGAACATCGCGGTCCCACCACAGCTCGACGCCGAGCACATTCGCACCTGCGGCGACCGCCTCGTCCACGGCGTCAGGAGTGACCTCGGTGAGGTCTTTTCGGATCTCGAATTCTGCGAGCCGCCCGGTCGCACGGTCCTCCGGTTCGAGGGAACCGATTGTCGGCACGGCACTGGGCGTTCCGATTCCGGACGCCGCGACGATCGAATCCGCGGCGTCAAAAGGAGCCACTACCGCGGCGTCCTCCGCCGCGATCACGTCCGCACCAAGGTCGACCGCCCGGCGGACGATCGGATGCGCGGCGGCAAAGCGCGCCACTACCGCGGCGTCCTCCGCCGCGATCACGTCCGCACCGAGATCGATCGCCCGGCGCGCCTGATCCTCGGTGACCACCCCGAAGAACGCGACCTGAGTATCGGCATCCTGATGGGCGGAAGTCAGCGCCGCGGTGTCGAGGTGGGCTGCGTGCGCGTGGATCATGTACACCCGAGGCGCGTCCGGCGCTACCTCCGTCGCCGCCTCGAGTGCGGGCCAATCCGCACTCGCGAAACCGAATCGGACTCCGCTCCCGTGCATCGCCGCGACGCACTCCGACATCATCCATCGGGCATGTTCCCGCACCGCATCATCGCCGTCAGCGAGGAATCCCGGGCGCACGATGAGGGTTTTCCCCTCGATCGCGGCGCGCCGCGCAACCTCCGTCAAGAGCGCCGACGTGTCGGCTTCGCCGCCCCACACACGCACCTTGCCGTACTCGTCGATGACCGCCACGACGATAACTGTGTCGGCTGCTTTGGAGAGGAGCTGCCGCTCCCAGTCCCCGTCTGCTCCGACCATGCCCCATACCGGCACCGCCTGCATCTCACGCGGCTGCGACGAGGGGTCCTCCCCACCGCTTCCTGCCGAATCGGCTGGCCCGGTGGCTCGGGGAGTTTCAGCCGGGGCCACTCCATCGTCAACAGGCCCACCATCGCGCCCCCAAGAACCGCCCACCTCACCAGGCCCAGCCGGACCACGCATCGGACGGAACCGCCCCTTGCTCGGCCGCCCGAACGGTGACGGGCCGCCGCCGTGCCGCCCCGGCACAACCACATCACCTGGACCACGCCACAAACCCTGAGAGTCCTTGATACAGAGAACACCGTTCTGAACCCGAACCGCCAAAGCCTGACGACCACCAGCCGAAGCACCCCCACCCACCGTCGTCACCGAAGGCTCGAAATCAGTTCCCAGATAACGGACGTCAACCTTCATGCCGCGCTCCACCGCGCGCATCATCTCCGGATCCCCGCCCAGCACCTCCCGCAGCCACGACCGCAGATCCTGCTCGGTTTCCGCCGGCACCCCAACAATCACCAACCGACGAATCCCCGCGCTGTCGGTCGCGATCCCCATCCGCGCGTTCACGGGCTCACCACCCGCATTGCGCAGCACCTGTTGGAGATGGTCCGCGAAGCGCTGAAGCACGGCGACGCGCACCTGGTCCGGCGTCAGCAATCCGTCGAACAGGTCCCGATCGAGAGTGAACCAGTTCTCTTGGCGGCTTCCGACAAAGCCCTCGCCGTCGGGAATCCACACCCCGCGCAGCGGACCGTAGGTGGTCGACACCTCGACCAGCGTCTGCGCCGCCACCCGCAGCGACGCCTGGTCCAAGCGCTCGTCGCCGAATCCGACAGCGCGGATTCCGTAGTGGCGCAACAACTCATCGGCATCGATAGCCGCTCGCTCCAACGCGACGACGCTGATCGTGGAATCCGTGGACGCGCCGCGGCAGTAGTAGACATCGATACCGGCAAAAACCAGCTCGCGCAGCTCCTGGTCGGAGGCCAACAGGTACTGCAGGCGACTCGGATGGCCGATCAACACCAGCCGGGGCTCACCATCGTCGGTGTGCACGATGCCGAGTTCAGCGGAACCATGCCAAGGCTCGATATCGTCGGCGTCGAAGGTGGTCGACCCAATGACCGACGGCGAATCACCTTCCTCGCCAACAGCACTCGCGTCCATCTCCCCGAAACCATCGCCGGCCGAATCCGATCCGAACGCCAGCGCGAGGTAGTCATCCTCGCCCTCGGAATCCTCGCCGTCGAACATTCCGATAAAGCCCGCGCCGGAATCGGCCGCCCCAGACTCCGTCGGAGCTGGCTCGACAAGCGGTTCCGACGCGTCTGGGTCGTCATCGATGTCGAACTCGCACCACAGATCCCAGCCACCTAGGTCGGGGTCCGCATCCCATCCGGAACGGTCCGCCAGTTCGGCCGCAAGCAGACCGAGGAAGTCCACATGCCCCTCAGTGCGCCCAGCCCCCGCCAGGGTGACCCGCAACTGTCCGCCGACATGCTGGACCGTCAGCTCACCGTGCCTTTCTTTGTCAGGGCCAGGCCGCGGCAACCCTTGTGTCAGTAACTCCTCAACCAGGATCCGCAACGATTCGTACCGACGGTCGTCCTGCTCCACGCCGGACATCGCCAGCGCCTCAGCAACGACAGCGGAGACTGCGACAACATCCTCACCAGCCCGAATAGTGAGCGAGTAATCGTGCCCATCCGCACTGCGCCTCAATGTCACCTGCCACGACAACGCGGGTTCCGGCATAACTTCGTCGAGCATGTTCGACGATGTATCGACTTCCGGGCCTGCCTCGTCGCGCCCTAGCTCGATCCTGTCGGCCGCTTCCGTCGCCGGATCGCCGGGCACATTCGATGGTGTATCAACATTCGGGCCTGGCTCGTGATGCGCCTCGTAGCGCCCCAGCTCGATCCCGTCGGCCATTACCGTCGCATGATCTCCGGTGTGGTTCATAACCAGCTCCGGGGGGCTGCCGCCCTCCTTGCGGAGTGTCTGCTGCGCTTTGTACAGGGGTCCGGACAACTTCTGGCGGTCCAGATCGCTCACTCCGAACAGCAGTGGGCTCGCGAGCAATACATCCACCAGCAAGATCAAACTGTCGGCATCTCCACCGATCCACCCGCTGTCCCAACTCACCGACAACGCCGGCGTGCTGTCATCGGAGGACTCGCTATCGTCGAAGCGCAGGGTCACCGATGGGCCCTGGTCGACCTGCACACGGATCACGCGGCCCGTCGCGTCGCTGGGGGAACTGGAGTCGAGAACACTGACGACCGCGGACCCACCACTCACAGACATCAGCACACCCATGACCACGGCTCGAGCCGCCCCGATCTCGCGCGGCGTCAGCCCCCATCCGGTCAGTGCGGTCGCCATCGGCCCGCCCGCCGCCGCGTCGCCGAACTGGGCTACCAACAGGCTCTGTTCGCCACTACCCTGCCCATCCAGACGCTCGAACGATTTCGACGCGGCGAGCAACTCCGTGAGCAGCTCGTACTGCTCACGGAGGGCACGCATCTCGGCACTCGGCACCACTGTGGAACCGCTGTTCAATGCCGAGATGACCCGTTCTCGTATCTCCGATATCTGCTCCGCGTCCAGTACCGACGAATCCGAATCGGCGGCCCCAGGGGCCACCGGGTTCTGGCCGTCGAGGTGCGCGTGACAACGCCATGGTGCCTCCTCCCCACCGTCGACGTTGAGCTCGATGGCGACGTGATCGGGCAGGTTGCCGGACGGGCTGGTCACATCGCGGTCGGTGTGCGAAAGACGTACCACCGCTTGGCCGTTGCGCGGCGCGGTAGCCAATTGTGCCCTGAGGTAAATCAGGGCGTCTTGGATGTCCGCGTCGGCGAGAATTCCGCGCAACTGTTGCTCCACGAGCGCCATAGGGCGGGTGTAGGCGTCCTCGTCGCCCGCGTACACCTTCAGTTCGAAATCCGGGTGCCGCCCGTAGACACCTCCACCGGCCGCGACCAGCTCGTCGCGCAGAACCTGCTTACCGCTATTGACGGCGGACTCGAAGTCCAACGGCACCGAGGAGTATTCGACCGTCATCATCTCGTACGAGGCAAATGCTTCTGCGAATGCCTGCGGAAGATCGACGTTGCCTTCGGCGTCTACCACGTCGCGGCCGAACTGTTCGCGCAGCCAGTTCGTCAAACCTTGTTCGGTACCACCGTCACTCAGATTTCGCGCCGCCAGTGCCGCCCTCGCCCGCACCATGGCACGCTCCCCGGCCGCGCTGTACGCGACAGCCCCGAGAATTCTGCACATAACGAAGTCACCGATACTGGCGGTTGCCAGATACGGCAACTGGTCGCGGTTCCAAATCAGGCTGATACTGCCGTCAGCCTTCCGAACCGGCCAGACGAATGCGGCTGGGTCCAGATCGGGACGGTGACGCCGCCGGAACCGGCGCATCAGATCGTCGTATGTGGTGGCCTCGAGCTCCGTGATATTGATCCACGGATACTTTTGTTTCGTGTTCGTCAACCGACGAACGAGTGCCGTGCACAGAGCCTGCTCCGCGGGATCGTCGTCGCGGAATCCCCACGCCGGCAGCTCGCCGTCGGCCTCCGGCATCGCGGCGTGGGCTGTGATACTCGGCAAGAAGGCGGCCGCGAGGTGGTGCAGGAAGCCTGCGGTGAATTCCGACAGGAACGGGAACCGGCGATCCCGCACCCCTTCCTGGTCCGGGCCGCCTTGTTCCGGAACAACATTCGTGTCCTGCCGGCCTGGAGCCTCGGCGGATTCGGAACCTGTCTGTTCCGCATTGTCCCGAAGCGCACGCTGAGCAGACGAATCCGATCCGGCCTCGACCGCCGCCGTGCCGTCCGCTGGCCGATTGCCGCCGGCATCGGAGGCGGCTCGCAGAGGTAAGGTGTGGCGCACCTTGCCGTCAGGTTCGACGACGTGGATGTGCAGTTCACGGCCGTTCTCTCCCTCCTCGACATAGGCGACGAGCTCGCTATCCGGGGCGGCGCCCTCGAGGGCACTGCTGAGGTTCCGTATCACCGTCGCTGCGACCATGGCGCCGAACGGGTCTGCAGCGTCCGGGTCGCCGAACCGTCCCGCGACCAACCACTTCCGGAGTTGCTCTACGGCGGCGGTGGCATCAGCGGGCAGGCGAACGCCGAACCAGCCGCTCTCCCCCAGCGGGTCCGGAAGGCACTCGAACCGCAGTTCACCATCGTCGGGGAACTCCTGGGTTATCGCGGGGGAGTCGAGACTCAGGTGCCGTGTCGTCACCATCCGGATGTCACTGTGGGCGAGCCGACCCCGGCGCTGTTCCCAGCGCTGCGCGGCCCGCTGGCGATCGTCGTCGGGGATGCCGGACAGCGTTTCCGTGGAGAGATATCCACCCACCGTGTCGAATCCCACCGTATCACCTTGTGCCACAGTCGATTCCACGCGCAGAATGCCCGAGGATCCGGCGGGAGACGACACCACGAGCCGGGCCGGGTCGCCGGAGTGCTGTCCGGCGTCGCGTAGCTCGACCCGCAGCCCGCCACCAGGAGTGACCATGGCCTGGATCCGGCCGCCGCGGTGCGCCGCCGCCTGCTCGACGAGACGCGCCACTCGTGGCGAGAACGCATAGCCGCACCGGGTAAGCCACTCGGTCAACCGGGCCGGGCTCGAGCCGGCTTCCAGTTCGTCGGTGAAGCCGTCGGCAATCGGATCCATGGGCAGATCGTCGTAACCACGGCAGGTACCGTCATCCTCCCGGATGAATACCCGGTTGCCGTCGACGATGACCGCGGCCGTGCCGGTCCGGATGGGCTCACCGCCCGCAGCCTGCCAGTACTCCAGCCGGACACTGGGCAACAGCATGCCCGGCCGGGCCTGCGCCCGCACCTGGTCGGCGACCCGCGGGTTGTGCACCAGTGCCGCAATGGCGGCGCGGCGCAGATCTGCGGGCGAATCACCTTCCACGCCAGAAACAATCAGCCGCGCAGGCTCGCCTCCTGAACGCGGCAGAAACGCTGCTCGAGACGACAACGCTTCGGCCGTCCCGGCGGCGACTCCGTCACGAATCGCCCGCCGTGCCGCAGTGCGGTCGACCGCGTCCAACATCGACTGCATGCCACGGCGCCAGGTGAAGTCATTGTCTTCCAGGTACTGCCGGACCGCCAGCATGCGTTCCCGCGCACCCGACAGATCCTGCGCTAGTTCGGCGACCTTGCGCGCCCACCGCACGGGATCCGGCTTCTCGGTGAAGCCCTGCTCCACCAGAAGTGTGCGCCGAACCTCCTCGGACAGGCCGAGGTCGTCGACCAGTACCCCGAACCCGGAGGTATCCGTCGTCAGCACGATTCCGCCGCCCACGGCAAGCGCTTTGGCGCCCGCCAGGCCGACACCTTCAGCGCCGCCGGGCATCACGACGAAGTGCGCGCCCCGATAGTCGGCGTTGAGCGCGGCCTCGTCCTGGGTGAAAGGCCGGTACTCGATGTCGACGTCCGGACCGACCAACGCGGTCAGCCGCTCCCGGAGCTTGCTCTCCTCGTCGCCTGGCAGCGCGCCACGCAGTACCAGCTTGGCATCGATGCCCTGCTCGTTCAGCAGCTTGACGGCCTGGGCCATCTCGGCGGCGCCCTTCTGCTCATCCAGCACCCGCCCGGACAGCAGAATCACCAGCGGGCCGTCCGCCGGAGCGGTCCACACCGGTTCGGGGAAGGTGAATCCGGGAGTTACTTCGATGACTTCGCCGCCGCCCTCGGCATCGGCGTCCAATCGCGTCGCGGTGTCACGCAGCACCGGCCCGAATCCCGCCCTGATGTCGGGGGTGAGCGCCGCCTCCCATGCGTCATGGGTTTCGGCTGTCTCGACCTCGTCGGGTTTGCTCCAGACCTTCCCGACCGCGATCCAGTCGCCGTGTACGAACTGCACGAATGTCATGTCGGGATGCATCTCGTGCATCCGCTGCGCCGCCGGGTCGTAGGCATGTGCCACTACGAGCGATACCCCGGGAGGCAGATTGCGCGAATCGAATCTTTGCTGCTCCCAATAGCGCAGGCGCGGACTGTACTCGCTCGGGCCATGTACGGTCAGGCCCTCGTCATTGTCGAGGTAGGGCAAACTGCTGACGAGGAAGACCTCGTATCCGGCGGCCTCGAGCTCCTGGCACACCCTCCGGTTCACCGTGGAAACCCCGCTGTTGTCGAGCAGGCCGTACACCAGAGCGCGTCGTGGCCCGTCCGGGTTGACGGTCAATGCGGACCAGTCATCCGACTCGTCCAGCACCTGGCCGCCGACGGTCCCGCTCCGCCGGGCCCGCAATTCCTGGGTGACATAGTGATGGCCGAACATCTCGATCTGTGGCATCAGGGGCAGGCCCGGCAGGTGGGTCTGGATCACGTCGTCCAGGTCGCGTTGCAGTCGCAGCCCCGCCGCGGTATCGGGGCCGGCCGCCTCGCGGCCGAACCGCACGATCAGCGCCGTTCGCCGCACGGGAAGTTTCAAAGCCCGCTGCTCCATGTGGTTGGCGGCCACGGCCAGAGTCGGCTCCAGCATCCGGATCGGCATGCCGGAGAACGCCATCGCCTCGACGACGTCGGCCTCTAGTTGACCTGTCGGACCGAATACGCCGATGACGACCGTCACCTCCCCGCTCTTCGGATCGACCCGCCATATCCGCATTTCCGGCTTACCGGGCAATTCAGCGATCCAGGCACCGGCACTGCCCAGAGCAAGCTGCAGTTCCGGCAGATCCAGCGGGTCTGCCGTACTCGGCTGGTCCTCGGGCCAGGCGCGTTCAAGGGTGTCGGCATCGGCGCGGGCCTGTTCGACGATCTGTTGGTAGGCCAGGTCCCGGTGCCGGGCTGGAATGCGCTCGAGCCGGTCCACCGCACCGGGGTCCGCAGCCAAATACGCGGTCTGCTCGGCCGGGGTCAGCGAACGCCAGGCGTAGCCCATCGCATCGGCCCGATGGCGTGCGTACTGCGGCTCGGCCGCTGCCGGATCGACGCCGTGCACCCGGAGATAGTGTGCCTCCGCGGCAGCGAACGTCGCGGCGGCACCGACGGCGGCCGTGTCCGTGCCCGCTGTGTTTGTGCCCCAGGGGATTGCCGCTTCGGACGGTGTGGGACCTGCCCCCCACATCCCGGGACGCCCTTCGTTCACTGTGAAATCGACCGATGCGCCGCGATCACCACCACGCCACTGCCAGTCCTGCTGCGTAGCAATCAGGTACCCGCCGCGGCCTGCCACCCGGTCAGCGGCGGACCGGTACTCCGGTGCGAGCGGGGAATCTCCGTCGTAGAAGACCGTGACATTGAACTTCCTGCGGGGCCGCCCGGAAGCCGTGCCGGTGAGGGTCCCCCGCACCCGCAGCCGTACCGGCCCGCCCCCGCCGTCCTGCAACGCATTCCAGACCAGCTCCCGCGTTGACGCATGCGTCTCGGACAGCTTTCCACCCGCATCACGCCACCCGAACTCGTTCATCTTTTCGATGACGAAATCCGCTGCGGCACTGGCCTTCTCCCAGTACTCGTCTGGACTGACGTCGTCGAGAACGATCTCTCTGGCGGCATTCGGTTGTCTCGGGCCGTGTTCAGCGGCCCGCGCGGTCTCCGGGTCGGGCGGCAACGCCGGGCCGATCCCCTGCCCCGCGATCAGCAGTTCGTCGGTCAGCGGCAGACCATCGTTGGTACCGGGTACACGGCCCCTGTCGATCCGCGCCTCGCCGGAGGCCATCGCGGCATCGACTGTCCCTTCTCCCGCAGCGAAGTCACCATGGCCACCGGACTGGTCCGCCGACCCTGCGGCAGGCTCAGCCGCACGGGCGGCGCGCAAAGCCTGTACTGCCCGGACGAGTTCGTCGCCCGCGCGACTGTGCTCCTCAGCCAGCGCGGCGAGCTGATCACGGACAGCCGCATCCGGCTGCGTCACATCGAGCCCGCGCACCGCATCGGCCAGGCGGCGGGGGTGCAGGTCCGTGGGGTCCATCCAGAAGGACAGCTCCGCGACCAGCGCACGGACCTTGTCGGACACCGCCCCGAACCGTCGCTCCGCCTCGGCGTACCGCGCCGCCTCTGGTGCACGCTCTGCACGGTCGGAGTCGTTCGGGCGGATCTTGTCGTCCACCCGGGCGGCACGATAGCGGATGTCCAAGTCCGCCTTCTTCAGCAGGCTCGCCGCCTTGCGCAGAGCTTCAGGCATGGGCATGTCGATCTGCTCGCCCCGCTGGTTGAGTGTCTCGTCGATGCGCTCGGGTGTCAGTTCGGTCGAGTCCACCTCGACCGGCAGCTGCTCGATCAGCCTCTTGACGGCGGCGACCGCCTTATCGCGTCGGCTGACCGCCTCCGACAACGCTTTCGTCGTCTCCGACAGCGACGTCTCGACGGTCGGCTCGTCCGCCGCGAGTAGATCGAGCAGATGCGCCTCGGACGCTTGATGGTTCAAAGCCAAGTGACGGTGATCGTCGTCATCCGACGCCTGCCCCAATATGTCGCGTGCGTTCAGATGCGCCCGTACCGCCTCCGCGAGGTCACCCTCCGCGCTCGGCAATATCGACTCCAGGTGCCGGACGCGGTCGACCGCCTCCGGGTACTTCTCGAGGAACTCATCCAGCTGGTCCGCCAGCTGATCTTCAGCCGCCGACAGCTCGTCCTGGTCTTCCAACTCCTCGAGCCGCGCCTTGACCGCGGACAAACGGCCCTCGGGTCGTGTGTCGGTCCGCAAATCGTCGGGAAGGTCCCTCCACCTGCGTTCACGGCCGGAAACCTCGGCGGCATACAGCTGGGCCATCGCCTGACCCATCTCGACAGCCGACTCCTCGGCGTCCTGCGAACGCTCCGCGACGGGATGCGCGGCGAGCACTGTCCGCGCACGCTCGGTGTAGTGGTTGAGCCTCCACGCCACGACCCGCAGCAGCGGTGCGAGCGCGATCAATTTCTCGCGCTTGTCCGGGTCGCGCTCCTGCAACAAATCCTGATAGACACGATCGGGATTGGTCAACCACAACTGCGGATTCACGTCCTCGATGTGGGCCTTCACATCGCGATGCCCGACCAGCGCGACGGCGTAGGCGCGCACCGTCTCATCCACATTCGCATCCGACCGCGCGCCTCGCTCGTCCAGCAGCCGCGCGAACAGCCCCGCCTCCGCGTCGGCCATGCGGTACTTGGCCGCGGCCGCGGCCAAGTCGCCGGGCAGTCCCCCGGCTGCCGCGCCGGTGAGCTCGCGAACCGTCGCGTCGATCCGGTCGGCGCTCAGGTCCCGATCGTCCACCCACCGACCCAGGTCTCCGATCGCCTCGCGGATCGCGTCGGTGTACTCAACGACCTGTTTGTCCGCCGACCACAACGCCCACAACACATCCGGAGACACCGCCACCCACTCCGCCGACCGCATCCGCTCGGCCAGCGCCTCGAGTTCGGCGACGCGCCGTTCGTAGTAGGCAACCTCCATCGCCGTCTTCCGGTCTGCACGAACCAGATCCTCGGTGCCCAACCACCGCTGCGCCGCCGATTCGGGACGCTCATGCCGCAAACCATCGAGAACCTCGAGATCCACGCCCTCGGATTCGAGGCTGTCTCGCACCGTCCGATGGGCCTGACGGGCAGCCTCGGCACGGTCAGCGGCTTCGACACGCGCCTGCTCTATCTCCGCGAGCAGCTCGGTGTGCCGGTCAACGCCTCGGACCCGCGCGGCTACAACCGAACCGTCTGCGCGGTAAGTGATTCCGCTCGGTGTCGATACGTTGACTTCGCCATCGACGATACGAACCTCCGCACGTGACGAAGTCACGTCACCGGATTCTGTAACCCATTCGAAGTCTGCGAAAGCACTGTCCCCCAGCATGTTACGCACCTGTGGGTCAGTACAGCTGTTGACTACCGATGCCAGCCGTATCGCCAGCTGCGCCTCGGATTCGCTGTCGGTACCGAGCACGACGAACCGGCGCACCCCTGATGTCTTTATACCGACGTGCGAGGAAAGCCCTTCGACACCACCGTGGGCACCCAACTCTCTGCGATGTCGATCGAGTTGCGGCTGGGCTTGGTATCCGTCGCTCAGCTCTGGTGGCCGCACCTCGCGGCCATGCGCAATCTGCGCGTTCTCAACTAGCGCCTCATGGAGTGCCACCGCAGGTTCGGATGCGGCCACACCGAATGCCTTTACGTCCACACCCGCCTCGGCCGGAGCCTCCACTTTATTCACATCACCAAGCGAGACATTGCTGTCGGGATCATCGCGGTAGTAGAAGCTGTAACCGGGAAGCTGGCGTGCCCATGCAATAAATCCGACGAAGCCGAACTGTGGGTGTTCTTCGGCCAGTTCGGCGTACCGATCCAGCAATATGCGATCGGCATTGTTCATCGTGCGCAGCTCTCCCGCGAAATCGAGCGCGTGGAACAGTTCGTGCACGATAGTAAAATAGTAGGGACGCAATTGGTACGCGGGTCCCTTGAGGAGCAAATTTGATGGATCGGCCATGAGTTCGTGGAGTACTTGGCTGTTCGTGGCTACCCTACGACTCAACACTATTCTGTTGCCGGAGTCTTCCGGCCTGAAATATGCCGCTTCTTCCGCGTCCTCGATAGCGATCTCGGCGAGGTCGATGCGGGGATACTCGGTGAGCATGTCATGCACGGCTCGCGCATATTCCCGCACGACCTCGATATCGATACCCGGGCCATAGAATCCGGTAACTAGAAGATTGTGCTCGTTTCGCAACCAGTCTGCGATTTCTGTCACAGATCCAGCATCCAGGATCGCAATGCCGTCCGACGGCAGTGGCACAGATACGTCCGCAGCTACTTCCGGGTCGGTCCGTCTGCGGACAATGCCGAATGTCGCACTCGCTTCAGCCAGTAACAGACCGTGAACCAGACGTGCCGGCTCGGAGGCACTGGCCCCGAGGCGCTCCACTTGCTCGAACGCCAGCTGTACGGCTCGTTTGCTGTCGAAATCACCGCTGTCGTCGATAACGCTCGCGTCGATTTGGCGGACCCATGAATCGAATCCGCCGCCCGAATCAAGGTGCCATTCCGAAAATCGCCGCAGCAACAACAACTCCGCGCGTCGACGTACCGTTACGCCTGCGAACGAATCCAACGACCACCCAAAAGCCTTGACGGTATCCCAATAGATCGATTCGGCCGTGTCTTGACCGGTTGCCGTGGCGTGTGCGATCCCGATGTACTCGGTATATCCGAGATTTCCTCTACCGCCGGATATTCCGGACATCGCACCCACGTGCATACCAGGAAGCAGCTCGTCTACGACCCGCACCGACCGTACCTCGACACCCGGATACCGGGTGAGCATGTCATCTACTGCACGGGCGAACTCCCGCATCACCACAATGCTCAGGTCCGGCGCATCGAATCCAATGACGTCCACTCCGTGCCGCGCAGACAGGTACTGCGCGATATCCGAAATCGTTCCATTCTCCAAGACAGCACGATCCTGCCCAGCCGATACACGGTCCGGGACCAGATGGTCGGTGTCAGCGATAACGTGCTGTTCCTCGGGCTCATACCCACGGTTGCGCGGCTCACCCAGCCCTTCGAGCCGGAAGCGCACAACCCCGGCAGCCTGCTCCATGCATACGCGTACTCGTGCTGAGGCACCGGCGCTGTCCGCGTCGGCCAGAGCGTGCAGCAACCATTCACGTGCATCGTCTCGCTGGTTGTCCAGCAACTCCAACCCGGACAGCACCTGGTCGGCGAATTGCTCGTTGTCGAGGTGGCCTCGGGTCCGGGAACTCCGTGCAAGTTTCCTGTTATCCGAAGCCACCAGCTCGATGTTCGGTGCCTCACGGAACTCGAACCAGACCGTATTGCCATCGGATCGGCGGTCGACGCCCCACATATCGGCGATGCGGTCCATGGCGATTCGGCCGTCGCTCCACTCGACCTCCTCATCGGCCTCGATCCACAACGGCAGCTCCGGTTCGCTGTCGGAGACCTCGACACGAATCACCCGGGCGCCCGGCGCCCCCTGTTCCGTGACAGTCACCAGCGCATCAGGTCCGGCCTGCCGCACCGCCACGCCCGCAAGCTCGCGCAGCAGTCCCATGCTCGGCGGGTCTGTTACGAGCCAGTTCCGCATAGTCTGTCGGACCCGGTGGCGGATATCGTTGTCGAGCTGGCGAGCGACATCACCATCGCCGTCGGGTTGACTACGCTCGGACTCATAGCGCTTCTCGGCGGCATCGATCACCAACCGATGCAGTATCCGCTCGCCAGCGGTGGCCGATTCCGGGCCGCAAAGCTCGACGACGGCAAACGCTTCCGCGACGGCTTCATGAAGGTTCAGAGTGCCGTCCTTGTGGAAGCTGTACTCGCTGAATTGGGTGCGCAGCCAGTGCTGATACCAGATTTCATCGTCGAATCCATATGTGGCACGGAAGTATTCGCGCAGTTCGGCTTCGGCATCCACCCACGCGCCGTGCCCGCCCGCGTAGTCCACGGCGTGGCCGAGCTCATGGAAGATGAACGAATACAGCAGACGCTCAGCGGGCATTGCACTGAACCCGTTTTCGATGTTTTGCGCCATCATCATCTGCTCGAGCTGCGGCAGATCGAACGCGAACTCCTGATTGAAGATCAGCGCACTTGTGTAGCGAAGCTCCCCGTCGACATATCCGCGCTTGGCCCGCGCATAGGTGCGTTCAAGAATCTGACCTGTGCTGCTCATGGATTCGAGAAGCTTGTCGATACGGATCTCAGGAAGATCGATCCAGGGATATTTGGTGAAGATGTGGTCAATCGCGCGCGCGAACTCGCGAGCCAGGTCGATGTCGATCGCAGGGTTGTCGAAGACAACCGACACTGGGCGCAAGTGCCCCCTACGCTCTCGCAGCCTCTCCTCAAGTGCCGCAGCGACCTGCTGTGGAGTTTCGCACTGTGCTGCCCAGTCATCGGCGACAGATCTGCGGTGCTCGGCGCTGAGTAACGGCACGGTCGACACCCCGCCCGAGGCACTACTATCTCCGGACAGCGCCTGCGCCAGAACCGCTGACCGCGGCCGAACCTCATTCCGGTAGACCTCGAGCGCCTTGCCTGCGACCAGTGCGTGCAGTTGCTTTGTGGAGTCTCGCTGATTCAGAGTCTGCGACTCGACGGCAGCGAAGGCGTTGGCCGCAGCGCCGTACCAGTCCTGGTCACCAAAATTCAACTGAGACCAGGCGATCCACGCCGATTCCTCCCGATCTGGGTGGATCGCGATCGTACGCTCGAATGTCGCTGCAAACAGCGCTTCCATGGCCTCCCGAGCCTGCGCATCGATAAGAGGCCGGCCGAGCTTCTGGTCTATGGTGGCCATCAGCGCGAAACCGAGTTCGCGCATCGTTGACTGGTACACCGGTCGATCACTGACATCCGGCAGCATCGCAATTGCGGCCTGCCGGACATCACTCGATGCCGACCGGCCGTTGAGAACGATCGATGTCGCGGAAGCCGGCGCACCCCAAACCGGCTCCGAGACAACAAATCCCCGATCCGCCGCAAGGTCCCTGACATGCACCTCGCGGAGGTCGATCTCGGGATACTTCGTGAGGATATGGTCGATCGCTCGACCGAACTCACGAACTGTCTCGACATCGACCTCCGTGCCGCGGAACTCGTCGACCGCGACCGCAATGCCGGGGTGCCTGCGTTGCAGCTCCTCCGCGACTTCCACTGCCGTGCCGCACCGAGCCGCCCAATCGGCGGCGTCGGGTGGACTGTCGGGGGTTTCGGGCGCAACGTCAGTGGTATCCCGGTTGGCAGACTCTCCCCGGCGGGGGTTCTTCCCGGACGAGGCAAAGTGCTCGTCGAACACCGAATCCCCCATGGCGGCGAAGTCGTCCCGCAGCGGACCGGACTGCGAGCCCGGCGGCCGCGGCGCTTCGGTGTATACGGCCCGGTCCGAACCGTCCGCCCGGCCGACCGTCAGTACCCGTGAGCCGGGTTTCCCGCTGATCCGCACCACCACGTCGCGGTAGTCGCGATACAGCCCCTCGGCATGCCGTTGCGCCACGCTGAGCAGGGCGGGGTTGCCCTGCCACCCACCGGCCAGACTCTCGACGGCGACCGGCACCCGGTCGTCCAGTCCGCCACCGTTCCACCGGTACTCGCGAACCACATGATCCGGATTCGCTGCCGAGAATTCCAGCCGTCCCGACCACGGCGTATCTTCGTCACGATTCCGATTCTCGACAACCTCGAAGACGGCGACCCGCGCGTCCGCCGGTCCGGATACCTCCATCGACACCGTGAAGTTGGATCCGGTCAACCGGCCGCCGATCAGCTCATCCAGCATCGCCGACATCGCATCGATGTCGCCCGGCGACCACACCCCGCGACCATCGGCCAGCGCCCACAGCCGCAGCTGTCGCTGCACGTCCTCCAGCGCGGCCCGGAACGGCGCCACCGTCCACCGGACGCGCAACCGATCGTCGGATGCGCTGGCTTCCAACGTCACCCATGCCGATTCCAGGGTTCCGATCTCGACCAGGGCGCGCCCGTCCTCGGACACTGCCTTCGTCAGCGAGGGATTCACCCCATCGCCCGAGACCGCATCGTCGATGGTCGACTTGCCAACCTCGGCAAGGTCCTCGGAAAGGATGGCCGACAACGTGGACGCTGCCGACGCGGTGTCCGACTCGCCGTTGAAGCGAGCATTGGCAGACACCGCTTGCGATTGATATGCGCCGACACCGTCACGATCCTCGACGGCCGAACGAGCGTGCGAATCTCCCGATCTCCGGCGCACGACCCACGACGGATCGATGGTGCCGTCGGCTTTGCGGGTGAGGTAGGTAGCGATGCCGGCGGTAGAAACGCGGTGCAATCTTCCGGTTAGGCGTGGGCTCACCGAGTGTTTGGCGGTCCACACATCGCCGGTGCCGCCGACCGTCTGCATGACAGCGACGAAAGCATCCGCTTCGAGCTCCGACTTGCAACCCCACAGCATCAGCTGCGAAGGATCGGCGGCCATGGCCGAGGAGAATTCGTGGTCGATGGCCGTCAGCAAGCCCAGCTCCCGGCCTCCGACCATGAGCTTCTTGCGGAACCCGAACGGGGTCACCACCTCGATGTCGAATCCTCGGTCCCCGCCATGAGCGCTGACGATCTTCATGGGTTGTCCGGTCCAGGGCGCACGCACCGGCGTACCCGCCGACGGTCGGGACGTTGGGTCGAAGTCGCTGCTCGGATTGATCGGTGTATAGACGAGATGGTCTTCACGGACATCCATTCCAGCCCACTTGTGGGCCAGCTTCTCGTCCTTGGCCTGACTCGGGAACGCGATGCCGAAGTAGTGCCCGTCACCGTCGATCATCGGCGTGCTGACCACCCAGTTCGCCCGGAACGGCCACGGCACACCGTGCTCGTCGCGCCCCCACAGCCACGGGACCTTCCCGTTCTTCGATGCTTCGATGACCGCGCGAGCCGCAGAATCGGCATCCGGCGCCAACCGCACGTCGGCATGCGGATCGCCCGGCGCAAGCTGTTGCTCGAACCAGATACTGTCGCGGTTACGGCTGAAATCCGCCCGGTATGACCGACTGCGCAGCAACTCACCCAGATCCGGACCCAACGCCGGCTCCCCGAAGATCGCGGACACGTGCAGCGTCGGCGCGCCATCCACGTCGTGAACCCGCACCTCGACCGTCACCGGCGGCATCGACTGTGTCGCAACCAGATCCGCCAGCAGATCCGCGGCCGCGACGATGCGATCAGCGTTCGTTCCGGCCGGCAGCAGCGGCTCGAAATGCCGCGCGAACCATGCGCGGACCCCGTCGTAGTCCTGCCACGGCACGTCACCACCGCCCGGGACACGATGCCATTTCGGCGGATCGAACTCATCCGTCTCCGGCTCACGGTCGTAGCGACCGCGCTGGTATAGCGCCTGCTCCGATTCGTCGGCAAATTCGTCGGCAAATTCGTCGGCGTGTTCGTCGGTACGAATGTAGGGCCGCAGCGCCCGACCACCGATAGCCGCCGCGGCCCCCGCCTCGACAGCGGCCTTCCTGTGCTCTCCCGCCCCCGCGTCGTCGGCGGTGGGCACACTATCCCCGCCGGAACCCCAGTTACCGCTCGACTCTTGGTTTGCCCACCACTCTTCGAGTTCCCGCTCTACAGCGTAGAGCGTCTCCAGGTCACGGCGTTCGAGCATGTTCTCGAGGACCTCGTCAAAGACATGGCCCTCACTCCACACGCCTCTTCGGTCCGTCCCGAGGCGACTGACCGCTGCCGTTTCACCGAAGACGCCCTCGGTGCCGTATACCTCCTCGGTATATGAGCCGATGTCGTGGCCGCTGCTCGTGCGAATCTGCTGGCGGACCAACTCGGCGAACGTCACTGCTCCTGCGAGAGGCCGGAACCGTTCCGCCAATTCCCGGTCTAGCCAGTCGTCGTAATGCATACCGTCTGAGGGCGGCTGCAGGCTGTACGCGGGCGCCCCCCGCCAGGCGTGATCGACAGCCGCAGCCAACGCCCGTGCTACCGCATCGCTGTCGCCCTCCAGATCTCTGTCGATACTGATAACTCGGGTTCCGTCGGGATAGACGCGAGCAGTACTGGCCCCGGACGGACCGTACTCGATCTGCCACGGCACCTCCTCCCGCGGAAATGCTCCCGTGTCCACCAGCAGTTCACCGACCCGAAGCGCAAACGTCGGCGAATCATTGACCAGGGTGTCAACATCCTCGCCCAGACCGGTTTCCACCCATTCCGAATCGTCGACAGAGTGATCGTCGACAACGTCGGAATCGGGTGTGTCCTCAGCGACCTGGTCCTCTGCCGTCGAAATCCCAAACACGCCAGCGGCTGCGGCGGCCACTGCCGCTGTACCGCGCAGCACCTTGCGTCGATTCAGGCCGGAATCAGCTTCGCCGCCTTCGGTATTCGCCGTCCCCCGGGACACCGGCCCGCTGTCCGTAGACTCCACGCCCACGTCATCGGAAGTGACGGAAATGCTGATCTCTGTCTCCCAGCCGTCGTCGTTGCCGGGGAGATCTACTTGATCCGAGCGACCGTCGCTACCGGTGGAATCCGCGATATCCGCGACGGACGCCGAAGCCCCCGCCCCACCATTCTGGGTCGTGAGGTCGCCGATGCGCGCGCGGTAGTGGGCAGCATCCATCGCCGCCTTGCGGGCCTTGCTGACCAGCGCTACCAAGGTCGAGTACTGCGGGCTGCCAGGATCGAGCACCGACGCGGCCGCAGCCGCAGCCGTATCGAATCGCTCATGGTGGAGAACATCGACATCCACGTCCATCCCGGCGATCTCCGCGCCCACCTCGTCCTGGGTCTCGATCGCCGCGTCGTAGCGAGTGCGTGCTTCCGTACTAACCCTGCTGATCCCCGCGTGCAGCTGAACCCGACGAACGTCGTCCAATGCCGTGTACACAGCCGCCAATCGGGTATTCAAATTCCCCCACAGCGCATCCACCGATTCACTCGCCTCGTCGAGTGTGTCGAAGTCCTTGCGCAGCTGCACGACAGCATCCAGTTCATGCTCCGCCGTAGCCAATGTCGCCAGACCCGCATCCGACTCGGGACCGGCACCCAACTCACCCTCGACCTCACCCCGCAGCGTGGCGATACGCTCCCGCAAGGCCGCCACCTCACGGTCCACCAATCGCCGCCACGCCCGATCACGGTCGACTCGGCTGTCCTCCTGGCCTCGGTCGCGGTGGTGGTCACCATTGGTTCGCGTCATAACCAGCTCAGCGGGACGTCCGTCGATCGCACGCCGACTACCGATCTGCTGTTCATTCGGCGGCGCCACCGCGTCGTCTGCGGGTTCGACGTCGTCGGAGGGCGCGCTCTCGGGGTCTTCGCCTCCGGCCCCTGCCACAGCGGCCGCGAGCGGTGCCGCCACCGGCCCGGTATCGGACGGTCCGGTCCCGGGCTCGGCTCCGGATTCGGCCAGATAGTCTCCACCGGGAGGCGACGCGGTGAGGGGCCGGCCTTCCCAGAGCCGCTCGAGCCTCTCGTACAGCTGGGACACATACTGCGATGCATGCGGGTCTGCGACCATGGCATCCAGTACCAGGGTGCGACCCTCCTCCCCGGAGATCTCTTCATTCTGGATCCGGCCGATGACCTCGCGCTCGCCGAAGTCCTCCGTTGTCAACCCGTAGTGTTCTCGCGTGTAATAGTCGAGTTCGAGGCCTGCGTTATCGGCCTCCCACCACACCAGTGCGGAGCTGAGCAGCGGATCGACATCGGGTTCGAGCAACCGGCGCAACTCCTGCGCGATCCACTCGTCTTTTGTCATCGATGACCGCGGCAGTCCCGGTGTGACCTCGACATCGCCGCGCACGACGCGGCCGACCTGGTTCGCGAGGATGTAGACGACCTCGGCTGGGTCGTCCTGGGCATCGTCATTGACGTGGATGACGTTGCTGTCGAAATCAACACCACCGTATCCCCGCTTCGGCCGGGAGTACCGGCATGTCCACCCGACGGATTTCAGTGCCTTCA
The DNA here is from genome assembly GCF_035920445.1 of Nocardia sp. NBC_01730. NCBI lineage: Bacteria > Bacillati > Actinomycetota > Actinomycetes > Mycobacteriales > Nocardiaceae > Nocardia > Nocardia sp. NBC_01730. The sequence goes on along the minus strand of NZ_CP109162.1, from coordinate 562,828 downwards.
GGGTGTCGACAAGCCACGGCGAATGCAGGACCAGCTCATCCACGTCAGGCCCGAGACCGGTGACCACTCCGCGGTGTTCATACCACATCTCCACGTAAATGGGGTGATACGTCTTGTAGTAAAACCCGTCCGGGTCCTCGAACATGTTCGCGACGATGCGCTCGCGCGCCTCGTCCCTGGTTATCCGCCCTTCGGCATAGAGGTGGTAGGTGTTCTGGGTGAAGAGGTCCTGTGCGCCGATGTCGGGCCCCTCGGCTGCCATGATCTCCGCCCGCGCCTGGGCAGATACGAGACCAGCTTCAGCCTTACACTCGAATCGGTTGTGCAGCTGCCGTCGGACCCATGCATCCCGGGTATCGCTGTCGTGCGGCGGTTCGATGACCCTGACACTTTCGGTATCCGTAGCGTGGCCGATCTCGTGTGCGAGAACTGCCGTGATCGTCAACGGATCGCCTTTGACATGGGGATCGATAGAGATGAGCTTGATGTCGTAAGCGGTCCAGTGTCCCGAACCTTTCGCTCCGTACTGGATCCTCCAGCCGTCTTCCAGAGCTGTCGTCAGCCTCTTCATGAGCGACGGAGACTTCTCGACCAGCGCGTACACTTCCTCCCCGAGCGCACGCGAGACCAACTCCTTGACATCCACCTCCGGAATTCCGGTGTCACCATCGCCCACGTCGCCGACCGTGGTCTTCGCCATCACGATCATGGCGCCGAAGGCTGCAGCCCCACCCGCCAGCCTCAGCACACGCCGTCGCGACCAGCCATGCTTCCCCGCACTACCGTCGTGGCCTGCATCACCGCGATTCCCATTCGCGGCCATCAAATTCCGCAACCACGGCGGAAGGAACCGGAACCACCACTGCGGGTCACTTTCCGCCGCGCCGAGGACATCGCCAGAGTCCAGGGAGATGGCGGTGGTGCGTGAATTGTCTTCCTGGACAGCGCCTCCATCAGCGTCGACGCTGCCGGAACCGACCCGCTCAGCGGCATCATTCGGCTCGGTGTCCGTGAGCGGCAACCGATTCCCCGCGAGCTCGTGGTAACGCAGCACCGCATCCCGCAACCGCCCGATCAGAACCTCACGGTCCTCGGGACCACTCGCCTCCAAGGCTTCGGCTATCGCCCGCTGCCGATCGGGCGGTAGGAATCGGACGTAGTGGGTGTGACCGACCGTCTCGAGGTGGCGTTCGGCGTGCTCGTACGACATCAGCAGGTCCGGATCGGCCCCCACCACAGCGGCCGCAGCCCTCAGCTCGCCCTCCGCCGCAGCCAGCCGTTCCGGCTTCCGCTGGTCGCCAGGCATATTCGGCGGGGTTACCTGTGTTGTGTCTCCGTCGATCTCGACCCGGCCGATGCCCAGTCCGCCGAACTCGTTGCCGAGGTGGGTCCAGCGGCGGAAGTCGACGTCCATGCCGTCACCCAGCTGACGCCGCAGCTCGTGGTCGGTCCGCAGCAGGCCGGTGAGGAACGCGACCACGTCGTCGACCGAGGCCCGGACTTCGCCTGCGACCACCAGGCGGTCGTCGACGACTCCGACACCGAACCGACTGTCGGCCGTCTCGATCACCCGCAACGGCATATCCGCTGTGGACGTGGACGTTTCGTAGGCCTTCTTGGTCGGCACGCCGTGCGCACGACCGTCCGCGCCGACAAGCCCCTTCTCGCCCTCCAACACCCGCCACGGCGACTCACCACGAATCGTGAACGTGACGGCGTCGTACAGCTGACCCACCAGGAACAGCGGATCGTCGGCGGACGCGCCGATGTGTCCCAGCAACCGGGCCACGTGCGCTCGCAGCACCGTGTCGATTTCTTCGAAACCGGCTTCGCCGTGCACGGCAGTGTAGGTCAATTCCGCACCGTCAAAGGTGATTTCGTACGACACCCCCCGCATCATCGTCACGACGACATGCACGCCGTTGTCGTCACGGTCCGACGTCACGGTCGCCATCGGTGCACCGTCGTCGCCGATGGCAATCGCGTCGGAATCCGGCTCCATCGGATCGACCAGCGCGTCCCGGACGATAGTCATCACGGTATCGACGACATCGCCGTCGACCTCCCAGCCGCGCAACACGTCCCCGGTCCGCTGCACCTGCGCGCGGATCGACGACTCACCGTCGGGCCCCACGGCGGCGAGCGGGTCCGTCGGATCGCCGGCCTCGCTGCGCTGCGCATCGGCTGGAACCGGCGCACCGCCGTGCTCGGCCGATGCCAGATCCGTGCGGAACGTGTATCGCGGGACGGTTGTGTCACCGACCACGTCCAGGTTCTCGAGGTCGTAGTCACCGATGTCGTCGAGCACCTCGATGGCTGCATCGGTCGCCACCCGGTCGAAGGCGTACAGCCGCACCTCGAGCCGCATTCCGCCGGGCGCTGGCACCAGTCGCGCATCGGCCGCCACGTGCGTCGTGCCCGACGCCTGCGCCAGCGCGACCAGTCGACGCGCCGCATCATCGACGGCCGCGCCGTCGATGTCGTCGGAGATCAACTCATCGAGCCACTGTCGAATGCCGACGACATCGAGGCGCTGTCCGTCGTTGCGTTCGAACTCGATTCGGTCGGCGGTGTCGTCACCCTCATCCAACCGGTAGGTGAACGACGCCGCCGACCCGTCGGGGCTCTCGCTGACCAGTGTCACCGGCCAGCCGTCGATCCCCGCCTCGACGCGGGTCGCAGTCAGCGAGCCGTCGGACATCAACTCCCACAGGAACCGCCGTTCGCCGACCGGGGAATCGTTCAGCTCGACCTCGCCGAGGTGCACCAACCGGTTCCACTGGATCAACGCCGTGCGCCGCCATTCCGGAGAGTCGAACGCGCCCTCCCAGCGCAGCTGTACCCGCCCGTCGGCGGCCACCAGCAGCAGGATGCGCACCGGTCCGCTGCGAATGTCGATCTGCCAGTAGTATTCGGCGGATTCCGACTCGGTCGGCGCGCTCAGCGCGACCTCCCCGCCGTGTGCGGACAGCACGCCGCGCACGTGATCGGCCACCTCGATGGCGAGCGCATCGGTCACGTCGTCGGAGAGTGTCTCCACGATGGTGCCCGTGATCGACTCGAGGTCGTCGCCGGCCGACACCTGCTCCCGCAACACCTCGCCGGCCAGTTCCCGGTCCGGGCCGGAATTGCGGTGCCAGCCGCCGAAACGGTCCGGATCGCCCAGCATCGGACCGCGAGTCGGCCGATAACGCCCGCGGTCATCCGGGCGCTGATCCCCGTGGCCACGGGTGGTGCCAGGGATGGGACGGGAATCAGTCGACTCGGTCGGGCTCGCGGTGTCCCGACGGCGCATCGACTCCTCCGACGCAGCGGCCGGCGACATATTCGCCTGCCCCAACAGCGTCCAGAGCTCTGCGCGGGAGATCCCCATGGCGCGAGCGGCTTTCGCCGGTTTCACGTTGTGCAGCCAGATGAGCCGGGCGGCACGACGAAGGTGCGGCGGCAACTTCTCGACATCACGACGTTGCACGGCACGCGGTTCGGGTTCGACGTAGATGGCGCTGCAGCCCTGCGGGGGCACAGCCACCCGGCGGTGCACCACCTTGGCGACCCGGCCGGATTCGCCGGTAACCCAATAGCGCCTCAGATTATGCTGATTCAGCACGGCGATAACAGATTCGGCTGCGCGCGCGGCGTCCTCGCCGCTCGCCTCCGGCAGGTGCACATCCAGGCTGGGGCCGTGCGATCGCCCGGCCAGCGCCCGCGCCACATCGGCCAGCGCCACCGGCGTCGTCCCCGGCGCATGCTCAAGTATCGGTGTGCCGTCGGCGGCAAGCACGACCCGGGCGGTGAATCGGTCCGCGTTCTGCGACAGCGCCGCGATCACGGCGGGCAGATCCATCGTCGCGTCGAGACTCACCTCGGACGCCCTCGGGCCGCCGGGATCCTTCGGCACGCCCCGCACGTCCGGAATGCGCGCTGCGGCCGAGCGAACGTGCTGCGGCGCGGCGGTTTCGAATCCAGTCACCCCGAGGTTCATCGCCCGGTGGATGGCATCGACGTCATCGGTCACCGCCGTGACCGGAATCCCCTCGGCACGCATCACGACAGATCCGTCGATCGGCACCCCCGGCTCGAGCACGATCTCGCGCGCACCCGCCCGCAACGCCCGATCGAACACGTCGGGCTTGCGGGCGGCCACCGCCTCCGGCGTCAGCCGGGCCACGACGTCCACGTCCTCGGGAACGTGATCCCACACGCGCGGGTCGCTGCTCGAAACCCCGTACGACACCTCGAGGTCCGCGAGCGCGCTGAGGCACGCGCTCACCGTGGCCGCCACCTCTCGATCGCTGCGCAGACCGGCGGTGGCCAGCAGCACATGCAACGTCACACCACGCTCAGCCCAAAACTCGGTCACCGCAGCCACGTCCATCGCACCGTCGGCGAAGTCGGCGACCACCTCGCCGGAGGCCGTCACGCTCACCGGCACCTCGACCACTGTCGCACCCGCGTCCACCGCCGCGCCGACCTCGGTCATGGAGCGGACGGCGGGGTGCCGGACCGTCGCCGCCACCGCGGCGGCTCGCCCACCATTGGCACTCCACCGCCTGCCTGGCGGCTCTCCGCGTCCGCTTCCGTCGTGACTGCGCGGGCCGGACACATCACCCAGACCGGGATGGTTCGGCGGCCGGCCACGGCCTGAAACCGGCGTTGTGTACACCGTCCACGGCGATGCGACGATGGCGCCATCGGGACCGAATTCGACGTCCGCGCCGATCCCGGCACCGACAGGGACATCCGAATCCGCGTATCTGGTCAGCGTCAGATACAGCGTCCGACTCGAGACACACACGTCGCCGTCCACCCCGGCGGCACGCAACGCGCCCACCATCGCCTCGGCGTCCGACGCCGACAGCGCTGTCACCGAGTCATGGTTCGCCGTCACCGCGTCGTCGCCGTCCGAGTCGGCGGCGGCCTCGCACGACCATACGTTCACGGTGGTCGCGGCCCGCACGTCCGGATCGGCTGACGCCAACAGACCGAAAGTCCGACCGTCGACGGCGATGTCACGGACACGGCCGAACCGATCCTCGATCTGGATCCAGAAGCCTTGCTCATCGTGGTGTGCGTCGATGAGCATTGAATCCGACGGCCACGGCGCCGGAACCGGATCCGCGCGGACCTGCCGTCGACCGTCCCAGGTGTCGACGTGCCGCACCGGGGTGAACATGGTCCGGTGCTGCTGAATCGGCATGGTCATCCACCGCTGCGCGAACTCGGTCCGCTCCAGGGTGCCGAAACTGATACCCGCCCGCCGGCCGTCGTTGCCGATCAGCCGCACCCGGCGCACATGCTCGGGCCGGAAACTGTGCTGCTTGCCTCGCTCGTCGACTCCGGTGAACACAGGGGAACGACCGCCGTTCCAGGCCTCGACAATCTCGCGCGCCATGTCGTCGGCGCCGACGTCGTCGATGATCGTCGCATCCGGCACAGCCGGAGGCGTAAGCCACAGTTGACAGCGCACCACGAGGCGGGTTCCGCGGGCGTCCATGTCGAACCCATGGGCATGAGAACCCAGCAGGTCGGTGATCTCGCCGCGATGCCTGGCCTGATCCTTGGGAACAGTGACGGTCAGCCGGAGAATGGGGACACCCGCGACGGTGTCGATCTTCGCGTCGATGGCCGACGGAGCCGCGGTCACACTACTGTGCAGCCGGAGCAAAAGATCGGCGGCCTGACCGAATCCGGGGTTGTTCCCGCCGGAGGGCAGCAGCGGCCCGAGCCGGGCGCTCAGCCGGGCGCGCACCAGCTCCTCCCGCTCGCTCGGCGACGTCGGCGGATCCGCCGGACCCGGAACCACATCCAGCAGCGACACCCGGCCGGTGAAAGGGTCGGCCCGCGCAGCGTCATCGGTGGACGGGGACACCGGCCGCCGCGGATGTCCGCCGGAACTGCGCGTGGGTCGCCCGTCGGGCGGTCCGGCCGGCGGATGGAAGTCCGAACGCACCGGCGGACCGACCTCCAGTGTGCCCTGTGCCGCGGCATTGAACTCGCTGCGCCGCACGGTGTCCGGCGATGGCAAACCCGGCACCCCCGACTCTGCCGCAGGCACATCGTGGCCCGGTTCGCCAGCAGGCGGGTCGACGCTCTCAGCTGCCGTACCGATTGGTTCCAGTTCGTCTCCGCGCCACGAGATGCCGTTGGCGGCGAACCAGGGAACCAAGCGGTCTGTCATCGCGTCCAGGATGTCAGCGACTCGTTCAGACTCGTGGCCGAGGTTTACGGAGGTGCACTGGGCAGTCCCGCCGTTGTTGTTGCGCTGCACCAGAATCGTGACGATGCCCGGTTCATCCTCAACTGGACCCGGTTCACCCTTAACTGGATTGAGTGTCAAAGTAACCGACACCCCATCTGGTATTGACGTCACTTCGGTGACCTGCACCCAGAAGTCATCCCCAAACCCAGCGAAAATGTCTTCGGCCGCACTGAGCCCGCCGTCGATCAGATCGTCAACTGCAGGCGCCTCAGCGCCGTCCCACCACAACCGCCCCTGAGGTTTACCCGAGACATCCAGCTCGAGGACTATGCTCGGGTCGACGCCATGCTTCGTCAGCTGATTGCACAGTTGAGCAACGAACTTTGGATCGTATTGGGCGTGTTCGAACAATTTGCTGTACGGAGTGACACTTGTGATCCGGCCGTTCTCGACCTCCCACACGCCGAATGCGGCGACGCCGTCGCCTCGGGACGCCAATGCCGCCGTCGGGTAGTCGTGGATGTACTTCGACGTGACGAAGGTGCCCGAGGAACTAGCGAGAACGAAGTTGGTAAGGTCTGGACCGCTGTTGTATAGCTCGCCGTCCGCAGTTCGGAACAACCCGTGCTCATCCACCTCGATCCATGTGCAGGACTCCTCCAGCACGGCGGCAAGCGGCCAAGCAAGCCCTTCTGGAAGCGCCACATACTCGTACGCACCGCCCTCCGGCACGGGTTGAGCGTCTGGACCAGTGGAGAGGAACGCCCGGTTCTCGTGGAAGTACTCCCCAAGTACCGCGGACACGTCCGCCATCATCTCCGACAGCGGGGGCGTGCCAGGTCCCTGCTGAACTACGCCGTCGAGCAGCCCGCTCGGACTGACGGATACCTCGAGTCGACCATCGATAGAAGCGTAATCGATGTCATACCAGTAGCCACCATCAGTTGACCAGCCCACGGTCCACGGCGCGCCCCCCTCGCCGGATATGCGCACTGATACGTAGTGCACCCCACCGTCATCCACCACCTGTACCGACACCGCTCCGCCGGTGCGGTGCATCACCTCTGCGGCCGGCACGACCGCCAACTTCACGACCGTGCGAATCTGCTCCGGAGTAGCCCATTCGGTCGCCCCCATCACCTCGAGAATCTGCTGCCGTACCGAATCCTTCTCGACAGCGAGCGGATCGAGTTCGGATCCGCGGTCCGGCATGCTGTCAGCAATCTGCTGCTTCGCCCTGGCACCATCGGTTTCCGAACCAACGTCGGCACCGGATTCGCCGCTGCTGTCATCGGCCTCCGCAACGAACAGTCCTTCGTCAACGGCCTGGTACGACCCGAGAACCTTGTTGCCGGAGGCCGTCGGCCGCAGTTCAAGCACCACACCATCATTGGTTCGCGCCATAACCAGCTCAGCGGGACGGCCGTCGATCGCACGCCGACTACCAATCTCCTGTTCAGCCAACGAGTTCCACAGGTACTCGCGATCCGGATCGCCCAGAGCAAACAGCGCGGGGGTACCCAGCAACTGGTCGGCCAGCAGGATCAACGACATACGGCCTTCACTGGCCCACGCACTGTCCCACACCAGCGGCAGCGTCAACGACAGCTTGCTGCCGTCGAAGCTCATAGTCAGCGCCGGGTTGTTGTCAGCGTCCGTGGCGTTCACGATGACCACCGGGCCCGTCGCACCGTCACCGACACTGACGTCCGCGAACCCTTCGTGCGCGAACAACGCGAACTGGACCGCGGTTCGAGCCGCCCGGATCTGATTCGGCGTCAGCCCCCGGTCGGACAGCGAGCCTTCGACCGCCGGGTCCCATGCCTGGGAAACCCGCACGCTCCAGAGCTGCTCGTCCGCCATCGTTGCGTCGGAGGCAACCTCAGTAACGGGAACATCGGTATCCGCTGACGGCTCCGAATGACCCTCCAGCCCGTCCTCAGGCGGAACATTCTCCGGAAACCTGCGCATATCGGGGTGCCCCTGCGGCCCCCGCATCATCTTGCGGTCACGACCACTCCAACCGCCCAGCCGGTCCGTACGACTGGCCCCACCCTCAGGTCCGCCACCCACCCTGGTATCGGTCTCGTCGTCTCGATTTGTGCCCTCGCCAGGTGCGCTGTCGGGCAGCTTCTCCCGCTGTTCTCGCGACGACTCCGTCGATTCGGCCTGGTCAGCCGGATGGCCACCCATCAGCTCGTGGATCGCTTCATGCCCCTCGGTGGCGCGCGCAGGTGCCAGCTCCATCGTGGCCCACGATTCGGGGCACGCCTCGTTCAGATCGAATGATGTCGTGCGTGGATTGATCGACCGCTCACTGAACTGCGATTCGAACCACGGCACGAAGTCAACGTCGCCGCGGGGACGTCCATGGCAGCGCCCCACCAGCACATCCATGACACGGCTCTCGGTTCGTTGCTGGTGGGTCCAGTACGCCACCCGCCCGAGTTCGTAGTACACGGCCGTCTGGCCGGGATGATCGCTACTGTCGGCGACATAGCCAATGGTTTCGGCCACAGCGGCGGTGAACAATTCCCGGTTGCTCATGAAAACCTCGTTGAACACGATCCGGGTCGAAACACCACCCCTGCCGTCGGACTCCTGATACGTCCAAACGACATCGTCCTCGCGAGCCGACGGTAATTTGCGACGCATCTGCACGAATGTGGCGACGCCGATGCCATCGAGCCCGAGCCACGGGTACTTGGCCAGAGCCGCATCCGCACCAAGCACGATCTCGTCAACCGTTTCATTCGGAACCAACGACCGAAGGCCCGACACCTCGACACCTCGACGCTCAAGCGAGTCGAAAGTCCGATCGATCTCGGTATTAACCTTCAGACCGGCGGGGGCCGCTGGATCGCCATCCGAATCACCGTCGCGCCATTTCCGGCCTTCCCGTCGATGGCCGGTATGGCTGCGCTTCGGATCCCTGCCGAAATTCGTTCGACGACCGGGCTTCTCTTCGACCAGCGGAATATCGACAGTCTCGGCTGCCCCCGCGGTGTCGATCTCCAGCCGCAGCACCGGTTCGCCACCGGAGTCGACGCACGACATCGCAACCTCGGATTGTTCACGAACATCGACCGACCCCGGCGACCCCAGCGACCGCACGACCTGCCGCACAACAGCATCGACTACGGCGGCGGGCGTGCCCGGCGGGAGGATCTCATCGAGGTAGGCGCGAATCTTGTTGCCGGTGGGCATCGTTCCGGCCGAACGCGTGAACTGCACACTCGGCGCCGAATCTTCGATGACGGGCGCCATCTCGCCATCGCCCAACCCAGCGGCGATCTCGCTGGCCTTCCCCGCAGCTGCCGTAGCGTCGTCGGGCGTCGCGGAAGTCGCGGAAGTCTCCGAGCCGCCCAGCTCGGATTCCCACTTCGACTCCGACGATGATTCCGGGCCGGATTCCTCGGACCCACCACTCAGTGCGACTGCTGGCCGCATCTCGTCCAGCCACGCGCCCGTCTCGATCGACAGCGCCCGCGCAGCGGCGGCAACGTCGTCCGCGTCCGGCCCGTGGAAAGAGCTGGGGGAGAACTGGGTGATCTGGCCATCGTTGCCGGGTCCGAACTGCCAGACGAGCGGCTTCCGCACACCATTGTCGAGCTCCAGCCAAAAGATCAGCCGCACACCGCCGTTGCCCGCCCGCTCCAATCTGTCGAGCTGGATGGTAAATCCGTCGCCGCGGCCGCCGAAGAACGCCCGGATCTTGTCGAGGGACAGGTCGAGCAGCTCGTCCACCGTCAGATCGGTGTAGCGACCCAACCACAGTCCCCCTTGCTCGACGTCGGCAAGGGCCATGTCCTGTTCCGCTGACGGCGCATCGGAATCCGGCAGCTCGGCCGTGAGGTCGGTGGTCGGCGTCGACGAATCGGGACCCGACTCCGTCTGCTGTGGAACAGATTCGACATACCTGGCCGGCTCGCCAACCCCAGACCGCTCGCGTTGCAGCGACCGGTTCGGTGCCCGGCCGGACACCGTCACTGTCACATTCGACTGGGTGCCGGGGACCCCAGCGTCGGTGAGCAGCTCCATCGCGCCCTGGAAATCAGCGGCCTCATTGCGCCAACCGGCTACCAGCTTGCCGAGCAACTGAGAAGAGAAGCCGGTCGGGCGCCCCTTGCCGTCACGTTCGAGCGTCCACGTGAACGCCAACTCACCGTCGGTGCCATCGATGATCAACGAAGCCGCGCCGAATGCCTCGATGCGGAGGTGCCCGGACTTCTCCTGGAACCGGATATCGACATAGTCGGTTCCGCTGCCGGACAACACATCCTGGAGCATTCGTGCGGTGTCCACGTCGAATCCCCACGCCGTCAAGACGTGGGTCAGCTCACCGTTTCGCCGCAGTGTGTAAGGCCGGGCGATCCAGGCCGACAGGCCGGTCTGTTCATCACGAACAGGGCCGGTTCGGGGATCCCTGGATGTGGTCGTCGCGGTATTGGAGCGGTGCGCCGCGAACCGTTCGACGAGGCCGGCTTCGACTTCGTTCAGTGTCTGGTCCGACGGTTCTCCGGTCCCCGCCTCGTCGCCCTCCAGTCCCGAGGTCGGCTGTTGACCGCTGAGCAGTTTCGCGACTGACGCAGCGACCGCTTCCCCAACGCTCAGCAGGGAACCATTGCGGCCTTTGGGAAAGCCGGATTGCTTCCACTGCTGGTACTTGGAGTCGGTGACATCGTCGACGTACCGCTTCTGCTCCGTCGAATAGCGTTCACGAAGCCCCGCATCGAGCTCGTTGTGTGCATATGCTTCAGGATCGCTCTCACCACGGAAGTCGTTGGACTCCAATAGATACGCCGCAGCGCCGATCGCGTGACCGAGCACGGTCGTCACATCGTGGGGCAGATCCACCGCCCACGAATGCGACTCCAGCACGCTCGACAACCAGCCTTCTTCGGTGAAGATCCGCCGGTTGAGCACGAGCACCGACCACCGATCGGCTCCGTCGCCATGAATCTCCACCTCGTACAGTTGGTCACTGTCGTCCAACTCGGCCACGGAGATCACCCCGGGCAGTGCCACAGCCTCGGAGTCGCGTGCGCCTTCGAGGAAAGCCGCGATCCCGGCGAACATTGCCGGCGTGACGGCGTCATCGACGACGAGCCCGTTCAGTCCGACTTCGACCCTGGATGCCTGCTCGGCACGAGCCTGTTTGATCCGCGAACGCCGACCATCGACCGTCGTGGCCGCTGAACCTGGGGCGGTGCCGCCCACCTCTGATGCCTGAGCTGCGTTCTCCTCGTCGGCCATCCGTGGGCCACCCGGACGACTTGTGGCCGCGTCCTGATCCGCGGGCACCGAATCACGCTTCGGCACACCGGCATTCCCTGGCTGATACGCCCCATCCACGCCCCCGTACGCAGGGTAATCCGGCGGCAAGAAGAGCGACGAAGCCGACGGAGAACTGGGCGTTTCAGGTGTTGGTGCCGCGGCGTCCTGGGTCGAACCCGATTCGGTCCCGCTCCCCGATTCCTCCTCCCACGCCTGCAGCGCTTCCCGCAACTCCCGACGATCGTCGGGGTCGATTTCGGGGCCCGCTACGAGCTTGTGTGCCGCCTCCAGCACCTGCTCCCAGCCCCAGACATCCACCGCCGGGACCTCGCTCCGAGGACGGCCCAGCCGTTTCCACATCGCGCTCTCGTTCGCATACACCTCACCCAACTTGCGCCGAAGCGCACACTGAGCAGGCGATTCCGCTCCGGCCTCGACCACCGCCGTGTCTTGCTCGCTGCCACCGCCCCGAGCTTCGTCAGCTGTGGACGAGCCATCCTCCGGTGGAACGTCAGTGATGCTCGAGTCCCGCAGATGACTGTCGCCTTGCTCGGGAGGCAGGCCGGCCTCCGACAGCTGGTACTCGCCCAGGCCCTCCAGACCGGGCATGAAGTGGGTGTCTTGCACGCCGTTGCCCAGCTGCACGCGCGGCCGACCTGACAGTTTCAGGGTGGCGTACATCGCGAGGTTGCCCTGGTCCTGTGACGCACGGACCTTCTCCTCGATCCAGTCCTTCGCACCGTTCGCGCCGGGGTGGTCGAAGCACGCGGCAAGCTGTGAGCACACGTATGGCGCCCAACCCTCGTCCAGCGACCCTTGATGGATGTGTGCCGTCGTGGAAACCGACACCTGGCGGTCCTCAGGTCCGCCGGATACCCGCAGGTAGGTGATCGCCGAGCCGGCCGAGTTAAGGAATTGCAGTTGCAACCAACCGTCGTACGCCTCCAGACCGACCTGCGGGCATCGATTCTCGAGGCCCTCGATGTAGCGCAGCACCAGTGCGCGTTCGCGGTCATCGAATTCCGGATGCCCATCGAACCAGGCAACGAGTGCCTCGGTGTCGGCGGGGGATCCGACGAAACCGGCCGGTGCAGGCGCACTCTGAGCCTCAGCGTCGACAGTGCGGTGTGCCGCACCAATGCCGACTGGCCCGGCCGGCTTGCCTCCCAGCTGACCCACCACCTCGATCGCGAGGCCCGGTACCAGGTCCAGAACAACGTTCCCGTTCTCGTCACAGAACGCCCCATACGGGAGACGTCGCCGCTGATCAATCTGCGCTGCGACCTTTTCGCGTTTCGACGTGTCATCGCTGGGCAGCCCTCGCAGCTTGTCATCCAACGCTTCGTCGAGCTCGGGATTGATTCGACTCACTATGATCTTCACCGCGATCGGCCCCAGGCCCGCCGGTCGCTGCGCGACCTTATCCCCCAGGTCCACCAACTGCTCGGTCGCAATCGGACCCACAGGCCCGACGAAGAACTGCTCGTACCCCGCATAGCCAACCAGCGACGCTGACTGGGTCAGGCTCGCGTGCTCACCTGGCAGATTATCGTCGAAAACGTATGTCTCATAAGGTGTGCCCTCGGCACTGCGAATCGGCCCATCGTCCGGCTCGCCGTACCAGCCCTTACGTTGCGCCGCAACGAATGTCACCGCCACATCGTTCTGGAACGCATCCGCCAGCATCCCGAACACCGCGCCGACATCCGGCGCCGCACGATCATCCGGGTCTCCGTCATAAACCAACACCACCGGAAGACCCTGCCCGCGCAACTCGTCGATGTATTCGCGCACACGGGCCACGATCGAATCCAGGTCAGCCGGATCGATACCGTTGACACCACCCGCGCCGCGCATGGTGATGATGCGCGCACCCGACCCCGTCCACTCCGCGACGCGGTCCTCCCACACCTCGAGATCCGTTCCCGCCGCCGTGCGGGCGATATTGCGCCCCAGTTCCACGTGCCGCGCGCCCCCCGGCGGCAGTGGCGACACAGGCTCTTCGACATCGTCGGACAACTCGGCATTGGAGCTGTCGCCATCGTTACCACCCATGCGGGCTCCGGCGGCTGCCGCGGCCGCGGCGGCGATCGGCGCGTAGTTGCCGCCGGAGCCCGTCCCGGGCGGTGCGAAGCCTGAGTCGATGGAATCCGGGGTGATGGGATCGACCTCGGTGTACTTTGAGCGCCAGATGTCCTCGAGAGCCTGGCGGAGTTGCCTCTGGATCGGCGCGGTGCGGTCGGCGACCATGCCCTCGAGGACCCGCACGACGCCTTCCTCCCAGTCGAGGTCGTCGTTCATAACCTCGCCGATGACATCGAGTTCGCCGTAATCCTTGTCGGTCTGATAAACCTCGCGGGTGTAGCTGCCGATGTCGGTGCCGTCGGTCTGGTCGATCTCCCACCACACCCGCGCCGACGACAACAGCTCGACCGCCCTCGGCGCCAGCCGCCGCCGCATTTCCCGCTCGATCCACTCCTCCTCGGTCATGCCCTCGGTCGGCGGCTGCATCGTCACGTCCGCGGCTGCGCTGCGGGCCGTAGCAACGCGGGCGGCCAGCACCCACACGGCCCGCTCCGGGTCGTCGAGGCCGCCCTCGACGTAGATCTCCTTGCGTTCGACATCGACAGAGCGTTTGGAGTCGTCGGCGATGATCTCCTTGCGTTTACCGACAGAGTCTTTGGGCTGTTCGATGTACCGGATCGTCCAGCCGGTATTCAGCAGTTCCGCCACGTCGTCGAGCAGCGAGCGCGACTTCCGCACCAATCCGTCGACATCGGGGCCGAGGCCCGTCCGCACCGTGATGTCGAGCAACCGGTACCACTCGTCGGTGTAGTAGCCGCCGAAGTCCTGGTACCAATAGCCGTGACCCTCGAAGTTGTCCTCGTAGGCCTGGTCGAAGTCCTGCATCAGGTGGTCGGTGACTTGTTCGCGGGCCTGTTCCCAGGTGATCTCCCCACGAACGACACGGGCGTACGTCTCGTTCTCGAACGCGCGGCGCACCCCGAGGCGGACGCCGTCACGGTCATGGACCTGGTAGGCCTCGATGTCGATTCCGGCGCTGACGAGGATCTCGTGGCGGGCCTGGGCGCGCACCAGGTTCGCCTCGGCCTCGTTGGTGAACTTCTTGCGCACCTGGCGTTCGATCCAGTCACGGAAGGATTCTCCGGGGCGCGGCGGATCGGCGGTAGTGTCGATCTGCATGCCGGTGGCATGGCCGAGTTCATGGGCCAGCACACCCACCGAACGTCCATTCAGCGCGCGCAGCTTGTGGTGGAGATGGATGTCGTCCCGTTTCGTCCAGCACCTGCCATCCACGCCCTCCGGCAGATCGCCGTACTCGATCTCATAGCCCACGCCCAGCGCCCGCTGCAACCGATCCCACAGATCCGGCGACATCTTTGCCAGCTCCAGCACGTCCTCACCGAGAGCGAAGGAGCCGTAGGAACTGTCGCGGGAAACGCTGAGCAGGTAAGAGGCGGGAATGACCCCCGACGCCACCCTCAGTGCGGTGCGGCGTTTCAGCCGCAGCTTCCACGGCGAGCGGGCGCGGCTGGGGGAATCGGACGAGGGCGCCCAACCCGCATCGGGTGCCGGGGGGATCCAGTCCCTGTCGCCGATGGCATGGGCCTCGATCTCGTCGAGGCGGGCCATCATCGCTTCGAACCACGCGCCGCGACCGCGCTGTTCGAAGCGTGATTGCAGCGGCAAGAGGATGCTCCGGTACTCGTCGACAGCGGTTGGGCTCAACGGGTTGTCGATGAACACCCGGCGGCCGTGCTCGTCGGAAGCGGTGAAAACATCGTCCGGGTCGCCGCTCGCGGTGAGAGCATTGACGAGCCCGAGCAGCCGGGCTTGCGGACTGTCGTGTTCCGGTGACGTGGGCGCGCCCAAAACGTAGGCCACCAGTCCGAACAGCTCCTCGAAATCCCGCTCGCTGCGGGCGATCTCGGCGGCGACCGCGTCTTCGCGCCCCGGTTCGGTTGCCGCGTTCACGGAGGTGTCGGTCGCCGCGCCGTCCGTGGAGAGCCCGCCCGTGGCGTCGGCGTTCCCCACAACCGGCTCGTCGTAATCGGCCAGCACCTGCGCTACCGGACCCCACTGATCTTCCGGCAGCCCCGGACGTGTCATGACCTTCCGTGCCGCAGCCAACAGCTCGTCAGGATCATCCGACGTATCCGCCAGCCGGGCGAGCGCATCGACCAGCGGCGCGAGGATCTCATTCCGGGCCGCACCGGCTTCTTCAGCGCGGGCCGCGACTGCCGCGAGCACTTCCAGCGGCGCCCACCGGCTCAGGAAACGTTGTGCGGTCTCCCCCAACCGGTCCGGAGTCATGGTGGCGGGCTGACCGAGCATCTCCGCGAAGTCGGCACGCTCACCACGCAACCTGTCCCGATCGGCCAACCGGGACGCGAGTTCTTCCCCTGCAGCTACGCGCCTTTCGGCCAGCCGCCGCCGCTCGGCTTGATCGGCCGCGTTGGCGGCCCGCTGCTTGTCTACATCGCCGCTGAGGTTCAGCTGATGGATGGGCGGATCGCCACGCAACTGATAGTCGAGTTCCTCGACTTCGGTGGTCAGCTCATCGATATCGTCATCGGCCGCGATGAGCTGATCGTCGAGCGCGGCCAGCAGTTGCGGGAGTTGGTAAGGCATCGGGGCGGTCTCGTGCGCACCCAGCCGCGGCGGATCCAACTGCAAACGGTCGGCGTGCGCGTACCAGTCGATGCGGGCTCTCCCGCGGCGGGTGAGGAGTTCGTCCCGCTCCGCGCGCAACTCCGCGAGAGTGGCTTGCTGCCCGGGCGACAAGCCCGAGGTCTCGGCCGTCTGCTCCAAGAGCCGGATGCGCGACGTGATATCGGTAAGTTGCGCGTCCGCAGCATCGACCGCGCGGGCCGCGTCGAACATCCCCGCCACGTCGGCCACCGCCGCCGCTTTCGGGCCGGATGTGACCCGAAGATGTTGCACGGCAAG
Source organism: Nocardia sp. NBC_01730 (assembly GCF_035920445.1). Classification (NCBI taxonomy): domain Bacteria; kingdom Bacillati; phylum Actinomycetota; class Actinomycetes; order Mycobacteriales; family Nocardiaceae; genus Nocardia; species Nocardia sp. NBC_01730. Next base: position 546,381 of record NZ_CP109162.1, on the reverse strand, counting down.
AGCTTCCGCTACCACCTGCAGGTTTCGCTGCCGCAGTCGCAGCGACTCCCCCACGGTGATCGGCGCCGCCGAACCGGCCGTCGCCGGCACTTCCCGCAGGCTGCTGGTAAGGGGTTGCTGAGAACCACCGCGGATCCACTGCTCGACCACCGGCTGTTCGTACGCATCGAGCCGAACCCGCAAGCGCTCGACCGGAAGATGCGCCTCAATCGCACTCAGCACCCGCGGATCCAGTACCGGGTCGTCCACACCCGCCGGGGTGAGCACCACAACCCGGTCATCGAGCACCGTGGCCCAATCACCAACCGGCACACCACCCGACCGTTGCAGGTGCGCCGACACCGCCTCCGCGACCTTGGCATCGTAATCGACCAGTACCTCGGCCACCGCCGCCCACTTGCCGCCCGACAGCTGCGGCCACGACATCACCTCGCGTGCGAGGACGACCAGGTCATCGAGGGAAAGCCGCTCAGGATAAGCGAGGAGAGCCTGAAGTGCTCTGCGCACGGGAATCCGCGTTGGATCGTCCGCGCGGGTCCCGATCGCTTCCCACACCAGGGGCATCCCCTCGGGATCATCCCGCAAGCCCACGAGTGCTTCCCGCAGGCGGGTTGTCAAGGGTTGTGCCGCTTCAGGGTTCCGGGACGTACCGATGCCGGACTCGTCGGCGTACTGGTCCCAGCCCCGCTCTTCCGAAATGCGCACCATCTGCTGCATCGTCGCGGCGACGTGTGCCTGCCGCACTGGCGGATGATCCCGAGTGGATGCCCCCTCGTCACCATCGGCATCCCCGGGCAGCCTGCCGGGCGGCAGATCGCCGACCCACCACACCACTGCCGGAGATTGCGTATTTTGCGCACCCCGCGGCACCGTCATCCGCACCGTCAGGCCACGGGGGTCGACGTAACCACCCAGGGCCGCCACGACCTGCTGCAGCGAGTGTTCGCCGACACGAACAGCGTCGAACCTCGCCGTTTGCGCCAGCGCGATACCGAACCCGGGCCAATTCCCCGGCAGCACTCGCCATATCGCGATCAACTCGGTGCCCGACACCGTCACTGTGAGCAGCACGCCCTTGTCGTCGTGCATCTCGACAGCCAACTCACCGGATTCGGTCGTGCCGATCCGCACCCGCACCAACCCGCGCTCCGGATCGAGTGCGGTTCCCGCCAGGTTCGCCAATGCCGATACGACCTCGGCATCTTGGTTCCGTTTCCGCAACGCCGATACAACCTCATCGACGGTGGTCGCCTCATCAGGGTCAATGCTCCACGACGGTGATGATGTACCGGGTGTGGCGGCGGATGCTGTAGCCGTCGGCAGGAACGCGTGCGCGGCCGTGGTCAGGATCTTCCGCCAAAGACCACCTATCCCCCAGGAACCGGCTTTTCGCCTATTCCCCTGTTGCGCAGTAGGCTCCGCGTCGACACCGTCGACGGCGGGCATCCCGCCTGGTCCGGAAGAGGTGTAAGCGGCGGTACCATCCGATGGGTTCGGCCCACCGGCATCTTCGGCCGCCAGATTCTGCTGCGGTCCCTCCGCCGCCGCCCGAACCGTTTCGACCAACCCGTTCGCGCGCCCCGCGCCGCCGGAACCACTGAACCCCGCCGCGCCGACACCAACCACAGCCGGCCCCGCAACCGCATCACCAGCCCCCGGATCCGCAACGACCGGCACACTATTACCACCGGAACGCCCACCACCATTAGCCAAATCCCACTGCGACTCAGCCTCTTCCAGCCACAAATCGTAATAAGGCGCGTCGGGATCCTCCATCAACTCCCGCGCAACCCATTCGCGCGCAATCTGTGGATCCCAGATCCCGATCATCAACTGATCAAGAGCATCCCCCTCAGGATGCTTATCCGACACAACACCGAAATCAACCGGCTCGAAATCGAAAATATCCACCGGCCCATCCGCGGCACGAGTACCCTCCAGGATCTCCCACCGAACCGCCGCAGCCACCAGCAGATAATCCGCATACTGCGAGAACCGCGCCAGCAGATACGCCTCCACAAAATCCTCACGAGGCATCCCCGCCGGATCCGGCACAAAAGCCGAATACCGCAGCGGATACCCACCGGCCTCCGCGACCGCGATCGCGAGCAGATACACAACCTGCGCCGGATCCGACCGAGCACCCTCGTCGATCGAAATCACCCGGGCATCGTGATCCACCACAAAACGATCCCCGAACCCGATCGTCCACGGAGGTTCCTCGAGCAACAGCTCATTGATCCGCCCGCACAACAGCTCCGAATAGCCCACCAACTCGGCGACCTCATCACCGAAAGTCGCGCGCAACCAATCCGATCCAGCGGCACTATCACCCCCCACCTCCAACCCAGTCCCAGCCGCAACCCGGCCGACCAGAGTCAACACCTCACGCCGAGTCAGACCCCCATCCGACAGCTCGCGTTGCTCATCGGGCAGCCCGACAGCGGCATCCCTCGGGGCGGCGTCCGCGACAGGGCTGTCGGGATCCGGCAGATCCGAGGCGGCGTCTCGTTCCATGACGCGCCGCCTGGTCAGCTCCGCAGCCTCAGCATCGTCGACCTCGCCCTGAGTCGATCCTGGCTGTGGCATCGGAGCGTTCTCGTGCATGATGCGGTCCGGGTTGAACGAGCCGATCGGATCGCCACCGACCGGAGCGTCGTATTCGGCCACGATGTTTTCCACCGGCCACCACTGGTCGTCCGAGAGGTCTTCCCGTGCCAATACCTCACGCGCCGCCGCCAGCAACTGGTCGGTAGTCAACCGATCCGGATCATCCACCAACCCATCGAGCACATCAACCAACGGGTTGACGATCTGCATCCGATCATGTCTGGCCTGTTCGGCACGAGCCGCGACCGTCGCCACCGCCTCGACGCCCGACCACCGGCCCAGGAACCGTTGCGTGGTCTCCCCCAACCGATCCGGCGTCATGGTGTCGGGCTGACCGAGCATCTCCGCGAACTCAGCACGCTCAGCCCGCAACCCATCCAGATCCGCCTGCCGGGCCTCCAGCGCGGAAACCAACCGCCGCCGTTCGGCGCGACGCGCCGCATTACGAGCCCGCTGCTCATCCACATCATCACGGCCGAGATGCAGCTGATCGATCAGGTCGCCGAGCACAGCGAGTTCGTCCGCCAGTCGGGCAACGTCCCGCTCAGCGGCAGTGATCCGGTTGTCCAACGCCGACAGCAGATCTGGCAGCTGATACGGCATCGGAGCGGTCTCGTGGGCACCCGGCCGCGGCGGCTGCAACCCCAACCGACCAGCACACGCATACCAATCGATACGGGCCCTGGCCCGGCGGGTGATCAGGTCATCCCGCTCGGCGCGCAAGGCTTCCAGAGTGCTTTCTTGCTCCGGGGACAGACCTGGCGGCTCCGACCCAGCCTGCTCCAAGCGCTCGATCTGCCCACCGATACCGGCCAGGTGCTCGTCGCAATCATCCACCGTGCGGGCAGCGTCGAACATAGCCACCACATCAGCCACGGCCGCCGCCGCATGCGGGCCGGGCGTCACTCGAAGATGATGCGACGCAAGAGCTTCCGCCACCTTCTGCAACTGCTCCTGCCGCTGCCGCAGCGATTCCCCAACCGTGACCGGCGCCGCCGGACCAGCCGCCTGAGCATCCGCGACCGGCACCCACCCACCATCGACCCACTGCTGCACGATCGTCCGGCCGAGCGCGTCGAAACCGGCGACCTGCAAACGCTCGACCGGCAGCTCCCCGTGCAGTTCGAGCGCCTGCCGCGCCCGCATGTCCACCACCGGGTCGTCCACTCCCTCTGGAGCGACAACCACAACCCGATCCGCGAGCACCACCGCCCAATCCCCCACCGGCACACCACCCAACCGCTGCCGAACCGCCCGCGCGGCCGCCGCGACAGCAGCGTCATAATCGGCCAGCACCCCCGCCACCGGACCCCACTCGACCTCCGACAATTCCGGACGCGCCACCACCCCACGCGCCACCACCAACAACTCACCAAGCGACAACCGCCCAAGATCATCCGCGAAAGCCGCGAGCTCCGCACGCAAACGCCCCACGAACCCGCCAAGCGCACCGGACAGCGCGGCGGCGACGGTCTGCTCCGCACCGGCGCCATCGGCAGGTTCCGACGCACCGCCGGAACCAGGATCGACGTGGTTGCCGTCCGGCTTCGGAGCAGGGCGGGATCCGCCGCCGGACTCCGGGAACGTCTTCTCCCCAGGAACTCCCTTCACGGTCACGGTCAACGCCCGGTCCGGCTCCCGCCCGGACAACGTCGCCGTGACATTGCGCGCCGTCCCATCCGACGGGTCACCGACCACTTCATAGAACCAGTTGGCGGCCCCCTCACGGACATCGTCGGAATTACCCCAGTCCGACATCAGCTGGGTCCACCCGGTCGGGTCGCCCTCGGCCTGCACCCGCCACCTGACCTGCACGTCCCCGGAATCGGGATCGGCGGTGACACTCACCCAACGCTTACCCTTACCACCAGTGCCATCGTCCTTGGCCGCGTAGCCGGTGATGGTCACCGCTCCACTCGATAGGCGCGACGCCCTGACATCTCCCCCGTGCGCCGCGAAACCAGCCGCCACCAGCGCCCGCAATGATTCGGATACTCCGCCCAAACCCCAATTCTCGAGCACCTGACCGAGTGCCCCACCCGGCACCATCATCTCCGGCAGCACACGCAGTATCGAAGATCCCAGACGTTCAGTGAGCGTGTACCCCGGACCGCCCTTGCCCGACCCGGAACCTCTCGACGTCGACGCGGCAGCAGCACTCTGCACGGGGGTGGTGCCCTCGACCGTCGCACCGTCCGCAGAGTCACCCAAGGCCGTGATGTCGGCCAATTCCGCCCGGGCCCGCACCAGCTTGGCGCGCAAGTCGCGCACGTAGGCAACCTGCTGACGCATTTTCTCGAGAGCGTCCGCCGAGCGGTCCTCAATTTCGTCAGTGGGTTCGGCGCCCAGCCTCCCCAACTGGTCCAGCGCAAACTCTGCCCGCTTCAGCCTCGCCTCGAAATCGGCTACCTCCTCAGCTTTGGCCTCAGCCGCAGACTCCCCCTCGACCGGACCGTCATCAACCAGAGCATCAGGTTCAACGGAACTTCCCAGGCCCGCGACCGCGGCCGAGACAGCGGCGAATTCCGCTGGCGAGAGACGTTTTCGGAGGTCACGAAAACCTGTCAGCAGCTTCCGCAACCGCTGCGCCTGGCCCCCAGGTCCCTTCCCGGCTCCGCCCGACGCGACACCATAGTCGGACAGCAACTGTTCGAGACCATCGGCATAGGAGCACAGCGTGGCCTCGATGTCCTCGGCGCCGCGAACATCGGCCGCCAACAGGTCGATGATCGCGTGCACCTGCGCCGTCCGCCGGTCCCCTGGCGGCAGTTGTTCGGGCAGCAGCTCAGCGAACAGCTCGGCAACCTGCTGACGCGCTTCCATGACGTCGGCCGCGGCGGCCGCCCACTCCGGCGACTCACCATCGAGTCCGGCGGCCCGCGCCCGCAACCGGGCCAGACGCTGCTGAGCCCGCTGCAGCACCCGCAGCCGTTGTTCCTCCCGCGCGACCATTCCGCGCGGCACCCGGAATGCCTGCTCGATCAGCGCGTCCCGCAGCGTCCGCAGCGCGTGTTCCTGCAGCAGCGCGGTCAGAACGGGGTTCGGCGATCCGGCCTGCGTGGCCATCGGCCGCCCAGCCACCGACTCGCCATTCCGCTGCGTGCGCAACGTCGGCCGACCTGCGGCATTGACCCCCGCCTGCCACAGCTCGATCTCGACACCACGCCGATCCGCGGCCTGGCGCACGTACACGTCCAGCACCGGGTCCTGCACCCCGGCGGGCAGGATGATTATCAGCCTGCCGCCGATCAGCCGACCCCATGTGCCGATCGGGACGCCACCGAGGCGTTCCAGTTCCGCCCGGATGGCGGCGTCGGTGAGCCGTTCGACCAGCGCGTCGAATTCCGCGAGCGCCTCGGAAAGTTCGCCGTGGTGTTTGTCATCGGGGTCCAGCAGAGCCAGCTGGAGGCGAACCTCGTCGGCCAGCTGGCCGAGCGGGAGGGCGCCGATGCGGTCCGGATCGCCGCGGACCGCCGAAAGCGCACCCGTCAACATGCGACGGACCTCCAACTCGGTCTGCTCCGGCTCGTCGGTCTCCGACGCAGTGGTCCCCGACTCAGCGATCCTCTGCGCGGTCGTCTCCTGCTCGGTGGCCTTCGAATCAGCGTTCTTCGAATAGTGGCGCCCCGCAACCTCTTTCCGATCTGTCGCGGTCTGCTTTCCACTGTCCCCGGCAAGAGCGGATTCATGGTCGGCCAGGATCTGGTCCAACGCCGTGTAGTCATCCAGCGACAGCTCGACGCCCTCCCGGAGTTCGACCCGCCCGGTCAGTTCGTCAGACTCCCCCGACAGCACCGCTTGTGCCGCGGCCCACATTTCGTCGAATGTCAGCCCGTCGCAGTTGATGAGCAATGAATCGAAAGTCTCCGCCAAACGCATGGCGGTCTCATTCCGGACCTGGCCCGGCGATGTGCCATCCGAGATCGCGTCCTCGTATCCGGCCGCCGCGAGGGCTAGGGGCTCCCATGCCCATTTCGGCAGGTCCATACGCCCCAGCTGCTGACGCGCCAGCTCCAGCAACTGCGACGGAGTCATCCGCTCCGGGTACTCGACCAACCCCTCGAGGGCCCGCACCAGCGCAACGACCTCTGGACGGCCCATTTCGGCGCGACGCCGCTCAACGGCGTCGACAGCGGCCTGTTCCAACATGTTGCTCTGGGCACACAAGCGCTCCGCCCTGGACAACCGCTGGAATGCATTGGCGCCATTGGCTTTCGCATCATCCGCGCGGCTGAACTCCTGCAGTTTCGCCCGGACGGCGGCACGCTGCTCCGGATCCGGGTAGCCCATGAAGACCCGCTGGTACAGGCGCTCCACCAGGTTGGCGGCCTGGCGGGTGGCCATCCGGGCGAGCCGGTTGCGTTCGCGGGTGATCTGTTCGGCACAGGCGTTCGCCTCGGTCAGTGCGCGCAGCAGTCCCGACCGATCCGAGTTCTGGGTGGTCGACTCAGGCGTGACCGCACCCATCAGCTTGTCTCGCCGCGCCTGCAACCTCGCCTGTTGGGACCGCAGTGCGTCGAGTTCGGCTTGCAGCTGATCCCGCATGACGATCTGGGCCGCCGCGCGGGCCTGCCCCAGTTCCCGGATCGACTCCGGCATCTCGTCGGACTGCTCCAGCGCGGCAACGAGCTCGGCGTGTTCGGCCGCGAGCTGCTCGATCTCGGTCTCGATCTGCGCCACTTTCCTGGCCACGTCATCGAGTTCAGCGTCCAGACGCTCGACCTCGGCGGCCAGCGCGGTGGCCGCGGCGACCGGATCGATGCTGCTGTCCACATCCGACACCCCGGCGAGTGCCTGGGCCGCCAAGACCTCCTGCACCCTCCGCAGGGTCTGGAGTTGCTGTGCCCATCGGGCGTCGAGGCTGCCCAGCACGGCGGACTCGGTGCTGCCCGCGACCCGCCGATCGGGTCCAATCGACTGCGGCGGTTCGGTTCGCCAGGAACCGCCGTTCCAGTAGGCGATGGTCACCGTACCGTCTGCGGCCACCGCACGCCGCTCGACCACGACCCCAGCCGATTCCAGCGCCGTCAGGGTACTCGGATCGCTGATCGGGTTGCCGCCCGAGGTTTCGTCGGCAATGATCACCAGCCGGTCGCCGACCACCTTGCCCCAGTTGCCGATCGGGGCGCCGCCGACCTGCTCACGTTCGGCGCGGATCGCGGCCGACTGCCGAAGTGATCGCTGGAGTTCAGCTACGGCCGCGGCCAACTCTTGCCGCGTCTGGTCAGGGATATCGGTGTGCTGCGGGTCGTTGAGCACCCGCTCCGCCGCGGCGAGCAAGAACGTCGCCGTCCGCTGTTCGGGCAGCTCGACGCCCGCGGCGGCAAGTACCTGGGCCAACTGTTCGGGGCCCATCGGCGCAGCGCTGGGCTTCCCATCGCGGCCGGAAACCTCTGAACCGAACTGTGTTTCGAGTGTGTGCAGGCCCGCCTCGATCGCCTGCACCCGTTGAATCGCGGCGTGCGCGTCGTCGCCGGTGATGGCGTTCGCGGCGGCGACGGCATCCTCCGAAACAATATGTGCCGCAGATGGATTCATCCCAACGGTGAAGGCATACAGCTGCCGTTTCGCGATCTGATACGCATCGTCCGCGGCGGCGGCGATCTCGTCGTCGGTGCGGGCCTGCTGTTCCGACAGCCCATCCGCCGCCCGCGACTGCGCCAGCCGCGCCAACAGTTCGCCCGCCTGGTCCAGTACCGCCGCCAACCGGTCCCGCTCGGCCTGCAGCCGCGCCCGCTCCTCTTTGCGAGCTTCGAGTTCGGCCCGCAATCGCGCCCGCTCGGCCTGTCGAGCCTTCTGCGCCGCCTCAGCGCGACGCCCGCGCCGTGGCTGTTCTGATTCGCCGAGGTCGAGCCCGACGCGTTGGGCCTCGATACCGCCGATCTCCGTGTCGAGGTTACCGATCTGCGTATCGATGTCGCTCAGTGCCTGCGGCAGCTGTTCCGGCAGCACCGGCAACTCGGACGCCGAGGCGGCCAACTCCGCGGAAATGAGCTGCATGCCCTGCGCCCGCGCGAACCAGTCCGACCGGGCCCGCGCCAGCTCGGCGCGCAAGTCGGCGACCTGCTGACGCATTTCCTCGACAGCCTCCGCCGAGCGGTCCTCTTCTTCGTCAGTGGGTTCGGCGCCCAGCTTCCCCACCTGCGCCGGCGCGAACTGGGCCTTCTTCAGTTTCTCCTGGAGTTCAGCTACCTGCTCAGCAAGCTCGAGCAGCTCCGAAATCTGTTGTCTCGCAGTCGGCGACGGTCGTCCATTGCGCACCTGCAGGGCGCGTGCGACCAGTACATCCCGCACGGTCCGCACGGCGTGCTCCTGCGCCAGCGCAGCCCCCGCGGAATCCAGCGCCTTGGTGTCCGGTTGACCTGGCACCCATTTGCCGTTCTGCCACTGCTGGTACACCGGTAGACCGGCGGCGTCGACCTGCACCCGCCAGCGCTCGATCGGAACGCCCCGCCGCGCCAATGCCCGCAGAACCGGATCGTCCAGGACCGGATCGTCGGTCTGCATCGGGCGGATATGCAGCAGCTTGCCGCCGACTACCCGCGCCAACGGACCGACCTCGACACCGCCGAGTTGATTCAGCCGCGCCCGTGCCGCGGCTTCGGTCACCGGCACGACCAGTGCGTCGAAATCGGCGAGCGCATCGGTCAGCTGCTGGCGGATGTCGGCAGCGAGATCCTGCTGCTCCAGCGCGTCGCGCGCCTCGGCCACCAACCGGTCGATGGTCCACTTACGCATCTGCTTCGACGCATTCGGGCTGTCGGCCAGCTCCCCGAGCGCGGCTCGCAGTCTGCCGCTGATGCCGGGGAGACCGGACTTCTCGGACTGCACCGCCGGTGTCGCCGGAATCTCGAACCGCAGTCGGTAGCGCCAGCCGAATCCGGTGCTGTCGGCGACCCCGACGTCGACGCCGTAGGTGTCGGCATGCATCGTCACCGCTGGGAGGTCACGCACGCCGTCGCCCGGCTGCGCCGACAGCTCGGTCGGCATCCCGATGCCGAGATCGAACACATGCACCCGTAGGCGCGGTCCCGTCTTCGGATCGTCGGTCACCTCGGCTTCTATCCGCACCTTGCGGCCGGAAAGCGATGCGGCATTGCGCAATGCCTGCTCCAGTGCGGTCTTCGCATGCTGGGCCTGGGTGGGCGACCAGTCCGCGGTCATCGCGTTCAAAGCCTGAAGTGCCAGTGCCACACCGGATTCCACGTCGTCACCAGCGATCGTCAACCCGATCTTGGCCAGCCCATCGGTGATAACGAAGACTTCGTCTTTATCATCAACATCCTGAAGATCCTCGAGCCCGGTCACCTCGTGCACGCCGCCGATCGGCTGCCCGCCGGCCTGGTACGCCATCATCTGCCGAGACGCTTCCTGCATCCACGGCATCTTCTGGCTCTCGAGCCAGCCGGACAGATGGTTGGCCAGATGGTCCACTTTCCGATCACCACCGGGCTGTGCCGTCAAGATAGACGTGTCGGCCGCGAATTCGGCGGGGACGGGGCCGACCATCTGCTCCAACGCGGTGAGGTCGCTGTACTCCGAGGATGGCGCCGCACCGGCGCCGGACTCCGATGTCGACGCGGTGGGGTCGCCGAACTCCAGATCCGGTGATGCACCGACCAGCTCGGCGAGATCCGCTGCCAGACCTGCCACACCGGTCCAGCCGTCGAAGACCGGCGCCTTCGGATCGACCGACGCCGCAGTACGTTTCGGCCCGGAGCCGGTCGGCGCGGACGCCGTGAAACTCGGGGCCGTCAGATTTGCCTCAAACCGAAGCTCGTTGTGCCCGGATGCATTCCACCCATACGCCCACTTATCCGTGTTCGCGAACACCAAATCCAGTTTCCGGTGGCCGGACTGATCGCCCTGTCTACTTCCGATCAGTTGGTCATTGGCGCGCAACCCCAGATCCGCGTGCGCGTCGACCACCCGGACCTGCACAACCCCATCGCCGCCCAGCGTCGCAATGACCCGCGCATTCGAACCGGTTCGCCGCACCGCATCGACGATCGCCTGGGTGACTGCCGCACGGAATCCGTTCACCCGGAACTCGAATATCCGCAACTCCTTCTGCCGTTTGCGCCGCTCCTTCTCCGGCAGTCCGCTGAGGTCGACCTCGGGGATCTGCGGCACCAGCTGCATGATCTCGTCCACAGTCTTGGTGATCGCGATGGACTGACCGATGTTGTCGGCGCCGATCAGGACGCCGTTCTCGTCGTACCGGGAGGCTGGCTGGGCGGCTTCGTGGCTGGCGAAGATGTCGGTGCCGACGATCCTCGAGACGAAGCCGGGCCCCGAGGACTGTTCGGCCTGTGTGACCGTCGCGGCGGATTCTTCGGATTTCTCCTCCTCTTCTTCCTCCTCAGGCGCTTCTGGCTCCATCCACTCCTGCAGTGCCTCATCGAGCTGTTCGAACCGCGCCAACCGCTCCGCTTCGGACAGGGAGGAATCACCGAGATTCGACGCGGCGATACCGAACAGCATGTCGTCGATCAGCCGATGCGCGGCGAACTGCTCCGTCCCCTCCGAGAAACGCCCGTCCACCTTCTGATGCAGCCCGGCCACTATGCCATCGGCCTGCCCCCGCGCATAGACGGCGTCGACATCGGCTTCGGTCGACACCCCGGCCAGGGACGCGCCCTGATCGATCCGCTCCGCGACATTGACCTGGAGCTTGTCCATCAGCATCCGCCGGGCATGCTGGTTGACCTGGGTTTTGCCCTCGTTATCGAAGGTGACGCTCTGGCTGACCTCCCGGACGGCGGCGTCGAGCGTCTGGTGGGCGCTTTCCCGCTCGGCCTCGTCCTGGAGATAAAGGTCGATATCGCGATGCATCTGCCGGACGAGGACGTCGGCCTGGATGTCCGCCTCGACGTCGCTCATCCAGGTCCGGAGATCGTGGAATTTCTGCTGCTCCTCGATCGGCCGCCCGCCGAATTCCGAATAGCCGCGGAAGCCGTAGACCATGCTCGACGGCGCGCCCGACACCGCACCACTCAGCAGTTGCAGCCCGGTGATCGAGTCGAATGCCTCACTCCATGACATGCCGTCGTACCGGGCCCCGGCCACACCACCGAACACCGCGCCCACGAGACCCGTCAGAATTCCCTGTATCGCGCCGCGGCCGAGCCCGCCCCACTTGTTGTAGGGCAGTATCTGCATCAACTTGGTCGATTTCCCCATCAACCGCTGCAGAAGGTGGCCGAAAAGGCCGCCCGCGGCACCACCCCAGGCACCGGCCTTCATAGTCTTCTCGAGTGCTTCCCAGTCGAGCTCGTCCTGTCGGCCTTTCTCGATCAGCGATTGCTGGACGATCCATTCCTGCAGGCCCCCTTGAAGAATTTCCTCGAGCATTTCCTGGATACCCTCGTAGAGGTAACCACCTGCACGGGATATGTATTGAGCGATCTGCGGAAACTTGGTTACCAAACGTTTGGCCAGGACGCGGGTTACAAACTCGATACCCTTATCCAGCAGGCCACCGAAATACTTCGACGCCCAGCGGCCGCTGAGAATCGACCGCCATGCGGCCACTTCACCGGCCGGCCCTGCCAAGCTTGCGATAGTTACTTCGATAAAAACCCACGCGAGCGTAAAGAGTAGGTTCAGTTTCGTCGCATAGATCTGATTACCGAACGCGCCGATAGCATCCGCCAGCGCCTGAGCATTCTCGAGAATACCGGCACCGGCGATGCCGAGCTGGCTGATCTGCCGCTGCAGCTCCTCAGAACCCTCTCCCTCCGGCCAGGCCAGGGCCGTTTTCCTGGCCCACTCGGCCGTCTTCTCGATGAGCGCGGCGTTCCCTTCATCGACAAGATCTTGCAGAGCGTCCGCAATCGCCCAGACCTGCTCCTCGTCGGTCGCCGGCCAATGATCGCCAGCCACCACAGGGAAGAGCGGCTTCAAGTACGGGGGTACTTCGAGTCCCACGAGCGGCTACCCCCAGCCGCGATCCGAGACTTCAGAGCCCTCCGCATCACCGGCCATGTGACCGTTATCGACCTCATCCGCGAACCACGGTTCCGTGGTTTCCTCGTCCATGTCCGCGGCAACCATGGATGTGCTCGGCTCGGGCAAATCGACCGCGTCCACGATCCGCAGCTCCGGATCTTCGTCATCCAGGTGTGCGGCTACCAGCGATGCATTGCTCGACTCGGGCGCCGTGCTGTCCCAAATCTCTTCACCGGTTTCGGTATTCGTCCGCGCACCCGTCACCGACGGCCGCGATGCGGCTGGGCCCTCGATATCGGGCAGCCCCTCGATCAGCTCCGAAAGCTTCGGCATGCGAGCCCGGTGATCGTTCAGCGGCTCGAACAGCTCACCGCCGCGGCGGGTCACCTCCGCCACCGCCTGCTGCGCGGCAGCGACAACAGCCGCCGCGATCTCGTCATAGCTGAGCTGCTTGATATCGGCGGAGAACTGGAGATCGGTCAGATGGCCGTCGGCATCCACCGTCACCGTGACCCGCTTATCCCGTGTCGCCGCGCTGGCGGTCAGCCCGGCGCGCTGTTGCGCGACATCGGTGACATGCCGCAACTGATCCTGCAGTTCACCCAGCATCGCCTCCATGCCGGACCCGTTGCCTTTGGCGCGCCCATTCCACATCTGAAGTCCCTCAACCGATCTCGAATCCGCACAGCCCAACGGCCGTGCGCCTACCTCATCACCCCAGCATCCAACCGACCTTCGCGTCAGTCGAATCCCCGCGTCGATGCCTCTTCGGCCTGTTCCAATCTGCTAACTATGTCGAGTTCCGCATCACGCATCACCATGGCTGACTTATGCACGTCGTCAGTCGCCTCCACTGTGGCGTCCCCGCTCTCCTCGACCCCCGGCTCACCGTTGCTGCCCTCGAGAAATTGTTCGGCGGGTTTGCCAGTACCGCAGGCCTCGGGCAGCCGCCCCAATATGTCTTTCAGGCGCGCGCCGAAGGACGCGATCCCATCGCACACCTCTTCGCCGTATGAAGCCGCCGTTTGTAGCGCATCGAGGTCGACCTCGATCCGTTCCGCCATGACAAACCTCCCACAGTTGCCGAACGCACAGGTGTATACCCAATGCTTGCACGGCAGACCCGAATTCACACCTCAAGGGAATGTCAAATCCTGCACTTACCCCAGCGGAGGTCACTACGCCCTTACATCGCGAGATCGCAAAGTCTGCTCCCATACCATGGGAACCCGGCCTCCCGGCCGAGCAAGCCGTGAACTCCCAGATAGAGTGCCCATCCGCTGATTCGGCGGCCGAGGACCCCGTCAGCGGTATTCTCGGACCAAACGAAGAGAACCGTAATGTCCGAGGGGCGTAACAGTGACAAGTGGACAAGCGGAGAGCGGTCGAGACGACCTGCCCCAGGATGACGCGGCGGAATCGGAGCGCGCTCCGGATATCGTATTCAGCCTGCTGGCCGACGAAGCCCCGGCGTCGGACACCGATGAAGCGGTGGACGATACCCCCCGTCGCATTGTGGACGAACTGAAGACCGCGGCGCCGGACGAATGGCAGCGACTGTACGCCGAGTTCGCCATCACGGTGTCGACCGAAGCGGCGCAGGCGGTCTATTCCGTCGAAGACATCGAGGTCGCGGTGGCGGTACCGAAGTCGGCACTGCGTTTGGTCCGCGAGCATCGAGAGGCTGCCGCGGGCTCGGACGGTTCCGGCCCGAGCGCCGCGCCATGGTGGCGGATGCTGGTACACGCGACCTCCGATGGTTCTGTCGATGTCGACTACGACTACGGCGATCGCCCTTTCCTGGACAATCAGTTGTTCCCGCCCGCCGCGTATCGCGCCGACCTGGAAACCTATCCGCGCGAACGCCTGCCGGTATGGCTCGCGGCCTACCTCGGACACGCGGACCGGCAGTCCCGCAGTCCACAGCAGGCGGCTATCGCGGCTCGCGCGGATCGCCGCGCGGCGGTGTGGGCGACCTTGGCGGAGAACGAATTTCCGACATTTCCCGTGATGTGGGCGCGGTGGGCAACGATCGCGGCCGGATTCGTCGCCGCTGGTTCGGAGTTGGGGCCGCGAATGCTGCCCGCACTCGGCTGGTTCGAAAGTTCCCGGCGCAGCGGTTCCACGCTGTATGCACTGCCCGATGGTCGTGCCGTACTCTCCGGTGGGGTATGGAACGCGCCGACCCTGGACGCCACCTACAACGACGGCAGCGATATGCCGAAATTCTTTGCCGGAGCACCGGAATGGGTGGCCGATCCGATGCTGAACCCGCGCATCGGGGCGGGCCTGATGTCGTTCTGCTACTGGTGGGAGTCCGGCCGGTGGTACCGGGGCGAGTCACCCCCGGCATCCGAGTGTGCTGCCGCCATGCCCGGAGTGTGGTCGGCGGATTCGGTCGCCGACATCGTGGCACGAGCAGTCTCCAGCCAGCCGAACAAGGCCCAGCTCCTGGCCGCCTCGACACTGGTTTCGGCCGCGGAAGTGGGTGTCGTGACCCGCGAGACCGTCCTGAATGCCTTCGGCGACGTCGGTTCACTCGATATCGACAGCGCCCTCCTCCAGTTCCGGATGGCCGGCCTGGTCACCGTGGTACCGGAAGCAATGCCCAAGCAACTGGCCATCACCCGAGTGCGGCAGTACATCCTCGGCCTCGGCCTGGACACCACCGGCTACGCGCTGGGCGATCTGGTCGCCGACCGGCTCAGCTGCGGCTGGATGGTGTCTGTGCCGGTGCCGCGCGGCGAGATCGCGGGCGGGCGGGCGATCTTCTACATCGCCGACGACGGGGTCCTTGAACGGTCATCATCCTCGGTGCCGCCAGTGCAGTTCGTCGATGGGTTCGAGAAGAGGTTCCAGCAGCGCCAACGATCGGAAGTGTGAACGTTCACCCGAGCTTGCCCGGACTGCCGTACACGGCAACACTTTTCGATCGAGACGCGACAAGGATCCGATAAGCGAAGCCCAAGGCCTCCATGAACAAATGTATCGCGAGAGGCGGACCGCGGCGATGCACGAAAACCGCGCGCCACCGCCGCATCGGAGGTAGCCATCGCAGATGCGGCGGTCCAGGACATAGAGAGAAGTACCGAGATGACCACAACTCAGTCGATTGCCCTGACGATCATCGGCGTAGAGGCAGCCATCGTTGTCGCCGCCCTGTGCTGGCCGCGGCGCAGTCCCACCCCAGGTCGCAGCCTCGCCCGTCAACAACGCCAGAGCCCTGGGCACAGCCACCAGCGACCGTTGCGGCGGGCGGGCCCACAGGTCCTATCGGCGAGTGGTCCCGCCTCAACCGAGTGTAAATAAATACGACCGTAGCGTCTACGACGTTGACCGGGAGCCATTGACCAAGTGCGATGAAATCAGACGGTTCACGACCCGGTATGTCCGAGGGGCGCTGGGGCTATTAGGAGTGTGCGGTATGCCTCCCCAAGAAGAGGGTGGAGAAGAGAGAGCGGGCGAGTCCGTCACGGAGGCGGCTTCCTGGTCGATGTTGAACGAGTTCGTGGGCGCCGGTGATCTGCTCGTCGACAATGACATCGCCCTGACATGTGCAAATCTGTGTGCCGACTTCATCGAGGTGTTGAGGGGTATCAGGGATCAGGGAGATGTCGAGGGGGCGAGCTCGTATGTGGCGTACGCAAAGGATGCCGGGTACGGTGGCGCTCCGCTGCCTTCCCTGGAGACGCTCGACATATATCTCACAAACCTGGGAACCAAACTGTACGACATAATTGGCAGCGAGGATCGAGAGGGCACTCGGCTGCATGATTTGAACAATTTGAAGGAGCTTTTTATATCGGCCGGTAAGGCGTACGAGATAGCTGAAGGCATCTCGGCGTCAGATTTCGACAGCATAACCTCCGGCGGTGTTACCCCCTTGATCGATCGCACTCCCGGAAGCTGGGTTCCGACGAGTAGTAGAATCGACGAGCTACTGCCCGAGGGCGAATCGTTCGAGTCTGTTTCGGACGAGATCGGCCCGGATCCTTCGAAGCTGAGTTACAAACAACTGTACGATCTGGGTGAGTTCATCCGGGGGGTGGATTTGCCGTACCACTATGAGTCGAGAGCCATTCTCTGGTATCGGATGGGTGATACTCTCCGTGACAAGTCCACAGAATTCAAGAATGATCTCGTACTGGCCGCTTCCGACTCGTGGACCGGGAAGGGAAAAGAATATGCCATCACGACTGTCGACAATTTCAAGAACCAACTGGATCCATTGTGGCGGGCAATGCATCAGGCTGGTCATGTGTACACTCATGCAGGCTACTGGCTCGATGAAACGCAGAAGGAGATGCCGCAGGATGCTGAGAATCCGAACAGTTATGTCGTCAACGAGGACGGGTGGTGGATCTTTGGCACAGCGAAGCGGGTAGAAGACGACCCGACACCCCAATATCAGGAAGCTTACCGCAACACATATAAGGCCGGTTACGAGGAAACAACCAAATACTTTCCGAAGTTTCCGGAGTATGCAGGCACGCCGAATGACGGCCAGAGCACCGACGATGAGTACACTCAAGCGGGTGGTGGCGGTGCTGGTCTGAATAACGGTCTCGGCGGTTCGCCGCTGGACAAGCAATGGGCGGCGCTGGATTCATATGCCGATGAACTGGAGCAACAGGCTGCGGATCTGGACGGATACGCGAACGCGCTCGATCCTATTGGTGCCGACCCTGCCGCCGGGCTCTCGAACGGTATGGGCGCCCTCACGGACGCCCTGTCCACGGCGTCGAATGCGGTACAGAACGCACTGGGTGCGGCGAAGAACGCACTGCCCAGCGATCTGATGAAGCCGCCGGCCGCCGACCTGCCGTCGACCTCGGCGGGGCTTGATGCAGCACGGAACCTGGTTGGCGGCAAGGTCGGCGGTGGTGGTGTCGGCGGAGCGCCGCACAGCGCGCCGAAGGCGCCGTACGACGCATCGCGGTTGTTTCCACGCGTGAACGCGGGCACGACCATGGCCGGGTCGGCGGCTCAGGTGCCGCGGGCCGGTGCCGCCCCCATGGCGGGTCAACCGATGACGGGCACGCCTGGCCCCGCAGGCACGCCAGCTGCCGGTGCGCGTGGCGGTGGCCAGGAGAGCAAGCGCGAGCGCCCGAAGTACCTGGATTCCGCGGAGCATCTCGATGACGCACTGGGTGAGGCGCCCGACATGACCCGCGCGGTGGTGGGAGGGATACAGGCGCGTCACGTGACTGAACAGGCGCAACAGCCGGCGCCGCCGGAGCAGCAGCCGAATCGGCCGCGGATGTCGCGCTCGGATCCGCCGCGGGCGCCGCGTCCGGAGGAGCCGATCATCGTTCGGCAGCCGGAGGCGCCCTGATGGACCGGAGCTGGACACTCACCGACGTGGAGTTCGTCGTTGCCTGGGACCGCATGCGAGAGCTGCGGCTGCCCGCGCCTTTCACCGCTCTCGTGCGTGATCTGGATTGGGATGAGCAATACGAAGAACGCCAAGCGTGGCTGGGGTTGCGGACTCGGTGGAGCAGTGGGCTCGATGAGGTGTTCGACATCGTAGCGAAGCCTGATTTGCGTATCATCGCGCACGGTTGGGATCAGCGCGCTGCCGCCGATCCGACGTCACATATCCGTCTCCATGCCATTCGGCGCGCCGACCGAGGCTACCTCCTCGAACAGATTCCGGGCAGGACCACTTACGACGGCGGCCGTGTCACAATCACCGAGTGCGATTGCCTTTCCCTGGCCGAACGGATCGCTGCCCGTCTGCCGGCGGAGGAGCGCGGGCAGTTCGACAATGTCGTGCTACCCCGCAGATCTACCGACGCGGAATTCGACGCCGAATTCGGTGCATCGATGGTGCGGGAACCGAAGGAAGCTCCGGTCGACCAGCATGGTGCCGAACTTCTGCGCAAACCGGTGGCGCGCCGAGGTATCGTGGAGGTTCGGCAGGGGGTAACGAGATTCGGTCCACGGAATCTGGCTCGACGTGGATTGTGGTGGCGCGATATCGCCGACGACGGACGCTATGTGATTACTCCTGGCAGCCCGGCCATTGCTACCGGCGTCGACACGGCGCGGTTGGTTAGCTCGATAAATCGTGCTGTTGCCGACGTGATCCGTCTGATCAAGGACGAGCGGCGCTGATTCGCGCGGCGATCACTCGGACTCCTCACTCCGCCAGCTCCACACTTCCCATGGGCGCGGCGACACCGTCATCGGATGGTCCATTCGCGGCGCAAAGCCGCAGGCCATGAGCTCGCGGCGTGGAGGGCACCCTGATCTATACCGACCGTATCCGCAAGCCCGGAATCACGTTGGAATGGCTCATTGACCGCGACCAAGGAGGATCGCGCCAGTATGCGACTCGGCCCCCGGCGCGGACCGACGCCGCGCACACGAAAGGTCGCTCGCTCCCTGGGGTATGACAGTGTTTCAGACCGTAATTCTCCTGGTTGTCGTCGTGGAGAGCGGCATCATCGTGATGGCACTGTGCTGGCCACGACGGCGGTGCAATGACGCGGTGCGCGCACGCCGTCGGCCGCTGACGTTGCCGGAACCGTTTCTGGAATCCAGGCACGAACCTGGCCGGCGGCGCATGAACATGGCGGTCTCATCCCGTCGGCTGTTGACGTTGCCGGAACCGTTCCTGGAATCCCGACACGAACCTGGCCGGCGGCACCGATGACGAAGACGGTTCCAGCACCCCGTCATCGGCGACATAGAAGATGGCACGGCCGATCGCGAGCTCACCGCCCGGTACCGGTGCGAACACCATCCAGCCGCAGCTGAGCCGGTCGGCGACGAGTCCGTCCAGTGGGTAGCCGGTGGTATCCAGCCCCCGCCCGAGGATGTACTGGCGAACTCGGGCGATGGCCAGCTGCTGCGGCATCGGCTGCGGTGTGTCGGCCACCAGCCCGGCCATCCGGAACTGGAACAGCGCACCGTCAGCATCGTTGTCCCCGAACGTCTTCGCGACAGTTTCCGGCGTCACCACACCTACTTCGGCGGCCGACAGCAGAGTCGCCGCCGCCGACCGTTGCGCCGCGCCCGGTCGGCGCGAGATGAGGCGCGCGACAATGTCCACGACGGTGTCGGCACTCCAGACTCCGGGTATCGCTGGAGCGCACCGCTCCGCCGACGGCGATTCGCCCCGGTACCACCGGCCCGCTTCCCACCAGTAGCAGAACGACATCAGGCCGAGACCGGCGCGCGGATTCAGCACCGGGTCGGCAACCCAATCCGGGGCTCCGGCAAAGAAGTTCGGCATCTCGGCGTCGCCGTTGTAGGTGTCCTCCAGCGCCGGTGCGTTCCACACACCACCCGAGAGCACCGCCCGGCCACCAGCGAGCGCGCAGAGGGTGGCGCCGCTGCGCCGCGAACTTTCGAACCCGGCCAGCGATGGGAACATTCGCGGCCCCCACTCCGACCCAGCCGCGACGAATGCCGCCGCGATCGTCGTCCACCGCGCCCACATCACCGGGTACGGCGGAAACTCGTTCTCCGCCAACGTCGACCACACCGCGGCGTCGCGGTCCGCCCGTGCCGCGGCGGCGGCCTGTTGCGGGCTGCGCGTCTGCCGCCCGCCGTGGCCGATGTAGGCCGCAAGCCACACCGGCAGGCGCGCACGTGGATACGCCGCCAGGTCGGCGCGATACGCCTCGGGCGCCAGTAACTGCTCGTCCGGAAACGGCTCGTCGCCATAGTCGTACTCGACATCGGCGCGGCCCTCGGCGGTGAGCTGCAGCAGCAGTCGCCACCACGGACCGGTGGACGAATCCGCCGCAACCCCTCGATGCTCGCGGACCACCTCCAGTACCCGATTCGGCACATCCACCTCGACCTCGGCGTCGTCGGTGGCGCATACCGCCCGGGCACTGCCGGCCGTGACGGTTATCGCGAACTCCACGGTCAGCCGCTGCCACCCGACCGGCGCTACGCTGCGCAATTCATCGGCAACGCGCTGGATGATATCCGCCGCACCATCGTCGGACGGTGCTTCGGATTCCGCCCCGCCCGCCGCGGAACTACCAGGCACGCCATCGGACACCGCGATATCACCGGACGCGCCCGGTCCGTCGAATTCGGCGCGCTCGACGATAGCCGCCGCACCGGCATCGGACGGTGACTCGGATTCCGCCCCGGCCACGTTGCCGACCGCGAGACTACCGGGCACGCCACTGTGCACCGCGATATCACCGGCCTCCGCCGGTCCGCCTAATTCGGCGAGGGTGAACGCGATATCCGGAGTTCCATCTGCTATGTCCTCGGCATCTCGGCTGTCCTCGCCCGTCACGCCTGAACCCTTTCACAAATTGTGCACGAATTCCCTCAAGGCGAGGTAAAATTCGTGCTCAGGGGATGTTCAGCCGTGCACCGTGATTCACGAGGTTCGTGAGAAGACGCGTATCGAGATCGCGGTGACCAGCTTCGCCGAAACCTACAGGACCCTGGTCACATCATCACCTATGACAACGGCCCGGGCGGAATCGTTGCGTTGCAAGAGTTCTCGGTATGGTTGCACGCCCGGGATATTCGGGTGATAGCCGCGCCGACGGCGGCGAATTCCGCACCGAGGGGTGTGCATAGCCCGTTTCAGACCAATGCCCACCGTCCGGCGCAGTTCCGGCGCCGCGCTCGCTCAGCATCCAGCAATCCGGCCACGAACTCGACAACCGCCACAAGTCCTGATCGCGCACGCACCCTCAACAAGCGAGGCAACCAAGACGTTTCAGTTCAATACTCGAGTAAGCTACTACTAAAACCTTTGCGGAGGACAGTGATCAACGTTTCGGGCGAGATCGTGCGCGGCCGGTCACTGACCTGCCCATCGCCGAGCTCCACCACGCGCCATGCCCCGTCGGTGCGCAAGGCGAAGTCGACTGTCACAAAGGGCAGACGGAGGTTCGCGATCAGCGGCTCGATCTCCGTCAGGTCCAACTCCGCAGCGGGCAGTTCCTGCGGAGTGTCGGGATGAGGGCCGATCAACCGGCATCTGCCATCTATCCACCAGGTGCGAACCTCCGCGGCGGAGAAATGCTCGAAAGCACGGAGCACAAATCCGCCGGTCATGTCCTCGTCGCGCAGCTCTCGGAATCGACTTGCCACTCGCCATGCGGCATCCCCGTCGTTCACCTCCGGGATGAATGCCGCCTCATGCCAGTAGTGCTTCATCGACTTGGTGTAATCGCGCAGGACAGCAGGACCCGATCCCAGTTCCCGACACGCACGATCGAACGCCTCCCGATCGTGCCCGACAGTCCATACCGACCGAGGTGTCAGAGCGGCGAGATCCGAATACCAGCCCGGCAACTCGTGTGCCCGCCGGTACTGCTCCGGACGGGTCGGCAACATGACACCGCGGCGGCGCAGAGCTTCATCGAATGACGCGTACCGGTCACTGCGCAGCATCCAGCCCCGATAGAACGCTGGACCCGACACCCGCACCCGGCGGACCGCGTCGTCAGCGCCAGCGGGCCCGGTCAACGCATCATGGTCGACCAGCGCGACATCCATCCCGGCCGCAGCGGCGGCATCCGCTTCAGCGGCGAAATGTTCATCGACACGGCGAGGATGCAGAACATCGGCAGGAACGAGAAGAATCACAGGTTGCATCATGCTGCCCGGACCAGCAGATTTCCAAGCAGTTTTGAATCAGCGTGACCATAACATCGTCAAGCCCGATGTACTCGCGCTCGCCGGGCTCCCACGCGGGAAGATGGTGGCGCGGCAGGAAATGATGGAGGAGCAGGTACGACAGGAGCCGCAGGGCTGGCTCCGATCGGCCGGATCGGCGGGGCGAGCGGAAGCAGCATGGACGAGTCGGAGGCGCAAGCGCGGCGGCAGCGGCACCGCATGCATGATGCGCACCAAAGGCACTGGACGACTTGCTGAAACGCCTCGGCCACTGATCAAAGCTACGGCAAGGACGAGCCACTCGAACTACCAATCTTGGAGACGGCAGGCGGCCCCGTCCCGACACGACTCGCCGGGACGGGCCGCTAGGGTTCTTGGTACTGAATGGCTCAGGCGGGGCGGCGGAACTCACCGTCAATGACACCGGCCGTGAAGGCATCCCATTCACCCGGCGTGAAAATCAGCGCCGGACCGGTCGGGTTCTTCGAATCACGGACACCAACCCTGTTCCCCTTGAGCCACGCCACCTCGACACAGGCGGTCTGGCCGCTGCTGTAGCTGCTCTTGAACCACGTCACCACAGATAGGTCAGTATTCACGCTGCATAACTCCTTGCTGCCCGCCTGAGCACGTCTCGCGTTTGCGTCTCATCCAGGGCCGCACTCCGTACGGCCGAAGCAATGTCATGGTAGCGCCGCACGCCATCGGCGTGTTCCAAGTACAGGTCCGGCCTCCCTGCCCCTTCGAGATAGACCTGAGAGGGCTCGACCAGCCGGCCTTTGGCATCGGTGCCGAAGTCGAGGATCTCGAATGGACCGTGCAACAGTCCTGACGCGCATCCGTCCGCGAACGGATGAATGCGCAGTGAAATGTTCGGTAGCTTGCTGATCTCGGCCAGGTGCCGCATCTGCGACGCCATCACACGGGGACCGCCGATTATGCGATGAAGCGCCGACTCATGGAGTAGCAGTTGGAGTTTCACCGGGTCGGCCTTGCGGGTCACGATCGCTTGCCGCTTCAGTCGCAGCTCGACCCGACGTTCGATGTCTTCCGGGCTGTTGTCGCGATAGAACGCACTGATCACTGCTCGCGCGTAGTCGGCGGTCTGCAGCAGGCCGAGAACGATCTCGTGGTACGCGATCAGGTGGCGCGCCGAAGCCGCCAGCTCCACGTACATGTTGAACGTCGCATCGCTGTACAGCCCGCCGAACGCCTTGTACCACGAGGTAACCCGCGCTTGCTTGGCGAGTTCGACCGCACGGTCGGTGTCGTCGGGTTTGACCTCATACAGCTCACATAGCGCCTGTATGTCGCGGATACGGAACTTCTTCACACCCCCGGTCTCGATTCGTTGCAGAGCGGTCTTGCTGAGCTCCACGAGCTGAGCGGCTCGGTCGAGGGATAGTCCGCTGCCTTCGCGGACCTCGCGCAGGAAACGCCCCAGTTGCCGCCTCGGCAGGGTCGATGGTTCATCGTCGCTGGTCATGTTGTCTGCATCCTCTGCAAAAGCGGAACGAAATGGCACCGAACGCGGATCAGACTGTACGCCGGATGCGGACCGAATCCTGGCAGCTTGGACCAAAAAGATTCGGACGGACCGAATTCCGGCTCTCGTCCACGTACTCGTGCTGTGCTGAGGCACGGCGTTCAGGGGACATCGCAGGTTGGAGCCACCTCCGACAGGCGGGAGCTACAACAACTTCCGCTGTGCATCGCGGTTCGAGAATCATCCTCGCGAGATATGGTGATCGTTGTTGCCGGTTCCCCAAACGCCCCCACAAGCCAGTACATCGACCAGGTTCGGGGGAACCATGACACACACGCAAGCCATCGCCGCACCGCCCTCGGCGGACGGCAAGCCGAAAGCTCTTAAGTTCGTCCGCAATGACGTGTCCGGTCCGCATGCGCTCCGCCACGCCGGCGACGTGCAACGACACGCCCGCAGGCTCGGCTACCGGTACGTGTACACCGTGCGGCCACCGGCCGACACCGATGACCCGATCGGTTACCTGCTCGGCATGGCGGCCGAGTTCGGCGTCGAAGTGATCGTTGTCTTCGACCTCGGGCACGTGGACAGCCAGCCCTCGTCGGTTTGCGACAAGGGTTTCGACCTGGAAACCGTGTGCCCACAAGGCACGTGGACCCGCTCGGCCCAGCCCGGGCCCGATGTCGACGCGGGGGCCGCGTGATGAGCGGCGACACGATCGTCACCCCGCCCATCATCTGCGGCTTCGCCGAGGTCGAGCTGGCGCACCAGCAGATGCGCACGCACCGGGCATGCCGGGTCGACCGGTGCGCGTGGAAGTGGGTCGCCTACTACACCCTCGTATATCACGGCCGGATCGCGCCGCAGGAGTTGAGCCCGCGCGAACGTGCCCACCTGCGCGGTCTCGACTACCCGGCCGACGCCACCGACCGCGCCGCACCCGATGGCACACCCGAACCCCAGACGTTCCAGCAGGTCATCGACGGGCTCGCGCAACTGGCACTACCGCCGACCCACTCGGGCAGCGGCGGCGAGAGCTGAACGGCCATGGACGCGTGGCAGATCGTGCACAGCGTTCTCGCGGTCGTCGGAGGCGGCGCGTGCACCGTGGCCGGAGCGGCTTGCGTGTGGCCGATCAACCAGCCCCGACGTCACGTCCCGGCGAATCGACCCGTCAGCCGCTGCCAGTCGCGCCCGGTCGAATGGCCGAAGGCATGGACCTGCGACCCACCCCGCCAGCCGTTCACCCTCGCCGATGCCCATATCGCAATGCAATTGCACCGCGACCACGACTGCGCCCGCAAGCGCGTCGCGTTCGCGGCGCTGGTCGCGGCCGGACGCATTCACCCCGATTCCGCACGACGACACCGACTCTGGGGAAACCCTGGTGAACCAGAACGAAAGGCACCCACCGCCGGCACAGGAACCGGATTCGATTGCGGCGCAGGCTCGTCTCCTCCAGCCGCCCACCGAACGTCCCGGATACCGCCTCGTCCGTAACCAGCATCCGTCCTATTTTCAGTTGATTGAGAGCGATGCAGGTATAGGAAGCAAGAAGCCATGAGCGACCGCGTCACAAGCATCAAATATGTTCCAGAAACCAGTGATGAATCATGGGCACACGATTGGACGCCCGTACCTGGGGTCACCAAGACGGCACCGCATGCACCTTCGCCGACGTCGACCCCATCGCCGCCGCGGAAATGTTGCGCGACCTGGTCGCCCGGACGGCCTGATACTCCAGCAGCACTTCGAGGGCCGGGGGATCGCGGCAAGCTGGTGCCCTGTCGTTCCCATTACCGAGCGATGGGACGAGGCGAACGGACATCCGCGGTTGCGGCGACAGACTAGACTAGACTAAGTCTGATATGGTATCCGCATGACTGCGGTGAACATCCATGAGGCGAAAACGCATCTGTCCAGGCTTTTGGAGCGGGTCGAAAAGGGGGAGCGCATCGTGATCTCCAAAGCTGGGAAGCCGATCGCTGACCTGGTGCCTCATCAGGCGGCTCCGGTAACGATCGGCGGCCTGAAGGGGCAGCTGCGGTACGACGACAATGCATTCGACGTCGATCCGGACATGCAGCGCATGTTCTACGGAGATGACGCCGATGCTTCTGCTTGACAGTCAGACCGCACTCTGGGTGCTCGATGACAATCCCCGATTGGGTGTGGCTGCCCGCAAGGCGATCACGTCCGCAACCGAGGTCTATGTTTCGGTGGCGACAATCTGGGAACTAACGATCAAGTCCATGCTGGGTAAATTGTCGGTGCCGACGAACCTCACCGACACGATGAGTGACCAGGGGCTCGGAATTCTGGATGTCACCGGACAGCACGCGGAGGGCTTGCGTGAATTCCCCGAATTGGTACGGCACGACCCGTTCGATCGTTTGATCACAGCTCAGGCGTTGTGTGAACGCCTGAGCTTACTGACCGCGGACAGCGTCTTGCTGGGACTCGGACGGAACTTCATCGTCGACTCCACCCAGTAGTCCGATCGCGTCGCCGACCTGGCGGCCGCTGGGTGGTGGACCAGTCGGGAGACCGCCTTCGCCGCCGGATCCGTTGCCGGACATAGGAAAGCGGCGTGTGCGCGTGAGCCATGCCGAGTTTCAGGCAAGGCCAGGACGCGCGGCGGCTGCGCTGTCTGCGGCAACCATGAGCGGGTCGATGAGGGGGCGTCCGAGCAGATTGTGTAGGTCGGGGCTGATGTTGCTCAGGAAGCCGTGGCGGACGCTGGTTGCGATCGAGGCGAGCATAGGTGGCTGGAACGGCAGCAGTTCATCGGAGGCGAGCAAGCGAGCGCGGTACTCGCCCAAACCGATCGTGTGGTGGGCGACGCCGAGCCGATCGGCGACGTCGTCAGCCGTGATCGGGTCGCCGACCAGGTCGTAGATCTTGCCTGTGTGTGCTGCAGGTGCGGTTGCGACGATCGCTGCCGCGGCGGCGAGATCCTCGCGTGCCACCGCCGACAATGCGCCAGTGCCGAATGCCGACTCCACGCCGTCGGGAGACCACATCAGCAACGCACCGAACAATTCGGCGTACAGACCGTTGCGCAGCAGTGTCCACCCCAATCCGCTGTTCTTGACATGCTGCTCGGTCGCGCGGTGGGCAAGGGCGAAGCCCAGGTGATCACCCGCAGTGGTCAGGCTGGTGTAGACGACGTGGGTGACGCCGTCCTGGACTGCGGCGTCCAGGACCGCGCCATGGCGGGCGATCACCTGATCGTCCTCGGCGTACCCCGCCGAGACCAGCACGAGGGTGGAAATACCGTGCAGATCGAGACCGGCCGGATCGTCGAAATCCAGACGTCGTACGCCATCTCCCGGAATACGACTTCCTCCTACGGCCTCTACCCCGCGCGCCCGTAGCTCAGCCAGTGTCAGGGAGGCGAGATGTCCGTTGGCCCCGGTCACCAAAATCATGAGTTCACAGTCCTTCGTGGTTCTTTTCAGTAACTACGATGGATCTTGATTCACCCCAGGCTTGCTCACAAGGAGGCAGTTTGATGTCAGCCACGCACACCGCTGTAACCACCGGCGTGGCCGAGCTGAACCCGTGCGGGCAGCCGGACCATCCCGACTGCGGCATCCGCGACGTCCTCGACCGTGTCGGGGACAAGTGGTCGGTGCTCGTCATCGTCGAGCTCGCGAACGGCCTGCGCCGCTTCAGTGAGCTACATCGAGCAATCGACGGCATCTCTCAACGCATGCTTACGCTCACAGTCCGTCGGCTCGAACGAGATGGCCTTGTGCTTCGGACTGTCTATCCAACCGTGCCCGCCCAGGTCGACTACCGACTGACCGAGACCGGAGCCAGCCTCACTCATCTCGTCAAGGCGCTTGCTGACTGGTCGCTGGGACATCGGGACGTCATCGCGCATGCCCGTCGCGCCTACGACGAGAAGTACCCCGACAACGAAATGCGGTGACAGTACCTGCCAAGGTCCGTCAGGTGCTGTCCGCCGTCGACAACGTCATGTCCCGCAACAGAAGTGGCCCACGTCCGGACCACGCCGGGGTTGCGAAGAAGATGTCGGCGGTGGTAGGCGGTGATGGTCGCGGGAATGGCCACCACATACGGCAGGTCTCGTCGTGTGAGTCCGGTTGGGAACTCGGCGGTTTTGCCGTAGCCGGCGGCGGCATCCCGCCCACGAGATGAGCTCGTCGATCGCCTCGAGCACCATCTCCCATTTCGCGCGATGCCGTTCGTCGTGGGGAGCGGCGCACTTGGCCCAGCGCGCCTCGACCGCGGCGGCGGCTCCGGCACCCCGCCGGTAACAAACCTGACAAGGTACTACTAGAACCGTGGAATCGCCTTCGAGGGGGTCAACTTGACGTTGCCTGTCCAGTATTCGGAATGCGCCATGATCTGCAATATTTCCGAAGCTTCGTGGAGGTCGCCCTTGTTGGCGGCGGCCAGGTATCTCTGACTGAGATGAGGCATGATGAACCTGTTCATCAGCAGGCCACGTTCCTGACTCCAGCCCTCGAACTTTTCCGGCAGCGGGTAATCGTCGTTCGACTGTTTAAGAGCCCCTGTGCGGGGATCTCGAGTAATCGTGCTCCCACTGGCGAGGGCTTCGATGCCTCTGATCTTGTCCCTTGTGGGGTTTTCGAAGTAGTCGTCGAGATAGTCCCGTTCGGCCTGAGTGAGGGCGGACGACGGTACATGGTCGATATAGCGCCGGTTTGCCAACCTGTGCGCGGTGTGCTGGAAGAGAGCCATGTTCGTCGGTGTTTGACCCAATTTGAGGATCGACATCGAGGCCGCGGCCTCACCGATGTACGCGTCACCATCCCATACACTCGGACCGAACTGCTCCCGGTAGTTGTAGGCCCTCATCGCACCGACCATCATGTCTTTATCCTTGAACCCGGCGTCCACCATAGAAGTGACGACGTCACCCAGGGATCCGCCACGATTGATGACACGGTCCACAGCCGCGGCGGCGCCGCGATGGGTGAAGCCGTATTCCTTGGCAGCGGATCTGGCGGCTTCGATATACCCCTCCCGGACCCGCATTGCGTTGACCGACCAGCCCTTCCCGAGGATCTTCTCGTTTGCTTTGAGAGTCAACATGTCGACGCGATGCCTCAGTTTCGAGTCGAGGTCCCACGGTGACCGCCTGCGGAAGAGCAGCGCGGTGATCGGGTTGGCGCCGACGGTGTTGATGGCGGCCATTCCGGCCATGAGACCGGCCCCCGGCAGACTGTGGCCTGCCCCCATGTTGCCCATACCCAAAGCGGTGCCACCGCCGCCCCCACCAGAACCACCCGCACCCTGTATCGCGAGAGCAAACCGGTTGGCGACCCAATTGTTGCCACGGCCGATGCTCGCGCTGAGGCGCCTCAGCTGCAGGATGGCGACGATCTCAACCATGGCGCCCAGGACAAGTACCACCCCGACCTGCCCTCCGGCCTGCCGGAACAAGTTGCCCAGAAACAACACGTAGACACCGAGAAAGACCGTATAAGCCGCCATCCTTCCCGCCGCGACGAAAGCATCCACGACATTGCGAACCAAAAACGTCTGTGTCGGACCGTAGATGAACCCGCCTGCCGCGAAACCGAAGATCGCCATGAACGCGTGATAGATCGAGTCCAGCGCAGCCCACATGATCTTGTTTCCGAGATACACCCCGAACACCAGCAGGATCGTCCCACACAGCAACAGCACCAGTCCGGAGCCGACCTGCCCTAAACTCGGATTATCCGCCATGGCATACGCCGCCGAGTCGCCACAGGTCCGCATGCCGTTCAAGACCCGGGCATCGTCACCCGACTGCACGCCCGCCGACCACGCCGCAGCGCACCGCGGGGACTGATCGACGACGTGACCGAAGTTCCACACCTGCACCGGGCGGCGTGCGAAGTTGTCGGCCAGATCCCCCTGCATGGTGGCGACCAATTGGTTCGGATTCGGGCTCGCGTGACCGTTGAGCCCCGCCGCCACCGCGATACCCAGGTTGCGGCCCTGCGCGAGCAGACCGTGCGAGGACAAGACATCAGCCAACGGCTCCGCCAGCACGATCGGCCCGAGCACGGCAACCCCCAGCATCGTCACCACCTGCATCGTGGCCTTGGCGACAAACCCACGCACCACGAACCAGGCGACGAAGAACGCACCGATCCCCGCCGCGACGATCAGCACCATGGGTGTCGCGATCTGCCCGGTCAGGTTGTCCGCGACACCGGTCAACGCTCGACCGAACGAATCCAGCCACTGAAAGCTGATCGCGAAACCGATCAACCACACCGCAGAGGTCACGATGACCATATAGCCGATGAACTCCAAACCCAGGATCAACGAAACGATCGTCTCCAACGGATTCAACACGCTCCCGTGACCGGTCGCGAACACATAATCGGTCAACCGAACCCCGGACGAGTCCCGGATATTCATCCAGCTGAGCATGCCGATGCTCGACCGACCAGCCGCCATACCGCTGTGCGTCTGCGCTACAGCCACCGCGCCGACAACGCCCGGGAAGACGGACAGCGCACAAGTGATCCCCAGCAACCACACAATCCTCCGCCGTCGGCGAGTAGCGTCGACCCAACACCGAAGCCGCTGCACCAAAACCCGCGGTCGCCACCGCGCCGGATCCCATAACTCGAATGCCGTGCCGATTATTCGCCTATTGATCGATTCTGTCTGGAGGCAACGAATTCCACCGGTGCTCGACATCGAGATACTTTCGACCCCTGAGCCGGATCCATCGCCGAGCCGACCGCGCGGAACACCGACCCTCTGACCATCTCGGTCTTCAGTAGTCCAGTTCATGACTTTGATACCTTCGCCAGCTGTGGGATCTCCTGGTCAATTCTTTGCGTCCGAGGTAGTGGTCACACCGAGTTCACTCGCGGCCCGAGTAAGACGGTATGTGGCCATTTCAGCCACATCCACGCCGGCTTCCCCGACGGGGTCGACTCCGCGGTGGAGCCCGGTCACCTGGCGGCATCCCGGGCATTCCGGGCAGCGCGTCGACACCGCAGGCTCAATTCTTCGACAACGCGCCGGAAAAGGTCGTCCACCGCCTCATCGACACCGGACACCGGGCCGGATTCCGCCGCGGCATCGGCAACCTCGCCACCGCCCGACTCCTGCTCGATGGCAGTCGTGACGTCGGCTTCCTCCACCTGACCTTCCACCAAGGAGGCGGAACACAATATCGGGAGTTTCGTCGAATTCTGCTGCGCCGTCTCGACCTTCGCAGTCCGTTAGATTGTTCACTTCTTACACACCTCGGACATTGCGGTTATCCCCATCCGCCATTCTAGACTTCCACCGACGAGCCCATACTCCCCGAATCTTCGAATAAGAAGAGGTGCGGTACGTGGCACAATCGATGTTCACGATTATCGTTTCACGAACTCCACCAGACGTCCCCACCCCCAAGCAAAGACAGACTCAAGGGAACGTAAAAATCGGCTTCAATGGCAGATTCCTTCCGGTTGGGCATCCAGGACGTCAGATATTGCAATTTTCGGCTATGGCGGTCGTTCACTGTCATCCGCCCCCTTGCACTACCCGGCGCAAGCAAAAGTAACCGGTAAAGCCATGTGATGCCATCTTCAGCGTGCTGGATTTACTCCTGCTTGATATCCACCCCTCGGAAGAGGGTGACTCCAAGGGCTGTGTCGGGTGAGGGTATTCCGCCCTGGATCGTTTCCCAATATATTCTTAAGACTTCGTTAAGGCCGCTGGCGTGTAATGTTTTCGGGTTGCCCACCGCGGCCCGGCGCCGAGAGCCCCGGCTCCATAAACCAGAGCCTGCGCCCCGATCCGGCGTCGAGCTGGGCATAGGTCCACTTGATAGCTATGACGGAGTAGTTGAGTTGATGTCGATCATTGGAGGGTTACGCCCACGGCGACGTCCGGCAGAGCCGAGATGGTCGACGGAGCGACGAGGCGTGACAGCGTTCGCGACGCACAGTGCGATCACTCCCGGCACCGTGGTCGGACAGTGATCGGCCGCCGCGGATTCCTTGCGCTCGCCGCGCTGTCGACCGTGTCTGCTTGTTCCATCGGCGATGACGCGGTCACGGTACGGCTCGGCTCTGGGCGGGTCGGCGGGCTGTCCCACACGTTCGCCCGCCTCCTCGCCGATGCGGCCGCCGAAGCGGGCACCGTGCGGATAGATCCGGTCATCACGGCGGGATCGTGCACGAACCTCGATCTGCTTGGCCGCGGCGAGATCGATGCCGCTCTCGCACTGTCGGATTCGGCGCGCGAGTCGCGCACACGCGCACTGGCCATCGGACGACTGCACGAATGCTATCTCCACTTGGCTGTGCCCGCCGAGAGCCCGATTCACCGGGTCGAAGACCTGCGCGGCGCACGAGTGGACCTCGGGGCGCTCGGGTCGGGTGCGGAGATCAGCGCCGAACGGGTGGTGCGGGCGGCGGGCCTGGACCCCACGGCGGACCTGCAGGTCAGCCATCGACAGCTGTCCGACGCGGTGTCGGCGCTGTATGCCGGTGAAGTGGACGCGATCATGTGGGGCGCCGGTGTGCCGACGCCGGGTCCCGACATCCCGCGGCGTCTGCGGTTGATCGACCTCGGCGGATTGGTCACGGTTATGCGAGAACGGTTCGAATTCGACTACCACCGGGTGACGATCCCCGCGGATTCCTATCCGGGCAGTCCCGCCGTAAGCACAGTCGGCGTCCCCAACCTGCTTCTCGCCAAACCCGATCTAGCGCATTCCGCAGTGAGCGCGATCACTGAACTGCTGTTGCAGCGCGCCGACGGACTGGCACCGACGCGCACCGTGGGATTTCAGTTCCTGAATCGACGGTGGCTGGTCGGAACCGACGCTATCCCGATACACCCCGCATCGGTCGATGTCTACCGCGCCTGGCACGGGTGAACAATACCCATGCCGAGCGCGCCTGGATGCTATCGGGGAAAGGCTTGTCGCCATAGTCGTATTTCGACTGACGTGGCCGCATGCGGCCGCAGGAAATACGACTCGTCCGCGATACCCCCGCAACCTCAAAGCATAGTCAAATATGCGGCCGCTAATTGCGGTCGGTAGAAACCTCCTGCCATGCTTTCCGCATGTTCAGCGACCGCCGAGCGATCACATATGAGCCACAAGCCGATCGATAGCGTGAGGCAATCAAACCAGAAGACGGTGAGAGCCGAATGTCATACCCGACGGCATGATCGGATCACCCGCTGACTGTCCCATGACAGCCGTCCGACCGGCTCGTGGCGATCACCACTATCTGAAAGTGCCCATGATCAGCGAAAGCGATTTCGTCAGCAGGGCCAGGCGACGGCCCGGCCACGCCCGCAGGAACAGCGGCCTCGAGATATCCTGCGATACCGCAGGACCGGGTCCCTACCCAACCACCGAGACCGACATTGTTCGCGCCGGCCGGACCGATCCGGACCTCCCCACCCCCGAGGGGGAAGACGTCGAATCCATCGGGGACCATATCCGCGAATCGCTGACCGACTGGTACCAAGACAATTGGGATTGGGTAGAGCGGCGCGCGGCCCAGGAACGAGCCGACAACGCCTCGCATGATACCTACGGAATCAAGCATTTTCTGCGGGATCTCGAAGCGAGTATCGACACCGCCGCTTTCGGTGCCGATGAAGTCGGTGCCGCTCACCATCAGGCGATTCTGGATGCAGTAGACGCACTCCAGGCAACCCTCGACAAAGCCGAGACGGCGGCCGACGGTGAAAAGTTTTCGGCCGGCACCGAGTAGAACCTGCTGGACAAGACTCTCGAGACCGTGGAAGACGATGCCGAACAGGCACTCGAAGAACTACGCGAGCTCGGAGATAGTGTCGAATCACCCGACGATTCCCGATCCATCGGACAACACCGAAACCTCGACAAGCATCGACGACCCGGCCTCCGGCGGATTCACCGACACTGGAGCGCTCACCTATACCGCCCTCACCGACACGACCGCGACAAAATGCCGGCTCCCGTCTCACGAAGCCGTTTCATAGCTTCGAGAAAAAGGCCGCACCAGCTCCAAGGGGTATAAAACAGGCGGCCTGACAATATCCGACAGCAATGATTCGTATCGCCAGATGCGCTCGGACCCGTCTACGTCACCACGCAAACCGCGAAGCTCGAAACTCGGCGATGGACATCCCTCGACGCCTCCGTACCAGACTACGCAGAGCGTTCGCGTCGGCGTAGCCGACCTTATTCGCCACCGCGTCCACCGTCAGCGAGGTCGTCCGCAGCAACCGCGCGGCCAACTCCAGGCGGATGTCGTTCACGAAATCCCTAGGAGTCATGCCGAGTTCGGCCCGGACCGCGCGTTGCAAACTCCGTTCGGTCACACCCAATTCGCATGCGGCACGGGAGATCTGGAATTGCTCGGCTACGCGCTCACGGGCCCACCGCTCGAACGCGGCGGTCAGGGAATCCCCCTTCGCGACCACCGCCGGAATGGCGAAGTCAGCCTGATTCTTCCGGTTTCCGACCGCCAGATACCGGACAACCAGTTCCGCCAGCGCGGGACTCACGGAATGCACGAGAGACAACGCCAGATCCACATGCGCCAGCGATGCTCCCGCCGTGATGACCCGATCCCCGCGGCACAGCGTTCGGCTCTCGTCGAGATCGACCCGCGGATATCTGCGACGGAAGCTCGGACCGAGCCACCAGCTCGTCGTCGCCGCCGTGCCATCCAGCACGCCGGCTTCGGCGAGATAGAACGTCCCCGTGCAGGCCGCGGCGACATAGCCACCGGCGCAGCGTACACGTGTGATCCAGTCCAGCGCTTGCCGGTTCGCCGACGAGGAAACCATGTCGATCAGCGGCTCTGCGCCCAGGACGTTCACCGCCGGCACGATCATCGTGCTGGGCATTTCGGGCATACTCGCGAGCGGTGTGGTGGGCACGACGTACCCGTCACTGGAACGCACACTCTCGCCGAGCGACACGATCTGGACATCCCACGGTGCAGGTGCATGTGCCAGCTCAACACGCAGAGCGTTTGCCATGCCGAACGTTTCACGTAGGGCCGCAAACCCGAAGTCGGCGACCCCGTCCACGACGAACACCGCAACCTGCATGTCGCACACCCTACTGAATGTGTCGATCCCGACACTCCTCTTGCGGACCGACTCAGCCTACGCTTTCTGATGCGACGGTCCGCTCTGGAGTTCCTTAATTGCCAGAATCTCACCACGACTGACGTCGGACACTTCCACCGCCTCTCTTCGGACTTCACATGCCAATTCGCGAAGCCCGCCGACACCGACCACA
This sequence comes from Nocardia sp. NBC_01730, assembly GCF_035920445.1. Classification (NCBI taxonomy): domain Bacteria; kingdom Bacillati; phylum Actinomycetota; class Actinomycetes; order Mycobacteriales; family Nocardiaceae; genus Nocardia; species Nocardia sp. NBC_01730. The sequence continues at coordinate 511,471 of NZ_CP109162.1, read as the reverse complement.
TCCGCTGATGGTGACCCGATGCCGAACGAATCCCTGTGCCATCTACCGGGATGTGGCCGGGTTCCCGATTGCGCCGGGTCGCCGGGCGGCCCTGATGATCCGCAGGTGCGCACGATCCGTTCCAGCTGGTCGGCGTGGGTCCGGCTCGACGGGGCCGACACCGCACACGGTGAGGTCACCAACACGGCCGAGTTCGGAATCGCGATCCTGCCGGTATCAACATCGAACTCATCGCGCCCCTGTGACATTCGGTGGGCGGCGGGGACCCGGCAGGGACAGGCTCCGCCGCGACCTTGCTGTCGGAACCATCACCTATCATGTCGTTTCCGACACTGATACTCGGTCAGCTCCTCCCCTAAGCTCTCCGTATGGCGGCATCCCGGGCATTCCGGACAGCGCGCCGACACCGCCGGACCAGTAAGGTTGCGAAAGGCCACCAGGCAGATGACCATGCTTCAGATCGTGTCCGTGGTGGTCGTCGGCCTCGAGATGTTGACAATTGTTGCGGCCGTATGTTGGCCACCACGGCGGCGGCCAACGGCCCCCAGTCAGCGGACAACCCGAGATCGCGAACACATCAGCAACATTCATCCTTGACTGCCCGAGCCACACCGGCGATCTCGGTGTCGATTCGAGCAGTGAGGCGTTTCGCGTCGACCCCTTGCGCCATCGGGGGAGCACTCCCGATGATCAGATATCTGCCGTCCCCGGAAATATCACGCCACTCCAGCATCCGCCGATCGGCACGACGGCGATCGAACCGCGAAGTCCCCTGACCGACAAAAATAGCCCCCGCGCAGGTCACCGGTGACCGCAAGAATTTCTCGGCCTGCAACCTAGCCTCGATCTTTCGCTGGGCCTTCGGCCCGGCGTGATCGAGTTCGGATTGGGTTTTTGCTGCTGACCGGCAGCGTGCGGGCAACCGAGGATGGCCCGGTCAGCGGGTTGGCTGCCGGGTTCCACGGGTCCGGAGTGATCGTCCTTTCGTCTCGCGGGGGCGGTTGAGGCTGGTCAGCCGGGTTGCAGGCGACAGATCGCGGTGGTGAGCAGGTGAGTGTGCGGGGCGTGCCGTGGCAGGCGCAGCCAAATGCGTCGGGCGTGGCGGGTGATGCGGGCTGGAAGTGAGAACAGCTGCAGGCGCAGGGTTTTCGGTTCCCAGCGGCGGGCGGGGTGGTCGTGCAGGGCAAGAGTTTGTAGCCACGCGGTCAGGTCCAGCGCCAGGGCGACGACAGCGAGCCAGATCTGGTTGGCGGCATAGCCGTGGAAGGGCAGGTTACGGGCCCCGGTGTCCTTCGCGGCACGGATGCGGTCCTCGCAGCGAGCGCGGCGACGATGCCGTAGCTCGAGATCGGCGAGCTGACCGCGGCGGGTGTTGGTGACGAACGCGGTCAGCCGCAGCCCGTCGACATCGGTAAACCGCAGCTGTGCTCCCGGATGCGGGCGTTCTTTCCTCACGATAAGCCGCATACCGTCGGGCCAGCCCGACAGATCGGCCAGATCGGTGATCTCGGCGACCCACGCGCCGTCGCGGACCTGCCCCTCGGCGTTGTAGGCCGGGGTCCACACCTGCTTCGGCACGGAGTTGACGGCCTCGACGAGCGCGTCGGTGAGGGTGAACCCGAGCGAGTACTGCACCCTGCGGTTGGTGCAGTAGGTGACGAAGTCATGGGTGCCGCCGCCAGCGTCGGTGCGCACCAACACTTTCCGCCCGACGCGGTAGCCCGGCTGCCAGGGCAGTTGCTCCAGCGCGGCGGCGAGGACCAGTTTGTGGTCGGCGGCGGTGTTCGCCCCGGCATTCCCGGGACGCAGCAGGATCGCCGCCGGTTCACCGGTACCGGTGGCGCCATGATCGATGAACCCGAACAACGGGTGAAAGCCAAAACCTTTCTTGAACGTCGGTGCCGCGTGCTCCTTGTCCGAATGCGCGTCCAGCAGACTCGCGTCCAGGTCGATGATCAGCGGATGCTCGGCGTCGATCCCGTGATCGGGAGCATGCTCGCCGGCGTGCGCCCATGCCCGCGCCCGCGCCGCGGCGCGCGCAGAAGCCAGCGCGGACAACACCTTCGGCGCGTCGGCGGCCAGTGCCGCAGCAGTGCGGGACACCGTCGGATCCGAGGCCACCGAACCGAAAACCGCTGGCTCGCACCGTAACAGGGCAAGATCCGCGGCGCAGTCGGCGCCGCACGCGATCGCCACCGCCAGATCCAGCACGATCTTGCCCGGATCGTGCACCGCCAGGCCCGCGTTCCGCGTAATTCGGGGGTTGTGGAGGTAGTGGCTTGGCGTATCAGCTGGTCGGCGGGTCGGAGTGGAGAGGATTCCCTGATTCTGCCTAGAGACGCGATTCTTGTTGTTTCAGTGGATTGTTCTGCTGTTTTGTCGTAGCGTCTGGAGTCATGTACGTGAAGACGACCAAGCGGGACAACAAGTCCGGCACGGTCAGGTATCTGCATCTGGCCCACAACGTGTGGGATCCGGTGAAGGGGCGGGCGACTCCGAAGGTGCTGTTTACCTTCGGCCGTGAGGACGAACTTGACCGTGACGCGGTGAAACGGCTGGTCGGGTCGTTGTCGCGGCTGCTCGAGCCGGGCGAGGGCCTGGCCGCCACAGCGGAGGGTGCGGGGTTGGAGTTCGTGTCCTCCAGGGCGTTCGGCGGGGCGTATGTGCTCGATCATCTATGGCGGCGGCTGGGCATAGATACCATCGTGTCCCGGCTCGGGCAGCCGCGCCGCGGCCGGCCCCGGGACGTGAGCGCGACCGAGAGGGTTTTGTTCGGGCTGGTCGCCAACCGGGCGCTGGCGCCGTCGTCGAAACTGGCTGCCGCGGACTGGATCAACCACGACGTGCACATCGACAGACTGGCACAGACCAGCGACGATGCCTGTTATCGGGCGATGGACTGGCTGCACTCGGTGCGCGAGGAGTTGGAGAAGCAGGTGTTCGACCGGGTCGCGACCCTGCTCAACCTGGAGGTAGACCTGCTGTTTTTCGATACCACCTCAACATATTTCGAGCTCGCCGACGCCGACGACCCGATCGCCCGTGATGAGCGCGGCACCCCGATCCCCGGCAGCGAGACCACCGATGCGGCCGAGGGCGGGTTCCGTACCTACGGCAAGAGCAAGGACTCCCGTGACGACCTGCCGCAGATCGTGATCGGCATGGCCGTGACCCGTGACGGGATCCCGGTGCGCGCCTGGTGCTGGCCGGGCAACGCGTCGGATCAGGCGCTGATCCGGCAGGTCAAAGACGACATGCGGGACTGGACACTGGCCAAGATCGTGTGGGTCACCGACCGCGGCTTCTCCTCCGCGGAAAACCGCCGCTACCTGCGCTCGGGCGATCACCACTACATCATCGGCGAGAAGATGCGGTCGGGCTCCGAAGAAGTCAAGGCAGCGATGTCGCGCCAAGGCCGCTACCTCGAGATCGCCGAGAACATGCGCGTCAAGGAAGTCCGCATCAGCGAGTCGGAACGGTTCGTGATCTGCCACAACCCCGAGGCCGCCGACCGTGACAAGCACATGCGTGAACAGCTCGTCGCCCAGCTGGGCGAGCTGATCGACGGCTCGGACACCCTGTCGGACTTCAAACGCGGCGAGTTGCGCGGCAAGATCTCAGCCAAGCCCGGACTGACCCGCTTCCTGCGCGTCACCCCGAGCGGGAAGCTGCGCATCGACGCCGCGAAGGTCAAGGCCGAAGCCAACTTCGACGGCAAGTACCTGCTGCGCTGCAGCGACCCGAAACTGTCTGCCGAAGACATCGCCCTGGGATACAAGCAGCTCCTCGAAGTCGAACGCGGCTGGCGCGACATGAAACAGGTCCTCGACCTGCGACCGGTCTACCACCGCCTCGAGGAACGCATCCGCGCCCACGTCATCCTCTGCTGGCTCGCGCTGCTGCTCATCCGCATCACCGAAACCACCACCGGCACAACCTGGTTCAATGCCCGCCGCGAACTCGACCGCCTCCACGTCGGCACCTTCACCGGCCCCACCGGCACCTTCCGCCGAACCACCGAACCCACCAAGCCCCAACGCGACCTACTCGCCAAGCTCGACATCCCTGCACCCAAGCAGATCATCGAACTCACCCCAACCCCCTGACCAGCACCGACACCCACGCCTAGAGACACGGTCTCCCGGCGCACTCACCCATGTCCACGCAGTTCAGGACCCAAATCGCGGCTCCAGGCGACCAGAATTACGCGGAATGCGGGCCAGGGGCTTGCGCCACGGCGACAGCGCTGCCGACAGCGCCCGATCCAACCCGACCGTGACCGCGGTCCGCAGCAACGCCACCGCCCCGGCCTGCGACACCACACCCGAACCATCCCCGCCAACTTTCAGCGACGGGTACCACGACATAGACTGCTTCACCGAGAAGGTGCTCCTGCAACTGCGAACTTCGGTCCTAGACAAATCGAATTATCGCAGTTCAGAGCACCTTTTCGCTAATTCCGGCACGCAGTGCCGGAATTAGCGTGAATGGCCGAGGCTAGCGGCCTTCTCCGCGGACGCACAGAGCCGGGACCGGCGGAACATCTGATCCGTATCGCAGTAGGCATGGGCGGACAGATCGATACTGCCGTGCTTGCCCCTCGGAGCTTCGGGCAGCCGGGCGACGACGACAGCACCGAACTCCCGCACACCGTATTCTGTGATGGCAAACCCACTACTGCGCGGAGCCGTCTCACCCGGAAGCTGCTCCAGCAGGTACACCCGCTTGCCGTTACAGGCTCCGAGCATCCGGATCCACGACCTCGGGTTGTCACACTCGCCGGGGTCCCACCCCTGCACCGTGATCCGGATATCGGGCACGGCCACCACATCGAGCACGTCCTCGAAGCATCCACCCAACTGAGCCCGCACCGCCTTGCGCGCTTCTCGCTTCGCTCGTGCCAGGTCGCAATTCTGCCGAATACGGTTGGTCACGGTGAACGGCGCGGGAGGACCTTGCGCACCCGCATCCTCCCAGAGGACAAGGAACTCGAGACCTGTGAAATGCCAACTCCGTGTCACCACGAGCGGGCACCTGCCGCCAGCGGACTCGGCCGCAGCCTCGCGCCTCCTGCCAGCATGCTTCCCGGTTCCCACACCGTGGCCTCCTCGTCAACAGAATCGCCCGCTCGCTCCGCCCTGGACCAGACCCCTGTCGGCCTCATTGCCTCTGCGCCGAGATGTCGCAATATCACCCCGGCAGTCCATGCCGTTTCTGGTCATAGCACGTAACTGACTGTGTCCCAACACTTCAGTCGGTTTCGGCAGCGGGCGCAACAGTGCCGGACGCGGAACCACGATTTCTAACACTTCCTTAATACTGCAACTGCACTCATGTGGTTCGGTGCTGGTAGACCTGTCGGGTGGTGTTGGATCGTGCTGTGGCCGAGCTGGATTCGTTGATGGCGAGGATCGGGGAGCGGTTTACCCGCACTGAACCGCGGGGACGTGCTGGTGAGTATGTGTCAGGGCTGGTCGCCGGTTTGGAACGCAAGAATGGGTGGACCCTGGCCGAACGTGCTGGTGAGGGCACCCCGGATGGGATGCAGCGGTTGCTGCGGGCCGCGGACTGGGACGTCGACGGGGTCCGTGACGATGTGCGTGATTACGTCATCGAACACCTCGGTGACCCTGCGGCGGTGCTGGCCGGTGACGAAACCGGGTTCCTGAAGAAAGGCACCAAATCCGCTGGTGTGCAACGCCAATACTCCGGTACCGCCGGGCGAACCGAGAACTGCCAGATCGGAGTTTTCCTGGCCTACGCGTCCAAGCACGGGCACGCCCTGATCGACCGGGAGCTCTATGTTCCGCAATCGTGGACCGTCGATCGCGCGCGTTGCCGCGACGCCGGGATCGGCGACGAGGTCGAGTTCGCGACCAAGCCGCAGCAGATGATCGCCATGCTCGAACGCGCCCTGGCCGCGAAGGTGCCCTTCGCATGGTTCACCGCCGATGAAGCCTACGGTCAGGCTGGTTACCTGCGCGACTGGTGCGAGGACCACGACGTGTTCTACGTGCTGGCCACCCGCTGCGACCAGCAGGTGAGCACCCGCGCCGACCGCATCGCCCGCGCCGATGATCTGGTAGCGCAGTTCGGGGACCGCACCTGGCAGCGACTCTCGGTCGGTGCCGGTGCGCACGGTCCCCGCGAATACGACTGGGCGCGCCGCCAGATCGAGGGCACCTGGAACAGCGGTCGCGGACACTGGCTGCTGGCCCGGCGGGCGTTGACACCCAACAGCAAGGGGACCTTCGAGATCGCCTACTACCTCTGCTACGGTCCAGCGACCACGCGGCTGGTCGACCTGGCCTGGACTGCCGGGTCGCGCTGGCATGTGGAAGAGGCATTCCAGCAAGCCAAGGGCGAAGCGGGCCTCGATCACTACCAGGTCCGAAAATGGCGTGCCTGGTATGCGCATATCACTTTGTCGATGCTCGCCCTGGCCTGGCTCGCGGCCACCAAAACCATTGCTGCAAAGGGGGACTCACCGACAGCGAAGACGGCATGATCGCTTTCACGTTACCCGAGATCCGCCGCTTACTCGTCGCGTTCGTCCTCACTCGCCTCAATCCCGCCGACCACGTCTGGGCTTGGTCACGCTGGCGACGACGCCGACAACATCAAGCCAGGCTCTCGCACTACCGACGCCGCGGCCACCCACTCACCTGAGTGGTTGGGTCGAGAGCTGGCGCGGTGACCCGGGCTGATGGAAGGTGAGGGAGCCGCTGTGACCGGGCGGTTTCCCGCTCGGTTGTTCTTCTCCGTCACCGTGACCATCCCTGGTTTCCGTTTCCAGCTCCCGCCCGTCAAACCGTGCAAGCGGTTCTCCCGCACACGGCTTACCGACGTTCTTCACCGGCGGCATTCAACCCTTCCAAGCCCGAAAGGGCCTGGGCAGCACGACAATTCCATCGAGGCTGATCAATCCCAGGTGATCCGGCGAGGCCAGCACCCGGGCCATGCCCCAGCCCCACGCCCGACGCCGGTTGCCTCGTTTGGACAACAACAGCGCCAGCCGGGACAGGGCATAGTTTCTGACCTGACCGAACACCAGGGCGGAGTTTCCGTATCGGAAGTATCCGGCCCACCCGCGGAGGAACAGATTCAGTTCCGCCACGAGTTGTTCGGTCGGTAGCAGCATCCGGGACCGGGCCGTGATCGACCGGATCCGGTCCCGGGCATGCTGCACCGCCCTGCGTGAGGGCCAGCGAGCCAGGAACACCAGGTGCGCCGATCGCGGAGTCCGCCCACGCACCAACCGATTGTGGAAGCCCAGGAAATCCACTCCCTCGCCTCCCTCGGCCAGCTCCACGATGCGGGTCTTGGACTCCTTGCACTCGAGTCCGAGCCCGGCGAGCAAAACCCTCAGCCGCTCCAGCGCGGCCTGGGCCTGTCCCCGTGACCGGCACATCACCACCAGGTCATCGCAGTAGCGCACCAACACTCCGTGCGCATCCGTGTCCCATGCCCGGTCGAGTCGGTGCAGATATATGTTGCACAACAACGGTGACAGCGGACCGCCCTGCGCGGCTCCGGTCACCTCGCGACGCACTACTCCATCGGCCATCACTCCCGCTCGCAGCATCGCGCGCAGCAGCTTCAACACACCCTGGTCACTGACTCGTTCCTCGATCGTCTGCATCAACTTCTCATGCGGAATCGCTGAAAAGCAGTTGGCGATATCGGTTTCGACCACCCACCGGTTGCCCCGCCAGGACTTGTCGATGAGTACCTGCAGCGCGTCGTGTGTCGACCGTTTCGGGCGGAACCCGAAACTGCACGGCAGGAACTGTGCTTCGAAGATCGGCTCGAGCACGATCTTCACAGCCGCAGCCACCACACGATCACGCACCACAGGAATCGACAGCGGCCGTTTCTCACTCGACCCCGGTTTGGGGATGAGCACCCGCCGCGCGGGCCGCGACCGCCACCGATCGTTCTTCAAGTCCTCAGCCAGCTCGTCGAGGAACTTCTCGACACCGTATTCCTCGACCTCGGCCAGGGTGGTCTCGTCGATACCCGGCGCGCCGTTGTTGCGGCGCACCCTCACCCACGCACGCCACAGGACGTCTCTGCGATAGACCTTGTCCCGCAACGCATGAAACCGTCGTCCCGGATCGGCCTTGGCCGACCGGTAAAGCGTGTGCTGCAAGGCTCGAACCGGGTCCAACGACCCCACAGCGACGGAACTAGCCTGACCGGCACTCACCGGGCCCATCCTTTCCAGACACAACGCACGAACGAAGCAGCGGCCCTTCCCTCACCGGCGGTTATGTTGTCCGCTCGGCTCGATCAGTACTACGACCGCCTCCGACTCCCTCCCGGCACCCGATCCACTTCCCGGCTCCACACCGGTTATAGGACAAGCCTTTCCACGCAAAATTTCGCAGTGCGTTTCGGCCGGGGAGGGCCTCCCCAGTTCCCGCCGCCACCTTCTGAACGTTCCGCGCCCTCTACGCCGGGGAGTCCTTCACGGCTGCACATCCAGGCTCTTCACCGCTTCCATGGCCTTCACCGTGAACAGCCCGGCTCGGCTCTCCCTCAATGTCTAACGACGCGGCAGGCTTCGCTCCCGCTACGGACCGCTCAGTCGCTTCCCCCAACGGGGCTTTCGACGCTGGGCTTCGACCCGACCCGTTTCCAGACCGAACCGCCAGCCAGCTACCCGGACCGGACTCACACCGGCAGGCGACGACGAGCTTCCGACACAGGTCATGACCGCAAAACGATCACCTCCTGATCTCTGGGCGCACCAGTTGCAGTATTAAGGCACTCACGCAATCCGCGCCCACTAGCAATTCGCAACTCCACCACGAGCTTTCGGCGTCGCACGCACTGCTCCGGGCGAAGGCGACACCTCAGCCTGGGCGCCGCGGCGCGCGCCTTCTCGTACTCGGTGACGTTGGCGAAATCGCCCGCCGCTGGCCCGTTCCTCGCCACCCCGCCGGGTCAGGCGTTCGTGCTGGCGATGTCGACCGAGACTGTTGCCGAGGCAACCGCTGTCGTGGCGGCGACCCGCGCCGAGCTGACCGTGTACAGCGCGGAGATGACCGCGACCGGAGCAAAAGTACCGATCACGAACGCACCGACCGGTGTCGGCCCGATGCAGATGGTGTCGCGGCTGAGACAGATCATCCCGATGCCGGCGAACGCGGCGACCACCGGCGCGAAGACCGTTGCCGACGTGATGAAGCCACCGAAGACGCTGGAACGGCTCGAGGAAGAACGGGCGGGCATGGGCTACGGCAGGTCGGTGCCGCTCGTACCGGCGACTGACATGGCCATCCGGCAGCCCTCGGCGGCCCGTGCATTCGATGGAGCGACTCCACGGGCCGCCTGCGTCCAGCAATTGCTGTACCACCGTTGATCCTCGGGGCCGGCATACGGCAGCGGCCAGACCTTGTCGTTCGCGGCAGGGACTCAGTCGCGCCAGCTGCGATAGAGATCAGCGGCGGCGGGATGCAGCGGAACGTCCCTGGTCCCGACCAGCCAGCGCCGGTCCAGGAACTGAAATCCCTTGGCATGCTCGGGCACCAAACTGTCGGGGTACCGTAGCAGCAGTTCTGTGATCGCGACTACCGCGGAATGCGCGATGGTCGGCGCGACGAGTAGCAGGTTCGGTATTCCGACGGTACTGACCGCCGGACCCCCTGGGTACGCATTCTGGTGGATCACCACGCGGTCGTAGTGGTACCCGAATTGCTCACGCATCATCTGGGGGAACTCCCCCAGGTCGATCAACCGTATCCGCCGGGGGATGTCCAGACCGGGTGTCGGCACGCCACCGCCCCAGAGGATCGCGTCCGCCTCACCGCTGTGGAGGGCTTCCACCGCCCCGGCAAGCTGCCGAGGACCAGCCACCACGTCGACCGTTGGGTCCAGGCCGGCCGCCCGCAGTACGCGTTCTGCGGTCATCGCAGCACCCGAGCCGACGACGCCGAGGTCGACTCGCTTCCCACGTAGATCACCCACCTGCTGAATCGCGCTGTCGGCGAGCACGGCCATCTGCAGGTACACCTCGTACAGGCGTCCGATCGCAAGTGGACGAGTCTGGGACTCATACACCGAATCAGCGAGGGCCAGTGCGGCATCGATCTCGCCGCGGGCCAGCAGGTCGAGGTTCATCTGTGACCCGGCGGTGACGACAGGGTCGACGTGCACCGTGCCGGACTCGGCCGCCACGGCAGCGAAGAGTTGGGCGATTTCGTGAAACAAGCCGTTGACCCGCCCGGAACCGAGCCGGATCGTGACGGGGTTGCGGCCGACACCACAGCTGGAGACAGTCGCCACGGCCGCCACGACGACGAACAGATCACGGCGATTGATCATCGTCGCACCACCACCGACGATGGTCTGCCACCGTCCGGCCATACGCCAGAAACGCTGCAACACATCCGCGCTCCTGACCGTCTTGCCGTCACCGGGGCCTGTCGCGTGGCGACCTGGTGCCGCGAACATCGCCCTCCCATTTCGGATGGTATTTCAACCGCCCGAGGAATGTCAGCAGGTGCCTGGCCCTGGCCCCGCCAAGCTCGGAGTCGTGACAAATTTTCAGCGACCATCGATCAGCTGGGTTCGAAGACGATCCGCGCCGCCACGCGACCGATCATGACGCTCTCACCGGCAGCTGAACTGTTATGCGCAGCCCCTGCGGAACCGCCGGGCCGACCGTGAGCTCGCCCCGATATCGCTGTGCCAGCGCCGCCGCAATGGGCAGGCCGAGTCCCGACCCACCGGGTATGGCCGACGAACCACGGAAGAATCGCGTAGTCAGCTTGTCGAGTTCGGGCTCCGCGACACCCACCCCGTCATCGACCACCGACACGGTCACCCACCGCTTCCCGCCACGCACGCGAACCTCCGTCCGCGCGCCCGCGCCCGCATAGCGACACGAATTGCTCAGCAGCACGTCAAGGATCTGCATGAGCGCATCCTCTGGCGCTGCCACCTCGACCTCGCCGTCCGGGACAGCGGCCGCGACGTCCATGCCGGCCCGCTCGAAAGCCACCCCCCACGCCTCCACCCGGTCCGCGACAACTCGCACCGCATCGCAGCAGCTCGGCCAATCGGAATCAGGCTGTGTGGGGTGGAACCCCACGGGTGTCTCGGCCACCGCCAAACGCAGCAGACCATCGAGCACCGCCGCGAGTCGGTCGACCTGTGAGCCGGCGCGCTGAAACGCATGCGCGGCCTGATCCGGTATCACGGGCTTCAGCGATTCCAACCGAATGGCGAGCGCAGCCAAGGGGTTCCGGATGGCGTGCGCGGTATCCGCGACCAACTGGCGCTGGGCTTCCACCGCATCGGCCACCGCCAGCGCCATCGCATCGAACGATCGGGCCAGCGCGCGCACCTCCGGCGGTCCGTCGTACTGCCGCATGATCGACGTGGGCGGGGTGTCCGCGACCGGCCTCGGCAACGTATCCGTCAATGTCGCCACCGATTGCGACAACCGTGCTAGGGGACGCAGCACCCATCGGCTCAGTGCCAGCGCCAGTCCCGTGAACAGCGCCAGCGCCGTCCAGATGCCCACCGCGATCAGTGCCCAGCGGTCAGCGATATCCCGCTGGGCCCGTACCGTCGACGTCTCGATGAGCACCGCACCGTCGACCTTCATTCCGGATCCGATGGGACGGGCAATCATCATCGAGTCCGGGTCCCAGGTCCCCAGACGATGCGGGAACCGCGTCGAATGCCGATTACTGCGGGCCGCTGCCACGGCATCGACAACTGCCGGATCGTCGATGTCCACCCCGATGTTCGCGAACTCGGCACCGCTGGCATCCACCACGAGCACGGCGTCCTCATACAGGTCGTGATGGCGCTCCATCGCCGCGACCAGCGGCTGACGGTCACCGGTCGCCATCGCCTGCTCGGCGAGTTCGCCGAACCACTCGGCGTCCACGTACCGACCGAGCCACAGCTGCTGTGTCCGAGTGGTGGACGCCATGGCCCCCAACGGAACCGAAAGTCCGGACACTGCCAGCGCAGCGAAAGCCAATAGCGTCACCAGCAGCCGTCGTCGCAAAGTCTCAACCTGTACTCATTGGCCCCAGCGATAGCCGAATCCACGGATAGTCGTGATCAATCCCGGTCTGCCGAGCTTGGCACGCAACGTCGAAATATGCACATCCAGAGAGCGGGACACCGCCATGAACGCATCCCCCCAGATCCGGTCCATCAGTAGTTCGCGGCTCACCGCGGAGCCCGGCCGCTCCGCCAGTGCCTCTACCAATTCGAACTCTTTCTGCGTGAGAGTCACCGGCTCACCGCCGACCTCGACCTGCCGCATCTCGAGATCGATCCGAACATCCCCGGTGATAATCACGGTGGCCTCCGGGCCGGCCGCAGCGACAGCGGCGCGCCGGGTCACCGTCTCCAGCCGGGCAACCAGTTCCGCAATACGCGGTGGTTTGACGAGGTAGTCGTCGGCACCACCTCGTAAGCCACGGACCACGGTACGTTCGTCGTCGCGCGCGGTGAGGATCACCACAGGCACCGAACTGACCTCACGAAGCTGCCTCAGCACTTGCAGCCCATCGCCGTCCGGCAACCCTAGATCGAGGATCACCGCATCGCAGCGGCGGTGCCCGATGAGCAGATCCGCTCCCCGGCGCATACGTTCTGCCAAGAACCCCTGGTCAGTGAGGACCTCCACCAGCGCATCGCCCACTTCGTCGTCGTCTTCGACTATCGCCAGCCGCACGCTCCGATCCTTCCCGGATGACGAATCCGTGTGGGCAGGGTCCGGCGGACCGGTTTCGTGGTGCTCACTCACCGTGGGTACACCGCCCAGCAGCCGACGATCGGTCTCGACCCGGCTCGAGACGAATGTCCGTCGGCCGGATCGACCAGGGCACCGTCACCGCGATCCCCGGATCGAGAGCCGCATACCCACTGAGCCACAACCGATACCGTGCCCTAGGTACGTTACGAGCCACACGGTTCACGGCTCCGACCGGCAATGTTGCACACACCACTCCTACATATTCCGCGACTACACCTAGACGCAATGAAAACGGGGAAACTTTACAGTGCTTTGAGATATCCAGCCTCGTCGGCATCGGACCGCTTTCCAGCCACAACGCCCACGACGGCTAGGCACATCAGCGTCGACGGCGGTCAAGCAGGTCCGGAGCCCTCACATCGACACGAAGACTTCGACGAAGTGAGCGGCCGATCGGAGATGTACCGCGCGGCAACCACCATGATCCAGCGGGTTTCCGGCGCTGGGTATACGCATCGTGGGAGAAGCCGAAGAGTAAAGAACCTCAGCACGGTGCCGCCGACTGCGCGAGCACCCGGGTCGGCCCGTTCAGTCGGCGACCTTGATCACCAGTTTGCCGAGGTTGCGGCCGACGAGCAGACCTTGGAACGCCTCGACGGCGTTGTCGAGCCCCTCGACGATGTCCTCGAGGTACTTCATCCTCCCGTCGGCCAGCCAGCCCGCGGTGTCGGCCAGGAAGGCCGGGTACTGTTCGGCGGCGAACTCGGTCTGGATGAACCCGCGCACGGTGAGGCTGCGGAACAACACCGTCGCCATGAGCTTGCCCAACCTGTCGGGGCCGGGCGGCAATTCGGTGGCGTTGTAGCGGGAGACCAAGCCGCACACAGGAATTCGGGCGTATTGATTCAGCCGCGGAAGCACCGCATCGAAGACCGCGCCGCCGACGTTCTCGAAGTACACATCGATGCCGTCGGGCGTGGCGGCGGCCAGCTGCTCGGCGAAGTCGGGAGAGCGATGGTCGATCGCGGCATCGAAGCCGAAATAGTCACGCAGCAGCGCGACCTTTTCCGGACCGCCCGCGATGCCGACCGCCCGCGCGCCCCGCAGCTTGGCGAGCTGACCGACCGTCGCCCCGACCGGTCCGGTCGCGGCCGCGACGACCACGGTCTCGCCCGGCTGCGGCCGCCCGATGGTGAGCAATCCGGAGTATGCGGTGAACCCGGGCATGCCGAGCACGCCAAGTGCGGTGCTCAGCGGCGCGGCCGCGGGATCGAGGCGGTGCAGGATGCGCACCGGCTCCACCGAATGGGTTTGCCAGCCACCGTATCCGAGCACGAAATCGCCGGATTGCAGGGTGTCTTCGGTGGTTTCGAGCACTCGGGAGATGGTCGCGCCGACCATGGGCTGCCCGATCTCCACCGGCGGCGCATAGGACGGGGCGTCGCTCATGCGCCCGCGCATGTAGGGGTCCAGCGACAGATACAGCGTCTGCAGCAGGGCCTCGCCGGGCGCCGGGGCGGGCAGGTCGACGGTTTCGGTCCGGAAGTTCTCCGATGTCGGCATGCCGGTCGGTCGTGAAGCCAGCACAATTCGGGTGCTCTGCATTGGGTTCAGCCTTTCGCTCGGCGGTCGGACAGGTGCATGTGGCAGTGTGTCATGGCGTGCACGGCCGCGGAACCGGAGCGGGCCCGCGTGAAGTCCGCGTTGCTGCCCATAGCGACGGTCACGCTGCTCGGGTTCGGATAGGTCCCGTCGAACTCCGTGCCCGGCCGGACGAGAGATTCGCACATTCCGCTGCTGTGCATGGCGGAATGTGCACCGTTCACGGTGTCGGCACGATACGCAGCAACGCGGTGTCGTGGCCACCGACGGTCCGAACCAATTGTCCGGCGAGCGGTTCGGTCGCGCCCGTCCAGAGGTCGATGACCGTGTACCGGCCCGCAGGCAGTCCGAGCTGGGCGAGCGAAAGCGCCCACCGTCGGTCCCGGTTGCCCTCATTGCGGCAGGCAACGACGAGCGCGCCGTCGGAGGAAGGCCGGCGCCAGACACCGGGCTCACTGCGCAACGGGATAGCCGGTCCTCCAGCTATGTCCTGGTCGACGGCCAGCACGGCGGGGTTGATCAGCATCGCCCGCACCCACGGTGGCATTCTTTGCACATCGTTGCCCGCGATGAGCGGCGCCGACATCATCGCCCACATCCCGACCTGAGTGCGCGCCTCGGCCTGCGACAAACCCGGCGTCAGCGAGCCCAGCGCGCCGGGTATCCCGACCACGAGCATGTCCGGGTCGTTGAAGTACCGGCCCTCTGTGCGGGAGGTCAGCGGCGCGGTGATAGTGACAGCCTGCGTCACGCCTATGTTGGGTGCCAGGCTGCCGGCAGGATCGAGGGCCCATGCCGAGTCCACGTCCTGCGTGGTGCGGGCCATCGTGGCGATGCCTGCCCAGTCGAATCGCCTGCCCGGCGGATCGCCCGCGACACCGCTGTTGGGGTTGATGCTGTAGACGATGGGCTGACCCGTGGCGCGCAGCGCGTCGCGCATCGCGGTGAAGGCGCGGATCTGGTGGCGCAGGTCGGGATCTTCAGAGCACCAGTCGTATTTCAAGTAGTCGACGCCCCAGGCGGCAAAGGTGGCGGCATCGGTGCGCTCATGACCCGCGCTGCCGGTCGCGCCGGGATAGTTTCCGCTCAGTTGGGCGCAGGTCCGGTCGGCGGGAGAGGCGTAGATTCCGAATTTCAGGCCATGGGCGTGCATGTAGTCGGCGAGGGCCGCCATCCCGGCCGGGAACCGGGCCGGATCGGCCCGCAGTCGGCCGTCGACGTCGCGCTGCGGTGCGAACCAGCAGTCGTCGACCACCACGTAGCTGTAACCAGCGGCGCGCATCCCGGAGCTCACCATGGCGTCCGCCTGCGCGCGCACGTCGTCCTGTGTGACCAGGCAACCGAAGGTATTCCAACTGTTCCAGCCCAGCGGCGGGTGGGCCGCGACGCCCGCAACGGCGGGACCCGAGCCGCCGAGCGGGCGCATGGGCGAGTCGGGGGCTGGGATGTCCGCGGCGGACAACACCTCGAGCAGCACGAGTGCCACCAACGCGATCAAGCCCTTGGCGATACGGCACATAGGCCCCACTAGTACCAGCACGGGCCGGATTTACCACCATGGAGTACATCAGGGAGCTGTTGCCGTGGTAGCGGCGACGTCGGTAGTGCGGTCGGGTAGCGCCCGGCGAGGCAATAGAAAACGAGCGCCGTCTGTGGGTAAAATGCGTGGCCGTTCGCATTGCGAGGGTGGCGGACCGTCATTAAGTTCATTCCGTGGGATCGGCTTTTCCTCGCTTACTGTCACCGCTCGAACTGGGGAAAGTCACGCTGCGCAACCGCGTGGTGATCGGGTCGATGCACACCGGCCTGGAGGAGCGGGAGTGGCATATCGACCGGCTGGCAGCGTATTTCGCCGAACGGGCCCGTGGCGGCGTCGGGCTGATCGTCACCGGCGGGTACGCGCCCAATCGTGAAGGCTGGCTCTCGGCGTTGGGCGCCGCGATGCTCACCGAGGCCGACGCGGAGCGACACCGTCTCATCACCACGGCGGTACACGAGGCGGGGGCCAAGATCGCGATGCAAATCCTGCACGGTGGCCGCTTTCACACATTCCCAATAATGTGTCGGCCTCGGCCCTGGCGTCGCCACTCAGCCCGTTCGAGCCTCGGGCGTTGACCGAGCAGGAAATCGAATCGACGATCGCCGACTACGCGCGCTGCGCGCAGCTGGCGGAACAGGCCGGATACGACGGTATCGAGGTGATGGGCGGCGAGGGCTGGCTGATCTGCCAGTTCCTCGCGCCATGCACCAACCTCCGAACCGACCGATGGGTGGATCGGCGTCCAACCGACGGCGGTTCGCGGTCGACATCGTTCGGCGGATCCGGGCGGCGGTCAGCGATGACTTCTTCATCGTGTTCCGGATGTCCATGGCCGAATTCGTCGAAAACGGACAGACCTTCGAGGAAATCGTCGAGCTGGCGAAGGATTTGGAAGCCGCCGGAGTGGACGTCATCAACACCTTGATCGGCTGGCACGAGGCGCGGGTGCCGATCAGCGCGACCTCGGTGCCGCGGGCCGCGTTCGTCGGATACACCGCGAAACTCAAGGCACACGTGCGCATCCCGGTGTGTGCGTCGTATCGAATCAACATGCCCGAGGTCGCCGAGGAGATCCTGGCCCGCGGCGACGCGGACCTCGTCTCGCTGGCCCGGCCGTTGCTGGCCGACCCGGAGTGGGTGAACAAGGCCGCCGAATCCCGGGTCGACGAGATCAACACCTGCATTGCCTGCAACCAGGCCTGTCTCAACCATTCTTTCCTCGACCAAACCGTATCCTGCCTGGTGAATCCGCGGGCCTGCCACGAAACGCTGCTGCAGCTACTGCCCACCCGGCACGCCAAACGCGTCGCTGTCGTGGGCGCAGGCCCGGCCGGCCTGTCGGCCGCAATCGGACTGGCCGAGCGCGGCCACCACGTCGAGCTCTTCGAAGCCGACGACACGATCGGCGGCCAGTTCGACCTGGCCCGCCGCATCCCCGGCAAAGAGGAGTTCGCCGAGTCGATCCGGTACTTCCATCGAAAGCTCGAACTCACCGGTGTCACAGTGCATGTGAACACTCTCGTCACCGCCGAGCAGCTCGCCGCGGGCAACTGGGGCGAAGTCGTGCTGGCCACCGGGGTGCGCCCCCGCATTCCCGACATCCCGGGAATCGACCATCCGATGGTGCTGTCCTACCCGGAACTGATCCGGAACGAGAAACCCGTCGGCGAGCGCGTCGCCGTGATCGGCGCGGGCGGGATCGGTATCGAGCCGCTGGCGCTCGCTCGCCGGTGGGTCCGCGGGCCGGTATCGGGACGCCGGTTTCCGCACACGGGGCCGGCGCTGACTCGGCGGTTCAGCCCGGTTCTCATCGCCGTGCATCACGACGACCCGCTCCGGCCGGCAGGGTCGCTCGAGTTCGCACGGCGGTTCAGGCTGGAAGTCGATGAACCGCCACCAGCCCTCCTTCATTGTCCCGGGCAGCCCGCTGGTTAACAGACCTGCGGAAAAAGTCTACGGCCGAAGGTGTCTCGGCAACGAACTTTCGTGAGAGGGACCATTGCACGGGCTTTCAGTGGTCGTGCCGTGTACGGAGAGTGCCTAGGATGTGTGGGCGAGTCTCAGCCACGCGCGAGTTCCTCGCGCCACGCAGGGCTGTCGAAGTAGTGGTTGTCATACAACTCGGAACTGTCGCGGATCTCCTGGATGGTCGCCTCACCGCGGTACACGCGCTCCAGTAGCCGGTAGTAGTCGAAGCGGTGCAGGCCGGGAGTGAAAACGACGAGCAGTTCGGCTTCCGTGTCGGGTGCCGGGGCGAACGCATGCGGCACAGCGGGCGGCACGGTCAGGAAGTCGCCCCGGTCGAGGCGGACGACATCGTCGCCGAGCAGGAACCGCATAGAACCCTCGAGTACCAGGAACATCTCGGTGGTCTTGGTGTGAAAGTGCGCAGGCGCCCCGGGCGAGCCCTTCGCCAGCGTCGCCTTGTTGGCGGTGAGCGCACCGCCGGTGTCACCGGCGTCGGCGAGCAGCGTGATGAGGCTGAGCGCGCCGTCCTGGACCGTTGCGGCGGTCTCGGAACGAACGAGAACAGGGGCGGCGTGCCGCGCGGAACTGGTCATCGAGAACTCCCTGAAGGCTCCTGAGCGGCGATTCGCGCCGCCCTTCCATGTGTCGATAACTCGACGGCGCAGGCACACCGAGTGTGACATCGACAGCCGGTCACCGGAGAAACGCCGGTTCCGCGGCGACCCGCGGTCGAATCGGCCCAGCGGACCGTGGCCTCGGTGACCACGCGGTTGGGGTCATGAATTGAATCTGGGAGGCGGCTGGCGACCCAGGTGCGATCGGCTGGTCCTGGGCCGTGCGGCAGCACAGCTCGCTGCGCCCGAATCCGTGCTAGGACTTCGGATGTCACAGACGCGCGATCTGCTTCGTCTCCTCCATGACAGCGGGTTACCGCAAGAGCCGAGGTAAGGAGCGCGGAAGTGTCTGATACGAAGGAAATCACAACGAGCGGGGCGTCGACAGCACAGGGCGAGCTGCAGGCGCGCGTTGACGCTGCTGCTGCCGGCGCAAAGAACGCCGACACCCATCCGCCGAAATGGAAGTTCTGGCTGCTGACTATGGCCGGTCTCTACCCGATGCTCACCGTCTTGGTGACGATCACTGCCCCACTGCTCGAACCTCTCCCGACACCCCTGCGGCTGGCCTGCATCATACCGGTCGCGGTGGCGGCCATGGTGTGGGTGATCATGCCCTTCCTGACCCGATGCCTCGCCGAGTGGCTCAACACAGACGAGCGGTAACGTCTGGAATACATCACGGCTGTCAGACAATCCCCGAAACCCATCACCCCGCAGCGAACCCAGCAGGTCGAGGACGGGCTGGCGGTCTGCGCCGCGTTCGACACGACCAACCGGCTCGCCGACACCTTCGGCTTCGAACTGCACAGCCCCGAGGACTTCGAGGCGGGAGCCAAGTATTTGCTCGAACGGGGCTACCGATAGGACTGCAACTCGATTGGCGGCGGCGGTCGCGGCTCTGCCTAACGAACTATGAGTGGCCGCAACGCCCGACAATGCCGCTAGCGGTCTTGACCATGCGCTTGCTGATCACCTGGTTCACCGTGCTTTCTCGTAGGCTGAATCTCGCACGTGATGGACAGGAGACCGGGGTGGCCGAGACGACGGTGGCCGAGGTGATGGCCGAGCTGGCCGCGCTCGAGGACCCGAAGACACGCGAAGTGAACGCAAAACACGGAGACGATCACGGTGTGAACCTCAGCAAGCTGCGCGCGTTCGCGAAGCAGCTGAAAACACAGCAGGAACTCGCGCATCAGTTCTGGGAGACGGATCACACTGCGGCGCGACTGCCGCGACCCCGGTCGATCGCGGCCGGTGAGGTCCTTCGTCGGCCAGCACCCGACGCGGCCGTGGCAACGGCCGTCCCCCGACCACGGCACTGATCCAAGCGTCGAGACGCCGAGGGTCCGGATGGAATGTCGCCTCCATGGGTTAAAGCCACAGCTCGGGAGGATCGTCGATGTCGAGCCCAGCCCGCCGGGCGATGATTACCATCTTCTTGTCCCATTCGCGGTGCATGCGTAACGCCTGACGCAGTTCGCCGAGTTGTTCAGCCATCAGCTGGGTCTGCGCGATTGCGGTGTCGCTCAGCGTCTTTGCAGCGTCAGCCTTTGTCTTCGTCATACTGGCGTCGAGATTCTTGCGGCTGAACCACGCCGTCGCGATGGAAGAGACGACCGAGGAGCTGGCGATCAATACGAACGCCGCGAAGATCGGCGACTGCGAGATGCCGTCCATGCTGCCTCCTCTTGCATCGACGCGCGTAAATGCTTGACGTCATTCCATACCTGCTGACGCTTCCAGAGAAATGCGACGCCGAGTCCGATGACCAATGGGCCGCCGAGCACCGTAGCGGGCGACAGAGAGTGGCGCTGGATCTGCAGCAGCAGCACCTGCGCACCGTATGCGACCAGCGACCAGCCTGTGGCCATCAAGCCGATCTGCTCGACGAGATAGCCCCACACCCAGCGTGAGAGGACCCCACCGAGCGTGAAGGCGCAACCGGCCGTCATCAACACCAGCCATACCAATCGGAACCCCGGGGGCAGTGTCGCGGCGGTCGACCCCGGCGCTGCCCCGTCGAAGAACTGAAGGACCGCAGACGCCCCGAACACTACGCATAACACCACCTCGAAGGGGTCATAGTGCACCACTCCCAAGCGTTGCATGATCACTGTCCCTTCGCGACCGGCGTCACCTTGCCACGTGCCGCCTCGACAGCCGGGAGCCCCAGCAGGGCTGCGACGGCAGCGAGGATGTACCACGACAGGTCGTCCGAGACCACGCCCTTGGCGACGAGGCAGACCACCAGTACCACCAGCAGCGGGTAGGCCGGGGTGCGCACCGGCCGACTTCCAGGATAGCGAGCAGCTCGTCCATCGTTATCCCCTCGTCGGCCCTGCGGATCGCGCAGGGGCGTACCGGCGCCGTCGACGGAGACCATCGCCAATGTCGGACGTGACGTTCAATAGACGCGACCTTTTCGAATTGTTGGTATGCGCCGGTATCCCAAGAGATTTCGTAACACACCGGTCGGCGGCCCGTTCTCGTTCCAGTGGTCTCTGATCGCGCCGCGCACCCAGTTGGGATCCTGACAGTCGAGCCGGTCGACCGCACCAGCTTGGAAATTCGGCACCAGACCGTCGGGGAGATCGGTGTATTCGATGACCGGATCCCCCAAAGCGACTGCCTCCCAGCCGGCGTCGTCCACTTCATCGCCCGCGGCTCGGCACCGAAACTTACGTCGGGCCGGAAATCGCTGAAATAGCCGACCACACCGGCGTATCCGATGCCCTTGATCGCCGACGGGTCGATGAGCCCGGCTGAAAAGTCGATGAGCTCAGCCATGCGTACTTCACCCCTCCGAGATATTCGCGGACATAGCCGACGATGAGAAGGTCCGCGTCCGAGCTGCTTTCATCTCAGCCGACGAGGCGCGGCTGCCCGCAGGGCGAAGTGGCGGTCTCCGATACCTACGGTCGCCTCGTGAGAGACAGCACCACGAGGCAGGCGCAGCCGCCTACTTCTGGGAACGAATCAGCGCGCAGATCAGCGGAGCACTAGCACAACCCGATTCGCGAGGGCGGCCCGGCTGGAGGCGTCGATACTGTCAGCCGGCATCTGCCGCGCACCCCCCTTCGTGTGGTTGCTCATCGACGCATGAATTGCGCCACAACCATTAGAAACCCGCCACACCTGGTTCGTCAATCAGTTGCGCAAGTATTCGATTCGCGATACTGCCGACAAGTGGAGCGGAATGACCGACCATCGCGCCCGAAGGCCACGCCGACGCAGCGCTCGAGGGTCTTCGCCCCGGCAGGCACCCAGCCACCCCGTGCGGCGCATGTTGATCGCTCCCGAACTCGATGAGGCCACACCTGGTCACCGAAAAGGCCGACGCCGCATCGCTATCGCTCGCCGAACTGAACAAGATTGCAGCTCTGCCTGATCGGCGACTCCGCCTATGGAATCCGACCGGCTCATCGCCCTGGGCACCGAAGCACCCCGTCACGAGAGCTCGAGTCGGTGACTGCAGGGTTCACAGTGAGCCGAGGAGGACCGCGGCTGATATGACGGTGAACCCCGAGCGGCCACCTCGGCGATGCGCCGGGATGAGGTATCCACAGCTGAGGCAATGCTCCTCGACCCCGGCTGTTCACCACCTCGGAGCCCCGGCAATCCCGACGGGGTCGCCGGGGCTCTCCACTCGAGCTCTTCCGTTTCCTGCTAGGCGCCAGGAATGGAGGCGCCGGCAACGCTATTGAATCGTTCGATGCCCAAGGAAGTTTCGACGCCGCCTGTGGGCAGGCTATGAGCCTTTGTTGCGCCGTGCGATCGCTGGCGGCGGCACACCAGGAGCGAAGAGTTATCGACGGTGGTCGCGGCCGCGCGAGCGCAGCCCACGGGCCGGGCGTGCGGGCGTTGAGTGGTTATGAGGTAAACCCCCCGCCGGTAACGTAACCCATGGGGCCCATGCAGTAAGCGGAGACCGGCCCAGGGGCGAAGAACGTCCCGCTCACTATTCCGGTTCCTCCCGGAGCATTCATGCCGAAGCCCCAGCCCGGACCGAGGACCAAACAGTTGTAGCCCGCCAGGCCGGCGGTATCGCTGAGCGTTCCGTCGACAGGCGCCCCGAGCGACCCGGGAGTCACAACCGGTACGGCTGATGCTTGACCGGCCCCCATCACGAGGAGCGCCGCGGCGGCCAGGGCCGAGCCAAGTGCTGCTTTGACCATTGTCTTACCCTTCTTTCACGATTCTCGCGTCTTGCGTCCAACGAGCCCAGAAAACGTCGCAAGTGTCTGACCAGTGCACAGCGCCGCGCGCTGCGCCGCGGTGGCAATCTCTTCGCACCAACCAATCACGCTCACCACCAGTGCAACTGCCGACCATCACGTCGTAACAGTTACCGCACAGCATACATACACCACCGAGCTACCCACGGATTTCCGCGGTCCGGAATTCGATCTCGCGTCGGTGAATCGTCGCATCGAGTTCGCCTGCGTCGGCTGGCTTCCCGCACCGGACCACGCGTGGGTGGTCACGCTCAGCAACCGCGGGCGCACCGCCCGCCGCCTGGTCAGAACCGGCGTGCTCCGGCATACGGCATCGATGAGATCGGCGCCAATTTCACACCCGTCCCATAGGTCGCGGCGTGGATGACGTTGCCATCTCCCGCATAGAGGGCGGAGTGGCTGCCGCCGTAGAAGGACACGACATCGCCCGGTCGCAGATCGTCCTGCGATGTAGGGCTGCCCGCAGCGAGCTGCTCATAGCTGGTGCGCGGCAGTTCCTGGCCGGCCTGCCGGTAGGACCACTGCACCAGTCCGGAGCAATCGAAGGCAGAGGGTCCCGCCGCGCCGCCCACGTAGGGCGCGCCCAGTTTGGTCAGCGCGGCGTCGACGGCGCGCTCACCCAGGGACTTCTCCGGCTCCGGGGCCGGGGGTGGCGTGAATCCTGGAAGACCCGGAAAAACCAGAAAACCGGGTAAGGGAATTTCCTCGGCGCTCTCCGAGCTGCCCGTACCCAATAGCGGCTGGGCGACTGCCGGTGCGGCAGCTTCGATCACTCCGACGGCAGCAAGGGCGACCGCCCCCGTGGCGAGGGCGAGTGTGCGGCATGAACTGCGTTTCGAGCGTTGATCAGGTCGAACATCGGCGCTGAACGCCATGATGCGGTCCTCCGATCTACGTCGGCAGGCCCGGTGAGACGCATCCGGTATCGCAGGACTTCACCAAGCCTCGAATGAATTCGAAACACCACGGTGTTGTCAATCCAGCAGATCCGAGGAGTCATATTTCAGCACAATCTCTATTATGCAAAGCCCGACACACCCCATATTTGATAACAACACGATAACTAAGAATATCTCCATGGTCACGCGCATATTCAGAAAGGAAAACGCGGCCACGGCAGACCGGCAGGCCGGGCTTGATGATGCGGTAGGCGGGCATGGAGAAGCGGCCGGCATCGCAACCGGCCGCTCTTTCGACAGGTCAGGCTTTGGCTCGAGCCGACGGGCGAGCCAGGTCGGCCTGCACCGCGACCTTGGGGTCACGGTTGTCCTGTTTGGCGCGCACGCCCGCTTCGACACGGTCGCCCAGATTCTTGTCGACGTTGCGCCAGTAATCGAAAGCCCTGGTCAGCACCGATGCACTGACTCCGCCGAGCAGGTGCCCGACGATATTGTCGACCAGCCGCCTGCGCGCCGCCTCGTCGAGGACCTCGCGGACCATGGTGCCCGGCTGACCCCAGTCGTCATCGTCCTTGCGCACGGTGTAGGCCGCACGCACCATCTCCCCATCGGTGTACCAGCCCGCCGACGGGCCGGAGACCGCGGAATCGGCGTGCGGGCCACCCTTCGAGTTCGGCACGTACACCGGGTCGCCCGGGTTGTGGTGGCGCATCGCGCCATCCTTGGTGTACGACCGCACGGTAGTCGCGTGCGCCGAATTGACCGGCAGTTCTTTGTAATTGGCGCCGATTCGGTATCGATGGGCGTCGGGGTAGGAGAACCAGCGGCCCAGCAGCATCTTGTCCGGGCTCGGGCCGGTGCCGGGCACCGAGCTGCTCGGCTCGAACGCCGCCTGCTCGATCTCGGTGTGATAGTCCGCCGGGTTGCGGTTCAACGTCATCCTGCCGACTTCGACCAGCGGATAGTCGCCGTGCGGCCACACCTTGGTGAGGTCGAACGGGTTGAATCGGTACGTCTTAGCCTCGTCGAACGGCATGATCTGCATCTTCAGCGTCCAACTCGGATAGTTGCCGCCCTCGATCGTCTCCCAGAGGTCACGCATGTGGCAGTCGGTGTCCATCGCCGCCATCCGGTCACCTTCGTCCTGGGTGAAGAACTCGACGCCCTGATCGGTCTTGAAGTGGTACTTGACCCAGAACCGCTTCCCAGAGGCGTTGACCCACATGTAGGTATGACTGGAGTAGCCGTTCATGTGTCGCCAGGTGCGGGGAATGCC
Organism: Nocardia sp. NBC_01730; assembly: GCF_035920445.1. NCBI lineage: Bacteria > Bacillati > Actinomycetota > Actinomycetes > Mycobacteriales > Nocardiaceae > Nocardia > Nocardia sp. NBC_01730. The sequence goes on along the minus strand of NZ_CP109162.1, from coordinate 486,607 downwards.
GCGGTCACCCATCAACCAGGTCACCTGGTGGGCGGATTCCGGTGACAGCGTCCAGAAGTCCCACTGCATGTCGTGGTCGCGCAGATTGTTGTCCGCACGACGCTTCTGGGAGCGGATGAAGTCCTGGAACTTCATCGGGTCGCGGACGAAGAAGATCGGCGTATTGTTGCCGACCATGTCGAAGTTGCCCTGCTCGGTGTAGAACTTCAGCGCGAACCCGCGCGGGTCGCGCCAGGTGTCGGGACTTCCACGCTCCCCGGCGACCGTGGAGAAGCGGGCCAGCATCTCCGTCCTCTTGCCCGGCTGGAACAGGTCGGCCTTGGTGTAGGCGCGCACGTCATTGGTGACCTCGAACGTGCCGAAAGCTCCGCCACCCTTGGCGTGCGGCTGACGTTCTGGCACCCGTTCCCGGTTGAACGCAGCCATCTTCTCGATCAGATAGGCGTCGTTGAGCAGGATCGGGCCGTCGGGCCCCACCGTCAACGAGTGCTCGTCGCTGGGGACCGGGATACCGGCGTCATCGGTGGTGTAGTTCGGAACAGACATCTCTCTCCTCTCCTACGAGCCGCGGGCGGGAGCCCCACGACAAACCGTCAGGACGTACGACACCGGGGACCGGCGTCGCCCTGCACGCGAGCTCGACGAGGTCGGGAACGCATCGCGAGTGGTCACAAGGGGCTCCGCGGACGAAGATGTGCCGGAATCGAAGCGAGGCGCATCGCGCACCTCCGACCGCGCGGCCCGCACACCGACATCTTCCGGCCCAGCTCCCCCAGAGCCGGCCTGCCGCCTGTCGAGGTACGTCCACGGTCACTGAATGCCGATACCCTTCTGTCGATCAACTTTCCCGGTGCCCGTCACAAATCTACCGCTAAGCCAGACATTCGACGGCAAAATTTTCAGAAGCAAGGGCATCAACGACCATATTTTCGCGTATGCAGAGACAGGTGCCTCCAGTCGAAAGGCATACGAGGTAACGGGACAGCATCTGCGTACCGCTTCTGAGCCGTGCTCGATCACAGGCGCATTCCGTTCTCGGTGTCGATCCGCGAAACGGCGTGTGATGCGGGCTGACCGGAAATTCGCGGTTCATTGGGTAGATTCCCCGCGATGTCCAGCAACCGTTCAACGTCCGGTGAGACCGAAGTGATCGATCCCGCAGCGCTTACGTCTTCGATAATCGGGCGTCGGTACCGCACCTGCGATTACTACGAGGTCGGGCGCGAGAAGATTCGCGAGTACGCGAGTGCGGTGCGTAACTACCACCCCGCGCATTGGTCAGAGGACGCAGCGGCCGGCTTCGGCTACGACCGTCTCCTGGCGCCACCGACCTTCGGCTCCGTTCCCGGGTACCTTGCCTACGCCGAGGTGTTCGACATAATCCTGCCCGGTCACGAACTGGGCAACATGATCCAGACCGATCTGATGATCGAGTTCCACCGCCCGCTGCTGGCCGGTGACCGGGTCGGCTTCGAGATGTGCCTCGACTCGTTCCGCCCCGCGTTCGGCGGCGACCTCATCGGGCTGCGCCAGACCATAGTCGACCAGAACGATCGGCCTGTCCTCACTTCCCGGACCAGCCTGTTCGGCCGCGCCAACGGCGCCATACCCCGCTCGGTCGATGCGATCGTGATGCACGGCGCACACCCGGACACACGGAAGTCACACCGGACGCTGCCGCCGCGGTACGTCGGTACGCAGACCTCCGAGCCGGTGCGGCGCGTGCCCGCGGCTACGGCACCCGCGCACGCACTGTCATTCGACGCGGTAGCCATCGGCGACGAGTTGCCCCCGCGCACGCTCGCGCTCAGCCGTGGTGACCTGGTCAACTACGCCGGCGTCGCAGGCGATGCGAACCCGATCCACTGGAGCGCCGAGATCGCCACGCAGATGGGACTCGATACCGTTGTCGCCCAGGGCATGTTGACGATCGGGCTCAGTGTGGACTTCTTCACCTCGTGGCTCGGCGACCCCGGCGCGGTGCGGGCCTACAACGTGCGTCTGACCAGCCCGGTCCATGTCACCGAGACCGGCGGGCGGATCGAGTTCCGCGGCAGGGTGAAGGACCTGAATCCGGACGCGCGGACCGCGACGGTGGCGGTCACGGCCGAGCACGACGGGCGCAAGATCTTCGGCCGCGCGACGGCCGAGGTCGCCCTCGCCTGATCGCCTCACCCGTATCGCGCCACCGCCGCACCACGAATTCGTGGTCGGCCCGGTGACGATGCGGGATCGACGTTCTCGTGATCGGCGGCAGCGTCACCGGTGCGAACTCGGTGTGTTTGGTCCGGAAGAGTCGGGGCACGTTGGACACGGAGCGCGCGCTGCCAGAATCGGCGGGCCCGCGCTCCGCATCCGATGAAGCGGGCATCCCGGCCCGCTCGCGCCCGAAAGGACCGGTATCTGTCGTGGTTGTGCTTCTCGCTGCGGTCGGCTCTGCTTCCCTGGCGGTCATAGCGGCACATGTCACGGTCGTCGCCCGCAGCTTGGCGGAACTGCGATCGCCGCGCCGCGAGGGCGCGCTCGACCGCGCCGAGCAGACATCCTGCACCCCTACGGTCTGACTCCCACGCAAGACGCCGTTCGGACGCCGATTCCCACTGGTCGGCGTCATGTCTCGACCCGACCGAAGATCGGATACGATCGCTGCTACCTCTTCGGTCCAGCAACCGGCCGCTGAGACAGTCGGCGTCCGCCGGCGTCAATCGGTGATCGGAGGCCCCGTTGTCGGTGCTTGCCGACGACGGCATCAACGCAGTCAGCCCTTCATCCCGAGCACATCCCCGACCGTCGGTGTTCATGCGGCGTGACCGATCGGACAACCTGCCCGAGTGGCCGTCGACGTGGAGTTGCCAGGGCAGAAACCCGCGCGCCTCGAACCCGACAGGCACACCCGCACCACCGATCCTTTCGTTCTGAAGGAGCATCCGCATGACCGTCCACGGCCAGCCCATCGACATCCTGCTCGTCGAGGACGACCCCGGCGACGAGTTGATGACCCGGGAAGCCTTCGAAGACAACAAGATCGGCAACACGCTGCACGTCGTTCGCGACGGAGAGGAAGCTCTCGATTTCCTCTACCGCCAGGGCGCACACGCCGAGGCGGTACGACCGGATCTGATACTGCTCGATCTCAACCTGCCCAAGTACGACGGGCGGCAGGTCTTGGAGAAGATCAAGGCCGACCCCGGCCTCGCGCACATTCCAGTGGTCGTGCTGACCACATCGGCGGCCGAAGAGGACATCCTGCGCAGCTACCGGCTGCATGCGAACGCGTATGTCACCAAGCCGGTCGACCTCGACCAGTTCGTCGCCGCGATCAAACAGATCGACGAGTTCTTCGTCCAGGTCGTGCGCCTGCCGCGCCGCCATTCGTAACAATTCGCTCGACAGCCGCCGAATCACGCCATCCGGTACGCCGTTCCGGAATGGCTCGCCTGCGGCAGCAACGAACCAGATGCCTGCCGGAAACACGAAAGATGTTGCCGCATCGGGGATTATCCCCTGGCACACAGATCACCTGATGGAGTAACCTCGATCATGGCACCCACCGAATCCCGTCGCACCCCGCCGAGACCGAACGCAACCGAAGCCGTCGGCACGCCCGAGACCCCGATCGTCTGGCCCGACCCCAGCCCCCTCGACGCTTGGTGGCGGCGCGTCATGCACGTCGATCGACCTCGGCACAGTCGCGTGCCCGCCGCCACCCAATCCACGTGATCGGTCGGCAGCAGCGTCCAAGCACGTCTGCGGAGTCCTGGCGCCGCGGCACCGTGGCCTGGTTCAACGTCGAGAAAGGTTTCGGATTTCTGCAGCCCGACGACGACCCCACGCCGGTCTTCGTCGAGTACACCAGCATCGAGACCACCGGCTACAAATCCCTCACCGCCGGCCAACCAGTCATCTTCACCGCAACCGTGCGCAAGCGCGGTCCTGAGGCCATTGCCGTTCGTCCGCTCCTTCCCGGTGCCACGGACGCCGGAACCGCCGCCGACGGCTGATCGGCCCCACACCTACAGCCGAAGCGACGCGATCCGCCTCAGATCATGTGACGAACGCGAGTGCGCCATTTTACCCTCGCGTATCGCTTGGACGCGGGCCACCGCTATAGTGTGGCCCGCTCCTACGAGCTCTGCCGGAAGATTTGGGGGGCAAGCATTTCGGTGGATCCGACATTTGGCAGTCGGACGCAGAGCTGACGCCACGGGAATACGCAGATCGCTCGACCACGCAGTGCGATCGCACTGCGAGTCGGACCGTCTACGGTGGCGAGAAACCAAGCACTCGCTCAATTCTCTTGGCAATAAGTCGACTTCGCTGAAACAAGGCAAGCGGAACCACGAGCGGAGGCTCCGAGAGATCCTGGTTTACGCACCATTTCCAGCGTGGTTTACATCCGAATCTCAGTGCGTCCCGGCGTGTCGCGAAGTCGATGTGCACGAATTCCAGTGTTTCGGTCAGTTTGTAGTGTAACGATGGTGATGCTGCCGAGGGGGCGCTCATGTCGAAGATGTCGAAAGAGTTGTACGCGGCGATCAGCCGGGATCTTCGTTCAGGCATGGCCGAGCCGGTGCGTTTCTGCAATCTCTCAACCTGATGGCCGTTCGCCATCCTGAAAAACCCACTACAAAGGGGGGAGTCTCATGTCCACCAACACGCGATCGTTGTCCCTGCTCGGCCCCGAGGCCGGGGACCTTGCGCCCGTCGCGCTTTCGGCCGCCGACACCGTCTTACCGATGGGTGGCAGCCCTCTGGGGGTGGTGCTGTCTCCCGACGGGACACGCGCCTACGTGGCCGGCAGTACGTCGAACACCGTCACTGTGCTCGACACCGCGACCGACGGTGTCGTCGCGACCATTCCCACAGGGGCGGGGCCGAGGCTGTTTGCTTTCGCACCCGACGGGGGCCGCCTCTATGTGAGCGTGGCCGAGGATGGCTTGCTCAGCGTGATCGACACCGCGACCAACACCATCACCGCGAGCGTCCCGGTGGGGACGGCGCCTACTGGCGTATCAATCACTCCGGACGGCGGCCACGTCTACGTGGCGAACCAGGGCAGCGACACGGTCAGCGTGATCGACACCGCGACCAACACCATCACCGCTACCATCGCGGTGGGAGTGCTGCCGACCGGTGTGGCGGTCACCCCGGACGGGTCCCGCGCCTACGTCGGCAACATCCTCGGCGACACCCTCAGCGTGATCGACACCGCCACCAACACCATCACCGCTACCATCCCTGGGGGCGGCGGGCCCTCGGTCGTGGCGATCACCCCGGACGGCACGCGCGCCTACGTCAGCAACAACTTCGCCAGCACTCTCAGCGTGATCGACACCGCCACCAACACCATCACCGCTACCATCCCGGTCGGCGTCGTGCCGCGTTTCATGACCATCAGCCAGAACGGCGCCCACGTCTACGTGGCGAACTACGGCTCCAATACCGCCAGCGTGATCGACACCGCCACCAACACGCTGTCCGGAAACCTGCGGGTCGGGCAAGGCCCGAGCGGTGTCGCCGTCACCTCGGACGACTCCCTCCTCTACGTGACCAACACCGACGACAACACACTCAGCGTCATCCCTCTGACCCTGGTCCCACGGGAAGGGAGCACCGCAGGTGGCACCCTCGTGACCATCAACGGCCACAACCTCGCCAACGCCAGCGCCGTGCACTTCGGCACCACCGAAGCCACCATCCTCACCAACACTCCGACCTCGATCACCGTCGCCACCCCTGCCGGGGCCGGAGCGGTCCCCGTGACGGTCACCACCCCGGGCGGCACCGGATCCCTGGGATACTTCATCTACTTCCCACCACCGCAGATCAACAGCATCAGCCCCGCCGAAGGCTCCCCCGACGGCGGCACCGCGGTCATCACCGGCTTCAACCTGTCCGGCGCGATTGCCGTGTCCATCGGCCCCAGCCCCGTCACCATCCAGTCCGCCACGCCCACCCAGCTCATCGTCGGCACCATATTCGGACAAAGCCCCGGCACCTTCCCGGTCATCGTGACGACACCGGGCGGCAGCGCCGACGATCTCACCTACACCTACCTCCCCAGCCCCAACATCAACAACGTCACCCCGAGCGCCGGACCGACCACCGGCGGCAGCCTCGTGACCATCACTGGCAACGGACTCACCCACACCGACACCGTGACCTTCGACGGCATCCCGGCAAGCTTCTCTGTCATCTCCGACACCACGATCAGCACCATCGCCCCGCCCCACCCAGCAAACCCAGGAATCACCATCGACGTCACCACCCCGTGCGGCCAGAGCTCCTGGACCTACAGCTACGAGGAAAACCCGACCCTCTGATCCAATGACCCTGTATCGACGCCCACCGTGGCGGCTGGAGTCAGCTTCGAGAATTGCCGTCGTTTGCGGGCCGGTGACACAGTGCGTACCGGCACGCCCCGACAAGCAGATCGTGGTCTCCTCCAGCCGTCCACCCACCTACCCGTCCACCGGCGCTGAAGATCACCCGAACGTCGACGACCAGTTTCCCGCCTCTCGCGCACCCAGGGATGGAATTCGTATGGACGAGATCGGCCGCACCGAGGTCATCGAGGCACTACGACCCGCAGTGGCCGACCTCGTCGAGCCCGGTTCGACCGCCGCCGCGCACGCACCGTCTCGGTGGCAAGCGATCGCGCGGGCCATCCAGCCGCGGGATCGGCTGTCTCTCTAAAAGACAGTCAGCGGAGGTGATTTCGGGAAGACGACGGGCAAGGAAACCAGCGCGCGGTGGAAGGGACCGGGTCGCCAGACCAGGTCCTGCGCCGCGACGGCGAGCCGCATCTCGGGCAGGGCATCGAGCAACTGATCGATGGCGTCCTGGGCGATCAGGTACGCCGCCGACCCGGCCGGACAGGCGTGCGGTCCGAGACTCCATGCGAGATGAGCTCGGTTGTCGGTGTATTCACCCGTATTGATAGCGGGGTCGTTGTTGCAGCCGGTCATGCTGATCACGACCGGCTGGTGCGCGGGCAGCCAGACACTGTCGATGAGAATGGGCTGCTTCGGGTAGCTGACGCAGTAGTTGGCCCCCGGCGGATCGCTGAACAGCACCTTGTCGAGGGCGTCGCGTGTCGACAGGCTGCCGCCGAGGATGCCGCCCGCGAACCGGTGGTCGGTGAGCATCAACCGCAGGGTGTTGACGATCAAGTTCTGCGTCGGCTCGATTCCCGCGCCGTACATCGTGACCAGCTGGTGGATCATCTCCACGTCGTCGAGGGCAGCGGGGTGCTGCAACAGCCGCGAGGTGATGTCGTCGCCCGGTTCCTTCCGCTTCGTCTGCACCAGGTTGAACAGCGCGTCGGTGATCATCGCGTTGCCCTTGGCTGCGTTGACGCCCTCGAAGATGGCGGCCATGCCGGTCGCGACGTGCTGCCCGATATCCGGTGGGCAGCCGAGTATGGCGTTGAGCACCGCGAAGGTGAGCGGAAACGCGTACTGGCTGATCAGCTCCGCCGCGCCGTCCTGGCAGAATGCATTGATCACCGAAATGGCGATCTGCTCGATAGTGGCGTGCATGGCGTGCAGATCGACCTCGGAGATGGCCGCAACGGTGGCCTGCCGGTAGCGCAGGTGCTCCAGGCCCGCGCTGCGCAAGGCATTGGGCCGCCACTCCAGCATCGGCAGGATCGGGCACTCGCCGGGAATGTTCTTCTGCCAGGTGCGCGGATCGGCTGGAAAGTGCTCGGGGTCGTGGAGGATGCGCAGGGCCGTGTAGTAGCCGATCACCAAAGTGGCGGGCACGTCCGGCGCCAGCTCCACCGGAACGAGTGGACCATACCTGCGACGCATCTCACGGTAGGCGTGGTGCGGATCCGCCGCGAATGCCTCCGAATACAGTGCGACCCTGTGGCCGTCGGTGTCGATCGGCGAACCGTGCTGGATGGGGCAGCCAGGATCGGACGTCGACGTGGGTGGCTGGAAATGTGGCGTGGTCAAAAGACGGGACTCCAAAAGGAATAGGCATTCGACGACATGGTCGGTACGCGCGGCACGCGGCTCGGTCACATGCCCAGCTTTTGTACGGGTGACGATTTTCAGGTCGATCGGCGCGTGCCTCGATGGGGGTGCAACTGGACCCGTGATCGGTTATCTCCCTTCTGAATCGGTCTACGGCATTCCCTCGCGCCGAGCTGATCGAGGCTAACACCTGGCAGCCCATCGGGAATGGTGTTGGAACTATCGTTGCGGATGAGTTTCTGACGCATGCCGAAGAACGCTTACCCGGACCAGACCAAGCACTCGCCCGGATTTACAGCGTCAGACGCCGCGGCCCGATTCGGTAGGAATAACTGGCGTTGCCGCGACCACCTTGTCGCGGCAGATTCTGTGTCAGATCAGGGCTTTGCTCTGGGGCGAACCCTGATACCGTGGCGACTTCTCTCATCAACCTGGAGGACCTCATGGACCGTGGCATGCTGAATGTCATTGCCGCCGGGGCGATCTCGCTTGCAATCGGTCTGCAGCCGGCGATCGCGGCGGCGGCCCCGGACGGAGTACCGCTGGAACCCACGGACACCGCCCAGGCCGAGACGACAGCTCCTTTCGACCCCATTGCCCTCTCTGCTTCCTGCGCGAACTGATCGAGAGCGGCTCCTAGCCGCAGATTTCGAAGACGAGGTCGACGGGCGGGGTGCTCGATGTCTACGACAACCCAGCCGCAGACGGGCGCGTGATCCGTGTGGACGAGTTCGGACCACTCGACCTGGTTGCCACGCGCCGGTCGTGACCGGCGGCCGCGGCGCAAGCCGAAGCGGTTGCGGACAACCTACCACCGCAGCTACGGCGAGCAGGACGACGCCGTCGCCGCGCACATCCGCTGGCACAACCAGCCCGCCGAACCCGCACGCGACTTCGCCGTCAACTCCGAGATCCGGCAGCCGGATTACCAACGTCCACTGCCTGAGCGGACAGCAGCCGCTGGTGAGCGGCGAACTCGAAGCGCGTCCCAGCGAAGGGGCAGCATCCGAGTCGAGCCACGCGACGCTTACAGCAGGCCCCGCAGTTTCAGGTCGGTCGCGTATTTCTCGATGAGCCCACGCGACACGTGCGGAATATCGTGATCGGTACCGATTTTCGCGGCCTGGACGGCGGATCGGAATTTCTTCGCGGGAAGGGCGGAGCCGCGAACGGCGGGAGCCGCGCGCCGGTAGGCGTGCAGCAACGGCAGCAGGGACGCCTGGCGCTGCTTTTCCGGTAACGCCCGCAGCGCGATCTCGAAGCGGGCGAACCACTCGCCATAGTCGGCGATCCGCTCGATCCGGTGACCGGAGTCGATCAGCCAGTCGACGAACTCGTCGAGCGAGAGGCCGTCGTCGTGTGGGTTGAGCACGTCGAAGGTCTGGAAGCCTGCGGTGGCCGCGGCACCGAGGGTGGTGATCGCCTCGGCGGTGAAATCGGCGGGCAGGCCGTCGTAGTGGGCGCGTGGCCGGTTGCCCTCGGCGCCGGTGCGGTAGAAGGAGAACGGCGCGATCCCCGTTGCGATCAGGCTCACCAGCAATCGAGTAAACATGTCCGGCACGTTGAGCTGGCCGGCGTAGCGGCTGTGCGCCAGGATCATGTCCGAACGGAATACCACGACCGGCAGACCACACAGGTCGTTGGCCTCCCGCAGCAGCACCTCCCCCGCCCACTTGCTGTTGCCGTAGCCATTGGCGTAGCTCTCGTCGACAGCGCGCGTCGCGCTTATCGCACGGATGTCGCCGTCTTCGTCGAAGACGGGCGGATCGATCTGCGCGGCCACCGCGACGGTCGACAAATAGGTGAACGGCTTCAGCCGGGTGGTGACGGCCAGGCGGATCAACTCGGCGGTGCCGACCACATTCGGCCCGAACAGCTGTCGGTATGGCAGCACATGGTTGACCAGCGCGGCCGGGTGCACGATCAGATCCACGCTGCCGGCGAGCCGGTCCCACGTCGCCGCGTCCAGGCCGAGGTTCGGCTCGCCGATGTCGCCGGCGAGCACCTCGAGGTTCGTGGCGGCCAGCTCCTGGAAATGCTGGACGAGCGCCTGGTCGCCGCTGTCGAAGGCGGCGTCGAGGCGTTTGCGCGCGGCGGCCTGGTCGCCGCCGCGCACGAGGCAGATCAGCGTCCCCCCGATCACGTTCAGCCGCTCCAACCATTCCAGGCACAGAAAGCGACCGAGGTAGCCGTTCGCGCCGGTGAGCAGCACGGTCCTGGCGGGCCCCGCGGGGCGTGGGCAATGTCGCCGCGTTCGCAAGAGTGCGGGCGTCGAGGAACTTGTCCAGCGTGAGCTCGTCCGCCCGAACCCGCGAGCCATCGCCATGCACCGACGCGAAGGTCGGGCGCGGTTCGATCGAATCTCGTCCTGCCGCAACGTAGTCCGCAACCTCACGCAGACCGTTCGCCGGGCTGATCACCACCGACACCGGTACCTCGACGCCGAAGATCTCGTGCAGCAGGTTCGAGAAGGACAGCGCCGAAAGAGAATCGCCACCGAGATCGGTGAAATGTGCGTCGGGGCGCACGTCTGTGCTCGCGCAACCCAGCAGTGCCCTCGCGGCACGGCTCACGGTCTCCAGCACCGGCAGATCGGCCGCGGCGCGGCGCAGGTCGAGTAACTCGTTGGTCTGCCCCTCTGCCAGCTCCGCGTACAACTGCTCCAACCGCTGCCTGTAGCGTTCTTTCAGCTTGGGCCGCAGCAACTTTCCGATGCCGGTCAGCAGTCCGTCGCCGATGGTGAACGGCCGCGTCTCGATCAGGAAGGCGCGGGGGACCTCATAGGAGTGCAGGTCGGCGTCCTTGGCGAGCCGTTGCATCGACTCGATCAACGCCGCCTCGAGTTTGCCGAGATCGCCGTCTGCCAACGCGTCGTCGGTGGGCACGATCACCGCGAGCAGGTAAGCGCGTTCGCTGCTGCCGTACACGAAGATCTGCCGGATCAGCGGGCTGGTGGCGTAGACGGCTTCCAGATGCGAGACGGCGACGAATTCGCCCTGAGACAATTTGAGCACATTGTTACGGCGGTCGACGTAGACCAGCCGATCCGGTTCGAGTTCAGCGACGATGTCGCCGGTCTTGTAGAAACCGTCGTCGTCGAAGACCTCGGCGGTGATCTCAGGCCGCTTGTAGTACCCGGGAATCATGGTGGTGCTCTTCAGCAGCAGCTCGCCGCGCGGATGCGGTTTGTCGGTCCGGAAGTAGCCCAGCTCGGGGACGTCCGCGAGCCGGTAGTCGAGCACCGGCGGTCGCCGCACTTGGTTGTCGATCAGGATTCCCCCGCCTGCCTCGGTGGAGCCGTATCCGTCGTGCAGATCCAGGCAGAGCACCGACTCCATGAAGGCTTTCATCTCCGCTGCCACCGGCGCGCTCCCACAGAGGGCCGTCATAAGGCGTCCGCCGAGAAAGTCTTGACGCAGTTCGGCTTTCACCTCCCCTTCCAGCGCTGCGCTGTCGACGCCCGGCCCGCCGCGCCGGTCCACTTCGCTCTGATAGCGATGGAACACCATGTCGCACACGCGCGGAACGAAAAACAGCTCGGTAGGCCGGGCCAGCGCGATGTCGTCGAAGAGCGTGGACATGTCGCTCGTGGCCGCGAAGTACGCCGTCCCGCCGCGCGCAAGCACACCGGTGAGCGACATGCGGCCGGCGACATGGCTCATCGGCATGTAGTTGAGGTTGATCGCGGCCAGATCCGGCCGGTCCAGCCACATGGCGGTGACCAGCCGTTCGGTGTACATCGCGCCCTTAGGCGTGCCCGTACTGCCCGAGGTGTAGATCAGCAACGCCAGCGGATCCTCCCCCGACTCGGGGGCGTACAGCGGCGCGGGCGGCAGGCGACGGCCGCGTTCGAGCACATCGTCGAGCGATTCGACGACCACCGGGCTGCCCGCGACCGCGAGTCGTTCGCGCGCCGCCTCGAGCGCCGCACGCCCGCCGTCGTCGCGCGCGTCGTAGTCGAAGACCACCAGCCGCTGCGGCGCGGGAACCGCCAAGACGCATTCGACGGCCGCGTCGAGCAGTTCTGGTGTCGCGGCGACCACGCTCGGCTCGGTCTCCCCGACGATCGCGGTCAACTGTGCGACAGACGCACTGGACTGCAGTGGAACGGCGACCAGTCCCAAGTGCACACAGGCCAGGTCGACCGTGGCGTAGTCACTGCTCGTGAATCCGAGCATCGCCACGAAATCGCCGGCGTGCAGCGGATTCTCCGGGGCGCCGTGCCACGCGGCGGCAATCGCGCGGACGCGCTCCCACAATTCGCCGTAGGTGAGGGTGTCGAAGTGCGGCAGCAGAGTGCTCGACGTACGGCCGGTGGTTTCGTCCGTCACTATCCGCACCGCCCGCTGCCTGAGGGCGGGCCGATCGGCATAGCCGACCATAACCTGCTCGACGATCTCCGTGAGCCGCATCTCGGGCTTGCGGATCGTCTGGACCACCTCCGCACGCGGTCTGGCATTGCGGATGTCTTCGTGCTCCGCGTACAGCTCGGCGATGTGGCCCATGAGCCATGTTCCCCGCGTCTCTACCTCCACAGCCGACCTCCTTGTCCGGGAAGACGTCTTCGAATTGAACGTTAGCTTGTCTAAAGACATTCTAGGCCGACGATAGCTGGCGACAAGCATCTGTGACACGAGACATAGATTCCTAAATGTCGCAAACATGCGGAAAAGCCCCTTGTGGCGCATGCTCAGCCTGGTTCTGCCGGCACCCCGTCGGTATCGCCATTTTCGGGTCTCTGTTCCTGGGCCTCGCGGGCGGCACCGCCCTGAGCGCGGCACACGCCCTCGGCGCTACAGCGATCGGAAGGCGTCACGGTACTCGTCGCCGCGGCACTCGCGCGGCGCGGTAGCGGACCCCCGAGGTCACGCACGGCCTCGGGGCACTCAACCGCTACGCGACAACGCGTGGACCGGCGCCAACTTCCGGCGTGGCGGCTATCTGGACCACACCCTGCGCTACGAACGCGCCGCCGAGTTCGTCGCGACAGTGCGCGCGATCTGGGATTCCCGGGACGACGGCGCGATCGCGACCTCGCAGCAGAGCCCGACGTGGGCGCGCCCGGTAACGCGCGCGAGCGACCATTTCCGGGTGACGATCACCCCCGACGCTGCCGCGCAGCGCACAAGGTCACCCGGTGATCTTCCAGGCGGGCGATTCACCGACCGGGCGCGACTTCGCCGCGGCGCACGCCGACGTCATCTCCCGCCGCGGCGAAGACCCGCAAACCATCGCCCGCGAGTGGCGGGCGCGGGCCGAGGAGGAGAATCTTTCGCTTCGGGAAGTCGTGATCACGGCGACCGAACGCTCCGGCTTCGCGGGCACCGCCACCTAGGTCGCCGACGAACTCGCCCGGTGGGTCCGGCACGGTGCCACCGACGGCTTCAACCTCTCCCCCTACCTGGCCCCGAATGGGCTCGACGAGATCGTGGACTGGCTGGTACCCGAACTCCAGGAGCGGGGCGTCTACCGCAACGAGTAGACCGGCACCACGCTGCGCAGGCACCTCGACCTGCGCGAACCGCTCACCCGGCGGTCCTGACGCGTCTGAGCACGACCAGAGCCGCCGTTCCTCTCGACGACGGCTCTGCGTTGTCGACCTTCAGAGAACGGATTCGATCGCCGACACCAGTTCCGGCGCGTCGGGCGTCACGGTCGGACGGAAGCGGCCCGCCACTTTGCCGTCCCTGTCGATCAGGAACTTCTCGAAGTTCCACTGGATGTCACCGGCGTTACCCTCGGCGTCGGCGGTCTCCACCAGGGTCTGATACAGGTTGTGCCGGTTCTCGCCGTTGACCTCGGTCTTCTCCAGCAACGGGAAGTCGACGCCGTAGGTGGTGGCACAGAACTGCTGGATCTCCTCCGCGGTACCCGGCTCCTGGCCCATGAACTGATTGCACGGGACGCCGACGACGCTGAACCCGCGCGGCCCGTAGGCCCTCTGCAGTTCGACCAGGCCGGAATACTGCGGCGTCAGACCACATTTCGACGCCACGTTGACCACCAGGACGGCGTGATCGCCGACCAGGTCGGACAGCGTCGTCGGCTCGCCGGACAGCGTGCGCAGCGGTACTTCTCGAAGGCTCATTCGTATCGGACCTGCCAATTCTTGATTCCGTTGGCCCACCCCGAGCGCCACGGTACCGGATCGAGCAGGTACGGGCTCGGGCACGATGCCGGACGGGCGGTACGGAACAGCGCTCAGCGCAATCTGGTTCGGCGCATGAACCGCAGCGACATCAGGGTCATCTTCAACTGTTTGTCGTAGGGCTGACCCGACCGCGCGGCGAGCACCTGGCGCTTGAGCACACCGACGTTGACCGTGTCGGTGTACTTGAGCAGGCCCTGGTCCCCGTGGCGGGTGCCGACGCCGGACTGCTTCACTCCGCCCGACGGTGTGGACTTCGCGGCATAGGTCGCGACGAACCCGTCGTTGATGTTGATGCTGCCCGCCTGGAGCTGGGCGGCGATCCGGTTGGCGTGCGTCGGATTCCGGCTCCATACGCTCGCGTTCAGTCCGTAGTCGGTGGCGTTGGCGAGGCGGACCGCCTCCTGCTCGTCGTCGAACGGGTACACCGTGACGACCGGGCCGAAGGTCTCCAGCGTCGCGTGCGTCATCTCGGAGGTCACCCCGGTCAGCACAGTGGCCTCGTAGAAAGCGGGTCCGATGTCCGGGCGCGCTTTGCCGCCGACGTGGACGGTGGCCCCTTTGGCACGCGCGTCCTCGACGTGGGCGGCGACCCGCTCGAGATGCTGCGGGGAAACCAGGGAACCGAACTCCGGCGTGTAGTCGTACGCGCCGCCGATCTTGCCGTTCAACTCGTCGGTGGCCGCGACCAATCGGCGCACGAACTCGTCGTGAATACCGTGGTGCACGTAGATCCGCTCGATGTGCATGCACGCCTGGCCCGAGTTGGCGTACGCCGCGAAGACCGCACCAGGGATCACCTCGTCCAGATTCGCGTCCTCGAGCACGATCATCGGGTTCTTGCCGCCGAGTTCCAGGCTGCAGCCGATGAGGTTGCGTCCCGCCTGTTCGCCGACGACCCGCCCGGTGGCGGTGGAGCCGGTGAACATGACGAACTCGACGTTGTCGATCAGGGAGGGTCCGATGTCCGGCCCCTCGCCGCACACCACCTGGACCAGTCCGCGCGGCAGCCCGGCACGGTGCAACAGCTCTACCCCATAGAGCACGCAGAGGGCCGTCTTGTTGTCCGGCTCGAGCACGACTCCGTTGCCCGCCATGAGTGCCGGCATGGCGTCGGACATGGCGATGGCGAAGGGGAAGTTCCACGGTGCGATCACCGCGACCAGCCCTTTGGGCCGATGCTCCTCGGTCGAGGTGGTCAGCAGCGGCATGGGGCCGCCGTGCCGTTTCGGCCGCAGCACCCGGCGCGCGGTCTTCAGGTAGTGGCTGATAACCATCGGCACGTCACAGGATTCCTCGACGGCCATCCGGCGGGTCTTGCCGCAACCGATCTGGATGAGGTCGGCGATGGTCTCCACTTCGCCCAGGATCAGCTCGTGCAGACGCTCGAACACACGCAGGCGCTGCCGCAGCGGCAGTGCGGACCATTCCTGCTGCGCGGCGCGAGCGCGCGCGCACGCCGCCGCCACGTCCTGCGGTGTCGACTGCGGCAGTTCGCCGACCGGCGCACCGGTGTAGACCTCGGTCATCGTGAACGGCGCCGCACTGCCGTCAGCGGCGACCAGCCCGGTCAGCCGGTCGATCATCTCGTCAGTGATCCTGGCGGGCACGGCGGCCGTGGTCTTCTCGGTATCTGTGCTCATCGGGTCTCTCCATGACGTCGGGCATCGTCGCAGCTGTCGGGCCGGATATTGCGACCAAAATAGAACACGTTCCGGTTCGTCTCCATACTATTCGCCGCGGTATCCGCACGTACCTGCCACGACCGAAGAATTTTCGCTCAGGCGTCCGTGACGATCGACAGCGCACGAGTCGGGCAGTCGTGGACCGCGCGCTCGATATCGGCACGCGCCTCCAGGGCGCGGACCACGACGTCGCCGCGCCGCCTGCGCAGCATGCCGGGTAGCACCCGGTGCACGAGACGCTGTGCGCCGACGAGGTGAACCTGCACCTGCTGCAGAAATCGCTAAGGAAGCATCGCGTGCACCTGATCGAACTCGATGTCGCCCGCGCTGGACACCAGGATCTCGGTGGGGCCCAACGCATCTTCGGCCGCGCTCACGAACTCCTCGACCGAGTCCGGGTCGGTGACGTCGAGCCGGCGCGCGAATGCCGCGCCGCCGTTCGCGCGGATCTTGTCCGCCAGCGCGGCGCACTGCTCCCCTCGGCGCGCGCCGAGGGCGACCGTGTGGCCGAGTTCGGCCAGCGCCGCAGCGGTGGCCGCGCCGATCCCGGAGGAGGCGCCGGACACGACCGCGGGCCTGCGTTCCGGGTGCGGCGCGAATCTGGGCATTTATCCGGCCTCCACGGCAAGTTCGGCGAACCATGATTCCCTGGGGTTCGCCGATGGCGACACCTCCCGCATCGACGATTCCAGGCTGGGCAGCTTCGGCGCCT
The DNA here is from genome assembly GCF_035920445.1 of Nocardia sp. NBC_01730. NCBI lineage: Bacteria > Bacillati > Actinomycetota > Actinomycetes > Mycobacteriales > Nocardiaceae > Nocardia > Nocardia sp. NBC_01730. The sequence continues at coordinate 470,080 of NZ_CP109162.1, read as the reverse complement.
TCCCCGGTTTCGATAACGAGTTCTCGTCGACCTCGACGTACAAGCAGTTACACAGAGACACATAACTGGACATATGTCTTGACGCTACCACCGGCGCACAACTCCGACAATCCATGCGCTGTACCACCTAACTCTTGCGCACAAGCCGGTGCGGCGATCGCAAAACGCAGAGAGATTTCACCTTCGACCGGCTGCCACATCGGCAAGAATGACAGAATTAGAACCTGTTATTGCATCACTACATTGACCGAGACTATATTCCATACATATGTCCAGACAGCATCGGAGTCATCCATGAGCAGCCTCCTGCCCGCCGACGGGTCGCGCCTGCTGATCGGCGGCAAGCTGCTGCGGGACACCACAGCCCCGATCGACGAGGGAGACTTCTGGCTGCCCGTCCTGCGACATGTGCGCGATCTCGGCGAGAAGGACCTCACCCTGGCTCTGGAGCTCGGCGTCCGCCTCGGCACCGCACTTCCCTTGGCCGAGCTCGCCCTCGACCGTCTCGGGCCCGGCCTCGGCGTCGGAATGCCCGCCAGCAGCAGTCCGACCGCACCGAGTAGTGAAGGATCCGAAACATGTCTGATGCCAGCACCATTCGTCCGCTCCGCGCAAGCACGGTGACGACCTGGGACGATGAGGCCGACGTCGTCGTCGCGGGCTACGGCATCGCCGGGGTGTGCGCGGCCATCGAGGCCGCGAGGGCAGGCGCCGATGTGCTGATTCTGGAACGCACCGGAGGCTGGGGTGGCGCAGCGGCCATGGCGGGCGGTTTCATCTACCTCGGCGGCGGCACGCCGTTACAGCAGGCCCTCGGTTTCGAGGACACGCCGGAGAACATGGAGACCTTCCTACTCGCCGCACTCGGCCCCGGCGTGGACAAGGCGAAGATAGCCGACTACTGCCGCGGCAGCGTCGAGCACTACAACTGGCTGGTCGCCTGCGGCGTGCCGTTCCGCGAGGCGTTCTGGGGCGAGCCGGGCTGGGAGCCGCCGCACGACGAAGGGCTGATGTACTCCGGTGGCGAGAACGCGGCACCGTTCAACGTGATCGCGAAACCCGCACCGCGCGGCCACGTTCCGCAGATGGCCGATAAGCGCATCGGACGGAAGAGCGGCGGCTACATGCTGATGAAGCCGCTGGCCGACACCGCGGGCGCACTCGGCATCCGCGTCGAATACGACATGCGGATCGGGCAACTGATCGCCGACGACGACGATCGCGTGGTCGGGGTGCTCGCCCGCCGCTACGGACGGGAAGTGGCGATCCGCGCCGACCGCGGCGTCGTGCTCGCCACGGGCAGCTTCGCCTACCACCAGGGGATGGTCGCGGCGCATGCGCCGCGCCTGATCGGCAGGCCCGCGGCGGCGATCGAGGAGCACGACGGCATCGGCATCCGGCTGGCCCAGGCGCTGGGCGCGGAACTGGCGCACATGGACGCGACCGAAGTGGCGTTCTTCGGCGACCCGCAGCTGCTGGCACGCGGCATCCTGGTCAACGGGCGCGGCCAGCGCTACATCCCCGAGGACACCTATCCCGGCCGGATCGGGCAGGCGACGCTGATCCAGCAGGAGAATCAGGCGTACCTGGTGATCGACGAGACGTCCTATGAAGCCGGTCTCGCGACCGAGACCTCGACGCCGTTCTTCCGGCAGCCGCCGACCTGGGCTGCGGAGACGGTCGCCGAACTGGAGTCCGACATGGGCCTGCCCGCGCAAGCGTTGCAGGCGACCGTGGCGTGCTACAACCTGCACGCCACGGAGGGCAAGGACCCGCTGCTCGGTAAGAAGCCGGAATGGGTCCGGCCACTGGAGGGCCCGCTGGCCGCTTTCGACCTGCGCGGCTTCACCGCGGGGTTCACCCTCGGTGGGTTGCGCACCGATCTCGATTCGCGGGTACTGCATGTCTCGGGCGAGCCGATCCCGGGACTGTTCGCGGCGGGCCGGTGCACGTCCGGACTGTGCGCGGGCGGCTATGTGAGCGGCGCGTCGCTGGGCGACGGAAGCTTCTACGGGCGCAGGGCGGGCACCGCGGCGGCCGAGAACTGAACGGCCCGGCCGACCCAGTAGTATCCAGACACATGTCCGAACCCGATTCCGTCATGCTCGAGGCGACCCGACGCCGGCTTTCGGGCAAGCAAGCCGACACCGTCGACAAACTCACCCGCGCGGCGGTGCAAGTGCTTGCGCGCGAAGGATTCGCGGGCATGACCGTACGAATGGTCGCCGCGGCGGCCGGCGTCGGGACCGCCACGGCGTACACCTACTTCTCCTCCAAGGAGCACTTGGTCGCCGAGATCTTCTGGCGGCGGCTGGTCGGGTCGCCGTCACCGGTCAGCGACGACCCGGACCCGATCGTGCGGGTCGTGGCCGAGCTGCGGAACATCGCGATGCTGGTGGCCGACGAGCAGGAACTTTCCGGCGCGGTAACCAGCGCGCTGCTCGGCCGCGACCCCGACGTGCAGCACCTGCGTGGACGCATCGGGACCGATATCCGCGAGCGGATCATCCGCGCCCTCGGTTCCGACCCGGACGAGGATGTCGTCGAATCACTCGAACTGCTTTACGCGGGCGCGCTGGTGCGCGCGGGCATGGGTTACGGATCGCATTCCGAGATCGCCGACCGGATCGAGAAGTCCGCGCTACTCATCCTGCGCTAGCGCCGACGACCGCCGAGCCACCTCCGACTCCGGTGACTTCGCCCGGGTTGGCCGGAAACCGAACCCTGGGCGATCGCTTGATCGTATCTTTGCCGTAGTCGGTACAGATCGGAGTAAAACAGTGCAACCAGATGGGCACATCGCGGATTACGTCGTCGTCGGGTCGGGATCCGCGGGTGCGGTCGTGGCCAATCGGCTCAGCGCCGATCCCGGAACGACCGTGGTGCTGCTCGAAGCAGGCCCGCCGGATAAGAACAAGTTCATTCATATCCCCGCCGCGTTCGCGAAACTCTTTCGCTCCGAGGTGGATTGGGACTATCTGACACAGCCGCAGCCGGAACTGGCGAACCGCGAGATCTACTGGCCGCGCGGCAAGATGTTCGGCGGCTCGTCCTCGATGAACGCCATGATGTGGGTGCGTGGATTCCGCGCCGACTACGACGAGTGGGCGCTGCTGGCAGGCGCGGAGTGGAACTTCGCCGCGGCCGTCGAACAGTTCCGCCGGATCGAATCGGTCGAGAACGCCCAATATCCCGACGAGGGAACCGACGGACCGCTGCACATCTCCCGCCAACGCAGCCCACGCGGCCTCACCGCCGCATATCTGGCAGCGGTCGAGGAGGCGGGCTACGCCGTCGAGCCGCCGAACCGGCCGCAGCCGGAGGGCTTCAGCGAGACCATGGTGACTCAGCGCGGCGGGCGCCGCTGGAGCACCGCCGATGCGTACTTGCGGCCCGCCCTGCGCCGGGCGAACCTCACGGTGCGCACCGAGGCGCTGGCCACCAGGGTGCTCTTCGACGGCACGCGCGCCGTTGGCGTGGAATACCGCAGCGGCGGCGGCACCCACACGGTGACCGCGCGGCGCGAGGTCGTGCTGTGCGGCGGTGCGATCAACAGCCCTCAGCTGCTGATGCTTTCGGGCATCGGCGACCGCGATGAGCTGACCCGCCATGGCATCGAGGTGCGGCAGCACGCGCCGGACGTAGGGGCGAACCTGCAAGACCATCTGGTCGCGGCCGTCGGCTACAGCGTGGCGTCCGATTCGCTGTTCGCCGCCTTGAAACCGCGCCAAGTGCTGGACTACGTGCTCCGGCACTGCGGCATGCTCACCTCGAACGTGGGCGAGGCGTACGGATTCGTACGTAGCAGGCCGGAGCTCGATGTGCCCGACCTGGAGCTGGTTTTCGCACCCGCCCCATTCTTCCATGAGGGACTGGTCGACCCGACCGAGCACGGCGTGGTCCTCGCGAGTGTGCTGCTGCGCCCGCACAGCCGCGGGCGGATCACGCTGGCCTGCGCCGATCCGTACGCCAAGCCGCTGATCGATCCGCGTTATCTGTCCGACAGCGCGGGCGCGGACCGTGCTGCCATGATGGCCGGGCTGCGCGTCTGCGCCGACATCGCGGCCGAGCCGTCGATGAAGGCGGTGCTCGGCCCGCTGATCTACCCGCCGCAGGCGCCCACCGAACGGGAAGCCATCCTCGAACTGACGCTCAACGCCTACTCGCACACCCTCTACCACCCGATCGGCACGTGCCGGATGGGCACCGACACCAGTAGCGTCGTCACGCCGCGATTGGAAGTCCGTGGTGTGCAAGGACTGCGAGTCGCCGACACCTCGGTGATGCCGCTGATCATCCGCGGCCACACGCACGCGCCCGCGGTGTTCATCGGCGAGCAGGCGGCCAAGTTCATCCTCGCCGGATAGTCGGGCTCACAACGCCACGAAAAGCCCCAGCCCCGCCAGCACGAGATACGGCAGCGGATACCCGATGTGCGAGTACCTCCGTGCCCGAGCGGCGGCAGACGTCGCCGCACCACGGTCACCCGGGCGCTGTTGTATCCGTCATCTCGGTGACGCGGCACAGAGCCGAAAGGTGACCGATGCACACCGACGACGCGTTGGCGCGGGAATTCGAGTCGCAGCGCGGGCATCTGCACGCCGTCGCCTACCGTATGCCCGGCTCACCGAGTGAGGCCGACGACGCCGCGCAGGAGGCCTGGTTGCGGCTGGCCCGGCACGACACCGGGGACGTGCGGAACCTGCCGGGCTGGCTCACCACGGTCGTGTCCCGGATCTGCCTGGATATGCTGCGCGGCAGGGCAGCGCGCCGTGCGGACCCGCTCGACGGGTCGACCCGGCTGGAGGATGACGCCGGCGACAACGAGCCGGAGCGCGAAGCAGTCCTGATCGATGCGGTCGGCCGTGCGCTGCTGGTGGTCTTGGACCAGCTCGGTCCCGATGAGCGGGTCGCGTTCGTCCTGCACGACCTGTTCGCGGTGCCGTTCGACCAGATCGGGCCGATCGTCGGGCGCACGACGGCGACCACCAAGAAGCTCGCCAGTCGCGCTCGACAGCGCGTGCGCGGTGGCACCGCCACGGCCCCAGCAGAACTCGTCGCGCAGCGGCATGTCGTGGACGCGTTCCTCAGTGCCGCCCGCAGCGGTGATCTCGAAGGACTGCTGGCCGTCCTCGCGCCCGACGTGATCCGGACGGCCGACCCTGCCGCACTCCCAGCGGGCCTGGCGACGACAGTGCGCGGAGCACTGACCGTGGCCAGGGAGACCGTGTTGCTGCAGCAACGTTCGCGGCTGGCGACGCTCGCACTGGTGGACGGCACCGTCGGCATCCTGGTCGCCCCACGCGGCAAGCTGTTGCTGGCACTCACGGTGACGGTGCGCGGCGAGCGGGTCGCGGGTACGAAGTGATCGCCGATTCGGCCCGGCTGCGGCGGCTGACGATCGCCGTGCTTGCCGATTGATCTCGGCAGCACACGTATCCGACACCATTCCACCGCAAGGGCTTCCGGCTTCCACGCGCGGACAACTTTTGTCGGCTGCGTCACGGTGCCGATTCCGCCGCCACGACTTCGACTACGCGTCGATCTCATTCATGCTGCTGCTGTCGATGTTCTCGCCGTCGCGCGATGGCTCGCTGCGTCGCTCCGCAGCCGTCCTTATGTTTTGGTGCCTTCCGGTTCGGGTCCGAGGCAGGTAACCCGCGTACCGCGCTCTCGGCACGTCCGGACGACCGAGACTTTCATCAGCAGTCCGCAATTAGTTGGGAGACAGCATGACCGAACAAGCAATACAGCTGCCCACGGCTAACGAGTCCACCTACGACACCTATGACCGAATTCGGGAGCGCGGCGAGGTCGTTCCTATCGAATTGCCAGGCGGCGTGCCCGCCTGGATTGCCGTCAGCTACCAGGCCGTCAGTGAAGTCCTTGATGACAAACTATTCAGCAAGAGTGCAGCGCAGTGTCCCGCCTTGCGCGATGGCACCATTCCGGCCGATTGGCCCATGCGCGCGCTGACCGATATCGACCACATGCTCAACAAGGACGGTCTCGACCACCGGCGGCTGCGTAAGACCATCAGCCAGGCGTTCACTCCGGCCAGGGTCGCCGCGCTCGAACCGCAAATCGAGAAGATCGCCGCGAACCTGATCGCGAACTTTCCCGGTGGCGACCAGATCGATCTGGTCTCGGCCTTCACCACACCGTTCCCGGTCCGTGTGATCTGTGAATTGTTCGGAGTGCCGAGGGCGGTACAGCCGCAGCTCAAAGACTGGACCACCACGCTCGTCTCGCACACCAGTACCGGCGAAGAGGCGCAGAACGCGATGGCGGGCATGCTCGGCTATTTCGCCGAGTTGCTGGAGAACAAACGGCGTCACCCGGGCGATGATCTCACCACCGCATTGCTGCAAGCCAACGCAGAGAACGAGCTGACCGACGACGAGTTGTGCAACATGCTCTGGATAGTGATCGTGGCCGGACACGAGACCACCGTGCACCTTCTGGGCAATGCCGTCGTCACGCTGTGCACCCATCCCGAACAACGCGCCAAAGCGCTCGCCGAGGCCAGATGGGCCGATGTCGTGGAGGAAATGCTGCGGTACAAGTCATCTGTCGTCGGTGCCCTCATGCGATACGCACGCCATGATGTGACGGTGGCAGGGGTCGATATTCCCGCGGGCAGCATGATGATGTGGTACGGCGGAGTAGGCAGGGACGCGCGGCACTATCCGGACGCCGATACGTTCGATATCGACCACGACCACCGGGACCAGTTGGCCTTCGGTCGCGGCCCGCACTTCTGCCTCGGTGCGCCACTCGCCCGACTCGAGAGCCGCATCGCACTTTCCATGCTGTTCAATCGCTTTCCGCGGTTGAGCCTCGCGTGCGAACCGACGGATATCGAGTACGCCCCCCAAATCAGCACAAATGGACCGCTCGAGCTTCCGGTGCGACTCGATTCCGCCACCTAGACGACGTCGGCCGGATGCGGCTCCCGCGTCCGGCTCGATCGGCTCCGGTCAGCGCGTCGCCATCGACTCCTGCGCACCGCCGCGCTCGGTGAGATCCGCCAACCTGCGACGCCGGAAATCCCGTGGCGTCTCGCCGAAACGCGCTTTGAACGCCGCGGAGAACCAGGCCGGGGTGAACCCACTGCGGATGGCCAGATCGCGGATAGGCACTGCCTCGCGTGCCGGGTCCTCGAGCAGGTCGCGGGCGGCGCGCAGCGCCTCGTCCCGACGCACATCACGGAACGTGGTACCCGACTGCTGCAGTACCGTTCGCAGCTGCCGGGGCGACCAGCCCAGCGCATGTGCCACCGCGGGCAATCGCACGTCGCCATGGCCGACGTGCGCCCGCACATATCGCCGAATCTGCTCGGCGATCTGCGCGTGATGGGCCCGCTGCGGTTGAGTGTCTCCGAGCGATAGCAAGGACAGCAGCTCGGCGATCCGATCACAGACCGCGTTGAACTCACGGTCGGACAGGTCCGACCGTTCGGTGTGGACATTGCGGATCATGGCCTGAGTGATCCGGCCGAGGCCGGAGCCCAAGTCGAGCACCCTGGCCCCCGGACCGGAAGACCCCGCCCGATGGTCGATCTCGGTGCGTGGCACCTGGAACGCGTACGCCGACAGTTCCGGGATGTATTGCTGCAACACGTCATCGAGGGCGGTCAGCGCCACGTGGCCGGGATGCGTCCAGGTCACCTCATCCCGATAACGGACCGAGTACAAGCCCCGTTGAGGAAGGACGACCCAGTAGAAGTCGTCGCAGGGAACGTGACGGATGTTGGTCCGCGTGCGGAAGGACGTGCAGGTTCCGCGCTGCTCCCAGCGCAGCAACCGATATACGGTCGACTCCTGAACCGTCAACCCCGAGTGCCACCGATCGGGATCGACGTACTCGTAGTCCATTGGAACGAAGCCGTTGGCAACCGTAGTCCACGACTTCGCATCACTCGCGGTCACCTCATAGCACTTCATGGTGACAATCCCAACCTATCGCCGTCGAGCCACCGATACCGTATTGTGCACCAACACAATACGGCTGCACCATAACAACGCTCGGTTCTATGTCGGATGGCTCGTCCGCGTTGTCGATGCCAGTCGTAGGTCCAGCACCGCGACGACGCCACACACCCGTGGTCTGAGACATTATTGCCAGGTCATTCCCGTCCGGTACTGCTGTGGCCGTTCACAACCACGCACCGACTGGTCGCGCGTGCTCTCACAGAACCCGTCGATCCGGTCCGGGGTCCAAGCCGAGCTGGGCACCCGGTGCGGCGAGGTCGCGCCGTCGCCGAGCGTGGACGACGGCACGGTGCTGATCCCGTCCGGTCACCTCCACAACGACCAGCTCGACGCGCTGGTCATCGAGCTGTCGCAGGACGCGCAGGTGGGCATCACCGCGACCATGGTCGAGGCAACCCCCGAAAAGATCCCGAACGCCGCCGATCAGGCGCACGCGCTGCTCGACATGGTGCAGCGGTCGCAAGCTGTCGCGGCTCGAACACACCGACAACTCAGCGGGACACTGTTCACCCACACCGTCACGGGCTAGATTTGCCACAACCAGATCGAACACGCGCCACTCGCTGTCACAAGCGTGTCGAAACGGCCGACTTCGTCACCAAAGAATGATGTCGTGCTAACGATCGCAGCACGCCCCGGCACAGGAGATGTCGCGTGCTTGACCGCTCGTAACCAGCCAACACCCCCTCAGGGAGATCCTTTGGAACCGCGAACCCGCAACCGACCAGGCAGACGCAACGCAGTCGCTACCACCCTCGGCACCGCGGCCCTGCTCGCCGCTACCCTGGGCGCGACCGACGCCACGGCACGTCCCATCGGCCCTTTCGACGTCGGCGGAGCTATCGAAGTCGAATACGACCAAGCAGGCGGCCCCGCCTTCTTCGGCGACCCCACCAGCCCCGAATCCGACGCCGCCAGCGGCGGCCGCTATCAAACCTTCCAGCGCAACGCCTCGATTTACTGGCATCCCCGCACTGGAGCGAACCAAATCGGCGGCGCCATCCGCGACAAATGGGGCAACCTCGGCTTCGAGAGCGGATTCCTCGGCTACCCCGTCACCCGCGAAGCCGCCACTCCCACCAAACCCGGCGTCTACAACCACTTCCAAGGCGGCTCCATCTACTGGTCCCTCGGCACCGACGCCCACCAGATCGGCGGCGCGGTCCGCGACAAATGGGGCAGCTACGGCTGGGAAAACAGCCCACTCGGCTTCCCCATCACCGACGAAACCGCCGCCCGCAAAGACAACGGCCGCTACAACCTCTTCGGCGGCGGCGCCATCTACTACTCCCCTCGCACGGGAGCCCATGTCGTCTGGGGCGCCCTGCGCGACACCTGGGAAGCCGCAGGCTCCGAAGCAGGCCGCTACGGCTACCCCACCAGCGACGAGTACGACTTCGAAAACGGCAAAGCCCAAGACTTCCAAGGCGGACGCATCACCTGGACCCCCTGAAACGATTCGTTGTCGTTTGCGCCATTACGACCGGAACCCCGGATCAGCGGGACAGCGCCCCGGCGACGACGCCGTTCACCATCACACGGACAGCCGCGGTCTCGGGCCGTGCTCCTTTCCGTCGCGAATGGCGGCGGCACAACAGAATGCCGATGTGGTATGCGACGAAGGCTCGGTCGAGCAGTTCGACCGCGCCGGGGTCGGGTTCAACCGTGCAGCCCACGTTCGAGCAGCGACCACGCGTGTATGGCCGTCTCCTCGCCCGAAGGCGGCGCCGTCTTCGCAAGCATCGCGGCGAGCATCGCGATTGCCATGACGACGTCCGTGGCCGTCACGTCCGCTCGCAGCGCGCCACGCCGGTCCGGGTCATCCAGCTTGCGGTTTATCAGGTTGATCAGGCGCCACGCGATCTGGATAAGGCGAGGGTCGTCCGTGCTGGTGGATCGAGCATCGCGATGAACGCAGCGGAAGAGGCAAGCTGGGCCACGATCACGGCGAGAACGTGGTCGACGGTCGCGTCCGGATCCGCCGCGATTGCCTCGACCTCACTGATGTTCTCCTCGAACTGCCAGCGCGATGCTTTCGCGATTCGGAAAGTGTCGATACGGCACGCCCTGCCCCACCCCGGCAGTGCGCGCGATCGAGCTGAGCTGCGCGTCGAAGCCGTTCTCCGCGAAGACCACCCGTGCGGCCCGAATCAGTGCGGCTCGGTTTCCCGGCGCCGCCTTCGGCCCGCGGTTCGCGCGGCGTGGTGCTGCTGCCATTCCTGAAACATCAGTGCACCGCATCCGGTCGCTCGGCCCGCCGCAAGGTGCACCGACGGACTCTCGCAGGATGTCAGCCCGAACCGCAGTCCGATTCGCGGTGGCCGCGACGAGGGAGAGCCTGCTGACGGTCGGATGTACTCCGGCGGACGCCTTCCTGCGCATCTTCTCTCTGAATCGGGCTGCGAAAAGCGGGACATGGGGAAGGCGCCGACAACACACGGCAGGGGGAGTTGCCGAATCCGACGGCTACTGTCAGCGGTCGGACTCGTCCCCGATGCCGATGGGTAGCCCGCCGCTGCGATGGGTGGCGAGGGTGACGGAGAGAGCCCGACGATCGAGCTTTCCACGCGGTGTGCGCGGCAGGCTGTCGACCACCAGGACTTGGACCGGCATACTCGGACTCGGCAAGGTCGCGCGCAGTTGTCGCCACATTTCGTCGGAACTCGGAACGTTGCCGTCCACCACGATCGTGGCGGCAGGCACCTCCCCCATTCGCGCATCGGGCACTCCGATGCAAGCGGCCTCCGCGATACCCGGTATCGCGATGAGCGCCGCTTCGACAGCGGCGGGTTCCACGTTGAGTCCCGCCCGGATGAGCATGTCGCTGTCCCGGCCGAACAACTGCAGGCGGCCACCGATCACTCGGCCCCGATCGCCCACCGACATCCACCCCTCGACGGGACCGTCCACCACACCGTCCTCGGTCAGATAGCCGTCGAACAACATGTCGCTGCGCACGAACACCAGGCCGTCTCGGATCTCCACCTCGACACCGTCGAACAGTTCGCCCCCCGAATCTTCGTCGGCTGTTCCGAGTCCCCGAGACAACGACACGAAACTCAATTCGGACGCGCCGTAGAAGTGTACGAGCGACGCGTTCGGCACGATCTCCTGCAGCGCTCGTCGGCCCGTGTACGGCCACCGGGCCGCCGAGGACAGCACCGCACGGACGCTCTCGACCGGAGCCATGCCCGACCGCACCACGTCCCAGGCGATCGTCGGCACCGAGTACAGGTGTGTGGCCCTGTCGTGCAGAGCCTGCGCGACAGGCCGCAGGTCGACCGTCGCGCCTCGGGTGAGGGCATGCAACGCGCCGTACAGAAAATGTGTGTGATCGAGGACGCCGGGCACCGAGACACGGCTACGGCTCGCGATGTCGAACGTGCCGTCGGAACGATCGAGTGTCGTGGCCCACGATCGTTGGTCGCGCACGAACAGCTTCGGTTCACCGGTAGTTCCCGAGGTGATGCCGACCAGCAGTTCGGTGTCGGGATACGCGTGGCCGACCGGACCGTCGGATTCCAGTGCGACAGCCGTCTGGACGGTCCCGTCGTATCCCAGCCGCCGCAACCGGCGGTGTTGTTGCGACGCAGCCACGACGGCACCGGGTTTCGCGAGTTCGAGCACCCTGGCCAGCTGACTCGGCAGCAAGTGCCGGTGCAGCAGTACGACGCTGACACCGGCATGCATCGCGGCCGTCACGACGACAAGCGATCCGACATCCGACGTGGGTAACACGGCAACCCGATTCATGCCGCCGAGCCCTGCGGCAGTGCGAGTGACCCTCGACCAGAACTCGCGGTAGTCGACGCTCTCGCGACTGGAAACGATGGCTGTCGACTCCGGGCAGTCGGCGGCCTGTCGGGCGATACGCTCAGCCGGCAATTCAGTCATCGTCCACTCCCCTCGCGGCAAGGGCGTCGCCCATCGCATCCGCGGTGCGCAGCGCCCGGACCAGCACGGGTGTGGCCAGTGCCGTCATCGACCATTGCAGCCCGCGGGCACGCCGTGCCTGAGCGACGTCGTGAACGATCCCGGCCAGCAACGGAACACACCGGATGGCCAGAGCCAGCAAGAGCCCCACCCGATCGGGATCGACGCCGACCTTCCGTAGCGGTCCGAGTGCGCGCGTCACGGTGTCGAGCAGGTCCGTCACGCGAGTGGTGAGCGTGACCAGTGCCGCGAGCGCCACCGAGATCAGCAGGACGCCGCACACGACGACAGCCCGCGCCGGCGAAGTGATCAACGCTTGGAACACGGCGATGATCAGCACCAACCACACCACCGGACGCAATTGCGCCAGAGCGACTTTCACCGGAATACCGGCCACCGCGAGCAATCCCGCCACCACCACACCGGCAACACCGACCTGCGGCGGGCTGTGCACGAACACCGTCGCCGTCACGATCGACACGATCAACAGCACCAGTTTCAGCCCGGCGGGCATCCGGTGCAGCAGCGAGTCACCCGGGAGGTACATGCCGATCATTCGACCAATTCCCGGTAGGCGGGAACGGCGTCGTCCGGGGTTCCATCGAACGCCACGCCACCGTCGGCGATGACGATGACCCGCTCGAAACTGTCCAACAGCGACAGCTGATGGGTCACCACGATCACCTGCTGGTTCATGGAATCCAGTGCCTCGGCGACCACGCGGGCGTTCCGCAGGTCCAGCAGGGTGGTCGGCTCGTCGGCGACGATCACCTCGGGCCTGCGGATGAGGACGGCGCCGATGGCGAGCAACTGCTTCTGACCGCCGGACAACAGGTGTGCGGGATGGTCGGCGTGCTCCTCGAGCCGGAACCGAACCAGCATCTCCTCGACGCGCGCCGCAACCTCCTGCTTGCTCAGCCCCGTTCGCCGCAATGAGAAAGCAAGATCCTCCGAGACCGTGGGCATGACGATCTGGGTGTCGGGATCGGTGAACACGAACCCGACCTTTCGCCGCACCTGTGCGCCCTTCCTGGCTGCGTCGACTCCGTCGACCGTGATGGTGCCGGAAGTCGGCGTCAACAGCCCGTTGATCATGCGCGCCAAGGTCGATTTGCCGGAACCGTTCGATCCGATGATGCCGATGCGCCGCTCGTTAATGCGTAAATCTATGTCGCGCAGGACTTTTCGATCGCCGAAGGCATGGCTCACCGAGTCGAAGACGATCTCACTCACGACTTCGCCTCGCTGGCGCTCGGCTCCGTCGTGCATGACCACACGCTGTGCCCTTGGTTCACTCGCTGACGCTCACTCACGGCACACGCTCCACAAGCATCGCGATGCCTTGCCCGCCGCCGATCGCGCATGCCGCGAGCCCGACTGCCGCTCCGCCCTCGCGGAGCATCTGACTTGCCAGCCGCACCAATAAGATGGCTCCCGACGCACCCCAAGGATGCCCCAGTGCGATGGCGCCGCCCTGTGGACAGATCTTGGACTCGTCCAGTCCCAATTCATCCGACACTGCCAGCACCACCGACGCGAAGGCCTCGGTGATCTCGATGACATCGAGATCCGCCGCGTGGAATCCGGTTCGCCGCAACAGTTTGCGTATTGCCGGCACCGGTCCGAGACCGGGAAAGGCAGGATCGGATCCGGCCACCGCGGAACCGAGTATCCGCAGCGCGGGCAGCCCCGCTGCCAGCGACTCATTGGTGACCGCCACTACCGCAGCCCCGTCGGAGATGCCACACGAGTTGCCCGCGGTCGCCGTTCCGCCTGCCCCGAAACCGGGGCGCAGCCGCGCGAGCCTGGCCTCGGTCATACCTGCGCGAATACGTTCGTCCCGGTGCACATCGCCGATCGGCACGATCTCCGCCGAGAAGTCGGCCGCCGCGGCGAGCGTGTGCGAGCGCGTCGCATAGGCATCCTGCCGCTCACGGCTGATACCACGGACTCGCGCGAGATCGTCCGCGGCGACACCCATGTCGGGATCGGGAAAGCCTTGCGGCGCAAAGGGAGCGCGGGTGTATCGCACCGGGTCGGCGCCTGATATCGGCGGCCAGAACCGCCACGGCGCCGTGCTCGCCGATTCGACGCCACCGGCCAGAATGAGTTCGTCCGCGCCGCTGCGCACACGCAACGCCGCCTGCATGACCGCGTCGAGGCCGGATCCGCACTGACGATCGATGGTGACGCCGGGAACGTGCCCGCCGAGGCCGGCCTGCAATGCCGCGATTCGAGCCGGATCACCGCCCGGCCCGAGGCAGTTGCCGAGGACCACATCGTCGACCTCGGCATCGATCCCGGCACCACGCAGCGACGACAGCACGTCGCGCAGCACAGGGGCGGCCAGATCAGTGGTAGTCAGATCGGCGAACCCGTGCCCGGCGTTGCCGATCGGCGTCCGGCGTGGCGCTACGAGAACGGGGATGTGGTTCATGTCAGCAAATCTTTCAGCCGACCACGGGCAACCTTGCCGTTGGCAGTCCGCGGCAGCGAACTGAGCAGCACCCAGCGACGGGGCATCGCCTCCCTCGTCAGCACCCGACGTGCTCGCGTCCGAACCTCGCCGATCCTCGCGGCGCCGTCGAGTTGCACTGCAGCCGTGACAATTTCGCCGAACACGGCATGCGGCGATCCGACTACGGCCGCGGCGGCGACGCCGTCGAGCGTCTCGAGGATGCGCTCGACATCCTCGGCGACCACGGTGGTGCCGCCGACATTGATCGCATATTCGCCCCTGCCCCGGACCGTCAGCTCGCGATTGTCCCCGAGCTCCACGAGGTCACCGACACCGAACCACTCGGGCGCTCCGATCACACGGTAGGGGGACCGGACGTAGAGCAGCCCACCGCGAACGTCGGCATCGACGCCGTCCACCAGTCGAAGCGGCTCGGGAACGCGCCGCGCGGCGACCAGTGAGACTTCCGCGGACCCGTAGTACTCGATGATCTCGATGCCGACCGCCGCTGTCCGAGCGCCGTCGTCCAGGGCGATGCCCGCGACGATTGCGGTACGCAGCTTCGGAGCACCACGGACCACCTCACGCAGAACAGCGGGGACAGCGTGCACCACTGTGGCCTGCGACACGTCGTCGGTGACGCACGCACCTCGCCACAGCGCATGCAGCGCACCGAACAAATGCATCGTCGCGTGCAACGGGCCGGTGATCAGCACACGGTCCGCGGTCTCGACGCCGGTGATCGTGGTGAACGCCGGGAAACTGTCGAACCAGGATGCCGCCGTCCGGGCGAGCGGCCGCGGACGTCCGGTGGAGCCGGATGTCGCCACCAGCAGAAACGCTGACGGCGGAATGCTCGGGCGGTGGGGACGCGCATCGGGATTCTCGACTGTCACCGGGACGCCGCGCCGCGCCGCGGCACAGACGCAGATCAAAGCGTCCGGAACCGCGAGCGTCGACGCGTCGTAGACGACCGCGCGCGGTCCCTGCCGGTCGATCCACTGCGCGATCGCATCGTCGAGTTGCCGGTAGGTGTAGGTGCGGCCGTCGAAGTCGATAGCAGGCTGATCCCCCCGGCCGCCGAGTTCGGGACTATGCACCGATCACACCGGGGTACGCACGGTGCACTCCCTTGGCGACCACGGTCGCGACGACAACTTTCACCAGGTCGCCTGGAATAAACGCGAAGTTGGTGGTGACGGCGGGCCCGACCCCCAGATCGGTACGGAGCAGGAGCCCGATAGTGCCGAAGAGATAGATGATCAGAATCCCGCCGGCCGCATTGACGAGCAGACCGAGAACGATCGGGTATCGCGGCAGAATCCGGGCGGTCAGCAGGCCGATGAACAGGGCTGCGGGAATCCAGCCGATGAGGTAACCGGCACTAGGCCCTGCCAGCGCGGTCAATCCGGTACGGCCACCGGACAGCAGCGGCAAGCCGATCATCGTCAGCGCGAGGAAGACCGCCACGGCCGCCGTGCCCTTGCGGCCCCCGAGCACCGCGCCGGCCAGGATGACACCAAGAGTCTGCACGGTGATCGGCACACCACTGAATCCCACCGTGATGGCGCCGGGCAGACCCAACGCGGCGATCAGCGCCGCGAACACGGCGATCTGCGCCATGTCCCGCGCGGGAATACCGATCCTCGACTCCCGGGAGTTCTCGACACCCTCCACGACGACATCCTTCGCTACAAAACTTGAACGACGTTCAAGATAGCAGGCCGAGCGTGGCGGCGGGCCGCCCGAATCCGGGTTGCGGCACCGATGCACAAGCCCGGCCGGACTCCTAGACTTGGAAACTGCGGCAACGGTCGGCCGTCGAGGCGCCACCGCGACTCGGCGATCGGCATATCTCGAAGTCCCGATCCAGCCAGGGCCCGAATTTCCGCCCGTTCCCGGAGGAGGCCGCATGCCCGATCCGTCTCACATGAAAGTCTGTCTGTTCGGCCGGGGTTGCACCTGCCCCACCATCACGCTGTTTCTCGCCCCGGAGCCTCTGATCCCCGGCGGGAGCATATTGCACCTGCTCGAACAGGCACCGCTCGCCGGCGGCACAGCCGCGCCGAGCCTAGATGCGGGATTGGTCGAGTTGGTGCAGACCGACTCGGCTTCCGCCGATCCGGGACGGCTGGTGCGTATCGAGTTCCGGGCGTTCCGGCCCGATCTTCCCGATCCGGGCCCGGTCCGTGCCATCCTGCACGACCATCACATCTCCGACACCGCGCCGATGGGTCTGGACTTCGGCGACCCCGCCGAGCTGACGCGGCTGGCGCTGCTCCCGGAGCGGCTCATCGGATTCCGCCGCACCGAGGACTTCCAGCAAGACGCGACACGCAGTGCGATGTTCGCGGTGTACCGCCACTTCGATGTCGATCAGCGCATCCGCCTGATGTATCACGGCTTCGCCGATCCCGCAACGGGCTGGTTCACACTGCGCACCGCGATCGCCTGAACGCTCGGTGGCGGACTTCCGATCAGGGGCGCGGTGTCCCGTCGACCGATGCTCCGCCGGCATGGCGCTCGCCCATCCGCTCGTCGGGCCGACCCCTGCCAACTCGCGAAGTAGATCGAGTGCCCGCGCCAGTCACTCGCGCGGTGGGGCAAGATCGACGATATGGGCTCCACCCCGGGACAGCGTCTCCCCGAGAAGATCAACGACTTCCGCGTGCTCGCGCACTCCCGATTGGATGATTTCCCGCGCATCGAAATTCCGGATGCTCCGGATACACGCCGCGCGGCGGTTCTGCTGTGCGTGGTTGCGCAGGCCGACGGACGGCTGTCAGTGATCGTCATCAAACGGGCCTACCGTGGCCGCAACGCCGGCCAGTGGGCACTGCCCGGCGGCCGGCTCGACGACGGCGAGACTCCGGAACAAGCCGCGGTGCGCGAATTACACGAAGAACTCGGCCTCACAGCAGATCCTGCCGATCTCATCGGCAAGCTCGACGACTTCCCCGCCGCATCGGGATTCGCGATCACCCCGATCGTCGTGGCGCTGACCGACACCACCGATCTACGCCCCAGCCCCGACGAGGTCCACTCCGTGCACCTGGTCGATCTCGCCCGGCTCGCCGCCGAGAACACCCCGCGCTGGGTCCACGCCGACGACGCAGTACGACAAACAGCACTCCACGACGACGCCCCGCCGACCGACGAAACCGGCCTTCTGCAAATGCGACTCGGCCCGAACATGACCATCCATGCACCGACCGGCGCACTGCTCTGGCAATTCCGCGAGATCGTTCTCCTCGGCCGAACCGCGTCCGCCGCCCGAGTCGCCCACTTCACCCAGCCCGATTGGACCCACCGCTAGCCCGCGCTCAACCGGACAGCGGCTGCGGCTGCGCACCTGCGCACTGTCGCTCGAGGCGAGTCCGTTCTGCGGTGCTCGATGATTTCCACTGCGGATGAAGCGGGCGAACAGGGATCGTGGCGCATTCCGCGGCATCTATACCGACGTGACGTCAGTCTGCGGAGACTTCGCTGCGGTCTCCGCTCCAGAGGGTGTGGAACTTGCCGTCCGCATCGATGCGCTCGTAGGTGTGTGCACCGAAGAAGTCCCGCTGGCCTTGGGTGAGAGCAGCCGGGAGCCGCTCGGCGCGCAGGGCGTCGTAGTACGACAGCGACGATGCGAAGGCAGGCACCGGAATTCCGAGCAGGGTGGCCGTGGAAACGACACGCCGCCAGCTGTCGATGGCCGTTTCGATCGCGTCACGGAAGTACGGCGCGAGGATCAAGCTAGGCAGTGCGGGGTTCTCGTCGTAGGCATCCTTGATCCGGTTCAGGAATCGAGCCCGGATGATGCAACCGCCGCGCCAGATCGTCGCCAAGTCGCCGGGGTGCAGGTCCCAGTTGTATTCCGCACTGCCTGCGGCAATCTGGTCGAAGCCCTGCGCGTACGCGACAACTTTCGACGCGTAGAGGGCCTGACGAATGTCTTCAGTGAATTGTGCTGTGTCGGTGGGCTTTTCACCGAGTTTGCCCGAAGCGAGACCGGCCGCGGCTTTCCGCTGCTCGCGGGAACCGGACAGCGCTCGCGCGAATACCGCCTCGGCGATCCCCGTCACCGGTACACCGAGATCGAGTGCGGCCTTCACAGTCCAGCGACCGGTGCCCTTCTGCTCGGCCGCGTCGACGATGACATCGACGAGCGGTCGGCCCGTTTTCGCGTCGACCTGGTTCAGAACCTCAGCCGTGATCTCGACGAGGTAGCTTTCCAATTCTCCAGAATTCCACTGGGTGAACACCTCGGCGATCTGCTTCGCGTCGAAGCCGAGCGCATCGCGGAACAGATGGTAGGCCTCGCCGATGAGCTGCATATCGGCGTACTCGATGCCGTTGTGGACCATCTTGACGAAGTGCCCGGAGCCATCGGGGCCGATATGTGTGCAGCACGGCGTCCCGTCGACGTTCGCCGCGATCGATTCCAGCAGCGGTCCGAGCGAGTCGTAGGACTCCTTCGGACCGCCGGGCATGATCGCGGGACCGTTCAGCGCGCCCTCCTCGCCGCCGGAGATGCCGGCGCCGACGAAGTTCAGTCCGCGCTCCTGCATTGCGGCTTCACGCCGAATGGTGTCGGTGTAGAGCGCGTTACCACCGTCGATGATGATGTCGCCCGGCTCCATGGCGGCGGCGAGCTCCTCGATAACGGCGTCTGTCGGATCGCCCGCCTTGACCATGATCAGCACCCGGCGCGGCTTCTCGAGTGCCGCGACGAACTCTTCGATGGTTTCGGTGCGCACGAAGTCGCCGTCCGCCCCGTGTGCCTCGAGGAGTGCGTCGGTCTTGGCGATGCTGCGGTTGTGCAGTGCCACCGTATAGCCATGCTTGGCGAAGTTTCGGGCGATGTTGCTACCCATGACCGCCAGGCCGGTAACCCCGATCTGTGCGCGCGCTGTAGAGGACGCCATGAACCCGCTCTCTTCGTTCGATAGATGTAATTGGGTGACCGCGCGACGCTGCGCGGCGGCATCGTGGAGTTCTTCCACAACACCTCGACCTTTCTACCCCTTATCCTCACAGCAATGAACGAGCGACGTCCGCTGCCCTGCTGTCTCGGCATGGTCGCCGCGATCACTCGCCGATGCGCGCCAAGGTATCGGCTACTCGCTCCAGATGCTCGGCCATCGCCGAACGCGCGCCCTCCGGCGAGCCCACCTCGATAGCTCGGACAATGGCCTCGTGTTCCCGATCGGAATCGGCGCGGCGGTCTTGGGTCAGGTTGAGGAACTCCGACTGGATATCCAGCGCCCTCCGGGTGTCCGCGACCAGGGTAGCCAGCATCTTGTTTCCACTGGCGGCCGCGATCGCGGTGTGCAACTCGCCGTCGTATCGGACCCATTCGTGGTCATCCGTGGCGGCGGCAAGTTTTCCGAGCATTTCGACAAGCCGCTGTAGTTGGTTCGGTGAGCGACGTTCGGCCGCGAAGCCCGCGGTGGGGATCTCGATGAGCTGGCGAGCCTCGATCAGGTCTTCGGCATCGACACCCGCGAACGTCAGTTGCGAGCTCTCCTTCTTGGAGACGACGAAAGTGCCTCGACCGGTTCGTGTCTCGGTGAGACCCAAGGTCGCGCAGGCATGCAGCGCCTCACGGACCACCGGACGGCTCACGCCGAACTGTTGAGCCAAGGCGAGCTCGGCGGGTAAGCGGTCGCCTACCGCGTATTCCTCGCTTTGGATCAGGCTTTTCAGCCGACGAAAGACCGCTTCTGTGGCGCCGATGCGCTGGACCCGTCCTTCTTCGACCGTCACGTGACCAAGTATGGAGATCCGCTGTTGTGGCGTCAAAACGCTCCGTCCAGCAGGTATTCACGGCGGGAACTCCGGCGTTGACAACGGATGTGACCTACATTACGGTAAACCTGTCTTACAGCCTGACAGCATGGCAGCTTTACTGACCCGTCGCTCTCGATGAGGGGGAGCGGCGGGCTGTCCCGGAGGCTGGAGCAGGCCCAAGGAAGGTTTCGATGACACACCACGACGAACTGTCGGCCCGGCCAGCCGCGACACCAGCACCGAAGCTCGACCTCGGCGATGTCGGCTATCACAAACGGCTGCGCAAGCGCCACCTACAGATGATCGCGATCGGCGGGTCGATCGGCACCGGACTATTCCTCGGTGCCAGCGGACGCATGGCACTCGCCGGGCCGTCACTGGCCATCGTCTACATCGTGTGCGGCATCTTCACGTTCATGGTCGTGCGCGCGCTCGGCGAGTTAGTGATGTACCGCCCCTCGTCCGGGGCGTTCGTCTCCTATGCGCGCGAATTCCTCGGCGAGCGCGGAGCATATTCGGTCGGCTGGCTGTACTTCCTGAACTGGTCGACCACACTGGTCGCCGACATCACCGCCGTTGCGCTGTACGCGCACTTCTGGTCGCTGTTCGTACCGATACCCCAGTGGGTGCTCGCACTCATCGCGCTGGCTGTAGTCGTGGGACTCAACGTCGTGTCGGTGCGGTTGTTCGGTGAGCTCGAGTTCTGGTTCGCGTTGGTCAAGGTCGGCACCATCGTCGCGTTCATGGTGCTGGCCGTGGTATTCATCGTCACCGGCACCTCCGTCGACGGAAACGTCCCAGGCATCTCGACGATCGCCGACAACGGCGGCTTCTTCCCGCGCGGTCTGGCTCCGATGCTGACCATCGCGCTCGGGGTGGTGTTCGCGTTCGGCGGGACGGAGATGATCGGCGTGGCCGCGGGCGAATCCGACAACCCCGGCGCCGTCGTTCCGAAGGCGGTCAACTCCATTATGTGGCGGATCATCCTGTTCTATGCCGGCTCGGTTGTCCTGTTCACGCTGCTGCTGCCGTGGACGGCGTACTCCCCCGACGAGAGCCCATTCGTCACGGTGATGAGTTCGATGGGGATCCCGCACGCTGGTGACGTCATGAATCTGGTGGTTCTCACCGCCGCGATGTCGAGTCTGAATGCGGGTCTGTACGCAACTGGTCGTACCCTCCGGTCGATGGCCGTGGCCGGGACGGCGCCCCGCTTCGCCGCGCGGATGAACCGCCATGGTGTTCCTTACGGCGGGATCCTGATCACCAGTTCGGTCGGCATCGCCGGTGTTGTGCTGAATCTGCTCGTACCGCACAAGGCATTCGAGATCGTGCTGAACCTGGCCGGGTTGGGCATCGTCGGCACCTGGGCGTCGATCATGATCTGTCACTGGATATTCGTGCGGAAGTCCCAGCGGGGCGAGTACCGTCGACCGGAATTCCAGCTGCCCTTCGCCCCTGTCCTCAACATCCTGACCCTCGGCTTCCTGGCCGTGGTCGTCGGACTGATGTTCTTCGACGCGGAGATCGGGCGGATCACCCTCGCGGTGTTCACCGTCGTCGTCGCCGCCATGATCGCGGGATGGTTCCGGATCAGGGGCCGTCTCGATCCGGACGTTCTCGGCCCTGTTGATCGGCCCGACGCGGCGACCGGTGGAGTGCTGGGCGAATGAACTACCGAGAAACACCTGTCCGCGAGACATCGACGTCGGCTCCGGCGACAATTGCGGCACATCGCCTCTCGGCATTGCGGGTCCATATCCTCTACACCGGAGGCACCTTCGGGATGGCCGACGGGGGCGCGGGTATGTGCCCCCGCTCGGGGATCGGCGATGAAATCACGGACATCATCACCCAATTCGAGGAAGCGGAAGGCAAGTCGGTCGAGTTCCGATACGCCGAGTTCGACCGCGTCATCGATAGCGCCGATGCCGGCCCCGAGACCGCATGCCGAATTGCCGAGTGGGCGCGGTCCGACACCGAATCAGCACAGCCGGACGGTGTCGTCGTCATCCACGGAACCGACACCATGGCCTACGCGGGTGCCCGCATGGCGTTCGAATTGCGGGAGATCGCTGTTCCGGTGGTGCTGACCGGCGCCCAGATACCCCTGGGCCACCCTGGCAGCGACGCGCGAGACAACCTGCACCTGGCATTGAATTCGATTGCCGCGCGACCGGGCCCAGGAACATTTATCGCGTTCGGCTCGGCACTGCATCGCGCCGTGCGAGCCAGCAAACGTGCCTGCGACAACTACGACGGCTTCACGACACTCGGCGAATTCGCACCACCCCTGTCCCCGCCTCGGGCACCCGAAGCGCGGAGACACAGTGCAGCGACCCGCTTGCCGGTCGGGTTGCTCACGGTGTTTCCCGGCATGCATGCCGACCTGCTCGCCGCAGCAATTCGTCATTACCCCGGCGGGATCATCCTCGAATGCTATGGCTCCGGCACATTGCCAGTGGACGGGTCGGAAACAATCGAGGCGATCCGGAACGCAACTCGGCACGGGACGCCGGTCGTCGTCATCACGCAATGTGACAGCGGTTCGGTTGATCTCGAGCGATACCGGCCCGGACGCGCCCTGCTGGACGCGGGCGCCATCGGCGGAGGGGACATGACCAGAGAGGCGGCGCTCGCCAAACTCGGCTACCTCGTCGATCGTGGGCTCTCCGGTCGAGAATTGCACCGTTGGATGACGACCAACCTGCTCGGCGAGTTGTCGAATCCTGCCGCGCCCAGAGCAATCCATACCCAAGACACCCACCTGACTGCCTGGAGTCGATCATGACCGACAGCACCCGCACCGAACGTGACTCTCTGGGCACCCGTACCGTGCCCGGCAGCGCGTACTGGGGCATCCACACCGCACGCGCGCTGGACAATTTCGCCATCACCGGCGACAGCATCGGACGATACCCCGCGCTCATCGTTTCGCTCGCCGCGGTCAAGCAGGCCGCCTGCCGCGCCAACCGGGAACTCGGCATCCTCGACGCCCGCCGCGCCGACGCGATCGAAGCAGCCTGCCACGAGATCAGGGCCGGCGCGCTGCACGATCAATTTCCTATCGACCCGATCCAAGGCGGCGCGGGAACCTCGACGAACATGAACGCCAACGAGGTCATCGCCAACCGGGCGCTGGAGTTGCTCGGTTACGACCGTGGAAGCTACACCGAGCTCGATCCGCTCGACCATGTCAACCTCGGCCAATCCACCAACGACGTGTATCCGACAGCCATCAGACTCACTGTCGTGCACCACATCCGGGAACTCGGCACCGTGTTGGGCCGCCTCGCGGACACCTTCGGCGGCAAGGCGACCGAATTCGCCGATGTCATCAAAATGGGCCGCACCCAGTTGCAAGACGCCGTGCCGATGACGCTGGGACAGGAATTCGGCACCTTCGCGGTCATGGTGCGCGAGGATCGCGATCGGCTCGAGGAAAGCATCGCACTGCTGTGCGAAAGCAATCTCGGCGGCACCGCGATCGGAACCGGAATCAACGGCCATCCGGGCTACCCCGCACTGGCATGCGCACACCTGGCCGAGCTCACTGGCGAACGCGTCACACCAGCGGCCAACCTGATCGAAGCGACCCAGGATTGCGGCGCCTTCGTCCAGGTGTCCGGAATCCTCAAGCGGGTCGCGGTCAAGCTGTCGAAGACGTGCAACGACCTGCGTCTGATGTCATCCGGTCCCACAACAGGTTTTGGTGAAATCAACCTGCCCCCGGTGCAAGCGGGGTCATCGATCATGCCGGGGAAGGTCAACCCGGTCGTTCCGGAGATCGTCAACCAGGTCGCGTTCGAGGCCATCGGAAACGACCTGACCGTCACGATGGCAGCCGAGGCCGGGCAACTGCAACTCAATGCCTTCGAACCGATCATCGCCTACAGCTTGCTGCGCACCACGACACACCTGACCGCCGCCGTCGACGCCTTGGCAACCAAATGCGTCGCGGGCGTCACCCCCAACCGCGACCGCTTGGAACAAGGTGTCCGACGCTCCATCGGCATCGTCACCGCGCTGACCCCGCACATCGGATACACCGCCAGTGCCGTCATCGCCAAACAAGCGCTGCAAACCGGACAATCCGTCAGTGACATCGCAATCGAACTCGGCTTCCTCGCGCGCGAGACAATCGACGAAATCCTCGCGCCCCGCCGACTCGCGGGCCTCACCGGCCCCTCGGTGGAAACCACCGGGCCCCGCCAATAGCCCATGTCACCGGTGGTGACACAAACCGATGTGATGACGTCGGACCTAGGCCATGCCTCCCAATCGGGTTCTCGCAATCGTCCCTTGGTGACGGGTATGCCACGTCGGCAACCAGTCGGCTGATTATTACGATTATCGTATAGTATGAATCTCGTAGTCAATCTGCTGCTCATGCGCACGTTCGTCGATCGAAGGGTTGCTGCCATGTCCACGTCTATTGCCGAGATTGCCGTCACCGGTGTCACGATCGCCATGACCGGGTTCTCCGGCATCGCCGCCATCTTGCATTTCAAGCCCATCCTGGAGCCGATGACAGCGATGGGAGTGCCGGAGTCGTGGCTGATCTTTCCGATCGGCATTCCCAAGACAGCGGGCGCTGTCGGCCTGCTACTCGGCCTGCTCGGCGTACCACTGATCGGCCCGGTCGCCGCGATCGGGATAGTCCTGTACTTCGTCTGCGCCCTCGGTTTTCACGTCCGAGAACGTGCCTACACACCGCAATTCGTCCTCGCCATCGTCTTCGTCGGCTTGGGCATCGCGACACTGACGCTGCAGCTGACGTAGCTCAAAAAGCGCACTGGGTTTCCGCGATCGAGCAGCGCGAGCGACTTCCGCTTATCTGCCCGTGCAGACCCCGTTAACGTCGTGTTTACGATATCCCAATGCTTGTGGACGACGTGCGAGGAAGCTTGACCCCACCGGGCGAGCGAGCGGGTGTTGAGGAGCTTCAGGAGCGTCGGTTTCGACCGGTGGATGTTTGGTGCGGTATCACGGGCGCGGTGTTCGTGCTTGTCTGCGGGGAGCTCATGGCCGCGCACATCGGCGCGCTCGGACCGCTGACCAGTCTTTTTCGGGACTACGCAGGGACTCCGAAGTCGGCGACAACGCCGTGGGCGGGGCTTCTGCTGGCATTGGCCGGGATCACGGTTCGCGCGCGGATAGGCGCCGTCGCCGCCGCGGTCTCCATCGATCTGCTGTTTGTGGCCATGAGGGTGGTGGAGGGGCGGCCGTTCACCGTCGGAAACGGTCCGACCATCGTGCTCACCGCGCTGGCGGTGATCGCAGTCGTGCAGTGGGACGGGGAGCGACGCCGTACGGCGCTGCGCACCATCGTTTTCGGGGCACTGCTGATCTTGGCGACGAAGGTCAGTGAGATCTGGTTGGACATCACCGCGTGGGTGTGCCCGATGGTCCTCGATCCGTACGTGCAAGTGGCCGATCGGGCGCTCGGCAGTCCGTCGTGGCTCGTCGGGCGTGCACTCGACGCGGCGGGACCGGTAGCGCCAGGCGTGGTGCGCTGGGTGTATTTCGAGCTTCCGCTGGCGGCCATCGTCGTCGCAGCCTGGCAGCTGCGGGGTGTGACCGCCGGTCGGTGGCCTCGGCACTACCTGGTACGAACGTTTTTGACGCTGGGCGTCATCGGACCGATCTGGTATGTGATCTTCCCGGTGGTGGGGCCGGTGCTCGCGTACGGGCCGCAAGGGCATGGTTTCGAGATCGCCGACG
This sequence comes from Nocardia sp. NBC_01730, assembly GCF_035920445.1. NCBI lineage: Bacteria > Bacillati > Actinomycetota > Actinomycetes > Mycobacteriales > Nocardiaceae > Nocardia > Nocardia sp. NBC_01730. The sequence goes on along the minus strand of NZ_CP109162.1, from coordinate 444,193 downwards.
TCTGGCCGAATGTTGTTCCAACGGTGCCATCGTCGGTCGGACCGCTGCACTTCGACAGCATCACACCACGTAACTGTATGCCGTCACTACACACAGCTTGGGCGCTGTCGCTGTTCATCCACTCCCGGCGCGGCCCGCTGTGGTTGCGTTGGGGCGGCGTGTTCTGGCTGGTGTGCACGCTCATCGCGACGCTCGGGCTCGGTGCTCACTACGGCATCGACCTCGTCGTCGGCGCCGCCCTGTGCCTGACCGTCGAGTCCGCGCTACGCGACCCCGACCGGGGCTGGGACCGCCACCGCGTGCGGATCGTGACGATGGGGGTTGCCACCTTCGCGGGGGTGCTGCTGTGCATCCGCTTCCTTGCCATGCCGATGGCGGCACACCCGATCCCGTTCGCCATTGCGATCCTCGGTGCACTCGCTGCGCTGGCGATCATGTTCTACACCACTTGGTTCGACGCACCATCGGTCGAACCGGCTACCCCTGTGAGACCGTGAGCCCTTGGGCCGCAAGAGGTTTCGGTGCCGATCGCGCCTCGACGCTCCTGTGCTCGAAGAACGCACGCCGAACGGTGGACATCCTGGTGCCCCTATGCGGCTGTTCGTTCGGGCCACGCCACAGCGGAAGTGCTTTTTCCGCAGTCGGTTTCGGTGGCCGGCGAAGATCAGGCCGCCGTGCCAGGCTGCTCCCGCACGTCGGCGGGATCGCACGACAGGCGTAAGAGCCGCGCCAGCCTGCGGTGCGATTCCAAGCGAGCGGCACGGTCGTAGGTACTGGTGTGCACGAGGATCTCGTCAGCGCCGGTCCTGGTCACCAACCGCTCCAGCTGATCGGCGACCTCGTCTTCAGTGCCGTGAATATGACCGCGCAGCGCTTCATCGAATATCCGGCGCTCCCGGTCGGTCATGGTGAGCGCTTCGATCTCCGAGGGCGGGATCAGGGTCGGGAATGCGCCACGGGTACGCGAGTACGCGGTAGACCATGCCTCCGGCAGCAGCAGCCGATGCGCCTGCCGAGTGGTGTCGGCGATGACGACCGATCCCGAGACCAGCACGTAGGGTTCGGCGCCGGAGGCGGCGGGACGGAACTCGGCCCGATAACGCTCGATAGCCGCGATCATGCGGTCTTCACCGCCAACAGCGGCGATCACCAGCGGAAGCCCGAACCGAGCGGCGCGCTCGGCGCCGGACCGGGTCGCCAGCAGGAACGCCGGAACCCGCAGCCCTTCCGTTGGCCAGGCGTGCACACCCTGCCTGCCGTGGGTGAAGTACGCCAGCAGCTCGGTGAGCTGGGCGTCGAAATCCTCGGCGGCACGCTTGTCATGCCCGAGCGCTCGCCGCACGCCGTCGGTGAAGCCGACCGACCGGCCCAGCCCCATGTCGATGCGTCCCGGATATAACGACTCCAGCACGCCGAACTGCTCGGCCACGATCAGCGGCTGATGGTTGGGCAACATCACTCCGCCGGTGCCGATCCGGATCCGTGCGGTCGCGGCCGCCGCGGCGGCCGCGAGCACGATGGGCGCGGAACCCGCCACGCCGGGGACGCTGTGGTGCTCCGACACCCAGAACCGGTGATAGCCCCACTGCTCGGCGAGCCGGGCGAACTCGACCGTCTCCCGCAGCGCCGCAGGATGGCTCTGGCCGCGCCGGACCCGCGAGCGGTCGAGGACGGAGAACCGGACGGAGCGAAGTGCCGAGGTCATACCGGTGTCAACGCCACGACTCCGCACGGATTCCGCGGCGCCGTTTCACTTGGACTTCGGCAGATCCAGCGCCTGCGCCAGCACCTGCCACGCCCTCGGCAGCTGTGCCTCGAAATCCGGCCAGGTGTGCATTCCGTCGGCCGGGTATTCCACCACGGCGGGAATCCGGAGTGCGGCGAGCCGAGCGGCGAACAGCTCGGTACACGACCGTGCCCCCGCCTCGAGTGCCGCGCCGCCGCCCGCGGTCGCCAGCGCGTCCACGATCGTCGGCGAGTTCGCCACCGCCACCAGGTCGGCGCCGGTGGGAAGGCCGGTGGCTGCCGAGAGGTAGATCGCGGTGCCGCGCAGCACTTCGGCGTGCAGCAGGCTGTCGTGCGCGGCCCATTCAGGTGAGGTCGGCGGGCCCCAGAGGTTGTCGACGTCGCCGCCACGTGAGGCGACCGTGATGGTGGTGACGGCGTGGCCGAGTGGGTCGGCGGTGGAATAGCACCCGCTCATCCCGGCGACGGCGCGGTACCAGCCGGGGTGGCGCTGGGCCAACATGATCGCCGCCTGTGCCCCCATCGACACGCCGGCGATCGCCCGTCTGCCGTCCGAGCGCAGCAGCGATTCCACGATCGGCGGAAGCTCGGTTGTGAGGAAGGTCTCCCAGCGATTGAGCCCCAGCCCGGTGTCGTGGCGGACCCAGTCGCTGTACATGCTGCCGGTGCCGCCGGCGGTCAGCACCACGTCGACCGGTTTGTCCGCGAAGAACTCCGCCGCCCTGCCCTTGGTCAGCCAGGCGGAGGTGGCGTCGCCATCGACGCCGTCGAGCAAGTACAGCACCGGCCGAGGCGCCGCTCCGCTGCCGCGTAGGACGTCGACGGTGATGCTGCGGCGCATCGCCGCCGAGGCGATCGACAATCGCTCACGCTGCGGCGCGACCTGCTCGAGCGAGATCAGACCGGTCCTGGTCATCGCTGGATCGACGGCGGGTGGCGGTGTGGGCGGCGGCATCGGCTCGGCAAGCACGGTCGCAGCAGTCGCCGAGGCGACCGCCATCGCCGCCACCGTGATCAGCACTCGGAGACTCCTCCTGCCGCGGCAGCCCGTTCTGCTCGACCGGCCGCGGCGAGCTCGCGCTGTTCCTCGAACCACCGCGCACGGACCTCCAGCTCGTCGAGACACGGTGGTCACAGCTGCATGCCCATCATGCCTCCCGAATCTTAGCGACAGATCGTGATGGAATCGAGATATGCTCGAAAGTATCACGGAAGTCATCAGAGTTCACGGTCGCAGTTGGGCTGAACCACAAGCACTCGAGCAGATTCCGAGGCACTCGGCGCGTCAGGCTGTCACAATTTCCGCGGCGCCTCGTTTCGGCTTCGCGAATTTCCGATCCTGGCGATTTCCCGGTTTTCCGACAGCGTGTGACACAACACCGACCGCGCATTCCGGCGCTGCGGCGGTGGTCACCCCTGAGCCGTCCCGACGGCCGCGGACAAGCCCCCGCGACGTCGTCGGGACCGTTCATCGTCGCGATGGCCCGCGACTGGTAAGTTGCGCAAATCGCCGCGCGCCGCGGCCGATCCGGCTCGTGCCATGAGCCACGGGCGTGGCGGGCAATCCTGCGAGCCGTCTCATGAGATCATCCCAACGCGTGTGCGGCGGGTCTCACCACCGATAAAATCGAGCGCCGCGCCCATACGGCGAGGCGACGAGTTCGAAGGGCGAAATACCACATATGAGCGGTACGCGAGAGAAGCTGGACGAGCTGCGAGGGATCCTCGAGCTGGCCGACGAACCCGCCGGCGAAACCGGAATCGCGAAACGCAAGAGCAAGGGCATTCCGAGCGCGCGGGAACGGGTGCGTGCACTCCTCGACCCAGGCAGCTTCGTGGAGATCGGCGCACTGGTGCGCCAGCCGGGTACATCCGATGCCATGTACGGCGACGGCGTGGTGACCGGCCGAGGCCGCATCGACGGTAGGCCCGTCGTGGTGATCGCGCACGACCAGACCGTGTTCGGCGGCTCCGTCGGGGAGATGTTCGGTCGCAAGGTCGCCAAGGCGCTGGACTTCGCCACCGACAACGCTTGCCCAGTGGTCGCGATCAACGACTCGGGCGGCGCCCGCATCCAGGACGCGGTCACATCGCTGGCCTGGTACGCGCTCATGAGCCGCCGCCAGGAACGGCTGTCCGGCTTCGTGCCGCAGGTGTCGATCATGCTCGGCAAATGCGCGGCAGGGTCGGTCTACGCCCCGGTCAACACCGACATCTTGATCGCGACCGAGAAGTCGTACATGTTCGTCACCGGGCCGGAAGTGATCAAAGAAGTCACCGGTGCGGAGGTGACCATGGAGGAGCTCGGCGGAGCGCAGGTCCAGGCGGCCAACGGCACCATTCACCACGTCGCCGCCAGCGAGCAGGACGCGTTCGATTGGGCCAGAACCTATTTGAGCTACCTGCCGTCGAGCTGCCTGGAGCAGGGACCGATCGTCAATCCGGGCATCGAGCCGGAGATCACCTCGCACGATCTGGAGCTGGACTCGATCATCCCGGACTCGGACCGGGAGGGCTACGACATGCACGAGATCCTGCTGCGCCTCTTCGACGACGGCGAGTTCCACGAGATCAGCGCCGCCACCGCGCAGAATCTGATCACCGGTTTCGCCAGGGTGGATGGACGCAGCGTCGGCGTGATCGCGAATCAGCCGCTGGCCCTCGGCGGCGCCATCGACGCCAAGTGCTCGGACAAGGCGACGCATTTCATCCGGCTGTGCAACGTCTACGGGCTGCCGTTGATCTTCGTCGTGGACACCCCCGGCGTGCTGCCCGGCGTCGAGGAGGAGCGTAGCGGCGTGATCAAACGCGGCGGACGGTTCTTCCGAGCGGTGATCGAGGCGACCGTCCCGATCGTCACCGTCGTGGTGCGCAAGGCCTATGGCGGCGGCTACGCGGTGATGGGCTGCAAGCAGCTGGGCGCCGATATCAGCCTGGCCTGGCCCACCGCACGGATCGCGGTGATGGGCGCGGAGAGCGCCGTGAGTATCGTCGGCAAGCGCCAGCTCGCCCAGGTGCCCGCCGAGCAGCGGGCGGCCGCGCGGGACTTCTTGATCGATCAGTACAACACGACCATCGCCACGCCGTGGATCGCGGCCGAGCGCGGTTACATCGACGCGGTGATCGAGCCCTCCCGGACCAGACTGGAGATCCGCCACGCGCTGCGGCTGCTGCGCGAGAAGGAGGCGAGCGTGGAACCGAATCCGCGCAAGCACAGCCTCTTCCCGGTCTGATCCGATCCCCACCGCCCCATCCGGTTAGGTTGTGTCACAACATAACCGGCGGCCCACCGTGGGAAGTCCGGTAATCGACGCCGAACCGGGCGCCCCGGTTCCCTGATGTCATAGCGGTGCCGGGCCTCTTCGTTCGCCACGTTGTAGCCCGGCGCGCGATGTGCCCGCGGTGCGCGTCCCTACCCGCGCCCGGCGGGCACGCCACGCTCCGGCTCAGCCATGACCGCCCCAGGTGAGATCGGCGGCCGTCCATTCCGATTCCCACTTGTGCAGGCGCCGCCGGTCCAGGCCGCGACGCAGCAGGAAATAGTTGCCCGCGAGCACCACAAAGACACCGAACGCCGCGCCCGAGGTGAGCAGGACCGCCTTGCTGGCCGCCTGGGTCGAGGACGGCGGCTCGACGATGGTGCCACCTTCGTTCAACCAGATCGAGACCGTGGAACCTGGCTCGACAACGGTGGTCGACTGGTAATCGCCCGTGTGCGTCACGCTGTCGGCATCCTTCCAGGACACCCGCGCGGGCATGATCGGCGCGTACAACGGCGCCTTGCCGGTCTCGATCACGGTCGCGTCGACCTGGTGCAGCTGCGCCGTTCGAGCTTGCACCGCGGCTGTTTCCGCGTGGTACACCCGGCCGCCGACCGTCACGGCAAGCACTGGAACGACGAGCAAGAACACCAGCGCGAGAAACATGGCGACCACGGCTTGCAGGCGGTCTTCCTTCCGCCGCAGCGGATTACGGTCCAGCCCGACGCGTCGGCACGTCCGGCGGTACATACTCACCGACCCGGTAGACATGACGGTGACTCCTCGTTCCGGAATTCGGTTGTGAGAGCGACAAGGGTGTCGAAGAACTCTTCGACGAGAGCAGGCAGGCCCATCGGGTCCGGGCCCGCCGCCCAGGTCTGCAACGCGGCGAGCAGCATGCCCGCACCGGCGCCTACGGCGGCGGCCGGACGTGGATCCATCAGCGGATCCACCCCCAGCCTCGCCGCGATGATCCGTACCGATTCGCGCTGCCCATCGATGCGGATGCGCTGATAACCGGCGAACAGTTCGGGTTCGTCCTCGAAACGCTGAAACAGCGCCCAGCGCCGCGCCAGCAGAGCCGCGCGGGCTCCGCCGTATTCGGTGGCCAGCCAGTCGTGGACGGCGTTGTGATACGCGGTCAGGGGCGGCTCGCCGATCGGGCGTCGGCACAGGGCTTCGTTGAACAGGTGTACGTCCTGGTCGACGTCGCCGAGAATCGCCTCCTCGATGGAGGCGAAATGCCTACTGAAGGTGCGTCGGGTGACGCCGGCCCGCACCGCGATGTCCTCGACGGCGACCGCCCCGAGCCCCCGCTCGGTGAGCAGATCGAAGGCGGCGCGCGACAACGCCTGCCGGCTACGCCGCGTGCGCAGCCGACGCCCATCGAGATCGACACCGTCGTCGCTCATGTGCACAGCTTACCACCTTATTGTCTCAATGGGACAATACTTTGCCCTTTCTCCGCCACCCCGGACATGGCAGCCTTCACCTGGGTGAGTTCGCCCCTGCTCGATACTCCGCGGCGGACGTAGCGTCGGATGGGCATGAGCATTCGTCTCGGTTATCACATGCCCAACTTCAGCCACACCCAATCAGCCGCCGAGTTGTTCGGCGTGTGTCCCCGCGCAGGAGGCAGAGACTGCCGGATTCGACGCCGGATACGCGATGGACGACATCTATCAGCCACCCGTCATCGGCAGCCCGGACGAGCCGGCGCCGGACACGTGTCCGGGTCGGCGATCTTGTCGATATAGCGCACGCCGGTCAGCTGCGGGAATAGACGACGTCGGGCAGGTCGGCCTCCGCGAAGCGCGGCACAGTGAACGCACAGTCGGGTGCGGGCGGCGTCACCGACGTGGTCGGCCAGGACCTGGATCGTGATGTGTGGTTTGTGCCTCCGCGCGCAACTGCACAACTCATCGATGATCGGCCATCAGCTACGGGGCTCCGGCCGGTACAGGGCTTGCGGCGCAGGCGAACGGCGAGGCGACACCTGATCGACGCCGACCGGCTGGGCGCGCTCGAGCCGCTGTCAGATGTCGGACGGCTGATCCAGAGTCGGTGGATGGCGTTCCCGCAGTGCCGCGATCAGTTGGCTGGTGTATTCGGGCGGCGCGGCGTGGACCGAGAGCAGGTTCGCGACGGCACGGTACGCGGCGAGATCGGCGCCCTTGTCCAGATAGAGCGCACCGGTGAGCTGCTGAAGATAGACGATGTCCGGCAGATCCGACTCGGCGAAGCGCAGCATGGTGAACGCGCCGTCGGCGAGTGCCGGCCCGCCGACATGGTCGGCCAGCACCTGCACGGTGATGTTCGATTTGTCCGTGGCGCGCAGCACGTGGTCCAACTGCGCGAGCCACACCTGCGATCCGCCGATCCCGCGGCGCAGCGCCGCCTCCTCGACGATCAGCCACAACTGCGGCGGATCCGGTCGGGTCAGGATCTCCTGGCGCCGCATCCGCAGCGCCACCCGCCGTTCGATCGATTCCTCGTCCTCGTTCGGGTGGGCGAGAACCATGAGCGCGCGGGCGTAGTCCGGAGTCTGCAAAAGCTCGGGGACCACGCGCGGCTCATAGCAACGGATCAACTGCGCCGCCTGCTCCAAGCCCAGGTAGGTGTCGAACCACTTCGGCAGCCAGTCGGTATCGCGATGCCACCAGCCCGAAGTATTGGCCTGCTTGGCCAGCTGCTTGAACTCGGCGCGCTCGTCTTCGTCGATGATCCCGTACAGATCGAGCAAATCGACCAGGTCGCGTTCCCGGAATCCGGTGCGGCCCAGTTCGAGCCTGCTGATCTTGGAATGCGAACCCCGGATCGCCTCGCCCGCGTTCTCGAGCGAGATACCGCACGCCTCCCGCAGTCGCCGCATTCGCCCGCCGAGAATCATCCGCAGGACGGTCGGGCCGCCCTCGCCGGCCGGAGTTGTTCCGAGAGCGACGGATTCGTTGTGATGCCGCACTACCGAAGCACGCATTCACCGAGTCTTTCATGTGGATCGTCCACATTCCAGACCGAAACCGCTCGGTTCGAAGAATTTTCGCAGTTATGCGTTCGCAAGTGCACTCCGGACGCCTTATGACACGTCCGAGCGCGGACCGGAACACCGGGGCCCAAGAGATGCGACGGCCCTGGCTGTTCGCGCTCACCCGGCGCAACCGGCATGCGCGCTCTCGCCGCACGACTGGTGGCGCTCGAGTCCGGTTGCGCCCGAACACCCGACCACGGCGGATCAGTCCACGGGTCGTGTGACTGTTGCGGAGCGCCACCGCCTGCTTCCGGCCGCCGAGCGCCAGCCGCAGGCTTCGCCGAGCCCACGGCTGCGCTGTTCAGCGCAGCAGCACCTCCGCCGTCGCGCGGCCGAACAGCTTGCGCCCGTCGCACGTCGCAGACAGTGCGATGGTGGCGGCGCGGCGGACCAGGTCCAATTCCTTGACGCGGCCGCGGAATTCGATCGCGCTGGCCTTGGTGGCAGGCACTGGCGCGAACCCGGCGAACCGAACTCCGTAATTCGTCACGGTGGTCGGATCCCCCAGCCACTCGGTGAGATACCCCGCACCCAGTCCCATCGTCAGCAGCCCGTGCGACACCACATCGGGCAGGCCCGCCCTGCTCGCTACGAGGTCGCTGAAGTGGATCGGATTCGAATCGCCGGAAACCCCCGCGTAATTCACCAGATCGCCCCGGGAGAGGACCATCGTCCGCGGGGCGAGCTCCATACCGACCGACAGCTCCTCGAAGGCGACAACGGTGCGCGGTGGCCTGCGCTGCTCGTCCGAATCCTGTTGTGCCACCTGGTCGAATCGCTCGACCAGGCCCGCGTGCTGGTCCCTCGCCCGCGCGGCCGCCGCATCGGACCGGTCGCCGGCCGACTGTCCCGTCATGATCACGCCCTCGACCGCAGCGCGCAGGTCGGCGGCGATTTCCACCCCGGTCTGCGCCACCGCGGTGGTGTGGGCGGTCTGCAGCACCTCTTTGTGCTGGTTGCTGAGCACGGTCTTGGTGACCATGAAGTCCTTGTCACCGAACTGCCGAAACGACTCGATATAGGAGTCGCACTGCAGCTGGTCGCCCGCGATTATCGGCCGATGCACCCGGATGGACTGTTCGGTCTGCAATACCTGCCCGAGGTCGTAGCCCGTGAGCAAGGACTCGAACATCTTGCGCTGCACCAGCATCAGAACGATGGAGGAGAAGGTCAGCGGCGCGACCAGCCCGTCGAAGCCAAGCTCCGCGGCGGCCCCCTCGTACCGGTGCGCCGGATGGCCGTCCTGCACGGCCCGCGCGAACTCCCGGATCTTCTCTCGTCCTACCTCGTACTGCTCGGTCATGCGGAAATGCCGCCCCACCAGCGCCATGGCCTGTTCGGACGCGGTGGTCGTAATGTCGTTCATGTGCCTCTTTCGCGAGTCCGGCGTCACCCCGCCTGGACCGGCCCCACCGTACCGGAGCCGCGACGACGACGCACTGCCGCCCCGAGCAGTTCGGACACGCAGCAACCGACCGACCGGGATAGGGCAGGCGGTCATCAATCGCCGCAGTCCGGGCACACCGCAACATCGGATGTCCTGGGGCAATACCGGCGAACCGTCAGCACTCGCTCGGGGCAGGCACTCCTCGCAGCCGATCGTCCAGCCAGATCATAGCCTCCGGATAGCCGAGTGCCGCCGCGATGACATGCTCGCCGAGCACACTCCGGTACACCGCAGGCACACCCAGACGGCACTGTTCGCGATAGAGGTTGCGCGCGCCCTCGGCGGGGATCCAGAACTCCTGCTCCCCGTTGTAGACGTACAGCGGGGTCGCCGATTTCATGTCGGCCATCCTGGTCACGCGGTAGATGTCCGCGGCCAGATCCGAATGCAGCGGATCGGGAATGTTAGCGGCAATATCGATCGGCAACATCAGCACGCCGACCACCCCGAAGCTGCCGCCACAGAGGTCCTTCAGCCGAGACGTGGCCGCCCACTGGGCGAGATTGTTCATCCTGGCCAAGATTTCCGGCCGTTCCCGGCCGATCCCGAATACCGCACCCAGGAACACCGCCGAGGCGAGATTGCCGTTCATGCTGCGAGCCAGGATCTCGTAGTCGGCGGGCACGCCGCCCAGCGCGGCGCCGACGATCACGTCCGCCAATTCCGGTGCATAACTGGAGATCAGCTTCACCGCACCGTGCGTGGCGATGGCACCGCCGGAGTACCCCGCCATGCCGAACCGACTTGCGCCGAACTCGCCCGGCAGCAGTCCGCGGACGGCTCTGATCGCGTCCAGCACCGCGTGACCGGCCACGACCGGCTCGGCATAGGCCATCGAGGGGCCCTCGTGGTCCGGGATCAGCACGGCATACCCGCGCAGCGCTGCCACATGGGTGGTCGGCGGCACGAAGTCGGTGAAACTGGTGTCCGGATTGGCCCCGTGCGCGAGGGTGTATCCCGGGGTGCAGGTGCGGCCGAGCGCGTCGATCGGCAGGTTGTTCACCACCACCGGCCGGGGGCCGGGCCCCGGCCAGGCCGCGGCGGGAACGACCAGCGTGGCCGTGGCGTAGGAGGGCGCGCCGTGCGCGTCCGCGGTCCGGTACTTCAGCAGCAGAGCCCGCTGGATCGGCATCAGCATCAGCGGAGCGGTCGTTGCGCTGACGTCGCGGTAGTCGATGACCTGCCCCTCGGTCAGCTCGCCGAGATTCGCGGGCCAGGCGTCGAATATCGGATCGCCGATCGGCGCGGGCAGGGTGGCCCGGCGAAGCGCCGCCAGCGACGGCGACAACGTGGCCGCCTGCTGAGTCGGCGAATTCGGTTCCGGCGCAGGTGCGATCGGCGGCGGGGGAATTATCCGGTCGATGAATTGCTGCAACCCGGGTAACAATCCGCCCGGCGGCGGGAACATGCCCGACACGTCGGGCAGCGCCGGCGGCGCGGGCAACGGCTCGGCGACGGCCTGTCCGGCCATGGCCGGACAGACGACGAGCAACGTGACCGCGATGGCACGTAAGCATCTCATGGCACACGCCTCTGGGTGCGACGTCAGGTTCGCCTGGCACCCGGGCGATGCGGCCTTCGGCCCCCGAAAATGCCCCCTATCATGCCGGGGCCAGAAGGCAAGGCTACGTCAGTACACCCAATTCGACATACAAAAGCGCTCGAGTTGTGTGTGTCACGTGTCCATTTCGCAACAACCGAGCCGAGACCCGCTCGTAGAGAACGGGTCGGCTCGGTCGTCGCGTGCGGTTGATCAGCAGTTACTCGGAGCGGGCTCCCCACGGAAACGGGCATCCAGCCAGTTCAGCGCCGCCGGGATGCCGATCACCGCCGCCGTCAGGTGGTCGGGTACCGGAATCTGCTCGGTCTGTACCGTGGCGCCGGCGGCGCACCAGCGCTTGTCGGTGTTGACCACCGAGTCGATCGGGATGAGCCCGTCGATCGGCGAATGCCATTCGTACACCGGCGTCTTGGGCACGCCGTCGTAGAGCTCGAGGCTGTTCTCCTCGACCACGGCGCGGGCGGTGTCGTCGTTGATCATCGAGGTCGTTTTCGCGAAGTCCAGCGCGCCCCGGCCCGCACCCGCGGCCAAGATGTCGTTGGTGCAGCTGTTGGCGATCTGCGTGCGGGCGGCGAGGCCTCGCTCGTTCAGCTGTTCGCTCAGCGGGAATCGGTCCGGATACTCGCGCTCCAAACCGAGGCCAGCGGCCAGCGCGAGCCCGAACACCGGGTGCGAGTTCAGCCCGAGCGTCTCGAGCATCTTCACCAGGTTCATCGGCACGCCGCCCATGGCCGCGCCCGCGATGTTCAGCTCCGGAGCGTATTTCGGCTGCAAGGCGGCCGCCCACGCGGTGGCCATGCCGCCACCGGAGTAACCGACCATCGCCACCGGGCTCTGCCGCACCTCCAGCTCCGCCACCTGCTTCACCGCGCGGAGGCTGTCCAGCGTGATCTGCCCGCCGAGTTTGGCCGCGCCGTAGGCGAAGTTGGGACCGAGGTGGTCGGGCAGCACGACGCTCCAGCCGCGGGCCAGCAGCACGTTCCAGCCCGGGGCCTCGCGCACGATCAGGTTCGGGTCGCCGGTGTAGAGCACGCGGGAGACCGAGCACTCCGCTCCGAGACCGTTGATGATGTGCTGGAACGACAGCAGCGGCCCATCCTTGCGGTGCACCTTCGGGGTGAGCACCGTGGTGGTCGCGGCGATCGGCTTGCCCTCGGAACTGGTCGACCGGAACCGCACCACGGTGACAGTGGTGTCCGGGAAAATCATCAGTGCGGGCATCACGCGGGTCGCGATCACATCCCCCGGCTTCTTGTCCGCGATGTCCGCAGGTGTCGCGTAGAAGGGGTCCGGATCCGGCGCCGGATACAGCGGCGCGCCGACGGCCGCCCCGGCCATACCGGCAACCAGCACGAGGCCCGCGGCCATCGCACCGAACGCTCGCGCGAGGCGCCGTCGCCGCACTCCCCTACCCATCGACCGTGGGCCCTGACTCATCGACGTGTGCCTCCTGCATCGTTCAACGCTGTGCTCATCCTCGACAACATCGCGCGCGCAGGGCAGCCGCCGACGCGAACGTGTTGACAATTCACAAGTTTCGGGTAACCGACCTGTGACCGTAGTGTGCCCCCGCTCGTGACTCTACCTCGGCTGCCGGGTGTCCGCGCTGTGACAAATCCAGCCGACTGCCTAGAACATGTTCTCAGTAATGGTGAGCGCTTACCGTCGGCCTTACCGGCGCGCCGGCGCGCCGGCCCGGAAGGAGACGGTGGCATGGATGGCACGACGCACAAGTTCGCCGACGACACCGAGACACCGACACAGCGGATCACTGTCTATTTCGATGGACCCACGCCCGAGGACGCGCTGATCCTCGAGTACGCGGCGACTCGGACCGAGGCGGGGGAATTCACCTCGGCCGCCGCGCACGCTGGGCTCACCGTCACCGTGGACGGGAAGGTGCACCCCGACCTGCGCAGGCTGCCCTGCCGATCGCTCTGGCGCTGAGCGCGGTCGCCTACCGACGGTCGAGCACACCGTCCAGGAGCACACGCATGTCGGGGAAGGCCTCCCAGGCGGCACCGAGATGACACACTGATTCCGCAACACAAAGGACCTCGCGACCGGTCGGCGTCAGATCGTGGGCGTCATCGAGTTCCGATGCGCTGGAACGCAATCCGGCCAGAAGAATCCCGAAATAGGTCGTGCTCCTCGGCGACGGAAGCGGCGGCAGCCAGGGGCTCCCGAAGGGAAGCAACAGATCCAGGTTCGGCGACGCACCCGTCGCGGCCACCCGGCGCAGCAGGCCACCACAATCTGTGCCCTCGCCGCCAAGTCTCGCAGGGGCCGCCCCCGCTCGCTAGGCTCGGATGGGCACGCCAGCGGTGCCGAGGAGAACACAGGAGGTTCGACCGTGGCACAGCGGTACCCGCACCGGGACGGGGTCCGGTTCCATGCTGCCGCGCTGCTGTCCGTCGCACTGCTGCCGATGACCGTCACTGCCTGCGGCTCCGAGGAGTCCGCGTCCGCACCGGGCAGCACCACGACGACAAGCCCTGTCACGACCACGCCGACGCGGAGTGCACCGGCCACCCCGGTTTCCACGCCATTGGGCGCCGTACCCACCGTCGACCCCTACCCGGGTATGCCATTGATCGACCACGTGACCTGGACCGAAGCCGTCGACGGGCCGCGGCTGCTCGTGTTTCCCACCTCGGCGGGGCGGCAGACCACCTTTCCCGGCTCCGACGAACGCGCCTGGCAGGAGGTGATCGCCCAGTCTTCGGACGCGGACACACCCGGCATGCGGGATCAGTTCACCTGCCACTGGGACTGGGCGCGGCTGGTACAGCCGAACAAACCCAGCTGGAATCTGGAACCCTGGCGTCCAGTGGTCGGTTACTCGGCCACCGTCGACGCACGCTGTAATCCCGGCGGTCCCGAGCGCTGAGCACGGACACCGCCCCGACCGAAAGGACCGATCCATGCGCGTCGTCATCGCAGGCGGACACGGGAAGATCGCTCTGCTGCTCGCCAGATCGCTCACTACTGCCGGCGACGAGGTGGTCGCGCTCATCCGCAATCCGGACCACGCCGCCGACGTCCGGGCCGCAGGCGCCGATCCGGTCCCGCTCGACCTGGAGAACGCGGGCACCGACGATCTGGTCGCCGTCGTAAAGGGTTCGGACTCCGTAGTCTTCGCGGCCGGAGCGGGACCGGGCAGCGGTGTAGACCGCAAATACACCGTCGACTTGGGCGGCTCCGTCCGACTGGCCGAGGCCGCCGGACGGGCCGGCGCGCGCCGCTTCGTACAGATCTCCACGGTAGGCGCCGGTCAGCCACCCGCGCCCGGCACCGACGAGGTGTGGGCCGCCTACATCGATGCGAAGACCCAGGCCGAGAACGATCTGCGGGACCGGGATCTGGACTGGACGATCCTCCGGCCGGGCCGCCTCGTAGACACCGCGGGCACCGGAATGGTGACACTCGCCCGGCCCATCGTCGGTCGCGGCGATGTCCCGCGCCCCGATGTGGCCGCCGTGCTCACCGCACTACTACCCGCCGCACACACCTTCGGCACGACACTCGAACTCGTGTCGGGAACCACTCCGATCAGCCAGGCGATTGCGCAACTGACACAGTGAACCGATACGAACCCCGCTGCCGCCCTTGCCGATTGACGCCCACGGTCACGATGGGAGAACAACCGTGTTCAGTCGTATCGTCTCGATGAAGATCCGCCCCGGCTCCCGCGCGGAGTTCCTCGCGGCCATATCCCGGAGCGCGGACGCCTCGGTCCGGACCGAGCCCGGATGCCTGCGCTTCGACATCTGCGCAGATCGGGTCGATCCGCACCGATTCTTCCTCTATCAGCTCTACACCGACGACGAGGCGGCGGAAGCACATCGTTTCACCGAGCATTTCCTCGCCTGGCGGGCAGCGGCGGACCAGTTCGTCGAGCCGGGTACGCAGATCGACTACAGCACGGACGTACTATTCGGGCGCGATTGAATTCGCTCTTCCGAGCAGTGCGTCCGGCAAACTCACGGATACGAAATGCGTGCTGCGAACATGCAGTCGACCGTGCAGATGTGCTTGCATCTGAAAGGTACGGCGAATTAAACTCAGTCCCGCAACGGTTTACAGGGGACAACAGGAGGCCGCGTGGGCGAGCCGAAGGCTGACGTCGCCGTGGGTTTGCTGCCGCCACACAACAGGGGCGCTCGAATGGAACAACCACTTTTCGGCGGTCGGCTCGGATCAGCCGACATCACACTGGCCGACCAGTCGGCGAACGGTAGAAGAATGAGCACAACGCCAGCCCGAAGCGGCCAGACCGATACCGCATTCTCGCGGGAAACTGCCGTGGCGTACGTTATAGATGCCGTCGAATCCACCGGTGCGGCGACGCGGCATGATTTCGATATCGACCGAATCGTCACCACCGTGCACGCGATGGCCGACGATTGGGATTTCGACACCTTGCAGCGCGCGACGTTCTGGCGGATCACCTCCAGCTTCATCAAGCTGTGATTCCGCCCCGCTGGCCGATGCCCAGCGGGGTGCCGAAACGCCTTGTGCCACAAGCACTGAGGAGTCGCGCCCAGCGCCTTTCGTATTCCAATATGCCACTGGCGCGGGCATCACCGCCTGACCGCCCGAGCCGCGGTCAGTTCGGTCTATGAGGCCGCCGGGGAAACACCATACGCCAGGCATCCGCCGCCGTTCAGGCGGCTGCTGCCTGGCGTGTTTTTCGTTCTGACCGATCGGCTCTGCGCCGCAGAAACCTCTCAGTGGACTCAGAGTCCGGCGGCATACCTATCGATGATCGCGATCGACTTCTCCGGACGCTCGGCCTGGACGCTGAGCCGGTCCATGACCGACAGGTACAGCGCAAGGTCCTGCCGGCGATCGAGGTACAGCGCGCTGGTCAGGTGCTCGAGATAAACGATGTCGGGCAGTTCCGGCTCGGCAAAACGCAAGATACTGAAGGAACTACCCGCCGCAGCGTGCGCGCCCGCGGAGTACGGCAGCACCTGGATTGTCACGTTCGGCAATTTGGCGAGCTTGCTCAGATGCTGCATCTGCTCACAGTGCACCGCCGCACCGCCGACCGGTCGATGCAACGCGGCTTCATCGATCACCGCCCAGACAATCGGCGGATCCGACCGGAACAGGATCTCCTGCCTGCGTTGCCGCACCGCGACCCGCCGATCCGTGTCGGCGTCCTCGTACCCGAGCGCCACGACCGCCCTGGCGTATTCGGGCGTTTGCAGCAGGCCGGGAACAAGATGCCCCTCGTAGGTGCGAATCTTGTTCGCAGCCTGTTCCAGACCGAGGTAGGTGCCGAACCACTGCGGCAGCAGGTCACTGTAGCGATGCCACCAGCCCGGCTCGTTCGCCTGCCTGGCCAGTTCGAGAAACGACTCGCGCTCCTCGGTGTCGAGTACTCCGTAGAGGGTCAGCAGGTCGCGGATGTCACGTTCCTTGAAACCGGTGCGGCCCAACTCGAGACGACTGATCTTGGCGTGCGAGCCCCGGATCGCGTCGCCCGCCGCCTCGCGGGTGATGCCCTTCTTCTCCCGGAGCTTGCGCAACTGACCCCCCAGTGCGATGCGTAGCACGGTCGGACCACGTTCCGTGACAACAGCTTGCACATGACCATCATCATCGGGTTCAGCGATCATCGAGTTCGTCTCCGATACTCCGGGGTTGCCCACAGTGTGTCACAACCACCTGTCGCGAAACACACCGCACCGACCGCCAATGCTACCGCTCAGCTAGTCAAATAGTCGAACTCTCCGGCCTTGGCGCCGCGGACGAACGCATCGATCTCCGGACGCGTATAGAGGAGCACGCCGCCCTCCGGATCACGCGAATTCCGCACTGCCACCTGACCATTGGCCGCCTCGGCGACCTCGACGCAGTTGCCGCTTGGATTGCTGAAGGAACTCTTGCGCCAAGCTCCGATGATCTTGTCCATGGATGTATCCGACATCTTCCCCACTCCTCGGTTACACGGTCAGCGGTTACACGGTCAGCAGATTCGTTCGTGCAGATGCACGCTCAAACGTTCTTGCATTTGCACCAACATCCGGACGATAGCACGAGGTTCACCCTTGCGCCCCTACTACTGCGAACCACTCGGCCGGGAATGTGAACCACGATCGGTTCGACACCGAAAACACGTGATCAGCTCGGCGATCCCACCCGCCCCTCGAACACGAATCTTGTACTGTCACAGTGCACATCGGATGTACCAGTCATTCGCGACACCCCGCAGCGTCCACCCGCACGGGCGTGCCGCCGACACGTTTCGCCTGAGGAGTCCTACCCATGCCCGACGACCACAGCCCCCTGATCCGGACAGACATTCCGCACTCCGCGCGGATCTGGAACTACTGGATGGGTGGCAAGGACTACTACGAAATCGATCGCGTCGCCGGAGACGCCGGCATCGGGGTCGACCCCGACATCACCACCATGGCAGTGCAGTCGCGCCAGTTCCTCATCCGTGCCGTGCGCTACCTCACGGGTGAGCAGGGCATCCGCCAGTACCTCGACATCGGCACCGGCCTACCCACTATGCAGAACACCCACGAGGTCGCCCAGAGCGTCGCGCCCGAGTCCAAGATCGTCTACGTGGACAACGACCCTTTGGTGCTCGCGCACGCGAGAGCGCTGCTGACCAGCACGACCCCGGAGGGCGTCACCACGTACGTCGACGCCGACTACCACGATCCCGAGCGAATCATCGCCGACGCCAAGAACGTCCTGAACTTCAACCAGCCGATCGGCGTCATGTTCATGGGCGTGCTCGGCCATGCCAAGACCTATGACGACCTGCTGCGGATCGTGCACACCGTGCTGGACGCGGTGCCCTCGGGCAGCTACCTCGTAATGTGGGACGGCACCGACGACAGCAAGGCCTACGTCACGCTGTGCGAGAACTACACCGGCACCGGAGGCGCTCCGTACGTCCCCCGTCCCCAGGCTCAGATCAAAGCAGTCTTCGACGGTCTGGAAATGGTGGAACCCGGCTTCGTGTCTCTTACCCAGTGGCGCGTCGGCGAGACCGAGGTGGGCGAGATCCTGCCGATCTCCGCCTACTGCGCGGTCGCCCGCAAGCCGTAAGCCCCGTAGACACCAAACCGCAAGCGCCACAGCGGCGGTCGTCGGTTCGAAACCGACGACCGCCGCTCCATTTTTCCCTCAACCGATCGTGCAGATGTACTTGCATCTGCAAGCAACAGAGGCATAGACTCGTACTCGAAATCGGGGAAGTACGCAGGGAGTTCGCGCCGGCGTCACCATCACATCGCACTCCCCGCCGCACGCAAACGCGAGGGGTAGTCGAATGAGCCAGCCATTCCTAGCTCCCCGCCGGGTCGCCGTCATCGACGGTGCCGGTGCCGAGCCCCTGCGCCAGCGCCTAGCTCCGGAACACCCGGTGTCCGATTGCGGATTCGAGCCACGCGGCCTCACCTACCGGCAGGCACGCGACATCCTCTACGCCCATGAGGTACACGGCCCGCAGTGCAGGCAGTGGCTGGCGGCCGCCGCTTACCTCTCGGCCGGACTGGACGACGAGTAGCCGTCCGAATCACTTGGTGCGCACGAATGTTCGCCGCAGCGTGAATCCTTCGCAGCACGACGTGCGGCCGAGGTGCCCCGCGCAGGGCACGTGGCCACCAGCAGGTCATTGCACAGAGCAGTAGGCCGCCAGCGATCTCGCCGATCACTCACCGTGCGCACGACCCTTTCGTATAGTTATCCGATCGACTCGGGCGCAGTTCTCTTCACGCCCGAGGTGGCATTGGAGCGAACTCGTAATGACCTTCTCCGCGTTGGATCTATCCACTGGTTCGTCCGACTCGATGCTCGAAATCGGCGGACAGCCAGCTTCGATGCCACTGCAGAACACTGATCGCGTGGCTTCGCGCATGGTCGGATACTTCGAGACCTGCGTGGCCCCCTGTCGCACACTGCCCGGCGAGCAATTGCGCGGGGACGTCACGAAACTCACCCGCGGCTGCCTCACCCTCGTTGCCGAGATGTTCGACCAGCGCACCGTGCCGGACGGCGAAAAGCTCGGCGCGGTGCGTGAATCCGCGACCCGATGGGCCCGCGAGGGCGTGCCGCTGAGCACCATCCTGCGTGCCTACCACGAAGGGGTGCGCATCGCGTTCGGCCTGGTGACCGCGCACGCCAAAGCCGACGACGTCGACGAAGTACTGATCGCCACCGATTTGATGCTCGAGCTACTGGAAGCGATCACCGCAGCGGTATCCGACGCCTATACCGACGAGCAGCACCTGGTCGCGAAGGAACATCAGACAGCGGCGCAGACACTGGCCTCGGCACTGCTGAGCGGGCGAGGAAGTTCGGCACTGGCCCGGCAGACAGGCATCCCGATTGCGGAGTCCTATCAGGTCGTCGCCCTCTCGATTCCAGAACATGCGGACGAGTGCGACCCACGGGTCGACGCGAATGTCGCCGCCCGCCGCAAGCTACGCAGACTACAGTCCGAGCTGGCAGCGGTGTTCGTTTCCCGCGCGCTGGCCCTGCTGAGCACCAAGGGCGGCACGCTCCTCATCCCGCTGGGCGCTGACGAGACCATCGTCAGCGCGGCGACGCTCGATCTGCTGGCCGAGGCCGCCGAGGTCCCGCTCACCGCGACCGCGGTGGCCGGCGACACCGATCACATTCCGGAATCGGCCGATCAGGCCCACGAGCTGCTCAACCTGGTCCAGGTCGGTGACAAACCACCCGGTCTCTACCAGATGTCGGATCTGGCGGTCGAATATCAGCTCACCCGCGGTGGCCCCGCGACCCTGCGGATCGCCACATTCCTCGATCCGCTCGAGGATCATCCCGAATTGTTCGACACCATGCGCGCCTATCTGGGCAACGACATGAACCGCCAGCTCACCGCGCGCCAGCTCTACGTGCACCCCAATACCGTCGACTACCGGCTGCGCCGCATCGCCCAGCTGACCTCGATCGATCTGGCGACCTCGGACGGCATCTCGCATGCGGCGATCGCGCTGCTGGCCCGCGATCTCGACCGCGCCGTCACCCGGCGGCTGGGACCGATACCCGCTCCGTGACCGATTTGTGGCCTGTAACGGATTCGTGCTGGTCACCGAACCGCGAACTTGCGATCCTGGAAGTGCCGCGACGTCTGGATGGTGAAATATGCGAATTTCGGAGATCCTACGCAGGAAGGGTAGCGACGTAGCCACCGTCGCGCCCGACACGACGGTACGCACGCTGCTCGCCGCGCTGGCCGATCGCAATATCGGCGCGGTGGTCGTCTCCCCCGACGGGAACACGATCGCAGGCATCGTCTCCGAGCGCGACGTGGTGCGCAGCTTGCACGCCCGCGGCGCCGCCCTGCTGGACACCCCGGTCACGGAGATAATGACCTCCGACGTGCGCACCTGTGCGCCAGACGACCCGGTCGACGGCCTGCGCCGCACCATGACCGAGCACCGCGTCCGGCATCTGCCCGTGGTACACGACGGCAGGCTGGTCGGCATCGTCAGTATCGGCGACGTGGTGAAGAGCGCGATCTCCGAACTGGCGACCGAACGCCAGGCTCTCGTCGAGTACGTGCAGGGCCGGTACTAGAACTCGCTGAGATTGCCCAAGTCGGCCGAAAGCCAGTGCTCCGGCCGCAGGTAGACTGCAACCTGCTCACCGTAGCTCTCGGCCGCCTTCAGATAGCCGTCGACCGATTCCGCGGCCAGGTACCGCGAGGCCATCTCGCGGTGCATCTCGTCGGTCATGGGGGTGATCCGGGTGACTGGACCTTCCACGCTCACGTATCGGATGGTTGGTTGCAACTGCTGCACCATGAGGGTGAACCGGCCGGTTTCCCGGATGTAGCGCATCTTCTGCGACTCGGGTCCGGTGAGCACCCACACCTCAGCGCCGGGGCCGTACTGGTACCAGATCGGGACGGTGAGCGGGCCTCGACCGGGGCCCGCGGACACCGACAGCGCCGCGATGTGCGGCTGCGCGAAGAACCTTTGACGCTCGTCCGAGGTTAGCGGCATAACACCCACGCTAGTGCCTGAAAGCCGTTGTCCACGACAAAACTTCGAAGTCCGTACCAAAAATGCGTATCGTTGGGGACGTCCAGTGATCCGGTGAAGGGAGCGTCACGGTGCGGTCCCCCGCCTCGAGATCGCAGGTCGCCATGCCGGAGGCTACGCGACTACCGGCGCCGGCACTCGCACCCGCCATGGTGCGCGCGCTGTTTCCCGCCTTGGCCGACACCACCGAGGTCTACCTGGACAGTGCCGCCACCACGCAGAAGCCGTTGCCGGTCATCGAGACCATCCACCGCTATCACAGCTCCCGCACCGCCAACGCGGGACGCGGCACCTACCCGTGGGCGACCGGTCTGTCCGCCGGGATCGCCCGCATCCGGGAGCGTACCGCCGCGTTCATCGGCGCCGAGCACCCCGACGAGGTGGTTTTCACCGGCGGTGCCACCGCCGCGCTCAACGCCGTCGCGCTGTCGTGGGGGCTGGCGGCCCTGGCCGACGGCGACGAAATCCTCTACAACGCACGCGATCACGCCTCGAACGTGCACCCGTGGCATCACCTGCGCGGGCTGCTCGCGCGGTTCGGGCGCCGCGTCGAGCTGATCCCCTATCGGGTGACCGGCGCGGGCGAGGCGGACACCGACGACATCCTGGCCAAGATCACGCCGCGGACCCGGCTGATCACGACCAGCCATCTGCACCACGTCTTCGGCGGCCTCACCACCCTGGAGGAGTTGCGCGGACGGATCGATCCCGCGATCCTGCTGTGCTTCGACTGCTCGCAGAGCGGCGGACACCTTCCGGTCGACGTGACCGAGCTCGACGCGGATTTCGCGATCTTCGCCGCACACAAGATGTTCGGCGCACCGGGAACCGGAGTGCTGTACTGCCGCAGGCGCGTGCACGACAGCCTCGTGCCGTTTCTGCCCGGCGGAAACTCCGGGGTGCGTCTCGGCACGGACGGACTGACGCCGCAGGCAATGCCCGACCTGCTGGAGGGCGGCACACACAACATCCCTGGCATCCTCGCACTCGGCAGCGCGCTGGAGGTGCTGGAATCGTTCGACGTCGGTGCGATCGCCGCGCACAACCGTGATTTGACGCTGCGCCTGATCGACGGCCTGCGACCGATCCCAGGGCTGGAGTTCCTGCCCGGCCCGGCGCACGCCGCCTGCGCTGTCGGCTACGGGATCGTCTCGTTCACGCTGAATGGCATCTCGGCGACCGACCTGGGATTTGTGTTGAGCGAGCTCGGCTTCCTGGTGCGCACCGGCGCGCACTGCACCCCCGCCGCGGGCGACGACACCGACTCGGTGCGGGTCAGCACGCACATCTACAACACCCTCGACGAAATCGGCCGCTTCACGGCCCACGTCAAGACGATTGCCGAGGAGGTCGCGTGACGATCGACATCCCCCGCTACGACCGGCGCGCCGCGTCCCGCGTGCTGGCCGGGCTGGCGCAGCCAGGGCTGTTCACCGCGCAGGTATCGCAGCCCGCGCCGCGCGGATTCGAATTCACCTGTGCCGCAGTGCGTCCCGAGCAGGATAGTCATCTTACCTACTCACAGCGGCTGTACCTGGAGCGATTCATGCGGCCGTGCCGGGCAGACCAGGTGACCAGCGCCACCCACCGGATCGCGTGGACCGACAGCGACGGCATCCCCAACACGGGACACTTCCGCTCCGATGGGCTCGGACCGCTGGTGCCGATCGCGATGCGCGAGACCGTGCTGGCACTGTGGCACGCTCTGGATGCGAATTCCGGTTTCGCCGATCGGGTTTCGGCGCTCGGTCCGCACGAGCACGCGGTGCTGGATGGCACGACCACCGATCGCGATCCGCTCGACATCTTCAGGGTGGGCATCGAGGCCGCCGGGCGCGTGCTGGCGCAGCACGCGCTGCTGGCCAGGCAGACCCCCTATCGCGGCGCCGCCGAGTTCGCCAGGGGCATCCATGATTCCGGACTGTTCGCCGCCGCGGCCACCCACTGGTTCTGGGAACTGCAAGCCTCGACCTACCGGCGCGGCATGATCCCGGTGACGCTCGTGGCGCAGCTCGACGGCACCGTCCGCTACTCGGCGGAGACGGTAGCGACGCTGCGCGCGATGAAGGACGCCACCATCGCCGACGCGCACACCGTCATGCGCCGCGCCACCACCATCGAGGGGCTCTCCGTTCAGGACGCGATCGCCAAGTACCACGACGACCTCGACCTGATCTCCCGCCAGTACGCGCTGCTACCCGCGGGCACCCACCCCTCCTGTCTCGCCGCCGTGCCACACCAGCTGAACGGTGAGCACTACAGCATCCTGCCTGTGGTGGTCGACCGGTTCGTCGCGACATTCACCGAGATCGCCGAGCGGTGCGAGGTCGTCGAGGTGAGCGCCGATCTCGACGAGGCGACCGCTGACCGCGCCGCCACCGCCGAGGACCAGGTGTTCTATGTGCCGGACATGACCTGCAAACACTGCGTCCGCACAATCGGCGGGGTGCTGGAATCGATGGACATCCGTGTCCTCGACATCGGCCTGACCAGCAAGCGAGTGGTCGCGGAGTTCCGCAGCCCGCGCAACCGGGCGCGGGCGTTCGAGGCCATCCGCGACGGCGGCTACAACCCGGTTGCCGAGCAGCACGAGACCGCGGCGCTGGGATCGGGCACGGAGCCATCGGATACCGCGGTATGACGTCGCCGTTCCCGGCGCTACCCGCGAAGCTCCATCCGCTGGTGCGCGCCTTCCTCGATACACCCGATGCCGTAGCCGCGACGCTGACTCGGTTCGGCTCCCCCGCGCACCTGATGTTTCCGCAAGTGTATGCGGAGAACCTGGCGAGTCTGCGCGCGGAGCTGGACCCGCGGTTGCCCCGGCACCGGATCTGCTACGCGCACAAGGTCAATCAGTCCCGCGCGTTGGTCCGGACCGCGGAGCACGCGGGTATCGCCATCGACGTGGCCTCGCCGTACGAGCTCGCCAGCGCCGTCGGCGCGGGGTTCGATCCGGCACGTATCGAGGTGACCGGACCGAAGGGGGAAGCCTTTCTGCGCGACCTCGTCGGCTGCGGGGCGACCGTCAACGTGGACAACCTGTGGGAACTGCGCCGGATCACCGAGCTCGCCGAGGAAGGCGCGCGTGTGCCCGTGTTGCTTCGGGTATCCGGTTTCGATGCGGGCCAGGTGAGCCGGTTCGGCGTGCCGCTCGCGCACCTCCCACAGGCAATCGACCTGCTTTCGGCGCAGCGTGGCCGAATCGCGTTCCTCGGCTTTGCCTTCCACCTCGACTCCGGCGACCTCGGCGAGCGGGTCCGTGCGATCGACGCCTGCCTCGCAGTGATCGAGCAGGCCTACGACTGCGGGCTCGCACCGTCGGTGCTCGACATCGGCGGTGGATTCCGTCAGGTGTTCACCGCCGACGCCGAGCGGTTCGACGCCTACGTGCTCGCACTGCGCGAATCACTGCTCTGCCGTGGCGAGCCGATGAGCTGGGGCAGCAACACCTTCGGCTACCACATCGCGGGCGGCGCCGTGCACGGCACACCGGTGTTCCACAAGTACGCCAACACCGTGCCCGCGAGCGGGATGCTCGCGGATCTGCTCGACGCGCCGCTGGAGCGCCATGGCGGGCGCACCGTGGCGCAGGTCGTGGGCGACAACCTGCTCGACCTATGGCTCGAGCCAGGTAAAGCGCTGGTCGATCACGCGGGCATTACAGTGGCCACGGTCGAGTTCGTCAAAGAGCTTGCCAACGGCACGGTGCTGGTGAACGTGGACCTCAGCCGCGATTCCGTGACCCCCGCCGACCAGGAGGTCATGGTCGATCCGATCGTCCTGCGCGGCGCGGCCGACGGACCCGCCCCGGCAGAATGTCCCGCCGCGTCCCACCCGGTGACCGAGTCCGGCCCGGTCGGCGTGTATTTTGCCGGACGGCTGTGCCTGGAGCGAGACCTGATCACCAATCACAAGGTGTGGCTGCCCGAACGGCCGCAGCCGGGCGATCTGGTCGTGTTCCCGAACACCGCCGCCTACCACATGGACTTGTCTGCGGCGTCGGCCTCGATGCACCCGCCGACAGCGAAACTCGCAGTCTCGCATCACGCGAGCGGTTTTCAAGTCGTCGGCGACACCGACTACGAGCCACA
This sequence comes from Nocardia sp. NBC_01730, assembly GCF_035920445.1. Lineage (NCBI taxonomy): Bacteria > Bacillati > Actinomycetota > Actinomycetes > Mycobacteriales > Nocardiaceae > Nocardia > Nocardia sp. NBC_01730. Next base: position 419,020 of record NZ_CP109162.1, on the reverse strand, counting down.
CGTCCCCGCCGATCCGCCACCGCGTCCCGTCGTGCCGCATTCTCCCCACCGGCCTCCGAGGCCGGTCCGACCCGCCGAGGCTCCCTGATGCGCTACGAACACATCACCGAACTGATCGGCAATACGCCTTTGCTGCTCCTCGATCCCGCGGTGCACGGGCTGGCGAATGTCGAGCTCTATGCGAAACTGGAGTCGCACAATCCGTTCGGCTCGGTCAAGGACCGGGTGGCCTGGGGCATGCTCCGCGACGACCTGGATGAGATCCGCGCGAGCGCGCAGACACTCATCGAGGCCTCCAGCGGAAATACCGCCAAGGCGCTCCGCGTCCTGGGGGCCATGCGCGGCATCGGTTTGCGCGCGGTGACCAACCGAATCAAAGTGGCCGAGGTCCGCGATCTGCTGCAGCTGTTCGGCACCGAGATCGTGGAACTGCCCGGCCTCTCCGAATGCCCGGACCCCACCACACCGAACGACGTCTACTCGGTCATCGAGGCAACCATGGCTCAACAGCCCGGCACGTACCGCCACCTGTCCCAGTACACCAACGAGAAGAACGTCGAGGCACACCATCACGGCACCGGCCGGGAAATCCACGAAGACCTCGCCGCCGACGGCATCACCAGGGTCGACTACCTGATCGGCGGGCTCGGCACCACCGGGTCCACTCGAGGCGCCGCCACCTATCTGCGCAAGCACAATCCCGAATTGCGCACCGTCGCCGTGGTGTCCGAGCGGTCGGACTTCATTCCGGGCATCCGGTCGGAGAGCGAGATGTGGGATGTCGGATTGTTCCAACCCGACTTCTACGATCGGATCGTCACCGTGGCGGCGGGCGACGCCGTGGACGCGACGCTGCGGCTCGCAACGGGATACGGGGTGCTCGCCGGGCCGACCAGCGGTGCGAGCTATGTGGCGACACTGGAAATACTTGGTGCACTTCATCATTCGACGACCGAATCGAACGAGCCGATCGTCGCGGTATTCATCGTCTGCGACCGGCTCGAGCCGTACCTGTCGTATATCAAGAAGCGCAGGCCCGACCTGTTCGGCCGCACCGACCGCGAACCGGCGCCGACGCCGGCCGATCTGACCACTACGCCGGCACTGTCGCCCGAGCAGCTCGCCGAACTGGACCGGGTCGGCCGACCGACCATCGTCGACACCCGTGGCGCGATGGCCTACCGCATCGGCCACGTGCCCGGCGCGCTGAACATCCGCGACGACCAGCTCGACGACATGTTCACCCACGGCATCCCGTTCCCGCGGTCGCGCCCGGTGGTCTTCGTCTGCCCGGTGGGCGAGTTGTCGCTGCGTTTCGCCGCTCGAGCCCGGCATGCGGGATACGACGCCGCCAGCCTCGACGGCGGCATCGTCGCATGGCGTGACTCGGGCCTTCCCATGGAGCGCGGCTGAGTCAGGATCTGTCGCGGAACGTCGGCGGCGGTGAGGTCGCGTCGGCATGGGAGGCCAAGCATTATCGTTGGCCCGTGCAGACAGGTCAGGAATCAGAGGATGACGCGGGCCCGCGGATCTGGGGTGGAACGACACTCTCCGAGCGCAGGGAGGCGCGGCGAGCGGCGCTGCTGGAGGCCGCGCTCGATCTGATCGGCGAGGCGGGCGCGAGCGGGGTCACCATGCGCGCCGTGTGCCGTAAGGCGAACCTCACCGACCGCTATTTCTACGAGAGTTTCGCCAGCCGCGACGAACTGCTCGACGTGCTCTACCGTCGGATCGCCGACGAATTCCTGGAGCCGATGACGGTATTCGCCTCCACTGACGACCCGTCCCGTGACCGCAAGCTGTCGGAGATCCTGGTGGACAAGGTGCTCGCCGACCCGCGAAAGTCGCGACTGTTCCTGGTCGAACCGTATTCCAGCACCGGACTCGGCCAGACCACCATCGCGGTGATGCCGGTGTTCACCCGCATCATGCAGGACCATCTGTTCGGCCACATCGACGACCCGGTCAAGCGCAGGCTCGCCGCGGTGACGATGGCCAGCGGCAACGCCGGCATGTTCTCGGCATGGCTGAACGGCTCGCTGCGCGCCACCAGGGACCAGATCGTCGACCACTGCGTCGCGATGCTCACCGCGTATCGCTCGCTGTACCGCTCGTGACGGCACGCGCCCATCGAAGACCGTATCGAAAGGCGCTGTGCGAGAGGTAGGGTGGCGATCCGGGATCCAGCAGGAGAAGATCGTGGGATGACAGACCCTGTGGTGGGTTTGACAGGTAGGCTCACATCGCCGATCCGGGGCGCCGGGACGCTGGGTGAGGTCCTGGTCGCGATTCGAGGGGGAACCGAGCTGTACATCGCACAGGCCACCGAGCCGATTCCGGCAGGATCGGCCGTACTGGTCATCGCGGCCCATCCCGGGCGCGTCGTCGATGTCGTTCCATGGATTCCGCTCGGCCCGGATTCGCTCGAAGGAATCTGAAACAGTAAGGGAGACAGACGTGCTGGGTTATCACGTACCAGACCCGGACGAGGCGATGCTGGTCAGCGGCGGCAAAAGCCGCGACAACGCACCGTTCAAGGTGATCATCGGACGCGGCTCCTGGGTGATTCCCCTGTTCCGCAAGGTGCGGTACCTGTCGCTGGCGATGTTCGAGTCCGAGATCAAGGAGCGCTGCGTCACCAAGCAGGCGATCCAGCTGGACGTCCGCGCGGTGATCGCGTTCAAGGTCGCCAACGACACACAGTCCATCGTGAACGCGGCGCAGCGGTTCCTCTCCGAGCAGGAACGGGAGATGTCCGTGCTGACCGGCCGTATCTTCTCCGGGCACTTGCGCTCGATCGTCGGTTCGATGACGGTCGAGGAGATCATCCGGGAGCGCCAGAAGTTGGCCGACGAAGTGCTCGTCGCGTCGAAAGTGGAGATGAGCAATATCGGCCTGTGGGTCGATTCCTTCCAGATCCAGTCCATCGACGACGGGAACCTCGGCTATATCGCCGCACTCGCCGCGCCGCACAACGCTGCCGTGCAGCGCGACGCGCAGATCGCGCAGTCGCAGGCCGCACAGGCGGCGGCACAAGCCGAGCAGGAATCTCAGCGCAGGCAGGCGGAGTATCAGCGCGAGACGTCGATCCTGCGCGCGCAGTACCAGCGCGACATCGACAAGGCCAACGCCGAAGCTGCCCAGGCCGGTCCGCTCGCCGAGGCGATGGCGCTGCAGGAGGTGCTGACCGCTCAGGCCGAGCAGGCGCGCAAGGAGGCGGAGCTGCGCGAACAGCAGTTGCAGGCCGAGGTCGTGAAGCCCGCTCGGGCCGAGGCCGACCGGGTCCGCATCCTGGCAGAGGCGGAGGCCGACCGCACCAGGATCCAGGCCGCGGCGGCCGCGTCGAACAACCGGATCGCGCTGGACCAGTTGTTGATCGAACAACTTCCGGAGATCGTCAAGCAGGCCTCGACCGGGTTGGCGAACGCGAATCTCACTGTGCTCAACGGTCCCGACGGAGTGGGTGAACTGGTGAACGGAATGGTCGGTCAGGGACTGACTGTTTTCAATTCATTGCAAAAGGCGCTTTCCTCCAACGCCGGCGAAAATGCGGGTTAAAGTGGCCGAGTAGCGTCAGAGGATGAGGAGTGGGTGTTGGTGTCCATCGGGAAATTGGTGTCGTTCGACAGCTCTCGGGGATTCGGGTTCATTCGGCCGGAAGACGGTGGGCCGGATGTGTTCGTCCACGTCAACGACATCGGTCTGGACGAGGACGAGTTGCGCCAGGGACGGGTGTTCGAATTCGACATGACCGAAGGCGACCGCGGACCGAAGGCGGTCAATCTCAGTGCGGTCGGCGGCCAGCCCGCTCCTCCGCCACCCCGGCACAAGGGAAAGGACAAACCGAGTTCCGGGCAGCTCACCGTGGTCGAACACAAGCGCCTGATCACCGAGTTGCTCCTGGAGGCGAGCCCCGCGCTCACCGCAGGTGAGATCCTCACCATCCGCGATCGGCTCACCGCCTTCGCCGACGAGCGCGGCTGGTTGGAGAACTGAGCCGACGGCCACGGGCGTAACGCGCCCGAAGTCCACGATCTTGTCGGGGCCGCCGCCTACGATCGAGCCGAAGCCGCGCCACGTACCGATGAGTTTGCGCCGCGCGCGACGTCGGTACGGGTGAGGATCGACCCGAGGAGGATCGCGTGGACCTACCGGTGCTGCCACCCGTACGGCCGATGCTAGCCAAATCCGCGTCCACGGTGCCGCGCGAGCCGGGCCTGAGCTACGAACCCAAGTGGGACGGCTTCCGCTGCATCGTGTTCCGGGACGGCGACGAGGTGGAACTCGGCTCGCGCAACGATCGTCCGCTGACCAGGTACTTTCCCGAGGTTGCCGAACTACTGAAGCAGGCGCTGCCGGACAAGTGCGTGGTGGACGGCGAGATCGTGGTGGTCACCGAGCACGGACTCGACTTCGACACCCTGCAGAACCGCCTGCACCCGGCCGCCTCCCGGGTGAACAAGCTGGCCGTAGAGACGCCCGCCAGCTTCGTCGCCTTCGACCTGCTCGCGCTCGGCGACCAGGATCTGACCGCTGCGCCGTTCACCGAACGCAGGCGGCTGCTGGAGACGATCCTGGACACCGAACTCGCCCGCGTCCATCTGACGCCGCTCACGCACGACCCCGACGTCGCCGAGGACTGGTTCACCCGATTCGAGGGTGCCGGATTCGACGGCGTCGTGGTCAAGTCCGACGAGTTGGCCTACCTGCAGGACAAGCGGGTGATGGTCAAGGTCAAGCACGAGCGCACCGCCGACTGCGTGGTGGCGGGCTTCCGCTGGCACAAGGACGGCCTCGGTGTCGGTTCGCTACTGCTCGGGCTCTTCGACGACGAGGGCACCCTGCACCACGTAGGTGTGGCCAGCAGTTTCACCGCGGCGCGGCGTAAAGACCTGGTCGAGGAACTGGCTCCGCTGCGGGGGAATGCACTGGACGAGCACCCGTGGCGGGACTGGGCCGACGCCGCGGCGCAGGCCAAGGCCGACGGCAAGATGCCTGGCGGAGTGAGCCGCTGGACCGGAGGCAAGGACCTGTCCTGGGAAGCGCTGCGACCGGAACTGGTCGCCGAGGTTCGCTACGAGCATGTGCAGTCGGGCCGGCTGCGGCACGGCGGCAGGCTGGTGCGCTTCCGCCCCGACCGAACGCCGGAATCGTGCACCTACGCCCAGCTCGACGAAGTCGCGCCCGCGGAACTGGGTGCCCTCTTCGGCGAAAGCGCGGCGCGATGAGCGAGTCGATAGATGTCGAGGTCGACGGCAGAACCGTCACGATCAGCAATCCTGGCAAGGTGTATTTCACCAAGCGCGGCGAGACGAAACTGGACCTGGTGCGGTACTACCAGGCAATCGCCGAACCGTTTCTGGATGTGGTCGGTGGGCGGCCCCTGCTGCTGGAGCGTTATCCCGACGGCGCGTCCGGCAAATCATGGTTTCAGAAGCGGGTGCCGAAATCCGCGCCGGACTGGCTGCACACCGTAGAGGTTTCCACGCCGAACGGCACCACCAGCGACGCGCTCGTCGCACACGATCTCGCGCACATCCTGTGGGCCGTGAACCAAGGCTGCCTCGGATTCCATGTCTGGCCCAATCGCGCCGACAACCTCGAGATCGCCGATGAACTGCGCATCGATCTCGATCCTTCGCCGGGCATCACCTTCCAGGATCTCCAGCACGCCGCCGTACTCACCAGAGAATTGTTCACCGAGCTCGGCATCGAATCGCGGATCAAGACCTCCGGTTCCCGCGGATTGCACATCTACGTTGCGCTGGAGCCGAGGTGGGACGGCTACCAGGTGCGAGCGGCCGCGGTCGCGCTGGCCCGCGAACTGGAGCGCAGGCACCCGGAGGAGATCACCGCGCACTGGTGGAAGGAGGAGCGCGGCAATCGGGTCTTCGTCGACTTCAACCAGAATGCCCCGCACAAAACGGTTTTCGGCGCCTGGTGCGTACGGCCGAAGGTAGGTGCACAGGTATCCACGCCGATCACCTGGTCCGACCTGGATTCCGTGGTACCCGACGAGCTGACCATCGCCACTGTGCCCCAGCGCTACGCCGAACTCGGCGACCCGTGGGCCTACCGCGAACCGCAGTCCATCGCCCCCCTGCTGGAGCTGTCCGAACGCGACATGGCCGCGGGTCTGATGGACGCCCCCTGGCCGCCCCAGTACCCGAAGATGCCCAATGAGCCGCCCCGCGTCCAGCCGAGCCGCGCCAGGAAGGCCGAATAGCGTTACCCGTCGATATCGAGCGTCGGGTCGACGGCTATTCGGTCCACAGGATCCAGGTGCCGCTGCGGCCGCTGACTTCGCAGACCAGGGCGCGGCCGTCGAACGTGCGGCCGGTCTTCGCGCCGGTGGCGTCGCATTTCGATCCGGCCTGCTGCACGGCGGTCGCCACGGTGTGCGGGCCGGACCACTGATAGCCACCGCTGGTGGTGGTCAGGCAGAGGAGGGTGCCGCCGTCGGCGGCAGAGCCGATCTGGCCCAACTGGGCCTCGGTGCACGATGAGCCCTTGGTGACGGGGCCCTGGCCGGCCGCCGGTGGGGTCGTGAGCGTTGGGCTGGGTGCGACGGTCGTCGGGCTCGCCACGGGGCGCTCGACGGTCACGGGCGCCGACGCGACGGATGTCGGGGCGAGTGCGGCCTGGCGGTTCATCACGTCCGACAGCCAGTTGCCGGACAGCAGCACGAATCCAGCCAGTGCGGTCACCTCCGCGACGCCGATCAACAGCGCGAACATCGCCATGACGCGCCCGCGGGGATGGCTGAAGGCGATGAACCCGAACACGAGGGCGACCGGGAACAGACCGACCAGCGCGGCGACCAGCGCGACAATTGCGTACGGATTGACGATCGGCGGAATTTCCACGCGTAGTCGCCCGGTCCTGCGGCGGCTGGGCACCTGCTCTGGCCTGCGTTCGTCCTCCTCCTCCGGCCAGCGACCGTCGACTTCCGGCTCCGCCCACCGCTCATCCGGCTTCGCTTGCGGCCAGCGGTCCGTCTCGAGTCGTTCTGCCCGTGCCATCAAGGTCCTTTCGTACACCACACCGCGCAGGAACCTCGGACTGCCCGGACCCGCCCCGATATACCGACACAGAATAAGTGGCGAAACGCGAACAGAGGATCTGAAATATCGAATTTTCGTGATTGGGCCGTGATATTGCACACATACCGCAGGTATGGATCGCGACGCCGGCCTGGACCGTTACTGATGCCGGGTCCGCTTCATCGGCTTTTCCCGGGTCGCTGCGGTCGCGACCACAGCGATGTGGACCGCGAGCGTCGGCGTGCCCGGTCGTCGGCCCCCGGCCTCACCGTCGCCGATCCACCTTCGGCAGCGATTCGGTGACCAAGGTCAGCAACATGTCGGATAGCAATTCGTGCACCTGCTCCCGGGTGAGTGTGCCGCGGGTGATCCATTCGCGCCCGGCGACCTTGACCAGCCCGCCGTACGCGCGGACCATCGCGCGCAATTCGGTACCGTGCGCCGAACCGGCGAGCCCGACCATAAGCAGCAGACGCTCGGCCGCGGCGTCGTCGGCTTCGTCGAGGATCTGCTGTACCTCGGGGTCGTCACCGACGCCCTCGTGGCTGGTGACCTTCACCCAGGTGCTGCCGTGCTCGGCGATGGTATCCAGCAGCCAGTGCACACTGGCATCGACGCGCTCACGCGCGGCGCCGGTGGGCACGATCATGTTGTCGAGCTTGGGCAGTGTCACCATTCGACGCACCACCGCCAAATAGAGATCGCGCTTGTTGCCGAAGTAGTGGTTGATCAGGCCGCGGGCCACCCCGGCCCGCTGCGCCAGCTCGGCGGTCGACACCGCCGCGTACGGCCGCTCACCGAACATGTCGATCGCGCGGGCGAGGATCTGCGCGCGCCGCTCGTCGGGTTCGAGTCGACGGCGGCGCGGCAGCGCCGGGTCGGCGCCGCCGTCCGCGGTCTCGCTTCTGGTGTCAGAGAGACCGGGCAATGAGATCCTTCATCACCTCGTTGCTGCCCGCGAGGATGCGCAGGACGCGGGCGCCGGTGTAGAGCTGCGAAATCGGGTACTCCGTCATGTAGCCGTAGCCGCCGAACAGTTGCAGGCAGCGGTCAACAACGATACCGAGCTGGTCGGTAAGCCAGTACTTCGACATGGCAGCCGTGGGAATATCGAGTTCGCCACGCAGATGCCTGCCGATGCAGTCGTCCAGGAAGGTGCGAGAGACCTTCGCGATGGTCGCGCACTCGGCGAGTTCGAATTTGGTGTTCTGCATGGCGAACAGCGGCTTGCCGAACACTTCGCGGCCCTTGGTGTAGTCCACGGTGAGCTGCACGGACTTCTCCATCATTGCGACCGCGATGATCGCGGTGACCAGGCGCTCCTGCGCGAGAAGCTGCATCATCTGGTAGAAGCCCTGCCCCTCGGCCGCACCGAGCAGGTTGGACGCGGGCACACGTAGACCGTCGAAGAACAGCTCGGCGGTGTCCTGGGCCTTGCCTCCGATCTTGTTCAAAATGCGCCCGCGCTGGAAACCCGGGGTGTCGTCGCCGACTTCCGCGAAAATCAGCGAGACACCCGCCGCGCCTTTGGTCGGGTCGGTCTTAGCGGCGATGATGATGCCGTCACAGAGCCAGCCGTTGGTGATGAAGATCTTCGAGCCGGTGATCACGTACTCGTCGCCCTCGCGCACCGCGCGGGTCTTGATGTTCTGCAGGTCCGAACCGGTGCCCGGTTCGGTCATGCCGATGGACAGCACCATCTCGCCGGTGGCCGCCCTGGGGAGCACGCGCCGCTTGAGCTCTTCGGAGCCGAACTCGTGGAGGTACGGCGCGATGATCGCGCTGTGCACGGGCATGCCCATCGACCCGTCGCCTGCACGGGACTGCTCCTCGATGATCGCGGCCTCGTGCGCGAACGTGCCTCCTCCACCGCCGTATTCGGCCGGGATCGCGGTGCAGAGCAGACCTAGTTCGCCCGCCCGGTTGTACAGCACGCGGTCGGGATGCCCCTGGGCGACGAACTTCTCCTCATGCGGGACGACCTCCTTCTCGAAGAAGGTTCTCGCCAGGTCGCGTACCGCCTCGACCTCGTCGTCACTCCACGCCATGCGTGCCATCGCTCGATCCTTCGCTCGCTCCGGTCCGATCCTGTCGCCGGCTCCGCTTTTAGATTCCCCGACTATTGGCGGACCGTCAATAGTGCGGTACGCGTCGGTCCGGAGGGGATACTCTCGGCAACACGGCGTCGGTTCGTGCACGGACAACCGGAGCGAAGATCGCACTGACGCCATCGCGGCATCGGACGGTGTGCAGGCCCATACAACCGGACGGCAGTTCACCAGGCGGGGTTTGCGACAATAGCCCCGTCGATTGCCCAGCTCAATGAAGGATGTCCGTAGCCGCGATGGCCGAAAGCATGATCGATCCGGAGGACCTCGCGACCTGCCTACGGGTCCTGGAGCAGGCCGGAGCGCTGGAAAAAGAACATCCCGACTCGATGACCGTGCAGCGCGCGGTCGGGCACATGTTCAAGAAGCTCAAGCAACGGCGCAGGTCCGAGGCGCGCGAGGCGGTCTCGGCCGCCGATCGCGCGGTGGTCGCGGCCACTGCGACCGGCTCGCCGAACCGGATCGATGACGAGACCGCCGGCATCCCGATCAGTTCCAGCACGGCCGGCGCCAGCGCGGGCACGCTGGTTCGCGCGCGGCCGTGCTATATCTGCAAGCAGCGATACTCCCGGGTGGATGCCTTCTACCACCAGCTATGCCCGGATTGCGCGGCGAGCAGCCACGCCAAGCGGGACGCTCGTACCGATCTGTGCGGGCGGCGGGCGCTGCTCACCGGCGGCCGCGCCAAGATCGGCATGTACATCGCGCTCCGGCTGCTGCGCGACGGCGCGCACACGACCATCACCACGCGCTTCCCCAACGACGCGATCCGGCGTTTCGCCGCGATGGACGACAGCGCCGACTGGCTGCACCGGCTGCGCGTCGTCGGAATAGATCTGCGCGACCCGGCCCAAGTGGTCGCCCTGGCCGATGACGTCGCCGCCCATGGCCCCCTGGACATCCTGATCAACAACGCCGCACAGACGGTACGCCGCTCCCCCGGCGCCTACAGCGCGCTGGTCGAGGCGGAGTCCGGACCGCTGCCCGCCGGCGCGCTGCCGGATGTGGTCAGTTTCGGCAAGACCATGCAGGCGCACCCCACCGCGCTCACCGCCTCGCTCACCCCGACGCTGTCCGCCGCCGACGTCGCCGAGCTGGCCTTGGTCGCGGGATCGGCGACGCCGGACCGCATCGCGCGCGGCGTGGCGATCGACGCGGGCGGTCTGGTGCCGGATCTCGCGCACACCAACAGCTGGGTGCAGACCGTCGCCGAGGTGGATCCGACCGAGCTGCTCGAAGTGCAGCTGTGCAACTCGGTCGCGCCGTTCATCCTGGTCTCTCGCCTGCGCCCGGCGATGGCCGCCGCGGTGGCGCGACGCAAGTACGTCGTGAACGTCTCCGCCATGGAGGGCCAGTTCTCCCGCGCCTACAAAGGGCCGGGACACCCGCACACCAACATGGCCAAGGCCGCGCTGAACATGTTGACCCGCACCAGCGCCCGCGAGATGTTCGAGGAGGACGGCATTTTGATGACGGCCGTCGATACGGGCTGGATCACCGACGAACGCCCGCACTACACGAAAGTCCGCCTCGCCGAGGAGGGTTTTCACGCACCGCTCGACCTGGTCGACGGCGCGGCGCGGGTCTACGACCCGATCGTGCAGGGCGAGAACGGCACCGACCTGTTCGGTTGCTTCCTCAAGGACTTCGAGCCCTCCCCGTGGTAGTCCGCCACGGCCTGCGCTGAAGCCCGGATCCCCGGTCGAGCGCGGGCTACCCTGGAAGGGTGCTGTACCGGTTGCTGGCCGATGCCACCGCCGCCGCGCATTTCGCCTTCGTGGCCTACGTGGTGGTCGGCGGATTCCTCGCGTGGCGATTGCCGCGTACCATCTGGCCGCACCTGGTCGCGGCCGCATGGGGGTTCGGCTCGGTCATATTCGGATTCGACTGTCCGCTGACGCACCTGGAGAACTGGGCGCGCGACCGTGCGGGCCAAGCGCGGCTGCCGTCGAGCGGGTTCATCGACTACTACATCACCGGCGTGCTCTACCCCGCGGACGCGCTCGGGCTGGTACGCATCCTGGCCGCCGTGCTCGTGGCGGCATCCTGGATCGGTTATGTGTGGGCCCTTCGACAGCGCCCCGGCGGGCCGATCGTTCGCCTGAATGCCCCGAGTTGAACGAAACTTCGCGCAGAGCAGAGGTTTCAGGCACGCATGAGATGGCGGCCGACGAAATCGGCGACCTCCGCGACGCGCTCGTCGAGGTAGAAGTGGCCGCCGGAAAACGTCGCTCGCTCGAATGCTCCGCTGGTGTGGCCGCGCCACTCGTCGGCCTGGCCGGGTCGCATGGTCGGGTCCTCGGTGCTCACGAGCGCCGCGATGTCGGAGCGCAGCGGGTCACCCGGCTGGTAGCGATAGGTCTCCACGGCCTGATAGTCCGCGCGCACCGCGGGCAACACGAGTTCGGCGAGACCCGGCTCGTTACGCAGCAGTTCGACCGGTGCCGGGTCGGCGGCCAACCGTTCCAGATCCCGGATCAGCTCGTCGTCGGAGGCCAGGTGCAAGCGCTGGATCTCCACGAAGGTCGGTGCGGGACGACCGGACACGAACAGCGTCGCGATCTGCTGCCCACCGCGCTCCAGCCTGCGCGCGGTCTCGAACGCCACGGTGGCGCCCATACTGTGCCCGAACAGCGACAGCGGGTCGGCCCGCCCGTGCGCCAGCACTTCCTCGGCGATCCGATCGGCAAGCTCACCGATATCCGTTATCGGCGCCTCACCCAACCGGTCCTGCCGACCCGGGTACTGCGCCGCGAGCACGACGATGCCCGCACCGAACCGCTGCGCCAGATCTCGATACGCCGCGGCCGATCCCCCGCCGGGCGGGAAGCACAGCAGATGGTGGCGCGCGGTCGCCTCAGATCGCAAGGTCCGCAACCACTCCGAGTCGGCGAAGTTTCCAGCCACGTTCGGTCTCCTTCTCCATCATCTGTGTCGGCGCCCGCACCGGACCAACGCGACCGTAGTCGTCAGGTGTGCCCTCTCGGGACCGACCGATCCTGCCGCGCGCTGCCACCGACCACCGGTCCAGTGCAATCGACCGGACACCGCCGTCAACGTCCTCCGCCCGGCGCGCGATGCGGCGCGGAACGGTTACGGCGTGAAGGTGCGCAGATGGTCGACGGTGACGAACGTACTCTGCGGGCTCGCCGCGGCGACGGCGGCACGCAGCGGCTCGAGACCGCCCCAGTCGCGGGCCGGATCGGTGAGCGGATAGTCGAAGTCGTCCCAGTGGGTGGGGAGCACATATCGCGGGTTGCCGGTGACGCGCAGGAGCCGCGCGACGTAGTCGACAATCTTTCCCCCGCCCGCGGGAAGCAGCAGCACGTCCGGTCGCAGGCCCTCCAGTTCCGACTCGATGTAATTCGATCCGCCGAAGTCCAGCACGCTCACGCCGCCGCCACTCACCTCGTAGGCGAGTGTGCCGCCCTCGACCAGATCACGAATCACCTTCGGCTCGGCGATCTTTCCCGCGCCGAGCCCGGGACGGGTACCCGCGAACGCAACCGTCGCCCTCGTTCCGGACGCCGAATGCAGCGACCGCAGCACCCGTATCGAGTAGCTGTCGAAACGGAGAAATTCACCGCCCGTGGCCAGGGACAGCTGATCCTCCGGTGCGCCGAGCGCGGCCATCAGGTTGAGATGCGTCTCGGTACCCAGCACCGTGGCGCCGGTCTTCTTCGCCAGGTATGGCACGTCGGCGAGGTGGTCGTAGTGCCCGTGGGTGACCAGAATGTGGTCGGCGCGCAGTTCGCCGCTGTCGACACAGCGGTCGATGAGCGCGGTGTCCACCGTGATCGACGTCTCCGGGTCTGCCCCCGCTTCGGTGTAGGTTCCGGTATGGAACCTGGTCAGCCAGGGGTCGATGAGCACCGTCTTGCCACCGGGCAGACGGATCTCCCAACCGTTGTTGCCCCACCAGCGCAGCGTCACGCCGCCCGGCTCGCCACTGCCCTGGGTCGCGACCGTCCCGCTCGGCTTTCCAGAATCCGTTGTGCCGCATGCGACCAAGCCTGCCAGAGCCGCCGCGCCCGCAGTTGCGCCGAGCAGCTCCCGCCGTCCGAAACCTGTCATGCGGGCATGCGATCACATCCGCGCGCCCCGTGTCCAAGACCAGCCGTGCTCCCTGGCGATATCGAAACAAATATCATCACAGCGTGGACCAGCTGCGCCAGCTGCGGTACTTCGTCACCGTGGCGGAAGAATTGCACTTCGGCCGCGCCGCGCAGCGCCTCGGTATCGCCCAGCCGCCGCTGAGCCAGCGCATCCGTCGGCTGGAGACCGACCTCGGTGCCCGCTTGTTCGAGCGCGACAGCCGCCACGTCGAGCTGACCGAGGCCGGGCAGATCCTGCTCGCCGAAGCCCGCGATCTGCTCGCCCGCTGGGACCGGACCAAGACGCTGGTCGGCAAGGCGCATCGGGGCGAGATCGACGCGTTGCGGGTCGGCGTACCGCCCGAACTCGCCGGGCGGATCCTCGCCGCGCTGCTCACGGCGTTCGAAGCCAGGGACGTCCGAGTGGACCTGCAAGAGCTGACGACCGCCGAACAGGTGCGGCTGCTGGCCGACCGGCAGCTCGACGCCGGGCTGTTGCAGCATCCGGTCGACGTGGTGGGACTGGAACTCGGTCCCGTGGTGGAGACACCGCTCGGAGTTGTGCTACCGCGTGATTCACCGTTGGCTGCGCGCTCCGCACTCGAGCTGGCCGACCTCGCCGGACACGGCTTGGTGATCTTCCCGCGCGCAGCGGCGCCCGGGTTCTACGACGAGACGCTGCGACGCTGCTGGGAGCACGGTTTCCGGCCCACGTCGGTGCAGCACGCCCGCAACCCGGAGTTCGTGCTCGGCATGGTCCTTTCCGGGCGAGGCGTGGCCTTCGACCAGGGCATGGTGGCGCAGAAGGAGCCGCGCGTGGTCTGGCGGCCGCTGCCGGAAGGCACGCTCAGTCGGCGGCTGTCACTGGCCTGGCCGGTCGGGGTATCCCCTTCGCTGGTGCGCGAACTGGCCGAGCTGGTCGTGGCCGTGGTGCAGGGCGACGGTGCGTCGCGGCCCGCGACCGTCCCGCTGCCGCAGCAGCGCCCGTGGAACGTCGTCTACGGGAGGTCGTGAGCGATACTCTCGATCGCGCGCACTGCGGCGGCGCCGATGGCGCGGTCCACCTCGGGCAGCCGCTGTACCAGCATCGATCCTCTGGTGAAAACCGCGACGGCGTATCGCTTTCCGTCGGGATACTCGACCACACCGATCTCGTTGCGCACGCCGGGCAGTGTTCCGGTTTTGGCCCAGATCTGCACCTGCGGCGGCAAGGCGGTGCCAGCTCACCTGCTGGCACATCAAGCGGCGTCGCGCAGGCTCAGTTCGACGTCGTCGGCGCAGCCCGCCGTGCCTATGCCGCCGAGCCGGTCGCCGGCCCCGGCCCGCACTCGATCGGCGGGGTCCAGCTCTCCCGCCGCGACCTGCCTGGCGAACTCCAGCACCATCGGCACCTTGACCACGGATGCGAGCACCACGGGCTCGTCCGCGCCAGAGCCCGCGTCCGCTCCACAGTCCAGGCAGCGGGCATACACCCACCCCCGGACGCCGACCGCCCGAAAGATCTCCTCCACCGGTGCAGCATCCCCGGCCCGCTCGGCGTCCGTCGCACCGGGGGTCGCCCATTGAGACCCATGTCGTACGGGCATCGTCCCCATTCCGGTGTAGGGCCAGTCGGTGAGTTTCCCCGCATGGGCCGTCGCCGACGGTGGGTCGCTAGAACCGCGGGATCGCCTTCGACGGCGTCAACTTGACATTGCCTGTCCAGTACTCGGAGTTCGCCATGGTGTGCAGAACGTTCGACGCTTCTTTGAGGTCGCCCGCGTCGGCGGCGGTGTGGTACCGGCTGGCGAGATGCGGCATGATGAATCTGTTCATCAGCTCGCCGCGTTCCTGGCTCCAACCCTTGAACTGCGCTGGTAGCGGGTAGCCCGGGTTGGACTGCACCTGGTTTCCACGGGCGTCTTCGATGATCTTGCTCCCCCCTGCGAGAGCCTGGATGCCTCTGATCTTGTCTCGGGTCGGCGTGTCGAAGTAATCGTGGAGGTAGTCGAGTTCGGCTCTCGTGAGCTCGGATTCCGGGACATGGTCGATGTAGCGGCGCTTCGCGAGCCGGTGCGCCGTCTGCTGGAACAGAGCCATGTTGGCGGGCGAGCGGCCCAGTTTGAGCACTGCGAGCGACGCCGCGGCCTCTCCGATGTACTTGTCACCGTCCCACACGCTGGGCGCGAAGTTCTGGCGGTAGTTGTAGGCCCGCATGGCGTCGATGATCATTTCTTGATCCATGAACCCGGCGTCTATCATCGCGGTACTGATATCGCCCATGCCCCCGCCGCGATTGACGATGCGGTCGACGGCCGCGGCGGCGCTGCGGGCCGTGTGCCGCCCGCCGTGCTCGCGGACGGCGCTCCTCGCGGCCTCGATGATCTGTTCACGGGTCCGCATGTAGTTGACATTCCAGCCCTTTTCGTTGATCAACGCGTTCGATTGCCAACCCCCGCGCTCCGCACGGTTGCGCAGTCGCGCGTTCGGATCGAGCGGACTGCGCTTGTTCCCGAGCAGCAACCCGGCGATCGGGTTGCCGTTGATGGTGTTGACCGCGGCGAGCCCGGTCATCAGCCCGGCCGCCATGGAATGCGATGTGCCACCGGGGCCCATCCCGAGAGCGGTGCCCGAGCCGCCGCCCTTGCCGCCCCCGCCCTGCACGGCGAGTGCGAACCGGTTGGCGATCCAGTCGTTGCCGCGGCCGAGACCCGCGCTCAGCCGCTTCAGCTGGAGAATCGCGATGACCTCCACGATGGCGCCGAGGACGAGCACCAATGTCACCTGGCCGTGAGCTTCGTGGAACAGATTGCCCAGGAACAGTACGTAGACCCCGAGAAAGATGGTGTATGCCGCCATACGCCCGGCCGCGATCACGCTGTCCACGATATTGCGCACCAGGAAGGTCTGTGTGGGCCCGTAGACGAATCCGCCTGCCGCGAATCCGAAGATCGACATGAAGCCGTGATAGACCGAATCCAGAGCGGCCCAGACGATCTTGATCCCGAGGTACGCCCCGAAGCAGAGCAGGACCGCTGCACAGAACAGCAACACCAGACCGGAACCGATCTGCCCCATGCTGGGATGGTTCGCCTTGGCATACGCCATCGGGTCGCCGCAGGCGCGCATGCCGTTCATCACTCGGGAGTCCTCACCGGACCGCACCGCCGCCGTCCAGGCGGCCGCGCACCGCGGCGACTCGTCGACCACGTGACCGAAGTTCCACACCTGCACCGGCCGCCGGGCGAAGTTGTCGGCCAGATCGCCCTGCATCGTCGCGATCAACTGGTCAGGATTCGGCGCGACGTGGCCGTTCAACCCCGCGGCCACCGAGATTCCGAGGTCGCGTCCCTGCGCCAACAGACCGTCCGACGACAACACTTCCGCCAAGGGCGCCGCCAGTACGAACGGGCCGACGAGCGCGACCCCCAGCATCGTCACGATCTGCATGGTGGCCTTGGCGTGGTATCCGCGTACTACGAACCAGCCGACGAAGAACGCGCCGATCGTCGCCGCCAGAGTCATCAGGATCGGGGTGGCGATCTGGCCGGTCAGGCTGTCGGCGACCCCGCTCAACGCCCGCCCGAAGGGATCCAGCCACTGGAAGCTGATCGCGAAACCGATCGCCCACACCGCGCTGGTCACGATCACCATGTACCCGACGAACTCCAGGCCGAGCACTGTCGACACCGCGGTCTCCACCGGATTGAACAGGCCGCCACCGCTGGTGGCGAATACATAGCCGGTCAACTGGACGCCGGCCGAATCCCGAATATTCATCCAGCTCAGCGCGTCGATACTGGATCCCGCCGTGGTCGAGTCACCCTCCCCCACCGCCATGGCGGTGGCTCCGACGACTCCGGGAAAGACGAACAACACGACTGCGATGGCCAGAAACGACACCACCCTGCGCCGCGCGCGCGAGGCGCCGACCCACGTACGGCACCGCCCCAGCAGCACCGGAAGCTGCCATCGGACCGGATCCCAGAACGCCATCTCCCGAGCCGACCATGACCTCCGCAATCCCGACTTTCGCACTGACGCAATGGGTTTCACGGCGGACAAGGAGAGGTTCGTCGGCACAGTCATCGGATTCTTTCGGTCGAAGATCGGTCGGCCGACATCAATGGGGCCCTTCACCTAAATTGGTACGTAAGTACCACTCTGGCAACCTGCGCTACCTTACTGCTCTTTCGCCCTTGCAATACCGGGCACTCCGGTCATGGCATGAACTGAGAACGATGGAGAGAAGCGCCAGCACGCTCCGTTCGATCAACGGTAGGGTCCGCCGAAAGCTGGCCAGAGATATGCAATCAGCGTGATCACAACATCACCACCAACCACCACCCGGACGGACTCGACCGTATGACCTGCCGCGGGCGTGGTCGACGCCTTGGTCGCCCGCGCCGATGACAGCGTCGGCCGTGATGTGCGAGTCGCGTTGGCGCGCACCGCATCCTGGTTGCTCGACGCGCCGGATCGCACGCCACATCACCCGCAGACCGCGGCCCCGAGCCCGGCCCACGCGGTGCGACACGGGCAGATCGCCACCGCCGCACCCGCCCTCGCCGAGTACCCCGACTACGCCTTGCCCGCACCCGCCCACGGCGCGGTTCGCCCCGCTCGGCGGCAGCCGACACACGGACCGGCCTGGATCCGAAAGGCGACTAACCAGCCGCGGGCACGTCTGCCATGAGGGCGGCCACGGCTTGCGCCAAACGGTCCCCGTCGGGGAGCCTCACATCCGGAGCGATCGTCTGCAGCACGCCGAGCCCCTGTACGAGCACGAAGTACAGCTCGGCCATCGCCTCCGCCTGTTCCGCGCGCAGGTGCGGGTGCGCCTCACGCAACGCCACCGCCATGTCACGATAGGCCCCGGGCAGGCTCTCGGCGAAGAATTTCTGCGACTCCGGCGACCGCGCGACCCGAACCAGGTTCTCCATGCTCGCGAGCATGGAGTCCCGGTTGTCCGCGAATACCTTGGGCATCACGTTCCACATCGCGGCGAACGCTTCGAGCGGTGCGACGCCGCCTCCCTCGCGGATCATCTCCTCCATGCTGTCGCCGATCGCGGTGCCAAGGGTGTCCGTCAGCGCCTCGGTGATCAGTTGCTCCTTCGAGCCGAAGTGATATCCGATCGCCGCCAGGCTCACGCCCGCGGCCGAGGCGATATCACGGGCCGTTGCCTTGGCGACGCCGCGCTCGACGATGACTTTCCGTGCCCCCGCCAGTAGATCCTCGCGATTTCCCATGACCAGAGGCTACAACGTCTCAGACAAACGTACTAGACACTCGTACCATCGCGCACCGCCGATGCCGGCGAGTTGCCGCCTCAGCGCGGCGAGGCCGCTCCGGCTCGCTAGTCTCGTGCCGTGCGGCAGAAAATCATCATGGACGTCGATACCGGCATCGACGACTCGCTCGCGCTGCTCTACCTGCTCGCGTCCCCCGACGCCGAGATCGCCGGGATAGCCGCGACGGCCGGCAACGTGCCCGCAGCACAGGTCGCCGCGAACAATCTCGCATGGCTGGATGTCTGCCACGCCCCAGACATCGAGGTCGCGCTCGGCGCCGCCGGCCCCATCGCGATCCCGTTGCGCACCACCGAGGACACCCACGGACCGCAGGGCCTCGGCTACGCCGAATTGCCCGCCGCCACCCGCCGTCTCTCCCCGCGCCCGGCCGCGCGAATGTGGGCCGACCTGGCTCGCGCGCACCCCGGCGAACTCGTCGGACTCTGCACCGGCCCCCTGACCAACCTGGCCCTCGCCCTGCGGATCGAGCCCGAGTTGCCGATGCTGCTGCGCCGCCTCGTGATCATGGGCGGCGCGTTCAACCACCCCGGCAACACGACACCGACCAACGAATGGAACGTGCACGTCGACCCCGAGGCCGCCAAAGAGGTTTTCGACGCGTTCGCCGCGGCGCCCGCGCAGCGCAGGCCGATCGTCTGCGCGCTCGACATCACCGAGACCATCGAGATGCTGCCGTCGCACCTGGTCCGGTTCGCTGAGCGTGCGAAAAGCCTTCCGGCGGAATTGGTTTCGGAGAATAATCGGCCCGAGTCCCGCTCCGCCGCGAGCAATCCGATCGTCCGGTACGTCACCGACGCGGTGCGGTTCTACTTCGACTTTCACCGCAGCCACGACCTGGGGTATCTCGCCCACATGCACGATCCGTTCGCGGCAGCGGTGGCGCTGGACCCGACGCTGGCCCGCACCCGTCCCGCGACGGTCGACGTCGAGCTGGCGGGCACCCTTACGCGCGCGACCACGGTCGCCGACTGGGCGGGCATGTGGGGCAGGGAACCCAATGCCGACATCGTGATCGGCACCGACCCGGAGCTGTTTTTCGAGCGGCTGATCACGCGGGTCGGCGATTTCGCGCAGGCCGTCCATCCCCCCGCCACCCAAGAGGTGCGATGACCGACGACGCGGCCACGGACCTTTCCGCCTTTCGCACCAGGCTCGACTTGCCCGGAATCATCGACGTGCACACCCATTTCATGCCCGACCAGGTACTGCGCAAGGTGTGGGCGTACTTCGACTCGG
Source organism: Nocardia sp. NBC_01730 (assembly GCF_035920445.1). Taxonomy (NCBI): domain Bacteria; kingdom Bacillati; phylum Actinomycetota; class Actinomycetes; order Mycobacteriales; family Nocardiaceae; genus Nocardia; species Nocardia sp. NBC_01730. The sequence goes on along the minus strand of NZ_CP109162.1, from coordinate 399,245 downwards.
TGGGTCCGCTGATCGGCCGCAGCTGGCCGATCACCTACCGGGCCGACGAACAGGTCCGCCTGAAGACTTTGCGCGACTTCGGCGTTCGGGCGTTCACGTCGCTGGCGTATCCGCACAAGCCGGATATGGCCGCGTGGCTCAACGAGTGGACCGCCGAGTTCGCCGAGCGGACCCCGGACTGCCTGCACACCGCCACGTTCTTCCCCGAGCCGCAAGCGGAGGGCTACGTGAAGGCGGCCATCGAGCGAGGTGCACGCGTCTTCAAAGCGCATGTGCAGGTCGGCGGCTACCATCCGGGCGACCCGTTACTGGACCCGGTGTGGGGCTTGATCGAGGCCGCTCGGATTCCGGTAGTCATCCATTGTGGTTCCGGACCCGCGCCCGGCACATATACCGGCCCGGAACCGATCGCCGGTGTACTGCGGCGCTTTCCGCGCCTATCGCTGGTCATCGCGCACATGGGGACTCCTGAGTACTCCGAATTCCTGGACTTGGCCGAGGATTACGCGGATGTCAGGTTCGACACCACCATGGTGTGGACCGATTTCTCGGAAGCGAACGCTCCCTTCCCTACCGGCGAGCGCGGCAGGCTGCGCTATTTTGCCGACCGCATCCTGTTCGGCAGCGACTTTCCCAATATCCCGTACTCCTACCGCCATTCGATCCAGGTTCTCGAACGCCTCGAGCTGGGCGATGACTGGTTGCGGCAGGTCTGCTACCGGAACGCGGCCCGGCTCTTCGGCGTCGAATAAGCACCGGTGCCACGCACTTGTTCCTGTCGTATTGTGCCCCAGGGATTCTGTGTACCGCACGGGCCGAGAACGCCGAGCCCCAGCCCGTGCGGCCGCCCTCACCGGGTGCGGTCGAAATGGAACGGGCAGTGCGAGCCACCGCGCCCGATGGTCGTCGCCCTCTCGAAACCGAAGCCGTGCTTCGCCGGGTCGATGGCTCCGATCCAGTTCGCGTCGAACTCACACATCACCGGCGTCAGCTCGGCCACCGAATGCGCCACCAGCACATCGTGATAGAAGCACCGCACGACGTCTACGTGGTAGGTGCGGTCGTCGTCCACGGGACGGACAAAGGTGAAACCAGCACCGAAGGCCTGCCGCTCACGCGCCTTGGACACCGCGACCATGGCCGCGAAGGGGTCGGGCGCGGCATCCAGCATGGCGAGGGCGCCCGCCCCCACCGCGGCGCCGAGAGCGGTTCCACGAACGCACGGCGCAGCGCGGTGATCGTCGCCTCGGTGCCCAGATGAGGACGTAGAATTCGGTAGGCCACCACGAGCGCGGGGGTCATCCGTCCAATCCGGCTGGTCCACACAACCTCCCGGCACGGCGCCGGTGCGCGAACGCATCCTTCGCCTGCGCACGACTCGCCTGATCGCCGACGGCGCCGGTAGCCGGCGCCATGGGTGGATCAGCGGCCGTCGAAGGCCCGCAGCAGTTCCTCGGCCGCCAGCGCTGCGGTCAGGGTGCCATCGCGGACCTGCTTCTCCACCTGCGCCCGAATGGTTTTCACCTCCGGGTTGTCCGCCAGCCTGCGCAACAGCTGGTCGTGCACCATGGTCCAGGTCCAGTCGATCTGCTGGCGGCGACGCTTCTCGTCGAACTCCCCGGCGTCGGTAAGCACCCGGCGATGGTCCAGCACGGTGTCCCAGAACTTGTCCAGTCCCGTGCCTTGCAGTCCGCTCATGGTGAGCACCGGCGGCCGCCACAGCGCGTCGTGCGGGTGGATGAGGCGCAACGCTCCCGCGAGTTCGCGGGCGGCGGCTTTCGCCTCCATCTCGTGTTTGCCGTCGGCCTTGTTCACCGCCACCAGGTCGGCGAGCTCCAGCACTCCTTTCTTGATGCCCTGCAGCTGGTCACCGGTGCGGGCCAGAGTAAGGAAGCAGAACACGTCGACCATGTTCGCCACGGTGACCTCGGACTGGCCGACCCCGACGGTCTCCACCAGGATCACGTCGTAGCCCGCGGCCTCGAGCAGCACGATGGTTTCGCGGGTCGCCTTGGCGACCCCGCCGAGCGTGCCCGCGGTAGGCGACGGGCGGATGTAGGCGTCGCGTTGCACCGACAGCCGTGCCATCCTGGTCTTGTCGCCGAGGATGGAGCCGCCGGTCCTGGTCGAGGACGGATCAACCGCTAGTACGGCGACCCGATGCCCTCTGCCGATCAGATACATGCCGAGCGCGTCGATGAACGTGGATTTGCCGACGCCGGGAACACCCGTGATTCCGACCCGGTTCGAGACCGTGGCCGTCGCGGAACCGCCGCCCTCCGGTGTCACCTTCAGCAGCAGTCGCTGCGCCAGCGCCCTGTGATCGGCGCGGGTGGACTCCACCAGGGTGATCGCCCGCGCCAAGGCGGACCGCTCGTTGTTGCGGACCGCCTCGGCGAGCGCGTCGACATCGATCGTCCGGCGCACGGTCACCTTCGCGGCCTGCGAACCCACTTCGCTCATTCCGTGGCGGCGGAATCAGCGGCGCCGCTCCCGAGTTCGTGACCCAATTCGGCGCCGAGCTTCTTCAGCAGGTCGATTGCCGCGTCGGCGATCACCGTGCCGGGCGGGAAGATCGCCGCGGCGCCGGCCTGGTAGAGCTCGTCGAAGTCGCCGGGCGGGATGACGCCGCCGACGATGACCATGATGTCGGGACGTCCGACATCCGCCAGTGCCTGCCGCAGGGCGGGCACCAGCGTGAGGTGGCCTGCCGCCAGCGAGGACACGCCGACGACGTGCACGTCGTTGTCGGCTGCCTGCCGCGCCACCTCTTCCGGGGTCTGGAACAGCGGGCCCACGTCGACGTCGAAGCCGAGATCGGCGAAGGCGGTGGCGATCACCTTCTGTCCACGGTCGTGGCCGTCCTGGCCCATCTTGGCGACGAGGATGCGCGGACGACGGCCTTCGGCCTCCGCGAACTCCTCGACCAGCTCACTCGCCTTCGTGATATTCGTGACCTTTCCTGCCTCGTCGCGGTACACACCGGAGAGCGTCCGGATTTCGGCCTGATGGCGGCCGTACACCTGCTCCAGCGCGTCGGAGATCTCCCCGACGGTGGCCTTGGCGCGCGCCGCGTCGATCGCCAAGGCGAGCAGGTTGTTCGCCATACCGCCCTCGGCTGGTGTCCCAGGGTCGCTCCGCGGGCTCCGCTCCCATGCTGCGGCGCGGGTCAATTCGACCAGCGCCCGCCGCACTGCGTCGGGGTCGCGCTCGGCACGCAACCGCCGGAGCTTCTCGATCTGCTCGGCGCGCACCCGGGAGTTCTCGACCTTGAGAACCTCGACCTGCTGGTCCTCTTCGACCTGGTATTTGTTGACGCCGATCACCGGCTGCTGGCCGGTGTCGATGCGCGCCTGGGTCCGCGCGGCCGCTTCCTCGATACGCAGCTTCGGAATGCCCTCACCGATCGCCTGCGCCATGCCGCCGTGTGCCTCGACCTCGGCGATGTGCGCGCGGGCTCGGTTGGCCAGCTGATGGGTCAGCCATTCGACGTAGTACGAACCGCCCCAGGGGTCGATCGGACGGGTGGTGTTGGACTCCTGCTGGATCAGCAGCTGCGTGTTGCGTGCGATGCGCGCGGAGAAATCCGTCGGCAGCGCCAGCGCCTCGTCGAGCGCGTTGGTGTGCAGCGACTGTGTGTGGCCCTGGGTCGCCGCCATCGCCTCGATGCAGGTGCGCGCGACGTTGTTGTAGGCGTCCTGCGCGGTGAGCGACCAGCCGGAGGTCTGCGAATGGGTGCGCAGCGATAGCGATTTCGCGCTCTTCGGATCGAACTTCGCGACCAACTCGCTCCACAGCAGACGCCCGGCACGCAGCTTGGCCACCTCCATGAAGAAGTTCATGCCGATGGCCCAGAAGAACGACAGCCGTGGTGCGAACTTGTCGACCTCCATGCCGGCGTCGATGCCGGCGCGGATGTACTCGACACCGTCGGCGAGGGTGTAGGCCAGCTCCAGGTCGGCGGTCGCGCCCGCCTCCTGGATGTGGTAGCCGGAGATGGAGATCGAGTTGAACTTCGGCATCTTCGCGCTGGTGTAAGCGAAGATGTCGGAGATGATCCGCATCGAGGGCTTCGGCGGGTAGATGTAGGTGTTGCGGACCATGAACTCTTTCAGAATGTCGTTCTGAATGGTTCCGGCCAGTTGCTCCGGTGCGACGCCTTGTTCTTCGGCGGCGACGACATACAGCGCCAGGATCGGCAGCACCGCGCCGTTCATCGTCATCGACACGCTGACCTGGTCCAGCGGAATGTGGTCGAACAGCTGGCGCATGTCCAGGATCGAGTCGATGGCGACACCCGCCATGCCGACGTCACCCTGCACTCGCGGGTGGTCGGAGTCGTAGCCGCGGTGGGTGGCCAGGTCGAACGCGACCGACAGGCCCTTCTGGCCCGCCTGCAGGTTGCGGCGGTAGAAGGCGTTCGAGTCCGCCGCGGTGGAGAAGCCCGCGTACTGGCGGATGGTCCACGGCTGGTTGACGTACATCGTGGGGTACGGCCCGCGCACGAACGGCGCGATGCCCGGCACACTGCCGAGCGGATATCCTTCGGCGGCAACGTCATCCCGGTCGGCCTTGGTGAACACCGGCGGCACGTCGATACCTTCCGGCGTCGACCACACCAGCTGCTCGGGCGTGTGGTGGTTGGCCGCCGCTGCCGCCCGCACGTACGCCTGCACCTGTGCCGCCTCGACGGCGACCGCCTTCGGCGCGCGCTCGGCCAGCGGCACGTCGGCGAAACTGCCGATCAGATGCTTGATCTCGCGAGTGGTCATCAGGCTCCCGCCTTCTCCAGCAGGGCGAACAATGCCGCGACCGCGTCTATGCGCGCCGCGAGGAATCCGTCCGGACGCTGCGCGTCACTCAGTTCGGCGACGGCCTTGGCCGCACCGGCCAGCAGCACGGTCGGCACCCCTGCCGCGCGCAACTGCTCCACCGCGGCCCCCGCTTCCGCCGCGTACCGCGCGTCCGACCCGCACAGCACCGCGATCGGCGCGCCGGCTTCCGTTGCCGCGGCGGCGATTCCGCTCACCTCGAGCGGCCCCGGGTTGATCGATGCGATCCCCCCCGAGGCCAGCAGGTTCGCGACGAAGGTGACCCGCACATTGTGCTCGGCGACCGAACCGAGCGGCACCAGAAGGGCTTTCGGCCGCGCGCCGGTAGCCGCCAGGTAGGCGTCGGAGCGGTTGCGCAGTTCCTCGAACGCCGCGCCGTAACGGGCGACCCGGCCCGCCCGCCACGCTGCCTCGGACAGTGGCTGCTCGGCCAGGTTAGGGAATTCGTTGACGCCGGTGACGGCAGTCTTGCGATGCGCGACATCGGTGTCGCGCGCGGTCTTGACGTCGGCGATGCGCTCGGCGAGCAGTCCGGAGTCCAGCGCGGCGAGGTAACCGCCCGCCACCTCGATCTCCTGCATGAACTCCCACGCCTTCATGGCGAGCGCGGCGGTGAGGTCCTCGACGTACCAGGAGCCCGCGCCCGGGTCCTGCACGTGGCCGAGATGCGATTCCTCGAGCAGCAGCAGCTGGGTGTTGCGCGCCATGCGATCGGAGAACGACTTCGAGACGCCGAGCTCACCTGGTGGAAGCGCGGCGTCGAAGGGCAGCACGGTCACGGTGTCGGCGCCACCGACGCCCGCGCCGAACGCGGCGAGCGTGGTGCGCAGCATGTTCACCCAGGGATCGCGCTGGCTCATCATGGCCGCCGAGGTCACCGCGTGTTGCGGCGCGCCCCCGAAATCCGGTGCGCCGCACACGTGCGCGACCCGGGCCCAGAGTTGGCGTGCGGCGCGGAACTTCGCGGTGGTGGCGAACTGGTCGTCGGTGGCGGCGAACCGGAACTCCAGCTGCTCCAACGCGTCCGCGATGTCGAGCCCCTCGGTCAGCGACCGCAAATAGGCCAGCCCGGCCGCAATGGCCGCGCCGAGCTCCTGGGCATCGGAGGCGCCCGCGTCGTGGAAGACGGTGCCGTCCACGGTGATCGCGCGCACCGTCTCGGCGCGCGCGGCGGCCTGTCCGGCGAGCGTGACCGCCTCGATGAGGTCGACATCGGCGAGGCCGGCGAAGCGGCTGGTCAGCGGCGCGGCACCGAGGGCGACCCGAATGTCCTTGCGGGACGGCGCGGAATAGCCGTCCAGCGTGGTGAAAACCTGCGCCGCCGCGTCGGCGGCCGCGCTGCCCGCGTCCAGGGTCAGCGGAGCCAGCTCGAACAGCAGACCCGCAACAGCGGTCGGCAGGTCGGCCACCGGCAGGCCGCGCTCGCCGACACCCAGCCAGATCGCGCTGATTCCGTTCTCCAAACCAGCCAGGATCTCCCGGTTGGCCGTCGCGGCATCGCGTTCGCCGACCCGGGCGCTCACGTACCATCCGCGGTGCACGTCCCGGGTGGCGTCCCGGCCCCGGACGAAGGGGAAGGAACCCGGCAGCGGCTGCTCGGGCAACTCGTCGCGCAAGGTGTACAGCGGGGCAATGGTCAGCCCGTCATAGGTGGTCTCGTCGAGCAGCCGCTCGGGCTCCTCAGGAAGTTCGGTGATTTCGACCCGGCGAGACTTCGCCAGCACGCCGGCCACGCCCTTGCGCCACGCGGCGTACTCGGGCACCGGATCCACCCCAGGATCTGAAGCAATCGGCATATTGCTGTTCCTCTTCCTCGACACGGGCACACCGCCTGAGTGGGCCGGATACCCTCATATTCGCCCAGCTCAGCGACTACTTTAGTTAACGATCATTCGTCCCGCCTCCTTCGATGCTAGCGGGCGGTTTCACGCCGGTTGACCCTGCCCGCTACTACCAACCGGTAACCTGTCGCGGGTGACCAAGCTGATCCGAGACCCGCGTATCGCCGGGCTGTTCGTCGGCGCGGCCGCGTTGTTCGTCGCGGCGATGCTGGTTCCGCTGCCGAGTCCACACCAGATCCAGGACTGGGCGACCTCGGTCGGCCCCGTTTTTCCCCTGCTGTTCTTCGCGGTCCACGCACTGGTCACGGTGGCGCCGATCCCGCGGACCGTGTTCACCGTGAGCGCCGGGCTGCTGTTCGGTCCACTGCTGGGCAGCACGCTCGCGGTGGGGGCGACGACGGTCAGCGCTGCGCTGGCGATCCTGCTCGTACGCGCGCTCGATCGCGATCAGGTCGCCTCCCGGCTTACCCATCCCGCGGTGCGCGCCATCGACGACCGTCTGCGACGCCGCGGCTGGCTCGCGGTCGGTTCGCTGCGGCTCATCGCCGCGGTGCCGTTCTCCGTGATCAATTACTGCTGCGGGTTGTCCTCGATCCGGTTCTGGCCGTACCTGATCGCCACGGTGCTCGGGGTATTGCCCGGCACCATCGGCACGGTCATCCTCGGCGACGCGCTCACCGGGACGACGCATCCGGCGATGCTGGTGCTCTCCGGCGTCTGCCTCGCGGTCGGCGTCGTCGGCCTGGTCGTCGACACACGCTGGCAGATGACAACAACGCCGGTCCAGGAGCCTGCGCGTCGTTCAGTCGACAGTCAGTTCGATCGGGACGGCGATCACGTCCACCATGGCCCCGTTGCGTAACACCGTCACGGGCAGGTGCACACCGATCACCTCCGCGAACAACTGCCGCTGTATTCCCTGCGCGTCACGCACTTCCGAACGTGCCACGCTGAGCACGAGATCGCCGCGGCGTAGTCCAGCCCGGTCGGCGGGTCCGCCGCGGATCACTTCCACGATGCGCACCCCAGCGTCTCGGCCGGTCCGGGTGGCAACGGTCTCGGGCAGCGGCGCGGGCACGCCGACCAGCCCGAGCGGGCTCCCACCGCGACCACCAACTCGCCGACCACCAAAAGGTCCGCGTCCCCGAGCGATGCCGCGCCCGGCGCACCGCTGCGGGTGCGCAGCACCGCAAGATCCGACAGCGGATCGACCCCGATGACGTCGAACCGCACGTCGACCCCGTCGGCGAAGACCACCTCTCCGCCGTTCGCCCCGCCGATGACATGCGCGTTGGTCAGTTTGGACACCCTTTCGTAGCGAACTCGCAACCTTGCAGGTGATCTTCAACAGATCTGACACCTCGTACCGACGGCTGTTCACGCCGTGCCTGCGGCCAGCCCACGGGAGGTGGTCCTCGTGAACCACATCTTGCCGCCGGTGTTGCCCAGCGGTGGCTCTCCTCCTCCACGGTCAGATGCTTCTATATTTGTCAAGCTGTGCTGGTGTTTGGTGAGCTGAAGTCAGGATTCGGAAGAGTTGCCTGGTGACGTAGCGTTTCAGGCTGCGCATGATCTCTTTGGTCGTGCGGCTCTCGGCTCGTCGGCGGGCGACGTAGACGCGGGTGGCGGGATCGATGCGCATCCGCACGATGACGACGGTGGTCAACGCGCGGTTGACGCGGCGGTCGCCGCCGCGATTGAGTCTGTGGCGCACCGTGTTTCCCGATGATGCCGGGACCGGGCAGGTTCCGGCGAGCGCTGCGAAGGCAGCCTCGGACCGTACTCGCCCTGGATGTGACCCGGCGATCAGGACGGAGGCTGCGACGACGGCCCCGACGCCGGGTGTCGCGGTCAGGTCCGGCGCGGTGGTTTCGATCAGCGCGTCGAGGGCTTTGCGGTTGTCGCGCAGCTCGATGTCCAGCGCCCTGATCGATGGGCCCGTTCGCCGATGAATCCGATAACGCTATTGATGTCGCCCGTCGGGTGCTCGGATCCGACGCCTTCGCTGCGGTGGAAGCGCAGGGTTCACGGTTGCGTCCGGAACACAACGAGGTACAGCGGCTCGCCTTGGGCACACTGACCATCGACACCCCACAGGACAAGCCCATCACCTCGCGGTGGGACGAGTTGACTCCTGCCGAGCGGCAGGTCGCCATCCTGGCCACGGCCGGATGGACCAACCCCGCCATTGCCGTCCGCCGCGGGAAATCGGCCAGAACCATCGACTCCCAAATGGCCGCAATCCTGCAAAAACTGGGCATCACCTCCCGCGAAGACATCATCGACCACATCCCCAAAGACATCATCGAACAAGTCCGCACCGAAACCATCCGACGACCACAACGAAACACCCGCAAACCACAACCACACTGAGGTGACGTTCGCGGAGATGTCGGCGTCGCCGAGGTGTGTGGCCGAGCTGTAGCAGAGTTGGTGCAGGCGTAGGCCGTCGCCGTAGTGGCCGAGCAGTATGCGGGCGCAGTCGTATCCGAGCCTGCTGCAGCCGGTCTGGGGGCAGATGTAGCCGGGTCGGTCGTCACGCAGCGGTGCGGCCCGGGCCGGTATTCGGACAGAAGCGGCGGCCCGTGGTCGCGTCCGGCGATGAGCCTGGGCAACAGGTGGGCGGTGTCGGTGCCCCAGGTGATCCACATGGTGTGGCCGTCCTTGGCGGTGATCTTGGCTTGCTTGTTGGGCAGGTCCAGGTCCTCGACGTTGAGCGCGAGCACGGCGCTGGCTCTGCTGGCTGACTTATACAGCATCCGCCACAGTGTCTTCTCCCCGAATCTGCACGCCGCGGCGGCGGCAGAGCCGGTCGATGCGGGAGCGTGCGACGGCTTTGGTGGTGTCGGGGCTTGACCAACAACCGAACGGCCAAGGGCGGTAGCCGTGCTGAGGTTCGTTGAAGTACTGCCCGTGGCTGTTCTGACGTGGTCTGATGATGTCAGGGCAAGCTCTGGTGCGGGCTGCAGTACACGGGCATGCGCAACCCGCTCCACCACCGTCACCGGACCCGGCCGGATCACCCGCGCCGGGATTCGTAATTACGGAAGTTCACTCCGGCGGTGCTGTCGAGCGTGAGGTTCGCCGGTGGCAAAAGCCTCGACCTGCTCTGCCACTGAAGATGATCCACCGCAGGTCAGGGGGCTGCTAGTGGCTCACCTCCGCTGTCATAGGACAGCTTTGTAGGTAGCGGTATCGGTATGTCACCGATGTGGGGTTGTTGTCACCGACGCAGGGTGGTTGTCGTACAGGAAAAGCAGGTCCGGGCGCCGTCAGTGAAGCATCCGGATCGAGCGACTTCCAGCGATCCCGCATCGAGCAACGACGCGCACATATCTATGCATGAGGTGCTTTATGAAAATCCTGAGCCAGCGTTGTGCCACACTCGAATACACGGTGACAACTGCGAGTTCGGCGGCAATAACGCTCGATCCGGTGAATATCGGTGCGTTGCAAGAGTTTTCCGATTGCCTCTTTCTGCTGGTGGGTGTCGAGCGCAGCGACCTCGGGGTGGCTCGGCAGGCCGCGAAGGCGATCAACCGGATCGCGAACAAGACCGGTGCGACTCGGATCGTGATCAACGGTTTTTCTCAGATGGCCGACCCGTATGAGCATTGCGATGGGCCTACTGCTCAGCATGTGTTGGCGGTGCTGGCCGAACTGCTGTCCGCGCGTGGCTGGGATGTGCACACCATGCCCTTCGGCTGGAACAAGGAATGGACAGCCCACGTGCTCGATGGCGAGTGGGAGCAACGCGTCACGCATCTCCCGGCCTCGAACAACCAGTCCGAGGCGGTGACCACGCCGACGGTTCGGCACCGACCGGGAGGGATCATGACCGGGCTAGGAGCCCAGAACGACCATCCTGCTGGATCCGGGCCGTCTGGCCCCGTCCGGCCTTCGGTTCAGTCGCCGGACCGAGTTGTCCGGACCTAACCGCCTCGACGAGGCCAGAAGGCCTGTTAAGGATGGCGTCGCCTGGTACGTCTAACCAACAGTCGACGAGCTCCTGAGCCGCTTGGTGTCGTTGGCGCCCTTGGCCGTTGGGATGTTGGTCAAGCCCCTACACCGGCCGCAAACCCGCCCTCACCCCCGAGCAGGCACAGCAGCTGCGGGCAAAGGCCGCGGCGGGGAAACCAAAGTCCGTACTGGCCACTGAGTTCGGCATCAGCCGCGAGACCTTCTACAGCTACCTGCGCAAGCCCCTCCAGTGCAACCGGGCGCACGGCCGGTCGAGACGGCGCGCCCGACGCTGGGTCCAGCATGATCGAAACCGTTCGGTCGGAGAAACGCTCTTCCATGCGTCGGAGCGGGGCGCTCGACCTGCATCCGCCGCAGGTCTGACACAAACCGCCGCAGTTCGTCTACCACGCAGATGGTTCGGTATCGGCCTGCTACGCGGGTGAGGGCTGGCATGTGACAGGCACGGATCGCCGCGACGCAATCGAGAAGCTGGCTGCCGAACTCGAACGCCGCCTCCAAGGACCCGGCATACATAGCCGCACGATGGGCAGGCTGACCAGCGACTTACGCCACGGCCACAGGGTTCGAGCAAGCGACAAAGTGGCGACCGAGCACGTTGGGCGCCTGGACGTGCCCGAGCGTGGTGTGAGGTGATCGGGTCGGTCGCTGTTCGAGGTACCAAAGTCGGCAGGGCAGGCGTCGGTTCACACCGAGACTTCGTGGACTGCGGCGCCGGCCCGCACGTCGAGGACCGCCAGCAGGACCATCCGGCACACGGCCATATTCGACATGTGTCCGTGCAGGGTTATCACCGCGTGTGCTGCGGCTCGCCGGCATTCCTGGACGAGATCGACGAATGCGGGGGGCAGTGTCGCGTTCTGCGGTGCGGGCTCGTGGAATACCGTTCCCAGTTCGTAGCCGAGCGAGCGGGCGGTGTTGCGCAGCTTGTCTTCACTCGAACCCGAGTCGCGGTCATCGAGTAGATCGTCGCGCACGTAACCGTAGGCAAGGGGCAATAGAGCAGTTGTCATGGTGGTTCGGTTCCAGTCGGCCGGGCCACAGAAGATGTCGCAGACTACCTCTGTAAGCAGGATGGATCTGTTCTCGCGGGGCGATGTGCCACCTGTGTCACCTTCGGCTCGGCATGCAAACGTCGAGCTCGGCTATCGCATTCGTCGCCCAGTCGTGTCCCGGGCCGCGGCACCGTACCTCGCCGTATCCGGGACCTCGTCACAGCCTCGGCGGCATTGCCGAAGATGTCTGCTGCGATCCCTCGGGCGTCCTCGCTCGACTCGGTCACACACCATCGTGTGCCGCTATGGGATCGTGATTCCCGCTGACGGACCACCGTCGTTGGTGGTCCTTCCAGCGTCGTTGCTCGATGCGGGATCACTGGGAGTCGCTCGATCCGGATGCTTCACTGACGGCGCCCGGACCTGCTTTTCCTGTACGACAACCACCCTGTGTCGGTGACGACAACCCCACATCGGTGACATGCCGATACCGCTACCTACAAAGCTGTCCTGTGACAGCGGAGGTGAGCCACTGTTACTACCGGAACCCCTCGATGAGCTGATCGGGTACGTCCGCGATGGCGACACTGTGATCGTGCACTCGATGGACCGCCTCGCCCGCAACCTCGACGATCTGCGGCGGCTGGTGCGCACCCTGACCGGCAAAGGGATGCGGGTGGAGTTCGTGAAGGAGTCGCTGACCTTCACCGGGGAGGATTCACCGATGGCGAGCCTGCTGCTGAGCGTGATGGGTGCCTTCGCCGAGTTCGAGCGCGCCCTGATCCTGGAACGTCTGCGCGCCCGCGTGGCCGGCGGGGAGTCCAAAGCCGCGCTGGCCAAGGAATTCGGTGTCAGCCGCGTAACCGCCTACAGCTACCTACGCGCCGGTCTGCCTCCGCGTCATCGACCGCTGGTTGAGCTATACGGGCGCGGCTGATGGGGAATGGAACCGGGGCCGGGTCACCCGGCCGGGATGCCTCGATGACGCCGAGATGCGCTGTGAGACTGGACAAGCCGGTGAGGCGGCCTTGGCCGTGTGGGGTGCCGACGAGGAAGACCTCGATCTCGCAATCTTGCACGGTTCAGCAACCCCGAGCCGCGAGGTAAGGTGCCGGGCTATGAACACACATACGTGGCGAAATCGCTGCGAAATGGGTGTCCTAAGGTCAGCAGGAACCCGTCGTCGGTGAACACCACCGCCGATCCGTTCCCCCGCTTGGTTTGCACGCTGGCGACATGCGGCGTCACCGAAGCCGCGACCGCGATCACCGTGCGGGAATAGGCATCCATCGCGGCGTCGTCCATCGAGACCACCACCCTGATTACACGATGACAACAACACCAGGATGCCCACGCACCGCCCCGCGGCGCACCGTGTTCGCCACAGGCGCAACCGGACCGTGGCGAACCGGGTGCCGCTGGGATGTCCGCGGGACTCCGCCAGGCTGGACACTCCATTCGGTGCACTGTCCGGCCGATCCGGCGCGCGACCAGCAGGGCCCGCAGCTCTCGTGCACGGATGGTCGAGCACGCGCCGGGGCCGGATGCCATGGTCCGGCCCGCGACAAGTGTCGACAGCTTCCCGCGCCAAGAGCGGACGTTACGCCGACGGCACCCGGTCCAGGAAGCCGTGCACGCCGATGATCCGGTCGTCGGCGGAAAGGTTGATCACGTCGGAGCCTGCGACCGGTGCACTGCCGTCAGCGAGTGAGACCAACTCCCACGCGAAGCGCGCGACGTCGTGGTGTCCGTCTACGACGCCGATCCGACGGAACTCGAAACCCGGGAACTGCGCCTGCACTCCCCCGATGGCCGCCGCGAGCTGGTCGTGCCCGCTGACGTCCGCGAGCGGGTCGGTGTAGAACCCGTCCTCGGTCCATGCAGCGGCGACCGCCTTGGCCCTGGCCTCCTCCTCGGTGGCATTCCACGCCTCGAAGTACCGGTCTACCGCTTCCTCGTATCGCGACATGGCGAATCCTCCTGTGCAGAAATGGTTTTCGTCATCCGGCCCGGGTTTCCGGACCGGCTTCCTCCACGATGCCGTGCCACGTGCGCCAAGTCGATTACGCGCGAGGTAATGATCCGCCGGACCCGGATCAGCGCAGCCAGCCCTTCTTCTTGATGTAGGCCAGCGGAATCACCGCGGCGACGAGAGTCATCAGGGTGGTGGCCAGGAAACCGTGCTGCCATTCCAGTTCGGGCATCCAGGTGAAGTTCATCCCATAGAAGGTGGCGATCAACGTGGGCGGCACGAAGACCGCGGTGATGATGGTGAACACCTTGACGATCTGGTTCTGCTTCACGTCCAACCAGGTCAGCACGGATTGCTGCAGATAACGGACCTTGTCGTGCTCGAAGCCCGCGTGCTGCTTCACGCCGTCGATGTCGGCGATCAGGATGGTGATCAGGCTGTCCAGCTCGCGGTGCTCGGCTGGTGTGTCGGCCATGAGATGCCGCGCGGCCCGGGCTAGTTGCAGCTGGGTCTCCTGGGTGCGCGAGACGATCTCCTCGGCCGCGTTCATCCGCGACATCGTGCCACGCATGTCGGCGACGCCGATCTCGCGACCGCGCCGGTCGTAACCGTTGGTCGCCATCTCGATCTCGTCGGTCATCGCCTCCAGCGCGTCGCTGGCGTAGTGGATCACCCGCTCCGAAGCCTCGTTCAGCGCCCAGAGAAGCGCGTACATCACGCCGTGCGCGGAGCCCGCGAGCGCCGGATTTCGGCGCATCTTCGCGATCGCCTTGTCGAACGGGACGAAGTGCTCGGCCGGTTGCAATGTCACGAGAAAATCGCTACCGAGGGCGAAGACGATGGTCTCGCGCTCGATGGTCTCGCCGCGTTTGTAGTTGGCGACCACCGGAAGGTAGAGAAAGTTGTCGGTCTCCCAGACGCGGTCGCGTGCGGCGGCGAAGTCCACGCCGAGCCGTTCCCGGAGCACGGCGGCAGTGTCGGCGTCGTCGCGGGCCAGGGGAATCCAATGCTGCTGAAGCACTTCGGTGTCGAAACGGTCCGCGGTCACGGCGCTGAGGAGGGTGGTCATCGGCCTACCGCCCGGAAGACGTGTGGGCGGGCGAGACCGACGGGGAGCCGACCGGATGTTGGGGATGCACGTAGTGCATCGTCAGCAGGCCCGCACTGATGAACAGGTAGAGATCGACGGTGAACCAGATCGCTTGACGCTCCAGATTCGTTGCGCGCCGCGCAGATTCAGCTTTCTCGAACAATGTGGCCATCACGGTAAGCTCCAATACTCACTATCGTCGCGGGTGAGCGCACTCCTCCCGGTCAGGGGACGGGCACGCATGAGCGGGCAGCGCCGAGCCGCGCGGCGGACCACTGCCGGTCGCGCCACAGGCGAAGGACCGCGTGCCGGGCACCCGGACACGCCGCCCTGTCAGGGTCGAAGAATGACGACTGTGGGGTTTCGGTGCCGCATCAGGCGATCGAGCCGGACCTGCCCGGCCACCGGTCCCGTACGCAGATCAACAACGAAACGGCACAACCCATTTCGCCAGAACGGCCCGGCTGTGAACGTCGATACTGTCATCCGGCATCTGCCGCTCACCCCGTTTCGTTGGTCGATCGACGCACGAATTGCGCCATCCATCATTAGAAACCCGCCGATCCGGGTACGTCAATCAGTTGCGCAAGCATTCCGCTGCGCGCAACTCGGTAGACACCTTACAGGCGGGCGATTCGTCCAATCACAGACTGTGGCAGCGCTTTTCGGGCATGGCGGCGAACGTGTGCGCCCCGGTCGATCAACAGGCCACGCACCCGGACCGCAGCGAAAGGATGCCACAGCGTCACACATCTCCAGTTGGCAAATTTTTAGCAAACTCAATATCGCACCGCTGGCATCTCATGACAGACCACGCAAAGTACTCAATATTCAGGCATTTCGGACAGATTACAACGACATCGCACGAAATCAATCGAAGCAACCCATACTGTTCGGTAAAGATTTGGCTATCCCCCGGGAACCGGGATAGAGGCTGCGGCACGACGCCAGATCCCGTAGCCAGGAGCGGCCCGGGAGGTTAGCCGTGCCCCCTCCGCCCCACGACCCAGAGTGAGTGCAGCCATGATTCTCACCGCCGTTCACGAAGCCCTCCTTGCCCAGATCGACAATCCCACGCCGGAGGCGCCGCCCGGCGCGGAGAAGATCCTGCAGCTGGTCCGCTATCTCACCTGGTTCGTGCTGCTGTCGGGTGTCTCCGGCATCACCTACGCGGGAGGCAAATTCGCCTGGGAGAAGTGGAGCGGCGGCACCCTCGATTCGCCGAAGATGGTCGCGGGTGCCATGATCGGCGGCGTCGTCGCCACCAGCGCGGGGACCATCATGAACGCCGTCGTCGGGTGATCGGCCCCGCCTCCACCTGATCCGCGCTCGGTTGCGCAACCGATCACGCCGTGCCACGCTACCGACAGGTTGGAGGCGGACGTGACCAAGCATGGAGAGCCGCCGGGCCTTATCCCGGCGGACCGATTACAGGATGCGGCAGCGGTTTTCGGAATGCTCGCGGCCACCGCTCGTCTGCAGATCCTGTGGCTGCTCAGCCAGGGCGATCGCGACGTCGGGACCCTCGCCGCCGCGATCGGCCAGACCGTACCCGCCGTGAGCCAGCACCTGGCCAAACTGAAACTCGCCGGCCTCGTCCGCGCCAACAAGGACGGCAGGCGCAACGTCTACGCGATCGCCGACCCCGACATCGCCGATATCGTCCGCCTCGCCTTCCGCCACCAGCTCGGGCCGCACGACAAGCACTTCGACTGAACGAACGGCCCCTACTCCTCGACCTCCACCCCGTAACCGAGAGCCAGAGTGGCGAGATCGGTCGGATGGCCCTGGCCGACCGCGCGCAAACGCCAAACGTCGCCGCGCAGATAGATCTCGGCGAGCACCAGCGTCCGCTCCTCGGTGGCAGCATCCAGCGTCGCGCGAGCAACGACGCTCGCCTCGACACCCGGCGTCACCTCGAACTCGAGAGCTCCTACGTCGCCGAACGTGACATTCGCGCCGTCCAGCGCGACGGCCAGCACGATCCGGCGAATATGACCAGGCAGTTGGTCCAAGCGCAGCGCGATGGACTGTTCGTCGGGGCCGTCGGCGCTAAGCCGCACACCGCCGGTCTCCGGCTGGTTGTAGAAGACGAAGTCCTCGTCGCCCGTAACCTGCTCGGCGCCGTCTACTAGGAACGCGACCAGGTCCACCATCCAGCTGCCGTTCTGCGCCCAGGACGCGCGAATAGTCCAGTCCGCGCCATACTCGTCCACCGGAAGGTCCATCACCTGGCCGCGGCGCAGCGGCACCGGCTCGGCCGCGTCGTGCCGCGTCGTCGACAGCTCTGCGGGCGGCCGCTCGGCCGACAGCAGGTCGGCACCGTGTACAGGCAGCCCGAGCTCGGCGGCTTTCGCGTAGCGACGGTCGGCGTGCCCGCCCGCAAGCAAGAGCACGTCGGTCACCCTGGCGGACATGTTCACCGCCGCCGATCCACCGAGCTCGACGATGCGAGCCCGCGCGGTGACGGCATGATCGTGCGAACCGCCCAGCACTAGCACCCGGTGTTGCGCCAATGGCCCGGCGGGACCGCCGGGCACGCGCGCCGTTCGCACAAGGCGGGGCGCGGGCCGTCGCGACTGCTCGTCTTTGCGCCTACCCGGCTCGACGCGTTCGAGCAGCAGCAGGAACCTGCTCTCCCCGACAATCGGCGTGCCAACCTCGATCGCCTTGCGCGCCTTGCCCGTCGAAGAGTCCGGCGCGTTCGTGACGAGCACACTCGTGCGGCCGCTCACCGCGCTGGTCACCTCGAGTCCGGCCGCCTCGGCGCTCGAGACCAGAGTGTCCCGGTCGGTTGCGGTGTCGCCGGTGAAGGCCACCTTCATCCCCTGAACGAGAGTGCCGCCGGTCTCGAGCCGCCCCGGATAGACATAGGGACACGGCGCTTTCGGGCCGGTACGTTCGGTCGGCAGACCCCATGTGCTCTGGTAGTTCTCCTTCGGCGGGCAACGCAGCAGCGGCGGCGTGATCCCGAGCCGCGCCGCGTCGGCCACCAGCGCACGCAGCACGCCCGCCAGCACGCGGGTATCGTCCAGTACGTCATGGGCCTTCGAGCGCGGCACACCGTAGTAGGCCGCCAGTGTGTCGAGCTTGCAATTCGGAGTGGGCGGCGCGACGCGTCGGGCGAGGGCGAGCGTGCACAGCCGACGGTCCACCGGAAGGTCGGCGCCGGTCCTGCCGAATTCGCGGGCGAGGAACCCGTAGTCGAACTGCGCGTTGTGCGCAACCATTACCCGTCCGGCGAGCAGCGCCGAAAGCGGTTCGCGCACATGCTCGAACCGAGGCGAGCCGCGCAGGATCTCAGCGGTCAGCCCGTGAACATGCACCGGCCCCGGGTCGCACCCGGGATCGAGCAATGTGTGGAACTCGCGGGCCACTCGGCCGTCGGCGTCCAACGCCAGTGCCGCCACCGACAACACCCGGTGGCCGGACGCCCGCAGCCCCGAGGTCTCCACATCGACGATGGTGTAAGCGCCGAAGCCCGCCGCAGAAGGCACTTGGCGCACAATCGAATTACCCTGCACGGCCAACTCATCGGTGCGCGGGCGGTGAATGTTGCACCCGGCTCCAGCCAGGCCGATCCGGACTCGGGGCCTTGCCACTGTCGAGTGGGCCCCAAGGACAACACGCTCATGGCGAGTACCGAGCGCGGGGCCATGCGATCACGGGAGTGTATTCGGGGTCGGTGCGGCGGGACGACCAGGACCACTTGGCGAACCAGGACGGTGGCAGCCCTGATCGTTGGGCGGGCGCACTCGCCAGCAGCCGGATGACGCCAACGCACCTATCAGTTAGAACCGTGATCCCATCCGACACTTGTCAGACACCTTGCCTGAGGCGAAGTTTGCACCTAGCAGCCGAACTTGGTCAGTGCGCCGCTGCGATTGCTCTTGAACCACCGGGCTCCGGACAGGTAAACGTTCACCTTGATACTCGCTATCTTCCGCAGCACTTTGCCGCCGACCTCATCCAGCGCTAGGTGCTGGATGAGGTCGTACGCTTACTCTTCAGGGTGTCAGGCGGTGGGCCTGTTGAACTCGCCGCCTTGCACCCCTGCGGTGAAGGCGTACCACTCGCCTGGCGTGAACACCAACGCCGGACCGGTCGGTTTCTTCGAGTCACGGACCCCGATCAAGTGCACCTGGTGAATCCGGATCCGATGGCCGCACAACTTCATGAACTCACGGGGCGAGCCACACGAGCGGGTTACCACCCGGTGCGCGGCAGCTCGGCGCCGTACGTCTGGGAACTCGTGGACGCCGAGGACGGCGCACCCATCCTTTCCGCGTCCAGGCTCGAACAAATCGAGCAGTGGCTCGATTCATGAGCGAGTGGCACCCCAGCGAGAGCTTTCTCGCGTTTCGCCACAGCCATGTCCCGAGCTCAGAACAGGAAGTAGCGCTGGGCCATCGGGAGTTCGGTGGCGGGCTGTTCGGTCCAGACCTCGCCGTCGATGCGGACGGTGAACGTGTCGGGGTCGACCTCGATGCGCGGCATGGCGTCGTTGTGCGGCATCTCCGTCTTCGCGACTCGTCGGACATTACGAACCGGCACCAGTTTGCGGCGCACCCGCAGCTGCTCGGCCAGCCCGTCCTCGATCGCCTGCTCGGAGACGAAGTGCAACGAGGTCGCCGCGGCGGTCGAGGGGGCTGCGCCGAACATGGGACGCGGCAGCACCGGCTGCGGTGTCGGGATGGAGGCGTTGGCATCGCCCATGGCGGCCCAGGCGATCGTGCCGCCCTTGAGCACGGCGTGCGGACGAACGCCGAAGAACGCGGGCTCCCACAGCACCAGGTCGGCCAGCTTGCCCACCTCGACCGAGCCGATCTCGTGGTCGAGGCCGTGTGCGACAGCCGGGCAGATGGTGTATTTCGCGACGTAGCGCTGAACGCGGGCGTTGTCCGCCGCGCCGTCGCCTGGCAGTGCGCCGCGGCGGCGCTTCATCACGTGCGCGGTCTGCCAGGTGCGCATCACGACCTCGCCGATCCGCCCCATGGCCTGCGAGTCGCTGCCGATCATCGAGATGGCACCGAGGTCGTGCAGCAGATCCTCGGCGGCGATGGTGGACGGGCGGATACGGCTCTCGGCGAACGCGAGATCCTCCGGGATGGAGGCGCTCAGGTGATGGCACACCATCAGCATGTCCAGGTGCTCGTCGAGGGTGTTGACCGTGTGCGGGCGGGTCGGGTTCGTCGAGCTGGGCAGCACGTTGAGCTGGGCGGCGACGGTGATGATGTCGGGCGCGTGCCCGCCGCCCGCGCCCTCGGTGTGATAGGCGTGAATGCCGCGGCCCGCGATGGCGCCGAGAGTGTCCTCGACGAAACCGGCCTCGTTCAAGGTGTCCGAGTGCAACGCCACCTGCACACCGGCGGCGTCCGCGACGGTGAGGCACGCGTCGATGGCAGCCGGGGTGGAACCCCAGTCCTCGTGCAGTTTGAAACCCGCCGCGCCGCCGCGCAATTGCTCCCACATGGCTTCGGCGCTGACGGTATTGCCCTTGCCGAGCAGCAGGATGTTCATCGGCCAGCCGTCGGTGGCCTCCAGCATGCGCGCCAGATGCCACGAGCCGGGCGTCACGGTGGTTGCCTTGCTGCCCTCGGCGGGACCGGTGCCGCCGCCGATCAGCGTGGTGATGCCGCCGCCGAGCGCCTCTCCCATCAGCTGCGGGCAGATGAAGTGGACGTGGCAGTCGATGGCGCCCGCGGTGAGGATGCGGCCGTTGCCCGCGATGATCTCGGTGGATGGGCCGACGACCAGGTCCGGGTGCACCCCGCTCATGGTGTCCGGGTTGCCCGCCTTCCCAAGGGCGCAGATGCGGCCATCCCGAATGCCGATGTCCGCCTTGATGATTCCCCAGTGATCGATGATCACCGCGCCGGTGATCACGGTGTCGGGGGCGCCCTCGGCGCGGGTCGCGCGGCCCTGGCCCATCGACTCGCGCAGCACCTTGCCGCCGCCGAACACGGCTTCGTCGCCCGCCAGTCCCGGTCCGCCGCTGCGGTCCTCGGTGATCGCGATCAGCAGATCGGTATCGGCAAGGCGGATCCGGTCACCGGTGGTCGGCCCGAACAGCTCGGCGTAGCGGGCGCGGCTCAGTTCACTCATGTCTGCACCTCGCCTGCGCTCGGCTCCGGCATGCGCGACGCACCCGGTGACATGATTCGCTCGCTGCGCTCACTCATGACTGCACCTCGCTGGCGCTCGGCTCCGTCATGACCGAGCGATGCTCAGCTGTGCCCATTGTTCGCTCGCTGCGCTCACTCATGACTGCACCTCGCTGGCGCTCGGCTCCGTCATGACCGAGCGATGCTCAGCTGTGCCCATTGTTCGCTCGCTGCGCTCACTCATGCGGGTCCATCCAGGAGTCCGGGCGGGGTCGGACTGATTCCGTGCACTTCGCGTGCACCGCCCAGCGGGACCAATGAAACCCGCTGACCGAGGCCGGGTTCGAAGCGCACTGCGGTGCCCGCCGGGATATCGAGGCGGTGCCCATGCGCGGCGGCGCGGTCGAAGCGCAACGCGGCGTTTGCCTGCGGGAAATGCATGTGGCTGCCGACCTGCACCGGTCGATCACCGGTGTTCAGCACATCCAGCTCGATCCGGTCGGCCCCGGCGTTCAGCTCGATCGCGCCCTCGGCGCACAGGTACTCGCCCGGAATCACACGGTCCTCCTAGCCGATCGGGTTGTGCACGGTGACGAGCTTGGTTCCGTCCGGGAAGGTCGCCTCGACCTGGACATCGTGGATCATCTCCGGCACGCCCTCCATCACGTCGGCACGGGCGAGAACCGTTCGCCCCGAGGACATCAGCTCGGCGACTGTGCGGCCGTCCCGCGCGCCCTCGAGCACGTGGTCGGTGATCAGCGCGACCGCCTCCGGGTGGTTCAACCTGAGTCCGCGCGCCTGCCTGCGCCGGGCCAGCCCGGCGGCGTAGCTCAGCAGGAGGCGCTCCTGCTCGTGCGGCGACAGTCGCATCCGGGCTCCTCACCGGGTCGAAGTGGCTGGGTGACGGACATTCTGGCACGCGGGTTCCGCCGTTGCCGGACGAGCGCGCTCAGGGGCGATGCGGCAGGTTCTGCAGCCGCACCTGGCCGTGCGCCACGGTGCGGCCCTGCTCGTCGGTGATGACGACCTGCCACAGCTGCTGGAGCCTGCCGCGATGCACCGGCGTCGCCTCGCCGGTCAGGGTGCCCTCGCGGACCGCGCGCAGAAAGTCGGTGTTGTTGTTCACGCCGACCACCGTGCCTTGGTCGCCGAACCAGATCCCGCCCGCCATGCTGGCGAGCGTCTCGATGACAGTGCAGTACACGCCGCCGTTCTGGATGCCGGCGGGCTGGTACAGGTGCGGCTTGACGACCCACTCGCCGCGCACCCGGTCGGCACTCAGCTCGGTGTAGCGCAGGCCGATCAGGTCGGTGAAGGTGCCTTCGCTGAGTTTGTTGATCTGCTCGGGCGTGAGCTCCGCCAGCGAGCCGATGGCCTGGGTCTCCTGCTGTGTCATGTCTTCACTGTCGCACAACGCCAGTGACTGCCCGCCGCACACCCGGCGCCCTGCGGGTCGACGGGAATCATGGGAAACAGAGCGACGGGCCCCACCGGAGTGGAGCCCGTCGCGGCAAGGGATCGGGGGTCACCGCAGCCCTCGGGACTCTCACGCGATCCATACGCCGGGTATGAGTATAGGCCAGGCTTACCTAACTAAGCAACCCCGCAGGTCGACACACCGGAAGTCCGCGGTCGGCAAGCGCGGCCAGCAGCGCCCGACCGCGCCGTGCGCCGAGGACCGAGTCGGTCCGCGCGAGGTCGGGCACGTAAGTCGAAGCACCCGCGATGGATTCGCCGACGAGAGACCAGAACCGGCGCGGACTCAGTCCGGAGCAGTGCGCCATGCTCGCCTGGATGAGCGCCAGCGGAGGTTCGCAGCGATGCGCGAGCCAGACGTACATGGCCTCCTCGCACGGCAAGGTGACCACGCCGGGCTCGCTGGCGAGCCGGTCACCGTCCAGCACCCGAATCGTGGTGTCCACCAGGCCGGCCCAGTCGATTCCGCCGTCGTTGTCGGTGTGTATCCAGAGGTTTTCCAGCCCCGGATCCCACGCGCGCCCCTCCGCGACAAGCAACGCGACCACGCGACCCACGACCGCGTGAATCAGAGCCGTCGCAACGACTTCCGCGGCGATGTCGGCGCTGATCATCTCCGCGGCGTGGCGCCTATACATGAGTTCGATCCGACCCTCGCGCGCTCCGTCCGACAGCCGCCACCAGCGTCGTTTGCCCTGCTCCGCCATCGCCGCCACGGCGTACACCCGCGGATGCTCCGGTTGCAGCGCGCGCAGCCGGGCACAGGCGCGCCCGAATGCAGGCTGGGATCGGCGCGGTGTGGTGACGAGCTCGGTCATCGGACCTCCTCGGGTCGGCGTAGTCGAAAGATAGGTTAGGCTTACCAGACCTAGCAAGTAGCGCGGTTCGAGTAGGAGCAGTTCGTCGCCGTGAATCCCCTTGGCACCGTGAGGCGGCGTCGCCTTTCCGGACTCCTCGTCTTGACCACCCTGCTACTACTGGCCGTTACGGCCGGCGTCGCCGTCGGCACCCGCTCGCTCGCACCGGGAACCGTGTACGACGCCGCGCACCACGCGCTGAGCTGCCCCGGCGGGCCCTTCACCTGCCCGGCGGACTCGACCGAGGAACAGATCGTGCGCGGCCTGCGCATCCCCCGTACCGCGCTCGCACTGGTCTGCGGGCTGGCGCTGGGCATCGCGGGCGCACTCATCCAGGGCTACACCCGGAACCCGCTCGCCGACGCCGGGCTGCTCGGCCTCAACGCGGGGGCAGCCTTCCTCGCGGCGCTGAGCGTGTACCTGTTTGCGTTCACTGCGCCCGAGCAGTACATCTGGTTCGCGTTCGCAGGGGCGTTGATCGCCGGTCTGGTGGTGTTCGGAACCTCGGCCGTCGGCGGCGGCAAGGCGAGCCCGCTGAGCCTCGTGCTGGCCGGCGTCGCGGTGACCGCGTTCTTGCAGGCAATGACGAACGCCATCATCGTGCTCGACGCGTCGGCGCTGGATACCTACCGGTTCTGGGTGGTCGGCACGGTCGCGGGCCGCGATGCCGGGGTGTTCTGGCAGGTGCTTCCGTTCCTGGCGCTCGGCACGCTGCTCGCGGTCGCGGCGTCGCCGAGACTGAATCTGCTGAGCCTCGGCGACGAGGTCGCGCGGGGGCTCGGCGTGCACGTCGGCCGGAGCCGGGCAGTGGGACTGGCGGCCGTCGTGCTGCTGTCGGGAGCGGCGACGGCGGCGGTCGGGCCGATCGCGTTCCTCGGCCTCGCCGTCCCGCACCTCGCCAAGGTGTTCACCGGTCCGGACTACCGCTGGCTGGTTCCCTACTCCGGTTTGTTCGGCGCGTTGCTGCTGCTGGTCGCCGACATCGTCGGCCGCCTGGTGGTGCGGCCCGGCGAGTTGCAGGTCGGGGTGACGCTTGCCGCGCTCGGCGCGCCGTTCTTCCTCACGTTCGTCCGTCGCCGCAAGCTGGTGAGCCTGTGACGATCTCGCTGGAGACCAGAAGCAGGCGACGCGCACTGCGGGTAGGACCGGTCTCGATGGTGCTGCGTCCGGCGATGGCACTGATCGTCGTCGCGCTGGCCGCGCTGGCGCTGGCGCTGTTCTGCCTCGACATCGCCGTCGGCGAGTCGCACCTCCCGCTCGGACGTGTACTCGACGTGCTGACCGGAGGCGGCACCCGCTCGCAGCGGTTCATCGTGCTCGAATCCCGGCTGCCGCGCGCGCTCACCGCCTTGGTGGTCGGCGTCGCGCTCGGCCTCGCGGGCGCGATCACGCAGTCGATTCTGCACAACCCGCTGACCGCACCGGACATGCTCGGCATCACCTCCGGCGCGAGCCTCGGCGCGGTCGCCGCCCTGGCCGGCACAGGCGGCGCGAGCGCAGGACTGGCCGCCACGGTCGGCGCGCCGCTGGCCGCGCTGGTAGGCGGGCTGCTCACCGCGGTTGCCGTCTACCTGCTCGCCTGGGGACGCAGTCCCACCGGTGCGCGCGGCGCCACCGGCCTGCGGCTGGTTTTGATCGGCGTGGGCGTCAACGCGCTGCTGGTGTCTGGCATCAGCTGGCTGCTCACGCGCGCCAGCTCGGTGGACGCGCAGCGCGCGCAACTATGGCTCAACGGATCGCTCGACGCGGCCGACCGCACTCACCTGGCACCCGCTGGGCTCGCCACGACCGTAGTCGTGCTCGTCGCGCTCGGCTCGGCCCGCACACTCGCGGCACTGCGCCTCGGCGCGGACACTACCCGCGCGCTCGGTGTGCGAATCCAGACCCAGCAGGCCGTCCTGATCGGCGCGGCAGTGGTGGCCGCCTCGGTGGCGACGGCCACTGTCGGGCCGGTGAGCTTCGTCGCGCTGGCGGGCCCGCAGATCGCGCGCCTGCTGCTGCGCACTCCGGGCGAACCACTGATCGGCTCAGCGCTGATCGGCGCCATCCTCGTGGTCGGCGCGGATGTCGCCTCGCGTGCGTTGTTCCCGGTCGACCTGCCGGTGGGCGTCGTGACCGCGACATTCGGCGGTCCGTTCCTGCTGTACCTGATCGTGCGGATGAATCGGAAGGCGACGCTGTCATGACCACCGGGGACATCACCACTACGGAAACCACGGGCACCCGGCCGAACGCCTCTGAGCACTGGCTCGGCGCCGACGGTGTCACCCTCGGCTACGGCGACCGGGTGATCGTCGAGGGGCTGAGCCTGGATGTCACTCCCGGTGTGATCACCACGGTGATCGGGCCGAACGGCTGCGGCAAGTCCACGCTACTGCGCTCGCTCGGGCGGCTGCTGCGCCCGCGAACGGGCCAGGTCCTGTTGGACGGCAAGGCCATTTCGACGATGAAGACCAAGGACGTGGCCCGCGTCGTCGGCATGCTTCCGCAGTCGCCGGTCGCGCCGGAAGGGCTCACCGTCGCCGATCTCGTCGCGCGCGGTCGCCATCCCCATCAGTCCTGGTTCCTGCAGTGGTCGGCGACCGACGAAGCCGAGGTCACCACCGCGCTGGAGCAGACGGGGATCGCCGATCTGGCCGACCGCACGCTCGACGAACTCTCCGGCGGACAGCGCCAGCGCGCCTGGATTTCCATGGCGCTGGCCCAGGGCACCGACATCTTGCTACTCGACGAGCCGACCACTTTCCTCGATCTGGCGCATTCGGTCGAGGTACTCGATCTCGTCGACCGGCTGCACGCCGACCTCGGCCGCACCGTCGTCATGGTGCTGCACGATCTGAACCTCGCGATCCGCTACAGCGACCAGCTGGTCGTGATGCGCGCCGGGCGCATCGTCGCCACCGGCGCCCCGACTGACGTCGTGTCCGTCGACCTGTTACGCGAGGTCTTCGACTTGGACGCCGCGGTGCTCGAGGACCCGGTCTCGGGCAGGCCGATGGTCGTGCCGATCGGCACCAGGCACGTGCGCGGCACAGCGGGCGGACCGGCTACCGTCGCGCCGGAAACCGCACCGTATGAGAAATGACACACCAGCTATTCCATAGTTACGACATCCTGTAGTACGCATCGGCGTCGTTGATTACCTAAAATTGTGGAATGGCAGGTCTTGGTGAACTCGAGAAAGCGGTTATGGACCAGTTGTGGTCGACCGACGAACCGCAGACGGTCCGGCAGGTGCACGAGGCGCTCGCCGCACGCCGTGAGCTCGCGTACACCACGGTGATGACCGTGCTGCAACGCCTCGCTAAGAAGAACCTCGTGGTTCAACAACGCGACGACCGCGCGCACCGCTACGCACCCGTGCACACGCGCGACGAACTCGTGGCCAGTCTGATGGTCGACGCCTTACAACAGGCGGACGAGGCGGGCAGCCGCGCCGCCGCGCTCGTGCACTTCGTCGAACAGGTCGGTAAGGACGAGGCTGCCGCGTTGCGGGAAGCACTCGCTAAGCTCGAAGCAACCGAGGATTCGGCACCGCCACCGCAGTAGTCTCCTCGGGCGCCCTGGCCCCACAACGCAGTGAGCTGAGTCGATGAACGCAACCGCGCCGGTCTTCGCCGGACTCGCTTTGCTTCTCGCGGGGCCTGCCCCGGCCTTACTCAGTCGGGCGACCTGGACTTACCGGACGCCCCGTGCAGCGTTGGTGCTCTGGCAGGCCATCGCGCTGGCCGCGGTGCTCAGCGCATTCGGGTCTGGGCTCGCCATCGCGGCTGAACTGCTCGTTCCCGGCCCGGACGGGCACCCGACCACCGCACCAACCCGCGAGATCGACGCTCTCGGCCTGCCGCTGTGGCTGGCTTATGTGCTCGTCTTCGCGCTCACGCTCTTGGTCGGCGCCAGGCTGATCTACGCCATCGTCCGGGTCGGCGTGCACACCCGCAGGCGGCGCGCACACCATCGCATGCTCGTCGACCTGCTCGACCAGAGCGGTCCGCACCGACGCGCGGCCGATATCCGGGTGCTCGCCGCCACCGAACCGATCGCCTACTGCCTGCCCGGCCTGCGCCGACGGGTCGTACTCAGCGAGGGCACGCTGACCAACCTGGCGGACGCCGAGGTCACCGCCATCGTGAGCCATGAGCGGTCGCACCTGCGGGCCAGGCACGATCTGGTGCTCGAGGCGTTCACCGCGGTGCACGAGGCCTTCCCCAGACTGGTGCGCAGCGAGGCGGCGCTCGGTTCGGTGAAACTGCTCATCGAATTGCTCGCCGACGATTCCGCCGTCAAGGTCACCGGGCCGAAACCGCTGGCCCGCGCTTTGGTGGCGTGTGCGAAGTCCACCGCCCCGCAGGGCGCGCTCGCGGCGGGCGGGCCGACCACACTCATCCGTATCCAGCGCCTGAGCGATCGGATCGGCGACGTGCGCGTCGCCACAGCCGCCTATCTCGGCTCGGCCACCATTCTGGTGGTTCCGACACTGGCTGTGGCCGTACCCTGGCTCGTGGAACTGGGTCGGCTGTTCCACGGCTGAACCGTGGGCACGTATCCTGAACACTCGGCCGCTCTCCGGTCGGCCGCACCACCTCACCACCGGCACTCGATCGCTCGCGCCGCAGCGCGGTGAACCGATCGTGCACCGCTCTCGATCCCACCGAACAGTGCGTTCCTCGTCGAACGCGTTGTGCGACGAAAGGCATACACACCTCGTGACCCCCTCGACCACCGTCGCCGCGGCGCCCACCGTGACCTTTGCGGAACTGGGCCTGCCCGCCGTGCTC
This sequence comes from Nocardia sp. NBC_01730, assembly GCF_035920445.1. NCBI lineage: Bacteria > Bacillati > Actinomycetota > Actinomycetes > Mycobacteriales > Nocardiaceae > Nocardia > Nocardia sp. NBC_01730. Next base: position 371,319 of record NZ_CP109162.1, on the reverse strand, counting down.
GTGCAGGCACTGCGGCGCGACGGCATCGAGATGCCGTTCCCGATCCAGGCCGCCACCGTGCCGGACGCCTTGGCCGCCAAAGACGTGCTCGGCCGCGGGCCGACCGGTTCCGGGAAGACCCTCGCCTTCGGCCTTCCGATGCTCACCCGTTTGGCGGGCGCGTCCGCCAAGCCGGGCAGGCCGCGCGGGCTCGTACTGGTGCCGACCCGCGAGCTGGCCGCACAGATCGAGCGGGCCCTCGACGAGCCTGCACTCGCCCTCGGCCTCCGGGTTGCCTCGGTGGTCGGCGGCGCGCCGATCAGGCGCCAGGCCGACCGGCTAGCCCGCGGCGTCGACCTGCTCATCGCCACGCCGGGGCGGCTCGCGGATCTCCTCGCACAAGGCTCCGCCGACCTGTCCGACGTGGCGATCACCGCGCTGGACGAGGCCGACCACATGGCCGACATGGGCTTTCTGCCGCAGGTGACCAAACTGCTCGACCGCACACCGAAAGACGGCCAGCGCCTGCTGTTCTCGGCCACCTTGGACGGCGATGTCGACAAGCTGGTCAAGCGCTACCTGCGCTCCCCAGTCACCCATTCCACCGCGCCGCCCTCGGCCTCGGTCGCGACGATGTCGCACCACCTGCTGTACGTACGGGACAAGGTGGCCAAGCGAGCTGTTGCCACCGAGATCGCCGCGCGCGAGGGTCTGACCATCATGTTCGTCCGCACCAAGCACGGCGCGGACCGCCTCGCCAAACAGCTGCGCGGCGCGGGCATCCCCACAGGCGCGCTGCACGGCGGTAAGGCACAGAACAACCGGACCCGCACCCTCGCCGCATTCGCCGACGGCTCGGTGCCGGTACTGGTCACCACCGACGTCGCCGCCCGCGGCATCCACGTCGACGGCATTTCCCTTGTCGTGCATGTCGATCCGCCCGCCGAGCCGAAGGCATACCTGCACCGGGCCGGGCGCACCGCCCGCGCCGGCGAGGACGGCGTCGTGGTCACGCTCGTCATGGATGAGGAACGCCGTGACGTCGAGTCGATGGCGCGCAAGGCGGGAGTCGAGGTCGACGGGGTCGAGGTCCGTCCAGGCGACCGCGCGCTGATTCGGATCACCGGCGCGCGCCGACCGTCCGGTGTTCCGGTCGCGGCGCCGACCGCACCCGCGGCACCCGCCACCGACCCGGCGAAGTCCGCGCGCCGGAAGCCAGGGCGTCGCGGAGAGCCTTCCGCAACCGGTGGGCGCGGCGCGGGCGCGGCGAAGCAGTCCGGCGGACGTTCAGGCGCGGCGGCGTCCCCGGCGGGCCGCGTCAGCGGCCCCGCCAAGGGAACATCGAGCCGACGCGGCGCCGCGAAACTCGCTGGAAATTCCGCCGCGGGCAACACTGTGGGACGGCATGCGGGCGCGCCGAAGGCCGCACCCGCGCGCAACTCCGGTGCGGCGGCCGAATTCTCGGCTCGAGCCGGAGGTTCCGGGTCCGCCGACACGCCCGGGCGGCCGCGGCGACGCGCCGTGCGAGCACAGCAGTCACCACGGCTTGGCAATCACGGAGCGAACTAGTCGGTGTCCAACCATTCGGTCGGGGCCGTCGTCAGCGCGCTCATCGCGGCGCTGCTGTTCGCGGTCGCCGCGGTCGCGCAGCAACGGGCGGCGGCCGCGGTACCGGAGGGGAAATCTCTCGTCGGATCGCTGCTGCGCAACCCACGGTGGTGGGCGGGCATCGTCGGGGACGCGGGCGGATATGCCATGCAGGTCGCCGCGCTCGCGCTGGGCGCGGTGCTGTTGGTGCAGCCCATCCTGGTGAGCGCGCTGGTATTCGCGCTGCCGTTGGCCGCGCGGCTCAACAACCGCCGAATCACAGCCCGCACCTGGGCGACCGCGCTCACCCTGACCGCCGCGCTGGCTTGTTTTCTCCTCGTCGGCGATCCGACCCAGGGCAATGCCAATGCGCCGTTGCGTGAATGGCTGCTTCCGCTGGGAGTATTGCTCGGTTTGATCCTCGCGGCCACCGCAGGCGGCATCGGCGCGGCGGACCCAGCGCGGCGGGCGCTGCTGCTCGGCGCGGCCAGCGGGTCCCTGTACGGTTTGGCCGCCGCCCTCACCTCTTATGTCACCGGACTGTTCGAGCATGGCCTCGGTCACGTGGTCGGCGCCTGGCAGACCTGGGCGCTGGTCGCGGCGGGCGTCACCGGCGTCTATCTGCAGCAGCGCGCGTTCCAGGCCGGGCCGCTCGCCGCGTCACTGCCCGCCGTCACGATCGCCGAGCCGCTGGCCGCCGCCTTCCTCGGCCTCGCAGTGCTGGACGAACGCTTCCGCACCAATACGGTAGGCCTCGTCGTCACCGGGCTCGCGGTGCTGGTCATGTGCGCTACCGCGATCGCGCTCTCCCGCTCCCAGGCTGCCGCCTGATCGCCGGCATCAGCGGCCGACTCGGCATTCGCGCTATCGCGCACGAGTATCCGCACCGCCCGCGATGCCGCGCACCGGCATTCGCACATGATCGCCGACGAAGTGCGGGCGACCACGGCGTGGTTCCGGGGCGCTGCGGGGCAGGCGCGGGAGAACCAGCTCAGGACGCGCCGGTCAGCAGGTCGGTCGCCGCGGCAATGTAGGCGTGCCAGAGAACGGCGCACTCGCACCGCCTGCCGGTTATCATCGGACAAGTGCACTTTCTCCCTGGTCACCAGCCGCCGTACGACCTGACCTACGACGATATCTTCCTCGTCCCGAACCGGACCGATGTCGCGTCACGCTTCGACGTCGATCTATCCACGGCCGACGGGTCCGGCACCACCATCCCGATCGTCGTGGCCAACATGACCGCCGTCGCCGGGCGCCGGATGGCCGAGACCGTGGCCCGCCGCGGCGGCATCGTGGTCCTCCCGCAGGACCTGCCGATCAGCGCCGCCTCCGACACCATCGCCTTCGTCAAGAGTCGCTCGCTCACCGCCGACACCCCGGTCAGCCTCGACCCCGACCGCTCGGTCTCCGAGGCCGTCGCCCTTATGCACAAGCGCGCCCACGGCGCCGTGATCGTCGTCGACTCCGGACGTCCGGTCGGCGTGGTCACGGAGGCGTCCTGCGCCGACGTCGACCGCTTCGCCCGGCTGCGCGAGGTCGCGGTCACCGATTTCGTGCAGGCGCCGGCGAGTGCCTCCCCGCGCGACATCTTCGACCTGCTGGACAGCAAGCACGCCGCGTTCGCCGTGCTCACCGCCGAGGACGGCACCCTGGCGGGCGTGCTGACCCGGACCGGCGCCGTCCGCGCCGGCATCTACCAGCCCGCCGTCGACGCCAAGGGCAAGCTGCGCGTCGCGGCCGCGGTCGGCATCAACGGCGACGTGGCCGCCAAGTCCAAGTCCCTCGTCGACGCAGGCGCCGACCTGCTCGTCATCGACACCGCGCATGGCCACCAGACCAAGATGCTCGAAACCCTCGCCGCCGTCCGCGATCTCGGCCTCGGCGTCCCGCTGGTCGCGGGCAACGTGGTCTCCGCCTCGGGCACCAGAGACCTCGCCGAGGCCGGCGCGGACATCATCAAGGTCGGTGTCGGCCCCGGCGCGATGTGCACCACCCGCATGATGACCGGCGTCGGCCGTCCGCAGTTCTCCGCGGTGGCCGAATGCGCCGCCGCCGCCAAAGAACTCGGTGTGCACACCTGGGCCGACGGCGGGGTGCGCCATCCCCGCGACGTGGCGCTCGCGCTGGCCGCGGGCGCGTCCAACGTGATGATCGGCTCCTGGTTCGCAGGAACCTACGAGTCGCCCGGCGACCTGCGCGTCGACCGCGAAGGCAACGCCTACAAGGAGAGCTTCGGCATGGCGTCCAAGCGCGCAGTCGCCGCCCGCACTGCCTCCGACAGCGAATTCGACCGCGCGCGCAAGGCGCTGTTCGAGGAGGGCATCTCCAGCTCGCGGATGCGGCTGGACCCCGAGCGTCCCGGCGTCGAAGACCTGATCGACCACATCTGCTCCGGCCTCCGCAGCGCGTGCACCTACGCGGGTGCGCGAAGCCTCACCGAATTCCACGACAAGGCCGTGCTCGGCGTCCAGTCCGCGGCCGGCTTCGCCGAAGGTCGTCCGCTGCCCAGCGGTTGGTGAGTCGAGACACGGGCGAACAACCCGCCACCGGCCCACGCGACCCGACGCGTGGGCCGGTAACATAGTGGTTGCCGGACTCCGGCACCATGGCTCATTCCGCGAAAGGATCCAGTTGTCACCCGCGTCCGAGGGCGCCGCACAGGAGGGCTCCTCTATCGAGCCGGGTGACAAACCCGGCGTCCTCCTCTTCGCAGTAGTCGTCCCATCCCCTACAGGCCGGTTCCCAGCACCGTTCGGATGGTGTTGACGATGTCTGTCGCGCTCACCGCGCTCAGTTTGATCGGGCTCGTCGCTCTCACAGTCGGCACCGCCCTGTTCGTCGCCGCCGAGTTCTCCCTCACCGCACTGGAACGCAGCACCGTCGAGGCGCACGCCCGCACCGGTGACGTGCGCGCGCGGATGGTCCGCAAGGCGCATCGCACGCTGTCGTTCCAGCTGTCCGGCGCACAGCTCGGCATCACCATCACCACGCTGATCACCGGCTACATCGCCGAGCCCGTGCTGGCCAGGCTGCTGAACCCGCTGTTCACCGGGATCGGCCTGAGCGATGCCGCCGCGCACGGCGTCGCGCTCGCGCTCGCGCTGGTGCTGGCCACCTCGCTGTCGATGATCTACGGCGAGCTGGTGCCGAAGAACATCGCCATCGCCAAGCCGCTGGCCACCGCCCGCACAACGGCCGGCCCGATGATCGGCTTCTCTGTGGTGTTCAAGTGGATGATCCATTTCCTCAACAGCACCGCGAACTGGGTGGTCCGCAGGCTCGGCGTGGAGCCCGCCGAGGAGTTGCGCTCGGCGCGGTCCCCGCAGGAACTCGGCTCCCTGGTGCGCACGTCCGCGCTGCGCGGCGCGCTCGACCAGCGCACCGCTCAGGTGATGGATCGCTCGCTGCAGTTCGGCGAGCGCAGCGCCGAGGAGCTGATGACGCCGCGGGTGAAGATCGAGTCACTGGACAAGCTCGACACCATCGCCGATCTCATCGACACGGCGGGCCGCACCGGCTACTCCCGATTCCCGGTGATCGATGGCGATCTCGACAACACCTTGGGCTTCGTGCATGTCAAGCAGGCGTTCACGCACCCGGCGAACACGCGCAGGACGATCCCCTTGCGCATGCTCGCCCGCCCGGTACCGATCGTGCCCGCCAGCCTCGACGGCGACGAGGTGCTCGAACGCGTCCGTGCCGACGGCATGCAGGTAGCGCTCGTCGTCGACGAGTACGGCGGCACCGCTGGTCTGGTCACCATGGAGGACATCATCGAGGAGATCCTCGGCGACGTCCGCGACGAGCACGACGAGGAGGAGCGCGATGTGCGGCGCGTCTCCGACGGCTGGGACTGCTCAGGTCTGCTGCGCATCGACGAGGTCTCCCGGGCCACCGGATACGACGCCCCCGAGGGCGAATACGAGACCCTGGGCGGCCTCGTGCTGACCAGGCTGGGCCGTATCCCCGTGGCGGGCGACGAAGTCGTGCTGCCGAATCCCCGCTCACAGCAGTGGTCGGCGGCGGACACCCCCCGCACAGGCGGCTGGGTCGCCCGCGTCGAGCGGATGGACGGGCGGCGCATCGACCGGGTGCGCTTGATCCCGGTCGCCGCCGACGCCCTCGCCACCAGGGAGCACAGCCATGGGTGACCTGTTCGGCGTGCTGCTCACCGTCGTGCTGCTCGGCGGCAACGCCTTCTTCGTCGCGGCCGAGTTCGCGCTCATCTCCGCGCGCCGGGACCGGCTGGAAGCGCTGGCGGCACAAGGCAAACGGAACGCGACCACGGTGATCCGCGCGGGCGAGAACCTCTCGATGATGCTGGCGGCTGCCCAGCTCGGCATCACGATCTGCTCGATCCTGCTCGGCCGCGTCGGCGAGCCCGCCATCGCGCACCTGCTGGAGGGCCCCTTCGAGCTGCTCGGCCTGCCCGAGCAGCTGTTGCACCCGGTGGCGTTCACGCTCGCGCTCACCATCGTGGTCATCCTGCACATCCTGTTCGGCGAGATGATCCCGAAGAACATCGCGCTGGCCGGGCCGGAACGCAGTGCACTGCTGCTGGTTCCGGTGCACTTGATGTGGCTGCGGCTGGCCCGCCCGCTCATCGCGCTCTACAACCTCGCCGCCAACCTGTCGCTGCGGCTGCTGCAGATCGAGCCGAAGGACGAGCTGCAAGCCACCGTCTCCTCGGTCGAGCTCGCCGAGATGATCGGCGAGTCACGCTCGGAGGGCCTGCTCGACGAGGAGGAGCACCGACGCCTCACCCAGGCGCTCGGCACCAGCGACCGGGTAGTCGCCGACGTCATGGTGCCGCTGGACGCCACCCGGTCGATTCCGTTGCGTGGCAACGGGACCACCCTCGGCGACATCGAGTCCGCCGTCGCCGAGACCGGGTTCTCCCGCTACCCGGTTCGGGCGAGCGACGGCTCGCTGGTCGGGTACCTGCACGTCAAGGACGTGCTCGACAAGGTCGCCGACGAGAGCGCCGGCCCCGCGACGCCGATCCCGCGCACCGATATCCGGCCGCTGCCGACCGTCGGCATGGGCACCACGCTCTACGAGGCGTTGGCCCGCCTGCGACGCACCAACAGCCACCTCGGCCGGGTGGTCGACGAGCGGGGCAACACCACCGGTGTCGTCGCGCTGGAGGACCTCGTGGAGGAGTTCGTCGGCACCGTCCGGGACGGTACGCACCGGGTGATCGAATGAGTGCCGGGCATCGAGTTCCACCGCCCCGTCGACGGGATGTCCGCATGACCGTACTGCCTGCGGCGCGCTGGCGGGCGAGCGCTGCCGCCCACCGGGTCCGGCTCGACGAGCTGGTCGGGCCGTACTTCGAACGGCGGGCGCAGGGCTCGTCGCATCCGGTGATCGACTTCTTGTTCACCTATTACGGTCACAAGCCCGCCCAGTTGCGGCGCTGGCATCCGGGTTACGGTATCGCGCTGGCGGATGCCGCCGAATACGAAGGCTTCCGCGGGTATCGCCACACGACGGTGGAAAGCGCTACCGGAAGCAACGGCGCGGCACACGCGTTACCCAGCGGCGATTTCGACAACGTCTTCACCGCCGACCTCGCCTATCTGACCAAGCGCCGTGACACCGTCGAGTTCGTCGCGAATCTGCTGCGCGCCACCGCCTCCCGACCCGCGCAGCTGTCCTGCTTCGGCCTGCACGAGTGGGCGATGGTGTATCGCACCGACGACATCCGTCACCAGAAGGTTCCGCTGCGGCTGGGACGATCGGGCACCGACGCCGTGGTCGAGTCGATGTCGTTGCGCTGCACGCATTTCGATGCCTATCGCTTCTTCACCCCGGAGGCGGTGGGCCGGAATGCCGAGCCGCTGACGCGGGCCGACCAGGTGTTCCGCGAACAGCCGGGATGCCTGCACGCCAACATGGATTTGTACAAGTGGGGCTTCAAGCTGGTCCCGCTGATCTCCTCCGAGCTGCTGCTGGACTTTTTCGAATCGGCCTGCGCCGCCCGCGAACTCGACATGCGCGCCAGCCCCTACGATCTGTCCGAGTACGGCTATGAGCCGGTGCGCATCGAGACACCGGTGGGGCGCGCCGAGTACGTCCGCGCACAATCGGCGCTGGCCGAGCGCGCGGCCGAGTTGCGCCAGATCTTCCTTGCCGTATGCGACGGACTTCTCGCGCAGCACTCCGCTCCGCCGCCGTTCGCCCGGCCCGGTCATTGGTACCGGGCGTAGCACACCGCTGAGTGCCGATCGTACGAAAATTTCCGCTCGGCCTTCGCCTACAAAGGCAAGAGCGCTCGCTCGATGATCCACCAGCAGGGTCTGGAAGCGGGGCTGATGGGCACGCTGCTCACCCAGCGCACGGCGGCGCGGCCGTCCTGATCGCCACGCGCCGTCAGGACGCCATGTGCAGCGCGAACCCGCTCGCGCCCTTCGCCTCCCGACCGGGCTCCAGGCGCAGGCTCCGGTCGTAGTCGCCCCCACCTTGCGAGCGGTAGCGGATCGGTTCCAGCTTCGCCAGGTTCGACATTCGCTGCCTGAGGTCGTCGGCGACCTCGTCGAAACGCTCCGAGCCGAGCCGAATAGTGCCGTGCACGAGGAACGGCGGCAGCACGTCCATACCCGGGTAGTAAAGAATGCCGTGGTGAATCGGGAATAGCAGGTCGTCGACCGGCCCATTGATGCCGCGATCGGAGTACGACGGCTCCCTGCCGCCGATACTGACCACGAGCATGGCACGCCTGCCCGCCAGCACGCCTGCCCCATACCTCGGCAGCGCATTCCCCCCGGCACCGTAGGCGAACCCGCAGGTGAGAACCCGATCGACCCAGCCCTTCATGATCGCGGGCATGCTGAACCACCACAGCGGGAAATGCAGGAGGACCGTGTCGGCCCAGAGCAGTTTCTCCTGCTCGGCGCGGATGTCGGGGCTCAGCGTCCCGTTCTGATAGGCGGCACCTGAGGCCAGCATGAAGTTGGTCTCCTCGACCGCACCGAAATCGTCGGTGTCGGCGTGGGCTTTCCAGCCCATGGCGTACAGATCTGTTATCAGTACCTCGTGGCCGTCTGCCCGTAACTGTTGCACTGCGACGTCTTTCAGCGCGCCGGTGAGTGAGTCCGGCTTCGGGTGGGCGTACACGACCAGTACGTTCATTCCAGCTTTCGTCACATCTCGGCGCAACGCCGTTGGCTGCGGAGGTATTCCGGCATGCCTTCGACCTGCACCGACTTGCCTCGCCGTCCACCAGAACGCAGAAGCCGACGGTGTTCACGGGCGTTTCCTACCTCTCCTACGCCTGGCCGATCTCCGAGGACGGCCGGAAACACACGGTGGGCGGCGCCTTCTCCACCGCCGGCGGCGTCCTGGGTGCCCTCGCCGAAGCCCTCTGGATCGAGCCCCGCGCATCGACAACCGTCAACGGACAGCCACCCGGAATCTCCATCGATCAACGCATAGCCGCGGGAACTATCCCAGGATCGGTTAGCGGCCAACCCCGGCTGGGCGGATCAGGTTTTCTCGGTGAACCGGTACCAGTGCCCCTCGAACGTCTCGTACTCGACGCCGTTGGCGGCGGGCGGGCCGATGTGGGGTGGGGTCGCGGTGTCGCGGAAGTAGGCGAATCCGCCCGAGTTAGATTCGTGTGCTTGGGTGTAGAACAGGCAGCCGCCGTCACGGGAAGTGATGTAGGTGATGGTGTAGATGCCGAGGCGGGTGCGGTGGCCCGGGTTGGCGCAGTCGGCGGCTTGGTCTTCGAGGATGGTGCGCGAGAGCCGCCAGCCGGTGGTTTCCGGTATGTCGAACCAGACCAGCGCTACCAGGACGCCGATGAGGAGAGGCGAAACGAGACTGTGGAAGAAGGCGCGGTAGCGGAGCAGGCCCAGCAGCCCGAACAGCAGGGCGATCGCGCCGAGCACCCCGAGTACGAGCCACAGCACAACGATCGTCGGGAGCGTCCCCTCGGCCGCCAGCTGCCAGAACAGCGCTAGACAGGACACTGCGACGAGGGCGGCCAAGAGCCCCATCCAGAGAACGAACCAACGAGGAATACGCGCCCGTGTACGGGGTCTGGTGGTGCTCACCTGATCAAGATACGAGCGGGGCGGGCTTCGCGGGCGCTATCGAGGGCGAAATCGTCCGACCCGCTGGCGATCACGACACTGCGGCCCCCAGCCAGGCGGGACGATCAGAGGCGGGAGACCCGCGGAATCGGTGCACATCCCAATTCCGCAAGGCGACCGAGCGCTACACGATGGGTTGACGATGTGCATCCCTTCGAACTTTCCTGACAATCCGACGATCACTTGCCGTCGCCGCACACCTCGCAATCGTGAACTCACGTTTCGGCCCGGCACCGGCCTCGGACGCGAAAATCCCCCGGCCAGGCACCTGACCAGGGGATTCGACTATCGAAATCGATCGCTCACAGCGGCGGGAACCCCGCCGACCCGGTGGCCAGCCAATTCCAGAACATCGCGGCACGATTGACGAGCAATGCCACGATGTCGAGCACAACGCTTCCCATGAATCTTCCTCACAAATCGACGATCTCGTGCGCCCACAGGGTAACGGATTGATAAACGGGAGTCGATGCTCGTCATAGTGGAAAGCGCGAATCCCCCGGCCGACCAAGTCGACCAGGGAATTCGCGACATGCGGAATTACACGGAGGCCAGCGACTTCGCCTCGCGGCGACGGCGGTGCAGGATCGGCTCGGTGTAGCCGTTCGGCTGCCTGGCGCCCTCCAGGATCAGTTCCTTGGCGGCCTGGAAGGCGATGCTCCCTACAAAGTCCGGTGCCATGGCCCGATAGCTCCGGTCGCCGGCGTTCTGCCGGTCCACGACCGGGGCCATCCGCTCCAGGCTGGCCACCACCTCATCGGCCGTGACGATGCCGTGGCGCAGCCAGTTGGCCATCAGCTGGCTCGAAATGCGCAGGGTCGCACGGTCTTCCATGAGCGCGACATCCTTGATGTCGGGCACCTTGGAGCAGCCGACGCCCTGGTCGATCCAGCGCACCACGTAGCCCAGGATGGACTGCGAGTTGTTGTCCAGCTCTTGGCGCTTCTCTTCGTCGGTCCAGTTCGGCTGGGCGGCCAACGGGATCTCCAGGATTTCCTCGACGGTGGCGCGGCGGCCGCCCTTGGCGATCTCCTGCTGCCGTTTGAACACATCGACCAGGTGGTAATGCGTCGCGTGCAGGGTGGCGGCGGTCGGCGACGGGACCCATGCGGTATTGGCCCCCGCCCGCGGGTGGCCGATCTTCTGTGTGAGCATGTCAGCCATCAGGTCCGGCATGGCCCACATGCCCTTGCCGATCTGCGCCTTGCCCGGCAGGCCCGCGGCAAGACCGGTGTCGACGTTCCAGTCCTCGTAGGACAGAATCCACTGCTGAGACTTCATGTCGGCCTTGCGGACCATCGGACCGGCCTCCATGGAGGTGTGGATCTCGTCGCCGGTACGGTCGAGGAAGCCGGTATTGATGAACACGACGCGCTCCGCCGCGGCCTGGATACAGGCCTTCAGGTTCACCGTGGTGCGACGCTCCTCATCCATGATGCCGACCTTGAGCGTGTTGCGATCCAGCCCGATCACGTCCTCGATCCGGCCGAACAACTCGTTGGTGAACGCGACCTCGTCCGGACCGTGCATCTTCGGCTTCACGATGTAGACCGAGCCGGTCCGGCTGTTCTTCAGCGCGGTGTCGCCGTTCAGGCTGTGCTTGGCGACCAGCGAGGTGATCAGGCCGTCCATGATGCCTTCGGGCACCTCGTTGTCCTCGGCGTCGAGGATCGCGTCGGAGGTCATCAGGTGACCGACGTTGCGCACGAACAGCAGCGAACGGCCGTGCAGCACGAGCTCACCGCCGTCCAGCGCGGTGTACACGCGGTCGGGGTTCATGGTGCGGGTGAAGGTCTTCTCGCCCTTGCTGACCTTCTCGGCCAGGTCACCCTTCATCAGGCCGAGCCAGTTGTGGTAGCAGAGCACCTTGTCCTCGGCGTCCACGGCGGCGACCGAGTCCTCGAAGTCCATGATCGTGGTGACCGCGGACTCCAGCACGAGGTCCTTGATGCCCGCGCTGTCGGTGCTGCCGATCGGCGAGGCCGGGTCGATCTGGATCTCGATGTGCAAACCGTTGTGCTTCAGCAGGACCGAACTCGGGGACTCGGGATCGCCGAGGTAGCCGACCAGTTGCGAGGCGTCGGCGAGGCCGATGCTGGTGCCGTCCTCCAAGACGACCTCCAGCTCGCCGTCGACAATCCGGTACGACGCCGAGCCGATGTGCGAGCCGGTGATCAGAGTGACCGAGTCGTCGAGGAAGTTGCGCGCCCACTCGATGACCTTGTCGCCGCGCACCTTGTTGTAGCCGCTGCCCTTCTCCGCGCCGTTCTCCTCGGAGATGGCATCGGTGCCGTAGAGCGCGTCGTAGAGCGAGCCCCAGCGTGCGTTCGCGGCGTTGATCGCGAAGCGGGCGTTCATCACCGGCACCACGAGCTGCGGTCCGGCGGTAGTGGCGATCTCGTCGTCCACGTTCTGCGTGGCGATCCGGAATTCGGCGGGCTCGGCACGCAGGTAGCCGATGTCGGTCAGGAAGTTCTTGTAGGCGGCCTTGTCGTAGTTCGCGCCGGGGTGCTCGGCGTGCCAGGCGTCGACCTTGCCCTGGATCTCGTCGCGTTCGGCCAGCAGGGCACGGTTGCGCGGCGCGAGATCGTTGATGATCTGCTCGGCACCGGCCCAGAACGCGGCGGAATCCACGCCGGTCCCGGGGAGCGCCTCGTTCTCGATGAACTCGTGGAGAACGCTGGCCACCTGGAGCCCGCCGACCTGAATCCGCTCTGTCATCTACTGCCTCACTTCTGAGAAAGCCGGGTGGGAAAAGACGCAACCATGTTACCCGTCGGTAGTAATACCACCGTGCGTCGGGTCGACACGCCGTCTGCCCAATCTGTTCCGCCACGCCAATCGTGAGTGGGTCCACTACTCGGCGGGTCGCAAAGGTGTCGGCGGTCGGCCGGACAACCCCTTGATCGTATCGCGCGACCTGACTAATGTACTGATCGGAACATTTTCGGGCACAGAGCCAGGAGGGCAGGTGTCACTCACGGACAAGTCGTCGTCACCGGAGGCAGCCGGGGCCTCGACAAGGAGACGGTGCTCGCATTGGAGGCGGCGGAGGCGAAGGTGGTGATCGCCGGCCGCAAACTCGACGACTGCGCCACCCTGGCCGCCGGGGTGAAGAATCAGGACGGGCACCGACCCCTGCCGGTGGCCCCTGGATCCGGCGCGATGATCGCCCCGGTCCGTCGACGTGGTCGCCCGCCCGCCGCTGAGTCGACAGCGGGCGACACCAGGCAGCGGATCGTGCGGGCGGCGATCGATCTCTTCGCCGAGAAGGGCTTTCACGGCACCGGTGTGGCCGAGATCGGCGAGCGCGCCGACATACAGCGCGGCGCGCTGTATTACCACATCGGCTCCAAAGAAGAGTTGCTCTGGCAGATCCTGCGCGACTACATCCAGCCGATGCTGGTCGAGGCCGAACAGATCACCGACGGCGACGACGATCCGATCACCAAGCTGCGCAACCTGATCCACAGTCACGTCCGGCTGATCATCCGGCATCAGCGCGAGGTAACCATCCAGCTACGCGACGTCGGTGCGTTGACCGGCGGACGCGCCGCCGACCTGCAGGGCCTGCGCGACCGTATCCAGCGCTGCTGGCAGCGCGTCATCGACGCGGGCCATGCCGGGGGGCTGCTGCGCACCGACGACCACGTGGTCACCAACAGCGTGCTCGGCATGTTGAACATGGTGACGTTCTGGTACCGCCCACACGGCGGCCACTCCCCAGGCGAGATCGCCGACATCCTCGCGACCACCCTCCTCGACGGCGTGGTGACCTGCACCGACAGAAACACGAAAGGCTGACCATGGCGTGGGATTTCGAGACGGATCCGGAGTACCAGAAGAAGCTGGACTGGGCGGCAGCGTTCGTCCGCGCCGAGGTGGAACCGCTCGACCTGCTGTACCCGAACCCTTACGACCGCACCGACCGAGAAGCTATGGCGCTGATGCGCCCGCTGAAGGAGAAGGTCAAGGAGCAGGGCCTGTGGGCTTGCCACTTGGGACCGGAACTCGGCGGCCCCGGCTACGGGCAGATGAAACTCGCGTTACTCAACGAGGTACTGGGCACCTCGGTCTGGGCGCCCTCGGTATTCGGTTGCCAGGCACCGGACTCCGGCAACGCGGAGATTCTCGCCCACTACGGCACCCCGGAGCAGAAGGCCATCTATCTGGAGCCGTTGTTGGCCGGTGAGATCGGCTCCTGTTATGTAATGACCGAGCCGACCGGCGGCTCGGACCCCACGCTGTTCACCACCCGTGCGGTGCGCGACGGCGATCACTGGGTGATCAACGGCGAGAAGTGGTTCAACTCGAACGCGCAGTTCGCCGGCTTCCACATCGTCATGGTGGTGACCAACCCGGATGTCAGCCCGTACCAGGGCATGTCGATGTTCATCGTGCCCGCGGGCACGCCCGGTCTGGAGATCGTCAAGAACTTCCACGTCGCGGGGTTCAGCGAGCACGAGGGCCATTTGCGGTTCACCGACGTCCGCGTCCCCGCCGATCATCTGCTCGGCGCCGAGGGGCAGGGCTTCGTCGTCGCGCAGACCCGTCTGGGTGGCGGGCGGGTGCATCACGCGATGCGTACCGTCGCCCTGGTGCGCAAGGCCTTCGACATGATGGCCGAGCGCGCGGTATCCCGCCGCATGCGCAACGGTCCGCTGGCGGGGCTGCAGATGACCCAGGAACGCATCGCCGACAGCTGGATCGAGATGGAGCAGTTCCGGCTACTGGTGCTGCGCACGGCGTGGCGCATCGACAAGGAGCAGGACTACCTGAAGGTGCGCAAAGACATCGCCGCCATCAAGGTCGCGATGCCCAAGGTGATGCACGATATGGCCCAGCGCGCGCTGCACCTGCACGGCGCGATCGGCGTCAGCCAAGACCTGCCGTTCATCGACATGCTCGGCTACGCCGAGGTGATGGCGATCGCCGACGGACCGACAGAGGTGCACAAGATCACCCTGGCGAAGGAGGTCCTGAAGGACTACGTGCCCGGCGATCCGGTGTACCCGAGCGGGTATCGCCCCGCGCTGCGGGAGAAGGCGCGCGAACTGGTGGCCGAACGGTTGGAGCACATCGTCGGAAACCTCTGACCCGCCCCGGCAGGCAGTTCGCGGCACCGGGCACGTGCATGATCGTGACCAGGCGCCTTGGGGATCGGCGGCGCTCGATGTGGAGCCCTGGATCACGACGCGCGCTCGGCCGGAGCAGCGGGACGCACCGGATCGGAGTACTCCGCCACCGGACTCAACCGCAGAACCGAGGGCATCCGCCGGGTGAGCGCGGACGGTCCGGTGAACTCCACGCGACCCATGCGCACCGCGTGCGTCAACAGCAGCCTGCCCAGCCACACCTGGTACAGCGAGCCGACGTCGGAACTGATGACGACATCCACCGGATACCCGGGATCGGACTCGCACACCGACGGCACGCCTGCCTCGATCACGATCCAGAAGCGGCGGGGCTCGTCGGCGAAGCGCACCAGCAGCACCTGACGCCTGCCCGGTAACGACGAGGTGTCCAGGCGGGTGTGCATCCACCACACCAGCAGCGCCGCGTCGAGTTCGTCGGCCTGCGGGTCGCCGAAGGTCCAGCGCGCACCCCATTCGCCGAGGCCGAACAGGATCGGCTCCAGTTCACGTCCTGCCTGCGAATTGGAGATGCGCTACCGTGACGTACACGGCTGCCTGTTCCACCCGCTTCCCCGAGCCAAGCAGACCCACTTCACCGGTCGTGTTCTGCTCGGACACACGCCGATCGGTTGACACCGCCACCCGCCTCATTCCCTTGGTGGGGCGCAAGCCCGAAAAATGACGACCGCCCAGCACGGTCGACGGGGCGGCGCCGTCGTCTCCGCTCCCCCGACCTCGAGCGCGCCACGACGCAGTCACACACCACCGCCCGTGGCGCGTTCGTCTCCCATGAGCACAGGTTCAACGTCTCCTTCGACGCTGCCGTGCCGCGGCCGGTCTGAACCGCCTCTGGCAGCTTCGACGCACCCGATCGGGCCGCGGGACGCACCGCCGGAAAATAGCCCGACAACGGCGGGTACGTTGTGTCACCATGTGATTCGACGATGACCACCGGATCGAGGCTGGTCACCGAACAGTGGAGAGGAGGGGCGGCAGTGATTCCGGAGAAAACGAATCGGGTGGATCCCGACGCGATGCCGCGGTTGTCGACCGCGGGCGACGCGTTCGGCTCGCAGTTGTGCATAGCGCACGGCGGACCGGACGACAGCCGCCTCCCGGCCGCCTGCTGACGCCGGCGCACCTCTCTCGTCTCTCGCTCGATTTCGCACGAAACATGGTGATTCCCATGCCATTCCGCCGCACCACCGATCAGGTGGTGTTGACCGCCGACAACTGGATACACACCGGTGTGCTGGTCCTGAACGCCTCTTACGAGGCGCTCGACGAGATCGGTGCCGACCGGGCTGTCGTGCTGCTTATCGCCGGAGCGGCGGAGACGGTCGCGGACCGCGAGCCGCACTTCCCGATTCGGTCTCGGCGCGTGGAACTCGCTCTGCCGGAGACCATTCGGCTGCTGCGCTATGTGTACATCGAACACGCCGCGCGGGTGCACGACGAGAGCCGGGCGACACCGGCCGGTGTGCTGCGCCGGGACAACCATCGGTGCGGCTACTGCGCGGGCTGGGCCCACACCGTGGACCATATCCGGCCACGCTCGCGGGGCGGCCCGAACATTTGGAGCAACCTGGTGGCTTGCTGCGCGCCGTGCAACATGGCCAAGGCCGATCGCACCCCAGAGGAGTCGGGCATGCGCCTGCTCTGGGAGCCGAAGGCGCCCAACCACCGCGCCAAACAGCAACGGCGGATCTGGAAGCAGCTCGCCACCACATGACCACGATCCGAGGAAGGAGAAGATCACGATGACCCGCACCGAGACCACGACCGTCGCGGAGTCGACCCTGGCCGACCTGCTCCCACTCTCGGATTCCCGAGAGTGGCACCGGGCAGCCTGCCGCGGCGACCCGAACCACGAAGCCTGGTTCCCATACCCCTCGCAGGATTTCGACTATGCGCGCGAAGTCTGTGCGGTCTGCCCGATCCGGGACGCGTGCGGTGAATTCGCCGCACGCACCGGACAGTCCGGTGTCTGGGGCGGGCACGAGTTCGACCGTGGACACGTGATCCGCCAGTGACGATCCGCCGTCGCGCCCCGCCAGGCGCGGCATCGCATGCGACGCGCACCGTCCGCCGCGGCGCAGGTGAGGGAACCTCGCCGATCCGGGCAACCGCGGGTGACCATACACTGAGCGCGTGGGCACTCATCGCAGCGGAACCAGGTCCCGGGGCGTCAGCAAAGGTCCGGTTATCGCAGTGGTCGCCGTTGCGCTACTCGTCGCGAGCGTCGTCGGCTGGTTTCAGCTACGGGATAGGGCGGCCGATCAGGACAGCGCGGCGGCGGCCGAGTGCGTGGAGGGGCCCGCGACGCTCTACGTGACCGCCGATCAGGACATCGCATCGCAGGTGCGGGCCGTCGCCGACAGCTACAACGCGACCAAGCCGCGGGTACGCGACCACTGCGCGCAGGTCGAGGTGACGGCGCAGCCGTCCACGGCGATCGTCGCCGCGTTCACCGGCGGCAAAGCGTGGGACCGGGCGCTCGGCCCGCAGCCTGCGCTGTGGATCGCCGATTCGACCCGCTCGATCGAGTCGATGCGGGTGCCTGGGCTGATCGAGGGCAGTCCCGTGCCGGTAGTCGGGAGTCCGATCGTGCTCGCGGTGCCGGAGGATCTGCGCGGCGCGCTGGAGCAGGCCCAGCTCGGCTGGGCGGATCTACCGCGCCTGCAACAAGGTTCGCTCGGCGAGCTCGGACTGTCCGGCTGGGGCGGTCTGCGGATGGCCTTGCCGTCGGGTGACGCCACGCTCGCCGCGGCGACCGCGGTCGGCGCCGCGGTGTCGGGCACCGACCCGCTCAGCGCGGAGGCCGCGCAGTCCGGTCAGGTCGTCGCCGCGGTTTCCGGGCTCGCCGCAGGCGCTCCTGAGGCGTCCGACACCGCGGCCGCGCTCGACGCCCTCGCAGGTGCGCAGGACGCGCCGATTCACGCGGTGGCCGCTACTGAACAGCAACTGAAAGCGCGACCTGGGCTCGCCGCGTTCCGCCCCGCCGGGTCCGCGCCGATGGCAGATTACCCGGCCGCACTGATGTCCGGGCCGTGGGTGGACAAGACGCAGAATCTCATCGCCGGACGCTTCATCGACTACCTGCGTGCCCCGAATCAGGCGCAGAACTTCCTCGCGGCCGGATTCACCACCGCACCGCAGTCCGCGGCCGCTGCCCCGCCGCGTGCCGTCCTCGACAAGATTCGGGCCACCCTCGCGAATCCCGTTCTCGGCGTGCAGTCCACGGTCCTGGTCGACGTTTCGTCCTCCATGGCGACCACCGAGGGCGGCACCACACGTCTGGCGAATGTTCTTGCCGCCCTGAACTCCACGATGACCGTCATGCCACCCGATTTCGGCCTCGGCGTCTGGACCTTCGGCAAGAATCTCGACGGCGCCGCCCCGTACCAGGTGCAGGCCGCCACGGCGCCGCTCACCGCCGATCAGCGAACAAAAATCAGCACCGCCCTGAATTCCGTGCGCCCCAGTGAGATTCGTTCCGACCAGGCGTACCCGTCCCTGATCGCCGCGTACAAGAGCGCCATCGACGGGTACGCACCGGGCCGCACCAACTCGGTGCTGCTGATCACCGACGGACCCGAGGACGACTCGACCGTCACCGGAACCAAGCTGGCAGCCGACATCGCCGCCGCGATCGACCGCGCCCACCCGGTCCGGATCGACGTGATCGTAATCGGCAGCGGCACCCAGACCCTCCAAAGCCTGGCGCAGCAGACCGGCGGCACCTATACCCGCCTGGCCACATCCGACGACATCAGCTTCGGCTCCGCCGTCGTTCAGGCCCTCACCACGCCGTAGCCGACCCCGGGCCGTCGGCGTAAGACTCCAACGGCGGGCATGAGCACACCAAATTCCGATCGCCATAAGCCCCGTCGACCCGGCGTACCGGCGGCCACACCTTGGCCCTGGCGTGCGCAAGGCCGCGGGGGTAGACGGCGAGCTCGCGGCTGTAGGGATGCCCCCACTCCCCCACCAGCGACGCCGCGGTGTGCGGCGCACCGCGCAGCGGGTTGTCGGTCACCGGCCACACTCCCGCAGCGACCTGGTCGATCTCGGCGCGGATGGCGATCATCGCGTCGATGAAATCGTCCAGCTCGGCGAGGTTCTCGCTCTCGGTCGGCTCTACCATGAGCGTGCCCGCCACTGGGAAACTCATGGTCGGTGCGTGGAAACCATAGTCCGCCAGGCGCTTGGCCACGTCGTCGACGGTGACACCGGTGTGCTTCGTGATCTCGCGCAGGTCGAGGATGCACTCGTGCGCGACCATGCCGCTCGCACCGGTGTAGAGCACCGGGAAGTACTCGTCGAGCCTGCGGGCGATGTAGTTCGCCGAGGCGATCGCCGACAGCGTGGCCCTGCGCAGGCCGTCGGCGCCCATCATGCGGATATACGCCCAGGTGATCGGCAGGATCGAGGCCGAGCCGTACTTCGCCGCCGACACCGCGTGCGAGCCTGACTGCAGCGGATCGCCGGGCAGATACCGCGCCAGGTGTGCGCGCACCGCGACCGGGCCGACACCGGGACCGCCGCCACCGTGCGGGATGCAGAACGTCTTGTGCAGGTTGAGGTGGCTCACATCGCCGCCGAACCGGCCCGGACGAGCGAGGCCGACCAGAGCGTTCAGGTTCGCGCCGTCCACGTAGACCTGGCCGCCCGCGTCGTGCACGAGTGCGCACAGCTCGGCGACCTCATGCTCGTACACCCCATGCGTGGACGGGTAGGTGATCATGATGCAGGCCAGCCGGTCGGCGTGGTCGGCGATCTTGGCGCGCAGGTCGTCCAGATCGACATCCCCGTTGTCGCGGCACCTCACCACCTCGACGCGCAGCCCGGCCATGGCCGCCGATGCCGCGTTGGTGCCGTGCGCGCTGGATGGGATGAGGCAGGTGTCGCGGTGGGCGTCACCGCGGTCCAGGTGGTAGCGCCGGATGGCCAGCAGCCCAGCGTACTCGCCCTGACTGCCCGCGTTCGGCTGCAGGCTCACCGAGTCGTAGCCCGTGATATCCGACAGCCAGTTCTCCAGGTCCGATATCACCCGCAGTAGTCCGGTCGCGTCCTCGACTGGCGCGTACGGGTGCACACGGGCAAAGCCGGGCCAGGTGATGGCCTCCATCTCCGCGGTGGCGTTGAGCTTCATGGTGCACGAGCCGAGCGGAATCATGCTCCGGTCCAACGCGATGTCCTTGTCGGACAGCGACCGCAGATAGCGGAGCATCGCCGTCTCGGTGTGGTACTTCGTGAACGCGGGATGGGTCAGGAACTTCGAGGTGCGGGTCTCGATCGCGGCGATCGGGGCGGCCGCGCCCTGCTCGGACGACAGCGCGGTCCCGAAGGATTCGAGCACGGCCGCGACATGCGCGTCGGTCGTCGTCTCGTCGCAGGCGATACCGACGCGGTCGGCGTCCACGAGGCGCAGGTTGATGCCGCGCGACTTCGCCTTCGCCACAACGGCTTCCGCTCCCCCGGGCACATATGCGAGCACGGTGTCGAAGAAGGTGTCGTACACGACGGCGCCGTCCAGCCCCGCCGCGATCGCCGCAGCGTGCCCGTGCACCCTGCGGGCGATGGCGCGCAGGCCCTCGGCACCGTGGTAGCTGGCGTACATCGCGGCCACGATGGCCAGCAGCACCTGCGCGGTACAGATGTTGGAGGTCGCCTTTTCGCGGCGAATGTGCTGCTCACGGGTCTGCAGCGCGAGACGGTATGCGATGTCGCCGTCTGCGTCCACCGAAACGCCGACCAGGCGACCGGGCAGCTGACGAGCCTGCGCCTTGCGCACCGCGAGATACCCGGCGTGCGGACCACCGTAGCCGAGCGGAACACCGAAACGCTGGGTGGTGCCGAAGCACACGTCGACGCCCTGCTCGCCGGGCGGCGTGATGAGCGTCATCGCCAGCAGGTCCGCGCCCACCGCGACCAGCGCACCGCGCTCGTGTGCCGCGGTGATGACGCCGGTCCAGTCCACGACGCGACCGGAGGCACCGGGCGTCTGCGCCAGCACGCCGAAGAACTCGCCGTCGGGCAGGTCGCCGGTGGACAGATCCGCCTCGACGATCTCGAGGCCGAGCGGCTCGGCCCTGGTGAACAACACGGTCCTGGTCTGCGGGAACAGATCGGAGTCGATGACCAGGCGCGAGGACTTGGACTTGCTCGCGCGATGCAGCAGCGTCATCGCCTCGGCGGCGGCGGTGGCTTCGTCCAGCATGGACGCATTGGCGACGTCCATTCCGGTCAGCTCGGACACCATGGTCTGGAAGTTGATGAGCGCCTCGAGTCTGCCCTGGCTGATCTCCGGCTGATAGGGCGTGTAGGCGGTGTACCAGGCCGGGTTCTCCAGCAGGTTGCGCACCAGCACCGGCGGGGTCAGCGTGTCGTAGTAGCCGAGCCCGATCATCGAGCTGGCCACGGTGTTCGCCTGTGCGAGCCCGGCCAGCTCGGCCAGCACCTCGTGCTCGGTGGCCGCCGCGGGCAGTCCGGTCAGGCCGGTGCTGTCCAGGATGCCGGCGGGCAGCGCCTTGGCGGCCAGCTCGTCGAGCGACGGCACGCCGACGGCGTCCAGGATCCGGGCGAGTTCGTCCCGGTCGGGTCCGATGTGGCGGTCGGCGAATGAGCGAGTCACGGCAGCTCCCAAGGTCGGGCGGTGTCGACGGTGGTCGACGGGTACCAGCCCTCCCCCTCTGTCGTGGCGCCTGAGAGATTCGGGTGGCGCGACCTTCGCCGAGCCCCTTTCCCCATGGGCGGGCAGCTCGAAGCCACCACTTTCCAGAGGCGCCGAAGCCCGCACGGTCCTTGTTGCCTGAGAGATTGACGGGGAGGTGCTGCTCCTTCGGCGCCCGGACTCATGTCGAGCCGGGACTCTCCCGCACGGCGGCGACGCAACGTCAGTTTAATGCCGACGCCACGCCGAAGCGCGCCGTAGGACCCCGCGCAGCTGTGTCGTTCTCATCACTCCGCGATCGTGCGCGGCCTCAGATCGCAAGACCGTGGCGCAGCCGGATCGCCGCGAGCATCATAGCTTCCGCTTGAATTCGCACCAGCCGCTCCAGCGGTATCGGGACGCCCGGCGCATTCTGCTCGACGTCGGCGCACCAACCGGCGAAAACCGCGGCGAACCGGTCACGTTCCATCGCCAGCACAGGCGACCCGTCGCGCCGGCATTCCGCCTCGAGCATCCGCAGCAGCATGCCCCCGAGCCGAAGTCGCAGCATCGCGGTCCAGTCGTACTGTCCGACGAAGATCTCGCCGCGGGTCGCGATCCGATGCCGCCCTGGCACAGTCTGTCTGCTCGTCGCGAGACCGGGCAGCCCGGCGATCAAGGCGCGCACCGACCGCTCGAACGGGCTACGACCGCTCAACCGGTCGGAGACCCGACCGAGCACGTCGGCCGCGACCTCGGCCAGCGCACGGAAGTCGGCCGCGGTCGCGTCGAGCAGGTCGCCGAGCACTCGGTCACCCGCCGAGCCGTCGCCGATCCGCGGATCGACCCACAGCGGCAGCTCGCAGACCAGAATCGCCGTGCCGTAGCGGGCCGCGTAGTCCCGGCAGCCGCCCCCGCCCAGCGCCGCGACCGCGTCGACGCCCTGGGCCGTGAGCCGGTCGGCCATCGTGTCGAACCGCGGCAGTTCGAAGACCCCCTGCGCCACGGTGCGTGCACCGGGCGCGTCGGGTTGGCCGTGATAGATCGGCACGTCCGCGGCGACGAGCCGCTCGGTCAGCGCCGACCAGTACTCGGGGTCACCACCGGTGGTGTAGAAGAAACCGCCGCCGAACTCCGCATTGTGCAGCGAAGCGATCAGGGCCGGCCGGGTGCGGTCGATCAGTGTCATCAGCGCCTTGGTCTCCGGCATGGGGACACCGACGGGATGGCCGCGCCACACAGTGGGAAAGCACCATTCCGGCTGTTCCACCGCAGGCGGGCGATAGAAGCCGCGGGCGACACCGGTCCTGGTATGCGGACCCGCGAACCAGCTTTCGTTGAGCCGAGTTCCGTCCGGGTCGACGCACAGCACGAAATGCCAGGTGGCGCCGAGCGTGAGCGCATCGTCCTCAGCCATCCTGCCGAGCAGATGACGGATCGTGGCCATTCCGATGGGCTCGTTCGGGTGCGGATTGCCGAACACCAGGATGTGCTGTCGGCCCGCACCTACCCGCACCTCACGGATCGGATCACCGCCACGCGATCGCCCGATCTCGGTGCTCGATATCCGGTCCGGATGGGCCGCGGACAGCGCGTCAGCGAATCCGTTCAGCTCGTCCACCGTCGGGAATGCGCTGATCCGGCCGATCGGCCCCACCAACTCGGTGATGTCGTCACCGACTCGCACGACGGCCCCCTCCTCGCCGTCGCGGTACGCATACGATCGTCCGCGACGGCACCTACCGGCGCACCACGGCCGGGGAGGATGCATGCATGTCCCGGCCGTGGGAGCGCTTCGATTGTCATCCGAAACGCCGCGATCGAGAGAGCAGTCGCTCCGATCGCGCTCATCGAGCGGCGACCGGACCTAGCCCGTCTTGCGGTTCATCCGCGCCTTGCGGCGGAAGGACAGCTCGTCCTCGGGGCGTTCGGTGACGGCCGACGCCCGTTCCGCGGGGAAATTGGCGATCGCGCCGGTCAACTCGCGCATGGCACCGCTGACGGCGATCCCGAAGACACCCTGCCCGCCCTGCAGTAAATCGACGACCTCCTCGGGCGAGGTGCACTCGTAGACCGAGGTGCCGTCGGAGAAGAGCGTGATGCCCGCCAGATCCTGCACGCCGCGGCTGCGTAGATGGTCGACGGCGATGCGGATGTTCTGCAGCGAGATGCCCGCGTCCAGCAGCCGCTTGACGATCTTGAGGACCAGGATGTCCTTGAACGAGTACAACCGCTGACTACCCGAGCCGGCGGCGCCACGAACGGAGGGCACGACCAAACCGGTGCGAGCCCAGTAGTCGAGTTGCCGGTAGGTGATCCCGGCCACCTGGCATGCGCTGGGCACGCGATAGCCGACCAGGTCGTCAGGTACCGAGTCGTCCGGGAACAGGCCTGGCTGTACCACATCCTGCGATTGCTCTGCCACTGACCACTCCCTTGCTTCGCCGACGCATTCACAGCCTCATCGATGACCCGGCTCCGTTGGTGGCCGAACCGGGTCGGATCCGGCCGAAACGGACGTGGCCCCAACTGTCGAGATTACTCCCTTCGATTGTCCAGGGAGCGCCCTCATCGAGCCAAACGCGACGCGCGGTAAAAGTCTCGACCTCTACTTCAGCTGTCGGTCGCCTTGAAGTCATCCGGTGACACCGACTCGAGAAATTCCTTGAACTTCTCCACCTCGTCCTCGCGCTCGTCCGGCATGACCAGCCCGGCCTCCTCGAGGACAGGCTCCTCGGCATAGATCGGGCAACCAACCCGCAAGGCGATCGCAATCGAATCGGACGGGCGCGCCGAGATCCGCAGATCGTTCTCGAAGACCAGGTCCGCGTAGAACGTGCCCTCTTGGAGGTCGACGATCCTGACCTCCTTGAGCGTGTGCCCGAGCTCGGTGATCAGGACCTTGATCAGATCGTGCGTCAACGGGCGGATCGGGGTCACCCCCTCCTGCTCGAGCACGATCGCCGTCGCTTCGGCCTGCCCGATCCAGATCGGCAGATACCGATCCCCCGCGACCTCGCGGAGCAACAGCACGGGCTGGTTCTGTGGCTGCTCGACACGGATGCCGATCACGCGCATTTCGCTCATCGCACTGCCTCCCATACTCGCCGCCAGCCCGGCATGACCGCTGCAGAGCTCGCCGTACCACGAGTCTAAGCGAACCAGCACGGGTGCAGCGATCCGTGTGCACAGCCGAAATCGGCGTGTTGGCTCGGCGAAACCCGCGGGCCGGAACCGACGGGGGGCTCAACCGCCCAGCGAACTCCGGACCGAAGCCTTGACCAGACAGGTGTGCAAGGTCAGCGACAGCGCCGCCAGTTCCCGCACCGTCTCCTCCGCGCGGGCTCGCGCACCCGCGTCGCGGCTCTTCGCAATCGGGGCGGCGATCTGCGCGACGAGCGCGGCCTCGCGATCGGCGGCGAGCTTGAACGCGCGCAGATGCCTTGCCTCCAAACCGAATTCGGCCATCGCCCGCGCGGCCTTCGCCAGCGTGACCGCGTCGGCGTCGAAGTACCCCGCTGGTCCCGGCGTGATCAGGTTGGCGCGGATCAGGTCGTTGAGAAACTTCTCATCGATCTCGGCCTGGTCGAGCAGATCCGTCCGGGTGACGCGGATTTCCGGATCGAACCGCAGATCATCCGGCGAGATCTCGCTCGGCACGACGCCGAGCCTACGTGGCGCCGCCACCTGGCGCGCGCCACGCTCGGCAGCCGAAGCGGGATGCTCCGCGTCCGGCGACACGTGCCCGGACTCCGCGGCACCGACGTGCGCCCGGGCGCGCGCTTCCCGCACACCGAGCGTCGCCGCACCGCTGTCGATCGCCTCGAGCTGCTCCTTGATCACCTTCAGCGGCAGGTACTGATCGCGTTGCGCGGTCAGTACGAACCGGAGCCGTTCGACATCCGCGACGGAAAATCTGCGGTAGCCCGAGGGCGTCCGCTCCGGCCGGATCAGGCCCTCCGCTTCCAAGAAGCGGATCTTCGAGATGGTGACGTCGGGAAAGTCGGGGCGCAGCAGGTCGAGCACGGAGCCGATCGACATACCTCCGCGGGCCCACTGCGCCGCACCGGTCACCGCGCCAGGTCCTTCATGACCCCGAGCCTTTCATGAGGTGTGAGACCCAGCGCCCTCGTTGTCATAGACTGCCCGCACCCGCCGACGAGTCGGTCACCTGCGCGCGCGGTCCGGTCAGGAACACCAGCCGGAACTTGCCGATCTGCACCTCGTCACCGTTCTGCAGCTCCGACGAGTCGACCGGCTCCCGGTTCACATAGGTGCCGTTTAGGCTGCCTACGTCGACGACCTGGAACGAATCGTCGTCCTGACGGAACTCGGCGTGCCGACGGCTGACAGTGACGTCGTCGAGAAAAATGTCACTGTCGGGGTGGCGCCCCGCCGACGTGGTCGGCTGATCCAGCAGGAACCGCGAGCCCGCGTTCGGGCCGCGTTTGACGACCAGAAGGGCCGCGCCAACGGGCAGACCCTCGACCCCTTGGACCGGCTGCTCGCCGGTCGTCTCTGCGGCGCGCGACGCGTCGACCTCGTTCAGGAAATCCGCGCGGAAGACCGACGTCGTCTCGGCCGCGGTCTCCCCGTAACCCGGGTCTTTGTTCTCGCTCACCGTTTCTCTCCTCCTCGAACCTGATTATCCATGCAAGCAGGTGATACCTCTGGCACCACGACCTGCCCTCGAGTGCCTGGACTCCCGGCACAACCGCCGGATACGTCTATTGGCATTGACCGTACCCTGCCGGGCCGCACCCGTGCAGGTAGAACTGGGAAGGCTGATTCAGCCCCCGATAACTCCTTGATAACCGGCGGCATCCAGCAGTTCACCGAGCGTCGCATCCAGGCGCTCCGCGTCGCTCGCCTCCAGCTCGAACAGCCACCCCTCACCGTAGGGATCGGTGTTCAACGTCTCCGGCTTCGAGGTCAACTTCTCGTTCACCGCAACGACTTTCGCGCTCAGCGGCGCGTAGATGTCGGACACGCTCTTGGTCGACTCCACCTCCGCGATGCTGTCCTCGGCGGCCACGTCCGTGTCCGTCTGAGGCAACTGTACGAACACAACGTCACCGAGTTGAGACTGGGCGTAGTCGGTAATGCCCACCCGAACCCGGGTCGGGGCGATCCGGCGAACCCACTCGTGCTCCTCGGTGTAGCGCAGATCCTCGGGGGTCTGGGTCACAGGCCGTCCTTTCGTTTGAACGTTGCACGCAAACTCTATCGGCTACGCCGCCCGGTCCGGCACAGCCGGTATCGCTCTTGCGACCGCGATGGCCTTGCCGGTGTAGAGAACGCCGGTCCACACGTAGACCGCCGTACCCCAGACCAGTAATGCCCCACCGAAGGCCCGCCCGAAACCGTCGGCCGCCCACTCCATCTGCCCCGCGAGCAACCAGGGCAGCGCGGACATCAGCGCGAAGGTGGCCGCTTTGCCCAGGTAGATCACCTCGGGCGGGGGCAGATCACGACGCTTGTAGACCGAGAGAGTGAGGGTGAGCGCGAGGTCGCGGCCGACCAGGATCACGGCCACCCACCACGGGATCAGGCCTCGGATCACGAAGGCCGCCAGCGTCGTGACCAGATACAGCCGGTCGACGAACGGATCGAGCAGCGCCCCGAGCCGCGAGGACTGGTCGAGCAGCCGCGCGAGCTTGCCGTCCAGGAAGTCGGTGACGCCGCTGGCGACCAGCAGCGTGAACGCCCAGCCATCGGCCCGCTGGACCAGCAGCAACCACACGAACAGCGGAACGCCGAGCAGGCGCAGCACGCTGAGCACGTTCGGCACGGTCAGGACGCGGTCGGCGAGGACGCCGCTGTCCGCGTCGTCGGCGCCCGCGCGTTCCCCCGGTTCCGTTCTGCCCGATTCGGTTGTCACGACCTGTGCATACCGCACCGACCCCCGCCGCCGCCATCTCCCCGCCCCGATTCTCCGATATCCCCGCCGCCGCTACCGTGCGACGATGGTTTTCGCCACAGCTCGACGATGACAGAATGAGTATGAAATTATCTCACCTATCGGCAGATGAGTGAGAGGTAGGCATGTCCGCATTCGACTACGACGTAGTAGTGATCGGCTCCGGCTTCGGCGGCAGCGTCAGCGCCTTGCGGCTCACTGAGAAGGGATACCGCGTCGGCGTCCTCGAGGCAGGTCGACGGTGGAACGCCCAGGACATCCCGCGCACGAATTGGAATGTGCGCAAATCGATCTGGGCTCCGCGACTCGGCCTCACCGGACCCCAGCGGATCAGCCTGCTCGGCAAGTGCGCCGTATTCTCCGGCGCGGGCGTCGGCGGGGGCTCGCTCATCTACGGCAACACCCTCTACGAACCGCTGCCGAACTTCTACACCGACCAGCAGTGGGCCCACATCACCGACTGGCGTGCGGAGCTGGCTCCGTACTACGACCAAGCCAAGCGCATGCTCGGCGTCACGCCGAATCCGCGCATGACCCCGGCCGACGAGGTGATCCAGCAGATCGCCGAGGACCTCGGCGCCGCCGACACCTTCCACCCGACCGATGTCGGCGTGTTCTTCAACGAGAGCGATCCGGGCACCGAAGTCGACGACCCGTACTTCGGTGGCGCTGGGCCACGCCGCAACGGCTGCGTGCACTGCGCGCGATGCTTGACCGGCTGCCCGCACAACGCCAAGAACACGACCACTACCAACTACCTCTATCTGGCCGAACAGGCGGGCGCGCAGGTACACCCGCTGACCACCGCCACCACCGTACGCCCGCTGCCCGACGGCGGCTACGCGGTCGACACCCGACGGTCCGACCGCTGGGTCCGCAAGCAGCGCAGGACCTTCACCGCCGAGCAGGTGGTGTTCGCCGGAGCCGCCCTCGGCACCCAGAAGCTGCTGCACACGATGCGCGACGACGGCGTGCTGCCCAACCTGTCACCTCGGCTCGGCGGGCTGACCCGCAGCAACTCCGAGGCGATCCTCAACGTGGTGAGCCGGTCGCGCCGCGACTTCGCCGAGGGTATCGCCATCACCTCCTCGATCCATCCGGAGGCCGATACCCACGTCGAGGTGTGCCACTACGGCAAGGGACAGAACGCGCTGTTCCCGATGTCGGTACCGATCGTGGACGGCGGTGCGTTCCGCATCCTGCGGTTCCTGCTGGCGATACTGCTGCACCCGCTGGTGTTCCTGCGCAGCCTCAACGCACGGCACGCGTCGGAGAAATCGGTGATCTTGCTGATCATGCAGTCGCTGGACAACTCGCTCACCTCGTTCCGCCGGCACGGGCAGCTCGTGACCAGGCAAGGCACCGGCCGGCCGAACCCGACCTGGATTCCACTGGCCCACGACATCGGCCGCCGGTTCGGCGCGAAAGTCGACGGCGACACCCACGGCCTGATCATGGACGTGTTCGACATTCCGGCGACCGCCCACTACATCGGCGGCTGCGTCATCGGCGACAGCACAGAGACGGGAGTGGTCGACCCGTACCAGCGGGTCTACGGGCACCCTGGCCTGCACATCGCGGATGGCTCCGCGGTGACCGCCAATCTCGGCGTGAACCCGTCACTGACCATCACCGCGCAGGCCGAGCGCGCGATGGCGTTCTGGCCCAACCGGAACGAGCCCGACGCTCGGCCGGAGCTGGGATCTTCCTACCGGCGCGTCGCACCGGTAGCGCCCGCCCATCCCGCGGTGCCTGCTGCGGCGCCCGGCGCGCTGCGGCTGCCGATCGAGTCGGCGCAGCCCCCGATCTCGGCGAAGTGAGGCCGACACCACACTGTTGCGGTGCCACGCACCCGCTAGCGTGAGTCGTTGTGTCAGAAGGTGGTATCGACCTGCGCTCCTACCTGCCCGCCGACGATGTCCGCGCCAAGGGGCGTGCGCTGCGTCAGCGGGTTCCGGTCATCACGCGAGACCGGGAGGCGACTAGCGTGCGCCGTCCCAGCGTGCTCGGGTTCGTCGAGACGAGCAACGCCGGTCGGCTGCCACACCTGGTGCCGCTGCGCATCGGCCGCATGATCGCCTCCCCGTTCACCTTCTACCGTGGCGCGGCGGGTTTGATGGCGGCCGACCTGGCGGGTGGTCCGGACAGTGGGCTCGTCGCCCAGTTGTGCGGCGACGCGCACGCCGCGAACTTCGGCCTCTACGGCACCCCTCGCGGCGAAATCATCATGGACATCAACGATTTCGACGAGACAATCGCTGGCCCGTGGGAGTGGGACCTGGAGCGGCTCGCGGCCGGCTTGGTGCTGGCGGGGCGCGAAGGCGGCGCAAGCGAGGACGACTGCCGCACGGCGGCGCGCGACGCCGCCCGCTCCTACCGCCTGGCCGTCGACGCCTTGGCCACCATGCCGTTCATGGAGTCCTGGAGCGCGCTGCCGGACGAGTCGGTGATCAGCCGCGCCAAGGCCGACGACTTACTCGACGACTTCAAGAAAGCCGCGAAGAAGGCGCGCAAGAACACCAGCGCCAAGGTGGTGGCCAAGTGGACCGAGCACCTCGACGACCACGAAACCGGCATCCGCCAACATCGGTTCGTCAGCGACCCACCGATTCTCACCCTGGTGGACGACCACGTCGCCGACGCGGTGATCGGAGGACTGGAGCGCTACTCCGGGACACTGCGCGAATCCCGGCGCAACCTGATCGCCCGATTCGCGGTGTCCGACATCGCGTTTCGGATCGTGGGTACCGGAAGTGTCGGGCTGCACACCTACCTCGCGCTGCTGCACGGCAACGACGGCGAGGCACTGGTCCTCCAGGTGAAGCAGGCCGGTCCCTCCGCGCTTGCCCCGTTCCTGCCCGCGACCGGAACCCGGCACGAAGGGGAGCGAATCGTGCAGGGCGCCAGGCTCGTTCAGTCCGAGAGCGATATCCTGCTCGGCTGGACGTCGCTCGACCCGACCGGCGCCGGGGTCGAATTGCCTTTCGTCGTGCGGCAATTCCGCAATCTGAAGGGCAGCATCGACCCCGCGGAGCTGCCCGCAAGCGACCTCGACGACTACGGGAGGCTGGCGGGTGCGCTGCTGGCCAGAGCACATTCCCGCTCGCTCGACCCGCGGCTGCTGTCGGGATATTTCGACGGCGACGAGCATTTCGACGACGCGGTGGCGAGTTTCGCGGTGCGCTATGCCGATCGCACCGAGGCCGATCACGCTGAACTGGTCGACGCGGTCCGTACCGGGCGGATCGCGGCAGAACAGCCGGAGTAGTCCCGGTCCCAACACGCCGATTGTTGCCGTGGGCGCGGCGAACTCGCCGCGAAACCTCGTATCCTGTCCACTGTCGAGTGTCGACGTGAAGGGCGGTCGCCAATGCTCGTGCGAGTCCAGAACGCCGCAGGCACAAATGCCGAGCGGGCGTTGATCGATTGGCTGCGCGCCTGGAAGGATCCCGACACTCCGCACGGTGTCGCGACCATCAATTGCAGCCTGTTCCACCAGGACCGGCTGCACCAGTTCGATGCCGTGGTATGGACGCCGACCAGCTGTGTGGTGATCGAGGCCGAGGCGCTCGTCGCCCGGCAGGACGGCGTGCTGGAGGTCCCGCTCAACGGCCCGTGGACGATCAACGGCACGCCCGCCGCGACGGAGGGCCGCGACCGCGGCACGCCCCTGGAGAGGTCCCGCGAACACACTTTCGCGCTGCAAAGCTGGCTCGCCGCCCGCAGCCTCGGACAACGAGCCGTCCACGGCCTCGCACTGATCGTCCCACTGCGCGGCGCCGAGTTGCGGATCGAGCAGGCGTGGACCGATCCGAGCTTCGACGTGGTCATCGGCGACGATGCCGGGCGGCTCCGGCACTACTTCGACGTGCTCGCCGAAGAGGAGAACTTCCTCTGGACAGCCAACGACGTCGCAGTCGCATTCCGCGGCCTCGGTATCCTGCCTTATCTGCCCGCACCGCAGGACCTGCTCAACGAAGGTTTCCTCGGTCCGATCGATATCACGCTGTGGCACGGCGGACCGAACCAGGCGCAGGCCGAGGCCTACGCGGAGGAACTGGCGCAGACCGAACGGGACGCGCAGGCGTCCGCCTTCACGATCGAGGCGCCGTGGTACAGCCCGTGGAAGCTGTACCCGAGGGAGGCCGGCGATCTGGATCTCGGCCGCACATTCATGCGCACCCTTTTGGTGATCGGCATGATCATCGGCTTCGCCTGGGTGCTGTGGTTCGTTGTCACCGCGATATCGACCTATGGCCCCGGCTGACCTGCTGACTATCGTCGACCCGTGCTCGCAGTTCCGGAGAAGTTCGCCTCAGGAAATATCGTCCGGACCGGCGTCGCCGCGGCAGGAGCCGCCGTCACCGTCGCGGTGCCGATCACCCTGCCCGCCGACGGCGGTCCGTCCGCGGTCGATCGCGCGATCGCCGATCCCCTCCAGTCGGCGCTCGACGCGCGACCCGGCGTGTACGAGGCGCTCGTCGTCCCGAGCAACGGTTACATCCTGCTCCCTCTACTGCTTCTGGCGTGCGCGTGGTTCGCGTACCGCGGTGACCGGCGCCGGGCCTTGACGATGGCCGTGGTGCCGGAACTCGCTGTCGCGGTGAACACCTGGCTGCTGAAACCGCTGTGGGGACGGCAGTGGCAGGACTATCTCGCCTACCCCAGCGGGCACACCGTCCACCTCGTCGCCATCGCAAGCACGTTCGTGCTGCTGGCCGACACGCACCGCACACGATGCACGGTGTGCGCCGTAGCGAGCGTGGCACTACTGGCGGCCGCCACCGGGATGGTCGGCCTCGATTACCACCATCCGACCGACATCCTCGGCGGCGCCGCAGCGGCGATCGCGATGGTGATACTGCTGTGCTGGGCAGCCGAATTCCGGCGCGGCCGCATTTCTATGCCCCCCGCCGGTGCTCGGACTACGTCCGGTCGAACACGCTCGCGTCGTCGAGCATGGCCGCACCCAGCATCGACTCGGGCACGCCCATCGCCTCGACCAAGGCATGCGCGTGCGGACGCAGCCGGTCGACCAGCTCGTTCACGCCCCGGCGCACCGCCTTCGCCCGGTCGACCGACATGAACCGGTGCATGATGTACCAGGACTGGTTCTCCTCGATCGTCGAGTAGACGAACAGATCGCACATCGAGTCGGCGAGCGCGCGCGCGTCCGGGTCCTCGATGCCCTCGATGCCCTCGATGAACGCCTCGAGCACCAACCGGTCGATATGCGCCGCGCCTGCGGCCAGGATGTGGTCTTGGGCGTTGTTGAACGCCTCGAACGGCCGGGTGTCCGCGGCCCGGGCGCGCAACCGGTGTCCCGCGGTGCGGACCAGGTAGTCCTCCCGGTCGGCGAACAGCTGCAGCTGCACCGCGCGACGCGACAGGTCCCCGTCGTCGATCGACTCGTCACCGCGATCCTTGAGGGTTTGGATCAGCTGGCGAACGCCCGATCGCTTGCGCACCACATCCCCCGCCATGGTTGCGGCGAAGCGCACCCAGCCGAGCGCGTCCAGGTCGCGCACTTCGTCGGCGTAGGCGGTGAGCAGCTCCTTGGCCACCAACTGGGTGAGCACGATGTTGTCGCCCTCGAAGGTGGTGAACACGTCGGTGTCCGCCTTCAACGTGACGAGCCGGTTCTCGGTCAGATAGCCCGCGCCGCCGCACGCTTCGCGGCACTCCTGGATGGCACGGGTGGCGTGCTCGGTCTGCGCGACCTTCAGGCCCGCCGCGCGCTTCTCCAGCGCACGCTGCGCGCCCGGCTCGAGGTCCTGGCCGGTCTGCACCAGATGCATCCGACGTACCAGGTCGTTCTGCGCGAACGCGAGCGCGTAGGACTTCGCGACCAGCGGCAGCAGGCGACGCTGGTGGCTGCGGTAATCCAGCAGCACCGTCTCCGCGCCGGTGTCCGGGTCGGCGAACTGGCGCCGCTTCAGTGCGTAACGCACCGCGATGCTCAGCGCCACCCGCGCACCGGCCGCCGCGGCGCCACCGACGCTGACCCGGCCGCGCACCAGCGTGCCCAGCGTGGTGAAGAACCGGCGGCTCGGGTTCTCGATCTCGGAGCTGTAGGCGCCATCCGGCGCGACATCGGCGTAGCGGTTGAGCAGGTTCTCCCGGGGCACGCGCACGTGGTCGAAGACGATGCGCCCATTGTCGACACCGGGCAGGCCACCCTTGAGTCCGTCGTCGGAGGTGGTCACCCCGGGTAGATCGGCACCGCTCTCGTCGCGGATCGGCACCAGCAGGCAGTGCACACCCTTGTTCTCGCCGCTGGTGATCAACTGCGCGAAAACCGCTGCCATTCTGGCGTGTTCGGCCGCACCGCCGATATAGTCCTTGCGTGCCGACGGTGTCGGCGAGTGCACGACAAACTCCTCGGTCTGCGGATCATAGGTCGCCGTGGTCTCCAGATTCGCGACATCACTGCCATGTCCGGACTCGGTCATGGCGAAGCATCCGAGCAGATCCAGCGAGATCAGCTGTTTTATGTGCTCCCGGTGCCGTTCGCTGCCGAGATTCTCCACAGCGCCGCCGAACAATCCCCACTGCACACCCGACTTCACCCACAGCGACAGATCCGTGTAGGCCAGCATCTCCAGTCCGACCACCGCCGCCCCCGGCTCGCCGGTTCCGCCGTTCTCCCGCCGGAATCCCCGCTCGGCGTAGCCGTTCGCGGCGACGGCACGCATCTGCTCGAGCACCCGCGCCCGCGCCGCCTTGTAGTCGAGGTAGGGGTTCCCGGTGAACTGCTTCCCCGCCAGCTGGATGCGAGCTTCGTCGCGGACGGCCGCCCAGGGTCCATCGAGTGCAGTACGTAGGTGATCGGCCGTCGTTGCGGTGCCGGAAGTCATAACTCGACGATAGCCCGGTACCCGAGCGGTAAAACGTTGACGCGACATGTCCGCCGGAGCCCTTGCTAGAATCTTGAACAAGCGTTTAATATACTGAACATGTGTTTAACAAACAGCCCGTTTCGCAAGGACCCGCCGACGATCTGACCACCGCGGCCCGCATCCGCGACGCCGCGATCGAGGTGTTCGGCGAGCACGGATTCCAGGTCGGAGTCCGCACGATCGCCGCCGCCGCAGGCGTCTCCCCCGGGTTGGTCAATCATCACTTCGGTTCCAAGGACGGCTTGCGCGTCGCCTGCGACGACCGCGTTCTGCAACTGATCCGCGACGAGAAGTTCAAGGCGATCACGGCGCCCTCCGTCGCGAAAGGCATGCTCAACGCCCTCGCCGAGATCGAGTCGTACGGACCGCTGGTCGCCTACATGGTACGCAGCCTCCAGGCGGGAGGACCGATGGCGAAATCGCTACTCGATCACATGGTTTCCGACGCCGAGGGGTACCTCGAGCAGGGGGTCGAGGCGGGCATGATCAAACCGAGTCGCGACCCGGCGGCACGCGCCAGATACCTGATATTGCTCAATGTCGGCGCCACTCTGCTGTACATGCAGATGCGCAGGCAACACGGCGAGAAGATCGACTACCGCAAGGCTGTTCGCGAACTCACCGAAGAACTCACCGCACCCGCCCTGGAGTTCTACACCCAGGGCCTCCTCACCGATCCAACGATCTTGGACACATTCACCAAGGAGAACTGATGTCCGACGTCATCGAAGTCCACGATCTCCGCAAAACCTTCGGACACGTCGCCGCGCTCGACGGACTGGATCTCAGTGTGACCGAGGGCGAGATCCATGGCTTCCTCGGACCCAACGGCGCAGGCAAGTCGACCACGATCCGGGTACTGCTCGGCATCCTGCGGGCCACCGCGGGCCGGGCTCGGATCTTCGGCCGCGATCCGTGGGCCGACGCGGTCGCCCTGCACCACGAACTGGCTTATGTCCCCGGCGATGTCACGCTGTGGCCGTCGCTGTCCGGCGGCGAGACCATCGACCTGCTTGCCAGGATGCGGGGCGGCATCAACGATAAACGCCGCGGCGAACTGATCGACCGGTTCGACCTCGACCCGCGCAAGAAGGCGCGCGCCTATTCCAAGGGCAACCGTCAGAAGGTCGCGCTGATCTCCGCACTGGCTTCCGATGTGCATCTGCTACTGCTCGATGAGCCGACCGCGGGCCTCGACCCGCTGATGGAGCAGGTCTTCCGGGAATGCGTGAACGAGGCGCAGGAGCGCGGCACCACCGTCCTGCTGTCCAGCCACATCCTCTCCGAGGTGGAGGCGCTGTGTGACCGGGTGACCATCATCCGCGCCGGGCGCACGGTGGAGAGCGGCTCACTGTCAGACATGCGCCACCTCTCGCGCACCTCGATCACCGCCGAATTACTCGGCGAACCCGGCGATCTCAGCCGTATCCCTGGCGTGGAGGACATCGAGCGGGACGGCGCCACGCTGCGCTGCCAGGTCGAGGGCGAGCACCTCGGCGAGCTGATCCGGGTGCTCGGCGACGCCGGCGTGCGCAGTCTGATCAGCGCTCCGCCCACGCTCGAGGAACTGTTCCTGCGGCACTACCACGTCGACGGCGAGGCACCGGACACCGCCGCGACCACCGGGAAGAAGGTGCGAGCATGACCATCTCCACCACCGACCGCACCGCCTCGGCACCGGTATTCGGCGACTCCAGCGATTTCGCGGGCACCCGCCAGCTGCTGCGGCTGTATCTGCGGCGGGACCGGATCGTGCTGCCGCTGTGGACGCTGCTGATCGGTCTGATGCCCGCTTTCCAGATCGCCAGCATCAAGGATCTGTACGACACCCAGGCCGAGCTCGACAGCTTCGCCAGAACCACGGCGGACAGCCCGGCGCTGCTCGCCATGTACGGCCCGGTGTTCAGCTCCGAGTTCGGTTCGATCGGCACCTGGAAAGCAGGCGCCATGTACACCATGATCGCCATCGCCACGGTGCTGACGGTGATCCGGCACACCAGGGTCGAGGAGGAGACCGGGCGCGCTGAGCTGGTGGGCGCTACCAGCATCGGCCGCTATGCCGGGCTCACCGCCGCGCTGATCATGACCTATTCCGGCGCGCTGTTCGCCGGAATCGTGTGTGCCTTGTCGCTTTACGGCAACGACCTGCCCGGCGCGGGCTCACTCGCCTTCGGCGCCGCGCTCGCGGCATCGGGCATCCTCTGGGGTTCCGTCGCCGCGGTGGCGGCCCAGGTGAGCGCGGGCGCGCGGGTGGCGCGCGGCGTGGCGTTCGGCACGCTCGGCGCCGCGTTCGCGCTGCGGGCCGTCGGCGACGCCGGAAACGGTGTGCTGTCCTGGTTTTCGCCGATCGGTTGGTGCCTGCAGATCCGGCCGTACGCGAGCGAACGCTGGTGGGTGCTGATCCCGCTGTGCGCCGTCGCGGTGCTCGGCACCGCCACCGCGTACGCGCTGCTCGGCAACCGCGACACCGGCTCGGGGCTGCTCGCCGAGCGTCCCGGACCGCCGGCCGCGGCCCCCAGCCTGTCCGGCCCGCTCGGACTGGCCTGGCGGCTGCAACGCGGCACGCTGCTGGCCTGGACCGTCGGCTTCGCCCTCTACGGCCTGCTGATCGGCGGCGCGGTCAACAGCGTCGGCGACATGCTCGATAGCAGCGCCACCATTCGCGACATCGTCACCAGGATGGGTGGCTCCGAGCAGTTGCAGCAGTCGTTCATCACCTATGCCATTGCGATGCTCGCCGCGGCCGCGTCGGCCTACTCGATCTCCGCCGCCCTGCGGCTGCACGACGAGGAGTCCAGCGCACGCGCCGAGGCCACGCTGTCCGGCGCGGTCGGTCGCTCCCGATACGCGCTCAGCCATATCGGTTTCGCGCTACTCGGTCCTGCGACGGCGTTGCTGGTCGCCGGTGCCGCGATCGGCGTCGTGTACGGCTCCTCGGCGGGCGATCTGGGGACGAAGTTGCCGCAGTCGATCGGCGCGGCGGCCGTGCAACTGCCCGCGGTCTGGGTGGTCACCGGCATCACGGTGGCCCTGTACGGTCTCGTACCGCGGTTCACTCCGGTCGCGTGGGGCGTGCTCAGCGCCATGGTGGTGCTCTACTTCGTCGGTTCCCTGGACGGGCTGCCGCAGTGGATGGTGGATCTGGTGCCCTACATCCATCCGCCGAAGCTGCCCGGCGCGGAGTTCCAGGCGCAGCCGGTGCTGTGGCTACTCGGAATCACCGCGATCCTGCTCGGCGTCGGTATCGCCGCGTTTCGCAGGCGCGACCTGCGCTGATCAGAACAATCGGTGGCCAACGCGCACCCGTCGCGGGCCACTTCCCTGTAGTGGGGCAGGTCGGGTCGCGCCACACGGTGTTCGACAATACGGTTACCAGGAAATTGCCCGGTGCCGCGCGATATCGCAGGCGAACACCCCGACGAGGACCATGCCGAGATTCACCGAGTTCACCACCGCGCTCGCCATCTGCCTGATCGCTGCCGCGCTCGCCGCCCCCGGAGCATCGGCACAGCCGAACGGCGCCGAACAACCCCCGCAGTACGCGCCGACCATGCTGATCTTGGACGCGTCCGGATCGATGCAACGACCGGACCCGGCCGGAACCATGATGGACGCCGCGAAGACCGCGGTCCGCACCTTCGTCGACACCGCACCCGCAGAGTCGAAGGTCGGGCTCATGACCTACGGCACCGGGACCGGAAACACCGAGGCGGAGAAGACCTCGGGATGCCGAGACGTGCAACTGCTGCGCCGCCCGGATGCCCTCGACAAGGCGGCGTTGACCACCGCGGTCGACGGCATCGAGGCCCGCGGCTGGACCCCCATGGGTACCGCCCTGCGCCAGGCCGCCGATACCCTCCCCAGCTCCGGCCCGCGCTCTGTCGTGCTGGTCTCCGATGGCGACGACACCTGCTCCCCACCCGACCCGTGCGAGGTCGCGCGCGAGGTGAAGCAGCGCGGCGTCGACCTGATCATGCACGCGATCGGCTTCGCGGTGGACGCGAGGGCACGCGCCCAGTTGACCTGTATGGCGCAGGCGA
This sequence comes from Nocardia sp. NBC_01730, assembly GCF_035920445.1. NCBI lineage: Bacteria > Bacillati > Actinomycetota > Actinomycetes > Mycobacteriales > Nocardiaceae > Nocardia > Nocardia sp. NBC_01730. Next base: position 333,002 of record NZ_CP109162.1, on the reverse strand, counting down.
CCGGCGGCACCTACACCGATGCCGCCGACGGCCGCGCGCTGGAACGCATCCTGCCGCGCGTAAGCGCCGCCGCCTTGCGCAACTACCAGACCGCGGGAACGCCCATCACCGGCACCGGCGGCTACGAGACCGCGCCGGTGGCCGCGCCCGGCCAGCACCTGGACACGATCGGCCAGCGGGAGAAGCGGTACTGGGCGGTGGACGTACCCGCCGGGGCGACCGCCTATTTCAGTGGCACGGTGTCGTTTCCGCGTCTGCCGGACATCTCGTCGACCGAGGACCTGAATACGTTGCAGCTGCGCGTGTACGGCGAGGACGGCCAGGACTGTCACGTCTTCGAGTCCGAGTTGAGCACCGCATCCAGTGACGGCGCAGCGCTGACCGTAGCCAAGGCCTGGGATGGCGCGACCAAGGAGCACACCGGCAGCGCGAGCTCCGACAAGTGCCGTGGCGGCGGCCGCTACTTCTTCGCCCTGACCTGGGACAAGGTCTCCACGGGCGTTCCGGAGCGGTTGCCGATCGAACTGCTGGTCGGTATCGAACCCGCCGCAACCGATCCCGGCCCGGCCGCCACACCGCCGCCGACGGCCTTCGCCGAGCCCACCGGCTCGGGCACACCCGCCATCGGCGGCGGATCGTTCAACGTGGCCACGCCACTAACGGGCAGCGGCCGCTACACCGACACCCTCCGGCAAGGCGAGTTCGTGTTCTATCGGGTCCGGCTGGATTGGGGCCAAGGCCTCGCCTACCGGGTGCGCTTCGGCGGCAACGGCGGGCGCGGCCTCGAGAACCTCTCCAGTATCCGTACTACGCTCTACAGCCCGATTCGCCAGGAGATCGACTCCGACTTCGCCGCCTACACCGGCACCGACACCGTCCTGCCGACGGACAAGCCGATGGCCACGGTTCCCATCCGCTACGCCAACCGGACCGCCGACGACATCAAAGCCCGCAGAGAGTCGGTGGCGGGCTGGTACTACCTCGCGGTGAAGGTGGGCTCGACCTTCGAGCAGGGTGATGCCGCACCGGTATCGATCCAGCTGGATCTCACCGTCAGCGGCGCGCGGGAGAACGGACCGACGTACTCCTCCGGCATCGACGACGGAGTCTTCGGCGAGAAGGCCACCGGCGCGGGCAAGGCGAACGGCAGGCCGCGCACTGCGGCGGCGCCCACCGCCGACGCGGACACCAGGTCAGCGACGAAGTGGCTTCTGGTCGCGGGACTCGGCGCGGGCGCCGTCGGCGTTGTCGCGGTGATCGCAGGCCTGTTGGTGGCCCGCAGGCGAGGCTAGCGCCGTGCGAAACCGGTGGCGCTCAGGCGTCACCGGGTTTCCTCGATCCCCAGCTTCTCCGCCAGCCGCGTGAGATAGGCCCTGACGTCGTCCGCTGAGCGGTCGGGCAGCCCGTAAACCACTTCGGTGACGCCGAATTCGGCCCACTGCTTCAGCTGCGCCGCGTCGTGCCGACCGGCGAGGGCGACGATCTGGGGCGTGTCCGCGCGATCGTGCTCGTGCCAGATCCGGTGCAGAAGTGCGATTTTGTCATCCAGACCGTTCTCGGTAGGGGTCGTGATCCATCCGTCGGCGTTCTTCGCCAGCCAGGTGAAGGTCTTCTCGGTCCCCGCCGCACCGAGCAGCACGGGGATTCGCTTCCGCACCGGCTTGGGCCACGACCAGCTGGCACCGAAGGTCACGAACTCCCCGTCGAAGTCGGCCTCCTCCTCGGTCCAGAGGACGCGCATGGCGTCCAGATGCTCGCGCAGCACAGTCCTTCGCTTGCCCGCGGGCACACCGTGGTGGGCCAGCTCATCGGTGTTCCACCCGAATCCCACGCCGAGGCTGACCCGGCCGCCGGACAGATGGTCCAGCGAGGCGATGGTCTTGGCCAGCGTGATCGGATGGTGTTCGGCGGGCAGCGCCACCGCGGTGGACAGCCCGATGCGACTGGTCACGGCGGCCGCCGTGCCGAGCGCCACCCAGGGGTCGAGGGTGCGCAGGTAGCGGTCGTCGGGCAGGCTCGCGTCGCCGGTGCGTGGATGCGCCGCCGCGCGGACCACCGGGATATGGGTGTGCTCGGGCACATAGAACGTGTCGAAACCGGCACGTTCGGCGGCCACCGCCGCATCCGCGGGGCTGATTCCCCTATCGCTGGTGAACAACACGATTCCGTACCGCATCGTACCCGCTCCCATCGCCGAAATTAGAACAAGTTCTATCACGATTCGCGAGACCGACCAAGAGCCCCGGCAATCCGACACGCCCGCCCTGACGCGCCCTGATGCCAAGGACACGCCCAGTGACTAGGTTCGCGGTCATGGGTCCTGACACATTTTCCGGAGGCGACATCACCGCCGAGCGAGTCGACCACCTCGGTTGGCGCCGCGGGTTGCGGCTGCGGCGGGCCCGCCGGATTCCCGTCGTCAGCCAAGCCGTCGGTTTGCTCGTCGCGGACCGTCAGGCGACCGCGGACACCATCGTCTCGGCGCCGGCGCCGCTACAGCCGATCGACCTCACCGACGACGCCCGCGTCGCCGAGGTCCTCGATCTCGCGGTCCGCGTGGGCGAAGTTGTGCTCGCCTCCGGCACCGGTGTTGTCGACACCACGACGACGGTGCGATTCATCGCCGCCACCTACGGCCTGTCCCGCTGCAGCGTTGATGTCACCTACGACGCCATCAGGATCTGGGCCGACCGCGGACCGCAGCTGCCACCGGCGAGCGCCGCTCGGATCGTGCACTACCGGTCCCTGGATTTCACGCGCCTCGCCGCGGTGGACCGGCTGACCCGTCGGATCCGCAACAAGCTGATTCCGCCGGACGAGGCGCGCGCCGCTCTCGATGCGATCACCTCGGCCCCGCACCCCTATCAACGCTGGACCGCTACCTTGGCCTGGTCGCTCATGGCGGCGGCGATCGCCGCACTGCTCGGCGGCGGCGCCCTCGTCGCGGCCGTCAGTTTCGCCAGCACCGCGGCGATCGACCGCACCAACCGGGTGCTCAATCGCTACGGCCTGCCATTCTTCTTCCAACACGTGGTCGGCGGCGCGATCGCGGCGATCCCGGCCATCGTGCTGGCGACCCTCGCCGCCCGGCTGCACATCGACATCGACCCGACCCTGATCATCGCGGCGGGAATCACCGTGCTACTCAGTGGATTACAACTGGTCGGCTCGGTACAGGACGCGATCACCGGCGCCCCCATCACCGCGACCGCCCGCATGCTCGAGGTGATGATGATGACCGGCGGGATCATCGCGGGCATCGCGCTCACGCTGCGCATCGCCGATCTGGTGGACGCCACCGTGCCGCCGGTCTATCTCACCTCCGGCGGCGACTTCACCGACCTGCCGGTGAAGATCATGGCGGGCGCGGTCGTGGCGCTGGCCTTCGCGCTCGCCTGCTATGCCGAACGCCGCGCCCTCGCCGCCGCCGCGGGCAGCGGCGCCGCGGGCACCATCTGCTTCCTGCTCGCGCAGCAAGCCGGGTTCGGTCCGGTGATCTCCTCCGCCGTCGCCGCGACGCTGGTCGGCCTGGCTGGTGGTCTGATGGCCCGCCGGGCGCTGACTCCCCCGCTGGTCGTCGCGGTCGCGGGCATCACCCCGCTGCTACCCGGCCTCAAGGTCTATCGCGGCTTGTCCGCGCTACTCAACGACGAACTGCTGATCGGAGCCAACCAACTACTCGCGGCGGTCGGCGTCGGCTGCGCGCTGGCGGCAGGCGTTACGCTCGGCGAGTGGTTCGACCGGACCGTCCGAAGGCCACAGATACTGCGGCGATTCGGCTCGCTACGACGCCCGATCGTGCGGCGTCGCCGCCGGTCGGCGCCGGTTCAGTGAGCGGCAAGATGCCTACCGGACCTGTACCCACCCGGTACCCTCGTATCGGTTGATCAGGGCAGCCGGATACCGTGGCCGCCCCGGCGCGAGGGGAGGCGGTTCGGATATGGCGGAGGCAGTCCCGTTCTCGACGCAGATTCGCGGCGCCACCGCGCGGCAGCACGCGGAGGCGGAGAACTCCCGATTCATGAGCGACATGCTCGGCGGAGCGCTCGGCGTCGATTCGTATCACCGCTACACCGGCCAGCTCTGGTTCATCTATCGCGCGCTCGAGGGGCGCTCGGACGCGCTGGCCGACGACCCGATCGCCGGGCCGTTCATCCGGCCCGAGCTCGCGCGCACCGTCGAACTCGAGCGCGACCTCGCCCACCTCATCGGTGCCGAGTGGTGCACGGGCCTCGAACCGCTGCCCGCGACCGCCGCGTACGCCGAGCGCATCGACGAGTGCGCCCGCGACTGGCCCGCCGGCTACATCGCCCACCACTACACCCGCTACCTCGGTGACCTGTCCGGCGGACAGGTCATCCGCGGCACCGCGGAGAAGCTGTGGAACCTGCCGCACCGCGGTGACGGTGTGCGCTTCTACGTGTTCGACCGCGTCGGCAACCCGGCGGCGTTCAAGCGCGAGTATCGCGACCTGCTCGACCGGCTGCCGCTCGACGATCTGGAGCGCCGCCGCGTGCTCGACGAGGGTCGGCGCGCCTTCGCGATGAACACCGCGGTCTTCCAGGAGCTTGCCGAGCAGTTCCCCGCCGCCCAGTAGGTGAGGCGATCACCCCGGACGACCGTGGTTGCGAACAGCGAGTCGGGTCCCCTTCGGCGGGTGCGGATTCCGCCGTGCCCTGCGTGGACGGACATGGCGTGAGACAGTCGTGACATGAGAGCGCGCCGCCGCATCGCCCTGGTTCTTATCGGTCTTGTGGGTCTGGTCGGGGGATGCGATCGGGTGTCCGATGCCGGCGGGGGGCCTGCCTCCTCGACGGCGCCGCGACCGGTGCCGTTGGTCTCTACGAATGATTTGCCCGCGACGCACCCCGACGAGGTGCACCTGTTCGGTTTCAACGACCTGCACGGAAACTTACAGCCGCCGGGCGGGTCGACCGGGAAGATCACGGGATACGACGCGGGCGGGGCGGCGTATCTCGCCACCCACCTGAGGCGCTTGCAGGCCGCGTATCCGGCGAGCGCCGTGGTGGCGGCCGGAGACAACATCGGCGGCAGTCCCCTGATCTCCGGACTGTTCCACGACGAGCCGACTATCACCTTCATGAACAACGTCGGGGTGGCCGCGTCGTCGGTGGGCAATCACGAATTCGACGACGGCGTACTGGAATTGGGGCGGATCCAGCAGGGCGGTTGCGCCCCGGACGGCTGCTCCCCTGGTGCGCCGTTCACGGGCGCGAGATTCCCGTATCTGGCCGCGAATGTCGCGGACGCGCAAGGCAATCCGCCGCCCGCGCTGCGCCCGTGGATGCTACTCCCGGTGGGCGGGCACAAGATCGGCATAGTTGGGACGGTCACGCCCGACACGGCGAATATCGTTCTACCCGAAGGCATTCGCGGCTATAACTTCGGCGACGAAGCCGACGCGGTCAACCGCTACGTGCCCGAGATGAAGGCGGCGGGCGCGGAGACGATCGTGGCCCTGATACACGACGGTGGCGCCCAGCGACCGGGCAAGGACGAACCACTCGACTACAGCGGATGCGCCGACATCACACCGAACGTCACCAGGCTCGCCGAGCGGGTCGACCAGGCGGTGCGTGCGGTGATCACCGGCCACAGCCATCAGCCCTATGTGTGCACGATCGGCGGGAAGGTGGTCACCCAGGCCGCTTCGTATGGTCGGCTCATCACCGACATCACCCTGCGCTTCGGCGCCGCCGAGGTGCAGGCTTCCGCGATCAACCGAGTGGTGTCCCGCGACGTCACACCGGACGACTCGACAAGCGCGCTCGTCGATTTCTTCACCGAGCAGTCCCGCTCCCGCGCCGGCCGCGTCGTCGGCGCGACCTCGGACGCCCTTTCGCACGAACCCGGCGCTGCGGGCACCTCACCGCTCGGCGACGTGATCGCCGATTCCATGCTGTCGGTCACCGCGGGCCCCGCCGCGGCCGTCGCCGCGTTCATGAATCCCGGGGGTGTGCGCGCCGATCTGGAGGCGGGTCCGATCACCTACGGCGATATCTTCACCATCCAGCCGTTCGGCAACCAGGTCGTCACGCGCACGCTCACCGGCACTCAGATCCTGCGCCTGCTCGAGCAGCAGTGGGACAACGCGAGCAAGCCGACTGTCCTGTCCCTCGCCGGCATCACCTACGCCTACTCCGACACGGCACCCACGGGCGCGAAGGTGATCGCCGGCAGCGTCCGCGTCGCGGGACAGCCGCTCAACCCGGTCGCCGGCTACCGCATCACCACCAACAGCTTCCTCGCCTCCGGCGGCGACGGCTTCACCGTTTTCACCGAGGGCACCGACAATGCCACGGGTCCAACGGATTTGGACGCCTTCGAAACGTTCCTCCGCGGCAAGCCGCCGCTGCAGGCGCCGCCAGCCCGGGTCGAGAAGAAGTAGCGGCACCGAACGCCGCCGGATTGCTGGACACTTGACCAGAATTTGGATAACTGGAAATCTTTGTAACACACACCCTTTGACCTGGGCATACGGTGACCATTCCCACAGCTCGACCAGACCATGATCGCTTGCTCGCATCACGCGTGGTCAGTTACTGTTGAGTAACAAGTCAGGACGAAGGTGTTCCTACTTTCGGCCCGACGGATTGTCATGGGGGCCGATTCGAAGCTTTCCGCATCCACTGCTGCATGCCGACTGACTTGTGCGACAACATGATTCAAGCGAACAGCAGGAGAGTGCGATGGCTTCCTACATCGTTACAGGCGGTACCGGATTCTTGGGCCGGCGGGTTGTGCAGGATCTCCTGGATCGCGATCCCGAAGCGATCGTGCACGTGCTGGTGCGCGAGGCGTCGTTGGCAAAATTCACCGAGCTCGCAGCGGGTTGGCGTGGCGGCGAGCGCGTCTTCGCGCTGATCGGCGACCTCACCGCCGACGGGCTCGGCCTGGCCTGCGAAGCGCCGTCGGCCGACCACATCATCCACCTGGGCGCCGTCTATGACATGACCGCCGACGAGGACACCGCGCACGCCGCCAACGTCGCGGGCACCCGCTCGGTCCTTGCGCTGGCCCGAGAGTTGGACGCGGTACTGCACCACGTCTCCTCCGTCGCGGTCGCGGGCGATCACAAAGGCAAGTTCTTCGAAGAGGACTTCGATCTCGGACAGCAGCTGACCTCGCCGTATCACCGCACAAAATTCGCCGCCGAGAAGCTCGTTCGCGAGTCGCGCGGCGTGCGCTGGCGGGTGTACCGGCCCGCGATCATCGTGGGCGATTCCCACACCGGCGAGATGGACAAGATCGACGGCCCGTACTATTTCTTCGCCGCCATCGCCAAGCTCGGCGCGCTGCCGACCGATCTGCCGGTACCTCTGCCCGATCTCGGCGCGACCAACATCGTCCCAGTCGACTACGTCTCCGCTGCCATGGTCGAGCTGGTCCGCCGCCCCGGCCTGGACGGCCGCACGTTCCACCTGGTCAACCCGGCGCCGCAGCCGTTCAGCGAGATCTACAGCGCACTCGCCGCCGCGGCGGGCGCACCGTCCGGCGTCGGCCCGGTACCCGGCAGCGGCCTCGCGCTCAGCGGGCTCGCGCAGATCCCCGGTGTCCCGGCCATGCGCGATTTCCTGTTGGAGCAGTTGGGCATTCCCGCCGAGGTCGCGCCGCACACGTCGTTCTCGGCCGATTTCATCAGCGACTCCACCCGCGCCCAACTGCGCGGCGCGGGCCTGACCGTGCCATCGTTCGACAGCTACGCCGAGCGCCTGTGGCAGTACTGGCGCGATCACCTCGATCCGCAGCGCGGCCGGGTATCCCTCACCGGTGATCCGCTTGCGGGCCGGGTCGTTCTCATCACGGGCGCCTCCTCCGGCATCGGTCTGGCCACCGCGCACGCGGTCGCCCGGCGCGGCGCCACAGTGCTCATGGTCGCCCGCGGACATGACGACTTGGCCGCCGCCGCCGACGCAGTGCGCGCGGAAGGCGGTGTGGCACATGCCTATCCCTGCGATATCACCGACTCCGATGCGGTCGAGAAGCTCGTGCAGTGCGTGCTCGACGACCACGGTCACGTCGACTACCTGGTGAACAACGCCGGCCGCTCGATCCGTCGTTCGGTGCTGAACTCGACCGACCGGATGCACGATTTCGAGCGCACCATGGCGGTGAACTACTTCGGCGCTGTGCGGCTCATCCTCGGATTACTTCCGTCGATGCGGGCACGCCACTTCGGACATGTGGTCAACATCTCCTCGATCGCGGTGCAGACCAAGGTGCCCCGGTTCGCCGCGTATGTGGCGAGCAAGTCGGCGCTGGACAACTTCAGCGAGATCGCGGCGGTCGAGAACCGCGATGCCGGAATCACGTTCACCTCGGTGCGGATGCCGCTGGTGCGCACACCGATGATCGCGCCGACCGACCTGTACCGCGCGCTTCCGGTTCCCGACCCGGAGCAGGCCGCCACCATCGTCATCCGCGCGCTGGAGGACCGTCCGCATCGGATCGATACCCCGGTCGGCACCTTCGCCCAAGCGGTCGAGCTGCTGATGCCGTCGGTGAAGCGCCAGATCATGCACCAGGGCTTCCGCCTGTTCGGGGAATCCCGTGCGGCGCAAGGCCACACCGATTTCGCGACCAAGGAGCCCGCCGCGCCGGACACGCGCCGGAGTCGCGGTCCCCTCGCTGTGCTCGCCCCGGTCATCATGCCGCTCATGGCCATGCCCGGCCCCGCGGCGCGCGTCGCCCGCATCGTCCCGGGATTGCAGTGGTAGGTGCGCGATGATCGGACGATGATCGGAGGCATTGTCAAGTTCTTCCACGCCGAGAAGGGTTGGGGCGCCATCGCATCGGCCGAGTTGCCCGACGGGCACGACGTGTGGGTGCACTTTTCCGTCATCGAGGGCACGGGATTCCTGGCATTGGAGGCGGGCGATCGCGTCGAATTCCACTACGAGGCCGCCAGACAGGACAGCTTTCGTTATCGAGCCACCCGAGTCAGGAAGCTGTGATCCCGGGCACCGGCGACTCCGCGCGCTGATCGACCTATTCCAGGAGCGGGTCACTCGCATGGAGAACACAGTGCGCTGGGATTGGCGCAAAGCAATCCCCAGGTCAAGGGCTTCAATGAGACGAGTTCAGCCATGAGGCGGCACCGCTCGAGGCGACATCGGCGGACAACTCCACGACGCTGGTACTGCCTTGCGCTCATCGTGGCCGCGACCACGTTCGCCGCCGCATGCGGCCTGCAGGCCGGCTCCTCCCTCCCGTTCACCATGAACCCTGGTTCCATCCAGCACAACGACAACCTCACTGGTGTCACCCTGACCGTCGGCTCGAAGGAATTCACCGAACAAGTCCTCCTCGGCTACATACTCGCGTTCTCGCTGCAAGCCGCAGGCGCCGAGATCCGGGACCTGACATCCATCGTGGGCTCGCAGAGCACCCGCGCCGCCCAACTCTCCGGCCAGGTGCAGCTCACCTACGAGTACACCGGCAACGGCTGGATCAATTATCTCGGCCATGAGAAGCCCCTGCCCGACCCGATGGAACAGTTCAAGGCCGTGCGCGACGCGGACGTCGCCGAGAACAACATCGACTGGGTGGCACTGGCTCCGATGGACAACACTTACGCGCTGGCGGCCAGCAAGGCCGTTGTCGAACGTACCGGCGTCCGCACGCTGTCCCAGTACGCCGAACTCGCCAAAACTACACCGGCCCAAGCCAAAACCTGCGTCGACACCGAATTCAACGTCCGCCGAGACGGCTTCCCCGGAATGGCCCAGGCATACGGCCTCGACCCTGCCACGGTATTCCGCTCAGTGCTTCAGACCGGCATCATCTACAACGCCACCGCGAGCGGCACCGAATGCCTGTTCGGCGAGGTCTACACCACCGACGGTCGCATCAAAGGACTCGACTTGGTACTGCTCACCGACAACCGGTCCTTCTTCCCGCACTACAACCCGGCCGTCACCCTCTCGACCGACCTCGCCCGCCAACACCCCGAGATCGAACAGATCATGACCCCGGTCTCCCAGGCGCTGACCAACGACGAGGTCATGGAACTCAACCGACGCATCGACGTGGACGGCGAGGATATCGCGGCCGTCGCGCGGGATTGGCTGGTGAACAAGGGGTTTGTCGCGGCCGGGTGAATCGCGCGAACTCGGCGGACGAGAAGCTGCTCGCGGCGCTGCTCGGCACGCCGAATTCAATGTCGGCACCGCACAACGGATCGCCGGAACCACCGACGCCAGCACTTACCGAGCCCTGGGACGACTGACCGACGCAGGAATCCTCGAGGCGCTGCGGGAGACGACCGTAACCGCGTTTGGGCAGCGACCGACGTCTCCGGCGACTCCATCGAAGTCGACGCCCCGAACAAGTTGTGGATGTCCGATGCCACCCGGATCCCGGTCGGTGAGGGTGTGTTGTGGTTCGCCGCGGTTGCCAAGTAGCCGGACGAGTCGAATATCCTCGAAACAAGCTGTGTCGCACAGCATTTCGACACAACATCCCGACGGGCTCGTTCGTGAAAACCTACCCGGCACGGACCTGCTCTGGACATAATGGGCTCATAGACAAGATCGAAGGGGAGTCATGACGTTCGAGCTCGGGTGCAGCGACCGCTCGCGGGCTTCAGACGGCATTATCGAGCCGGACCGCTCCTCGTTCTGGTCGAAATCGGTCGGCACCGCTCGCCCACAATCGGCAGCAAACAGCGATGCAGCGCAATCATTCTCGCGATACGATCGCCGTCGCCAACGGCTCAGAGCGCATACGGGCCCGAACAGCGGCAGATCCGTCGGAGTGGGAGGAGACCGATGTGAACGAGGTACCGGTGGAGCACAGTCGGCAAGCATGGCTGATTCGCGGCGGCAGCGACGGCGAACGTGAGATGCGTGCGCTGCGCGAGGGTCTCGCGGTTATCGGCTGGGTCGAGATCGGGGACCTTGCGGCATTCGCCACCTGGGAGGACTTGGTCGCGGGCCTCCAGTCGGCGTACCCGGCCGCCGGACGGGCCACGATCGGCAACTGGGCCGGGCAGCTCTGGAAGTTCGATACCGAAATCCAAGTCGGTGACCTGGTCGTCATGCCGCTCAAACGGCACCCCGGCTCGGTGGCGATCGGGTACGTCAGCGGCCCCTATCAGTATCGAACGGGCGAATCAGCGGATTTCCGACAAGTTCGCCCTGTCGACTGGCGACGCACCGACGTCGCCTGGGACTCGATTCGCCCGGACCTGCGGGCCAGCCTCGGCTCACTGCTGACCGTGTGCGGGCTGAGCCGCAACGACGCGGTCCGGCGGATCGCTCATCTCGCCGAGCACGGCACCGATCCCGGCTTCGCGGGCGACGAAGTGGTGACCAGTGCGTCCGAGCTGCTAAAGGCGGCTGCTGAGCGCGATCCCGCCGATCCCAAGACCCTGACGATTCGCGGTCTGCTCGGCCATTGGGATGCCGAACGGCGGACCGCGCCGGTGATCGACGCGGTGAAGGCCGATCTCGCCGCGGCCGGGCTCACCACCCGTCCACCGTTCACCGAGGGGTCGCTGAGCGATCCGGTCGCACTCGTCCAACTCGGCACCGAACCGGATGATCCCGCCGCCGAGATCACGGCCGAGGATGTCGAGGACGTCACCGAGCGCGAGCCGATGACCCGCCGCCTCGACGGGCTCCCGGCGAAGCTGGTTTCGGTGGCACCGACCGACACGCTGACCTTCGTCAAAACACTGATGCTGCAACGCAATTTTTCGCAGGTCGCTGTGATCGACGCGGAGGGCACGTATCACGGAGCCATCACCTGGGAATCGATCGGTCGGGCTCATATCGCCTCCGATTCGCCCTCGCTGCGCAGCACCACGATCTCCATTTCGCCGGTCGACCACGACGCGCTGCTCCTCGACCAGATCGACGCGATCCGCGAACGTGGATTCATTCTGGTGCGCAGTACCGATCGCACCCAGGTCACCGGCATCCTCACCGCCTCCGACCTGACCGCGCAGTTCGGCACGCTGGCGCGGCCTTTCCTGCTCGTCGAGGAAGCGGAGAACCGGCTTCGACGGGCGGTGGACACGCTGGACTTCGAAGAGGTGAAGAAGGCGGTCAAGGCGCAGTCGTGGGTCAAACAGCCGTCCAACCTGACTTTCGGAAACTACGTCCATCTGCTGAAGAAGCCGGAGTGGTGGTCGAAAATCGGTTGGAAACTCGATCACGAACAGTTCGTCGACCTGCTGGAGGCGGTGCGGAAGATGCGCAACGAACTGATGCACTTCGCCCCCGACCCGGTTGCCGAGGAGAAGTTCGCCGCGGTCACCGGATTGCTGGAGTTGCTACGAGCGGCGGACCCGCACCCCTGACGACGGCAGTCGCAGCACCCAAGCATTCGGCCCGTCCACGCTCGACCAGCCCATTGCATAGCGGACGGCGGGCGTTTGGATGTAACACGCCGATACGCCGGTCGATGTGGTGTTAGCCCACTCCGCGCGGATGCGATCCGCTGGACCCGGATCAGCTCACGAGCAGGGCGGACGCCGGCCGCATCGTCGCCGAACTAAGTTTGTATGCCGATCCGTTCCATCCACCAGGAGCACCGTCGAATGACCAACGTCGAATCCCGCGACTCACTCGAGGTCGCCCCAGGCTCCATTGTCGTGGTCCGCGACGAGGAGTGGCTGGTCACCTCCACCGAGGTCGGTTCCGACGGGCGGCTGGTGCGGGTTCGCGGACTCTCGGAGCTGGTGGCCGACACCACCGCCACCTTCTATGCGAGCCTGGACGACATCAAGGCGCTCGATCCGGCGCGGGCGCAGGTGGTCGCGGACGGTTCGTCGGGCTACCGCGATTCCCGGCTGTGGTTGGAGTCGTTGCTGCGCAAAACGCCGTTCCCCTATGGCGATCAGACGCTGACCGTGTCAACCGGGATGCTGGCCGACTCGCTCGGCTATCAGCGCGCTGCAGTGGCGAAAGCTCTTGATCCCCAGCATATTCGGCCGCGCATCTTGATCGCCGACGCGGTGGGTCTCGGCAAGACGTTGGAGATCGGCATGATCCTGGCGGAGCTGGTACGACGCGGCAGGGGCGAGCGCATCCTGATCGTCAGCCCGAAGCATGTGCTCGAGCAGATGCAGCACGAACTGTGGTGCCGGTTCGCGTTGCCGTTCGTCCGCCTCGACTCGGCGGGCATTCAGAAGGTGCGCCAGAAACTGCCCGCCACCCGCAATCCGTTCACCTATTTCAAACGGGCGATCATCTCGATCGACACGTTGAAGAGCCCGCGCTACAAGGCACACCTCGAACGGCAGCACTGGGATGCCGTGGTGATCGACGAGTCGCACAACCTCACCAACGTCGGCACCCAGAACAACGAACTCGCCCGAATCCTGGCCCCCAACACCGAGGCGTTGATCTTGGCCTCGGCCACCCCGCACAACGGCAAGGACGAGTCGTTCGCGGAACTGCTACGCATGCTCGACCCGACCTCGGTGAAGGCCGATGGAACGTTCACCAAGGAGGATGTCTCCTCGCTCGTGATCCGCCGTCATCGCCATCACGAGGAGGTGGCGGCGGAGGTCGGCGCGGATTGGGCACAGCGCGCCGAACCCGTGCACCTGCTCGTCGCTCCCTCCCGTGCGGAAGACGCCGTGGCGCAGGAGCTTTCCCGGACCTGGCTGCATCCGGAGTCGGGTTCCTCACCGTATTCGGGTGAAGCCAAGACGCTGTTCCCGTGGACGCTGGCGAAAGCGTTCCTGTCCTCCCCCGCCGCCTTGGCCGAGACGATCGCCCAGCGCCGCGCACCCAAGAGCGACACGAAATCGACTCCGCCGAGTCCCGCAGAACTGGCCGCACTGGACACCCTCGATGAGCTGAACGCGAAGGCATATAACGAATTAGCGGGAAAACAGGCCGCGTTGGTCGGTCGACTGGCCCAGATCGGCGTCGGCGCGGGGTCGAGCACCCGTGCGGTGGTGTTCGCCGAACGGATCGCCACCTTGACGTGGCTGACCGGACTGTTGCCCGCCGCGTTGGGTCTGAAGCCGGAGAACGTGGTGATGCTGTACGGCGGCATGTCCGACACCGAGCAGCAGAAGGTGGTCGACAATTTCAAGTTGGAGACCTCCCCCATCCGGGTGCTCGTCACCGGAGACGTCGCCTCCGAAGGCGTGAACCTGCACGCCCAATGCCACCACCTGATCCATTACGACATCCCGTGGTCGCTCATCCGCATCGAGCAGCGAAACGGCCGCATCGACCGCTATGGTCAGCGACATTCGCCAGTGATCTCCTCACTGATCTTGCAACCTTCCGACCCGGATTTCTCCGGCGACCTTCGTGTGCTGTCACGCCTGCTCGAGCGGGAGAACCAGGCGCACGGCACGCTCGGTGATGTCGCTTCGCTGATGGGCAAACACAGTGTGGGCGAGGAAGAGTCCGCGATCCGCGATGTGCTCGCCCGCCGCACCACCCTGGACGAGCAGGTACGCACGATCGAAGAAATCGCCGAGGGCGATGACCTCGACGCCCTGTTCGCCCAGTTCGACGCCGCCGCCGAAGAGCCGGCGCCACTGCCGGACGCACCACGCCACAGCCTCTACGCCGACGACATCAGTTTCCTCGACGAAGCCCTGCTGGCCGCGTTCGACGACGCGCCACACGCGCACCCGGACGACGGCGGCGTGGGGTGGACCATCCACCGCAACTACGCCATCGCCGAGCTCGTCCCGCCGAAGGATCTGCGCCAGCGGCTCGGACAGCTGCCGCAGAACTACCTCACCGAGGGACGGGTGCTGCAACGACTCAAGCTCGCGACCTCCGCCGCGGTCGGCGCCGAACAGCTGCGGGTGGCGCGTGAAGGCAAGGGCATCAACAACACCACTTGGCCGGAGGCGCATTTCCTCGGCCCGCTGCATCCGGTGCTCGACTGGGCCAGCGACCGGGCATTGAGCGCGCTCGGCCGCAATCAGATCTTCGTCATCCGCGGCAACGTCGACGCCCCGGCCGTGCTGCTGATGAGCACGTTGATGAACCGACGCGGCCAGTTGATCTCGCGCGTTTTCAGCACCGCCGAGTTCCCCAACCTCGACAATCCCGACTTCTGCATCGTCGAACCCCGCGCGGATCTCGAATTCCTGAGCACCGACACCGGTCTGCGTCCCGGCACACCGAATCCGGGCCCGGTGGGCGACCTCGACCGATACCGCCCGCTGGTGCCAATCGCGGTGGCCAACGCACGCAGTGCCATGTCGATGGTCCTCGCCGAGCAGGAGAAGACCGCGAACGAACGGTTGGCGCAGTGGCGCCGACGTGCGGACCGCTGGCACGACGGCGCCGAGCAGCTGGAATTGTTCGGCAGTCAGAAGAGCAAGGTGGCCAAGCTTTCCCGGCGGATCGTCGAAGAGCAACGCCTCGCCGAATCCCTCGCCCCCACCCAGCAGCTGGTGCGCCCGCTGCTGGTGATCGTTCCGGATAAGGATCAGTAACCGTGGCCTCTTACGACTCGATCGTCATCGGCGAGGACTGGATCAGCGAGCACTACTTCACCACCGACTCCACGAAGGAATCGTTCCACGGCAGGGTGCTCGAGCTGCGCAAGAACTGGGACGCCGAGGCCAAACAGAACCGACCGACCGTCCGTAGCACTCTGTTGGCCGCCTGCCGTGACCTCGAGATCGCTCTTGCCCGCCTGGCCGAAAACCCCTCCGCCGCAGCGGAAGCGCATGCGCTGACGCGGACCGCACTCGGATATTCCGGCGAGCCAACGGCATTCAATTCCGAGCGCGCAGGCTCGGCATTGACGATCCCCGATGCACAGCTCCCCCGAACACCCGGAGTGTTGTTCGTCCAAGCTCTCCCGGTCTCCGCCATCGAAGAACTCCTCAACCCCGAAACCGGTCTGCTACTCACCCCTGCGACCGAGGACGGCAAACCGATCGCGGCCGCGTCCAAAGCCGTCTCCGCGGCGTTCCGTTCCGACACGCCGCCGGCCTTCGTCGTGGTGCAAGCCGGGCAGTGGCTGTTGCTCGCCGAAGCCGAACGTTGGGCCGAAGGCCGTTACCTCGCACTCGATCTGCTCGTGGTGGCCGAACGTCGGCACGAAGCACGCGGCGGCGAGATCGATAGGGCGGCAGCGATCCTCGGCGAGCAGGCGTTCGCCCCCGACGCCGACGGCACCGTGTGGTGGGCCGAGGTGCTGAAGGATTCGGTCAAGCACACCGTTGGGGTGTCCAAGGACCTGCGCGAGGGCATCCGGCTGTCCATCGAAATCATCGCCAACGAAGTCGTGCGCCGACGCGCGGCAGCGGACCCGCCCCTCGACGCGATAGACGGCCAGGAGCTGGCGAAACATTCCCTGCGTTTCCTCTACCGCATCCTGTTTCTGCTGTATGCCGAGGCTTCCCCGGAAATGCAGGTGCTGCCCAGCGGTGCAGCCGAATACGAGGAGGGCTACGGCCTCGACCGGCTCCGCGAGTTGACCCTGGCCGAACTCGGTTCGGTGCGCGCAAAAACCGGCACCCACCTGTATGCCTCGTTGAAGAAACTCTTCGACCTCGTCGATCGCGGCCACACCCCAGCGATCCGCGAGAACATCGCCGACGATCCCGCCCCCGGCCTGGTCTTCAACCCGCTGCGTGCGGACCTGTTCTCTGCCAAGGCGACCGCACTAATCGACGAGGTAGGGCTCGGCAACGAAGCTACCCAGCAGATCCTCGAACACCTGCTGCTCTCGAAGGAGAGAAAGGGCCGAAAAGGGCGCGAACGAGGGTTCATCAGCTACGCCGAACTCGGCATCAACCAACTGGGCGCGGTCTATGAGGGCCTGATGTCCTACACCGGCTTCTTCGCCGAGGAAGACCTGTACGAGGTCGCGAAGAACGGCGACCCCGAAAAAGGATCGTGGGTGGTCCCGGTCGACCGCTCCGACCACCTGTCCGAATCCGACTTCGTCCGCGCGATCGATGAAACCACGGGCGAAGAAAAGCCCGTCCTACACACCAAGGGCACCTTCGTCTTCCGCCTCGCAGGCCGCGAACGGCAACAATCCGCGTCGTACTACACGCCGGAGGTGCTGACGAAATTCGTTGTCGAACAGGCACTCGAGGAACTACTCGACCAGAACGACACCCGCACCACCCCCGAACAGATCCTGCAACTCACCATTTGCGAGCCCGCCCTCGGCTCCGGAGCGTTCGCCATCGAGGCGGTCCGCCAGCTCGCCGCCGCCTACCTCGAACGTAAACAAGAAGACCTCGGCGAACTCATCGAAGCGGACCAGTATCCGATCGAGCTACAAAAGGTGAAGGCGCATATTGCCCTCCACCAGGTGTACGGCGTGGACCTCAACGCGACCGCCGTGGAGCTGGCGGAGATCTCCCTGTGGTTGGACACCATGGTCGCCGGGTTACAAGCGCCGTGGTTCGGTTTGCATCTACGCCGGGGCAACTCGCTCATCGGCGCGCGGCGGTCTGTGTATGCCCCGAGCATGCTCGCGAAGAAAGCGTGGCTGAAGACTTCCGCCAAGGACGTGCCGCTGGGTGAGTCGATCGGTGACGGAATCCACCACTTCCTACTGCCCTCGCAGGGCTGGGGTGCGGTGGTCGATACACCCGAGGCCAGGACCTACGCACCAGAGCGACGTGAAGAACTACGGCTGTGGCGCAATGAGATTCGCAAATCGCCGAGCAAGGCGATCGTCAAGCGGCTTTCGGCGCTGGCACAGCGGGTGGAGACGCTGTGGGAGTTCACCTTACGGCGGCTCACCATCGCGGAGTCGGAGATCCGGCGGGATATTCATCTCTGGGGTACGGAGCCGGCCGAGCACACTCCGGCGGTGACGCGGGAGGAAATCGAGGCCGCGCTGAACGACGAAGATGGTGCGTATCGGCGGCTGCGGCGAGTGATGGATGCTTGGTGTGCGCTGTGGTCGTGGCCGGTGACTGGGGATGCGGAACCACCGGATTGGGATCAGTGGGTGGGCGGTCTCGAAGCTCTGATCGGAGTACCGCCGAAAGCCGGGAAGTTCGAGAAGTACGGGCAAACCAGTATGGCCGGCGACCTGGACTGGCATGCGCTCGACACCGCTGAGGATATCGATCGAACGTTTGCGCAAGTCTCGACGATCGAACACGCCGTAGTCAGGTTCCCGTGGCTGAACATCGCGTCCGGCATCGCTGTCGCGCAGGGGTTCGTCCACTGGGACCTCGACTTCGCGCCGGTGTTCTCGCACGGTGGGTTCGATCTGCAAGTCGGTAATCCGCCATGGGTTCGGCCTGACTGGGATGAGGCTGGGGTACTTGCGGAGTTCGATCCGTGGTGGCAATTGGCCGCAAAGCCTTCCGAACAGGTCAAGAAGCAGAAGCTAGCCGCCTTGCTGGAGCTAGATGTCGTTCGGAAAGCACTGCTGGATGAACGGGCCGATCAATCCGGGCAGAACGAACATCTCGGGTCCGGCATCGACCGCCCCGTACTGTCCGGGCTACAGCCCGACCTCTACCGATGCTTCATCGAGCGAACGTGGCGCTCCTCATCCCACCGTGGGATCGTATCGATGATTCATCCGGAGACGCACTTCAGCGAGGCACGGGCGAACAAACTTCGCCGACAGTGCTATCGCCGACTGCGACGACACTGGCAGTTCCGCAATGAATTAAAGCTGTTCACCGAGATCAATCACACCCGCCAATACGGCGTGCACGTTTACGGTTCCAAATCAGATGTACGGTTCATCCAAGGAACTGCTCTGTACCATCCAGAAGTACCGACCCGATCGCTCCAACACGATGGTTCCGGACCCGCCCCCGGCGTGAAGGACCCCGACGGCAAGTGGGATGTCCGGCCGCATGCCCAGCGAGTCATTGAGATAACCGAATTAGAACTCGCCGACTGGGCAGCATTGATCGATGAACCCGGCGCTCCGGCGGCCGAATCCAGGATGCTCTACCCAGTGAATCGAGCAAGCGCAGACGTACTCAACAAACTCGCTTCTGCGCCACGCATCACTGAAACCGGGCTCGAATGGACCGATGGCTGGCACGAATCCGCCGACCGGAAGGAAGGCTACTTCGAGTCACGGTCCGCTGTACCGTCCAGTTGGGACGATGCGATCTTGCAAGGGCCGCATATTACTATCGCCTGCCCAATATATCAACAGGGCAATCCCACCATGCGCAACAATCTTGACTATTCAGCGATCGACCTTGCTTCTATTTCAGAAACATTCATCGCGCGAACCAACTATCAGCCAGCTAAACGCTACGAGGAATATATCGACGCGTATCCAAATTGGAATGGCGTACCCAGTACGAACTACTTTCGCCTCGCATGGCGTCGAATGGCCGACCCCGCAACAGTGCGCACACTCCATTCTTGCATCGTACCGCCCGGCACATGCTTCGTCGGCACGGTGCTCTCCGGAAAACTGCCAACACCAGTGGACGTAACGGTCGCGTCGGGCATTTGGTCGTCCCTGCCAGTAGATTTCTTAGTGAAAACATCTGGTTCTACAGAACTAAAACACGGCCTGATTCGTCGATTACCACATATTAGACACCATTTTCTAGAGGAACGACTCATCCTTCGCACTCTTCGAATGAACTGCCTTGTCCAACCTTTCGCGCCGCTCTGGGAATATCTTTACTCGCAACGATGGGGCGATGACAATTGGGTTCCCGGCGTCGGCATAGAGCACTCCGATCGCACAAAGATCGGTGCGATCGGGTTGGCATGGCGATGGTCCACTCCCCTCCGCCGAGCAGCCGATCGCCGCCAAGCCCTCATCGAAATCGACGCTATCGTCGCCGTCATGCTCGGCATCACCTCCGAAGAACTCCTGACGATCTACCAAACCCAGTTCCCGGTATTGCAGAAATACGAACGCGAAGCCCTTTACGATGCCACCGGCCGCCAACTCCCCACCAAACTCGCTTCTGAGTACCGCAAGCGGGGCGGGCTGAAGCCCGCCGATCTGACCGTTGACGGCATCACCTACCAGGAGCCTTTCCAAGGCGTCGACCGCGAACGGGATATGGAGTTGGCACACCAGCACTTCACGCAGCTGCTGGATACCCGGAATTCGGAATGACAAAGCGGCCGTCGCCAACTTGGGTGTTCCATATCACTCGGCTCGAGCATGTTCCGTCGATGATGGAGCATGGGATTTGGAGCGACACTCTCGCATCGTCGACGGGACTGACATCTATTCCGATCGGGCACAGTCACCTCAAGCAGCAGCGCGCCGCCCGAACCGTGCCGATACACCCGGGCGGATTCCTGTCCGACTACGTCCCCTTCTACTTCGCGCCGCGCAGCCCGATGCTGTACGCGATCAACAAAGGACGTGTTGCGGGCTACACCGATGGCTGCGATCGGATCGTGTACCTTGCCACCAAGGTCACGGAGCTGCGAACCCGGACGGAGTCCGTACTCGGCACCGACAGACACGCCCTTGCGGCCTACGCACGCTTCACGGCCGATGATAGCGAGCTGACACGGCTGGTCGACTGGCCGCTCATGGAGAGCAAATACTGGCATGACGTCGACGAGTACCCGGATCGCTGCGAACGTCGGCAAGCTGAGTTGCTCGTTCACCAGCATGTTCCGTGGGATAGCATCCTGTTCATCGCGACTCGATCCGACGAGGTAGCGACCGAGGTCAGGCAGATGCTTGGGTCCAAGACTCCGACACCCAAGCTCGATGTCAGACCCGGCTGGTACTTCTAGGGTATGGAGGACGACATGATTCGAGAGGAACACGGCAACCTCCTCCGTGCAGACGCCGACGCACTGGTCAACACCGTCAACACGGTAGGAGTAATGGGCAAAGGCATCGCCCTGCAATTCCGCCGCGCCTATCCGGAGATGTTCCGTGCCTATGAGACTGCGGCCAAAGCAGGTGAGGTCCGGATCGGGGAGATATTCATCTGGGAAACCGGGGCGCTGAACGGCCCACGCTTCATCCTGAACTTCCCGACTAAACGACATTGGCGCTCACCCAGTCGGTTGCCCGATATCGAGTCCGGGCTGAGCGATCTTGTTCTAGTCATTCGCAAGTACCAGATCCGTTCCATAGCGATTCCCCCGCTTGGCTGCGGAAACGGCGGCTTGGCCTGGCAAGATGTTGCGCCACTGATCTGGAAGGCGCTCGCACCCATCGCGGCCGATGCCGACATCCGGGTCTACCCGCCTGAAGGTGCGCCACCCGCCGCCGAGATGGTCACTCGCACAGCTCCACCACGTATGACGATTGCCCGGGCCGCCGTCATCAAATTACTGCGGGCATACGAGGAAGCGGCCTTGCACGCGGCGACTCAGGTCGAAGTACAAAAGCTGGCGTATTTCCTGCAACATGCGGGACTGAACTTGCGGCTGGAGTTCAGTAAGGGCCGTTACGGACCGTACGCCGATAACTTGCGCAAGACCTTGCGGGAAATCGAGGGACACTTCGTCACCGGTTTCGGCGACGGCAGCGGTCGCGCGTTAGAGTCCGAGCCGATCCGTGTGCTAACCGAAGCCGTGGATCGCTCCGAATCGCTACTTGCCGATCATGAGGATGCGACGCGGCACGTCGAGCGTGTTATCTCATTGTCGGAGGGCTTCAGCAGCATGTACGGCATGGAGCTGTTAGCTAGCGTCCACTGGGCCGCAGCACACGGGAATTCCCAGAACAGACATGAAATCGTCGATTACGTCCGAGCCTGGACAGAGCGCAAGGGTACGCTTTTCACCGATGCGCATATTGCTGCCGCGATCGCACGGCTTACCGAACAGCATTGGCTTCCAATGGAACTCATAGATTGAGTATTGCGGGTCCTTACCGCCATAGAAACGCAACCGCGTTTGGCGGAGGCGTAACCTCAACGCCATTGCACGGTGAAAAATACACTGCTCCTGGAATTGAGTTCATGCACGCCAAGACTTTACGAGGTGCTACACCAGTGCTGCACGCTTCCCCAGAAACTCCCGTACCTCGGGCACTGTGGCATGGATACGAACCCGATTGGCAATACAGTCGATTCGCTGATGCAATCGCGTGGAGGCGAGGCTACTGATGGCGTCGAAGTTGTCGGCAAGCAGCGCGCACCCTCGGGCGATGTCACCGGAGTTGACGAAGTTGTGCGCAAGGCTGACCTGCCATGAAGCACACTCCCGCGGCCAGGCCGACGAGCCGTCGATCGCGGCTTGCAAATGGACAGCCGCCGCACCGTATTCGCCCAACCACATCTGAGCCTTGCCGGTAACTCCGCTGAGCTCAGCCTCGGGCACATACACCCAATCAGGGTCATGCCCTCGAATCGATTCATAGGCACGGTGCGCCCGGCTGATCGCCGCAGTCGCCGCGGCCTTGTCGCCACGTGCCCCTTGGGCTTCAGCCTCGCGAATCGCCGTCAGCGCTCGTAGTTTCGGACCACCGTCACGAAGAGCTGCCCGCGACGCTGCCTGTGCGTACTGCACGGCCAGGGGATGCCCTGCCGGGTTTTCGGGACGCCTCAGCATGAGATGACTGGCGTTGCCCAAGGCATGAGCTGCCGCAACCCCGTCACCAGCCACGTTTGCCGCATTCGCCGCGTCGGCGTAGTAACGGCGAGCATCGTCCAGATGGCCCGCGTCAAGATGCACCCACCCCGTAGCGGTCATCATCTCGGCGCATGCGCTGGTCAGGGCTCGTCCGACCGCTTCACTGTAGGTCGCATTGTCGAGCAACTGCTCAACGTAACGGACTTGGTTCGCGGCCACCCGGCACAGCCGGTCACCGCCAACCACCAAGTCCAGCTCGTGGATTTGGTTCACACTCTCGTTGATAGCAGCTACATCGCTCGCACCAACTTTCACGCTGGATATCGATTCGCCCTGGGCCGGTGCGTTCGCCGCCATCATGGCGGCGGCCCCGACACCTCCGAGCGCCCCTGCTCTGAAGAAATTGCGACGGTCCACATCTGCCTCCTGGTCCGACTCCACCACCAGTATGGCAAGCGGAACCCCAAGGGCGCGAGCAACAAGTCGCAGGACGCGAACATCGTGGGACGCCGGGCCACCACGCTCCAAACCGGATACCGCCGGTTGGGAGAACTTGATCAACGCACCCAACTCCGTCTGGGTCATCCCGATGGACTTCCGCACCCGCCGGATGACTTCACCGGTCGTCATGTGCATCCCCGAACCCCCTGTGTTGTTGGTTGATCTCCCCAGCATGTCCGCCGAAAACGACTGCCACCGCACAATATACGGCTCCTCGAATAGCGGGAACGGAAACCGGTATTTGTGTCCGGGCCGCGCCATTCGCGCATCTTACGTTCGGTCGCAGGTGCCCGGTGCCGGGCCGACGCCATTCCCCTCGACGGCGCATCGGCCCGCCAGAGTGGCGCGCCGGTGGCGACAGTCCCCGGCGCCGGGCACCGCCGAAAAGTGTCCGAACCAGAGAGGTGTTACGTGCCACCGAATTCGCTCGCCGTGTACCAACTCGTCGCGCTGTGCGACGCCGCCGCCCACCAGCCCCCGGTTCTGCCGTTCACCGTCGCGCAGGCCCATGAGGTGATGCGTCGTCATGTGGCCTGCCGGGCGAAACACTGCCTACGCAAAGCAGCGGCACAACAGGCGCTCGTCGACATCGGGCGGATGGTGCCGGAGACGAGTAGGCCACACTGACGCGCCGCATGCCGCCGCCCGATCAGCCGAACCCACGGTGCCACCGGCACCTCCACATCGAATCCGGCCCGCTGCGCCTGGACTATCGAGCCAGCGCCGAACAAGCCGCAAGCGTGGCCGACCAACTCGCCCAACACTTCCCGGCACTCACAGTGATTGTCGACGACAACGTTCACGACGATCTCCCGCCTCTGCCCTGCGCACGACTCTGGGACTGACGGCCATCCACGATCTCCGAAATACGAACGGACACAACTCCAATGCCATCGCAAAAGCTCCCGGACCAGAGGGGGCGACGCCGCCTCCATGCTCGTCCAGGGATGCCGCCATCCACGGACCAGCCATGAGTACTCCCGATCCCACACTCGCCCGCTGCCTGCACTACCGACACGTCGGTGGCCTACCGTGCTTCGTGCACACCGAAACCAGGCGCATCACCATGCGCGCCGGTGACATCGCCGCAGTCACCGTCCCGGAACGGCTCGGCCGAATCGTGCACAAGGACCTCGCCAACGAATACCTACTCGGCCCCGTCATCGCCCACGGCTCCCGACGCTGGACCATCCTCGCCCGCCCCGACGACACCAACAGCATCGCCCTCGACAGCGACATCTTCGTCGCACTCCTACGTGCGGCGGCGACCATCGTCCCCGACGGCGGCGAAATAGTGCTGCCCTCCCCTGCCGACGAAACCACCGGATACCGACGATGGGTCGTCGCCCCACGCGATGCGTTCCGCCCACACATCAGCACCGTCGTGCAATCGATCATCACCTGCGCAGGAACCGGCCAGACATAGCATCGCCCACAGCGGAAGCACGATCCCCAGCCTGCCACCATTCCTTCGTGACTTCGCGGGACCTGCGCGAAAACGACACCCGCCCGTCGCACGCGCCTTCGAATCATCACCCGTACCAGCGGGATTCATTACAGCCGAGCCGCCCGCTTCCCCAAGAACTCTCGCACCTCCGGCACCGCAGCGTGGACACGAACCCGCATGATGCCTGATCATGTCGAGCTGCACCCGTATCCTCATCAAGCGGATTTCGTACGGATCGCAGTTGCGAACGAGAACCGGCGTGGCGTCAGCCAGCACATAGTACGTGTCGAGGGCGACCCCTACCTACCTGCGTTTATGCAGGTAAACGGCAGTTTGTCCCTCAGCTGACGTGCGTGAGAGTGCGGCGATGTCCAGAGTTGTTGCCGTCAGCGCTGCCGTCAGAGGCGTAGACCGCTGGGCGGATCTAGGGCAAGAGCGTGAACGCGGGGATGTGGGCAGGCTTGACGACGCTGAAGTGCCGCCGGTCGAGGGTGGCCACCCGGTCTACACCGAAGCTTTCGGCCACCGCGATGACCGAGGCGTCGACCCCGCCGAGTGGGAAGTCGGCGTACTGGAGGACCAGCTCGCCCATCCGGGTCAGGTCGGCGGGGGTGAGTTGCACCAGTTCGAAGGTTCCCCGTGCGACCTGGGCCAGGAACGCGGCCTCGACCTTGGGCCAGCACTCCAGTAGCCAGCAGACCTCGGTCATGACCGGACTGGGCAGCAGGCGGCGGCCGGTGAGCGACATCAGCAGTGAGGCGCACTCGGCGTGCCGACGGTCGCCGGTGTTCAGCGCTGCCGCGAGGGGCCGGTGTCGAGGACTGTGGCGATCACGCCGAGTCGCCGAAGCGCTCGCGCATCCGCTCGCGGATGTAGTCGTCGTGCCGCTCGCCCAGGTCCGCCGGGCCGTCGATACTGCCGATCAGGGCCAGCAGCCCCTCCGGGACCGCCTCCGCCTCGGGCGACTCGGCCTCGTGAAGCGTCTGAGCGACCTGGGACAGCTCCTCGTCCTGGGTAACGAGCAGACGCAGGCGTCGCACCTGGGTCGGGGTGAGCTGGTCCACCAGGTGGTGCATGTCCTCGTAGTCGTGTGCAGCGGTCACGCAAGCAGTGTAGGACGGCCGCGCGGCCCTGGTCAGCCCAATCGGCAGAAGTTCACCCCTGTTATGCGCGATGGCGCTCGGCGTACGTGAAGGCCAGGAACTGCTCCCACACATCAGCACCGTCGTGCAATCGATCATCACCTGCGCGGGAACCGGTCACACATAGCATCGGCACAGCGGAAGCACGATCCCAGCCCGCCGCCGATCCTTCGTGACCTCGCGGGGACGTGTACGAAAGCGAGACATCCACACGTCGGACGCGCCTGTCGAATCATCCTTCGTACCAGCTGGATTCAGTACTGTGCACCGTTGAATCGGCAGCTGGGACGCCACGCCAACCGGAGTCCTGCCGAGGCGGGGGCAGGTGCGCCAACCGTACCGAACCACCTCGACCGACCGAAGAAAATATCCCTGGGAACCGAACCGCGCGTTGGCGCGTCATAGACTTCAGGGACGATTTCGACGGCCCAGATCGGGAGGCTTCGGTGGGACGACGGACGATGGCGACAGTTGCGACGTTCGCCGGGGTGGTGCTGGTCGCCTCGGCATGCGGGTCACAGACAGAGGGCACGGCCACACCGAGCACCGTCGCAGACCCGTCGGCGGCCAGCGCCGCCCTTTGGGACCCGTGCACCCAGGTCTCGGATCAGCTGCTGCAGCAGATCGGCGTGGTCTCTTCCACGAAGAAGTCAGGAGTCGCGGGTGTCGAACAACCTGGATTTAAGGTTTGCTCCTGGCATGACGCGCCTTCCCAGTGGAGTTACTCTCTTGTCGTATGGTCGACGACTCACACTGTTGACGACTTCAAGAAAAAGCCCGAAAACACTGATTTCGTCAACATCAGTGTGAGCGGACGGGACGGATTTAGTTTCAAAACCACAACCGGGGCAAACAGAGACGACTGCGATCTCATCTTTCCTGCTGATCAGGGTGCGCTACAGGTCAGCATCTTCAATACGCAGAAAAGCACGGTACTTCCATGTGATCGAGCTACGAACGCAGCCAAGGTGCTCGTCTCAGAGTTTCCACGCTGATCAGGGGGAATTTTTATGTCGATAAGCGAGGAAGTGACGCGGTGGCGATATCTTGCTGACGAAGCCAATGCTGGCCGTCTCTATCTGGACAGCTCCGTCGCAATCGGATGCCGCGACGCCTGTAACCGTCAAATCGATCTCTACGTTGCCCTGCGAGATGAACTGGAGATGCTAACGCGAGTCACTGGGCTCGGCCGCTTCGACTGCTCGGACGAACTCGCAAAGGTGCTGGGAGCCAAGGCAATTGGCGGTGACGGTGACGTGGACTCGGCGCTGAAAGAGCACATCGAGGTACTCACCCTGATGCGCGACACCATCCAGATCTCCGTGGATCGCACCGTCGCCCAGGACCAAGCGAACGCACAAAACACCAACACTCTGCTGAACTGATCTGGGGGACGGTCATGGGTCTACCGTTTTTGGTCGCGATCGCTGCCGCACTGTACGAGCAGTCGAAATCCGGTCCGCCGGACAGCGGCTCACGCGACGAGAGTCCCGATGCGGCTATTGCCCGCAACCGGATCGCCGAGGTCATGCGCGGTGGTGGTGTGGCGCAGACCCAGTCGCCGCAGGTCCCGGAGAGCGCGTACAAGAATCCGGACGATATCGACGATCTTTACCAGCGGGTGCAGGCGATGTCGGTCACGGATGTCGTGGCGCTGCATCAGCGGTGGGAGTCCATTCGGGACAGGTTGGACCAGGGCCTGCGCGATTTCTCCCCGGAAATCAACAAAGCCATGGCGGGCAAGTGGGAGGGCGCGGCGGCGAAGGCCGCGGCGGATGGAGTCAAGGAGTACGTCGACAAGTCCGCCGGGCTGATCGATTCGGTGCGGATCGTCGCGGAGAAGGTGAAGATCATCCGGTCGGGCATCGAGGTCACCCGGCCTGCCGTGCAGGAAGCGCCGAGCCACACCTGGACCAGCGACCTCGCGAGCTGGGTGCCCGGCCCGACGTGGAAGGCGAACCGGCACCGTGACGATGCCGCGCACGACGCGTCGGTGAATGTCGTGAAGAACGTCTTCTATCCCGCGGTCCGGGAATCCGATACCGGTGTTCCGCTGGTGCCCAAGCCGTACAACCCGGTATACCAGCCCGGTGGCCCGACGTCCCCGTCGAGCAATCCTGGGCCATCCCCGTCACCAGGTACCTCGCCCGGCGACACATCCAGCACAACGCAATCCAGTCAGCCGGCCGGCACCAGCGAAAACCCGCAGGACACCGTAACGACCGGCACTGATCCTATTGATACACAGCAAAATACGACCGCTCAGTCGACGACGACCCCCGCGAACACGAACACCCCATCGACTCAACCGGCGAGCACAGCCACCGATCCGGCACTGACCCGCCCCGGCACACCCAGCACCGGACACCTCAATACGCCGAGCCCCGGTACGACGAGCCTTCCAGCTCCCGGTACACCGGCTCCGGGCCGGAGTGTCCCCGGCGTACCCGGTCTTCTCGGCGTCGCTCCCGCCGCCACGACTCGTCCCGGCGCGAACCGTCCCGGCATGGCCGGGATGCCGGGTATGACACCGCCGGGAGCCCGCGGCAAGGGCGACGACGACAAGGAGCACCAGACGAAGGACTACCTGGTGAACCAGCGCAACGGCGAGGAACTCACCGGTCTGGGCGAGCACAACCGCACCAAGACGGTGCCCCCGGTGATCGGCGAATGACCGCACGCACCGTCGCCACCATGCATATCTCCATGACGTGCCCACGATGTACGAGTCCGAGGTGTATGACGAGCGAACGAGCGTCATGAGTCGAAGAGACTGGTCGTTCACGGCGCTCGGCTTCACGGTGCTGTGGCGCGCCGTCGACCGTGACGTACTGCCCTACCCGTTGCAGTATCGGTCCACCGCCGAAACGATCGCCGAATACGAGGAAGACTGGAAATCCGAAGCGGCCGGACTACATCGGTGTTTCGACGAAGCGCTGTACGGCGCGCTGCGCGTGCTCGCCGAACCGGAAGCACGCATCGAGCTCGCGGGATTCGACCGCGAGCGGAAGATGCGGGTGCACGCCGCCGTCCACTACCGGCATGCCGTGCTGCTGGTACAGGAGCCGACCTCGTCACCGGATCACGGTGGGGCCGTTCACATGTCGCTGATCGACGCTGATGCGGTCAGCGGTCGGCTCATCGACCTGCTGCCACCCGCTCCCCGCGGCGGCGGCCCCCGCATCGAGGTCTCCCGACACGATCTCGACACCGAGCACGAAGAGCCGTACCGCGTGGGCGCACAGCCGACGCCGCGCGTGCGGGCCGCACGGTTCTTCGAACGCCCGCGCACGACTATCGCCCACGTCGGGGTTTACGCGGGCCCGGCATGGGACAACCGGCCCACACCCGCCAGGGGCTTCCACGTGATGGACTATCCAGACGGCCGCTACCTCGTCCGCAGCGGAGCCACCGTCACGGCGATCCCCGCCGACACCACCGAGATACGAACTCAGCTCCAGCGAACGGTGCAGGTGACTGTCAAGGGCTACCGCGAGGACAACGACCCGAACTACACGTGAGCTTCGATCGGCCCCGGGCAGATACACCCGATTCGGGTCATGCTCACGAACCGAATCATGTGCACAGGTTCCCGACTGATCGCCGCTGTCATGACCGCCCGATGACACGAAGATAAGTCGGGAATTACTTGACCGCTGACATGATCGCTCACGGCTGCGGTTTCGTGTGGCATCCGGGGATGCGAGCAGAGTCACGATGCACCCGCGACCGATGCACCCGCGACTGCACCGAACACTGTTACCGTAGGCGCGGAGCAGGATACGAGCAGCTATGGGGGAGCAAAATGATCGAAAACACGGACGAACTAGCGGCGCGGGTCAAGCGGATCAACGAGGCGACAGAGCGGGTGCGCGGACGAGCGCAATCCACCGACAGCACCGTCTATATCGAGACCGACGCCCGCGGGGCGATCACCGATCTCCAGCTGTCGCCCTATGCGCAGGAGCATGATCCGGATCGACTGGCTGCGCTCATCACCGATCGGCATCGTGTCGCACACGCGAATGCCGAGGCCGAAGCCGAGCGCGTCTTCACGGAGTTGTCATCGGAGTACCAACCGTCGACGTTCGCCCCGGCGAGCCGACACGATGAGCGCGGTCCCGGTCACGGCGGGTTCGGCGACCACGGATATGTGATCTGAGGTCAGGGAATGTTCAATATGGACCCAGGGCGAGTCCGGGAACTCGCCAGTCAGGTGCGCGGACATGCGGAGACGGTCGACGGCAAGGCGCCAATGGCCATCCCAGCCCGTGACGAATCCCGTAAGGGAGCGGACGAGTCACTGGCACTTACCCGGGTACAGGAGACTTTGCAGGCACTCGACGGAGTGCTGAAGTTCCATGCCAGTCGGTTTACCGGCGTCGCGGACATCTTGGACAAAGCGGTGACCGATTTCGAGAACCAGGACCAGATGCGAGCCGCCCGATTCACGCAAGAAGGTCCGCGATGAGCGAGGCCAAAGACCTGCTGATCCCGGAGGTGCTGCAGTGGAATCTGAGTCCCGCAAGGGAGCTGGCTTCGATTCTTTCCCGGGCCGCAGGAGAAATCGAAACGGAAGTCGAGGCAGTTGCTCGCGCGGTCGGTGACTCGCAACCGTATTTCGACAATGCAACCGGTGAATCAGCGCGACAGCGCACCCAAGACGATCGCAAGGATGCGCTCGTCACAGTGGACCTCTATGAGTCGATGTCCGGCATTATCACTTCCACGGCTGCCATTTTCGACGGCATGATCCTCCTGATTCGCGCCGTTATCAAGGAGGTCGAAGACTCCGAGTGGGATCTGTTCTACCACGATGACGGCGGAGTGTCGTCTCGGAAATCCAACTGGGAGTGGATGAAGAAGTACTGGTGGGCACCAGGCACTGCGGTCGCCAGAAAGGAGCTCGAAGAAATCCGGCTAACCGGCGGACTACGTCAAGCCCTGAGCAGAATCCAGGAAGCCGATCTCACCGCCGAGGGAAATATCCAGAATCTGCTCGAGCAGGTGCCGAACTCTGCCAAGCAGGCACTGGTCGCCATGCCGACCGACCCGACCCTGGCGAAGATCCTCGCCGACTATCAAACCGAGGCATCGGAATCCGCCCCTGTGGTGTGGCCGAGCGGCTGGTTGCTCGACTACATCCGTACCATGGACCCGAGCTTCCAGCCGAGTTCACTTCCGCGCGAAGAGGCCAACGCCTTGGAGATGCTTGTCTCCCGGCACGGCGCAGTCGGCCTCTGGGACTTCTACCAAATCAAGAACGAGGCAGAGCAGGCTGGCCTGGAGCAGTATAAAGGGCTGAAGAACGAAGACCTTCAGAGGAATGCCGACGCAGACGGACACGGAGACGCATTTCGTCACACGTACTGGAACGCACGGATGACACAGGAATTCGGCGACGATTGGACCAAGGCGTACACGACCGCACACGAGAAGTCCGGCGGTAACCCACCGGCCCGCGAAGCGATGGATCTGTTCAACAACGAAAAAGGCCGGGAAATCGGCCGGGACAACCCTGATGCCAGTCCAGAAGAACTGAAAGCCAAGATCGGCGCGTCTATTCAAGAGGGAAATATGATCGTGCTCCATGCTCCGACCGAGGGAGCCAACCCACAAATCGCATGGAGCAACAGCGTGCAACCTGGCGATACCGCGATCCAACCTGGAGTCAGCGTACCTCTTCCTGGGAAGTAACGGAGCGAGCAATGAAAAGTAAATACTTGATCGTTGTCGCAGCACTGGTGCCGATATTGAGTGGCTGCATCGGACCGTTCGCGTCATCGTCTTCGCCCGAATTGCCCTGCAACGCAGAAGTTGTCAACTTCTACGGCAATATCGAAACGCTCGGTTCGGGTACGAGGTTCACCGAGGAACTGGGGAAAGCGGCGCGGGATTCCGACTCGGTGACGCTCATCGAGGTCACCCGTGCGGCCGGATGGACCGACGGCTGGGAACGAATGGTGGATGTGCAACCGGCTATGGACCCCGAGGATCTGAGCCGCGCCGCGCAGGCCAACGTCGCGCCGGGCTGCTGGAAGGGAATTCCCGCAAAACAGGATTCGAGCACGGAGGTGCCGTGGGGGTACTACCTATTCTTCGCCAACAACAGGCCTGTCCAGAAGATTATTTGGACAGGCGATAAAAAGCCGCTCCGTCTGAACGACCGGCTCGCCCTCGCACCTCCGTCAGTGTTGATCCGTGACCCGAAGGGACGTCTCGTACCTGCACCGTGAGATACCCGACCGCCCCGCGGTCGCTCGATGAGAATCGACACCGCGGCTCGGTGTCGTGTGCATAGTCCGCCGCAAGTAGTTCCACTCCCCGGAGAGGCGATGATCGGCGGCGGCACCGTCGCGGCGATCCCCGCCGACACTACCGAAATGCGGACTCGGCTCCGGCGAACGGTGCAGGTCACCGTCGATGGACTACCGCGAGAAGCGGCCCAGATTACGCCTGGGAACTCGCCGACCAACCGCTCCGCGGCAACCCTGTCCGGTGATAACCGCGAAGCCGTTGCTACAGCCGCTTGGTAGGTTGGTGAGCGCCTGTCTCGGTGTCGTGTATCGCAAAACGCACCATCGTCAGGTGCGGGATGGGATAACAGCAGGGCGAAGCAGAGTCGGGGTCACGAATCCCGGCACGACGAAGGGGGCGGGCGTCGGCGAGACCGGCCGACAACCACTCACGACGCTGCTGCGCGACACGGAAACGGAAGAGAGCCGATCTTGGGGGAACTACTGCCCACGTTGCAGGCCCGTCGTCTGCGCAACGGCCTGACCGATTACCTCACGACGACTTTCGCGCTCACCGACCCCGACGCCTACGGCGCGCTGGCGGACTTCATCGGCGACCCGGCGGCGGGGATCTTCAAGGGCCCCTATGTCCGGCTACGGCTGCCATTCGCCCCGGCGAGGGGCAACTGGGGCGTGCACTTGGATTGGCGGCCTGACGGATTCACCCCCTACGGCCACCAGGCCGCCGCGTTCGAGCGACTCTCGACCAAAACGCAGCAGCGTCCGAAACCGACGCTGGTGACCACCGGTACCGGTTCCGGTAAGACCGAATCGTTTCTATTCCCGATCCTCGACCATGTCCTGCGAGCCAGGCGGGCGGGCATCACCGGGATGAAGGCGCTGATCCTCTACCCGATGAACGCGCTGGCCAATGACCAGGCGGAACGTTTGGCGAAGGTCATCACCGATGACCCGCGCCTGGCCGAGGTCACGGCCGGGCTATTCACCGGTGAGCAGTCCTCGGAACGCACCATCGTCTCCGAAGCCGGATTGATCACCGACCGCAACCTTCTGCACAAGTCACCGCCGGACATCTTGCTCACCAACTACAAGATGCTCGACCATCTGTTGCTGCGCCCCGACCGCGCCGATATGTGGCGATTGTCCGCGCACTCATTGCAATACATCGTGTTGGACGAGTTCCACACCTATGACGGTGCCCAAGGTACCGACGTGGCCATGCTGCTGCGGCGGCTCGGCCTCACGGTCAAGTCGTACTGGACCGATCGGACGGCGGTGACCGAGGAGGACCGGGCGCGTCCACTCGGCCGGATCACGCCGGTCGCCACCTCCGCCACGCTCGGGTCCAAGGCAGCGCCGACGGCGATGCTCGACTTCGCGCACACCGTGTTCGGCGAGGTTTTCGACAGCGACGCGGTGATCGGCGAGACCCGACTCGAGGTCGGCGAGTGGCTGGCGGATCGGGATGCCGCGCTCGGGACACGATTCGAACCGATAACCCCGGCGACCACCGACGCCAAGGTGCTCAGCCGCCTGGAGAAAGCCGCCGAGCGCGGCGGCAAGGCCCTGGCTGCTGAAGTACTCGCGACACTGTTTCGGTCGACCGACGGTGTCGAAGACCCCGCCGAACTCGTGGACAATTTCGCCCTGTTCGAACCGGTAGATCAACTGTGCCTGCTGAAAACCCACGACGGCTTCGCCCAATTGGTCCGGCGCACCGTCGACGCCATTTCGATGGCCGATGTCGTCGCCGACATCTTCACCAGCTCTGTCACCCCGACCGGCGCGGCAGCGAAACGACCACACTTCCTCGAACACCTCCTAGCGGTGCTGTCGTACCTGCGCACCGAAATCGGCCGCACCGCACTGAGTGTCGATGTGCACCTGTGGATTCGGGAACTGACCCGGATCGACCGAGCCGTCTCGACCGCGACGGCCTATCACTGGTCCGACGACGGACCACCCGAAGATCCGCAGACCATGTACCTGCCCGCGATCTTCTGCCGCCACTGCGGACGCTCGGGGTGGGGTGCGCGACTCGCGCCGACCGGCACCACACTCGACCACTCCGACAAAAACATTCGCGGCGACCACGCCGCGGGCGACGGCCGATTCCGCGCTCTCATCTCCGCACCCGCCGAAGCCGCCTTCGACACGACCGTCGAAGGGCTGCGCTGGTTCCGGCTCTACGACCGCGACATCACCGACACGGCACCGGATCTCGAAGGCGCCGATTATCTGAACGGCAACGTGCTTCCGGTCCTCGTGCTGACCGGGCCGGACGCCGACGAGGAATCGAAGGCGGACAAGTGCCCTTCCTGCGGCACCACCGACGGCATCCGGTTCCTCGGTAGCGCGGTGGCGACCCAACTGTCGGTGACGCTGTCCAACATGTTCGGCGACGCCGGCCTGGACACCGACGAGAAAAAGGCGTTGATGTTCACCGACAGCGTGCAGGATGCCGCGCACCGCGCGGGATTCGTCCAAGCACGTTCACACACGCTGAGCCTGCGCTCGGCACTGCGCAGCGCGATGGGACCCGACAAGCTGACCCTGCCGGAACTCGCCGCGGCGGTCGTCGACCGCGCCGGCAACGACCCGATCCGCCGCTACCACCTGCTCGCACCCGACATCGTCGAACGTGACGAGTTCGTCGACTTCTGGCGAGCGGACGCCACCTCGCGGCAACGCCGCGATGCCACCAGGCGGGCACTGCTGCGGCTGCAGTTCGACATCGACCTGGAGTTCGGGCTGCAATCGCGGCTCGGCCGGACGCTCGAACTCACCGGCAGCGCGGTCGCCGAGGTGAATCTCGGCGCACGTGATCGCGCCCAGCAACTCGGCCGCGCCGCGATGGACGCCATCGACCACCAATTGCCGCTCACTGCACCGGATTCTGCCGCGATCACGCGCTGGGTCCGCGGCACGGTCGAACGGGTGCGCATGCGTGGCGCCATCCACCACCGATGGCTGGAAACGTACATCGCGAAGGACGCGAACCGGCGTTGGGTCTGGGGCGGGCGGCCACGCGGAGAGGGGATGCCCGCATTCCCCAAAGGAAGGCCCGCTCCCGCGTTTCCCGCGATCGGCTCACGCAGCGTGCCAGAGGGCTTCGACTCCATCACCGCCCCGACATCCTGGTACGCCAAATGGGCGGCGCAATGCCTGAGTGTCGCGCCCGGCGACGCGGGACACCTGGCGAAGTCGCTGTTCTCGGTGCTTGCCGAGAAGCGTGTAATCACCGAGCTGACCACCGAAAGTGGTCTCACCGCATACGGACTCACTGCGGCAGCTGTCGCGGTCAGCGTCCCCGACGAGCAGGACCTCGTCGATCACAAGCATCTGCTGGTGTGCACGGTCTGCCGGACGCCGAACCCCGGCAGCCAGCTCGTCATCGATCAACTCGACGGGGCTCCCTGCATGCTGGACCGCTGTCCGGGGACGTTGCAGCGCGGGATCAACTCGTCGAACTTCTATCGCACGCTCTACGGCGAATCGGAGATGAAGCGGGTCGTCGCGAGGGAGCACACGTCGCTGCTGCCCGCGCAGACGCGACTGGCCTACGAGGCGGCGTTCAAGAATGGGAGCGCCGACCCGCAGGCACCGAACGTCCTGGTCGCGACCCCGACACTCGAGATGGGTATCGACATCGGCGACCTGTCCACCGTCATGCTGGGGTCGCTGCCACGCACCGTGTCGTCGTACCTACAGCGGGTCGGTCGCGCCGGACGCCGCACGGGAAATTCCCTGGTGCTCGCCTTCGTTCGCGGACGCGGCGAACATCTGCCGAAGCTCAACGAACCACTGTCGGTGATTCAGGGCGAGGTCCGTCCACCGGCTACCTTCCTGACCGCCGAGGAGATACTGCAACGGCAGTACATCGCGCACATCGTCGACCGCATCGCCCGAGCGACCACCGGCGCCTTCACGCCACGGCTCGAGGCGCAGGATGTGCTGCGTAGCTTCGACGTGGGTAGCTGGATGGGGAACCTGATCGCCCTCGCCGACCATCGGGCCACCGAGCTGCTCGACGAATTCCTCGCCCAGTTCGACGGCACCCTGGCCGAGCCCGCCGCCGACGCCCTTCGTGCATGGGCGACACCGCACGCCGACGCGGACAGTGCACTGACGGCAT
This sequence comes from Nocardia sp. NBC_01730, assembly GCF_035920445.1. NCBI lineage: Bacteria > Bacillati > Actinomycetota > Actinomycetes > Mycobacteriales > Nocardiaceae > Nocardia > Nocardia sp. NBC_01730. The sequence goes on along the minus strand of NZ_CP109162.1, from coordinate 297,045 downwards.
TCCTGCGCGAGTCGGTGCACAGGTGGAACAACGACTACACCGAGCTGAACGCCCGGCGCGACGCGGTCCTGGCCGAGCTCCCGGAATTCGAGCGCCGCGCGAACGCTCCCGCCGCCACCGACGACGACAAGCGCGACTTCAAAACCGCCAAAGGATCGCTGAAACTGCTCGGCGGTCAGATCTACGAGCTGACCGCCGACTTCTGGATCAGCGTGCTCGAACGGTACGGGGTACTACCCAACTACACGCTGCTCGACGACTCGGTGACCCTCGACGTCGGCGTCACCTGGATCGACCCGGACACCAAGGAGTACCTGAGCGACACCGTCAGTTATCGCCGCGGATCGCGGATCGCGCTTACCGAACTCGCCCCTGGTGCAACGTTTTACGCACAGGGTCTGGCCGTACAGATCGACGCTGTCGACCTCGGCGCGAACGAGTCGAAGATCGAACTGTGGCGCATGTGCCCGCGCTGCGGTTGGGCTCAGACGACTCCCGCGGGCCACGAGGTCGCGCGGGTATCACAGTGCCCACGGTGCCACAGCAGCGCCGTCACCGATGTCAGCCAGCAGTTGCGCGTGGTCGAGATGTCCAGAGTCTCCGCCGCTGTGCGACGCGATGAAGCCGTTATCAACGACGCCCGCGACGAGCGCCACCGGGAGTCGTTCACGATCGTCACCGCCGCCGACATCAAACCGGAGAACATCGGAAGTGCGTGGTTCGTTCCCGATCTCGATTTCGGCGCGGAGTACCTGCGCCACACCGATATTCGCTGGCTCAATATGGGGCGGGGAAGCTCCCAGGGCAGCAAGCGCATGATCGCGGGCCAGGAGACGGCCACCGGCTTGTTCCGGGTGTGCCGGGGATGCGGGCAGCTGAACCGGACGTCGGGGCGCAATGTGCGGCACGAACACCGCAGTTGGTGCCGCTACCGGACCGCGACCACCGAGCACGTCGACGAGATCGCGCTCGCCCGCACGCTGCGGACCCAGGCGGTACTGCTGCACCTGCCGGTCGCCCTCGAATACGACCCGTTCGCGCACCCGAGTCTGAGTGCGGCGATCCTGCTCGGGCTCAGGCAGGTGATCGGCGGATCACCCGAACACCTCGACGTCGCGAGCATTCCCGACGCGCTGCACGCACCCAACCAGCGGGCGCTACTGATCCACGACACCGTGCCGGGCGGCACCGGCTATCTTGCCGAGTTCGCCGATGCCGGGAAGGTGTGGTCGGTGCTGCGCGCGGCACGGGAGGTCGTCTCGACCTGCGACTGTGCCGAACAAGAACGGCTCGCATGCCACAAGTGCCTGCTGCCGTTCGCCCCACCACACGAGATGGACCTGGTATCCAGGAAGACGGCAGCGAAACTGCTCGACCAGTTGCTCGACGTCGGCGACGACGCGCAGCCACAGTGGGATTCGTGGCAAGCGAGAATCGTCCACGCCACACCCACCAAATCCGTTGGCAGCGAAGAATCCCCGTTGGAGAAAGAGTTCTACGCCGCCTTCATCGAACGGTGGAGATCCAAGGGCGCGACGGTCAGGGAAAAAGCAGGCACCTACGGCCCTTCGGCCAAGATCACCGTGTCGGGCAAAACGATTCGCACGTGGACATTGACCCCGCAGGTACTGGTGGGGGCCGCGCGACCCGACTTCGAGCTCAGCACCGACGACGCCACGATTCCGCCCATCGCGATCTTCGCCGACGGCCGCAAATACCACGCGACACCCGAACACAACCAGGTCGCCGACGATGCCGACAAACGCGCGGTCCTGCGTGCGGGCGGCCACCTCGTCTGGGCATTCGGGCACGAGGATCTTCAGCACTTCAAGAGCAAGGAGTCGGCGCAACCGTCGTGGTATGCGCACGGCCACGCCAAGCGGATGACCAGCGTGGTCACGCTGCAGCCCACAGTGGTCGAACTACTGACGGCCGATCCGATCACTCAGCTGATCGCCTTGGTCGAGAACCCGGATCTGGACGCATGGGAAGCCCTGGCACGCTGGCTGCCGATAATGTTCCAACGCGACGGTCGCGCCAAGGGCGACGGTGACGGGATCGCCCGCCGCGCGCGCGACGCCCTCGACGGAAGCTCGGCGGCCTTTCCGCCAGGCACCGACATGTGCTGGTCGTTCACTCATGGCCCACTCGTGGTCAGCGCGACAATGCGGCAGGCCACGAAAACGATCAATGCCGTACTGGCCCTCGATGATTACGACGACACGCTGGAGGCGCAGGAAGGCAAGGCGTGGAAGGACTGGCTGCGCCTGTCCAATTGGCTGGGCTTGAGCGACAACCATCTCATCACCACCCGCAGTCTGCTCGTCGCGGACTCCGCCGCGCCGAGCGGTGCGTCGGTGTACGCCAACCTCGCACTGAGTGCCGAATGGCAACAACGGTTCGATCTCACTGTGTCCGACGCCGAACGGACGCTGATCCTGCAACTGGCGGCCGAGGGCGTGCCGTTGCCGGTGGTGGGCGAGGAAACCCGCGATGGCGTGGTCATGACCTTGTCCTGGGCGGGCCGGGTCGGGGTGATGTTGGACGACGAGCCCGAGGTGGTCAAGACGTTGTCCGAGCAGGGGTGGACGGTCTGTCCGCCGATGGTGGTGCGGATCGTCGACGCACTCGAGACGAACGGGGTGATGTGATGGCGAACGTGGTGCTCGCGACCAACGGCAAGTCGATGCCGAAACTCGACGGGTCGATCAAGAACAAGGTGTACGACTTCTTCGAGAAGGTCCGCGCCGACGACACCGCGCCAGGCCTGCATATCGAGCCGATCAAAGGTGCCCGCGACCCACGAGTGCGCACCGGTCGGGTGGACTTGAACTTCCGCGCCATCATGTTTCGGGTCGATGACACCGGCGGTGAAACCACCTATATCTACCTCGGTACCTGGAAGCACGATGTCGCCATCACGCTTGCCGAACGGTCCACGCTGCGGGTGAATCCGATCAACGGTGTGCTCGAAGGAATCGTCGGCGAGCTGAGCGACGGCGCAAAGGGCCCTGTCACACCGCATTTCACGACATCACCGAGTAAGCAGGACGCGAAACCACCGACACCGTCCTTCCTTCGTGGGCTCGGCTTCACCAGTGCGGACCTGACAGACCAACTCGGGCTCGATCCAGATCTCGCCGCCCGCGCGCTCGCAGCGCCCGACGACAACGCGATTATCGAGATCGCCGCCACCGCGATCAGCTGGCAAGGCAGCGCGCTACTCGACCTCGCGGTTGGCATCGGCATCGACCAGATCCGCGACGCCTACGGTTTCACCGACGGACCGGTGGACGGCACCCTCAGCGAGGACGACCAGATCCTCGCCGCGATCGACCATCCTGCATCGAAAATGCAGTTCACCATTATCGATAACAATGACGAACTGCGCCGTGTGATCGAGGGCGGCGACTTCGCCAAGTGGCGTACCTTCCTGCACCCGACGCAACGCAAGTACGCCGAGAAGAGCTACCGGGGAACGTTCCGGCTGTGCGGTGGCGCGGGCACCGGGAAAACGGTCGTCGCCTTGCATCGGGCCAGGAATCTCGCGAAGCGGAACAAGGACGCACGAATCATCCTGACCACCTTCAACAAGACCCTCGCCCTGGATCTCAAGGCTGATCTCCGGATCCTCGATCCGGCGCTGATCATCGCGAACAAGCCTGGCGAACCCGGTATTTATGTGGCGGGCATCGATCAGCTCGCCAACGCCGTCCTGAACCAGTCCCCCGATCTCGGCCCCGCCTTCGCAGCCGTCTTCGGTTCCAGCGCGGGCGAGTTCGGGTCCAGTCGCACCGACACCGACAAGACGTGGCGGGAGGTGGTGCAGACTGTGGCCAGCGGGCTCGATCATCGACTCACGCACCCGAGCTTCCTCGAAAACGAGTACGTCGCAGTGGTACTCGGCAACAACGTAACCAGCCTGGAACAGTACGCGAAGGTCATGCGAACCGGACGTGGGGTGCGCCTGACCCGACCGCAGCGCATCGCGGTCTGGAAGCTGATCGACGGGTTCCGCCGACGCAGCCGGATGGACGAATCGGTCAGCTTCCCCGAGGTGCTGGCCTTGGCGGCCAAAGAGCTTCAACTGCGTGCCGATTCCGGAGCCGAGCGCCTGGCGGACCACGTCATCGTCGACGAAGCCCAGGACCTGCATGCCACGCATTGGGCACTGCTGCGCGCACTCGTTGCCGAGGGACCCGACGATCTGTTCATCGCCGAGGATTCGTATCAGCGAATCTACGGTCAACCGGTGGTGCTCAGTCGCCTCGGCATCAACATTCGTGGCCGCCGCTCGAACCGGCTGACGCTGAACTACCGGACCACCGCACAGAACCTGCATTTCGCGGTGAACATTTTGGCGGGCGAAGAATACCGCGATCTCGAGGAGGGCGAAGAGTCGACAAAGGAATACACCTCCGCCCGACTCGGGCCGAATCCGCGCCTGCTCGAATGCGATTCCGCCACCGACGAACTCGGCAAGATCGCAGATCGGGTCAAAAAATGGCTTGCCGACGACGGCATCGCCCCGGGTAGTATCGCCGTCCTGACTCGTGGAAAAAGCGATCGCGGCCAACTGGTGCGCGCCCTCGGCGAACGCGGCGTCGAAGCCCGCGCGCTCGACGACAAACCCGCGAGCGCCGACCACGTCCAGGTGCTGACCATGCACCGATCCAAGGGCATGGAGTTCCGGTGTGTCATCCTCACCGGGATCGACGACGCCCATGTCCCCTCCGCCGCGACACTGCGCGGATATCCGCAGGAAGAGCAGGCCGAGGCGATGCAACGTGAACGTTCGCTGCTGTATGTCGCAGCCAGTCGTGCCCGCGACCAGCTGGTCGTGACCTGGAGCGGGAAACGGTCGGAGCTACTCGGCTGATCCGGTGCACGGTCGATTCGCGCTGTCACGCAGCTCCACACTCCAATTCTTTGCACGACTGCGATGTCAATCGGCTCGAGGGCGGTGTCGGCGAAGCCCTTGAAGCGGAATCGAGATTGTCGTCATCGGGAGTGTGTAAGCGCCGCGCTCAACCAAACGGGTCGTGCTGCAGTGGTGTCCACTATTGCTCCGTCTGTGGCCGTAGCGGCGCGGTGCGAAGATGACTCATGCTGGCAGCAAATCTTCCCCATCCCACGTAAACCGCGCCGTCGTCACCGCATCATCCCCATCTCCGCCCACGATGTGATGAATTCCGATCCCACTCAACTCCGCATACGTGCACCACTCGTGATCCGACGTCAGCATCAGATCCAAATCCAGCGCCGACAGCAGCGCGAAAATCTGCCCCCGATTCACGCTGTCGACCCCGACGAACACCTCGTCCAGCAAAATGACGCGCGGAGCCTGCGGCGCTGCCTGATAGTGGGCGGCGACAGCAGCGAACAGCGGCAGGTGCAGCGCGATGGCCTTCTCGCCGCCTGACAGCGCGCCGTGCAGCTTCTTGGTCAGCTCCTGGAAGCCTTCCCCATTGCCGCGATCAACCTTGACCACGAACCGATGCCATGCTGTGTAGTCGAAGACCTGGGCGAGCTGCTGTTCCCAGCTGGTGGCGGTGTCGTCGGTTTTCGCCTCCTCGATCCGGTCACGCAGGAAGCGGTGCAGGGATTCGCGGTCGGCGTCGCTGAGGCGGACGGGATCTTTGAGCAGCAGATCGCGGGCGGCCTTGGTGCCGGGTGGGAGATCTTTGCCTACCTGCCAGACGAGTTGGACGGCGACATCGGAGGCGGTGCGCACGCGCTTCAGACGCGCGTTCATGCTGTCCACGAGGTCGTTGGCCTGGCGGATGCGGGCGGCGAGGTGGCGACGGGTGTCGCCGGTCAAGGTTTGGTCGAACAGGCGCCGTTCCTGCTCGGTGATTTCGTTCCTGCTCTGTTCGGCTTCGGTGACGAGGAGCGTCGATAGTTCGGCGCAGCCGACCCGGACACCGTCGATGACCGCGGTGAAAACCTGGATGTCGTCGTCGGTTTCGAGATCGAGATCGGCGCGGGCGCTGAGCGCGGTGCGGCATTCGTGCACCGCTTCATTGAGGCGGCGCACCGCTTCGTTGAGGTTGGCCAGGGCGTATGGGATGGTGGGCCACGCCGCGGCGACCAACCGGGCGGCGTCGAGGGCGGCGCGCACACCCTCCGAACCGGCCAGCGTCTCGCGGAACTTCGCCACATCGGGGATTGCACTGTCGTCGGGGAAGGTTCCCGCAGCCAGATGGCGAAACCGCAGGGCGACATGGTCTCTCGTCACAGCCGCATTATCACGTGCTGCGGAGTCGACGGCGTGCTGGGCCGCGAGACGACCAACCTCCATGGCGAGCTCCGTGAGGTCCGTGCGGTCGTGTTCGAGGTCGTCGGTGAGTTCCTTGATTCGGATGCGCAGATCTGCGATTTCGGCCAATACCTCACGGTAGTCACGCCCGACGGATCCTTCGATCGCTTCGAGTTCGGACGCCGATCTTAGGTGCTCGTCCCCTGCTTCGGCGGCGGCTTCGGCACGCTCCGCCGCGGCGTCGGCGGAACGTTCAGCGCGGTCGGCGCGGTCGGCGGTGGTCGCACGCGCCCGACCCAAGTCGCGGCGAGCGTCGAGCCACACCTCGGCTTGACCGACGAAATCGTCGATGGCGCCGCGCAGGGCCGTGAGTGCGGTGCGTTCGGTCGGGAGTCCGGTGTCGGCGGCGAGCGCGGAGAGAGCGTGCAGAGTGCTTTTGACCGCGGCTTCCTTGATGGACACGATCTCGAGGCGTTCGCGCAGCTGGCGATCGGCTGCGGCCAGGTCTGATTCGGTTCGGGTAAGCCGGTTTTCGGCCGCGAGCACGCTGTCGTGTCCGGGGCAGCTGTCACGTTCGGATTCGATGAGGGCGCGGTGGGCGACCAGCTGCCGCCGTTGGGTGTCCAGGTTGTCGAGCCGCCGGTCATACCCGGCGATCTCGTTGTCGAGCTGACGGATGCGACGCTGTCTGGTGCGTTGGCGGGTCGAGGCGCCGATGTAGGCGGCCTGGTCTTTTCGCCAGCTACCGGTGAGATTGCCGATGCGCCAGCCGCCGTCGGCGCCGACGGCGACTACTGACGCGATGGGTAGGCGGTCGTCGAAGGCGATGGTGGCCAGCAATCGACGCACCACGTCCGGGCTGACCTCGGCGTTGGATGCGGGAACGAGCGCGTCTGCCAAGGAGCGCCCGGTCACCGGCTCCACAGCGGTGTGGTCTGCGAACACATCGTGGCCTTCGACCTCGCCGCGCGGCCCGATCCAGGCATCCACGAGTCCAGCGGATTCGAGGGCGGCCTCAATGCCTGCCGCGGTGGTGTCCAGCACTCCCTCGGCGAAATCGACCAGGCGCCAGAGTGGCGCGCCGGGCATCCGGCTCCGGTCGGTGGTGCGCCAGGGCGGCGGGGTCGGGGGAATGTCCTGTTCATCGGCGAGGCGGTCCCGTTCGGCGACCAGGTCTTCGCGCTCGCTCGTGGCGTCGGTGATTTCCCGCTCGCACCGGGCCGCTTGCCGAGCCACCTCCTCCAGCGCTGAGGCGGCCGCCTTGTTCACCGTTTCGATCACCGCCGATTGGCTGTCCGCGAGATCGGCGACGAGATCGGGATCATCGAACGACAGTGCGCAACATCCGATCGCCCAGTCCCGCAGGCGCTCACGCAATGCGTCGAGTTCGCGGGCGCGCTCCTCGGCGGCTCGGGTCTGCGATTCTCTGGCTTCTGCGAATACCGTCCTGGCCGACTCCAACGCGGTTTCGGCGTCGGTTCGCGAATCGACCGCACGTTCATGGATGTCGAGTGCGCGCGTCATGTCGTCCAACCGGTCGCGTCTACTGCGCACCGCTGCCCGCAGCAGAGTTCGAGAGTGGTCGGAGTCGGGGTCATGCGCGAGCTCGTCGTACACGCTGACGAGTCCGGCACGGTGGGCTGCCTGTTGGGCTTCGATATCGCTGTTGTCGGCAATCCGCGCCCTGCCCTGTTCTGCCTCGACAGCGGCGGCATGGTCGGCCGCGTCGCTCGCGGCGACCCGCTGCAGCCGCTGTGCGTCGGCATCGGCCCGGTTGGCCCGCGCTTCGGCGCCTCGGGTCTGTATGCGCAGGTCGTCGAGTTTCAAGCCCTGCTTGTAAGCGTCGGTCTTCATCAAACCATCGCGTCTGGATTCCGCCTGCGACACATCGGCTTTCGCCGCGTCGATGCGTTGCTCGGTCGCACGCTTGCGCTGCTCGGTGCGCTCGCACTCCTCGGCGGAGCGCTTGGCTGCGCTGGAGATTCGGTCCAGGTCGGTGGTCGCCGAGATGAGCGCGGCGGCACCGGCACGCAGCACCCGCTGGGCGTAGGTTCGCTGATAACGCGCCAGCGTGCGAGTGGCCGCCACCTCGGCATCCAAGCGCACCAATCGTTCCCGCTGTGCGTCGAGGCGCTCGAATCCCTCAGCAAGATCTGCGATTTCGTCGTGGCTCAGCGGCGGCAACGCGCGAGAGAGCAGCGTGGACAGTAGGGCGGGGTCGAGGCGCTGCGATAGTTTGGGTGTGCGCAGTTGCAGTAGTGCGGTGATCAGCGCGTCGTACCGCTGTTCGTTCAACGTCGGGAACAGGGTCGCACGCACCGCGGCGCGGTAGTCGGCCGCGCTGTCGTGCACAGTACCCGCCGCGCCGAGCCGCTCATCCAGTGCCGCGCGGGTCAGCGGGCGACCGGCATCGGTCAGGATCAGCTCGTCGCCGGAATCCGATGCGCCGACGCGCAACTCGGTCGTGAAATAGTCCGCGTGCACCGATGTGGTGCGACTGGTGGCCTGGAGTCGAGCACCACAGGTGAACCACTGGTCGAGGTCCCCCACTAGCCGAAACTCGAGCCACACGTACCCGACCCGGGTGGCGCCAGATGCGCCCTCCCCCATCAGGTTCCAGTGCATTGTCCGCTCGCTGGTGCCGAAGGTAGACAGCCGGTTGGCCCGCAGATTCGCGTCGAACAGGAACGGCAGCAACAGCTCCAGGGCCTTGGATTTGCCGCTACCGTTCGGACCGCGCAGCAGCAGACGCCCTTCATGGAATTCGAAGACCTCGTCGTAGTAGCGCCAAACATTGAGAATTCCCGCGCGGGTCGGGATCCATCGGACGCTCTCGCCAGTCTCGGGCAACGGTTGCGGCAACTCGGTCACGGTCATGACGGTTCCTCGGTTGTATCGGCTGTGCGGATCGCGCTCACGCGGTAACGGGCCGCGGCGGGTAGCGGGGTGACCAGGCCCGATGCCGACGCGCGGACCAGCCCGAACGACTTCAGCACCGCAAGCGCATCGGAAACCAGTTGTCGTGCACCGTCTTCCCCTTGGTATGTACGGGCCCAGCGGGGAAAGCGGTCCAGTATTCCGGCGGCGCTGCGCTGCAACTGTTCGACGGTGGTTGGGCCCGGCATGGCATCGAGGAGCAGCAGCGCCGCCACCTTCGCAGGGCCCGCGTCGTCGGGAAACCGGCCGTCGGTGGCGATGCCGTCCGGGTCGACTAAAAGCAAGCCTTCTGCTCGCTCTTCGAGGACGAAGCCGCCCTGCTCGGCGGCGCGACGCAGCAACTGTCTGCCGGTGGGTGAGGCGAGGTAGGCGCGTTCGTCCGCGGTGAGGTCGTCGAGGTACACGACCGGGTCGTCGACCATGCGGCGAAACACGCTGTGCCGCAACCACAAGTTGCGCTGCACATCGGAGACACCGGCGTGCTCGGCATGCCTGCCCGATCGCGCACCCGCCAGCCCGTAGCGACGTTCCCTGGTGAGTTCCGCGAGGACGTCGTCGAACCGCAGCGGCACCTCTTCCGGGGGCACGCCCAGCTGCGAGGGCCCCGACGGGACCGCCAGCAGCCGCAGCAGCAGCGTGGCGTCGACCCGGAACAGCACCTTCGCCGTCTCCGACTCCACGAACGAGTCGGCCGATCCGTCGATCGCCTCCAGCACGCTGAACGATTCCAGGAGCCGCAGCGCGTCCACGAACGCCATCCGCTCACTGCGGCTTGCCGTATCGAAGCTCGCCACCACAGGATCCTCCGCGGTGGCGGCACGCACCCGTCCGGCGAGCAGACCGATCGTCGTCACGGGCGCGGCGAACAGTTCCGCGGCCACCACACACAGCAGAACATACCGTCGGCGATCGAATTCCGCTCTGCCCGAACGCAGTCGGCGCGCCGGTCGGGTCGGGTCGATTGCCGCGCCCACCTTGATCAGCCGGGCATAGCCGAGCCGGGGCTCGACGATCAGCGTCCAGCCGCAGTAGTAGTCGAACCATTTCGCGATCGGACCGCGCCGCCGCCGGATCACGTCGAACACGTCCGGTGCGGCACGTTCGGTGATCAACGGGTCGGCGAGCAGGTGCCGCACGCCTCGGGCGACCTCCTCCCGCTCGGCGATCACCAACTGGTTGGCGAGCTCGCTCATGGCTGCCTCCTGAGATTCACCCACCGCGCCGTACTCACGCGGAGGCTCCCCGTCGGCGCGCGCCACGCCCAGGTGCGGCAACTTCCACGATGTAGTCGGGTCCGCGAAACACCCCGCGCGGCGTTTTCAGCTCGGCGATTTCGCTGTCCGGCGGCGTGCGCAGGACAATCTCGACCCGACCATCCATGGTGCTGCCCCGCCGGGTTCCGTTCGGATCCGGCGCACTGCCCAGCGCGCGACCGAGCAGCTCGAGCAGCCGCTCGAACACCTCGTGTTCCAGTTCGCCGAATGCCGAAAGACGCATGGTGCCATCGGTATCCAGCATGTCCCACGCCGCCTGCAGTTCAGCGCGTTCGACTGCGGCACGGGCCGCTCTGGCCGCCCTGATCGCGGCGACATCGGGAATCGCACCGGTTCTGCCGAAGCGCTCGGCACGACCGGACGAACGCAGCAGCGGTGAGATCTCGACCGCGGGCGCCTCATGCCACGGCGCGGTGTAGCTCACCAGCTCCTGGTCGGGGTGGGCCAGATGCGGGTGCCGCGCGGAGCTGAGCCCGAAGGCGGTGGACCACAGCCGGTGCAAATCGTCCTGTTCCGGCAGGACCGAAAACCACCGCGCCAGCTCGCGGAAGTCGGCCGCGGCGCTACTGGAACGCCTGCGCGACTCGGTGATCCGGTCGAGCACCTGCAGCAACGTGATGATCGCCTTTCGACCGACTTGGCGCAGCTGGTCGATGCGAGGCGCCGTACCGTCGACGGGCAGGAACCAGGCTCGCAGACCGTCCCAGCGCGCTCTGCGATGTTCCAGCCATGCCCCTCCGGGATCGGCACCGGTCAGTTGCGGCAGTTCGGCTCCGAGCAATGCGCGCTGGTGCATGCGCGTCAACCCGTAGTCCTCGATCGCCTGGATCCGAGACGCGATGGCGTGGCTGCGGTATTCGATGTTGGTGAGGAACTCCTGGAGATAGGCCACGGTGGCGGCCTTGACCTCGTGGAATACGTTGATGTCGACGCCGTCGGCGCGTAGCAGTCGCTGCAATTCGCCGTTGAACTGTTTGGTGTTGCCGCGCAGCGCCTCGAGATGGGACTCGAGCTCGCTCAACACCGTGAACACTCTGCGGTCCGATCCCGACTCCAGTTCATGCGACAGGTCGGCGAGCCGGTCGGAGATGGCGTCGAGCACCGCGGTCTGCAGGGCGCCGGTCGAGGCGAGGACGGTCATCGCGTGCACGACACCGGCGAACGCGGCTTCACCCTGCCTGGTGAGCGAGTACTGCAGATTTCGACGTTCGTATTCGGTTACGGTGCGGTAGTTCTCGGAATGGTTCTGGATGACGTCGACCAGATTCCAGGCGCGCAGCTGGTCGAGCGCCGCGGTCAGGTCGTCGTCTTCGATGGCCTCCAACCATCCGACCGACCGTAATCGGGCCCGGATGTCATCGATACCGAGCGCCGTCTCCAGCCGTTCGTTCGCCTCACCGAACGCATGGAGCACCGACACGTACAACCCGGCGCGATCTCCACCGGTGAATCGGAACATCTCGGGTGGTACCCGAATCGGATCCATATCGGCTCCCCCTGGCTGGTGACTCGGAGGACCACCATAGCCGCACGGTCTGATAACTACGGCGCCATATCCTCGAGCAACAGATCGACGACGCGTTCCTCTGGCACCAGCCGGCCGACTCGACGCATATGCTCGGACAGCTCCGGGTCCCACGGCGCCTGCGTCACCCGACCGACTGACGGGCCGTCGGAGCCGAACGCCGCGAGATAGTCCGTGCTGGTCATCCGCCATGGCACCACGCCGACCCTGGCCACGAGATTCGCGGCGATCCGCAATCCCTCCCCGTCGAGGTCGCCATGGTAACGCAGCTCGGCACCCGCTCGTGCCAACTGGTCGAGCAGCCGAACGCCCGCGCTGCTCGGCCAGCCCGCCGTGCACACCATCGGCGGACAGCGGTCACCGAAGCGCGCCAATGCCATTGCGAGGATGCTGGGGTTTTCGATCACCCACACCCGGGCCGCCACCTCGGTCAGCTCCGCCTCGACGCGCAGCTGTTGCAAGGTCAGCACCGCGGCGAGCCCAGCCCCCGCACAGGTGTGCAGGATCTGGCCGATCACCGTGTTCGAATCGTCGGTCGGCACACCTGCGACAAGAACTGTCGACGACAGCTCGTCGTCGGCAATGCCCGCTCGCTCCCACAATGCCCGCAGCTGGACGACATCCTTCGGCGGCTCGCTGTCATAGATCGCGGTCAAGGCGCGAATCACCATCGCCTGCGTGCGGGTGCCATCATCGAGGCCGTGCGGATCCCCCAGCATTCTGGCGGCGAACACGGGCAACGGCACCCCGGCCCCTGGCAACTCGCGCAGGACGCGCAACGCGCGCTCGAGCTCGATCGTGGTCCGCTGGACCGATCCCTCCACCAGTCCGTTTCGCCGCATCAACGCCGCCCAGCCGATCAGCGCGGGCTGGGCTCGCACCACCTCGTGATCGAACAACCACTCCCACAACCGGTTTCGCTCGGCAGTAGCGGCCGCGCGCTCGGCCGACCGATTTCCGATCGAACCGACCAGGTGCTCGACGACGGTGTAAGCGTCGCAGCCGGTCACGTCGAGCAGCACCGTGTCCACCTGCGCCAAGCTGACCATCCAGTATTCGCCGGGCATCCGCGCGGATCCGAACAGATCGGCGATGGCCGTCCGCTGCGCGGCGTTCAGCGGGCCGACTTTGACCCGGCTCACCGAACGCCCCGTCGACAGTCGTCGATGGAGCGCATGCCACAGCGGCGCCAGATCCGCTGACAGCTGCCGCGGGGACTGCGCGCTGCTCATCGGACGCGTCGACCGGGCCACGCTGTGGTGTCACCGATAGCCATCAGGCCATTGTTACGCAGTCTGGATGGAAGGTGGCGATGGCGTGCGGCTTCCAGCCCATGCGGGCCAGGTCGATCAGACACAGGTGCCGGATCGTGTGCGTGGAGAAGCGCGGCAGCTCTGCGGTTAGCGCGATCCGCCGCACCACCTTCGACCAGTCCACAACGCCGAAGGCTCTCCCCGGTGCGGCGTGATTCCGACAAGAACAGCGGGCCAGAGGTTCGACTGAGCGCCGCTCGGTGGACCACGTATCCCTGCAACAGCACTCTGGCCGAATCGTGTCCTGTGGCGTCTTCCTATGGAACTAGAACCGCTGCGCCGGTGAACCGTCCGTGCGCGAGGTCGGCCAGCGCCTGGTCGGCCGTACCGAGGGAGTACCCGTGCGTGGTCAGGTGTATCCGGTATTCGCCCGCAAGAGCGAGGAATTCACGAGCGTCCGACCGGGTGTTGGCGGTGACGGAGCGAATCTCTCGCTCCTGGAACAGATGCCGCTGATAGTTCAGCGCAGGAATGTCGCTGAGATGGATACCCGCGATAGCAAGGACCCCGCCGCGATCGAGCGCCGCCAGCGCAGGCAACACCAGGTCGCCGACGGGCGCGAACAAGATCGCCGAATCCAACCGGACCGGAGGCGGGTCGGCCGCGCCCTGTACCGAGGCCGCGCCGAGGGCGGTCGCGAGTTCACGCGCGGCGGGATCACGTGTCATCACGTGCACCTCGGCACCCTGCGCGGCCGCGACCTGGGCGGCGATGTGGGCGCTGCCGCCGAAGCCGTAGATCCCGAGTCGTCCGCCGGGTGGCAGGCTCGCCCGCCGCAGTGCCCGGTATCCGATGATGCCCGCGCACAGCAACGGTGCGGTGTCGGCATCGGAGTAGCCGCCGGGCAGGCGAAGCGCGTACGCGGCGGGCACACAGGCGAACTCGGCGTAGCCGCCGTCGGCATCCCAGCCCGTGTAAGCCGAACGTGGACAAAGGTTTTCGGCTCCGCGCAGACAGTACGCGCATTCCCCGCAGGTGTGCCGCAGCCAGGCGATGCCGACCCGATCCCCGACAGCGAACCTCGCCCCCGTCGCCGACCCGAGGGCAACGACTTCACCGACGACCTCGTGCCCGGGCACTACGCCCGCACGGTGCACCGGGAGATCCCCCTCCACCACATGCAGGTCGGTCCGGCACACACCGCAGGCGAGTACGCGCACCAGCAGCTCGCCCAGCGCCGGTTCCGGGACGGCCGAGCGCACCTTGTCCATCGGACCGGTGTCGATCGGACCCGGCCTGCGCGCCTGCCAGCAGAGCATCGAGCCGGTACCGCCGCGGACCTCGCTCATCGGATCACCTCGCACCGATCGGCTCGACACGGACCTGGCCACGGCCGGATGCCGCCGAGCTCACCCTACCCGGGGGTTTCGCACTCGCCGGGCAAGCACCTCTGATACGATTCTGTATTGAATACATTCTTGTATCCAACGGCCGCGATCAGCCCGATTCGAGGGAGGCGCCCCGTGGCATCCGATGCCGCGAAAGCAGCGCCGACCCGGGTCACCCGGCGCCGCACCGAGACGAGGAACCGGCTGCTCACCGCGGCCTACCAGGCATTCTCCGAGGAAGGGTTCGGTCGCGCCACCGTCGAACGGGTCTGCGAGCGGGCCGGCTTCACCCGTGGCGCGTTCTACTCCAACTTCAACTCCCTGGACGAGCTGTTCCTGGCGATGTGGGAACAACGTTCGGCGGCCATGCTCGCCGAGGCGAGCGCCATCCTCGACAACATCGCGGCCGAAGGCACCGATGACGTCCGCACCGCGGTCGAACGGCTGGAACGGGCGGTTCGGGTCGACGAGGGCTGGTACCGGATCACCGCGGAGTTCACCACGCATGCCCTACGCACACCCGCGCTGCGCCGGGTGATGGCCGCGCGTGAGGAAGCAATCGTCGCGGCCCTCATGCCGACGATCGTCGCCGCGCTCACACGCGGCGGCCGCTGCGTGCCGGACCCGGACGCGTTCGGCCAGGCGCTCATCGCCGTCCACGACGGCACCAGTGTGCAGGTCCTGATGGAGCCGGACAGCCTTGTCGTCCGCAGGCGGCGCACCGAACTCTTCCACCACGTTGTGCTGGCCTACAGCACCGCAACCGAAGGATGAACATGTCCCACAACAGTCCCGATGTGGCACAGAAGGCGGACGTCATCGTCGTCGGCGCCGGGCTGGCCGGCCTGGTCGCCGCGCACGAGTTGGTCAAGGCCGGACACACCGTACATGTGCTCGATCAGGAGAACCGCAACAATCTCGGCGGTCAAGCGTTCTGGTCGCTCGGCGGGCTGTTCTTCGTCGACAGCCCTGAGCAGCGCCGCCTCGGCATCAAGGATTCCTACGATCTCGCGTTGCAGGACTGGCTCGGCTCGGCCGGATTCGACCGCGATGACGAGGACCTGTGGGCGCGGCAGTGGGCGCAGGCATACGTGCGGTTCGCCGCCACCGAGAAGCGGGACTATCTGCGCGATCTCGGCCTGCGCGTGACACCGCTGGTCGGCTGGGCCGAGCGCGGCGGCGGATTCGCGGACGGACACGGCAACTCGGTGCCGCGCTTCCACCTCACCTGGGGCACCGGCCCCGAGGTGGTTCGGGTGTTCGCCGAGCCAGTGCTCGAGGGCGAGCGGCGCGGGCTGGTGAGCTTCGGCTTCCGCCACCGAGCGGACGAGCTGATCGTGGAGAACGACGCGGTGGTCGGCGTGCGCGGCACCGTGCTGGAGGACACCGATCTCGAACGCGGCCGGGCTTCGTCCCGCAACAAGGTGGGCGACTTCGAGTTCCGCGCGAAGGCGGTGATCGTGTCATCCGGCGGGATCGGCCACAACCACGAGCTGATCCGCCGCAACTGGCCGACAGAGCGGCTCGGCCCGTGCCCACAAACGATGATCTCCGGTGTGCCCGCCCACGTGGACGGACGGATGCTCGGCATCACCGAGGCGGCGGGCGGCGCTATCGTCAACCGCGACCGCATGTGGCACTACACCGAGGGCATCGTCAACTGGGACCCGATCTGGCCCGACCACGCCATCCGGATCATCCCCGGCCCGTCCTCGCTGTGGTTCGACGCAAACGGAAAGCGGCTGCCCGCACCCTGTTTCCCCGGATTCGACACCAACAGCACGATGAAGGAAATCCTGAAGTCCGGCTACGACTACTCCTGGTTCGTGCTCACCCAGTCGATCATCGAAAAGGAGTTCGCGCTGTCGGGCTCGGAACAGAACCCGGACATCACCGGCAAGGACCTCGAGCTCACGCTGAAGAGCCGGGTCGCCAAGGGGGCGCCGGGCCCGGTGGAGGCGTTCAAGCGGCACGGTGTCGACTTCGTCGTCGCGAACACGCTGCGTGAGCTGGTCGACGGCATGAACAAGATCGGGCGGGCCGGGATCGACGGGCACCGCCCCCAGCTCGACTACGACGACCTGGAACGCCAGATAGTCGCCCGGGATCGGGAACTGGCCAACAAGTACACCAAGGACGGCCAGCTGATGGCGATCGCCAACGCCCGCCGGTATTTCGGCGACAAGGTGGGACGGGTCGCCAAACCGCACCGGATCCTCGATCCGGCGGCCGGTCCGCTGATCGCCGTCCGGCTCAACATCCTGACCCGGAAAACCCTGGGCGGCTTGCAAACCAACCTGGACTCCCAGGTGATCAAGCCGGACGGCGCCGCGTTCCCCGGCCTGTACGCCGCGGGCGAGGTCGCCGGATTCGGCGGCGGCGGCGTGCACGGCTACAACGCGCTGGAGGGCACCTTCCTCGGCGGCTGCATCTTCTCCGGCCGAGCCGCCGGGCGGGCGCTGGCCGCGAAACTCGCCTGACGGCCAGGGTTCACACCTCGCAGAGGCACGTATGACAGTATCGCGGGCCCGGTCGTCAGCGGGGCGCGACAAGCGACCGTGCTCCGGTAAAGAGCCGGACGGCGAAAGTGATTGTCAGCGGCCGACCGCGTTGCGCACCAGCGCGGCATCCGACTCCTCCACCGAGCTACCTACGCCGTCTCCTCGTACCGGATGTCGTACTTGCCTGCGATCAGGTTGATCTTCGCCGGGTCCAGTTCGCCATCGGTGAGCACCGACTGCCCGGCCTCGAAAAGGTCCTCCAAGTAGCACTCCCAACCGCCGGGCGAGGAGATCTGCAGCACCCGGGGCGGCGGCTGCGACCCGCACCGCAGGGCATGCGGCACCCCGTGCGGCAGCAGCACGAACATCCCTTCCGTCGCGGTGAGTGCACGGTCGTCGAACTCGACACCGAGCACACCCTCCAACACATAGATGCACTCGTCCGCGACGTGGTGCGTGTGTCGGGGAATATCGCGGGCGAGGGTCACCTCCAGCAGGGAAAACCTGCCTTCGGCGTCCTCGCTCATCGCCTTGACCGCGAAGGCGGCAGGCAATGGCACGCGGCCAGGCCGCACTTCACCGGGGCCGAGAAGGAGGAAACGATCGTCGGACATAAGCTGTACCCTTCAGTGATAAACGGAACCGGATTCCGGTTCCATTTGAAGCGTACACAAGGAAGGATTGCTGGTGTCAAGGCCTGCAGCACCCCGTAGACAGCGCGCCGATGCCACGCTCAACCGAGCCCGCATCGTGGCGGCGGCTCGCACCCTGTTCGCCGAGCGCGGCAGCGCGGTTCAGCTACCCGAGATAGCTCGCGTCGCCGGAGTCGGCATCGGCACCGTCTATCGCCACTTTCCCACCCATGCCGACCTCATCGAGGCCGCAGCCGAGCAACGCTTCGCCGAGATCGAGGACTTCGCCCGCAACGAATGCGTGCTACACGCCGAGCCGGGTCAGGCGCTAGCCCGCTATCTGAACCATGTCGGCGAAGTTCTGACGGCCGACCGTGGATTGTCCGCGGCGATCGAGGCGGCTCGGGAGTCGACCGGCAGCGAGCCACGAGGCGAGACCCGCGCCCGGCTCGAAACCGTCATCGCCGAACTCATCGAGCGGGACCGGGCCGCGGGCGCACTCCGCGATGACTGCACGGTGGCCGATGTCTACCTGCTCGTCGGCGCGATATCGGCGACGATCGGCAACCGTAGCGGCGACTGGCGGCGACTCCTCGGGATCATGCTCGACGGTCTGTACCCGCGGGGCACAACGAGTACCGCTCCATGAGTAAGCCGACGTCAGTGGTAATCCCAGTACTGCAGCCACTGCACCGACGCGAACAACAGCAGCGTCATGGCGTAGACCACAACAACCACCGCGGCGCCCACGGCACTGATTCGCCACCCCGCACCGTCGATCGGATCGAGCCACCGCCGGAAGCATGTCGCGACCGCGGGCGACAAGAACCAACTCATCAATGCGACGCTGACGATCTGGCTCAGCCACATCGCCAACCAGGGCTCCGCTCCGATCTCGTCCAGCACCGGGCCGAGAAACCTCGACAATGTCATCACCGTCGGATACAGCACCAACAGCACCAACATGGCGATCTTCCACGTCGGCGTGATTCGGGTCTCGCCGTCGACCGTTCGGAACGTGGACCCGAACGGTGTGGCGTGCGCATCGACCGTGAAATCCTCGGTCAACTCCGAGCGCAATTCCGGCAGGACGGCGGCGCGTTCCTCCGAGCGCATCCAATCCGACAGCTGGTGTCCCGTTCGGAATCGGAGCACCGAAAACCATTGCCCGGCTTTGCTCGTGGGAAAAAGCGCGGCGCCCTCGAATCCGGAAAATGTGGAACTCGACGCGACCAAGCGCAATTCCGTCGCCGCGAATTCATCTTCCTTTCCGCGGGCGACGCTGTGCCGGAACACGCCGATCCCCGGAGGTGGCAATCCACCTTCGACGATGATCAGGTCCGAACACTTGCGGCGAAACCCCAGCGACTCGCCTTCGACCAGCAAGCGCGCCCTGTCGGTCGAGTCCAGAAAATCGTGCACTGCCCGTTCGGATCGGAAAGTGACACTGAAACCCGGCTCGAGCTGGGGACCATCACGCACCGCGACGGACACGTCCACGAATCCGTCCGCGGCCTCGGCGATTTCGATCATCCGCGCCAGCCAAGCATGAAATTCCGTGCTGTCCGACGGGCGATGAAAGACAGTGACGGCGGTCGCGGCAGTTGTCATCGGCGCGCCTCTAGGCGCCGTCGATGCGATGGCCCCGAACGTAGACCTCCGAGATCACGGGCTCGCGCATACCCATCAGCAGTGCGAACAGTGTCTGATCCCGCGCCGATCTGGGGTCTTCGGAACGAATCCCCTGTGCCAGCGCACCCGCCAACGCCGGACAGCGCGCCGGTTCGACGACGATGAAGTCGGCTTCCTTGCCGAGATCGAAATTCCCGAATCGACTTTCCATGTCGAGAGCCCGCGCGCCGGCCAACGTGCCGGTGAACAGCATTTCCGCCGGATGCATCGACACGCCGTCGTCACCCGGCTCGGAGATATGGACCTTGAACGCGGCCGACAAGACCTGCGGGATCAGCCATTCATCCCCACCGCCGAAGTCGGTTCCCGCGGCCACGTTGACTCCAGAGGCGATCGTCCGCTTCCACGGCATCGTGCCGGATCCCAAAAACTGCTGCGAAACAGGACAGTGTGCGACCGAAGTGCCGGTCTCGGCCATCCGCTCGAGTTCGATGTCCTGACAGTGCACGCAATGCGCGAGGATGCTGCGCCGACCGAGCAGGCTCTTGCCACCCTCGGCCGAGCCGACCAGGAACTTCCCGTCGTAGGTGTCGAGGTACGAATCGACTCGGTAGACCTGCTTGGTGGTTTCGACCTCACCGGTTCCAGGGCGATTGTTCTCGTTGAGGTGACTGTGGAAATAGACACCGCGATCACGAACCGAATCATACAGTTCACCAAGATTCTTCAGCGTCTCACGCGTCACCGATAGCGAAAAGCGAGGAACGACAGCCACATGCAAGAGTGCCGTATCGACATCACCGGTATCGGCGGCATGCCATTTCTCGATCTCCTCCCTCGTCAACCTCAGGGCGTCTTCCTCCGAAGTGATCAGGGGCGCCGCGGACTGGTCTCCCGTCGTCTGGATCCCGCGGCCGCTGACCATCCGCAAGCCATGCCGTAGCGTTTCGGTGAACAACGAGTCTTGCGCTTGCGGAAAAGCCGACCCGAAGACCATCGCCGCGGTTGTTCCCGCCGCGATGCGTCGCGCGCAGAATTCGACGGCCGCCCGCTGCGCGAAGTCGGGTTCCGCATACCGGGATTCCGCGGGGTACATGCAGAGATTGAGCCATTCCAGCAGCTGACCACCGCCGTACGCGTCGCCGGCGAAGGTCTGCGGAAAATGAACATGGGTGTCGACGAAACCAGGAAGGAGAAAGCCTGGGCGGTGATCGAACGCCTTTCCGCCGCGGTATTCGGACGGGACCTCGTCGCGGCTACCGCAGTAACCGATCCGACCGTCGTCACCGATTACCAGAGCGCCGTCCGGCACCGCGACCAGAGCGTCAGCCGCATCGTCGGCAACGGGACGACCGGCAATGTGATAAATGTGCCCCAAGTGGACTTGGCTCACCGTTCGAGCAGAACACAAAATAATGGGTCATATCGGTGATTCGACAAAAAAGGGTGTCCGACCTCGGCCATGGCGCTCGGCACCGGCGTCGTCGACATCAGCAGGCCACCGGCGGTCGCGCCGACAATCCGAGCACGCGCTGGTCCGCCGGGATGCCTCGATGATCGGGGCATGAAACCCGCCGATACGGTCACCGCAGCTGAACCTGCTCCGGCGCGGCGGGCCGGAGCACGCCGGCCAGGTATCGGACTGTGCCAGCGCAACAGGCCTCGGCGCCGCTCCTGGCGGAGAATCGCGGAGATAACCGGTGCTGACCAGGAGCGGGATGCACCCGGCTGGCCGCGCTGTCACCGACACGCAGCGGTCAAGGCATATGCTGAACCAGCTGACACCAGCACCGGGAGGCCGACTCGCGGGGCCTCGGGCGGGAATCGCGATGCCGCGGTCAAGTCAGCGATCTGAGTACACGCGGCATCGGTCGGCGCTGAGTCGATGCCTTTCTCAGCTCAGCAGTCGTTCCAGAGGAAGGAGACCGAGGGTGTGACGGATGACCCGGTCCAGCTGATTGTGGTGGATGCAGCGAATGTCGTCGGCTCGCGGCCCGATGGTTGGTGGCGCGATCGCACTGGTGCGGCCGGGCGATTGCTCGTGAAGCTGACGAGGTTGGACGAGCACCTGGAGCGGCCGGCCCAGGTGGTTGCCGTGCTCGAGGGTGTGGCGAAGGCCGCAGGTGCTGTCCAGACGAATCCGGAATTCGAAAGCCTACATGTCGTGCTGGCGGACGGTTCGGGAGATGACGCGATCGTTGGCGTGGTAGCGGCAGCCGTTGAGGAGGACAGCAACCGTTCGATCACTGTCGTGACCGCAGATCGCGGACTACGCGATCGTGTTGAGGCGCTCGGGGCACACACTGTCGGGCCGCGCTGGCTCCTGGAGCGCATCGAGTCGTAGCGGTTTGATCGCAAGGAACAGCGACCACCGCGATCGCCGATCGTCACTCGTCGGGCAGCCAGACAAGACAGAAGGTGTGCCCTACCGGATCTGCATAGACGCGGAAGGCGCCGTCGGTGTCCAGCTGGACCGGAGTCGCGCCCAACGCGATCGCTTCTGCCTGGGCCACTTCGATATCGTCGACCAAAATGTCGAAGTGGATCTGCTGGGACGCTTCAGGATCCGGGAAGCGCGGCGGTTTGTACTCCGGCGCCGTCTGGAAAGCGATCCGTCGGCCCGACTCGTCGACCAGGACGACCCAGTCGTTGTCACTGCCGTCGAGCAGTTCGGCGCCGAGCAGTCCGCGATAGAACTCAGCGAGCTTGCGCGGCTCGGGACAATCCAGTACGACGCTGCGCAACTTCCCGACACCGTCATTTGTTGCCATCCTCCGGCCTCCCTCTGGTGGAACCCTCATCGCTTACCCGTGCCGCGGCGAAACAAACACCAGCGCCCTTCCCCGAGAAAGGACCGTCGGAACGGCGGTTGATCCGGATCTCGATGCGACCGGCCGAATCCAACGAATCCTTCTATGCTGCCGCTGATTACCGGATAGCTAGCGCAATCGGTCGTGACGCGGGAACAGCGAACGCCCAGCCTCGTCGGCGGCCTCGACCAGCAGGCGGCCGAGACGAGCGGTATCCAATACCGTTCGCTCACCGCCGATCTGGCCCGACAGCGACAGGGCGGCCACCGCGGCGCTGCGCCCACGAATCGGCACAGCGACGCACCCGATGCCGGGGACCGACTCCTCGTTGTCGACCGCGACACCCTGCCGATGGCGGATACGCATGAGCTCGCGATGCAGTTCGGTGCGATCGCAGATGGTACGCGGGGTGAGCTGCGGGATCCGGTCGCGAAAAGACACCTCGACGATGCTCGGTTCGAGCGAGGCGAGCAGCGCTTTGCCCAGTGCCGTGCTATGCGCGGGCATCCGGCCGCCGAGCCGGGTGGGAACGGCCGCGGCGCACCGGCCACCGGCCTTGTCCAGGTACAGCACCTCGCGCCCGTCCAGGACGCCGAGGTGCCCGACCATGCCGGTTCGTTGACAGAGGTCGTGCAGCATCGGGCTCACCACATCACGAATCTCGTTGTGGCCGGCGGCGAGTCCGCCCAACTCGAGCGTGCGCATGCCGAGCCGGTAGCCGCCCGGCGTGTGCGCGAGCCAGCGCAGCCGGATCATCTGGTCGAGGATGCGGTGCACGGTAGACCGCGGCAGCCCGGTGCGTTCGGCGAGACCTAGGAGGGTGAGGGTCGGCGTCGCACCGTCGAAAGCATCGAGTATCAGCGTCATTCGCTCGATCATCGACACCGGGGGCTGCGCGGGCCGTGCGGGCCCCGATCCAGTCCACAACTCTCCGGACTCGAGATGGGTCACCACCTCGACTGTCATGCTCACCTCCACACTGCGTGCCGCCTAGAGCTTAGAAGCAATTCGACCAGTATGTACGTTTCCGGCACGCACGCTCATACCGTCCCACCACAATGCCCCGTTCGGAAATCCCGTAAACACGAAGACCGGCTACGAATGTTCGCACGTCCAAAAATAGAACACGTTCTTGTCTTGCGGGCACTTACGTGCCACCCTCGACAGATGGATCTCGACGCCATCGAAGCCGTCCGCCAGCTGAAGTACCGCTACTTCCGAGCCCTCGACCTCAAACGGTGGGACGAGTTCGGCGATACCCTCGCCGTCGACGCGACCGGCCGCTATGGCACGCACGCGCTCGGCGAGCCACTGAGCCTGGACGGCCGCGACGCCATCACCGCGTTCATGCGGGAAAATCTCGGCCCCTCGGTCGTCACCGTCCACATCGCCAGCCATCCGGAAATCAGCGTCGATGGCGAAACAGCTACGGGTTCATGGGCTTTCGAAGACACGGTGATCGCGACGCAGTACGGCGTCCTGATCCGCGGCGCCGGTTACTACACCGACACCTACCGCCGCGACACCGATGATCAATGGCGCATCACCTCGACCGGCTACCAGCGCATCTACGAATCTATGCAAGCGCTGTCCGATACCCCCAGTTTCCAGCTGCTGTCCAACATGTGGGCGTTCGAGAAGTAGATTGCCGTCCTGGTCGCCGCCGCCTGGATACCTCGACCGATCCCCGGCAAACACCGCCAACCTGCGCTCGGCGCAGTCGAGCTCGCCGTCGGATGGCCAGAAGGCGTCGCGAGCGTATCGCCGCGGACCACTGCGGGAGAATCGGTCCACTATTCGTGCAGTGGCGCTGGACGGCACCGGGAATGGTGGCGGATGCTGCGGATATGTCCTCCCTAGCGCCGCACGAGTTCACGCCAGAGACCACCTATCTGAACACGGCCTCGTACGGACTGCCGTCCACGCGCGCGCTGACCGCGGTCCGCGACGCAGGCACGACCTGGGCGGCGGGCCGCGGCGGCCCTACGGAACTCGATCAGCTGGTGCCCGAACTGCGCGCGGGGTTCGCCCGCCTGCTCGACGGCGCGACGCCCGATGACATCGCGCTCGCCGGCGGAGTCGCCGGACTCATCGCCCCGGTGGCCGCCACACTGCCGCCCGGCGCCGAGGTGCTGCTTGCCGAGGGCGAATTCTCCTCGGTCTCTATGCCTTTCGTGTACCGCGGCGACCTCGTCGTGCGCTTCGCCCCGCTGGACGAGCTGGCCGCGCAGGTCCGGCCGGAGACCGCGCTGGTGGCGGTGAGTGTGGTCCAATCCGCGGACGGACGCATCATCGACCTGACCGAACTGCGCGCGGCGACCCGGGCCAACGGCACCCGGCTGCTCGTCGACGCCAGCCAGGCCGCAGGCTGGCTACCGTTGCGCTTCGCCGCCGCGGACTACTGGGTGTGTGCCTCGTACAAATGGCTCGTCGGCGCGCGCAGCATCGCGTTCTTCGCCGCGGCGCCCGAGTTCGCCGCCCAGCTGCGCCCGGTCGGATCCAGCTGGTACGCCGCGGAGGATCGCTGGGCTGAGCTCTACCATCCCGTCGCACTGCCCACTACCGCACGGCGCTTGGACGCGACGCCGGATTGGCTCGGCGTCATCGCCGCGACGGCGGGCCTGTCTTTGATCGAGGAACTGACGGTCGAGAAGATCGGCGCGCACAATATCGAACTGGCCGACCGGTTCCGCAATGGACTGCGCGAGCTCGGTTTCGAGCCCGTCGAAGCTCGCTCGCCTATCGTCGTCGTTCCCGGCGCTGGTGACGCGACAGCCCGGCTGCAAACGGCAGGTGTGATCGCTTCAACCCGCGCGGGTGGGCTGCGGTTCGCGTTCCATCTCTACAACAGCGATGCGGATATCGAACGGGCACTGGCAGCGCTGCGCACCACGTAAGCAGGCTCGAGCGACGCGATCCGGCGGGTACTCAGATGCCGCGCCCGAGTCCTCGAACTCGGCGAAGTCCGCGGCGCACGACGTTACGTCGGGCCCGGCCTCGCCTGGATCAGGCTCGAGCGAACCGTCTGTCGCGCTCCGGTTACGCCCGCACGACCTGATCCGGATCAGCGGCTCGAACGACGCCGTACGCCACGCGCGGTTGCGCCGCACGGCCTCATCCGGATCAACCGGTCGGCCGTACCGCAGGGCCGGTGATCAGCGGCAGGTCGAGCGCGGTGAGTATGCCTGCCGGCGCAGCGACCACGGCAGGAACGGCGTTGACGATGCGCATGCCGGTGGCGAGCAAAGTCGCGTAGTTGTGATCGCCGTTGCGGCTCGAGGTCACCAGATCCAGTGCGTAGTTCGGCTCACCGGTGATCTCGACCCGGTAGGAGCCCGCCGGGTGCGCAGGCTGCGGCCAGTCGGGGCACAGGTCGGGTCGCAGCCGGGTGACGTGCTCGAGCACCGTGACAGGCACGTCGCCGACCATGCCGCGCACCTCGAAACGCAATGCGGCAGCGGCGCCTTCAGCAACGTGCCCGGTGGCGATGTCGAACGACTCCGGCGCGGGAATCCGCTCGTAGGTCTCCGTGACGGCGTCGAGCGTGACGCCGATTCCCGCGGCAAGCTGACGGACCGTGCCGCCCCAGGCCAGTGCCAGCACACCGGGCTGTAACAGCATCGGGATATCGTCGACTGGCTTGCCGAAGCCCATGATGTCGAACATCACCTCGCGGTTGTCGTAGCTGGCGTAGTCGACGATCTCCAGGCAACGCAGCTGATCGATGCGCAGACAGGTGCCCGCGAGGGCAAGTGGAAGCAGATCGTTGGCGAAACCCGGGTCGATGCCGTTCACCCACAGTGACGAGTTCCCTTGCGCGGCCGCCTCCTGCACCGGCTTCAACAGCTCGTCCGGAAGCACACCGTAGGGGTACTGGAAGAACACCGGCGCACAGGCGACGACGTTGATTCCCGCGGCGAGGATGCGCTGCAGATCCTGCACGGCCTCGAACAGGCGGTTGTCGGTCATCGAGCAGTACACGACGCAATCCGGACGCGACGCCAGCAAAGCATCCGCATCGGTCGTCGCGGCGACACCGACCGAATCATCCAGTCCCGCGAGCCTTCCCGCGTCGATTCCGTCCTTCGCGGCTCCGGATACCCACACGCCGGTCAATTCCAAGTCAGGGTTGGCGATGACGCCGGCGAGCGCATGCCTGCCGACATTGCCGGTGCCCCACTGCACTACGCGATAAGTCATGTCACAGGTCCGGGATCGGGAGGTCGAGGTTCGGGATGATCAAGCCGCCGTCGGGCTCGAGGATCTTGCCGGTGAGGTACTTCCCTGCGGGCGAGACGAGGTAAAGGGCGGCCGCGGCGATGTCATCGGGTTCGCCGATGCGGTGCAGCGGGGTCTTGGCCTCCAGTTCGGTGCGCATCGCCTCATTGCCCGCGACAATCTCGAGCGCGGAGGTCAGGATCGCGCCGGGCGCGATCGCGTTCACCCGGATGCGCGGATTCAGGTCGAGCGCCGCAAGCTTGGTGTAGTGGGCGAGGGCGGCCTTCGCAGTGCCATAGGCGGCGAAGGCGCGACCAGGCAGGCGTCCCATGGTGGAGGTGATGTTCAGGATGGAACCACCACCGGCGGTTTCGAGCATGCGCGGCACCGCGGCCCGGACCAGGGCGTGCGCGTTGACGACGTTGAAGTCGAACGCGTCCGCCAGCGCCCGGGGTGTCGTGTCGAGCAACGGGCACGGCAGCGCCCCGCCCACGTTGTTGACCACGATGTCCAGGCGCCCGAAACGTTCGACCGCCGTTGCCGCGAGGGCCGCCGTGGCATCGGCATCGCTCAGGTCCGCGGGCACCACGTGGGCCTGTCGTCCGGTCGCCGCCACCTGCTCGGCGACTTCATCCAGCTGGCTCTTGGTGCGTGCGGCGATGACGACATCCGCGCCCGCCTCCGCGAACGCCAGGGCGATCGCCGCCCCAAGGCCGCGACCTGCTCCCGTGACGATGGCGACCTGTCCGTCGATCCGGAACCGATCCAGAATCATCCGCGCTCCCTAGCTCCCAACGCGCTGAGATGTCGACTATTCGACACCATGTGATCTAATATTCGTCATCGTAAGTCGCCAGCCCGAGCTGAGACAAGGGGTCGCCGCGATGCCGGACCGATCAGCCTCGCCACCGACGCGCCGCGTCGTCGAGATCGTGTCGCTGCTCGTGACCTCCGGTGAGCCGATCAGTGTGGCAGGGATCGCCGAGCGGCTCGGTATCGCCCGCGCGACCGCGACCGCGATCCTGGTCGAGTTGGACGCGGCCGGTTGGGTTGTCCGCGACCCGGCCCGCGGCTACGGCATCGGCCCCGCTCTGGCCGGGCTGCACGGAGCCGCGCTTCCGCACGGCGTCGGCGACATCCTCGCAGCCCTGGCCGCTCGCACCGGGTATGGGGCGACGTTCAGCCGGATCGAACCCGATCGGCTCACGGTGCTCGATGTTCGGCACGGCGTCGACCGTGTCGTCCCCGGCATTCCGGTGGGGCATCGCATTCCGTTGCAGTTCCCAGCGGGCGCGAGCGTCATGCCCTGGCGTTCGGCGAGCGAGCAGAACACCTGGCTGGGCACCGCCGTGGGCGCGGACCGGCGAATCACCGGGTCGCTGCTCACGCTCGTCCGCGACCGCGGCGTTGCCGTCTTCCGTCCACGCGCCGATGACGCGGGGCTGGTCGACCTACTTGCCGACCTGCTCGGTGCGGTCGGCTCCGAGCTGCTGCAACCGCACCTGCGCGCCCGCGCCCTACGCCAGCTGGCCGCGCTCACCTCGCGGCCATTCTCCCGGGCCGAGCTGGATTCCGACGACCCGCTGCCCCTCAGCTATCTCGCGGCGCCTGTCTTCGACGCGACCGGCATCGCTGCTTACGAAATCCAACTCGGCCCGCTGCGCGTCGCTACGACGAAAAGCGAACGCGCCGAGTTCATTTCGGCCGTTCTCGCGGCCGCACGTGACCTCACCGCGGCACTGGCAGCAGGCAGGCATAATGGCTGACGGTGCGCCAGCTCGGCTCTACAGGTAACCGAGTCAATGCGACCTCGTCGCGACAGTTATTCCGTTAGAAAATACGAAATGGCCCTCAGCTCTTGCCGAGGGCCATTTTGTGTATAAACGCCGATAGGGGACCCTGGTGTGGGTCCCCTATCGTGAAAGGATGTTCCGGCGGTGTCCTACTCTCCCACACCCTGTCGGGTGCAGTACCATCGGCGCTGGCAGGCTTAGCTTCCGGGTTCGGAATGGGACCGGGCGTTTCCCTGCCGCTATGGCCGCCGTAACTCTGTGAAACTGTTCACGCGGCGCAACTCCCGGGGTGTTGTTGGGGGGTTGCGGTGCGGGCGTGTGTTGTTTCAGATACTGCACAGTGGACGCGTAGCTTCTTTGTTGGTAAGTCCTCGGCCTATTAGTACCGGTCACCTCCACACGTTACCGTGCTTCCAGTTCCGGCCTATCAACCCCATGGTCTGTAGGGGGCCTTAACCACTCGGTGGTGGTGAGAAACCTCATCTTGGAACAGGCTTCCCGCTTAGATGCTTTCAGCGGTTATCCCTTCCGAACGTAGCTAACCAGCAGTGCCCTTGGCAGGACAACTGGCACACCAGAGGTTCGTCCGTCCCGGTCCTCTCGTACTAGGGACAGCCTTCCTCAAGTTTCTGACGCGCGCGGCGGATAGAGACCGAACTGTCTCACGACGTTCTAAACCCAGCTCGCGTGCCGCTTTAATGGGCGAACAGCCCAACCCTTGGGACCTACTCCAGCCCCAGGATGCGACGAGCCGACATCGAGGTGCCAAACCATCCCGTCGATATGGACTCTTGGGGAAGATCAGCCTGTTATCCCCGGGGTACCTTTTATCCGTTGAGCGACACCGCTTCCACTTGCCGGTGCCGGATCACTAGTCCCGACTTTCGTCCCTGCTCGACATGTCTGTCTCACAGTCAAGCTCCCTTGTGCACTTGCACTCGACACCTGATTGCCAACCAGGCTGAGGGAACCTTTGGGCGCCTCCGTTACATTTTAGGAGGCAACCGCCCCAGTTAAACTACCCACCAGGCACTGTCCCTGAACCAGATCATGGTCCGAGGTTAGAAGTCCAATACGATCAGAGTGGTATTTCAACGATGACTCCACGAACACTGGCGTGCCCGCTTCATAGTCTCCCACCTATCCTACACAAACCGTACCGAACACCAATACCAAGCTATAGTGAAGGTCCCGGGGTCTTTTCGTCCTGCCGCGCGTAACGAGCATCTTTACTCGTAATGCAATTTCGCCGAGTCTGTGGTTGAGACAGCAGAGAAGTCGTTACGCCATTCGTGCAGGTCGGAACTTACCCGACAAGGAATTTCGCTACCTTAGGATGGTTATAGTTACCACCGCCGTTTACCGGGGCTTAAATTCTCAGCTTCGCACCCCGAAGGGCGCTAACCGGTCCTCTTAACCTTCCGGCACCGGGCAGGCGTCAGTCCGTATACATCGTCTTACGACTTCGCACGGACCTGTGTTTTTAGTAAACAGTCGCTTCTCTCTGGTCTCTGCGACCACACCCAGCTCAGACCGCGAGGGTCATCACCAGACGTGGTCCCCCTTCTCCCGAAGTTACGGGGGCATTTTGCCGAGTTCCTTAACCACAGTTCTCTCGATCGCCTCGGTATTCTCTACCTGACCACCTGTGTCGGTTTGGGGTACGGGCCGTGTATCAACTCACTAGAGGCTTTTCTCGGCAGCATAGGATCACTGAATTCACCTCAATCGGCTACGCATCACCTCTCAGGCACGTGTTGTGCGGATTTGCCTACACAACGCCCTACAGGCTTACACCAGTACAACCACTGACTGGCCCAGCTACCTTCCTGCGTCACCCCATCGCTTGACTACTACCAGCCGGGGTCGTGTGCAGCCCCTCACTCGAGACCCGAAGGCCTTCTCGGAGGTTTTGGACACTTAGCACAACTGATTCATCATGGGCGCGGATACACGGGTACGGGAATATCAACCCGTTGTCCATCGACTACGCCTGTCGGCCTCGCCTTAGGTCCCGACTCACCCTGGGCGGATTAACCTGGCCCAGGAACCCTTGGTCATTCGGCGGACGAGTTTCTCACTCGTCTTTCGCTACTCATGCCTGCATTCTCACTCCCACACCCTCCACCACTGGATCACTCCGTGGCTTCCCTGGATGCAGGACGCTCCCCTACCCACCCGAACCACTGCACACCCGACCGGAGTCGGATGCGGATGTATTGTTCGAGTGCCGCGGCTTCGGCGGTGTACTTGAGCCCCGCTACATTGTCGGCGCAGGATCACTTGACCAGTGAGCTATTACGCACTCTTTCAAGGGTGGCTGCTTCTAAGCCAACCTCCTGGTTGTCTTCGCGACCCCACATCCTTTTCCACTTAGTACACGCTTAGGGGCCTTAGCCGGCGATCTGGGCTGTTTCCCTCTCGACTACGAAGCTTATCCCCCGCAGTCTCACTGCCACGCTCTCACACACCGGCATTCGGAGTTTGGCTGATTTCGGTAAGCTTGTAGGCCCCCTAGACCATCCAGTAGCTCTACCTCCGGCGTGAAACACGTGACGCTGCACCTAAATGCATTTCGGGGAGAACCAGCTATCACGGAGTTTGATTGGCCTTTCACCCCTACCCACAACTCATCCCCTCAGTTTTCAACCTAAGTGGGTTCGGGCCTCCACGACGTCTTACCGTCGCTTCACCCTGGCCATGGGTAGATCACTCCGCTTCGGGTCTAGAACACGCGACTGGAACGCCCTATTCGGACTCGCTTTCGCTACGGCTACCCCACACGGGTTAACCTCGCCACATGCCACTAACTCGCAGGCTCATTCTTCAAAAGGCACGCCATCACCCCACACCCGAAGGCGAAGGCTCTGACGGATTGTAAGCGCACGGTTTCAGGTACTATTTCACTCCCCTCCCGGGGTACTTTTCACCTTTCCCTCACGGTACTAGTCCGCTATCGGTCACCAGGGAGTATTCAGGCTTACCGGGTGGTCCCGGCAGATTCACAGCAGATTTCACGGGCCCGCTGCTACTCGGGCACCCACTACAACAGAGCACGTGTTTTCGTCTACGGGACTCTCACCCTCTACGACAGGCCGTTCCAGACCACTTCGACTAACACGAACTTTTCTGACTGTTGCTTGCCACGGCAGTGACAAGAAAGTGAGCCCCACAACACCACACGGACAACCCCTGCCGGGTATCACATCCGCATGGTTTAGCCTCATCCGCTTTCGCTCGCCACTACTCACGGAATCACAATTGTTTTCTCTTCCTGCGGGTACTGAGATGTTTCACTTCCCCGCGTTCCCTCCACACACCCTATATATTCAGGTGTGGGTAACACGACATCACTCGTGCTGGGTTTCCCCATTCGGAAATCCTCGGATCTCAGCTCGGTTGACAGCTCCCCGAGGCTTATCGCAGCCTCCTACGTCCTTCATCGGCTCCTGGTGCCAAGGCATCCACCGTACGCTCTTAAACACTTACTAACAAAGATGCTCGCGTCCACTGTGCAGTTCTCAAACAACACACAAGACCGAACCTGACTCAGCACCAGCCGAGGATCCGAAAACCCTCGCGGTATGACTGAAGACCCAGCCTTGTCGTTATCTTGCCCAAGAGGAAACACTCGCGTGTTCTCTCAGGACCCAACAGTGTGTCGATATATTCACCGCGACCAACCACCGAGGATTGATCGAATGCGATAAAAGCTGTCAGCGTTCCACCCATGAGCGTCCGCAGTCCCACAGATGGGGACTCAACGGTCTCTGGCATCAACGTTTACCATCCCCGACTCTTCGGGGTGCGATGCAGAAGTGCTCCTTAGAAAGGAGGTGATCCAGCCGCACCTTCCGGTACGGCTACCTTGTTACGACTTCGTCCCAATCGCCAATCCCACCTTCGACGGCTCCCTCCCACAAGGGGTTAGGCCACCGGCTTCGGGTGTTACCGACTTTCATGACGTGACGGGCGGTGTGTACAAGGCCCGGGAACGTATTCACCGCAGCGTTGCTGATCTGCGATTACTAGCGACTCCAACTTCACGGGGTCGAGTTGCAGACCCCGATCCGAACTGAGACCGGCTTTAAGGGATTCGCTCCACCTCGCGGTATCGCAGCCCTCTGTACCGGCCATTGTAGCATGTGTGAAGCCCTGGACATAAGGGGCATGATGACTTGACGTCGTCCCCACCTTCCTCCGAGTTGACCCCGGCAGTCTCTCACGAGTCCCCGCCATTACGCGCTGGCAACATAAGATAAGGGTTGCGCTCGTTGCGGGACTTAACCCAACATCTCACGACACGAGCTGACGACAGCCATGCACCACCTGTACACCGACCACAAGGGGGCCTACATCTCTGCAGGTTTCCGGTGTATGTCAAACCCAGGTAAGGTTCTTCGCGTTGCATCGAATTAATCCACATGCTCCGCCGCTTGTGCGGGCCCCCGTCAATTCCTTTGAGTTTTAGCCTTGCGGCCGTACTCCCCAGGCGGGGTACTTAATGCGTTAGCTACGGCACGGATCCCGTGGAAGGAAACCCACACCTAGTACCCACCGTTTACGGCGTGGACTACCAGGGTATCTAATCCTGTTCGCTACCCACGCTTTCGCTTCTCAGCGTCAGTTACTTCCCAGAGACCCGCCTTCGCCACCGGTGTTCCTCCTGATATCTGCGCATTTCACCGCTACACCAGGAATTCCAGTCTCCCCTGAAGTACTCAAGTCTGCCCGTATCGCCTGCAAGCTCACAGTTGAGCTGTGAGTTTTCACAGACGACGCGACAAACCGCCTACAAGCTCTTTACGCCCAGTAATTCCGGACAACGCTCGCACCCTACGTATTACCGCGGCTGCTGGCACGTAGTTGGCCGGTGCTTCTTCTACTCCTACCGTCACTCTCGCTTCGTCGGAGTCGAAAGAGGTTTACAACCCGAAGGCCGTCATCCCTCACGCGGCGTCGCTGCATCAGGCTTTCGCCCATTGTGCAATATTCCCCACTGCTGCCTCCCGTAGGAGTCTGGGCCGTGTCTCAGTCCCAGTGTGGCCGGTCACCCTCTCAGGTCGGCTACCCGTCGTCGCCTTGGTGGGCCGTTACCCCACCAACAAGCTGATAGGCCGCGGGCCCATCTCGCACCGATAAATCTTTCCACCCTCGGACATGCATCCAAAGGTCCTATCCGGTATTAGACCCAGTTTCCCAGGCTTATCCCGAAGTACGAGGCAGATCACCCACGTGTTACTCACCCGTTCGCCGCTCGTGTACCCCGAAGGGCCTTACCGCTCGACTTGCATGTGTTAAGCACGCCGCCAGCGTTCGTCCTGAGCCAGGATCAAACTCTCCGTTGAAGACTCCAACCACACCCGAAAGGGTGCAATCAAAAGTATTTAAACCAGAGTCCGAAAACCCAGCAAAACAAAACGCCAACAAAATGTTGACTAAAATGTCCAACCTTCCAACCGGGGGGTATGAAAGGCCGGAACCAATAAAATATTGGCACTGACATTCATCGACACACTATTGAGTTCTCAAAGAACACACGCACACACCATCGCCCGGCGTTCAAACCGATTGATCAGTGAGGCAACTTATCAAGCTTAGCTCAACCCGTTCACCCGAACAAAATCGGGGTCCCGATCGAACTAGTGTGAGCGTCAGGCGCTCCTCGTCCTACCTCGTTTCCCGGTCCTTCCACTCAGCGTTTCCGCTGGGCTTCTCGGCCCCGGGTCGGTGTCCGTGTCGCTCTGACTTGGATAAAGTTACGCGGCGGAAAACGCTACGTCAAATCGCCTGCGCAGCGCGATATTTCGCAGGTCAGAGGCTTGCGATCGGCCCGGACGGCAACTCGATCAGCCGAATGTGATGCAGGCCACGACAAGATCGTTTCGGGGTGACTGCGGTCGTTCGCGAGCGTGCCCGAAGCAGCGAGGTCCCGATACAACGGCGCCGACGCTTGCACCGTCAGACCACCAGGGCAACAGCGGCCGCCTGCCAGTCCCGACGCCCAGTCGGTCCTCGGGACCGGGAAGCGCGGACCGGGCCGGGATCAGCCGCCCAGCGGCGCCCGCCGCGGAATGACTTTGCGGTAAGAGATGCGCCAGCCACTCGATACCCGCACCACCACGTCCTCGTAGGTCACGCTCGCGCAACTACCGTCGGCGTTGATCCCGATTCCCTTGGACAGCACCCGAACCACCCCCGCCTCGGTCTCGGCGACAATGACATTGGTGACGTGATGCCCGACCGGGTTGGCGTCGCCGAGCGCGACCGCGGCGTCGCGGAGGGCCACGATCCCGTGCAGCTCGCCGAAGCCCAGAGCGGTGAGGTCGTAGACGATCTCGGAGGTGAACAGTTCCGCCATCCGATCGAGCTCTCCCGCGTCCACCAGGTGACCGTGCCTGGCGATGAGGTCGTTGATCTCGAGCCGGTCTTCCATCGATAGCGTCATGCGGAGACACGGTAGCGCCGCGCCCGGCATGGGTCAGGTGAATATCGCCTGGTTGTCGGTTCAGCGTGGATTGCGGACCGCGCGAGGCAGTTTCGTGCCGAGTGCGCTGACCAGGTCCTTCATCTCCGGAAGTTCGGTGACCTCGAAGTCCGGAATTCAGGTGGGCTATGCGGAGGACGGTTCACTCCAGCGCGTCGGCGGAGGTGCGGAGACGCTTGGCGCATCATCGGCCGGGCTTACCCGGCCACACCGAAATCCACGCGACGGTACCGTCGGGGCGGTCGCGGCGGCATCATGAACGTATGGCGACGCGCGGGGCGGTTCAGGCAGGCGCGTTCGCGAGGATCTACGACCCGAGCTTCGGTGAGCCGCAATCGTGGTACATCAACGACCACACACTCGTGCGCGACGACGACGGGCGATGGCACATTTTCGGGATCACCCACCCCGAGCCCGCGGACCCGTTCGACGAGACCGAATTCGCCCACGCCACCGCCGCGCGGTTGGGCGGGCCATGGCGCAAGCACGCGCCCGCGTTACGCGTCGACCGGGAATACGGGGAGACATTTCTGTGGGCGCCGTACGTGGTCGGCGCGCACCGTCGGTACTACATGTTCTACGCGGCAGGCGGCGCCGATCGCACCGGCGCGGCGCTGAACCTGGCCACCTCCACCGACCTGTTCCATTGGACGAGACAACAGGCCGGCCCACTGTTCCGAGACGGCTACGACGCCCGCGACCCGATGGTGGCGCGTGTGGGCGACCAGTGGGTGATGTACTACTGCGCGACCAGCACCCCGACCGGGGGACATCACGTCGTCGCCTACCGCACCAGCACCGACCTCGTGCACTGGGGCGACCGGCATATCGCCTACACGGATCCGACCCGGGGCACCGAGGCGGGCAACACCGAATCCCCGTTCGTGGTGCGGCACGACGGCTGGTGGTACCTGTTCATCGGCCCGCGCCCGCACTACATCGGCACCGACGTGTTCCGTAGCGACAGCCCGTTCCGCTTCCACATAGGCGACAAGGTCGGCCATATCGCGTCGCACGCCGCCGAGGTAGTGCACGACGACGGCCGCTGGTGGATCACCAGTGCGGGCTGGGGTCAGAGCGGCGTGCACCTGGCGCCGCTCACCTTCCCGCAGTCGCGCGTCGTCAAAGCGGTTCCGCGGTAAGCGGTCCGGTGCACCGGACCGGGTTCGATTTCGCGAATCACGCCAACGGACCCGGCCCGGCTGGTATCTGTTGAGTGAGTCGAACTCTCCGACCACCCACCTACGGGAGGGACCGGCATGGCCCGTATCGGCGTTATCAGCATTTCCGATGGCCGCGACTATGTGCATGCGGGCATCGCCGATTTCATCGCAACCACCGAGGATCGGCTGGTGGACGCGCTGACCGCGGCCGGACACGATGTGGTCCGCGGCACGGAACCGATCAGCGACAACGCGTTGGCGAGTTCAGTGGCGCGCACGGTCGCCGCGGCAGGGGTTGATCTGACCGTCCTGCACTACGCGGTCTGGGCGTTTCCGCACTTCACCATGCTCGCGGCGGGCGCGACCCCTGGGCCGCTGCTGTTGCTGTCGAATATCGACCCGGTGCAGCCCGGTATGGTCGGCATGCTCGCCGCCGGTGGTGCGCTGGACCAGATCGGCCGCGGGCACAGCAGGCTGTGGGGCGATCCGTCCGATCCCGCGCTGATCGAGGCGATCGGCGTGCGAGCGCGCGCCGCCGCGGTCGTGTCCGGTTTGCGCGGTTCCACCTTCGGTCGCTTCGGTGGACGGCCGATGGGCATGAACACCGCGGTCGCCAATACCGATCAGTGGCAGCGGCTCTTCGGCATCGACGTCGAGGAGATCGACCAGTGGGAGATCGTGCGCCGCGCCGAGCTGGCCGACGGTGCGGAGGCGAAGGCCGCGCGCGAGTGGTTGGAGCGGCACACCGCGGGGGTGCACTACGACGGCGCGAAGCTCACCCCGGAGCTGCTGGAACGGCAGATCCGTTCGTACCTCGCGGTGCGCGAACTGATCGCCGAGTGGCGCCTGGACTTCTCCGGCATCAAGGGGCAGCCCGAGCTCACCCAGTACTTCGCCACGATGGACGTCACCGAAGCGTTTCTCAACGATCCCTACGACTGGAACGGTCCGAAACAGCCGCATGTCTGCGCCACCGAAGCGGACATGGACGGTGCGCTCACCATGCAGTTGCTCAAGCAGATCGCGGGCACTCCGGTGCTGTTCGCCGACGTGCGGCACTATCACGCCGACCGGGACATCTGGGATCTGTGCAACTCCGGTCAGCACGCCACCTGGTTCGCCGCGCGCAGCGCCGACCCCGCGGAAAACCTGGCGAAGGTGCACCTGTATCCCGAGGTGTTCTTCTTCCCGGCGGGCGGCGCCTCGGTGCATCACCTGGCCGCGCCGGGACAGATGACCCTCGCGCGGCTCACCCGCATCGACGGCGACTACCGGATGCAGCTGATGCTCGGCGAATTCGAGGACTACGACCAGCAAACCAACGAAGCGCTGATGAAACAATCCACCTGGGAGTGGCCGCACGCCTTCGCCCGGCTGGACGCGCGAGCCGAGGATTTCCTGTCCCGCTTCGGCGCCAACCACATCCACGCGGTTCCCGGCGATCATCGGGCCACTGTGCGCGCGGCATGCGAACTGCTCCACGTCACGCTGGACGAGTTCGCGCGGTGACGATATTTCTCGGCATCGACATCGGAACCGCCAGCTCCAAGGGCGTGCTCACCACCGAGGACGGCACGATCCTCGCCAAAGCCGAACGGACGCACGGCATTTCCATGCCGCGCCCCGGGTGGGTGGAACACGATGCGGAGGCGGTGTGGTGGGACGACTTCGTCGCGCTTGCCCGCGACCTGGTGTGTGCGGCTGACAGCGCGCACCTCGACGGACTCGCGGTGTCGGGGATCGGCCCGTGCTTGCTGCCCGCGGACGCCGAGGGCCGGCCGCTGCGCCCGGCCATCCTCTACGGTGTCGATACCAGAGCCCGCGCCGAAATCGCCGAGCTGAACGACGAATTCGGCGCGCAGGCGGTGCTAGAGCGCGCCGGGTCGCCACTTACCAGCCAGGCCGTCGGTCCGAAGGCGCGATGGCTGGTCAAGCACGAGCCTGAGGTCGCGGAGCGTACCGCGATGCTGCTGATGGCGAGTTCCTTCCTGGTGCACCGGCTCACCGGCCGATACGTGCTGGACCACCAGTCCGCCAGCCAGTGCGTGCCCCTCTACGACCTGCGCGAGCGCGCGTGGGCCACGGACTGGGCCGAACGGGTGGTGCCGGGATGGACCCTGCCGGATCTGACCTGGCCGACCGAGATCGTCGGTCACGTGACCGCCGACGCGGCGGCCGTCACGGGCCTTCCTGCGGGGCTGCCGGTCACCACCGGCACCATCGATGCCTGGGCGGAGGCCGCCAGTGTCGGCGTTCGCGCGCCGGGCGACGCCATGATCATGTACGGCACCACCCTGTTCCTGGTGCAGGTGCTCACGGATCCGCGTCCACATCCCGGACTCTGGGGCACCTGCGGCACCTGGCCGGGCACCTACACGCTCGCCGCGGGCATGGCGACCTCGGGCGCGGTCACCGACTGGCTACGCAAGCTCGTCGGCGGCGAGTTCGCCGATCTGATCGCCGCGGCGGCCGATGTCCCCGCGGGCAGCAGGGGACTGCTCATGCTGCCGTACTTCGCGGGTGAGCGCACTCCCCTGTTCGATGCGGACGCCAGGGGCATTATCGCCGGTCTGACCCTCGAGCACGGCCGCGCCGAGCTCTATCGCGCGGTGCTGGAGGGCATCGCCTACGGGGTGCGGCACAACATGGCGGCGATGGCCGAGGCAGGTGGGCAGGCCAGGCGGCTGGTCGCGGTCGGGGGCGGCACCAAGGGCGGGCTGTGGACCCGGATCGTCTCCGACGTCACCGGCCTGCCGCAGCAGCTTCCAGCCGACACCGTCGGCGCCTGCCTCGGCGACGCTTTGCTCGCTGCCGAAGCCGCCGGTGTCGACACGTCCGCGTGGAATCCCATTATCGACACGGTCGAGCCCTATCCCGAGCGCACCGCGAAATACGAACCGTACTATCGGCACTACCGCGAACTGTACGAACGCACGACCGATATCGCGCATTTCCTGGCATCCGAACACCATCGCGCGGGCGCGGCTTTCTGATTCCGGCTGTTCATGCGAGGATGCGGGGTTGGTTTGTAGGACAACTTATGAGGACGCCATGCCCACAATCGACCTGACCCAGCACACCTTCGACACCGTCATCGCGTCCAACCCCATCGTGCTCGTGGATTGGTGGGCGGGATGGTGTGGACCATGTCAGTATTTCGCCCCGGTGTACGAGGCGTCGTCGGACCGTCACCCGGAGATCGTGCACGGCAAGGTGGACACCGAAGCCGAAGTCACGTTGAAAACCAATGCACGGGTCACTCAGTTCCCGACGCTGATGGCGTTCCGGGAGGGCCTGCTGGTGTATTCGGAGGCGGGCGCTTTGGCAGGCGACGCGCTGGAAGACCTGGTCCAGCAGATCCTGTGGCTCGACATGGACCAGATTCGGCGGGAAGTCGCCAGGCAGTCCGAAGCCCAACAGCTCGCCACGGCGACCGCGTCATCCGCCGTTCCCGCCGCGCGCATGGCCGGACCGGCGCCGATACCGAGTCGGTATGGATGGCCCGGACTATGACTGCGTCGGTCGGGGACCTGTGGCGGCTGGACGGCGCGCGGACGCGATCCATCAGTGCCGAGAACCCCACCGGCGCTCCCGGCGCGGGCGCGCGGGCGGGCGACGGCACCGGCGCGTACGCGGCCCGGCTGCTGGGCGTCGGCTGGAAGGTGTCGCCCTCGATCGCGCTCACCGACGGCGAAACCGCCACGCTGGCAGACGTTTCCGGCCCCGGGGTGTTCCGGCACTTTTGGCTGACGACGGAGCGCACCGCGCTGCGCGCACTGACCCTGCGAATGTACTGGGACGACGAGACGCGGCCCGCGATCGACCTGCCACTCGGCGATTTCTTCTGCAACGGGTGGGGCGAGTTGGCGCTGCTGAGTTCTGAGATGGTGGTTGTCGCCCCAGCGGGCGGACTGAACAGCTACTGGCCCATGCCGTTTCGGCACCGGGCTCGGATCACGCTCGAAAACCGCTGCGGGCAGACGGTTCCGGTGTACTACCAGGCCACCTACACCGAAGAGGAGGTGCCAGACGCCGCGGGATACCTGCATACAAGCTGGTCGCGCACCACGCGGTTGGGTATTCCGGCGGTGCACACGATCCTCGACACGGTGTCGGGCCCCGGCCGCTACGTCGGCACCTATCTGGCTATTCGCCCGGGCGCGCCGGGGTGGTGGGGCGAGGGCGAAGTCAAGTTCTATCTCGACGGCGACGACGCACACCCGACCATTTGCGGCACCGGTACCGAAGATTACTTCGGCGGCGCGTGGAATTTTGATCTCGACGGGACATATCGGACATATTCCACGCCATATCTCGGTCTGCACCAAGTGCTGCCGCCGGAGGAAATCTATCGACCGGACCAGCAATTCGGGATGTATCGCTGGCATGTGCGCGATCCGATCTGTTTCGACAGCGATCTGCGCGTCACAGTTCAGGCGCTCGGATGGCAGGACGCGGAAACCTATCTTCCGCTCACGGACGCCGACATCGCGACCACGGCGTGGTGGTATCAGTCCTGATCCGGTGAATCTGCTGGATTCGGCCCAGGAAAGTCCATCGCCATCAGTTCGTCGGCGCGCGCCAGTGCCGCGTCCATGCTCGCGGTCAGGTCGTCCATCATTGTCAGACCGTCCAGCAGTTCCGCGAGTTCTTCCTGCACGGCCTGTAGTTCCGCGATCGCCGGATCGACCCGGTACCAAGCGACTGCGTCATGCCACCACGGATCGTCGGAGAGCCACGCCCGCAGCACGTCCCGCACCAGTACCGCGTCGGAGGTGTACAGCTGGAAGGACTCGTTCGCCGACCCGGCCCGATGCTCCAGCTCGTAGACGCCGTCGGGCAGCAGACGGGCCCGGATATCGTGCAGGTCGGCGCGGCTGAGTTCCAGAATCGGGCGGTCCGGATCGGGCGGTTCTTCGAGCAGGTCGCCGAGCTCGGCCTGGGTAAGTTCCGGCAGCGGGGGCCCGTCTCCCGCACGGATGCGCACGTCTGCGGGCTGATGCGGATGGGTGCTCACCGGGCCAGTCTGCCCGATGCCGCGCCCGACTACCCGAAATGCGCCGGGCAGAGGCACTTCAGGTGCAAGGTGGTGGAATGCGTGCGGTGGGCGAGGCGTCTGGTCGGTTATCGGTGCAGGAGCTACCCGGCCCGATCCCGAAGCTCGGCGAGGTGCTGGTCCGGGTCGACGCTGTCGGCATCCGCGGCCCGCACCGGCAGGTCGACGGCGAACTCGCGCTGACGCCGTATTCGATCGCGCCCGCTCACGGTTCCACGGGCACGCTCATCGCATCGGAGGCAGACAGCCTCCCGGAAGGCACGCGGGTTGCGGTCGATTTCGCGCGGTACTGCGACGCCTGCCGGCGCTGCTCGATCGGACGACACGACCCCGGCGAGCACTGCGGGCCGATCGGCGACCTGGGATGGGCCGCATGACGACGGTCGCGGGGGTGGACAGTTCCACCCAATCCTGCAAAGTCGTCGTCTGTGACGCCGACAGTGGCGCGATCGTGCGCCGAGGACAGGCAGCGCATCCGGGTGGTACGGAAGTCGACCCGAATGCCTGGTGGGACGCATTTCGCACGGCGAGCACCGGGTTGCTCGACGACGTCGACGCGATCGCCGTCGCAGGGCAGCAGCACGGTTTGGTTGCCCTGGACGCCGAGGGCGCTCCGGTGCGGGATGCCTTGCTGTGGAACGACACTCGCTCTGCCGAAGCGGCCGAGGACCTGATCGTCGAGCTGGGCGGTCCGCAGGCGTGGGTCGACGCGGTCGGCAGCGTGCCGGTGGCCGCGCTGACGATCGCCAAACTGCGCTGGATGGCCGACCACGAACCGGAGCAGGCCGACCGCACCGCGCACGTCCTGCTGCCGCACGACTACTTGACCTGGCGGCTGCGCGGCGGCGAGCCGGGACGCATGCCCCCACCGACCACCGACCGCGGCGACGCCTCGGGCACCGGCTACTGGTCACCCGCCACCGGCGACTACCGCGAAGACTTGCTCGCCATGGGCTTTCGCGGACGGACGCCCGAGCTCCCCCACGTTCTCGGCCCGGCCCAACCAGCGGGGCGGACACCGTCGGGCATGCTGGTCGCCGCAGGAACGGGCGACAACGCCGGGGCCGCGTTGGGTCTCGGCGTCACGGAGGGCGACGTGGTGGTCTCCCTCGGCACCAGCGGTACGGTCTTCGCCCGCGCTACGGGTGCCGGTGCAGACCCGAGCGGCGCGGTGGCCGGATTCGCGGACGCGACCGGCGCTTTCCTGCCGCTGGTCTGCACGCTCAACGCCGCCCGCGTCCTCACCTCCACCGCCGACCTGCTCGGCGTGGACTTGAACTCGTTGGAATCGATTGCTGCACAATCTGTTCCAGGTTCCGACGGCGTCGTGCTGCTCCCCTATCTGTCCGGTGAACGCACCCCCAACCTTCCGCACACGGCGGGCAGCCTGCACGGGCTGCGCCCGGGAGCCATGCGTCCCGCGACCATCGCACGCGCCGCCTTCGAGGGTATGCTGTGCAACCTGGCCGACGCGCTCGACCATCTCACCGGCATCGGGGTGGCAACGCGACACGTCCTACTCATCGGCGGCGCCGCCCGCTCATCCCTGGTCGCCGAGGTCGCCGCCCAGATCTTCGGCGTCGCCGTGACGGTACCGGAACCGAATGAGTACGTCGCGCTCGGCGCCGCCCGGCAGGCCGCCTGGGCGCTCAGCGGTGCGCCGCAGCCTCCCGGCTGGCCCGCGCACACGGTCGCGGAAATCCCCACACCGCCCGATGCCACGGTGGGTCGGCAAATCCGAGCGCAGTACCGGCAGGCACGCCAGGCGCTCTACGGCTGACTGTCCGTTCGGTTTCGACGGCGCAGCGACCTGGTCGGGCACTCGTCCACGCAGGTGGCAGTTCGCCGGTTCCGCAGCGTCGTGCCCGCTCACGTGAAAGCCCCCACGGATCGTCCACCGATGAATTTCGGTGCCGGGTGGCGTACCGAGTCCAGGAGGGGTTGGATCACCCCTGGGTAAGGAGAGATGAACGAATGAGCGATGCCGAGGTGCGAAAAGCGGTGACGGCGGAACGCACCGATCTCGCAGACCTCCTGGCCGGGCTCGATGCCGCGAGCTGGGATGCGCCGACGCTCTGTGCGGGCTGGCGGGTGCGTGAAGTGGTCGCACACATCACCATGCCGTTTCGCCTGTCGAGTTCGCGCTTCGTGCTGGAGATGATCAGGGCGATGGGCAGTTTCGATCGGATGGCCGATCGCCGCGCACGCGACGACGCCGCGGACCTGAACGCCGAGGATTTGCTGAAGTCGCTGTGGGACAACGTCGATCACCCGTGGAAGCCGCCGGGTGGCGCATTCACCGGCGCGTTGAGCCATGACGTCATCCATGGCTTGGACATCACCGTGGCACTGGGACTAGACCGCCGAGTGCCGGAGGATCGGCTGCGTCTGGTTCTCGACGCGCTGAATCGCAAGAGTGTCGCATTCTTCGGCGTCGACCTGAAGGGCATCGAACTGCGCGCCGACGACCTGGATTTCAGCTACGGCTCCGGCACGGTGCTGTCGGGCTCCGCTCAGGATCTGCTACTCGTGCTGTGCGGCCGTACGCTGCCGGAAGGACACCTCACCGGCGCTCCAGCGGCGCGATTCAGCACGCCCGGCTCAACTGCCTGAATCGTCCGAGGACGGCTTTCGCTTCTTCTTTTTCTCGGGTCGGTCGGCAGAGTTGCTTGCGTTGGAACGCTTGCCCTTGCTGCCCTTCCGGCGAGCCGGTTGGGTCTCGTCCGGTTGCCCCGAAAAGACGATCGGGAAGCTCCGCGGTAACCGGATGGCCCCAGATCCGGCCGTACGCCCGCGCACCCACTGACCCAGAGCAGCCACGGCTGAAACGACAGCTATCGCGACAGTGAACCACGCGACAGAAGTGAGACCGGCGGTGACGTAGGAATACCGTTGGGCCCCAGGAACCAATATTCTGCCGTTCCCGGAGGCCCAGCGAATCAGCTGCCCGACCTGGGTGCCCAGATCCCGCTGGCTTCCGGCACTGAGCATGCCCCGCACGGCGGACGCTTGACCGTTCAGGTTGACCACGGCAAGGACGACGAAAATCGCCATGGCGACCGAGGAACCCACAGCCACATAAGACAGTGCCGCACTGCGTGCGCGGAGATTGATTACTACCGCGAAGACGGTGACAGCGCTGGCGACGGCGGCAAGGACTGCCCACATGCCATTGATATGCGCGGGAGGCGGTGGCGATCCCGACCAGAGAGCCACGAGGGAACTGGATATCTGAAGCTTCCCAAAGGGGTTCGCCTTGATCCCGCCGTCGGCCGCTTTGGCGTCGAGCCACGGCTGAAACAGCAGGGCAAACGTGAGGATGCTCCCGGCCGCGGCGAACAGGTAGCCCCAGTACCCACGGAGCGAGTCCAAAACCTTCAGGACGATCTCGTCGTTGAACTGACGGCGCCGGGAACCGTCTTCTGCGCGACTGGGCGAGCCGGCTTCTCGGTCTGGAGTTTTGCTCGCTTGCCAGGGAGTCGACTGAACCATTACCTCAGTTTAAGAGTTGGACGGCGGGTCAGAGCTCGGGCCGAGCTCACCTCCAGGGG
The DNA here is from genome assembly GCF_035920445.1 of Nocardia sp. NBC_01730. NCBI lineage: Bacteria > Bacillati > Actinomycetota > Actinomycetes > Mycobacteriales > Nocardiaceae > Nocardia > Nocardia sp. NBC_01730. The sequence goes on along the minus strand of NZ_CP109162.1, from coordinate 252,566 downwards.
GAAGCCTGTGCTGTGCTCGGCACAGGCGCAAATCCTGATCAGTCCTCGGCTGCCGCAATTGTGCGGCAATTGGATCAGCTCTGGGTAGGGATGCACGAATGACCGATATCGAGGTGCGAAGAGTGGAGACGGCGGAGCGCACGAATCTCGCCGACCTCCGGCACGCCGACGACCTGGATTTCAGCGACGGCTCGGCACGGCGCTATCGGGCTCCGCCCAGGATCTGATACGCCTGCTGCACGGCCGTACGCTGCCGGAAGGACACCTCACCGGCGCTCCAGCGGCGCGATTCAGCACACCCGGCTCAACTGCCTGAATCGTCAACTGTCTGAATCGTCCGAGGGCGGCTTTCGCTTTTTCTTTTTCTTGGGCCGGTTGGCAGCGTTGCCCGCGTTGGAACGCTTGCCCTTGCTGCCCTTCCGGCGAGCCGGTTGGGTCTCGTCCGGTTGCCCCGAAAAGACGATCGGGAAGCTCCGCGGTAACCGGATGGTCCCAGATCCGGCCGTACGCCCGTGCACCCACTGGCCAAGAGCAGCCATAGCTGAAACGACAGATATCGCCACAGCGAACCACGCGACAGAAGTGAGACTGGCGGTGACGTAGGAAACCTTCCGGAGTCCCGGTACCGGGTAAGTGCCGTTACCGGAGGCCCAGCGGATCAGCTGCCCGACCTGGGTGCCCAGATCCCGCTGACCTCCGGACCCGACTATGCCCCGCACTGCTTCAGCTTTACCGTTCAGGTGGACCACGGCAAAGACGACAAACATCGCCATGGCGACCGAGGAACCCACAGCCACATAAGACAGTGCCGCACTGCGTGCTCGGAGATTGATTACTACCGCGAAGACGGTGATGGTGATGGCGGCGCTGGCAAGGACCGCCCACATGCCGTTGATCTGCGCGCCAGGCGGTGGCGCCCCCGACCAAAGAGCCACGAGGGAGGTGGATATCTGAAGCTTCCCAAAGGGAGTCGCCTTGATCCCGCCGTCGGGCCCGTTACCGGTGAGCCACGGCTCGAACAGCAGGGCAAACGTGACGATGCTCCCGGCCGCGGCGAACAGGTAGCCCCAGTACCCGCGGAGCGAGGCCAGAACCTTCAGGACGATCTCGTCGTCGAACTGACGGCGCCAGGAGCCGTCTTTTGCGCGACTGGGCGGGCCGGGCTCTGGATCTGGAGTTTTGCTCGCTTGCCAGGGGGTTGGCTGCACCATTCTCCCAGTTTAGGAGTTGGACAGCGGGTGAGAGGTCGATCCGAGCTCACCTCCCGTGGGAAGCTCGCGCTGTGCATCGGCCGCGCCGGCGGCGAGCGGCGCAGATCCTGATCGGTCCGCGGCTGCCGCACCTGGTGCGGCAAGGCCGCTGTGGCTGACATCCACGAAGGGCGAAGGCCCGCTCAGCTGCCCGGTAGGTCAGCCTCCTACTATGAAGCTAGCGATGATGGACCCGTCGCCCTGTCTGCCGCCAAGGACGAAGATCCTGGCTCCTAACGCCACCTCGGACACCCGGGTACCGAAAAACACAAGGACGTTTGTCTTGGCAGTGGTGTGCACGGTGGTCGTGGCACCCCCGATGCCCTCGATCTTCAGCGTCTTGCCATCGTTCGCGGTGACCCTGCCGACGGCCGTCGTTCCATGTACCACCGCCGGGGCGGATGCCACGGGACTGGCGGACCTGGCGGGCCGGCTTGTCGATATCGAAACGGTGGACTCGTTCGCGAACAGGCGAGTGCCTGCCAGCACGAGAAGGATCAGCGCGACACTGATTCCGACAAGCATGCCGATTCGGGGTTGGGTAGGCCTTGGCGGACTGGGCATTTCGATCTCGGGCGTGTTCGTCGGCGGGGCGCTGCTGCTGTGGCTCGACAGCGAGTTCTCGGTGGCGGTGAGTAACGGTGCCGGATCACGGGTCTGCTGCGCGCCGCGAAACTGCTCGGTGGACCGATCTTTGGACGGATTCGTCCACGGAGTCCCCTGTTCACCCACAGAGTAAGGGTAAGGCGCCGGGTGTCAGGTGCCTATCGTCACTGACGGGAGCACTCAGACGGCCAGCACCGCCGTCTTATGGCGGCGGCGTTCACCAAGTGGCCCACTTCCACTCGCGGGCGTAGCCTCGGTCGACGGGGCACCGGTCGAGGGCGTCGTGCGAACGTCTACAACTTGTAACCGATCTGGCGCAGTAGCTGTCTACGGTCTGCCTGGTCGTCGGCATTTTCTACGCCCAGCGGCGCGGTCCCGTCGACCACGCCGACGATCCCCCTACCGAGCTCGGTTTCGGCAATCAATACTTCTACGGGATTGGCTGTGGCACAGAAGATTCCGCAGACTTCCGGAACGTGCTTGACCGCATTGAGCACATTGACCGGATATCCCTCGCGGAGGAAGACGATGAACGAGTGTCCCGCGCCTACCGCGACTGCGTTTTTCGTTGCGAGCTCGACCAGATCGTCGTCGTTGCCGGAGCGGCGGACCAGGCACGGCCCGGATGCTTCACAGAATGCGAGTCCGAACCGCAGGTGAGGACCGACCCCGACCAGCGCCTCGTGCAGGTCCTCGACGGTCTTGATGAAGTGGGCCTGCCCGATGATGACGTTGAGATCGTCCGGTTTGTCGATTTGCACGGCTGTCAACTCCACAGGACCATACTGCGCCTCACCGAACCGGAATCTCAGCACTTCGGCACCGATCGCGTGTCGACGACGCCTGCCCGGACCCGCCGACGGGCGACCGCCGGATCGGGATCGCTGAAGCCTCCTCGGCCGGTTCAGTCCGCCGCGGTGCCGCGTCGAGCCGCGTCGAGCAGAGAATCCAGCAGACCGGGGAAACGGGCGTCGAGATCCTCGCGACGTAACGACAGCAAGAGTTCTCTGCCGGATGGTCGCTGCCAGATGACGCCGGCATCGCCGCATTCCAACCGACCACCGACATCACCGAAACCGAATTCGACCGCGTCGTCGACATCAACTTCAAAGGCGTCTTCTTCACCATCCAAAAGACCCTCCCCCTGCTGACCGACCACGCGGCGATCGTGATCAACGCGTCCTGGACGCTGCACCGCGGCCTGCCCGGCGCCTCCCTCTACTCGGCGACCAAAGCAGCCGTGCACAATCTGGCGCAGACTCTCGCGGCCGAGCTGGCGCCCAAGGGAATTCGAGTCAACTCTGTGAGCCCGGGCTACATCGAAACCCCGTCATACCGCGACAACGTCTCCGCCGAAGCACAAACCGCGGCCGTCGCCGCGGTGGCCGCCGGTCGGCTCGGCACCGCCGAGGACGTCGCTGACGCGGTCGCCTTTCTAGCTTCCCGCGAAGCGTCCTACATCAACGGACAGGACCTCCTGATCGATGGCGGCCTGATCGCCGCCGTCCCCGAGCGGATGGTGTAGCTACCGGGGGCGGAGCCTCTCCACCGCCCGAATTCGCGTGCTCCAGAAGCTGCAGGCATGGCTCGATCACCACCGCGACACACTGCTGTGCAAGTGCGCCGGGCTGGACGGCGACCAACTGCGCAAGCAGGCCGTCGAGCCCTCGACCATGTCGCTGCTCGGCCTCGGACGACACATGACCGAGGTCGAACGCGGGTGGTTCCGCCGAGCCGCTGCGGGCCAGGAACTGGACTACGTCTACTGCTCCGAGGACAACCCGGACGGCGACTTCGGCGACGTAGACGACGCCGATCCGGAGGCGATGTTCGCCGCCTTCCGCAACGAGATCGCCGACGCCGGCGTGCCGCTGGACCATCCTTCCGCCACCGCTGGCGGGATGCCGACTACAACCTGCGCTGGGTGTACGTGCACATGATCGAGGAGTACGCCCGGCACAACGGACACGCGGATCTGTTGCGCGAGCGGATCGACGGCGTCACCGGCGCCTGACGATCGGGCCGGGTGCCCGCTCACTCACGCGCCACCTGGGCAACCCAGGTGGCGCCTGGCGCGGCGGATCACACGGGCCGACCACTCGACGCATGCGATCCACCGGCCGGACGGCAGCGCGGCGCCACACGGCCCGACGCGCACCACCACCTGATCAACGCCGCGCCGCGTCACCCGCCGCGCGCACCACTGCCGACAACGACGCTGCGAGCACGGAATCGCTTCGCCCGCAGGCCCATCCGTTCCGAGTGTCGCCGCGATACTCCACATACATGAGAGCGACGCTGTCATTGCCCGACCCGATCGACTGCTGGGTCAGGCCGAGCACTTCGATCGGATAACCTGCTTCCTCCAGCGCCGCGGTGATCTCCACGCCCGTGTCGGCGGCGCGGGCCTGCACGTACTTGGCGAAATCGATCTGCAGGCGGCGCGGCAGGTCGATCCCGTACTCGGTGTGCAGCAGGTAGGCGATGCCGCCCTTGCCGGACTGTGAATTGACCCGGATCACCGCGTCGTAAGTGCGGCCGATGTCGGCTGGGTCGATCTCGACGTTGCCGGTGCGTTCGCCGTTGCCGGGGACGCAGCCCTCGCCCGCTGCGCGCCCGCGAGCACCGCCAACTCGGCACAGGCGATACCGGTACCGCGGTCGTTGTGCGGGTGCACCGACAGAATGACGCTGTCGCGGCGGGCCAGATTGCGGTGCATGTACTCGATCTGGTCTGCGTACACGTTCAGGGTCGCGACCTCGACCGTTGCAGGCAGGTTCAGGATCACCGGCCGCTGTGCGGTGGCGTCCCACAGTGTGGTCATGCGGTCACACAGATCGAGCACGAAGTCGGGCTCGGTCAGTTGAACACCTCGGGCGAGAACTCGAAGCGCACGTTCGGCAGGTCGTCCGTGTATGCCAGCACGTCGCGGCCGCCGGCGAGGATCAGCTCTCGCAGCGCGTCATGTTCCTTGCCGAGCACGGTGTCGCGCCAGGTGGGGCGGTCGCGGTATACATGTGGATCACCACGTCGTTGCGGATGCCGCGGACCGATTCGACGGTGCGCTCGATGAGGTCGCGCCGCGCAGGGGTGAAGACGACGATCGCGACGTCCTCGGGTGCGAGATCGGTGTCGGCGATGAGGCGCACGAAGTCGAAGTCGGTCTGCGACGCGGACGGATATCCGACCTCGATCTCCTTGTAGCCCATGGCGATCATGAGCTCGAAGAAGCGCCGCTTGCGCGCCGGGTCCATCGGCTCGGCCAGCGCCTGGTTGCCGTCGCGCAGGTCGACCGGAACCCACAGCGGCGCTTGGGTGAGCCTGACATCCGGCCAATGCCGTTGGCGCAGCGGCGCTTCCACGCGGTCGATGGCCGGTCCACAGCACGGACTGAACCGAGCCGGTGACCTGGCGTTTTCGGCAACTCGGCTGCGGTGGCACGAAATCTTCGGAAAACTTTCGCGCAGCATGTCGATTCGGTCGGTGGTCGTTCGATGCAGTGGTGTGAGGGTCGGACGATCCTGACGACAACCAACCAAGGATGCCGAGATGCGATACATGATGCTCATTCACGTGGACCCGATTACCGCGCCGGAGCCGGACGACGCACTGTTCGAACCCTCGACACCTACCACCTCCGCCATGCCGTTCGCGGCGATATGCTCGCCCAACTCGGCCGGCACGCGGAGGCGAGCGTGGTATTCATCCGCGCGGCCGAACTAACCGGCAACAGCGCCGACGGCCGCGCGGCCGTATGCGCACGGGATGACACCCGCAACTGACCCGGCCCGCACCACGGTGGTAACTCCGCTGTAATCGCCACACCGCAATCACGTGTGAGCATGCAACGAAATCGACTACCACTGAAAGGAATGCGGCCACGTGCGGCAGTTCTATCGAGCAGTGCTCCTCACAAACGACCACCGTCTGCTCGGCTACGTCGAGCCGGGCACGAAACTCATGGAACACGCCGGGATCGGCCACCATCTCGTCCAGGGGATCGAGCGACTACTCGGAACGCCCGCCCGGGTCGTGTGGGCGGGCCGTGCCGCGCCACCACAGCACAACGACGAAACTCTCTACGGCACAGCGTCTTCCGTTGCCCCACTGGTCGCACCGGAGCACGGCGCCATCGGCCGGTACCTGCTCAACCACGACCGGAGGGCCTTTGTGGACAAGGCGACCGTGCTGGAGAACGAAACCCGCCACCGCGTCCACCCACTGCCGCTGCTCACCGCGGAGCCCGCCCCGGCAGCGAACAACCGCCGCACCGTCGGCGACCACACTCTCATCGGCTCCTGGGCCCGCGCCCTCATCTCGGTGCGCGACACCGTGCCGGACGGATTCGAGCAGCTGAAATTCGATCTGATCGAGCGCCGCCCCTGACCGGGGCCTAGCTCGAGTCTTATGGCTAGGCCAAGTCGCCGCCGAAGACCTCCCTGACTCTTTCGCACACCTCGGCGATAAGTCGCCCGACGGCGTCCGGCGTGATCCGCAACCGCTCGCCAACTTCGTCAGGGGCGTATCCATCGAGGAAGTGCAGCACCATCACATGCTCGGCCAGGTCCGGTTCCGGCAGCTCCGACAGCGCCTCCCGCAGCCGCCCCAGAAACTCCGGGTCGGTGAACGGTGACCCGGTCAGGTCGGCTTCCTCCTCCACCGGCTGCGCGTCCGGGTCGGCGAAGTCGAGCGTGGGTGATCCCGGCCTATCGCCGACCGGAGCGTCCTTCGAGCGGGTCCGCAGCTCGAGCAACCTTCGCAGTTCGACAATCGCCGCCCGGTCGAGGTCGAGTGCCTGCGCGATCTCGGCATCGTCGGGCCGTGTCCCTGTCGCATCGCGACGCCGATTGATGTACGTGTTGACGCGTATGAGCTGATCCCGCGTTCTCCGGTCTCCTGGGTACATGCGCTCGTAATATGCCTGCATCAGCGCGTAGTGGGCGGACGTCCACGCGAGTGGTGTGAACTTTCCGGGCGGGACGAACCCCGGAATGGCCCGCAAAATCGCCTCGACGGCTAATTGTTCGAGGTCGTCACGCTGATCGCGTGGGAAAGATCTCGCCCAGCGGGAGGCCACTGCCTCTGCAACCCATACGTATCCTGTGAAGATCCGCCTTTTGATCTCCTTCTCCTGCTCCGACCCTGGGCGGGTGGCGATCAGATGCCAGAACAACTGCTCCTCGGCTGCGTCACCGGGCACGGCTGCGGGGTATGTGTAGAAGCGCCGCAAAACCGCTGCAAGTGTATCGTTCGGTATATCCAAGGAGTCCCGGAGCTTTCGGAGAGAAATAACACGGGGTTTCGATCTACCGCCCTCCACGCCACCCAACCAACTCTGCGACATTCCGATCCGTTCATAAAGTGCGTTCCGGGTTATCCTGTGGTATAGCCGCGCCGCCAGCACCCAGTCGTTGACTGAATCATAGCGAGCGGGGTCGGGCAGCGTTTCCCCGTTCGGGCCGATTCGATAGTCGTATCCCCACGCCTCGGCCAGGTTGTTCCACAGTTCCGACCGGCATGGGGCATCATCGAAAAGGTGCACAACACGATCGACAATTTTGAGTAATTGAACCTCGGACACCCGGGCACTACCGTCTTCGTAGCTGGATACGGATTTTATTTCTACTCCAAAGATTTTTGCGGCCTGATTGCGATTGAGATTGTTCCTGCGCCGGAAGTGGCGTAAGTACTCTCCGAATGAGTCAGCTGTCCTGGGATCCGGGAACAATAGTAAGTTCCTCGGCAGATCGAGATAGGTCTCGGAGAGCTCGTCATACGTCACGGTCACGCCACGGGACAGCGGCACTGCTTCGAGGACGGATTGAACAGCTTCTTTCGAAGGGGTGGTAGCCCCGATCTCCCATTTTCGGACAGTCTCTAGGGACTTGCCAGTGGAATCCACCAAAACTGTCCGTGTCAACCCCTCATATTCTCGGCGGAATCGGATGTACTGGCCGACGTGCCGGTAGCCTTCCGGATAGAACGGCTCTCCGCGTCTCGTAAGCAGACCAGGGCAGTACCGCGCCGCGGCCAGGTATTCCTCGCGGGCACCAGGTATCCGTCGAAGCAGCGCTCGCAGGTGCGCGATGTCCAGTTCGCCCGACCCGCGTTCGACCGCCTCCCACGTTCCGGGCGGGGCGTCCACCAGCTCGTCCATCAGCGCTGGATCGACCCACAAATACCCGCGAACATCGGCCAGCCAGATCGCCGAGTCACTGTCACCGGGACTCGGGAACCTCATCGTCGGCACGGCATCGAAACCGCTCGCCTCGAGTCCCGCACCAGCCAGCCACCGATTCACCTGCGTCATCTCCAGGTGGTACATCTCGGCGTACTCGGTCAGACTCTGCCCCGGCCGCGCGGGCTCGTGCACCAGCCGCGCCCGAGCCCACTCCACAAACCGGTGCTCCGCCACCGAAGCCGCAGGTCCGGGCTCGGCGTCCGGCTGCGCGACCGTCGCCGTCTCGGACGCATCGGGCGTGGCGGGAGCCGGCTGGGCCATCGGGAGTATGCCCGCACGCAGTGCTATCGCCACCATTCCCGCTCGCTGGCTGGTGCCCAGCTTGCGGCCGATGCGGTACATGTGGTTCTCGACGGTGCTTGCCGAAAGGGAAAGCTCTTCTGCGATTTCGGAGTTCGACTTGCCGTCCGAGACATGGCTGAGAACCCCGACCTCACGGGCGCTCAACTGGCCGCTGGGAGCGGCAATGGAGCCATCGGCGGGGAGGATTCCGGAACGAATCGCGATCGCTACCATTCCAGCTCGATCACCGGTGCCGAGCCTGCGGCCGATGCGGTGCAGGCGGGACCTGACGGCGACTTCGGTAAGGATGAGTTCTTCCGCTATTTCCGAGTTCGTCTTGCCGTCGGCGACGAGTGCGAGTATTTCGACCGTCGTTGGGTCGAGAATTCCCAAGCGCAGCGCTTCGAGGATCGTGGGGATCCGGCCTTCGGTGCCCAGCTTCTCGGCCGCATGCACCACGTCTCGCTGTACGGAACTCAACGAGCGCCGCTGCCTGCCGGCGATGTCGCCGCGGGACAAACCTGCGGCCATCAAGCGGAGCACCTCGATCTCGCGGCCGACCAGCTCGCCGGTCTCCGACGGTCGAGCGGGCTCGGGGATGTCAAGAATTCCCTGGCGTACCGCCGCGACCGCTGTCGGCGCCCGGCCATGAGTACCGAGCGCCGCCTCGATACGAGCGAATCGGCTCTTCACGGTCTTCTCGGATATATTGAAGATTTCCGCAATTGCCCTGTCCGGTCGGCCTTTTGCCATCAAACAGAGCAACTCGACCTCATGGTCGGACAACGAACGGTCGCGTGGAGATTCCGCTGTCGGGACGCGCCGAACGGGGGTGGGGAACAGTTCCTCCAGCCGTCGTAGGACGTGGGTGAGTGGTTCGATCGCTCCGTCGATTTGGGCGAAAGCGGCGGTCTTGCGCTCCAGTTCGCGGAGACGGTCTTCCTTGTGCGACCGCTGGGTGCGGCCTTTCCATTCGTCGGTGAGTTCGTCACTACCGGAGGGCGTGCCCGTGCGCTGAGCTGGTTCCGTCGCGGTGCTCGCGTCTGGTCCGGCGATCTCTATGGCCATTCGTTGGGCAGCGCCGAATGCAATAAGTCTGATCGTGGACACGTCGTCATATCCGAGTACTTCCGCGATCTCGGGGGGCGTCGTCCGATCTCGGCAGAGGCCGAGGACAACCTGTTTTTGTTCCCTCCCCAGTTTGCGTAGTGCATTCGATAGTTGCGACGGATTCGCTTTGGCCAATGCCTGTACCCGCGTGTCCAGTCTATGGCGTTCGTCGGGGTCGTTGGCGATGGCGATGATGCGTGTGGTGGCACGGTTCGCCGAGCTGATGACTGTGTCCGGGCTGAGGTCCAGCTCTCGTGCTATCTGGTCGACCGGCTGCTCCGATTGCAGGCGCTGCAAGATATTCCGCTGCTCGGGAGTGAGTTCACCAAGAGCAGCAAGCATTCGCCGGCGGGTGGCCGTTGCGAGTACCTGGTGCAGGTCACGCCCTTCCGGTCCCGCCACCAGAATGGCGCATAGCGTGGCACGGAACTCGGAAATCCCGGGAAGCCGATGGGATTCACGTCCGTTGTCGGCCGATTCTATCCGGGACGGCAGACCACCTTCGGAGGAGTCGAGTTGCGGCACAAGCGGTTCGGTGTTGCTGCGCGAACTCGGGTCCACGAACCCGCTGTTGAGGGATGCGGTCTGACCCGGGTCTGGTTCGTGCTCCCCCAACCCGACCCGAGGCATGGACCCGTCACCCGCTCGGTCGCTGGGCCCGGCCGCCGAAGAATCGCGGCGACCCCGGACAGGCTCGGGATCGGGCCCGCGGTTTGCCCCGGACATTGCCACCCTGCCCGGGTCGAACCGTCCCCTGAACGGATCCGCCACCGGACCGTAGCCACCCGCCGCCCGCCCGCCGCCGATAGCCGCCAGCACATCCGCGACACCAGCCGGGTCGCCAAACACCGCACCGGCCGACCCGAAAGCCCACGTGTCCGGGCTCAACCGTGCGTTGAAAGTGTTGAACTTCGACGGATCTTCGGAGGTGCCCTGGTAGCCACTCGGCCGCTCTTGGTGCCGAGTGCCATCACCGAGACGCGATCCGCGTTGTTCTCCACGATCATTCCGCGATCCGGGAGGAGAAATGCCCGGCGACCGTTGTGCCGCCTGCTCTTCCGGCGCCCGTCGGACAGGTGTCGGGGCCGGCTGCACGACACCGACGTTGTCGGCCGGTTCAGTGCCTGAGAGCGAGCCGTCGGACAAAGACCCGTCCGACAGCTTTCCTGCTGAGGAAGATCCGTCGGAGAATGATCCGTCGGATAGCGACCCGTCCGAGTACCGTCCGCCTTTGCGGCCTACTTCCGGTTCGGGCACCGTGTGTGGGTCTTTCGGGGTGGTGGGTTCGTTGCGCGGGGGCACGGGTGCGGTGGCCGCCGAGACACGGAAGTCTCCGGGTAGTTGGCTGTTCATGAAGAACTCCACCCCGGGTTGGGGCTGCCCGGGCATGTACCCGACCCCGGCCATGGCGGCGCGCATCCGCTGCGGGGGAAGATTCAGCGCGGCGCCCCGGTTATGGGCCATCGGCCCTTTCACCGGTTGGCGACGCCGGCGTCGCCGACTGCCACCACGGCTATTCAGAGCGCCATCTGTGGCGGGTGTCGGCTGCGCGCTGTTGCCGCCCGGGTTCGCCTGTGCGCGGGTGTGGCCCGGCACCGCCAGTGGCTGATGTCGTTCAGCAGCGGCGGTCGTGCTGTCGTCGGTGAGTTCGAGGGTGTTTGCGCCGGCGCGATGCGCACCCGCCTCGACACGGTGCGCTGCCGTGTCGGTGGGCGTGTTCTCCGGTGAAACGTCTTGATCCACCGGTTCCGATGTGTCATCCGCGCGGTGGGTCGGGACGAGGAACGTGTCGCCTAATTCTTCGAGTTCGGCGATATGCAGGAGGAATTCGTCCCGTAGTTTTTCGAGTCGAGCGATATGCAGGTCGCTGTATTCGTCGTATCTACCTGCGTAGTTCGCCCCGCCCGGCACACGGCTGATTTCGTCGATGAACTGTGCGGCCCGATGACGCTGCGGTCCTTCCGGGAACTTGTCGGGATTCATATCCCCCATCGAGCTGCGGAACAGACGTCTACCCGTCTTCTTGCTCTGCAGGGTCACGACCCCCGATTCCTCTGCCACGCATGGTTCCCCCATCGCCGCCTTACTCGCGGCGCGGGCCGCAAGCGGCAGTTGATTGTCGGTGGGTTCTCCGCCGGTATCGGTGGTGGTGTCCGCGAGCGGGGAGCGGCGGGGGTTGTAGCCGGGGTTCACGACGAAAAACGGCTGGTCTGGTGATTCGGGGTCGAGTTGGAGGTAGCCGACGATGAAGGCTGGGTGTATTCCTCCGGGGAAGACGATCAGCGTGTGTCCGTCCACACTCGCGCCGTGCTGGCGGAACCCGCCAGGGGCGTCGATGACATAGATACGTTCGGTACCGAATTGTATGGCCGCACTCAAAGATTCGAGGGTGTAGACCAGTCCGCCGGTGTCCGCCCCTGCGCGGAAACCCTGGTCGAACAGTTGACCGGCGGCGGAGGAATGTTCGCCCGCGGTGGCACCCGGGGCGGGGAAGTCCGGGCAGAACACCACGCTGGTGTTCTCGCCCCGCCATGTCGTCGCTACGGGGTGTTGCGCCCAGCTGCGCAGCAGCCGACCCATATCGACACTGCCCCGATCCACGGCGGCAGGCATCGGATCAGCCCCCTTGGGCAGTCCGGTCCCGGCGACCCCGTTGCCTGTCGGCGAGCCGGAGCTGCCGTCGCCGCGGGGCCCACCGACACCCGCCCGCCGATGCGGCGCCGGTGCGTCCTGCTCCCCCAACTCGATCCGCACAGTCTTCGACGGCCGGGCCGACCCCGCCGCCTGAGGGGAAGGACCTGTCTTGCGGGCATACGGGTGCTCCACACCCGCCTTCCCCAACGGCTTTTCCCCCAACCCCAACGGACGCACTGCACACCCGTCAGCGCCATAAAAGATCCCGTACACCCTGTCCCCGACAGGCTGCTCCTGCCCCCTCTCATACAGGTACTCGAACGCCTTCTCCCCGTTCCACTCACGCACCACCACCACACCTCGGCGATCCGGATGCGAGAAATATGTCACCGAACGCACACTCCCCGCTCCCTCCACCAGCCCGAGGAACACCCCACCCGAATCCCGCACCCGGCCGGCGGCCGCATCCAACGATTCCAAGCCCTGGCGATGCCCGGAACCAGGATGCCAATCGCCACCGGCAGCTTCCGCCCATGCCTGTGTCCCCAACCCCACCTTCCCGAGCGCGACCCCGTCACCGGTCACCGGAAAAATCCCCTCGAGACCCAACACCTCCCTGCCGTAATGCAACTGCTCCACACCTCCCAGCACCGGCACCTCACCCCCCGTCGAGGGCGCCTCCCCCGCGCCGGGACGCCGATACTCCACCCCGGCAGAAGCGAACTTCTCGGCCAACGCCCCATGCGAGACGAACGCCGAGGTATCCCGCACCCCGACCCCACCGTCCAGCCCCTGCCGCGCCTCTGCCGCGCTCCGGTCCACGGGCCGAACCTCGCCACCACGATTCGGATCGGTACCCGCATCTGGCTCTGCCTGCACACCCTTACCAGGCGAGGGCACCTGCGCACCAGAACGATCCGACACCGCCGACCCCGCATGCTGATCTGTGACCGCTGGCGTCCTCTGCTGCCCTGCAACAACATTCCCAGCACCGTCCGTTGCCCCGGACTGGCTCGCACCGGCAATACTCGCACTTCCATCACCAGCGGCCGTCTGAGCCCTCACCAGCTTCGACACACCGCCTCGGTCGGCTGTTGTTGACCCATTTCTCCGCTCGGCCGGAGCCGACCCTTCACCTCGCGCCACCGTTCCCGACCTGCCGCTTCGCTCGGCGGGAGCCCACCCATCACCTCGCGTCGCCGATCCCGCCCCGCCACCCCTCGGGCTCGCAGCGCCCTCAGACGATGCCGACCTGCCGCCACCGTCCGCGGGCGGTGCCGAACTACCATCACCCGCCGTGAACGGTCTATCCGGCGCACGACGAGCCGGCGGCTCCGCGGCACCTTCCCTCCAACTTTCCCGCAATTCCCGCAGTTCGACTACATGCTGGTCGCTGTACTGGTTTGCCTTATTCCGCGCATTTGCCTCGTTGACAATATCCGTGACACGGAGGGCGAATTTGGGGGCGCGGACTTCCCCAGCCCCCGTAGTGTCGGAATGCATTTCCTTGATGAGCTGACGGGCGAGGATCGTGCCCACCGCCCGGGATTCCGCGGTGACAACAGCCGGTGCACGCGGGCTACCACCACCCGCCGACGGCACCTCACCACGACCCAACGCCGGCGAATTCAGCCCCGGCATCCCCTGCCGCATCCCCTGCAACGCTCCCAACCCCATACCCGCCGCAAACAATTCGCGGTGCACAGCCGCATCGACCTTGCCCCAATCGAAATAGCCATGCACCAACTGTGCCCCCACTTGCCAACCGACGCCCGCCCCATACATAGCCAGCGCACCCACGAACCCCCCCAACACCCCCCGCCACAACCCCTTCGCGATCGGCGACAACGCCGCCCCTGCCAACTGATGCCCCATCCATATGCCCGCAGGCACACCCGCGAACCCACCCGCAGCCCACTCCACAAACGTCCGCCCGACCTGCCCCCAATCGATCCCACCATCACGATGGCCCACCGCCACCTGCGCACCCTCGACCCCCAACTCCAGCCCCGCCCCCGCACCACCCATCCGCAACCCCGCCACAACAATCTGCTTCGAATACGGTCTCAACAGATTCTTCAAACTCACCCGCCCCGCTGTCAGGGCCAACCTCCCGATACCCAACTCACCACCGAAACGAACAGCTTGGCGACCTGATATCAATGCCAATGGGACCGCCGCCTGACCCCACGGCGCCATCGCCCGCAACGAAAAGACCGTATACGCCGTTATCCCCGCAAAAATCGCCAAGATGATCTGAGTACGCTCGATATCCGTACCACCCTGCCGCGTATACAATCCGAGATCCTCGAACCCCTGAGCCGTCACCTCGATCGAATACTCCCCCTCGAGCAATTTCTCGAACTCGGCCTCGACCGCAACAGCACCCTCACCCTCATAAAATTTCTGCGTCGCATCCATCACTGCCCTCAGATCCGGCTCCGACACCAACAACTGCGCCGCAAACCTCAAATATTCATCACCCAACGCGAAATAATCCGTCGCATCATCCTCGGGATACTCCGCACCAAAATTAAGGGCCGACAAGATATCCGGCGGAATCCAAGACCAATACGACGCGATCGAATCCATCGCGATCTTCCCGACCTACCGCACACCAGCCGCCGCGCGCGCCACCGGAACTCACCACGCCGAGTTCGTCACACCCGACCCCGGGCCACTCTCCTGCACATCAGTGAACTCTGTCGACCCCTCCGCCGCACCCGACCCCCTCCGAGCCGCCGAACCCAACGGCGCCACCGACACCTCCGGCGCCTCAGGCAACATCTCCAACACATCGGGCATCCCCGGAAGAAACTCCGAAATCTTCGGCATCCGCGCCTGATCCTCCTGAACTCCCCTCAACAACTCCACCGTCGCCTCCCGCACCCGAGCCGCAGCATCCTGCGCAGCACACAACGTCGCCGCCGCGATCTCCCCATACGACAGCTCACCCACATCGTCACCGAACCGAACATCGATCACGACACCATCGGCATTCACCGACACCGACACACGCCCACCCCCCGCCGAACCCGTCGCCGTCAACTCAGCCCGCCGCCGCTGCGCCACCGCAATCGAATCCATACCCGCCCGCACAGCGTCCACCACATCAGCCAACCGCGCCTTCGACACCGCATCCATCACCACACAACCCCCTCAGTCCGCCCGAACAGACAACTCGACCAACTCCGAACCGTAACCGCTCACGTCCGGAACCCCTGTTCATTGTCGAACTCCATGGCGTCGAGCCGATTCGCGGCCTCACGCAGCCCCTCCGAATAAGACTGCAACAACTCCGGTTTGGACTCGGCAGCGGCTTTCAGATTCTTCTTCCCCGCGTCGTACCCATTGCCCCCGCGGAACGTCTGCCCGAACTTGCCTTTGCCGATCCGCCCCTCATAGGCCGCCGCCGACGCCCACAGCTCCGAGAGCATCCCGGCCACCCTGCCCCCGACATCATCCAGATCACCTGCGGTTCCACGGAATTCCACCGACTCGAACCTGATCTCTTCGGCCATATCGTCTCCTCATAACCGACCTGAACGCCGGGAGCCTCGAGCAGAGCACCCCATTTTGTCACAAGAACCCGACAAGGCCCATCCCCGACCCGAATGGACCGCCGGGGGTTGCAACCGGTGCTCGAACCCGTGGCATCGGGTCCAACGGCGACATGGCTGCCGGACAGGCGCCGACAGCAGATCCCCTGAAAAAGCATTGGCGACCAGACGATCCACCTGCCGATGACACCATCGTCCCGCGTCGCAACCCGACACGCCGCTACTCCTACAGCCGTCTGTGCCGCTGCTGGAGTCGCTGCTCGAAATCGGCCGCGTAGGTCGAGGGCGCGATCGACGAAGACGACTGCTCCAGCACGCCGTCGTCGGTGATATAGACGATGGCGCGGCCGATCGTGTTCTCCCCCTGCTCGGTTGGTACACAGACCATCCAGCCGTCGGTGATCCGCAAGGCCGTCAACTCCGACAGGAAGTGCCCGGTGGTGTCGATACCTCGGTCGAGAATGTATTGCCGCACCCGAGCGATAGCTTCCTCCGGCGGTATCCGATCCAGCACTGCCGCCGCCACACCGGCGATCGACAGCTGATACATGGCACCGTCGATGTCGAAGCCTTCCTCTTCGTCGAAGACCTCCAGCAGAGTGTCACGGGTGACCACCCCTGCCTCCGCGGCAGCCACCAAGGCCGCCACCGCGTCGCGCTCCTGGTCGCTCGGCTGCTCCGCGATCAAACCCGCGACCACCTGGATCACGGTGTTTGCGGTCCACATACCGGGGACGGCGTCGCTGAGCTCGTGGGCGGGCGGCGACTCGCCTCGGTACCAGCGCCCGCCCTCCCACCAGTAGCAGAACGACAGCAAGCCGTTCGCCGCACGTGGGTTCAGTACCGGGTTCGCCACCCAATGTGGTGCGCCCACATAGAAGTCCGGCATCGGCTCGCCGTCGTTGTAGGTGGCGTCCAATGCGAGGGCGTCCCAATGTCCACCCGAGAGCACCGCGCGTCCACCGGGCAGGGCGTATATCGTCGAACCACCGCGCTTCGCCCCCTCGAACCACCCCAGCGAAGGCAGAATCCTCGGACCCCAAGGCGATCCGACGGCGACGAATGCGGCGGCAATGGTCGCCCACCGCGCCCACATCGTGGGAAACGGTGGAAAGTCTCCTTCGAAAGGCAACGCCCACATCTCCTCAGCGCGGTCGGCGCGGACCTTCGCAGCCGCTTGTTGCGGGGTACGCGACTGACGACCCTCGTGGCCGACATACGCGGCGAGCCACACCGGGAGCCGGCCACGCGGATATTCCTCCAGATCCGCCCGATACGCCGCGGGGGCGAACAACTGATCGTCGGGAAATGGCTCGTCTCCGTAGTCGTAGTCGACCTCGAGTTCGCCGTCGGCGCTCAGCTGTAGCATCAGCCGCCACCACGGCCCGGCACTGAGCCGGGCCGCGATATCACGCTGTTCCCGTACGCGCGCGAGCACCGCCTGCGACGGTTCCACCCGCACCGACCTGTCCCCATTCGAGAAGTAGACGTGCGCCACTTCGGACACCGCCGTCAGCGCGAACACCGCTTCCAGCTGTCGCCAACCGGCCGGACCCACGGCCGCGAGATCGCGGGCCACCTGACGGATCAGCTCCCTCCCACACTGCTCCACCTCGGCGGCAACCGTGGGTGCCACATCAGGTGTCGCACGATCGTCGGCTACCCGATCCCTATGCTGCGCCACCTCAGCCGCAGGCGCCGGATCAGGTGTCATGTTGAATGCGACGTCCGGATCGTCGTCCCACTCCCCGAGTCGTTGCCCGACCCCGACCATGAGATCCTCGCCCGGACTCCCTTCGCCGACTGAAGATTCAGCCGCAGCGGCAGCACCGGCGGACCGGTCCGCCGAAACAGCACCGCCCAGCTCTTCCGGCTCGCCGACCTTACCTTCGAGCCCGTGACTGCTGACCATACGCTGTTCCCCCTTCGCGCCGAGACCAACCACTAGCCGACCGTCAGATTACCCAGCTACAGCACCGTTGGCCTGCACAATCATCCCGAGGGCACCACTCCGACACGGCGCTTTATGGGGTGCTGCGGGCAACCAGCCGTGCATCCCCCGCTGCTGCCATTCGACGCAACCCGCCCTCGTCGAAGTTCACGACAAGTCTTCCGACACAATAGATTCCGGTGTAGGTGACGGTTCCGACCGCCTCGCCGCTCCGCTATCTCACGAACGAACGCTCATTGTTTCCCGCCCGAGCCGGTGCGGTGCTCGGCCTCGGCGAGGTCCTTCAGCGTCCGCAATTGCTTGCGCATCATGAGCACATCGCCGACGGCCAGCGCCACGGCGATCGGTTTCGGTGCGCCACAGCGCATACGCACCACCAGCCTGGTCCCCGCCCCTTCGGGCCGCACCGCGTAGGTGACGCAGAACTTGCCCGTGACCAGCGTGATGTGGCGGCCGAGGATGAAGGAGACCAGCTCGAACTGGGACATGAACCGTTGTCCCGCTTCTAGTTCGGTGAGCATGGGGTCGCGCCGGTGCGGGCTGCGGCGCCCAAAGTTGTCCAGCAGGTCGTAGCTGTAGGGCGCGACGCGCAATTGGCACAGCCAGGCGTAGACGAGCGCGGGCGGGGCTTCGATGCTGATCGCCCGATCGGCCTGCAATCCACCGGGTCGCAGGTCGTCGCACGGCAGCGGCGCCTCGCGCTCGGCCTCGGTGGCGCCCCACACGGTCCCGGGGATCATGCCGCCGCCTCGATCCGGCGCAGGAGTCGCCGCACCATTATCCGGTGGCCGCCCGACCCGATCACCAGCGCCCGATAGATTCTGCCGTGCAGCCCGGGGAAGTTGCCGAAGGACCGTGCACGGACGCGGGTCCGGCTCGGTCCCTCCTCGTCCAGCTCGAAGACCAGCGCGTATTTCGAGAACCAGTGGCTACCTCGCAACGCCAGCCGGTGCGGCTCCTCAGCGGAATCCAAGGCGAACCCGCTCGGCGCCGACGACGGATCGGCCAGGTCCTTGCAGACAACCTTCAGCAACGCTTTCCACGCCCGATCACGGTTCGCGTCCACTGATCTGGCATGCTCATCTATATAGGGTAAACGCTCCATATAGAAGGAACGTACTAGTCCATGGCACCACCCCGCAAGCACGACACCGATGTGATCCTCGACGCAGCACGCACTCTGGTGCTCGCCGACGGCCCGCGCGCGGCCAGCGTCGCGGCCATCGCCGAAGCCAGCGGCGCACCGGTCGGCACGCTCTACCACCGCTTCGGTAACCGCGACGGCGTGCTGACCGCGGCCTGGTTGCGCGCGCTGCGGCGCTTCCAGGACCGCACCCTGGCGGCCGCCGAGGACCCGGATCCGGTCGAGGCCGGCGTCGCGATGGCGCGCGCCGCCCTGCGGTTCGGGCGCGAATTGCCCGGCGACGCAAAGCTTCTGCTCAACCTGCGCCCCAGCGATTTGCTCGACACCGGCCCCGACGAGGAGTTCCGCGGCGCCCTGGCGCGGATGAACGCACCGCTGATCTATCAACTGCGCCGTATCGCGGACGCGCTCTTGGGCCACGACGGCGACCGCGAAATCGACGCCGTCAGCCGCGCGATCGTGGACCTTCCCTACGCCGCGCTGCGCCGCCACGCCCACGCCGAGCCCCTGCCCGACTGGCTCGACGACGACCTCACCACCGCCGTCCGAACCCTCCTGACCTCTTACCGTCCCTGACGGCGCAGCAGCGGCGGATCAACCGTCCACCAGCGTGGGGGTCAATTCGTCGAGGCCGTCGACCACGTGGGCGGCCAATGCCAGCGCGTCGGGCGCGGGTGGGTACTCCGGGCGCGGGGCGGCGATGACGCGCATGCCCGCGGCATGGGCCGAGCGCAGGCCGTTGCTCGAATCCTCCACGGCGGCGCAGTCGGTGGGCTGCCTGCGCAGGAAGGCCGCGACCGCCAGGTAGACATCGGGCGCGGGCTTGCCACGGTCGACCTCCTCGGTGGAGAAGGTGACGGTGAAGAACTCGATGAGACCCGTCTGCCCGAGCACGGCGTCGATCAGGGCGCGCGGCGACGAGCTGGCCAGACCGAGCGTCCATCGTTCGCTGATCCGCTGCACCGCTTCGACCGCGCCGGGCAGCAGCGGAACGGCCTTGTCGTAGTGCTCGGACATCCGAGCGACGACGTCACGCGCCACCGTCTCCGGCGGCTCGCGGACCCCGAGTTCCCCGCTGAGGTACTCCGACCATTCCTGGGTGCTCATACCCATCAGGCGGTGCTGGGTATCGGGCAGCCATTGCCCGCCCTTCTCCGCGACGTAGGCGCGCCGAACCTTCTCCCACACCGGCTCGGAGTCGATCAGTACACCGTCCATGTCGAAGACGACCGCCGTGATACCCATGCGCCCATAGCCTTTCGCCAGCCGATCCGGTCAGGTGTCGATGCGGGCCGACCCCAACTCCGCCCGCGGTCCCTCCGGTGTCACATCCCGGAAGGCGAGTTTGCCGATCGCGCCCCAGCCTAGGGGAAACAGCTCGGATCGGCGTGACCCCAGCACCCGCTCTGCGAACATCGGGCGGGCGAACGATAACGTGTTCTCATGAACGAACAGCAGGCCGGCCCGCTGCCGAACGAGGAGCATCACGAGGGCGGGTTCCGGCCGATGACGGAGCTGATCGCCGCGCACGAAGCCGCCCAGGACGCCGACATCACCCGCGGCGGGCCGCACTACGGCGAATTCATCGAGCAAATCCGCGGTCTGATGGACCGCGCCCGCCTGACCTGTCCGTCCGACGAACTGACGGTGGAGGCGATCGGCGTCCTGAAGGAGCTGAACGACCGGCTCGACGATGCGGTCGTGGACGAGTGGTCGACCCCCACCTGGACCCGCTTCGACCTGCCCGCACGCGGCAACATCACGCTGCCACCGTTCTTCATCGACCACGCGGACCAGGACGGCGTCGACGCCCGCATCACCTTCCGCACGTTCCACCTCGGCGGCAACAACGCCGCTCACGGTGGTCACGTGGCGATCGGCTTCGACGACCTGCTCGGCATGACGGCCGCGGTGCATACGGGCGCGGTGACCAGAACCGCCTCGCTCACCGTCGACTACCGTGCAATCACCCCGTTGAACACCGAGCTGAAGGTTCGTGCCTGGGTCGAACGACGGGAAGGGCGCAAGGTCTATGTCCGCGCCACGCTGCACGACGGCGAGCGTCTGTGCGCCGAAGCCAACGGGCTGTTCATCGTGCTCAACCCCGGCCAGCCCTGACCTCGGAGCTCGCCCTGGTGCGCGATAGTTCGCTGGTCCGATCAGCGGGCGATCAGCGCGGTTGTCCGCACCGTGCCCGATAACGGATTCGACCCCAGCGATAAATCTCCGATCCCGCCTTGCGGCGATCCGCCGGGTATGGACCGGTCATGGGGCACTTTTTCAGCTCGTAGCGATGCCATGTCCGGTACCGGGCGGAACCAGTCGATCATGCCCTGACCGCCGAGTTCATCGAGCACCGAGCGAGGTAACCGGCGCCAGAGCCCGGCCTCGGTCCAGACGGGTGAACCGCCGATGCGCGGTCGGCACGGTGACCGAGAACGACGGCGGCGACGTCCGCCATGTGCTGCCACTGGTCAGCCCGAATACCACCGCGCTCGCTCATCGGCCGGGGTGGTTCCGCCACCCTGCGGGCGCGGTTCCCACTCGGGCAGCAGCGGTCCGACGGCCACAACTCATCCGACACCAACCGCTGCGAAAGATTGTCGACCACGGGCAAATAATCTGCCGCACAACAAATTACAGCGACGCGCACCCGCTCCGAGAACCCATGGACCCATGTCGATAAATCGGCCGAGGAATTTATCCTGACGACGTTTCAGGCGGTCGCCCATGCGATTTCGAGATACCCCATGACACAATTCTGCCAGCACCGGATGAATCCATTTGCGCCCAACGGCAGTTGGTTGAATACCAAATCCACGGAAAGTCCTGTTACGCGGGTTCGGCCAGGAAATCGCACGGGAAGATTCCACAGATCCAGCGGCTCAGCCGTGACAGCATCCGGATGGCAGGCGCTACAAAACCGCAGATCCGAGCTATAGCAGAGAGGGTGCGCGGTCGCATCCACGAAGCAGGGCTGCGCGCCCGGTTCGATGGTTCTCATACCGAAAATAGTGTTCACTTCTGCGGCACTCCGCAGCTGCACTCCGCGTGGATTTTTCCCCGGCCTCATCCAAGAAGGCCCGCGCCGCGACCACTACAAAGGATGGCTGATCCATTACATCACCGGCACACAATGACATGTCATTGACTTAATAGTAAGTTGCGTTCCATGACACGTGCATCGTCTGTGGATGGAAAGCCGTTCGGATTACGGGCCGTCCCAGGATCGGGCGATCCGTAATGTGGAGGTAAGGGCATGGGCGAATACACGCCGACCTTGATAGTTCTTTATGACCTCGGTTCTTCGGAACCACGACGAGTGGCCGAGTTCCGGCTGACATCCAGCGGCGAGGTGGCGCTCATCGTCACCGACCCCAACGGATGCCTGGTTGCCGAGCGCTGGTACGACCGCGGTGTCGAGGTCTACGACCCGACGGCGCGGGTCAGACCCGACGAAGGGCCCCGGTTCCTGCGTGCGCTGCTCCAGTCACCAGGGATGAGCTACTACCGCGTGGTTGACGAAAGCCCTGAAGAGCAGGAAAAGCCGGTCCGTCGCTCCCCGTGGTCGACGACGCCCGAACAACGTTCCCGCGTCACCCCGCCGCCGCACTCGCTTTGAGAGACAGCGTTACCCCGCTGCTGCGCCAAATCGCCAAACGTTTGACCGGAACGTTGGACCTGGCGGCGCGGTCGGTCGAAGGCACGGTTCGGCGCACCGGCAGCACCGTGGAAGCCGGTGCGCGCGACTTCCGGGAGGCCGACGAACGGTCCTCGCATCTGCTCGAAGAGGCGACCGCGGTGCGGCAACCACACCCGATGCACGCGGCCAGGAACCGAACGTGGAACTACCAGCCGAGCGCTGCCGAATCGGCCATGCGTGCACGTCGATTGACCACCGAAGTCAAGTTTTCCGGCGATATGACACATGCCGTCGCGCGTAGCTCGACCGAGGTGCGGAAGATGCGCTCGGATGACGGAGAACTGAACATATACAAGCCCATACACGGTGAAACCTACGACCCGCACCTGCCTTTCATTCATGCCCCTGGCGCGCTGACGAGCAGGGAAATCGCGGCATATCGCGTCGATGAAGCGCTCGGATTCGGCAGAGTACCCCCGACCGCCCGGACAGACGGCGTGATCGGACCCGACGGCACACCATCCGGCCCCGGTATGGTCCAGCAGTTCGTCGATTCGGAGCAGGCGAGAGCGGTCAGCGACTATCCCAAAGTCCAGCAGCAGCAGGTCGGCGTGCTCGACTACGTGATCGGAATGCTCGATCGCCATCCCGGCAACTACCGCACCGTAGACCGCGGTGACCATCTCGACGTGGTGGCCATCGATCACGGCAGATCCTTCCCTGTCTCGACACGTCCACTCGAGATAGGTATCGACTCCGATTTCGTCGCCGCCCAGAAAGGCGAGCGGCTCGAGGCCGATGTGTTGCGCGCGGTGAAGGATGTGGACATGGACCGGTTTCGGGCAGCGCTCGGGGACGCGGGTCTGCATCCCAATGCCGTAGACGGGGCTGTGGCACGGCTGGAGAAGATCAGGGACCTGCAGATGATCCCAGCCGACGTCCGGTTGCTGCCACCCTGACCACCTGCCTCGTCCGAGCCCTGCTTGTCACCAATCAGTCACGAATCACCGCGAGTGCGCACGAGCTCGAGCAGATGCGGACTGGATGTCATAGCAGGCAGTACGTTCAGGTGTGCTCGCCGGTCGAATCACATGACCGGCGGGCACCGAATGATCACCGTCCCACGAAGTGCGCCTCCCGATACGCGCCGAACCGGGCGTCCACCTGATCGGCGGTGAGCCCGAAATCGGCGAGGGTGTATCGATGCGCCGGACGCGCCGCGCCCGATGCGCTCTCCGCGTGCAAGGCCGCCATCGCCGAGGTCGCCTCGTCGGTCAGCGGCAGCCCGAAGTGCCGGTAGATCGACCCGACCGTGCCGATCGGATCGGCGACGAAATCGTCGTAGTCGACATCGCAGAACTGGGCCGCGTCGTACCGTGTGCGGTCCGCGAGGAAACGTTCGGCGCCACGCCCCCACAGATCCAGCTGTGCCGCGCCGACGACCGGCCCGCGGAACTTCTCCGACCAGCCCGCCGACGCCTGTTCGTTCAGGCTGCACACCGAGGCGATGATGGTCCGCGGATCACGGTGCATTTGGATGACCAGCGCGTCCGGGTAGACCTCGAAGATGGCGTCCAGCGCGAACAGGTGGCTCGGATTCTTCAGCACCCACCGCTTCCCGACGTCCGGCAAGCCGATCAACTGCAGGTTGCGCCGATGCCTGCGGTACGCGGGCGTCCAATCCCGCTCGCGTAGCCATGCGGAGTACCCGGGTAGGTAGGCCAGGCACTCGTAGGACACCGACATGGCCGACTGCCGCAGCAGCTGCCAGCACTCCTCCACCTGATCGGCCGAGATGTGGTGTACGCCCATGAATTCCGGGTGCTCCACGTGGTGCTTCTCGTAGGCGGCCTCGAGACGCTGATACACCGGGTTGCTCGCCCAGGTGTCGCGCGGCGGGCGCGGCTGTGGCATCTCGGTGAGCCACATCTCGAGCCCCTGGTGCGCCGGGTCGGCGTTCAGCAGCCGATGCACCGCCGTCGTGCCCGAGCGCGGCAGACCGGTCACGAAGATCGGCCGCTCGATCGCCACATCGGCATATTCCGGAAAGCGCTGCCAGGCCGCCTCGCTGAGCAGCCGAGCGATCAGCGCGCCGCGCAGGAACGCGCGATTCACCTTGTTTCCGAACGGCGTGAGCTCCGCATCTTCGGCATACGACTCGAGCAGTACCTCGAGCCCCTCGCGGTAGTCGTCAGTACCGAAATCGTCCAGTCCGACGACCTTGGTCGCCGAGGCGTGCAGATCGTCGATGGTCCCGACGTCGTCCCTGCCGATCACGTTCATCTCCTCAGTGTTCATGCGGGACACCCGCACCCGGTCGGGATCGCAAGCGCTGCGCGATGATGACTCACGATGCCCTCCCCGGTGTTCATGCGGGACACCCGCACCCGGTCGGGATCGCAAGCGCTGCGCGATGATGACTCACGATGCCCTCCTCAGTGGTGGTATTCGCCGGCGTTGACGTCCAGACACGCGCCCGTGATCGCGCGCGCCATGGCGGACGCGAAGAACACGACCGCGTCGGCGATCTCGTCGGGCTCGGGCAACTTGCGCAGGTCGGTGGCCTTCGCGGTCTCGGTGTAGACCTCTTCGGAGGTGATGCCGCGCTGCTCCGCAAGGTAGTTGAAGTACCACTTGAGGTTGTCAGCCCAGATGTAGCCGGGCGCCACCGAATTCACCCGGATGCCCTTGGGGCCGAGCTCGGTGGCCAGGCTCTGCGCCAGCGCCAGAAGGCTCGCCTTGGCCATCTTGTAGGGGCCGAAGGTGCGCCGCGAATGCCGCAGCACCGCCGAGTTGATCATCACCACCGAGCCTTCGGTCTCGGTGAGCGCGGGCACGAACAGCCGGGTCAGCCGCAGCGCGGCCAGCACGTTGGTTTCGAAGCCTGCACGCACTTGATCCAGGTCGACATCGGCGAGATCGACGATGGGCGGGATCGCGAACGCGTTGTTGACCAGCGTGTCGACCTTGCCGAACGCGCTCAGGGCGGTCTCGACCAGATTCGCGGCCGCGGCCTCGTCGTTGATGTCGGTCGGCACGACCACAGCACGCCTGCCCAGTTCGGTGATTTCCTCGGCCACCTCGGTCAGCCGCGACTCGGTCCGCGAGGCGAGCACCACGTCGGCGCCCGCCTTCGCGCTCTGCACCGCGATGGCGCGGCCGAGACCGGGCCCGACACCAGAGACCACGACTACCTTGTCCTGCAACAACATCAACCGAGCATCCTTTCCGCGACGGCCACCTGCCGTGCCGCGATCCGCGCGCGCCATTGTTCCGGCGTGACGCGCGCCTGGTCGTAGAACGGCAATCTCTCCGGCAGGTCGGCGACCGGCACCACCTCCACGGTCGGGCCGTCGTCGGGCTTCATGTCCCTGGACAACCGCTGCCAACGGAACTGCAGGTACCCCCGTGCGTGCCCGGTGCGTTCGATCCAGTTGGCCAGACCGGGGTCACGCTCGGCGACCACGAGGCGGATCATCCCGTCCTGGTCTACGTGCGCCTGATCGGCGGTGAGGCTGGTCTGGTGGTTGATGTAGTCCAGCGACAGATACCACATGCTTCCGAGCTGGAAGCCCTGGTACGGCGCGTCGGATTTCGGCACCGTGATGATCATCGCCTGGTCGTCGTCCAGCTCGTAGTGACCCACCGAGGAGAACTGCGTGGTGAGCCCGCCCGGGGTGGACCTCGGCTCGGTCAATGTGTTCACCGGCAGGTTCAGATAGAACCATTCCGGGAAGGCTAGGAAGGTCTTCAGCCGCGAAACCAGCATCTTGCCCGCGACGCCGTACCGCTTGGTGAGCACGCCCTTGGTCAGCGGCGGCGGGGCGTCGCCGATCCGGTCGACCCGCTGGATGCGCAGGGTGCCCGCCTTCTCGGTGGCCCAGTCGCTGTGCACCTCACGCACGACCAGCATCTCCGAGTCGGGACTCAGATGCACGTACCCGGGGCGCGCCGCATCGGGACCGAACCGGATCTCGAAGCTCCCGTCCTGGCCGATCTCCAGCTCACGGTCGTCGAATGCGGTGAGGCTGTCGGGGACATCGACCGGCGAGTAATTGCCATTGAGCACCTGGAAGCTCAGGTCGCGCGTGGTCCCGCGCTTGCCGGTCACCACATATTCCGCGTCCGACCGCAGGTAGGAGTGGAAATAGAGGGTGTCGGGGTTGTCCAAGCCCATCTTGGTGTACGGCCCGGTGGACTGCACGAAGAACGGGAAGTCCCGCTCATAGGCCCACGCCATCTGCAGCGAGGCACGGATGCTGCCCGCCAGATAGTCGTACCCCTCGACGAGGTCCTGTTCGGTGCGGATGTGCGCGGCTCCGGTGATGATCTGCTCGGCGGCGGCGATGGCGTCCGCGAACGGCTGTGTCAGCAAGAGGCTCTCCGGTGTTCCAAATATGTACCACTCTGGTACATTTCAACAAGAGCAAGATTAGAACGTGTTCTAGGAGTGGTCAATGGTCGGCCGTCGGTCCGCACCCACCGTGCGGGTGGTTCAGGTACTGGATTTCTTCGTCGAGCAGCGCGGCAAACGCTTCGGGCTCTCCGAGACCGCCCGCGCACTCGACCTGGCCAAGCCGACCTGCCTCGGCATTTTGACCGAACTGACCGCGGCCGGGTACCTGGTGCGCGATGCCAACTCGCTCACCTACGGCCTCGGACCCGCGCTCATCGCGGCGGGCCGGGTGGCGCAGGACAGCTTCGCCATTTCCGCGCTCGCCCGCGACGAGCTGGAGAAACTCACCACGCACTACCGCACGACCTGCACCGCGTCGGCCGTGGTCGGCGAGCAGATCATGGTGCTGGAAAGCACCGGACCCGGCCTGGTCAAGGTGGGTGCGGCGTACCACTTCGCACCTCCGGTCGGCCTGATGTACGTGCTCTGGGACACCGACGCGGCCTTCGACGCGTGGCTGGCCAAGCCACCGACGGTGCCGGTGCGACAGGACGAGGCCCGGTTGCGACAGGTCGTCGCCGAGTGCCGCGAACGCGGTTTCCTGGCGGAGAGCATGACCACAGCTGGTCGCAGGCTGTACTCGCTGCTGGCCGGCGTCGCCGACCGCGATCTACCCGACGGGCTGCGCGAACTGGTCGGCGAGCTGGTCACCAGCCTCGGCGAACGGGTCTACCTCGGGTCGGATCTGCGTCCGCGCAAGGAGCACGCGGTGAGCCTGCTCGCCGCGCCGACCTACAGCGGCGACGGCAGGCAGAACATGGTGCTCACCATGTACGTCGGCGCGTCGATCACCGGCGCCGAGATCGCGAGACGTGGCGCGGCGCTGGTCGCCGCCGCGGACGCCGTGACGGCGAGTTCGGGCGGGCACAAACCATTGACCAACAAGCGAAACGTGTTCTAGTTTTGCTGTGTGAGCCAGTACGCGAAGTCGACGGCGAGCACCTACGAGCTGCCTCATCTGGACGCACTCGAGGCCGAGTCGGCGCACATATTCCGTGAAGTCGCAGCGACGTTCGAACGCCCGGTGTTGCTGTTCTCCGGCGGAAAGGATTCGGTGGTGATGCTGCATCTGGCGGCCAAGGCCTTCTGGCCTGCGCCGCTGCCGTTCCCGGTGCTGCACATCGACACCGGGCACAACTTCGACGAGGTGATCGCCTACCGCGACGAGACGGTGGCGCGGCTGGGACTGCGCTTGGCGGTCGGGCGGGTGCAGGACGACATCGACGCGGGACGGGTGGTCGAGGAGACCGGCCCGCGCGCCTCCCGTAATCGGCTGCAGACCACGACATTGCTGCGCTCGATCCAGGAAGGATCGTTCGACGCGGTGTTCGGCGGTGCGCGCCGCGACGAGGAGAAGGCCCGGGCCAAGGAGCGGGTGTTCAGCTTCCGCGACGAATACGGCCAGTGGGAACCGCGCAGCCAGCGCCCCGAGCTGTGGAACCTGTACAACGGCAGGCACCGGACGGGCGAGCACATCCGGGTGTTCCCACTGTCGAACTGGACCGAGCTGGATATCTGGAGCTACATCTCCGCCGAAGGCATCGAGCTCCCTCCGCTCTACTACGCGCACCGCAGGCCGGTGGTGCAACGCGATGGAATGCTGTTGGCGCACACCCGTTTTCTCGAACTCCTCGACGGCGAGCAGCCCTACGACGCCACCGTTCGGTTCCGCACCGTCGGCGACGCGACCTGCACCGGCTGCGTCGAATCCACCGCGGTCACCCCGGCCGAGGTGGTTGCCGAGGTCGCCGCGGCACGCGTCACCGAGCGCGGCGCCACCCGCGCCGACGACCGTATTTCCGAAGCAGGCATGGAAGACCGCAAGCGAGAAGGCTACTTCTGATGACGACCACACTGTTGCGCCTGGCTACCGCGGGCAGCGTCGACGACGGCAAGTCGACCCTGATCGGTCGTCTGCTCTTCGACTCCAAGACCATCTTCACCGACCAGCTCGCCGCGGTGGAACGCACCAGCCGCGACCGCGGCGACGACTACCCGAATCTGGCCTTGCTCACCGACGGCCTGCGCGCCGAACGTGAACAGGGCATCACCATCGACGTGGCGCATCGCTATTTCGCCACGCCGAGACGGAAATTCATCATCGCCGACACCCCGGGGCACATCCAGTACACCCGCAACATGGTGACCGGCGCGTCCACAGCGGATCTGGCGTTGATCCTGGTGGATGCCCGCAAGGGCGTGGTGGAACAGACCCGCCGCCACGCGTTCCTCGCGAGCCTGCTCGGCATCCCACACCTGGTGCTGTGCGTGAACAAGATGGATCTGGTCGGCTGGTCGCAGGACCGGTACGAGGAGATCCGTGCGGAATTCGCGCGGTTCGCCTCCAAACTCGACGTATCCGATCTGACTTTCGTGCCGGTGTCGGCGTTGCACGGCGACAACATCGTGCATCGCGGCGCGAGCATGCCGTGGTACGAGGGCACTCCCCTGCTGCACCATCTCGAAGAGGTGCACATCGCCTCGGACCGCAACCTGATCGACGCCCGATTCCCGGTGCAGTACGTCACGCGCAGGCACGCCCAGGATTTCCGCGGTTACGCCGGAACCGTGGCAGGCGGAGTGTTCAAGCCGGGCGACGAAGTGGCGGTACTGCCTTCGGGATTCACCACCACCGTCGAGGCGATCTGGGGTCCGGGTGGCATCCCCGTCGCGGAGGCCTTTCCGCCACAGGCGGTCACCATCCAGCTCGCCGACGAACTCGATATCTCCCGCGGTGACCTGATCTGCCGCCCGAACAACCGGCCGCACACCGGCCGCGACCTCGACGCCATGGTGTGCTGGTTCGCCGAGGACGCGCAGCTCACCCCCGGCGCGACCTACACGATCCGGCACACCACCCGCACGGCCACCGTCGAGATCCGTACTCTGGACTACCGGCTCGACGTCAACACGCTGCACCGCGACGAGGGTGCGGAGTCGTTGTCACTCAACGAGATCGGGCGCATTCAACTGCGGACACGGCAACCGCTGCTGTTCGACCCGTATCGCCGCAACCGCGCCACCGGCAGCTTCATCCTGGTCGACGACGCCACCAACAACACCGTCGCCGCGGGCATGATCACCGGTCCGAGCCTGCCGTCCTCCCGGGTGGTCTGGCATTCCACGGCGGTCGAGCGCGACGAGCGCGCCACGCGGGGCCTCACGGTCTGGCTGACCGGCTTGTCCGGCTCCGGAAAGTCCACGGTCGCAGTGGAATTAGAGCGCAGATTGGTGGCGGCGGGCCGTCCGGCGTTCCTTCTCGACGGCGACAACCTGCGCCACGGGCTCAACTCGGATCTCGGGTTCAGCGCGGCCGATCGGATGGAGAACGTCCGGCGAGTCGGCGAAGTCGCCAGACTGTTCGCCGAAGCCGGTGTGGTTGCGGTGGTTTCACTGATCAGCCCATACCGGGCCGATCGCGACCGCGCTCGGTCGGCACATCAGGCGCCAGGCATCCCGTTCGTCGAGGTATTCGTCGACACCCCGCTCGAGGTCTGCGAAGCCCGCGACCCCAAAGGCATGTACGCCAAGGCTCGTGCGGGCGAGATCCGTGGCTTCACCGGCATCGACGATCCCTACGAGGCGCCGACGGATGCCGAACTCGTCCTGCGACCCGACCACGGCGATCCCGCGGCGATGGCCGCGACGATCCTCGCGAGGTTGGCCCGGCTGGACTGAATCCACGCACGCCGGGGCAGGCGGCGAAGTTCGCTGAACTACGGATCTTTGAATCTTGTTGTGCTAGCTGCTGATTTGTCGCCAGTCATAGCGCAGGAGGCTCGAGGTGGGGGTGCGGCGCTGTCGAGTCCATCGAACACAGTCGGTCTTTGCCGAGACAGCGCCGACTTCCTCCCCTGGGATGGAGAGGAATGCCGAGGAGATGCAGTCGTTGCGAGCAATAGGATGTGGAAGTGCCAGCGGGAGAGCATGATTCGCTGTTCACGAGACCCGAGAACGGGACTGTCGTTCGCAGGAGAAGCCCGCAGGGGCGGAACGGAACCACAATGAACACCAACAAGAACACCAGCAGGCGGATTGCCGCAGCCCTCGGGGCCATCTCGGTCGCCGTTGCCGGCAGCATCGTGGTCCTGGGCGCAGGCACCGCCTCCGCCCAAGACTGCGCCCCTTCCACCGATAGCTACACCACCGAGAACACCGACCACGAAAACACCGGCAATGAAAACACCGACAGCGAAAACACCAACAGCGAAAGCTACGAGGTCGAGAATACTTGTTAAGCGGAACCCGACGGACATCGTTGCCGTCGATTGGAGCCGGGACCGAGGCTCGGTTTGTGGGGCCGGTGGAGACGTGTGCTCCAGCCGGCCCCAGCCGTGCCCGGACTCGGCGATCACGCGCCGAGTGGTGAGCCTATCGCTGGCGAACCGGTCTACGGTGAGCTGGTCGAGGGTTTCGCGATTCTGGATGCCATGCTGGCGTTGCCGGTCTCGACATGGCGACACAGCTGGGAAGTTCGAGGTTGTGCGAACTGAGCCCAGTGGTAAATAGCTCGGCGAGATAGTGGTCGTCTCCGACGACAGGTTCACGGGTTTCGGGTATCTGTCACATCCTGGCTGCTGAACTGGTCATAGACGACGTTGAAGCCCTCGCACGTCCGCTGGTACCTGTCGAGTTGGCGGCGGAGCGCGGATGCCGCTTTCGGCGCTCGACGCTCCAGCTCGGCCCAGTGTGTGAAGCACAGTTCAGCGGGCATCGGGATCAGGCCAGTGATCGCATCCCAGAACGCGTTCCAGTTCATGCCGTAGAACGAAGGAAATCCGAGGGTTCGCATCAGGACGGCGTGTAGGTCGCGCTCACTATGGACCGACCCGACGTCGATCGCCACTTGTCGAGGCACATCTTGTTCCGGCTCCTCAGGGCATCCCCAGAAGGACGGGAGCCACCAGCACAAGACCGATCGGTCGTCGGGCCAGGGGCGATGCGCTTCGCCCGTCCAGTCCTCGAACGAGTCCGCGGCCGGGTCGATCGGGCGCCAGCCACGGTCGAGAGGCTCGTCATCTGTCGGCGGCCGTGCGAACCGTCTGCCGCGCTGATCACAGGCACCGAACGCCTGGAAGTTCTGCTGAGCCTCGACGAGTGAGACTTGATTGGCGCCACCGGGCATGAAGGGCCACCGGAGCTGCAGCAGGTCGTCTTCCCAGAAGCAGACAGGGCAGATGGCATAAGAGCCAGGCCATCCGTCCTCGACGTCGAAGACGAGATGACCGCAGCACGCACAGGGCCGACGCGTATCCACCGGTGCAGTCTGGCCGAGAGCACCGCAACACAGCGACCCCTTTTCGAAAACGATCAACGATGCTCGGGCAGCGATCTCCAACCTGTGTTCTCGGTCTTGCAATCCACCGGAGCAGACAACCGCTACCAATCGGATGTCCGCCGCTTGTCCGAGTTTGTGACGGCAGGCAAATGGTGGCCGAACGGTGACGTATCGCCGCCATATCACTACGCTCGCTGAACTACTCGACGGCGGAGTCTCGACCAGATGTCTGCAGGCACCATTGCCGCCCAGCACAGATGCCGCACGGCGAAGGGCAGGCGGTGACCGACGTCTGCCCTTCGGTTCACCGGGTCAGTCGCCGAGCGTACCGAAGAACTCGCGGATGTCGCCGACGAGCAGCTCCGGCACCTCCAGCGCCGGGAAGTGGCCACCGGAGTAGAACTCCGACCAGTGCGTGATGGTGTGCGCCTTCTCGGCGAAGCGGCGGATGGCGTAATCGCCGTCCTTGAACACCGCGACACCGGTCGGTACCGTGCCCTTCGGCTTCGGCGCGAACATGCTCGCGTCGTGGAAGCGCTCGTAGTAGAAGTTCGCGACGCTGCGCGCGGTGTCGGTGAACCAGTAGATGCTCACGGTGGCCAGCAGCCGGTCCTTGTCGACAGCCTGTTCGGGCAACTCGCGGGATTGGTCGGTCCACTCCTTGTACTTCTCCACGATCCAGCCGAGCTGACCGGCCGGGGAGTCCGCGAGCAGCTGCGCGATGGTGGTCGGCCGCGAGCCCTTCAGATTCATGTAGGCCGAGCCGTCGTTCTGGAAGTGCTTCATCGCGGCGAGCCGCGCCTGTTCCGCGTCGGTGAGCGCGGCCAAGTCGGCGGGGTCACCGGTCGGGAACGTCACCAGCGCGTTGACATGTACGCCGAGTACGTGGTCGGCGTCGGCCCGTCCGAGCGCTGGTGCGATGAAGGCGCCGTGGTCACCGCCCTGCACGCCGTAGCGGTCGTAGCCAAGGCGTGCCATCAGCTCGGCCAGTGCGGCCGCGAATCGGCCGTCGTTCCAACCCGCCTCGGTGATCGGACCGGAGAAGCCGTGACCAGGAAGCGACGGGATGACCAGGTGGAATGCCGGGGCGTTGGCGGCGCCGTGCGCCGCGGGGTCGGTCAGCGGGCCGGTCACATCGAGGAAGTCGACAACCGAGCTCGGCCAGCCATGCAGGAGCAGCAGCGGGGTGGCGTTCTCCTGAGTCGAGCGGAGGTGCAGAAAGTGCACGATTTGGCTGTCGATGGTGGTGGTGAACTGCGGGTACTTGTTCAGCTCCGCCTCGGTGGCGCGCCAGTCGAACTTCTCGGCCCAGTAGCCGGCCAGCTCCTTCAGGTACGCGATCGGTACGCCGCGCTCCCAGCCTGTGCCGGGCAGGTTGTCGATCCAGCGGGTGCGGGCCAAGCGCTCGCGCAGGTCGTCGAGGTCGGATTGCGGGACCTCGATGCGGAAGGGACGGATGTCGTTCGCGTTGTTCGTCATGCCATTGATACTTCGGGTAACGAGGGGGTGGCCGAATCACGAGAATTCGTTATTTCGCGCCCTGAGACCTCTTTATCCGCGGGCTTGGCACGCACGGCGTCGTCCGGGCATGATCGCGGAGTGGTGAGCCTTCCTGTGTGCAATGCCTTCGTCGGACGGGCAGGCGAGGTGGCGGCGTTGCAGGACGCCTACCGGGACCCGGTGGTGCACACCGTGCTGGTCGGCGGTGAGGCAGGGCTCGGGAAGTCCCGGCTGGTAGCGGAGTTCACCACTCGGCTCGGCGCGAACGCCGCGGTGTTGGCCGGGCGGTGTCCGGAGTCGGGTGGCCGCGTGCCGTTCGCGCCCTTTCTCGCGGTGCTCCGCACGCTGGTCCGGGAGCTGGGCGTCGACGGGCTCGCGACGCTACTGCCTGTCGTCAGGCCCGCATTGTCGCGCTGGCTCCCGGAGCAGGCCGCGCACTCCGGCCCGGCGGAGCCGGACACCGATCGCATTCAGCTGTTCGGCGAGATCCTGACGGTGCTCGAACAACTTGCGCTGACCAGACCTGTGGTGGTGGTGCTGGAGGATCTACACTGGGCCGACGATGCCAGCCGCGAACTGCTCGCGTTCCTGGTGGCCAACCTCGCGCAACGTGACCTGCTGCTGGTCGGCACCTATCGGCCCGCCGATTCCGCGCCGCTGCGCAGGCTCGTCACGGGGCTGCGCCGCGACCCCGGCGTCCTCCTGCTGACTCCGGCACCGCTGACCAAGCATGAGGTGGGAAGGCAGCTCGCCGCGTTGCTCGGCCGGGAGCCGGAGCCCGGGGTGGTCGCGCGAGTCTTCGAGCGCAGCAGGGGAATTCCGCTGTTCGTCGAGGCGCTGAGCCCAGCGCCCGAGGACACGCCCGCCGACCTGTCGGAGCTGCTGCTCAGCTACCAGTCCGGCCTGCCCGCCGAAGCCAGGTCGGTGCTGCGCCTGGCCGCGGTGGCCGGATCGCCGGTCCGCCACGCGCTGCTGGCGTCCGCCACCGATCTCACCGAGGACGCGCTCAGCACGGCACTGCGCCAGTTGGTCGACCAACAGCTGCTCGTCGCCACCGACACCGGATACGAGTTCCGCCACATCCTCATCCGTGATGCTGTCTACGACGATCTACTACCGATCGAACGAAAGCGCTTGCACACCAGTCTTTCCCAGATTCTGGCCGCCGCCGGGGAGAGCAGTCCGGACGAGTGCCCGTCGGGCGAGCTCGCCTATCACGCCTACGCGGCAGGCGATCTACCCCTTGCCATGGCAGCCTGCCTGCGCGCCGCATCGGACGCGGAAAGTGCTGGTGCGCATGGTGATCGGGTACGTTACCTAGATCGGGTACTCGAGCTGTCGGACCGAGCGCCGGAAGCGGCGACGGATCGACTCGGCGTGCTGGAACACCTCGTGGCGGCGTGCTATGACGGCGGCGTCGTCGAGCGCGGCATCGCGGCCGCCGACGAGGCGCTCGCCGCGGTCGACGTCGCGCGAGAACCGAAGCGAGCCGCTCGGCTGCACCATTACCGGGCCGGACTGCGCAACCAGACCCATAGCGGCGGCGAGCACGATCTGCTCGCGGCGCTGGCGTTGCTGCCCACGGATCGGCCGACCGTGCTGCGTGGCGAGGTGCTCGCCGAGCTCGCCGCGGCGCACGTCTTCGGCGGGGACACGGCCGGGGCCGAACGCGACGCGCGCGCCGCCGTAGAGGTGGCTGAACAGCTCGGCGCCAGGTCACTGGCCGCGCGGGCACACGCGTATCTCGGGTTGGCTACCGTGAACCGATCCGAGGTAGCGATGGCGCATTTCGCGAAGGCGCACGCCGCCGCGAAGGCCGCAGCCGATCCGCGGACGCTGCTGACGGTGGCGCTGTGGGAATCGGCGGTGCTGGTCGCGGCCGGCGACAACGACACGGCCATCGAGGTGATCCAGCAGGGGCTCCGGGCTGCGCACGAGACCTTCCGCTTCATCGAGGCCGGTCCGATCCTGCTGGTCAAATGGGCGCAGGCGCTGACAAACCTCGGCCGCTGGAACGAGGCGCTCGACCTCGTCGACGAGTCGCTGACCGAGCAGCTGCCACCGCTGAGCACCGCCGCACTGCTGCTGTGTCACGCGAGAATCGTGCTGGCGCGCGGTGATGCGAACGCGGCGGCGGCCAGCGTGAAAACCGCGGAGCCGTTGCTGGGCGACAGCCACTGGACCATGCAATACCAGATCCAGCTGCGCACCATGAAATTCGAGATCGCGCACGTGGCGGGCCGACCGCAACGCGCCATCGACATCCCCGCGAAGGTCATGGCGGCACATCCGCACGAGGCGTGGGCCCTGGTCACGGCGGTGGCCCGAACCGAAGGCATGGCGGCGGATCTCGACGCCGTCGCGGCAGCGCTGCCGGTGACCACAGCCGTCGACACCGCCCACCGGGCGGTGTTCCGGGCCGCCCGCAGCGGGCGTCCGGCCGACTGGGCGGTGGCGGTGTCCGCCTGGCGAGCCCTCCGGCAACCGCACGAGCTGGCGCGCAGCCTGCTCGGATCGGCCGAGGCCGAACTGGCCGACGGCAATCGCGCGGTGGCTGGGGAAGCACTGCGGGCCGTCCTCGAGCCTGCAGAGAACCTGGCGGCGAACCCGCTTGCCGAACACGCCAGGCAGCTGGCCGACCGAGCCGGGATCACCCTCGACGAACCCGCCGGTCCCCCCGCCCAGTCGACGGCGCCGAGCACCTCCGGCCTGCCCCCCCGGGAACAGGACGTGCTACGACTGGTCGCCAAAGGACTGAGCAATCGTCAGATCGCGGCCGAGCTGTTCATCAGCGGCAACACCGCGGGCGTGCATGTCTCGCGCATCCTCGCAAAGCTGGGAGCCGCCACCCGCACCGAAGCCGCCGCGACCGCACGGGACCGCGGCCTGCTGGATCTCATGGGGTGACGTCATGGTCGGTGATCCGGTCGCGCCACTCCTAAGATACAGTGAGTCGAAGATGTCTCGAAAGGACGGGCTGATGCGGTCGACCTTGCTGTCCCGGCGCGATCTCGATTTTCTGCTCTACGAGTGGCTGAACGTCGAGGAGCTCACCAAACGCGAGCGGTACACCGAGCACTCGCGGGAGACCTTCGACGCCGTGCTCGACCTCAGCGAACAGCTCGCCACCAAGTACTTCGCGCCGCACAACAAACTCAACGACACCAACGAGCCGACCTTCGACGGCGAACGCGTGACCATCATCCCCCAGGTGGGTCAGGCGATCGCCGCGTTCGCCGCGTCCGGGATGCCGTCGGCCACAATGGATTACGAGCTCGGCGGCGCGCAACTGCCCGCGACCGTCGCGCAGGCGAGCTCCGCCTGGTTCCAGGCGGCCAATCCGGGCACCGCGGGCTACCCGTTCCTCACCGCGGCCAACGCCAATCTGCTTGTCGCCCACGGCGGTCCGGAGTATGTCGAGAAGTTCGTCCGCCCCATGCTGGCCGGACGGTTCTTCGGCACCATGTGCCTGTCGGAGCCGCAGGCGGGATCGTCGCTCGCCGACATCGTCACCCGTGCCGAGCCGCAGGACGACGGCACCTATCGGCTGTTCGGCACCAAGATGTGGATCTCCGGCGGCGATCACGAACTCGGCGAGAACATCGTGCACCTGGTGCTCGCGAAGATCCCCGGCGGGCCCGCGGGCACCAAGGGCATCTCACTGTTCGTGGTACCCCGGTTCCTGGTCGGCGACGATGGCGCGATCGGCGAGCGCAACGATGTCGCACTGGCCGGGCTCAACCACAAGATGGGCTTCCGCGGCACAGTGAACACCGTGCTGAACTTCGGCGAGGGCCGCTGGACACCTGGCGACGCGCCCGGCGCGATCGGCTACCTGGTCGGCGAGCCGCATGGCGGGCTGAGCTACATGTTCCACATGATGAACGAGGCGCGGATCGGCGTCGGCCTGGTCGCCACCGCGCTCGGCTACACCGGCTACCTCGAGTCGCTCGACTACGCGCGCACCCGCACGCAGGGACGGGCCAAACTGCCCGCCGATCCCGCGGCGGCGCAGCGGCCGATCATCGAGCACGCGGATGTGAAGCGAATGCTCTTGGCACAGAAGGCGTACGCGGAAGGCGCGCTGGCGCTGGTGCTCTACTGTGCGCGGCTGGTCGACGAACAGCACACCGCGCACACCGAGGAGGACCGCCGCGCGGTCACCCTCCTGCTGGACATCCTGACACCGATCGCCAAGAGCTGGCCATCGCAGTGGTGCCTGGAGGCCAACAGCCTCGCCATCCAGGTGCTCGGCGGCTACGGCTACACCCGCGAGTACAACGTCGAGCAGCACTACCGGGACAACCGGCTCAACCCGATCCATGAGGGCACGCACGGCATCCAGGGCCTGGATCTACTGGGGCGCAAGGTAACCCAGCAGGGCGGGGCGAGCCTGCTCGCACTCGGCGGGCGGGTCGGCGCCACCATCGCAGCCGCCCGTGCCGCGGGCGGCGAGGCGGCCGAGCTTGCCACCCAGCTGGATTCGGCGTGGCAGCGGCTGGTCGAGGTGACCGCAGGACTGTTCGCCTCCGGCGATATCGAGGCCGCGCTGGCCAACAGTTCGGTGTACCTGGAGGCGTTCGGGCACATCGTGCTCGCCTGGATCTGGCTCGAGCAGTTCCTCGCCGCCGACCATTCCGGCGACTTCTACGAGGGGAAACGACACGCGGCGCGTTTCTTCTACGGCTTCGAATTGCCCAAGACCGCACCGGCACTGGACCTGCTCGCCCGCCTGGACACGACTACCCTGCGGATGCGGAACGAATGGTTCTGAGCACCGGTTCGATACAGAGTTCGTAAGATGTACCATTCCCCGGTGACCGATTCCAGCCAGCCGACCACCCGACCTCCTGGCCGACCGGCCTCGGCGACCAGAGAACAGGTCATCGAGCTCGCCCGGCAGGCATTCCTGTCCGGCGAACGCGTGGATATCCAGGCGATCGCCGGGCAACTCGGGCTCAGCCGCGCCTCGATCTACCGTTGGTTCGGCTCCCGCGACGGCGTCCTCGGCACGGTCCTCGCCGGTGAATTCGAGGCGCTGCTCACCCGCGCGGACGCGCGCCGACGCTCCACCGGCGCCCGACGCATCCTGGATGTGCTGTATCGGGTCAACCGCTGGATGACCGACAACGAACCGTTCCGCCGTTACTTCGAGAACGAGCCGCTGTCGGGTCTGCGTATCCTGACCGCGAGCGACGGACCGGTGCAGCCGCTAATCGTCACCACCGTCCTGGCGCTGATCGCCCGCGCGGAGCGGGAGGACGGCTACCTTCCGCCGATCGAACCCGCACTGCTGGCCTATGCGCTGGTCCGGCTCGGCGAGGCGTTCCTCTACAACGACAACGTCGCGGGCATTCGCGGCGACATCGACCGGCTGCACGAGGTGCAGGCGGCACTGCTCGGCATCCCCCAGGCCATCGCACCGCGGCCCGGCCGCTAGAGCCGCAACCGGTTCACACCACCTACGATTCCCCCTAGCAGATCAGCCCGACCCGGTCGCTGGATGCCCACATTCGAATCGGCGTGATCGATCTGAGCACCGAGCCCGCGGATATCGCCACCCTGGCGGCCGCGCTGCGGCACTCGGCGCGGCAGATCCGGGTGGGTGCGGCGCGTGGGCTGGCCGGCGCGAATCCTGACCTCGCAGTGCCGATCCTGGCCGAGGCGCTGGACGACCCACATTCGACGTACGCAAAGCGGTAGTGCTGTCGCTGGCGGCCCGCCCGGACCTGGCCGCCGCGCACGAGGCGCTGCGCGGCGCGATCGAAGATGCCGATGCCGACGTCCGCGCGTATGCCTGGCGGGCGCTGGCCCAGATCCCGGCCTAGCGCCGAGTGGTTGCCGTTGCTCCGATCGCTGGATAGATTTACGGCTTGACCGTCGCCGCACCCGCTAGCTGGGCCATAGCCGTCCGGTGCCGAGCGGCGACGGTGGTCGCCGACGACAAACAGCTGTCGGTGTTCACGATGAGCAGCGACGGGAGTGTGGCGTTGACCTTGCCGAACTGGCTGGATCTCGCCGTGTTCGTCGCCATGGTGGTCGCCGCGTCGTTCGGGTGGCGCCGTGGCGCGATCACGGCGCTGCTCGGGTTCGCCGGTGTCATAGCGGGCGCGGGCATCGCTGCCACGATCGGGGGGACGGCGCTCGCATACCTCGCCCCCGGTGCCGTCCGGCTGCTGCTCGTGTTGGTTCTGCTCATCGGGTTGGTCGCGGTCGGAGCGGCCGTCGGGCACCGGGCCGGACACGCGGCCCGGGCGGCGATTTCCGGACCTGCTGCCCGGCGCACCGACGCCGTGGGCGGGATCGCCGCCCATTCGATCGTGGTGCCGCTGGTGGTGTGGCTGTTCGCCGCGCCATTGGGATCGCTGACGGCCGTGCGTGATTCGACGATCGTGCGAACCCTGGACGATGTAGCGCCGTTCTGGCTGACCAGCCTGTCCACGGCGCTCACCACGCCCATCGTCGACGCGGGCCTCGCCCGTCCGCCGGCGCCGCCCGATCCGAGCATCCTCGACGGACCGGCGCCCGCCGATCTGCGCGAGAGCGTATTTCGCATCCGTGATCTCGCACCTACCTGCGGGTTGCGCCAATCCGGTTCCGGATTCGTGGTAGCGCCGAAACGGGTCCTGACCAATGCCCACGTCGTGGCGGGCTCCACCAAGGTTTCTGTCGACGCCTCGTCGGGGCCGCTCGCGGCGACTGTCGTGCAGTTCGATCCGACGATGGACATCGCCGTTCTGGCCGTCCCCGATCTCACCGCACCCACCGTCACCGTCGCGCCCGAACCCGCCGAACCCGGCGCCGACGCGATCGCCCTCGGCTACCCGAAGGGTGGGCCATACGCCGCGGCCGCGACCCGGGTGCGGAGCACGGCCGTACGCCAGGTCCGCGACATCTACCGCACCAGGCTCGGTGAGCGCCGGATCTACACCGTGGACGGTTCGATCCAGCACGGCAATTCCGGCGGTCCGCTCATCGATATCCGCGGCCGCGTGCTCGGGATCATCTTCGGCGTCGACGAGAACGACGACAACATCGGATTCGCCACCAATCTGCCGGAGGTGCTCGATCGCCTACACGACGGCTTGCGCTCCGATCGCCCCGTCGACACCGGTCCCTGCGCCGCGTAGTCGGGACTCGTCGGTGTTTCAGGACGCGTCGGCGATGATCACGACGCCACTGGAGGCGTCGAGCAAACCGACCTCATGCCCCGCCTCGATCAGCAGCGGGAGCAGGCGGACTCCGATAACACCGGTCGCACCGGCCAGGAAGATGCGCACCGATCCACCATAATCCGCGTCTAGATCCGATACCCGACACGCACCGATTCGTGCCGTTTCCCGAAGCTCAGGCCGAGGTGATCGGCAGTCGCAGCGCGCCGTGGGCAGCGACCGGGACGACCGAGGCGGTGCGGTCGACGAACGCCGAACTATTCCGGGTGGAGCGGATCGAGAAGTTCAGAGTCCGGTCGGCTCCTCAGTCGGAGTCCGACCGCGCGGAGTCCGGCACTGCCGAGCGCCGTGACCCGTCAGCCGTCCGCGGTCGTCCGGGTCCCGAGCCTGCTTCCATATAGCAGTTGAGCGACCGCCACCACCGCAGATCCCAGGGATGTTGCGCCTGCGGCCATCCCCGATGTTGTGAGAGTCGGGCTGGCGTAGGACACCGAACGCAGCCCGGGGACAGGGTACTGGCCGTTGCCTGCGGCCGTGCGTATGATCAGGCCGATCTGGGTGCCCAGGTCACGCGGTGGTCCGGACCCGATCACGGCCTTCAGGTCATTCCCTTTACCGTTGAAGTAGATCAGGGCGAAGACGACGAATACCGCGACCGCGACCGTGGACCCCGCCACCAGTCGGGACAGCGTCTCGGTGCGTGCCCGGAGATTCAGCACGACGGTAGCCACGGTGACGACGACGGCCACGCCCGCGAGGACGCCCCACAGCCCGCTGACCTTCGCGCCGGGAGGTGGCGACGACGACCAGAGTCCCACCATGGACGTGGTGACGGTGATGCGGCCGAAGGCGTTGGTGGAGACCTTGCCGTCGGCACCGCTGATGGCCAGCCACGGCTGGAACAACAGCACGAACGTGATGACACTCCCGACCGCGGCACCCAGATAGCCCCAGTCGCCCCGCCATCCGGCCGAGATCGCCCGGATGTCGATACGCCGTGCGGGAGAGGCGATTTCGGGGTGGCTGGCCGGCTTGGTCTGCCGTTGGTGTGACATCGCGACCGTTTGCCAGGGAGTTGGCTGCACCATGGGCTGAAACTTTAAGTGGCCATTCACGGCTCGGGGTGGAGGCTAACCATTGGCAGCCGCATGCCACCAATCCGCATCGATGCCCGATCACCCGCCGCACCATTAAGTTTGCCACCTGCACCGCGCCAATAAAGTGACATGGAGACGATTTCAATCATTGTGGAGCAAATACATGGCAAATAGGCCGAACCGGACATTGCGACAGTGCTGACCATCACTCCGAATGCCCCCGAAGCGCCCGCCGGCTCGGGCTCTTGAAGCAACCACAGCATCGGTCCGGTCGACCGGAACCACATCGGCTGCCATCGCAGCGGACTTGCCGGCCCCGGCGACGCCGTGGTCCGCACACCTCCGGTCAACCGTGGCGGACATCGCGCGGGCTGACGTCGAACCGGCGACGGAAAGCCGTGCTGAAGGCGCTGGCCGAGCTGAAGCCCAGTCCCATGGCAACGTCTGCGATGGTCCAGTCGCGGTAGACGGGACTGCGCAGGCGCGAATAGGCCAGTTGCAGGCGTTCTTCCTTGATCAGTTCGCTCGGTGTGGTGCCGGCATGCTGGAACGCGAGCTGGATTTGCCGGAGGGACCAACCGAGAGCACGGGCGATCGTCGCGCCGGTGAGGTCGGGGTCTCCAGCGTGGGTGCGGACGTAATGCCGGACAGCGGCTTCCACGTCGGCGAGATGGCCGGGACCGGTGGGCTGGTCACCGATGATGTGCATGCACAGCAGTTCCACCAGGTGGGTGGAGGCGGTGTCGAATTGATGTCGAGTCAGGTCGCCGCCTTGGGCGAACAGCCCGGCGGCGAGGTCGGCGACCACCCTGCCGAGCCCTGCCGTGAGGTCGGCGGGAGTGACAGGTAGCTCCGGCGTATGGCCCAGCCGATGGTCGATCTCTCGTCGGGGGATGGTCATCAGCAGTCCCCTGCTGCCATCACCCAGCGAGAATGCGAACGGTCGGTCGATGGTCACCAGGCAACCGACACCCGATGGCAGGCGCGCGTGCTGGCCGGCCTGAAAGAGGTCCACTTGCCCGGCGGTGGGTAGCAGCAGTCGAAAATCGTCGTCGGAGTCGCCTTGCACGTGCCCGGCGCTGCGGTAGTAGGTCACCGCGTCGGATTCCCAGCCGATGAGCTGGTAGTCGTGGGTGCGTCGCAAGGTCGTGCGACCCTCGAAGTCGCTTCCACGTGGGAAGGTATAGCCCAGACGCCGATGGTACGAGTTGATCAGTTCCGACCAGTAGTCTGCGCGCTCGTGCGGGGCGACGACGCGCGTCGTGGCGTCTTGGACGAAGACGGCTCTGTCGCTCACCGTCACCACTTCCCTACTTCGTGACCGGTTCTCACACCCGAGCACGCCAGGCATCCGACGAGTCGGTGTAGGCCAGAGTAGTCCGTGGCCGGGGTTATCGCCTCCGTTGTCAGATCGTTGCTGGATCGCGAGTTCACCCGGCGAACTCGGGTTCTACCTCACCCTCACGTCGAGACGGCACCGTGGAATTCAGGATCCCTACAGCCGCGGCAACTGCATTTCCGTCCCGCCGTTGCCCGACCCCGTAGCAGCGGCGATCAGGATGTGCGTGTACAGCGTCCACC
Source organism: Nocardia sp. NBC_01730 (assembly GCF_035920445.1). Lineage (NCBI taxonomy): Bacteria > Bacillati > Actinomycetota > Actinomycetes > Mycobacteriales > Nocardiaceae > Nocardia > Nocardia sp. NBC_01730. The sequence goes on along the minus strand of NZ_CP109162.1, from coordinate 209,061 downwards.
GCCACACGTCGACGTCCTCGGTCACCCACACCGGAACCGTCTCCAGGTCCACACCGTTGTGAACCGCTGCCAACGCCATTGTCGGCACAGCGAGGGTGTTGGGCACCCGCACCTGGAGACGAATCCATCCGGGCTCCGGCGACGACGCTGTCACCCGATCTACGGCCAGGTAATCCGACGGCTCGCCGCGGAAGCTGCGATCTCGAGGCATGGATCGCGAGACGCGGCAATCGGTTCGGTCCGAGTTGTTCGGCTCATTGCTGTGGTTCAGGGCTCCAGATACAGGCGTTCGTTGGGTAGGCGTGGGTACCTGTGGGTGTCACCAGGGATCACCGCGACATGCTTCGGATAGCGGCGGGCGCGGCAATCTTGTATGAACAACAAAGCCGCGGTGGCGCAAGCGGTGAAATCGAAGCGCACATTTCCGAGTTGCACTACAAGGTGCACATCCGATTCCTCGGGATACGGAGATGTCTGGTTGCCCATGTCCGGCGCGAGCCTCGTCGAGCACCGGACAGAAGTCCTCGTGGCCATCAATCGCGAAGACACCTTCGAGCTCCGATTCATCAGTTCGTTCCGGCGCGGTGCACCGTACAGACGGTTCGATGGGCGTGGCGAAATGCAGCTCGACGTGATCGGCTGGCCGGCAATTGGGGCGAACGCGTATTTCGCCGTGTCGAGCACTCCATGACTCCTCCTTGTGCACTCGCTGGAGCTGTGCATATGAGCCACGCTATGAGCCGAATCGTGGGCGGACTACATTCTCTGCGAATGAAAGTTTGCACGGAGCGCACATGCGGCGCCGCACGGATAGAGCGGACCCACCCCGGCACACGACCGGGCACCGGCGCTGCGGCAAGCAGCAAGTCACAGCCCATCTATTTCGACAGTGGCGCCGCGGCGGATACCTCACGACGTGCTTCGCGCACCGTCGACCGTGGCACCGAACTCGATGCCCCAACGCGCGAACAGGGCGTGATCACTCGAGGGTAGGCCGAGGATCTCGCAGATCACCTTGCTGGGCACCTGAATCCCGAACTCTTCGATTAGGTCGACCGGTTCATCTCCCGGACCGCCTGTGGCGAGGATGCGGCCAGGGGAGTCGATGGATCCGTGGTCAGGAATCGAGGCAGGGCGGTGCAGAGAGCCGACAGGTCTGTGCCAGTGCGCTGGACAGTCCCGTCTGGGCGGACGAGGGCGGTGTGCCCCCGGCGCAGCCAGCGGCACAGTTCGCTTGCAGGGCTGGCGATCACCAGGATCCCGCCCCGTTCTCGGATCTGGGCGCGTTGTGCGGATGTCGGCTCGACCGTGGTGACGATCGCGTACCGGCCCGCGACGACATCGTCGTAACGACGACCGTCGTCCAAGACCGCATTGGGAACCAACCGCCCCACCCGGCCACGAAGCAGGCGCGACCGCAATATCAGGTCGGACCGGTGCAGCGGCGGTGTCTCACTAGTGGTGACCAGTGCATGGAAACCGGGCAAGCGGCGCAGGTGCGGCGTGATGAGACGGCGGAAGAGGTTGCCGAGTTCACCGCCATCGGTCATGGCCATACCGGTGACCTTCGCGAGCCGAATCATGGTCCGCGCATGCGGTTTCCGCTCGACGAGATGGGCGGCGCGGCTCCGCATCGGCTGCGCTCCCAGCACTTTCGCCGAGCCCAGCAGCAGGAAAAGCACAGCGAGCACGACGGCGAGGGAGGTCGAAGCGCCCGTCATTGCGGCACCTCGACCTTCCATTCGATCGCATAGCGGCCGAGGATCGCCGCTACGGTCTTCTCATCGCCGACCGGGTCGAGTTCGACGATCGCGACAATCGCGCCGTCTTCGACCGTGGCGGCGATGTTGCGCACTCCGGCGATCTCGGCGAGGGCGTCGAGGAGTTCGCGACGGGTGGCGTCCGCGCGCAGCCCGAGCTTGTAGGGTTTGCCCACGTCGGTGACCGGCAGCGCGTCGAGCACCGTGACCGTCTTGGGAGCCGCGGCACGCTCGGGTACGTGCCGGCTCGCCCACTCGAGCAGTTCGGCTTCGGTGACTGCGGCGCCGGGCACCAGAGTGACGTAGGCGACCGCCACCTCACCGGCATGGATGTCGGGGCGTCCGACCGCGCAGGCCGCGGCGACCTTCGGATGAGAGAGCAAGGCGTCATCGATGATCGCCGGGTCGATGTTGTGCCCGCCGCGAATGATCAGATCCTTGGCGCGCCCGTGCAGATGGATGAACCCTTCCTCGTCGATGTGGGCGAGGTCGCCGGTGTCGAGCCAGCCGTCGACCAGTGTGCCCATGCCATCGAGCACGTGCCCGTGCTCGGTACGGCCGATCACGTATCCCGCGAAAACCGTGGGGCCGCCGATGACCAGCACCCCGACCTCGCCGACAGACAGTTCCACCCAGGTTCCGACCTCGTCGGCACGCACCACCTTCATGTGCTGATAAGGCAGGCGTTGCCCCACCGCATGAGGTCGCGGCAGGTCGGGGAAGCTGCGCGCACTGGCACAGGTCGCCTCGGTCAGTCCGTAACCCTCGACCAGGGTGATTCCGGTGTGCAACTCGAAGTTCTCCCGGACCGCGGGCGGCAGCGGCGAGGCACCCACCATCGCGTATCGCAAACTGCTGATGTCGGCGTTGACCGGGCATTGCGCTAGCACCGCGTACACGGTGGGCACCGCGCTCATCGCGGCGAGCCGGTAGTGCTCGACGATGTTCCAGAACTCGGTGTAGATCGCGAGGTCCCGGTAACCGAGCGGTCCGGCCCACACCACCGACTGCCCCTTGAACAGGGGCGCGAGCAAGGTGACGACCAGCGCGTTGACGTGGAACAGCGGCAAGGCCGCGAACACGACGGAATCTTCGTCGAACAGGGAGTTCGCAGCAATCATCCACGCATTGGCGACCTCGCCCGCATGGGTGTGCGCGGCCAGCTTCGGCACACCGGTGGTGCCTCCGGTATGGAACAGCGCGGCAAGATCCGACGCGACCGGGGTTTTCCCGGCGAAGGCGGCCGACTCGTGCGCCGCGGCCGACTCGTCGAGGTATTCGACGCGCACACCGTCGATCCGCTGCAGCGCCTGCGGTTCGCCCGCCGCCGCGGTCGGCCGCAGCACGAGTACCGCGTCCAGCAGGCCGTCGACAGCCAGCGCACGCACGGAATCCCAGACGGCGTCGGACAATTCGGGTCCAGCCGCGACGAGCACCCGGGCACCGGTGAGCCGCAGTAGTTCGGCGATATGCCGCCGGGACAGCCCGCCATTGATCGGGGCGGCGATCCCGGCCAACTGGGCAGCGAGGGTCGCGGGAATCAGCTCAGCACAGTTGGGGGCGATCAAGGCCACCGCGTCATCGCGCCGCACACCGAGTTCGTGCAGCAGGTTCGCATACCGGTGGACATCGCCAAGCAGCTCAGCAAAGCTGCGCCGCAATGGTTCCCGCCACCGCGCCGCCTCCGGCAACATGGTGACGGCGGTACGGTCCGGCCACAGTTCCGCGGCCCGCACCAGCTGTGCGTAGGTCGATTCCGGCAGGCCTCGCTCGGCCAGCGGCACGGATTCGATCTCGGTCAGGTCGCTCGGCCCCGCGTAGCGCGGCCACAGCAGATCCTCGGTTATCAGATCGTCGGTCATCGGGTGTACCTCACGACCGTGCGCTGCCGTCCCAGCTCGATCGCACCGTCGTCGGTGGATACAGTGGCCTCGATGACGTCGCCGTGCTGCAGATACTTCGGGTTCTTGGCTTGCCCCTTGAAGAAGAGCTTCCATTTCGTCGCGGCAGGTAGCAGGGACCCGATGATCTCGACCGGCTTGGCTGGAGCGCTGATCGCCGTGCCCACCGGCGTTCCGGTCAGCAGCAGATCACCGGCATCCATGCGCTGGAAACGAGCCAGCGCCCGGAGCGTTTCGACGGGGCCGTAGATCATGTCGGCGACAGTCATGTCCTGGCGCCGCTCGCCGTTGACCCACAACCGCAGCCGCAGATCGGTGAACCGCTTCAGCTCATCGGCGTCCAACAGCACGAGCGCGGGCCCGACCGGGGTAAACGTCGGATACGACTTCGCCTCGTAGAACTGGGTTTTCGGCAACTGTACGTCACGCGCCGACACATCGTTGGTGACGACAAGGCCTGTCACGTAGTCGGCGAGGTTGTCCGCGGTGATCGAGGTGCCTACCGGCATCGAACGGCCGAAGACGAGCCCGACCTCTACCTCGTAATCCAGCAGCCGCACATGGGAAGGCCGCACCACATCGTCGTAGGGGCCGCTGATCGACCCGGAGGTCTTGCGGAAGAAGGTCAGCGGCACGGCCTCCGGGTCCATGCCCGAGTCCTTGACGTGCGAGGCGAAATTCGTCATCTGCGCGACCACCCGGCACGGCGCGGTCACCGGCGAGACCAGCGAAAGGCTTTCGACGGGCACGATCTCGGTGCTCGCGGCCGCCGCGACGATCGCCTGCCGATCGGCAAGCAGCTGACCGGTGGTGGTCGCCGCGGTGTCGACCTCGGCGGCGCCGGAGGGCGTGGCCACCCACCAGGCATCGGCGGTACGTAAGACGGAGATGCTCATGAATTGGCTACTTTCATCAGGCCACGTAGGCGGTCGAGGTCGAATTCGTTGTCCTCGCGCAGTGCGTCGACCATGGCGCGAAGCTCGCGAAGGGCTTCCAGGCCCGGCTTGAGGCCGAGGAAATCTTTGCTGGCGGGCGGCCCCCACTGGGCCAGCCCCGAGGCACTCATTGGTGCCCAGCCCGGCTCCAGCGTGCAGTCGAACATGTCGCCGTCGCTGAAATGCTCGACCAGAAACCCGTCCGGATCACGCCAGTAGTCGAAGATCTGGCTGCCCTGGATATGGCGGCCGATCCCCCATGACCGGTAGTAGCCATGGTCGAGCAGGTACTCCCCGCCCGCAGCCATCGCGTCCAGGTCGGCGACCTGATAGGCCGAATGCACATACCGGTTGGCGCCACCCAACACCAATGCGAGCGTGTGGTGGTCGGTCGGGGTGGAGCCGCGATCGCAGCGGATGAAGCTCATTACCGGTCCCCGTTCGCGCTGCCCCGCGTAGTAGAGGAAATCGCTGACGATCAGGCCCAGGTGCCGCAGATACCAGTCGAGCGTCCGGCGGTACGTGGTGGTCTGCACCACCACATGCCCGAGACGCTGAACTCTCGCCGGCGCACGGGGCGGTCGCTGGGTCCGATTCGCGCGGGCCACCTCGTGCCCGAAGTTCAGTGTGTGCGGAGCCTGCACGGGCAGGGCCCCGAGCTTGTGGGTGTCGGCGACCACACGCACCCGCAGGCCACTCGGGTCGGTCAGGTCGACGGTTGATCCGCCCAGGCTCTCGGGCAGGTTCACCACCTTGCTTCCGCCGGCCTCCGCAAGCCGGAGCAGATCGGCGGTGCCCGCCGCACGGAAAGCCGGCCCGACGAACCTCGATCGCAGCCCTCGATGTATCACCACGCACGGCGCGCCCGGGTCCATACCCCGCAGCCGCAGTTCGTTCGGAGTGCTCAGGGATGTCGCGAATCCGAAAGCATGCGCGAAGGTTTCGGCTCGCGCGAGGTCCGGCTTCTCGAACTCCAGCCACGCCAGATCGTGCACCTTGATGATCGGATCCCGCGCCCGACCCGGATGTTCACCGGCAGATGCGCCGCGCTCGCTGTGCAAGCCGGTGTGCGGGTCGTGATGGTCAGTCATAGCCCACTCCTCCCAAAAGATTGACGATATCGTCACATAAGATGCGATAGTCAGTCAAGGAGTTTTGACTAATTCGTCACTATTGATACAAGGCGATTCCATGACGGCCGAAGCCGCGCAGCACATCAATCAACCGAGCGAGAGGCGAACAGCGTCCGAATCCCCGATCACAGCCTCCGATCCGATGTCGTCGATCGAGAAGGGCAGATCGCAGCTGCCGATCATTCGGTAACGGCCTGCCGCACTTCGGCTTCGGTTCCCTGTATGTAACGGTGCTCCAGTTCGGCGCCTTCGATGTCGAGGTCGGGGACGTAGCGGGCGAACCAGCGAGGGTGGTACCACATGCGATTTCCGATCAGGGCCATAACGGCGGGCACCAGCGTCAGGCGGACGATGAAAGCGTCGAGAAGGACGCCGATGGCGAGGGTGAATGCCAGCGGTTTGACGACCGGGTTGTCGACGGTGGTGAATGCGACGAAGACGGCGAACATGATCAGCGCCGCGGCGGTCACGACGCGCGCCGACTGTGCGACGCCGTTCTGCACCGAGGCGATCGCGTTGGGGGTGCGGCTGCGTTCCTCCTTGATCCGGGAGACGACGAAAATCTGATAGTCGCTGGAGAGCCCGAAGATGATGGCCAGGATGATGATCGGAAGAAAGCTGAGCGTCTGCGCCTTGGTGACGTCGAAAAGAGTTGCCCCCCAGCCCCATTGGAACACGGCGACTTGGGCGCCGAGGGCGGCGAAGACCGATAGGATGAATCCGACGATCGACGACAGCGGCACCAGCACGGTACGGAACGCGATCGTCAACAGCACCAGCGCCAGACCCACGACGACCGCGAGGAAGACCGGCAGCGCGTCCGCCAGCCTGCTCGAGGTATCAATGTTCGCGGCGGTGGTGCCGCCGATCAGATAGGTTGCCGCGGTGCCGTTGACGATGCCGGCACGGTCGTCACGCAGCCGGGTCACCAGATCGGCGGTCGCCGTGTCATCGGGGCCGGTCTTCGGAACCACCTGGATCAGCAGCAGCCCGTCCGAAGCACCTGCGGGCTGCACCGCGGCGACGTTCGGCTCCTGCCGCAGCCGGCTCATCACCGTTTGCGCCGCGTCCGGGCTGGTGGCTCGAGACAGGTCGGTCACCACCAGCAGCGGCCCGTTGAACCCGGGACCGAATGAGCGGCTGACCAGTTCGTAAGCCTTGTGCGCAGTGCTCGATTCCGGTTGCGACTCGCCACTGGGCAGCCCGAGATGGATCCGCGTGACCGGGGCCGCCGAGACGACCAGCACCGCGATGCCGAGCACCAGCAACGGGATCCGGAACCGGGTGACGAACCGTCCCCACGCGTGCCCCACGGTGCGCTCGGGCTCGTGCGCGGCGATCCGCGCCACCTCCTCTGGTCGCCCCGGGTGCAGCGGCGGCGAGATGAACCGGGCGACCGTGCCCCCGGCGAATCCGAGCAGCGCAGGCAGAAGCGTCAGCGCGACCAGCATCGCCACCAGCACAGCACCGGCCGCCGTCAAACCCATCACGGTCAGGAACGGGATACCCGCGACCGACAGCCCGCACAGCGCGATGATCACTGTTACCGCGGCGAACACCACCGAACTGCCCGCGGTCCCGACCGCCAGTGGTATCGACTCCGCAGCCGGGATCCCCAGCACAATGTTGTGCCGGTGCCGCGACAGGATGAACAGCGCGTAGTCGATCCCGCACGACAGGCCCAGCATCAGTGCGAGCGACGTCGCCGCCGCGGGCACGTCGACAAAGGACGCGACGCCCAGGATCCCGGTGAGCCCGATGCCAACGCCGATCAACGCGGTGACAATGGGGAGCCCCGCCGCGACCACGGCGCCGAAGGTGATCAGCAGGATGACGAACGCCGCGGCGATGCCGAAGATCTCCGGCGTCTCGGGGACTTCGGCCGTGAAGCCCGGGTACACAGCGCCGGAGAATTCCACTTCCAAGCCCGCGTCGCGCGCCGGTTCGGCGATGCGATCCACCTCGTCCAGAGTTTCCTCGGTGACTTCTCCGGCCGGCACCGAGAACTGCACACTGCCCAACGCGACACGCTGGTCCGGCGACACGGCCTTGGCCTGGAACGGGTCGACCACGGCGGCGACCTGCGGCAACCCCTTGAATCCGGCCAGCACTTGCTCGATCTGGGCATTCGGCTGCGAGTCGGTCACCTCGGCCATACCGGGCGTGGCGAACACCACCTGCATCTTGGCACCGCTGAACGCCGGCATTCGCTGCTGCAGCAATGACACGGCATCCTGCGACTCGGTGCCGGGGACGGTGAAGTTGTCAGTCGTCTTACCGCCGGTCCCCACGGCGAACCCGATCGCGCCGGCCAGCAGCACCACCCACACCGCCAGCACCCACCAGCGGCGACGCGCCACCAGCCGACCAAGACCGAACAGATACCGAGACATGCGGGTCCTCTCGTCGAGCCACTGACCGACACACCGCCGAAACGATCGCACGCAGCTTCGGTACAGTAACACGCATGATGACGATTTCCTCATAAACGCAGTAATGGTCAGCAAAGCACTCCGGTGAGCCCGGGCACCGGCGGCATTCGCCGGGCAGCCCACTGCCGTCAGGTCGGCTCAGGCAACAGCCGAGAGATTCTGAGTGAATCGTCACTGCTGACCGGTGAAGCTAGGATGGCGACCGAGTTGTGTCAGGGAGAGGTGGACAGCGATGGCCGTGCAGACCGGTTCGGAACCCAACCGCCTGGAGCGCCGCAAAGCGCGCACCCGCGCCGCGCTGGTGAGTGCGGCCCAGTCGCTCATCGCAGCGGGGAAACTCAACGTGCCGATCCTGGAGATCACCCAGGCCGCCGACGTCGGGATGGGGTCGTTCTACAACCACTTCCAGAGCCGGGAAGAGCTGTTCCAGGCCGCAGTCGAGGAAGCGCTCGACCGGCATGGCGCCGTCCTCGACCTACTGTGCGAGGACGTGGACGATCCCGCTCATGTGTTCGCGCAAAGCTTCCGGCTCACCGGCCGCCTGCACCGACGCAACCCGACCCTCAGCAAGGTCCTGCTCAACAACGGACTCATCCTCGCCGGCTCCGGCAAGGGCCTGGCACCCCGCGCCCAACGCGATGTCGAGGCCGCAGCGCGCGCAGGCCGGTTCCAGGTCCGCGACCCGGAACTGGCCATGACCATCGTTGCCGGCGCCGCCCTCTGCCTCGGACGACTCCTGCACGACCACCCCGAACGCGACGACGCCGAGGCCGCCGACCAAGTCGCCGAGGACCTGCTGCGCATGTTCGGCCTACCTGCCGACGAAGCCCACGAGATCTGCCGGCGCCCACTGCCGCCCCTCGACGCACCACCACAAGACGACACCGCCATGTGAACCACCAGGCTGTGCGGCGGCCCAACTCGTCGGCTCGGACGAGAACATCCGCAGCTCAGCGGAGGTCGGCCGCGGCACGGAGTCGGACTGGGCCGCACCAGGGTCGGTGAGTTCGGCTCACCGCCGATGGACTACGAGGCGCACACCGCACGAGCGCGTCGAGCCTGCCATACCCGTATTCGTCGCTGCCTGTCCGCGCGTAGTCGCAGTCCTGCGGATCGATCTCGCCGCAGGAGTTTTTCGGGCGGCAAAGTCGAGATCGGTTGTGGCGCAGGATGTTGCCACAGAGTGCAGTACTCGCCGACCGAACGGATCTCGGTCGGCACGGCGGAATCGGTGGCGTGGCAGCGGAGACGGGGAATCGCGTTGACTACGCTGCTGAGGGTGTCCGAATCTGTGCCACTGACGAGGCTGCTCGATGACGCGGGGTTGCTGTCGCTCGAGCACCGACTCCACCTCGAAGAAGTGCTGGGCGCACACGCATGGCAAGCCGATCTGGATGGACGCCGACTCGAATTCGTCGGCGCAGAGCGCTCAATCGTGTGCACCAAGGTGCACCTGCTCGGCACGGCCGACGCCGAGTCGTGGTTGTGGGGATGGGCGAATCCATGGGGCTACCCGCCTGCGCTGATCAAGGCCGCGCAGACGGTGCGCGAGTTCGGCTTTCGGTACGGCGTAGCCGAACTGTGCGCAGCAGAACTACCTGTCCACCTCGCGGGCGCGGCACCCGAGCCGCACCAGGTGGCCGGGCTGCTGGCCGATGCCGCCAAGGTCGTCTGTGGGCGTTGGAGTTCCTACTGCGGTGTCACCAACGGCACGTGCGTGGCGTTTCTCGTCGAACATCCGGCGTTCCTGCTACCGCCGCCCACCGCCTCCGGGCTTGCGCGTGTGCTTGCCTACGGCATCGGCGCGCTGCCGCTGACGGACCATCGACGCGCCATCCACAGCTACCTGACCAGGCGGGGCCTGCTCACCGAATTTCTCGACGGCTACCGGTGGCTCGAATTCAGCGGCCACGGCGTCGCGGGCGACATCGAATTCGATGCTTCCGGACATGTCGCACACTTCGATATCCAGGTGGTCATGGATCGGATCGAGCTGCCGTCCGGGACGATGACGCATTCGGCCCACTCGGACCGAGCACCGGTCACCTGACTGCCATCTCTGCATCGATGACGCGTCCAGCACATCGAGACAGTTGAAGCCGAGCGAGACATCGGACGCGGTGACAAGGGCAGCGGGCTCGCACAGACGAAGGTCGGCCCTCGGCGCCGCCTCCCCAGCACGCTATCGATGACAAGAGCGCCGCTTCTCGCCGACAATCCCTGCTCAGACTGGCCGAACCCCGTGCACAGAAAGGGAATCGGCGTCGACTGTCCAACGAGCAGTTGCTCGCCATCGACATGGTCGCGGCGAGCACGAGGCTGCCGTCGGCGGCGGTGTGGGATTACTGTCGGAGCCATGCCCAGCGAGCAGTCGACACCCGGCCCTCCACTGTCGTTCCATGTGGACGCGATTCCCCCCGATCGCACCGACAACGTGCGAGACGATGTGCCCATCGACGACCCGATGACCGCGCTGATCGGCATCCTCGACCTTCAGGCAGCATTACCGGGCATTCGACGGATGCGCCGCTGGGGACACGACGCCTTGGCAGTCGGGCCGGGGGAATACGCGCTGGACATAGGCACCGGAACAGGTAGCGAGGTCTTGGAATTCGCCGACCGAGTCGGCCCCGACGGCGACGCGGTCGGCGTCGATCCGAATCCCGCGATGCTCGCCACCGCCCGGGCGCGAGCCGAGGGCGCGGGCTCGCGGGCCCGCTTCGTCGAGGGCACCGCCTACCACCTGCCGTTCCCGGACGACTCCTTCGACGCGGTTCGTTGCGAGCGCGTCTACCAGCACCTCGACGACCCGGCCGCTGCCACCGCCGAGATCGCGCGGGTCCTGCGGCCGGGCGGGCGGGTGCTGCTCGTCGACAGCGACTGGCACACCGCGATCGCCCATCCCGGCGACGCCGACGTGATCACCCGCCTGACGACGACGATGCTCGCGACTACCCCGAACCCCACGTCGGGCCGCCGCCTGCGCGGTCTCCTCACGGCCGCCGGGTTCTCGATCGACGACATCGGATCGGAGGCGGTGATCTGGGATCCGGACACCGTTCGCCCCCTGTTCGCGCGGATGACCGAACACGCCCTCGCCGACGATGTGATCACCGAGCAGCAGCGCCTCGACCTGGTCTCTGGAATGGAGGTGGGCATCACCACAGGCGACTACCACCTCTCGGTGACCATGTTCGCGGTGCTCGGCCACCGGCCACCACGCGGTCGAGCGGCCGCCGGAATCGGCGCCGCAATGCCCGTCACGTAGGAGCGGCCCGGCAGAGATGACCCCGCCGAGCCGGTGGCCACGAGTCTCCGCCGCGGGTCAGCCGAGGACGGCGTTCATGATCGTACCCGCGCTGGTCGCCACCACGCCGCCGGTCATGGCGCTGGCGACCATCTTGGGCGACTGCAGGGTGCCGCCATTCCACTTCTCCCACGCGAACCTGCCACCGCCATAGGTGATCGCGGTGACGCCCGACAGCTGAACCAGCCAGGTGAAGTACTGGCCCATCTGCATCAATTTGTCCGCCAGCGGCGGCGCTTCCGGGGTCGGATTGTCGATCTCCGCAAGAACGGTGTCGTGTAGCGCGGCGAGAATCATGCTCACGTTCGTGCTCCTTTTCGCATGCTGAGGTGATGCCGGAGGTAGATTCGAGCGAAGATTTGCGCTCCCGTGGAATTCGGCGCGCCACGGGTACTGCGACGCTATGTACGGCCGCCGACTCGGGCGTCCCGTGTCATGGCTGTCTCCTGCTTTCCACGTGGTTGCTGAGAAGACTCGTGACAAGATCAATTGAACCCGATCGAGTTGGGGTGACCCCGGCGACACACCGGTCAGCGCATGACTCGACTCACAGCCGCAGGCCGTGCCCACCGCGGGCTGTCGCCTTAGGATTTCACTGGTGCAGGGAGTGACATCATGTCGGTGCAGTGCGGCGCCGAACCTTCCGCTGACATCACCGTGACCGCGGGGAGGGCACAATGCACACCGCTTTTCTGATTCCACTGATCACCGCACTGCTGGCCGTCACGGCGACGGCCGTCGTGGCAGGCTACGCCACCGTTATCGCGGCCTATTGGTTCGAGCTGCGCTCCACCGAACGACACGGCGGCCGCCCGAATCCTTCGCGGCGCTGATAGCGCGACTGCGCCGCTCGTGATGGGAACGGCGCAGGAACTTCGGACAGAATCGGCACGTCCGGATAGCGCCCGGAGCCCGGCCGGTCTCCAGCGATCCGCGCCCTACCGGGCCTTCGTTGCCCTACCATTAACAAGGAAATTCATAGAACAAAGTCGTCGTTCGGGGGCGACTTCGGTGCCGCGCAGCCCGACACGCGGCACCATTTCAGGAGGGAACCGCCATGCCCGACACCGACGCGCAGGTGACTAGCCGGTTGCCGGCCATACTCGACACGAGCGTCCCGCATGATGCGCGCGTCTACGATTACTGGCTCGGCGGAAAGGACAACTACCCAGCTGATCGCGCGCTCGGCGACACGATCGCCACGCACGTTCCCGCCATTCGCAGCATGGCGCGGGCCAATCGCGCGTTCCTCGGCCGCGCGGTAAGTCATCTGGTGGGCGCGGCGGGTATCGATCAGTTCCTCGACATCGGAACCGGGATGCCGAGCGCGGGCAACACCCACGAGGTGGCCCAGCGGCTCGATCCGGCGGCCCGCGTCGTCTACGTCGACAACGACCCCGTCGTGCTCGCGCACGCGCGCGCCCTGATGGCCAGCACACCGCAGGGCAGGACCGCGTTTGCCCATGCCGACCTGCACGCTCCGCACTCCATCCTGGACGACCCCGCCCTGAGCACCCTCGATCTCGACCGGCCGATTGCGATCATGCTGGTGGCGATCCTGATGTACTTCCGGGACGACGACGATCCGCACGGCATCATCGGTCGACTCTTGGACGCAGTGCCCTCGGGGAGCTATCTGGTGATCACTCATCCCACCGCCGACTTCGACGAGCGCGCCATGGCGAGGGTGACGGCGTCCGCCGAGCAGGCGGGCCTCATCTTCCATCCGCGCAGCCGCGTCGAGACCGAATCTCTTTTCACTGGAACGGAAATCGTTGATCCGGGTGTCGTGCCGGTGGCCGCGTGGCGACCGGACTCCGGCAGCGCCGTCGATCCGGAGTCCGCCTGGTATTGGGCGGGAATCGGCCGCAAACCCTGATCCCGGTGCCAACCGGGTGACATTTGAGCCACGTTCGTTCGGCAATCACGTCGGATGGACCCGAACGCCAGGTGCGACAAGGCGGTGACAATGGTCAACGATGTCGAGAAACGCTGGCGCGACCCGCGCACGTTCCGCCGCGCCGCGACCTATGTCTGCTCCGTCCTCGCCACGGCAGCGCTGGTCTTCGCGCTGGCCCTGCTCTGGACCGCGGAACGGCAGAACTGTTCGGAAGCCGACACGCTGTTGTGCGATACCCCGGCCCAGGCCGCCGTGCTGATCGGACCGTCATCCGTCCTGCTGATCGGCGGCATCGGCGCCTTCGTCGAAACCTACGTGCAGTGGCGCCGCGGCCGGACCTGGCCGATCTGGCAGGGCGCGGGCTGGTTCCTGTTCACCCTGATGGTCGTCTATCTCGGGATCGGCGGCGGCTCGCTGACCGCCTGAACCCAGGCCGCGATACCGACGGCGCGTGCGCCCTTGATCGCGGCGATCCGGCCGACGGCCGAGCCCACCGGGCCGGTAGCGGCGGCGACCACGAGCGTCTCACTCGGCTGCGGTTTGCGGACACCGAATCCCGTTGCACCCCAGCGGGGTCGGCGTGAGCGTTCGGGACATCGAGATGAGTCGCCGAGGCATTGGCATGGTCGCCAGAGGTTCGTAGCGTCGAGAGTATGACCTTGGAAATCGGCATTATCCTGCCCACCTCGACACCCGATCCCGCGCATCCCATCCTCGGCGACGTGCGGGCAAGCGCCTGGTTCGCCGAGCAGATCGGGCTCGACTCGGTGTGGTCCACCGATCATCTGGTGGCCAGCGCCCCGATCCTGGACAGCACCGTCGTGCTGGCCACCGCCGCCGCGGCGACCGAACGCATCCGCGTCGGCTACGGCGTGATGCTGCTGGCGTTGCGACCGGTGGCCTGGGCGGCCAAACAGATCGCCACACTGCAGTACGTCTCCGGTAATCGCCTCGTCCTCGGCGTCGGCACCGGCAATCCGGCGCACGGCGATGTCGCGTGGCGCGCCGCAGGCGCAACGTTCGCCGACCGCGGGCGGCGCACCGACGACGCGTTGCGAGTGCTGCCCGACCTGGTCGCCGGGCGGCCGACGACCCTGCCCGACGGGACCGAGGTCACGCTGTCGCCGGGCGCACTCATGCCGCCGGTCCTGGTCGCAGGCGACGCACCCAAGGCGCGGCGCCGCGCCGCAGCCTATGGTGACGGCTGGGTCGCCATCGGACTCGAGCCGCGTGAGGTGAGTGCGAGCGTAACCGAATTGGGCGCGCTCGCCGACGAATACGGCCGACGGCCACCAGCCGTCACCGTCGTCGCGCCCTCGCTGCCAACCGATCCCGCCCGAGCGGCCGAACAAATGACTGCCTACGCCGATGCGGGCGCCGAGCGGGTCGTCCTCGCCCCGTCCGGTCCGGAGTGGCGTGCCGACTACGAGTTCGCGGCAAAGATCAAGGAGCAATTGTGAATTCGCTGCTCACCCGGTGCACAGTAGCGCCAGGCCGAGTCCGAGCAGCACCACCGCGATCACCGAATCCAGCACCCGCCAGGCCAGCGGGCGGGCAAACAGCGGTCCGAGTAGGCGCGCGCCGAATCCCAGCGCGGTGAACCAGAGCACGCTGGCCAGCATCGCCCCCGCGCCGAGGAACCAGCGGTCCGAGCTCGCGTAGGTGCTCGCGAAGGAGCCGAGCAGCACCACGGTGTCCAGGTAGACGTGCGGGTTGAGCCAGGTCAGCGCCAGGCAGGTGGCCACCGTGGCGCCGAAGGCGGCGGTGGCTTCGGCGGATTCGACCCTCAGTGCGTGAGGCGACCATGCCCGCCGGGCGGTCGGCACCGCATACCCGATCAGGAACACCGCACCCGCGTAGCGCGCCACCGCCAGCACCTCCGGGGCAGATTCGACGATCACGCCGAATCCGCCGACCCCGGCCGCGATCAGCACGATGTCCGACACCGTGCACACCGTGACCACCGCCGCCACATGTCTGCCGCTGATCCCCTGGCGCAGCACGAAGACATTCTGCGCGCCGATCGCCACGATCAAGGAGAGGCCGAAGCCCAAACCGGACATGGCCGCCATCGCCGCGGAAGAAACGCTCACGGCCGTCGACGCTAAATCCCGGCATCATAGTCAGACAAGCTAAAGATTCTTATCTATCATTAGAATCTCTTGATATGGATCTCCAACTCGACCAGCTTCGCGCACTCGACGCCGCGATCACCGAGGGGACGTTCGACGCGGCGGCGCGCCGACTGAACGTCACGCCGTCGGCGATCAGTCAGCGGATCAAGACGCTGGAAGACGCGGCGGGACGGATTCTCGTGCGGCGCACGAAACCGGTGCGTGCCACCGAATCCGGGCTCGCGGTGCTCCGGCTGGCCAGACAGATCGAGTTGCTCGCCCGGGACACCGCGCGCGAACTCGGCGACGAGCTGTCCGAGGGGCCGGTCCGGGTGCCGATCGCGGTGAACGCCGATTCGCTGGAGACCTGGGTGATGTCCGCGCTGGGGTGTGCGCCGTCCGGGGTGTGTTTCGAGATCCACCGCGAGGACGAGGAGCACACCACCGGGCTGCTGCGCGACGGCACCGTGATGGCCGCGATCACGGCCACCGCGCAACCGGTGCAGGGCTGCAAGGTCGATCGACTCGGTGCGATGCGGTACCGGCCGGTGGCCAGTCCGGAGTTCGCCAGGACCTGGTTCGGTGACGGCGCCGCGGCGGGGGCCTATGCGGTGGCCCCGGTCGTGCTCTTCGACCGCAAAGACGACCTGCAGGATCGGCTCCTGCGTCGCCGCAGCCGAAAGCCACTCGATCCGCCGCGCCACTACGTCCCGTCGTCCGCCGGATTCGCCACGGCCGTCCGCCTCGGGCTCGGTTGGGGCATGCTGCCCGACCTGCAAACCAAGGACGATCTTGCGGCCGGCCGGCTGGTCCCGATCGACCCCGGCGTCGTCATCGATGTCCCCTTGTACTGGCAGCAGTGGCGCGTGCACTCCGCCGCCCTCAGCGCCGTCGCCGCCACCATCGCCGCCGCGGCGGCGGACGCGTTACGCTGACCACGCAATACACCCTGCCCGACAACGTATTCGGTGCCCGTGACGCAGCCGGACCAGAAGCGCGGACACCCAGGCATGGAGTCGCCGCATCCCGAGAAGGCGCGACCGTGGGCACGGTAGTACCGTCGCCGACTGGGAGGTGTAGCGGTGTGCGCCGGTAGGCCACTCGGCCTCGCATGTCCACCTCATCGAAGGGGTGCTCGCCCCGATGTATCTGGAGAACGAATCCGTCACTCTCGGGCACGAGGTCGCCGGCACCGTGCACGCGCTGGGGAAGCTGCGCCGAAACCATCGCATCGACTTCGCCGAATCCGTGAGTGCCGTCGTCCCGCTGTCCGACGCCGAAAGGCTGTGCACGCACTGGAAAACAAGGAAGGCAATCCGATCCGGATCGTCCTCACGCCGTAAGAATCGCTGGTCGCACCCTTCAGTCCCGCCGGTGGCCCCAACTCGCATTGGGGCCGCCGTGGCCGAACCAGCCAGTGCCCGAGTCTATCCTCAAACCCCGACCTCGAAAGAAATACTGCCACATCGGTCCAACCACGTCGCGTCGGCGAACTCTCATCCATGAGTAGATGCGCTCGTCCGCGGGAACCGCTACCACCGAATCGAGGTTGTTCGGCGCGCCCCGAGAAGGACACCGCGCGATGCCGTGCGGCAGACCACACCTCAAACAATCCCCCCGCCCGGGCTCATCTCCGAAAGCAGGTCCCTGAGGAATCGCAGGCTCCCCGGCGGTGACAACGCTTCCACGCTGAGCCGGTTCATGACCGACATGTACAGCTCGACGTCGCGCCGTTTGTCCAGGTAGAGCGAGCTGGTGAGTTGCTCGGTGTAGACGATGTCGAGCAGTTCGGTCTCTGGAAAGCGCAGGATGCTGAACGGCCCGCCCGCGGCGGAATGCCCTCCGGCCGAATACGGCAGCACCTGGATTCTGATGTTGGGACGCTCGGCCATCTCTACCAGGTGCTCGATCTGCTCCCGGAGCACCCGCATCCCGCCGACCGGTCTTCGTAGCGCGTTCTCGTCGATCACCGCCCACAGGGTCGGGGCGACGACCCGGAAGAGAATATGCTGACGACGCACACGGATGGCGACCCGCCGCTCCGTTTCGTCGGTGTTGCCGAGCTGGATCACCGCACGGGCGTAGTCGGCGGTCTGCAGCAGACCAGGAACGAATTGCGCCTCGTAGGTGCGGATCGTGGTCGCGGCTTGTTCGAGGCCGATGTAGGTTTCGAACCAGACGGGGAGCAGGTCGCTGTAATTCTGCCACCAGCCCGGGTCGTTGGCTCTGCGGGCCGATTCGAGGTACGTTTCGCGTTCAGCGGGGTCGACAACACCGTAGAGGGTCAGCAGATCCCTCAGGTCGCGCTCCTTGAACCCGGTCCGCCCCAACTCCAGACGACTGATCTTGGCATGCGACCCGCGGATGGAATCACCCGCGGCCTCCCTGCTGATCCCGCAACCTTCGCGCAGCTGACGCAGCCGACTGCCGAGCGCGATCCGCAGTACCGTCGGACCACGTTCTGCCGCAAGAGATTCCGCATCTCCGCTGCTGTCTTCGTCATTCGTCATAGATGCCTCCGGCCGATAGGGGGTAGACCGCGGGGCGCACTGCCTCCACCATTACAGATCATCTGATGTCGGGTGCCGATCCTACTCGGCGCGAACGACGCCGGACAACGACGCGAGCACAGGTCGACTCCGCGGTGCGGTGGCATGGATGCACCAGAGCGGCAACGCAATAAATTGAAGGCAATCCCTGACGGCCGGGCCGCCCGGTAAAGTCGCCCACGACGGTGGCTGACCTGTTCCACGACCACGGAGCCCGGCATGACATCGAACGATCCGCAGATCACCGATCGGGACGTCCTGGCGAAGCTGGCCGATGTCCTCAGCTTCACCAGCATCGACCTGGCGACTTCCAAGGACGGCGTCAACTGGTGCTCGAACGCGTTCTTCGCGGAGCTGGACGGAGATCCGTTCCGCCTCACCCTTGTACTCGAATCCGGCGGCAAGACGCTCGATAACCTGCGCGCCAATCCGAACATAGGAGTCAAGGTCGTCCCCTCGGGATTCCTTTACCCGTTCGCACAGGGCCTTGGAACGGCTGTAGTGCGCGAGGATCCGAGCGAACGGAAGGAGACCTTCGAGACATTGCTCCGTAAGGAGCCGCAGATCGAACCGTTCCTGTCCACCCCCATCGAGGCGTTGATCATCCGTGTCGACCGGTGGCGGGTGACGCACGTTCAGGGCGGCTTGCTGCCCGGACGAGTACTGCACCGATCGGACGGGTCATGAGCGAGCGTCAGCGGTACCTTACCGTATCCACCGCTCGGTTGTGGTCGAAACGATCGCCCTTCGATGAGACGAAATCATCACTGGCTGAACGCATCCGATGTTTATTGCCGTGATAATTGGTGGACTCTAGGCTGGTGAGCCAGGCTGCGGCAATGCATAGAGAGGTCTCCATGTCCGATCCCACTCCCCAGACCGGTGTCCGTGCGCCGGTTGGCGTGGACACGACACGGGCGAGCATAGCCCGCGTATACGACGCCACTCTGGGCGGCAAAGACAATTACGAGGTCGACCGCTACGTCCGCGACAAGGTCGCCGAGGTCGCGCCACATCAGAGCGACGTGGCACGGATGAACCGCCGCTGGCTGCACCGCGTGGTCAGGTATCTGGCCGGAACCGCGGGCATCGACCAATTCCTCGACATCGGGGCGGGTCTGCCCACCGTGGGCAACACGCATGAGATCGCCCAGCAGCAGAACCCCGAAGCGCGCGTGGTGTACGTCGACAACGACCCGGTCTGCAATATCCACGGTCGTGTGTTGCTGGAACGCAACGAATTCACCCACTTCGTGCCTGCCGATCTGACCGAGCCGAAAACGCTGCTCGCGCACTCGGAGGTCACCCCGCATCTCGACCTCACCCGCCCGTTGGCGCTGATCCTGTGCGGAATCCTGCACCACGTCGACGATGCGCTGGATCCCGCCGGGATCATGCGCCAGTACATCGACGCACTCCCCGCCGGTTCGTACGTCGGGATCACGCACTTCTACGACCCCGACGACGGCTCCGAGGCCCACGACATGGCCATCGAGCTGCAACGGCGTTTCACCGAAATGGGTTTGGGCTCCGGCTGGTACCGGACTCACGAGGAGATCGCCTCGTACTTCGGCGATCTGGAGTTGATCGAGCCCGGCCTGGTCGAACTCGACGACTGGTGGCCGATGGGCCCGTCGGTACGCCCGCGGCTGACCGAGGAGCGGCTGCTGTTGGGCGGACTGGGTTACAAATCCGGATCCCTGGACACCGTCGTGACCTCCCTGCATCGCAGGGCGGCAAGCAAGAACTATCGACCTGGTTCCGCCAATGGCGGTTCGGCGGAAAGGTAATGCGGCAATGACCTACGACGACCTGAACGGACCAGACCTCCGAGACGACCGGTGGCGCTTTCTGGAAGTTCCCCTGGGGGACGGCCAGACCTGGAGCTACGCCGACCCCTCGGCCCGGACCGACATCGAAGACGGCACCGTGTCGGTCCGCATCGACACCTTCACCCGGTCGCATTCGGACGTCCAGATCCTCGACAACCCGAAGCATCTGCTGGTGTCGGTCCAGGAATTCGACCTCAACGGTGGACCTCGGACCTTCGCGGTGGAGATGGCAGCCGAGAACATCGGCTCCACCGGCGAGGATTACCGGGACGGGTTCGCCGCCTTCAATGTCCTCGATATGGGCAGCGCCCAAGTGTTCGACCTGATCGCGACCAGCAAGCACGCCTACGCGATTCACGAACGGCTGTTCGTGCCCGGTGTCGTACCGGAAGAACAAGCGTTCACGCATATCGTGCACGCTCCGCTGGCGGGCATCGACATCAAACCCGCCGAATTCCACCATTACGCGGTCACCATCGACCGGGGTGCCTGCAGCGTCAGCTGGTCCGTCGACGCCACCCCCGTCTACACCGCACATGTACCGAATCTGCCGGAGACTGTTCAGATCGGATTCGGCATCATCACCCTGCATCCGATCCGTGACGGGCAAAGCACCTCGCTGCGCGGACAGGGTCTGCATGGTCTCTGGCGAAAATTCATCGCGGACTGAGCACACCCGCTGACCCGGGGTCCGGAATGCCCAGACCCCAGGTGGGACATCAGCGCAGATACCGGTGGATTATCCGTTCAGGCAGCCGCGAGAGAATCGTCCAACACCGGCGGCTCGCATGCCTTGCCCAGTCTCCGGCAGCACCATCGACAGCTGACCGGGCGCGGGCCCGCCCTGGGTGCCCAGACTTGTGACGCTCCGGCCGACGACCACAGTGGCCCTGACGGAGTCGGTGCCCAGCCGAGTACGACTGGGCACCATGCCGTCCGGGCGGGCGGACGTCCACCGCGAGATGACGTCGTGCGAACTCACCGCCGTCGAGCGGTACCAACTCCGGTCGTCCGCACCCAGAGCAGATGTTCGACGTCACCGATCATCACGATCCGTGACGCCGAACTACCTTGCGCCGTATGGCGGCGCCGATGCCGCCACCGTTCAGATCATTTCCTTACGCGGCCACTCGTGGCGGCGAGCTCGGGCGAAATCCTGTCCCATAGCGTCACTCTCGGCCAGATCCCGCTCGAACTCGTCAAAACTGTCATCCCGGCGGCGCGGATCCCACACCATAGCCGCGGCCGAACCGACCAACAACGTAACGACAATGGCCGCTACGATTGCGTACAGCACGTCTTCCACCCTCCTGAGAATCCGAATCGATGGCGCGGACCATGGCGGATACTCAACGCACACAGCCTTTTTCACGCCGCACGCATAGTAGACTGTGCTCCTCCGGATGGCATGCGCAGGACCCAAGACTCCCTGTTCGTCGGAACAGATTCGCATCCGAAGCGCGTGCGCGCCGATTCGCGGAAACGCCACCGCGAATCATCAGCGTCGCCTACGCTCGTCTCTGTCCCGGTGGCCCCGGGACATGCAGCGCGGGACCGGTACGCCCAAGCCGACCGCGATCGCTGGTGGTAGCGGTGAGGTTCGACCGTTCGATGAACCTCACCGTCACGCCTGTCCCGCAGCAAATACTGCGGACATTCGCTCGGAATAACGCGCATCCGGCATCCTCCGGGCTACCGTCTTCGGTCATGGACGACATCGAACTGCAGCCTCCGACCGTCGCCTCCGCGAAGCAGACCGGACTGGTCCTGGACATCGCCACCCTCGACATCCACAACCCCCTCGCCGTGCCCGGCGAAACCACCTACCCCTATGTCCGCTGCACCGACCACCGGGTTCTGCGTCTACCCCGGCCACTGCACCGCTGGGCGACCGACACCATCGCGCTCAATTACGCCCAGCACGCCAGTGGCGCGGTCCCACTATTCCCCGGACAGGTCGAATTCGGCATCCTCGACGGCACCATGTACGCCGAACTCCTCTGAACAGCACCTCCACGGCGAGGGCCCGACCGATACGGCCGGCCCTCGCCGCCGACATTCGCGGACCCGGTCCCGCCCTGCAGAGGTGCGCGAGCAATCCACCCTGTCGACATCACGCGGCTTCCGCACCGCAGGCATTCCGGCGGTAAACCTCGGGTCGTCTGCCGCGTAGATGATCGCGGCGACCAGGTGGGCGTACACAGGGCCGGGCTTGGCGCTGCGGGCGATCGACCACGCCGAACCCGCCGACCTCACCGGCGCATTCGATGCCTTCCTCGACTGCCGCCGCGCCGCGCTCGACCACTACCGGACGCTGCGGCGACGCGGCGGCGGATCATGACGCTCGCCCGCCGCGGGCGCCGGCGACGCCATGCACAGCGTCATCCGGCCGGAGCCGGGTGCGGCTCAGGCACTCTCACCCTCCGTGTCCCGGGCCGACGTCGGCCTGAAACACCTGTTCGGGTGATGACACGTGGGTCCGACGGCCCGAGCACCAGCTGGGGCGTGGGCGGCCTTCGACCCGGCTCGGTAGCGAACACGCCGGAGTCACGACACACTGGAGGCCGTGAATCGCATGTCATTCGGACGGCGCGCCTGCGCACTGGACGGCCCGCCGTGACCGATCTCGCTCGCGGTGAGAACCGCCCCGCTCCCGGTGATCGGCTGACGGTCACCGTTACGTGTTCGGCCCCCGTCGACGTTTCGGCGCTACTGCTGAGCCCCGAAGGGCGAGTACGGTCCGACACCGACTTCGTGTTCTTCAACCAGCCGGTGGCCCCCGGCGTCACCTACCGGCACGGTCGCGGCTCCGGTGACGTGGTGGAGATCCAGACCTCCGCTGTGCCCGCCGACGTCGACCGGGTGGTCGTCACCGCCAGCCTGGACGGCAGCGGGCCCGCCACCTTCGCGAGCGTCGGCTCGCTGCGCGCGACCATCGCGGCCGATGCGGGCCGGCTGGACTTCCCGATGACCGGACTCGGCACCGAGACCGCCGTGGTGTGCGTGGAGATCTACCGCCGCGGCGGCAGCTGGAAGGTCCGCGCGGTCGGCCAGGGCTACGACAACGGCCTGGCCGGGATCGCGACGGCGTTCGGCGTGAACATCGACGACGAGCCAGCGCCTCCGACTCCGCCACCCGCCCCGGCTCCCCCACCCATATACCCACCCACCAATCCGGTGGCGCAGCCGTATCAGCCCGCGCCATCGACTTTTTCACCGCCACCGGCCTATCCCTCGTCACCCGCCCCGGTGCCGCCACCACCGATTCCCTCACCTCAGCAAGGAGCGCTGCCGATGCAGAGCGAACTGTTCGCCCCGAGCCATGCCGAAGTCACCGGCGCCGGCATCCAGAAGCAGGGCGGCAAGATGATCAAGGTCGCCGTCAATGGCGAGGTCATGGCGCGCGCCGGGTCGATGGTCGCCTACCAGGGCGACCTGCAGTTCCAGGCGCTCGGCTCGGGCGGCATCGGACGAGCGATCCAGCAGCGGCTCACCGGCGAGGGTGTTCCGCTGATGAAGGTGTCCGGCCGCGGCGATCTGTTCGTCGCCAATGGCGCCGCCGACGTGCACACCATCGATCTCGACGGCACCGACGGCCTCACCATCAACGGCGCCAACGTGCTCGCATTCGATTCCACGCTGACATACAACGTCCGTATGGTGCAGGGCGCGGCCGGGTTCGCAAGCAACGCGGGGTTGTTCAACTGTGTCTTCACCGGCCGGGGCCGCATCGCGATCACCACACACGGCACGCCGGTCGTGCTCAACGTCGACCAGCCGACCTACGCCGACCCGCAGGCGGCAGTGGCTTGGTCGTCGAGCCTGCAGACCGGGATCAAGCGAAACGATTCGTTCGGCCTCGGCAGGCTCATGGGTCGCAGCACCGGCGAGGGCATGACGCTGTCGTTCTCCGGCGGCGGTTTCGTCATCGTGCAGCCCTCGGAGCTGCCGCCCGGCGGCTTCATCGGCGGCACCGGCGGCGGCCAGGAGGCGGGCCAGAGCGGCGGGGTCCTCGGCGGGCTGTTCGGATAGCGCGAGCGTTCGCGGTCACGCCTGCCGTGACACCAGTTCCACGACGGTGATGTCCGACGGTGCGCCCACACGCACCGGCGGACCCCACGCCCCGGCTCCCCTGGTGACGTACAACTGTGTGTCGCCGTACCGCTCCAGCCCGGCGACCGTGGGATTCACCAGTCCCGCAAGGTAATTGCCCGGCCAGATCTGCCCCCCGTGGGTATGGCCGGACAGTTGCAGATCGACACCGTGGGCTACCGCGTCATCGATGAGCACGGGCTGGTGTGCCAACAGGACGGCGGTCCGCGAGCGGTCCCGGTCGCCGAGTGCCTTGCCGAAGTCGGGGCCATGCCCGGTACGTTCGCCCTGCAGGTCGTTCACGCCCGCCAGATCGAATCCGGGCAACTCCGTGCGGGCGTTCGCGAGCAGGTGCATCCCGAGTTCCTGAACGTGGTCGATCCACTGTTCGGCGCCGGAGAAGTACTCGTGGTTGCCGGTAACGAAGAACGCGCCGTGGCGCGCGTGCAGGTCGGCCAGCGGCTCGACGGCGGACCGCAGGTGCTCGACACTGCCGTCTACCAGGTCACCGACGATGGCGATGAGGTCCGGCTGAGTGTCATTGACGGTGTGGACCACCCGCTCGGCGAAGCCGCGGCCCAGGATGGGGCCGAGATGGATATCGCTGACCACCGTGATGCGGAATCCGTCCGCTCGGCGCGGCAGTTTCGCCAGCGGCACGGCCACGTGCTTGACGCTCGGTCCATCGAGAACGCTGTAGGTCCCCGAGCCGACGGTCGTCGCCGCGGCGGCCACGGCCGCACCGCCCACGATTCGGGAGACGAAGACCCGGCGCGGCATCCGATCGGCCGTGGCCGCGAGCTGCGACCGAACAGCAGTGTCCGGCAATGCATTCAGCTCGGATGCGGAGTCCGCGGATGCGACGGCGGCGACCGGTACGGTCACCGATTTCTCGCCGAACCGCAGCAGCACAAGCCGCACCGGCTCGCCGACGAACAGCGCGAACAACAGGTAGACGAACAGCGCACCCCACAGGTAGCCGGGCCAGGCGATGATCCGGACGAACGGCAATGGCGCCGAGGCCAATTCGGCGACCGCCGAGCCGACCAGCAGCAGCGGGCCCGCCACTACGACGGCGGTGCCGACGCGCCGCCCGCGGGACCCGGCGGTGGTCGTATCCCGCACGAGACGCCGCCACACATACCAGTGCAGCGCGCCGAACAACGCCAGGACGACGAGGCACAACGCCAGGACGACGATCCCGACGAGAACAATCACAACGACCACGGCTGCACTTTCTGCGAACAATCCAGTTCCGCGGCACCAACTTACGTCACCGCATCGTCAGTGCGTGCCGCATCCGGTTCACGCCCGGGTCATGTCGTCCGCTCGATGACGCCGCGCACGAAGGCGGCCTGGCCCGCATGCTGCAGATCGTCGGAGATCACGCTGACCAGCCGGACGCCGAGCGTCACCGGCGGATCCCATCGGATGTCCACGATCCGTTCGAGGTCGCTGTCGCCCAGTTTCCGGACGAAGCGCAGCGTCTGCTCGTGCACCGCGTCGTAGTAGCCGGTGAGCAGCTCGGCCGGGGCGCGAATGACGGCGACGTCGACGGGACGGTCACCGTATCCGGTCGCCCTCCCATCGATCGGCAGGGCGAACCGGTCGGACCAGCCCCGCGCCGTCCACACCTGCTCAACGTCGGCGACTTCGGAGACGTGGTCGTCCTGCACCCGGGTCAGATGCCAGACGAGCCACGCGATCGAGTTGGCACCCTGGTCGATCCGGTGGGCCAGCTCATCTTCGCCGAGCCCGTCCACCGCTTCGTGCACCACCTCCCGAATCCGTTCGAAAGCATCGGTCAGCACATCGGCACTCGTCATCGTTGTCGGCTCCTACATCGATGTCTGGTGCCGTCGACCGTACCCACCCACGCGCCGGCGCGCCGGAACATTCAGCCAACGCGGGACCCGATTCCATTCGGTTCGACGGCCAGAGCGTCGAATTCCCGTACGATGGCGCCATATTGAACGTGCCGTTGATTAACGGTACGATATAAATCGGCGAGGTTGGTTCTCTTGCCTCCTGAGGGAATTGATGTCGACCAGACCAACCAGTTGGTCATTGACTGGACAATACGTACCGAAGTGAGGAAGTACCGATGATCCAAGACGTCGACGCCGGACGTGCCCGGCGAGTGATCGCCCGGGTGGCGCTGGCTTCCGCGATCGCGCTGACGCCCATCGCCGTCACGGCAGCACCCGCGCTGGCACAGGAGCCCTCGGTCGCGGTCACGCAGACGAACCAGGGCGAGGAGATCCACGGCGGCTGGGGCCACGGGGGCTGGGGCCATGGCGGCTGGGGTCGCGGTGGCTGGGGTCGCGGTGGCGGCTACGGGGGTTGGGGCGGTTATGGCGGCTGGGGCAACCCCTTCGGCTACTGGGGCAGCCCGTTCGGCATCTGGCCGGGCCTCGGGTTTTTCCTGCCCGGCACCGGAAGCGCATTCTGATCACGACGACGCCCACCACAGTCGGCAGGTGATTTCCGGCTCCGCGCCGCCGGTCCAGACAACCGGCACATCGGAGCCGGAAAACGCCTGTCGCCCAACAGATCAGTTTTCGGCAGCGCCGACGGGCTCCCGTGCGGGCCGGATCGGCGAATCCGGCTGCCGGACCGGTCGCAACACTCCACGCGTACCGCGTAGGACGACTCTGATCGGATGCATGCCCGGCCCGGAACGGGCCTCGTCGGGGTCCGGCTCACTCCGCTGACCGGCGAGCACCCCTCCCGCACCTACCAGCACCGCCGCATAGGCGACGACGTAACCGTTCATCAGAATCGGCGCGATCGGCCACCACGGCGGATACAGGAACAGCCCGACACTCACGTAGGTCTCGCTCCACTGATAGGTCCACGCACCGATCGAGACGTACAGAACGGCCGCGCCGATCCACCACCGCGGACGGGTCAGCGCCTTGTGTACGAGGTGGACCAGCAAGGGCACGAACCACACCCAGTGATGCCCCCAGGAGAAGGGCGAGATCGCGCAGGCGGTGAGACCGGCGAGCACGATAGCGAGCAGCCGTTCCCCGCGTGCGTGCAGCCGCGCCGTCACCACCAAGCTGATAGCGGCCACAGCGCCCGCCACCGGCAGCCACAGCCACATCGGTGCGGGATGACCGGTCAGATGCGCGATGGCGCCCCGAAGGGATTGGTTGGCAGGGTGGGTGTCCAGCGCGATGCGATCGGACTGGAGGAACGTCGAACTCCAGTACTGCCATGAGTCGGCGGGCAGGACCGCCCACGCGAGGCCGACCGACGCCACGAAAGTCGCCGACGCCGTCAGCGCCGCGCGCCACTGTCGCAACGCGATGAAATGCGCGACGAAATACAGCGGAACGAGCTTGATCCCCGCGGCCACGCCGACACCGAGACCGCGTAGCCCGCCGCGATCACCGCGCGCGCAGTCCCACAGCACCAGCAGCATGAGAACCAGGTTGATCTGCCCGTAGTACAGCGTGGTGCGGACCGGCTCGATGAACGCACAGGTGATCGCCAGCAGCGCGCAGGCCGAGGTCGACCGCGCGTCGAGCCGGTACCCGAGGATGCGCCAGCTCAGCCGGATACAACCGAACAAGACGATCAGGTTCACCGCCAGCCACGTGTTGGTGACCCACCCCCACGGCAGCAGATCTATGGGGATGAAGGCGAGGGTGGAGAACGGCGTGTAGGTGTAGAGCAACCCGTGCAGGCTGGGTTCGGTGTAGAGCGGATGCCCGTGCAGGACGCGCCACGCGCCGTCGCGGTAGACGTGCGCGTCGAGACCGCCGACCAGAATGCCCGCCTGGTCGAGCCATGGATCGACCGTGGTGAAAACCAGCATCAGCGCGACAAGGGCGCTGCCCATCAGGACGAAAAGCGCTGGGCCCGTGCGCGGAACCTCCAGCGACCGCGAATTGCGCACCCAAGCCTCATCGTTGATCGAGCTGTTTCTTCGATATCACATCTGTTGCCGTGCAGCGATTTTGCCGACGCTCAACCTACCCAACCACGTCAGGGCGAGCATGCCCCAAAGATTTGGGTCGTTTCGTCGGGTTTCGCCCGTTCCTCCCGCGGTTATACCCGGTCGCTCGGATATCAAACCCTGCGCGATCACGACGCATCCGGTGGCGACCGTCACAACAGGACACATCACCCGGTACCAGCACGTGCGACGACCGCGCCATCGCCCGAATGCCGATGTCCTGTCGTCTCGGATGGGGGCGAGCGTCGGCCGGGAATCCGCAACACGCCGGCAGCCTCGAATTATGCTGCCGCACAAGAAGAGAACATGAGGAAAGTAATCGCCGTGTCTCCGGAGCGGCGCAGCGCGATACGGGCTTCCAGCTTCGACACAGCACCCTGTCGTCGAACTCGACCTGGACAATCCGCCACTCCATTTTCCAGTAGTTTTCATTGGGATAGGCACCGGATAGGCTGGCACGCTGGACAAATCAGCACATTATTCGCTACCCCAGTGAACGCATCGAATGAGGTCGCCGAAGTGCACACGGAATTCGCACACGAGATCAGTGCCGGCGCGCCAACGTTTTCCGTCGAATTTGCAGAATGATTGCTTCGGGAAAGTCGTCCAGCCGAAATGGGTGGGCCGAGATCCGGCATCTCGAGACTCGCCGGTTCGCACGGGCTGCGCCCCCGCATCGAGCGCGAGGTCGGCGGCGACGTCGCCGAGGCGGTGTTCGTCACCAACCCCGCTACGCAAAGCCGGGAACCGAAGGCAGCGTCGTCGAATGCGCCACGCGCTACGAGAATTTCATCGGCGGCGAATGGACCGCCCCGGTCGAGGGCCGTTACTTCGAGAATCCTTCCCTGGTGGACGGAGCGACGTTCTGTGCGGTGGCGCGATCGTCGGCGGCCGATGTCGATCTCGCTCTCGATGCCGCGCACCGGGCGTCCGACGGGTGGGGACGCACGTCGGCCACCGAGCGTGCCAACATCCTCAACAAGATCGCCGACCGGATCGAGGCGAACCTCGAGGCTCTGGCGGTCGCCGCGGCGAGTTCCGGGTGGGCGCATCGGACGTGCTGCTCGGCCACCTCGGTACGGACACCCCGTTCTGGATGAGCGCCGACCAGTACGAGTACTGGCGCCACACCCACCTCACCGTCGACGTGGTGCCGGGACGGGGCAGCGGATTTTTCCCTCGAAGCGCCCGAAGGGGTGCGCTTCCTGATCCGTTCCCGCCTGCTCACCGACGAGGAGATGGCCTACCTCGACGCGGAGCCGCCACCACGAACCAGGGCGGATCCGCCCCGTTGAACGGCGCACCGGCGGACTGCCGGATACGGCACCGGCGGTGCACCGACAGGGCTGCTCACCGAATGCCGCCTCGGTGAGCAGCCCACCTTTCACCCACGGCGGTGGCACAGACAGCTGGTTTTCGGAAGTGGCGACACCGGAATCCGGCGCATGCTGAGGCTCCTGACCGAACCTGGACTTGGAGGAAACAGTGGCTCTCGGCATGTGCGTGATCATCGGGGCGTTCTTTCTGGCGATGGGCGCCTATGCGCTGATCGCGCCGACCGTGCTGATCCAGCCGTTCGGCATTCAGCTCACCGCACCGAGCGCACGCTACGAGGTGCGCGCCGTCTACGGCGGCTTCGGCCTCGCAATGGCGGCCGTGCTCGCCGTAGCGGCACTGGATGTCGGATCGCTGCGCGCCGGGATCATGGTCACCGTCGGCGCTGCGCTGGCGGGTATGGCGGTGGGTCGGGTGCTGTCCGCGGCACTCGACGAACGAACGGCCTTCTACCCCAATTGGTTCTATTGCGCGGTGGAGGCGATCGCGGCCACCGCGCTGTTCCTCACGGCGTAGCGGCGCAGGCGAGGTGGACAAAACATGCAGCCACCACCGCAGTGCCTCGCGGTTCTCTGCGATTGAACCCTCCGGCTAGCGGTCCACAGAATCAGTTGCTGCGCTGGACTTTCCGAGCTTGTTCAGCGCCAGGTAGCCAGCCGACACCAACGCCGCCCACACCACGCCGACCGCGAGCGCCGTCCGCCCGCTGTCGGTGAAGAAAAGCAGCACGACCACCAGACCGAGGAAGGCCAACGCCAGCACGGTGGTGTAGGGCGCGGCAGGCAGCCGGTAGTCGCTCGCGGGGAGTTCACCACGCGCGACCTTGGCCCGATAAAGCAGGTGGCAGACCAGGATGATGCCCCAGACGAAGATGATGCCGATGGTCGACACCGAGGTGATGTAGGCGAACGCCTTGTCCGGGGAGATGATATTGACGATCACGCCGATCACCATCGCAGCCGCCGACGCGGTGATCCCGGCGTAAGGCACCGCGTTCGCGCTCAGTTTGTTCAGCCGGCCAGGCGCCTCGCCGTGCAGCGACAGAGTGCGCAGCATGCGGCCGGTCGAGTAGATGCCCGAGTTGCAGGACGACAGCGCCGCGGTGAGCAGCACGAAGTTGATGATGCCCGCCGCTCCGGGAATGCCGATCTGCTCGAAAACCTCCACGAACGGACTCTTGCCCGCGTGGAAGTTGCGCCAACTGGACACCGACATGATCACCACGAGCGCACCGACGTAGAACAGGCCGATGCGCATCGGCAGCGTGTTGATCGCCTTGCGCAGGGTCTTGCGCGGTTCCCGAGCCTCCCCGGCCGTGACGCCGACCAACTCGACACCGACATAGGCGAACAACACGATCTGCAGCACCAGCAGTGACTGTCCGATGCCGTTGGGGAACACGCCGCCCACGGCCCACAGGTTCGTGACGGTCGGGTCGGCGGCATGGCCGAAACCGAACAGCAGCACGCCGATGCCGAGCAGGATCATGCCGACGATCGCGGTGACCTTGATGGTGGAGAACCAGAACTCGCCCTCGCCGAACAGCCGCACCGAGATCAGGTTCGCGCCGAACATCACCGCGAGCACGACCAGCGCGGTGATCCACGGTTCGATGTCGAACCAGTACTGCACATACTTGCCCGCCACGGTGATCTCGGCCATGCAGGTGGCAACCCACACGGCCCAATACGACCAGCCGGTCACGAATCCGGCGAAGCGGCCCAGGAATTCGTGCGCGTACTCGGCGAAGCTGCCCGAGACGGGGCGATAGGTCAACAGCTCTCCGAGCGCCCGCATGATCACGAAGATGACTACACCCGCGGCCAGATAAGCCAAGATCAGTCCGGGTCCGGCCTGCTCGATCGCGCCACCCGCGCCGTAGAACAAGCCGGTGCCGATCGCGCCACCGATGGCGATCATCTGGATGGTGCGCGGACTCAGCCCCCGTGCGTAGCCTTCCGAGTCGCCGGAGTCCGCCGAGCTCAGCGGCCCCGTGTCCTGGAGTTGACGGTCGGAGGCTGTCATCGTGCGGTCCTTCCCCTCTTACAGCAGGGACGCCGGGATCGTCGCTCGGTGCGCCGACCACATGGCGTCGGATCGTCGCCTGTTCGGCATCGATCACGGTCACGCTACCGGCCCGCGCCGCCACGCGCCCGCCGCACTGCCCGATGCTCCCGGCCGAACGCCGGGCCTGGCGAAGCCTTCCCGACCAACCGTCCACCATGCCATCATCGGTGTCATCACTGATGGCTTCGGCGAGGATGGGCTACGGCGAATGATCAGCACACCGGTGCGGGCCATGCGGGTCGAGCGCCGCTCATGACCGAACAGCCCACCCAGCGGCCGCGACGACGCCACTACGCACTTCGCGCAGTGGTCGCCCTCGGCGCGGTCATCGTCGTCCTGATCGGCGCGGCGTTCGCGGCGACAACAGTGCTGCATATCCCCTCGCCGCCGACGCTGCTGCGGCTCATGACGACTCCGCCTTCCATCCAGGGCGAACTGTTCACGAGCCGGACCGTGGCCGCCTCCCCCACCCCACGCCCGCTGCCCGTCGGGACCGAGCCGCTGCCGGACACGGTTCCGTGGCGCGGTTCGCGGGTTTCGGTCGCACAGTTCCTCGACACCACGCACACCAACTCGTTCCTGGTTCTGCGCGGCGGCGCGCTGACCCACGAGTGGTACCGCGACGGCGTCGAGGCGACGTCGCGCCAGTCCTCATGGTCGGTGGCGAAGTCGGTCGTGTCGCTGCTGACCGGCCGGGCCGTCGACGCGGGGAAGCTGCGCGAGGACGATCGACTGGTGGAGATCCTGCCGGAGCTGACCACCGGCGGCGAATACGACACCGTCACCATCCGAGACCTGCTCGACATGACCTCCGGCGTCGACGTCTCGGAGAACTACAACAAGTACATGCCGCTGACCGGGACCGCCCGGATGTACCTCACCGAGGATCTGGCCGGCTTCGTCCACGCGCATCGCGGCCTGCGGTTCATCCCCGGGAGCGAGGGCGAGTACCGCAGTGTGGACACCCAGCTACTCGGCATGGCGCTGGCGAAGGTCGAGGGGCTACCGCTGAGCGAACTGTTGCAGCGCGACATCTGGGGTCCGATCGGCGCGCAGGACGACGCGCTGTGGAACCTCGACCGCGCGGGCGGACAGGAGAAAGCGTTCTGCTGCCTCGACGCCACCGCCCGCGACTTCGCCAAGATCGGCAGGCTGGTGCTGGACGGCGGGCGGGTCGGCGACGCGCAGATCGTGCCGCCCGCGTGGCTCGAGCGCATCCGCATCCCGGCGCCGCACCAGGTCGGCGACTGGCGCTATGGGGCGCAGTGGTGGCACCCCACGGGCGGAAGCGGCCAGGACATCTCGGCAGTGGGGGTCTATGGGCAGTACATCTACGTCGACCCGCCGAGCGGCACGGTCATCGTGAAACTCAGCGATCACGGGACCACCCAGGACGAGCAGGAGACCGTCGACGTGTTCCGTGCGATCGCACGGCGCTGAGGCGGCGCGCGAAATACGCCGGGCTCACCGAGTGTTGGGACTGGCGATCGCACCTTGGAGGAGACTCATGATCGACGTCCCGCTGTCCGTACTGGATCTCGCGCCGGTGCAATCCGGCCGCACCGTCGGCGAGGGGCTCGACGCGACCACCGAATTGGCGCGGCGTACCGAGGCGGTGGGCTATCACCGCTTCTGGGTCGCCGAACACCACAACATGCCGGGTATCGCCAGCTCGGCGCCGAGCGTGCTGCTCGCCCACCTGGCGGCCGCCACCACGACCATCCGGGTGGGTTCCGGCGGGGTGATGCTGCCCAACCACGCGCCGCTGGTGGTCGCCGAACAGTTCGGCACCCTGCACGCGCTGCATCCTGGACGGGTCGACCTGGGCATCGGGCGGGCGCCAGGCACCGACCAGGCGACCGCCCGCGCGCTGCGCCGGACCGAGGACGGACTGTCGGCGGCGTCGTTCCCCCGGGAACTGGCGGCCTTACTCGGCTACTTCCGCGGCCCCGATCCCGGTGGCATCGCCGCGACGCCCGGTCGTGGCGAGGAGCCTGAGGTCTGGCTGCTCGGCTCCAGCGGCTACAGCGCCCAGGTCGCCGCGGTGCTCGGCCTGCCGTTCGCCTTCGCCCACCACATCAGCCCGGCCAACACCGAGTCCGCGCTGGCGCTCTACCGCGAGCACTTCCGGCCGTCGGCACAGCTGGAGCGCCCGCACGCGATGGTCGCGGTCGCCGCGATCTGCGCCGACACCGACGAGCGCGCCGAAACCCTCGCCGTGCCCCGCGACCTCGCCTTCCTGAACCTGGTGAGCGGCAGGCCGCAGGCGCTGGCGAGCCAGGAGGAGGCGGCCGCGTTCCGGCCTTCCGAGCGCGAGCGCGCGTTCATCGAGCAGCGCAGGGCCGGACAATTGCTCGGCTCGCCGCAGACCGTGCGCGCTCAGCTCGACGACCTGCTGCGGCGCACCGACGCCGACGAGCTGATGATCAACACGCTCGTCTACAACATCGACGACCGCGTCCGCTCGTTCGAATTGATCAAGGAGAAGGTCGCGGCCTGACCCGCTTCAGTGCAGTCGGAAGCCGTGATCGGTCAGCGAATCGCGCAGCCGGTGCCTGCCGTTGAGGTCGGCCGCCGACGCGAGCCTGATCGAGTCCGCGGCCTGAGCCGAAACGCAGGTAACCTGAGTAAGGTAATCCTAATTACTACGAACTGTCGGAGGTTCCCTATGGCACGACCCCGCACCACCCTCACGGTGCAACGCACCGAATGGCTGACCCCGCACCTGATCCGCGTCCACCTCGGCGGCCCCGGTTTCGCCACGTACCAGCCCAGCGAGTTCACCGACTCGTACGTGAAATTCATCTTCCCGCGTGACGGGAGCGAGGTGGTGCGCACCTACACCGTTCGCTCGGTGGACCAGGCCGCCGGGGAGATCGCCGCGGATTTCGTCTTCCACGGCGCGGAGGGGATCGCGGGACCGTGGGCGGCCTCGGTACAGCCGGGCGAGACCATCGACCTCTACGGCCCAGGCGGCGCCTACTCCCCGCGCTCGGACGCCGACTGGCACCTGTTGGCCGGTGACGAGGCGGCGCTGCCCGCCATCGCGACCGCCATGGAGGCGATGGATGCCGACGCGGCCGGGCTCGCGTTCGTCGAGGTCGCGGGCCCCGATGACGAGCTGCCGCTGAAGAAGCCGGACGGCGTCGAGCTCACCTGGCTGCACCGCGGCCTCCGCCCGCCGGGCGAACTGCTCGCGGAGACCGTCCGCCAGGCGCCGTGGGCGCCGGGGCAGGTCCAGGTCTTCATCCACGGCGAGGCACAGGCCGTCATGCACGATCTGCGCCGCTACGTGCGCAGGGAACACGGCGTGCCCGCCGAATGGGCCGCGTCGATTTCCGGCTATTGGCGCCTCGGTCGCACCGAGGAGGGCTTCCGGCAGTGGAAGGCCGAACTCAACACGACAGAGTCCGCGGCGGCCGCCTCGGCCAACACCTGAGCCACGCGACGCGAGGCACCCTTGAAGGCTGTGAACACCCGAAGACGTTGCCGCCCAGCATTATTCACCGGTCAGTCGCCCCAGCCGCTCGATGCCAGGATGGCGTCCCAGGTGAGCGAGGGCAGCTCGGGGTGGCGTTGGCGCAGGATCTCACCGGCCAGGCTCCCCGGTGGAGCCTTGCGCCTATCGGCCAGCGCCTGAGCTTCGATGTCGTCGGCGCGCGGAATCGCCTGCGATAGTCGCTCGGCGTGGTGCCGAGCAATTCGAGGAAGGTGCGGCGCATCGTCTCCTCCGAGCCGAACCCGCTGTGGCGGGCCACGGCCGCCATCGGCTCGTCGCCGGATTCGAGCAGCGCCTGCGCGGCCTCGAGCCGCACCTGCTTGACGTACTGCCCAGGAGTCATGCCGATCTCCTGCCGAAACAACCTGCTCAGGTGGCGCTCGCTGAGCGCGCCGCGAGCGGCCATCGCGGCAAGGCTGTGATCCGCGGACAGGTTCTCGACCACCGCGTCCACCACTCGACGCAGCCCGTCGGTGCGCGGTGTCGCGATGCTCGTGCGCACGCTGAACTGCGACTGCCCGCCGGGCCGATGCAGGAACACGACGAGGTGCTTGGCCAGCGTGCGGGCGAGCTCGGCGCCGTGCTCCTCCTCCACGAGGGCCAGCGCCATGTCGATGCCCGCGGTGACGCCCGCGGAGGTGATGATCGGCCCATCCCGCAGGTAGATGGCATCGGCGTCGACTCGAACGCGCGGGAACCGCTGTGCCAGTTCAGCACATGCCAGCCAGTGTGTGGTGGCACGCCGTCCGTCGAGCAGACCCGCTTCGGCGAGCACGAACGCGCCGGTGCACACCGACGCCACCCGGCGGGACGCACCGCCGACCGTCCGCACCGCGTCCACGAGCGCGGCCGGAACGCGGTCCTCCGGCGAATATCCCGGCACCACCAAGGTTTCGACCGAGCCACCCACGTCGCCGAGCGCGCCGTCGACGCCGAGCGGCACCCTCACGTCGGTGCGCACCGGCGCACCGTCGGGCGAGGCGAATCGGATCCGGTGCCCTGCCCAGTGCAGCACCTGGACGGGTCCGGCGACGTCGAGCATCAGCACACCGTCCGATACCGCCACCACGACGTCATCGCTTGCCTTCATGAACCCAGTCTCGAGCCCACGAGGGCATGTCGGCAAGGACATACACCCCACAGATCCGGACAGGCCGAATGGCGGCTCGACCCTCGGGCGATGGATCAGGGTGGGCATGTCGGGCAGCGCGCGGAGTCGGCGAGCATTCGACGGCGCACCGATCGCGCCGCCGGCTTCGACCGCGGCGAGCCGCCCGAGCGCCGTAGTGGCCCTCGGGCGGCTCGCCGGATATCCGGAACGACGCGCGCTACTGCTGCGGCACGCGCAACGCGTCCTCCACGAACTTCGTGGTGTATGTCTCGGACAGGTCGATGCGATCGCGCACGGGTCGCACGTTCTTCGAGTATTTGCCGAGAATGTCCAGAACGTTTTGCGCGCCTTCGGGTTTCATCAGACCGTCGCCGTTGAACATGCCGATCGAGTCACGAATCGACTGGACGTAGAGGTCCTTGCCCGCACTGGCGTACTGCGACGGCATCTTCGCCGCGATCTCCTCCGGCGTGTGCGCCTTGATCCACTGCAACGTCTGCACGAACGCCGCGGCGAGCTTGCCGATGATGTCCGGATGGGCATCGATCGTCGCGCAGTTCATGTACAGCGAGGACGCCGGATACAGCCCGCCGAGCGCCGCCCTGGTGCCCTCTTCGGTGCGCATGTCGACCAGGATTCGCGCCTCGCCGGAGTTCAGCATCTGCGCGACGGTCGGGTCGGTGGTCATGCCCGCGTCGATGCCGTCGTGGTTCATGCCCGCGATGAACGTCTGTCCCGCACCGACTTTCACGCGCGTGTAGTCGGCGGTGGACATGCCCTCCTGGCCGGTGAGCGCCTGGGTGAGGAAGTCGGTCGAGGAACCGAGCGAGGTCACGCCCAGCTTCTTGCCGCGCAGATCGGCCACCGAGGTGATGGACGCCGCGTCCGCCGCCGACACCAACTCGACCTCGCCAGGTACGTCGGACAGCTGCACCACCGAGCGGATGCACTGGTCCTTGGCCTGCAGATCGATGGTGTGGTCGTAGAACCCGACCACGCCCTGCACGTCGCCGGTGAGCAGCGCGGTTTCGGCGGTGGCGCCGGACTGCTCGCCGAGCAGCTTCACATCGATGTCGTTGCGTTCGAAGAAGCCGAGCTGCTGGGTGAGCATGGCAGGCAGGTAGATCACCTTCTCCAGCCCGCCGACCATAATGGTGATCTGCGGTCGGCCGTCGGACATCGGAATGCTGCGGGAGTCCCGGCATCCCGTGGCCAGCAGCAGTGCCGCGACCGCGACGACGACGAGCGCCAGATGCTTGCGGTAGCTCATGGTCAGATCCCGTGGTTCGAGGTCGCCTGCGACGGACGCCATTTCAGCAGCCGGTTCTCCGCCATGCCGATCGCCCACTCGGCGATCAGCGCGATCACCGTGATGATGATCATGCCCGCGTAGATGCCTGCCGAGTCGAAGGTGCCCTGGGCGTTGCTGATCAGCAGGCCCAAACCCTTGCTGGCACCTGCGTATTCGCCCACGACCGCGCCGATCAGGGCGAAGCCGAAGGCGGTGTGCAGACTGGACAGAATCCAGGTGGTGGCACTCGGCAGCACAATGGACGCCAGCACCTGTCTCCGGCTCGCGCCGAGGATGCGGGCGTTGTTGATGACATTGCCGTCCACCTCGCGCGCACCGGTGAACGCGTTGAAGAAGACCGCGAAGAACACCAGCACCACAACGGTCGCGACCTTCGAGCTCAGTCCGAGACCGAACCAGATGATGAACAGCGAAGCGAGCACGATGCGCGGAACGGCATTGAGCGCCTTGATGAACGGCGCGAGCACATCGGCCCAGTACCGGCTGCGGCCGAGCAGCACACCGAGCACGACGCCCGCCACCGTGCCGATCGCGAAACCGAGCACCGCCTCCTGCACGGTGGTGTAGATCTGCAGCCAGATCGAGCCGAACTGAGTTCCCTCGGTGAACCATTCGACCAGACGCGCCCAGATCAGCGAGGGCTTGGAGTAGAAGAAGGGATCGATCCACACCGACGCGGTGAGCTCCCACGCCCCGAGCCACAGCGCCACCAGCACGGCGCGCAGGCCCCAGGTCCGGACGCGGGCACGCCGGGCGTTGGTCCGCACCCTGGCGAGGATCTGCTCCTCGGTCTCGCTCTCCACCACCGGGATGGCGGGCCCGTTCTTGTCCAGCACGTCATGCGACACGGGAGGCTCCCTTCGCTCGAGCCGCCTCGACCTGGTCGCGCAGCGTTTCCCAGATTTCTTTGTAGATGTCGCGGAACTCGGTGGTCAGTCGCACGTCCTCGACGCTGCGCGGCCGCTCGAGCCCCACGGTGAAGTCGCCGCAGACGGTGGCCGGGCTCGCGGTCATGACGACCACCCGGTCGGCGAGCACGATCGCCTCCTCCAAGTCGTGGGTGACGAAGATGACCGCGGCGCCGGTACCCGCCCAGACCCGCAAGAGCTCGTCCTGCATGAGCTGGCGGGTCTGCACGTCCAGCGCGCTGAACGGCTCGTCCATCAACAGGATTTTTGGACCATTGACCAGTGTCTGAGCCAGCGCGACACGCTTGCGCATGCCGCCGGAAAGCTGGTGCGGGTAGTAGCCCTCGAACCCGGCCAAGCCCACCTTTCGCACCCACGCCGACGCCTTCGCCCGCGCCTCGGATTTCGACGCGCCACGCAGGCGCGGGCCGAGCGCGACGTTGTCCAGCACGCTCTTCCACGGCAGCACCGCGTCCTGCTGGAACATGTAGCCGATGCCGTCGGGGATGCCGTGCACGTCCTTGCCATACACCAGCGTCTGTCCGGCCGAGGCCGGTTCCAGGCCGGACACCAGGGAGAGCGTGGTGGACTTGCCGCACCCGGTCGGGCCGACGACGGCGACGAATTCGCCGGGGCGCACCTCCAGGTTCAGGTTCCGCACGGCGGTGTGGATGCCGCCGCCGGTGCCGGGGAAGCGCTTCGTCGCACTCCGCAGCTCGATCAGTGGTTCTATCATTGCTTCCTACTCCTGCGAGATCGGGATAGGGCGAACGTACGTGTCTCGGGTCACACTTCGGAGCTTGTGCGCACAACCGCCACAAACACGGGATTCGCAGGTTTTGCGCATTCTGCTCACGCCGCGTGGAGTGGTCCGACGGGCTTCGTCCGCCCCAAACCGCGCCGGACCGAGCGAAGGCGAGACGCCGCACAACAGGCGCAGCCGGACGGAGTCCGCCCCAGACCGCGCCAGGTCGAGCGAAGGCGAGACGCCGCACAACAGGCGCAGCCGGACGGAGTCCGCCCCAGACCGCGCCGGGTCGAGCGAAGGCGGACAGCCGCCTATGCTGCGGCCATGGCCACTGAGCGCGTACGGGCCGTGCGGTTGCGGACCCAGGTTCTGCTGTTGCAGATCGTGGTCGTCACGCTGACGCTCGGTGTCGCGTTCGCGGTGTTCGGCTACCTCACCGATCAGCGGCTGCGCGACGCCTACGGGCAGCGCGCGCTGGCCATCGCCCGCACCGTCGCGGCCGACCCGGTGGTGCGCGGTGAGGTGAGCAGGTACGCGCCCGGCGTGGTTACCGCCGACCCGGACCTGCACAGGGAGCTCGCCGCGGGTCCGCTGGAGCGGATCGCGGTCGACGCGACGCAGCGGAACGAGGCGCTGTTCGTGGTGATCACCGACGATGCGGGCATCCGCCTCGCGCATCCGGACCAGACCCGGCTCACCGAGCACGTCAGCACCGACCCGTCCGAAGCGCTCGCCGGCCGGGAGGTGATCGATGAGGAACGCGGCACACTCGGCGACTCGGTGCGGGCGAAAGTTCCTGTGCTGGAACCTGATTCGGGGCGTATCGTGGGCGCGGTGAGTGTCGGCATCGCTACCGACGCGGTGCACGATCAGTTGCTGGACGATCTGCGCACCGCGGGCATGCTGGTCGGTGCCGCGCTGCTGGTCGGCATCGCCGGTTCGATCCTGCTCGCCCGGCGCTGGCGCGG
Source organism: Nocardia sp. NBC_01730 (assembly GCF_035920445.1). NCBI lineage: Bacteria > Bacillati > Actinomycetota > Actinomycetes > Mycobacteriales > Nocardiaceae > Nocardia > Nocardia sp. NBC_01730. Next base: position 169,191 of record NZ_CP109162.1, on the reverse strand, counting down.
GCTGACGCTCGGGCTCGAGCCGGGCGAACTCGCCGAGCTCGTGCGCGGCCAGGCCGCGGTGCTGCACGGCATCGGCCGCGGGGTGCTCGCCGTGGATTCGTCCTGGCGTACGACGTTCGTCAACGACGAGGCGCGCAGGCTGCTCGGCATCGGACCGGACATCGGGCGACCGGTGGACGAGGTCGGCTTGACCCCCCGCGTCCTGGAAGTGTTTCGCGGCCTGGACGAACAACCCGCTTCGGCGACGGTTGGTTCGCATATCGTCGTCGTCTCCGCGCGGCGGGTCAGCCGCGACGGGCGCAATCTCGGCGCGGTGCTCACCGTGCGCGACCGCACCGACGTGGAGTCGCTGACCAGGCAACTCGACGCCGTGCAGTCGATGAGCACGGTGCTGCGCGCGCAGCGGCACGAGTTCTCCAACAAGATGCATCTGATCAGCGGCCTGCTGCACAGCGGACGCGTCGATGAGGCGTCGCGATCGATCGACGAGCTGATCGGCGCTGGACCGCTCGGCGCCGCGACACCGGGCATCGACGCCATTCACGACGCCTACCTCCAGGCGTTCCTGGCCGCCAAAGCCGCGCACGCCAGGGAGAGCGGCGTCGAACTCGTGCTCGGTCCGAACACCTGGGTGGAGGGCAGCCTCGCCGATCCCGTGGACGTGACGACAGTCCTCGGCAACCTACTCGACAACGCGATAGAGGCGGTCCGCGCCTCCGACCGTCCGGTGCCGCAGGTGGAAGTCGAATTGGTACAGGAGGATTCGACATTGCACATCACCGTCGCCGACAGCGGTGACGGTGTCGCCCCCGAGCTGGTCGATTCACTCTTCACCGAGGGGACCTCGACCAGGGAGGACCACGGTGTCCCTGGTGGACGTGGTGTCGGCCTGGCCCTGATCCGCCAGATCGCGCGCGCTCACGGCGGCGACGTGCGCCTGTCCAGCGCTGGTGGCGGCGAACCACCGCTCACCGGCGCCGAGTTCATCGCTCGCATGCCCGGAGTGCTCGTCGACAGCGAGGTGCCATGGCCGCAGCAGATCTGAATGTTCTCGTCGTCGACGATGACTTCCGGGTGGCGAATCTGCATGCCGGAATCGTCGACTCCATCGCGGGTTTCACCATCGCGGGCACGGCCAACACCCTCGCCACCGCGCGGGAACTCGTCGCGGCGGGGCCGATCGATCTCGCGCTGGTCGACGTCTACCTTCCGGACGGTTCCGGCATCGACTTCGTTCGCGAGATCTTGTGCGACGCCATGATTCTCACCGCGTCCACCGAGAGCGACACCGTGCGGGCGGCCATCGCGGCGGGCGCACTGGCCTACCTCGTGAAACCGTTCCCGCATACCGACCTGGCCGCCCGGCTGGCCGCCTACGCCCGCTACCGCCGCATCCTTGCGGTGCCGCAGGTCGACAACGCTCGGGTGTCCGCCGCGCTCCATGCCCTGCGGCCCGCGGCCGCCGCCAGCACCCCGGCCGCGGTCGGCTCACCCACCAAAGACCTTGTCCTGCAATCCATTGTCGATGCGGGCGTACCCTTGTCCGCGGGCGAGGTTGCCACCGCCATCGGCATCTCACGCGCCACCGCGCAGCGCTATCTGGCCACCCTCGTCACCAGCGGCGCCGTGCGCATGGGCCTGCGCTACGGCAGCACCGGCCGCCCCGAGCAGGAGTACTCCGCGGCGCCCCAGCGGTGAGTCGCCGCGGACCGTTCACAGGCGATCGGCGACCGACGGGAACCGCCGTGCCACGGCTCGTACGGGGCGCGCGCCGCGTCCCGAAGAGCTCCTCGTGGATCGCGAGTGCGCTGCGCGTGCTGTGGGAGCTGCGCGACGGGCGCGCGGTCGCCTTCCGCGAGTTGCAGGTCTCGTCGGTGGTCCGGGCCGAATCTCGGCGGGCGCGGCGGGTCCGGTCGCGGTAGCGTCAGGGTATGCGCAGCCTCGAGGTCGCCGTTGTCGGATACGGCTTGGCCGGGTCGATTTTCCATGCTCCATTCATCGCGGCCGAGCCCCGGATGCGGGTGGCCGCGGTGGTCACGTCGTCCGCGGAGCGCGCGGAACAGGCGCGGCGCGAACACCCGGGAGTGCGTGTGGTGTCGCACGCCGACGATCTTTTCGCCGAACCAGCGGGGCTCGATCTCGTCGTGGTCGCCACGCCCAACCGCTCGCACGCGCCGCTGGCCGCGCAAGCGCTCGACGCGGGACTGCCGGTAGTGGTCGACAAGCCGTTCGCGGTCTCGGTGGCCGACGCCGAGGCCGTGGTCGCGCAGGCCGAGCGGTCCGGCCTCGCGCTGTCGGTCTTCCAGAACCGGCGCTGGGATGGTGACTTCCAGACCGTGCGCGAGCTCGTCGAGACCGGGAAGCTCGGCCGGGTACGACGCTTCGAGTCGCGGTTCGAACGCTGGCGGCCGGTGTCGACGGGCGGCTGGCGCGAGGTCGGCTCCGACGAGGACGGCGCGGGTATCCTCCTGGACCTCGGCAGCCATCTGGTCGACCAGGCCGTGACGCTGTTCGGCCCGGTGCACTCGGTGTATTGCGAACTGGATCGGCGACGCGAGGGTATGCGCGCCGACGACGATGCCTTCGTCGCGCTCACCCATACTTCCGGCGTCCGCTCGCACCTGTGGATGAGCGCCGTGACGCCCCAACTCGGCCCGCGTTTCCGGGTGCTCGGCTCCGAGTCCGGGTACGTCAGCTATGGACTCGACCCGCAGGAGGACGCGTTGCGGTCCGGCCGCCGCCCCGGCGACGGCGCGCCATGGGGCACAGTCGAGCCCGAACATTGGGGGCTGCTGGGCGCCGAACCGGACACTGTGCCGACACCGACCGCCCCGGGCGATTACACCGCGTTCTACTCCGCGATGGCCGCGGCGCTTCTCGACGGCGCGCCCGTTCCGGTCGACCCGCGCGACGCCGTCACCACACTGCGTCTGCTGGCCAAGGCGCGGGAATCGGCGGACACGGGTGTGACCGTGACCGCCTGACCTGGCCGCCTCCACCGCGACTCGATAACGTCGACACCCGGTGTCGACCGCATCGCGTCGACCACTCGGTGGAGAGGAGATCCGAATGGGTTCAACGATTTTCGCGGTGCTTCTACCGCTGGCCCTCGCCTTGGTGATGTTCGGGCTCGGATTGACCCTGACACTGGACGATTTCGCGCGGGTGCTGCGGTTTCCGAAGGCCGCGGTGATCGCGCTGGTGTGCCAGATGGTCGTGTTGCCCGCGGGCTGCCTCGGCTTGATCTACCTGTTCGGCCTTGACGGCGCGCTAGCGGTCGGCATGATGCTGCTCGCCGCGTCGCCCGGCGGACCATCGGCCAACCTGTTCAGCCACATCGCCGGGGGCAACGTGGCGCTGAACATCACGCTCACCGCGATCAATTCGGTGCTCGCGGTGTTCACCATGCCGCTGGTCGTCGCCTTGTCCCACACGTTGTTCCTGGACGGCGAGGGATCGCTTGGGCTGCGACCGGACAAGTTCGCCCAGGTCTTCGTCATCGTGCTGGTGCCGGTCGTGATCGGGATGTGGGTGCACCGACGGTTCACGCCGTGGTCGGAGCGGATGCGCGGCACCGTGAAGATCCTGTCCATCGTGGTGCTCGCGCTGGTGGTCGCCGCCGCGGTGGGCAAGAACTTCGACACGCTCACCGAGAACATCGGCACACTGGCCTCGATCTGTCTGCTGTTCGCCGTCGTGAGCCTGACCATCGGCTACTTCGCACCCCGGTTGTTCAAGGTGGACGCCGACCAGGCGATCGCCTCGGCGATGGAGATCGGCGTCCACAACGGGGCGATCGCGATCACCGTCGCCGCATCGGTACTTGGCAACGACACCATGGCCGTGCCAGGGGCGGTGTACGGCGTCCTGATGAACATCCCCGCGGCCATCGCCGCGTATCTGCTGGCCAAGCGGGCGCGGCGGGACCTACCTACCCCGGTGCCGAGCGTGGCCGGTTAACGGCGGCTACGGGCGATTCGGACACGAACCGGCCCGGTGAGTAGCCTTTCGGATGTTCGACGCCATTCGAAGGGAGCCAGCTGCGCGATGCAACCGCTCGGTGCGAACGATCCGACGCGGATCGGCGACTACCGGCTGCTCGGCGTGCTCGGCGCGGGCGGCATGGGCCGGGTCTACCTGGGACGGAACGCGGGCGGGCGCACTGTCGCGGTCAAGGTCATCCGACCGGACATGATCGATGCCGAATTCCGCGAGCGCTTCCGGCGCGAGGTCACCGCGGCACGCCGGGTCGGCGGCCGGTTCACCGCGCCGGTGCTCGACGCCGACGTGGACGCCGATCCGCCGTGGCTCGCCACGGGTTATGTGGCCGGGTTCTCGCTGGCCGACGCGGTCGACAAATACGGGCCGTTTGCCGCGAACTCGATACTCGTGCTGGCGCACGGGCTGGTCGAGGCACTGACAGCGGTGCATGGGGCAGGCGTGGTGCACCGCGACCTCAAACCGTCGAATGTCCTCCTCGCTCTCGATGGTCCCAAGGTGATCGATTTCGGCATCGCCCGCGCTGTCGATGACAGCGCGCTCACCACCACCGGAAAGGTCATCGGCTCACCCGGGTTCATGTGTCCGGAACAGGTGACCGGCGATGCGGTGGGTTCGCCGGCAGACATCTTCGCGCTCGGCGGGGTGTTGGTATTCGCGGCGACCGGCCACGGGCCGTTCGGCGTCGGCGAGACCGTGCAGCTGCTCTGGCGGGTGGTGTATGAGGAGCCGCAGCTCGATGACGTACCGGAACGGCTGCGGCCGCTGCTGGCAGCCTGCCTGACCAAAGATGTCGCGGCGCGCCCGACCCTCGACCAGCTGCTCGCCGAACTGACCGCGCTCGGCATTCCCGATCGCGGCGGCTGGCTCCCGGGCCCTGCGCTCGAGGAGGTCAGCAGGCGTGCGGTCGAGCTGCTCGACCTGGACTCCGGCCCGGTCGACCGGGCCGAGTCCCCGACACCCGGGCCGCCGGATCCCGCGCGAACCGCCGATACCGTAGTCCGCTCCACGCCACCACCGCACCACCAATATCCGCAGGGTGGCGACGCCGGAAGGTCGGGGCCGACGCCGGGATGGCAACCCGGCCCGCCGCCCGGGTCTGCTCACCAGCACGGCGGACAGCAGACATATCAGCCCATGCAACCAGGTTCGGCTCCATTCGGATCATCTGCCGCACCAGCGTCGACACCACGCCGCCCAGCCCGCGCCGTGTTGATCGCGGGGGCGCTCGTAGTCGGCATCGCGGTCGCGGCTGCCTCGTTCGTTGTCGGCACCCAGCTGCGGAACAAGGACTCGAACGGCTCCAGCGCGACGACCAATGGCTACTCCCCGTCAACCGTAACGGATTCTACGGGCACACGGACGGTCAGCGGTTCTCCCTCCTCTAAGGTGCCGAAAGCGTTTGTCGGCGAATGGAAAGGGGTCGCCAGCGACAGCTTTGCGTCGTTCGACATCGTGCTGACCATCCGGGACGGCAAAGTCGGCGAAGAAGTCGCCTCGTCGTCGAACACCGGCAAGGTGTCCGCGAGCCGCTGCGAACGCGCCGAAACCTTGACCAGCGCCGCCAAGACCGAGATCGGCTTGGTCGCGCGGCTTTCCGGCGGCGCCGCCGACTGCTTGGACAACGGGTCCACCTCGACCGTCAAGTTGCTGCCTGACGGTTCGGTGTCCTACAGCACCTCCGGCCTCATCGGCAATATCGAAGGCGTGCTGCGCAAGGGTTAGTGCGACGGTGCGCCCTATCCTGAGACCCTCGCGCGCAGGCGGGTAATGCCACACGCGGTACTTCAGCGGGAGTGAGAACTAGAGCCGGGGCGCATGGATGCCTGCTGCCCGACTGGTCTCCCCGCATGGAGCGTACCGCCGCTGTGCATGAGCATCGACAGCTGTGACGGCTCGATCGATCGACCCGAGGCGGACTACTCAGGCCGATTCGTGCCGACGACGCCGTCTCGGCTGCTGGTTGCCGCAAGGAAGGCACGCCGTGAGCGCGGTCCTCCGATGGCGGTTAAGGTGCGGCGGTGGATAGAGCCGAATTTGTCGAGCGCGGTGCCTCCATCGCCGACCGTCTGACGACAACCCAAGCACAGCCGCCGTGGTGGCTGGTCGCCGCCGCCGCGGTGGCCGCGCTCGTGCTGGTGGTGTACACCCCGATCTGGCGGTTGACCCGCAATATCGTCACCATCGCGCATGAAGGTGGCCACGCCCTGGTCGCGCTGCTGACCGGCCGCAGGCTCAACAGCATCAGATTGCATTCGGACACTTCGGGTCTGACGGTGTCGAGCGGAAAACCATACGGCCTCGGGATGGTCCTTACCACGATGGCGGGCTACCCGGCACCGCCGCTGCTCGGTGTGGGGTTCGCGGCGTTACTCGGCTCGAGCCGGATCACGCTGATGCTCTGGACCGCCATAGCGCTGCTCGCCGCGCTGCTGATCAAGATCAGGAACATCTACGGCGGCATTACTGTCCTCGGTCTCGGAGCGGTCGTCTTCGTCGTGTCGTGGTTCGGAACCGACACGCTGCAAGCCGGTTTCGCGTATCTGGGCGCCTGGTTCCTGTTGTTCGCCGGGGCGCGACCGGTGGTCGAACTCCAGCGCGGGCGCTCACGGCAGCAGCGATCCCGGCACCACGACGTCGACTCCGATGCCGACCAGCTCGCCCGGCTCACCCATCTGCCCGGACTGCTGTGGGTGGTGGTGTTCGTTGCGATCGCGGTGGGCGCGCTGCTGCTCGGGGCGGGGTTGCTTATCTCCGACATCGCCGAACTCTGCCTTCCGCAGTTGTCCTCCGGCACCTGCCCCGTGCGGTGACCGTCGCCGCTACCGGAGCGGACCACGCTTCGCATGCCGAGCGCGGTGCGAAGTACGGGTAGTTCGTCGCCGCAGCGACATCACACACCGCCGATCGCACACCGTTTGTGGCGCCGCGGGCGCCTACGCGCGGATCGTCCTTCTCTCCGTGACACCTCGACATCTCCCCCACCAACGGAGCACACACGGTGAAACCTGCCACCGCGGTCGAAGATCGGCTCTCACCAGACTTCTATCGACTCTGGGCTTCGTTCACCATCAGCCAGATCGGCAGTGCACTCGGAACAGGTGCGCTGCCGTTGGTCGCCATCGTGGTGCTGGATGCCTCGGACCTACAGGTGTCGCTGATGGCAGCTCTGTCAGGTATCGCCAGCGCCGCCATCGCACTCCCGTTGGGATCGTTCATCGAGTTCCGCCGTAAACGCCCGATCATGATCCAAGCTGATCTGGCATCGTTTGTCGCGCTCAGCAGCGTCCCGGTGACCGCCTGGCTGGGTGTGCTGACCTACGCCCAACTGTGCGTGGTCGGCACGATCCAAACCCTGTGCGGCATCGTGTTCAACGCCGCCAACGGCGCCCACGTGAAATCCCTTGTGCCCGAACCACAACGCGTTCGAGCCAACAGCCGCTTCGAAACAACCTTTTGGATGGCCTCCGCCCTGGGCGCACCAGCCGGCGGCGCGCTCGTCTCGATGCTCGGCGCCACGATCACCCTCGTAATCGACTCGGCCAGCTACCTGCTGTCCGCGCTCGGCATCCGCAGCATCGCCACCCCCGAGCCCGAGCCCGCACACGAAAGACGCGAACAGCACTGGGTCACCGATATCCGCAGCGGATGGTCCTACATCTTCGCCCAACCCACACTGCACCGCCTGTTCTGGAACGCGATGATCTTCGGCGGCTCCCTCATGCTCACCGCGCCACTGGTTGCCCTGCTCATGCTCCGCGAACTCGGCTTCGCACCCTGGCAATACGGACTTGCCCTCGGCCTTCCGTGTCTCGGTGGCCTGCTCGGATCTCTCTGCGCACCAAAGCTTGTCGCCGTCTTCAGCGAGCGCACAGTGCTGCTCGGTTTCGGCACCCTCCGTACCTGCTGGCTGGGCCTGCTTCTCGCCGCAGGACCCAGTACATTCGGGCTGGCCATCATCATGGTCACCGAGACACTGCTGCTGTTCTGCGCCGGAGTCTTCAACCCCGTCTTCACCACCTACCGGATGAACTGCACCGCTGATGACCACATGGCCCGCGTCGGTACCGCCTGGTCGAGCAGCGCCAAAAGCTTCCAACCCGCGTTCATCGCACTCGGTGGCGTCATAGCCGCCGCGACCAGTCTCCGGGTCGCGATCGGATGCGCCGCCGTCACACTGCTCGCCAGCTGCCTACTGCTTCCATGGCGACAGACCGTATGGTCTGGAAGTGCCGCTATCCCAGCGCCGCCACCGCGTCCGTGACCAGATCCTCCGGCGTGCGGGCTGCGTCGATCGTGATGCCGTTCTCATCGGCGGCCAGCGGCTCCAGCGCCGCCAGCTGCGAATCGAGCAGGTTCGGTGGCATGAAGTGTCCGCGGCGCCCGGTCATGCGGCGCGCGAGTTCAATTCGCGGCACGGCCAGATGCACGAAGAACGCCTCGGGAACCGCCGCGCGCAGCCGGTCTCGGTAGCTGCGTTTGAGCGCCGAGCAGCTGACCACGCCACCCTGCTCGGTGTGCTCGGTCATCCACGCGGCCACCGCGTCCAGCCAGGGCGCCCGGTCCGCGTCGTCCAGCGGCGTCCCGGCCGCCATCTTCGCGACGTTCGCGGCCGGATGGAAGTCGTCTCCTTCGGCGTACTCGATGCCGAGCGCGTCGGCCAGCCGGGTGCCGACCGTCGACTTCCCGGAACCCGACACTCCCATCACCACGATCATCGGTGCGCCTTCCCGTTCCGGCATGTCGAACCCCTCCGCTGGTGTCTCGAACCGGGCCGATCCAGTGATCGGCCCGGAATATCGGACACCGACACTATCGGCGGAGATCAGGACCACCGACGCGGGCGCACGACTGTGGCGCACCCCATACCATCGGCGTGCACTTCGCCCGCCACGCACCATTTAGTGCGGTTCTCCCACGCGGGGCGGCCGGAGGCTGGACCATAGATGCGTGCAGTGATGTGGGGGGCCGCGTTCTTTCTGTTGTGTTCAGCGATCCTTATCCGCCCAATCAGGAGGAAAAGATCCATGGTGACTACTCGGAATTGTCAGCGCTCCGCCCGCACTGCGGCTGTTTTCGTGACGATGGGTGCCGCCCTGGTGCTGGCCGCTGCTCCCGCTCTCGCCGACAACGCTATCGACATCGGTGACGCCGCGCCGAGCAACGTCGGAGTCAACTACAGCTGCGATGCCTCAGCCGGGGCGACAAGCCTCAAGGCGATGGCGGGGGAACCCGACGCGGAACGTCCCGCAGCCCTCGGCATCCAGAACGACCTCACCTGTGACGGCGCCAAACACGTCGCCACCGTCCCCTTGGCCGGAGCCACCGGCGAGGCGCCGTTGCAGTCGGGCCAGGTCGTGCAGGTGCGAGTTGCCCTGGTCGGTCAAAACGATGTCGTCGTATCCGGGCAGGCGAAGGTGCTCACCCTGGGGTGAGCCCTGTCGTCTGCGATCCTCAACGCGGCCAACTCCTCGCCGCCCGATGGATGGTGTCGATGGCGCCATCCATCGGGCGGGCACACCCCTGTACCGATGACGATGCTCCTGACGCGCACAGACCACGGGCCGTCTCAGGTGCTCGCCGCCGGAACAGCCTGCGTCGCGATCTATTACGCAATGACATGCTCGTGCACGCGATAGGTGGTTGTGATGTCGAGGCGCCTCGCCAGGGTTGGGCACATGACGACGCTGCAGCGCTATATCGCAGAAGAGATCGCCGCTGACCACGCCGACGGCATCCTGACCCGGCGGGAAGCGTTGCGCCGGTTGGCTCTGCTCGGCTTCGGGATCACCGCCGCGGGTGCGCTGCTCGCCGCCTGTTCGGGCGGGGACCCCCGAATAACCGATTCGGCGCCCTCGCCTGCTACCCCCTCGGCGCCGCCGACATCCCCATCGGCACCGCACGGCTCGGCGACCGCGGTCCCTCCGACGGCCATCACGTTCGGCGGACCCGACGGGAAGCAGCTGCAAGCCGCGTGGGCGTCGGCACCGCAGCCGCGCGGCGGGGTGCTGGTCATCCACGAGAACAAGGGCCTCACCGACCACATCCGCTCGGTGACCGGACGATTCGCGGGTGCCGGATACTCCGCGCTCGCCGTCGACCTGCTTTCCGCACAGGGCGGCACCGCCGCGTTCACCGATCCGGCCGCGGCGACCGCCGAACTCAGCCGCATTCCGCAGAAACAGTTCGTGGCCGACCTGCGGGCCGGGCTCGACGAACTGCAGCGGCGGGTCGAGGGAAAGAAACTCGGCACGACCGGTTTCTGCTTCGGCGGCGGCCTGGCGTGGTTACTGCTTGCCTCCGGGCCGTCGCCGCTCGCCGCGGCAACACCCTTCTACGGACCGTTCCCGGACAACGGTGATCTGTCCGCGTCCAAGGCCGCCGCGCTCGCGGTCTACGCGGCGGCCGACATCCGGGTGAACGCTTCCCGCCCGGCCGCCGAGGCGGCGCTGGTTCGTGCGGGCAACCCGTACGAAATCTTCATCGCCCCGGACGCCGACCACGCGTTCTTCAACGACACCGGCCCACGCTACAACGCCGCGGCCGCCACCGAAGCCTGGCGCCGCGTACTGGACTGGTACGGCACCTACCTCGGCTGACCTGATTCCACCCACTGCGCATGGCGGCACAAGCATCGCACCGCGGCAGGGCTGCGCGAAGCATGCCGTCCCCCGCACCGCGCGTGCCGGCCCCGATCGCCGATCCGGTCAGCCGAAGGTCGGCTGCGGCGGCACTCGCCTGCCGAGACGCCACACAGCCAGAGTCAGCGGCACTCCAGGGCGGTAGGCCAGATGGGCGACGGACGGAGCGTCCAGCACCTGCAGATCCGCACGGGCGCCGATCCGGACCGAACCGACATCGTCCCTGCGCAGCGCCGCAGCCCCGCCCGCGGTCGCGGCGTACACCGCCTCCGCCACCGACAGACCCATTTGCAGCACGGCGGTCGCCACGCAGAAGGCCATCGAGGTGGTGTAGGAGCTGCCGGGATTCGCGTTGGTGGCCAAGGCGACCGTGGCGCCCGCGTCCAACAGGGTGCGAGCGGGCGCAAAGGGCTGCCGGGTCGACAGGTCGCAGGCGGGCAGGAGGGTAGCGACGGTGTTCGACGCGGCTAACGCCTCGATGTCGTCGGTGGTGAGATAGCTGCAATGGTCCACACTCGCCGCGCCGTGACGCACCGCTAGTCGGACGCCGGGGCCGTGGCCCAGCTGATTGCCATGTACACGCAAGCCGAGCCCGCGCGCGGCGGCGGCGCGGAGCACCCGATCGGCCTGGTCCTCGTCGAAAGCGCCTGTCTCGCAGAACACATCGGACCAGCGCACATACGGCGCCACCGCGTCGAGCATCGGACCGCACACCAGGTCCACGTAGGACTCCGGGTCCGTGCCTGTCGGTACCAGATGCGCGCCGAGATAGGTCACCTCGTCGGCGGCCGCCGCGGCGATGCGGGCGGAGCGCAGTTCGTCCTCGACACGGAGGCCGTAGCCGGTCTTGGTTTCCAGGCAGGTGGTGCCCTGGCGCCTTGCCTCGGCGAGATGGCGGGCGAGGTTGGCGATCAGATCGTCGTCGGTGGCCTCGCGGGTCGCGGCGACGGTGGTGGCGATGCCACCGGCCCGGTAGGAACGCCCGGCCATCCTGGCTTCGAATTCGGCGGTCCGGTCTCCGGCGAAGACCAAGTGGGTGTGGCTGTCCACCCAGCCTGGCAGCGCGGCGCGGCCGCCGACGTCGACCTTCTCGTCCGCGGCGGGCGCCGCGACGGCGGACCCGACCCAGGCGAAACGCTCCCCCCCGAGCACTACCGCGGCGTTGCGCAGCGGGCCGTCCTCGGTGTTGGTCGTGAGCTCGCTGATACCGGTGATCAGGGTCGCCATAGTGCTTCGATTTCCTCGTGCAGCGAACTTTCCGGGTGCGGCAACAGCAGGTGGTGGTGGTCGGATACGACGGGACTTCCGGCCACCAGCACCTCACGCACGTCGCCTGCGGTGGCGGCGAAGAGCGCGGCGGCCGGGGCGGTTCCCGCGGTGCGGATCGAGTCGAGGTCGACGGTGACCAGGTCGGCGGCGGCGCCCGGCGCGATCCGGCCGCACTCGGGCCAGCCGATCGCGGCGTGATCCGTTGCCGCGCGATATAACTGCGCAGGGGTGAACCGGCCGCGGGTGTGGCTCACCAGCCGCTCGTTGAGCTCGAGCGCCCGCCACTCCTCGAACGCGTCGACGGTGGCGTGACTGTCGCTGCCCAGGCACAGTCCCACGCCCGCGTCGGACAGGACGCGGGCGGGCCCGATGCCGTCGCCGAGGTCGCGCTCGGTGGTCGGGCAGAAGCACACGCGCGCACCGGTTTCGGCGAGCACACGAATGTCGGCGGCGGAGACGTGGGTGGCGTGCACGGCGACCGCACGCGCACCGAGCACGCCCGCCTCCGCCAGCAGCTCTGTCGGGGTTCTGCCGTAAAAGGCCAGACAATAGCGGTTTTCGGCAGGCTGTTCGGACAGGTGCACATGGACCGGGCGCCCGGCCGCCCGCTCCGCGACCACGCCGAGCGCGGCGCGCGGCACGGTACGCACCGAATGCGCGGCTACGCCGGTCCGCACCAGGCCCGGTCCCGGCGTGAATGCGGCGGCCCGCTCGGCCCAGGCACCCACGTCGCCGTCACCGAACCGAAGCTGATGCTCGCCGAGCGGCATCCCGAATTCCCCGGCGAGATAACATGTGTCGAGCAGAGTGAGCCGAATGCCTGCATCGTCGGCCGCCGCGGCGAGCGCCGCGCTCATCGCGTTCGGGTCCGTGTAGCGCCTGCCGCCGGGCCCGTGGTGCAGGTAGTGGAATTCACCGACGCTGGTATACCCGGCCAGCACCATCTCCGCGTACACCGCGCGGGCGAGCCGGTAGCAGGAGTCGGGATCGAGTAAAGCGGCGACGGCGTACATCCGGTCCCGCCACGTCCAGAAGGAGCCGCGCTCGTGCTGCGTGCGACCACGCAGGGCACGGTGGAAGGCGTGCGAGTGCGCGTTCGCGAAGCCGGGAATCGTCAATCCGCGCAAGAGTTTTCCGTGCCGGCCCGCGCCACTGGCCACCGAACGAATCGTCGGTCCGTCGACCTCGATGGTGACATCCGCGGCGAGCCCGTCCGGAAGCCAGGCGTATTGGGCCCGGTACACATTCGTCGTGCTGCCCGCGGGCGGGCGATCCGCACCGCTCGCGTCCTCGCCGATCACGAGTTCTCCCGCATCGGAATTCGCACGCCGCGCTGTGCGGCGATGTCGCTCGCACGGACGTAGCCGGCGTCCACGTGACGGATAACCCCGGTGCCGGGATCGTTGGTCAGCACCCGCTCCAGCTTCTGCGCCGCCAGCGGCGTCCCGTCGGCCACACACACCTGTCCCGCGTGCAGCGAGCGACCGATCCCGACGCCGCCGCCGTGGTGGATGGACACCCAGCTCGCGCCGGAAGCGGTGTTGAGCAGCGCGTTCAACAGGGGCCAGTCGGCGATCGGGTCCGAGCCGTCGGCCATCGACTCGGTCTCTCGGTAGGGCGAGGCGACGCTCCCGGAGTCCAGGTGGTCGCGCCCGATCACGACCGGCGCCTGGAGTTCGCCCGAGGCCACCATCTCGTTGAAGCGCAGTCCGGCCAGGTGCCGCTCACCGTAGCCGAGCCAGCAGATTCGCGCGGGCAGACCTTGGAAGGCCACGCGCGCACCGGCCATCCCGATCCAGCGGCGCAAAGAATCGTTCTCCGGGAAAAGATCCAGGACAGCACGGTCGGTGGCCGCGATGTCGGCCGGGTCTCCGGACAACGCGACCCAGCGGAACGGGCCCTTGCCCGCGCAGAACAGCGGACGGATGTACGCGGGAACGAACCCCGGATAGTCGAACGCTCGGTCGCACCCGCCGAGCGCGGCCTCCCCACGTAGCGAGTTGCCGTAATCGAACACCTCCGCGCCCCCGTCGAGGAAGCCGAGCATGGCGCCGACGTGGTCGGCCATGGATTCCCGTGCGCGGGTGGTGAATTCGTCGGGCTTGTTCGCCGCGTAGTCCGACCAGTCCTCCACCGCGACACCACGCGGCAGATAGGACAGCGGGTCGTGCGCCGAGGTCTGATCGGTGACGATGTCCGGGTCGAACCCACGGCGAAGCAGCTGCGGCACCACGTCGGCGGCATTGCCGATCAGACCGACAGACAACGCTTTCCGCTGGCCGCGAGCCGCGGAAACCCTGGCGACCGCATCATCGATGTCGGTGGCGATCTCGTCCAGGTAGCGGTCCCGCAGACGTCGTCCAGCGCGCGCCTGGTCGCATTCGACGACCAGCGCCACGCCGCCGTTCATGGTGACCGCCAGCGGTTGCGCGCCGCCCATGCCGCCGAGTCCCGCGGTCAGGGTCAACGTTCCCGCGAGGCTCCCGCCGAAGCGCTTGTCGGCGATGGCGGCGAAGGTCTCGTAGGTGCCCTGCAGGATGCCCTGGGTACCGATGTAGATCCATGAGCCCGCCGTCATCTGACCGTACATGGTCAGCCCGAGCGCCTCGAGTCTGCGGAACTCCGGCCAGTTCGCCCAGTCCCCGACGAGATTCGAGTTGGCGATCAGCACGCGCGGCGCCCACTCGTGCGTGCGGAACACGCCGACCGGCTTACCCGACTGCACCAGCAGCGTCTCGTCGCCCGCCAGCGTGGTCAGACAGCGCGTGATCGCATCGAAACTGGCCCAATCCCGCGCGGCCTTCCCGGTTCCGCCGTACACGACCAGATCCTGCGGACGCTCGGCGACCTCGGGATCGAGATTGTTGTGCAACATGCGCAGCGCGGCCTCGGTCTGCCAGTTTCCGGCCGTGAGTCCCTTGCCACGGGCCGCCCGCACCACCCTGGGTGCCGACCGCGACGGGGGCCCTATCGGCGATCTGTCGCGCGAGGATGTCGCACTGGGCGGTGTCCGGGGCGGCGTGGTCATGGTGAGCCTCCACATCAGGTGAGGTCGAGCGTGACGGTTCGGGTGAAAGCGCCGGTCCGCAACAGGGATTCGGCGGCGGCGATTTCGGGAGCGAGATGGCGGTCGGGGCCGAGGCCGTCGACTCGAGTGCGCAGCAGGGCCACGGCCGCGGCGGTGGCAGGAGCCGGACGCAGCGGAGCACGGAAGTCGAGGGCCCGCGCCGCGGTGAGGTATTCGATCGCGAGCACAGTGGTCAGCCCATCGATCGCCGTGCGGAGCTTGCGGGCCGCCGACCACCCCATCGAAACGTGGTCCTCCTGCATCGCACTGCTCGGGATCGAGTCCACGGACGCGGGCACGGCGAGGCGTTTGAGCTCGGAAACCATGGCGGCCTGGGTGTACTGGGCGATCATGTGGCCGGAGTCGACGCCAGGATCGGCGGCGAGGAAGGCCGGAAGGCCGTGCGAGCGCGCGACATCCAGCATGCGGTCGGTACGGCGCTCGGCCATGCTCGCTACGTCGGCGACCGGGATCGCGAGAAAGTCGAGCACATAGGCCAGGGGTGCGCCGTGGAAGTTGCCGTTGGACTCCAGCCGTCCGTCGCCGAGCACCACCGGATTGTCGATGGCCGAGGCCAGCTCACGATCGGCGACCGTTTCGGCGTGGGCCACCGTGTCGCGCGCGGCGCCGTGCACCTGTGGGGCACAGCGCAGCGAATAGGCGTCCTGCACCCGGTGACAGTCGGGGCCGCGATGGCTCGCGACGATCTCCGATCCGGCCAGGGCGGCACGCATCCGCGCCGCCGAGTGGGCCTGGCCGGGATGTGGGCGCAGCGCCTGCAGGTCCGCGGCGAACACGCGATCGGTGCCCAGCAGTGCCTCGACACTCATCGCGGCGGTGATGTCCGCCACGTCCAGCAGAGTGCGCAGGTCGGCCAGGGCGAGCACCAGCATGCCGAGCATGCCGTCGGTGCCGTTGGTCAGCGCCAGACCCTCCTTCTCAGCAAGGGTGACCGGCTCGATTCCGTTGGCGTGCAACGCATCCACGGCATCCAGTAGCATGCCGGTGTCGTCGGTCACCGTGCCCTCGCCCATGAGCGTCAGCGCCACCGCGGCCAGCGGCGCGAGATCGCCGGAGCATCCGAGCGAGCCGTACTCGTGCACCACCGGCGTGAGGCCCACGTTGATCAGCGCGGCCAGCGTCTGCGCCGTCACGGGCCGCGCACCGGTGTGGCCGGTGGCGAGCGTGCGCAGGCGCAGCACCATCAGCGCGCGCACCACCTCGCGCTCCACGGCCGCGCCCGCCCCCGCCGCGTGCGAGCGGATCAGCGACCGCTGCAACGCGGTGCGCCGCTCCGGCGGAATGTAGCGAATCGCCAACGCGCCGAATCCGGTGGAGACCCCATAGGTCGGGAGATCACCCGCCGCGAGCACATCGACATGGTCGCGCGCGGCGGTCAGCCGCCGCAGCGCCACCGGGCTCAGCCGGACCTTGGCGCCATGCCGCGCGACCGCGACGACCCCATCACGGGTGAGCGGCCCGTCGAGGTCCACGATCGGTAGCTGCGCAGTGTCCGGCATGAGTCCATTCCACCGCCGCGACAGTCGGTGCAGAATGAGGCTACGGCCGAATTCGTCTGAGATCCCAGACATACCGAGGAGAGCGCGTGGGAACGAGCAGCGACGTCCCGGCGTTGCGCCGCGGGCTCGCTGTACTGCAACTACTCGCGGGCCGAGCCGGGCCGATTTCCGCCACCGCCATCGCCCGCGAACTCGGTCTCCCGCGCTCCACCACCTATCACCTGCTCGCCGAGTTGGAAACGGCCCGGTTCGTCACTCGGCTGCCCGCCGAGCGCCGCTACGGCCTCGGCATTGCCGCCTTCGAACTCGGTTCCGCCTATCTGCGCCATGACCCGCTGGAGCGCCTCGCCCACCCACTGCTACGCAGTCTGGTGGAACGCGTCGGCCACACCGCCCACCTCGGCGTCCTGCACGGCAACGAATTGCTGTACCTGATCAAGGAGCAGCCTGCGCGTCCGGAGACCTTGGTCACCGGCGTCGGTGTTCGACTGCCCGCGCACCTGACCGCGTCCGGCCGCGCGATCCTCGCCCACCTGCCTGCCGCCCAGATCCGCGCCCTGTTCCCGTCCGCGTCGGCGTTCGTCCGCCGGACCGACCGCGGTCCGGTCACCCTCGCCGCATTGCGCACGACGCTCGCTACCGACCGCCGCCGCGGCTGGGCCTGCGAAGACGGCCACGTCACCTCCGGCTTCGCGTCCGTCGCCTATCCCGTTTTCGACCACAATCACCGCCCGATCGCCGCGATCAGCGTCACCTTCCGCCACCACTGCGCGGCCACGCCATGCTCCGCCGACTGGACGCCGCTCGCCACCCAGGTCCGGGCCACCGCGACCACCCTCACCCACCACATCGGCGGGTTGCCGGACGAGAACGGACGCTGACGGATCCACACTCTGTGACCAGCGCCACAGACAACTCTATTGTGCGCAATATAGTTGCCCACTATATTTATGGCCATGACCGACCATCTCACCCTCGACGAGCAACTCTGCTTCCCGCTCTACGCGGCGTCCCGGGCGATGACCGCGGTCTACCGCCCGAAGCTGGAACGGCTCGGGCTCACCTACCCGCAGTACCTGGTGATGCTGGCGCTGTGGGAACGCGACGGACGCAGCGTCGGCGACGTCTGCCATGCACTCGCCCTGGATTCCGGCACGCTCTCCCCGCTGCTCAAGCGGCTGGAGGCGGCAGGGCTGGTCGAGCGGCATCGGTCGGCGGCCGACGAACGTCGCGTGGATATCCAGCTCACCGAACGCGGGCGCGCGCTGCGGGCCGAGGCGGGCGACATCCCGGCCGAGATGGCCGAGGCCATCGGCCTGTCCCCGGACGAGTTCCTCGCGCTGCGCGAAACCTTGCGACGACTGACGCATTCGCTGATGTCCCAGCTGAACGAAGGAGAGTAGACATGCGGATCCTCTACACCGCCGAGGCCTTGGCGACCGGCGACGGCCGCAACGGACACGCCCGCACCACCGACGGCAAGGTCGACGTGGACCTGTCCGCCCCGAAGGCGCTGGGCGGCAACGGTGAAGGCACCAACCCCGAGCAGCTGTTCGCGGCGGGCTACGCGGCCTGCTTCCATTCGGCGCTGCGCCTGGTCGGCCAGCAGGCCAAGGCCAACATCGACGACTCCGCGGTCGGCGCCAAGGTCGGCATCGGCCCCAACGATGCGGGCGGATTCGGGCTCACGGTCACCCTCGAGGTCTCGCTCCCCCATCTGTCCAGGCAGGACGCACAGGAACTCGCGGACAAGGCGCACCAGGTGTGCCCGTACTCGAACGCGACCCGTGGCAACATCGAAGTCGAAGTCCTCGTCGCCGAGGACTGATCGGGAAGGCTATTGATCGGGAAGGGAGCGAACATGCGTGCCGTAGTCATCGAACGATTCGGCGAACCGAAGGACGTGCTCACCACCACCGAGCGGCCGGTGCCCGAACCGGGTCCCGGCGAGGTCCGTCTCCAGTTGATCCTCGCGCCGATCCACAATCACGACCTGGCCATCGTGCGCGGCGTGTACGGTTATCGGCCGCCGCTGCCCGCGATTCCGGGCACCGAGGCCGTCGGGCGCGTCGACGCGGTGGGGCCGGACGTCACCGGTCTCACCGTCGGACAACGCGTCACGGTGTCCGGGGCACAGAACGTGTGGGCGGAGTACTTCGTGGTCCCGGCCGGACAGGTGGTTCCGGTGCCGGACGCGGTGTCCGACGAAACCGCGGCCCAGCTGCTCGCCATGCCGCTCAGCGCACTGATGCTGGTGGAAGACCTCGCACTGCAGCCGGGAGAATGGCTGGCGATCAACGCCGCCAACGGCGCGGTCGGCAGGCTGGTCAACGTCTTCGGCCGGCAACGCGGTCTGCACGTGCTCAACCTGGTGCGCGGCCACGCTTCGGTCGCGGCGCTGCGTGAGCTCGGCTACGAACCAGTGCTCGACACCGAAAGCGAGGGCTGGCGCGCGCAGGTCGAGACCGTTACCTCGGGCGCGCCCATCGCGCGTGCCGTCGACCAGGTAGGCGGTCGCGCCGCCGACGACGGGCTGGCGCTACTCGCGCCGAACGGGCACCTGATCTCCTTCGGCGCGCTGTCGGGCAAGCCGCTGTCGCTCGATTCCGGCAGCCTCATCTTCAAACAGGCTGTGGTCAAAGGCTTCTGGGGCGCCATGCGGATCGAGGAGATCGGCGCCGAGCATCGAGGGCGGCTGATCGGGGAGCTGATCGACCTCGCGGCCCGCGGCGAGCTGCGGTTGACCATCGAGACCGCCTACTCGCTGGAGTCCGCGGCCGACGCCGCGGTCGCCACCGAAACGCCAGGGCGCAGCGCCAAGATCGCGTTGTCGGCTCAGCGGGCCTGATCGACGTCGAGCACGGCCATCGCGGCGTTGTGCCCGGGGATGCCGCTGACCCCGCCGCCACGGATCGCCCCGGCACCACAGAGGAATACGTTGCGATGGCCGGTCGACACACCCCACCGGGCGGCGGGGTCAGCCGGATCGGCCTCCTCCGGTAGGTAAGGGAAGGCCAGATCCCGATGGAAGATGTGGCCACCGGGCAGGCCGAGCTCGCACTCCAGCTCGAGCGGGGTCTTCGCCTCCAGACATGGCTCGCCGTGCTCGTCCGTCGCCGAGCAGTCGGCGATCGGTTCGGCCAGCACCGAATCCAGTTGCGCAAGTGTGGCTTTTACCACCTCCGCCTTCGCCCCCTCCGGATCGGCGGCGAACAGCTTTGCCGGTGTGTGCAGACCGAACAGCGTGAGGGTATGCGCGCCTTGCGCGGTCAGGTCCGGCGACAGGATCGACGGGTCGGTCAATGTGTGACAGTAGATCTCCGCGGGCGGCGCAGACGGTATGCGGCCGATCGCCGCTTCGCCGTATGCCTGGTCGAGTTGCGCGTACGACTCGCCGATGTGAAAGGTTCCCGCAAACGCCTCGCGCGGATCGGTTTCGGTGTCACGCAGTCGTGGCAACCGGCGCAGCAGCATGTTCATCTTGAGCTGCGCGCCTTGGGGTTTCGGTGGTAACGGCGTACCGAGCAACCCCGCGAGCGTGTACGGTGCGGCGTTGACGAGCACGTGACGCGCACCAACCGTCCTGTCCCAATAACCGACTTCGGCTGTGCTGCCATCGGTTTCGAGACCGGTTACCTCGCATTCCGTGACGATCTCGGCGCCCGCGGAGCGCGCCACCTCGGCCAGCGCGTCGGTGAGCGCGCCCATACCCCCGACGGGCACGTCCCAGTCGCCGGTGCCGCCGCCGATCACGTGGTAGAGGAAGCAGCGGTTCTGCCGCAGCGACGGATCGTGCGCATGGGCGAACGTACCGATCAGCGCGTCGGTGAGCACCACGCCGCGCACGATATCGTCGCGGAAGGCCGACTCGATCGCCTCCCCCAGCGGGCGCTCGAACATCGCCTCCCAGGTCGCAGCGTCGTCCACGGCAGCCCGCAGCACGGCCCTGGACGGCAGCGGCTGCGTCAACGTCGGGAATATGCGCTGCGCCAGCCGCCCGGTGGCGCCGTAGAAACGCTGCCACGCAAGAAAATCCCGATCCGACCCGGTGAGGCGCGTGAAACTCGCCCTGGTCCGCTCCGGCGCCCCGGAAACGAGCAGGCCGCTGTCGCCGACCGGCGTATACGACGAGATCTGCCTGCGCCGTGTCGTGAACCGCAGCCCCAGCTCGTCCACGATCTGTCGCGGCAGCAGGCTCAGAAGATACGAGTACCGCGACAGCCGCGCGTCGACGCCCGCGAACACCCGCTCCGACACCGCGGCGCCACCCGTGTGCGGCAGGCGCTCGAGCAACAGCACCGACCGCCCAGCCCGCGCCAGGTACGCGGCGGCCACCAGCCCGTTATGGCCGCCGCCGACGATCACGACATCGTAGAACGACCGTGTCGGCTTCATACGTCCTCGATAGCACGGATCGCCCCTCCCCGACAGTGACGGACCACCAGCACGTCCAACAGCGCGCCGAGCGCCGCTCGGCAAACGTCGCTTACCGAGCAAGTCGGGTCAGGCAGGCGGGCCCGGCGGGCGGGAGTGCGGGCGGCGCTGGAGCGCGAGCTGGATCTCGAGTAACAGGCGGTCTGCGTGGTCGCCGAGATCCATGCCGAGGATGTCCTCGACGCGGCGGATGCGGTAACGCAGCGTATTCGGATGCACTTGCAGGGCGGCCGCGGCGTTGCGGACGTCGCCGTGTTCCCGCAGATAGGTCTCCACGCTGTCGCGCAAGCTCGCCGAATGCTTCCGGTCGTAGTCGAACAGGGCGCGCAGCCGGGGATCGTGCAGTGCGGCGCGCGAGCCGACGAGATCGAGCACCTCGCCGAGCAGCACGGCGGTGCGGGATTCGGACAGCGTGGTCACCCGCCCCTTCGGGTAGGTGGCGACGGTGCTGTCCAGCACGCGATCGACCTCGGCCCGCGCGGCGCCCACCGCGCCGAGATCGGCGACGGGACAGGCTATCGCGGCCCGCAACGCCAGCGACCGCTTCGCCTCGAGCTGTTCGACCAATTGCCGCGTCCACGCCGTCACCGCGTGCGCGGACCGGTAGCCAGGCAACAGCACGTAGACGCGGTCGCCGAGCACCGTGGTCACCGAGTCGCCCCGGAAGGAGCTGGCGCGCAAGCGCAGGATGCTGCCGAGCGCGGCGGGCTCGGTGGCGGTGGACTGCTCGGTGGCGGTGAGCGCGAACGCCACCACCGCGGCGGGGCCGGTCTGCGGCAGGTTCAGCGCGGTCACCACCGCGTCTATCTCGACCGCGGCCCCTCCCGCACCGAACAACCGCTGGATCAGCAGCGCCTCGGTGGACGGTGCGTCGAGACTGCGGGAGATCAGACGGCCTGCGATGGCCGAGGCCCCACGCAGGATCTCCGCCGCGTCCGACTTGAACGGCTGATCACCCTGCTGCAGCCAGATCGCACCGAGTACCCGCGGCGCCCGCGCGGTCGCGTCCGCGGGATGCCGGATACCGACCACCAGCCTTCGCTTGATGTTCAGTTCCTCATGCGCGGGCACGTCGATGACCTCGTCCGTGTTGCGCAAGCGATCGAACACACCCCACTTCCGCAGCACGGTCAGGTAGTCGCGCGGGCCTTCCCGGCCCAGGATCGACAGCACGCGCAACTGGTCGGCGGTCTGGTCGGACGCCGAGTACGCCAGCACATGGGAGTGCGGGTCCTCGATGGACACCATCCCGCCCGCGTTGTGGGCAACCATCTGCGCCAGGCCGAACAGATCCATGTCCGCGGCGGCCAACTCGCTCTCCCCGGCCACGTTCCCGTCCTTCGGCCAACTCGACAACGCACTCACCCCATCTTTGTCCGACTGGCTCATTCTCCGGGCAGTTTTCCGGTGTTGACTTCGGCTTACCGCAAAATCGCCTACCCAGCAGGAGGAACCATGGACGCCATCGTGTCCACACCCCAGCCGGTCAACGAGCCGGTCGGCACATTCGCCCCGGGCAGTGCGGAACGCGAACGATTGCAGGCGAAGCTCACCGAGCTCGGCGCGACGCCGACCGAAATCCATCATGTCATCGGCGGCGAACACCGGCGCGGTTCCGGCGAGCAGATCCGGGTGGTGCAGCCGCACCGGCACGCCGCCGTGCTCGGCACGCTCACCACCGCCGAGCCGCGCGACGTGGCGGACGCCGTCACGGCCGCCACCACCGCGGCGCCGGGCTGGCGGGCGCTTCCGTTCGAGGACCGTGCCGCGGTCTTCCTCCGCGCCGCGGACTTACTGGCCGGACCGTGGCGCGAAACCATCTCCGCCGCAACGATGTTGGGCCAATCCAAGACGGCATACCAGGCCGAGATCGACACCCCGTGCGAGCTGGTCGACTTCTGGCGCTTCAACGTCCACTTCGCCCGCCGAATCCTGCAGGACCAGCCGATTTCGGCACCGGGCGTGTGGAACAAGGTGGAGTACCGTCCGCTCGAGGGTTTCGTGTACGCAATCACCCCGTTCAACTTCTCCGCGATCGCGGGCAATCTCCCCACCGCGCCCGCGCTGATGGGTAACACCGTCGTGTGGAAGCCCGCCGTGACCCAGTCGGTCGCGGCGTACTGGACGATGAAGCTGCTGGAGGCGGCGGGGCTGCCGCCCGGTGTGATCAACATGGTGCACGGCGCCGGTCCCACGGTGTCCGACGTGGCACTCACCGATCGCCGCCTCGCAGGCATCCACTTCACCGGATCGACCGCGACGTTCCAGCATCTGTGGCGCACGGTCGCGGCGAATATCGTCGACTACGACAGCTATCCGCGCCTGGTCGGCGAGACCGGCGGCAAGGACTTCGTCGTGGCGCACAGCTCCGCCGATCCCGACGTGCTGACGACGGCACTGATCCGCGGCGCCTTCGACTACCAGGGCCAGAAGTGCTCAGCCGCCTCCCGCGCGTTCATCCCGAGGTCGGTGTGGGCCAGGATGGGCCGCGAGTTCGTCGACAAGGTCGCCGCCCTCAGCTATGGCGACGTCACCGACTTCACCCACTTCGGCGGCGCGCTCATCGACAAGCGTGCCTTCGACAAGAACGCCGACGCCCTGGCACGCGCCAAGGCGACTCCGAGCCTGACGATCGCCGCGGGCGGCCACGCCGACGACGGCGTCGGCTACTTTGTCGAGCCCACCATCCTGCTCGGTGACGACCCTGCCGACGAGGCGTTCCGCACCGAGTACTTCGGCCCGATCCTGGCCGTGCACGTCTACGACGACTCCGGCCCCGGATCGTTCGAGTCCACGCTCGACCTGATCGACAAGGGCTCGCGCTACGGCCTGACCGGCGCGGTCATCGCCGACGACCGCACGGCCATCGCCACCGCCACCGACCGGCTACGGTTCGCGGCCGGAAACTTCTACGTCAACGACAAGCCCACCGGCGCGGTCGTCGGGCAACAGCCCTTCGGGGGGTCGCGCGCGTCCGGCACCAACGACAAGGCAGGGTCGGCACAGAACCTGCTGCGTTGGACCTCCGCTCGCACGATCAAGGAGACGTTCGTCCCCGCGACCGACCACCGCTACCCGCACCAGGAGCTCTGATGGCATTCTCCGGACTGCTCCGTCCCGCCATGCTGGCAGCCGCACGCTCTCCGCGCATGGAGCGCACGATCAGCCGCATGCCGACCACCAAGAAGCTGGTGGATCGCTTCGTCGCGGGCGAGACCGAGGATCAGGCGGTGGCCGCGACCGCCGCGCTCCTCGAATCCGACCGCCGCGTGACCATCGACTATCTCGGCGAGGACACCACCGACCTCGACCAAGCCCGCGCCACCGTCGCGCACTATCTGCGGCTCCTGTCAGCGTTGGCCGATCTGCCCGCCGCGGCGGAAGGGACCGCGCGACCGCTGGAGGTGTCCCTCAAACTGTCCGCGCTGGGCCAGGCGCTCCCCCACGACGGGCACGCCATAGCTCGTGAGCACGCCCATCAGATCTGCACCGCCGCGACAGTCGCGGGGGTCTGGGTCACGATCGACGCAGAGGACCACACCACCACGGACTCGACGCAGTCGATCGTGCGCGAGTTGCGCACGGATTTCCCATGGTTGGGCACGGTGTTGCAGGCCTACTTGAAACGCACCGAGGACGACTGCCGGGAATTCGCCGGCCCCGGCTCGCGAATCCGGTTGTGCAAGGGCGCCTATCGCGAACCCGCCGCGGTGGCCTATCAGGGCCGTTCCGCCGTCGACGACTCGTATCTGCGCTGCCTGCGCATCTTGATGGACGGCGACGGCTATCCGATGGTCGCCACGCACGACCCGGCGCTGATTGACGCGGCGCTGCACTGTGTACGCGAAACCGGGCGCACGCATGACGATTTCGAGTTCCAGATGTTGCACGGCATCCGGGACGCCGAACAGCGGCGCCTGGTCGGTGCGGGACACATGCTGCGCGTCTACGTCCCCTACGGCGACCAGTGGTACGGCTACTTCATGCGCAGGTTGGCCGAGCGTCCGGCCAACGTCGCGTTCTTCCTGCGCTCATTCGGCGGCGACCGCTGAGCTCGGCGCATCCGAGCCGCGGCGTCCGGTTGGACAAGGCCGCTGAAGTTTATTTGTCCAACTGACCGATCACAGCGCGGATGTGGTCGTATTTAGCTAGGCACAGCTCGAATTGTGATCTGCGTTACGGCACCGCCGGGTACCGCAGAGGACGAAAGGATACACATGTCCATCGCGGAGTTGCGCAGCCAGATGTTGCGCCGCAAACCCCTCGGCGAGGTCGAGGACGAATCCGCCCCTGCCGACGAGCAGCTGTCCCGATCGCTCGGCCTGTGGCAGCTCACCGCGATCGGCGTCGGCGGGATCATCGGCGCGGGCATCTTCACGCTGGCCGGTTCGGTCGCGCACTCCGTGACCGGCCCCTCGGTGCTCATCTCGTTCCTCATCGCGGGCGTCGCCAGCGCCGCGGCCGCACTGTGTTACGCCGAGTTCGCCGGGATGGTTCCCAAGGCCGGGTCCGCCTACACCTACGGCTACGTGTCGCTCGGCGAGATCGCGGGCTGGTTCATCGGCTGGGATCTGCTGCTGGAGTACATCGCGGTCGCCGCGGTGGTCGCCATCGGCGTGTCCGGGTACTTCCGGTTCCTGCTCGGGCAGGTCGACATCACTCTGCCGGACTGGATGATGGGCGCCTCTGGCACGGGCGAGGGCCACGTGGTCGACGTGTTCGCCATGCTGTTCTGTCTCGGCACGGCCTTGCTGCTGTCGCGTGGCATCAGGAGCGTAGGCCGGTTCGAGACCGTCGCGGTCGGCATCAAAGTCGCCTTGGTCGCGCTCATCATCGTGCTGGGCGTCTTCCACATCGACAGCTCCAACTACACGCCGTACTTCCCGTTCGGCGCCGGCGCGGTATGGACCGGCGCGGCCACTGTCTTCTTCGCCGTTTTCGGCTACGACGCGATGAGCACCGCCGCCGAGGAATCCACCGACGGCAAGAAGCACCTGCCCAAGGCGATCATCTACTCGCTGGCCATCGCCATGGTGCTCTACGTGCTGGCCACCCTGGTGCTGACCGGCATGCAGAAGTACGCCGAGATCAGCCCGACCAGTGGTTTCTCCACCGCGTTCGAGTCGGTCGGTCAGCCCGGTGTCGCGAACATCATCGCGATCGGCGCCATCGTCGGCATCGTCACCGTGGTGCTCACCTTCATGCTCGGCGTCACCCGTGTCTGGTTCGCCATGAGCCGCGACGGGCTGTTGCCGGAATGGTTCGCCAAGACCCATCCGGTCCGGAAGGTGCCCACCCGGGTGACGTGGATCGTCGGCATCGGAGCGGCGCTGATGGCCGGGTTGCTGGACATCACGGTCGTCGCCGAGTTGACCAACATCGGCATTTTGATGGCCTTCATCGTCGTGTCCGTCGCGGTGATGGTCCTGAGGCGCACCCGTCCCGACGAGCCGCGCGAGTTCCGGCTGCCGTTCATGCCGGTCGTCCCGCTGGTCGGCATCGGCTTCTCGGTGTATCTGATCTGGTCGCTGCCGTGGCAGACCTGGGCGCGCTTCGTGGTCTGGCTGGCCGTCGGCCTGATCGTCTACTTCGCCTACTCGCGTACCCACTCCAAGCTCGCGGGTACCGACTCGACCGCGACGGCGGGCCTGCGGCACCCCGAGCTGCCCTGACGACGGCCCCGCAACCAGCTCGGGTCCCGGCCTGCTTGCGGATTGCACCAAATTTGCTGCGGTTTGAACCACATGGCCGATCACGCAGTATCCATTGCAAAACGGTCGCTCGACTACATACGGTCGAGGGTGTGGGCATCGGCAGTGCAACGCCTCGTCCACGGGCGGCCCGGAACGGGCCTAGAGGAGCGGTAGCACATGGATCTCCAAGAAGTCGTCGCATCGGGCGTACTCGAACAGCGTGAGCTGTTGGAGCAGGGGGTCCTCTCGGCACAGCAGCTCGTCGAGGCGACTCTCGACGGGATCGACGCCGCCGCGGAACTCGGCGCGTTCACCCGAGTGCTCCGCGACGAAGCCAGGGCCGAGGCGACCGAGCGTGACCGGGAGCGGGCGGCGGGCGGCGCGGTGGGCCCGCTGCACGGAATCCCGATCGCGATCAAGGACGAGTTCGACGTGGCAGGCGTGGTGACGACGTTCGGCACCAGGGCGAACTCGACCCCTGCCGTGGCGGATGCCGAGGTGGTGCGCAGGCTGCGCGCGGCGGGGGCGGTGATCGTCGGCAAGACCGCGATGCCGGAGTTCGGGCAGTGGCCGTTCACCGAATCCAGCACCTTCGGCGTGACCCGCAACCCGTGGGATATGACGCGCTCCACCGGCGGGTCCAGCGGCGGGTCCGCCGCGGCGGTGGCAGCCGGGCTCGTTCCCGCGGCGCTCGGCGGCGACGGCGGCGGCTCGATCCGCATCCCGTCCGCGTGCTGCGGGTTGTTCGGCCTGAAACCGCAACGTGGGCGGGTGCCGAACGCGCCGAACGAACACCTGTGGTGGGCGTTGGGTGTCGCGGGGCCGTTGACTCGCGGCGTACTCGATGCCGCGATCGTCTATGACGTCATCCGCGGCAACGCGCCGAGCGACCGATTCCATGCCTCCGAACCGGTGATGTCGTTCGAGGCGGCGGCCCGCACGGCGGCGCAACCGCTGCGGATCGGCTACAGCATGAAACCTCCAACGCCGCTGCTGGTGAAAACGGATCCGCTCCAGGTCCGCGCGGTTCGCGACACCGCGAAGCTCCTTGCGGAACTGGGGCATACGGTGTTCGAGATCGACCCTCACTACCCGAATTCGACGGGCGCCTTCTTCCCCCAGTTCTTCGGCGGCGTACGCGCCGAGGCAGCCGAAGTGGATCATCCGGGACGGCTCGAACGCCGGACCAAGCAAACGGTCGCGCTCGGCGCATGGGCGCGGCGGCCCGTCGTCGAATGGGCGATCCGGCAAGGAGGATCCTTGGCGCGCAAGGTCGATCGGATCTTCACCGAGTGCGATCTGCTGCTCACCCCGACCATCGCGATCCGTCCACCCCGGCTCGGCGTCCTGGACGGAACCAACACCCTGTCCGCCCAGCTCGCCTCGCTCCCCATGGTCGCCTACACCGCCCTGTGGAACGTCACCGGCAATCCCGCGGCCGCCCTACCCGTCGGCGTCGGCGACGACGGGCTTCCCCTGTCCGTCCAACTGGTCGGACCCGCGAACGGCGAGACGACAATCCTCACGGTGGCCGCGCAGGTGGAGCAGGCGCGTCCGCAGCCACGTCCGGACAGCGCACGCCTCCCATGGCACGAACAACCCGATCGCCGTTCGTAGCCGAAGAACCTTCATCGAGACCGGCTGCGCGGCGAACCCGATTCGGTACCGTCGGGTCATGCGCAAGACCGACTCAGCACGCGGCCCGGCCGTGCCCGGCCACCCGACGTCGGGCGCTTCGATCGACGACATCGACCGGATCCTGCTCGACCAGCTGGCGCGGGACGGGCGCATGACGAACAACGCGCTCGCCGCGGCCGCCGGCATCGCACCCTCCACCTGCCTCGGGCGGGTGCGAGCCCTCGTGGAGCGCGGCGTCATTCGCGGATTCCACGCCGACATCGACCCGGCGGCGCTCGGCCGCAACCTGCAAGCCATGGTCGCGGTGCGCCTGCACGCGAGCGCGCGCAGGCAGCTCGCCGAGTTCGGGCAGCGCATGGCGGCGCTCGATGAGGTGCTCAACGTGTATTTCATCGCGGGCGCCGACGATTACCTCATTCATGTCGCCACCGCCAACACCGACGAGCTGCGGGTGTTCGTCCTGAATCACCTCAGCGCCCATCCGGCGGTCGCCTCGACCGAAACGATCCTCATCTTCGAGCACATGCGCCCGCGTTCGGGATCCGCATGACGGGCGCGCCGCTGGCGAACCGTTACGCGGCCAGGCGTTCCGTCACGTAACCGTGCGCCTGCGCCACCGACTCCGACAACAGCGCTCCGCGATGGGTGCTCAGCCCTGCGGCGAGGCCAGGATCGGCCGCCACCGCATCACGCCACCCGCGTTCGGCGAGCGAGACCACGTACGGCAGCGTGGCATTGGTGAGCGCGACGGTCGACGTGTTGGGCACCGCACCAGGCATGTTGGCCACGCAGTAGAACACCGACTCGTGCACCCGGTAGGTCGGTTCCGCGTGCGTGGTCGGTCGTGAGTCCGCGAAGCACCCGCCCTGGTCGATCGCGATGTCGACCAGCACGGAGCCCGGCTTCATCTGCCCGACGAGGTCGTGGGACACCAGGGTCGGCGCCTTGGCGCCCGGCACCAGCACCGCGCCGATCACCAGGTCAGCCTCGCGAACCGCGGTATCCACCTCGAGCTTGTTCGACATGATGGTCCGCACCTGGCCGCGGTACTGCGCGTCGATCTCGCGTAGGCGCGCGATGTTCAGATCCAGCACGGTGACATCGGCGCGCATGCCGTGCGCTACGGCGATCGCGTTCCCGCCCGCGACGCCAGCGCCGAGCACGGCGACCTTCGCGGGCCTGGTGCCGGGCACGCCGCCCATCAGCACGCCACGCCCGCCGCCGCTGCGCATCAAGTGGTAGGCGCCGGCCTGCGCGGCCAATCGGCCCGCGACCTCACTCATCGGCGCGAGCAGCGGCAGGGAGCCGTCGCGTCCGGTCACCGTTTCGTAGGCGATCGCGGTGCTGCCGGAGGTCAGCAATGCGTCGGTGCACTCCTTGGACGCGGCCAGGTGCAGGTAAGTGAACAACACCTGGTTCTCACGCAGCCGCCCGTACTCCTCGGCCACCGGCTCCTTCACCTTGAGCACCAGATCAGCGGTTTCCCAGACTTCGTCGGCGGTGTCAAGCACCCGCGCACCCTCGACGGTGTAGGCCTCGTCCTCGAATGCCGAGCCGCGCCCGGCGCCCGTCTCCAGGTACACCTCGTGCCCGCGCGACACGAGCTCGTGCACGCCGGCTGGTGTGCACGCCACGCGATACTCGTGATTCTTGACCTCGGCGGGGATTCCGATTTTCACCTGCACTCCTGATCGTCGATGGACGGCTGCCGGTGACCTATACGAAAGAAATCACCGCTCGTCAGAAGTATGAATATTCTGCATCATCATGGCTAGTCTGATGAAAATAATTCTCTTTTTTGGCGCATTATCATTCATATTCATGCTCTTAGCCGATTTTCGGCCCCGCTGTCCGCAACATCTTCGGCATCCGTCGCGCAAGCGAGCCGACGATCAGCGCAACCCGCTCCTGCCCGGCCGCTACCGCTCGCTGCGCGAACGCCAGCAGCGGATGAACAGCGGCGCACTGCGCCGCCGCGCGCCGAGGAGGGTTCTTTCGCCCGCAGCGGAATCGCCGGCACGCCGCGGTCTGCGGCCGCTAGCGTCATCGCGATGAGAATTCTCGAGGTCGGCGCGCAGTTGCATGTGCTCCAGTTTCCCGAAGTGAACGATCTGAATGTCTTCGTGTGGAACGACGAGTCCGAGGTGACGGTGGTCGACAGCGGAATGCCGGGCTCGGCCGCGGAGATCGGTCGCGGACTCGTCGAGATCGGCTTCCGGCGTGCCGATGTGCGGCGATTGATCATCACGCACGCGCATCCCGACCACATCGGTGCTGCCCGCGAGATCGGCGGCTGGGGCGCCGACGTGCTGGTGCACCATGCCGATGCGGATGTGGTCCGCGGCAGACACGCACCGCCGGAGCCGAAGCTGCGGGAATGGGGACTCGCCATCGCTGAGGCGTTGCCGCCGATCCCGACGCCGGAGGCGGCACTGGTGGACCACGAGCTCGACGATGCCGACCGGATAGCCTTCGGCGGAGGCGCCGATGTGATCGCCGTTCCTGGGCACACCGCGGGCAGTATCGCCCTGCATCTGCCGCAGCACCGGGTGCTGTTTACGGGCGACACGCTGGCTAACGTTCGCGGTGCCACCACGCCGGGAGTCTTCAACGTCGACAGCGCCGCCGTCGAGCGCGCTGTGCTCCGGTTTGCCGTGCTGGATGTCGAGACGATCTGCGTCGGCCACGGTGATGTCCTCCGTGGCCCAGCCGTCGCGGCCTGGCGGTCTCAGCACGGTGCGCGCGCCTGACCGCTGGGTTGTTCGGACGTCGGTGCCCGTCCCGGGGCCGAAGAAGACCCGACAGGCTGTTCGATCAGAGTTGAGCGGTGTGTTCGCACGGAGGTAGACCGTCGGCGCGGCGTAGAACGTCGGCGACCGACTCCAAGTAGAGCATGGTGCGCATCGAGGTGCCTGCCACGGCTTGGCCGAGGCGGCGCAGAGACGAATTGTCCAGGTGCGCGATCACTTCCGCGTCTTCGGCCTGGTCTAGGCCGGGGTCGCAGGCGAAATAGCCGGGATCGAGGCCGAATACATGGGCGAGTCCGGTGCGGGTTCGCTCCGGGATCGAGGTGGCCTGCCCGCGGCGAAGGCGCGCCAGGTAGCCGGGGGACATGTTGTATCCCGCGGCGGTCATCCATCCCGCGACCGTCTCGTCGGCCAGCGGGTGCCCGTGCGCACGCTCCCACATCTCGAATGCAAGGTTCAATCGGGTTGTGACATCGATGTCCACGAGCGCTCACCTTCTGGCGGTATCGCCTGTTGACGGATCGAACATTGACTCGACCGTAGCGTGGGAGACTTCGGTCGCCGTGATTTCGTGGCAAATGTCCGGTTAACTAGGGGGCGGAACGTACTCGAGCCCGGTTTTCTCGGGATTGTGGCAGTCGAAATCATGGGCTGCGTCTGATGTTTCGGATCTCGGCGGCGACGAGACGGCGGCGCCGCGGTCGACATGCCGTCACGCAACGGCGTGTCGGCACGCGCGTCGGGGCCCTTCTGATTGCCTGGTTCGGAGCGCTGAACCCACTAATGTGGGAGACACCGCTCGTGTGGCGAATTCCGGGTCAATCGGAGTTCGAGCGTCGGCCCGGTGCGCGGCGGGCCCACCCGGCGAATTCGAGGAGGGGCGAGTGCGACTGAGTTCCGACGAAGCGCGCGGGCGGTTCGCGGGCAGTCCTGTCGCGCGGCTGGCAACTGTCTCGGCCTCGGTGCGCCCGCATTTGGTCCCGATCGTTTTCGTCGTGGTCGGTGACGTCATCTACACCAGCGTCGACGCCAAGCCGAAGACGACGATGCTGCTGCGACGGCTCGCGAATATCGAGGCCAACCCGGCGGTCACCGCCCTCGTCGACTTCTACAGCGACGACTGGACCCAACTGTGGTGGGCACGCGCCGACGGCGACGCACGCATCGCGGACACGGCGGAGGCGGAGGCGGCGAAACGGCGATTGGCCGCACGCTATCCGGACTACACCGCCCAGCCACCGCCAGGACCGGTGATCGCCATCGATGTCGCGCGATGGTCTGGATGGCGGGCGCACTGAGCACTCGGTGCCAGTCCCGGACAAGGTGCCATCCGGTACAGTCCCAGTCGCTGCGATGCGTTCCCCTAGGGGTGCTGCGTCGAGCCACTTGTCGACTGGATCGGGAGGATCCCAATGCCCTCGAATTTCGCGCTGAAGGCGATGAATACGGCGCATCGTGCCCTGCTGAAGGTGAGTTTCGGAAAGCTGGGGAACGAGGTCGGGGGTATGCCGTCGCTCGAGCTCACGACCACGGGCCGTAAATCGGGTCGGCCGCACGCGGTCATGCTTACCGCGCCGGTCGTCGATGGCGACACCTACGTCGTCGTCGCGTCGCGTGGCGGCGATCCTGTGCACCCGGCGTGGTTTCTGAACCTGCGCGACAACTCGGACGTCGTGGTCTCCGTGCGGAGCGGGCCGCGGGTGGCGATGACGGCCCAGGTGGCGACAGCCGAGAAACGAGCGTCGTTGTGGCCCGAGGTTGTCGCGGCGCAGCCGGTGTATGCCGACTATCAGACGAAGACCACGCGAGAAATTCCGCTCGTCCTGCTGACGCCGAAGAACTGACGCGAAGCGCGTAATCGCGAACATCACGGCGACGACGCCCCGCCGCCGTGTCGAGACAGCCGCGCCACGGCGCGGTGGTGGTTCCGGCGGATGGACGCCGAAGAGATACCCGGTCGGTGCCTGGGCTGAGCTGTCCAGGTCGGCCGCTTCGATCAGGTCCGCGAACCGCGTGCTGCGCGATGATCTCGGCGATGTCGACCTGATCGCGCCACGGGCGTTCACACAATCGCGGGGCCTTCCGTAGGTATAGCCACACGCATTACCGATGCGAGGGTCTATACCTACTCGCCCATGATGGTTGTCGTACAAGAAACGAAGGTCCGGTGACGACGCTGTCACCCGTGCACCCCGCCCCCGACAACGGCGTCGGCAGGTCGACAACGAGGTCGGCCCCACAGGCGGCCCCTCAGTCGAGCCGAGCACCAACCGTATCGGCCCGAGAAATCACCTCTGACCAGTACCTACACCCCATTTCGTCGAAGGTGCGCCACTACCTGCCGCTAGTCTGTGCGCCGCGCCGGACACCTCGCTCGCGGACTCCGATGTCCTCCACGGTGTGCTGGTCTCGGCCGCCCCTCGGCGTCGACAGATTGCTGGATGTCGTGCCTTGAGCCGACCGCGCCGTGCCGCGTCGAGGTTGGACCTGTAGCGAGCGATCCGCTTACCCGGTAACCCTGATCCAAAGGACAATCCTTATGTACGCAACCCCTCCACCCCACTCGATCTGATCGCCGCCCTCGACGTCCGCAAGGTCGAAGCCCACCTCACCGGCGCTATCGAGAACTGCACGCCTTACGCCACCGTGTCCGGCTCGCGTACCGCCTGCCCGGCCGACCGCGCCGCCGGGATCCGCCGTGCCGCCCAGGCCGCAGACGCCGAGCCGCGTCCGTTGACGGCCATCGAGATCGTCGACCAGCTCAGTGCCATGGCGGCGTCAGCGTATCTCGAAGCGGGCCCGGTCTGTCTCGGGAGCCGAGGAGCATAAGTTCCGGTCGATCAGGTCGGTGAATTCCTCTGCGCGGTTTCGAAGAGGACGGCCACGGCTCAGACGGAATGGGGAACCTCCCGTGACGTGGCTCGGCGCAGCCGTCCATTGTTACCATGGCGTATGTTCAGCGAATCCGCCGCGGCGGCACAAAGTCGCCGCGAGCAGTTGCGCGACTTCCTCCGTACACGTCGGGCGCGGCTCACGCCCGGTGATGTCGGTATAGCGGCGGTGGGTAGACGCCGGACGCCGGGCCTGCGGCGTGAGGAGGTCGCCGCGCTGGCCGGGGTCGGCGTCTCCTGGTACACCTGGCTCGAGCAGGGGCGCGACATCAATGTCTCGACGGAGGTGCTCGACGCGATCGGTGCGGCGCTGCGTCTGACCGAGCCCGAGCGGTCGCATCTGTATCTGCTGGCCGGTCTCAATCCGCCGCCGCCGGACGCGGCGCGCGACACCGACGTCCCGCCGGAGCTTCGGCACCTCCTCGACGCGTGGCGGCCGGGGCCTGCCGTGCTGCGGGACCGGTACTGGAATCTGCTCGCGATCAACGAGACGGCGCAGACGGTGTTCGGGTTCGGCGACGCCGACCACAACTGCCTGATCTCGTTCTTCACCAACGACAGGTACCGCGGCATGCATGTGCACTGGAACTCGGTCGCACCCGCTGTCGTCGCCGCCTTCCGCGCCGACGCGGCACACTTCCCCGGCGATCCGGAGTTCGACAGAGTGGTCGACGATCTCAGCGCCGTCAGCCCCGAGTTCGCGGAACTGTGGGCACGCCACGAGGTGGGCGCCGCTGCCCAGGCGGTGAAGGCGGTGCGCCATCCCGAGGAGGGCGAGTTGTTCTTCGACACGACGACCCTGGCGGTGGCCGATCGCCCGGATCGGTTTCTGGTGCTGTACAACCCGCAACCTGGTACCGAGACCGCAGATCGGGTCGATCGACTGCGGCATATCCGTCTCGCCCCGGCCTGATCCATCCGCCGAACCTGGTGGTGCCACACCTATGTCAAATGCGCACTGTTCGGATCGCGGCCTCATCGGCACGCTGGCCTTATGACGCACAGCATTTCCCGATTCGACGGCAAGATCGCGCTCATCACCGGCGGCACGAGCGGCATCGGACTGGCCACCGCACGCCGACTGCTCACCGAAGGCGCACACGTCATCATCACCGGCCGCGACAAAACCCGACTCCACACCGCCATCGACAATCTGCACAGCGGACAACGCGTCCTCGGCATACCCGGCGACACAGCGAACCGCACCGACCTCGACACGCTCACCACCGCGATCCGGGACCGACACGGACACCTCGACATAGTCTTCGCCAACGCCGGCATCGCCGCATTCCAACCGACCACCGACATCACCGAAACCGAATTCGACCGCGTCGTCGACATCAACTTCAAAGGCGTCTTCTTCACCATCCAAAAGACCCTCCCCCTGCTGACCGACCACGCGGCCATCGTGATCAACGCGTCCTGGACGCTGCACCGCGGCCTGCCCGGCGCCTCCCTCTACTCGGCGACCAAAGCAGCCGTGCACAATCTGGCGCAGACTCTCGCGGCCGAGCTGGCGCCCAAGGGAATTCGAGTCAACTCCGTGAGCCCGGGCTACATCGAAACCCCGATGTTCCATGACAACGTCTCGGCCGAGGCGCACGCTGCCGTCCTCGCCGAAGTGGCAGCCGGTCGACTCGGAACCGCGGACGATGTCGCCGACGCGGTGGCTTTCCTGGCATCCGACGAAGCGTCCTATGTCAACGGACAGGACCTGGTCATCGACGGCGGACTGGTCGCGGCCATTTCTCGCGCGATGGTGTAGTTACAACTCGCTCGTGCCGGAATAGCAACCGGCACCCGGCTGAAAACCGGTTGGCGCCCGGTTTCGACTGCTCAGTACAGTGAGCCGGTGATTCGCACCGCCGCGTTGGCCCACGTCCGGGATCGTCGCCTGCTGCAGGCGCGATCGGTCGGCAAGGACGTCTTCTACATGGCAGGCGGAAAGATCGACCCCGGCGAAACTCCCGTAGTGGCACTGCACCGTGAAGTGCGCGAGGAACTGGGTGTCGGCGTCGCGTCGTTCGATGAGCTCGGGGTGTTCCTTGCCGAAGCGTATGGCCACACGCCCGGCACCCGCCTGCACATGACCTGTTTCACCGCAGAACTCGACGGTGAACCTCAACCGACCAGCGAAATCGCCGAACTGCGCTACTTCACCGTGAGCGAATACGCCGCCATGGACCACGTCGCTCCCGGCTCGATGATGGTGTTCCGCAGGCTGCACGAACTCGGCTCGGTGGATTGGTAGTCGCGAGAAAGCTTCTGCTTGCCGTGACGTCGGCGAGAAGGTTTAGCGTTGCAGTGAGGTTCGGGTCGAGGAGTACACCCGCTGGGGATCGATCGACATGCCACTCGAACGCGTCGAAAGTCTTGCCGCGCAGGGCGTCACCCGAATCGCGGTGAGCGCGAGCACGGCTGACCCGGAACTTGCTCGCGACGAGCTGTCGGCCTTCGCCGAACGCTTCGGACTCGCGACCGCATCGGCCGGCCAACCCCGGTAGGCAGTCCGTCTCACACCGGGTGGCCCGCGCTCAGGCGGGCCACCGCGTGATAGCGCAATGTCTCGGCCGGGCGTCGCGGTGCTGCGCCATCCTCCGGATCGAGCAGCACCCCGACGTGGTCGCCGAAGTCGTGTCGTTCGAGAATTCGGGCACTGAACCAGCTGGGCACCGTTTTGAGCACCGGCACACCACCGGGGCCGACGTGCCAGTCACAGTGCACGAACTTGTCGATATCATCACCGGTTTCCCCACCGAAGAGCCGGGCCAATGAGAGCTGCTCGCTGCCGAGCACATGCACGGCCAACCGCTCGGCGTACTCCGCGACCCGATAGGTGTGGTTGCGTTTGGACAGGCCGACCAGGAATCGGCGCGGCTCGATACTCACCTGCGTCGCGAAACCGACGAGACATCCGGCGCGCCGACCACCGGCCTGGACGGTGACCACCAGCATGGGATAGTCCGCCGCCGCGACCACCGCGTCGAACATGGCGGTCCGGTCTTCGGTAGCCATCGGTCCTCCCAGCATGATGCGACGTCTTCCCGGATGCCCGCGCGATCGCCGGGCAAACGTGCCGGACCGAGCACCACTTACCCTACAGCCATGGCGGAAAATCGTCTGAGACGGCCACGCCGAGGAGGGAATGGGATGCCCGTGAGAAGGCTGGCGTAGATCAGGACGTTCGGATCTACTTCTGGTGGATCATAGTCGAGCACAACATGTTCCGCGTGCGCCTTTGCGACAACATCCACGTTCGTCCAGCACCACCATCGGGAGCCGAGAGTCCTGGACTACTGGTAGTTGGGGATGTTCATTCCCGCACCCATAGCGGCGCTCCCGGTGGCTTCGGCAGCGGCACTTCCGGTCGCGATCAGACCGGCGACGAGCAGAGCGATGATCATGATTCAGACCTTCCTCACGCGGGAGATTTTCCCGTAATCGCTTGCAGTGCAATGGATGAATTTGCCATTGCACTGCGCATTCCCCACGCAGCGTATGCCCGATTCCGCGGCGGACAATGGATCACGGCTGATTGCCTGCCAATTGACAGCCCGCTCACAGCCTCGAATTCGGTTTGTCCGTGAATGTCCGGATCACGGCCGACTTTTCGGAGTGCCCGGTCCGCCGGACGAACTCACCAAAGGGCCGGGGTCATCGCAGCACGGGCCGGGCGCGACTCCGCAAAGCGAGCACGCCGACGGCGGCACCGGTCATGCACAGCCCGACCCCCCAGAGCCCGGCACGCTGAGTCCCCATCACGTCCTTCAGTCCCCCAGTAGCGTACGGCGCCACGAAACCGCTGATGTTGCCGATCGAGTTGATCAGCGCGATACCGCCCGCCGCCGCGGCGCCGGAGAGGAACGTGCTCGGCAACGCCCAGAACGTCGGCAGCGCCGCGAGCACGCCGACCGCGCAGACGGTGACCGCAACCATGGCGGCGAATGGATTGCCGAGATGGAGGGCCACCGGAATGGCGAGTCCGCCGACAAGCGCGGGCAAAGCGACATGCCAGACCCGCTCTCCGGTCCGGTCGGCGTGGCGGCTCCACCACACCATGACCACCGCGCCGATGAGGTAGGGCACGGCGTTGATCAGTCCGCGCTGCACCACCGAGTAATGCGTGTCGTACTGCTGCTGGAAGCCGCTGATGATCGTCGGTAAGAAGGAGCCGAGGAGCAGCCAGCGACCTCCGTCGAACAGGTGGAGTGTGGGCATTCGGCGGGCGAGCGCCTGCTCGGGAAACGCTTGAATATGGCGGACAGTGCGACCTCGACACACCCAAACCGGTTGCCCCCCTGCGCTATACGGAGCGACGTTCGCACGCACCGAGCGGATCGGGCGACTATGAGACGTTCAGCGGAGGGGATTTGGGGAAAACGACCGGTAGGGCGACCAGAGCCCGGTGGAGCGGACCGGGTCGCCAGACCAGATCGTCTGCCGCGACGGCGAGCCGCATATCGGGCAGGGCGTCGAGCAGCTGGTCGATGGCGTCCTGGGCGATCATGTACGCCACCGACCTGGCCGGACAAGCGTGCGGCCCGAGACTCCACGCGAGATGAGCTCGGTTGTCGGTGTATTCGCCCGAATTGATCGCGGGGTCGATATTGCAGCCGGCCATACTGACGACCACCGGCTGGTGCGCAGGCAGCCAGACATCGTCGATCAGGATCGGTTGCTTCGGGAAGGAAACGCAGTAGTTCGACAGCGGCGGGTCGGTGAACAACACCTCGTCCAATGCGTCGCGCGTCGACAGGCTGCCACCGAGGAGACCGGCGGCGAACCGGTCGTCGGTGAGCATCAGCCGCAGGGTGTTGACGATCAGGTTCTGCGTCGGCTCGATTCCCGCGCCGTACAGGCACAGCACCTGGTGGATCATCTCCCCGTCGTCGAGGTTGGCTGGATGTTGCAGCAGCCCAGAGACGATGTCGTTACCGGGCTCCGCTCGTTTGAGAGTCACCAGGTCGAACATCGCTTGGCTGAACATCGCGTTGCCCTTGTCGGCGTCCACGCCTTCGAACATCGCGGCCAAACCGGTCGCGGCCCGCTGTCCGATTTCCGGCGGGCAGCCGAGCATGGCGTTGATCACCGCGAAGGACAGCGGCAATGCGTACTGGCTGATCAGGTCGGCCGAGCCGTCCTCGCAGAAGGTGTTGATCAGCGGAACGGCGATCTGCTCCACTGTGGCGTGCAGGGCGAACAGGTCGATCTCTTCGATGCCCGCGACGATGGCCTGCCGGTAGCGGGTGTGCGTCGGTCCGTCGTTGCGGATCACGGCCGGACGCCACTCCAGCATCGGCAGGACCGGGCAGTCGCTGGGGATATCCTTCTGCCAGGTGCGCGAATCGTGCGGGAAATGGTCGGGATCGTTCAGGATCCGCAGCGCGGTGTGGTATCCGATCACCAGTGTCGCCGGTACGCCGGGCGCCAATTCCACCGGAGCCAGCGAACCGTACTGGCGATGCATCTCCCGGTAGGTCTGGTGCGGATCCGCCGCGAACGCCTCCGAATACAGCGCGACCCGGGGGCCGTCGGTATCGATCGGCGATCCGTGCTGGACGGGGCAGGCGTTCGTGGACGGTGAGCTGTGCGGCGGGAACTGTGACGTAGTCAAAGACGAAACTCCAGACAAGCGAACAGGATTCGACGAGCACGCGCAATGAGCGCAAGCACGTGCCTCGGTCACGTGCGTCGAGTGGCGTACGGGCGTCGGTTTCGGCCGAGAGTCCGCGCGTCCCTCGTCGAGCGGGTACCGCGCGGTGCCTCGAACCGAACCCTCCGCATACCGTACGCGAATCCTCCTGAGGCCGACCAGATCTCGTCAGAGCACCTAGATGGACCGGTCGATCCGCAGATGCGGATCAGCGCTCCGTACCACGGAACGAAGCGCCGACTCGACGTGTCCACCCGGGAGGGGCGGGTGCGGGACCTACCGCATCAACGCAAGCGCCGCCCGCACCCCAGAAATCCGTACTACTCTCCCCTCACCAGCAGCTGATCCCAGCCAGCGAAATCCAGCCATGCTTGCTGGTAGTCGTCGGCGGCAATCGGTGCCGCCAGACGAGGGATGCCGAAGGCATTCACCAGCGTGTCCAGATGAGCGGCGAGCTCGCGACGGCAGGCGGTGAGTTCGATGCCCAGCTGAGCCGCTTGCTCCGAGCTGAGCAGGCCCTGCGCGCTGTACCAGAGGGCATGCGCCTGCAGCCGTTCCAATCCATAAGCCGCGGCCAAGACACCGAGAAGACCACGGGCGCGTCTATCCGAACTGTGCTGCGCCGCAGCCAACAAAGAGTCGGCGGCTAGTCGCTCGGCTGTCGCGGTGGAAAGCTCGATCGCCGCGGAGTCGGCTCCGAAGACGTCTGCACCGTTGTCGCCGTCCTCGGCCGTCGACGCCAGCGCGCGTTCTCGCTCGGTGAGCAGCCGCTGCCACCACGGTGCGTCGACAGGCGGATTCGCGACCTGCAGTCCCGTGATATCCATATGTCGTGGTGCACGTCCTTGGGCTACCTGCCGAGGCAACTTCCCCGTCGTCACTTGAAGAACCTGGTTCTCGCCCTCCGCCGTGACGATTCCTTCCACGTTCCCGGCCCACTCGGTGAGGTAGTTTGCGCGCAGGGCTCCCTGAGCTGCGCAGCGTTGCCGGCATACCGACAGAACCGCCAATGCGGTATTCGACAGGATCGGTTTGGCCAGCATCGCCCGTACCGATCGGGTCACGTCGGCACTGGTACCGAAGCGTTCGCGAACATCTCGGGCAAGCGTGGTCATCGCGTACACCTGCGCGACACCAGAGGTGAGGTCCCGCAGGAAGGCATCGCGTTCACTCAGGGCCGGCCCGGCGCCTGCGCGGCGCTGTTTCGCATAATGCCAGGTAATCGCCGTCCCGGCCCGGGCCCCGGCCACCGCCGCACCGGCCAGGGTGATCCGCCCGGTCTGCAACGGGTTGATGGCCCGATGGAAACGCTCGCCGCGCGACAGGTCGCAGACCAGCCGCCCACCAACGACCCGGGCCCAGTCCCCTCCCAGCAGTCCGTCGGCGGGGACCACCGCATCGCGGAACATGATCATCGCGTTGTCCATCGGCGCCCACGCCTTGTCGGGC
Source organism: Nocardia sp. NBC_01730 (assembly GCF_035920445.1). Lineage (NCBI taxonomy): Bacteria > Bacillati > Actinomycetota > Actinomycetes > Mycobacteriales > Nocardiaceae > Nocardia > Nocardia sp. NBC_01730. Next base: position 128,190 of record NZ_CP109162.1, on the reverse strand, counting down.
AACGCCGCGACGTCGACACCAGCAGCAAGACCTGTGGTCGTACGTAGTCGTAGGAGAAACGGAAACACTCCTTCGTCGACGCCGTCGATGACCAGACGGGCGGTGACGATCACCGTCTTCGGTATTCCGCCGTTGGCGACATTGGGCATGAACTTCACTGCTCCGGCATGCGGAGTGCGTAGCAGGAAGGTACCGTCGGGCTGACGGATCGCCAGTGTCTGCATGTCGGTGCCGTTGGTGCCCCCGAGTTCGGTGTGCAGTAGTACGCCGATCGCATCCGCCCGATCCAATTCGTCCATGCACTGCTGCTGATAGGGCGAGCCGTTGCCCAATTCCTCGATCCCGCCGACAGCGAGGCGGAAATGCCCCGAGAGTATCGGCAGCAGGCGGGGAGCGGCGATCGCTGCCCAATCGAACACGGCACTGAGCAGTGCGGTGTCGGCGGCGATGCGCCGGGAAGACCCGCCCAGAACACGAACGAGGCGGCGCAGCATGTCGTAGCTACGCCGCACGTCGGAGTCATACGTGGCGCCCGGGGCATGGCGATCGTCGAGCCCGACCATCGCCTTCTGAACCCGGGTCTGCAGGTGGTGATCGTCGCCGAACAGGGCGACCTGCAGAGCCGTGGTTGTAGTGTCGACGTGCTGCGGCTGATAGGACAGCGATGGCGCGAGTCGGGCGGGCGGGTCGGTGATGGTCATGATTTCTCCTAAGTTCGTTGGTGCCTCGGGTTGGCGCCCTGGATGCCACGGGGCCGTGGGGTGTAGCTGACGACGTTCCGCAGAGGTGTTGTTGCCTAGGAGGGCTGGCTGCCCCCGGCCGTGCTGGGCACTTCGGCTGCTGATCGAGAGCAGATGCGGATCGGCGCTGCTCGAGATCCGGCGGTGGGGTTGTCCGCGGGTCCGGTCTGGGCCGAGAAGACAGCGATAGTGGCTGTGCACCAAAGGATCTGGATCGGCATCCGCACCAGCTACTACATCGGCGTGATGGCCGGATGGGTCGACGGCGTGAACCGACTGCGAGTACTGCTGGGCTCGATATTCTCCGGCTCCGAGGCAGCCTTCGACTACAGCGCGCGCGCCCCGCTGATCGTGGTCACCGCCCGGTGCACGACAGCGGAGATCCAGGCGGCAGGAATCGATGGTGTCACAACACATCGCACCGAGAACGGTGCCTGGACCGCCGCGATCGGCAAGACCGCGACCGCCGCCGTCGCGACAACCGAAGCACACACCCTCGCGCTGCCCGGCGAGACCGATACCGCGATGCTGGTCAAATTCCTGGCCACACTGTCCAGGCTGGAAACCGAAGGCCCGCCCCGGCAGTTCTCCGAATGCACAAGCAGTAGGACGATCCATACCCAGGCCTTCCTAGCACTTGCCGACCGACTGGTCGACGCGCTGGGGGCACTGCTGGGCGATGGACGCGAAGACACCCGCGAAACATCGACTCCCGCCGTTACCGCGACTTGGCACAGGCATTGGGAGTCCTTCCTTGCGAGGGCACAGCAGGGCGATGGCGCCGATCCGCGGTGCGGTGATCGGCTCGCCCACATAATCAAGAATTCCGAAGCGACGTTAGGGGTCGTGCAGCGTCAGTCTGATTTCGGTGACGCTCAGCAACATCCGGGCGTTTCTCCCGATTGCAACATCTTCACTCCCCTCGAGTGATGCTGGAATTGCACATCCCGAAGCAACCCTCTCGCGCATGTTTGGCAACCTTATGAACAGGGCATGAATTCTGCGTGCCGTAACCGACCACAGCTCCGCAAACCCGAAAGGGTGACCAATATCGCCTGATGGGACAGGCCTTGCTAGTGAACTCTCACAACTCTGCCATGAGGCGATCATACACGTAGGCAACGATTTCCACCCGCCGAACGCTAGCTGACTCTTAACCCATGAGCCGGACTGCCAGCGGCAGGTGTCGTTATCAGTGGTCAGCCAGCCGGATCGTTCAGTCACTCAGCGGGATTCGCTTGCGCGAGTATGCCGGGTTTGCTGCGGCCGAACACCTGTTGTTCGAGACGAGTGACCCGTGCTGGGCCGGCACGGGCGGGCTGCGGAGCAGCCGCAGGTGTGGACTGGTCTGGGCAAGACGCCGCGAGCAATCGACGCCTGTGCGTGCGGGTCGGCCGAGTGCCTGCTGATGCGCGGGAAAGCGTTGATCGGGTCGCCGGCAGCGAATGTCGCGGTCTATTTTCGGAAGCCGACGTAACGGCCGAGCTTGCTCGAAGTGAACGTGGTGTCGATCAATTCCATCGGCGGCCCGGCACATGCGTCGGCCAGCTCGAACGGATCCATCCCCGACGCTGACATCGGTAGAACTCCCCGCCACGAACGTCGACGGTCCTCCGCGACACCGGCCGAATCGACGTCAGGTACACCGGCCATCGAAGCCCTCGGTTGTGAAATTCGCTGCCGCAAGAAGAATGTCCAACCGAGGGCTTCGTCGCAGATCGACCTCGGGTGCTGAACCGATACCCGAGGTCGAAGTCGAATCAAGGCTGATTTGCCCCGCGGGTTTCCTTAAAAGACATTCAGCGGTGGCGACTTGGGAAAAACGACCGGCATAGCCGCCAATGCACGATGGAAAGGCCCCGGCCGCCAGGACAGGCGGTCGGCCGGACAGGCGAGCCGCATTTCGGGCAGCGCGTCGAGCAGCTGATCGATGGCGTTCTGCGCGACCAGGTACGCGACGGACTTGGCGGGGCAGGCGTGCGGCCCGGTACCCCAAGCCAGATGAGAGTGGTTGTCGGTGTACTCCCCGTCGTGGATCGCCGGGTCGTTGTTGCAGCCCGACATGCTGATGACCACCGGCTGGTGCGCGGGCAACCAGACACCATCGATCAGGGTCGGCTGCCTCGGGTAGGTGACGCTGAAGTTCGCCAACGGCGGGTCGGTGAACAGCAGCTCGTTGAGCGCGTCACGCGTCGAAGGGCCTCCGCCGGCGAACCGGTCGTCGGTGAGCATCAGCAGTAGAGCGTTGGCGATCAGGTTCTGCAGCGGTTCGATTCCCGCGCCATAGAGGGTGACCAGTTGATTGATCAGCTCCGCGTCCCCGAGCTTGGTCGGATGGGCCAGCAGTCGCGTGGCGATGTCGTCGCCCGGCTCAGCCCGCTTGAGGCTGATCAGATCGAACAACGCGCCGGAGAGTATCGCGTTGATCTTGTCGGCGTCCACTCCTTCGAACATCGCGGCCAATGCATAGGCCACCTGCTGCCCGATATCCGGCGGACAGCCGAGTATGGAGTTGAGCACGGCAAAGGTCAGTGGGAAGGCGTACTGGCTGATCAGGTCGGCCGCGCCGTCCCCACAGAACGTGTTGATCAGCGGGACCGCGACCTGCTCGACAGCACTGTGCAGCGCGTGCAGATCGATCCCATCGATCGCGACCGTGTTGGCCTGCCGATAGCGCGCGTGCTCGAGTCCCGCACTGCGCAAGGCATTCGGGCGCCACTCCAGCATCGGCAGGATCGGACAGTCGCCGGGTACGCTCTGCTGCCAGGTGCGCGGGTCGGACGGAAAATGGTCAGGATCGTTGAGAATTCGCACTGCGGTGTGGTAGCCGATCACCAGCGTGGCAGGAATGCCGGGCGACAGGTCCACCGGCACCAGCGAACCGTGACGGCGTCGCATCTCGCGGTAGGCATGATGCGGGTCGGCGGCGAATTCCTCGGAGTACAAAGCAATTCGGGGAATGTCGGTGTCGATCGGTGATCCGTGCCCGACGGGGCAGGTACCAGCTTGGGTTGGGTGCTGTGGCGTGGTCAAAGACGTGACTCCAGGAAAGGAACAGGAATACGACGGGCGTGCTGAGTGAACTCGGGCGTGTGCCCCTTGTGTCGGAGAGCAGTGTCGGGGCGGGGTCGGGACTCGATCATGGCGACGTGCACCGCCCTGACGACCCACCTCGGCGCGACAAACCCTTGGGAGGTGCGGCTACTCCCCTGCAGTCAGGTAGACCGGTAGCGTCCGGTGCCCATTCGAGACGAAGCTGACCACAGGTTCCAGCTCGGACTGAGCCACAGCCAACCGCAGGTTCGGGAAGCGCCGAAAGACAGCCGGGAGGGCGATGGACGCCTCCAGCCGAGCCAGCGGGGCGCCGATGCAGTGGTGGACACCATAGCCGAAGGCCACGTGCTGGTCCTTGGTCGAACGCGTGACATCGAACTCGTCGGCGGTGGCGCCGTGCACCTTCGGGTCGCGGTTGGCGGCTGCGTAAGAGGCCAGGATCGCCTCCCCCTTGGGGATGTGGATCCCGCCGATCTCGATGTCGTCGACGGCGTAACGCAAGGGCAGATGCGCGACCGGTGCCTCGAAACGCAGCGATTCCTCCACCAGATCCGACCAGGAAACCCGGCCCTCGACCACGTCGGCGCGCTGCCGCGGGCGGGTCAGCAGCGCGAAGACAGCCTGGTCGAGCAGGTTGACCGTCGTCTCGTGCCCAGCGTTGATGACCAGCATCAGCGTGTCGACGAGTTCCTTCTCGGTCAGCTGCGAGCCGTCGTCCTCGTCGCGGGTGGCGATCAGCACGCTGGTGATGTCATCGCCAGGTTTCTCCCGCCGGTATGCCACGAGTTCACTGACGAGTCGATACATTTCGAGGTAGTTGGCTTGGGCTTGCTCGGGCGTGAACGAGCCGTCGAAGAACCCGTCGACACATTTGTGCATAGCGGGGCCCAGGTGGTCCGGCACGCCCATCAACTCGGTGATGACCTGGATCGGGACCGGGTATGCGAATCGCTCACGCAGGTCGACCATTACACCCCGCGGGGTCGCCGACAGCTCGTCCAGCAGGTTGTCGGTGATCGACTCGATCCGCGGACGCAGCGCGGTGGTGCGACGGTGAGTGAACGCCGGCGCAACCAATTTCCGCAGGCGGCGATGGTCCGCACCGTACGCGGTGAACATGTTGTCCGCCGACACCCAGGGGTGCAGTGGCCAGTCCTGCGTGATCTCGCCGTTCACAAATGCCGCCCAGTGCTGCCGCGGGTCCTTCGACACCCGGGGGTCGGCCAACAGGCTCTTGAGCACGACAGCGTCGGTCACCGACCACGCGGGCACACCGCCGGGTAATTCCACCAGAGTGACCGGCCCCCGCTCACGGATCCGCACCGACTCGCCCTGGATGTCGGTGCCGGTTGTGTCCAGAGCTATCGGTTCACGCTGCATCGGACGCTCCTTTACGGCATGTTCAATGGCGGAGACTTCGGGAAAACGACCGGTAATGCAGCCATCGCCCGGTGGAACGGACCGGGCCGCCAGACCAACTCGTCCGTAGGCACGGCCAGCTGCATCTCGGGGATGGCGTCGAGCAGCTGATCGATGGCGTCCTGCACGATCAGGTATGCCACGGACCTGGCCGGGCAGGCGTGCGGCCCGGCGCCCCACGCCAGATGCGAGCGATTGCCGGTATAGTCGCCGCCGCGGATAGCGGGATCGTTGTTGCAACCGGTCATGCTGACGACGATCGGTTGATGGGCAGGTAGCCAGGTGTTCTCGATCAGGATCGGCTGCCGCGGATAGGTGGTACAGAAGTTCGCCATCGGCGGATCGTCGAACAGCACCTCGTCGAGTGCGTCGCGGGTCGACAAGCTCCCACCGAGGACGTCGCCACCGAACCGTTTGTCGGTGAGCATCAACAGCAGGGTATTGGTGATCAGATTCTGCTGCGGCTCGATGCCCGCACCGTAGAAGCTGATCAGCTGGGAAAGCATCTCCGCGTCGTCGAGTTCGGCCGGGTGATGCGCCAGCCGCGAGGTGACATCGTCGCCGGGCTGGGCGCGCCGGAGCTGGGTCAGCTCCATCAGCGCCTCGCTGAGCGTCTGCATGCCCCAGGCGGCATTGACCGTATCGAAGAGCGCGGCCATGCCGGTCGCGACCCGCTGCCCCAGTTCCGCCGGGCAGCCGACCATCTGGTTGATAATCTCGAAGGCGAGCGGGAACGCGTATTGGGTCACCAAGTCCGCCGAACCGTCCGCGCAGAAGGTGTTGATCAGCGGGATGGCGATCTTCTCGACCTTGGAATGGAGCGCGTGCAGATCAATTCCGTCGATGCTCGCGGTATATGCCTGGCGATAGCGAATATGCGCGTCCCCGCTGTTGCGCAGCGCATTCGGGTGCCACTCCATCATCGGTTTGATGGGTGAGTCGTCAGGAATGTTCTGCTGCCATCTGCGTGGATCGGCTGGAAAGTGCTCGGGATCGTTGAGGATTCGCAGCGCGGTGTGGTATCCGATCACCAACGTCGCGGGCACATCCGGCGCCAACTCCATCGGAACCAGCGAACCGTGCTGACGGCGCATCTCGCGGTAGGCGCGATGTGGGTCGGCGGCGAATTCCGGGGTATGCAGGAGAACCCGAGGACCATTGTTGTCGATCGGCGAGCCGTGCGCGACGGGGCAGGTTCCGGGTGTGGTGGCATCGGACACGAACGTTGGGGATTGTGGCGTGGTCAAAGACGTGACTCCAGACGATGGAACAAGAATTCGACGAGTGTGATCAGTGAGCGCAGACACGTGCCGCGGTCACGCGCGTCGAGTGTGGTCAGCGGTGTGTCGGGTTCCAGGTCGAGCGCGTCGCGGACTTCGTCGAGGCCGTAACGCCTGGCACCCTCGAACTGGTTGACGGCGACGGAATACGGCACGCCACGTTGCTCGAGCACCGACAGAACCTCGTCCGACTTCTCGATACGCCGGGTGTCGACCAGCACCAGCGCGCCGAGCGCGCCGCGGGCCAACTCCTCCCACAGCGGAACGAAACGCTTCTGCCCGGGTGTGCCGAACAGGTAGAGCGCCAGTTGCGGGCTGAGTGTGATGCGGCCGAAGTCCATGGCGACGGTCGTCTCCGATTTGCCGGGCAAACCGGCCATGTCGTCGACACCGACGCTGGCCTCGGTGATGGTCTCTTCGGTGCGGAGCGGCCTGATCTCCGAGACGCTGTTGACGAACGTGGTCTTTCCGACACCGAAGTTGCCTGCGACGAGCAGCTTCACCGACCGGACCACGGTGTCGGGCACGTAATCGACGGCGTTGTCAGACCGCGAGAGCACGGAGCCCATTGAGTACCTCCTCCAGCAGGGCGATCTCCGGCAGGTTTTCGGCCGGGGTTGGGATGACCATATGGTCGCTGTCGAGGAGGTCGGCCACGATGATCTTCACGACGGACGGCGGCAGGTCGAGATAGGCGGCGATCTCGGCGATCGACAGGGCACTGCGGCACAGCGTCAGGACCCGGCGGGCGTCGGGGCTCGCACCGGGCGCCGGATCCTTGGCGGCAACGGCCAAGGTGACCAGGTCCAGTTCGCGAGTGGGACGCGAACGTCCCCCGGTGCGCACGTAGGCGCGCACCAGATCGGGATCACGCCGGGACCTCGTCATGGCACTTCGCTGCCGTCGGGCCTCCTGCGGGGCTGGCTGCCGAGTTCGCGCCCGACCCGCGAGGCAAGCTCGTTCATCCGATGCGCGACGAGACCCACATCGATATCGGTGGTGGTGGCGACGCCGAGTAACGCACCCTCACCCGCGGCGGTGATGAGGATCATTCCCTGGTCGTACTCGGTCATGTTCTGCCGCACACCGTTGTTCGCGCCGCCGCAGAACTCACCGAGCGCCTTGCCGAGCGACCGCAGTCCCGAGGCCGCCGCGGCGAACCGCTCGGCATCGTCCTTGCTGATGCCGCTCGAGTGCGCGATCCGCAGACCGTCCTCCGACAGCAGGACCGAGAACCGGACACCGGGAATACTGAGGTCCTCGAGTAGCCAGCCCAGTTTGTTGTTGCTGTCGGTCACCGGTGTGCTCATCAGGATGTCATCCCTTCGGTGTGATCTGTTGCGGCGGCACGGCCGCTCTGGGAGCCGCTCTGCCACGCGGCCGCGATATCAGGGCGGGCGAGTCCGGTTTCGGTGCGCGGTTCCCCCGGTGCCGATTCGGACACCGACATGACAGTTCGGCGCCGCCGCTTGGGTAGGCCGCCGCTGGTAATCTCGTGCACGGTGGACCGCTCATCCTCCCTCGGCTGCTCGTTCACTCCGGCCAGCACCGATACCGGCTCCGGCTCGGGCTGTGCGGGACTGGCGGCTTCGACAGACGGTTCGACATTCTGCGGGGCGACCAGCAGGGACTCGGGGACGTACACCATCGCACGCATGCCGCCGTAGACGTTGGGACCGTCGATGTACACGGTGAAGCCGTAGCGGCGGGCCAGCGCGGCGATACCGGGAAATCCGACCTTGGGCGCGGGACCGAGCTGGTGGATGTCGACCGGGCGCTCGTTCGCGAGCACCTGCCGAGCGTCTTCCATCTGCTCGGCGTTCATCCGCACGCCCGCGTCATCGATGATGACGGTGACTCCGTGGTGGCCCTCCTGGAAGCTGACGTCCACGAAAGACATCGGCGGAGAATAGCGCAGCGCATTGTCGAGCAGAGTGGCCAGCGTATGTACGAGCGGTTCCACGGCCCGGCTGATGACGATCCGGTCCAGCTGGCCGGAGCGCACGCGCAGGTAATCACGAACGCGGCCGGTTGCGCCGCCGACGACGTCGGTGAGCGATTGCTGCGGCCAGCGCCGACCGGGCAAGCCACCACACACAATGACGAACGCCTGCGCCTGGCGGATCATCTGCTGGATGGTGTGGTCGATGCGGGTGAGGGTCGCGTAGACCTCGTCGTCGCGGTGTTCGCGCAACGCGGCGCTCACCACCTGGCTGACGTCGGCGCCGAGGCTGACCACGGAGGTACCGAACGAGCGGACCGCGGCGCTGGTCGCCTGGCGCGACGCCGAGGACACCTCGGTGCGCGCGGCCTCCTCGGCGGCCTTGATCGCCTGGTGCGCTTCGTTGTTGGTCTGTTCCCTGGTCTCCGAGCGCATCAGGCTCAGATCGTCGGCGTACCGCTCGGAGATCCAGCGCAGGCACTGTGCGAGCCGCGAATTCTCCATGCCCGCCTGCACTTCGACCGGAGGCACCTGCGACTCGAACCGGCGGATCGATTCGGCCACCGCGGGCAGCGTGGTGGCGGCGAACCGCTCCAGCGTGTCCTCCGTTGCGCGCTGTTCCCTGGTTAGAGCCTCGACCCGGTCTCGCTGTCCGTTGGCGTACTGCACTGCATATAACGCCCCCGCTACGGCGATCACCAGAGCGGCGGCGAGGATCCATGAAAGCACCACGGCGATATCTTGATTCATCAGTTCTTTCGTCGTTGACATGTCTCGAGGAATCGGCTCTCTGCCATCCTGCTTCGCTCGCCTTCCCTCGCCTACCGACCATGGACTGACCGGGTCGGTCGGGTCCGTGTCGGAGGACCAGAACCCCGCGTCGGCACTCACCGCGCGCCTACCGCACTGTGCCCGCAGGGCAGACGATTACGCGTTGAATCGCCCACCGAACGGACTGTGTCCGAACGGTTACCAGAACCCGACCATTCGCACATTAGCAGTATTTCAACGAAGTCTCTCCCGATCCCACCGACACTTTTACGCTTCCCCGAACTGAGACGACCGGCACCGCAGGTCTCGGCCTGAATGCGCAATAATGTTGGGTTGCAATGGAATCCGATCACCGGTCGCTCTACGCGAGGGTCAGGAGCGCGAACGGGCACCGACCGAGGTGGTGCCGCACCCGCACGCGCCGACGTCCTCGACAAGGGAAGTCCCAGGCAGAATGGGCGTTCACCGATCTATCAACGAGTCTTGACGGCGCATGGATTCGATTGCCTCCGCAGGTGCCCGACGAGACGGTCCAACGCGTCGGGCCTATCACTCGAATACCGTCGGCCGACTCCATTCTCGGCACGATCACATCCGTCCGCCCGCACATCGAAGGGACCGCCGGTACCGGATACCATGCGCCCATGGCAAAGCTGAGGGTCTCCGTCGACGTCCCGATCTCCCCCGAGGATGCCTGGTCGCACACCTCCAACCTCGCCGAACTCGACAAATGGCTGACCATGCACGAAGCGTGGCGCGGTCCCATCCCCGCCGAGCTGACCGTCGGCACCGAGCTGGTCGGCATCGCTTCCGTGAAGGGCCTGCGCAATCGGGTGTCCTGGACCGTGCAGGCCGCCGAACCGCCGCGCCGCCTGCACTTGACCGGCGCGGGCAAGGGTGGCACCAAACTGGGCCTGCAACTTCTCGTCGCCCCGAAAGGCTCCGGCTCCCAGGTCACCGTCGACATCGAACTGGGCGGCAAGCCGCTGTTCGGCCCGATCGGCTCCGGGGTCGCCCGCGCGGTCAAAGGTGACATCGAACGTTCCCTCGACCGCTTCGTCGCCCTCTACGCCTGAGTTCCTGCCCCGAGATCCGCTATGCGGCAGGCCCGACACCGCGAGAGCCGATCCAGTTGCCCGATCATTCCTTACCGCGTCGTCCCCGGCCGTCGTGATCGAGGATGCGCCGCCATCCCTGGGAGTAGCCATGAGATCGGGATCCGACCTGCGCGCTCGGTGTGGCGGCTACGCGAATGCCATGATCGGACGGCTTCGTCTTCCCATGCTCGATCTTCGAGACCTCGGACTGGTGCCTGGCCTCCGATTTCGCGAGCCGGCGGCTGGTGAGCCCGGCGTCTCGCCGGATCTCGCGGCAGCCGCTGCCCGAGCGCCTCACGATCTACCGAAGGCATCGAAGACTTCCTCGGCGTGGTCGCGGTCGCGATACATGTCCCAGGCGGTGTCGGCCAGGCGATCGGGGTCCAGGGTGTGGCCTTCGGGGCTGCCGAAGCGGGCCGGGTCGGCGGTGACCATGGCGTGGATGTCGCCGCGTTCGACGAGGCCGCCGATGGTGAGGGTGCCCGCGTAGACATTGCGTTCGGCCAGGGCCGCATTGAGGGTGAGAGCGTAATTGCGCAGGGCTGCGGTCGCCAGCGCGAGGTGCCCGAGCATCGGCATCGGGCGGACGCTGGACAGGCCGCCCGCGAAAAGCAGTGCGCCGTCACCGCGGTCGAGCATGCCGGGCAGCGCTGCGCGCACCACATCGATTGCAGGCCAGACCCAGTCGAACGCGGATTGCGCTGTCGCGACGTCGATTTCGGTGATCGCTACGGGCTGCTGAGCCGGGCCGGGGCCGTAGTACGCCACGGCGACGTCGCCGTCGCGGCGGATCTCGCCGAGTATCGCACTCAGGCGTGATCGGTCGGTGACGTCGGCTACGTGGGCGCTGGCGTCGATGCCGCGCAACGCGAGATCCGCGAGATACGCACCGTGCCTGGTATCGCTGCGCGAGACGAGCGCCACGCGGAAGCCTTCGCGGCCGAAGCGCCGTGCCATCGACATTCCGAGACCGGGGCCGACGCCGACGATCAGGGCAGTTTTGCTGTCCACCATTATTCTCCAATAATTTGAGGGGGTCCTCGATTTATGTACGGTAGCACGAATTCGAGGTGCCCCTCAGATTTTGTAGAATGTCGCCATGACCAGACCGCTGCGCCGGGACGCGGCCCGCAATCGCGAGAAGCTGTTGCGGGAGGCGGCCGACGTGTTCACCGAGCAGGGCCTCGACGGCTCCCTGGAAGAGGTCGCGCGGCGCGCGGAGGTCAGCATCGGGACGCTGTACAACCATTTCCCGACCCGCGACACACTGATCGACGCGCTGATCCCGCCGCGGGTGGCGGCGTTGGACGAGATCGCCGCGCGAGCGGCGACCGAGCCGGACGCGTGGGTGGCGTTCACCGGGTTCGTTGGCGATCTGCTCGACCGGCTGACCGCCGATCGCGGACTGCTCGAGGCGTTGACCGGCGACCATCCCGCAGCAGCCCAGCTGGTCGAGGCGTGCCATCGTGGCATGTCGCAGCTGTCAGCGGTTCTCGAACGCGCCAGGCAGGCGGGCGCGGTGCGGGCCGACGCGAGCGACGAGGACGTCGTCAACCTCCTGTGGGCGCTATCGCTGCTCGGCGAGGCCACCGGCCCTATCGCATGGCGCCGATGCCTGAATTTCGTGCTCGACGGCCTCCGGACCAGCTGACCCGCAGAAAGGATTGCGCATACCGTGCCATTCGCCAAGGCTTCCGACGGGGTTCGCCTCGCCTATCAGATCGCGGGCGCGGGCGAGCCGCTCGTCCTGCTCGCCGGGCAGGCCAACAACCACCACTGGTGGGATGGCATTCGCGACGACTTCCGGGCCGAGCACCGCACGATCACGCTCGACTGGCGCGGCACCGGGGACAGCGACAAGCCCGACGAGGTCTACAGCACAAAGGAATTTGCCGACGATGTCGTCGCGGTGCTCGACGAGATAGGCGTCGAGCGAGCGGCCGTCTATGGCACATCCATGGGCGGACGTGTGGCCCAATGGCTCGCGGCCCGCCAACCGGATCGGGTGCACACCCTGGTGCTCGGCTGCACCTCCCCCGGCGGCAGGCACAGCATCGAGCGCGGGCCTGAGATCAGGAGGTCGCTCGCGCAGCCGGATCCGTCCGCCGCGCGACAGGCTCTGCTGGAACTGATGTACAGCCCGGCGTGGCCGAAGACCACGTCCGGACCGCACAACACGCTCGGCGATCCCACCATGCCCGCCTACGCGAAACGCAGGCACCTCTACGCCAGCAACAAGCACGATGCCTGGGATGTGTTGCCGGATATCCGAATTCCCACGCTGGTAGTGCACGGCACCGAAGACAGGTTCAATCCGACCGCGAATGCTCCCCTGCTGGTCGAACGCATCCCCGGCGCGCGACTGCACCTCATCCCCGGCGCCAGGCACGCATACTTCGACGAATTCCGCGCCCTCGCGAGCCCGGTCGTCCTGAGCTTCCTGGACGAGGCACGTTCCTGATCCCTGAGACGATATGCGACCGAAAAACGCCCGCCGCACGCCGTCGACGACGTTCTCCGAGCCGAGCCTGCCGCGACCCGGAAAGTCGTCGTCGCAGGTCACTTGCCGCGTCGGAGTGGGCCGACGGGCGAGTTATCGACCGATGAACGAGGCATCATGCGCACCGGTTCGCATTCGACTGACAGACCCGGAACGCCACGGAACTACACATGTATCGCCGGCGCCGCGTTGGCGGCCTCCGGGTTCTTCGCCTTGGTCCGCGGCAGGAAGAATGCGGGGACCAAGGTGAGCACGATCAGCACCAACGCCACGATGTAGGTGTGACTGAACGCATGCGCGGCCTGCTGCAGACCCGCTTCGACCGCACCCAGCGGCAGCTTGCTCGCCAGCGAGGGGTCGAAGTTCGCCGCGATCGCCGGGCGGGCGAGCGGCTCGTTGTTCAGCAGGTTGGTCAGTACGACCGACATCGTCGCGGTGCCGATCGACCCCGCGGTCTGGTTGACAATGTTCATCAGCGTCGAGCCACGGGCGACCTGCTGGTGGGTCAGGGTCTGGATCGCGGCGGTCATGATCGGCATCATCGTGCAGCCCATGCCCATACCCATCACGAACAGGGCGGTGAGCAGGAGGACGTAGGAGCTGTCCGCGTCGAGCTGCACGAAGTAGGCCGTACCGATCGCGATCAGCGCTATACCGAAGATCACGATCTTGCCGGGACCGATCTTGTCGACCAGGCGACCGGCGATCGGCATGGTGAGCATCGCGCCCAAGCCCTGCGGCGCGATCAGCAGGCCGGCCTGCAGCGCCGATTCACCGCGCACCTGCTGCAGATAGGTCGGCAGTAGCAGACCCGCGCCGAAGAACGCGACCGCGAACAGCACCATGGTGAGCACCGCGAAGGTCAGTGCGCGGTTGCGGAACAGGTGCAGATCGATCAGCGGATGCTCGGTGCGCAGCGCGTGGAACACGAACGCGATCATGAGCAGTGCGCCGATAATCGCGGGAATCAGTACCTTCGCCGCCGCAACCGTCCCCTCGCCCGGGATGGAGGAGACACCGAACAGGAACAGTGCGAGGCCGGGTGAGGCCAGCAGCATTCCGAGGAAGTCGAACGATTCCGACGGCTCTGGCTTGTCGGCGGGGAACACGATGACCGCGAGCACCAGCGCGACCGCGCCGATCGGCACGTTGATCAGGAAGATCCAGTGCCAACTGAAGTTCTCGATCAGCCAGCCGCCCAGGATGGGACCGCCGATCGGGCCGAGCAGCATCGGAACACCAAGCACCGCCATCACCCGGCCAACCCGTTGCGGGCCCGCCGCGTGCGTCATGATGGTCATGCCGAGCGGCATGAGCATGCCGCCGCCGATGCCCTGTATCACGCGAAACGCGATGAGCGACTCGATGTTCCACGCCGTGCTGCACAGCACCGAGCCGAGCACGAAGAAGGTCAACGCCATGATGTACAGGCGTTTGGTGCCGAAACGGTCGGCGGCCCAGCCGGTCAGCGGGATCACGCTGGCCAGCGCCAGCGTGTAGCCCGTCATCGTCCACGCCGCGATGGCGTAGCTCGTGTCGAACTCGCGCTGGAAGGTGGGGATCGCGACGCTGACGACGGTGATGTCGAGGATGGACATGATCGCGCCGAGCACGACTACGCCCGCCACCTTGAAGACGGCCGCGTCCAGCTTGTCGGCCGACGGGTCAGGCCGAACTGCCTGGGTATCCGGAGGTTGTGTCACCGCTTCAGCGTTGCATCTCGGCGGTCTTCGCACCAGCTGTTTGCGGTTCCTCGTGCCGAGAATTCATCGAGTGCGGCGAGGGCAGTCGCGCCCACGCCCACGCTCGCGGGTAGGAGAGCTCGCGGGTAGGAGAGGCAGTCGGACTGCGGAACTTGGAATGCGACCCTGCGCCGCGAGGACCGATGTTCGACAGACCCGGCGAACGCACCAGCGGAGCGACGACCCCGTACGAAGCGCAAGCCACGTTGAAGACGAGGCGCCGCAAGCATGCGCCACTCATTCACCTGCGACTCAGCCAACTCCTTGCGGCGTCGGAGGCCGTGATCGGGCCGACCGGCGGTGCGGATCCGCGCCATGACCAGTGGTCAGTTCTGGATCAGGTCGGCAGTCGATGTTCGGGTCCGAGGCGGACCGATGGGCCATGACGTCGGCCCACCATGGGCTGAGCGGGCTCGGGTCGGGCCAGACCACGGGATCTCGTTCCTGATCGGCGGTACGCACACTCGGGTTCTCGATCATGATGCCGTTCCTCTGCGGTGGAGCAGATGCCGCGGAGGACCCTCGTGTTCCTGGGTGTCGGCCGTTCGCGACGTGTCGCCACCGAATTTCGGCGTCTCGTCGAGCAGCGCGGGTTCTCGCGGTTCCGGGCGGTACGACCGCGCTGTCGGCCCGATATGTACGGCGGGTACCACCGGAAAGGCAGAACAAACATATCGGTCGGTAAATGACTTCCCGGTGACGCACCTCCTCACCCGCACCGACAGCGTCTTCCCCCCGCCGCGGCCTGCGCGCCCGGGCGCAGCCAGACACCCCGCAACGAGGAAAGCGGGCGTTTCTCGTCCACTACGCAGGGCAATCAGTCCCATGCACGCAACGGGTAGGAATCGATAACCAGGTAGCCGACCCATGGAGGGCGCAAGATGGAACAGCACACCCAAGTCACCACCGACGATCTTCGCCGGCTGCTCGGCGCCGGGCCTACCGCCCGCCTCGTCCTTGTCGAGGGACACGTCTCCATCGCCCCTGGCGCAGATGATGGGGGCGGCCTCATCATCGTGACCCGCGAAGAGCTGGCAGACACTACGCGGGACGACTCAGGCGATCGGGCGCTCGCGGAAAAGGCCGCCATTTTTAATGCCGATATTCGCCTCCGAGGCGCCTGAGTGGCTTCCGCCGTAGTCGGCGAAAAGCCGGTCATGCGATGTTCGCACGCCGCCGGCCCGAGGCCGGATGGTTGTCCTGGGTGGTCGGTCGGGTCTACCACGGGTAGCTCAGGAAGGGATCGAAAAGAATCGCATTGCGACAAACCGTACGGTCCGACGGGTGAATACTCGGGATCATGACGAACGACGGCGATCTCTCGACAGACGAAGTAGTGGAACTCGAGCGTGCGATCGGCGTAGGTAGTCCGCAGGAGATCGGCAGCTTCCGCTTCTGGTTCGCGACCAAGCGCTGGGAGTGGTCCGCGGAGGTCGCGCGTCTGCACGGTTATGAGCCCGATGCGGTCGAGCCCACCACCGAGCTGCTGCTTTCGCACAAGCATCCCGAGGATCGCGATCGGTTGGAGGCGATGATCACCTCGGTCGAAGACGGCGGTCCGTTCTCCAGCCGCCACCGCATCATCGACACCGGTGGTCGCGTGCATGAGGTTATGGTGGTCTCCGATCGGATGACCGACGACAACGGTGACGTCATCGGCACGTGGGGCTACTACGTCGATCTGACCGACACGCTCGCCGAATGTCGCCGGGAAACTCTCGACGACACCTTGCCGCAGTTGGTCGAAGCCCGGGACGTGATCGAGCAGGCCAAGGGAGCACTCATGCTGGCCTATGGCATCAACGCCGAGCAGGCGTTCCGGGTACTCAAATGGCGCTCCCAAGACACCAACACCAAACTGCGAACACTCGCCGTCCGGGTGATCACCGGGTTACCCACAGTCGCCCGTGACGAGATAGGACTTCGGACACGACTCGACCACCTGCTGCTGACCGCACATGAAAGCAACGAACCAGTGGCGGGGCATGGAAGTCGGTAATCCGGTTCCCGGGTGCGGAATGACCCGTTTCATCGCGCCGAAACACAAACAGGCTGGACACCCGGGCGTAGGCCTTTTCAATCCGGTTTGACGCCAACTGGACCGGGTAGTCGCGCCGGGGAACACCCCTACCAGTGGAGAGGTTCCACACCATGATGATTACCCGCGGTGCGAAGCTCATCCGACTCGACAACAACGACGTGGCAATTCAAGTCGCGGCGATCCGGCGCGGCCCAGTCCCCTACGCGGAGATCGAGCCCCGTGGCGGAGGACGTCGCCGCGCGATCTTGCTGCAGGAACTCGAACGGGACTATCGGCTCGAACCCGGGCTGGCAAGGGATATGTAGCTGCCGGCGGTCCCGAGGGACTGGTTCAGCGGTTCGGGCCCGGGTACTGCGTGAGTGTGGGGCCGAGCGGGAACTCCCGCTCGGCCCAGGTGGTGCCGTCAGGCAACTGCGGTGGGCCTTCGCGCGGGTTCGGCCGAGACTTGCTGACGCAGCATGGCCAGCGTCCGAGACAAGATACGGGAAATCTGCATCTGCGATACCCCCAGTAACTCCGCGATCTGGGACTGGGTCTTGGACTCGAAGAACCGCCAGATCAGCACTCGGCGTTCACGGTCGGGCAGCGCCGCGATCAACGGACGCACCGCCATGGCGTCTTCCATCAGCCGATAGCACGGTTCGTCGGCGCCGAGGCGGTCGAGGACCGACGGTGGCGTGTCGTCCTCCTCGTCGCCGAACACCGCATCGAATGAGTTCGCCTGGTAAGCGTTGCGAGCGATGAACGCTCGGGTGACTTCGTCCAGATCGAGGTCGAGCTCGGCAGCGATCTCACGAGCGGTGGGCACATGTCCGAGCCGATGCGACAGCATTTCGGTGGCCGGGCCGATCAGCGCTTGTACCTCTTTCGCGCGCCGCGGCACCTGGACCGCCCACGTGTGGTCTCGAAAATGGCGACGGACCTCGCCCATGATCGTCGGAATCGCGAAGCCCAGGAATGGCGCACCCAAGGAGACGTCGAAGCGGTCCACCGCGTGCACCAACCCGAGCCGCGCGCTCTGAAGCAGGTCATCCACCGGCTCGCCGCGGCCACTGAATCGATGCGCGATATGGTCGGCCAGCGGCAAGCACATCCCGATGATGTCATCGCGCACCAGTCGCCGGTGCGAATCATCGGCTTCGAGGGTAGACAGCTTCTCGAACCACGGCTCGATGTCGTCGTAGGTCTCCCCGGGGCAGGGCCGATGTGGGGACTGTCGCTTCCAGGCCGCGGACTCGCTCATCAAGGACCTCCTCGCTGCCGACCAGCTTGCCAATGCACCCGCGGTACCCGACCGGTAGTGGCCGAAACCCGAAGACTCGGGGCGACCAAGAACGGTGCCGGGGCGTTTCTGCAGCTCGGCGCCATCGTTCCTGCTGAGAGTGGAATCCGCCGTCGGCTCCTTCCCGTGATTGGTTTCGAGCAACTGCCTACGGGTAGGCGGCATACGCCGTACGGGTTTTCGGCACTCGCGATCTCAGCTGCTTGCCCCGCGGACAAGCAATTCGCGCTGGTGCCGCGCAATCGGAAATCGTCTATACGAGAGGGACGCAGCAATGAGCGAACCGCATGACACCTACGACCCACCCCAGGACACCGGGCCCCCCGACTCCGTCGAGACCGACCCGGCGGCGCTCAGCAGCGCCGAGGACCTCGACGAAGACCGACTGTGCGAGGACCCACTCGAGCGAGGAATGGATCCGCCCGAACACTGGTCCGGGGCAACGAAGTACGGCATGACCCCCTGGGAGGAAGGACATCCGCGGCCACTCGACGAGCGTCTCGCTGAGGAAGAGCCCGACACTCCGATCGAGCCTTCGCAGCCGAAGCCGCCTTCCGACCGTTACGAGGAAGGACTCGGGATCTTCGCCGACATCGCGGGCGCCTCGGTGCCCCAGGATGCACGCACGCCGGAACCACCCGAGTGAGACACCGCGCACCGAACCGACAGCCGCGAGCACGATGGGCCACCGGGCGGGCAGCTGATGGCTGCCCGCGCTGCATGGTGCGCTACTGCGCCGCGAATTCGCCGATGCTGTGACCGATCAGCCATGCGGGTCGGACACCCGCCTCGGCGAGTGCCTCGGCGAGCGCGTACTCCATCGCGAAGATCGCGGGTTGCGCGAGTTCGGTGCGATCGATGTCGATACTTCCGTCGCGCAGCAGGTCGCGCACCGAGCGGCCGAGGTGGGCCGTCATGGTGTGGTCGACCCTCCCGAGGGCGCGCCGGAACGATGGGCTCGCCGAGTCCAACGCCCGTGCCATTCCGGTGCCACGGCATCCGCGGCCGCGGGTCATCGAGGCGCACGGCACCGGAACGGTGCTCGGCGACATGATCGAGGTCAAGGCGCTCGGCCGGCTGCACGCGAACAACCGTGTGCGCCCCTGTGGAATCGGTTCCATCAAGGGCAATCTCGGCCAGAGTCGACGTCCTCGGGCCGTACCCCAGCCCGCTCGCACGCCTCCCCGATCACCTGCTGCTGCGCCCACCGGTTCGGTGCGGTGATGCCGTTGCTCCGCCCATCGGAGTTGACCGCGCTGCCCTTGATCACCGCGTAGATCGGCAGGCCCGCGGCCTGCGCGTCGGCCAGGCGCCGCAGCACGATCACGGCGACACCCTCGCCGCGGACGATTCCGTCGGCGTTGCCGCTGAACGGTTTGCACCGGGCATCCGGCGCGGAGAGACCGGCCCGGGTGTAGAACACGCCGACAGCCGGGGCAGCACGAGGTTCACACCACCGGCGACGGCTTGGTCGCACTCGCCGGAAGCCAGTGCGGCACAGGCGAGGTGGATCGCGACCAGCGAGGACGAGCAGGCGGTGTCGACCGCCATGCTCGGGCCCTTCAGGTCGAACTGGTAGGACAGCCGGTTGGCGGTCATGAAGTATCCGTTGCCCGAGCCGTGCTGCGGTGTGATCGCGGCATAGTCGCTCATCTGCAGGTTGGCCCATTCATTGGCCATCACGCCGACGAAAACTCCGGTCCGCGAACCGGACTAGGCGCGCGGGTCGAGCGTGGCGTCCTCGAAGGCACGCCAGGTGGTTTGCAGCAGCATCCGCTGTTGCGGATCCATCGCCTCCGCCTCGCGCGGGGTGATACCGAAGAGCTCGGCGTCGAACGCATCCGCATCGTCGATGAACCCGCCGCTGCGGGTGTTGATCGTGCCGGGTGCACCGGCCGGGTCGTGGAAATCGTCGGCGTTCCAGCGATTCGCCGGAACCTCCGAAATGACGTCTCGTCCGTCGATCAGCAGCTGCCACAGCGCAGCTGGATCGGTTGCCTGCGGAAATCGGCAGTCCAAGCCGACGATGGCGATATCGGTCAGGCGGCGAGGGCGGACTCGGCGGCGAGGTAGCCGGCGAT
This sequence comes from Nocardia sp. NBC_01730, assembly GCF_035920445.1. Taxonomy (NCBI): domain Bacteria; kingdom Bacillati; phylum Actinomycetota; class Actinomycetes; order Mycobacteriales; family Nocardiaceae; genus Nocardia; species Nocardia sp. NBC_01730. Next base: position 108,241 of record NZ_CP109162.1, on the reverse strand, counting down.
ATCGACGATGGTGGGGTAATCGAAGACCTGCGTCGGATCGATGTCGAGCGACCACCGGTCCTCGATCTCGCCGCACAGGTTCACCGCCGACACGGAGTCGAGGCCGAGCTCGGCGAGCGGTACCGCCGGATCCACCTGGTGCGGTGCACGTTCGGTGTAGTCGGCGACTCGGCCCACGAGCCATCCCTGGATCGTCGTCGGGCAGATGACGGCTGTGCTGAACATGTTCGGCTCCTCGGCTGGTACAGGTCGGTCAGACGGTTATCGATCGGCTCAGTGCCGGTTCGAGATCCTCGTGCAGGACACCCTCGACGCGATCGTGCAGGAACGACTCCCGCATCGAGCACGGCCCCACCCTTGGTGTGCGATCGACACGGTCAGCGGACCAGCATGACGTCCACGACTGCCAATGCAGGCAGCCACAGCCGGGCGTTGCCCGGCGTCGAGTGCGTAGGCGGTGTTGCCGGTCCCACAGGCAGGTGCCCCGACGTTCGCTGCGCGAGCGCCGGGGCACCGGATTGTTCGGTTGTCGGTTCTGCTATCCGGTCGGCCGAAGCCCGGCTTCGGCTTCCATTTCCGCCAGGTGCAGGCGTTTGACGGGCCCGACGACGAACACGTAGGAGACCACCGACGCCAATGCGCACCCTCCGACGAAGACGAGCGCCCAGTCGTAGGAACCGGTGGAGTCGACGAGGTAACCGATGATGATCGGTGTGGTAATTGCCGCGACGGCGCCGAACGTGTTGAAGACACCGCCGCCGAGGCCGGATATTTCCTTGGGCACGGCATCGGACATGACTGCCCATCCGAGAGCGCCGAATCCCTTGCCGAAGAAAGAGAGTGACATCAGCGCGACGACCACCCAGGAAGCGTCGACGTAGTTGCAGAGAATGATCGAGCTGGCGAGCAGCAGTCCGACGATTATCGGGATCTTGCGGGCCGCGGTCAGCGACACTCCGCGGCGCAGCAGAAAATCGGAGACCACGCCGCCACCGAGGCCGCCGACGAACGCGCAGATGGCGGGAAGCACCGCGATGAAACCCGCTTTGAGAATGGACATTCCGCGTTCCTGGACGAGATATACCGGAAACCAAGTCAGGAAGAACCAGGTAATGGTGGTGATGAAGAACTGCCCGAAGAAGACACCGAGGAGCATGCGGTTGGACAGCAGCAGCGTCATGTAGCGCAGTTGGTCGCCACCACCCGCCTGAGGCGCGGCATCGGGCTGGTCCATGTCGACCAGAGCGCCGCCGTCCTCGATATAGGCGAGTTCTTCTTCGGACAGGCGGGGGTGCTGTTTGGGGCTGTAGACGACCTTGGTCCAGATCAACGCGAACAGGATGCCGATCCCGCCGATCACGGTGAACACGTGTTCCCAACCAAGGGCTGTGACCAGCCAACCCATGAGTGGTGCGAAGACGATGGTCGAGAAGTACTGAGCGGAGTTGAACACCGAAGAGGCGAAGCCGCGCTCCTCGGCGGGAAACCACGCAGCGACGACGCGAGCATTACCGGGAAACGCGGGCGCTTCGGTGAGACCGACCATGAACCGCAGGAAGAAGAGCAGCCCGATGGCCGTGCCCATCGAGAAGTTGCCGAGAAAGCCTTGCAAGAATGTGAAGGTCGACCACGTGAGAACTGCGTAGCCGTAGACCTTCTTGGAGCCGTAGCGATCCAGCAGCCAGCCACCCGGGATCTGCCCGATCAGGTATGACCAGCCGAAGGCCGAGAAAACGTAACCGAGTGCGATGGAGCTGATTCCGAACTCGGACTGAATGGCGTCGCCGGCAATCGAGATGGTGGCACGGTCGGCGTAGTTGATCACGGTAACCGCGAAGATCATCGCAAGGATCGTGTATCGAACTTTGCCTGTCTTCACGATCGAGGCGCTGGTCGGTGTGGCGACCGTCGGGGCGGTAGTCATGGACTGGTCTCCTTGAAGCATTTGGTGCCGCGCGTGCAGTGGTTCAAGTCACAACGGCGAACAAAAGCGACTGTACGCACGCCCATATATGCGAGTCCAAGCCCGATTTCGGATCATACGATACCGAATAGGAATTGATCAGCTGGTTGCCGCACAGGTCTATCCGCAGCACGCGGCAATGACGGATCAGTCCGGATACAGCGCTGGTAGCAGTCGGTCCCAAGGAGGGCTACGCGGTCAGCATCATCAAAGGCGGTATGAAAGTCATCGGCCGCGATGCCGGCCCGGTCCGGTCCCCCTTGACCGACCTCGAGGATGTCGAACTCGCCGAACTGGCCGATCTCGTGAAGAAGGTGAGCTGAATGACCATCACACCGACCGTCGAGATCACCGGCGCCAATCTCATCGGCGGCGACGACGTCATCGCCACCGGCGCAGCGTTTCAAGCGACCGATCCGACACAGGGAGCCACCCTCGAGCCCGTCTACCATCAGGCCACCGCCGCCGACGTCGACCGCGCCGCCGCGCTCGCATGGGAGGCGTTCGCCACCTACCGGCACACCGACCTCGACCGGCGAGCCGCGTTTCTCGACTCCATCGCCGAGGAAATCGAAGCACTCGGTTCGGTATTGACCGAGCGGGTACACGCCGAAACCGGGATTCCAATCGGCCGCGTCCAGGGTGAAACCGCCCGCACTACAGGACAATTGCGGATGTTTGCCGATGTGGTGCGCGAGGGTGGTTGGATCCGTGCACGCCTGGACACCGCCGACCCCGGCCGCACGCCCGTGCCGAAGCCCGACCTGCGTCAACGCGAAGTTCCGCTCGGACCGGTCGCCGTGTTCGCGGCCAGTAATTTTCCACTCGCGTTCTCCGTCGCCGGCGGCGACACAGCCTCTGCTCTGGCCGCCGGAGCACCGGTGATCGTCAAAGCACACCCTGCCCACCCGGGCACTTCCGAGCTGGTCGGCCGCGCAGTCCGCAACGCTGTCCGCACCCACGGGCTTCCTGAAGGAACATTCTCCCTGATCCATGGGCCCGGAAACGAAGTCGGCACCGCCCTGGTCACCGACCCGCGGGTTCGTGCCGTCGGCTTCACCGGTTCCCGGCAAGGTGGGCTCGCGTTGCTGTCGGCCGCGGCAGCCCGGCCGGTTCCGATCCCGGTCTATGCGGAGATGTCGAGCATCAATCCGGTCTTCGTGCTGCCGGGATCGCTCGCCGAGCATGGCAGCGAACTCGGCGTGGCGTACATCGCATCGATGAACACCGGCGTCGGGCAGCTGTGCACCAGTCCGGGACTGCTGTTCCTCGTCGACGGCCCGGGTGCGGACGACTTCATCCGCGCCGCCACCGACGCCGTTACCGCTACCGCGGCCGCTACGATGCTCTCCCCCGGCCTCGCTGCGTCATTCGCGAAGGGCGTCGATCGCCGAACCGACGACACCAATGTCACCATTGCTGCCCGCGGCTCAGACGACGATTCCCTTGCCTACCGAGGCATCGCGCAACTGTTCGTCACGACCGCCGACCGCTTCCTGGACGATCAGGGCTTGCAGGACGAAATGTTCGGACCGGCTTCGGTGATTGTGCGAGTCGATGACGCGGCGCTGCTCTCGCGGATAGTCGATCACTTGGAAGGTCAGTTGACCGCGACCGTGCACGCCGCACCGTCCGACTACCCGGTGGCGCGGCCGCTCGTCGACAAGCTCGAATTGCTCGCGGGCCGAGTGCTGTTCAACGGTTGGCCGACCGGCGTAGAGGTCGGCCATGCGGTGATCCACGGCGGCCCGTTCCCCGCCACATCGGCGCCGGCGACCACCTCGGTGGGAAGTCGCGCCATCGAACGCTTCCTTCGGCCGGTCGCCTACCAGAACGTTCCCGAAGAACTGCTGCCCGTCGAGCTCCGCACCGACAACCCTCTCGGAATCTGGCGCCGAGTCGACGGCTCGCTGCGCAGAACCGACTAGTCTCATGCCCCCGCAAGCGCCCTCGTGCCATCGCGCGGCATCGACGCCGACCAACCAGGAGCACACCATGCCCTCCTCGACCCTCTCGACAAAGCCGACCAGCGCGCTGTCGGCACCCGACGCAGCACTGAAGGCAGTGGCGGCGGGCGCGGCAACGATCGACCGGATCGCCCATGTGAAGCTGTCCTCGATCGTGCTCCCGCTCTCGAACCCGATCAGCGATGCGAAAGTGCTTGCCGGCCGCCAGAAACCGATGACCGAGGTGGTGTTCCTTTTCGCCGAGATCCACACCGACGGCGGCCACGAAGGCATCGGATTCAGCTACTCCAAACGCGCCGGTGGGCCCGCACAGTTCGCCCACGCCAACGAGATCGCGCCCGTCCTGATCGGCGAGGATCCCAGCGATATCGGCAAAATCTGGACCAAACTCCAGTGGGCAGGCGCCTCGGTGGGCCGCAGCGGGGTCGCCACACAAGCCATCGCCGCCATGGATATCGCACTCTGGGATCTCAAAGCCAAGCGTGCCGGTCTGCCGATGGCGAAATTGCTCGGCTCCCACCGCGACTCGGTCAAGACCTACAACACCTCCGGCGGATTTCTGCACACCCCGATCGAACAGGTCATCGAAAACGCCGCACGTTCGCTCGCAGAGGGCATCGGCGGCATCAAACTCAAAGTCGGTCAGCCCGACTGGAAACTCGACATCGCCAGAGTGACCGCGGTTCGCGAGCATCTCGGTGACAACGTGCCACTGATGATCGACGCCAACCAGCAATGGGATCGCCCCACCGCACAGCGGATGGGCCGGATCTTCGAGGAGTTCAACCTCGTCTGGATCGAAGAACCCCTCGACGCCTACGACGCCGAAGGACACGCCCAACTCGCCCGCAGCCTCGACACCTCGATCGCGACCGGGGAGATGCTGGCCAGCGTCGGCGAGCATGTCCGGCTGATCGAGGCGGGCTCGGTCGACATCATCCAGCCCGACGCACCCCGCATCGGCGGGTTCACCCAGTTCATCGAGCTCGCGGCACTCGCCAAGCACAACCACCTCCAGCTCGCTCCGCACTTCGCGATGGAAATCCATCTGCACCTGGCCGCCGCCTACCCGCTCGAAGCATGGGTCGAGCACTTCGACTGGCTCGACCCGCTGTTCGACGAACACCTCGAGACCCGCGACGGACGCATGCACGTGTCCAACCGTCCAGGACTCGGCTTCACCCTCAGCGACCAAGCCCGCGCCTGGACCGTTGCGACGGCCGAGTTCCACGGCTAGAACATTGGGTCCGCCGATCGGTGGGGAGTCCGGAGAGCCGGTCTGCCAGTTCCGCAAGCGGCCTCCGATGGACGCGGCAGATGACGGCGGCCGAATCCGGACAGCAAGTCGCGACTCTTCGACGTCGTCGCGCAGTCATCTCGGTCACCGCAGGCCAGAAAGTCCCGACGGATCTACAAACCTGGCGAAATAGCCTCCGAGCTCGGCGCGACCAACTGCGGGGCCTGGCTTCCACGGCGGCAAGGCGACCAGCCGGATCGATCCCGACATTCACACTTGTCGAGTTCGCCGATCGTGTCGGACGACGCCACCAGTCCGGTCAGTAGCTGCGGCCGCTCGGGCTCCCGCGCTGACCAACCTGCAGACGCGGCGGAACCCGCTGGTTTGGCCGCAGCCCGCGCGGCAATGCTCGAAGACGACGCTCCGTCAGGTGACCGGGACAGCCGCCGAATCCCACCCCTCGGAGCGGCGAAAGGAAATGTCCACACCGCGATCGACAGGAGCAATCATGCCAGATCCTGGCAGCCACCGCGACGACGTGCGCCGAACCCGCCTGCGCACGGAGGACGACGACACTGGGGTGCCCGATCAGCCCGCCCACCGAGGCGGGAACGAAGACCTACAGCAGCGACACCCGCCGTCCGCGGCGGGCGACCCCGAGCGCGCCGCGGGCACCCATGACCCCAGCCGGGGCGACCCTGCGCCCGGCGAATCGCCCACCGCGAAATCCGGAAGTCCGATCGAACTGCACAGCACCGCCTTCAGCGACCGCACCCTCATCCCGAAGCGTCACTCCTACGACGGCGAGAATATCGCTCCACCGCTCGACTGGAGCGGAATCCCCAGTGGCACCGAGGAAATCGTCCTGCTCTGCGAGGACCCGGACGCCCCGACCGGGCTGTTCACCCACTGGGTACTCACGGGCATGGCGCCGACCGCGACCGGAGTCAGCGCGGACGCAACACCCCCGGGAGCTGTCGCCAGCCGAAACGACTTCGGCGAGGTTGGGTGGAGCGGCCCGCGCCCACCGGTCGGGGACGACCCGCACAGATACTTCTTCCGGCTCTACGCGATCGACCGACGACTGGGATGCCGCGAGGCAGCGACGGGCGACGAGGTCCGCAACGTGCTCTCCAACCATGTTCTAGCAACCGGCACCCTCGTAGGACTGTTCCGTCGCTGACCCACCCGGTGTGCCCCGATCCACGACGCCGTGTTCCTCGTGACCCACAGGAGTAGCCGAGGACGGAATCCGGAGACCGATGATGCTAAGTCATCCGAACGCCGCATGCCCGGGTATACCGGGCGTAGAAGCTCGGCGGACCTGCCCGCACGCCCGAACTCGGCGCCGCGCCCGGCCCCGCATACTCGGCGAGAGGACGTTCACCACGATTCGCCTCTCCCGCACTGCATCCGCGACCGGGCGCCCTCGCCGCTCACCCCTCCCCACCACGCCCTGACTAGGCGATTAGCTCCCTCGCAGGATCGTGCGGTAATCTCTTCGAGCGCCCGCACGACGGACGCAATCGGGCTGTGGCGCAGTTTGGTAGCGCACTTGACTGGGGGTCAAGTGGTCGCAGGTTCAAATCCTGTCAGCCCGACCATCAAGAAAGCCCCTCCGACCAGCACCGGAGGGGCTTTCTTCATCATCCGACTACACGCAGAGCGGGACCAGAACGGGACCGCAAGTGCTCAGAGAGCTTGTCACCAGCCCCGGTGATCTCCCGGCGGTCCGGGTGCAGGTACCGCTCCGTGGTTCGGCTATCGGCGTGCCCGGCGATCTTCTGAAGCACGTGCAGGCTCACCCCGGCATCGGCCATCCAGGTGAGTCCGGTATGCCGGAGATCGTGCCGCCGCAGGTGCTCGTAACCGAGCTTCGTGACGACCTCGTCCCAGTGGGTCGCATCGCGCAACACACCCGTAGCGATCCGTCCGCCACGCGGACCCCGAAACAATCGCGCGCCCGGGTTGTCGCGGCCGACGATGTCGAGGCGCTGTGTGACCAGTTGCCGAACTTCTTCGATCAGCGGCACGTACCGAGCCCGTTGCCCTTGGTGCCCTTATCGGCCATACCGCCCGGTGAGGGTGTTGTCTGCCAACGTACTTCCCACGTCCATGTCTTGGTGTCGATGTCACCGACCCGGCAGCCGGATACCTCGCCGATGCGCGAGGCTGTGCACGCGGCGAAGATCACCACATCGCCCCAGCCCTGATAGCGATCCGCCGAACGTTTCACCAGGGCATCGGCGAGGGTGACCAACGCCGACCAGTCGGACAGTGCCAGCGATCGCGGGTCGTCGAGTTCGTCTTCGATCTGCTGATACAGCTTCTGCCAGCCACGCACCCGAGCCGGGTTCGATTGCCGAATATCCTCGCGCACAGCTTGTTCCATCACCCGAACCAAGACCGCGAGACTGTTCTTGACCGTCGATTTCCCGGCACCGTCGCTGATCCAGCCGACCACCGCTCGGTCCACTGCGCCATTGGTCAACATCGCCACCGGCAGATGCCCCAGCGTCGGCACCACCCGTTTGCGCCAACCCGCCATATAGGGATCGGTGGTCTTCTTCTCCAAGCCGCGCAGCGCCAAGTCCATATTCGCATCGCCGTACTCGACCAACCGCATCGTCGCAGTCTTCGGGTCGATCCCCTGCGCGGCTTTGCGTTCCAGACGCGCTATCCACGCTTCGGCTTCCTCACGGGTCTCGAACGGCATCGACACCGAAGGCCGCTTCTTCGTACCCGGTTCGGTCCACCGCACCCGCGCCTTGAACGGCCGCCGACCGTAGTCTGAGCGTTCCTCGATATCCGACGAAAGACGCACGCCCACAGGACGCCGTAATCGCCTGTTGCACCCCGGCGCGCAACTGCGGTCCACCGACCGCGACGGTCTGCGGTTGACCGCGTTCGCCACCAACGCCCGCACCGGTCAGCTCCCGGACCTGGAGCTGCGCCACCGCCGCCGCGCCCGCTGTGAAGACCGCATCCGCACCGCGAAGGACACCGGGCTGACCAACCTGCCGCTGCAAGGCTTCGACCAGAATCGGATCTGGATCGAGATCGTCTGCCTGGCAACAGAACTCACCGCCTGTATGCAGATGCTCGCGCTTGCTGATCACGAAGCGCGCCGCTGGGAACCCAAACGGCTGCGCATGCGCCTGTTCTCCGCCGCGGCCCGCATCGCACGCCACGCCCGCAGAACCTACCTCCGATTCTCCGCCCACTGGCCTCACACCGACCTGATCCTCACCGCCCTGGCCCGCCTGCAACCAGGCTGACCAGCGTAAACCCACCCCGAAGACCGAAAGGGCAACCACTCCCGGGCCCCTGGAACCCGGCAGCCAACCCGCTGAACGGGCCACACCGTCACACCATTTTGCGGCCGGAACGGCCGCAAAACACCAACCCGAACCCGATCAGGCCAGCATCTCAGCCGCACGAAATATCTGGGTTAGGGCGTCCGGATCCTGCATCGCCCGATCCCACAGCTGTAGCAGAGTCGACTCCGCATTTGCGTCGCTGCTCTCGCGGTTGGCACGAATCATCTCCACGAGTTCCCGAATAGGCCCGAGCAGTGGGATTAATACCGCTGGTGGAAGAGCTTTCGCTGCGTTTTGTGCCGATGGCGATGGTACGCTTCCCTTCCTCGCGGTTACGGCGATCCGTGGGCGTTCATGGGCGTCGCCGGATACAACTCGAAGTAACCTGTCGCGCCCGACCAGGAAGGAATGCGAATGAGGACCCACGATGCCGCCATCAATGTCCACGTGTTCGTCAACGATTATCACAAGATCCTCTTTGAGAACTACTTCATCAAGAGCCTGCAAGACCCCTGGCGGGTGGTTCCGCACATTCTGCCCGAGCTTGGTAGGGAGGGCGGGAACTTTGGAACAACCGAATTCAAGGCTCTGATCCGGCACAAAATCGAAGGCCTCGTGCGCGAGATACTGCCCCGCGAGACAGACCTCTTCATCTTGAGCGACGTGGATATCCAGTTCTTTGCTCCATGCGACGAGACCGTCCGGAGCGCCATGCGCGAGCATGACATCGTGTTTCAGAGCGAGTGGGGTGGGGCGCGGCGGGTGAACACTGGGTTTATCGCCATGAGGCCGGGGCCCGGAGTGCTCGAGCTCTGGAGTGAGGTGTATGACGCACTCGTCGAATCCGCCGATTCTGCGGAGCACCTTGACGAACAGATGGTGATGAACACGCTGCTGCACGCCAGCCCCCGAGAGGGGTTGTCCTGGGACGTCTTCCCTCGCGAGATCTGGGCATTCAGCAATCAGGAATTGATGCCGCAGCGGCCGGAATTCGCCTCGGTCATGCTCCATCATGCAAACTGCACGGTCCCGCGCGACGGCAGGTCCAGCCTCGAGCTGAAGCTCGAGCAGATGGAGATGGTCAAGGCCTCCGTGCAGTCCCTTCGCACTAGACGCCCCTGATCCACGTCCGGAGCTGACGCGATCCGCTCCTGGCTCCAGCGCAGGGTCGGGGTCATCCGGACTCTCCGGATTGCCCGCACGAGCGGGCGCAGCTCCTCGCCATCGTTGGTGCTGGCGGACGAAATGCCCACGGCCAGAGGGATTCCCGCCCGGTCCGGCAACACGTGCAGCTTGGAGCCGGGTTTGCCGCGATCCACCGGGCTCGGCCCGGTCATATCGCCCCCTATTTTTCGCCCTGCCACTTGCTGCGTCGATCACCGCCCGCGACCAGTCGATCAAGCCCTGGCTGCCGAGCTCGTCGAGCACGGCACGGTGTAGTCGTCGCCATACTCAGGGCCTTGGTCCATACGGTGAACCGTCTATGCGCCGTCGGTACCGTGATGCCGAACGGCGGCGGCAACATCCGCCACGCACATCCACTGGTCAGCACGTACACCACCGCCGTGAGCACCGCCCGCTGGTTCACCGGCGCCCGGCCTCCTCCCTGGGTACGCGAAGCAAACTCCGGCAGGAACCGCTCCATCAGTTCCCAACGCTCGTCCGGTACAAGATGTTTCGACAGCGCGTCCACCTCGATCGAACATCATGCAGCACAACCAGAGCCGACGCACTGGAGTCAAATCACATCTATGCGAGACACGGTCTAAATATAAAGGAGCACAACGTGTCTGGAGACACTGTAATCACAGTCACGGGTTCTGTTGACTGCACTAACTGACCTTGGTCGGATGAATTATGTCGGGGGCCGAGCAATTCGGCTCCCGGCCGGGTGTGGCAGGTTGTCCGCTCGTGTCTGTTGATCGTTGGACCCTGGCCGAGAGCCGGGATGTGCACTCGCTTGTGGTGGCGCAGGTTGGCTCGGTGGTAGTCACCGCTGATCCGCTGGAGCCTGCCCGCTTGGTTGATGTCGATGGCCGCGTTGATGAGCATATGTGCCAGTTCGTCCGCCACCTCGTAGCGTGCGACTACCCCGCGACCACCTGTCGGTCGTATTTGTTGAGCTTGCTGCGTTGGTTCCGGTTCCTCGCCGCAGTGGAGGTGACGCGGAATTAGGCTGCGCGACATGATGTTCGGGACTTCGTGTTGTGGTCGCGGGTCGCGAAGAATCGGCAGCGGCGGGCTCGTCGCCGCGACGGCAGTCTGGCCGGGTCGGTGAATCCGGTGACTGGTAAGCGGACGTTTCCGGAAGGCTATGCGGCCTCGACGATCAATCACTCGCTGTCGGCGGTGAAGATGTTCTATGACTATCACCTGCTGACCGGGTTCGGTCCGGTGGTCAATCCTGTTCCCCTGCAACGTAGTCACGATATGGATCGGGCGGGGTCTCATCGCAGCCCGATCGAGCCGGCGCCGCCGAATGGGCGGGCTCCATATCGGCAGCGCGCCCGCACCAAAGCACCCCGGGCGTTGCCGGATGCGGTGTTCGACGATTTCTTCGCGGCTCTGCCGAGCAATCGGAATCGGGCGATCGTGTCGATCGCGGTGAGCTCGGGTCCGCGGGCGGATGAGTTGTTGCGAATGCGGTTGGAGGACATCGACATCGGCCGCCAGCTGGTCGCGCTCGAAGGCAAAGGCCATCGTGAGCTGGAATGGGTTCCCGCGCCGCCGGACGCGTTCTTGTGGTTGGCGACCTATCTGGCCGAGACTGAGCATCTAGGTTCCGAGGGGGTCACCGGGCTGTGGTGGACGATCCGGCGCCCGACGCGTCCTTCGACGTATTGGGCATTGCGTCAGGTACTCAACCGCGCCAACGAGCGGCTCGGTGCGAACGTGACATTCCACGACCTGCGACACACCTACGCGATGCGGCTCATGGACGACCCGAACCTGCTGATCACCGACATCCAACGATTGATGCGGCACCGATCCCTCGCAAGCACCCAAATCCACGCACGGGCACGCATCGATAATCTGGTCCGCAAGATGCGCGAGCACTACGCTCGCCCGGCACCGGCCGAGCCAGCTCCCGATCCTTCATACGACCCGGCCGCGATGGCTGTGCTGTTCCCGGGGCTGGCATGACCGACTCCACCGCCACCCACGCCCGCGCTCCCGGAAGAGCGGTCAAGACCACCGCCGGATCCACGGGCGGTCACCTCGTTCCCGCTCACCCGTTCTACGAGCACCCGATCACTCCAGCCCACCGCAGGCGCCTGTTCGATCAATCTCTGGGCATACTCGCCGTCCGGCTGCCCGCGAGCCTGGCCCGCCTGAATCCGGTCAACTACTACACACCGGTGCTGCACGACTGGTTCGACTGGGTCGATCAGTTCCCCGGGGACACCGACCAGGCCCGGTGGCTGGCCACCGGCACGCCGACGGAGGCGGCTGGCTCGACGATTTCGCGTCGAATCACCACCAGCGCAACCAGTTCAGCGCCGCGCTGAGTGCGATGGTGTGTTGCGGCGCGATCCGACCGAGCTATGCGTTCCTGCTGAGCGTGTGGACCAAACGGCTCTGGTCAACTTGGCGCGAGGAGCACGACACCCGAGCTGTTCACCCAACTCGCGGCGGCCTCCCACAGCCTGGGCCGCAAGGCCGAAAAGACCGGCACCACATTGATCGACTTCTGCCGCATGTCGATCCGCACCGGGAAACCGCTGCCGGAGTTGACCTATGGTGATCTGCTGGACTATCGCGCCGCGGTCATCGAGGCCAAAGGCACGAACAACACGGTCTCCTGCGCCACGGCCTACCACTGTGGTCGGGCAATCGGCCTGTTCAGTGACGGGCCCGCCGAGTTCCAGGCGTTGCTCACCATAAAGCCGCGCACGCCGGTCGAGATCGTCGCCCAGTATCAGATCGCCAGCGCGTCGATGCGTTGGCTGCTAACCGAATATCTGATCGAGCGGCGTCCGGACATGGACTACACGTCGTTCACTCAACTCGCCCATCGGCTTTGCCGATTGTTCTGGGGTGATATCGAAGCCCACCATCCCGGCATCGACACCCACCACCTGACCCGAGCCCAGATCGAAGCATGGAAACAACGGCTGATGACGTCGCCGGACGGCACGCTCCGCAAGAGACCCGGTGAGATAGTTCTGGCGGTGCGATGCTTCTACCTCGACATCAACCACTGGGCCACCGACGAGCCGCAGCGGTGGGCCACGCCGTCACCAGTGACCCGCCGAGACGCCCGGGTCCTGCCGCGGGAACGCCGCTCGGAAACCGCACGCATCCATGCCCGCATCCGCGAACTCGCGCCCGTGTTGCCGACACTCGTCCGCCAGCATTACGACGCCGCAACAGAATTACTGCGCCTAGCCCGCGCCAGCGCACCCGGCGAACAGTTCGAGGTCCACGGGTGTGCACCTACACGCGGCCATCTACCGCTTACGGCTCCAGCAGTCGCCCGCGGCTGCAGACCGACAACGGCGCGACCATCTACCCGGAATCGGCTGAGCACGACGCGTTCTGGTCCTGGGCGACGGTCGAGGTGCTGCGCCACACCGGCATCCGCATCGAGGAGCTGCTCGAGCTGCCCCACCACTCGATCCAGCCCTACCGTCAACCCAACGGCACCATCGTGCCGCTGCTGCAGATCGCGCCGTCCAAGACCGACACCGAGCGTGTCATCCCGGCAGGCCCCGAGCTCGCCTCCGTGCTGGCGAAGGTCATCGCGCGCGTCGCCGGCGACGATGGCGCGATCGCGTTGGTCAGCTGCCGCGACGAGCACGAACGCTCCTGGAGCCAGCCGATGCCTTACCTGTTTCATACCGGCTGGCCGGACGCCCGCGCACCTTCAACTCCGGCACACTGCGCGAATACCTCGGCCACGCCGTCGAACGCGCCGGACTCGCCGCGCAGATCACTCCGCACGACTTCCGACGTCTTTTCACCACCGACGCGGTCAACAACGGCCTGCCCGTCCACATCGCGGCCCAACTGCTCGGACACCAAGACCTCAATACCACCATGAGCTACACCGCGATCTATCCCCACGAAGTGTTCGCTCGCTACCAGCAATTCATCCAACGCAGGCGAGCCGAACGGCCCACCGAGGAATACCGCGCACCCACCGCCGCCGAACTCGCCGATTTCGCAGAGCATTTCGGTCGGCGCCGCATCGAGCTCGGCAGCTGCGTCCGCCCCTATGGCACACCCTGTATCCACGAGCACGCCTGCTTCTCTGAACTACTGGTAAGGCTGGTGACGTGCGAAAAGTATTGCTTGCGAAGCTTTCTCTTCCGGGGCGAGCAGCATGTGAGCCTCGACCTTGAATCCGGCATCACGCAGCCAGGTCGTCATGAGGTCCGGCTGCCGACGGTGGACATGGACATTCATCGGGTGACCGCCATAGCCTTGGGTCTTCAACTGCGACTCGGTGCCGACGTGGAACAGTAATTGCAGTGGTCCGCCGGGACGCAGTACTCGATGAAAGTGCCTCAGCACGGCCGGGACCTCGTCGTCGGGGACGTGGATCAACGACTGCCAAGCCAGCATGCCGGCCATCGAGGCTGCCGGGAAGTCCAGCTCCGTCATAGAACCCACCTCGAACCGCAGTCCAGGGTGGTCACGCCGAGCTGCCTCGATCATCCCAGGGGAGAGATCGACACCGAAGGCATCAACACCCAGCTCGTGTAAGTAGGCGGTAACGTGTCCGGGACCGCACCCGACATCGGCTACGAGCCCGCCGCCAGCGGCCCGCACGCTGTCCGCGAACAATGCCAGAGCTGCACGGAGGTATGGGTGTCCAGCCAAGGCATCGCGCACCTGGTCGGCATAGCTCAGCGCGACAGTGTCGTAGGAGATTCGGGTATCGGTCAACCAGTCGTCTGCGCTCATCACCGGCAGGGTAGTCCGTAACCATCAATCGCCATTGACCGACGCTGCGGCGGCCGGATTGAGGAGCATCTGAGCTAATTTCTATGGGGCAGCAGTCCTTCCGAAAGTGGCATCGAATCCGGGGATGCCGAGTTCGGTCCCTGCTGTGGTTCGCTGGAGCGTGGCGTCGATCTGGGCGAGTTTGTCGTTGACGCCGCTGTAGCTGACCTGCAGGCCCTCGATTTCGCCGAGCCAGCCCTCGCGTCTGGCCTCGACGATGCGGGCTTCGAGGTTGTCGCGGATCTCTTCGAGCCTGGCTCGTTGGGCCGGGTCCGGTCTCAGGAGTGAACATCGGACGCATGCGTGCTCATGAATGCAGGGCGTCGAAAATGCCCGCGCGCATGTCCCGACCGACACTTTCCGCTTCTCGAAGTGAGACAGGAACGCATCCCACTCTTCGTTGGTCGGCGTGCGGTATTCTTCGCCGGGCCGAACCGACCGGCGCCGTGCGATGAAGGCTCGGTGTGCCTCAATGGTTTCCGCAGGGTAGACGGCCTTGTAGCCCATGGTTGTATCGATGCTTTTGTGCCCGCAAATGACCTGTGCGATGTGCGGTGGCAGGCCGTTCATGATGGCGTCGGTGACGAAGATCCGCCGGAAATCGTGAGGGCTGAAGATCAGCGGGTCGCCGTTGGGGTCGGTGAGGTCGGTCGCGGCGAGCGCGTTGATGAGCAGTTTCCGGATCGCGGTTGGGGTGAAGGCGCGGCGTTCGTTGCCGATCCCGCGCTGGAACAGCACCGGCATGGGCGGGTTCCAGATTCTCTCCCTGACGTCGTAGGAGACGACCAGCGGGATGGAGCCGTCCGGGTTGCGTAAGCGTTGGACGATGGTGCTGAGAATGTCGGCCAGTTCGGGGCTGACCAGCAGGAGGCGCTCAGTGTCGGTTTTCGAGGGTGCAATCTGCAGCAGCGGGACGAGTTCGCCTGTGCTAGGCAGCCGGTATTCGGTGATGCTGTGGTGAGACAGTTCGAGTAGTTCCTCGCAGCGGATGCCGGTCAGGCGCAGGACCTCGATGGTCGCGAACGCCCAGAACGCTTCCTCTTCTTCATAGGACAGGTTGCGCCGTTTACCAGTCGTGACTTCCTCAGCCCAGATGAATCGCCCGATCGCTTTGGGAACTATGGCGTTTCGAAGTTTCCCGCCTGTTCCGTCGATGATCGCTCCGGGTTGTGCCGCTTGTGCTGCAGCCAGGAGCCCAGCCGTTGCGAGACGCCGGTCGTTGACGGTGGCCACGAGGGCAGGCAAGACGGGCAGCCGTTCGCGGGTACGCTGGTCCATGCGGGCTTTGCGGTGGTTGCGTTCCTTGGCCTTCTGAATTTCGGCGCTGGTGATCGGGCAGGGCGCGACCCACGGCCCCCAACGAGCGGGGTCCTCGACAGCCCAGTGCGCGATGTCGAGGTAGAGGGCCCGCACCCGGATTAGTTCGTCTTTCAGGCTCAGCCGCGGCACCGGCACTTTGATCCGCTCGCCAGTGCTGCTGATGGTGGTGCGTTCGACGGTGCCGAGACCGTCTTTCCAATCGCGCATCACCTCCGTCGGGATCTGCAGAGTGTCGATGCCGGGGGACAGTGCCTCGATGCGGGCCCAGAACAGGCCGGCCAGCGTCCTCGAGACCGTGTCGAGGCTGGAGAAGTCCAGAGACGGCTGTCGTTCACGCAGGTAGTCGATGAGCAGGTCTCGGATCGGTCGGCATTGGATGCGGTAGCGGTCGACCAGTTGCTCGATCGTCAGCCGTCCACCGGCCAACCCGAACGCGCGGATGCTGTGCGGCGAGTGTCCGCCGAAGATGCCCATAGCGCGCAACCGGAGATAGAAGTCGACTTTCTTCTGTCCGCCGCGGGTCTGGACTCGGCGCATGGTGTCGACCAGTTCCGCGCAGTCACCGACGACGATGTCAGCGATGGTCCCGCCTTTGCAGGCAAGGATCACGGCGATGCGAGTCGCCGAGATCTTCGCGTCAGCCCGGGAACTGGCCGGTTCAGCGGCGGCCAGTTCTGCCAGCCGGGCGAACCCGTTCGGATCCCTGACCTGCGCCATCATCGTCGTGAGATATCGGTGCGTGCGGGTAAGCATCCAACCCATGCCGGGGCGGAGCACATCTCCGCAGATCAGCATGAGCAGCCCGGACGTCAGATCGGTCGAGTCGTAGGAGGTGGTTCCGCCGTGTGCTGCCAGCCACGCCATCGGCAGCTCGATCCATCCTGCTCCCGGATGCTCCTCGGCGCCGCTGACCTGCCAACGCTCCTGCCAGGTCTCACCTGGGAACGACGACAGCCAGCGCAGTATCTTGGCCACCCCGCGTCGTCGCCCGCCCCGAGTGGTTTTCGCTGTAGGGGCGAACGGTGGGGCCGTCAACCGCTGTTGCACCTGCTCGGTCGTGGCTGCCGTGTGCGGCCACCATCCCTCGATCGATCGTGGCGGAAATTCGGTGCGCAGCTGACCATTGCGCAGCCGCTGCTCGGCGGCTACCGACGCAGCGGCGGTCAGGGGTTTGCGGGTGCTGTGCTTGACGATGGAGTTCACAGGTTCCTTCCGAACAACACGCTCAACGTCTGCGGGTCGTAACCGGGCGCCGGTGGTGGTGGCGCCGGTTTGTCGCGCTGTTCGGCGGTGCGGGCATGATGGGCCAGGACTCCGGCGATCACCTCGTCGCTGTTCGGGGTCAGGTAGATTTCGGTGGTGGACAGGTGCGCATGTCCCATGACCAGCTGCACGTCGCTCAACGTCAGCTGCGGGTCGCGGGCCATTCTGGCCGCGGCCGAATGCCTGAGATCGTGCAAGGTCCAGTCCGAGCCGAGGACTGCGTTGGCGCGCTCGAACATCCGGTGCGCCGCGTGATATTTCAACGGCCGCCGAGGCCGCCGAAGCGTCCACCACACCGGCTGGATCCGACCTTGGGGGACCTGGCCGTGTAGTTGTTCCTGATACAACCGCAGCCAAACGAACGCATCCGCCGACGCCGGCACCTGCTGGCAAGCGCGAGTTCCCTTGCGCACTACGGTGATCAGTTGCTGGCCCGGGTCGACGTCGCAATGCCGAAGCCCCAGCAGCTCCGACGCTCGCACCCCCGTCGAGATCCAGAACGCCACCAACGCGCGGTCCCGATGCGACCCCAGCGCCGCGAACAACTCGTTGAACCGGTGATCAGGAATCGCGCGAGGAATCCGATGCCGAACCTTCGGCCGATAACGCCCCACTCGCTCGCGCGGCCACCCATCCATCGGATTGCGATGCGCATGCGCCCGACGGGACCGCCGCGACGGATCCAGCGGGAACGGATTCAGAATCGGCCCACTTCCGGCATCGCGGTGAAAATCGTAGAAAGTCCGCAGCACAGTCTCCGAATGCGCCACGGTCGCCGGGGCGTATCCGTCTCCTGGAGCGGGCTTACCGCTGACTGAATTGACTTCTGCTGCCCTATGCTTTGCCCAACCAGCCCCATCGGAACGATCGACCCGACGGCGCTGCTTCACCGTCAGCTGGATCCAGCAACTGAAATCGCGGGCCTCGACCCGAGTTGCGCGGTCCCAGCCAACATCGATGGCCTGTAGAAACCGCCACCACCGCAACAGATCCATGCCATATGAGCGCAGCGTCGGCGCCGCCCGTCCCGCTGCCAGCAACTCTCGCAGGAATACCTCCACCGGGGCGACCACCGCCCCGCGGCTGTCCAGCAGCCGATACGGCTCGGACTCCTCGCCGGTGGCTATCAACCGACCAGACCGGGGCACCACCAGACCCGCGAGATCGCGGGTGTTCTCCTCGGATTCGATCACGCGGGCAAGCTACCCACCGAGCCCGACCGCAGTGGCCCCGACCTGCCCCGATCATGGGGTTAGTTCAGTCAATAGGGCCTGCGCTGCCCCTTCCAGCAGATCGAGCCAGCCCAACTGCCACGTCTGGAGGAGATCCAAGCCGACATCACCAAACGCATCGACACCACCCGCACCCAACAATGGCTCGGCGACATCGACCAACTGCAAACCACCCTCACCCACATCGAGGCCAAACGAGACAACCTGCTCGAACTCCTCACCCACCCCAGCCCAGCCCCGGTCATCTCGACACCCGACGGCTGAGATCCGAACACATCCGCCAATGCCGGTTCGTATACATGGGTTCCATGTGGTCGGCCCCGAGCCGTGGTCGCGGGCGGCTGGCCGGTCAGCGGGGTGCCGAGGCGACGGTGGCGAGGTGTCCCAGTGTTTCATCGAGTAGTTCGGTGAAGTCGGCACCGGGATTGTCTTGGGCCGCGATGACAGCCGAGAATCCCGCACCGATGATGGCGCCGACAACCGCGCACACTGCCGGATCCGCTGAGCCGGTGCCTGACCGCTGGGTCACCAGATCCGACATCACGCGGGTTGCGCCGATGAGCTGGTCCAGCAGTGATGCGCGTAGCGGCGGTACGGACATCATCAGTCCGACTCTCTCCTGCAGATGTTGCCGTTGCGCCGTGGGTAGCTCGGTGAAGGTGTCGCGCATGGCCGTTCGCATAGCCTCGAACGAGTCCAGCGCGGTCGGCTGCGCCCGGAACCGCGCGGCGAACGAGAGATCCAGATCATCCCAGAGAACAACTTCTTCCTTGGTGGGAAAGTAACGGAAGAAGGTGCTCTCGGATACCTCCGCGGCGTCGGCGATCTGCCTGACCGTCGTGTTCTCGTACCCGTGTTTCCGGAACAGTCGCAACGCGTGGTACTGAATCGCCAGACGGGTCTGCGCTTTCTTCCTCTCCCGCAGTCCGCTCATCGGTTACATCCCCAGCAGGCGTTCGGCATTGCCGTGCGCGATGCGTTCGCTGTCGGAGCGGCTGACGGGAAGTCGATCCAGGAAGGACCGCGCGTTTTCCATCGAGCCGTACGGGTGATCGGTCGCGAACAGGATGCGGTCGGCGCCGACCTGCAGGAGCAGGTTGAGGAACGTGGGCGTCCAGTTGAACGCGGCGAACGTGTAGTGCAGATTGTCCGAGAAGTAGGCGCCGACCGGACGTTCCAGCTTCACGACGTGGGACATGATCTGCTCGAATCGCGGCATCATGAACGAGAGCCCTTCGCCCATGTGACCGACCACGAACTGTAATCCGGGATAGCGGTCTAAGGCCCCGCTGAGCACGATGCGGAGCATGTGGGTCGCGGTCTCGATATGCCAACCCCACGCACTGGTCGCGAGGACATCGGCCACCTCGGAGGGGTAGTTTCCGACATAAGATGCCTCGATCACCTCCCGCGGCGGTGGTGTCGGGTGCAGATAGATCGGCACACCCAGTGCCTCGGCCCGTTCCAGGATAGGCCAGAAGAACTCGTCGTCCAGATAGCGACCGCGGGTATGGCCGTTGATCAACACCCCCTTGAACCCGTATGCACGCACCACCCGTTCCAACTCCTCGGCGGCCGTTTCCGGCGCGGCGGCCGCCACGGTGGCGAACGCGGCGAACCGATCGGGATACCGACGAACAGCCTCGGCCAGGTAGTCGTTGGTGTCCCTGGCCATCACAACGGCATCGCTCGGTTCCATCTGCTCGACCCCGGGCGCGGTCAACGACAGCACCTGCACATCAATTCCAGCCCGATCCATCGCCGCGATCCGACCCTCACCGAGATCACCCAGCATGTCGATGATCCGGCCGCCGCCGGCCGCCCGCGCCTGCTCAGCCATCGCATGCCCTGGCCCGGACAGGAACGCGGGGGTTGCGAAATGCTCCTCGAGCGCGATCGTGCGCATCGAACCTCCAATATGACAGTCAACATTCATTTGAATGCATACTGTCACATTCCTGCCGGTTCGCGCCATAGGGTCCGTAGGAACGCCGATCTCTGTGAACCGAACCAGGCCCCGTCCAGTCGCAGCATGGGTCCCTGATACAGCCACGCATCCGAAGCATCTGCACGAGCCAGCGCAGAAGCCGATGCATGGTTGGAGTGGGAGTCGATCTGGCCCTCAGGGCGGCAGACCGCGATAGGGTCCGCGCCGATGAACCCGGGCCACACGGGCGGGACAAGCCTCCGCTGCGCTGCGGTCGCCTGACAGCGATCCCACCCGGCGGCCCCGGAACACCCACCGCCCCTGCAGGCCCCACCACCGTCTGCTGGGCACTCCCCACACCCGACCAAGCCACGGTCGAGGAGACTGGGGTCTTTCGGGTGGTTCAACGGCCACCGGCCGCTGCCGAACCGCTCAGTCGTGGTTGTGGGGCGGCTGGTGCAGCGCTCGTATGAAACCCAGCAGGGCGAGAAGCGCACTGTGGTCGAGGTTCAGGCGAACGACGTTGGTGCCTCGTTGGCGTTCGCGACCGCGAAGGTCAACCGGGTCAACAGCAACGGCGGCGGAAGCGGTAATAATGGCTTCGGTAGCAGTATCACCAGTGACGATCCGTGGGGTTTTGCCGCTGTCGGGGAGACTGCGTTCGATGGCGCTGCCGCGGGTACCTTCGGCGGCAACCGCGGCGATGGCGAGCCGCCGTTCTGACACTCTCGGGATCGCTCCGGCCGAGCGTTCGGCCAAGGTCAAGCAACCTGGAACCGATCGCCGATACCGCTGGCCAGCAGGTCGAAGGCGCGCTCTGCCTCGGTAACCGCGACCGGATGCCGTTGCGCGGCGGTGTGGCCGGTGGCCAGTGCGCGCCAGTTGGCCTCGCTGAGGTTGCGCTGCACCGCGATGACCGCGCTGGCTGCCAGCCGCGCGTCCAACTCCCCCGGCGGGCCGAGTGCCTCGGCGAGTGCCACCTCGCCGCTGGTGAGGAACTGGGCGAGCCGCGCGGTCAGTGTCGGGGTGTCCAGCACCAACCGGTAGCAGGCCAGCACCTCGGGCACGTCACACAGGCCTGTGCTGGGTTCGTGGTTGTCCAGGCCGGCGCGAAACGCGGCGTGCAGCGCGGCCAGCGGCGCCTGCCCGCGCGCCCGGTCCCGCACCACACGGGCCGCCTCGTCGACGTGGTCGGCGAACCGGTGCACGACCAGGTCCTCCTTGGAGGGGAAGTACTTGAACAGGGTGCGCTTGGACACCTCCGCGGCAGCTGCGATCTCCACCACCGACACCGCGTCGAACCCGTCGGCCAGGAACAACCGGATGGCGGCATCGGAGATGGCTGCGCGGGTATGCCGCTTCTTGCGCTCACGCAGGCCCAACTCGGGTGTCATGTCGAGCAGCATAGCGGAAATGTAAACCTGGTAGATAAGTATACTTGGTGTACATTTGTCGATATGCGAATCGGCGTTGCCCTGCCCACCGACTACTACGAACAGCTCACCCCCGGTGTGAACCCCGTCGACTACCTGCTCGACCAGGCCCGCAAGCTGGCCGAACTCGGCGTGCCCGCGGTCTGGCTGACCCAGCGGTTCGACTACGACGCTCTGGCCGTCGCCGCGCTGATCGGACGCGAGCTGCCCGACATCACGGTCGGCACTGCTGTCGTGCCCGTCCACCCACGCCACCCCAACGCGCTGGCCATGCAGGCGCAAACAGCACAGGCGGCCAGCGGAGGCCGATTCGAACTCGGCCTCGGCTTGTCCTTGCCAGAGATCGCTGCAGGCTATGGCAACACCCACCCACGCATCCGATACCTACGCGAATACCTCACCGCCCTGCACGAGCTGCTCCACGCCGGCGCAGTCGACCACGCCGACGAGACACTGGTGGCCAGGTCTCCGGCACGCAGCATGATGCCGACACTCCACTCGCCGGTGCCAATATTGCTGGCCACCTCCGGCCCGCTGACCCTGCGGGTCGCGGCCGAGCTCACTGACGGCGCCCTCCCTTTGCTCACCGGCCCGAACACGCTGGCGGACTTCACAATCCCCACACTGGCCCGACACGCCGCGGCAGCCGGTCGACCGACGCCCCGGGTGATCGGCATGGTGGGTGGCGTAGTCACCGCCGACGTGGCAGGCGCACGCGACCGCGCGGCGCAACAGATGGACAGATACGGCGAGATGCCGGCATATCGGGCGCTGCTGGACCGGGAAAACATATCCGACCCGGCGGAACTGGCCGTGATCGGCGACGAGCAGACCATGGCCGACGCAGTAGCTCGCTATGCCGAGGCCGGCGCCGACGAGCTGATCTTCGCACTTACCGCCCTGGGATCGGCACGCGACGAGGAGCGAACCTGGGCGTTGCTCGGCGAACTGAGCAGAACCGGACACAACTGAAGACGAGCAGCGACCGGGGCAACCAGGCTGGCGTGTGCGGATACTCGAAGCCAGTGGTGGCAGTGCCGTCAGTCATGCCCGGCTGCGGAGGTAATAGCGGCGGGGTATCCCATGGCGAACGCTTCCAACTCAAAGCCGACTACCGTCGCACCCGACCTCCGCATCGGAAGCGTCGTGTAATCGGAATTGCCGAACGTTGGGACTCGTCCCTGCGCGAACGTAATACCTGAGACAACGCGCGGGATACCTCGGATCTACGAGACTGCCTCAAGTTCAACGAGACGGGATACCCCTCGGGTCATCACGGCTGAGCGTTACGTAGGGCTCGGATTTCGCCGTATGCGGTTTCGAGTTGGGCGGTCAGCTGCGTGACTTGCTGGCGCAACTGTTTGCTGCGTTCGTTCGCTGCTTCTAGCCTGGTCTGCAACGACTGCACTGTCGCCGAGGTCGGCGTCATCTGACCCGTCGTCGGATTCCGTTGTTGCAGAGTGGATATCGCGTCAACGAGGTCGGATTGTGTATAGATCCAGGATCGTGAAACGCCTGCGGTCTTGGCGATCCCCGCGACGGTGATGCGGTGGTGGCCGCGGGTCGCCGTCGTGATCGCGGCTTCGGCTCGTTTGCGTGCGTCCTCGCTGCGCCGTTGGGTGGCTTCGAGCAGGAACCGGGTGTTGTCAGCCAGCGGCATCGAGTTCTTCGACCCTTCCTCCGGCCACGATCCGGCCGTCCCGCACGGATTCGAGTGCTCCGACAATGGTGTCGAGCTTGATCAGGGTGCGAGTATTCTTCTCGGCGACCCTCCTGTGCCCGGCGGCTTCGGCATCGGCGATCATGCGCGCGGTGTCGTCGCGTTGGCGGCGACGCTGGCCGAGGAATTCGGTGGTGGTGATGAAGAATCGGCAGTCCAGACACGGGTTGGCGTATTCGCAGTCGGTTTGGACCGGGGCGCCGCAGTATCCGTTCGGCAGAGTCACTTTCGCGCGGACCATGCTCAGCTTCGCCCAAGCCGCGTCGGCGAGTGGATGATCGGCAGTGATCGTGGCGGGTTCGCCGTCGGCATTGACCTTCACCGCCTTGAGCCAGTGCTCACGCAGTGTTTCGTTGTGCAAGCGAGCGTAGATCGCGGTCATGTCCGGGGACATATGGTCGAGCAACGCCGGGACCACCGGTTGCGGGACATCGGCGTTGATCAGCCTGGTCCCAAGCGTGTGCCGGAATTGGTGGAACGTGACCCGGATCGGCCGGTCGTGCTCATCGAGGAGGTCCAATTCTTCGAGCCATCGCTCCAACTGCTGACGCAGTCGGGTGCCACTGGCGTATCGGCTGCCGTCGATGTTGCTGTGGATCGCCGGGAACAACCACGGCGATCCCCCGGGGAACCGGTCGAGCACCGCTCGCTGCTGGGTGAGGATCTTCTCGGCCAACTCTTCCGAGAGCGGGAAGAACGCTGGGCGATCGGCCATCTTGCGGTTGAGCCAGGCCAAATAGGGATTGTTGTCGGCATCGCGGACAACGCAGTCGAACGGCAGGGTGCGGGCGTCCTTGAGCCGCAGTCCGCAGGCGATGAGGATTTCCACGATCAGCTTCCCAGCCGGTGCCGCTTCGGGTGCAGCGGTTGCGGTCACCGGATTCGGGGCGGCGACCTGGCTCAGCGATCGCGGGATCACCGGACTGGCTCAGGCAACCACAGAAGTCCTCGCCGACTACGGAAATTACCTGGTCAAGACCCGCAAGGTCTCGCGCAACACCAACGGGAACCACCTCTCCGCGCTGACCCACCTGAGCGCCTTCACGCCCCACCTGCCGCCGGGGTCGCGCATCGGGTCCCGTCCTGGGAGATCGAAGGGTCGACGACTACCTACCCCGCGGCCACTGCCGCCAGGGAGAACGCCACCGAACCGATCAGCCCGGCCACCATGGGGCCGCTGTTGATCTGGGCGTTGGAGTTCGTCGAAGAGTTCGCCGACGACATCCTCGCTGCCCGGAAAGAGGAACAGCGGCTGCGGCGCATCGTCGCCCAGAACCCGTCACCGACACCCCCGAGGGCGCTCCACCGGCGTTGATCGCCTATCTCGAAGACCTGGAAGCAACCGGGAAACCCCTGCCCACGCACACCACCCTCCGATCAGGGCCGCGGCGACCTACATCGCCGCGATCACCGGCACTCCGCGAGAGAAGGTTCACCGCATCCTCAAAACCCCGCGATGGCAGCACTACCGCGACACCAATCCCGGAGGTTGTCCGCTCGATATCCCGATCACCGGCGCGATCGTGGGCCAACCTGGGGTCAGCAGATCCTGACGGCAATATCGGCACCGCCCGGTTCCGGCGAAGGTTGGCATGGCACATCGCCCGTCGACCCGGTGGCCTGGTCGCCCTCGCGGTCCAATACGGCCATCTGCGGACCCTGGTCAGCGAGGGCTACGCCACTCGTCAGCGCGGCGGCATTCACCAGCTCCTGGACATGGAGACCGACACCGCAGACGGGGTGCCGTTGCGGATCGTGTCACCAGGTACATGAAGACTGATGCGATATCACTGGTGGGCATCGAGGTCCCCTGGACGAAGCGGCCCCGGATTCGCGATCAGAACCACCCTTGCCGTTCCCAGGCCCGGATCGTGTCGGAGATCGACGTTACCGTGCCCCGTATGGATCTCCGAATGAGTTGGATCGGCACCGACCTCGGCCTGTATCGCCCGTGCGTCGGCACCTACCGCAGCTTCCCGGTCGGCGAGCTTCCGGCATTGCCCGATCATCTTTTCGACGGCACGTTCAGCTGGCTGGTACCGGGCGAGGTCCGTGCAAGCATGGGCGTCGACCCTCTGCCGGAAGCACTGCGGCACCAGGTCCCGGCCGCTTTCGCCGCCTTCTTCGACCGACCCGAGTTGCAGCAGGCCGTCCCGTCGTGCACCGGCTGCTACTGGGACGTGAGCGCCTCGGTGATCCCCGGTCCGTTCGGCAACGGTGACCGCCTCGTGCGGATTCTCGCCGACTCACAGGACTGCGTTCTGTGGTACCTGCACATTTTGTCCGACGGAACCCACCAGGTCGTCGCCGCAGGCGAACGGTACGGCGACGACGAACCCCTGCCGCCCGTTGCGCAGCTGAACTCCGCACTGACCCTCGTAGCCGACGACTTCGAGCGGTTCCTGTACCGGTTCTGGGTCGAGAACACCGCGTGGTTCGAAGCCGTCTCCGAGGAGCGGGACGAGAGGAATTTCTCCCCGGCGGTCCGCGACTATCTGGCCGCCCTACCGAAAGTCTTCTCGACTGCCGACGAGGCTCCCACCGAGCTCTGCGCGGATCCCCTGGCGGAATTCTTCGCGGAGCTCGCCGCGGACGAACACGGAGACGAGCACAACGTGGAGGCCTCGGAATCCTGAAGCCCAGACGGAGATTTCAGGCGGCTCAGTCGCCGCCTCGGTCCCTCATCACTCCGGTTCCGCAACACCCAGACTTGACAGGGAACGCCGCTGTCACGGCTGGCTGGTGTCGCCGCAATCGGTCACCCAAGGCATCGGACCGACCTGCGCGATCCGTGAACGTGAAGAACTGCGCGCCACTGCTTCACGACAGCCACGAGAGCTGACCCTGTTCGATATCGCAGCATGAAATGACCGCGAACTCGACCCGTTGTTACCGACATCCCTCAGTGTTTCGCCGGCTGCGGGGGCTTACGGCGCGGTAGGCGCCGGTTCGTCGGCCGGGAGGTAGATCTCACGGCGCAAGCGTTCCAAGTCCGGTGCTGCGGAAGCTGAGGTTTGCGTGTACCGATCGGTCTGAGGTGCTCGGTGCACCACGTTTGTCATCATCTCGAAGATCGGTACGTATTCCTTTCCGTGGCCAGACAGGCCGGGGATCATGCGGAAGAGGGCGGGGAGGTAGCGGATCATCTCGTCGATCTGGGCGCGTTGCTCGGCCACTTGGCGCTGCACCTGCTCGATGGCTTCGCGGCGGGTGCAGCCGGTCTCGTGACGGATTGCCCTGACCAGGTTGTAGGGGACTTGGTCTGCCTCGTCCTGATCCAACCCTGCGAGGTCGTTCTCCGCGAGAGCCATTGAGAAGGCCAGTTCCTCGAGACGGCGGATCACGGGGTGTCTGCGCAGCATCGATGGCAGTTCCCGGTCCTGGCGCACCTCCACGCAGGCGATGTTGAGCTCGAGCGCACCGATCGCCATCCGCAGCGACAGGCAGTCGGCCGTGGAGGGGATGTAGCCGTTGATGCGATGGTGCGCTTCGCGTTCGGCGGCTTCGAACCACTCCTCGATGTGGTCGCGGAACCGCTCCTGCCAGCGGGTGCTGCGGCCCTGGCACACGCGCGGCCATAGACTCGCCCACGCCGTCGGGATCGCGCCCGGCCTCGACGGTGTCCGCGGGTCCTGGCGCAGCATTGCCACCAGACCACGCCTCAGCGCGGTCACGGCTTCCGGGTCCCTCAGCTGCGGATCCTCGAAGAGGTCGTCCCACACAAGGGCCAGCACGGTCATACCGAAGGCGGTCTGTTCACGGGCCGTGTCCGCCGGGGCGAAGATCTGTGCCGGGAGCTGGACCGCTCCTATCCACCGGTGGTAGTCGGCCTCGGCCGGGGTGCGGGCAAGGCCGGTGTCCACCAGCCAGTTCCGCACCCATTGCGTGAGCTGCGGCGGGAGTCCATCACCGTGGGCTCGAGATGGCCGCGTCGACTGCCGGGAGACCGCGGTACCAGGAGTTCGCCGGTCGAGTATGGACCGGGCGTAGGCGGTGATCGCGTGGCGGACGCGTGGGTCAACGGGCAGGGCGGCGAGTTGACCAGCGGCCTCGTCCATGAATTCCTCGGCCACCGCTTGTGCTTCGTCCACGGCGCCGGAGGCGATGACGAGTTCGTGGGCACGTGCGGCTTGCTCACGCGTCATTCTGCCACGCAGCAGGTTGGCAAGGTCCCGGTCGCGGGCAGCCGCGCGGATCACGGGAAGGGTGTAGATGCCCTCGCGCAGATCCGCGTTGACGGGCTTGCCCATTTCTTCGGCGGTCGAGGTCAGATCGAGGATGTCGTCATACAGCTGGTAGGCAAGCCCGAAGTAGCGACCGAACAGGGCCACCGCCTCTTCTTCACCCTCGGGTCGTCCTGCTTGCATCGCGCCCACCCGACATGCCAGCGAGAGCAGCGCCGCCGTTTTGCCGTCGATCGCGTCGAGGTAGGACTGCTCGCTGCGGGAGGCCACGTAGAGGTCGGCGGCTTCGATCACCATGCCCGCGCACATCTGCGCACCCGCGGTCGTCCCCGCGAGCCCTTCGCACTGGCCGAGTTCGATCAGTATGCGCATGCCCTCGGTCGTCACGGCGTCTCCACCCAGTACGGCCATGTGCGATCCCCATACTGCGTTGGCGTTGGGGCGGCCTCGGCGCTGGTAGGCGTGATCGATGACGTCGTCGTGGTAGAGCGAGCCCAGATGCAGCAACTCCACCCCAGCAGCGGCGCGCACGGTACGGTCGTCGGCCGGGGCCGCTGGATCGGTGAGCAGGTAGAACGACAGCAACGTCAACATGGGCCGGACCAGCCGGCGAGAGGTGTCAGGCCCTTCGTCGGTGAGTGCGGTCAGCTCTGGCCTGTCCTCGAACCGTACGGGTCCGAGAACGTCACGGACGCGGTCCAGGTCCGCCTCCAGATGCGGGAAGACAGCCGAATCGATTTCACCTGACACGCGCTCGCTCCTGATTGGGTACGTCGGGTCATCTACACACCGTTGATCAGTGAAATTTGATACCACCCGCACGCGAAAAATGTTGGTATCGGCCCATTTTGACGTCACCGTCACAGCGGTAAGGATCGCGCGACCCGGCGCTGCTTTGGGGTGTACCTCAGACTGGCATTCAGTGGCTGCTCTTCGGCGACGGGCATGTCCACTCAGCGTGGAAAGACGCTTTGCCATCCATGGGAGTCGGCGCGTCCGCCGCAGCACGGAAGCTCGGTGTTGCCGCGAACGCCCGCTCACCGGCACGCGATGGATCGGAGAACACCGCGTAGGTGCCCGCGCTTATCCTGAGCGAATACCCCGCCTTCGAACCGGCTCGCCGGTCCAGACCGACGAGGTCCGGGGAGCCGGCGAAGCACTGATGGTGGATCGGCTGCGGGAGAGTTCGAGACTCTGTCGGTGTGGGCGACTCTTGCGTCCATTCATCCACTGAGTGACAGCGGCCATAGCCGAAGCCAGCGAAATCGCGCCGGCGAGGAACGCATACCAAGTGAGACTGGCGGTGGCCCAGGAAACCGTGCGAAGCCCTGGTACCGGATAGGTGCCATGGCCCCGAGCCCAGCGGAGCAGCAATCCGACTTGCGTGCCCGGATCTCGGGCCGTCCCGAACGAGACCATTTGGGTCAGTTCGTCGCCTCTACTGCGGAGGTGGACCACGGTGGCGATCGTGAAAACCGCAACGAGGACCGTGGCGACGGTCGCCACGCGAACGAGCGCCTCGGTGCGGACCATGCTATTGACCGCAACGCTGCAGACCACAACGACGATCGCGACGCTGGTGAGGATGCCCCACACCCCGCTGACCGTCGAGGCGGGCGGTGGTGATTGCGCCCAGAGCTCTACCAAGGAGGTAGTCACGTGGAGCCGCCCGAAGGCGTTCACGTGAATCGAACCGTCGGTCCCGCCGGTGTCTGTGGTCAGCCATGGTTGGAACAACAGGACGAATGTAATGATGCAGCCGACCGCAGCGCAAAGGTAACCCCACTTTCCGCCGAGCGCGCTCTGCAGCCGCTTTCCGCCGAGCACTGCCCGCGGCCGTGCGTCATCCCATCGACGTCGCGACACCCCACCGGATGAGTCGACCTGCTCATGTGGAGCTTCTCTTTTCTGCCAGGGAGTAGGCCGCACAATTCGCTAGCCTATGAGTTCGGCTGTATGGATTCCGTCAAGGATTAATGTCGTACACGACAAGGTTTCGTCAAATTTTCAGCGGGAACCGAGCCGATTCGAAACCGGGTCGTCGCCACCGGCGAAACCACGCCAGGCCAGCCCATGACGCACGCGCAGAATGCGGCTCACCGCCGTAGAGATTCTGTCAATAATCGCGCGGCGAACCGCAAAATAACATCAAGAACAGCTCGATCAGCGAATGCGCCGCTATTGTCCACACCCGACTTGCGCCATGGCCGAACACGAAGGCCTCGATAGTCCGGATCGAGCATGATCAGCTCCGGATGGCGATGGGTGGCGGCGCAGCGCGGTGGACGCGGCGGCGGCCAGATGGGTTTCGTACCGGACCATCTCGCCCGGATTCGACGAGTCACCCCCGTCGGCAAGGCTCTGGTGCTATCACGGAGGAGACGATTCATCGCGTGAGGAGGCCGACATGGACGTCCGGTTCATCTCCGACGACGGTGTGCGTGCATATCCGGCTACCGACCTGAAGGGGTTGCTCGACCGGCCTGACGGACTGGTCTGGGTAGACGTCCCGACCTGGGACGATCAGGCCGCCCACGCGTTGACCGACGTCTTCGGATTTCATCCCCTCGCCATCCGGGACTCGATGAACCGCAACCAGGTGCCCAAGGTGCACCGGTACGCGGACCACATGTTTTTGGTGCTGCACGCGCCGCAGCCGGGGACACACGGGCACGTGCACTACGTCGAACTCGACCAGTTCATCGGCGACCGTTACCTCGTGACGGTGCACGGACCGCTGAATCCAGCGATCGATCAATCGACCGCGATGGTCGAGGTGAACGCTGTGCTGGGCCGACTGGAATCGGGCAGGCTCCAGCGCGCCAACGCATTCGAACTGTCCCACGCCCTGCTCGCCGCGCTGACCGCGCGAATGCGGACCTACACCGCCGAGGTGACCAAGGAAGTCTGGAAGCTCGAGCAGCAAGTCACCGCCGGACATCTCGGCGATCCGGAAACCTTCCTCGACGAGATGTTTCGGGCCCGGCACGGCCTGCTGACGGTCCGCACCATGGCCGCGCTGAGCCACGCACTATACGGCCGGATGGTCACCATCGAGGCGTTCGGCACCGGCACGGGTCAGCAGCTACTGCTCGACGCAGTCGATCAGTTCGACCACCTGATGGTGATGGCCGACAGCCAAAAGGATTATCTGCAGGGCACGATCGAGTTCTATCAGGCACGCACGAACACCAAGATGACCATCGCGGCCGAGCGACTCGCCGTCATCGCGGCCGTCACGCTGCCGATCACGGCTCTGTCGTCCATTCTCGGCATGAACGTGATCGTGAACGAACGAACCCGATGGATCTGGCTAGCCCTGGCCCTGCTCGTGATGCTCGCGATATCGACGTGCCTGCTCATCTGGGCGAAACGCAAAGGCTGGTTCTGACCGTCGCTCGAACGGCGCGGGCGGCGGGCGCAGTCACTCACGGATGCTGTGCCCCGTACCTGAAGTGGGGCAGCTTGCGCCCGCGGCCCGTGTCGGGTCTCAGGTTCACTTCGTCGAACGAGAATCCGACATGATGGCGATCGGCAGTGTACTGAGGCTCGACGATCTACACATGCTTGCCATGTGCACCGAAGGCAAGCAACAGATTGACGAGAGGGCGGCACACGGGGCCGAGGCCAGGTGATGAGTGCAGGGCCGGGATAGTCAGTAGCGCACCAGATTTCGGATCACGGCCCGTGACCTAACCGGTACGATGGCCGCTGTCAGACCAGATTCCCCGCCCACACGAATCCCGGGCGGACGCTCGAGCGGTCATCGACCGGGCGTTACGCCTCGAGTGAGGAAGCACCCATGAGCAAGAACGCGCACCACAACCACGGACGGTCCCGCCGCGCGCTGGCGCGCGTCGGGATCGCGGCCGCGCTCGCGCTGACGCCGGCGACTGCCCTGGCGGTCCCCGTGCTCGCCGCCCCGCTGGCGCTCGAGCCCGCGGGTCCGACCGAGACGGCGGGTCCGACCGAGACGGCGCCCAGCGAAGGCGAGCCCATTCACCGCGGCGGGCGCGGCGGGCGCGGCGGGCGCGGCGGGCGCGGCGGCGGTAGTCACCGCCTGTCGCATGGCCTGCCGTCCACCGGAAGCGCCTTCTGAGCCAGCTGCATTTCCCCTGTGCGGACCGGGTTTCGGAGCGTCTTGGTGGTGCGATGCAGCAGTCCGAACACGATATCGCTTCGAAAAAGGGGCGACTTCGAGCTACTGCACTCCGCCACCATCGCCGTGGTGGGCCAAGTCCCATCGAGCGGCTCTGGCGCTCCGTTCCCCGCTTCCGAAACAATCACCGAAGTACGGCTACGGCTGCTCGAGGCGTACCGAGACGCTGAACGAACCGCTGCCACATAGAAGTCCGCAAGGCGCTTCGCGCGCGGCTGGTCGGCCATCGGATAGCCCGATGGCCGCTATCGAAGAGGGACTAGGCCGTGAAGACGAACGGGTCGCGTCATACTGTCGGCAGCGGCTCGAGTCCACAATTACCGTAGAGCAGGGGCCTCCATGCGTGGAACGCGGATGAAATTGCCAACGGCTTTTCGGGAAATTGAATGAAACATTGTGGTGAAGGAAAAATTCGTCGTAACGAGAGCGAAATGATGCTGATCACTGCAAATAGGCATGGCTCCGCGGCATGTCCTCATCGGTGACAAAGGAGTAAGCTCATTCTTTTCGGTGTCAGTAGCATCGAAATGCTGCTGAGCAGGTAGTAGCAGGCGACGGTGACTAGATGCCATGGCGACCGAACGCCCCGCGCCAGGTGATTGTCTACTGAACAATGCAACCGAGGAGCAGCATCATGACAGTGGTCCAGAACTTCATCGACGGCAAGCTCGTGGACTCGGTCGGCGGTGCGACGATGGCGCTCGTCGACCCCACCACTGGCGATCAGTACGGCACCGCCCCGGCGTCCAACGAACAGGATATCGACAACGCGTACGCAGCGGCGGCCAGGGCGTTCTGCGACTGGAAGCGTACGACGCCGTCGCACCGCCAGAAGGCGCTGCTCGATTTCGCAGACGAGTTGGAGAATGCCGCCAACGCGCTTGTCGAGGCCGAGGGCCGCAACACCGGCAAGCCGAACCACCTCACCTCGGCCGCAGAGATCCCGCAGATGCTGGACCAGACCCGGTTCTTCGCGGGGGCGGCACGGGTTCTCGAGGGCAAGTCGGCCTGCGAGTACCTTGCGGGCCATACATCGTGGATCCGCCGGGAGCCGGTCGGCGTCATCGGGCAGGTGACGCCCTGGAATTACCCGATGATGATGGCAATCTGGAAGTTTGTTCCCGCGATCGCGGCGGGCAACACCGTGGTGATCAAGCCGAGCGACACCACCCCGGTGACGACGGTAATGCTGGCCGAACTGGCCTCCGAGCACCTGCCGCCAGGCGTGCTCAATGTGGTCACCGGTGACCGTGTGACCGGCGCGGCGGTGGTGGCGCATCCGACCCCGAAGATGGTGTCGATCACCGGTTCGGTTGCCGCGGGCCGTGCGGTCGCGGAGTCGGCAGGAGGCCGCCTCAAGCGCACGCATCTGGAATTGGGCGGCAAGGCGCCGGCAATCGTGTTCCCCGACGCCGATATCGCTGCTGCCGCAGAGGGTATCGCGGCCTCGGGCTATTTCAACGCCGGGCAGGATTGCACGGCAGCCACCCGGGTGCTCGGTCACGCGTCGGTGGCCGATGATTTGACCGCGGCGCTGGCTGAGCAGGCCAGCAGTGCAACAACGACCTTCGGCAAGGCCGCCGATGACGAGGACGCCTGGGTGCCACCGGTCAACAACGCCGATCAACTACAGCGGGTGCTCGCCTTCCTCGATGAAGTGCCCGATCACGCTTCGGTCGTGGTCGGCGGGCACCGGCAGGGCGATCACGGGTATTACGTCGAGCCGACGGTCATCGGCGGGCTGCGGCAGGTTGACCGGCTGAGCCAGAACGAGATCTTCGGCCCGGTGATCACCGTGCAGTCTTTCATCGACGAAGACGAGGCGATCCGATGGGCCAACGGCGTCGAATACGGGCTGGCGTCCTCGTTGTGGACCAAGGATGTATCGAGGGCGCTTCGCGTGTCGGCCGCGCTCGACTTCGGCTGCGTGTGGATCAACACCCACACCGTGCTGATCGCCGAGATGCCGCACGGCGGGTTCAAGTCGTCCGGGCACGGCAAGGATCTGTCGATGTACGGGCTGGAGGACTACACCCGTGTCAAGCATGTGATGGCGAAGATCGACTAACTGGCGCTCTGGTGGCGGACCCGTTCCGATGGATAGATTGATTCCCAATTTCGGTGTTCGGAGGATCGCGGGCCGGCAATGTCGGTCCCCGCGACTATTCAATCGGTTTGAGCGGAAAGTGCTGGCAAACGTCCGGAAGATCGCCGATCGGACCTCGAATCTCATACGCCCCACGGTCGACTACGCCATCGCAGTCGACACAGACGAGTCACCCATCGTCGACGGAGTAGTACTCGGTCCCGCCTACAAGGAGGCGCATATGACCTGCACTACTACAGAAGATCTGCCGGTGGCGTTCCGTCCTCGAAGGTGGTGGTGCACGCCGATTCCAGCTACCGACAGATGAGTTGTTCGCCGGACTCGTGCGGACATCGTCGAGGCCAAAACACAAGTCCGTCATCGGAAGCCGCTGATTCGAGTCCCAGGAATCTTTTTCGAGTCGACGTTCGATGCAGTCACAGCGCCACTTCCAGCCTCGACCGTCCGATCCATTTCGGCATTCTCACGGCGTACTTGTCGACTACATTTACATTCGAGGGAGCATCCGATGACCGACTCCAGCCCCATCGATCTCAAGGCAAAGCATCGCGCAATGTGGGCACTCGGCGACTACCCCACCGTTGCCACCGAGGTGATCCCCGAACTGGGCCGACGCCTCGTTCAGGCATGCCGCATCGGTCCCGGTCAGCGGGTGCTCGACATCGCGGCCGGATCCGGGAACGCTGCGATCCCGGCTGCCGAGGCCGGTGCCGACGTCGTGGCGAGTGACCTCACCCCGGAGCTGTTCGAGGCTGGCCGGCGTCTCGCCGCCGCACGGGGCGTCAACCTGCAGTGGCAGATAGCCGACGCCGAAGCATTGCCGTTCGCCGACGCGGAGTTCGACGCGGTCATCTCCTGTGTAGGTGTCATGTTCGCACCGTTCCATCAGACCGCCGCGGACGAACTGGTGCGAGTCACCAAGCGGGGCGGGACGATCGGGCTTATCAACTGGACACTCACCGGGTTCATCGGGCAGATGTTCGCCGCGATGAAACCGTTCGCTCCGCCGCCCCCGCCCGGTGCGCAGCCACCACCACTGTGGGGCGACGAGGCACATGTCCGGTCGCTATTGGGCGATCGTGTCACCGATCTGGAGCTACGGCACGAGAAAGCGGTCATCGATCGTTTTGCCGACGGCATCGAGTTCCGCGACTTCTTCAAGACCAACTACGGGCCGACGGTCGCCGTGTACAAGGCCATCGCCGCCGAGCCCGGCCGCATCGCAGTTTTGGACCGGAAACTCGCTGATCTCGCTGTCCGGCATGACCTCGGCAACGGGCGGATGGAGTGGGAGTACCTCTTGGTCACCGCACGCCGACGCACGTCGACCTGAGCTGCTGTTGCAGACATACGCGGTGCTCCTCCACTGGCTTGCGAGGCGGCCGGATTTCGAACGAACCACTGCAACACCCCTCAGGGGCAGATCGTGTGAGCTCAGCTCACCGCCATCAGCGAAAATGCCGATCCTGGCCTCAGTACGACGTGGAGTGGCAGGTCACCAGGCGGTACAGGTCGACCGCGTGCCGACGGGTGAGCAGCAGCTCAACACTCGATTACATGTCGTCGAGTCTTCGTTCAACGGCGGCCCGCATCCGCTGCGAGTTGGTGCAGGACTGCGACCATCCGGTCCACCTCCGCACAGGTGTTGTAGAACGCCAGCGACGGCCGCACGGTGGCCGCTACACCGAGCCGCCGCAGGATCGGCTTGCACAGTGATGTCCGGCGCGTACCGCGATGCCCTTCGATTTCAGCGTCTTACCCACCTCGAGAGGGTCGTACCCGTCGAGTACGAACGAGATCACACTCGCCTTCTCTGGTGCGGTACCGAGCGGGTGCAACCCGGGAACGTTCGCCAGTCCCGCGGTCGCGCACTCCAGCAGGAAATGCTCGTACCGGGCGATGTTCTCGATTCCGAGCCGTTCCACGTAGTCGATCGCCGCACCCAACCCCACGGCGTCGGCGATGTTGCCGGTGCCTGCTTCGAACCGTCCCGGCGGCGGCTGGAAGGTCGAACGTTCGATCGTGACATCGACGATCCTGTTGCCGCCGCCCTGCCAGGGCGGAGTGTCCTCCAACACAGTGGATTTCCCGTACAGGACACCGATCCCGGTCGGCCCATAGATCTTGTGACCGGAGAAGACGAAGAAATCCACACCCATCGACTGCATGTCCACGCGGGTATGCTGGGCCGACTGCGCGCCGTCGATCAACACCACCGCCCCCGCTCGATTCGCCTGCGAGACGATCTGATGCACCGGCGTGATCGTGCCCAGCGTGTTCGACACGTGGGTCACCGACACGAGTTTCGTGCGGTCCGACAACAGCTTGGTGTACTCGCCCATCAGCAACTGCCCCGAGTCGTCGACCGGGATCACCCGGATCACCGCGCCCAGCATTTGCCACGGCACGATATCGGCGTGATGCTCGAGATGCGAGAGCAGGATCTCGTCGCCCTCGTGAATGTTCTTGCGCCCCCAGGTTTGCGCCACCAGGTTGATCGCCTCGGTGGAGCCACGGACGAACACGATCTCCTCGGCCGATGACGCACCGATGAACCGCGCCACCGTGTCACACGCCTGTTCGTATGCATCGGTCGACCGTGCAGCCAATTCGTGCGCGGCGCGATGGTGTTGGAGTTCTCGTGCTCGTAGAAGTAGCTGAGCCGGTCGATCACCGCCTGTGGCTTCTGCGTCATGGCGGCATTGTCGAACCACACCAGAGGGTAGCCGTTCACTCGTTCGCCCAGGATGGGGAAGTCACGGCGGACCACATCCACCCCGCCGCGGCCCTCCGGTGCTTCCGCTGAAGCGACTTAGTCGACGACTACGGCAATGAGATCCCAGTCGCCGATCCGGATGCGCCGCGCGACGTCGTCGGGCCGCTCATCGATCAGCCTGGACGGTGGACGGAACCGTGTGAATGCGGGCATCAGCGCTCCGCCGAATACGGCGCGCCGCGCGTCGTGTCCGGATCTTCTTGGTCAAAGTCCTTGTCAGCCTGGGCTTTCCGGCGTTGTAGAGCCGCTTGATAGATGGTCTGGTAGCTCTGCGGTCGTACCAAAGGAAATCGTCCGTGACACCTTCTTCGGCCATGCCGGGTCGTTCACGGACGTTCCATACACGATGCTCTGCTCCGATCGGGACCTCACATGTGCACCACGGGCACTGCGTCGGGGTCCTGGGTGGGCGTACCGCGCCGGTAGAGGAGGAAGCCGACGATGAGGCCGACAGCGAAGAAGGCGGCCGGCTTCTGCGAGGACGGTGGGGTCCTTGGGGCTTTTCCCGGCGAGGTTGTCGGTGGCGGCGCTGGTGGCGAGGGTGTTGAGCAGTCCCCAGGATGAGGAGCCGCGGCTGTACGTTCTGGTGTCCGTACCGGAGGGCGGCGACCCCGCCGAAGTAGGCGAGCCGGTCTCCGACACCACCCACAGCCGTGACCGAGTTCCGCCCCTCCTGTCGGCGCCTGCGGGTGTGCGACCGGGAGTTGGCGCAGGCCCACGGCGGCACGAGGGTCACGGACGTGGGGTTCCGGTGGGCTTCAACGATGTGGCGCAATTCAGCAACCGGCCGGACAGGTGAGATCCTCCTGTCTCGCCGGTTAGGGCCATTTGTCCCTATCGGGCACCGCGGTTGTCCTGCTGAAGTGAGTACCGAACGATGCGTACACCCGAGTTACGTCGCGGAACCGTGCCCCGAAACCCATTCCGCGGGTCGAAGGCGCCGTTCAACGTTTCGCTGAGGAGGAATCACAGGACATGCAAGCTATGACGACTACCGCGTTGACTCCGCGTGAGGTGCTGCGGTCCACCGGAGCCTCGTGGGATTCGGTGAGCAGACGTGGACCGCGCTCTATCAACGCCGACGCGGTTGCCGCGGTCTGCGACCCGAGCACGGGTCGCATCGCCTGCGTCGTCGCCGACGGTGTCGGAGACCATCTGCTGGCCGCGCGAGCGGCGCGTGCTTGTGTCGCGGTCGCCGCGCGAGTTGGCGCCCGCGCTGGAGCGCGAGCCGCAATCCTCGCCGCACAAACAGAATTGCTACGTGAATTCCCGCAGCCTGAAGCGGACAGTGTCCTCGTCGTCGCGGTGCTTCCTGCATCGGACCAGCCCGACGGGCCATGCGACATCGCCTGGGTCGGTGACTGTCGCGCCTACCGATGGAACGGGCGAGTATTGCAGCAGATCACCACCGACCACACCGTCGCGGAGTTCTGGCGAGCCCGTGGGCGTAGGCCCGACCCTCGGATGGACCACATGGTCACCACGTCGACGCGCACCACGCGTCCGTCCGACATCGGACACGCTGCGACGGGGTCGAGCGGCGGCAGGCTGCTGCTGTGCACCGATGGTGTGCACAGGCGTCTCGGTATCGCCACGATCAAATCGACGCTCGCGGACAACGCAACAGCAGGGCTCGCCGCGGACGCCTTGGTGGACAACGCACTGCGGATGGGAGGAACCGACAACGCCACCGCACTGATCGCGGAGGGTAGACCGCCTGTTGCCGGCCTGGACAGCGATCTGCTCGAAACCCACCGATAGAATGCATTCGGCGAGCGTGGGCGATTTCGTCGCTTCGGGCTCATAACTGTCGCGGAACATCGGGCCGGGCTCGTCGTCGCCCCAGGGCTCGCCCTGCTGGGCGAGCGTGGCCTGCAGGGACCGCAGCTGCTTCCGTAGCGTCTCGGCGACCATGCGAAGTCGCGGGGTCATCGCCCGCAACTCGTCCATATCGACCCGCAACTCTTGAGCCATGACCGAGAAACCTCAATTCTGTCAGTCGAACCGAGTAGCGCGATTGTGCCCATCGAGGTACCGCCTCCGTACAACCGGACGACCTGCCTTACCTCGGGCCGCTGGAAGGCGAACTGGCGGGATGGCTCAGTGCGGACCCAGGCCTGCGACGCAGCAAAGAATCTCCAGCAACGCCACCCGCGTCGCCGACTCGCGCACGCAGGAATGGCTCCGCCAACCGCAGCGAGATCCTCATCGACCGACACACGACGGGCAGTCAGCACGCAGAACATCACGAGGCTCGGCCGAAGTAGACGACCAGGCTCAGAAGCCGTAGCGGTGGTACTGGGCGATCATCCGGACCGCCGGAACCAGCGACATGACCTTCCCCATCAGCTGGTAGCCGCCGGACATCCCCTGATGGAAAGCATCAGCGTCGAATACCGATAGTGCGGCGAGCTGCCGAATTCCGGGCACCGCGGACACGATGTCATCGGGACCGTCGATCGCCCAGTGCAGCGTCGACCCTGAGCGCCGAACGACAGCGTTGATTTTCTGCGCCTTGATACCCAGAGCATTGAATGCGTCGAATTGCAGCTCACCGGAGGGAAAGTGCTCGACCGTTCGACGCAGTAGGGCGACGCCGGCGTCTTCGGTGAGGTACATGGTCAGGCCCTCGGCGATCAGCAGCACGGGGCGGTCGGCTGGAATCGCCTGCAGCCACGCGGGATCCGTCACGGACGCGGGCACACGGTGATGGTGCTCACGGGACGGGTAGAGCCGTTCGTGCAGTTCGATCACCTCGGGGTAGTCGACGTCATACCACTCGACTTCGGGGCCGGGGTCCAGCCGGAACACACGACTGTCCAGCCCGCAACCGAGATGCAATACCGTGGCACGGTCGTGCAGGGCGAGGAATTCACCTGCCCATGCGTCGAAGTGGACCGTGCGAAACGTCACTCCGGACGCGTTGCGTGGCGTGATGCTGGTGCTGGGCCAGTCGTAGTCGATGCGCCGTACCGCGTCTTTGGCCCATGTGTCACCCAGGAATGGGGTTTCGGCATCGGCATCCAGCGCCCTGGCGTACAGCGTCGCGAGCATCGTCTGCGGCGCCCCGGTGAGGTCGACGTGAATCTTCGCAGGTTCAGGCAGATCACCATATGAACACATGTTCAGTATGTTAAACATGTGTTCAACGTAGGTCAAAGTGCTTGGCGGTCAGGGATCTACATCGGCGACAACCGCGACCACGATTCCGACGACCCCCTGACAGCATGCGTTGGTGAGATGTCACCATGCTTATGTGAGATATCACCATACGTAGGTGGGATGCCTAGAGCTCAATGGCGAGCCGACCGGTGCCGATAACAAGGAGGAAGACGGTTTGACCGAAGCGCCGACGGATCCGAGTGGACCGGCGGCCGAACAACCGCTCGCTCGCGCACTGGGGGATGTTCGTCCGTGCGGCTCCGGAGTGCCCGACCCCGTCGGCGGCGCTTTCCACATACAGACAGCGCAAGCGCTCCTCGGCGCTGGCGTGGTCACTCTCATGGCTCCTCCCTTTCCGGCACCGGTGCGATCGTCGCACCGGCCGACAGCAGTCTCTCCGCCAGCGCACGGCAGCGCCTCCCGAGCTCTGGAGGGTCGAGTACCTCGAAGTCGTGCCCCAGCAGGAGCACGTGCATGAGCACGAAGTCGAGGCTGCCAGCGCCGCTGAGCACCTCGCAGAGCTCGCTCCCTCGTCGTCGTACGACGGCCGCCGAGGCCGGAATCTGCGCGCGCACAGTGTCGGCAGAAGCGTGTACGAGGAAGCGCGCCTGGTGCGGGTAGACCCGACTCGCCACACCCTCCTGCACGTACATCGCCGCGTCGGGCGCCGCGCGCGGGCGGAAGCGCCAGGTCCGTGCAGACACATCGGTCATCCGGTCGACTCGGAAGCTGCGCCAGTCGTCACGATCGAGGTCGTAGGCGAGAAAGTACCAGCGCCGATCGGAGGCGACCAGGCGGTAGGGCTCGACTCGCCGCCGTCGCACCTCGGTCCCGGACGGGTAGTCGAAGCCCGCTTCGACTACGTCGCGGCAGGCTCTGGCCAGTGTCATGAGCACCTCGGGGTCGACCGGCGCGGGACCTGCGCCAAAGGACTCCACCGAGCCCGAGAGCGCGCGCACCTCATGGCGTAACCGGGTGGGCAGCACCCGGTCGAGCTTGGTCAGCGCCCGGAGTGCGGCGTCGCCCACGCCGGCAACCGCGCCACCCACGCCGACGAGCAGCGAGACCGCGGTGACGATCGCCTCCTCGTCGTCGAGAAGCAGCGGCGGCAGGTCCTGCCCCGGGCCGAGCTGGTAGCCGCCGCCGAGACCCTGGCTGGCATGCACCGGATAGCCGAGCGTGCGCAGCCGATCGACATCGCGCCGTATGGTGCGCGGCGTGACCCCGAGCCGGTCGGCGAGTTCGGGGCCGGTCCAGACCTGTCGCTGCTGCAGCAGTCCGAGCAGGGTGAGCACCCGCTCCGTCGTACCCCGCTCGTCACCGCTCGCCACGTCCACGTCGCCACCCTGCCAGATAGCGGACCGATCCTGTCCGCTAGGAGTGTCAGGGTGGTTCCATGGATGCAGACGAACTCGACTGGAACCGGACGCTGCGCGAGCAGTGGGAGTACCACTGGAACCATCAGCTCCGAGCCCGGCTCGACGGCCTCACCGACGACGAGTACTTCTGTTCGCCGGTGCCGGACGCCTGGACCGTGCGGCCGCGCGGAAGCTCGACGACGCCCGCGCAGTTCGGTGCCGGGGACTTCACGATCGACTACGCCTTCCCCGAGCCGGTCCCCGCGGCCTTCACCACGATCGCTTGGCGACTCGGTCACGTCATCGTCGGCGTGCTCGCCGCGCGCAACGCGGCGCACTTCGGCGCGCCGGCCGCGTCGTACGAGACCTGGGAATACGCCGGCAGCGCGGCGACCGCGCTCGACCAGCTCGAGGCCCAGCTCGATGTCTGGCTGGCCGGGGTGCGCGGCCTCGGCGAGGCCGGGCTCCGGGTCCCGGTCGGTGCGAAGGAGCCCTTCCCCGAGCTGCCCATGGCCGATCTGGTGCTGCACATCCACCGTGAGCTGATTCACCACCTGTCCGAGGTCTGCCTGCTGCGCGACCTATACCTGCACACGAAACCCAGCACCCCGAGGAAGCAGCTCATGACCGCAAAGACGACACACCTCGACCCCGAAGAACTTCACAGCAACCCGGCCTTCACGCAGGGTGTGATCGCACCCGCTGCCCGGACGCTCTACGTTGGTGGCCAGCTCGGCACCGATGGCACCGGAAATCTGCTCGACGGTATCGAGGCGCAAACCACTCAGGCAATGCAAAACGTGCTGACCGTGCTCGCTGCCGCGGGTACCGGTCCCGAGCATGTCGTCAAACTCAACATCTACCTCGTCAACGGGGTCGACGCACAGGTGGGATACGCGGCGTCGCGATCAGTGTGGGGAAGTCACCGCACAGCCATCACGGTCGTTTCCACCGCAGGACACGCTCGCCCAGGCGCGCTCGTGGAGATCGACGCAGTAGCGATCGTCCCCGAATAGGGCGAACCCACGAATCGAGGCTCGCAGGGCGCAATTCGGCGCGTGACCGATACAGAATCGGCTGACGGGACGTGTCCGGCCCTGACGCGCGGCCAGAACAGCTCCTCCGCGCCGACCAGCCGAGCACACGATATCCGGCCGCGGTCATCGCGCGGGTGCTCGGCATCGACCGCACCCGTGCCGCGACGCTGATCAGCGCCCGCGGCTGACGCAGCGTTTCGCCGCCGAAACGCTCACCCTCACGAGACCGGGCCCTATGGGGATCAGCCGAAGCAGGCCCACCCGCCTCGGGCAGCTGCTGGACAGGTGAAACCCGAGAACGGGGCCGAGCCGGCCGATCCCTGTCCCGCGCAGATCCGTTCGGTCAGCTGCTGCCGAACGAGCCGCCGCCACCCCAACCCCGGTCGCCCCAACCGCCACCGTCACCCCAGCCACCGCCGCCCCAAGGGGGATCAACCTGTATCACACCGGGTACGGGCGTCGGCGCGGCCATGGCAGGAACGGCCGCCGTCATCGGAACGGCTATCGCGGCGCAACGAGCGCGACCTTCGCGAGCAACTGGCACGTGCCGACTCGGCGCGTCTTGTCGGTCATCATCGTCACCTTCTTACGGCGAGTTCGCCGCACGGACCTGACTCGCCGATTATCGAGTTCGTTGACATTCCCCGACACTTCTGATGGTAGGCCCGCACCCCCTGTCGCCACCATCACGCGAACAGTCCGGACTGCACGAGAGAAGGGCGTGTCGGTTCAGTGTAAACTCAAGCGGCTCGAGAGCCGGTTCGAGCTGCGGCAACCGAGCTGATCCTGATGTGCGGCGGACGAATCTTTTCCCGGCGGCGTGAATCGCTCGAGGCCGACGCCACCCGATAAGCGAGCGCGGCCGTCATGAGCCGGGCCGGGCTGCCTGATGGCGCGCCGCATCGTACTGCTCGAAATATGCCTCGCCC
Organism: Nocardia sp. NBC_01730; assembly: GCF_035920445.1. Classification (NCBI taxonomy): domain Bacteria; kingdom Bacillati; phylum Actinomycetota; class Actinomycetes; order Mycobacteriales; family Nocardiaceae; genus Nocardia; species Nocardia sp. NBC_01730. The sequence continues at coordinate 65,198 of NZ_CP109162.1, read as the reverse complement.
ACGACGAACATTCCGCGTTGCGGCAGCCAGAAGTCACCCAACTTCGCCTGCTCGGCCAGCGGCCCCGGAGGACCGATATCGATTCCATCGATCCGTGCACCACTCTTCTCGACGGTCCACAGCATCCGCGGACTGGCCCGGAACCATTGACCATTCGGGGAAGTGCCGCTGAGCCGCACCCGCCCGACGCCCAGCGCCGGACCCGCAACCCGCGACATGAGCGACAGGACGCCTGGGCGTCGCCACAAAGCCGCAGGCAGCATGCGACCGAGACCCGTCATCGCCGCCGTCGCCGCCGATCGTCCCAGCTCGAGATCCCACACGAGCCTGTCGCGCACCTCGACCGTTAACGCGGACGGACCCGTCCAGGTCACCGAGATGTGTTCAACCCGTGCGTCTTCGAGCGCCGAGCCGAAATAGCGGGCGCAGCTGGCCTCCGCGGAAACACTGCTGTAGATCACCCATTCGCCGACCGGGTCTCGATGCCACACCGAGTCGTACCCTTCACCGATCGAGCTGGCAGGGAAATGCCGAAACGCCAAGTAGTGGCCGCTGGCGAATGGCATCCCCATCAACCCGTAGCCGGAAAATCGCTCCTGACCCACACCCGATGGGAGCGTTTTGTCGATTTCGGCGATCGATCGTGGGCTGTCGGTCATCGCCAGCCTCCTCGACGAGTACACCCGTACCGGTCATCTTAGTGATGCAAAGGCCGGGCGACTGACACAAAAATCCTGCGATTCGATGCCATTCCGACTTACCTGCGACCCCGACCACCGTCCGTTCCCGGGGTTGATGCCGCATACGCTTCGGCACTCCTACTGTGCGTCGAGTTTATTGACCCTCGTCGTCGAGCCCCTGGACCTCGAAGCCGGAGACTCCGCGCAGACATTAGGTTAGCCTGACCTTAGTCAGGTAAGATGTGCCTCTTGTGCGCGGTAGACGCTCGGCCGGCGACGTGAGTACACCGAATGCCTCGATGCGACCGCGCACAGTGTCGACGCAGTCGCGCTGACGGTGCGACTCAGCACATCGGGCTGCAACCACGGAGGCAATTGCATGGTACGGGAACATCTATTCCGGGATCCTGCTCGGTGGCAACTACGCAAGGTCATCCGGCGTCTGCACGCTCGAGCCACCGCGACTCGCTGTCGTCGCCGTGTCGTATGGTTCCTGGCCCTGACCTTCGCGCTGCTTGTTCTTCCAGGCGGTATCGGTGCGGTAGCGACAGCGCAGAGCAATACGACCAGAGCGGGTGGGACGAGGATCTCGGCTCTGAGCTGGATGGAGATCCGGGACTCGTCGGGAGTGCCGTTGACCGATTACCTCTTCGCTACCGGCCACGGCAGTCTGCTGAATCCGTTGGAGACAGCGGTGGCAATGGTTCTCGGCCTGGAATTCATCGGATACATGGTTCTGGTGACCTCGACGGTGTGGGTGATCGGCTTTGCGATGAGCTTCCGGTGGCTGGATCCGTTCGGCAGCGCGTTGAACGGGGTTGCGGATGCCCTCACCGAACAGATCGCCACCCCCCTTGTGCTGATGGTGGCGGCCTCGATCGGCGGATTCTTCGTGGCGTGGTTCGTGGTGCGCGGACATCACGCCAAGGCGGCGATGCAGGTCGTGACGATGATCGGGGTGGGTCTGCTCGGCCCGATCGTGCTGGCGGAGCCGCTGGCCGACGTCCTGTCGTCGGATGGCCTGCTGGCCACGGGCCGCAATCTGGGTATCTCGGTCGCCGCCGGATTGCACGGTCACCGGCGTCCGGATCCCGATCAGCTGGTGGCCACCATGCAGGCCGATATGGCCGACAACTTCGCACGGCACCCGGTGCAAGTGTGGAACTTCGGACATGTAGTCGACAACTCGCCCAACTGCCGCGCCGCGTGGTCGGCGGGCGTGCGAGCCGGCGACGACACCCGAGTGCTGAACAGCATGCGGACCTGCGGCGACTCGGCAGCCTACGCCGAGGCCGACCATCCCGGGATGGGGCAGATCGGCTCCGGGCTGGTGCTACTGGCCTGCGGGACCATCGTGCTGTGCTTCGGGACCTATCTGGGATTGAAGGTCATCTGGGCCGCGCTGGATGCGATCTATCACGCGTTCATGACCATATTCGGTTTCGCCGCAGGCGGATTCGTCTACGGGCCCACGCAAACCTTCCTGGTCCGCAATCTCGTCGACAGCTTCGTCGCGGCGGCGCGCATGACGATCTTCACCCTTTTCCTGGGCGTCTACACGTTGTTTCTGGGCAATCTCTTTGCACAGGCTCATGACCAAGTCATGGTCGTGCTCGTCCTCGGCGCCATCGTGGAGGTCGTCGCCATCGTCCAACTCAGGCGGCTCAGCGCCAATCTCACCAACGGCACCGACTGGATCACCAACAGGTTCAGCCTCGCCATCCAAGGTGCCGGGACCTCTGCCCGTGACGGCTCGAGCGGTAGCGCCCTGGGAATGGGCTATGCCGGTGCCCGGCACGCCATGACCAGCCCGCACGGCGGACACGGCGGAGGACACGGCGGGCTCCTTGCCGGGATGTACGCACTCAATTCCATCAACACCAGCCCGCTGACCTCGTGGCTGTTCCTGCGGGATCACCCTCTCGACCCATATTCGAGGATGAAGAACAGGGCGCAACGGGAACTGTGGCAAGCCCAAGCCACCCCGATCGGCTCGTCCACGATCTATGGACGAGACGGATTGTTCACACACAATTTCCGGGACAAACAGAGCCTTGTGCACGCTGCCCGTGCCGGCGTCACCGCGGCCGAACGAGCCGGTCGCGGCGGCATCAATACCGCTCGTGGCGCCGCGGCGGCCATCGAGGAGGCGGTGACGCAACGCGGCGCGAGCCTCTCCCAACTGAGTTCCGCCTTGCGCGGCGCAGGTTTCACCGACGACGATCTGGTCCACCGAGCCGTGGAGGCCCGCAGCCGAGTCACGCGATACAGTGCGGCCGATTCGCTGGCCGACAAGAACCTGTCGGCAGTCGTCGCCGCTGCCGCCTACACCAATGCGGCCCAAACCCCCGCCGCCATCGCCGAGATCGAACGCGCGGCACTCTCCTACCGACACCACATGCCAGGCACAGTCACTCTGCACGGCAGCACAACCGACACCCACACCGCACTGGGGTACGTGCACGACTACATGGCCGCCCCTACCAAGGCAAAACTGACTGCTCTGCAGAAAGTCGCGGACGGGGAGGAAACGGCCCCATACAGCCGGGAGGAAGCGCTGCTCATGATGAGGTGGATCGGCACCGAACACGCACAGCGAACCGCAGGCGCCGTCGAAAGATTCGTCGCTGACCCGGCCGATAGGGCCCACATACGTGCCGTCCAAGCCCAACTCAGCGCCGCGATCGACACCGACCGCTGGGCCGCAGGCGCCAAAAGAACGCCAACCAACATCGTCCTCTCACCCGCCATCCGGTGATCGCATCGCTTGCCGCCACTCGGGAGAGTGTCATCGCTCATCGGCGACGTGGACCGGTGGCGTAGTAGTGGCGGCGGTACCGCGCGAAGTCGTCCACCCTCGGCACCGGCGGCAGGGCACGGGAGTACGCAGCAATGCGCGCACAGTGGTGACGCGACAACTGGACGGCCAGAGCCGACAGTGGCCGAGATCGCGGCGCGGGGTGTCTGTGACCCAACTCGCGCCGGCCTGGTTGCTACGACCCGAAACCTCGTGAGTGACAGTTGTGTCAGTGCGCTCCGAGCGCATCCAGGATCATCGGACGCGCCGTCGCGAGCGCTTGCTGCCAGTAGGGCCAGGTGTGCGTTCCGTTGACGATGTCGATGCGAGCGGCAATTCCCAACGCCGCGATTCGATCACCGAACATCTGGGCGGCAGCCATCGTCATCGCCTCGAGGCTCATCGCGTTCACCGTGTTGCCGATTCCGTACGGCAGGTCGAGCGGACCAGGCACGCCATTGCCCGTCGAGACGTATACCGGCAGTCCGCGCAGCAATTCTGCCTGCACAGTGGCATCGTTGCGGCTCCATGCGGGGTCCCCGGCCGGACCCCACATGTCGTCCACATTGAAGTTGCCCTCGTCCCACATGGCAGCGCGCATCGCTTCGCTCCAGAGCGGAAACGTCGGGTGCACGAATCCTGAAAAGGATCCGGCGAACTTGAACTGGTCGCGATGGTGTCCGGCCAGCATCAGGGCGGCGTTGCCCCCCATAGAGGCCCCCACGATGGCGTTGTTGGTTCGCGACACGCCGTACCGTTGCAGGAAGGCAGGCAGCTCCTGGGTGAGGAAGGCCTCCCATTTGTACGTCGACGCCTGACGGTTGGTACTACTCGGTCGGTACCAGTCGGTGTAGAAGCTCGAGCGACCACCGACCGGGAACACCAACGTGACGTTATCGCCTGCGAACTGGCGCAGCGCGTCGGTATCGGTCGTCCACTGACTGTGGTCGGCAGGCGCACGGAGACCGTCGAGCACGTAGAGAGCCGCGCTCCCGCCGCGGGCCGCCCACTGCACCTGGACTTTGATCGGCCCCATGCTGGACGGCACGAAGAGTTCCTCGAAACCGCCTACCGGTGCGCGCAATATCGGTGCATAGATCGGTGCGGCGGTAGCCACCGCCACGCCGATCGACGGCACCAGCACAGCGGTTGCTATGACTGCACCGGTCTTCCACAGCCAACCACGAATTACCCGCTGGTCCCCAGATCGCGCTGCCACGCCCACCCCGCATACCTCCTGCCTTCTTCCCCGGTCGGTGACCGAGGAGACCCGAATTCGGCTGTCGCTCAGACCGAGTCGCTTCCCGTGCGCTTGCGGCCCGCCGCGCCCGGAATCGGAAAGACCCATCATAGATCGTGCCGCGGTCGCTCTCGCGCCACCGTGAACGCCGTGACCGTGCAGCGCACGGGGTGAACTGCCGTCAGTGAGCACGCCATCTCGGCGTGACGAGTCCGCGGCTGACACGGCAACTCGCGCTCGTGTCAGCGACGAGAGCGGCGCTATCGTCGGATCCGACCTCGCGGGCCATTTGTTCACCCTGGTACCGACGGCAGTCTGATCCGCCGCCCTCGGACCACGAAAGCCGTTGCACACCTGTGACAACGGCTTTTCGTGTCGGCGCTCGTGCTACGCGGCAGGCGCCGGGACAGTGTCACCGAGGTTGGTGTCCTTTGTCTCCTCCGCCCATGCCAGGCAGGCGACGAAGCCCACGACGGTCAACCCGGCGCCGATCAGCATGGTCGGACCCACACCGATCTCATCCAGCGAGACCGGCAGCAGGAACGTTCCGACGGCCGCCCCGATGCGGCTGATGCCGGTGGAGATTCCGATCGCGGTAGCCCGGACCTCGGTGGGAAACAGTTCGCTCGGGTACGTCCAGTCCAGGACGTTCGGTCCGCCGGAGAACAGTGCGTACAGGCAGAAGCAGGTCACGATGACGACGATCGGGGCCGTGGGCGCGATACCGAGCACTGCCAGCGGGATCGCCATCAGGCCGAAGGACCACACAATCAGCGGGCGCCGCCCCCAGCTGTCGACCCATCGCAGCGCCGGCACACAGCCGATCAGGAACAGCAGGCTGATCAGCGCGGAACCGACATATGCCATGACGCCCTCGTTCAGGCCGAACGCCTCGAGGATGACCGGGCCGAAGGTGTAGATCGCGAACAGAGGGGTCACCTGGCACAGGAAGAAGAGGCCGCAGAACGTAATGCGGCGCAGGTTTCGGCCCTGGAATACCGTGCGCAGCGAGGCGCGCTGCTCGGGGTTGCCTGCCGCGATGACCTCCGTTGCGACGGCGGCGTCGGCGTCGACGGTGTCGCCGAAAACCTTGCTGATCACCTGACGCGCCGCGTCTTTGCGGTCACGCTGGACCAGCCACCGCGGCGATTCCGGGGTGCCTATCCGCATCAGCAGGACGACTACGCCAGGAATTGCCGAACTGACCAGGATCCACCGCCACAGGTTGTCGCCCCCGAAGTGGATGATGGCCAGGCCGACCACGTAGGCGGCGGTTGCCCCGATGTACCAGAACACGATCAATGCGCCGAGCATGCGGCCTCGCTTCTGTCTGGGCAGCCATTCGGCCAGCAGCGAGGTGGCGATGGGGTAGTCGGCGCCGATGGCCAGGCCGATAACGAAGCGGAGCACCAGGACCTGCCAGCTGGTTGCCGCGAACGCGGACAGTAGCGATGCTCCGACGAGCACCACCACGTCCAGGATGTACATGACTTCACGGCCGATCTTGTCGGTGATAGGGCCGAAAACCGCCGCCCCGACCAAGATCCCGACCAGGGCCGCTGCCCCGATCGCGCTGAGCATGAACACGCTCAGATGTAGGTCGTCCGTCATCCCGGCGACGGCGACGCTGACGATGCTCAGTACGTAGCCGTCGAGGAACGGCCCGCCGGCACAGCGATACATCAGGCGGCGGTGAAATGAGGTCACCGGCGCATCATCGAGGCTGGTCACGATGGCTGCCGGAGTGGTTGTCGTCATTACGAATCCCTTATCGCCAGCGACACTCGGAGAATGCGCGAAGTCGAAGAGTGCCTGAAGAAATATCTGATTTGCCCGGCTAACACATCAGCGTGCTGTGACTGTATTTCAGAGGTTCGGGCCGGTCAAGGGGTGCATCACGAGGAAGCACCTGATTGCCGCCGAATGGTTCGAATCGCCAACCCGTTCGAGAGCGGGCGGGGCAGGTCCGGGGCGATCGCCAATGCTCCGAAGTGGCACGCGAACTCAGCTCCGGGGCCTGCCGGGCGGGCGTATCCCGCCCGCCCGAAGCACCACCCCGACCTGCAGTGGCATTCACTTGGGCTTGACCCCGCCGCGACTCCGACTTATCTTTTGATATATCAGTTGTCGACATACTGACCTGCAAGACGGTCACATTCACCACGGAGGCGACCGTTTCGGCGCTGCTCCGGCCCCGTGACGCTGCGATGTCGTTATTCGGTAACGCGGCAGCCGTACCTGGGCACACCTGTGAAATCTAGGAGGACCATCATGGGGTCACCGCGCGTAGTGATCATCGGAGCAGGCATCGTCGGTGCCAATCTGGCTGACGAGCTGACCGCCCGAGGCTGGGATCGGATCACCGTCGTTGACCAGGGGCCGCTGCCCCTGACCGGAGGATCGACCTCCCATGCGCCCGGCCTGGTCTTCCAGACGAACGCATCGAAGACGATGACCGAGTTCGCCAGGTACACAGTCGAGAAGTTCGTCGGCATGGACGTCGACGGCGAATGGTGCTTCAGTCAGCTCGGCGGTCTCGAGGTGGCCACCACCCCCGAACGTCTGGCCGACCTTCACCGCAAGCAGGGCTGGGCGACGTCATGGGGGATCGAGGGATCCGTCCTCGATCCGCAGGAATGTGTGCAGCTGCATCCGCTCGTCGACGAGAACCAGATACTCGGGGGGCTCTACGTGCCGACCGACGGACTCGCGAAGGCGTCGCGTGCCGTTGTCGCTCTTGCCCGGCGCTCGGAGGCTCGGGGTGCGGTTTTCCGGGGGCTGACCAAGGTCACAGGCATCGAACAGTGCAGTGGGCGGGTCACGGGGGTGGACACAACGAACGGGGTCATTCCGGCGGACATCGTCGTTTCGTGTGCGGGCTTTTGGGGGCCGGACATCGGGGCGATGGTCGGCATGAACGTGCCGCTGCTTCCACTGGCCCACCAGTATGCCAAGACAGATCAGATCCCCGAGCTCGTGGGCCGCAACAGCGAACTCGCCGAGGCCGGCTTCCCGATCCTTCGCCACCAGGACCACGATCTCTATTACCGCGAGCACGGCGATCGTCTCGGAATCGGAACATACGCCCATCGCCCGATGCCGGTCAGCCTGCGCGACCTCGAGGAAAGCGACGCGGTCTCCGCCTCGGACATGCCCTCGATGCTTCCGTTCACCGGAGAGGACTTCGCCCCGTCGTGGGAGCAGAGCAAGCGTCTCCTTCCCGGTCTCGAGTCCGCCAAGATCGACACCGGTTTCAACGGCGTCTTCTCGTTCACGCCCGATGGCGGACCACTGATCGGCGAGTCCACCGACGTGGCGGGATTCTGGATTGCCGAAGCCGTGTGGGTCACACACTCCGCCGGCGTCGCTCGCGCGGTCGCCCAACTCCTTGTGGACGGGCGAAGCGAAATCGAGTTGCACGGCTGCGACGTGCACCGCTTCGAGGAGATTCAGCTCGCACCCGACTACGTCAGCGAGACTTCGCAACAGAACTTCGTCGAAATATATGACGTGCTACATCCGCTGCAGCCACGCGTTTCGCCTCGAGACCTGCGCGTGAGCCCCTTCCATGCTCGCCAGCGGGAACTCGGCGCATTCTTCCTCGAAAGCGGCGGGTGGGAGCGCCCCCACTGGTTCGAGGCCAATGCCGGTTTGCTCGATGACCTTCCGGAGGAGTGGACGCCCCCCGCTCGCGACGCGTGGTCCGCGAAGTTCCACTCCCCGATCGCTGCAGTCGAGGCCTGGCGTACCCGCACGTCGGTCGCTATGTATGACATGACCCCACTCAAGCGCCTCGAGATCAGCGGGCGCAGCGCCTCTAGCCTCTTGGAGCGCCTGACGACCGGAAAGATGGACAAGTCCATTGGGTCGGTGACGTACACGCTGGCGCTCGACCGCGCCGGTGGGGTGCGCAGCGATCTCACCGTCACGAGGCTGTCCGCCGACACCTTTCAGGTCGGCGCCAACGGAAACCTCGACCTCGACTATTTCCTTCGCCAGGCGCCCGGTGACGGCAGCGTGCAGATCCGTGACATCACCGGCGGCACTTGCTGCATAGGCCTATGGGGCCCGCGGGCCCGCAACTTGGTGCAGGCCCTCAGTAGCGACGGCTTCTCGAACGAGAGTTTCAAGTATTTCAGGTCGAAGAATGTCCGTATAGCCGGCGTTCCGGTCACCGCCATGCGTTTGTCATACGTCGGCGAGCTGGGCTGGGAGCTGTACACCTCGGCCGACAACGGTCTTCGGCTGTGGGACGTTCTGTGGCAGGAAGGCCAGCAGTACGGCGTGATCGCCGCAGGCCGAGCAGCATTCAACAGCCTGCGCATCGAGAAGGGCTACCGCGCGTGGGGCACCGATATGACCACCGAACACAACCCCTACGAGGCGGGCCTCGGCTTCGCCGTTCGCCCGCAGAAAGGGGAGTTCGTCGGCCGTACTGCGCTCGAGGGTGTCAGTGACGCGACGGTCGCCCGGCGCCTGGTCTGCCTGCGGGTCGATGACGGCCGGTCCGTCGTGCTCGGACAGGAACCGGTTTTCCTGGACGGCCGCCCAGTCGGCTACGTCACCAGCGCCGCGTTCGGCCACACGGTCGGCGCACCCATCGCCTACGCCTGGCTGCCGGCGACCGCAGCACCCGGAACGCCAGTAGAGATCCAGTATTTCGACCGGCGCGTCGCCGCCACGGTCGTGGCCGAACCGATGGTCGACCCGGAGATGAGACGAATCAAGGCCTGACCGCTCGGGTCCCACGCCGCCAAACCCGCTTCGAACATCAGAAGGAAGCCATGAGAGCCCAGCCGATCCCGACGGACCGCCGCTATACCGCAGGCCATAGCTGGTTGGCCGTCGCCCCGGGCGAGCATCTCGCCGACTACCCGATTCGATGCGGCGTCGCCGAGGCCGCGGTAGAGGGCGTGAACGTCGTCGCGTTGGACCTGCCCGCGGTCCGCAGCACAGTCACGGTCGGCGCGCCGTGCGCGCTGATCTGGACCTCGGCACGAACAGCGATCACCGTGGCCGCACCGATCACCGGCCTGGTCACATTGGCGAACGCCGCGGCCGTGGACGATCCGAGGCTGGTGGCCGCCGATCCGTTCCACGCCGGATGGCTTTTCGCCGTTCTCCCCACACCGACTGCGTCGACCGAGGGGTTACTCACCGCGGTCCAGTACGCCAACGGACTCGGTGCCGCGACATGACCCGTCGAATGCGCACCCGCCCGTGGGCATCCACGCACCGATCCCCACCCGGATCGCGGCAGGACCGTCAGCGGCGGACGTCGTCATCCGAGGCAGGCCGCGGCGCCCGACCTCGGGCGAGACAGGCCGCGAGCGCCGACCACCGCGGCCGGCAGCACTCCCATCACAGCACGGCGCGGACGGCCTGTTCGAACCCGACGACGTGCGCGAGGGCGAGCTCGGCGGCGCTGTCCGCGTCGCCGTCGACGATGGCGTGCAGCAACTCGGCGTGCTCACGCACATGCCCGGCGACATCGGGCAGCCGGTCGAGGAACAGGCACCAGATCCGGGTGGCGTGGGCGTCCTGGCACACCAGGACGTCCTCGAGGTAAGGGTTGCCCGCCGCCCGGTAGATCTCGCGGTGGACGCGCACGTCCTCCCGGAGAACCTGTCGGCGGTCGCCGCCGCGCTCGAGACGGGCGATCTCCGCGGCGAGTTCCGACAGCCGGGCGCGTGCGTCGAGTGGCGCAGTCCGGGCGGCCCGCGCGGCCGCCACCGGTTCGAGCTGCTTGCGAATCTCGGAGATATGCGCGAGATCGGTGATGTCGACGGTTGTCGCGAACGTTCCGCGGCGCGGGTAGGCCACGACCAGCCGGTCGCGCTCGAGCCTCTTGAGCGCTTCGCGCACGGGTGTGCGGCCGAAACCGAGCTCGCCTGCCAAGCGCTCGTCGTTGATGGGCTCGCTCGGCCGAATGTCCAGCAGGACCAGTCGCTCGAGGATGAGCTCGTAGGCACGGTCTGCATTGGAGGCGAGAGGTTGTGCAACCACCGTCGCCTGCGTTCGGACGCTCACGTTCCTCTTTCTCGGGGCTTGTCGGGATGGGTTCATGGAGACCCTTGACCTTTGCGTGCCAAGAATCATACTCTATCCACCGACTGATATATCAGTCTGCCTCATCTGAGCGGCGGGGCGACTCCGGGTGGCGACCGCGACGCCACCCGGACCGCCCCCCGTATCCGCTCCACAACCTGACGGAGGCCACCCGATGAGACCACAGACCCCGGGCGCTCACCTGCCCGAGCATCCCGACTTCCTCTGGCGTAACCCGGAGCCGAAACGCTCCTACGACGTCGTGATCGTCGGCGGCGGCGGGCATGGGCTCGCGACCGCCCACTACCTCGCGAAAAACCACGGGATCACGAAAGTGGCGGTCCTGGAGAAGGGCTGGCTCGCGGGCGGCAACATGGCCCGCAACACCACACTGATCCGCTCGAACTACCTGTGGGACGAGAGCGCGCGAATATACGAACACTCGCTGAAACTGTGGGAGAGCCTCGAGGACGACCTCGGCTACCCCATCCTGTTCAGCCAGCGCGGCGTGCTCAACCTGGCGCACAGCCTGCAGGACGTCCGCGACAGCGTCCGCCGGGTCGAAGCCAACAAGCTCAACGGCATCGACGCGCAGTGGGTCGAGCCCGACGAGGTCAAGAAACTCTGCTCGATCGTCAACACCTCGTCCGATATCCGCTATCCGGTGCTCGGTGCGACGTACCAACCCCGCGCAGGCATCGCCAAGCACGACTATGTCGCCTGGGGGTTCGCCCGCCGCGCCGATCAGGCCGGCATCGACATCATCCAGGGTTGCGAGGTCACCGGCTTCGTCACCGATGGTGACCGGGTGACCGGCGTGCGGACCTCCCGCGGAGACATCGCCGCAGGGCAGGTCGCGCTCTGCGCGGCCGGCCACACTGCGGTGCTCACCGAGATGCTCGGAATCCGAGTTCCGGTGCAGAGCCACCCGCTGCAGGCGCTGGTCTCCGAGCTGCTCGAGCCCGTGCACCCCACCATCGTCATGTCCAACGCCATCCACGTCTACGTTTCCCAGGCGCACAAGGGTGAACTCGTGATGGGTGCGGGTATCGACTCGTACAACGGCTACGGCCAGCGGGGCGCGTTCCACATCATCGAACGCCAAATGGCGGCGGCGGTCGAGCTCTTCCCGGTCTTCGCCCGCGCGCACCTGCTGCGGACCTGGGGTGGAATCGTCGACGTCACCCCCGACGCCTCCCCTATCGTCGGCCGCACCCCGTACCGCAACGTGTATCTCAACTGCGGCTGGGGCACCGGCGGGTTCAAAGCGACACCTGGCGTCGGCTGGTGCCTGGCCGACACCATCGCCCGCGACGAACTCCATCCCTACACGGCACCGTTCAGCCTGGATCGTTTCATCACGGGTGCGCTCGTGGACGAGCACGGCGCCGCCGCCGTGGCGCACTGACCTAGGAGCGGCAATGCAACTCATCGAATGCCCATGGTGCGGACCCCGCGAGGAGACCGAGTTCCATTACGGCGGCCAGGCGCATGTCGCCTACCCGCAGGACCCGGCGGCCATGTCCGACGAAGAATGGGCGCACTACATCTTCTTCCGGGCAAATCCGAAGGGGCCCTTCGCCGAACGGTGGAGCCACAGCGCCGGGTGCCGGCGCTGGTTCAACGCCGTGCGCGACACCGCCACCTACCGATTCCACGGCGTGTACCGCCTGGACGAGCGGAAGCCGACGATCTCGTGAACGCATCGCATCGCACGCCGACCGGCGGTCGCATCGACCGCGACACCACCTACGAATTCACCTTCGACGGCCGCACCTACACCGGGCACCCGGGCGACACGCTCGCGTCAGCGCTGCTCGCTCACGGCGTGCACAACGTCGCCAGTAGCGTGAACCTCGGCCGCCCCCGGGGGATCTCGGCGGCATGGGCCGAGGACACCGGCGGCATGGTCCAGATCGAGGAACCGTTCCCCGAGCCGATGCTGCTCGCGACCACCATCGGGTTGTTCGACGGCCTGGTCGCCCGCGGTATCTCTGGAAAGGGCCGACTCGCCACGATCCCGGATGTCGCCGAGTACGACGCCCGGCATGTCCACGCCGACCTCTTGGTCGTCGGCGCCGGTCCGGCCGGGCTGACCGCGGCGCTGACCGCGGCCCGAGCTGGCGCACGGGTCCTGCTGGTCGACGAGCAATCCGAGGCGGGCGGCTCCCTGCTCGGCGGCACCGACACCATCGACGGCGTCCCCGCGCTCGACTGGGTGGCAGCCGCGGTTTCCGAACTGGCCACCTACCCGCACATGTTGCACCTGCAGCGCACCACCGCGTTCGGACACTACGACGACGGCTTCGTGCTCGCGCTCGAGCGACGCACCGACCACCTCGGGCCCGAGGCGCCGGCTCACGTCTCGCGGCAGCGGGTGTGGCGGATCCGCGCGCGGCACGTGCTCGTCGCGGCCGGTGCCCACGAGCGGCCCGTCGTGTTCACCGACAACGACCGCCCCGGCATCATGCTGGCGCACAGCGCGCGTACCTTCCTGCACCGCTACGGCGTCCGAGTCGGAGAGCAGGCGGTCGTCTTCACCACTAACGACAGCGCCTATCTCGCCGCGATCGACCTGCACGACGCCGGCGTCCACATCAACGCCATCATCGAGGCCCGCGACCGGGGGCCGCAACGCTGGCAGCGAGAATGCGACAAGCGGGGGATCACGATCCGCACCGGATCCGTGGTCCGCGGCACCCGCGGTACCAACCGCATCACCCATGCCGTCGTGTCCGCGCGCTCCCACAGCGACACCTCGCCCTACGTTCCGCTCGCGTGCGACGTGCTGCTGGTCAGCGGTGGCTGGAACCCGGCGGTGCATCTGTTCAGCCAGGCCCGCGGCAAACTGCGCTATGACAACGTCCTCGGCGCGTTCCTGCCCGATGAGCAACTTCGCGGTGTCTCGGTCGCAGGCTCCGCCAACGGAGTCTTCGCCCTGTCCCAATGTTTGCATGAGGGCAAGAAGACCGCTGCCGCAGCGATTCTCGAACTCGGATTCGCCCCGACGTCGCCGTCGAGCGAGGCGACCGTCGAGGGCGATGCGGAGCAGACGCCCCCTTTGGTGCTCTGGCGCGTCCCCGACGCCGCCGGGGAAGAGAGCGCGTTCGTGGACGTACAGCGTGACGCGACTGTCGCCGACCTGGCTCGGGCGATCGGCGCGGGCATGCGGTCGATGGAACACATCAAGCGTTACACCACCATCGGCACCGCGCACGACCAAGGCAAGACCTCCGGGGTCGTCTCCTCCGGCATCGCCTCCGAACTTCTCGGAGTTCCGATCGAGGACCTGGGCACCACCACCTTCCGCCCGCCCTACACCCCGGTCTCGTTCGCTGCGCTCGCAGGCCGGGACCGGGGCTCTCTGTTCGACCCGGAACGTGTGACCGCCATACATGACTGGCATGTCGCCCACGGTGCGGTGTTCGAGGACGTCGGACAGTGGAAGCGGCCGCGGTACTACCCGCGTCCCGGCGAGGATATGGACGGCGCCGTTCTGCGCGAGTGCGCGGCTGTGCGCGGCGGAGTCGGCATCCTCGACGGCTCCACCCTCGGCAAGATCGACGTGCAGGGTCCGGACGCAGGCGAGCTGCTCGACATGATCTACACGAACATGATGAGCAGCCTCGGGGTCGGCAGGGTCCGGTACGGCGTCATGTGCGGGGTCGACGGCATGGTTATCGATGACGGCACCGTCATGCGCCTGGCCGAGGACCGATTCCTCGTGTTCACGACCACAGGCGGAGCCGCGAAGATCCTCGACTGGATGGAGGAGTGGATCCAGACCGAATGGCCCCATCTGAAGGTCCACCTGACTTCCGTCACCGAGCACTGGTCGACCTTCCCCGTCGTCGGGCCTCGCTCTCGTGACGTCGTCGGCGCGGTCTTCCCCGACCTCGATATCTCCAACGAGGCGTTTCCGTTCATGACGTGGCGGGACACCCGCCTCGGCGACATCCCGGTCCGGGTCGCGCGGATCAGCTTCTCTGGCGAGCTGGCCTTCGAAGTCAATGTCGACAGCTGGTACGCGCTCGCGGTGTGGTCCCGGCTGCTGGAAGCCGGCCGAACCCGAGGCATCACCCCGTACGGCACCGAGACCATGCACGTGCTGCGCGCGGAGAAGGGGTATCCGATCGTCGGGCAGGACACCGACGGAACCGTCACCCCGCACGATCTGGGCATGGCGTGGGCCGTGTCGAAGAAGAAGCCCGACTTCGTCGGCAAGCGCTCGTTCAGCCGGGTCCAGAACAGCAACCCACAACGCAAGCAGCTGGTCGGGCTGCTGCCCATCGACCGGCAGACCGTGCTGCCTGAGGGCTCGCAGATCATCGAGTTCCGCGAGGACGGGGTCCTCCCGCCGCCGCCGGTGCCGATGCTGGGACACGTCACCTCCAGCTATCGCAGCGCCGAGCTCGATCGCCCCTTCGCCCTCGCGCTGCTCGAGGCCGGGCGCTCCCGCATCGGGGAGACCCTGCACATTCCCGTCAAAGGCACCCTGGTCCCGGTGCAGGTCACCGGATCCGTCCTGATCGACCCGGAAGGAGCACGCCGCGATGGCTGACACCCTCGCCCCCGTCAGCCCCCTGCAGGGCCGGGAGCACAAGATCTCGGCGCTACCCGAGTCCGTCCGTCTGAGCGAGGAGCCCTTCGTAGCCATGGTCGATCTGCGCATCGATGCGCCCGGCTGGGCCGCGCCGGTGTCGGGGGTCGGCCTGCCGACCGTGGCGTCCACCTTCGCGCGCTCCGATGCCACCACCGTGATCTGGCTGGGGCCCAACGAATGGCTGGTCACCGACACCATCCGCACCGGCAGAGCCCTCGAAGCCGACCTGCGGGCCGCCGTCGCCCCGCACGGCGGCGCAGCGGTGGACGTGTCAGCGCAGCGAACCACGCTGCGACTGCGCGGTACACACGCCCGCGACGTACTGGCCAAGGGCTGCTCGCTGGACCTGCACCCGAACGTCTTCACCGCTGGCTCGGCCGCGCAAACCACCCTCGCCCGGGCCGGCATCGTGCTGCTCGCCCTCGACGAGACCGGCACCGACCACCGCATCCTCGTCCGATCCTCCTTCGCGCGTTACCTCACCGACTGGCTACTCGACGCGGCCATCGAGTTCAGCCCGGACGGGCGGTGACGGCGGAGCGCATAGGTGACGGCCGGACGGCCTGAGGCACCCGATCCCGGATCCCGCCCGATCCGGGATGGGCCTGCGCACAACCGTGCGCACCGATGTAGCCTGATGGCTGTCTGATACTTCAATGCGTGTAAGAGATGTTTCAGGGGGCATGGTGACACCGTTGCCGCGGCCTTCGAGCAGGGTCCGCACGTCGAACAGCGAGTTACTCTCCGACCGCGCCTACGTGGCAATCCGAGACAAGCTCATCTCTCTCGACATAGCCCCCGGCGACACCATCGACGAGGAGCGGCTTGCCGCTGAGCTGGGCGTCGGCCGAACTCCGGTGCGCGAGGCGATCAAACGCCTTGCCCATCAAAAACTGGTTGTCATCTATCCGCGCCGGGGCAGTTATGCGTCGGAAATCGATGTCGCCGACCTCGAGTCGATCTGCGACATCCGCGAGCGGCTCGAAGGGTTGGCCGCCGAACAGGCCGCCCGCCAGGCCCGGTACGAAGAACGTCAGGAACTCCAGCGCCTGCTCGCCGAGTTCAACGGCTGCACGGACCCGACGGCGCTGCTCGAGCTCGACACCGCGATGCACCGGACGGTGCACCGACTGGCCCACAACGAGTATCTGCGTGACATCTTGATGCAGAGTCTCGACCTGTCGCTACGGATATGGAACATGGCGCGCGAGCGGCTGCCCCACCTCGAGCATCACGTGCACAGTCAGGCCGAGGTACTGCGGGCGATCCTCGACCGTGACCCGGAGCGGGCGGGCGAGCTCGCCCAGCGGCACGTACGCGAGTTCGAGGACGAGGTCCGGGAGATGTTCTGAATGGCGTAGCCGGCTGTGCCGGATCGCCAGGCAGGACAAAACGGGCTCTGTGACACTGCGGTGCACGTGCCTCCGGGCTGGAGCTTCGTGGCCGATGCATAGTCCACGATGTGCACACGGGTCCTTCCACCAGATACAGCGCCCGTCCCTGTGACGCCGATTCCACCGCACCCCTTGACCCCGAAACGCCACCACTCTAACGTGGTGATATATCAGTTGTCGCCACAAAGTGTGACAGGCGCGCCAGGTGAGCGGCTTCCGCGACCAGACGACTCGGAGACCTCATGCCGCGCTATGTCTACGACTTCCGCGAAGGCAGCCGAGACCGAACCGACCCACTCGGCGGTGTGATCCCGGTACGTCTGCGCCGGCAGTCCACCCGCGCACTCGCGCGGCCAACGAAAGCTAGGAGTTCACGATGCCGCAGCAGGTACGCGGGGTCATCGCCCGCGCGAAGGGTGCCCCGGTCGAAACCGCGACCATCACCATCCCGGATCCCGGCCCTGGCGAGGTTGTGGTCGCGATCGCCGCGTGCGGGGTGTGCCACACGGACCTGACCTACCGCGAGGGCGGCATCAACGACGAGTACCCCTTCCTGCTCGGCCACGAGGCCGCGGGCGTCATCGAGAGCGTCGGCCAGGGCGTGGACACCGTCACGGTCGGCGACTTCGTGATCCTCAACTGGCGGGCAGTGTGCGGAAAGTGCCGGGCCTGCAAGCGCGGTCGGCCGCAGTACTGCTTCGACACCTACAACGCGACACAGAAGATGACTCTCGAGGGCGGCACCGAACTGACCCCGGCGCTGGGCATCGGCGCGTTCGCGGACAAGACCCTCGTACACGCCAGGCAGTGCACGAAGGTCGACCCGTCCGCCGACCCCGCGGTGGTCGGGCTGCTGGGCTGCGGGGTCATGGCAGGCCTGGGTGCGGCCGTGAACACGGGAAACGTCACCCGCGGCGACTCGGTGGCGGTGATCGGCTGCGGCGGTGTCGGCGACGCCGCGATCATGGGCTCGCGGCTGGCCGGGGCGAACAAGATCATCGCGATCGACCGCGATCCCCGCAAGCTGGAGTGGGCCACCGAGTTGGGCGCCACCCACACGATCAACGGCGCCGAGGTCGACGTCATCGCGGCCGTGCGGGAGCTGACCGGCGGCTTCGGCGCGGACGTGGTGATCGACGCGGTCGGTCGGCCCGAGACCTGGAAGCAGGCGTTCTACGCGCGCGATCTGGCCGGAACCGTGGTGCTCGTCGGCGTACCGACCCCGGACATGACCCTGGAGATACCTCTGGTGGACTTCTTCTCCCGCGGCGGCGCACTGAAGTCGTCCTGGTACGGCGACTGCCTGCCCGAGCGTGACTTCCCGATGCTCGTCGACCTGTACCAGCAGGGCAGGCTGCCGCTGGAGAAATTCGTCACCGAACGCCTCGAGCTCGACCAGGTCGAGGAGGCGTTCGCGACCATGCACCGCAACGACGTGCTGCGCTCGGTGGTGGTCCTGTGAGTCTGCGTATCGATCGGGTCGTCACCTCCGGCACCTTCAGCCTCGACGGCGGCACCTGGGAGGTCGACAACAACATCTGGCTGATCGGCGACGACACCGACGTGGTGATCGTCGACGCCGCGCACGCCGCGCAACCGATTATCGACGCCGTCGGGGGCCGTCAGGTCACCGCGGTGCTCTGCACCCACGGCCACAACGATCACGTCACCGCCGCCCCCGAACTCGCCGAAAAGCTCGACGCCCCGCTGCTGCTGCACCCCGGCGACGACGTGCTGTGGAGGATGACCCACCCCGACGAGCGGTACCGGCGTATCGACGACGGGCAGCGCATCGGAATCGCCGGCACGGAGATCGAGGTCATCCACACCCCGGGTCACTCGCCGGGCTCGGTATGCCTGCACATGCCCGAGGCCGGAGTGTTGTTCTCCGGCGACACGCTGTTCCACGGCGGCCCTGGCGCCACCGGCCGGTCCTACGCGGACTTCCCGACGATCATCGACTCGATCCGCGACCGCGTGTTCACCCTGCCCGAGGACACGCTCGTACACACCGGGCACGGCGAGGCCACCACGATCGGCGTCGAGTCTCCGCACCTGGCCACCTGGATCACTAGAGGACACTGACGATGACCGACCGTTACACCAGTGCGCAAGTGCCCGCCGTGAGGTGTCGCTCCAGCAGGGCATCGAGGAAGGTCACGGCGCTCCAGCCAGCTCCGTACCAGGCCGATGATCGGCGCAGGCCTGCCGGGGGCAAGTACGTATCCCGCCGATCATCGCGCAGCGGCTGAGCCGATCTGGTCTCACCGGCCCCTCTCGATGCAGCGCGCACGCAATCGTCGACTGCCATCGTCCCGACCTGAGGACAGCCGCTGTCTCGGTGACCATCGTCGGCGCACGCGTCTATGCCGCCGTGCGTCATATGTAACCGACCAGCGCGGCGACAACCCAGAGCGCAATACGCACCATGTTTCTCATTAGGCAACAACGAGCGGCTGTGCCTATAGTTGCGCCATGAAGAACGGCACGGTGAGAGCGGCGAACGGGGCGGCGGGAACCACAACCGGCGGCGTGCAGTCGGTCGACCGTGCGGTGAGTGTGCTCGAGATCCTGGCCCGACGCGGCGAGGCGGGTGTCAGCGAGGTCGCCGCTGACGTCGGCGTGCACAAGTCGACAGCGTTCCGGCTGCTCAGCGCCCTCGAAGGGCGCGAGCTCGTCGAACAGACCCACGAGCGCGGCAAGTACCGCCTCAGCTTCGGCATCCTCCGCCTTGCCGGAGCGGTCCCTCGCCGGCTGGACATCCCGGAACAGGCGGGCCCGGTGTGCAGGACGCTCACCGCACAACTCGGCGAGACAGTGAACGTGGCCGTGCTGCGGTCCCATTTCGTGGTCAACCTGTGCCAGGCACGGGGCCCGTCGACCGTCAGCACGCACAACTGGATCGGCGAATCGACCCCGCTGCATGCCACCTCCAGCGGCAAGATTCTCCTCGCGCACATGAATGCCGAGCAGCGCAGAGACCTGTTGACAGCGGCAGGTCTCAACCGACTCACACCACGGACGATCACCTCCGCCGAGACGCTGGAAGAGCAGCTCTCGATCGCCCTGCGCGACGGCTACGCGTACACCGTCGAGGAGTTCGAGGAGGGCCTCAACGCCATCGCGGCGCCGATTCGCGATCACACCGGCGAGGTGGTCGCGGCGGTCAGCGTGTCTGGTCCGGTCTACCGGTTCACCGAGCGGTGGCTGCATGAGATCGCACGGGACGTGATCGCCGCCGCCGACGCGATCAGCCGCAGGATGGGCTATCTCGACTGATTTCCGTTTCCGGGGCGCGGGGTCAGTCGCTCTCGGCCGTGCATCGCCGCGCCGCTTGGGCACGTACGAAACTTGGGCTCGTCCCTCGATGCGGAGACGCGCCACGGTTACATGGAAGACCCGATATGCCGAACCCGTCAGTCACATGCGGGCGGTGCCGCTCACGCGTTCGAACTCCACCTCCGGCTCTAACCGGAATCGAGAAAGTTGGTGTCGAGGCCGGGGAGCAGCGCGCGGGTGCGGTCAGAGCCTATCGTGAGTTCGCCAGGCAGTACGGTTCGATACTCCCGAGCGAGGTCCCGGATATAGCGAGCAGTCAGTCGGCGATCTTGGTGCGCAGCCAGTCGTGGAACGCACCGATGTGGTGTTCGCTGGGAACCAGCACCCCGCCGTCGCGGTAGGTCCGCGAGCTCATCGCGGGCTGGCACCGCTCGCACGCATCGAAGTCCTGCTGGTTGACCCGATGAAACAGCTCCACCGAACGGCTGAGGTCCTTGCCGGCGGTGACCACCTCGGGCAGGTAGAGCCAGTCGCATTCGACGACCGTGTGGTCGGCAGCAAGCGGGAACATCCGATGCACGATCACATGATCGGGCACCAGGTTGACGAACACCTGCGGCTTGATGGTGATCGCGTAGTAGCGCCGGTCCTGATCCTCGGCGACACCAGGGATCCGGTCGAGTCCGTGCGAGCCGTCGACCGTGAATCCCTCGATGTTCGCGCCGAATTCGGCACCGTGACCGACGTAGTACTGCGCAGCGTAGCCGTCCGCGAATTCCGGAAGCACCTCCGTGAGCTCCGGGTGGATCGTGGCGCAGTGGTAGCACTCCATGAAGTTCTCGACAATCAGCTTCCAGTTCGCCTTGACGTCATAGACGATCCGGCGGCCGACACTGAGCTCGGCGATGTCGTAGCGGGCGATGGACTCGAGGTCGCCGAGCCGGTCGCGCACCTCCCGCAGCACCGTCTCATCGAATGACGGCGGCTGGTTGGCGAGACAGACCCAGACGTAGCCGAGCCACTCCCGCACGGCGATGCGCCGCAGGCCGAAATCGACCCGGTCGATGTCCGGCATCTTCGTCAGGTTGGGCGCGGCCACCAGCTTGCCATCCAGGTCGTAGGTCCAGGCGTGATAGGGGCACTGGAACGCGCGCTGGACCTCCCCGCTCTCCTGGGTACACAGGCGCGCACCGCGGTGGCGACAGACGTTGAAGAACGCACGCACCTCCCCCGAGCGGGACCGTGCGACGAGCACACTCTCGCGCCCGACCTGCACGGTCTTGAACGCGCCTGGCTTCTCGAGGTCGGCGGCGCGCACGATGCAGAACCACATCGCCTCGAAGACCTTCTCCTGTTCGAGGGCGAAGACCTCGGCGTCGGTGTAGTAGTGGCCGGGCAGCGTGGCGATCAGACTCTCGGGCAGGCTGGCGGTGGTCACGGCAGGCTCCTTCTTCGGTGTCGATGTTGTGTTCGATCTCGCTGGAGGTGTCCGGTTCCCGGTCACGAGGCGGCGGACAGGCTTGCGAGCCGGCGCCGCCAGCGGGTGAACAGCCGCGGCCGGTCGACGCCGAGGACCGCGACCGGCAGGCCCTCGCGGCGGTACACGACCAGGAAGCTGGTCCCATCGAAAACGCCGTCCTCAACGGTGATCTCGTCGTCGGGGTGGGCGATGCCGGCAAACTGGATTCGCTTGCCGTACTGGTCGGACCAAAAGTAGGGCGGCTTGGCGGACGTTCCTTGGTGCAGCCCGCCGGCAAGCAACGTCGAGACAGCGATGGCCGGACGCTCCATCGCCGCAGTCCAGTGCTCGACCCGGTGCCGCCGGCCGAGGAGCGGCTCGTGCCAGGATGCGCAGTCCCCCACGGCGACCACGTGCGGGATCGACGTCACCCCGCCCTCGTCGCACAGCACGCCGTTGCCCAATTCCACGGGACCGCCGTGCAGCCACTCGATGTTCGGGATTGCGCCGACGCCGACGAGTACCACATCCGCGGGCAGGTGTGTACCGTCGGCGAGCTCGACCCCGGTGACCCGGTCGCTGCCGGTCAGCCCGGCGACGCCGACCCCACAGCGCAGCGTCGTGCCGTGCTCGGTGTGCAGCCGCGCTACCGCAGCGCCGAGCTGGGCCCCGAGCGGCCCGGCCAGCGGGGTGGGCGCGGCCTCGACCACGGTCACCTCGAGACCGAGCTTGCGGGCGGTCGAGGCGACCTCGGCACCGATGAACCCGGCGCCGATGACGGCGAGCCGGGCGCCGTCGCGGAGCTCGTCCCGCAGTGCCAGCGCGTCGTCGAGAGTACGCAGCACATGCACACCGGCCATCGCTTCCGAGCCAGGCCACTGGCGCGCACGGGCTCCGGTGGCGATCACGACACCGTCGGCGCTGATCCGGGTACCGTCCTCGAGCTCCACCGCTCCCCCCGCGGCGTCGAGCCGGGTGGCATGGGCACCGAGCAGCCAACGCGCGCAAAGGTTCTCGTCGTCGAGCTCGAGGGCCAGGGTGTGGGCGTCGATCTCGCCGGCGAGGAACTCCTTCGACAGTGGCGGGCGGTCGTAGGGCCGATGGGCCTCGGCGCCGACGACGGTCAGCTCGCCGTCGAATCCCTGGGCGCGCAGGGCGCGAGCGGCGGAGAGACCGGCCAGCGAGGCGCCGATGACCGCGATGGTCCTCATCGCCCGGCCTCCAGCCTCCGCACGGACATGCTCGGAGGCAGGTTCGGTGCAGCGCTGCTGAGCTCGACGTGGATGACACCGTCGATGATCTCCACCCGATGGGTACGCACCGGCAGCTTGGCAGGCGGGGCGTCCACCGCACCGGTACGCAAGTCGAACCGCGAGGCGTGCAGGGGGCATTCGACCTGGCAGCCCTCGAGCCAGCCGTCTGCCAGAGAGGCGTCCTGGTGGGTGCAGGTGTCGTCGATGGCGTACAGCTCGCCGTCGTCGGTATGGAATACCGCGATCGGGGGGACCGCCTCGATACGACGGGTCGCACCGCGGGGTAGCTCGGATAGTAGGCAGACTTCGAGCATGAAGGGGCCTCTCTGTAGCGCCTAGCGAAACTCGATTCGCGATATGCAACAGCGTGCGTGGGGTCACACTCGGTTGTCAAGAGCGCGTGTAAACGAGCGCTCCCGTAACCATGTGCCACAGTGACTCATTCGATGAAGTGGTACGGCGCCAGCGGGGCGGACGCCGGGATCAACGCGGCGTCGATGGGCGGCCTACACCGCGCCGGTTCAGGTCACACTCCGTTTCAGCGCCGCGCCGTTGGCCAGAGAGTCGCGCGTTCGACGACCATTCGACCCTGGACCGGTCGACCTTGCCCAGGCACGACAACTCCCGTCGTGCAAGCTTTCCCAACAGATGGCGCAGCGGACAAGGCCGGCGCTGCGGTCAGACGACGGCGCGTATCGCGCGTTCGAAGCCGGTGACGTGGTCGCGCGCGAGTTCGGCCGCACGGTCGGCCTCGCCGTCTGCGATCGCCCGCAGCAGCGCCACATGCTCACCCACATGTTGGGCGACTGTCGGCATACGGTCGAGGAACAGGCAGAAGATCCGGGTAGCCAGGTCGTCGTGTCGGACGAGTACGTCCTGCAAGTGCAGGTTGCCGGTCGCCCGGTAGATCGCCCGGTGCACGGTCAGGTCCCACCGCATGAGCTCTCGACGATCGATCCCGGCGACGTCGAGCCGCTCGGTGCGGTCCGCCAGATCCCGCAGCTCCGACCGGATCGCCGCGTTCGCCACCTGCGCGGCTCGACGTGCGGCGAGTGGCTCGAGCACCTGCCGGATTTCGGAGATGTGCGCGAGGTCGGTGATATCTACGCCGGTCGCGAAGGTCCCTCGGCGCGGGTATGACACAACCAGCCGGTCCATCTCCAGCCGCTTGAGCGCTTCGCGGACCGGCGTCCGGCCGGCCCCGAGGTCCCTCGCCAGCTCGTTCTCGACAATCGCCGCGTTGGGCCGGATGTCGAGCATGATCAATCGGTCCCGGATCGCCGCGTACGCACGCTCGGCCAACGAGTCCGGCACACCCTCGGGAATCGGCGCGACAGTGCTCACAACGAGCATCCTATGCCGTCGGATCGGGACGCTTGACCCCGTTCACACTCGTGCAATATGCTGTGAATCATATTGATATATCAGAACTATATTTCTGATATTCGAACGGAATATCCGTCCAGTCTCTCGATCGAGCAGCCCGCGCGACGAAACACCCGGCGCCGCTCCCCTATCGCCGAACGCCCAGGAGACCCCGTGACGCACAACTTCACCCTGACACTCAGCTGCCCACAGCGGCCGGGCATCGTCCACGCGGTCAGCTCGTTCCTCATCCAGCGTGGGTGCGACATCATCGAGCACCAGCAGTTCGACGACACCAGAGGCGGGTCCCTGTTCCTGCGCACCTGCTTCAACTCCGGGCGCGAGGCGCAAGGCGCACAGCTGAGCACAGCGTTCGAATCCGTCGCTACCGAGTTCGGCATGACGTTCACCCTCGGTGACGAGCGCGTTCCGCGCATTCTCGTGATGGTCTCCCACCTCGGCCACTGCCTCAACGACCTGATCTTTCGATGGCGCGCGGGCAACCTGGGCGGTGAGCTCGTCGGCGTGGTCTCCAACCATGAGGACCTGCGGCCGATGTCCGAGGCGGCCGGGCTGCCGTTCTACCACGTCCCCGTCTCCATGACGACCAAGCCGCAAGCCGAGGCGCGCCTGCTGGAACTGGTTGACGAGCGGCAAGTGGACCTCGTCGTGCTCGCCCGCTATATGCAGGTGCTGTCCGACGAGGCCTGCCAACTGCTGCACGGACGGGCCATCAACATCCACCACTCGTTCCTGCCCGGTTTCAAGGGCGCCAAGCCGTATCACCAGGCCTACGACCGGGGCGTCAAGCTGGTCGGCGCCACGGCCCACTACGTCACCCCCGACCTGGACGAGGGGCCGATCATCGAACAAGAGGTCATCCGCATCGACCACACCTTCGACCCGCTGCGCCTGGCCACCGTGGGCCGAGACGCCGAGGCGCTGGCGCTGTCCCGCGCAGTCCGCTGGCACTGCGAGCGCCGGGTTCTACTCAACGGCCACAGCACCATCGTCTTCCAGTGAAAGCCGTGTCTACACCACGCATCCCCGCGGATCGGAGTTACACCGGCGATCACTCCTGGCTCTCGCTCCAGCGCGGCGAAACGCTCACAGATTCGCCTCCCCCGGTGGCGGTGATGCAAGCGAAGGGCACGCCTTGATCCTCGGTTTGCGGCGTCCCTTCACCTTGAACGAGTGATCCGAGGATTGCGCGTATCCGCGAAGCGCCTGTTCTTGGGCGACCTGGGAGCCCTCACGCAGCCATGGGAGTTTCGCGCGGGCCGCGGTGAGCAGTTTCCCCAGCTTCGCGAACGTCGGCTTGGCACCCGATTTCTGTTGGTGGACGGCCTCATTCCACAACCACCGACACCGCCCCCACTCGGCCAGAAGCGCCGCTTCGGCGGTGGCACCCGGCCGAAGCCGGTACGTGTACCGCACCACCTCATCCACACACGCACTCTATCCAGGAGCACCGACATGCCCGACCAACAACACTTCGTCCTCCGCCGCCTGAACGCGACGGTATCCGAGACGAAATCCCGATGACCATCAGCGTGTTCGACCTGTTCTCGGTCGGCGTCGGCCCCTCCAGCTCCCACACGGTCGGACCGATGCGGGCGGCGCAGAGATTCGTCGAAGACCTGTCCACACTCGGGGCGCTCCACCAGGTGGCCGGTGTCCGCGTCGATCTGTACGGCTCGCTCGCGGCCACCGGCGCCGGGCACGCGACCCAGCCTGCCATCCTGCTCGGCCTCGAGGGACACCGGCCCGAGACGATCGAGACCGAGAAGAAGGAATCGCGGCTCGAACAACTGCGCGCCACCGGCACCATCGCGCTCGGCGGCCACGTTCCGATCGCCCTGTCCGAGGACAAGATCGCGCTGCACCCTCGCACGGTGCTCGACTTTCACCCCAACGGCATGACCATCACCGCGACGACCGCCGACGGACGCACGGTGCACGAGCAGACCTACTTCTCGATCGGCGGCGGCTTCGTCGTGACCGAGGCCGAGGCGGCGGCGAGCAGTGCAGCAGCGACGAGGATCGACGCAGCCGCCGCGGACGGCACCCCCGGGGCCTCGAACACCGCGCTGTCATTCTCGTCCGCCGAACGGCTGCTGGAATTGGCTGAGCACAACGGCATCTCGGTCAGCGAGGTCATGCTCGCGCACGAGACCGCCACCCGCAGCGAGCACCAGGTTCGCGAGCGGCTGCTGCACATCCGAAACGTGATGGTGGCCTGCGAGCGGCGGGGCATCGTGCAGACCGGACTGCTGCCCGGGCGGCTGCGGGTGCGTCGCCGGGCGGGCGACTGGTACCGACGCCTGCAGGCCGAGGACCCGGACCGCGCACCTGAGTTCGCCGAGGACTGGGTGAACCTGGTGGCATTGGCGGTCAACGAGGAGAACGCCGCCGGCGGCCGCATCGTCACCGCCCCCACCAATGGGGCCGCCGGGATCATCCCCGCGGTGCTGCACTACGCCGCCCACTACACCGAGGCAGGCCGCGTCGACCCCGACGACACCGCGATCCGGTTCCTGCTCACCGCCGGCGCCATCGGCTCGCTGTGCAAGGAACGCGCTTCCATCTCCGGCGCCGAGGTCGGCTGTCAGGGCGAGGTCGGCTCGGCCGCCTCCATGGCCGCCGCCGGGCTCGCCGAGATCCTGGGCGGCACCCCGCCCCAGGTCGAAAACGCCGCCGAGATCGCCATGGAACACAGCCTGGGCCTGACCTGCGACCCCATCGCCGGACTTGTCCAAATTCCCTGCATCGAACGCAACGCCATCTCCGCGGGCAAGGCCATCAACGCCGCCCGCATGGCCCTGCGCGGCGACGGCACCCACCGCGTCAGCCTCGACGAGGTCATCGAAACCATGCGCGCCACCGGACACGATATGAACTCGAAATACAAGGAAACCTCCACGGGCGGCCTCGCCGTCAACGTCCCGGTCAACATCGTCGAATGCTGACCCGCCAGCGGTGGTTCGGCGAACTGGGTCGTGCGCCAGGAGCCGAGTCGACGCTGGGTGTTCAGTGCCGCAGGGGGTGCAGTATCGAGCGACCGGTCGGCCCTGCTGACAAGGGCCGAAGACATTGCACCGCAACAGGTACGCACTGAATCCGCCGACGGGCCTCGGCAACCTGCCTCCCACCGCTCCCTTCCCGGTCACGCGCGATTGCACGGGGTTCGTGACGGCGAGAACCCGCGGCACAGCGCGGCACCGTCGCCGGCATGCGCGTGAAACTCTTCCGGACTGAGCGAATGCCATCCACCGTCCACGGCGCGGTTGGAATGCCGATGCGCGGGTAGTCGCGATCCAGGAGGTGTGAGATGCCCAAGGAATGGAGCAGCAAGGAAGAACGGCAGTACGAGCACGTCAAGGACTCGGCGAAGGGCCGGGGCGCGAGCACGGAACGCGCGAAAGAGATTGCCGCGCGCACGGTCAACAAGAACCGGGCACAGCAGGGCAGGACCAAGACCGCGAGCCGGACCTCCATAGTGGACAAGTCTCCGCAGCAACGGGGCGGTCAGCGCTCCGGGCGCGGTGGGCTGAAGGGCCCGACGCGGGACCAACTGTACAACGAAGCGAAGAAGCGCAATATCAACGGTCGCTCCCGGATGACCAAGAGCCAGCTGGAAAAGGCGTTGGGCCGCAGCTGAGCCACAGCAGTCCGATCGGCGCCATACGGCCGGAACCCAATTCAGCTGGAAAGCAAGGAACTTCGATGCGCAATTGCACTACCGGACCGACGTGGTCACACACGGCGCTCGCCGCGATGGGCGCCGCAGCACTGGCCATCGGCGGAGCCGGAACCGCACAGGCCCGGTCCGACCCGCCCGCCGTCGGCGGCGGTTCGGGAATCATCATCGACAGCCGCGCCGAGTGCACACTCACCACCGTCGGCCACGACCGTGACGGGCGGCTACTCGGGCTGACGGCTGGTCACTGCGGTGACCAGGGCGCGACGGTCCGCGCGGAAGCCGATCCCAGCTACGGGGTGGTCGGCCGCTTCGTGCACTCCGATCCCAGACTGGACTACGCGGTCATCGAATTCGACCAGGGTCGGATCACGCCCATCGCTCGGGTGGGTGCGACGACCATCACCGGGATCGGCGCGCCCGCGCAGTTCCCGACGGTGGTGTGCAAGAAGGGCCGCACCACCGGCACCAGCTGCGGCGTTGCCTGGGGCGACGTGCGCGCGACCAGCAACGAGACCTGGACTCAGATGTGCGTACTGAAAGGCGATTCCGGTGCGCCTGTTCTGGTCGGCACCACCCTGGTCGGCATGGTGAACGCATACCTGGGCATTGGCTGCTTCGGTCCGGAAGTCGGCACGAATATCAGCACGATCATCGCCGATCTGGAAACGCGCGGCGACGTGGGCGCCGGCTACCGGCCGCTACCGGCCGGATGATCAGCCACCCGCGACCGCTCCTGTCGGACCGAACCGGAAGGTCACACTGCTGGGCGCCTTCTCAGGTGTTGCCAAGGCCGCAATCGATCGCGCAGGCGCCTCCGGCTACAAGTCGCTGACCGGCACTTGGCCGAATAGGATTGCGGCCAGGCCGGATTCGGTCATGCCGCTATTGCGGATAGTCGGCCGCCGTCAACACCTGATTCGGCGTGTCCGGCGAGGAGGCGGCGGGCGCCACGCCTGGCCCGCTCGATGTTCGTTAGCTCACAATCACGCCGAGAACCACCGTTCCATGGCATGCTTGTTCAGTGAGATCAGGCCGATCGACGTGATCCGCTTGGCTCATCTACAGAAAAGAATGAAGTAAGCAATGACTCAAGGCAGTGTGAAGTGGTTCAACAGCGAAAAAGGCTTCGGCTTCATCGCGCAAGACGGTGGCGGTCCTGACGTCTTCGTTCATTATTCCGCCGTGTCCGGCTCGGGATTCAAGTCCCTTGAAGAGGGGCAGCGCGTGGAGTTCGAGGTCGGCCAAGGACAGAAGGGCCCGCAGGCCCAGGACGTCCGCGCCATCTGATCGACGCAGCTTGGTAAAGCCCCGCGCTACGGCGCGGGGCTTTTGCGCGTTTTCGGGTGCGCTTACCACAGCGACCACGGTCTCAGCCTCTACGGCGACCAGGTTGCAAGCTCGACGAGGCGTCGCCGACACCGGCGACGAGCTACCGCAACGACCACTCCAAGATGGTCGTGCAACTGAGACAGCCCTGCACCGTCCGCTACCGCCGACGCACGGCCGGGAACAGCTGATGTCATTCCATCTCTGGGTGGACTGTCACACGACCGTGAGCGGCAGCGGTATTCCCGGTCGGTGAAGGTGAAGGCAGCGCCGGTGCTGAAGCGGGTCAGCGCGACCTCGCCCGCCTCGCGGAACGGCCGGTCGCCGAGCACGATGTCGGCGCTCCAGCTGTGCTCGTCGGTCGCGGCGACCCGGGCGCAGAAGCGCGGTTTCCGGTCGGCCGGTCGCCGCGGCGGGCGGTGGATCGGCCGGACCTGGGCATGCGGGTTGGTGGCCAGGGCCGTCGCGTCGAAGGTCGGATCCTCGATGTCGTGGCACATCGACATGACGTAGTCGTCGCCCATCGGCTCCACGTCCGCCAGCGCTCCACAGTGGTCGAGCCAGAACTCACCGTGGTTGTGGTCGTCGATGCGGAAACCGAAGTCCATGAACTGGGGCGGCGCGCCGATATCGAGTTGCAGGCCTTTGAAAATGGTCTCCACGCCGTCGCCGGTGAAGCCGAGCGCCTCCTGCATGCGGCGGGTGTAGACCGGGCTGGCGACCTGCCACTCCTCGATGGCGACCGCGGTCATGCCCTCGCGACCGAAAGCGGCGAGGGAGTGTGCCATGCCGGAGCGGTCGACGAGGTGCCCGCACAGGATCTCCGCACGGTCGCCCTCCGGGACACCCATCAACTCGGAGATCACATCCATCCGCAGCTTGCCCGCGAACTCATCGATCCAATCGAATCTCTCGCGCGCCAGCGCCGGTTCGAGATGGGACAGCGTCCAGAAACGACATCACCCGATGCGCGTGTGGACCCCGCGCCGCCGCATCCAGCGACACACCGTTCGCACTCGACAATCGCCCGCTGTCCCGAAACGCCGCGGTCACATCCGCATGCCCCGACAGCGCCCAGAAACCCCGATCAGGATTGTGATACAGCGGCGCCTCGCTACGCAGCCGGTGATACGTCGGATACGGATCCTCATGGAACCCGTAGTCGTACGGGCCGAACCGCACAGGTTGCAAGGAAGCGGCCTTCATGGCGCACACCCCAGTTTCGATAACGGGTTCTCGTCGGAGCGCGCCCGATCGACATCACCGAGAGACATGTAGCTGGACATGCGTCTGGACACTACCGCTAGCAAATTTGCAGGACAATGCCGATGCACAATCGCGTCGCGTCGAATCGCCGCATCCCCACGGGCCGGACGCCCGCCACCGGACCGAATGACGCATCGGCAGGCCGTGGCGAATCCGTGCGGGCTTCCGAAGACCGGTGCCACCTGCCGCTCGAACACTGTCGAAACCGTCTCTGGCCCTTGCCGCTACGACGAATTTCGAGGTTTGACACAGCGGGAGACGAAGATGGTGCCCCGAACCGCAGGACGCATCCCGCTGAGCCCCGCGCGCCGCCCGCGCGCCGAAACTCGTCCGGCCAGAACGCTCATCGGTTGCTACACGCGCTGCTAGGCTCCTCTGCGACCTCAGCGGCTGTTCTTGCGCTACCGGAAGTGCGCGGGTCCGCTCGAGCAGGACGCAGCTGCGAAATCTCATGACGGAATGGATAAATCATGCAACTCCGCGGCGTCACTGCGGCAGCGATACTGGCCATCGGTTCCCTGACTCTCAGCACCGGCGTGGCACATGCCGAGCCGACGACACCCGACAACATCGTCTACTCGGTCCGACTAGTGGACAAGACGGTGGTCGCCGCGCTCAAAGACGGAACGTTCGAGTTGTTCAAGGCACTTCGGGACCACGTGGGTACCGACGCGAACGCCCGGCTGACCGAGCGGAACGGTGTGCTCGTCGACAGCAACGGCGCCCGCGCCGACGCCGCGCAAGTGATCGACGTGGTCGACATCCTGGACCGTGACGGGCGTGTCGCCATGACGTTGCCGCTGGACGTCCGGGTCGCCGGCACCGCGATCCCGGTGCGGCCGGAGTTGAAGAAAGACGCCACGATGCTGGAGCTGACGCCGACCAGGCCAGAGGCGCTGGCGATCGGCGAACCGCTCGTCGCCCAGCCGGTGGCGTCGAGGACCGAAAACCAGCGCGCCCGTGACGAATTCGCCGGCCAGTTCGGTCTGGCCACCGCCGTCGGCGGCTTCATCGGCACCGCCATCGGCGCCACGATCGGCTGCGTCGCCACGATCGTGGTCGGCTGTGTTGCCGGCCTGCTGACCGGCGCGACCCTCGGCGGCATCCTCGGGTCCATCGCGATCGGCGGCCCCACTCTCCTCACAGCGGGCGTGGACCTGCTCACCACATTGCAGGCGGCCGACGGCACCACCCGCTGGGCCGACAAGCCCGCGCAATCCGCATCGGCGCAGCCGAACTGACAGCTGGTCCCGGCGGCGCGCACGCCGCCGCCGGGACGAGCACCGCGCCGCTACAGCGGCGCGGTCGTCGTGTTCGAGCGCCCCACGCGCTCGTCGTTGATCAAGTGGTAAGCCCAGCCGAGATCGTCGAGTGCCCGCTCCCATCTGGCTTCTGCGTCGCCGCCGCGGGGGTTGCGGCTGAGCAGGAGCAATGCCTCGGCCGCGTCAGTGGAGCGTGCGGCGGCGTCGAGCAGGACCGGTACCGGATCCACGGTGGTGCCCGCCGCGAGAGCACCGATCCGGTCGTGCAGCCACTGTGCGTCGAAACGGACTTGTTCCGCGGCATTCTCACCGTCCACCGGTTGCGCGCTGACCGCGGCGGCCTTGGCAGCCTGGTCGTCGTCCGTGGTGGTGATGACCTGCCGCAGCTCACTGCTCGCCACCCGATGTAGCAATCCGACCAGCATGGCCCGCTCCGTGTTCGGACCGCGTAGACCGGTGTCACCCAGCCGCGCGCCGACCTCGTCCGGGTCGACACGCAGAATCGACAAAACCGCTCGCAACTGCGCAATCGTGACCACTTCGTCCGCCCCTCTTCATCGTCGCGGGCCCACCATCACATCTCAGCGACGGTGTGCCAAGCCCACAGCACGTTAACCACCCGGTAGCCATCTTGCGGGATCGAGCGTGTCGAGACAACCACCACCGACATCGTGGTGCTTCTCCCGTCCCGATCCGGCCCTGCGTTCCAG
Source organism: Nocardia sp. NBC_01730 (assembly GCF_035920445.1). Lineage (NCBI taxonomy): Bacteria > Bacillati > Actinomycetota > Actinomycetes > Mycobacteriales > Nocardiaceae > Nocardia > Nocardia sp. NBC_01730. Next base: position 32,813 of record NZ_CP109162.1, on the reverse strand, counting down.
GTCACGCGAACCGCAGGGTAAACCTGCGAGCAGGTTGGGTACTCCATCATCTATGGGAGCGATACAGGCGCGGGTCACTGGCGACACGACCACGCCCGCAATGCGCGAGTCCGAACACGGCGATGCGATCGCGAGCACGAAATGGCGGCGGATCAGGGAAGTGATCGCGACCCGGACCATCGCCGACGCGACGCGGGAAGTGTCGATCGAAGTCGGCAAACCGCAGATGGCCCCCGGCGACACCGGTGTGGTGTGCGGATTCCGCATCCAAGACATCGGAGAGCGCTGGGCGCACGGCGCCGATACGATCGCGGCGCTGTACCGCGCCCTCCAGGAGATCGCCGCCGAGCTGCGACAGGCCAACGACCGAGGGGCGCAGTTCGAGGTGACCGAACCGTCCGATCCACGGTTCCCCGCCGCCCCCACTCGGCCGTCCCGTGCCGCAGCGACAGCGGATCACGAGCCGCAGGCGCTGATTGCCGCGCGCACTCTGCGCGACGCCGACAGCTCGCTGTCGATCATCATCGGCAGGCCGTACCTCGCGGCCGACGGACGTCATCTATGCCGGTTCCACATCAGCGAGCAGGGCTCTTCCGTCGCCACCGGCGTCGACGAGATCCAGGCGCTGCACACCGCGGTCAGCATGATCAGCGAACGCCTGGGGCTGCCGCACGATTGGCCGGTCAGCCGCCTGTCCTGAGCCGACGCGCAATAAAGACGCAATAAAAGAACGGCAAGCCGCCCAGCCGGTTCGGATTCGGCATCGAATCATCGGTTGGTGGATTGTCGTCGACCGCGCGGTACCGCTCTGGCGTTATGAGCAGTGGGCATGCCCGACGCCGACACCTGCCACCCTGAACTCGAACCAGATCGTGGCGAAGCTGCAGCGTCGTCAGGAGGGACTGCCCATGGATTTCATTTCGCCGGTCGACGCCCTATTTCTCATCGCGGAATCACGAGAGCACCCGATGCACGTCGGTTCGCTACAGGTTTTCGATCCGATGGAAAGCACAGGATCCGAGTTCGCGCGACGCGCGTACGCGACCTTGGCGGCCGACCGGAATTTCCATCGCACCTTCCGCAAGCGCCCGGCCCGGCTGTTCGGTTCCCCCCAGCTGGCGTGGACCGTGGACGGTACCGTCGACCTCGACTACCACGTACAGCGTTGGGCGCTCCCGGAATCCGGGAATCTGGACGCGCTGGTAGAAGTCGCCGCCGGACTGCACAGCACGCTGCTCGACCGCCATCGGCCGCTGTGGGAAGTGCATCTGATCGAAGGGCTCGCGGACGACCGGGTCGGCGTGTACGCCAAAATGCACCATGCCCTCATCGACGGCGTCGGCGCCCAGCGACTGCTGCAGCGGACACTCACCAGCGACCCCGACTCCGGCGAAGCGCTGGTGCCCTGGCATCTGCCGTCATCCGGCCGACGCACCGAGAACCTACCCCGCCAACGCTCGCTCGGCGCCATGGCACGCGGGATGCTTGCAGCGGCGGGCACCGCGCCGACGGCCTTGCGCCTGGCCCGCGCGGCGCTGGTCGAACAGCAGCTGACCCTGCCGTTCGCCGCGCCGCGCACCCTGTTCAACGTCCCGATCGGCGGGGCACGCCGCTGCGCCGCCCGCTCCTGGCCGCTCGATCGGGTCCGGCAGGTCAAGAAGGCGACGGACGCGACGGTCAACGACGTGGTGCTGGCCATGTCGGCGGGCGCGCTGCGCACGTACCTGATCGAGCACCAAGCCCTTCCTGATAAGCCCTTGGTCGCGATGGTGCCGGTGTCACTGCGGCAGGATTCCGACGACGGCGACGACACCGACGGCAACGCGCTGGCGGCGCTGCTGTGCAACCTCGCCACCGATCTCGCCGACCCGGCCGCGCGGCTGGCGGCGATCAGCTCCTCGATGCGGCGCAGCAAGGACATCTACCGCTCGCTCTCCCGCGCGCAGGCCGTCTCACTGTCCGCGCTGACGCTGAGCCCGCTAGCGCTGTCACTGCTGATGCCCGCCACCATCGCGCTGACCAGCCCGCCGTTCAACATCGTCATCTCCAATGTGCCAGGACCACGCGAGCACCGGTACTGGAACGGCGCCCGCCTGGACGCCACCTACCCGCTCTCGATCCCGATCGACGGCCAAGCGATCAACATCACCCTCACCAGCAACGCCGACAACCTCGACATCGGCATCGTCGCCTGCCGCCGCAGCGTGCCCGACGCGCCCGTGCTGCTCAACCACCTGGAGTCGGCGCTGGCCGACCTCGAGGAGGCGGTCTGCTGAGGCCGGGGCCGGGCTCAGCGAATCGGCCATCCCCCGGTGACGGCGGTGTCATCGGATATTCCTCGTTCCCAACTGAATTCGATGGCGGTCGGATACCCACGCGCATCTGTTTCAAAAGGGTCACGGGACATCGACGTAGAGCTGGTGAGCATCCGGACCAACTCCCAGCTCAGCGGGTCGCCGCTGACCTCGACTTCGTGTTCGGCGATCGCGTCGACCCGCACGACCATCCGGTTCGCGCTGTAGGTGAACGCACAGCCGAGCAACGAGCCCGGCACAGCGTCGATCATCAGCATGGTGGCGATCTCGTTGATCGCCAGCCGGATGTCGGCGGCCGCGGCGAGGGGAAAGTCGGCCACCAGGCACACCGTATCGGTCAGCCCGCGCACCATGGCCAAATGCTGTGCGGCGGCGGGAATCCGGACGGCGACCGTGGTGGTAGCCGCGGCTTGCGCACCGAACGCGCCGGTGACCATGTGCATCACACCGCGGCGAGCTGCGCCTGCCACATCCAGTGCAGCTGCTCGAGTCGGGCGGCGATGGCCAGGAAGAGGTCCTGGGTGACCGGGTCGGCCTTCTCGGTCGCGGCGATACGCTCGCGCAGCCGCTCGATCACCGCGGCGAGGTTGCCGACGATCGCATCGATGACGTCGGTGTCCTGTTGCCAGCCGTCGCTGATTCCGAGAGCGCCGGAATCCCTGGCCACCATCGCAGCGCGTCCGTCCGGGCTGATCCCTACGGCGGTGCAGCGCTCCGCAGCGGCGTCGGTGAATTCCCTTGCCGCCGTGACCAATTCGTCCAACGCCAGGTGCACCGAACGGAAATTGGCACCGATCACGTTCCAGTGTGCCTGCTTGGCGATCAGCGACAGGTCGATCAGGTCGATCACTGTCGCACGCAGTGTCTGGCCCGCAATACGCTGCTGCTCCGGGTCGAGGGTGCTCGTGATGGGTTCGATCATCGCTCCCGCCTTTCCGCATCGGTCACTGGTCATCGACGGGCTACCCACCTGCGCAGCGTTAAACCACTTGCGCAATCCTCCGACCGGACCGAAACGGCTGTTGCCGGTGGTCCGCCGGCAGCTCGCGACCGACGGCGATATCGTCCGTGCGGCAGCGGTAGTCGCGCTACGCCAGGCCACCGATGAGCAGGGTGAGCCGATCGAGATCGTGGACCGCATGCGCGACCGGCTGGTTCCGCTCGCGCGGCGGGAGCGCGAGCAGCCACCACCTTCCTCGGTGAGCGTGCGGTGTTCGGCGATCCGATCGACGAACCCAGGTTCGCGACCGCGTATCCGGCAGCCATGCACCGTCGAGAAGCTGGCGCGTCAGCGCGGGGTGATGCGCGCGACCGCGCGGGACTCCGCGCCGATGGCGAACCAGAGATCGAGGGAGGAGCCCGTGCGGCGCGCGATGAGCTGGAGGTCGTCGCCGAAGCGCACCGGCTTCGCGTACTCGATGACGGTGCGGTGCGGGCCGGATTTCAGTTCGGCGTGATCGGCGAGGATCTCCTCGACGGCGCTCAGGTAGACCGCGTTGTTCACATGGTCGAGCAAGTCGATGTCGGTGACCCGGAGCGGGAACGGACGGGTCTGGACGCCGGGCTCGTCGGCGGGCGGCATCGGGGCGGTGAGCGCGGCCTTCCAGCGCAGCCGGTGTTCGGTCGTGCTGGCCAGCATCGGTGCCATGAAGCGGTCGCTCATCCGGGCCGGAACGCCGGATTCGGTACCGAAATGGATCAGGAAGGCCTCCGTCTCCATCAGCCCGCCCCGGGTTCCGCACACCTGGACGCGCATGTTGCACCAGCGGTTGGACAGGGCCGAGCACCAGCGGCGCAAGGTGACCCGTTCGCCGATTTCGATGGGTTTGAGCACGTCGATCACCGTCCGGCGGACCACCCACCCGAGGTGGGTGTCGCCCTCCTCGACAGCGTCGAGATGCTCGTACCCGATGTCCTGCAGATATCGCGCGACAGCGTCGAGCCGCAGCCGCTGGTCGGGGGCGGTGTCGGCGACACGGACCGGCCATCCGGTCTCGAACGGAGTTCCCTCGGTCGGGGGTTCCGGCAGCACGCTGGGAATGACCATGATCGAATAATGCCAGGTGTTTGCTGATACCGCACAACCGGACGCGCTGAATGATAAAAGTGCAGTTGGTGATATTCTGCCGTAGATAGCCGATAGTGCGCCACTTTGGCATGAGGGGGAGGCGGGGAGGCGGGCCCGGCTCTCGGGAACCGTCACGCTGGTCGTCGATCCCACCGTGGCGCGACTTATCGGCATGCCACGGCGGGTTCAGGCGCTGTGCTTGTCGACCAAGGCGCGCAGGGTCTCGAAGGCAGGTTTGGGGATGTAGCCATCAGTCATGAGCCCGAGCTGATGGAAGAGGTCCGGGTTCGCACTGTCGGCGTCGCGCAGCGCGAAGTGGGTGTATCCGCTCAGGCGCAGCGCCTCCGCCTCGGCGGCGACGATCCGGACGACAATGTCGACCACCTCGGCCTGCCGACGCGGCGTCCGGTCGGGCCCGGTGGGCCAGCCGTGTTCGGTGATATGCAACGGCGGGTGGTCCAGGCCCGCCGGGGCCAATACCGCGGCGCGGTGGTGCCGGAGCAGTCCGGCGACGGCATCGGCGAGTTCGGTGTCCGGAACGGGGCGGAAGACGTCGGGGAAGAAGTCCAAGCCCACATAGTCCAGGTCGCGGACGAACTCCACTCCCCCATACTCGGTCAGCGTCGCCGGAAACGATGCGGCGGGCCCGAACAGCGGAGTGCTGTTGAAACCCACACGCAGGTGGTCGAATCCGAGCTCGCGCGCCCGCGCCTTGCCCGCGGACACGCCACGCACGATCGCTTGGACGACGTTCGGGTAGTAGCCGTCCAGCATCGGGTTGTCCGTGACATCTGGCTCCTCGGCCACCTGCAGGGTGCTGGTTATCGCGCCGAACTGCTCGACGAGTTGGCGCACGAAGCGGCAGTAGCCGTCGACATTTCCCGATGCGGACCGGTACTGGGCGACGAGATCGAGCGTGCGTCCACGCTCGGCGTACCGTGCCGCGTCGACAGGTGCGGCGGTCGCGTGCCGCGTGCTGACAGCGGTCCCGTCGTCGAAGGCAATGTAGGCGCGCACCAGGAACGGGCGGCCCGGTCGCCCTTGCAGCAGGTCGAGCGCGGCGGATATCTCTGCCGGGTCGTCCGGTGGACCGACCGCCAGTCCCCCACTGTCGTCGCCCGCCGCGCCACCCGGGTACACCCCGAACAGCAGGCCATCGGCGTGTGCTTTCGACATTTCTCGCGGTCCTTTCGATTCGAGGTCAGGTGGCCGTCGGCCAGCGCAATACACCGGTGCGGATGTCGTCGACGACCGAGTCGATCCAGTCCAGTTCGGCGCGGGCCAGGGCAAGCGCGTATTCGGCCTCGATGACGAACAGGCGCGGAACGTCGCCCCTCAGCACCTCGGCGAGTCGCTCGGCGTCCGCGGCGGTACGTTCGCGCAGTCGCGCGGAACGTTCAGCGAGGGCAGCGACGGCGCCGTCCGAGCCGAGGGCGCCGAGGTAGGCGACCGCACCGAGGAAGCGGGAGAACTCGCGGCCCGGATCGCGGATCTGGGCATCCAACCGCCGCACGAGTTCCTCACTCCCCGCGTCGGTCAGCGCGTAGACCGTCCGCTCCGGGCGGTTGCCGGAGCGCTCCTGGTCCTGGGCCGCGATCCATCCGACGTCGGTCAGAGCCCGTACCACGGTGTAGAGCGAGCCGCGATTGATCGCGACCGCGTAGTCGTCACTGCGTCCCCGCAGATCGGCGAGCATCTGATGCGGATGCGACGGCCGTTCCAGTAGCAGGCCGAGCACCGCGAGCACGATCGGGTTGTCGAGTGTCCGGCGGGGCATAATCTATCTATATCAGTCTAAATAGACTATTTGCAAACGCGGCTGCCGCCGAGGCGGACAACACGAGGCCCCGAGGAGCGAACTCCCCGGGGCCTCGTGGCAGTGGACTATTTCCTGGAACGATCCCGCTTCTCCCGGACCCGCACCGAGATGCGGACAGGCGAGCCGTCGAAGCCGAACTCCTCGCGCAACCTGCGCTCCAGGAAGCGGCGGTAGCCTGCCTCCAGGAAGCCGGTGGTGAACAGCACGAATGTCGGCGGCCGCGTGGTCGCCTGCGTGGCGAACAGCACGCGGGGCAGCCTTCCGCCGCGCATCGGCGGCGGAGTCGCGGCAACCACGTCCTTCAGCCAGGTGTTCAGTTTGCCCGTCGAAATCCGCTTGTCCCAGGATTCCAGCGCGGTCTCCATGGCGGGCACCAGCTTCTGCACCGCGCGACCGGTGTGCGCGGAGATGTTCACCCGCTGCGCCCACGGCACCCGGATCAGATCCCGATCGACCTCGCGCTCCAACTGCAGACGACGGTCCTCGTCGACCAGATCCCACTTGTTGAACGCCAGCACGAGCGCGCGTCCCGAGTCGGCGACCATGCTGATCACCCGCAGGTCCTGCTCGGTGATCGGCTGCGAGGCGTCGATCAGCATGATCGCCACCTCGGAGGCCTCCAGCGCGGACTTGGTGCGCAGTGACGCGTAGAACTCGGTGCCGCTGGCGTTGGCGACCTTGCGGCGCAACCCCGCCGTGTCGACGAACTTCCAGATCTTGCCGCCCAATTCGACGAGGGAGTCGACCGGATCGACCGTCGTACCCGCCACATCGTGCACCACCGAACGCTCGTCGTCGGCCAGCTTGTTCAGCAGGCTCGACTTACCGACATTCGGCTTGCCGACCAGCGCGACGCGACGTGGTCCGGTACCGCCGGTTCCCTCCCGCGGGGTCTCCGGGAGCACCTGGAGCACGTCGTCGAGCAGATCGCCGGTGCCGCGGCCGTGTGCGGCGCTGACCATCCGGGGCTCGCCGAGACCGAGGGACCACAACGCCGCGGCTTCGGATTCCACACGCTCGTCGTCGACCTTGTTGGCGACCAGGATCACCGGAATCCGGGACCGACGCAGCCTCTTCACCGCCGCCTCATCGGTGGCGGTGGCGCCGACCACGGCATCGACCACGAGCAGGACCGCGTCAGCGGTCTGCATGGCCAACTCGGCCTGCCTGGCCACCGACTGCTGCAGCCCCTTCGCGTCGGGCTCCCACCCGCCGGTGTCCTGGACAAGAAAACGGCGGCCCGCCCAGTTCGCCTCGTAGGACACCCGGTCGCGGGTCACACCGGGAATATCCTCGACGACCGCCTCACGACGGCCCAGGATCCGGTTCACCAGCGTCGACTTACCCACATTCGGACGGCCGACGACGGCCAGCGTCGGCATCGCGACATGCGCCTCTTCCCCGAACTCACCATCGAGATCGGTCAGCTCCCAGTCGGATTCGTCGCTCCAGATACCGTCGCCGGCCAGCACATCCTCGCTCATCGGTCACCTCCTGCCCGGTTCGCCGAAAGCTGCTGCGCGACAACGTGGTACAGCTCGTCGATGACCTCGTCCATGGTCAGCTCGCTGGTGTCGACCAGCACCGCGTCCTCAGCAGGACGCAGCGGGGAGACCTTGCGTGTCGAGTCGAGGGTGTCGCGACGCTGCACGTCGGCGAGCACGCCCGAGAAGTCGTCGCCGCGGCCCTCGAGGATGTTCTGCTGGTTGCGCCGATGGGCGCGCGCCTCCGGGGAGGCGGTCAAGTAGATCTTGGCGTCTGCCTCGGGCAGCACTACAGTGCCGATGTCGCGGCCCTCCACCACGATTCGCTGCGCGGCCGTCGTGATATCGCGCTGCAACGCGACGAGCAGCTCGCGCACCTCGAGCACCGCCGAGACCGCGGAGACCGCCTTCGTGACGGCATCGCCGCGAACTTCCGACGCCACGTCCTCACCGTCGAGCTGGATCACCTCACGGCTGGGGTCGGTGCCGATGGACAGCGGCAATTCCTTGACCGCGGACGCGACGGCGGCCGAATCGGTGAGCTCGATGCCCGCGCGCAGCACACGCAGCGTCGCGACCCGGTACATGGCGCCGGTGTCGAGGTAGCGTGCGCCGAGCCGGGTGGCCAGGCGACGGGAAACGCTGGACTTGCCGGTACCGGAGGGCCCGTCCATGGCGACCACCAGCGGGCTCGTACCGGACATCCGCGCCGGCGCCTCGACCGGGACCTCCACACCGTTCACAACGACACCGCCTCGTAGAGTTTGCCGATTTCATCGCGGCCGAGCACACGCAGCGTGCCGGGCCGTTGATCGCCGAGCGCGACCGGACCGATATGGGTGCGCACCAGCCGGGTGACCGGATGGCCGACCGCGTCCAGCAGGCGGCGCACGATGTGCTTGCGCCCTTCGTGCAACACCACCTTCACCAGGGAACGTCCTTCCCCCAGCTCGAGCACCTGGAAACGGTCGACCCCGGCCGGCCCGTCCTCCAGCTCGACGCCGTCCTTCAGTCGTTTGCCCACCGCGCGGTTGACCTCACCGCTCACCGTCGCCAGGTAGGTCTTGGAGACCTCGAAGGACGGGTGCATGAGCCGGTGCGCGAGGTCGCCGTCGTTGGTGAGCAACAGCAGGCCCTCGGTGTCGGCGTCGAGTCTGCCGACATGGAACAGGCGCTGACCGGCGGCGATCCGCTCGGCCACGATGTCACCGACGCATGGGCGGCCCAGGTCGTCGGACATGGTCGACTGCCAGCCCTTGGGCTTGTTGAGCGCGACGTGCACCAACTCCTCGCGCACCATCACCCGCGTGCCATCGACCCGCACCACCGCGTGCTGCGGGTCGATGCGCAAGCCCTGCTCGCGCACGATGAGGCCGTCGACCTCGACGCGGCCCTGCGCGATCATCTCCTCAGCGGCGCGGCGCGAGGCGACACCGGCCTTGGCGAGCACTTTCTGCAGCCGCTCGCCCTCACCCCATGGCAGCTTCGCGGGGGCGGCCTCGGTGGGATCCACGTTCTGGCGACGGGCGGGTTTGGCGTTGCTCAGCAGTGTGGGCTGCGCGACCTGGCGTTGCGGCTTCGGCTTCTTCTTGCCGGTCGGGGTGGGCTGGGCGCCGTGCCGCGGCGAGTTCGCGGCCTGGGCGGTACCTCGTCCCGCGCCACTGCCCTGTTGGGCACCACGAGTGGTATGCCCTCGTTGCGCTGAACGGGCGTCGCGTGCGCCTGCGCCGCCCCGTTCGGGCTGGGCGCCGCGTTTCTTACGATCCGGTGTGCCATCTCGGCGAGCGGGGGTATTCATGTTGTCCTGTCACTGTTCGGTGCCGAGATCCAAATCGGCCTCGGCGGGTTTCTTCAACCTGGTGTACCGGGGGTCGGTCTCCAAGCTCTCGTTGATCTCGTCGATCAGGTCGACGCCCGGAAGTAGGGGCGCCAGCGGCGGCAGGTCGCTCAGCGATGCGAGCCCGATCCGTTCCAGGAACAGTTCGGTCGTGCGGTACTGCGTCCCGTTGGTCTCCGGGTCGACGCCTGCCTCGGCGATCAAGCCCCTGGCCAGCAGCGTGCGCATCACCCCGTCGACGTTCACGCCGCGCACCGCGCTGACCCTGGTCCGGGTCACCGGCTGACGGTATGCCACCACCGCCAGAGTTTCCAAAGCCGCCCGTGTCAGTTTCGAACGGGAGCCGTCGAGCAGCATCCGTTCCACATACTGCGCGTACTCGCTGCGAGTATAGAAGCGCCAACCGTCACCTACGAAACGCAGATCGATGCCGCTGGACCGGGCGGACAGCTCCGCGGACATCACACGCAAGGTGGCCTCCACCCGCTCGGTGGTGTCGTTCAGGGCGGCCGCGAGCTGCTCTACCGGGGCCGGAGCGTCCACGATCAGCAGCATCGCCTCCAGCGCCGAGCGGAACTCGTGGTCGTCCAGCGGTTGCGGGGTGAGTTCCGCCACTGCCTCACTCACGACTGCGTCTCCTTGGTACTCGGCTCCGTCGTGCGCGACCGCGCACTGTGCCCTCGGCTCACTCCCGGACGCTCACTCACGGACGTGCCCCGCCGATGGCATTGTCGTTCTGCTCGCTCACCCGTAGTCCTCCTCGATAGTCACGGTGTCCACCTGTTCGGCGGCGTCGTCGCCGATCCAGCTGACCGACAGCGGGCCGAGCGGGTCAGGCTGGTCGAACTCGATCGCCTTGCCGCGATACAGCTCGAGCAGCGCCAGAAAGCGGGCGACGATCTGGACGGGTACCTCGCAGTCGGCGACCAGCTCACCGAAGGTGGTCCAGCAGCCCGCACCGCGCTGTTTGAGCCGCTCCAGCACGAGCGCCGCCTGTTCGGCAACCGAGATGGCATGCGTATGCAGGTGGTCGAGCCCGACCTTGGGCACCGGGCGGGGCCGGAAGGCCGCCGCGGCGATCACGGCGAACTCGACCGCCCCGACACCCAGCGTAACCTCGGGCAGCAGGTCGGCGTAGCGCTCCTCCAGTCCGACCGCGCGCGGATAGCGGCGCAGCGCAGCGGCCTCCAACTCGGCGAGCAACTCGGCGACCTGTTTGAACGCCCGGTACTGCAGCAGGCGGGCGAACAACAGGTCGCGCGCCTCGAGCAGTTCGAGGTCCTCGGTGTCGGTCATCTCGCCGGACGGCAGCAGTCGTGCCGCCTTCAGGTCGAGCAGAGTGGCTGCGACGACCAGGAATTCGGTGGTCTGGTCCAAGATCTTGTCCGCCCGCAACGTGTTCTGCCGCGCCATGTTCGCGGTCAACGCCTTGGTATAGGCGATGAACTCGTCGGTCACCTTGTGCAACGCCACCTCGGTGACATCCAGCTTGCGCGAGCTGATCAGGGTGAGCAGCAGATCGAATGGCCCCTCGAAGTTGCTCAGGCGCAGCCGGAATCCGGAGGACTGGTCGGGGCTTTCGTCTACGGGGGGCGTCTGCGCGGGAGTGCTGGCCGCAGGATCGGCCGTCGCTGTGCCGACGGATACTGTGGCTTTCGCACGGTGGGACGGTTCGACGCTTGCGCTCGCACCGCCGGGCTGCGGACGGCATGTCGGTTCGGCAGCCTCCATCTGTGGCTCCGGATCGACTACCTGCGGCGATCCCTGTGGTACAGCGTCCGGCGAATCCTCCGAAACAGCGTTGGTCGTCCTGTCCGGCACAACGTTCGGCAGATCCCCTGGCACCGCGTCAGGCAGGCCATCGCGCACAGCGTCGAGCGATTCCTCCAACGCGGCCGCGGGCACGCTGTTCGGCACAGCGGCAGGCAGGACGTCCGGCTCGGCGGCAGGCGCCACCGACGAATCACGCTGTTCTGCGGCGGTATCGCGCGCAGCCGCCGCTGTGAGGGACTCGGGTTCGGTCGTCGACGGTTCGTGCACCGACCTGCCCGGACTGGATGTGAAGGGCGGGTTCGCGGCCTCGTTGTCCGATTCGGTCCGCCCGCTGATGTCGCCCACGATCGCGGCGTTCGGGCGCAGCGTCGACGCGCCACGGCCCGCGTTGATATACGCTGCCGCTGCGTCGCCCAGCGCAGGAGAGCTTCCGGAAGCGGCGCGTTCGAGTGGTAATTCTGTGGGTTCGTCGGCAATCTCTGACACACCCGCATCGCACGCGCCACCATCCGGTGTGGGGGTCGCACCCGCGGCGGAAGCACCCGTGCCGGGTGTGTGGGTAGTTCTGGCGGACTCGGGGTCGGAAGAGCCGATCACCGGCCCGACCGGTGGATGACTTCCCGCGCCATCGCCCGATATGCTTCCGCCCCACCGGATTTCGGCGACCACGTGGTAATGGGTTCGCCTGCGACACTGGCGTCCGGAAAACGGACGGTGCGCGAGATCGCAGTGTCGTAGACCAGGTCGCCGAACACCTCGACGACTCGCGCCATGACCTGGCGCGAATGCAACAGCCGAGCGTCGAACATGGTGACCACTATTCCGTACAGGCTCAGCCTCGGGTTCAACCGGTCGCGCACCTTCTCCACGGTGTCGTTGAGCAGCGCGAGCCCGCGCAGCGAGAAATACTCGCATTCCATCGGGATGATCACGCCGTCCGAGCAGGCCAAGGCGTTGACGGTGAGCAGGCCGAGCGAGGGCTGGCAGTCGATCAGAATGTAGTCGTAGCGGTTGCGCACGGGGTGCAACGCGCGACCGAGCGACTGCTCCCTGCCCACCTCGTTGACGAGTTGGATCTCCGCGGCGGAGAGGTCGATGTTGCTCGGAAGCAGGTCCATGTTCTCAACGCGGGTCTGCATCAGCACGTCGTCGATCGACACCTTGGAGCCGATGAGCAGGTTGTGCACAGTCGAGTCGAGATCGTGGTGGGCCACACCGAGTCCCGCGGACAGCGCGCCCTGCGGGTCCAGGTCGACGAGCAGCACTCGGCGGCCGTATTCGGCCAGTGCGGCGCCGAGGTTGATGGTGGAGGTGGTCTTGCCCACCCCGCCCTTCTGGTTGCACATCGCGACGACCAGGGCATCGCCGTGCCGGTCCAGCGGCGGCGGGTCCGGGACCAAGCGCAACGGGCGTCCGGTCGGACCGAGCGTCGTATCCTCCGGCACCGGCTCCATCCCGCTGCCCCACAGCGTTTCCGCCGCGGCGTCCGAGTACGGGCCCGGTCGCGGGCCCATAAGCGGCTCCGCCCCAGCACCCATCGGCGGCTTTGCCGCTCCGGCTGTCGTCACGATCCGCTGCTCCTTATACGTTCCTGCCCGTTGCCTCGCCGAGCGTAGCGAGGCCGATCTGGGCCCGACCTCGCTTTCGTACGGTCCAGCTCTCGATAGACGCTACAGCTTGGCGGCACTCGAGTGCCGCGCCTGCGCGCGGCGTGTTCGCCACGCGCTGGTCAGCGCCATTCCGGGCTTCCGTCGAAATAGACGTCGCACCCGTTGTGTTCGTCGTCGATGCTGCCCGGTCCGCCTCCCCACGCGATCCGGCCGAGTTGCCGGAAAGTGCTCGCAGCGGACGATACCCGCTGTTTGCGCCGCCGAGAACTCGGCGGTGCCGTCCGCCGCGGCGCACGGCGCCCGGCAGGACGACCAGTCGGGCCAACCAACACAACGTACTTCGCAGACACGGCTCGTCCTCGCACACGAGTAGCAGTCGAGCCCACTGTGCGAGGAAGTGAGCAGGTTCGCGACGTCGACCTCGCACGTCAGCGGGCACGGGGGTGGGCGGTGGCCCAGACTTCGCGCAGGATGTGGACCGTGACGAGCGTGTAGATCTGAGTCGTGGTCACCGACGCGTGGCCGAGAAGTTCCTGCACGACACGAACGTCGGCGCCACCGTCGAGCAGATGGGTGGCGAAAGAGTGACGCAGAGTGTGCGGCGATACCGCCGCTGCGATGCCCGCGCGTTCGGCGGCGCTCTGCATGACCTGCCAGGCGCTCTGACGGGACAGGCGTCCGCCGCGGACGTTCAGGAACAAGGCTGCGGCGTTGCCCTTTCCCTGCGCGGCGAGCGTCGGCCGCCCACGCACCAGGTAAGCGTCCACGGCGGCGAGGGCGGGACGGCCGATCGGAACCATGCGCTGTTTGCCGCCCTTGCCGCACAGCACGACCGCGCGCTCCTCGATGTCGAGATCGTCGACGTCCAGCCCGACCGTCTCCGAGATCCGGGCGCCGGTCGAATACAGCAGTTCCAGCAGCGCGCGGTCGCGCAGCCCGCGCGGTCCGCCGTCCGCACCCGCAGAGCCGTCCGGATTGTCCACGGGCGCACCGCCCGCGGCCTCCAGCAGTTTCCGCACCTGGTCGTAAGGCAGCGCCTTGGGCAGCCTGCGGCCTGGTGTCGGCGGCTTCACCGAATGCGCGACGTCGGTACCGGTCAGTCCCTCCGCCGCGGCGAAGCGATGCAGCCCGCGCACGGCGATCAGCGCGCGGGCCACCGAACTCGCCGCGAGCGGCGGATGGCTGCTTCCGCCGGCACGCAGCGCCATCGTGAACTGGGCTACGTCGGAGTCGGCGACCTGATCCAGCGAGCCGATGCCGCGCCCGGTCAGGAAGTCGAAGTAGCGGCCGAGATCGCGCCGGTAGGCGCCGAGGGTGTTGCGCGCGACGCCGCGCTCGACCGCGAGGTGATCGAGATACGTATCGAGCTCCCGCGCGAGCACCGTCGATCAGTCGTCGGACTTCTGCGCCGCAAGGCGGCGCAGGAACGCGGTGGGCTGCCCGACCCATGGCGCGTCCGCCGCCCGTAGCTCGATGCCGCCTGCCCGCGCGGCCGCCAGCGCGAGTACGCCGGAGACCGCGGTGGCGTTGACGATCTCCCCCGCCAGCGCCGCGCGGACGGCCGCGTCGACCGGCATCCGGACCACCTCGAGGTCGGCCTCCTCCAGCTCCGGTTCGGGGCGGTGGGTCTCGTGCAGGCCGCTGGCCAGGTAGACCCGCAGCGCCTCGTCGGTGAAGCCGGGCGAGAGCACCACGTCCACCAGCACCGCCCATTCCCGCGCGGCCAGCCCCGTCTCCTCGGCCAGCTCGCGCTGCGCTGCGACGAGCGGATCCTCGCCGGGAAGGTCAAGCAGACCGGCGGGCAGCTCCAGCAACCGTCTGCCGATCGGATGACGGTACTGGTTGATCAGCACCACGTTGTCGTCATCATCGATCGCGGCGACGGCGACGGCCCCGTGGTGCTCGATCACCTCACGTTCGACGACCCGCCCGCCCGGCATCGACACCTGGTCGAGCCGCAGCGCCAGGATGGCGCCGCTGTAGACGGTCTCGGTGGATACGGTCTCGAAGTCGTGGCTGCCTGGTTCGGCAGCTCCCCCGTCGGTCATGCCGCTATCCCTATTCCGTCGCACCCGCGAGTTCTTCGCCCGGAATGTCGACCGGGAGTTGTTCGGCCGCTTTGTATTTCAGCGCCGCCGAGACGAGTGCCGCGAACAGCGGGTGCGGGCGGGTCGGGCGACTCTTCAACTCGGGGTGGGCCTGGGTGGCGACGAAGAACGGGTGCACGTCGGCGGGCAACTCGACGAACTCGACCAGATGCCCGTCCGGCGAGGTGCCGCTGAACTTCAGGCCGCTCTCGGCGATCTTGTCACGGTAGGCGTTGTTCACCTCGTAGCGGTGCCGGTGGCGCTCGGAGACGTGCTCGCTGCCGTAGGCGTGCGCGACGACCGAGCCCTTCGCCAGGGTCGCGGGGTAAGCGCCGAGCCGCATGGTGCCGCCGAGATCGGCCTCACCGGCCACGGCCTGCTCCTGGTCTGCCATGGTGGAGATGACCGGATGCAGTGTGTCGGGCTCGAACTCGGCAGAATTGGCCTCGGTCAGGCCGACGGAGCGGGCCGCTTCGATCACAATGCACTGCAGGCCGAGACACAGGCCGAGCAGCGGAATGCCGCGGGTGCGCGCGTACCGGATGGCGCCGACCTTGCCCTCGATGCCGCGGATGCCGAAGCCTCCGGGGATGAGCACCGCGTCCACGTCGCGCAGCGCGTGCTGCGCGCCCGCCGGAGTCTCGCACTCGTCCGAGGGCACCCAGCGAATGCTGACCTTGGCGCGCGAGGCGAATCCGCCCGCACGCAGCGCCTCGGTGACCGAGAGGTAGGCGTCGGGCAGGTCGACGTACTTGCCGACGAGCGCCACCTCGACCGTCTCACGCGGCGAGTGCACCCGATCGAGCAGGTCGCCCCATACGGTCCAGTCCACGTCGCGGAACGGCAGCCCGAGCCTGCGCACTACGTAGGCGTCCAGTCCTTCACGGTGCAGCACGCGGGGGATGTCGTAGATCGACGGCGCGTCCGGGGTGGAGATGCAGGCGTCCACCTCGACATCGCACATCAGCGCGATCTTGCTCTTCAGCGCCTGCGGGACCTCACGGTCGCAGCGCAGGATCAGCGCGTCGGGCTGGATACCGATGTTCCGCAGCGCCGCCACCGAGTGCTGCGTCGGCTTGGTCTTGAGCTCGCCAGAGGGCGCGAGGTAGGGCACCAGCGAGACGTGCAGGAAGAAGACGTTGTCCCGGCCGACGTCGTGGCGGATCTGGCGGGCCGCCTCCAGGAACGGCTGCGACTCGATGTCGCCGACGGTGCCACCGATTTCGGTAATCACCACGTCCGGGGCGTGCCCCTGCAGATCCGGGCCGCTCATCGCGAGGATGCGGCTCTTGATCTCGTCGGTGATGTGCGGGATCACCTGCACCGTGTCGCCGAGGTATTCGCCTCGGCGCTCCTTGGCGATGACCGACGAATAGATTTGCCCGGTAGTCACATTCGCGTCCCGGGACAGGTCCCGATCGAGGAACCGCTCGTAGTGGCCGACGTCCAGATCGGTCTCGGCACCATCCTCCGTCACGAACACCTCACCGTGTTGGAAGGGGTTCATCGTGCCGGGATCGACGTTCAAGTACGGGTCGAGTTTCTGCATCGTGACGCGCAGCCCACGCGCCGTCAGCAGCTGACCGAGGCTGGAGGCGGTAAGACCTTTACCCAATGAGGAGGCGACTCCACCGCTGACGAAGATGTGCTTCGTGGCCGTTCGCGCCTGAATCCGTGTTTGACCCACGGGTCTTCACGGTAACACGAATCCGCCCGTCCGTTCGACGCCACGCATGTTTGCCACCCGATCGCCACAGCATCCTTCAGAGCCGGGCATCCGCTGCTGTGAGCCGGGTCGCCGGTCTCTCTGATCGGGCACGAATGCCAGCCGGAGAAACCGCCGGTTCAGCCGGGCAGGGCGGCGAGGGTGAGGGAGGTGGCTTTGGTGCCGGTGCCGTAGCGCCCCGCGCCGCCGTTGAGTTGTTCGCCGAGGCCAAGGACGGTGGTGACGCGACCGATTTCGCGGTCGAGATTGTCGACGGTGGTGACCTGGGCGGCGAGGGCCGCGTCGGTGCGGACGACGGCGATCGGGCCGGGACCTTCCGCGGCACCGGGGCGGCCCGCCAAGACCACGCCCGAACCACGGCCGCGCAGGGCCCCCGCGAAGCGGGCGATGTCGGAGCCATGAGCGGACTCGGCACCGTTTCCGGTGACCACGACGGCGAGCTGTGCGGGACGGACCGGCGTGTCACCGTAGGCGAGGAAACCGCCACCGCGCAGGGTCTCCAGGACCAGGCCTAGCTCCTCCGGGGTGCTGCGGGCTTGCCCGTCGACCGGGTCGAGCAGCAGGACCAGGCCGAGAAGATCGCCCGCCATGCTGCCCTGATCGACCGCGCCGGTGCGCAGCTGAGTGCCGGCGGGAATGACGTTGGTGACGGCGGTGCGCATCCGGTCCCCCTCGGCGGCGTCGACGAAGGCGTCGGTGAGCGCGATCCGTCCGGTCACCGCGACCCCGGACGTCTCCAGCGCCTTGGTCACTCCCTCGACGTCGCCGGGATCGGCGTCCTGCGTTGTGAACACCACGACGCTGCGGTCGGCGAGGGTGCTCGCCAGGATACGGCTGGACGATCCGGCGATGAAGCGATCGGCGGACGTCAGTTCATCGGCGAGCCGCCGACTGTGTTCGGCGAGCACGTCCACCTGTTGCCGGAGATCGGCCTTGTCCGCGCGTAACCCGGACAGCAGATCCGCCGCCAATGTCTGCGATCCGAGCACCACTCCGATCGCCAGGGCGAGAAAGATCCCCACGATCGAGATGGCATGTTGCCGCATCGAAACCATCATTCTCCCTGAATTATTTGTCGCCGACGAGCCCGTGTACCCAGAGCGCGAACCGGTTCCAAGTCTCGATGGCCCAGTCCGTGACATCCCCGCCGCTGTTGGCCGCGAGCAGCACGACGATCACCGCGACCAACGCGGCGAGCACCACCAGCGCGATGGCGATCCCGGAGACCCGGTTGCCGTAGAGCGTGGCGACTGCCTTCGCGTCGGTCAGCTTGGTACCGACCTTGAGCCGGGTGAGGAAGGTCGCCGGATTGCTGCCGCGGCGGCCGCGGTCGAAGAAGTCGTCGAGCGAGGCCGCGGCGCCCACGGTGACGATGAGCGAGGCGCCGTGGTGGTCGGCTAGCAGCAGCGCCAAGTCGGCCGGCGAGCCCGACGAGGGAAACGTCGTCGCGCCGATGCCGAGATCCTGGATGCGTTCGAGTCCCTTGGCGTGACCGTCCGTGTCGGCGGGCAGGATCACCTCGGCTCCGCACTTCATCGTCGCGGAAGTGATCTCGTCCGGGTCGCCGATGATGAGGTCGGGTCGGTAGCCCCGCTTCACCAGGGTGTCCGCACCACGGCCGACCCCGATCATGATCGGCACGTACTCCTTGATGAACGGTTTGAGCCGCGCGAGATCATCGGCGTGATCCGGGCCGTCCGCGACGACGACGACGTGCCGGTGCTTCATGACCAGCTCTAGCTCCGGCACGCCGATACCGTCGATGAGCAGCGGGCTTTCGGTGCGGATGAACTCGATGGTGTTGCCCGCGAACGCCTCCAGGTGATCGGCCAGCCCGTTGCGCGCCGCGATCATCCGCTCGACGACGGCCGATTCGGTGAGCTCGATGCCCTCGACCAGGACCTCCGGCTCCTTCTTGATCATCTTGTCGGCGTAGACGACACCCTCGTCGATACGGACCTTGCTACCGTCCTTGATCTTGCCGAACGCGTCCGAACTCACTGTGTCCAGCAGCAGAATCCCGTTCGCCACCAGCACTTCCGGGCCGAGGTTCGGATAGCGGCCTGAGATAGACGGCGAGGTGTTGATCACCGCCACCACGCCGGCCTCGACCAGCTGGTCGGCGGTCATCCGGTCGATGTCCATCTCGTCGAAAACGACGATGTCACCCGGTCCCACCCGCTTCAGCAGACGCCGGGTGTTGCGATCCACCCTGGCTGTCCCGGTCAGACCGGGCGGCGTATCGGTGTTCTTCGACAACAGCGCCAGCATCCTCATGTGGCCGATGATGGCGGCAAACTCTCAACCATTGGTGGAGGCGCGCCGTATCATCTAGCACATCCGTCACTGCGATAGCTCCACGCACCACACGGTTCCGACCCCTCTTCAGCATCGATCCACCGGCCGGATTCAGGATCGGGCGTGCTACAAAAGGCCGACTTACACCATATTTTCCTGTTCGGAACGCCCTGGGTGAACGAGCGACAGCACAGAACCCCAGACATGGATTACCTTCACCGCCATCGCAGGAGACCGAAACGACGCGACGCGACCGAGCGCTCCCCAAGCCAGCTCTCCGTTCGAATTCGCCATCCAGCGAATGAGCCGCTATCGATCCGATCCGAGGCGGAGTGCCGAACTGTCGATCCCGATTCAGGTCACGTGAATCCCAACTGCCGGACGCCTGCTCGCTAATTTCATTGAGGTTCAAGATCAGCCCAGCAACCCGTCTGAGACGGTTCCCGTACTGGGCACATCAGCCATCATGACGCGCTCGCCACTGACTGTGATGCGGACAACACGATCAGCGAGCGGAGCAAGGCGTACCTATATGCTGCCCGTCACAGGTAACTCGAAGAGGAGGCCCCATGGCCAGCACCACCGTCGACGCCGTCATCGCCGCGCCGCGCGATGTCGTGTACCGGCTCTTCGCCGACCGCGAAAGCATCAGCCCCTACCTTCCGGTCCAGGTCAAGCTGACCAAGCCGGGCCTGACCGAACGTGAGGGCGTCGGCGCCCAGCACATAGTCGGACTCGGTCCGCTCGGCATCACCGAGGAGATCACCAAGCTGGTGCCCGGCGAGCGGATGGAATACAAGATCGTCAAGGGCGCGCCGGTGAAACGGCACGTCGGCATCGTCACCTTCGCTGACACCGACAACGGCACCCTGGTCTCCTACACAATGGAGTCCGACCCCACACTCCCCGTGCCCGCCAAGGTGCTGGAGTTCGGCCTGAAGAACCTGATCGGCCAGTTCATCAAGGGCGCGCAGAAGGCCGTGCGCTGATCGACGCGATCACCGCGTCGCTACCTCGGTGCCCGACTTCTCGGCACGCGCCGTAGCCAGCAGCTCCTCCGCGTGCGCCCGGCCGGTCTCGGTGTCGTCGAGACCGGCAAGCATGCGGGCCAATTCGATGACACGCTCATCCTTGGTGAGCGCACGAACGCCGCTGTCGACTTTGCCCTTGCCGTTGTCGGACTTGTCGACCACCAGGTGGGTGTCGGCGAACGCCGCCACCTGTGGCAGATGGGTGACCACGATGACCTGATGCGTGCGGGCGAGCCGGGCCAACCTGCGGCCGATCTCGACCGCGGCCCGGCCGCCGACGCCGGCGTCGACCTCGTCGAACACCATAGTCGCGCCGTGGTCGGAGTCGGCGAGGACAACCTCGAGCGCCAGCATCACGCGCGACAACTCACCACCAGAGGCACTCTTGCTCAATGGCAGCGACTGTGCGCCCGAATGCGCCGACAGGCGGAACTCGACCTCATCGATGCCAGATGAACCGGCGTGCAGTTCCTGCCCGCCGACGGTGAGCGGCGCGGAGTCCTGCGGGCTCGCGGGCAGCGGCCGAACTTCGACCGCCAGGCGCGCCTTGCCCATCGCGAGGCCACCCAGCTCGGCACTGACGGCGGCCCCCAGTTTGCCCGCCGCCTTGGTTCGCGCGGCGCTCAGTTTCTTCGCCGCCTCCCGTACCCGCTCGGCCGCGACGTCCACCTCCGCGGCCAACTTGGTCAGCGCCTCCTCGGACACGTCGAGCGAGCCGAGCCTGGTTCGCGCCTCGTCGGCCCAGGCGATCACACCGTCGATGTCGGGCGCGTACTTGCGGGTCAGCGTCTTCAGCTCGGCCTGCCGAGTGAGCAGCGCGTCCAGCGCGCCCGGATCCGAAGGCAGGTCCGAGAGGTAGCCGCTCAGCTCGGTGGTCAGATCGACCACCACGGCAATGGCGTCGGCCAGGCGAGGCATGAGGGCGATCAGCGCGGGATCGTCGGCCGATTCGATGCGGGCGCGCGCGGCACCGAGCAATTCCAGTGCGCCGGAACCGTCTTCGGGAGCGTCGGCCGGTCCGGCCAACGCGTCGCGCGCGGTGGCCGCCGCCTCACGTAACGAGTCCAGGTCGCTGAGCCTGCGGACCTCGTCGACGATGCGCACGTCCTCGCCGAGCTCCGGTGCGATGGCGTCGATGTCGTTCAGCGAGTGTTTGAGCCGGTCGGCCTCGAGCGCCAGATCCCTGCTGTGCGCGGTCCGTTCGAGCAGTTCGTTCCTGGCTTCCAGCCAGGAACGGCGCTGGACTTGGTATTTCCGCAGCAGCGGACCCACGGTGTCGGCGGCGAACTGGTCGAGCGCGGACAACTGCTGATCGGGGCGCTGCAGGCGCAGCTGGTCGTTCTGGCCGTGCACCGTCAACAGGGGCGCGGTGAAATCGGCCAACACCGAGGCGGGTACGCCGCGACCGCCGAGGTGCGCGCGAGACCGCCCGTCGCTGCCGACCGTTCGGATGGCGATGATGCTGCCATCGTCGTCCCGTTCGGCCGCTGCCGCTTCCAGAACCCGCGCGACCTCGGCACGGGCCGCATCGTTGACGTCATCGATGGTGAACCGGCCCTCGACCACGGCACGGGACGCGCCGAGCCGGACCCGGCCCGCATCGGCCCGCGCGCCGCTGAGCAGATGCAGGCTGGTCACCACCATGGTCTTGCCTGCTCCGGTCTCACCGGTCAGGCAGGTCAGCCCCTCGTGAAACTGCGCTGTGGCTGTGGAAATGACGCCAAGACCGTCAATCCTGATCTCTGTCAGCACTTGTGCTCTCCGTTCGCCGTCGGCCACGCCAGCCTGTCACGGGCAATTGGAACTTGCGCACCATCCGGTCGGCGAACGGTGCGGAGTCCAGCCGCACCCAGCGCACCGGCTCGGCGCCGCGGACCGCTTCCACCCGGCCGCCCTTCGGCAGTGCGAGCGTGCGCCTGCCGTCCAGGAAAACTATCGCATCGTGACCGGTCGCAACGGATTCGACCGCGATCCGCGACTCCGGGCTGGTCACCAGCGGCCGCGCGAACAAGGCATGGGCATTGCTCGGAATCACCAGCAGCGCTTCGAGTTCCGGCCACACCACCGGGCCGCCCGCGGAGAAGGCGTAGGCGGTCGATCCGGTCGGCGTCGCGATCAGGATGCCGTCGCAGCCGAACGCGGACACCGGGCGACCATCGACCTCGAGCACCACTTCGAGCACGCCCATGCGCGAGGCGTTTTCGATGCTCGCCTCGTTCAACGCCCAGCCGCTCTCGACCACCTCGTCCTCGACCCGGACCGTGACGTCGATGGTCATCCGGTGCTCGATCGTGTAATCGCGCCGGACCACCTGCGCCAGCGCCTCGTCCAAGTGCTCGGCCTCGGCCTCGGTGAGAAACCCGATGCGGCCGAGGTTGATTCCGAGGACCGGCACCGCGGCCGAGCGCGCCAACTCGGCGGCGCGCAGGAACGTTCCGTCGCCACCGAGCACGAGCACCATCTCGCAGCCGACCGCCGCTTGGAGGCCATGCTCGACCACGCGCAGCGGGTAGCCGCCCGGCTCGGCCTCGAATCGGGTGCTGTCCGCCTCGTCCGCGAGCACCCGCAGGCAGATGCCCGCGTCCGCGAAGATCTTCGCCACCCGGTGGGCGGTCTCGATGATCTCCGCCCGGCCCGGATGCGACACCAGTAGGATCTCCCGGCATCCGGCCCGTGCCAGCACGTTCACTGTGGACCCTCCTCAACCGCACGTTCGACGAGGACCGCGACCTGCTCGCCGTCGTCTTCGAACTGCCCGTCCTTGCGCAGCCACAAGAAGTATTCGACATTGCCCGACGGCCCTGGCAAAGGGCTCGCCACTACGCCGACGGTACGCATGCCGAGTTCCGCCGCCGCGGCGGCGACTGTACGGACCGCTTCGGCCCGCAGCGCGGAGTCACGCACCACACCGCCTGAGCCCACACGCTCCTTACCCACCTCGAACTGCGGCTTCACCATCGGCAACAGGTCGGCGCCTGGCGCCGCGCAGGCCGCCAGCGCGGGCAGGACCACGCCGAGCGAGATGAACGACAGGTCGCCCACCACAAGTTCGACAGTGCCGCCGATCGCTTCGGGAGTCAGGTGGCGCACATTGGTGCGGTCGAACACCCGGACCCGCTCGTCGCTCTGCAGACGCCAGACCAGCTGGCCATAGCCGACGTCGACCGCGATCACCTCACGCGCCTCGCGCGAAAGCAGGACATCCGTGAAGCCGCCGGTAGACGCGCCCGCGTCCAGGCACCGCTTACCCGCGACCGAGAGCCCCTGCGACTCGAACTGCTCCAGCGCGCCGAGTAGTTTGTGCGCCCCGCGCGATGCCCAGGAAACCTCGTCGGGTTCCGCGCGCACCACCAACGGCGTGCCCGATTCCACGGCGGTCGCTGCCTTGACGGCAACCGTTCCAGCTATCAGGACGCGGCCCGCACCGATCAGCTCGACCGCGTGCTCTCGCGATCTCGCCAATCCGCGGCGAACCAGTTCCGCGTCCACTCGCGAGCGTCGGGCCACTTCAGATCTTGTCCACCGTGGCCAGTGCTCGAACGAGCACGTCGTGTGCCTGCTCCAGGATTCGGGCGCGACGGGTGATATCCGCGCCGGATTCGGCGCTGTCGGCCGCCACCGTCGCTCCGGCCCAGCCGGTGCGTGTGTCGAGTTCAGCGAGCAGGCTGTCGACCTCTCCGCTAATCCGGTCCGGGTCGGCAGGCTCCGGTTGCCCTTGCACGCCCGCAAGATGCTGACCGGGCAACGGGACCCCGGGGCGGGGGCCGTTCGCCCCGGCGGCGTGCATTCCGGGGCCGTTGGAACGGGGCATGGGAGTAGTCATCGTGGCGTCAACGCTATCGGATTTCCGAACTGGACGCGCGAACCGTCACGGCTCGTCCAGGGTTGCTTCGCAGGGCTTCCCCCAGGTCGGTGTCGGACGCGAGATCAACGGGCGAATAGTTGAGAGCGTCCAGGGAGTCGGAGACATAGGTGGGAATCTGGTCGGCAGCGGCGTCGCGCAGCTCGTCCAGGGTGCTCACGCCGGTCAGCACCAGCAGCGAATCGAGGCCGACGCGGTTGGCGCCTTCGATGTCGGTGTCGAGACGGTCGCCGACCACCAGTGCGCTGCGAGTGTCCGCGCGGACGAGGGCGTCCTCCAGCAGGGGTGCGTACGGCTTGCCCGCCACGATCGGCTCCCGGCCGGACGCGGCACGCAGCGCGGCGACCATAGCGCCGTTGCCCGGAGCGAGGCCACGTTCGTTCGGCAAGGTCCTGTCGGTGTTCGCGGCGACCCACAGCGCGTCCGCGCGCAAGGCGTAGGCGGCCTCGGCCAAGTCCGGCCACGCCGTGTGGGGTGAATGTCCTTGCACCACAGCCGCAGGAGCGGCACCGTCGAAGCGCCGAATCGCACGGAGACCTACCGCGTCCACCTCGGCCGCCAGATCATCGGTGCCGACGATCAGCACCCGCGCGCCCTGGTCGAGCCGCTCGCCCAGCAGACGGGCGGCTGCCTGCGCGCTGGTCACCACGTCGTCGGTCGTCGCGGGAAAGCCGAGCTCGGTCAAGTGCGCGGCCACGACGTCCGGGCCCCGGCTGGCATTGTTCGTGACGTACACCAGCCGCTGAGCCGCCGCGCCCGCGTCGGCCAATGCCTGTGGGGCACCCTCGATCACCGCATGACCGCGATACAGTGTGCCGTCCAAATCCAGCAGCAGGGCTTGGTAGCGATCCCGTAGTCGCTTCACACCACTCTCACTCCGTGTCACCCGATCGGCGCCTTGCCGACTCACACCACCGGGCCCTCCGGCGGCACAGCCATCTCGGCAAGTCCGAGCCATTCGAACACTACGCCAGACGAAGGACAGGAAAAGCGTGGCGTCAGCCACTGTGTGGCTCGGATCGTCGGTGCCGTGTGGCGGATTCGAGCACACTGGTCAGTGCTGATCAAGTATCGTCCGGCTGGACCAAATCCGTTCCGGCACTGCGCGTCACGCTTGTCGACCACTGTTCGAATCCGGCATGCGCGTGGGCAGCAGCATCGTGAGGCACGCTCAGATGTGCGGAACGGACACCGCCGTGGCGCCGCTGCAGGGAACGAACACCCACCACACACGGCGTGGGTGCTGTCCCGCGTATCGGGAGAAGCCGGTCACCGACGCGCCGAGCCGCTACGCGGGACGGGTTCGAATCGGACGGCATCGGGGTGTACTTCAGCGACCCCCGTCGGCCGGGTCCTCACGAGAGTGGCGAAACGACACGGCCGCATTGGCCTGCTGCACTTCAACCCGAGCATCTTCCGATCCGCCGTTGCTGTCGGTGCCCGAGCTGATCGAGCGACTTCACCGTCGGCGCTGCTTTTCCGCCGCCCGAGCCGGGCGTCCTTTCCCTTTCCGAGGGGGCTGTCCGGCTGGGTCGCCCACGCCGGCTACAGGTCGATGTCACCCGTGAGTTCGGCGGCGCGTTCTTCCGCGTCGGTTTCGCCGTCAAGGTCGGCGGAGGCGGCATTGAGGAACCAGGTGAGGCCGTCATCGGTGCGGCCTGCGGCGACGAGTGCGTCGGCGTAGGCATAGAAGAGGCGGGCCGCGGCCGAACCGGTGCGTGACAGATCGAGATCCGACGTCTGCAGGGTCACAACGGCTTGATCGTACTGGCCGAGGTCCATTCGGGCTCCCGCGACGACGATACGCAATTCAGTGGCCTCGTCCCCGCGCAGGGCACGGGCCTCGTCGCTGCGACCGAGCTCGATCGCTCGTTCGGCGCGGCCGAGGCCACGTTCGCAGTCGGCCATCACGGCCAGCAGGCCGGACCCGCCGGACATGCGGCGGGCAGTGCGCAGCTCCGACAGGGCTTCGGCCCACTCGCCCGCGTGATAGGCGGCAACCCCTGCCGTTTCGCGGACCACGGCGATCCGACCGGCGCGCTGGCGCGCTGCCCTGGCATGCGCGAGTGCCAAACCCGGATCGTCATCGATGAGTCGCACGGCCATCACGAGATGACGGGCGACCGTCTCCGCGTTGCCCTTGTCGAGGCTGAGCAGATCGCGGCGGACTGCAGGGTCGAGATCGGCGGGCTCGACGTCGTCCGGCAGATCCGGTTCTTCCGGACGCGGCGGTCGGCGGTCGGCCGAACGGCCACCACCGGCGCGGGCGCCCTCGCCGCCGCGACGGCGATCCTGCGGCGCATCACCGCGCGCGGCCCACTCGGCGCGGTCCGAGTCACCGCGACGGTCGCCTCGGTCGGACTCACGACGCTCACCGGCATCACGGCCATCGCTCGAGCCACGATCCTTGGCATCACCACGGCGCACGAAGCCGGAGTCGCCTCGCCTCCCGCCACCGCTGCGGTCGGCCGAATCGGCGCGACGGGTGAACCCACCGCGCTCCCCCGAGGCGCCGCGACGGGCATCGCTTCGGTCCCCTGAATCGTCACCGCGACGGTGGAAACCACCACGCGAACCCGCGCCACGGTCGGCGCCGCCACGCTCGCCGGAGTCACCACCTCGACCGAAACTGCCACGCGAATCACCGCGACGCTCGCCGGAACCGCCGCGACGGTCGACCCCTCCACGCCCAGCGGACCCGCTGCCGCGGTCGGACCCGCCGCGCTTGGCCGCGTCGCCTCCGTGGTGGAAGCCACCGGAGTCACCAGCACGATTGGCGCTACCTCGGTGGCCGGAGGGGTCCTGCCGCCTGAATCCACTGCGTTCGGAGGAGGTATCGCGCTGGCCGGAGCCGCTGCGCTCACCCGAATCGCCACGCTTGAACCCACCGTCGGATTCTTCGCGGCGCTTGAACCCACCGCGCTCCGATGAATTGTCGCGTGGACTGGAGCCGCCGGACTCACCGCGTCGTTTGAAGCCACCGCGTTCACCGGAGTCGTCGCGGCGGTTGAATCCACCGCTACGCTGGCCCGAGCCGGAGCGCGGACCGCTCTCACGGCTGTCGCCGCGTCGACCGGACCCGGAGTCGGGAGCGCCGCGCCGGAAGGGCTTCCGATCGTCGTTTTGTTCCGGCACGGTGCTCCCTTTCTAAATTTCACAAGAAGTAAGTAGGGCCCCACAAATTCAATCATGCGCCGACGGTGGGGCGGGGGCACGGCAAGTGGTCCGAGCACGGCCAAGTGCTCAAACGCCGATAGGGGACCCTGGTGTGGGTCCCCTATCGTGAAAGGATGTTCCGGCGGTGTCCTACTCTCCCACACCCTGTCGGGTGCAGTACCATCGGCGCTGGCAGGCTTAGCTTCCGGGTTCGGAATGGGACCGGGCGTTTCCCTGCCGCTATGGCCGCCGTAACTCTGTGAAACTGTTCACGCGGCGCAACTCCCGGGGTGTTGTTGGGGGGTTGCGGTGCGGGCGTGTGTTGTTTCAGATACTGCACAGTGGACGCGTAGCTTCTTTGTTGGTAAGTCCTCGGCCTATTAGTACCGGTCACCTCCACACGTTACCGTGCTTCCAGTTCCGGCCTATCAACCCCATGGTCTGTAGGGGGCCTTAACCACTCGGTGGTGGTGAGAAACCTCATCTTGGAACAGGCTTCCCGCTTAGATGCTTTCAGCGGTTATCCCTTCCGAACGTAGCTAACCAGCAGTGCCCTTGGCAGGACAACTGGCACACCAGAGGTTCGTCCGTCCCGGTCCTCTCGTACTAGGGACAGCCTTCCTCAAGTTTCTGACGCGCGCGGCGGATAGAGACCGAACTGTCTCACGACGTTCTAAACCCAGCTCGCGTGCCGCTTTAATGGGCGAACAGCCCAACCCTTGGGACCTACTCCAGCCCCAGGATGCGACGAGCCGACATCGAGGTGCCAAACCATCCCGTCGATATGGACTCTTGGGGAAGATCAGCCTGTTATCCCCGGGGTACCTTTTATCCGTTGAGCGACACCGCTTCCACTTGCCGGTGCCGGATCACTAGTCCCGACTTTCGTCCCTGCTCGACATGTCTGTCTCACAGTCAAGCTCCCTTGTGCACTTGCACTCGACACCTGATTGCCAACCAGGCTGAGGGAACCTTTGGGCGCCTCCGTTACATTTTAGGAGGCAACCGCCCCAGTTAAACTACCCACCAGGCACTGTCCCTGAACCAGATCATGGTCCGAGGTTAGAAGTCCAATACGATCAGAGTGGTATTTCAACGATGACTCCACGAACACTGGCGTGCCCGCTTCATAGTCTCCCACCTATCCTACACAAACCGTACCGAACACCAATACCAAGCTATAGTGAAGGTCCCGGGGTCTTTTCGTCCTGCCGCGCGTAACGAGCATCTTTACTCGTAATGCAATTTCGCCGAGTCTGTGGTTGAGACAGCAGAGAAGTCGTTACGCCATTCGTGCAGGTCGGAACTTACCCGACAAGGAATTTCGCTACCTTAGGATGGTTATAGTTACCACCGCCGTTTACCGGGGCTTAAATTCTCAGCTTCGCACCCCGAAGGGCGCTAACCGGTCCTCTTAACCTTCCGGCACCGGGCAGGCGTCAGTCCGTATACATCGTCTTACGACTTCGCACGGACCTGTGTTTTTAGTAAACAGTCGCTTCTCTCTGGTCTCTGCGACCACACCCAGCTCAGACCGCGAGGGTCATCACCAGACGTGGTCCCCCTTCTCCCGAAGTTACGGGGGCATTTTGCCGAGTTCCTTAACCACAGTTCTCTCGATCGCCTCGGTATTCTCTACCTGACCACCTGTGTCGGTTTGGGGTACGGGCCGTGTATCAACTCACTAGAGGCTTTTCTCGGCAGCATAGGATCACTGAATTCACCTCAATCGGCTACGCATCACCTCTCAGGCACGTGTTGTGCGGATTTGCCTACACAACGCCCTACAGGCTTACACCAGTACAACCACTGACTGGCCCAGCTACCTTCCTGCGTCACCCCATCGCTTGACTACTACCAGCCGGGGTCGTGTGCAGCCCCTCACTCGAGACCCGAAGGCCTTCTCGGAGGTTTTGGACACTTAGCACAACTGATTCATCATGGGCGCGGATACACGGGTACGGGAATATCAACCCGTTGTCCATCGACTACGCCTGTCGGCCTCGCCTTAGGTCCCGACTCACCCTGGGCGGATTAACCTGGCCCAGGAACCCTTGGTCATTCGGCGGACGAGTTTCTCACTCGTCTTTCGCTACTCATGCCTGCATTCTCACTCCCACACCCTCCACCACTGGATCACTCCGTGGCTTCCCTGGATGCAGGACGCTCCCCTACCCACCCGAACCACTGCACACCCGACCGGAGTCGGATGCGGATGTATTGTTCGAGTGCCGCGGCTTCGGCGGTGTACTTGAGCCCCGCTACATTGTCGGCGCAGGATCACTTGACCAGTGAGCTATTACGCACTCTTTCAAGGGTGGCTGCTTCTAAGCCAACCTCCTGGTTGTCTTCGCGACCCCACATCCTTTTCCACTTAGTACACGCTTAGGGGCCTTAGCCGGCGATCTGGGCTGTTTCCCTCTCGACTACGAAGCTTATCCCCCGCAGTCTCACTGCCACGCTCTCACACACCGGCATTCGGAGTTTGGCTGATTTCGGTAAGCTTGTAGGCCCCCTAGACCATCCAGTAGCTCTACCTCCGGCGTGAAACACGTGACGCTGCACCTAAATGCATTTCGGGGAGAACCAGCTATCACGGAGTTTGATTGGCCTTTCACCCCTACCCACAACTCATCCCCTCAGTTTTCAACCTAAGTGGGTTCGGGCCTCCACGACGTCTTACCGTCGCTTCACCCTGGCCATGGGTAGATCACTCCGCTTCGGGTCTAGAACACGCGACTGGAACGCCCTATTCGGACTCGCTTTCGCTACGGCTACCCCACACGGGTTAACCTCGCCACATGCCACTAACTCGCAGGCTCATTCTTCAAAAGGCACGCCATCACCCCACACCCGAAGGCGAAGGCTCTGACGGATTGTAAGCGCACGGTTTCAGGTACTATTTCACTCCCCTCCCGGGGTACTTTTCACCTTTCCCTCACGGTACTAGTCCGCTATCGGTCACCAGGGAGTATTCAGGCTTACCGGGTGGTCCCGGCAGATTCACAGCAGATTTCACGGGCCCGCTGCTACTCGGGCACCCACTACAACAGAGCACGTGTTTTCGTCTACGGGACTCTCACCCTCTACGACAGGCCGTTCCAGACCACTTCGACTAACACGAACTTTTCTGACTGTTGCTTGCCACGGCAGTGACAAGAAAGTGAGCCCCACAACACCACACGGACAACCCCTGCCGGGTATCACATCCGCATGGTTTAGCCTCATCCGCTTTCGCTCGCCACTACTCACGGAATCACAATTGTTTTCTCTTCCTGCGGGTACTGAGATGTTTCACTTCCCCGCGTTCCCTCCACACACCCTATATATTCAGGTGTGGGTAACACGACATCACTCGTGCTGGGTTTCCCCATTCGGAAATCCTCGGATCTCAGCTCGGTTGACAGCTCCCCGAGGCTTATCGCAGCCTCCTACGTCCTTCATCGGCTCCTGGTGCCAAGGCATCCACCGTACGCTCTTAAACACTTACTAACAAAGATGCTCGCGTCCACTGTGCAGTTCTCAAACAACACACAAGACCGAACCTGACTCAGCACCAGCCGAGGATCCGAAAACCCTCGCGGTATGACTGAAGACCCAGCCTTGTCGTTATCTTGCCCAAGAGGAAACACTCGCGTGTTCTCTCAGGACCCAACAGTGTGTCGATATATTCACCGCGACCAACCACCGAGGATTGATCGAATGCGATAAAAGCTGTCAGCGTTCCACCCATGAGCGTCCGCAGTCCCACAGATGAGGACTCAACGGTCTCTGGCATCAACGTTTACCATCCCCGACTCTTCGGGGTGCGATGCAGAAGTGCTCCTTAGAAAGGAGGTGATCCAGCCGCACCTTCCGGTACGGCTACCTTGTTACGACTTCGTCCCAATCGCCAATCCCACCTTCGACGGCTCCCTCCCACAAGGGGTTAGGCCACCGGCTTCGGGTGTTACCGACTTTCATGACGTGACGGGCGGTGTGTACAAGGCCCGGGAACGTATTCACCGCAGCGTTGCTGATCTGCGATTACTAGCGACTCCAACTTCACGGGGTCGAGTTGCAGACCCCGATCCGAACTGAGACCGGCTTTAAGGGATTCGCTCCACCTCGCGGTATCGCAGCCCTCTGTACCGGCCATTGTAGCATGTGTGAAGCCCTGGACATAAGGGGCATGATGACTTGACGTCGTCCCCACCTTCCTCCGAGTTGACCCCGGCAGTCTCTCACGAGTCCCCGCCATTACGCGCTGGCAACATAAGATAAGGGTTGCGCTCGTTGCGGGACTTAACCCAACATCTCACGACACGAGCTGACGACAGCCATGCACCACCTGTACACCGACCACAAGGGGGCCTACATCTCTGCAGGTTTCCGGTGTATGTCAAACCCAGGTAAGGTTCTTCGCGTTGCATCGAATTAATCCACATGCTCCGCCGCTTGTGCGGGCCCCCGTCAATTCCTTTGAGTTTTAGCCTTGCGGCCGTACTCCCCAGGCGGGGTACTTAATGCGTTAGCTACGGCACGGATCCCGTGGAAGGAAACCCACACCTAGTACCCACCGTTTACGGCGTGGACTACCAGGGTATCTAATCCTGTTCGCTACCCACGCTTTCGCTTCTCAGCGTCAGTTACTTCCCAGAGACCCGCCTTCGCCACCGGTGTTCCTCCTGATATCTGCGCATTTCACCGCTACACCAGGAATTCCAGTCTCCCCTGAAGTACTCAAGTCTGCCCGTATCGCCTGCAAGCTCACAGTTGAGCTGTGAGTTTTCACAGACGACGCGACAAACCGCCTACAAGCTCTTTACGCCCAGTAATTCCGGACAACGCTCGCACCCTACGTATTACCGCGGCTGCTGGCACGTAGTTGGCCGGTGCTTCTTCTACTCCTACCGTCACTCTCGCTTCGTCGGAGTCGAAAGAGGTTTACAACCCGAAGGCCGTCATCCCTCACGCGGCGTCGCTGCATCAGGCTTTCGCCCATTGTGCAATATTCCCCACTGCTGCCTCCCGTAGGAGTCTGGGCCGTGTCTCAGTCCCAGTGTGGCCGGTCACCCTCTCAGGTCGGCTACCCGTCGTCGCCTTGGTGGGCCGTTACCCCACCAACAAGCTGATAGGCCGCGGGCCCATCTCGCACCGATAAATCTTTCCACCCTCGGACATGCATCCAAAGGTCCTATCCGGTATTAGACCCAGTTTCCCAGGCTTATCCCGAAGTACGAGGCAGATCACCCACGTGTTACTCACCCGTTCGCCGCTCGTGTACCCCGAAGGGCCTTACCGCTCGACTTGCATGTGTTAAGCACGCCGCCAGCGTTCGTCCTGAGCCAGGATCAAACTCTCCGTTGAAGACTCCAACCACACCCGAAAGGGTGCAATCAAAAGTATTTAAACCAGAGTCCGAAAACCCAGCAAAACAAAACGCCAACAAAATGTTGACTAAAATGTCCAACCTTCCAAACGGGGGGTATGAAAGGCCGGAACCAATAAAATATTGGCACTGACATTCATCGACACACTATTGAGTTCTCAAAGAACACACGCACACACATCCAGACCGGACCAACCAGACCTTCTGCGAGGCAACCGTTCCAGCCTAACCAGACCATGGAGCGAAGTCAAGCTCGACCCCGATCTTGTTTGGCTTGTCAGGCGCTCCTCGTCCTACCCTCGTTTCCCGGTCCTTCCGCTCAGCGTTTCCGCTGGGCTTCTCGGCTCCGGGTCGGTGTCCGTGTCGCTCTGACTTG